>CAWDAS010000001.1:0-876991 GCA_963800315.1 uncultured Actinomycetota bacterium
GCCGCGTCGAGCAGCCGCACGTACGCGTCGATGTCGGGGACGGCCGACTGCGCCGCATGTACGCTGATCGCGACGGTGTCGCCGATGCCGTGCACCCCGTGGGTCAGGCCCATCACCGGCGACAAGGCCGGATAGCCGGCCGTCAACACCACCCGGGCATCCCCGAAGCTCAGGTCGGCCGATCCCCGGTAAACGCTGGACACCACCGTGTTGCCGGACACTTGCGCGGGCCGGACATCGGGATCGAATTGTGCGACGCCCCACCGCAATAGGGCTGCCGGCACCGCCGCGAAGGCGCGGTCGGCCGCGCGCGTCGCCGGATGCTCGAAGCGGCGCCGGCCACTGGCCAGCTCGGCGGCGATCCGCTCGGCGCGAGCGTCTGGACCCAGCCTTGGGTACAGCCCCACAACGACGTTTCCGAAGTGGTTATGTGCAAGTGGCACACCCGGTTTGGCCATCGGCACCTCGGCACCCAGCGATCCGGCCCCGTCGCCGAGCAGATCAAACAGCGCCGCCGACACCGCGATCAGCGCACCCACCGTGACCGTGGGACCGCGCAGCTGCGCGCGGTCTCGCACCAGCGTGCGCACCGCCCGGGCGCCGGCCGGTCGCGCATTGGTGGGTAACAGCGGCCGGGACCCCGCCCCGGGCGGCAACAGCCCCGCGCGGGTATCGCGCACCAAATGGCGGTGCGTACGGGCCGCTTGGGCGGCCCGCCAGGGCAAACAGCCCGCCCGCGGCGGCGGCACGTCGGGAACGGGGGCGGCGCGGCCGAAGAGCCAGGCCGCCATCGCCGCCGCTCGAGCGCCGTCGGCCAGGGCGTGCGCGACCTGCATGACCACCACCGCACCCGGACCGGCGGCGCCGGGAATGCCGCGCACCGGGGCGAAGACGTGCAGCCGCCACGGCATGCGGCGAATGTCCAGCTGGTCATCGGCCAGGGCGACGACGGCGGCCAGGCAACCGTCCCAGGTGTGATCGACAAGGTCGTGGCGGATCACCCGCTCCGGCGTGACGGCCGTCGGCACCCAGCGCGGGTAGGTCAGCGCGGTCCCACCCCGGACCCGCACCGACAGGCCCGGGCACGCGCGGGCCCGCCGGCACACCTGCTCGACGACACCCGGGTAATCGGCGGGTTCAGCGTCGAACGCGTAGAGCAGGAACTGGTCGTTGGGCAGTTTGGCCGACATCCAGTAGAACTGCGCATCGACGGCGGCCATCGGGTGCCCCGACACGACCCGAGCCACGGCGTCAGCCCGGCGAGCCGATGAAGCCAAGCACCAGGTCGGCGACCTTGTCCGGCTGTTCGAGCTGCAGGAAATGCCCGGCGTGTTCGACGACGGCGACCTCGCTGCCAGGTGGCAGCACCTTTTCCGCCCAAAGCGTGAAAGCCGGTGTCATGCAACCGTCGTCGCGACCGTGCAGGTACAGGCAGGGCAGCACGGGCGGTTCCGTCCACAGCCGGTGCAGTTCGGCATACCGCGCCGGCGGTCGGGTGTTGCGGATGGTGGCGCGATACGGCCCCAGCGCCGCCCGCCAGCTCTCTGGCGCCCCGATGGCCGCGTCGACGTGGCGCAAATCCTCCTCGGCGCGGTAGCCCGGCGACCACCGCCTCCACAGCCGCGGCAGCACCCAGGAAGCGGAACGCTCGGGCAGCCACGGCAACTGGAAGTACATGATGTACCAGCTACGCAGCAGCTGGCGCGGGAGCCGGCCGGCCAGCCGGGCCCGTTCGGCCACCCCGCCCCGCCGGCGGAACGCCGCCGACGGCGGCACCGACATGATCACCGCCCTGGCGAACGGGCTGTCGGGCATGGCGGCCAGGCCGGTGGCGGCGATCGCTCCCCAGTCGTGACCGATCACGACGTCGCCCTCGGTGCCGCCCGCAGCCGACCGCACCCGCAAGGCGTCGTCCATCAGCGCACCGACGTGATAGCTGCCGTCAGCCGGGATCGACGACGGCGCGTATCCGCGCATGAAGGGCGCGACCACCCGCCACCCCGATTCGGCGAGTCGTGGTGCGATCTTGCGCCACCCGTATGGGGTGTCGGGGAAGCCGTGCAGGCACAACGCGATGGGCGCGCCGCGCGGCCCCCAGGTGAGAGCCTTCAGGTCCCCCGCGGGGCCGGGCACGTCGATCCAGCCTGGTTCAGCCATATTCACTCCCTGCTCGGCGCGTCCGCACGGACCAACCTATCCCGTGCGGACCCAGGACGCACCGACCCGGTCGCGAATTCGCTAAACCGTCACCGCGCCAATGGCTTTCGTGACGCCTCCGCCGCGGCGGCCTCCAGATCGGCGATCACGATCTTGCGCATGCCATACATCGCCCTGGTGGCCGCGGCGGCACGGGCAGGATCGGGATCGCCGACCAATTCGTAGAGCCGGTCCGGGACGATTTGCCAGCTCAGCCCGAAGCGGTCTTTGCACCAGCCGCACTGTGATTCCTCGCCGCCGTCGGTCAACCGCTCCCAGTAGTAGTCGACCTCGTCCTGGTCCGTGCAGCCGACCGTGAAGGACACCGCTTCGCTGAAGGGGAACTGCGGGCCACCGTTGATCCCGATGAACCGCGTGCCGTCCAGCACGAAGCTGCCCGACAGCACCGTGCCCGGCTCTCCGGGTCCGGCTTCGGTGGTTCGGTTGAAGCCTTCGACGTGCGAATTCGGAAACACCGAGGCGTAAAACTCGGCCGCCTGCTGCAGGTCGTGGTCGAACCATAACGTCGGGGTGATCGATGGCATAGTCGCTGGCCTCCTTGGTGGCTCGTTGGGGTGCTGCCATTGATAGACCCCGCCGACGGCGGAAACTCACCGCGTCGTCGACCCGCGGAAGAGTGCTTAATCGACCTATGTAACGTCAGGACGCATGAGCGCCGTCAGCAGCAGCCCCCGGACGGTCGAGTTTTCCGGCCACAACGGGATCACCCTGGTGGCCGACGAATGGAACCGTGGCGCCGACGCCGCCGGGCGGCCGACCATCCTCATGCTGCACGGCGGCGGCCAAAACAGGTTTTCCTGGAAGAACACCGGCCAGATCCTCGCCGACGACGGGTTTCACGTCGTGGCGCTGGACTCCCGGGGGCACGGCGACAGCGATCGCGCGCCCGACGCGGACTACGATGTCGAGACGCTGACCGCCGACGTCATGCAGGTCCTCGACGCGATCGACCGGCCCACGGCGCTCATCGGGGCCAGCATGGGCGGGCTGACCGGCATCCTCGTCGCCCATCGGGCCGGCCCCGACCGGGTGACCCAACTGGTGCTCGTCGACGTCGTGCCCCGATTCGAGAAGAACGGGAGCGCCCGGATCCGCGATTTCATGTTCAGCGGCATCGACGGATTCGATTCGCTCGAGCAGGCCGCCGACGCGGTCGCCGCCTACCTGCCGCACCGCACCAGACCGCGCAGCCCGGAGGGACTGAAAAAGAACCTTCGGCTGCGCGACGGGCGCTGGTACTGGCACTGGGATCCGGCGTTCATGACCAAGCCAGGCGATGACCCCGAGCTGCGCACCGAGAAATTCGAGGAGGCCGCGACCAGCCTTGCCATCCCGGTCCTGCTGATTCGCGGCAAGCTGTCCGATGTCGTCAGCCCCGAAGGCGTCGAGCATTTCCTGACCCAGGTGCCGCGCGCGGAGTTCGTCGAACTGTCCAACGCGGGTCACACCGCGGCCGGCGACGACAACGACGCGTTCAGCGAAGTCGTGGTGGCGTTCGTCGAGCGGACCTAGTCATCCGGTGGCGACCCGCTAGTTCGCCGGCTTCTCCGCGTGGCCGCCGAATTGCTTGCGCATCGCCGATAGCGCCTTGTTGGCGAAGTCATCGAGCTGCCGCGAGGCGAAGCGGGACTGCAGCGCGGTGGTGAGCACCGGCGTGGGAACTCCCTCATCGATTGCCGCGATCGAAGTCCACCGGCCCTCGCCGGAATCGGAGACCCGGCCGGAGAACTCGGTCAGTTCGGGCGACTCGTGCAGGGCGATCGCGGTCAGATCCAGCAGCCAGGACCCGATGACGCTGCCGCGCCGCCACACCTCGGCCACCTCTGGGATGTCGATGTCGTACTGATAGAACTCGGGGTTCGACAGCGGGGCGGTTTCGGCGTCGCCCGCCTGCACGTGGTTGCCGACGTCGGCGTTGCGCAGCACGTTCAGCCCTTCGGCGAGCGAGGCCATCATCCCGTACTCGATGCCGTTGTGCACCATCTTGACGAAGTGACCCGCCCCGGACGGCCCGCAGTGCAGGTATCCCTTTTCTGAGGGCGCAACCTCGCCGTCCCGTCCGGGCGTACGCGGCGCCGCGTCCACCCCGGGAGCGACGGTGGCAAAGATCGGCTCCGCGTGCGCGAAAGCCTCCTCGTGGCCGCCGATCATCAGGCAGTAGCCGCGTTCCCGGCCCCACACACCGCCGCTGGTGCCACAGTCGAGCAGGTGAATTCCCTTCTCGGACAGCAGCTTTGCATGCCGGATGTCGTCGCGGTAGTAGGAGTTGCCGCCATCGATCACGATGTCCCCGGCGTCCAGCGTCTTGGCCAGTTCGTCGATCACGCCGCTGGTGATGGTCCCGGCCGGCACCATCACCCAGACAACCCGCGGAGCCGTCAGCTTCTCGGCGAGCTCGGACAGCGAGGACACCCCAGTGGTCCTGTCCTCCCCGGCCATCGCCTTGACCGCGTCGGGGTTGTGGTCGTACACCACGGACTCATGTCCGTCCTTGACCACGCGGCGGATGATGTTGGCGCCCATCCGGCCCAGGCCGATCATCCCAAGCTGCATCTTGTCCTGTTCTCCTTACTGTGGTGGGTGCGTGGGCTTCGGCAGCCACGGCAGTTGCCAGCTGCGATGACCATGCAGCAGTGACTGCGCGGCCTCGGGGCCCCAGGAGCCCGGCTGGTAGTGGTGGATCCGGCCCGGCTTGTCCAGCACCGGCTGCACGATCCGCCACGTCTGTTCGATGGCGTCTTCCCGTGCGAATAGCTGATGGTCGCCGATCAACGCCGCGTAGAGCAGGCGTTCGTAGGGCCGCACCGGTTCACCGAGATCCTCGGCGAACGAGGAGTCCAGGTGAACGTCGTGCCACGAGTGACCGACTTGGGCCGACAACTGCATGCGCATCCCGGGATCGGGGTCGATGCGCAGCACGATCTGGTTGGGTTCGGGCGGTCGGCGGTTGGGCAGGAACGAAAAACCGGGGACGTGGTGGAGGAACATCCGGACCTCGGTGATTCTCTCCGGCAGCGCCTTACCGGCGCGCAAGAAGATCGGGACCCCCGCCCAGCGCCAGTTGTCGATCTCGGTCCGCAACGAGATGTAGGTTTCGGTGGTCGAGTCTTTCGCCACCCCGGGGACGTCGGTATAGCCACGGAATTGGCCGCGCACGCAACGCTGCGGATCCAGCGCGGGCATGGCGCGGAACACCTCGGCCTTCTTGTCGTTCAGGTCGTCGGCGCTCGGGCCCACCGGGGGCTCCATCGCGACCAGCGCGAGCACCTGCAGCAGATGGTTTTGCACGACGTCACGCAGCGCGCCCACCGCGTCGTAGAACTTGCCGCGCTCCTCGATCCCGAAATCCTCGGCCATGGTGATGTGGATTTCGGAGATGCTGTCGCGGTCCCACAGCTTGGCGAGGCCGTTGTTGGCGAAGCGCAGGTACTGCAGTTCTTCGACGGGTTGCTTGCCAAGGAAATGGTCGACGCGCAGGATCTGGTCCTCATCGAGCACCGCGCGCAGCCGGGCGTTCAGTTCGCGCGCGGACTCCAGGTCGTGGCCGAACGGCTTTTCCACCGCGACGCGCGCACACTCCAGCAGGTCGGCCTTCGCGAGATTTTCGACGATCGGCGCGAACAGAAACGGCGGCATTTCCAGGTAATACAGGGGCCGGCAGTCCGGGCCCATCCGCTTGGCGAGCTGCCGGTAGAGTTCCTCGTCGGTGACGTCACCGTGCAGGTAGGAAATCCGGTCCGCGAGCCGCTCGAACACCGCGTAATCGAACTTCTCACCGGATGCCTTGATGGCATCACGCGCCCGCTCGATCAACTTCGCCACGGGCATGTCGTCACTGGCCACACCCACGATCGGGCAGTTCAACAACTTGCGTCCCTCGAGCCGGTACAGCGCGCGATAGGTCATCTTGCGCGCCAGATCGCCGGTAAAGCCGAATATCACCAGCTTGTTTGAGGAGTTGTCACCGCCGTCCGTCAAGCCCGCACCTCCGAAAGTCATCCGATCGGCTTTTTGAGACTCACTACCCGCGGCGGACGCACTCAACACTAGACACCGCATACAGGCCGGACAAGCTGAAAGCACCGCTTCCTTTGGCAGGATGCCTGTCGTGGATGATGTGCTGCATGTCGCGATCTACGTGGTGGCCGGGATCGCCGTACTTGAAGCCGTCGGGCTCGCCGTGCTGGGCGGGTTGCTGGCGCGCAGTCGCCGGGAGATCGACGAATTGCGACAGCGCACCGACACCCGCGGTTGGCTGCTCTCCAGCGGACGGGAGGCCGTCAAGACGGTGTGGCAAACCGCAAATCTCGTGCGCAAGGAAGGATTCGGGGCGGCGGTGCGCAGTTCGATCGAGGACCTCGCCGACTGGGCCGAGGTGGAACGCCCCGACCTCGCCCGGGTCACCCCGGACGGCCGGGTCGTGATCATGTTCTCCGACATCGAGGAATCCACCGCGCTCAACGAACGGATCGGCGACCGCGCCTGGGTCAGGCTGATCGGGGCGCACGACAAGCTCGTGTCGGATCTCGTGCAGCGGCGATCCGGACACGTGGTGAAGAGTCAGGGTGACGGATTCATGATCGCGTTCGCCCGTGCCGAACAGGCGGTGCGGTGCGGGATGGACCTGCAGCGGGCGCTACACAAGGACGCAAAGCGCAAGCGGCACGAGGAGATTCGGGTTCGCATCGGCATTCACATGGGCCGCTCCGTGCGCCGCGGCGACGACCTGTTCGGGCGCAACGTCGCAATGGCGGCGCGGGTCGCAGCCCAAGCGGTCGGTGGCCAGATCCTGGTGAGCGAAGCGGTGCGGGACGCCGTCGGCGGCTGTGACGACATCCGGTTCGACGCGGGACGCGAGGTCGAGTTGAAAGGCTTTTCGGGTAGCTATCGCTTGTTCGCCGTCGACGCTCCGGCCGATCCGGACCTGGATTGAAAGCCCTCCGCTTCGGATTCGGCCAATCGCTGGTGCAGCCGGGCCCGGACCTCGTCGGCGGTGTAGGCCCGTCGTTTGCGTTGATCGCGAGCCACCAGCGCGCCCCCGGCCACCACGCCGGCGACGCCGGCCAAGCCGATCCATTTCCACACGTTGCGCATGGATACAGGCTATTCGCGCCGCGGGCCGGGTGCCCCGGTTGTGGTTAACTGGTGTGCCTTTGAAACCACGGCAACGGCTCGGACCATGGACACCCTTTGCGACAAGGTCGCCGTCACCACCGCAGCGGCCAGCGGCATCGGCCGCGCGATCGCCCGCGCGGGCGCCACGGCCGCCAGCGTGCAGATCGGCGACGGCAGGCAATCTACTTGCGGCCCAAGAACATCGGCATCGCCCTGCTTTGCCGGGGATCGCGTACGACTGGAATGCCGAGGCCAATTAGCGGATCTCGCGCGAACCCGATCGAAGGGCACCCACCGATGGCTGGCTCCCACTCCGGGGCTGCGGCTCAGTGCCGGAAAGCCCACGAGCAGAAAGCCGACGCGATGACCGGACTTACTCGAACATGCTGACTCTGGACCAAGCGCTCAGCGAGACGCGGACCGGTGACCTTTGGCTTTTCCGCGGTGCTTCCCGGCCCGACCGCGCCATCCAGACCCTGACGAACAGCCCGATAAACCACGTCGGCATGGCGGTTGCCATCGACGATCTGCCGCCATTGATTTGGCACGCCGAACTGGGCGACAAGCTGGTCGACATGTGGACCGGGACCAACCATCGCGGCGTGCAACTCAACGACCTTCACCAGGCCGTCCTGCAGTGGACGCAGCGTTACCACCAGCGGTGCTGGTTGCGTCAGCTGACTCCGCACGCCACCCGCGAACAGGAGAACGAACTGCTGCGCGTGATCGCCCGGATGAACGGCACCGCCTTCCCCACCACGATGCGCCTAACCGGCCGGTGGCTGCGTGGCCGGCTCCCGACTGCCTACGACTGGCTGCGGGGAGTTCCCTTGCTGGACCGGAAGGTTCGAGAATCGACACAACGACGCAAAGCCCGCCAACGCGTCGGCGTGGAAACGGCGTATTGCGCGGAGACGGTCGCGATCACCTACGAGGAGATGGGGTTGCTTACCACCGAGAAGTACGCGAACTGGTTCGACCCGGGCTCATTCTGGAGTGGGGACAAGCTGCCGCTGGCACCGGGCTATCAGCTGGGCGGCGAAATCGAGGTCGGCCTCGGCTAGTCGACCGACATCTCCCCCATTTCCGACCACCCTGTCGCATCGACCGTCTGGCTGATGATCCGCGGCGTGGACTTCAGCGCCTGCGGAAGTTCTCGCATCGCCCGCTTGAAGTGATCGCTGTTGACGTGGACGCTGCCCGCATCGCCGTCGCGAAACGCCTCCACCAAGACATATTCCGCCGCGTTGTCCAGGCTGCGCGACCACTCGAACCACATGTTGCCCTCTTCGGCACGAGTGGCGGCGGTGAACGAGGCGACCAGCTCCGGCCAGCGGTCCGTCCACTCGGGTTTGGTCTCGAACTTGACGACGATGAAGATCATGCCGGTCCCCGCCTACGCTCGCTGCTTGGATTGCGCCCGCTCGATCCCCGCCGGGCAGCGCCAGCATATCGGGCCGCGCTGGTAGGCGCCCGCGCCGCCGAGGTGCACCCCGCCGCGCTCACCACTGGATACCGCGGTCCCATCCGGCAACGTCACGGCCGTGTGGCCGCCATTCCACCCGATCACCAGGGCATCGGGAGCGGTGCCGTATTGGAAGCCCCGCACCAATAGGGCCGCTTCCTCATTCCCGGTATTGAACCTATCCCCGTAAATCGGCCTGCCGCTGGCCGCATTCGCGACCCATGAAGCCAGGCCGGAGCAGTCGGTGCCGGCCGGAGAATCGCCACCCACCACATAAGGCGTGCCCGAGACCTGATTAATGAGCGACATCAGCGTTGCAAGAACAAACATGGCCAGCGACGCTAGCAATAGCATTTACCGCAAATCAAAATTTGTGGCGTAAATCATTCGCGATGCTGACAATGGCGCTCGCCGCATGCATAGCAAATGCATTACAGTCAGGGATCGTTTGTGGAATGCAAACCGCGTTGGGCTTTCAGCTGGTCCTGCTCGTTCGCCAAGCCCTCGCGCTCGTCGCCTCAACGATAAACGTCGCGGCGGTGCGCGATGTGGATGACGCGAAACGCGCCCCTCCGCGCCGAGTACCGGTCCTCCAGCGGACCACGAAGCGGATTGCCCACTCGCTGGGATAGGTGCTGTTCCAGGCGTCGAACCGGAATCGGCTACCCGCTGAACCGGAATTCGACCACGCCGCCGTCGACGGCCACCCTGAACAGTTGGATGGGCGCATGGTTACATGATTCAACCTGGCGAAGTCAGTGACGCAAGTTCGGTCCAATCACCTTCACCCCGTCTACGTTTAGGAGTCACGCATGGGCGACGCCGATGCCGCAGCGATCCGAGCGGCGCGAGGTGACTGGATCAGCGAGCACCTCGAGACCTATCTGACCTCCGGTGGCACGCGGGGCCACATCATGGACGTGAGTGCGGTCGGGGGCCGCGCGTTGACCACGCACTGCTTGATCAAGTGTGTGGGTCGCAAGTCGGCGAAGGTCTATGTCAGGCCGTTGATCTACGGCAACGTCGGTGGCGAGATCGTGATCGTCGCATCGAAAGGCGGTGCCGATACGCATCCGGGTTGGTACTTGAATGTCTTGGAGAGCAACACGATCGGTGTGCAGATCGCGACCCAAGCGTTCGAGGCCACGTGGCGGGAACCAGAAGGCGAGGAACGGCATCGGGTGTGGGCGTATATGGCTCACCTGTACCCGCCGTACCTCACCTATCAGCAGTCGACTAGCCGTCAGATCCCGCTGGTGATGTTGACGCCCGTGCGGCCGATCGACGTCTTCCGTGCGGAAGGTTCGCAATAACCGTCAGTCATCGAGGACGCTGGACTGGAACTCCACCACGTCGCCCTCGGCCTCTTCGCCCATCGTCAAACTCCGAACTGGCGCGGGCCTTATCTGTGACCGGAGTGAACAGGTTGACCAGGTTTCCATCGGGATCCCGGAATAACAATGCACGGTTACCCCAAGGCATGGTCGTCGGCTCAGTCACGACCTCGACCAGGTGCTGGCGGAGCCGCTGGTACTCGGCATCCACGTCCTCGACAATGAACTCCACAATCGCGCTCCGGTTGGCCGCCGGCTCGGCGGACCCGGTTCCGAATAGCGGTACGGTCTTGTCGCTGCCAATGGCCAGCGCACCGACCGGCGTCGGAACCTCGGCGAACAGTTCGTTTCCCCAAACCGCAGTGACTTCGGTGACCATCTCGTAGAAGTCGACCAGCCGTTTGACGTCGGCCGTGATAATGCGGGTCGAAACGAATTTCATGGAACTCTCCCTGTCGGACATGGCGTGCAGCGTCTCCTGCAAGGCAGGTTAAGCTGCCCCTCCGACATTCGTTGACCGTCGCGGCGACCCGGCCCCTCGACTCCGGCGCTAGACGTTGAACAGGATCACCACTGCCCGGCGCACACTCGACGAAACTCGGCTCTAGACGTTGAAACGAAACTCCACCACCTGCCCTCGGGGCAGGGTTACTCGTTGTCGCAGCGTTCGGTGGCGGACATCTCACGCCGGATCTCGGCCTGGTCCCGCGCATTTGCGGTATGCGCCAGGCGGCCACCGGCCGCCGAGCGCTCGTCGTGGTCTGCTTCGCGGCGCAGTCGCTCGCGTTCACGCTCCGCGACCGTTCCCTCACGTTCGTCGGCGCGCTGCTCTCGTTCGTCGGCAATCTGCTCTCGTTGGCCGGCGACCCGGTCACGCTCGTCAGCCACCCGATCGCGCTGCTCAGCGGCTCGATCCCGCTCGTCAGCCAGCCGCTCGCGCGTCAGCAGCTCAGACTCGCGCCGCGCGAGAATCTCCTCGCGTTCATCGGACTCGCCAGGCGGTGTCGGCATGGTTCCTCTCCGGCCAATTGCCTTCTTTCTCCACCGTCGCCCCGGCGGGAAGGAATTTCAAGGGCCAACGGGCCCGAACACCGAGACGGGTGAAGCCGCCGCACACCTGGTGAGCGGCCGCGTCCGCCGGAGGCCCGCTGTCACCTCGCCGACTTTGTGGTTGCTCCGTGCCGGAACTCGACCACGTCCCCGTCGGCCATGACGTAGTCCTTGCCTTCGATGCGGACCTTGCCGGCCGCCTTGGCCGCCGCCATCGAGCCGGCCGCGATCAAGTCGGCATAGGACACGATCTCGGCCTTGATGAAGCCCTTCTCGAAGTCGGTATGGATCACCCCGGCGGCCTTCGGGGCGGTATCGCCTTGGTAAATAACCCACGCCCGAGCCTCTTTTGGGCCCGCCGTCAAGAACGTCTGCAGCTTGAGCGTGTGAAAACCCGCCCGCGCCAACGCGTCCAGCCCGCGCTCGGTCTGTCCGATCGACTCCAGCAGTTCGGCGGCCGACTCGTCGTCCAGCTCGTTCAACTCCGCTTCGATGGCCGCGTCCAGGAAGACCGCGTCGGCGGGCGCGACCAGCCGGCGTAGCTCGGCGACCCGCGCGTCGTCGGTCAGCACCGCCTCGTCGGCGTTGAAGACGTACAGGAACGGTTTGGTGGTGAGCAGGTTCAGCTCGCGCAGCGGCGCGGCGTCCACACCCGCGCCGAAGAGCGTCTGCCCGCCGTCGAGTACCTGCTGGGCGCCGGTCGCCGCGTCGAACACCGGCTTGCGCTCTTTGTTGCTGCGCGCCTCCTTCTCCAGCCTGGGCACGGCGCGCTCCAGGGTTTGCAAGTCGGCCAGGATCAGTTCGGTCTCCACCACCTCGATGTCGGATTTGGGATCCACCGCTCCGGCGACGTGGGTCACGTCGTCGTCGGAGAACACCCGGACCACTTGGCAGATGGCATCGCATTCGCGGATATGGGCCAGGAACTTGTTGCCCAGCCCCGCCCCCTCGGACGCACCCTTGACCAGACCGGCGATGTCGACAAAGGTCACCGGGGCCGGCACGATGCGCTCGGATCCGAAAAGCTCCGCCAACTGGTCCAGGCGCGCATCGGGCAGCGGGACGACCCCCTCGTTGGGCTCGATCGTCGCGAACGGATAGTTGGCCGCCACCACGTTGTTCCGGGTCAGCGCGTTGAACAGGGTCGACTTGCCGACATTGGGCAAACCCACTATTCCCAGGCTCAGGCTCACAGGTACCCAAGTCTAGGCGCCGCGGCCGCGGCGACGGTCTCCGGCGGGAAGGCGGGGCACGCCAAGCCCGGCGTCCGGGCATTTACGGGCCTTCGGGCCCATTGCCGGTACGGTCTACATGTGTCAGCACAGCGGCCAACGTCGACGGTGGAGGCTTCCCATCGCTCGATCCACCCAGATATTCCAGGTGTGCCCTGGTACGCAGCGCTGCTCATCGCCATCACCGCGACCGCCATCGGCTACGGAATCGACGCCGGTCACAAGGAGCTGACCCACGTGTTCGCCGGCTTCTATATAGTCGGCTGCCTGGCGGCGGTGCTGGCGGTGCGCCAGGACGGCCTGTTCACCGCGATCATCCAGCCCCCGCTGATCCTTTTCTGCGCGGTGCCGGGCGCCTACTGGTTGTTCCACGGACGCAAAATCGGCCATCTCAAAGACGTGCTGATCAACTGTGGCTACCCGCTCATCGAGCGCTTCCCGCTGATGCTGGGCACCGCTGGCGGCGTGCTGCTGATCGGACTGGGCAGGTGGTACTTCGGAATGTCACAGCCGGGGGCCGCGGCGGACGGCTCCAACGACGCGGCTGCCGCCGCCGACGTGAAGTCCGTCGTCGGCGGCATCGTCGCGAAACTGGGGGCGGTGCTGCGCCCCGATGCCGATGGGGAGAACGCCGACGAGGCGCGCGGGAGCCGCGCGGCCGGCTCTCCTGCCAAAGAGCGTCGAGCGGCGCGCAACGGCCGGTCCGCCACGCGTTCCGCCCGGAGCCGATCCCGGCACACTCGGCAGCTGCCGGACGAGGCGCAGGAACCTCTCGAGCGGCCGCGCCGCAGGAGCCCGCCGCCCGGTCGCGACCACGACGCCGCCGAACCGCCCCGTCGTTCGCGGCGCCGCCCCCGGCCGGACGCCGATCCGGAGTTGCGCGGCCAACCGCCCCGGGAATCCAGTCGTGAGCCGCGCGCCCGCCGTAGCCCGTACGAGCGGCCGGCCCCGCGCAGCGGCCGTTTCGATGGCTTCGACAGGTACGGGGACCCGTACGACCCGCCCGCGCCCGGCCGTTTCGGCCGCTACGACGCCTACGAGCGGTACGACCGTTATGAACCGCCCCATGAACCGCGACGCCGGCGGGCCAACGGCACGAACCCGACCCATCACCCCATCTCGCAGGTGCGCTATCGCGGCGCCACTTCCCCCGACGAACCCTGGGCCGAACCGCCCGCCGAGCGCCGCGGCCGATCACGGTCACCGGGCCGGCCTCCGGCCGAATCCTGGGAGTACGACGCCTGAGCGCTAAGCGGACGGCTTATTCAGAGCAGTGACCGGATCTCGCGGGGCAGCGCGAACACCAGCGTTTCCTGCGCCGTGGTCACGGGTTGCACCACGTCGTAGCCGTAATCGCCGAGCCGCTCCAGCACACCGCGCACCAGCACCTCGGGGACGGACGCACCGGAGGTGACACCTACCGTGGTGACACCGTCCAACCAGGCCGGGTCGATGTCGTCGGCCCAGTCGACCAGGTGCGCGGCCACGGCGCCGCCGCCCAACGCCACCTCCACCAGCCGCACCGAGTTCGACGAATTCCGGGACCCGACGACAATCACCAGCTCACACTCCGGCGCCATCGCCTTGACCGCGACCTGCCGGTTCTGGGTCGCGTAGCAAATGTCGTCGCTGGGCGGGTCCTGCAGCTTCGGGAAACGTTGCCGCAGCCGCTCGACGATTTCCATGGTCTCGTCGACCGACAGCGTGGTCTGCGACAGCCAGACCACCCTGTTCTCGTCCCGGATCACCACGTTGTCCACCGCGGCGACCCCGTCGACCAGCTGCACGTGCTCCGGCGCTTCCCCGGCGGTACCGATGACCTCCTCGTGGCCCTCGTGGCCGATCAGCAGGATGTCGTAGTCGTCCCGGGCGAACCGCCTGGCCTCGTTGTGCACCTTGGTCACCAACGGGCAGGTGGCGTCGATGGTGTGCAGGTTGCGTTCGGCGGCCGCGGCGTACACCGTCGGCGCCACCCCGTGCGCGGAGAACACCACGATGGCGCCCTCGGGGACCTGGTCGGTCTCCTCCACGAACACCGCGCCGGCCTTCTCCAAGGTGTCCACCACGTGCCGGTTGTGCACGATCTCATGGCGGACATAGACCGGCGGGCCATGCTTTTCCAGCGCCCGTTCGACCGTCTCGACGGCCCGGTCCACGCCCGCGCAGTAGCCACGCGGCTCCGCCAGGAGCACCCTCTTGCTGATGGGGCCGTTGGCTACCGAGCTGGACGCGCCGGGAATTCCCATGTCTACAGTCGGCGGCATGCCACCCAGGGTACGTTCTGCCGACACGGGCTTGCCAGCTCACGCCGACGGCTTGGAGTTGGCCGCCGCTTAAGGCAGTCTGGGACCCATGGGTTCTGCACCGTATGGGCTTCGGCTGCTGGTAGGCGCGGCGACCGTCGCCGTCGAGGAGACGATCAAGCTGCCGAAAACCATCTTGATGTACCCGATGACATTGGCCAGTCAGGCGGCGCACCTTGTGATGCTCTTTCAGCAGAACCTCGCCGAGCTGGTCATCAAAGGCGACAGCACCCTGGAATCGATTTTCCCGCCCAAAGACGAGCAACCCGAATGGGCAACCTTCGACGAGGACGTCGCCGACGCCATCGAGAACACCGCAGGGGCCGCGCCCGCCGGCTCCCGCGAGGAGGGTACCGGCGGAGGCGAGCGCCGCGTCGAGGGGCGGTTCGCCCTGTACTCGCTGTCCGAGGCGGCCAATCCCGGGGCCGCCGATGCGTCCGCACGGACCGCGCAGTCGAAGGCCTCACCGGCCGCGCCGTCGGTGGTGGCCGAACTCGACTATGCGGCGCTGACCCTGGCCCAGCTGCGGGCCCGGCTGCAATCGCTCAGTGTCGACGAACTCGAAGCGCTGCTGGCCTACGAGCAGGCCACCAAAGCCCGTGCACCGTTTCAGACGCTGCTGGCCAACAGGATCACCCGCGCGAACGCGAAGTGACCCCAGCGGCGAATTCCGAACCGAACTCCGCAGAGAATCCGTTTCCGGTCCGCGCGGTGGCGATCCGCGTCGCCGGCTGGATCGACAAACTGGGCACCGTGTGGGTGGAGGGGCAACTGGCCCAGGTCACCGCCCGGCCCGACGCCAAGACCGTGTTCATGGTGCTGCGCGACCCGGCCGCCGACATGTCGATGACCGTGACGTGCTCGCGCGACCTGGTGCGCAGCGCGCCGGTGAAATTGGTCGAGGGCACGCAGGTCGTGGTGTGCGGCAAGCCCTCCTTTTACACCGGCCGGGGCACGTTCTCCTTGCGCCTCAGCGAAATTCGTGCCGTCGGTGTCGGCGAGCTGCTGGCACGCATCGATCGCCTGCGCCGGCTGCTGGACGCCGAGGGGCTATTCGATGCGCGGCTCAAGCGGCCGATTCCCTTTCTGCCCAACATGATAGGGCTGATCACCGGCCGGGCCAGCGCCGCCGAACGCGACGTGACGACCGTGGCGGCCGGGCGCTGGCCCGCGGTGCGCTTCGCGGTGCGCAACACCGCCGTCCAGGGGCCCAACGCGGTCGCGCAGATCGTCGAAGCCCTCCACGAACTCGACCGCGACGTCGACGTCGACGTGATCGTGGTGGCCCGCGGCGGCGGTAGCGTCGAGGACCTGCTGCCGTTCTCCGACGAAACGCTGTGCCGCGCCATCGCGGCGTGCCGCACTCCGGTGATCAGCGCGGTGGGCCACGAACCCGACAATCCGCTGTGCGATCTGGTCGCCGATCTGCGTGCGGCCACCCCGACCGATGCGGCGAAGAAGGTGGTTCCCGACACGGCCGCCGAGCAGCGGCTGGTCGATGACTTGCGGCGGCGCAGCGCGCAGGCGCTGCGCACGTGGGTATCCCGCGAAGAACGCGCGCTGGCCCAGTTGCGCAGCCGCCCGGTGCTGGCCGAGCCGCTGGCGGCCCTGACCGCGCGCGCCGAGGAAGTCCACCGCGCGCGGTCTGCCGTTCGTCGCGACATCACCCGGCTGGTCGCCGCCGAGACCGAACGCGTCGGCCACCTGGGCGCGCGCCTGGTGACGTTGGGCCCGGCTGCCACGTTGGCCCGCGGCTATGCGGTGGTACAGACCGTTCCCGACGCCGCGGCGCCGGTCGTGCTGCGGTCGGTCGACGAAGCACCGGCGGGCACGCGGCTGCGGGTGCGGGTTGCCGACGGAGCCATCGCGGCGCTGAGTGAAGGACCGACCGATGGCGTCTAGGCAAGGCGACGACATAACACCCATTAGTCAACTGGGCTACGAGGCCTGCCGCGACGAACTGATCGACGTCGTACGGCAGCTGGAGCAGGGTGGGCTGGGCCTTGACGCGTCGCTGGAACTCTGGGAAAGGGGCGAGCAGCTGGCGAAACGGTGTGAGGAGCACTTAGCCGGCGCTCGCAAGCGAATCGAGGACGCGCTGGCCGCGGGCCAGGCCGACGAAACCTGACCCCGGCCGCATGGCGCATCGAGGTCGATGACCCGTCCCGAACTGGAACGCGTTTTAGTTATGCTCGCGGCATGGGTGATGCTTCACTGACCACCGACCTCGGCCGCATCCTGGTCACCGGCGGCTCGGGATTTGTCGGCGCCAACCTGGTTACCACCCTGCTTGAGCGCGGATACCGGGTTCGCTCCTTCGACCGCGTCCCCTCGCCGCTACCGCAGCATCCCCAGCTGGAGGTGCTGCAGGGCGACATCACCGACACGGCCGACTGCGCCGCGGCGGTGGACGGCGTCGACACGGTATTCCACACCGCGGCGATCATCGACTTGATGGGCGGCGCCTCGGTGACCGATGCATACCGGCAGCGCAGCTTCGCGGTCAACGTCGGCGGCACCGAGAACCTTGTGCACGCCGGGCAGGCGGCCGGGACGCAGCGATTCGTCTACACCTCCTCCAACAGCGTCGTGATGGGCGGCCAGAACATCGCGGGCGGCGACGAGGCGCTGCCCTACACCAACCGGTTCAACGACCTTTACACCGAAACCAAGGTGGTCGCCGAACGATTCATACTGGGCCAAAACGGTATTGACGGCATACTGACCTGCGCGATCCGGCCGAGCGGCATCTGGGGCCGCGGCGATCAGACGATGTTCCGCAAGTTATTCGAAAGCGTGATCGCCGGCCATGTCAAGGTGCTGATCGGTCGCAAGTCGGCGCGGCTGGATAACTCGTACGTGCACAACCTGATTCACGGCTTCATCCTGGCCGCCCAGCACCTGGTGCCCGGTGGCACCGCACCCGGCCAGGCGTACTTCATCAACGACGACGACCCGATCAACATGTTCGAGTTCGCCCGCCCGGTGGTCGAGGCCTGCGGGCAGCCCTGGCCCCGGGTGCGGGTTAACGGCCCGATGGTCCGCGTGGCGATGACCGGTTGGCAGCGGCTGCATTTCCGGTTCGGGATACCCGCCCCGCTGCTCGAGCCGCTGGCCGTCGAACGGCTGTACCTGGACAACTTCTTTTCCATCGCCAAGGCAACCCGGGACCTCGGCTATCGGCCGCTGTTCACCACCGAACAGGCGATGTCCGAATGCCTGCCGTACTACGTGGACATGTTCGGCCGGATGAAAAGCCAAGCGCTGGCGGCAAAAGCCGCCGCCAAGCCAACGGTGAACCCGTCACGCTAGGCGGCTGACGCCGCGCAGCATTCCGCGCGGTTACCGACGAGAGGCGCCGCCTGCGGTTAAGGTTCACCCCAACAGCGACGCGGAGGGCGGTCCGGTTGGCGTGAACACCGAATTCACACTGACTCAGAAGCGCGCCCTGGCCATCACCACGGTGATCGCCCTGCTCTTCGGTGCATACTTCCTGCGCAGCTACTTCGTGCTCATTGTGGTGGCCGCGGTCGGGGCGTATTTGTTCACGCCCCTGTTCAATTGGTTCAACAGGCGTCTCGGCACCGGGCTGTCGGCCACCTGCACCCTGCTGTCGGCGCTGGCCACCGTGATCGCGCCGATCGGACTCCTGGTGGTGCTGGCGATCGTTCAGATTTCCCGGATGGTCGACAGCATCACCGATTGGGCGAAGACAACCGATCTGAGCGGGCTCGGCGACAAGGCACTGCAGCTGGCGAACAACCTGCTGGCGCGGGTTCCGTTTGCCCACGCAACGATAACCGCGGAGACGCTGCGCAAGGTGATGGTCACCGTGGGCCGCAACACCGGCGAGTGGCTGCTGCATTTCCTGCAGGGCGCGGTCGGCGGTATCGCCGGCGTCGTCACCTCGGCCATCATCTTTCTGTACGTGTTTGTGGCGCTGCTGGTGAACCGCGAGCAGGTGCGAACGCTGATCGCCCAGCTGAATCCGCTCGGCGACGAGGTCACCGATTTGTACCTGAAGAAGGCGGGCGCCATGGTGCACGGCACCGTCAGTGGCCAGTTCGTCATCGCGCTCTGTCAGGGCGTCGCCGGCGCCGCGTCCATCTACGTGGCCGGGTTTCACCACGGGTTCTTCATCTTCGCGATCGTGCTGACCGCGTTGTCGATCATCCCGCTGGGCGGCGGAATCGTAACGATTCC
Organism: uncultured Actinomycetota bacterium; assembly: GCA_963800315.1. GTDB lineage: Bacteria > Actinomycetota > Actinomycetes > Mycobacteriales > Mycobacteriaceae > Mycobacterium. The sequence goes on from CAWDAS010000001.1 coordinate 18,920, forward strand.
CTTCGGTATCGGGATGATCTTCTACGGCAACATCTTTGGTGGTGCGTTCGTGGTTCTCTGGCATCTCGTGGTGGTCACCAACATCGACAACTTCCTGCGGCCCATCCTGGTTCCTCGCGACGCACGCCTCAATCCGGCGCTGATGCTGCTATCGGTGTTTTCCGGGATCGCCATGTTCGGGCCGTGGGGCATCGTCATCGGCCCGGTGCTGATGATCCTCATCGTCACCACCGTCGAGGTGTACCTGGCCGTGTACAAAGGCGTTGACCTCGACCGGCCCGACGAGCAACCCGCCCGGCGTAACTGGATCCCCCGCCGCAAGTCGAAACCGCCTGAAACACAGCCGGCCCCAAACTAAACGGGCGACTACCGGAAGCTCACCATCTCGCTGCCCCAGGCGGCCCGGATGTTTGCATCGACATCGTGCGCGACGGCATCGCGCCGGTCAATCAGGAGGCAGGCACGATCGGCCGACTGGTAGGGCATCCATTCCGGCTCGCCGGGCGGCCCGGCGGGTTTGGAGTGCGTCGCGAAATTGGTCCACCGGGTTCGCACCCTCGTGGACACCGCCTTGGCGGTTTTGGCACCGCCCAGCATCAGCGTGGGGTCTTTGGGACCGCCGAGATTGCCCCACACGTAAGGCAATTCGGTGGCATGGGCGGCGTTGACCAGCAGCAGCTTCAGCAACGGGGTGGAGTAGTCGAACCGGTACAGATATACCGGCGCCACCGCGCTGTGGCCCTCGGCCAGCCACACCGACGGCATCCGGAAACCCACATCGGTGGCGATGCTCATGCTCCTCGCCTTGCGCCTCCGTAACCGCGAATATGCCGACCCGATCTCCTCTTCGGTGGGCAGTTGCAGGTCGGGCTGCTCGGCGGCGATCTCGGTGAACATCGACGTGATCGCGTGCGGAGTGATCGGCATCAACGCCGAGCGCATCAGCCGGAAGAGCGCCGCCTCGTGCTTGTTGGTGCCGATGATCAGCGGGACCGGGAGGGAGCGGCCCTGCTGCGCCAGCTTGACCGGATAGTCGCTCAGCAGGTCACCGTCGACGATCGGCACGAACGCCAGCCTGCCGGGGTTACGCACCGGCACTTCGTCGAACACTTCCTGCGACGCGGCCAGGATCACCGCCGTCGGCACTTCGAACAGCTCCGCCACGTCGGACTGGGCGATGCCGAGCTTGTCCAGCAGGGCGACGGCGACCGGCCGGCCCCGGCCACGGCCGTACACCGAGGTGGCCGGTGAGCTCTGCGCGATCGCCCCGGCGAACAGCCCCTCGGCCGCGGGACAGGCGAGCAACGTCGTGACGATTCCCGCACCGGCCGATTCACCGAACAGCGTGACCTTTCGGGGATCGCCGCCAAACGCCGCGATGTTGTCGCGCACCCACACCAGCGCCGCCAGCACGTCGCGCAGCCCGACGTTCGACTCGACACGGCGGCGCGCCGTGTCGAACGACGACAAGTCGAGAAAGCCCAGCGCACCGAGCCGATAGTTGAGCGTCACCACGATGACCCCCACGTCACTGCCGCTGCCGGCCAGCCGGCGACCGTCGTAGAGCGCCTGGCTGCCGGATCCCAGGACGTACGCGCCACCGTGCAGCCACACCATCACCGGTTTTCCGTCGCCGGGCTGGAGGTCGGGCGACGCCCAGACGTTCAGCCGCAGGCAGTCTTCCCCCTGCGGGGCCCCCAGGTCGAGCGGCGTGTTGGGAAAGACGGGTTGCGGGCAGGCCGGCCCGAACTCGGTGGCGTCGGCGACCTCGGTCCACGGACGCGGGGGCTCCGGGCCCCGGAAGCGCAGGTCACCGACCGGCGGCGCCGCGTACCGAATGCCCTTCCATGCCCGGACGCGGTCCCCGGTCGGGCCGGTGTCGGCGCCCCGGACCGGGCCGTAGCCGGTGTCGACCACCAGGTTGTCGATCGCCATGCGTCTCGCGCTTTCCTAGGTGAGCCGTTGGGTGAGGAACTCGACCACCCGCTTGCGGGCCTCGTAGGCGGGATGGCCGTCGGTCTCCCGGACCTCGTCGGTCAACACCGAGTGCGCCATCTTGCCGAAGCCGTATTCGTTGCCCGGGCCCGAGTCGATCTCGATCACCTCGAATGCGTCGCCCAGCCGCTGCTTGAGCGTGGTGAACCGTTCCCCCGGAGCCATTTTGTCCTCGCTGAAGCGCAAGCCCATGGCGCACAGGCCGTCCGTGGTGCAGCGATCGACCACGGTGGTCAGCTCCGCCTCGCTCAACCCGGGATCGCGGCGCCGCGCGGCCCCCAACGGCAGCGGCACCGACGGTTGGGACAGCACCGGTGCCAGCACACTGTCGTCGACGGCGGCGGCCAACGCGAACCCCCCGGTGAAGCACTGCCCGATGACGCCGACGCCGCGGCCCGGCGTCGTCGCATTGAGGTCACGAGCCAGTGCGCGCAAAAACAACGACACCGGCCGCTCCATGTTCATCGCAAGGGCGGCGAATTCCCTTGCCACACAGGCCCGCGCAATTGTCGCGAAGACGTAGCCCATCGACACCGGCTTGCCCGGCTCACCGAACAGCGACGGCATCGCGACGGTGAAGCCGTTGTCCACCAGGTGATTGCCCAGACCGAGCACCCCGGGATGGATGCCGGGTATCTCGGGGATCAGCACCACCCCCGGGCCGGCGCCCTTGCGGTAGACGTCATGGGTGTAGCCAGCACCGGTGAACGGGGCCACCGACCATCCGGACAAATCTGCTTCGGGTGCAGTCACGCCACGGGCTCCCTTGCTTCGGCGGGCCGGCTACCGGCTTGGTAACGGCGGCTGCGATTGCGTCGCCGAAGCCAGCGTACGGAACTGATCGGTACTGCCGGCACCGGTAATCGCGATTTGCGTTGCCCCGGACGGTCCGGTGAGCCGGGTGGTCCACACCGGCTCGGCGTCCGCGCCGCGTTGGCCGTCACCCTGATAGACGACCCAGTTGGTGCCGGCGACGTCGACCGCGCCCGTCGGATACGCCGACGGATGAATCGAGCGCACCAGTTTGTCCTCGTCGGCGTTGCTTTGGGTCAGGCTCAGATACATGCCCGTCGGACTGATGTACCCCACCGTCGAGGTGGGGGCGTTCAGCCGCTGACCGGTCGACGGGTCGGTTCGCCCGTTCTCGATACCGCCGCGGCTGCCGGAATTGGACCGCCAGCCGTCGGGTAAGTGCGGTTGCCGAATGGGGAACCCCAGCGTCGCGGCGTCCATCCGCAGGGCCTGCGCCGCGTCGAACGACGGAATCACCGCCTTGTTGCCGCTGCTCGGCTGGAACGAGCACATGCCCACCATGCCCGCCAGCAGGATGCACCCGATCACCAGCGGAATCAGCGACCAGAACATGTCGCGACCGTCCTGCAACAGCCGCGGTTTGGCCGGCCTGGGAGCCGGAGCCGGCTCGGCGGCTGCCTCGGCGTTGCGCTGCGGCTCTTCGGTCACCCCCCGAGTATCCCAGTTCCAGGGGATCGATCCGCTTCTGGGACAATCAGCAACCATGACAGTTGAGGGCAACCGGCCGGCCGCCGCCCCCGGCCGACGCCCGGCGCAGGCTCGGCCACGCGGTGAAGCTCCAGACCGCAACCTGGCGCTCGAGCTGGTACGGGTCACCGAGGCCGGTGCCATGGCCGCCGGTCGCTGGGTGGGCCGCGGCGACAAGGAGGGCGGCGACGGGGCCGCCGTCGACGCGATGCGCGAACTGGTCAACACGGTCTCCATGCGCGGCGTGGTCGTCATCGGCGAGGGCGAAAAGGACCACGCGCCGATGCTCTACAACGGCGAGGAGGTCGGCAACGGCGACGGCCCGGAGTGCGACTTCGCCGTCGACCCGATCGACGGCACCACGCTGATGAGCAAGGGCATGCCCAACGCCATCTCGGTGCTGGCGGTGGCCGATCGCGGCGCGATGTTCGACCCGTCGGCGGTGTTCTACATGAACAAGATCGCCGTCGGCCCCGAGGCCGCGCAGGTGCTCGACATCACCGCGCCGATCGCCGAGAACATCCGGGCCGTCGCCAAGGTCAAGGCGTTGTCGGTGCGGGACATGACCGTGTGCATCCTGGACCGGCCGCGGCACGCTCGGCTGATCGAAGAGGTCCGGGCCACCGGGGCGCGCATCCGGCTGATCACCGACGGCGATGTCGCGGGCGCGATCTCGGCCTGCCGCCCACACTCGGGCACCGACATGCTGGCCGGGATCGGCGGCACCCCGGAGGGCATCATCGCCGCCGCCGCGATCCGGTGCATGGGCGGCGCCATCCAGGCGCAGCTGGCCCCGAAGGACGACCAGGAACGCCAAAAGGCCATCGACGCCGGCTACGACGTCGATCAGGTTCTGACCACCGAGGACCTGGTGTCCGGTGAGAACGTTTTCTTCTGCGCCACCGGCGTCACCAACGGTGACCTGCTCAACGGCGTGCAGTATTACCCCGGCGGCTGCACCACCCAGTCGATCGTGATGCGGTCCAAATCGGGCACCGTCCGGATGATCGAGGCCTACCACCGGCTCTCGAAGCTCAACGAATACTCCGCCATCGACTTCACCGGCGACAGCACGGCCGCCTATCCCCTGCCCTGACCCGAAACCGAGCCCCAACCAGCAAGGACTCCTACCTATGGCCGATAGCGCCACCGATACCGAATACCGCATCGAGCACGACACCATGGGCGAGGTCCGGGTGCCCGCGAAAGCGTTGTGGCGGGCGCAAACCCAGCGCGCGGTGGAGAACTTCCCGATCTCGGGCCGCGGCCTGGAGCGCACCCAGATCCGGGCGCTGGGCCTGCTGAAGGGCGCCTGCGCGCAGGTCAACAAGGACCTCGGGTTGCTGGCGCCGGAAAAGGCCGACGCCATCATCGCCGCGGCGGCAGAGATCGCCGACGGCCGGCACGACGACCAGTTCCCGATCGACGTCTTCCAGACCGGTTCGGGCACCAGCTCCAACATGAACACCAACGAGGTGATCGCGTCCATCGCGGCCAGGGACGGCGTCACGGTGCACCCCAACGACGACGTCAACATGTCGCAGTCCTCCAACGACACCTTCCCGACCGCCACGCACATCGCCGCGACCGAGGCGGCGGTGCGTCACCTCATTCCCGCGCTCGAGGTACTGCACGACGCGCTGGCCAGCAAGGCCCGCGAATGGCACACGGTGGTCAAGTCCGGACGCACCCACCTGATGGACGCCGTTCCGGTCACCCTGGGGCAGGAATTCAGCGGTTATGCCCGCCAGGTCGAGGCCGGCATCGAAAGGGTGCGCGGGTGCCTTCCCCGGCTGGGCGAACTGGCGATCGGCGGGACCGCGGTCGGCACCGGCCTCAACGCCCCCGACGGTTTCGGCGCCAAGGTGGTCGAGACACTGGTCGCTTCGACCGGGCTGAGCGAACTGCGAACGGCCAGAAACTCTTTCGAGGCTCAAGCGGCCCGCGACGGGCTGGTCGAGGCCTCCGGCGCGCTACGCACCATCGCGGTGTCGCTGACCAAGATCGCCAACGACATCCGCTGGATGGGATCTGGCCCGCTGACCGGGCTGGCCGAGATCCGGCTTCCCGACCTGCAGCCGGGCAGTTCGATCATGCCGGGCAAGGTGAATCCGGTTATCCCCGAGGCGGTTACGCAGGTTGCCGCGCAGGTGATCGGCAACGACGCCGCGGTCGCCTGGGGCGGCGCGAACGGCGCCTTCGAGCTCAACGTCTACATCCCGATGATGGCCCGCAACATCCTCGAATCGTTCAAGCTGCTGACCAATGTGTCGAAGTTGTTCGCCGAGCGCTGCATTGCCGGACTGGCGGCCAACGTCGAGCGGCTGCGTGAGCTGGCCGAATCGTCGCCGTCGATCGTGACGCCGCTGAACTCGGCGATCGGCTACGAGGAGGCCGCCGCGGTGGCCAAAGAAGCGCTCAAGGAACGCAAGACGATTCGCCAGACGGTCATCGACCGCGGCCTGATCGGCGACAAGTTGTCGATCGAAGAGCTCGACCGCCGGCTCGACGTGCTGGCGATGGCCAAAGTGCAGCCGAAAGACTAGGGCGGTTCGCGATGACGACTCCCCCCGAGGGCCCCTACGGTCAAGGGCCTTACGGCAGCAATCCCTATGGGCAGGAACCCTATTGGGGCGCTCAGCCGCAGGGTGGCGCTTACCCGTATCCGCCGGGCGGCCCGTACGGAGCCCCGCCGGGCGGTCCGAATCCCTACGCCGGCGGCGCCTATCCACCCCCGCAATATCCGCAACCGGGACAGCAGTATGGTGCGCCCGGCTGGCCGGGCGGGCCCTACCCGCCGGGACCGCCGCCCAGGGGGCCACGCTCGAAGGTTCCGTGGCTCATCCTCGCCGCTGTCGCGGTGCTGGGCGTGCTCGCGCTGGTGATCATCCTGGCCATCGGGCTCAGCGGCCACCACAAGTCGACCACGGCCGGACCCTCGGCGACGACCGGCGTTCCGACGTCGCAGCCGAGCAATTCCCAGCAGAACGCGACCGGTTGCACCCCCAATGTGTCCGGCGGCGAGGCGCCCACCGGCGACACGGTCAGCGCCGGCAAGCTGTCCTTCCCGGCCAGCGCGGCGCCCGGATGGGCGGGTTTTTCGGACGACCAGACTCCCAATCTCATCGGCGCGGTGGGCGTCGGCCAGGAGGTCCCCACCGCCAGCCAGTGGATGATGCAGGCCGAGGTCGCCGTCACCAACTTCGTCACCAGTATGGACATCGCCGCACAGGCATCGAAGTTGATGGACTGCGTGGCCAATGGCCCCGGCTACGCGAATGCCGGGCCGACCCTGGGCCCGACCAAAAAGTCGTCGGCCACCGTCGACGGGGTCAAGGCCGCCCGGGTGGACGCCGACATCACGATCGCGGACACCTCCCGCAACGTGAAGGGTGATTCGGTCACCATCGTGGCCGTCGACACCAAACCGGTCACCATCTTTTTGGGCGCGACGCCGATCGGCGACGCCGGTTCGGCGGCCACCATCAGCCACATCATCGCGGCGCTGAAGGTCGCGAAGTAGTGGTCTCGCCGCCGCGCTAGCCGGCCGGTGCCGACACGTGGGTGGCTTCGGATCGCCCGCGCAGGACGGTGGAATAGCATTCGGCCCAGTGCGCCCGCTCGCCCTCGTCGGCCCGCTCGATGGCCGCCGCCGAACACAGGACTCGCCGGTCGGCGGTCTTGGCGAGGTCGGCCAGCCGCGCGGCCTCATTGACGGCATCGCCGATCACGGTGTACTCATACCGGTTTTCGGCACCCACGTTGCCGGCGAAGACGCGGCCCGCCGAGACGCCGATGCCGAAATCGACCACGGGCAGCCGGCGCAGTTGGGTGCCCAACGCCCGGGCCGCGGCCAGTGCCGCCGACGCCGGTGAGCTCGTGGGCAACGGTGCCCCGAACACGGCGAGTGCGGCGTCGCCGGCGAATTTGTTGATCAGCCCCTGATATTCGTCGACGGCGTCGACGACGATCCGGAAAAAGTCGTTGAGCACCCCGGCAACCTCCTGGGGCGGGCGGCTTTCCGCGAGATGGGTCGAGCCCACCAGGTCGATGAAAAGCACCGCCGCTTCGACCACGTCCCCCGACAGCGAGGCGCCCTCTTCGATGGCCCGATGGGCGACATCCGCCCCGACGTGGCGCCCGAACAGGTCGCGTAGCCGATCGCGCTCGGCGAGCCCGGTGACCATCCGATTGAATCCGGCTTGCAGCCGCCCGATTTGGGAACGTTCGTAGACACCCACATACGTTTCGATCCGGCCGTGCTCCACCTCCGCCATCGCGTCGACGACGTCGCCGAGCGGATCCGAAATGGAGCGAGACGTCAGGATCATCGTCGGCAGCCCGAGCAGCAGCACCGCCAGCGACACCACCAGAATGAGCACATCCAACGACGCGGACTTGGCAATCAGCCAGCCATGGGAGCGCAGCACGACGAGGGCCGCTATCACCCCGATGGGAAGTGCGCTGCACAAAAACCACAGCATCACCAGCCGCGCGAAGACACCGGGCACGGCCACCCGGGGCTCCCCGCCCCGGGTCGCGGCCCCCACGATCGGCCGCACGATGCGTTGGGTGAGCAGCAGACTGGTGCCCGCGGCGGCGGGGCCGCCGAACAATACCCCCAGCAGGATGGGAACCAGCAGCGCCGGCCCCGCGGCACGGTTCAGGAAGACCGATATCGCGCCAGTGACGGCCCACGCGGCAAACAGGATGGTGGCCTGCTGGCGTGCGATTTTCATCGCGGTCTCCCGTTGCCGCGGACTGGGCGCCTGCCCGGCGACGAACCACCGCAGCGTCGGAGCGAGGTGCAGCACGCCCGCCACCGCGACGCCGATGGTGCCCAGCACGCCCAATACCGCCACCGCCACCGCGTCCTTCTCGGCGAAGGTGGCCGACGTGTGGCCCGAGAGTGGGATCAAGATGGCCGACGCGTCGAGCAGGCCAATGACGTAGGCCAGCGCGAGGGCGCTCCCGTATTGAATCGACAACCTGCGAGCGGACTTTCGTTGCCCTGGGCTGGGGGCCACCGCTGGATCACCCGATCCTCGCGCGACCCGAGCCCGAAGCCAGCCCGCCGTGATCACCCTATAAAGGTAGCCGCGGGTGACCCGAGCTTCGTTCTAGGCGCCGTTATTCGGCCCACCCGAGTTCTGGCCGGGGATGTCGGTGATCGGGAAGTTGGGCATCGGCTTGGGTGATGGCGTGTTGGGCAGCGGCGGGATCTCGCCGGCCGGGATGTCGTGGAGCACGTTGGCGGGCGGCCCGTTCTCCCGGCTGCCGTAGCTGCTGCCGGGCGCCCGGGCCCCGAGCAGCTCGCTGACCGTCACCAAGCGGTAGCCGTTGGCCTTGAGCACCGGAATGAACTGGTACACCAGGTCGACGGTGCTCGAGTAGGTGTCATGGAACAACACCACCGAGCCCGGCTTGATCTGGCTCATCAGCAGGTTCCGCGTCGCGACCGTGTTGGAGTCGTTGGCCCAATCGAAAGGGATGACATCCCAGAGGATCTCGGCGAGCCCGAATCGGGCGGCGGTCTGGCGGACCGTCGCGTTGGACAGCCCGCCGGCGGGGCGATACAGGCTCGGCGTCCGCCCGGTGGCGGCCGTGATCGCGTCGTTGGCCCTGGCGAACTGGCCGGCGATGTCCTCGGTGGGGATCGTCGTCATGTTGGGGTGTTCCCAGGTGTGATTGCCGATCTCCATCCCGGCGTCGGCGATGCGCTTGGCCCCCGCCGGGTCGGCGGCCACCTTGTTTCCGATCAAAAAGAACGTGGCCTTGGCGTGGTTGTCCTGCAAAATTTGCAGCAACCGGCCGTCAAAGGGGCTGGGCCCGTCATCGAACGTCAGGGCGACACACTTGACCACCGAGCAGCTCAGCTCGTCCGCCCGCGTGACGTGACCGGTCAGGCCGCCGACCAACAGCACCACGACGGCCGCCGCGACACCGAAGACGGTCCGCCAATAGCGCCAGGCCTGGCTGTCGGGTCGTTTCGGCACGCTGGCAGTTTATCCCCAGCGGCGGCACCCGAGATGCGCCGTCAGTGCGGCCCGGCAATTTCCTCGAGCATCTCGGTGACCAGGGCGGCGATCGGCGAGCGCTCGCTGCGCAGCAGCGTGATGTGGGCGAAGAGCGGGTGGCCTTTGAGCTTCTCGATCACCGCCGCGACACCGTCGTGGCGGCCCACCCGCAGGTTGTCGCGCTGGGCGATGTCATGGGTCAGCACCACCCGGGAGCCGGTGCCCAACCTGGACAACACCGTCAACAAAACGTTGCGTTCCAGCGACTGCGCCTCATCGACGATCACGAACGAGTCATGAAGGGACCGGCCGCGGATGTGGGTCAGCGGCAGCACCTCGAGCATGCCCCGGGACAGCACCTCCTCCAGCACCGCCGGGCTGGCCAGGCCCTCGAGGGTGTCGAAGACCGCCTGCGCCCAGGGGCCCATCTTCTCGCTCTCGCTGCCCGGCAGGTAGCCCAGCTCCTGGCCGCCCACGGCGTACAGCGGGCGGAAGACGACCACCTTGCGTTGGGTCCGCCGTTCCAGCACCGCCTCCAGGCCCGCGCACAACGCCAGCGCCGACTTGCCGGTGCCGGCCTTGCCGCCCAGCGACACGATGCCCACCGACTCGTCGAGCAGCAGCTCCAGCGCCACCCGCTGTTCGGCGGAACGACCGCGCAATCCGAACACCTCGCGGTCACCGCGCACCAGCTGGACCCGTTTGGCCGGGGTGACCCGGCCCAGCGCGTGGGAGCTACCGCCGAGCAGCCGAACGCCGGTGTGGCAGGGCAGGTCTCGGGCTTCGGCGAGATCGATCTCGCCTTCGGCGAACAGGGTGTCGATGTCTTCGGTCGCGGTCTCGATCTCGTGCATCCCCGACCACCCGGAGGCCACGACGTCTTGCGCGTGGTACTCGTCGGCGGCCAGGCCCACCGCGGCCGCCTTGACCCGAAGCGGAATATCCTTGCTGACCAACGTAACCCGCTTGCCTTCGGCGGCCAGGTTGGCGGCGCAACTCAAAATCCGGGAGTCGTTGCTGTCGGTGCGAAAACCGGCGGGCAACACCGACGGGTCGGTATGGTTCAGCTCGACATGAAGCGTACCGCCTTGTGTCCCAACGGGAATGGGCTGATCCAGGCGTCCGTGCTCGAGCCGGAGATCGTCGAACAGACGCAAGGCCTGACGGGCAAACCAGCCCAACTCGTGGTGATGGCGTTTGGCCTCCAGTTCACTGATCACCACTAGCGGAACCACCACCTCGTGCTCGGCGAACCGGCTGCATGCCCATGGATCGGACAGCAGCACGGACGTGTCGATCACGTAGGTCCGGATTTCGGTCACGTAGCGCTCCTTGAGCGGGATGAGCCCGCGCGGACCCGCACGAGCGTGGTTGCGGGAGCCGCAGCACCAGGACCGGGGCCGGTCCTGCCCTTGTCGTGACGGGAGGTGCCGCCCTGGCAGCAGAGGATGTCGCTGGCCATCGACAACGACGCTACTCTCGTGGCCGCTGGGCCGCCGTGCAGGCGCGCCGTGGTCAGCCCGGCCAGGATGAGGGACGCGTGCCGGTGCGTGCAGGGCGGGTTACGCGAACCTAGCCGGCCCTAGCCGACAACGAATTGCTTCAGCGCAAGTTCGTCGGCCAGCCCCCACGCGGTGATGCGGTCGGAGATCGCCTGCCGCAGCTCCGCCGGGCCGAAGATGCCCGCGTTCGCGACGTTTTGCACCTTGTCCCGGTAGGCGTCGATGTCCGCACCGGGAACCTGCAGGTCGGCCGCGCGGGCGGCGATCGCCGCGATCGTCTCGTCGCGGGTGTACTCGAGGCAGTGCGCGACGAGGTTGGAGAAGAACAGCTCGTGCCGCTCTTCGTCCCTGCGGATCCGGTCGATGAGTCCGGCCAGGATCGGCTCCTCGAGCCGCGCGGCCAGGTTGCTGCAGAACACCGCGTGGGTGCGCTCGGTGAACGCCATGTACACCAGGGTCTCGACCTGTGTGTACATGTCGCCGCGGTAGCCCTTCATCACGTACTCGACCCGGGCCTCTTCGTTGGCGGTGGGATCGACCTCGCGGGTGACCACCAGGTATTCGCGCAGCGCGATGGCATGCAGGTGCTCCTCGGCGGTCCACCGGCCCAGCCAGCGTCCCCACCACTCCTCGAGGATGAAGTGCTCGACCAGCTCGCGGTGGTGGCCGGCCAGGTTGTCCTTGAGTAGCAGCAGGATCTCGCAGGCGTCGGTGAACTGCCGGGGCAGCGTCGCCTGCGAGGGGTCCCAGTCACGTCCGCCGAGGAACGCGAAGTTCTCGCCCCGCTCGAAAGGCACGTAGTCGTGAGCGAACCAGATGTCCTCGGTGTTGAGGTGGCGGTCCATGTTGGCTTCGCACACCGGCTCGAGTTCCAGGGTCAGCGCGTTAGCTACAGGTTTCTGTGCCATGCGGTTACTGTAACCCGCGTACACAGGTTCGTGAAATCGTCCGATCCGTGTCGCGGGCAACTGGTGACTTTGGTCCCTGCGGCATGAGCGCCAGGTTAGCGGCCGACCAGCGCCCAGTCCTCGAGGCCCTCGTACAACGGAAATTCCCTGGCCAGTCGCGTCACCCGTTGCCGCAGCGCGGGCACATCCACCTCTTGGCCGGCGCTGCCCGCCCGGGTCAGCGCCGTGGCGATGATGTCGGCGACCTCGGTGAACTCGGCGTCCCCGAAACCCCGGGTGGCCAGCGCCGGTGTCCCCACCCGCAGGCCCGACGTCACCATCGGCGGCCGCGGGTCGTTGGGGACCGCGTTGCGGTTGACCGTGATGCCGATCTCGTGCAGCAGATCCTCGGCGGCCTTCCCGTCGAGCGGGGAATCGCGCAGGTCCACCAGCACCAGGTGGACGTCGGTGCCCCCGCTGACCACCGACACGCCGGCCTTCTTGACGTCGGCGCCGGACAGCCGGTCGGCCACGATCCGCGCGCCCGACAGCGTGCGGCGCTGGCGGTCGGCGAATTCGGGGGTGCCGGCGATCTTGAGCGCGACGGCCTTGCTCGCGATGACGTGCATCAGCGGCCCGCCCTGCTGACCGGGGAACACCGCCGAGTTGATCGACTTGGCGTACTCCTGCTTGCCTAGGATCATGCCGGACCGGCCCCCGCCCAACGTCTTGTGCACCGTGGTCGACACCACGTCCGCGTGCGGCACCGGGGACGGGTGCAGGCCGACGGCGACCAGGCCCGCGAAATGCGCCATGTCCACCCACAGCTTGGCGTCGACCTCGTCGGCGATCGAGGCGAACGCGGCGAAGTCGAGAATCCGCGGGTAGGCCGACCACCCGGCGATGATCACCTTGGGGCGGAACTCGAGCGCCTTGGCCCGCACCGCATCCATGTCCACCACGTGCGTCGTCGGGTCGACCCCGTAAAAGCCGGTCTCGTACAGCCGGCCGGAGAAGTTCAGCTTCATGCCGTGGGTCAGGTGGCCGCCGTTGGCCAGGTCCAGCCCCAGCAGCCGCTCCCCCGGCGTCATCAGCGCCTGCAGCACGGCGGCATTGGCCTGCGCGCCCGAATGCGGCTGCACGTTGGCGAAGTCGGCGCCGAACAGCGCCATGGCGCGGTCGCGGGCGATGTTCTCCACGACGTCGACGTACTCGCAGCCGCCGTAGTAGCGCCGGCCGGGCAGCCCCTCGGCGTACTTGTTGGTCAGCACGCTGCCCTGGGCCTGCAGCACCGAGCGCGGCACGAAGTTCTCCGACGCGATCATCTCCAGCGTGTCGCGCTGCCGGTGCAGCTCCTTGTCCAGCAGCTCGGCGATGTCGGGGTCAACCTCGGCGAGCGGGGCCGACATCACGGAGGCCGTCCCGGGGGCGCCGAGGGTAGTGGTGCGGGCATCAGGTGCAGCAGTCACGGCGTCAGTCTATCCAGCGGCACTGTTAGCCAGCCCAGCCGTCGGGCACCTGCGCACTCCTGCAAGACTGGCACCATGCCGCGGCTTAGCGAGCCGAGCCCGTATGTGGAGTTCGACCGGAAGCAATGGCGAGCGCTTCGTATGTCGACGCCGCTGGCCCTCACCGAAGAGGAACTGGTCGGGCTGCGCGGTCTGGGCGAGCAGATCGACCTGCTCGAGGTGGAAGAGGTCTACCTGCCGCTGGCCCGGTTGATTCACCTTCAGGTCGCCGCCCGGCAGCGGCTCTTTGCCGCCACCGCGGAATTCCTCGGCGAACCGCAACAAAATCCGGACCGGCCGGTGCCGTTCATCATCGGGGTGGCCGGCAGCGTGGCGGTCGGCAAATCGACAACCGCCCGTGTGCTGCAGGCGCTGTTGGCGCGCTGGGACCATCATCCCCTGGTGGACCTGGTGACCACCGACGGGTTCCTGTACCCCAATGCCGAGCTGGATCGGCGAAACCTCATGCACCGCAAAGGGTTTCCGGAAAGCTATCACCGCCGGGCGCTGATGCGGTTCGTGACCTCGGTCAAATCCGGTTCCGACTATGCGTGCGCGCCGGTGTATTCACACCTGAAATACGACATCATCCCCGGGGCCAGGCACGTGGTCCGCCATCCCGACATCTTGATCCTCGAGGGCCTCAACGTCCTGCAGACCGGCCCGACGCTGATGGTGTCGGACTTGTTCGACTTCTCGCTGTACGTGGACGCCCGGATCGAAGACATCGAGCAGTGGTACGTATCGCGGTTCCTGGCCATGCGCAGCACCGCCTTCGCGGACCCCGAATCGCACTTTCACCACTATTCGGCCCTCAACGACACGAAGGCCGTCGCCGCCGCCCGCGAGATCTGGCGGTCCATCAACCGCCCGAACCTGGTCGAGAACATTCTGCCGACGCGTCCCCGCGCCACCCTGGTGCTGCGCAAAGACGCCGACCACTCCATCAACCGGCTTCGGCTGCGCAAGCTGTGACCGAGGCGGGGCGACCTACCTGGCCAGCCGTCGCACGCCCAGGTACTGCAGCCCCGCGAACACCGCGGTGTACACGCCGGTTGCCAGCGTCGCGATGACGCCGATGGCGGTCATGGGCACCGCCCCGGCGGCCACGATCGCGGCCAGCGTGCAGACGATGTTGGCCGCGACGACACCGATCCCCGCGCGGCGCAGGTTGGGCAGCGCCGCCAGGCTGAACACCGCCAGTCCGCAGAGCACGACGAAGGCGCCCAGGGCGTACTCCTGCCCGGACGCCAGCCCGGCCAGGGACGACAGCGGGTCGGCGACGAACGCGATGACCAGACCGAACAGGCCCGTCAACGTGGCATCGGCGCGCATGGCGAAACGCAGCAGCGAGTCGGTCGAGTCGTAGAGGGGTCGGGCGGTGATCCCGGATATAGCGGTCATGTGATTACTCCTCACGATGGCGGGTGGGGTCGAACAGGTCTGAGCGTGCCGCCGGTGCACTGCCATATCGACTCGTGGCGCTGCCAATTACTGCCACGCGAAGAATGACCTGCTATTTCCCCCGGCTATTCCCGCCGGCCGACGCCAAACCCGAAGACGTCCCAAAATGTGGGGTCGGTGGCCTGATCGCGTCGGCCCCGGGGCCGCGACACATAACCAGTGGTGAAGACACGCGACGATGCTCGCAATGGCTTATATCTCGCGGGCGGCGACGGACCCCGCTGATATAGATCGAGTTGGTCCTTCTCAAATGCCTCCGGAGGTGTCAGGAAGGGATCTGTAACTGATTCCTGTCGGGGTCCGTGTGTTGGCGCACGTGGACCCTCCTGACACGCTCCGGAGGTGTTGTTGTGTCTGTGCAAGTAGCTCCAGTCACGTCGTCCACGATCGTCGTTGCCGTTGATGTCGGCAAGACCTCGGCGCTGTTTTCGGTGACCGACGCGGCTCGGCAGCGATTGGTTGGTCCGTCGGAGTTCGTGATGAATCGCGCGGGCTTGACCGCCGCAGCGGCTCGGGCGATGGCCGTGGTGCCGTCCCCGGGGCGTGTCAAGGTCGCCGTGGAGGCGGCCGGCCATTATCACCGTCCGGTGCTCGACTATCGCTGGCCACCCGGGTGGGAGGTGTTGGAACTCAATCCCGCTCATGTCGCCGAGCAGCGCCGGGTGCAGGGCCGGCGGCGGGTTAAGACCGACGTGATCGATTTGCAGGCGATCACCGAGTTGGTGCTGGCCGGGCATGGACGCCCCGTCACCAACGGCAATGTCGTGATCGGTGAGTTGAGCGCCTGGGCCGCCCATCGGAGTCGGCGGGTGGCCACGCGTTCTGCCACGAAGAACCAGCTGCTCGGTCAGCTCGATCGAGCGTTTCCCGGGCTGACCCTGGCGCTGCCTGACGTGCTGGCCACCAGGATCGGCCGGCTGGTCGCCGCGGAGTTCTCCGACCCGTCCCGGTTGGCCGCGCTCGGGGTCAACCGGCTGATTCGGTTCGCCGCGGCCCGGGATCTGCAGCTGCGGCGCCCGGTCGCTGAGCGTCTGGTCGCCGCGGCACGTGACGCGCTGCCCACCCGAGACGCAGTGATCGCCCGCCAGATCCTGGCCGCAGACCTGAACCTGCTGGCCGATCTCGACAACCAGATCCACTCCGTTGAGACCGGGTTAGCGGTGCTGCTGCCGCGCAGCCCGTTCGCCACATTAACTTCGGTGCCGGGCTGGGGCGTGGTGCGAGCATCCAATTATGCTGCCGCCCTTGGTGATCCGACCCGGTGGCCCGGCCCGCGGCAGATTTACCGCGCATCGGGGCTTTCCCCGATGCAGTACGAATCCGCTCACAAGCGGCGCGATGGCGCCATCAGCCGCGAAGGCAGCGTAGCGCTGCGCCGCGCCCTGATCGACCTCGGTATCGGACTGTGGCTGAACGAGACCGCGGCCAAGACCTACGCCCACGGACTCAAAGCCCGCGGCAAGCGCGGCGGAATCATCGCCTGCGCATGAGCCCACCGCGCCACCCGTATCGCCCACGCACTGGTTCGCGACCACACCACCTACGATCCGGCCCGCTGGGCCTAGAACCCGCCCGACCAAGAAAGGAAAACAGCAGACCCTTCACAACCGCCCGTCGGTGGTGCCACGCTAAGCGGACGGGACGAAGGGCCGGATCAGATGCCGTACCCGCTATGGCGGACCCTCCAGGGTTACGCCGAGGCTAGCTTGGCACCCGGCCCTTCGCCTCCACGGACAGCCCGAACGACGCCAGATGACCCATCCCCTCGACGAGGTCGCATACATCAGCGTGGGCGCCCAGGCACCCTCCCCTCACCGAGCACACCGTCGACCGCACAACACCAACGCCCCAAATCGAGGGCGTCGCCCCGCTACGTCCGCACACCCCCCTTGACTCGACCTACAGCCAGCTAGTCGCTGGGGACGCGCACCCGGCCGCGCAGATCGGCGGCGATCAGCCGGGCCGCGGCATGTTGCGGATGAGCTTGCGGCTACTTCCCGTACCGGCGGTGCCGCATGCTGTAGGCGCGCAGCGCGCGCAGGAAATCCACCCGGCGGAACGCGGGCCAATGCGCCTCGGTGAACCACATCTCCGAGTACGCGCTCTGCCACAGCAGGAACCCCGACAGGCGTTGCTCGCCCGACGTGCGGATCACCAGATCGGGATCGGGTTGCCCGGAGGTGTACAGGTTTTCGGAGATGGCTTCGGGGGTCACCGCGTCGATCAGCTCCTCGGCGCTCGCCCCGTTGGCGAGCTCCTTGCTCAACAGCGCGCGCACCGCGTCGACGATCTCCCGGCGCCCGCCGTAGCCGACGGCGACGTTGACGTGGAACGGCGCCACGGCCGGTGTCGACTTCACCGCGCCGCGCAGCCGCCGGGCGGGTTCCTCGCCGAGCAGCTCGAGGTCGCCGACGGTGCGCACGCTCCAGCGGTTGGCCGGCGCGCAAATCTCCTCGACGACGTCGGTGATGATCTCGATGAGCCCGGCCAGCTCGGTGGGGTCGCGCTGCAGGTTTTCGGTGGACAGCAGGTAGACCGTGGTCATCTCGATGCCGGCTTCCTGGCACCAGCGCAGCATCTCGGCGATCTTGGCGGCCCCCATCCGGTAGCCGTAGCTGACGTCGTCGTAGCCCGCGTCGCGCGCCCACCGCCGGTTGCCGTCGCACAGGACCGCGATGTGGCGCGGCAGATCGGACTTCGAGGCCGCGAGCCCCTGCCTCAGCCGCAACTCGTAGACGCGGTACAGCGGCTCCTTGAGGCGCGGCGGGATGATCTCCACGAGGACCCACCCTACTGTGAGCTGGGTCAAATTCTGGCCAGCGCTTCCGGGCCGAATTCAGGCGAGTCACAGCTGCGCCGGACCGCGCCGCGACGATTCCCGGCTACTGTTGGTGGTCGAGTCGGTGATCAACTCGCCCTGGCAATTTCCCGACCTGCACGACGAGGCCACAGGAGACATGAAAAGCCAGACCAGAACGTCCGCCCATCCGGAACCCGAATCCGAGGCGATCGCGCCCGGAAATCCCGTCGACCAGCTCGTCGAGGGTGCCGCCCACACTCTGACCAAACCTCGGATGCGCGGCTGGATCCACTTCTACTCGGCGTGGCTGGCGATCGTTTGCGGCGCGACGCTGGTGTCGGTGTCGTGGGCGGTCGCATCGCCCCGCGCCGGTCATTCGACCCTGGTCTACGCCGCGGCCACCGTGGCGATGTTCGCCGTCAGCGCCACCTATCACCGCGTGCAGTGGAAATCCACCGTCGCACGGAACCGAATGAAGCGGCTCGACCACTCGATGATCTTCGTGTTCATCGCCGGCAGCTACACCCCGTTCGCGCGCCTGGCCATGCCGCAAAGCACCGGCGTGACGGTGCTGTGGATCGTGTGGGGCGGGGCGGTGGCGGGCATCGTGCTGAAGGTCTGCTGGCCCACGGCGCCGCGGTGGGTGGGCGTGCCGCTCTACCTGCTGCTGGGCTGGGTGGCGGTGTGGTACGCGCCGACGATCATCCATGTCGCCGGGGTGGCCGCGATGGTGCTGCTGGCCGTCGGCGGCGCGCTGTACAGCTTCGGTGGCCTGTTCTACGGCCTGCGCTGGCCCGACCCGTGGCCACGGACGTTCGGCTACCACGAGTTCTTTCACGCCCTGACCGCGATCGCGGCGATCCTGCACTACATCGCCATGTGGCTGGCGGTGTTCTACGTCGGCCACCCGGCCTAGCGTGCGGCCTGGGTGACGTCCGCCGCCGACCAGTAAGCCTTCATCGCGGTGATCTTGCCGCGGTCGTCGAAAACCATGACGTCGATCGGCTCGATCACCATCCGGTGCTCGCCCGCGGTCACCGTCAGCCGGAACTGGAAGGCCGCCTCGTTGCCGGCCACCCGCAGCGACACCAGCTCGCAGTCGCGCTGCACATCGTTGACCGCGGAGTAAAAGCCGTGAATCGCCTGATGACCGATATGCACCTCGCCCCCCACCGGATCCTCAACGGTGGCGTCGCCGGCGTACAACTCGACCAGCTCGTCGGCGCTGCCCTTGGCGACCAGTTCGACGTAGCGGTGGACCGTGTCGGTGATTGCCTGGGCTCTGTCGGCGGCATGGGGCATATGACGCAGGGTAGCCTCCGGGGGCCACTACCCGGAGACACCAAGGACGGCCGCCAGCTCCGTTGCGCCGGTTACCGGTAGGTCGCAGACCCGGCCACGGCACACGTAGGCGGCATCGGCATCGGCCACCCGGCCCCGGCCGGCCAGCAGCGCCGACGAGTCCGCCTCGCCGCCCACGACGATCGCCCCGCCGGGCGCCAACCGGCGCGCGGCGGCCAGCAGGGGCGACCGCGACGGGTCACAGGCGACCGCGATCTGCAACGGCCCGCGCACCGCGGATTCGGCGACGGCCAACCAGTGTCCCGCCGAGCGCGGCGCCCGGTCCAGCAGCACCGAATGCGCGCCGAGCGCGTCGGCAACCGCCTGCAGATACCGCTGGGCGCGGTCACCGTCCACCAGGTGCGCCGCGGTCAGCAGCGCCTCGGCGATCGATGATGCGCCCGACGGGGTCGCCCCGTCCAGCGGGTCGGCGGGCCGCAGCATCAACTCCTCGGCGTCATCGGCGGTGTCGAACCAGCGGCCGGGCCGCTGCGGGTCGGCGAAACGCTGAAGTGCGGTGTCCAGCAGCCCGGTCGCCGAGGCCAGCCAGGTCTTTTCGCCCGTCAGCTGGTACAGCGCCAGCAGTCCGGTGCTCAGCATCGCGTGATCCTCGAGGATGGCCGCGCCGTCGCCGACGACCCCGCCCAGGCTGGCGCGCCGCAGCCGCCCGTCGACCAGGTGCAGGCCCAGCAGCGCCCGCGCGCAGCGGCACGCGGCGTCGGCCAGCCCGGGCCCGTCCAGGGCCACACTGGCCTCGGCCAGGGCGGTGATCGCCAGCCCGTTCCACGAGGTGACGACCTTGTCGTCGCGGCCGGGCTGGGCGCGGGTGCGCCGGGCGGCCAGCAGCGCGGTGCGGACGCGCTCCAGCCGTTGCGGGTCGTCGGGATCGGCGCGCAACTGCAGCACCGACGCGCCGTGTTCGAAGGTGCCGGACTCGGTTACCCCGAAAACCTCTGCGGCCCAACGGCCGTCGTCGGCGCCCAGCACGTCGGCCAGCTGCCCCGGCGTCCAGACGTAGGTCGAGCCCTCGCGGCCGTCGGCGTCGGCGTCCAGCGACGACGTGAACATCTCGCCGTCGGCCAGTTCGTCGAGCAGGAACCGCGCGGTCTGGGCGGCGACCCGGCGCGCCAGCGGATCCCCGGTACGCCGGGCCCAGTGCGCATACGCGCGCAGCAGCAGCGCGTTGTCGTACAGCATCTTCTCGAAATGCGGTACCACCCAGGCGTTGTCGACGCTGTAGCGGGCGAAGCCGCCGGCGATTTGGTCGTACATGCCGCCGCGGGCCATCGCGTTGCCGGTGCGCGACACCGCCTCCAGGGTCGCCGGTGACCCGGTGCGCTCGTAGTTGCGCAGCAGCGCCTCGAGAAGCGCCGAGGGCGGGAATTTGGGCGCGCCACCGAAACCGCCGTAGACGGTGTCCTGGTCGGCCAGCACCGTCGCGACGGCGTGGTCACAGAGCTCCGGCGCCATGGTCGGGCCTCCGGAGGGCAGCCCCGCGGCCATCTTGCGCAGCTCGCCGGCGATCCGGTCGGACGCCTCCTCGACTTCGCCGCGGCGCTCCCGCCAGGTAGCCGAGACGGCCGAAAGCAGTTGGAGAAAGCCGGCTTTCGGGTAGTAGGTGCCGCAGAAGAACGGCCGGCCGTCGGGAGTCAGAAAACAGGTCATCGGCCAACCGCCCTGCCCGGTCAGCGCGACGGTGGCGTTCATGTAGACCGCGTCGATGTCCGGCCGCTCCTCGCGGTCGACCTTGATGCAGACGAATCCCGCGTTCATCACCGCGGCCACCTCGTCGTCTTCGAACGATTCGTGGGCCATGACGTGACACCAGTGGCAGGCGGCGTAGCCGATGGACAGCAGGATCGGCACGTCCCGCGCGGCGGCGTCTGCCAACGCCGCGGGGGTCCACTGCTGCCAGTGCACCGGATTGCCGGCGTGCTGGCGCAGGTATGGGCTGGTGGCCAGCCCGAGGGTGTTCGCCGACGGGGAGTCAGCCGGGCTCATCGCCGGGTCCTGACGCGCGCGGCGACCCGTCTTCCTGGTCCGGGGTTCCCTCGGCGCCACCGTTCACCGTGTCGGTGCCCTCGTCGACGGCCTGATCGGGCTCGGGATGCTTGGGGTCGAAGGAGTCGGGCACCTTCTTCAGTTGCTTGTTCATCGAGCGCAGCAGCAACAGCGTGGCGATCAACAGCAGCACCACCACCAGCAGCCCGACCGGGCTGGCCTTGCCGAAATCGGGCCCGTTGTTGTGCGGCGCGCCGTCGGCCCGCCAACCGGCCGAGGCCACCAGGAGCAAGTGATTCACGCGTCGGCCTCGATTCCGGCGAACAGATCGTCCTCGGGCAGCCGGACGGGGACCCGGGAGCGGGCCAACTCGAATTCCTCCGTAGGCCACAACCGCTGCTGCCAGGCGAGGGGGACGGCGAAGAAATCGTGGTTCGGGTCGATCTGGGTCGCGTGCGCTCGCAGCGCATCGTCGCGCTGGCCGAAATACTCCGAGCACTCGACGCGCGTCGTCACCCGGGACTCGAACGGGTCGTGCTTGGGATCCCAGAGCTCGAGCCACTTCTTGAACGGGGGTTCGTGACCGTGCTTGACGGCCTCGTCGTGCAGTAGCTGCATCCGCGTCCGCAGGAAACCGTGGATGTAGTACAGCTTGGACACCGTCCACGGCTCGCCGGCGTCGGGGAACCGCCGATAGTCCCCGGCCGCCTCGAAGGCGCCGATCGAAACCTGGTGGCACCGGATGTGGTCGGGATGGGGATAGCCGCCGTTCTCGTCGTACGCGGTGATCACGTGCGGCCGGAACTCGCGGACCACGCGCACCAGCGCCTCGATGGACTCCTCCAGCGGCACCAGCGCGAAGCATCCCTCGGGCAGCGGCGGCGGCGGGTCACCCTGGGGCAAGCCGGAGTCGACGAAGCCCAGCCAGTGGTGCTCGACACCGAGGATCTCGGCGGCCTTCGCCATCTCGTCGCGGCGGATCTCGGCCATGTGCCCATGTACGTCGGGCAGGTCCATGGCCGGGTTGAGAATGTCGCCACGCTCGCCGCCGGTCAGCGTCACCACCAGCACCCGATGTCCCTCGTCGGCATAGCGCGCGAGGGTGGCCGCGCCCTTGCTGGACTCGTCGTCGGGGTGGGCGTGCACCGCCATCAACCGCAGTTCGCTCACGTGCCCCCTTGTCGGTCGGGTGGTCGCCCGGTTCGACCCTATAATTCCAGTTCGGTGATCGTTGCATCCTGTCGGTCGGCGTCCGGCAGCCGATAGTCCAGGCATACCAAGGCATGAGTGAAACCCCGATGACGCGTTCTGAGGCCCGGTATGGGCGTTCCCGACTGTCGCGCGTATCCCGGCGCCGGGTAGTCATCGCGCTGGGTGTGCTGGTCGTCGCCGCCGGTCTGGTCATCGCGGTCATCGGCTACCAGCGGCTGGGCACCAGCGACGTCACCGGTTCGCTGGCCGGCTACCGGGTGATCGACGACCAGACTGCGTCGGTAACGATCAGCGTGACGCGTTCCGACCCGTCGCGGCCGGTGGACTGCATCGTGCGGGTCCGGTCCAAGGACGGAAGCGAGACGGGCAGGCGCGAGGTGCTGGTGCCACCGTCGGAGGCGACCACGGTGCAGGTGACAACCACGCTGAAATCCAGCAAGCCGCCGGTGCTGGCGGACATCTATGGCTGCGGCACCCAGGTGCCCGGTTACCTGCGACCGGCGTGACCGCAGGACAAAGGGGCGAACTGCGAAAATGGGTCATCAACTGTTTGCGCGGTGGTAACATGGGTGAATGCACGGTTCCTATTGGGACCGTGTATTGCTGCATTAAAGGCCGTGAGCAGAAGCGGAGCGGCACCATCGCGGGGTGATACCCGGATACTCCCGGGCGGCGGGGTCAACGAGCTTACGCGGATACGCGGAACGACAACATGAGGAGCACGACGAGATGACGGATACGAATGTGACCTGGCTGACCCAGGAGTCACATGACCGACTCAAGGCCGAGCTCGACCAGTTGATCGCGAATCGCCCGGTCATCGCCGCGGAAATCAACGACCGCCGCGAGGAGGGTGACCTGCGCGAGAACGGCGGCTACCACGCCGCCCGCGAAGAGCAGGGCCAGCAGGAGGCGCGGATCCGCCAGCTGCAGGACCTGCTCAACAACGCCAAGGTCGGCGAGGCGCCCAAGCAGTCCGGCATCGCGCTGCCCGGTTCGGTGGTGAAGGTCTACTACAACGGCGACAAGTCCGACTCGGAGACGTTCTTGATCGCCACCCGCCAAGAGGGCGTCAACGACGGCAAGCTCGAGGTGTATTCACCGCATTCACCGCTGGGCGGCGCCCTGATCGACGCCAAGGTGGGCGAGACCCGCAGCTACACCGTGCCCAACGGCAGCACCATCGAGGTCACGTTGGTCAGCGCGGAGCCGTATCACTCGTAGCCGCTAGCCCAACGCCCGTTCCAGATCGGCGAGCAGGTCGGCGATGTCTTCGATGCCGACGGAAAGCCGCACCAGGTCGTCGGGCACCTCCAGCTGCGAACCGGCCGTCGACGCATGCGTCATGGCGCTGGGGTGCTCGATCAGCGACTCGACCCCACCCAGCGATTCGGCCAGGATGAATACCCGGGTGCGGGCACACAGGTCCTGAGCGGCCTTGCGGCCCTCCCGCATGCGCACCGAAACCATGCCGCCGAAGTCGCTCATCTGCCGTGCGGCGATCTCGTGCCCGGGGTGGCCGGGGAGACCCGGATACAGCACCGCGCTCACCGCGGGATGCCCGTGCAGGAATTCGGCGACGGCCAAGGCGTTTTCGCTGTGTCGTTGCATCCGCAGCACCAAGGTCTTCAGGCCGCGCATCGTCAGGTAGGCGTCGAACGAGCCCGGCACCGCGCCGGCCCCGTTCTGCAGGAACCCGAAGGCATCGTCCAGGTCGTGGTCGTTGGTGATCAACGCGCCGCCCACCACGTCGGAGTGGCCGCCGATGTATTTGGTGGTCGAGTGCAACACCACGTCGGCGCCCAGCACCAACGGCTGCTGCAGTGCGGGCGAGGCAAAAGTGTTGTCCACCAACACTTTCACGGCAACCTGCTGGCCGAGCTCGGCCAGGGCCGCGATGTCGGCGATGGTCAGCAACGGGTTGGTCGGGGTTTCCACCCAGATCAGCCGGGTTCGCCCCGTGATCGCGGCGGCGACCGCCTCCAGGTCGTCGAGCGCCACCGGCGTGTACTCGACGTTCCACTGGGTGAACACCTTGTCGATCAGCCGGAAGGTGCCTCCGTAGGCGTCATTGGGAATGACCACGTGGTCGCCGGGCCGCACCATCGCCCGCAGCGCGCAGTCGGCGGCGGCCATCCCCGAACTGAACGCCCGCGCGAAAACCCCCGCTTCGACGGCCGCCAGCGAGGCTTCCAAAGCGGCCCGGGTCGGGTTGCCGGTGCGCGCGTACTCGAATCCGCCGCGCAGCACACCGACACCGTCTTGGGCGAAGGTGCTACTGGCGTAGATCGGGGCGTTGACGGCTCCGGTCGCCGGATCCGGCGGGTAGCCGGCATGGATGGCCTTGGTGGCCAATCCGATCTCGCGGGATTCGTTACGGTCGGCGCTCATCGACGATCAGCCTAGTGACCCATCCCCGGTGATCGCGCGGGCGTCATTGCGGAATCGGCAAGCACACCGTCGTCATGATCTTGTCCGCCAGGGTTTGGCGCTTGGCATCCCATAGCGGGAACAAAAAGCCAATGAAGCAGATGACCGCGTCGACGAAGTGCGCGAGAAAACGCACCACCGACATCCCGAAACCGATGGGCTGACCGGTGACCTCGCTGACCACTTTGAACTTCATCACCGATTTGCCGACGCTGGACCCGGTGGTGCCCTGGCGGTAGCCGTAGTTCCAGATCAGGTAGAACAGCCCCACCACCGACGCAAACCACTGCGCCACCATGCCGACGGTCGAGTTCGACGTGGTGCAGTACTGGTTGACGGTGTACTGCGTGACGTCGGTGACGCACGAAGTCTGCTGGGTGGCCAGCAGGATTCCGGTGCCGATCCCGTGCACGACAACGTACGGCAGGATGTCGATGATGAACGCCAGCATCCGGCTGAGCCACGGCGTGTAGTCCTGGGTCGGCAGCGTGCGGACCGCCGGTCCGGGCGGTGGCGGCGCGTACCCCCCGGCCGGCGGCGGAGGCGGCGGGTAGGAACCGCCCGGCGGAGGCGGCGGAGGCGGTGGGGAGTAGGAGCCACCGCCGGGCGCCGAGGGAGCGGGCGGGGCGTCATGCCCACCGGGGGGCGGCTGGTCCCCACCGGATGAACCAGGCGACGAGGGGGGCGGCGGGTAAGCGTTGCCGGGCGGCGGTTGATCGGTCATGGGCAACCCTCCACTGCGAATCAGCTGACACTAGGCCGAATTACCGTACCTGAGGCCCCGGGGTGCGGCGACACCTCCGTGGGGTGGTGCCAGCGGCGCCCGGTCGGTCAACGAGGCCCCTCCGACAGGAAGCCCAACAAGTCGTTCCGGGTGATCACCCCGACCGGTTTGCCCTCCTCGACCACCATCAGCGCATCCCAGTCGCGCAGCGCCTTGGCCGCCACGCTCACCAATTCGCCGGCGCCGATCATCCGCAGCGGCGGGCTCATGTGCTGGGAGACGGCGTCGGCCAATTTGGCCCGCCCTTCGAAAACGGCCGACAGCAGTTCGCGCTCGGAGACGCTGCCGGCGACCTCACCCGCCACCACCGGCGGCTCGGCGCCGACCACGGGCATCTGGGACACCCCGTACTCGCGCAGGATGCCGATGGCGTCGCGCACCGTCTCGGACGGATGGGTGTGCACCAGGGCGGGCAGCTCACCCGATTTGCGGCGCAGCACGTCGCCGACCGTGTATTGCTCGGTCGACCCGTCGAGGCGACTGCGCAAAAACCCGTACGACGACATCCAGGCGTCGTTGAAGATCTTCGACATGTAGCCCCGCCCGCCGTCGGGCAGTAGCACCACGATCAGCGCGCCCGGTCCGGCTTCCTCGGCCACCTTCAGCGCCGCGACCACCGCCATTCCGCACGACCCGCCGACCAGCATCGCCTCTTCGCGGGCCAGCCGCCGCGTCATGTTGAACGAGTCGGAGTCCGAAACCGCGATGACCTCGTCGGGCACCGTACGGTCGTAGGCCTGCGGCCAGAAGTCCTCGCCGACACCCTCCACCAGGTAGGGCCGGCCACTGCCCCCCGAATACACGGACCCCTCGGGGTCGGCGCCGATGATGCGCACTCTCCCTTGTGGCCTACCGCCCGACACCTCTTTGAGGTAGCGGCCCGCGCCGCTGATCGTTCCGCCGGTGCCGATGCCGGCGACGAAGTGCGTGACCCTGCCGTCGGTATCGGCCCAGATCTCCGGGCCGGTGGTCGCATAGTGGCTGGCCGGTCCTTGCGGGTTGGCGTACTGGTCGGGCTTCCAGGCGCCGTCGATCTCTTGGGTCAGCCGGTCCGAGACGCTGTAGTAACTGTCCGGATGGTCGGGCGGCACCGCCGTCGGGCACACGACCACCTCCGCGCCGTAGGCCAGCAGCACGTTGCGCTTGTCCTCGCCGACCTTGTCGGGACAGACGAACACGCACTTGTACCCGCGCTGCTGGGCCACCAGCGCCAGGCCGACACCGGTGTTGCCCGAGGTGGGTTCGACGATGGTGCCGCCGGGCCGGAGCTGGCCGCTGGCCTCGGCGGCGTCGATCATCTTCACCGCGATGCGGTCCTTCGAGCTGCCCCCGGGATTGAGGTACTCGACCTTGGCGGCCACGACGCCAGCGCCGTCGGGAACAACGGAATTCAGGCGAACCAGCGGCGTACCGCCGATGAGCTCACTGATGTGCTGGGCGATCCGCATGCGTTCATCGTCTCAGGCAGTTTCCGGCGGCGCACAACCACTCGGGGCTAGCCGGTGGCTTCGCGGATGTAATCCCCTATTTGGCGCAGCGAACGGACCGCTTCCGGCACCATCGGCGCGGCCAGCTGGAAGTCGTGCACCTGCCCGGGCCACACCCGCACCTCCGCGGGCACGCCCGCCGCCGCCAGCCGGCCCGCCGCCAACCGCGCGTCGTGCAGCAGCACCTCGGATCCCGAAACGTGGATCAGCGTCCGCGGCAGGCCCGGCTTGATGTGCTCCACCGGCTCGTAAATCTCTTCGGGCTTCCCGTCGACCTTATTCTTTTCGGCGGCGCTGGCAATCAATTCGGCGAGAGCGTCGAACGCCTTGGCCGGAAACATGGCGTCGGTGTCGATGTTGGGATGCGCCTGCTTGCATTCCTTTGCCAGCTGTAGCAGCGGGGAGATCATTACCAGCGCCGCCGGCACGTCTTCTTCGCCGTGCCCTTCCTGCTGCAGGCGTTGCGCCAAGCGCCAGTGCGAGATAGCCGCCGGCGGAGTCGCCGGCCAGCACGATTTGGTCGGGCTGGTAGCCCTGGAGCCGCAGCCATTGGTAGCCGTCGTGGCAGTCGTCGAGGGCCATCCCGATCGAGTGCTTGGGCATCAACCGGTAATTGACCACCAGGACGGGCGCGTCAGCAAACTTCGACAGGGCTTCCACGAGCCTGCCGTGCGAGTTCGCCCCGCAGGTCAAAAACGCGCCGCCATGGAAGTACACGATGACCCGGCGGGTGCCGTCCGCGGGCAGCACCCCGGGCGCCCGAACCAGCTGCGCCGACGCGTTGCGCAGGTTCACCGTCTCGCGGACGGTGGCCGACGTCGGGATCAACGCACGGGCGGCGAGATCGATGAGACCCCAGGGCCAGGGCAGGTTGGGAACGTGGCTACCGGCGGCCAGCACCGGCCGGATCGTCAGCCGTGACGCCAGGCTGGCCACTCGCGCGGCAACGCTGGGTCCGGATTCGAGAACCTCGACCGGTGTGCCGTCGCTGATCGCGAACCTGCGTGTCGCGGCCCTGCGTGCTCTGAGGACGTCCTGTGGGCGAACGGCATTCCGGGGTGCACCGGATACCCTGCTAGGTGCGGTCATGCTCAACACTTCCTACGCCTTTGTAGTGCGATCCAGCATGTCACGAGTCAGCCAAGCGTCTGGTTCAGCCGTTTGCCGAGGCGTTCAGCCAATCCCGTGAAGTTAGCTTGACAGGCGTTTCTCGGCACAGCGTTTGAAGAGTCTGATTCGATACCACATCTGATTCGCAACGTGATCACAATGTTGAGTAGCCGCCCGTGCAAATCCCGCGGCGCATTTAAACTGGTTGCGTGACCATCCGGGTTCCGCGTCGTTCGGCGATCGCCCTGGCCACAGCGGGTGCGCTCGCTTCGACAGGTACGGCGTATCTGGGCGCACGCAACCTGCTGGTCGGCCAGGCGTCACACGCGCGCACCGTCATTCCCAAGGCGTGGGACATCCCGCCGCGAGCCGACGGCGTCTACACCCGCGGCGGCGGGCCGGTGGAACGGTGGCGCCGCGGCATGCCCGTCGACCTGCACCTGATGATCTTCGGCGATTCGACGGCCACCGGGTACGGGTGCGTGAGCGCCGAGGAAGTGCCGGGCGTGCGGATCGCGCGCGGCTTCGCCGAGCAGACCGGCAAGCGCGTCCGGCTGAGCACCAAAGCCATCGTCGGTGCCACGTCGAAAGGCGTTCTCGGCCAGGTCGATGCGATGTTCGTGGCCGGGCCGCCGCCCGATGCGGCGGTGCTGATGCTCGGCGCCAACGACATCACGGCGCTCAACGGCATCAGCCAGTCCGCGCGGCGGCTGGGCATGGCGGTGCGGAAGTTGCGCGCCCGCGGCGCGGTGGTCATCGCTGGTACCTGCCCGGATCTCGGCGTCATCAGCGCCATCCCGCAGCCACTTCGCTCGCTGGCACACTCGCGAACGTCGCAGCTCGCCCGCGCCCAAGCCGCGGCCGCGAAGTCGGCAGGGGGTGTGCCGGTGCCGCTGGCCCAGCTGCTGGCATCCGAATTCCGCACCAAGGGTGAGTTGATGTTCTCCGCGGACGGCTTCCACCCCTCGTCGGTCGCATACGCGTTGGCGGCCGACGTGCTGCTGCTCGCGCTGTGCGAGGCGCTGGGCGAAAAGGTCGAGCACCCACCGCTGACCTCGTTGGCGCCCTCGCCCGCGCCGGTGCTCGGTCAGGGCCACACCCGCACCAGCGTGATGCTCTGGCTGTGGCGGCGCCCGGTGCCGGGACCTGCCCCGTCTTCATCCCCGCCGTTGGGCAGCGACTAGATTTGTCTTTGTTCCGGACCGTCGCCCGGTGGACGTCCCACCCGGCTATGAAGCGAGCCCGCATCCCATTGGAGGCCCATCGTCATGCCCGAAGCCGTCATCGTCTCAACTGCTCGCTCGCCGATCGGACGCGCCATGAAGGGGTCGCTGGTGTCCATGCGGCCCGACGACCTGGCCGCCCAGATGGTGCGCGCCGCACTGGACAAGGTGCCCGCGCTCAACCCCCATCAGATCGACGACCTGATCCTGGGCTGCGGCCTGCCGGGCGGTGAGTCCGGGTTCAACATGGCACGCGTCGTCGCGGTCGAACTCGGCTACGACTTCCTGCCGGGCACCACGGTGAACCGGTACTGCTCGTCGTCGTTGCAGACCACCCGGATGGCCTTCCACGCCATCAAGGCCGGCGAGGGCGACGCCTTCATCTCCGCGGGCGTGGAGACCGTGTCGCGGTTCGGCAAGGGCAACTCCGACTCGTGGCCCGACACCAAGAACCCGCTGTTCGACGAGGCCCAGGAGCGCACGGCCGCCGCGGCAGCGGGCGCCGACGAATGGCACGATCCCCGCGCCGACGGCAACCTGCCCGACGTCTACATCGCGATGGGCCAGACCGCGGAGAACGTCGCCATCCTCACCGGCATCAGCCGCGAAGAACAGGACCACTGGGGGGTCCGCAGCCAGAACCGGGCCGAGGAGGCGATCAAGAGCGGGTTCTTCGAGCGCGAGATCTCCCCGGTGAAGCTGCCGGACGGCAGCACGGTCAGCACCGACGACGGTCCGCGCGCCGGCACCACCTACGAAAAGGTCAGCGAACTCAAACCGGTGTTTCGGCCCAACGGCACCGTGACAGCGGGCAATGCCTGCCCGCTCAACGACGGCGCCGCCGCGCTGGTGATCACCAGCGACACCAAGGCCAAGGAGCTCGGCCTGACCCCGCTGGCGCGCATCGTGTCCACCGGAGTCAGCGGCCTCTCGCCGGAGATCATGGGCCTGGGCCCGATCGAGGCGTGCAAGAAGGCACTGCAACGGTCCGGCATGTCGATCAACGACATCGACCTCTACGAGATCAACGAGGCTTTCGCGGTCCAGGTGCTGGGCTCGGCCCGCGAGCTGGGCATGGACGAGGACAAGCTGAACGTGTCCGGCGGGGCGATCGCCCTGGGCCACCCGTTCGGCATGACCGGGGCGCGCATCGCCACCACGCTGCTCAACAACCTGCAGACGCACGACAAGACGTTCGGGCTGGAGACCATGTGCGTCGGCGGCGGGCAGGGCATGGCGATGATCATCGAGCGGCTCAGCTAGGCCCGCTCGCCGCCGTCGAGTGTGAAACCCGGGCGGCGACACGCCGATAAGCCCCACCACCGCTTCACGCCGAACGCCGTCACACGACGAAACCGGCACGCCCGTGGGCGTGCCGGTTTCGTCGTCTCAACGGCTAATCGTTCTGGAAGTAGCTGAGCAGGCGCAGGATCTCGAGGTACAGCCAGACCAGCGTCACCGTCAGGCCCAGCGCGATGCCCCAGGCCGCCTTCTCCGGCGCCCCGGCGCGGACCATCTGGTCCGCCGCATCGAAGTCGATCAGGAAGCTGAACGCCGCGATGCCGATCATTACCAGCGAGAAGATGATCGCCACCGTTCCGCCGCTGCGCAGGCCCAGGCCGGTGCCGCCACCGACACCGAACATCGCCAACAAGAAGTTGCCGAACATCAGGAACAGCGCCCCGAACAGGGCGGCAACCACCATGCGGGTGAACTTCGGCGTGACCCGGATGGCCCCGGTCTTGTAGACGACGAGCATGCCGAAGAACACGCCGAGGGTCCCCAGGACGGCCTCGCCGATCATCGTCCCGGCATTGGCCGATCGGCCTCCGCCGACCGACACCTGGAAGGTCAGCAAGAACGAAATGGCACCCAGAAACAGCCCCTCGAGCACCGCGTAGCTGAGCACGATCGCCGGGCTGTCCTGCTTGCGACCGAAGGTCGCCACCAGCACCAGCCCCAAGCCGCCGAGCGCGCCGATCAGGGTCAGCGGCATCGCCAGTGCGAAGTTCGACGCCACCAAGAAGTACGAGACGACGGCCGATGCCGCCAGGACGGCCAGCGTGATGCCGGTCTTGGTGACGACGTCGTCGATGGTCAGCGGGCGAGAAGCCTTGGCCTCCTGATAGGGAGCTGGGTAGGGGGCAGCATAGGGCTCGGCCTGATAGCCCTGCCTGGGGGCCGCGCCGGCGCCGAACTGCGCGTATCCGCCCTGCTGCTTCGGCAGTGAACGAAATACCGGGTTACTTGTCTCCCGCACGGTCGGATCCTCTCTTGACGGACGGTGGGTTCGAGCTGTGCGAACACATTCTGAACGATTAGCGGCCCGCCCGGGTTCCCAACGGACCTGCTGTTTCTGGGTGGTTCCGGCCCTCAACTAACTCTGTCGTTGTCGTCGGGACAGACCTAAACCTTACCCGGCGGCCACGGCTTTTCTAGTAACGATCTAGATTGCTGGTCGAGGCGGGGCCGATAACTGGGAGCCGATGATTGGGAGGCTAGGGCGTGACTGACCCATCCGATGAGGTTCTGACCCGCAGGGACGGCGGCGTCGGGGTGATCACGCTCAACCGCCCCAAGGCGATCAACTCGCTGAACCAGCAGATGGTGGACGCGCTGAGGGCGGTACTTCCGCGCTGGGAAGACGACGACGCGGTGACCGCGGTGGTGCTGTCCGGCGCCGGGGAACGCGGACTGTGCGCGGGCGGCGACGTGGTCGCGGTCTACCACAGCGCCCGCTCCGACGGTGTCGAGGCACGGCGGTTCTGGCGGGACGAGTATCTGCTCAACGGCCTGATCGGCCGGTTCCGCAAGCCGTACGTGGCGTTGATGGACGGCATCGTGATGGGCGGCGGCGTCGGGGTCAGTGCGCACGCGAACACCCGGGTGGTGACCGATACGTCCAAAGTGGGAATGCCCGAGGTGGGCATCGGGTTCATCCCGGACGTCGGTGGGGCGTTTGTGTTGTCGCGGGCACCCGGCGCGCTGGGGCTGCACGCCGCGCTCACCGGGGCGCCGTTTTCCGGCGCAGACGCCATCGCGCTGGGATTCGCCGACCACTATGTGCCGCACAGCGAACTCGAGGCGTTGACTCAATCCATCGTTACCGACGGCGTCGAGGGTGCACTCGCCAAACATGCCACCGAGCCTCCGCCGAGTGAGCTTGCGGCACAACGCGATTGGATCGATGAGTGCTACGCCGGTGACAGTGTCGAAGACATCGTCGCCGCGTTGCGCGGACACAGCGCGGTGGCCGCCCAAGACGCGGCCAACCTGATCGCCTCCCGCTCACCCATCGCGCTCTCGGTGACCTTGGCCGCGGTGCGTCGGGCGGCCAAACTGCAGACTCTGGAAGAGGTTCTGGTCCAGGATTATCGAGTGTCGTCCGCATCGCTCCGCTCTCATGACCTGGTGGAGGGCATCCGCGCGCAATTGATCGACAAAGATCGCAATCCGAAGTGGTCGCCGGCGACGCTGGCCGCAGTCACCGCGGCCGATGTCGAGGCGTATTTCGCCCCGGTCGACGACGACTTGAGTTTCTAGAAAGGCGCTTTGGATGACAGAGACCACCTCCAAAAACTACGAGACCATCCTCGTCGAGCGCGACGAGCGGGTGGGCATCATCACGCTGAACCGGCCGCAGGCGCTCAATGCGCTCAACAGCCAGGTGATGAATGAAGTCACAAGCGCCGCAACCGAATTGGACAACGATCCGGGTATCGGGGCGATCATCATCACCGGTTCGGCCAAGGCGTTCGCCGCCGGTGCGGACATCAAGGAGATGGCCGCGCTGACGTTCGCCGACGCGTTCGAGGCGGACTTCTTCGCCGCCTGGGGCAAGCTGGCCGCCGTCCGCACCCCGACGATCGCGGCGGTGGCCGGGCACGCACTCGGCGGTGGCTGCGAGCTCGCGATGATGTGCGATGTGCTGATCGCCGCCGACACCGCGAAATTCGGTCAGCCGGAGATCAAACTCGGTGTGCTGCCGGGCATGGGTGGCTCGCAGCGGCTGACCCGCGCCATCGGCAAGGCCAAGGCGATGGACCTCATCCTGACCGGCCGCACCATCGACGCCGCGGAAGCCGAACGCAGCGGCCTGGTTTCGCGCGTGGTGCCGGCCGACGACCTGCTGACCGAGGCCAAGGCCGTCGCCACCACCATTTCGCAAATGTCGCGGTCGGCCGCCCGGATGGCCAAGGAGGCCGTCAATCGGGCGTTCGAGTCCACCCTGGCCGAGGGACTCCTCTACGAACGCCGGCTGTTCCACTCAACGTTCGCCACCGAGGACCAGTCCGAGGGAATGGCGGCGTTCATCGACAAGCGTCCACCCAACTTCACCCACCGATAGGACGCTTTCGATGAGCGACTCGGGTGCCGCAACCAATGCCGACGCCACCGAAAAACCGGGGGCCAGCATCGAGGCGCCCGCGGGGCAGGACGTCGGGCCGCAAACCGGCCAGGGGGCCGACACCGAGACCGGCCAGGCCGCCGACACCGAGACCGGCCCGGGCGCACCCGGACCGGCCCAGGCTCGGGAGCCGCGGCCGGCCGGCAAACGGTGGTGGGTTCGCCATTACACCTTCACCGGGACCGCGGTTGGCCTCATCTTCGTGTGGTTCTCGATGACACCGTCGCTGCTGCCCCGCGCCGCGCTGTTTCAGGGGCTGGTCAGCGGGATAGCCGGCGCCATCGGTTATGGGGTGGGCGTCTTCGCCGTCTGGCTGGCCCGTTACATGGCGGGGAAGGATTCCAGCCCGCCGGCGCCGCGCTGGGCGTGGGTGGTGCTGGTTCCGGTCGGAGCGGTCGGCATGGTGCTGATGGCGATCAGGTTCCACGTCTGGCAAGACGACGTGCGCGACCTGATGGGCGTCGAGCACCTGAAGTGGTACGACTACCCGATTGCCGCGGGGCTGTCGCTGGTGGTGCTGTTCACGTTGGTCGAAATAGGGCAGTTCATCCGCTGGCTGGTCGGCTTTCTGGTCGGACAGGTCGACCGGTTTGTGCCGTTTCGCCTGTCGGCGACCATCGTGGTGGTGGCGCTCGTGGTGCTGACGATCACCGTCCTCAACGGCGTGGTGCTCAAGTCCGCGATGCACACCATGAACAGCACCTTCGCCTCGGCCAACGAAGAGATGAGTGCCGACACCGCACCTCCCAAAACCCGGCTGCGTTCCGGGGGCCCGCAGTCGCTGGTGTCCTGGGATTCGCTGGGCCGTGAGGGCCGCATCTTCATCCAGGGCGGTCCGACCGTCGAGAAGCTCACCAACTTCAACGGGGTCCCGGCCATCGAGCCGATCCGGGCCTACGCCGGGCTGGACGCCACCACGGACGGCATCACCGCGACCGCCGAGCTGGCGGCGCAGGAGCTGCAACGGACGGGTGGGCTGCAACGCGCCGTCGTCGCGGTGGGAACGACCACTGGGACCGGCTGGATCAATGAGGCCGAAGCCTCGGCGCTGGAGTACATCTACAACGGCAACACCGCGATCGTGAGCATGCAGTATTCGTTTCTGCCGAGCTGGCTGTCGTTCCTGGTGGACAAGGAGAACGCCCGGCATGCCGGCCAGGCGCTGTTCGAGGCCGTCGACAAGCTGATTCGGCAGCTGCCCGAGGGGCACCGGCCCAAGCTGGTGGTGTTCGGCGAAAGCCTGGGATCGTTCGGCGCCGAGGCGCCGTTCATGAGCCTGAACAACGTCCTGGCCCGCACCGACGGCGCCTTGTTCAGCGGACCGACGTTCAACAACACCATCTGGACCGATCTGACCGCCACGCGCGACGCCGGATCACCGGAATGGCTGCCGATCTATCACGCCGGCAAGAACGTCCGCTTTGCCGCTCGGCCAAGCGATCTGAACCGTCCGGATGCTCCGTGGGATCACCCCCGGGTGGTCTATCTGCAGCACGCCTCGGATCCGATCGCCTGGTGGACCCCCGACCTGCTGTTCAGCGAACCGGATTGGCTGCGCGAACCGCGCGGATATGACGTGCTGCCCCAGACCCGCTGGATCCCGGTGGTGACGTTCCTGCAAGTCTCGGCTGACATGGCGGTGGCCGTGGACGTGCCGGCCGGACATGGTCACCATTATGTCGCCGACGCGGCCGACGGCTGGGCCGCCGTGCTGTCACCGCCCGGCTGGACGCCGGACAAAACGGACCGACTGCGCCCGCTGTTGCACTCCAACGGTTGACTAGAGCCAGCGGCGACCGGGCGTGCCGGCGTTCGCCAGCGCGCCCGGGCCGGGGTCGACCGACCCGCCGCCGAGCTGCTCGAGCACCCCGGCGCCCGCCAGCGCGTGGTAGCCGCCGATGACGTCCGTGGCGCGCAGCAGCCCGATGTCGAGCAGCGCGGCCGCCGCCAGGCTGGAGGTGTAGCCCTCCGAGCACACGATCACCCATTCGACGTCGTCGCCCACCGCCTCCGGCAGCCTGGCGTCGCTGGTCGGGTCGCAGCGCCATTCCAGGACGTTGCGCTCGATCACCAGCGCGCCTGGCAGCTCGCCCTCGCGGAATCGCTGGGCCTGCGGCCGGATGTCGACCAGCACCGCCCCGCGCCGCAGCGCGTCGGGCACCTCGGCGGCGGAAAGGCGACGAAGCCGGCGCCGGGCGGATCTCAACACCACGTCGATGCGGCTCATTACGCTCCCTCCGGCTGGTCGGTCAGTTGGGTGCGCTGGCGGCGCAGCCTGTCGCGATCGGCGACCTCGTAATACGACATCGCGGTCAGCGGCGGTGAATAGGCGTGCACGCTCAGGGTCGGTGACAGCGGGCCCGACACGGGTTGTGTCACGGGCCCGGGCGCCCACACCACGTCGTGCACCCAGCCCAGCGGGAAGCCGGCCTGATCGCCGGCGTCGAGCCGGCGGCGCCGCAAACCTTGCCCGGACCAACGGAATTCGGTGAGCGAGCCGGACACCACCGTCAGCGCGCCCAGCGACCCGCCGTGGTCGTGTAATTCGGTGGCGTGGCCGGGCACCCAGCTGATCAGCCAGATGTCCAGTTCGTCGTCGCCGTGGATGCGGGTGAACCAGCGCCGCGACTCCGGTGCGCCTCCTTCGGGCAGCAGGTGGTCGCAGCGTCCGCTGAGCACGTCGTCGGCCGCCCGGTCGGTGGCGTGCAGGAGGTCGGGTACCCGCAATCGGGTCGGTCCCGGGGACGGGGCGGGCGGGTGCGGCGCGGCCAGGCCGGCGACAGGCAAGGGCTTAGCGAGGGGCAAAGACATCGGGAGAGCTCCAGGAAAAGGGTTCGGACAAGTGGCGGCGTGTTACGGCCGACAACACTCGCAAAACCCGAAGCGCTCCATCACGGCAGCCAGTGTTGCATAGATTGACACCGTGCGCTGCTGCCCTCCTCGGACCCTGCGGTGCGGCGCGGTGGTCATCGCGGCGGGTTTGTCGGCGGTGCCGGGGTGCTCGCCGGACGCACACCACGGCGAGCCCGCGCCGTCGTCGGCGCGGCCGGCGGGCATCCCCGCCGGCCCCAGTTCGGCGCCGCCGGACGCCATCGGGCTGTCCCCCGCCGGCGTGACGACCAGGGTCGATGTCCCCGCGGACTCGACCGAAGAGGAGTACTACCAGGCCTGTCACGCCGCGAAAGTATGGATGGCGGCCCAGCCCGGGACGGGTCGGTCGCTGTTCGAGCCATATCTGGCGATGGTTCAGGCGGCGCCGTCGGGCACCCCGGGCAGCTGGAACTCCCGCTGGACGGACCTGACCCTGGCTCGGCAGGCGGCCGTGATCACCGCCGCGCGGGCGGCCGCCAACGACGAATGCGGGTAGCGTCGCGGCCTTCCGCCAATTGTGATCACGGGTAGGAAAAAGTCTCGAGCCGGCCTCCCGCGGCCCAGCCGGCCGCGCAGAATGAGTGGATGGCCGGCGGACCTGGCGCAGCCCCCGCGCGCTCGCGCGGCTCATCATCGACCCGGGTGGCCCTGTCGCTCGGCAGCGGCGGTGCCCGCGGCTACGCCCACATCGGCGTCATCGAGGCGCTGCGGTCGCGTGGCTATGACGTCGTGGGCATTGCCGGATCGTCGATGGGCGCCCTGGTGGGCGCCCTGCAAGCGGCCGGACGCCTCGACGAGTTCGCCGACTGGGCGAAATCGCTGACCCAACGCACGATTCTGCGGCTGCTGGACCCCTCCATCAGCGCTGCCGGAGTGCTGCGGGCCGAAAAGATCCTGGATGCGGTGCGCGACATCCTGGGCCCGGTCGCCATCGAGGAACTGCTCATTCCCTACACCGCGGTGGCGACCGACCTGCTGGCCGGCAAGTCGGTGTGGTTTCAGCGCGGCCCCGTCGACGAGGCGATCCGGGCCTCCATCGCCATCCCGGGCGTGATCGCCCCCCATGCCGTCGGCGGACGCCTGCTCGCCGACGGCGGCATCCTGGATCCGCTGCCGATGGCCCCGCTGTCGGCGGTCAACGCCGACCTGACCATCGCGGTGAGCCTGTCCGGCAGTGAGGCCATCGTCCACCGCGGCGCCGAGCCCGGGGCCACCGTCGAATGGCTCAACCGCATGGTGCGCAGCACCTCTGCGCTGCTGGACACCACCGCGGCCCGGTCGCTGCTCGACCGGCCGACCGCGCGCGCCGTGCTGAGCAGATTCGGCGGGCCGGCCGCGGAATCGGATGCCTGGTCGGACGATCCGGACGCCGCGGCGACCACCGACCACGACGCCGCCACCCCACCCGAGGTGCCGAAACTGGGCAGCTTCGAGGTGATGAATCGGACGATCGACATCGCCCAGTCCGCGCTGGCGCGCCACACGCTGGCGGCCTACCCGCCCGACCTGCTGATCGAGGTCCCGCGTTCGACGTGCCGGGGCCTGGAATTTCACCGGGCGGTGGAGGTGATCGCCGCCGGCCGGGACCTGGCCAACCAAGCGTTGGACGACCTGGAGGCCCGGGCCGAGCACCCCGACCCGCCCGCGATCGAGGGCTGAGCGCGCCGGGCCGGATCAGACGCCCAGGAAACGTGCGAGGGCCGGGGCCTCGCGGCGGCCCTGCCCGCGGCCGGCGCGGGCCGAGGCGACGCGACAACGCGGATCCAAGGGATTGGGCCCGAACGCCGCCAGCGAGTCGTCGTCGGCGAAGACAGCCAACGTCGCGCCGGCGAACGCGGAAATCTCGGCAGCCGGCCCGTCGCCGAAAGCCGATGGCGCATCGGCACCCGAGGGCACCAGCACCACCGCCATATCGCAGTCGCCGGCCACCCCAAGGTTGACCGAGCTGGCCACGCCGCCGTCCATGTAGCGGCGGCCCGCGATCGTCACCGGCGGCCACGCCCCGGGCACCGCGCAACTGGCGGCCACCGCATCGATGAGGTCGACGCCGGACTCCCGCGCGAAGACGGCGAGTTCGCCGGTGGCGACGTCGATCGCGGTGATCCGCAGCGGCCGCCGCGGCCAGTCGTGCGACGGCAGGCGCTGGGCGATCACCCGGCGGCGCACCGGCTCGGCAACGGTCTTGGTGGCCAGGGCGACCGCGCCGATCCGCTGCATGCGCTGCCGGGTCAAATCCAGCGCCGGGTCGTACGGCTCGCCCAGGGCGGCCAGGAACAGCCCGGTGATGTCCTCGACGTCGACCCCGGGATCCAGCTCGGCCGACGACTCGCCGACTTGCCGGTCGAACAGGGCTTCCAGCGTGGCGCCGCTGCTGACCTGCGCGGCCACCGCCGAACCCGCCGAGGTCCCGACCAGCACGTCCGAATCCAGCAGCAGGGCGGCCGCCGCCGGCGATTCCTCGCCGATTCCGCGCAAAACGCCTGTCTCCCAAGCAATTCCCGCTATGCCGCCACCGGCCAGCACAAGCGCTCGTCTGGTTGTCACGCCCACCCACTCTGCCAGCCCGGGGCCGGCCACCGGCACGGCAGAGGCTAGGCGGGCGCGTGCTGCGCCTGCTGGGACGACGCGTTCAGATCCGAGTCGTCGAGCGGATGTTTGGGCGGATCGGGGAGCACCAGGCTGCGGGTGACCCGCAGCGCGGAATCGACGTGCACCAGCTCCCCCGGCTCCAGCAGCCGCCAGCGCGGGTCATCGTCCATCCGTTCGCTGGCGAACACCACCGAGGAGCGGGTGCACAGATGCCCCGACTGCGCGCGAATCCTGTTGCTGCGCAGGTGAAACTCTCGGCCCGGCGGCGCCGCGTGGCGGTCCAGGAGGTAGAGGTCATGGGTCTGCGGGTAACGCAGCGCCCACATATCGGTGGCCGTGCTCAGCAGCACGTTGAGCGCATAGATTCCCACGTTCGCCGCCAGCCAGCGCAAAGCGGCGGCCAGGCCCGCCTGTTCGTCGCCGTCATGCGCGCGGATCGACCCGGTGATCAAGGCGAACACCCGCTCGGAGTCGGTCTGCCCCAATACCAGGCCGTCGGTGCCCAGCTCGCGCAGCCGCTGATCGATGACGTCGGTGCCCTCGATCACCCCGTTGTGGGCGAAGATCCGGTCGTCTTGCAGAAACGGGTGGGTGTTGCGCAGGCTGTGCGCGCCGGTGGTGGCATAGCGGACATGAGCGACGAAGGTGGTGCCGCTCATCTCATGCGCTTCGGTGGCGAAGTCGGCGTCCTCCCAGGCCGCCATCGGCTGCTTGCGCAGCTCCGGCTCACCGCGCTCGTCGAAGACGCCCAGGCCCGTGCCGTCCGGATTTCTCTTGCTTTGGGCGGACAGGCTGTCCGGGGCGTCCAACAGCCAGAACGTCGCGGTGCACACATCCTTGCCCGCGTGCAAGCCAAAGAGTCGACACATGGTTCGAAGGTACCCAGGTTCAGCCGGTCAACACCTGCGAAAGGTCCCGCAGCGCCCGCCGCGCGTAGCGCTGCCACACCATCCCGAACAGCGGCAGCCCCGGGGCGGCCAGTGCCGACTTCGGATAAATCGTCCAGCGCCAGGTGATTTCGGTTCCGCCGTCGGCCGGGGTGAAGCTCCACGCACCCGTGACCGAGTCGATCAGCAGCGCCATGGGGCCTTCGATGTCGGTGAGCCGGTAGCCGAACGACCGCGGCGGGTCGACGCTGGTCAACTGCTCGTGCACACTGCCGCCGGCCAGGATCAGCCGGCGGCTCTGGCCCGCGGCGTCCCAGGCGCCCGTCTGGTTCCGCACTTCCTTGATCGGCGGGATCGGCCCGTACCAGCGGCTGAACAGCTCCGGGAGCGGTAACGGCAGGGTGCCGTGGAACGCCGCTTCGATCGCGACGGGCACCACGCGTGACTGCGCAACGACGAGTGGTTGGGGCATCGGTGACGGCTCCTCAGCGCGCCAGCCGGGGCGCGGCCCGGCCGGTGATGGGTGGCAGGTCGAAGAAGCTTTGAATGCCCGCCGGCGCGGCACACGTCGCGGGGATCGCATTGACGCAATGTGCGGCGGTCGCAACGATACCGGGATTGCTGCGCAGTCCGGCTTCCACGCTTTCCGGCTGCCATCCCTTGACCGTCACGAAAGTGTCCGGGTTGCCCCGTACCTCGATTTCGTAGCGTT
The DNA here is from genome assembly GCA_963800315.1 of uncultured Actinomycetota bacterium. Taxonomy (GTDB): domain Bacteria; phylum Actinomycetota; class Actinomycetes; order Mycobacteriales; family Mycobacteriaceae; genus Mycobacterium. Next base: position 59,648 of record CAWDAS010000001.1, read on the forward strand.
CCCCGGCGGGACCGAACGACCATGGCGGATCGAGGTTTTCCGACCCCATCAGCCAGTTCACGGTGATGCGGACGACCACCGTGTCGCCGACCACCGCCTCCCAGTCAAAGCGTCGCCCGGCGACCTGCCCGGGCTCGATCACCCCGATCGGCGAGTCGATCGGGGCGGTCGCCACGGCCACCTCCTGCGACGACCGGATGTCGCGGTCGGCCGCAAATCCCAGCCGGTCGACACAAAGCCGGACGGACTGGATGAACCCGCCGTCGAGCAGCTTTTGCATCGGTCCGGTCAACGCGCTGTCCGGCGTCCCGCCGAAGCCCATCACGTGACGCAGCACATCCGGTGCGCCGTAGCTGCGGAGATCCGAAAATTCTTCGGCGCGAACGAAAGTCACGCCTGTCGACATCACCGACAACAGCAGCGGAAACAGCTCGGTGGCCGCACCGGGTCCGATGCCGGCCCCGTGCAGCGTCGCGTTGCCGGCCTGCCCGGCGACTTCCAGGTGCGCGCCCTCCTTTTCGCTGGGGTAGAACCAGCCGAGCGGGGTGACGACGTTCTTGCCCGAGCGCAGCAGCGCGGCGACTTCCTCGACGTTGGGCAGCAGCGGCGCGTAGATCACCGCGTCGGCGTCCAGCGCGAGCACGTCGCCGACACTGTGGGTCGCGATCACGCCGAGCGGCGACGTGCCGACGATCTCGCCGACGTCCTTGCCGGCCTTGGTCTCCGAATGCACCCAGCACCCAACGAGTTCCAGCTCGGGATGTTCCAGCACGCCTTTGATCGCCGCCACGCCGACCGATCCGGTCGCCCACTGGATGACGCGCAGGCTCATGTCCGTCACCTTCCTAGTCGCGGGCTTCGATCACCCAATAGCCGTGCTCGGCGTATCGGGACCGAATCGCCTTCTTGTCGTACTTGCCCACGCTGGTGCGCGGAATCTCGTCGACGAACGCCCACCGCTCGGGCAGCCACCACCGAACGACCTTGTCCGCGAGGAACGTTCGCAGCTGCTCCGCACTGACCACACCTTCCTTGGCCACGACGACCGCGAGCGGTCGTTCCTGCCACCGTTCGTCCGGCACGCCGACCACGGCGGCCTCGATCACGTGCGGGTGCGCGATCAGGCAGTTCTCCAGCTCCACCGACGAGATCCATTCCCCGCCGGACTTGATCACGTCCTTGGCCCGGTCGGTGAGCGTGACGAAGCCCTGCTCGTCGATGCGGCCGACGTCGCCGGTGCGCAACCAGCCGGACTCGAACTTCGACTCGTCGTGGCCCAGGTAGTAGGAGCCGGTGATCCACGGGCCGCGGACTTCGACCTCACCGACGGCGGTGCCGTCGTTGGGCAGCACCCGGCCGTCGTCGTCGACGATCCGCATCTCCACGCCGCAGACCGGTTGGCCCTGGGTGGCACGGTACGCCCAATGCCGGTCCTCGGGCGTTCCCGGCGGCGGCCAGGCCATGGTGGCCATCGGGGAGGTTTCCGTCATGCCCCACAGCTGCCGGATCTGGACGCCGTGTTTCTCCTCGAAGGTGCGCATCAGCGATACCGGCACGGCCGAACCGCCGCACACCACCAGGCGCAGCGACGACATGTCGTGGTCGGGTTCGTCCTCGAGGCGGTGCAGCACGTCGTTCCAGATGGTCGGCACCGCGCCCGCCACCGTGGGGCGCAGGTCTTCGACCATGCCGATCAGCGATCGGGCGTCCAGGTGACGGTCGGGTAGTAGCAAGTCAGCGCCGGCCATCAGTGCCGCATACGGCAACCCCCACGCGTTGGCGTGAAACATCGGCACGATCGGCAGCACCCGGTCACTGGACCCGACCCCGATGCCATTGGTGGCGCATGCCGCCATGGTGTGCAGAAAACTGGAACGGTGGCTGTAGACCACGCCTTTGGGGTTGCCGGTGGTGCCGCTGGTGTAGCACATCGCGGCCGCGGAGTCCTCGTCGAGCCGCGGCCAGTCGAATTCGGCCGGCTCGCCAGAAATCACGTCGGCATAGCGCAGCACGGTCTTGCCCGACTCCTCCAGCTGCGCCGTGTCGCCCTGCCCGACCACGATCACGGTGTGCACGGTCTTGAGGCCGCCCAGCACGCCGCCCAGCGGTGTGGCCAGCGACGCGTCGACCAGCAGCACCTGGTCTTCGGCCTCGTTGGCGACGTAGGCGATCTGCTCGGGGAAGAGGCGGATGTTGAGCGTGTGCAGCACCGCGCCCATCGAGGGCACCGCGAGGTAGATCGCCAGGTGTTCGGCGTTGTTCCACATGAACGTCGCCACCCGCTGGTCACCGGTCACGCCGACGCGGCGCAACGCGTTCGCCAGCGCGGCGGCCTGCCGGCCCAGTTCGCGGTAGGTGCGGTGCCGGTAGCCGTCCCCGGTGGCGGTCGTGACCGTGCGCGCCCCGTGCACACCGCAGCCGTGCCGCATGATCGCGGTGATGGTCAACGGAAAGTCCTGCATCGTGCTGTCCATCGATGTACCGCCTTCATGGGTCGCGGCCTCTTCCAATCGGGCGAATGCTATCGCCGCACGGACCCATCCGAAACGGGTTCCCGGGAAGCTCGGGAAAAGCGGGGCGAAATCAGACGAGGGCCGCTTCGCAATGCGGGGACTCCGGCACCGTCCACTCCGGTCGGCCGCGACGCTGTCCCCACCCGTTGCCGCCACCGGGCGGGGCGATCGGCGCCACGGTGACCAAGCCGGAGTAGTCGGCCAGGTAGAGGTATCTGCCGTCGGGGCTTTCGACCACGCACGACGGGTGCCCGGCCACCCTGATGTCGCCGACGACGTCGAGCGTCGCCGTGCGCAACACCGTGATCCGGTCGTCGCTGACCAGGTAGGCGCGCCGGCCGTCCGCGCCCAGCGCCAACCGGGTGAGCGGGCCGGTGATCTCGCCGATCTTGCGCGTGTCGATGATCTTGTGGGCGTGGGTGTCGACCACGTCCAGCACCGCGCCGACGACGGGACCGCAGCTGGCCACATACGCGACGGCGCCGTCGTTGCCGAGCGCGACGTCGCGCAGCGGTAAGCCGAGGTCCATGGTGCCCACTATGCGTGAGCGGCCACCGACGCGGCTGTCGTCGCGGCGGGTCCGGGTGTCGATGGCCACCAGCCGGCCGCCGGATGGCCCGTTGGTGCCGACGTACAGCCGGCCTCCCTCGGGGCTGATGCGCACGCATTCCGCGGTGGTCCCCGGCACGCCGGGAAGTTCGATTACTTCGAGTTCGTCGGTGGCGGTGTCCACGATCGCGACATCTGCCCCGTGGGCGCCATTTCGGCTGGCATAAAGGCGCTTTCCGTCGGCGCCCACCGCCACGTCGCTCACATTCAGCGTCAGCTGATGTGTCGCGACACGGGTGTTGGTGGTGATGTCGATGACGTCGACGGCGTCGTAGGCGGTCGACACGGTACCGACGTACGCGCGGTCGGCCCGCGCGCCGCCCATCGCGATCACGAACGGTTCATTGACGCCGGGCAGGGTGTTCAACACCTGACGTGTGTCGGTGTTGATGATCGAGACCGTGTCGCGGCCGTAATTGCTCACGATCAGCCGGCTGCCGTCGCGGCTGATACCGATGTCGCTGATGGGGCCGTTTTGCACCGGAATCTCGACCATCGAGGTGCGGTCGAGTTCGAATCCTCGGTCACCGCCATCACCGTGGCCGGCCCCGGGGCCGTTCACATCGTTCACGCTAACACCGCCTTATCTGTGTATGTCGGCGCGGAGGCGGGCCGTCGCTGGCAAAATCGAGCGACGGTTGCGGCCTCCGGATCGACCGGAGCACAGCACCGAAAGGCACCGATGCGGCTGACTTTCCGAGTCTAGCGGCGAAAATTTCTTCCAAGAGTTGTTGAAATATCCGCCGTTACTTGCGTCACACCGCGTCCCCCTGGCACCGGGAAACGCCAATCATGCGGCGCGCCGGCCGCGTACCGGTAGCGAAGGCCGAACGGCGATACTGCCGGAGAATCTCACCGCTGCAGCTAACGACCGGCGCGCAGGGTCGGTGACCCCTCGCCGTGCGGGGCGCGTGGCGTTAAACGTAAAGCGGGAAATATCACACCCCGCCGGCTAGCTGCCGAACTGAGTCCGCGGCCGCGCCAGGGCGGCGCCGTCGACGACGATGTCGAGCTTCTCGTTGTAGAAGGCCACCAGCCCGGCGATCTGGCCCACCGCCGGCAACGGATAGTGGTACGTCCACGCCAGGTCTTCGTGCACGGTTTGCTCACCAGCGGGACCCAACCGCACCGACCAGTAGCCCGACGTCACCCCCTTGTACGGACACAGCGTCTGCGTCGCACTGGGTTCCAGGTGCTCGAAAAAGATATCGGTCGGATCGATGTAATACCTTGTGGGCAAACCGGTTTCGAACAACAACACCGGGGACCTGGTATCGGCCAGCGGCACACCGTCCAGCTCGACCCGGACGTGGCGATGTGAGCGCAGGGCGTCCAACCGGGTATAGGGGTTGCGCGGGTGACCGTAGATCGGCTCGTCTTCCTCGAACCAGCGCAACGGATTCCACTCGAAGCGCACGGTGCCCGCCACCGGCCCGCCACCGTCCACGTCGAACACCCGCGCCGCGGACTGATGGGTGTGGCCGGCGCCGACCAGCGAGTGCAGCCGCGACGGTCCCAACTGCACCCGCTGCGGGTGGTTCTCGTCGCGCAGGAAGTCTGCGCGCACATCGGCCAGCGGGATGTAGTACTGCGGGTAGTAGGGGACCTCCCATACGTAACGCGCCGCGACGGTGTCGAAGACCAGCGCATCGCCGAGATAGCCGCGAACCCGGCGCGGGGCGGGCTCGATTCGTCCACGCGCGGCGGCCATTTGGGGGTAGTCACGGTCGGCGGTCATGTCATTGGTCCTTGGACGCCAACCCGGCGGGCGCGTGGGCGATCGCCCTTCGGATGGCGTCGGCCAGTGCCAGCGCGCTCTCCTCGGTGAGCTCCAGGGCCACCCGTGCCGACGGGCCGAGCTGGGGGTTGATCACGTCGATGTTGACGGTGTGGCCGTAGGGCGCATGGACGGGATGGTCGACGTACACCGTCGCGCGGTTGGCGCCGAACCAGCCCGTTGCGCCCTTGCCGCTGCCGTCGATGTCGACGTGTTCGGTGAGATAGGTGCACATGGCCGGTCCCTAGCCTTTCACGTGGGTGGCGAAGAATTCGTCGATGCGTCGCCAGCCGTCCGCCGCGGCCTCAGCCCGGTACGCCGGCCGGTCGACGGAGAAGAACGAGTGGCCAGCGCCCTCGTAGGAGTGGAATTCGTGCGGTTTGTCGAGCTTGTTCAGCTCGTCGTCCAGGGTGGCCACCGCGGCGGGCGCCGGGAATCGGTCGTCGAGCCCGAAGAGCCCCAGCAGCGGGCAGCTGAGGTCGGCCGCGAGGTGCAGGATCGGTTCCATGGTCTTGGGCATGCCCTCGGGCGGGTCCTCGACGATGAACGCGCCGTAGCAGTCCACCGCCGCGTCGAACGGCAGCGAGCATGCCGCCAGGTACGCGTGCCGCCCGCCCGAGCAGTGCCCGATGACGCCGAACTTGCCGTTGGCGCCCGGCAACGAGCGCAGGTGCTCGACCGCGCCCGCGACATCGCCGACCAGTCGTTCGTCGGGCACCCAGCCCGCCGCGCGCGCCGCGGCGGCGGCGTCGTCGGGTGCGGCGCCCGGGGCCTCGCGAGAATAGAGGTTGGGGGCCACGGCGTGATAGCCGTTGACGGCGAGTCGCCGGACGAATTCCTTGGTCTCGCGGTCGTATCCGGGCATGTGGTGAATCCACACGATTCCGCCGCGCGATCCCTCGGCGAGCGGCATGGCCCGGTAGGCCTCGATCGCGTCGCCGCCGTGGCCGGTGATGGTGATCGTTTCCGCGCGCATGGCATCTGGGCTGAACGCGGTCATCACGGGGTTCCTTTCTTGGCCGCGACGGGATCCGGAGTGTCAGGCGCGCCGGTCGCGCACCTTGTAGGTCGACGGCCATGACTTGCGGGAGTCGTCCCCGGTCAGCGGGGTTCCCATGCCGCCGACTTTCACGTTGTACGCCTCCTTGCCGGGGCCGACTTCGCGGTTGGCGTGCTCCTGGGCCAGGTAGTACAGCTCGTCGATGGTGGCCTCGTCGTAGGCGACGAAGGAGGTTTCGCGCGCGACGTCGTCGATGCCGGCGAGCATCCGGTCGGGCAGGTACCGCGACGCCAGCGCCGCCAGGCCCAACAGCGAAAACGGAATGACCCAGTACCAGACGAAGGACAACGGGGTCGTGGTGTCCAGGATCGAGGGTTCGCCCGACACGATCGGCGGGATCACCGACGACACCGTCATGCCGGCGAACGTTGCGATCCACATCCAGGTCAGTGCGGCGACCGTCCGGTCGAAGAGTTCGGTCTTGACCACGTCGGCGGGTTGTTCCGCCGCGGCGAACTCGCGCACGAACGGCTTGCCGATCAGCACGCTGACGAGCGCCACCAGGAAGATCGCGCCGGTGCCGAGCGGCAGTATCCACTGGCGGAGGAACGTTTCATCGAGCGCAAACGTCAGCACCGTCAGCACCGAAAATGCTGCGACAGAACCGATTTCGAGAACGCGCCCCGCTTTGCCGGTAGCGCCCGGGGTGGCCAGCGCGGCGACGGCCAGCGCGAGCGCGACCAGCACGGCGCCGGCGAACGGGACGTTACCGACCAGCGCCCAGTAGACGATCCACGGCGCAAGACCAAACAGCATGCCCACGAGGGTTCAGTGTATGAGCGGCGATCTGCGGAGCCCACCGAGATCGCCGAAGAGCTCGGCGTGCACAAATCGACCGCGTCCCGACTGATCGCCGCGCTGGAGTCGCGGGGCTACGTCGAGCAGTTGTCGGAGCGCGGCAAGTACCAGCTCGGCATCGCGGTGTCGCGGCTGGCGCGTTCGCGCAGCGGCCACCTCGACCTGGTCAAGCTCAGCCAGGATGCCTGCGACACCCTGGCGGCCGAGGTGGGCGAAACGGCGAATCTGGCGGTCCTCGACGAGAACCGGATCGTCAACATCGCCGAAGCGGTGAGCACCGCCGAGATCGCGCTGCAGACCTGGATCGGCCAGACCTGCCCCGCACACGCAACCTCCGCCGGCAAGGTCTTGCTTGCCGGCCTGGAGGCCGCCGACGTGCGCAATCGGCTCGGAACGTCGCTGGAAGCCTTCACCGACAACACCATCGTGACCATCGATGCGCTGCAGGCCGAACTCGCTGCCACGCGCAAAGCCGGCTGGGCCAGCGCGCGCGAGGAACTCGAGGTCGGCCTCAACGCGGTGGCCGCGCCGGTCTTCGACGGCAATGGGCACATCGCGGCGGCGCTCAGCGTGTCCGGACCCGCATATCGGCTCGAGGCCGCCGATTTCGAAGAGGTCGCCAAGCGGACGATCGCGGCCGCCGACAGCGTCAGCCGGCGGTTGGGCTGGACGGCAGTGAATCCACCCGCCGACCGTGGGTGATATGTACCAAAATTCCTTGAAATCGGTGCATAACCACCACACTCGGTGCGCATGGGAGGCCGAGTCGGCCGTCCTCTGGTATCGGTGAACTAACGACTCACGACACTAGGCCTCGGCGGGCATCCGTTCGCGCAGGCTGTCGTAGATCGGCGACGATCCCACCAGGTATGCGGCGAGCACCGCCGCCGCGGTCGCGGCCAGCATCGGCACGATCACCGCCGTCGTGGCCGTCATCTCGACCACGATGACCATCCCCGTCACGGGCGCTCGCACCGTGGCCCCGAAGAAGCCGGCCATGCCGACGAGCGCCATCGGAACCGCCAGCGATGCCGCGTCTCCGGGCCACACCGCGTTGAACACCGTCGCGAACAGCAACCCCCACAGCGCGCCCACCGCCAGCAGGGGCGCGAACAGGCCGCCGGGCACGGCCGCCGAATACGACAGCGGCCCGGCGATGAACCGCACCGCGAGGTATCCGATGACCACGGACAGCGCGAAGGGGTGACCGTCGAGGATCAGCTGCGTCATGGGGTCACCGCCCCCCACCGCCAGCGGATAGATGAACATCGCCAGGCCGATGATGGCGCCGATGACGGCGGCCTTCGCGATGGTCGAAATTCGGCGCAGCGCGGCGACGTGGTCGATGAACCACAACACCATCCGGTTGTAGGCCGCACCCAGACATCCGGTCAGCAGGCCGAAGACAACGAAAAGGGGAAGCCACGCCAGATGGGGAGCGCCGAAGCGTTCGACCTGGAAGTCGGGGTGGTTGCCCAGGACGAGCCGGGTGCAACCGACGGCCGCCGCGGCGGCGAACAGCGTCGCCAGCACCGTCTTGACCCGGAAGGACCTGGTCACCTCTTCCAGGGTGAACAGGGTGCCCCCGATCGGTGCGTTGAACGCAACAGCCAGCCCGGCGCCGCCCAACGCCGTCTGCATCATCCTGACTTCCGAATCGGGCAGCCGGGCGCGCCGCGCCATTTCGGCCCCGATCGCGGCACCCATGTGCACCGTCGGCCCCTCGCGGCCCAATACCAACCCGGACCCGATGCCCAGCACACCGCCGACGAACTTCGCCGGCAGCAAACGGATCAGCGGGGGGCGGGCGTCGCACCGAAAGACCGCTTCGACATGCTGGATGCCGCTGCCCGCGGCCAGCGGCTCCCACCGCACGATCAGCGCGGCGAGGGTGGCCCCGATCGCGGCGGCGGCCATGGGGATCAGCCAGCCCGGTCCGGGTAGCCGGTGCGCCCAGTCCACGAAGTCGATGCGCAGCCGGTCCGCCGCCTGCAGACACCAGCGGAATGCGCCGCCGACGAAGCCGATGAGCACCCCGGCGACGATCGCCGTCGCGCAGATGAGCACCGAACCCCGCATGGAGTCATCGGGCTGATCGATACCCCGCGTCGCTTCCGTCATCGCGCCGCACGGGTGGGTCCGTGCGGATCGTCCCCGCCGCGAAGACACACGAGCAGCCGTTCTCCTTCACCGCTGGATTATCGGGTTCTCAGTGTGGCAGATCGCGGTGCGCGGGTGTGGGGTTAACCGACCGCCTTCGTGTTCAGCGCCATCGCCAAAAAGTCCATGCGCCACAGCGACTGGAACAGCATGCGGCCGAGCTCGCGCACGTCGGCCCTGGAATCCTCGGGCACGTTGCCACGCTGTGCGACGGACTCGACGATCTCCGCGATGGTGCGACGGCCGTCGACAAGTTGGACAAAGGGCAGGTGAGCCGGGGTGAGCTGCAGCTTCGCGCCGGGCAGGAAGATCCGGTCGCCGGAGAGCAGGCAGGCCGTACGCGTCACCGGGACGTAATCGAATGAGTCCGCCGTCGTGAAATCGATCGCGTACTGCTCCTTCGGACGCTCGGGCCGGCAGGCCATGAAGAAGTGGGTGGCATTCGCCGTCTGCAGGCGTTCCATGACCGACCAAAGCTCGATGTCCGGCAGTCGGTTCAAGACCGCCTGGAATCCGCTGGCCGGCATCAGCAGGTCGTGCGGGTAGTACGGCGTCTTGTGGAACCATCCCTGGAACGCCAGCCCGGCCGAGCTGACCAGGTCCAGGCATTCCGCGACGGTGTAGCTTCGCTCGCGGCTGTGCAGGAACGTATCGACCAGCGCACCGTCGGACATCAAATCCCGCGCCCCCTTCAGGTAGCCCCGGACGGGGTGATCGAGCGGTAGCGCCGTAATCGCGTCTTTGACCAGTTGGACCGATGCCTCGTCCTGCGCCAGTCCGACGTCGCGAAACACCGATTGGAGTATCTCGACGCCGATCCGGCCGTACTTCGCGTAGAGCATGACGCCCAGCGCCCCGTCACTGCGCAAACACTCGCCAAGCGCCGTGAGCCCGGCCAGCGGGTCGGCCATGTGGTGCAGGACGCCGCTGGAGACGATGAGGTCGAAGTCGCGTCCGAGCGCCGACACCTCTTCGATCGGGAGCAGGTGCAGCTCCAGGTTGCCCAACCCGTGCTTGTCCTTCAGGTATTGATGGTGATCCAGCGCGGACCGGCTGACGTCGATCGCCACCACCTTCGCGGTTCGGTTCATGAACGCGATGACCGCGGCCTGGTAGGTGCCGCAACCGGCAATCAAAATGTCGAGATCCGGTTGGTACTCGCGGTTCGGCCACAGGACCCGATGAGCCCAGAATGGATCGAACCAATCCCAGTGGTTCTTGGTCCACACCTCGAGGTCGGTTACCGGGGGTGGATATTGCCACCGATCGTATTGGCGCGAGACACCGTCGACGCGCGGGTCCTCGGTCACTTTCGCGCTGGCTCCTTCACGGTGGCGGATCGGGGTACCGATCGCGACCAACTTACTGCTCCCGGTGGATTTTCGGACGGAGCGAAGGGATCTCTCACCGGCGGTGCCCCCAGTCGGACTCGAACCGACACTGGACGGATTTTAAGTCCGCTGTAGCCTGCCCATGCGCGACCATGGCTGTTCAGTTTTCATCCCTTGACCAGCAGGTTTTGTTCATGAGCGCCCATACCTGACCATGGGTGAAGTGCATGAGTTGTGACACTCTTGTGACACCGATGAACCAACCAGGCGGGCTCGTCGAGAAACGCTAGTCAGCCCGGCGGCCCCACGACGACCACACCGCCACGCTCTACAGCGCCGGGTGTGCGCTTGACCACGGACGGATTTCTTCCAGCGCGACCCGCTTGATCGGCGCGGCGTGGGCGCGAGCCAGGTGCCACGCTGCGCGGCATTCCCACGCTGCGGGTCGAACGTCGCCAGCGTTGGCCGCCACTTCTACTCGGCCTCTCGTCCAGATGGTCGTTTGCTGAGGTTTGCATACCCCCTGTCAGCTAATACGCCCATTCCGCAGCCCGAATCCGAGTAGCCTCAGCGCATGAACCCTAATCCCGGCTGCTTCATCGGCATTTTTCTCTCGCTTTTCGCCGTTTTCCGGGCTTCCCTAACCTGGGGCGCCAGCGTGGCCAGGCCCAAACCTCGTTTTAAGGCCCAAACAAAAGAGACCCGGACGTAACGCATCCGGCTTCACCCTAGGCGCCAGTGGCTAGTTCCACAGGGACTCGGTGGCCCTGGCGCTGGTCTGGTTCGGGTTGCAGGACCGTCATAACCCGCCATCACCAAATGCCTGGCGTTGCGGTGTTAACGCCAGGGCACCGAGACTCCATGGTCAGGTCTTGCCGGTGACGCGTTCAACCCAGCGGGATCGCTCCCATTGGGCGGCCACGGATTCGGGCACCGTGACCTCGGCCCCATCGCTGTAGGGCTCGCCCTTGTGCACGACGCGGAACGGCGCTTTGACGCGGACCTTGACGGTTTTCTCGGGCACTGTGTTTTCCTCCAATTGACCCGTCCCGGTGAGTCCGGAGACTGTTCTCGTTGAATCACCCTGCCTTTGGTTGGGTACGTCTGTGATCGTAGTAGAGCTTCTCGACGACCTCGGGGGTGAAGTCGTCGAGGTACTCGTGCGGGCGTTCGGTGTTGAACCACATGACCCATTCGGCGGTCGCGAGCTCGACCTGGTTGACGTCACGCCATGGCCCTTGCCGGCGGATGAGTTCGTTCTTGAACGACCCGACGGTGGTCTCGGCCAGCGCGTTGTCCAGCGCGTCGCCGACCGAGCCGACCGAGGGATCCACGCCCTCGTCGATGAGCCGCTGGGTGAACGCCACCGACGTGTACTGGGCGGATTCAATCGGCCTGACTGCCCGCGTCGCTGTGCGCGATCAACCCCTGCAGGCTGGTTGTACCGTCCTGAGCGCGGGTGAAGAACGCGTGCTCGACGGCGTCGAGGACCAGGTCGGTGGTCATCGATCTGGCGGCCCGCCAGCCCAGGATCCGCCGACTGTAGGCATCGATGACGAACGCCACGTAGACGAACCCCATCCACGTCGACACATAGGTGAAGTCGGCCACCCACAACCGATTCGGCGCACACGCGTAGAAACGTCGGTCGACCAGATCGGGGTAACGCACATGACTGTCGTCGGCAACGGTCGTCTTGTGCTTTGACCCGTACCGCGCACCCTCCCAACCGTTCTCGCCGTGTTGGATCGAGCCGATAATGAAAGCACATCACACCGACATGTTGCCCGGCAGCGCCTCGGGTCAATCGGGGCTCAACTCGGACCGAACAAACCAGGATGTGCTGTAGCAGCTTCCCAAGGCTGAATACGGGGGTTTGATCCCGTCATCGGCTCCGCGCCTACCTGCGTTGATGCCAGCCCCACGGCGGTTGGGCCAGCGTGCCGGTCCCGTAACGGGTCCGGCAGCACGCGGCGAGTGCGTCAGCCGCAGTATGCGACGTCGGCCGCGCTGCCTACGTGGCTCGGCGGGCAAGGCACGTACCGCCAGCTGTTAATCGCAGGCGAACATTGCGAGCTGACGCCGCTGGGCTTCGCTAACTACCAACAGTGAATTGTTTGCCACCGGATAAATCTGAGCTTGAGTTGCGCTCGCGAAGAAGCGCGGCGAGCTCAACCATCTCAGCATCTTCACGTTCATCCATTCCCTCAGATTGGCATAGACCCCACCGGCCAGTTTGCTAGGGGCGCCCGGTCCTCTACCCGTCGCCCCCCGCACGCCGGGGCGAGGCCGGGGTGGACGGTCCCCTGCGAGGTTCAGCGAGTCACCGAAACGCCCCTACCAGCTCCTTCTCGGTGCCCCCAGTCGGACTCGAACCGACACTGGACGGATTTTAAGTCCGCTGCCTCTGCCAATTGGGCTATGGGGGCCCGGCGGCGAATGTAGCGCGCGCCGCCCTGACGCCGGGCATCGGATCCCGCCGAAATTAGCGAAACGCTCGAGGTGCGCCGCGGGTGCGGTTCGCCTAAGATCCGCGCGCCGCGCGTTTTTCCCTGGTGCGCAGCCAAACGCCAGATGACACGGCTATGTCACCCGATGGCAGCTTGTTAAAACCAGCGGCGTCAGCGTTAAGAAGCCGTAAACGGGAGTCACGCTGGGCTTTTCGGCCAGGACGGTGGAGTCATGGGTCGTTAGCCTTACCGCGAACGCACAGGGGCTGTTACGCGAACGCACAGAATCGATCCGCCAAACGGGGGTCGACGCTTTCCGAACCTTGAGGAGCAACAGATGCCATTGACAGTAGACCCGGCAACATTGACTGCCGCGCAGGCGGCGCTGGCGGCGTTGGGCAGTGCCCTGGCGACGACGACCGCTGGGGTTGCGGCGCCGACCACCGTCATCGCTCCGGCAGGCGCCGACTCGGTATCGATCCAGCAGGCGGGCATCTTCTCGGCGTGGGGCACGGCACTCCAGGGGATCCTTGCCGAAGGTCAGAGTTATCAAACCCAGTTTGAAACCAACCTTGGCGCGGCCAGCGACACGTACAGCTTCACCGAGGCCGCCAACGCGGCCCAGGCCACTGCGCAACCCGGCGGTATCCTCGACGGAATAAGCTATCTGCTCGGTGGTCCCAATCCGAGCACCGGTTTCGGTGGCCCGTTCGGAGCGTCAAGCAACATTGGCAGCCTGCTCAACATCGGTGGTGGGAACTGGGCCTCCGCCGGTTCCGACCTGCTCGGATTGGCCGGTGGCGGTCTGGTGGACCCGATCGACGCCGGTGCCGCCGGCGCTGCGGACCTCGCCGGCACCACGGCGCCGGCCACCGGCCTGGGCGGCATGGGCGGCCTGGGCGCGATGCCGATGGCCGCGGTGGGCAACGCGACCATGGTCGGCAACAAGTTGGCGGTGCCGCCGAGCTGGGCGGGTGCGGCTCCGGCAACAAGCTCCGCCGCGGCGGTCGAGACCGTGGGGTGGACCGCCGCCGCGCCGCAGGCCGGCACCGGGGGGATCATCCCCGGCATGCCGGGAATGGGTGCGGCCGCGCGCAACAGCGCCGGCTTCGGAGCACCGCGCTACGGCGTCAAGCCCATCGTCATGCCGAAGGTGAAGGCCATCTAGGCGGCCGGCACTAACGGATCGCACACAGTCAGCAACTAGCCAACTTCGACCAAAAGGAATGGGGTACAGATGAGTTGGGCAGCTATGCCTCCGGAAGTCATCTCGGGCCAGATCTACGCCGGCGCGGGCTCGGGTCCGCTCTACGCCGCCTCGGCGGCATTGAGCAGCCTGGCCGCCGAGCTGGGCACCACGGCGACCGGGTGGACCAACGAAATGTCGATGCTGACCGCCGCCTCGGGGTGGACGGGCACGGGGGCGGCCGCAGCGGCGGCCGCGGCCCAGACCTACATCTCCTGGCTGCTGACCACGCAAGCGGAGGTCGAGCAGGCAGCCGCTCAGGCCTCGGCGTCGGCGGCCGCTTTTGACGTGGCGTATATGGCGGTCGCCACCCCGGCGGTGATCGCCGCCAATAGGGCCGCCTATTTTGCCGCCGTCGCCGGGCTCCCTTTCACCGCCGCGACCGTCGCGGCGCTGGAAGCCGATTACGAGGCGATGTGGGCCCAGGACGTCGCCGCGATGGGCGTCTACCAGGCGTCCTCGTTGGCCGCCAGCGCCCTTCCGGCACCCGTATCGGTGACGGGGGGCATCATCAACCCGGCCGCGGACGCCGCTGGCGCCGCTGCCGGGACAGCAACCTCGACCGCCAGCACCTCCGCCCTGTCAGCCGGTGGCCTTGTCAACTCGATTGACGGCTTCCTCGGCACCCCGGCCGTCTTCAACACCATCAACGGCGGGGTGAACACCGCGGCCTGGTTCGTCATGAACGCCATCCCGACCGCGGTATCACTGGGGCACACCTTTGGCACCGTGGCGGGGGTCCCGATGGTGGTCGATTCCGTCGCGCCGGCCAGTGCGGCCGGGATCATGCCGGGCACCATGGTCGGCTCGGTGATGCCGGCCGGCGCAGCGGCGTCGGCGAGCGTCGGCGGGGCGTCCACGGTCGGCAAAATGTCTGTGCCGGCCAGCTGGTCGTCGGTCGCCAAGGCGGGGACGTTGGCGTCCTCCACCGCCCCCCTCGAGGGCTCGGGCTGGACCGCCGCCGCCGAGGCGGAGCCGGTCGCGGCGATGCCCGGCATGCCGGGGATGGCGGCGGCGGCCAAGGGCGCCGGCGCCTACGGCGCCGGGCCGCGGTACGGCTTCAAGCCGATCGTCATGCCCAAGCAGGTTGTCGTCTGAGGCGGGAAGAAGGGGGTATATGTCACTCGTTTGAGGCGAGCAGTTAACTGGCAGGCCGTAATCTGTCAGGGATGCGGCCACCACCGCAACGGGATCACAACGAACAAGGCCTCTACCAACTGAAGGCTTGAAAGAGAAGGAGAAAGGCGACATGGCAACACGTTTTATGACCGACCCGCACGAAATGCGGGCGATGGCGGGCCGCTTCGAGGTGCACGCCCAGACCGTTGAGGACGAGGCCCGCAAGATGTGGGCGTCCTCGATGAACATTGCCGGCTCCGGCTGGAGCGGCCAGGCCCAGGCGACCTCCTACGACACCATGGGTCAGGTCAACCAGGCGTTCCGCAACATCGTCAACATGCTGCACGGGGTGCGGGACGGCCTGATCCGCGACGCCAACAACTACGAGCAGCAAGAGCAGGCCTCGATGCACATCCTCGGCAGCTAGCGGCCGAAAACCATTATCCTCCAACACTTTTAAGGAGCTAACCAATGAGCATCAATTACCAGTTCGGCGATGTCGACGCCCACGGCGCCCTGATCCGCGCCCAGGCCGCGTCCCTGGAGGCCGAGCACCAGGCCATCGTTCGCGATGTGCTTGCTGCCGGTGACTTCTGGGGCGGTGCCGGTTCGGTGGCGTGCCAGGAGTTCATCACCCAGTTGGGTCGCAACTTCCAGGTGATCTACGAGCAGGCCAACGCCCACGGGCAGAAGGTGCAGACCGCCGGCAGCAACATGGCCAGCACCGACAGCGCCGTTGGGTCCAGCTGGGCCTGACGCCGCGACTTGAGTCCAAGGGGCCCGCACGCCACCCGCGTGCGGGCCCCTTTTCTGGCGCTTACCCGGCCACCGGGGAGCGCGGGATCAGCGAGGGGCGGAATCCGATCCGGTGAACCGCCCCCTCGGCCTCGCGTCCGACCATTCCACCGAGCGGCAGCTTGGAGATGCCGGATCCGGACCCTGCCGATGGTGTCGCGCCCCAGCCGGCCGGCACGGTGTTGGCGTCCAGGGCCGGCAGCGGCGTCACCGACGACGCCGCGTTGCCCCAGGCCGGCGGCACCGAAAGGGTTCCGAGCGAGGCCCCGTGACCCATGCTCGCCGACGCGCCCTGGCCCAGACCTGCCACCGGCCCCAGCTGGCCCAGGCCCATACCGCCCAGGGCTTCCGGGCTCTGGAATCCGGGCACTCCCTCGGCGCCCAGGATCGAACCCGCCCCCTCCAGGTCCAGCGTCACTCCGTACGCGTCCATACCGATCCCACCGCCGTCGGCCCCCAGGCCCGCCCCGTCGGCACCCAGGCCGGCCGCGTCGGAGCCCAGGCCGAACGCCGTGAAGGCCGCGCCTTCTCCGCCGGTCAGGACGGATCCAGAGCCCGTGGCCACTCCGGACGCGGCCGCGGTGCCCGCGCTGGCGGTCTTGGTAAAGCTCTTGCCGGATGCGCTGGTCAGACTGGACAGCGCACTGACCGGCGCGGAAGCGCCCGAGGTGCCGACTGACGCCTCGGTGCCTATCGCCGCCTGCGTCAGACCCGCGTTGGGCGAAGACCCGGGCGTCGACAGACCCTGCAGGGCTTGCGGCACGGACGACATCACATGCGCCGACGTGCTCTGCGCCTTGGTGGCGGCCTGGGTCGCCGTCACCTGGGCCACCGCGCCGGCCTGGCCGCCGACCCCGCCGGGATTGGTGGTCTGCGGCGGCGGCGTGAGGCTGCTGAAGGTCGAGGCGGACGCCGAACTGGCGGCGTAGCTGTACATCGCGGTGGCATCCTGGGCCCACATTTCGCCGTACTCGGCCTCGGTGGCCATGATCGCCGGTGTGTTCTGCCCCAGAAGGTTGGTCCGCGACCAACGCCGCGAGCTGAGCGCGGTTGGCGGCGATCAGCGGCGGCGGCACCGTCATCGCGTACGCCGTGTCATAGGCGCCCGCCGCCGCGGCGGCCTGGATCCCCGACTGTTCGCATTGCTCGGCGATGGCCCGCATCCACGCCACGTAGGGCGCGACCGCGGCCGCCATCGACATCGACGTCGGTCCCTGCCACTCGGCCGTCAGGGTCGTGATCACCGATTCGTAGCCGCTGGCGGCGACATTGAGCTCGGCGGCCAGCGACTCCCATGCCGCGGAGGCGGCAAGTAAGGAGGCCGGGCCCGGTCCCGAATACATCCGGCCGGAGTTGACTTCGGGCGGCAACGCGCCAAAATCCATCGTTATCCTTCGCCCACGAGTTGCGCTACGAAAAGCATTTGATTCCATGGAAATTCGTAGCTCGTTCGTAACTTTGCGCTAACCAACGCCGGGACCCGTCGTCCCCCGCCGCCGTGCGCCGTGTGAGCCACGACGGCCTTAGGTGAATTGCAGCAGCTGGCAATCAATGAAACCCATTCGTGCGCCGTCGATTTGGAGATCCTCGCCCCCAGTGGCTCAGCGCTTCCATATCAACGACTATGCATCCCAGTATTTTTGGGCGGCCGACAGGTCTCAAGCTGGCTCATCCAATGCATATCAAACACATATATGTTTCGCCCCGATGCGAGCTGGCCAACATCGCAACATTTGAGGTTTCTATGAGCTTGGCGATAATTGCATGTGTCGCTTGCCAGAATCTAGGAGCATGACCGTGATGTCGGGATACGCGGGCAGCCAGCGCCCACGCCAAGCCATCCTTGGGCAGCTGCCCAGGATCTACCGCGCCGACGGATCACCGATCCGCGTTCTTCTCGTCGATGACGAGCCGGCGCTGACCAACCTGGTGAAGATGGCGCTGCATTACGAGGGCTGGATGGTCGACATCGCGCACAACGGGCGCGAGGCCATGGCGAAGTTCGACAAGTCCGGCCCCGACGTCCTCGTTCTCGACATCATGCTTCCCGACGTGGACGGGCTGCGAATCCTGGAGCGGGTCCGCCAGTCGGACGTCTACACCCCCACGCTGTTCCTCACCGCCCGCGATTCGGTGATGGACCGGGTGACCGGCCTCACCGCCGGCGCCGACGACTACATGACCAAACCGTTCAGCCTCGAGGAGCTGGTCGCCCGACTGCGCGGATTGCTGCGCCGCTCCGGCCAGCAGGCCCCGCCGACCGCCGAAAGCCTCAAGGTCGGCGACCTGCGCGTCGATACCGCCAGCCGCGAAGTCACCCGCGGCGACACGCCGATGTCGCTGTCGTCCACCGAGTTCGAACTGCTGCGCTTCCTCATGCGTAATCCGCGCCGCGCGCTGAGCCGCACCGAAATCCTCGACCGCGTCTGGAACTACGACTTCGCCGGACGCACCAGCATCGTGGATCTGTACATCTCCTATCTGAGAAAGAAGATCGACTCCGGCAGGGAACCGATGATCCATACCGTCCGCGGTGTCGGCTACATGCTGCGGCCGCCGGAATGACCGGCGATCGCGACTCGTCATCCAAAGACCTTCCGCGCTGGCTTCCCCATTCGCTGCGCCGCCAACTGCTGCTTGGCGTCTTGGCCGTCGTCAGCGTGGTGCTGATGACGGTGGGCATCGTTTCCGTGCTGAGCCTGCATGGCTATGTCACCTCGATGAGCGACGCAGACGTCGCCGAATCCCTGGACGCCCTGAGCAACTCGTACGCCAGATACCGCAACGGCGAACATACCTCGGCGCACGCCGGCACTCCGCCGTTAGCCCAGGCAATGCTGGAGTTCACTGATCAAATGCCGGGCAACTTCATCGCCGTGCTACACGACGGCGTCGTCATCGGCTCGGCGGTCTTTTCCGAAGACAAAGCGCAACCCGCTCGGGCGGACGTGATCCGCGCCATCGAAACCCAGACGTGGACCGACGGCAAGCCCCGCACCGAAGACCTCGCCAGCCTGGGTTCTTACCGGGTCAAAAGCCGCGTCGACGGATCCGACCTGTTGGTCGCCGGGGTGTCGCTAAACCTCGCCGACCGGATCATCGCCCGTAAACAGGTCACCATCACGGTGCTGATCGCGGCGGCTTTGGTGGTCACCGCCGGGCTCACGGTTTGGGTGGTCGGCTACGCCCTGCGCCCGTTGCGCCGGCTCGCGGCAACCGCAGCGGAAGTGGCCGCGCTGCCCCTTACCGGCGACGACCACCGGATCAGCGTCAGAGTGCGGCCGCACGACACCGACCCGGACAATGAAGTCGGAATCGTCGGCCACACGCTGAACCGGTTGCTGGACAACGTCGATAGCGCGCTGGCGTATCGCGTCGAGTCCGACCTGCGCATGCGGCAATTCATCACCGACGCCAGCCACGAGCTGCGCACCCCGCTGGCCGCGATTCAGGGCTACGCCGAACTGACCCGTCAGGACAGTTCGACGCTGCCGCCGACCACCGAGTACGCGTTGGCCCGCATCGAGTCCGAAGCACGGCGCATGACGGCGCTCGTCGACGAGCTGCTCCTGCTCTCCCGCCTGGGCGAAGGCCAAGACCTGCACACCGAAGACGTCGACCTTGCCGAACTCGTCACCAATGCGGTCAACGACGCGGCGGTCGCGGCGCGCACGCACCATTGGGTCAAAGACCTTCCCGACGGGCCGGTGTGGGTCCGCGGGGACCGCGCCCGGCTGCACCAACTGGTCAGCAATCTGCTCAGCAACGCCAGGGTGCACACGCCGCCCGGGGTCACCGTGACGGCCGGAATCGTCAGACGCGGCGGCCCGGAGGGGCCCTATGCGGAGTTGACCGTTGCCGACGACGGGCCGGGCATCGATGCCAATCTGCTTCCGCGGTTGTTCGAGCGGTTCGTCCGGGCCGACACGTCGAGGTCCGACGGTTCCGGCAATGGGCTGGGACTGGCCATCGTCAGCTCGATCGTCAAGGCCCACCAGGGTTCGGTTACCGCCGAATCCGTCGAAGGCCGAACGGTTTTTCGGGTGCGGCTTCCGCTGCTCGACGGTCCGGTCGCCGACAGCGCCTAGCCCTGCCGCCGTAAAGAAAGCGTAAGGGCGCACCGCGGCGCCGTCAGGAATGTGTCAACCAACGGCCCGACCCGCCGAATCCGCGGCTACTTTCAGGCAGACTTTTGCCCTCCCACAGTTGCGCTGCGGCCGACTCGGTGAGGTCTTAACGTGCGCACTGACCGGCACAGAACGGAGACAAGATGGGCGTTTTGGCATTCGCCGTGCTCACGGTGGCGGTGTTCGCCGTTCTCGGCCTGGTGCAGAAGTTGGTCGAACGGCTGTGAGCTACGAGAACGTCGTCGGTTTGGTGTTGTCCGTCCTCCTTGCGCTGTTTCTGGGCTGCGCCCTGCTGTTCCCCGAAAGGTTTTAGTGAGCACAACGGCAGCGGGGATGATCTTCCTCGCCGTTCTCGTCGTGGCGCTGGTGCTGGTGCATGTGCCCTTCGGCGACTACATGTATCGGGTGTACGCGTCCGAAAAGGACCTGTACGCCGAACGCGTGCTCTATCGGCTGATCGGCGTCGATCCGCGCTCGGAGCAGACATGGGGCGCCTACGCCCGCAGCGTCTTGGCGTTCTCGTCGATCAGCATCCTGTTCCTGTTCGTGTTCCAGCTCGTGCAGGGGGCGTTGCCGCTGCACCTGCATGATCCGGCCACCAAGATGACCCCGGGGCTGGCGTGGAACACCGCGGTCAGCTTCGTCACCAACACCAACTGGCAGAACTACTCCGGGGAGTCCACCGACGGTCATCTCGTGCAAATGGCCGGGTTGGCGGTGCAGAACTTCGTCTCGGCCGCCGTGGGCATGGCGGTGGCGATCGCGCTGGTCCGCGGGTTTGCCCGCCGGCGCACCGGCGACCTGGGCAACTTCTGGGTTGACCTAGTGCGCACGGTGCTTCGCATCCTGCTGCCGATCGCGATCGTGGGCGCCATCCTGCTGATCGCGGGAGGGGCGATCCAGAACTTCCACCTCAACGACCAGACTGTCACCACCCTGGGTGGCGCCCGGCAGACGATCACCGGCGGCCCGGTGGCCAGCCAGGAGGTCATCAAGGAGCTTGGCACCAACGGCGGCGGGTTCTACAACGCGAACTCCTCGCACCCGTTCGAGAACCCGACCGTTTGGACCAACTGGCTGGAGATCTTCCTGCTGCTGGTGATCAGCTTTTCGCTGCCACGCACGTTCGGCCGCATGGTCGGCAGCGTCAAGCAGGGCTACGCGATCGCATCGGTCATGGCGACGCTGTATGCGATCAGCGTGACGTTCATGCTGTGGTTTCAGCTGCAGCATCACGGCACGGTGCCCACCTCGGCCGGCGCGGCGATGGAGGGGGTCGAGCAGCGCTTCGGCATCGCCAACTCGGCGGTGTTCGCCGATTCGACAACACTCACCTCCACCGGTGCCGTCGACTCGTTCCATGACTCCTACACCAGCCTCGGCGGGATGGTGACGCTGTTCAACATGCAGCTCGGGGAGGTTGCTCCGGGCGGCGTGGGCTCCGGCCTGTACGGCATGCTGGTCCTGGCGGTAATCACCGTCTTCGTCGCCGGACTGATGGTCGGGCGCACCCCGGAGTACCTCGGCAAGAAGATCAACCCCCGCGAAATCAAGCTCGCCGCAAGCTATTTCCTGGTCACACCGCTGATCGTGCTGACAGGGACCGCGATAGCGATGGCGCTGCCGGGCGAACGCGCCGCGATGCTGAACGGCGGCCCGCATGGGCTGTCGGAGGTCTTGTATGCGTTCACCTCCGCGGCCAACAACAACGGGTCGGCCTTCGCCGGACTCGGCGGCAACACCAACTGGTACAACACCGCCCTCGGACTGGCCATGGTCTTCGGCAGGTTCCTGCCGATCGTGCTCGTACTCGGCCTGGCCGGCTCACTGGCCAAGCAGGGCCACACGCCGGAATCGGCGGGCACACTGCCCACCCATCGGCCACAGTTCGTGGGAATGGTCGCCGGTGTCACGCTGATTCTCGTTGCCCTCACGTTCCTGCCCGTGCTTGCGCTCGGGCCCCTCGCCGAAGGAATCCATTGATGACGGGGACGTCGCCGAGCACCACACGGATCCAGGGCGGCCTGCTCGATCCCAAGATGCTGCGGAAGTCGACGCCGCATGCGCTAAGCAAGCTGGACCCGCGCACCCTGTGGCGCAACCCGGTGATGTTCATCGTCGAAATCGGCGCCGCCTGGAGCACCGTGCTGGCGATCATCAACCCGACCTGGTTCGCGTGGTTGATCGTGGTCTGGCTATGGCTCACCGTGCTGTTTGCCAACCTCGCGGAGGCGGTGGCCGAAGGCCGCGGCAAGGCCCAGGCCGAAACGCTGCGCCGAGCCAAGACCCAAACCATGGCCCGACGCCTCAAGAACTGGGAACCCGGCGCTGCCGCGGCGGAGGAAGAAGTTGCTGCGACAGTGCTGCAACAGGGCGACATCGTCGTGGTGGAGGCCGGCCAAGTGATACCGGGTGACGGCGATGTGCTGGAAGGCATTGCCTCTGTGGACGAGTCGGCGATCACCGGCGAGTCGGCGCCGGTGATCCGCGAGTCCGGCGGCGACCGCTCGGCCGTCACCGGAGGCACCACCGTGCTGAGCGACCGGATCATCGTGAAAATCACCCAGAAACCCGGAGAAAGTTTCATCGACCGGATGATCGCGCTCGTGGAGGGCGCCAACCGGCAGAAAACGCCCAACGAGATCGCGCTGAACATCCTGTTGGCCGCGCTGACGATCATCTTCGTCTTCGCCGTCGCGACCCTGCAGCCGCTGGCGATCTACTCCAAGGTGAACAACCCCGGTGTGCCCGACAGCCAGGCGCTGGGCGCAAATGGTGTCACCGGAATCGTCATGGTGTCTCTGCTGGTGTGCCTGATCCCCACCACGATCGGCGCGCTGCTGTCGGCCATCGGCATCGCCGGCATGGACCGGCTGGTGCAGCGCAACGTCCTCGCGATGTCCGGACGCGCGGTGGAAGCCGCGGGCGACGTCAACACGCTGCTGCTCGACAAGACGGGCACCATTACGCTGGGTAACCGGCAGGCCGCCGCCTTCGTCCCGCTCGACGGAATCTCCCCCGAGCAGCTGGCCGACGCCGCGCAGTTGTCCAGCCTGGCCGACGAGACACCGGAGGGGCGCTCGGTTGTCGTGTTCGCCAAACAACACTTCGGGCTGCGCGCGCGCACCCCGGGCGAACTCGCGCACGCCCAATGGGTGGCCTTTTCCGCCGCGACACGCATGTCGGGCGTCAACGTGGACGGGCACTTGCTGCGCAAGGGCGCGGCCAGCTCCGTGGCGGAATGGGTACGTGGGCAAGGCGGTAACGTTCCCACCCAGCTCGGCGTGCTCGTGGACGGTGTCGCCGCCGGCGGCGGCACCCCGCTGGTCGTCGGGGAGAGCCGTGATGGCGAGGCCGCGATACTGGGTGTCATCCACCTCAAAGACGTTGTCAAACAGGGCATGCGGGAGCGGTTCGACGAGATGCGGCGGATGGGCATCCGGACGGTGATGATCACCGGCGATAACCCGTTGACCGCCAAGGCGATCGCCGACGAGGCCGGTGTCGACGACTTTCTCGCCGAGGCCACGCCCGAGGACAAGCTCGCGCTGATCAAGAGTGAACAGGAAGGCGGCAAGCTCGTCGCGATGACCGGCGACGGCACCAATGACGCGCCTGCCCTGGCCCAGGCCGACGTCGGTGTGGCAATGAACACCGGCACCTCGGCCGCCAAAGAGGCCGGCAACATGGTCGACCTCGACTCCGACCCCACCAAACTCATCGAGATCGTCGAGATCGGCAAGCAGCTGCTGATCACCCGTGGCGCGCTGACCACCTTCTCGATCGCCAACGACATCGCGAAGTACTTCGCGATCATCCCGGCAATGTTCGTCGCGCTCTTCCCGGGGCTGGACATGATCAACATCATGCGGCTGCACAGCCCGCAGTCGGCGATCCTGTCGGCGGTCATCTTCAACGCGGTCGTCATCGTGGCACTGATCCCGCTGTCACTGCGCGGCGTGCGGTACACGCCCAGCAGCGCGTCGAAGCTGTTGAGCCGCAATCTCTATGTCTATGGCCTCGGCGGCATCATCGCCCCGTTCATCGGCATCAAGCTGATCGACCTGATCGTCCAATTCGTCCCAGGGATGTCCTGACATGAAGTTTTCGAATTTTGTCCGCATGCATTGGGCAGCCTTGCGCGCGCTGCTGGTGCTGACCGTCATCACCGGTCTGGCCTACCCGCTGCTGATCTGGCTGGTCGCCCAGCTACCGGGCCTGCACGACAAGGCCGAAGGGTCGATCCTCACCGCCAACGGGGCGCCGGTGGGCAGCCGGCTCATCGGTCAGCTATTCACCGACTCCGGCGGCAACCCGCTGCCGCAATACTTTCAGAGCCGCCCCTCGGCGGCCGGTACCGGCTACGACCCGCTGTCATCGGGGGCGAGCAACCTGGGGCCCGAAAGCATCGTCGACACACCGGACAAGCCGAGCCTGCTGACGCAGGTGTGCACGCGCAGCGTCGCGGTAGCCCGACTGGAGGGTGTGTCCGGGTCACGTCCGTTCTGCACGGGCGGCGGGGTGGGCGCGGTGCTGTCGGTGATCGGCCCCCGGGACGCGCACGGGAAGGTCCTCCATCCCACCCGGGTGGTGAGCGTCAATGAGCCGTGCCGGACGATGCAAACGCCGTTCCTGGCCAGCTACGAAGGAGTGCGCGTCGAGTGCGCCAAGTCCGGGCCCAAAACCGGGGAGGATTATTCGATCGGCCAGATCGTGCCCATCCGCGGCGCGGCACCCACCGACCCGGCGGTGCCCGCCGACGCCATCACCGCCAGCGCCAGCGGCCTCGACCCGAACATTTCGCCGGCCTATGCCGAACTGCAAATCGCGCGCGTCGCCAAGGCCCGGCACGTCAGCCCCGCTCAGATACGTGCGGTCCTCGCGGAGAACCGAAGTGGCCGTTTCCTGGGCTTTCTCGGCGAACCGTGCGTCAACGTACTGGGACTCAACCTGCAACTCGACCACCAGTATCCGGTCACCAGCTAGCGCGATAGGGGGATGATGGTTGGCGTGAGCGACGTCAGCCTGCGGGATCACCGCCCCAAACGCGGCGAGCTGCGCATCTACCTTGGCGCGGCGCCCGGCGTCGGCAAGACCTACGCGATGCTCGGTGAGGCGCATCGGCGGCTGGAACGCGGCACCGACGTGGTGGCGGGCGTGATCGAGACCCACGGACGAGCGAAAACCGCTGAGCTGCTTGGGGGCATCGAGATGATTCCGCCGCACTACATCGAATACCGCGGCGGCAGCTTCCCCGAACTCGACGTGCCGGCCGTCCTGGCGCGCCATCCCCAAGTCGTCCTCGTCGACGAACTCGCTCACACCAATACACCGGGCAGCAAGAACCCCAAGCGGTGGCAGGATGTCGAGGAGCTGCTCGACGCCGGGATTACCGTGATCTCCACCGTCAACGTCCAGCACCTGGAGAGCCTCAACGACGTCGTCGCCCAGATCACCGGCATCGAACAAAAAGAGACGATACCCGATTCGATCGTCCGCCAGGCGTCCCAAGTCGAGCTCATCGACATCACACCGGAAGCGCTGCGCCGCAGGCTGTCTCACGGCAACGTCTACACCCCGGAACGGATCGACGCCGCGCTGTCGAATTACTTTCGCCGCGGAAACCTGACCGCGCTAAGGGAATTGGCGCTGCTGTGGCTGGCTGACCAGGTGGATACCGCGCTCGCGAAGTACCGGGCGGAGAACAAGATCACCGACACGTGGGAGGCGCGTGAGCGGGTCGTGGTGGCGGTCACCGGTGGCCCGGAATCGGAGACCTTGGTGCGCCGGGCATCACGGATCGCGTCGAAGTCCAGCGCCGAGCTCATGGTGGTGCACGTCTTGCGCGGCGACGGGCTGGCCGGCCTTTCCGAGACCCGCATGGGCAAGATCCGAGAGCTGGCGAACAGTCTCGACGCGTCCCTGCATAGCGTCGTCGGCGACGACGTCCCCACGGCGCTGCTCGATTTCGCCCGGGAGATGAACGCCACCCAATTGGTGATCGGCACCTCGCGCCGGACGCGGTGGGCGCGCCTGTTCGAGGAGGGAATCGGCGCGCGGATCGTCGAGCTGTCGGGAAAGATCGACGTGCACCTGGTCACCCACGAGGAATCCAAACGCGGTTTCCGGGCGGCATCGCTCTCGACCCGCGAGCGCCGTGTCACGCCCTGGGTCGCGGCCTTCATCGTCCCGTCGTTCATTTGCGCCGTCACCGTGACGCTGTTGGACCGGTACCTGGGCACCAGCGGCGATAGCGCACTGTTCTTCGTCGGCGTGGTGGTGGTGGCGCTACTCGGAGGCATTGCCCCCGCGGTGCTTTCGGCGATGTTGTCCAGCCTGTTGTTGAACTACTTCCTCACCGCTCCGCGGCACACCTTCACCATCGCCGAGCCCGACGCGGCCGTCACCGAGGTGGTCCTGCTGCTGGTAGCGGTCGCGGTCGCGGCGCTGGTCGACGGCGCGACCAAACGCACCCGGGAGGCACGGCGCGCCTCGCAAGAAGCCGAGCTGCTGACGTTGTTCGCCGGCTCCGTGCTGCGTGGTGCAGATCTCGAGACGCTGCTCGAGCGGGTGCGCGAGACCTACTCACAGCGCGCGGTCAGCATGCTGCGCGAACTCGGCGAGGACGACCGCGTGCCCGGGAAGAAAACCGGCATCGTCGCCTGTGTCGGCAAAGATCCCTGCGTGACCGTGGATTCCGCGGACACCGCGATCGAGGTCGGCGACGACGAGTTCTGGATGCTGTTGGCGGGCAGGAAGCTTTCCGCGCGTGACCGCCGGGTGCTCGGTGCGGTGGCCAAGCAGGCGGCCGGTCTGGTCCGGCAGCGGGAGCTGGCCGAGGAAGCGAGCCGGGCCGAGGCCATTGTGCGGGCCGACGAGCTGCGGCGGTCGCTGCTCTCCGCGGTCAGCCACGACCTGCGCACCCCGCTGGCGGCGGCCAAGGTCGCCGTGTCCAGCTTGCGCGCCGAGGACGTCGCCTTCTCCCCCGAGGACACGGCGGAATTGCTGGCGACCATCGAAGAGTCGATCGACCAGCTGACCGCACTGGTCGGCAACCTGCTCGATTCCTCTCGCCTGGCCGCCGGCGTGGTGCACCCGGATCTGCGCCGGGTCTACCTGGAGGAAACGGTGCAGCGCGCGCTGATCAGCATCGGCAAGGGCGCCACCGGTTTTTATCGATCCGCCATCGACCGGGTCAAGGTCGACGTGGGGGATGCCGTGGTGCTGGCCGACGCCGGGCTGTTGGAACGAGTCCTTGCCAACCTGATCGACAACGCGCTGCGGTACGCACCGAATTGTATGGTCCGGGTCAACGCGGGGCGGGTGGGCGATCGCGTGCTGATCAACGTCATCGACGAAGGCCCCGGGATTCCGCACGGGACCGAGGAGCAGATCTTCGAGGCGTTTCAGCGGCTCGGCGATCACGACAACACCACCGGGGTGGGTCTGGGCATGTCGGTCGCGCGCGGCTTCGTCGAAGCGATGGGCGGCACCATCACCGCCACCGACACCCCGGGCGGCGGGCTGACCGTGATGGTGGATCTTGCCGCCCCGCAGGAGGAGCGGCGCGGATGACCAGGGTGCTGGTGATCGACGACGAGCCGCAGATCCTGCGCGCGCTGCGCATCAACTTGTCGGTGCGGGGCTACGAGGTCATCACCGCGTCGACCGGAGCCGGAGCGCTGCGCGCGGCCGCCGAGCACAAGCCCGACGTGGTGATCCTCGACCTCGGCCTGCCCGACATATCCGGCATCGACGTGCTCGCCGGTCTTCGGGGTTGGCTCACCGCACCGGTGATCGTGTTGTCGGCGCGCACCGACTCCTCCGACAAGGTCGAGGCGCTCGACGCGGGCGCCGACGACTACGTCACCAAACCCTTCGGGATGGACGAATTCTTGGCCCGGCTACGCGCTGCGGTACGGCGCAACGCCGCGGCGTCCGAACTCGAACAGCCGGTGATCGAAACGGATTCCTTCACTGTCGATCTCGCGGCCAAGAAGGTCACCAAAAAGGGCGCCGAGGTCCATCTCACTCCGACCGAATGGGGCATGCTCGAAATGCTGGTCCGCAATCGGGGCAAGCTGGTCGGTCGCGAGGAGCTGCTCAAGGAGGTATGGGGCCCGGCGTATGCCACCGAAACCCATTACCTGCGCGTGTATTTGGCGCAGCTGCGGCGCAAACTCGAAGATGACCCATCGGATCCCAAGCACCTGTTGACCGAATCGGGCATGGGCTACCGGTTCGAGGCGTAAACCACATCTGCCACAGCAGCCTCTAGAAAAGGCGGCACGCGTGTGACTGAAGTGACTCACCCTGCGATTGACAACACGATCCCGTCGAGGATGTCATGCTCGCTGACGATCAGCTCCTCGATGCCGGCGCGGGCGCGCAGCTCGCGCGCCAACTCCTCCACCACGATCGCGCCGCCGCCGATCACGTCGGCCCGTCCCTCGTGCATCGGCGGCAGGGCGGCGCGCTGGGCCCGGCTCATGGTGATCAGCCGTTCGCACACCGCCACCAGGTCACTACCGGCCACCCGCGAAAGGTGAATGGCCGCAGAGTCGTACGCCGCCATATTGTGCGCCAGCGCCGACAGCGTGGTCATCGTTCCGGCCAGGCCGACCCAGGTCCGCGCCTCTTCGACGGGCACCACGCCCAGCGCGACCTCGAGCCGTTCGCGCACCACCCGGCGGGCCGCCGCAACTTCTTGGGGTGTCGGCGGATCGGAGTGCAAACAGCGTTCGGTCAGCCGGACGCAGCCGATGTCGGCCGAGTAGCTCGCCACCACCGCGTCGCCGCCGAGCACGATCTCGGTGGAACCGCCGCCGAGGTCGACGACTACGAATGGTGCCGCGGCGCTGTTTAATTCGCCGACGGCACCGCGGAAGGAAAGCTCGGCCTCTTCGGCGCCGCTGATCACCTCGGCAACCGCACCGGGCAGCACGGCGCCCAGCACGTCGGCCGTCATCGCAAAGAAAACGTCCCGATTGGCGACGTCCCGGGTGGCCGAGGTGGCCACCATCCGCAACCGCTCGGCGCCGTGCTGTTTCAGCAGTGCCGCGTAATCGGTGAGCGCGGCCCGGGTTCGGGCGATCGCGTCGGCTGCGAACTCCCCGGTCGCGTCCACACCCTGACCCAGGCGCACGATCCGTGTTTCGCGATGCACGTCCCGCAACCGGCCATCGCCGAAATCGGCGATGAGCAACCGAATCGAGTTGGTACCGCAGTCGATAGCGGCAGCCCTGTTCACCATTGGCCGGCCACCAGAACCTGGGCCATCGCCGGCTCGGCGGCCAGCAGCGCCAGCGCCTCATCGCCGAGCGGGTTGCATCCCGGGCCCTTGGCCAGCGAGTGCGCGATCAGCACGTGCAGGCACTTGACCCGATCCGGCATACCCCCGGCCGAGAACGTCGTTCCCAACGACTCGATCGCATCCCGTTCGGCCAGATACGATTCGTGAGCCCGCCGATACGCGGCCGCCAATTCGGGGTCCTGGCGTAGCCGCTCGGTCATCTCGCGCATCAATCCCGTCGTCTCCAGCCTGCTTGCGGCCGCGGTCAGCACCGGGTGTGTCAGGTAGTACAACGTTGGAAACGGGGTTCCGTCAGGCAGTTTCGGCGCGGTCTTCACCACGCCGGGCTCACCGTCGAGGCAACGGTAGGCAATCTCCAGCACGCCGCGCGGCTCACGCCCGAGCTGACGCGCCACGGCTTCCAGATCGGCCGGGTCAACCACCGGGCGGCGCGGGATTCGGTGCGGCCGGCGGCAGGTGCGGGGCGTCGGCGATGGTATGCCACAACGAGGTGTACCACGGGTCGCTGTTGGCCGGCTTCGCCGTCTGCGATCCCGGCTCCGGGGAGGCCTCCGCCGACGGCGGAAGCTGCACCTGGAACGGAATGTCGCCGGGCATCACGAAGCCGAGTCGCTCGCGAGCCTGCGCCGCGATGTAGGCCGGGTCGGCCAGTTTGGCCTTCTTCTGCTCCAGCTCGCCGATCTGCCGGCGCAGCGCGGCCTCGCTTGCGGTCAACTGCTGCATCTCGGTGCGCTGCGCAAAGTAGGTGCGGACCGGGCCGGCGATGGTCAGAGTCAGCACGCAGACAACCGCGGCCAGCACCGCCGCCCGCCGCGCGGTGAAACCCAGCCGCTGGTCGGACCGCTGCTCGACGGATTCGGTGGCCTGCCGCTTGATCGGCTCGACGATCGACGGCTTGGCGGACGGCTTGGCCGAGCGACGGCGCCGCACCGAATCGCCGGCCCTCCCCGGACGCGATGCCGGGGAGCGCCGCTTGGGATCCGGCTTGGCCGGCAAGCTATTTCGCTCCCGGAACGTATCGCGGGAACGCCAGGTCGCCGGCGTAGCGGGCGGCGTCGCCGAGCGCTTCCTCGATCCGCAGCAGCTGGTTGTATTTGGCGACGCGCTCGCTGCGGGCGGGCGCACCAGTCTTGATCTGACCGCTGCCGACGGCCACCGCCAGGTCGGCGATCGTGGTGTCTTCGGTTTCGCCGCTGCGGTGGCTGATCATCGTGCGGTATCCGCTGTGGTGCGCGAGCGCGACGGCATCGAGGGTCTCGGTCAGCGTGCCGATCTGGTTCACCTTGACCAGCAACGCGTTTGCCACCCCCTTTTCGATACCTTCCTCCAGGCGCTCGGGATTGGTGACGAAGATGTCGTCGCCGACGATCTGCACCTGGTCACCGATCGCCGCCGTCAGGGCCGCCCAGCCTTCCCAATCGCCTTCGAACAGCGGGTCTTCGAGGGACACCAGCGGATAGGAGCCGAGCAGGCCGGCGTAGAACTCCGTCATCTGCTCGGCGGTGTGGGCGGTGCCCTCGAAGGTGTAGCCGTTGTCGGTGTGGAACTCGTTGGCCGCCGCGTCGAGGGCCAGCGCCACATCGGCGCCGGGTCTCAGACCCGCCGACTCGATGGCCCGGCAGATGAGGTCCAGCGCCGCGGTGGTGCCGGCCACGTTCGGGGCGAAGCCGCCCTCGTCGCCCAGGCCGGTGCTCAGCCCCTCCTTCTTCAGCACCGATTTCAGCGAGTGGTACACCTCGGCGCCCCAGCGCAGCGCCTCACTGAAGCTAGGGGCGCCGAGCGGCGCCACCATGAACTCCTGAATGTCGACAGCGGTGTCGGCGTGCGCACCGCCATTGAGGATGTTCATCATCGGCACCGGCAGGATGTGGGCGTTGGGTCCGCCGACATAGCGGAACAGCGGCAGCGCGGCCGAGTCGGCGGCCGCTTTGGCGACGGCCAGCGAGACGCCCAGGATCGCGTTGGCACCCAGCCGGGACTTGTCCGGGGTGCCGTCCAAGTCCACCAGCGCCTGGTCCACCAACCGCTGGTCGTCGGCGGCCAGGCCGATCACGGCCGGGCCGATCTCGTCGAGGACGGCTTGCACCGCGTTGTGCACGCCTTTGCCGCCGTACCGCTCACCGCCGTCACGCAACTCGACAGCCTCATGCTCACCGGTCGACGCGCCGGACGGCACGGCGGCGCGGGCGAATGTCCCGTCAACGAGAGCTATCTCGACCTCGACCGTCGGGTTACCGCGGGAATCGAGGATCTCGCGGGCCCCGACCTGCTCGATAATCGGCACTGAGTTCTCCTTGTGTGGTAGCCGGTGCATGGGCTGGCCCATACATCCTGCTACAGCGGGTGACCGTCCGCATAAGCGGTCGCCCAGTCCCGGACCGCCCGCGCGTAGACCCCCGAGTTGTTGTAGGCACGCAGCGCGGTTATCCAGCCGCGAGGTGTCGCAAGGTCTTTTCCGCGCCAGCACAGATAACCCGCGGCGGCCAGCGCCGCATCGTCGATGTTGTCGGGGCTGAGGCGGCCGTCGTTGTGGGCGTCGACACCGTATAGCCGCCACGTCTCCGGAATGAACTGCATCGGTCCCATCGCGCGCGCCACCCCCTCGCTGTCCGTCGAGATTTCCTCGCTGTCGATGATGCGCAGGTTGCCGCCGCTGCCGTCCAGGCGCACACCCCGGATGGGGGGACTCACGTCCCCGTTGGCCGCCAGCGTCGCGCCGCGGTAGGTGCCGTGGTGGCTCTCGACCTGCCCGATGCCGGCCAGCGTGGTCCACGCGATGTGGCACCGCGGGTTCTCGACCTCGGCCACCCGCGCGGCGTATGCGTAGGCCTCCAGCGCGATGACCGGGATGTCCAACGCGGCCGACCGTCGTTGCGCCCAATCACGCAGCTGATCCGCGGGGCGGCCGCTGGCGTGCGTGTCCACCGGCGGCACCGGATCCCCGACCGGCGGCGGAACCCCTTCGGGGATGAACAGGCTGAGCTGCCAAGTGCAGCTGGAGGCCAGCAGCATGGCGGTCGCGCCAATCACGGCGGCCGCGCGTAACCAACGCCTGGGCGACACCACGCTCCCCAAAATCCCCCTAACACCGATGCCAACTTCCGCCACAATCATCGTCCCACGGGTTTCGCGATTGTCACTTAACGAGGAGCGACGTCGGCGGCGTCGACAGGCCAGTGCTCGCGCCACTCGTCCTCGGCAACTTCACCGAGGACAGCCACGTCCAACTCCTCGGGAACGCTGTCACCGCGGCGGGCGGCGGCGATCGCCCTCTCCACGCTGCGGACCCGATCGGCGAACTCTAAAACGGCCGTTCGCAGCGCACTTTCCGGATCGCCGTCGGCCGACACGGAGATCGAGGTGATCCCGGCGGGGATCAGGTCGGCGGGCACGCCGGCTTTGCCGGCGCGCGCAATCACTTTCTGCGCCAGTGCTAATGCTGGTTGACCGGTATGCACGTCGTCCATCACCGAGTTACGCGGCTTTTCGGCCGCCTTGCGCTCTTCCCACTGGGCCAACTGTTCGTCGAGCGAAATGGTCTGCCCGGCAAGCACTCCCGGGACCCGGTTGCCCAGCTTTCGCACCAGTGTGACCGCGACGTCGTCGATGGTGAAGGCAAATTGTGGCGCGTCCTCGGCGATGCGGGCGTGGAAGAGCACCTGCAACAACACGTCGCCGAGTTCCTCGCGCAGCTGGTCGGCGTTGCCGCTGCGCACGGCATCGAGCAGCTCGTAGGTCTCCTCCAGCAAGAATCTGCGCAACGAGTCGTGGGTTTGCTCGCTTTCCCACGGCCCGGCGGTGCGCAGTTTGTCCATCATCGCGACGGCGTCGACCAACCGCTCGCCACGGGGAGCCTCGGGTGCGGAAATCAGACGGGCACCGGCCGCCAGCCGAGAGACGACGGCGGGGTGGTCGGGGTCGGATGAGAGCAGGACCGGCGCGTCGTTGCCGGAGTGCACCGGGTGGGCCGCGGGCAGCGACCAGGGCACCGCCACCGGCATCTCCTCGGTGTATTGCACCTCTCCGCTGAGATGTTCGATGGCCTCGACGGGCACCAGCGACGGGCGGCGTGGGTCGAACAAGACGACGATCATCGCGCCTTTCGCTCCTCACTCGCTGGGATCGCATTCGTTATATCAATGTCCGTCTGTGGTTTACCTTGCAGCGCCGTCACCAAATTGGCCACCATCTGCAACAACTCCACATCGCGGATGCGCGCCGCGCCGACGCCGCCGGCCCGCGGGATGGGCACCTGCACCGTCGACGTCGTGGCGCGGTAACTCGCGGCCGGATACATCCGCTTGAGCCGCACCTGGGCCGAATCCGGCAGCGTTATCGGCGACACCCGAACGGTCGCCGCCGACGGGGCCGACACCTCGATGATGCCGGCGGCGCGGCACAGCAGCCGCAACCGCGCCACCGCCACCAGCCGCAGGGCCGGCTCGGGCAGCGCCCCGTAGCGGTCGGTGAGTTCCTCCACGACGGCGTCGATCTCGCCATCGGAGGCCGCCGCGGCCAGCCGCCGATAGGCCTCCAGCCGCAGCCGGTCGCTGGCGATGTAGTCCGGCGGCAGGTGCGCGTCCACCGGCAGGTCGATGCGCACATCTTTGGGCTCCTCGGCGGTGGTCACCGTCTGACCGTCGGCCGCGGCCCGGTACGCCTCCACGGCCTCGCCCACCAGCCGGACGTACAGATCGAACCCGACCCCGGCGACGTGCCCGGACTGCTCGACACCGAGCACGTTGCCGGCGCCGCGGATTTCGAGGTCCTTCAGGGCGACCGCCATGCCCGCGCCCAGCTCGTTGTTCTGCGCGATGGTGGCCAACCGGTCGTAGGCCGTCTCGGTCAGCGGCGTATTCGGCGGGTACAGGAAGTAGGCATAACCGCGCTCGCGGCTGCGGCCGACCCGGCCGCGCAGCTGGTGCAGCTGGGAGAGCCCGAAGGTGTCGGCGCGCTCGACGATCAGCGTGTTGGCATTGGAGATGTCCAGCCCGGTCTCCACGATCGTGGTGCAGACCAGGATGTCGCACTCGCGGTTCCAGAACCCCGCCACGGTGCGTTCCAGCCGTTCCTCGGGCATCTGCCCGTGCGCGACCACCACCCGCGCCTCGGGCACCAGCTCGCGCACCCGGGCCGCCGCCCGGTCGATCGAGCTGACCCGGTTGTGCACATAGAAGGCCTGCCCGTCACGCAGCAGCTCCCGCCGCAGCGCGGCCGCGACCTGCTTCTCGTCGTCCGGGCCGACGTAGGTCAGCACCGGATAACGCTCTTCGGGCGGGGTCAGGATCGTCGACATCTCCCGAATCCCGGCCAGGCTCATCTCCAGCGTCCGCGGGATCGGAGTGGCGCTCATGGTCAGCACGTCGACGTGGGTGCGTAGCGACTTGATGTGTTCCTTGTGCTCGACGCCGAACCGCTGCTCCTCGTCGACCACCACCAGGCCCAGGTCCTTCCAGCGCACCCCGGTCTGCAGCAGCCGGTGGGTGCCGATCACGATATCCACCGACCCGTCGGCCAGGCCGTCGATCACGGCGCGGGACTCGGTGGCGTCGGTGAACCGCGACAGCCCCTTGACGGTCACCGGGAACCCGGTCATCCGGTCGGTGAAGGTCTGCAGATGCTGGTCGGCCAGCAGCGTGGTGGGCACCAGCACGGCGACCTGCTTGCCGTCCTGAACGGCCTTGAACGCGGCCCGCACCGCGATCTCGGTCTTGCCGTAGCCGACGTCGCCGCAGATCACCCGGTCCATCGGGATCGGCTTTTCCATGTCGGCCTTGACCTCGGTGATGGCGGTGAGCTGGTCGACGGTCTCGGTGAACCCGAACGCGTCCTCCATCTCGGCCTGCCATGGACTGTCCGGACCGAACGCGTGCCCCGGGCTGGCCTGCCGTTTGGCGTACAGCGACACCAGCTCGCCGGCGATCTCCCGCACGGCGCGGCGC
Source organism: uncultured Actinomycetota bacterium (assembly GCA_963800315.1). GTDB lineage: Bacteria > Actinomycetota > Actinomycetes > Mycobacteriales > Mycobacteriaceae > Mycobacterium. The sequence goes on from CAWDAS010000001.1 coordinate 94,888, forward strand.
GCCTTGGTCTTGGTGTTGGTCCAGTCGCTGCCGCCGAGCCGGCTCAGCGCGGGCGCCTGCCCGCCGACGTACCGGGACAGCTGGTCCAGGGAATCCATCGGGACATAGAGCTTGTCGGTGTTTTTAGCACCGCCACCCCGGTTTTTACTCGAGGCGTACTCCAGCACCAGGTACTCGCGCCGGGCCCCGCCGACGGTGCGCTCGACCATCTCCACGAACCGACCGATGCCGTGCTGATCGTGCACCACCAGGTCGCCGGCGGTCAGCGCCAACGGGTCGACGGTGTTGCGGCGTTTGGCCGCCAGCCGCTTGCCCTCGACGGACGCCACCCGGCTGCCGGTCAGGTCCGTTTCGGTGATCACCACCAGGTTGGCGCCCGGTATGACCACGCCGCCGTGCAGCGGACCCTTGAGCACCCCGACCACACCTTGCTTGGGCGCCGCACCGGATTCCAGCATGGCGGCGGGGGTGTCGATGTCGGCCAGTCGCTCCACCACCCGATGCGCGGTCCCGGTCCCGGGCGCGACCACCACGGCGTAGCCGCCGGTCGAGACGTGCGCGCGCAGCATGGCGAAGATGCCGTCGATGTCGTGCTCATGGCCGCGGGCCGACGGCGACGGCCGCACCTCGAGCTCCATCGCCGACTCGTCGGACAGCTGGCTCAGCGTCCACCACGGATGACCCGACCGCGCCGCGGCGGCGTGCACGTCGTCCAGCTCGGCGAACCCCGATCCGCCGAACTGCGCCACGTCGACGGGCGCGTCGGTGCCCAGCGCCGCGACGGACCACGACGCCTCGAGGAATTCGCTGCCCGTCTTGATCAGGTCGGCGGCCCGGGTGCGCACCTTTTCGGGGTCACACAGCAGCACCGGCGTGCCCTCGGCCAGTTGGTCGGTGAGCAGCACGTGTTCGCCCGGCCGCAGCACGGGGAGCAGCGCCTCCATGCCGTCGACCGCGATGCCCTCGGCCAGCTTGGCCAGCATGTCGGTGACGCTGCCGGTGATGGCGGGTTCGGGCCCGGAGTGCCGGGCGGCCAGGGCGGCGGCCCGTTCCCGCACGTCGTCGGTCAGCAGCAGTTCCCGGCAGGCCACCGCGGTGAGCGTGTCGACCTCGAGCTCCGGGATGGAGCGCTGGTCGGCGACCGAGAACATCCGCATCTCGCTGACCTCGTCACCCCAGAACTCGACGCGCACCGGGTGCTCGGCGGTCGGGGGGAAGACGTCGAGGATCCCGCCGCGGACCGCGAACTCGCCGCGCCGGCCCACCATGTCCACCCGGGTGTAGGCCAGCTCGACCAGCCGGGCGATCACGTCCTCGAACGCGATCTCCTGGCCGACGCTCAAGGCGACCGGTTCGACCAGGCCCAGCCGCGGCGTCATCGGCTGCAGCAACGAGCGCACCGCGGTCACCACCACCCGCAGGGGCGGGCCGAGCCGCGTGTCGTCGGGATGCGCCAGCCGGCGCAGCACCGTCAACCGGGTGCCCACGGTGTCAACGCCGGGCGAAAGTCGCTCGTGCGGCAGGGTCTCCCAGGACGGGAAGACCGCCACGGCGTCACCCAAGACGCCCCGCAGTTCGGCGGTCAGATCGTCGGCTTCGCGCCCGGTCGCGGTGACCACCAGTAACGGACCCAGCCGCGCCAGCGCAGTGGCGACGAACAGCCGTGCGCTGGCCGGACCCACCAGGCTCAACTCGGCCGGCCGCGCCGCCGCGCTGTCGATCAGCTGCTGGAAGGTCGGCGCGCTGAGTGCCAATTCAACGAGCCCCGCGATCGGGGTTTCTGGGCGAGCAGGCCCCGGTGCGGTCATGATGCTGCCATTCTAAGGGGCCTCCGGACGCACCGAACTTCGTCGATATCGAGCCCAGCGCCCGTGATCGCGGCCTATTCGTCCTGCAGCCGGGGGTCGGCTTCCAGGTGGGTCAGGCCATTCCACATCAGGTTGACCAGGTGGGCGGCGACCACTTCTTTCTTGGGCTCCCGCGTATCAAGCCACCATTGCGCCGTCATCGACACCGAGCCCACCAACGCCTGGGCGTACAGCGGCGCCAGCTCCGGGTCCAGGCCACGACGCGCGAAGTCACCGGCCAGGATCGAGCTGACCTGGCTGACGGCGTCGTTGAGCAGGCTGGAGTAGGTGCCCGAGCTGATCGAGGCCGGTGAGTCGCGGATCATGATCCGGAAGCCGTCGGTGCGTTCTTCGACGTAGGTGAGCAACGCCAGGGCGACCCGCTCGACCCGCACCCGCGACCGGTTGTTGGTCAGCGACGAGGTGATGCCGTCGAGCAGCGCCGACATCTCCCGGTCCACCACCACGGCATACAAACCCTCTTTGCCGCCGAAATGCTCGTAGACGACCGGCTTGGAGACGTTGGCACGCAGCGCGATCTCTTCGATCGAGGTGCCCTCGTAACCGCGTTCGGCGAACAGCGAGCGTGCGATGCCGATGAGTTGCTGCCGGCGTTCGGTGCCCGTCATCCGGGCGCGCGGCGCACGGGCCTCCTTGTCGGGCTCCTTATCCAGCACGGCCACGCAATCAGCGTATCGGTTCGGCGCGGCGGAGCCGTCCCGTCTAGAGTCTCTTGGTGGCGTGAGCTCTGTGTGAACGCGGTCCGTCGTGGTGTAATCGGCAGCACATCAGATTTTGGTTCTGAGAGTTCAGGTTCGAGTCCTGGCGACGGAGCTTCGGTCGCCCATCGCGACTTCGCGCCGCGGATTTTTGCCTTCACCGCAGATGAGGTGACACGCTTGACGGCGTGTCGGCGCTTCGGCCTGCCACCCGCGTGGGACAAAACCAGCATGAGGAGGGTTGATGTCGTCTCGTGGTGATACCGCCGTGCTGGTCCTTGCGGCCGGACCCGGTACCCGGATGCGGTCGGATACCCCCAAGGTGCTGCACACGATCGCCGGCCGCAGCATGTTGTCCCACTTGCTGCATGCGATCGCCAAGATGGCGCCCCAGCACCTGGTCGTGGTCCTCGGCCATGACCATCATCGCATCGCACCGCTGGTCGCGGACGCGGCGGACACCCTCGGACGCGCCATCGACGTGGCGCTGCAGGACCGCCCGCTGGGCACCGGCCACGCCGTCCGCTGCGGCCTGTCCGCGCTGCCCGATGACTACGCCGGCGTCGTCGTCGTCACCTCGGGCGACACACCACTGCTGGACGCCGACACCCTGGCGGATCTGATCTCCACCCACCACGCGGTCTCGGCCGCGGCGACGGTGCTGACCACGACGCTGCGCGATCCCGGCGGCTACGGCCGCATCCTGCGCACCCAGGACGACGAGATCACGGCGATCGTGGAACATGCCGACGCGACGGCCTCGCAACGCGAAATCCGCGAGGTCAACGCCGGCGTCTACGCCTTTGACATCGCGGCGCTGCGCTCGGCGCTGAGCCGCCTGAGCTCCGACAACGCCCAGCAGGAGCTGTACCTGACCGATGTCATCGCCATCCTGCGCGGCGACGGCCAGGCCATCCACGCCCGCCATGTCGACGACAGCGCGCTGGTGGCCGGCGTCAACAACCGGGTCCAGCTGGCGGAACTGGGCGCCGAGCTGAACCGGCGCATCGTCGCCGCCCATCAGATGGCGGGTGTCACCATCGTCGATCCCGCCACCACCTGGATCGACGTCGACGTGACGATCGGCCGCGATACCGTCGTCCACCCCGGGACCCAGCTGCTGGGCCGCACCCAGATCGGCGGCCATTGCGTCGTCGGCCCGGACACCACCCTGACCGACGTCACCGTCGGCGACGGCGCGTCGGTGGTGCGCACCCACGGCGTCTCGTCGTCCATCGGCGCCGGCGCCGCCGTGGGCCCCTACACGTACCTTCGGCCCGGCACCGTGCTGGGAGACGACGGCAAGCTGGGCGCGTTCGTCGAGACCAAGAACGCCACGATCGGCACCGGCACCAAGGTGCCGCATCTGACCTACGTGGGGGACGCCGACATCGGCGACCACAGCAATATCGGTGCCTCCAGCGTGTTCGTCAACTACGACGGCGCCGCCAAGCGGCGAACCACCATCGGCTCACACGTGCGCACCGGGTCGGACACCATGTTCGTGGCCCCGGTGACGGTCGGCGACGGGGCCTACACCGGTGCGGGCACGGTGGTGCGCGACGACGTTCCGCCGGGCGCCCTGGCGGTGTCCGCGGGTCCGCAGCGCAACATCGAGGGCTGGGTGCAGCGCAAGCGCCCGGGCAGCGCGGCGGCCCAGGCCGCAGAAAAGGCCGCCGAACAGACCGAGCAGACGTCCGACCCCGAACCGACACCGTGAATTCGGCAGCTGGCAACCCGGCCATATTTCCGTACCATTCGCTACGTACGATGGGGCTTCCATTTCGATCCCGACCGGCGAGGGCAGCATCGTGAGCCACGACTGGACCGATAACCGCAAAAACCTGATGCTCTTCTCGGGCCGGGCCCACCCCGAACTGGCCGAACAGGTAGCCAAGGAACTCGACGTCCACGTCACCGCGCAGACGGCGCGGGAATTCGCCAACGGCGAGATTTTCGTGCGCTTCCACGAGTCGGTGCGCGGCTGCGACGCGTTCGTCCTGCAATCGTGCCCGGCGCCGGTGAACAACTGGCTGATGGAACAGCTGATCATGATCGATGCGCTCAAGCGGGGCAGCGCCAAGCGGATCACCGCCGTCATGCCGTTCTACCCCTACGCCCGGCAGGACAAGAAGCACCGCGGCCGCGAACCCATCTCGGCGCGGCTGGTCGCCGACCTGCTCAAGACCGCGGGCGCCGACCGGATCGTCAGCGTCGACCTGCACACCGACCAGATCCAGGGGTTCTTCGACGGGCCCGTCGACCACATGCGCGGCCAGCACCTGCTGACCGCGTACATCCGGGACAACTACCCGGACGGCAACATGGTGGTGGTCTCCCCCGACTCGGGCCGGGTGCGCATCGCCGAGAAATGGGCCGACGCACTGGGCGGCGTTCCGCTGGCCTTCATCCACAAAACCCGGGATCCGCGGGTGCCCAATCAGGTCGTGTCCAACCGCGTCGTCGGTGAAGTCGCCGACCGGACCTGTGTCCTGATCGACGACATGATCGACACCGGCGGCACCATCGCGGGTGCGGTGAAGTTGTTGCGCGAGGACGGCGCCACCGACGTGATCGTCGCGGCCACCCATGGCGTGCTGTCCGATCCGGCCGCCGAGCGGCTGGCCTCGTGCGGCGCCCGGGAGGTGATCGTCACGAATACCCTGCCGATCGGCGAGGAGAAGCGCTTCCCTCAGCTAACGGTTTTGTCCATCGCGCCGCTGCTGGCCAGTACCATCCGTGCCGTGTTCGAAAACGGCTCAGTCACAGGGCTATTCGACGGAGACGCCTAGATGGCAGCGCGGGCAGACAAGGCCGTCATCTACCACAATCCCCGGTGCAGCACGTCCCGCAAGACGCTGGATTTGTTGCGGGACAACGGTTTCGAACCGACCATCGTCGAGTACCTGAAAACCCCGCCCTCGCGCAGCGAGCTGGTGAAAATGATCCGCGACGCCGGCATCGATGTGCGGACCGCCGTGCGCCGGCGTGAATCACTGTATGCCGATCTCAACCTCGCCGCCGCCGACGACGACCAGGTGCTCGACGCCATGGCCGAACACCCCATCCTCATCGAACGACCCTTCGTCGTCACCCCGAAAGGCACCCGCCTGGCCCGGCCGATCGACGCGGTCCGCGAGATTCTGTGAGACCACTCGCGGCCGCTCTCGCGACAGCTGCTGCGGTGATGTCCGCGGTGGCATGTGGGCCCAAAACCCCTGACTACCAGTCGATCTGGACCACCAGTCCGACCGCAACCGGCAGCACCACGACGATGACCAAAAAGCCCGTCCCCCTGTCGCAGTATCTGGAGGGCATCGGCGTGGCCGGCAAGCAGGTGGCGCCCGACAGTCTCACCGATCTGACGGTGTCGATACCGACGCCGCCGGGCTGGTCGCGGTACAGCAATCCCAAGATCGCCCCGGAGACGGTGATGATCTCCCAGGGCGGCAAGTATCCGACGGCCAGACTCGTGGTGTTCAAACTGACCGGGAACTTCGATCCGGCGGAAGTCATCAAGCACGGCAACGACGATGCCCAGCTGTTCGAGAACTTCCGGCAGCTGGACGCCTCGACCGCGGATTTCAACGGCTTTCCCTCGTCGATGATCCAGGGCAGCTACGACCTCGACGGCACGCGACTGCACAGCTGGAATCGGATCGTCATCCCCACCGGCTCACCACCGGCCAACCAGCGATACCTGGTCCAGCTGACGATCACCACGCTGGCCAACCAGGCGGTCGCGCAGTCAAACGACATCGAGGCGATCATCCGCGGATTCGTCGTAGCGGCAAAGTGATCGGGGCGGCCGGGCCCGGCGAGATTGCCGCCATGGTCGTGACCGGCGCCCCAACCACAGCCATGGCGGCAATCTCGGTGCCATTATGTTGAGTACTGGCCGGCTTCCTGAACGAGCTGGACGCGGGAGGTCAGGCCGAGCTTGGCGTAGACGTGGGTGAGGTGGGTCTGCACGGTGCGCGGTGAGATGAAGAGCCGCGCACCGATTTCCTTGTTGCCAAGCCCCTCCTGGACCAGACGCACCACATCGTTTTCCATGGGAGTCAGCGATGCCCAACCGCTGGTGGGGCGTTTGCGCTCGCCCCGACCGCGTTGCGCGTAGGCGATCGCTTCCTCGGTGGACAGGGCAGCGCCTTCGGCCCATGCAGCGTCGAAATCGTTCTGGCCCAAAGCCTCCCGGACCGAAGCGACCGCGGCGTCGTAGCCGGCTTGATACATCGGGAAGCGGGCATGCCCCATGCGTTGCCGGATGGCGTCCGCGGCGCCCAACAGGCGCGCCGCGTAGGCATGGTTGCCGTCGTTGGCCGCCAGGCGAGCAAGGCACTCCAGAGTGTCGGCCACCCGCATGTATCCCTGGGTGCGGGCGGCGATCGTCAGGGCTTCGTGGGCGTCGCGCTCGGCCTGCTCGCGGTCACCCTGCGCGATCGCGACGAAGGCGCGCACCGTCAGCGCGAGCATTTGCAGCCAGCCCGGCACCACCGCGACGGTCTCGTCGGCCCAACGGCGGGCTGCAGTCAGATCACCGCACGCGAGGGCGGCCTCGGCGAGCGGGTTGATGCCTCTGACGAAGACCTCGCGCTCGGGAACGGTCTGCCGCCAGGCCGCCTCGGCTGCCTGCCCGGCCGCCGCACTGTCGCCGCCGGCCAGGGCGGCGTTCGCAGATACCGCGTACGCCGTGTCTGCGTAGATCCCGCCCATCGCCTCCATGGCCACCAGCGCGGATTGCGCTGCGGCGTGCGCGGCAGCAGCTTCGCCTTGGTATGCCAGCGCCATCCCATGGGCCACTTCAGCGAAGGCCGTCATGACCGGGTCTCCCGCCGCCTTCGTCTCCTCGCTCAACAAACGAAGTACTTCGGCAGCGTGGACGGGATTTCCCAGCATCGTCAGCGCGGCGCCCAGCCATGCTCGGCAGGTCCTTGAGAAGAACCGATCGCCAAGCGAGTCGGCGAGGTCACGTCCCTCCTCGCCGGCCACGCGCGCGGCGGCCGGTTCACCGGCATAAAGCCCGTGCTCGTCTGATAGCTGAGGATTTGGCACAGGCCCCACCGGTCGCCGACTGCACGAGCCAGCTCGATCGCCTCGGCGAAGTAGGGCTGGGCCACCTCGGCGTTGTACAGGGCGACTGTCCCGCAGGCGACGAGGGCTCGGACGATCAGTGCCGGGTCGTCGAGCTGGCGCGCGATGATCAGGGCCTCCCGTGCCCGATCCGGACTCGCCGAGGCGCTCAGCCCACCCAGCGAGGATGCTGTGGTCCGACGACTGCGCGCACCCACACCGCGGGTGCTGATCTCCGGGGGACGTTCGTCGGTCAAGACGGCGTCGAACCCGGCGAGTCCTTCCCGGAAGCGACCGCGCCTCATCCAGAACTGCTGTAACGAAGACACCAGCCGCAGCGCGGTCTCGGGGTCGGAATTCTCCCGGCTCCACGCGAACGCGGCCCGCAGATTGTCGATCTCGACCTCAGCCCACCGCATCAGCGCCTCAAGGCCGGCCAGCCCCTGCGATTCCAGCTCGACGGCCGTGGCCGTGAAGTAGTCCCGGTGGCGGGTGCGCACCTCGTCGGCCTCACCGGACTCGCCGAGTTTTTCCTGCGCGTATTGGCGCACCGTCTCCAGCAACCGGTACCGCATGCCGTCGCCGGTGTCATCGGCGACCACCAGGGATTTGTCGACCAACAGGCTGAGTTGGTCCAGTAGCTGGTAGCCCTCGACCTCGCTGTCGGCGCCGACCGCTTGGGCGGCGTCGAGGTCAAACCCGCCGGCAAAAACCGCCAGCCGCCGGAACAAGACCTGCTCAGGCTCGGTTAGCAGCGCATGCGACCAATCCACCGAGGCGCGCAGCGTCTGCTGGCGGCGCACCGCGGTACGCGCACCCCCGGTGAGCAGCCGGAACCGGTCATGCAGGCTGTCCACGATCTGGCTCAGCGACAGCGCCCGAACGCGTGCGGCGGCAAGCTCGATCGCCAACGGCATGCCGTCCAGGCGCGCGCAGATCTCTTCGACCAGCGCGATGTTGTCGTCGTCGACACCGAACTCGGGGCGGGCGCGCCGGGCGCGGTCGGTGAACAACTCGACGGCCTCGTCGGCAAGAGACAGCGACGGTACCCGCCAGCTCAATTCACCGGGCACTCCGAGCGGCTCGCGGCTGGTGGCCAGAATCGTCAACTGCGGGCAAGCCGCAAGCAGCTCGACGACCAGGGTCCCGCACGCGTCGAGCAGATGCTCGCAATTGTCGAGCAGCAGCAAGATCTTCTTCTCGCCGAAGAACCGCACCAAAAGGTCCATGGTGGAGCGGCCCGGCTGATCGGGAAGACCCAGCGTGCGCGCGACGGTCACCGGCGCTAAAGCAGGATTGGTGATCGGCGCCAAATCGACATACCACACGCCATCGCCGAACTCGGTGGTGAGTCCAGCCGCGACTTCCACCGCAAGTCGGGTCTTACCGGCACCCCCGGCGCCGGTCAACGTGACCAGACCGGTTGCCGCCGACGAGCCGCCGCAACTCCGCCATCTCGTGCTTGCCGCCCAACGAAACTCGTCAATTGAGCCGGAAGATTATGCGACACAACGACACTGCGCACCCGAAGCGGCGGGAACTCGTTGCGCAGATCGGGATGGCACAACTGCACCACCCGCTCCGGGCGCGGCAGATCCCGCAACGGGTAGCTACCCAGATCGGCCAACCACACACCCTCCGGGAGCCGATCAACGACCAGCGATTCGGTCACGCCCGACAACACCGTCTGGCCGCCATGCGCCAGATCGCGCAGCCGTGCCGTGCGGTTGATCGTCGGGCCCGCGTAGTTGGCGTCGTCGCGCAGCTGGATCTCGCCGGTGTGTATCCCGATGCGCAGCCGGATCGGGGCCAGCGGCGCCCGCTGCAATGCCAGCGCGCACGCCACCGCATCGGACGCGCGCGCGAACGCGGCCACAAAGCTGTCACCCTCGCCCTGCTCGAGCGGGCGCACCCCGTCATGAGCAGCGATGGCCTCGTTGACCGTCTTGTTCAGCTGCGCCAGCGCGGCGGTCATCTGGTCGGGCTGGGTTTCCCACAACCGCGTCGAGCCCTCGACATCGGCCAGCAGCAACGTCACCGTGCCGGTCGGCAGCAACTCGCTCACGCCCAAATCGTTCCAGTTCAGCGGCGGTATCTCCGCATGTTGGCTCATAGTAGCCAGCATCGCGGCCACCAATACGCAAATACATCGGCCAGAACGCGCAGACCGCCCCCCGGCGGGCCCGCGTATTTACGCGACCGAGCGCGTAGATCTACGCGCTACGGCGGATGGTCTTTGTCGCCCGCCGCCGGATAGTCGACTCGACACCGAACGAGGAGACCGCGATGACCACTGTTCAAACAGACCAATGCCCGAGCGTTTTCGACGCTGGGTTGCCCACCGTTTCCTATGACCACCTCACCGATCCCGACGAAGCGCATCGCGTCATCGCCGACGCCCGCACGCAAGCCCCGATCGCCATCGGCCCGCACGGACCCGAGGTGCTCAGCTACGAGCTGGTCCGCACGGTGCTGCGCGACAGCCGTTTCATCACGGCACGCGGGCTTGGTCTCGACCTGCAGGGCATTACTTCCGGCCCACTGTGGGACAGGGCGATCGCCAACATCTTGGGCCTCGACGGGGATCGGCATCACCGGCTACGCAGGCTCGTCTCGAAGGCGTTCGCGCCCCGCGGCGCCGAGGGGCTGCGCACGCTGATCGTCGAAGTCATCACCGGGCTGGTTGACCCACTTACCGCCGTCGGGCGCTGCGACGTCGTCTCCGACATCGCACGCCGCTACCCCACACCGGTCATCTGCGCCCTACTGGGCGCGCCGCCCGAGGATTGGCAACTGTTCTCCGACTGGACCGACGACACAAAAAAGATTTTCGACTGGAACGTCGCCAACGACGGCCCGGCGATCCTTGCGGCATGGGACCAACTCGACGCCTACCTCGAAGATTTGATCGCTCGTCGGCGCGCATCGCTGGCCGACGACCTGATCTCCGACCTCATCCGCGCCGAGGACCACGGCGACCGTCTTACCCACGACGAAGTCCTCATGTTGTGCGCCACCCTGCTGGCCGCCGGCACCGACACCACACGCAACCAGTTGGCCGCCGCGGTGCAGGTGTTGTGTGACCATCCCGACCAATGGGCGCTACTTGCCCAGCATCCCGAATTGGCAGCCGACGCGGTCCACGAGTTGATGCGTTACTACCCAATCGTATTCGGCACCATCCGGCGAGCCGCCGAGGACGTCGAACTGGCCGGGGTCCGCATCCCCGCCGGAACCCTTGTGCTGGCCAACACCGCCGCGGCCAACCGGGACGCGTGCGTCTACGACCACCCGGGCCGTCTCGACATCACTCGTGAAGGCCCTCCGCCGATGCTCACCTTCGGCGGCGGTGTGCACTACTGCCTCGGCTCACACCTCGCGCGACTCGAACTGACCGAAGCGCTTCGCGTCATCACCCAACGCATACCCAACCCCCGCCGAACCGGCCCCGCCCCATGGAAGGCCATCAGCGGCATCACCGGCCCCACTACCTTGCCCCTGGAGTTCGACGTCGGGCACTAGGTTGTCAGCCATGAGCAACTGGACCGCCGCGGATCTGCCGTCGTTTGCCGGGCGCACTGTCATCATCACCGGCGCCAACAGCGGGCTGGGCGCGATAACAGCCCGCGATTTGGCCCACAACGGCGCCAAGATCATCATGGCCGTCCGCAACACCGGCAAAGGCGAGGCCGCCGCGCGGGAGATGACCGGCCAAGTCGAGGTGCGTGAACTGGATTTGCAGGACTTGTCGTCGGTGCGCCGATTCGCCGACGGGGTGGACAAGGCCGACGTGCTGATCAACAACGCCGGCATCATGGCCGCCCCCTACGCGCTGACCGCCGATGGCTTCGAGAGCCAGATCGGCACCAACCACCTCGGGCATTTCGCGCTGACCAACCTGCTGCTGCCCAGGCTCACCGACCGGGTGGTCACCGTGTCCTCGATGGCGCACTGGCCCGGGCGGATCAACTTCGACGACCTCAACTGGAAGAACCGGCGGTACTCGCCCTGGCTGGCCTACAGCCAGTCGAAGCTCGCCAACCTGCTGTTCACCAGCGAGCTGCAGCGACGCCTCGATTCGGTCGGTTCGCCGCTCCGCGCGCTGGCGGCTCACCCCGGCTACTCGCACACCAACCTGCAAGGGGCCTCCGGACGCAAGCTGGGTGACGCGCTGATGTCGGCGGTCACCCGAGTGGTGGCCACCGACGCCGATTTCGGCGCCCGGCAGACCTTGTACGCGGCATCCCAGGATCTACCCGGCAACACCTTCGTCGGCCCCCGATTCGGCCAGGTCGGCCGAACCCAACCGGTCGGGCGCAGCCGGCGGGCCAAAGACGCCGCCGCCGCCACCGCGCTGTGGGAACTGTCCGAGCAGCTCACCGGCACGCAATTTCCGCTCTAAGGTGCGCATGCGCTAACCTGACCGGGCGTCACGGCGAGGGTGGCTGGCCAGCCAGCACCGTTATCGACGGAGACCGACGAAATGTCGCGACCCCGGCCGTGCCCCCTGACATCAGGCGCCGAGCACACAGGAGCGACACGATGGCGAAGTCACCAGTCAACCAATTGAAGGTCGCGGTACGAACCGAGACCGGTAAGGGCGCGTCCCGGCGAGCCCGGCGCGAAGGCAAGATTCCCGCCGTCCTCTACGGTCACGGAACCGATCCGCGGCACCTGGAGCTGCCCGGACACGACTACGCGGCCGTGTTGCGGCACGCCGGCACCAACGCGATCCTGACCCTCGACATCGATGGGAAGGAGCAGCTGGCGCTGACCAAGGCGCTCGACATTCACCCGATCCGGCGCACCATCCAGCATGCCGACCTGGTGGTCGTGCGTCGCGGCGAAAAGGTCGTCGTCGAGGTCCACGTCGAGGTCGAGGGCGACGCGGCGCCCGGCACCCTGGTCACCCAGGAGGCCAACGCCATCGAGATCGAGGCCGATGTCTCATCGATTCCCGAGCGCCTGACCGTGTCCATCCAGGACGCCGAGCCGGGCACCCAATTCACCGCCGGGCAGATCGCCCTGCCGGCGGGCGTCAACCTGATTTCCGACCCGGAGTTGCTGGTGGTCAACGTGGTGAACGCGCCGACGGCCGAGGACCTGGCCGAAGAGGGCGGCGGCGAAGTCCCCGAGGAGGAAGCGGCCGAAGCCGAAGCCGAAGCCGAGACCGAAGCACCCGCAGAAGAGTCCGAGTAGGCGGATCGCGAGGTGGCCGAGCCGTTGCTGGTCGTCGGCCTGGGCAACCCCGGGGACAACTACGCCCGCACCCGGCACAACATCGGGTTCATGGTCGCCGACCTGCTCGCCGCCCGGGTGGGGTCGAAATTCAAGGCGCACAAGCGTTCCGGGGCCGAAGTCGCCACCGGCCGGTTGGCGGGGCACTCGGTGTTGTTGGCCAAGCCGCGCTGCTACATGAATGAGTCCGGCCGCCAGGTCGGGCCGCTGGCCAAGTTCTACTCGGTTGCGCCGGCCGACATCATCGTCATCCACGACGATCTGGACCTGGAGTTCGGCCTCGTCCGGCTCAAGATCGGCGGCGGCGAAGGCGGCCACAACGGGCTGCGCTCGGTGGTGGCCGCGCTGGGCACCAAGGACTTTCAGCGGGTCCGTATCGGCATCGGCCGTCCGCCCGGACGCAAGGATCCGGCGACCTTCGTGTTGGAGAACTTCACCGCCAAGGAACGCGCGGAGGTGCCCACGATCTGCGAACAGGCCGCGGACGCCACCGAGCTGCTCGTCGAACTCGGGTTGGAGCCCGCGCAGAATCGGGTCCACGCCTGGTGACCGCGGGCCCTGGGCCCGCCGAGTGTGGGCCTCAGGGACGAGTTTCGACCCGGTGGACCTACTTATCCCCCACGCTCGGCGTGGAATCGGCCCCCGCTAGATGACCAAGTTGACGGAGGTGGAGCGGCGAAGCTTGCCCGACGGCGTCTTCGGGATGGTCCCCGGCCCGAGTACGACCACGTTGCGCGGCCGCACATCGACCTCGGCCACCACCTCGCGGGCGACCTGGTGCTCGATGCGGCGCACCTCGAGGTGGTCCTGCCAGGCGTTGGACTCGACCGCGACGGCGAACGTCTCGCGTGAGTGCCCGGCGTCGAGGCGCACCGCGACCGCACACCCGGGCCGCACCCCCTCGACGCGGCCGGCGGCCCGCTCGATGTCGGTGGGGTAGATGTTGCGCCCGGCCATGATGATGACGTCCTTGACGCGGCCGCATACCACGATGTGGCCGTCCTCGGTCAGGTAGCCGAGGTCGCCGGTGTCGTACCAACCGTTCTCGTCCTGGGCTGGGATGAAGCCGCCCATGGTGAGGTAGCCGGGCGTCAGCGACTCGCCGCGCAGCTCGATGACGCCGACGCCGCGGGGCGGCATCACGTCGCCGTTCTCGTCGATGATGCGGGCCTCGAGGTCCTTCAGCAGGGGACCGAGCGTGGCCAGCCGGCGAGTGTTGCCCTTGCTGGAGGGCACGGCGCGCCGCAGGGCGGCCAGCAGGTCGGCGTCCACCTCGTCGACGACCAGGCCGGCGTTGCACTCCGAGAACGACACGGCCAGCGTCGTCTCGGCCATGCCGTAGGCCGGCAGGATCGCCGACGGCCTCAGCCCGAACGGCCTGCCCGCGTCGAGCAGGTCTTCGACGTCGGCGGGTTCGACGGGCTCGGCCCCGGACAGCGCGAAGCGCAGGGTCGACAGGTCGAAGTCGCCCGGCTTCGCGTTGCGTCGCAACCGCTTGGCCAGCAGCGCGTAGGCGAAGTTGGGCGCCGCGGTCATGGTGCCCTGGTATTTGTCGATGAGCTTGGCCCACAGCAGCGTGTCGCGCAGGAAGTCCATCGGCGTGACCTTGACCAGCTCCGCACCGAAGTACATCGGGATGGTGAGGAAGCCGACCATGCCCATGTCGTGAAAGCAGGGCAGCCAGCTGACCATGACGTCCTTGTCGACGTCGTACTGGGCACCGATGAACATCGCCTCGGCGTTGGAGTGGATGTTGCGGTGCGTGATCTGCACCGCCTTCGGGGAGCCGGTCGAACCGGACGTCAGCTGCATCAGGGCGAGGTCGTCCTCGCCGACCTCGATGGGGTCGATCGGGTCCGACGCCAGCAGGTCGGCGACGGTGAGGACCCGGATGCCCTTCTCCTCGAGGACCGGGATGGCGACCGTGAAGGGCTCCGAGACGATGACGGCCTTGGCCTCGATCATCCCGATGACCGTCATGGTGTCTTCGGCCCACACGGCCAGGTCGGTGCGCGGGGTGGGCTGGTGCAGCATGGTGAGGCTGGCCCCGCGAATCCAGAGGCCCTGTGCCGTCGGGGCGATCTCCACCGGGTACCCGGCCAGCACGCCGACGGCGTCGCCGAGGCCGATGCCCGCGGCGGCCAGGCCGCCCGCGATGCACCGGGCGCGCTGGTGGACCTCGCCCCATGTGTGGCGGACGGGCTCGTGGGGTTCACCGGTGACCATGCCCGTCGTGGCGGTGCGGGCGTTGTGAAACATCTTGTCGGTAAACCTGCTCACAAAAACCTCCTCGGTTCCGGCACTTTTGCCAACGCCCGGGATCTCATATTCCGCCCGCCGGGGGCCACTTGATGGCAGGCACGCGAACACAGTTGGGCAGCGGTTAGGTCTCGATTCGGTGATGAGTCAACGACCCTACGTTCGGTCGCGCGAGCCTCGAAAGCCGGGGCCGAGAAGCCGTGGCGGTGCCCCGCGATCAACCGTCCGCCGGGTAACCCGGCGGACGGCGAAATCGAGTGGTCTTGCTCATCGCTGTCCGTCACCGCGAGTAATCTTAAACTTCTCTTAGGGAACTCCCAAACTTTTGCGCAATTTGAGTTGGTTTTCACACTTCGGTGGGCGCCGGCACCACGCGGGCCCCGGCCACCGGACCGCTGGCGACCCGCACGGTGCGACAGACGCCCGCTCCGGACACCTCGGTGCCCACGTCCACCGCCGAGGCCGCCGAGGCGCACAGGAACGCGCAGGTCGGACCCGAGCCGGACACGATGCCGGCCAGCGCGCCGGCCTCCACCCCGGCGCGCAGGGCGCGCCGCAGGCCCGAGTCCAGACTCACCGCGGCCGCCTGCAGTTCGTTGCCCAACAGCGGCGCCAGCTGCTCCGCATCGCCGGCGGCCAACGCCGCCAGCACCGGCCCGGGCCCCGGAAGCCGCGGCGGATCCCCGGCCTCGCGGAGCCGGTCCAGTTCGGCGAACACCGTGGGACTGAGCAGCTCACTGTCGGCGAACGCCAGCACCCAGTGGAAGGTGTTGCGGGACAACACGGTGGCCAGCTCCTCGCCGCGGCCGGTCCCCAGCGCGGTGCCGCCGTGCAGCGCGAAGGGCACATCGCTGCCCAGCTTGGCGGCGAGCATGCGCAGATCGCGGCGGGGCACGTTGAGTTCCCACAGTGAGTTCATCGCAACCAGCACCGCCGCCGCGTCGGCGCTGCCCCCCGCCATGCCGCCGGCCACCGGAATGGATTTGTCGATCGTGATTGAAACATCGGGCGCCCGGCCGACGTGTTCGGCCATCAGCTCGGCGGCCTGCCACGCCAGGTTGCGTTCGTCGGTGGGCAGGTTGTCGGCGCCCTCGCCGACGAGCGCGAGGGACAGCACGTCGGCGTTGCGGACCGTCACCTCATCGAGCAGCGAGACCGCGTGGAACACCGTGGTCAGTTCGTGATAGCCATCCTCGCGGCGATCACCCACCTCCAGGTAGAGGTTGACCTTCCCGGGCACCCGAACGGTGACCGACCCGGTGGGCACCCACTGCGCGGCGGTGTTGCCGTCAGACATTGTCAGCCACCGCAGCAGACTATCGCTGCCGCCGGCCGACCACACGCCGCAGCGCCCAACGACCCGCCCTCAACCCGCCGAGGCCGGGTGGTCGGCCGGGTCCGGACTCGTCCCCGGGGCGGTGTCCCGAATGGCGGAGCGCTGCAACAGCCGCACGAAGTCGTCGATGGACAGCGTCTCACCGCGCCGCGCGGGATCGATGCTGGCGGCCAGCAAGCGATTCGCCGACTCGCTGCCCGAGCCCGCCCACTCCGCGAACGCGTTGCGGCACGTCTTGCGTCGTTGTGCGAACGCGATGTCGACCAGTTCGAACACCTGCCGGCGGAAGGTTTCGTCGGTGGGCCACGGCGGGGACGCGTAGCGGTCGATGCGAACCAGCCCGGAGTACACGCGCGGGATCGGCCAGAAAACGGTGGGCGACACCATGCCGCAGCGGCGGACCCGTCCGAAGAAGCGGACCTTGGCGCTGGGCACCCCGTAGTCCTTGCCGCCCGGCTCCGCCGCCAGACGTTCGGCGACCTCGGCCTGCACCATCACGGTCACCGTCTGAATGGACGGAAAGTCGGCCAGCAGATGCAGCAGCGCCGGCACCGCCACGTTGTAGGGCAGATTGGCGACCAGGGCCGCCGGCGCGTCAGCCAGCTCGTCAGGGCGGAGAGTCAAGACATCGCGATTGAGCACCGTCAGCCGCTGGCTTTCCCCGTGCGAGTGCTCGGCAATGGTCTGGGGCAGCCGGTCGGCCAGCACCGGGTCGATTTCGATGGCGGTGACGATCGCGCCGCGGTCGAGCAGCGCCAGCGTGAGGGAACCCAGGCCGGGACCGACCTCCAGGACGTGTTCGGATCGGCTCACCCCGGCGGTCGACACCACTCGGCGCACCGTGTTGGCGTCGTGGACGAAGTTCTGGCCGAGGGATTTCCGTGGCCGGAATTCAAGTTCGGCGGCCAGCCGCCTGATGTCGGTGCGCCCGAGCAGCCGGATGGTCAGCGGGCACCCGCCCGTCCGCTGCAGACGGGCCACGCCCCCCAACCCTGGCGCTGACGAGTCACCTCGGCGATGGCGATCTGCTCTTCCCGGGTGGCGAGATCGGCACGCGCGGCGAACCGCAGCCCGCCGTTGCGCTCCCAGGTGCCCTGGTCGAACTGCACCCCGCCGTAGTACCCGTTGCCGGTGTTGATCGCCCAGTTTCCGCCGGCCTCGCAGCCCGCGATCGCGTCCCAGATGGAACCGTCGCTGACCGGCGGCACATCGGTACCTGGCCGGGTGCCCACGCGCACCAGAGCATCGCGGGCGGGCGTGATGACCGTGTTGGCGATGGGCAGCCGGCCGGTCTCGATTCCGTTGACCGTGGCCACCGCGAACGTGACATCCTGCGTGCCCGGGGCGCCCGGGTCCTCGACGACCTGCCGGCTGATGTTCATCTCCGGGTCCTCGATCCGGCGCGCGTTGGGCGGCAGCGGAATCCGTTCGGTGACCTGCCGAATCCGGTTACGGGTTACCTGGATTTCCATGCCGTCGACGATCGGCGACGTGGCGCTCGGCACCACCTGGTCGCTGTCGAGTAGCGGCGAACCGGCGGCGCTGAGCAGCCCGGCCACGTTCGCCGCCGGGAGGTGAACCGTGCGCATGGTGCCGCCGTCGTTGATCTGCACCGTCTTGGCGCTGACCACGGGCAGCGCCATCCCGGCCAGCGGAACACGGCTGCCGCGCGAGGCCGCGGCCGGCGCGGTGTCGGTCATCGCGAGTTGGGCCAGTGCCTCGTCCACGGTGGAGGCCGTCGTCCATACCTGCTTGGCGGCGCGGCCGTCCAGCGAGATCTGCAGCGGCCGGCTGCGCCGCAGCACGATGTTGGCGGCGTCGTGGACCTTCACCTCGCCGGCCGGATACAGGTCGTCGCGCTCGTCGACGCTGTAGCCGTTCTCCTGGACGATGTCGATGACCCGCGACTTCATCGTCGTGACCCGCATCGCGATGCCGTCGACGGTCAACGTCACCGTCTTGCACACCGAGACCGCGAATCCACCGGCCAACGCCACTACTACCAACAGGCCCCCGACGACGAGCCGCAACATCGGCGAGGGGTTTTGATGAAGTTTTGTCAATACACTCAACGCGTTTATCCCGACCTCAGCACTTCAACGACCCATTCAGCGGAAAATGACAAAAGGGCCCAGCGGCCCAACCGTTCGATCACAAGACGGTAACGAACCGGCCAATGTTGAGCAACTCCGGCGGCGACGATGCTACGGATATCGCCCGGACGATCGCGCTAGGCGGGGGCCAGTCCGTAGACCCGGCGAGCATTGCTCGTGGTGATTTGCGCCAGCTCCTCGGGTGCTCGTTCTACCAGTTCAGCGATCGACCGCACAGTATAGGGAAGGCAGTACGGCTCGTTCGGTGCCCCCCGATAGGGGTGCGGCGTCAGAAACGGCGCGTCAGTTTCCACGAGCAGCTGCTCCGCCGGTATCAACGGAACGGCTTCCCGCAGGGCACGGGCGTTGCGGAAGCTCACCGTGCCGGACAGGCTGAGCAGCCATCCGGCGTCCACGCAGCGGCGGGCCATCGCACTGTCCGACGAGAAGCAGTGGAAGATCACGGTATCGGGAGCGCCCTCGGCCGCCAGCACGTCGAGCACCTCGGCATCGGCCTCCCGGTTGTGGATCATCAGCGGTTTTCCGCACCGCTTCGCCAGGTCGATGTGCCAGGCGAAGGCTTCTCGCTGCGCCGTCGGCTCGGCGCAGCCGTCCAGGCGCCCGGGCCAATACATATCCATGCCGGTCTCCCCCACCGCCACCACCCTGGGGTGAGCCACCAGTCGCTCGATCTCGGCGCGGGCGGCCTCGTTCAACGCGTCCGCGCGCGTCGGGTGCAGCGCCACCGCGGCATAAACCCGCCGATCCCACTCGGCGGCCCGGGTCACCCAGCGCGCCGAGTCCAGATCGTCGGCGATGGTGACCGCTGCCGTCACTCCGACCGCCGCGGCGCGGTCCATGATGGCGGCCACCTGCTCGGCGTCGTGTGCGCCGCATGCGTCCAGGTGAGTGTGCGCGTCGATCAGCGGGGCCAATGGCTCGGGAGCGGGAGGCCGTTCTTGTTTACCGTGACGTTTGGAACTCACGCGCACACAATAGGGCGGCCCACAAATAGAGTTGGGGCCGATGAGGCCCTACTACGTCACCACCGCGATCACCTACCCGAATGGCAAGCCGCACGTCGGGCACGCCTACGAGTACATCGCCACCGACGCCATTGCCCGGTTCAAGCGGCTCGACGGATTCGACGTGCGGTTTCTGACCGGCACCGACGAGCACGGCCTCAAGATGGTCGAGACGGCAACGGCGGAGGGCATTCCGACCGCCGATCTGGCGCGCCGCAATTCCGATGCGTTTCAGCGCCTGCAGGAAAGGTTGAACATCTCCTTCGACCGGTTCATCCGCACCACCGATCCTGACCACCACGAGGCGTCCAAGGAGCTCTGGCGCCGGATGTCGGCGGCCGGCGACATCTACCTCGACACCTACTCGGGCTGGTACTCGGTGCGCGACGAGCGGTTCTTCGTCGAATCGGAGACCAAACTCCTCGACGATGGGACCCGGTTGGCCGTCGAGACCGGGGCCCCGTTGACCTGGACCGAGGAGCAGACCTACTTCTTCCGGCTCTCCGCGTATGCCGACAAGCTGCTGGCGCACTACGAGGCCAACCCGGACTTCATCGCGCCCGAGGTGCGGCGCAACGAGGTCGTCAGCTTCGTTTCGGGCGGCCTGCGCGATCTGTCCATCTCGCGCACCTCGTTCGACTGGGGCGTGCAAGTGCCCGAACATCCCGATCACGTCATGTACGTCTGGGTCGACGCGCTGACCAACTACCTGACCGGGGTCGGCTTCCCGGACACCGACTCGGAGTTGTTCCGCCGCTACTGGCCGGCCGACTTGCACATGATCGGCAAGGACATCATCCGGTTCCACACCGTGTACTGGCCGGCTTTTTTGATGTCGGCCGGAATCGAGTTGCCACGAAGGGTTTTCGCGCACGGGTTTCTGCTCAACCGTGGCGAGAAGATGAGCAAGTCGGTCGGCAACATCGTCGACCCGATCACCCTGGTCGACACGTTCGGCGTCGACCAGGTCCGCTACTTCCTGTTGCGGGAGGTTCCGTTCGGTCAGGACGGCAGCTACAGCGAAGAGGCCATCATCACGCGGATCAACACCGATTTGGCCAACGAGCTTGGCAACCTGGCCCAGCGGTCGTTGTCCATGGTGGCCAAGAACCTCGATGGGGTGGTGCCGGAACCCGGCGAGCTGAACCCGGCCGACACCGACTTGCTGGCGACGGCCGACGGATTGTTGGAGCGGGTGCGAGCCGGTTTCGACGGCCAGGCGATGCATGTCGCCTTGGAAGCGATCTGGCTGATGCTCGGCGAGGCGAACAGGTACTTCTCCGCCCAGCAGCCGTGGGTGTTGCGGAAGAGCGAATCCGCGGCGGACCAGGCCCGATTTCGCGCCGTCCTCTACACCACCTGCGAAGCGGTTCGCATCGCTGCGCTGCTGGTTCAGCCCGTCATGCCCGAGTCGGCCGGCAAGCTGCTGGACTTACTCGGCCAGCCCGACGACCGACGGGCGTTCGCCGCGGTCGGCGCGCGGCTGGTGGCCGGTACGGTGCTACCGCCACCCACGGGTGTTTTCCCCCGCTACCAGCCGCCCGACCCCGACGTTCGGTGAGCGGAACAAGTGGGCGCCCGCATCATGAAAAACTGCCCGGAACTCGAAACGGTGAGCCGCTCGTTGCCGTCATAGCGGCGGCCGAGCGCGACAGGCAACTGGGCGAAAGCATCCGGGCAGTGGGGGTCGTTCCAGTTCGGCACCACCTGCGTCACCCCGGTGTCCACCACCATCGTGGCGGCTCGGTATCGGCGGTACTGTCGCCGAAAACGGCACGCATCCATTCGGGAACAGGTCATTGACCGTGGGCCGACGTCTGGGTGTCGCGCGGGATGTCAAGGGTTGCAATGGGGTACAGCCCCGACCCGTCGCGGCCATCGCGGGCCAACGCCATGGGTGCATAGTTCACCACTTGCGTGGCGCCCGGCTTGTGCTGTTGCCAGTCCACCAACGCGCGCAGCGTGTAGTGCCCAGGCGCCAAATCCGTCAGGTCGACGGCCACCGTCTCGGTGGACGACGCGGGGACCGCCTCCTCGCGTGACTGGCTGGAATCGTCGTGGACCAACGTTTTGAGGTTGACCTTCGCCGACAGGGTCCGCACCACCGTTCCGGTGAAATCCACCAGCTTGTAGCCCGGCGCCCACTGCTCGGTGGCGGCGGCCGAGCCGTAATTGGTCCAGACCACCGATATGGTCGCCACCTTGCCCCGGATCGACTGCGATCCGGGCCGGGCCTCAACCGAGTACCGATAGCCTGCCGACGCGTTGGCTTGCGCCCAAAGCACATACAACTGGGGGTCCATCGCCGAGGTCGAGTCGCGGTCGGGGAAATTGGCGCTTCCCGTCATCGACACGTGATACCGCACGACGTCGTGCAGCGCCTTTTCGTAATAAGTCTTGGGGTCGGTCCCGTTGGGTAGCTTGCACCATTCGGTGATCACCGGCGCCGAGGCCAGCCGCTGCTTGAGCGCGTTGACGACCGCGTCGTTGGTCTGCACGTAATGGGACTCGTTGGAGTCGGCCCATACCGGCAGGGGCGAGTGGACACCGAGGCAATCGGAGTGGATGCCCACCGGCGCCGACAGCTTTTTGGTGACGTCGTCGGCGAGCAGTTCGCGCACGATCTCCGGGTTTTCGCCAGTGACGACCAATTGCGTGTGGGGGAAGGCGGTTACGTTGGCCGCGACGAGCTGCCTGATGGAGTCCTTGGTGATGCTCTGATCGCGGAATTGGCTGTAATAGCCCAGCTTCGCCACGCTGCTGTCCGGGGAGGGACCCGGCGCGCCCAGCGAGTCCCGCAGGTAGGCGATGTGGTTCGCGCTGAAGTCCCCGTACCCGGAGAACTCGAAAACGCTGAGCCGCTCGTCAGTGTCGTAGCGGCGCCCCAACGCCGCCAGCAGGTCCCCGAACGCGTTCAGGTAGTTGGGGTCGTTCCAGTTCGGCACCACCTGTGTCGGGCCGTTCGCCGGCCCGGGGTAGCTGGTGCTGGCCGCCCGCATCCAGTCGGGGATGGCGATGTTGGTGTTATCGGGGTAGGAGGCGGTGCAACAGGAGTGGTACGCGTAGACGCGCAGGGTCAGGCGCATGTTCCGGCCTGGCCAGCTTCGTCAGCGCGTCGTCGATCGCGCTGAAGTCGAATTTGCGATCGTCGGGGGCGTCGGGAGGCAGCGTGCGCGGATCGGTGGGCTGTAACTGTCGCCAGGAGATACGCAAACTGGCGTCATACGACGCCGGCCACGCCGGATAACGCCTTTGCGCCGGATTGCCTTGCGGGAAAAGGGGTTCCAAGAGATCTTCGTACTGGCCGCGCAGCGGATTGGCGAACTCTTGGACGGAGGGCGGCGTGGCCGGACTGACCATCGCGGACAACGGCCCTGGATCGCTGTGACCACCGCACCCGTTCAGCACCAGTACCGAGCACGTGACAACGGGCAGGGCACTCTTCCTCAGCAGACCAAACATCGCCACTAGTGTTACATTGCGCCCGACGACAACGCCTCGTGGTCAGCACGGAACGGCATCGACATCCAGCGCGCAGCCAGCAATGCTTGGATTGCATCGCCGGGGACGGGGCGTGACAACAGGAAGCCTTGCGCCTGGTGACACCCGTGTTGCGTCAAAGTTATTGCCGCAGCATGTGTCTCAACTCGCTCGGCGACCAGTTACAGGCTAAGAAACTCAGCGAGCCCGACGATGGCGCGGACGATGGCCGCCTCACCGGCGTTGGTTCGGAGGTCTCGTACGAATCCGGCGTCCATTTCCAGCAGGTCGACCGGCAGAGATATCACGTGTGAAAGCACCGCATAATCGGTACCGAAGTGATCGATGGCCAGCTGCACGCCGCCCAATCACGGGCTAGTCGCCAGTGAGACAGGTCACAATCGCGGTCCCGGCTGTCACGCTCGGCCGGCTTGCGGTGTCTCAAGGGCACCTAGCCCGTCAGAATAGGAGACAGCAATGACCGAGCTGACCGCCCAAAGAACCCATGTCGTCGTCGTCGGCGGCGGATACGCCGGAACGCTGGCCGCAAACCATCTGCGCCAGCGTCCGGACATCGATATCACGATGGTCAATCCCCGTCCGGTCTTCGTCGAGCGAATCCGCTTGCACCAGTTGGTCGCCGATACCGGCGTCGCGACCGCCGACTACGGGACGCTGCTGGGCGACGGGATCCGGCTGATCGTCGACACCGTCGAGCACATCGCGATCGCCGACCGGCGCGTCCTGCTGGCCTCGGGTGCCGCGCTGGACTACGACTACCTGATCTACGCGGTCGGAAGCACCGGCGCGGCGCCCGCCCAGACGTCCGGGCTGCCCGGGTTAGCCGAATTCGCCTATTCGATCGCGGACCTGGAAAGCGCGCAGCGGCTGCGCTATGCGCTCGCCGACCTGCCGCTGGCCGCCCCCATCACCGTGGTCGGCGGCGGATTGACCGGCATCGAAACGGCCGCCGAGCTGGCCGAGCGGGGGCGCGCGGTGACCATGGTTTGCGGCGCCATCCTCGGGCCGTCGCTGAGCAAGCGGGGCCGGCGTTCGGTGGCCAAGCGGCTGCGCAACCTCGGTGTCAACGTGCTGGAATGCGTCGACCGGTCGCCCGAGGTGCGCTGGGACGCGGTGGTGCTGTCCGACGGCGCCGTGCTGCCCAGCGCGGCCACCGTCTGGACGGCGGGCTTCGCCGTGCCGGATCTGGCCGCACGCAGCGGGCTGAGCACCGACACCCTGGGCCGGCTGCTCACCGACGAGACACTGACCAGCATCGACGACCACCACGTCGTCGCCGCCGGTGACGCCGCCGCCCCGTCGGGTCAGCCGTTGCGGATGAGCTGCCAGGCCGCCGGGCCGCTGGGCGCCCAAGCCGCCAACACCGTGCTCAGCCGCATCGCGGGCGGCACACCCGCGCCGCTGAACCAGGCGTTCGTCGGTCAGTGCATCAGCCTGGGCCGCTCGCACGGCACCGTGCAGCTGGCCCGCACCGACGACACCCCGGTGAACTGTCATCGTGTCAGGCCGGGCCGCGGCGTCCGATCAAGGAAGCCATCTGCAAGGGCACGCTGTGGGCGATCCGGCGCGAGGCCGCCAAGCCCGGCTCCTATCGCTGGCTCAAGGGCGGCAAGCGGCCCGCGCAGACGCCGGCCGAGCGGCAGGTCGCGTCGCGATGACGCTGGCACCGGCCGGCGGTGAGCATGCCGAACGGTTCACCCTGCTGCGGCCGTTGCTGTTCACCATCGCCTACGAAATGCTGGGCTCGGCAACCGAGGCCGACGATGTGCTGCAGGACAGCTATCTGCGGTGGGCGGCGGTCGACCTGGCGACGGTGCGCGACACCAAGTCCTACCTGGCCCAGCTGGTCACCCGCCAGGCGCTCAACGCGCTGCGGGCCGGCGCCCGCCGCCGCGAGGAGTACGTGGGGCCGTGGCTGCCCGAGCCGCTGCTGCTCGACGAGCAGGACCCCTCCGCCGATGTCGTTCTCGCCGAATCGATTTCGATGGCGATGCTGGTCCTGCTGGAAACGCTGAGCCCCGACGAGCGGGCGGTGTTCGTGCTGCGCGAGGTGTTCGGTTTCGACTACGGCGAGATCGCCGAGGCGGTGGGCAAACCGGCGGCCGACGGTGCGGCAGGTCGCGCACCGGGCACGCGAACACGTGCGGGCGCGGCGGAAGCGATTCGACCCGGTGGACCCGCGAACGCAACGCGCAGATCACCGCACAGTTCCTGGCCACGGCGGCCGGCGGTGACGTGGAGGCGCTGATGTCGATGCTCGCCCCGGACGCCACCTGGACGGCCGACAGCGGCGGCAAGGTGAGCGCGGCCCGCAGGCCGGTCGTCGGCGCCGAACGGGTGGCCCGGGCCATCGTCGGCCTGATGCGCCGGGCGCGGGGCATGGCCGACGCTGCGCGTGGACATGGTGACCTGCAACAGCGCCCCGGCGGTGCTGCTCTACCTCGGCGACCGGCTCGAGGGGGTGATCACCGTGGAGATCTTCGACGACAAGATCACCAACTTCTATGTGATGCGCAACCCGGACAAGCTGGCGGCCGTGACGGCCGCGCGCGACATCAGCCGCGGCTGAGCGCCCTGGGTGCGAAACCTGTCCTTCTGTCAAGCTAGGGCGGTGCGAATCGACCGGCTCGGCGACCTTGGCGCCGCACCCGCAGGTGCTGCGCGCGGTCGGCGACGCCGCCGCCCGGCTCGGTCTGCCGCCGCCGGCGGCGCTGACCGGGGACTGGTTCGGCGCGACGGCGGTGATCGCCCCGAGCGTGTCGGCGCGGCCGGTCGACGTCGGCGACGCGTTCGCCGTCCCGCCGGCCGCCGAGGAAGACGCCGCCGACCCGCAGGCGGTGGGCGGCGGCTGGATCGGCTACCTGTCGTACCCCGACCCCGGCGCCGACGGACCGCCGGACCGGATCCCGGAGGCCGCCGGCGGCTGGACCGACTGCGTCCTGCGCCGCGACCGGGACGGGCAGTGGTGGTACGAAAGCCTCTCCGGCGCCCCGATGCCGAACTGGCTGGCCGCCGCGCTGGCGGCGGCGCCGGCGCCGGCCCGCGACGTGCCGGATCGACTGGGACGGCGCCGACCGGGCGGCACACCGCGGCGGGGTGCAGGCCTGCCTGGAGGCGATCCGCGCCGGCGAGGTCTACCAGGCGTGCGTGTGCACGCAATTCACCGGGACGGTCACCGGCGCCCCGCTGGACTTCTTCGTCGACGGCGTCGCGCGCACCTCACCGGCCCGGGCGGCCTACGTCGCCGGGCCGTGGGGCGCGGTGGCGTCGCTGTCGCCGGAGCTGTTCCTGCGGCGGCGCGGGACGGTCGTGACGTCCAGCCCGATCAAGGGCACGCTGCCGCTGGATGCGTGGCCGTCGGCGCTGCGGACGTCGGCGAAGGAGATCGCCGAGAACATCATGATCGTGGACCTGGTGCGCAACGACCTTGGCCGGGTGGCGATCGTCGGCACCGTCACCGTGCCCGAGCTGTTGGTCGTGCGGCGCGCGCCGGGCGTGTGGCACCTGGTTTCCACGGTGTCGGCGCGCGTCCCCGAGGAGCTGCCGACTTCGGCGCTGCTCGATGCCGCCTTCCCGCCGGCCTCGGTCACCGGCACGCCCAAACACCGTGCCCGCCAACTGATCTCGCAATGGGAACCGAAACGTCGCGGAATATACTGCGGCACAATCGGTTTGGCATCGCCGGTGGCCGGATGCGAACTGAACGTCGCGATCCGCACCGTCGAGTTCGACGCGGAGGGCCGCGCCGTCCTCGGTGTCGGCGGCGGGATCACCGCCGACTCCGACCCCGACGCCGAATGGGACGAGTGCCTGCACAAGGCGTCCCCCATCGTCGGGCTGCCCGTGATCGCGGCCGCGTTAGCGCCGCCGCTCACCCGCGGCGTGACTGCAGCACCGCGTCGTAGAGCTGCCGCGAGCGCACGCCCGGATGCTCGGCGGCCACCTCACCGCAGGCGTCCTTGACGCGGGCACCCTCGACGACCAGCTCCTCGACCCGTGCCACCAGCGACGGCAGGTCGGCGCGCGGGGTGGCGCCGGCCAGCACCACCGTGACCTCACCGAGCACCCCGTCGGCCGCCCACGTCGCCAGCTCGTCGAGCGAGCCGCGCACCACTTCTTCGTGCACCTTGGTCAGCTCGCGGCAGATCGCCGCCCGACGCGCGCCACCGAGCTGCTCGGCGGCGTCACGCAAGCACGCGGCCAGCCGGCGCGGCGATTCGAAGAACACGCAGGTGCGCCGCTCGCCGGACAGCGAGGCCAGCCAGGTCCGGCGCGCTTCCTTCTTGCGCGGAGCGAAACCCTCGAAGCAGAACTTCTCCGACGGCAGACCGGACACCGCCAGCGCGGTCATCACCGCCGAGGGACCGGGCAGACAGGTCACCCGGACGTCGGCCTCCACGCAGGCCGCGACCAGCCGATAGCCCGGGTCGCTGATCACCGGCATCCCGGCGTCGCTGACCACCAGCACGGTCGCACCGGCTTTGATCGCGTCGACCAGGGCGGGCACCCGCGCGGCCTCGATCCGGTCGAACAGGCTGATCACCCGGCCGGAGATGGCCACGCCGAGGGCTTTCGCCAGCGTCCGCACCCGCCGGGTGTCCTCGGCCGCCACCACCTCGGCGTGGGCCAGGGCGTCGATCAGGCGGGGCGAGGCATCCGACGGCTGGCCCAACGGGGTCGCGGCCAGCAACAGGCGGCCAGTGGTCATGACCG
Source organism: uncultured Actinomycetota bacterium (assembly GCA_963800315.1). Classification (GTDB taxonomy): domain Bacteria; phylum Actinomycetota; class Actinomycetes; order Mycobacteriales; family Mycobacteriaceae; genus Mycobacterium. The sequence continues at coordinate 122,692 of CAWDAS010000001.1, forward strand.
ACAGCCTACGATCGACCAGATGACCGCCCCGCCCCGCGAAGCCTCCGTCGCCGGTCCGGAGCGCGTCGTGCCCGTCGTCGGCCCGGGCCCGCATGGTCCCGGTCGCCGATTTCGGCCCGCCGGATCACATCCGCGGCTGGGTGGTCACGGGTGTCGATCACGCTGCTGGCCGCGGTGACCCGGTTTGTGAACCTGGGCTCGCCGACCGACGCCGGCACCCCCATCTTCGACGAAAAGCATTACGCGCCGCAGGCCTGGCAGGTGCTGCACAACCATGGCGTGGAAGACAATCCCGGGTTCGGGCTGGTTGTCCACCCGCCGGTCGGCAAGCAACTGATCGCGATCGGCGAGGCGATCTTCGGTTACAACGGCGTCGGCTGGCGGTTCACCGGCGCACTGCTGGGCGTGGTCATGGTGGCGCTGGTGCTGCGGATCGTCCGGCGGATCAGCCGCTCGACGCTGGTCGGCGCCATCGCCGGGGTGCTGGTCATCTGCGACGGTGTCAGCTTCGTCACCGCGCGCACCGCGCTGCTCGACGGCATTCTCACCTTCTTCGTGGTCGCGGCGTTCGGCGCGCTCATCGTCGACCGCGATCAGGTGCGCCAACGAATGCATGTCGCGCTGCTGGAGGGGCGCATCGCCGACACGGTGTGGGGTCCGCGACTGGGTGTGCGGTGGTGGCGCTTCTTGGCGGGGGTGCTGCTCGGATTGGCCTGCGCGACAAAGTGGTCCGGCCTTTACTTCGTGGTGTTCTTCGGTGCGATGTCGTTGGCGTTCGACGTCGCGGCGCGCCGTCAGTACCGGGTGACCCGGCCGTGGCTGGGGGTGGTGCGGCGGGACCTGGTCCCCACCGGGTATGCGCTGGCGTTCATTCCGCTGCGGTGTACCTGGCCAGCTATGCGCCGTGGTTCGCCTCCGAGACCGCGATCGACCGGCATGAAGTGGGCCAGTCGATCGGCCCGCACAGCGTCATCCCGCTGCCCGATGCCATTCGCTCGCTATGGCACTACACCGCCAAGGCTTTCCACTTTCATGCGGGCCTGACGAACGCCGCGGGCAACCACCATCCGTGGGAGTCCAAACCGTGGAGCTGGCCGATGTCGTTGCGGCCGGTGCTCTACGCCATCGACCAGCAAGACGTTTCCGGTTGCGGCGGGCAGTCGTGCGTCAAGGCCGAGATGCTGGTGGGCACTCCCGCCATGTGGTGGCTGGCGGTGCCCGTCTTGCTCTACGCGTCTTGGCGGATGCTGGTTCGCCGCGACTGGCGTTACGCGGTGGTCTGGGTCGGCTATTGCGCGGGGTGGCTGCCGTGGTTCGCCGACATCGACCGGCAGATGTATTTCTTCTACGCGGCGACGATGGCGCCGTTCCTGGTGATGGCTATCGCGTTGATCTGCGGCGACATCCTGTACGCCCCCGCTAAGAAGGGGGCGGCCGCCGCCTGGGGTGAGCTCCTCTTCGGAACGACGCACACTGGGGCTGATCGCCGTGAGCTTCTACGTTGCGTTAGTGGTGACCAACTTCGCCTGGCTGTTCCCCGTGCTCACCGGTCTGCCGATTTCGCAGCAGACGTGGAACATGGAGATCTGGTTGCCCAGCTGGCGATGAGTTTCGGCGTCGAGATTGCCGTGATGGCTGTGATCTCGGCGCCGATCACGACCATGGCGGCAATCTCGCCGAGATGTCAGTGCCGGCTCGCATCATGAGCGCGTGGCGGGGGTCTTTGTCGGGAGCGAAGCGATAGCACGCGGCGCCCTGACCCGCGGCCAATTGCGCTGGCAGTACCGCCCGATCTACCGGGACGTCTACCTCCGGAAAAACGCGGATCGGTCGCTGCAGGACAACATCTTCGCGGCCTGGCTGTGGTCTGGCCGCCGGGCAATCATCGCCGGCAGAGCCGCCGCCGCGCTGCACGGCGCGAAATGGGTCGACAACGTCGACCCGGTGGAGATCGTGGGACCCTTCCACCACCCGCCGCCGGGCATCATTGTGCGCCGCGAACGCATCCGCGCCGAGGATCTCGTCGAGCGGAATGGGCTCCCGGTGACCAATCCGGCGCGCACCGCGTTCGATCTGGCGCGGCATCTGCCGCGCGCCGCCGCGGTGGCCCGCCTTGACGCGCTGTCAGCCGCGACCAATCTCACCCCGGATGAAGTGGCTCCGCTGATCGGCCGCCACAAAGGGGCGAGGGGCGTCCGCCAATGCCAGGCGGCACTCTCTTTGATGGACGGCGGCGCGCAATCGCCGAAGGAAAGCTGGTTGCGGCTCGTGCTGATCGATGCCGGCCTGCCCCGGCCGCTCACGCAGATCAAGGTCACCGACGGACACCTGGTGGCGTACCTCGATATGGGGTGGGACGGGCCGATGGTCGCCGTCGAGTACGACGGCGACCAACATCGCACCGATCGGCGGCAGTACGTGAAAGACATCCGGCGAGCCGAGATGATCAGCCGCCTCGGCTGGCAGGTGACCAGGGTGATCAACGAAGACCGGCCGAACGTCATCGTTCAACGGGTGCGCCACGCGCTGGCTCGCCGGTCGGCGTCGAGATTGCCGTGATGGCTGTGATCTCGGCGCCGATCACGACCATGGCGGCAATCTCGGCGTCAGAAGAGCGCGTCGCGGGCCACCGGACAGGACATGCAGCGGGGACCGCCACGACCGGTCCCCAATTCTGACCCCGCGATGGTCAGCACCTCGATGCCGGCATCCTGCAGGCGGGCGTTGGTTTCGACGTTGCGCTCATAGGCGACCACGACGCCGGGCGCCAACGCCAACGTGTTGTTGCCGTCGTCCCACTGCTCGCGTTCGGCGATCACGGGATCGAGACCGGTATCGATGATCCGCAGCCGGTCGATCTCCATCGCCTTGGCCGCCGCCTCTAAAAAGGGGGCCTCATCGCTGATGGCGACTCCGCCGGGGGTGCGCTGGATGGTGAAGGCCGAGAGCGCGTCGACGACGTTGGCGTACATCACCATGGTGTCGGTGTCGACCATCGTGCACACCGTGTCCAGGTGCATTTGCGCACGCCGCTGCGCGATCGGCACCGCGAGCACCGTGTTCGCCAGGCCGTCGTCGAAAAGGCTGCGGGCCAACGCTTCCGCGCCGGCCGGGGTGGTCCGCTCGCCCACCCCGACCGCGACCACGCCGGGGGCGAGCAGCAGGATGTCACCGCCCTCGACGGGGGCGGTGCGCGACTCGTAGGCGCGGCGCACCCCGGTGAACCGCGGGTGATGGGCGTAGATGAGATCGGTCAACGACGCCTCGCGAGCCCGGGCCCGCAGCGCCAGCGTCGGGATCACCACCCGCGGCCCGATCCATATCGACGAATCGCGGGTGAAAACCAGATTCGGCAGCGGGTCGATGACGAAATCACCCTCGTGGTGCATGCGCAGCACCAACGACACCTCGGTCCGGGTGTTCGCCGGCAACTCGTTGAACGTCATGCCGACCATCAGCACCTGAGCCAGCATGCCCGGGTCGAGCCCCCGCAGGTAGGCCGAAAGTTCTTGCGCCAGCGGCACCCCGAGCCGGCGGGCATCGACGGCGGCGGCGACCCCCTGCATACGTGCGGCCCCGCTGTGGGTGAGCGCCTCGGTGAGCAGGTCCGATAGCAGCAGCACCTCCACGCCGCGGGAGCGCAGCAGCGCGGTGAACTGGTCATGCTCGTCCTGCGCGCGGGCCACCCACGGCAAGCCGTCGAAGAGCAGCTGGTCGATGTTGCGCGGGCTGAGGCGCCGCAGCTCCGCGCCGGGGCGGTGCATGATGACGACCCGTAGCGCGCCCACCTCGGAATTGGTGCCCAGCACAACACCCACGTACCCAACCGTAGCCGCGCCGGACGCGCCGAACCCGTCACACGCCCGTAGCGCAGCATCAAGGCACTCGAACTGATGTGCGATAGACTGGGCGCCGTGGAGATGGCGGTTCAAGACTCCCTGTTCCAGCACACCGAGCGCAGGCATCTCGACGACGGCGCCTTCATCGAGATCCGCGCCGGCTGGCTGGCGGACGATCCGTCAGGTGGCGAAGGCCTCCTCGAGATCCTGCTGTCGACGGTGCCGTGGCGCGAGGAGCGCCGACAAATGTACGACCGGGTGGTCGACGTGCCGCGGCTGGTGAGTTTTCACGACCTCACGGTCGACGATCCGCCGCATCCGCTGCTGGGCCGGCTGCGGCGGCGGCTCAACGATATCTATGCGGGCGAACTCGGTGAGCCCTTCACCACGGTGGGGCTGTGTTGTTACCGCGACGGCTCCGACAGCGTCGCCTGGCATGGCGACACCATCGGCCGCAGCCGCTCGGAGGACACCATGGTGGCGATCGTCAGCCTGGGCGCGACCCGCACGTTCGCGATGCGGCGCCGCGGCGGCGGCCCGTCGTTACGGCTGCCTCAGGCGCACGGGGACCTGCTGGTGATGGGCGGTTCCTGCCAACGGACCTGGGAACACGCCGTTCCCAAGACGTCGGCACCCGTCGGCCCGCGGGTCAGCATTCAATTCCGGCCGCGCGGCGTGCGCTAGGGCTGGGTCAGCTCCGGATCGCGCCCACCGCCTTGACGAGCAAATCGCGGGCCCGCCCGGTATCGACCTTGGCGACCGGCTGGCCCGGCACCACCAGCGGGTTGGCGATGACGATCACCTGGTAGTCACCGAATTGAGCCGAATAGTCATAGAGCTCACCGGTGCGAGGTCCGCCGGCGACCAGCGCCTGCAGCACACGATGCACGCCCAGCGTGCGGATCCCGTCAATGTGCGGCGCATCGACCACCTCGAAGCCACCCCGCAGTTGCGGCCCGGAGAATGCCACCTTGGCGCAGTCCTTGCCGGGGTCGTTGAACGGCAACGCTTTTGAGGTCTCCACGGCGATCACCACGAACCGGTTGCCGTTGCCCTCGGCGGACACCGCGGCCATATTGCCCTGCACATCCGGCGGCATTTCCGGTCCCGCCGCCACTTTCGCGCAGTTCGGCGGATCGAATGTCAACCCTTCCGGCAGCTTCCGGCCGGCCAGCAGCGTGGGATCGATCGCCCGTTCGGTGATGTCGGTGACCTTGTACTGGGGCCCGAAGCTCGGCTTCACGTCGGCGACCTTGCCGATGTCGACCTTGGCCGCGGAGGAATCGGCGCCCCGTGAGCAGCCGGCGAGCACGCAGACGGCTGCCATCGCGAGCCACACCTTGGACATCGTGGCCAATCTACCCAAGGCGGGAGCTCAGCCGCGCAACGTGGACACCGTTTTGACGAGCAGATCGGCGGCGAATTGGGGCGGCAGCGCCGGCAGCGCGGAACCCGGGTCGGTGGTCAGCGCGGTGAAGGCGTAGTAGTTGCCCAGGTATGCGGTGAATGTATATGCCCGCGAATCTATCTGGGTGCCCGACTCGACGGATGACGTGATGTCGACCTGCATGCCGACGGTTTGGGCGCCGTCGACGTGCGGGGCGTCGATGAGGCGGACGCGTGCCGTGGTGTGCCCGGCGGTCATGGTCCACTGGCCGCAGGCCGCGAGGAGGTCGTGCGGCAAGTCCACCGGCGCAGGCAACGCCACCACCACCGCGTCGATGATGCCGCCGCTACCCGATCCGGCCACGCCTTGCGCCGAGTGGCCGCGCCCGTTCCCGGGGTCGGCGAGTGCGACGCATTGGGGCGGCTTGGCCCTGACATCTGAGGTATCGGCCTTCATGCTCCACAACACCTTCGGTGAAGCCGCGCCGGGGATGGCGGTGCTCACCTCGTAGCCGGGCGGCAGTTCACGAACGACGCGCCGGATGTTGGCCGGGTCAACGGTGGCGGCAGCGGCCGGCGGCGAGTTGGTGGGCGGAGCCGGGGGCCGGGGCGCGGTCGCATGAGCGCAGGCGGCCACCACCGATGCGAGCAAGAAAGTCGTCGCCGGGCCAATCCGAAACGGCCGCATGCTCGTTGATAGCACACGGCGCGACCGCGTTGCCTCAACCGGGGCCCGAGTCAGCCGACCGCCTCAATTACTTGCCGGGCGACGCGTTTGATCTGGTCCGCCACGTCCCGGCGCAGCGTCGGGTCACGCCGGCGGGGCACGTCGATGACGGTGGTGATGACGCCGACGTCTTCGCGCTGCCAGACCGCGCCGTAGTGCTCCATGATCACGCGCATCGGCACGTTGTCGGAAAGCATTCGTGCGGAGAATTTTTCGATTCCGTCGACCCTGGCGGCGATGGACAGCGCGCCGATCAGAAATCGACCGATCCCCCGGCCCTGATAGGCGTCGGCGACGGTGAACGCGATCTCGCCGACCGTGGGGGCGTTCTCGTCGCGCACGAATCGCGCGTCGGCCACCGGGGCGCTCCCGTCGGTAACCACCCAGACGAAGTGGTCGACGTAATCGACCTCCGACAGGTAGTGCATCAATGCCGGGGTGGGCAGCCGAGGTGTCATGAAGCGCCGGTACAGCGTCTCGCTGGAGAATTGGATGTGCCCGTGGACGGTCCGCTCAGTGTCACCGGGGAGGACGGGACGCAGCATCAGGTGGGTTCCGTCGCGGACCTGGATGGGGATCGGCGTGATGAACCCGGCGAGGCGCTGACGCACGGTGCGCAGCAGCCGCGGCATGATCCCCGGGATGCGCACCATCCGCGCGAAGGCCTCGGTGTCGCCGATCCATCCGGTCAGCGGTTCGGCGGTGGTGACCGTCGCGGTCCGCGGGATGTCACGCAGCAGGGCGATCTCGCCGAGGATCATGCCCGCCGAGGCCTCCTCGAGGATCACCACACCGTCGTCGCCGACGTGTGTGATCGTGGCGGTGCCCGAGGAGATCAGCAGGAACGAAACGGCCTGCTCGCCCTGCCGCATGAGCACCTGGCCGGCCGCCGCACGCAGCGGCTGCAGGCTGCCCGCCAGGGGCGCCAGGTCCGCGGCGGGACATCCCTCGAAGATGTCCATCGTCGCCAGCTCGTCCACTCGCGCGCCGGTCAGTCCGGCCACTGCGCTGGCCTGCCGATCACCCGATTGCGGCGGGGGTCTGCGTGTCGCCGTGACCGCTGTGCCATGACCTGCCCGCCTGCGTTGCCGTCGTCTTCTGCGCCAGGCCGCGTGGGACGCGGTCGGATGCTGCCCAGGTTATGAGCGGGTTCCGGCCGCGGCAAGGATCCGCGAGCGTCAGAATTGCGGACCGGGAGGTGCATCGCACAGCATCGACGCCGCACGACGGGCCCGATACCGCGGCGCCCTAGCCTGGCGGCGGGCCACCACAACACCACGCGAGGAAAGCGATGACATGAGCCAGGATCCGGTCGAGTTGACCCGCGCCCTTCTCAACACGTCCGCCGTGCTGCGGCACGGCTTCCTCGACGTGCTGGGGGAATCAACGAGTGCCCCGGCCCCGACGGTCGCTCAGCGCGCCATGAACAGCCCGTTCGTGGCGACCGTGTACGAGCGGCTGTGGCGTCCGGCGTCCTTCTTCCTGGCCAGCGGCGTCAGCACCGGCGCCGAGCAGCGTCGCGCAACCTCGGCGCTGCGTCTGGCTACCGCGCATCGGCTGCTCGACGTCGCCTGTGGGCCAGGCAATTTCACCGCGCCGCTGGCCGAACAATTGCCAGACGGCGGTGTGGCGGTCGGGTTCGACATTTCCGAGCCGATGCTGACCCGCGCGGTCGTGGACAACGGCACGGCACGGACCTGTTATGTCCGCGGCGATGCCCGCAGGTTGCCGTTCACCGACGCCACCTTCGACGCCGTGTGCTGTTTCGGCGCGCTTTACCTGGTGCCCGAGCCGTTTCGCGTGGCCCGGGAAATGGTGCGGGTGCTGCGGCCCGGCGGTCGGATCGCCGTCCTGACCAGTTACGCCCCCGACGCGCCACCGATCCGGTACGTGCTGGGCACCGGCGCCCGCGTCATCGGATTGACCATGTTCGACCGGCACGCCTTCATCGATCTGTTCGCGTCGGCCGGCCTGGTCGACATCGAGCAACAGACGCAGCGCGCGCTGCAGTTCGTCGCCGCCGGAAAGCCCGGCTAACCCGACCCGGGGCAGGAGATCAGGAGGCCGCCTTGCAAACGCCGAGGATCCGGACGACCGGTGTGCCCTCCTCGAACTCCAAAACCCACGGATCACCGCCTCCGAGCTGCCCCGAGCCGGACGCCGACGTGAGCGTGAACATCAACGGTTGACCGCTGCGCTGGGACATCTGGGTGCATTCGACCGGGAATAGGCGGTAGTCGCCGTCTTCGGGGATGGCGAGAGAAAATCCCGGGCGAACCGATTCGACGGGCACCTTCTGCAGGTAGTACTCGATACTCATGCCTCGACCGTAGGGCGGGCGCGCCGGGCGATCGGGCGCCGCCACGCCCCTCTTAGTCAATGTTCAGCAAACTTTTCGGTCCCCATTAACTTGGACCGCGGATCGACGGCGCGGCAACGATATTCGCCAGACGGCTAACGCCTGTCGCTGCCGTGCTGCAGCAGGAAATCGACGACGACGGCGGCCATGTCGTTGATCGCGTTGCGCCCGATGACCTCGTAACCGTGGGTGCTCAGCGTGGGAAGGCAGAGCAACCCGGCACGCGGTGTCAGCCCGTTGGCCTTGGAGTGCGACGCGTCGGACTTGAATGCCCCCAGCACGGCCGCCTGCGGCTGCAGCCCGCGCTTTTCGGCGATCTCCATCAGCCGGTCGGCGACGTCCTTGTCGTAAACGCACATGGCGTCGCCGTAGCCGATGATCGGGCCCCCTGCGACGCTGGTGTGGTACTCCTTCTCGGTGGGGCCGACCTCCAAGGCAAGCGTGAGGGTGCCGGGCAGGGCGGCGCTGGCGTAGGAGGCGCCCACCCCGCCGATCTCCTCGTTGGTGGTGAACACCAGGTAGGCGTCCTGGGCGGGCCGCTGGCCGCACTCGCGCAGCTCGCGGGCGGCGTGCAGCAGCGCGGCCACCGCGGCCCGGTCGTCGAGGAAGTACGAGCCGATGTAGTCGCCGACGTCGACCAGGGTCCGCTTGCTGCGGTCGATGCAGACCCGGGTGCCGGGCCGCACCCCCGCGGCCTCCAGCTCCTCGGGGCTGCGACCGGTGAAGACGTAGACGTGTTCCCAATCCAGGGCCCGGTCGCCCCGGTCCGGCTTGGTCTGCCATATTCGCGGGCTCTCCTCGGTGGTGTGCTCGGAGCCGAGCGTGAGCACCGCACCAAGCGTCTCGTGCTCGCCGAGCACAGCGACCGGACCGAGTCCGAAGTTGCCCGGGTACATCACCCCCAGGTGCGTCAGGTGCAGCGAGCCGTCGGGTTCTATCCGTTTGACGAGCATGGAGAGTTCGTCCAGGTGCGCCATGACCCGCATCGCGGCGCCCGGCCCGGCCGCCGAATTCGACCGGTATCGGTGGCCGTTCGGCGCAGCGCCATCGGTCGCACCGTCCGCCGCGACATAGCCGACCAGGTTGCCGGCCTCGTCGGTCCACATGTCGTCGACGAGGGGTTCCAGTTCGCGGGCACACACCGCGTGCACCGCTTCTTCCTGGCCGCAGGGCCCGTAGGCCCACAAGAGCTCTTGCAAAAGGGTGTCGGAGGTGTCTTGGAGGGCCATCAAATCCTTCCCATCGTGGAGACGCGCGCTCGCCGCGAAAAGTTCCGTTTCGTCGGTCGATAAACGCAGCAGTACCCTCATTGCGGTGTCGGCAACCGCTGCGCACCGCGGGGTTTCGGACTCGAACACGCCGCGGAATCCTCGTGAGCAATTGTTTGGTGAGAGAGGGCGGAATGCCTCAGAGGGTTTCCTTCACCCCGGCACCTTGATGCTCTTGGGAACCATGCACGCCACGGTCTTGTCGCCGCTGGTCCACCGGTCGATCCGGCAGTCGAGGACCATGGTGGCGAGGTGGTAGGCGTCGTTGCGGGTGATGTCGAGGTTGCTCGCCATCTTGTCCAGCGCCGCCCCGGCGGCCGTCCTCATGGCGTCGATTGCCTTCGACGCGGCCCCAGTGGAGACCCACTCGGTTGCGGTGTCGTCGGTAGGGAGGTTCGGCGCGGGTGGCGCGTCGAGGTTCTTCGGGACCACGCAGTAGGTGCCGAGGACCTCGTCGACCACTTCGGAGATGCGGCAGTCCCAGGTTTTGTACATGGTGCTCGTCGCGTCGGCCTGGGAAAGGTGTTGTTTGTCCATGATCAACTTGACCGTCTCGCCCTTGTTGATGTCGAGCGCTTTGTCGAGGTCCTCGTCGTAGCCGACCGCGACCCAGCTCGCCGGGGCTTCAACTGTCGGCCAGACCTGCGGCTGGTGCTTTATGACGTTCACAGTGATGTTGAGCTCCGGGTACCACGTCTCGAGTGCGTCGAGGTCGATCTCGCCGTTGCCCTGCTTGGCGTGCGAGTCGCCGGTCCAGATCAGCCCGCCCTTGACCTGCACGGGAAGGTACGTGGTGGTGCCGGCCTGCATCTCCGGAAGGTCCATGTTGCCGCCATATGGCCCCGGCTGCTCGGTGCTGCACTTGCCGTCGGTGCAGTAGGAGTTGGTGGTGTCGGAGCGCCCGACGGCGAGGACGCCGGGGAACGGCTCAAGCGGCACCAGGACGTTAGGCGAAAAGCGCATCTGCATCGTGTCCGTGTCCAGGTAGTAGCTTGTGACCTGCTCGGGGAACTGGCCGGGGAAAAGCCCCTTGTCCTTGGCGGTGTTGTTCGTCGCGTAGTTGGCCAGCCGGATCCGGTTGATGTGGATCGCCAGGACGTCGCCGGGCTCGGCGCCATTGACGTAGATCGGTCCTGTGACGGTGTGCGGTCCGCGGTTGTTCACCGCGCCGTTGATCTTCTCGATCTGGCCCTCGTTGATGCCGGGAGCGACCTGCCCGCCGCCTGCGGGCATCGTCTGGATCGCGACCGTGTCACCGGAGTCGATGTGCAGGACGGGGGGGATGTTGTTGTCGTAGACGCCCCATTGGGTCGTTTGAGGGGTCGCCGGGAGCATCCAGAATCGGTGCCCGTCCTTCGAGAGCTGCTTGGCCTCCATGTTTGCCTGGTTCGGCGGGCCCTTGAGGTAGGTGACGGTGTAGTCGGGGTACGGGCTGTCCGGATTCGTCTTGCTGCCGTGTTCCGTCGCGGCGCCGTTGGAACTGGAACCGCACGCGGCCAGTAGCGCGGAAATTGTCAACGCCGTCGCCGCGGTGAGTGGGATCTTGCGGGCTTTGCTCGTCATTGGTTCTCGCTCCTCAAGGCATCTTGGGTCGACCGGCGATCGAGCAACCTGGGCCTACGACTTGGCGATGGTCCTCGCGTGATTGGGCGCGGTTACCGCAGTCGCTGCGAGAACCGTCGACCCTCCGCCCAGGAGCCGCGCAACGTTACTTTGTCAGAACCCTCAGGGCCCCGGGCCGAATTGCACAGAGCGATGCTTGAAACCGGTGGATCTTCTCGGGAAGGGGCGTACCTTCCCGGGTGACCGAATGAAGGTTCCAAGCTCGGCCGCGCGGCCTCGATCAGCTTGTCGGCCATGACCTACTCGATGACGATGTCGATAGCGTTGTGAGAGTCTTGATGCGGCCATCGTCAAAGCTTCCAGCGCGCGGCCATTACGGCTGTCTCGAGCGGATCTCCTGCTCCCCCAAGGGGATTAGACCTGCTGATTAGCTAACCTTCTTGAGCGATCTGGCAGCTAATTCCGCTGTGGAGCTAAGGGGATTCGAACCCCCGCCTTGACCAGGCAAGATGCCGATTTACCTGCAGGTTCGCTGCGTCTCGTTCCAGTTCAGTCACACTCGTTACCTGCGGTTTTGTTCTCGGGTCTTGACGGCGTCAAGAGTGATTAATCCGTTCTCCACCCAGGAGTGTGCAGCATGAACCAGCATCAAATCGGCATCGCAAGTCGAGGATCAGCAATGACACCACGGTCAACCGTGAACACCAGTCGCTAGCTATCACCGCAGTGTTCTTCGCCGCAGCGTTCATGGAGGCACTTGTCAACGAGATACTGCTCTGCATTGCCGATCCCCCGCCACGCGGCCAGATGCGACAGTCGCGGGCATTCCAGCGAGCGCATCACCTGTGCTAAGGCAGATTTGGAAGAAGGAACGGAGCTTAGGTATCCGGAAGAAGTTTCAAAGTTCGCTCACGGCAGTGGGTCAGCAGCAATTCGATGAGGCCCGCGAGCCGTTCGCGAGTGCGGACCTGGTCATCAAACTGAGAGATCGCTTCGTCCACTACAAACCCGAATGGCAGTACCTTGACGCTAAGCCGCCGGCCGCTAAACGCGCTGCCGTCAAGGAACAGGTCGACTTCGAGCAAGCACTAACCTAAGGCGAGTATCACCGAGAACGCGCAACCCTTTGTTCGGCCCTGGTTCCCCGCTAGAGCGATCGGGGCAGGATGCGCGATGTGGGCCTAGGTTTGGAGAACGCTAATCACGAACCATGCCACGAGGAGCACGGTGAGCACCACGCACGCGATGGCGATAATCGTTCTGCCGCTCGACCGATGGCGCAGCAGCTGAATCCCGCCGATCAACACGCGCCCACTTCCCTGTTCCTGGTCCTGTGTGGGATCTGTTGGAGCTTCCGCACGATGGTGACGAGCGGGTGTTTCCTCGGGAGACATGGACGCCGGGAAGCGGTCCCGCCTGATCCAGCGGCTCGCCGACCTGGACGACGGAGAGTGCGGCCTGCTGCGCGCAATCTGCCCGGCGGAAAGTGATATTGCTAGTCCTCGAACAGGCGCGGTCCCATCGACCATGCGCTGCGCGCGGCATTGCGCACTGGGCGCAGCAACGCGAACGTCCACACCAGGCCGACGTAGGCCGCGCCCAGCGGCGGCAGGCCGACCGCGGCCGACACGCGCAGCGCGCCGGCCTCCAGGAACGGCCCGGCGATCACTGCAACGACGACGGCGGTGCGGCCGAGGCCGACGAAGCCGCGCAGCGCAGCGGCCGCGACCAGCGCCGGCGCGAACCCGACGAGGCCTTCCTCGATCTGCCAGTTTGGCGCGCCGGCGAGGTAGCCGAGGCCGACGGCGGCGGTCGACGTCGCGACCATCGCCGCGCCGAGCCGGCGATCGTAGAGCGTGGCGGCGACCGCGATGCCGGCGCCGAGCAGCGCGTCGGGCACGAAGAAGATCTGGCCGACACCGCGCAGGCCGCCGAGCACGATCAGCGTCACCGGCGCCGCGTGGGTTGCCGGGGCAGGCAGCGCCGCGGGGTGGGCCCAGGGGAACGCCGCGAACCCGGCCCAGAGCAGCCAGAACGCCAGCAGGTACGGCCCGATGAGCAGCGGCAGGTCCCAGGTCGCGAGCACGCGATGCATGATGATCGACATCGCCGCGATTAGCGGGCCGGCGAACACCAGCGCGACGACCAGGCCGACGCCGAGCGAGAAGAATGTGGCGCAACACAGGCCCAGGAACCAGCCGTTGAGCTCGACGAGCCCGGTGTCCAGAAACGCCTGGGCGGCGCCAAAGCGCACGGTGCACAGCCGTGCGGCGACGCTGACGATCAGGCCCGAGGCGGCGAGCCGCGGCGAGCCGACGGCGAGCACCGCCACGCTGACCAGGCCGACCCGCGCGCTTCCGACGAAGAACGTCTGCGCGATCGCGGCGAAGTGGAGGGCGATACGCCGATGCGCTCGGGCGAGCCGGTCACGCAACGGCGACCAACTTGGTCCATTGGCCGTTGACCAGCTTGTGTCCGCCCCAGGTCAGCGCGACCGGCAACTCAGCGCGGATCGCGATATGGCCACCGTGGCCAGTCTTGATCGCGGGGTCGAGCCACACGCCGACGGTGGGGTCGTAGACCCTGGCATCGGCCTCGTTGACCCGCACGATGTTGACCTCGTGGTAGACGACGCCCGAGCCGATCCAATTGAACGCCTTTGGAATCGCCGACCACTTGCGCCGCCAGTGAGTCGTCCTCTCGGCCGCACAGTTCCGCAAGACCTGTCCTGGGAACGCTTCGATGCCCTTGGCGCGGAAGATCTCGAGCGCGAACGCCGCGAACACGCCGCAATCAATGGTCGTGGCGCGCACGGCGTCGCACCACGCCAGCGGCCAGCGCGTCGGTCCCCAGGTGTACCGCTCGGTCAGCCAGCGCGGCCCGGCGAACGCCAGTCCGTCGGTGGCAGCGAAGTCGTGCGAGCGGCCCATCGCGACGAGCCAAGCCCGCGCGCGGTCGCAGCACGCGCCGTGGCGACCCAGCACCGACGCCGAGGCCCGCACCCACTCGGGGCGATCAAAGATATCCAGCGCGGCCGAACCCATAACTCATAATTTTTTCATATCCGCCGGCGTCGCACACCACAAGGCGGTCGCCGACGGCGAGGTCGTCGGGCAGGTCCAGACCGGACGAAACCACGTCGTCCTCCATGCAGATCCGGCCTAGCACGCGGACCGGGCCGCGCGCCACCGGCACCGGGCGCCTGCCGTCAAGTAGGAACACGCGGTGCGGATACGCCGAGGCCAGTGGCAGCTCGGCGATGCAGGTATCGACCACGACCTCGTCGAGCTTGCCATCGCGGCGGCGCACGTCGAGCACTGAAGTCACCACGCCCACTGTGGCCTGGGTCAGCGCGCGGCCGGGCTCAACCAGCACCTCCTTGAGGCCGGGCAGGCGCGCCGCAGCGAATCCGGCCAGGTCACCGAACGGGATGCGCGCGAGGTCGTCGGGGTGGTAGCCGCCGCCGACGTCGAACACTTCGACTGGCTTGCCGGTTGCGGCCTCGAGCGACACCGCCCACGCGATCGCCGACTCGACGACGTCGCGCCAGTGGCCGACCCCGACCACCATGCTCGCTATGTGCACGTGGACGCCGAAGACGCGTCCGGCGGGCAGCGCGGCGACCTGCGCGCATAGCCGCTCGAACGCGCTAGGCTCGTCGAGCGGGATGCCGAACCGCGACCGGATGCCGGGCACGCGCAGACGCACGCCCCACACGCGATCGTGGCGCCCCGACGCGGCGAGCCGCTCGAACTCCTCGATCGAATCGCAGAACACCGCGTGCAGCCCGTCGGGGCACGGCGTGCCGGCCGGCCACCACTTGCCGGGGCCATTGAGCACGATCTCGGCCGGCGACCAGCCCACCTCCAGGGCGCGGCGGACCTCGAGAAGGCTGATGCACTCGGCCAGCATGCCGGCCTTGCGCGCCAGCGCCAGGTACTCGAGGTCTGGGCAGGTCTTGAGGCTGTAGGCGAACCTGGGCTTGATGCCGGCGCCTGTGTGGCGGGCGAGCCCGGCGAATGCGGCGTCGGCGCAGCGCCGGAGCAGCACGCGGTTGGGCGTGGCGCGGTCGTGGGCGGCCGCGGCGGCCAGGTCGGCGGCGAGTTCGGCGGTTAACTTGTGCGCGGCGGGGCCACCGGCGATCGGCGTTACCTTGCCGACGATCGACGCGAGCGCGGCGGCGTACTTGCCGTAGCTGCCGACGGTCTTGTGGTCGGGCTCGGCGATCAGCGGCAGCGGCAGCTCGTCGCGCACCGCCACCTCGGTGACCACGCGGGTGAACTCGGTGGGGCCGGTGAGCGGGCGGCGGGTCAGCTCAGGGATGTCGAGGGCGCGGCGAACCAGCGCCGCAGGCAGATTGCGGCCGGCAAGCGTGGCGCCGTGGATCCACGCCGGGAACCGCGGGTTCCACTCCATCAGCCACAGCTGGCCGTCGACGTCGCGTAGGACCTCGATCTCGGCGCCGCCGGTCCATTTGGTCTCGGCGACCGCGGCCTCGAGTGCCGCGGGCAGTCCGCCCGGCAGCTCGGAGATCCGGCCAGCCCAGGTCTTGCCGTCGTGCGTGACGATGCGCTTACGCATGTAGACCGCGTCGAGCAGCGCGCCGCCCATCGCGGCAAACACGATCGACTCCTCGTAGCCGCGCACGTGCGCCTGCAGCGACAGTCGATCGGTCTTCCAGCGCTTGCGCAGCCGGGCGCGGGTAGCCTCGAGCTGCCTCCAGCTTTTGACCGCGACCGCGTCATGGTAAGGGCCCTTGACCCAGACCTGGAACGAGTGCGCGCGGCAGAACGCGTGGATCTCCTCGTCCGAAGCGGCGAGGTCGAGCGCCGGCGGCTGCGCGAAAGGCAGGGAGCTGGCGATGCTTGGCGCCGGCTTCATGGTCTGGGCCAGCCCCGCACTCGGCGGCGCCAGAAGGCCCGGGCGCTCGCCGAGCTGGCGCGCCAGCCAGGCGATCTCGAGGTCCAGGGTCGGGATCCAGCACGCGCGGGCGTCGAGCTCGGCGGCGATCTCGGTGGCGTAGAGGTCCTCCTCGATCAGGTCCCACGATGGCTTGAGCCAGATCGCGTCGAACACCTCGTGGTGTAGCCCGGAGCTGCCGGCCCAGTAATCGACGCCGACCAGGCGAAGCGATGGCAGGGCTGCGCGCAGCGAGCGCGCGACGCCCAGGCCCGCCGACGGGCTGGGCCCCGAGTGGACCCCAGAGACAAAGATGGTCGCGTTTGGCACAGTAACTACTTAGCGCAGAATACAGCGCGGATCTTCAAGTCACCGGTTGTGGTTTGGGCGGTTTGGTTTCTAGATGATGTTTTTGCTAGTCGAGCAGCTTCGTGCTGATCTATGACCCGTCGCGGGCCGCAATTCCATTGCATCCGACGGTCGGTGTCCATGATGCGACGCCCGGCGGCGCTTCTTTACGTGGCTTTGGCCAGACAATACATCCGATAGGAAAAGTGGCCGTTGTCTAACCCCCGGTAGGCCGGTGACTCCCGGACCGGTGCCCGTGCCCGAGGACGGCAGGGGCGGCCCAATCAACTAGTCAGATGCGGGCTTGGGCGATCGGGTTCCATTTGATTACCGATCGGCCGGGCGCTCGGCGGCCAGCCAGTCGTCATCGAATAGCCCACCGCGGCATTGTCACGGACGTAGCATCACCCGGTATGTGCGACCCTGCGGGGTGCCCAACGATAACTGCGCGGAGGTGACAAGCGATGGGCCATTACCGGTCGAACGTGCGAGACCTGGAGTTCAACCTGTTCGAGGTTCTCGGCCTCGACGCCGTGCTTGATTCGGGCGCTTACGGTGATCTGGACACGGCGACGGTGCGTGAGATTCTCGGCGAGGTGGCGCGGCTGTCCGAGGGGCCGATCGCGGATTCGTTCGTCGAGGCCGACCGCAACCCGCCGCGGTTCGTCCCGGGCGAGCACACGATCACGGTGCCAGACTCGGTGCGCCCGGCCGTGGCCGCGTTCAAGGATGCCGGGTGGTGGCGGATCGGGATGTCCGAGGTGGTCGGTGGGGTGCCGGCACCGGCCCCGGTGGCCTGGGCGGTCAACGAGATGATGGTCTGCGCGAACCCGGCCATTCAGTGGTACAGCACTCCGGTCATGTCGCAAGTGCTCGCGCTGGTCGGCACCGAACAGCAGAAGCGTTGGGCGCGAATCGGTTTGGAGCGAGGCTGGACGGGCACGATGGCGCTGACCGAACCCGACGCGGGGTCCGACGTCGGCGCGGGGCGCACCAAGGGGATCGCGCAACCGGACGGCACCTGGCACATCGAGGGTGTGAAGCGGTTTATCTCTGGGGGCGACGTCGGTGACACCGCGGAGAACCTGTTCCACCTCGTGCTGGCGCGTCCGGAGGGCGCCGGACCCGGTACGAAGGGTCTGAGCCTGTTCTACGTCCCCAAATACCTGTTCGATCCAGACACGCTGGACTTGCGGGAGCGTAATGGGGTGTTCGCGACGGCGCTGGAAGAAAAGATGGGCATAAAGGCGTCCCCAACGTGCGAGTTGACGTTCGGCGCGAACGGCATCCCCGCCGTCGGGTACCTGGTCGGCGACGCACACGACGGCATCGCGCAGATGTTCAAGGCGATCCAGTACGCGCGGATGATGGTCGGTGTCAAGTCCATCGGGACACTGTCGACCGCGTACCTGCACGCGCTCGACTATGCGCGGCAGCGCGTGCAGGGCCCCGACCTGGCCCGCTTGACGGACAAGACCGCGCCCCGGGTGCCGATCACGCGCCACCCGGACGTGCGGCGAAGCCTCATGTTGCAGAAGGCGTACGCCGAAGGGCTGCGCGCACTGTACATGTACGCCGCCGCATACCACTACGAGTCCGGTGACGCGCTAGTGGCGAGCATGGACGCCGACATGGCGGCGCGTGTGCACGATCTCCTGCTGCCGATCGTCAAGGGCGTCGGATCCGAGAAGTCCTACCAGTGGATCAACGAAAGTCTACAAACCCTCGGCGGATCCGGGTATTTGAAGGACTATCCCATCGAGCAATACATCCGAGACACCAGAATCGACTCACTCTACGAAGGCACGACCGCGATCCAGTCGCTGGACTTCGTGTTCCGCAAGATCGCACGCGACCGAGGCGTCGCCCTCACGCACGTCGCCGGTGAAATCTCCGCGTTCATCGACAACATCACCGGCGACCGGCTCAAGGCCGAACGCACACTCCTGCAGGCCGCCCTGTCGGACGTACAGGCAATGACCAGCACGATCACGACATATCTGCTTGCCGCAGAACATAATCCGACGGAGCTGTACAAGATCGGGCTGGTCTCCGTGGCATTTCTGCACGCGGTCGGAGACATGCTCATCGGGTGGCGACTGCTCGTGCAGGCCGACATCGCTGCTGCCGCACTCGATGCCGGTGCCGACGATTCCTTCTACCGCGGCAAGCTCGCCGCCGCCTCGTTCTTCGCCAAGACCATCCTGCCGACAATCTCGGCGACCCGCGCCGTCGTCGAGAACGTCGACACTGATCTGATGGACCTTACCGACGACATCTTCTGACGCATTACAGGAGTGATTCCGTCACAACCGGTGAATTGCGCTGCACTCCACAGGCTCCATGCTGATCGCGGTGTCTGAGTTCACGACATAGGTGACACATGAGTCGCGTCATGGGTTACACCTGTGTCGATGCCCGATGAGTCGCGTCATAGGTGACAGTCATGGCTCATGTCGAAAGCACGTGTGGCTGTGTTGGAAGTCGTCAGTGGAAACCTCACCGTCACCGCGGCTTCGCGGGCTTACGGACTATCTCGGCAACACATCTATCGCCTGCTCAAGCGTTACGAACTCGGCGGTCTCGACGCCGTGGAACCTCGCTCACGCAGACCCGCCAGCAACCCCAACTCAGTGCCCGATGACGTCATCACCGCCATCGTGGAGTTACGCGAGAAACTCGTCGCTGACGGACTCGATGCCGGTCCACTGACGCTGCAATGGCAATTGGCTCAAGCCGGCCTGGCGGTACCGTCGACCTCTACGATCCGACTGGACATCCCCCAAAACCGTGGAGGCATGCACTAGTAGGCGTTCGAAGTCGTTGTGACCGTGGGTGAATCGTGAGGTGTAGACCGATCCGTTGTCGGTCAGTGTTGAGGCGGGCAGGCCGTAACGCTGAGTAGTGGTGGTGAAGTCGGCGACGACGTCGGGGCCGGCCACCCGACGGTAGGCGGTACACGACAGTAGATATCGGGAGTGGTCATCAAGCCAGTTGAGGATTTCCACGCCGCTGCCGTCGGCCAATGCCCAGTGGGTGAAGTCTGATTGCCAGCATTCGTTGGGCTGATCGGCTTGGAAGCGTTGATAGGAGCTTTTGGGGCGTTTGCGTGGCTGGGCAGTGATCAGCCCGTGGTGGCCCAGGATGCGTCTGGGTTTCCCCTGAAATCGTGGCGGCTCTATTTAAGCTGCGTCCGGCTGGATGGCAGCGATTCTCTCGTACTCGTCGGGAGCCAGCAACGCCGCCGAGCTGTGCCGCCGTTTGACGTTGTAGAAGTCCTGGCACCAGGGGACGGCGATAGCGCGGGCCTCGGCGCGGGTGCGGAAATGATGCCGGGAAAGCACCTCATGTTCGAGCGTGGAGAAGAACGCCTCCGAGGCGGCGTTATCGAAACACGACCCGACCTCCTGGTGAATCCCGAGATCACGGGCGATCTGGGCGATCGGCTTACCGGTCTCCCGGACAATGCGGACCGACCCCTTGAACTCCGGATCGTACTTCCTGCGCGTTTCTGGCATGACTACTCCTCATTAGCCAGCCTGGGTATCACCCAGAAAAACGGCCATCCCGGACACCCTCTCTTAACCGGCTAATCGGAAGATCTGATTCCGCTTGACACGCCGTTTTCCTGCGGTCCTTGACCGCGGTGGTGCGAGATGGGATATGTACATCTCATGACGAAGGAACTGTCTGTGGCAGTGGACGACGACGGCGTCTGGCAGTTGCGCGGAACGGCCGCGGAGAAGTTCGAGTTGGTCAACGAATTCCTGGGGTATCTGGCTGACCGGAATTTCTCCCCTCGAACTTGCCGGGCCTACGCCTATGACTTGTTGGCGTTCGTGCGGTGGCTGAGTGGCGAGCAGTTGGGTCTGGCGGAGGTGAATGTTGATGTGCTGCTGCGGTTCTTGACGGCATGTCGGGAGGCGACGTTGCCGGGTCGGCTGGGTGGCAACGTGTATTCGATCCGTGATGGCCGTAATCAGGGGTATGCGCCGGCGACGATCAATCGGCGGTTGGCGGCGATTTCGAGCTTGTTTGCGTTCCGGGAGATGCGCGACCCAGATGCGCGTA
Source organism: uncultured Actinomycetota bacterium (assembly GCA_963800315.1). Lineage (GTDB taxonomy): Bacteria > Actinomycetota > Actinomycetes > Mycobacteriales > Mycobacteriaceae > Mycobacterium. The sequence continues at coordinate 143,152 of CAWDAS010000001.1, forward strand.
GTCCAGTCGGTAGCGGTCTGGCCGCCCGATTGCGTTCGCGCAGTGAGCGTTTCGGGCTGTTAGCGCACACGGCGAAGCCAAAGTCGCGGTCGCAACTGCGGGTCCGTGAGCCGCGCCGGTTGCCGCGCGGATTGTCGCGGGAGGAGTCTGCGGCGCTGCTGGGCAGCTTCCGCAGCTGGCGTGACCGCGCGATCGGCGGGTTGATGCTGTTGTCAGGTCTGCGGTCGGCGGAAGTGCTGTCGCTTCGGGTCGCTGATGTGGATATCGCGCGCCGCTGGGTTCGGGTGTTCGGCAAGGGCGGCAAGGAACGCTCGGTGCCGATTGATACCGACGTGGCCGGCGCGATCCAAACCTATCTGCTGGCTGAACGCCCCGAAACGGACGCTGATGCACTGTTCGTCGTCGCCAAAGGCGCCCATCGCGGACGGCCGCTGACCCCTGCGGGGCTGCGCACGGTGTTCCGGTATCACCGCGAGCGCTCCGGTGTCACGGCGGGACATCCACACGCGTTACGGCATTCGTTCGGCACCGCATTGGCCGAGGCCGGGGTCGACCTGTCGGTGATCCAAGCGCTGATGGGCCACGACCACGTCGATTCCGCTGCCGCCTACATCCACTTGGCCCCAACGTTTCTGCGTGAGGAGTTCGATGCCGCCCGTGCTCGCCTACGCGCCCGCACCTGAGGTCGACCTGCTCGACGCATACGACGAACACTGCGGCCGGCTGGGTTTGATCAGTGTGAACCTCGGCTCGGCCGCGCGAACGTTCCTGCGCCGCTGGCCTGATCCGCAGCGGTGGGCCGGTGAGCTACTTGAGGCACGGTTGACGGTTTCTCATCCCACCCGCTCGTTCGTCACGTTTCTGATGTTGGCCGGCTATCTGCGGCCCGGCTATGACTACCTGATCCGCCGCAAACTGGCTGTGTTCTGGCGTCATCTGCCACCGGGGCCGTTAGCCGAGGACCTGGCGCGGTTCTTGGGTGCCGCGCAAGAACTCGGCTTCACCGAACGCACCCGCAGCGCGGCCGCATCGCAGGTGATCGGCCGGCTCCTCATCCAGACCGGCCGACGGTTGGATGCGTTGACCGACAACGATTTCGATGACTTACTGGCTGCCAGTGCAGCGCGACACGGTGCGGGGAAAGCCAGTCGCCATTACAGCAGCGCCACCCACACCGCCCGGCAGGTCATGTTTCACCTCGGGGTGTTCACCGAACAGCCGGTCAACGCGACCAGCCTGCTACGGCAGAGCTTTGCGCAGCGGATGCGCGACGCCACCCCGGCGCTGCGCGGCTCGTTTGTGGCCTACCTCGACCGGTTGACCGCCACCCACACCCGCGGCACGGTCACCGGCACCGCCACCCGGCTCAACCACTTCGCCGCGCATCTGGCCGCGGTCGACCCGGCGCTAACGAGCCTGGCCGACCTGGACCGCCGCCGCCACATTGAGACCTATCTGACTGCGACTGCCGAAGCTATGAACTCGCGCACCGGTGCACCGATCCAGGCATCTGAGCGCCGCGGCCGGATCCTGGCAGTGCACTGTCTGCTCAACGACATCGCCGAATGGGGCTGGCCGGAAGCACCGCAGCGGCGCCTGGTGTTTCGCTCCGATATCCCCAAGCTGCCCCGGGCCTTACCTCGCTACCTCACCCCGGACCTGGACCGGCGCCTGACCCAAGCGCTGCAGGCCTGGCCCGAGCGGCTGCCCGCCGATGCGTTGCTGCTGCAACGAGCGACCGGTTTGCGCATCGGTGAGCTCGTCGACCTAGAACTGGACAGCGTGCACGAGATCCCCGGCCAAGGCGCGTGGCTGAAGGTTCCGCTGGGCAAGCTGAACACTGAGCGCATGGTGCCCCTCGACGAGGAAACCGTCGCGCTCATCGACCGCATCGTCGCCCACCGGTCGCCCGGGCGGCCGTTACCCCACCCGCGCACGGCTCGACCCACCGACTACCTGCTCACCCACCACGGCCGGCGCCTGACTGTCGATCACCTTCGCGACGTCTTGACCCGTGTTACCCGCGGCGCCGGATTGCCGCACATCACCCCACACCAACTGCGCCACACCTACGCCACCGCACTGGTCAACGCCGGTGTCTCCCTGCAGAGCCTGATGGCCTTGCTCGGCCATGTCTCGGCCGAGATGAGTCTGCGTTATGGACGGCTGTTCGACGCAACCGTGCGCACCGAATACGAGCGGGCCTTGGCCGCCGCGAAGGCCAACCTGGGTACCCTGCCGACCGAACCACCTCAGGGCCGCATCTCACTGCCGATCGTTGACGGCGATTGGAAATATGCCCCGGCGGTCAAGGCCCGCCTCGCCGGCGGCTTCTGTATCCGCGCCCAGGTCCAAGGCCCGTGCGCCTACGCCAATATTTGTGAACACTGCCCCAACTTCCGCACTGATACCGGCTACCTGCCCGTCCTGGTCGCTCAGCGTGCCGACACCGAAACCCTGGCCCGTGACGCCGAAGCCCGCGGCTGGACCGGTGAAGCCGAACGCCACCGCCGACTCATCGAACGCCTCGACGCCCACATCAGTCAGACACAGACCGGATGACCCCCCAACAGCGCCGACAACACATCGAAGACGCCTGTGCCGCAATTATTCTCGCCGGACAACAAGTAACCTTCGATGACGTCGCTGCCCGCACCGGACTCGGCCGAGCTACCCTCTACCGCAACTCCGACTTACGCAGAATCATCGAAGAACACCGCGCCCGTGGCAAGGAAGCACACACCCTGTCCGGACTCACCACCGAGATCGCCCACCTACGCATCGCGTTGGACGCACTCGCAACCACCGTGCGCCGCCACGAAGAAGAACTCCGCCGCCTACGAAAGACAAAAACTGACTAATTGCAGCGCTCAACAGCTGAAACCGGGCCAAGATTAGCCAGATAACCTCAAACCCAAGGCAAAATCGAACGCTTCCACTAAACCCACAAACGCTGGCTCACACCACGACCCCGACCGGCCACCCTGGCCGCCCTGCAAAACCAACTCGACGATTTCACCGTCGTCTACAACACCGAACGCACCCACCGCGCCCTGCCACCGGGCATCACACCAGCACAGGCCTACCACGCCCGCCCCAAAGCCACTCCACCCAACACCACCAACGGCCACTTCCGCATCCGCCACGACACCGTCGACCAATTCGGCAAACTCACCCTGCGCCACGGCAGCCACCTACACCACCTCGGCATCGGCGCCACCCACGCCCACACACCCGTACTGATCCTGGTCACCACCACCACCGTCACCGTGATCAGCAAAACCGGCCACCACGTCCTGAGCAGCCACCACATCGACGCCACCAAAAACTACTGGCGCAACCAAAACAAAAACCCCGGCCGATGGCCGGGGAATCTGTAACCGATGACGCGACTCATGTGTAACCCATGACCCGACTCATCACAATGGTGGAGCTAAGGGGATTCGAACCCCTGACCTACTCGATGCGAACGAGTCGCGCTACCAACTGCGCCATAGCCCCTGATCGCTAGCAGGCTACCAGCCACGACACGAACCGCCGAACCGCGAGCACTACTGACCGACGGCGCGCGGCAGATCCCTGGGCCAACCGTAGTTCCGCATCGGCATCGCGTAGTCCAGGTGCTCGAAGATCGGGTCCTCGTCGTCGATTTCCAGGACCACCGCGCCCGGGCGCCGCAGCCGCGACGGGACCACGTCGTAGTCGCGGTCGTGGGCGTTCTCCACGCCCATCCGGGCCCGCGCCATCCGCTGCATCCGGCGGCGGCGCACCTTCTCCTCGATCCGGGTTTGGCGCCGCAGGTAGGCCAGGTAGAGCACCGTCACCCCGGTGGCGGCACCACAGACCCACCAGGCGGTGGGCGACACTTTGAACGCCGCCGTGGCCGAGCCGACCAGCACGACCGCCATCACCATCAGCACCCGCTTGCGAAACGCAAATTTGCGGGCGCTGACCGCGGCGGCGGTCTGCGTGTCGAACCGGCGTCGCCGTGAGGCGTTGCGGGGGATCGGCGCCGGCGCCTCCTCTTCGTCGGATTCGTCATCGGCCTCGGGCTCCAGACCGGAAGAGTCGTCGACGTACTCGTAGCCGTCGTCCTCGTCGCCGGTGTGTTGCGCGACCTCCTCGGTGTCCGCTTCGGTCTCCTCCGGCTCGTCCGCCACGGGCTCGGCGACCTCGCCGCCGGCTCCCGCCGGAAGCGCTCCGGAGTCTTCGACGACATCAACGTCGAGGTAGTCGGGCTCGGTCTCCTCGGCAACAGCGACCTTCATGACAACCGGGCGCGGGTCGCGCAGTTCCTCGGTGTCAGCGTCTTTTTTGTCGTGGTCTTCATGCTCGGAGAGATCGCGCTCCTCGTCGAACTCGCCCTCGGCCGAGTCTTCCGCCGGCGTCCAGTCGGGATCGCTGCGATGGCCCGCGGCCGGACCGGTGCGCCTGAGCAGCCGGGCATTGGCCCCGTCGTTGAGCACCCGGGTCGCCAGGGCGACGTCGCTGGTGCGCCGCACCGCGTCGCGTTTGCTGACGAGCATGGGAACCAAGACGAACAGCCACAGCACCACGAGCGAAATCCACAACAATGACTGCGGGATGCTTGGCATGACGACCTGCTCTCTTCGGTTCCCATTCCCCGCGAGGCCCATCGGTGGCCACCGCGGCCGGGTCATAGTGACCAGCACAATTACACACCTGTAATTTCGCTCTCACAAGCACCACATGTCACTCGTGTCGCGCTAGCCACACGGGCGGGGTGCCGGCGGGCCGGCCGGTGGCGCGCCCTCGCGCTATCGAGGGAACGTCGGTGCGCGGACGCTCGGTCAGACCCAGCTGGCTTGACCGGCGCGGACCAGGGTCGATGCCGCCGATCCGCACACCTCTTCGACAGTGATGGCCATCAACAGGTGATCCCGCCATGCCCGATCGACTTCGAGGTAGCGCAGCAGCACACCCTCCTGTCGGAAGCCGACCTTTGCCAGCACGGCCCGGCTCGCGGCGTTCTCGGGACGCACCGTGGCCTCGACGCGATGCAACATGACCGGGCCGAAGCAGTGGTCCAGACCCAGCGCCAACGCCGCGGTGGCCACCCCGCCGCCGGTCGCCGACCTCGACACCCAATAGCCGATCCACGCCGACCGCAACGCGCCGTGGGTGACGTTGCCGATGGTCAGCTGGCCGCAGAACCGCCCGTCGAGCTCGATGACGTAGGGCAGCATGCGGCCCTTGCGGGCCTCGGCACGCAGACCGGAACACAGCGCGGGCCACGCGCCGACCGCATGGCGGACGGTCCAATCGCCCTCCGCGCTGGGCTCCCAGGGCTCGAGGTGCGCGCGATCGGCCAGCCGCATCCGGCTCCACTGCGTGCCGTCGCGCATTCGCACCGCCCGCAAGCGGACGACGCCGGCCGGCACCCGCAGCGGCCCGACCTTCGAGGGCCACCCCGGATGACGGGAAGTGGAGCGCAACAGGTTCACCAGCGCGCGGTCGATCCGGCTAGCCGCGCTGCGCCAGGAAGGCGACGTCGACGATTTCCCCGGTGCGGATCTGCTCGGCGCCGCTGGGCACCACCACCAGGCAGTTCGCCTCGGCGAGGGTGGCCAGCAAGTGCGACGACGCGCCCGGCGCCCCGCCCAGCGCCTGCACCAGATACTCTCCGCTCTCCTGGTCGCGCATCAGCTGCCCGCGCAGGTAGCCCTTGCGGCCGGCGACCGACGTGATCGGCGACAGCGTGCGGGCCTGCACAATCCGGCGCATCGGCTGGCGCTTGCCCAGCGACAGCCGGATGAGCGGCCGGACCATCACCTCGAAGACCACCAGAGCGCTGACCGGGTTGGCCGGCAGGAGAAACGTCGGGACGCCGTCGCGACCCAGCTGGCCGAAGCCCTGGACGGACCCCGGGTGCATGGCGACCCGGACGACCTCCATCTCCCCCAGCTCGGAGAGCGCCGACCGCACCGCTTCGGCCGCCGCGCCCCCCACCCCGCCGGCGATCACCACGACCTCGGCGCGATTGATCTGGCCCTCGACGATCTCGCGAAGCTCCTCGGGGTCGTTGCTGACGATGCCGATGCGGTTGACCTCGGCGCCGGCGTCGCGGCCCGCCGCCGCCAGCGCATAGGAGTTGACGTCGTAGACCTGGCCGTTTCCCGGGGTGCGCGAGATGTCGACCAGCTCGCCGCCCACCGCCATCACCGTCAACCGCGGCCGCGGATGCACCAGCACCCGCTCGCGCCCGACCGCCGCCAGCAGACCCACTTGGGCCGAGCCGATGACGGTTCCGGCGCGCACCGCCACGTCACCGGGCTGCACATCGTCACCGGTGCGGCGCACGTAGGCGCCCGACGGGGCCCCACGGAAGATCCGCACGCGCGACGTCCCGCCGTCCGTCCACCGCATCGGCAGGACGGTATCGGCCAGCGTGGGCAATGGGGCCCCAGTGTGCACCCGGGCGGCCTGGCGTGGCTGCAGGCGACTGGGCGTGCGCACGCCGGCCTCGATGGTCCCCATCACCGGCAGGACCAGCCCGTCCGCGCCGGTCCCCCCCACCGGCGTCGTCGCCGGCGGCGGCGTCGGCCAGCGCGACGACCCCGTCACCACCGGGTTCGCCGACACCGAGCACGTCGACGCTGCGCACCGCGTAGCCGTCGATCGCGGCCTGATCGAAACCGGGCATCGGCCGTTCGGTCACCACTTCTTCCGCGCACAGCAACCCCTGCGCCTCGGCGATGGCAACCCGTATCGGCCGCGGAGCCACCGCGGCGGCCGATATCCGAGCCTGCTGCTCCTCCACAGAACGCACAGCGCGCCTCTCTGCCCGTCAAGCCCTGACGGTCGCCGTCTCGAGCGACCCGGCCCGTCGTGGGTAGACCGGGCCCGGCGTAATCGCCCGGCTACCGCTCGGTCAGGCCCAATCGCGCCACCAACCAGCGCCGCAAATCCGGGCCATAGTCGTCACGATCCAATGCAAAGTCAACCGCAGCCTTGAGGTAGCCGCCGGGATTTCCCAAGTCGTGTCGAGATCCGCGATGCACGACGACATGGACCGGGTGGCCCTCCGAAATCAGCAGCGCGATCGCATCGGTGAGTTGCACCTCGCCGCCGGACCCAGGGTCGATGCGGCGCAACGCATCGAAGATGGCGCGGTCGAGCACGTAGCGGCCCGCCGCGGCGAACATCGACGGGGCGTCCTCGGCCTTCGGCTTTTCGACCATGCCGTTGACCTTGAGCACGTCGGGATTCTCGTCACCGGGGATGGGCTCGACGTCGAAAACCCCGTAGGCGCTGATCTCGTCGGGTGCCACCTCGATGGCACACAACACCGTGCCGCCGTAGTGGGCCCGCACCTTCGACATCGTCTCCAGGACGCCGGTCGGCAACACCAGGTCATCGGGGAGCAGAACAGCGACCGCGTCCTCGTCGTCGGCCAGCGTGGGTTCCACGCACCCGATCGCATGACCCAGCCCCAGCGGTTCGCGCTGCACCACGGATTCGACCTTGATCAGTTGCGACGCGCGGCGCACCTTGTCGAGCATCGCTGTCTTGCCGCGCTCCTCCAGCGTGCTTTCCAGCACCAGGTCTTCGACGAAATGCGCGACGACGCTGTCCTTGCCCTCGGAGGTGATGATCACCAGGCGCTGGGCACCGGCCTCGGCGGCCTCGGCGGCGACCAGCTCGATGCCGGGAGTATCGACGACCGGCAGCAGCTCCTTGGGCACGGTTTTGGTCGCGGGCAAGAAGCGGGTACCAAGGCCGGCGGCGGGCACGATCGCCGTGCGCGGAACCACCACGTTGGGGCATGACATCGTTCACACGATAGACCGCATCGGCGTTGCCGAGTCGATGTGGCGCCGGGAATCCCCTGGCTGTCATGGTTAAGTCATGGCGACCACGAGCAAGGCGGTGTTGCGGCACCGGCTGCTGGCCGACCGGCGTGGCGTTGCCGCCGACGTTCGGGCCGCCGAGGCGCGGCTGCTGTGCGAGCAACTGGACGCTCTGGAAACCATCGTGAGCAGCGGCGGCACGGTCTGCGCGTACGTGCCGGTGGGCGCCGAGCCGGGGTCTGTCGAGATGGTGGACGTGTTGCTGCGGCGGTCAGGCCGGGTGCTGCTGCCGGTTGCGCGCACCACCGCGGAAAACGTGCCGCTGCCGCTGCGGTGGGGCGAATACCGGCCCGGCGCCCTGACATGCGGGCGGTGGGGGCTGCTCGAGCCGCCCGAGCCGTGGCTGCCGGCGACGGCCCTGGCCGAGGCCGACCTGGTGCTGCTGCCGGCGCTGGCGGTCGACCGCTCAGGGGTGCGGCTGGGCCGCGGCCAGGGTTTTTACGACCGCTCGCTGGGCGGCCGCCACCGGGATGCGCGACTGATCGCGGTGGTGCGCGACCCGGAGTTGATGGACGAGTTGCCGGCCGAGCCGCACGACGTCCCGATGACCCATGCGCTGACGCCGCGGGGCGGGTTGATCCCACTCGGTCCCGGATGACCCGTCGGGAATGAGACACGTCACCTGGCGGTTCTAGCACTTGAGACGTTAGAGTGCTAATCAGGTTTGGGATCCTCCGGAGGTTTTTGTGCCGACGTATAGCTATCAGTGCACCGACTGCGACGACCGCTTCGACATCGTGCAGGCCTTCACCGACGATGCGCTGACGACGTGCGAGCGCTGCTCGGGACGGCTGCGCAAGCGCTTCAATTCGGTCGGCGTGGTGTTCAAGGGCAGCGGCTTTTACCGCACCGACAGCCGGGAGTCCGCCAAGAAGTCGTCGAGCACCAGCAACGGGTCTTCGACGAGTGACTCGGTGTCGGCATCGAGCGAAAAGTCCGCATCGAGCGAAAAGTCGGGGTCGGGCGAGAAGTCCGGGTCGGGCGAGAAGTCGAGCAGCAGCTCCACCGCGTCCACCGCGGCCGCCACGACCTAGCGGGTTATCCACAACGGCATTTCCGGGCGGCATTGCCGCGGCCGCGCCGCGCTTACCGTTGCGGGGTGGCCGAATCATCGCTGAATCCGGCGTTAGTGCGCCGGCTATCGATGTGGTTGCGTCCGGACTGGACCCGGACCGTACTGGCGCGGCGAGTCGCCGCCGGTGGGCTGGTGGTGCTGGCCGCCGTCGCGGCCCTGCGTTCCAATCCGGCCGGTGATTACGCCGAGGTGGTGGTGGCCGCGCGCGACCTGCGGCCCGGCACCGCGCTGACCCCGGCTGACGTTCGTCTCGAAAAACGTTTGGCCACAACGGTTCCCGACGGTTCGACGGCCACGCTTGGTGCCGTGGTCGGTTCGACGCTGGCCGGCCCGGCGCGCCGTGGGGAGGTGCTCACCGATGTCCGGTTACTGGGCAGCCGGCTGGCCGAGGCCGCCGTCGCATCGAGGGCGGGGCCGGGCGCCCGCATTGTGCCGCTGCATCTGGCGGACAGCGCGCTGATCGACCTGGTTCGCGTCGGCGATGTCGTGGACGTGCTGGCGGCGCCGGCAGCCGGTGCCCACGAGATCGGGCAGGCGGTTCCCAAGGTGGTGGCCACCGACGCCGTCGTGGTGCTCGTGTCGGCCAAGCAAAAAGTCCAGGCCGCCGACAGCGACCGCGTAGTGTTGGTCGCGCTGCCGGCTAGCACGGCGAACACGGTGGCGGGCTCGGCGCTGGGTCAGCCGGTGACCCTCACCCTGCACTGAACGCCTGGCCGCCACTTGCCGCGCGGTCTGCGGCATACTTTGCCAGTCCAGCGAAAGGGCGTCCAATGTTCAAGGGGTTCAAGGAGTTCCTGTCCCGGGGCAATATCGTCGACCTGGCCATCGCGGTGGTCATCGGTACTGCGTTCACCGCATTGGTCACCAAGTTCACCGACAGCGTCATCACGCCGCTGATCAATCGGATCGGCGTCAACCAGCAGTCCGACGTCGGCGTCCTGAAGATCGGCATCGGCGGCGGCCAGACCATCGACCTGAACATCCTGCTGTCGGCCGCGATCAACTTCGTCCTGATCGCGTTCGTCGTGTACTTCTTTGTCGTGCTGCCCTACAACACGCTGCGCAAGCGGGGTGAGGTCGAACAGGCGGACGACGCCCAAATCGTCCTGCTTACCGAGATACGCGACCTGCTGGCGCAGAGCAACGGCAACTCCCCGGAAAAGCACGGCGGTGACGCCGGCAAGACGCCTCCCCCGAGCCACGGGCCCCGCGCGGACGCGGAGTCACCGTAAACGCACTGGGGTCTGGGTCAGATTTCCAGGCTCGACAATTGCCCGATGATCTGGGCGGCCAGCGGATTCAGCGTCGCCATGCCGTCGCGGACCGCATAACGGGACCCGGCCAGGTTGACCACCAACGTACTTCCGGACACCCCGGCCAGACCGCGTGACAATCCGGCGTCGATGATCCCCGCGGACAGTCCCGAGGCGCGAATGGCCTCTGCGATACCGAGGATCTCCCGATCGAGAATCTCGCGGGTGGCCTCCGGAGTGACGTCGCGCGGCGTGACGCCCGTCCCGCCGACCGAGACGACCAGGTCCACCCCACCGATGACCGCGGTGTTCAGCGCGTTGCGAATCTCAACCTCGTCGGCCGCGACCGCGACCACACCGTCGACGACGAATCCCGCTTCGGTCAGCAACTCGGTGACCAGCGGACCACTGTGGTCCTCGTCCCCGTGGGCGGTGCGATCGTCGACCACCACAACCAGAGCCCGGCCGACTACCAACTCCGCACCCGTTTCCATGGGTGCCACCGTATATCCGAGGTCCGACAATCCCGCCGCTGAGGGTTCCTCGACTCGCATTACTGATCCGCCTTCCCCAGGGTGACCGACACGGTACGGGTACCACCGGCGGGGTCCTGGAAGGTCAGCGAAATCTTGTCGCCGGGCGCCCTGGACCGCACGGCGGCCACCAACGCGTCGGCGCCGTTGATCGGGCGGTCGTCGACCTTGGTGACGACCACATCCTTGGGCACCCCGGCGGCCGCGGCCGCACCGCCCGGCACGACCTCGACGATTTTGGCGCCCGGGGATCCCTTGTCGTTGGTCACCTGCACACCGAGCGACGCGTGCGACGCCTTGCCCGTGCTGATCAACTCGTCGGCGATGCGCTTGGCCTGATCGACCGGAATCGCGAAACCGAGCCCGATCGAACCGCTCTGCGCATCCGGCGAGTCCGCGCCCAGGGTGGCGATCGCCGAGTTGACGCCCACCAGTTGCCCGCTCATGTTGACCAGCGCGCCGCCCGAGTTACCCGGGTTGATGGCGGCGTCGGTCTGGATCGCGTCCAACACGGTGTTCTGGTTGCCGGACTCACCGGTCGTGGACACCGGCCGGTTCAGCGCGCTGACGATTCCGGTGGTCACCGTGCCCGACAGACCCAACGGCGAGCCGATCGCGACCACCGGCTGGCCGACCCGCAGGTCCGACGAGGAGCCCAGGGAAATGGGGGTCAGCCCGGAGACACCCTGCACGCGAATCACGGCGATGTCACTGGTGGGATCGGCGCCGACCACCGTGAACGGCGCGGTGCGGCCGTCGGAGAAGGTGACCGTCGTCTTCGGCGCCGGAGCCGCGGCCGCACCGGGACCCTTGGGCGGGGTCGCCGCGGCCGCCACGACGTGGTTGTTGGTCAGGACCAGCCCATCGGCCGACAGGATGATGCCGGAGCCCTCCTCGGACTGGCGGCCCAGGTCGGTCTCGAGCATGACGACGCTGGGCACCACCTTGGAGGCAACCTGTTCGACGCTGCCCGGCGGCATGTTCGCGGCCGGAACGCTCGGTGCCGCCCCGGTGTGCAGCCCGACACCGTTGCCGCCCGTCGAGTGCGTGCCAAGCTCGACGACCGTCGCCGCGGCCCCGCCGATGCCGGCCGACACCACCGCGATGGCCAGTGCGCCGACGGTCAACAGCCCCGCGCGAGAACGCTTTTGGGGTACCGGCGGGCCGGGCATCGGCGGCAACATGGTGGGTATCGGACCCGCCCCGGTGCCCCCGGGTATCGGGCCCGCACCGGTGCCGCCGGGTATCGGCCCGGCCCCGGTACCCCCGGGTATCCGGCCCGGCCCGGTGCCGCCGAATGGGTCGTAGGGCCGACGGTACTGGGTTGTCTGCGGCGGCTGCGACTGATACCGCCAGTCGAATTGCTGGTTGTACGGTTGCTGACGCCCCTGGGCATAGGCTGCGGTGCCCGCATGGCTCGGGACGGGCGCAGGCTCATTCGGCGCGGGACGGTATCCCGGCTGCTGCGGCGGTGGCGAATACCTCGGGTCATTCGTCATGTCGCTAAGTCGCTCTTCCTCTATTTCGGCCGATATCGGGGTCGACTCGGCTCGATTTCAACACTAGTTGCAGAACTACCTTGTCCGCGCGGACTGAGAGTCCACTGAGATAACGTTCGACGGTTCCCGAGAGTTCTCCGCGTCGCCTAACACGGATACGACAGGACCGGTGGTGGCTTCCGCGTCGCCGCCTCCGGCGCCCGCCGGGTACCTCGACGCCGGGATGGGCCGGCCAGGTAGCAACACGTAAATGGAGGTCCCCGGGGGTTGCCCGCCCGGCACCGTGTCCTCGACGCGCAGCAACCCACCGTGGTTGAGCACGACCTTTTTGACGATCGCCAGCCCCAGTCCCGAGCCCGGCATCGCCCGCGCCGTCGTCGACCGGTAGAACCGCTCGAACACCAGGCGGCGCTCGTGCGGCGGAATCCCCGGGCCAAGGTCGGAGACCACCAGTTCGGCGTGCAGCGGGTCGAGTTGCCGCATTCTGACGCCGACGCGCCCGCCGGGCGGGCTCCATTTGGCCGCGTTGTCCAACAGGTTGAGCACCGCGCGCGACAGTCCGGCGGCGTCACCGTACATCTGCCACGGGATCAGCCCGACGTCGAAGTGAATGTCGTTGCGCCGCCGCCTGACTCGCTCCAGGCTGCGATCGACGACCTCGGACATGTCCACCGGCTCGTGCACCACCTGGCCCGCGTCGTCCCGAGTGAGGTCCACCAAATCGCCTACCAGCGTGGACAATTCCTCGATCTGGGCGAGCACATCGGCCCGCAGCCCGACCATCTCCTGCTCGGGCAGCCGCGGCGCCCCCGGCTCCATCGAGGCCATCAGCAGTTCGACGTTGGTGCGCAACGACGTCAGCGGGGTGCGCAATTCGTGTCCGGCGTCGGTGACCAGCCGCGCCTGCCGCTCCCGGGACTCGGCCAACGCCCGCAGCATCAAGTTGAACGACTCAGTGAGCCTGGCCAATTCGTCGCTGCCGAACACCGGGATGGGCCGCAGGTCGTCGGTGCGCGCCACCCGCTCGGCCGCTTCGGTCAGACGAGCCACCGGGCGCAACCCGGCCCTGGTGACCATGCCCCCGGCCACCGCGGCGACCGCGACGCCGATGCCGCCGACGATCAGCAGCACCCAGCGCAGTTTGGTCATCACCGCCTCGGTCGGTTTGAGGCTCTTGGAGATCAACAGCGAACTGCCGCTGGGCAGGTGGATGGCCAGAATTCGTTGATCGGCCGCGGTGCGCCGAGACATCAGCAAATCACCGCGGATCACCGCCTTTTCCTGCGGACCGACCGGCAGGGTCTGCCCGGGCTGCTGTGCGGTGTAGATCGAGTGACCCGGGTTCACCAGCATCGCGTTGACGTCGGAGTAGGCGGTGCCTTCGATGGCCTTTCCGGGGTCAGCGGCCAGTGAACCGCTGGCGATCAGCAGCTGCGCCCGGCTTTGCAGCTGGTTGTCGATATCGCTGTACAGCGCGGCCGACACCACCGCGTACACGGCGAATGCCATCAGCACGACGACCATCGCCACCATCGACATCGCCAGCAGCATCACCCGCCACCGTAGGGACAACGAGCTGGTGGCCCGCAGCGGCGGGCGCTGGCGGCGGTGGGACCGGATCATCGTTGGACTTGGCTCATCACGGCGGCGTCTCCCGAAGGACGTAACCCACGCCGCGCACCGTGTGGATCAGTCGTGGCTCACCATCGGCTTCGGTTTTGCGTCGCAGATAGCCGACGTAGACCTCCAGCGCGTTGCCGGAGGTGGGAAAGTCGAATCCCCATACCTCCTCGAGGATCCGGCTGCGGGTGAGCACCCGGCGCGGATTGGCGATCAACATCTCCAGCAGCGCGAATTCGGTGCGGGTCAGGCTGATCTGGCGCTGGCCGCGGGTGACTTCGCGGGTCACCGGGTCCAGGGTGAGGTCGGAGAACGTCATGGCCGCCGATTCGGCGTCATCCTCCGGCTTGGTGCGGCGCAGCAGCGCCCGCATCCGGGCCAGCAGTTCTTCCAGGGCGAACGGCTTGGGTAGGTAGTCATCGGCGCCGGCGTCCAGCCCGGCCACCCGCTCGGAAATCGAATCGCGGGCGGTCAGCACCAGGATCGGCAGATCGTCGCCGGTGCTGCGGAGCTGACGGCACACCTCGAGGCCGTCCAGTCGCGGCATCATGACGTCCAGGACGAGCGCATCCGGCCGGTCGCTGGCGATCCTCGCGAGCGCCTCGACCCCGTCATGGGCCAACTCGACCGAGTAGCCGTTGAAAGACAGCGACCTGCGCAGGGATTCGCGCACCGCTCGATCGTCGTCGACGACAAGTATCCGCACGGCCACTAGTTTCGTCCTAGCGCCTGAGAGCGGCCTAAGAGGCGCGCCGGGTGGCTGGCTAGCGCCGGTCGAGGTCGATGAGACCCAGCCGGGCCGCCTTGAGCAGCCTGCGCGGCACTTTGTGTCGCTGACCTGCCACCGTGACGCCGACGAGCTCGGTCCGGGTGGCTTTCCACTGCGCGCGCCGGCTTCGGGTATTCGCGCGCGACATCCTGCGCTTGGGTACGGCCATGGTCGGGCCTAACTCCTTGTGTCGGGGGCTAGTCGGGCATGTCGCGGGGCGTGGCCGTGGGGCCGAACGTGCGACGATTGCTCTCAGGATAGTCGGTGGCCTGCTGCTCACCAAAACGACGCCCGTTGGCGCCGAGATTGCCGTGACGGCTGTAATCGCGCGCCGTCAGCGACCATGGCGGCAATCTCGGCGCACGATCCGAGCGGGCGTCCTTGACGGGGTACCGGCGCGACCCGCTAACCTACCGGTTGGTTGGTTGGTTTGCGCTCACCGGTGAATCGCAGATTGGAGGACTGCATGGCCTCTGCTCCTGGTCGCGACCCGGTCCGGATCGCGAATTGCTCCGGGTTCTACGGCGACCGGCTATCGGCGATGCGCGAGATGCTCACCGGCGGAGACGTGGACTACCTCACCGGCGACTACCTGGCCGAGCTGACCATGCTCATCCTCGGCCGCGACCGCATGAAGCACCCCGACCGCGGCTACGCCAAGACCTTTCTGACCCAACTCGAGGGCTGTCTGGGCGAGGCCCGCGACCGCGGGGTTCGCATCGTCGCCAACGCCGGCGGCCTGAACCCGGCAGGGCTGGCTGACGCGATCCGCGCCCTGGCCGAACGCCTGGGAGTCGGCGCCCGGGTGGCCCACGTGGAAGGTGACGACCTGCTGGCGCGCGCGGCCGAACTCGGGCTTGGCACGCCGCTGACCGCGAACGCCTACCTGGGCGCCTGGGGAATCGTCGATTGCCTCAATGACGGAGCCGACGTCGTCGTCACCGGCCGGGTCACCGACGCCTCGGTGATCGTCGGGGCGGCCGCCGCGCACTTCGGATGGGGACGCGCCGACTACGACCGACTGGCCGGCGCCGTGGTGGCCGGGCATGTCATCGAATGCGGTGTCCAGGCCACCGGCGGCAACTATGCCTTCTTTACCGAAGTGCCCGACCTGACCCACGCCGGCTTCCCGCTGGCCGAGGTCGACGCGGACGGCTCGTCGGTGATCACCAAGCACCCCGGCACCGGCGGCCTGGTCAGCGTCGACACCGTCACCGCGCAACTGCTCTACGAGATCGGCGGGGCGCGCTACGCCAATCCCGACGTCACCGCCCGGATGGACACCGCCGAGTTGTCGGCGGACGGGACCGACCGGGTCCGCATCAGCGGCGTGCGCGGTGAACCGCCGCCACCCACCTACAAGGTGTCGCTGAACAGCATCGGCGGGTTCCGCAACGCCATGACGTTCGTGCTGACCGGCCTGGACATCGAGGCCAAGGCCGAGCTGGTGCGCCGGCAGCTCCAGGCCGCGCTCACCGTCAAGCCCGCCGAGCTGCAGTGGTCCCTGGCCCGCACCGACCACACCGACGCCGACACCGAGGAAGCCGCCAGCGCGCTGCTGCACTGCGTCGTCCGCGATCCCGACCCCGCCAATGTGGGACGCCAGTTCTCCTCGGCCGCAGTGGAATTGGCGCTGGCCAGTTATCCGGGCTTTCACGTGACCGCCCCGCCGGGCGACGGGCAGGTGTACGGCGTGTTCACCGCCGGCTACGTCGACGCCGGGCAGGTGCCGCACGTCGCGGTACACGCCGATGGATCTCGCACCGATATCTCCTGCGCGACAGAGACTTTGGAGCTGGCACCCGCCGATCCCCCGCCGCTGCCGGAGCCGTTGCCCCCCGGCCCGACCCGGCGGGTGCCGCTGGGCCGCATCGCCGGGGCCCGCAGCGGCGACAAGGGCGGATCGGCCAACGTCGGGGTCTGGGTGCGCACCGACGACCAATGGCGCTGGCTGGCGGACACGCTGACCGTCGGTCTGCTCAAAGAACTGCTGCCCGAAGCGGCAGACTTCGAGGTCACCCGCCACGTGCTGCCCAATTTGCGCGCGGTGAACTTCGTCATCGACGGCATCCTCGGGCAGGGCGTGGCCTACCAGGCCCGATTCGATCCCCAGGCCAAGGGGCTTGGGGAATGGCTGCGCGGGCGCTACGTCGACATCCCGGAGAAACTGCTGTGACTATCTGGCTCACGCCGGAGCGCGAACAGTTGCGAAAAACGGTGCGCTCCTTCACCGAACGCGAGATCGTGCCCAACATCGACGAGTGGGAGCGGTCCGGCGACTTGCCGCGCGACTTGCACCGGCGCGCCGGGGCGGCCGGCCTGCTCGGCGCGGGCTTCCCCGAAGCGGTCGGCGGCGGGGGCGGCGACGGCGCCGACTCGGTCATCATCTGCGAAGAGGTGCACCAGGCCGGCTCGCCCGGCGGGGTCTTCGCGTCGCTGTTCACCTGCGGCATCGCGGTGCCGCACATGATCGCGTCCGGCGACGCGCGGCTGATCGAGCAGTTCGTCCGGCCCACGTTGGCGGGCGAAAAGATCGGCGCGCTGGCCATCACCGAGCCCGGCGGCGGCTCGGACGTCGGGCACCTGCGCACCACGGCGCGACGCGACGGAGACCACTATGTGGTCAACGGTGCCAAGACCTACATCACCTCGGGGGTGCGCGCCGACTACGTCGTCACCGCGGTCCGCACGGGCGGGCCTGGGGCAGCAGGGGTTTCGCTGCTGGTGATCGAGAAGGGCACGCCCGGCTTCGAGGTGACCCGCAAGCTGGACAAGATGGGGTGGCGGTCCTCGGATACCGCGGAGCTGTCCTTCGTGGACGCGGCCGTGCCGGCGGCCAATCTTATCGGCGCGGAGAACAGCGGCTTCGCCCAAATCGCGCAGGCTTTCGTCGCCGAGCGCATCGGGCTTGCCGCGCAAGCGTATGCCAGCGCGCAGCGGTGCCTGGACCTGACGGTGCAGTGGTGCCGTGACCGGGAGACGTTCGGCCGACCGCTGATCTCGCGCCAGTCGGTGCAGAACACGCTGGCCGAGATGGCCCGCCGCATCGATGTCGCCCGGGTCTATGCGCACCACGTGGTGGAGCGCCAGCTCGCCGGGGAGACCAATCTGATCCCGGAGGTGTGTTTCGCCAAGAACACCGCCGTCGAGGCCGGCGAATGGGTGGCCCATCAGGCCGTCCAATTGTTTGGGGGAATGGGGTACATGGCCGAGTCCGAAGTCGAACGTCAATACCGGGACATGCGGATCCTCGGCATCGGCGGCGGCACCACCGAGATCCTCACCTCGCTGGCCGCCAAAAGCCTTGGATACCAATCATGACCCTGCTGCAGTCCACACTCGATCCGCAGGCGCCCGCCTACGCCGAGGCGGCGGCGGCGGCAACCGCCAGGCTGGAGGAAATCGACGCGGAACTCGCCAAGGCGCTCGGCGGTGGCGGCCCCAAGTACGTCGAACGGCACCACGCCCGCGGCAAGTTGACCGCCCGCGAACGTATCGAGCTGCTCGTCGACGCCGACTCTCCGTTCCTGGAACTGAGCCCGTTGGCGGCCTGGGGCAGCGCCTTTCAGATCGGCGCCAGCCTGGTCACCGGCATCGGCGCGGTGGCGGGCGTGGAATGCATGATCGTGGCCAACGACCCGACCGTCAAAGGCGGCACCAGCAATCCGTGGACCCTTCGGAAGATCCTGCGGGCCAATCAGATCGCCTTCCAGAATCGGCTGCCGGTGATTTCGCTGGTGGAGTCCGGCGGGGCCGACCTGCCCACCCAGAAAGAGATCTTCATCCCCGGCGGGCAGATGTTCCGGGACCTGACCCGGCTGTCGGCGGCCGGGATTCCCACCATCGCATTGGTTTTCGGCAACTCCACCGCGGGCGGGGCCTACATTCCCGGGATGTCCGACCACGTCGTCATGATCAAGGAACGCTCGAAGGTGTTTTTGGCCGGTCCCCCGCTGGTCAAGATGGCCACCGGCGAGGAGTCCGATGACGAATCGCTGGGCGGCGCCGAGATGCACGCCCGGGTCTCGGGCTTGGCCGATTACTTCGCCGCGGACGAGCTGGACGCGATCCGCATCGGCCGTCGCATCGTGGCCCGGCTGAATTGGCACAAGCAGGGGCCCACGCCGAAACCGGTGAACGAGCCGCTGTTCGACAACGGCGAGCTGATCGGCATCGTGCCGTCGGACTTGCGGATTCCGTTCGACCCGCGTGAGGTGATCGCGCGCATCGTCGACGGCTCCGACTTCGACGAATTCAAGCCGATGTACGGCTCGTCGCTGGTCACCGGCTGGGCTCAGCTGCACGGCTACCCGCTGGGCATCCTGGCCAATGCCCGCGGCGTGCTGTTCAGCGAGGAATCGCAGAAGGCCACCCAATTCATCCAGCTGGCCAACCGCTCCGACACGCCATTGTTGTTCCTGCACAACACCACCGGCTACATGGTCGGCAAGGACTACGAAGAGCGCGGAATGATCAAGCACGGTTCGATGATGATCAACGCCGTGTCCAACTCGACGGTTCCGCACATCTCGCTGTTGATCGGCGCGTCCTATGGGGCCGGCCACTACGGCATGTGCGGCCGGGCCTATGACCCCCGGTTCCTCTTCGCCTGGCCCAGCGCCAAATCCGCGGTGATGGGCGGCGCCCAGCTGGCGGGCGTCTTGTCGATCGTCGCCCGGGCGGCCGCCGAAGCGCGCGGACAGGAGATACGACGACGCCACTGACGCTTCCATGCGGGCCGCCGATAGAGAGCCAGATCGAAGCCGAGTCGCTGCCCCTGGTCTTGTCCGGGATGCTCTACGACGACGGGGTGATCGATCCGCGCGACACCCGCACCGTGCTGGGAATGTGTCTGTCCGCCATCGCCAATGGCCCGATCAAGGGGACGTCGAACTTCGGCGTCTTCCGGATGTGAGCGGCATGGGAATCACTCGAGTGCTGGCCGCCAACCGGGGCGAAATCGCCCGACGGGTGTTCGCCACCTGTCGGCGGCTGGGCCTGGGCACCGTCGCCGTCTACACCGACCCCGACACCACCGCGCCGCACGTCGCCGAGGCCGACGCCCGGGTAAGGCTGCCGAACACCGATGACTACCTGAACGCCGAGGCCATCATCGCGGCCGCCCGGGCCGCCGGCGCCGACGCGGTGCATCCCGGCTACGGGTTCCTCTCGGAGAATGCGGATTTCGCCGCGGCCGTGCAGGACGCGGGCCTGGCGTGGATCGGGCCGCCGGTGGACGCGGTGCGGGCGATGGGCTCCAAGATCGAGTCCAAGAAACTCATGGCCGCCGCCGGGGTGCCGGTGCTCGACGAACTGGACCCCGAATCGGTCACCGAGGCGCAGCTGCCGGTGCTGGTCAAGGCGTCCGCGGGCGGTGGGGGCCGCGGGATGCGGGTGGTGCGTGAATTGTCGGCCCTGCCCGGTGAAGTCGCCGCGGCCCGCCGCGAGGCACAGTCCGCATTCGGTGACCCCACGGTGTTCTGTGAGCGCTACCTGCCGACCGGGCACCATGTGGAGGTTCAGGTCCTCGCCGACACGCACGGCACGGTATGGGCCGTCGGGGAGCGGGAATGCTCCATCCAGCGCCGGCACCAGAAGATCATCGAAGAGGCGCCGTCGCCGTTGGTCGAGCGCATCGCAGGCATGCGGGCCAAGCTGTTCGACGCGGCCCGGTTGGCGGCCGGCGCGATCGGCTATACGGGCGCCGGGACGGTGGAGTTCCTCGCCGATGATGACGGCCAGTTCTACTTCCTGGAGATGAACACCCGACTGCAGGTCGAGCACCCGGTGACCGAGGAGACCACCGGGCTCGACCTGGTCGAACTGCAGCTCGCGGTCGCCGATGGCGACCGGCTTGACGCCGAACCGCCGGCCGCCCAGGGCTATTCGATCGAGGCCCGGCTCTATGCCGAGGATCCTGCGCAGGGCTGGCAGCCCCAGGCCGGCACAGTGCACAGGATCGACGTGCCCGCGGTCCGGACGCAATTCGCGACGCTGGGACGGCGAACGGGCATTCGGCTCGATTCGGGAATCGTCGCCGGGTCGGCGGTCTCGATTCACTACGACCCCATGCTGGCCAAGGTCATCTCGTATGCGCCGACGCGGCGGCAAGCCGCGCTGGTGCTCGCCGACGCGCTGGCCCGCACCCGTCTGCACGGGTTACGCACCAATCGCGAGCTGCTGGTCAACGTGCTGCGCCACCCGGCTTTTCTCGACGGCGCCACCGACACGGCGTTTTTCGACACGCACGGCCTGGCGACGCTGTCCGCTCCCGTGGCCGACGCCGCCGCCGTGCGGATGTCGGCGATCGCGGCCGCGCTCGCCGACGCCGCGCACAACCGCGCGACGGCCCCGGTCCTCGGCTCGCTGCCCAGCGGGTGGCGCAACCTGGTGTCCGGCTACCAGGTCAAGGACTACCGCGACGCGGACGGCAACGAGCTACGTGTCCAATATCGTTTCACCCGAGACGGGTTGGCGTTGGCCGGTGACGAGCCGACACGGCTGGTCACGTCCGCGCCGGACCAGGTGGTGCTGGCCGACGGCAACGGTGTGGCGTCCAGCTTCGCGGTCGCGCGCTACGATCACGACGTCTACGTCGATTCGGCGCGCGGGCCCGTCCACCTGGTCGCGCTGCCCCGTTTCCCGGAGCCCGGGTCCACCATCGAGCAGGGGTCACTGGTGGCGCCCATGCCCGGCAACGTCATCCGGCTCGCCGCCGGCATCGGCGACACCGTCGCCGCGGGTCAGCCGTTGATCTGGCTCGAGGCGATGAAGATGGAGCACACGATCAGCGCGCCGGCCGACGGTGTGCTCGTCGAACTCAACGTCACCACCGGTCAGCAAGTCGAAGTCGGCGCCGTCCTGGCCCGAGTCGAAACGCCGGAAGCACAAGGAGAGACACCATGACCGACACCAGCTTCATCGAAAACGAGGACCGTCAGGCGCTGCGCAAGGCGGTGGCCGAGTGGGCGTCCAACTACGGTCAGGATTACTACCTCGCGAAGGCGCGGGCGCACGAGCACACCACCGAATTGTGGTCGGAAGCAGGCAAACTCGGCTTCCTCGGGGTGAACCTGCCGGAGGAGTACGGTGGCGGCGGCGCCGGAATGTACGAATTGTCGCTGGTGATGGAGGAGATGGCGGCCGCGGGCAGCGCGCTGCTGCTGATGGTGGTGTCGCCCGCCATCAACGGCACCATCATCAGCAAATTCGGCACCGAAGAACAGAAGAAGCGCTGGATCCCCGGCATCGCGGACGGAACCCTGACGATGGCCTTCGCCATCACCGAGCCGGACGCCGGCTCAAACTCGCACAAGATCACCACCACCGCCCGCCGCGACGGCAGCGACTGGATCCTCAAGGGCCAGAAGGTCTACATCTCCGGTGTCGACCAGGCGCAGGCCGTGCTGGTGGTGGGCAGGACCGAGGAGGCCAAGACCGGCAAGCTCCGCCCGGCGCTGTTCGTGGTGCCCACCGACGCCCCCGGCTTCACCTACACGCCCATCGAGATGGAACTGATCAGCCCGGAACGCCAGTTCCAGGTCTTCCTCGACGACGTCCGGTTGCCCGCCGACGCGCTCGTCGGCGCCCAGGACGCCGCCATCGCACAGCTTTTCGCCGGCCTGAACCCCGAACGCATCATGGGCGCGGCCAGCTCGGTCGGCATGGGCCGGTTCGCCCTGAACAAGGCCGCCGACTACGTCAAGACCCGCCAGGTCTGGGGCACGCCGATCGGCGCGCACCAAGGTTTGTCACATCCCTTGGCGCAGTGCCACATCGAGGTGCAACTGGCCAGGCTGATGATGCAGAAGGCAGCGACGCTCTACGACTCCGGTGACGACGCGGGCGCAGCCGAGGCCGCCAACATGGCCAAATACGCTGCGGCCGAAGCGGCTACCCGCTCGGTGGACCAGGCCGTCCAGTCGATGGGTGGCAACGGCCTGACCAAGGAGTACGGCGTTGCCGCCATGCTGACCTCGGCCCGGCTGGGGCGGATCGCCCCGGTCAGCCGCGAGATGGTGCTCAACTTCGTGGCTCAGACATCACTGGGCCTGCCCCGGTCCTACTGATGGGAACGCTGGTCGAATACGCCGGTCCGGCCGATGCCGGCGGCCCGTTCGCGCGGCTGACGCTGAACTCGCCCCGTAACCGCAACGCGCTTTCGACCGCGCTGGTCGAGCAGTTGCATGAGGGGCTGCGCGACGCCGCGACCGACCAGGCCGTGCGCGCGGTGGTGCTCGGGCATACCGGCAACGCCTTTTGCGCCGGCGCCGACCTGAGTGAAGCCAGCGGCGGTGACCCGTTCGACATGGCCGTCGCCCGGGCGCGCGAACTGACGGCGGTGTTGCGGGCCATCGTCTCCTCGCCGCTTCCGGTGATCGCCGCGATCAACGGGCATGTCCGGGCCGGCGGGTTCGGCCTCGTCGGCGCCTGCGATATCGCGGTCGCCGGTCCGCACAGCACCTTCGCGCTGACCGAGGCCCGCATCGGCGTCGCCCCGGCGATCATCTCGCTGACGCTGCTGCCGAAGATGTCGCCGCGGGCCGCGGCGCGCTACTACCTGACCGGCGAGACGTTCGGCGCCGCTGAGGCGGCGGAGATCGGCCTGATCACCATGGCGGCCGAGGACGTCGACGCGGCGGTGCAGAAGCTGGTCGACGACGTGGGCCGGGGCTCCCCCCAGGGGCTGGCCGCGTCCAAGGCGTTGACCACCGCCGCGGTGCTCGACGGGTTCGACCGCGATGCCGAACGCCTCGCCGAACAGTCGGCCCGGCTGTTCGTGTCCGACGAGGCTCGGGAAGGCATGCTGGCGTTCCTGCAGAAGCGCGCACCGAGCTGGACGAGTTAGCCAGGTGTCAAACAACCACACGTTCTGACGGGCCGCATTGCGGACCGACCCGGTGCGCAGGTTGCAGTTTAGCCAATCCTCTTGCAGCAAAACGTGGACGTCGTAGGCTCGGGGGTGATGAGCAATCCAGCGCAACGCGATGCGAAGGACACGCGCGACGAGACGTCGCGCGCGGCCGACACTGATCGCATCCAGACTGCGCAGTTGCTGGCGTACGCCGCCGAGCAGGGCCGCCTGCAGATGAACGATTACGAAGACCGCCTGACCAAGGCCTACGCGGCGACGACGTATGAGGAGCTGGACCGGCTGCGGGCCGACCTGCCGGGTACGCCGATCAGCCCCCGGCGCGGCGGCAAAACCAATCCGGCGCCGTCCACGCTGCTGCTGGCGCTGCTGAGCGGCTTCGAGCGGCGCGGCCGCTGGAACGTGCCGAAGAAGCTGACCACCTTCACCCTGTGCGGCAGCGGCGTGGTGGATCTGCGCTACGCCGACTTCACCTCGACCGAGGTCGACATCCACGCCATGTCGATCATGGGGGTGCAGAACATTTTGCTTCCGCCGGAAGTCAACGTCGAGGTCCACGGCCGCGGCCTGATGGGCAACTTCGACCGCGACGTGATCGGCCCCGGCACGCCCGGCGCCCCGAAGGTGAAAATTCACGGTTGGTCGCTGTGGGGCGGTGTGGGCATCAGGCGCAAAGCCCGCAGGTCACGCGGGTAGCCTCCCACGCGACGGCAGAAGCGTTAGCCGGGAACGTAGTCGAACGTGTCGGGGTTGGGCCCGCGCCTTCCCGGCTCGCCCTTGTCCAGTGCCGAGATCGCGTTCATGTCGGAGTCATCCAATTCGAAGTCGAACAACTCGAAGTTGGATTTGACCCGTTCCGGTGTCACCGACTTCGGGAAGACGATGTCACCGCGCTGAATGTGCCAGCGCAACACCACCTGCGCCGGCGACTTGCCGCGAGCCTCGGCGACGCGGTTGATCACCGGGTCGCCGAGCACCCTGCCCTGGGCGATGGGCGACCACGCTTCGGTGGCGATGCCGTGTTCGCGTCCGTACGCCCGGACCTGTTCGTTGCCGAAGTAAGGATGAACCTCGATCTGGTTGACCGACGGGACGGTGTCGGTGTCCTCGGCGAGCCGATCGAGATGTGCGACTTGGAAATTCGAGACACCGATGCTGCGGGCGCGTCCGTCCCTGGCGAACTCTTCGAAGACTTTCCACGTCGAGACGAAGTCGCCGTCGTACAACGTGGGCAGCGGCCAGTGGATGAGGAAAAGGTCGACGTAGTCGGAGTCCAGCGCCTTCAGCGTTTGGTCGAAGGCGCGGCGCGCATCGTCGGGCCGGTGAAAGCCGTTGTTGAGCTTGCTGGTAATGAAGACATCGGCACGGTCGAGACCGGCGTCGCGAATGCCTTGTCCGACTTCCTTTTCGTTGCTATACATCTCGGCGGTGTCGATGTGCCGATACCCGATGTCGAGCGCGGTCTTGACCGCCGCCGCGGTCTCGTCGGGTTTGATCTGAAACACGCCGAAACCGAGCTGCGGAATGGCGACACCGTTATTGAGTTCGATCGTTGGAACCTTGCTCATGCGTCTCCTCCTTCTTCGTCGGTGTACCCGCCGGGAAAAGGCCATGCCGGGCGATGCCGCAACCGAAGCGCAGACGCTAGCGACGGCGGCGCGACCGCAAGTAGTCACCCACCACCGCGGCGCCGAGGCCGTCGAGGTCGGGCACCACGACGCGTCCCTCGACGCGCCGGGCCACCTGGTCGATGAACCGCGCCAAACCGGGATCGCTGCCCAGCCGGAAGATCGTGACCTGCGCGCCGAGCCGGGCCATATCGTCGAAGCCGCGCACGGTATGGGCGATGGTGCGCGGATGCGGCGGGTAATCAAAGAACACCGACGAGCCGTCGCCGTCGAGGTCTTCCAGGTGGGCGGTGGGCTCACCGTCGGTCACCACCAGCACGACGGGCTGCGCGTTGGGGTGCCGCCTCAGGTGACGGCCCGCCAGCGCCAGCGCGTGGTGCAGGTTAGTGCCCTGCTCGTAGACGCCCTCCAGCCCCGTCAGCTCGGCCGCCGTCACCGTGCGGGCGTACCGCCCAAACGCGATGATCTGCAAGGCATCCGAACGGAAGCGGGTGCACACCAGGTGGTTGAGCGCCAGCGCCGTCTGTTTCATCGGCAGCCAGCGATTCTCCATCACCATCGAAAACGAGGTGTCGACCAACAGGGCAACCGCGGCCTGCGTGCGGGTCTCGGTCTCGGAGACCTCGACGTCGTCGACGGCGATCTTCAACGGGCCGACGCGACCGGCGGGGCCATTCAGGGCGGCGGTTGCCGACTGCCGCAGCACCGCGTTGGTCAGCGTGCGGGAGATGTTCCACGGCTCGGTGTCACCGAACTGCCAGGGCCGGGTGGCACCGGTGAGTTCGCCGGCCGCGCCCGCGCGCCGGTGATCACGCTCGCCGCGACGACCGGAAAGCTGTTCGGCCACATCGCGTAACGCCGTCTCGCCCAGCCTGCGCATGGCTTTCGGCGACAGCCGCCACTGGCCGTCGGATCCGCGGTCCAGGAAGCCCTGATTGACCAGGGCGCGTTCCAGTTCGGCCAGCGTGCGCGCATCAATGGCGGACTGGTCCCCGAGTTGACGGGCCAGCGCGTCGAGATCGACGTCGTCCATGGTGGCGCCCGGATAGCTCTGCGACAGCTGCTCGGCCAGCTGCTCGAGCTCGGCGACGTCGGCCAGCGCCTGGGTGCCCTCGCCCATGCCGAACGGGTTGTCCCCGGAGAACTCTTCGGAACCGGTCCAGTCTTCACCCGGCCGCGCGGCCTGCAGATGCGCGTCGAGCCGGTTCAGCGCCTGCATCAGCGCCGGTGAGCCAAATGCCTGCTGCGCCAGCGAGTCCAGTTCGGCACGCTGCTCGGGGCTCAGACTGTTGCGGAAGCGTTGCGCGGCGGCGGCGCGTTTGGCCAGCGAGTCCAGCAGCTCATCGACGTTGCGCGGGTTCTCCGGAAAGAACTCGCCGTGCTTGTTCATGAAGTCCTGGAAATCCTGTTGGGTGTCCTCCCCGCGGGCGTGCTTGTCCAGCAGCCCGTTGAGGTCGTCCAGCATGTCGGTGACCCGCTGGCGATCCTCGTCGGTGGCCCCCTCCAGGGCCTGCTTCATGCCCGCGAACCGCTGGTCCAGCATTTCGCGGCCGAGCAGATCCTTGATCTGCTCGTACTTTTCGCGGGCCTCGGCGCTGCGCCAGTTGTAGTCGGAAAGCTCCTGCACGGCCTTGGCCGGCGACGCCGGCAACGCGTCCAGCTGCAGTTCCCCGAAGCGGGCGTCGTCGTCCAGCGCGCGGGCCAGCTCCTTGCGCTCGGCCAGCACGGCCTCGTCCAGCAACTTCTTGATGTCCTGCAGCGTGCCGTCTAAGTTATTGCGGCGCAACAAGTCCCGTCGGCGTTTGTTCGCCTCGGCGGCCAGCCGGTCGGCCCCGGTCATGTTCTTGGTGCCGCGGCGCAGCAGCTCGGACAGTGCGCGGCGGGGTGAGGTACCGGCCATGACGTCCTGACCGATCTGTTCGAGCGCCTCGCGCAGATCCACCGGCGGAGCCAGCGGGTCTGGCCCGCCGGTGTACGCCGAATACCGCGTTGAGTGCCCGCTAGCCATAGACGGTTTGACCCTCCCCGGACACCTTGTCGATCCGCTTGGCCAGATACAACGCCTCCAGCGCCAGTTCCAGCGCCGCGGCTCGTTCACCTTCGGATTGGGCGCCCAGCTTGGCCGCGATGCTGTCCACGACCGGCAGGCCCGGCACCGCGGCCAGCACGTCCTTGGCCGACACCCGCTCGCCCGTCGTGACCGCCGAACCCCCTTCGACCGCGCCCACCAACGAGCCGACGTCGATGCCGCCCAGCACACGGGCCGCGGTGTCCGCGGTCGCCCGGCGCAACAGGTGCTCGAGCACGGCCTGTTCGCGGCCCTCCTCGCCGGACTCGAATTCCAGCTTGCCGCGCAGCACGTCGATCACCGTGCCAAGATCCACCACCCGGGCGACCGGGTCCGTCTCGCCCAGCACCGCCCCGCGGTGCCGGGCGGCCGCGGCGACGGTCTCGGCCGCCGCGATCGCGAACCGCGCCGACACCCCGGACCGTTGATCGACCGAATTGGACTCCCGCAGGTAGCGGGCGAACCGCGCGATCACCTGCATCAAGTAGTCGGGCACCTGCGCACTCAGGTGCGCCTCCTGCACGATCACGCCGACCTCAGCCTCGAGCTCGAGCGGGTAGTGGGTCCGGATCTCCGCGCCGAAGCGGTCCTTGAGCGGGGTGATGATGCGGCCCCGGTTGGTGTAGTCCTCGGGGTTGGCGCTGGCGACCACCAGCACGTCCAGCGGCAGCCGCAGCGTGTACCCGCGGACCTGGATGTCGCGCTCCTCCATCACGTTGAGCATCGACACCTGGATGCGCTCGGCCAGGTCGGGCAGCTCGTTGACCGCGACGACGCCGCGATGCGCGCGGGGAATCAGGCCATAGGCGATGGTCTCGGGGTCCCCGAGGCTGCGGCCCTCGGCGACCTTGATCGGGTCGATGTCGCCGACCAGGTCGGCGACGCTGGTGTCGGGGGTGGCCAGCTTCTCGGTGTAGCGCTCGCTGCGGTGCTTCCACTCCACCGGCAGGTCGTCGCCGAGGGTGGCGGCCCGCCGGATCGACTCCGGCGTGATCGGCGAGTAGGGGTGCTCGCCCAATTCGGCTCCGGCGATCACCGGGGTCCACTCGTCGAGCAGCCCGACCAGCGCGCGCAGCAGGCGGGTCTTGCCCTGGCCGCGTTCGCCGAGCAGGACGAAGTCGTGACCGGCGATCAGCGCCCGCTCCAGCTGCGGCAAGACGGTTTCGTCGAAGCCCAGGATGCCCGGCCACACCTCGTCGCCGTCGGCCAGCGCCGTCAGCAGATTTTCCCGGATTTCCTGTTTGACGCCCCGTTCGCGGTGCCCGGCGGCGCGCAGTTCACCGACGGTGCGGGGCAGGTTGCTCGGTGATGTCACCACTCCACGCTACGGCGCGGCGCCGGCGCGCGTCATGCGGACCGGTCGGTGGGCCTCAATGGGCAAAGTGGCGCGCGCCGGTGAGGTACAGCGTGACGCCGGCGTTGGCCGCCGCCGCGGTCACCTCGTCGTCGCGCACCGAACCCCCGGGATGCACGACCGCCTTCACCCCGGCGGCGGCCAGCGTTTCGAGCCCGTCGGGGAACGGGAAGAAGGCGTCCGAGGCCGCGACGGCGCCGCGCACCCGGTCGCCACCGCGTCCATTCCCTCTTTCAACGGCCAGCCGGGCGGCGTCGACCCGGTTGACCTGGCCCATGCCGACGCCGATGGTGGCGCCGCCGGCGGCGATCACGATCGCATTCGACTTGACCGCGCGGCAGGTTCGCCACGCGAAGACCAGGTCGGTCAGGGTCGCCGGGTCGGCCGCGGAGCCGGTGGCCAGGGTCCAGTTCGTCGGGTTGTCCCCGTGCGCGTCGAACTCGTCGCGCTGCTGCACCAGCAGCCCACCGCTGACGGGCCGCAGTTCGTTACCGCCGGTCAGCGGCTCGGAGGCGACCAGGACCCGGATGTTCTTTTTGCGCGTCAGCACGTCCAGGGCGCCCGGCGCGTAGGCGGGCGCGACGATCACTTCGGTGAAAATGGTGCTCACGTACTCCGCCATCTCGGCGCTGACCTCGGTGTTGGCCGCGATCACCCCGCCGAAGGCGCTGAGCGGATCGCATTCGTGGGCCTTGCGATGCGCGTCGGCCACCGACTCCGACGAGATGGCGATCCCGCATGGGTTGGCGTGCTTGATGATTGCCACGCAGATCTGTTCGTGGTCGAAGGCCGCCCGCCAGGCCGCGTCCGCGTCGGTGAAATTGTTGTACGACATTTCTTTCCCGTGCAGCTGTTCGGCCTGCGCCAGCCCCGGCCACGCGCCGGGGTCGGCGTAGAGCGCCGCCTGCTGGTGCGGATTCTCGCCGTAGCGCAGCATCGCCGACCGGCGCCAGCCGCGGCCGAACCACTTGGGAAACGCCGTCGGCGGATGCTCGGGCGCCAGCGTCGACTCCATCCAGCTCGCCACCGCGATGTCGTATTCCGCGGTGTGCTGAAACGCCAGGGACGCCAGCTTTTTTCGCTCGGCGAGCGTGAACCCGCCGTGCTGCACCGCGGCAAGCACTCCGTCATAGCCGAGCGGGTCGGTGACCACCGCCACGCTCGGGTGGTTTTTCGCGGCCGCCCGGACCATCGACGGACCGCCGATGTCGATCTGCTCGACGCATTCGTCGATGCCCGCCCCGGAGTCGACGGTCTCGCTGAACGGGTACAGGTTGACGACGACGAGTTCGAACGGCGCAATGCCGAGCTGCTCGAGCGCCGCAGCGTGCTCGGGTTTGCGCAGATCGGCCAGCAGGCCGGCATGCACCCGCGGGTGCAGGGTCTTGACGCGGCCGTCGAGCACCTCGGGGAAGCCGGTCAGCTCCTCCACGCGTGTCACCGGAATCCCTTGGTCGGCAATGGTCTTCGCCGTGGATCCGGTCGACACGATCTCCACGCCCGCCGCGGCCAGGCCCTGGGCGAGTTCGATGAGCCCGGTCTTGTCGTACACGCTGATCAACGCGCGACGAATCGGCTTCTTCGCCATCTCGCGCCAGTCGTCGGTGCTCATACGGTCGCCTTTCGTCCGATCGTCGCTTTTCGTCCGGCCACGGTCAGGCCGCCGGTCGCGATGGCGGCCACCACGTCCACCAGAAGCTTGCGTTCGGTGACTTTGATGCGTTCGTGCAGGGTCTCTTCGTTGTCGTCGTCGAGCACCGCAACGGATTGCTGCGCCAATATCGGCCCGGTGTCCGTCCCGGCATCTACCAGGTGCACCGTACAGCCCGTGACCTTGACGCCGTAGGCCAGCGCGTCCGCCACCCCATGGGCACCGGGGAACGCCGGCAGCAGCGCGGGGTGGGTGTTGATGATGCGCCCGTAGAATCGTGACAAGAATTGCGGCCCAAGGATTTTCATGAACCCTGCGGACACCACCAGGTCGGGCGAGTGTGCGGCGGCGGCAGCGGTGACGGCGGCGTCCCAGGCGGCGCGGTCGGGGTGGTCGCCGAGCCGGACGGTGAAGGTGGGCAGCGACGCCGCCGCGGCGATATCGGTGGCCGGGCAGTGGCGATCGGCACCGACCGCGACCACCCGAGCCGGGAAGTCGCCGACGGCGGCATTGATCAGTGAGCTCAGCAGCGAACCGGCGCCCGATGCCAGCACCACCACCCGCGCCGGTGCGCACGGCGGCACACGGAGCGGTTCTTGCACATCGCAGAGCCTAGTGGGATCCTCGGCGCGCCGAATCTGCGGCCAGCGCTATCTCACCCGGCGTGTCGCGGCGCTCAGCGCAGGCTCGGCGCCCTGGACGCGGAATCGATCACGCGGGTGGCAACGCGTCGTCGTCCCCGGCCGGTCGATCCTCCTCGGCGGCGTCGCCGGCCGGCTCCTCGTCCTCGCTGACGGGTAGCTCCTCGTCGTCGGCGGGCTCGGCCGGCGGCTGATCGTCCGGCTCGTCGAAAACCCCCGCAAAGTCGGCGGGTTCGGCGGATTCGGCCGGTTCGGCGGGCGCGGGCTCCGGCTTGGGCCGTGGGGGCCGGCGCGTGATCCCGCCGGCCATCGCCACGGTGATGCCGCCCACGAGTGCGAACCAGAAGAACACGCCGGACAGCAAGGTGCCCTGGTCGACGCCGACATGGCCGAAATTGCCCAGCTGACCGCTGCCGCCGTAGGCGAGCAACGACATCGCCAGCGCCCCCGCCACCGAGGCGACCAGCAGCTTGGCCATCGCCGGGACCAGCGGCAGCGCGCGCCGCGCGCATTGTTGACCGACCGCCACCCCCGACGACGCGCCGATGATGAGCAGCGCGACCCACACCGGTCCCAGCGGCGGCCTGGGAACCGCGGCCAGGATCGGCAATGCGGGAAGGTCGCCACCGAAGACGGTGAACGAACTGAACGTCGCGAAGCCGAGGTGGGCGCTGGACCCGACCGCGATCGCCGACGTGCCGACGATGACGTTGGGCGCATACAACATCGACAGCACAGTCAGGTTGAATTGCCCCCAGATCGACTCGGTGATCCCGTAGAGCTCTTGCATCGTCGCCCAATGCACCACCAGCGAGCCCGCCGTCACCAGACCGGAAAGCCCGACGAGGGCCAGCACCCCGGCGGCCGCGGCCCGCAGGGAATCGGCCAGCCAGCTCGGCAGCGACAGTGCCACCAACGCCCGGTGCCCCACCCGCGACCACACACCGAACGCGGCGCCGAGGGCGTGCACCACGAGCACGCTCGTGAACGCGCGCAGCGCGCTGGGTGTCTGCAGCTCGGTGATCACCGACGACGCGTCATGGATGACCGCCAACGCGATCGCCGCGATCAGCAAGGGGCCGCCCAGCGCCGACGCGACGACCCAGCGCACCACGAGCCACGACGAGTACGGCAGAGGTGGCCCGGGCCGTGCTGCGCGCGGTGGCCCAGATCATCAACAGCACCGGCAGCAGCGGCATGACGCCCAGCTCGCGGCCGCCGATCGAGATCGGCACCTGGTGCACGCCCAGCCACATGCTGGCGATGGCGCCCAGCGCGCCGGTCATGTCGCTGTTGGCGATCACCAACTGCAGCAACGTGACGGCGGCGATGATGACCAACGCCAGCACCGCCGGGCCGAACGCGACCCGGACCAGGTCACGTGCCTGGCGAGCGCCCGCTGCTCGGTTGTCCTCCACCCGTGTCACTCTTGGCGCATGTGCCCGGCTAGGCGCGAGAACGCGCGGTTAGGCCGACGCTGGCCCAGAGGATGACGACGGCGACTGCTGCTGCTCCTGGCCGTAGGACGGTTGGCCACCCTGGCCGGAGTAGTTGCCCGGAGCCGAACCGGCCTCCGGCGGCGGGCTGAAGCTGGGGAAGCCGGTGGGCGGCGTGTTCGATCCGTGCTGCTGCGCGGCCGGCTGGGAGCCTGACTGCGGCCCGGGCTGCGCACCGAAACCGCCGGTCGGGACCGCGCTTTGGGTCGGGGCCTGGCCGGAGGGGTAGCCGCCGTACTGCGATCCGTACCCGGAATGCTGCTGGGCGCCCGGCTGACCGTAGTAGGGCTGCTGTCCGTACTGGCCGTATTGCCCGTACTGGCCGTATTGCGCGTACGGGTCGTATTTGGGCCGCGGCGCCGGCGCGGTGATCACCCCGGCCTCCAGCAAAACCAGCACGACGGCGGCGATCGCCTGGAGCACGCTGCAAGCGACCAGCGGCCACATCGCCCAGCCGATCGAGAACCCGGCGGGGATGTTGATCGTCTCGGCGACGGCAATCAGTGCACCCATGACCGCGATCACCGCGACGATTCCCGCATAGCTCTTGGCCTTGGGCAGCATGCCCAGCCCGGCCAGCAGCCCGGCCAGCACCGCAACGATGACCGCGGTGCCGGCGTCGCCGGCGCGTCCTCCGACGCCGGGGCCAAGGTCGGCGCTGATGATGAAGGTCGGCCCGAAGTTCAGCAGGTACACCGCCAGGCCGAACACCACCACCGCAATGTTCAGGTACAGCGGAAGCTGGCTTTTCGCGTCGTCTTTGGCGAACGACGGGGTGGCGCCTGGGTAGGAGCCGCCGGGCTGCGCGGGTGGATATCCGGGGCTACCGGGCGAGTAGGTCATGGCTCCTCCTGTTGCTTCCAGTGCCTTGAAGTGCCTCAGCGGCGCCACGGTGGCCGTGCGACGCTGTGCTTCCAGGCGCGCCCTCGCTTAGCGCCGTTGCCGGCATTTGCGTTGCGACGCGATCGATCAACCACGCTAGCGCACGCGCGGCCGGCCGTGCCCGGGCGACCGGCCGGGACACGCGGGCCGGCGTAATCGGTGCGTCAACAAGCCCGGCACCGCGGCAGCTTGCCCCGCACAGGTAGAACACGTTCTAATTCTCGGCATGGATTACGGCCTTGTGCTTTTTACCAGCGATCGCGGCATCAACCCGGCGGCCGCCGCCAAGCTCGCCGACGACCACGGCTTTCACACCTTCTACGTGCCGGAACACACCCACATCCCGGTCAAGCGGGAGGCGGCGCACCCGACCACCGGCGACGCGTCACTGCCGGACGACCGCTACATGCGCACGCTGGACCCCTGGGTGAGTCTGGGTGCGGCGTGCGCGGTCACGTCGCGGGTCCGGCTGTCTACCGCGGTCGCGCTGCCCGTCGAGCATGACCCGATCACGCTGGCGAAAAGCATCGCCACCCTCGACCATCTGTCCGGCGGACGGGTCAGCCTGGGCGTCGGCTTCGGGTGGAACACCGACGAACTCGCCGACCACGGCGTGCCGCCCGGGCGGCGCCGCACCATGTTGCGCGAATACCTCGACGCGATGCGGCAGTTGTGGACGAAAGAGGAAGCCGCCTACGACGGCGAGTTCGTCAAGTTCGGGCCCAGCTGGGCCTGGCCCAAGCCCGTGCAGGCGCACATCCCGGTGCTGGTCGGCGCGGCCGGCACGGAGAAGAACTTCAAGTGGATCGCCCGGAGCGCCGACGGCTGGATCACCACACCCCGCGACTTCGACATCGACGGCCCCGTCAAGCTCTTGCAGAACACCTGGGCGGCCGCCGGCCGCGACGGCGCCCCCCAGATCGTGGCGCTGGACTTCAAGCCGGAGGCCGAGAAGCTGGCGCGGTGGGCCGAGCTCGGGGTGACCGAGGTGCTGTTCGGGTTGCCGGACCGTTCCGAAGACGAGGTCGCCGCCTACGTGGAGCGGCTGGCCGGCAAGCTCGCCGCTCTGGTCTGAGAAGCCTTCGTAGCGGGGCAGTATCCGCCAGTTATCAACCACGGCGACCGTCATCGGGGTGGACTCAATCGATCGCTGCAACACCTGATTGGTCAAGGGGTGTTGTTGATGGGGTTCCGCAAGGCTGGCAACAACCGGGTTCCGGAGTCAGCGCGTGAGGATTTCGTCCAGGCGTTGAGGTCGGGAATGTCGCAGGCGGCGGCGGCCACGGTGGCCGGGGTGTCTCACACCACGGGCATGAAGTGGGCCAGAGCCGCTGGGATCGCACGTGACACCAAGCATCGAGGTAACCGGTACCCGCCAGCGGTGAAGGAAGCGTTTTGGGCGGCGATGAAATCCGGAGCATCGCAGACTGAGGCCTCAGTAATTGCGGGCGTGTCGGACCAATGTGGGCTGGTCTGGGTGAAACAGGCTGGCTACGTGCCCAGAACCCAAGTTCGCGCCCCCGACGACGTCGCTGAGGTCCTCGACCTGCAACCGCGAGTTCGATCGCCGTTGACCTTTGTTGAACGGTGCCGGTTAGAAGAACTGCTCGAAACAGGCCGGCCCCCATCACAGGCAGCGATGCTGCTGGGGCGTCATAAAGACACCATCAACCGGGAGATCAGGCGAGGTCAGACCCGTTCGGGGTATCGGGCCGGGGTAGGTCAAGATGCGGCTGAGGCCGGCCGTAGGCGACCAAAACAGCGCAAGCTGCACAAGGATGCTGCGCTGTGGGCCGCGGTTCTGACAGGCTTGAAGGCGCGGCGCAGTCCCGAACAGATCGCGGGTCGGTTGCGCGCGGAGTTCCCCGACGATCCGGAGAAATGGGTGTCACACGAAACGATCTACCAAGCCATTTACGTCCAGCCCCGCGGTGAGCTCGCCAAGGACATCAAGTCCGCGCTACGCACGGGAAGGATCAAACGAAAACCGCATGGCCGCAACCACATAGCTGACCGACGCCGCTTCAAGGAGGGCATGGTCAGCATCAGTGAACGCCCCGCCGAGGCCGAAGACCGCGCCATCCCCGGGCACTGGGAAGGCGACCTCATCATGGGGGCTGGAAACACCAGCGCGATCGGCACCCTCGTGGAACGCACCACCGGCTTCGTCATGCTGCTGCATCTGCCCGGCGATCACACCGCCGAGACGGTGGCCGCCGCGATGACTGCCAAAATCCCGGAAATTCCCGAAATCTTGCGCCGGTCGCTGACCTGGGACCAGGGCACCGAAATGGCATTGCACACCAAGATCACCGAAGCCACCGGGTTGCCGGTCTACTTCTGCGACCCGCACAGCCCCTGGCAACGCGGCACCAATGAGAACACCAACGGTCTACTCCGTCAGTACTTCCCCAAAGGCAGCGACCTATCGTTCTGGGGCCCAGGATTCCTCGACCAAGTCGCCGCCGAGCTCAACGCACGACCCCGCAAACGCCACGGCTTCCGCACACCCGCCGAAGAACTCGATCGACTACTCTCAGACCCGTCCGCATACGTCGCAGCGACAGCTTGAATCCGCCCGGCGCTTCGTGTGCGTGGTTTATGTGTCGTGAAAGGACCGGCGCGTCAGGCCAAAGTGCAGCGGTTGCCGTAGTCGAACGAGCGCACCCGCACAGCGCATCCGAGGGGGTCGCCGTCGATCAGCAACGCGATCAACTCGTCGTCTTCGGTGGTCGACAGGAAGCGGCTGCCGTCGTCGAGGCGGCCGATGACGATTCCGGTCGGCCGTCCGTCGTCGCGCCGGACCGTGTAGGTCTCGACGGTGCCACGGCCCTCGGCGTTCTCGGTCACCGGCTGCGTGGGCCAGCCGGCGACCTGCGCCTGCAACCGCGCGCTTCGGTCGGATCGCCATTCCGCGGCGGTGGTGGAGTACACGCCGACCGAATACTTGCTCAAGATGCCGCCGTTGGCGCCGACGAGACCGAATTGGCCTGGCATCTTGCGCATCTGGGTGACCGTCTCGGCGACGGCGTGCATCGAGTAGTTGTTACCGGCGCCACCGAAAAACGGCAGCCCACCGGTCAACGTGAGGCCACGCGGATCATCGGGCGCGATCCCCATGCCGTCGCAGATGTTGAACACCGGCACCGGGAAGCAGCTGTACAGATCGAAGGTGGCGACGTCGTCGATGCCGATGCCGGCCATCGCCAGCGCCTCGCGCACCGCCAGCACGGCCGAGGGGGCGTGCCCCAGGTCCGGGCGGTCCAGCAGGGGCTGCTCCTCCATGTCGGCGTGCCCATGCAGATACACCCAGTTGTCCTCGGGCACTCCCCGCCGGCGCGCCGCCTCGATCGACATCAGCAGCGCGGCCGCGCCCTGGTTCACCTGGTCGCGCGCCACCATCAACCGCGGATACGGCTCCGAGATCATCCGGTTGCTCTCGGTCACCGTGATCAGTTCGCCGACGGTGCGTTCGACGGGCGCGGCGGCGAACGGATTGCTCGCGGCGATCTTGGTGAAGGGCGCGAACAGCTCGCCCATCCGCCGCCGATACTCGGCCGGTCCCAGCCCGGTCCCGGCACGACGGGCGTTCTCCAGCAGCGCGTATTGGATTGGCGCACTGGCCAACCCGTGGATGACCGTGTAGCGCGAGATGAGCTTCTCGATGCCATGGCCGCGGTCTTCCAGGTCCCCGTCCACGGTCTCGGTGAAGTCCGGCCTGTCTTCGGCCGCCGCGAAGTGCCGCAACGTGGACGTCGCATCCGAGCCGAAAAGCAGGGCCACCTCCGACCGGCCCTCGGCGATCTCCGCGGCCAGCTCGCTGATCAGATGCTGCGGCCCCTGACCGCCGACGATCTCCAGGATCGCGCGGGCGGGTGCGGCGCCGAGGCGGTTGGCCACCGACCGCGGGTAGTTGTTGGACCGCCCCAGCACGGCCGAGGCGACCGGACCGGAGATCTCGAATTGCCGGAGACCGGCCACGGTGTCGACGGCCGCGGCCACCGCGTCGAAGTCGGCGCGGCAGTCCTCGAGGGCGGCGCGGGACGCGGCGGCGGCCAGCTCGACGGGTGACATCGCCCGGTAACCGGGGTCGTCGATGCGCTCGGCCGACTGCCCGACACCGACGACGACGGGCGTGTGCGGGTCCAGGTTCACGTGCGAACCTCGCTACCGGCTGCTCAGGATCTCCCGGGCCAGCGCCGCCGTTTCCGACGGGGTCTTGCCGACCTTGACGCCGGCGGCCTCCAGGGCGTCCTTCTTGGCAGCCGCGGTGCCCGAGGAGCCGGACACGATGGCGCCCGCGTGGCCCATCGTCTTGCCTTCCGGCGCGGTGAATCCCGCGACATAGCCCACGACCGGCTTGGAGAGGTGCGCCTTGATGTAGTCGGCCGCACGCTCCTCGGCGTCGCCGCCGATTTCACCGATCATCACGATCACCTTGGTGTCGGGGTCTTTCTCGAAGGCCTCGATCGCGTCGATGTGGGTGGTGCCGATGATCGGATCGCCGCCGATGCCGATCGAGGTGGAGAACCCGAAATCGCGCAGCTCGTACATCATCTGGTAGGTCAGCGTGCCGGACTTGGACACCAGCCCGACGGGACCCGGGCCGGTGATGTTGGCCGGGGTGATGCCGACCAGCGCCTCACCCGGCGTGATGATCCCGGGGCAGTTGGGCCCGATGATGCGCGTCTTTTGACCTTTGTCGACGTTGTACGCCCAGGCGTATGCGCTGTCCTGCACCGGGATTCCCTCGGTGATGACGACCAGCAGCGGGATCTCGGCGTCAATGGCCTCGATGATGGCGTCCTTGGCGAACTTGGGCGGCACGAAGATGATCGAGACGTCGGCGCCGGTCTTTTCCATCGCCTCCGCGACGCCGCCGAACACCGGCAGCTCGACGATCCGGCCGCCTTTGTCCTCGTGTGTAACGGTGGTGCCCGCCTTGCGGGCGTTCACCCCGCCGACGATCTGCGTGCCCGCCTTGAGCATGCGGGCGGTGTGGACGGTGGCCTCGCTGCCCGTGATGCCCTGGACGATGACCTTGTTGTCCTTGTTCAAAAAGATCGACATAGTTACGCGTCCTTTCTCAGTGCCGACCCGCTATGACCGGCTTCGCCGCTCTTGCGATCGCCACGTCAGGCGCTCGCCAGCTGGGCGGCCTTGTCGGCGGCCTCGTCCATGGTGGGTACCAGCGTCACCAGCGGGTGGTTGGCCTCGGTGAGGATGCGACGGCCTTCCTCGACGTTGTTGCCGTCGAGGCGCACCACCAGCGGCTTGTTCGCCTCGTCGCCCAGGATCTCCAGCGCCTTGACGATGCCGGTGGCCACCGCGTCGCACGCGGTGATGCCACCGAAGACGTTCACGAACACGCTTTTGACCTGTGCGTCGTTCAAGATCACGTCCAGCCCGGCGGCCATCACCTCCGCGGAGGCTCCGCCGCCGATGTCGAGGAAGTTGGCGGGCTTGACTCCGCCGTGCTTCTCGCCGGCGTAGGCGACGACGTCCAGGGTCGACATCACCAGGCCCGCGCCGTTGCCGATGATGCCGACCTCGCCGTCGAGCTTGACGTAGTTGAGGTCGTGCTCCTTGGCCTTCAGCTCCAGCGGGTCGGTGGACGCGCGGTCCTCGAACTCGGCGTGCTCGGGGTGACGGAAGTCGGCGTTGGCGTCGAGCGTGATCTTGGCGTCCAGCGCCAGGATCCGGTCGTCGGGGGTGCGCACCAGCGGGTTGACCTCGACCAGCGTGGCGTCCTCGGCGACGAAGAGCTCCCACAGCTTGGCGATGGTGACCGCGGCGGCGTCAAGCACCTCGGCAGGTAGGTGACCCTGCTCGGCGATGGAGCGCGCGAACGCGAGGTCGACGCCCTTGACGGCGTCCACCGGGACCTTGGCGAGCCGGTCGGGCTTGGTGGCGGCCACCTCTTCGATTTCCATGCCGCCCTCGACCGAGCACATGGCGAGGTAGGTGCGGTTCGCGCGGTCCAGCAGGAAGGAGATGTAGTACTCCTCGGCGATATCGCTGGCCTCGGCGACCAGCAGCTTCTTGACGATGTGGCCCTTGATGTCCAGGCCGAGGATGTTCTTGGCGTGTTCGTAGGCGTCTTCGGGTGTCGCGGCGTATTTGACACCGCCCGCCTTTCCCCGCCCGCCGATCTTGACCTGGGCTTTGACCATCACCGGGTGACCGATCTCGGTCGCGATGTCTCGAGCGCCCTCGGCGGTGTCGGTCACCCGGCCCGGCGTGCTAGGTACGTTGTGTTTGGCAAACAGTTCTTTTGCTTGATACTCGAAAAGGTCCATGGGCTCACTGTCTTCGCTCGACTTGCTGCTAGGCCTACACGTCGGCGGTGCCCGAAACGGCAACGCGCACGGTGGCACTGTATCCACACTGAAAATGGCTCTTGACGCCGCGTCCGCCGATGTGGCTCAGGTCACGACGGGGCGACCCGCCGCCAAACGTGATCCAACTCACAATTTTCGCCGGTTGGTGCGACGAGGTTGCCAGTTCCGCGAGTTAGCGGATAACGTCTCAGGGTCCAGATAACGTTATGGTCACGATACGAGGACATTTCAGCTTGTCCCAGCACCGTTTCGCTCCTTCCGCTGCCGCATCAGGCGTGGTGAGAGTCGGTCGCGCGGCGGGCGGCCGGTGGACAGAGCCTCATCACAACGAAGTCACCGAAATCCTGCCGCTCGACGGCTTCAACTTCGATGACCTGGACTGGCGCGACGACGCCGGCGACCTCGGTGACCTCGACTTCAGCAACGACTCGACCTTCGACAACGAAGCGCGGGTGCTGCTGGCCCCCGAACTCGACGACCTGCACGAGATCGACGATCAGGCCCCGTCGTGGCTGGCCGCGCCGACCGAGGTGCTGGCCCGGGTGACCATGGCGCCCGACCCCGAGCCGCACCTCGATTTCGTGCACGCCACCGACGTCGTCGGGGTGCCACGCCGCGGCGGCCAGCACCGCAAGCAACCGACCAGCGCGGCCAGGGGCCGCATGCTGATCTCGGCAATGGCCGCGGGCGCGGCGGCCGCGGCGGCCCACACGGCCACCAGCCACGCCGATACCCCCAGGACCCAGGCGGTGCTCACGGCAACCGCGTCGGCGCTCACCGGCGGGGCCGGCACCAACACCGTCCGCGGCGCCCAAGTGATTCCGGTCCAGCCCGCCGCGACGGCGGCGCTGCACAACCAGGAGCTGGCCAAGGGGGTCGCATACGCCAACGATCGCGCTCAGCGCGAGGCGCGCTTGCAGCAGCCGCTCTACGTCATGCCGACGCGGGGCATCTTCACCTCGAACTTCGGCTACCGCTGGGGCGTACTGCACGCCGGTATTGACCTCGCCAACGCGATCGGCACACCGATCGTCGCGGTCTCCGACGGTCTGGTCATCGAGGCCGGCCCGGCCGCCGGCTACGGAATGCTGGTCAAGCTGCGCCACGCCGACGGCACGGTCACGCTGTACGGCCACGTCAACACGACGCTGGTCAGCGTCGGCCAACGCGTGATGGCCGGCGACCAGATA
Source organism: uncultured Actinomycetota bacterium (assembly GCA_963800315.1). GTDB lineage: Bacteria > Actinomycetota > Actinomycetes > Mycobacteriales > Mycobacteriaceae > Mycobacterium. Next base: position 183,895 of record CAWDAS010000001.1, read on the forward strand.
GCCACCATGGGCAACAGGGGTAATTCCACTGGTCCGCACCTACATTTCGAGGTGCTGCAGGGCGGCACCGAACGGATCGACCCGGTGCCGTGGCTGGCTAAGCGGGGTCTCATAATCGGCAACTACGCTGGATGAGGTGACCGAGCCGAACCAGCCCACCTCCGGTCCGCACCCGTCCGAGTCCTCGTCGCCGTCCGACTCGCGGACGCGGATCATCCGACGTGCGCCGACCGGTCCGATCCCCACCGCGCAGGGGTCCCCGACCACTCACCTGCCCCGGCCAGCACCGGCCTACCAGGATGGCTCTCGGCCGGGACGCGGAGATCTTGCAAGCACGCCGGGCGATGCGCCCAGCGACCGGACGGCCGTCGCCGCGTGCGCCGTCAGCATCATCAGCGGGTGGGCCACGTCGGTGGTGGCCACCGATTTGATCGCCGGCTGGTGGCGAACCGACCGTCTGTTCTGCATCGCGATCGCGTTTCTTGCCCTGGTGTTCGGGGGCGCCACCATCGCCGGCGTGATCATGTTGTTGCAGCACCGGCCTTTTGGGCGCTACCTCGTGGTGGCCGGCGCGGTGGTCGCGGTGCTGACCTACGGCGGCGTGTTCATCGCGGGCGCCCGCGTCGCGTGGATCGTGCATGCGCTGCCGCTGTTGCCGATCGCCAGCGTGGTGCTGGCGATGCACCCGCGCACCAAACGCTGGCTGGAGGGGTGACCGGCCCCCTGCTGCGCCGGGGCCGCTAAAGCTTGCTGAGCGGGGCGTGGTTGTGCATCAGCTTGACCCGTCCTGAGCTGCCGAAGTCGATCAGCGACATCGCCGATTCGCCGACACCGGAAACTTCCTCCACGCGGCCCAACCCGTACTTGTCGTGCGTCACGCGATCACCGGGCTCGAGCACCAGCAGCGGGCGCTTTCCCGCCCCCGAGCGGGTCGGCGCCGCGCGCGGCGTGCCGAACCGGCCGGCGCCGCTCACCGGTGCGCTGAGCGACGGGGCGGGTGCGGTGCGCCGCCACTCGATGAGTTCTTGCGGAATCTCCCTCAGGAACCGCGATTCCGGGTTGAGCATGGGCTGTCCCCAGGAGGACCGGACGATGGCCCTGCTCAGATACAGCCGCTGACGGGCCCGGGTGATGCCGACGTAGGCCAGCCGCCGTTCCTCGGAAAGTTCGGTCGGATCGTCCAGCGACCGCATGTGCGGGAACATCCCGTCCTCCCAGCCGGTCACGAACACCACCGGGAACTCCAGGCCCTTGGCGGTGTGCAGCGTCATCAGGGTGACCATGCCGGCGCCGTCGTCGGGGATTTCGTCGCTGTCGGAAACCAGGGACACCCGTTCCAAGAACTCCGCCAGCACACCGGTGTCCGGAACGTCTTCGTCGGCCGGGGCCTGCAGCGACTCGCCCAACGCGGCGGCGTTGGCCCGGTCGGTGCTGAATTCGTGTGCCACACTGACGAGTTCGTTGAGGTTGTCCAGGCGCGCCAGATCTTGCGGATCGGTGGAGGATTCCAGCTCCCGCCGGTATCCGGTTCGCTCGAGCACCGACTCGACCAGATCGCCGAGATCCTCGTCGAGGCGGCCCCGCAGCTCGTCCAGCAGTTCGACGAAACCGGCGATCGCCTTCTCCGCGCGCGAATTGAGCATGGGCACTTTGCCTTCGGCCGCGGCCACGAGCGCGTCGGCGAAACTGGCGCCGGTGTTTTCGGCGTACACCGCCACACAGGCCTCGGCGCGATCGCCAATGCCCCGGCGCGGCGTGTTGAGGATGCGCCGCATGCTGACCGTATCGCCGGGGTTGTCCAGCACCCGCAGGTAGGCGACGATGTCGCGAATCTCCTTGCGCTCGTAAAAGCGCACTCCCCCAACGACTTTGTAGGGAATGCCGGCGCGGATGAACACCTCTTCGAACGAGCGCGACGAGTTGTTGGTGCGGTAGAAGACGGCGACGTCGTTGTAGGTGATCTCGCCCCGGTCGGCGAGCGCGTCGATTTCCTCGGCCACGAACCGGGCCTCGTCGTGTTCGTTGTCGGCGACATAGCCGACGATCAGCTCGCCGGCGCCGGCGTCGGTCCACAGCCGTTTGTCACGGCGGCCGGAATTGCGGGCGATCACCGAGTTGGCCGCCGACAGAATGTTCTGCGTCGACCGGTAATTCTGTTCCAGCAGAATGGTTGTCGCGTCGGGATAGTCGCGTTCGAAGTACTCGATGTTGCGGATGGTGGCGCCGCGGAACGCATAGATCGATTGGTCGGCGTCGCCGACCACGCACAATTCCGCCGGCGGCACGTCATCGGGTGCCTCTTCGGCGCCGTGCCCGACCAGCTCGCGCACCAGCACGTATTGCGCGTGGTTGGTGTCCTGGTACTCGTCGACCAGGACATGGCGGAACCGCCGCCGGTAATGCTGGGCGATCTGCGGGAAGGCCCGCAGCACCGCAACGGTCTCCCCGATCAGGTCGTCGAAATCCAGCGCGTTGGCGGCCCGCAGCCGGCGCTGGTACTCGCCGTACACGGAGGCCACGGTGCGGGACAGGTCGTCGGAATCATCGGTCAGGTCGGCCACGGCCTGGTCGGGATCGATCAGCTCGTTCTTGAGGTTGGAGATCGCGTTGGCCAGCAGCCGTGGCGAGTAACGCTTGATGTCGAGGCCCATGTCGCGGCCGATCATCTGCAGCAGGCGCCGGGAATCGTCGGCATCGTAGATCGAGAAGTTGGAATTGAGGCCCGCGATCAGTGACGCCTGGTTGCGCAGAATGCGCACACAGGTCGAGTGGAAGGTGGACACCCACATAGCAGGCCCAGTGCGGGCTCCGATTAGCCGCACCACCCGCTCGCGCATCTCGGCCGCGGCCTTGTTGGTGAAGGTGATGGCCAGGATCTGACCCACCCCGACGCCGCGCGCCGCGATCAGGTAGGCGATGCGGCGCGTCAGCACGGCCGTCTTGCCCGAGCCCGCCCCCGCCACGATCAGCAGCGGCGAACCCTCGTGCACCACCGCCTGGCGTTGCTGCGGGTTGAGGCCGTCCAGCAGCTGATCTGCTTCGGAGGCCGGCTTGGGATCGGCTGCATGCACACTCATGTCGGTCCAAACTTACCGCCGCCCACCGACGCGGGAGCGTCAGACCAGGCCAGCGCGGCGTGACGGAGTTGTACCAGCGTGCGCGGTCGTTTTTGCGCGCCCGCCGCTTTTGGTGGCAGACTCATTTCGTGCTCAAGGCGCAGTGTTGTCGGCAACCCTCGGCCCGCAAGTTGTGCCATTCATTTTTTTATCGGTACCCGCTACCGGCGCCCATGGCTTAGCTGCTTCCACAGAGCCCCGTGGTCCGCTTCGGAGAATGGGGCTCGTCTCTTTTGTGAGGCCCAACATCGGATGAGACCAAAACCTTCACATCACGAGAATGCGGAGTTAGCAGAGATGAACGTTGAGACGGTGGATCCTCAGGAGGGCGCCGACATCGAGGAGCTGGGCATCGACGAGTTGCGCCACGAGATCGACCGGTTGGACGCCGAGATCCTCGCCGCGGTCAAGCGGCGCACCGAGGTGTCTCAGGCGATCGGCAAGGCCCGGATGGCGTCCGGTGGCACCCGGCTGGTCCACAGCCGCGAGATGAAGGTCATCGAACGCTACAGCGCGCTCGGTCCCGAAGGTAAGGACCTGGCGATACTGCTGTTGCGGCTGGGCAGGGGCCGGCTCGGTCACTGATTCATCCCCCGTTTGCCGCACGTTGTCGCGGGGGTTGCCGCCGCCGGCTTCACCTGGCCCGGTCGCGTCGGCCCGCATTAGGGTCGGACTATGACCTCCGTGCAAACCATCCCTGATATCACCGCCACCCCGGCGTGGGACGCCCTGCGCAGGCATCACGAACAAATCGGACAAACCCATCTGCGCCAGTTCTTCGACGAAGATCCCGACCGCGGCCGCGAGCTCACCGTCTCGGTCGGCGACCTCTACATCGACTACAGCAAACACCGCGTCACCCGGGACACGTTGCGGCTACTGGTCGACCTGGCGCGGACGGCCCACCTCGAAGAGCGCCGCGATCAGATGTTCTCCGGCGCACACATCAACACCTCGGAGGATCGCGCGGTTTTGCACACCGCGCTGCGCCTACCGCGCGACGCCGAACTGATCGTCGACGGCCACAACGTGGTCGCGGACGTGCACGCGGTGCTGGACGCCATGGGCGAATTCACCGACCGGCTGCGCAGCGGTGAGTGGACCGGGGCCACCGGGAAGCGGATCAGCACCGTGGTCAACATCGGTATCGGCGGATCGGACCTGGGCCCGGTGATGGTCTACCAGGCGCTGCGCCACTACGCGGACGCCGGGATTTCGGCGCGTTTCGTCTCCAATGTCGATCCGGCCGATCTGGTCGCCGCCCTGGCCGACTTAGACCCGGCCACAACGCTTTTCATCGTCGCCTCGAAGACCTTCTCCACCCTGGAAACCCTGACCAACGCGACCGCAGCGCGCCGCTGGCTGACCGATGCGCTCGGCGACGCGGCGGTGTCCCGGCATTTCGTGGCCGTCTCCACCAACAGGCGCCTGGTCGACGACTTCGGCATCAACACCGACAACATGTTCGGGTTCTGGGATTGGGTCGGCGGGCGTTATTCGGTGGATTCGGCGATCGGCCTGTCCGTGATGGCGGCGATCGGCAAGGAGGCCTTCGCCGATTTTCTGTCCGGATTCCACATCGTCGACCGGCATTTCCAGACCGCCCCGCTGGAATCCAACGCGCCGGTCCTGCTCGGCCTGATCGGCCTGTGGTACTCCAACTTCATGGGCGCGCAGTCGCGCGCGGTGCTGCCCTACTCCAACGACCTGGCCCGTTTTGCGGCCTACCTGCAGCAGCTGACCATGGAGTCGAATGGCAAGTCGACACGGGCCGACGGCACACCGGTCACCACCGACACCGGTGAAATCTTTTGGGGCGAGCCGGGAACCAACGGCCAGCACGCCTTCTATCAGTTGCTACATCAGGGCACCCGGTTGGTGCCCGCCGATTTCATCGGGTTCAGCCAGCCCACCGACGACCTGGCCACCGTCGAAGGCACCGGCAGCATGCACGACCTGCTGATGAGCAACTTCTTCGCCCAGACCCAGGTGCTGGCCTTCGGCAAAACCGCCGACGAGATCGCCGCCGAGGGCACGCCGGCCGACATCGTGCCGCACAAGGTGATGCCCGGCAACCGGCCGTCGACCTCGATCCTGGCGAACCGCCTCACCCCGTCGGTGCTCGGCCAGCTGATCGCGCTCTATGAACACCAGGTCTTCACCGAGGGCGTGATCTGGGGCATCGACTCTTTCGACCAGTGGGGCGTGGAGCTGGGCAAGACCCAGGCCAAGGCGCTGCTCCCGGTGATCACCGCCGACGCCTCGCCGACCCCGCAGTCGGACAGTTCGACCGACGCGCTGCTCCGTCGCTACCGGACCGAACGGGGGCGGGTGAGCTGACGTTTCTAGGCCGGCGCGCAACGGCCGTCGTAGCGGCTCAACGGGTTCGGCGCATCACGTCGGAACCGAGGCGCCGAACAAAGATGCGCAAGCGTTCCACCGTCGCGGTCTGCGGGTCGCGCAGGTGCAGCTGGAGGAGTTCGCGACCGGCGGCATGCAGGATCCGAGCGGTGTACTCCGGCTCATACAGCCCGGGATTGCGGCGCAGCAGCTCCTTGACGAAAAACTCGAGTACAACGGCCTCGGACTGAGCCAAACGCGCATACAACTGGGGTGGGGCGCCCTGCGGCGGGAACAAAAACAGCCGCCATGTCGCCGGGTGGGCGTTGACGGCGGCCAGCACACCGTCGAATGCGAGCACAAACGCCTGGTCCTCGGCGGCTGCATCCAGCCCGGAGATGGCCTCGGCGAACTGGGCGCCGGCCCGTGCCGCCTCACGGTCGATCAGTTCGACGAACAGCCCCGCCAGGTCGCCGAACTTCTGATAGATCAACGACCGATTGATACCGGCCTGCGCTGCGATGCGGTTCGGCGTTGCCGCGTGGAACCCTTCGGCGTCGACGATCGCGTGCGCCACATCGAGGATCTGTTCGCGCCTGCCCTCGGCGGTCATGCGCCGCTTCGGGATGCCCACGGTGGTCACGCTTGACAGCATAACTAACAACTTGTGAGTATTACTCACTAAGTGTTAGTTAGCGGGAGGTTGCGATGGTCACGTACTACCCCGAACTCGCGCAGCGAGTCCGTAGCCAACGCGATCTGCAGCCCGACCTCTACGGAAACTTCGACTTCGACCGGCAGCCGGATCGCCTGGCCACCGAGCCCGGCGTCGAGTCGGCCCTGCCCGCCTGGATTGCGGACCGCGCACCGATCCTGGAAGACGATCGCGTCCTCGAATTGATCAGCACGGCAACCCTGCTCGGCGACGTCGTAGCCGATCCCTACGCGGCGCTGATGACCAAGCGCAGCGTCGCGCAGCTGATCGACATGCTCAAGACGGCCTGCCGGGAGGGGATCGAGGCGGTGCCCGGCGCACCCCCCGAGCTCGTGTCGTTCATCGCCGCCATGGAGGCCACCCCGGAGTGGATCGACTTCGATCTGGTGCGTGAGGGCGCTCGCCAGGAGCGCATTCCCGCGGCGCTGCTGGCCCCCTTCATCACCCGGGGAGCCTTCATCGCGACCTTCACCAACAGCTACGCGGCGCTGCCGATGGCCCTGACCGGCGCACTCTCGGGCAAGCGGGCCGCCCGGCGGGTCAACGAAACGGCCAGTTTCTTCGCCGTCACCACCCTGCCCGGTGCGCTGGACCGATACGGCCCCGGCTTCGAAGCCGCCGCCATGGTCCGGCTGATGCACTCGATGGTCCGCTACAACGCCCTGAAGAAATCCGACAAGTGGGACAAAGCCATCTACGGCATGCCGGTGCCGCAGGTCGACCAGATGCCCGCGGGAATGATCGGCCAGTACCTCTTGGCCCGTAAGGCGCGCCAGCAAGGCCGGACGCATTTCACCAAAGGTGAGCGCGCCGTCATCGAATTCGCCAGGTATCGCTGCTTCCTTCTCGGCCTGCCGGAGGAACTGCTGCCCGCGCAACCCGCCGACATCATCCACGTCATGCATGCGCGCTCGGCACTGCTGCGTCACGGATTCGACACCGTCTGCCAAGAACTCGTCCGCGGCACGATGGCGGCCTATCTGCGCCCCGGCACCTCCCTGTTCGACCGTTGCGCCGAAGCGGTCGAGAAGAGTTTCAGCAAGCTCACGTTCGTCCGCACCTTCTGCAATGGTGATCGCGACATCGCCGAGGCCATGGGCGTGTCACTCGCGCCGACGGATCTGGTGCGCATCGCCCTCACCGCGCCGTTCATCATCGGACGTTTCACCGCGGCTAGCCACGCCAGCCGCATCCCCGTGCTTTCCGACATCACCGACGTATATGTCATCGGGCTCCTCAAGCTCCGGCTGGCGACCTACGGCAAGCCGGAATTCACTACCGACGCAGCACATTACACGTCGGTCCCACACTAGCTCAGGCGAACCACTTGGTGAGCCGGGGCGGCAGCACCCGCATCACCTGCACCAGCGGCGCCCACGGCCACCACGGCACCGCCGCCCGGCCCGGCTCGCGTTCCATGGCGGCGACGAGCGCGTTGACGCCAGTCGCGTTGTCCACCATCAACATTGTGCTGTTCGACTTGGCCGTCATCTCCGACTCGATGTAGCCGGGCTCGATGACGGACACCTTGATGGGGCCCTTGGCGTATTCGGCGCGCAGGGACTCACCCAGCGAACTCACCCCGGCCTTGCTTGCGGCGTAGGCGGCCTTGACCCCCGGCACTCCCTTGTTGCCGAGCACCGACGAGATCAGCACCAGGTGGCCCGAACCGCTGGTGGTGAACATCTCCAGCGCGGTCTCGATCTGCACCAGCGCGGCCACCAGGTTGGTCTCGATGGTCGCTTTGTTGGCCCACAGCTTGCCGGAGCCGAGCTTGGCGCCCTTGCCGATGCCGGCGTTGACGATGACGCGGTCGATGCCGCCGAGTTCGTCGCTCAGTTCGCCGAAGACCTTCGGCACCTGCTCGTGGTCGTTGACGTCCAGCGCGGCGACGGCGATCTTGATACCCGGATACTGTTGCGACAGTTCGGCTTTCAGCTCGTCGAGCCGGTCGGTGCGCCGGGCGCACAGCGCCAGGTCGCGCCCCTTGGCGGCAAACGCACGCGCCGTTCCGGCGCCCAGGCCGGAACTGGCGCCGGTGATCAGGATTTTCTGACGAGTCACCCGGGCAGCATATCGGCTACTTGAGCAGCCGCGACATCCGCCGGTCGGCCAGCACCTTGCCGCCGGTCTGGCACGTCGGGCAGTACTGGAAAGACTTGTCCGCGAAGGCAACTTCACGCACCGTGTCCCCGCACACCGGACAGGGCAGACCGGTGCGCGCATGCACCCGCAGCCCGGAGCGCTTCTCGCCTTTGAGCGTGGCGGCGCCTTGGCCCACGGACCGGCTCACCGCGTCTTTCAGGACGGCGACCATCGCGTCATGCAAGGTGGTCAGCTGTTCGCCGGACAGCTTCCCGGCCGTCGCGAAGGGCGAGATCTTGGCAACATGCAGGATTTCGTCGCTGTAGGCGTTGCCGATCCCGGCGATCACCTTCTGGTCGGTGATGACCGTCTTGATCCGGCCGGTGTTGCCGGCCAACAGCCCGGCCAGGTCGTCGGCGCTGACCTCGAGCGCGTCGGGGCCCAGCGCGGCGATCCCCGGCACCCGCTTGGGGTCGTCGACCAACCACACCGCCAGCCGCTTCTGGGTGCCGGCCTCGGTGAGGTCGAAGCCCGGCGCGCTGCCCGGCGCGCCCAGATGGACGCGCAGCGCGATGGGTCCCTTGCCCGGGCGCAGCGGCGCCGCGGCCAGCTGGTCGGACCACCGTAACCAGCCCGCCCGCGACAGATGGGCGATCAAGTACAGCCGATCGGTGTGCAGCCCGAGGTATTTGCCCCACCGCCCGGCCCCGGCCACGGTCTGGCCGTGCAGGGCGCTGACGGGCGGGTCGAAGGTTTTGAGCACCGACAGCGCGACCACATCGACGCGGCCGATCGTCAAGCCGACGGCGTGCCGCCGCAGGTGGTCGACCAGCGCTTCGATCTCGGGAAGTTCGGGCACAAGTTCAGTCTGCCGCCCTGAGCAAATAGGTGTCCATGATCCAGCCGCGGCGCGCGCGGGCGTCGGCCCGCAGCGCCGCGATGCGCGCCCCCACCTCGCCGACGGTGCCCGCCACCAGCAGCTCGTCGTCGGTACCGAGGTAGGCCCCCCACCAGATCCGGGTGTCCGGGGCACACACCTGAAACGAGCAGTCACCATCGAGCATCACCACCGCCGAGCCCGACATCCCGTTCTTACGCAACTGCCTGCCGGTGGTGATCAGCACCGGTTCACCGACCTCGTTGAGGGGGATGCGGTGGCGGGCCGTCAGCGCCTGCACCGCGGTGATTCCCGGGATGACGTCGAACGTGAACTCGACGTCGGTCGCGACCGCCTCGAGGATGCGCAGGGTGCTGTCGTAGAGCGACGGGTCACCCCAGACCAGGAAGGCCCCGACCCCGTCGGGGCCGAGCTCGTCGGCGATGGCCGCCGCCCAGACCCGCGCCCGCGCCGCATGCCAGTCGGAGACCGCGTCCCGGTAGTCGGCTTGCCTGTCGTCGGGCGCCGACCGCTTCGGGTCGGCGAGCTCGACGAAGCGATATCCGGGTTCGCGGATGAACCGGGCGCAGACCTGCCGCCGCAGCGCCACCAGGTCGCTTTTCTCCGCGCCTTTGTCCATCGCGAAGAACACCTGGGTGTCGTTGAGCGCCTCGATCGCCTGGACGGTCACGAAATCGGGATCCCCGGCGCCGATGCCGATCACGTGAATATGCCGACCCAAGAGACCCTCCTCGTTGCTGAAGATCAGATTGCCGAATCGAAACCCCGAAGGCCTAGTCGGGTCCCCAAGTACCCGGTACCATGGGTACCGACTGAAGCACCCAATGAAGGGACGCAGCGATGACCACTGCGGTCAAACCAGGTGGGCCAAGTCGTGAAGAGTTCTCCGAACGTTTGCTGAAAGGCTCGGTCAAGAAGTCCTACGAACCGATCGTCGACATCGATTGGGACGCGCCGCTGGACCCCGACAAGTTCTATCTCCCGCCCCGGCTGGTGTCCCTCTATGACACCCCGATGTGGGACGAGATGACCCGCGAGCAACAGATCGAACTGTCCCGCCAGGAACTGGTGAACACGTTGTCGGCCGGGATCTGGTTCGAGAACATGCTCAACCAATCGCTGTTGCGCACCATCCTGCACGAGGACCCCACCAGCAATTCGACCCATTACAAGCTGACCGAACTGGGCGACGAGACCCGCCACATGGTCATGTTCGGCAAGGCCATCGAGCGCATCGGCGCCAAGCCGGTGCGGCCCCGGCGGCTCCACCGGATGATCATCAACGCCTTGCCGCTGGCGTTCCAGCGCGGCTCGATGCTGTGGGTTGCCGCCCTGATCGGCGAGGAAATTTTCGACTCGTTGCAGCGACAGATGATGGACGACCCCGAGCTGCAGCCAATCATCCAGCGGCTGATGCGGATTCACGTCACCGAGGAAGCGCGCCACATTCAGTTCGCCCGCGACGGGGCGCGCAAGCGCGTCGCCGAAATGCCGCGGTTCAACCGATGGTTCATGGCCAACATCAACGGGCTCGGCGGCTACTTCTTCAACTACTTGTTCAGCAATCCGATCCCCTATGCGCGAGTGGGTCTGGACGCCAAGCGGGCCCGCAAGATCGCCCGCACCAGCCCGCACCGCCGCGACATGCAGGTTGCCGGCTTCGCTCCCCTGGCGGCGTTTCTGACCGAGGTGGGTTTGCTGGGCCCGATCGCGCGCCGCGGCTGGAAGCGCAGCAGATTTCTGTGACCGGGGCGCCCCGTCTGGGTGAACCCTGCCACCCGATCGTCGTCGTCGGCGCGGGAACCGCCGGCCAAAGCGCACGAGAGGCGCTGCTGACGGCTGGGGTGAGCGACGTCGCGATGCTCGGCGACCGCGCGGTCACCAGTTCGGTGTTCGACGACAGCACCGACACCTGGCTGCTGACGGCGGCCGGTGGCGAGGTGCTGCGGGCCCGGGTGGTGATCGCGGCCGACCGGCCGCCGTACGTCCCGTGGATACCGGAGTTCGCCGGGCGCGACGACTTCCGCGGAGCGTCGTTTCACGCGGCACAGTGGGACCCCGGGTTCGATCCGACCGGCAGGCGGGTCGCGGTCGTCGGCGCCGATGCCGCCGCGGCTCACTACCTCGGGCGGCTGGCGGAATCGGCGGCCGCGGTGACCGTCTTCGTGCACGCGCCGCGCCGGATCGTCACCGAGCTGCCGTTGCCGATGACCCGGGTGAAGCGCTGGTTACGCCGGCGCATCGGTCCGACCGCCCAAGGCGAGCGGGCCCGGAACGCGCCCGCGTTGGTCCGCTCGCCGATCAGCACCATCACCGCCTCGGGTATCCGCACCCGTGACGGCGTCGAGCACCGCGCCGATGCCCTCATTTACGGCACCGGCTTCGCGGTCCCCGACCGGACCCCCGATGCGACGCTGGTCGGGACCGGCGGATTGACCATCCGGCAGGCCTGGTCCGACGGCATGGAGCCCTACTTCGGGGTCGCCGTGCACGGTTTCCCGAACTATTTCTTCATCGGCGGGTCCGATATCGGCGCCCGGGCACGCTACGTCGCCGAGTGCGTGCAGCTCCTGCAACGCACCGATAGCACCCGCATCGGGGTGCGGCGCAGCAGCCAGCAGGTGTTCAACGAGCGCGCCCGCATCACACCCGCGGAGCCCCCTCGGGTGGCGGCGGCCTTCGACCTGTCTTCCAATGCCGACGAGGATGAAACCTACGACGGCGCGGCGACGCTGACGATCGCCGGCACCGACCATCCGGTGCGGGTCCGGCTCGCCGGCCACCTGGATCCACTCGACGGCCGGTATCACTGGCAGGGCACGGTGTTCAGGGCGCTGCCGGACGGGTGCGCGCAGGCGCGCAGCGCCACGCTGACGGTGGGCGAGCGCAGCGCACCCGCGCGCATCGTCGAACAAACACCGTGGGGCACGCACTCGGTCGCCGGGGTGGGCGCGCCGCCCTACGCGCTGGGCTGACGCGGGCGGGCCAGGGGCGGCATCTCCGGCGTTTCCGCTGCGTGACGGGCCATTGCCGGACCCGCGCGGCCACTAGGGACGCTGCGTGGGCGGAAAGCCGGACGCCGTGATCCGATCGAGACGGCCGCACCCGTTTTCGGCCGGGCCAGGAATGTGGGAGCCTTAATGGGAATCGGGACGCGCGCGTTCGCACATTACCGCGTTACGTGCCGAGGGGGAGCGAGGTTAAGCCGGTGCGGGGAAAAGGGGTCGCGGCGGTGAGCTCGGTGACTGAGTCGCCCAGCTCGCTCGCCGTGGTGACGCGGACGGACCAGTCGGTGACCGTGCTGACCGTCGACGGCGTGCTGGATACCGCCAACTGCGCGGCACTGCGCGACAGCATCGTGAAGGCAACGCTCGCCGAGCCCCTCGCCGTCATCGTCGACATCACCGGGCTGCGGGTGCTCGCGGACACGGCAGGGTCGACCTTCATCGGCGCGCACTGGCAGCTGCACACCCAGCCGGACATCCCGATCGTGCTGGTCTGCGCCGATCGCGCCACCCGAGCGGCGATCACCCACAGCGCGGTCGCCTGCTTCCTGCCGGTGTATGCGACCGAGAAAGCGGCGATGAAGGCGCTCGGTCAGCTTGCCCGCCGCACCGTCCGGCGTGCCGATGCCCAGCTGCCCGCGGACCTGACCAGTCTCCGCGAATCACGCCGGCTGGTTCGCGAGTGGCTCACTGCGTGGTCGCAACCCACGTTCATCCCGGTCGCGTTGGTGGTCGTGAACGTATTCGTGGAGAACGCGCTGCAGCACACGGCAAGCGTTCCGATGATGCGGGTAGAGACCGATGGCGCGACGGCGGTCATCGCGGTGTCGGACACCAGCAACGCGCCGGCCGTGCGGCTCCCGTCGCCGACGGACGGCATCGACGTGTCCGGCCTAGCGATCGTCGACGCGTTGTCACGCGCGTGGGGTAGCGCTCCGACCTCGTCCGGCAAGACGGTGTGGGCGATCATCGGCCCCGAGAACCAGCTCTAGGGATTATCCGATCGGGCCTTATTGTGCTGGGCCCTGGGCGCAGGTCAAACTAGAACACGTTCTAATGTCGGATGACCACCCCTCCACGGAAGGCAGATGACGTGCGGTTCAGCTATGCCGAGGCAATGACCGACTATTCGTACTACATCCCGTTGGCCAAGGCGGCCGAGGCGGCCGGGTACCACAGCATGACGATTGCCGACAGCATCGCCTACCCGTACGAATCCGATTCGAAGTATCCGTACACCCCCGACGGCAACCGGGAGTTCCTGGACGGGAAGGCATTCATCGAGACCTTCGTCCTGACCGCAGCGTTGGGCGCGGTGACCTCGACGCTGCGGTTCAATTTCTTCGTCCTGAAGCTGCCGATCCGGCCGCCGGCCCTGGTGGCCAAGCAAGCCAGTTCGCTGGCCGCCCTCATCGGCAACCGGGTCGGCTTGGGAGTGGGCACCAGCCCGTGGCCGGAGGACTACGAGCTGATGGGCGTCCCGTTCGCCAAACGCGGCAAGCGGATGGACGAATGCATCGAGATCGTCCGGGGCCTCAGCAGCGGTGAGTACTTCGAATTCCACGGCGAGTTCTACGACATTCCCAAGACCAAGATGACCCCGGCTCCCAGCCAGCCGATCCCGATCCTGATCGGCGGACACGCCGATGCGGCGCTGCGGCGCGCGGCGCGTGCGGATGGCTGGATGCACGGCGGCGGCGACCCGGAGGAACTCGACCGGCTCCTGGCCAGGCTCCAGCAGCTTCGCGAGGAAGAGGGCAAGACCGGTCCGTTCGAGATCCACGTCATCTCGGCCGACGCCTACACCCCGGACGGCATCAAGCGGCTCGAGGACAAGGGCGTCACCGACGTCATCGTGGGCTTCCGCATCCCCTACATCAAGGGCAACGACACCGAGCCGCTGGACACCAAGATCCGCAACCTGGAGATGTTCGCCGAGAACGTGATCGCGAAACTCTAGGCAGCACAAGTCTTCACAGTGGGTCCCACTGCGGGGTCCGCTTCTCCCGGTGCGCCGTGGCGGCCTCGAGGGGATTGTTGGTGAAACCGCTGAGGATCTGGGTGCGATTCTCCAGCTCGATGGCATGGCGCAAGCTGGGCGCGTCGAGCGCCGCGTTGAGACCGATCTTGGTCTGCCAAACACCGTAGGCGTTGTTCACGGCGATCGAGCGGGCCAGCTTGAGCGCGGCCGGCAGCAGGTCGTCCGGCGCCACCACCTCGTGCACCAGCTTGATGCGGTGGGCCTCGGCGGCGTCGATGATGCGGCCGGTCAGCATGAGCTCGCGGGCCACCCCCGCGCCCACGATTTTCGGCAGCAGGTAGCTGGTGCCCATGTCCATCGACGAGAACCCCGCCTTGATGAACACCGACCCGAACCGGGCCGCATCGGAGGCGACCCGGACGTCGCACACCAGCGCGAAGGCCAGCCCTCCCCCGACAGCGACGCCGTTGACCGCGGCGATGACCGGGATGTCCAGTTCGTAGATCCGGGTGAACAGGTTGGCCAGGCGAACCTGGGAGTCGTAGTTGACCTTGAACGCCGGGGTCGTCGCCTTGGGCTGCGTCCAGGGCTCGCCGGTGCCGCTCAGGTCGGCGCCGGCGCAGAATCCGCGTCCGGCGCCGGTCAGGATCGCCACCCGGAATTCCCCACCGCGCAGCGCGTCGAGGGCCCCGTCCACGCCGTCGATCAGCGCGCCGTCGATGGCGTTCAGGCAGTGCGGCCGGTTGAGGGTGATGCAGGCGATGTCGTCATCGAGAGATTTCAATTCCACAGCGGGCATATCCCAAACCGTAGGCCAGGCCGAATCGACGAGCGTGGGGCCTATGGACGAATTCGAGGCGACGGCCGTACTTGAGGCCCACGCTGGGCGCGCTTATCGGCTCCGCTTGGCCAGCCACTCGGCCTGCATCACCAGCAGGGCCATGATCTCCAGCTGCGGGGTGTCGGGGTCGAGTTCGCGGTAGCGCTGATAGACGTTGACGACGACCCGCTCGGCATCCAGCCAGGTCGCGTACTCGCCGAGGTCGATGGTGTCTGCGGCCTCGGCCCACGACAGACCCTTGCGGTAGGCGGCCTCGGCCTGCTCGGCGACATGGGCGAGATAGCCACGAACGGCGCGGATCCCGTCCGGGTCGGTGACCGGGCCATGGCCGGGCACCACCGTCGGCGCGTCCAGCGCGATCATCGCGTCGCATGCCGCCACCCAATTGGCGATCGGGCCGGCCCACACGATCGGGGTGCAGCCGATGAACAGCAGGTCGCCGCCGAAGAGCACGCCCGCGTCGGGCACGTGCACCACCGAATCCGCGGCGGTGTGGGCCGGGCCCAGGTTCAGCAGATCGATCCGGCGGCCACCGACGTCGATGGTGAGGTCGCGTGCGAACGTCTGGTCGGCGTTGCGCACCGTGATGCCGCTGAAGTCGAAGTGCCCGAACCGGTCTCGCGCGTACCGGGTCGCGATCGGGCCCAGATTGGCGGTTTGGGCCATGGCCAGCATCTCCGGCGCCATCCCGTGCGCGATCTCGTCGGCGGTGCCCTGGGCGGCGAGGATCCGCACCGAGGGGTCGAGCAGTTGGTTGCCGTGCGTGTGGTCCCCGTTGGAATGGGTGATCAACGCGTCGGTGATGGGCGCGCGCTCGGTGATGGGCTGCATCGCGGCCAGCATTTCGCGGGTCAACGCCAGGTCGAACAGGGTGTCGACGAGCAGGGCGGCCCCGTCGCCGGCGACCAGCCCGGCGTTGCTCCATCCGTAGCCGCCGTCGGGCAGCGTCCAGGCCCACACCCGGTCGGCGACCTGGTGCAGCGCGCGGGTGTAGGGCACCTTCGCCGGCGCGGGGTTGACGCGGGCGGCCGCGGGTGCGGCGTCCGGGTTGGGCCGGGCGGCCAACGGGTGCGGTGCGCCGCTGGCGCGCACGGTTTGTCGGGTTTCCCCGAGTCCCTGGACCCGCAGCGTGACGACGTCGCCGTCGCGCAGCCAGCCGGGAAACGCTTCCAGCGCGGCCGGGTTCAGGTGCTCGACCAGCGTGCAGGTGGGCACCGTCCCGGAGCCGATGACGTCGCCGGGGCACAGCGTCACCCCCCGCGAGGCATAAGAGATGACTTCGCCGAAGGTCCAGTCCATCTGGGCGGTCGACCCCGACCCGATCACGGTCGTCGTTGACCAGAGCGGTCACCCGCAGGTCCAGCTTGCCGTCACGGCGGTACGGCTCGAGCTCGTCGGGTGTCACCAGGTACGGGCCCAGCGTCACCCCGCCGTCCTTGCCCTTGCCCTGCCCGATCCCGAGTTGGCTCTCCAGCTGCTGCAGGTCTCGCGCGGACCAGTCGTTGAAGATGGTGTAGCCGATGATGGCCCGTTCGGCCTCCTCGACCGTCAGGTCTTTACCGCCGGCGCCGATGACCGCGGCGATCTCCAATTCGAAGTCCTGCCACGCCGTTCCGGGCGCCGTCGGGGCGTCCTCATAGGGACCCAAAACGGTTGCCGGGCACGCGAAGTAAAAGGCCGGTATGCGGTACCACGTGTCGGCCAGCACCCGCCCGGCGCCCAGCGCGGCTTGGCAGTTGCGCATGTGATCCAAGAAGCACAACGAGTCCCGGATCGACGGCGGACGCGGGATCGGCGCCATCAATCGCACCTCGCCCAGCGGCACGGTGGTCGACGAGCCGAGCGCGTCCTCTCCGGCCTGCCGCAGCCCGTCGGCACCGCGCCCGATCAGATCGAGTAGCGTCACGCCCGCCGGCATCGGGTAGACGGTGTCGCCGGACAGCACCCCGGCGCGCGGGCCGGCGGAGAAATCCGGGCCTAGATAGGTCACCCATTTCATTCGCGTACCACCTCACTTGGTTCCTTGTCCGGGCGCAGCCCGCGCCAACTCGATTGCCGCAACCGGTGATCCGGGGTCCATTCGCTGTAGCGGACCTCGCCCACCAACACCGGCTCGACGAAGGTGACCCCCTTGGCTTCGCTGCGCGGCAGCGAGGCGTCGAACGGTGACCGGTCGGTGTGCAGCGGCGCCAGTGTCTTCTTCAGGTTCGCCAGGTCGCGTTCGGTGAAGCCGGTACCGACCTTCCCGGCGAACTGCAGGCCGTCGGCACCGGGGACGCCCATCAGCAGCGAGCCGATGCCGCTGCTGCGTCCGCCCTCCCCGGCTTTCCAGCCGCCGATGACGACTTCTTGGGTGTTCCAGTGCTTGTCCTTGATCCACGACGCCGAGCGCCGGCCCGGCTGATACGACGAGTCGCGCCGTTTGGCGACCACGCCCTCCCAGCCGCGGTCGGCGGAGTGCGCCAGGGCCTGCGCGCCGCCACCGGGCAGCAGCTCGGGAACGATGAGGTCGGTGCCGCCGGCCAACGTTTCCAGCAGCTTTCGCCGATCTTGGTACTTGGCCCGCAGCAGCGAGCGGCCGTCCAGGTACAGCACGTCGAACGCCCAAAATTCGACGCGGGCGCCGCGGCCCCGGTTCTGCATTTCGTGAAAGCTGGGCACACCCGAGGGGTCCAGGACGACGGCCTCGCCGTCGAGCACCACGTGATGGTCGGCCAGGTCCGCCGCCAGCGAACGCAATTGGGGATATTCCTTGGTGACGTCGCGGCCGCGTCGAGATCGTACGGCCAAGGCGCCGTGGTCGATGTCGACCAGCAGCCGGTAGCCGTCCCACTTGCCTTCGAAGGCCCACTGGCTTGGCTTCAGCCCCGCCACCGAACCGTGTGTGGCGAGCATCGGCTTGATCTCGTCGAACTCGAAGACCTGCTGGTCCTTCATCCGATGCGCCAGCCATTGGTCACCGTTGGTTTGGATCAGCGCATAGCGTCCGGAGATCTTGCTGCCGTGCAGGTTGACGATGACCTCGTCATCCCGAAACTTCTCGGCGTCATAGGTTCCGGAGTCCCAGATGATCACCTTCCCCGCGCCGTATTCGCCCTTGGGGATGACGCCCTCGAAACTGCCGTATTCCAGCGGATGATCCTCGGTATGCACCGCCAGGTGATTCACCGATGTGGTCTCGGGCAGGTTTTTCGGCACCGCCCACGACACCAACACTCCGTCGCGCTCCAGCCGGAAGTCATAGTGCAGCCGACGGGCGTGGTGCTCCTGGATGACGAAGCTATTGCCTTGCCCGGTAACCGGTTTCGCCTCGGGCACCGGTTCCGGGGTCTTCGCCGCGTCGCGCATGCTGCGGTACTTGGCCAGCCGGTCCGCGACGGGCGCATCCTCGTCCAGCGGCGCCAGCAGATCGCCGTCGCGGGCCACCCGCGCCAGCACTTCGTCATAGCGCAGCTGCCGCAGCTTCGGGTCGTCGAGTTCGGCCCAGGTGCGTGGCGCCGCGACGGTCGGATGTTCGCGTCCACGAAGCGAATACGGCGCGATCGTCGTCTTGGAGCCGTTGTTCTGGCTCCAGTCCAGGAACACCTTGCCCGTCCGCACGCTCTTGGTCATGGTGGCCGTGACCAACGTGGGCATCGTCTTTTCCAGTTGCTGTGCAACGCGTTTGGCCAACACCGCGGCGCCGCTGCTGCTCACCGGCTCCGCCAGCGGGGTGTAGAGGTGCAGGCCCTTGCTGCCGCTGGTGAGCGGAAAGGTCGTCAGCCCGATATCGGCGATCAGATCGCGCACCGCACGCGCCACCTGGGCCAGCTGAGCCATCGTCACACCCTGGCCGGGGTCCAGGTCGAACACCAATCGAGTCGCCGGGCCGGGCTTCATTTCTTGCGCCCTGCTTCGGGTCCACTGCGCGACGAACCGCCACTGCGGCACGTGGACCTCCAGCGCGGCCTGTTGCGCGATCCAGGCCAGCCCGTCGGGGCTGTCGATGATCGGGTAGGTCGTCGTTCCGGAGCGGTGCGTGACGCTGGCGCGCGGCAGCCAGTCGGGCGCCGACGAGGCCAGTTGCTTTTCGAAGAACGAGTCCTGCTCGACACCGTTGGGCCACCGCTTGCGGGTGGCCGGACGGCCGGCGATGTGCGGGATCATCACTTCGGCGATGCGCGTGTAATAGTCGAAGACGTCTCGCTTGGTGGTTCCGGTGGCCGGGTACAGCACCTTGTCGGCGTTGGTCAGCCGCACCCGCGGCCCCGACGTCGAACTCATAGTGTCAACGTACGTCGTCTCGGCCGGCGACGATGCGAGGCCGTGACACACATGGCAGGGGATGAGTTATGACCCGCGGGCTGGTGATCGGCGAAGCGCTGATCGATATCGTCGAGCGCCGCGGTCCTTCCGACGGCACCGTCGAGCATGTCGGCGGCAGCCCGCTCAACGTCGCGGTCGGACTCGCCCGGCTGGGTCGCGAGGTCGATTTCTTGACCCACATCGCCGACGACGAGCGCGGCCTGCGTATCGCAGATTACGTCAAGTCGGCTGGCGCACAGCTCGTTCCGGGAAGCCAGTCCGCCCGCCGCACACCGACCGCGGTGGCGAGGATCGCCGACGACGGGTCGGCGGCCTATACGTTCGACCTGGACTGGCAACTCTCGGGCACGCCCGAAGTCGCGCCGCCCTTGTTCGTGCACACCGGGTCGATCGCCGCCGTGCGGGAGCCGGGGTGCTTGGCGGTCGCGGCGCTGTTCGACGCCTATCACGCGTCGGCCACCCTCACCTTCGACCCCAACGTGCGCCCCACGCTGATCGCCGAGGAGGATTCGGCCCGCGCCCGCATCGCCCACCTGGTCGAGCGCAGCGACATCGTCAAGGTCAGTGACGAGGACCTGCGCTGGCTCGATCCCGGCCACGCGCCGGAACTGACCGCCCGGGCTTGGCTGGCGGCCGGTCCCGCCATCGTCGTCCTGACGATGGGTGAGCGCGGCTCGGTGGCGTTCTGCGCGGCCGGCGAGGCCAGGGCGGCCGCCGGGCCGGTCCGGCTGGTCGACACCGTCGGCGCCGGCGACGCGTTCATGGTCGGGCTGCTCGACGCGCTGTGGGAACTGGGCCTGTTGGGCGCCGGCCGGCGAACCGCGCTGCGACGAATCGGGCTTGACGCCGTCACGTCGGCGCTCACGACGGCCGGCCTGTGCGCGGCGCTGACCATCGCCCGCCCCGGTGCCGACCTCCCCGACCGGGCCACGCTCGACGCCCAACCCCGCCCGGGCCCCGGCGGATTCGCCTAGTTCCCACGTTTGCTCGCCGCTTGCGGCGTTGCCGGTGGGAGGCGGGCGACCTGGGTAATCGCGGCGCGCGCGGCCGGTCGTGCTGTTTTGCGGCAGGCGGTGTGGGCATACTGACTTACATGCGCTCCATCTGGAAGGGTTCGATCGCGTTCGGGCTGGTGAACGTCCCGGTCAAGGTGTACAGCGCCACCGAGGACCATGACATCAAGTTCCATCAGGTGCACGCCAAGGACAACGGCCGCATCCGCTACCAACGGGTCTGTGAGCTGGATGGCGAGGTCGTCGAATACCGTGACATCGCTCGGGCCTACGAATCCGACGACGGCCAGATGGTGATCATCACCGACGACGACATCGCCACCCTGCCCGAAGAACGCACCCGTGAGATCGAGGTGCTCGAGTTCGTTCCCGCCAGCGAGGTCGACCCGATGTTATTCGACCGCAGCTATTTTTTGGAGCCGGATTCCAAGTCTTCGAAATCCTATGTGCTGCTGGCCAAAACGCTCGCGGAGTCCGATCGGATGGCGATCGTCCACTTCACGTTGCGCAACAAGACCCGGTTGGCGGCGTTGCGCGTCAAGGACTTCGGCAAGCGCGACGTCATGGTGGTGCACACCTTGTTGTGGCCCGACGAGATCCGCGATCCGGACTTTCCCATTCTGGACAAGAAAGTCGAGATCAAGCCCGCGGAACTCAAGATGGCCGGTCAGGTGGTGGAGGCGATGGCCGAAGACTTCAACCCCGATCGCTATCACGACAATTACCAGGAGCAGCTGCAGGAGCTGATCGACGCGAAACTCGAAGGCGGCGAGGCCTTTACCGCCGAGGAGAAGCCGAAGGAACTGGACGAAACCGAAGACGTCTCCGACCTGTTGGCCAAGCTGGAGGCCAGTGTGAAGGCGCGTTCCGGCGGCGACGGCAAGGCGCCGGCGAAGAAGGCACCCGCCAAGAAGACGGCGGCGAAGAAGGCCGCCGCCAAGAAAGCGCCGGCCAAGAGGGCCGGTGCGAAAGCGGCCGCGAAGTCCTGATGCGGACTCGCGGCGGCCTCAGCGCCGCCGGCTTGCCAGGAATCGGGTCGCCCCCGCGACCAGGTTGATCACGGCCACGATGATGATCAGGGTCAGCGCCGCGCCCCAGATGCGCAGGAAACCGGCGTGTTCGGGATTGGTGAGTTCGGTATAGATCAGCAGCGGCAGCGAGGCCATGTTGCCGTGGAAAACGTCAAGGTTGATCGATCGGCTGTACCCGACCAGCACCAGCACCGGCGCGGTCTCGCCGATGACGCGCGCCACGGACAACAAAACACCGGAGACGATGCCGGGCATCGCGATCGGGAAGACGATGCGCACGATGGTCTTCCATTTGCAAACACCGAGCGCGTAGCTGGCTTCCCGCAGGTCGTCAGGCACCAACCTGAGCATTTCCTCGGTGGAGCGCACCACCACCGGCAACATCAGCAAGACCAGCGCCAACGACACGGCGAACGAGCTTTGCTGGAATTCCAGGGTGGCGATCCAGAGGCTGAAGATGAACAGCGCCGCCACAATGGAGGGAACCCCGGCGAGCACGTCGACCATGAAGGTCGTCAGCCGCACCAGCCGCCCGGAGCCGTATTCCACCAGATACACCGCGGTCATCAGGCCCAGCGGCACGGACAAGGCGGCGGCCACCCCGGCCTGCGCCAGTGTGCCGTACAGCGCGTGGTAGATGCCGCCGGCAAACTGCTCTGGCATCACGCCGCGCAGCGAGTGGGTCCACCACCCCGATCGGGTGACCGCGTACCAGCCCCGGGCGACCACCACCGAGAGCACCCAGACCAGCGGCACCAGCGCGACGAGGAACGAACCCAGGAAAAACACCGTCGCAACGTTGTTGGTGATCCGCCGCCGAGCGCTGACGGGCCTGAACACCTCGGGTTTGACCGGCCGGTCAAGGACATCGCCGGGGCGGGTCATCCGTTCACCTTCCCGCCGGCGATCGCGCGAGCGAGTGCGTTCACGATGAAGGTCAGGACGAACAGCGCAAAACCCGCGGAGATGTAGGCCCCGGTGGGCAGGGGTTGGCTGAATTCGGCCGCTGCGGAGGCGATTTTTGAAGCGAACGTGTAGCCACCGTCGAACAGTGACCAATCGCCCGGGCGGGCGGCCGAGCGCAAGATGATCAGCACCGCCACGGTTTCGCCCAGCGCGCGGCCCAACCCCAGCATCGATGCCGCGATGACCCCGCTACGCCCGAACGGCAGCACGGTCATCCGCACCACCTCCCATTTTGTGGCCCCGAGCGCCTGCGCGGCTTCCATCTGAATGGGCGGGGTCTGCCGGAACACTTCCCGGGAAACCGAGGTGATGATCGGCAGGATCATCACCGAAAGCACGATGCTGGCGGTGAAGACGGTGCCGCCGCCGGCCAACGAGACGTTGCCCTTGTCGAACAGGAAGAACCACCCCAGGGTGCGATTGAGAAATTCCGCGACGGGTTTCAGCCTGGGCGCCAGCACGAAGATGCCCCACAACCCGAAGATGATCGAGGGCACCGCGGCCAGTAGATCCACGATCGCCCCGAACGGGCGCGCCAACCGTTTGGGCGAATATTGGGTGAGGAACACCGCGATACCGACCGCGATCGGCACGGCCAGCACCAGCGCGCTGACCGAACTGAGCACCGTGACCATGAACAGGTCACGGATACCGAAGGCCAGCTTCGCCGGGTCGGTGGTATTGAATGCGGCACTGGTGAAGAAATTCGCGTGGTTGGCCCGCAACGCCGGGATGGCGCGAATCAATAGGAATACCGCGATCAACAGGATCGCGACCACGATCGTCATGCCCGCAGCCGCGGCCATCAGCTTGAACAAACGGTCGCCACGCCGCGACACGCGCGCGCTCAACGTCGCCACCCCAGGCTTGTTCGCGGCGGGCGGACTGGCTACCGTTCCTCGGGTCACGACCACCTTCAGATCACGTGATGGCATTGATCGACGCCGACAGCCTCGACTTGAACGAGTCCGGAATCGGGACATATCCGTTGTCCGCCAAGCCATTCTGCCCTGCGCCGATGGTACTTTGCAGGAACGCCTTGACTGCGGTGCCGACCTGGGAATCGGGATACTTCGAGCAGACGATCTCGTAGGTCGCCAGCACGATCGGGTAGGAGCCGGGCTGGGTCGGCATGTAGAAGGAGAGCGTGTCGATCACCAGGTCGTTACCCTGGCCGGTGATGGCGGCGGCCGAAATCGTCTTGCCCACCGAGTCGACGCTGATCGCGACGGGATCCGGACTGGCCGGGGTGACGATCTTGGCCATATTCAGTTTCTGCGCCTCGGCGAACGACCATTCGTTGTAGGTGATCGATCCATCGGTGGCCTTGATGGCGGCCGACGTGCCGTCGTTGCCCTTGGCGCCCTCGCCGATACCGCCCTTGAAGGTCTTTCCGGCACCCTTGCCCCACGCACCGTTGGAGGCGGCATCCAGGTATTTCTGGAAATTGTCCGTGGTCCCGGACTCGTCGTTACGGAACACCACGTGGATCGGTTGAGCGGGCAGCGAGACGCCCGGGTTCAGCGCCTGGAGCGCGGGATCATTCCAGGTGGTGATGGCGCCGTTGAAGATCTTCGCGGCCGCGGGGCCGTCGAGGATCAGTGAATTCAGGCCCTTGACGTTGTAGGTGATGGCGATCGGGCCGAAGACCACCGGGAGGTTCCACGCCGGCGACCCGCAGCGCTCCTGTGCGCTCGCGTACTCCTTCGGCGCCAGCGGCGAGTCGGAACCGCCGAAATCGGTTTGGTTGCCGGTGAATTCGGTGATCCCCGCGCCGGAGCCGTTGGCCGTGTAGTTCAAGGTCTGACCGGGGCACGCCTGCTCGAACGCGTTGACAAAGCGGGTCATCGCGTTGGCCTGGGCCGTCGACCCGCTGGCCTTCAGCGTCTTCTTCCCGCCGCAGCTGACCTGGCCCGACGACGAGCCCGTCGGCACACTTTTGCCAGCTGCGTTGTTGTCACTTCCGCACCCCGACAACACCAGCGCACCGGTGGCCAGGACACTCAGCGCGGCGCCAAATCGGTTGAGTTTCAAGTCAGTTCCTAACGGTAGTGATGAAACATGATCGCCGCCGTTGGGGTAGCCGCTGAACGCCGATCAGCCGTCTCTCGCAGCCACGAAGCTAACAGCAACAAGGTTAACGCCGGGCAAATTCGTCCCGGCGATCGTCGACGGCGGCGGGTCCGCGTCAAACACAATTTCGACTCGCCAGGTCGCCGGGCGCCGGCCCCGCTATCGGACGATGGCCTCAAGCGATGGCGTTGACCGCAGCGGACAATCTCGGCTTGAACGAATCCGGAATCGGGATATATCCATTGTCCCCGACCAGACCGTTCTGGCCGGCGCCGATGGTGCTTTGCAGGAACGCCTTCACCGCGGTCCCAACCTGGGAATCGGAATACTTCGAGCAGACGATCTCATAGGTCGCCATCACGATCGGGTAGGAACCGGGCTCGCTCGGTTTGTAAAACGTGAAAGTGTCGACCACCAGGTCGTTACCGTCTTCCTTGATGTTGGCGCCGGCAATGGTCTTGCCGACCGTGTCGTCGCTGATCACCACCGGATCCGGACCGGCCGGGGTGATGATCTTGGCCATATTCAGTTTCAGCGCCAGGGCGAACGACCATTCGTTGTAGGTGATCGCACCTTCGGTGGCCTTGATGGCGGCCGACGTGCCGTCGTTTCCTCTGGCGCCCTCGCCGACACCGCCCTTGAAGGCCTTCCCGGCGCCCCTATCCCATGCACCGTCGGAGGCGGACTCGAGGTAGTTCTGGAAATTGTCCGTAGTACCGGACAGGTCACTGCGGAACACCACGTGAATCGGTTCGGCGGGCAGCGAGACGCCCGGGTTCAGCGCCTGGAGCGCGGGATCATTCCAAGTGGTGATCGCGCCGCCGAAGATCTTCGCGGCCGTGGGGCCGTCGAGAATCAGTGAATTCACACCCTTGACGTTGTAGGTGATGGCGATCGGGCCGAAGACCACCGGAAGATTCCACGCCGGTGACCCGCAGCGCTTCTGTGCCGCGTACTCCTCGATCGGGGCCAGGGCCGAGTCGGAGCCAGCGAAATCGGTCTGGTTATTGGTGAATTCGTTAATGCCCGCGCCCGAGCCGTTGGCCGTGTAGTTCACCGTCTGACCGGGGCAGGCCTGTTCGAACGCGTCGACAAAGCGCGTCATCGCGTTGGCCTGGGCCGTCGAGCCGCTGGCCTTCAGCGTGGCCTTGCCCCCACAGCTGACCTGGCCCGTCGTCGCACTTCCCCCAGCTGCGAGGTTGCGGCCGTCGCACCCCGATAACACCAGCGCGCCGGTGACCAAGATCGTCAGCGCGCCAGCAAATCGGTTGATTGTCAATTGGATTCCTCACGTGGGCAGAAGCGTATTTGCCGCCGTTTTAAGCCAGGTAGCTAACAGCACCAAGGTTAACGTCGGGCGAATTGTTTCGCAGTACACGCGGTCGGCCGCCGATTCAAACGCGCTTTCGATGGTCGGCCGGATGTCGGCGCGGGCGACGGGCCCGGGGAAAACTAGAACCTGTTGCAGAAATGCCGCCATGCGAGGCGGCCGGGCTTGCTACGGTTTCGCTGACAACTGGAAGAAGAGAGGCCGTAATGATCCTGGACAGGTTCCGTCTCGACGACAAAGTCGCCGTCATCACCGGTGGCGGCCGCGGCCTCGGGGCGGCCATCGCGCTGGCCTTCGCCGAGGCCGGTGCCGATGTTCTCATCGCCTCGCGAACGGAATCGCAACTTGACGGCGTCGCCGAGCAGGTTCGCGCCGCCGGGCGCCGGGCGCACGTCGTCGCGGCGGACCTGGCCCATCCCGAGGCAACCGCGCAGCTGGCCGCTCAGGCCGTGGACGCCTTCGGCAAACTAGACATCGTCGTCAACAACGTCGGCGGCACCATGCCCAACACGCTGCTGACCACGTCGACCAAGGATCTCAAAGACGCGTTCACCTTCAACGTGGCCACCGCCCACGCGCTGACCGTCGCGGCGGTGCCGTTGATGCTCGAGCACTCCGGCGGCGGCAGCATCATCAACATCACCTCCACCATGGGCCGGCTGGCCGGACGCGGCTTCGCCGCCTACGGCACCGCCAAAGCCGCGTTGTCCCACTACACCCGGCTGACCGCCCTGGACCTGTGCCCGCGCATCCGGGTCAACGCCATCGCCCCGGGCTCGATCCTGACCTCCGCGCTGGACGTGGTGGCCTCCAACGACGAGCTGCGGGCGCCGATGGAGAAGGCGACCCCACTGCGGCGCCTCGGCGATCCGGTCGACATCGCCGCCGCCGCAGTGTATTTGGCATCTCCGGCGGGCAGTTTCCTGACCGGCAAGACACTCGAGGTCGACGGCGGGCTCACCTACCCCAACCTCGACATCCCCGTCCCGGACCTGTGAACCCCGACCCGCTGAGGAGCAACTGATGCCCATCCCCGTCGTCCAGCTGGGCACCGGCAATGTCGGCGTCCACGCGCTGCGAGCGCTCATCACCAACCCCGAGTTCGAACTGACCGGCGTCTGGGTGTCATCGGAGGCCAAGGCCGGCAAGGACGCCGCAGAGCTGGCCGGGCTTCCGGATCCGACCGGCGTGCACGCCAGCACCGACCTGGACGCCGTGCTGGCCACCGGGCCGCAATGCGCCGTCTACAACGCATTGGCCGACAATCGGCTGCCCGAGGCGCTGGAGGACTATCGCCGCGTCCTGGCCGCCGGCGTCAACGTCGTCGGCAGCGGCCCGGTCTTTTTGCAGTACCCGTGGCAGGTGATCCCCGAGGAGCTGGTCAATCCGCTGGAAGAGGCCGCGCGCGAAGGCGGTTCGAGCCTGTATGTCAACGGCATCGACCCGGGTTTCGCCAACGACCTGCTGCCGCTGGCGCTGGCCGGCACCTGCCAGAACATCCAGCAGATCCGGTGCATGGAGATCGTCGACTACGCGACCTACAACAGCGCCGCGGTGATGTTCGACGTGATGGGCTTCGGCAAGCCGCTCGACGAGATTCCGATGCTGCTGCAGACCGGGGTGCTGAGCCTGGCGTGGGGATCGGTGGTGCGGCAATTGGCGGCGGGCCTGGGCGTTGCGCTCGACGAGGTAGCCGAGGTGTACGTCCGCGAGCCGGCGCCCGAGGACTTCGACATCGCGTCGGGTCACATCGCCAAGGGCACCGCCGCGGCGCTGCGGTTCGAGGTGTTCGGAATGGTCAACGGCGACCCCGTCGTCGTGCTCGAACACGTGACCCGGTTGCGCGAGGACCTGTGCCCGGACTGGCCGCAGCCCGCCCAGCCGGGCGGTTCCTACCGCATCGAAATCACCGGCGAACCGTCCTACGCCATGGACATCTGCCTGAGCAGCCGCAAGGGCGACCACAACCACGCCGGGTTGGTCGCCACCGCAATGCGGGTGGTCAACGCGATTCCCGCCGTGGTGGCCGCCCCGCCAGGGATCGTGACGACCCTCGACCTGCCCCTGATCACCGGCAAGGGGCTCTACCTCCCGGGGTGATCCGGGTCCGGGCGACGTTTCCCGTCCCACGACTGGCCGGTGACCGGCGCGCCGGAAGTTCGACTACCCTCACTTTCTTATTCGGCAATATGAATCGAGGGTCGACACGTTGGCGCGAGGCACCCAGCCGTCGCTGAGGGGAAGCTGGTATCTGCTCGGGCCCGCGTTCGTCGCCGCGATCGCCTACGTCGATCCGGGCAACGTCGCGGCCAACGTCAGCTCCGGCGCGCAGTTCGGTTACCTGCTGCTGTGGGTCATCGTGGTCGCCAACGTGCTCGCGGGCCTGGTGCAGTACCTGTCGGCGAAACTCGGCCTGGTGACCGGGCGCTCATTGCCCGCCGCGATCGGCAAGCGGATGGGCCGCCCGGCCCGGCTGGTGTACTGGGCCCAGGCCGAACTCGTGGCGATAGCAACCGACATGGCCGAAGTCGTCGGCGGCGCGATCGCCCTGCGCATCCTGTTCGGGTTGCCGCTGCTGGTCGGCGGGATCATCACCGGAGTGGTGTCGTTGCTGCTGTTGGCGATCCAGGACCGGCGCGGGCAGATCATCTTCGAGCGCGTCATCACCGGGTTGCTGCTCGTGATCGCCGTCGGCTTCGCGGCCAGCTTCTTCGTCAAGACGCCACCGCCGGGCGAAGTGCTCGGCGGGCTGCTGCCGCGCTTCCGCGGCACCGAAAGCCTGCTGCTGGCCGCCGCCATCCTGGGCGCCACCGTGATGCCGCACGCGGTGTACCTGCACTCCGGTCTGGTGCTCGACCGGCACGGACATCCCGACGCGGGCCCGCCCCGGCGCCTGCTGCTGCGGGTCACCCGCCTGGACGTCGTCCTGGCGATGGCGGTGGCCGGCACGGTGAACGCCGCGATGCTCCTGGTCGCGGCGAGCAACCTGCAACACCGCGGCACCACCGCGACCATCGACGGCGCGTACTCCGCCATCCATGACACCCTGGGCCCGACGATCGCGGTGCTGTTCGCGATCGGGTTGCTCGCGTCCGGCCTGGCCTCGTCCTCGGTGGGCGCCTACGCCGGCGCCATGATCATGCAGGGGTTACTGCACCGGTCGATTCCCATGCTGATGCGCCGCCTGATCACGGTGTGTCCCGCCCTGGCGATCCTGGCGGTGGGGTTCGACCCCACCCGCGCACTGGTGCTTTCGCAAGTCGTGCTGTCATTCGGCATACCGTTCGCGGTCCTGCCCCTGGTCAGACTGACCAGCAACCGCGCCCTGATGGGCAGCGACACCAACCACCCCGTTACGACCTTCATCGGCTGGCTCGTCGCGGTAATGATTAGTCTGCTTAACGTGGCGCTCATCTGGCTGACGGCGACCGGCTGAATGCCGGCCGGCCGCCATCTCTACTTCGCATACGGGTCGAACCTATGCGTCAACCAGATGGCGCGGCGCTGCCCCGACGCCGCCGAACCGCGCCCGGCGGTGCTGTCCGACCACGACTGGCTGATCAACGAGCGCGGCGTCGCCACCGTCGAACCCTTCGCCGGCACCCAAGTTCACGGTGTCCTCTGGCGGATTTCGGACGACGACTTGGCGACCCTGGACAGCGCCGAGGGTGTGCCGGTCCGCTACCGGCGCGACCGGCTGACGGTGCACACGGGCGACGGGCCGGCGCCGGCCTGGGTCTACATCGACCACCGGGTGACCCAGGGGCCGCCCCGGCCGGGCTACCTGCCCAAGATCATCGATGGCGCGGTGCATCATGGTCTGCCCCGCCGCTGGATCGACTTCTTGCGCCGCTGGGACCCCACCCGCTGGCCTCGGCCGATGTCGGCGTCGGCGTCGCGGACTGGGCCACAGTCGCTTTCGGCGTTGCTGAGCGAGCCCGGCGTGACCGAGACCAGCGAGCTGCGGTCGCATTTCGGCTTTCTTGCCATCCATGGCGGCGGTCTGGAAGAGATGACCGACGTGATCGCCGAACGCGCCGCCGCGGCCGCCGGCGCCTCGGTGTACCTGGTGCGCCATCCCGACCGATACCCGCATCACCTGCCGTCGGCCTTGTTCGACCCGGCCCAGTCGCGGCGGCTCGCCGAGTTCCTCGACCATGTCGACGTCGCGGTGTCGCTGCACGGCTATGGCCGCATCGGGCGCAGCACCCAGCTGCTGGCCGGGGGCCGCAACCGCGAGCTGGCGGCCCACCTGGCCCGCCACATCCGGCTGACGGGCTACCAGGTGATCACCGACCTCGGCGACATCCCGCCGGAACTGCGGGGCCTGCATCCGGACAACCCGGTCAACCGGGTGCGGGGCGGCGGGGCACAGCTGGAATTGTCGGTTCGGGTCAGGGGGCTCAGTCCGCGCAGCCCGCTGCCCGGTGATGACGGATTGTCACCCGTCACCAGCGCCCTGATTCAGGGCTTGGCGGACGCCGCTTGGTGTTGGTAAGTGTCGTCGGATCGTTAAACGGAGGTTGTTGGTGGCCAAGGATTTTCGCTTCGGGCTGAGCATGCGCTTCATCAAGTCCCGCGAGGTGCTGCAGGAGAAGGTGAAGCGCGCCGAAGATATCGGGTTCGATGTTCTGTGCGTGCCCGACCATCTTGGGGCGGCGGCACCGTTCCCGACGCTGACCGCGGTCGCCCTGGTCACCACCAAGATGCGGCTGAGCATGTTCGTGCTCAATGCCGCCTTCTACAAGCCGGCCTTGCTGAGCCGGGACCTGGAAGCCTTGGATTTGCTCAGCGACGGCCGTGTGGAGATCGGCCTCGGCACCGGTTACGTCCGGGAAGAGTTCGAGGCCGCCGAGCTGCCATACCCCAGCGCCGGCGCCCGGGTCGACTACCTCGAACACATGACGAAATATTTGCAGGAGCATCACCCGACGGCGCCGATCCTGATCGCCGGCAACGGTGACCGGGTGCTGACCATTGCCGCCAAACACGCCAACATCATCGGGCTGACCGGCGCCAATGTCCGCGACGCCGACGACCCGCTGACCGAACGCGTCGAGTTCGTCCGCAACGCCGCGGGCGATCGGTTCGACTCGCTCGAGTTGAACCTGGCGATC
Source organism: uncultured Actinomycetota bacterium (assembly GCA_963800315.1). Taxonomy (GTDB): domain Bacteria; phylum Actinomycetota; class Actinomycetes; order Mycobacteriales; family Mycobacteriaceae; genus Mycobacterium. The sequence continues at coordinate 214,711 of CAWDAS010000001.1, forward strand.
ACGGCGGTGCCGGCCGAGGGCGAAACCATGCCCAACTTGTCGATGACCCGCAGGTACTCGCCGGGAATGTCCGACGAGCAGATCCTGGCCATGCACTCGGTGCTGACCGGGTCACCACGCGAGATGGCCGACACCCTGTGCGAGTACCGCGATATCTACGGGGTGACGTTCTTCACCGTGCAGGACAACCACCTCGACAACTTCGCGAAGGTCATCGCGGAGCTACGCTGACCCGGTCACTGCCGACGATCTGAGGGGCAGGTCACCGGAAGCAGCGGCTCCTTCGCCCCTGGGTGCAATCCGTCGGTCTAAGGGTGTCGGCCGAAAGGACGAATGACCCTAGGCCCGCTGACATCACCGTCTTTATGGTTGGACTGCCCAAGAGGCGATCCCCGACAACCTGGACAGCAAACCATGAGCACTCACTATGGCACCGGCCCGGCAGCGGGTGAATACAGCGGCGACGACGACAACCAGCTTCAGCCAGAGGACACCCTTATCGACCGCGGCATCGACGACGTACTCGACGAGGGGATCTCGCCGCCGGAGCGGCCCTACGGAACCGGCGCCTTCAGCACGTCTGAAACCATGGACCAGCTCCTTAGCGAGGAAGAGCCGGACCCGGATTCGCGAATCAATGTCCTGTTCGACGCAGCCGAACAGGATCGTTCCGATGCGGCCGAGCGCGATGCCGAATTTCCCTCGCGACGAGAAGTTGGCCGAGTGCGAGCTGGCCGAATTATCGCGCCAGACAGTGGATTTGGTGAAGACACCGAATCAGAGTTGGTTGCCGAAGACGTCGGTATCAGCGGTGGCGCGGCGTCCGCAGAGGAAGCGGCAATGCACATCATCGAAGACGGAGAGTAGTCGAATCGTGGGTTGATCCAGGGTGTCCGGCGTCTCGCTATGGCGCCGGGAGCCTCAAGGATCTGGGTCGGAAGATGCCGAGGAGAAGCTCCCATTATGAAAATGTGGATCCAAATTCGCGGCCGTGACGAGGACGAGGAATATCCGGACGCCGCCACCTACGAAATACTCGCCGGCGGTGTGTTAAAGGTCACCAGCGGCAATGCTATTCACCTCTACAGCCCGGGGCACTGGAAAGAGGTCATGATCGACACCCGCCCCGCGGATGAACGTGCGCGGCAGATCGAACCACCGGATGAAGACCTCAAATGGCAATAGAGGCCGCACACGAATTCGTCCCAACTGGCTGGCGACCTGGCCTCCCGACGTCGACCGCGTTGGCGTGGCTTTCACCGCGCCCGGCTACACTCACATGCGCCACACCGGGACGGCCGTCCCCGACCGCCCGGAACGGCACTAGGACGCCCAGAGCACCGCTGACCCGCAGCAGGCCATCCCGCGAGTGTCAGTGAGGTATTCGAAGACGTCCACCGCCCTCGTAGCTCAGGGGATAGAGCACGGCTCTCCTAAAGCCGGTGTCGCAGGTTCGAATCCTGCCGGGGGCACTAATGCCGGTGGCACTCACGTGTTTATGCGACGGCTGATGCTCGACGTCTCAGTTTCGGGTGGCGCCCGACAGTGTTTCGGTTGATCCTTTACAGCAGTTTCGGTTGATACTTGACACTGCCGAGCGAGGCGCCCGTTCAGCTGAGATGGCGCTGCCTGCCGGCGCCGTTTACCACGATGCCCAGCCGGACGGCACCGTCCGTGCGTCGCACTCCCTCGATGCACACCTCGATGCCTGGTCGCCCTGGCTGTCCGGCAACGGCGCGCGAAGCGGCGTGATTCCTCAAGGTGATCATCGTCGGTCTCCTCTCCGCACTTAGTGATCGATTGGTTAAGGCAGGACGGTGTGCATCAGCATCACGTCGTATGCCGACCACAGCGACAGGTTGAAGTACAGGTCCCGCCCCGAGGACCAGGGATGGATCATCGGCGCATAGATCCCGCCGGGCATCTGGAACGAGGACACCAGCGGCTGCTCGGGACTCCACGGCCCTTGCGGGGCCGGCGCGGTCCTGGCGACGACGTCATTGCTGCCACCGTTGGTGTAGAGCACCAGGTATTGGTTGAGATGTCTGTTGTATTGGGCCGACATTTCGCCCACCGGGGCGGGGAAGATCGGCGTGGCCGCGCCCGGATTGTTCGCCACCCAGCGTCCGCCCTCGTCGCCGTTCCAGTATTGGTACTTGGTGAGGTCGGGCAAGTAGTTCGGTGGGACCCGGGCCAGAAACGCCGCGCCGCCGCGCCCCGACGGGGTGCCGAACTGATAGAGGTAGCCGTCGTTCCCCCTCATGAACGCGCCCATCTGGAAGTTCTCATTTCCCGGGGTGAACCCGACGCCCGGGATGGCGTCCGCGTCGGCGGTGCGGATGGTGCCCGGGAAAACTCCCCAGTTCTGGCCATTGTCCACAGATCTCGCGATGGCCGAATAATTCGTCGACCATTCGCCGTCGCGGCCCCATTGCCGGATGGACATGTAGCTCATGTATTGGGTTCGCCCGAGCGAGATGGCGCCGGTCGGAATGATTCCCGTCTCGTGCGGAGCCTTATGGATAGTGTTGAGGACCTGTTTTGAGAGGCCGGTCGTCCACACCGGTGATCCGGAATATTTGTTGTTGGGCACGCCGTCGGCCACGTGGATGCCCTTTGAGAGGTCACGGTCTGAGCTGCGAAACAGTGTGTTGTAGCGCCATTGTTGGCCGTGGACGCTACAGTAGCCGAAGGTGTCACCGAAGGCCATGAGGACCTGCCGGTTTCCGGGATCGCCGTTGTCCCAAGCGATTCCGAGGTCGGTGCCGGAGATGCCGAAACGTTGCAGGGTTGAGTTCGGGCTGTTCGGTCCGGTGACGAAGTCGACGAGCGACGTCGGTGCTCCCGCGATCGAGGGTGGTGGCGCGGGCGGCGGTGCCGGCTGCGGCTGAACCGGCGCCGCGTTCGGACGCAATTGAGTGGCGTTCGGTGCCTGCGGGTTTGGGGCGGGGGGATTCGGCCCGGGCGGCAGCACCTCCGCCTGGGGGTGCAGCGGCGCGGCGTATCGATTACCCGGCGTGACCGGCTTGAGCAGCGAAGAGATCAGCGGACCCAGCTTGGGTAGCGGAGCTCGGTCATTGGTATGAGAGGGCCGGCGCCCGGTCGGCGGTTGGACGACCGGTCCGGGTGCGGGCATCGCCGGGGGCGCGGCCGGAGGCGGGACATTGGCTTCGGGCGCGTTGCACGGTGTCGCATAGGCGGGTGGCGCCGGGCCTACCGCAACGACGAGCCCGATAGCGGCCGCCGACGCCACCGATAGCGACACACTTCGAAGAATCGCCGACATGTAACACCTTTCGAGGGCAGGACGTCGTGCGGACGTCCACAGTTGGCGTATGTGACGATAGTGATCAGCGTGGCTTCTGTGACCAGTGATGTACCGATAGGTATGCATCCGTGATCGCGTCGCAACGCATCGGTTCCGCCGAGAAAGCGCGCCTGGCGGCGTTGAGCACACCCGATAAGGCTTCACGACGTCAGCGTTCAGTCGCGGTGCGCGGAGCAACCGGCTTTCACTGAGCGCACCGTTGACCCCGCCGCCCGTCGAGCACCCATTTTCTCCGATTCGGGGTGTTGCCGACACCGGCTCGGTGCTATATGTTTCGCGATGGCGATCCGCATAGCGGTTTAGCAATATCCACGATGCGGACCGTCTGGTGTGGGTGCATCAGCGTTCACGCACGGCCCTCAAGCCAGGAGTACGACGTCATGAAGATTCGAACAGTCCAGCGATACGCCCTCCTCGCCCTCGCCGGCAGTGCCATCGCTGCGGCGGTTTGGGTGGGCCACCAGCCGAGCGCGGTCATGACCGCGACACCGACTTCCGAGACGTCGGCGCCGACGACCACGCCCACCCCGCTCACCACGTTGCCGCCGCCATCGACGCTCTCCGCGCCCCCGGCTCCCTCGGCGCCCCCTGCCCCGCCGCTCCCCTAGCGGCGTCCATCCCCCGCGGTCCGCAGTCACCTGTTGGGGTGGCATCTCGTCGGCTAATCCGGCCCCCGGCATCGGTCGACGAAACGGCGATCGAGCACGCCGCTGGCCGCGGCCCCGGCCGGGCCCGGCGCGGGGCGCCACTCGGCAAACCGTGGCCGCGCAGCCCAGTGCGATTTCCTTCGCTGGCTCAACGCGGTTGAGTCCACATGTTTGTCGGCCGCCATTGAGGGCAATGCCATGGGGGGCGCGCGCGTGGGCCGGCCTACGTGCTCGCCTAGGTCCCGTCGGTTCAGCCCGAGAGCCGACGGGGCCGCCCTTTTTGTGCGCGTAGCGAAGCAATGCCGGCTCGCCCATTGCTAAACGGTGGCCATCCAGGAGTGCCCGCGCATGGACTGGCGCCCGTCGCGGCGCCGCTCCGGCTGCAGCTGGCACCGCACGCTGCGATATCCGAGCGGACACGGCGGACCGAATTCTCCATGCATCTGATATGGATCGCAGCAAACCTCCGCCTGGCCGGCAGCCAAGACGTACCCTCCAGTTGCCAAGTGCCCGACTGTCGCGGACCTCAAGATGGTGAGGACAGTAATCCGTTATGGGACAGGCACTTAGGCGGATCCGCACGTGTCGCGATCACGCCTGGCTACCGGCCGTAGGAGGTGTTTGGTGTCATTTGTGGCCGACCGACCGGAGGTTTTGGCGACGGCCGCGATCCCCACGCGATCGGCGTCCCAATCAGCGCGGGCGGTGGATCTACCACCCGTGGCTATTAAGCACATGTCGACCGACACCCCGGCTGATGCCGACACGTACCCAGCCGGCCGGACAGCCAACAAGACCGTGCTCAGCTAAGGAGGTTGCTGACAGTGGATTTCGGGATATTGCCACCGGAGGTCAATTCGGGACGAATGTACGCCGGTCCCGGGCCACAGTCGATGATGGCCGCCGCGGCCGCCTGGGATGGCTTGGCCGCCGAGTTGAATTTCGTCGCGGCGTCGTATGGGCAGGTGGTCTCGGAGCTGATCGTCCAACCGTGGCTGGGTCCCGCATCGTCGGCAATGGCCGCGGCGGCCCTTCCCTATGTGCGGTGGCTGGCCGTGACGGCCGAGCAGGCGAAGCAGACCGCCATCCAGGCCAGGACGGCGTCGGCGGCGTTTGAGTCGGCGTTTGCGATGACGGTGCCACCGCCGCTCATCGCCGCCAACCGCAGCCGCTTGATGTCGCTGGTCGCGACGAACATTCTGGGTCAGAACAGCCCGGCGATCGCGGCCACCCAGGCCGAGTATGCCGAGATGTGGGCACAGGACGCCGCCGCGATGTACAGCTATGCGGCGGCGTCGGTCGCGGCCTCGACGCTGACGCCGTTTACGCCGCCGGCGCAAAGCACCGACCCGGCCGGGCCAGCGGCCCAAGCCGCGGCAGTCGCCAAAGCCGCTGGCGAGGGCGCCGCCACCAATGCACCGACGACGTTGGCGGAAATGTTGCCAGGCCCCGTGGAGAACAGCATTTCTGCGTTGTCCGCGCCCACTGATCCGCTGACGTCCGGACTATTGGGCATCGCGCCGAACCTCAGCCCGCAACTCCTGACCGCCAGTGCGCTGCAAATCCCAAGCCCAATAGGGGAGTTGGATGCGGTCGCTCTCTACATCGCGGCCGTCGGCACCGGCAGTCTCGCCCTGTCGATAACGAACACCGCCAGGCCCTGGAACTCCGCCGGCCTCTACGGGAGCGCCGGCGGGAACGGCGGCACCGTGAGCCCGACCCAAGGCAACACGATCGGTTCGACGACAGACGAGCTCGGCGCAGAACTAGGCAGCGGCGGCGCCGCGCCCGCGTCCGCGGGCATCGGCCAGCGGACATTGGTCGGAGCGTTGTCGGTGCCGTACAGCTGGGCCACGGCTGCCCCTGAGATCCAGCTCGCCGTCGACGCGCTACCCAGCGCCGCCGTCCCCGGCGCGGACTCCACGATGCTGGAGGGCAGCCCAACAGGCTTGCTCAGCGGGATGGCTCTGGCGAGTTTGGCCGCACGCGGGATGGGGGGCGCGAGCACCCGCAACACCAGCGCCGCTGCCCCCAAACAAGAGGAGCGCAAACCCACGGTGGTGGTGATACAGAAGCCACCGCCACCGCCCGCAAGTGGTTGACGATCAACCTGAATTGCGCAGTCGGGCAACATGTCCCGTAAGGCAAGACCAGCGACACAATCGCAGCCCCTTCAAGCATGGGCAGCGCAATATTGGACCGGTCGCTGTGCTGTGTGTAGTAACGTACGGCTATGGACGACGGCGTCTGGATTCTTGGCGGCTACCAAAGCGATTTTGCCCGTAACCTCACCAAAGAGGGCCGCGACTTCGCGGCCTTGACCGCCGAGGTCGTCGCGGCCACGCTCGTCTCGGCGCAGGTGAACGCCACCGACATCGGAGTGGTCCACGTCGCCAATGCCTTCGGCGAGATGTTCGCCAGTCAGGGCCACCTCGGGGCGATGCCCGCCACGGTTTGCGACGGCCTCTGGGATACTCCGGCTTCCCGCCACGAGGCGGCGTGCGCCTCCGGCAGCGTGGCGACGCTGGCGGCGATGGCCGATCTGCGGTCGGGCGCCTATGACACCGCGCTGGTCGTCGGAATCGAGCTGGAGAAAACCGTGCCCGGCGACACCGCCGCCCAGCATCTGGGTGCCGCGGCGTGGACCGGTCATGAGGGTGCCGACGCGCGCTACCTGTGGCCGTCGATGTTCGCGCAAGTCGCCGACGAATACGACCGTCGCTACGGCCTGGACGACACGCACCTGCGGGCCATCGCGCAACTCAATTTCGCCAACGCGCGGCGCAACCCCAACGCCCAAACACGGGCGTGGACGGTCCCCGACCCCATCACCGACGACGACGCGACCAACCCGGTCACCGAGGGCCGGCTGCGCCGCTTCGACTGCAGCCAAATGACGGACGGCGGCGCGGGATTGGTCCTGGTCAACGACGCGTTTCTGCGTGAGCATCCCGATGCCCGCCCCCTCGGTCGCATCGACGGCTGGGGCCACCGCACCGTCGGACTGGGTCTGCGACAAAAGCTGGACCGCGCGGCCAACGATCCCTACGTGCTCCCGCATGTGCGGGCCGCCGTGCTCGACGCGTTACGCCGGGCCAAGGTGACCCTCGATGACCTGGGCGGGATGGAGGTGCACGACTGCTTCACGCCCAGTGAGTACCTGGCCATCGACCACATCGGGTTGACCGGGCCGGGCGAGTCGTGGAAGGCGATCGAAAACGGCGAGATCGAGATCGGCGGGCGCCTGCCGATCAACCCCAGCGGGGGCCTCATCGGCGGCGGACACCCGGTCGGAGCCTCCGGTGTGCGGATGCTGCTGGACGCGGCCAAGCAGGTCAGCGGCGCGGCCGGCGAATACCAGGTCGGGGGCGCCAAAGCATTCGGCACCCTGAATTTCGGCGGAAGCACCGCCACCACGGTCAGTTTCGTCGTCGGCACAACAAGAGGCGCGTGACCATGAACGTTGAACTCGTCGGGAAGTTCCTGTCCACCCTGCCCGAAGACGACGACCACCCCTACCGGACCGGACCCTGGCGTCCGCAGACCGCCGAATGGGAGGCCGACGACCTCACTCCCGTGCAGGGAGAGATCCCGAGCGACCTGGACGGCATCTACCTGCGCAACACCGAAAACCCGCTGCACCCGGCGTTGCAGACCTACCACCCGTTCGACGGCGACGGCATGCTGCACGTGGTCGGGTTCCGTGACGGAAAAGCGTTCTACCGCAACCGCTTTGTCCGCACGGACGGCTTCCTGGCCGAGAACGAAGCGGGCGGGCCGCTATGGCCGGGGCTGGCCGAGCCGGTGCAACTGGCCAAGCGCGAGAACGGCTGGGGCGCGCGCACCCGGATGAAGGACGCGTCGAGCACGGACGTCATCGTCCACCGCGGCATCGCGTTGACCAGCTTCTACCAGTGCGGCGACCTGTACCGGCTCGACCCGTACTCGGCCAACACGCTCGGCAAGGAAACCTGGAGCGGGCGCTTCCCTGCCGATTGGGGCGTGTCGGCACATCCGAAGGTGGACAACAAGACCGGTGAATTGCTGTTCTTCAGCTACAGCAAGCAGGACCCGTTCATGCGTTACGGGGTCGTCGACCAAAGCAACGAGCTGGTCCACCACGTGGACATCCCGCTGCCCGGCCCGCGGTTGCCGCACGACATGGCCTTCACCGAGAACTACGTCATCCTCAACGACTTCCCGTTGTTCTGGGATCCCGCCCTGCTCGAACATGACGTGCACCTGCCGCGCTTCTATCCGGACATGCCGTCGCGCTTCGCGGTGCTGCCGCGCCGGGGCGCAACCGGGGACATCCGCTGGTTCGAGGCGGACCCCACGTTCGTGCTGCACTTCGTCAACGCCTTCGAGGACGGTGACGAGATCGTGCTCGACGGGTTCTTCGAAGGTGATCCGTCCCCGCTTGACACCGGCGGATCCAAGTGGGAGCGGCTGTTTCGCTTCCTGGCGCTGGATCGCCTGCAGTCGCGGCTGCACCGCTGGCGCTTCAACCTGGCCACCGGCGCGGTGCAGGAAGAGCGGCTATCGGAGTCCATCACGGAGTTCGGGATGATCAACACCGACTACGCGGCCCGCGACTACCGCTACGCGTATGCCGCTACCGGCAAGCCGGGCTGGTTTTTGTTCGACGGCTTGGTGAAGCACGATCTGCTCACCGGGGACCAACAGGGATTCTCCTTCGGTGACGGCGTCTACGGAAGCGAGACCGCGATGGCACCCAGGGTTGGCGCCACCGATGAAGACGACGGCTACCTGGTCACGCTCACCACCGACATGAACGCCGACGCCTCGTACTGCGTGGTGTTCGACGCCGCCGACATCACCGGCGGCCCCGTCTGCAAACTCCAACTCCCGGAACGTATCTCCAGCGGGACGCATTCGACGTGGGCGCCCGGCGCACAGCTGCGGCGCTGGAACACCGCCGAGTCCGCCGCCGGTGCGATCGGGTTGTGATGGCTGCCGGCAAGCGCAAATCGCGCCGAACAACGCACTGGCCGACGCAGCTGGCGCCGATCGGCGCGATTCGCTTCGCGCGCCGCTCGTCGAACTTCGAAGAAACGGTTCGCTTCTACCGTGAGGTGGTGGGGCTTCCGCTCTACGAGACGTTCGGGGACAGCTACGGCAGCAACGGCGCGATATTCGGCCTGCCCAGCTGGAACCTGACCCTGGAGATCGTGGAGGCGGTTGACGCCGTCGCGGTGGACCCCCACGAACAGCTGTGCCTGTACTTTCCGGACGAACAGGCACAGCGCGCGGCGATCGCGCGCCTGCACGCCGCGGGCGCCGAACCCGTCCAACAGGATCCGTACTGGGAGGCCACGGGCGCGGTGACCTATCGCGACCCGGACGGTCGCGAGGTCGTGCTCGCGCCGTTTGTGTTCGGCGTCAACGAGCCCGAGGAGAGTTCCACCTCGGGCAAGCACGAGTTCCCCTCGGCCTGAGGCCTCACCGGTTCGACCGGCCGGCGGCGATGGCCGCGATCACCGCCACCACCGAGCCTGCCACCGCGCACCCCGCAGCGACCGCGCCGACGTAGAGGCCGTATGCCGCCGACACCGGCGGCTTGACGTTGAGCTTGTAGTACCACACCGTGAGCGCGACGATGAGCAGCGAAATCAGCAGCGCCGCAATCGAAGCAAGCTTCACCGACAAGCCGCGGGCTACCATCGCACCGACCACCAGCAGCAGCGAGGACAACAACACGATGAGCTGGCCGGCGCCGAACCCCGGCGGAAGGTCCACGCTGCCGTGCGCACCTCCGACGGCGTTGGCCCAGCCCCCGCCGTTGACCGCCGTCGTGAGCCACGGCGTCCAGGCGCTGGCCCAAATCACCAAGGCGAAGAACGCCACCAGCCAACCAGGGCGGAGCCGGCGAATCATGGTTGCGACATTAATGGACTCGACCGCCCGCTTGTGTGACCCAGCGTCACGCTAGCGTGGCGCCGGCCGCCGGGCGCTGGGCCGCCAGAAGCGCGGCGGGCCGGTCAGCGAAGAGTGCCGGCGTTTCCGTTCCTGCCCGGGTTAGGCCCGGTGAATACCGTGACGAAGTTCTGCAGGGACTGGTTGATGTCGCTGCGCAGCGCGGCGGCCACGATCATGCCGATCGGCCCGAACAGCGCGGGGCCGCCGAGGTGCACGTCGAAGCTGACGACGGAGCCCTCGTCGGCGGGCTTGACCTTGGCCATCAGCTTGACCTTGACCCCGCCGACGCCATCGCCGTTGAGCGTCATGCCTTCCGGTGGCCGGTAGCGCACGACCGTCCATTTGATGCGGTTGGGCATGCCCTTGACCTCGACGATCGACTCGACGATCGTGCCCTTGTCGATGTCGTCGGGCAGTTTGCTGCGCCACACCCGGTGGATGGTCAGCCAATCCTTGTACCGGGACAGATCGGAGGCATGCTGCCAGGCCGCCTCGGGTGCCAACGGTACGTCGATAGATCCAGATAGTTTCGCCATGTGCTTTGTTCCGCTTGTCGTCCTTTGCCTTGTCCAGGAATCCCCGAAGATTTTACTTGGCGGGTCCCGGCGGCTCCCGCCACAACCGCGGCTGCACGCCCAGCATTCTGGCCCTGATCCACCACGTCGCCTCGATGGTAGCGGCGCCCAGCACGCCGATCCCGAGTGCGGCCGAGGTCACCGCGACATTAGACGGGTCGAGCAGGAACGCCTTCCGAGCCAGCGGGATGCTGAAGATCACCACGTAAGCAAGGCCGGAGACGACCACCAGCGCCACCCGCCACCACTGGTAGGGACGGGCCACAACCGCGAGTACCCATAGCGCCGTCATCAACAAGGTGATCAGCGCCGCCGTCGACGCTTGATCCTGCTGCTGGAACGTCGCGTGGCGACCGTGGTAGGCCACCAGGTAGGACGCGAACGTCGCGACCCCGACGACCAGTCCCGACGGCAGCGCGGAGGTCAACACCCGCCGCACGAAGCCCGGGTAGGCGCGTTCGTTGTTGGGGGCCAGTGACAGGATGAACGACGGAATCCCGATGGTGAACCATGCGGCGATGGTGACGTGGATCGGCTGAAACGGATACAGCAAGGGATCCGCTCTGAGCACCTTCGAAAACAAGCATTCGATGCCCACCAACAGCGCCAGCAGCACCGAGTACACCGTCTTGGTCAAGAACAGGTTCGCCACCCGCTCGATGTTGCCGATCACCCGCCGGCCCTCACCGACGACATAGGGCAGCGTGGCGAACCTGTTGTCCAGCAACACGATCTGCGCGACGGCACGGGAGGCCGGGCTGCCCGCACCCATCGCGACACCGATATCGGCGTCCTTGAGGGCCAGCACGTCGTTGACACCGTCGCCGGTCATCGCGACGGTATGCCCGTGCGCTTGCAGGGCGTGCACGATGGCCCGCTTCTGATCGGGCCGCACCCGCCCGAAGGTGGTGTGGGTATCCAGCGCGTCGGCCAGCTCCCTGGGGTCCGAAGGTAGTTGGCGAGCGTCCATCGTCTCGCCGCCCAGCCCGAGCTTGCCGGCTACCGCGCCGACCGACACCGCGTTGTCACCGGATAGCACCTTGACCGAAACACCTTGGCCGGCAAAGTAGTCCAAGGTCTCCCGGGCGTCGGGCCGAACCTTCTGCTCGAGCACCACCAGTGCGACCGGGGTGACGTGCCCCGGCGCGTCGGGGTGGTCCACGGCCACGTCGCCGGCGCCCACCAGCAGCACCCGCAACCCCATCGCCCCGATCCGCTCGGCCTGTTCGGCGGCCGCCGAACCCGGATCGAGCAGCACGTCCGCCGCCCCGATCACCCAGTTCCCGTGGTCCCGATAGGACACGCCGCTCCATTTGGTGGCCGACTTGAAAGGCGCGGTCGACGTGGCGATCCAGCCGGGCGACCGCTGATAGGCCTCGGCGATCGCCTGCATGCTGGCGTTGGGCCGCGGATCGGCCGCGGCCAACGCGGCCAGCACGTCGGCGAGGCTGTCCGGTCGCGGCGCCGTCTCCAGCTCCTCGACACCCGACACCCGCATGCCGCTTTCCGTCAAGGTTCCCGTCTTGTCGGCGCAGACCACATCGACCCGCGCCAGTCCCTCGATGGCGGGCAACTCCTGCACCAAACACCGGCGCCGCCCGAGCCTGATCACCCCGACCGCGAACGCTATCGACGTCATCAGGACCAGGCCTTCGGGCACCATCGGCACCAGCGCACCCACCATCCGCAGTACGGATTGCCGCCACCCGGCGTGGGTGGTGAACAACTGGGTGTAGATGGTCAGCAGACCGGTCGGCACCAACAGGTAGGTGATGAACTGCAAGATCCGGTTAATACCGTTGCGCAGTTCGGATTTCACCAAGGTGAACTTGCTGGCCTGCTCGGCCAGCTTGGCGGCATAGGCGTGCGGCCCGACCTTGGTAGCGCGATAGGCGCCGGTGCCGGCGACGACAAAGCTTCCGGACATCACCGGATCGCCGGAGTCCTTGGTTATCGGGTCCGCCTCACCGGTCAGCAGCGACTCGTCGATCTCCAGGTTGGCCTCTTCGACGATCTCGCCGTCGACGACCACCTGATCCCCGGGGCCTAGCTCGATGATGTCGTCGAGCACCACGTCTCCGGGCGGCAGCGCCCGAGCGCCGGATTGCCTGCGCACCAACGGTTTCGCCTGCCCGATGATCGCCAGCCTGTCCAGCGTCTGCTTGGCCCGGATTTCCTGGATCATGCCGATGACGCTGTTGGCGATGATGAGCAGGCCGAACATGCCGTTGATCACCGACCCCGTCGCCAGGACGATGAGCAACAGGACGCCCAGGATCGCGTTGATCCTGGTGAAGACGTTGGCCCGGACGATCGCCGCGACGCTGCGGGTGGCGCGTTCCGTTACGGCGTTGCTCTTGCCGTCGGCTACCCGCTGCGCCACCTCGGCGTCGGTCAGGCCGCCCGTCATCGGGTGAATGTTCCCAGCTTGTCCGAATCGAAGTACTCCAGGTTCAGCGCGGTGACCGGAAATCCGGAGAAGACGGCCTTGGAAATCGTTCCGGGTGGGGCATTTTCGTTAGTCAAGGAGAAGGTGAAGGTATCGCCGTCCCAGTGCGTCAAGGGGAAGGTCTGGTTTTTCGGCCCCAGCGCCAGCTGCAGGGCGCCGTCGTGTTCGGTCACGACGGCCGGACCCCAGTAGTCGCTAGCGTAGACGCCGGCGTAGTCGCTCAGCGGTCTGGCCGGCGCGGGGTTGGGCGGGGGCCGCTTGCCGACCAGCGAGCCTTCCGGATTGTTCATCCAGCCGATCGCCTTGTTGTACAGGGTTGCCCAATCCTCGCGGACTTGGCCGTACTGCACCAGATCCATGAATTCGGCGGTCAGCGTCTCCGGCACGCCGATGGGTGCGGCGTTCGTCAGCGCGATGATGCCCAGGTCCTCGGACGGCATGACGACGAAGTTGGTGGCGGCACCCAAGGCGAAAGCCCCGGAGTGGCTGTATTCGGTGCGTCCCGAGGATGTCACCGACGCGTTGAACCCGTAACCGTAGAAGCCCGAGCGCGCCTTCGGCGTCTTGGCGGGCGCCGACACCACCTGCGCGGTGGTGGCGGGCAGCAGGGCCTCCGGCGACGCGATCCGCTGGCCGTTGTAGGTTCCATTGCCCAGCAACATGATCAGCCAGCGCGCCATGTCGTTGACCGACGAACTCACCCCGCCGGCGGGTGACTGGGGATCCGGGTCCCGCTGGAAACGCGGCTCCCATTTGTCTGCAATTTTGATGTGGTTGACCGCATGGTCGGGCCGGCCGATGAAGTCGGCGAAACGCGAGCTCGTCGACGCCATTCCCAGCGGGCGGTAGAGCACCTCGTCGGACAGGTCGTCCCACGATTTTCCCGCCGCGGCCGCCACCGCTTCGGCGGCGGCGGTGACCCCGAAATTGGTGTAGGCGTAGCTGATCCGGAAGGGCGCCAGCGGTAGGTACTTCAGCCGTTCGAGCGACTGACGGCGGTCATAACCCAGATCCTCGAGTTTGTCACCGGCGTGATCGGGCAGCCCGGACCGATGCGAATACAGGTCGGCGACGGTCACATGGCTGGTGACGTACGGATCGCCCAGGGTGAACCACGGCAGCTTGGACACCACGGGCGTGTCCCATGCGACGACCTTGTCGCTGACTTCGTGCGCTATCACCGTCGCGCCAACCGATTTCGACACCGATGCCAACTGGAAGACGGTGTTGGTGTCGACCTTATTGCCTTGGCCGTCGCCTTTGCTCGCGTCTCGTACGCCGAATCCCTTGGCATACACCGTCTTTCCGCCGTGGACGATGGCAACGGCCATTCCCGGGATGCCGGTGCGCTTCATCAGATCGCCGACCAGGCCGTCGACCTTGGATATGGTTTCGTCGACGCGGCCGGCGGGAATCTCCAGGCCGGACACCTCGTTGGGCGGTACGTCAGGCGGTGCGGGCGGCGGGCTGGATACCGGTTTCGTGGGCCCGCATCCCAGCAACGCAAGCAGGGCCACCAGGACAGCGGCGGTTGCCGCGCGTTTCGTCATGGCGGCACTTTAGCGTGGCAAGGTTGCCGGCCTGACGATTCAGAGCCGCCACCACGGGGTGGATTTCGGCGGCGCCGCGGGATCTATGCGTTGACCCGGGGCGGGCACCGCCACGTTCACCTGGGCGGGTCCCGCGGCGGCGAGCAGGCGCTCGACCGGCTCGGCCCACGGGTGGGGCGCCAACCGGAAGGTGCCCCAGTGGATCGGCACCAGCAGTCCCGACCGGGAGTTGGTGACATCCAGATGGGCCCGGACCGCCTCCTCCGGGTTCATGTGGATGTCCGGCCACGCCGTGTTGTACGCCCCGATGGGCAGCAGGGTCAGGTCGAACGGTCCATGGTCGGCGCCGATCTGCGTGAAGCTCTTGGTGTAGCCGGTGTCGCCGCCGAAATACGCGCGATGACCCGGGCCGATGAACGCCCATGACGCCCACAGCGTGGTGTTGCGGTCTAAAAAGCGCCCCGAAAAGTGCCGCGCCGGCATGCATATCACGGTGAGCTCGTCGACCTGAGCGCTCTGGTGCCAGTCGAGCTCGACGATGCGGTGCTCGGGTATCCCCCACGACCTCAGGTGGGCACCGACACCGAGCGGCACGAAGAACGGCGCCCGCTGCGTGTGGGCCAACGCCAGCACGGTGTCGATGTCGAGGTGGTCGTAGTGGTCATGGCTGATCACCACGGCGTCGACCGCCGGCAGCCCCTCCAGTTGCATCGGCGGCGGATGCAGCCGCTGCGGTCCGACGGTGTCCGACGGTGAGCAGCGGTTGCTCCACACCGGGTCGGTGAGCACCCGGTAACCGTCGATTTCCACCAGCGCCGTCGAGTGACCCAGCCAGCTGACGGCGAGCCGGCTGGGGTCCCCGTCGAAAATTCCCGGCGCGGCCAACGGGATCGGCTTGCCCGGCCGGCTCCCGCCGCGGTTTCCCATCAACTCCCAGACGATCAGCTGCAGCTGCTCGCGATCCATCTTGTAGATCGACGCGGGGTCGAGGTTGACGAATACGCCGTCGCGATAGTTCGGCGACCCCGCCGCCACCGCCCGAATGGAGGCGGGGTGTGCACCGAGGGCCGCCGGCGCGCCATGCAACGCCCGCAGCAGCCAACCGCCGGCCACTAGCGACGCCGTGCCCGTGGCCAGCCGTAGCGCCCCCCGCAGCATGACCCTCAGGCCCCCTGGAACCTCGGCGGCCGCTTCTCGACGCGAGCGACCTGCGCCTCGATGACATCCTGGCTACCCCAGGCTTTGTCGAAGAGCTCCTTGTGCTCCGGCCAGGCTTCCTCGATGGCGCCGTCGTCGTTGAGCACCCGCTTGGCGTGCTGGATCGCCAGTGGTGCCAGGCCGGCGATCTCGGCGGCCCAGGCCTGGGCGTCGGCGAGCGTCCCGATGCGGTTGGCCATTCCGGTCTGCAGCGCCGTCTCGGCCGTCAGCTTCTCCGCGGCCAGCAGCATCGCCCGGGCCCGGCCGTGGCCGACCAGTGACGACAGCCGGCGGATGCTCCAGTTGTCAAGGGCCAGACCGTATTTGGAAGTCGGGAACTGGAAGAATGCGTCCGGCGCGACGACCCGCAGGTCGCATTGCATGGCCAGCTGCAGTCCCGCGCCGATCGCCGGGCCGTTGATCGCGCCGATCACCGGGATGAGCGTGGCATCCATCACCTTGTGCAACTCGATGAGCCGGTCGGGGTAGTCGGCGGCGAACGCGTCGCCGCTGAGGTCCGCGCCCGCGCAGAACGCGCTGCCCCGCCCGGTCAGCACGATGGCGCGGGTGGCGCCGTCCCCGGCCTTCTGGAAGGCCTCCCGCAGCTCCTCGACGAGCTGGGAATTCAGGGCATTGCGGCGCTCGGGCCGCTGCAGCTCAATGGTCAGCACGGCTTCGGCCTGGTTGACACCGATCATGGCAGCCACCCTATATAGCCTCGTGGCGTGAGTCGTATCACGGCTGGTGAACTGCGGGATGCGGTGCTGGACGAGGATTCCTTCGTCCGCTGGGACAGCGAGGCGCTCGCGGTGCCGATGAGCGACTCCTATGCGCGCGAGCTGGCCGGCGCGCGAGCCGCCACCGGCCTGGACGAATCGGTGCTCACCGGCGAGGGGCGCATCTTGGGGCGCCGGGTGGCGGTGGTGGTCTGCGAGTTCGGCTTTCTCGGCGGCTCGATCGGGGTGGCGGCGGCCGAGCGGATCACCGCCGCGGTGCAGCGGGCGACCGCCGAGCGCCTGCCGCTGCTGGCCTCGCCGAGCTCCGGCGGCACCCGCATGCAGGAGGGCACGGTCGCGTTTCTGCAGATGGTGAAGATCGCCGCGGCCGTCCGGCTGCACAGGCAGGCGCACCTGCCCTACCTGGTCTACCTGCGCAACCCCACCACCGGCGGGGTCTTCGCGTCGTGGGGCTCGCTGGGCCATGTCACCGTCGCCGAGCCGGGCGCGCTGATCGGCTTCCTGGGGCCCCGGGTGTACCAGCTGCTCTACGGCGAACCGTTCCCCGAGGGTGTCCAGACCGCGGAGAACCTGCAGCGCCACGGGGTGATCGACGGCGTCATCGCGCTCGACGGGCTGCGCCGGACGCTGGATCGCGCGCTGACGGTGATGGCCGACCCTCCCGGGCCGCTGCCGGCGCCGCAGCCGCCCGAGCCGATACCCGACGTGCCGGCGTGGGATTCGGTGGTGGCGTCCCGGCGGCCAGACCGGCCGGGTGTCGGGCTGCTGCTGCGCCACGGCGCCACCGACCCGGTGCTGCTGTCGGGCACCGGCGGGGGGAAGGCCGCCACGACCCTGCTGGCGCTGGCCCGATTGGCCGGCCAGCCCGCGGTGGTGCTCGGCCAGCAGCGCGTGCCGGGCGGGATGGTGGGGCCCGCGTCGCTGCGCGAGGCCCGGCGCGGCATGGCGCTGGCCGCCGAGCTGCGCCTGCCGCTGGTCCTGGTGATCGACACCGCCGGGCCCGCGCTGTCGGCCGAGGCCGAGCAGGGCGGGCTGGCCGGCCAGATCGCCCAGTGCCTGGCCGAGCTGGTGACCCTGGATACCCCGACCGTGTCGGTGCTGTTGGGCCAGGGCAGTGGGGGTCCGGCGCTGGCGATGGTGCCGGCCGACCGGGTGCTGGCCGCGTTGCACGGCTGGCTGGCGCCGCTACCGCCGGAGGGCGCCAGCGCGATCGTCTTCCGCGACACCGCCCACGCCGCCGAACTCGCTGCGGCACAGGGCATCCGGTCGGCCGACCTGTTGGCATCCGGGATCGTCGACGGCATCGTGCCGGAGCATCCGGATGCCGCCGACGAGCCGGTCGAGTTCGCCCAGCGACTGTCCCGGGCCATCGCCGCTGAGCTGTACGCGCTGCGCGAGATACCCGCCGCCGAGCGGCTGGCCGCTCGCCTGCAGCGCTATCGGCGCATCGGGTTGCCCTGAACCGCGGACGCGGTTCGCAAGTCCCGACGAAACCCGGCCGCTGGCCTCCCCGCTCGGAGGCCAACAATCAGGCAAAATGGCGGCATGGATACAGGAGCGCCTTCACCACGGGTCTTGGTCGTCGACGACGACTCCGATGTGCTGGCGTCGCTGGAACGCGGCCTGCGGCTGTCCGGGTTCGAGGTGTCGACGGCGGTGGACGGCGCCGAGGCCTTGCGCAGCGCCACCGAGACGCGGCCGGACGCCATCGTGCTCGACATCAACATGCCGGTGCTGGACGGCGTCAGCGTCGTCACGGCGCTACGGGCCATGGACAACGACGTCCCGGTCTGCGTGCTGTCCGCCCGCAGCTCGGTCGACGACCGGGTCGCGGGCCTGGAAGCCGGAGCCGACGACTACCTGGTCAAACCGTTCGTGCTGGCCGAGCTGGTCGCGCGGGTGAAGGCGCTGCTGCGCCGCCGCGGCTCCACCGCGACGTCCTCGTCGGAGACCATCACGGTGGGGCCCCTGGAGGTGGACATCCCCGGCCGGCGGGCCCGGGTCAACGGCGTCGACGTCGACCTGACCAAGCGGGAGTTCGACCTGCTGGCGGTGCTGGCCGAACACAAGACCGCGGTGCTGTCCCGCGCGCAGCTGTTGGAGCTGGTGTGGGGTTATGACTTCGCCGCCGACACCAACGTGGTCGACGTGTTCATCGGGTACCTGCGCCGCAAGCTCGAGGCCCACGGCGGCCCCAGACTGCTGCACACCGTCCGCGGAGTCGGGTTCGTGCTGCGCATGCAGTAAGGCAAGGAATCGCCCAGATCGCAGCAGCCATGAGTTTTCTGTCCCGCATTGCCGCCCGTACGCCTTCACTGCGCACCCGGGTGGCGGTCGCGACGGCCATCGGCACCGCGATCGTGGTGCTCATCGCGGGCGCGGTCGTGTGGTTCGGCATCACCAGCGCCTGGAAGGAACGCCTGGATCGCCGCCTCGACGAGGCCGCGGGGTTCGCGATCCCGTTCCTGCCGCGCGGTCTCGACGAGATACCGCGTTCACCCAACGATCGCGACACCATCATCACGGTCCGCCGTGACGGTCAGGTCAAGTCCAACTCCGACGTCACGCTTCCGAAGCTGGCCGAGGGCTACGCCGACACCTACGTCGACGGGGTGCGTTACCGGGTGCGAACCGTGGAGATCCCGGGGCCGGAACCGACGTCCATCGAAGTCGGCGCCACCTACGACGACACGATCGCCCGGACCAACAATCTGCATCGCCGGGTGATCCTGATCTGCGCGCTCTCGATCGGCGCGGCGGCGGTGTTCGCGTGGATGCTGGCCGCGTTCGCGGTGCGCCCGTTCAAGCGGTTGGCCCAGCAAGCCCGCTCGATCGACGCCGATGAACGGCCCCAGGTGGCGGTCCGCGGCGCCAGCGAGGCCGTCGAGATCGCCGAGGCGATGCGCGGCATGCTGCAGCGCATCTGGAGAGAGCAGGACCGGACCCAGGAGGCGCTCGCCTCGGCCCGCGATTTCGCCGCGGTGTCCTCCCACGAGCTGCGCACTCCCCTGACCGCGATGCGCACCAACCTGGAGGTGCTGTCCACCCTGGACATGAGCGAAGACCAGCGCAAAGAGGTGCTGGGCGACGTGATCCGCACCCAGTCGCGGATCGAGGCCACCTTGACCGCCCTGGAGCGGCTGGCCCAGGGTGAACTGTCGACCTCGGAGGATCATGTGCCGGTCGACATCACCGAGTTGCTGGACCGCGCCGCCCACGATGCCATACGCATCTACCCCGACCTCGATGTTTCGCTGGTTCCGTCGCCCACCTGCATCATCGTCGGGTTACCGGCCGGGTTGCGGTTGGCCGTCGACAACGCGATCGCCAACGCCGTCAAGCATGGCGGCGCCAGCCGGGTCCAGCTGTCGGCGGTCAGCTCGCGCGCCGGAGTGGAAATAGCCGTCGACGACAACGGCACCGGCGTCCCCGAAGAAGAGCGGCACGTGGTGTTCCACCGGTTCTCCCGCGGGTCGACGGCCTCGCAGTCGGGGTCCGGCCTGGGGCTGGCGTTGGTGGCCCAGCAGGCCCACCTGCACGGCGGCACGGCGTCGCTGGAAAACAGCCCGCTGGGCGGCGCGCGACTGGTGCTGCGCCTCCCCGGCCCCAGCTAGCGGGGCGGCCCCGGCGCGCTCGGGCACACTGGAGCGATGGGCAACGGCAGGAAACCGACCGACCGGGACACACTGGCACACATCCGCGAACTCGTCGCCGAGGAAAAATCCCTGCGGGCGCAGCTGACGCACGGCGAGATCAGCGAGTCGGACGAGCATGACCGGCTCCGCCGGGTGGAGACCGAACTCGACCAGTGCTGGGACTTGCTGCGGCAGCGCCGGGCGTTGCGCGAGAGCGGCGGCGACCCCCGCGAGGCCGAGGTCCGCCCGCCCGACGAGGTCGAGGGCTACCTGAGCTGAGCGACCGGGCGCCAGACGTCGACGCCGCCGACGCCATCGTCATCGGTGGCGGCCACAACGGCCTGGTCGCGGCGGCCTACCTGGCCCGGGCGGGCCTCCGGGTGCGGGTGCTCGAGCGGCTGGGCATGACCGGCGGGGCCGCCGTCTCGGCGCGGGCCTTCGACCGCGTGGACGTTCGGGTGTCGCGGTATGCGTACCTGGTCAGCTTGCTGCCGCCGCGCATCGTCGACGACCTGGGCGCCGCGGTGCGGTTGGTCCCGCGGCAGTTTTCGTCGTACACCCCGCACCCGTCCACCGGCGGGCGCTTCGGCCTGCTGATCGACGCCCACGGCGCGCGCGGCCCCGGCGCGTTCGCCGCGATCGGCGCGGCCGGCGACGCGGCCGGGTTCGGCGCGTTCTACCGGCGCTGCCGGCTGGTGACCGAGCGGCTCTGGCCGACGCTGCTCGAACCGCTGCGCACCCGCGATCAGGCCCGCCGGCACGTCCTGCGCGGCGGCGATCACCATGCGGCGGCCGCCTGGCACGCCATGGTCGACGCGCCGATCGGTCACGCCATCGCCGACGCGGTGCACGATGACCTGGTCCGCGGCGTGATCGCGACCGACGCGCTGATCGGCACCTTCGCGCGCGTCGATGACCCGTCGCTGCTGCAGAACGTGTGCTTTCTGTATCACGTGCTCGGTGGGGGGACCGGAAGCTGGGACGTTCCCGTCGGCGGCATGGGGTCGGTGACCGCGGCGCTGGCGACGGCCGCCGTCCGTCATGGCGCCCAAATCACCACCGGCGCAGAGGTTTACGCCGTCGACCCGACCGGCCTGGTGCGTTATCGCCACGGCGACGAGGAGCACTCGCTGCGCGCCCGTTTCGTCCTTGCCGGCGTCACACCGGCGGTGCTGGCCGGCCTGCTGGGCGAAGAACCCGCGCCGCGGGCCCAGGGCGCGCAGGTCAAGGTGAACATGGTGCTGCGGCGGCTGCCCCGGCTGCGTGACGGCAGCGTGACGCCCGCGCAGGCCTTCGCCGGCACGTTTCACGTCAACGAGAGCTGGACACAACTGGATGCGGCCTATTCCCGGGCGGACGCCGGAACTCCGCCGGATCCGTTGCCGTGCGAGGCCTACTGCCATTCGCTGACCGATCCGAGCATCCTGTCGGCCGCGCTGCGCGACTCGGGTGCCCAGACTATGACGGTGTTCGGCCTGCACACCCCGCACTCGCTGTTCGGTGGCACCGACCCCGACACCCTGCGCGACCGACTGACCGACCTGGTGCTGGCGTCGCTGAATTCGGTGCTGGCCGAACCGATTCAGGAGCTTTTGTTGCCCGACGCGCACGGCCGGCCCTGCATCGAGACGACCACCACTGCCGATCTGGAACGCACGCTGCACATGAGCGGTGGCAACATCTTCCACGGCGGGCTGTCCTGGCCGTTCGCCGACGACGACGACCCGCTGGACACCCCGGCGCGGCGATGGGGGGTGGCCACCGCCCACCAGCGAATCATGCTGTGCGGCTCGGGCGCTCGCCGCGGCGGCGCGGTGTCGGGCATCGGCGGGCACAACGCCGCGATGGCGGTGCTGGCGTCGGTTTAACCGCGCGTGCTATCGCGAATCGATGGTGGCGTAGTCGCGTTCGGTGTACCCGGTGTAGATCTGGCGCGGACGGCCGATCTTGCTGTCACCCTCGTCGTGCATCTCACGCCAGTGCGCGATCCAGCCGGGCAGCCGGCCCAGCGCGAACAAGACGGTGAACATCCGGGTGGGGAACCCAAGGGCCCGGTAGATCAGGCCGGTGTAGAAGTCGACGTTGGGGTAGAGCTTGCGCTCGATGAAGTAGTCGTCGGTCAGGGCGGCCTCTTCGAGTTGCTTGGCGATGTCCAGCAGGTCGTCGTCGCCGCCGAGCTTGGCCAGGATCTTGTCGGCCTGCTCCTTGACGATCCGGGCACGCGGGTCGTAGTTCTTGTAGACGCGGTGGCCGAAGCCCATCAGTTTGACGCCGGCCTCGCGGTTCTTCACCTTGCGGACGAACTCGCTGACGTCGTCTTCGCTTCGCCGGATCTGCTCGAGCATCTCCAGGACGGCCTGGTTGGCGCCGCCGTGCAGCGGACCCCAGAGCGCGTTGATGCCGCCGGAGATCGACGTGAACAGGTTGGCCTGCGACGAACCGACCAGCCGGACCGTCGACGTCGAGCAGTTCTGCTCGTGATCGGCGTGCAGGATGAGCAGCATGTCCAGCGCCCGAACGATCTCGGGGTCGGCCTGGTAGGGCTCGGCCGGCAGCCCGAAGGTCATCCGCAGGAAGTTCTCCACCAGGGTCAGCGAGTTGTCCGGGTAGAGGAACGGTTGGCCGACCGACTTCTTGTAGGCGTAGGCGGCGATGGTCGGCAACTTGGCCAGCGACCGGATCGTCGACAGCTCGACCTGCTCGCCGTCCGTCGGGTCCAGCGAATCGGGGTAGTACGCGGAGAGCGCGTTGACCGCGCTGGACAGCACCGGCATGGGGTGGGCGTTACGCGGAAAACCGTCGAAGAAACGCTTCAGGTCCTCGTGCAGCATGGTGTGCAGCTGAATCCGCTGGGTGAACTCGGCCAGCTGCGCCTTGGTCGGCAGCTCGCCGTAGATCAGCAGGTAGCTCACCTCGATGAAGGTCGACTTCTCGGCGAGCTGCTCGATCGGGTAGCCGCGGTAGCGCAGGATCCCGGCGTCGCCGTCGATGTAGGTGATGGAGCTCTTGCAGGAGGCGGTGTTGACGAAGCCGTTGTCGAAGGTGGTGTAACCGGTCTTGGACAACAGCGAGCCGAGAGCAATACCGTCGGCTCCTGCGGTGGCGTGGGCGATCTGCAGGTCGATCTCGCCCCCCGGATACTGCAGAGTGGCGGTGTCGTCGGTGTCGGCCACGAGAACCCCTTTGCGCTCTGGCTGGTATTGCTGCCCTGACTTGGTGCTTACTGCTGAAGGTAGTCGTTAATGAGACGACGCGCCTGCGCGGGGTCGAGTCTACGGAGCTTCCTTACGCAATCATCAGGTGAGACTCGATGACCGCTCAACTAAGCGTCGCCAGTCCGAACAGGTCAGCGGCGTTGTCGTGAAACACCTTCCGCAGCCACGTGTCGTCGCTGCAGGGCAGCCGGGTCAGGACGCGCATCGCGTCGATGAAGCCGTACGGAATGTTGGGAAAGTCACTGCCGAAGAGGATGCGATCGGCGTGGTCGCGAAGCCTCCCGTAGTCCGACTTCGGGAACGGCATGGTCTCCTCGGTGAAGGGGGTGAACGCCATCGTGGTGTCGAGTCGCACCTCGTCGTACCGGTCGGCCAGGTCGAGGAAGTCGCTGTATTCGGGCATGCCCAGGTGTGCCACGACCAAGCGCAGGCTCCGATGGCGCGACAGCAGTGCGGCGACGGGCTCGGCGCCGGTATGTTCGCCCGGCACGGGACCGGAGCCACAGTGAATGACGACGGGGACGGCGGCGTCGGCGATGACTCCCCAGGCCCGATCGAGCAGGGGATCGGTGGGGCTGTATCGGCCGACCTGAACGTGCGCCTTGAACACCCGCGCGCCCGCCTCGATGGCCCGGCGCACGTAGTCCTCCACGCCGGGCTCGGGGTACAGCGTCGCCGTATGCAGGCAGTCGGGCGTCGTCGCGGCGAACGAGGTCGCCCACCGATTGAGCCAGGCCGCCATCTGAGGTTTGTGCGGGTAGACCAGCGAGGTGAACGCCCGCACCCCGAACGCCCGTAGCGTGCGTAACCGCTGCTGCTCGTCGGTGCGGTAGGAGATCGGCCAGCGGCGCCCCACCAGCGGGCCGGACTCATCGAAGTATCGCCAAACCTTGTCCATCACCGGCTTGGGCATGAAGTGTGTGTGCACGTCGACGATGCCGGGCAGTCCGAGCGACCGCCAGATCTGACGCACCGATTCCGTCTCGTCCATCGCCAGCCAGGATTGCAGCGCTAGGGCTGGATGCGCTCGGCCCGCCCGCCGCTGACCCGAATCCGGTTGTGCAGCCGGTCTTCCCGCCCCTGCCAGAATTCCACCGACTCGGGGGCGATGAGGTAGCCACCCCAGGCCGGTGGCACCGGCACCCGCTCGTTGCCGGCGAAGCGGGCGGTCACCTCGGCCAGCTGATCGAGCAGCGCGGCGCGCGACGCGATCGGCCGCGACTGGTGCGAGGCCCACGCACCCAGTTGGGAGCCGCGCGGCCGCTTGGCCCAGTAATCCTGCGTGAGCTGCGGGGCGACCTTGCTCACCGGCCCGCGGATGTGGACCTGTCGGCCCAGCTGGTACCAGGGAAACGTCACCGATGCGTATGGGGTCTCGGCCAGCTCGACGCCCTTGGCCGAGTCGTAGTGGGTGAAAAACGTGATTCCCGTCTCGTCCACGCTCTTGCACAACACCGAGCGGCTCATCGGCCTGCCCGCGGCAACGGTGGCGAGCACCATGGCGTTGGGTTCGGCGAGCCCAGAGCGTTCGGCGTCGTCAATCCACTTGCGCAACAACGCAAGCCACCCGTCATCGAGCCAATCCAGGTCGAGATCCGGACTGCCGTCCTTCTCGACGGACCCGTATTCCACACGCATTCGTTGCAGGTGCTCGCGGTCTGATCCTGCCATCGCGCCAACGCTACCGGGGCGTGCTACCGGCCGGTAGCGTCGGCCCGGAGGTGGGGTGCAAGAATTTTCCTATGACTGTGGTCCCCGAGAATTTTGTCCCCGGCCTGGAAGGTGTGGTGGCCTTCACCACCGAAATTGCCGAACCGGATAAGGACGGCGGTGCGCTGCGCTACCGCGGTGTCGACATCGAAGACCTGGTGAAGCAGCAGGTCACCTTTGGTGACGTGTGGGCACTGCTGGTCGATGGCAAGTTCGGCCACGGGCTGCCGCCCGCCGAGCCGTTCCCGCTGCCGATCCACACCGGCGACGTGCGCGTGGACGTGCAGGCGGGGCTGGCGATGCTGGCGCCGATCTGGGGATACCGGCCGCTGCTCGACACCGACGACACCACCGCGCGCGACCAGCTGGCCCGGGCATCGGTGATGGCGCTGTCCTACGTTGCGCAGTCCGCGCGCGGCATCTACCAGCCGGCGGTGCCGCAGCGAGTCATCGATGAATGCCCAACCGTCACAGCCCGGTTCATGACGCGCTGGCAGGGCGAACCGGACCCGAGGCATATCGAGGCCATTGACGCCTACTGGGTCTCGGCCGCCGAGCACGGGATGAACGCCTCGACGTTCACCGCGCGCGTCATCGCCTCGACCGGGGCGGACGTCGCGGCGGCCCTGTCCGGGGCGATCGGCGCGATGAGCGGTCCGCTGCACGGCGGGGCGCCGGCGCGCGTGTTGCCGATGCTCGAGGAGGTCGAGCGCACCGGCGACGCGCGTGGCCTGGTCAAAAAGATTCTGGACCAGGGCGACAAGCTGATGGGATTCGGGCACCGGGTCTACCGCGCGGAGGACCCGCGGGCGCGGGTGCTGCGCGCCACGTCCGAGCGGCTGGGCGCGCCGCGGTACGAGGTCGCCGCGGCGCTGGAGCAGGCCGCGCTGGCCGAGCTGCGCGAGCGCCGTCCGGACCGGGCCATCGAGACCAACGTCGAGTTCTGGGCCGCGGTCATCCTCGACTTCGCCCGGGTGCCGGCCAACATGATGCCGGCGATGTTCACCTGCGGACGTACCGCGGGCTGGTGCGCCCACATCCTCGAGCAGAAGGGACTCGGCAAGCTGGTCCGCCCGTCGGCCATCTACGTGGGTCCGGCCCCGCGCAGCCCGGAAGCCGTCGAAGGCTGGGACCGGGTCCTCACCGACGCCTGAGCGACCTGGCCGTCGCTGCTTGCGCGCGCTGGTTGTCGGTGCCCGGCGATTTAATGATTGCCGCCGGCGATGAGTTTTCGTCGCGGGCGCAGTCATAACTCGCGAGCCTGCCCGCCCGGGCCGGCAAGGGAGACCGACAGCAAGGAGGCCCACAATGGCGATCAACATCGAACCCGCCCTGTCCCCGCACCTCGTGGTGGACGATGCCGCGGCAGCGATCGACTTCTACGTCAAGGCTTTTGGCGCCGAGGAGCTGGGGCGAGTGCCTCGTCCCGACGGCAAACTCGTCCACGCCGCGGTGCGCATCAACGGGTTTTTGGTGATGCTCAACGACGACTTCCCGGAAATGTGCGGCGGGAAGTCGATGACGCCCACGTCGTTGGGCGGCACCCCGGTCACCATCCACTTGACGGTCACCGACGTCGACGCCAAGTTCCAGCGGGCGCTCGACGCCGGCGCCACCGTGGTGGCGCCGTTGGAGGACCAGTTCTGGGGAGACCGCTACGGTGTGGTCGCGGACCCGTTCGGCCACCATTGGTCGTTGGGTCAGCCCGTCCGTGAGGTCGGCTACGACGAGATCCAGGCCGCGATGTCGGGGCAGGCCGCCAACTAGCCTCGGTCACGCAGCCGGGCCAGCAGCCGCCGTCTCGGCGGCGCCGGCTCGGCTGCGGCGGCGAGCATGTCGGCGACATCGGTGAACTTGTTGCGCGGCCGCCCCTCGCCGCTGCCCCGCCGGATCTCCGCGGAGTCGATGGCACGCCAGCCCCGCCCGTCGACGACGTCGGGCTGGCGGGCGCGCACCAGCTCGGTCAGCGCCTCGAGTTTGCCCCCCGGTTCGGTCAACTTGGCGGCGTTGAAATCGGCGACGAGTCCATGAACGGTCTGCAGGGAACACGACTTGTTGGTGCCGATGAACCCGGTTGACCCGCGCTTGATCCAGCCCGCGACGTAGGCGCCGGTGACCGGCCGGCCGGTGTCGGGGTCGACGACACGACCGTCCTGGTTGGGGACGACGCCCGCTGACTCGTCGAAGGGAAGACCGCGAATCGGCTTGCCGCGGTAGCCGATCGACGTCAGCACCAGGCCCGCGTCGAGCCGGCGCAGCTCATCGGTGCCGGTGACCGAGAATTCCACGCCGGTGGCCCGCTGCCGGCCCGACACCCGCGCGGGCGTGAGTCGGTAGGCCAGCCTGATCCGTGGCCGCCGGGACGGCGCCGACGCGTCGCCGAGTTTGCTCAAGATCTCCAGCTTGTTCCGGGTGAGCGCGTCGCAGACCGTGGCGAGATCGCGTGCGACCAGCTCGTGGTCGCCGGGGTCGAGCACGACTTCGGCGCTGTTGGTGAGGCCGATGACTTCGGGCAGCGTGAAGGCCGAGTGGGCGGGGCCGCGCCGGGCCGCGATCACCACCTCGCGGACCCCGGAGTTACGCAAGGCCCGCAGCGCGTGGTCGGAGATGTCGGTGCGGGCCAGGTCGTCGGGATCCGTGGTGAGCACCCGGGCCACGTCCAGGGCGACGTTACCGTTGCCGATGATCACCGCCCGCTCGTGGCTGAGATCGACGGGCATCCCGGCAAAGTCGGGATGTCCGTTGATCCACGCGACCATCTCGGTGGCCGTGCCGGTACCCGGCAGGCCCATGCCCTCGATGTCCAGGCGGCGGTCATCGGGCGCGCCGACGGCGTAGATCACCGCGTGATGGTGGACCAACAGGTCGGCATGGCTCAGGTGTCTGCCGACCTCGACGTTGAGGTAGAACTGGAAGCGGCGATGGCCGGCCACCCGGTCGAAGAGCCGGGTGACCCTTTTGGTGTTCTGGTGATCGGGGGCCACCCCGGCGCGCACCAGCCCGTAGGGGGTCGGCAGCTTCTCAAAGACGTTGACCCGCACGCCATGCTGGGTGAGCAGCTCGTCGGCGGCATACATCGCGGCCGGCCCGGAGCCCACGATCGCCACGGTCAGCGGCCGGCGCCGGGCATGCACCTCGGCGGCCGGGATCACCGGCGCCAGCTTGGACGTCGGCGGCAACTTCACGCCCTCGGACCGCTTGGGGTAAAAGGCCGCGTTGATCTCGACGAACGGCAGCTGCGTGGAATCCAGCCGGGTGTCCGGCGCGATCGCGCCGACGGGGCAGGCGCTCACGCACGCGCCGCAGTCCACGCAGGCCACCGGATCGATGTAGAGCATCTCCGAGGTGGCGAACCCCGGCTCATCGGGCGTGGGGTGAATGCAGTTCACCGGGCACGCGAAAACGCAGGACCCGTCGTTGCAGCACGACTGGGTAATAACGTGCGGCATAGGCGATTACCCGTGCGGTCCTATGCGGCCGGCGCCGCGACCAGGTGTTGGCGCTGCGGCTCGCTGCGGTAGCGCGACGGTTTGCCGTCGATCTTGCAGAGCCGCCACATGAGCCGCGCGGAGCGGTTTTCCATCAAACCAGTGTCGTGGGCCAGCATCCGGACGTCACCGAACATGTCGCTGAGCCACTTTCGCGACTCCGGGGACCGGAAGAACAGTTCCTTCTTGACCTCACGCGGAATGTCGAACTCCCGCCAGAACGCCTTGGGCGGCACCACGATGGCGCGGCACAACATCTTCATGGTCAGCGGCAAGTACAGCGCGGTCCAGAACCGTTGCCGCTTGGTCAGTTCCGGCAACCGCTTACGCAGGAACTCGTGCGCGAACGAGATGTGCCGCGCTTCCTCGGCCACGTGGATGGCCATCACCCGTTCCATGATCGGGTGCAGCGACTTGCCTTCGCGCAGCACGTTTTTCTGCGTGTGGTCGATGGGCTCCTCACCGGCGAGCACGCCGATGAAGAACGCCACCGGCAGCGGTCCGGCCACCAGCGGAACCAGCGGCGAAAGCCACTTCAGCATCCGCGGCATGCCCGGGACGTCGGCACCGATCCGGTTGACCATCTCCTGGAACATCATGGTGTGGTTGCACTCTTCGACCGATTCGTGCAAGCAGTAGCGGTATTCGGGCGACCCGTTGGGCACCCAGAAGGTGTAATTCATCAGCCCGCGGATCAGGATCGACTCGAAGTGCAATCCCACCTTGGCGACGTTCGCCTGGCGCCACATGCCGATCTTGATCTGGCGCTCCTCGGGCTGCGCCAGGTACCAGGGGTGGCGCCCCAACGGGTCGGTCGACGGCAGAATCCACCGGGGATCGTTCTCGGTGACCGCAAACTCCGGCGAATCCCAGTCGATGTCGGTATAGGGGTTGAAGTTTCGCCGCACCGACCCCTCGGACAGTGTGGCGAGCGTGTTCACGTACTCGGCGTCGTCGCGCACTTCCATATTCCGGCGCCAGCGCCGAACCATTCGCGTCCTGGCCATACCAAGCCTCCCCAACGAGGTTTACATTTGGACGTGCTGTGTCCAGACAGTACCGCAGGTACCGGATATTTTCTAGACCCCCCGGAACCACTGTGGCCTGACCAGTGGTCACGGCGTTTGTGTGCCCTGACTCACACTGCGCGAGCCGCACAGCCGGGCCGGCCAGGCATTTCCGGCGGCCGCGCTGACGGGCGATCGGACCGCCGCGCCGCCGGGTCAGGTCGGATCACTACCCTGATGAGCATGGCTGACCAGCTCGAGATCCCCGCTGACATCAAACCCCGCGACGGCCGCTTCGGATGCGGCCCGTCCAAGGTCCGACCCGAACAATTGCAGGCGCTGTCCACCACCGCAGCCCCGTTGTTCGGGACATCGCACCGGCAAGCGCCCGTCAAGGACCTTGTCGGCCGGGTTCGGGCGGGAGTGGCCGAGTTGTTCTCGCTGCCGGACGGTTATGAGGTCATTTTGGGCAACGGCGGCGCGACGGCGTTCTGGGATGCCGCGGCGTTCGGCCTGATCGACAAGCGCTCACTGCACCTGGCCTACGGCGAATTCAGCTCGAAGTTCGCCTCCGCGGTCGCCAAGAACCCGTTCGTCGGCGACCCCATCATCGTCAAGGCCGATTCCGGGAGCGCTCCCGAGCCGCGCAGCGATCCGTCGGTCGATGTGATCGCCTGGGCGCACAACGAAACGTCGACCGGGGTCGCGGTGCCCATCCACCGCCCCGCGGGCTCCGAGGACGCGCTGATCGCCATCGACGCGACGTCCGGAGCCGGTGGTCTGCCGGTCGAGATCACCGAGACCGACGCCTACTACTTCTCACCGCAGAAGAATTTCGCCAGCGACGGCGGCCTGTGGCTGGCCGTCATGAGCCCCGCCGCGCTGGCCCGGGTCGAGTCGATCGCCGCATCCGGCCGCTGGGTTCCCGACTTTCTGTCACTGCCGATCGCGGTGGAGAACAGCCTGAAAAACCAGACGTACAACACCCCGGCCATCGGCACCCTGGCGCTGATGGCCGAGCAGCTGGACTGGCTGCTGGGCAACGGCGGGCTGGACTGGGCGGTGAAGCGGACGGCCGACTCCTCGCAGCGGTTGTACTCCTGGGCGCAGGAGCGGCCCTACACCACGCCGTTCGTCGCCGACCCCGCGCTGCGGTCGCAGGTGGTGGGCACGATCGACTTCGTCGACGACGTCGACGCGGCGGCCGTCGCCAAGACCCTGCGGGCTAACGGCATCGTCGACACCGAGCCGTACCGCAAACTCGGGCGCAACCAGTTGCGGGTCGCGATGTTCCCCGCGGTCGACCCCGATGACGTCAGCGCCCTCACCCAATGCATCGACTGGGTCGTCGAGCGCCTTTAATCTCACGGTCATCTGCCTGCAACCGGCCAGCGTGTCAGGCCCGGTTATCGGCGTCAGCTGCACTAGAGTGCGCACGTGATGGGTCCGTTGCCGGCCTGCACGGAGCCTGCGAGGAGAAGCCATGCGGGAACTCAAAATGGTTGGGCTCGATCCCGACGGCAAACACATCATCTGCGAAGCCGGCGACCCCGCGGGAACGTTCAAGCTGGTGGTCGATGAAAAGCTGAAGGCCGTCGTGCGCGGCGAGGCCATGTCGCCGGAGCAACCACATCTCGACATCGAAGTCACCAATATGCTGAGCCCCAAAGAGATTCAAGCCAAAATCCGCGCCGGTGCGTCCGTCGACCAAGTGGCCGCGGCGTCGGGCTCCGACATCGCGCGGGTCCGCCGGTTTGCCCACCCGGTGTTGCTGGAACGTGCCCGCGCCGCCGAGATGGCAACGGCCGCGCATCCGATGCTCGCCGACGGCCCCGCGGTCCTGACGCTGCTGGAAACAGTCGGCACCTCGTTGGTGACGCGGGGTCTGGACCCCGACAAACTCAGCTGGGACGCCTGGCGCAACGAAGACAGCCGCTGGACGGTACAGCTTGCCTGGAAGGTCGGCCGTTCCGACAACATCGCGCATTTCTGCTTCACCCCCGGCGCCCACGGCGGAACGGTGACGGCCCTCGACGATGGGGCCAGCGAACTGATCGACCCGAACTTCGACCGTCCGATACGCCCGCTCGCGCGGGTCGCGCACGTCGACTTCGAGGAGCCCGCCAAGCCGGCCGTCACCGCGCCGCCAGAGCAGCCGGTGCACACCCGGCGGGGTAAGCCGGTCATCCCGGCCTGGGAGGATGTGCTGCTCGGGGTGCGCTCGAGCGGACGCGGTTAGTCGAGCTATCTCGGTAGCGTCAGCGCGAGCAGCGTCAGCCAGGCGCCCGCCACGCCCAGTCCGGCGCCCAACACGAACCAGCGCAGCACCGGGGTGTGCCGCCAACCCCAAAGCGTCGGCGCCAGCCCGCCCGCCGCGACGATGTTGAGCCCGACCGCCAGCAGCGGGTGCACCCGGATCAGCCCCAGACTCAGCACCACGACCGCGGCCCCGGTCACCGCGGCGACGAACCCGGCCACCACCAGACCCGTTGCCCAAGGCACGGAGTCGTCGCTCACGAACCGAGCCTAATTCGTTCGTAGAACGCCAACGCGGCCGCGGTGGCGACGTTGAGCGAGTCGGTGTCCCGCGACATCGGGATGCGCACCCGCACATCGCTCAACCGAAGGGTGGCTGGTCGTGAGCCCCGGGCCCTCGGCGCCCACGACCACCGCCACGCGCTGCCCGCGCGCGGCGGCCATCGCCTCCGGCAGCGGGCAGGCATTGCCGTGCGGCGTCATCGCCAGGAGCCGAAACCCGTTCTCTTTCAGCATCGCCAGTTCGGCGGGCCAGTCGGTTGCCCGGGCATACGGCACCAGCAATGCGTGCCCCATGGAGACGCGGACGGCGCGACGGTACAGCGGGTCGGCGCAGCCGCTGCCGAACACCACCGCGTCCACTCCCAAACCCGCCGCGTTGCGAAAGATGGAGCCCAGGTTCTCGTGGTCGTTGATGCCCTCGAGCACCGCGACGGTCCGTGCCCCGTCGACCACCTGGGCAACGCCGGGTTCCGGCACCCTCCTGGCGGCCGCCAGCACGCCACGATTGAGGTGAAATCCGACCACTTGCGCCATGACGTCGGCGGACGCGCGGTAGAACGGCACCCCGGTGCCGGCCAGGTCGTCGCTGAGTTCGACGAGCCGGCGGTCGGTGCCCAGTAAGGCGTGCGGGTTGAACCGGGACGCGAGCATGCGTTGCACCACCAGCACGCCCTCGGCGATCACCAGCCCCTTGCCGGTCGGCAGGTCGGGACGGCGATCGACGCTGTTGAGGTCGCGGAAATCGTCGAGCCGCGGGTCGTCGGGATCGTCAACGTCCTGAACGTCCAGGCCATTGGCGGCGGCGTTCACGGGCCTTCGTCGACCAGGGCCAACATCAGGTCGGCCGCGCTGCGCAGGGTGTCACGCTGATCGCTGTCGAGCGTCGCGAGCCGCGTGGCCAGCCACTCCTGACGGGCCCGACGCGTCACCTTGACCAGCTCGGCGCCCGACTCGGACACCGAGACCAGCACCTGCCGGCCATCGACGGGATGCGGTGCCCGGTCCACCAGGCCCATATCGGCCAGCGAGGCAATCACCCGGGTCATCGACGGCGGCCGCACACGTTCGCGGACCGCCAGCGCACCGGGCGTCATCGGGCCTTCGTTGACCAGCGTCGCCAGCGCCGACAGCTGGGATAACGACACCGGCGATGACGGGTTGCGAAACCGCAGTTGGCGGGCCAGCCGCATGACAGCCAGCGACAGGTCGCTGGCCAGCCGGGCATCGCTGTCAGGCATGGCGCGAGGCTACACGACCCCGGAACGGGGCATAGGAAGTGGCGAGCGACGGGCTTTGGTCCAGTTCGCCGCGCCGCGCGGGCGGCGGGCTATGTTGAATGCGATGTCCGTCGAGCCTGGCCAGAGCCGCGAGCCACCCCCGCTGCCGCCCGCGCTGCTCCACGTGTGGTCCTTCGTCGCGTTCGGCGCGCTGGGCTGGCTGGCCGGCGTCGCCGTCGCATTCCTGGTACCCGCGCTGCAGAGTTGGCGTCCGGTGACACTGGCCGGGCTGGGCGTCGGAGTGCTGGGTACGAGCATCTTCGTGTGGCAGCTTGCCGCCGCTCGCCGCGGCGCGCGTGGCGCACAAGCCGGCCTGGAAACGTATCTGGGCCGCGAGTAGTTTTCGAAGCGATTCGCCGACCGGGAGGACCAATGGCAGCCCCGCTACTGCAAGCGCAGGTCGATATCAACGCGCCGGTGTCGCGAGTTTGGGCGTTGCTATCCGACCTTCGCCGGATGCCCGACTGGAGTCCGCAATGTCGTTGGATGAAGCCCCTCGGCCCGCTCCGGCAGGGCACCCGCACCCTCAACCTCAATCGCCGCAACCGCATGTTCTGGCCCACTACGTGCACGATCGTCGAGGTCGTCCCGGACAAGAAGCTCGCGTTCCGGGTCGACGCCAACCGCACCATCTGGAGCTATGAGCTGGCCGCCCACGGGAAGGGCACCCGGGTGATCGAGAGCCGGCACGCCGAAAACGGTGTCAGCGCGTTTTCCAGCTTGTCGCAGAACGCGCTGTTCGGTGGGACCACCAACTTCGAACGGGAATTACTCGAGGGAATGAACACCTCGCTGGCAAAGATCAAGGCCGCGGCCGAAGAGGGCTAGTTCGGCAGCTCGGGCGCGGACTCCGCCGGTTCTTCCTCCGGCTCGGGCGGCTCGGGCGGCACCGCCGTGACGTCGAGCACGCCGTCGTCATAGGCCTGATAGACCGGCGAACCGGTGCCTGCCGGCGCGGGAGTATCCGAATGCGCGCCGCAGCCATATCGCTTGTCAACGACATGTCCGTCGGCGGACAGTTCGTTGCCGCACACACCGAACATCGTGCCGAGCGATCCCGCCAGCGGCAGGAAGAAACCGCAGTCTCGGCACACCCGCTTGGTGGAGCGCGCCATGGGCGAGTCGGGACCGTAGTCGCCGGTGTGCCATCGTTCGGCGGCCTCCGAGCGGCCCCAACGGCCCATCACCCACTGCCGGCCCAGCCCGATTTCGGCGGCGGTCTCGTCGACCTGCGGATCGCCGCTGGCGGTGTAGCCGGGTACCAACCGCGCATCGTCGGCGGCGGGCGCCAGCAGGTCCCCCGGACTCAAATCCCCCGGCCGTACCCGCTGCTCCCACGGCACCCATTCCGGCGCCAGCAGCGCCGTCGGCCCCGGAATGAGCACCACTTCGCTGATCGTGGCGTGCTCGGCGCCGGGATAGGCGGCGACGACGACGGCCCACTGCCACCCCTGATAGCCGGGCGAATGCGCCAGGAATCGGTGGGTGGCCGCGGTCGGATCCTCGTAGCTGACGCCCAGGTAATCCCCGACCGCCTCCGGGCCGCTGAACTCGACGACGGCGGCCCTGGCCTGATCCACCGCGCCGGTGAGCACCGCCGCCAACTCCTCGGGCCAGTCGGCCACGGTCGCCACGGCGGATTCCTCGATGGGCCCGGTCACGCTGTCTTCTGTCTGCATTGCAGTTCCAATACTAGGTTGGGTAGCCACACCCGGTTGCCTGCGGACGCATGGAGTCGGCATGGGGGAGAATCGGATCGTGTCTGGACGGCGGCGTGACGAGTCGGGACGTGTGGCCTCCACCCCGGGCCGCCGGCCCCACAATGGATCGACCAACCAGCATCCGGGCATGGCCAACTACCCGGCCGACGACAATGCCCATCGCCGAACGCGCCGCCCGAGGCCGATGCCGAGCGCCAACCGCTATCTTCCGCCGCTCGGTCACCAGCCCGAGCCGGACCGCGGCCGCAGCGCGCCTCCGCGTGGTCCCGCGCCGGGTGAACGAATCACCGTCACCCGCGCCGCGGCGCAGCGAAGCCGTGAAATGGGTTCGCGGATGTACTGGATGGTGCAGCGCGCCGCCACCGCCGACGGCGCCGACAAGTCCGGTTTGACGGCGCTGACGTGGCCGGTGGTGGCGAACTTCGCGGTGGATGCCTCGATGGCCGTGGCGCTGGCCAACACGTTGTTTTTCGCCGCGGCGACCGGAGAGAGCAAGGGCCGGGTCGCGCTGTACCTGTTGATCACGATCGCGCCGTTCGCGGTGGTCGCGCCACTGATCGGTCCGGCGCTCGACCGGCTGCAGCACGGCCGACGGGTCGCCCTGGCCGCGTCGTTCGCGCTGCGCACGGCGCTGGCGTTGATGCTGATCATGAACTACGACGGCGCCACCGGCAGCTACCCGTCCATGGTGCTCTATCCGTGTGCGCTGGCGATGATGGTGCTGTCCAAGTCGTTCAGCGTGCTGCGCAGCGCCGTGACGCCGCGGGTGATGCCGCCGACCATCGACCTGGTCCGGGTCAATTCCCGGCTGACCGTGTTCGGTCTGCTCGGCGGCACCATCGCCGGCGGCGCGGTGGCGGCCGGCGTCGAGTTCGTCGGTAACCGCCTGTTCCAGCTGCCCGGCGCGTTGTTCGTCGTCGTGGCGGTCACGATTGTCGGCGCCTTGCTGTCGATGCGGATTCCGCGCTGGGTTGAGGTGACCGCGGGTGAGGTGCCGGCCACCTTGAGCTATCGCCAAGACAGCGGCCCGCCGCGGCGCTGGGGGCCCCTCCCACGTGTCGGGGATTGGTCTGAAGAGGTCAAGAAGGTGGGGGGAACGCTTCGACAACCGTTGGGCCGCAACATCATCACCTCGTTGTGGGGTAATTGCACCATCAAGGTGATGGTCGGGTTCCTGTTCTTGTACCCGGCGTTCGTCGCCAAGGCACACGACGCCAACGGCTGGGTTCAGCTGGGCATGCTCGGCGTGATCGGCGCGGCGGCCGGAATCGGCAACTTCGCCGGCAACTTCACCAGCGCACGCCTGCAGCTGGGCAGGCCCGCCGTGCTGGTGGTGCGTTGCACGGTGGCGGTGAGCGCGGTCGCGCTGGCGGCCTCGGTGGCGGGCAACCTGCTGGTGGCCGTGATTGCCACCCTGGTCACCGCGGGTTCCAGCGCGATCGCCAAGGCCTCGCTGGACGCCTCGCTGCAACACGACCTGCCCGAGGAATCGCGGGCGTCGGGTTTTGGACGCTCGGAGTCGACGCTGCAGCTGGCGTGGGTGCTGGGTGGGGCCGTGGGTGTGCTGGTGTACACGGAGCTGTGGGTGGGCTTCACCGCGGTGACTTCCCTACTCATCCTGGGCCTGGCGCAGACCCTGGTCAGCTTCCGCGGCAACTCGCTGATCCCGGGCCTCGGTGGCAATCGGCCCGTCATGGTCGAGCAGGAGGGCATGCGCCGAGGCTTCGCCAGGCCGGCGGTGGTGCCGGAGTGAAACGCGGCGTGGCCGTGCTGCTCGCCGGCCTGATGGCACTGCTGTGCGTGGGGGTCGGCGTCGGCACCTGGCTGCTGGTGCGCCAGCCCGGCCCGCAGCGCCCGGAGATCAGCGCCTATTCCCACGGCCACCTCACCCGGGTGGGTCCGTACCTGTACTGCAACGTGCTCGACCTCGACGACTGTCAGACACCCCAGGCCCAGGGCGAGCTACCGGTCAGCGAGCGCTATCCGGTGCAGCTGTCGGTGCCCGACGCCATTTACCGGGCACCCTGGCGACTGCTGAAGGTCTATGAGGATCCCGCGAACACCACCAGCACGATGTTCCGGCCGGCCACCCGGTTCGCGGTCACCGTCCCCTCGGTCGACCCGCACCGCGGGCGGTTGACCGGCATCGTCGTGCAATTGCTGACGCTGGTGGTAGACCCCTCCGGTGAACTCCGCGAGGCCCCGCACGCGGAGTGGTCGGTGCGGCTGACTTTCTGAACGCCGCCCGCGCATGCCGCCCACGCGGTCGAATAATCCCGCGCGCCGGCATGTTTGGAGTGGCGGCGTCGGCCTTCCCAGGCTAGGGCTGTCGAGCGACGATCACCGGGGTGCTTACTGCGTGCACCACTGCGGTGCTGACGGAGCCGAGGAGCATTCCGGCAAATCCACCACGCCCGTGGCTGCCGACGACCACGAGTTGCGCTGACTCGGAGCGCTCCACGAGGTGTTGTGCGGCATGGTTGACGACGACCTCGCGATGGACCACGACGTTGGGGTAACGCTCCCGATAGCCCGCCAACCGCTCGGCCAATGTTTCCTCCGCCGCAGATTGCAGCCTCGTCCACGATGTTTTGGTCGTCCCGGTCCACTCCCGGCCCGGGATGTCGGGAACCTCGGCGTCGGTCCAGGCATGCAGGGCCACCAATTCCGCACCCCGCCAGGAGGCTTCGTCGAAGGCGATTGCAGTCGCCAGGTCCGATGCCGGCGAGCCATCGACGCCGACAAGCACGTATCCCTCGAGCGGCGACGAGACCGTGTTGCGGATCACCGCCACCGGGCAATGGGCGTGATGGACCAGCCCAGCACTGACAGATCCCAGAAGCAGGCGTTCCAGCGCTCCGTGACCGCGGCTGCCCACCACGACCAGGTCGGCCCTCGTCGACAACTCGACGAGCGCGGGGACAGGTGCTCCGTAGGTCAGCTCGTTGTTGATCCGCGGGCGGTGATCGCCGGTCATGTCCCCGACGATCTTTACCGCGTCAGCGAGCACCTGCCGCGAGTTCTCGTCCAGCTGCTGGAGGAATTCAGCCGAGAGGGGGTACCCCGACCACTCAAGCTCCTGTGGCCCGCTAGACACCGGGACTGCGGCGTGCACAAGGGTCAGTGCCACGTTGCGCATCGTCGCCTCTTGGACGGCCCACCGCAGGGCCGCGTTCGAATCCGGCGATCCATCGATACCGACGACGACTCCCGGATCCCCTATATTGCTGGACATTTCGCTGCCTCATCCCTGAAAAGTTGGTTCGGCACCGTTGACTCTAGGATTTCCGGTGATGTGCGGACAGGAGGCATTGGTCCCACGGTCTAGTGACCAAACGACCTTCCGCATTGGGCCGCGACCGAAACGTCGAAGCCTGCCGCCACCGAGCGCCGGCCGACAAGTGGAGGTTGGTGCTGGGAGCTAGCCCACTCGCTCGGCCTCGAGCGGCGGCCTGGGGGGCGTACCGTCACCAAAAGGCCGGCCACCCAACGCCTCTCGTCCATGCGGTTCCGACCAGCCGGCCAGATCCGGGCCCTTGGGCACAATACGGGTGGGGTTGATGTCGGCGTGCACGATGTAGTAGTGCTGCTTGATTTGGGCGAAGTCGACGGTATCGCCGAAGCCCGGTGTCTGGTACAGGTCGCGCGCGTAGGCCCACAACACCGGCATCTCGCTCAGTTTGGACCGGTTGCACTTGAAATGCCCGTGATAGACCGGATCGAAGCGCGCCAGAGTGGTGAACAGCCGCACGTCGGCTTCGGTGATGGTGTCGCCCAGGAGGTATCGCTGGTCGGTCAGGCGATCGCTGACCCAGTCGAGCGCGCTGAACAACCGGTCGTAGGCCGCTTCGTAGGCCTGTTGGGAGCCGGCAAAACCACACCGATACACACCGTTGTTGATTTCGGTGTAGACCCTCTTGTTCACCTCGTCGATCTCGGCCCGCACCCGTTCGGGGTACAGCTCGGGCGCGCCGTCGCGATGGTAGGCGGTCCATTCCGTCGAGAAATCCAGCGTCATCTGCGCGAAGTCATTGGTGACCACCGCGCCGGTGGGGACGTCGACGATCGCCGGGACGGTGATGCCCTTGGGGTAGTCGGGGAAACGCCTGAAGTAGGCGTCTTGCAGCCGCGGGATCTTCAGCACCGTGTCGACACCGCCCGGATCGAGGTCGAACGTCCAACTGCGCTCGTCATGGGTGGGGCCGCAAAAACCAATGGAGAGAGCGCCTTCCAGGCCCAGCAACCGGCGGACGATGATGGCGCGGTTGGCCCACGGGCAGGCCCGGGCGACCACCAGCCGATACCGGCCGGGCTCCACCGGGTATCCTTCGTGGCCGTCGGCGGTGATGCGGGTGGTGATGTAGTTGGTGTCGCGGGTGAACTCGCCCGCCGGGGCAACATAGGAGGCCATGACGACAATTCTGCCGCACCGCTCAACGTCGACCTGTTGCGCCAAACCGCGGCGTTTCGGCACATCACATCGACGTTGGCGCGCGGGGGCTAGGCCGTCAGGAATCGCCGGGCCAGATTGGTCTCGCTTGACGCCCCGGGCTCCCAATGCGCGATCCACGGCCCGGTGCCCTCGGTCGGGTCGATGACCCCGCCCTCCAACCAGGTGAAACGACCCTCCAGCACATCGTGGGTCAACTGGACATCGCTGCTGTCGGTGTTGGTCCACAACGCGTGGAACAAGCCCTCGACGCGCAGGGTCGCTTGCCGGCAGAACGTGTCGGCCAGCTCGTATGCCTGCCGCCCGACGGTTGCATCCGAGGCCCGTTGCCCCTCGGCGCGCACGCACACCGCGGACATCGCGAAGAGTTCGGCACCGATATCGACAATGCGCCCCAAGAAGCCCTGCTTCTGCTCCAGCTTGGCCTGCCATCGCGCCATCCCGTAGAAGGTGTTGCGGGCCAGCTTGCGCGTGGAGCGTTCAACAAAACGCAGGTGGGTCGCCAACGGACCGAACTCGCTGTAGGCCTTCGGTCGTTGTCCGTCACCGAAGGCAAGCTGCGGCAACCACTTTGCGTAGAACCCGCTCGCGCCGACCGCCGCGGCGGCCTTCTGTCGCAGACCGGCGTCCGGTTTCGCGAGGTCGCCGGCCGCGGTCAAGTGGGCGTCGACCGCCTCCCGCGCGATGAGCAACCGCATGATCTCGCTGGAGCCCTCAAAGATCCGGTTGATCCGCAAGTCCCGCAGCATCTGCTCGGCCGGGACCGCGCGCTCCCCGCGCGCGGCCAAGGATTCCGCGGTCTCGTAGCCACGCCCACCGCGAATCTGCACCAGCTCGTCGGCGATCAGGCAAGCCATCTCGCTGCACCACAGCTTGGCCAGCGCGGCCTCGATCCGGATGTCGTTGCGATCCTCGTCGGCCATCTGCGCCGACAACTCCAGCACCGCCTCGAGCGCGTAGGTGGTGGCGGCGATGAACGAGATCTTCCGGGCCACCGCTTCGTGTTTGGCCACCGGCTTGCCCCACTGCACGCGCTCGCCGGACCACTCACGGGCGATCTTCAACGCCCACTTCGACGCCCCGGTCGCGTTCGCGGGAATGGAGAGCCGCCCCGCATTGAGCGTGGTCAGCGCGATCTTGAGGCCGTCCCCTTCGCGGCCGATGAGGTTTTCGCGGGGCACCCGCACGCGGTGGAACCGCGTCACCCCGTTCTCGATGCCGCGCAATCCCATGAACTTGTTGCGCCGCTCGACGGTGATCCCGGGTGAATCGGCCTCGACAACGAATGCGCTGACGCCGCCTCGGTGCCCCTCGCTCTTGGGCACCCGCGCCATGACGACTAGCAGTTCGGCGACCAGGCCGTTGGTGGTCCACAGCTTGACGCCCTCGAGCTCGTAGGCGTTCCCATCCTCGATCGGTGTGGCGCTCGCGGCCAAACGCGCCGGGTCGGAACCCACATCCGGTTCGGTGAGCAAGAACGCCGATATCGCACCAGCGGCACACCGCGGCAAGAACTTCCGCTTTTGTTCGGGAGTTCCGGCGAGCTTGAGCGGTTCGGGCACGCCGATGGATTGGTGCGCCGACAGCAGCGCCCCGAGACTGCCATTGACCGTCGAAACCATCATCAGCGCCCGGTTATAGGCCACCTGTGACATGTTCAGGCCGCCGTATTCGGCCGGTATCTTCATGCCGAAACAGCCCAAATCGGCCAGGCCCTTCACGTATTCGTCGGGAATCTGCGCATCACGCTCGATGACGCTGCCGTCGACGGTGCCCAGGAAGGCGCGCAGCTTGTCGAGAAACTCGGCGGTGCGGGCGTCTTCCGCCTCGGTGGGCCGGGGAAACGGATGTATCAACTCCAGCGGAAAGCGCCCGAGAAACAACTCTTTGGCGAATGACGGTCTATCCCACCCACTTTCGCGTGATTCTTCGGCAACGGCTCTCGCCTGCTCTTCGGTGACGTGTGTTTGCTGCGCCATTGCAGCCTCCTTGGTCGACGACTGTTGCTTAAGGTGAGTACCCACTGCGCCGCGCGCCACCACGACGATCCACTGCGGAGCGGGCACGCCTTGCCGCGGCGCGCGTCGTCGCCCGGCTAGGCGTCGAGTTCACGGGCCACCGCCCGGACCACCTCGGAGACCCGGCGAGCCGTCTTGCGGTCCGGGTAGCGACCCTTGCGCAGCTCGGGCTGCACGGTGCTCTCCAACAGCGTGATCATGTCCTCGACCATGCCGTGCAGCTCGTCGGGGCTGTGCTTGTGTTCGGCGGGCCCCTCGCGCCGCGGCTTGGCCAGGGTGGGCGGCGGCTCGATCAGCGTGAGACTGAGAGCCTGGGGTCCGCGCCGACCGGAAGCGATGCCGAATTCCACGCGCTGGCCCGCTTTGAGTCCCTCGACCCCGGCGGGCAAGGCCGACGAGCGGACGTACACGTCTTCGCCATCCTCCTGTGACAGGAAGCCAAACCCCTTTTCGGCGTCGTACCACTTAACCTTGCCGGTCGGCACTGGTCTCACCTGCTTGTCTAACGGATCACTAGGATGGAAAACACAATAAGCGTCCCGCCTGCGCAGGACGCCGTATGGGAGTCTGATCCTACTCGGATGCGTGCCTAACGAGCACCCCCGTCATTCGTTACTCGGTAGGCTGGGCGTTACCGCTGGAGGAGATATGCGCCTGCTTTTGAACGTCATCTGGCTGATATTCGGCGGCCTGTGGATGGCCGCCGGATACCTGGTCGCAGCGCTCATCAGCTTCTTGCTCATCATCACCATCCCCTTCGGCTTCGCGTCGCTGCGCATCGCGTCGTACGCCTTGTGGCCGTTCGGCCGCACCATCGTCGACAAGCCGACGGCGGGGACCGGCGCCCTCATCGGAAACGTCATCTGGGTGCTGCTGTTTGGACTGTGGCTGGCGATCGGTCATCTGATCAGTGCGGTGGCGATGGCGATCACGATCATCGGCATTCCGCTGGCGGCGGCCAACCTCAAACTGATCCCGGTGTCGTTGATGCCACTGGGCAAGCAGATCGTTCGCGTCGAGTCGTCCACCCGAAACGCGCCGGTGGCCGCATGACGCTGACCGCGCTGGGCCTTCCGACCGTCCCGAGCCGTTTCGACGGCCCGGGGGACGCCGCCGACGCGCCGACCGCGGGCCCGTTGGTGGACACCTACGGACGAGTGGCTACCGACCTGCGGGTGTCGCTGACCGATCGCTGCAACCTGCGGTGCAGTTACTGCATGCCGGCGGACGGCCTGGACTGGCTGCCCGGCGAGCAACTGCTGCGCCCCGATGAGCTGGCGAGACTGATGCATATTGCCGTCACCCGGTTGGGCGTCACCAGCGTGCGGTTCACCGGGGGTGAGCCTTTGCTGGCCCGCCACCTCGAAGAGGTGGTCGCGGCGGCCGCCCGGCTGCGGCCCCGTCCGGAAATCTCGCTGACCACCAATGGGGTCGGGCTGGCGCGGCGGGCCGCGGCACTGGCCGAGGCCGGCCTGGACCG
Organism: uncultured Actinomycetota bacterium; assembly: GCA_963800315.1. Taxonomy (GTDB): domain Bacteria; phylum Actinomycetota; class Actinomycetes; order Mycobacteriales; family Mycobacteriaceae; genus Mycobacterium. Next base: position 257,673 of record CAWDAS010000001.1, read on the forward strand.
GGTCAACGTGTCCCTGGACAGCGTGGATCGGCAGCACTTTGCGACTATCACCCGCCGGGACCGGCTCCCCGATGTGCTGGCCGGGTTGGCGGCCGCCCAGCACGCGGGCCTGACACCGGTCAAGGTGAACGCCGTGCTTGACCCCGCCACCGGGCGCGAGGATGTGGTCGGGCTATTGCGGTTCTGCCTTGAGCATGGCTACCAATTGCGGGTCATCGAGCAGATGCCGCTGGACGCCGGGCACCAATGGCGCCGCGACGCCGCGCTGAGTGCCGACGATGTGCTGGCGGCGCTGCGTCCGCACTTCCGGCTGCGACCGGACCCGGCGCCGCGCGGTTCGGCGCCTGCCCAGCTCTGGCTGGTTGACGCGGGCCCGGGAACGCCCACCGAAAAGTTCGGCCTCATCGCGTCGGTTTCGCACGCCTTCTGCTCGACCTGCGATCGCACTCGGTTGACGGCCGATGGCCAAGTCCGCAGCTGCCTGTTCTCCGCGCAGGAGACGGACCTGCGCGGCCTGCTGCGCGGCGGTGCGCCCGATGAGGTGATCGAGGCGGCCTGGCGCACCGCGATGTGGGGCAAGCCGGCCGGCCACGGCATCAACGACCCGAACTTCATTCAGCCCGACCGCCCGATGAGCGCGATCGGTGGCTAGCCCAACGGCCCACTCCCCCGTCGAACCGGACGGGATCCAGGTCACGGTGCGCTACTTCGCCGCCGCGCGGGCGGCCGCCGGAGCCGACTCGGAAACCGTGGTACTGCGTCCGGGCACCACGATCGCCCAGCTGGTGGAGCGGCTCGCCGTCCCCGGGACCCGCCTCGCCACCGTGTTGGGCCGATGCTCCTATCTGTGCGACGGGGTCGCCGTCCGCGACGTCGCCACGCCGTTGCGCCCGGGCGAGACGGTCGACGTCTTACCGCCCTTTGCCGGCGGCTGAGACTGTGAAATATCTCACGTAACGAAACAATAACGACATGGATACGCTTCGGCTGCGGGCTGTATGACCTGCGCAAACTCTCGGTGTTCCTTGGATTTTGGCAGATGACCGGGGCGGAAACGCCGGGCTGCGCCAAACGTGACGCGCCCAACAGAACCCGCTACCGTCTCCGAAGGCTCGCCAAGCCAACCCGATTGGCGTTCCTCCTCCGCCTATCGCGCCGAGCTCCATCCAATAGGCGGGGGACCACCGATTAAGCGGATGGAGGCGGGGGACCCACCGGTCCACCGTGATCGACCGGGAGCCGTTCGCGGCTCCCTGGGGTGAAGCCGGCGTCGTCTCACTTCGAAGCACGACGCTGGCCGGGTGGCCTCTCCAACCCGAACCCGACAGCTGACCTCGCAGGCGCGTACCAGAGAGGAACTACCGGCGCATATGAGTGGACGTCACCGTAAGGCCACCACGTCGAGTGTCAGCGTCGCCAAGATCGCCGTTACCGGCGCCGTTCTTGGTGGCGGCAGCATCGCCCTCGCCGGCCAGGCGGCCGCGGCCACCGATGGCGAATGGGATCAGGTAGCCCGCTGCGAATCCGGCGGCAACTGGTCGATCAACACGGGCAACGGCTATCATGGCGGCCTGCAATTCAGTCAGGGCACCTGGGCCGCGCATGGCGGCGGCGAGTACGCCCCGTCGGCCCAGCTGGCGAGCAGGGACCAGCAGATCGCCGTCGCTGAGCGAGTGCTGGCGACCCAGGGCCGGGGTGCCTGGCCCGCCTGCGGTGGTCCGCTGTCGGGCCCGACCCCGCGCGAGGTCCCCGCGCCCGCCGGTCTGGATGCCCCCGGGATGAACGGCCAGCCGGCGCCGGCGCCCCCGCCGGTGCAACTAGCCGCCTTTGACCAACCGGCGCCTCCGGCGGATGTGCCGCCCGCTCCCCCCGCGGACCTGCCGCTCGCACCGCCCGCGGACCTCCCGTCTGCGGACGCCCTGCCGCCCGCAGACGCCCTCCCGCCCGCAGACGCCCTCCCGCCCGCGCCACCGGCGGACCTGCCGCCCGCACCGCCCGCGGACCTCCCGTCTGCGGACGCCCTCCCGCCCGCGACGCCCTGCCGCCCGCAGACGCCCTGCCGCCCGCAGACGCCCTGCCGCCCGCAGACGCCCTCCCGCCCGCGCCACCGGCGGACCTGCCGCCCGCACCGCCCGCGGACCTCCCGTCGGCGGACGCCCTGCCGCCCGCACCGCCCGCGGACCTGCCGCCCGCCCCTCCAGCCGACGCGCCGGCCATCGACGCGGAATTCCATGGTTTCGTGCCGGAGGACATGCCGCTGCAGGCGTCCGGCGTCGACTACACCCAGCAACTGTGGGAAGCCATCCGCGCACACGACATCGGCGGGAACGAGGCGCTGGACGCTCTCGCTCAGCCACCCGTCGCCGGCTGAGCCTCACGCGTCAGTTGATCGGCGTTAGGCCGACCCTACCCACTCTTCGGTTCCGTCGTCGAAGAACTGGTGCTTCCACACCGGCAGCCGCGCCTTGATGGTGTCAACCAGATGCGCGCAGGTGGTGAATGCCGCCTGTCGGTGGTCGGCAGCGACCGCGGCCACCAGTGCCGCCTCGCCGATGTGCAGCACACCGATCCGGTGGCTGGCCGCGATGGCGCGCACCCCGGTGGACTGTTGCGCGACATCGGCAACCACATCGGCGATGACCTGTGCGGCCGACGGGTGCGCGGAGTACTCCAACCGCACCACCCGGCGCCCGCCGTCGTGGTCGCGAATCATGCCCACGAATCCAACAATTGCGCCGGCCGACTGGTGGCCGACCAGCTCTTCATGCTCAGCGAGGAATATCGGCTCGTCGGTCATGGCGGCGCGCACGACGATCGTCATCGCTGGTGATCTTGGCCGGCGAGTTGGTCAAGCGCGTGGTCGAGCACATCGGCGAGCACCCCGAGGCCGTCGCGTACCCCGCCCGGTGATCCCGGCAGGTTGACGACGAGGGTCCGGCCGGCCACACCGCACACACCGCGTGACAGCACCGACGTCGGCACCTTCGGCAACCCGGAACGGCGGATCGCGTCAGCCAGGCCGGGGATCATGTAGTCCAGCACCGCCACGGTTTGGTCAGGCGTGCTGTCGCTGGGCGAAATCCCGGTGCCCCCCGAGGTGATGATGACGTCCATCCCATCATCGACCGCCTTGCGCAGCGCCGCGCCCACCGGGTCCCCGTCGGCGACCACCTCCGGCTCCACGGGCGAAAACCCATGCTGTTCAAGCCATTCGGCGATTATCGGGCCGCATTGATCGGCGTACACGCCGGCCGACGCGCGGGTGGAGGCGATGATAACGCGGGCGGTTCGGGTGCTCATCAGCGCGCCCACGTTCCGCTTTTGCCGCCTTCCTTGCGCAGCACCCGGATGTCATCGATCCGGGCGGCCGGGTCCACCGCCTTGATCATGTCGTAAAGCGTCAGCCCGGCCACGCTGACGGCGGTCAGCGCCTCCATTTCCACGCCGGTACGGTCGGTGCTGCGCACCGTGGCGATGATCTCGATGTCCGACTCCCCTATCGTGAAATCGACGTCCACTCCGGTGAGCGCGAGCTGGTGGCATAGCGGGATCAGGTCGCTGGTGCGCTTTGCCGCCAGGATGCCGGCCACCCGCGCGGTCGCCAGCGCATCGCCCTTGGCCAGCCCGCCGGTCGAGATCAACGCCACCACCTGCGCCGAAGTGCGCAGCCAGCCCGCGGCAACGGCGGTCCGCTTGGTGGCTCCCTTCTCGGTGACGTCGACCATGCGCGCAGCACCACGGTCATCCAGGTGCGACAACGCCCCGGCGGCGGTTGCGTCCGACACCTGGGACGCAGGAGGCGTGGATCCCCTGGATGCGCCGGCCATCTGGCGACCTAACGATTGACGACGGTAACCGGGTGCAGGTAGGGCAGGTCGGTGGCGGGCAGCGGGAACACCAGATCCCCGAAGGGGGACAACGCGCCCGTCCGATCGGTCGCCAGCTCGCTTACCGGATGGTCTTCCGGGTCCGTCGCCGGCCAGCCGTTGTCGACATACCTGCTCTTGCGCGCCTTGCCTTCAGCAATGTCAGCCACGGTGTCCATTCTGACAGGTCGCGCCCGCGCGTGTTGCTTAAGGCCATCAGTTCCACCGACGTGCCGGCCTCCCGTTATCCGGTCACCCCACCCTTAGACTCGCCGTCACTCTGGGGTGTGCCGACTGCTTTACGCTGGTCAGCAATGAGCGACAACACCCCGGACATTCCGCTGGGGTCCTGGCTTGCCGACCTGCCCGACGAGCGGCTGATCCGATTGCTGGAACTGCGGCCAGACCTCGCGCAGCCGCCCCCCGGCAGCATCGCCGCACTGGCGGCGCGCGCACAGGCCCGTCAGTCGGTCAAGGCCGCCACCGACGAGCTCGACTTCTTGCGGCTCGCGGTGCTCGACGCGCTGCTGGTGCTGCAGGCCGACGCGACGCCGGTGCCGACCGCCAAGCTGCTGGCGCTCATCGGCGACCGCGCCGCGGAAGCCGACGTTCTCGACGCGCTCGACGACCTGAGGCAACGCGCCCTGGTCTGGGGCGAGGCCGCGGTCCGGCTCGCGCCCGACACCGGCATGGCCCTGCCGTGGTATCCGGGGCAAGTGCTGCTCGAGGACAGCTCACGCACGGGTGACCAGATCGTCGCTCTTCTGGACGGCCTCAACGACGCGCAGCTGGACGTGCTGGAGAAACTCATCGAGGGGTCCCCCATGGGCCGCACCCGGGACGCCGCGCCCGGGGCCCCGATGGACCGGCCGGTGCCGCAGCTACTGGCCATGGGCCTGCTGCGCCGCATCGACGCCGAGACGGTGATCCTGCCCCGCCACGTCGCGCAGGTGCTACGCGGCGAGCAGCCCGGCCCGATGCGGCTGAGCGCACCCGACCCGGTGGTCTCCACCACCACCCCCGCCGATGCCGACGCGGCGGCCGCCGGGGCGGTCATCGACCTGCTGCGGGAGCTCGACGTGCTGTTGGAAACCCTTGGCGCTGCGCCGGTTTCCGAGCTGCGCGCCGGCGGAATCGGAATTCGCGACGTCAAGCGGCTGAGCAAGTCGATCGGCATCGACGAACCGCGGCTGGGCCTGATCCTCGAGGTCGCGGCCGCGGCCGGATTGATCGCCAGCGGGTTGCCCGACCCGGAACCGGCCGACGGTGACGGACCTTTTTGGGCGCCAACGGTAGCCACCGACCGGTTCGCCACGATGCCCGCCGCCGAGCGCTGGCATCTGCTGGCTGGCACCTGGCTCGACTTGCCGGCCCGACCGACGTTGATCGGCAGCCGCGGACCCGACGCCAAACCCTATGGCGCGCTTTCGGATTCGCTGTACTCGACGGCGGCCCCGCTGGATCGCCGGCTGCTACTGGGCATGCTCGCCGAGCTGCCACCGGGCGCCGGCGTCGACGCCGCCACCGGGTCGGCGGCGCTGATCTGGCGCCGCCCCCGCTGGGCCAAGCGGCTGCAGCCGGGACCCGTCGGGGATTTGCTGGCGGAGAGCCACGCGCTGGGCCTGGTGGGGCGGGGGGCGATCAGCACGCCCGGCCGCGCGCTGCTGGACAACGCGGCCGACCCCAAGGCCGCGGTCGACGCCATGACCCGGGCGCTGCCCAAGCCCATCGACCACTTCCTGGTGCAGGCCGACCTGACCGTGGTCGCGCCCGGGCCCCTGCAACGTGATCTCGCCGAGCGACTGGCCACGGTGGCCACCGTCGAATCCGCCGGCGCCGCGATGGTGTACCGCATCAGCGAGCAGTCGATCCGGCACGCGCTCGACGTCGGCAAGACCCGTGACTGGATGCATGCCCTGTTCGCCAGCCATTCCAAAACGCCGGTGCCGCAAGGGCTTACCTACCTCATCGATGATGTCGCGCGCCGCCACGGCCAGCTTCGGATCGGGATGGCCGCGTCGTTCGTGCGGTGCGAGGACCCGACGCTGTTGACCCAGGCGGTGGCGGCGCCCGCGACGGAACACGTGCAGCTGCGCACCCTGGCCCCCACCGTGGCGGTGTCTCCCGCGCCGATCGCCGACGTGCTCGCGGCCCTGCGGGCCGCGGGGTTCGCCCCGGCAGCCGAAGACTCCTCCGGGGCCATCGTCGACGTCCGGCCCCGCGGGGCGCGGGTGCCCACGCCGCAGCAGCGGCGACCGTACCGCCCGCCACCCCGGCCAAGCGGTGAGACGTTGAACGCCGTCGTCTCGGTGCTGCGTAAGGTGACGGCCGCGCCGTTCGGCAACATCCGCGTCGATCCGGCGGTCGCGATGTCGCTGTTGCAGCGCGCGGCGAAAAGCCAGGACACGCTGGTGATCGGCTACCTCGATGCCGCCGGTGTGGCCACCCAGCGGGTGGTGTCGCCGATCACCGTACGAGGCGGTCAGCTGGTGGCCTTCGATTCGGCGTCCGGACGGCTGCGCGACTTTGCCATCCACCGCATCACGTCGGTGGTGTCGGCCTAGCCCGGATAATGGATTTTATGAGTGACGGACCGTTGATCGTGCAGTCCGACAAGACGGTGCTGCTGGAAGTGGACCACGAGCTGGCGGGCGCGGCACGCGCCGCGATCGCGCCGTTCGCCGAGTTGGAGCGCGCGCCCGAACACGTGCACACGTATCGCATCACACCGCTGGCGCTGTGGAACGCCCGCGCCGCCGGGCACGACGCCGAACAGGTGGTCGACGCGCTGGTCAGTCACTCGCGCTACGCGGTGCCCCAGCCGCTGCTCGTCGACATCGTCGACACCATGGCCCGCTACGGCCGGCTGCAACTGGTGAAAAGCCCGGTGCACGGCCTAACGCTGGTGAGCCTGGATCGGGCGGTGCTCGAGGAGGTGCTGCGCAACAAAAAGATCGCCCCGATGCTGGGCGCCCGCATCGACGACGACATGGTCGTCGTCCATCCCAGCGAGCGGGGCCGGATCAAGCAGATGCTGCTCAAGATCGGCTGGCCCGCCGAAGATCTCGCGGGGTACGTCGACGGTGAGGCGCACCCCATCAGCCTGCGCCAGGACAACTGGCACCTGCGCGATTACCAGCAGCTGGCCACGGATTCGTTCTGGTCCGGTGGCTCGGGCGTGGTGGTCCTTCCCTGCGGCGCCGGCAAGACGCTGGTGGGTGCGGCCGCGATGGCCAAGGCCAGCGCCACCACGCTGATCCTGGTGACCAACATCGTCGCGGCCCGGCAGTGGAAACGCGAGCTGGTTGCCCGCACCTCGCTGACCGAGGACGAAATCGGCGAATACTCCGGGGAGCGCAAGGAGATCCGGCCGGTCACCATCTCGACGTATCAGATGATCACCCGCCGCACCAAGGGCGAGTATCGGCATCTGGAGCTCTTCGACAGCCGCGACTGGGGGCTGATCATCTACGACGAGGTGCATCTACTGCCGGCGCCGGTGTTCCGGATGACCGCCGACCTGCAATCCAAGCGACGGCTGGGCCTGACCGCCACATTGGTCCGGGAGGACGGCCGCGAGGGTGACGTGTTCTCCCTGATCGGCCCGAAACGTTATGACGCGCCGTGGAAGGACATCGAGGCGCAGGGCTGGATCGCGCCGGCGGAGTGCGTCGAGGTGCGGGTCACCATGACCGACAACGAGCGCATGATGTATGCCACCGCCGAGCCCGAGGAGCGCTACCGGCTGTGCTCGACGGCGCATTCGAAGATCGCCGTGGTCAAGTCGGTGTTGAGCCGGCACCCCGGCGAGCAGACCCTGGTCATCGGCGCCTACCTCGACCAGCTCGACGAGCTTGGCGCCGAGTTGAACGCCCCGGTGATCCAGGGGTCCACCCGGACCAAGGAACGCGAAGAGCTGTTCGACGCCTTCCGCCGCGGCGAAGTGTCCACACTGGTGGTGTCCAAGGTCGCCAACTTCTCCATCGACTTGCCGGAAGCCTCGGTGGCGGTGCAGGTGTCGGGCACGTTCGGCTCCCGCCAAGAGGAGGCGCAACGGCTGGGCCGGTTGCTGCGGCCCAAGTCCGACGGCGGTGGCGCGATCTTCTACTCAGTGGTGGCGCGCGACAGCCTGGACGCCGAATACGCCGCGCACCGGCAGCGTTTCCTGGCCGAGCAGGGCTACGGCTACATCATCCGCGACGCCGACGACCTGCTGGGCCCGGCGATTTAGAGCGACAGGATCGTCGCCGACGCGGTGCCGGGTGCGCCGTACACCTGCGCCAAGCCGACGCGGGGGTTGCCGGGCACCTGCCGCTCGCCGGCCTCGCCGCGCAGCTGGCGCACCAGCTCGTGCATCTGCCGCAACCCCGACGCGCCGATCGGCTCGCCGTTGGCGATCAACCCGCCATCGGTGTTGACCGGCATCGAACCGTGGATCTCGGTGGCACCGTCGGCCACCAGCTTCTCCTGCTCGCCGTCGGCGCACAGACCCGTCTCGGCCATGTGGATCACCTCGGCGCCGGCGTCGGTGTCCTGCAGTTGCGCGACGTCGACGTCCTCCGGGCCGATACCCGCCGCTTCATAAGCGGCCTTGGCCGCGTAAACCGTCGGCGACGCGTCCTCGTCCAACGGAGCCGACGTGGCATGCACCTCGTACGCGCCGAACCGGCGGGTGCGAATCTCACAAGCCCGCACATAGACCGGCTTGTCGGTGAATTTGTGCGCCATGTCGGCGCGGCACATGATCACGGCGGCGGCGCCCTCGTCGGGCGTACAGAACATGTACTGGGTCAGTGGGTAATTGAGCACGGCGGAGTTCAGGATTTCATCCTCCGGAATCGCCTTGCGCCGGAACGCATTCGGGTTGAGCGATCCGTTGCGGAAATTCTTGGCGGCCACCTTGGCCAACGTGGCCTGCGAGATGTGGTGGTCGTGAATGTACTTGTTGGCCTTCATCCCGAAGAATTTCGTGGTGACGAACTGCCCGTTCTGCGCGTACCACTGCGGCAGCGCCAGCTTGGCCGGGTCATCGGTGAACGCGCCGCGCGGGTGCTTGTCCATTCCGATGGCGATGCCGAGGTCGTACTTGCCCAACCGGATGGTGTCGGCGGTCTGCGCAATGGCGCTGGCCGCGGTGGCACAGGCGTTGAACACGTTGGTGAAGGTGATGCCGGTCAGCCCGACCAGGCGGGTCACCGCGTCGGGGTTGGACACCTCGTGGCTACCACCGAAACCGAACTGAATGTCCTTCCAATCGACACCCGCATCCCGCAGCGCGGACTGGATGGCCTCGGCGCCCATCTGCATCGCGGTCTTATCGAACCTGCCGAAGGGGTGCAGCCCCACACCGATGATGGCGACGTCGCTAGTCATCTCAGACTCCTCTGGGTTGGTGGTGGCGACCCGCTGCACCCGGCTTCGCCGCGCTTGCGATCGCCACTAGACCGGCTGGAACGCGAACGTCATGATCTCGGCGCCCTCGTCGTCGGTGGTCAGCGGGACCATGGTGAGCTCGACCTCCTGGCCGAATTGCAGTTTGGCCGGGTCGTTCTCGGTCAGCCGGCCCTCGACCCGGATCACCGCCTCTTCTCCCATGCCGAGCTGGACCAGGCCCACCCCGAACGGCACGAAGTCCTTGCCGGCCGGCCCGGCATAGGGGGCACCCGGCGGGAAACCCTGGGTCGTCCATGCCACCAGAGTCCCGCGACGGGGCAACAACACCTCGGTCATCTCGCCGACGCTGCAGCGCGGACACCACTGCTGCACCGGGAACGCGGTGGCACCGCAACTGCCGCATCGGCAGCCGATCAGCTGTGGGTCTTCGTCGGGCCAGGTAGAGATCTCGGGGGCGAGCGCCTTCTGCATCGAGGGGTCCTCCAGGAGTGTCCACAGTCCGCCAACAGAATAACTGAACCGTATAACAGCTTTCCGAAAAGCGGAAACCACATTCTCGTTAGCCGCGCGGGACCCGCATTCGGCTGAGCTATCTTGGCGATGACCTGCGCAACAGGAGGTCACCGCCGCGGGCGGGACGCTGGACGCGATGTGAGGAGACGACGATGGCGGTCACGGTCACACTCGAACTCAGGCTGAAGCCCGACGCGGTTCCCGCGGCGCGCCAGGTCCTCGGCCGAGCGCTGCAAGATACCCGGGCGTTCGCCGGCAACCTGGGCACCGACGTGCTCGTCGACGAGGACGACCAAGCGCACTGGCTGATCTATGAACTTTGGGACACGGTCGAGCATGACGAGGCCTACCGCAGTTTCCGTGCCGGCGAGGGCCGAATCACCGAGCTCCCGCCGCTGCTGGCCGCGCCCCCGGTCAAGACGCGCTACGAAACCAGCGATCTCTAACTCAGCGCCGGGATCACTTCGCGTTCGAAGAGCTCGACACCGGATCGGTCGTAGGCGGCCTCCGGGAAGTAAAGGATCGCGTACTCACAGCCGAGGTCGCGGATCTTGGTCAGCCGCTCGGCCACCTGTTCCGGCGTGCCCGTCGCCGAGTCCGGCAGGCCGGTGGTCATCGAATCCGCAAGGGCCTCGGGCACATAGCCGGCCAGCCGGTCGCGCATCCGCTGCTGCCGGTCTTTGACGTCGGTGTCCGAAGTTCCGATGATGGCGGTGAAGTTGGCCGACCGCACGATCGCGTCGAAGTCGGTGCCCGCGGCGGCGCAGTGCTGCGCCAATACCTCCGACTTATGGGCGAACGCCGCCGGCTCCGGCGTGAAGTTGGTGTACTGCGCGTATTTCGCGGCGATGCGCAAGGTCACCTTCTCCCCGCCGCCGGCAATCCACAGCGGAATACCGTTGGTCTGCAACGGCTTTGGCGAAACGATCGCCCCGTCGACCTGGTAATGCTTGCCGTCGAAGCTGACTTTGCCGTCGCGCCAGGCGTCCCGCATGATCTGTACGCCTTCGTCCAGCCGGCCCAGCCGCACCCCGGCCGACGGGAAACCGTAACCGTAAGCGCGCCATTCATGCTCGTACCAGCCGCCGCCGATGCCCATCTGTATCCGGCCGCCGGAGATGATGTCGGCGGTCGCCGCGACCTTGGCGAGGTAGACCGGATTGCGATAGCCCATCGCGGTGCACATCTGACCGAGTTTGATCCGCGAGGTGGTCGCCGCATACGCCGCCATCAGCGACCACGCCTCGTGCGTGGCTTCGTCCGACGGCATCGGAACGGTGTGGAAGTGGTCGTAGACCCACAGGGAGTCCCAGGCGCCGTTGTCGGCGTAGCTGGCCAGATCGCGCATCACCGCCCAGTGGTTCTCGGGTTCGATGCCGACCAGATCCATTCGCCAGCCCTGCGGAATGAAGAGACCAAAGCGCATAGCAAGGGACTTTAGCCTGGACCCCGTGGGCTGCGGGCCGACCACCGGCCTGCAAGACTCCGATGCCGGCACAGTGTGGATCAACCCGATGGAGGCGCGTGATGCGGATTCTGATCTCCGGCGCCAGCATCGCCGGGCCGGTGCTGGCGTACTGGCTGAACCGTCGCGGCTTCGATGTCACCGTCGTGGAGCGCGCGCCCGGCCCTGCGCAAGGCCGGCGGCCACGCCGTCGACCTGTTCCGCCCCGCCATGGAGATCTCGGCGAAGATGGGCGTCTTGCCGCGCATCGAGGCGCGCGCCACCGGGACAAACCGCATGACGATGTTTCGCGAGGGACGACCGCGGCCCACCGGGATCGACCTCACCAAGATCTACGGTGCCGTCTCCGACCGGCACGTGGAGATCATGCGCGACGACCTCAGCGAGATCTACTACGCCGCCGGCGCCGATGACGTCGAGTACCTGTTCGGCGACTCGATCACGGCCATCGACATCGACGGCGGGGTGACCTTCGAACGGGCGCCGGCGCGCGGGTTCGACATCGTCGTCGGCGCCGACGGGCTGCACTCGACCGTTCGGCGCCTGACATTCGGCGCCGAGGCCGGCCTGACCCGCTTCCTGGGCGGCTATCTGGCGGTCGTGTCGGCGCCCCGGGCGCTGGCCAAGCCTGGCGAGATGATCACCCACGTCGGGGTCGGCCGCCTCGCCGGGATCTACACCGCCGAGCATTTGGACGACGCGCGGGCGGTGTTCCTCTTTCGCAGCAAGGACGAACTCGATTACGACCATCGGGACTCATTGCGGGAGAGGGAATTACTGCGCGGCGCGTTCGCGAGCATGCACCCCCAAGTGGACCGCTGGCTGGAGGAAGTCGAGCGGACACCGGCGTTTTACTTCGACGCGATCAGTCAACTGCGGCTGGACAGATGGTCGCGCCGGCGGGTCACGCTGGTCGGCGACGCCGGATACTGCCCCGGCCCCGCGGTCGGCGGCAGCACCAGCCTGGCGGTGCTGGGCGCCTACGTGCTGGCCGGAGAACTCGCCCGGGCGGGCGGTGATCACCTGGCCGCGTTCGCCGCCTACGAGCTGGCGATGCGCGAGCCGGTGCACCTCAGCCGGACCTTTGCGCGCGGCGCCGCCAGGGGCATCGTTCCCGGCTCCCGGGCCGGGGTTTGGGCGTTGACCCGCGGCGCCCAGCTGGTGGCGGCGCTGCCCGCACCGCTGTCCAGGGCATTAGCGAGGCTGAACACCAAGGGCCTGCGGATGCACGACTCGATGCACGTGCCCGACTACGACGGCGTCGACGTTTGACAGCATGGCCTGATAGACCGCGTACCTCAGGAAAGGAATGATCGCCGATGGAGCTCACCGGTGTCGGAATCTGGAGCAGTCAACTGCGCTATGGCGACCCATCCGAATCCGCCTCGGCGGCAGCAGAATTGGACGAGCTGGGCTTCGCGGCGCTGTGGATACCAGACGTTGGCGGCCCGGTGTTCGACGCGGTGGGACGCCTGCTGTCCGCGACCAAGCGGACGGTGATCGCGACGGGGATCCTGAATCTGTGGATGCACGCGCCCACCGATGTGGCCGAATCCTATGCCGACCTGACCGCCGCGCACGGGGACCGTTTTCTGCTGGGCATCGGAGTCAGTCACGCGCCGTTGATCGACGCCGGGGAGCCCGGCCGCTACCGCAAACCGCTGGCCGCGACGGCGTCGTTTCTGGATGGATTGGATGCCGCGCCCCGGCCGGTGCCCGCGGAGCAGCGGGTTCTTGCCGCACTCGGTCCGAAAATGCTGGCCCTGTCCGCCAACCGCGCCCGCGGGGCTCACCCGTACCTGGTTACCCCTGAACACACCGCCTTCGCCCGTTCGGTTTTGGGCGAGGGCCCATTGCTGCTGCCGGAGCAGACCGTGATCCTGTGCGACAGCGCCGAGGAGGCACGCCGCATCGGAACCGACTGGCTCCGGGCGTATTTGGCCTTGCCGAACTACGCCAACAACCTGCTGCGCAGCGGATTCACCGAGGAGGACGTGGCGCAAGTCAGCGATCGGCTCTTCGACGCGATCATCGCGTGGGGTGACGAAGACGCCGTCCTGCGCCGGGTCGCCGAGCATCGTGCGGCCGGCGCCGACCATGTCTGCGTCCAGGTGCTGCTGGACGATCCGAGGGCGTTCCCCCGCGCGGAATGGCGCCGAATCGCCGCCGCCATGTAGCGGCGTTTAGGCATACGGTGAGCTATGGCCTCTCGACAGACCCTGTTTCGGATCTTCTATCGGATCGGCTTCACCCCGTGGGACGGTCACCCGCTGGCACACAACCTGCGAGATCTGGTCGAGGGAACCGGCGACACCCCGGCGCTGCCCGCGGGCTCAGCCCTGGACCTTGGCTGCGGTACCGGGGACGCCTCGATATATCTTGCCCAACACGGCTGGACGGTCACCGGCGTTGACTTTGTGACGAAGGCGTTGGAGAAGGCGCGCGCCAAAGCCGACGCCGCCGGGATGGCGATCGACTTCCTGCGCGCCGACGTCACGCAGTTGAGCCGGGCCGGGATCGGGTCGGGCTTCGGACTGATCGTCGACAACGGCTGTTTGCACAACATGAGCGACGGCGACCGCGACGCGTACGTCCGCGAGGTCAGCGCGGTGGCGGCGCCCGGCGCGCGGCTGTTGATCGTCGCGTTCGTCCCCGGCGGGCGGCTCGGGGTGCGCGGCATCGACCCCGCCGAGATCCGGCGACGGTTCGCGACCGGCTGGACGCTGCTGTCCGCCGGCGACGAGCAGGAGCCAGACCGCGCCGAGAAGACCCCGGCGCGGTACTACCTCTTCCAGCGTCGCGACACTTAACCTGTTGCGACGACTCGCCGCGTGGCAGCGGTTTATGTCTCGCGGTGAAACCCGCCGGAAACTACGTCAGCGACTTCGGCGGCTGGAAGCGCTCGCCGTACTTCGCAGCCAGCTCCTTGGCCCGCGCGACGAACCCGGCCTTGCCGCCATGCGAGTAGCCGACGATTAACTGCGCCGCGCCACCTGTCCACGGCGGGAAGCCGATGCCCATGATCGACCCGATGTTGGCGTCCGCGGTCGAGGTGATCACGCCCTCGTCGATGCACTTCTGTGTCTCGAGCGCCTCGGCGAACAGCATCCGGTCGATCATGTCCTGCAGCGGCGGCTCCGAGGTGCCGGACTTGAACGTCTCCCGCAGGCCCGGCCACAGCCGAGTGCGCTTGCCGTCCACGTACTCGTAGAAGCCGGCGCCGGAAAGCCGTGACGGCCTGCCGATCTCGATCATCTTCTCCACGACGGCCTCAGCCGGGTGCGGCTCGTAGGTGCCGCCGGCGTCCTCGACACCCTTGCGGGTGGCGAGCAGCGATCTTGTGCATCAGCTCCAGGTTGAGCTCGTCGGAGAGCTGCAGCGGCGGAGCCGGGTATCCGGCCTGCGAACCGGCATGCTCGATCGAGGCCGGCTCGACGCCCTCGCCGAGCATCGCCAGCGCCTCGTTGACGAAGGTGCCGATGACACGGCTGGTGTAGAAGCCGCGGCTGTCGTTGACCACGATCGGGGTCTTGCCGATGGCCAGCGTGTAGTCGAACACCCGGGCCAGCGCCTCGTCGGAGGTCTTCTCGCCCTTGATGATCTCGACCAGCGGCATCTTGTCGACCGGCGAGAAGAAGTGGATCCCGATGAAGTCCTCCTGCCGCTTCACGCCGGTCGCCAGACCGGTGATCGGCAGCGTCGAGGTGTTCGACCCGAGGACCGCGTTGGGCTCGACGACGTCCTCGATCTCCTGGAACACCTTGTGCTTGAGTTCCTGGTTCTCGAACACCGCCTCGATGACGAAGTCGACGCCCTTGAGGTCGGCGGCGTCACCGGTCGGGGTGATGCGGGCCAGCAGCGCGTCGGACTTCTCCTTGGTCGTCTTGCCCCGCTCGAGCGCCTTGGCCTCCAGCTTCTCGGAGTAGCCCTTGCCCTTTTGCGCGGCCTCCAGGCTGACGTCCTTCAGCACGACGTCGAACCCGGCCTTGGCCGAGACGTAGGCGATGCCGGCGCCCATCATGCCCGCACCGAGCACACCGACCTTCTTGATCGGCGTCTTGCCGATGCCGTCGGGCCGCGAGCCGCCGGAGTTGATGGTCTGCAGGTCGAAGAAGAACGCCTGAATCATGTTCTTGGCGATCGGGCCAGTGACCAGCTCGGTGAAGTAGCGGCTCTCGATGCGGGTGGCGGTGTCGAAGTCGACCTGCGCGCCCTCGACGGCCGCGGCCATGATGGCCCGCGGAGCCGGCATCGGCGCGCCCTTGAGCTGCTTGCGCAGCAGCGAGGGGAACGACGGCAGGATCGCCGCCAGCGCCGGGCTGACTGGGGTGCCGCCGGGGATCTTGTAGCCCTTGGCGTCCCAGGGCTGGGTGTGCGCCTCGGGGTTGGCCTTGATCCACGCCTTGGCGGCCGGGCACCAGTTCCTCGACGCTGGAGACGATCTCGTCGATCAGACCGTTGTCCTTGGCCGCGGCCGGCTTGAAGCGGGTGCCCTGGCTCAGCACGTTCATAAACGCGTTCTGGATGCCCAGCATCCGCACCGAGCGGGTGACGCCGCCGGCGCCGGGCAGCAGGCCGAGCGTCACCTCGGGGAAGCCGACCACGAGCGCCCTTCACGTCGGCAGCGATGCGGTGGTGACAGGCCAGCGCGATCTCCAGACCACCGCCGAGCGCGGCGCCGTTGATGGCGGCCACCACTGGCACACCCAGGGTTTCCAGCGTGCGCAAGTCGCTTCTTGACGCCCTCGACCTAGATCAAACGATCTCTCCGGCGTTCTCCGGGCCCGATCTTGATCATGCTTTTGACGTCACCGCCGGCAAAAAAGGTGTTCTTTGCGCTGGTGATCACCACACCGGTGATCGAGTCCTTCTCGGCGACAAGGCGTTCGATGGTCTTACCCATCGACTCGATGTAGTGCTCGTTCATCACGTTGGCCGACCCGGTCGGGTCGTCCAACGTCAGCGTGACGATGCCGTCGGCGTCCTTGTCCCACGCAATGGTGTTCTCTGCCATGGTCTTAAACCCTTTCGATGATGGTGGCGACGCCCATGCCGCCGCCGATGCACAGCGTGACCAGCGCGCGACGGGCATCGCGGCGCTCGAGCTCGTCGACCATGGTGCCGAGGATCATGGCGCCGGTGGCACCCAGCGGGTGGCCCATCGCGATGGCGCCCCCGTTGACGTTGAGCTTCTCGTCGGGGATGCCCAGGTCCTTCTGGAACTTCAAGACAACCGATGCGAACGCCTCGTTCAGCTCGAAGAGGTCGATGTCATCGACGGTCAGCCCGGCCCGGTCGAGCGCCTTCTGGGTGGCCGGCGTCGGGCCGGTCAGCATGATGGTCGGGTCGGCACCGGTGGTGGCGGTGGCCACGATGCGGGCCCGCGGAGTGAGCCCCTGCGACTTGCCGGCGGCTTCCGTCCCGACCAGCACCAGCGCGGCACCGTCGACGATGCCCGAGCTATTGCCGCCGGTGTGGACGTGGTTGATCGTCTCGACCCAGTGGTACTTCTGCAGCGCCACGTCGTCGAAGCCGGCCATGGCGGCCAGCCCCTCGAAGGCGGGCTTCAGCTTGGCGAGGCCCTCCATGGTGGTGTCGGGGCGCATGTGCTCGTCGTGGTCGAGGATCAGCAGGCCATTCTGGTCGCGGACCGGCACGATCGACTTGGCGAAGTAGCCGCCCGACCACGCCGCGGCCGCGCGCTCCTGCGAGCGCAGCGCGTAGGCGTCGACGTCGTCGCGGGAGAAGCCCTCGATGGTGGCGATCAGGTCCGCGCCGATGCCCTGCGGAACGATGTAGGCGTCGTAGGAGGTGGCCGGGTCGGCCATCATCGGGCCGCCGTCGGAGCCCATCGGGACTCGGCTCATCGACTCCACGCCGCCGGCCAGCACCAGGTCATCCCAGCCGGAGCGCACCTTCTGGGCGGAGGTGTTGACGGCCTCCAGACCCGAGGCGCAGAACCGATTCAGCTGCACGCCGCCGACGGTGTCGGGCATGCCGGACGCGATCACCGCGGTGCGGGCGATGTCGCCGCCCTGGTCACCCACGGGGGAGACGCACCCCAGGATGACGTCGCTGATCAGGTTCTCGTCGAGGTCGGGGTTGCGCCTGCGCAGCTCCTCGATCAGGCCGACGACCAGGTTGAGCGGCTTGACCTCGGTCAACGATCCGTTCTTCTGCTTGCCGCGCGGCGTGCGGATGGCCTCGTAGATGAAGGCTTCTTCGGACATGTCGACTTCCTCTTCGCAATTGATTTCGGGGATCCGTCTTCAAGACTAGGTCCAGCACCAGCACCCTAACAGGGTGCCCGTCCAACCTGTTGGTTGGGCGGGATGCGCTGCTCAGACCCACCCGCTGCGCGTCGAGCGTCACGTTGGCGTGACGCTCGAAACCCCGCCGGGCGCGGCAATGCTAGGCCGCTGATTTCTCCAGGATGTGCACGCCGCAGGCGGAACCCAGGCCGATGACGTGGGCCAGCCCGACCTTGGCGTTCTCGATCTGACGGTCGCCGGCCTCCCCGCGCAGGTGGTGGCAGACCTCCCAGATGTTGGCGATGCCGGTGGCCGCGATGGGATGCCCCTTGGACTGCAGCCCGCCCGAGACGTTGACCGGCGTCGAGCCGTCCCGCCAGGTCGCCCCGGAGTTGAAGAAGTCGGCGGCCCCGCCCTCCTCGCACAGCATCAGGTTGTCGTAGTGCACCAGCTCGGCGGTGGCAAAGCAGTCGTGCAACTCGACGAGGTCCAGATCGCCCGGCCCCACACCGGCCTGCTCGTAGGCGGTCGCGGCGGCGTTGCGGGTCAGCGTGTTGACGTTCGGCAGGACCTGGCAGCCCTCCTGGTAGGGGTCGGTGGTCAGCACCGACGCCGACACCTTGACCGCACGCCGCCGCTGCTGCAGCGAGAGCGACTTCAGCGTCTCGCCGTTGCACACGATCGCGGCCGCCGCACCGTCACAGTTGGCCGAGCACATCGGCCGGGTGTTGGGGTAGGCGATCATAACGTCGCCCATGATCTGCTCGAGGGTGAACCGCTTCTGGTAGGCGGCCAGCGGATTCAGCGTCGAATGGGCGTGGTTCTTCTCGCTGATCTTGGCGAACAACTCGAAGCTGGTGCCGCCGTACTTGTGGCCGTACTCGGTGCCGATCTGGGCGAACACCCCCGGCATGGTCTCGGTGCCGATCCGTCCGTCGATCGGCGCGACGGCGCCGTAGCGGCCCTTCGGCGCCCACACGTCGGCGTCGTCCTTCTTGCCGCCCCCGGCCAGCAACCCGGCGCCGGACAGCTTCTCCACACCGACGGCCATGCCGTAGTCCACCTCGCCGGCCTTGACGGCCATGATCGCGGTTCGCAGCGCGGTGGCCCCGGTGGCGCAGGCATTGGCCACGTTGTACACCGGGATGCCGGTCTGGCCGATCTGTTTTTGCAGCTGCTGGCCGAGGCCGGCGCTGGCGTTCATCAGGTTGCCGGCCGCCAGCACACCGATGTCGGCCATGGTCACGCCGGCATCGGCCAGCGCGCCCATCGCGGCCTCGGCCGCCAGGTCCACCGTGTCCAGATCGGGGTGCTTGCCGAACTTGGTCATCCGGATGCCGAGGATCCAGATTTCGTCGCTGGCGCTCATCGTCGCTGCTCCTTCATGGTTCGGTGCTGGTTGGTCAGGTGGCGGGCTCGAAGCCGAAGCCGATCGCCTCGGTGCCGTTGGCGTCCGTGCCGATCGGATAGGTGACGAGCCGCACCTTCATCCCGTCGCGAACGTGCTCGGGATCGGGCTCGACGTTGATGAGGTTGGCGCGGACCTGGGTGCCGTCGCAGTCGACCACGGAGGCAACGAACGGGGTGGGGATCCCCGGTGCGGCGAAGGTGACGATCGTGAACGCGCGCACCGTGCCCTCGGTCGCGACCGGGACGGTCTTGAACTCGGCCGCAAAGCAGCCGGCGCACGCGTTGCGCCGGTCGAAGAACCGGGCGCCGCAGTTGGTGCATTCGTGCGCAACCAGGTGCGGTTCGCCGTCGTCGAGCACCAGATAGTCGACCATTGGAATCTGCCCGGCCATAAAAACCTCCGTCACGTGTGGTACTGACCGTAGCGAGTGTCACCTAAGAACATTCACCGGGACGCGGCGGTGGTCAACTACCGCGTCGGGCGCACGGGTAGTCGGGCACCTTAAGCTCGACCACCATGACGGTGTCGCGACTGCGTCCGTACGCGACCACGGTGTTCGCCGAGATGTCGGCTCTGGCCACCCGGGTGGGCGCGGTGAACCTCGGCCAGGGGTTTCCCGACGAGGACGGGCCGCCCGCGATGTTGAAGGCCGCCCAAGATGCCATCGCCGAGGGAGCCAACCAGTACCCGCCCGGACTCGGCGTCGCGTCCTTGCGGCGGGCCGTCGCCGCGCAGCGGCAGCGCCATTTCGGGATCGACTACGACCCCGACACCGAGGTACTGGTGACGGTCGGGGCGACCGAGGGTATCGCGGCAGCGGTGCTCGGCCTGGTCGAACCCGGCTCGGAGGTGCTGCTGATCGAGCCCTTCTACGACTCCTACGCACCGGTGGTGGCGATGGCCGGCGCGCGCCACGTGTCGGTGCCGCTGGTCCCCCATGGCCGCGGATTTGCGTTGGACGCCGACGCACTGCGGCGGGCGGTGACACCACGCACCCGCGCGCTGATCGTCAACTCGCCGCACAACCCGACCGGCACGGTGCTGAGCGCATCCGACCTGTCGGCCATCGCGGAGATCGCGGTCGCCGCCGATTTGTTGGTGATCACCGACGAGGTGTACGAGCACCTGGTCTTTGACGGCCATCGGCACCTGCCCCTGGCCGGCTTCGACGGCATGGCCGAGCGGACGATCACCATTTCCAGCGCGGCCAAGATGTTCAACTGCACCGGCTGGAAGATCGGATGGGCCTGCGGCCCAGCGCGACTCATCGCCGGGGTGCGCGCGGCCAAGCAGTATCTGAGCTACGTCGGCGGCGCGCCGTTCCAGCCTGCGGTGGCCCTAGCGCTGGACACCGAGGACGCGTGGGTGGCCCAGCTTCGCCGCTCGTTGCAGGCCCGACGCGATCGGCTGGCCGCGGGACTGAACGAGGTCGGCTTCGAGGTGCACGACAGCGCGGGCAGTTACTTTCTGTGCGCCGATCCGCGCCCGCTGGGCTATGACGACAGCGCCGCGTTCTGCGCGGCGCTGCCGGAGACGGTCGGGGTGGCGGCCATTCCGATGTCGGCGTTCTGCAACCCGCCGGCCGCGCACGCCGCAACGCAAGCCGATGTGTGGAATCACTTGGTGCGCTTCACCTTCTGCAAACGTGACGACACCCTGGACGAGGCGGTCCGGCGGCTGAGCGCGCTGCGGGACCGACCGGCTACCTAGCCCCGGCCGGCGCCCTCGGCGCCCATGACACGCGTGCGCAGTCCCTCCAGCGCCGCATGAAGGATCTTCTTGCGTGCCCGCTTGACCCAGAACTCGGGCAGCGGCGCCAACGGCTCGACCGTGATGGCGAAGCGCACCCTGGTCTTGTCGTCGCTCACCCGGCTCAGGTTGTACTCCCCGTGCTGACCGTGTTGCTGGGAGGTCTTCGCCGCATCCCACACCATCCAGTCCGGGCCCCAGTGATATTCGAGCAGTTCGGTGTCGTGGATGCCGGTCACTGCGATGGTGACCTTCACGTGGCACGGTCGCCCGTCGGGATGTTTGTCCACGACTTCGACCCGCTTGTGCACCGATGACCACGACGGCACAGCGTCCAGGTCGGCCAGCGCCTCCATGATCACTTCCGGGGGCGCGTCGATGACGATTTCGGACGATGCTTGAACGGCCACCGCTACTCCGCCGCACCCGAGCCGCCGAGGCCCTGCACCAATTCGCGCAATCCTTTTACCGCGGCGTCGAGGACGTGTTCGCTTTGTCGCCGCACGATGAATCCGGGTATGGGCCCCGCCGGTTCGACGGTGATGTCGAAGCGCACGCGGGTCTTGGCGACACCTTCGGGTTTGAGGTTGTACTCGACATGCTGGCCGTGTTGCTGGGAGGTCCCTCTGGCGTCATAGACGACCCAGTCGGGGCCCCAGTGATATTCCAGGATCTCTTTGTCGACGAGCCCCAGCACCTTGATGGTGGTCCTGACATGGTGGGGCCGACCGTCGGGATAACGGTCGATCACTTCGATGTTCTTGTGGAGCGGCGACCACGATGACAGGACGCCGACATCTGTCAGCGCCTCCATGACCACTTCTGGCGGCGCATCGATGACGAATTCCCGTGATGCTTTAACGGCCACTGGGATCAACCTAGCAACGCCGCCGGGCGTATGGATCGATTCGGCGTAAACAGCGGACTACCAATCTATTTCGGTGAGGGCCGTGGTTGCCGCCGGCGGCCGCCCGACCGGTCCGGTCGGTGTTCGGGAGAAGCGCGGAGCGGGCGCGGCCTGGTCGACGCCGTGGGCGGTGATCACCGTGGACCTCGCCCTCAAGTGGTCGTCGGCGGCGGCTTCGCTCCAGCCCAACACCGGGGTGACGCACGCATCGGTGCCGGCGAAAACCTGTGTCCACTCGTCGCGGCTGCGGCTGGCGAACCGGATGGCGAACAGGTCGTGCATCTGCGGGTAGGAACCCACATCGAGCTGGTTGGGCACCTCGTCGGGTGACAGGCCGAGCCCGTCCAGCAACGCGGCGAAGAATTGCGGCTCGATGGCGCCCACGGCCAGGTACCCGCCGTCGGCGGTTTCATAGCACCGGTAGAACGGGGCGCCGCCGTCGAGGAGGAACGATTCGCGCCGGTCGCGCAGCGCCCCAGTCGACTTCATGGTCCACATCATCTGGGCGAGCACGCTGACCCCGTCGACCATCGCCGCGTCGATGACCTGACCCCGGCCCGAGCGTTCCCGCTCGTACAGCGCGACCGCGATGCCGAGCAGCACCAGCATCGAACCTCCGCCGAAGTCGGCGACCAGATTCAGCGGGGGCATCGGCGGCCGGTCGGCATAGCCCAGCGCCGACAGCGCACCGGTCCGCGACAGGTAGTTGATGTCGTGGCCCGCCGTGTGCGCGAGCGGACCGTGCTGTCCCCAGCCGGTAATCCGCGCGAAGATCAGCCGCGGATTGACCGCCGCGCAGTCGTCGGGACCGATGCCGAGTCGTTCACACGTGCCCGGCCGGAAGCCGTCCAGCAGCACGTCGGCCTTCGCGGCCAGGTCCAGCAGCGCCCGACGTTGCGTCTTGACGTCCAGGTCCACGATCCGCTTCCCGCGATGCAGCAGGTCGCGGTCCTCCGGCGGCATCGTCAGTCCGCCGGGCCGCCGCACCCGCACCACGTCGGCACCCAGATCGGCAAGCACCATCCCCGCGTGCGGCCCCGGTCCGATTCCACCCAGCTCGATCACTTTCACCCCGGCCAGGGGCCCACCAGTGGTCACGGGAGACTACTTGCCCTTCTTCACCTTCAGCACCCGCTTGCGCAGGCCGTCCGTGTTCAGCTCCATGATCCCTTTCATGGCACGCTTTATCACAAAGCCGGGCAGCGGCACGAGCGGATCCAGCGCCAGCTCGAACTTCGTCCGAGTCTTGTCGCCTTGCGGGGTGAGCGTGTAACCGCCTTCTTGATTACGGGACGCTTTCCCGCTTTCCTGCGTCCACGTGACTCCGTCGTCGCGCCAGGTGTAAGCGAGCACGATCTCGTCCGTGACGCCGGTCGTCTTGACTTTCATCCGGGCGCGCTGGGGCCGACCCTGCGCATCGCGATCGAGCACCTCGGCGCTCTGATGAATGGACGACCACTCCGGCATCGCTTCGACGTCGGCGACCACCTCGAGGATCTCGTTGGGACTTGCTTCGATGACCACTTCGCGCGATTCCTTGACTGCCATGGCTGGACCATAGCGCCGCGGCGTGTCGGCCGGAACAGATTCGACAGAGCGTACCGTCGTGCTTGTGGCTGAGTCCGTCTACACCGTCGGCGACTACCTGTTGGACCGCCTCGCCGAACTCGGCGTGTCGGAGATCTTCGGCGTTCCGGGCGACTACAACCTGGAATTCCTCGACCACATCGTCGCCCATCCGGCCATTCGATGGGTGGGCAGCGCCAACGAGCTCAACGCCGGCTACGCCGCCGACGGGTACGGACGGCTGCGCGGGATGTCAGCCGTGGTAACGACATTCGGCGTGGGGGAGCTCTCGGCGGCCAATGCGATCGCCGGCGGCTACGCCGAGCATGTACCTGTCGTGCACATCGTCGGCGGCCCCTCCAAAGACGCCCAGGGCGCCAGGCGGGCGCTGCACCATTCACTCGGCGACGGGGACTTCGAGCACTTCCTTCGGATCAGCCGTGAAATCACCTGCGCCCAGGCCAATCTGATGCCTGCCACGGCTCGCAGAGAGATCGACCGGGTGCTCAGCGAGGTGCGCGAGCAGAAGCGGCCCGGGTACATCCTGCTGTCCACCGACGTTGCCCGCTTCCCCACCGAACCGCCCGAGGAACCCCTGCCCCACTACACCGGCGGCACCAGCCCCCGTGCGCTGGCGCTGTTCACCGAGGCCGCCGCCGAGCTCATCGCCGGTAACCAGGTGACCGTGCTCGCCGACCTGCTGGTGCATCGGTTGCAGGTGGTCAAAGAGCTCGAAGCGCTGCTTGCGGCCGACGTGGTGCCCTACGCCACGTTGATGTGGGGCAAGAGCCTGCTTGACGAAAGCTCCCCGAACTACCTGGGCATCTACGCGGGGTCGGCCAGTGCGCCCGCGGTACGCGCCGCGATCGAAGAGGCGCCCGTCCTGGTGACGGCGGGAGTGGTGTTCACCGACATGGTCAGCGGCTTCTTCAGCCAGCGGATCGATCCGGCGCGGACCATCGATGTCGAGCAGTACCAGAGCAGCGTGGCGGGCCGGGTGTTCGCGCCGCTGGAAATGGGTGCGGCGCTCGAGGCGCTGGCCCAGATCCTGGTGCGGCGCGGGATCACGTCACCGCCCGTGCCACCGGCACCGGACGGCCCGTCCGCACAGACGGCGGAAACCCCGGCGCGCGACAGGCCCCTGACCCAGCAGATGTTGTGGGATCGGCTGTGCGTGGCGCTGACACCGGGCAACGTGGTGCTCGCCGATCAAGGCACCTCCTTCTACGGCATGGCCGATCACCGGTTGCCGCGGGGTGTTACCTTCATCGGCCAACCGCTTTGGGGCTCAATCGGTTACACCCTGCCCGCCGCGCTCGGGGCCGGGGTCGCACATCCGGACCGCAGGCCGGTGCTGCTGATCGGTGACGGCGCCGCGCAGCTGACCGTCCAGGAGCTCGGCACCTTCTCGCGCGAAGGACTGTCCCCGGTGATCGTGGTGGTCAATAACGACGGCTACACCGTCGAACGCGCGATCCACGGAGAAACGGCTCCTTACAACGACATCGTCGGCTGGAAGTGGACGGACATTCCCAACGCGCTCGGGGTCGCCGATCACCTGGCGTTCCGGGTCCATACCTACGGGGAGCTCGACGACGCGTTGACTGCCGCCGCTGAGCACCGAGACCGGATGGTGCTGGTCGAGGTGGTATTGCCGCGGCTCGAGATTCCCAGTTTGCTCGTCGAACTCGTGCAACCGATGTCGCCGGACGGCAGTGTGCGCCGCTGAGCGCCCCGCGTCAGCACGGCCCGGATCGGGCGGGCGGCGATGATCGCAGTATCGCCAGGACGGTGCGGCGGCAACGCCCGCAATCGGCGCCCGCTCCACAGGCCTGCGCGACATCCTTTGTGGTCGAGGCCCCGGCCGCGACGGCCTCGGCGACCGTTTGGTTGGTGACCCCGTTGCACAGGCACACGAACATCGGGCGGCTTGCTCAGTCCGCGTCGATGCGCATCATGTCGTGGAACCGGCCGACGAACAGTGGTGGGTAGGCGCCGATACCCGCGCCGGACATCCATTGGGCCGCGGCGTCGGGGTGGTCGATCCACTGCCGTGCGGTCTCCTCGTCAGGGAACTCCTGCAAGATCATCACTTCGTGCTCATCGTCGAAGGCCCGGAATACCGACGTCTTTCGGACTCCGGCCGAGGTGAACCTGTCCCTCGCCGAACGGAGCTCCGCGTTCAGGATGGCCACGTCGTTGACCGACGCGATCGCGGCCACGACGACTCCGGGGGCCGCCGGTGTCGTCGCGGTGTCCCCAACGAACCTGTCGACGATCTCGCCGGCGAAGACCGCGGGGATGTCGTCGACGCCGGCGGCGTCGAACCAGTCGAAGAAGACCCGCGAGCGGAGCAGCTCGACAATCGGTTCACGGCTGTGGACTCCGATCATCACCAGCACCCGGCCGTAGTCGTGTGTTGACGTGTAGACCAGGACGTGGTGGGCGCCGATGTCGGCGAGGGCCGCCTTGTTGCGCTCCAAAAGCGGCCATACCCGCGTTGGGTCGGGGACGCGATAGTCCGACGCGATGACCATCGAATGGATGTCACCATCGTTCAACGGAGTTGGTCCTTCATCACTTTCCCGGTGGCATTGAGCGGCAGAGTGTTGAGGAACTCGACGGCTCTGGGCACTTTGAATCCCGCCATCCGGTCTCGGCACCAGGCGATCAAGTCAGTCTCGGAAACTTCGGTTTTCGTCACGACGAAAGCCTTGCCCACCTGACCGAGGCGACCGTCGGGCACTCCGATTACCGCGGCTTGGGCCACCGCGGGGTGCTCGAGCAGGAAGCCCTCGATCTCCGCCGGGTAGGCATTGAACCCGCCCACGATGAACATGTCCTTCTTGCGCCCATCAATTCTGAGCCGACCCGCCGCATCCAGCCTGCCCAGATCGCCTGTGTGCAGCCAGCCGTCGCCATCGACCGCCAAGGCGGTTGCGGCGGGATCGTCGAGATAGCCGGCCATGACGTTGTATCCGCGGACCAGGACTTCGCCGTCGTCAGCGATGCGCACCTCAACCCCCTCGCAAGGCAGGCCCGCGGTGGTAGCCACGTCCTCGAAGGAATCACCGGGCCGAGACAAGGTTACGTTGCCGGCCTCGGTGAGGCCATAACCGGTCATCAACGTCTTAAACGGTAGCTCGGCATGGATACGGCGGACCAGCTCGACGGGGATGTCGGCGGCGCCGGTCACGCCCGCGCGCAATGTCGCCAGCCTGGACTTGTCACGAACCGTCAGCAATGAATGGTAGAGCGTCGGCGGCCCAGGCAGCATCGTGATGCGTTCGCGTTCAACCAGATCCACCACCACGTCGATGTCGAATACCGCGAGCGGCACCATCGTCGCGCCGCGCAGGAACGACGTGATGAGTCCCGCCTTCAGGCCGAACGTGTGAAAGTACGGGTTGATCTGCAAGTAGCGGTCGCCCTCCCGCAGGTCCGCGAGCGTGGCCCATTCGTCGTACATCCGTAGCGTCTGGCGATGATTCATCATCGCGCCCTTCGGACGCCCGGTGGTGCCCGAGGTGAAGATGACGTCGGCGATGTCGGTGCCGCTCACCGCGCGCTCGAATGGGGACCCGCCGGAAAGGAAATCGGATTTAAGGTCGATGACCGGTATCCCGGCGGGCGCGGTGTAGTCCTGGCCGAGGAATCCCTTCTGGACCAGGACGGCCTTCGCCTTGCTGCGGCCGATGATGTCGCCGGCTTCCTCGGTCTTGAACCGGGTGTTGACCGGCACGAGCACGCCACCCGCGGTGAGCAACCCGAACGCCGCGACGATCCACTCCGCGGAGTTGGGCGCCCAAAGGGCGACTCGGTCGCCCTTGTCCACGCCGAGGTCGGCGAAGGCCCCTGCGGCGCGACGAATCCGTTCGACAACTTGCGCGAACGTGAGGCGCAGCGGACCGTCGACGACCGCTTCCGCGTCGCCGAAG
Source organism: uncultured Actinomycetota bacterium (assembly GCA_963800315.1). Classification (GTDB taxonomy): domain Bacteria; phylum Actinomycetota; class Actinomycetes; order Mycobacteriales; family Mycobacteriaceae; genus Mycobacterium. The sequence goes on from CAWDAS010000001.1 coordinate 284,733, forward strand.
CGGTCCGCCGCGCTCAAGACCATCTCGGGGATGGTCTCCCACGGCTCAGCGCGTCTCACACCGTGACGAGTCGACCGAGGTTGCCGCCCATGATCTTTGCCTGGTCGTCGACGGACAGGTGCGACAGCGCGTTGACGTAGAACGTCGGCTCCGCCAGACCCTCCGGATGCGGCCAGTCCGAGCCGTACAGCACCTGGTCCACACCGACGAGGTTGACCAGATCGTCGATGCCGTCCTCGAAGAACGGGCTGACGTGGATCCGGTTCTTGACCATTTCGACGGGGTCGCTCGGGAAGGCTTCCGGGGCCTTCCGGAAGACCTCGGCCAGGCCGTCCAGCAACGGGGTCATCCACTTCGAACCGGCCTCGACGATCGCGACCTTCAGCTTGGGATGGCGGTAGAGCGCGCCGTGGATCACCCAGGACCCCACCGCGTCCTGGATCGGCCGCCACTCGTTGAGGATGCCCATCGCGTTGGTTTGGAACGGCAGCATCTCCTGTTCGGCACCGTCCCACTCGGAGGTGTACCGGGAGTAGCCGCTGTCGCTGGAGTGCATGCCGACCAGCAGGTCGTGCTCGACGACCCGCTCCCAGAACGGGTCGAACTCGGGCAGCGCGAACGACCGGGGGCCGCGAAATCCGGGGACCGGAGCCGGGCGGACCAGGATGCAGCGGGCGCCGCGCTTGACCGCCCACTCCAGCTCCTCGATCGCCTTCTCGACGATCGGCAGGGTGATCACCGGGGTGGTGAAGATGCGGTTCTGGTAGTTGAAGCCCCAGACCTCGTCGAGCCACTGGTTCAGCGCATGGATCAGGACGTGGATGGCGACCGGGTCGTCGCGCAGCCGCTCCTCGAGCAGGCTGGCCAGCGTCGGGAACATCAGGGTGCGGTCCAGGCCCAGCTCGTTCATCTTCTCCAGGCGCGGGCCGGGCTCGAAGAACGCCGGGATCGCGCGCATCGGCTCACCGAACAGCTCGCGCTTGCTCTTGCCCTCCGGGTTGCCGTACTTGAAGTACTCCTCCCAGGCACCCGGGCGGGCGACGACCTCGAAGGTCGGGTTGGGAATGTAGTTGCTGATGTGGCCGCGGATCGCGATCTTGGTGCGCCCATTGACCTGCACGTACTGGACGAAGTCCTTGTACTCCTTGGGCAGGAACTTGGTCAGCGCCTCCGGCGGCTCGTAGAGATGGTTATCCGCGTCAAAGATTGGAAACGGGACGTCCTCCCGGTGCGACAACTGCCCCATGAAATCCTCCTTCTTGATTTGCGAGAATATTATTCTCTTGTTGCGCCCAGCGCAATGTGCCGCCTTGCGGTATTCGGCGCCGGGCGCTAACCGGCGGCGTCGCTTGTGCTCGAGGCGCCCGGCGCCGCTACCGCAGCCAGGATCAGCACGTGGCGATGATTTTGAAATCGGCGGACATGGGTTCATTCGGCTTGTCGGCCTTGGAGCCGTTGGCGGTGCCGGTGATGGTGAACCTGTCGCCGCTGAAGCTCATGTCGGCGTTGCCCCCGTCGCCCTTGGAGTACATGCCGGTGAAGCCGCCCAGATTCTGGATCCGGACCGACTCGGCTGACGCCGGCTGCGCCCCCTCGTCGATGACAACCTTGGCCCCTGCGAAGTCGCCGCCGATGACGATTGTCCGAGTCCACTCCCGCTGACTGCACTTCACGACGTGGAAATTCGCGTCGTTACCGTTGACGGTCACAGATGCGGTGCTAGAGAGTTGGGTTGGTGGTCGCGACGTGCATGCCCCAAGCAGGGCGACAGTGAGGGCGGCAGCGGCCACCCCGATTCGGTTCCGCACCGGATCGCCTCCATCCTCGCTGACGAAAGTTCTTGGGGTCTGCAGTGATGTTATTCTCGCGAAAAGAGAATGCCAATATCGGGGCCCTTGTCCGAGGAGCGAGAACGCATGCTCGACCTAGAGATGGACGATGGTTTGGCAGTGCTGACCATCAATCGCCCTCACGCACGCAATGCCATCGCGCTCGACACCATGGAACAGCTGGAAAAGGCGCTCGATGCGGCGGCGGATGCCAAAGCCCTGGTCATCACGGGTGCCGGTGATCGGGCCTTCGTGTCAGGCGGCGACCTCAAGGAGCTGAGTTCGCTGCAGACCGAAGAGGACGCCGCGGCGATGGCGAAGCGGATGCGGTCGATCTGCGATCAACTGGCGAACTTCCGCGCTCCGGTCATCGCCGCACTGAACGGACATGCCTTCGGCGGCGGCGCCGAAATCGCTGTCGCCGCCGACATCCGGTTGGCCGCCGACGACATCAAGATTGCGTTCAATCAGGTGGAGCTGGCGATCATGCCGGCCTGGGGCGGCGCCGAGCGACTGGCCGCGCTCGTCGGCAAGAGCAGGGCGCTTCTGCTGGCCGGTACGGGATCAACCTTGACCGCAGGCGAAGCCGAGCGGATCGGCTTAGTGGACAAGGTGTTGCCCCGCGCTTCCTTCGACTCACCCGCCGAAGGATGGCGATCGATCGCGAAGTCGCTGGCTCGTCACCCGGCGACCGAGATAAAGCGCGTAATCCGCGGTGTTTCGCCTGATGAGGCGATAGCATCCTTTGCACGGTTGTGGGTTGCCGACGCACACTGGCAGGCCGCCGAGCGGGTGATGAACCGCACTGCCAGTGCGCGCCAGCCAACCGGAGGAGCGACATGACAGGCGTGTACAGAATGCTGGGAGCCGGCTCGGCGCTGACCCTGGCAGGGCTGTTGGTGGGTGCCGGTTTAGTTGTTAGCACCGGACGGGCCCACGCCGACCCGGTCATGCATCACGTCAAGTACACCGTCACCGCGCAGAATCCGATCTACACCGACATCTATTACCTAGACCAGCAGCCGGCAAAATTCTCCGACTACAGCCACAACCCCTACTCGTTCACACCCCACGTCGACGTCGATCTCGGCCCGGGCAAGCCGTGGAGCTTCGAGCTGGACATGTCGGACCCCGACCATTACGCGATGGTCGTGGCGAGCACGGGCACCGAGCCCGGCGAGCCGGGGCTTCACTGTGACCTGGCGGTGGACGGAACCGTCGTCGTATCCAAGGATGGCCCTAAAGGCGTGCTTTGCTCGCTGCGGAACTGGTGAACCACCCAGGTCTCCGGTACCCCCGTAATCGGCTGCGGTTCGCCTTCCAGGCGGCGCAAGTGATCTTCGACCAATTGCACGGTTTCGGAGTGACCGCTGGACATGCCGATCGCCTGCTCGAGCACCAGGAATCTCGACAAGCTGGACATGAGCACGGTCACGACCACCGGCGGCATCTCTTCTCTGGCCACTCCATACCGCTGCAGGGCCGTCGTCACCGCTTGCCGTTCCTCTTCACGCAAACGCTCTGCGTAATAAGCGATTTCGGCTCGCATCTCCTTACGGTGGTTGGCCAGCGCCATGAATTCCATGGAAATGCGGGTGAATGCGGGATCGGTGCCGAATCTCCACAGCGCCCACAGCGGCTGCGGCGACTGCAGCAGCTGCGCGTGCACCTCGAGCGCTTCTTCACCGCGCCGGCGGAAGACCTCGAGGAATAGCTCCTCCATGGTGCGGAAGTAGTAGTGCACCAGTTGAGGCTTCAGTCCCGCCTTGTTCGCGAGGCGGCGCGACGTGACGGCGGCATAGCCCTCTTCGAGCATCAGCTGCTCGGCCGCGTCGAGCAGCAGACCGCGATTCTTCGCGTCCGGCGCCCCAATCCTGCGGGCCGAAGTCATTGTTGCTCCGTACTCTCGGCGTTTCCGTTCCGACCACACGGATCGTAGCGCGGCACGGCGTAGTGACCTTGACCACGACATTACCGCCATGCTAAGCAGATGCTCAGCACATTTTCGAGCTCGAACGTGGGCGACGGTAACGCTCGCCGCCGAACTTCACCGGTAATCCAGCCCAGGAGACGCAACCCGATGACCGACTACGACTCGATCGACTTCTTCACCGATCCGTCCCTGGTCCCCGATCCGCACCCGTACTTCGACTACCTGCGCAGCGAAAACCCCGTGCTGCGCCTGCCACACCACGGGGTCGTCGCCGTCACCGGCTACGACGAGGCCACGGAGATCTACAAGGATCCCGAAACGTTCTCCAACATTGTCGCGCTCGGCGGCCCGTTCCCCCCACTGCCGTTTACGCCCGAGGGCGATGACATCAGCGCGCTGATCGACTTACACCGCAGCTACTTTCCGATGAACGAGCACATGGTCACCATGGACCCGCCGGACCACACCAAGGCCCGATCCGTGCTGAGCAAGCTGCTGACCCCGAGCCGGCTGAAGCACAACGAGGAGTTCATGTGGCGCCTCGCCGACCGCCAGCTCGACGAGTTCCTGCACAACGGCGAATGCGAGTTCATCGCCGAATACTCCAAGCCGTTCGCCACTTTGGTGATCGCCGACCTGCTCGGTGTGCCGGAGGAGGACCACAAGGAATTCCGGAGCGCCTTGGGAGCCGACCGTCCCGGCGCGCGGGTCGGCGCCCTGGACCACGAGTCGGTCGGTATCAACCCGCTGCAATGGCTCGACGACAAGTTCTGCGCCTACATCGAGGACCGGCGGCGCGCACCCCGCAATGACGTGCTGACCTCGCTCGCGACGGCGAAGTACCCGGACGGGTCGACGCCCCCGGTGATCGAGGTGGTCCGCTCGGCGACGTTCCTTTTTGCCGCCGGACAGGAAACCACCGCGAAGCTGCTCAGCGCCGCACTGCAGGTGCTGGGAGACCGGCCGGAGGTCCAACAGCAGCTGCGCGACGACCGCAGCCTGATTCCCGGGTTCATCGAGGAGTCGCTGCGCATGGAGAGTCCCGTCAAGAGCGACTGCCGGCTGGCCCGCAGGGCCACGACCATCGGCGGGGTAGACATACCCGCCGGCACCGTGGTGATGGTCCTACCGGGTGCGGCGAACCGCGACCCGCGCCGGTTTGAGAACCCGCACGAATTCGATCTTCGCCGCAAAAACGTCCGCGAACATATGGCCTTCGCCCGCGGCGTCCACTCGTGCCCCGGCGGGCCGCTGGCCCGGGTGGAGGGCCGGGTTTCGATCGAGCGCCTGCTGGACCGGATGTCGCGCATCGAGATCGACGAAGCCCACCACGGGCCCAGCGCCGAGCGCCGCTACAGCTACGAGCCGACGTACATCCTGCGGGGCTTGAGCGAATTGCACCTGACGTTCACCACCGCCGACTCGGTCGCGTCGGTGGGCTGAGGCTCGTCGCGCGACTTACCCGATCTGCATACCGACGAAGTAGCAGCTGAGCAGGGCGACGCCGATCAGGACGACCCACGCGTCAGTGAGGCGGCATAGCAGCACCGGGGCGCTTCGCACCTCCATGAATTCCCGGAAAATGATGCGCACCTTGACCAGCGCGATCACGATGACGCTTGACGTGACTACCGCACTGGATTTCAGCGATCCGGCATGACCCTCTGCGGAGTGGTCTATCCACAGATAGGCCAGCGTCAGCGCGGCCAGGATCATCCACACAAACAACAGTCTCTTGTTGAATTTCACCCTCACCTCACCACGTACAGCAGCGCAAAGATGAGCACCCACAGGAAATCGACGGTATGCCAATACGTTGCGCAGGTTTCGACGAGCTCCTGGGAGCTCTGAGATTTGGGCGCCGGACGCCGGAGTTGGTAGACGATGACACCAAGGACGACGAACCCGATCAGCAGATGAACGAAATGGATCCCGGTGAGAAAGAAGTAATACATGAAGAAGTCGTTGCTGTCCAGGCCATTTCCCGCGTGCACCAAGCGGGTCCACTCAAACACCTTGAAGAATAGGAACATTGCGGCGAACGCGGCCGTGATGAAGACGTCCCTGAGCGCCGCTCGGTAGGCGCCCGCGCGGGACGACTGAACACAGCGCGCCACCGACCAGGAGCTCAGCAGTAACACCAGGGTATTGAAGACCCCGACGCGTAGGTCAAGCTGCGCCTGAGAGTGCAGGAAAAGCTCGGGGCTTCGTGCGCGGTAGAAAAGGTAGAAGCCGAAATACGCGGTGAAGACCAAGGTCTCGAACAACACGAACGCCCACATGTCGGGCTGGCCTGGCACGAACCTGGTGCTTTTGTTCTTATCGGCTAGGTCGGTCATTGCGCAGCCGCCATTTTCCGCGCGAGGTCCGGCAGTGGCCCGGTGCCGAAGTCTTCGCGGCGGATCATCCGATACAGCATGACGATGAAGGTGACTTGGTAGATGCCGAACACGACCATGTCCAGCCACCAAGCGATCTGGCCGTTCCACGCCAACACACCACGCCGGAAGATCCAGCAGGGCGCCACGACGACCTCGGTGAGCGCGTTGCACAGGTTGAGATAGCCGAACCACTTGGGGAACACCCGATTACTTGTCGAGCAGAATCGCGACCATCCAGATCAGCGAGCCGATCAGGAAGACTCCCATGGTCCCGTCGAAAGACAAGAAGGCGAAGTCGTAGAGCCAACCGATCGCTTCGGGGTCGCGCCCTGGTCGCAGCGTCCCGACGATCAGCGCGATGTTGAGCAGCAGCATGCCGGGAACCGCACTCAGCGAGTAGATGATCAGGTACGAATAACCGAACGCGCGGCTGACCGACATGCGTCGCATCGAATACGCAATGAGGGCGTTGTTGGTCGCGATCATGCCGCCGATGGCGAAGATGATGCCGAAACCAAGAGGTATCCCCAAGTGGCGTTCGGAGAACCAGTGGACCTGCGTGGCGAGGTCCCAGGTGGGCTGGGGCGGGGGTTGAACTTGCGAAACGATGAAGAACACCGGGAAGAACACGTTGTAAAAGACGAGGAGCGCCCACCAGGCCAACCAGAGTTCGCGCTTGGGGTTGTGCCGCACGTGCCAGGCGATTCGCTGATGCAGGGGGCCTGCGGGCGGCGTGCCCGGGGACGTCGGCGGTGTCATCACCGCACTCATGCGCTGACCAGTTCATCTGGACGCCCACGGTTTTCGGCACGCTCGCGATAAACCGCTTGCCACAATACAACGCCCATCACGATGATCCAGACGGCAATGGCAACGTTCTTCACCCAGAACGACAGGAAGCCGTCCCACGCCAGCGGGCCGGTCAAGGACACCCCGACGAATGCCGCGGGCACCAGCGCCGCCGCCACCAGAAGGTTGAAGTGGGCCACCCAACGGTTGAATACCGGGCCCGCCTGATCATCGAAATAGATTGCCAGGGCGAGGATCACGCTTTGCCCGATCAGGAACGGCACCAGAATGGTGAAGGTGATCCAGCCGAAATCGTTGAGCAGCTGGGTCAGCTCCGGACTGCGCTCCGGACGGAAGGCGGCCAGCAGCCAGCAGACGTTGGCGACGAGAAACAGGGTCGGCCCGCCGGCAGCGCAACCCAGCATCGCGTAGGAGAAGATCGGCGTCCGATGCGCCATCCTGCGGATCTGCAGCACGATCAGAGCCAGGATCGGAACGAGGCACACGCCGAACCAGTTGAACACGATCATGCTGTACCGGATCTCCGGCAGGTGGGCGGGATCGCGGTAGAACGCGGCAACCTGTTCCGCCGGCATCGTGGGTGACATCGGCGGATTGAAGCCCGGAAACAAGAAAAAGCTGGCGATCCAGAGGATCAGGGCCGCGGGCAGCGTCCAGAGCAGGATCAGCTCGCCGTCGGTACGCCGCGGCGCGGTTCGCGCGGATTGGCGACCGCCTGCATCGTTTCCCCCGACGTCGGACATCGGTTCTCCTTCCCCGCACAAAATCGCCGCCACAACTCGGCTAGTGAGCGAAGCTAGCCGATCGGCTAGCCACGGTCAATAGCGTCGTCTAGTCTCGGTGCGTGGGAACAGCACGGCAGCCGGTCACCGGTGGGCAGTTCTGGCTGATCACGCACAGCGCGGCCCGGACGCGGGTACTCGATGCCGCGTTGGATCTGTTCGCCACACACGGTGTCAGCGGTACGTCGCTGCAGATGATCGCTGATGCCGTCGGTGTAACGAAAGCTGCCGTCTACCATCAATTTCGGACTAAAGAGCAGATCGTCATCGCCGTGACCGAGCGAGAACTCGGCCGGCTCGAGCCGGCGCTCGAGGAGGCCGAAGCATACGACAATGGCCCTCAAGCACGAGACGCCTTGTTGGTGCGCGTGATTGAGATGGCCGTTCGCGACCGCCAGTTGGTGCGCACCCTGCAATTCGATCCCGTCGTCGTCCGGTTGCTGGCCGAGCACAAGCCGTTTCAGCTCTTCATGGACCGCCTGTATCAGGTGCTGCTGAGCGATGCGGGTCTGGACGGCCGGATCGAGGCGGCCATGTTCTCCGGCGCACTCAGCACCGCGGTCATGCATCCGCTGGTCGCCGACATCGACGACGACACATTGCTCGAACGGGTGACCGATCTGAGTCGGCGCCTGCTCGGTCTGCCTCGGGAAGCCCCCAAGTGACCATCCCGGCAGCCCGTGCGCGATAAGGCTAAACGGAAAGGGCGCGGCTACGTGTCGGCACGGACCCAGCTCATAATGCCGTCGTGGGCGAAACAGATGAGGAACAGGCCATCGGGCGCCTGCGCGACGTAGTTCTGGTAATTCTGGCAGTTGGCGCCTTCGTCCTTGACTCCCGCCATTGGTGGTGACCGGAACCATCGGGGCTGGTATCTTCTCGGCGAGCCGCAGAACATCAGCCGTCCGGGCTGCGAGGCGAAGGAGACGTAACCGTCGGCGACGCCGAAGGCGTAGTAGGTGGTGTTGTCGCACGGCGCTCCGAGGACCTGGTGCGGCATGATGCCCGGGGTGCAGGCGGGGTAGTCGCAGACAGTCGGCCCGGCGAAGGACGGCGGCGCGGCGAGCACGCCGGCACCGAGCACCGCGGCAAACAGGGCCACGATTGATCGCACCCGACTACTTTGCCATACCCGAAAAGAAAATTCTCCTAGTTGGTGAAGATGGTAGTGGTCAGTTTGGACGTCAATGCCCTTCCCCGCGCGGCTGGTTGGCCAGAAAACACTGCACTCGGGTAACGGCGTCGCTCGGCTTGACTCCCATTTCCACCAATCTCTGAGCTACTTGGGCGGAGGGCACACCAGAATCGAGATCCGTCTGTATCACGTGAACGCTGGGAAACCAATCTTCTGCGTTTACCCCCGGCGGCGGGGGTTTCGCGTCGCCTCCAACGCAACGAGCGTAACCATCGAGGCCAGTGTCAGCGTGAGCAGACGACGACCCCACCAGCACGACCGGGGCGATGAGCAGGACGGCGATGGCCATGCCGACCGCCGCAGCGACATGGCTGGAACGGCCCTGACAGCTGGCGCAAGTTCCTCCGCGGCCGCTGCTGAAATCGGCGATCCGCATGGTGATCTCCCTCAAGGTCAGGTAGTCCACATCGCACATGATCGCTTGACGCTACTCGCGTTCGAGCTAACCCACTAGAAGATCGCCTGAGTAAATTCGGCCTTGTGAAGCAGCCCAGATTCTCCGCCACCCGTTCCCCGACGAGCGAGCATTTCCGCAGGTAAGAGCCACAAGGCAGCCGCCCGATCACGGCATTGAGCCCAGGCCGAAGTGATAGGCTGCTTCACCGTGCACGATCCGGAGCAGCCTGACGCCGACCGTCGTGGTGAGCCCACGGATGTGACCGCTCCCGACGAACCACAGCCGCGCTCAGGAGTCCACTTCGACACCGAAGCGCCCGTCGCGGAAGCGGAAACAGAAGACGAAGTCGCCGAGGCTGAAGCGCGCGCTGCGGCGGCTCGCGAACGCCTCGCACGGCTGCGCCGGGCAGCAGAATCCGGGGACGCTGATGACGACGCAGGGTTTCGAGACGCCGAGCAGCGTCCCGCAAAGTCGGCGCGGGCGCGGCTACGTTTGCCGCGGCATCCCGGGCGGCCGCGGTGGCTGCGCCGTCCCGGGCGGCCAGGGTGGCTGCGCCGCCCGGGGCGGAAAACAATAGCTGTTAGCGTCGGCGTCGTGCTCGCCTCCGCCTCCCTCGGCGCGACCGGTTACATGGTGTGGCAGCACCGCACCGCGGTGCATAATCGGCGGCTCGCCGCGGAGTTCACTGCAGCGGCCCGGCAAGGGGTTACGACACTTTTGTCGATTGACCCCGATCATGCCAAGGACAGCGTCCAGCGCATGATCGATGCCTCTACGGGCGAGCAGAAGAACCAGCTGTCAGTGCTGTCGACCCTGATAGTCAAGAAGGCCGAGGACACCAAGGTCGGCAGCAAGGCCACCGTGGAAGCCGTCGCCGTCGAGTCGTTGAGCGACAATTCGGGAGTCGTGCTGGTGGCGGCGAAAACCGATGCCACTGGGCCGGATAACGCCAAACCGCCGCCGGCCTTGTTTCGGCTCAGTGTCAACATGGACCGCGACGACGGTCAGCTCAAGATGTCGAAAGTTGATTTCCTGCAATGACTGTCGAGCATGGCTCGTCGCTGGACAGCACCGAAACGGCGATTGACGATGTGAAGACTCCGCACGCCGACGAGGATGGACGGCCACCCGCCGGCGAAGGATCGGCACGCTGGCGCCGGCTGGGAGCGATCCGGCACCGGGCGCGCCGCTGTCTGGCGAGGTGGCGTTCGATAGTCGCGACGATGTTTGTCGTCACCGCCGTGGGAGTCGCTGCCGGTGTGTACTTCGTTCTGTACAGGCCGGATCAGCGGGTCGATGATGCGGCGGCGCACCGGGCAATCCAGGCGGCGTCGGATGGTGCCGTGGCGGTGTTGTCGTATTCCTACGACCATTTGGATCGCGATTTCGCCAATGCGAAATCGCATCTCACCGGCGGCTTTTTGACTTACTACACCAAGTTCACCGATAACGTCGTCGCGCCGACGGCGCAGCAGGGGCAACTGACGGCGACCGCCAAGGTGATTCGGGCCGCCGTTTCGGATTTACATCCGGATTCGGCCGTCGTGCTGGTTTTCGTCGACCAGACCACGGCAAGCCCGAAAAAGAAAGAGCCGGAGAAGACCCAAAGCAGCGTGCTGGTCACGCTGACAAAGGTCGACGGTTCCTGGCTGATCGCGAAATTCGACCCGGCCGGATGAGCCCGGCAATTCTTGTTCTAACCGTTACCCGATCGGCCGAAGCGGTGTAACGTCAACGCTCGAGAACGCCGCAACCGATGGCGAGAAGCTGTCAGAGGCACTGTCGGATTATGCGCTTCGAGGAGCACCTGATGCGTTCAGTAAAAATGCTCACCGCCGCAACTCTGGTGGCTGCCACCGTGTTCGGCGGTTTCGGCACCGCATCCACAGCCCAGGCGACGACCAAGGAAGAAGTGGCCATCAACGGCACGTTCCGCGCTACGTCCATCGGCGATTGGGCCCAGCGAAATGATCAATACTTCGGCGAGCCGACGGTCTACCAGATATGGACCATCAGCTCGACATGCGTCACATTCCAGGAGTGCCACGGCACGGTGAAGAGCGACCAGGGATGGAGCGCGCCGCTATATATGGATGACGGGGAGATGTGGAAGGTGAGGCGCGAAGTGCCGAACTGGGAGCGGTGCGAAGACGGTACCGCGTTCCCCGGGCAGCAGACCTTCTTTTTCTACCCGGTGAACGACAATGGTGGATTCCAAATCGGATCGCCGGTCTTGTCCGGCAAGGACAAGACGGTCGGCCCAAGCGGTGCCTGCGGGCAAAACCAGTGGCTCGATATCACGATGCCGTTCCGCCTGGACCGGCTGTCCTGACCGGGCGGTCGTAACTTCGCTGCCGGCCCAGCCGCAGACCGTCCTTACGTGGGAAGCATGTCCTTCCACGTCTTGGGCGCTTTCGAGGTCGCGAGATCCGACTGCTGGTACAACTTCCCGTCCGGACCGACATAGCGCCCGGTGTGCGGATCGTACGTTGCCACGACGACCGAGGGCGCGGGCTTAGATGCGTTGGCCCCGAACGAGCTTGGCGCAGCCTGGGGCTGGGCACCGCCGGGCTGATCCTGTGGGGCCGGGTCGGTGGCCGGTGGTGGTGGTGCGGGAGGTTCCCCCTGTGCGGGAACGTCGAGTGGCGCTATGGGCGCAATGTCGGCCGACATCGGCGACATGGGCGCCAGCGCGGGAGGCCCCGACGACGGCACCGGCGGAACAGCTGCCCCAACCGTGCCCGGTGGCGGATTTTCTCCCCGCGGCCCCGCCGGTGTGCCGCGCGGCACCGCCCCCGGCGGCAGCGGCGTTCCCTCCACCGGGCCGAAGATCCTGTCGTTGGAGGTGATCCGGTCATCGGGCGGGACGCCCTGGGCGAGTAGGTTCGGGTCCAACGGGTAGGGACCGAGGGTGTGCTGGCGCATCGCCAGCGGCATGAACGGCTTGTCGCTGTTGCAGATTTCGACGGTAGGCGCGCGCTTACCCGGGTGACCCATGCAGGGATAGTTGCGGGCACCGCGAACCGCGAGCGGTGAATCCTGCGGGAGTTTGCAATACAACCCGTCCGGTGTGTCGATGTCGCTGAGGTCGTCGGGGGATCGCCAGGTGTTGGGCGGCATGAAGCCGACCGTGCAAATGGGCGGATCGTCGATCGTGAGCGCGAAGTCGCCGTAGGCCTTACCGTCGGGATGGTTTTCGCCCTGAGCAGCCTGCTCGATAGCAACCGCCGACGGCAGCAACACCAGCAGCTGCTCGATCGAGGGGTGGTAGGTGACGCCGATCTGCCCGATGGTGGTCAGGTTGGCAAGCAACACCGGCAGCGTCGGTTTGATTTGTTCGAGAAGGCGGGACGCCTCGTTCGCGGCCTCAGGTCCGTTTTGCAGCAGCGTGCGGAAGTGAGAGTCGTTGTTCACCAACACATCCGAAATCCCGGCGAAGCTGCGTGCCCATGTCCTGATCGAATCGGTGGTGCGTGCTTGGGTATCCAATAGCGGCCCGGTGTCTTCGGTGAGTGCACGGGTGCGATCGACGACGCTGTTGGAGTCGCGGGACAGCGTCTCTGAGGAATCGATCAGTGACCCCAGGTCGTAACCGGAACCGTTGAAGGCCTGGAACGTCTCGTCGAACAATTGGCCGAGTTTGGTCTTCGGGATGCTGCCGACCAACGCATTGAGCTGATCGAGCATCGGCCCGACCGGCTGCGGAATCGTCGTGTCGCGCACGGCGATAACCGAGCCGTCGTGCAGGTAGGGCGGCGAATCGGTCCTGGGCCGCAAGTCCACGTACTGTTCGCCCACCGCGGAGACACTGAGCACCTCCGCCTTCAGGTCCGCGGGGACCTTGGGTGAAGTGCTGAGCGACAGCGTCGCTTTCGCGCCGGTCGGCGTCAACCCCACCGAGGTGACCTTGCCCATCTGAACCCCGCGGTAGGTCACGTTGGAAAACCGGTACAGGCCGCCGGTGGCCGGCAGCTCCAGCGTCACCGTCATCCGGCCGATGCCCAGCAGGGTCGGAGCTTGGATGTAGAAGAGGACCATCGCGATCACGCCAATGGTGCCGGCGATCGCGAAGATCGCCAGCTGGATCCGGACGAAGCGCGTCAGCATCTACCCACCCGTTCCCGTCGAAGGTGCCGCTGCCGGCGGCGGCGCTTGACCAAGATCCGCTGCAGGCAGCGGAGCCGCCGTGGGCGGCGGGCCGGGCCGCGGAGCCGCAGCCGGCGGTGGCCCAGGCAGCGGAGGCAGCGGCAGCGCATTGGGATCGACCCACGGTGGCCTCAGGGGGTTATGCAACGGATCGAGGGTGTAATTCAAGCGATACGGGTCCCCGGGCTCCGGTGGCTCTGGTTCGTCGAGCTGCCCCCAGTGGGTCCCCAGCATCAGTCCCCGCTTGAGCCGTGGAATCGAGATGTCAAGGTCGACGTGCAGGTTGAAGTAGTCGCCTCGGACCGCTCGGTCGACGAAGTTCTGGGTGAAGGGGAACACGAACGCCGCCGCGATCGCCATGCCGAACTCCGGTCCGACGTCAGCGAGCGCTTTGATGGTCGGCTCCAGGTTTTTGAGGTTCTTGACCAGGTCGGCCTGGGCGTCGTTGACCAGCCGGGTGGCGGTGTTGCTGAAGACACGAAGTTTGTCCAGGGCGGCCGTCAGGCGCGGCCGCTCCTTGATCAGCACATCGAGCGCCGGCGGTATCTTGCGCAGCGCCTCGGTGAGCACGTCGCGTTGGTCGGCGAATGTGCCGGCAAGCCGGTTCAGCGCCTTGATAGAGTCGACGAGGTTATCCCGCTGTTGGTCCAGCGTTCCCACGAAGGTGTCGAGGCGGGTAATCAGATCACGCACCGCGCCCTCGTGTCCGGACAGGGCGGCGGAGAAATTGTGGATGACCTCCCCGATCTGTCCCAGTCCCCCGCCGTTGACGACCGCGCCCAGCGACGCCAGCGTCTGCTCTGTCGACGGGTAGGCGGATGACCGGCTCAGCGGGATGGTGGCGCCCGGCTGCAGCCGTCCGCTTCCTGACTGGCCGAGCGGTGTATTGAGCTCCACATGCATCGAGCCCAGCAGACTGGTCTGACCGACGGTTGCTACCACGTTGGCCGGGATGACGACGTTGCGCTTTACCGAGATCTCGACGTCGGCGTGCCAGCCTTGGACCCTCATCGCACCGACACTGCCGACGACGACGTCGTCGATCATCACCGGCGAATTCGACTCCATCGTACCGACATTCGGCAGCTCGACGTGGTAGATGTTGGCCCCCGGCCCGCGTCCGACCGCCCCGGGCAGGGGGAGTGAATTCAGGCCGTGGAATGCGCACCCCGTCAACGTCAACATGACGCAGGAGCCGATGGCGAGCACCCGATGACCCCGCACACGTGCCCGGGCGGTCACGATTGCGGCCCTTCAGCCGGCAGCAGCATGCCTGACAGGCTCGGCTCCGGGGGTGGCGGTGGCGATTCCATCGGTGTGGACGGTGGGGGCGGCAGCGGCATCGCCGCGCCCGGTATCCGCTCCGGTGGCACCGCCCCCGGCGGTCCCACCGGATCACCCGGCAGGCCGGTATAAGCCGACACCTCGGGCGGGATCTCGGGTGGTCCGGGTTTCGGGCCTTCGCCGCCGGGTGCCAGGCGCGGTTCCGTGTAGAGGACCTTGGAGGGGTCCATAGACTTCTGCAACGCTATGTTGATCGGAATTGGCGAGTTATTGAAGTTGAGCAGTCGCAATCCGGGACCGAGAAACAGCGAGCACAGCTTGCCCGATTCGACCGCGGTGACGTTCTCGATGGCGCCGATTTGGGTGCAGCCCGGAACGGACAGCAGAAGCTGACCGCCCCACGTGGGGTTCGCGAAGTTCATCAGCCCGAACCCGCCCACGATGGTTCCGGTGTCGGCGTTGTAGTCGTTGAAGAAGTTGCCGAGCGCATTCGGCGCTGCGTGCAGGATGTTTTCCAAAGCCATGTGGTTATCGACCAGGTTCTGTGTGACGTCGGCCAACCTGGCGATCTGCTCACTGGTCTGGTTGCGACTTCCGGCGATGAATCGCTGCACCTCGCCGACCGCAGTCGACAGATCTGTCAGCGCCGCATCCAGCTCGGATTTGCTGTCGTTGACCACGCTGGTGAGCGTGGCCAGGCGG
Source organism: uncultured Actinomycetota bacterium (assembly GCA_963800315.1). Classification (GTDB taxonomy): domain Bacteria; phylum Actinomycetota; class Actinomycetes; order Mycobacteriales; family Mycobacteriaceae; genus Mycobacterium. The sequence goes on from CAWDAS010000001.1 coordinate 300,192, forward strand.
TCGTTGAACTGCACGAGCTGGACGTTGCTGTCCCGCAGCGCGCCGACGAAGGTCTGCAGGTTTTTGATGATGTCGACGATGTTGCCACTGCCGTTGGCGAGGATCCGGCCCACGCCTGACAATTGAGCAAGCGTTTGCCGCAGCTTGTCGCCGTTGCCGTCGAGAGCGTTGGCGGCGCTGTCGATGAAACGGCCCACGGATGTGCCCGATACGCCGCTCTTGGGTCCCAAATCCGTTGCCAGCCGCATTAACTGGGTTTTGACCTCGTCCCACTCAACCGGCACCGCGGTGCGTTCGACCGGTATAACTGCCCCATCGTGCATGACCGGCCCACTATCGCGATAGGCCGGTGAGAGCTGGACGTAGCGGGAGGCCACCAGATTCGGGGCGACGATGACCGCCTTCGCGTCCGCCGGAATGGGCACGTCACGGTCGACCTCGAGGGTCATCTTGGCCTGTGTGCCCTGCGGCTGAATGGATTTGATGTTTCCGACTTTGACACCCGACACCCGCACCTCGTCATTGGGGTAGATCGCGGTGGCGGTGGTGAAATATGCGGTGATCGTCCGTGGGCCGAAGAACGTATTACGGACGAGCACGGCGGCGCCGGCAACGATGAGGCCGACCAGGACAACCGCCGCGACGGCCGCCAGCCTGTTGCGCGGGATCCGGGAGGTCATTGTGATCCGCCGATCCGTCCGCCCAACGTGCAGCCGGGGCACGCGGGAATGGCGTTGTACGGCCAGGGGGTCAGCGACCGAGGCACCGGCGAGGGGTAACCGGGACCGCGAGCCGGGTCGAAGGTGCGGAATCCCCAGAGATAGTCGAACAACGGTTGGAAGAGTTGCGGGGCAAGGAAGTTCGGGACGAACGCCGAGTAGGCGTACATGCTGGCGATGCCCTCACCGACCGTGATCTCGAATTTTTTCAGACCATTCAGTGATTTGGCGATGTTGTCTCGGTTCTTTTCCAGCATCGCAGTCACCGAATTGAGCCTCTCCAGCGTTGGTGCCAATGTGCTTTCGTTGTCGTGCACCAACGCCGTCAGCTGCTTGGCCACCGCCGACGTGTTGGCCAGCAGGTCCACGATTTCTTGTCGCCGCGCCACCAGGACTTGGAGCAAAGAGTCGGAGTTGAGGATGAGCTTGTTGACCTGCTGGCTGCGTTCGGAAAGAACGCCGGTGACGTCGCCGGCACTCTTGAAGAGTTCGCCCAGGTTCTTGTTACGGCTGTTGAGGGTGCGTGATAACCGGGTGAGGGCGTCGAAGGCCGGGCCCATTTGCGGTGCGAGCTGGTCGAGCGTCGCCGCCAGCGTGTCCAACGACTGATTCAGCGCCGTGGTGTTGGTTCCCTTTGTGTCCGATGTGAAGTCGCTGAGCGCTTCCGTCAACGAATAAGGCGAGGACGTCCGCGAGACGGGGATGAGAGCCATCGGATGTAGCGTGCCGCTGCCGGCAGACTCCAACGTCAGCATCCGCTCGCCCAGCAGCGAGCCGGTGCGGATATGCGCGGTGGTCTCCGACCCGAGCAGGACGTCGCCCTTCGTCGTGAACGTCACCAGAGCATCGCCGTGACGCAGCGCCACATCCGACACCGTGCCGACCTTCATCCCGGACACGATGACGGGGTTGCCCACCGCAATGCCGCCGGCTTCCGTAAACAGCGCCTGGTACCTGACCATCGTCGCCCATGAAATGAACCGGTCGGGCGACAAGCCCACCAGGATGACCATCACCGCCAGGACGACGCCGATGATGCCGGCCTTGACCCGGCCACCTCCGCGATACTTAAGCATCAGGGTTCCGTGCACCTTCCCGCATCTGACCTGAAGATATTGGAGTGCACCGTCCTGCCCTGAAGGTCCGTGCCGCGGAGCTCCAACTGGCAGAGGTAGTACGGGATGGTGGCGCCGGCCACACCGAGTCGGACCAGCTTGCGGTAGTTGTGTGGCGCCTTCGCGATTGCGGCCTCCAGGCGATCCTTGTCGCCATCGAGTATCGGCGCCAGCCGATTCAACTGGGCTATGGTGCCGGACAGTGGCGGGCGCGCGCTGGCCAACAGATCTGCCAGCGAGGCGGTTCCCTTGTCGAGCGCGTCGATGGCGGACCCGATGGTGTCGCGGTCATTCGACAGCCCGCTGACAAGCTGCTCGAGGCGATCGATCGCACCGGAGAACTTGGTGCCGTCCTTTGAGATCGTGCCGATCACCATGTTGAGGTTGTCGATCAGTTGCTGCACGGTTTGATCGTTGTCGGCCAAGGCGTTCGAAAACGACGTCGTCTTGGCGAACAGCGACTCGAGAGTCCCGCCTTGACCCTGGAAGACCTGCAACAATCCCGAGGTCAGCGCGTTGACATCACGCGCATTCAGGCCCTGGGTAACGGGTTTCAGTCCGCCGAGCAGCAGGTCGAGGTCAAGCGCCGGCGCGGTGCGGTTGACGGGAATCTGACCGCCGCCCGGCAGACGCTTGGTCGAGCCCGGACCGTCGAGGAGTTCAAGGTAGCGATCGCCCACCAGGTTGAGGTAGCGGACCGCCGCCCGGGTGCCCTCGGTGAGGACGACGTTGCGGTCGGCGTCGAACTTCACCACAACCTTTTTGTCCGGTTGCAGCGACACGCTATCGACCGTGCCCACCCGGATCCCCGCGACCCGCACCGACTGCCCCACCTTGAGACGCGACACGTCGGTGAAGACCGCCGAATAGCCGGTCGTCGCACCCGTCCGGTACTGGCCGAAGATGAAGAACAGGAAGGCGGTCAGCATCGCCATCACGACCGCAAAGATCGCGAACTTGATCAGCGTGGCGCGCGTTCTCATCCGGGTTGTCCGATCTGAGCGGAGTTGCGCGGTGGGCCGGCGATCGGCCCGTACAACAGCTGTTTGAGGAGATCGGAGTTGAGCAACAGCTGCGGGTTTCCGTACCCCACCGGGTTGGCGCCGATATCGGTAATCAGCTGCGGCGGGTTCGTGTTGAACGGCAGCTTCGGCAGACCCACGCACTGCGGGCCGCCCGTCGCCGCAACCTTCGGCAGGTTCGTCGGATACCGATAACGCTCGGCGCCCCACGTGAGACTCGCCGAGATGTTGATGCTCGGCTCCGACAATGGCGCACCGTGCCCAATATGTATGAGCCCGCCGAAAGCGCAGGTGAGCGCCTCGTGATACTCGTTGGTCAGATCGGTCGTCGGCACCAGCAGATGCATTACATCCGTGAGCGGTTGGCGGTTCGTCGACAAGACGTCGTTGCCGATGTCGGCCAAGCCGATCGCGCTGATCAGCAACGCATCCAGGTTGTGCTGCTCATCGACAATCGTCTTGCTGATCGTGATCGCGTTAGCCGCGGTCTTCACCAGGTCCGGTGCCGCGTCGGCATAGGCGTTGGACACCGCCGGTAAGACCGCGAGGTCATGCCTGAACGCGGGAAGGCTCGGCTCCAACCTGGACAGAAACGAATCCAGGTCGCTCAGGGATTGGCCAAGCTTCGGGCCTCGCCCACTGAACGCCTGTGCCAGCGCACCCAGTGATTCGTTGAGCTTCGGCGGGTCGATCTGGGCCAACACCGACACCAATTGCTGGAACACCGTGTTGATTTCCACCATGACGTGCTGGCCCTGCAGCGTCTGGCCAGCGTGTAGCCGCTGCGCCGAGGGTTGAGCGGGTTCTACCAGCAGGACGGACTTCGCGCCGAACACCGTCGATGACGCGATGTCGACCAACACATTGCCCGGAATGAAGTGCAACTGTGACGGGTCCATCGCCAAGTGAATGGCCGCTTGGCCGTTCGGCAGCGATTCGATCGAGGCGACCTTGCCCACCTGCACGCCGCGCATCTTGACCTTGGCGTCCGGGTTCATGACCAGGCCGGCTCGCTCCGAGATCACGGTCACCGGCACGGTTTCGGTGAAGGAGCCCTGGAACAGACCCACCGCCACGGCGAAAATCAAGCAAATGACGACGACGGTGATCAGTCCGAGCAGGGGTAGCCGGTAATTCCGTCCGGTCGGCGGTCGCGTACGGCCGGCGCGCGCAGGTCGGCCGGCGACCGCGCCGCGACCCGCTGGCACACTCTGCGTCACTGCCGTTCCACCTCCTGAAGCTAACCGGCCAGGTTGAAGTTGCCGTTCGTACCGTAGATAGACAGCGAAACCAACAGCGTCACCGACACCACGACGATGAGCGAGGTGCGCACCGCGTTACCGGTCGCGTTGCCGACACCGGCCGGCCCCCCCGACGCGAAATAGCCGTAGTACGTGTGAATCAGCAGGATTGTGAGCGCCATCAAGATGGCCTGCAGGAACGACCACAACAAGTCGATCGGGTTCAGGAACGTGTTGAAGTAGTGCTGGTACAAGCCCTGTGACTGTCCGAGCAAGAACGTCGTGGTGAACTCACTGGCCACGAACGACAGGATTACGGCGATGCTGTACAGCGGCGTGATAGCCATCATTCCCGCCAGGACCCTGGTGCTCACCAAGTAGGCAACCGGCCGAATGGCCATGCTCTCCAACGCATCGATTTCTTCGTTGATCCGCATGGCACCCAGCTGAGCGGTAACCCCGGCGCCGAAGGTGGCCGCCAGACCGATGCCGGCGACTACCGGTGCCGCGATACGCACGTTGATGAACGCGGACAGAAAGCCCGTCAGCGCCTCGATGCCGATATTGCCCAGCGAGGTGTAACCCTGAATCGCCAGTGTGCCGCCCGCCGCCAGCGTCAGGAAGCCGACGATCACAACGGTTCCGCCAATCATCGCCAAAGTGCCCGCGCCCATGCTGATCTCGGCAATCAGTCGAACGACCTCGCGCCTGTAATGGGTAGCCGCGAAGGGCACTCCGGCGAGCGCTTTACCGTAGAACAGGGTGTGATCACCGATCCGGCCCAACGAGGCGACCGGCCTCTCGAATTGGCGGATCAATCGCGGATATGCGGCCCTCAGCGCCATTGGCAGCCCCTACTTCACCGTCATCTTGATGCCGATCGCGGTGACGACCACGTTGACAACGAACAGGGACATGAAGGCATAAACCACGGTTTCGTTCACCGCGTTGCCAACGGCCTTGGCGCCCCCGCCGGTGATCGACAGGCCCCGATAGCAGGCGACCAAGCCGGCGATGAGGCCGAAAAGCGCTGCCTTGACGCACGAAATGATCACCTCTGGCACGCCGGTGAGCAAGGTGATACCCGCGGCGAACGCACCGGGATTGACGTCTTGTACAAACACCGAGAAGATGTAGCCGCCCACGATGCCGATGATGACAACGAGGCTGTTGAGCAAAAAGGCGACCAATCCGGAAGCCAGCATGCGCGGTGTGACCAACCTTTGCACCGGGTTGATGCCCAGCACCTCCATCGCGTCGATTTCTTCCCGAATCGTTCGCGACCCCAGGTCCGCACACATTGCCGTCGCACCCGCGCCCGCCACGATCAAAACCGTGACCAGCGGGCCGAGCTGGGTGACTGCACCGAACGCAGCACCCGCACCGGATAGATCCGCCGCGCCCAGTTCGCGCAAGAGGATGTTGAGCGTGAAGCTGACGAGGACGGTAAACGGGATCGCAACCAGCAACGTGGGCGCCAGCGCAACCCGGGCGACAAACCACGACTGTTCCAAGAACTCCCGCCACTGGAAGGGCCGGCGGAACACGAACTTGACCGCGTCGGCCGACATTGCGAACAAGGCTCCCACCGCTTGCATGGGGCCCGAGATGTCCCATTTCAGTTTCAGCGGAGGCAATCCCGCTGACCAATGGTCTGCGCCTTTAGTTGCCATCGGCGTCAGCCCCTTCCCACGCTACGAGACCGACAGTCTTGTTGTTGCGCACCTGCCGAGGTAAATTCGGCTCAACCAGCGATCCCGAGTGGATGCCGCCGACCACGAAAAGCCCAGCAGAAAGCCACATTCCGGCGCCTACCTCCGGCGTGACAACCGCTTCCACCCTCACGCCGGGCCTCCGTTCTGTTGCGTGAGTTGGCGCTCCAAAACGAGCGGCCCCACGTCTCGAAGCGTCCGGCGATTATCACTCATGCCGCGTCCAGCCGGAGCCAAAAACGCAGAACCGTTATCGGACAGCCCATCGCCACAGCGACGAGGCGGGGCGAGTGCGTCGCAACGGAAGCGACGGTCGGTTCGAACATTTCCCGGCAACTCCGGTCCTAGGTGACGGCGCCGGCCGTCTTGAGTTCGATGATGCGGTCCCAGTCGAGTCCGAGTTCCATCAGGATCTCGTCCGTCTGCTCGGCGAATCCGGGTGCCGGCCCCGTCTGCGGCGCCGTGACGTCGAACTGGACCGGATTGGCCACCAACTCGAGTTGGCCGGCTTGGACCATGTACTCGTTTGCCCGGATTTGAGCGTCGTCGGCGGCTTGCAGCGTGTCCTGCACGGGCGCCCACGGTCCCGCCAGCGTGGCGAAGCGTTCGCTCCACTCGGCGAGTGTGCGGGCCGCGATGGCCTTGGTCAAGAGCTCCACCGCGTCCGCGGTGTTGGCGGCGATCTTCTCCACCGTGGCGAAGCGTGGATCGTCGGCCAGCTCCGGCAGGTCGACGTGCCGGCACACGTCGGCCCAGAACTTGGTGGGCTGCATCATCACGAAGGATATGTAGCGGCCGTCGGAGGTGGTGTAGAGCCCCACCAGGGGGTTGTTGGGGGCGCCGTGCACCCCGGGTGGCGGCGCTTCCAGTCGCTGGCCCAGATGCTTTGTCAGGGCGACCGTGTGCCCCATCGACCACAGTCCGCTGCCCAGTAGCGACACGTCGACGATGGACGGCTCCCCGGTGCGCTCGCGCTTGAGTAAGGCCGCCGTGATGCCGCCGGCGAGGTTGGTGCCGGAGATGGTGTCCCCGTACGCGGGCCCGGGCGGCGCGATCATGCCCGGCATGCCCGCCGGGGTGATGGTGGCAGCGGTTCCCGCTCGGCACCAGAAGGCGGTCATGTCGTAGCCGCCCTTGGTCGCCTCCTCGCCGCGCGGGCCGAGCGCGCTGCCGCGCGCGTAGATGATCTTCGGGTTCACCGCACGGATGTCATCGACGTCGATGCCGAACTTCTGTCGGGCGCCGGGCAGGAAGCTGGTCAGGAACACGTCGGACCGGCGCGCGAGCTCGTAGAGCACCTCTTTGCCCTCCGGCACCGACATGTCCAGTCCGATGCTGCGCTTGCCGCGGTTGGCGTGTTCGATGTTGGGGTTGGGGTCGCCCTCGACGCGCAGCATGCCGGTCTGGCGCAGCCCGCGCTGGGGGTCGCCGGTGACCGCGTGCTCGACTTTGACCACGTCGGCGCCCCATTCGGCGAGCACGGCGCCCGCCGACGGGACGAACCCGTACATGGCGACCTCCAGAACGCGGATGCCCTCCAGCGGCTTCACGCGGGGGCCCCCACCAGAGGAACGACCGGGACTGCAAGGGTCTTGCTTTCCAGGAACTCTTCGAGCCCGGCGACGCCCATCTCGCGGCCCACCCCGGATTGCTTGTAGCCGCCAAACGGGCTGTCGGCGCCGAAATAGTTGCCGCCGTTGATCGAGAACGATCCGGCCCGGATGCGACGTGCGACCGCAAGTGCGCGGTCCTGGTCCCGGCTGAACACCGCGCCCGCCAGTCCGTAAATCGAGTTGTTGGCGATCGCCACCGCGTCGTCGTCGTCCTCGAACGCGATCACGACGAGCACCGGCCCGAAGACCTCCTCTTGGGCGATCTCGCTGTCGGGATCGACGCCTGCGAGCAGCGTCGGTGCATAGAAGTAGCCGGGATCCAGCCGCTTGCCGCCGGTGACCAGGGTCGCCCCTGCGGCGACGGCCCGCTGGACCATGCCGTCGACCTTGTCGCGCTGGCGCTCATTGATCAGCGGCCCCATCAACGTTTTCGGATCGGCCGGATCGCCGTGGCGCACTTTGGCGAAGTTCCGCGCGATCATCTCGACGATTTCGTCATGGTGCGACCTGGGCACCAACAACCGAGAGGTGAGCGCGCAGCCCTGCCCCGCGTGGGTGACCATGCTGAAGGCCGCGAACATGCTGGCGCTGGCAAAGTCGGCGTCGTCGAGCATGATCACCGCCGACTTGCCACCCAATTCCAGAAAGACGCGCTTGACGGTATCGCTCGCCGCGGCCATGATCTGGCGGCCGACCGCGGTCGACCCGGTGAAGGTGACGACGTCGACATCGGGGCTGGTGGTCAGGGCCGGTCCCACGGCGGGATCCGATGAACTGAGCACATTGACAACGCCATCCGGAATGTCGGTGTACTTGGCGATCACCTCACCCAACGCCAAGCGTCACCAGCGGGGTGTCCGGGGCGCCCTTGAGCACCACCGTGCATCCGGCGGCGAGCGCCGGGGCCAGCTTGGCCAGCGCGAGCTGGTTCGGATAGTTGTAGGCGATGATGGCGGCCACCACCCCCGCGGCTTCCTTTTCCACCCAGCGGTGGTGCTGCATGCCCCGCGATTCTTTTTCGCCGAGGTCTTCGGAGAACCGATAGCCACGCAGCAGGTCCGCGTAGAAACGCACGATGCCGATTGGCTCGTCGAGCTGGGCGCCCTGGGTGAGCGCGCGGGTGGCGCCGACTTCGGCGATGGTCAACTCACGCAGCTCGTCGGCGTGGTCGGTCAGCGCCCGGTGCAGCTGGTCGAGGCAGCGGATCCGCAACTCGACATCCGTGGGCCAGCTGGTGTTGTCGAACGCATGCCGGGCGGCAGCGACGGCCGCTTCGGCCTCCCTGACGCCGGCGTCCGGGGCGTGCCCGATGACCGCACCGGTGGCGGGATTGATTGACGGGAACGTCTTGTCCGCGGTGACCAGCCGGCCGTCGATCAGAAGTCGCCGATCGAGGTGCGACTCAGACGCGGCGTCCGCGATGGTCTTCGCGATGGTCACGCCGTGTCCTCCGGTGGCATTCCGTACCCCCTGGTGTGGTGCCGCTCACGAAAATTTCATTCTCCTACCCGGCGAATCTTACATTCGGGTCTCGAGAATTCAAGAAAGTCTCCGGAATGAGATCGCCCGGCCGCCCGAGCGGCGCGGCGGCCCCAAAAGGCCTCTCGGCGCAGGCCGCGCGCGCTTTCGCGGGTGTGTTGCGAGCCGCTTCGGCGGGAGAGTAGGGTTCTCAGAATTGCAAGTGATATTCTTTGTGGCCGAGATGGCCACATTTAGCGTAAGGGCCTCAACGTGAAGACTGCGGTGGTCACCGGTGGCGGATCCGGCATCGGGCTCGCCGTCGTAAATCGCCTGCGCTCCGACGGACTCGACGTGGCCACCCTCGATCTGCGGCCGTCGGACAACGATCTGACCTTCACCGCCGACGTCACCGACCGCTCACAGGTGGATGCCGCCCTGTCGGCGATCCGCGCCCAACTGGGACCGGTGACGGTTCTGGTCAACGCCGCGGGCCTGGACGGGTTCAAGCGGTTCACCAACATCACTTTCGAGGAGTGGCAGCGGGTGATCGACGTCAACCTCAACGGCGTCTTCCACACGATCCAGGCGGTGCTGCCCGACATGATCGAGGCCGGGTGGGGGCGGATCGTCAACATCTCCTCGTCCAGCACGCATTCCGGCGTTCCGTACATGAGCCACTACGTAGCGGCCAAGTCCGCGGTCAACGGGCTCACCAAGTCGCTGGCCCTCGAGTACGGGCCCAGCGGCATCACGGTCAACGCCGTGCCGCCGGGTTTCATCGACACCCCGATGCTGCGCAGCGCCGAAAAGAACGGCTTCCTCGGCAACATCGAGGAAAACATCGCCAAGACCCCGGTGCGCCGGATGGGCAAGCCCGAAGACATCGCGGCGGCATGCTCCTTCCTGGTGTCCGAGGAAGCCGGCTACATCACCGGCCAGATCCTGGGCGTCAACGGCGGCCGCAACACCTGACGAACTCGGCAAGATCTCGGCAACCGGCCGGAAGGAGACACCGTGAAGGTCTGGGTCGATCCAGAACGCTGCCAGGGCCACACCCTGTGTTCGATGATCGCACCGGAGTCGTTCCAGCTCAGCGATATCGACGGTAGCTCGTCGGCGATCGACGAAGTGGTGCCGGCCGACCGGGAGGACCAGGTGCGCGAAGCCGCGCAATCCTGTCCGGAGCAGGCCATCATCATTACCGACGAAACCTAAAGGGAGACAGCACCTTGAGCGTCGACGACGTCGTGAGCGACAGCGACCGCAAGAAGCGCCGGTACCAGTTCGAGCGGCACTCCCCGGAGTACCGGTCGCGATTCAAGCAGGTCACCGAGGAGATGCACGCCAAGTGCCCGATGGCCTGGAGCGACACCTACGGTGGGCATTGGGTCGCGGCCGGCAGCCACGAGGTGTTCGAGCTCGCCCGCTGCCCCGCGGTGTCCAACGACCACGACATCCATAACGAACGCCGCGGCTACAAAGGCATTTCGATTCCCACCGCCAGCCGCATCAACCAGGTGCGGGGCGGCATCCTCGAAATGGATAATCCCGAGCACCACATCTACCGCAGCGTGCTCAACCCCTACCTGTCACCGGCCGCGGTCAAACGTTGGGAGCCGTTCGTTCATGACGTGACGCGCGCCTGCCTCGACGAAAAGATCGAAGAAGGCCGCGTCGACTTCGTCGACGATCTTGCCAACGTCGTTCCCGCCGTGCTGACGCTGGCCATGATGGGCATCCCGCTGAAGAACTGGCAGATGTACAGCGAGCCCACCCATGCCGCGGTGTACACGCCTGAGCACTCGCCGGACATCCAACGGGTCACCGAGATGCACCGGCAGATGGGGATCGACCTGGTCAACAACATGATCGAGATCCGCAACAACCCGCGGCCGGGGCTGGTCAACGCCCTGCTCGAGATGCGTATCGACGGCGAGCCCGCTCCGGACCTGGAAATTCTCGGCAATCTCGGGTTGATCATCGGCGGCGGCTTCGACACGACGACGGCGCTGACCGCCCATTCGCTGGAATGGCTTTCGGAGCATCCCGAGCAGCGGGAGCTGCTCAGCCGGGAGCGCGAAACCCTGCTCGATCCCGCGACCGAAGAGTTCCTGCGCTATTTCACACCGGCGCCCGGTGACGGCAGAACCTTCTCCGACGACGTAGAGCTCGACGGAATCCACTTCAAAGAGGGCGAACGGCTATGGATTTCGTGGGCCATGGCCAACCGCGACCCCTCGGTGTTTCACGACCCGGGCGAGATCATTCTCGACCGCAAAGGCAACCGGCACTTCAGCTTCGGGCTGGGCGTCCACCGCTGCGCCGGGTCCAACGTGGCGCGCACCGTGTTCAAATCCATGCTCACCGCGGTGCTCGACCGGATGCCCGACTACCGCTGTGACCCCGAGGGCACCGTCCACTACGAGACCATCGGCGTCATCCAGGGCATGCGCAAACTGCCGGCCACGTTCACGCCGGGTCGCCGGGTCGGAGCCGGCCTGGACGAGACGCTGGAGAAGCTGCAACGGATCTGCGACGAACAAGGACTCGCCAGACCGATCACCGAACGGAAGGAAGCCGCAGTCATCGACTGAGCCGCTCGCGGTGTAACTGGGGCACCGCGGGGACACGCTATGCACCTGAAAGCGAGCCGTTGACCGCCGCAATTTTGCCGAGTAGGCCTGTTCAGCGTGACCGCGCCCTATATTTGGACCAAGCGCGTGCAGAGATGGGAGACGCACCGGTGAAGACTTTCGCAGTGAGCCTTGCGCTTGCCACGGCCGCGTTGACTGTCACGCCGACCGCCCACGCGGACATGCTCTTTGGCAACTACAGGTTGGACACCAACCGGGATCCCGGCCACAGCTGGATTTGGGCGATTAACCCATGCGCTCCTAAAGGGCCGGGATGCCTGACCATCCAAGGCGTTCCGCAACCCAACGGGCAAGCGGCGCCCTACAAGGCAGACGCGCACCTGGCCAACGGCCGCTACACCATGGTCGTTGATGTGCCCGACGGTGTGCGTTGCGTGGTCCAGTTCTTTCCCTCGCATGACGTTTATACGTGGGATGCGGTGACGCTGGCGGGTCAGGTCGACTCGACATTCGACACCGGCTGCGGTGGCGGACCGGGGGGCACCGCCACTTACCCCTTCTCGCTCGTGCGATGGTAGCCGCGTGAGACGCAGAGGAGTCAGTCGCTCATGAGGGCGACGGGGAGCGAGCACGATGGCTGAGGCGAAGGAACCGCCGCAAGCTTCGGCCACATCGAAAGCCGACACGATGGCCTTGATCGCGGAAGCCGAGGCGGAAGCCGCCGAAGCCGAAGCACTGGCAGCCGCGGCGCGTGCCCGCGCCCGTGCCGCCCGGCTCCGGCGCGAAGTGCAGGCCCAAGGTGAGACAGAGGCCGAGGCTGAGACCGCCGAAACCGGCGGAGAGGCCGCCGTCACCGCCGAGGACGCGAACGACACCGACGAGGCGAAAACCGTCACCGCCGAGGACGCAACCGACACCGACGAGGACGCGACCGTCGCCGACGAGGACGCGACCGACACCGAGGAAGAAGTCTCCGACGAAACGCCCGAAGACGCAGAATCGGAATCCACGGCGACCCGCTCCCGGCGACACATGCGGTTGCCATCGTTGTCCGTGACGTGGAAGGCGGCCGTCATCATCCTCATCTGCGCCTTCGTCGGGGCGAGCGGGTACATGATGTGGCAGCATCACGAAACCACCGAGCGCGACCAGCGCGCCGCGAACTTCCTCGCGGGTGCCAGACAAGGTGTCGTCAACATGACTTCCCTGGACTTCAATAAGGCCAAGGAGGACGTCCAGCGGGTGATCGACAGCTCGACCGGCCAGTTCAGGGATGACTTCCAGCAGCGCGCAAAAGATTTCATCACCGTCGTTGAGCAGTCCAAAGTGGTCACCCAGGGAACCGTGAATGCGGCGGCCGTGCAATCCATGGACGCGAATTCCGCGTTGGTACTCGTCGCGGCGACGTCGCGGATCAGCAACGCCGCGGGCGCCAAAGACGAACCACGCAATTGGCGGCTCAAGGTGACCGTCACAAACGACGGTGGGCAATACAAGATGTCCAAAGTGGAGTTCGTTCCATGAGCGAGGAAAACCGCGCCATCGACGCCGCCGACGATTCTTCCAAAGAGACCGAACAAAGCGGGAGAAGCGAGCCTCGCATCCGGCGCAAGGTAAAAGTCGTTCCCGTTATTCTGATTTCGCTTCTGCTGATATCCAGTGGCGCGGCGACTTGGCTGTACTTCAAGCAGTACCGGCCCGACAAACAAACCGACGCGAGCGTGGCGAGCGCGGTCGTCAGTTCGGCGTCCGACGGAACGGTCGCGTTGCTGTCCTACTCGCCCGACTCACTCGAAAAAGACTTCGCTGCCGCCAAGTCTCACCTGTCCGGGGACTTCTTGTCGTACTACAACCAGTTCACCGAACAGATCGTGGCTCCGGCAGCCAAACAGAAGTCACTGAAGACCAACGCTCGGGTGTTGGGGGCCGCGGTTGAGGAATTACATCCGAATTCGGCCGTCGTGCTGGTGTTGGTCGATCAGAGCACCACGAGCAAGGACAATCCCGACCCCGCGATGGCTTCCAGCAGCGTGCTGGTGAGTTTGACCCGAGTCAACGGCAACTGGCTGATCACCAAATTCGATCCGGTCTAGAAGACCGATGAACGCTGTTGTTAAACCTGACGAGAAGATTGACGTGACGTGGGTTGGTGCGGCGAGTGGCTCGGTCAGGAGGCCTGTTCGAGGGTGACGTGGTAGCCCATGGCCTCGAGTTGGCGAACTGCATTACTTCGCGCCTTCTGTGGATTGAGGCGAGTGAAGTAATCCCCACCGGGATCGCAGTAGGCGGTGTTGGTGGCGGCGATGTTCCAGATCGCGACGAGCAGTGCGCGTTGCACGGCGACGTTGGCGCGCAAGGGGCCACGGGGCGCGATCCGACGGTACTTTGCAGCAAGGTATGTATCGCGGGTGTGCGAGATCGACATCGCCGCAGTACCGAGAGCGCCTTGTAGGTAGGGGTTACCGGGCCGGGTGCGCCGTGATTTAACCTTGCCGGCCGATTCGTTGTTGCCCGGGGTGGTGCCCGCCCACGACGCGAGGTGTTGTGCGGTGGGGAATCTGGTCATGTCAGCTCCGGTCTCGGCGACCACGACGTCGGCGGTGAATCCGCCGATGCCGGGGATGGTGCAGATCAGGTCCCGGAATCCACGAAAGGGTTCCATCACCAGCTCGATCCGGTCGGTGAGCGCTTCGATGGCCGCGGTGTGCTGATCGATCAGGTTCAGGTGCATGCGGGTCAGAAACGCGTGGTGGGCGTTGAACCGACCGTAGAGGGCTTCAGTGAGCTGCGGGATTTTTCTCCGCAGTTGTTTCTTGGCCAGATCGGCCATCGTCGCGGGATCGGTTTCGCCGGCCAACAGGGCTTCCAGCATGGCCCGCGAGGAGGCGCCGTTGAGATCGGCGGCGACCGAGGACAGTTTGATTCCAGCGTCCTCGAGGAGCTTCTCCAAGCGCTGGATCTCGCGGGTGCGTTCGCGAGTCACGGCGGTGCGGGTGCGGGTCAAGTCGCGCAGCTGCCGGATCGGCTCGGGCGGCACGAACGAGCCGCGGACCAGACCATGGGCGCCGAGCTGAGCCAGCCAGGTGGCATCGGCGACGTCGGTCTTGCGGCCCGGCAGGTTCTTGACGTGACGGGCGTTGACCAGCATCACCTCCACGCCGGCCAGGTCCTCCAGCAGGTAGTAGAACGGCTTCCAGTAGTCGCCGGTGGCTTCCATCACCACGCACGTAACCTGCTGTGCGACAAGGTGATCGCGTAACGCCATGATCTGTCGGGTGGTCGCTCCGAACGTGGTGACCGTTTCGGTGGTCTTGCGTCGGCCTGCGCCGTTGATGCGGACGCAGACCTTAGCGTCCTTCTTGGAAATATCCAGTCCCGCGCAGCGCGGATGAATGACGTCCATGGCGCTGCTGCTCCCTTCTGCCATAACCCAATGATGGTGTCCGCCGTGGGGAGAGCAGGAGAGTCGGAAGTCTGACGCACGGGCTCAAGGCACCAATCCACGGTTCCCGTGGAAGCCCTCCGCCACCATGCTGACTTACAGACTCAAAGCACCAAGGTCTTTGCGGGGACAACCACGACGAACACCTGTAATGATCCCGCTGTGCCCGAGGTGAGCACAACAGGTGACCACCGCCGAATCTTCACAACCCACGGTGCGCCAACGGCGCCGGTCTGCTGACTTGGCTCATGATCCGCGGTTCGCGCTAGTCGTAGCGGGTTGACCTGTTGTTTTTCGGTTTGGGCTGCTGGGATCTGCGCACTAAAGTCGGGGGCCGGGGCTGCCCTGGCGGCCAATGTGCGCATCGTGAAGAGCGCCTTCGGGGCGACCGCGGTGTAGATCGTGTGGTTTTTTCCGACGTGGATCGCTGAGGGGCACGTGGTTGGGCGCAGGATGGAGCGTAGGTGGGCGTGCTGATGGCTGCAGTGGGCAGCGTTTGGGGGCCAATCAGGCTGTCCGGCTTGGCCAATGATGACGGCCACCCCCCGGCGCGGATTGGGCAGCCGAGATTTGTCGTACCCGGCTGCGATGATGAGGTTATGTCTTTGACCGCATCGTTGGGCTCTGCGGCAACGCGCCCTGGCCAGCGCCTTGAGGTGCTGTTCGAGGAGTTGGCGGAGTTGGCCGGTCAGCGTAACGCGATTGATGGGCGCATCGTGGAGATCGTCGCCGAGCTGGATCGCGACGAGCTGTGCGGCGCCACGGGGGCACGGTCGGTGCAGGCGTTGGTGGCCTGGAAGCTGGGCTCGTCCTCGGCAAACGCCCACACGATCAGCACCATCGCGCGCCGGCTTGAGGCGTTTCCGCGCTGCGCGCAGGGCATGGCCGAGGGTCGACTGTCGCTGGATCAGGTCGGCGTCATCGCGGCGCGGGCCGGTGAGGGATCTGATGAGCATTACGCGGAGTTGGCGCGCTGCGCCACGGTCAACCAGCTGCGCACCGCGGTCAAGCTGGAACCACGACCGGCACCCGATCCTCGGCCGCAACCGCAACCCTCGATCACCAAGACCTCCAGCCAGGAGTTCAGCTGTTGGCGGATCAAACTTGCGCACCCCGAGGCGGCGAAGTTCGACGCGGCGCTGGCGTCTCATCGTGATGCGCTGATCGCCCAGTGGAAGCACGATCGCGGCACTGGGGAGGCCGCCTCAGAGATCGCGCCGCCGCCCCCGGGCACCCTCGAGGCGTTTATGCGCCTGGTCGAGGCCGGATGGGATGCCGAGGCCGCGCGGCGGCCACACGGGCAGCACACCACGGTGGTGGTGCACGTCGACGTTGCCCAGCGCGCCGCCGCGCTGCATCTGGGTCCGCTGCTCACGCAGGCCGAACGCCGATACCTGACCTGTGATGCCACGTGTGAGGTGTGGTTCGAACGTGACGGCGAGGTCATCGGCGCCGGCCGAGCGACCCGCCAGATCAACCGGCGGCTTCGCCGCGCGCTCGAGCACCGCCAACCCACCTGTGCGGTTCCCGGCTGTGGTGCGACCCGCGGTTTGCACGCACACCACATTCGGCACTGGGAAGACGGCGGCCCCACCGAGTTGGCCAACCTGGTGCTGGTATGCCCTTATCACCACCGGCTGCACCACCGCGGCGTCATCACCATCAGTGGACCCGCGGTCGATCTCATCGTCACCGACAGCGCTGGGCGATCGCTGCGCGCAGGATCGCTCGCGCGTCCGCCCACCCTTGCCCCGCCCGCCGTCCCGCCGTGCCCCGGGCCCACCGGCGAGCGCGCCCACTGGTGGTGGTACGAACCCTTCCAGCCGCAGCCACCACCAACAAACAACTAGGCTGCTCAGCAGCCTCGTATCGAAGCCGAAACGGGTTGGGGCATAAAGAATTTCGTTTGCGCTAACCACTGCTATCGGATCTTGATCATCAAGGCCGACAACCAGGCCCGCACCGCCGCCGACCCGATACCCGGGGCCCGCATCACGATCCCCCGCTGATGTGCGCACTAACTTGAGCCACACCGGGGGTTGCCCGAGGTACTCCCCACGCAGGATCTGCTGAATCTGCGCGGCTTTAGCGTCCTTGTTCCGGGACCCTTTGAGCATTGGAAGGATCTGCTGCGCAGTGAGTTTCGCCGCCAACTCCGGAGTAGGAGCCTTACCCAGCAGCACCAGCAAGGGACGGCTGGTCAACGACAGGTCGACCGCGTCACAGACCGCCAGGATCGCCGGGAAGTACTCCCGCAGTGCGGCCCGCAGCCGCAGCATATGCCGGGTCCGCTCCCAGATCATCGTCTGATGCGCGCGGACCACGACCTTCACCGCCTCGGCGATCTCGGAGTCACCGCCTGCCTCACGCAACTGATGGCGGCCGGGTGCGGACCATGTCCGCGAGCCCATGCGCATCGCCCTTGTCGCTCTTGGCCCCCGAACTCGACAGGATCTCCCGATGCCGATGTGCCTGTTTCGGATCCACGCCGAACACCCGGTAGCCCGCGGCGATCAACGCGTTCACCCACGGTCCGCGGTCAGTTTCAATGCATACAACAGTCGGGTTAAAAGCAACTCGGAGTCGACGTCGCCGTAAATCGCTAGCCGCGCGGCAGGCCGAGCACTCGCTGGGCGATGATGTTGCGCTGGATTTCCGACGTGCCGCCGGCGATCGTCCCGGAGAAGCTGCGGGCGTAGCGCTCGAACCAGCTGGCGAAGTAGTGGTCGAGGTTCATCGGCGCATAGGGACCCGTCTGCCCGGGGTGGACGAGCCCGTCGGCGCCGGCCGACGACAGGGCATGCTCGGTCCCGCGTAGCTCCGCTTCCGAACCCAGCAACTTGAGCACCGAGATCGCGGCCACGTCGTCTTCACCGCGGGCGGCGCGGGCCAGCGCCACCGAGCCCAGCAGGCGCAGCGCCTGTTTGTCCATGATCATGGTGGCGTACTGGTCGCGTTCGGGTTCGGTACTGGGACTCCAATCGGCGATCACGTTGTCGAGGCGGTCGGCGAAACCCAGCCACATCATCGTGCGTTCGTGCCCGAGCGAACCGTTGGCCACCCGCCAGCCCCCGTTGAGTTCGCCGACCAGGTTTTCGGCGGGCACCCGCGCGTCGGTGAAGAACACCTCGTTGAAGTCCAGGTCGTCGGCGGCGCAGATGGACGGGAAGGGCCGGCGCACGACGCCGGGGGTGTCGGTCGGAATCACCAAAGCACTGATGCCCTTGTGTTTTGGCGCGTCTGGGTCGGTCCGCACGAAGGTCAACAGCACGTCGGCGTCGTGGGCCCCCGAGGTCCACACCTTCTGCCCATTGACCACGAAGTGGTCACCGTCGAGCACCGCCCGGGTGCGCAGGGACGCCAGGTCGGAGCCGGCGCTCGGCTCGCTCATGCCCAGCGAAGCGGTGATCTCGGCCCGCAGGATGGGCACCGCCCAGCGCTGCTTTTGTTCGTCGCTGCCGAATGACAACAGTGACGCCGCAACGATATTGACGCCCTGCGGGTTGAAGCTGTGGTAGATCCGCCGGCGGCACAGTTCCTCGAGGTGGACGAACTGCTGGACGACCGTTGCGTTGCGGCCGCCGAATTCCGGGGGCTGCCCGGGCAACAGCCAGCCGTTGTCGAACAGCAGCCGCTGCCATCGGCGCGCCCACTGCGGCATATGAGAAACCGACCGTGGCCGTTCCAGGGTTTCGCTTGCGGGGGGCAGATTTTCGTCGAGGAACGCCGCGAACTCCGCGCGGAACGCTTCGACGTCGGAATCAAAAGTCAGCTGCACGGTATTCCTCTGCGATTCGGGCCCGGTGTTCCGCAGCGGCGCCCAGCATATGTTCACCGGCCTTCGCTCGCTTGAGCGCGAACTGTAGGTCGTTCTCCCAGGTGAAGCCCATCGCGCCGTGCAGCTGTAGGCCGTGGCGGAATACCAGCGACTGGCACTCACCCGCCGACGCCTTGGCCATCGCGGCCGCCAGCCGGCGGCGGGGATCGTCCGCCGCGATCGTCAGCGCGGCGAAGTATGCCAGCGCCCGAGCCCGCTGCACCGCGACGTGCATGTCGGCGGCCTTGTGCTGAACGGCCTGGAACGACCCGATCGGTACACCGAACTGCTGCCGGGTGCGGACGTGGTCGAGGACCAGATCCAAGATGCGTTGGCAAGCCCCGACCATCGTGATTGCCATGCCCGTCAACGCAATATGGTGTGCGCGCTCGCGATCGACGGTGAGCCGGGCGCTGTCCGGCACGCGGACTTCACCGAACGACAGGTCGGCCACATGCAGGACGGGGTCGAACACCGCCGAGCGCCGGGCCGACACCTGGCTCGCGGCGACGAGAAACACCCCGGCGTCGGTCACCACCGCCAACCGGTCGGCGCGATCGCCGTCGAGGACATAGCGTGCCGTACCGTCCAACACCCAGCCCTCGGCGTTGCGGTGCGCCGCCACCCCGTTGTACACGGCGGTCCCGGACTCGTGCGGGTCGAACCGGTCTTCGGCCAGCGGCGCGAACTGGCTCATCGTCGCCAGGAACGGGGTGGGATCGGTCGCGTACCCAAGCTCTTCCAGCACGATGGCAAGCTCCACCATGCTCTCCGGATCGTTCAGCTCCGTCCAGCCCTGGTCGAGGTAGGACTTCCACAGCGGGCTGGGGTCGACGCCATCCTCCGCCACGCTGCGCACCAGAGACGGCGGACACTGCTTGGTGACGACATCGCGAACCGTCTTCTGCCACAGCCGCTGATCAGCATCGAACTCCAACAGCATCCGGGCCGCCTCCTGTCATCAGCTGCACCGAGAATAACATTCTCTCTAGCGGAAGTAGTAATCTCAAAAACCGGCTATGCGCTACCGGGCGAGGCGGAGAGTGCCGGCCGCAGCATCCCAGTGGTCGAGGTTGACGAACTCGGTAAGCGGACGGCGCCGCAGCGGCCCATGCCTGCCCTTGGGCCAGCCGACGACGACGTGGCCGGCGACCAGCCAGTCCTCGGGTACGCCGACGGCGTCCCGCAACAGCCGCTCGCCGCCATAGGAGGCCCAGCTGGTCAGACATGCCCCGAGGCCTTGCGCGCGGGCGGCCAGCAGGAAGTTCTGCATGGCGGGAAAGATGGAACCGCCGAGCAGCAGTTCGGACGCCGTCGGGTAGTGCTGCTGCGCGAACAGCACCGACGTGAACTCACCGGCGCGGTCATGCAATTCGTAGGTCGCCCGGTAGGTGCGGGCGCGGCGGCTGTTGTCGCCATCGGCCGGCCGGCTCATCCCGTAAACCGGCTCGATCACTTCCAGCGCGCGGGCCGCGGCCGTGGCGACCACGGCCCGCTGCTCGGGCGAGCGCAGCACCACGAAACGCCAGCCCTGGGCGTTGGCGCCCGAGGGAGCCCACGTGGCCGCCTCCAGGCAGCGCGTCAGGGTCGCGTCGTCGACCGGCTCGTCGGTGAAGCGCCGGATCGTCCGGGCGGTCGACATCACCTCCCAGACGTCGGCGCTGGCTCCGGTCATGGTTTCCTTTCCTTTCTTGCAGGGTGATTGATGCCGTCGGTCTTAGGCTTTGAATCGCCCAGGGACGTCGGGTATGGCTTTCATGGTTTTGCTGCTGTTCATGGCCGAAGGAGATTGGCCGCCCGGCGTCCC
This sequence comes from uncultured Actinomycetota bacterium, assembly GCA_963800315.1. Classification (GTDB taxonomy): domain Bacteria; phylum Actinomycetota; class Actinomycetes; order Mycobacteriales; family Mycobacteriaceae; genus Mycobacterium. Next base: position 320,735 of record CAWDAS010000001.1, read on the forward strand.
GCGACGACTCGACCGCTAATTGAGAGATGCGATTCGATCGCTGTGTAAGGACACGACGGCGCGGTCGTCTGTTGGGTTGACGGCAACGGCAACGATCATGGAGGTGGTTGTGGGACAGCAACTGTGGGCCGGCGTCGATGCCGGGAAATCCGAGCACCACTGCGTGGTCATCGACGGGCACGGGCAGAGACTGCTCTCGCGACGTGTCGCCAACGACGAAGCGGTCTTGTTGGAGTTGATCGACGCGGTCACCACGTTGGCCGACGAAGGAGAGGTCACCTGGGCGATCGACCTCAACCACGGCGGGGCCGCACTGCTGATCACCCTGCTCATCGCTGCAGAGCAGCGACTGCTCTACATCCCCGGCCGCACTGTCCATCACGCCTCGGGCAGCTACCGCGGCGACGGCAAAACCGACGCCAAGGACGCCGCGATCATCGCCGATCAGGCCCGCATGCGCCACGACTTGCAACCCCTGCGCCCCGGCGACGAGATCGCCGTGGACCTGCGCATCCTCACCGCCCGACGCAGCGACCTGGTCGCTGATCGCACCCGGGCGATCAACCGGCTGCGTGTCCAGCTGCTCGAATACTTCCCCGCCCTGGAGCGCGCGTTCGACTACAGCCACAGCAAGGCCGCCCTGATCCTGCTGACCGGCTATCAAACCCCCGACGGGCTGCGCCGCGCCGGTGCCGCCCGACTGGAGATCTGGTTGCGGAAACGCAAGGCCTACAACGCGCCAGCCGTCGCAACCACTGCGATCGAGGCCGCCCACGCGCAACACACCACCGTGCCCGGACAACAGATCGCCGCCGCGATGGTCGCGCGGCTGGCTAAGGAGGTGATGGCCCTCGACACCGAAATCGGCGCAACCGAAATGATGATCGAGGACCGATTTCGCCGCCACCGCCACGCCGAGATCATCCTGAGCATGCCCGGATTCGGTGTCCAACTCGGAGCGGAGTTCCTCGCCGCCACCGGCGGCGACATGACCGCTTTTGACTCCGTAGACCGCCTCGCCGGCGTCTCGGGACTGGCCCCCGTTCCCCGCGACTCGGGCCGCGTCACCGGCAACCTCAAACGCCCCCGCCGCTACGACCGACGCCTGCTGCGCGCCTGCTACCTGTCCGCACAAATCGCCATCCGCACCGACCCCGCCTCGCCCACCTACTACAACCGCAAGAGATCCGAAGGCAAAACCCACACCCAAGCCGTCCTCGCCCTGGCCCGCCGACGCCTCAACGTCCTGTGGACCATGCTCCGCGACCACGCCGCCTACCACCCCGCAACTACCACTGCGGCGGCTTGACAACGTCATTGAGAATCTCCTTGTCCCATCCATCCTGGCCGCGGCGTCGCACCGGTTGGGTGTCTGATGTCTTCAGACATTTGCCGATGCGCCCGCGCGTGTCAACAATGCACTATCAATCCTGTTCCCAGCCAGGGCATTTCGATGGCGGCGATATCGCGAACGAGCATCGGCGCGATCCGCGCGCGAGCGAGGGCAGGCCGGGCGAAGTGCCGACTGCAAACGCCGGGGATGGGCCGCAGTGCAAGACTGCGCTGCAAGCAATTGGTTTCCGGGCCGCAAAGGGGAAGACACGGTGGATCCAAAAACGTATCAGCGCGGGCTGCAGATTCGGTCGGCGGTGCTCGGCAAGGCCTACGTCAACAAGGCACTGGCCGAGGCCGACGACTTCACCAAGCCCCTGCAGGACCTCGTCACCGAGTACTGCTGGGGCGCGGTGTGGGGTCGCGACGAGCTGGACCGCAAGACGCGCAGCATGCTGAACCTGGCGATGATTTCGGTCCTCAATCGGCCCAACGAACTGCGTACGCACATCAAGGCGGCACTGACCAACGGCGTCACCCGCGACGAAATCCGCGAGGTCTTTTTGCAGGTTGCCATCTACGCCGGCGTACCGGCCGCCGTCGATAGCTTCCGCGTCGCGCGCGAGGCGTTCGACGAACGGGACCAGAGCTAGGAGTTGGCCATGCGTATCGGGTTCATCGGGTTGGGGAACATGGGATTTCCCATGGCGCGCCGCCTCATTCAGGCGAATCACGAGGTGATCGCCTTCGACACCCGAAGCGTGGTGCTCGAGCGCGTCGAGGCCCTCGGGGCGCGCGCCGCGTCATCGCCCAAAGAGGTCGCCGATTGCGCCGAAACGGTCATGGCCAGTCTGCCCACCCCGGCCGCGTCGCTGGAAGTGGCAACCGGTGCGGCGGGCGTGATCGACGGGGCACAGGTGCGGCGCTACGTCGACCTGTCCACCATCGGCAGTCGAACGGCGGTGCAGATCCATGGCGATCTTGCCGAGCGGGATATCGTGGCGATCGACAGCCCGGTCAGTGGCGGTGTCGGCGGTGCGGAAAAGGGCGCGCTAGCGGTCATGGTGTCCGCGCCGCGGAGCGAATTCGAAGTCATACGACCGGCGCTCGAGGCAATCGGCCGGCCGTTCTTCGTCGGCGAGAAACCCGGTTCGGCACAGACGATGAAGCTTGCCAACAACATTCTGGCGGCCAACGTCCTGGCCGCCACGGCGGAAGTCGTGGTGATGGGCGTCAAGTCCGGCCTCGACCCTGCCGTGATGATCGAGGTGCTCAACGCGGGTTCGGGTGCGACGAGCGCAAGCCGCGACAAGTTTCCCCGCGCGATCCTCCCGCGCACTTTCGATTACGGCTTCGCCACCGGGCTGATGGTCAAAGACGTCCGTCTGTATCTCGACGAAGCAGCAGCGCTTGGCGTGCCGACCGACGTCGCCGAAACGATCGCTCGGCTCTGGGAGGCCACCGCGCGCGCCGAGGGCGCCGATTCCGATTTCACGGCGGTGATCAAGCCGCTCGAGAAGGCCGCCGGAGTGACGGTGGGCCGGCCCCCCGCCTGACCCGTCGCCGTGGGCTGCGCGGCAACCCCGGGGCCGCGGGCGAGATCCCTCGACAGGACCTGAGAATGGTATTATCGCTTTCCAAGAACGACACTCACCCAAAACGCCGCAATATGCCCAGCTACCAGCCCCGATGATTAACCGAATCGCTTACCGGAAATCCGTTGATTGACCACTGAAGAAAATGTTAGATTGGCTATCATATGACCTCGCATGGCTCGCTTTGGCTACCGGAGCCGAAGGGTGGCTTTCGTGATCGAACACGCTGACGGGACACGCACGCCGGTGATCGACGCCAGCGTGCACATCTTCTTCCCGTCCAACAAGGACTTGCGGTCCGTCTTGCGCGAACCGTTCAAGAGCCGCGGTTTCCCCGACTACGAGATGGACTGGTACGGGGCGCCGGGCGGCGAGTACGCGCCGAATACCGAGGGACCGGACCGTGAGTACCCCGGCTCGGATCCGGAATTGGTTGCCAAAGAACTGTTTTCGAAGCGCGGCGTCGACGTGGCGGTCCTGCATCCGATGGGCCGCGGCATCATGCCCGACCGGCACTTGGGCAGCGCGCTGCATGCCGCCCATAACGAGATGCTGGTGTCGCGCTGGCTGGATTCGGAGAAGTTCGGCGAGAAGTTCCGCGGCACCATCCGGGTCAACCCCGACGACATCGCCGGCGCTGTGCGCGAGATCGAAAGGTGGCGTGACCACCCGCGCGTCGTGCAGATCGGCATTCCACTGCAGTCGCGCGAGCTCTACGGCAAACCGCAGTTCTGGCCGCTGTGGGAAGCCGCCGCCGGCGCGAATCTGCCTGTGGCGGTGCATATCGAGACGGGCGAGGGCATCGGTTTTCCGCCCACCCCCTCCGGCCACACCCTGACCTACGAGCAATACGTCGGCTTCATGGCGCTGAACTACCTGTATCACCTGATGAACATGATCGCCGAGGGCGTGTTCGAGCGGTTTTCCGGCCTGAAGTTCGTCTGGGCCGACGGCGCCGCGGACTTCCTGACGCCGTTCATCTGGCGGATGGACACGTTCGGCCGGCCCCACCTGGAACAGACGCCCTGGGCGCCACGGATCCCCAGCGACTACCTGCCCGGCCACGTGTACTTCGTGCAGGGCAGCCTCGACGGGCCCCCCGACGCCGATTTCGCCGGTGAGTGGTTCGGCTTCACCGGCAAGGAGAACATGGTGATGTTCGGCTCCAGTTATCCGCACTGGCAGTGCGGCGATATTCGCAAACTGCCCAGCGCGCTGTCCGCCGAGCAACGCGACAAGCTGTGCTGGCGCAACGCGGCCGACCTATACGGCATAGACATCGCCGTCGGCTCGGGCGCACAGTAGAGGGTAAGCAAGGGAGATCGACATGACGCTGACTCACATGCACGAACGGAAGCCCGCCGCCGAACGCATCGCCGTCCGGTGCGTCGACTCGGACATCCACCCGGTACCCAGACGCGGAGAACTCACCCCGTACATCCCCGAGCCGTGGCGCAGTAAGTTCTTCCTGGAGCACAAGATCGGCGAGCTGATCTACTACGACGCTCCCGACTACGCGCACAGCTTCGCGATGCGGACCGACACCTTCCCGCCCGACGGTGAATTCGCCTGCAGCGACCCGGACATGGCTTTCCGCCAGCTGATCATGGACGCCGGCTCCGACATCGCGATCCTGGAGCCCGGCGGCCGCACGCCACGCCTGCCCGAGGCGCACCAGGCCTTCTCGGCGGCATTGAACGAGTGGCAGGCCAACCACTGGCTGGACAGCCACAACAACTGGCACGAGCGCTGGCGCGGCTCGATCTGCGTGGCGATCGAGGATCCCGAGGGCGCCGCCCGCGAGATCGAGAAGTGGGCCGGCCACCCGTACATGGGGCAGATCCTGATCAAGGCGGAGCCGCGGCCGTCATGGGGCCATCCGAGATACGATCCGATCTGGGCGGCCGCCACCAAGCACGACATCACGGTGAGCTGCCACCTGTCGCGCAGCAATTACGAGCTGCTGCCGACGCCACCGGTGGGTTTCCCCAGCTACAACCACGACTTCATGGTGACCTACTCGTTGCTGGCCAACAACCAGGTGATGAGCCTGATCTTCGACGGCGTCTTCGACCGGTTCCCGACTTTGCGCATCGTGTTCGTCGAGCACGCGTTCAGCTGGATCCTGCCGCTGATGTGGCGCATGGACGCGCTCTACGAGGCGCGCAAGTCGCGGATGGAGATCAAGCGGAAGCCGTCGGAGTATGTCAAGGAGCACATCAAGTTCACCACTCAGCCGCTGGACTACCCGGAAGACAAGACCGAGTTGACCCGCGCCCTGGAGTGGATGGAGTGCGAGAAAATCCTGCTGTTCTCGTCGGACTACCCGCACTGGACGTTCGACGACCCGCGCTGGTTGGTCAAGCACCTGCCCAAAGCGGCCCGCGACGCGGTGATGTTCAAGAACGGCATCGCGACGTATCACCTGCCGGAGACCGTCCCGGTCCTCGAGGGTCAGACCCGGGTGTTCTGAGTTGACCGAAGAGACCAAGCGGCCCCGCCTCGCTCAGGGCCGCGAGCATGTCGTGGCGACCGTAGACGAGATCCCGCCGGGTACGCACAAGCTGGTGCCCATCGGTCGGCACGGGGTCGGGGTCTACAACATCAACGGCACCTTTTACGCCATCGCCAATTACTGCCCGCACCAGGGCGGGCCGCTGTGCTCGGGCCGTCCCCGCGGACGCACCATCGTCGACGAGACCACCCCCGGCGACGCGGTCATGGTGCGCGACCTGGAATACATCTACTGCCCTTGGCACCAATGGGGTTTCGAGCTGGCGACCGGCACGACGGCGGTCAAGCCGGAGTGGAGTATCCGGACCTATAAAGTGCGCGTCGTCGGCAACGACGTGCTGGTGATGGCGTGACGTTACAGGAGAATTTGGTGTCTTCTATCGAGGTCAACGGTGGCAACGTCGTTTACGAAATCCTCGGTGAATCAGGTGATCTCATAGTCCTGACCCCGGGCGGCCGGTTCAGCAAGGAGATACCGGGCCTGCGTCCCCTGGCCGAGGCGCTGGTCGCCGGGGGCTACCGGGTGCTGTTGTGGGACAGGCCCAACTGCGGCGCCTCCGACGTGCAGTTCTACGGGCAAAGCGAGTCGCACATGCGTGCCGAGACCCTGCGGGGCCTACTCGGGGCGCTCGGTGTCGAAAAGTGCATCCTCGCCGGGGGCTCCGGTGGCGCACGGGATTCCATGCTCACCGCGATGCTCTACCCGGAACTGTTCACCAAACTCGTGGTGTGGAACATCGTCGGCGGCATCTACGGCACCTTCGTGCTGGGATCCTTCTACATCGTCCCGAGCATCCTCGCGGTGCGCGGCACCGGAATGGACGGTGTGGTGAAGGTGTCCGAATGGCGCGAGCGGATCGAGGAAAACCCGGCCAACAAGCAGCGGTTCCTCGACTTCGACTCCGACGAGTTTCTCAAGGTGATGCTGCGCTGGCTCAACGCATTCGTGTCCAAGCCGGGACAGACCATTCCGGGCGTCGAGGACGAAATGTTCGACCGTATCAAGGTTCCCACGTTGATCATTCGTGGCGGCGAGAACGACATGGATCACCCCAAGCGGACGTCGCTGGAGGTCAGCTGCCTGATCAAGGGATCGAAGCTCATCGATCCGCCATGGCCCGAGGACGCGTGGGAGCGCGCGTCCGAAGAGCGCGCCCAGGGCAAGGTTAAGCATTTCAACATGTTCGACACCTGGGTCCAGGCGGCACCCGCGATACTGGAATTCCTGGGCTCGTGATGCGTTCACACGGTGCGGATGTGGACCTCGCAGTTGAGCGAGGCCTCGAGGGCGGTATGGATCCGGCTTTCCGGGATGCGCTCGAGGTCGGCCTCGCGCAGCGTCACGTGGACGATGTCAAAGCCCTCGTCGCCGGGGGTCCGCACGATCTCACCGGTGAGTCCGAACGCCGACAGCACGCCGTGCGCGTCGTCGTCGGTTCCCCTGCTGACGAAGGTGACCACACCGGACACGGGATTAGTACCAAACGCCTTGGCGCACAACTCCAATGCGGCGCGCTTGGCTGCATCAACATCGCCGCAGCCGATCAGCAACTCCACCTCGCGGCGGCCGGCCGGCATCGCCGCGAGATCGCTATCCACGAGGTCGGCGCCCAGCTCGCCGACAAGCCCGAGGAGCACCGTCATGCCCTCTGTTAGCTGCGCGGGCATCAGCGCACGTTCCGGGTCGACATTGACGCGCACCACTGCAGTCCGCATACGCGCAAGCGTAACCACCACGTTGGGAGCCAGCTGATGGAGACCAACGCCGCGCCGGCTGTCACGGTCGCTTCCTCGCCCGGCTTCACGCCCCGGCTGTTGAGCGATCAGGCGGGCCAGGCCAGAGAAGACATCGTCGCGTACCACGGGCGGGGGGGCTATCGGCCACTCGCCGGGGCCGAGCAGCTGCTCGGCGAGGTCGAGGCCAGCGGCCTCCTGGGTCGTGGGGGCGCCGGCTTCCCGCTCGCGGTCAAGGTGCGTGCGGTTCGTGACAACGGACGCGCCGCGGGTGGCACCGTCGTCGTCGCGAACGGCGAAGAGGGAGAACCGGCGTCGATCAAAGACCGGTGGCTGCTACGACACCGCCCGCACCTGATCCTCGACGGCCTCCGGCTCGCCGCGCCGATGGTGGGCGCCAAGCGTGCCTACGTCTATGTGTCGGACGCGGACTCGGCGCGCAGCGTGGAAACGGCATTGACCGAACTTGGACCCGACGCGCTCGGCGGCGTCAACGTCGAGCTGTGCTACGTCCCGCCGGGGTACATCGCCGGCGAGGAAACCGCGGTCACCCGCGCTATCAACGGCGGTCCGGTCAAGCCGACCGACAAGCCCCCGCGTCCGTTCCAGAAGGGCGTGGGCGGGCGTCCCACCCTGGTGAGCAACGTCGAGACCCTGGCCAACCTGCCCTACCTGCAACGCCACGGTTCGGCGGCGTTCCGCTCGCTGGGCACCGCGCTGTCGCCCGGCACCTTCCTTGCCACGCTCACCGGCGCCAGCCGGCCGCCCGGCCTCTACGAAATCCCGCACGGCCTGCCCTTCACCGAACTACTTGCCCTGCATGGGGTTTCACCCGAGCAAGTCCGGGGCGCGCTACTGGGCGGCTACTTCGCCGGCCTGCTCAACCGCAGCGTGCTCGACACCACCATGGACCACGAGACGCTGCGCGGCCTGGGCAGCGGCCTGGGTTGCGGCGCGATCTCGGTGATCACCGACGACTGTCCCGTCGCCGTCGCCGCGTCGGTGCTGGCCTATTTCGACCGCGAAAACGCCGGGCAGTGCGGGGCATGCTTCAACGGCACCGCCGCGATGGCTGCCGCCGCGGGAGCGCTACGCGACGGTGTCGCCACCGCCGAGGACCTCAGCCGGCTGCGGCGCTGGTCGGTGATGCTGCGCGGCCGCGGAGCCTGCGCCACGCTGGACGCCGCGACCAACATCGCCGCAAGCCTGCTGGACCAATTTCCGGAGGAGGTGGCGCGCCATCTCGACAACTCCTGCGAGGCATGCCGTGCCGATGCCTTCCGCGCGGACCGTCCCTACGAGGTGGAGGCGGTGATCCCCGCGTGACGAGACCCATAAAGGTCCACCTCGACCGAACCCTGTGTGACGGCTTTGGCATCTGCGCCAAGCACGCGCCCGGGTATTTCTCGCTGGACGACTGGGGATATGCGTGTCTGATCGGTGACGGCACGGTCGCCGACGACGACCGCGATGATGTCATGCGGGCGCTGATGGACTGCCCGGTGCACGCCATCATGGAACTGGACGAACGCCGACCCGACGACGTGCCGCCATCGTTGAACGGCGACGGTGATCCCGCCGAGCACCTCAAAACCGACGACAACGAAGCGGAGTGGGGTTTCACGCGTTGACCGGACGTCCGCTGCCGCTGATCACGCAGGAGAACGAATTCTTCTGGACTTCGGGGGCCGACGGCACGCTGCGGCTGCAGGAATGCAAGGCCTGCGAATCGTTGATCCATCCGCCGGCGCCGGTGTGCCGGTACTGCCGCTCCATGGATATGGGCGTGCGGGCGGTCTCCGGCACGGCGACGCTGGCCGGGTTCACCGTAAACCACCGGTTCAGCCTGCCCGGGATGCCGGCACCGTATGTGGTTGCACAAGTGGCGATTACGGAAGATCCGCGGGTTCGGTTGACCACCAACATCATTGAGTGCGATCCCGACCAGCTGGAGCTGGGCCAACGGGTGAAGGTCGTCTTCGAACGGGCCGAGGACGTGTGGCTGCCGCTGTTCCGGCCCGTCACCGAGAGCGCCGACACCGATCCCGCTCCCCTGCCTGATGACGAGATCGCACCCGAGCGCTTCGGTGAGTACGTCCGGCCGATGCTGACCGCGGAGAAGTTCGAGGACAAGGTCGCCCTCACCGGCATCGGCATGTCGCCGATCGGGCGCCGGTTGATGCAGCCCCCGCTGGCGCTGACGGTGCAAGCATGCGAGGCCGCGATCGCGGACGCCGGACTGACATTCGCCGACATCGACGGCCTGTCAACGTATCCCGGCGGCGGCAATCTCGGCGGTTTCGGCGAGGGCGGGGTGACCGCGCTGGAGGCGGCGCTGGGCATCCGTCCGACCTGGCACAACGGCGGCATCGAAACGTTCGGCCCGGGCGGGTCGGTGATCGCCGCGATGCTCGCGGTCGCCGGCGGCCTGGCCCGGCACGTGCTCTGCTTTCGAACGCTGTGGGAAGCCACCCACAACGAGCTGATGAAGCAGGGCAAGATCACGCCATCGATGGGCCGCATGGCCGGCTGGCTGTTCCCGTTCGGCGCCACCTCGGCGGCCCATACCCTGGCGATGAACGCGCAACGCCACTTCCATCGTTACGGCACCACGAAGGAGACACTGGGCTGGATCGCGTTGAACCAGCGGGCCAACGCCGAACTCAACCCGACCGCGGTGTATCGGTCGCCGATGACGATGGACGACTACCGCAGCGCGCGGCCCATCACCACACCGTTCGGCCTGTACGACTGCGACGTCCCCTGCGACGGCGCGATCGCCGTCATCGTCTCCGCCGTCGACGCCGCCCGCGACATGCCCAAGCCACCCGTGCTGGTGGAGGCGGTGGGCACCCAGATCATCGAGCGAATCGATTGGGACCAAAGCACCCTCACCCATGAGCCGCAGGTGCTGGGCCAGGCCGCGCACGTGTGGACGCGCACCTCACTGCGGCCCACCGACGTCGACGTCGCCGAACTGTACGACGGGTTCACCATGAACTGCCTGTCCTGGATCGAGGCACTGGGCTTCTGCGGAATCGGTGAGGCCAAAGAGTTCCTGGACGGCGGCAAGAACATCGCCCGCGACGGCTTGCTGCCGCTGAACACCCACGGCGGCCAGCTGTCGCACGGCCGCACCCACGGCATGGGCCTGATCCACGAGGCGGTCACCCAGTTGCGCGGCGAAGCCGGCGATCGTCAGGTTGCCGACGCCCGCGTCGGCGTGGTCAGCAGCGGGGGCCTCACCCCCAGCGGCGTGCTCTTGCTGCGGTCCGACACATGAGCCCAGCCGCGACGATGCAGAGCGCAGCGATGAGGAGGAGCGGCGCATGAGCCCAGCGCCCCGCCCGCGGCTGGTGATCGTCGACGGCGTGCCGATGTCGGCGCTGGTCGCCGAGCCGGAAAATCCCGACGACCCCAAGGCGGTGATCGTCGCCGTCCACGGGGGAGGCACCACCGCAATATATTTCGACTGTCCGGGTCACCCGTCGTTGTCCCTGCTGCGGACGGGCGCGGCTGCCGGATTCACCGTGGTGGCGGTCGACCGGCCCGGCTACGGCAGCTCCGCACCCTATCCGGACGCGATGACGCGGCCCGAGCAGCGGGTTAACCTCGCCTACGGCGCGGTGGATCGCATCCTCGGGCAACGGCCGCGCGGCGCCGGGTTGTTTCTGATGGGACACTCGGGCGGCTGCGAACTGGTGATGCGGATGGGCGCCGACGGGCGCGGCGCGCACCTGCTCGGCGTCGAGTTGGCGGGCACCGGCCGGCACTACCACCCCGCGGCCCGCGAAATCCTCAAAGTTGCGACCCGGGAACGGCGTCCGGCCGGCCTGCGTGAACTGCTGTGGCACCCGGAGGAGCTGTATCCGCCCGAGGTGCTCGGCGGGGCGACCGTTTCACCGACGGCTCCGGCCTACGAGGACCAGATGGTGTCGAACTGGGCCCGCCAGGACTTCCCGGCGCTGGCCCCCGCCATCCGCGTCCCGGTGCACTTCAGCATCGCCGAGCACGAAACGGTTTGGCAGAACGATGCTTCGGCGATGGAGGAGATCGCGTCCCTGTTCTCCGGCGCGCCGCGGTTCACCGTCCACAGGCAGCCTCAAGCCGGACATAATCTCAGCCTCGGTCACACAGCAGCCGACTATCACGCGAAAGTCCTTTCGTTCGTGCAGGAATGCGCGGCGGCCGCCTCGGGCGTGACACCACGGTCACTTTCAAACCCGAGCGTGACTGCAGCGTCACGTTCGGCGGATGAAGAGTCGGGTCTGGAGGCCGGCTGATGCGCGTCGGATTCATCGGGCTGGGCAGTCAGGGCGGACCCATGGCCCGGCGAATCGTCGACGGCGGCTATCCGATGACTCTGTGGGCGCGACGGCCCGCGTCGCTCGAGCCGTTCGCCGACACCCCGGCGCGGGTCGCCGGGTCACCGGCCGAACTGGCCGCAGCCAGCGACCTGGTCTGCCTGTGCGTCGTCGGCGACGCCGACGTGGACGAGATCGCCTGCGGCGAGCACGGCCTGCTGGCCTCGATGAAATCGGGCGGTGTGATCGCCGTGCACAGCACCGTGCACCCCAACACCTGCCGCGAGCTCGCCAAAAGGGCCGGCGAGCGGGGTGTTTCGGTCATCGATGCCCCGGTGAGCGGCGGAGGTCCGGCGGCGGAGGCGGGTCGCCTGCTGGTGATGGTGGGTGGCGACGCCGACGTTGTCGAGCGGTGCCGTCCGGTCTTCGAGACCTATGCCGACCCGGTCGTGCACCTGGGAGAGCTGGGCTCCGGGCAAACCACCAAGCTGCTCAACAACCTGCTGTTCACCGCCAACCTGGGCACCGCGGCCACCGCCCTGTCGCTGGCCGGCGCCCTCGGTGTCGACCCGCAGCGTCTCACCGAGGTCGTCGCGCGCAGTAGCGGGAACAGCTTCGCGCTCAACGCCCTTGGGGGCATGGGCGGCCTGGGCCGATTGGCCGGGGTGGCCGGAACGCTACTGCAAAAGGACGTCCGGCTGGTCGTCGACCTCGCCGACCAAGTCGGGGCCGACGCCGGCGCCGTACTCGAGGCCGCAGACGCCACCCTGGCCCTGATGGGCCACCCACGTTGAGAGTCGGGTTCATCGGTGCGGGGCGGATGGGCCTCCCCATGGTGGCCCGGCTCGTCGCGGCCGGACACGACGTCCGGGCGTTGGGACGAACCGCCGAAAAGCGGGCGGGTCTCGAACGGCTGGGCGCCGACCCGGTCGATGAAGTGGCCGCGGCCGGTGCGCAGGCCGAGGTGGTGGTGGTCTGCGTATTCACCGACGCCCAACTGCGCCGCGTCTGTGTGGACGGCCCGCTGCTGCCCGCCATGCCGCCCGGTTCCGCGCTGGTGGTGCACACCACGGCCAGCCCGAAAACGATTGACGCCATCGCCGCGCGCGCCGAGGCCGTCGACATGGTCGACGCCGCGGTCAGCGGCGGCCCGCACGACGTCGCGGCCGGCCGGCTCACGCTGTTCGTGGGCGGCACCGAGGAAGCGATGACGCGAGTGCAACCGGTGCTGGGTTGCTACGGCACCCCGGTTCTGCACGTCGGGCCGCGCGGCGCCGGCCAAAAGGTGAAGCTGGTCAACAACGCACTGTTCGCCGGTCATATCGGACTGCTCGCGGAGTCGATTCGGCTGGGTGAGCGGCTTGGAGTGCCGGAGCCGACACTGTGGCCGCACTGACGCATGGCAGCGCGACCAGTCGGGTACTGAGCCTCGTCGCGGCCAGGCGGTCTGTCGCGTCGTTCATCGAGGTAACAGGCGAATTCGTAAGCAAAGACGTGGCCGCCGTCCGGGGTGTCGCCAAAGAACTGGGCAGCGACCTCGGTGCATTGGAGGATGTCATCGGGGCCATCGATTTCGCCAACAGGGGTTTGAGATGGCATCGTTTTGGTTCTTTTAGGTTCGCCACGAAACCGCTACCGTTAGCGTTACAGTCAGCCACTCCGCTGTAAAGGTTCCGGCCCACCCTCGCCGCTGAGGAGGATTCAGTGACAAAACCGAAGATCGTCTTCGACCCGTTCTCCGAGGACTACTTCAACAACCCGTACGACATCTACCGGCAGATGCGCGAGCAAGCGCCGCTGTATTACGACGAGAAAGAGGACTTCTACGCGCTGACCCGCCACGAGGACGTGGCGGCGGCGTTCAAGGACCACGAGACCTACTCCTCGGCGCGTGGCTGCGACCTGGCGATGGTGCGCAAGGGCCTGCCCGCCGAGCAGAAATCGATCATCTTCATGGACCCGCCGGAGCACCGCCACATGCGCAGCCTGCTCAACAAGGCGTTCACCCCGAGGGCCATTCAATCGCAGCGCGAAACGATCATCGAAGTCATCGACAAGTACCTGGGCGCCGCCGACCCAGACAACTTCGACGTCGTGCAGGACTTCTCCGGGCCGTTCCCGGTGGAAGTCATCACCCGGATGGCCGGCGTGCCGGAGGAATACCGCCAGCAGGTGCGGCATTGGATCGACGAAAGCCTGCACCGCGAACCGGGCCAGATCGAACTCAGCGAGGCCGGTATGCAGGCCAACATCGACACCGCGATGTACTACTTCACCCTGGTGCAGGAGCGGCGCGAGAACCCGCAGGACGACATGATCAGCAGGCTGATCGCCGCGGAAATCCCCGGCGAAGACGGCCGGCTGCGCAAGCTGGACGACGTGGAAATCACCGGTTTTGCCACGCTTTTGGGGGGTGCGGGCGCCGAGACGGTCACCAAGCTGATGGGCAACGCGGCGGTGCTGTTCGCCCGCCACCCCGACCAGTGGCAGAAGTTGCAGGAGGACCGCGACAAAGTCCCCGGCGCCGTGGAAGAGCTGTTGCGCTACGAGGGGCCGGTCCAATACAACGTCCGCTACACGCTGAAAGAGGCGCACGTCAGTGGTGGCGTGATCCCGGCGGGCAAGCCGGTGTTCCTGTGCGGCGCCGCGGCGAACCGCGATCCGGATGCTTTCACCGACGCCGAGACATTCGACATCGAGCGCGACCACACCGAGGCCCAGCACGTGGGTCTCGGGTACGGGATTCACAGTTGCCTTGGGGCGGCGCTGGCCCGCCTGGAAAGCAGAATCGCACTGGAGAAGCTGCTCGATTTCATGCCCCGCTACGAGCTGGACTGGGACGGCCTGCAGCGCGTCCACATGCAGAACGTCGCGGGGTGGCAGAACGTACCCGTCAAGGTGCTTCGCTAAGGGGGTTGCGATGAAGAAGATCGAGGTCGATTGGGGGCTCTGCGAGAGCAACGGCGTCTGCATGGGCATCAACCCCGAGATCTTTCTCCTCGGCGACGACGACATGCTGACCGTGTTGCAGGAGGAAGTCACCCCGGAGAATGAGTCGGACGTGCGCGAGGCCGTCCGTCAATGCCCGCGGCAGGCGATCTCCATCGTGGAGACGAATTAGCTACGGGCCAAACCCGGCGACGATGACCGCGTTGCAGTCGGCCGCCGCTTGCCGCAGTTTGGCCGCCTTTTGGTAGGCCTCCGACTCGTACCATGCGCGGGCCGCATCCACGGATTCGAACTCCAGCACCACGGTCTGGTCGCCGTGCCAGCTGCCTTCGATGACCTTTGGTGCGGTGTCGACCGCGAGGATGGTGGCAGCGCCCATCGCCGCCCCCGCCGCGTGGGCATAGGCCTTCATGCCCTCGGGATCCCTGATGGCCTCGGTAAGGATGACATACCCTTTCGCCACTGCATCTCCTTAGTTCAGGTCTTGCTGATCGCCTGCTCCGGACAGCACTCGATGGCCTCCTGGGTGGCCGCTTCGAATTCCGTTGGGACATCGGACGTTATCGCGACCGCGTAACCGTCGTCGGTCAAGCTGAACACCTCAGGGCACAGCGTCGTGCACACGCCGTGACCGCGACAACGCTGGTCGTCGACGGAGACTCTCATGCCGGCGTGAACTCCAGGTGCAGCTCCGTCAAGCCGCGCAGGATGTAGGTCGGAACGTATTGATAGCGGCGGTCATTCGCCGGGCCATGGACGCGCTCGTTGATCCTGATGTCAGACGTCCGGTCGAGAAGCCGCTCGATCGCCACCCGGGTTTCGGCGCGCGCCAGCGGCGCGCCGGGGCAGCTGTGGATGCCTCGTCCGAACGAAATGTGTTGCCGGGCGTTCTTGCGGGCCAGATCGAACGTGGTGGGATCTTCGAACCGGCGCGGATCGCGGTTGGCGGCCGCCTGCACCACCATCACGGTGGTGCCCGCGGGCAGGTCGACCCCGGCGACGTTGACGGGCACCCGGTTCAACCGGAAGTCGCCCTTCACCGGGCTCTCGATGCGCAGCGCCTCCTCGATGAAGTTGGGGATGAGGCTGCGGTCCTTGCGCAACTGCGCCTGGATGTCGGGGCGTTCGGCGATCGTCTGCAACGCCGCGCCCAGCAGCCGCACGGTGGTCTCCTGGCCGGCGGAGAAGACGTTGCTGGCGACCCGGGCCACGTCTTCGACCTCGGGAATCGAGCCGTCGGGGTAGGTGGCCGTCGCGAGGCCGGTCAGCACGTCGTCGCGGGGCGCGCGGCGGCGGTCGGCGACATAGTCGGAAAAGGTCCCGTAGAGGAATTCCAGCGGATTGTGCGCCAACGCTTCCTTGCCGGTGCCCCCGACGCCGCCGCCCGAGTGCTGACGGATGTTCTTGACGAACTGCTCGCGGTCTTCTTCGGGCACGCCCAAGCAGGTCGGCGATGACCAGCAGCGTGAACGGGCCGGCGAAGCCTTTGATGAAGTCGCCCTCGCCCGGCGCCAGGAACCCGTCGAGGACCTGGTCGGCCAGCACCCACATGGCGTCCTCGTTCTCCTTGAGGCGCTTGGGGGTGATCAGCCGCATCAGCAGCGCGCGGTGGTTGGTGTGCGTCGGCGGGTCCAGGGTGGGCAGCTGGTCGCTGAACGGCAGCTCGTCGCGGTGCTGCTCGATCACCTCGGTGACATCGTCACCTTCCAGCGGCACCGGAAACCCGGGAAACGGGCCGGTCACCGATACGCATGAGGACCACGTCTCGGCGTCGTTGAGCACCGCGCACGCCTCGTCCCAACCGGTGATCATGGTGACGTTGTGATGGCTTTCCCGCGTCACGGGGCACTGCTGACGCAGCGCCTCGTAGTAGGGGTACGGGTCATCGATGAGCTCGCTGCCGCGAAAGAAATCCATTTCGGTGAAGTCGTTCACCATCTCTTGCTCCTCGAATCTCAGCCAGTGAGAACGCGCCTCTCACAGATGAGTATTACATTTCCACATGCCACGTTGGTCGTCAACGAGAGCCCCGTCGCCGGCTCGGGAAACGCGACGGCCAGATCTTTAGCCGGCAGGAACCAGATCAGCGGCGACCGACGGCCATGCCACGAGTCCGTTTCGGAAGATCTCGGTGGCGCCGATGGAGCCCCGTGACACGCCGGCGGCGGCCAGGGCCTGCGACTTGAACGTCTGCGCGGCCATGCTCAGCCGGTGCTGCACCAGTCCGACGTTCTCGTTCAGCTCGGCCGGCCAGTTCTCCCCCCACAGGGTGACCTCGGTGACGCCGTGATCGAGGGCCTGCAACACGCCTTGCCGCACCCGCGAGTCGCATCCGAACAGGTCCGCCGCGGCCGCCAGGGCCTGCGGCCGGGGACGGGATCCCACCCCTGAATCGACCGCGGCCAGGGCCTCCTCGAGATCGAGCACCCGGGCCCCGAGGATTTGCAGTGGTCGGTCGTCCGGGTGATCGGCCATCAGGACCGTGACGTCCCATCCCGCCATGGACCGGTCGAACAGCCAGCCGCCGGCGAAGCCCACCACGTCGACGACGCTGGCGGCGACGACGTCGAGCCGGTATCTCATGTCCTGCTCAGGGGTTTCTTGGGGGGCGCGAAGTCCCGGGCCAGTGTCTCCGCGTACTGCTTGAACACCTCGGTCAGTGGTATCGAAGGATCGAGCAACCATGTGGTTTCCATTCCGTGGACGAAGGCGAGAATCTCAACTGCCTTGGTGGCGGGGTCTATATCCAGGCGATACCGGCCGTCCGCCTGCCCACGGCGGATGAGGTCGGCGACGATGTCGAGCGCGGCGCGATGCCTGGCCAACATGCGCTCGTGCAGCGGCGCGTCGGGCAGGATGTTTTCCACCAGCAGCACCGTGAACGTGCCCACCAGTTCGGGTGCCCGGTGGAACCGATCGGCGACCTGAGCGATCTGGTCGAAAAGATCGCCGAACCGGTCGGCGTGGGAGTCGTCATCGAGGTCACGCGCATCGAGCACCGCGTGCAACAGCTGCTCTTTCGATTCGAAGTGATGCAGCAGTCCCGCCGGAGTGACGCCGGCCTCACCGGCGATCTGGGCGAGGGTGGTGTTGCGCCAGCCGTTGCGGGTGAGCAGGCGCTGCGCAACGTCGAGAATCCGCTGCTTGCGGTCCTCACCTTTGGCGAGAAGCGTGTCATATCGCCGCGCGTCGGGCACCGAACTCCTTCGACCGTTGACCTGACCCAAACCAACCTAGTGAACACACAGTAGGTTGGTTTGGGTCAGTGTGACAAGGGTCTCACGGGAAAAGTTTTTCCGGGGAGGCTAGTTCACCAGCTCGACCAGCGTGGCATTGGCGGTACCGCCGCCTTCGCACATGGTCTGCAGCCCGTAGCGGATCCCCTTGTCACGCATGTGATGAGCCATCCGAGTCATCAGCACCGCGCCCGAAGCCCCCAGCGGGTGGCCCAGCGCGATGGCGCCGCCCAGCGGATTCACCACACGCGGATCGGCACCGGTCTCGGCCATCCACGCCAGCGGAACCGGCGCAAACGCCTCATTGACCTCGAAGACACCCACCTCCGACAGCGGCACACCGGCCTTCCGCAGCACCTTCTCGGTCGCCGGGATCGGGCCGGTGAGCATGAGGATCGGGTCCGCGCCGGTGACCGCGCCCGCGCGGTAGCGCACGATCGGGGTCAGCCCCAACTCGACCGCCAGCTGCGCTGTGGTCACCAGCAGTGCGGCGGCACCATCGGAGATCTGGGAGGAATTGCCCGCGTGAATGACGCCGTCGTCGACGAATGCCGGCTTGAGTGTGCCGAGCTTCTCGACGCTGGTCCCGCGCCGGATGCCTTCGTCGGCGGTAACGATGGTCCCCTCGTCGGTGAATACCGGCACGATCTGCTCGATGAAGGCGCCGCCGTCCTGCGCCGCCGCCGCCCGCTCGTGGGACTGGGCCGAATACTCGTCGAGTTGGGTGCGGGAGAACCCCCACTTCTTGGCGATCATCTCCGCCGACAGGCCCTGGTTGAAGGAGAAGTCGTCATACCGGGCCAGCACCTTCGGGCCGTAGGGCATGCCCGTTGCCCGGGCGGCACCCAGCGGGACGCGGCTCATGACCTCGACACCGCCGGCCACGACGAGGTCCTGCTGCCCCGACATGACCGCCTGCACCGCGAAATCGAGCGCCTGCTGACTGGAACCGCACGCGCGGTTGACCGTGGTCCCGGGGATGCTCTCCGGCCAGCCGGCGGCGAGCACCGCGTAGCGCCCGATGTTGCTGGACTGGTCGCCGACCTGCGACACGCAGCCCCAGATCACGTCATCGACGATCTCGGGGCCGACACCGGTGCGTTCCAGCAGCTCATTGAGGACGACCGCGGACAGATCGGCGGCGTGCATGCCCGACAAACCGCCGTTCCGCTTGCCGACCGCGGTGCGCACCGCCTCGACTATCACCGTCTCACGCATGTTCACTCCGATTTTCTCAGCGCCCACTCACCAGTAAACGACGGCTCCCGCCGCTCGGCGAAGGCGGCATACGCGACCGCCGCATCCGCCGTCGCGAAATTACCGATCTGGGCGCGAGCCTCGTTGGCCAGCGCGTCGCGCAGCGTGCTGTCGGCGCCCTCGTGCAACAGGGCCTTGGTCTGCCCCAGCGCGATGGGCGGACCGGCCGCCAGCCGGTCGGCCAGGTCGTTGACGAAGGTGTCGATCTCCGTTCCCGGTAGCACCCAGGTCACCAGGTTCAGCGCGCGCGCTTCCTCGGCGTCGATGGTTTCGGCGAGCAGCGTCAGCCGTTTGGCCTGTTGCAGCCCGACGAGTTTGGGTAACAGCCAGGAACCGCCGAGGTCGATTGACAAACCGCGCTTGGAAAAGATCTGGGAAAAGGTCGATTCCGGGGTCGCGACCACCAGGTCGCAACCCAGCGCAAGGTTCCATCCCGCGCCGACGGCGACCCCGGTCACCTTGGCGATGGTGGGAATCGCAAGCTCGTGCAACGCCAGCGCCACGTCGGTCAAGCGCTGGAGTTTGTATTTCGGATGGACGTCATCGGGCACCGAGATGTCGGCGCCGGAACAGAAGCTGCCGCCGGAGCCGGTAAGCACCAGCGCGCGCACGCTGGGGTCGCGCCCAGCGGCGATCAGCGCGTCGCGCAGCGCAATCCACAGCTCCGGGTTGATCGCGTTCTTGCGTCGCGGACGATTCAGGGTCAGCGTGCGCACCCCTTCGCGGTCTTCGGAGAGCAGCACGGCGGCGTCCGTCATCGGCGGGCGTGCACCCGCGGCGCCCGCATCAATAGCTCCTCGGCAATTTCAAGACGTTGGATCCCAGGAAATTCAGGATCATCTCCTGGCTGACCGGCGCGATCTTCATCAACCGGGCCTCGCGGAAGTACCGCGCTATGTGGTACTCCTCCGCATAGCCCATGCCGCCGTGGGTTTGCAACGCCCGGTCCGCGGCGGTGAAGCCGGCGTCGGCGCACAGGTATTTCGCCGTATTGGCTTCGCGCCCACAAGGTTTGCCGTTGTCGTAGAGCCAGGTGGCTTTGCGCAGCATCAGCTCGGCGGCGTCCAGCCGGGCCAGCGAGTCGGCGAGCGGAAACTGGATGCCCTGGTTCATGCCGATGGGCCGGCCGAAGACCTCACGCTCGTTGCCGTATTGCACCGCCTTCTCCAGCGCCACCCGCCCGATGCCGAGCGCCTCGGCCGCGATCAGCATCCGCTCCGGGTTCAGGCCGTCGAGTATGTACTGAAATCCCTTGCCCTCGTCGCCGATCCGATCCTCGACCGGCACCTCGAGATTGTCGATGAACAATTCGTTGGAGCTGACGGCATTGCGGCCCATCTTGCGAATGGGGCGAACGTCGACCCGGCTGCGGTCGAGATCGGTCAGGAAAAGCGTCATTCCGTCTGTCTTCTTGGCCACTTCGTCATACGCCTGGGTGCGGGTCAGCAGCAGGATCTTGTCGGACTCCATCGCTTTGGAGATCCACACCTTGCGGCCGTTGACGACATAGCGGTCGCCGTCGCGTTTGGCGAAGGTGGTGATGCGCGACGTGTCGAGCCCGGCGCCGGGTTCGGTCACGCCGAAGCAGATATGGGTTTCGCCGGTCGCGACGCGCGGCAGCGTGCGCGCCTTGAGCTCCTCGGACCCGTGCACCACCACCGGTTGCATGCCGAAGATCGACAGGTGAATCGAGCTGGCGGCGTTCATCGCGCCGCCGGATTTGGCGACCTCCTCGAGCAGGATGGTGGCTTCGGTGATGCCGAGGCCGTGACCGCCGTACTCGGTGGGGATCGTCATACCCAGCCAGCCGCCGTCGGCTATTGCGCGATAGAACTCGGTCGGAAATTCGTGCGCCTGGTCTTTTTCCATCCAGTAGTGGTCGTCGAACTTGCGCGCCAATTCGGCGACGGAACGGCGGATCAGTTCCTGGTCGTCAGTCAGCTCGAAATTCATTCCGGCGCAGGGCACTGCGGGGTCTCCTTTAATCGAAACGCACCGGCGCGCTTGCATTCCGGCGACGCAATTTTCAGTCCCTGTTGCCGGTGAGCTCTTTCGCGTTGGCGGCGAAGTCCGCGAATGACGAGCCCGACCTGGTCTCCTTGTGGTGGCTCAGCGCCTGGATGGACACGTCGTGCCCCTCGGCGGCCTTGCGCAGCGCGCCCACCGTCGCCTGCTCGGACGTGATGTGGGTGAAGGGGTCGAACGAGTACCAGCGCATGGCGTTCTCGTGGGTTATCTTCTTGATCTCGTCGTCCGGCACGTTGTTCAGGCTCAAGACATCCCATAGCTCCTCGGGTGCGCCCGGCCACATGGAGTCGCTGTGCGGGTAGTCGGCCTCCCAGCAGATGTTGTCGATGCCGATCATGTTGCGCAGCTGCACGCCCACCTTGTCGCTGATGAAACACGTGAGGAAGTGCTCGCGGAAAACCTCGCTGGGCACCTTGCCGCCGAAGTTCTGGTGCGTCCACGTCGAATGCATCTCGAACGTGCGGTCCGCTCGCTCCAGGAAGTACGGGATCCACCCGGTGCCGCCCTCCGACAAAGCGACCTTCAGGTCCGGGTAGTCCTTGATCGGCTTGGACCACAGCAGATCCGCGGCGGCCTGCACGATGTTCATCGGTTGCAGGGTGATCATCACGTCCATCGGGGCATCGGGCGCCGTGATCGCCAGCCGGCCCGAAGATCCGATGTGCACGTTCATCACGGTGTTGGTGTCGCACAACGCTTCCCATAGCGGCTTCCAGTGCTCGTTGTGGAAGCTGGGGTATCCCATCGCGGCGGGATTCTCGGTGAACGTCAGTGCGTGCACGCCCTTCTTCGCGACCCGCCGCACCTCCGCGGCACACGCCTCGGCATCCCAGATCACCGGCAACGCCATCGGGATGAACCGCGCCGGGTACGCGCCGCACCACTCGTCGATATGCCAGTCGTTGTAGGCCTGCACCAGCGCCACCGAGAACTCTGGGTCTTCGGTGGCGAACAGCCGCCCGGCGAAGCCGGGGAAGGACGGGAAGCAGATCGAGGCCAGGATGCCGCCGGCGTTCATGTCCTTGATGCGTTCGTCGACGTTGTAGCAGCCCGGCCGGATCTCATCCAGACCCGTGGGCTCGATCCCGTACTCCTCCTTGGGCCGGCCGGCGACCGCGTTGAGCGCCACGTTCGGGATGACCGTGTCGCGGAACTTCCACATGTCAGAGCCGTCGGGGTTGTGCACCAGCCGGGGCGCGTCGTCCAGATACTTCTTGGGCAGATGATTCTTGAACATGTCCGGCGGTTCCACGGTGTGGTCGTCGACGCTGATCAAGATCATGTCTTCTTTGTTCATGGCCGTTGCCTTTCCGTCGAATCCATCGAATCGACTCCGCTCCCACCCAGCCTGCGCGAACCGTCGTCCCGTGCCAAGATCACTAAACTGAAAACTATCTTCTCGCCAAGTGAGAATCAACATCTAGCGGTCGTTACCGAGAATCGCCCGGCCTCGACCGGCGGCTGGACCAAGGCGCGGAATGCCCGCCTTCGCGCGACAAAGCGGTGAGATAACGCAAGCGTTGCGCGGCAGCCGGGCGCCGGTACCGTCGTTGTCGCTGGAAGGTGGGCATCCGACCGTCGGCGCCAGCCGGCGCGGTGCTACACCGCAGCGCAGCGGCCCCGTCGGCATTGACCAGCCGAGCGATTCGTGCAACTCTATTGGTTGGAAATGAGAATCTGATTCTCCTTGGCCGAGAGGTTGTCGGGAGGATGCCGAGAGGAGACTGCGGATGCGCCTGGGTCCGCTGCCCGCCGATCAGTGGGACGAGGCTGTCCGGCGGTCGCTCTCCGTCATGCTCCCCCCGGAACGCTGCAACCCGCAGGACGCGTCACTCCCACTCGCGACGTTTGCCAACCACCCGGACCTGACCAAGGCTTTCCTCCGCTTCAACGTCCACCTCTTGTTCTCATCGACGTTGCCGCCACGCATCCGTGAACTTGCCATCCTGCGGATCGCCCACCGTCGCAACTGTGCCTACGAGTGGACCCAACATGTTGAACTGGCCAAAAAGGCCGGGTTGCTCGACGACGAAATTGCCGCTGTCCGCCGCGGGGAGGCGGGTGATGAATTCGAGCGCGCCGTGCTCACCGGGGTCGACGAACTCGACGAGAAATCCGAGCTGTCCGACGCGACCTGGGCTGCGCTGGGCGAGCGGCTCGACGACCGCCAGCGAATGGACTACGTCTTCACGGTCGGCTGCTACGCGCTGCTGGCCATGGCCTTCAACACTTTTGGCGTCACGCCCGAGAATGAGAGGTAAGGACCGTTGCCCCACTTCCCGAAGCCAGCCGCAGGAAGCTGGACAGAAAACTATCCCGAACTGGGGACCGCACCAGTCGATTACAGCGACTCGATCGACCCGGCATTCTTCGCGGCCGAGCGCGAGGCCATCTTCAAGAAGACGTGGCTCAACCTCGGCCGAGTCGAGCGGCTGCCGCGCACCGGCAGCTACTTCACCAAGGAGCTGCCATCGGCGGGCCCCGGCATGTCGGTGATCGTCGTCAAGACCAGGGACGGGTCCGTCAAGGCGTTTCACAATGTCTGCCGCCATCGCGGAAACAAGCTGGTATGGAACGACTTTCCGCACGAGGAGACCTCGGGTACCTGCCGGCAATTCACCTGCAAGTACCACGCCTGGCGCTACAGCCTCGACGGCGACCTGACCTTCATCCAGCAGGAGGATGAGTTCTTCGACGTCGACAAAGGCGACTACGGGCTGGTGCCCGTCCGCTGCGAGGTGTGGGAAGGCTTCATCTTCATCAACTTCGACAACAACGCGGCGCCGCTCACCGACTACCTCGGGCCGCTGGCCAAGAGCATCGAGGGCTACCCCTTCGGCGAGATGACCGAGACCTACTCCTACCGGGCCGAGGTCGGCAGCAACTGGAAGCTGTTCATCGACGCGTTCATCGAGTTCTACCACGCGCCGATCCTGCACCAGGGGCAGTACACCAAGGAAGAAGCCGCCAAGATCCAAAGGTTCGGCTACGAGGCGCTGCACTACGAAGTGGCCGGCCCGCATAGCCTGCAGTCGACCTGGGGTGGTCAGGCGCCGCCTCCGGACATGTCCATGGTCAAGCCGATGGACCAGGTGTTGCGCAGCGGACTGTTCGGTCCATGGGACAAGCCGGAGATCATCGAGAAGCTGGAGCTGCCGCCGGGTGTCAACGTGAAGAGGGTGCCGCAGTGGGGCATCGACTCCTGGCTCTTCTACCCGAACTTCATGCTGCTGATCTGGGAGCCGGGCTGGTTTTTGACCTACCACTACTGGCCGACGGCAGTGGACAAGCACATCTTCGAGTGCTCGCTGCATTTCGTTCCGCCGCGAAACGCGCGCGAGCGCCTGGCCCAGGAGCTGGCCGCCGTGACGTTCAAGGAATACGCGCTGCAGGACGCCAACACGCTGGAGGCGACGCAGACCATGATCGGTACCCGCGTCGTCAAGGACTTCCTGCTGTGCGATCAGGAAGTCCTGATCCGTCATTTGCACAAGGTGACCGGGGATTACGTGAAGGAGTACCAGAACAATGGCGTTACCGTCTGAATTCGCTGACCTGGAGCCGTATTTGGATTGGGACCTGGCCACCGAACCCGAGCGCTATGCCAAGCGGCTGGCCTCGACGATGGCCGAGATGCAGGCGTTCTATGACGTCGCGTTTCCCCGGCTCAACGACGTCATCGCATACTGCGACAAGTTCCCGTTGGACGATCTGCCCGAGGACGCACGTAGGCTGATGCACATCATGCAGTCGCTGGTCATGGTGTCGTTCCCGATAGAGGCGTGGAAGCAGCCCCGCGTCCCCGACAGCGGCGCCGCTTGGGTGGAACTGATCAGGGAACCGGTGATCTGACAGGTGCTGACGCTCAAGGCCGCTGGGCTGCTTGACGTCGACGCCGGCGACATCGTGTCGCCCGGCATTCTGCGGGTCGACGGCGACCGGATTGTCGGCGTCGGCGGGGACGTCGAAGGCGATCTGATCGACCTCGGCGACCAGATCCTGCTGCCCGGACTGATGGACATGGAGGTCAACCTCCTGATGGGCGGCCGCGGGGAGAAACCCGGCCTGTCCCAGGTGCAGGACGACCCGCCGACACGAGTGTTGCGTGCGGTCGGCAATGCGCGCCGGACGCTGCGCGCCGGGTTCACCACGGTGCGCAACCTCGGCCTGTTCGTCAAGACCGGCGGGTACCTGCTTGACGTCGCGCTCGGCAAGGCCATCGACGCCGGCTGGATCGACGGGCCACGGGTGGTGCCGGCCGGGCACGCGATCACACCGACCGGCGGGCATCTGGATCCGACGATGTTCGCCGCCTTCGCACCGCACGTGCTGGATCTTTCGGTCGAGGAAGGCATCGCCAACGGCATCGACGAGATCCGCAAGGCGGTGCGGTACCAGATCAAACACGGCGCCGAGCTGATCAAGGTCTGCTGCTCGGGCGGGGTGATGTCGATGACGGGTCCGCCGGGTGCACAGCACTACTCGGATGAGGAGCTGCGTGCCATCGTCGACGAGGCGCACCGGCGGGGGCTTCGCGTCGCCGCACACACGCATGGCGCCGAAGCGGTCCAGCATGCCGTCGCTGCCGGCATCGACTGCATCGAGCACGGCTTCCTCATCGATGACGACGCGATCGCGATGCTGGTCGAGCATGGCACCTTCCTGGTCTCGACCAGGCGGCTGGCCGATGGCGATGCGATGGACGTTTCGCACGCCCCACCGGAGCTACAGGCCAAGGCCGCCGAGATGTTCCCGAAAGCCCGCACCTCGATCCTGGCCGCGTACGAGGCGGGCGTGAAGATCGCGGTCGGCACCGACGCCCCGGCGATACCGCACGGCAAGAATGCCGACGAGCTTGTCACCCTTGTCAATTGGGGTCTGCCGCCGCTGGCGGTGCTGCGGGCCGCCACCGTGACCGCAGCCGAGCTCATCAACGCAAGCGACCGGGGGCGGCTGGCCCAGGGCCAGCTCGCCGATATCATCGCGGTGCCGGGAAACCCGTTGGAAGACATCACGGTTACCCAGAACGTCGGCTTCGTCATGAAAGGCGGCAAGGTCTATGTCGACAACTCAACAAACCAAAAGCGGCCCAACCCGAACTGACGATTTGGTCGAAATCCAACAGCTGCTCGCCCGCTACGCGGTGACGATCACCCAGGAAGATATCGACGGCCTGATCGGCGTCTTCACACCGGACGGAACCTACAGCGCCTTCGGTGACACCTACCGCCTGGACCGGTTCCCCGAACTGGTGGCCGCCGCGCCAAAGGGCTTGTTCCTCACCGGGACTGCGGTGGTCGAGCTCGACGGCGATTCGGCGAGCGGCACGCAGCCGTTGTGCTTCATCGAGCACGCCACCCACGACATGCGGATCGGCTACTACCGCGACACCTACTCCCGCACCGCCGACGGGTGGCGGCTGAAGACCCGCGCCATGACCTTCATCCGCCGCTCTGGGGTGCACGACTCCGGGCGCCCACACGCCGTCGGCCGCCCGCAGCCGTGAAAGCCGAGCCGTGAATGTTGACGAGTTCCGGGCGGGCCTGCGCGCCTGGCTCGACGGGCACGACCTAACCCCCGGACCCGACCACTCGCTGCAGGGTCAGATGCGGCAATTCGCCCGAGTCAGCCAGGCGCTCTATGACGCCGATTGGATGCGGTACGGCTGGCCGGTCGAAGTCGGTGGATTGGGCGGGCCCGCGGTGCTTCGCGCGATCGTCGGCGAGGAGGTGGTCGGACGCCGGCTCGCCGAACCCGGCCCCTATTCGATGCTCGAAGTCCTCGCGCCCACCATGATCGATTACGCCCCCGCAGAACTCGCCGCGGAAATGGTGCCGCGGCTGCTCAGCGGTCGCGAGCAGTGGTGTCAGGGCTTTTCCGAACCGGAATCCGGCAGCGACCTGGCGTCGCTGACCACGCGCGCGGTCCCCGACGGCGACAACTGGATCGTCAACGGGCAGAAGGTGTGGACCAGCTTCGCGCAGTTCTCCACGCGATGCGTCCTGCTCACGCGCACGGCGGCCGGCCATCACGGGATCACCGCGTTCTTCGTCGACCTGGATACGCCGGGCATCACCGTCCGGCCCCTGCGCACCATGCACGGCGTCGACGAATTCTGCGAGGTGTACTACGACGACGTGGTGATCCCGGCCAGTCGGATGCTCGGCCGGCCGGGCGACGGCTGGCGACTCGCGATGGACCTGCTGCCCTATGAACGCTCCACCTGCTTCTGGCAGCGCATCGCCTACCTGTACGCACGATTTGATGAACTCATCGCGCAGGCACGCGAGCCCGACGAGTCCGCGCTTGGGGCGGCCTATCTCGCGCTGCACACATTGCGCTGCCGATCCCGTGACACCCAATACCGGTTGCGCGACGGAGCGCGATTGGGACCGGACACCTCCATCGACAAGGTATTACTGGCCACCGCCGAACAACGGCTCTACGACACCGTCCGCGACCTACTGCCCGGGACCCTTGAGCTGGAAGACACGCCGTGGCGCGCGGAATACCTATACTCGCGGGCCGCGACCATCTATGGCGGCACCGCTGAGATTCAGCGCAATATCATCGCCCGCCGGCTGCTCGACCTCGGGAAGGAGTGAACGGTGGACCCGTCGGCTGATCCCGAGTCACTGCGCCTGCTGGCCGATTCACTGCGGACGGCGATGACGGCCGCCTCGGGCGCCAAGCTCGACGCAGCCCTGACCGACCTCGGCTGGCACGACATGCTCGACGAAATGCCGGGGACGGCAATCCCTTTGGTTTTCCGGCTACTCGGTGAGACCGGTGCGCACGCCCCGGTGCTCAACGACGTGGTGCTCCAAGCGACCGGCGGGGTACCGGGGGGTATTGTGCCGCTGCCGTTCGCCGGCGGCTCCTGGCTGGTGTGGGAACGCGGTGACGGTCCCGGTCCGGCGATCGACGACGTACTACCGGTACACGGTGTGCCACACGGTGATCCATTGCAGGCCGCCGCACTGCAGGCGGGACGGCGGGCACTGGGCTGGTGGCTGATCGGCGCCAGCCGGGCGATGTTGTCGCTGGCGCGCCAGCACGCTCTGGATCGGATCCAATTCGGGCGGCGCATCAGCTCGTTCCAGGCGATCCGGCACCGGCTGGCCGAGACGCTCGTTGCAATCGAGGGCGCCGAGGCGACGCTGCACGCCGCCGCGCAGCCCGATGACCCCGACGGCCTGGCGGCCCTGCTGGCAAAGGCCGCCGCCGGCCAGGCCGCGCTGACGACCGCGCGCCACTGCCAGCAGGTGCTCGGCGGCATCGGCTTCACCGCCGAGCACCAGCTGCACCACCACGTCAAACGGTCGCTGATCCTGGACGGATTGCTGGGCAGCGCACGCGAACTGACCCGCGAAGCGGGCGCGACATTGCGGGCTAAGGGCTTCGCGCCCCGGCTGGCACAGCTGTAGCCCAAGCGCGCCATGGACCGTACTGCGGCTTTTTTGCCCGTCCCGAGATTTCTGTGACGCGCGGGAGTCCACGTAGACTCGGCTGGCCACCAACTAGATGGGACACGATGAGTCACCCGGACGCACCTCGAAACGAGTTCGGCGTCGCCTCGCTGGTGTTGGGCGCGGTGGCGCTGATCACCTGCTGGCTGCTGATCGGGGTGCCCTTCGGCGTCGCCGCCGTAGTGACCGGCGACATCGGCCGGAGACGGGTCACCCGCGGGGAAGCAAACAATCCGCGAATCGCTTTGGCCGGCATCGGGTTAGGCGTGGTGGCAATCTTCGCGGGCCTCATCGCGATCGGCTACTACAGCTGGTTGGACGCCCAGCCCGGCTAGCACAGCCTTGCGCGGGTTAATTGCGCGGCAGACCCAGTACCCGTTCGGCGATGATGTTGCGCTGGATTTCCGAAGTCCCGCCGGCGATGGTCGCGGCGAAGCTTCGCGCGTATCGGTCGAACCAGCTGCGGTAGTGGCTGTCCAGGTTCAGCGGGGCGAACGGCGCGGTGACTGCGCGATACACCAGCCCGTCGGCGCCGGCGGCGTTCAGCGCGTCCTCGGACGCCCGTTGCAGCGCCTCGGAGCCCAGGAGCTTGAGCACAGACTGGGCGGGAACGTCCTCTTCCCCGCGGGCCGCCCCCGCCAGCGCCGCCGACCCCAACAGCCGCAGCGCGTAGGCATCCATCACCAGGGTGGCGTAGTCATCCTGCTCGCGCGACCCCGCTGGACGGAAATCGACGGTCAGCTCATGCAATAAGTCGACATATCCCATCCACAGCATGACGCGCTCGTGCCCCAGGGAACCGGTCGCCACCCGCCAGCCTTCGTTGAGCTCGCCTACCAGATTCTCGGCCGGCACCCGCGCGTCGGTGAAGAACACCTCGTTGAAATCGACTTCATCGTTGTCGCACATGGACGCAAACGGGCGGCGCACCACACCGGGGGTATCGGTCGGGATCAGTAATACGCTAATGCCCTTGTGCTTGGGCACGTTTGGATCGGTGCGCACGAATGTTAGCAACACATCGGCATCATGGGCGCCCGACGTCCACACCTTCTGCCCGTTGACGACGAAGAAGTCGCCCCGCGAATCCGAGTGGCGCACCGCCCTTGTTTTCAGCGATGCCAAATCCGAGCCCGCGCCGGGTTCACTCATCCCCAGCGATGCGGTGATCTCGGCCCGCAAAATGGGCACCGCCCACCGCTGCTTTTGCTCGGGGCTGCCAAACGCCAACAACGACGCCGCAATGATGCCTACGCCCTGCGGATTGAAGCTCTGATAGATGCGCCGCCGCCCCAGCTCCTCCAAATACACGTATTGCTGCAATAGCGTCGCGTTGCGCCCGCCGAACTCCGGCGGATTCCCGGGCAGCAGCCACCCGCTGTCGAACAGCAACCGTTGCCATCGGCGGGCCCATTCCGGAATGTGCGAACTCGACCGGGGTCGGTCGAACGCCTCAGCCTCCGTGGGCAGATGGCTATCCAGGAAAGCCACGAATTCGGCGCGGAACGCCTCCACGTCGGCGTCAAAGGTCAGCTGCACTGCACTCCCCGGGAATTCCTGAGACCTCCCCGGGCCATCGGTAGATCGAGGTTTCCACCGACGGCGCGGTTCACTCTTGCGATTTTGCTTCCATACACGCGTCTAAGAGAATAGTATTCTCGCGGTAAGAAAGTTACAATCTCCGACACCTGATCCGTGAGGGGGTCGAGCGCAGCGATGTCACGGCGTTCTCCGGTAGAGTCCAACCATGTTCTCCCCGCGCGGCAATCATCTGAGCCGGCCGTGACCAGTCCGAGCGAAGAGCCGGCCTGGAAGCAACGCGCCGTCGAGCGATCCATAAAAACGGCGAAATTGCGCGCGGCGCAGCGCGTTCAGCGCTTCCTCGACGCGGCGCAGGCCATCATCATCGAAAAGGGCAGCACGGACTTCACCGTACAAGAGGTCGTGGACCGGTCGCGCCAATCGCTGCGCAGCTTCTACCTGCAATTCGACGGCAAGCATGAGCTGTTGCTGGCGCTGTTCGAAGATGCGCTGAGCCGGTCCGCCGATCAGATTCGCGCCGCGACGGAAAGCCACACGGATCCGCTGGAGCGCCTGAAAGTTGCGGTCCAACTCTTGTATGAGGCTTCGCGTCCGGATCCGACGGCCAAACGACCGTTGTTCACCGACTTCGCACCGCGGTTGCTGGTGACCCACCCGGCCGAGGTCAAGATCGCGCACGCGCCCTTACTGGCGTTGCTGACCGAACTGATGGAAGCGGCCTGCGACGCCGGAAAGCTGCGCGCGGGCGTCAATCCGAAACGGATGGCCGCCATGACCATGCAGACGGTCATGTTCATCGCGCAATCCAGCGGCGGCTCGGACGACGCGACGGTTCATCCCATCACCGCCGACGAGGTGTGGGATTTCTGCTCACGCGGCTTCGTCGGCTGACCTCCCTTGGCGGAGCAAATAGCGCACGCGATTTGCCTGCCGAGAATCAGATTCTCTAATATCTAGAACCACAAATAGCCAAAATGGATTCGGCGTTGACACCCGTTGGTGGCGGTGACAGAGTGCAGAAGCGGCAGGATCCGCGACCGCGGGGAGGAAGAGGTAACCATGGCTGGACGCGTTGAGGGCAAAGTCGCTTTCATCACCGGGGCCGCGCGCGGCCAGGGCCGCAGTCACGCGGTGCGATTGGCGCAGGAAGGCGCCGACATCATCGCCGTCGACATCTGCAAGCCGATCCGCGAAGGCATGGCGGACACCGCGATCCCAGCGTCGACGCCCGAGGACCTGGCGGAGACCGCCGACCTGGTCAAGGGCCATAACCGCAGGATCTTCACCGCCGAGGTCGACGTGCGTGACTACGACGCGCTGAAAGCCGCGGTGGACAGCGGCGTCGAGCAATTCGGCCGACTGGACATCATCGTGGCCAATGCCGGGATCGGTAACGGCGGCGAAACGCTGGACAAGACCAGCGAAGAAGACTGGACGGAGATGATCGACGTCAATCTGTCCGGCGTGTGGAAGACCGTGAAAGCCGGTGTGCCGCACATCCTGGCCGGCGGCCGCGGCGGGTCGATCGTATTGACCAGTTCGGTCGGCGGGCTCAAGGCCTACCCCCACACCGGCCACTACGTCGCCGCCAAGCACGGTGTCGTCGGGCTGATGCGCGCCTTCGGAGTTGAGTTGGGGCAGCACATGATTCGGGTCA
Source organism: uncultured Actinomycetota bacterium (assembly GCA_963800315.1). Lineage (GTDB taxonomy): Bacteria > Actinomycetota > Actinomycetes > Mycobacteriales > Mycobacteriaceae > Mycobacterium. The sequence continues at coordinate 352,352 of CAWDAS010000001.1, forward strand.
ACTCGGTGCACCCCACGCACGTGAGCACCGCGATGATCATGAATGAGGGAACCTGGAGGATGTTCCGTCCGGATCTGGAAAACCCGGGTCCCGATGACATGGCACCGATCTGCCAGATGTTTCACACGCTGCCGGTTCCCTGGGTGGACCCGATCGATATCAGCAACGCGGTGTTGTTCTTCGCCTCGGATGAATCCCGATACGTCACCGGCGTGACCCTGCCCGTCGATGCGGGTAGCTGCCTGAAATAGAGTTCCGTCCCATGGACGGATTCCTTGCTGGTTTCGAGGGGCGCGCAGCGGTCATCACCGGCGGCGCGAGTGGCATCGGGTTGGCGACCGCAACCGAGTTCGCCCGCCGGGGCGCGCGGGTGGTGCTCGCAGACGTTGATCAGCCCGCCCTGGAACATGCTGTGGCACAGCTACATTCCGCGGGTTTCGATGCGCACGGCGTAGGCTGCGACGTCCGGCATCTCCACGAAATGGTTCATCTCGCAGATGAAGCCTTCCGCCTGCTCGGCCGGGTGGACGTCGTCTTCAGCAATGCGGGCATCGTGGTCGCGGGCCCGATCGCTTCGATGACGCATGAGGACTGGCGCTGGGTGATCGACATCGACCTGTGGGGCTCGATTCACGCCGTCGAGGCGTTCCTGCCGAGGCTGCTCGAGCAGGGCACCGGCGGCCACATCGCCTTCACCGCGTCCTTCGCCGGCCTGGTGCCCAACGCGGGCCTGGCGACGTACGGAGTCGCCAAATACGGCGTCGTCGGGCTCGCCGAAGCATTGGCGCGCGAGGTCAAGGCCAACGGCATCGGCGTATCGGTGCTGTGCCCGATGGTCGTCGAAACCAAGCTGGTCTCCAACTCCGAACGCATTCGCGGCGCGGACTACGGGCTGACGTCGTCGCCCGAGGAGGCGATCGGGTCGCTGCCGACGCAGGATGAGGGCGTCACCGTCGACGACGTCGCCCGACTGACGGCCGACGCGATCGTGGCCAACCGCTTGTACGTCCTGCCGCACGAGGCCGCCCGCGCCTCGATTCGCCGCAGGTTCGAGCGCATTGATCGCACGTTCGACGACCAGGCCGCCGAGGGCTGGCAGCACTAGCCGGGCCCGAGCCGGTAATCCCCGGTCTGTGGGTCGTGATACCAGCCGCCGGCAGCGTGGGTGCCACCGTCTATGTGCAGGGTCTGCCCGGTCAGGTAGGCCGACATGTTGGACGCTAAAAAGACTGCGGCGCTAGCGATCTCGTCGACATGCCCGGGGCGGCCCAGGGGCACGACGTTGCCCATCCCGGTCACGGCTGCGTCGCCGCTCAGCTGTGCCAGCCCCTCGGTGAGCGTGATGTCGGGCGCTATCGCATTGACCCGGATCCCGTGGGATGCGAGCTCCAGCGCCGCGGTCTTCGTGTAGTTGATGACCCCGGCCTTGGCCGCCGCGTACGCCGCGTAGCCGGGTGCGGCGCGCACGCCCTCGATCGATGTCACCGAGATGACGCTGCCGGGCAGGCCCGCCGACACCAGCTTTCTCGCGATCCGTTGGGTGCACAACAGCACGTGGCGCAGGTTTGCCTTATACAGTGCGTCCCAACCGTTTTCACTGGTCTCCAGCAGCGGCGAGGAGAACACGCCGCCGGCGTTGTTCACCAAGATGGTCACCGGTCCGAGTTCGTCGGTGGTGCGCTGCAGCGCGGCGTCGACCTGGCTGCTGTCCCGGACGTCGGTCTCGATGCCAAGCGCGCCGATGGATTCCGCTGCCCGCCCACAGGTCTGCGGGTCACGCTCCCAGATGGCGACCGAAGCGCCGAACGCGGCCAGTCCGGCGGCGATCCCCCGGCCGATACCCGCTCCCCCGCCGGTCACCACCGCGACGCGGCCGGTGAGCAGGATATTCGACGGATCGATCGCCATTTCGGTTAGGCCGGGGCATGCATCGCGGGGGTATTGCCGATGACACCATCGGCTTCCAGATCGATGATTTCCGAATCGGTCAACCCCAGTTCGGCCAGCAACTCACGGTTGTGCTGCCCCAGCAGGGGGGCGTGCCGGGTGTGGAACTTGCAGGGACCGGCGGAAAACCTCATCGGCACGGTGCTGAGCCTAGCCGGGCCGTTCACCGGGTGGTCGACTTCTTCGAAGAAGCCGCGAAACGCCAGCTGATCCAACTCCGTTTGGCGGTGGGGTTGCATGACCTTGGCCACCGGCACGCCGGCGCCCCACAACGTTGCGACGATGTCGTCACGGCTGCGGGGGGCGCACCAAGCGGCCAGCCGCTCGTCGATCAGGTCCTGGTGCTCTCGCCGGCCCCCCGCGGTCGCCAGCTTCGGGTCCGTTGCCCACGACGGGGATCCGATCGCGTCGCACAACCTCTGCCACTGCTCGTCGGTAGTCACGGCTATCGCGACCCAACTGTCGAGGCGCCCGAACTCGTCGATATCGGCACTGCGGTAGAGATTCTGTGGCGCGGCCGTTGGCCCTCGGTTACCCGCGCGGTCCAGCAGCGCCCCGTAAGCGGAGTACTCGATGATTTGCTCGGCGGTGATGCTGAGCGCGGCATCGACCATCGCCGCTTCCACCAGCACGCCCTGCCCGGTGCGGCGGCGGTGTTCCAGCGCCAGCAGCAGAGCGTTGAGCGCATGCATGCCCGCGTTGGGGTCGCCGACCGAATACGGGTCGTACGGGGTGCGGTCGGGGTAGCCGGTCATCCAGCTCACCCCCGCCGCGGACTCGATGACGTAGGCGAATGCCGGTTTGTCGCGCCACGGCCCGTCCAGGCCGAACCCGGGCATTCGCAGCATCACCGCGTCGGATTTGATCGACTGCACCGCGGCGAAATCCAGTCCGATCTGATCCAGCACCCGGGGCGTGAAGTTTTCCGCGATGATGTCGCAGGTTGCGATGAGCCGGCACAGTAATTCCCGGCCCCGCGGGCTCTGCAGGTCCAGCGTCAGCCCCTTCTTGTTGGTGTTCAGCGACGCGAAGATCGGTGACCTCTCCCACCACTGGTCCTCGGTGATCGGAACGCCGGCGATCAGCCGGGTGCCGTCGGGACGGCGGGTGGATTCCACGTGGATCACCTCGGCGCCGAGCATGGCCAGAAAGTGGGTGCAGCAGGGCCCGGCCCAGAACGTTGTCATGTCCAGCACTCGAAGCCCAGTCAGCGGCAACCCATTTGCGGAGCCCGTCGGGGCGGGGCGCGGTGGCAGGCTGGCGGCCCGGTAGTGTGCCGTGTGCTCGCCCAGCCGCGGCGCCGGTTGCGGCCGGCGCAGCTGTGCTGGACGCATTCGGTATGGCTCGCGCGGCTGCTGGAACCGGTCACGCGGGTTGCCTACGAACGAACCCCGTTCCCGGAAGTGGTCCAGCGATGCGATGTTGGCGCCGTTGGCCACCGGCGCGTTGGGAATCCGGAAGGCCGACGCGAGTTCCACGATGTCGTCGACCGTGTTGCGCTCGAACCACGCGTAGACCTCATCGGCGTTGAGGGTCGCCTGCTCGGTGATCGTCAGCGGCGATTCCTCATCGATCCACTCCGGGTGGCCCACCATCGCGCACAGGTCGAACCACTGCTGCGCCGTTCCGCAGCCGACGTCTACGAGTCCATCCTTGGCGCGGGCCACGCCCGGGACCGTGACTCGACGTGCGTCTCGCCAGGGCCGCCCCAGCATCTCGAAGTAGGTGACGGGATAGTAGGTCAGGCAGAGGATCTGGGTCTCCAGCATCGACAGATCCAGCAGCTGACCCGGGCTACCGCTGAGCTGGCCGTGTCGGGACGCCAGCATGGCGGCACTCGCATACACCCCGGCCAGATACTCCCCGACTTGCCCGCCGACGAACACCGGTGCGCGGTCCGGCTCACCGCGTCCGAGTCCGACGATGCCCCCCGACCATGCCTGCAAGGTGAATTCGGTGGCGGCCCGGCCGCGCCAGGGGCCCTCCAGCCCGAAGGGGGTGATAGACATGATGGTGAGGTGAGGATGGCGGCGGTAGATCGCCGCGGGTGTAAAGCCCTGGCTCTCAGCCACTTCCGAGCCGGTAGACCAGACCACCGCGTCCCCCGCCGCCAGCAGCCGGTCGACCAGTTCGACATCGTCCCGGCTGGCCGGATCGGCGACCACACTATGCTTTGCTCCGGCCAGGAAACTGAACAGCGCACCATCACTGCCGGGCGGTATGGCGGCGCCCGAGGCCGACCAGGAACGCAGGGGATCCCCCGCCGGCGGCTCGACTTTGATCACTTCGGCGCCGCCGTCGGCGAGCAACTTGGTGCAGTAAGCGCCCGCTATCCCGGTGGACAGGTCGATCACCGTGTAGCCGGTCAGCGGCGGTTCGACCGTGGGTTCCGTCACTAGTGCTTTCGCTTCCGGTCGGACTGCTTCTTGGTGCGCGCCTTCTTGCTCAGGCGCCAGTCTGGGGGAAATTTGGTGTCGTTGTCGTTGACCGCGTCCGCCCAAGCCTCGCTCGAGAGCACCGTCGAGGGTGAACTCGTCGTCGGCGTCCGGCCGGACGAGCCCGCCCATGGACTCGAAGACGCCGCTGAGCATGCTGCCCATGTACTCGCCCTGGAACTGTTTCATGATCTCGAAGAAGACCTTCTGCATGAAGACCGTGTCGGTGGGGCGATTGCGCGCGCAGGCCAGCGCGTATTTCTCCACCTCTGCTTCGAGCTGGTCTCTGGGGACCACACTGTTGAGGAAGTTGCAGTCGTACATCTCGGCGGCGGTGAAAGCCCTTCCGGTGAAGACCATTTCCTGGAACTTCCGGATGCCCATGGTCTGCGCCCACCACCACATCCGCGGCCCCCATCCGTAGTAGCGGAACGACGGGTGCCCGAAAAGGGCGTCGTCGCTGGCGATGACCAGGTCGGCGTCGGCCGCCTGGTAGAAGTGCCAGCCGTAGCAGTAGCCCTTCACTTCGAGAATGCTGATTTTCTTGAAATCTTGCAGGCCGCGGATCCCGGAGTTGGGGTTGGCGTACCACTGGCCGAGGGTGGCGCCGCGCCGAAATGAACCCTGCGGCGGGTATCTGACTTCGTCAGCGCCGACTCGGTATTCGGCGAGCCGTGGGCCCTGATCTTCCGACTGCTGCACCGCCATGGCCTCGGGGAGATCGGCACCCGAGCCCAGGTCCTCACCCGCCCCGCGGACCACCAACACCTTAACGTCGTCATCGATAGAGGCGCGATGCAAGAGGTCGGCGTAGCGCAGCCGGGCCGCGATGGTCGGCGCATTCAGGTAGTCCGGCCGCTGGACGGTGATCGTGGCGATGCGGGTCTTGGCGTCCTTGTGGTAGCGGATGATCTTCTTCGCCGATGCATCGGGCTTGGCAGGCATGTCTATTCGTGCCACGACGGGCTGGACGTCAGCACCTCTGGTCCCTCCGCGGTGATCAGGACCGCTTCGCGCCCGAAGACCGCACCGGTTCCCTGCTCCCAGACATATCCCGTCACGGCCAGCACCATCCCCGGCTCGAGTCGTTCGTCGGTGGCGGTCCGCGGCAGGTGCTTTGAGACGACGGGCGGGTCGAAGCCCATGCCCAGCCCCCGGGCCACCGGCATCGGCGGCTCGGGCTCCCCGGTGGCCCGATAGGCGCCCAGTAACTCGCTGGCCTGTGCGCCGGGCCGGCACGCGGCCAACAGCCGGGCCCACAGGCCATCCCAGCGCCGGTACAGGGGTCTGGCGGCGCCGGCACTGCCCGCGGGCCAAGTACGCCCCACCTCACCCATGTAGCCACCGGCGAGCACGCCGGCCGAGAACGCCACCAGGTCACCGTCTTTCACGCGGCCGTCGCCGTTGACCCGCCGCCACGGGTGATCCGGCGATGTCACCCAGGCGAATTCCTGGTTTGACGGCGTGCTCACCCCGCCTGCCGCCATGGCCTCCAGCATGATCCCGGCCAGTGTTTGCTCACGCACCCCGGGGTGCAATTCGGCCACCGCGGCGGCCAAACCCGACTCGGCGACCGCGATCGCTTCCCGTATCGCCGCCACCTCGTCCGCCGTCTTGATGCGCCGGGCGGCGCGCATCGCCAGCTCGCCGTCGACCAGCTCGGCATTGGGAAATGCGGTCGGCAGCAGCTGCGCGAAAGCCGGTGAGAGCGCGTCGGTTCCGACGCGCCGCGCGGTCGCCGCACCCTCGATGCGTTGCAGCACCGCCATCGTGTTCACCGGGTTCCACGCGATGCCGTACAGGTTCTCGTGCGGGATATCGTCGGGCACGCCTTCGTCCCAGGTGCTGAGCAGATGGATCGCCCCGGTTTCACGCACCAGCACGCAGCTCGGCCCGAATGGCCGGGTCCCGGCAACCCAGAGCTGGGGCACTCCGGTGACATAGCGGATGTTGGCCTGACGGCCGAGGACCAGGACGTCAAGGTCGTGCGCCGCCATCTGATCCAGCACCCGCTGGCGGCGACCCGTGCGCAGCGCCCGATCGTCAGGGCAAACTTCAACTGACATGGGGGCCATAGGGGGAATAGGGGTAGTTGGTCAATCGAGTCGAACCTTTCTCGGTGATCACCACGACTTCTTCGCTGCGGTAGCCGCCCGTGCCGTCCTCCCATACCACCGGCTCGAGCACCAGCACCATTCCCGGCTGCAGGACGAAGTTATCGTCGAACTCCTGGCCGAGATCCGTTCCGATCATAGGCATCTCGGCCGCGTTCACGCCGATCCCGTGGCCCAGGTAGAAGTGCGGCAGCCAGGGCCGGCTGCCGCCGTTGGCCGCGATCGCGGCCCTGCCCAGATCGCCGGCGGTAGCACCCGCCCGGGCCACGCCCTCGACGGCGGCCATGATCTCCTGCCATCGTTCGAATTGCGCATGCTGACGCGGCGTCGGCTCCCGGCCGACCAGCCAGGTGCGCCCGAAGTCAGAGCAGTAGCCCTGGTAGGTGATGCTGACGTCGGTCCACAGCACGTCGCCTTCGACCAGTTCCCGCTCGGTGGTCAACAGCGGCAGCGCCAGGTCGCCGTGCGTCGTCCACACGCCTTCCGCCTTGCTGGGCGGCATGACCTGCCAGATCGGTTCCAGCATGCTGGCCATGGCGCCCAATTCGAAGGCCCGCCGCAAAAAGCTTGCCGACAGGTCGATTTGGCGGATACCCGGGGCCAGCGCCTTGTGCACGTCGACCATCGCCTCGTCGGTGATCCGGACGGCGGTGCGGATGCAGGCCAGTTCGTCCGGCGTTTTGACCACCTTGGCGGCGCCGACAATCGGCGCGGCATCGGCGGGGGCGCCATTGGGGAACAACGTCTTCGCCGCACGCGACATCGCACCGGTGCACTCGTCGGTCGCGATCACCGCGCCGGCCGGGATCAGCTCGACCAGCTGCCGCGCGAAATCATCGACGCCTTCGTCGAATTCGAGGTAGACCGGGCCATGCAGATGATCGGCGGGCAACTCCGACTCGTGGGCGACGCCCTCCCGGAACGGCAGGAAAAGATGCGGCCACTCGTCGTCGGCGACCACCACGGCCACCGGCCGCTCGACATGTGACAGCCCGGCGTCGCCGAGCGGCCAGCTGGTCCCGGTGGCGTAAACCACCGCGTTGTTGCCGAGCAGGATCATCGCGTCGACGCCGCGCTCGGCCATCGCCGACCGCAGCCGCGCCCCGGTCTCGCGGCGCAGGCGGGGCAGGTCGGGCGTTTCGGGGATGACCAGGCCGGCGCCCGCTTGCGCGAACGTTGTCACTCCAACCCCAGGAACTTGGTGACGTTGCCGCTGACGATGCGGGCCGCGTCCGCTGGCCCGACCGCCTCAACCACGGCGGCGAGCGATTTCTCCGAATAGCCGTAGGTGCTTTCGTTGTGCGGGTAATCGCTGGACCACATGACCTTGTCCACGCCGATCTTGTCGATCAACTGCAGGCCGAGCGGGTCCACCATGAACGACGCGCTCATGTGGTTATCCCAGTAGTACCGCACATCGTGCTGCAGCGGCCGGTTGAACATGTGCTGATAGGACGCCACCAGATGCTCGGCGTCCTGCAGCGCCCATGGCACCCAGGCGATACCGCCCTCGAACCACCCGATCCGCAGGCCCGGGTGCTGATCGAGGATGCCACCAAAGATGTACTTGGAGAACGTCTCCCGGAATCCGTCGATGTTGATCATCATTCCGACGACGACACTGTTGAACTCGCATGGGCTCTTCGGCGGCGTCTCACCGATGTGGTGGGTCAGCGGAAGGCCGGCGGCCTCGATCTCGTCCCAGACGGCGCTCATCGACGTGCTGGAATAATCGATCGGGTTGCCGTCGTCGTCCTTGCCCGGGTTCAGCGGCATCAGGAACGTCTTGAGCCCCAGCGATTTCAACTCGTCCAGCGTGCGCCGGGTGCCTTGCGGGTCCCACCAGTTGATCAGCCCGGCACCATAGAAGTGGCCACCGGAGCGCTCCTGGAGCTCCGCGATGTACTCGTTGTAGATGCGGAATGCGAGCTCGCGCAGTGTCTTGTCCGGGTAGTGGAACAGCGCCAGCACCGCATTGGGGAAGGCCAGTTCCTTGTCGACGCCGTCGTCGTGCAGCTCCTGGATGCGCGCCTCGATGTTGGTGCTGGCGGCGCCGGGCAGGTCGTCGTACTGCATCAGCACCGCGCTGAAGTCGCCGGGCAGGAACGACTGGCCCTTGCGTCCGACCTGATACGCGCCGTCCTCATACCAGATGCGCGGCGCCTTGTCCTTGAGGTCGTCCGGGAAGCGTTCGTAGAAGATGTCGGAGGCCAGGGAGATGTGGTTGTCCGCGGAGAACACCACGGTCCCCTCCGGCAGGCCCACGTTGACCCCGCTGGCGTGCCCACGGCGATCCTTCGGTGCGCCAAAGCCTTCGGGCGGGTAGAGCGAAACGGTGCTTGCTTGAGTCGTCATCATTGACCTTCCGTTCGGATCGGTTGGGGGCGTAGCCGGGCCGGGCTACCAGGGCTTACCACGTGACTGGCAATTCGTAGACGCCGTAGGCAAGCCGGTCGTGTTTGAACGGCACCTCCTCGAACGGGATGGCCAGCGCCAGGGTGGGAATGCGGCGGAACAACGTTCGGTAGACGATCTGCAGCTCGGCGCGGGCCAGCTGCTGTCCCACGCACTGGTGCCTGCCGTAACCGAAGGCGACGTTGCGATCGGCCCCCGAACGGTGCAGGTAGAGACGATCCGGCTCGGTGAAGGCCTGGGGATCCCAGTTCGCCGGCGCCAGGTCGATGATGATGCCTTCGCCGGCGCGGATGACCTCTCCGGCGATCGGGATGTCTTCCAGGGCGACGCGGCGCTGACCGTTCTGGATGATGCTGAGGTAGCGCAGCAATTCCTCGACCGCGTTGGCGATGATCTTGGGATCCTCGGCAGCGCGGATGATGGCCAACTGGTCGGGGTTTTCCAGGAGGGCAAGGACACCCAGCCCGATCATGTTTGAGGTGGTCTCGTGTCCGGCGATCAGCAGTCCGGTGCCCAACTGGGCGGCCTCTTTCACGCTGAGCTCGCCGGCCTTGACCCGTTCGGCCAGATCGGATACCGCGTCCTCGGCGGGGTTCTCCATTTTGGCCTCGACAAGCTCGGCAAGGTATTTGTTCAGGCTCATCGCGCCCTTCACCGTGTCTTCACCGGTGGCGTAGCGCGCCAGCCCCACGTTGGCGTGCTGCTGGAACATTTCGGCGTCTTCGTATGGCACACCGAGCAGCTGGCTGATCACCAGCGACGGGACCGGCAGGGCCAGCGCGGCGACGAGGTCGGCGGGCTGCGGTCCGGCCAGCATGGCGTCGATGTGGTCGTCGGTGATCTGCTGGATGGTCGGGCGCAGGCCCTCCACCCGCTTGAACGTGAAGGGTTTCGAGAGCATGCGCCGGAAGCGGGTGTGCTCTTCGCCGTCGGCGGTGAAGACCGATCGCGGACGCTTGTGCACCGTGGACAGCATGCCCGCGTTCCAGTGCGGAAAGCCGGGCACCCGGTCGTCGACGCTGACCCGCGAATCCGAAAACAGTTCCCGCACTTGCTCATATCCGGTGATGAGCCATGGCGTGCTGCCGTCCCAGATCCTTACTCTGCTCAGCGGTTTGGCGTCGGCAAGCGCCATGACATCCGGGGGTGGGGCGAACGGGCAGCGCGGCTGCCTGGCCATCGGATACTCCGGAATCTCGTCGACCACGCCTTTCGCGGTGCTCGTCAGTGTGTCCGACATTTCACTCCTCGATGTGGATGGCCAGTGCGGGGCACGCGGCGGCCGCCCGGCGTGCGCCGTCGGCCTGCTCGGCCGAGGGGTTCGGATTGAGCAGGACGACGACGCCGTCGTCGTCACGCTGGTCGAACACTTCGGGTGCGTTCATGACGCAGTTTCCAGACGATGCGCAAACGTTCTGGTCGACAGTAACTTTCATTTGCCTGCCTTCACTCGTACGGCGTCACGGGCGCCAACCACATGCCCACGATCGCGTCGATGAGGCCGAATGCGGCTGCCCGCCATGAACGTTGGGACGGCGGTAAACCGGCGGCGAGCGCACGTTCCCGATCGGCGCAGGTGTGCATCAACAGATTGCGGGCCATGATGTTGCGTTCGGAATGCACCTCGGCCGGAAGGTCGGGCAGGCAACGATTGATGCCCTCGACGACCTGGACCAGCGACGGCGAGCTGAGTGCGCCCTTGACGATGATGTTGTAGTAGGCCGGATCCGTCATCGCCTGCGCCGCGAAACGCGCGTACCAGGTTGGGTTGCCGAGCTCGGCCAGATGATCGGTGAGTGGGCGCACCAGGCAAGCCACCCAGTCCCGCAGGGCGGCGGGACCGCCGGATTCCAGCAGCTCGCTCACCATCCGCTCGCGCAGCTGTTCGACGGGCCCCCGGTGCTTTTGCTCGATGGCCCGCACCAGGTCGGCCTTGGTGCCGAAGTGGTAACCCACCGCGGCGTTGTTCCCCTGCCCGGCGGCTTCGCTGACCTGCCGGTTCGACACCGCGAACATGCCGTGCTCGGCGTACAGCCGCTCGGCCGCGACCAGGATCGCCTCCTGGGTGGAGCTGGCCCGCTCGGTGCGAACGGTCCGGGCGGTGGTCATTGCGCTAGTCAACCGCGCACGGGCGATTAAGTCAAGCGATTGATTTAATTTGCCGTCCCCCTGGGTAGACGCCGGAGATCGATTCCAGGGGTTTCGGTGCCGTACGGCGGCCAGCCGGTGACAAAGGGCCCTGGCCCGCGGCAGTTCCGTTGGGTGACTATCGGATTCTTACGTGGCGGCATCGCGGCGGTGTCTGAGCGGTGAACTAGTTGGGGGTCGTCATGTTGTCAGCCCACCGCGTGTCGGCGATCGAGGACGCCGCGTGGTTTCAGGCGATGTGGGCGCCGTATCTGGTGGCCGACGCGGACTTGCGGATACGCGCGGTGAATGCGGCCTGCGAGCGCGTATCGGGGCATCCGCGGGAAAGCCTCATCGGCGAGGCGTTGTTCGACGTTTTTCCCGACAACCCGGCCAACCCGGAAGCCGATGGCGTGGCCAACGCGTCCGCGTCGCTGGAGTCGGTCTTCCGGCGGGGAACCCGGCACTGGATGGGTGTGCAGCGTTACGACGTGCCCGACCGGGACCATCCCGGCGAGTTCATCTACAAAGTCTGGACGCCGGTGAACTCTCCGATCAAGGAGGGCAAGAAGACGGTTGCCGTGCTGAATCACAGCCAGGACGTGACCCGTGTGGTGCCCCCGGCGCCCGCGCGGCTCGCCTACCCGCACCTGACCGAGTTGAGGAACGCGGCCGCAGCGCTGGCGCGGCAGTTCCCGGACTTACCCCCCGAGGCAGTGCTGGGCGTGCTGGCCCATTCCCACAGCGTGGTCATGGAAAAGTCCGGTACGCAAGACTTCGAGCGCGCCGAGGCGCTGGCCAAGCTGCGGCTGGAAGCCCACGCCGGACACCCGGCGGTCGAGGCCTGAACGGGTGGTGTCACTGGGTCCCGCGTGACTCGTCACGGCGGCGAATCGCCTTGCCCGCGACGGTCCCGCCGTCCACCGGCAGCACGGTGCCAGTGACGTAGCGCGACCGCTCGCTGGCGAAGTACAGCGCCGCCTCGGCGATGTCCTCGGTGGTGCCCTCGCGCTTCAGTGGCCGGTCGGACCGCATCGTCTCGCGAATCGCCGCCTCGAACCGCTCGATCTGCTCGCGATCCATATTCATCGCCGACGTCGCCAGCAACGGCGTCGGGATATTGCCCGGCGCGATGGCGTTGACCCGAATCTCGTAGTGCGCCAACTCGATAGCGGCGGACTTGGTGAACTGGATGACCGCCGCCTTGGACGCGCGATACGTCATCACGCCCCCGCCTGCCTGGATGCCGCCGATCGAGGTCATGTTGATGATCGATCCTCCACCGTTGTCTGCCATGTGCCGCGCGGCGTCTCGGGTGCCCGCCATCACGCCCAGGACGTTGACCGCCATGATGCGGTGGAAGTCGGCCAGGTCGTCGTCGAGGAACCGGCGATGCATGGTGCCCGAGACGCCGGCGTTGTTGACCATGATGTCCAGACCGCCAAATTGCTCCACGGCCGTAGCCACCAGCGCACCGACCTGTTCGGGATCAGAGACGTCCGTTCGCCGGAAGAAGGCGTCGACGCCCAGCGCTGCTGCCAGAGCCTGGCCGCTGTCGGTTTCGACGTCGCCGATGACGACGCGGGCGCCCTCGGCCACAAACTTCTCTACCGTGCCGCGACCGATACCGGACGCACCGCCGGTGACGATGGCAACCTTGCCAGCCAGATCGTTGACCACACGATGAGTTAATCGGCGCGGACCGTGTTAAGTCAAGCAGTTGATTTAAGAAAGCGGCTGCTGATTGCCCGCGGACACCCGCCGCGTACACAATCAATGCTGTCCAGCAGCGAACCGTCGGAGGCCGTGCATGCGTCTGAATCGACGAGCGTGGGGCCTGCGGACGAATCCAAGAGCGGTTCGGTACCGGGGGCCCACACCCGGCACTCAATCTCGAAAGGCTCGATCATGAAGATCTTGGTCATCGGCGGCACCGGACTCATCGGATCGCAGGTCATCGCGAAGCTGACCGAGCTGGGACACGAGGCGGTTTCGGCCTCGCCGCGCTCGGGTGTCGACAGCGTCACCGGTGAAGGTCTCGCCAAAGCCGTAGCAGGCATGCACACGGTCGTGGACGTGTCCAACTCGCCCTCCTTCGATGACGACCCCGTGATGCACTTCTTCACCACGTCAACCAGAAACCTTCTCGCCGCGGAGCGGGCGGCCGGTGTGCAGCACCACGTCGCGCTCTCGATCGTGGGTGCCGACCGTGCTCCAGAACAGTGGCTACATGCGGGCCAAGGTCGCCCAGGAGAGGTTGATCGAGGGATCGGGATCCCCGTATTCCATCGTGCGGGCAACTCAGTTCTTCGAATTCGTCAACGCCATCGCCGATTCGGCAACCGACGGCGACACGGTCCGCCTGCCGCAATGGGGCGTTCCAACCCATCGCCGCCGCGGACGTCGCCACGGCCGTCACCCGCGCAACAATCGGCGATCCGACCAACGCCATCACCAATATCGCCGGCCCCGAACGACGCGGGATGGACGACTTCATCCGGACCGCCCTTGCCGCATCCGGCGATCCACGCCAGGTGGTGGGCGACCCGACGGCCCGCTATTTCGGTACCCAGCTCGACGAGCACACCATCGTTCCCCTGGATGGTGAAGACGCAACCATCTTCCCCACCCGGTTCAGCGACTGGATGGCGGCCGCTTAGCCGGTGACTCGCATTAGAAGACCGCGATGAAACGATGGACAAAGCCGCGGTGGTAGCCGGCGAAACGGCGGGCATCAGATACGAGTCCGCGCTTCTGCTCGCTGGCAAACGCTCCGCCCGGCGCCCGGGCAGGGTATAAGACAAGGGGACCAACTCGAGGTGAAGGCGAGGGACCGTTTGATGCCGGTGCAACCCACAAGCGGCGGCGCCCCCTTCGACCGGGGACGGCTCACCCGGCGCGGATTCCTGGCGGCCGGCATCGCCGGCGGAATGGCGCTGGCGGCGTGCAGCCAGTCCAAGCCGCGACCGTCCGCCGACGCCCGAATGGCCGCCGCCATCGACGCCGCCGAGGCGGCCCGGCCACACAGCGGGCGTACCGTGACCGCCGACTTGACCGCCCAGCAGGTCGAAGTCGATCTGGGCGGCCCAGTGGTTCGTACGCTGGCCTACGGCAATGCCATCCCGGGTCCGCTGATTCGGGCCAACGTCGGTGACGAGCTTGTCGTCACCGTCTCTAACCGGCTCGACCGTCCGACGTCGGTGCACTGGCACGGCATCAGGTTGCGCAACGACATGGATGGCGACGAGCCTGCCACTCCCAACGTCAACGCCGGCCAGGACTTCACGTACCGGTTCTCGGTGCCGGATCCGGGCACGTACTGGGGCCATCCGCACACCGGCCTCGACGACGACACGGGGCTTTATCTGCCGGTCATCGTCGACGATCCGATCGAATCCGGCTATGACGCGGAATGGATTGTCATCCTTGACGATTGGACCGACGGTGTCGGGAAAAGCCCCCAGCAGCTCTATACGGAACTAACCAGCCCGAACAAGCCCACCACGGCCACGCCCACGACGACGTCGACGACGACGACCACGACCGAGACGAGTTCGACCACCACGACCGAGACGAGTTCGACGACCCCGACCGAGACGAGTTCGACCACCACGACCGAGACGAGTTCGACGACCCCGACGGCCGAGACGTCAGCGGGCAGTGTCGGCAGAAGCGACCTGCTCGGTGGCGACGCCGGCGATATCGCATATCCGTACTACCTGATCAACGGCCGGATTCCGACGGCGCCCACATCCTTCACCGCCAAGCCCGGACAACGAATCAGGATCCGCTTCATCAACGCCGGCTCCGACACCACCTTCCGCGTCGCCCTGGCCGGCCATCCGATGACGGTCACCCACACCGACGGTTACCCCGTGATACCGAGGCAGGTCGATGCCCTACTCATCGGCATGGCCGAACGTTACGACGTCACGGTGACCGCCGCCGACGGCGTCTTCCCCTTGGTCGCGCTTGCGGAGGGGAAGAACGCCCTGGCGCGCGCCTTGCTCACCACCGGCGCCGGCAGCCCACCCGATCCGCAATTTCAACCGCCCGAACTCAACAAGACGGTGGGGACCGTCGAGATGTTCACCGCCACAACGCCCGCCAACCTGGGCCGGCCCGAGCCCGGGCTCACCCTCCCGGTGGTCCTGGGCGGCAACATGGTGCAATACAACTGGGTGATCAACGGCGAGCCCTACAGCAAGACCCATCCGCTGCAGATACGGCAGGGCCAGCGTCCCACCATTTCGTTCGACAACCCCACGGCGATGTATCACCCGATGCACTTGCACGGCCACACTTTTCAGGTGATCAACGCCGATGGTAGTCCCGGCGCCCGCAAGGACACCGTCATCGTGCTCCCCAACCGGAAGCTGACCGCCGTGCTGGTCGCGGACAATCCCGGCACATGGCCCCTGCATTGCCACAACACGTATCACCAGTACGCCGGGATGCAGACCCTGCTGGACTACGTCTTCTGACTGACGTCCGCCCCGAGGAAGTCCAGCAGCAACTCGTTGACAGTCGATGACTGCTCAATCTGGGGGCAATGGCCGGCCTTGTCGA
This sequence comes from uncultured Actinomycetota bacterium, assembly GCA_963800315.1. Lineage (GTDB taxonomy): Bacteria > Actinomycetota > Actinomycetes > Mycobacteriales > Mycobacteriaceae > Mycobacterium. Next base: position 367,959 of record CAWDAS010000001.1, read on the forward strand.
CCACGGTCGAGTGGGCACCATCGATCTGCTTGGCGATCTGCGCGGCCCAGCCGGGCGGAAGCAGCTTGTCGTCTCCCCCTTCGACGACGAGCGTCGGCACGTCGATGCGTTCATACGGTCGGGCGCTTTTCGGCGTAGGCGACGGTGCGGCACCCGGGCGACGAAACCGCGCCGCGGCAACGGCCTCCCACGCCCCGGGCGCGGTGCTCGACTCATAGCGGCGCCGCACATAGTCGTCATCGGCCGGGTAACCGGGGTCATAGAACAGCGCCTCGACGATGCGCCGCATCGCCGGCAGCGTCGCGTCGTAGTCCTGGAGCGCCTCGAAATGCCGGTTCTGCTGGATCTCCCCGCCGCCGCAGATCAACACCAAGCTGCGGATCGGCAGCAGCGGCTTGTCCGAGGTGGTGTCGGTGAGCAGGTTGACGGCTCCCATCGAGTTGCCGACGAAATGCGCGGAGTCGATGCCGAGAACCTCACAAAACCGCGCCACGTGGCGAATCCGCATGCCGCGCCCGTCCACGAAGTCGATCACCTTCGCCGATTGCCCGAAGCCCAGCTGGTCCGGCGCGAGGACCCGGAACCGCGCGGCGAGCGCGGCGATGTTGCGTTCCCAGCCAAGCTCGGCGCTGGCGCCGAACTCACCCCCGTGCAGCAGCACCACCGGGTCGCCTTCGCCGGCCTCCAGGTAGCTGGTGGCCAGGCCGTCGACCATCCTGGTGTTGCGATGAATCTCCATCGCCCGCCTTCTCTACTTGATCGCGATCGGGTTCACCGGAGAACCCACTGCCCCAACAAATCTCAGCGGCGGCGCGATGAGCTGGAACTCGTAGACGCCGTCGGCCGCGCAATCGGCTGCCAGCGCGGTCAGGTCCCAGTACTCCCCGAAGATCAGCCCCATGTCGCGCAGGCAGAGCAGATGCAGGGGCAAAAACACCCCGTCGACTCCGGATACCGGGTCCTCGACCTGCAGGTTGTCGGATGCAACCGCCGCCACCTCGTGATCGTGCAGCCATGAGGCGCACCGCCAGTCCAGCCCGGAGTAGGGTTCGGTCTTGTTGCCGGTCAGTAAAAACTGTGCCCACCAACCGGTTCGGACCAACACGATGTCGCCCCGCTCGATCCTCACGCCCTGCGCGCGAACAACGTCATCCAATTCCTCGGGCGTGATCGGGTTTCCGTGCTCAAGGAATACCTCCGCGCCACGATGGCGAACGACGTCCAATAACACGCCGCGTGAGGTGATGCCCTTGACGTCAACCTTTTCGATCCCGCAGTGATAGGCCCCCAGGCTCGTCACCGAACCCGCCGAGAAGCCGTTGTACAGCTGATCGTCGTAGTAGACATGGGACAGCGCATCCCATTGGGTGGCCGCCTGCAACGGCATGATGATCATGTCGTCGTTGAAGCGGAACGGATTGTCGGCGAGGTAACCGCCCATTTGCATGGCCGTCGGGTTTCGTTCCCACTGCGGCCCGTACTGGACGAGCGTGTTCGCGTCCCCGCCGTCCACCGTCATCACGTGGATGGGATTGTGCCGGAACCCGAACGCGCCCTGCGGCCCCGACGAGCCGAAATCCACGCCGAGCGGAAACACTTTCCCGTGCCGGACCAGGCTCGCGGCCTGGGCGACCTTGGCCGCGGTGATGAAGTTCAACGTGCCGAGTTCGTCGTCGGCTCCCCAGCGCCCCCAGTTGGAGACGTCGCGGGCGAGCCGTCGAAAGTCGGTCACGCCGGCCACGGAGACCGCCCTTCCCCGAGCTCACGGGCGATCGCGGCGCCGACGTTTCCGCCGTCGACCCACACGACCTGGCCCGAGATGTAGCTGGCTGCACGACTATTCAAGAACAGCAGGGCGGCGGCCTGCTCGTCGGGGGTGGAGACGCGGCCCAACGGCTTGGGGATGTCGTCGAGGAAGCCCTGGCCATACGCCGTCCGCAGCTGGTCGAGGATCGGTGTTTCGGTCACGCCCGGGCCGGTGCAATTGATGCGGATACCCCGCGCGCCAAGGGGCGTTGCGCTTCGCATGGTGTACAGGATGATCGCTTCTTTGGAAAATTGATACCCGCCGCCGGCCAGCTCGTCGGGGTGGGCATGGCACCAGTCGATACCCTCTTGCATCGTCGCGGTGTTCAGCAGCGGCGCCACCGACCGCAGGTGTTCCCGGTATCCAGCCGCAGCGAGCGACGACACGCTCACGATCGACGATCCCGGGGCCATGCTCGGGATCAGCGCCTCGGTGACGTGGCGCAGTCCCAGGAAGTTGATGGTGACGACGTGCTGCGGGTTGCCGATCCCCGACGACACGCCGGCGACGTTGAACAGCGCGTCAACCGGCCCACCGATGGATGCCACCGCCGCATCGATCGACTCGGCGTCCGCGAGGTCAACCTCGTGAAACTCGTTGACTTGACGGGCCGGCCGCTTGTCCAGCCCGACCACCTCGGCCCCGAGCTCGACGAGCTGCCGTACCACCTGCTCGCCGATGCCCGACGCACATCCGGTCACCACCGCACGGCGGCCGTCGTAGCGCCACAGCTCGTCAATCTGGCCCAAGCTCAACCAGCTTCCGAAATCACTTGCGCTGCTCCTTTGCCCGCTGCGCCGCCTGCACGCGCCCTTCGTTGATCTCCGCCATGGCTTCGGGGATCTCGCTGGCGGTGAACTTGTCGCGGCCGGTGGGCAGGCCACCGAAGGCGTAGGTTTCGTCGAAAAGCGGGGCGGTCGGCTTCGGCCGGCGCGCCTCGACCTTCTCGATGACGGGGGCGAGCCGCTTGGCCTTGTCGGCGACCGCCTTGGCGTCGCGCTCGATGAACTCCGGCAGCACCTCCTTGCCCATCAGCTCGATGGATTCCATGGTGCCCTCGTGGCTGCGCGGGTTGAGCAGCAGGATGATCTCGTCGACGCCGCTCGCCTCGTAGCCGCGCAGGAATTCGCGGACGGTTTCCGGCGATCCGATCGCGCCGCGTCCCGGGCCGTACGCCAGCGTCGGGTCCTTCTCGACCTCTTCGAGGTACCGCTTCCACACCCCGGTCCGGCCCGGGATGTGCATCCCGGTCAGGTAGTAGTGCATGATTCCGAACGAGAAGAATCCGCCACCCTGCCCGAGACGCTCGAGCGCCTGCTCATCGGTTTTTGCGACCATCATCGACAGGTCACCGCCGATGGCCAGTATGTTCGGGTTGATCTGCGGCGTGATGGGCACGCCGTTCTCCTCGAACTCCTTGTAGTAGCCGTTGACCCGCTCGGTGAGTGGCCCGGGACCGGTGTAGGCGAAACTGAGCGCGCCGATGCATTTTTGGGCGGCCATCTGTACACTCGCCGGCCGCGTGCAGGCGACCCAGACCGGCGGATGCGGCTTTTGCATCGGCTTGGGGATGACGTTGCGCGGCGGCATCTGGATCTGGTCGCCCTTGAAACCCGTGAACGGCTCCTCGATCATGCATCGGATCGCCACCTCGAGGGATTCCTCCCACTGCGCGCGCTTGTCGGCGGGGTCGACGTCGAATCCGCCGAGTTCGCCGACGGAGGAACCTTCCCCGGTGCCGAACTCGACGCGCCCGTTGGAAAGCAGGTCGATGGTGGCGATGCGTTCGGCCACCCGGGCCGGGTGATTGACCGCGGGCAGCAGGTGCATGATGCCGAAGCCCAGCCGAATGTTCTTGGTGCGCTGGCTAGCTGCGGCCAAGAAGATCTCCGGCGCGGTGGAGTGGCAGTACTCCTCGAGGAAGTGGTGCTCGGTGAGCCAGACGGTGGAGAAGCCCGCCTTGTCCGCGGCCTCGACCTCGTCCAGGCAGTCTTGCAGCATGACCCGCTCGTCGTCGGGTGCCCACGGCCGCGGCAGGGCGAATTCGTAGAACAGTGAAATTTTCATGGCTACCTCCTATGAGAGTTAAGGGTGTGGTTGGCTTCTTGTGCGGCAAGGTGTTTCGCCGCGACGAATCCGAACGTCATCGCCGGGCCGATGGTCGCCCCGGCACCGGCGTAACTGCGGCCCATGACCGGTGCGGCGGTGTTGCCCACCGCGTACAGCCCCCGCACCACGGTTGCGTCGTCGCGCAGCACGCGGGCGTATTCGTCGACACGCAGCCCGCCCGACGTCCCGAGGTCCCCGAGCACGATCCGGAAGGCGTAGTAGGGCGGATCGCCCAGCGGGTACAGGTTGGGGTTGGGCAGGGTCGGGTCCCCGTAGTAGTTGTCGTAAACGCTGTCGCCACGGTTGAAGTCGTCGTCGTGCCCCGAGCGCGCGAGTTCGTTGAAGCGCGCGGCGGTTTGTGACAGCCGGCGCGCCGGCACGCCGATCTTGGCCGCCATTTCGGCCCAGCTCGTCGCCGCCTTGACCACACCCGATTCCAGCCAGGCCGGCGGGACCTTACGGCCGGTCGGCACCGGCGCTCCGGGGATTTTCGGGATCGGCAGGTGGCCACCGATGACATAGCGATTCCACGACCTGTGGTCGGTGATGAGCCAGCACGGGATGTGGGTGACACCGGACTTCTGGCCGTCGATCATGGCGTGGCCGAAGTCCATGTACGGCGCGGCCTCGTTGATGAAGCGCTTCCCGTCACCGTTGACGATGAACTGCGCGGGCATCATTCGCTCGTTGAGCATGAATTGCATTCGGCCATCCGGCCATTGGATGGCCGGGAACCACCACGCCTCGTCGAGCAACTCGGTGGCGGCACCCACCTTCTGGGCCGCTCGGATCCCGTCGCCCATCGCGGCGGGGTTGCCGAAGCTCCAGTCCTGGGACCCGGCATTCTCCAAGACGGGCAGCAGCTCTTTGCGCCAGGCGAGGTCGTGGTCGAAACCGCCGGAGGCCAGGATCACCCCGAGGCGCGCGCCGACGTGCAGCGGCTTACCGTCTCTTTCCACCACCGCACCGGTCACCGATCCGTCGGCGTCGATGAGCAACTCCACCATCGGCGAGTCCAGCCACAGCGGGATGCCGCGTTCCCGCACCGCCAGCCTGAGCCGGGCGGCCAGCGACTGCCCGATCGCCGCCATGCGCTCACCGAAGACCCGCGCGCGGACCATCCGCGCGATCAGCTTCAGCAGCACGGCCTTACCGGCCCATGACTGCCGGATTCGGTAGAAGGTGCGGAGCTCCTTGGGGCCCAGCCAGATTCCCTTAGGGGCCAATGCCAGCGGCTGGAGGAGCTTCTGCTCGTCGAGCCCGAGCTCGCGCAGGTCGATCGGCGGCACGTTGATGGTGCTGCCCAGCTCGGAGCCGCCGGGCAGTTCCGGATAGTAATCGGCATACCCGGGCTTCCAGACGAACTCGAACCATTGGGAGTGGTTTTCAAGGAACTCCAGCATCTGCGGCGCCGACTCGACGTACTGACGGATCCGCTCCTCACTCACCAGACCGTCGGTGATCTTCCGCATGTATTCGACGACGCCTTCGGGCGAGGGGGCGTAGCCCTCCCTGCGCTGCGCGGGCGCCCCGGGTACCCAGATCCCGCCCCCGGAAAGGGCGGTGGAACCGCCGAAATGGGAAGACTTTTCGATCACGAGTGCGTCGAGCCCGCAACCGTGTGCGGTCAGCGCGGCCGTCATGCCGCCGCCGCCTGACCCGACGATGAGCACATCGACGACGTGGTCGAATCCGTCCAGTGCGGCCGTCATTTCGGCACTGCCGTTCTGATGGCGAAGCCGGCGATCAGGTCTGGCGCCGGTTTGTAATACCGCATCGTGGTTTCGTAGGGCCCCGCGGCTTCCAGCGCCGCGAATGCCGCCACCCACGTTCGGATCTCCTGTGCGGAGCTGCCGCCCTCGTGCGTCACGAACGAGTTCGACCACTGGTCGAGTTCATCGAGCCAGCCGCGGTCGATGATCTCCAGGAAGCGGTGGTCCCAGGCGGGGTTGAGTGGCTGCAGTGCACTCTCGCCGGCGGCGAATGTCTTGGCCGCGTCGATCACCGCCGCCTGCCGGGCCTGTCGCTGCTCGGACGTCATCGGCCGCCCGTGCACGATTCGCTCCAGCACCGGTGGAGCCGCGGTCGCCAAGGTCGGCACCGGCGGACTATGGGAGAGCCCACCAGACCCCATCACCAGGACCCGCGTGTTAAGGGTGGCCAGATGGGTGCCGACAGCGGCACCGAGCGCTCGACAACGATGCAACGGCCCCAGCGGCACCGCGACCGCGTTGATGAAGATCGGTATCACCGGGCGCGAGGTCGCAGCGCCGAAGAGCTTTTCGAGTGGCTGCACCGTGCCATGATCCACGTCCATGCTGGCCGATACCGCGATGTCAACCCCGGCGTCGAGGACGGCGCGTGCGCACTCGGCCGCAAGCTCTTCCGGGACTTGGAGCGCTCCGGCATAGGTGCCGTAGTCGCCAACCCCCTTGGCGCTCATGCCGATACAGAATGGTGGCATCACCTTGTAGAAGAACCCGTTGTAGTGGTCCGGCGAGAAGATGACGACGAGGTCGGGGTCGTAGTCTTCGACGAAGCGTCTCGCCTCGGCGATTGCGCCTTCGATGTCGTCAAGCAGGTCCCGCGACGGCCCCGGAAGATTCAGCAGCGGGCTGTGCGACATACAGCACAGAGCCAGTGTCACTTTGCAGATCACCCCCTCGCGGCGTGAGGGTGAGGGCAGCAAGGAGCGAGGCGCTCAGCTCGGGAGCGCGCTGGGCGATGCAAGCGCCGGCGATGCATCGATCCGGTCGCAAGAACAACACCGATTCCGAGTGGGTGTCGAACCAGGATTTGACGGCACCCGCGCGATCGCCCACGACGACGACGTCGGGATCGTCGTGTCCGGTCCAGTGCAACTGCGTCACGGGCCGAAGGGCGACGAAGCGAGCGCCCAGGGCTTTCCAGTTCTCGAACGCCACCTCGCCAAGGATCTTGCGGGGATTGTTGTTCCAGCACAGCACGGCGAACCAATCACCGAGCACGTCGTCCAACAGCACATCCTGCCGGTCCCGGGTGTCCACCCGCGGCTGAATGAACAGGGTGCCCACCGGCGAGTCGGAAGCCGAGTGCACCACGGCCCCGTGCTCGTATCGCGGCATCGGCTTGAACCGCATCTCGAGCACATATCGTTTGAGCGAAGGCACTATTGACGCCGATCGGATGAGGAGGTCTCGGGCGCCGGCCACCCGCCGGTCGGTCGGCGAGATCACCCGGCCCACCATGGTGGAGAGGTCGATCATCGCCCGCGCATGCTTGCGCCGCTCCAGGTCATAGGTGTCCAGCAACGTGTCGTCGGCCAGGCCCTTGACCACGGCCGCGAGCTTCCAGCCCAGATTGAAGGCATCGCGTATCCCGCTGTTGTAGCCCTGGCCCTGCCACACCGGCATCAGGTGCGCGGCGTCTCCCGCCAACAGCAGCCGGCCGGAGCGGAACGCGCCGGCGATCCGCGAATGGTGGGTGTAGACGCGGCGTCGGATCACGTCAACGCGCTCCGGGTGCGGCACCATCCGCGCCAGCATCTGCGTCAAAAACGCGGGATCCTCGGCCTGCTCATCGGTCTCGTGGCCGTGAATCATGAACTCGAACCGGCGAATCCCGTGTGCGATCGAGATCGAGGCATACGGACGTTCGGGGTCGGCACCCACCTCGCTGTTCGGGTGGCCCAGCGGATCGTTGGCGATGTCGACCACCAGCCACCGTGTCGATGACGTCGTGCCGTCGAAGGACACGCCCATCATGCGACGCGTCGTGCTGCGTCCGCCGTCACAGCCGACAACGTAACGCGCCCGCACGCAGGGTGCCTCGCCATCGTGGTCACCACCACCGAGCTCGACAGTGACCGCGTCGGCGTCTTCCCGGCACGCCGTCATCGGCCGGTTCCACCACACCTGGACGTGCTCGAATCGGTCCAGACCACGCAGCAGTTCGGCATCGACGAGCGGTTGGACGAAGCCGTTGCGCTTCGGCCAGCCGAAACGAGCGTCGGGCGGGGCCATCTCGGCGAGCACCCGGCGTTTGGCGTCGACGAAACGCAGGATCTGATTGGGCACCGTGTGCGGCAGGACGCGGTCGACCAGACCGATCGACTGAAACGTGCGCAGCGCCTCGTCGTCCAGACCGACCCCGCGCGGATAGTCGATGAGCGAATCCCGCTCCTCGACCACCAGGGTGCGGACTCCTTGCAGGCCAAGGATATTGGCCAAGGTTAAGCCGACCGGTCCCGCGCCGGCCACGAGAACCTCGACGTCTACATCCTGCGCTGCGCTGACCATCACCGCCCCAGCAGGAACTCGAGGTGCAGGCGATTGAAGGTCTTGGCGTCCTCGTACTGCGGCCAATGGCCGCAGCCGGGCATCACCTCGAAGCGCGCATCGGGGATCATCGAGGCTATGCGGCGGCCCTCGGTCACGTCGGCGGTGGGATCGTCACTGGTCCACAACACCAGCGTCGGCGCGGTGATCGCCCCGTATTCGGCCGGGCCGAGCAGGTTTCGTGCCCGGATCTCGGGGTCTTGCAACGCCATGATGTCGCGCATGGCGGCGACGAATCCCGGCTGGCGATAGACCCGTTGCCGGCTGGCGACCAGGTCGTCGTAGTCCTTGGACTTGTCGGCCATCAGCCACTTGATCCGCGCCTGAACGGTCTCCCAGGTCGGGTTCTCGGCGGCCGCCATGGACAGCGTGATGATCCGCTGCATCACCACCGGATCGGCCTGGGAGCCGCCCGCGGTATTGAGGACCAGCTTGTCGACCACATCGGGATGGTCGACGGCGGCGCGCGCCGCGACCCACCCGCCGAGCGATTCGCCGCTCACACAGGCACGGTCGGCGCCGATGGTGCGCAACACGGCCATCAGGTGCTCAACGTAGTGGCGGACCTCCAGCGGGTGGCCGGGCTTGTCGGTGTAGCCGTGCCCCAGCATGTCGATCGACCAGGTCCAGAAGTACTCCGCGTGCGCCGCCAGGTTGCGAACGTAAGCCTCGGCGTGACCACCGGATCCGTGCAAAAAGACCAGCACCGGCTTTCCCGGATCGCCGGCACGCAGGTAGCGGGTCCGCACTCCCCCGGCGCTGAGGTAGCCCTGCTCGAACGCGACACCCTGAAGATCGCTCCAGATGCTTTCGAACTCCGCCACGGTTCCTCTCTGGCCTTCAAGTCGGGAAATATTGTTCTCGTTTTTGACCTACATCGTGTGCTAATATCGCACGCTGATGTGCGTTATTAATAGAGCTTCGCTCTCGCAAGGAGGTCTGTCAAGGCCGTGGCAGGTTCACAGACGCTGGCTAGGGGTCTGACCGCGCTGCAAATGGTGGCGGATTCCCCGAGCGGCCTCACCGTGCAACAGCTCGCCGACCAAGTCGGGGTGCATCGCACCATCGCGTACCGATTGCTTTCGACGTTGGCCGAGTTCCGCTTGGTGGCCAAAGGCGAGGATGGGCGCTACCGGCCGGCATCCGGGCTCGCCGTTCTGGGCGCGTCATTCGACCGCAACGTGCGCCAACTCAGCCTGCCGACGCTGCGCGCGTTGGCCGACGACCTCGGCACCACGGTGTCGTTGCTCATCGCCGAGGGCGACCAGCAGGTGGCGATCGCGGTCATCGTGCCCAGTCACGTCGCCTACCAACTGTCGTTCCACGAGGGCAGTCGCTATCCGCTCGACCGCGGGGCCGCCGGCATTGCCTTGCTGGCGAGCATGCCCCCGCGCCCGGGGGAACGGGATCTGGTCTCCCGCACTCGCGAGCGCGGCTGGGTGACGACGTACGGCGAGATCGAGCCGAACACCTACGGTTTGGCCGTGGCGGTCCGCCGTCCGGCGCCGTCCCCGCCCACCTGCATCAACCTCATTTCGCACCGCGAAGACGTCGTGCTGCGCGGCAAAGACGCGGTCATCACGGCCGCAAAACAGTTGTCCGAGCTACTGAGCTGAAGGGATAACAGTCCATGTCATGGGACCAGGAAGTCGATGTCGTCGTGCTCGGCAGTGGAGGTGCCGGGCTCACCGCCGCGCTCGCCGCAGCGGTCGATGGTGCGTCTGTGCAAGTTTTGGAGAAGGCTCCGACCGTCGGCGGGACCACCGCGGTGTCGGGCGGTGTCGTCTGGATCCCTGCGCATAACCGTTCTCCCCAGGGGGAATTGAGCGTCGCCGACGCGCTGCAATACCTGCGCGCGCAGTCCCACGGCGCGATGGACGACGCGATGGTCGAGACGTTCGTGCGGACCGGCCCCGCGATGCTCGACTTCGTCGAGGCACACAGCGGCGTGCGCTTCGAGATCGCGACCGGCTTCCCCGACTACCGGCCCGAGTTACCGGGCGGACAACCGACCGGCGGCCGATCGCTCATCCCGACTCCCTTCGATCTGGATCAATTGGGCGACTGGGCTGATCGCATCACGGCCTTCCCCGCCGACTTCTCCAACGTCGGTTTCGACGCCGAGACCCGGGCCCGCCTGCACGCGGCGGCGGACGGGCAGACCGGCCACCTCTGTGTCGCCGGTGCCGCATTGATCGCCGGGCTTCTCAAGGGGCTGCTGGATCTGGGAGTGACGGTCCACACGAACGCCCGCGCCGAAGAGCTCATCGCCGACGCCGGGGAAATCACCGGAGTCCAAGTAGCCCTGGCGGGGAAAACCGTGCGGGTGCGCGCTCGCCGCGGAGTTATCCTGGGCACCGGCGGCTTCGAGTGGGATCCCGTTCTGACGCAAGCCTTTCTGCGCGGCCCGATGCACGGCGCGGTCTCACCGCCGAACAACACCGGGGACGGGCTGCGCATGGCGATGGCGCACGGGGCGGACCTGGGCAACATGGGGGAAGCGTGGTGGGTGCCGATCGTCCAAATCCCCGGCGACACCATCGAGGGCAAGCCTCGCAGCCGCAGCGTGCGTCTGGAACGAACCCGTCCGCGGAGCATCATCGTCAACTCGGCCGGGCAGCGCTTCGTCAACGAGGCGTCCGACTACAACTCGATGGCCGGCGCTTTCCAGTACCTGGATCCCCGCGGCGGCTACGTCAACGATCGTGGATGGATGGTGTTCGATTCGGTACACCTGCAGCGGTACGGATTCCTCGGCATCGCGCCCGGCGAGCCCGTTCCGGACTGGTTCTGCGAGTCGGCCGACCTCGCGGAGCTGGGCGCCAAGACCGGCATTGACGCCGACGGGCTAACCCGCACCGTCGAGCGATGGAACCGGCAGGTGGCCGCCGGCGCCGATCCCGAATTCGGGCGCGGTTCCAGCGCGTACGACGGCTACTGGGGCGACGACAGCGCGACCACGCTTGCCGGCAAGACCCTCGGCCCGATCGACACCGCCCCCTACTACGCGGTACCGGTGTGCATCGGCGCGATGGGCACCAAGGGCGGACCGCGCACCGACCACGACGGACACGTCCTGCACGTGAGCGGGGAGCCGATACCGGGCCTGTTCGCCGCGGGCAATGCGATGGCCGGTGTGACCGGACGCGCCTACGGCGGCGCCGGCGGAACCATTGGTCCGGCAATGGTTTTCGGCTATCGCGCCGGCCACGCGGCCGCCACCGGAAAGTCGGTCGATCTTCAGTAGCGTCGGCGTCGGCCAGGGCGCCGAGCCTGGGCCCGGCGGTGCACCCTAGGACGCCGAGCGTGGGCCCCAAGTACGGAAAATGCGAAAAATCCGTCCACAGGCCCCACACTCGTCGATGAAACGCTTATCGCGCTATGGATGGCGACGTGGGCGCGTGCGTACGAGGGCTGGCGGAGTCGGTTCACTGTGCGTCATGCTGAATCGATGGTGGCCTACGATCGGATCGGTGCTGGCTATCGCACCGCGCGCCGGCCCGACCCGCGGATCGCTTCCCAGGTTCACGCCGCGCTCGCCACGATGGAGCACCATAGTCAACATCGGTGCCGGCACGGGCTCTTACGAGCCGGCCGAGACCGTCATCGCGGTTGAGCCCAGCGCGGTGATGATCGCCCAGCGGCCACCAGGCTCAGCACCTTGTGTGCGGGCCGTCGCGGAGGCGTTGCCGTTGCGGGACAAGTGCGTTGACGCTGCGATGGCCATGCTGACGGTGCATCACTGGGGGGATCTCGCCGCCGGGATCAACGAGCTACGTCGAGTCACCCGCCACCGGATAGTGGTGTTGACGTGGGATCAAACGGTGCTCCGCGACTTCTGGTTGCTGCGTGAATACTTGCCCGACGCCGCCCGAATCAACGAAGCACTGCATGTACCTATCGACCGACTCGTGGAGCTGTTGGGAGGGGCGCACGTGCAGTCAGTTCCCGTACCGCATGACTGCACCGACGGATTCGGCGCCGCGTATTGGCGACGGCCACAGGCCTACCTTGATCCCACCGTCCGCGCCGGCATCTCAATGCTGGCGTACGCAGGCGAGCAGGCGCTGGCCGGGGGGCTGGCCCGGCTCGCGACCGACTTGCGCTCCGGACAATGGCATCGACGTCACTCAGTGTTGCTCGAACACGAGCAGCTTGACGCCGGCTACCGCCTGGTCATCAGCGACCACGACCAATGGCACTGACCGCTCGAAGATTGGGAAACTGCTTCCTAAGCTTGCCCCACCGTCAGGCACCCATCCGCCGGCCAGCCGAGCTGCTCCCACATCGATAACTTGTTCCAGTCCCTGATGAATTCGGTGCGCCTTCCGTCCCTTGCCTGAAATTGGACGGCCGCCGACCAGCGCGCCGCACCCGGCCGGCGCGATATCACCATCCGGTCGACCGCAGTGCGCATTGCGGCCTCCCCACCCTAGGTTTCGTTTGCGCACCACTGGTTCTCACGTGCTTACCCAGAAGCCCGACGACTACCCGTAGAGCTGGAAGCTTCGAGCACACCGGGTCGGCTCATTTGTTGAGGGGAAGTTCCACGCAGGCGTGCGTGCCCACGGGGGCTTCGAGGAAGACGAATGCGCCCCGGGCGGCTTCCACCCGGGCCCGGTGCGACGCCAAGCCGATGTGTCCCTCCCCCAGGCGGCGCACCACGGTGTGGGCGCTGAATCCCACGCCGTCGTCGACCACATGTAAAACGCAAGTCCCATCGGTGATTCCGAGCGTCACCGACGCGCTGCGGGCTCGTGAATGCTGCACGACGTTCGACAGCAGCTCACGCACCACCCCGAACATGATGGGATCGACCGCGTTGCGGATCGGGTAGTCGACGTCGGCGGAAATCTCGATCCCCGAACGCTTCGCGGCATACGCCGCCAGCTGCTGCACCGCGGCGCCCAACCCGACCCGCTCCAGCACGGCCGGATGCAACTCGAATGTCGCCTGCCGCAAATGCTCCGAGGCGATCTGCAGACCGGCTAGCGCGCGACCGATGCGCTCATCGCCGGGCAATGCCGCATCCAATTCGACGAGCTCTTGGCGAACCGCCAAGATGTCCTGCAGCGGTCCATCGTGTATGGATTCCGAGATTCGGCGCTGCTCCACGTCGGAGGCTGTCATTGTCTGAGCCAGCAATTCCTCCCGCAGAGCGCCTAAGCCCGCGACCGACCGCATATGTCGTTCCTCTGTCCGCACGACAACGAATGCCGTCGCACACAGGAACGCATAAAGCCCGAAATGGAAAATGGTGTCCTGCCATCCGCCGGAACGCAGCAACACATGGTCGTGAATGCCGGCGACCGCGAAGCCGACGAGTGTGAAGGCCAGCACCGCCGCCGCGCGCCGCGAGGACACATCGAAGCCCACCAGGACCGGCAGCAGCACCATGATCAGCAGGGAATGGATTCCGTAGGCCGACAACAGTTGAAAGCCCGTCAACACCGCCACGTCGAGGACGGTGAAAGCGAACGGTTCCCACCGGCCGATACCGGCCAGGTGACCCATCCCCACCCGGCGACGGAGGGGAGGGAAAGCCAGTACGACAGCACAGAGTGCGACGAATGCGTACACCACGACCAACGCGGTTTGCTGCGGCCACTCGGACGGCGGGGTCCCCACGAGCATGGCCGCCGCCATGAGCCCGACCACGCCGATCCGAAGCACAGACACAATCCGATACGAGCGCAACTGGTGATTCCGGCGCACTCGATCCAATTCCGCGTCGCTGGCCACCGCCACCCGATCACCGTACTCATCCGTACCGGTGCCCCTGAAGCAAACCGAGGAAACGCGCATCAGGTTGTCGTGAATTGTGCAGGGCGGCGCCGTTGCGGCAAACCGCTACACTCATCGCCATGGCCGGCCCCGCACCGCCCGAAAAGGTGCGGGTGGTTGTCGGCGATGATCACCCACTCTTTCGTGAGGGCGTGGTGCGTGCGCTTTCGTTGAGCGGTTCGGTCAACGTCGTCGGTGAGGCGGACGACGGGCCGGCGGCACTGGAATTGATCAAGGCGCAACGGCCCGACGTCGCCTTGCTCGACTACCGGATGCCCGGCCTGGACGGTGCCCAAGTGGCGGCGGCGGTGCGCGGCCAGGAACTGCCCACCCGCGTGTTGTTGATTTCGGCGCACGACGAGCCGGCCATCGTCTACCAGGCACTGCAGCAGGGCGCCGCCGGATTCGTGCTGAAGGACTCGACCCGCACGCGAGATCGTCCAGGCCGTGCTCGATTGCGCGAACGGACGCGACGTGGTGGCGCCGGCGCTGGTCGGGGGTCTTGCGGCCGAGATTCGCCACCGCGCAGAGCCCACGGCTCCCGTGCTCAGTGCACGGGAGCTCGAGGTGCTCAATCGGATTGCGCGTGGTCAAAGCATTCCTGCGATCGCAAGCGAACTGTACGTGGCGCCGTCGACGGTCAAGACGCACGTGCAACGCCTGTACGAGAAGCTCGGTGTGAGCGATCGCGCGGCGGCCGTCGCCGAGGCGATGCGGCAAGGCTTGCTCAATTAGTTAGCCGACCACGGTTCGGGTTCTGCGGACGGTCGGCTGTTCCGCCGGCACCATCCCCTTCGCGAAGGACTCGGCCTCGGCCACCAGGTGGCGAGCCCGGCGCTCTATCTCGTAGAGGCGGGTGATGCTGACGCCGGCGCCGACCAGCCGCCGCTTGGCGCCGACCAAGGGGTCCACTGCGGCAGGGTGATTCGTGCGGTGAGTGATCGCGTCGACGAGGATGGGCCCGCCCCCGTTGCTCGCCCGGCGCACCGCTCGGGCGACCGAGTCACGAACCGCCCCAACGTCGTTGCCGTCAACGGTCAACATGGGCATCCCATGGTCGTCCGGCACACAGCTGTCCTGGCGCGCGGCCCGCGCGTCGCGAATGTTCTCGACGACAAACACCACCGGAAGCCGCCATGACGCGGCGATGCTGGCGGCGGCTTTGAACTCAGCGGAGTTCGCGTCGCGACCCTCGATGACACACACCGTGACACCGCCTTCGCCTGCCAGCTGCTGCGAATACGCGTCCCCGAGCGCGAACAGGGCGTACTGCACCAAAGTTCCTGGGGAAGAAAACAACTGCTTCCAGTCGGCGGAGTACGCGCCCTCGTCCCAGCCGCCTGCCACATCGGGGCTTGGGCAGGTCATCTCGGCAATGGCCGGCGCCAGCGGAAGCGCAAGACCGACCTGCTGAGCCTGTCGGAAATGGCGGATGGTGGTGGTGATGATGATGTCGCCCGGCCGAAGTGCGGCAGCGGTGCCGACGGCCACCGCCTCCTGGCCGAATGCGGCCTCCATGGGTCCATTGAGCAGGCCGTCGATGCGCGACTCCTCCAATGCCATGTCAAGCAGTCGCAATACCCACATCCGGCGGTACAGCTCCAGCTCTTCGTCTACCACCGCCGCCGACAGTTCAGGTGTGGTCATGTCCGGGTCTCCTAACTGGTCGCGGATCGTGCGTGCGCCGGCCTGAGGTGACCGCCGCGTTGAACACGAACTCAACGTAGGGCCGATTCGCGGCGCAAACCTCCGCCGATCGGGCCGCAAAAGTGATGAACGCCCGTTCCCCCGATCGGGGGACACGGCGAGCCGGTCAGCCCTCGGGCGGGGTGGTCGCCGACAGCAGCCGCTCGGCCGCCGTATAGGGGTTTTCGTGGCCGTCGACCACTGCCTGCGCCAGCCGGTCGATATCCGGTTGGGTCCGAAGACGGCTTTGCGCCAGCGAGAGGATCTGGGCCCGGGCGCGGGCCAGTTGGCGGGCGCGACTGTCGGTGCGGCGGTGATCCTCGATGGCGGCCATCAGGTCCCCGATGCCCTCGCCCCGGGCGGCGATCAGACTGACAATCGGGGCGTCGGTCTCGGCGCGCAGGTCGCGCACGGTCTGTTCGGCACCGTCCCGGTCGGCCTTGTTGACCGCCACAATGTCGGCGACTTCGAGCACGCCCGCCTTCGCGGCCTGGACCGCGTCACCCGCCCCGGGATTGAGGATGACGACGGTCGGGTCGGCGACGGCGGCGATCTCGATCTCGGACTGCCCCACGCCCACCGTCTCCAGCAGAACGACGTGGTAGCCGATCGCGCCGAGCACCCGGATGGCCGCCGGGACGGCGGTGGCCAGCCCCCCGATGTGACCGCGGCTTGCCACCGAACGGATCAGTACGTCGGAGTCGTTGATGTGCGCGGCCATTCGGATTCGATCGCCCAACAGCGCGCCGCCGCTGAACGGCGATGACGGATCCACGGCCAGCACGGCGACCCGGCACCCGCGTTCGCGGTAGGCGCCGACCAGGGCGGCGATCGTCGTCGACTTGCCGGCGCCCGGCGGTCCGGTGATGCCGATGACGGGGATCGGGCGCCCCCCGGACGTCGACGCGGGCTCGATGCCGGCCAGCACCTCGTCGCGCTGATCGCCTTCGACCAGACTGAGTAGCCGACCCGCAGCGCGCTGGGACCCGTTGCGCGCGCTGGCGATCAGGTCGGCGATGCTCATGTGTGCATTATGGAGCCGGGACCTCGATGACCGTCGCGGAACCCATTCCGCCGCCCGCGCACATGGCCGCAACGCCGATTCCGCCGCCCCGGCGGCGCAATTCGTGCACCAGCGTGACCAACATCCTGGCCCCCGTCGCGGCCACCGGGTGCCCCAGCGAGCAGCCGCTGCCGCTGACGTTCACGGTGTCCGGGTCGAGGTCGAGCATTTTGATGGTGGCCACGCACATCGCCGCGAAGGCCTCGTTGATTTCGAACAGGTCCACATCGGAGATCGAGAGCCCGGCGCGGGCAAGAGCTTTCGGGATCGCCTCCACCGGCGCCAACCCGGTGATGGCCGGGTCCACCCCGACGGATGCCCAGGACCGCACGGTGGCCAGTGCGGGAAGTCCGAGCTGGTCGCTCGCGATGGTCAGCACCGCGGCACCGTCGTTGGCGCCGCAGGCGTTGCCGGCGGTGATCGAAAAGCCCTCGATCTCCGGATGCAGCGGCTTGAGCGCCGCCAGCTTCTCCATGCTGGTGTCGCGGCGCGGGTGCTCGTCGACCGCGAACAGTCCGTGCGGCGTCTCGATGGGGACGATCTCCTCTATGAAGCGGCCCTCGTCGATCGCGGCGATGGCGTTGCGGTGTGACCGCAGCGCCCACGCGTCCATCTCCTCCCGGCTCACCCCGGCCTTGACGGCGGCGTTCCACCCCACGGTGATCGACATGTCCATGTTCGGCGCGTCGGGACGGTCCGGGTGGGTCGGCGGGAACCAGTCGACCCATTCGCCGTCCACGTGCATCCGCGACCGCGGGGACGTGGAGGCCGAATTCACGCCACCGGCGATGACGAGCCGGTCCATGCCGGCGCGCACGCTTGCCGCCGCGCTCTGCACGGCGGCCTGACCGGCCGCGCAGTGCCGATTGTTGGCCAGACCGGGCACCTGGGCCAGGCCCGCGGTGACGGCCGCGTGCCGGGCGAGCACGCCGCCGCCGTAGAGGCCCTCGCCCAGGATCACGTCGTCGACCTGCGCCGGATCCAATTCCTTGGCCGCCTCGGTGACCACGTGATGGGCCAGGTCGAACGCGCTGGTGTCGCGCAGCGTTCCCTTGCGGGCGGTCCCGATGGGGGTGCGCAGGGCGGACACGATGACGGCTTCAGGCACAGGTCTACTCCTGTTCGGCGAGCGCGGACGGGACTGGAGAGCCGACCGCACATTCATGAGAACATCATTCTCTCAGCATGAGAGTATGAGTTGCAAGGAGGGCGGTTGTGACCCCGGCCTGGTGATCAGTTGGTGCGGGTGGCCCATCCTCGGGGCAGGTTCTCCGGAGCGGTGTCGATGACGGTCTCGTCGTCGGCCCCGACGTATTCGAACAAGGTGATGTAGGCGAATTCGGGGACTTCGTAGATGGGGTAGGTGGGGCCTTGGTCGCGGTACGCCCGCATCTGATCCAGTCGTTCGTTCTGAAAGCAGACCGTGCGCTCACCGTGCATGCGGATCCACTGCGGGAAGAAGATCACCCCGTGGATGCGGCGTTTGACGGGCAGGATGTTGACGGCCACACACGTACCCGTGGGTTCGGTCCACGAGACTTTGAAACTGTCCTCGTCAAGTTGGACCAGGTTGACGTGCTGGCCCTTGACCCAGCGGCCTCCAACGTGTCCGGAGTGGATGCGGTAGTCGATGGTGGTGCCGTTCTTGACATACATTTCGTACTGCCATCCGTTGGCATAGGTGTAGATGAAGCGGTGTCCGACGATTCCTGAAAGGTCTTGTTGAGGAATTGGATTCGCGGCGCTGGTCAACTTTGATCGCCTCCCTTGAATATGGAATGTGTGGTAGAGATCCTTCCAGGAGCGCGTCTGCCGCGAGATACCGGTTGACGTGTCCGCTGAAGCAGAGAAGAGGCAAAGCTGACGATGGCCGGCGGCATCACACAAAAGGAAGGCACGATCGCGGTCCCGGGCGGGAACGTCTGGTTCCAGCGGGTCGGTGGCGGGCCCGGTCTGCCGCTGCTTGTCGTTCATGGCGGGCCGGGCTTACCGCACAGCTACCTGGCTTCGCTGGGGCGGTTGGC
This sequence comes from uncultured Actinomycetota bacterium, assembly GCA_963800315.1. Lineage (GTDB taxonomy): Bacteria > Actinomycetota > Actinomycetes > Mycobacteriales > Mycobacteriaceae > Mycobacterium. The sequence goes on from CAWDAS010000001.1 coordinate 386,748, forward strand.
GGACGAGCGGGAAGTCGTCTTCTGGGATCAGCTGGGGTGCGGAAATTCCGACCGCCCAGCCAACCCCGATCTGTGGACGATGGAACGCTCGGTGGCCGAGATGGAGGCCGTGGTCCACGCCTTGGGCCTCCGCCGCTTCCATGTCTTCGGCAATTCGTGGGGCGGGATGTTGGCGCAGCAGTACGCGCTGGACGTCACGTCCGGCGCCGTCAGCCTCACCATCTCCAACAGCATCGCGTCCATACCGCGGTTTGCGAAGATGGTGGCCCGCCTGAAGTCCGAGCTGGACCCGGCGATCCAAGCGGCCATCGAACGTCATGAAGCCGCCGGGACCACCCGCTCGGCCGAATACCAGAATGCGGTCCGCATCTGGAACGAAACTTACCTGTGCCGTGCTCGTCCGTGGCCCCCCGAGCTGCTGGACGCCTTCAGCCGGATGGGCACCGAGATCTTCGAGACGATGTTCGGGCCCAGCGACTTTCACATCGTCGGGACCATCCGGAGCTGGGACGTGTTCGACCGGCTGGCCGAAATCGCGGTGCCGACGCTTGTCCTTGCCGGCAGGTTCGACGAATGCGTGCCCGAACACATGCGGGAAATGCACCAGCGTATTGCCGGCTCACAGTTCGAGTTGTTCGAGTCGAGCGCTCACATGCCATTCATCGAGGAGCCGGACCGCTTCGATCGGGTGATGCGCGACTTTCTGCGGCGTCACGACTGAGCTGCGTGGCGCGAGCGGAGTTGAATCAGTTCTTGCCCGCCGTCAGCTTCGTCGATGATGGACCGGAAGTCGTCGGTGGTGAACGACTGGTGTTCGGCGGAGAGGGCGTAGTCGAGGCTGGCGAGCACGGCCCGCTCGAGGTGAATGTTGAGCACCCGCTTGGTGCTTTCGACCGCCTGCTGGGGCAGCTCCAAAATCTTTTTGGCGCATGCGGTTGCCTCGGCAACGGGGTCGGCCACCACGTGGTTGGCCAGCCCGAGCTCGACGGCTCGCTGGGCGTGAATTCTGGTGCCCGTCAAGGCGAACTCCTTGGCCAGCAGCAGGCTGATGTGCAGCGGCCAGGTCAGCGGTCCACCGTCGGCGGCCACCAGTCCCACCTGCACATGCGGGTCGGCCAGGTAGGCCTCCTCGGCGATGTAGACGATGTCGCTCAGGGCGACGAGGCTGCAGCCGAGCCCGACGGCCGGCCCATTGACGGCTGCCACCACCGGAATTCGGCACCGCGCCATGCCCAGCACGATCTCGCGTCCGTCGCGAATGGTCTTGGCGCGCAGCTCGGCGTCGGTCGACAGTTCCTTGAGGTAGGAGAAATCGCCGCCGGCCGAAAACGCCCGGCCCGCCCCGGTGAGCACCGCCGCGCGGGCCGTCGGGTCGTCGGTCAATCGCTGCCACAGCCGCGCGAGTCCGACGTGCAGGTTGTCGTTGACCGCATTCAGCGAATCCGGCCGGTTGAGGGTGATGATCCGCAGTGGGCCTTCGGCGCGGACGTCGATTTCGGCAGGCATGTCGTACACGTCAAACTCCCAATCCCAAGATTCGCGAAGCGATGATGTTCTTCTGTATCTGTGATGTCCCACCCATCACGCTCTGCGCGCGACTGTATAGGTAGGCGGCGAGCAGGTCTGGGTCACGGGTCCCGGCGACTGCCAGCGCGGCGTGTCCGACCGATTGCTCGACCCAGGTCATCAGTAACTTGTCGAGCGATCCTTCGGGCCCGTGCGACACTCCGTCCAGCTGTTCGGACAACCGGCGCCGCACGTGATGCGTCAGCATCTCCGACTGGACCGCCGCCCACGCAAGCTCCTCGGGAACCGGACCTTCGCGATCATCCCAGTGCGCGAACAGGCTTCGCACCAGCTTGCCGTACCGGGCCGCGTAGCCCAGGGTGGACGGCTCGCGCTCGTGTCCGACCACGGTCATGGCGACCGCCCAGCCGTCGCCGGGAGCACCGACCATTCGATCGGCCGGCACCCGCGCGCCGTCGAAGAACACCTGGCCGAACTCGTTGGTGACTCCGTTGATCATCCGCAGCGGGCGCTGTTGCACGCCAGGTTGTTTCATCTCGAGGATGAATGCCGACAAGCCGCGGTGGCGTTTGGCCTCCGGGTCGGTGCGGGCCAGCAGCAGGCACCAGTCGGCAACGTCGGAGTAGCTGGTCCAGATCTTGTGTCCCTGCACCACATAGGTGTCGCCCTCGCGGCGGGCGGTGGTGGTCAGCGACGCCAGATCCGACCCGGCGCCCGGCTCGCTGAAGCCCTGGCACCACCGCTCGGTGCCGTTGATGATGCCGGGCAGGAAACGTCGGCGCAGTTCCTCACTCGCGTGCCTGCCGATGCCGTAGATCAGGTAGCCGACGCTGGGGCGCGGCGGAGCACCGGCGCGGGCCAGTTCTTCGTCGACGATGACGTCATACACCGGCGCCAGTTCCTGGCCGCCGTACTCGCGGGGAAAGGACAGCCCGAAGAATCCCTCCTGGTAGAGGGCCTGATGCCACTGGGCCTGGCGGGCCCAATACTCGTCACCGGAGCTGGGAAAATCCTTGGCGTGCTGGGAGAGCCACGTCCGCAACCGCTCCCGGAAGGCGGCCTCGTCGGGCGAGTCACGAAAGTCCAAAGTCGATCTCCTTCAAGGTCGACGGGCCACAGTTCGGCCGATGTCAGCGCGCGGCGCAGATAGACGTGCAGCCAGACAGTCCCAGGTATTGCCGATGCCGCCGTGCACCTGCATGGCGGTCTCGCAGACCGTGCGCGTGGCGCGGGCGCAGTAGACCTTCGCGACTTGCGCGGTGCGGATCGCCTCGGCCGGCGTCACCTCGTCGACCGCCCACGCGGCATGGCGCAGCACGCTCACCGACCCTTCGATCAGCGCAAGGCTTTCGGCCAGCAGGTGGGCGACGGCTTGATAGGACCCGATCGACTTGCCGTACTGTTCGCGGATCTTCGCATAGTCGCAGGCGACGAGCGTGCGCGCCCCGGGCGATTCCGACCAGGTCCGCCGACGTGGTGACCAGTGCGAGCGCCCGCCATTGCGCGGCGGCCTCGGGGCTCACCTCGCCCAGCGGCGTCGGCGGGCTCACCAGGCCGGCCTCGGTGCGGGTCACATCGGCGCACGCGTCGGCCGGCGTCCAGGTCTGCCGCGGAAACCGCGCCGCCCGAGAACCAGCAAGGCGCGGCGAGCCCCCCGGGCATCGATGGCGCGATCGTCGATCGCGATGGTCGTGGCCTGCGCGTCGGCCCCGATGCGGCGGGCCAGGTCGTCGGCCAGTACCGGGCCGAGGAACGGCGCGTCGACGAGGCGGCGCCCGAATTCCTCAGCGACAATGGCGACCTCGACGCCCGAGGCTCCGTCGGAGCGCAGCGATCGCCAGCCCGTCGTCTCGATCTGCTTGTCCAGCCGCGCAATTCGACGCTCGTCGTCGAGGTCTTGAACCGCGCCGGGCCCAAGGTCGTCGGCCAGCTTGGCGGCGGCGTCCCGCAATTGCTGTTGTTCAGACTGTCAGACGTACATCCATAGCGCTCCTTGAGTACTCGGCGCAGCACCTTGCCCGAGGGCAGGCGAGGAATGTCGGGCACGAACGTGACTCGGCTCAGCCGTTTGTAGGACGCCAGTTTCTCGTCCACCAGCGCGGCCAGTTCGGCGGCCAGCTGCTCGTTGTCAACGGGTGCGCATACCGCGACCGCGGCGACGACCGCCTCCCCGTTGGTTCCGTCGGGAACGCCGAACACCGCACAGTCTTTGACGGCCGGATGGCCATGCAAGCACCGTCTCGATTTCGGCGGGCGCGACCTGGAAACCGCGCACCTTGATCATTTCTTTCAAGCGGTCGGTGATCCTGCAGCCAACCGCCGGCGTCAAGCCAGCCGACATCGCCGGTCCGGTACCAGCCGTCGCGGATCGCCTCGGCGGTCGCTTCGGCAGGCAGGTAGCCGGCCATGAGCGACGGTGCGCGGGCCTGGATCTCACCGACCTCACCCGGGCCGACGGGCTCGCCGTTCTCGAGCGAAACCACGCGCAGCCGCACGCCCGGCACCGGGCGCCCGACCGTGTCAAGGCGGGCACCCTCGATCGGATTGCACGCGATGACGGGCAGTTCCGTGGTGCCGTAGGCGGGCACCCACGCGACGCCGGCGCGCCGGGTCACCGCCTCGGCGACCGGGACGCTGACCGGCGTCGCCCCCCACATGATGAAGCGCAGCGAGGACAGGTCATAGGACTCGAGGTCGGGGTGCGAGGCAATGGCCAGCGCGATGGGCGCGACGGCCATTTCGACTGTGATGCGGTCGCTTTCGATGTGGTGCAGCATCCTGTCGATGTCGAACCGGGCGTGCAGCCGCATCCAGGCTCCGGTCCGCAGCGCGGTCAGGATGTTCAGCAGCCCGAGGATGTGCGACGGCGGCGTGGCGATCTGAATCCGGTCTCGCCGCGTCAGCCGCAACGCGGCGCGCCACTGCCGCACGGCCTCATCGCAGCGACGCGTGGGTGTGCCGGACGGCCTTCGGCAAGCCGGTGGTGCCGGAACTGAACACCAGCACCGCGTCGGCCCGGGGCGACGGCGTGCCGGATCGCGGTTCGCCCGGAGTGACCGGCTCGTCCAGATGCAGCATCGGCATCAGGCTGTCCAGCACCGGGTGGTCCCCGACGGCGTGCGCCGGATCGGTCAGCGCGAGCGCGTGGTCGACCTCGTCACGCTTCCACGCCGGGCTGATGAGCACCGCGGTCGCGCCCAGCCGCCAGATCGCCAGCACCGCGGCGACGAATTCGGGCCTGTTGGACGCCATCACCGCTACCCGCTGGCCCGCGGCGGTACCCCGTTTCACCAGCGTCGCGGCCAGTCCGGCGGCCAGCGCGTCGAGTTGCGGCAGGCTGTAGCGCCGTTCCTCGAACACGAGCGCTGCCGGCTCGGTCACGTCCCGTTCCTTCCAGCAGTCCCGAACGCCTTGAGAAGATCCTATCGGCTGAAGAGAATAGTATTCTCTATACTGAAGAACGCAAGTACGGCAGGGGCGGTCAGCGTGACGGTCACCGCGATCATCGAGGACACAGTGACAGATCCAGCATCCAATGGCGCCGAGGCCGGCACGGTGACGATCTACCTCGAACGCAAGAAGGTGTCGGTGCCGCTGGTGCCCGGCGAGACGCTATTGGAGAGCGCGCGGCGGGCCGGCCTGCAGCCGCCGTTCAGCTGCGAGGCCGGCAATTGCGGTACCTGCATGGCCAAGCTCGAGGAAGGCCACGCGACCATGCGGGTCAACGACGCTCTCGAAGAGGATGAGGTGGCCGAGGGCTACATTCTGACGTGCCAGGGCGTGCCGGACACGGATTCGGTCACGGTGCGCTACGAGTAGCAGTCAGAAAGGTGGCGACGATGGCCAAGGGCATCATCCTCGTTGAGAGCCGACCCAGCTCGCCCGAGCGCGAGCAGGAGTACAACACCTGGTACGACGAGGTCCACCTGGGCGAGCTCGTGGCCCTCGACGGATTCGTCTCGGCGCGCCGCCTGCGCCCGGTTGACGGCGATGGCCCGTACGTCGCCATCTACGAAATCGAGGGCGACGATCTGCAGGCGGTCCTGGACAACATGATTGCCAACGCCGGAGCAGCTACACATGTCCGATGCCTTGCAGTTGGACCCGCCGCCGATCCCACGCTTGCTCGAGGTGACCACCGAGTGCGGGGGCTAACCCATGAATGTCGATGACCTGATCCTGGTGAGCATCGACGACCACGTCGTCGAGCCCCCGGACATGTTCCTGCGCCACGTGCCCACCAAGTACAAGGACGAGGCCCCGATAGTCGTGACGGACGACAAGGGCGTCGACCAGTGGATGTACCAGGGCCGCCCGCAGGGCGTCAGCGGCCTGAACGCCGTGGTGTCGTGGCCGGCCGAGGAATGGGGCCGCGATCCCGCCGGTTTCGCCGAGATGCGCCCCGGGGTCTACGACGTCCACGAGCGCGTGCGGGACATGAACTGCAACGGCATCCTGGCGTCGATGTGCTTTCCCACCTTCACCGGGTTCTCCGCACGTCACCTCAACATGCATCGCGAGGACGCCACGCTGGTGATGGTGTCGGCCTACAACGATTGGCACATCGACGAATGGGCCGGTTCCTACCCGGACCGGTTCATCCCCATCGCCATCCTGCCGACCTGGAACCCCGACGCCATGTGCGCCGAGATCCGCCGCGTGGCGGCCAAGGGCTGCCGGGCGGTGACCATGCCCGAATTGCCGCACCTGGAAGGACTTCCCAGCTACCACGACGACCAGTACTGGGCTCCGGTTTTCCGCACCCTGTCCGAGGAAAACGTGGTGATGTGCCTGCACATCGGCACCGGGTTCGGCGCGATCAGCATGGCGCCCGACGCGCCGATCGACAACATGATCATCCTGGCCACCCAGGTGTCGGCGATGTGCGCGCAAGACCTGCTGTGGGGTCCGGCGATGCGCAACTACCTCGACCTGAAGTTCGCGTTCTCCGAGGGCGGCATCGGCTGGATCCCGTTCTACCTGGACCGCAGCGACCGCCATTACACCAACCAGAAGTGGCTGCGCCGCGACTTCGGCGACAAGCTGCCCAGCGAGGTATTTCGCGAACACTCGCTGGCCTGCTACGTCACCGACAAGACGTCGTTGAAGCTGCGCCACGAGATCGGCATCGACATCATCGCCTGGGAATGCGACTACCCGCACTCGGACTGCTTCTGGCCGGACGCGCCCGAACAGGTGCTGGCCGAACTGACCGCCGCCGGGGCCGACGACTCCGACACCGACAAGATCACCTGGACCAACGCCTGCCGGTTCTTCGGCTGGGACCCGTTCGCCCGGACACCGCGCGAGCGGGCGACGGTGAAAGCGTTGCGCGCCAAGGCCAGCGACGTCGACGTGTCCATTCGGTCGCGCGCCGAGTGGGCGCGGCGCTACCGGGACAAGCAGCTCGCCCAGCTGCCCTAACGCGGTGGGTCAGGTCGCCTGCGCCGCCGCGCCGGGGACCCCCTGAGCACCTCGAGCGTGACGCTGCAGTCACGGTGGAACCCGGCTGTGACCGCACCGTCACGTTCGGGCCGTGACTAGTCCCCAGGCAGCTTCGGCGGGGGGCGGTACTCGGGCTGGTAATCCGAAACGTGGATCGGGCAGCCGACCAGCCGGAAATCACCGGCTGTCACCACCACTTCCGGTGTTGCGTCGAGCGCTTCCGGTAACGTCCGGACCGCGGCGGCGGGCACCCCGAGGGGCCGCAGCCGCCGCTCCCAGCCCGCGGCGCTGTCGGTCGCCAGCATCGCGGTGACGACGGCCAGTACTTCATCGCGGCGCTCCACCCGCTCGGCCATCGTCTCGAAACCGCCGATACCGGCCTCCGCGGCAAAGGATTTCCAGAAGCCGTCGTGCGTGATGAACAGCGCCAGATATCCGTCCGCGGTCGGAAAAAGCTGCGCCGGCACGTAATACGAATGTGCACCGTTAGGGCGGCGCTGCGGCTCGACACCATCGTTGAGATAGGCCGAGGCGTGATAGTTCAGCTGCGACAACATCACGTCGCGCAGCGACACATCGACCTGTCCGCCGGTGCCGGACACGATCTTGGCCAGCAGCCCCAGCGCGGCGCACATTCCGGTGGAGTTGTCGGCCGAAGAGTAACCCGGCAGCGTCGGCGGGCCATTCGGATCGCCGGTCAGTGCGGCGATACCGGTGGACGCCTGAATCACGTAGTCGAAGGCCGGATCGTCACCGCCGTGCAGCCCGAAGCCGGTGATCGCCACGCACACGATCCGCTCGTTGAAGCGGCGCAACGCGTCGTAGGTGAGCCCCAGCCGCCGGATGGCCGACGGCTTCAAATTCACCAGCAGCGCGTGGGAATCCGCCACCAGCTCGCCCAGGCGTTGTTGTCCCGCCTCGGTATTCAGCTCCAGACAAACGCTGGCCTTGTTGCGGTTGAGGCTGGCGAAGTAGCTGTCCCCGACCCCGCGGGAGATCTCGCCGCCCGGCGGCTCGATCTTGGTCACTTCGGCGCCGAGGTCGGCGAGCAGCATGGTGGCGTACGGCCCGGCCAGCATGGTGCCGACCTCGAGGATCCGGATGCCCACAAGCGGCCCCGTGGAGCCCGAAGTCACCGCAACTCCGTGGCAAGCGCGGCGATCATCTCGCGGGTGCGGCGTTTGGAGGCGACCAACTCGTCGCGGTTGGCACCGATCGGCAGCAGCCGCACCGACAGATCGGTCACCCCGGCGTCGGCGAAGCGGCGCATCCGGGCCAGGATCGCGGTCTCGTCGCCGGCCGCGCACAGATCGCCGACGTCGCGGGCGTCGCCGCGATCGAGCAGGCGCTGGTAGTTGGGCGACACTTCGGCCTCACCCAGGATGCGGTTGGCCCGCTCCTTGGCTTCGCCGACTTGCGAAGGCGCACAGAGACATACCGGGATACCCGCGACGATCCGCGGCGCGGGGCGCCCGGCATCCGCGGCGGCCTTGGTGATCTTCGGCGCGATGTGATCACCGATCGCGCGCTCGTCGGCCATCCACAACACGGTGCCGTCGGCGAGTTCACCGGCAAGCTGCAGCATCACCGGCCCCAGCGCGGCAACCAGCACCGGCATCGGGGTATCGGCCCCGATCGCCAGCGGATTGTGCACCGTGAACGAATCGTTCTCGACGTCAACCGGTCCCGGCCCGGCGATGGCGGCGTTGAGCACCTGTAGGTAGTCGCGGGTGTAGGCGGCCGGCTTCTCATACGGCAAGCCGAGCATGTCCCGGACGATCCAGTGGTGCGACGGCCCGACACCCAACGCCAGCCGTCCGCCGGCCACCGCATGCGTCGAGAGCGCTTGGCGGGCAAGGGCAATCGGATGCTGGGCCTGCAGCGGCACCACCGCCGTACCCAGCTCGATGCGCGAGCTGTGCGCGGCCATCAGCGACACCATGGTCAGGCAGTCGAAGTCGTCGGGCACCTGCGGCATCCACGCGGTATCCAGACCCGCCGATTCGGCCCATTCGATATCGGAAGCCAGCTTGGCCACCTTGCGGGCCATATCGCCACGCTCGGCGCCGATCATCACTCCGACGCGCATTGTTCCTCTGTTTCTTTTTCGGAAGCAGGTTCGGGAGTTCCGGTCAACGCGCGGATGTCGCGCACCAGCACGTCGAGCGGTGTCCCGGTGGGAAACACCGCCGCGGCGCCGGCGGATAACAGCTTGGGTACGTCGGCGTGCGGGATCGTGCCACCGACGACAACGGCGATGTCGGCGGCGTCGGCGGCGCGCAGCGCCTCGATGGTCCGCGCGGTGAGCGCCAGGTGAGCGCCGGACAGGATGCTCAGTCCGACGACGGCGACGTCCTCCTGGACGGCGATCGATGCGATGTCTTCGATGCGCTGGCGGATGCCGGTGTAGATCACCTCGAACCCGGCGTCGCGCAAGGTGCGGGCGACGATCTTGGCGCCGCGGTCGTGCCCGTCGAGGCCGGGCTTGGCGACCAGAATCCGAACGGCCACTTAGAACACCACCGGTTGCTGGAATTCGCCCCACACAGCTTTGAGCGCGGAGACCATTTCGCCGACCGTGCAGTAGGCGTTGGCGCAGTCGATCAACTTGTGCATCAGATTGTCGGTTCCTTCTGCGGCGCGCGACAGTTCGGCAAGACTGGATTGCACTGCGGTGGAATCCCTTTCGGCACGCACCTTGGAGAGCCGCTTCAGCTGTAGATCACGTCCCTCGGCATCGAGCTCGTAGGTGACGACATCTGGCTCGGGTTCCTCGGACAAGAACCGGTTGACCCCGACGACGGGTCGGGTGCCGGCCTCGATGTCTTGATGCATCCGGAAGGCTTCGTCGGCGATCAGGCCCTGCAGGTAGCCGTCCTCGATCGCGCTGACCATGCCGCCGTGCCGCTCGAGGTCGTCCATGATCTCGATGATGCGGGCTTCGGTGGCGTCGGTGAGGGCCTCGACGAAGTAGGAGCCACCGAGCGGGTCGGCGACGCTGGCCACGCCGGTTTCGTAAGCCAGGATCTGCTGGGTACGCAGCGCCAGCGTGGTGGACTCCTCGGTGGGCAGTGCGAACGGCTCGTCCCAGGCCGCGGTGAACATGGACTGGACGCCGCCCAGCACCGCGGCCATGGCCTCGTAGGCCACCCGCACGACGTTGTTGTGCGCCTGCGGCGCATACAACGACGCGCCGCCACACACGCAACCGAAGCGGAACATCGACGCCTTGTCCGTCGTCGCCCCGTAGCGTTCCCGCACGATGGTGGCCCACCGCCGGCGCCCCGCACGGTATTTGGCGATCTCTTCGAAGAAGTCGCCGTGGGTGTAGAAGAAGAACGAGATCTGCGGCGCGAACTGGTCGATGGTCATCCGGCCCCGCTCCACCACCGTGTCGCAATAGGTGACACCGTCGGCCAGGGTGAACGCCATCTCTTGCACGGCGTTGGCCCCCGCGTCGCGGAAATGCGCCCCGGCCACCGAGATTGCGTTGAATCTCGGGACTTCGGCCGCGCAGAACTCAATGGTGTCGGCGATCAGGCGCAACGACGGCTCCGGCGGCCAGATCCAGGTGCCACGCGAGGCGTATTCCTTGAGGATGTCGTTCTGGATCGTCCCGGTGAGCTTCGCGCGCGGAATGCCCTTCTTTTCGGCGGCCGCGACGTAGAAGGCCAGCAGGATCGCTGCCGTGCCGTTGATCGTCATGCTGGTGCTGATCTTGTCCAGCGGGATGCCGTCGAACAGGATTTCGGCGTCGGCCAGCGTGTCGACCGCGACGCCGACCCGGCCCACCTCCTCGCCGAACTCGGGATCGTCGGAGTCGTATCCGCACTGGGTGGGCAAATCGAGCGCCACCGACAGCCCCGTGCCTCCCTGGTCGAGCAGGTAGCGGTAACGGCGGTTGGATTCCTCGGCGGTGCCGAAGCCCGAATATTGCCGGAACGTCCAGAGCTTGCCGCGGTAGCCGGACGCGAAGTTTCCCCGGGTGAAGGGAAACGCCCCCGGCGGCGGGGGCTCCGCGGTTACCTCCCCGGGGCCGTATACCGGCGCGAGCGGAATGCCGGATGGGGTCTGAGCAGCGTTATCCATCGATGAATAACGTACTTGCAAAAAAAGAGAATGCCAATACCGCTGGGCTGACCTGGCCAAATATGTCTACGCCGGCAGCTAGGCGCGGCAGAGGATCTCGCCGTGCGGGATCGATAGCCAGCCGTCCGGGGCCGCGGCCCAGGCGCGCCATGCCGCGGAGATTTCCTCGAGCTGCGCGATCGTGGCCAGACCCGAATCCAGTAGGTCGCGGGCCACTTGCGAGTGAAGGATCCGGTCGGCCCACATGCCCGCCCCACCATTCGCGGGTCGGCGGCGTCGCGTAGCACCACACGCTGCCGGTGGCCGTGATGTCGTCGTATCCCGCCTGCTGGGCCCAGGACAGCAGGCGCCGCCCGGCATCGGGTTCACCGCGGTTGGCGCGGGCGGCCCGCCGGTAGAGGTCGCGCCACAGGTCCAGCGCCGGAAGCCGCGGAAACCAGATGAACCCCGCGTAGTCGGCATCGCGGGCCGCGACAATGCCGCCCGGCGCGCACACCCGGCGCATCTCGCGGAGGGCCCGGACCGGATCGGCGACGTGCTGCAGCACCTGGTGCGCGTGGACGACGTCGAATGTGCCGTCATTGAAGTCGAGCGCGTGCACGTCGGCGGTCGCGAACGCGACGTTCGACAGGTCGCGTTGCCGGATCTCGGCCCGGGCCACGTCGAGGACGTCGGCGGATTGGTCGACGGCCGTCACCGGTCCGGGAGCAACCCGGGCGGCGAGGTCGGCGGTGATCGTTGCGGGACCGCAGCCGATGTCGAGCACGGACAGCCCCGGCCTCAGGTGAGGCAGCAGGTAGGCCGCTGAGTCCGCGGCGGTGCGTCGCTGATGGCTGCGGAGCACCGATTCGTGATGCCCGTGGGTGTAGGTGGCCGAACGCTGGTCGTCCATAACGGAAAGCATATCGGTCCGAACCGTTATATGAGATATCTATCTCAAATATTGAGACTGCCTAGTCGACGGGGACGTTGAGAATCGGGCGATCGACGGCGGCCCCCGGCCCGTCGAAATGCCACCACTCGCCCGGATACACGGCCAACCCGCCGTAGTTCATCGCGTTCCGCAGTGCGGTTCGATTCGCCTGAGCATCGGCGCTGACGCCCTGAGTTGCGAATGCCTTTGCCCGCGAAGTGAAGTCGTCGAAGTCGGTGCCCATGTCGGCCAGGCACAACCCGTCGGCGTGTTGCCCGGACGGGCACGGTTGCTGCATCGCGGTGAATGTCACGTCAACCGAGCGCCCCGATTCGTGGCTGTGCGCATACGGACCCGGGCGCGCGACCCAGGCCGGGTTGGGAACCACGGTGAACATCTTGACCTGAGCGTCGTGCGGCCGATAGCAGTCCCAGAACACCAGCACGTGGCCCTGCGGGCGCAAGCGCGGCGGCCGCCGCGGCAAGGCCGGGGGCCATCGACTGGTGCACCAGGCATCGCGCGTCGGACGGGTACAACTGCGTGCCGGTGAAATTGTTGGTCGTGGCGTAGCGCAGGTCGATCACCGCGTCGGGGACCACATTTCGGACGTCGACGAACCCAGCCTCCCGCGCGGCGTCGCTGACCGGCGGCACACCGGGGCCGGCCGGCGCGGTCGCCGTACCGGAGACCGCGACCAGCCCGGCGACGGTCGCCAGCCGAGATGCCCACATAAGACGCATCCGGTCATTGTCCCGGTTGGGTCGGCCCTATTGGGCCATCTACTCGCCGATGTCGCCGTCGACGTAACGCTGCAGGTTCGGCGCCAGCGCCGCGACCACCTCGTCGTCGGGCATCGAGGCGATCGGTTCTATCTTCCAGACGTAACGCAGCAGGGCGAAACCAATCAGCTGGCTGGCGATCAAGCCGCTGCGACGCAGTCGGTCCTCTTCGTCGTCTCCTACGGTGGAACGGCCTATCAGGCCGCGCTCGACGATCAGCCGCAGCTTGTCCCGGGTCTTGGGTTCGTGGGCGGCGGTCAGCATCACCGCCCGCAGGGACGGCCCGATGTCCGGGTCGGTCCAGGTGTCCAGCACGGTGCGGATCAGCCGCCGGCCCAGATCGGGCTTTGGCGTCGCCCAGGTCGCGGCGACCGCGTCGAGCCACTTCTGCGGCGGCGCGGTGGCAGCATCCAGCAGGCCCTCCTTGGAGCCGAAGTAGTGGTAGATCAGCGCCGGGTCGACGTCGGCGGTCCGGGCAACGGCGCGGATAGCCGTGCCGGCCCAGCCGTGTTCGGCGAATGCCTCGCGCGCGGCGGCAAGGATGCGCGCCGCCAGGACGCCACGCTCGTCACGCGGACCCGGGGTAAACGATCGCTTCGGCATCGCCTCACCATACCGCCTAGTTTCAACGTAAGATGAAACTATGACAATGCTGAACGGCCCGCAAACCACCGGACGGCAATACCGCAACCTCAGCGAACCCCAGTACGCGTCGCGCTGCGACATCAACACCGCGATCGCCGTGCGGGACGGCACCACCCTGTTGGCCGACATCCACCGTCCCGATTCCGACGGCCGCTTTCCCGCACTGCTGGCCGCCTCGCCGTACCCGCGGCAGATGCAGGACCTCGGCGCCCCGGCCGGATTCATCGAGGCCGGCGTGACGGACTTCTGGGTGCCGCGCGGCTACGCGCACGTCATCGCCAACCTGCGCGGCACCTGCGGCTCGGATGGCACGTTCAACTTCTTCGACGCTCAGGAACGCCGCGACGTGTACGACCTCGTGGAGTGGGTCGCCGCGCAGCCGTGGTGCGACGGCAACGTCGGCATGATCGGCATCAGTTATTTCGCGATGACCCAACTCGAGGCGGCCGTCGAGCGGCCGCCCCACCTCAAGGCGATCTTCCCGCTGGCCGTGACCGCCGACCTCTACGAGGGCGCCAACCACCATGGGCTGTTGAGTTCGTCGTTCATTACCCCGTTCCTGGCGATGATGGGCCTGACCTCCGAGCGCAGCGACAAGCTGTGGCGAAGCAAACCCGTCGGGCTGGCCCGCCGGTTACTGAACAGCCCACGCGTGCACAAGAAGTTCGAAACGATGAACGGCGAGTCGGCGGTCACCATGCTGCGCCAGCTTCTCCGGCTGCCGCACAGTCCACACCCGTGGGACGAGTTGTGGCAGGAGGCCGCCGTCAAGCACCCCACCCGCGACGAGTGGTGGGAGGAGCGAAATCTGTTGCCACTGCTGAAGGAAATCGACATTCCGGTGTACCTGGGCTGCGACTGGGAAAACGTGCCGATGCACCTGCCCTCGACATTCGCCACCTGGAAAGGATTGTCGCACAGCCCATGTGTGCGCATGGGCATGCTCGGCAAGTTCGGGCTGACCTGGCCGTGGGAAAGCATGCACACCGAGGCGCTGGCCTGGTACGACCACTGGCTCAAGGGCTACGACACCGGGATCACCGACGGCCCGCCGATCCGCTACTTCCTGCCCGGCGCCGACGAGTGGCGAACCGCCGACTCCTGGCCCCCATCCCAAACTCCGCACCGTGAACTGGCCCTGCGCGCCGACGGCACCCTCGACGAGAACGAAGGCGAGCCGGGCAGCCGCGAACTCATGGTGTTGGGGCCGGGGCTGGGCCGCGTCAAGCCCAGCAAGATCGATCCGCCGTCGACGCTGACCTGGACCGGCGCGCCGCTGGGCCAGGACCTGGATGTGGTCGGCGACATCGAGTTGCGGCTGGTGGCCTCGGCGACCGCGATCGACACGGCTTGGATGGCGATGCTCCAGGACGTGGCCCCCGACGACGAAGCCACCGAGGTGACCGCGGGCTGGTTACGGGCCAGCCTGCGCGAGGTCGACGAGGCGGCCAGCCGGCCCGGCGCACCGGTGTTGCCCTGCCGCAACCCACAGGCGGTGCCGCTGGGCGCGGACGTAGAATACCGAATCCCGTTGGTGCCCAACGCCCGAAGTTTCAAGGCCGGGCACCGGATTCGGTTGGTGCTCACCAGCGAGGACCAAGACCCGTCGGCGCCGACGATCATGAACTTCCGGCACGCCAGCGTCGGCACTTCCAGCCTGAACACGGTGCGCTCGTCGTCGCGGCTCCTGATTCCGGTGCTCGGGTAACCGTCAGCAGGCCATTGATGCGCTCGGGTTGATCATCTATCGTCCGAGTAGCCGATCGGCTAGCCGCTGGCCGCCGGCGGAGGAGCGATGACGATGGCCGGTTTGGGCGTGGGCGTGATGCACAACACGATCAACTCGCGATTCGGTCCCAAGCCTTTGATCCTGGCCGACTACCTGACCGGAATGGCGTGTGGAGCCGATTCCTTCTGGGTGGCCGACCATCTCAACTCGGTGCTGCCGCCGTCGATGTGGACTCCCAAGTATGTGGGCGCAGCCCGGGTTATCCCCAAGATGGACGCTCACCTCGAGCCGTGGACCATGCTGGGCTACCTGGCCGGCCGCAATCGGCTCGGCCGGATGCGCCTTGGGGTCGCCGTGACAGATACCGGCCGGCGCAATCCTGCCGTGACCGCACAGGCCGTC
Organism: uncultured Actinomycetota bacterium; assembly: GCA_963800315.1. GTDB lineage: Bacteria > Actinomycetota > Actinomycetes > Mycobacteriales > Mycobacteriaceae > Mycobacterium. The sequence goes on from CAWDAS010000001.1 coordinate 402,277, forward strand.
GCCTCGTTGCATCTGCTGACCCGTGGGCGGGCCGTTCTCGGCATCGGGACCGGCGAGCGCGAGAGCAACGCACCCTACGGCGTCGACTGGTCCAAACCGGTCGCGCGTTTCGAGGAAGCGGTGGCCACCATCCGTGCGTTATGGGACGCGGGCGGCGAGTTGGTGACCCGGGATTCGCCGTTTTTCCCTTTGCACAAGGCGACTTTCGCGCTGCCCCCGTACAAGGGCAAGTGGCCCGAGATCTGGATCGCCGCGCACGGGCCGCGCATGATGCGGGCCACCGGACGCTACGCCGACGGCTGGTTCCCCGGAACGACCCGTGCGACCGAATACGGCGAGCAACTCCAGATCGTGCGCACCGCGGCGTCGGATGCCGGCCGCGACCCGATGGCCATCACCCCCGCGCTCATCCGGTTCATCGTGACCGGTCGGTCCCGTAACGAAATCGATGAGGTCGTGGAATCCGATATCGCCAAGGTGTTTACCCTCAACTCCCCCGCCAAGGACTGGGCCCGCCACGGCGCCCAACACCCGCTGGGGTCCGACTTCACCGGGGTGCAAGACCTCATTCCACAAGCAATCGACGAGCAGACCGCGCTTTCCTACGCGTCCAAAGCGCCCCGTTCGCTCGTGCAGGAGTTGTTTGCGACGGGAACGCCCGACGAGGTCATCGATCAGATTGCCGAGTTCCGCGACAACGGTTTGCGCTACCTCGTCGTGGGCAACGCCGGTGCGATTCAACCGAGTCTGCGCAAGAGCGCATCGGCGACCGCGCCCTATGTGAAGGTCGTGCGGGGCCTGCGGAAGCTATGAGCGAGGAGGGCTTTTCCCATGCCGATGATCGACCTGACGTTCGTGCGTGGCGCGGTGGACGACGAGGCGCTGAGCCGGCTGGCCGACGAGTTGGTCGGCGCGCTGCTGCGCGCCGAACGCGCCCCGGACGCCCCGTTCTTGCGCGACAACACCTGGGTCTACCTGCACGCGCTGGAGGCGGACGAGCTCTCGGTGGGAGGCCGGGGGCCGGGCACGCCACGATTCAGGGTCGACCTCACCGTGTTCGAGGGGGCGTTGTCGCAAGGCCGGAAGGAACAGCTCGCCGCTGAGGTGCATACCGCGGTGTGCGCGGCGGCGGGCATCGAGCCGCAGGGCGCCAGGGCTTTTCACGTCTGGACGCTGATCCACGAGATCCCCGAAGGCAACTGGGCCGGCGGCGGGAAGATCATCTACTACCAACAGATTAAAGGCCTTGTGGCCGAGGACATGCCCTGACTGTCTCAACGTCGCGGCGCAGTTCACGCCCACCCCCATGACCCTCCTCCTCGTTCAAGTCCGCGCTCAGTCGGCGGGTCGCAGCGGAGAGCTGCTCCCCCAGCCGGGCGACCGCCGCGCCGGTCATCGGATCCGCGCTGGGCACCAGGCTGAGCATCAGGGCGATGCGCGGCCCGGGTTCCAGGACCGGGGAGTCCACGTGGCTCACCTCGTAGGTGCGGTCCGGTTCCAGCCTGCTCGGGAACCAGTCCTCCTGGTGGATTAGTTCGTCGGTCAACTCCTGTGCCAGCCGGCTCAGCCGGGTGGAACGTACCTCGGCACTGCGCACGAGCAGCGCCAGTTCCTGCAGCCGCAGATCGGGCAAGAGGTGGAGACCGACTGAGTAGCCACGCTGCCGGGCAGTGGTGATGGCCTGGCGGTAGCGACCGCGCACGTCCTCGGGCAGGGCGGCCAACCAGCGCTCCCGGGCCTCTGGCCCGGCCCAGGCAACGGTCGACGCCCCATATGGCGGGCGGTGCGGGAACTGGGTGCCGATGGGCATCGGGTGACCGCCGCCGTGACGGCTTCGGACCTGATCGACGACGGTGGAGTAGTCGTCGCTCACCGAGAAGGCAACGCAGTGGGCGCCCGTCGCGGCCGACAGCTCGGCCATCGCCGAGCGCGCCAACACCAGGGCCGGGTAGCGGCCCGCCGCCTCCCGGCCGAGGCGGACCAGAGCGGGACCGAGGTGGTAGGTCTTGCGAACCGGATCGCGCAGCAGCCAGCCGGCTCGGAGCAATTCCGACAGCATCGAGTGGCAGCTGGCCTTGTGGACACTCAAGTGGCGCGACACCTCGGCCAACGTCATTCCCCGGCTCCCATCACCTGTCAGGTGCTCGAAGAGGTTCACGACCCGCTCGGTCTGCGGGGAGGGACGCGGAGCCATAGATGCGATGGTCGCATAATGCGACTGCTTGCGGTGATATTCGCGACCATGTGACGATGGCCACAATGAAGGACCTTCGGGGCAAGGTGGCGGTCGTAACCGGTGGCGCCGGGGGCATCGGTCGGGCCATGGGCAGGCGCTTCGGCCTGGAAGGCATGAAGGTGGTGCTGGCCGACGTCCTCGCCGAACCGCTGGACGAGGCGACCCGCGCACTCGCGGACGAGGGCATCGAGGCGGCCGGTGTGGTCACCGATGTCACCGACTATTCCTCGGTCGAGTCGCTGGCCAAGGAGGCGCTCTCGCGCTTCGGCGCGGTGCACGTGGTGTGCAACAACGCCGGCACGGGCGGGGTCTCCGAGGGCTACATCTGGGAACACGACCTGGCCGACTGGCGCTGGGGGATCGACGTCAACGTGCTGGGCGTCATCCACGGCATCAAGGCCTTCGTGCCCATTCTGCTCGAGCAGGGCGAGGGACACGTAGTCAACACCTGCTCGGGCAACGGCGGGTTCGCGCCGATCGCCCGCGGGGCAATGGGCGGGCCGGCCATGGCGGTCTACCCGATGACCAAGGCCGCGGTGCTCTGCCTGACCGAGAGCCTCTACACCCACCTGGAGATGACCGGGACGCGGGTGCGGGCGCATGTCCTGTTTCCCAGCGGCTTCCTCAACACCGGCATCTGGGAGTCGTGGCGGCATCGCCCGGAGCAATACGCCGCCACCCAGAAACGCCGCACACCCGAGCAGAGCCTGGCCGACGTCGTGGCCCGCTTCGAAGCCGCCGGCGCCCGTGTCGAGTTCACCCCGCTCGAGACGGTCGCCGACCAGGTGGTGGAGGGAATCCGGGCGGACCGCTTCTGGATGATGGGTCCCCTCACACCCGCCGAGGACGTCGTGAGCCGCAAGGCGGCATCGATACTGGCTCGCAGCGACCCCGACTACCTGGTGGACGTCCTCGGCCAGAGCGCCGAGAAGGAGCCGGCAACCGAAGGAGGAAACCGTTGAGCACCACCACAGTTCGCTACGGTCCCCGTCCGCCCGAAGCGCAAGTCGACCACGAGGTCGATGCCACCAAGGCGCCGATCGCCACCGAGGCGGTGACCGTCACCTACCTCACCGATCCGGACATCGCCGCGGCCGTGCTGCCCCGGCCGCTGGAACCGGCGGCCGAACCACTGGTACGGGTCCAGCTGCAGCGGGTCCGGATAGAGGGCAGACCGCCGTTCGGGTCGGCGGTGTTTTCGGTGACCGCCCGGCACGGCGATCGCCAGGGCGACTATCCGCTCTTCATGCCCCAGTCCACCGAACAGTCGGTCACTGGCGGGCGCGAAACATTCGGCGAGCCAAAGAAACTGGCCCACATCGAGGTGGAACGCGACGGCGACCGCGTCACCGCCACGGTCGACCGGCTCGGCCATCGGCTCATCAGAGTGAACGGTCAGGTCACCGGCCCGGCAGAGTTGCCGCCCGACCAGGTGAACACCGAGTTCTACTTCAAGTTCCTGCGCGCCCCCGACGGCAACGGCATCACCGATCCTCACCTGGTCTACGGCGAGTACCACCGGCACTACGAGCTGCTGGAGAATATCGACGGCACCCTTGAGTTGGGAGAATCGGCCCTCGACCCGGTGGCCGACATCGTGATCCGCCAGATCAGGTCGATCACCTGGTGCCGCCGACGCACCATCCAGGTGGGGCGGATCGCGACGCGGGTGCCGGCCGAGTGGCTGCTGCCCTACGTGCACCAGCGCTACGACGACGTCGCGCTGTTGGCCGCGCCCGGACCCGAGCCGGCGCGGGTATAGGCCATGGACCGGTACACGGTCATTTCGGCTGACTGCCACGCCGGCGCGGATTTGCTCGACTATCGCGAGTACCTCGATCCGCAGTACCGGGACGAATTCGACGGCTGGGCAAAGACGTACGTGAACCCGTTCGGCGATCTCACCGAGGCCGAAGCCGAGCGCAACTGGAACAGCGAGCGACGCAACGCCGACCTGGATCGGGAAGGAGTCGCTGGGGAAGTGATTTTCCCCAATACCGTGCCCCCGTTCTTTCCGCAGGCGAGCCTGGCCGCCCCGCCGCCGGAGACCGCCCGGGAGCTCGAGCTGCGCTGGGCCGGGCTGCGGGCGCACAATCGTTGGCTGGCCGACTTCTGCTCGGTGTCGCCCGAGCGGCGCGCCGGGGTGGGCCAGATCCTGCTCGGCGACCTCGACGAGGCCACCGCCGAGGTGGCGCAGATCGCCAAGCTGGAGCTGCGCGGCGGGGTGCTGCTGCCCGGGGTCGCCCCCGGCACCGGCATCCCCCCGCTGTATGCCGAGCACTGGGAGCCGCTGTGGGCGGCGTGCGCGGAGGCGGGCCTGGTGGTCAATCACCACGGCGGCAACGCCGGACCGAGCCCGACCGACGGGTGGGGCAGCTCGTTCGCGGTGTGGGTGTATGAGACGCACTGGTTTGCGCACCGGGCGCTCTGGCACCTGATCTTCAGCGGCGCGCTGGATCGTCATCCGGATCTCATCGTGGTCTTCACCGAGCAGGGCGCCGGGTGGATCCCGGCCACCCTCGATTCGCTCGACGTGGCGGCGGCGCGCTACGGGCGGGAGAGCTCGGCGATCGCTCGCTTCGCCGGCCCCACCGCCGGCTCGCTGACGTGTAAGCCCAGCGAGTACTGGGCCCGGCAGTGTTACGTCGGCGCCAGCTTCATGCGGCCTGTCGAGTGCGCCGAGCGCCACCGCATCGGCGTCGAGAAGATCATGTGGGGAAGCGACTACCCGCACTACGAGGGGACCGCCCCCTACACCCGGGAGGCGTTGCGGCACACCTTCAGTGGCGTCCCGTGCGCGGAGGTGGCGGCCATGCTGGGCGGTAATGCGGCGGCCGTCTACGGCTTCGACCTCGAGGCCCTGGCGCCGCTGGCCGGCCGGATCGGCCCGACCGTGGCCGAGGTCGCCGAGCCGCTGGCCGCCGTGCCTCCCGATGCGAGCAGCACCGTCTTCGAGCCCGACCCCATCCGCGCCTGGTAGCGAAAGGACTTCAATGGACCCGTACGTCATCATCTCCGCAGACACCCACGCCGAGCTCCCGACCGAGCGGTACCGCGAGTACGTCGACCCTGAATACCGGGAGGACTTCGAGGTCTACCTGGCCGAGAAGACCGCCGCGGCGCAGGCCGGCGGGTTCATCGACGAGGAATTCGCGCAGGAGTGGTTCGCCGAACACGGAGACGGCATCGCCGGCGGATGGGATGTAGGCCTGCGGGACAAGGAATTAGACGGTGACGGGGTGGTCGGCGAGGTCATCTTCCCGGACGCCGACGCCGTGACCGGGGTCGCCGGGGCTCCGTTCGGGGCCGGCCTGGGCCAGTCCGGCGAGCTCGACCCGGGGCGCGCCATGGCCGGGGCGCGCGCCCACAACCGCTGGTTGGCCGAGCTGTGCAGCCACAGCCCCGAGCGGCGGGCGGGGGTCGCGGTCGTGCCAATACTGGCGGACATCGACGCGGCGGTGGCCGAGATCACTCGCGCGGCAGAATCGGGACTGCGGGGCGGGATCCTCATCCCGGCGCGCTGGGTCGGCTACCCGCCCTACCACGACCGCCGCTACGACAAAGTTTGGGCCGCCTGCCAGGACCTGCAGATGCCGGTACACACCCACTCCGGTCCCGCCCCGCAGGAGGAGTACGGCGGGCACCTGGGTATCTATGTCACCGAGGTGCGCTGGTGGGGAGCCCGGCCGCTGTGGTTCGCGTTGTGGTCGGGGGTGTTCGAGCGCTTCCCCCGGCTGCGCTGGGGGGTCACGGAGTGCGGTGCGTTCTGGGCCAACGACCTGCTCTGGCTGATGGACACCCGGTACCTGCGTGAGCACTCGGCCAAAAAGATGAGCCATCAGATGGAGGGCGATCTGACGATGCCGCCCTCGGCCTACTTCGACCGGAACTGCTTTATCGGGGCCACCACGACGGAACGCAGGGAGCTGGCGCGGCGCTACGAGATCGGCGTGTCAAACATGCTGTGGGGCAATGACTTTCCCCATCCAGAGGGGACGTGGCCGCACACCCGCGACTGGCTGCGCCGCTCCTTCTGGGACATTCCCGTCGAGGAGACCCGGCAGATGCTGGGCCTGGCGGCAGCCGAGCTGTACAACTTCGATCTCGGCGCCCTGGCCGCCCTGGCCGAGCGCATCGGTCCGACACCCGAGGACCTGGGCCAGGACGATGCGGTGAGCATCCCCAAGTGGGAGGCCGCCCGCCGGACCGGACGCCACTGGCTGACGGATGCGGAGCCGCTGCCCGACCTTGTGGAGAAGTGAGGACCGGAGCCCCGAAGGAGTGGGGCGCGGCGTTTGCGTTAAGGCCATGCACCACAGCGAGATAGCCTTCATCGATTACTGACTAGCCATCGGCGGCATTCGACCCTTCAATGGTGCGCTTGAGGTATTGCAATTCTGTTCGCGCGTGTGCGCGATCTTTTTCCTCACCGTTGAGCAGGCGGGTGAACACCAGGCTCGCCACGCGGCCGACAATGCCACCGGGGATTGTCGCCCACACTCGCGCGCTCAACCGGGTGGACGCGTCGTCGCGGGGCTCCAGGCTCCACGTGACACCTTCGTCTACCCGGAGCGGGACCCCGAGCCACCGATAGGTCGCTTCGGCTTCCCAGGTGACGGCCTTGCCCGGCTCGGCCGCGGTGATCACACCCACCGCCTCGCCGGGGATTCCGCCAATCTTCTCGCGAATGCGGAGTCTGGCGCCGACCTCGGTCGCGGGCCGGTGGTCGAGGTGCTCCAAGGAATCATGGTCGGGATTCGAGCGCAGCCACCATCCGTCGATGTCGCGCACAACATTCCACACGTCGTGGTGCGGCGCGTGGATCACGATTGATTCGGTGAAGTCGAACACGTCGTTGCCTCCTCATCGGTAGGTACGCACCGGACACGCCCGCGAAGGTCTCGACGGTCCCGGTGCGGTGCCTCGGCTATTATGGGTGGGCAGTCACCCATAATATCAGACAGATCGGGGTCATCGCCCATGGTTCGGATCACGGCAGCTGCAAGACAGGCAAACCGCGCGCAACTGTTGTTGGCGGCCGCCGAACAATTTGCGCGGCACGGCCTCGAGGGCGCGAACGTGAACGAGATCTCGCTGGCGGCCGGATTCGCGAAGGGAACCGTCTACAACTACTTCCCCTCCAAGGAGGCGCTGTTCCTGGCGGTCGTCGAGGAAGCGTACCGACTCACCGAACACAGTGCCGAACCACTGCCGGATGCTCCGACGGTCACCCGGCTCGAGAAGCTGCTGGCGGCCGACGTCGAGTGGGTGCGAGACCATGAGCCGTTTGCGCGCGTGCTGGCTCGCGAGACTCTGAATCCCGACCCGAGGCTGTACCCGCAGATCGTGAATGCGGCCGCCCCGCTGGTCGATCGGGTCGTCGGGATCCTGCGAGATGGTGTCGACCGCGGGGAGGTGCGTGCCGACATGCCCGTCGAGCGCCTGGCGTTGATCTTTCTCGGGCTCGGCGAGCTGATGCTCGTGCAGCATTGGGGCTCTGGCGGCACCTGGCCGCCACTGCACGAGATCCCCGGCTTGGTCGCCGAACTCTTCCTGAGGGGGGCCGGCTCGTGAGGGTGCTCGCCGGCGGCAATGCCGTCAAAAAGGGCGTCAGGCCCGGTCGGTAGAGCGATGGGTCGGACCGTGCGGATCTTGGCAATGCGCGGCGCTGTCCGCCGTCCCGGCGCCACAGCCATCCGCGTCACCGGAGTGGTCGAGCTGCAGCGTGCTGTGCGCAATCCCATGTTCTTCGGCCAGTAACTGCGCCAAGTCGGCGCGTGCGGCATCGTAATTGCGGTCGGGAGCGACAATCACATGCGCCGACAATGCTGGTGTGCCCGAGGTGATCTCCCAGATATGCAAGTCATGGACCTCGACAACTGCCTCGTGGGAAGCCATTGCCCGGCCGATCGCGTCGGGGTCGATGTTTTGCGGAGCGGCCTCTAAGAAAATGAGACTGGCCGCGCGCACCAATCCGAAGCCGGCTTTCGCCATGAGCGCCACCACGATGAGCGTGGCGATCGCGTCCGCCCGCGCAAACCCGGTGAAGACAATGATCACTCCAGCGACCGCGGTGGCGATGAACGCAAACAAGTCGTTGAGAATGTGCTGGAAGGCGCCCTCGACGTTCAAGCTCGACCGGTTGGCCCGGCTGATCATCCACGTTGCGGCCAAGTTGATGACTACGCCCACCAACGCGGTGATCAGCACGAGCATGCCCGTGACTTCGGGCGGGTGAACCAACCGCCTAATCGCCTCGTAGCCTAGCCATCCCGCCAGCACCAGCAACGTCACGCCATTGGCTTGCGCCGAAAGCACCTCGACACGCTTCCAGCCGTAGGTCATCCGACCCTCCGCCGGCCGGGCAGCGAGGTGAATTGCCCACAGCGCCAACCCGATCGACGCCGCGTCGGTGAGCATGTGAGCCGCATCGGAGATCAACGCCAGCGACCGTGCGACGACACCGACCGTAACCTCGCCGACCATGAAAGCCGCGATCACCGCCAAAGCCCCGGCTAACCACCGCCGGTCGGCATCGGCCGAGGCATGCGCGTGCGCGTGATCGTGATCGCCACTCACCGCTGCGGCCTCACTGCCCAAACCGTATTGCCTCTGCCCTGATGCACGTGCACTAAAGTATGCGTACATCGCCATATGTGCAATGGGGCGTCGGGAAAAGCCGGGTAAACAGTTGTGGCTTTGGTCGACGAGTGGTCCGGCCAACCCGGAAACCCGCTACCAGTACAACGCGCGCGATACCCAAACGCCTGGCATGATGCTGAAAAGACCGATGCTGGAGTAGCAGTTGGAAACGATAACGAAATTCCTTATCAGTAGCGCACTTATCCTCGCTGCCACCGTTGGATTAGCACCGACCGCAAGCGCCGAGCCCAGTCCGTTCGAAACCCTCACCTGCGGCACCGCGGAGACCGCTCCGGCCGGCAGCCCGGCCCTTGCGCACAAGGTGGGCGTGGGAATCCGGGACGGTTTCTCGTCAATGACCGAGGCCGCAGTCAACGGATAACGCTTAGAGCAAGAAAGCCGTTGCGGTGCAATATTTCCCACCAAAACTCGGCGTGCGTCTGCAACTAGTCACCGACGCTGGGTGGCCCTAGGGGCGGGGCCACGCGCCGTTGCGGAGCAGCCGTAAACCGTTGAGACCGACCAGCACCGTGGAGCCTTCGTGACCGGCGACACCGAGCGGCAACGGTAGGTGCCCCAATAGGTCCCAGGCGACGAGGACGGCGATGAACGTTGCGGCGATGGCGAGGTTCGCGGCCACCACGCGACGGGCCCGGCGCGCCAGGGCGATGACCGCGGGAACGGTAGCAAGGTCGTCGCGGGTGATGACGGCGTCGGCGGTTTCCAGGGCGAGGTCCGAGCCGGAGCGTCCCATCGCAACGCCGACGTGGGCAGCGGCCATGGCCGGAGCGTCGTTGACCCCGTCGCCGACCAGCATCACCTTGGCGCCACCGGCTTCCAGGTGGCGGACCGCGGCGACCTTGTCTTCGGGAAGTAGCTCGGCGCGCACCGTCGAGATGCCCAACTCGCCGGCGAGGCGGGCGGCGGCACGGGGATTGTCACCCGTCAGCAGCACAGGCTCGGCGCCGGTGAGTGCGGCGACGCGTGCGGCGGCATGGGCGGCCTCGCCGCGGGGGCGGTCGGCCAGCCCGAGCACCCCGACCGGAATGCCGTTGACGCGCACAACGACCGCCGTTTGGCCGACGTGCTCGAGGTCACTGACGGCGGCCCGCGCGGGGTGGCCGCGCTCCTCGAGCAGAGCCGGACTGCCGACCTCGACGAGGTCGTCGCCGATCCGGGCGCGGACACCGCGGCCCGGCGTGGAAGCGAAGTCGGTCGCGGGCCGCAGTGGAAGGTTCTCATCGCGGGCCGCGGCGACGATGGCGCGGGCCAGTGGGTGTTCGGACGGGTTCTCGGCGGCGGCGGCCAGCGATAGCAGCGCGGTGTCACCCAGTCTCGTCCCGGGCAGCGTGTGGATGTCGGTGAGCCGCGGCGCTCCCTCGGTCAGTGTTCCGGTCTTGTCGAGCGCGACCTGGGTGACGGTGGCGAGCTTTTCGAGAACGACGGCCGATTTGACCAGCACCCCGTGGCGGCCGGCGTTGGCGATCGCGGCCAAAAGCGGGGGCATGGTCGAAAGGACCAGCGCGCAGGGCGAAGCCACGATCATGAAGGTCATCGCGCGCAGCAGGGCCGACTGCACGTCGGCGCCGAACCACAGCGGGATCACGAACAAGGCGATGGTGGCGGCCACCATGCCCACCGAGTAGCGCTGCTCGACTTTCTCGATGAACAACTGCATGCGGGCCTTGCTGGCGCTGGCCTCGGCCACCATCGCCACGATCCGGGCGATGACGGTGTCGGCGGCCGGCCGGGTCACCCGCACCCGCAGTGTGCCGGTGCCGTTGAGCGTGCCCGCGAACACTTCGTCGCCCGCGGCTTTGTCGACCGGCAGGGGTTCACCGGTAATGGTGGCTTGATCGACCTCGCTGGCACCGTCGACGACGACGCCGTCGCCGCCCACCCGTTCCCCGGGGCGGATCAGGAGCACATCGCCGACGTCGAGAATCGCGGTGTCGACCACTTCCTCGGCTCCGGTCCCGGTAACGCGGGTGGCGGTTTCTGGTGCCAGGTCAAGCAGGCCGCGCACCGAATCCTCGGTGCGCTTGGTCGCCACGGCCTCCAACGCACCGGAGGTGGCGAAGATGACGATGAGCAGCGCCCCGTCGAAAACCTGACCGATCGCCGCGGCGCCGATCGCCGCGGCGACCATCAGCAGGTCGACGTCCAGGGTCTTGTCCCGCAACGCCTGCAGCCCGGCAAGCCCCGGCTCCCACCCGCCGGTCACGTAGCAGCAAAGATACAGCGCCCAGTACAGCCAAGCGGGTCCCCCGGTCAGCTGCGCCAGCAAGCCGAGCCCGAACAGCGCGGTCGCGATCAACGCCCAGCGCACCTCGGGTAGGGACCATGCGCTTGATCGCGGAGTGTTCCAGGAGTGAACCCGCTCCTCGGCGTTCACATCACAAGCCGCGCCAGCGTGCATTCCGGAAATCACCCCACCCACCTTATATGCATGATCGCGTGTATTCGCACATGCGGGTACAGCCGACTACTTGTTCAGGCAGGTCCGCGGTATGCTGGCCGCTGTGCACACATCGATAGCCGGCTTTGCCATGCCTACCGAGGAGCAGGTAGGCCGCGCCGCCGAGGCGTTTCGGATGCTGAGTGATCCGACCCGCATCAAGGTGTTGTGGGCCTTGTCGCAGGGTGAAACGTCGGTGGCCTGTCTGGCGGAGTTGGCCGACGCCGCGCCGGCGGTGGTCAGCCAGCATTTGGCGAAGCTGCGCCTTGCCGGGCTCGTCAAGGGCCGCCGCGAGGGAACGTTCGTCTACTACTCGGTGGCCGATCAGGACGTACTGCATGTGCTCAGCCAGGCGCTGTTCGGCGAGGACACCATTGCCCCCGTTGGCGGCCTCGCCGATTCGCCGCTCAAACGGTAAGGCTGCTAGCGACCGGTTGAAAGTAGCTGCCGCGCAACGGGATCATGCGCGTCCAGGCCGCTTTCTCGAGGACTTCGCGTCGCACGCCGTTTCGCAAGTACTTGTGATTGCCGCGCCTGCAAGCATTTCCAGCACCATAGGCGCCGCGTACACCGACACCTTTTCGCGTAGCCGGGTCGGGACAACCGGGGACGAGTAAGTCCTCGCAGTGGCCAGGGGCGGGATCGAACCGCCGACCTTCCGCTTTTCAGGCGGACGCTCGTACCGACTGAGCTACCTGGCCGGAAGGCAGTGAGTGCCTCGCCGCGCTGGCGACCCTGACGGGACTCGAACCCGCGACCTCCGCCGTGACAGGGCGGCGCGCTAACCAACTGCGCCACAGGGCCTTGCTGTTGCTCCGCGTCACCGCGTCGCGTACCCCCTACGGGATTCGAACCCGCGCTACCGCCTTGAAAGGGCGGCGTCCTAGGCCGCTAGACGAAGGGGGCCAGAACCGAATCTCTCCGGGGTACTCGCAACGAGGTTACCGTTGGGAGCCACGTCAGCTTAGGTCACCGCGGGCCCAATCCTCAAACGAGCCTCGATTCCGACCCAAGTATCCTGAATCTTCGCAGCCCCTATAGCTCAGTTGGTAGAGCTACGGACTTTTAATCCGCAGGTCCTAGGTTCGAGTCCTAGTGGGGGCACCAAAACGAGTATGACCTCGGCTGACGCTGGCGACACCGCCCGTCAGCAAACGCGCCGGACGCAAGCGGGGAACGCAATGCAGCCGCTGACCGGCTTGGCTATGCTCGCGCGATGAGCGTCGATGTCGCGTACCCCTACGCGCCCGCGGTCCTGGTGACGATGGAAATTCGTCATCCGGCAACGGATTCCCTCGCCGAGTCATCCAGCGGAGAATTCAGACGCCTGCTCGTCGACGACCTGCCGATTGAACGCCAGGCCCAGGACGTGACCTGGGCGATGGGGTCCGGGGGAGGCCTGACACCAACCCCGGAGTCCTTCGTCCGCTACGTCAACCGCGACGGCACCGTGGCCGCCTCGATGAAAACCCAGGCGATCGTCGTCGAGACCTCCGCGTATTCCGACTTCGCAACGTTGCTCGACGTGGCGATGCGGGTCGCAGACGCCCGCGCACAGGTCTCCTCGATCGTCGGGGTGGAACGCATCGGGCTGCGCTACATCCTCGAAGTCCGAGCCCCCATGGGCATCGATGGCCGGGTCGAGTGGGCCAACTGGATCGCGGAGCCGCTGTTGGGGCCGCACCGCATCGCGCCCGCCGGTCTGACCCTGACCGAGTGGCAGGGGGCCGCGGTCTATCGAGAAGCGCAACCCGGCAAATCGATGATCGTGCGCTACGGCCCCGGCCTGGGTCAGGCGCTCGATCCGAATTACCACCTGCGCCGGGCAATGCCGGTCCAGACGGGGCCGTTTTTCCTGCTCGATATCGACAGCTTCTGGACTCCGGCCGGGTCAATCCCCGAATACAACCGCATCGCGGTGCTTACCACTTTCCGGGATCTGTACGAGCCGATACGTACCGCGTTCCAGGAGATGCTCACCACCGCGGTGGAAGAGAATCTGCTTAACCCGTAGGCCTTATCGCCCGAGCACCGCGCTGCTGTAGGTCACATCGGCGAACGCCGCGGCGACGTCGTCGTCGGGATAGACGAAGCCGTTGGCGGCGTGCAGTTCACCGACGGTGATCGAGGAGGTCTGCCAACCGCGCTGGCCCAGATGGTCGACGATGTGGCTGCGCTGACCGTGATAGACCAGGTCGTTGAAGTCGATCTCGAACCCGAGTTCGCTCATCCGGTCATGATGTGCCCGCCACCGTTCGTCGGCGAAAATGGCGGTGTCCGGGACGAATTCAAAGGCCAGCCGACTGCCGGGGGCGCTCAACGCGGTGATGTTGTCGAACAGCGCGTCCTGGGCCTCATCGGGCAGGTAAACCAATAATCCCTCGGCGCTCCACGCCGCGGGAGCCTGGGCATCGAATCCCGCCTCCCGCAGCGCCGCGGCCCAATCGTCGCGCAGGTCGACGGCGACGGTGCGCCGCTCGGCGGTCGGCTCGGCGCCCAGATCGGCCAGCGTGAGGGTCTTGAACTCGATCACCTCGGGCATGTCGACCTCATAAACGACGGTGCCCGCCGGCCACGGCAGGCGGTAGGCGCGCGCATCAAGCCCCGACGCAAGGATGACCACCTGGCGGATGCCGCCCCCGGTCGCGTCCATGAAGAACTGGTCGTAAAACCTGGTGCGGCAGGCCATTCCCTGCGCCATCCGGTGTGGATCGAACTCCGAATCCCCGCCCGCGGGAATCTGGCCGTTGACCAGCCGAACGTAGACGTCGATCCCGACGGCACGGACCAGCGGCGCCGCGTAGGGGTCATCGATCAACTTCTCGTCGGAAGACAACGCCCGCTGGGCCGCGACCATGGTCGCCGTCGCCCCGACGCTCGTTGCCAGATCCCAACGATCGCGTTCGGTGCGCGCCATGGTGCTCCCTCGTTCCGGAACCGGAAATAACATAGACAATCTAGTTAGTATCACAGCGTCCCGCTGCCCGGCGCCTCGGGACTACCCTCCGAGTTACCTGCTCCCTGCCGTCGGAGGCGCCCGTGACCGACTTCGCTCAGCGGACGATCGACCTGGCTCGCCGCAACGTCGCCGACGGCGGTCGCCCGTTCGCCACCGTGATCGTCAAGGACGGCGAGGTCCTCGCCGAGAGCGCCAACCAGGTCGCCCAGACGAGCGATCCGACCGCGCACGCCGAGATCCTCGCCATCCGAGCGGCCTGCATGAAGCTGGGCACCGAGCATCTGGTCGACTGCACCATCTATGTGCTGGCCCATCCGTGCCCGATGTGCCTGGGCTCCTTGTATTACTGCTCGCCCCGCGAAGTCGTCTTCCTGACCACCCGCGAGTCGTACGAGCAGTACTACCTCGACGACCGCAAGTACTTCGAGGTGTCCACGTTCTACGACGAGTTCGGTAAACGCTGGGACCGGCGGCGCCTGCCCATGCGCCACGAACCACGTGAAGCTGCCGTCGAGGTCTACCGGTTGTGGAACGAGCGCAACGGCGGCCGGCGCCAATCGACCGTCGTCCCCTCCGGCTGAAACGAACCGTTGGCAGCGCCGCCACCTTCCGCTATTATCTGCGTATGCATGCAAGTAGTAGCGAAGGCCGGTTGCCCGACGACCAGGCCAGTCTGGTCGTCGAGGTCTTCCGGATGCTGGCCGACGCCACCCGTGTGCAAGTGCTGTGGTCCCTGACCGATCGCGAGATGTCGGTCAACGAGCTCGCCGAGCACGTGGGCAAGCCGGCGCCGTCGGTCTCCCAGCACCTCGCGAAGCTGCGCATGGCGCGCCTGGTGCGCACGCGGCGGGAGGGCACCACGATCTTCTACAGCCTGGAAAACGAGCACGTCCGTCAGCTCGTCATCGATGCGGTGTTCAACGCCGAGCACGCCGGTCCCGGGGTTCCCGGTCATCACCGCGGCGGCAGCGGGCTCAAGGCAGTCGCCGAATCATCGTCCCCGCCCAACCGGCGCCGCACCGGCGCGGACTGAACGACCGTCAAACACAACACAATTCACGTAAAGGAGAGACACCGATGAGCGAACAGCACACCCACGACGCGGCACACGCCCACGAACACCAGCACGGCGGCGTGGCCCACACGCATGCACACACCACGCATGAGCATGACCACGTCGAGCACGAACACACCCACGCTCACGCCGACGGGACCGAACACACCCATCAGCATGTGCATCAGCCCGGCCTGGAAGACGTTCACGCTCACGCCCACGCTTAACCCGGCCCGGGCGGCTCAGGAGACGTTCGGGCAGTAGTGCTTCGGGTCGTCGCGCTCGTCCACCGGGGGCAGGTTGCGCGCCGGCGTCTGCACCAGCGGCGTGTCGGACGGGATGCGGCCGGCGACCCGGTCCCAGCCGGCGCGGGCGCGCGGGTGCTTGCGGAATCGGCGCGGCACGAACGCGAAAACCAGACGAACAACATCGCCGAAGCGCCGGTGCAACCACTCGTCGCGGCGCGACCACTCATAGCCCATCAGCCGGCGAACGGGCGGATCGTAAAGCCCGACGGTCACCCAGACGAAGAACGGGGCGAGGAGTTTGCGCTGCGCGGCCCACAACCAGTCCGGAACCCATTGCGCGAACGGGGGTTTGGCCAGCTCGGTCAGATCGAGCACGGCGCGCGCCGCGAAATTGTTCTCCAGCACGTGGCGGCACATGTGATCCCAGTAGGCCTGGAAATCCTCCCAGGACGCCGGGACCGGCCGCATGCTCATGCCATACATCCGATACCAGTCGACGTGTTCGTCGAACAGCTGCCGTTTCTGCGCTTCGGTCAGCCCACCGCAGAACCGCTCGGCCACATGAATGGTGCCGACGAAGAAGGTGGCGTGCGCCCAGTAGAAGACGTCGGGGTTCAGCGCATGGTAGCGGCGGCCCTGTTCGTCGACGCCTTTGATGGCGGTGTGGTAGTCGCGTACCTCCGCGCCGGTGACCGGGGCCCGGTCACCGTCGAACACCACTCCACCGATTGGGTACAACGAGCGCAGCAGGCGCGGCCAGCGCTCCCGCAAGAACGTCGAATGGTCGGTGACCGCCGCGCCGAGTTGCGGGTGCATGTTCTGCATGGAACCCGCCCACGGGCCCTGCAGCATGCCGCGCCAATCGCCGAAGTACCGCCAGGTCAACGAATCGGGACCCAGCGGAATCGGCGGCGCCTCGTAGCCCAGCGGTGACACCGGACAGCCACCGGCCACACCGTCGGGCCCCTCGGCCGACCCACCACGAATCGCCGCCCCGGCGGGGGCGGCCACATCGCTATCCGTTACGCCGCTGGTCAGCGGCCCCGATGCGGACGTATCTTGAGTCACTATTGGAATCCTATTGAGATATACGATTCTGACTACGTGCGTTGTCAGATTTTAGCTTAGGAGCGATGTGCCGACCGGTCAACGACGCAGCCGTTGGACCGGCGTCCCGCGGGAGAGTCGCGTGGCCCTCCGCCGCGACGACCTCATCGGCGCCGGCGTGCAGTTGCTCGGCGGTGATGCGGGGCCGGCGCTGACGGTCCGCGCGGTATGCCGCAAGGCCGCACTGACCGAACGCTACTTCTACGAGAGCTTCACCGACCGCGACGAATTCGTGCGCGCCGTCTACGACGATGTCTGCACTCGGGCAATGAATACCCTTACTTCGGCGAAAACCCCCCGGGAAGCCGTCGAACAATTCGTCGAGTTGATGGTGGACGATCCGGTGCGCGGCAGGGTGCTGTTGCTGGCGCCGGCGGTCGAACCGATACTGACCCGATCGGGCGCGGAATGGATGCCCAACTTCATCGATCTGCTGCAGCGCAAGCTCTCCCGAATCGGCGATCCCGTGCTGCAGAAAATGATCGCCACCAGCCTGGTCGGTGGCCTGTCGAGTTTGTTCACGGCGTATCTGAACGGACGCCTGGGGGCGACGCGCCGACAGTTCATCGACTACTGCGTCAACATGCTGTACACCACCGCGGCCCCGTACGTCCCCGCTCCCGAGTTGGGCAAACCCGAATAACGCGTCTGCGGTAGGCCGCACGGGGAACCGAAGGACTGGGTTGGGCCCAGTCAGCGGGGCACCCGGAAGTCGGCATCCCAAACTGTTATGTGCCGCGCGCCAAGGAACTTGATGCTACTGAGGTACACAGATATATTGACTGCAACCCGCAGACACAGATAACTGGAGGCCCCATGTCAGCCGAGCTGACCGACCTACAGCTGTTGCACGAACTTGAACCGGTGGTCGAGAAGTACCTCAACCGGCATCTGAGCGTGCACAAGCCCTGGAACCCGCACGACTACATCCCGTGGTCGGACGGCAAGAACTATTACGCCCTCGGCGGGCAGGACTGGGACCCCGAGCAGAGCAAGCTGTCCGAAGTCGCCCAGGTGGCGATGGTGCAGAACCTGGTCACCGAGGACAACCTGCCGTCGTATCACCGCGAGATCGCGATGAACATGGGCATGGACGGCGCGTGGGGGCAGTGGGTCAACCGCTGGACGGCCGAGGAGAACCGGCACGGCATCGCCTTGCGCGACTACCTGGTCGTGACGCGCGCCGTCGACCCCGTGGAGCTGGAGAAACTTCGCCTCGAGGTGGTCAACCGGGGCTTCAGCCCAGGCCAGAACCACCAGGGCGACTTGTTCGCCGAGAGCCTCACCCACTCCGTCCTCTACGTCAGCTTCCAGGAACTGGCCACCCGGATTTCGCATCGCAACACCGGCAAGGCCTGCAACGACCCCGTCGCCGACCAGCTGATGGCCAAGATCTCGGCCGACGAGAACTTGCACATGATCTTCTACCGTGACGTCAGCGAGGCCGCGTTCGAGCTGGTGCCCAACCAGACCATGAAGTCACTGCATATGATTCTGCGGAACTTCCAGATGCCCGGCTTCCAGGTCCCCGAGTTCCGGCGCAAAGCCGTCTTCATCGCCGTCGGGGGCGTCTACGACCCGCGCATCCACCTCGACGAGGTCGTCATGCCGGTGCTGAAGAAATGGCGCATCTTCGAGCGCGAGGACTTCACCGGTGAGGCAGCCGCAATGCGCGATGATCTTGCCCTGCTGATCAAGGAGCTCGAGCAGGCCTGCGACAAGTTCGAGGTGTCCAAGCAGCGCCAACTCGACCGGGAAGCCCGCACGGGCAAGAAGGTCACCGCGCAGGAGCTGCACAAAACAGCAGGCAAGCTGGTAATGAGCCGCAGGTAGCCCGGCCTTGCGCATCGGTCCGATCACGCTCGCCAGCCCGGTGGTGCTGGCCCCGATGGCAGGCGTGACCAACGTGGCATTCCGCACGCTGTGCCGTGAACTGGAACAGTCGAAGGTCGGCACGGTCAGCGGCCTGTACGTCTGCGAGATGGTGACCGCGCGTGCGCTCGTGGAGCGGAACCCGGTCACCATGCACATGACGACGTTCTCCTCGGACGAGGCACCACGCTCGCTGCAGCTCTACGCCGTCGACCCCGGGACCACCTATGCGGCCGCAAAGATGATCGCCGACGAGGGCCTGGCCGACCACATCGACATGAATTTCGGCTGCCCGGTGCCCAAGGTCACCAAGCGCGGCGGCGGGGCGGCGCTGCCGTACAAGCGACGACTGTTCGGGCAGATCGTCGCCGCGGCCGTGCGCGCCACCGAGGGCACCGACATACCGGTGACCGTCAAGTTCCGCGTCGGCATCGATGACGAGCACCACACCCACCTGGATGCCGGCCGCATCGCCGAAGCCGAGGGTGCGGCGGCGGTCGCGCTGCACGCCCGCACGGCGGCGCAGCGCTACTCCGGCACCGCCGACTGGGAACAGATAGCGCGGCTCAAGCAGCAGGTGCGGACCATCCCGGTGCTCGGCAACGGCGACATCTACGACGCCAGCGACGCGCTGGCGATGATGGCGACCACCGGGTGCGACGGCGTCGTCGTCGGCCGCGGCTGCCTGGGCCGGCCCTGGCTGTTCGCCGAGCTGTCGGCCGCGTTCACCGGCAGCCCGCCACCCGCCCCGCCCACGCTCGGCGAGGTCGCCGACATCATGCGCCGGCACGGCCGGTTGCTGGCCGCCCACTTCGGCGAAGACAAGGGCATGCGTGACATCCGCAAGCACATCGCCTGGTACCTGCACGGTTTCCCGGCCGGCGCCGAACTGCGCCGGGCATTGGCGCTGGTCAAGACGCTGGACGAACTCGATGCGCTGCTCGCCCAGCTGGACCGCACCGTCCC
This sequence comes from uncultured Actinomycetota bacterium, assembly GCA_963800315.1. GTDB lineage: Bacteria > Actinomycetota > Actinomycetes > Mycobacteriales > Mycobacteriaceae > Mycobacterium. The sequence continues at coordinate 421,819 of CAWDAS010000001.1, forward strand.
GTTCCCGGATGCCGCGACCGGCCCCCGCGGCCGGCAAGGTTCGCCGGCCCGCGTGGCGCTGCCCGAAGGCTGGCTGACCGACCCCGACGACTGCACCGTGCCGGCCGGAGCCGACGTCATGCACTCGGGCGGCTGAGTCACCGCTCACTCGAAATCGCGTCCGGACCGATATCTCAGTACGATGTGGGCCTTGCTGCATTGCGTTCGTGCGGCAAACCGGTAACGTGCCGCTGCCCGAGCGCGACAAATGACATACGACCCACCAACGGGCGGCACGGGCCGCGGCGCTGGTAACGGAAGCGCCGCGCTGACATGCCACGCACAGACGATGACGTCCGCATCAGAGCTTCGGAGGCCGGTAGTAGATGAGTGACGCCGAGAACGACGCCACTCGTCACCATTGGCCGGGCGCCGCCCCGTGGGAGCGGTTCGTCGAACCACCGCCCGATTACAACCTTCACCGATGGCAGCCCGAGGCGCCCAGCGCGTCCCGCGCCGACGGCGCCGAAAGCGTCGGATGCCACGCCGACGGCGCAATCACGGTGGCCGACTTGATCGCCAAAGTCGGCGCCCCGACCCGTGATCGGGCGAGTCACCGCCACGCGGCCCACGATGCCGCACCGGACATCGAACCGTTCGAAGACGAGCCCGGCGATCCGGTCGACCAGCTGGACACCCAGGTCATCGAATCCCTGCCTTATTCGCTCGAGGTCGTCTCGGAGTTGCCCGACCTCGCGGCCGTCACCCATGCGGACGGCGACGGATCCGCTTCCGACCGCACCGCGGAGACACCCGACGAAGGGAAACCCAAGAAGCACCGTCGGCCGATGCTGCTGGTCGCGCGCTCGCTGGCGGCGCTGATTGCCGTGCTGGCATTGGCCCTGACCGGTGGGGCATGGCAATGGAGCACATCGAAGAACAACCGCCTCAACACCATCAGCGCCCTCGACCCGCATTCGGGTGACATCCTCGACCCCAACGGCCAGTACGGCGACGAAGATTTCCTGATCGTCGGCATGGACTCCCGCTCCGGGGAGAACGCCAACATGGGCGCCGGGGACACCGAAGACGCCGGCGGCGCACGGTCGGACACCGTGATGCTGGTCAACATCCCCGCAAACCGCAAGCGCGTGGTGGTGGTGTCGTTCCCCCGTGACCTGGCGATCACGCCGATCCAATGCGAAGCCTGGAATCCCGACACCGGCAAGTACGGACCCATCTACGACGCGAAGAAGGGGGCGTGGGGTTCCCGGATGGTCTACACCGAGACCAAATTGAACTCGACGTTCTCCTACGGCGGTCCCAAGTGCCTGGTGAAGGAGATCCAGAAGCTGTCCGGTTTGAGCATCAACCGGTTCATCGCCGTCGACTTCGCCGGATTCGCGCGGATGGTTCAGGCCCTCGGCGGCGTCGAGGTGTGCAGCAGCACCCCGCTGCACGACTACGAACTGGGCACGGTGCTCGAACATGCGGGACACCAGATCGTCGACGGGCCAACGGCACTCAATTACGTGCGAGCCCGCCAAGTCACCACCGAAACCAACGGTGACTACGGCCGCATCAAACGCCAGCAGCTGTTCTTGTCCTCGCTGCTGCGTTCGTTGATCTCCGAGGACACGTTGTTCGATCTCAACAAGCTCAACAACGTCGTCAACCTGTTCATCGGCGACAGCTACGTGGACAACGTCAAGACCAAAGACCTGGTGCAGCTGGGACAGTCGTTGCAGGGCATGGCGGCCGGTCACATCACTTTCGTCACCGTGCCCACGGGCATAACGGACCAGAACGGCGACGAGCCGCCGCGGATGGCCGATATGCGGGCACTTTTCGATGCCATCATCAACGATGATCCGCTGCCGGAGGAAAACGACCAGAACGCCAAGCCGTTGGGCGAAAGCTCCTCCGCCTCGGGTTCGGCGCACGCGCCCACCACCAAGAAGTCGCCCACACCCACCGCGGCCCCCGACGCCCAACGCGAACAAGTCACGACCACCTCACCCAACGACGTCACGGTGCGGGTATCCAACGCGACCATGCAGAGCGGTCTGGCGACCAGCGCAACCACCCAGCTCAAGCGGGTCGGCTTCAACGTGATGACGCCGGACGATTACCCGAGTTCGGTGAACGCGACGACGGTGTTGTTTTCGCCCGGCAACGAGCAGGCCGCGGCCACCGTGGCTTCCTCGTTGGCAAATCCGAAGATCCAGCGGGTTTCCGGCTACGGGCAGGTGGTGCAGGTGGTGCTCGGCCCCGACTACAAGTCGATCACCGCTCCGCCACCCACCGGCTCGTCGATCAGCGTGCAGATAGAACCCAGCAACGGCAACCCGCCGACCAAGCTGCCCGAGGACCTGACCGTCACCAACGCGGCCGACACCACCTGCGAGTAACCGTCTTTGGCGGCGCTCCCCCGCCCTTTTTCGGCTCCGAGAACGTAGGCTTGGCGACATGCGGACCGCCTACCATGAGCAGCTCGCCGAATTATCCGAGCGGCTCGGTGAGATGTGCGGGCTGGCCGGGATCGCCATGGAGCGGGCAACCCAGGCCCTGCTGCAGGCCGACCTGGTGCTGGCCGAACAGGTGATCTCCGACCACGAAAGGATCGCGGCACTGAGCGCCGGCGCCGAGGAGAGCGCCTTTGTGCTGCTCGCGCTGCAGGCTCCGGTCGCCGGGGACCTCCGCTCCATCGTGAGCGCCATCCAGATGGTCGCCGACATCGACCGGATGGGTGCGCTGGCCCTGCACGTCGCCAAGATCGCCCGCCGACGCCATCCCCAGCATGCGCTGCCCGAAGAGGTCAATGGCTATTTCGCCGAAATGGGCAGGGTAGCAGTCGAATTGGGCAACAGCGCGCAAGAGGTGGTGTTGTCCCGCGACCCGGAGAAAGCCGCCCGGATCCGCGAAGAGGACGACGCCATGGACGATCTGCACCGGCACCTGTTCTCGGTGCTGATGGACCGCGAGTGGAAGCACGGCGTGGCGGCCGCCGTCGACGTGACGTTGCTGGGCCGGTTCTACGAGCGCTTCGCCGACCACGCCGTCGAGGTGGCCAGGCGCGTCATCTTCCAGGCAACCGGGAGTCTTCCCGACGAAGACGCGAAGTCCGGCTCACACTAACGAAAGCCGGTCTAGCCGAAGCGGCCGGAAATGTAGTCCTCGGTCGCCTTCTGGCTCGGGTTGGAAAAGATCTTCTCGGTGTCGTCGATCTCGATGAGCCGACCGGGCTTTCCTGTTGCTTCCAGGTTGAAAAACGCCGTGTAATCACTCACCCGGGCGGCCTGCTGCATGTTGTGCGTGACGATGACGATGGTGTAGTCCTGCTTCAACTCACTGATCAGCTCTTCGATGGCCATCGTCGATATGGGGTCCAGCGCGGAGCACGGCTCGTCCATCAGCAGCACATCGGGTTGGACGGCGATGGCCCGTGCGATGCACAACCGCTGCTGCTGGCCCCCGGACAATCCGCCGCCGGGCCGGTCCAACCGATCCTTGACCTCGTCCCACAGGTTCGCGCCGCGCAGCGAGTGCTCGGCCGTCTCGTCGAGCAGTTTGCGATTGCGGACACCCTGCAGCTTCAAGCCGGCGACCACATTGTCGCGAATCGACATGGCGGGAAACGGGTTCGGCCGCTGGAACACCATCCCGATTGCCCGGCGTACCCCGACCGGGTCGACGCCGGCGCCATAGATGTCCTCGTCGTCGAGTAGCACGCTGCCCTCGACTCGGCCGCCGGGGACCACCTCGTGCATCCGGTTGAGGGTGCGCAGCACCGTCGTCTTACCGCAGCCCGACGAGCCGATGAACGCGGTCACGCTGCGGGGCAGAATGGACAGCGTCACATCCGCGACCGCGTGAAACGACCCGTAGTAGATGTTGACGGCTTTGAGGTCCAACCGCTTGGCCACTTACTGCTCCTGCCTATGACTTCTTGGCGCCAAGGAATTTCGCTATCGCCCGGGCTCCGATATTGATGGTGGCGATCACCAGGATGAGGGTTAGCGCGGCACCCCACAACCGATCGGTGGGGACGGGGTTGACGCCTGCGCCGGCCGATGTCTGGTCGTAGATCATGCCCGGCAGGGAGCCCATGAACCCGCTGAAGATGTCGAAGTTCATCGAGTGCGCGTAGCCCACCAAAATCAGCAATGGGGCCGTCTCGCCCATCACTCGGGCCACCGCCAGCATGATCCCCGTGACGACGCCGGACAGGCCCGTCGGAATGACCACCCGGGCGATGGTCTTCCACTTCGCAATGCCCAGCGCGTAGCTGGCCTCACGAAGGTCCAGCGGGACGATGCGCAGCACTTCCTCGGTGGCCCGCACGATCACCGGCAGCATCAGCAAGACCAGCGCCAGCGACACCGCGAATTCCGAACGGGGCAGACCCAGCGTCTCCACACACAGCGCGTAGATGAACAACGCCGCCACAATCGAGGGCACCCCGCTCAGCATGTCCACCATGAATGTCGCCAGCCTGCCCAGCGCCGTCCCACCACCGTATTCGACCAGATAAATCGCGACCATCAGACCGATAGGGATGGAGATCACAGCGCATACCAACCCCAGCAACAGGGTGCCGACGATCGCGTGGTAGGCACCGCCGCCGGCGACGAACGCCGTCATACCCGCTTGCGAATGCGTCCACCATATGGCGGACGTGATCGTGGTGAACCCCTTGGCTATCACCGAGTAGAGCACCATCACCAATGGCGCCAAGGCGATTACCATCGAGACCGATACCAGCACGGCCGCAAGGTTATTGGCGATTCGACGGCGCCGGCTGAGCGTCGAGAACTTCCGCGCCTTGACCGGGCGGTCCAACATCGAGGTCATCGGCCGCCGCTTCTGCGCCCGACTCCGGCGGCGGCGCCGCGCGCCAGGGCGCTGACGACGAAGGTGAGCGCGAACACCATCAGCCCCGCGGCGAGGTACGCGCCGGCCTCGTATCGGTCATCGAATTCCGGTGCCGCGGCCGCGATCTTGGTCGCGAAGGTGGAGCCGCCATCGAAGAGTGACCAGCCGAACGCCGACTGGGTGGCCCGCAAGATGATCAGCAACGCGACCGTCTCGCCCAGGGCGCGGCACAGCCCCAGCAGCGCGCCGCTGATGAATCCCGATCGCCCGAAGGGCAGCACAATGGTCTTGACCACTTCCCACCGGGTCGCGCCGAGAGCCAGCGCGGCCTCCATCTGGTCCCGCGGGGTCTGGACAAACACCTCGCGGGTGACGGCGGCGATGATCGGCAGAATCATCACCGCCAAGACGATCCCTCCGGTGAAGACGGTGCCGCCACCCGCCGCTGACGCGTTGCCTTGGGCGAACAGGAAGCACCAGCCCATGGAGTGATTGAGCCAGGTCGCGACGGGCCGTAGCTGCGGCGCCAGCACGTACAGGCCCCACACGCCGTAGATGATCGAGGGAACGGCGGCCAGCAGATCGACCGCGTAGGCCAGCGGCCCGGCCACCCGCCGCGACGAGTATTGGGTGATGAAGATGGCCACGCCCAGCGCAACGGGCATCGCCAGGACCAATGCGAACAGCGACACGAACACCGTGACCCGCAACAGATCGGCAATACCGAAGTGCATCGCCGACGTGTCGCTGGTGACCCAGTTGCCGCCGTAGCCGAAGAAATTCTCGCGATTGCGCTGCAACGCCGGTATCGCGCGCAACAGCAAGAATGCCGCGATGGCGGCGATCACGGCGACGATCAAAACCCCTGAACCCTGTGCCAGCCGGCGAAAAATCCGGTCGCCCACGTGCGGGCGCGCGTCCCCCCACGGGCTGATCGGGATCACCGGCGACTCGGGAAAGGGCGCGGCAACAACCGCACCCGAGCCTGCATCGGCTGGGTTTGGTGTTGTCACTGTGCGCCCGTCACAGTTCTGCCGTCACTCCTTGCACCCGAGTCACCTGGTTACTGGATTGCGTCAATCGCAGCAGCCAATCGCTCCTTGACCTTATCGGGCAGCGGCACATAGCCGGCGGCCGAAAGGTCGGCCTGCCCGTTCTCCGCGGCCACGGTGAGGAACGACTTGATCGCGCCGGAGGTCTCCGCGTCGTAGCCCTTCGAGCACACAATCTCGTAGGTGGCCAGCACCAACGGGTAAGCACCCGGCGGCTGGGTGCTGTACATCGAGTTGAGGTCTAGCACCAAATCGTTGCCGTCGGCGACGAAGGTGGCGGCTTTGACGGCGTTGCCGGCCGTGTCGTTGGTCAGCGGTACCACACCAGTGGCGGCAGCGATTTGCGCATACGGCATACCGGCCTGGTCAGCGATGCCTTTCTCGACGTATCCGATCCCGCCCGGGGTGGCCCGGACGGCCTGGACGACGCCGGCCGGCTTGGTGACCCCTTCGCCCACGCCGCCCTGAAACTCGGTGCCCACTCCTTTGGTCCAGCTCTGCGGTGCGGCGGCGGTCAGATATTTCTGCATGTCGTCGGTGGTGCCCGCCGAGTCGGACCGGTAGATCGGCGCGATCTTGGTGTCGGGCAGGACCACGCCCGGATTGAGGGCCGCCAGGATCGGGTCATTCCAGACCGTGATCCTGCCGCTGAAGACTTTGGCCAGCGCGTCGGCGCTGACGACCAGCGCCGGAACACCCGGCAGGTTGTAGACCAAGGCGATCGTCCCGAACACCAACGGCAGGTCCCACGCCGGGTTTCCGTCGCAGCGCTTGGCGGCCGGACCGATCTGGTCGGCGACCAGGGGCGAGTCTGCTCCCGCGAAGTCGACATGGCCGGCGATGAACTGCTCGCGCCCGGCCCCCGATCCGGTCGCGTTGTAGGAGACGCTCTTGCCGGGGCAGTACTGGCCCCACACCTGGTTGAACAAGCGCCATCGCGTTCTGTTGCGCGGTCGAGCCTTCCGCCGTCAAGCTTGTTTTTGCCGCCGCATCCGGCCGTGCCGGTGGGTCCGGACACGCCCGGCGGGGAAGCGCCCCGACGGTTTTGGTCGCTGCCACAGCCGGTCAGGCACGCACCGACGAGTGCCGTCGCTAACGCCACTGCCGCCAGCGCCCTGCCCTGCCTGTGGAGCCTCACCGATCTCGCTTTCTGACGCATTCCGGACGCATGGCGACGCCACCGGCCAATCTCCAAGGGAGGTTGACAAGTCACCGCGAAAGTATGCGCCGACACAACCGGCGACAGCGTCTGGGAATTGAACGCTGAGTGAATGATCAAGTTCCCAGCAGCTTCTGCCTGCGCGTGTTCGGTCAGCCCACCGGCGACGCTACCGCGTAGGCGGTGTCGACGCTGTAGGTGGTGAAACCCAAGCGCTGATACGTCCGCACGCGCGGCGACGTTATCCGACTCCACATAGAGCATCACGGTGGGCTCGGCGGCACCGGTCAGCCGACGCGCCAACGACTCCACGCCGATCGCGGTCAGCATCTGCCCGATACCGCGGCCCTGCGCCGCCGGGTCCACGCCGACGACGTAGACCTCGCCCAAGCCGGGCCGGTCGTGGTGCACTTTGGTCCAGTGGAAACCCAGCAGCCTGCCCGCCTGGTCCGCGGCGGAGTCGCCGAACGCCAGGAACAAGCCCGGCCGGGTCGAACCACGGTTCGTTGCGCCGCTCCGCTAGGTCGGCTTCAGTCCAGCCGCCCTGCTCGGGATGGTGGGCGAACGCGGCGTTGTTGACCCGCAACAGTTCCGCATCGTCGGCCGGGCCCGCGTAGGTCCGGACCTGCACCCCCGGCACCGGGGGCCACGGGTCCGGGGCAGCACGCAGGGAACGTCGCATCTGCAGCAGTTCACGCACCGGGACCAGACCGAGCGCGGCGGCGGTCGCCCGGGCGGGCTCGAGCGTGCCGTGCGCCCAGAACCGGTTGCGGCCGGCGGTCTTGGCCACCGCCGCGCGTCCCATCGCCGCCCCGACGCCGCGCCGACGGGCCCGCGGGTGCACCACGAGTTCCGCCATTCCCGGACCACCGTCCCGTGGCGGGGTCAGATTGAGATAGCCGATGATCGGGCTGACCGCGCCGGTTGTGGTGCCCGGTTCGGAACTGGTTACCAGCAAATGCTCGGTGCGGTCGTGGACGAGTTCACGCAGAACCTGTTCGCCGACCGGGGCCACTCCATCGAATTCGGTTGCCGCCGTGACGAGTTCGCGCACCTGCTGCTGCTCTTCGGCGGTGAGTGCGGAGCGCCACTCCGGTGAGCTCACTGACTGTGCAGCGGATCGGCCAGCGGGTCTTGCATGTCCTGTGCGCCGTCGGCGCCGTCGGCTCCGTCGGCGGCGTCGTCGGGCGCGGCGATCGGCGCGCGGCCGCGCGCCGGCCGGACCGCCTTGTAACCCACGTTGCGCACGGTGCCGATCAGCGCCTCGTGTTCGGGCCCGAGTTTGGCGCGCAGGCGACGCACGTGGACATCGACGGTGCGGGTGCCACCGAAGAAGTCATATCCCCACACTTCGTGCAGCAGCTGGGCGCGCGTGAAGACCCGGCCGGCATGCTGCGCCAGATATTTGAGCAACTCGAACTCTTTGTAGGTGAGGTCAAGCGGGCGGCCCCGCAGCCTGGCGGTGTAGGTGCCTTCATCGATCACCAGCTCACCCAGGCTCACCTTGCCCGCGCTTTCCTGGTCGGCCAGCCCGCCGCGGCGGCCGACCACCAGCCGCAGCCGGGCGTCGATCTCGGCCGGCCCGGTGCCGGGCAGCAGAATCTCGTCCAGCCCCCAATCAGCGCTCACCGCCACCAGGCCACCTTCGCTCACCACCGCCAGGACCGGCACCGAGCGGCCCGCCGTGCTCAACAGACGGCAAAGACCGCGCGCGGACGATAGGTCGGTGCGCGCGTCGACGAGCACGGCATCTGCGGTCCCGGCCTCGAGCAACGAGGAGGGTTCTGCCGGTGCCGTCCGAACGGTGTGGGGCAACAGCGACAACGACGGCAGGACCGGGTCGGGATGCAGCTCCGAGGTCAGCAGTAATAGCTCCAACTAGCCCCTCCAGCTCGGGGGAACGGCATCTCCCAGATTCATAACGCCACAGCGCGTTAGTTGCCAGGTCATCTAACGATAACGTGCCACCTGGCCTTTGGCGTGACGACGATGTGCTCTGGAGCACGAAATGTGAGCGAAGTCGAGCGGTCCGCAATCGTGGCCGGGCGAGCGGTGTGAGCCCCGCCACGTACGGGTCCGGCTCGCGAACGGTGGCCAGGGATTGCGCCACAATATGCGGGTGCGCAAGGTGCTGGCTCGGTCTGACGGCCGCCGCGATCGCCGTGGCCGTGATCGCGGTCGGGGCCATCGGGGTCGACTACGGGACCAGCATCTACGCCGAATACCGGCTCTCGTCCACCGTGCGCAAAGCGGCCAATCTCAGGCTCCGACCCGTTCGTGGCCATCCTGGCGTTTCCGTTCATTCCGCAGGCGATGCGCGACCACTACAACGAGCTGGAAATCAAGGCCAACGCCGTCGATCACGCGAGGTCGGCACGGCCACCCTCGAGGCCACCATGCACTCGATCGACCTGACCTACGCATCGTGGCTGATCAGGCCCGATGCGAAGCTCCCGGTGGGCGAGCTGGAGAGCCGCATCATCATCGACTCCATGCATCTGGGCCGGTATATGGGCATCACCGACCTGATGGTCGAGGCACCGCCCCAGGAGACCAACGACGCCACCGGCGGTACCACCGAATCCGGGATCTCCGGCAGCCACGGGCTGGTGTTCAGCGGCACGCCGACACGTCGGCCAACTTCGACCACCGGGTCAGCGTCTCGATGGACCTTTCCATCGCCCCCGAGGACCAGGCGACGCTGGTCTTCACCCCTACCGGCATCCTGACCGGGCCGGACACCGCCGACCAAGCCGTTCCGGACGACAAGCGGGATGCGGTGCTGCACGCCTTCAGCGCCAGGCTGCCCGACCAGCGGCTGCCGTTCGGCGTGGCCCCGAAGACCGAGGGAGCGCGCGGCTCTGACGTGATCATCGAGGGCATCAGCTACGGAGTGACCGTCACTCTGGACGGGTTCAAGCAGTCATGATGCCCGTCATCATCGCCAGCCGTAGCGGCGGGCGTCCTGGCCACCGTTGCGGGTTGGCTGTTGACCCGCCGTTCCGGAACGATCACGGGAGGTCCATCCCGCGGCGGCGCAGGGCCCCGACGGGGGCATCGCAGCGCTGGGCCTATCGCGCGGCGGACCGACCGTCGTGCATTTCAGCGCCCCGTGGTGCGGGCCGTGCGACCGGGTGCGTCTGATCGTTGGCCAGGTCTGCGACGACCTGGGCGACGTGGCCCACGTCGAGGTCGACCTCGACGCGAATCCGGGGTCCGCACGGCGGTTTTCGGTGCTGTCGCTGCCCACCACGCTGATTTTCGACCGGGAGGGACGACAGCGCTACCGGGCCGCTGGCGTGCCCACGGCCGCTGACCTGCGGTCCGCGCTGGCACCGCTGCTGGCTTGATAGCTGTGCGTCATTGGGTAAGCTTGCCGACGTGTTAGCCCGCCTTGAGCCGATGCTCACCAAGCGCCGCGCAGTCGATCTGTGCCGCCTCGCGGGTTGTTGCTGTTGCTGTAGCTGCTGAGTTGCCGCGCGCATCCGCGTAGCACTCGGAGCGGCCTCGGACTCTAACCGTGGCGTGTCTCCCCTTCGTCGTTTCCCATCGCAACAGGCGTGTCTAGGAGCAGTACCATGCCAAGCAGCAACACCACCACCCAGCCCGAGACCGTCGACGTGCGCGGACCGAGGTTCGCCGCCTGGGTCACCACCGCGGTCTTGCTGGTCACGCTCGTCGTGTCGGCCGCCAGCCCGGTGGTGGCCGCGGTGCTTCTGGGTGTGCAGGCCGTCGTCTTCGCCGTCGGTGCCGTCGGCGGGCCGCGCAGGCACCCCTACGGGCGGGTGTTCGCCCGCGCCGTGGCGCCCCGGCTGGGACCCGTCAAGGATCGCGAACCGGTCGCGCCGCTGAAGTTCGCCCAGCTCGTCGGGCTGATCTTCGCGGTCTGCGGCGTTGTCGGCATTCGCCGCGGGCGCCTTCGTGGTAGGCGTGCTCGCCACCGCGGCCGCGCTGGTGGCGGCTTTCCTGAACGCGGCCTTCGGCATCTGCCTGGGCTGCCAGCTCTACCCGCTGGTCGCGCGTTTCCGCGACGCCGGGCGACCCGCTTGACCCGCCGGATGATCGAGATCGATGGAAAGGATCCCCGCATGGCACGCTCCGACGTCGCGGTCTCCGCGGAGTGGTCTGAGAGCAACCTCGGCTTAAATACGGCTCCCTGGTGGGCGCCCCGATGAGTTGGGAAGCTGACATGTGCTCTGCACCGAGACAAGGACTGACGTTGCCCGCCAGCGTCGATCTCGAGAAGGAAACGGTGATCACCGGCCGCGTCGTGGACCGCGATGGCCAAGCAGTGGGTGGCGCGTTCGTCCGGCTGCTGGACTCGTCGGACGAGTTCACCGCCGAGGTGGTCGCGTCGGCCACCGGTGACTTCCGTTTCTTCGCCGCACCGGGGTCCTGGACGCTGCGCGCGCTATCCGGAGCCGGAAACGGCGACGCCGTGGTGGCGCCGTCCAGCACCGGCGTCCACGAGGTGGACGTCAAGATCGCCTGACACACGAGCTGTCCCCGACCGGGAGCGGCTCGGACGAATAGACTTGTCCCCGTGGTGCTCTTCTTCGAGATCATGCTGGTCGTGTCGGTGCTGGTGATTTCATGGTTCGCGCTGTACACGCTCTACCGGCTCATCACTGACGAATCGTGACTTCCGACGAACCCGTGGGTACTGCGAGCTCGGGCGACCGTGCCATGGCCGCCGCCGCCGCACGCGCCAAACTGACCGCCGGCCGCAACATCCCGGCCTTCGACGATCTGCCGCTTCCCGCCGACACCGCGAACCTGCGTGAAGGCGCCAATTTGAACGACGCACTGCTGGCGCTGCTGCCGCTGGTCGGCGTGTGGCGCGGCGAAGGCGAGGGCCGCGGGCACGACGGGGACTACCGGTTCGGCCAGCAGATCGTGGTCTCGCACGACGGCGGCGACTACCTGAATTGGGAAGTCGCGCTCGTGGCGGCTCACCGACACGGGCGACTACCAGGAACGCGGATTGCGCGAGACGGGCTTCTGGCGCTTCGTCAACGACCCTTACGATCCCAGCGAATCCCAGGCGATCGAATTGTTGCTGGCCCATTCGGCCGGCTACGTCGAGTTGTTCTACGGACGCCCGCGTACCCAGTCGTCGTGGGAATTGGCGACCGATGCACTGGCCCGCAGCAGGTCGGGCGTGCTGGTCGGCGGCGCCAAGCGGCTCTACGGCATCGTCGAAGGCGGCGATCTGGCCTACGTCGAGGAACGGGTGGACGCCGACGGCGGCCTGGTGCCGCATCTTTCGGCACGGCTTTCGCGGTTTGCCGGTTAGGCCGTCAAGCCGGATCGCCGTGCCGTGACATGGTGCGGCCCCCGAGCAAAGCTCCTGGTTGGACAGACCGGAAGCTCGGGGGCCGGGTGACTGCGGGGAATTCGCCAGCGCGCGTTGGTCGCCGGCTCTTCCGAGCCACTGCTGCTAGCGCGCAGCCACCTCACATGTCCATGAAGCTATCAATTTCGCGGACCACCTCCTTCCCTGTGTACGGCCGACCGTACCCGCGATTCCGCGAGCCGACAACAGAATTCAGCGCTCAGCGATCGCTGACGATCGCCGAGTCGACCAATTCGGCGAATTCGGCAGCCAACGGAGACCCGGCAGTCGCCGGCCGTCGAGCGTGTGCACGCGTGCGGCCAAAGTCATGCTTGAGACCAACCAGATCCCTTGCGCGGCATGCAGATCAGAGAGCCGTAACGCACGGTAATCGCAGTCGTACCCTTTGGCCCGCGCCACCTCGAAGAGGGCCTGTTGCGTGGTGCCGCGCAGAATCGGATACCACGGCGGCGGCGTCAGCAGGCACAGACCGCCGCCCGCTGCCGAGTCGGAGTCGGAGGCGATGACCACCGTCGAGCGCGGGCCTTCCAGGATGTAGCCGTCCGAGCTGACGAAGATGACATCACCGGCGCCCTGCCGGGCGGCATGCCGCAAGGCGGCCATGTTGACCGCGTAGGACAGCGTCTTGGCGCCGGCGAGCAGCCACGGCATCGCGTCGATGCCGGCGGCGGGGATTCCCCGATCCAGGCTGACCGCGGCAAGACCGTCGCGTCGAACCGCCGTCACCCGTTCCGGGACGGCGTGGACCATCACGTACGTGGTTGGCGGCGATCCGCTCTCACGGCCGCGGCTATAGATCAGGCGCATCGCGCCTTCGTTCGCGGCTGCCCGCGGTCCACTGCCGCGTCGCTTCCTCGATCGCACCGCGCCAACTTCGGACATCCGGCGCGGGCAGATCCATGAATTTGGCCGACTGGGTCAGCCGCTGCAGATGCGACTCGACCAGACAGGCGCGGCCGTCGCGGACCAACAGCGTCTCGAACACACCGTCGCCGCGAAGTGCCGCAAGGTCGTCGGCGTGCAGCAGTGGCGCGTCCGGCGGATGTACTTCGCCGTCCAGCGTGACGATCACACTCGTCTGGCCCGCCATGAGAAAGGAGCCTAGCGGCGGCCGCCGGCGCGGCGAAGCCGGGCGCGGCGGGTAGCCGACCTCAGCGCGGATTCATCATGCCGGGCCCCGGCATGCCCGGGCCCATCATGCCGGGACCCATCCCGTGGCAGCCCATCATCCCGCGCATCCTTGACGGCATCCCGTCCCGCACAAAGCCGGTTACCTCTTGTACGTGCGCGCGAATGGCCTCGATGAGCGCTGGATCGTCGGAGGTTTCCTCGGCTATCACGCCCGTGGAAGTCAACGTCAGCACGCGGCGATAGCCGTTGGCGTGCCGGAACAACGTCGGCAGGCTGCTGCTCATGCACATGACCTCTGCCCCCTGGTCGAGCCGCGCGTACATGCTCGAGACGTGCTCTTGGAGTTGCGCAACCAATTCGGGCGCATTCGACTGGGTGGTGGTCCGCACGCCGCCAGGGATCTCGTCAACCGTGCGGGTTATTTCGTTGTGCCGGTTGAACATCTCGGTGTAGCGGCTCATGTCCGCGTGACCAACGCCCATACAGCCGTCGTGGTTTGCCAGCCGGATACCCGGCACCGGCCAGCGAACAACGCCCCGCAACGCGGAGCCGAGCATCGTCGCACCGCCACCGGCGCCGAGTGCGACGAGCGCCACGCGCCGCGGAAACACTGCCATCGGAGAAACCTCGGCCGCAGTTCGTCGGCGCTACGGCCTGGGGGTGGGTGGCGTGCTTGTCGGCGACTGGGAAGAGGGCCCCATCATCCCGCCGGGCCCCATCATCCCGCCGGGGCTCCCGCCCGGCCGCATTATCCCGCCGGGCCCCATCATGCCGCCGGGCCCCATCATCCCGCCGGGGCCCATCATCCCGCCGGGGCCCATGTGAGTGCCCGGTCCCATCCGGCCGCCCCCGCCGTGCGCACAGTCACCGCTGGAGCTCCAGCCCAAGAAGAACCCCGCGAAAAAGACCACCGCGACGACGAACACCGTTCCGGCGACGATGCCCACCCACATCAAGGCCTGCCCAAGCCGGTTCGGCCGCTCCTGCCGGGCGTCATGCCGCGAAGGCTCAGCGGCGGGTACCGCGTCGGCCACCTTGGATTCAGCTGCTTCAGTCACGTTGTTGCCCTTCGATGGTTATGCCGACGAAACCGGTTGAACGGGCTCGCCAGGCTTGGCCTTCCGTGTCGGTCCACCGCCAACGTACCCCACCCTAGGTGGGGTGGGCCAGCTCGGGGATTACGATGACCGGGAGCCGCGTTTTTAGCGACGGCACGAAAGGAAACACCGATGGCGCACGAGCTGACGGATAAGAAGCGCGCGGCGCTCAACCGGCTGAAGACCGTCCGCGGCCATCTCGATGGGATCGTCCGGATGCTGGAAGCCGACGCATACTGCGTCGACGTCATGAAGCAGATTTCTGCGGTGCAGGCGGCGCTGGAGCGCACCAACCGGGTGATGCTGCACAACCACCTGGAGACCTGCTTTTCGCACGCCGTCCTGGCCGGACGAGGCCAATCAGCCATCGACGAACTGGTCACCGCCCTGAAATTCAGTCCCGCCTTGACCGGTCCGGACGCCCGCTTGACCGGCACCACCGCAGATCAAGCGGTGGAAGTCGGAACGGCGTGACACCGATCCCCGGTCCGTAGAGTTGACACATGAACGCAGTTCCAGCACCCGATCCTGGCCCCGATGCGGGCGCGATCTGGCACTATGGCGACCCGCTGGGCGAGCATCGCGCGGCCGAAACCGATGCGGTCTGGGTGGACCGTTCGCACCGCGCCGTGCTCACCCTGACCGGTAGCGACCGGCAAACCTGGCTGCACAGCCTGTCCACCCAGCACGTGAGCGAACCAGCCGAGGGTGCCAGCACCCAAAATCTGAGCCTCGACGGTCAGGGCCGCGTCGAGGACCACTGGATTCAGACCGAGCTCGGTGGCGTCACCTACCTCGATACCGAGCCCTGGCGGGGCGATCCGCTGCTGGCGTACCTGCGCAAGATGGTGTTCTGGTCACAGGTCACGCCGGATGCCGCCGACATGGCGGTGCTGTCCCTGCTGGGTCCGCGGCTGACTGATCGGGCGGTGCTCGACGCGCTCGGACTCGACGCTCTGCCCGCCGAGTTCACCGCCGTGCCCACCGGCGACGGCTTTGCGCGGCGGATGCCCGGCTCCCCGGCCGGCCAAGTCGAACTGGACCTGGTGGTGCCGCGCGCCGAGGCGGCCGGCTGGCAGAGCCGGTTGGCGAGGGCCGGGGTGCGGCCCGCCGGCGTGTGGGCCTACGAGGCTCACCGGGTCGCCGCCGTGCGTCCGCGACTCGGCGTCGACACCGATGAGCGCACCATTCCGCACGAGGTGGGGTGGATCGGCGGCCCCGGCGAGGGCGCCGTCCACTTGGACAAGGGCTGCTACCGGGGGCAAGAAACCGTCGCTCGGGTGCACAACCTGGGCAGGCCGCCGCGGATGCTGGTCCTACTGCATCTCGATGGCTCCGTGGAGCGGCCGTCGACCGGTGACGCGGTACTGGCCGGCGGTCGCGCCGTCGGCCGCCTGGGCACCGTGGTCGAACACGTGGACCTCGGGCCGGTGGCGTTGGCGTTGCTCAAGCGCGGACTACCGGCCGGCACCGAGTTGGCGACCGGCCCGCAGGCCTCGGTCGCCGCGGTGATCGACGCCGATTCCGTGCCGGTCGCCGAACAAATCGGCGCGGGTCGATTGGCCGTTGAACGGTTGCGGGGCGGTGCTGGATAATGGACGATGACGTCCGCCACAGCGGAGAGGGGCCGCCGACGCCCAGCCGTGAGGCGCGGTAAACTGTCGGCAGGACAATAACGACACCAGGAGATCGGAGCCGCCTAGTTTAGGCCGCTCCGTTATTGCGCGAGGGGGTCCCCCCATGGGCCGCGGCCGGGCTAAGGCAAAGCAGACCAAGGTTGCTCGAGAACTCAAATACAGTTCTCCGCAGACCGACTTTGAGCGGCTTCAGCGCGAGCTGTCGGGATCAGGTGCCGACGAATCCAGCGAGCTGGACGGCGACGAGTCGTGGGAAGACGAAAGCGAATGGCGCCACTAGAACTCACCGCCATACCGGTGCTCCTGGCGTCGGCACAGGTCTAATTCCGGGTTAATTCCAGCCTTTAAAATCTCGGGTGTTGGCCGACCAATTTGGCCCGCGGACCGCCTTTGCCGCCTTTGCAGACCGTTCCCAGCACCCAACAGTCCAAGTGCCGTGCGGTCAATATGGCCAACGCGCGGTCGGTGTCTTCTGGGGCCACGACGGCGATCATGCCGACGCCCATGTTGAACGTTTTCTCCATCTCGTCGCGCCTGACCCGGCCGCGCTGGGCGATCATGGCGAACACCGGCGCGGGCGTCCAGGTGCCACGGTCGACCTCGGCGACCAGCCCGTGGGGGATGACGCGTTGCAGGTTACCGGCCAGCCCGCCGCCGGTGACGTGGCAGAAGGTGCGGACCTGGGTCTCGGCGGTCAGCGCCAGGCAATCTTTGGCATAAATCCGGGTGGGCTCCAACAGTTCTTCGCCCAGGGTGCGGCCGAACTCTTCGACGTATCCGGCCAAGTTCATCCGGTCGATCTCCAGGAGCACCGTGCGGGCCAGCGAATAGCCGTTGGAGTGCAGGCCCGAAGAGCCCATCGCGATGATGACGTCGCCGGGTTTGACGCGATCGGGCCCCAGCACATCGTCGGCCTCGACGACCCCGATACCGGTGGCCGAGATGTCGTAGTGGTCCGGCTCCATCAGCCCCGGATGTTCGGCGGTTTCGCCACCGAGCAGCGCACAGCCGGCGCGCAGGCATCCCTCGGCGATGCCGGCGACGATCGCGCTCAAGCGTTCTGGAACCGTCCGGCCGACCGCGATGTAGTCCTGCAGGAACAGCGGCTCGGCGCCACACACCACGAGGTCGTCGACCACCATCGCAACCAGGTCCAGGCCGACGGTGTCGTGCTTGTCCATCGCCTGGGCGACCGCCAGCTTGGTGCCGACACCATCGGTGGAGGCCGCCAGGACCGGCTCGCGGTAGTCGCCCCGCAGCGCGAACAGCCCGGCGAAGCCGCCGAGCCCGCCGCGAACCTCAGGCCTGGTGGCCTTTTTCGCCAGCGGCTTGAACAGTTCGACGGCGCGGTCACCGGCCTCAATGTCCACCCCGGCCGACGCGTAGGTAATGCCCTGACTGCCCGGTTGTCGTCCGGGGCTTTTTCCGGGATCGGTCATCGCGATAAAGGCTACCGGGCGGCGCCGACCGCCGGTATCAAACGTCTTTGAAGGAGCCCAACCGGTCAGCGCACGACGGGTACTTCGTCGGGTGTCAGATCGTCGAGCCCGGCTCCGCGCGCGGCGTTGGCGAGCATGTGCTCGATGACGTTCTTACCCAACGCGCTCTCCCCGGGCAGCCTGATCGGATACTGGCCGTCGAAGCAGGCGGTGCAAAGCCGCGACGCCGGTTGCTCGGAGGCCGCGACCAGGCCCCGCAGCGAAATGTAGCCCAGCGTGTCGGCCCCGATGGCATGCCGTACCGCCTCGAGCATCTCCTCTTTGTCTTCGATGGCGTTGGCGATCAACTCGGCCGGCGACGGGAAGTCGATGCCATAGAAGCACGGCCACTTCACCGGCGGTGACGCGATGCGCACGTGCACTTCGACGGCTCCGGCCTCGCGCAGCATCCGCAGCAGTGCACGCTGGGTGTTGCCCCGCACGATCGAGTCATCGACCACGATGAGCCGCTTGCCGCGGATCACCTCGCGAAGCGGGTTGAGCTTCAGCCGGATGCCGAGCTGGCGGATGGTCTGGGAGGGCTGGATGAACGTGCGCCCGACGTAGGCGTTCTTCATCAGGCCCTGCCCGTAGGGGATGCCGGACTCTTGGGCGTACCCGACAGCGGCGGGCGTGCCGGATTCCGGCACGCCGATCACCAGGTCGGCGTCGACCGGGCATTCACGGGCCAACCGGCGGCCGATGTCCACCCGGGTGGCATGCACGGACCGGCCTGCGATCGTGCTGTCCGGCCGCGCCAGGTAGACGTACTCGAAGACGCAGCCCTTGGGCGTCGGGTTGGCGAAGCGCGTGGAGCGCACCCCGTCGGCGTCGATCGCCAGCAATTCGCCCGGCTCGATGTCGCGCACGAAAGAGGCGCCGACAATGTCGAGCGCGGCCGTTTCTGAGGCCACCACCCAGCCGCGGTCCAGCCGCCCCAGCGAAAGTGGCCGTACCCCATATGGATCACGGCACGCATACAGCGTGTTCTCGTCCATGAACGTCAAGCAGAACGCCCCCCGAACGGCCGGCAGCAGGTCCAGCGCCGCCTGCTCCAGGGTGGAATCGGCGGCCCCGTGGGCCAGCAACGCGCCCAGGATGTCCGAATCCGTCGTCGCCGGGGCCGGGCAGCGGCGGGCGATCAATCCCGCGTCGCGGGCGCGCGCGGCAAGCTCGGCGGTGTTGACCAGATTTCCGTTGTGCCCCAACGCAACCCCGGTACCGGCGGCGGTGTTACGGAAAACCGGCTGCGCGTTTTCCCACGTGGTGTCGCCCGTGGTGGAGTAGCGGCAATGGCCGATGGCGACATGTCCGTGCATTGCCGCCAGCGTTTGCTCGTCGAAAACCTGGCTGACCAGGCCCAAGTCCTTGAAGACAAGCACCTGGGATCCATCGGCGACGGCGATACCCGCGGCTTCCTGCCCGCGGTGTTGCAGCGCGTAGAGGCCGTAGTAGGTGAGTTTGGCGACTTCCTCGCCCGGGGCCCAGACCCCGAATACGCCACACTCCTCGCGGGGTGAGTTCAGGTCCTGCTCGGGTGCTTCTGGTCCAGCGACGGTCACGGTTCGGCAGCTCCCCGGGGAACGGTTGGTGACGTAACGGAGTCTACGGGCACGACGGCCACACCGCCGAATCCGCCGCGCGTGTTGAGGGCCCAAAATGCCGTCTTTGCACCTAAACCTGCAGTTCAGGGTTATGTTCAGCGGAGATCGAACAGGGGCAGCAAGTGTTCAATTTCACCGGCTCGCGACCCCGAAAGGCTCAGCGCACCGGCACTCTTCGCCGCGGCAAGCGATGACATCCCGGTGACCAGCAGCAGCCACGTGCGCGGATCGGTTTCCACGACATTGGCTGGTGTGCCGCGGGTGTGGGTGGGCCCGGCAATGCACTGCACCGCCGCGAACGGCGGGATCCGCACCTCGACGCTGCGTCCGGGCGCCACGGCGCCCAGGGTGCGCGCGGTGAGCCGAACCGCGGCCGCCAGGGCCGCCCGGTCGGGCGCCGGACGGGCCTCGTCGCACAGCCAGTCCGCCACGGCCAGCACGGCCTGCCGAGTCTTTGCCGGATCGGCTTTTTCACGGGCGGCCATACCCTAGGGTCTCAAAGTCATGGAGCGCCGTCGCGCGGGGCGCGGGCCACCGTTCAAGGTCGTCGGCCTGGTGACGATCGTGGTCCTCGGACTGGCCGGGACCGTCCTGTACTTGCAATTCCGGGGCGATCTCACGCCCCACACGAAGTTGACGATGGTCGCTGCGCGGTCGGGCTTGGTGATGGATCCCGGTTCCAAGGTCACCTACAAGGGGGTTCAGATCGGCCGGGTGTCCAGCATTTCCGAGATCACCCGTGACGGCAGACCGGCCGCCCAGATGGTCCTGGACATCACCCCGAAGTACCTCACGCTGATCCCGGCCAACGTGGCGGCCGCCATCAAGGCGACCACGGTGTTCGGCAACAAGTACGTTGCGCTGAGCGCGCCACCGAATCCGGCGACGCAATCGATCACACCGTCCACCGTCATCGACGCGACGTCGGTGACGACCGAGTTCAACACGCTGTTCGAGACCGTCACCTCGATCGCTGACAAAGTCGATCCAGTCAAAGTGAATCTCACGCTCTCCGCGGCCGCACAGGCGCTGACCGGGTTGGGCGGAAGATTCGACGCCTCGCTGATCAACGGCAACGCGATCCTTGACGACGTGAACCCGCAAATGCGCAGAATCCACACCGACATTGAGCGGTGGGCGGCGCTGGGTGACACCTACGCTGACGCCGCACCGGATTTGTGGGAAGCGCTGGACCATGCGGTGACCGCCGCGCGCACCCTCAACGCGCAGCAGGGTGAGCTGGATGCGGCGTTACTGGCAGCGGCCGGAGCGGGAAACACCGGCGCGGGGGTTTTCGGGCGGGCTGGGCCGTTCCTGCAGCGTGGTGCCTCGGATCTGGTTGCCACCAGCCAACTGCTCGACGAGTACAGCCCCGAAATCTTTTGCACCATCCGCAATTTCCATGATGTGGCGCCCAGGGTCTACGCCGACCTCGGCAACAACGGCTACTCGCTGGGGGCGCGCTCCTCGGGGGCTATCGCCGGGGCGCCCAATCCGTATATCTGGCCCGAGAACCTGCCGCGGATCAACGCCCGGGGCGGGCCCGGTGGACGCCCCGGCTGCTGAGCAACCATCACTCGGGAACTCTGGCCGGCCCCGCTTTTGGTGATGGATACGGGCGTAAGCATTGCCCCCTACAACCATCTCGACATCGGTTCGCCGCTGGTCGTCGATTATGTGTGGGGCCGGCAACTGGGTGACTACACCATCAACCCGTAGCACCGCACCCGTTACGCCGGCGCCCGCGGCACCGTCAGCGCGGCGATCGCCCCGGCCTCGTTGATGGCCAGGTGCGCCAGCATGGGTGCGGCCAGGCTGCCGGAGCGGATGGCCAGCCAGCCAAACAGCCAGCCCGCGACGCCAGTGCCGATCACGGTCGCGACCACGGGATCGCTCGCCGCACGCGCATCCGGGATATGGGAGAGCCCGAAACTGGCTGCCTGCAGCAAGTTTCCGCCGGTTCTGCCGAAAGCGGCGCAACCGACGGCGGCCAGCGCCGCGCGGAAAGCCGATTCCTCGGCCCAGACGGTGCCCACGGGTATCCGCAGCAGCAGCCAGCTCGGCGCCGGCACCGGCGGTTCACGACCGGCCATCGACAGCCGCACCGGCGGCACCAGGGTGGTCGCAGCGATCACGGTCGCCGCGCCCGCCCCGGCCACCGCCCCCAGCCGCAGCCCCGGCCACAGCCGGGGCGGACGCAGGCCCAGCGGCGCGCGGGTGGCCAGCACCAGCACGCCACCGATGCCGGCCTGAATCGTCGACCCGCCAGGCGGTCGGGAGCCGCGGGCTGGCGAAGCTCCAGCCGACCAGGATGGCGGCTAAAGACAGCGCATACGTTCGGCGAACGTGCCCGCCGCGCATCAGGATTCGCCGCCGCCGCTCATCCGAAGACGCGCGGCAGCACCGCCTCGGATGTTTCGCGCAGTTCTGCCAGGGACACGGTGAACAGGCCCTGAACCTCTACCGCGTCGGAGCCCTGATCGACGACCCCGATGCGGATCGCGGGCAATCCGCGCGCCTCGCACATCGAACGGAATCTGCTCTCCTCGGTGCGCGGCACCGCCACCAGCACCCGGCCCGCCGACTCGGAGAACAACATCACGAACGGATCGGCGTCCTCGGGAAGCACGATGCGGCAACCGGTTTCACCGGCCAGCGCCGCTTCGACCACAGCCTGGGCCAGGCCGCCTTCGGACAGGTCGTGCGCCGCGGACACCAGCCCGTCGCGCGACGCCGAGCGCAGCACCTCTCCCAGTAGCCTTTCCCGCGCCAGGTCAACCAGCGGCGGCAGTCCACCCAGATGGTCGGCGATCACCTGCGCCCAGATGGAACCATCGAATTCGTCGCGGGTCTCACCGAGCAGGATCAGGGTCTCCCCCGGTTCGCCGCCCAGGGCCGGTGGGAATGCGGCGGGCGACATCGTCGATGACGCCGAGCACGCCCACCACCGGTGTCGGCAGGATCGCGGCCGACCCGGTTTGGTTGTAGAAGCTGACGTTGCCGCCGGTCACCGGGATCCCCAGGGCCGCAGAACCATCGGCCAGGCCCCGCACCGCCTGCGCGAATTGCCACATCACCCCGGGGTCTTCGGGCGAGCCGAAGTTGAGACAGTTGGTCACCGCGACCGGGGTGGCGCCCGTGACGGCAACGTTCCGGTACGCCTCGGCCAGCGCGAGTTGTGCACCGGCGTAGGGATCCAGCACCGTGTAGCGACCCGACGCGTCGGTCGATAGGGCGATACCGCGGCCGGTGGATTCATCGACGCGCAGCATGCCGCCGTCGGCGTGCTCGGCCAGCACGGTGTTGCCCCGTACGTAGCGGTCGTACTGTTCGGTGATGAACGCGCGACTGCACAGATGCGGACTCCCCAGCAGCGCAAGCAAAGTCGCGCGCAACTCGTCACCGCCGGCTGGCCGTGGCAGCCTGGTGGAGCGGTCTGCGTTCAACGCGTCCTGCGATTCCGGGCGCACGACCGGACGCTGGTACACGGGTCCCTCGTGGGCCACGGTGCGCGGCGGCACATCGACGACCGTCTCGCCGCGCCAGGTGATGCGCAGCCTGTCGCCGTCGGTGACCTCACCGATCACCGTGGCCAGCACCTCCCATTTGCGGCACACGGCCAAAAATGCGTCGACGTTCTCCGGCGTGACCACCGCGCACATGCGTTCCTGCGACTCGCTGCAGAGCACCTCCGCGGGCGTCATCTCCTTGGTGCGCAGCGGGACCGTGTCGAGTTCGATCGCCATGCCGCCGTCACCGGCTGACGCCAATTCCGAGGTGGCACATGACAATCCGGCGCCACCGAGATCCTGGATGCCGACCACCAGTCCGCCTGCGTAAAGCTCGAGGCAGCACTCGATGAGCACCTTCTCCATGAACGGGTCCCCCACCTGAACCGAGGGCAGCTTCTTGCGGGAGCCGGTGCTGTCGAAAGTCTCCGACGCCAGCACGGATACCCCGCCGATGCCGTCCAGCCCGGTGCGCGCGCCGAACAGAATGATCTTGTTGCCGGTGCCCGAGGCGAACGCCAGGTGCAAGTCCTCCTGGCGTAATACGCCGACGCACAACGCGTTTACCAACGGATTGCCGGCGTAGCACGCGTCGAAGACGGTTTCGCCGCCGATGTTGGGCAGGCCGAGCGAATTGCCGTATCCGCCGATGCCGCGGACCACGCCGTCGAGCACCCGGCGGGTGTCGGGCGCGTCCGCCGCGCCGAACCGAAGCTGGTCCATCACCGCGACCGGTCGCGCACCCATGGCCATGATGTCGCGGACGATGCCCCCGACGCCGGTGGCCGCACCCTGGTAGGGCTCGACGTAGGACGGGTGGTTGTGCGATTCCACCTTGAAGGTGACGGCCCAGCCGTCGCCGATGTCGACGACGCCGGCGTTTTCACCGATGCCGGCCAGCATGCCGGCGCGCATCTCGTCGGTGGTGGTCTCGCCGAAGTAGCGCAAGTGAATCTTGGACGACTTGTACGAGCAGTGTTCGCTCCACATCACCGAGTACATGGCCAGCTCGGTGTCGGTGGGCCTGCGGCCCAGGATGTCACGAATGCGCTGGTACTCGTCCTCTTTGAGGCCCAACTCGGCAAACGGTTGCGGCTGGTCGGGGGTGGCGGCGGCGTGCTCGACGGTGTCGATCGCCTGGGTGCGCGCACTCGTCCCGGAGACAGTCACGCCAGACAGTCTAGGGTCGGGGCGCGCCGGCCGCCGAACGCCGGGGCGGAGGGTTGCACCCGGTGTCGGCGGGCCTGCGCAACAACAGCGTGGGCTATTGCCCGGCGACGCAGAAAACGTTGCCCTCGGGGTCGGCCAGCACCACCCAGCGGAAGTTGTCGCCGAACTTGTGGCGGCCGACCTCGGTGGCCCCGGCCGCCGTCAGCCGCGACACTTCACCATCGACATCAGCGGCGCTGAAGTCGAGGTGCATGCGGTTTTTACCGGGCGTGGGATCGGCCACCTTCTGAAATCCGAGCCGGGGTCCGTCCGACAAGGTCACCGCGGTGAACTCGTCGGCGATCAACTCCTGTGTCTCACCACCGAACTGATCGGCCCACCACCCGGCCAGCGTGGCCGGGTCGGTGCAGTCGAGGGTGACCATCTCTATGTTGAGCGCCATACCGACAGACTGTATGCCGCTATTCCGGCGCGAGGAATGCACGCATCGCCGCCGAGTAGGCGGCCACGTCGTGGGCACCCATCAGCTCGCGGGCCGAGTGCATGGCAAGCTGGGCGGCGCCGACGTCGACGGTGGGGATGCCCGTCCGCGCCGAGGCCAGCGGCCCGATCGTTGAACCGCACGGCAGGTCGGCCCGGTGCTCGTAACGCTGTAATGCGACGCCGGCCTGCTGGCAGGCCAGGGCGAACGCCGCCGCCGTGCGTCCGTCGGTCGCGTAGCGCAGGTTCGGGTGCACCTTGAGCACGGGCCCGGCATTGACCTCGATCGGGTGGCCGGGCTCGTGCCGATCCGGGTAGTTGGGGTGGGTGGCGTGTGCCATGTCCGCCGAAAGCAGCAACGAGGCCGGCAGCCGGCGCAGGAAGTCCTCCCGGTTGCCGCCCGCTGCCAGGACGATGCGTTCCAGCACGGTGCTCAGCAGGTCGGATTGCGCGCCGTGGTCCGAAGCGGAGCCGACCTCCTCGTGGTCGAAGAGCACCAGCACGGGCAGGAAGCCGCGCGGCTCGGCGGCCACCAAGGCCTCCATCGCCGCGTAGCAACTGCACTGGTTGTCCAGCCGGGGAGCGCTGAGCAGGCTTGCCTCGGCGCCGATCACCGTCGAGGCGGTCAGGTCATGGGTCATCAGGTCGGCGGCCAGCACGTCGGTCGCCGCCACCCCCGCACGTGCCGCGACGTAGTCGACGAATGCCGCAGCGTCGCCGCCGGCATCCCATACCGCGTTGAGGTGCCGCTGCGGGTCGAGCGTCAGCGACTTGCGGTCCTCGGCCAGGTGTATGGCCAGCTGCGGCACCCGCAGGATCGGATCGTCGAGCCGGACCAGCCGGTGGGCGATCCCGTTGCCGTGATCGGCCGAGCGCACCGATAACCGCCCACTGATACCCAGATCCCGGTCCAGCCAGGAATTGAGCCATGCGCCCCCGTACGGCTCCAGCGCCACCACCCGCCAGCCGGCGACGAGCCGATCCGGATGCTGCTTCACCCTCAGGTTGGGGCTGTCGGTGTGCGCGCCGACAATCCGGAAGCGACCGTCGGGCCCGTCGGAATTCCAGGCGACCAGCGAGCCGGCCCGCACGATGAAGTATCGGCCCGGTTGGTTCGGCCAGTGTTTGGCTTCGCTCAATTCGGTGTACCCGGCAGCGGTCAGCCGAGCGGCCACGGTGGCGCAGACATGAAACGGCGATGGAGAAGCGTCGATGAAATCGCAGAGTCCTAGCGCGCTGGCCGACATGTTCACCATCATCGCTGCCGGGCACCGCGGAGTTCACGCTAGGTCGGGTCGCGCGCTCCTTACTCGCGCCGCTTCCGACGCTCGCCGTCGCCACGCTAGGGTCAGCAGAGTGCCTCCCGTACAGCCTCAACCCATCCTCGAGCCGTTGACGCCTGCGGCGATCTTCCTCGTGGTCACCATCGACGACGGCGGTGAGGCGACGGTGCACGAGGCGTTGCAGGCTATTTCCGGGCTGGTGCGCGCGATTGGTTTTCGCGAGCCGCCGAAACGGTTGTCGGCGATTACCTCAATCTCCTCGGAAGCGTGGGATCGCTTGTTCTCCGGGCCTCGCCCCGCCGAACTGCATCCGTTCATCGAGCTGGCCGGCCCGCGGCACAATGCTCCGGCCACGCCCGGCGACCTGCTGTTCCACATCCGCGCGGAGAGCCTGGACGTCTGTTTCGAGCTGGCCGACCGCATCCTGAAAAAGATGGGCGGCGCCGTCAGCGTGGTCGACGAGGTACACGGGTTCCGCTATTTCGACAATCGCGATTTGCTGGGCTTTGTGGACGGCACCGAAAACCCGGACGGCGCACTGGCCGTCAGCTCCACCGCAATCGGCGACGAGGATCCCGACTTCGCCGGATCATGCTATGTGCACGTGCAGAAGTACCTTCACGACATGGCGTCCTGGAATTCGCTGTTGGTCACCGAGCAGGAGCGGGTGGTCGGCCGGACCAAACTCGATGACATCGAGCTCGATGACGACGAGAAGCCGGCCGACTCCCACATCGCCCTCAACGTCATCACCGACGACGACGGCACCGAGCTGAAAATCGTGCGGCACAACATGCCATTCGGTGAGCTCGGCAAGGGCGAATACGGTACCTATTTCATTGGTTATTCGCGCACGCCCGGGGTCACCGAGCAGATGCTGCGCAACATGTTTCTCGGCGACCCGCCCGGCAACACCGACCGCATTCTCGATTTTTCCACCGCCGTCACCGGCGGGCTGTTCTTCTCCCCCACCGTCGACTTCCTCGACGATCCCCCACCCCTGCCCGCGCCGCTGGTGGCAGCAGCGCCAGCTGCTCAGTCCGTCGCTCAGCAAGGCTCACTGTCGATCGGCAGCCTGAAAGGAATCTCTTGATGAACAACCTCTATCGCGATCTGGCACCGGTCACCGAAGTCGCTTGGAAAGAAATCGAGTTGGAAGCGACCCGGACCTTCAAACGCCATGTCGCCGGGCGCCGGGTGGTCGATGTCAGCGAGCCCGGCGGTCCGGTCACCGCCGCCGTCAGCACCGGCCGGCTCATCGACGTTGAGGCACCGACCGACGGCGTGGTGACTCACCTACGGGCGAGTAAACCCCTAGTGCGGCTTCGGGTTCCGTTTACCCTGTCACGCTACGAAATCGACAACGTCGAGCGTGGTGCGCAGGATTCCGATTGGGACCCGGTCAAGGCCGCCGCCAAAAAGCTGGCCTTCGTCGAGGACCGTGCCATTTTTGAGGGCTACGCCGCCGCGTCGATCGAGGGGATTCGGAGCTGCAGCGCCAACCCGTCGCTGCCGTTGCCCGAGGATCCTCGCGACATGCCCGATGCGATCTCGCAGGCGCTGACCTCACTGCGCCTGGCCGGTGTCGACGGCCCATACTCGGTGCTGTTGGCCGCCGATGTCTACACCAAGGTCAGCGAGACCACCGAGCACGGGTATCCCATCCGCGAGCACCTGAACCGACTGGTGGACGGGGACATCATCTGGGCGCCGGCCATCGACGGCGCCATGCTGCTGACCACCCGCGGCGGCGACTTCGATCTGCAACTGGGCACCGACGTCGCGATCGGCTACGCCAGCCACGACGCCGACACCGTGCAGCTGTACCTGCAGGAGACGATGACGTTCCTGTGCTACACCGCCGAAGCGTCGGTCTGCCTCGGCTGCTGACGGCCCAACTTCGGGTTAGAGGTCTAGCACCACGTCGCTTTCCGGAGCCGCCGAGCAGATGAGCACCGTGCCCCGCTCGGGCGGCTCCAGCGGCGGCTGAACGTAAGTCGTCGTCCCGGCGACCACCCCGGTAAGACAGACGTGGCAGACCCCGCTTCGGCAGGAGAACCGGGTTGGCACGTCGCAGGCTTCGGCCAGCTCAAGGATGCTGCCGTAGCCGGAGGACCAGGCGACCGTCAAACCGCTGCGGGCGAAGGTGATTGACGGCCCGGTTCCCGGCGTTCCCGTCGGCGGGTGCGGTGGCTTGTGGGGAGCACCGTCGACGATTCCGGGGTTGATCGGTGGCAGGGTACCGAACAATTCGCTATGGATGTTCGCGGGGTCGAGCCCGACCGCGAGGAGCGCCTCTCGCATGTCGCTCATGAACCGTTGTGGACCGCACAGGTACGCCACGGCGTCGACCGGTAGGCCCAATCGCGCGATCGTCGGGTGGTCCAGGCGTCCCTGGGTCCGGGTGTAGAACACCAGCTGCCGGGCGTGCGGCAACGACTCGATAAGCGAGCTGACTTCGGCTGCAAAGGACTGGGTTTCGCGATCGCGGGTGGTGTGCATCCACCAGATGTCGCGGGGGCTGTGCGTCGCCGCCAGCGAATGCAACATAGCCAGAACCGGAGTGATACCGATTCCCGCCGAGATCATGACGACGGGATTGCTGCCCTCGGTCAGGCAGAAGTCACCGCGCGGGGCGGCGGCCTCGATGACCGACCCGGGTTTGATGTGGGCGTGCAGCCACTGACTCACCACGCCGCGGTCTTCCCGCTTGACGCTGATCCGGTAGTCACCCGCGCCGGGATCACCGGAGAGCGAGTAGCTGCGCAGGGGCGTGGACATTCCGGCCTCGGGGATTCGCACCGTCAGATACTGGCCGGGCCGGGGCGACGGTAGCGGGCCGCTGTCGTCGGCCGCCAGGAGGATCGACATCACCTGTGAGCTCTCGTGGCGTATTGCGTTGACCCGCATGGGCCGAAATCCGTTCCACCCCGGCTCCGCTCTGGCCGGCTTCTGAGCAACGGGTTGGTCGTGCGCCGTGAGCATGTCGTGAAATGACTGCCGCCAGCCCGGGCTGAGCGCCGGCATGTCGACGGCCGCGCGAAGGTGCTCGATGTTGCGGTTGGGCAGATACAGCAGCGCGTCAATATCGGCGACACTGAGTGCGTGCCGGCCGCGGGCGGTCCGTACGATGTCGTCGCCGGCACATACCCGCCCTTCCGTGATGACACGGAGGTAGAAGCCGGGACGGTGCTGGGAGACAAGCAGATTGGGCATTTCCGGTTCGTTGAGGCGAAGCCCGACCCGAAAGCAGGTGACCCGCGGCTGGGTGACTTCGAATTCCGCGGTGCCGATGCGGTACCGGTCGCCGATGCACACTTCGTCATCGGCGAGACCGGTAACGGTGAAGTTTTCGCCGAAATGCCCGGGCCCAAGGTCGTCCCGACGCAGGTATTTCTTCCAGAATTCGTACGACTCCGTTTGGTACACCATGACGGCGCGTTGCTCACCACCGTGGCCGGCGAGATCGCCCTGCCCGTCGCCCTCGACGTTGAGGCGGCGCACCATCACGGCGCCCTCCACGGGGGTCTTCCATATCCCGGTGTAAACGGTTCTGTCGTGCCATTGCACGTTTTTGGGCATGCCCACGTTCACCGAAACGAGCTTGCCCACTGCGTCTCCTGGGACTCGCCATCCCAGTCGCTCCCGTCGCGTCGACTGGGATGGTTGACCCAGACTATTCCCGGGCGGCGAAGCGGTCAACCGCTCCGCAGACTATTGCGGCCCCTTGGCTTTAGTGCATAATGGGTTGAGCATCCCAGAATCTGTGAGGAGGCCGCCATGCCCGACGTTCATCATCGTTACGTCACCGTCGACGGTCACCGGCTGTTCTTCCGCGAAGCCGGCGACGAGCGCGCTCCCGCCCTGGTCCTGTTGCACGGATTTCCCACTAGCTCCTACATGTTCCGGAACCTGGTCCCGGCGCTCGCCGACCGCTACCACGTGATAGCGCCGGACCATTTGGGCTTCGGGTTTTCGGACGCACCGCCGGTCGAGGAGTTCGACTACACCTTCGATGCGCTGACCGATCTGACCGCCGGCCTGCTGCGCAGCACTCGGTATCGATCGGTACGCGATGTACGTACAGGACTACGGCGCGCCCATCGGCTGGCGGCTGGCGCTGCGCGAGCCGTCCGCGATCACGGCGATCATCAGCCAGAACGGCAATGGTTACGACGCCGGGTTCGTGGAAAGCTTTTGGAAGGTCGTGCAGGCCTACCAAACTCAACAGACAGCCGACACCGAGGCCGCGGTAAGGCAGTTTCTCACACTCGAGGCGACCCGGTGGCAATACCTGACCGGCGTAGCCGACGAGACACTGGTCGACCCCGACTGCTGGCATCACGACTACGCGCTGATATCGCGGCCGGGCAACGATCTGGTGCAGCTGCAGCTGCTGCGGGACTACGCGACCAACGCGCCGTTGTACCCGCGCCTGCACGAATACTTCCGCGCCAGCCGCGTCCCGCTGCTGGCGGTGTGGGGTCGCGGTGACGAAATCTTCGGACCGGCCGGCGCCGAGGCGTTCGCCGACGATCTGCCCGACGCTGAAATTCATCTGCTCGACGGCGGACACTTCCTGCTGGAGTCGGCACTGGATGACGTCACCGGGCTGATCCACAACTTCCTGGCCCGTCTGCAACCGGCCTGACGACGACGCAGGGCATCAATGGGTTGCATGTCCCATAATTGGGGCGCTCGCACGTTAGCCTGAGCCGATGGCCCATCCCGACGTTCACGACGAACAACGGTTGACCGCCAAGGGGCGTGCCACTCGCGACCGGATCGTGCAGGCCGCCGCCCAGCTGATCGTCACCGAAGGGCTGTCCGCGGCGAATATGGAAGCGGTGCGCGCCGCCGCATCGGTGAGCGGGTCACAGCTGGCACATTATTTCGCCGACAAGAGCGCGCTGATCCGCGCGGTCATCAGGCGCCAAATCGGCGTGGTTCTCGACTTCCACCGCCAGCCCAAGCTCGGAAACCTGGACTCGTTCGATGACTTCGAGCGGTGGATCGACCTCAACATGCGCTATCTGCGGCGGATCGGATATTTCGGCACGCCCACCTACCACGCCCTCGCAGCGCAATTGGTGAAGACCGACGACAGCACGCGTGAAACGTTGGCGGCCGGCTATCGGCAATGGATCGACCTGGTTGCGCAGGCGATCCAGCGAATGAAGGACGGTGGTGTTCTGGTCGCGGATGCCGACCCGCGACGGCTGGCGTTGGTCGTCGTCAGCGCCCACCAGGGTGGTGGTACCTTGGCCTTCACGTATCGGGCGGAATGGCCGCACGCGGACGCGGTCCGATTCGCGGTCAACTATCTACGCCTGTTCGCGACCGACGCCACCGAACGGGTTTCGCGTCCGCCGCGCCACCCGCGCGGCCAGCGCGCGGCACGGAAAGCTAGCTGACTGCTCTGCGCCAAAGGCGGCAATGTGGCTGAAGATTCGCGATTCACCCGAAAGGGGCTGGCTACTCGGGCGCGCATCATCGACGCCGCCGCCCGCCTGATGTTCCAGCGCGGGGTCGCCAACACCAGCGTCGATCAGGTACGGCGCACGGCCGGCGTGGGCGGGTCGCAGATCTCCCACTACTTTCGCGACAAGCAGGAATTGACCCGCCTGGTTATCGCCGCGCGCCGCAATGACGTGCAAGATTTCCACACTCAGCCGCGGTTCGACGCGTTCGACAGCCTCGATGCCCTGCAAGCGTGGGCCGATGCCTGCGTGGCGGATATCGACGCCGTGTACCGCGTAGGCGGTTGCGTCTACGGTTCACTGGCCGGCGAGCTGATCGATGCCGATGACGAAATGCACGACGACCTGTCCGCCGGGTACGACGCATGGATCGGGCTGTTTCAGGACGCCCTGACCGCGATGCGCGATCGTGGCGATCTGCGCCCCGACGCCGACCCGCGACATCTAGCCGTATCGCTGGTCGCGGCACACCAGGGCGGCGCCATGCTCACCCATGCCACCGCCGACGGGGAACCGTTGCGCGCCGCCGTCAATGCCGCCGTTGAATACGTGCGGTCCTTCGCACCGCAACCCCAGCCCCGCAAGAGCCGATCCCCGCGGGCCCGGAGCAAATCCAAATCCTGAGCTCACACCCCTGGACATGTTTGGGTTCGTTGTCCCATAATATTGGGTTATACAGCCCAGTCAGTCGCAGCGGACGGCGACGCAGGCTTCCCGGGCTGTCGGATTCGCGGGTCGATATCCAAAGACCCGCTCACGTACTAGGAAGAGGCAACACGATGTCTGCCACCGATTCCCGCGAATACACCGCGCTGCCCGCCGCGCCGGCCGTGGTCCGTGAACAGCCCGGCGGGGCGACGATGCGAGCGATCGTGCTGAAGAAGTTCGGTGGTCTCGACAGCCTGGTCTACACCGAAATCCCCAAGCCACTGCCCAGGGACGGCGAAGTGGTGATCGAAGTGAAGGGATTCGGCATCAATCACGCCGAAATGCACATGCGTCGCGGGGAATGGGCCGAAGCCGCCGAGGTCAGTGGCATCGAATGCGTCGGCGTCGTCGACTCGTGCCCGGGAGGCGAGTTTCCGGTCGGTGCCAAGGTGGCGGCACTGATGGGCGGCTTGGGCCGAACCATCAACGGCAGCTATGCCGAGTACACCCGGGTGCGCGCGGCGAACGTCGCCCTCATCGAGTCCGAGCTGCCGTGGGAGGTTTTGGCGGCGTTGCCCGAAACCTATTCGGTCGCGTGGACGTGCCTGTTCCGCAACCTGAGCCTGACGGCCGGGCAGACATTGCTGTTGCGCGGCGCGACGTCATCGTTCGGGCAGGCCGCGCTCAACATGGCCGTCGCCGTCGGCGCGCGTGTCATTGCCACCACGCGGAGCCGCCAGCGCTTTGCAATGCTCGAAGAGTTGGGCGCGTCGCGCGTCGAGTTGGAGCGGCCCGACCTGGCGGCTCACCTCACCGAATCCAAGCAGCTCGACGCCGTGTTGGACCTGGTGGGCAACAGCACCATCCTGGACTCCCTCGACATGCTGCGTCGTGGCGGCTCCGCCTGCCTGGCGGGGTGGCTGGGTGGCCTCGACCCCATCGCCGAGTTCAACCCGCTGTTGCGCATGCCCAGCGGCGTGAATTGGAACTTCTTCGGCAGCTTTGTGTTTGGATCTCCCGGTTTCCCGCTCTCCGACGTTCCCCTGCAAGACATCGCCCGGCAGGTTGCCGAGGGCACGCTTGATGCACAGCCGTCACGCGTGTTCTCGTTCGACCAGATTCACGAAGCACATCGCGTGATGGAGGCCGGGGCGGCCGGCGGAAAGATGGTCGTCGTCCTGCAGTGACGCTCAGCTTCAAACCGGGTTTTTGCCAACGGCTTTGGCTACAGAGAGGGCATGATGATGGGTTTGGCGTGGCAGCAGGGTCCGCTCGCGATCGGGTCGGTGGGCCACTTCCTCACAAAAGAGCCGCTACCACCGCGGCTGCTCTTTGCCGAGCCGTTGCGCCGCCGGATGCGCGTGCGCTTCGCGGATCGGTGGATCGCCGACAGCGAGGACGTCGTGCTACTACACGAGCCGGGCCGTTACCCGGTCGCCTACTTTCCGCGCGATGACATCGAAAAGGGAATCCTGATCGCCGAGGACCGGGTGACGCAGCACCGCGACCTCGGCGACACCCAGTGGTTCGCCGTCAAGGTCTCGGGGCAGGAGGCCAACCACAGCGCCTGGCAACACACGGGGCTGCCACCGCACGCGGCGACGCTGGATGGGCGGCTGGCCTTCGCCTGGCGGGCCATGGAGGCCTTCTACGAAGAAGACGAACGCATCGTGGGGCACGCTGCTGACGCCTACCACCGCATCGATATTCGTTCCACGTCAAGGCATCTGGTCGTCCGTGATGGCGAAGGGGTGGTTGCGGATACGCAGCGCCCGGTGGTGCTGTACGAGTCCGGCTTCGCACCGCGCTGGTACGTGCCGCGCGAGGATGTCGACGGATCGGCGCTCACACCCGCTGAGGGACAAACGTTCTGTCCCTACAAGGGGATTGCCTCTTACTACGATATCGGCGCCCGCAGGCGCGCGGCCTGGTCCTACGTCGACGCCTGGACCGAAGTCAGACGGGTCCGTGACCTGGTGTCCTTCGAACCCGACATGATCGACGTCTACCTCGACGGCAAGCAGCTACACCTCGAACCCGGCCAGACCGTCATCCCCCATGGGGTCGACCGCGGCCTCGACACCGATGAGGTGTTGGGGAAACGGTCACTCGGCCGACCCACGCAGATATCTCGGCGCGGATACGCAGGATGATGCGGATGAGGTCGCCCGGATACCCGAACGGAAGAATGTTGAACACTAGCCATGCAGACACCGCCAGTAAGCACCGCGCCGTCCGTGCTCGTTTTCGACGTCAACGAGACGCTGCTTGATATCGATTCATTGGCCCCGCTTTTCGGCGACATATTCGGCGACACACGAGTGCTTCGCGACTGGTACGCACAGCTGGTCCTGTATTCGATGACCGTCACGCTGATGGACGAGTATGTCGATTTCTCCACGCTCGGTCAGGTCGTGCTGCGCATGCTGGGCGACATCCACCGGGTCGGTGTCACCGACGATGATCTGCGCCGACTGAAGATGGGCGTGCTCACGCTGCCGGCACACCCCGATGTGGTGGAGGGCCTTGCATTGCTGCGGGATAGCGGTTTTCGGCTTGCCACCCTGACGAACTCGCCACCGAACCCGGAGGGACCCACGGCACTGGAAAGCGCCGGGATCGCAGATTTTTTCGAACAGCGGCTGAGCGTCGATGCACACCGCGCCCTCAAGCCGGCTCCGATGGTGTACCGGTACGCGTGCCAGGCGCTGCAGGTGGCGCCCGCGGATTGCATGATGGTGGCCGCCCACCCGTGGGATCTCCTGGGTGCTCAGAATGTCGGCTTCGCCGCCGCTCTCATCACGCGGCCGGGCAATGCACCGTTGCCGACTGGCGGCCTGGCGCAACCAAATCTGGTCGTGCGCGATCTGCGGGAGCTCGCCGAACGACTCACCAGGGCATCCCGCTGATCGTCAGGCACCGCCGCCATCGACAACCGGAAGGATCACTGACCATGACTGCAGATAGCGAACTCGACTTCGACGTTGTGGTGATCGGCGCCGGCCCGATTGGCCAGAACGCGGCCGAACGCGCCCGGGCGGCGGGACTCGGTGTCGCGCTGGTCGAGCGCGAACTCGTGGGAGGCGAATGCTCCTACTGGGCCTGCGTGCCCAGTAAAGCATTGCTGCGCCCGGTCATTGCCCTCGCCGATGCCCGCCGGGTCGACGGCGCACGCGAGGCGGTCACCGGTTCGATCAGTGCTAAGGGCGTCTTCGGCCGGCGCAACCGCTACGTGAGCGACTGGGATGACACGGGCCAGGCCGACTGGGTGAGCGGGATCGGTGCGTCCCTGGTCCGCGGCCATGGACGGTTGGACGGTCCGCGGCGAGTCTCCGTCACCATGCCCGGCGGCGACCAGGTGGTGCTGACCGCGCGGCACGCGGTTGTCGTCTGCACCGGAAGCCGGCCCGCGCTCCCCCACCTGCCCGGTATCGGCGAGGCAAAGCCGTGGACCAACCGGCAGGCCACCGACAGTGGCTACGTTCCGGAGCGCCTCGCCGTTGTCGGCGCCGGCGGTGTGGGCGTCGAAATGGCCACGGCATGGCAGGGATTGGGTTCCGCAGTAACCCTGCTAGTCCGCGGCTCCGGGTTGTTGCCCCGCATGGAGCCATTCGTGGGCGAGCGGATCGGGCGGGGACTGACCGATGCCGGTGTCGATGTGCGCCTGGGTGTATCGGTCCGCGCGCTACGCCGGCCGAGCCGTGAGTCGGTGATCCTCGAGTTGGACGACGACACCGAGTTGCCGGTCAACGAAGTGCTTTTCGCGACCGGCCGCGCGCCGCTGACCGATGACGTCGGCTTGGAAACGATAGGGATGACCCCGGGCAGCTGGCTCGACGTCGACGACACCTGCCGGGTACGCGCCGTCGATGACGGTTGGCTCTATGCGGCCGGCGACGTCAACCACCGGGCACTGCTCACCCATCAGGGCAAATATCAGGGGCGCATCGCCGGTGCGGCTATCGGTGCCCGAGTGGCGGGCACGCCGTTGGACACCGCGCCATGGGGCGCGCATGCGACGACGGCCGACCACTACGCCGTGCCGCAAGCCTTCTTCACCGATCCCGAAGCCGCCGCGGTCGGGCTGACGGCCGGGCAGGCCGAGCGGGCCGGCCATCGAATTCGCACCGTCGATATCGAAATCGGTGACGTCGTGATGGGCGCCAAGCTTTACACTGACGGGTACAGCGGCCAAGCCCGGATGGTGATCGATGTGGACCGGGGCTACCTGCTCGGCCTGACCCTGGTCGGCCCGGGTGTTACCGAGCTGCTGCACTCGGCCACCATCGCCGTCGCCGGCCAGGTGCCCATCGATCGTTTGTGGCACGCCGTGCCGTGCTTCCCGACCATCAGTGAGCTGTGGCTGAGGCTGCTCGAGGCGTATCGGGACACCTCGGACGATAATTGACTCATGGCCAGCGCAGACGGGTTCCATCCAGACTTCGACGACGCGGCAACAAGAATCACCCCCGACCGCGTACACCACATCAAGGCCTCAGAGATCAGCTCCGACACCGCACAGTCGGAGGGCCTGCGGCGCTTCGCCGCCCTGTCCGGCCGGTCGGTCGGCGCCGAGAAGCTCTGGATGGGCGAGACGCACGCCGCACCAAAATCCGCTTCGGACAACCATCACCACGGAGAATCAGAGACCGCGATCTACGTGCGACGCGGCAATCCGGAGTTCGTGTTCCATGACGGCACTCAGGAAGTGCGTATCGCCACCGCGCCCGGCGACTACGTCTTCATCCCGCCGTATCTGCCGCACCGGGAGGAAAACCCCGACCCGAACACACCCGCGGAGGTCGTGATCGCGCGCAGCACCCAAGAGGCGATCGTGGTCAACCTGCCCGGACTGTATCCGTTGGGAAGCCCTCAGCAACGGCCGTAGTGCGAGGTCACCGCGCCTAACCCAGCCTGAGGACATCGCAACACTTTTAGGGGCACCGGAGCCGAAACCGTCATCAAGCTGGTCGGCAAAACGCGGAGAAGCTTTGGGACCTGATGCCCCGTTACGAAGTGATGTGGGATGGCTGCGAGCGGGTCGGCATGCAAACGTCGCCAGATGGTCGAACGTCCCGGTGCGAGTGCCGCGCTGACCGGCCGCCGCTCAGCGAATTCTCAACGAATTCTTCGGTCGGGCATTGCCTGGCTCAAGGCTCCGCAAAGTTGCGGGCCGCAACATTGACTTCATGATTAAGCCTCGGTGCGCGAACCTGGTCGAACGCTACTTGCGTACCCGCGGGCGACGCTACTTCCGCGGGCAACACGATGGTGAGTACTTCTTTGTCAGCAGCGCGCGTCCGCGGCGCCTGCACGTCCATCTCGAACTCTCGCCCGCGCACGACGACGTGTTGATCATCCGTGTGACCCCGGGGTGCTTCTTTCCCGCAGCCGACCGTCCCTGGCTGGCTCATTTCTCGGACGCGTGGAATCGCCAGGACCGCCACGTCACCGCGATCGTGCACGCTTCTTGTGATCCTCAGCGCATCGGGGTGGTGGCGCGTCGGTCCCGATGGATCCGCGAGAGTGTCTCGTTCGAGGATCTCGCCTCCTTCGTCGACCGTGCCATCGCGGACGCGACCGAGTTCTTTGGCGAGTTGAGCCCGGTCGTCGAACTGCCGCCGACCACGCGGCCGTTGCTGCGCGACGCCGGCTGACACCCAGGACGAGCCGCACCCAGCAAACGATTATGGCATTCTCCAAAATCGAGAGTAATATATGTCACTGACCGATCGGGTTTGAGATTGGCGCCGCTCCGGCTATAGAGAATGCCATGAAGGGCAGCACCGGCTCGGCGGCGGACAATCGCGAAACCCGCAAATGGGATCCGGCGTTCACCGAGCAGGTGAAGAACGCAGTCGGGCCGCTCGTCAAGCGGTGGTATCGCGCCGAGGTTCGCAACCTCGATAACATCCCGCCGGCCGGGGGCGCGCTGGTGGTCTCCAACCATTCCGGCGGCATCTTCACTCCCGACGTGTTGATCTTCTCGTCGGCGTTCTACGACGCGTTCGGCTACCACCGCCCGGTATATACCCTGGCGCACTACGGGGTTCTCATTGGTCCGCTGGACGGCGTGCTTCGGCGCGTCGGTGTCATCGAAGCGAGCCGCGAAAACGCCTCCGCAGCACTGCATTCCGGCGCGGTCGTCCTGGTTTTCCCCGGCGGTGACTACGACTCCTACCGTCCCACCTTCAGTGCCAACACCGTCGACTTCAACGGCCGCACCGGATACGTGAAGACCGCCATCGAGGCTGGGGTGCCGATCGTGCCGACCGTGTCGATCGGGGGCCAGGAGACCCAGCTGTTTTTGACCCGCGGCAACTGGCTGGCCCGCAAGTTGGGGCTCACCAGGGCCCGGATGGACATTCTGCCGGTGAGCTTCGGCTTCCCGTTTGGCCTGAGCGTGATCTTCCCGCCGAACCTGCCGCTGCCGGCCAAGGTCGTCACCGAGGTGCTCGAACCGATCGACGTCACTTCCCGTTTCGGCCGCGATCCCGACATCGACGAGGTCGACGCGCATGTCCGCGCGGTGATGGAGGCCGCGCTCAAGCGGCTGGCCGCGCAACGCCGGTTCCCCATCGTGGGGTGACCCGGCGCCATCAATGTCCAGGGGGTCGGCATCGTGCGAATACCGTTACGGCACAGGCGGGCACGGCGGGGTGGCGCGTGAAAAGGCTCAACGGCATGGACGCCATGCTGCTCTACAGCGAAACGCCCAACCTGCACACCCACACGCTCAAGGTGGCGGTCATCGACCCGTCGAACGTGGCGGGCGAGTTCGGCTTCGACGTGTTTCGCCACCATGTGCGCCGCCGGCTGCATCTGCTGGAACCGCTGCGCTACAAGCTCGTCGACATCCCCTGGCGGCTGCATCACCCGATGTGGCAGGAGAACTGTGGGGTCGACCTGGATTACCACCTGCGGCGAATCCAGGTGCCCGCACCGGGTGGCCGTCGTGAGCTCGACGATGTCATCGGCGCGGTGGCTTCCACGCCGCTGGACCGCAGCCGCCCGCTATGGGAGTTCCATTTCGCCGAAGGCTTGGCCGGGGGACGGTTCGCGCTGATCGGCAAGGTCCACCACGCGCTGGCCGACGGCGTCGCCTCCGTCAATCTGCTGGCGCGCGCCATGGACATCCCTGGGCCGGCGGGAGACGCCACCGACGAGCGTGACAACGACGAAGCGGGTGTTACGGCGTCGACGGCCGAGCTGCTGCGCGCGGCCGCGCGCGACCATGTTCGGCAAGTCATCGAACTGCCGCGGCTGCTACGAGACGCAGCCGTGGGGTTGACGCGGGTGCGCCGCCGGTCCAGGCAGCGCGGGGAGCACCCGGATCTGGCCGGTGCCTTCGCCGCACCGCCGACGTTCCTCAACCACGTCGTCTCAGCCCAGCGGCGCTTCGCCAGCGCGGCGCTGCCGCTGGCCGACGTCAAAGCGACGGCCAAGGCGCTGGGCATCACCGTCAACGATCTGATCTTGGCGATGGCGGCCGGCGGACTGCGAAGGCTGTTGTTGGCTTACGACGGCGCGGCCGATCGGCCGATCATCGCCTCGGTGCCGACCGCCACGGACAAGTCCGGCCGGATCACCGGTAACCAGATCAGCGGTCTGATGATTTCGTTGCCGGTGCACGTCGCCGATCCCGCCGAGCGGGCGAGACTGGTGGCGCTGGCAACCCGAATCGCCAAGGAGGACCACGAAATCCTGGGCCCGAAGTTGTACGGGCGGATGATGGGCTACCTGCCGACCGCGATCGCGCCGGCCGCGTTCGGGTGGCTGGGACGGCGCGACTCTCCCAACAGGCTGATGAACGTCGCGGTGTCCAGTGTCGTGGGGCCGCGTGAGCGCGGCCACTTCGGCGGCGCGGCGGTCAGCGAGATCTACTCGACCGGCGTGCTCTCGCCGGGCGCCCCGGTCAACATCACCGTGTGGAGCTATGTCGACCAACTCGGTGTCGCGGTGTTGACCGACGACCAGACGTTCAACGACCCCCACGAAGCGACGGATGCCATCGGCGCGGCGTTCGCCGAATTACGCAACGCCGCGGGGGCTTCCGCTTAAACGGCGAGTACGGCGTCCAAGACCGAATAGAACAGGCCCAGCCCGTCGTCGGAGGGCCCGGTCAGCGCTTCGATGGCGTGCTCCGGATGCGGCATCAGCCCGACGACACGACCGCTGGCGGAGCTGACGCCGGCGATGTCGCGCAGCGAGCCGTTGACGTTGTCGTGGTAGCGGAACACCACCCGGCCCTCGCCCTCCAGCTCGGCGAGCACCTCGGCGGGGGCCACGTAGCGGCCCTCTCCGGACTTGAGCGGTACCAGCAGGTCTGCGTCGGGCTCGAAACGCGACGTCCACGCCGTCGCGGTCGACGTGACGCGCAGCCACACATCGCGGCAGACGAAGTGCAGACCGACGTTGCGCGTCAGGGCCCCGGGCAGCAGCCCGGCCTCGCAGAGCACCTGGAAACCGTTGCAGATGCCCAGCACTGGCATGCCGCGCCGGGCAGCGTCCACCACTTCGGCCATCACCGGGGCGAATCTCGCGATCGCACCGGCCCGCAAATAATCGCCGTAGGAGAAGCCGCCGGGTACCACCACCGCGTCGACGCCCTTCAGGTCGGCGTCGGCATGCCACAGATTGACCGCCTCGGCGCCGACACGCCCCGCCGCCCGCGCCGCGTCCACGTCGTCCAGCGTGCCGGGGAAGGTGATGATGCCGATTCGCGGAGTCACCGCGTTTCCCGGCTGATCGTCCAGTCTTCGATCACGGTGTTGGCCAACAGCGTCTCGGCGATCTCGGCGAGCGTGGAGTCATCAACGGTGTCATCGACCTCGAGCTCAAACCTCTTGCCTTGCCGGACATCTGAGATCCCCGGATGACCGAGCCGGCCCAGTGCGCCGACAATTGCCTGGCCCTGTGGGTCCAGAATCTCCCCTTTGGGCATCACATTAACGACC
Source organism: uncultured Actinomycetota bacterium (assembly GCA_963800315.1). Lineage (GTDB taxonomy): Bacteria > Actinomycetota > Actinomycetes > Mycobacteriales > Mycobacteriaceae > Mycobacterium. The sequence goes on from CAWDAS010000001.1 coordinate 462,714, forward strand.
ACCCGGGCCACCGGCGTTCCTCCTCAGGTCTGTCCCGGCGACAACTCTACCGGCGAAAGTGCCGCGCGCGGCTCACGGGCACGATGCGATGTAGGCCTCACACAGCGGCGCGGTCATCGAGTTCAGCACCGGGTCGTCCGCCATCGCCGGCCACGGCACCTGCGGCGGGCCTGACGACCACAGCGTGAGCTCGCCGATCGTGCTGCTCGTCACGTGGGCGATCAGGTAGGTGTGCATGACGACCGGGCCGCTGATCACCGCCGCCATCCGGTTCGGCTGGTCGCTGGTGATCGACGGCGACTGCAGCAGCGCCCGCTGCTGGCAGCCGCGCAGCGCGGCGACGGCGTTGTTGAACACCGAGGCGGCGATCGCGCCACCACGGGCCGTATCACCGCGCCAGTGCAGGATCTGCGCCTGCAGCTGCCACTGACCCTCGAGGTGGACCACCGTGGCGCGGGCCGCGACCGCCGAGTCGCGGGGGTCCTGCGGGGCCACCGGCGCGGCACACAGTTCCTCGAACCGGAAACGCGGCGCGGTCCCGGCGCCGGTTACCTGGACCGCAAGACCGGCGAGAGCGGGCCAGTGGTACACCGAGTCCAGCGGCACCGCGTGCCGATCGATCCACGCGGTATTGGGGATCTGGTCGCAGACGGCCGGGCAAGTCTCGGGCTCGGCGTGCGCAGGGGTGACGACGATCAGAGCAACCGCGAGACCGCCGGTAACCAGCATCGCGGCAAAAATCAAACGCATCGGCACCCTCCCGTCAGGGCACAATCGTAGACATGCAACTGACGCATTTCGGCCATTCGTGCCTACTCGCCGAGTTCGGCGATACGAGCGTGCTCTTTGATCCCGGGACGTTCGCCCACGGCTTCGAGGGGATCACTGGGCTGTCCGCCATCCTGATCACCCATCAGCACCCCGACCACGTCGATGGGACGCGGCTGCCGTCGCTGCTGGAGGGCAATCCGGGTGCCGCGCTGTATGCCGATCCGCAAACCACCGCCCAGCTGGGCGCGCCGTGCCGGGAGGTGCACGTCGGCGACGAGCTGCGGATCGGTGAACTGACCGTCCGAGCGGTCGGCGGTCAGCACGCCGTCATCCACCCCGAAATCCCGGTGATACAGAACATTTCGTATCTGGTGGGCGACGGGGACCACCCCGCCAGACTGATGCATCCCGGCGACGCGCTGTTCGTGCCCGACGAGCCGGTGGACGTCTTGGCCGCGCCCGCGTCGGCCCCCTGGATGCGGATCGCCGAGGCCGTCGATTACCTGCGCGCGGTGGCACCGGCGCGGGCAGTCCCCATCCACCAGGGGATCATCGCCCCGGATGCGCGGGGCATCTACTACGGTCGGCTCACCGAGATGACCAACACCGACTTTCAGGTGCTGCCCGAAGAAAGCGCCGTCACCTTTTAGGGCGAGCGTGCGAGCGTCACGCTGGCGTGGCTCTCGCCGTCGAGCGTCACGCTGGCGTGACGCCGGCAAGCGGGGGTGGCCCCGCCGGTGGTGCCCCTTGGGGAAGCCGCGGCGAGCTAGGTGATGTCGTCGGCGACGCCGCGACCCGCGGCGCGCCCGGAAAAGATGCAGCCGCCCAGGAATGTTCCCTCCAACGCGCGGTAGCCGTGCACGCCGCCCCCGCCGAACCCGGCGACCTCGCCGGCGGCGTACAGCCCGGTGAGCGGCATGCCGTCGGCCTTGACTACGCGCCCCGCCAGGTCGGTCTCGATGCCGCCCAACGTTTTTCGAGTCAGGATATGCAGCTTGACCGCGATCATCGGCCCTGCCTTCGGATCGGTCAGCCGATGCGGCGCCACCACTCGGCCCAGCCGGTCGCCCAGATAGCCGCGGGCAGCGCGGATCGCGGTGATCTGGCCATCCTTGCTGAACTTGTTGGCCACCTCCCGGTCGCGGGCGGTGACCTCGGCCTCCACCGTGGCATAGTCCAGCGGCTGGACGTCGGGCAACTTGTTCATCGCGGTGACCAACTCGCGCAACGAGTTTGCGCTGACGAAGTCCACGCCACGGTCGATGAAGGCCTGCACCGGGCGCGGCGGGCCGGAGCTGGCCCGGTTGCGCAGCAGCTCACGCACGCTCTGGCCGGTCAAGTCCGGGTTCTGCTCCTGGCCCGAGAGTGCGAACTCCTTCTCGATGATCCTGGTGTTCAACACAAACCACGTGTAGTCGAAGCCGGTTTTGATGATGTACTCGCACGTGCCGAGGGTGTCGAAACCGGGGTAGAGCGGAACCGGTAACCGCTTACCTGTTGCATCGAGCCACAACGATGACGGACCCGGGATGATGCGGATCCCGTGCTGCGGCCAGATCGGGTCGTAGTTGGTGATGCCCTCGGTGTAGTGCCACATCCGGTCGGGGTTGATCACCCGCGCACCGGCCTGTTGCGAAATGCCGATCATCCTGCCGTCGACATGAGCCGGCACCCCGCTCAGCAGTTGCCCGGGGACGCGACCCATCCCCTTGGGCCAATTCCGTCGCACCAGCTCGTGGTTACCGCCGATGCCCCCGCTGGTCACGATGACGGCGGGCGCGCGCAATTCGAATTGCCCCAATGCTTTTCGCGACGAAGCCACCCCTCTGGGCGCGGTCGAGGGCTCCAGCACGGTGCCCCGGACTCCGGTCACCGCGTCGCCCTCGACGATCAACTCGTCGACCTGGTGGCGGTGCGCGAACCGCACCGTCGACCGGTCCCGCAGTTGACGCGCGAAGATCTCGACCAACGCCGGCCCCGTGCCCCACGTGATGTGGAAGCGTGGTACCGAGTTCCCGTGCCCCTGCGCGCCGTAGCCGCCGCGCTCTGCCCAGCCCACCAACGGAAAGATCTTGAGCCCCCGGGCGCGCAACCAACTGCGTTTCTCTCCGGCCGCGAAATCGACGTAGGCGTGCGCCCATTGGCGCGGCCAGTAGTCCTCGGGCCGGTCGAAGGCCGCGGTGCCGAGCCAGTCCTGCAGCGCGAGTTCGTGGCTGTCGCGAATGCCCAGGCGGCGCTGCTCGGGGCTGTCGACGAAGAACAGTCCACCAAACGACCAGAAGGCCTGCCCACCCAGATTGGCGCTGTTCTCCTGATCGAGGATCAGCACCCGCAGCCCGCGGTCCACCAATTCGCAGGAAGCCACCAGGCCCGCCAGCCCAGCCCCGACGACAATGGCGTCGGGGCCGAACCCCGCCGCGGAAGAATCGCTCATGTCGGACCAGGGTAGCGCCCCGGCCGGCGGGCTAGCCGGACGTTCGGTCAGGCGGCGTCGAGGATCGCCTTGTCATGCCGCCAGCGGTACACCGTGGGCGCGCAGTCGTGCATCAAAGCCAGGTCGACCGCATCGAGCATCGCCTGCAGCGGGCCGGGTTTGCGCAGGTGGCGAGCCGCGACCGCGACCCGCACTATGCCGTCGCGCCGGGCGATCCGCTCGGCCGACAGCACCACCATCCGACACCACCACGGCTCGGTCAGAAAACCTTCTCCGATCCCGAGCACCCGGGTACGCACGGTGCTTTGCCGGACCAGGTCGGTGATCCCATGCAGATCGGCAAGCAAGCGAAAGCCGTTGTCCGGCAACGTCTTGACCACCCCGGGCGACACCACCCAGCCGGGCGCCGCGAACAGCCTGGTGCGTAGCCCGAGGTGTTCGAGGACCCGGTCGGCGGCCATCAGTCGCAGGTTGGCCTCGTGTGCCCGCAGAATGGCGAATTCACCGCGCCGCTTCTTGGTGGCCGCGTCGTCGTAGCCGTGCAGCACGATGGCGTCGCCGCCGGCCCGCCGGGCACTCAGCCACTCGACGGTGCGTGGGTCGCGGTCCAATCGGTAGTCGCCGGACAGCCGGGGGGCCACCAGCAGCGACACGGGGACCTTGCGGGCGTCCATTTGCGAGCAGAACGCCTTGACGTCGGCCAAGGTACGTTCACCTATCCCCGACACCGAGACGATCAATCTTCCAGCCACACCCGCAGTTTGCCGATGCAAGATGTCGGGATGGTGAAGGACACGCAGACAGCAGGCATATATCGGCGCTGGTCAGCCGACGGCCATCGGCCCCGGCGGCGCGATCGGTTCGATATGCTAAGCATCGCCATGGATCAGGCTCCCTACCCCGCGGCCGACACCCCGCCGCCCCGCGCGTTCGCCCCGCAGCCCGGCGTCGACGAACGCGACTATCCCGACCAACTGGACGCCGAGCTGTTGCGGATCTCCGCTGTGTGCATCCTGGCCACGGTGATGGCGATCGTGGACGTCACGGTTGTCAGCGTCGCGCAACGCACCTTCATCGACCAGTTCGCCTCCTCCCAGGCTGTCGTCGCATGGACGATGACCGGCTACACGCTCGCACTGGCGAGCGTTATCCCGATCACCGGGTGGGCAGCCGACCGATTCGGCACCAAACGCCTCTTCATGGGCTCCGTGCTGGCCTTCGCGGTCGGCTCGCTGCTGTGCGCGATGGCGCCAAACATCCTGTTACTCATCCTCTTCCGGGTGGTGCAGGGCATCGGTGGCGGCATGCTGCTGCCCCTGGGATTCATCATCTTGACCCGGGAAGCGGGCCCGCGGCGCCTCGGCCGCCTGATGTCGATCCTGAGCATCCCGATGTTGCTTGCCCCGATCGGTGGGCCCATTTTGGGCGGCTGGCTCATCGATGCCTCCAGCTGGCGGTGGATCTTCCTGATCAACTTGCCGATCGGGCTCGTCACCATCGTCCTCGCAGCAATCGTGTTCCCCGGGGATCATCCGGCGCGATCGGAAACCTTCGACCTCGTCGGTGTGCTGCTGCTCTCCCCGGGCTTGGCGGCGTTCCTGTTCGGGGTGTCTTCCATCCCGGGCCGCGGCACCGTGACGGATCGCCACGTGCTGATACCGGCGGCCATCGGCCTGGCGCTGATCGCTGCGTTCGTCGCGCACGCCTTACACCGGGCAGATCACCCGCTGATAGACCTGCGGCTGTTCGGCAACCGGGTGCTCACCCACGCCAATGTGACCATAGTGGTTTTCGCCGCCGCCTTTTTCGGCGCCGGCCTGCTGCTGCCGAGCTATTTCCAGCAGGTGCTGCATCAGACGCCGATGCAGGCCGGGTTGCACTTGCTCCCCCAGGGACTGGGTGCCATGTTGACCATGCGGCTCACCGGACCATTGGTGGACCGGCAAGGGCCCGGCAAGGTCGTCCTGGTCGGCATCGCCCTGATCACCGCCGGCCTGGGCACCGTCGCCGTCGGCGTGGCCAAGGAGGCGCACTACCTACCGACGCTGCTGGTCGGGCTGGCGATCATGGGCCTGGGAATGGGCTGCACCATGATGCCGCTGTCCGTCGCGGCGGTGCAGGCGCTGGCGCCGCACCAGATCGCCCGGGGCACCACGCTGGTCAGCGTCAGTCATCAGGTGGGCGGCTCGATGGGAACCGCGCTGATGTCGATGATCCTGACCAACCAGTTCAATCGAAGCGAAAATATTCGCGCCGCCAACAAACTCGCGTCGCTACAACAGGCCGCAGTTAGCGGGGTGCCGGTGGACCGGGCTGCCATGCCGCGGCAGTCACTCGCCTCCGGTTTCTCGGTTCACGTGCTGAACGACCTTTCGCATGCCTACGCAACGGTATTCGTGCTGGCTGCCGTCTTGGTGGCGGTGACGATCATCCCCGCCTCGTTCCTGCCGAAGAAGCCGGCGATCCCGGCAGTCGCCGAATAGGGCGTTCAGTCGGCGAACAGCATCGTCGCGATGCGCAGCACGGTGTCCATCGGGTCGCGTTCCATCACCCGGGCGTTGACCGCGCCGTTGAGCCACAGGGTCGCAAATCCATGGACGAGGGACCATGCCGCCAGCTGGGCGCCCGCGGGGTCGGCGCGGGCCTTGGGATCCCGCAGCGTCGCGACGCCCCGGGAAAGCTCGGCACCGGCGGCCGCCTCGGCGGCGGCCAGTTCGGTGTTTGAGACGTCGAGCAGCGACTTGCTGAACATCACCTCGTAGTGCCCGGGGTGCCCGATGGCGAATCGCACATAGGCCAGGGCCGCGTCGGCGAAGTCCCCGCGGACCTCGGCCAGCGCCTGAGCCAGCAGCGCAAATCCCTGGGTGGCCAGCGCGGTGAACAGGCCGCGGCGATCGGTGAAGTGGTGCGCCGGCGCGGCATGTGAGACGCCCGCGCTCCGGGCCAATTCGCGCAGCGACACCCCGTCCGCGCCACGCTTTGCCACCAGGCGCGCGGCTTCGTCGAGGATCACCGCGCGCAGGTCGCCGTGGTGGTAGTTCGGACGGTCCACACCGCCAGCATAGCCGCCATCTTGACAATGACTAGTTCTGCGGCCTAGCCTGAACGGGAACTTGTCATTGTCTAGATTGGGAGCGTCGAGATGGCCCCGTTGATCACCCTGGTAGTGGGCAGCATCGCCGCCCGGACCGTCGGCTGGGCCGGGGTCGACTACGCCAACAGCTGGACTGCGGCGATCGCCGTCGGGCTGGCCGCGATGTTCGTGCTGACCGGGGTCGCCCACTTCGCGCCGCCGATGCGCGCCGACCTCGTCGCGATCGTTCCGCCTCGATTGCCGGCGCCCGGCGTCCTGGTCTCCGTGACCGGCGTGCTCGAGCTACTCGGGGCCGTCGGCTTGCTGGTTCCGCCGACCCGGGTGGCGGCGGCCGTGTGCTTGCTGGCGCTTATGTTGGCCATGTTCCCGGCCAACGTGTATGCCGCACGGATGCCCAACCCGCCTCGATCGATGACGACGAAACTACCCTTGCGGACCGCCATCGAGGTGGTGTTCGTGACCGCCGCCATAGCGGTCGCGATCGGCGGTAGCTAGCAGCCAGGCGTACTGGAATGCGGTTTCCTGCCACGCCTTGTAGCGGCCACTGACGCCACCGTGGCCCGCGTTCATCTGTGTCTTCAGCAGGATCGAATAACCGTCCTCGTTGGCGTGCCGCAGGGCCGCGACCCATTTGGCCGGCTCCACGTAATAGACTCTCGTGTCGTTGAGGGACGTCATCGCCAGGATGGCGGGATACCGTTTGGCCTCGACATTCTCATACGGTGAGTACGACTTCATGTACGAGTAGACATCCTTGTCCGCCAATGGGTTTCCCCATTCGTCCCATTCGGTGACGGTCAGCGGCAAGGACGGGTCGAGGATGGTGGTCAGGGGATCGACGAACGGCACCTGGGCGAGGATTCCGGCGAACAGATCCGGCGCCAGGTTGGCCACCGCGCCCATCAGCAGGCCGCCCGCACTGCCACCGAGTGCCACCAGCTGCTGCGGTCGGGTGACTCCCGTGACTATCAAATGCCTTGCCACCGTCACGAAGTCGGTGAAAGTGTTCTTCTTCTCCAAAAGCTTTCCGTGCTCGTACCACAGCCGGCCCATCTCGCCGCCGCCGCGGACGTGCGCGATGGCGAACACCATGCCGCGATCCAGCAGTGACAACCGTGCGATGGAAAAGCTGGGGTCGGTGCACATCTCGTACGCGCCGTAGCCGTAAAGCAGTGCCGGCGCCGGGAACCGGATGCCGGCGCGGTGCACGATGGACACCGGGACGCGGGTGCCGTCGTCGGCAAGCGCCCAATCGCGCCGCTCGACGTAGTCATCGGGACGGTAGTCACCGAGGACGGGTTGCTCGCGCAGCAGGGTGCGCTCGCCGGTGGCGAAGTCGATGTCGTAAACCCGCGCCGGAATGACCAGGGAGCCCGCTCGGATCCGCAGTTTGGGCGCATCCCAGTTCGGATTGCCGTTCAGACCGGCCGACATCAGCTCGGAGTCGAACGAAATCTCCTCGGGCTCGGCGAAATCGCCGCCGGATCCGATGCGCCAGACCTGCAGCCGGGGCAACGCCTCACGGCGGTAGCTGATGACCAGGTGGCCGGCGAAAGCATCGACCGCGTCGAGCCGGACGTCGTCGCGGTGCGGGATCAGAGTGCGCTGCTGCGTTGGATCGCCGACCGGCGCTTCGGTGAGCGTGAAATTCACCGCCCCGTCGTTATGCAGGATCAAGAATTGATCCTGCCCGCCGATCACCGCGTGCTCCACCGAGTACTCGACACCTTCGCGTCGCGGTAACACGACACTGAACTGTGCGTGTGGGTCCGCGGCGTCGGCGTAGCGGAACTCGGAGGTGATGGAGGACCCCGCGGCGATGAACACGTAGGCCTCACTTCGGGTGAGCCCCACGCCAAGCCAAAACCGCTCGTCGGCTTCGTGATACACCAGTTCCGATGCCGCACCGGAGCCCGCCCGGTACCGCCACACCTTGTCGGGCCGGTGGGCCACGTCCAGGGTCAGGTAATACACGGTGCGGTTGTCGGCAGCCCACGTCGCTCCGGCACCGATGTCGGCGATCTCGTCGGAGTAGATCTCACCTGTGCGTAAGTCCTTGAACCGCAAGGTATACCGTTCGTCACCGACGGTGTCGACGGAGTAGGCCAGCAGATTCCCATCCAGGGTGACCGCGGCGGCGCCGAGCGCGAAGAATTCGTGACCGTCAGCTTCGGCGTTCGAGTCGAGCAGCACTTGCTCGCCGGGTATTTCGGTGTTCTCATCCAGGACTGGTGGCTGCCAGTCGTCGGGACCGGCTACCGGGCAACGACATTGGACGCGATACTGCTTTCCCGAATAGGTACGCGCGTAGTACCACCAATCGCCGTGGCGGGTGGGTACCGATAGATCGGTCTCCTTGGTGCGCGCCTTGATCTCGTCGAAGATTTGCTGCCGCAAGGGTTCCAGGTGGGCGGTCATCCGGTCGACGTAATGGTTTTCCGCCTCGAGGTAGGCGATGACGTCGGGGTTGGCCTTATCGCGCAGCCACTCGTACGGGTCGATGAAGACATCCCCGTGATGCTCACGGCGAGACTCCAACCGCTTGGCGACGGGCGGCACCGGGCTGCCAACGGAAGACTCGGTCATGCGGCCGGGCCGATCCAGTCACCGAAATCCAAGCCGGAGATGCGTTCGTAGGCCTCGATATAACGGTCGCGGGTGGCAGCGATGATCTGGTCCGGGAGCGGTGGTGGAGGTTGTGTGCCGTAGCGGTCCCAGCCGGACTCACCGCCGGTGAGCCAGTTGCGGACGAATTGCTTGTCGAAGCTGGTCTGGACCACGCCTTCCCGGTAGTCCTCCGCCGGCCAGTATCGCGAAGAATCCGGGGTGAAGATCTCGTCGGCCAGCAGCAGGTTGCCGTCCCGGTCGGTGCCGAACTCGAACTTGGTGTCCGCGATGATGATTCCCTTCTTCAAGGCGTGATCGGCGGCCTGCACGTAGATCCGCAACGTGCGGTCGCGCAGCTGGTTGGCGCGCACCTCACCCACCAAGTCGATCACCCGGCCGAACGAGATGTTCTCATCGTGGTCGCCCAGTGCGGCCTTGGTGGCAGGGGTGAACAACGGTGCGGCGAACTTGCTCGCCTCGACAAGTCCGGCGGGCAACGCGATACCGCAAACCTTCCCGGTCGCCTGGTAGTCCAGCAATCCCGAGCCGGTGAGGTAGCCGCGCGCCACACATTCCACCGGAAGCATGTCCAGCTGCCGCACCACCAGCGCGCGGCCCAGGACCTCGTCGGGGATGCGCGGGTCATCCGGGGGGCCGGCCAGGTGGTTCGGGGCGTCGACCAGGCCGAAGAAGAAGACGCTCATCGCGGTCAGGATGCGGCCCTTGTCCGGGATCGTGCTGGCCAGGACATAGTCATACGCCGAGATCCGGTCGGTCGCCACCAGCAGCAGATGCTCGTCGTCGACGCGGTAAAGCTCACGGACCTTGCCGCTGGCCAGATGTTGGTAGTCGGACAGTGCGGCGCGCATCGGGCCAGCCTATCGGGCACCCGGAAAGGGGCCGTGTGCTGGCAGCGTGTGCTGGGATCGGGGCTATGACATCGCGGTTCTTGCCCTACTCCACCAGACCCGGCCGACTGATGGCCCAGCTGTTCAGCGACTTCGCCGTCGTCATGTGGACGGCGATCTGGCTGCTGGTCGGGGTGGCCGTCTACGACGCCATCTCGACCATCGCCGAAGCCGGTCGGCAAGTCGAGAGCGGCGCGCAGGGTATCGCCGGCAATCTGGAGTCGGCCGGGCACGGCGCCCAGCGCATTCCGCTGGTGGGCGACGCGGTCAGCAAGCCGCTCACCTCGGCCAGTCAGGCCGCGCTCGACATCGCCGGCGCCGGCCACAACCTGGAAACCACCGCAAGCTGGCTGGCCGTGCTGCTCGCGATGGCGGTCGTCGCGCTCCCGATCCTCATCGCGGTCATCCCGTGGCTCTTCCTGCGACTTCGGTTCTTCCGGCGCAAGTGGACCGTCACCGCGCTGGCGGCTACCCCGGCCGGCGAGCAGCTGCTGGCGCTGCGGGCGTTGACGAATCGGGCGCCCCGCAAACTGATCGCGGTCAGCGCGGATCCGGTGGGCGGGTGGCGGCGCGAGGATCCCGTCACCATCCGGGCGTTGGCCGCGCTGGAACTGCGGTCGGCGGGTATCGCGGCCCCGTTCGGCCGCGTCGTTGGCTAACCTGGGCCGATGACGGGATGCGCAAGTTAGGTGTACCTTACTAGGGTACGAATCGAACGTTAGGGCACGTCATGCTGAGGCGAACGCCGGCCGCATCGGACCGATCCGGCTCGAAGACGATGCTGGCCCAGCTGTCACCCGGCCAGCAAGGGACCATCGTGGGCACGGTTCCCGATGCCGCCCCTCCGGTGGCGGGCCGGCTGTGGCAGCTGGGCTTTAGGCCGGCGACACATGTCGACGTGATCCGTCGAGCGCCGCTGGGTGATCCGACGATCTACCGCGTCCAAGACACCGAACTCTGCCTGCGGCGCCGCGAAGCGCGATTGATCGAAGTCGTCCCCGACGCGGACCAATGACGTCCTGCCACGACAGCGGCGGCGGTCCGGTTGCCGTCGCGAGCACCCGGCGCATAGCGCTGGTCGGTAGTCCCAACGCCGGCAAGACCAGCGTGTTCAATCACCTGACCGGGTTGCGCGCCAAAACCGGCAACTATCCCGGGGTCACGGTCGGGCGGAGCGTCGGCACCGTCAAGGTGGACGGCGTGACGATCGCGGTGGAGGACCTGCCCGGCACCTACAGCCTCGATGCGATCAGCCCGGACGAGCATGTGGTGACCGACCTGCTGGCCGGCAGGGTCGACGACATCGAACGTCCCGATGCGATCGTGCTGGTCGCCGACGCCACCACGCTGCGGCGCTCGATGCCGCTGGTGGCACAGGTGCTCCGGCTCGACCTGCCGTGCCTGCTGGCGCTCACCATGGGCGACGAATTGACCGCACGCGGCGGCAGGGTCGATGTGGACGCCCTGGCGCAGGCGTTGGGTATCCCGGTGATCGGACTGGTCGCACACCGCGGTTCGGGGATCGACCGCCTACGCGCACAGCTGGGAACCCCCGACCAGTGGCGGCGGCCGCCGATCTTGCCTCCGTCCGAACCCGGCGCCGTCGACGCATGGACCAAGTCGGTCCTCGGCGCCGCTGATTATGTTGCGCCACAACCGGATCGGCGCACCAACCGGATCGACGCGGTGGTACTGCACCCGCTGTGGGGCGTCGTCGTCTTCTTCGCGGTGATGTTCACGTTTTTCCAGGTCGTCTTCACCGTGGCGGCGCCACTGCAGGACTTGGTCGAGCGGGGGCTCACGTGGATCGGCGGCCAGGTCGCCGATCACGGCGGCAACTCCATCCTGGGTCGCCTCGTCGGGGAAGGGATCATCGGCGGCGTCGGCACCGTTCTCCAGTTCATTCCGCAGATTGTGTTGCTGTTCTTGCTGATTGCGCTGCTGGAAAACGTGGGCTACATGGCGCGGGCAGCGTTTTTGATGGACCGGGTGATGGCCCGGACGGGGCTGGAGGGCCGCGCCTTTGTGGCCATGCTGTCGTCGTTCGCCTGTGCTGTCCCGGGCATCATGGCCACCCGGACGTTGCCCTCATCACGCGACCGCATCGCCACCATCCTCAGCGCGCCGCTGATGACCTGTTCGGCTCGGCTGCCGGTGTTCACGTTGCTGATCGGTCTGCTGGTCGCTCCGCAGACGCGGTGGTGGGGCTTCAGCGCTCAGGGCGTCACGATGTTCCTGCTCTACCTCGGCGGCGGTACCGCGGCGCTGATCACCGCGTGGATATTCAAGTCGACGATCCTGCGCAGTGACCTGCTCCCGTTCACGATGGAGCTTCCCCCGTACCGGTTCCCCTACCCCACCGCCGTGCTGGTGGCGATGTGGAGCGCGGCAAAGATGTTCCTGCGCAAGGCGGGAACGATCATCCTGACCACGTCCCTGGTGCTGTGGGCGTTGCTCAACCTGCCGCCGCGCGGCCCCGAGACCGCGCGGCTGTCCCGGGCCGACGCCACCGCCTACGTGATGGATCACAGCTACGCCGCCGACGCGGGCAAGGCGATCGAGCCGGTGTTCTCACCGCTCGGCTTTGACTGGCGCGTCGACATCGCCTTGCTGGGATCCCTTTCGGCGCGCGAGGTATTCGTGTCCACGCTGGGCCAGGTGGCGGCGGCAAACCAGCCCGACGACCCGCACGAGGCCTTGATGGCCATGACCGACGACCACGGACGGCCGGTGTTCACCAGCCCGACGGTCATCGCGCTGTTGCTGTATTTCATGTTCGCACTGCAGTGCATGTCCACGGTCGCGGTGATGCGTCGCGAGACCAACTCGTGGCGGTGGCCGGCAATCGCGTTCGGCTACATGTTCATCCTGGCGTGGGTGATGGCATTCGCCGCCCGGTCGATCGCGATTGGCCTGGGCGCATGATCCCGATGCACGCCACGGCCACCGCCAACCCCCAGCGGCTGCGCTGGGTGGTCGCGCCCGGCCACCTGCCGCCCGCCGGTACCGTGCGGCACGCCCCGGGCCGCCTGGGCGCGTTGCTGGACCGCGGGGTGATCGACGAATTGGCGGTAGGGACCGGCGACGTGGTGATCACGCTGGGCGCCGGCAACGACTGGCAGCAATGGGGTGATCGGGTCCGCGACGCACTCGCCGACGCGCTGCTGGACCCGGCGGGCTGGCGCATCGACGGGGTGTCGCCCGAAAGCTCCCGCCTGGCGGAGATCGCCACCGAGCTGCTCGACGGGCCGATCGGCGCCCTGGCCCAATCGCACGGGGGAGCAATCGAATTGGTCTCGGTCACCGGCACCGACGTGACCGTCCGGATCTCGGGCGCATGCAACGGATGCCCGGCGGTGGACTCGACCTTGCACGACCGGCTCGAGCGCGAACTGCGCCGACGAACCGGCAAGCCGATCACGGTTTGCACCGAAACCAAGTCAGCTCCACGCGCATTGGGAAGGAGGCTGCTGTCCCTTATCGTGCGCTGAGCAGCTCCACCACCAGGTGCCGGATGCCGGTATGCCGATTGCTGCGCGTCCATTCGACGGGCCGCGCAATGCGCACGGTACCGAAGCGCGACAGCAACTCCTCGAACAGCACACGCAGTTCCAGCCGGGCCAGGTTGGCGCCCAGGCAATAGTGCACACCCTGGCCGAATCCCAGGTGGGGATTGGGTTTTCGAGCGATGTCGAACTCGTCGGCGCGGTCGAACACGCTGGTGTCGCGGTTCGCCGAGCCCTCCCAGATCTGGACCTTCTGTCCCGCCGCGACCGCATGCCCACCGAGGGTGACGTCGCGGGTAGCGGTGCGCCGCTTCGATGGCGACGGCGACGTCCACCGCACCATCTCCTCGACCGCCGTCGGCAACGTGTCGAGATTCGAACGCAGCGCCTGCAGCTGGTCCGGGTGCTCGGCCAGCGCCAGCAGCCCACCGGCGACCGCGTTGCGCGTCGTCTCGGCGCCGGCGCTGAACAGCAGACTGAAAAACAGGTACAGCTCGATATCCGACAGGCAGGGCGCGTCCGCATCGTCGACCATTGCGTTCGCGACGACCGACAACATGTCGTCGGTGGGCTCGGCGCGCTTGGACGCGATCAGCTGCTGGCCGTAGGCGTACATCCGCGACCCGGCCTCCTCGATCGACGTTCGCGGCGACAGCTGCGATAACGTGGCCTTGCGCGAACCGCCGAAGTCGAATTGCGGCTCGATGGCCTCGAACAGCCAATGCCGTTCGGATTCGGGCACTCCCAGCAGGATGCAGATCATCTGCATGGGCAGTTCGGCGGCGATGTCGACCAGGAAATCGAATGGCTCGCCGGGCACCACCGCGTCCAGCAGCCGGCGCGCCCGGGCCCGCAGATCGTCCTCGACCAGCCGGATCATCCGCGGTGTCAGCCCGGAGCTGACGAGGCGCCGGATCTGCGAGTGACGCGGGTCGTCCATCATGTTGAGCACCTGCCCGGAGATGGCCAGGTCCTGCAACAGGGTGCCGCCGTACGGCCGCTCGCCGCCGGTGACCGACGAGTATGTCGCCGGATCCTTGAGCACCTCAAGGGTTTCGGCATACGTAGCGACGGACCAGAAGCCCTCGCCGTCAGGTGTGTTGTCGGTCGGCTCGTGCCAGTACACCGGCGCCTCGCGCCGGTGGATGGCGAACAAGTCATGCGGGAATCCGTCGGCGAAGTTGTCCAGATCGGTGAAGTCGATCCCCGCGAGCGCGCCGGCGAGAGTCACAGGATCGCAGCCGGTGTGTATTTGGCCGCGTCGGGGTAGCGGCCCACCAACGCGTCCACCATCGCCACCACCTCGTCCACCTGGTCACCGGCGGCGCCGGTGAAGGCCGCCTTGTCGGCCAGCGCGGCGTCCAGAGCCGCCCGGTCCAGCGGCAGCTTCGGATCGGCGGCCAATCGGTCGAGAAGGTCGGGCTCTGCGCCGCGTTCGCGCATGGCCAGCGCGGTCGCCACCGCGTGCTCGCGGATCACATGGTGCGCGGCCTCGCGCCCCATGCCGGCACGCACCGCCGCGATCAACACCTTGGTGGTGGCCAGGAATGGTAGGTAGCGTTCCAGCTCGCGGGCGATCACCGCGGGGTAGGCGCCGAATTCGTCGAGGACGGTCAAGAAGGTCTCAATCTGTCCGTCGATGGCAAAAAAACTGTTCGGCAACACAACTCGGCGCACCACCGAGCAGAACACGTCGCCCTCGTTCCACTGCGCGCCCGCCAGTTCGGCCGCCATCGAGGCGTAACCCCGCAGCACCACCTGCAGCCCATTGACCCGTTCGCAGCTGCGGGTGTTCATCTTGTGCGGCATCGCCGACGACCCGACCTGTCCCGGTGCGAATCCCTCGGTGACGAGCTCGTGCCCTGCCATCAGCCGGATGGTGTGGGCCATCGACGAGGGCCCGGCGCCGAGCTGGACCAGCGCCGAGATGACGTCGTGGTCGAGCGAACGCGGATACACCTGGCCGACGCTGGTCAAAACCGTGGTGAATCCCAGGAATTCGGCCACACGTCGTTCGAGTTCGGTCAGCTTGGCCGCGTCGCCGCCGAGCAGGTCGAGCATGTCCTGCGCGGTGCCCATCGGACCCTTGATGCCGCGCAGCGGGTAGCGGTCGATCAACTCCCGCAGTCTGGTCAACGCGATCAGCGTTTCCTGCGCCGCCGAAGCGAACCGCTTGCCCAAGGTGGTGGCCTGCGCGGCGACATTGTGGCTACGTCCGGCCATCACCAGGTCGCGATAGGCGACGGCCCGCTCGGCGAGCCGAGCCAGCACGGCGATCCCGTGGGAGAAAACCAACTCCAGCGACCGCCGGATCTGCAGCTGCTCGACATTTTCGGTCAAGTCGCGGCTGGTCATGCCCTTGTGCACATGCTCGTGACCGGCCAGCGCGTTGAATTCTTCGATGCGGGCCTTGACGTCGTGGCGCAGTACCCGTTCGCGGGCGGCGATCGAGGCCAGGTCGACGTCCTCGATCACTCGCTCGTAGTCGCCGACCACCTCGGCGGGCACGGCGGCGCCTTCCGTGCCCAGTTCCGCCTGGGCGCGCAGCACGGCCAGCCACAGCCGCCGCTCGGCGATGACATTGGCTTCCGGCGACCAGATCGCGACCATCTCGGCGCTGGCGTACCGGCCGGCCAGCACATTCGGAATGCTCACAAACGCACAGCTTACGGCCGTGGGCCCGCCGGTTGCCCAACGGGCGTCCTGCCCGGCAGTGGCCACTGCGGCGGATGTGACGAGACCCGCGGGGGCCGACCGAAGTTCGGGGCCGCCATACCCTGTGCGGGTGTACTTCGCCGGCGTGGATTTGGCATGGGCCGGTCGCAACCCCACCGGTGTTGCGGTGGTCGACGCCGGCGGCCGGCTGGTGCACATCGGCGCTGTGCGCACCGACGAAGCGGTGCTGGCCGCGCTGTCGCCCTACGTTCAGGGGCCCTGCCTGGTCGCCTTCGACGCGCCGCTGGTGGTGACCAACCCGACCGGCCAGCGGCCGGCCGAGTCGGCGCTCAACCGGGACTTCCGCCGGTTCGAGGCCGGCGCGCATCCGGCCAACACAACGAAACCCGAGTTCGCCGACGGCCCGCGCGCGGCGCGGTTGGCGCGGGTACTGGGCCTCGACATGGATCCGCGGTCGCCGGCTGCCCGGCGCGCCATCGAGGTGTACCCGCATCCGGCGACCGTGGTGCTGTTCCGGTTGCAGCGAACCCTCAAGTACAAAGCCAAGCCGGGCCGCGGCGTCGAGCAGCTCAAATCGGAGTTGCTGATGCTGATGGACGGCATCGAGAAACTCGCCCACGCTGCCGTGCCGCTACAGGTCGCGCACCACCATGACTGGATTGGGCTGCGCCGGCAGGCAATCGCCGCGCAACGCAAGAGCCAGCTGCGCCGGGCCGAAGATCCGGTCGATGCCGTCGTCTGCGCCTATGTGGCGATGTACGCTGCGCGCCGCCCGGCCGACGTTACGATCTACGGCGATATCGCCACCGGCTACATCGTGACGCCCGCACTGCCCGCCGATCTGGCCGGCCGGTAGCGGCCGTTCTCAGATCCGCACGGGTCGCTGGTCGATGGGGGCGAGCACGTCGATGAGATCGACCACCGTTGCCAGCGCGGCGGCTCGCGGATCGCCGCCCTGGACCAGGGCGGTCACCACCGAGCCGTCGACCGCGCAGATCAGCGTGCAGACCAGCTCGATCTGCACGGTCCGGCCGGATCGCTCGATGGCGTCCGCCACGGCCTCGGCGCGCTGCCGCAGGCTGCGGCGCATGGTTTCCCGCAGCGCGGGCAGGCGCGTGCACGCGATATTCCGCTCGTACCGCGATATCAACTGGTCGATGAGACCGGTCGCGGACACGTCGCCCACCAGCAGGTCGACCAGCACCTCGGCGGTGGTCTCGGGCCCCCGGCGCCGCCGCGACAGGGCGGCGACCCGCGACCGTAGCTGCGCCACCTCGATCATCGCGATGTGTTCGACGGCGCGGGCAATCAAATCGTCAAGGGACGAAAAGTAGTACGTGGTCGACGCCAACGGCAGTCCGGCCCGCCGGGCCACCGCCCGGTGTCGCACCGCTTCGAACCCGCCCTCGGCAAGCAGCTCGGCTGCGGCGCTCACGAGCGCGTACCGCCGACGTTCTCCTTTTGGAGTAACTGCTGCAGTCACGAGTAGCCATCGTGCCAGTCAGAGTGGTACTGCATTGCCATTTCGGCCAAACGGCCTGGCATGATGGCCCGCATGCCCGACTTGATGAGCCGCCGCGCCGTGCTGGGACTTGGTGCCAGCGCGGCTATTGGTGCCGTCGGGGCCTACACGCTCGACATGTTAGCGCCCAGATCATCTCGCGCCATGCCGGTGTCCACTCCCGTTTCCAACGCCAGCACCCAGGTGCCGTTGGCGCCCGCACCCCGGGAGCCGGCCGCCCCGGCTTCGCCCGCGCCCACCATGGTCACCGGCTCCTTCGTGTCGGCGGCGCGCGGCGGCATCAACACCAACTGGGCCATCGCCCGCCCGCCCGGCCAGACCAAGGCGCTGCGGCCGGTCATCGCGCTGCACGGCAAAGGCAGTGACGCGTCGACCGTGATGGCCGGCGGCGTCGAGCAGGGCCTGGCGCAGGCCGTCGACGCGGGGCTCCCGCCCTTCGCGGTGGTCGCCGTCGACGGCGGCGGCAGCTATTGGCACAAGAGGGCATCCGGCGAGGACAGCGGGGCCATGGTGCTCGATGAGCTCATCCCGATGCTGGACACCAAGGGCCTGGACACCTCACGGGTGGCCTTCCTGGGCTGGTCGATGGGCGGCTACGGCGCCTTGCTGCTCGGCGGCCGGCTGGGACCCGCACGTACCGCGGCGATCTGCGCGGTAAGTCCGGCGCTGTGGCTCTCCTCCGGCGCGGCCGCGCCCGGCGCGTTCGACGGGCCGGGCGATTTCGCGGCGAACTCGGTGTTCGGAATGCCCGCGCTCGCGTCGATCCCGATCCGGATCGATTGCGGCGACAGCGATCCGTTCTACGCCGCGACCAAGCAGTTCATCGCCCAATTACCCACCCCGCCCGCGGGTGGCTTCTCACCCGGTGGGCACAACGCGGCGTTTTGGAGCTCGCAGTTGCCGGGTGAAATCGCCTGGTTGGCGCCGCTGCTGACGGCTTGAGCGCACCCGCGAGCGTAACGCCACGGCGAGAAATCGCGCCGAAAATCGCCGCAGCGTTACGCTCACGAACGTGACCGCACCATTCGGTTGGACCCTCCCCTACGCCTGGCCGCGAAAGCCCGTCCTGGCGGCGAATGTGGTGTGCACGTCGCAGCCGCTGGCCGCCCAGGCGGGCCTTCGGATGCTCGCCGACGGCGGCAACGCGGTGGATGCGGCCGTCGCCACGGCCATCACGCTCACCCTGGTGGAGCCGGTGTCCAACGGCATCGGCTCGGACGCCTTCGCCATCGTGTGGGATGGCCGGCAACTGCACGGGCTGAACGCGTCGGGTCGCTCGCCTGCGGCATGGACCCCGGAATACTTCGGTGGCAACGCCGTTCCCGCCGTCGGCTGGAATTCGGTGACCGTTCCCGGTGCGGTGTCGGCCTGGGTCGAACTGCACGCCAAGTTCGGCAAGCTGCCGTTCGAGAGACTTTTCGAGCCGGCGATCTCCTACGGGCGCAACGGTTTTCTCGTCTCGCCGACGGTCGCCGAGCAATGGGCCGCGCAGGTGCCGCTGTTCCAAGACCAGCCCGGGTTCGCCGAAGCGTTCCTGCCGGGCGGGCGCCCACCGAAACCCGGCGAACCGTTCCGGCTTCCCGAGCATGCGGCCACGCTGGAGAAGATCGCCGCGACCAACGGCGACGCGTTCTACCGCGGCGAGCTGGCCGCCAGGCTGGAAGCGCACGCCGCGGCCAATGGCGGCGTCATGCGGGCCAGTGACCTCGCCGCTCACCGCGCCGACTGGGTCGGCACGATCCACGGTGCGTACCGCGGGTACACCGTGCACGAGATCCCGCCCAACGGCCACGGAATCGTGGCGCTGATCGCCCTGGGCATCCTCGAGCAGTTCGACATGGCCGCCCTGCCAGCCGATTCCGCCGACAGCGTGCACCTGCAGATCGAGGCGGTGAAGCTGGCCTTCGCCGACGCGCAGGCCTACGTCGCCGACATCGACCACATGCCAGTACGCC
The DNA here is from genome assembly GCA_963800315.1 of uncultured Actinomycetota bacterium. Taxonomy (GTDB): domain Bacteria; phylum Actinomycetota; class Actinomycetes; order Mycobacteriales; family Mycobacteriaceae; genus Mycobacterium. Next base: position 482,187 of record CAWDAS010000001.1, read on the forward strand.
CGGAACACCTGCTGGACAAGGAATATCTGCAGCAACGCGCGGCGTTGATCGACCGCAAGCGGGCCACGCCGGCGTCCGCGGGCGCCCCGCGCGGGGGGACGGTGTATCTCACCGCCGCCGACGCCGCCGGGCTGATGGTGTCGATGATCCAGTCGAACTACATGGGATTCGGATCCGGCGTCGTCGTCCCGGGCACCGGGATCGCGCTGCAAAACCGCGGCGCGAATTTTGCGTCCGCGCAACGTCATCCGAACTGCGTCGCGCCCGGCAAACGTCCCTACCACACCATCATCCCCGGATTTGTCAGCAAAGACGGCGCCCCGGTGATGAGCTTTGGCGTGATGGGCGGAATGATGCAACCCCAGGGTCACGTGCAGGTGCTGGTACGAATCGCCGACCACGGGCAGAACCCGCAAGCGGCATGTGACGGCCCGCGCTTCCGATGGGTGCAAGGGCTGCAGGTCAGCTGCGAGAAAGGCTTTCCTCCGGCGACACTCGACGAGCTTCGGCGACGCGGACATGACCTGGTTGCCGTGGACGACTACAACGAATTCGGCAGCTGTCAGGCGATCTGGCGCCTGGACGGCGGTTACCTTGCCGCGAGCGACCCGCGCCGCGACGGCCAAGCCGCGGCGTTCTAAACCCGAGTCTTGCCCTCCGCCGCCAACAAGGCGATGTCGCTACGAAAATGACTGCCCGGCAATCGGATTGACTGCAAGATATCGTATGCGCGCGCACGCGCGGCCGATAAGTCGGCGCCAATGCCCACCACCGACAGCACCCGACCGCCCGACGAAACGATTTCGCCGTCGTCGCGGCGCGCGGTCCCCGCGTGCAGCACGCCCTCGGCCTCGGAGCCGACGACAACGTCCCCGATGCGGGGCCGGCCGGGGTAGTTCTCCGCCGCCAGCACCACCGTCACGGCGGCGCCTTCCCGCCAACGCAATGCGCCGAAGTCGGCCAACGTGCCGGTTCCGGCGGCATACAGTAGCTGGCCCAGCGGCGATTCCAGCAGCGCCAGCACCGCCTGAGTCTCAGGATCGCCAAACCGGCAGTTGAATTCGACCACCGCGGGCCCGTTCGCGGTGATCGCCAGTCCGACGTACAGCAAACCGGAAAACGGACAGCCACGCTGGACCAGTTCGGCCGCGACGGGTTCGACGATGCTGCCGACGATCTCCCGGTACACGTCGTCGGGAAGCCACGGCAGCGGCGCGTAGGCGCCCATCCCGCCGGTATTGGGTCCGGTATCGCCGTCGCCGACACGCTTGAAGTCCTGCGCGGGCAGCAGCGGCACCACGGTTTCGCCGTCGACGATGCAAAACAGCGAGACCTCGGGGCCGTCCAGAAACGACTCCAAAAGCACTGGGTGGCCAGACTCGAGCAGTCCGGCGGCGTGGGCGCGCGCCGCGGCACGATCCGGCGTCACCACCACGCCCTTGCCGGCCGCCAGGTGGTCGTCTTTCACCACCCAGGCCGGTTCGCCGGCAGGCGGCCCGAACCGGTCCAGCGCGGCATCTAAACGCGCTGGACTGTCGATGATTTCGCTACTGGCGGTCCGTACACCGGCCGCGGCCATGACCTCTTTGGCGAACGCCTTGGAGCCTTCGATGCGCGCGGCGTCCTTACTGGGTCCGAAGCACACGATGCCGGCGGCGCGCACGGCGTCGGCGACGCCCAGCACCAGCGGCACCTCGGGACCGATGAGCACCATGTCGGCCCGGACCTGACGCGCCAGGGCGACCACGTCCTCGCCCGAGGTGATATCGACGTGGTGCTGCTCGGCCAGCCGGGCGGTGCCGGCATTGCCCGGAGCGACGGCCAGCCCCGTGACCTGGGGGTCTTGGCGCAGCGCCAGCAACAGCGCATGTTCACGGGCACCGGAACCGATCACCAGGACTCGCACGACACGTCACTTTAGCGGGCCGGCCGCCAAGGGACGGCGTAGCCGGGTTTTAGTCGCCCGGTTTGCCCGAGTGCATCTTCAACGCGGCATCCACGTTGGCCTTCTTGTCCTCTCCGGCGCCCTTCGCCGCGGCCTTCTTGCGCTTGGCCACCACGGTGCTGACCGCGCCGTTGAACGCCGAACCCAACGGGAACCCGAGGTAGTGGGTGAGAAAGACGGCCATCTCTTTGAGTTCGTCCTCGGTGAGTTCCCCATTGAGCAGCGCGGCGTTGATCTGGATCTCGGCCAGGTCGCGACTTCCAGTCGCGGTCACCGCCGTCAGCGTCATGATGCGTTTGTCGCGCATCGACAATCCCGGCCGCGTCCAGATGGTGCCGAACAGGTGATCGACGGTCAGGTCGAAGTACGCGTCGCCCTCGACGTTGGGCATTTCCCAGCCGTAGACCTCGTTCATTTTTTCCAGGCCCTTGCGGCGCTGTTCGTCCATCACGCCTCTTTCTCTGTGTGCGGAACCCCGAGGCCGGCCGCCAGCCCTTCGAATGCCAGCTGGGCAAAGGGTAACTCGACCGACACTGCCTCTCCCAATGCCAGCGCCAGACTCAGGTCCTTTTCGCCCAGGCCGCGCGTGTGCAGGAAAGGCTGGTAAAGGAAGTGGTCCGGTTCAAGGTCTTTCATATCGTCGCGCACCATGATTGCTCCCGGTCCGCCGGTGAGGGCATCGGTGTGCCGGACCACCCGGCCCAGCGCCTGCAGGTCCAGCCCGGCCGCCTCGGCCAGTTTCATGGCTTCGCACGCCGCGGCGTAGGAGGTGAACGTCAACATGTTGCGGGCCAGCTTCATCCGCGTCCCCGCGCCCGGCTCACCGGCATGGATGACCAGCGCCGCCCAGTGCTTGAAGGCCGGCTTGATCCGCTCGTACACCTCACGTTCGGCTCCCACCATGGTGGCGAGCTCGCCCTTGGCTGCGGCGGCCGCGCCCCCGCTGACCGGTGCGTCGACGATGTGGATGCCCCGGGGCTTGAGGTCACTGGCCAGCTCCGCAGCCGTGGTGTCACTGATGGTCGAGTGGATCGCGATGACCGCGCCGGGCTTGGCATGTGCCGCCAGTTCACCAACGACCTCGCGCACCTGCGCATCGTCCAAGACGGTGACGTGGATGATGTCAGCGGCGGCGACGTCGGCGATGCAGTCGGCCAGGCTGGCGCCCTTTTCGGCCAGCGGCGTCATCGCCTCGGTCCGAATGTCGTAAACCGTCACCCCGCCGGGCCATTCGGTCATCTTCGTGGCCATCGGCGCGCCCATGTTGCCCAGCCCGATGTAACCGAGCCTTATCTGATCAGCCATGTGCGCCGCTCTCCCCCGCAAGCGGGTGGTGCCCCCACCTCATCGCTACTCCTCTCCCTTCGTCGCCGGCGGCTATGACCGGATTATCTGCCCGCCGTCAACATTGAAGATCTGCCCGGTGATCCACCTGGCCTCATCCGACAGCAGGAACAGGCACATCCCGACCAGGTCCTCGGGAGTTCCCATGCGCGACAACGGAAGCCCCTTGACAATGTCGTCGACCATCTCCTTGGGCGTGGTGGTCCGGTTGGCCTCGGTGTCGATGGGGCCGGGAGCGATCGCGTTGATCCGGATGTTGCGGCCGCCCAGTTCCCGCGAGAGCTGTTGGGTCAGGCCGTTGATGCCGACCTTGGCCAGGCCGTAGTAGTTCGAGTACAACCAGGCGGCCGTGGACGACTGGTTGACGATCGCCCCCCCGCCGCGTTTGGACATTTTCTTGTACACCGCACGGGTGCACCACAGCGCGCCGTCGAGGTTCACGCTCATGAACTTCTTGTAGTACTCGGGGTCGATGGTGAGCAGGAAGTCCAGCCTCATGCCACCAAAGATCGCCGCGTTGTTGACGAGGTAGTCGATGCCGCCGAACTCGGCCAGGGTGCGATCGGCCATCGCTTTGGCCGAGTCCGGGTCGGACACGTCGACCGGGATGCTGATGGCCGTGCCACCGTCGGCGGAGATCTGCTTGGCCACCCCTTGGGCCGCCTCCGCGTTGATATCGGCGACGACAACCGCCGCGCCCTCGCGGGCCAGCGCCTCGGCGTAGGCCTGGCCGATGCCGCCACCCGACCCGGTGACGATGGCGACCTTGTTCTCAAACCGCATGCTTTTCAGCTCCTCTAGCTAACCGCTGTCGCAATGGTCTTGATTTCCAAGTACTCCTCGAAACCCGCCAGACCCATCTCGCGGCCGTTTCCGGACTGCTTGTAACCGCCGAATGGCGCATCGGCGGAATACCACACGCCGCCATTGACATTGATCGTGCCCGCGCGGACCCGCGCGGCAACCCGCGCCGCCCTGTCCGGATCAGCCCCGAACACGGTGCCCGACAATCCGTAAGGCGAGTCGTTGGCAATGCGCACGGCGTCGTCGTCGCCGTCGTGCGGGATCACCGTCAGGACCGGGCCGAAGATCTCCTCGCGCGCGCAGCGGGCGTCGTTGCCCAGCCCCGCGATGACGGTGGGCTCGATGAAGAAGCCGACGTCGCGGTCGGCCGGCCGGCCTCCTCCGCAGCCGAATGTTCCGCCCTCGGCGATCGCCGAGTCGAGATAGCCCTGGATCCGATCACGCTGGCGCGCCGAAATCACCGGACCGCAAATGGTTCCGGGGTCGGTGGGATCGCCGGCCTTGATGCCCCCCATCGTCGCGGCCGCGATGGACACGGCTTCGTCGTACCGCGCCCGCGGGACCACGAGCCGGGTGGTGATAGCGCAGCCCTGCCCGGCGTGCATGCACACCGAGAATCCCGCCACGCCCACCGCGCCGCCCAAGTCGGCGTCGTCGAGGACGATGAACGCCGACTTGCCGCCCAGCTCGAGGAAAACCTTCTTGATGGTCGCGGCGCCGTCGGCCATCACGCTGCGGCCGGTGGCGGTCGAACCGGTGAACGAAACCATGTCCACCCGAGGGTCTTTGGCCAACAGCGCACCCACGCCGTGGTCGCTGGACGTGACGATGTTGATGACGCCGGGCGGAAAATCGGTGTGCTCGGCGATGAGTTCCCCCAGCACGGCGGCACACCAGGGTGTATCGGGTGCGGGCTTCAGAACGACGGTGTTTCCGGCGGCCAGTGCCGGCCCGATCTTGGCGAGGTTGATCTGGTGGGGAAAGTTCCACGGGGTGATGGCGCCGACGACACCGACCGCCTCGCGGGCGATGGTGCGCCGGGTGGGGATGCCCATCGGCGACGCCTCGCCGAGATCCTGGCTGTATTCGTACGATTCGGCGGTGTCCGCCGCGAACGCCAGGTCGTTGACCGGGACTTCGAGCTGGGCGATGCCGGTGAGCATCCGCGGCGCGCCGACTTCGGCGATGGTCAACTCGCGCAACTCTTCGAGGTGCTGCTGCATCGCGTCGCGCAGTTGCCGCACGCAGCGCACCCGCAATTCGGTGTTGCGGGACCAGTCCGTCTCGTCGAACGCGTGCCGGGCGGCCTCGATGGCGCGGCTCATGTCGTCGGCGCCGGCGTCGGCGGCGACGCCGAGCACTTCCTCGGTGGCCGGATTGATCGTCGGGAAGGTCCCCGCGCTGCCGGTCGACATCTTGCCGTCAATGAACAGTGCACTGACGCCGTCGGCCAACAGGGTTCTCTGGGCCATCTCCGCTCCCGTCTACGTGCGTGGCCAATCCAATGGACAGTTGTCCGATATTGTCCGATCGAACCATAGCCGCCAGGTCCTCAGCGGTGCAAGAGCCGAGTCCGCTCCCAGGCACCGCCGCGCGGAAAATGAGCAGGTTGGCACGCCAATCGTCGAATCGGGCTTGCTTCGTGTCGACCGGATCCGATAGCTTGGACATGTGTCCAGCGATGCCCTGGTTACGATCGCGTCCCACACCGAGCACCAGACCGGTCAGACGCCGCGTAACCGCCGCCAGGAGGAGACCTTTCGCAAGGTGCTCGCGGCCGGCATCGAGACACTGCGCGAGAAGTCGTACGCCGATCTGACGGTGCGCGCCGTCGCGGCCCGCGCCAAGGTGGCCCCGGCCACCGCGTACACCTACTTCTCGTCGAAGAATCACCTGATCGCCGAGGTCTACCTGGACCTGGTGCGGCAGGTGCCGTACTTCACCGACGTCAACGACCCCATGCCCACCCGGGTGGAACGGGTGCTGCGCCACCTGGCGCTGGTGGTCGCCGACGAGCCCGAGGTGAGCGCCGCCTGCACGACGGCGTTGCTCAGCGGTGGCGCCGAACCGGCGGTGCGCGCCGCGCGGGACCGCATCGGCGCAGAGATCCACCGCCGCATCACGTCCGCCATGGGGCCGGATGCGGATGCCACCACCGTCTCCGCGCTGGAGATGTCCTTTTTCGGCGCATTGGTTCAGGCCGGCAGCGGCGAATTGACCTATCGCGAGATCGCCGACCGGCTGGCCTACGTGGTGCGGCTCATCCTCACCGGCGGCGGAGAGAAAAGCCAGGAGATAAGCACCGAATGACTGTGCACGTTGGAGACCATGAGCTGGTTCTCGATCCGTACGACTACGACTTCCACGAGGACCCGTACCCGTACTACAAGCGTCTTCGCGACGAGGCCCCGCTGTATCGCAACGACGAGCTGAAATTTTGGGCGTTGTCGCGGCATCACGATGTGCTGCAGGGGTTCCGCAACAGCACCACGCTGTCCAACAAATACGGCGTCTCGCTGGATCCGGCATCGCGCGGACCGCACGCCAGCAAGACGATGTCGTTCTTGGCGATGGACGATCCCGCCCACTTGCGCCTGCGGACACTGGTCTCAAAAGGCTTCACCCCACGCCGAATTCGGGAACTCGAGCCGCGTGTCACCGAGATCGCGACGCAGCACCTCGACACCATGCTGCAAATGGCCGCGGACGGCGCTGGCAACTCCGTCGACTATGTCGACGAGTTCGCCGGGAAGCTGCCCATGGACGTCATCTCCGAGTTGATGGGGGTTCCCGAGCCGGATCGAGTCCAGGTCCGCGCCTGGGCCGACGGCGTGATGCACCGCGCGGAGGGTGTCAACGACGTGCCGCCGGAGGCCGTCGAGGCGTCCCTCAACCTGATCGTCTACTACCAGGGGATGGTGGCCGAGCGGCGCAACAAGCCCACCGACGATCTGACGACCGCGCTGCTGGAGGCCGAGATCGACGGCGACCGGCTCACCGACGACGAAGTGCTCGGGTTCATGTTTCTCATGGTGATAGCCGGAAACGAGACCACCACCAAACTCCTTGCCAATGCCGCATTTTGGGGCCACAAGAATCCGGACCAGCTGACCCCGGTGTACGCCGACCTGTCGCGGGTGCCGCTGTGGGTCGAGGAGACCCTGCGCTACGACACGTCCAGCCAGATCTTGGCCCGCACCGTGTCCGGGGAACTCACCCTTTACGACACCACCATTCCCGAGGGCGACGTCGTGCTGCTGTTGCCCGGATCGGGCCATCGCGACGAGCGGGTCTTCGACAACCCCGACGACTATCTGATCGGGCGCGAAATCGGGCCCAAACTCCTGAGTTTCGGCAGCGGCGCACACTTCTGCCTGGGCGCCCATCTGGCGCGGATGGAGGCCCGGGTGGCGCTGACCGAGTTGTTCAAGCGCATCCGCGGCTATCAGGTTGACGAGGCCAACGCCGTTCGCGTCCACTCCAGCAACGTCCGCGGGTTCGCCCACCTACCCATGACCGTGGAGGTCCGCTGAATGCCCCGCTTTGACCCCTTGCCCGAACGCCGGCCGGCGATCGTGGCCGGTGCCTCCTCCGGCATCGGAGAGGCCACCGCCATCGAACTCGCGGCGCACGGCTTTCCGGTCGCCCTGGGCGCCCGCCGGGTCGAGAAGCTCAACGACATCGTCGGCAAGATCAACGCCGAAGGGGGCGAGGCGGTCGGATTCCACCTGGACGTCACGGACCCGAACTCGGTGAAATCCTTTGTCGCGCAGGCGGTCGACGCGCTCGGCGACATCGAGGTGCTGGTGGCCGGGGCGGGCGACACTTACTTCGGCAAGCTCGCCGAGATCACCACCGACGAGTTCGAGTCGCAGCTGCAGATCCACCTCGTCGGGGCCAACCGGCTGGCCACCGCGGTGCTGCCGGGCATGCTGGACCGGCAGCGCGGCGACCTGATTTTCGTCGGCTCCGACGTGGCCCTGCGCCAGCGGCCGCACATGGGCGCCTACGGCGCGGCCAAGGCGGCGCTCGTTGCGATGGTCACCAACTTCCAGATGGAGTTCGAGGGCACCGGCGTGCGGGCCTCGATCGTGCACCCCGGCCCGACGAAGACGTCGATGGGCTGGAGCCTGCCGGCCGAGAAGATCGGCCCCGCGTTGGAGGACTGGGCCAAGTGGGGCCAGGCCCGCCACGACTATTTCCTGCGCCCGGCGGACCTGGCACGAGCCATCACGTTCGTCGCCGAGACACCGCGCGGTGGCTTCATCGCGAACATGGAGCTTCAGCCCGAAGCCCCGTTGGCCGACAAGAAAGATCGCCAGAAGCTCGCACTCGGCGAAGAGGGGATGCCGTCATGACTTCGCGAAACGACGATGCGGCGCGAGGCACGCGCGCCGGTGAGGAGTGAGCAGATGACAACCGCCATCGTGCCGCGGGTTTCCGGCGGCGAGGAAGAACACGGCCACCTCGAGGAATTCCGCACCGACCCCATCGGGCTGATGAAGCGCGTCCGCGAGGAGTGCGGGGATGTCGGTTGGTTCCAGCTGGTCGACAAACACGTCATCCTGCTGTCCGGCGCTAGCGCCAACGAGTTCTTCTTCCGCTCCGCCGACGAGGACCTGGACCAGGCCGAGGCGTATCCGTTCATGACGCCGATCTTCGGCAAGGGCGTGGTGTTCGACGCCAGCCCGGAGCGGCGCAAGGAGATGCTGCACAACTCCGCGCTGCGCGGCGAGCAGATGAAGGGCCACGCCGCCACCATCGAGGGCGAAGTCAAGAAGATGATCGCCACCTGGGGCGAGGAAGGCGAGATCGAGCTGCTCGACTTCTTCGCCGAGCTGACCATCTACACCTCGACGGCCTGCCTGATCGGGCTGAAATTCCGCGAGCAGCTCGATCACCGGTTCGCGGAGTATTACCACATGCTGGAACGGGGCACCGACCCGCTGTGCTACGTCGACCCCTACCTGCCGATCGAGAGTTTCAAGCTCCGCGACGAGGCGCGCGTCAAGCTCGTCGCGCTGGTGCAGGAGATCATGGACCAGCGGCTGGCCAATCCGCCGAAGGACAAGGCCGACCGCGACATGCTCGACGTGCTGGTCTCGATCAGGGACGAGGACGGCAACCCGCGCTTCTCGGCCGACGAGGTCACCGGGATGTTCATCTCGCTGATGTTCGCGGGGCACCACACCAGTTCGGGGACCTCGGCGTGGACGCTGATCGAGCTGATCCGCCATCCCGAGGTCTACGCCGAGGTGCTGGCCGAGCTGGAGGAGCTCTACGCCGACGGCCAGGAGGTGAGTTTCCATGCGCTGCGCCAGATTCCGAAGCTGGACAACGTGGTCAAGGAAACCCTGCGCCTGCACCCGCCGCTGATCATCCTGATGCGGGTCGCCCAGGGCGAGTTCGAGGTCGAGGGATTCCCCATTCACAAAGGCGATTTCGTCGCGGCCTCCCCGGCGATCTCCAACCGGATTCCCGAGGACTTCCCCAACCCCGACGCCTTCAACCCGGATCGGTACAACAAACCCGAGCAGGCCGACGTCGTCAACCGCTGGACCTGGATTCCATTCGGTGCGGGCCGGCACCGCTGCGTCGGCGCGGCTTTCGCCACTATGCAAATCAAGGCGATCTTCTCGGTTCTGTTGCGCGAGTACGAATTCGAGATGGCGCAGCCGGCCGACAGCTACCACAATGACCACTCCAAGATGGTGGTGCAGCTCGCCAGGCCAGCGAAGGTGCGCTACCACAGGCGCCAGAAGTAGTTCACCTCATGAGATTTCGTATAGAAGCGGACCTTGACTTGTGTCAGGGCCACGCCATGTGCGAGTTGGAGGCACCGGACTACTTCCAGGTGCCCAAGCGGGGCAAGGTCGAAATCATCGACCCCGAACCGCCCGAAGACGCCCGCGATGAGGTTGAGCGCGCGGTCGAAATGTGCCCAACGCATGCACTATTCATCAAGGAAACAAAGGAGACTGAGGGCCCATGAATTCAACGTCGTCACAGGCGTCACATTCACGCGAAGAACTCGAGGCATGGGTCGACCGCTGGCTGCAGGCCAACAAGGACTGCGAAAAGGCCGGTGACTGGCGGCCGTTGGCGGACTTCTACACTCGAGACGCCACCTACGGCTGGAACATCGGCCCCAAGGAGGACGTGATGTGCGTCGGCGTCGACGAGATCCGCGACATCGCACTCGGTCTCGAGATGGAGGGCCTGGAGAACTGGGTGTACGAGTACCAGAAGGTGCTCATCGACGAGAAGCAGCGCGAGATCGTCGGCTTCTGGAAGCAGATCGTCAACAAGTCCGACGGCACCCAGGACGAGATCTACGGCATCGGCGGCAGTTGGTTCCGCCTGAACGCCGACAACCTCATCGAGTGGCAGCGTGACTTCTTCGACTTCGGTCACGTCGCGAAGATGTTCGCGGCCCTGATCGAGTCGGGCGATCTCAGCTCCGGCATGCAGAAGCGGATCGAGCGCAGCCTCGCGGGCGAGAAGCTACCGGGCTACTACCCGCTGGGCCAGGCGCCCGTCCCGATCTGGTGAGCGGTCATCTTTCCGCTTGGGAGCCAACCAAGCATTTGATTTGTTGCACGCGCTATGCTGACGCGACAGGGTGCCTGTGGCACTCGTCACCACCGCTTCCCGGCATGAAGGGGCCGGGCAGCGCTGATCGATTCAAAGGCGAAATGGGGTCAGGACCATCGTGAAGACAAAAGGCGCACTGATCTGGGAATTCAACCAGCCCTGGTCCATCGAGGAAATCGAGATCGGCGACCCGCAGGCCCACGAGGTCAAGATCCAGATGGAAGCGGCGGGCATGTGCCACTCCGACCATCACCTGGTGACCGGCGGCATCCCGATGGCGGGTTTCCCGGTCCTCGGCGGCCACGAGGGTGCGGGCATCGTCATGGAAGTCGGGCCCGGCGTCGAGGACATCGCCCCCGGTGACCACGTGGTGCTGTCGTTCATCCCGTCCTGCGGGCAGTGCCCGACGTGCCAGGCGGGCATGCGCAACCTGTGCGACCTGGGCGCCGGGCTGCTCGGCGGCGCCGCGGTCTCCGACGGCACCTTCCGCATCCAGGCCCGCGGCCAGAACGTCTTCCCGATGACGCTGCTGGGCACGTTCTCGCCGTACATGGTGGTGCACCGCAGCTCCGTGGTGAAGATCGACCCGTCGATCCCGTTCGAGGTGGCCGCCCTGGTCGGCTGCGGGGTCACCACCGGCTACGGTTCGGCGGTCCGCACCGCCGACATCCGGCCCGGCCAGGACGTCGCCATCGTCGGTGTCGGCGGGGTCGGCATGGCGGCGCTGCAGGGCGCGGTCAACGCCGGCGCCCGCTACATCTTCGCGATCGACCCGGTGGAGTGGAAACGGGATCAGGCACTGAAATTCGGTGCCACCCACGTCTACCCCGACATCAACGCCGCGCTGATGGGCATGGCCGAGGTCACCTACGGCCTGATGGCCCACAAGGTCGTGGTCACCGTCGGTGAGCTGCACGGCGCCGACATCGACAACTACCTGAACATCACCCAGAAGGGCGGCACCTGCGTGCTGACCGCCATCGGCAGCCTGCTGGACACCAACGTGACGCTGAACCTGGCGATGTTGACCCTGATGCAGAAGAACCTGCAGGGCACCATCTTCGGCGGCGGCAACCCGCAATACGACATCCCGCAGCTGCTGTCGATGTACAAGGCCGGCAAGCTCAACCTGGACGACATGGTCACCGCCCAGTACCGCCTCGAGCAGATCAACGAGGGCTACCAGGACATGCTGGACGGCAAGAACATTCGCGGCGTCATCCGCTACACGGACGCCGATCGGTAAGGGCCGCCCAGTCCTATTGGGCCCCGCGTGACCGGCTTCCCGCACCTGTTGGCGCCGGGGCGCATCGGCGCCATGACGGTGCGCAACCGGTTGGTCATGTCTCCCATGGAGACGATGTACGGCACCCGCGACGGGCTGCCGTCGCAGCGCACCCGCGACTACTTCGCCGCCCGCGCCGAAGGCGGCGTCGGCCTGATCACCCTGGGCGCCACCGGGATTGACCACCATCACCCCGAGACTCCCGGCGGCCTGCATCTGGCCACCGACGTCGCGGTCCATGCGCACCGGGCGCTGGTCGAGGCGGTCCACGAACACGGCGCCAAGATCCAGCCGCAAATCGTGCACGCCGGACCCGACGGCCTGGGGCCGGAGATCTTCGGCGTCACGTCGCTGGGGCCGTCGGTGATTCCCTCCTATCTCACCGGGCGTCCGTCGGCCGAGATCAGCAGGCAGCAGCTGTGCGAGGTATTCGATTTGTTCAAGGCCGCGGCGCGGCGCGCCGCCGAGGCGGGATACGACGGCATCGAGCTACACGCCGCACACGGCTACATGCTGCTGGGCTCCTTCCTTGCCCCCCAACGCAATCGGCGCACCGACGACTATCGGGGCGACTCGGCGCGCGGGCGGGTGCGGGTCGTGCTGGAGGCGCTGGCCGCGATCCGCTCCGAGATCGGCGATGCGTTGCCGATCACGCTTGCGCATCTCCGGTTACGAGCGGGTCGCCGGCGGTCGACCGATCTATGAAACCGCCTGTGTGGCAAATCAGCTGGTGTCGGCCGGCGTCGACGCATTCCACGTCAGCGGCGGGGTGATCGATCGGCTGGTCACCGGGATGGTCAACGGCGCCGACGACGGCAACGAGGTCAACGTCGGGGCCGCGGCCGCGGTCAGGCAGGTGGTCGACGTGCCGGTGATCGCCGTCGGCCGGATCCACGACGCGGCTCGCGCCGAACGAATCCTGGCCGACGGGCGCGCCGATTTCATCGCAATGGGACGTCCCCTGTTGGCCGACCCGGACCTGCCGCGCAAACTGCAATCCGGGCATGCACACCGGGTCCGTCGGTGCATTTCGTGCGAAAACTGTATCGACGCAATGGAACAGCGGTTCTCCGTCGACTGCGCGGTCAATCCCCGCACCGGCAAAGAACGAGAACTGGCCGCACCGCCCACCGACCGCGCCAAGCGCGTCGTGGTGATCGGCGGTGGACCGGCCGGGCTGGAAGCCGCCCGCGTCGCCGCCGAACGCGGCCACCGCGTCACACTTTTCGAGCGCGGCGACGAACTCGGCGGCGCGCTGCGCTGGGCCGCGGTGCTGCATCCGGAAAATCAGCCGTTCCTGCACCACCTGCGCGACGAGATCAAGCTCACCACGACGAAAGTGCATCTGGGCCACACCGCCTCGGCCGCCGACATCGTCGAGGCGGCACCGGACGCGGTGGTGGTGGCAACCGGCGGCCGGGTCGCCGTGCCGCCGATACCGGGCGCCGACCTACCGCACGTGCATACCGGACCCGGATTGCGCGAGTTGCTCGGCGGGCACGCGCAATCCACCGCCCCGGCCTGGCAGCGGGTCGGCGCCGCCCTGCTGGCCGGCTGGCGACAGCGGCTGGTGCGCCCCGCCGCGGTCCGGATGGCCACCCGCGCCTGGATGCCGCTGGGCCGCACAGTCGCGATCATCGGCGGGGACCTGGTGGCCCTCGAATTGGCCGAATTCCTGGCGGGCCGCGGCCGGCTGGTGTCGATACTCGAAGCCGGCAGGGACATCGCCCCCGAAGTCGGCAGCAAGCGCAAGACTGAGCACATGGACCGCCTCGATCGGCTGGGCGTCACCGTGCACGTCCGCGCGGCCGTGGAACGGATCACCACCCCGGCGGTGGTGTTCACCCCCGCCGGCGGCACCACCCGCCAGCTCGCCGCGGACAGCGTGGTGCTGGCCGGCGCGGTCGAGCCCGACACCACCTTGTTCGACGCGCTGGTCGCCGCCATGCCCGGTGCCGAGGTGCACGCCGCCGGCGACTGCACCGGCCTCGGGCTGATCCGCAAGGCCACCGAGGAAGGCGCACGCGCCGCGTGCGCAATCTAGAGACAGGAGAAACCATGACCGAAACCGCCGCATCTCAGGCATCTCCGGCGCTGGCCGCCTCGCAGTCCTCGTGGCGCTGCGTCCAGGCCCACGACCGGGACGGGCTGGCTGGCGCTGATGGCCGAGGACGTCGTCATCGAGGACCCGATCGGCAAATCCGTCACCAACCCTGACGGCACCGGGGTCCGCGGAAAAGAGGCCGTCGGCGCGTTCTTCGACACCAACATCGCCGCCAATCGGCTGACCATCACCTGCGAGGAAACCTTCCCGTCCAGCTCGCCCGACGAGATCGCGCACATCCTGGTGCTCGACAGCAATTTCGACGGCGGACTCACCAGCTCGGTTCGCGGGGTGTTCACCTACAAGGTCAACGACGCGGGACTGATCACCAACATGCGCGGGTACTGGAACCTCGACATGATGAAGTTCGGCAACCAGGAGTAAGCGGACGGCCTCGGCCCGTCGGCCAATCCGGCCGAACATATGCTGGGGCCATGGCGTCGATCTTCACCAAGATCATCAACCGTGAACTGCCCGGCCGCTTTGTCTATGAGGACGACGACATCGTCGCGTTCCTGACGATCGAGCCGATGACTCAGGGGCACACCCTGGTCGTGCCGCGGGCCGAGATCGACCAGTGGCAGAACGTGGACGGCGCGACGTTCGGTCGTGTCATGGCCGTCAGTCAGCTGATCGGCAAGGCGGTGTGCAAAGCCTTCCGGGCCGAGCGGGCCGGGGTGATCATCGCCGGACTGGAGGTGCCCCATCTGCACGTCCACGTCTTCCCCACCCGCAGCCTGAGCGACTTCGGCTTCGCCAATGTGGACCGCAACCCGTCACCGGAATCCCTGGATGACGCCCAGGCCAGGATCAAGGCGGCCCTGGCTCAGCTGGCGTGAGCCGGCTCCTGCGCGGGCATGTCCGTGACGCGCGGCAGCGTGACCCGGAAGCAGGAACCCTCACCCGGCGCGGTTGTCACGCTGACCGCACCGCCGTGCGCGCGCACCAGCGAGTCGACGATGGATAGTCCAAGCCCGGTGCCGCCGCTGGCCCGGGCCCGCGACGAGTCGGTGCGATAGAACCGCTCGAACACCCGCGACGCATCCTGGCGACTCATGCCGGGGCCCTTGTCGGCCACTTCGAGCACGGCATCCTCGGCCTCGGTGCCGACCCGGACGGTGAGATCGGCGCTTCTCGGAGTGTGCTGCAAGGCATTGACCACGAGGTTGCTCAACACTTGCCGAATCCGTGGTTCATCACCGAGCACCTCCGGGGTGCCGGGGCCGTCCAGGACTTCCATGGTGATGGTGCGGTCGGGGTCCATCGCCTGTGCGTCGTGCACGGCATCGCTGGCCAGTGCCAGCAAGTCCACTCGATGGTGTTCGAGCGGTCGTTGCGCATCGAGGCGGGCCAGCAGCAGCAGGTCGTCGACGAGCATGCCCATCCGGCTGGCTTCGCTTTCGATCCGTGACAGCAGCATGGCGACGTCGCGGGCGGCGCCCTGGCGATACAGCTCCGCAAAGCCGCGGATGGTGGTCAGCGGCGTGCGCAGTTCATGGCTGGCATCGGTGATGAACCGCCGCATCCGTTCCTCGGAGCTGCGGGCCGTCTCGGCCGAGGACTCCGACGAAGCGAGCGCTTGCTGGATCTGGGTGAGCATTTCGTTGATGGCCAGCGACAGGCGGCCCACCTCGGTCCGCGGGTCACGCTCCGGAACTCGGCGGTCGCGCTGGCCGGCGGCGATCGCCGCGGCAGTGTGTTCAACTTCGTACAGCGGCCGCAGGCTCCGGTGCACGACAACGAAACTGGCGATCCCCACCACGATGAGGACCGCCACCCCGATGCCGACCTGCAACCAGGCCAGGGAGCGGACCGTGTGCTGGACGTCGGACAGATCGATCGCGACGGTCGTCAGGCCGTGTGGGCCGCGCACCGACACCGCGCGCCACTCGATGTCGGAACCGTTCACCGAGGGCAGCGTGGTCGGCTCGGGGCCCACATCGTTGTTGGGCGGCAGCGCCGGTTCCGCGTTGCGGTCGTTGATGGCGGTGAACGGTGTGCCGTCGATACCGATGCCGTGCACGTAGAACTTCGACGGCGGCCGGCCGGGGTCGGGGCTCTCGTAGGGCGGCGGAGTCTGGCGCCGCGGGGCCATCGCCCAGCCGCGCGACGCCTCGAGTAGCGTCTGGTCGATCCGGCTGATCAAGACGTGGCGCAGGATCGAGGTGACCGCGACCCCCGAGACCACCAGACCGCAGGCGACCAGGATCAGGGTGGCGGCGACCAGACCCACCCGTAACGGGACTCCGCGTCGATGCTGTGTGGCCATCTGTCTGATTCTGCTACCGCCCGTGACCGAGCATGGGCTCAGCGTGGCTCCCGCAGCACATAGCCCACGCCGCGCAGCGTGTGCAGCAGCCGCTTGTCACCCGTGTCGATCTTGCGGCGCAGGTATGACACGTAGGACTCGACGACATTCACGTCCCCGCCGAAGTCGTATCGCCAGACGTGGTCGAGGATCTTCGGTTTGCTCAGCACGGTGCCCGCGTTGATCACAAAGTAACGCAGCAACGTGAATTCGGTCGGCGACAGCGAGACCGGTTCGCCGGCCTTCCACACCTCGTGGGTTTCCTCGTCGAGCTCGATGTCGGCGAACGTCAGGCGAGCGCTTCGCGGTTCCGCCCCGCCCTTGCCGGCGCGGCGAAGGATGACCCGCAGCCGGGCGACGACCTCTTCCAGACTGAATGGCTTCGTGACGTAGTCGTCGCCGCCCAGCGTCAGGCCGGCGATCTTGTCCTGCAACGAGTCGCGGGCCGTCAGGAACAACGCCGGGGCGTCGATGCCGTCGGCGCGCAGCCGGCGCAGCACCCCGAAGCCGTCCATCCCGGGCATCATCACGTCGAGAATCACCGCGTCCGGGCGGGCCTCGCGGGCACGATCCAGGGCTTGCGCCCCATTCGTCGCGGTATAGACCTCGAACCCCTGAAACTTCAGGCTCACGGAGAGCAGTTCGACGATGTTGGCCTCATCGTCGACCACGAGGACGCGCGCCTCCGGTGTGGTTTCGCTTTGGGTAGCCGCTGTCATAACGTCACTCAGCCTTGCTGGTAGTTACCTGATTAAACATTGTGTGATTCCTGGAAGCCTGTTGCCAACAGTCTGATAATAGTCTGCCAGGAATCGCCGCATCGACTTGGACGCGCCGGGCTGAAGGAGCCGCATCGCGAATAGACTCGGTGCATGAACTTCGCCCAAAGGATCGTGTCCGCGGCGACCGCTCCCGCGCGGGTGGGGCTGGCCGCCGCGGAGACGAGCTTGACCGTGGCGAGCGCCGCGGTCGGGGTGGCGAAACGGGCCCTGGGCGATGGCGGCGGGGAGGTCCGCACCAACGCGGTGACGTCCATGCTGGGGATCGACGACGCGATCGTTCGCGCCAACCGGCTGGCGCGGCTGCTCGACGACGATGCACCGCTGGGCCGCGCGGTGGCGCCCGACGGGCCGCTGGACCGACTGCTGCGTCCGGGCGGCGTGGTCGATCTGCTCACGTCGCAAGACGGTCTACTCGACCGGTTGACCGCCGAGGGCGGCGGCCTGCAGCGCACGCTGCGACCGGGCGGGCTGGCCGATCAGCTGCTCGCCGAGGAGGGGCTGATCGAACGGGTGCTGGCCGAAGACGGGCTGGCGAACCGGCTGCTCGCCGAGGGCGGACTGGTCGACAAGCTCACGGCGAAGAACGGCCCGCTCGAACAGCTCGCCGATGTCGCCGACACGTTGGCCAGGCTGACGCCCGGGATGGAGGCGCTGGAGCCGGCCATCGCCACCCTGCAGGACGCGGTGGTCTCGCTGACCATGGTGGTCAATCCGCTGAGCAACATCGCCGACCGCATCCCGCTGCCGGGACGCCGTCCCGGCCGTCGTCCATCGTCGAGGACGGTGCGCTCAACACGCATCATCGACACCGACCAGTGACCGATTACGCTTGACGCGGTTTTACCCCGCCTCCTTAGCTCAGTGGTAGAGCACTCGCCTTGTAAGCGAGCGGTCGTCAGTTCAATCCTGACAGGGGGCTCTCAATTTGAGGAAACGTTTACGCTGGTAGGCGAGGTTTTCTCGTTCGCTAGCTGCCCATTGGCGCCCCCGTGCCCACAATTTGCCCACACCTTCGTCTAACTTCTCGGCAACTGCCGTGAGGTCGTCGTCGAAAAGATCGGCATAGACGTCCAGCGTCATGGCGGCCGAAGCGCGCCCGAGCATCCGCTGAACGACCTTCACGTTGGCACCCGATGAGATGGCCAGCGATGGCGCCGTGTGTCGCACCCCGTGTGCGGTGATCCGCGGGAACCGCTTGTCGACCTTCTGGCACCGCGCGACTGCGCCAGCGAGCCACGAGTCGTGCGCCGATGGCGGGGCGAGGTAGCCGCCCGAGCGGGATGGCCAGATCAGCTCATTGAGGTCCTTGCTCTCGCATGTCTGCGCCAGCTCGGCGACGACGAATGCCGACAGTGCGACCATCCGGCTCTTCCCGGACTTGAGCGTGCCCATCGAGGTCCGCTTGTTGACCGTGACCGCGTTGCGGTGCAGCGTGACGCGGCGCTTCAGGAAGTCGATCTCGCCGGCCCTCAGGGCCGCGGCCTCACCTCATCGCAGCCCGGCTGTGCCGAGCAACAGAACGAGCGAGCGATAACGGCCGGCTTCGTCGGCCAGGCGGCCAAGCTGGTCCGCGGTGAGGTAGAGGTTTTTCCGCTTCGTGCGTGACGGCGTGACGGCCGCGCCCGGTACGGCGGGCGGCGCCGGTAGCACGACGACCGCTGGCCCTTCGCGAACGACTGTGCGGTCTGGAAGTCAGCAGTCGGCGCGGACGGGTACGGTCGCTTTTGGGTGCGCCGCGGCGGTCAGCAGATTATGGTCCGGGCGGAGGGATTTGCTGATAGGCATGGTGGCGAAGTTGCGGCAATTAGAGCGCCACACCGCTGAGAATATGCAGGGGGGCGTGTGAGGCTTGCCGACTGTCCAGTCTTTCCCGCCGAGGCGGGAACCGCCCTGAGTACGGACCGCGGCTTGGGTTGGCGCCTGGCGCGACAGGCCGGTCCGGTTTTGCGAGATCCAGGGGCTAACTGGGTGTTTGTCGTCGGGCGGGAGGAGGTGTTAGCGCATCTGGACGATGCAAGGTTGGATCGCGCCCGTGCTCTTCCCGACCACGATCTCGAGGTTCACCAGCAGCTATTCGCGCCAAAATCAGCTCATGACGTTGCAGCGGTGTTCCGTTCGACCGCCGCCGCGCTGATCGATCGTTTCGCCGCCGCTGGTGGCGGTGACGCGGTGGCCGATGTGACCGCGCCGATGGCTGGCGCCCTTTTCGACATCGTGTCGCGCCTGCAGCTATTGCCTGTTGAGCACCTGTATGGGCGGTCCGGCCATGTCCTGTCCGAGGCGTGCCGCAACCTGTTCAAACACGCAGGCTGGCACTTATTCGAGTTGGCACGCCGCCCCGAATTGTGCGACATGCTCCGACGTCAGCCTGAGCTGATACGCGGGTTCGTTGAAGAGGTCCTACGGTTGGAGCCGATGGTGCAGGGTTGCCAACGTTTTACTACCCAGCCAACGACCGTAGGTGGGGTAGAGCTGCCGGCCAGCGTGGTGGTGATGTTGTGTATCGCTGCGGTGCAGCGAGACGGCAGCGACGCCATGTCCACTGATGATCTTGTGATTGGCGTTAGGGCGCACCGGCATTGGAGTCTGGGTGCGGGGTCTATGCGTTGCCGTGGCGGACACATCGTCCGGCAGGTGTTGCGCGTGCTGGTTGAGGAGTGGGTCGACCGGGCCGGGTATGTTGGGCTGGTTCCCGGTTTCCGGCCGGCGGCCGGGTTCCCGAAGACTCAGAGCACTTTGTGGCTGCCGGAGCTGCCGCTAGTGACGAGGGCTTAGTACTGGTCCACAATCTCGTTCCGCAGCTAAACCGGAGTCCACGCCCCTGAATTGTCCTGCGAATACAGTTCAATCCTGACAGGGGGCTCGACGCCGTAATTTCCCTAGCTGGACGAAGGCGATGAGCCGGATTACGGGTGGCCTGGGATATCCCCCAGATCTCCCTGGATACCTTGCAGGTCCCCCTGGATGCCTTGCAGTTTTCCTTGAATGGCCTGCAAATCAGAGAGAGCATTCTGATAGGCCGGCTGCATCTCGTCCAAGGTTGCAGGTTGAGACTGAGGGCAGTACGAGACGATGGCACCCGCGGTGACGTCGGCGCTTTGATTGGCGTCCCATATCGACGATCGCTGCACGAATCCGACCGCATCTGCGAAATTGGGTTGGTGCGCGAGGAAGTCGCAGACTGCGCGCCCTTGGGCCATCACGTATTCCTGGCTGGGAACCGGTACTCCTTCATGCTTCAGTGCGGCGATGAATGCCATGTCGACAATGTCAATCCGCGGAGCGGGCGCTTTCGGCGCAACCGGTTTGGGCGGCGCGGCCGGCGGCGGGGTTTCCGTCGGCTGCGCCGATGAATCCTGGTGGTGGACCGCGAACATCATCACCACCGCGGCGGCGACGGCTACCAAAGATAGCGGCAACGCCCCGAAAAGGCCGAGGTGGTGCAGCACGCCTTTACGCCGGCGAAGCGCGGCGCCGGTTTTGTCGCCCCGCGCCCAGCTGTCGGCGACAACCTCGGTTTCACACGCTTTCACCGCGTTCAGAGACGCCCCCGCGCTGTGGGCCAGGAGCTCGTCGAGCAGTTCGTCGGCCTCTCGGGACGACGGCTGACCGCCCTGCTCGCGGATCGATCGGCGCCCAAGAGCGATGCGCCGCAATTCTGAGTCGATCGTCTCGTGGTCGCGCATATCAACCAGTTTGAGACTGTCACGACCTGGTCACAAGTCCCGGTAAACACCGCGGCAACACCGGCGTATGGAGGCGAACACACACGGTTGCGTTCTCGCTGGCCACGCTGAACTTTTGCCAGTACAGCAAACATCCACGAATGCTCGCGGACATGAGCTGAGCCGCCTTGTCACGAGCGGTCGTCGGTTCAATCCCTACAACTAACAGTGTTCGGCTGATCCTTTACAGCGGTTTCGGTTGATGCTTGACACTCCCTAGAGGGGAGTTGAGCGTGGCTGAGCAGGTCAGTCCACTCCTGGCGAGCATGACGCCACGCGCACCGGCCACTGATGCCCCGCCGCACGCGCCGAGCCAACCCGATTTCCCACTAACCGCACATCACTCGCGTTTGTCAGAGGTCGGGCCATCGGTTGGATCGCTGCGGCGATGCAATTCGAAGACGGTGGTGCGGATGTCCTCGATCAGAGTCTGCAGGTCGGTCACCGACCGGTTCAGCCGATCGGTGATCTCGCTCGATCGGGACCGGGCGATGGTGCCTTGCAGGTCCAAACCGACGGCGAAGACCCGCTGAATCACGTGGTCGTTCAGTTCATGCGCGATCCGGTCACGGTCGGCCAGCACAGCCAGATGACCGGCGCGTTCTAGAGGAGCGCAGCTGAGTACTGGAGGAGCGTTCATGATGTTCCCGGCATCCGGTTGTCAGCAGAGTGTTCGGCTTCGAGCGACCGCTCAGTGAGGGCAGCGGCAGAAGGCGGCCGGCCTCATTCCGGACTGGCTGAGAGCTTCAGCATCGCTCACACTACACCTCGCACCTGCGATCTGACATGGCGTGTTTCGGTGAATAAGCGGCACTCACGAGAGCCGTGTAGCCCGACGTTGAGTATCCCCACCAGACCGACCGCCGCCGGTCAGTGGGCCGTCTTGACCACCGGTGAACTAGACCCGGTGTAGGTCGGGTCGGTTCGGCAGGTGACGCGGCACCAGCGCCATCGGGGCCGCCGCATCCGGGGCTTCATCCGCCTGCGCACGGACCGCTGGAGTAATCCGACCGGTAGCGGGTAGTCGATATCGCGGGGCGTTGAGGCTGGAGGTTGCGATGCCGGTTACGGCGGGGCCCGTTCCCGGGGCGACCTCGGAGTTGCGCAGAGTCAGCATGGATCCGGGGCGTTTCCGTAACGGGCGGTGGTTCCTGCTGGCCGAGGGCGTGCTGGTGAGCGCGTTCGGCATTGCCGGGCTGGTCACGGCGAGCATGCATCCGCATGCCGGGCCCACCGGCACCCCGGTTCTCGGGCTGGCATCGACTCCGGCGCACAGCGGGATGATGCTGGCGTTTGGCGTGGCGGCCATCGCGGGTGTCGGCCATCGCCGTGCGGCAATTACCGTTACCGCGCTGAGTGCAGCGGCCTACGCCATGTTGTTGTTTCTCAGCGCCGTAGCCACGGCGCGCAGCACACCGACGCCGTTGGGGCTCCACGCTGCTGACATCGTGCTGCACGGGGTGCTGGCCGTGGTCAACCTCGCGCTGCTCATGTGGCTGATCCCCGACGAGTTGGGGGACCTGACCTGGGTGCCGCGCCGGCGGGGCGAGCGCGGCAGCGATCAGCAACAACCGTTGGCCTCCGAAGCGGTCACCGAGCCCGCGGTGCGGGCGCGGGAGTCGGGCGCCCATGCAAGCCCAACCCAAAATCCGGTGGCGCGCAGCCAGTCAAGCCCGCCGGTGTCTACCGACCTGCCGGTCAACGTGGGGTCGGCACATCGCGCCCAAGTCGAGAATTCAACCCAGGCAACGCACCTCGCCGCTCGGGCAACAAATGCGGTGACATCACGCGGCGGTGTCGTGGCCGTGGCGGTCCTGGCAGCCGCCCTTGCCCTCGTCATCTGGATACGCCGCCACTGACACTCACCAAATCCTTCCGTAGTTCGCCTTCGCGGCCATCGCTCACCGCGCCATGCACGGCTTCACCCGCGCCGCCTCACCCAGCAACGGGGGAACGCGCCAGGGAGTGGATACCAACATTTGTGCGTATTCGCTGCACACGTGGTGCCGAAGCGGAGAATAATCTCGTCTCATGAAGTCCGCGATGGTCGGGCTAGCAACAGCCCTTGCGGCCTGGGTCGGCGTGGGGTTGGCCGGCGTGCAGCCGACCCCAGGCATCGCGCAAGCGCAGCCCGGGACCGCGCCGCTGTACCCTGGCCCGATCCCGGCAGATAACGGTGATTGGGGCCCGCCGCATCATTGGTGCCCGGGGCAGCAACCCGTTCCGACGACCGGCAACCACATCACCGACCCACTCCGTTGGGATTGGAACGTTTGTCACACGTACTACTACGTATGGCCGGGGATGGGCAATGTTTCCAGCCTGATCTGGGACGGGGACGACCCGCCACCCAAGCCGCCGCCGGCACCGGGACTCAACTTCTGCCCGATACCGCCCTGGTGTCCATAGTCGCGGGGTAAAGCCGCCCCGGCATTGCCGGGGCGGCTTTCGCAGCGGCCCGAGCTCAACGGCCGGCCGGCTGGTTGCCGTCAGTAGAGCGGGATCCAGACGCCCATGTACCAGAAGCCCCACCCGCCGAACTGGTAGTTGAAGACCGGTATGGCGGTATAGCTGTCGTAGGAGAACGGACCGAAATCGGCCCGCGCGACGGCCACGTCGCGCTGCGGCGGCCCGGCCCAGGGCCGGTTCCAGCCACCGGGAGGCGGCGGACCGTTCCAGCCCCACGGGGGCGGCGCGCCCTCCCAGTGGGGCGGCTCGTTTCGTTGCGAACCCGGCGGCGCCGGGCTCGGGTTTTGCGTCCCGGGCGGCAGATTGCTTTGCGTGCCAGACGCCGGAGTGTTCTGTCCACCCGACGGCGGCTCATGGGTCTGCGGGCTCTGCGGGTTGCTCATGTCGACACCCGTCGCGGTCCCCTTGATCGCGCAGAACTTGCCGCTTGCCGCCGCGTCGGCGCTACCACCCTAATTGGGGTATCGCGTCGGAAAAACCGAGCGTGACGCCCGTTGACGCTGCCCAGTCCGATCGAATGGACGATCGGCGGATTGCCGTTGCTGATCACGGCGCCGACTCCGGCCGTCGGGTCGCCGATCCCGATGTTGATGTTGTCGCCGGACGGGGTGCACGTGACTTGGCCGCTGACGTTCTGCTTTTGACCGTCGACGATGACCTGCGGACCCGCCGCTGCCGGCGAGGACGAGCCCGATGACCCCGTATTGGACTTGTCGCTCGCACAGCCGGCGCCGGCCGCGACCACCACGGCCCTCGTGTCGCTGGCGCCGCTGTCCTCGGCCCTCGCGGCCGTGGCGCGACATACCCGGAACCAAAGAATTGCAAACGCTGTGGGGCGGGCGGCCGGGTCCCGGCCGCGGCCACGCAGCCCGCTCAGGGAAAGATGCGCAGGCCCCACCTGTCGATCAGCGGATCTACCAGTGCGAAGTACGTCGTGTAGTCGTCATCGTCGGGTGAGGACATCAACAATCCCCCCGCGCTGAAGGTCCGTCGGGGTTCTTGACGAAACCGGGACTGCCGCTGTCCCCGTTCAGGCTGTACACGCTGGCCTCGACCACGTCGCCCTCAATGCCTTTGATCGCGCCACACGTCTCGCCGGTCACCGCGCCGAGCTTGCAGAATGCCATCCCGACCTGAAGCTGGGAGCGGCTCAGCACATCCCGGACCGGATATCCCCGCCGACATCCCCTCCGGGCTCGCCAACGCTCGGGTCGAGGCGGATGATCGCGGCGTCCCTTTTGTCGCCTTCGTTCTCGCTGGCGGAGACCTTGCCGAGCGGGACGTCGTCGCCGTACGTCCACTGCGAGCCGTCGTGCGCGTCGCAGTGCCCACTGGTCATCAGGTAGTAGCCGCCATCGTTGCCTTGGGCCCGCGAATCCTGCTGTGCACCTGCCATTTTCGTCATCGATCTCGACACCTGGGGCTGGCGGCGGCGCCGCCAGCGCTGCATTCGCGAATGCCGTCGCGGCCATCACTGTCGCGCCGAGCAGCCCCAGCCCCCGCAACCAACGTATGGCCACGTTTGCTCTCCTTTACGCATTACGGCGCTGGCCAGCGCCGGCGCGTAAAGGTTAGCTTCTCAGCACGTTTAGTTCGGTGTGTCCGCCCCGGGCGCCCGTTTCATCTTGAGGTATTGCTTGATTCCGAACCGGGCGAACTCACGTTGTCTGCGAGGCGAGAGCTGCGCAGACGCGGTCGCCGCGTCGACGATTTCCGGTTCGACGGCCTGGCAGGTGTCGCCATGAGCCCGGACGGTGGCCCGCCCGGCGGCCAGTACATTGCGTAGCCAATCGACCTTCGTGCCGTAAGGCAGCGGAATGATAAAGCCGTCGCCTACCCGCTCCACAACGACGGGGGTGGCGTATGTCTTGCCCGAGCGTCGCCCGGTGTGCTCGATTACGCCTGCATACCAATACTTCTGGCCAGCGACAAGCATCATGACCGGATTCAGTACGTGCTTGTTGAGCGCCCGTACCGTGTCAAGGACCATCCCGCGCTCCCTTATCGGACGAATCTCCCAGCCGACGGTAACGCCGCCGCCAAGAAGTTCCCAGGGCCTTTGGTCCCTACCATCTACCCTGTCGCCCACACCGACGTTCCCGCTGAAATAGGCGGGCGGGCAAACTATTTCGTGCGACCAACCCAGCAGCGACGTCATCCGGCGCCGACATGGCGACCGAGGAAGTCCAGGACGGCGCTGGCGAAGATGTCGTTGCGATCGCCGGCGACCATGTGTCCCGCGCCGCGGACATCGGCGAATTCGACCTGCGGGAAGCGTGCGAGGAATTCGTCCGCACGCTCCTGGCTGACGAGATCGCTCATCTGGCCGCGGATCAGCAGCATCGGCACACCGCCGCGCAGGATCTTCTCGACGGCGGCGTGCATGCGATCCGGGTCGGTGACCTCAAACGGGGGGAACGCCGCGGTCCCGCTGATGAACTGCGGATCCCAGTGCCAGTACCAGCGATCACCACGGCGGCGCAGATTGGTGGTCAGCCCGTCCAGATCGGTCGGCCTGGGCCGGTGCGGGTTGTATTCGGCGATCGCGTCGGCGACCTCGTCGAGGGAGCCGAACCCCGATTCCACCCGATCGGCCATGAACGCATGTATCCGGTTGGCCCCCGATTGGTCCATGTTCGGCACAATGTCGACCAATACGACGGCGCCGGCAATGCCCGGCGAGCTTTCGCCGGCGAGCAGCATCGAGGTGAATCCGCCCAGGGAGGCGCCCACCAGCACGGGTCGCGGAGGTAGCTTGCGCAGTACCTCATGCACGTCGCCGGCGAAGCTGACGACGCGGTAGTCGCCTTCGCTGGACCAGTCCGATTCGCCATGCCCGCGCAGGTCGACGGTGACGGCCTGCCACCCGCGCCGGGCGACGGCGGCGGCAGCCTTGCCCCAGGAGCGGCGGGTCTGCCCGCCGCCGTGCAGGAACACCACGGCGCGCGCGTGGGGGTCGCCCAGGCGGTCGGCGACGATACGCACGCCGCCGGGCCCCCTGGCCGAGAAGGCTTCCGCTGCCTTGGGCATCAAGTGATATTAGGACGCGCCGGCACCGAGTCTGCGCCGGCTCAGCCCCCGTGTTCGCCGTGCTCCCCTCGCCATAACCGGGCGAACCGCCGCGCAACAGCGCCCAGCCGGTTTCTGGCGGGTTGCGAACGCTCGATCACGATCGTTGTGCCTGCGCCCGACGGTCGGGAGGTTCCGGCGGCGCGACACCGGCGCGGTGCGTGTCGATCATGCTCAGCCCTTCGGTCGGATCAAGGCCGCCTACCCGCCGGGCCCGCGCATCCAAACGCCGGGGGCCGGAACGATCGCCGCTGCCCCGCCGGTGCTGCGACGTCAGTGCTCGTCGTAGTGCTCGCCGTGGGCCGCATGCCGGCATCCGTCGTGCACATAGTCGACGTGCTCGCCGTGCGGGACCGCGACATGGCCACAGCCCTCACCATGGACATGGTCATGGTGGTCGTGCACCGTGTGGCCAGATGGTTCACATTCGTCGTAGTGATCCCCGTGTGGGCGATGCAGGTGGCCGTCATGCGCGTAGTCGACGTGATCCCCGTGCGGGATGGCCACATGACCGCATCCTTCGCCATGCACGTGCTGATGTCCGGCGTGGGTGTGGTGGGTTGCGCTGGTCATCGACTCTCACCGCCATCTCTCGAAGCTGCTGGTGCAGGCCATTTTAGTTGGGGCGGAGTGCACCATCCATGGTCTTAGGTCACTCGTTCCTTGCTGGCCTTGACGGGCGCGGTGCTTGGCGGCAGCTTGAGCAGGTTGCCGCGCAGGCTGCCCCGCGCGGTGCGGACGGTCACCAGAACCCAGGTGAACAAGAGTCCCGCGTAGGCGGTGACCGCGGCCACCTGGAACGCGGGGAGATGGCTGTGCCCGGCAAGCTGCGAAGTGCCGGTGACGAAGGTTCCGACCGGGAACGTCAGGCTCCACCACGTCAGCGCGAACGGCATCCCACGCCGGAGCGTGCGCACGGTAAGTGCAGTGGCCAGCGCGATCCACAAGACCGCGAAACCCCACACCGGCACCCCGTAGAGGAGCGCGAACGCATTCAGGTCCTCGGCGAGTCCGGGATCGACGGCCAGTGTCGCGTTGGCGCCTAAAAGCCCTGCCGCCGTGATGGATTGGCCGAGCGGACCCAACACGATCCACAGCGTCGGCACCCGCGCGGAGCCGGAAGTGCCATACAGGGTCAGCCGGGCCCAGATCATCGCGATGATGTTCAGCGAAGCCACCAACGACAGCCCGAACATCGCATAGCAGCCGTAGAGCATGGTCGCTCGTCCCGCGCCCGCCGCCATATGCGGCAGCAGCAGCGCCCCCGTCGCGGCACTCACCATGGGCGGGACCACCGGCATTAACCAGCCCCCGAACGCCGCGTCGGGCTCGACGTCGTGCTGGGTGAACATCAGGAACGGGATACTGGCGGCGGTGAACAGTCCACCCAGCGTGCCCCCGGTCCACAGCACCCAGTCCAGGTCCACGCCAACGCGCTCACCGAGGAGATCCCTGCCGACCAGCACCGCTCCCCCGCCGACCGTCATCAACGCCATGGGCGCGGCGCCGTAGAAGTGGGCCATCTGCGGATTGCGCGCGTGACTGCGCGCCACGGTGGGATGGCGCAGCCAGTGACCGCCGACCACGACGATCAACACCGCCAGCACGACGGCGGCGAGCGCCCAGACCACTTCGGCAAATGCGCGCAGTCCCACCACATGGGCCGGCAGGGTGGCGCCGGCGATAGCGACGATCCCGGTGCCCATCACCGAGGCGAACCAGTTCGGCCCGACGTTGCCCAGTACTTCGCCCCGCGTCTGCGCCGACGGTGCGGCGTCCGGGTGTGCAGTGGCCATAGCTGTGAAACCCTAGCCGAACCGGCGGTCTTCCACCGCCGACCCAGGCGTTCACGGGCAACGCAGCGTCTCGAAGATCTCCCGGTAGTAAAGGTGCGCCAGGAAATGCCCGCCGGAGCGCAGATGCAATGTGGCAGAGGGTATTCGGTGCGCGAGCGCGGCTGCCCATTTCGGGTTGACGAGCCGGTCCTCGGTGCCCTGCCACACGTCCACCGGCACCCGCAAGTCTTCGGGCGCAAATCCCCACGCCCGGTTCATGGCGCAGTACTCCTCGACCATGCCCTGGGGCTGCCGCATCGCTTCCCGCGAAGTCCGCGCGAAGTTGGCATAACCGTCCGATCGCAACACCGCGAGATCGGCCGCGCCCAGACCGCGGGCGACGAGCCCGCCGTACAGCTGTGGTGCACCGGCCGCGGCGACCCCCATGGCGCGAAAACACTGCCGGGCGAGCCACGGAGCACGCGTGGACAGCCCGCTGAATAGCCGGTCGACGAGGGGCAGGTCGTCGAACACGCCCGGCTCGGTCAGCGGCAGCACGCCCGCGACAATCGCCACCCGGGTCACCCGCGACGAGAACGCGTAGCCGAGCGCGGCGGCGTATTGCCCACCGAGGGACCAGCCCATCGTCGCAAACCGGTCCACCCCGAGCAGGTCGAACAGCTCACCGACATCGCGGGTCCAGTCCAGCATGGTGCGCTGCGGCAGTGGATCCGACCCACCGATGCCAGGCCGGTCGGGAGCGATCAGCCGCACCCCCGACTGCCCGGCCACCGATGCGGCGGCCGCCACGTCCAGGCGGCAGGACAGGCCCCCGTGCGCGCTGACGATCGGGAACCCTCCCGCATCGCCGTATTGGGCGTAACTCAGTGCGCGCCCGTCGCGCAGGCCGACAACGTGATCCACGGTCATCCGGTCACAAACCTCCGCGGGTCGAACATCGAAATGGGGTGGTCGGTGTGGCCATCGATGGCCAGGTCGGCGAGGATCTCCCCAACGACCGGAACGAATTTGAAGCCGTGACCGGAGAATCCGCATGCCACAACGACGTTCGCGCCCCGGGGGTGCCGGGCTATCACGAAGTGCCGGTCGGGTGTGGTGGAGTACATACAGGTCACCGTGCGCAGGCACCGCCCGGCCAGCCGCGGCAACAGCGCGGCGACTCGCCCGGTCAGCACGCCGATCTCCTGCGCGGATACCGAGCGGTCAATCGTGTCCGGCGTGCACGGACTGCCGTTGCGGGCGAAGGCCACCTTCACACCGCCGCACGGTCCGTCGATCGCCGGAAGCCCGTAAAGTTGTGCGCCGGCGGCACTCTCGTCGATGAAGATCGGATGATCCTCGAATTCGGATACGCCGCCAATGGGCTCCAGCCAGTACATCACCACGCGTTCCACCACGATGGGCACTCCCAGGGCGCCCAGCACCTGTGGCGCCCACGGACCGGGGCAAATCACCAGCCGCTCGGCAAAGTACGACGCGCTGGTGGTGCTGACATGCACCCCCGCGGCGGTCTGGCTCCAGTCCAACACCGTTTCACCGAATCGCAATGAAGCTCCCAATTTTTCGGCCAATTCCAGGTGCGCGCGCACGGTCAGCTCCGGGCGCGCGAAACCCGCCTTGGCTTCGTAGAGCGCGATGTCTCCGGGGTCGGGGGTGAAGTTGGGAAACCGGCTGGTGATTTCGGCGGTATCGAGTACCTCGTGTGGCAGGCCCCATTGGCTGCTGGCCCGCAGGCTACCGGCTACGGTCGCGCTGTCGGGCGGGCCGATGAAAAGGCCCCCGGTGAGCCGGTAGACGTCGCGTCGGGAGTCGACGGCCAGTCTCTCCCACAGCTCATAGGCTCGCAGCAACAGCGGAACATACCCGGGGTCCTCGAAGTAGGCCTGGCGGATGATGCGCGACCCGCCGTGGCTGGATCCCTGGTCATGGGCGGGCTGATGGCGCTCGAGGCCGAGCACTCGGCGTCCCCGGGCGGCGAGATGGTAGGCGGCGGCACTGCCCATACCGCCCAAACCGATCACAATGACGTCGTAACCCGGTGCGGCGCTGGTCATCCGAGCTCTCGCCAGATCCAGCTGGCCGCCCCGCGGGACGTACGGCCGAAGCGCCCGGTGACGCACATGGCCTCAGTGTCGCATTGATTCGGCCGCATGGTGGTCGACGCACGCCAAAGCGTTTGCGGCACAACCGCTCAGTGCCCCACCGATGCAGCGCCCGAAGGGGGGCTGACTGCCGCCCAATCCCCGGCCCGTCACCTGGACTGTCCCGTTGGGTACCTGTATTGCTGGCCTGGCACTTCGATATCCCGTTCCGGTAACGGATTGGGGTTGAATTGGCTCGGCCCCCGCGCTCGTACTGTGATCTTCGCGGGACCGCTCACGGCACGATTTCAGGGGTCGACCCCGCAGAACCTGCTGGTAGTGTCGATATCGCGGCCGTGAACGCCGCCGGTCGGTGGCGCGGAGGCCCGCTCACGCCGGCTTTCTCCATTGGGGCTGCACAGCAAGCTACCGCATACTTGACACCATGTTCCAAGCGACATCGCCGCTAACCGCCGCCGCGGCGGCTGGCGATGCGCTGGGTACGGGCCGGCGCTTATGATGGCGCGCTCGGGCGGTGCCCACCACCGTCACCGCGCGGTTAGTCAGCCCTCACCTCTCCGCAAAGGGTTGGCCCGCAGCCTGATGACGCTTGTTTCGGTGGCCGCGGTGGGGCTGACCGGAGCGGGATACTACGTGGCCCACGGTGCGCTGGGCGGCATCACCGTTTCGCAGGCCCTGCGGCCGGACGATCCGCGATCCAGCGGCGACAACATGAACATCCTGCTCATCGGCCTGGACTCGCGCAAAGACCAGGATGGCAACGATCTGCCCTGGTCGATCCTGAAGCACTTGCACGCGGGCGACTCCGACGACGGCGGCTACAACACCAACACCCTGATACTCGTGCACGTTGGAGCCGACAACAAAGTCGTCGCCTTTTCGATCCCGCGCGACGACTGGGTGCCCTTCAACGGGGTTCCGGGCTACACCCACATCAAAATCAAAGAGGCATACGGGCTCACCAAGCAGTACGTCGCGCAGAAGCTCGCCAACCAAGGCGTGAGCAGCCAGCGGGAACTGGAGACCAAGGGCCGGGAAGCGGGGCGGGCGGCCACCTTGCGCGCGGTGCGCAACCTGACCGGCGTCCCGATCGACTACTTCGCCGAGATCAACCTGGCCGGCTTCTACGACCTGGCGCAGACCTTGGGCGGGGTCGAGGTGTGCCTGAACCACGCCGTCTACGACTCGTATTCCGGGGCCGACTTTCCCGCCGGGCGGCAGCGGTTGAACGCCGCCCAGACGCTGGCCTTCGTCCGGCAACGTCACGGCCTGGAAAACGGGGATCTGGACCGCACCCACCGACAGCAGGCGTTCCTGTCGTCGGTCATGCAGGAACTGCAGGACTCGGGCACCTTCACCAACCTGGACAAGCTCAAGAGCCTGATGGCCGTGGCGCGCAAGGACGTGGTGCTGTCGGCCGGCTGGGACGAGGACATGATCCAACGGCTGGGAGAACTGGCCGGCGGCCTCAATGACAACCGGGTGGAATTCCGGACCCTGCCGGTGGTGCGCTACGACAACATCGACGGCCAGGATGTCAACATCGTCGATCCGGC
Source organism: uncultured Actinomycetota bacterium (assembly GCA_963800315.1). GTDB lineage: Bacteria > Actinomycetota > Actinomycetes > Mycobacteriales > Mycobacteriaceae > Mycobacterium. The sequence continues at coordinate 514,070 of CAWDAS010000001.1, forward strand.
CGCGATCAAGACCGAGGTGGCCACGGCGATCGGTGCGGCCCCATCGGCGACGCCGACCGCCACGACGGCCGCCAAACCCAGCCCCAACACCGTCGTCGACGTGATCAATTCCGGCAGCATCAGCGGCATGGCTTCCGAGGTGTCCCACGCGCTGAAGAAGCAGGGCTACACCGCGGGTCAGGTCCGCGACCGCGAGTCCGGGGAGCCGACCACCACCACGGTCGACTACGGCGCCGGCGCCGAAACCGACGCCCGCAACGTGGCGAATTTGCTCGGCCTGAGCGCCCCGAGCCGTCCCGACCCCAGCATCCGGCCCGGACACATCCGGGTGACGGTGGATGCCAGTTTCTCGATGACGTCACTGAACGAAACCACGATGGACGACACGACGACCACCACCACGACGACCAGCAAGGCCAGCACGTATTACTACAACGGCACCACCACCTATCCGACGCCCGATCAGGGGAAGCCGATCGATGGCGGCGGGGTGCCGTGCGTCAACTAGGCGCCTCGGTCAGGCGTGGGTGCCGCCGTCGATGCGGATTTCGGTGCCGGTGATGAACGCGCCGTCCTCGGAGACCAGCATGGCGATCACGCCGGCGACCACGGCGGGATCGGCCATCCCGGCGCCGCTGGATTCCAGCGTGGTGGGCAGGATCGGCATCAACCTGGAAAACAGTGACCAGTCGGCGTCTTGCGGAATGTACCCGCCGGTGGCATCGGTGATCCCGGATTTGATGCTGCCCGGCGCCACACACACCGCGCGCAGGCCGTCGCGCGCGTATTCGAGCGCCAGCGAGTGGGTGAAGGCCTGGATCCCGCCCTTGCTGGCCGCGTAGGCCGCCATGTAGGGATGGGCGAATGAGGCCGAGGTCGAGCTGAAGTTGACGATCGCGCTGCGCGCATTCGCCAGCAGCGCCGGAAGCGCCTCCCGGACCACCAGGAACGTTCCGGTCAGGTTGACACCGACGATCTGATTCCACAGTTCCAGGCTGGTTTCGTGGGTGTGGGCGGCGCGCAGGATGCCGGCGGCGTTGACCAGCGAATCCAGCCCGCCAAGTGTTTCCACGGCTCCGCTCACGCCGTCGATCACCGAATTCTCGTTGCCCACGTCCATCGGCATGGTGGTGAGGCGGTCAGCGGTGGCGGCCTCGTCAGCCCGGGCGGCGGTGGCGCCCAGCCCGTCGGCCGCGACGTCGGAGGCGACCACCGTGGCGCCCTCGTCCAGCAACCGCAGCGCGGTGGCCTGGCCGATCCCCGACGCGGCGCCCGTCACCAGGATCCGCTTGCCCTCGAGTCGCTTCATTGCCTCTCCCGTGCTTGTCCCGTCACTGAGCGTGCCCATCATCGCAAGGAGCGGCCCCACGAGGGACCAAACAGGGGAGAGTGGTCGCATGGAAATCGGATTCATCGGCCTGGGGAACATGGGCCGGGGCATGGCGGCGAACCTGGTACGGGCGGGTCATCACGTCACCGTCTACAACCGCTCGCCCGGCAAGGCGCAAGACCTCGTCGACCACGGCGCGACGGCCGCACGCACCGTCGCGCAAGCGTGCGGGGGTGAGGTCGTTTTCACCATGCTGTCCGACGACCGCGCCGTCGAGGACGTGACGTTCGGCGCCGACGGCCTCATCGCGTCGCTGGCACCCGGCGCCATCCACGTGTCGTCGAGCACCATCAGCGTGGCCCTCTCGCAGCGCCTGGCCCCCGCGCACGCCGAAGCCGGTCAGCGGTATGCCGCGGCGCCGGTGTTCGGCCGGCCCGAGGCGGCCGCAGCCGCAACACTTTTCGTGGTCGCGGCGGGCGCGCCGCAGGTTCTGCAGCCGTTGTCCGCGCTGTTCGACGCGATCGCGCAGCGCACCTTTGTGGTGTCCGAGGCGCCGGACACCGCCAACCTGGTGAAGCTGAGCGGCAACTTCCTGCTCGCGTCCGCGATCGAATCCGTCGGTGAGGCCGTCGCGCTGGTGGCCAAAGCCGGGGTGGACAGGCTGCAGTACGTCGACATCCTCACCTCGACGTTGTTCGCCGCGCCGGCGTATCAGACCTACGGGGGGCTGATCGCGCGGCAGGAATTCGAGCCGGCGGGGTTCGCCGCCAGCCTGGGCCTCAAAGATGTCCGGCTGGTGCTCGCCGCCGGCGAGCAGCTGCAAGTGCCGCTGCCCCTGGCCAGCCTGCTGCGCGACCGCCTGCTCACCCTGGTGGCGACCGGGGGTGGACAGCTGGACTGGTCGGCGCTCGCTACGATCGCCGCCCGCGATGCCGGGGCGGCCTCAGACCACCCCGCGTAATCCGTCGGCGCCGAACGCCGGTTCCAGCATCGCGGAGAAGTCCGGGCCGCGTCGCAGGATGTGCCCGCCGTCGACGTTGATGCACTGTCCGGTGATCCAGCTGGCCGCATCGCTGAGTAGAAACATGGCCAGGTTGGCGACATCCTCTACCTCACCGGCCCGCGGCAGCGGCGTGCAGATCCGGTAGTCCTCGCTCAGTTCCGGCGACTCGGTAATGGGCACAACCAGATCGGTGCGAATCAGGCCCGGGCGGATGCTGTTGACCCGCACCCACGACGCGCCGAGCTCGTCGGCGGCCAACTGCATCAGGTGGTCGACGGCGGACTTGGTGACCCCGTAGGCACCGAACCAGCGGTGCGTATTGCTGGCCGCAATCGACGAGATGCCGACGAACGACCCGCCGCCGCCGCGCACCAACTCCCGCGCCGCGTGCTTGAGCACGTACATGGTGCCGTTGACGTTGAGGTCGACGGTGCGCCGCCACGCCTCCGAGTCGACCTGGGTGATCGGCCCGATGGTCTCCGAACCGCCCGCGCAATGCACGACGCCGTGTAGCCGGCCGTGCCAGGCCGTCGCGGCTTCCACCGCACGGGCGGCTTCCTCCTCGTTGGTGATGTCGGCGGGCTCATAGCGAATCGAGCCGTCGGCGCCCACTGCTTCGATGTCTTTGACCGCCGCGGCCAACCGGTCGGGATTGCGCCCGACGATCATGACGTCGGCGCCCGCGGCGACCAGCCCGGCGGCGACGCCCTTGCCGATCCCACTGCCACCACCGGTGACCAGATACGTCCGGTCGTCGAAAGAAAGCTGCACCGAAGCCCCTCTCAAACTGAAACAGGTTCTAGCTATCGAACCATGGGCGCGTCGCCGGGCACATCACCGCCCCGGGAGGCTGGGTCACATCAGCCACACCAGCCTCTGGAAGAAGACCGAGGACGGCGTGCCCGCCTAACAGCGACAAATTCGGCCGGCCCGCCGCTAGGGGCCCCCGCGCTACGCCGCCGCGCCCGGTTGTCGCTCACTGGTGGACACAACGAGGGTCGCCTCCGGCGGAGACGCATGGGGCAGATGTGACGGCGGGTACGAACCGTCAGGGCGTATCGCGGCGGGCCAGCTTCGTCGGCTTGGCGTTGCGCCAGTCCTCGACGTCGGGCGGCAGACCGACCGGATACCTGTTTTCGTTGTGGGCGGCCCAGTGTGCGTGCCCCAGCTCGTGGATGTGGAACGCGTGCCGCAGCGCCTCGGTGAATCCCATCGCGTCGGAGGCGGCGTTGACCGAATCCTTGACCAGCATCGCCGCCATCGTGGGCCGCTCGGCGATGCGCTGGGCGAATTCCAATGTCTTGTCGGCCAATTCGTCGACCGGGAACACCTTGGACACCATGCCCAGCCGGTAGGCCTCGTCGGCGTCCAGCGCATCACCGGTCAACAACAGCTCTTTGGCCTTGCGCGCGCCGAATTCCCAAGGGTGCGCATAGTATTCGACGCCCGGCATCCCCATACGCACCGCGACCACGTCGCTGAATTTCGCATTGTCGGCGGCGACGATCAGGTCGCAGGCCCACATCAGCATCAGGCCCGCCGAGATCACGTTACCCTGCACCTGGGCAATGGTGATTTTGCGCAGATCGCGCCAGCGGCAAGTGTTTTGGAAGAAGTAATGCCACTCCTGCAGGTAAGTCTTCTCCGCGATCGGCTCGCGGGTGGCGCCGTTGACGCGAAAGGTCGGATGCTGACCCGGTCCGGGCTGGCGTTCCGCCAGCGCCAACTCCGAGCCCAGGTCGTGACCGGCGGAGAAATTCCTGCCCCGCGCGGCCAGGATCACCACCCGAACGGTGTCGTCGGCCTCGGCGCGCAAGAATGCCTCGTCGAGCTGCACCAGCAGGCCGCGGTTTTGCGCGTTGTGGGCATCGGGCCGGTTGAGCCAGATCCGCGCGATGCGGCCCTCGTCGAGGGTTTCGTAGGTAACCAGTTCCTCGGCGCCGGCGCTGGTCGCCTTGGGGCCGGCTTGAGCATCGGCTTGCTCGGAGAGTGTCATTCCGCCCACCTCGCTTGGTTATCAGATCGCACGTGTTTACACATTACGGCCAGTGTGTAAGCGGTCGCCGCCGGGGTTGATCGGTATGGCGCCGTTGGTCTCACGTCATGCCGAAATTACGGCCGATCCAGTGCGGCCGCGAGGAGGGCCGCGGCGGATTTGAGCAGGCTCAGCGAGCGGGCGAGTTCGGCATTCTGTTTTTTCAGTTCCTCCAGCTGGGCCGACTCCGCGCCGGCCACACCGAGTGTCCGTTCGTGGACCGTCTCGGTGACCATGTTGCCGAGGTTGTCGGTGACGGCCCGAATCGCCATTCGTTCCATGTCATGGCGGCCGTGCACCGCGCTCACGGCACGGTTCGGGACCGCCCGTAATTGCTGCGCATGCCGGTATGGCCGCGGCGCCTGGCCGGCTCCGGTATCCGCGCCGACGCACGAGACGACCGCCTGCTGTTCCTCCCGCCACCGGCGAATTTCGGCATCCTGTTCGCGGAGCTCGCCCTCCCACTGCGCGAGCCGCGCCTGGTGCTGGGCAACCTGGGCTTCCCGATGGCGCAGCTGGGCCACCTGCTGGGGCAGCGGATTTCCCGGCTTGGCCAGTTAGGACAGCTCGGCAACCCGCTTTTGCAGCTGCACACCCGCGTTGCGCAGCTCGACGCACCGATTGCGCAGTCGGCTCTCCTCCTCCAGGTGTCGGATCAGCTCTCGCTCAACCAGGTCGATGAAGAGGTCGACTTCTTGCTCGTCATAACCACGCTTGCCGATACGCGGCCTGGAGAACGCGACATTGTGGACATCAGCCGGAGTGAGAACCATTCTTCTTCTCCCGGAGCCTCAGACGTCACGGGGACCGTCGAAGTGCACAGCGCTTGCGGCTTAGGATAATCCGCTTGCTGCGGGCGTGCCCCGGTTGTCGGTGAACAACTGGCATCCGGCTGGCGACGCGCAGGCGCGCCGGTCGGGGCCGGCGCCGATCAGCGCCGAGCGAGCGGCAGCAGCCGATGGTCGCGGGTGAACACCAGACGGACCAGGCCGAGCGCGACGACGACGGTGGTGGCCGCGACCGAGCCGAGGATCAAAAACATCACCACCGCCTGTACGAGCACGGCTTGCACCGGGTGGACGCCGGCGAGGATAAGGCCGGTCATGGCGCCGGGCAGGAAGACCAGACCGGTCGCTTTGGTGGTTTCGATCTGCGGCGAGATCGCCGACCGCAACGCGATGCGCAGGTATGGGGTGGCGGCCTGGCGAGAGGGTTGCCCGAGGGCAAGTCGCGCTTCGACCTCATCGCGTTTGTCGCGCAGCTCGTCGACCACCCGGCGGGCGACCAGCACCATGGCGGTCATCGAGTTGCCGATCATCATCCCGGCGATCGGCACCAGGGTCCGGGCCTGTAGCGGAAACACCCGCAGCCCGAATATCACGCCCAAGGTGACCACCGCCGCGGCGGCGAACGCGGCGACCGCCAGGGGTGCCAGCCCCGGCACCTCCGGCGCCCGCCGTCGGGCGACGTCCCCGGCGTACGCGACCATGCCGGCCACCCACGCCCACGACCACCACAGTGAACGGCCCGGCTCGAACAGCAGCGTCAGGGCGCCTCCGACGAGCAGCAACTGGGCCAGGGCGCGGGCGGCCGCCCACACCAGCTGCCGCCCCAGACCCAACCGTTGCCACAGCGAGATCGCCGCCGCAACCGCCACCAGGATCAGCGACGTGGCCAGGCCTACCCAGCCGACCTGTCCGTTGATCACGTCACCGACCCGCTTCCGGTTTGGGCGCTACCGGGCCGAGCCCCAGGCTGCGGCCGTTCTCGATCCGCAGGACCCGGTCGGCGGCCCGCTCGACCTGCGCCGGGTCGTGGGTCACCCACAGGGCCGGAATCCCGTCTGCGGCCAGCTCGCGCACGGCGCGCTCGATCACGTCGGCCGCCTCGGCGTCGACCGCCGAGGTGGGTTCGTCGAGCAGCAACACCTCGGGTTGCGCCATCAACGTGCGCGCCAGGCACATGCGCTGCGCCTCTCCGCCCGACAGCGCGGTGGCATCGCGGTCCAGCCACGATCCGGTCAACGCGACCCGGCCCAGCGTTTCGCGCAACCGCTCCTCGGGCGCGTCCGGGTCGGCGACCCGCAGGTTGTCGGCCACCGTGCCCGGAAACGGAGTCGGGCGCTGGAAGCACATGCCCACCCGGCGGCGCAGCCACAAGGGGTCGATGCCGCCGATGTCGTCGCCCCGGAACGACACTCGCCCGCTCGTCGGCACCTCCAGCCGGTTGCACAGTCGAAGCAGGGTCGACTTGCCCGATCCCGACGGCCCGAACACGGCCGTCACGCCCCGGCCCGGAATGGCGGCGGTCAGCCCGTCCAACGCCCGCACTCGCTGCCGCTCCACCACCACGTCGAGGAACTCGAACATCAAGTCCTCATCCACCACCTGCCCATCCTGCATCACCCGCGACAACCAGGTCTGGGGCACCGGCTGGCGAGATGGCTGCAGCCGCACGAATGCGTCGCCTAAAGTTGGGTTATGCCTACCAAATCTGATCCTGGCGAAATCGGCGATGTTGAGCCGATGGCCGACAGCACTGCAAGCCAGGCCAGGCGGGTCGTCGCGGCGTACGCGAACGACGCCGACGAATGCCGAGTTTTTCTCTCCATGCTGGGTATTGGACCGGCGAAACTCGACGCATAAATGGCTCCCGAGGGAGGGCAAGGCTCGGAGTCGGCAACCTTCGGGCGTTCCGACTTCGTCGTGGTGGCCAACCGGCTGCCGGTCGACCAAGAGCGGCTCCCCGACGGCACCGCAACCTGGCGACGCAGCCCCGGCGGGCTGGTCACAGCGTTAGAGCCGCTACTGCGCCGCCGGCGCGGGGCCTGGGTCGGCTGGCCGGGCGTGGTCGACGATGCGGTCGACGACGACGTGGTCCCCGACCAGGAGCCCCTGGTCCAGGATGAGCTGGAACTTCGTCCGGTCCGCCTGTCCTCCGACGACGTCGCGCAGTACTACGAGGGCTTCTCGAATGCCACGCTGTGGCCGCTGTATCACGACGTCATCGTCAAACCGATCTACCACCGCGAGTGGTGGGAGCGCTACGTCGAGGTCAACCGCCGCTTCGCCGAAGCCACGTCACGCGCCGCCGCCCGCGGCGCGACCGTGTGGGTGCAGGACTACCAGCTACAACTGGTCCCAAAAATGCTGCGCGACCTGCGACCGGACCTGACCATCGGCTTCTTCCTGCACATCCCCTTCCCGCCGATCGAGCTGTACATGCAGCTGCCGTGGCGGACCGAGATCATCCAGGGGCTGCTGGGGGCCGACCTGGTGGGCTTTCATCTTCCCGGCGGTGCCCAGAACTTCTTGATCCTGTCCCGACGTCTGGTCGGGGCCGATACCAGCCGCGGATCGATCGGTGTGCGGTCGCGGTTCGGTGAGGTGGTGCTGGGTTCCCGCAAGATTCGGGTGGGTGCGTTTCCGATCTCCATCGACTCCGGCGCCCTCGACCACGCCGGCCGCGATCGAAATGTCCGGCGCCGGGCGCGCGAGATTCGGGCCGAGCTCGGCAGCCCCCGCAAGGTCCTGCTGGGGGTGGACCGGCTCGACTACACCAAGGGCATCGACGTTCGGCTGAAGGCCTTTTCCGAGCTGCTCGCCGAGGGCCGCGTCAAGCGGGACGACACCGTGCTGATCCAGCTGGCCACACCGAGCCGTGAGCGGGTGGAGAGTTACCGGATCCTGCGCAACGACATCGAGCGTCAGGTCGGCCACATCAACGGCGAGTACGGCGAAGTCGGTCACCCGGTGGTGCATTACTTGCACCGCCCGGTCCCCCGCGACGAACTGATCGCCTTCTTCGTGGCCAGCGACGTCATGCTGGTTACGCCGCTGCGGGATGGGATGAACCTGGTGGCCAAGGAATACGTCGCCTGCCGCAATGACCTCGGCGGTGCGCTGGTGTTGAGCGAGTTCACCGGGGCCGCCGCCGAACTGCGGCAGGCCTATCTGGTCAACCCGCACGACCTCGAAGACGTCAAGGACGGGATCGAGGAGGCGCTCAATCAGTCGGTCGAGGCGGGACGGCGCCGGATGCGAGCGCTGCGCCGCCAGGTGCTCGCCCATGACGTCGACCTGTGGGCGCGATCGTTCCTCGACGCACTCGCCACGTCGCGTCCGGCCGAGGCCGAGTAGCGGCGGCAAAGCCATGGTGTTGCCGCTCGAACGCTGTGATACTCATTGCAGCGCTGAAGGGAGGGCACTGTGAAACTCCGTCATGGGCTGGTCGCCGGCGCCGGCATCTTCACGGCCGTCACACTGGGAATGGCGCTGGAGTCGGGCGACCCGGCCAATGCCGTCGCACCACCGGCGGACGGCAACTACACCTTCAACCAGGCGGGGGTGTCGGGGGTGACCTGGACGGTCACCGCGCTGTGCGATCAGGTCAACGGAAGCCGGTATTACAAGGACTACTCCAACCCCGACATCATGGCCGATTTCTGTGCGCTGAACGTGGTCAGTTCCACGAACGAACAGATCAGCCGCAGGGACAAGCTGCAGAACTACAGCGGCAGGGCCCGGTTGGTGAGCGGGCTATGGACCTTCAAAGTGGACGTGGCCGACGGCGTTTCCTGCCCGGACGGCGGCACCGGGGCATCCACCGAAACTTTCGCATTCGACAACCAGACGCTCGCCGGCACGCACACCACGTTGCATGGCGCCGTCTGCGGCATGCAGCCGGCGATGAGCAAGGAGCCCTTCTCCCTGCAACTCATCGGGCCCCCACCCAGCCCGATCCAACGTTATCCGTTGCAATGCAACGACATTGCGATCTGCTACTGAGTTCGCGCTAAATCGGGGTGATGTAGTTGATCAGCCATTGTTTGCCGATCTTCTTGAAGTCCACCCGCAACCTGCTGCCGTCATAGATCGGCTGCCGCGACTTGTCGGTCACGGTGCGGTTCATGTACACCATCACCGACGCCGAATCCCGCTGGGCGGACATGACTCCGACGCCGACCACATTGGCCTGGACCACCACCTCACGCTTCTTGGCCTCCGGAATGATCTGCGCGTCGGCACTCTTGCGGAACTCCTGGCGATAGGCGGGAGTCAGCAGCTGATAAGCCTCGGCGAGGCTGCGTTCGACGGTCTGATAGTCGTAGGCGAAGACCTCGGGGATCTCCTTGGCGGCCAGCTTGGGCAGGACCGCCCGCGCCGCCTCCTCGCCGCGGGTCTGCACCCGGTCCCAGTAGAACCAGCCGGCTGCCGCGGACATCCCGACGACAGCGACGACCAGCAGGGAGCCCGCGGCGGCCGTCAGCCACCGCAGCCACCGCCGCCTTTGCATCAGTTGCCCCCGTTGGGATACTTCAGGTCGTAGCCGGTCATCCGCCCGGAGTCGTCCTCGTGCACGATGACCCGCAGCCGGTAGGGCATGGACGGCTTGTTGACCCCGTCGATGTCGGCGACCGTGACGCGCACCGAGACGAGCACCGATGCGTTGTCGGTTACCGGGTCGACGCCCTCCAGGGCGGCGCCGTTGACGACGGCTTCCGAGGTCGCGTTCGTGGAGCGGAACAGGCCCTTGAGGTTCTCGATGTTGTTGTTGGCGCCGAGCATGCTGTGCAGGGGACCGCTGGTGCCGTCGAAGAACCGGTTCACGCTCTCGTCGATGTTGTCCTGCTTGTAACTGAACATGTTGACCACCGTCTGCGTGGCGGTGTCGACGAAACGCTGATCGCGCGCCTGCTCCGCGTTGGCGCGTTGTTGCTGGGTGATCAGCATGACCAGGCAGCTGGCCAGCGCACCGATCGCCACCAGCGCGGCGGCCAGCGAGACCCAGCCGACCAGGGCCCGGTGCGGCTGCCGTCGTGGCGGCGGCTTGACGGACTTGAGGCTCTTGACCGGTTTCGCCGCCTGCTTCGGCCCATCGACGCCAGCCGGCGCGTCGACCTGAACCGAGTCGGCCTGGGTCGACTCGGTTTTGGCGGGCCCGGCCGCGCGGGACGCCCGCCGACGAACGCGTTGTTTGGTCGGTTGCTCGTCTAGCACTACTACATCGGCCTCGGATCAAGCATCAGGTCCACCCAATTCTCGGCGCTGGACGCGCCCGTGGCACCGGCCGCGAAAATACCAGTGCCGCCCGCAGGGTCCACAAAGGCGCCGGTCTGCGAGTCATAAGTGGTGTAGGCCGGGCCGCTGGCCTGCGGCTGCGGGGCGGCTTCGGGTGCCGGCCCGGTTCCCTCCGGCGGTGGTGGCGGCGGCAACCACTTCGGATAGGGAACCTGGGGCGGAACGGGCGGTATTCCCGGCGGCTGCCACGACGTGAACGGCGGTGGCGGTCCATTGTCGTTGGGCGGCGGCGGGTCATACGCCGGCTGATGCGGCGCCGGCCCGGGCCCGGGCACCACACCGGGCGGCGGGGGCCCCACGATAGGCGTGCCCGGATCGGGATCGGCTCCCGGCGGGATATAGGGAAACTTGTTGGGCGGCAGCACGTTCAGCCCATTCGTCACGGGCGCGTCGTAGGGCACCGGCGGACCACGCCACGGGTTGCGGCCAACCGGCACGTAGCCCTTGGGGTCGCGACACAGCTGAATCGTCGGCGCCCGCTTGCCGGGGAACTCCTGGCACGGATAGTTGCGGGCACCGCGCACGGTGCTGGGATCGTTCTGGGCCGCCTTGCAGTACATGTCCTTCGGGAGCTCGCGCACCGTCTCGTCGGCCGGCGTGCGCATCAACGGCGGCGGCAGGAAGCCGACCGCGCACGGTGGGGGGTCGTTCAGATCCAGCTTGAAGTCCAGCTTGGCGCCCTCGTCCTGCGGTGTGCCGCCGGCGGCGGTGGTGATCGCGGCGAACAACGCCGGCAAGACCACGAGCAGGTGCTCGATCGACTTGTGGTAGATGACGCCCACCCGGCCCAGGTTGGCCAGGCTCGCCGCCAACGTCGGGAAGGAGGGGCGGATACCGGAGAACGCGGTACTGGCCTCGTCGGTCGCGCCCGGGGCGACGGCCAACGTGGAGCGAAGCTGCGGATCGGCCTGACGCACCTCGGAGGTGAACCGCGCCAGCCCATCGGACAGCGACTTGATGTCAGCGCCGGCCCGTATTTGAGCCTGCAGGAACGGACCCGCCTGATCGATCAACTGCGAGACCTGCGGATAGTCGGCGTTGGCCTCGTCCACCAGCAATCGGGCGGACTCGAGCAGCCTGGCCAGCTCGGGACCCGAACCGTTGGTCGCGATGAACGTCTCGTGCAGCAGCTCGCGCAACCGAGTGTCGCCGATGCTGTTGACCAATGTCTCGGCCCGCTTCAATAATTCGGCGACGTCCTGGCCGATCCGAGTGTTCTTCCGCTCGATGCGGGATCCATTGCGCAGCTTGGTCGATGCGGGGTCGCTCGGCGGCACCAGGTCGATGTACTGCTCGCCGACCGCCGAGACGCTTTTCACGGTGGCGGTGACGTTCGACGGGATGGGGGTCCCGCTGTTGAGCCGCATCTCGGCGGTGACGCCGTTGGGATTCAAACCCACCGACTCCACCCGGCCGACGGCGACGCCGCGATAGGTAACGTTGGCGTTGTTGTACAGGCCGCCGCCGGCGACGAAGTCGGCACCCACCGTGTAGGTGCCGAGGCCGAACGTCGCGGGCAGCCGCAGGTAGAAGATGCCCATCACGGTCAGCGTGATGGCCGTGATCACCGCGAATATGGCCAGCTGGAATTTGGTCAGTCTGTCGATCATCTGCGCCGCCCCTACTGCCCCTCAGAACCGGCAGCCGTGCCGGGCGGAATCTTGAACGGGTCCGCCGCCTGGCCGGACAGGTTGGCCAGCTCGCCGACCAAAAAGTCGGGCGGATTGAGGATCTCGCTCATGTGCATCATGTTGGGATCAAGGGGATACGACGTGGTGAAGAACGTTTCACCGATGCGGCGCAAGGTGAGGTCGAAGGTGGTGAACACGTTCAGGTAGTCGCCACGCACCGCCTGTTTGATGCCGAAGTTGGGGAACGGGAACGTCAGCAACAGCTGTAGTGAGGTGACGAAATTCTTGCGGTTGTCGTTGAGCGCCTTGGCGGCCGCGTACAGATCCTTGAGGTCCGCGGCGAAGTCCACCTTGGTTTTGGACAGCACACGCGAGGTGACCATCGCCAGCCTTTTCAGCGCCGCGAAAGCCTCGACGATGTGATCCCGGTTCTTGTTGAGCACCCCGATCGCCTCGGGCAGCGTGTCCAGCGCCCGACCGAGGTTGTCCTTGTCCCGCGCCAAAGTGGCGGAGAATCGATTCAATCCGTCCACCGCTTCGATGATGTCGTTGACCTGCCGGTTCAGCCCCGCCGTCAACTCGGCCAGGCGGGGCACCAGGCCGGCGAACTGGTCTTGGCGGCCCGCGACGGCCTGGTAGGTCTCGTCGGTGATCTCTTCCAGCGCGCCGACATTGCCTTTGTTCACCACCACACCGAGCGCCGAAAGCACCTCTTCGGTGGTGGGATAACGGCCCGTGTGCGACTCCGCGATCTTCGACCCGTCGGTCAGTTTGCCAATTTCTGGCTTGCCCTTCGGGCGAGTCAGGTCGACGTGCATCGACCCCAGCAGCGAGGTCTGGGCGACCGTTGCCGTCGTGTTCGCCGGCAGCACGACGTTGCGGTCCAACGCCAATTTCACTGCCGCATAGAAGGATCCGTCGGGCCGCTGCTCGGCCGTGATGCCGGAGACGCTACCGACGGTGACGTCGTCGACCATGACCGGAGAGTTCTGCGGCAGCGTCGCCACGTCGGGCAATTCGACGGTGATCGAGTAGGCTCCACCGCCGTGACCGGCGGTGCCGGGCATCGACAGCGAATTCAGCCCATTGAATTGGCAACCGGCCAGCAGTGCACTGCCTATCGCTAATACACTGCCGCGCAACCACGTTCGGCCCATCAGCCGCCCCCCTGCTGAGCCGGCGGCGACGAAGGACCCGGCAGCGGGCCGAACGCGCCACCGGGCGCCGGACCGGGCCCAGGGCCGGTCTGTGGGGCCGTCGGCACGAGCAGCGCCTGCAGATCGGTCGCGTTTCCGGCGGGCGGCGGCTGGGCGCCTTTGGCCGGTATCCAGGTGAGCTGTGGCACCGGCGTCGCCGCCTTGGCCTGGGTCTCCGGGGTGTCGTAGATGATCTGACCCTTGTACGCGGTGATCGTGTTGAGCGGGTGGAACATGACCGGCGGGTAATTCACGGCGAGCCGGCGCAGCACCGGCCCCAACCGCTCACGACAGAGCTCGGCGCGTTTGAAGTAATCCGGCGCACGCGGTCCGGCGGCGGTTTCGAAGGATCCACCGCAGATGAATTGCACCGGATTGGCGAACTCCGGGATCGACAACAGGCCGTTCAGCGTGCCCTGCGCGGGGTCATAGATGTTGTAGAAGTTGGAGATACCGGGTCCCGCGACGTGCAGCACCTGCTCGATGTTGTCGCTCTGGTCGCTCAGGGTTTTGGCGAAGTCGTTGAGGTTGTTGACCGTGTCGATCAACGTCGAATTGTTTTCGTGCAAAAACCCTCGGACGTCCGAGAGCGCCTGGTTGAGCGTGCCCAGGGTGTTGTCGAGGTGACGTGAGCTGTCGGCGAGCACCTGCGACACCGAAGCGACGTTCCCGGCGAACTGCACGATCTGTTCGTTGCTGTCCGACAGCGCGTTGACCAGCACCTGCAGGTTCTTGACGGTGCCGAAGATGTCGCCGCGTGAGTCCCCCAGCCGCCCGGCGACTTGCGCCAGCTCACGCAATGCGTTGTGGAACGACTGCCCGTTGCCGTCGAGCGTGTCCGCGGCCTGGTTGATCGCCGCGCCCAAGGGTCCGTGCAGGGAGCCCGTCGTCGGACCGAGTTGGACCGCCAGTTGGGTCAGCGCCTCCTTCACCTCGTCCCACTCCACCGGGACCGCGGTGCGCGACAGGCCGATGCTGCCGCCGTCGGGCAGCACCGCCCCGCCGGTGTAGGCCGGGGTGAGCTGAATGAACCGCGCCGACACCAGGTTCGGGGACATGACGATGGCCTGGGCGTCCTTCGGAACCTTGACGTCCTTGGACACCGACATGGTGATCTTGACGTCGGAGGGTCGCGGTTCGATCGTGTCGACATGGCCCACCGGCACGCCGAGGATGCGGACCTCGTCTCCGGGATAGAGCCCGACGGCGGACGTGAAGTAGCCGACGATGCTGCGGGTGTTGCCGGTCGACGAAAGCACGTACACGCCCCCCACCAGCACCGCGACCAGTGCGATGGCGGTGGAGTAGCGCAGCCCCCGGCTGCCGGCCCCTCTAATCATGGGTCGTCTGATCATGGCGACTTCGGCCTGATGATCCAGCGTTCCTGAATCAACCCGCGCAGATAGTCGGCGAGGCTGGCCGGCAGCTTGCCCGGCTGGTAGAAGAAGTCGAACACCATCGCCATCATCGGCGCGGGCAACACGCTGTACACGTTGACGTTGAACCCGGGTCCGGAGCCAACCACCTCGCCCAGCTCGGTGGCGTAGGTGGGCAGCCGCTTGAGGGCCTCGGTGATGTAGTCGCGGCGCTCGTTGAGGTTGGACAGCACCAGGTTGAGCTTGCTCAGCGCCGGGCCGAACTCCCTGCGGTTGTCGGCGACGAAGCCGGAAATCTGCGTCGAGAGACCCTGGATCCCCGAGATCAGCCGGCCCAGGGCGGCACGCCGCTCGTCGAGGGCGGCGAACAACTGGTTACCGTCGTCGACCAGCTTGTTGACCTGTTGGGCGCGCTGAGACAACACCGCGGTCACCGACTTCGCATGCGCCAACAGGCCTTGCAGCGCCTCGTCGCGCCGGTTCAAGGTGCGCGACAGCGACGTCACACCGTCCAGCGCACCACGCAGCTCCGGGGTGGCGTCGTGCAGCGTGTCGGTCAGGACGTGCAGGGCCTGCTCGAACTGCGGCTTGTTCAGGTTGTTCGCGTTCTGCCCCAAATCCTCCAGCGCGCCGGCCAGCGTGTAGGGGGTGGTCGTGCGGCTGAGCGGAATCGTGGTTGCCTTGCCGCTGCCGGCCGGGGTGACCGCGATCGAGCGCTCGCCGAGGATGGTGTCGGTCCGGATCGCGGCCAGCGACTGGTCACCGACGGCGACATGCCGGTCCATGCTGAAGCTGATCTTGGCGCTGTCCCCGGCCAGACTCACGGAGTGCACCTTGCCGACCTTGAGGCCCGACACGTAAACGGAGTTGCCCGGCCTGATCCCGCCCGCGTCGCTGAAGTAGGCGTCGTACGTCTTTCCCTGCGGCCAGAACGGCAATCCGGCGTATCCGAAGGCGAGCAGCACCACGCAGACCACCAGCACCACGCCGAAGATGCCGGTGCGGAGCGGGTCGCGCTCACGCTTGGGGCTATTTGGCAAAAGCGCACCTCCCCTTGCTGGGATCAACCTGGCCGCCCAGCGGTAGCAGGATGTCGCCACCGACCGGGCCGTTGATCTTGATCGTCACGGAGCAGAAGTAGATGTTGAAGAACGATCCGTAGGCACCGAGCGCGGCCAGCCGCAGATAGTCCTCGCCCAGCTGCTCGACGTCGTTGTTCACCTCGGCCTTGCGGTCGTCCAGCTCGGTGGCCAACGGCCGGGTGTTCTCCAGGATGCCTTGCAGCGGCCGGCGCGAATTCTTCAGCAGCTCGGTCAGATCCGTCGTCGTCGACGCCAGCGGCGGGATGGCGCCCGCGATGTCGTCCTTGTTCTTGGCCAGCCCGGTGATCAACTGCTGCAACTGGTCGACACTGGCCGAAAATTGCGCGCTTCTTTGGTCGACCGTGCCCAGCACCGTGTTGAGGTTGGTGATCACGTCACCGATGAGCTGGTCGCGTTGGCCCAGCGCCGACGAGAACGCGCTGGTGTCGGACAGCACGTTCGCCAAGGCGCCGCCCTGGCCCTGGAGCAACTCGATGACGGCGCTGCTGATCGTGTTGACCTTGTCGGCGTCCAGGCCCTTGAGCACCGGCCGCAGCCCGCCCAGCAGCGCGTCCAGGTCCAGCGCGGGCTGGGTGTGCTGGGCGTTGATCGTCCCGCCCGGCGGCAGCTTGCGCAGCTCCCCCGGTCCCGAGGTGATCTCCAGATAGCGATCGCCGACCAGGTTTTCGTAGCGGATCACCGCACGCGTCGACGAGTACAGCGTGTAGCGCTTGTCCACGCCGAACGTCACGTCGATGGTGTCGTCCGGGTTGAGCTTCACGCCCGACACCGCACCCACCGGCACCCCGGCGATGCGAACCTTCTGGCCGGCCTTCAGCCGGGACGCGTCGGTAAAGGTTGCGTGGTAAGTGCTTTCGGGACCGAACCGGAAGTCGCCGAAGATCACCACCAGGCCCGCGGACACCAGCAGCATGGCCAGCGTGAAGATGCTGACCTTGATCACCATCGACCGGTGCGAAGGCATGCCCGAGGCCATCAGAAGTCGTCCCGTTCCGCGAAGGCGCCGTGGAACAGGAACTGCAGCGTCGAGGGCGCGTCGAATTGCAGTTCGGTGAAGGGCTCGTACGGGATGTTGGCGTTGTCGGTGACCAGGAACGGCGCCCGGTAGAAAGAGCCGCCGGTCTGCTTGGTCGGGATGTCCGGCAGTCCACGGCAGTTCGGGCCGCCGGAGGCGTTCACGATGGGCAGCGACTCGGGGTAGGTGTACGACGGCGCGCCCAACACGAAGCTCGACGACGTGAACAGGCCCGCCTTGCGGACACCGAGCAACGGGGCAAACTCCTTGATACCCCGATCGATACCGTCGAACAGGCAACCGAATTCCGGTGAGTAATCCGCCGCCACCTTGAGCGGAGCCCGCAGCCGGTTGATGGCATCGATGAAGTTCTGCTCGCCCGGCTCCAACGTCTCATAGGCGTTGTTGGCGAGTCCGATGGTGGCCAGCAGCGTGTCGTTGAGGTTGTTCTGCTGGTCGACGACGGTCTTGTTGATCGTGGGCAGGTTGTCGAAAACGGTGTTCAGGTCGGGGGCGGCGTCGGCGTAGACATTGGTGACGACCGCCGTCTTGCGGAAGTCCTCCTGCAACGCGGGAAGCTTCGGATTGGTTTGGCGGGTCAGCGTGTTCAGCCCCGACAATATGCTGCCGAAGTCGTCGCCGTGACCACGCAGGCCTTCCGACAGCGCGCTCAGGGTGCCGTTCAGTTCGACCGGGTCGATCTTGTGCAGCAAATCGATGAGCGACTGGAACAGCGTGTTGACTTCCAGCTGCACCGCCGAAGCCGCGACGTGCGCATCCGGACGCAGCGACGTCGGCGACGGCGTCTGGGGCGGAATGAATTCCACCGACTTGGCACCGAAGATGGTGTTGCCCGCGATGTGCACCGTCGCGTTGGACGGGATGAAATGCATGTCGCCGCTGTTGATGGCCAGCGTCAGGTGCGCCCGGTCATCGGCGTAATCGATGGCCGCCGACCTTGCCGATCTGGACGCCCCGGTATTTGACCTTGGCGCCCTCGTCCATCACCAGCCCCGCCCGGGGCGCGGAGACGGTGACGGTGTCGGTCGAGGTGAAAGCCGCTGTGTAGGAAAGGTAGGTCAGTGCGACGAACGCCACGATCAAACCGGCCAGCAGCGCCGCTGCCAGCCGGACCGTTGACTGTCGAGATTCGCCTTCTGCCATGTTTTAAGCGGTCCCCTTACCCCGAGAGGTTGAAGTTACCGGACGCCCCGTATACGGCGAGCGAGATGCACAAAGTAATGACGACCACGACGATCAGCGAGGTTCGCACCGCCTGGCCCACCGCGATGCCGACGCCGACCGGGCCGCCGTGGGCGTTGTAGCCGTAATAGGTATGGATGAGCATCACCGCGATGGACATCACGATGGCCTGCAGGAACGACCACAACAGATCGGAAGGGATGAGGAAGGTGTTGAAGTAGTGGTCGTAGAGGCCCTTGGACTGCCCGTTGATGTACACCGTGGTGAAGCGGGCGGCGAAGAACGCGGCCAGCACCGACAGCGAATACAGCGGAATGATCGCGATGAGCCCGGCGATCAACCGGGTCGACACCAGGTAGGACACGGACTCCACCGCCATGCACTCGACGGCGTCGATCTCCTCGGACACCCGCATGGCGCCCAGTTGGGCGGTGGCGCCGGCGCCGATGGTGGCGGCCAGCGCGATACCCGCGATCACCGGCGCGACAACACGGACGTTGAGGAACGCCGACAGAAAGCCGGTCAGCGCCTCGATGCCGATGTTGCCCAGCGACGAGTACCCCTGCACGGCGATGACACCACCGGAGGCCAACGTCAGGAAGGCCGCGACGCCGACCGTGCCGCCGATCATGACGAGCGCCCCAGCGCCCATCGTCATCTCGGCAACCAGCCGGATCGTCTCCTTCCGGTACTGGGTGATCGCCGCGGGAATGTGGCGCAGGGTCTGGCCGTAGAACAACGCCTGCTCGCCGAAGTCGTCGACCGGCCCTTGCAGCCGCCCAAGGATGCGGCGAAACCGGAGGGTGGCGTCGTAGCTCATGTTGTGCCCATCCGCCTCGTCACTTCGCCGTAACTCGCACGCCGATGGCGGTCATCACGACGTTGATGACAAACAGACAGATGAACGCATAGACGACGGTTTCGTTGACCGCGTTGCCGACACCCTTCGGCCCACCCTTGACGGTCAGGCCGCGGTAACACCCGACGAGCCCGGCCATCACGCCGAACAGGAGCGCCTTGACTTCGGCGAGAACCAGCTCGCGCAGTCCGGTCAGCACGGTCAACCCGTTGATGAACGCGCCCGGGTTCACGCCCTGAAGGAAGACGGAGAACACGTAACCACCGGAAAGACCGATGGCGCACACCAAGCCGTTGAGGAGCAACGCGACCACCGTCGACGCCAACACCCGCGGTACCACCAGCCGTTGAATCGGGTCGATGCCCAGCACCCGCATGGCGTCGATTTCTTCACGGATGGTGCGGGCACCCAGGTCGGCGCAGATGGCGGTGGCGCCCGCACCGGCCACCACGAGCACGGTCACCACCGGACCTAGCTGGGTGATGGTGCCGAATGCCGTTCCGGCGCCGGACAAGTCGGCCGCCCCGATTTCGCGCAGCAGGATGTTGAGGGTGAACGCGACCAGGACGGTGAACGGGATGGATACCAGCAGCGTCGGGACCAGCGACACGCGCGCGATCATCCAGGTCTGGTCCAGGAACTCCCCGAGTTGGAACGGCCGGCGAAAAGCCGCCCGACCCGTGTCGATCATCATTTCGAAGAATCCGCCGACCGCCCGGGCGGGAACCGCAAGTTGCTGAATCAGCTTAGTTCCCCCCCTTGGCTGCTCGCGGCGAAGCTTTTCTAGCCTTTGCGTTTGTCTTCGGTCGCATGCGGCTCGGTGTGAGCCGGATCATATTAACTCAGAACAAGTTGGCCGTGTCAATGAACGGCATTTCTTTGTCAGAATCGTTAATTTGCCAGGTCAATACCGATCGCGCCGTCGCAAATTGACACACGTTCTACTCATCAAATTCCCCCCCATCAAGCGGCCTCGATCGCTATTGCTCCATCAGCCCGACGGCCGCAAAATTTCGCTCCGGATCCCGGCCAGCAAAGTACTCGCGCAGCGTCGCACTCAGGTCCGCGGGGTTCCACGACGCGCCTTCGGTGCTGAATTTGTGCTCCACGGTCGGCGCCGAAACCAGGGTTACCTGCGGCCCGTAAACAATGAAAACCTGACCGTTGACTTCTGCGGCCGCCGGGGACGACAGGAACGTGACCAGGCTGACCACGTGCTCGGGCGACAACGGGTCGATGCCGCCATCTTCGGGGTCCGGGGCAGCGCCGAACACGTCGGCCGTCATCGCGGTGCGGGCACGCGGACAGATCGCGTTGGCGCACACCCCGTAGCGGCCCAGCGCCCGTGCCGCCGTGAGGGTCAGCGAAATGATGCCGGCCTTGGCGGCGCCGTAGTTGGCCTGCCCTACCGGACCCACCAGCCCCGCCTCCGACGCGGTGTTGACGAGTCTGCCGAAAACGGTTCCGCCGGCATCCTTGGCTTTGGAGCGCCAGTAGGTGGCCGCGTTGCGGGTCAGCAGGAAATGGCCGCGCAGGTGCACGGCGATGACCAGATCCCATTCCTCGTCGGTCATGTTGAACAGCATCCGGTCGCGGGTGATCCCGGCGTTGTTGACCACGATGTCCAGTCCACCCAGCTGGTCGGCCTGGGCAACCAATTCGTCGGCGGTCGCTCGTTGGCTGATGTCGCCGGCGACCGCGACGGCCTTGGCGCCCGCGGTGTTGATCTCGTCGATGACGTCGGAGGCATCCAGCGCCCCGGCGATGTCGTTGACGACGACGGTGGCCCCGAGCCGGGCCAGGCCGAGCGCCTCGGCCCGTCCCAGCCCCGCGGCCGCGCCGGTCACCACCGCGACCTTCCCGGAGAGATCGGTCGCGTTCGTACTGCTAGTCAATTTATGAATACCTCTAGTTTCGGGTTACGCAGGTCAGTCTTCACGCAGCAGCGCCGCCCGCGGGCATTCGGCGATCGCCTGCTCCGCCAATTGCTCCTGGTCGGGGGGAATCGGATCAAGCTTGACGACGGCGTAATCCTCGTCGTCCAGGTCGAAGATGTCCGGCGCGATTCCCAAGCACACTGCGTTACCTTCGCACCGGTCACGATCCACGATCACCCGCACAGCACCCTCCTTGAACCTGGCCGTCAATCGTCAGGACATGCCCCATCGTATGTAGGTCCACCATAGAGCCCCGATACAGCTGGGGAAACGGTCGCTGGATTCCCAGACTAGAACGTGTTACAACCGGGAAGACGAACGGGTAGTCGTCGGCCGGGTAACGTCAGCGGTCGAGGCGTGGCACGTTAACAAAAGGACGGCTGGAATGCGCATCAGTTACACCCCGGAACAGGAGGAGCTGCGTCGCGAGCTGCGGTCGTACTTCACCACACTTATGACGCCGGAGCGCCGCGAGGCGCTGACCTCGACGCAGGGCGAGGTCGGGACCGGCAACGCGTATCGCGACACCGTTGCGCAGATGGGCAAGGACGGGTGGCTCACCCTGAACTGGCCCAAGGAGTACGGCGGCCAAGACCGCTCACCGATGGACTCGCTGATCTTCACCGACGAGGCGGCGATCGCCGGTGTGCCGGTGCCGTTCCTGACGATCAACAGCGTGGCGCCGACGATCATGGCGTTCGGCACCGACGAGCAGAAGAAGTTCTTCCTGCCCAAGATCGCCGCGGGCGAGCTGCACTTCTCGATCGGCTACTCCGAGCCCGGCGCCGGCACCGACCTGGCCAACCTGCGCACCACCGCCGTCCGCGACGGCGACGACTATGTGATCAACGGCCAGAAGATGTGGACCAGCCTGATCGCCTACGCGGACTGGGTCTGGCTGGCGGTACGCACCAACCCCGAAGCCAAGAAGCACCGCGGCATTTCGATGCTGGTGGTGCCGACGACGGCGGAGGGTTTCTCCTGGACGCCGGTGCACACCATGGCCGGCGTGGATACCAGCGCCACGTATTACTCGGACGTGCGCGTCCCGGTGACCAACCTGATCGGCGAGGAGAACGGCGGCTGGAAGCTGGTGACCAACCAGCTCAACCACGAGCGGGTCGCTCTGGTGTCGCCGCAACCGATCTTCCTGGCCCTGGGCGAGGTTCGCGAATGGGCGCAGAACACCAAGGACGCCGGCGGTCAGCGGCTCATCGACTCCGAGTGGGTGCAGCTGAACCTGGCCCGGGTGCACGCCAAGGCCGAGGTGCTCAAGCTGATCAACTGGGAGTTGGCCTCCTCGCAGGGCGAGTCCCTGTCGCCGGCCGACGCGTCGGCGGCCAAGGTATTCGGCACCGAGCTGGCCACCGAGGCCTACCGGCTGCTGATGGAGGTGCTGGGTACCGCGGCGACGCTGCGCCAGGACTCGCCGGGCGCGCTGCTGCGCGGCCGGGTCGAGCGGATGCACCGCGCGTGCCTGATCCTGACGTTCGGCGGCGGCACCAACGAAGTGCAGCGCGACATCATCGGCATGGTCGCGCTGGGCCTGCCCCGGAACCGCTGAGCCCCCTCTTCCAAAGGACGAACATCGATGGACTTTTCGACAACCGAAGCGGCAAACGACCTCGGCGGCCTGGTCGACACGATCGTGAACTCGGTGTGCACGCCGGAGCACCAGCGCGAGCTCGACAAGCTCGACCAACGGTTCGACCGCGAGCTGTGGGGCAAGCTCATCGACGCCGGCATCCTGGCCAGCGCCTCGGCGCCATCGCTGGGTGGCGACGGTTTCGGGGTGCTCGAACAGGTCGCCATCTTGGTCGCGTTGGGCCACCAGCTGGCGGCCGTGCCGTATCTGGAGTCGGTAATGCTGGGTGCGGGCGCCCTCGCCCGCTTCGGCACCGAGGAGCTGCAACAGGATTGGGGTGCTGCGGCGGTCAGCGGCGAGAAGATCCTCACCGTCGCGCTGCTGGGCGAGATGGGTGAGGGTCCGGTGCAGGCCGCCCGCGCCGGGGACGGCTACCGCCTCACCGGTACCCGTACCCTGGTCGGCTACGGCCCGGTGGCGGATGCCTTCCTGGTTCCGGCCGAAACCGATTCCGGGACCACGGTTTTCCTGGTCGCCACCGACGACCCCGGCGTTTCGGTGGCCGGGCTGCAGACCACCGGCCTGGGCAGTGTCGGGCACCTCACGCTGGAAGGCACCCAGATCGACGGCACCCGGATGGTGGGCGGACCGGAGGCCGTGGTGTGGCTGGACACGCTTGCCACCTTGGGCCGCAGCGCTTTTCAGCTCGGCGTGCTCGAGCGCGGGCTGCAGCTGACCGCCGAATATGCGCGCACCCGTGAGCAGTTCGATCGACCGATCGGCAGCTTCCAGGCGGTGTCCCAACGGCTGGCCGACGGCTACATCGACGTCAAAGGATTGCGGCTGACCCTCACCCAGGCGGCCTGGCGCGTCTCGGAGGACATCCCCGCCGACATCGATGTGGCCAGTGCCGCGTTCTGGGCCGCCGACGCCGGCCACCGGGTGGCGCACACCATCGTGCACGTGCACGGGGGCGTGGGCGTCGACACCGACCACCCGGTGCACCGGTACTTTCTGACCGCCAAGGAAGCCGAGTTCGCGTTGGGCGGTGCCACCGGGCAGCTGCGCCGGATCGGCCGTGAACTGGCGGAGACCCCCGCCTGAGTCCAGTGATCCCGAATGACCTGACCGTCACCAAACTGCTGGTGCCGCTGGCCGAGATCGACGATCGGGGCGTCCTATTCGAGGACTCGTCCACCAGCTGGCGCGACCACCTGCGGCACGGCGCCGCGATCGCCGCGACGCTGCGCGAGCGTCTCGACCCGGATCGACCGCCGCACGTCGGCGTGCTGCTGGAGAACACCCCGTTCTTCTCGGCGATGCTGGTGGCGGCGGGACTGTCGGGGATTGTGCCGGTGGGGCTGAACCCGGTGCGGCGCGGTGAGGCGCTGGCCCGCGACATCGCCCGGGCCGACTGCCAGGTGGTGCTGGCCGACGCGAATTCGGCTGAGCCGCTGGACGGTATCGAGCACGTCAACGTCGATTCCGCGGAGTGGGCCGACGAGGTGGCCGCACATAGCCTCGTTCGTCGCGGGGACGCCGAGTTGTCCTTTCAGTCCGCGTCGCCGGCCGACCTGTTCATGCTGATCTTCACCTCAGGCACCAGTGGCGAGCCGAAGGCGGTCAAGTGCAGTCACGGCAAGGTCGCGATCGCCGGTGTGACGATGACGCAGCGATTCGCCCTGGGGCACGACGACGTCTGTTATGTGTCGATGCCGTTGTTTCATTCCAACGCGGTGCTGGTGGGCTGGGCGGTCGCGGCGGCGTGCCGGGGCTCGTTGGCGTTGCGCCGCAAGTTCTCCGCGTCGAATTTCCTGGTCGATGTCCGCCGTTACGGCGCCACCTACGCCAACTACGTGGGCAAGCCGTTGTCGTATGTGCTCGCCACCCCCGAGCAGCCCGACGACGCGGACAACCCGCTGAAAGCGGTGTACGGCAACGAGGGTGTGCCCGGTGACATCGAGCGCTTCGGCCGCCGGTTCGACTGTGTTGTGCAGGACGGGTTCGGTTCCACCGAAGGCGGCGTGGCGATCGCGCGTACCCCCGACACCCCCGCGGGCGCATTGGGCCCGCTCCCCGAGGGGGTCGAGATCGTCGACCCCGATACCGGCCGGCCGTGCCCGCCCGGCGTGGTCGGCGAGCTGGTGAATACGGCCGGGCCGGGCCGCTTCGAGGGCTACTACAACGACGAGGCGGCCGAGTCCGAGCGGATGGCGGGCGGGGTGTACCACAGTGGCGATCTCGCCTATCGCGACGACGCGGGCTACGCCTATTTTGCCGGGCGGCTTGGTGATTGGATGCGCGTCGACGGCGAAAACCTGGGCGCGGCCCCGATCGAGCGGGTGTTGCTCCGGCATCCCGATGTGACGGAGGTTGCGGTGTATGCGGTGCCCGATCCGGTGGTCGGCGACCAGGTAATGGCCGCGCTGGTGCTGGCGCCGGACACCGCGTTCGATGCCGAAAAGTTCCGCGCCTTCCTCTCCGAGCAGCCCGACCTGGGCCCCAAGCAATGGCCGTCGTACGTCCGGGTCAGCGCCGAACTCCCGCGCACGGTGACCTTCAAGGTGCTCAAGCGGCAGTTGTCGGCCCAGGGCGTCGACTGTGGTGACCCGGTGTGGCCGATTCACCGGTAGCCCCATGACTTCCCGGCCCCTCGAGCTGGCGCTAAAAGCCAGCTTCGAACAGCTTGCCGCCTCGGTGCCGGCCAGCGTCGGTATCGCCATCGCCCGCCCGGACCGGACCTATTCACTGGGCCGATGGTGGTCGGGCGTCGCCTGGTCGACGATAAAGGTGCCGTTGGCCATCGCGGCGTTGCGCAGCGATTGGCTGGCTGCCAAGGACCTGGTGGTCAATGCCATCACGAACTCCGACAACCCGGCGTCCGAGGAGTTGTGGTCGCTGCTGGGCGATCCGGTGCAGGCGGCACGGCGAGTGCAGGGCATCATCGCAGAGTGCGGTGACACCGCGACCGTCGTCGAATCACGTCGACTTCGGCGCGGCTACACCGCGTTTGGTCAAACGCAGTGGAACCTGCAGCGGCAGGCACGGTTCGCGGCGGAGCTGTGTTCCATTCCGGATTCGGCCGATGTGATCGATCTGATGCGGCGCCTCACCGCCGGGCAGCGGTGGGGGCTGGCCGCCAAAGGGTTTGCGGCAAAGGGTGGTTGGGGACCGGGAACACATGGGGAATACCTGGTTCGGCAGTTTGGCGTCGTGCCCACCCCATCGGGACAGTGGGGCGTGGCGCTGGCCGCCGAAGTCCACGATGGGGTGTTCGAGACGGGCGTCGATGTTCTCAATACGCTGTCGGAGTGGCTCCTCGGCCGGCTGCCCGGGCTAGCGCGTTATTGACGGGACCACGGCGTCGATGAGGTGCGGGCCGGGTTCGGCCAAGGCCGCGCGCAGGGCGTCGGCGAGTTCTTCGGCGGTGGTGACCCGGCGGGCCGGAACCCCCATGCCTTCGCTGATCTTGACGAAATCCATAGTCGGCCGCGATAAGTCGAGCAGGTCCAGCGCTCGGGGGCCGGGAGCGGATCCGGCGCCGACACGCGCCAGTTCGATCCGCAGAATGTCGTAGGCGCTGTTGTCGTAGACGACCGTGGTCACGTCGAGCCTTTCCCGCGCCTGGGTCCACAATCCCGAGATCGTGTACATCGCCGAGCCGTCGGATTCCAGGCACAGCACGGGACGATCCGGGGCGGCCACCGCCGCACCCACCGCGGCCGGAATGCCGTAGCCGATCGCCCCGCCGGTGAGCGTCAGCCAGTCATGGGCCGGCGCCCCGGCGGTGGCCTGAGCAAGCGCCAGGCCGGACGTGTTCGACTCATCGACCACGATCGCCCGTTCCGGCAGCAGCGCTCCGATCACGTCGGCCGCCGACGCGGACGTCAGAGCACCGGTTGGCAGCTCCGGACGGGCCGCGGCCGCGACCGGAGCCACGATGCCGGGCGCTATCTCCTCGGCCACTGCCATCAGAGCGTCGGCCGCGCCGGTGTATCCGGCGAGCGCGTGCACCTGGCAGCCGGCCGGCACCAGGTCGCTGGGCATGTTGGGGTAGGCAAAAAACGACACCGGCGACTTGGCGCCGGCCAGCACCAGATGCTTGGCGCCGTCGAGCTGGGCCGTGGCGGCCTCGGCGAAGTAGGCGAGCCGTTCGACCGCGGGGATACCCGCGCCGCGCTCCAGCCGCGTCGGGAACGTCTCGCATAAGCAGCGGGCCCCGGTTGCCGCAGCGATCCGCGCCGCCGCGGCCAGTCCGGGCGCGCGGGTGGCGTCCCCACCGACCAGCAGCACGGTCGGTTCGCCGGAGCGCAGGACCTCCACCACCTCCGGCACCAGCAGCGAGTCTGCTCCCGCCGGCCGCGCAGGGATTGCCGGGCGGGGTTGAGCGCCTTCGGACCAGGACACGTCGGCGGGCAGGATCAGCGTGGCGATCTGCGGGCCCGAGCGGCTGGCGGCGATGGCTTCGGCGGCGTCGGCCGCGACCTCGGCGGTGTCGGTGGTGCGCCGCACCCAGCCCGACACCGTCCCGGCGAGCGCGTCGATGTCGGATTCCAGTGGGGCGTCGTACTTTTTGTGATAGGTGGCGTGGTCGCCGACGACCACCACCATCGGCACCCGGGCCCGGCGCGCGTTGTGCAGGTTGGCCAGGCCGTTGCCGAGCCCGGGACCCAGATGCAGCAGCACCGCCGCGGGGCGGTCGGCGATTCGCGCGTAACCGTCGGCCGCGCCGGTGGCGACCCCCTCGAACAACGCCAGCACGCCGCGCATTTGCGGGACCGTGTCCAGCGCCGCCACGAAGTGCATCTCCGACGTGCCGGGGTTGGCGAAGCACACGTCGACGCCGCCGTCGACCAGGGTGTTGATCAGGGCCTGAGCACCGTTCACGGGTTTGCCTCCAGTCTGAAGACGCGCTCGGCGTTGCCGTGCAGGAAGTCGCGACGCGCGTCGTCGCCGAGCCCCAGTTCGTCGAGCCCCGCCAACGCGTGCGTGGGGGCGATCATCGGATAGTTGGTGCCGAACAACACTTTCCGTTGTCCGGTACCGGTTTTCATGAACCTGACGAGCTCGTCCGGGAACCGCCTGATCGTGTAGGCGGACGTATCGATGTAGACGTTGTCGTGCTTGCGGGCGACGGCGACCATCTCCTCGGTCCACGGATAGCCCACGTGCCCGCAGACGATCGTCAGCTCGGGAAAGTCAAGGGCCACCTGGTCGATGTAGGGAATCGGGCGCCCGACCTCCGACGGCCGCAGCGGCCCGGTGTGCCCGACTTGCGTGCAGAACGGGACGCCGGCCTGGACGCACTCGACGAACAGCGGATAGTAGCGGCGATCGGTGGGCGCGGCGTTCCACAGCCAGGGCACCACCCGCAGGCCGACGAACCCGTCGTTGATCCGACGCCGCAGCTCGCGGACCGCTTCCATCGGGCGGTCCAGGTCGACCGTGGCCAGGCCGGCAAACCGGTTGGGGTGCAAACCGACCCATTCGGCGACCTCGTCGTTGGAGATCAGGTCTTGGCCGCCCGGGCCGCGCCAGGCGCTGAGCAGACCCAGCCCGACTCCGGCGGCGTCCATCGACGCCACCGTCGCGTCGATCGGGATCTCGGTGTCCGGGATCGACCCGCCGGTCCAGCGCCGCAGCGAGGAAAGCATGTCACTGCGCAGAAACCGGACAGTCGGATGCTGCATCCACACGTCGATCGTCATCGCGATCGACTGTAGACGCCGGGCGTGGTCAGGCGGATAGCGCGGCGCGCGCGGCGGCCTGCGTCTGGCGGGCGTACCCGCCGCCGAACAGCACGACGTGCGCCAGCAGCGGGAAGAGCTGGTGCAATCCGATGCGATCGCGACAGCCGGGCCGCAGCGGCCGCACCCGCTGGTAGCCGGCCAGGATGGCGTCGTGGTGCGGGCAGCCGAACAGCGCGAGCATCGCCAGGTCGGTCTCGCGGTGACCGGCGTGCGCCGCGGGGTCGATCAGCACCACTCCGCCGGCTGTCCACATCACGTTGCCGCCCCACAGATCGCCGTGCAGCCGGGCCGGGGGGTCGTCGTCGTCGAAGTCGCCGGCACGGCACCGCGCCATGACGGAGTCGATCGCCGACCGGGTCGAGGCATCGAGCCGGTCGGCCGCCAGCTCGGCCATCGGGCCCAGCCGCTCGTCGGCGTAGAAGTCACCCCAGCGCCGGTGCTGCCGCAGCGACATCGGCAGCGGCTGCGACAGCGGCCCGAAGAACCCCGGCCCCTCCCACCCGTCGGGCCCGGCGCCGAACGCCGGGGCGCCGGCGTCGTGCGTGACGGCCAGTTGCCCGCCGAACGCCTGCGCCGCCTCGGGGCTCGGCGTCACCGAGTCGAGCCGCCGCAGGGTCAGGGCGGACTCGTCGACGGCGAGCACCTGCGCGCACGGCACCCCGCCGTCGACACCGGAAAGCCAGTGCAGCCCAGCGGCTTCCCACGCGAAGTAGCCGGGGGGCGCGCCCGGGTGCCGCTTGACGAAGTCGGCCAAGGGCCGCGTCAGGCAGTCGCGTGCGCGGCGTGCACGTCGTCGGCGGGCCGCGCCTCGGTTTGTTCCTTGGCCCATCGGTAGTCGGGCTTGCCCGCGGGAGAACGCTTCACCTCGTCGACCAGCCAAAGGCTGCGCGGCACCTTGTATCCGGCGATCTCGGAACGCACGAAGCGGTCCAGCTCGGCCAGCGACGGCCGGGTACCGGGCCGGGGTTGCACCACCGCGGCGACGTGTTGCCCGTAACGGGGGTCGGGCACGCCGACCACCAGCGCGTCGAAGACGTCGGGATGGCCCTTGAGCGCGCCCTCGACCTCCTCGGGGTAGATCTTTTCGCCACCACTGTTGATCGACACCGAGCCGCGGCCCAGCATGGTGACGCTGCCGTCTTCCTCGACCAGCGCGTAGTCACCCGGGATGGCATAGCGCACGCCGTTGAAGGTCTTGAACGTCTCGGCGGTCTTCTTCTCGTCCTTGTAGTAGCCGACCGGAATGTTGCCCTTCTTGGCGATCAGGCCGCGCACCCCCGAGCCGGGCTTGACCTCGTTGCCTTCCTCGTCGAGGACGACGGTGCGGTGGTCGATGGTCACGCGCGGGCCGCCGGCGTGCGGCGCGTCCTTGGCGACGACGCTGGTGCCGCCGAAGCCGGTCTCCGAGGAGCCGATGGAGTCGGTGATGACCCGGTTGGGCAGCAACTCAAGGAGCTTTTCCTTGATGCTCGGCGAGAACAGCGCGGCGGTGCTGGCGAGCAGGAACAGCGAGGACAGGTCGTAGTCGTGGTCCTTGTTGAGCGCGTCGAGCAACGGCCGGGCCATCGCGTCGCCGGTGAAGAACAGCAGATTCACCTTGTGCTCATGGATCGTGCGCCATACCTCGTCAGCGTTGAATTCCGGTGCGAGCACGGTGGTTTGACCCGAGAAGATCGACATCCAGGTGGCCGACTGGGTGGCGCCGTGGATCATCGGCGGGATCGGGTAGCGGATCATCGGCGGGTTTTCGGCGGCGGCCTTGGCCAGGTCGTGCTCGTCCTTGACGAATTCTCCTGTGGCGAAGTCGGTTCCGCCGAACAACACCCGGTAGATGTCCTCGTGGCGCCACATCACGCCCTTCGGAAAGCCCGTCGTGCCACCGGTGTAGAGCAGGTAGATGTCGTCTTCGCTGCGCTCGCCGAAGTCGCGCTCGGGTGAGCCCTGCGCGATCGCGGAGTAGAACTCGACGCCGCCGTAGCGCTGGTAGTCGGTGTCTGGCACATCCGAGCCGTCCTCGACGACGAGGATCGTCTTGACGCCTGGGGTGTCGGGCAGCACGTTGGCCACCCGGTCGGCGTACTGACGCTCGTGGACCAGCGCGACCATGTCGGAGTTGTCGAACAGGTAGCGGAGCTCGCCCTCGACGTAGCGGTAGTTGACGTTGACCAGAATCGCGCCCGCCTTGACGATGCCGAGCATCGCGATGACGATCTCGATGCGGTTGCGGCAGTACAGGCCGACCTTGTCGTCCTTCTTCACCCCCTGATCGATCAGGTAGTGCGCGAGGCGGTTGGCCTTTTCCTCCAATTCGGCATAGGTCAGCTTCTCGTCACCGCAGATCAGGGCAACACGGTCAGGCACAGCGTCGATGGCGTGCTCGGCGAGGTCGGCAATATTCAGGGCCACGGCCACCAAATTAGAACGTGTTACATTTCTTGACAAGCTCATGCCCATTGTCGTGCGAAAGGCGGTAGCCGTGGCGGAGGCTCCAGCAAACGAACAGACCGGACCCCCTGAAGCAGATGCGCTCATCGAGCAGCGTGGTCACACCCTCATCGTCACGTTGAACCGACCGCACGCCCGCAACGCCCTGAGCACCGAAATGATGGAAATCATGGTCGAGGCCTGGGACCGCGTCGACAACGATCCGGATATCCGGTGCTGCATCCTGACCGGGGCCGGTGGCTACTTCTGCGCCGGCATGGACCTCAAGGCGGCAACCAAAAAGCCGCCGGGTGAGTCATTCAAGGACGGCAGCTACGACCCGTCGCGAATCGACGCGTTGCTCAAAGGCCGCAGGCTCACGAAACCCCTCATCGCGGCCGTCGAAGGGCCGGCGATCGCCGGCGGCACCGAGATCCTGCAGGGCACCGACATCCGGGTCGCCGCCCAGAGCGCCAAGTTCGGCATCTCGGAGGCCAAGTGGAGCCTGTATCCGATGGGCGGGTCCGCCGTGCGCCTGGTCCGCCAGATCCCCTACACGGTGGCGTGCGACCTGCTGTTGACCGGACGCCACATCACGGCCGCCGAGGCCAAGGAGATCGGTTTGGTCGGGTACCTGGTGCCCGACGGGCAGGCGCTGTCCAAAGCGCTGGAGATCGCGGAGCTCATCGAGAACAACGGCCCGCTGGCCGTCCAGGCGATCTTGCGGGCGATCCGCGAGACCGAGGGCATGCACGAGAACGAGGCGTTCAAGATCGACACCCAGATCGGCATCAAGGTGTTCCTGTCCGACGACGCCAAGGAAGGCCCGCGGGCCTTCGCCGAGAAGCGCAAGCCCAACTTCCAGAACAAGTAGCCCCCCTTCTTCGCGTTCTTCGCGCCGAGCGTGAGCTGAGGGCGACTTTTCGGCGATTTTTTCGCCCTGGCGTCACGTTCGGCGGGGTCCTGTCGGTCTCCCACGCCACACTGCCTGCGTGCGGGAACTCTTCATCGGAAGCGAGGCGCTGGCGCTGGGTGCGCTCACCCGCTACCAGCTACGAAGCCGCTTCGTCGCTCTTCATCCGGACGTCTATGTCGCACCCAGCGCGGAACTGAGGGCCTCGACCCGCGCCCGCGCCGCTTGGCTGTGGTCGCGGCGGCGGGGCATCGTCGCGGGCCACTCCGCCGCGGCGCTACACCGGGCCAAGTGGGTCGACGACCGGGCACCGGCGCAGTTGCTGTACCAACACCGTCGTCCGCCGGCCGGCATCCGCACCTGGTCGGATCGACTCGCCGACGACGAGATCGTACTGGTTGGCGGCATACCGACGACCACGCCGGCGCGGACGGCCTTCGACCTCGCGTGCCGCAATCCGGTCGGCAAGGCGGTCGCGGCGATCGACGCGCTGGCAAGGGCCACGA
The DNA here is from genome assembly GCA_963800315.1 of uncultured Actinomycetota bacterium. GTDB lineage: Bacteria > Actinomycetota > Actinomycetes > Mycobacteriales > Mycobacteriaceae > Mycobacterium. The sequence continues at coordinate 546,016 of CAWDAS010000001.1, forward strand.
AGCTCGATGTCGCTGATGTCGTGTCGCTCTCCGAGCGCCATAAGGGACACCGCAACATCAGGCGCGCCCGCCGCGCGCTCAGCCTGGTCGACGCCGGCGCGGAATCGCCCCGCGAGACGTGGCTGCGGCTGCTGCTCATCGACGCCGGCTATCCACGGCCTCAGACCCAGATCCCGGTCTACGACGAGTACGGCGCACTCGCGGCAGTCATCGACATGGGTTGGGAGGACATCAAAGTCGGGGTCGAGTACGAGGGTGATCACCATCGGACCGACCGCAAGGTGTTCAACAAGGACATCACGCGCCACGAGACGTTGACGACGGAGCTGGGGTGGATCGTCGTTCGGGTAACCGCCGAGGACGTGCCGGGTGGCATACTGCGGCGGGTGGCGGCCGCCTGGGCGCGCCGAACGTGACGCCAGGGCGAAAAAACCCGCGAAATATCGCCCTGAGAGCACGCTCGGCGCGAACCAGGGTCAGCCCAGCGGCGCGCTCGGGGTGAACGTCACGGGCATCTTCTCGAGACCGGACACGAAATTGGCCGGCCGCAGGGGCAGCTCCGCATCCGACGCCAACCGCATATCGGGGAGGCGCTGCAACAGGCGGCTCTGCATGATCGACAGCTCCAGCCGGGCGAGCTGGTTGCCGAGGCAGAAGTGCGTCCCGAAGCCGAACGCGAGGTGGTTGTTCGGGTAGCGCTCGATGTCGAAGCTCTCCGGATCCTCGAAGACCTTCTCATCGAAGTTCGCCGACTCGAACAGCAGGATCATCTTTTCGCCCTGGTGCAGCTGGGTGCCGTGGAACTCGGTGTCGGCGGTGATAGTGCGCGCCATGTTCTTCACCGGCGCGGTCCAGCGCAGCATCTCTTCGATCGCGTTGGGCAGCAATGCCAGGTCCGCCGCCAGCCGCCGGTGCTGGTCGGGGTGCGCCAGCAGCTGCCGGGTTCCGCCGGACAGGGTGTGACGGGTGGTCTCGTCGCCGCCGATCAGCAGCAACAGGACCTCGGTGACGATCTGATGGTCCTCGAGCCGTGAGCCCTCGACCTCCGCGTGCACGAGGACGCTGACCAGGTCGTCCGTCGGCTCCGCCTTGCGGGCCTCGATCATCCCCATCATGTATCCGCTGTATGCGGCGAACGCATCCATGGTGACCTGGACGTCTGCTTCGGCGGCCGTGCTGCTCAAGGAGCTGACCAGATCGTCGGACCACTTGAGGAACATCTCGCGTTCTTCCGGGCGCACGCCGAGCATGTCGCCGATCACCGCCATCGGCAGCGGCGCGGCCAGGTCCCAGACGAAGTCGCACTCGCCGCGTTCGCAGACGGCGTCGATCAGCGTGTCGCACAACGAAATGATCTTGGATTCAAGATCTTTCACGCGCTTGCGGGTGAAGCCGTAGTTGACGAGCTTGCGCCGCAGCAGGTGTTGCGGGTCGTCCATCTCGATCATCATCTCGACGCCGGGCTGGTCGGGCCGGATGCCGCCGGCGTTGGAGAACAGCTCGGGTTTGCGCTCGGCGTCGATGACGGCCTGGTACGTCGACGCGGCGGCCAGCCCGTTGCGGTCCCGGAACACCGGCTCGTTCTCCCGCATCCAGCGGTAGATAGACCGCGAGTCACCGGCGTAGAAGGTGCCGTCGGTCAGGTCGACATCTGGCCTGGTCACAGTCACGAGATCTCCTGGGCGTCGCCGAAGGTCATTTGTACGTTGTCAGCAGAACTGGACACCAGCGCGCGCTTCGGAAGACCCAGCGACGCAAGCTCTTTCGAATATCGGTGATCACCAAGCCGGAGGTGCACTCCTCCGATTCGAGTGCGCACACCGTCGAGGGTGTAGTCAAAGGCGGTTTCGCAGGCGACACCGCCGCGGTACGAGTAGCTGCGCTGCGACTGGTGGCGCGGGGTCAGCCGAACCGGCAGGCCGGGGCGGAATTCCATGCCGGCCACCAGCTGCCCGTCGACGCTGACGTCGAAACCAAACTGACGGCCCTCTCGAACGGTGAAGTCCGCCATGACTTTCGGGTAGCCCCAAATCTTGGTTCCCGCTTCCAGCGTGAACGCCTGGTCCACGGGCAGGTGGTGGATGAACGCCCCGGCCGACTGCAGCGCACGGGGCCCGCTCGCGTCGGAACCGGGCGGGTTGACCATCACGCTGGTGCCGAATTCGTGGTACTGGCCCAGGTCGCCGTCGATGTAGCGCATCAACATCAGGACAACGATCGCGCGCCCGGGCAGATAACGGCAGACCCGCAGGCCGCTGTAGTCGATCAAGCGCTGCGCCGCATCGGCGTCGACCGAGAACATCGCCATGTGCTGGTTTGCCTTGCGGATCCGCACCGGCATCGTCAGTACGGTGCCCGCGATGGTGTGCTGCGAGGCTGTCATCGGGCCAATCTAGAACGCGTTCTAACCGTTGGGCAAGATCCGGCTAGATCAGCGTGGCGAGCTCGCGGACCTGCTCGGTATTGCGCCCGGAGACCACCATCATCGTGACGCCGGCGGCTTCCCAGACCTTGACCTGCTCACGGACGTAGTTGATATCGCCGACGATCGCGGCGTCGTCGACCACCTCGTCCGGGATGATCGTCGCGGCCTTGTCCTTCTGGTCGCTGCGGAACAGCTTGGTGACGTCGTCGACCACCTCGGCGTAGCCCATCCGGCGGTAGACGTCGGCGTGGAAGTTGGTGTCCTCGGCGCCCATGCCGCCCATGTAGAGGGCCAGGTAGGGCTTCATGGCCGCGAAGGCGGCGCTGCGGTCGTCGGTGATGACGATGTTGGCGGTCGCGCAGATCTCGAAGTCCTCGCGGCTGCGGTGCGCGCCGGGCCGGGCGAAGCCCTCGTCGAGCCACTCGTTGTAGGTATCGGCCATCCGGGGGGTGTAGAAGATCGGCAGCCAGCCGTCGCAGATCTCCGCGGCCAGGGCGACGTTCTTGGGCCCCTCGGCGCCCAGCATGACCGGGATGTCGGCGCGCAGCGGATGGGTGATGGGTTTGAGCGCCTTGCCCAGCCCCGTCGTGCGCTCACCGGTCAGCGGCAGCGGGTAGTGCGGGCCGACGCTGGTCACCGGCTTCTCCCGGGCCCACACCTGCCGGAGGATGTCGATGTATGCACGGGTGCGGGCCAGCGGTTTGGGGAACGGCTGGCCGTACCAGCCCTCCACGACCTGCGGCCCGGACACGCCGAGCCCCAGGATGTGCCGGCCCCCGGACAGGTGGTCGAGCGTCAGCGCGGCCATCGCGCAGGCCGTCGGGGTGCGCGCGGACAGCTGCACCACCGAGGTGCCCAGCCGCAACCGCCGCGTCGACGAACCCCACCAGGCCAACGGTGTGTAGGCATCGGAACCCCACGCCTCGGCGGTGAACACGGCGTCGAATCCGGCTTCCTCGGCCGCGGCGACGAGTTCGGCGTGATTTTCCGGCGGCTGAGCGCCCCAATATCCAAGCTGCAACCCCAGCTTCATTGTCCCTGCCCTTCCAGCCGACCCGATGTTGAATCCGTTCTTAGAACCTGTTCTACTCGATGGCGTGACAGCCAGCTCAAGCAGCCCGACCTTGCAGGATCACCCCGAGCCACCGCTCTCCGCGCCACTGACGTTGTCGTTCGACTACACCCGTTCGGTGGGCCCCACGCTCGGCAAGTTCTTCACCGCCCTGCGTGACCGCCACATCCTGGGGGTGCGCGGGTCGGACGGCCGGGTGCACGTCCCGCCGGCGGAATACGACCCGGTCACCTACGAGCCGCTCGGCGAGATGGTACCGGTGTCGGCCGTCGGCACCGTCGTGTCCTGGACCTGGCAGCCCGAACCGCTGGAAGGCCAGCCGCTGGACCGGCCGTTCGCCTGGGCGCTGATCAAGCTCGACGGCGCAGACATCCCGCTGATGCACGCGGTGGATGCCGGCAAGCCGGAGGCCATCCGCTCGGGCTCGCGGGTGCACGTCCGGTGGGCCGACGAGCCGGTGGGCGCGATCACCGACATCGCCTACTTCGCACTCGGCGAGGAAGCCGCGCCGGTGGCGGAACCGTCGGGGGCCGAACAGGATCCGGTCACGATGATCGTCACGCCGATCTCGCTGACCATTCAGCACACCGCGTCCCACGAGGAGAGCGCCTACCTGCGGGCCATTGCCCAGGGCAAACTGCTCGGCGCAAGGACGGGCAAGGACGGGAAGGTCTACTTCCCGCCGCACGGCGCCGATCCGGCCACCGGACAGCCGACCACCGAGTTCGTCGAGCTGCCGGACAAGGGCACGGTCACCACCTTCGCGATCATCAACATCCCGTTCCAGGGCCAGCGCATCAAGCCGCCCTACGTGGCCGCCTACGTGTTGCTGGACGGCGCCGACATCCCCTTCCTGCATCTGGTCGCCGACATCGACGCGCACGAGGTGCGGATGGGGATGCGGGTCGAGGCGGTGTGGAGGCCCCGCGAGGAGTGGGGTTTCGGCATCGACAACATCGAGTACTTCCGGCCGACCGGGGAACCCGACGCCGACTACGACACCTACAAGCACCACCTGTAAAGGGCACACCTACATATGAGCGCTCGCAACGTTGCGGACATAGCTGTTGTTGGCTTCGCGCATGCCCCGCATGTCCGCCGCACCGACGGCACCACCAACGGCGTCGAGATGTTGATGCCCTGCTTCGCCGAGCTCTACGAGGACCTCGGGATCACCAAGGCCGACATCGGCTTCTGGTGTTCGGGTTCATCCGATTACCTTGCCGGTCGGGCGTTTTCGTTCATCTCGGCGATCGACTCGATCGGTGCCGTTCCGCCGATCAACGAATCGCACGTCGAGATGGACGCGGCCTGGGCACTCTACGAGGCCTACATCAAGCTGCTGACCGGCGAGGTCGACACCGCGCTGGTATACGGCTTCGGCAAGTCCTCGGCCGGAGTCTTGCGACGCATCCTGTCGCGCCAGACCGACCCCTACACCGTTGCGCCACTGTGGCCGGATTCGGTGTCGATGGCGGGTCTACAGGCGCGCATGGGGCTCGACACCGGTAAGTGGACCGCCGAGCAGATGGCGCGCGTGGCGTTGGACTCCTTCGCCACCGCCCGCCGATCGGACTCGGTGAAGCCGGCGATCAGCGTCGCGGAATTGCTCGACCGGCCGTTCTTCGCCGACCCGCTGCGGCGGCACGACATCGCACCTATCACCGACGGCGCCGCTGCGATCGTGCTCGCGGCCGGCGACCGGGCGCGCGAGTTGCGGGACAACCCGGCCTGGATCACCGGAATCGAACATCGCATCGAGTCGCCGTCGCTGGGTGTACGCGACCTCACGGAATCCCCGTCAACCAGAGCCGCGGCCAAGGCCGCCACCGGGGGCAGATCCGACAACCTCGACGTGGCCGAGATTTGCGCGCCGTTCACCCACCAGCACCTGATCCTCGCCGAGGCGATCCGGATACCGGGGCGGACGAACCTCAATCCGTCCGGCGGCGCGCTGGCGGCCAACCCCATGTTCGTCGCCGGCCTCGAACGGATCGGCTTTGCGGCACAACATATCTGGAACGGATCGGCCAAGCGGGTGCTCGCGCATGCCACCAGCGGGCCTGCGCTGCAACAAAACCTGGTAGCGGTCATGGAAGGAAAGAACTGATGGCCGGTGCAGGGCCAAACCTCGCCGCGGTACTTGGTACCGGACAAACCAAGTATGTCGCCAAGCGACAAGATGTTTCGATGAACGGCCTGGTGCGCGAAGCGATCGACAAAGCGCTGGCCGACTCCGGCTCCACCTTCGACGACATCGACGCGGTGGTGGTCGGTAAGGCGCCGGACTTCTTCGAGGGCGTCATGATGCCGGAGCTCTTCATGGCCGATGCCATGGGAGCGACGGGCAAGCCGCTGATCCGGGTGCACACCGCGGGCTCGGTCGGTGGATCCACCGGCGTGGTGGCCGCCAGCCTGGTGCAGTCGGGCAAGTACCGCCGGGTCCTGGCCATGGCCTGGGAAAAACAGTCGGAATCAAACGCCATGTGGGCGTTGTCGATTCCGATACCGTTCATCAAGCCCGTGGGCGCCGGCGCCGGCGGCTATTTCGCCCCACACGTGCGGGCCTACATCCGCCGCTCCGGCGCACCGATGAACATCGGCGCGATGGTGGCCGTCAAGGACCGGCTCAACGGCAGCCGCAACCCGCTGGCGCACCTGCACCAGCCCGACATCACCCTGGAGAAGGTGATGGAGTCGCCGATGCTGTGGGACCCGATCCGCTACGACGAGACGTGCCCGTCGTCCGACGGTGCCTGCGCCGTCGTGATCGGCGACGAGCAGACCGCCGATTCCCGTCTGACCGACGGTCGTCCGGTGGCCTGGATTCATGCCACCGCGTTGCGCACCGAGCCGCTGGCGTTCGCCGGACGCGACCAGGTCAGTCCGCAGGCGGGCCGCGACGCGGCCGCCGCGCTGTGGAAGGCCGCCGGCATCAAGAGCCCGATTGACGAGATCGACGCCGCCGAGATCTATGTGCCGTTCTCGTGGTTCGAGCCAATGTGGTTGGAAAACCTCGGGTTCGCGGCCGAGGGCGAGGGGTGGAAACTCACCGAAGCCGGCGAGACCAAGATCGGCGGGCGGCTGCCGGTCAACCCGTCGGGCGGGGTGCTGTCGTCGAACCCGATCGGCGCCTCGGGCCTGATCCGTTTCGCCGAGGCGGCGATTCAGGTGATGGGCAAGGGTGGGGATCACCAGGTGCCCGGCGCGCGAAAGGCGTTGGGGCACGCCTACGGCGGCGGCTCACAGTACTACTCCATGTGGGTGGTCGGCGCCGACAAACCCGAACGCGAGAAGGTCGGCGCGTGACACGCGCCGACGACGCGAGCAAGACCAAGCACCCGGCGCACGAGGCCGGCCGCCGGTCCCGCGAGGCGGTCATGGCCAGGGACAAACAGGCGTGGCTGGCGGTGTTCGCCGACGACGCCATCGTCGAGGACCCCATCGGGCCGTCGGCCTTCGACCCGGAAGGCAACGGGCACCGGGGCCGCGACGCGATTTCGGCGTTCTGGGACAAGGCCATCGCGCCGACGACGAAAATCGAGTTCGTCTTCCGCGACACCTACCAGTGCGGCAACGAGGAAGCCAACGTCGGCCACATCCTGATCACCACGGGTGATTACCAGGTCACCGCGGAAGGCGTCTTCACGTACAAGGCCAACGACGCGGGCCAGATGGTGGCCCTGCGCGCCTACTGGGAGATGGACCGCGCCGCCGCAAGCGTCCGAAAGGTCTGACGCCGCGCTGGCCGGGGACGGCGCGCGGGCCGGTCGCCTGAAAGCCGATCCCGAGGTTGTGCTGCGGGCTGATTGCCGGGGTTTTAGCGTCACAGGTGACAGTAGCCACCGGTGATGGCTTCGAGGGAGTCAGCGATGGGTGAGGCCGGGCAGGGTTCGCGCGTGGGCTTGCGGTTCGGGCACTATCAGCTGCGCCGGTTGCTGGGCCGCGGCGGGATGGGCGAGGTCTACGAGGCCTACGACACGGTCAAGGACCGGGTGGTGGCGCTCAAGCTGATGTCGGCAGAGGTAACCCAAGATCCCGTGTTTCGCGAGCGGATGCAGCGCGAGGCCCACACCGCCGGGCGGTTGCAAGAACCCCACGTGGTGCCCATCCACGACTACGGCGAAATCGACGGCCAGCTGTTCATCGACATGCGGATGATCGAGGGCACCGATGTCGGCGCGCTGCTGAAGCGTTGCGGCGCCCTGCCGCCGCCCCGGGCGGTGGCCATCGTGCGTCAGGTCGCCGCGGCCCTGGATGCCGCCCACGCCGCCGGGGTGATGCACCGCGACATCAAACCCAAGAACATCCTGCTCACCAGCGACGATTTCGCCTACCTCGTCGATTTCGGCATCGCCGCAGCGGTCACCGACGAGCATCTGACCCAGACCGGGGTGGCGGTGGGCACGTGGAACTACATGGCCCCGGAACGATTCGGCGATGACAAAGAGGTGACCTACCGCGCCGACATCTACGCGTTGGCGTGTGTGCTGCACGAGTGTTTGACCGGCCGCCCCCCGTACCGTGCCGACAGCCTCACCGCCCTGATGGCCGCGCACCTGTGTCAGCCCGTCCCGTGCCCCAGCCAGCTCCGCCCGGGCATTCCCGCCGCCTTCGACGGCGTCATCGCCCGCGGCATGGCCAAGAATCCCGCCGACCGCTACGCCCGCGCCGGCGACCTCGCCGCGGCCGCCCACGAAGCGCTGAGCACTCCCCAACAGAACGAAGCGGTCGGACATCTTGCAGCGCACCCTGCCCGCGCCCGCACCGCCGCCGTGGCACCCACCACCGGCGATGCCATGGCAACCCACGCCGCCCTCACCCCGCCGCGCCCGCGCCCGGTGGATTGCGTGGGGCGCGGCCGCCCTGGTGGTCGTTGCCGTGCTGGCCGGTGTGGGCATCTGGCAAGGCTCTCGCCCGTCCCACGACGGCGCACAGGCCGGCGGCGGCAACCCGACCACGAGCCCAACGCCGGCGCCGACGGTGCCCATCGCACGCCTGGACTCGATCCTGCCCAACGGCGGCCAAATCAACAGCATTATGGGCTCCTCCACCCTGCAACTCGCCGCGACCACAAAACGACTGGACACCACCCCCTACACGCTGTCGAATACGGACTGCCTCGGCGCGCTCTATTCCTTCATGGAGCCGGTGTACGCGGGCAGCGGGTATACCGCGTTAGTAGCGCAGGTATGGCAGGAACCCGGGGGCGGCGAGCAACTCATCTACCTGGGCGCCGTGGCTTATCCGTCCGCCGACAAGGCCGCCGCATTCGTGACGACCTCGGCGCAGAAGTGGAAGGCCTGTGCCGGAAAGACGGTAATCCAAAACCAGGACAACGGTCCGTCACTTGCGTGGAACATGGGAAGTGTCGCCGGCGACCCGCCCAGCATTGCGCAGTTGGATACCCCGAAAGACCACGTGCCGTGTCAGCATGCGCTGACCGCGGTGTTCAATGTGGTGCTCGACGTCAGCGTCTGCGGACCACATGTCAGCAACGAAGCCAAGCGGATGGCCGACGCCATGGCCGCCAACGTAAAAGCTTGATCGGGCGGACGGCCCAGTCGGTGCAAGTCGAACGAATCCCCGCGGCGCGGAGTCGAATTGGCCGCGGTCGACCCGCAACCGCCCGACGGTTCTACATCGGCTCCAGCCCGGCCACGTGCCGGGCAGCCAGGTCGCGGTAGGCCTGCGGGTTCAAGCTGACCCACATCTCCGCGCCCGTTCCGGCGATGGGCCCCTTCACCTGGGCCGGCGAGCCGACCGCTAGCACCCCGGCCGGAATCTGGGTTCCGGCCGTCACCAGCGAATGAGCCGCGATCATGCTGCGCGCGCCAATCACCGCGCCGTCGAGAACCGTGGCGTGGTTGGCGATCAGCGCTTCGGGGCCGACGTGGACCCCGTGGATGACGCACAGATGCGCTACCGTGGCGCCGGGGCCGATGTCGACCGGGATGCCGGGCGGTGCGTGCAAGACCGATCCGTCCTGCACATTGGCGCCCTCCCGCACGACGATGGGCCCATAATCGCCGCGCAGCACGGCGTTGAACCAGACTGAGGCGCCGGCCTCGACGGTGACGTCGCCGATCAGGGTGGCGGTGGGGGCCACGAATGCGGTGGGATCCACCCGCGGCGAGCGACCCTCGAAAGAAAACAGCGGCATCGTTTACATATACCCCGAGCGCGCATGCGCCGCGGGAAAGCCCAGCCAGACTCGCCGTCATTGCGCGCGCCCGCCGCAAAACTGTAACGTGTTCTAATTGAGGCTACCTACTTGGAGGTGACGGGTGACTACCGACACAACGGGGGTCGGGATCCGGGAGATCGATTCCGGCACCTTGCCGACCAGATATGCCCGAGGCTGGCACTGCCTGGGCGTGGCGAAGGACTACTTGGACGGAAAACCACACTCGGTGGAGGCTTTCGGCACCAAGCTGGTGGTGTTCGCCGACTCACACGGGGACATCAAGGTCCTCGACGCGTACTGCCGGCACATGGGCGGTGACCTGTCGGAGGGCACGATCAAGGGCGACGAGGTCGCCTGCCCGTTCCACGACTGGCGCTGGGGCGGCGACGGCCGCTGCAAATTGGTGCCGTACGCCAAGCGCACGCCCAAGACGGCGCGCACCCGCGCATGGACGACCGACGTGCGCGGCGGCCTGCTGTTCGTCTGGCACGACCACGAGGGCAATCCCCCGCCGGCGGAAGTGCGGATCCCCGACATCCCCGAGGCCGCCAGCGACGAATGGACCGACTGGCGCTGGAACAGCATCCTCATCGAGGGCTCCAACTGCCGCGACATCATCGACAACGTCACCGACATGGCGCACTTCTTCTACATCCATTTCGGTTTGCCGACGTATTTCAAGAACGTTTTCGAGGGGCACATCGCCTCGCAGTATCTGCACAACGTGGGCCGGCCGGACGTCAGCGATCTGGGGACTTCGTACGGCGAGGCGCACCTCGATTCGGAGGCGTCGTATTTCGGCCCGTCGTTCATGATCAACTGGCTACACAACAGCTACGGCGGCTACAAGGCCGAGTCGATCCTGATCAACTGCCACTACCCGGTGACGCAGAACTCCTTCGTGCTGCAGTGGGGTGTCATCGTCGAAAAGCCCAAGGGCATGGACGAAAAGATGACCGACAAGCTGTCCACGACGTTCACCGAGGGCGTCAGCAAGGGCTTCTTGCAAGACGTGGAGATCTGGAAGCACAAGACCAGGATCGACAATCCGCTGCTGGTCGAGGAGGACGGCGCCGTCTATCAGCTCCGTCGCTGGTATGACCAGTTCTATGTCGACGTCGCCGACATCAAAGCGGAAATGGTGGAGCGCTTCGAAATCGAGGTGGACACCACGCGGGCCAATGAGTACTGGAATGCCGAGGTGGAACAGAACCTGCAGGCAAGAGAGTCCGAGGCGTCCGGACCGGTCGCCGACGAAGAGCCCGCCAAGCAACACCAATAACCATGCCCGACGAGCAGCCGCCAGTGCCCGATGTCGATCGGCTCGCGCGGTCGATGTTGTTGCTGCACGGCGGTCACCATGACCACGACGAGCGCCCGGACCGCCCTGACCGCAAGGGCGGTCGCTGGTCGAAGTCAAGGGATTTCGCCAACGACCCGCAACGGGCCGCCGCGGTCGCCGAGGCCAGCCGCGCCGACCGCGAGCGCTACCTCAGCTCCGGATTGCTGCCGGTGGATTGCCGGTTCTGCCACGTCACGGTCACCGTCAGGAGGCTGGGCCCCGGTCACACCGCAGTGCAATGGAACACCGGTGCGTGGCAGCGCTGCGCCTACTTCGCCGAAATCCGGGACTCCGGCGGTGATTCCGCACGCGTTCCGTCGTGCCCCAAGTTGACCGACAGCATTGAGCACGCGGTCGCGGAGGGCTACCTGGGCGAGGATGCACCCGGCGACGAGTGAGTCAATCTCGTTGCGGCAGCTTGGTAATCGCTTCGAATGCCTCGAGGAATACCGCTGCGATCTCGGCGTCGCGGGCGCTGGCCATCGGTTTCTTTCGCAAGAGGACACGCTGCACGCCGATACCGAGCAACAAGGCCGTGACCATGTCCGCGCGGATCCTGGCACTATCCGCGGTGATGCGCTTGGCAAGGTTGCGGGTAAGCCCCTCATCGAGTTGCGAATTGAGGCGCGCCACCACCGACGGGTCTCCACTGGACCGCAGCAGTGCGAATAGCGGTGCATCGACGTCGCGCCGAGCGCCCAAGACGCGGGCGATCATCACCTGCCCCACCACATCGTCGGCTGCACACCGGATCTCTTCCACGTTCTCCGAGACGTCCGTGGCTTCTTCGAAAAGCCGTTGTTTGGACCCGAAATAGCGACGGACCAAAGTGACATCCACACCGGCTTTCGCCGCCACCTCGCGCAGGCCGATGGCGCTATATCCCTGACCGAGAAACAGTTCACGGGCCGCTTTGAGCAGCCGGCGCTTGGTGGCACCCGCGTCGCGGCGCCGGGGCAGCATATCGACCATGGACTCAACTCCCTGTCAACTTGTCTACGACTGTAGACAAGCCCATGCCGCGCCGCTAGGCTGAGCCAATGTCTACATGTGTAGACATATCGCCGCTCGGGAGGTTCTCGTGACGGGAGTAATGCTAGTCAAGCAGCGCGTCGCCAGTATTGAGCGATGGAACACGGTGTTCCGCAACCCCGAACTCGACACGACCCGGCGCCGGCATGACCTTGTCGTAACCGGTACCTATGTGGACGGAGACGACCCGAACACCGTCATCGTCGTCATGGAGATGGAAAACTTAACCGCTGCAAGGCAGTTTGCCGCCTCGTCGGAGCTAGCTGCGGCCCGCGAACAAGCGGGAGCGATCGGGTCGCCGGATGGGGTGTGGTTCGGCCCCCGGCAGATCGGGTGATCGAATCACAGCCCGGCGACGATGCGGGCCGTGATCGGCCCGAGGAGGAGCCGGGCAATCGAATCACAGGCCGGCGAAACGCTCCTTGACCGCGTCAACGGACAGGCCGTAGTCGGCCAACGAGTACTTGTGCTTGGGCGCCCGCTCACCCGACTGGCTCTCGGCGTGGCTCTTTTCCATGGCAACCCGTGCTTCATCGGTCAGCGTGATGCCGAAGTGCCGGTAGATGTCGGCCACCGTGCCGATCGGATCGTCGATGAGATCGCGGTAATCGACGTCATAGAATTGGCCAGCGTCGTACTTGGCCCGTGCGGTATTGAACCGTTCCAGGCCCCGCGACCAGGTTTCCATTGAATCCGCGCCGATCTGGGCGCCGACGAAATTCGTCGACCATCCCTCGGTGGTGTGCTGGGCCAGCGAACACATCGAGGCCATGATCGTCTCGACCGGCCGATGGGTCTGGATCACCAGCGCGTCGGGATAGGTCGCCATCAAGGCATCCAAGGCAAACAGGTGGCTGGGGTTCTTCAGCACCCACCGCTTGTCGGCGTCGTTGAGTCCGATCAGCTGAAGGTTCCTGCGGTGCCGCTGATATGACGGCGTCCAGTCCTGCTCCGACAGCCACTCCGCGTAGCTGGGCAGGTGCGCCAGGGTCTCGTAGCTCACCGAGTGCAGCGACTGCCGCAGCAGCTGCCAGCACTCCTCCAATTCGTATGCGGCCATGAAATGCAGACCAGTGTAGCCGGGGTTGTCCTGGTGGTGCTGGGTGAATTGCGCGTCGAGTTGACGGTAGAACGGGTTTGACTCCCAGGTGTCGCGGGGCGGACGCGGCTGCGGAAACTCGGCCAGCCACATGTGCAGACCCTGATGCGCGGGGTCGGCGCCCAGCAGCCGGTGCAGCGCCGTGGTTCCGGTACGCACCAGCCCGGTGACGAAGATCGGCCGTTGGATCGCGACGTCGGCGTACTGCGGGTACTGCTTCCACGCGGATTCGGAGAGCAGCCTGGCCACCAGCGCGCCGCGCAGGAAGAACCGATTCATCTTGCTGCCCAACACGGTGAGGCCGGCTTCGCGCCGGTAGGAATCCAGCAGCACCCCCAGCGCTTCGCGGTAGTTGTCGTCGTCGGTACCGAAATCGTCGAGCCCGACCAGCTTGGTGGCCGATGCGTGCAGTTCCTCGACGGTGCCGATATCGGTGCGATCGGACATCAGGTGTGGTACTCCCCGCAGTTGACGTCCAGTGTCTGACCGGTGATTCCGCTGGACAGGTCACTGACCAGGAAAAGGATCGCCGAAGCCACCTCGTCCTCGGTGGGCAAGCGCTTGAGGTCGGAATTGGCCGCGGTGGCCTGGTAGATCTGGTCGACCGTCGTGCCGTACTTGCCGGCCTGATGCTCGAAGTAACTCTGTAGGGTGTCGCCCCAGATATAACCGGGCGCAACGGAATTGACGCGAATCCCCTTTTCGCCGAGTTCGGTGGCCAGCGACTGGGACATGGCCAGCAAGGCCGACTTGGCCATCTTGTAGGCGCCGTATTTGGCTTGCGAGTGACGCAGCACCATGGAGTTGACGTTGACAATTGATCCGTGCGACTTTTCCAGCGCCGGCGTGAAGGCCTGGATGAGCCGCAGCGCCCCCAGCGCGCTGAGTTCGATGGCGTCACGGATGTGCTGAAAACTCGTGCCGGCCAAGGGCTTCATGGATGGCACCCGGAAGGCATTGTTGATCAGCACGTCGACCTTGCCGTAGGTCGCCATGGCGGTCTCGACGAGGTAATTCACCTCATCGTCATCGGTGATGTCCGCGCGCACCGCCAGGGCCCGGTGCCCGGCGTCGTTGACCTGTTTGGCAAGTTCTTCCAGCCGTTCGACGGTCCGCGCCGCCAGCACCAAGTCGGCACCGTTCCGCGCGCATCGGTGCGCCAGCGTGGTGCCAAGCCCCGGACCGACCCCACTGATGACGACTACCTTTTCTGTGAGCATCCCTGACATCGTCACCCCAGCATCCTGGCCGCAATTTGCTGTTGTCGCAGCGTGATTCGCGTTCGCCATTCGTCATCGGAGATCTTGTTGTGCTCGAAGTACGGCAATGTGGCCGGGATGGCGTCGAAGTCCACCAGCTCGACGGTGGGCCCGTCGGCCTCGGTGAGTTGCCGGGACACCCGTTGCCACCGGAACTGCAGGAATCCCCGCCGATGGTCGAGCGTTTCGACCCAGTTGGTCACGCCAGGATTCTCATTGGCGACGACGATGCGCACCTTGCCGTCCGGATCAGCCTGTGCCTGAGTGTTGTTCAGCGATGTCTGGTGGTTGATGTAGTCCAGCGAGATGTACCACAGGCTGCCCAGCTGGAACCCCAGGTAGGGAGCATCGGAGACCGGGATGGTGATCACCAGCGCTTGGTCGGGCCGCAGGTCGAAGTGGCCGACCGATGAATACTGGGTCGCCAGGCCGCCCGGCGTCAGGCGGGGCGGAACCATGGTGTTGACCGGGATGTCCAGATAGAACCACTGCGGGAACTGCAGCCAGGTTTTGACCCGGGTCACGAGTTGCTTACCTGCTGTGGCATAACGCTTTTCGATGGTCTCGCGGGTCAGCGGCGGCGGCGCGGTGCCCGCGGTGTCCAGCCTGGAGATCGCCAGCGTGCCGCGCTGCGCCGACCAGTCGCCGTATACCTCGCGGATCAGCAGTTGCCCCGGGCTGGTCGGGTGCACCCGCCACTCGAAGCTGCCGTCGGCGGCGATCTCAAGCTCTCGGTCATCGAACGCGGCCTGGCTGGCGGGCACGTTGTCGTCGGTGTACTCACCGCCCAGCAGCTGAAAACTCAGGTCGGTGGTGGTACCGCGCCGGCCCGTGACGACGTAGTCGTGTCCGGCATGCACCCGGGTGCCGAAGTAGAGGGTATCGGGGTTGTCCAGGCCCATCTTGGTGAATGGGCCGGTGCCCGACTGCAGGAAGGGATGGTCGCGCTCGTAGTCGAACGCCAGGTGCATACAGCCGGCGATGCAGCCGGCCAGGTACTGCAGTCCTTCCAGCAGGTCGGCCTCGGTCTCGATGTGCGGTGCGGCGGCCACGAGCTGCTCGGCCTCGGCGATAGCGGCGGTGAGGGGATCAGAGAACACGCCTAGACGCTAGAACGTGTTCTACTTTTTCGTCAATGGCGAACGTTCCCGCGCGCCGGCAGCGGCGTTCAACGACGAGGCCGACTCACTACGGCGCACACTGCTGGGAAAGGTCGATCAGATGCTGCCGCACGTCTGGATGCCTGTTCAAGTAGTCGAGGACGTTGCCGCCGCTGCCCTCGGCCTCCGACTTGGCGATCAGCTGCTGGTGCAGGTCGGGATGCCGTTGAAGGTATGCGTCGATGGAGTTACCCACGGTCTGATTGCACTGGGGCGCCGCGTTGGCCACCGGCAGCGCGATCACCGCCGCCGCGGTGACAGTGAGCAGCCCCCCGGCGAGCAGGCCATACAGTTCGCGGCGACGCGGGCCGGCTGTCCTGGATGTCATGGTCACGCCATCCAGGTTACCCGCGTCAGCGTGACGGGAACCGCCGCTGAAAGCGGCGGCACCAGACACTAGAACACGTTCTTATCTTGAATCGATAGCGAACAGCTACGTCCACGCTCAAGACAGATCATCCGCTGGCGCTGACTAGTAGGTGTAGGGACGGACACCGCTGCCGGGCGGCCAGGCGGTAGCTGTGTTTAACGGACCGGTAATTGCCCCTGAGTACCGTGGCTGAATGCGACGCGAACCGCCGCGCACGATGGGCGTCGAAGAGGAGTTCCACCTCGTCGACTTGAGGAGCCGGCGGCTCACGACCCGCGCCCCCGAGCTGCTCGCCAAGCTGTCGCCGGAATACGTCGCCGAGCTACAGAACTGCGTGGTCGAGCTCAACAGCGAGGTCGTGGACAATTTGGACGCGCTGCGCACCAACCTGCTTCGCCACCGGCGGGTACTGGTCGACGCGGCCCGGGAAATCGGCGTCGGCGTGGTGGCCGCCGGTGCCGTGCCCCTGTCGGTGCCCGCCGAGATGCAGATCACCCAGACCGCCCGATATCTGCAGATGCTGGCCGACTACCAACTGCTGGCCCGCGAACAACTGATCTGCGGCACGCATGTGCACATCGGCATCGACGACCTCGATACCGCCGTCGCAGTCGCCAACCGCGTGTCACCGTATCTACCGACACTGCTGGCGCTGTCGGCCAGTTCGCCGTTTTGGGCCGACGGGTCGGACACCGGTTATGCCAGCGTGCGGACCCTGGTGTGGCAGCGTTGGCCAACCACCGGGCTGGCCGCCCCAGTGCACTCGGCAACCGAGTACGACGAATTGGTCAACGCGCTCGTTGCCAGCGGCGTGATCAGCGACGCCGGCATGGTCTACTTCGATGTCCGCCCTTCCAGGCACGCCCCGACCCTCGAGTTGCGCGTGTGCGACAGCTGCCCGTCGGTGGACACCATCGTGCTCGTCGCCGGGCTTTTCCGCGCGATGGTTGCTCGGGAGGTCGGGGCGATCCGGGCCGGTGCCCCCGCAACGGTGCTCTGGCCGACGCTGGGCCGCGCAGCGCTGTGGCGGGCGGCCCGCTCCGGGCTTGAGGGCAATCTCGTCGATATCGGTGATCGGGCCAGCCGGCCAGCGGGGGAGGTGGTCAACGAGTTGGTCTGCTCGCTGCGTCCGCAGCTGGACGACACCGGTGACTGGGAGATGATCAGCGAGCTGACGCGCCAGGCGTTGCTCGCCGGCACGTCCTCGGCGCGGCAACGGCGGGCGCTGCGCCGTCGCGGTCGGCTCACCGACGTGGTGGATCAACTCATCGCTGAGACCGCCGGGCGCTTCAAGGCCACCCCCGCGGTGGTGAACGATGACCCCACGCTGCTCTTCGGGTATCAACCCGCCGACTACGCCGACAAAGCCGGCGGCGACATGTTCGCCAGTTACGACGAAGCCGTCGACGCCAACGGCCGGCCACGCCCAGACTACGAGCAGGTGCTGAAGACGATCGCCGATCTCGGTGTGGTCGCGCTACGGTCCCGCGAGGACAGCATCAACCGGGAGTGGCGTGCCGGCAACATCACATTCCCGGTCACCGGGCAAAGCGGGGCGCGGGCGTCCCCGCTCGACATGGTGCCGCGGCTGGTAGCCGCCGACGAGTGGGCGCAGCTGTCCGAAGGCCTCGAGCAGCGAGCCAGGGCGCTGGACGCGTTCCTGCGCGACATCTACTCCGAGCAGCACATCCTGGCCGACGGGATCATCGGCACGGACGTCCTCGACAGGGCGCCCGGTTTCCGCTCGACGGGCCGGCTGGCCGGCGACGGCATGCGCGCGCACATCAGCGCCACCGACCTGGTGTGCGATCGGGCGAGCCATTGGATGGTGCTCGAGGACAACCTGCGCAACCTGCGCGTCCCGTCGGGTCTCGGCTATGCGATCGTCAACCGGCGGCGGCTGCGCGCGAACCTCCCCGAGCTGCGGCCACCCGGCAAGGTCGCCGATCTCGAACGGGTCCCGCAAATGCTGCTCGACACGCTGCGGGCAGCGGCGCCACCGCACGCCGATGACAAGCCGGCAATCGTGCTGCTGTCCGCCGGACGCGAAGCCCCTTCCTGGTTCGAGCACAGGTTCCTCGCTGAGGAGATGGGCCTCGCACTGCTGGCGCCGTCGGACCTGGCGGTGCGTGATCGAAAGGCCTTCCGCCACCTGGGCTCCGACAGCGCGCCGGTCGACGTGATCTATGCGCGGATGGACGAGGACATGTTGCTGTCGTCGACCGGCCACGATGGCGCGCCGCTGCGGTCCGGGCTGCTCGAGGCGCTGGGCGCCGGCAACTTGACCATCGTCAACGCGCTGGGCAACGGTGTCGCCGACGACAAGGCGATCTACGCGTTCGTCCCGGCGATGGTCGAGTACTACCTGAAAGAGAAGCCGTTACTGGCGCAGGTGCCGACGTGGATCTGCGCCGAACGGGCGCAGCGCGACTACGTGCTGGAACACCTGGGCGAACTGGTGGTCAAGCCGATCGACGGGCTGGGTGGCAGCGGTGTGCTGGTCGGGCCGGAGGCCACCAATGCCGCGCTCGAGGCGCGCCGTCGCGAACTGCTGATCCAACCGGAACGGTTCATAGCCCAGGACCTGGTGGCACTCTCGACGCATCCGACCTTCGACGGCGACGGGATGTACCCGCACCACGTCGACCTGCGTGCGTTCGTCCAGCTGCGACAGGCGTCCGGTGGCTCGATAGCTGCGCACGTGATGCCGGCCGCGCTGACCCGGGTGGCCGCCCGGGGGTCGCGGATCGTGAACTTGTCGTCGGGCGCCGGCAGCAAGGACACCTGGATCCTGACCGGCGACTAGCCGCTTGTGATGGGCTAGCGGGCTGCGACGTGGCCCTGGTCTTGCTCGCGCTTGATTTCCAGCGCGATGTCGATGAGCTGGTCTTCTTGGCCGCCGATGAGTTTGCGTTGGCCGGCGCGGTGCAGGAGCTGGTGGGCGGGTACGCCGTAGCGCTCGGATTGGCGGATGGCGTGTTTGAGGAAGCTCGAATACACCCCGGAGTAGCCCATGATCAGGGCGTTGCGGTCCAGCAGGCATTCGGCGGGCATCGCCGGGGCGACCACCTCTTCGGCCGCGTCGGCGATGTCGAAGAAGTCGATGCCGGTCTTGACGCCGATCTTGTCGAACACCCCGATGAGCGCCTCGACGGGCGCGTTGCCCGCGCCCGCGCCGAATCGGCGACACGAGCCGTCGATCTGCTTGGCGCCCGCGCGCACGGCCTCCACCGAGTTGGCCACGCCCAGACCGAGGTTTTCATGGCCATGGAAGCCGACCTGGGCGTCGTCGCCGAGCTCGGCCACCAGCGCGGCCACCCGGTCCCGCACCCCCTCGAGGACCAAGGCCCCCGCGGAGTCGACGACGTAGACGCACTGGCAGCCGGCATCGGCCATGATGCGGGCCTGGGCGGCCAGCTTTTCGGGGGAGATGGTGTGGCTCATCATCAAAAACCCGACGGTCTCCAGGCCCAGCTCCCGGGCCAGCCCGAAGTGCTGGATCGACACGTCGGCCTCGGTGCAATGGGTGGCGATCCGGCAGATCGACCCGCCGTTGTTCTGGGCCTCCTTGATGTCTTCCTTGGTGCCCACGCCGGGCAGCATCAAAAAGGCGATCCTGGCCTCTTTGGCGGTCTGGGCGGCGAGCTTGATCAGCTCCTGCTCGGGGGTCTTGGAAAACCCGTAGTTGAAGCTCGAACCGCCCAGCCCGTCGCCGTGGGTCACCTCGATGACCGGCACACCCGCGGCGTCCAGGGCGGCCACGATCGCCCCGACCTCGTCGGTGGTGAACTGGTGACGCTTGTGGTGCGAGCCGTCCCGCAGCGAGGTGTCGGTCAGCCGCACGTCCCAGACCGGGTTGAAGAAGACCTCGGTGCTCATCATGCCTGCGCTCCTCCCGCCTTGGCCGACAGGGATTCCTTGGCGATCTCCTCGCCCACCTTGGTGGCCGCGGCGGTCATGATGTCCAGGTTGCCCGCATACGGCGGCAGGTAATCCCCGGCACCCTCAACCTCCACGAACGTGGTGACCACGGCTTGGCCGCCGGAGTTGAGCGAGGGCTCATCGAACTGCGGCTCATTGAGCAGCCGGTACCCGGGCACGTAGCTTTGCACCTCGGCCACCACCTCGTGGATGGATTGCGCGATCGCCTCACGGTCGGCGTCCTCGGGAATCGCGCAGAAAATGGTGTCGCGCATGATCATCGGCGGCTCGGCCGGGTTCAAGATGATGATCGCCTTGCCCCGCTTCGCACCCCCGATGGTCTGCACGCCCTTGCTGGTGGTCTTGGTGAATTCGTCGATATTGGCCCGGGTGCCCGGCCCCGCCGACGCCGACGCCACCGAGGCGACGATCTCGGCATAGGGCACCCCCCCTTTGTCGACCAACGCGCGACTGACGGCATAGACGATGGGAATCGTCGCCTGCCCCCCACAGGTGATCATGTTGACGTTCGGCGCATCCAGATGCGCACGCAGGTTCGCCGGCGGGATCACCGCCGGACCCACCGCGGCCGGCGTCAAGTCGATGGCCCGGATCCCCGCCGCCGCGTACTTCGGCGCCGCGTCCCGGTGCACATAGGCACTCGTGGCCTCGAACACCAGGTCGGGCTTCTCCGCCTGCGCCAGCAGCCAGTCCACCCCCTCGTGGGTGGTCTCCAGGCCCAGCTTGCGGGCCCGGGCCAGGCCCTCGCTTTGCGGGTCGATACCCACCATCCAACGCGGCTCCAGCCACTCCGATCGCAGCAGCTTGTAGAGCAGATCGGTGCTGATATTTCCCGACCCGACAATGGCCACACTCGCCTTGGACGGCATGCCGCTCCTTCAACTGCTGCTGATATTCAAGATTCAAAGCGATTCGAGACTATTCGAACGACAACCGGACCGAACCCAGGCCCATGAAGTCGGCCACAAAGTGGTCGCCGGCACGTGCGTCGATCGCCTTCATGCACGATCCGGGAAGTACCACGTCGCCCTTTCGCAACCGTACCCCGAAGCGGTCCACCTTGCGGGCCAGCCAAGCCACCGCGGTGACCGGGTTGCCCAGCACCGCGTCGCTACGGCCCTTGGCGACGACCTCACCGTTGCGGCTCAGCACCGCGTCGATCCCCTTGACGTCAAGATCGCGCGGCAACACTCGGGCCTCGCCCAGGACAAACCCCGCCGACGAGGCGTTGTCGGCGATCGTGTCGCACAACGCGATCTTCCAATCGGTGATCCGGGTATCGATCAATTCGATCGACGGAACCAGGGCCTCGGTGCCCGCCAGCACGTCGTCCTCGGTGCAGCCGGCTCCCGGTAGGTCCGCGGCCAGCACGAAACCGACCTCCACCTCGACCCGCGGATACAGGTAGCGGCTCGCCTTGACCGGGGTGTCCTCGAACAACTGCATCTCGTCCAGCAGGTGCCCGTAGTCGGGCTCGTCGACCCCCATCATCTGCTGGATGGCCAACGACGACAGCCCCACCTTGTGGCCCACCACCCGGGCCCCCTCGGCCACCCGCTGAAGGATGTTGATCAGCTGAATCTCATAGGCGTCGACGACGTCGATATCGGGGTGGGCAGAGGTCAGCGGAGCGATCGGCTCGCGGTTCCGCTCGGCCTGCGCCAACTCGAAGGCCAGCTCCTCACGGGTCGCAACAGTGAGCATTTACCGAAGTCCCCTCGTCCATGTGACCGGGCCGGTAGCACCCGACCCGGGCAATTCTATAACGTGTTCTACATGACAGCACAGGAGCTCGACGTCGTCGTGGTAGGTAGCGGCGGGGCCGGCATGGTGGCTGCCCTCACCGCCGCCCACCGGGGTCTTTCCACATTGGTCATCGAAAAGGCTCCGCACTTCGGCGGCTCAACCGCCCGGTCGGGCGGCGGCGTCTGGATTCCTAACAACGAGGTGCTGAAACGCGACGGGGTGCGCGACACCGCCGAGGCGGCCCGCACCTACCTGCACGGCATCATCGGTGACAGGTCGGTTAGCGGGGTCGAGCCGGAACGCATCGACACCTACCTGGACCGCGGACCCGAAATGCTGTCGTTCGTGCTGAAGCACACGCCGTTGAAAATGTGCTGGGTGCCGCGCTACTCCGACTACTACCCGGAGGCGCCCGGCGGCCGCGCCGAGGGCCGATCGATCGAGCCGAAGCCGTTCGACGCCCGCAAGCTGGGTGCCGATATGCCCGGCCTGGAGCCCGCCTACGGCAAGGTGCCGCTCAATGTGGTTGTGATGCAGCAGGATTACGTGCGGTTGAACCAGCTCAAGCGGCATCCGCGGGGCGTGCTGCGCAGCCTGAAGGTCGGCGCCCGCACCATGTGGGCGAAAGCAACCGGTAAAAGCCTGGTCGGCATGGGCCGAGCGCTGATCGGGCCGCTGCGGATCGGGCTGCAGCGGGCCGGTGTTCCGGTTTTGCTCAACACCGCCCTCACCGACCTCTACGTCGAGGACGGCGTGGTCCGCGGCGTTTATGTCCGTGACATGGATGGATCCGAATCGGCCGAGCCGCGGCTGATCCGGGCCCGCCGCGGCGTGATTCTCGCCAGCGGTGGCTTCGAGCACAACGAACAAATGCGGGTGAAATACCAGCGCGCACCCATCACCACCGAGTGGACCGTAGGCGCCAAGGCCAACACCGGTGACGGCATCGTTGCCGCCGAAAAACTGGGCGCCGCACTGGAATTGATGGAAGACGCCTGGTGGGGGCCGACGGTGCCGCTGGTGGGTGCACCGTGGTTCGCCTTGTCGGAGCGCAATTCGCCCGGCTCGATCATCGTCAACATGTCCGGCAAGCGGTTCATGAACGAATCGATGCCGTATGTCGAGGCGTGTCATCACATGTACGGCGGCGAATACGGTCAGGGGCCGGGGCCGGGCGAGAACATTCCGGCGTGGCTGGTGTTCGACCAGCAGTACCGGGACCGCTACATCTTCGCGGGCTTGCAGCCGGGACAACGAATTCCCCGTAAGTGGCTGGAGTCCGGCGTCATCGTTCGGGCGGACACGCTCGAGGAGCTGGCTAAGGCGGCGGGCCTTCCGGTCGCCGAATTCACTTCGACCGTTGAACGTTTCAACGGGTTTACCCGCTCGGGCGTCGACCTCGACTACCGCCGCGGAGAGAGCGCGTACGACCGGTACTACGGCGACCCACCAACAAACCGAATCCCAATCTCGGGGAGATCAGTCATCCGCCCTACTACGCCGCGAAGATGGTGCCCGGGGACCTGGGCACCAAGGGCGGCATCCGCACCGACGTCCACGGACGAGCGCTCCGCGACGACGGAACGATCATCGAAGGTCTTTACGCCGCGGGCAATGTCAGCGCCCCGGTGATGGGACATACCTACCCCGGCCCGGGCGGGACCATTGGTCCGGCGATGACCTTCGGGTACCTGGCCGCGGTGCACATCGCGGGGGAGAGCTGAGATGCCGATCGACGTTGACGTCGCCCTGGCCGCCGAGCTGGATCCCATCGAGTTTTCCTGGACCAGCAGCGATATCCAGCTCTACCACCTCGGACTGGGCGCCGGCGCGGATCCGATGGACCCCCGCGAGCTGCGCTACCTGGTCGACGACACCCCGCAGGTGCTGCCAACTTTCGGCAACGTGGCCGCCACCTTCCACGCCACCAAGCCGCCGACAGTGCAGTTTCCCGGCATCGACATCGAGCTGGGCAAGGTGCTGCACGCCAGCGAGCGGGTCGAGGTACCGGCGCCGCTGCCGCCTTCGGGCGCTGCCCGCGCCGTCACCCGGTTCACCGATATCTGGGACAAGGGCAAGGCCGCGGTGATCTGGAGCGAGACGACGGTGAGCGCGCCGGACGGCACGCTGCTGTGGACGCAAAAGCGGTCCATCTTCGCCCGCGGCGAAGGTGGATTCGGCGGCGAGCGCGGGCCGTCCACGTCGGACGCGCCGCCGGACCGGGCGCCCGACGTGGAGGTCGCCGTGCCGATTCTGCCGCAGCAGGCGCTGCTGTACCGGCTCTGCGGTGACCGCAACCCGCTGCACTCGGATCCCGAATTCGCCGCTGCGGCAGGCTTTTCCCAGCCGATCCTGCACGGCCTGTGCACCTACGGCATGACGTGCAAGGCCATCACAGACGCGTTGCTGGACGGCGACGCCGGCGCGGTGGCCGCCTACGGCGCGCGTTTCGCCGGGGTGGCGTTCCCCGGCGAAACGCTGACGGTCGGCATCTGGAAGGACTCGACGTCGTCTGGAGGCCGGTTCCTGGCCAGCGTTGTCGCGCCGTCGCGCGACAACGCTGTGGTGCTCTCCGGCGTCGAGCTCATCCCCGCGTAGACCGGTCTTCTGGCCTCGAACGTGACGCTGCAGTCACGTTCAGGCCGCAGTGTGACTGCAGCGTCACGTTCGACGAGCTAGGGCTGCGCGAACGCGGTGGAGAATCTCGGCGGACCGGTCCCCCGCGACTACCCGCACTATGATCCAACCGCTGCGGTCAACCCTCTCCAGCCGGCGAACATCCCAGGTGTACTGACGCCGATCGTTGCGATGCTGTTCACCGTCGTACTCGACCGCGACTTTGACATCCTCCCAACCCATATCGAGGTAAGCAATCACATTGCCGAACTCGTCGTGAACGGGGATCTGAGTCTGTGGACGAGGCAAACCGGCCTGTACCAAGACCAGCCGTAGCCAGGTCTCTTTCGGGGATTGTGCGCCGGCGTCGACGAGATCGAGCGAGACGCGGGCACGCTCAAGTCCACGACGTCCCTTGTATCGAGCTGCCAGCAGCTCCACGTCGGCCATTTTGATGTCTGCGGCACGAGCCAGAGCATCGATGGCGGCGACGGCCGTTGTCGGCGGATGCCAGCAGGCGAGATCAAGGACGGTACGAGCCGGAGTCGTTACGGGAATTCCGTCGATCAGTCCGACCTCGTCACTCTCCAGCCGGTCGCCCCAAATCCGCAGGCCGGGAGGTGGATGCCGGTTGTGATGAATGATGTCGACAGGCTGGGCCGCGTCCACCCATTTGCTGCCGTGCAAAGCTGCCGCCGAGAAGCCCGCAATCACACCACGGCGCCTGGACCACAGCCATGCGGCCCGGGCACGCACCGCGTGAGTCAGCTCAGTGCCTTCGCTGACGTAGACATCACGGAAGACGCGCGTGTACTTGCGGCGCAGCTGGCTATGCGTAGCGACTCCGGCGGTAACGGCGTCACTGCCGATGAATGGCTCCCCCATGGCGGCAGTGTGCCAGCGACCACCGACACGCCCCCAACGTGACGCTGCAGTCACGCTGGGGGCTCAGCGTGACTGCAGCGTCACGCTCGAGCACCGGCCCGCGAAGTAGGCGGCGGAAGCTAGCCCAGGATCAGGCCGGAGGTGGGCACGCCCGTCCCCGCCGTGACGAGAACGTGCTCGACGTTCGGAACCGGATTCACCGAGGTGCCACGCAGTTGCCGTACCCCTTCGGCGATGCCGTTCATTCCGTGGATGTATGCCTCGCCGAGCTGGCCCCCATGCGTGTTGATGGGCAGCCTGCCGCCGACTTCGATCGCCCCGTCAGCGATGAAGTCCTTGGCTTCGCCCTTGCCGCAAAATCCCAACTCCTCCAACTGAATCAGCGTGAACGGCGTGAAGTGGTCGTAGAGTACGGCCGTCTGAATGTCGGAGGGCGACAGACCGGACTGCCCCCATAGCTGCCGGCCCACGACCCCCATCTCGGGCAGACCAAGTTCGGGCCGGTAGTAGCTGACCATCGTGTACTGGTCGGGACTGGAGCCCTGCGATGCGGCCTCGATGACGGCGGGTCGGTGCTTGAGGTCGCGCGCCCGCTCCACCGACGTCACCACGATCGCGACCGCGCCATCGGTCTCCTGGCAGCAGTCCAGGAGCCGCAACGGCTCGGCGATCCACCGCGAATTCTGGTGGTCCTCAATGGTAATCGGCTTCTCGTAAAAGTATGCCTTCGGGTTCTTGGCGGCATGCTTGCGGTCGGCCACCGAGATCGCTCCGAAGTCACGGCTTGTCGCACCCGACAGGTGCATGTAGCGCTGCGCGATCATGGCCACCTGCGCGGCCGGCGTCGACAGCCCGTGCGGATACGAGAACGAATTGTCCGCGGCCGTCGAATCAGCTTCGGCGGCAGCGTCTCCCACCAACCGGGTCTGCACCTGGCCGAATCGCATGCCGGAACGCTCGTTGAACGCCCGGTAGGCCACCACCACGTCGGCCACCCCGGTCGCGACGGCCATCGCCGCCTGCTGGATGGTCGCGCACGCGGCACCGCC
The DNA here is from genome assembly GCA_963800315.1 of uncultured Actinomycetota bacterium. Classification (GTDB taxonomy): domain Bacteria; phylum Actinomycetota; class Actinomycetes; order Mycobacteriales; family Mycobacteriaceae; genus Mycobacterium. Next base: position 572,200 of record CAWDAS010000001.1, read on the forward strand.
GCCATAGTGGATCTTGCAGAAGAAATTCAAGTCGCCCATACCGGTCGCCCGGGCGACGGCGGTCTCGGTGTTGCTGTCCATCGTGAAGGTGGTCAGCCCGTCGACATCGGCCGGGCTCAGGCCCGCGTCGTCCAGTGCGTCGAGAACCGCCTCCGCGGCCAACCGCAGTTCGCTTCGACCGGAGTTCTTCGAGAAGTCGGTGGCGCCGATCCCGGCGATCGCAGCCTTACCTGACAACATCAGCATCCCCCATCGTCAGCGTCACGGTCGCGATGACGTGGTCGCCAAGGCTGTTGCGGCCCACGACCTGCACGGTGATCACGCCATCGTCGATGGCGGTCACCTCACCGGAGAACGTCACCGTGTCGTAGGCATACCACGGCACGCCGAGCCGCAGCCCGATCGACTTGATCAGCGCCGACGGCCCGGCCCAGTCGGTGACGTAGCGCTGCACCAACCCGGTGTCGGTGAGGATGTTGACGAAGATGTCCTTCGAGCCCTTGGCCTGAGCCTTGTCACGGTCGTGGTGCACGTCCTGAAAGTCCCGCGTCGCCAGGGCCGTCGAGATGATGAAGGTGGGATCGCCGTAGAGCTTGAGCTCGGGCAGCGTTGTGCCGACTTCGACGACGGATGTGCTCATGCTCCGGCTCCCGTGGGCTCCCAGGCGTAGAGCGTCCACGCCGGACCGGTGTCACCGTCCGGGAAGTCGATATAGGTTGCGCGCACCGGCATTCCAATCTTCACCTCGGCGTGGTCGACGCCCCGCAACTCGCCCAGCATGCGTACGCCCTCCTCGAGCTCGACGAGCGCGATGACGAACGGCAGCGTGCGGCCCGGCACCTTCGGCGCATGGTGCACAACAAAGCTGAACACCGTGCCCTTACCGCTGGACACGAGATAGTCGATCGGGGCGGCCGGGTCCTGCCACACCGCCGGTACCGGCGGGTGTTGCAGCCTGCCGTCGGGCCGCCGCTGGATGCGCAGCTCGTGCGCCTTGACGCCCTCCCAGAAGAAGGCCGTGTCGCGTGAGGACGAGGGGTGCATCATGGCGTCGGGATCCAGGTCGGCCGGCACCGCGCCCTGTGACGGTTCGGCGTCGAGCGGCTTGAATTTCAATATGCGCCAATTCATCTCGGCGACATCCTCATCGCCCACCCGCCAGATGATGTGCTGGTTGATGAACCAGCCTTCGCCGAGCGCGGTCTGCTTGGGTCCGACCACGTCACCCATCTCGGAGGTGATGCTGACGTGCTCGCCGGGCCGCAGGTAGCGATGATAGGTCTGCTCGCAGTTGGTGGCGACCACGCCGATATAGCCGGCCTCGTCGAACAGCTGCATGATGGGCCCCATCGGGTCGTCCTTGGGACGCTCGCCGCCCAGCCCGAACATGGTCCACACCTGAATCATCGCCGGCGGCGCCACAATTCCGGGATGACCGGCGGCGCGGGCCGCGGCCTCATCGACGTAAATGGGATTGCGGTCGCCGAGGGCCTCCACCCAGTTGCTGATCATCGGCTGGTTCACCGGATCGCGACCGGCGCGCGGCTTGGCGCCGCCGGCCGCGTTGATCTCAGCGACGGCTTCGGCAATGTCGGTCATCTGGGCACCCTCGGCACTTTGAGGCCAGCGGCCGCGATCATTTCACGCATTACTTCGTTCACGCCTCCACCGAATGTGATCACCAAATTGCGTTTCGTCTGGGAGTCGAGCCAGTTCAGCAGCTCGGCGGTGTCCGGGTCCGCGGGGTTGCCGTACTTACCGACGATCTCCTCGGCGAGCCGGCCGATGTACTGAATACGCTCCGTGCCGAAGACTTTCGTCGATGCGGCATCGGCGACGTTGATGTCCTCGCCGGCGGCGGCGACCTGCCAGTTCAGCAACTCGTTGATCCGCCACATCGCGTAGATCTCCCCGAGCGCCCGCTTGACATCCTGGTGATCGATGGGCGTGACACCGTCGCTGCCCGGCTTGGACGCCCAGGCGTGCAACCGGTCGTAGATGCCGGCGGTACGGCCCGCCGGGCCCAGCATCACCCGTTCGTTGTTGAGCTGGGTGGTGATCAGCCGCCATCCGCCGTTCTCCTCACCGACCAGCATGTCGGCGGGCACCCGCACGTCGTTGTAGTAGGTGGCGTTGGTGTGGTGGGCGCCGTCGGACAGGATGATCGGGGTCCAGGAGTAGCCGGGATCCTTGGTGTCGACGATCAGGATCGAAATGCCCTTGTGCTTCACGGCTTCCGGGTCGGTGCGGCAGGCCAGCCAGATGTAGTCCGCGTCATGTGCGCCGGTGGTGAAAACCTTTTGGCCGTTGACGATGTACTCGTCGCCCTGGCGTACGGCCGTGGTGCGCAACGCCGCCAAATCGGTGCCGGCCTCCGGCTCGGTGTAGCCGATCGCGAAGTGCACCTCGCCGGCCAGAATGGCCGGCAGGAACTTCTTCTTCTGCGCCTCGCTGCCAAACTGCTGCAGGGTCGGACCGACCGTCTGCAGCGTCACCGCGGGCAGTGGCACGTCGGCCCGATGCGCCTCGTTGACGAAGATCGACTGCTCGATCGGGCCGAAGCCCAAGCCGCCGAACTCCTTTGGCCATCCCACCCCGAGCTTGCCGTCCCGGCCCATCCGCCGGATCACCGCGCGATAAGCCTCGTTGTGGCGGTCCTGCTCCATCGCTTGCGCCTCGTCGGACGAAATGAGATTCGAAAAGTACTCCCGCAGCTCCGCTTGCAGCTGACGCTGCTCTGGAGTCAGGTCTATGAACATTGCGCCCCCACTAGGTCGAGACGATGAGATGGCCCGCCCAGCTGCCGGGTCAGGTCCTTGATCGTGGAGTAGTACCGATGCATCGGGTAGGTGATGTCCATCCCCATACCACCGTGCAGGTGATGGCAGAGCTGCATTACCGGCGGCGCCTGCGAAGCGATCCAGTACCCGAGCACATCCAAGTCGCTATCGGCGTCGCGGCCCTCGGCCAGCTTCCAGACCACCGACTTGGCCGCCAAATCAATGGTGCGCGAAGCGATGTACACCTCAGCTAGCTGCGCGGCCACGGTCTGGAACGTCGACAACGGTTTGCCGAACTGCTTCCGGTTGGCCACGTAGTCGGCGGTCAGGCGTAGCGCCCCGGCCACCAGCCCGTCGGCGTAGGCACCGATCATCGCCAGCGCGAGCTGGTTGACCCGCTGCGCCGCCGCACCGGCCAGAACATCGGCGTCGTCCACCGCCACGCCGCTGAACGTAACCGTGTATTCGTCCGAGCCGTTCGACGTCGGCGTACCGACCAACTGGACGCCGCCGGCCTTCGGCGACACCACGACGACCGCGCTGTCGGCGGTCACGATCATCCAGTCCGCGTTGTCGGCGTACCCGACACCAACTTTGGTTCCCGACAACCGTCCGTCGGCGAACGTGGTGGCGGGCCGGTCGGGCAGCGCGGCGCCCGGCTCGTTGAGCGCCGCCGTCAGCAGGCCGCCCTTGGCGACACCGGCCAAAAAGCGGTCCTGCTGCTCGTCGGAGGCGAGGTCAAGCAGCGGCACCACGCCAAAGCCCAGCGTGGCCAGCGCGGGCGTGACGGCGCCGTGGCGGCCCGCCTCGGTCAGCACGGTCGCGACCTCGGGCAGGCCCACGCCGTCGCCGCCGAGGCGCTCGGGCACCGGCAGCGCGGCCACGCCACCACTGACCAGCGCCTCCCAGCTCAAGTCGCGGCCCAGCACCGACGTCGCGACGTCGGCGACGGCCTGTTGTGTCGCGGTGAGATCGAAGTCCATCGACGATTGTGAATTCACGTCAGTGCGCCACCGGGCATTTACCGGTGTAGTCGACCTGCCAGTGCTTGATGCCATTGAGCCAGCCCGACCGCAGCCGCTGCGGCGCCGAGACCGGCTTGAGGTCCGGCATGTGGTCGGCCACGGCATCGAAGATCAGGTTGATCGTCATCTTGGCCAAGTTGGCGCCGATGCAGTAGTGCGCGCCGGTACCGCCAAAACCCACGTGCGGGTTGGGATTCCGCAGAATGTTGAAGCTGAACGGATCCTCGAAGACCTCTTCATCGAAGTTGGCCGACCGGTAGAACATGAGCACCCGCTGGCCCTTCTTGATCTGCACGCCGGACAGCACGGAGTCCTCGAGCGCGGTGCGCTGGAAGCAGGTGACCGGAGTGGCCCAGCGGACGATCTCGTCGGCGGCGGTTTCCGGGCGTTCCTTCTTGTAGAGCTCCCACTGGTCGGGGAAGTCGGCGAAGGCCATCATGCCCTGGGTGATCGAGTTACGGGTGGTCTCGTTGCCGGCCACCGCGAGCATCACCACGAAGAAACCGAATTCGTCGTCGGACAGTTTTTCACCGTCGATGTCGGCCTGGATCAGCTGCGTCACGATATCGTCGCCGGGGTTTTTCCCCTTTTCCTCGGCCATCTTCATCGCGTACATGATCAGCTCCGCGGACGACATATTGGGGTCCACGTCGGCGTACTCGGGATCGTCATTGCCGGTCATCTCGTTCGACCAGCGGAATATCTTGTCGCGGTCTTCCTGCGGCACCCCGAGCAATCCCGCGATCGCCTGTAGCGGCAGCTCGCAGGAGACCTGCTCGACGAAGTCACCGGAACCCGCGGCCGCCGCCGTTTTGGCGATGTCTTGGGCACGCTGCCTCAGTTCGTCCTCCAGGCGTCCAACCGCTCGCGGTGTGAAGCCGCGGGAGATGATCTTGCGCAGCCGGGTGTGGTGCGGCGCGTCCATGTTCAACAGGACGGAGCGTTGCAGGTCGATGTTCTCCCGGGGGATGTCGTTGTTGAACCGCGGTATCACGCAGTTCTCGTAGCTGGAGAAGACGTCGCTGCGCCGCGACACCTCCTTGACGTCATTGAGCTTGGTGATGGCCCAATAGCCGCCGTCGTGGAACCCGCCGCCGGTGCCGGGAGCCTGTTCGTTCCACCAAATGGGCGCGGTCGCGCGCAACTCGGCGAACTCCTCGACGGGAAGCCGCTCGGCGTAGATGTCGGGGTCGGTGAAATCGAACCCGGGTGGGAGGTTGGGACTGGGCACGCTACTTCTCCTTACTGCAGTCCGCTCTGACTGATAGTTCCCAGGCACTAGCTCTCCTAGTGCAACTCTGTTGCCAGTAAAACATGCCTCCACCGTAGAAAAAAGGCGCCGAAGCATCGGCGCTTGTCATAGTAATGAAACGTGTTCTAGCCTGACCCCATGGGTAACCCGGTAATCGTCGAAGCCACCCGCAGCCCGATCGGCAAACGCAGTGGATGGCTGTCAGGACTGCACGCCACCGAGCTGCTGGGCGCGGTGCAGAAGGCACTTGTGACCAAGGCCGGCATCGACGCCGGCGACGTCGAACAGGTCATCGGCGGCTGCGTGACGCAGTACGGCGAGCAGTCCAACAACATCAGCCGGGTGAGCTGGCTTGTCGCCGGACTGCCGGAGCACGTCGGCGCCATGACCGTGGACTGTCAGTGCGGCAGCGGCCAGCAGGCCAATCACCTCGTCGCCGGCCTGATCGCCGCCGGCGCCATCGACATCGGCATCGCATGCGGAATCGAGGCCATGAGCCGCGTCGGACTTGGCGCCAATGCCGGCCCCGACCGCAGCATCCTGCGGCCCGCGTCGTGGGACATCGATCTGCCCGACCAGTTCACCGCGGCCGAGCGGATCGCCAAGCGGCGCGGCATCACCCGCGAGGACATCGACGAGTTCGGGCTCGGCTCCCAGGCCAAGGCCAAGCAGGCGTGGGACGAGGGCCGCTTCGATCGGGAGATCTCCCCGATCGAGGCACCCGCGCTCGACGAGAACAAGCAACCGACGTCGGAGCGCGTGACCATCACCCGCGACCAGGGCCTTCGCGACACCACGCTGTCGGGGCTGAGCGCGCTGAAGCCGGTGATCGAGGGCGGGATCCACACGGCGGGAACCTCGTCGCAGATCTCCGACGGTGCGGCGGCCGTGTTGTGGATGGACGAGGACAAGGCCAAGGCGCTCGGGCTGCGGCCGCGGGCGCGCATCGTGAGCCAGGCGCTGATCGGCGCCGAGCCCTACTACCACCTGGACGGTCCGGTGCAGTCGACGGCGAAGGTGCTGGAAAAGGCCGGAATGAAGATGGGCGACATCGACCTCGTCGAGATCAACGAGGCGTTCGCATCGGTGGTGCTGTCCTGGGCGCGTGTGCACGAGCCCGACATGGCCAGGGTCAACGTCAACGGCGGCGCGATCGCGTTGGGCCACCCGGTGGGCTGCACCGGCAGCCGGCTGATCACCACCGCGCTGCACGAGCTGGAGCGCACCGACCAGAGCACCGCGCTGATCACCATGTGCGCGGGTGGCGCCCTGTCCACCGGCACCATCCTCGAGCGCATCTAGCTCGTAGTGGTCGTCTCCGAAGACAGCCGCATCGCGGCGGCGCAGGCGTACATCGATGCGCTGGTCAGCCACGACGGCGACTCCGTTCCGCTCGCTGCCCGGTGCACCCGCATCGAGCAAGGGGTCAAGAACGGGTTCTCCGGAAAGCACCTGCGCCGCAGCCTCAAGCGCGGACCCCAGTACCGGTTCCTCGCGGACACCACGCCGCCGGACTACCGCATCGTCGGCGATGAAGTGCATGCGGTCTACGACGTGCTGACCAAGGCGGCGTTCGGCGGACGGCGGTTGGCCGCGCGGGTCGACGAGACGTTCGTGATCCCGGCGGAAAGCACGAGCGGCGAGGCCGAGATCCACCACATCACAGTTCGCTTCCGGCCCTTCATTCAGCGCTAGCGTCCCGTCTAGGATCACTGCCATGCCGAAATCACCGCCAAGGTTTCTGAATTCGTCGTACACCGACTTCCTGATCAAATGGATGTCGCGGCTCAATACCTTCATGTACCGCCGCAACGGTGGCGAGGGCCTAGGCGGCACGTTCCAGAAGATTCCGGTTGCGCTGCTGACCACCACGGGCCGCAAGACCGGCGAACCGCGGGTCAGCCCGCTGTACTTTCTGCGCGACGGAGACCGGGTGATCGTCGCGGCATCCAAGGGCGGTGCCGCGAAGCACCCGATGTGGTATCTGAACCTCAAGGCCAATCCAAAGGTGCAGGTGCAGATCAAAAAAGAGGTGCTGGACCGCACCGCACGGGACGCCACCGACGAGGAGCGCGCCAGGTACTGGCCGAAGCTGGTGGACATGTACCCGTCCTACGAGGACTATCAGTCCTGGACCGACCGGACCATCCCGATCGTCATCTGTGATCCCTAAGCCCGCCTATCCTGGGCGGCATGGCCGAGTGGATTCGCAACTCTCGACTGATGGCTTTGCTGCTCAAATACTTCGCGCGCGCCCACATCTGGGTGTATCGCCGGACCGACGGCAGACTCGGCGCGAAACTGCTGTGGTTTCCCGCGGCGCTGCTGACCACGACCGGACGTAAGTCGAACGAGCCGCGAACAACCGCGACCTTGTATCTGCGCGATGGTGCACGGGTCATCGTGCCGGCCTCGTTCGGCGGGCGGCACGAGCATCCGTTGTGGTACCTCAACCTCAAAGAGAATCCCGAGGTGCGGGTCCAGATCCGCGCCCAGCACCTGGACCTGGTGGCCCGCGACGCCACCGATGTTGAGCGCGAACGCTATTGGCCGCCGCTGACGCGGATGTACCCGCCCTACCGCAAGTATCGCGAGGCCACCGACCGGGTCATTCCGCTCGTGGTGTGCGAGCCGCGCTAGGCCCCGTAGACGGGAACCGGCGGGCGCGCCTTGGCGAGCAGGTCGGTGACGACGGGCCCCAGCTCCGCGGGATCCCACCTGGCGCCCTTGTCGATCTGCGGCCCGTGCGCCCAGCCCTCCGCCACGCGGATCTTGCCGCCCTCGACCTCGAACACCTTCCCGGTGACATCACGGGATTCCGCACTGCCCAGCCAGACCACCAGCGGTGAAACGTTCTCCGGCGCCATGGCGTCGAAATCCTGGTCCTGCGTTGCCATCATCTCGGCGAAGACGGTCTCGGTCATGCGGGTGCGGGCCGACGGCGCGATGGCGTTGACGGTAACGCCGTAGCGACCCATCTCGGCAGCGCCGACCAGCGTCAGCGCGGCGATGCCTGCCTTGGCGGCGCTGTAGTTGCCCTGCCCGACACTGCCCTGCAGGCCGGCCCCCGAACTGGTGTTAATGATCCGGGCGTCAACGGCTTTGCCCTCTTTGCAGAGCCCGCGCCAGTACGAGGCGGCGTGCCGCATCGTGGCGAAGTGCCCCTTGAGATGCACGGCGATGACGGCGTCGAACTCGTCCTCGCTGGTGTTGGCCATCATCCTGTCGCGCACGATGCCGGCGTTGTTCACCAAAACGTCCAACCCACCGTAGGCGTCGACGGCCTTCTGGATCAGCGCGGCCGCTTGGTCCCAATCCGCGACGTTCGACCCATTGGCGACGGCTTCTCCACCCGCCGCGGTGATTTCGTCGACCACACTCTGGGCAGCGCTGCCGCCGCCGGCCGGAGAACCGTCCAAGCCGACCCCGATGTCGTTGACCACCACGCGCGCACCCTCGGCCGCGAAGGCCAGCGCATGCGCGCGACCGATACCGCCGCCCGCTCCGGTGACGATGACGACACGGCCGTCAACCACTCCCATATCTCTTGTCTCCTCTACTTGATCGCGCTCGCGTTGGTTGCGGCCAGATAGTGCGGTGGCTCGCCGCCGCCGTGCACCTCCAGCGAGGCGCCGCTGATGTAGGACGCCGCATCCGACGCCAGAAACGCTGCGGCCCAACCGATATCCTCCGGCATGGCCAGCCGCCCGAGCGGCACGTTTTTCGAGATCGCGGCGATCGACTCGGCGTCACCGTAGAACAGTTCGGACTGCTCGGTCTCCACCATGCCGACCACACAGGCGTTCACCCGGACCTTCGGCCCCCACTCCACCGCCAGCGTCTGGGTGAGGCTTTCCAGGCCGGCCTTGGCTGCCCCGTATGCGCCCGTGCCCGGGGACGGCCGTCGACCACTGAGGCTGCAGATGTTGATGATCGACCCGCCGCGCCGCTGGCCTTGCATCCTGTCGTTCGCGTGTTGCGAAACCGACAGCGCACCAATCAGATTGAGCTCGATAATCTTGCGGTTGAAGTTGGCGCTGGATTCCGCGGTCAGCACATAGGGCGAGCCTCCCGCGTTGTTGACGACGACGTCGAGCCGGCCGTGCTTGTCGATGATTGCGTCGATCAACGCGTTGACGGCGTCGTCGTCGCGGACGTCGCACGAGCGGAACTCGTAGGGCGATCCCTCGACGGCTCGCCGGGCGCAGGTGATGACGGTGGCACCCTGCTTCGCGAAGACCGAGCTGATGCCGGAACCCACCCCGCGAACGCCGCCCGTGACCAGAACCACCCGCCCGGCCAAGCCCAAGTTGATGGCGTCGGGTGCTTCGGCGCGAGTCACTGTGCTAGCGTACCAAGCAAGTGCTTGCTTAGGTAGTTACCCCCCACAAGGAAGTGGCACCTTGCCCATCACATCCCAAACCATCGAACCGGGCATAGTCGCGGTCACCGTCGATTACCCGCCCGTGAACGCCATCCCGTCGAGCGGCTGGTTCGAACTCGCCGACACGATCACCGCCGCCGGTCAAAACCCCGAAACGCAAGCGGTGATCCTGCGGGCCGAGGGCCGCGGCTTCAACGCCGGGGTGGACATCAAGGAAATGCAGCGCACTCAGGCTTCTGGGCAGGGCTACACCGCGCTGATCGACGCCAACCGCGGCTGCTTCGCCGCGTTCCGCGCCGTCTATGAGTGCGCCGTGCCGGTGATCGCGGCGGTCAACGGGTTCTGCGTCGGGGGCGGCATCGGTTTGGTCGGCAACTCCGACATCATCGTGGCGTCCGACGACGCTACCTTCGGCCTGCCGGAAGTAGAGCGCGGCGCGCTCGGCGCGGCCACGCATCTCTCCCGGCTGGTGCCCCAGCACCTGATGCGGCGGCTGTTCTTCACCGCCGCCACCGTCGACGCCGCCACCCTGCACCACTTCGGCTCGGTGCACGAGGTGGTGCCCCGCGACCAGCTGGACGAGTCCGCGTTGCGGGTGGCCCGCGACATCGCCACCAAGGACACGCGCGTCATCCGGGCAGCCAAAGAGGCGCTCAACTTCATCGACGTGCAACGCGTCAACTCGAGTTACCGCATGGAGCAAGGCTTTACGTTCGAACTCAACCTCGCCGGCGTGTCCGACGAGCACCGCGACGCGTTTGTGAAGAAGTCATGAGCGATAAACGAAGCAACTTGGACGACGCCGTCGCGCAGCTGCGCAGCGGCATGACGATCGGCATCGGCGGCTGGGGATCGCGACGCAAACCGATGGCGTTCGTGCGGGCCATGCTGCGCACCGACGTCAAAGACCTGACCGTGGTCACCTACGGCGGGCCCGACTTGGGATTGCTGTGCTCGGCCGGCAAGGTGCGACGCGTCTACTACGGCTTCGTCTCGCTGGACTCGCCGCCCTTCTACGACCCCTGGTTCGCCAAGGCCCGCACCGGCGGGATGATCGAGGCCCGGGAGATGGACGAGGGCATGCTGCGTTGCGGGCTGCAGGCCGCCGCGCAGCGGTTGCCGTTTCTGCCGATTCGTGCCGGGCTGGGTAGTTCGGTTCCGGACTTCTGGGAGGGCGAACTGCGCACCGTCACCAGCCCGTACCCCGCGCCGGAGGGCGGACAGGAGACGCTGATCGCCATGCCCGCGTTACACCTGGATGCCGCCTTCGTGCACCTCAATCTCGGTGACAGCCAAGGCAATGCGGCCTACACCGGCATCGACCCCTACTTCGACGACCTGTTCCTCATGGCCGCCGACCAGCGCTATTTGTCGGTGGAGCGCATCGTCTCCACCCAGGAGCTGGTCAAGGCCGTGCCCCCGCAGGCCCTGCTGGTCAACCGGATGATGGTCGACGGGGTGGTCGAGGCGCCCGGCGGCGCCCACTTCACCACCGCCGCACCGGATTACGGAAGGGACGAGAAGTTCCAGCGACACTACGCCGAGGCGGCCTCAACGGAAGACGGCTGGCAAGAGTTCGTCCGGACCTATCTGTCGGGCAGCGAGGACGACTATCAGACGGCCGTCCGCGCCTTCGCAGAGGAGGCGGCCAAGTGAGCAGCCCGTGCCGAGGTCTGTGCGGTCGCCTGCGCCGAATTGTTCAGGGACGCCGGCGAAATCATGGTCAGCCCGATGACGAACATGGCGTCGGTGGGAGCCAGGTTGGCGCGCTTGACATTCTCCCCCGACATCCTGTTGACCGACGGCGAGGCGCAACTGCTCGCCGACACACCGGCGCTGGGCGCGTCCGGAGCCGTCGAGGGCTGGATGCCGTTCGGGCGGGTGTTCGAAACGCTGGCCTGGGGGCGGCGGCACGTGGTCATGGGCGCCAACCAGGTGGACCGGTTCGGCAATCAGAACATCTCGGCGTTCGGCCCGCTGCAGCACCCGACCCGGCAGATGTTCGGCCTGCGCGGCGCACCCGGGAACGCCATCAACCACGCGACCAGCTACTGGGTCGGCAATCACTCCAAGCGGGTGTTCTGCGAGGCGGTCGACGTGGTCTGCGGTATCGGCTGGGACAAGGTCGATCCGGACAATCCGGCGTTCCGCTTCGCCAACACGTATCGGGTCGTCTCCAACCTCGGGGTGTTCGACTTCGGCGGCCCGGACCGCACGATGCGGGCGGTGTCCCTGCACCCCGGGGTCTCCCCCGAGGACGTCCGCGAGGCCACCTCGTTCGCGGTACACGGCCTCGATGTGGCCGAGGAGACCAGGCTGCCCACCGATGACGAATTGCGCCTGATCCGCGAGGTGATCGACCCGAAATCGCTGCGCGACCGCGAGATACGGTCATGAAGTTGCGCACGCCGCTGACCGAACTGGTCGGTGTCGAGCACCCGGTGGTGCAGACCGGCATGGGCTGGGTTGCCGGCGCCCGGCTGGTCTCCGCCACGGCCAACGCCGGCGGGCTGGGCATCCTGGCTTCGGCCACCATGACGCTCGATGAGTTGGCGACGGCCATCGGTAAGGTCAAGGCCGCCACCGACAAGCCATTCGGCGTGAACATCCGCGCCGACGCCGCCGACGCCGGCGACCGGGTCGAGCTGATGATCCGCGAAGGCGTCAAGGTGGCGTCGTTCGCGCTGGCGCCCAAGCAGGAGCTGATAACGCGCCTCAAAGAGGCAGGGGCGGTGGTGATTCCATCGATCGGGGCGGCCAAACACGCGCGCAAAGTCGCGGCCTGGGGCGCCGACGCGATGATCGTGCAGGGCGGCGAAGGCGGCGGGCACACCGGACCCGTCGCCACCACACTGCTGCTGCCGTCGGTGCTGGACGCCGTCCAGGGCACCGGAATCCCGGTGATCGCGGCGGGCGGATTCTTTGACGGGCGCGGCCTCGCGGCCGCGCTGAGCTACGGAGCCGCCGGGGTGGCGATGGGCACCCGCTTTCTGCTCACCTCGGATTCCACCGTGCCCGAAGCGGTGAAACGGCGCTACCTCGAGGCGGCGCTCGACGGCACGGTGGTCACCACGCGAGTCGACGGGATGCCGCACCGCGTGCTGCGCACCGGTCTGGTCGAGAAGCTGGAAAGCGGTTCGCCTGCCAGGGGTTTCGCCGCCGCGGTGCGCAACGCCGCGAAGTTCAAGAAGATGTCGCAGATGACCTGGCGGTCCATGATCACCGACGGCGTGGCGATGCGCCACGGCAAAGAGCTCACCTGGTCACAGGTGGTGATGGCGGCCAACACCCCGATGCTGTTGAAGGCCGGGCTGGTCGAGGGCAACACCGAGGCCGGGGTGCTGGCGTCCGGGCAGGTGGCCGGCATCCTCGACGACCTGCCGTCGTGCGCCGAGCTGATCGACTCGATAGTGCGTGACGCGATCGCGCATCTGCGGGCGGCGTCCGCGCTGGTGGAGGACTAGCCGCGGACGCGGCCTGCACCGAGACATAACCTACGCACACCCCGCCCGGGGCGCGTCGTGTACGTAGGTTATGTGTCGCGGCGCAAAGGGGCGATCCCGCGCAACGGGAGTTACAGCCGTTCGACGATCGTGACGTTGGCCGTGCCACCGCCCTCGCACATGGTCTGCAGTCCGTAGCGGCCGCCGATGCGCTCGAGCTCGTTGAGCATGGTGGTGAACAGCTTGGCGCCGGTGGCGCCGAGCGGGTGCCCCAGGGCGATCGCGCCGCCGTTGGGGTTGACCTTCTCCGGGTCGGCCTTGATCTCCTTGAGCCAGGCCAACACGACCGGCGCGAACGCCTCGTTGATCTCGACGGTGTCGATGTCGTCGATGGACAGGCCGGTCTTTTCCAGCGCGTAGCGGGTGGCGGGGATGGGTCCGGTCAGCATGAATACCGGGTCGGCGGCGCGGGCGCTGATGTGGTGGATGCGGGCCCGCGGGGTCAGCTTGTGGTCCCTGACCGCCTGCTCGGAAGCCAGCAGCACCGCGCTGGCGCCGTCGGAGATCTGGCTGGCCATCGCCGCCGTCAACCGGCCACCCTCGACCAGCGGCTTCAACCCGGCCAGTTTCTCCATCGACGACTCGCGCGGGCCCTCGTCGACCCGGAACGGTCCGGATTCCGTTTCGACGGTGATGATTTCGTTGTCGAAGTGGCCGCCGCGAATCGCCGCGAAGGCCCGCTCGTGGCTGGCCAGCGCGTACTTTTCCATCTCTTCACGGGACAGGTTCCACTTCTCGGCGATCAGCTCCGAGCCGCGGAACTGCGAGATCTCCTGGTCGCCGTAGCGGTGCAGCCACTGCTTGGACTCGTTGGTCGGTGAGGTGAACCCGAACTGCTCGCCCACCGTCATGGCCGACGAGATCGGAATCTGGCTCATGTTCTGCACGCCACCGGCCACGATGAGGTCGGCGGTGCCGGACATGATCGCCTGTGCACCAAAGGAAATCGCTTGTTGGCTGGAACCGCACTGCCGGTCCACGGTGACACCGGGAACCTCTTCGGGATAGCCGGCGGCCAGCCACGACAGTCGGGCGATGTTACCCGCCTGCGCTCCGATGGCATCGACGCAGCCGGCGATCACGTCGTCAACGGCGGCGGGGTCGACGTCGATCCGGTCCAGCAACCCGCGCCATCCCAGCGCGCCCAGGTCGACCGGATGCACCCCGGCCAACGATCCGTTGCGCTTGCCAACCGCGGTACGCACAGCGTCGATGACGTACGCCTCGGGCATTTCAGACTCCTTCTTTGGTGATTCCGCCTAGGACGATGGCGAGATATTGCCGGCCCACCTGTTCCGCGGTGAGCGGTCCGCCGGGCCGATACCAGCGCACCGACACCCAGGTGGTGTCACGGATGAAACGGTAGACGAGGTCGACGTCGACGTCGGGCCGGAAGTACCCCTCGTCGATGCCTTGATTGAGCACCTCGATCCACATCTTGCGTTGCTGGCGGTTCATGTCTTCGATGTAGGAGAACCGCGGCTGGGACAACAGCCGTTGGGCTTCGTCCTGATAGATGACGACCTGCGCATGCCGGTGCTCGATGGCCTCGAATGACGCCATGAACAGGCCCTGGAGGCGCTCCAGCGGGTTCGCCTCGCTGTCCAGGATCTCGCGATAGCGGGCGAACAACCAGTCCAGGAAACTGCGCAGCAGCTCGTCGACCATCTCCTCTTTGGAGGAGAAGTGATGGTACAGGCTGCCGGACAGGATGCCGGCGCCGTCGGCGATGTCGCGCACGGTGGTGGCGCGCAACCCGCGCTCGGCGAACATGGTCGCGGCGAGCTCCAACAACTCGTTTCGCCGGCTGTTTGCCTGACCGGCCACTCGCTCCACCCGACCAGAGTATCAACCAAGCGCTTGCTCGGCTACTTTATGGATGCTGACTGGATACCGAGATGACCTCGCCGGTCAGATAGCTGGAGTAGTCACTGGCCAGGAACGCGATGGTGGCCGCCACTTCCCAGGGTTCGGCGGCGCGGCCGAACGCTTCGCCGGCGGATAGCCGATCGAGCAGTTCCGCCGAAGTCGTCTTGTCCAGGAACTTGTGGCGCGCGATACTGGGCGACACGGCGTTGATCCTCACCCCGTAATCGACGGCTTCTATTGCGCTGCAACGGGTTAACGCCATTACGCCCGCTTTTGCGGCCGCATAGTGAGACTGCGAATGCTGCGCCCGCCAGCCCAAGACGCTGGCGTTGTTCACGATCACCCCGCCGTGGTTCGCCGCCCGGAAGTACCGCAGCGCTGCCCGGGTAGCCCGGAACACCGACGTCAAGGTCACGTCCAGGACCCGGTCCCATTCCTCGTCGGTCATGTCGACCACCGGCGTCTGCCCGCCCAGTCCGGCATTGTTGACCAGCACATCGACGCGGCCCATGCGCGCGGTGGTCGAGTCGAAGAGCGCGTCGACCTGGGCGGTGGACGTCACATCGCACAACACCTTCTCGACCCGACCCAGCCCCAGCGCGGACAGTTCGTCGGCGGTCTCCCCCAGCCGTCGTTCGTGGTGGTCGGAGACCACCACGTCCGCACCCTCGGCCAGCGCCCGCCGCGCGGTTGCCGCGCCGATGCCGGTACCCGCGGCCGCGGTGACGATTACCACCTTTCCGTCCAGAAGCCCGTGTCCGGCAATCTCTTTCGGTGCTTCGGACAGGCTCATCCCTTCACCTCTCGGGGCAGGCCGAGCACCCGCTCGGCGATGATGTTGCGCTGAATTTCGTTGGATCCGCCGTAGATGGTGTCGGCGCGGGTGAAGAGGAACAACCGCTGCCATTCGTCCAGTTCGCCGTCGGTCAACGCCAGCCCGGGCTTGCCGACCACGTCCATCGCGAGCTCGCCCAAATCGCGATGCCAATTGGCCCACAACAACTTCGAGACGTTGTCCTGGCCGGGCTGCTCGACGTCCATGGTGGCCAGGGCATAGCTGCGCATCGCGCGCAGCCCGGTCCACGCCCGGGTCAGCCGCGCCCGGATGAATGGGTCGTCGGCGGCTCCGTTGCGCGCAGCGAGCTCGGCAAGCCTGGAAAGCTCTCGGGCGTAGACGATCTGCTGCCCGAGGGTGGACACACCGCGCTCGAAGGTCAGCGTTCCCATCGCGACGCGCCAGCCGTCGCCCGGCTCGCCGACCACCATGTCGGCGTCGGTCCGGGCGTCGTCGAAGAACACCTCGTTGAACTCCGAGGTGCCGGTGATCTGGACGATGGGCCGCACCTGCACGCCGGTCTGGTCCAGCGGCACCAGCAGATACGACAAGCCGGCATGCCGCTTGGAGCCTTTCTCGGTGCGCGCGATCACGAAGCACCACTGCGACAGGTGCGCCAGCGACGTCCACACCTTCTGGCCGTTGATCACCCACTGGTCGCCGTCGAGTTCCGCCGTGGTCGACACGTTCGCCAGGTCACTTCCGGCGCCGGGCTCCGAATATCCCTGGCACCACAGCTCGGTGACATCGAGGATGCGCGGCAGGAAGCGCTGCTGCTGCTCGGGCGTTCCGAACGCGATCAGCGTCGGCCCCAGCAGCTCCTCCCCGAAGTGGTTGACCTTCACGGGTGCGTCGGCGCGGGCGTACTCCTCGTAGAACGCCACCCGGTGGGCGGTCGGAAGGCCGCGTCCGCCATGTTCGACGGGCCATCCCAGACAGGTCAGACCCGCCCCTGCAAGATGCTGGTTCCATGCCCGGCGTTCTTCGAATGCCTCGTGCTCGCGGCCGGGTCCGCCGAGGCCCTTGAGTGCCGCGAAGTCGCCGACCAGATTGTCGGCAAGCCACTGGCGCACCTCCGCCCGGAACTCCTCGACGTCCTGCATGCCCTGTAGGCTAACCTACCAAGCACTTGCTTTGTTAGGCCGCCGGTGATGGACGCCGCGCGCCGCTTGAAGGAGCATCGATGACCGGGGACGCGCGCACCATTCCCGCGGCGCTGGACCGTTTCGCGGGCCAACTCCCCGACCATCCCGCGTTGATCACCGACGAGCGGACCTTTACCGCCGCCGCGCTGCGCGACGAGGTACATCGGGCGGCCGCCGCGCTGATCGCGATGGGCGTGCGGCCCGCGGACCGGGTGGCCATCTGGTCGCCCAACACCTGGCATTGGGTCATCGCCTGCCTGGCGATCCAGCACGCTGGCGCCGCGATGGTCCCGGTGAACACCCGCTACACCGCCGAGGAAGCCGCCGACATCCTGGCCCGCACGGGCGCGCCGGTGTTGTTCGCAATGGGCCAGTTCCTCGGCAATGACCGCGTGGCCGACCTGGACCGCGGCCGCCTGCCGGCGCTGCGGCATATCGTCCGGGTGCCGATAGACGCGGCGGACGGCACCTGGGACGACTTCATCGCCGGGGGCTCGGACCCCGCGGCTCTCGATGCGGTGCGCGTGCGCAGCGGGGACGTCACGCCCGACGACATCAGCGACATCCTGTTCACCTCTGGGACCACCGGGCGCAGCAAAGGTGTGCTGTGCGCACATCGGCAATCGCTGTCCGCTTCGGCATCCTGGGCGGCCAACGGCAAGATCACCAGCGACGACCGCTACCTGTGTATCAATCCGTTCTTCCACAATTTCGGCTACAAAGCCGGCATCCTGGCCTGCCTACAGACCGGCGCGACGCTGATCCCGCACCTGACCTTCGACCCGCTGCGCGCGCTGCAAGCGATCGAGCAACACCGCATCACCGTCTTGCCCGGCCCGCCCACCATTTACCAGACGCTGCTGGACCACCCCGCACGCCACGACTACGACCTGAGCTCGCTGCGGTTCGCGGTGACCGGCGCTGCCACCGTGCCGGTGGTGTTGGTGGAGCGCATGCAATCCGAGCTCGACATCGACATCGTGTTGACCGCCTACGGCCTGACCGAGGCCAACGGCATGGGCACCATGTGCCGCGCGGACGACGACGCCGTCACCGTGGCCACCACGTGTGGGCGCCCGTTCGCCGATTTCGAATTGCGCATCGACGACACGGGCGAGGTCCTGCTGCGCGGCCCGAACGTGATGCTGGGCTACCTCGACGACCCCGAGGCGACGGCGGCCACGATCGACGTCGACGGTTGGCTGCACACCGGCGACATCGGCGCGGTGGACTCCGCCGGCAACCTGCGCATCACCGACCGGCTCAAGGACATGTACATCTGTGGCGGGTTCAACGTCTACCCCGCCGAGGTCGAACAGGTGCTGGCCCGGATGGAGGGGGTGGCCGACGCCGCGGTGATCGGGGTCCCCGACGAGCGGCTTGGCGAGGTCGGCCGGGCATTCGTGGTCACCCGTCCCGGCGCCAAACTCGATGAGCAGTCGGTGATCGCTTACACCCGAGAACATTTGGCGAACTTCAAAGCACCACGTTCGGTGCGGTTCCTTGACGCGTTGCCCCGCAATGCGGGCGGCAAGGTGGTCAAACCACAACTGCGAGAGTGGACCTAATGGATCTGGAACTAGACGAAGAGACACGGGACTTCCAAGCCGAGGTGCAAGAATTCTTGTCGGCCAACGCCGAGGCGATCCCGACGAAGTCCTACGACAACGCCGAAGGCTTTGCCCAGCACCGGCGTTGGGACCGGGTATTGTTCGACGCCGGCCTGTCGGTGATCACCTGGCCGACGAAATACGGTGGCCGCGACGCTCCGCTGCTGCACTGGGTGGTCTTCGAGGAGGAGTACTTCCGCGCCGGGGCGCCCGGCCGCGCCAGCGCCAACGGCACCTCGATGCTCGCCCCCACGCTGTTCGCGCACGGAACCGCCGAACAGCTGGACCGGGTATTGTCGAAAATGGCCAGCGGTGAGCAGATCTGGGCGCAGGCATGGTCGGAGCCCGAATCCGGCAGCGACCTGGCGTCGCTGCGGTCCACCGCAACCAAAACCGACGGTGGCTGGCTGCTCAACGGGCAGAAGATCTGGAGCTCACGGGCCCCGTTCGCGGACATGGGATTCGGGCTGTTTCGATCCGACCCCTCCGCGGAGCGGCACCACGGGCTGACCTATTTCATGTTCGACCTGAAAGCCGAGGGCATTACGGTGCGCCCGATCGCTCAACTAGGCGGCGATACCGGGTTCGGTGAGATTTTCCTCGACGATGTCTTCGTGCCCGACGCGGACGTGATCGGCGCCCCGAACGACGGCTGGCGGGCGGCCATGAGCACGTCGAGCAACGAGCGCGGGATGTCATTGCGCAGCCCGGCTCGCTTCCTGGCGACGGCACAGAAGGTGGTGCAGCTGTGGAAAGACAGCGGTGCGCCTGCCGCTTTCGCCGACCGGGTGGCCGATGGCTGGATCAAGGCGCAGGCCTACCGGCTGCAGACCTTCGGCACGGTGACGAGGCTGGCCGCCGGCGGTGAGCTGGGCGCCGAATCGTCGGTGACCAAAGTGTTCTGGTCCGACCTCGACGTGGAATTGCACCAGACCGCTCTCGACATCCTGGCCGCCGACGGGGAGCTGGCCGGCACCTGGACCGATGGCCTGCTGTTCGCACTGGGCGGCCCGATCTACGCCGGCACCAATGAGATTCAGCGCAACATCATCGCCGAGCGGCTGCTGGGGCTGCCACGCGAGAAGGCCGGGAGCAAGAAGTGAAATTTGCGCTGGACGAACAGCAACGTGACTTCGCGGCCAGCATCGACGCCGCGCTGGGCGCGGCCGACCTGCCCGCCGCGGTGCGAGCCTGGTCCGCGGGTGATACCGCGCCCGGCCGCAAGGTCTGGGAGCAGCTGGCCAACCTGGGCGTCACGGCACTGGCCGTGCCGGAGAAATTCGACGGCATCGATGCCGACCCCGTTGACCTGGTGGTCGCCGTCGAACGCCTGGGCCGTTGGTGCGTGCCCGGCCCCGTCGCCGAATCCATCGCCGTGGCACCGGTTTTGCTGGCCACCGACGATCACGCCGACCGCTGCGCGGCGCTGGCTTCCGGTGAGCTGATCGCCACCGTTGCGCTGCCACCACAGACACCGCGGGCAGTCGACGCCGACGCGGCCGGACTGGTGCTGCTGGCCACCGGCGACGGCGTTGCCGAAGCCGAGGCGGGCGAACGGCACGAATCCGTCGACCCCAGCCGCCGTCTCTACGACGTCACCGCGATCGGCGAGACGCGGCAAGCAGACGTCAAGCGCGCCTACGAGTTCGGTGTGCTGGCCACCGCCGCGCAGCTGGTCGGTGCCGCCGAGGCGTTGCTGGCCAACACCGTCGACTACGCCAAGCAGCGCGCCCAGTTCGGCCGGGTGATCGGCTCGTATCAGGCGATCAAGCACAAGCTCGCCGACGTGCACATCGCGGTCGAACTGGCCCGCCCGCTGGTCTACGGCGCGGCCCTGTCGCTGGAGCCGCGCGACGTCAGTGCCGCCAAAGCGGCCGCATCCGAGGCGGCTCTGCTGGCGGCGCGCGCGGCACTGCAGACCCACGGCGCGATCGGGTTCACCCAGGAGCACGACCTGTCGCAATGGCTGCTGCGTGTGCAAGCATTGCGGTCGGCCTGGGGTACGGCCGAGGAACATCGGCGCAGGGTCCTGGAGGCACTAAGTGACTGAAGAACGGGAAATGCTGCGGGAGACCGTGGCCGCCCTGGTGTCGAAACACGCCGGCCCGGCGGCGGTGCGCGCGGCGATGGACTCCGAGGGCGGCTACGACGAGTCGCTGTGGCAGCTGCTGTGTGAGCAGGTCGGCGCCGCCGCATTGGTGGTACCCGAGGAGTTGGGCGGCGCGGGCGGTGAACTAGCCGATGCCGCAACGGTTTTGCAAGAGCTGGGCCGAGCCTTGGTGCCCTCTCCGCTGCTGGGCACCACGCTGGCGGAGTTGGCTCTGGTGGCCGCTCCCAACCCGGACGCCGGCGCGCTGGAGGCCCTTGCCGAGGGCGGTTCCATCGGCGCCCTGGTGCTCGATGCCGACTACGTGATCAACGGCGACATCGCCGACGTCGTCGTCGCCGCCGCTGACGGCCAACTGAGCAGGTGGACCCGATTCGATGCGCAGCCCGTCGCCACCATGGACCCCACCCGCCGCCTGGCCCGGCTGCGGCCCCAGGAGGCCGCGCCGTTGGGCGCCGACCCGGGCATCGCTGACACCGCGGCCATCCTGCTGGCGGCGGAGCAGGTCGGCGCTGCCGAACGGTGTTTGGAACTGACCATCGAATACGCCAAGAACCGGGTGCAATTCGGCCGCCCGATTGGCAGCTTTCAGGCGCTCAAGCATCGGATGGCCGACCTGTATGTCGAAATTGCCGCCGCCAAGGCCGTCGTCTCCGAGGCGTGCGACGACCCCACCGCAACCAACGCCGCAACCGCGCGCCTGGCCGCCACCGAGGCGCTGTGCGACGCGGCCGCCGAGGGCATCCAGCTTCACGGCGGCATCGCGATCACCTGGGAACACGACATGCATCTGTATTTCAAACGCGCACATGGCAGCGCGCACCTGCTCAGCTCGCCGCGAGAGCTGCTCGGCCGACTCGAGTTTGAGGTGCTCCAAACCCCGTGACGGGCAACGTTTCCCTTCGGTCCGGCATCCCACCGTTTCATGTGATGGATGTGTGGCTGGCGGCCGGCGAGCGCCAGCGCAGCCACGGTGATCTGGTGAACCTGTCGGCGGGACAGCCCAGCGTGGGAGCGCCCGAACCGGTGCGGGCGGCCGCGGCGGCCGCCCTGCATTCCAACGAGCTCGGTTACACCGTCACACTGGGCATCCCCGAGCTGCGCGCCGCGATCGCCGCCGACTACCAGCGTCGGCACGGGCTCGAGGTCGAGCCCGATGCGGTGGCCCTCACCACGGGCTCGTCGGGCGGATTCCTGCTCGCCTTTCTGGCCTGCTTCGACGTCGGTGATCGAGTGGCGCTGGCCAACCCCGGCTACCCGTGCTACCGGAACATCTTGTCGGCGCTGGGCTGTGACGTGGTGGAGATCCCCTGCGAAGCCCAGACTCGTTTTCAACCCACCGCGCAAATGCTCGCCGAGCTCGACCCGCCGGTGCACGGCGTCATCGTCGCCAGCCCCGCCAATCCCACGGGCACGGTCATCCCACCGGCCGAATTGGCCGCCATCGCGTCCTGGTGTGACGCGTCCGGGGCGCGGCTGATCAGCGACGAGGTCTACCACGGCCTGGTCTACGAAGGGGCGCCACAGACCAGCTGCGCCTGGCAGACGTCACGAAATGCCGTGGTGGTCAACAGCTTCTCGAAGTACTATGCGATGACCGGCTGGCGGCTGGGTTGGCTGCTGGTCCCGTCCGAGCTGCGCCGGGCGGTAGACCGGCTGACCGGAAACTTCACCATCTGCCCGCCGGCGCTGTCGCAGATCGCCGCGGTGGCCGCGTTCACCCCGGAAGCGACCGCCGAAGCCGACAACAATCTGCGTCACTACGCCGCCAACCGCTCCCTGTTGCTCGACGGGCTGCGCCGAATCGGCATCGACCGGCTGGCGCCCACCGACGGGGCGTTCTACGTCTACGCCGATGTCTCCGACTTCACCCGCGACTCGTCCGCCTTCTGTTCAAAGCTGCTGGCGGACACCGGAGTCGCCATCGCGCCGGGCATCGATTTCGACACCGTCCACGGCAACTCCTTCGTTCGGCTGTCCTTCGCCGGGCCGACCGGCGACATCGAGGAAGCTTTGCGCCGGATCGGCCCGTGGCTCTAATCGTCGAGAACTTTATCGATGCGGGCCTCGACCGCGGCGCGCTCGCCGAGATCGGCCACGTTGATGCCGAACCGATCGCTGAGGGTGTCGACGACCGTGGCCGCGTCGGGCAGGCGCAGTTTCTCGCTGCCGCCGGCGCGGTGGATGGACAGGTTGCGGCCCGCCAGGTTCAAGCGGGCGTCCTCGGTGACCCGTGCCGCGGTCAGGCCGGTCACGAAGTGCGACGAGGGGTGCGTTGAGACGAACCAACTGCCCACTGTCAGGTCGATCTCCGGCGTGCTTTTGGTGCAGAACTGGTAAAGCGGCTGCCACACACCACGTATCTCGGCAGCCAAGAGCAGCCCGTCGCCACGGTCCTCGAGCCGGTACGGCTCCAGCGTCGTCTGCTGGACGCTGCCGGTTTCGATGCGGATGGGCGACGTCGGTGTCTGGCCGCCGAAGCCGACGTCGACCAGGTATGAGCCCCCAGAGCCGGGAAAGGTCACTGCCAGCACCGTGTGTGTCTGCGCCGGCAACGGCGCGTCGGGCGGGAGCATCCAAATAACACGCCCGGCTAACCGCCGCACCCGGAAACCCACCGCGGCCAGCACGTAACCCATCAGGCCGTTGTGCTCGTAGCAATAGCCGCCCCGGCCCCGGTGCACCAGCTTGTCGGCAAGGGCGTCGGGGCCCAGGTCGTCGACCGGTACGCCCAGCACGGGATCGAGGTTCTCGAACGGAATCGCCCTGGTGTGCGCGGTCACCAGCTCCTGCAGCACGGCGAGGGTTGGCTCGGCGGTGCCGCGGTAGGCGATGCGGTCGAAGTAACCGGCAAGGTCCATGGTCATAACCGCCATTGTGCTGCCCGGGCGGCACCGGCACACCCGACCGCGACCGCTTCGACAGATCGATACCCGCCGGGGTATTGTCGGTTGGGGTTCGCTATCGCATTGCAAAAAGGAGAAATGGTGGCTGACGTCGACCTTTATCTCGACCCGATATGCCCTTTTTCGTGGGTCGCATCGCGATGGCTGCTCGATGCCACGCACATCATCCAGATGCCGGTCACGCTGCGGCAGATGAACCTGGCGGTTCTCAACGAAGGCAAAGACCTCGATGCCAAGCAACAGCGCATGATGGACCGGTCACGGCGGGTGGGGCGCCTTAGCGCGGCGGTCGCCACCGAGCACGGGCCGCACGCATTCGCGCGCCTTTACGATTCGATCGGTGTCCGCATCCACGTGCGCCGGGAAGAGATCACGCCGGACCTCATCCGCGAAGTTCTCGCCGAGAGCGGATTCAAGGCGTCGCTCGCCGCAGCGCTCGATGACGGCGGATTCGACCAAGCGGTCAGGGAAGCGCACCTGGCCAGCCAAGATGTGCTCGGCGGCTCCGCCGGCAGCCCGATCATCGCCGTCGATGGCCGCGCCTTCTTTGGACCGGTTCTGACCCGGATCCCGACCAAAGACGACGGGGTCCGGTTGCTCGAGGCGATCCTCGTTGCCGCCAGGATTCCGGAATTCGCGGTGCTGCAACGGCCCTACCAGGGCCCGCCGGTACTCGAAGAGGGACCCCGCTGATGTGTCATGCCGTCCGATGCCGCATCTGCGGAAAAACGACCTGGGCCGGTTGCGGGGCGCACGTGGAGCAGGTCCGCCGCAACGTGCCGGAATCGCAGTGGTGTCCCGGTCACCCGAATGAACCCCGCGGACGGTGGTGGCGGCCTTTTCGCGGCTGATCGCATCGGGCAAGCGGCTGTTGCTTGTTTGATATACGTCAAATAGGGGAATCGCTGATCCGGTGCCGTAGTACGCACAGGCGGTCCCCGGCGCTCGGGCAGACCCGATGGCCCACCCCCTCATTGGGCCATCGGGTTTACCGGGCCGCCAAAAATCGCGTGCCGGCACGCGATTTGCACAATCCGCGGCGGCCAAACATCCGGCCCGCGCGAAACGGACTACAGCCAGGTGTCCTGGGTGGTGGTGGTGAGAAACGCCTCCAGGTCGTCGCGCCACTGGGCCGGCGTCGTCTTATCCGGTTCGATCCCGGTGTATTCACCGCGATAGAACAGCAACGGCCGCGGCTTGATCTTGGGCGCCTCCGACAGCGACTCAACACGGCCGAACACCACGAAATGGTCACCGCCATCGTGCACCGAGGCGACCGTGCAGTCGATGTAGGCCAGCGACCCGTCGATGATCGGCGAACCCAACTGTGACGGGTGCCAGTCGATCCCCGCGAATTTATCGGGCTCTTTCGACCCGAACCTGGCCGATACGTGCTTCTGCTTTTCGGTGAGCACGTTGACACAGAACCGTCCACTGGCCTCGATAGCCTGCCACGACCGCGACACCTTGGTCGGGCAGAACAGCACCAGCGGCGGCTTCAGCGACAACGCCGCAAACGACTGGCAGGCAAAGCCCACCGGGACGTCGTCCTGCACGGTGGTGATGATGGTGATTCCGGTGCAGAACTGGCCCAGCACCTGCCGGAAGGCCCGCGGATCTATCTGCGCCGACATAATTCTCGAGGTTAGCCGCTCATCCCGATGGTGAAGTCGTGGCCCCAGAGACTGACGGCGGTGCTTTCCCGGGCGATCCAGTCGACATCGTCGACCCGCCTTCCCTCGCAACCAAATTCGACGTCAAATCCGCTGGGCGTCTTCATGTAGAACGACAACATCAGGTCATTGACATGACGGCCCAGGGTGGCCGACATTGGCACACCCCGGCGCAACGCCCGGTCCAGGCACAGGCCCACGTCGTCGGCGTTTTCCACTTCAACCATCAAGTGCACGATGCCACTGGGTGTCGGCAGCGGCAAAAAGGCCAGGCTGTGGTGACGCGGATTGCAGCCGAAGAACCGCAGCCACGCGGGCGCCCCATCGGCGGGCCGGCCCACCACTTGCGGCGGCATCCGCATCGAGTCGCGCAGCTTGAAACCGAGCACATCCCGGTAAAAGTGCAGCGCCTCGTCGTCGTCCCGGGTGGACAACACGACATGGCCCAAGCCCTGCTCACCGGTGACGAACTTGTGCCCGTATGGGCTGACCACCCGGCGGTGTTCCAGGGCCGCGCCGTGGAAGACCTCCAGGCAGTTGCCCGACGGGTCGGAGAACCGGATCATCTCGTCCACCCGGCGATCGGCCAGTTCGGCGGCGGTGGCCTCCTTGTACGGTGTGCCCTCCACATCGAGCCGGTTTCTAATTTCTTGCAGGCCTTCGGCATTGGCGCATTCCCAGCCGGCTTCCATGAGCCGGTCATGCGCGCCGGGCACGATCACCAGCCGGGCCGGGAAATCGTCCATCCGCAAATACAGCGCGCCTTCGACGGTGCCCTTGCCTTCGACCATGCCGAGCACTTTGAGGCCGTACTCGCGCCACGCCGCCATATCGGTGGCCTCGATGCGCAAGTAGCCCAGCGAGCGAATGCTCATGCTGCCCATCACCCACCTCCCAGGAAGTCAATGGTGAGTTTGTTGAATTCGTCGAACTTCTCTACCTGCGCCCAATGCCCACATTGCCCGAAAACATGCAGTTGCGCACGCGGGATCGTCTTCAGCGCGACCAGCGCCCCGTCCAGCGGGTTGACCCGGTCCTCGCGCCCCCAGATCAGCAGCACGGGCTGGCGCAGCCGGTGCACCTCACGCCACATCATCCCGAGCTCGAAATCGGCTCCCGCGAATGACATTCCCATCGCCCGGGTCGCCATCAGCGATTCCGGCATGCTGGCCAGCGCGAACCGCTCGTCCACCAACCCGGGAGTGATCAAGTTCTTGTCGTGGACCATGACCCGTAAAAACGCCTCGAGATTCTCCCGGGTGGGCGCCATGGAGAACGCCGACAGCCGCTTGACGCCCTCGGTCGGGTCGGGCGCAAACAGGTTGATGCTCAGTCCGCCCGGACCCATCAACACCAGGCGCCCGGCCCGGTCCGGGTAATCGAGGGCGAACCGGACCGCGGTACCCCCACCCAGCGAGTTGCCCACCAGCGGAACGCGGCCCAACTCCAACCGGTCGAACAGCCCCTTGAGCGCTCGTGCCGCATACCGGTTGAACTGCCCGTGCTCGGCGCGCTTGTCGGAGTGGCCATACCCGGGCTGGTCGACGGCCAGCACGTGGAAGTGGCGCGCCAGGACCGGCAGGTTGCGCGAGAAGTTCGTCCAGCTCGCCGCTCCCGGGCCGCCGCCGTGCAGCAGCACCACGGTCTGGTCGTTGCCCAGGCCCGCCTCGTGGTAGTGCAGCCTCAGCGGTCCGTCGACATCGACCTCGATGAACCGTGAGGTGGACTCGAAGGTCAGTTCGTCCGTCTTTTGCGGGGTGGCCGTCATGCCTCAGACCATGGTGTCGCCAGGCGGCAACCCGAACTCGTTGTTCCCGAAGATCTGGTAGGCCCGCTCGGGATCGTTGGCGGCATGCACCCGGCCGGCATGGGCGTCACGCCAGAACCGTTGCACCGGTTGGTCATTGGCCAGCGCGGTGGCGCCGGACGCCTCGAACAACCGGTCGATGGACGCGATCGAGCGGCCGGTGGCGCGCACCTGGTCGCGACGGGCGCGGGCACGCAGGTCGAAGGGAATCTCCTTGCCGGCGGCCAACAGCGCGTACTCGTCGCCGACGTTGCCGATCAGCTGGCGCCATGCGGCATCGATGTCACTGGCCGCCTCGGCGATCCGGACCTTGGCGAACGGGTCGTCCTTGGCCTTCTCCCCGGCGAACGCCGCGCGCACCCGCTTGCCCTGGTGCTCCACATGGGCGTCGTAGGCGCCATAGGCCATGCCGACGATCGGCGCCGAGATGGTGGTGGGATGCATTGTGCCCCAAGGCATCTTGTAGACCGGGGCGGCGTTGGTCCGGTACCCGCCGGCGGTGCCGTCGTTCATCGCCTTGTAGGACAGGAACCGGTGCCGGGGCACGAACACGTCCTTGACGACGACGGTGTTGCTGCCGGTGCCACGCAGGCCGACCACATGCCACACGTCGTCGATGCGGTACTCGCTGCGCGGGATCAAGAAGCTGCCGAAGTCGACCGGTCGGCCGTCCTTGATCACCGGCCCACCCAGGAAGGCCCAGGTCGCATGGTCGCAACCCGATGACCAGTTCCACGAGCCATTGACCAGGTACCCGCCGTCGGTCACCACGCCGGCACCCATCGGCGCATACGACGACGAGACCCGCACGTTGGTGTCGTCGCCCCACACCTCCTCCTGCGCCTGCTGGTCGAACAACGCCAGATGCCAGTTGTGCACGCCGATGATCGAGCTCACCCAGCCGGTGGAGCCGCAGGCGCTCGCCAGCCGGCGGACGGCCTCATAGAACAGCGTGGGATCGCACTGCAGTCCCCCCCACTGCTCGGGCTGCAAGAGGGTGAAGAAACCGACCTCCTCGAGCTCCTGGACGGTCTCGTCGGGCAGCCGGCGCAGATCCTCGGTCGCCTGAGCGCGCTCCCGAATCCGCGGAAGCAGATCATCGATGCCGGCCAAAACCGACTGCGCATCACGCTGTTGAATGGACGTCACTTAGGGTGCCTCCTGAGACTGCGGACTTACACCAGAGACTAGAACACGTTCCGATTTGTGTCGAGCAGGGTATTCCTGCGGCTGGTAGCGATACGGATCCATATTTCTGTAACATGTTCTAGTTATGACGAAAGGGTTGATGGGTCTTGACCGAGGCGAATCTCGACGAGCCACTCGGTGACCACGTCCTGGAACTGCAGATCGCCGAGGTCGTCACCGAAACCGACGACGCGCGGTCGCTGGTGTTCGCGGTCCCGCACGAGCCGGGTGATCCCGCCATCCCGCCCGAGCGGCTACGCTACGCGCCCGGCCAGTTCCTGACGCTGCGCGTTCCCAGCGAGCGCACCGGCTCGGTGGCTCGCTGCTACTCGTTGTGCAGCTCACCGTTCACCGATGACGCCCTCACCGTGACGGTCAAGCGAACTGCGGACGGGTACGCATCCAACTGGCTGTGCGACCATGCCCATAAGGGCATGCGGATCCACGTCCTGGCGCCATCGGGCAATTTCGTGCCCAAGACACTCGACGACGATTTCCTGCTGATGGCCGCCGGCAGCGGGATCACCCCGATCATGTCGATCTGCAAGTCGGCACTCGCCGAGGGCAGCGGGCAGGTGACACTGCTCTACGCCAACCGCGACGACCGCTCGGTGATCTTCTCCGACGCGCTGCGCGAGCTGTCCGCCAAGCATGCCGACCGGCTCACAGTGGTGCACTGGCTCGAATCGTTGCAGGGCTTGCCGAGTGCCGCCGCGCTGGCGAAACTGGCCGCCCCCTATACCGGTCGGCCCGTGTACATCTGTGGGCCCGGCCCCTTCATGGACGCCGCCCGGCAAGCCATGGAGATGCTGAAAGTCCCTGCGCCACGAGTACATATCGAAGTGTTCAAGTCCCTCGACTCGGATCCGTTCGCGGCGGTCAAAATCGACGACACCGCCGAGGGCGATGAGCCGCCGGCCACCGCGGTGGTCGAGCTGGACGGTGAAACCCATACCGTGTCGTGGCCACGCAACGCCAAGCTGCTCGACGTCCTCCTGGCGAAAGGTTTGGATGCACCGTTTTCCTGCCGGGAGGGGCACTGCGGCGCGTGTGCCTGCACGTTGCGTGGCGGCAAAGTGCGCATGGAGGTCAACGACGTGCTCGAGCAGCAGGATCTCGATGAAGGCCTGATTCTGGCCTGTCAATCTCACCCGGAATCTGATTCGGTAGAAGTGACCTACGACGAGTAGTCGCGGGGCTAAGTTCACCCTTGGGGTCGTCGGGAAGGCGGGGCGCCGGGATGGGGAGCGAGATGAAGCGGGCGGTAACGGGAGTTGCGGTCGTAGCGGCGGCCCTGACGTTCCTGCCCACCGGGGTCGCCCGGGCCGCGAGCAACACCGCCACGACCCTGTTCCCGCTGGACGGACCCAACCAGCTCGAGACGCACACCTTTCTCAATTGCTTTAAATCGGACGGGCACTGCGACTTCACGGCGGGGGCCGACATGCGAACCCCGGACGGTGTCACCGGTTTCCCGCCCGGCCTGTGGGCCCGGCAAACCACCGAGATCCGATCACCCAACCGGCTGGCTTATCTGGACGCGCATGCCACAAGCCAATACGAACGGGTCGACAAGGCGATGGGGTCAGACGAGATCACCACTGTGTATTTCGGTGAGGGGCCGCCGGACAAGTATCAGACGACCGGGCGCATCGACTCGACCGATTGGCGGACGGGTCAGCCCATGACCGACGTCAACGTGATCGTGTGCACCCACATCCAGGTCGTCTACCCGGGGGTGAACATCACCTCGCCCAGCACCTGCGCGCAGACGACGTTCTCTTAGGGCGACCGCATGCCCGACGCACCCGCCCCGGATCGGCAAGACGTCGTGCTGGGGCTGTACGCGATGGACCACCTGACCACCGAGAAACGGGTCCTCGCCCTCGCGGAGCGCCCGCGCCCGTGGCGCAGCTTGGCCGCCGCATGCCTGTTCCAGGCCGCTTTGGAAGGCAGTCGGGCACGGTGACACCCGAAAGAGTCGCCCTGACCGGCACCCAGCAGACCGCGCTGGTGACGCTGTACGGCAAGGCGCTGGACAGCCGCCGGCCGGACTCCATCCTTGCCGATCGGGAAGCCGATAAGGTCGTGCAGCGCCTCGACTATGACTTCAGCACCCTGCGGACGCGGCCCCGCGATCAAAAGTCCGCCGCCGTACGGTCCAAGGCCTACGACGAGCGGGTGACGCGATTCCTCGACGGCCATCCCGATTGCGTCGTCTTGCATCTGGGCTGCGGGCTCGATTCGCGGGCCTACCGCGTCAAACCGCCGGCCAGTGCCGACTGGTATGACATCGATCTGCCCGATGTCATCGCGTTGCGCCGGAAGCTATTTGAACCGCGCGCCGGGCTGCACGCAGTCGGCATCTCGGTCACCGACCCGAAGCTGCTCGACGGGATCGGCGCGAACAGGCCGGTCCTGGTTGTCGCCGAAGGTTTGACACCGTACCTGCGCCGCGCCGACGGCGTGGCAATGCTGCGGCGCATCGTCGAGCACTTCCCCAGCGGTGAGATGCTCATCGATGGCTACAGCCGGACGGGCGTGTTTCTACTGCAGCACTATCCGCCGGTGAAAGCCTCTGGAGCCCAACTGGATTGGAGCATAGCCGACCCGCATGAGCTGGAAAGGGCCGTGCCGGGACTGGTATTCGACTGCGAGTGGTGGTTCGCTGACGCCGAAGAGATCAGGCGGTACTACGCACCCTGGTACCGGTGGCTGATGCAGGTGCTGTTCCGAATCACCCCGGTCAGGCGACTGGGCCGAGGTCTGCAATACCACTTCGAATCAGAGGTGTGACAACGTCTCGCCGGGCAAGCCGTTGGGCGCAATCGTCTTCGCGGCGCTCGACTCCCGCGTCAGGAAGCCGGTGAGTTCTCCGATGGCGCTCATCAATGGAGCCGGGAAGACGCTGGTGGTGTTCTTCTCCACCCCAATTCGAGCAGAATTTGCAGGTTCCGCAGTTGCAAGGCCAGCGGGTGCGCCATCCGGGATGATGAACCGCAACCTGGGATCGCGAACCCCGATCACCCGGCCGAGGCGGAAGTGCACGAGCCCATAAACGCAAACGCTAGAAGCCCCGTTACCTTTTTCGTAGCTCTCGACCAAGGGCTACGGTCGCCAGACCCGGTGTGACTTCTTGCCCCTGTCTCTCGCATGATCCGGGGGTGGTGTCGCCGGGTGTGGTGGGCGTCGATGGACCGCTGATAGGGACACGGCCGCTCGAACTATGAGTAGGCCTCTTCGTAACGTGGGTGCCGGGCATGGACGTCAGATCGGCGACCGTTCTCGCAACCGACGAGGAGGGGACTCGATGAGCACCGAGTACGCCGTCTACCGCGGCATCGCCCCGGTCACCCACGGATCCGGCACCTCCATCCGCGGCGAGCATCCCGCACGCTTCGGCAACCGCAAACTCAAACGTGCGCTATTCCTTTCAGCGTTCGCCGCCCTCCACGACCCGGCCAGCCGCGCCTACTACAACCGCAAACGTGCCGAAGGCAAGAAACACAACTCCGCCCTCATCCGCCTCGCACGTCGCCGCTGCGACGTCCCCTACGCCATGCTCAAAAACCGCGAACTCTACCGAACACCCGCAGCGCAGACCGCGGCATGAAACGCGTAGCGATCCTCGGCCGCGGCGCCGCAGGAAAATCAACTCTGGCCACAGAACTTTCAGACCGGTTCAACCTGCCGCTCATCGAACTCGACGCGCTGTTCTGGAAACCCGGGCCCACACCAACCCCTCCGGAGGAATGGCACCCCGCTCACCAACAGCTGATCGCACAGGACCACTGGATCATCGACGGCGACCTCGGCGACTACGACAGCCAACTCGACCAGCGCCTGGCCCGCGCCGACACCATCGTCATCCTCGACTTACCACTTTGGATATGCCTTCCGCGCGCCCTACGCCGACCCCGCGAAACCCGAGAGTTCTGGTGCTGGCTCATCCACTACCGACGTGACAGCCTCCCACGCATCACCACAGCCGCCCGCCGAAGCACTCAAGCCCACACCCACACACTCAGAAACCCACGCGAGGTGAAAACCTTCCTCGCCAACCTCCACGATCCAACTTGACGAACCCCATAGGGACCCCCCGGGCTAAGTCAGCGGCCACAAGTCCCGGTCCGCATGGCCGAAAGGCGTTTCGCCGCTAACGCGGTAACCCGAGCAGTCGCTCGGCGGCGACGGTGAGCAGGATCTGCTCGGTACCACCGGCGATCGTGAGGCAGCGGGTGTTGAGGAAGTCGAACACCGCGTGGTTGTGCACGAGACCGCCGCCTTCACAGACGTCCATCATGAACTCGGCCAACGCCTGCCGATAGCGAACCCCGATGAGCTTGCGCACGCTGGACTGCGCCCCGGGATCCTGACCGCCGACGGCGAGCTGCGCGATGCGCTGGTCCAGCAGCGCCCCGGTCTGGGCGATGACGATCAACCGCCCCAACCGATCCTGCTGGGCGACGTCCAGGTCGATCTGCCCCAGCACCTTGAGCAGCTCTTCCATCGGATTGCCCAGCGCGGTGCCGGTGGCCATCGCGATTCGCTCGTTGGCCAGCGTGGTCCGGGCCAGCCGCCAGCCGTCGTTCACTCCGCCGACCACCATCTCGTCGGGGACGAAGACGTTGTCCAGAAAGACCTCGTTGAACAGCGAGTCACCGGTGATCTCGCGCAGCGGCCGGATCTCGATGCCCGGTGAGCTCATCTCCACCAGGAAGTAGGTGATGCCCTTGTGTTTCGGAGCGTCCGGATCGGTGCGCGCCAGGCACACCCCCCATCGCGCTTTGTGCGCCGCGGATGTCCACACCTTCTGCCCGGTCAGCAGCCAGCCGCCGTCGGTCCGCACGGCCTTGGTCCGCAGCGACGCCAGATCCGAGCCGGCGCCCGGCTCGGAAAACAGCTGGCACCAAAGGAATTCGCCCCGCGTGGTGCCCGGGACGAAGCGCTCGATCTGTTCCGGCGTGCCGTGCTCGAGGATCGTTGGCGCCGCCCACCAGCCGATCACCAAGTCCGGACGTGCCACCCCGGCCACCGCCAGCTCCTGATCGATCAACAACTGTTCGGCCGGGGATGCGCCGCGCCCATACGGCGGCGGCCAATGCGGCGCCTGCAGCCCCGCCTCGGCGAGCGCCACCTGCCGTTTCTCCTCGGGCAGCGCCGCGATCTGGGCGACGACCGCCGCGATCTCCGGGCGCCGCCCCTCGACCTCTTCGAGGTCGATACCCAGGCGGCGGCGCACACCCCCCTGCGTCAGTGCGGTGATGCGGCGCAACCAGCGCTCGGCGCCGCCCAGGAACCGGCCGATGCCGTGCGCCCGGCGCAGGTACAGATGCGCGTCGTGCTCCCAGGTGCAGCCGATGCCGCCGAGTACCTGGATGCAGTCCCTGACGTTCGCTTTCACCGCGGCGATACAGGTGCTCGCGGCCAGGGCCGCCGCGATGGAGAATTGCGGTTGGTCGGTCTCCGCCGCGGCACGGGCGGCGTCAGCGGCGGCCACCTCGGCCTGCTCGGCGCGGCACAGCATCTCCGCACACAAATGCTTGACGGCCTGGAAGCTGCCGATCGGCTTGCCGAACTGCTCGCGCACCTTGGCGTAAGCGACGGCGGTTTCCAGCGACCATCGGGTCACGCCGGCCGCCTCGGCCGACAGGACGGTCGCGGCCAGTTCCTCGACCCGCTGGCCCGACGCCTCGATTGGCCGGGCGGGCGCCGACGTCAGCACGATCCGGGCCAGCGGCCTGGATAAGTCGGTGGCCTGCAGGGGCTCGATCTGCACACCGTCGCCGGCGGTGTCGATCAGCAGCCACTTCCCGCCAGCCGGGACCAGCAGTAGCCCGCCCTCGGCGGCGCCCAGCACCAACGGCAGGGTGCCCGACGCCTGCGCGGCCTGTGCGTCGAATCGCACCTCGCCCTCGAGCGCCAGTCCGGCGAAACGTTCCCCCGAGGCCAGCTCCGCCAGCGATTCGCGATCGTCGACGACCAGGGTTGCCAGCGCGGTGGTGGCCACCGGCCCGGGCACCAGCGCCTTGGCCGCTTCCTCGACCATCGCGCACAGATCCTCGATGGTGCCGCCGGCCCCACCGCAGTCTTCGGGAATGGCGACGCCGAATATGCCCAGCTCGGCCAGGCGGGCAAATACCGGCCGCCACGCATCGGCGTTGCCCTGCTCCATCTCCCGGATCGCCGCGGTCCCGCCCGGTCCCGAAGTCGAATTGCGGGCCCAGTCGCGCACCAGGGAGCGCGCGGCGAACTGCTCGTCAGTGACGGTCGCTACCACCCTTAGGTCCTCCGCGTCCTTGATTCGACGTCCAGGGGCGCTAGGGCCCCTAACCTTGATTGTGCTGCGCGACTAGGGCTGCTGCGCAACTTGCACCGTCGCCAGACTAGAACGTGTTCTAATAGTGCCAGCGGTCGACCCGCAAGTCGAATGCCATTACAGCAGCACACGCGGTTGTCCCGGCGGTGCGGAGGTGGGAAATTCACACTGAACGTGCGTATCGTTTGCAAACGAGCAGCCCAAAACAGGAGCAACCCGCCACATGCCAGCCAACACCAACTCGAGCCGCGTTTCTGACTCGCAGCCTCGCGAGGTCATGAACGTGGCGGTACTGGCCGAGTCCGAGCTCGGCTCGGAGGCACAGCGGGAACGCCGCAAGCGCATCCTGGACGCCACCATGGCGATCGCGTCCAAGGGTGGTTATGAGGCGGTTCAGATGCGCGCCGTCGCGGATCGGGCCGATGTGGCGGTGGGCACGTTGTACCGGTATTTCCCGTCGAAGGTGCATCTGCTGGTCTCGGCTTTGGGCCGGGAGTTCAGCCGCATCGACGCCAAGACCGACCGGTCCGCGGTCGCCGGGGCAACTCCGTTTCAGCGACTCAACTTCATGGTCAGCAAGCTGAACCGCGCGATGCAACGCAATCCCCTTCTGACCGAGGCGATGACGCGTGCCTACGTGTTCGCCGACGCGTCGGCGGCCAGCGAGGTCGACCAGGTCGAGAAGCTCATCGATTCCATGTTCGCCCGCGCGATGGCCGACGGCGAACCGACCGAGGACCAGTACCACATCGCCCGGGTGATCTCGGACGTGTGGCTGTCGAACCTGCTGGCCTGGCTCACCCGGCGCGCCTCGGCCACCGACGTCAGTAAGCGGCTCGACCTCGCCGTCCGGTTGTTGATCGGCGACCAGAACGGCGGTTAGCGGCGATCGCAAGCGCGGCGTAGCCGGGCGTTGGGGGCACCTCCCGCTTGCGGGGGACGGGTCGCCGCCATCCGGGTTAGCCGGGCGGCCCGGCGGTGCGGCCCCGGATCAGCTCGGTGCCCAACAGCTCGACGGCGGGCAGCCCCGACCGCGGCGGCTTCAAGAGCAGTTCGCCGGCCCGGCGGCCCTTCTGCAGGCTCGGCTGCGACACCGTGGCCAACCCGCGGCTCAGCGCCTCGGGCACGCCGTCGAAACCGGTGACGGTCATCTCGCCGGGCACGTAAATCCCGTGTGCCCGAAGGTAATCCATCGCGGATAGGGCCAAGATGTCCGCGGTGCACAGGAGCGCGGTAATCCGCGGATTGGCCTCCAGCGCCGCCTTGGCGGCGCTGCCACCCGACTCGGGCAGGTGCTCGTAGCTCTCCACCACGGTCAGTGCGGCCGGGTCGATGCCGACGGCCTGCATCGCCTCCCACACGCCGGTGATGCGTTCGCGCTGCACGTCGAAGGCGGGCGAGGACAGCCGGTCGGCGTCCACCAGGCCCTGCCGGCGGTCCCGGCCCAGCCGCATGGTCAGCAGCCCGATCTCACGGTGCCCCAGACCAAGCACGTAGTCGGCGAGCTCGCGCATCGCCGCCCGGTCGTCGATACCGACCCGGGACACATTGGGAAGGCCTTTGGGTTGGTCGACGATCACGACGGGCAGGCGTCGCTGCAGCACCGCCTGCAAGTAGGGATCCTCGTCGCACACCGAATACACCACGAAGCCGTCCACGCCGGCACCCAGCACGGCGGCGGTTCCGTCTTCGCGGCTGCGGCCGGGCCCGACGGCCACCAGCAGCAGTCCCTGCCCCAACTCCTCGCATGATTGCGCCACCCCCGCCACGAGGTCCCGTGCCGCGGGGTCGCTGAAGAAGTAGGTGAGCGGTTCTGCCATCAGCAGACCGACGGCACCGGCCTTGCGGGTCCGCAACGATCGCGCCACCGGATCGGGTCCCGGGTAACCCAGCCGTTTCGCCGTCGCGAACACGCGTTCCCGTAGGTCGGGGGAAAGCTGATCCGGCCGGTTGAATGCATTCGAGATGGTGGTGCGCGAGACGTTGAGCTCGGCGGCCAACGACGCCAGAGTCGCACGCCGGCGCGGGGTGGGACTCACGTTCGGGAGGCTACAACGAAACCCCGTGGGCGCCTACGCGCCTTCGATTCGTCACTTGGTAATGGAAACGATTTTCATTAGTATCATGGGCGGGCGAGAGGGAACCAGTCGTGCGCACGGCGCTGACGGCGAAACGAACGGCAGGAGCCAATGTGATGCGTTGGCTATCGGCCGTTCTGGTGCTGCTGGGCGGCGCTACGGTGCTCACCGGCTGTGGCGGTGCGGGCCATCCGCGCGCGGCCACCGTCGTCGCGTCCACGGACGTGTGGGGCAGCGTGGCGCGTGCCGTCACCGGCCGCCATGTCACCGTCAAATCCATCCTGAGCGGGGCCGACGCCGACCCGCATGCATACCAAGTCAGCCCGTCGGACGCCGCCGCGATCGCCGATGCCGCCCTGGTGGTCTACAACGGCGGCGGTTACGACCCCTGGGTGGATCAGGTGCTTTCCCGGCATCCGGACGTCAAATCGGTCGACGCCTACTCGTTCGTCAGCGACCCCGCGCCCGGCGGTCAACCGCCCAACGAGCACGTCTTCTACGACCTGGGCGTGGCCAAGTCGGTCGCCTCGTTCATCGCCGAACGGATGGCCGTCATCGACCCCGGCAACGCCACCGACTACCGGGCCAACGCGGCCCAGTTCGGTCGCGGCGCCGACGGCATCACCATCGCCGAACACGCCATCGCCAGCGCATATCCCGACTCCGGGGTCATCGCCACCGAGCCCGTCGGGTACTACCTGCTGTCGGCGTCCGGCCTGGTGAACCGCACCCCGGCGGCCTTCGCCGCAGCCAACGAGAACCAAACCGATCCCTCGCCGGCCGACATGGCATCCGTCCTCGACCTGATCGATCACCGCCAGGTCGCGGCGCTGCTGGTCAACCCGCAGACGTCCACTGCCGCGATCAGCGGCGTGGAAAATGCCGCCCGGCGAGCGGGAGTGCCGGTGACCGAGGTGACCGAGACCCTCCCCCACGGCACCGACTATCTGACCTGGCAGCGCGGCACGGTCGACCGACTGCTGGTTGCGCTGCGGTCGAACCGGTAGGCGAGCCCGTGAGTCTCGACGCGGCCTCGAAAAGGTCGGAAGCCGCCCGCCACCGCGCGGACACGGTTTCACTGCGCGGCGCCCGGTTGGCGTTCGGTGAGCGCGTGCTGTGGGACCATCTCGACCTGTCGGTGTCCCCCGGCGAATTCATCGCGGTGCTCGGTCCCAACGGCAGCGGCAAGACGTCGTTGCTCAAGGTGCTGCTGGGGCAGCTGCCGCTGGGCGCCGGGGTCGCGCGGGTGGGCGGAAAGCCGGTCGGCTCGGGCGGCGGACGCATCGGCTATGTGCCGCAACACCGCCCGATCGACCCAGACGTGATGCTGCGGGGCCGCGACCTGGTGCGGCTGGGTATCGACGGAGGGCGCTGGGGCGCCACACCGCTGCGGCCCGCCGACCGGGCCCGCCGCCGCAGCGCCGTGTCGCAGGCGCTGCGCCAGGTCAACGGGGAACACCTCGCCGATACCCGGGTCGGCCTGATGTCGGGCGGCGAGCTGCAGCGGGTGCGCATCGCCCAAGCGCTGGTCAGCGACCCGGTGCTGTTGCTCTGCGACGAACCGCTGCTGGCCCTGGACCCCGCCAACGCCAAGCTGGTTGCGGCGCTGATCGACCGCCGTCGCCGGGATGCCGCGACCACGGTCATCGTCGTCACCCACGAGGTGAACGCGGTCCTGCCGTACGTGGACCGGGTGCTGTATCTGGTCGATGGACGATTCCGGATCGGCACCGTCGAGCAGGTGATCACCACCCAGACGCTCTCGGCCCTGTACCGGGCCGACATCCAGGTGGTGAAGGTCAAGGACCGGTACCTGGTGGTCGGCGAAACCGAAGACCGGTGCGGCCGATGAATCACCGGCTCGCCGACATGCTCGGCCAGCTGTTCGCCTTCGACGTGACCGCCCATCTACTGGGTCACGACTTCGTCCAGCGGGCGCTGCTGGCGGCCGCGCTGCTGGGGCTGGTGGCCGGGCTGATCGGGCCGTTCATCGTGATGCGTCAGATGTCGTTCGCCGTGCACGGTTCCAGTGAGCTGTCGCTGACGGGGGCCGCGTTCGCGCTGCTGGCCGGCTTCGAGGTGGGGGCGGGCGCGCTGATCGGCAGCGCCCTGGCCGCGGCGCTGTTCGGCGTTCTGGGTCAGCGAGCGCGGGAACGCGATTCGGTGATCGGCGTGGTGCTGGCGTTCGGATTGGGTCTTGCGGTGCTGTTCATCCACCTTTACCCGGGTCGGACCGCGACGAGTTTCGCCCTGCTCACCGGTCAGATCGTCGGCGTTGGTTACACCGGGCTGGCCATGCTGGCGCTGGTTTGCCTGCTCGTCATCGCCGTCCTGGCAACCTGTTACCGCCCACTGCTGTTCGCCACCGTCGACCCGGACGTCGCGGCGGCCCGCGGGGTGCCGGTTCGCGCGCTGGGCATCGTGTTCGCCGCCCTGGTCGGCGTGGTGGCCGCGCAGGCCGTGCAGATCGTCGGCGCGCTGCTGGTGATGTCGCTGCTGATCACACCGGCAGCCGCGGCCGCCCGGGTGGTCGCCTCGCCGGCGGCGGCGATGGTGGCCTCGGTGCTCTTCGCCGAGGTTTCCGCCGTCGGGGGGATCGTGCTGTCGCTGGCGCCCGGGGTTCCGGTGTCGGTGTTCGTCGCAGCCATCTCGTTCCTGATCTATCTGCTCTGCCGGCTGCTCGGGCGCCGACGGGAGGCGTCCGCTTAGCGCTGCCGCACACCAATAAGCTGGACCGGTGGCCGGTATCGACCTCAACGCGGACTTGGGCGAAGGCTTCGGCGTCTGGCGCCTCGGTGACGATGACGCCATGCTCAGAATCGTCACCAGCGCCAACGTGGCGTGCGGCTTCCACGCGGGCGATCCCGCCGGCCTGCTGCGGGTGTGCCGGTCGGCCGCCGAGCGCGGGGTGCGGATCGGGGCGCAGGTCAGCTACCGCGACCTGGCCGGGTTCGGCAGGCGCTTCGTGGACGTCGCCGCCGAAGACCTGGTCGCCGACGTGGTGTACCAGATCGGCGCCTTGCAGGCCATCGCGCACGCATCCGGCTCGACGGTTTGTTACGTCAAACCCCATGGCGCGCTGTACAACACGATCGTGACCCACCGCGAGCAGGCCGCCGCGGTCGCCGAGGCGGTGCGGGTGGTGGATGGCGCGCTGCCGGTGCTGGGCCTGGCGGGTTCGGCGTTTTTCGACGAGGCCGCCCGCCTGGGTTTGCGCACGGTGCCCGAGGCGTTCGCCGATCGCGCCTACCTGCCCGACGGCCAGCTGGTGTCCCGTCGCGAACCGGGCGCGGTGCTGGACGATCCGGCCGCGATCGCTGACCGCGTGGCGGCCATGGTGAACGCGGGTCAGGTCACCGCGATCGACGGCACCCGCGTTCCTGTCAGCGTGGAATCGGTTTGCGTGCATGGTGATTCGCCCGGTGCGGTGCAGATCGCCACCGCAGTTCGCGATCGGCTGCGCGCGGACGGCACCGAGATCAGGGCTTTCTGCTGATGCGCCTGCGGCTCGGTCGGCCCGATATCGCGCGGTACGCGGACCGGTTCGACGCGCCCGCCGCCCAACCCGGCGCGCTTTCGGTGACGTGGCTGGGAGTGGCGACGCTGTTGGTCGACGACGGGTCGTCCGCGCTGTTGACCGACGGCTACTTCTCCCGTCCCGGCCTGGGGCGCGTCGCGGCCGGCAGGGTGTCGCCGTCGCCGGCGCGCGTCGACGGCTGCCTGGCCCGGGCCAAGGTGTCTCGGCTGGTGGCCGTCATCCCGGTGCACACCCACATCGATCACGTGCTGGACTCCGCCCTGGTCGCCGACCGCACCGGCGCGCAGCTGGTCGGCGGCGAGTCCGCGGCCAATGTCGGGCGTGGATACGGGCTGCCGGAAAGCCGGCTGGTCGTCGCGGTCGGTGGCGAACCCATCCGGTTGGGTCCCTACGAGGTGACCCTGGTCGAGTCGCACCACTGCTCGCCCGATCGGTTTCCCGGTGCGATCAGCGCACCGCTGACGCCGCCGGTGAGGGCGTCGGCCTACCGCTGCGGGGAGGCCTGGTCGGCGCTGGTGCACCACCGCCCGACGGGTCGGCGGCTGCTGATCCAGGGCAGCGCCGGCTTCGTCAGGGGCGCTCTGGCCGGCTACCACGCCGACGCCGTCTACCTGTCCGTCGGACAGCTGGGGCTGCAACCGCGCTCCTACCTGATCGACTACTGGGCCGAGACCGTGCGCGCGGTGGGTGCCCGGCGGGTGGTCCTGATCCATTGGGACGACTTCTTCCGTCCGCTGTCAAAGCCGCTGCGGGCCTTGCCCTATGCCGGCGACGACCTAGACGTGTCCATCCGGATCCTCGACGAGCTGGCCGCACGGGACGGTGTCGCGCTGCACCTGCCGACGGTGTGGCGGCCCGAAGACCCGTGGATGTGAAGCGGCCCGGACGTTGACGTTGACCCTCGCGCTGTTGCTGCTTGCTGTCGTCCTCGGGTTCGCGGTCGCGCGAC
Organism: uncultured Actinomycetota bacterium; assembly: GCA_963800315.1. Taxonomy (GTDB): domain Bacteria; phylum Actinomycetota; class Actinomycetes; order Mycobacteriales; family Mycobacteriaceae; genus Mycobacterium. The sequence goes on from CAWDAS010000001.1 coordinate 613,168, forward strand.
CACGCGGCTGGCCGGAGGCACTGGCCGCGGTCCCGGCGGCCGTCATCCTGGTCGCGGTCGGCGCGGTCTCGGTCCATCAGGCGGCCGCGCAGGTCGTCGACCTGTCGGGTGTGGTCGCTTTTTTGGGTGCGGTGCTGGTGCTGGCCAAGCTGTGCGACGACGAGGGCCTGTTCGAGGCCGCGGGTGCGGCCATCGCGCGGGTGCGCGTCGGCTCGCACGGGCTACTGCGGCGGGTTTTCGTCATCTCCACCCTCATCACCGCCGTGTTGAGCCTGGACGCCGCGGTGGTGTTGCTGACACCGGTGGTGCTGGCCGCCGTCCGCCGGCTGCGCACCCCGGTACGGCCCTACGCCTATGCCACGGCCCACTTGGCCAACGGGGCCTCGCTCCTGCTTCCGGTGTCGAACCTGACCAACCTGCTGGCCTTTCACACCGCGAACATCTCGTTCACCAGGTTCACCCTCGTGATGGCGTTGCCGTGGCTGGCCACGGTGGCCGTGATGTACGTGATTTTCCGCTGGTTTTTCGCCGGGGATCTGCGCGTGGTGCCCGACCCCGAACACCGCGGGCCCGCGCCGCGGCCACCGGTGTTCGTGCTGGTGCTGGTGGGATTGACACTCGCCGGCTTCGCGTTCGCCCAATCGGTCGGCGTGGCTCCCGCCTGGGTGGCCCTGGCCGGCGCTGCGGTGCTGGCGGTACGCAGCCTCGGCCGCGGGCACACCTCGGTGGTGGAGATCGCACGCTCGGCGAGCCCGTCGTTTTTGGTGTTCGTGCTGGCGCTGGGCGTGGTGGTGCAGGCGGTGATGCGCAGCGGAATGGACACCGCAATGTCGAGGGTGCTGCCGTCCGGCTCGGGGCTGCTCTCGCTGCTCGCCATCGCCGCGGTGGCCGCCGTGCTGGCCAATGTCGTCAACAACCTGCCCGCCACGTTGGTGCTGCTGCCGCTGGTCGCGCCCGGCGGGCCGGTCGCCATCCTGGCGGTGTTGCTGGGTGTCAACATCGGACCGAACCTGACGTACGTCGGTTCGCTGTCGAATCTGTTGTGGCGGCGCGTGCTGCGTCGCAACGATGTCAAGGCCGGCGTCGGTGAGTACACCCGCCTGGGGGTGTGTACCGTCCCGGCCTCCCTGGTGGTGGCGGTTCTCGCGCTGTGGACTTCGGCGCGGCTGGTGGGTATCTAGGCGCGGTGGCAGACGCAGGCTCGCATCACTTTCACCTGTTTGTGCGAGTCTGCGTCTGCTCGGCCCAGTAACCGCCGGCCGTTTCAGCCGACCGCGTCCCTGAACTCCACGCCCTGCTGCAGTGCCTGCGCAGCGTCGGCCATGTCGACGACGGGATAGATCTGGTAATCCAAGATGGTGGCGAATTGGCTTGTGGTCTCGACTAAGTCGGCCGGATTGTCGGTTTCCACCACGGCGAACCCGCCACCGCCGTCGACGCGGCCAACGAACTGGTGATACGTGGTGCCCTGCGGCGGCGACCACTTCGAGTAGGCAGCCAAACCCCGTCGCAAGCTTTCATCGTTCTCTGCTGCCGTACCGTTGAGACGGTACGTCCACGCCACTACATACTTCATTGGTTTCTCCTTCTGATTTCGTTGGTGTTGCCTGGGCTTGAGGTTCCGCCCCGCACCCGGGCACGGATGGGTCGCGCAGCGACCACTGTGAAGGGCGTATCCAGCGGGAAGTCGGAGTCCAGCGATTCGATGCCGGCCGCGCGGACGATCGTCGCCAATGCGAGCGTGGCCTCCAGCATCGCGAAGTGATCGCCAATGCACGAGCGCGGTCCGCCGCCGAACGGCAGGTACTGCCAACGGCTTCGACCCTTGGACCGTTCCGGAAGGAACCGGTCCGGATCGAATCGCAGCGGCTCCTCCCACAGTGCGGCGTCGCGATGCAGCGCATAGAAGCTCACGAGTGCCATGGTGTCGGCCTCGACCAGGTGCCCGTCCACCACAATGTCGCGGGTCGGCGAGCGCATCGTCCCCGCCGCGGGCGGACACAACCGCAACGCCTCATGCAACACCCGCACGGTAAGGGCGAGTCCGGGAACGTCATCCGGGGTCAGCGCCCGCTCGCCCAGGGCAGCGACCTCGGTGCGTACCCGTTCTTGGATGTCGCGATGGTGCCCCAACGACCACAACGCGTAACTCAGGGTGGTGGAGGTGGTGTCGTGACCCGCAAGCATGAACAGCACCAACTCGTGGCAGATCTCGTCGTCGGTCAGCGGCCGGCCAGTCTCCGGATCGATCGCCTGGATGAGGGCGCGCACCAACGGCGCATCACGGTCGGGGTCGACGCGAACCGCGTCCAGGATTTCGGCTGCCAGCCGGTGCAGGGTGTCGTTGGCCCGGCGAGCGGCACGCTGGCCTCTCGTGGGCAGCCACCGCGGCGGGTTCACCGGCCGCGCCGCGCGGTCGGCCACCCATATCAACGAAGCGCGCAGTGCACGGCCCACCTCGTCGGCGCGCTCATCGAGGTCCAGCCCCAGTACTGAGCGCCCCAGTGCACGCAGAGTCAGCTTGCGGCACTCCATATCGAGGTCGACGATCGCGCCATCACGCCAACCGTCGGCGACGGATTGCGCTGCCGCGCCCATGTGTCCCGCATAGCGGGCCACATGGCGCTTGGTGAACATCGGCTGCACCGTGCGTCGCCGCGGTAGCCAGCGCTCGTGTGGGAGATCGAGCAGGTTGCCGCCCATCAGGGCGTGCATCTCGACCATGGTGCGGGTACGGCCCCGGTCGACGACCTCGTCGGTAAGGCCCAACAGATCACGGGCACCTTGCGGACTGGCGATCAGCACCACGTTGGGTAACAGCCATTTCGGTCCGAGCACGAGCCGTGTGATGGGGCCGCCGGCGTCCACCAGCGTCTGCAGACCGTCGATGTACGAGCGCACCGCCTTGACCTGGCGCCAATACGGGAGAGGATTCTTCGGCGCCAGCGAGCGCGCCCTGACTTCGGATTTCTCCAGCATCTCAACCATGCCAACTCCTTTGTCGCAGAGACGGTATGGCCGAAAATGGTTCGTCCGCATGCGTAGTCCACTACTCGATATTTGGCGAGCAGGGATTAGGCGCAGCTGCGGCGCGTTAGCCTGCCCCGCCGTCGCCCGGTCCGGACCTGACGATCGACGCCAGTTCCTCGCGTGACTGGGCCCCGACCCGCTGGCAGGCCCGATAAACGTGGCCCTCCACAGTGCGCACCGACATCACCAGCTTCTCGGCGATCTGCCGGTTGGATAGGCCGGCCACGACGAGTTCGACGACATCGCGTTGCCGACCCGACAGCTTGAGACCCGTCGGAGTCCGCAGCGCCGGCGTGCACAAACCACCACACTTATCGGCCAATTCCTTGGCCAACGCCGCCGCATAGAGTCCGCGCCGATGCCGCCGGCTCTTGTCAAACGCGACAGAGGCCTGCGCGGCCGCGTCGGCGGACGCGGCGCGATCGCCGATTCGCCGGTACGCCGCCGCCGCGGCCAGCAGGCCCTCGCCGTCGCCCGCGAGCAGGCTCCGCGCATGCAACGCGACAGCGTCGGCCACGGGCAGCGACAACGCGTCGGCGAGCTCTCGTGCCCGTGCCGCCTGCGAGGCGTCGCCCCATTGAGCCGCGGCCTGTATGCAGGCGAGCTCATGGGTGGGCTGACCCCGGTCTCGGGCAAGTTGCGCCGCATGCTGGGCGCTCGTCACGGCCTCGTTCAGACGGCCAGCGGCCGCCATCGCCCACCCGTCGGCCAGCGAGAGTGCGGTGTGCATGAACAGAAAGTCGGGCGGCACACACGACCGCGCCTCGGCGACCGCGTCATTCGCCTCGGTGGGCTGCGCGAGCTTGGCGTGTGCCTCGGCCAACGCGAAGTAGCTCGCCGGCCGCAAACCCGTTATCACCGCATGCATTTGCACCCCGGCATGCGCTTCGTGCACCAGCCGGGCCGCCTCGGCAACAGCTCCGCGAGCCAGTTCGGCGTTTCCCAGCAGGAGGGCCAGGTTCGCATAAGCCAGACCGGGAAGGTCGCGCGCCGAGTCGGCCAGTTGCTGTGCCGTGCTGACAAATTCGTCGATACGCCCGGTCAACCGGCAGGCGCGACCGTACACGGCGCCGAACCAGAACCGCATGTGGGACGCCTGGAACGACGTCGTCGCGCGCCGCAGCGCCTGCTCGGCCACGCCCGCGAGCTCATCGACCTCCCCCAGCGCCCCCATCGCCATGATCAGCGCAAGCGACGCCATCATGGCGTGAAAATCCGGGAGAGCACTGAATTCCAAGGCCGCCCGGGCCTTTTCGGCCGCGGGTCCACAGCGCGCGGACACCGCGTCCAGGCAGGCCTCCACGGCCAAACGTTCCGCCACCTCCGCCGGGGTCTCGGGGGCCGCGGCGAGACCTTCGAGAACAATCGCTCCATCTTGGGGCTTGCCCAGCATCCAAATCAGGTTGGCCGCCCGCACCGTCGCCCAGTGATGGCCGTCGGGCGAGGCGGTGTCAGCCATGTCACGCAGCGCCGTTTCGGCGTCCTCGCCGCGTCCGAGCAGCACCAGGTTCATTGCCTGGACCCCAGCCGCTTCAGGCGCCCCGGCTTGTGCGGCCGCGGTGGCGAAGCGGTCGGCCAGATCCAAGTCCAGCAATGTCATGGCATGCCGCGCCGACTCCAGATACAGCTCGGGCTCGGGATCGAGGTCCGACTCGAGCCTCAGCAACGTACGTCGCACGGTGGCCTGGATGTCGGCGTCGCCGTCTTCTGCCAGCCGCGCCGCCAGCCTGCCCCGGATTCCCGACAAATAGATTTCGCCGGCGCTCGCGCGGCGAAGCTCACCGAACAGCGGATGCGCCAGCCTCGCCGTCAACCCGCCGCCGGTGCGTTCGACGTTCACCAGGCCCATGCTCTCGGCAACCGCCAGGTCGCGGCGGCGCACCAAATCGCACAGCACATCAACGGCCAACGGCTCACACTGCGACAGCGTGTCGACAACCAGTGCAACCCCCGGGCTGAGCCGACCCATCTGACGCGCGACCGTGTCGGATAGGTTCGCCGATACGGCGACGTCACCGTCCCACATCCACACTCCGGCCAATTCCCGCATCCGACCGCCCGCTATCTGATCGCTCAGCAGCTGCCGAAGGAATAAGGTATTTCCCCGGGTCAGCTTTCGGAACCGAGCCGCGCTGCGGGCATCGACCGGACCTCCGAGCGTGCTTTCGATCAGTTCGCGCGTTGCCGCGGCCGAAAGCGGTTCGAGATCAAGGCGAGCCAGCAGCCCGTCCTTCCACAACGCCGTCACCGCGTCGGGCTCCTCGCCGCCCGTTCGCATCGTCACGACCAGCCGGGCTCCACCCGACTGCGCGAGCTGGTGAACGACAAGGGCGGACAACCCGTCCAGCAGGTGGGCGTCATCGACCCCGAGCACCACACGAGCCTGACGCTGTCGAGCGACGAACGAATCGATCACGCGGCGCACGTTTGCCAGCGGATCCGACATCGCCTCGCCGAGCGAGCCGATGAACGCGCCCAGCGGCAGCGCACACGCCGATTCGGTGCCGACGATCCACTTCGTGCGCTCACCGGACGCCTCGGCTCGGCGCAGCACTTCGCGGGCCAGCCTGGTCTTGCCCACGCCGGCGGCTCCGGCGATGACCACGCCAGAATGCTTGCCAGCGCCGCTCAGGGCGCGGCGAATGATCCCTAATTCACTGTCACGCCCGGTCAGCGGCTCGACGCTGATCACGCGGCGACTATATCGGTGCGGCGGCGTCCGGCGGGCCGATTTATCCGCGTTTCGGTGCGTCGATGTACATCCGGCACCCGCTTTGCTGTCGTCAGCCGACGTCGAGGCCGAGCAGGCGCTGCTCGAGTAGGTCTGCGCCGCGGGCCGTCCCGCCGGTGGCCTGGAAGCCGGCCGCCACCCGCTCCGCGCCGTCAGTCAATTTCATCGCCTCCCGCACTTTCGTGCGCAATCGCGACGGTGACAGTTTCTTTGCCGGCAGGCGGGTGCCGCACCGGGCCACCTCGACGCGCCGCGCGACTTCGAGTTGGTCACGCCCGTACGGCACGACGCACACCGGGATGCCACGCGCCAGGGCCTTCTGCGTTGCGCCCATCCCACCGTGCGTGACGGCGCATACCGCCCTGTCCAGCACCAGGCCGTGCGAGATGAATTGCAGGACTGTTGCGTTGCGCGACGAAGCTACCTCGTCCGCTCGCCCGGCCGGCAGGGTCGCGACCACGTGCACCGGCTCATCCTTCAGCGCGGCCAGCGCGGTCTGGACCAGGTTGGTGTCGGCTTGCTTCTCGGATGAGGTGGTGACCAGGACTATCGGCCGGTCGATCGACACCAGCCAATCCGGGACCACGTGCGGCCCGGGATCGACCACGCAGGGCCCGATCAGCTGCACCGCATCGCCCCATTCCGTTTGCAGGTACTGGAACGGCTTGCCGCTGGCAACCAGCGCCAGCGGGGAACGGCGCAAGAATTCGTCCATCGACGCGACAGGCGGCAAATCGAGATCCGCGCGGATCCCGTTGATCGGTGGCAGCATCATCCGCTCCAGCGCACCCACCACGGCGATACGCACGGCGGCATCGCGCAGCCGCCCCAACGTGCCCGACATCGGTCGGAGACCCGGACCAAACGGTGGCACGCCGGGCGACCGCAGCGTGGGGGTGTAGGGCAGAAAGGAGGCCCAGGGGATGTCACCCGCTTCGGCCGCCGACAGAGCTCCCCAGCAGTTGACGTCGACGAGCAACGCGTCTGGATGAACTCGCGCTATCGCGTCCCCGAGATCGGCGACCTCGTGCACGGCGCGCAGGCCAAACGTCGCGACGCCACGCTTGAGCGCGACCCGAGGATTGGGGGTCGACTGGCTGTCCCCGAGCTCGATCGCCTCGATGCGCGGATCGATCGCGTCCGCCGCAAAGCCGAGCTCGCGCCCAATCTCCACACCCGTGGAAAGCGTCCGCACATGAACTGTGTGCCCGCGGCCCGACAGCTCCGACAGCAGTGCGCTCATCGGCAACAGGTGCCCAAGCGCGGGCGAGGTGTACGCCAGGATCCTCGCCACCGTCACCCCTGCCGCAGTGCAAGGGATTGCTCGACCATTCGACGCGCCTCGGGCAGCCGACCGCAGGCATCGAGCATCGTGCACGCGTCGAGGTACGCCTTCGACAGTTCGACGTAGTCGTCGGGGTTGCCGTCCACCCCGGCCAGCAGCGCGCGGGATTTCAGCCACCACAGATCCGTCGCCGTGATGCCGGGCGGTCGCACCTGCCACCGATCGACGATTCGGTGCGCTTCGGTGAGGTCGCCGACCGATCCTCGGCCAACGAGCAGCTCGACGAGCCCCTCGGCCGTACAGCCCACGAAGAGTCGACTGCCACCGTCGAAGTGCTTTGAGAACATGGGACGAAGCCTGTCGATCGCTTCGTCGATTCGCCCCTTGCGCGCGGTATCGACCGCCAGATCGGCGGCAATGCTCGTCATCCCGATGTGTTGCAGCTTGTGCTCCTCGATCAGGACGCGGGCGCGGTCAAGCAGATCGATTGCCTCGTCGCGCGACGTGTTCTCGGCGCGCAGCAGGACGGTTCCATGGGCCCACAGGGTGGCGATGATGCCGTTGACGTCGCCTAGCGATTCCGCGCATCGCAACGCCTCCCGCGTATCGTCGACCAAGTCGTCGCCCTTGCGCAGACCCAACACCGCAACCGTTCCCGCGTAATGCGACATAGTCGCATAGTTGAGGGGGCCGAGCGTATGTGCCTGTTCAAGGCCCTCCCGGAAATCCCGCCTGCCCTCCTCGGAGTCGCCGAGGCACATGCCGATGATTCCGCGAAGAATTTGCGCCGCAATCATTTCGTTCGCGGGCACATCGCCGGGAAGCGCCAGTATCGCTTCGATGACCCGCAGCGCGGCGTCGAATTCACAGTTGGCGAACCGGATGAAGGCTAACGAATTGAGGATTATGGCCATGGTCGCCACGTCGCACACAATGCCGCTGACCATGTCTTCGAGCTCCGAGGCCAGCGCCAGGGCCTCGGGCACCCGAATGTCGTTGATACTGAACGACCAGATGAGTCCGGCGGTCGCGAGCGCGAGTGGTGTCAGGTCGCCGGACTGCGCGCTGAGATCGCGAAGCTCTTGGTAGAGATCATCAGTGCCGTCGGCATCGCCCACGTAAAGCGCCGTGGAAATCAGCATGGCGCGCGGCGCGATTCGCATGGCGGTCACACCATCGTGGTCGTCGGTCAAGCCGTCGGCGATGCGGCGCGCGCTCTCCCATTCCGCACGCGCCGCGCGGACACCGCGCGGTCGAAGCCATTCCGCCGCGCGCAGATGCCAGCGGTACGCGTCGACGAGCTCACCGCCCGCCTCTAGGTGTGCGGCGATCAAGGCCGCATTGTCGTCGACGGCGTCCGCGCCGCGCGCCTCGATCGCGGCGGCCAGCCTGCGGTGGGCTCGCGCGCGGACCGCGCTCAGCTGCGACTCGTAGGCCACGGTGCGCACCAGCGGATGATGGAAGCAATACCGTTGTCGCGGAACGAATTCTATCTGGTCGATCAACTCGGCCGATACCAGCTCGGCCAAGCTAGTGGACCCGCTTTCCGGCAACAGGGCACACAGCGTGTCCACATCGAAGTGGTTACCGATCACCGCCGCGGCGTTCAGAATCGACTTCGTCGGTGCGGGTAGCCGATCGATGCGGGCCGCGAGCACCGCTTGCACCGTGGCGGGAACAGCGATTTCGTTGACATCGCCCGCCAGGCGGTAGCCACCGCGATTACCCGAAAGTAGTTGGCGGCCCGCAAGGTCACGAACGATCTCCTCGGCGAAGAATGGATTGCCCGCCGCCGCAGTTGCGATTCGCTCGGCCAGTCCCCGCAGCGACTGGTCGCCCCCGAGAATGTGGCCGACCAGGCGAACCGACATCGACTCGGTCAATGGCTGCATCGTCATCGTCTGGATCGATCGGCGGTGCAGCGCGCCGCGGAACTCCGGTCGGTAGGTCGTGAGGAACATCGACGTCGTTCCGTCGAGTGTGGTGGCGAAATCAGCAAGCACATCGTCGCTCTGCTCATCGATCCAATGGGCATCCTCGAGTGCGAACACCGTTCGGGTGGAGCGTGCCCGAACAGCACCCTCCAGGATTTCGATCAACCGGCTGCGCCTCGCATCGGCGCTGACCTGCAGGTGAGTTGCGGTGGTGTCGGCGATGCCCATGGCCTCGAACAGGATCTGCGCGTCAGGGGAGTCCGGCCGGAGCAGCCCTGAGCATTGTTTGGTCGTTTGTTCGCGGGCCTCGCCAGCGCTGAGCCCTCCCACCTTGAACGTGGCGCGCAGCAGGCGCGACAACGCCCGGAACGCAACCGTGCTGGTGTGGGCCTCGCAGCGGGCGACGACGATGTCGGCGCCTTGACCCGCGGCGGTCGCCGTGAATTCCCGCAACAGCCGGCTCTTGCCCAGCCCGGGGCGACCGACGATCCCAACGAGGCAGCCGGGATGGGTCTCGAACAGACTTTGCAACCGGCGCATCTCCCCATCGCGGCCCAGCATGAGGCCTTCTTGGCGACCCAACACCGTCCGCTCGGATTCCATGGCGAGCAGTTGTCGCGCGGACACGGGCGCGTCGGCGCCCTTGACGAAAACGTCTTCGACGGGCCCGAGCCGGCCGGCGTCCTCGACGAGGCGTGCAGTGGAGAGCGAGCACATGACTCCGCCCGGAGGGGCGGCTGCCTCCATGCGTTGCGCCATTCCGACGGGATGGCCGACAGCGGTGTATCTGCCTTGGCCCGAGCCTATTTCGCCGGCGATCACATCGCCCGAGTTCAACCCGACCCGGATCTGCAAGGTGACGCCGTCACGGCGGAGCACCTCGGCGGCAAGCTCCTTGGTGACGACGTGGATCTCCAGGGCTGAAACGCACGCCCGCAGTGCGTGATCCTCCAGGGCCACCGGGGCTCCGAACAGCGCCATCAAGCCATCACCGGTGAACTTATCGACGGTTCCGTGATAGCGCTGTACCACCGCGGCCGCACGGTTGAACATCTCATTCATGATCTCTTGCAGCCGTTCGGCGTCCAGCGCGGCCGCGAGCTTCATCGAGCCGACGACGTCAGCGAACAGCACCGTCACTTGTTTGTGTTCGCCGCTGGCCGGTTGTGGGGTGACCGGAGAGCCGCAGGCATCGCAGAAGCGCGCCTTAGCGCGCAAGTCATTACCGCACCGCCCACATCGGCCGGTGGCCTCACTGACCGGGCTAACCATTCGCCGATCTCCTGTGCCGTCAAAATTTCCCCTCATAATCGCCCATACCGCCGCGCGGCGACACTTAACCGCGAAACCCGCTTCGAGGAGCTGCACGAGGACTCGGTCGAATTGCCCGGTAGGCATTGCGGTTGCCCTATTCTTGGCCGATGACGGCCGCGTTGACCTGCACGAGCTGCGCCGCAGAATTGCGGCCGAGCGCGAAGTTCTGCGACGAGTGCGGGTCTCCGACTTCGGTGTCGGGCACGCCGGCAGAGTACAAGCAGGTCACGGTGCTGTTCGCCGACGTGGTGCGTTCGATGGACATCGCCGCGACGGTGGGTGCGGAGCGGTTGCGCGAGATAATGACCGAGCTCGTCTCGCGCGCGGCGGCGGTGGTGCAGCGTTACGGCGGCACGGTGGACAAGTTCACCGGTGACGGCATCATGGCGGTGTTCGGCGCGCCGGTGGCGCTGGAAGACCACGCGCTGCGTGCGTGTCTGGCGGCGCTAGCCATTCAGGAGGAGGCGCAGCGGCTTGCCATCGCGGTTACCGCGCGGGACAGTGTGGAGCTGCGGCTGCGGATCGGCTTGAATTCGGGTCAGGTGATTGCCGGTGACATCGGCTCTGGCGCTTTGGGTTACACCGCCATCGGCGAGCAAGTCGGTCTGGCTCAGCGGATGGAGTCGGTGGCTCCGCCGGGCGGGGTGATGGTCAGCGAATCGACGGTGCGCCTGGTCGAGGGCGCTGCGGTGCTGGGTGAGCCCGAGATGGTGCGCATCAAGGGCGCCGAAGGTGCGGTGCCGGCGCGGCGGTTGCTGCGCATGGCCGCGGGGCGGACCGGTGTCTCGGAGTCGACGTTGGTTGGCCGCGAGTGGGAATTGGCCACGCTGGCCGCGATGCTGGATCGCTCGATGGCTGGACGCGGGTCTGTAGTTGCGGTGGTCGGCCCTGCCGGCATCGGCAAGACCCGGCTCATCCGGGAAGCCGTGCAGCTGGCGAAAAGTCGTGGCGTCGAGGTGTTTTCCACCTTCTGCGAGTCGCATGCCACCGACGTCGCGTTCCGGGTGGTGGCGCGTCTGCTGCGCGCCGTTGCGCAGGTCGGCGGCCTGGATGATCAGGCCGCCCGGGCACGTCTGCGGGAACGGTTTTCAGACGCCGACCCGGAGGACCTGCTGCTACTGGATGACCTCCTGGGAATCGCTGATCCTGAGGTGGAGCTGCCCAAGATCGACGCGGATGCGCGGCGGCGGCGGTTGACCGCGCTGATCAACGCCGCCCAGCTGGCCCGCAGCGAACCGGCGGTTTTCGTGGTGGAGGATGCGCACTGGATCGACGAGGTCAGCGAATCCATGCTCGCCGACTTTCTTGCGGTAATCCCCCAGACCCCCTCGTTGCTGCTCATCACGTATCGCCCCGAATATCACGGAACTCTGGCGCATCTCACCGGCGCGCAGAGCATCGCCTTGGCACCACTGAGCGATTCGGAAACCGCAACGCTGGTCACCGAACTGCTGGGGCCCGATCCCTCGGTCGGCCAGATCGGCAAGCTGATCGCCGGGCGCGCGGCCGGTAACCCGTTCTTCGCCGAGGAGATCACCCGTGATCTGGCCGAACGGGGCGTGCTGGTAGGTGAGAGCGGCGGCTACGCCTGCGATATCGATGTGGCCGAGGTCAGCGTGCCGGCCACGCTGCAGGCCACCATCGCCGCCCGCATCGACCGGCTCGGCCCGGCCGCAAAACGCACGCTCGCCGCCGCGGCGGTCATCGGCGCCCGCTTCGACCACAACCTGCTGGCCGGCCTGGAGGCCGACCCGGTGGTCGACGAGCTGATAGCCGCCGAGCTCGTCGACCAGGTGCGGTTTACCCCGTCCGCGGAGTATGCGTTTCGGCACCCGTTGATCCGCACGGTCGCCTACGAATCACAGCTGAAGTCCGACCGCGCCCGGCTACACCGGCGGCTGGCCGCCACGATCGAAGCCCAGGAGCCCGAATCGGCCGACCAGAACGCGGCACTGATCGCCGAACATCTGGAGGCCGCCGGTGATTTGCACGCCGCCTACGACTGGCACATGCGTGCGGCAACATGGGCGACCAACCGCGACATCGCCGCGGCGCGACTGGGTTGGGAGCGCGCGCGGACGATCGCCGACGCTTTAGCCACTGAGGACCCAAACCGAGCAGCCATGCGGATTGCCCCGCGCACCATGTTGTGCGCGATCGCCTTTCGATTTCACATCAATGTTTCCGGAGACATGTTTGATGAGTTGCGGGAGTTGTGCACCGCCGCCGGGGACAAGGCGTCACTGGTCCTCGCGATGGCGGGGTTAGTGGTCGATCACGCGTATCACGCCCGCATCCACGAGGCGTCGCAGCTGGCATCGGAAGCCTGGGCACTCGCCGAGTCGGTCGGCGACCCAAGCCTGACCGTGGGGCTGTCCACCGCGGCCATTCTCTCCAAGGCCGAAAACTCCGAGTTGTCTGAGGTGCTGCGGTGGTCACAACGGGCTATCGACCTGGCCGACGGTGACCCGTCTATGGGCAACTTCATGGTCGGGTCTCCGTTAGCGCTCGCCATCGCGCAGCGGGGTTTTGCCCGTTTCTGGCTGGGTCTTCCCGGATGGCGGGATGACCAGCGGCAAGGCCTGACTATGGCGCGGAGCGCCGACGCCCTGTCCTATGCTGCGGCTGTCAGCTTTGTCTACATTCCGGGAATACCGGGTGGCGCGCTGAGGGCCGACGATCGCGCGGTGCGCGAGATCGAGGAGGCCCTGCGAATTGCCGAACGATCCGGTGATGACCTTGCGTTGGTTCTCGGCTGGATGACGCTGGGCTTTGCGCTGGTGCACCGCCCAACGGATGCCGAGCGAGACCGCGGACAGAAGTTCCTGGCCGAGGCCTGCGACTGGATCTCCCGCTGGCGATACCTCCTGTGCGAATTGCCAGTAGTCAGCGTGTATTTGGCACGCGAGAGGGCTCGGTGTGGAGATCGCGATCAGGCCGTACCGCTCATGCGCAGCGCCGTCAACGACCTGTTCCCCGAGGGACAGCTGCTGTTTTGGGGCGTTCCCGCGACGGGCGTTCTGGTGGACACACTACTGGATCGCGGCGCCGACGGTGACGTGGCCGAAGCCGAGGCGGCAACCGACCGGTTGGCGGCAGCGCCGAGCGACGAGGATTTTGTTACGCGCGACGTCCTCTTGCTGCGACTACGCGCCCTGCTGGCCCAGTCTCGCGGCGATGACGCGGCCTACGCCGACTTCAGGGATCGCTACCGCGACATGGCGAAAACGCTTGGCTTCGAAGGGCATATCGCCTTGGCCGACGCGATGCCTGACTAGCTCCGGTGGTAGACCGGCGGCAGCGGCATCCCGAGTTCGGCCAACACGCCGCGCAGCACGGTCGGATAGTCAGTGATGAGGCCGTCGACCCCGTCGGCGATCTGCTCGCGCATGGTGGCGGCATCGTTGACGGTCCACGGAATGACTTTGAGCCCTAGCCAATGGGCATGGTCCACATAGGATTTGCCGTCAACGAGCGTGTACTTGGGCGAGATGATGTTGGCGCCCACCAGCTTCGCCCCAATCATCGGATCGCCGATGACGCCAGAACTCTCACCGGCGAGCCACAGCGAATCCGGCGCCCAAGTCTCGTCGTTGTACAACGCCACCAACGGAATTGACGGCTCGGCCCAGTGCACCATGGGCAGCGTGCGCCGGTCGAAACTCTGAATCTCCACGCGGTCGACTTTGCCCGCAGACCTGACCGCGGCCAGTATCACGTCGACGAACTGTTGGGGGTCGGCCGACGTGCCGGGCTTGTCGGCCGCCACCTTGGTCTCGATGTTGTAGCGCACGTCCGCCCTATACGAGTCGGTGAGCGCAAAGACTTCCGGTAAAGTAGCTATCTTGTTGCCCCGCACCACTTCAGCATCGGGAAACTCGGCCAGCCGCCGTCCGCAGTCCAGCGTTCGGATCTGCAGCAGGGTCAGGTCGTGCACGAGCTTGCCGACATACGGATATTGTGGATCACCGGCGAAAGCGGGCACGGTGTCCGCGCATTTTTCCGGCTCGATCGTCGGGTCATGCCACACCAAGGGTTGCCCGTCCTCGGTGATAACGATGTCGAGTTCGAGTGTGCTGACGCCTAATTCGAGCGACTTGGCGAACGCCCGCAGGGATTCCTCGGTGGTTTCCCCGCGTCCGCCGCGATGGGCCTGCAGATCGAAGCCAAGTGGCCCCGCGGACGCCGTCGGCAACGGCGCGACAAGCGCGACGACGGCCAGCAACGTCAGCACAGCACCGAGGCGCGCGGGCCAGCGGGGCACCGGAGTTAACTCCTTCGCTGCCGGGCGATTTCGGCCAACACCACCCCGGCAGCCACCGAGGCGTTCAGCGACTCGGTGCGGCCCGCCATCGGAATCGACACCACCTCATCGCAGTTCTGCCGCACCAGCCGCGAGAGCCCCTTGCCCTCCGAGCCGACGACCACCACCAGCGGATCGACGCCCTCGATGTAGTCGACGGCGGTATCACCGCCTGCGTCCAGGCCGACGATGTGCAAGCCCTTATCGGCCCAATCCTTCAGTGTCCTGGTCAAATTCGTAGCCCGCGCCACCGGGATCCGCGCCGCCGCCCCGGCGCTGGTCCGCCAGGCCACCGCGGTCACCGAGGCCGAGCGCCGCTGCGGGATCAGCACACCGTGGCCGCCGAACGCGGCCACCGAGCGAACGATCGCGCCGAGGTTGCGGGGATCGGAGATGTTGTCCAACGCGACCAGCAGCGCCGGCGGCGAGCCAAGAGCGTCCGCGAGCAGGTCGTCCGGGTGGGCGTAGTTGTACGGCGGCACCTGCAGGGCGATGCCCTGATGCAGGTGGTTGCCGGTCATCCGGTCCAGATCGGCACGCGGCACCTCGAGGATGGAAATCCCCAGATCGGCCGCGCGGGATACCGATTCGGTGAGCCGTTCGTCGGCTTCGGTGCCGAGCGCGACGTAGAGCGCGGTCGCCGGGACACCGGCGCGCAGGCATTCCAGCACCGGGTTGCGGCCGAGCACCGTTTCGGTCTCATCGGTTCGGCCTCGCGCCGGTCGGCGCGACTGCGCTTTGCACGCGCTTGGCGGCGGGATGGTTGGGACGTAGGTACGCGGGCGGGGTGGGACCACGTCCCTCCAGCGCGCGGCGCCGCTGGCCGCCCGAACCTACGGTCGGCCCCTTCTTCGTGCCCGATTTGCGTACCGCGCCCCGGCGCCGCGAGTTGCCGGCCATCTACTTGCCGTCACCGGCCTGCAGCGACCACTGCGGGCCGTCGGCGGTATCGGTCACCTCGATGCCGGCGTCGTTGAGCCGATCCCGGATCTCGTCGGCAAGCGCCCAGTTGCGCTGCTGACGCGCCTTGTCCCGGCTTTCCAGTTCGGCGCGCACCAGCACGTCGACGGCGGCCAGGGCGGCCGACGTCTCGTCGCGGGTTTCCCAGCGCTCGTCGAGCGGGTCGCAACCCAGGATGCCCATCATCGCTCGGATCGCGCCGGCGTGCTGCAGTGCGCCCTCGTGGTCGCCGGTGTCGAGCGCGCGGTTGCCCTCGGCGCGGGCGTGGTGCACCTCGGCCAGTGCGGCCGGGACCGCCAGGTCGTCGTCGAGGGCCTCGGCGAACCGCGCGGTCGGGTCGCCGGGCTTCACGCCACCCACGCGAATGCGCACCCGGTGCAGGAATTCCTCCACTCCGACATAGGCCTTCACGGCGTCCTGCAGGGCGGTTTCGGAGAATTCCAGCATCGACCGGTAGTGGGCGCTGCCCAGGTAGTAGCGCAGTTCGGCGGGCCGCACCCGCTGCAGCATCGCCGGTATGGACAACACGTTGCCCAGCGACTTGCTCATCTTCTCGCCGCCCATCGTCACCCAGCCGTTGTGCAGCCAGTAGCGGGCGAAGCCGTCCCCGGCGGCGCGGCTCTGCGCGATCTCGTTCTCGTGGTGTGGGAAGACCAAATCCATTCCACCGCAATGGATGTCGAATTCCGGTCCGAGATAGGTGCGGGCCATCGCCGAGCACTCCAGGTGCCAGCCCGGACGTCCGCGTCCCCACGGCGTGGGCCACGACGGCTCGCCGGGCTTGGCGGCCTTCCACAGGGTGAAGTCGCGCTGGTCACGCTTGCAGGTGGCCACCCCTTCGCCCTGATGGACGTCGTCGATCCGGTGGCCGGACAACTGGCCGTACTGCGGATAGCTGAGCACGTCGAAGTAGACGTCGCCGCGGGCCGGCGTAGGCGTGGCCGGTGTCGATCAGGCGCTCCATCAATTCGACCATCTGGGTGATGTGCCCGGTGGCCCGCGGCTCGGCCGACGGCGGCAGGACATCCAGCGCGTCGTACGCGGCGGAGAAGGCGCGCTCGTAGGTGGCCGCCCACTCCCACCACGGCCGGCCCGCCGCGGCGGCCTTGTTGAGGATTTTGTCGTCGATGTCGGTGACGTTGCGGATGAACGCAACGTCGTAGCCGCGCGCGATCAGCCATCGGCGCAGAATGTCGAAGGCCACGCCGCTGCGCACATGCCCGATGTGCGGCTGCCCTTGAACGGTGGCGCCGCACAGGTAGATCGAGACGTGGCCGGCGCGCAGCGGAACGAAGTCACGCACGGCACCGGCCGCCGTGTCGTGTAGCCGCAAGCGGGCGCGATCGGTCACGACGTGCCAGCTTACCTGGCCAATTGCCGCGGCCCGCGACGGCGAGCGGTGGCGAGCTGGCGACACCCCCGCTTGCGAGCGTCACGTCGGCGTGGCCGTCGACGTCCAGTGCCACACCCGCGTGACGCTCGGCGAGCGGGTGGGCCGCGTCGGCTTACCCGCGGGGCACCAGCAGCGCGGTGGCGATGGCGGCCAGGCCCTCGCCCCGCCCGGTCAGGCCCAGCCCGTCGGTGGTGGTCGCCGACACCGACACCGGTGCCCGCAGCAGCCCCGACAACACCTGCTGCGCCTCGTCACGGCGCGGGCCGAGCTTCGGCTGGTTCCCGATCACCTGCACGGCCGCGTTGCCGACCCACCACGCCTCCGATAACAGGTCGACGACGTGGCGCAACATGCCGGCCCCGCTGACGCCCTGCCAGCGCGGATCGGCCACCCCGAACACCGCGCCGATGTCCCCCAGGCCCGCGGCCGACAACAGGGCGTCACAGAGCGCGTGCACCCCGACATCGCCGTCCGAGTGACCGGCGCAGCCGTCGGCTTCGGGAAACAGCAGACCCACCAGCCAGCACGGTCTCCCGGGTGCGATCGGGTGCACGTCGACGCCCAGACCGACCCTTGGCAGCTCGCTCACCGGTGCACGATCGCTTCGGCCAGCAGCAGGTCGAGCCGGGTGGTGATCTTGAATGCCAGCGGGTCGCCGTCCACCACCTGGACCCGGCCGCCGACGTGCTCGACGAGCGACGCGTCATCGGTGAAGCCGGCACTACCGCCGGCCTGGTAAGCGCGATAGGCCCGCAGCAGCAAATCCGTGGCGAAGCCCTGCGGGGTTTGCACCGCCCGCAAGCCGGCCCGTTCCGGTGTGCCCAGGACCACGCCGTTGGCATCCACGGCCTTGATGGTGTCATGCAGCGGCAGGACGGGCACGACGGCGTCGTGGCCGGCCCGCAACGCGTCCACCACGCGCACGATCAGCGCCGGGGGCGTCAACGCCCGGGCGGCGTCGTGCACCAGCACGAATGCGGGGTCACCGGCGAGGCCCGCCAGGGCCAGGCTCACGGATTGGGTGCGGTCGGCGCCGCCGGCCACAATGGTGGCTTGATCGCCGAGGACCCGCTTGGCCTCGTCGATGCGGTCAGCCGGGACCGCCACCACGACGTGGTCGACAACCGCGGACTCGAGCAAACCGGCGACCGCACGCTGCAGCAGGGTGCGGCCGCCAACCTCGCAGAATGCCTTAGGGATACCGGCGGCCAGCCGTTCCCCCGACCCGGCGGCCGGGACGACTCCGACTACGGCGCCCGTCCCCGGGACCACCAGAGTGTCAGGCTTTCAGTTCAAGAAGCGGCGGCCAGAACCTCGTCGAGGATGGTTTCTGCCTTGGCGTCGTCGGTGCTCTCGGCCAACGCCAGTTCACCGACCAGAATCTGCCGGGCCTTGGCCAGCATGCGCTTCTCGCCGGCGGACAAGCCGCGCTCCTGGTCGCGGCGCCACAGGTCGCGCACTACCTCCGCCACCTTGTTGACGTCACCGGAGGCGAGCTTTTCCAGGTTTGCCTTGTAGCGGCGCGACCAGTTCGTCGGCTCCTCGGTGTGCGGCGCACGCAGCACCTGAAAAACCTTGTCGAGGCCTTCCTGTCCGACGACGTCGCGGACGCCGACATACTCAGCATTGTCGGCGGGAACTCGAACGGTCAGGTCTCCCTGCGCCACTTTCAAGACGAGATATTCTTTTTGCTCCCCTTTGATGGTCCGGGTTTCGATCGCCTCGACTAACGCAGCACCGTGGTGAGGGTAAACAACGGTGTCGCCGACCTTGAAGATCATCTGATTCGAGCCCCTTTCGTTACTTCATTCTAACACGGCCACCCAACCGCGCGTGAAGCAACGATGCAGGTCAGGGGCACAACACGCGCAGATTAGGGGTTGACAGGAGGAGCGAGACGTGCAATGAAGCACAATACCAATGCCATTATTCGGCTTTTCGCGCACCCCAATGCGGCGTTCCCGCGCTGGTCTTGTGCCCCGCGCTACCGCGCGCGAGACCTTCCTACTACTGTGCATAGTTGCATTAGTTCAACCGGCCCAGCAGGAGGCACTGAGTGAACCGCTTCAAGATCAGCCTCCCCGCGCTGCCCGCCCGTGGCGCCGTTCTCGCCCTGGTCGCGCTGGTCACCGCGCTGCTCAGTGGCTGCGGGGTGGGACAGGTCTCACAGATGGCCACCCAGGAGCCCGCCGTCGACGGCAACAAGGTGACGATCAACAACATCGCGCTGCGCAACATCCGCATGCAGGCCGTGCAGACCGGTGACTTCCTGCAGCCGGGCCAAACGGTGGACCTGGTGCTGGTGGCCACCAACCAGTCGCCGGATGTCGCGGACAAACTGGTCGGCATCACCAGCGACATCGGCACGGTGACGGTCAGCGGCGACGCTGGGCTGCCCGCCGGCGGCATGCTCTTCGTCGGTACACCCGACGGCCAGAAGGTGGCCCCGGGTCCGATCGGCTCCAGCAATGCGGTCAAGGCGAAGGTGACCCTGGCCAAGCCGATCAGCAATGGCCTCAACTACAACTTCACCTTCAATTTCGAGAAGGCCGGGCAGGCCAGCGTGCTGGTGCCGATCTCGGCGCCGATAGTGCCGCCGCAAATCTGAGCGGGCCGCCATGCACGTCATTGGGCGGACTTGTCGTACCGGCCCGATACCGTCATGGCGTGGCAACTGCGCGCTCTCAATACCGCTGTTCGGAATGCCGGCATGTCACGGCCAAGTGGGTGGGCCGCTGCCTGGAGTGCGGCACGTGGGGCACCGTCGATGAGGCGCCGGTGCTCAGTGCGATCGGCTACGCCCGCCGTGCGGGCGCAGCTTCGGCGGCTGCTTCGCGACCCGTTCCGATCACCTCCGTCGAGCCGAACCTCAGCCAGCACCGCTCCACGGGCGTAGCGGAACTCGATCGGGTGCTCGGCGGCGGCGTGGTGCCCGGTTCGGTCACGCTGCTGGCCGGCGATCCCGGCGTCGGTAAGTCGACCCTGCTGCTCAAGGTCGCCCACCGCTCGGCGCTGTCGGGGCGGCGCGCGCTGTATATCTCCGGTGAGGAATCCGCCGGCCAGATCCGGCTGCGCGCGGACCGGATCGGCTGTGGCGCCGAGGAGGTCTACCTGGCCGCCGAATCCGATTTGCACACCGTGCTGGAGCACATTGCGACGGTCCGGCCGGCGCTGGTCATCGTGGACTCGGTCCAGACGATGTCCACGACCGAGGCCGACGGCGTCGCCGGCGGGGTCACGCAGGTGCGCGCGGTAACCGCCTCGCTGACCGCGGCCGCCAAGGCCAACGGCATCGCGCTGATCCTCGTCGGCCACGTCACCAAGGACGGGGCGATCGCCGGACCCCGCTCGCTGGAACACCTCGTCGACGTGGTGCTGCACTTCGAGGGTGACCGCAACGGCGCCCTGCGCATGGTCCGTGGGATCAAGAACCGGTTCGGCGCGGCCGACGAAGTCGGCTGTTTCATGCTGCACGACAACGGGATCGAGGACGTGGCCGACCCGTCGAACCTCTTCCTGGATCAGCGGCCGGCGCCGGTCGCCGGCACCGCCATCACTGTGACGCTGGATGGGAAACGGCCACTGATCGGGGAAGTCCAGGCGCTGCTGGCGGCGCCGTCGGGAGGATCACCGCGCCGCGCCGTCAGCGGCATCGACCATGCCCGGGCCGCGATGATCAGCGCGGTGCTGGAAAAGCACGCCAGGCTGTCCATCGCCGTCAACGACACCTACCTGTCCACCGTGGGCGGGATGCGGTTGACCGATCCGTCCTCGGATCTGGCCGTCGCGCTGGCGCTGGCGTCGGCATACACCGATCTGCCGCTGCCGTCGACGGCGGTGATGATCGGCGAGGTCGGGCTGGCCGGCGACCTGCGCCGGGTCAGCGGCATGGACCGGCGGCTGGGTGAAGCCATGCGCCAGGGATTCACCATCGCGCTGATCCCGGACGGAGACGACCCGCGACGCGAGATAGTCCCGAGCGGGATGCGGGCGCTGCGGGCACCGACCATCGTCGCGGCGCTCGAGCACATGGTCGACATCGCCGACCACCGCAGCGGCAGGCCCCCCGGGCCACGACGGCTAGACGCATAACGCATTGCGGCCGCACAATGACACGCTGTGACTCGTCCGACCCTGCGTGAGACTGTCGCCCTCCTGGCCCCGGGCACCGGGCTGCGGGACGGCCTCGAGCGCATCCTGCGTGGCCGTACCGGTGCGCTGATCGTGCTCGGCAACGACGAGAACGTCGAGGCCATCTGTGACGGCGGCTTCGCCCTCGACGTCCGGTACGCGCCCACGCGGCTGCGTGAGCTGGCGAAGATGGACGGCGCCGTGGTGCTGTCCACCGACGGCAGTCGCATCGTGCGCGCCAACGTCCAGCTGGTTCCCGACCCGTCGATACCGACCGACGAGTCGGGGACTCGGCATCGCTCAGCCGAGCGGGCCGCGATTCAGACGGGCTACCCGGTGATCTCGGTGAGCCACTCGATGAACATCGTCACCGTCTACGTCGGCGGCGAGCGGCACGTGGTGGCCGATTCCGCGACCATCCTGTCGCGGGCCAATCAGGCCATCGCGACCCTGGAGCGGTACAAGATGAGATTGGACGAGGTCAGCAGGCAACTGTCCCGGGCCGAGATCGAGGACTTCGTCACGCTGCGGGACGTGATGACGGTGGTGCAGCGGCACGAGCTGGTCCGGCGGATCGGCGTGGCGATCGCCAACGACGTCGTCGAACTGGGCACCGACGGGCGCCAGTTGACGCTGCAGCTCGAGGAGCTGCTCGGCGGCAACGACACCGCCCGGGAGTTGATCGTGCGCGACTATCACGCCAGTCCCGAACCATTGTCCGAAGCGCAAATGACCGCCACCCTCGACGAGCTGGACGCCCTGTCGGATGCCGAATTGCTCGATTTCACTACGCTGGCAAAGGTTTTCGGATATCCGACCACCACCGACGCGCAGGATTCGGCGCTGAGCCCGCGTGGCTACCGCGCGCTGGCCGGCATTCCACGGCTGCAGTTCGCCCACGCGGATCTGCTGGTGCGGTGTTTCGGGACGCTGCAGGGTCTGCTGGCGGCCAGCGCCAACGACCTGCAATCGGTGGAGGGCATAGGGGCGATGTGGGCGCGGCACGTCCGGGAGGGCCTGTCACAGCTGGCGGAGTCGACTATCGCCGACCCGCTGAGCTAGCAGGCTCAGCCGGCGGGGGCCTGAGCCCCCGGGGGCGGTGCGACCGCCGGGCCGGGCGCCGGCACCGGGCCGGGCGGCGGGGGCGGCTGATTGAGGATGAACGGCACCGGCTGCGAGCGCAGGTTGCCCAGTTGCACGACGAGGTTGTAGGTGCCCGGCCCGATCGCCGGCCGCGGCAGCGGGCAGTGCGGCGCCGATCCCATCCCCGTCCAGGTCACCGCCGTCGTCACCTGCTCGCCGGGCGTGAACGTCTTGATCAGGGTCTCGTTGGACGGCGCGCAGTCCAGGTTGGACCACAGCCGCTTGTTGTCCAGCGAGTACACGTAGGCCGCGAGCACGGCCGCCCCGACGTCGCGTTTGCACGACACCAGCCCGATGTTGGTGACGACCATGGTGAACTTCGGCTGGTCACCGATGAAGTACTGGGGCAAGTTGGTCAGGCCCTTTACGGCCAGCGTCGAATCGGGACAGTCGTCGCCCTCCTTGAGCACCGGCGGGGGTTGCACGGCCGCGGTGGGCGTGGGCATCTCGGGATTCTGGCCCGGCGCCGGCACGGCCGGCGTGCCGTCGCCCTGGCCCGCGGGGGCGGGCGCCTGTGGGGCCGGCGCGCCCGGCTTGTTTTGGGCGGAGTTGGTTTTGTCGGCATTGGCGGGTTTGGTGCCCGCACCGTTGCCCATGAAGGCGATGACCGTGGCGACCACGATCCCAATCACGACGACCGCGATACCCAGGGCCAGGCCCCTGCGCCGCCAATAGATCTCGGTAGGTAGCGGGCCCCGCGGTTCCAGATCCAGCACGATCGCAGCGTAGGCCCAGGTCACGCCTATTTGCTTGACCTGCCTCGGCGTGTCGCGGGGTTTGCTGGCTAACCGGCGTGTTAGTGGGGGCCGAAAGTTAGCTCACTCGCCCCTTATGCGCCAATGTCGCCGACGTGGTCGCCCAACACCACCCGCCCGTCGGCGAGGTGATAGGTGACGCCCGCTATCCCCAGCGTGCCCGCGGACACCCGTTCGGCGATTGCCGACGAGCGCGACATGAGCTGCGCCACGGTCTCGCTCACATGGCGTTTCTCGAACTCGTCGACACGGCGCAGGCCGTCGCGGCGGCCCATCAGGATTGACGGGGCTACCCGTTCCACCACATCGCGCACGAATCCGCCCGGTATCGCACCGTCTTCGATCGCGGCCAGAGCGGCCTTGACGGCACCGCAGCTGTCGTGGCCCAAGACGACGACGAGCGGCACGTCGAGTACCGTCACCGCGAACTCGATGGACCCCAACACCGCGGAGTCGATGGCCTGCCCGGCGGTGCGAACCACGAACATATCGCCCAGCCCCTGGTCGAAGATGAGTTCGGCCGCGACCCGGCTGTCCGCGCAGCCGAACACAACCGCGGTGGGCTTCTGCCCGGCGGCCAGGCCGGCCCGGTGCTCGACGCTCTGGCTGGGATGCTGAGGCTTGCCGGCGACGAATCGCTCGTTACCCTCTTTGAGTGCTTTCCACGCGGTTACCGGGCTGGTGTTAGGCATGGCTGCCATCATGCCGCACCCGCCGGTGAACGGACGGCCAAATGTTCCGGCCGATGCGTTGCTCGAGTGGTACGAACGGTCGCGCCGCGACCTGCCGTGGCGGGAACCCGGCGTCAGCGCGTGGCAGATCCTGGTCAGCGAATTCATGCTGCAACAGACGCCGGTGGCCCGGGTGCTGCCGATTTGGACCGATTGGGTGCGGCGGTGGCCCACCGCGTCCGCGACCGCCGCGGCCAGCGCCGCCGACGTGCTGCGCGCCTGGGGCAAGCTCGGCTATCCGCGGCGGGCCAAGCGGCTGCACGAATGCGCGATCGTCATTGACCGTGACCACGGCGATGTGGTGCCGCATGACGTCGACACCCTGCTGACGCTGCCGGGTGTCGGCAGCTACACCGCGCGCGCGGTCGCCTGTTTCGCCTACCGCCAGCCGGTCCCGGTGGTGGACACCAACGTCCGCCGGGTGGTCGCCCGCGCCGTGCATGCGCTGGCCGACGCCGGCGCCCCGTCGGCGACGCGTGACCATGCCGACGTCTCGGCACTGCTGCCGTCCGGCGACACGGCGCCGCGGTTTTCCGTGGCCCTGATGGAGCTGGGTGCGACGGTCTGCACGGCCCGCGCGCCGCGATGCGGGCTGTGCCCGCTTGGCGAGTGCGCATGGCGGAAGGCCGGCTATCCCCCGGCGCAGGGGCCGGCGCGCCGCATCCAGACCTACGCCGGAACCGACCGGCAGGTCCGGGGACGCCTACTGGATGTGCTGCGCGGCAACGACTCTCCTGTCACCAGGGCCGAGCTGGACCTGGCGTGGCTGACCGATACTGGACAGCGCGACCGGGCGCTGGCTTCACTGCTGGACGACGGCCTGGTCACAAAGACGCGCGATGGCCGGTTTGCGTTGGCCGGCGAGGGGTAACAACTCTTAGAGGTCGTTGCCGGCGTAAGACTGGTTAAAACTCTTGTTGGCCAGCGGAAAATCGGGAACGATGGTGTCGGCCATCGCGACCGGCAGCGCCGGCCAGTTGAACCAGGAGGGGTCGACGATCTTGGCGCGGGCGATCCGATTGGCGGCGTCGATTTCGACCCGGTGCACGATCGTGCCGCGCCAGCCTTCGACGATGCCGACACCGCTGCGGGTCCCGACAACGGGGGCGGCGGTCTCGCCGTATTGTATTGGGCCCGAGTGTGATTCGATCAGGTGACAGATCAGCTCGGCAGACGCGGCGAATTCGTCCCGTCGCACCGTGTAGCGGGCCAGCACGTCACCGTCAGCGGCGCCGATCTCGGTCACGGGAAGGGCGGTGGTTGGGTGTTCGAGTCGGGCGTCGGTGCGAATGCCGCTGGCTCGCGCGACATAGCCCAGGCAGCCGAGTGCGTGGGCGTCTTCTCGTTGTAGGACGGCCGTCCCGGCGAACCTGTCGTAGACCAGGGAGTTGCGCAGGGTCAGCTCGGCGACCTCGGCGACGTCGGCCGCTATGGATCGCAGCGCGGCGGCATCGGGCAGCGCCCGCAACGCGACCGCACCCGGGCGGATAGCGCCACGCAGCAGCCGGTGTCCGGTGATCGCCGCGTTGAGTCGCAACAGTTGTTCGCGGATGCGTTGGGCGTGTGCGTTGGCGAGGCCGAACCCGGCGTCGTTGGCGAGCGCGCCCAGATCGGCGACGTGGTTGTACAGGCGTTCGAGTTCGACCAGCAGTGCCCGCAGCCGGTGTACCGCGTCGGGGAGTGCGATCCCGAGCGCGTCTTCGACGGCGAGGCTGTGGGCGAGCGCGTGTGCAACCGAGGTGTCGCCGCTGACGCGTTCGGCCAGTTCGACTGCCCCGTCGGCCGGCCTGCCCTGGAAAAGTCTTCTCCAATCCCCGGTGCACGAACCACAGCCGGGCCTTGAGTCGCAGCACGGTTTCGCCGGCGACGGAGAAGCGGAAATGGCCGGGCTCGATCACCCCGGCGTGCACGGGGCCAACCGGAATCTCATACACTCCGGGCCCTTCAACGGTGACGAACGGGAAGCCGCCAACACCGTCGAATTCGGGTGCGGGCCCGGCGTCTTCGGCGCATGGGATACCAGCCCCACGGGCCAGTGCGCATGCCGCACCAGGCGGCGTGCTTTCGGATGTCCGACGGGCCGGATGCCGTACAGATCCGCAATCTCCCGCTCGAACCGACCCGCCCCGAACGACACATATGCCAGCGACCGCAGCGCCGGATCGTCTTTCGATACCAGGCATTCGAGTTCGACGCGACGATCAGGCCGGCCGGCGAGGAACAGGTAAACGACACGGAGGGCGTCGCCGTCATCATGGGCGGCCACCAGGCCCAGCCGAAACCCCTCGCCCAGCAGGTCTTCCGCCATGTCGGCCAACCGGTGCTGAGATAACCTGTGGCGCATCCCAGTCACCGCTCACCGCTGCGCCCCGACCTCGCCGGCCGCGGTGGTGAACAAGTCGGTGAGCGGGCCGGCGGTGACACCCAGGGCGAGCGATGCGGCAATGCCGACGAGCAGGGCCGCGGCCACCGTTCGCGGTACGGCGATCTCTGGTGCACCGGCGGGGCCGGTACCCAGCAGAACGCGCCCGGAGTTGCGCGCCAGCGCGGCGAAGGCAACCGCGATCAGCAGCATGCCCGCGCCGAGCGCCCAGGCTGAGCCGGGCGTCGGCGAGTGAGCGGGCGATGGCCAACTCGCTGGCGAACATCGCGAACGGCGGCAGCCCGAGCAGCACGATCACCCCGACGCCAAGCGATACACCGATCAGACGGGAGCGTCGCAGCACGGCGCTGATGTCGGCGATCGCGGTGGAGTCGTGCGCGGCCTGCAGCTGACCGCTCGCGAGGAACAGGACCGTCTTGCCGATCCCGTGCGCCAGGACGTGCAGCAGCAGCGCCGCGATAGCCAACGTGGTTCCGGCGGCTGCGGCGATCGCGATAAGGCCCATGTTCTCCATGGACGAGTAGGCGAGCATGCGCTTGATGTCGGGTGTCACCGTCAGCATCAGGGCCGCGATCACCAGCGTCGCCAACCCGATCACCAACAGCCATGACCGCATGAAGGCGGGCCCGGCGGCCGTGTCGATGATCGGTTTGATGCGGATCAGTACCGAAAACGCCACCGACAGCAGCACCCCGCTCATCAGCGCCGAAACCGGTGCCGGGGCCTGGCTGTGGGCATCGGCCAGCCAGGTGTGGAACGGAAACAGCCCGACCTTCGCGCCGTAGCCGATGAGCAGCAGACCCGCCCGCCAGTCGGGCGATGTCGGGATCCAGCCCGCCGGCATGTGCGGTCAGCACATCGAGGTTCAGGGCCGGCGGCGGCCGGCGCCCCGGCATGCTCAGCGGCGTAGTACAGCAGCACCGTGCCCAGAAAGGCGATCGCGATACCCACCGAGCAGATCACAACGTACTTCCAGGTCGCTTCCAGAGCGCCGCGGGTGCGGCGGTGCCCCACCAGGAAGGCGGTGATCACCGTGGTGGCTTCGATCGCGATCCAGATAACGCCGATGTTGTTGGCGCACACCGCGACAACCATCGCCGCCAGGAACGCTGCCGTCAGCGCCCCGTACAGTCGGGCGCCGCGCGCGTCGGTGTGGCCGTGCGCGAGTTCGGCGTCGAGGTAGCCGATGCTGGCCCAGGTGGCCAGTGTGGCAACCGATTCCGATGACGATCAGCATCGTGACGGTGAGCGCGTCGACTCGCAGCAGCCCGCCCAGCGCGAACCGCGTCCCCGACCCGACACGGCACCCGAGCGCGACGCCACACCCGAGCACCGCTGCCGCCGACAGCACGATCAATGCCGCGGTTGCCCTGCGCCATCCGGCAACCAAGGTGGCGATCGACGCACCGACGGGCGTCAGGATCGCGGCGAGCAGTAAACCGGTCATCAGTCGTGCAGCTCCTGCAAGGCGTCCAGGTCGGCGCCGCCGAAGATGCGGGACAGCCGGCCGGTCAGGACGCCGATCACGATGACCGCGAACAGCACGTCCAGCGAGGCGCCGAGCTCGACGATCAGCGGCACCCCGGCCGTGAGCAAGAATGCGGTGGCGGCGATTCCGTTGTCCAGCATGAGAAATCCCGCGGCCTGCGACACCGCATGGCGCCGCGTAACCATGACGAACAACGCGATGAGCACCACCGCGGTAGCGGCCGGGACAGCGGTGGTCGTGGCCGCCGGCTGCAGGCTCACCAGGGGGCGGGTGGCGGCGAAGGCGGCCAGCGTCAGCACGGCGGTGATGAGCAGCGATGTGGCGGTGTTGACCAGCGGGGTGGCCTCGCGGTGCGCCTGCGGCTCGGCGCCGACCGCCCGGGCCAGCAGCCGCGGCAGTATCGCACCCCGCAACACCAGCACGGCGACCCCCACACCGATGAGCGCACCGTCGCCGTCGTACACCCCGCGCAGCACGGGAATGGCCGCCAAAGCGACACCCTGCCAACGCCAGCAGACGGATGATGGCGGCCAGGTCGCGGCGCCACACGATCAGCACCGCGGCCAGCAGCATTCCGCCCGCGGCGAGGTCGACCAGAACCGAAAAATTGTTGTCCGTCATGCTCGGCACCGCGAAGAAATTGGCGGCGACGACTGCGAGCAGGGCCAGCAGGAACGATCCGGCCAGCAACTCGGGAACCCGGAACAGCCGCAGCTTGGCGACGAACACCTCGACGGTGGCCAGCAGGCCCGCCAGCACCGCGACCTTGGCCGCCACCGCCGCCACGCCGACGACGATGTCCAGCCCGCCGGGCCGGCCGTCGGCAATGCCCCACGGCGCGAACAGGTTTGCCAGCAGCGCCAGCAGGACGGTCAGTCGCATCCCGGCCGCCCACTCGACCAGCGCCAGCCGGGGACCGGCGTATTCGAGGACCATCGCCTCGTGCACCATCGTCAGCTCGAGATGGGTGGCCGGGTTGTCCACGGGCAGCCGCCCGGTCTCGGCGACGATGACGATCACCAGCGCGGCGAAGGCAAGCAACGCGGCCAGCGACACCACCTGCTCGGGATGCGTGATGGTATGGGCCACCAACGCACCGAGATTCGCCGAGCCGGCCGGCATGGACAACGCGAAGACCGCCAGCAAGATGGTGGGTTCCACCAGCGCGGCGATGGTGATCTCGCGGCTGGCGCCCATGCCGCCGAACGACGGTGCCGGTGTCGATGCCGGCCAGGGTCAGCGCGACGGTGCCCACGAAGAGCAGCCCGACCACGGCGAACAGGTCGGCGCTGGTGTCCAGCGGAGACCCGGTGGCGACCAGCGGTGCGACCGCGGCGATCAGCAACGTCGATCCGGCCACCACGGCGGGTGCGGCCGCGAACACCACCGTCGTGCCACTGCGGCGTGATCCGTTGCTTGCCAAGCTGTTTGACGATGTCGCGCCACGGCTGCAGGATGCCGCCGCCGACGCGGCCCTCCCAGCGGGCGCGCACCTGGCGGGTCATGCCCGACCACCAGCGGCGCCCCGAGCATCACGCTGCCGATCTGCACCGCGCCCGCGACGTAGGACCAGACGTTCATCGGGCGACCACCAGCACGATCAGGACACCGAGCGCGCCGTAGGCCAGATAGAGGTGCACGCTGCCGGTGTGGGCGCGGCGCACCAGTCCCGCCGCCGCCGAGACCGCCCGGATCACCGGCGTGTAGAAGCGTTCCTCGATCGCGTCGGCGATTCTGCTGCGGTAGGTGATTTTGTCCGCCAGATACCGCGACTCGGCAGTGTGGGTGACTTCGATATCGGTGTCGGGACGCAGGACGTCGTCGAAGACCCGTTGCAGCGGCTCGGCGAACGACGTGGCCGTGTACTGCATGCGTGCGGTGAGATCGTCTGCGCCACAAGCCCATAGCGGCAGCGTGGCGGGCGCCGGGCGCCGGCTCCGGCGCCACCCCGCCAGCGCTGGCCGCACTCAGCGCGGCCACTCCGACGCCGGCCGCGATCACCCCGGGCGCGATCGATCCCTGCAGACCGGGCAGCCGCACCACGGCGCCGAGATCGGTGAACTGAACGCTCCGGGCCGCGGGCAACGCGGCAACGGCCCGGCGCAGCGCCGGCGCGACCACCGAGGGCGCCACCGCCAGCACCAGGCAGGCGGCTGCCGCGACCGTCATACCGGCCAGCATGCTGGCCGGCGCCTCGCGGGCCTCGGCGGCTTGCCGGCAACGGGGCCGGGCCAGGAAGCCGATGCCGAACGCCTTGACCATCGCCGCCACGCCCAGACCGGTGGTGAGCGCGACCGCGCCTACCGCCAGCGGCGTCGTCAGGGCCAGGACGGTGTCGTGCCGGGGCGCCGTGTGGATCAGGGACTGGACCAGCAACCACTCGCTGACGAAGCCGGCGCCCAGCGGCAGCCCAGAGGCACCCAGCGCCGCCACCCCGAACAGGGTGGTGGTCGCCGGCATCCGGCGGGCCAGCCCGCCGAGCCGGTCGAGGTCGCGCAGCCCGGTCGCGGCCAGCACCGACCCCGCCGCCAGGAATCCAAGGCTCTTGAACGCCGCATGCGCGACGAGGTGCAGCATGGCCGCGGCCGCGGCGATCGTCGCCGGCCCGCGCGCGTCCTGCGCGGCGAACAGGGTCGCGGCGCCGAGTGCCAGCGTGATCAGCCCGATGTTCTCGGTTGTCGAATAGGCAAGTAGCCGTTTGAGATCCGTGGCCACCGAAGCCTGCACCACGCCGTAGAGCGCCGAAATCCCGCCGACGACCATCAACGTGAGCCCCCACCAGCGCGGGCCCGGGCCGAGCAGCTGCAGATCGACGCGGCAAATGCCGTAGATCCCCATGTTCACCATCGCCGCGCTCATCAACGCCGACACCGGGCTCGGGCGCCTCCGGGTGGGCGCGCGGCAACCACGCGTGCAGCGGCACCAGTCCGGCCTTCGACCCGAACCCCGCCACCGTCAAGCAGGAACACCGCGGTGCGGACCGGCTGAGGTATCCCGTGCAACTCGGCGAACCGGTCCGCGCCACCGGCCGCCGACAGCACCATCAGCCCGACCAGGATCGCCACGAAGCCCAACTGGGTCATCACCGCATACACCAATGCCGCGGAGCGAACCTGCGGGCGGGTGTGTTCGGTCAGCACCAGACACCAACGACGCGACGGCCATCAACTCCCACAGCCAGCAGGAAGGTGGTCACCGACCCCGCCGCGGGCACCAGCAGCATCGCCGCGACAAACACCGGCAACACCGCCAGGGTGACGCGGCCCAGGTGCTCGCGCCGCGCATAGCCGATCGCGTAGAGGCCGACGGCCACCGCGACCGCGCCGGTGAGCGCCATGAAGAACCCGCCCAGCGGATCGAGGCCCAGCTGCACCCCCGACAGCGGGAGCAACCACCCGATGCGCACCGAGCGGACCGCACCGAAGATGCCCAGCATGCCCCGCCGCACACCCCGGCCGCCCCCAGCAGCGAAGTCAGACGCGCCCGCCGCAGATGGCCCGATAGTCATTGCGGCGCACCGGTTTCGGCGCGGACACCACGGTGGCCGTCAGCCCAGCGGTCACTTGCCGGTCACCGATCGCAGCGCCGCGACGATCTGGCCCGGCGTCGGCGGGCAGCCCGGGATTTCCACGTCGACGCCCACCACGCTCACCCACCGCGCCGACCACGCCATAGGCGTCGGTGAACACGCCTCGGTTCAGGGCGCAGTCCCCGCAGGCGATCACCCGCCGCGGCAGCGGGGTGGCGTCGATCGTGGCGCGCAACGGATCGGCCATGTTGCGCGTCACGACGCCGGTCACCAGCAGCGCGTCCGCATGTCGCGGGGATGCCACCAAGCGCGCACCGAACCGCTCGGCGTCATACACCGGCCCGAACGCGCCCGCGATCTCCACCTCACACCCGTTGCACGAGCCCGCGTCGACGTGCCGGATCTGAAGCGAACCCCGCACTCCGGCAGGCGGCGTCGTCACCGGCCGCGGTGCTGGCGCCGCGGGTTCGGCGATCCGCCGCACCCGGAGGGATTTGCCGATCCAGCCCATGGACGCTACTCCGCCCGCCGGCGCGCAGATCTTCCAGCACCGCGACGCGGTCGCTGAGCACCCCGGTGAGGACCTTGCGCGCCACCATCAACAGCTCGGCGATGTCCGGCGAGGCGATCGAGTAGATCATCGGTGTTGCCGTCCCGGTGCGCCTCGACCACCCCGGCCCGGCGCAGCACGCCGAGCTGCTGCGACAGATTCGACGATTCCAGCCCGACCTCGGGCAACAGCTCGGCGACCGACTTGTCCCCGGGCACCAGGAGCTCGAGAATCCGGACCCGCGCCGGATGCCCCAGGGTCTTGAAGAATTCGGCCTTGAGCTTGATACAGCGGCTCCGACACCACGGATCTCCTGAAGAATCCACAACTTGAATAGTTGAACGATTGAAGAAATTATCAGATTGTGGCGCGCCAGCTTCCACGGCGGGCACTCGGCCACGCAGGCCCGCCGCCGCGCCGGTCTCACCTGTAGGGCGATGACCAGCGCCGATGCCGCACGGCGCGGCGCGGGAGCGGTCGACTATGACATCGAACACATCCGCCGCGGCGGCCGGTCCTCAGCCGCCCGAGACGCGCGGATACGGCGCCGGAAGGAACGCCTCGACCGCTTGGCGGAATACCTGTGGCGCTTCGTCGTGAACCAGGTGGCCGGCTTGCTGGACTTGCAGATAGGTTGTCGGGGAATCGGTTTGGGCCATCTGTTGCATCTGGCCCGGCGGCGCGACGGAGTTGCCGGCCTCGATGAGCAGCGCCGGGGCACGCACCGCGCACCACTGCGCCCAGTAGTCCCGGGTGCCCCATTCGGCGGCGATCTCGATCCATCGCGAGGTGTGACCGTGCAACCGCCACCCGGTGGCGGTGCGATCGAAGGCCTCCAGGAAGTACCGGCCGGCAACCGGGCCGAATTCGTCCAACACCTGCCGAGCCGAGCCGAATTCGACCGGAAGGGCATGCAGCCACGGCTCCCACGGACCGGTGGTGCGGCCGCGGAAGTCCGGGGCCATGTCCTCGAGCACCAGCGCGGAGACCAGTTCGGGGCGCTCCGCGGCCAGACACCACGAGTGCAGGGCTCCCATGGAATGCCCGACCAGCCTGGCCGGCGCCCCCAATGCGCTCACCGCGTCGGCCAGGTCGGCCACGAACCGTTCGGTGCTGATCGGGTGCGGATCGTCGGCGTCGCGGCCCCGATGCCACAGCGCGTCGTAGGTGTACACGGTGCCCAGCCGGGTCAGCCAGGGCAGCTGACGCGACCAGGTACTGCCCCGTCCCATCAGGCCGTGCAGCAGCACCAACGGCTCGCCGCTCCCCCCGCGGCAAGTCAAAAGATCGCTGGGCATGTCACCATCTTGCGTGTCCCGCCCCGGGGATCAACAGGGCGGGCGGCGGGGTAGCCTAGCGGCATGCCGCCAGTGGTGAAAATCAACGCAATCGAAGTGCCCGCCGACGCCGGCCCCGAGTTGGAGAAGCGGTTCGCACACCGGGCGCACGCGGTCGATAACCAGCCCGGTTTCCTCGGGTTCCAGCTGCTGCGCCCGATCAAGGGCGAAGACCGCTATTTCGTGGTGACGCAGTGGGAGTCCGAGGAGGCGTTCCAGGCGTGGGCGAAGGGGCCCGCCATCCAGGCGCACGCCGGTGAGCGGGCCAACCCGGTGGCAACCGGGGCCTCGCTGCTGGAATTTGAGGTTGTGATGGACGTTGCCGGCAATAAGCAGGCGGGCTAGCGGGCGCTCGGCCCGGCGCCGCGCCTTGGCGCTGAGCGCTGCGGCTGTACTGGTGGTGACCCTGGCGCCCGGGTGCGCCCCCTCCCCTTCCCCAAACGCGAACGCGGCGAATCCCGGACGCGCGATCGACACCCGGACGCCGCCCGGTCTGCGGGCCCAGCAGACCATGGACATGCTCAACTCGGACTGGCCCATCGGCCAGGTCGGGGTGCGCACCCTGGCCGCGCCCGACAAGGTCGACTCGGTGGAGACCACCATGGAGGAGCTGTGGTGGGACCGCCCGTTCAAACTCGACAGCGTAGACATCGGCGCCAGCGTGGCCACGCTGCACCTCACGTCGTCCTACGGTGCGCGACAGGACATCCGGATACACACCGACGACGACGGGTGGGTTGACCGGTTCGACCTCGATACTCAAGCGCCCAAGATCAACTCGTGGCATGACTTCGACGCGGTTCTCGGCAAGACCGGTGCGCGCTACTCCTACCAGGTCGCCAAGGTCGACAACGGCCGCTGCGACCCGGTCGCGGGCACTAACACCGGTGAATCCCTGCCGCTGGCATCGATTTTCAAGCTTTACGTGTTGCATGCACTGGCGGGCGCGGTGAGAAACGGAACGGTGTCCTGGGACGATCAGCTGACGGTCACCGACAAAAGCAGGGCGGTTGGCTCGTCGGGCTTGGAACTGCCTGTGGGAGAACATGTTTCGGTTCGCAGGGCCGCCGAGAAGATGATCGCCACCAGTGACAACATGGCAACCGACTTGCTGATCGGCCGGCTGGGCACGCACGCTATCGAGGAAGCGCTCGCCACGGCCGGCCACCACGACCCGGCCAGCATGACGCCCTTCCCCACCATGTACGAGTTGTTCTCCGTCGGCTGGGGTGAGCCGGATCTGCGCAGTCAATGGGAACACGGATCACCGCAAGTGCGTGCCCAGCTGCTGGCGCAGGCCGATTCCACTCCGTATCAACCCGATCCGAGCCGTGCGCACTCTCCGGCATCCGCTTACGGCGCGGAGTGGTACGGCAACGCGCAGGACATCTGCCGCGTTCATGCGGCACTGCAGGCGGACGCCGTCGGCGAGGCCGCGCCGGTCCGAGAGATCCTGGCTGCCGTGTCAGGTATCCAACTGGATCGAAGCGTTTGGCCGTACATCGGCGCGAAAGCCGGTGGTCTGCCGGGTGATCTGACGTTCAGCTGGTATGCCGTGGACAAGACGCAGCAGCCGTGGGCGGTCAGTTTCCAGCTGACTTGGCCACGCGATCACGGGCCGACGGTGACCGGTTGGATGCTGCAGGTCGCCAAGCAGGTGTTCGCCCTGATCGCGCCGCGCTGACCGCTATAGGAGGAGACGGGCCGGGGGTCTGACTTTGGACAGTGACGCGCCCGGGGGCTACGCCCGGCCGTATCCGAGCTCACTGGCCGTGTATTTCGCGCCATCGGTGACCGGTATCGCTTGAACCGCGGTGCCGTAGGCGCAGATCTCGGTCCACACGTCGCCGATTTCGGTCGTGTCGAACCGCATCGCGACGATCGCGTTGCCCCCGCGATTGCGCGCCTCGGCGATCAGCCGTCCCATCGCCTCATTGCGGCTATCGGCCAGGTTCTTCGTCATCCCTTGCAGCTCGCCGCCGAACATGGCCTTGAAGCCCGCGCCCATCTGGGCCAACGCATTGCGGGAGCGCACGGTCAGCCCAAACACTTCGCCACAGACGCGCTGGATCTCCCAGCCCGGGAGGTCGTTGGTGGTCACGATCAGCACAGGCGGGCCCTTCTTTTAGAGCGCAGCAAAAACGGGCGGTAGCCCCGTCAGAGACTAACCGCCCGTTTCCGCCAATCGCTACTGCGTTTCCGGCGCGCTGTGGGCCCCGGCCTTGGCCAGGTCCGGCTCGGCCGGCGGCTTGCGGGTTCCGGTGAAGGTGAACACCGCGTCCTCACCGGCGCCCTCGCCGTCCCAGTTGTCGACGTCGACCGTGACGACCTGTCCGGGCCCGACCTCCTCGAAGAGGATCTTCTCGGAGAGCTGGTCCTCGATCTCGCGCTGGATGGTGCGCCGCAGCGGGCGGGCACCCAGCACCGGGTCGAAGCCGCGCTTGGCCAGCAACGCCTTGGCCTTGTCGGTGAGCTCCAGGGCCATGTCCTTGGTCTTGAGCTGGCCGGCGACCCTGGTGATCATGAGGTCGACCATCTTGATGATCTCGTCGCGGGTCAGCTGGTGGAAGACGATGATGTCGTCGATGCGGTTGAGGAACTCCGGGCGGAAG
Organism: uncultured Actinomycetota bacterium; assembly: GCA_963800315.1. GTDB lineage: Bacteria > Actinomycetota > Actinomycetes > Mycobacteriales > Mycobacteriaceae > Mycobacterium. The sequence goes on from CAWDAS010000001.1 coordinate 648,778, forward strand.
TGCTTCTTCAGCTCGTCGTTGACCTTCTGCTTCATCCGCTCGTAGTTGTTGTCACCGCCACCCTGGGTGAAGCCCAGGCCGACCGGCTTCGAGATGTCGGACGTACCGAGGTTCGAGGTGAAGATCAGCACGGTGTTCTTGAAGTCCACCGTGCGCCCTTGGCCGTCGGTGAGCCGGCCATCCTCGAGGACCTGCAACAGGCTGTTGTAGATCTCCTGGTGGGCCTTCTCGATCTCGTCGAACAGCACCACCGAGAACGGCTTGCGCCGCACCTTCTCGGTGAGCTGGCCGCCCTCCTCGTAGCCGACATACCCCGGCGGGGCGCCGAACAGCCGCGACGCGGTGAACCGGTCGTGGAACTCGCCCATGTCGATCTGGATGAGCGCGTCGTCGTCGCCGAACAGGAAGTTGGCCAGCGCCTTGGACAGCTCGGTCTTACCGACACCGGACGGGCCGGCGAAGATGAACGAACCCGACGGGCGCTTGGGGTCTTTCAGCCCGGCGCGGGTGCGGCGGATCGCCTTGGACACGGCCTTGACGGCGTCCTCCTGGCCGATGATCCGCTTGTGGATCTCATCTTCCATACGCAGCAGCCGGGTGGTCTCGGCCTCGGTGAGCTTGAACACCGGGATGCCGGTCCAGTTGCCCAGCACCTCGGCGATCTGCTCGTCGTCGACCTCGGCGACCACGTCGAGATCGCCGGAACGCCACTGCTTTTCGCGTTCCGCGCGTTGGCCCACCAGCTGCTTCTCCCGATCGCGCAGGCTGGCCGCCTTCTCGAAATCCTGGGCGTCGATCGCCGATTCCTTCTCCCGGCGGGCGTCGGCGATCTTCTCGTCGAACTCACGCAGGTCTGGCGGCGCGGTCATCCGGCGGATCCGCATCCTTGCGCCGGCCTCGTCGATCAGGTCGATCGCCTTGTCCGGCAGGAACCGGTCGTTGATGTAGCGGTCGGCCAGGGTGGCTGCGGCCACGATCGCCGAATCGCTGATCGACACGCGGTGGTGCGCCTCGTAGCGATCGCGCAGACCCTTGAGGATCTCGATGGTGTGTTCCACCGTCGGCTCGCCGACCTGCACCGGCTGGAAGCGGCGCTCCAGCGCAGCGTCCTTCTCGATGTACTTGCGGTACTCGTCGAGGGTGGTGGCGCCGATGGTCTGCAGCTCGCCGCGGGCCAGCTTGGGCTTCAGGATCGACGCGGCGTCGATCGCGCCCTCGGCGGCACCGGCGCCGACCAGCGTGTGCAGCTCGTCGATGAACAGGATGATGTCACCGCGGGTGTTGATCTCCTTGAGCACCTTCTTCAGGCGTTCCTCGAAGTCACCGCGGTAGCGCGAGCCGGCCACCAGCGAGCCCAGATCCAGCGTGTAGAGCTGCTTGTCCTTCAGCGTCTCGGGGACCTGACCGTGCACGATCGCCTGGGCCAGGCCCTCGACCACCGCGGTCTTGCCGACCCCGGGCTCCCCGATCAGCACCGGGTTGTTCTTGGTGCGCCGGGACAAAACCTGCATCACCCGCTCGATTTCCTTCTCGCGGCCGATGACCGGGTCCAGCTTGCCCTCCATCGCGGCGGCGGTCAGGTTGCGGCCGAACTGGTCGAGCACCAACGAGGTGGACGGGCTGCCCGATTCGCCGCCACGGCCACCGGTGCCGGCTTCCGCGGCCTCCTTGCCCTGGTAGCCGCTCAGCAGCTGAATCACCTGCTGGCGCACCCGGGTCAGCTCGGCGCCCAGCTTGACCAGCACCTGGGCGGCCACGCCCTCACCCTCGCGGATCAGCCCGAGCAGAATGTGCTCGGTTCCGATGTAGTTGTGGCCGAGTTGCAGCGCCTCGCGCAAGCTCAGCTCCAGGACCTTCTTGGCGCGCGGCGTGAACGGGATGTGCCCCGACGGGGCCTGCTGGCCCTGGCCGATGATCTCCTCGACCTGGCTGCGAACGCCCTCGAGCGAGATCCCCAGCGACTCCAGCGACTTCGCCGCGACGCCCTCGCCCTCGTGAATCAGACCCAACAGGATGTGCTCGGTCCCGATGTAGTTGTGGTTGAGCATCCGGGCCTCTTCTTGCGCCAGGACGACGACCCTGCGGGCACGGTCGGTAAATCGTTCAAACATCGGTGGTTACCTGCTCTCCCTCACCATCGGTACATCCTCACTAGCGGTCCAGCGGGGCCGGAATCGGGTACCTGCTATCCACTGTAATGGTCGGCCTGCCAGGGGGCATAACCTTGCGGTTCCCTGCGGCTGAAAGCCCGCGCGGATTATCCGGGCCTCTCCCCGCTACGACAGCGCCGTATCTGAACAAACGAGGCAAGACCGCAATTCGTTTCCTCATACGCGGACCGTCTTTTCGCCGCGAGCGAAAAACAAACCGGCGCCCGGGGTCGTCCCCCTGGGCGCCGGTAGGAGGTCTTGTCAGGTCGCCGCGTGGAATGCGTCGATGACGTCCGCCGGGATGCGGCCACGCGTCGACACGTTGTGCCCGTTACGGCGAGCCCATTCCCGGATGGCAGCGCTCTGCTCGCGGTCGATCGCGCCGCGCCCGCGGCCGGAGCCCGAACGCCCACGCCGCCGGCCGCCGACGCGACGGCCCGCTTCCACCCATTGCTTGAGATCTCCCCGAAGTTTGGCGGCGTTCTTAGACGAAAGATCAATCTCATACGTGACCCCGTCGAGTCCGAATTCGACCGTTTCGTCGGCTGCGCCGGCACCGTCGAAATCATCGACCAGGGTGACGGTCACTTTTTTCGCCATTAGCTTACCCTCGCATATCGTCCTGAGCAGTTGCTGAGCAGTTTGGATTGACCTCCCCGGTCACCCAATCTGCCATAGAAACGCAGCATACTCAATACGGACGCAAGACGCACAGTTCAGAAACTGGAGTGCGGCCGAACAATCGGGAACAAAACTGTCTCTCGAATTGACAGCCCGGTCAAAGACATCAACAACCGATCGATACCCATTCCCGTTCCAGTGCACGGCGGCATCGCATACTCCAGCGCGGCAAGAAAGTCTTCGTCGAGCACCATCGCCTCGTCGTCGCCAGCGGCCGCGGCGCGGGCTTGGTCGGCAAATCTCTCCCGCTGCACGACCGGGTCATTTAATTCGGAGTACCCGGTGGCCAGTTCGACTCCCCGCAAGTACAGGTCCCACTTCTCGGTGACCCCCGCAATGCTGCGGTGCTGACGCGTCAAAGGCGTTGTCTCGACCGGGAAATCCTTCACAAAGGTGGGCGCGACCAGCGTGTTACCCACCGTGTGCTCCCACAGTTCCTCGACGAGCTTTCCGTGCCCGTATCCGCGGTTTTCGGGGATCTCTGGAATCTTGGGACCGAGCTGACCGATGATCGCGCGCAGCCGTTCGACCGACGTCTGGGGTGTGATCTCTTCGCCGAGCGCCGCCGACAGCGACGGGTACATTTGTATCGAAGCCCATTCCCCGTCTATGTCATAGACACTGCCGTCGGGCAGCGGCAGTTGTCTGGTTCCGATCGCCTCATCGGCGACCTCTTGAATAAGCTCGCGCGTGACGATTGCCGAATCGTCATAGGTGCCGTAGGCCTGGTAGGTCTCCAGCATGGAAAATTCCGGAGAATGCGTCGAATCGGCACCTTCGTTTCGGAACACGCGATTTAGTTCGAAAACCTTGTCGAAACCGCCGACGACGCAGCGCTTGAGGAACAGTTCCGGCGCGATCCGAAGGTACAGATCGATGTCCAGAGCATTGGAATGCGTGACGAACGGCCGCGCCGCCGCACCGCCGGCCAGCGTCTGCAACATAGGAGTTTCGACTTCGAGAAACCCGCGGCGTTCCAGCGCGTTTCGTAGCGCGCGGACGACCGCGATTCGCTGCCGGGCCACCGCGCGCGCCTGGGGCCGGACGATCAGGTCGACGTAGCGCTGCCGCACCCGGGATTCTTCGTTCATCTCCTTGTGCGCGACGGGCAGCGGCCGCAACGACTTGGACGCCATCTGCCAGGAATCGGCAAGGACGGACAATTCGCCGCGCCGTGAGCTGATGACGGTGCCGTGCACATAGACGATGTCGCCGATATCGACGTCGGCTTTCCACGCGTCGAGCGCTTCTTGACCGACCTTGTCCAGGCTGATCATCACCTGCAGGCTGGTGCCGTCGCCCTCCTGGAGTGTCGCAAAGCACAATTTTCCGGAGTTGCGCACGAATATCACCCGGCCCGCGACCGCGACCACGTCATCGGTCGCGGTATCGATCGGCAGATCGGGGTGCGCGGCACGCACCTGCGCCAGGGTGTGCGTGCGCCGCAGCGCGACGGGATAGGGTTCGCGGCCCTCCGCCAACAAACGAGCGCGTTTGTCCCGGCGGATCCGGAACTGCTCCGGCAGGTCAGCGTCCACGACGTGCCAGCTTAAAGGACCTCGCGCGGTCGGTTTTCACTGGCGGGCCGCCGAGATTGCCGTCATGGTCGTTGTTCTGGCCGCGATCACGACCCCGGCGGCAATCTCGCCGACGAAGAATTCAGCGCGCCGTCTTGAGCCGGCCGCGCTGGGCGTCCCGGTTGCGCTCGAAGACCAGCCGTAGGCCGTGCAGGGTCAGGTGCTGGTCGTAGTGGCTGACGATGTGCAGCTCCGGGAGCAACAGCGGCGCGGTGTGTCCGGTGGCCACGATCGCGACCTGATCTCCCGGGTCACTGCCGAATCCCGCCACGTCCTCGCGGATTCGTCCAACCAGGCCGTCGACCAGCCCGGCGAAACCGAACACCGCGCCGGCCTGCATGCATTCGACGGTGTTCTTACCGACCACCGAACGGGGGCGGGACAATTCGACGCGGCGCAGCGCCGCGGAGCGGGCCGCGGCGGCATCCGACGAAACCTGCACCCCGGGCGCGATCGCACCGCCGAGGAACTCGCCTTTGGCCGACACGACGTCCACACAGATCGAGGATCCGAAATCGATGACGATGGCCGCACTTTGGAACCGGTGAAATGCGGCCAGGCAGTTGACGATCCGGTCGGCGCCGACTTCTTTGGGATTGTCGACCAGCAGCGGGATGCCGGTGCGCACGCCCGGCTCGATCAGCACGTGCGGCACCGAGGGCCAGTACTGGTCGAGCATGATGCGCACCTCATGCAGCACCGAGGGGACGGTGGACAGGGCCGCGGCCCCGGTGAGCCGGTCGGAATCATCGCCGATCAGGCCGTCGATGGTCAGCGCCAGTTCGTCCGCGGTGACCTCCGATTCGGTGCGAATCCGCCACTGCTGCACCACCTCTGCGTGTTCCTTGGCGCCGGAGAGCAGCCCCACCACGGTGTGGGTGTTGCGGACGTCGATGGCCAGCAGCACGGCTACCGCACACCGATCCGGGGGTCTAACAGCTCTTCGGCCCCTGGTATTTCGAAGGCGGGGACGAACGCCGGGTCGTGGCCCAGATCGACCGGCTTGTTGGCGGCGTCGACGAACACGATCCGCGGGCGGTAGGCGCGGGCCTCGGCTTCCTCCATGGTGCCGTACGCGATCAGGATCACCAGATCGCCGGGGTGTACGAGATGCGCTGCGGCCCCGTTAATCCCGATCATCCCGGTGCCGCGTTCGCCGGTGATCGCGTAGGTGACCAGCCGGGCGCCGTTGTCGATGTCGACGATGGTCACCTGCTCGCCTTCGAGCAGGTCCGCGGCGTCCATCAGATCGGCGTCGATGGTCACCGAGCCGACGTAGTGCAGGTCGGCCTGCGTCACCGTGGCGCGGTGGATTTTCGACTTGAGCATCGTCCGTAGCATCAATTCCTCCAATGCGACTTCGCGTATTCGTCCGGCCCATGGGTGCCGGCGAGGGTCCCGATCTGAATTTCGATGTTGTCCAAGAGCCTGGTGGTGCCCACCCGGGCGGCGATCAGCAGCCGGCCGGGGCGGTCGGGCTGCAACGGACCGAGGTCTGGATCGCGCAACTCGAGGTAGTCGACCGTGAGCCCGGGCACGGCGTCGAGCACCGCGCGTGCCGCGTCCAGCGCGGCCCGCGCTCCCGTATGCGCGGCGTGTGCCGCCGCCGTCAGCGCCGCCGACAGCGCGACGGCCGCCTCGCGCTGCACCGGGTCCAGATAGCGGTTGCGCGATGACATCGCCAGCCCGTCGCCTTCGCGGATGGTGGGCACCCCAACCACCGCGACATCGAGGTTCAGGTCGGCGGCCATCTGCCGGATCAGCACCAGCTGCTGGTAGTCCTTCTCGCCGAAGAACACTCGGTCGGGCCGCACGATCTGCAAGAGCTTGCACACCACTGTCAGCACGCCGGCGAAATGCGTGGGGCGGGGGCCGCCCTCGAGGTCGGCCGCCAGCGGACCGGGGTGCACGGTGGTGCGCAGACCGTCGGGATACATCGCCGCGGCCGTTGGCGCAAAGACGATTTCGACGCCTTCGCCGCGCAACATTGCCTGGTCGTCGTCCAGGGGCCGGGGGTAGGCGTCCAGGTCTTCTCCCGCACCGAATTGCAGCGGGTTGACGAAGATCGACACCACCACCACCGCGCCGGGGACCCGCTTGGCGGCGCGCACCAAGGCGAGGTGTCCCTCGTGCAGCGCACCCATCGTGGGCACCAACATCACCCGGCGGCCGGTGTGGCGCAGCGCCCGACTGACGTCGGTGACGTCGCGCGGCTTCGAATACACATTGAGTTCGCCCGCGTGGAAGGCGAGTGGCCTGCCCGATTGCGTTCCTGGTGTCATGGCGCCAAGACCTCGACGACATCCTGCGGCGCGTGCGCACGCTGGGCGGTGCGCAGGGCGTTCACCCGGTAGGCCTGCGCCAGGTCCGGGTCGACCCGGTTCAGCGCGCTCAGGTGGCCGGCGACCGCGGCGGCGTCACCGCGCGCGACGGGCCCGGTGAGCGCGGCCTGCCCGCGTTGCAGGGTGTTTTCCAGCGCCGCGCGGGCCAGCGGCCCGACGATGCGTTCGGCGATGCCGCCCGGCTGGTTGTCGACGGACTGCTGCCCGAGCAGCCCGCTGCCGCGCAGCGCGGCCCGCAGCGCGTCCAGCGCGTCGGCGAGCACGGTGACGAGGTGGTTGCTCGCATGGGCCAGGGCGGCGTGGTAGAGGACGCGGGACTCCTCGCGGACGCTGAACGGTTCGCCACCCATCTCGAGGACGAGCGACTGCCCGATCGCATACCCGACATCGTCGGCGGCGGTGATGCCGAAGCAGGTGTCGGGCAGCCTGCTGATGTCCTCGTCGGCGCCGGTGAACGTCATCGCCGGGTGGATCGCCAACGGTATGCAGCCGCCCTGGGTCAATGGCGTGAGGACACCGACCCCGTTGGCGCCGGACGTGTGGGCCACGATCGTGCCGGGGCGCACCGCCGACGTCGCGGCCAACCCGGCCACCAGGCCGGCGAGCTCGCTGTCGGGAACCGCCAATAGCAGCAGCTCAGCGCTGGCGGCCACGTCCTGCGGCGCTGCCACCGGGGTGTCGGGCAGCCGACGCTGCGCCCGCTGCCGCGATGCATGGGAGATGGCGCTGCACGCCACCACGACGTGGTCGGCGCGCTCCAGCGCGACACCGAGCGCGGTGCCCACCCGGCCGGCCGAGATGATCCCCACCTTGAGCCTGGCCGGGCGCAAACCGTCGAACTGCACCATCGCAGACGACCTCACCAGTTTCTTCGTTCGTTCCAGTCCCAGCTGCGGGGTACCGGACGGTCAGTAAGACTTTAGTCGATTTGCCGGCGGCACCCAATGTGAGGAAGGTCCCAGCTCAGCCATCACGGCCCTGACGTCTTAGCCGCCGGCCACCCCCGGACGGCTCGGCCTGCAGCCGCGCCAACAACTCGGCAACCGACTGACCACCCGTTTGCGAGCCTTCCCCCGAGCCGTCCACTCCATCCGGCTGCGAGTCCGCGCCGCGGTGCCGGGGCGCATGCCCGGGGGGCGGCGGCGCCGCCAGTCGCGGCGGCTCATCGGCGGCCGATGCCGGCGGTGGGTGCGGGGGCGGTGTCGGGGGCGTGGCAGCGGCTGGCGCGGGGGACGGTTGCGGGGCCGCCGGCGGCTCGTTCGCGCCCGCAAAGCTGCCGACCCCGTAGTCGCGGTACTCCGCCGAATGGCGCGAGCGGGACCGGCGGCCGGACTCGTCGTAAGGGTGCGGCGGCGGCCCGGCGGGCGCGCCGTCCCAGGATTCGTCGGGACCGGAGTGCCGGGAGCGCCGCCGCCGGCCCGCCGACTCGGCGGGCCGTGCGCTGGCCGGATCGACACCGGCCCACTGGTCGCCCGGTGTTCCCGGCGGCAGCCACAGTCCGTTCGTGGCCGCCTGCTGCCAATCCTGCGGCGGTGGCGCGGGCGGGGGCGGCGGCCGGTGAGGCGGTTCGAAGCGCGGCTCCGGCTCCGGCGGTCCCAACGGGTACCCGGCATCGTCTGGGGCTTCGTATTGGTACGGGACCCGGTCGCGCTGGGGTGGCGGCTGCCGCGGCGGCATCAGCGGTTCCTCGGGCACGTCGATGATCGCCGTTTCGTCGGCGCGGCCGGGCGGATGGTCGCCGGCAACCGACGTGACCCGATCACTGGACACCCAGTCGACGGGGGCCTCCCGGGCGCGCTCCTCGTTGCGGTCCCACTCGCTGTACGCGCGCTCGCGGGGGGGCGCCTCGGCCTCGGGCGTCTCCAGGGCCGGGCGGTGTGCGAGATCGGTGTCGAACAAGATCTCCAGGCTGGTGCGCAGCGAGCTCAGCTCCGCCCGCAGTGCGGCCAGGTCGTCGGCGGCCTGAGCGCGCAGCTCCGAGGCCAGCTCGCGGCGCAACTGCGATTCCACGGTCAGCTCGTACTCGCGGCGGGCCGCGATTTCCCGATCCAGCTGGAGGTCGTAGACCAGCTTCAAGTCGCGGACCCTCGATTGATCCGCGTCGCTTTGCCGGCGATAGAGCACCGAAACGAAGGCGCCGGCGACTGCGGCCCACAGCGCCAGGATCACAGCGAGCTTGAGTAGTTCCACCCGATTGGTGAAAACCAGTGCGGAACTGGCCCCCATCGCGAGGACCAGCAACGCGGTCAAGAGCACCCACCCCGGCCTGCGGCCCCCGCGCCGAACTCGGCTGCCGCGGGACAGAACGGTCATGGCCTGACTGTACCTGCGCGAGGTCAATCCGCGTGTCGCGCCAGTCCGGCGATTCTCACCTGGGTTGATCAACAGGTTAGTTCTCTGCGCCCTCGCCGTGCTCGGTCGGATCCTGCGGTGATTTGCAGCAATGCTGCAACCACAGCGCGGCGACGAGCAACGCCAGCGCGCTGACGGCCGCCACCACCGTTCCCGTGGTGTCCTCGGCCGCGGCTCGCAGCCATGACCGTCGCGGCAGGAAGTACACGAACACCCCGGCCCACATGCCCAGCATCAGCGCGCCCACCCAGGCCGACGCCTTGGCGACCACCAGGCTGCGGGCCACCGAAAGCGGGTGCAACAAACCGGGCCCGGGCCCGATCTCGCCGTCGTTGATTTTCGCTCGCACGTAGCGCCCCCACAGCGCCTCGGCGACGGCCACCGCGAGCAACGACAGGCCGGTCCACACCGTGATGGGCGGAAACCACCGGTACAGGGTTTTCACCAGCAGGTAACCCAGCACCGCAGCGCCGACCACCGCGGCCGTCAGGTCACGTTTCCTGGTTGGTCCCATCAGCCTTCCGAATCCGGTTCGCGCGGGGACGTCGCGATCGGGTGCAGCGTCAGGTCGGTCAACCGAACACCGTCCCGGTCGGCCGGTTCCAGCTCGGCGAGCAGGGCAGCGACCGGCCGCGGGCCGCCGGCGACCGTCAGCTCGGCATCCGGATCGATGGCCAGCCACGGGATCATCACGAAGGCCCGCAGATGGGCCAGCGGGTGCGGCAGCGTCAGGCTGTTCTCGCGGGAGATCACCTCGTCATCGCCGTAGCAGGCGATCAGGTCGACGTCGAGGGTGCGCGGGCCCCAGCGCTCGCCGCGAACCCGGCCGGCCGCCCGCTCAAAGCCCTGCGCCCGGCGCAGCCAGGCCTGTCCGTCACACTTCGGGTCGTCGGCGATCAGCACCGCGTTGAGGAACGGCGCCTGATCCGGCCGACCCCAGGGGTCGGTCTCATATACCGGCGAGACCGCGAGCACCGAATCGGCCAGCCCGTCGACGACCGACTGCAACCGCGCCAGCCGGTCGCCCAGGTTCGAACCGATGGAGAGCACCACCCGCGTCACAGCGCGCCGCCCGCGGGGATCACCGAACCGCGGCCGCCGCGCCGCGACCGGCGCACCACCACCGCGACGTCGGCGAACTGGTGCGGGATCGGAGCTTGCGGTTTATGCACCACCACCTCGACGGCGTGCACGCGCTGGTCGTCCATCACCCGGTCGGCGATGTGGCCCCCGACCGTTTCGATCAGGTTGCGCGGGGGCCCGGCCACGACGTCGGCCGCCAGCTGGGCCAGGGCGGCGTAGTTGTAGGTGTCGGCCAGGTCGTCGCTGGCGGCGGCGTCGGCCAGGTCGATCCACACGGTGAGGTCGATGACGAAGTCTTGCCCGTCGGCGCGCTCGTGGTCGAAAACCCCGTGTTGCCCACGAACGGTCAAGCCGCGCAACTCGATTCGGTCAGCCATCGTCTCCAGCCAGCTCGGTGTCAGTCCAGGCCCCGACGACCCTGAGCGCATCGACCGTGGCCCGCACGTCGTGCACGCGCACGCCCCAGGCCCCGTGCAGGGCGGCCAATGCGGAGATCACCGCGGTCGCCGTCTCCCGACCGCCGGGCGGTCGCGGCGAGCCGTCGGGCCCGGCTAACAAGGTACCGAGGAACCGTTTCCGCGATGCGCCCAGGAGTACCGGGATGCCGGTGGCCACCAACCGCGGCAAGGCGTGCAGCAAAGCCCAATTGTCTTGTCCCGTCTTGGCGAAACCCAGCCCCGGATCGATCACCAGCTTGGCGGGGTCCACACCCGCGGCCACCGCGTCGTCGACGCTGGCAAGCAGCTCGGCGCGCACTTCGGCAACCACGTCGCGGTAGCGCGGGGCCGCATGCGGATGGTCCGACGACACCGATCGCCAGTGCATCAGCACCCAGGGCACCCCGGCGTCGGCGAGCAGCGGCGCCATCGCGGGATCGGCCCGGCCACCGGACACGTCGTTGACGATCCGCGCGCCGCTCTGCAGCGCCGCCCGCGCGACGTCCGCGTGCATCGTATCGATGCTTACCGTAATGCCCTGCGCCGCAAGCTCTTTGACGACCGGCACCACCCGAGACGTTTCCACCCGGGGGTCGACCCGAGCGGCGCCGGGGCGCGTCGACTCGCCCCCGACGTCGACGATGCCCGCACCCTCGGCGGCCAGGGCCACACCGTGTGCCACGGCATCGTCGGTATCGAGATAGCGGCCGCCATCGGAGAACGAATCGTCGGTGACGTTCAGAACTCCCATAACCTGCACAGGCGCCGACTCACTTATGCAGGATGAGGTCGAGCGCTTCGGCTCGAGAGGCGGCGTGGGTTTTGAACTGACCACGCACCGCCGACGTCGTCGTGACAGCCCCGGGCTTGCGGACACCGCGCATCGCCATGCACAAATGCTCGGCCTCGATCACCACGATCACCCCGCGCGGATTCAGCTTTTTCACCAGCGCGTCGGCGACCTGACTGGTGAGCCGCTCCTGCACCTGTGGCCGCTTGGCATACAGGTCGACCAGGCGCGCGATCTTCGACAGGCCGGTAACCCTGCCGTCATCGCCGGGGATGTAGCCGACATGGGCGACGCCGTGGAACGACACCAGGTGGTGCTCACAGGTGGAGTACAGCGGGATTTCCTTGACCAACACCAGCTCGTCGTGTTGTTCGTCGAACATCGTGTTCAGCACGCTGTCCGGGTCGGTGTAGAGCCCGGCGAACATTTCGCGGTAGGCGCGGGCGACGCGGGCCGGTGTTTCCTGCAAACCGTGCCGGTCCGGGTCCTCACCGATCGCGTACAGCAATTCGCGGACCGCGGCCTCGGCCCGCGCCTGGTCGAACACACGTAGCCGGGGGGGCGCGGTGTCCGGGCCCAGATCCGTTACGGCCATCGAATCCTCCGTTCTACCCGCGGGCCGGCGGGTTGGACCGGCTTGCGTCGTCATCCTGCTGTTCGGGTGACTTTCCGCCCTCCCCGGCGGGCTGGCCGGGCGGCGGGTACGGCGGGTAGTACGGCGCCGGCTGCGGCCAGTAGGGCTGCTGTGGGGGCGGCGCCGGGCTGGGGCCGGGCGGATACCAATAATTCGGTTGCTGTTGCTGCGGCGGCCATCCCGGCGCATGCCAGCCCGCCGGTGCGCCGTAGTCCGGCTGGGTGGGACCTTGCGGCGCATGTTCGCGGTTGCCGGTCCCTTGGCCACCATGAGAACCGTTGCCACCGCTGGAATTTCGATCGCCCTCGGCCCCTGCGGCCTCGGCCGCCCTGCTGGCGCGCGCGATGGCCGCCTTGAAGGCCGGCTCGGGCACCGGTGGAGGCCACGGCTCGCCGCGCTCCATGGCGAGCTCGCCGGGCGTCTTGATCGGCGGTTTGTCGGACGGGATGCGGCCACCGAAGTCGTCGAACATGGTGAGCCGGGGACGCTTTTCCACCCCGGAGAAGATCGCCTCCAGCTCGGGTCGGTGCAGGGTCTCCTTCTCCAGCAGCTGGCCGGCCAGCGTGTCGAGTATGTCGCGGTATTCGGTGAGGATCTCCCAGGCCTCGGTGTGCGCGGCCTCGATCAGCTTGCGGATCTCGTCATCGATGTCGCGGGCGACCTCGTGCGAGTAGTCGGCCTGTGTCCCCATGGTCCGGCCCAGGAAGGGATCGCCGTGCTCGGAGCCGTATTTGACGGCGCCGAGCTTGGAGCTCATGCCGAATTCGGTGACCATCGCGCGCGCGATCTTGGTGGCCTGGTCGATGTCGGACACCGCGCCGGTCGTCGGCTCCCGGAAGACGAGTTCCTCGGCGGCGCGCCCGCCCATCGCAAACACCAGTTGCGCGATCATCTCCGAGCGGGTCCGCAGGCCCTTGTCTTCCTCGGGCACCGCGACCGCGTGCCCGCCGGTGCGGCCGCGCGCCAGGATGGTCACCTTGTAGATCGGTTCGATGTCGGGCATCGCCCACGCCGCCAGGGTGTGCCCGCCCTCGTGATAGGCGGTGATCTTCTTTTCCTGCTCGCTGATGATCCGGCCCTTGCGGCGCGGTCCGCCGATCACCCGGTCCACCGCCTCCTCCAGAGCGGCGCTGGTGATGACGGTGCCGTTTTCCCGGGCGGTCAGCAGGGCCGCCTCGTTGATGACGTTGGCCAGGTCGGCCCCGGTCATGCCGACGGTGCGCTTGGCCAGCCCGTCCAGGTCGGCGTCCGGCGCGATCGGCTTGCCCTTCGAGTGCACCGCCAGCACCGCGCGGCGGCCCGCCAGATCGGGGTTGGACACCGGGATCTGCCGGTCGAAGCGGCCGGGGCGCAGCAGCGCCGGGTCCAGGATGTCGGGCCGGTTGGTGGCCGCGATCAGGATGACGCCCGCGCGCGGGTCGAACCCGTCCATTTCCACCAGCAGCTGATTCAGCGTCTGCTCGCGTTCGTCGTGACCGCCGCCGAGGCCCGCGCCGCGCTGGCGGCCGACGGCGTCGATCTCGTCGACAAAGATGATGCACGGGTTGTTCTGCTTGGCCTGCTCGAACAGGTCGCGCACCCGCGACGCGCCGACACCGACGAACATCTCGACGAAGTCGGAGCCGGAAATCGTGAAGAACGGAACCCCGGCTTCGCCGGCCACCGCGCGGGCCAGCAGCGTCTTGCCGGTCCCGGGTGGCCCGTAGAGCAGCACACCCTTGGGGATCTTGGCGCCCAGCGCCTGATAGCGGCCAGGGTTCTGCAGGAAGTCCTTGATCTCGTAGAGCTCTTCGACCGCTTCGTCGACGCCCGCGACGTCGGCGAAGGTGGTTTTGGGCATGTCCTTGTTGAGCAGCTTCGCGCGGGATTTGCCGAATCCGAAGCCCATCCGGGCGCCGCCCTGCATGCGCGAGAACATCACGAACAGCCCCACCAGCAACAGCAGCGGCAGCACGTAGACGAGCAGCTCGCCCAGGATGCTGCCCTGGTTGACGACCGTGCTGACTTTCGCGTTTTTAGAGTTCAGCGCGTTGAACAGGTCGACCGCGTAGCCGCTGGGGTATTTGGTGATGACCTTGTCGGAATTGTCGGTGTCGTTGTTGCCCTTCTTCAGCGTCAACCGCAGCTGCTGCTCGCGATCGTCGATCTGGGCGCTTTTGACGTTGTCGGCAGTGATCTGGGCCACCGCCACCGACGTGTCGACGGGCTTGTAGCCGCGGGTGTCGTCGCTGAAGTAGAAGAACGACCAACCGAGCAGCACCACGACAGCAATCGCCGTGATGGTGCGAACAACGTTTTTCCGGTTCATCAATCATCGGCCTTACTGGCCAGGTCCTTCCCCTATATTCACGCTTATTCACGCAGCTGGAATAGTCCAGGCTACCGCTCGCGGCAATTGCCGCGGCTGCCGAGCCGGGCGCCGCGGGGTCGCCACCATTCTGCCCAGACAACGACCGGCGGTTCCCGCCCGTTCGACGGTCCGGTAGCCGGCTGTCTCGGAACACACTCCTATATCACCGGTAGTAGCGGGCCTCGACCACGTTTCCGTCGGGATCGGCGAAGTAGTAGCCCTGCGGTGCCCACCCCTTGGCCCCGTAGGTGTGGTTCAGCCGCGCGCTGGTGTCCACGCCCGCCGCTTGCAGGCGCCGGTCCAGGGCGTCGTATTCGGACTTTGACAGTGCCAGGCAGACGTGGTTGACCGGGTGGCCGGCACTGCCGGCAATCCGGGTCAAAGACTCGGTACCGGCGATGTTGTCCAGCGGCAAGAGGTCAATGATCGAGTCGTCACACACCCGCACGCTGGGGAACGGCGCCTCGCCGGCCTCGAACTCGTCGAACCGCACCGGTGCCAGCCCGACCACCCTCGTGTAGAAGTCCATCGAGACCCGCGGATTTCTCGTCCAGAGAACGACGTGATCCAGTCGCACAGTCGAGTACACCTGCCTTCCCGGCGATCCAACTACCCGCGCATCAATATGATGCGCGGCCGCGCCGGCGATATCCATGCGAAGGCGATACTTGCAATCCCTTCTCAGCCCGGGGCCGTTGTGATTTGGTGAGACGCATGCCCCCATCAACCGAACGGTTAGTAGATACCAACGGTGTGCGGCTGCGGGTGATCGAAGCCGGAGACCGCGGCGCACCCGTGGTGGTCCTGGCCCACGGCTTTCCCGAGCTGGCCTATTCGTGGCGACACCAAATACCGGCGCTGGCCGAGGCCGGCTACCACGTGCTGGCGCCCGATCAGCGGGGCTACGGCGGCTCGTCTCGACCGGATGAGATCGAGGCTTACAACATTCATGAACTGACCGCCGACCTGGTCGGTCTGCTCGACGACGTCGGCGCGCAGCGTGCCGTCTGGATCGGGCACGACTGGGGCGCCGATCGTGGTGTGGAATGCGCCATTGCTGCACCCGGACCGGGTGGCGGCGGTCGCCGCGTTGAGTGTCCCGGCGCTGCCCCGGGCACGGGTGCCGCCGACCCAGGCGTTCCGCAAGACGTTCGGGGAGAACTTCTTCTACATGCTGCATTTTCAGCAGCCCGGCATTGCGGACGCCGAACTCGACGCCGATCCCGCCCGTACGATGCGCCGGATGATGGGTGGGCTGCGGACATCCGGTGACCCGGCCGCGGCGATGCGGATGGTGGCCCCCGGCCCGGAGGGTTTCCTCGATCGCCTACCCGAACCGGATGGGCTGCCGGACTGGCTCAGCCAGGACGAGCTCGACCATTACATCGGCGAATTCTCCCGCACCGGCTTCACCGGCGGCCTGAACTGGTACCGCAACCTGGACCGCAACTGGGAGACCACGCCCGAACTCGCCGATGCGAAAATCACCGTGCCATCGCTGTTTATCGCGGGGACGGCAGATCCGGTGCTGTCCTTCACCCGTGCCGACCGCGCAACGGGGGTGATCACCGGCCCGTACGAACAGGTGATGATCGACGGGGCCGGACACTGGTTGCAGCAGGAGCGTCCCGACGAGGTCAACGCGACGCTGTTGAAATTCCTCGACGGACTGGAGCTGCGATGAGCACCCCGCTGCGTTTCGGCGTTTTCATCACACCGTTTCATCCCATCGGCCAATCACCCACGGTCGCACTGGAATACGATATGGAGCGCGTCGTCGCGCTGGACCGCCTCGGGTACGACGAAGCGTGGTTCGGCGAGCACCACTCCGGCGGCTACGAGCTGATCGCGTGCCCCGAGGTGTTCATCGCGGCCGCGGCCGAGCGGACCAAGCACATCAGGCTGGGCACCGGGGTGGTCTCGCTGCCCTACCACCATCCGCTGATGGTGGCCGATCGCTGGGTGCTGCTGGACCACCTCACCCGCGGCCGGGTCATGTTCGGCACCGGCCCGGGCGCGTTGCCGTCGGATGCCTACATGATGGGCATCGACCCGGTCGAGCAGCGCCGGATGATGCAGGAATCCCTCGACGCGATCCTCGCGCTGTTCCGCGCCGCGCCCGAAGCGCGAATCGACCGCCACTCCGACTGGTTCATCCTGCGCGACGCGCAGTTGCATATCCGCCCGTACACCTGGCCCTACCCCGAAATCGCGACGGCGGCAATGATTTCACCGTCCGGGCCGCGGCTGGCCGGTGCACTGGGCACGTCGCTGCTCTCGCTGTCGATGTCGGTGCCCGGCGGCTACGCCGCACTGGAAACCACCTGGGACGTGGTGCGCGAACAGGCCGCGAAAGTCGGCCGGGACGAGCCCGACCGGGCCGACTGGCGCGTGCTGAGCATCATGCATATCGCCGACAGCCGGGACCAGGCGATCGACGACTGCACCTACGGGCTGCAGGATTTCGCCAATTACTTCGGCGCCGCCGGCTTCGTCCCGTTGGCCAACGCCGTGGACGGGACCCAGACGCCCCACGAGTTCGTCGAGGATTACGCGGCCAAAGGCAATTGCTGCATCGGCACGCCCGAGGACGCGATCGCACACATCGAAGACCTGCTCGAACGGTCGGGGGGGTTTGGCACGCTGCTGATGCTCGGCCACGACTGGGCCTCGCCCGAAGCGACCTACCACTGCTATGAGCTGATGGCGCGCAAAGTGATTCCGTATTTCAAGGGCCAGCTCCAAGCGTCGCGGTCATCTCACGACTGGGCCAAAGACAAGCGCGACGAGTTGATCGGCCGGGCCGGCGAGGCCGTGGTGAAGGCCATCACCGAGCACGTTGCCGAACACGAGACAGAAAGCGAGAGGAGCTGATGCGCGCCGCAGTGTTGCGAGACGGCCATATGGTGTACCGCGACGACGTGCCCGACCCAGTTCCCGAGGCCGGCCAGGTGCTGGTCGGCGTGCGGGCGTGCGGGATTTGCGGCTCCGACTTGCATTTCGCCGCCCACGGCGCGCAGGTGCTGCAGATGAGCGATCGGGTGGCCGGCGGCACGAGCGGCATGCACGTCGACCTCGACCACGACATCTTCATGGGTCACGAATTCAGCGCCGAGGTGCTCGAAGCCGGACCCGACACCGAAACCTACCCGCCGGGCACCGTCGTCACGTCGATCCCCGTGCTGCTGTCCGGCAAAGGCGTCGAGCCGATCGTCTACAGCAACAGCACAATCGGCGGCTACGCCGAGCGGATGCTGCTCTCGGCGCCGCTGCTGCTCCCCGTTCCCAACGGCCTGGATCTCAAACATGCGGCCCTGACCGAACCGATGGCTGTGGGGCTGCACGCCGTCAACAAGTCGAACATCGCGCCGGACGAGACCGCCCTGGTTCTCGGCTGCGGCCCGATCGGCACCGCGATCATCGCGGCCCTTCGTGCGCGGGGCGTCGAAACGATTGTGGCGTCGGATTTCTCGCCGAAGAGGCGGGAGTTGGCCACCGCGATGGGCGCCCATCAGACGTGGGACGCCGCGCAGGGCTCACCCTTCGACAGCGTCAAACCCGCGGTGGTGTTCGAGGCCGTGGGTGTGCCCGGAATCATCGACGACGTGCTGCTTCGCGCCCGGCCCGGCACCCGGCTGGTGGTTGCCGGCGTGTGCATGCAGCCCGACACCGTGCATCCCTTCTTCGCGATCGCCAAGGAGATCAACGTCCAATTCGTGCTCGCCTACACCCCGGAAGAATTCGGCGACTCACTGCGCGCGCTCGCCGAAGGCGACATCGACGTCGCCCCGCTGATCACCGGAGAGGTCGGCCTGGACGGGGTCGGCGCGGCCTTCGACGACCTGGCCGACCCCGAGCGGCACTGCAAGATCCTCGTGACGCCGTAGGCGCCCGCGTCGGGTTCGGCAGCCGCTAGGGTCCACTCCATGCCGAAACCCAGCACTTCGAACTTTGTCCGCAGGTCGATAGCGTCGGCTGCCGCCGGCCTGGCCATCGCCACGGTGTCGGCCTGCGATTCGCATCATCCCGCCCCCGCCGGGGCTAACCCGCGTCAGGTGACCGTGTTCGGTTCGGGCCACGTGCAAGGCGTCCCGGACACCTTGACCGCCGATGTCGGCATCGAGTTCACCGCGCCCGACGTCACCACCGCGATGAACCAGACCAACGACCGTCAGCATGCGGTCATCGATGCGCTGGTCGGCGCCGGCATCGACCGCAAGGAGATCAGCACCACCGAGGTGGGGCTGCAGCCCGAGTACAACAACCCGGAACCGAACGGCACGGCCGCCATCACCGGGTATCGCGCCACCAATTCCATCGAGGTCAAGATCCACCCGCCCGACGCGGCGTCACGGATACTCGCTCTCATGGTCAGCGCCGGCGGCGACGCCACCCGGATCAGGTCGGTCAGTTACTCCATCGCGGATGACTCGCAGCTGGTAAAGGATGCGCGTGCGCGAGCATTCAACGACGCCAAGAGCCGCGCCGAGCAGTACGCCCAACTGTCCGGACTGCGGCTGGGCAACGTCTTGTCGATCTCGGAGGCCACCGACAACGCCCAGGTTGCCGGGGCGCCGCCGGCGCCGCCGAAAGCGATGCCCACCGCCGTCCCGCTGGAACCCGGCCAGCAGACCGTGAGCTTCTCGGTGACCGCGGTGTGGGAACTGGACTAAACCCGGAATTCCGCAGGGCTACTACTGGTAGACCCGGGGGTCCAGGGTGCCGATGTAGGCCAGATCGCGGTAGCGCTCGTCGTAGTCCAGTCCGTAGCCGACGACGAAGTCGTTGGGGATGTCGAAGCCCACGTAGCGGATATCGACGTTGGCGCCCCTGGCGTCGGGCTTGCGCAGCAGCGTGCACACCTGCAGCGAGCGCGGATGCCGGCTGGACAGGTTGCGCAGCAGCCACGACAGGGTCAGGCCCGAGTCGACGACGTCCTCGACGATCAGCACATCGCGCCCCTGGATGTCGCGATCCAGGTCCTTGAGGATCCGCACCACCCCCGACGACGAGGTCGAGGATCCGTAGGAGCTGACGGCCATGAACTCGAACTGGGTCGGCACCGGGATGGCACGAGCCAGGTCGGTGACAAAGATCACAGCGCCCTTGAGCACGGTGATCAGCAGCAGATCCTGGCCGGTCTCGGTGATGCGGTCGCGGTAGTGGTCGCCGATCTCCTCGCCGAGCGCGGCCACTTTGGCCTGAATCTGCTCCGCAGTAAGCAGGACTGACTTGATATCCCCCGGGTATAGCTCCACGGGCTGACCGGGGGTGATCGCCGAGGAGATCTGGGCCACGACCACAGCGTGCCACGCCGGGGGGCGAACAACCAACGGCAGCCCCGATATTGCGGCTACCGGACCGTCCTGTGCACCGGCTCCCGCCACAGCGTGAGGACGCCGTCCCGCCGCCCGGCAATCAACCGCTCCTCGCGCAATGCGGATCCCACCGCCACTCCGCCCTGCCCGCGCCAGGCGGTGACAAGCCTGTCCACCGCCCGGATCTGCTTGTCGGTCAGGCCGGTTGCGCCACCCGCCAATAGCCAGCCGCGGATCGCCCGGCGCCGGATGGGGCCGGGCAGCGCGGCCAGGGCCTGGGCTCCCAGCCCGGAACCGGCCTTCACCCCGGGCAGCGCCTGCGCGGCCAGGGAATCGATCAGCTCGGTGTCCTCGCGCAGCGCCGCCGCGGTGCGGGCCAGCGCCTCGGCCACCCCGCCGCCCAGCACGTCTTCCAGCAGCGGCAGCACCTCCAGGCGCAGCCGAGTCCGGGTGAACCGGCGGTCGGTGTTGTGCGGATCCTGCCATGCGGTCAGGCCGAGCTCGCGGCACGCGGCGTGCGTCACGGCGCGCCGCACCTCCAACAACGGCCGGCACCACGGCGGGTCATGCGAACGCATCCCGGCGATCGAGCGCACCCCGGACCCGCGACCCAGGCCCAGCAGCACGGTCTCGGCCTGATCGTCCAGCGTGTGGCCTAACAGCACCGGGCCGTCGCGGTAAGCACCCAGCGCGGCGTAGCGGGCGGCGCGGGCCGCGGCCTCGGGACCGCCTTCGTTACCCACGTGCACTCGAATGACTTGTGCGTCAACACATCCCACGGAGACGGCCTGCGTTCGGGCGGTTTCGGCCACGGCGGCCGAGTCGGCTTGCAGGCCGTGGTCCACGATCAGCGCGGTCGTCGGCCGCAGCCGGGCCGCCACCGCGGTGAGCGCCAGGGAATCGGGTCCGCCGGAGAGCGCCACGCACCATGGCTCCACCGCGCCGAGATGGGCCTTGGCGAACGCCTCGACAGCCGCACGCAGCTGCCCTACAGCACCCTGTCGATCCATCGCTGGGGATCGTCGATCTCGTCGGGCAGCGGCAGCGTATCGGGCCCGGACCAGATGGCGTTGAACCGCTCCATGCCGACCCGACCCACCACGTGGTCGACGAACGCCTTGCCGCGGGTGTATTGACTGAGCTTCGCGTCGATCCCCAGCAGGGCGCGCAGCAGGCGCTGCACCGGCGGTTGCTTGCGCTGGCGACGCTCGTCGAATCGGCGGCGGATGGTGGCCACCGACGGCACCACCATCGGCCCGACGGCATCCATCACGTGGTCGGCGTGGCCCTCGAGCAGCGTGCCGAGCACCAGCAACTGGTCCAGGGCCTGCCGCTGCGGCTCGGACTGCACGGCGCGCACCAGGCCGAGAATGCCCGACGGCCCAGCATCCGTCGCTTGACCGCGGCTGCGGACGTAGTCGGCCAGCCGGCCGGCCACCTGCCCGAGGTCGTCACCGGCGTCCCGCGTCAACAGCGCCAGCGCCTGCGTCATGTAGCCCGACAACCACCGGTTGGCGGTGAACTGCACGCGATGGGTCACCTCGTGCAGGCAGACCCACAACCGGAAATCGGACGGATCGACCCGAAGCTGCCGCTCGACGGCGATGACATTCGGATACACCAGCAGCAGGCAGCCCGCTTGCGCGGCGGCGAACGGGTCGTACTGGCCGAGGATCCCGGAGGAGACGAACGCCAGCACGGCCCCGGTCTGGGCACCGGTGAGCCGGCCGGTGAGCAAGCCACGCGGCTTTTCGGCCCCGTTCATCATCACCCGCATCGACTCGGCCGCCGCCCCTATCCACTCCGGGCGGTCGACGATGCGGGCGGCGGGCACCGCGCCACTGGTGATCAGGCCCGTGACGTCGCGCACCGGCGGTTCGGCCTTGGCGGCCGCGCGCGCGAGCTCATCGATCACCTGGCGGCGGGTGTACTCGCTGGACGGCGGGCCAGGCCGGGCCAGCCGCTGCCCGACGGTGGCCGCGAAGCGCCAGTCGACGGCGGTGCCGAGGGTCAGCTCGGCGGACACGCTCATGTTGCGCACCCGCATGCCCACAGCTTGGTGGCCAACGCGTCCATCGCGTTACGGCCGTTGGGGCCCGCCGCGTTGGAGATGAACGCGAAGGTGAGCACCCGCCCGCTGCGGTCGGTGAGCACCCCGGCCAACGCGTTGACCGCGGTCAACGAGCCGGTCTTGGCCCGCAGCCAGCCGGCCGGGCCCTGGTTGGTGGCGGCGTCGATGAAGCGGTCGCCCAGCGTGCCGCTGCCGGCGGCGATCGGAAGCAGATCAAGGAGCGCCCGCAGCGACGGCTGGTCCGGTCCCGCGGCCGCCTGCACCACGCCGTCCAGCGTCTTGGCGGTCAACCGGTCGTCCACCGAGAGGCCACTGGAATCCATCAGCACGGCACGGGCGGTGTCGATGTGCGCGGTGCTCAGCCGGTTGGTCACCGCGTCGACCGTACCGGCAAAGCTGCGCGGCCGGTTGATTGCGGCCGCCACCTCGCGGCCGATGCACTCGGCCATCACGTTGTCGGAGTGGTCCATCATCTCGGACAGCCGCTCGATCAACGGCGCTGACTGCACGACGGCCAGCTGCCGCGCTCCAGACGGGGCCGTGGCGATCGTGACGGCGGCAGGATCCAGGCCCAGGGCCTTGGCCAGCTCCCGCCCGGCGTCCAGCGCCGGGGTGTGCGACCGCCTCGAGTTGACCGTGGTCGGCTGGATGCGACCGGCGTCGATCATTGCCGCCTCGATCGGCGCGATGTCGCCGTTGTCGATATCGGCCGGATCCCAGCCCTGCGCCAGGGTCGGCCCACTGAACGCCGAAGTGTCCACCTGTACCGCGGTCGGCGTCACGCCGCTGCGCCGGATCTGGTCGACCAGGTCGCTGATCCGCGCCGCGCCCCGGTACCAGGTTTCCTGGCCGGGCGGCGCGGCCGACAGCGTCGGGTCCCCGGCACCCACCAGCACCACGGGTCCCTGGGGGTTCTGGCTGCCCGCCACCACCCGCGTGCTGATCCGGGCCTGGCGGTCCAGCGTCAGCAACGCCGCGGCCGCGGTCAGCACCTTGTTGGTCGACGCCGGCACCAGCGGCAGGTCGTCCGCGACCTGCCACACCGCTTTCCCGGTCAGGGCGTCGGTGATGCGACCACCCAGGCTGCCCAGGTTGGGATCGGCCGCCACGGCCCCCAGCGCGGCGGCCACCCCGGCGGCACTGGGGGCCTCGGCCGTGTCGCTGACCGGGGTCAGTCCCGGCGTGACCGTCGGCGGGCGGGGGGCGGCACCGTGGCCCGCGCGCCGTTGGCGCCGTGATCACTGGTGAAAAACGTTGCCGCCGCCACCACGGCGGCGACGAACGCCAGCACCGCCAACCCGACGAACACCTGGGTTGATTTCTGCCAGCGAGTAGGCCCCATCACCCTCCTGACTGTTTACGCCCATTCTGCCGAACCCGGCCGCAAAGGGCTCGACTAGGGTGTAACCGAGGCAAGTTGACCTAGCTACTCGGAAAAGGAGTTCGCACGGTGGAATTCGACGTGACCATCGAGATTCCCAAGGGCCAGCGGAACAAATACGAGGTCGATCACGAGACGGGGCGGGTGCGCCTGGACCGCTATCTGTACACGACGATGGCCTACCCGACCGACTACGGCTTCATCGAGGACACCCTGGGCGAAGACGGCGACCCGCTGGACGCGATGGTGTTGCTGCCGCAGTCGGTGTTTCCCGGCGTGATCGTGGAGGCGCGGCCGGTGGCGATGTTCCGGATGACCGACGAGGCCGGCGGCGACGACAAAGTGCTGTGCGTGCCCGCCGGCGACCATCGCTGGGACCACATCCAGGACATCGGCGACGTTCCCCAGCACGAACTGGAAGTCATCAAGCATTTCTTCTCGCAGTACAAGGCGCTGGAGCCGGGCAAATTCGTCAAGGCGGCGGACTGGGTTGGCCGCGCGGAGGCCGAGGCCGAGGTGCAGCGCTCGGTGGAGCGGTTCCGGGCGTCCGGACACTAAGGGCTCCGGACACTATGGCGCGCTGACGCGGGCATTGCGGCGATTGCGCAGCACGCTGTAGCTCAGCGCCGCCCCGATGAAGAACACCCCCACCGAGGCGGTGAACACCTCGGGGATCTGGAACCGCGGCTCGATGGAGAACAGCAGGATCATGGCCAGCACGCCGATCGCCCAGTGCGCACCGTGTTCCAGGTACACGTAGCGATCCAGCGCCTCCTGCTTGACCAGGAAAATGGTGATCGACCGCACGAACATCGACCCCACCAGTCCCAGCCCCAGCGCAATGACGATCGGGTCGGACGTGATCGCGAACGCGCCGGTCACCCCGTCGAAGGAGAAGGCGGCGTCGAGCACCTCGAGGTAGAGGAACAGGGCAAGACCGGCCCTGCCGGTGGCCACGGCCGTCCCGCCCGCCGTCACGGGCTCGAGACCTGACGGCCGAAACGCCCGGCTCAAACCGTTGACGACCAGATACGTCACCAGGCCCAGCAGTCCGGCCGTCAGCACCGTCGCGCGCTCCTCACCGGAGTGCGTCAACTGCGTGCCGACCACGACCAGCGCGACCCCGGCCACCATCACCGACACCTGGCCAAGCCGCCCGATGCGGGCGAAGGGAACCTCGATCCATTTGAGCCATTTGATATCTCGGTCGTGAAAGACGAAATCCAGGAACAACATCAACAGGAACATCCCGCCGAATGCCGCGATCTGCGGGTGCGCGGAAATCACCAGCTTTTCGTAGCTGGGTGAGCCGTCCGGGAACTCCAGGGCACCGTGCGGCGGCGGGTGCAGCGCCAACTTCATCGCGGTGACCGGGTCGACGCCCGCGCTCGCCCACACGATCACCAGCGGGAAGAACAGCCGCATACCGAAGACCGCGACGAGCATCCCGACCGTCAGGAACATCTGCCGCCAAAACGGGCTCATCCGCTGCACCACGGCGGCGTTGATGATCGCGTTGTCGAACGACAGCGACACCTCGAGAAGGGCCAGCGCCAGCAGCAAGAAGAGGGCGTTGGGCCCGCCGTGGGCGTATCCGAGCACCAGGGCCGCCACGGTGAATACCAGCGAGATCCCGAAGATGCGGAACGCGGCCATGGATCCTTCCCCGACAGCGGCTCACAATAGCGAACCGGATCGCCGCCGCGGGCCATCGGTACCGGCCACTTACTATTTTCAGATTGTGGCCATACATCGGGGCAGTCGGCGCGAGGCGTCGCCCCGGTGACCGAAGTCGGAGCCTCCAGCGGACCCGTCGCGCGCGGCAGCGTGGCGCGGGTCGGCACCGCCACCGCGTTGACCGGGCTGTGCGGTTACGCGGTGATCTATCTGGCCGCTCGGGACCTGGCGCCCGAGCGGCTTTTCGGTGTTCGGGGTGTTCTGGGGGGCGTTCGGCCTGGTCACCGGCGCTGCTCTGGGCCTGCTGCAGGAAACCACCCGGGAGATCCGCTCGACCCGCTATACCAGCGACCTGGCCGCCGTACCGGTCCCCGGTGAGCCGCGCACCCATCCGCTGCGGGTCGCCGCGATGATCGGGGTGGCCGCGGCCGTGGTGATCGCCGGCAGCTCGCCGGTGTGGAGCGGGCGGGTGTTCGTCGAGGCGCCCTGGCTGTCGGTGGGGCTGCTCAGCGTCGGGCTGGCCGGCTTCTGCCTGCACTCCACCCTGCTGGGCATGCTGGCCGGCACCGATCAGTGGACGCGGTACGGGACGCTGATGGTGACCGACGCGGTGATCCGGGTCGCGGTCGCCACGGCCGCGTTTGCGATCGGGCTGGGGCTTGACCGGGTTCTTGTGGGCCACCGTGGCGGGGTCGGTGGCGTGGCTGATCATGCTGGTGACCTCGCCCACGGCGCGCGCCGCCGCGCGCCGGCTGACGCCGGGCGGCACCGCGACGTTCCTGCGCGGCGCCGCCCACTCGATCACCGCGGCCGGCGCCAGCGCGATTCTGGTGATGGGTTTTCCGGTGCTGCTCAAGCTGACCAGCGACGAGCTGGGGGCACAGGGCGGCGTGATCATCCTGGCCGTGACGCTGACCCGCGCGCCGCTGCTGGTGCCGTTGACGGCCATGCAGGGCAACCTGATCGCTCATTTCGTCGACGAGCGCAACGACCGGGTTCGCGCCCTGATCGGCCCGGCGGGGATCATCGGCGGCGTCGGCGCGCTCGGGGTGCTGGCAGCCGGTGTGGTGGGCCCGTGGTTGCTGCGGGTCGCCTTCGGGCCGCAGTACCACGCCAGCGGCGCGCTGCTGGCATGGCTGACGGCGGCCGCGGTGGCGATCGCGATGCTGACGCTCACCGGGGCCGCCGCGGTCGCGGCCGCGCTGCATCGGGCCTATGCGCTGGGCTGGGTGGGCGCGACGGTGGCGTCGGGATGTCTGCTGCTGTTGCCGCTGACGCTGCAGACCCGCACCGTGGTCGCGCCTGTTGTGCGGGCCGTTGGTCGGAATCGGCGTCCATCTGGTGGCGTTGTCGCGTCGCGGACGCTTAACGGGCTGATCCTGGCTAACCTTGTGGGCTTAGATGGTTACTGAAACGCATTACCGCGACGTCTGGATCGTCATCCCCGCCTTCAACGAAGCCGCCGTCATCGGCGAGGTGATCGCCGATGTGCGGTCGGTCTTCGACCACGTCGTGTGCGTGGACGACGGCAGCACCGACGGCACCGGTGAGATTGCCAGGCGCGCCGGGGCGCACCTGGTGCGCCATCCGATCAACCTGGGCCAGGGCGCGGCCATCCAGACCGGCGTCGAGTACGCCCGCAAGCAGCCCGGCGCACAGGTTTTCGCGACGTTCGACGCCGACGGTCAGCACCGCGTCAAGGACGTGGCCGCGATGATCGACCGGCTCGGCGCCGGTGACGTCGACATCGTCATCGGGACGCGGTTCGGCACCCGGCAGGGCAGCCGGCCGCCGTTGGTGAAACGGATCGTGCTGCAAACCGCCGCGCGGTTGAGCCGGCGCGGTCGCCGACTTGGCCTGACCGACACCAACAATGGCCTGCGGGTGTTCAACAAGAAGGTCGCCGACGGGCTTGAACATCACCATGAGCGGCATGAGCCACGCCAACGAGTTCATCATGCTGATCGACGAAAACCATTGGCGTGTCGTCGAAGAACCGGTCGAGGTGCTCTACACCGAATACTCGAAGTCGAAGGGTCAGCCGCTGCTCAACGGCGTCAACATCATCTTCGACGGGTTCCTGCGAGGAAGGGCTTCACGATGAACTGGATCCAGGTGCTGCTGATCGCCGCGATCATCGCGCTGCTGGTCTACCTGTTGCGGTCGCGCCGGAACGCGCGGTCCCGGGCATGGGTCAAGGTCGGATACGTCGTCTTCGTGCTGGCCGGCGTCTACGCCGTGCTGCGGCCCGACGACACCACGGTCGTGGCGAACTGGTTCGGGGTGCGCCGCGGCACCGACCTGATGCTCTACGCGCTGGTCATGGCGTTCTGTTTCACCACGCTGAGCACCTACATGCGGTTCAAGGATTTGGAGGTGCGCTACGCGCGGCTCGCCCGCGCGGTGGCGCTGGAGGGCGCACAGACGCCCGACTCTGCGCCGAACGTGTAACTACCGCGAAAAAACCGCCGCCAGGATTTCGCCGTGAGTGCACGCTCGGCGATCGATCAGACGGTGTGGACGTTGCGGAAGTACGTCGACGGTGCGAGAGAACGCCGTCGTCCAGCCGGACTCGCGGGCGCCAGCCCAAAACCCGTGCGGCCAAGCCGATATCGAGGCAGGACCGCCTCAGGTCGCCGAGCCGCGGCGGGATGAAACTCCGGATCGTCGGGACCCCCGACGGCCGCCGCCACCGCCGAATGCAGTTGGCGGTCGGAGGTTTCCAGCCCGGTGCCGATGTTGAAGCGCTGCCCGCCGCCCGCATCCCCGGAGGCCTTGACGAAGGCGTCCACCACGTCGTCGACGAACACGTAGTCGCGGGTGTTGGTGCCGTCGCCGAACACCTTGGTGGGCTTACCCGACAGCAGCGCCTGGGCGAAGATCGCCACCACGCCGGCTTCACCGTGCGGGTCCTGGCGCGGGCCGTAGACGTTGGCCGGTGCGATGTGCGAGCAGTCCAGGCCGTAGAGATGACGGAAGGTGTTCAGGTAGATCTCGCCGGCCACCTTGCCCGCGGCATACGGCGACGCCGGGTCGGTGGGCGTCGTCTCGGGGGTCGGGTACTGCGGCGGAGTGCCGTAGATGGATCCCCCCGACGAGGTGTGCACGATCTTGCGCACACCGGCGCGGCCGCGCCGCTTCGGCCAGGCGCACGGTGCCGATGACGTTGACCGAGGCGTCGAATTGCGGGTCGGCCACCGAGTGCCGCACGTCGATCTGGGCCGCCAGGTGGAACACCACCTCCGGCCGGTGCTCGTCGAGGATGGCCTGCAGATCGGCGGTCACGATGTCGGCCTCGACGAAGACGTGCGCCGGGTTGTCGGCCAGGTGCTCGAGGTTGGTCGCGCGGCCGGTCGCGAAGTTGTCCAGGCCCACCACCGCGTGACCGTCGGCCAGCAGACGGTCGACTAGCGTCGACCCGATGAATCCGGCTGCCCCGGTAACCAGTGCGCGCACCGGCCCACCATACCGGCGGACCGGGCGGGCGACCCGCATGCCTCGGGTCGCCCTGGCAGCCGCCGCGCTGATCGCGGTGCAGCTGGCGATTCGCGCGGTGCTGGCGTTCGGCGGCTACTTCTATTGGGACGACCTGATCCTCATCGGCAAGGCCGGCACCCAGGGCCTGCTGTCGCCGTCGTACCTGTTCGACGACCACGACGGCCACCTCATGCCGGCCGCCTTCCTGGTCGGCGGGGCCATCGCCCGGCTGGCGCCGCTGGACTGGACCGGGCCGGCGATCAGCCTGCTGGTGCTGCAGCTGCTGGCCTCGCTGGCGCTGCTGCGCGCGCTGCACGTCATCCTCGGCTGGCGGCCGGTGCTGCTGCTCCCGCTGACCTTCGCGCTGTTCACCCCGTTGGCCGTGCCCGGGTTCGCGTGGTGGGCGGCGGCGCTGAACTCGCTGCCGATGCTGGCCGCGCTGGCCTGGGTGTGCGCCGACGCGATCCTGCTGGTGCGCACCGGCAACCAGCGCTACGCGGTGACCGGCGCGCTGGTCTACTTCGGCGGGCTGCTGTTCTTCGAGAAGGCGGCGGTGATCCCGTTCGTCGCGTTCGCGGTGGCCGCGCTGCTGTGCCATGTGCGGGCCGATCGGGCGCCCCTGGGCGCGGCCTTGGCGGACGGTGTGGCGGGCGCGGCCGGCGGCTGTGGATCGCGGCGCTGACGCTCACCGTCTGCTGGGTGGCGCTCTATCTGGCGGTGGTCAATCAGCAGCGGTGGAGCTCCGACCTGGCGATGACGGGGCGCCTGCTGTCGCGGTCGATCACGCACGGCATCGTGCCGGGGCTGGCCGGCGGACCGTGGCACTGGGACCGATGGGCGCCGGCCTCGCCGTGGGCCGCGCCGCCGCCGTCGGTGATGGCGCTGGGCTGGCTGGTGCTGGCCGCGACGCTGGCGGTGTCGCTGGTCCGCAAGCAGCGCATCGGGCCGGTGTGGCTGACCGCCGCCGGCTACGCCGTCGCCTGCCAGGTGCCGATCTATCTGATGCGCTCGTCGAAGCAGACCGCGCTCGAACTCGCCCAGACGCTGCGCTATTTGCCGGATCTGGTCGTCGTGCTGGCGCTGCTGGCCGCCGTCGCCGTGCAGCGCCCCCGAACCGCGCGGCCGCGCCGCGCTGGCTGGACGCGCTCGCACCGGCGCGCACCGCGGTGACCGCGGTTTTGGCGGCGTTGTTCGTGGCCAGCAGCCTGTACTCGACGGCGACGTTCCTGACCAGCTGGCGAGACAACCCCGCGAAGCCTTACCTGCAGAACGCTCAGGCCGGTCTGGCTGCCGCGCATGCGACATTCGGAGGCGCCGCTGCTGGATCAGGAGGTCGATCCGCTGGTGCTGCAGCGGGTGGTCGGGCCGGAGAACCTGGCCAGCCACATGTTCGCCCTGCTGCGGGACAGGCCCGAATTCGCCGCGGCGACAACGCAATTGCGCATGCTGGACAGCTCGGGCCGGCTGGTCAACGCGCGGGTGACCTGGGTGCGGACCATCGTGCCGGGGCCCATGCCGCAGTGCGGCTATTTCGCGCAACCGGACAAGCCGGCGCGCCTGGTCCTCGACGGGCCGCTGCTGCCCGCCGACTGGACCGTCGAGCTCAATTACCTTGCCAACAGCGACGGGTCGATGACGTTGACGCTGAGCCAAGGGCCCGACGGTCAAGGTTCCGGTGCATCCCGGGACTCAACCGCGTCTTCGCCCGGCTGCCCGGCGCGGGGGACGCGATCACCGTGCGGGCCAACACCACCGCGCTGGCGTTGTGCCTCGCTTCGGGCCCGGTGGGATTTCTGGCGCCGGCCTGAGCGGGCACCGGGCCGAGAAATTCGGAGCCGCCTGGGGGAATCGAACCCCCGACCTATTCATTACGAGTGAATCGCTCTACCGACTGAGCTAAGGCGGCATGCCCGCACGCCGGGCGGCACGAGTCTACGGCAGGGCGGCTGGCCCACCAAAGTCGGCGGAGTCAGTCGCGCAGTTCCTGGCCGATGGTGGCGACCATGGCGTCGACCGCGAACTTGGGTTTGACGTTGATCGCCAGCGCCTCGCGGCACTCCAGCACCGCCTCGATGCAGCGCAGCAGCCGCTCGGGCTTGGCATGGCCGGCCAGCGCCGCCACCCGGTCGGCCATGTCCGGATGGTTGGGCCGCACCGCACCGGCGGAAGTGGCGCCCGCCGACACCAGCAGCGCGTCCCGGAAATAGGTCGCCAGGTCGATCAGCGCCCGGTCCAGCGCGTCCCGCGATGCCCGGGTCTGACGCGACTTCTGCCGCCGCTCGAGGTCCTTGATCGCGCCCGCGGCCCCGCGCAAGCGCGCCCGCCGGTGCCCTTACCGGTGCCGCCCGCTCCCAACGCCGTCCGCAGCTCTTCGGTCTCGGCGTCGGCGCGGTCCGCGGTCAGCACCACGGCCTCGGCTTCGGCCGCGGCCACCAGCTCTTCGGCGGCGGCGTAGGCCCGCGACGGGGTCGCGGCGTCGCGCACCAGCGCCAGCGCCCGCTCCCGCCGCTGCCGGGCCTCGGGGTCGGTGGCCAGCCGCCGCGCCCGGCCCACATGACCACCGCTGACCGACGCCGCCCAGGCGGCGGTGTCGGCGTCCAGACCGTCGCTGTCGACCAGCACGCGCTCGATCGCCTCGGTCGACGGGGTCACCAGCGCGACATGCCGGCACCGGGACCGCAGCGTGACCGCGATGTCCTCGGGATCCACCGACGGCGCGCACAGCAGGAACACCGTCGACGGCGGCGGTTCCTCGACCACCTTCAGCAGCGCGTTGGCGGCGCCTTCGGTCAGCCGATCGGCGTCCTCGATCACCACGATCTGCCGGTGCCCGGTGCTCGGGCGGCGCGACGCGATCTGCACGATGGCGCGCATCTCGTCGACGCCGATGGACAGGCCCTCGGGGATCACCCGGCGCACGTCGGCGTGGGTGCCGGCCATCGTCGTCGTGCAGGCCCGGCAGCGCCCGCAGCCCGGGTCCCCGTCGGACGTGCATTGCAGCGCGGCCGCGAAGCACAGCGCCGCCACCGAGCGGCCCGACCCGGGGGACCGGTGATCAGCCACGCATGTGTCATGATCCCGTCACCCGCGCCGCTGTGAACCGAGTCACCGCGGGCGGCTTCGGCGGCGGCGAGCAGCTCGGCCGTCACCGCGTCCTGGCCTACCAGCCGCGTAAACACCCCGGACATCACCGTTGACAGTAGTAACCACCGGGGACAGACACCGAGCGGAGGCCGTATCGCGACAATTCCGTGACACTTCCGGCCATTCGGCGGCTTTGGAGAGGCCTTTTGCCGACGTGCCGAAGGTTTTTAGGTTTCCGGCAAGTCCCCGCCGACCGATACGGTGGGTTCGTGGCAACAGTGGCGGCACTTCCCGGGCGGATCAGCGCATTCGTCCGGTGGGTGGTGCGCACCCCGTGGCCGCTGTTCTCGCTGAGCATGCTGCAGGCCGACATCATCGGCGCCCTGTTCGTGCTCGGGCTTCCTGCGCTACGCCCTGCCCCCCGAGGACCGCATCCAACTGCAGGACCTGCCGGGCCTGAACCTGGCGATATTCAGCGACCACGCTGATCGTGTTGTTCCTGGTCGGCTGGTTGGTGAACCTGAAGCTGCTGATGCCGGTCTTCCGGTGGCAGCGCCGCGACAACCTGCTCGCCGAGGCCGACCCGGCCGCCACCGAACTGGCCCGCAGCCGCGCGCTGCGGATGCCCTTCTACCGCACGCTGACCAGCATGGTGGCCTGGTGAATCGGCGGCGTGGTGTTCATCATCGCCAGCTGGTCGGTGGCCCGGTTCGCCGCGCCCGTGGTGGCCGTCGCCACCGGGCTGGGCGCCGCGGCCACCGCGATCATCGGCTACCTGCAGTCCGAGCGGGTGCTGCGGCCGGTGGCCGTGGCCGCCCTGCGCAGCGGGGTGCCGGAGAACGTCAAGGCGCCCGGCGTCATCTTGCGGCAGATGCTGACCTGGATGCTGTCCACCGCGGTGCCGGTGCTGGCGATCGTGCTGGCAGTGGTGGCGGACAAGACCTCCCTACTGCACGCGCCGCCGGAGAAGTTGTTCACCCCGATCCTGCTGCTGGCACTGGCGGCGCTGGGCATCGGGTTCGTCAGCACCCTGCTGGTGGCCATGTCGATCGCCGACCCGCTGCGCCAGTTGCGCTGGGCGCTGAGCGAGGTGCAGCGCGGAAACTACAACGCGCACATGCAGATCTACGACGCCAGCGAACTGGGCCTGCTGCAGGCCGGCTTCAACGACATGGTCCGCGACCTGTCCGAGCGGCAGCGGCTGCGCGACCTGTTCGGCCGCTACGTCGGCGAAGACGTGGCCCGCCGGGCCCTGGAACGCGGCACCGAGCTGGGCGGCCAGGAGCGCCACGTCGCGGTGCTGTTCGTGGACCTGGTCGGCTCCACCCAGCTGGCCGCCACCCGCCCGCCCGCCGAGGTGGTCCACCTGCTCAACGAGTTCTTCCGGGTGGTGGTGGACACGGTCGGCCGGCACGGCGGTTTCGTCAACAAATTCCAGGGCGACGCCGCGCTGGCCATCTTCGGTGCGCCGA
Source organism: uncultured Actinomycetota bacterium (assembly GCA_963800315.1). Lineage (GTDB taxonomy): Bacteria > Actinomycetota > Actinomycetes > Mycobacteriales > Mycobacteriaceae > Mycobacterium. Next base: position 681,654 of record CAWDAS010000001.1, read on the forward strand.
TCGAACACCCCGACGCTTCCGGCGGTGCGCTCGCCGCGGCCCGCGAACTGCACGACGCGATCCTCCCGGTGATCGGTTCGGCGGAGTTCGGGATCGGGGTGTCGTCCGGTCGGGCCATCGCCGGCCACATCGGCGCGCAGGCCCGCTTCGAGTACACGGTGATCGGCGACCCGGTCAATGAGGCCGCACGGCTGACCGAGCTGGCCAAGCTCGAGCCCGGCCACGTGCTGGCGTCGGCGATCGCGGTCAGCGGCGCGCTGGACGCCGAGGCCTTGTGCTGGGATGTCGGGGAGGTGGTCGAATTGCGCGGCCGCACCGCACCCACCCAACTGGCGCGCCCGGTGCACCTGGCCAGCTCCGACCACGAGGCCGCCCCCGCCGAACAGGTATCCAGCGAGGTCCGCGGCTAGGACCGCTTGGCGGCCTTCTTGGCCGGGGCCTTGCGGGTGGCCTTACGCGCGGGCCGCTTGGCCGGGCCGCGGGCGCGGCGGTCGGCCAGCAGTTCGGCGGCGCGCTCGTCGGTGATCGACGCCACGTCATCACCCTTGCGCAGGCTCGCGTTGGTTTCGCCGTCAGTGACGTACGGCCCGAACCGGCCGTCCTTGATCACCATCTGCCTGCCCGTCGCCGGATCGGCGCTCAGCTCACGCAACGGCGGCGCGGCCGCGCCCTGCCTGCCCCGCCGCTTGGGTTCGGCGTAGATCCTCAGCGCCTCGTCGAGGGTGATCCCGAAGATCTGATCCTCGGTCGCAAGTGAGCGAGAATCGTTGCCCCGCTTCAGATATGGGCCATAACGCCCGTTCTGCGCGGTGATCTCCTCGCCGGAGGCGGGGTCCACCCCGACCACCCGGGGCAACGACAGCAATTTCAGCGCGTCCTCGAGCGTGACCGTCTGCAGATCCATGCTGCGCAGCAACGAGCCGGTGCGCGGTTTGGGGCCGGTGGGCTTCTTGCCCTTCTTCGCCGGGGCGCCACCGTCGTCCTCGGGTCGGCTCCGGCAGAACCTCGGTCACGTACGGCCCGTACCGGCCGTCTTTGGCGACGATCTCGTGACCGGTTTCCGGGTCCACGCCCAGCGCGCGCCCCTCTTGCGGGGTGGCGAAAAGCTGTTCGGCCACCTCCAGCGTCAGCTCGTCCGGCGTCAGCGAGTCGTTGAGGTTGGCCCGCTGCGGCGTCGGCTCACCGCCGTCGCCGGTCACCATGCGTTCCAGGTAGGCACCGTTCTTGCCCACCCGAACGTAGACCGGGCGACCTTCAGTATCGTCAAAAGCCTTGATGGAATTGACTTCTCGAGCATCAATTCCCTCGAGGTTGACGCCGACGAGCTTCTTCAGGCCCCCGGAGCGGGCCACCGAGTCGGCCACGCCGTGCTCGCCGCCGAAGTAGAAATTGTTGCAGCCAGTTGGTGCGGTGCTCCTGGCCCGAGGCGATGGCATCGAGCTCGTCTTCCATCGCGGCGGTGAAGCCGTAGTCGACGAGCCGGCCGAAATGGCGCTCCAGCAGACCGGTGACGGCGAACGCCACCCACGAGGGCACCAGGGCGCTGCCCTTCTTGTACACGTAGCCGCGGTCCTGGATGGTCTTGATGATCGAGGAGTACGTCGACGGGCGGCCGATGCCGAGTTCCTCGAGCGCCTTGACCAGGGAGGCCTCGGTATACCGCGCCGGCGGATTGGTGGCGTGACCGTCCGGGGTGAGCTCGCGGGCCTCCAGCCGCTGACCTTCGGTCAGCCGCGGCAGCCGTCGCTCGGCATCGTCGGCCTCGCCGCCGGCCAACTCGTCCACGGTCTCCACGTAGGCCTTGAGAAAGCCGGGGAACGTCAGCGTGCGCCCGGTCGCGGAGAACACCACGTCCTGGCTTCCCGACCTGCCGGTGATCCGCACGCTCAGCGTGGTGCCGCGGGCGTCGGCCATCTGGGAAGCCACCGTGCGCTGCCAGATCAGCTCGTAGAGCCGGAAGTCGTCGCCGTCGAGTTCGCGGCGCACCGCGTCCGGGGTGGCGAACGTCTCGCCCGCCGGGCGGATCGCCTCGTGCGCCTCCTGGGCGTTCTTCACCTTGCGGGTGTACTGCCGCGGCGACGCGGACACGTACTCCTCGCCGTAGAGCTGACGCGCCTGGGTGCGCGCGGCGTTGATCGCCGACTGCCGACAGCGTGGTCGAGTCGGTGCGCATATAAGTGATGTAGCCGTTCTCGTAGAGCCGCTGGGCGATGCTCATGGTGCGCTCCGCGGAAAACCGCAACTTGCGGCCGGCTTCCTGCTGCAGCGTCGACGTCATGAACGGCGCGTAGGGGCGCCGGGTGTAGGGCTTCTCCTCCACCGACGCCACGGACAGTTGCGCGCCCCGAAGTCCGGCCGCCAGAGCGGTCGCGGCCGCTTCGTCGAGCACGGTCACCTCGTCGGCCTTGCGCAGCTGGCCCAGCGAATCGAAATCACGGCCGGTGGCCACTCGCTGACCGTCGACACCCGTCAGCCGGGCGGTGAAGACCGGCGGCTGGGCCCGCGGGTCGGACACGCTGGCGTCCAATTCGGCGACGATGTCCCAGTACGACGCGCTGCGGAACGCCATGCGGTCGCGTTCCCGCTGCACGATGATGCGGGTGGCGACCGACTGTACGCGGCCCGCCGACAGCTTGGGCGCCACCTTCTTCCACAGCACCGGGCTGACCTCGTAGCCGTACAGCCGGTCCAGGATGCGGCGCGTCTCCTGCGCGTCGACCAGGTCGATGTCCAGGTCGCGGGGGTGCTCGGCGGCCTCCAGGATGGCCGGCTCGGTGATCTCGTGGAAGACCATCCGCTTGACCGGGACGTTCGGTTTGAGGGTTTCCAGCAGGTGCCAGGCGATGGCTTCGCCCTCGCGGTCACCATCGGTGGCCAGATACAGCTCGTCGACGTCCTTGAGCAAGCCCTTCAGCTCGCTGACCGTGCTCTTCTTTTCCGGGCTGATGATGTAGAGCGGTTCGAAATCGGCATCGACGTTGACGCCGAGCCTTGCCCACGGCTCGGACTTGTACTTCGCCGGCACGTCGGCCGCGGCTCGCGGCAGGTCGCGGATGTGCCCGCGGGACGACTCGACGATATAGGTGGGGCCCAGGTAGCCGGCCAATTTGCGCGCCTTCGTCGGCGACTCGACAATGACGAGTCGCCGACGGCTCCCATTTCGGCCGCTTTCGCGGTCCGTCACCTTCGGGTCAGCCAACTACGCTTACGCTCCATCTCTTGTCCCGGCCCCGGCGGGGCCGCCCTGGGAGAAGAATGACAGGCCAGCGTCCAAAATTCCGCGAGAATTCAGGTACGCCGGCGTTCCTTCGCCTTCGGGCACCTGACAATTTCGCACCCTCGGGCGGGCCTGCGCAAACCGGTGGCCGGAAACGCAGATCCCGTCGGGCGGTTATACCCGCGGCCACATCGATAACGCAGCGGCGTCGTCGGGCGGTTCGCCCACGTTCTCTACCAGGCGCGACAGCCTGCGCCGCCCGCTGATCCGAAGCGCCGGCCGACCGCCGCGGGTGCCGATCAGGGTGGGCGCGATCCCGACCCGCATCAGGGCCGACGCGAGCGGAGAATGGGTGTCCGGCGCGTGTGGGTCCAAGCCCAGCAGAAAATGGTCACCTTCGGGATGGCCGGCCGCCAGCGTCCACGCCCGCAGCTCGCGCGGTCCGGGCAGCCAGCGTGGCGGCACCGTCTTGACCGCACCGCGCGTCCATTCGGCGGCCAGGGTCGACCAACGACGGGCTGACCGCCGTGCGCACCAGCGGAGTGTCCTCGTCGGTGCGGCCGATCTCGGCCACCAGACCCGCCTCCCGGATCATGTCGGCCAGCGCCGAGGCACGCCAGAGCTGATCCACGACCACCGAAAGCCGAGCACCTGGAGCCTCGGCAGCGCCGACCATGACGATCTGCCCGGAAGCCGCCAGCACCCCGCAGAGATCGGCGACCGCGGGCGGCACCGACTCCGCTGTGAAGAAGGAAAGCTGGCTCACGCCACCGACAGTAGGCCAGGACGTCCATCCCCGTCTTGAGGCAGTCGGCGCGGCGTTCGGTGGCGGCGCGGCTGAAAGCCGAAAACCCCCCGGCCGGCCCGCTACGCGGGGCTGCACGGGGGGTTTCGCGGAGAATCGGCTCTCTGCTAGACGGAGCGGACTCCGGTGGCCTGGGGGCCCTTAGGGCTGTGGCCGATTTCGAACTCGACCTTCTGGTTTTCTTCGAGGGTGCGGAAGCCCGAACCCTGGATCTCCGTGTAGTGGACAAACACATCCGCGGAACCGTCTTCGGGGGCAATGAACCCGAAGCCCTTCTCCGCGTTGAACCACTTCACAGTTCCCTGTGGCATCTCTCGATCTTTCCTTTTCTTCTGGGTGCGGGGCGTCGCCTTTCGATGCCCCGGGCCTGTACGACCGCCATACCTCGCTGAGTCGCCGGAACTTCACCCGACCGATTAACCTCGCAGGAACCGCGGCCGCAACGTCGATCCTGCGAAAGTTTGACACGAACACAGAAGCTGCGACCGCAAATAGTCAACCATGTTCAGGGCGTCCGCGACAGACTTGTGTCGCCGATCGGCCTCCGAGAGGGTGTGATATGGCGAGTTTCGGCAGCGATCTGCTCGCCGCCGCGCTCGCCGGCACCGCCGCGGACGAGCACCCGCTGCGCCACGTCGCCGAGCTACCTGCGCGGGGCGGCCGGCCGCACGACTGGCCGGCATGGGCCGAGCCCGACGTGGTTCGCGCGTTCACCGACCGCGGCATCGGCTGCCCGTGGTCACACCAGGCCGCGGCGGCGGAGCTGGCCCACGCCGGCCGGCACGTGGTGGTGAGCACCGGCACCGCGTCGGGCAAGTCACTGGCCTACCAACTGCCCGTCCTCAACGCATTGGCAACCGATCCCGGGGCCCGGGTGTTGTACCTGTCCCCGACCAAGGCGCTGGGTCACGACCAGTTGCGCACCGCGCATGCCCTGACCGCCGCCGTTGGGCGGCTGCATGATGTGGCCCCCACCGCCTACGACGGCGACAGTCCCCCCGAGGTGCGCCGCTTCGCCCGCGAACGGTCCCGATGGTTGTTCTCCAACCCCGACATGATCCATCTGTCGATACTGCGCAACCATGCCCGCTGGGCGGTGCTGCTGCGCGGCCTGCGATTCGTGATCGTCGACGAATGCCATTACTACCGCGGCATTTTCGGCTCCAACGTCGCGATGGTGCTGCGCCGCCTGTTGCGGTTGTGTCAGCGATATTCGGGGGCCCCGACGGTGATTTTCGCCAGCGCGACGACGGACTCGCCGGGCGCGACGGCCGCCGAGCTCATCGGGCTTCCGGTCGAGGAGGTCACCGAAGACGGCTCGCCGCAGGGCGCCCGGACGGTGGCGCTGTGGGAGCCGGCGCTGCGGACGGACCTGACCGGCGAGAACGGTGCGCCGGTGCGCCGCTCGGCCGGTGCCGAAGCGGCGCGCGTGATGGCCGACCTGATCGCCGAGGGCGCACAGACCCTGACCTTCGTGCGGTCGCGCCGGGCCGCAGAGTTGACGGCACTGGGCGCCCAGGCCCGGTTGGACGACGTCGCCCCGCAGCTGTCCCGAACGGTGGCCTCCTACCGCGCCGGTTATCTCGCCGAGGACCGCGCCGCGCTGGAACGCGGCCTGGCCGAGGGACGGCTGCGTGGCCTGGCCACCACGAATGCGCTGGAACTGGGGGTCGACATCGCCGGGCTGGACGCGGTGGTGCTCGCCGGATTTCCGGGCACGGTGGCCTCGTTCTGGCAGCAGGCCGGCCGGTCGGGCCGCCGCGGCCAGGGGGCGCTGGTGGTGCTGATCGCCCGCGACGACCCGCTGGACACCTATTTGGTGCACAACCCGGCCGCGCTGCTGGACAAACCGGTCGAGCGGGTGGTGATCGACCCCGCCAACCCCTACATTGTCGGCCCCCAACTTCTTTGTGCGGCAACCGAACTGCCGCTCGGCGAAGACGAGGTGCGCGATTTCGGTGCCGCGGACGTGGCCGGGGGGCTGGTCGACGAGTTGGTTGAGCAAGGCCTGCTGCGGCGGCGCAACGGCAAGTACTTTCCCGCACCGGGCCTCGATCCGCATGCCGCGGTGGACATCCGCGGCCCGACGGGCGGCCAGATCATCATCGTGGAGGCCGACACCGGACGGTTGCTGGGCAGCGTCGGGGCCGGTCAGGCCCCGGCCTCTGTCCATCCGGGAGCGGTTTACCTGCATCAAGGGGACAGCTACGTCGTCGATTCGCTGGACCTCGACGGCGGGATCGCCTTCGTGCACGCCGAGGAGCCCGGTTATGCCACGTTCGCGCGGGAGGTCACCGACATCGCCGTCACCGGCACCGGTGAACGCTCCCGGTACGGGCCCGTCACCCTGGGTTTGGTGCCGGTCATCGTCACCCACCGGGTGGTGGGGTATCTGCGCCGCCGGCTGTCCGGGGAGGTGATCGACTTCGTCGAGTTGGACATGCCCGAGCACTCGTTGGCCACCACCGCGGTGATGTACACCATTACCGGAGACGCGTTGCTGCGCACCGGCATTGAGGCACCGCGGATTCCCGGCTCGTTGCATGCCGCCGAGCATGCGGCCATCGGATTGCTGCCGTTGGTGGCCAGCTGTGACCGCGGTGATATCGGCGGCATGTCCACAGCGGTCGGTCCGGAACCTGAGGGTCTGCCCAGTGTGTTCGTCTATGACGGTTATCCGGGCGGGGCGGGATTCGCCGAGCGCGGCTTTCGCCGGGCCCGCACCTGGCTGGGCGCAACAGCCGCCGCCATCGAGGCGTGCGAATGCCCCGAGGGCTGCCCGTCGTGCGTGCAGTCCCCCAAGTGCGGCAACGGCAACGACCCGCTCGACAAGGCCGGCGCCGTGCTGGTGCTGCAACGAGTCCTTGCCGAGCTGCCGCACCGGTAGCTGCACAATCCAGCGGACGGCGACCGACCCCTCGACGGTCGACCTCCACGGATCTGCCTTGTCACGCCCGTGCCAAGAGCCCATTTCCTGCTGCTCAAGAACTGGCGGCGGGCTGTCGCACGGGGGCGACGAACGGTCGTCTATGAGCCGTTCGCTACCCCGACGACGCGGGCGCAGCAGCAAAATATCAAGGTGCCGACCGCATGGCAACCTCGGCGGCTGCGGCACGGTGCCGCGGCGACCGGCGCCGCCGGCGGGCGGGTCCGTGGTTCACCCGAGCCGGTACGAACCCGTCGGGCCGCCGTAAAATCGCCCGCATGGCCCACGACTGGTTGCTCGTGGAGACGCTAGGGGGCGATCCCGCCGTAGTGGCGCAGGGGCGGCAACTCAAAAACCTGGTGCCGATCACCTCTTTCCTGCGCCGCAGCCCCTACCTGTCCGCGGTCCGGACCGCGATCGCCGAGACAGTGCAGACGGGCCAGAGCCTGACCAGCATCACCCCCAAACGCGACCGCGTCATCCGCACCGAACCGGTGGTGATGTCCGACGGCCATATCCACGGCGTGCATGTGTGGACCGGCCCCGCCGGCGCCGAGCCCCCCGAGCGGCCGACCCCCGGGCCGCTGAAGTGGGACCTGACCCTGGGCGTGGCCACCGACACCCGCGAATCGCTGGCCAACAGCGGTAAGAATCCCGAAATCGAGGTCACCCTCGGCCGGGCCTTCGCCGAAGACCTTCCGTCGCGCGCCCTCAACCCGAACGAAACCAAGGTCCTGGCGATGGCGGTCAAGGCCGAGCCCGACCAAACACTGTGCAGCACCTGGGATCTCACCGATTGGCAGGGAAACGCCATCCGGATAGGTTTCGTCGCCCGCACCGGTTTGGAGCCCGGACCCGACGGGCGGGACCATCTGGTGGCGCGGGCGATCAACTGGCGTGCCGAACTCAAGGGACCGGTGGTATCGACCGACGACCTGGCGCAGCGGATCCTCAACGGGCTGGCCCAGGCCGGCGTCCACCGGGCGCTCGTCGACCTGAACAACTGGACCATGCTCAAATGGCTGGACGAGCCCTGCACCTTCTACGACTGGCGGGGCAGCGAGACGGGCAGGCCCAAGGTCCATCCCGATGACGAGCACCTCATGGCTTCCATGACAACGGAATTCGCCGACGGCGGCACGAGTCGGGTGCTGCGGATGCCGGGCCACGACGCGACGTGGGTGCCGGTGCACGTCACGCTCAACAGGATCGAACTGGAACCGGATATCTTCGCCGGACTCGTTTCGCTGCGGTTGCCCTCCGAGGAGGAGCTCGCCGCCGCCGGTTTGGCGGAAGCCACGGACGACCGGGCCTAACTCACCACGGGCAACAGCCGCTCGGCGGCCACCGACAGCCGCTGCGCACCCAGCTGCGGCCACGCCTGGACCGCGCAGAACGGCGCGCACTGATCCTGCGCGGAACGAGTGCCGACATGCACTTCGGCGAGGAACACCACCGCGGGGGCAAGCACGCCGACGGACTATACGTCGAGGGCCCGGTGCGACGGCGTTCTCGAGCGGCTGCCCGGTCTCGACCGGCCCCGCGCGCGCGACGGCCCGGGCCGCGCCGGCAAAGGCGACCACCACCCCGACGGTGATCACGACGTCGAGACCGTCCACCTCGCACCGGGTGTCATCGACCCGCATCCGGCGGGTCACCGCCGTGGCCTGCGCGCAGGCCGCCCGGGCTCCCGACGGTAACCGGGCGGCGGCGGCCAACGCGGCAAGGTCGGCCGCCGCCTGCGCGCGATGACGTGCCACCACCACCGAGCCGACGTAGGCGCCGGCCGCCGTGACGCACAGCAGCACCGAAACCATCGCCGCCGCGACCACGGTGGCCGAGCCGCGATCATCCCGGTGGCTCCACCGCCGACACCGCCTTCGCCGCAATGTCGATGGCCGGCAATAACTTCGAGTGGGCGACGACCGTGGCCACCAGGAACTCGCCGTCGCGGCGCACCTCGACGCGCGCCCCGCTGGGCGCGACGCGGCGGGCGACGACGAGCGCCGAGCGCTGGTCGCCGCGGGCGGCCAGCCGGGCGGCCTCGCGGGCGGCGTCGACGCAGCGGACCTGCATCGACACCGCGGTGGCACCGGCCAGGCACAACACCAGCACCACCACCAGGGTGGCGATGCCCAGTGCCGCCTCCACGGTGCTGGCGCCCGCACAGTCGGCTAGACCTTGGTGTTGAGCGCGCGGCCGATGATGTTGGTCAGCGCCGACACGATGGAATCGCCGGTGACAACGGTGTACAGGATCGCGCCGAAGGCGGCCGCCGCTATCGTCCCGATGGCGTACTCGACCGTCGACATGCCCGACTCGTCGGCGGCCAGGACCGCCGCACGTGCCGCGAGTGCGCGAAACGCGTTGATCATCAATGCTTTCCTTTCCCTTCACAGCAGGCCTGACTGCAAGACATCACCGGCCAGTCCGGCCACCACTGGGACGATGCCCAGGCACACGAAGGCCGGCAAGAAGCACAGCCCGAGTGGGCCGGCGATCAGCACCCCGGCCCGCTCCGCGGCCGCGGTGGCCGCGTGCGCGGCGTCGTGGCGAAACTGGTCGGCCAATTCCGCCACACCGCCGGCCAGCGCCGCGCCCGAGGCCGCCGAACGCCGCGCCAGCCGCAGCAGGGCATCGATCTGCGCGTCGACCGTCCCGACCGGCAGGCCCTGCGGAATCGACCAGGCGACAGCGGGATCGGCACCCATCGCCAGCATGTCGGCGGCACGGCGCAACACCCGGCCCAGCTGCGGCGGCGCGGACGGGGCGGCGGCGGCCGCGGCTGTGGACACCGCCATGCCCGCCGCCAAACACACGGCCAACACGTCGAAACTCGATGCGACCGCCAGCGGATCCGGGCCATGCGGCAGCCGTTGCACCGGCCGCTGCCGCAACCGGCGTCCACTGGCCGGCATCCCGGCACGCGCCCGCACCAGCGACGGGCCGGGTCCGATCCACAATGCCACGGCCAGCAGCACCGCCGCGGTGCTCACCGCATGACTCGATCGGTGATGCGGTCGGACCACAGCAGACCGGCACACGCCAGCGCCGAACCGACGGCCAGAAACCACCCGCCCGCGTGCCCGCTCAGCAAGAAACTCAGCGGCCGGGCGCCGATCAGCTGACCCAGCAGCACGCCCAGCACCGGCAGACCCGCCAGGATCGCCGCGGTTGCGCGGGCGCCGGCCATGCTCGATGCCACCCGCGTCGAGAACCGTTGCCGCTCCGCCACATCGCGCTGAGCGGCGTGCATCAGGGTGGCTATCGCCAGCCCATGATCGCTGGCCAGCTGCCAGCACACCGCGAGCCGCTCCCACTGCGAGGGCAGGGCCGATGAGCGCGCCGCCGCGCGTAGGCCGGCCGAGACGTCGGCGCCCAACCGGGCCCGCGCGGCGACCGCCCGCAACGACACCGCGACTGCGCCAACGGTTTCCTCGGCGGCGACGCAGAACGCCCGCACGGGATGAGTGCCGGCGCGCAGTTCGCCGACGAGCACGTCGAGCGCGGTTTCCAGCGTGCGGCCCTCGTGCGTGGCACGCCGGACGCGGCGGCGGCGACGGTAACGCAGCCCGACGGTGGTGCCCACCACGCCGATGGTGAGGCCCGTCGTGAGCGGCAGCAGCACCGCGGCGGCACAGGCGACACCCGAGACGACACAGCCGGCCGTGCGCGGTCCAAACACCGTGCTCCAGCCGCGGTTTGACGTCATCGGAGTGAGCCGGCGGCGCGGCGAGGAGGGAAGAACCACGAGCGCGAGCGACAACAGCAGCGCTCCCGCCGCCCCACCGCTCATGCCGCCGCCCGGCTTTGCAGCAATCGGTGCAGGTGTTCGGCATCGCCTGTCAACCCCCGGCCGGCGTGCCACACCGCGACGGACCGCACCAGCCCGTGAATCCGGCGCAGGACCGCGATTTCGGTGAGCCGGCGGCGACCGGCGCGGTCCCGCGCGACGTGGAGCAGCACCTGGATGGCCGCGGCGAGTTGACTGTGCAGCGCCGCCTGATCGAGACCGCCCAGCGCGCCCAACGCCTCCAGCCGGGCGGGAACTTCGGCCGGGTTGTTGGCGTGCACCGTGCCCGCTCCCCCGTCGTGCCCGGTATTGAGCGCCGCCAGCAGGTCCACCACTTCGGCGCCCCTGACCTCGCCGACGACGATGCGGTCCGGCCGCATCCGCAGCGCCTGCCGGACGAGTTGACGCACCGGTACCTCGCCGACACCTTCGATGTTGGCGCACCTCGCGACGAGCTTCACCAAATGTGGATGGCGGGGCGCCAACTCGGCGGCATCCTCGATGCACACGATCCGTTCGGTGGGCGGGACGGCGCCCAGCATCGCCGCCAACAGGGTCGTCTTGCCGGCCCCCGTTCCACCACACACCAGGAAGGCCAGCCGCGCGGCGATGATCTCGGCAACCAGCGCGGCGGCCTGCGGCTCGAGCGCACCCGCGGCGGTCAAAGCCGCTAAATCCTGGCTGGCCGGCCGCAATACCCGCAGCGACAAGCAGGTGCCGGCGGTCGCCACGGGTGGCAACACCGCGTGCAGCCGCACCGCAAACCCGCCGGCGCCGATGCCGGTCAGCTGGCCATCCACCCATGGCTGCGCGTCGTCCAGGCGCCGACCGGCGGCGAGCGCCAGCCGCTGCGCCAATCGCCGCACCGCCGCCTCGTCGGCGAACCGAATGTGGCTGCGCCGCAAACCGTTCCCATCGTCGACCCACACCGCATCGGGCGCGGTGACCAGGACATCGGTCGTGCCGTCCGCGCACAACAGCGGTTCCAGGATTCCGGCTCCGGTCAGTTCGGTCTGCAGCACCCGGAGATTGGTGAGGACTTCGGTGTCACCGACCATGCCGCCGGATTCGGCGCGGATCGCGTCGGCCACCACGCTGGGGCGCAGTGGGGCGGACTCGGCAGCCAGCCGCTCGCGCACCCGGTCAATCAGCGAACCGCTCACGCCGCCCGACCGTTCCGCGCCGATCCCGCGCGCGGCAGCACGGCAAGCACCCGGCGGGCCGTGACCGCGAGCGCGGATCGACGCCCGATCCGCAGACCGCCGCGCTCGAGTTGCTCGGCGAGTTGCGGCTGGGCCCTTAGGGACGCCAGCAACGGCAGCCCGGTGACTTCGGCGAGCTCGGCCGCCCGCAATCCTCCCGGCGCCGGCCCCCGCACCACCAGTCCGACGTTGGGATTGATGGCGGCCAGCACGGGGGCCATCGCGCCGGTCGCCGCGCCTGCCCGAACATCGCAGCGGCTGACGAGGACGACCAGGTCGGCGGTGTCCAGCGCGGCTCGAGTCGCATCGGTGAAGCGGCGGGGAAGGTCGCAGACCACGGTGGCCGCGCCGCGGCGACCGGCATCGACGATCGCGTGCACCGGCCCGGCGTCCAACTCGTGCCCGCGGCGGGCGCCGGACAGCAGGCTCACTCCGCGGTGCCGGGGCAGCGCCTCGCGCACCGCCGACCAGTTGAGCCGCCCGTCCTGTAACGCCAGATCCGGCCAGCGCAGGCCCGGCGTTGTCTCGCCGCCGACCAGCAGATCGATGCCGCCGCCCCACGGATCGAGGTCCACCAGGAGCGCGTCGGCGGCCGCCTGCGCCAGGGCGACCGCGAGCACCGAGGCACCGGCCCCGCCGCAACCTCCGACGACGGCGACGACGTCACCGCGCAGCCCGTCGTCGCGCGACGACTCACCGGCTTCGGCGAGCTCGCGTATCAGTTCTCGCTCCTGCTGGGGCAGCCGCAGCACATGCCGGGCGCCTGTGGCGACGGCGGCCGCCCACGTCGCCGTCACGGGTTCGGCGACGGTCAGCACGGTTACGTGACCGCGGCGCGGCAGCGCCGCCCGACCACACCGATCCGCCGCCGCCTCATCCAGCACCACGGCCGCGACCGCCGACCAAGTCCTGCGGCTCACCGGGGCCGTCGCGCCGGCATGCACCACTCGAACGCCGACGGCGGCGGCCACCCGGTCCACCTCGTCCCGCAACTCCGGTTGGGTCAACACCGCCAGCACGGCCGCGGAGACCGCCACTTCGGCGCGGATGGTGTCGGTCACCCACCCACCTTGCGGCTCCGAGATGTTGGGACACCAGTCCCAAATGCGGATTTGTGGATAGAGACGCAAGTGTGCACAAAAGCGTCACCGGGCACTCAGCCGACGCATGAATGACGCAAACCCCGCAACGCAGGGAGGCGGTCTAAGCACCAGTGCGCCAGCAGAACTGACCCTAGAAAAGGGACGACCCCCGCCAGGGGGGGAGGAGGCGAGGGTCGTCGTGTATCAGCCCCGGGGGGTCGGGCTGATACACCCTCGGCTCAGGCCGAGTAATGCTTACTATACACATGACAGTCCGCAGTAATGCAAGACTTGGTCGAGTGAAAAAACACGTTGAGCCGCGAAAACACCGCCGCTCCCGTTGGCGGCGGGCTGCTCAGCGGCCGTTTCCGGTGTAATGCCGCGGCCCGGCAAGACCGCCGACCTATGCTGGGTCGGTGACCGCCTTCGACCCGGCCGTAGCGCAGCAGACCCGGGCGGAATCAGCGAAAACCGCCGCCCGCGCCCGCACCGCCGCCTTCTTCGACCTGGATAAGACGATCATCGCCAAGTCCAGCACGCTGGCGTTCAGCAAACCGTTTTTCAACCAGGGGTTACTCAATCGCCGGGCCGTGCTCAAGTCCAGCTACGCGCAGTTCATCTTCTTGCTCTCCGGTGCCGATCATGACCAGATGGACCGGATGCGCACTCACATGACGAACATGTGCACCGGGTGGGACGTCGAACAGGTCAAGTCGATCGTCAACGAGACGCTGCACGACATCGTCACCCCACTGGTTTTCGCCGAAGCCGCGGACCTGATCGCCGCACACAAGTTGTGCGGCCGCGACGTTGTGGTGGTGTCGGCGTCCGGGGAAGAGATCGTCGCACCCATCGCCCGGGCATTGGGCGCGACCCACGCGATGGCAACCCGGATGGTCGTCGAGGACGGCAAGTACACCGGCGAGGTGGCCTTCTACTGCTATGGCGAGGGCAAGGTGCAAGCGATCCGCGAATTGGCCGCCCGCGAAGGCTATCCGTTGGAACATTGCTACGCCTACTCCGACTCGATCACCGACCTGCCGATGCTCGAAACCGTCGGCCACCCCAGTGTGGTCAATCCCGATCGGGGCTTACGCAGAGAAGCCGTCGGACGGGGCTGGCCGGTGTTGTCGTTCTCGCGGCCGGTGTCGTTGCGGGACCGCATTCCCGCGCCATCGGGTGCCGCGATCGCGACGACCGCCGCGGTGGGCATCAGCGCGTTGGCCGCCGGCGCAGTCACGTACTCCTTGCTGCGCCGCTTCGCGTTCTGACCGCGGACCAAGTGGCGGGACAGCAAACGCCTGACCCGCCCAATCCGGTGCCGTTTCACAATATTCACAAAATTGGGCCTTGCTGTGCTAAGGGTCGGGGAGTAGAAAGGGAACCACGGAAGCCCGGGGAGGCCAAGGTCGAGCCGGAAGAGAAGGGTCGATCTCCCGATCCGGGCGCCCAGCACGGTGCCTGGCACCCACGCAAAGTCATAGCCGCGATAATGGCAGAAGTGTTGCGGGCCTGCGTAATTGCGAACGCGGAAGGTGTCGACGGCCCTTTGGGTGGGGTCGCAGCCGCAAGCGTCGTGAGATCGCCGAGGCCAACCCACGCAGCCCCAAGATGCACGCATGGTAACCGGGTTCCGTGCTAGCGGGCGGCGGACCGAATTATTCGGAACGTCGCCCGCTTTGCACGTCTAAGGCGAATCGTCCGGCGGCGCTTCCCCGGGCTCCCGCTACCGATCCAGCTATCGCTCCGCCAGCGAGTCGGCGATCGCCAAGGCCTCCTGGGCGCCGGTCCGCATCGCCCGGCAACACAGCACCAGCCAGGTCCGCACCCCCTCCGGCGTGCCGTCGGCGAATCCGCGGGCCGCGTCGCGATATTCCGCGGGCTGGCGCATCCAACTCACCTCGGGCACACCCAATCCGTGTGGATCCAGACCGCTGGCGATGGTCACCAACCTTGACACGGCCCGGGCCACGACGCCGTCCGCGCTGCCAAAAGGCTTCAGCGTCAACAATTCACCGTGTGCGACCGCGGCAACCACCGGCGCCGGCGCCTGCGTACGGCCGGTGACCAAGTCCGCCAGCAACTCCAACCGCGGGCCGACCCCGGGATCGGTCCGGGGGCGACCCAGCAGCTCGTCGCTCACCTGGTCGGCCGCCGCCAACATGTGCAGCCGGGCCAACGCCTGCAACGGCGCCCGCCGCCAGATCCCGACCAGCGGGCCCTCGCCGCCCTCCAGCGCCTGGGCCACGCGCAGTGCCCCGCCGAAAACGGGATCACCGACCTGCGCGGCCTCGGCCAAGTCGTCCAGCCGCACGGGACCGCCATCCAGCACCGACGAGGCGCGGGCCGCCCGCAGCGCGGCTTCGGCGGCGGTCACCGGCCAGCCCCGCAGGTTGGCCCGGTGGCGGTGGGCGCGGCCCAGCGCATCGCGGGCCCGGTCGCTGGCCTCGGCGACTCCGGGAAGCTCCAGCAGCGGGGCCAGCGGATCAGCGGTCACAGGTTGTCAACCTATCCCGGCGACGATGCAGACCGAGGTGGGGCACCTCCCGGGCAATCAGATGTAGTCCGGGGCGGCCGGCGCACGCGGGATGGCCTCCAGCAACCGACGGGTGTATTCGTGTCCGGGCCGGGTGAACAGTTCTTCGGTGGGCGCCTGCTCCACCACCCGGCCCGCGCGCATCACCAGCACGTCGTCGGCGATCTGCCGGATCACCGCCAGGTCATGGCTGATGAACAAGTAGGCCAGCCCCAGGTCGGCCTGCAGACCGGCCAGTAGGTCCAATATCTGCGCCTGCACCAGGACATCGAGGGCCGAGACGGCCTCGTCGCAGATCAGCACCTCGGGCCGCAGCGCCAGCGCTCGGGCGATGGCCACCCGCTGCCGTTGCCCGCCGGACAGTTCGCGGGGCAGGCGACCCAATACCGACGACGGCAGGGCCACCTGATCGATGAGGTCGTGCACGGCGCGCCGGCGCAGCCTGCGGTCCCCGACGCGGTGGATTCGCAACGGTTCCTCGATGGCGCGGAACACCGTGTACATGGGATCCAGGCTGCTGTAGGGGTTTTGGAACACCGGCTGCACCCGTCGGCGGAAGGCCGACTGCTGACCCCGGCTCAACCCGTCGCCGATCTCGGTTCCGTCGAAGACCACTGTGCCCGATGTGGGTCGCAGCAGACCCAGCACCATCCGCGCCAGGGTCGATTTCCCGGAGCCGGACTCCCCGGCGATCGCCAGGGTGCTCCCGCGGCGCAGCCGGAACGACACGGCGTCGACGGCACGGAACTCGGCTCGCCGCCACGGCGCCCCCCGGGACTCGCGGTAGACCTTGGTGAGCCCCGAGGCGACGAGGATGTCGTCGCGGGGTTCGGACCTCCGGGTCCTGGCCGGGCCCTTGACCGTCAACGACGGCGCCGCGGCCACCAGCCGTCGGGTGTACTCGTGTTGCGGGTTCACCAGGATCGTCCGCGCCGCACCGGATTCCACCACCACGCCGCGGTGCATCACGACCACGGACTCGGCCCGCTCGGCGGCCAGCGCCAGGTCGTGGGTGATCAGCAGCAGCGCGGTACCGAGTTCGTCGGTGAGCCGCTGCAGATGGTCGAGCACCTGCCGTTGCACGGTGACGTCCAGCGCCGACGTCGGCTCGTCGGCGATCAGCAGCCGGGGCCGGCCGGCCAACGCGATCGCGATCAGCGCGCGCTGACACATGCCGCCGGAGAGCTGATGCGGGTAGCGGCCAGCCTGCTTCGCCGGGTCGGGCATGCCCGCCGCGGCGAGCAGTTCCACCGCCCGCCGCCGGGACCGGCGGTCAGAGGTGTTGGCCCGCAGTGCTTCCGAGACCTGGAAGCCGACCTTCCAGACGGGATTGAGGTTGGTCATCGGATCCTGGGGTATGTAGCCGATGGCCCGGCCCCTGATCGACCGGAGCACTCGGCGGTCCGCCGCGGTGATGTCGAGGCCGTCGAACACGATGCGCCCGCCGGTGATTCGCCCACCCGACGGCAGCAACCCGAGGACCGCGGCGGCGGTGGTGGATTTCCCCGATCCCGATTCGCCCACGACCGCGACGGTCCGGCCGGGCGGGATGCTCAAATCCACGCCGCGCACCGCGGCGTGATCGCCGAAGCTGACCCGCAGACCCGCCACGGACAACAATGGCGATGCGCCGCCGCTCATGCCCGCGACGCCCGTGATGCCGGGTCCAGGGCGTCGCGCAACGCGTCACCCATCATCATGAACGCCAGCACCGTAATCGCCAGCGCCCCGGCGGGATAGAAGAGGATGGGCGAGCCCGACCGCAGCCGTGCCTGGGCGAGGTTGATGTCGCCGCCCCAGGACACCACCGACGTCGGCAGGCCGACACCGAGGTAGGACAGGGTGGCCTCGGAGACGATGAACAGGCCCAGGGCGACGGTGGCCACGGCGATCACCGGGCCCAATGCGTTCGGTAGCGCGTGGCGAATCAGGATTTGAAACCGGCTCAGCCCCAGGGCTTTCGCGGCCAGCACATAATCGCTTTCGCGCACCCCGAGCACCGCACCACGGGCTATCCGGGCCACCTGCGGCCAGCCGAACAGCGCCAGGATGGCGATCACCGTCCACACGGTTCGGTGGTGCATGACCTGCATGAGCACGATGGCGGCCAGCAGCAGCGGCAATCCGAAGAACACATCGGTGACACGGGATACCACCGCGTCGACCCAGCCGCCGTAGAAGCCGGCCAACGCCCCCAGCGCGCCGCCGACGACGAACACGACCAGGGCGGCCCCCAGCCCCACGGTGACCGAGGCCCGCGCACCGTAAACGGTGCGGGCGTAAATGTCGTGGCCCTGCAGGTCGGTGCCGAACCAGTGCCTGCCCGACGGCGGAAGCAGGCTCTGGCTGGGATCGGCGTAGCCGGGGTCGGCCCCGGTGAACCACGCCGGAAACATCGCCACGGCAAGGATAAACAGAATCAACAGCGCGGCGACGACGAACTTCGGGCGTCCGCGCAGCCCGCGCCACGTGTCGCGCCAGAATCCACTTCGCTCAGCCATAGCGGATCCGGGGGTCCAACGCCGCATACAGCAGGTCCACCAGCAGGTTGGTGAGCAGATAGATCAACACCAGCACGGTCACTATCGACACCACCGTCGGCGCCTCTTGCCTGGTGACGGCCTGATACAGCACGCCGCCGACACCGTGGATGTTGAAGATGCCTTCGGTCACGATGGCGCCGCCCATCAGCGCCCCCAAATCCGCGCCGAGGAAGGTCACCACCGGGATCAGCGAGTTGCGCAGGATGTGAACGGTCACCACCCGGGGCCGTGACAATCCTTTGGCGGTGGCGGTGCGGACATAGTCGGCGTGTGCATTGGCGGCCACCGCGGACCGGGTCAGCCGCACCACATAGGCGAATGACACAGAGCCCAGCACGATTCCGGGCAGCAGCAGGCGCGCGAACGTGGATCTCTCCCCCACCGTGACCGGGGCGAGGCCCAGCCTGACCCCGAAAACGAACTGGGCCAAAAAGCCCAGGACGAAGATGGGGATGGCGATGATGATCAGCCCGGTGATCAGCACGGTCGAGTCGAACAGCCCGCCTTGGCGCAGACCGGCGATCACCCCGCAGCCGATTCCCAGCACCGCCTCGACGGCCAGGGCGATCAGCGCCAGGCGCAGTGTGACCGGAAACGCATGGGCCAGAACGTCACTGACCGGAAGGCCGGAGTAGGCGCGGCCCAAGTCGCCGTGTAGCACGCCGCCGATGTAGCGCAGGTACTGCACGATGAACGGGTCGTCGAGGTGGTAGCGGGCCCGCAGCTGCGCGGCCACCGCGGGGTCAGCGGCCGGTCCCCGGCCATCGCGGCCAGCGGGTCGCCGGGCAACAGGAAAACCATGCCGTAGATCAGCAGCGTGGCGCCCAGGAAGACGGGCACCATGACGGCGACCCGGCGCGCGATATACCAACCCATTCCTTAACCCTTGACGATGCTCTCGTAGTCGGGCAGACCGTTCCAGGTGACCGTGACGTTGCTGACGTGCGGTGACCATCCGACCACGCTGATGTAGTCCCACAGCGGTACCACGGGCATGTCGTGGAAGAGGATTCGCTGGGCGTCGTTGGCCAGCGCATCGGCCTGCCGCAGGGTGGGCGCGGCTTCGGCGGCGGCCAGCGCCGCGTCGAACCGCGGGCTGGAATAGCCGACGTCGTTGGATCCCGCCCCGGTGTCAAACAGCGGGGCGAGAAACTCGATCATGGACGGGTAGTCGCCCTGCCAGCCGGCGCGGAAGGCGGTCGTGATGGTGCGGTTGGTGATCTGGGTGCGAAAGCCGGCGAAGGTGGGCTGCGGCGCGCCTACCGCGTCGATGCCCAGGACGTTCTTGATGCTGTTGGCCACCGCGTCGACCCACTCCTGGTGACCGGCGTCGGCGTTGTACGCGATCGCGTAGCGGCCGCTCCACGCCGAGATGGCGTTGGCCTGCGCCCAAAGTTGCCGCGCCCGGTCGGGATTGAAGTCCAGCGCGTCGCTGCCCGGCAGGTTCGGGTCGATATCCCGGCAACGACCGGGCGGTGAAATCCCGGGCCGGGCTGCGCGTGCCGACGAAGATCTGCTTGCAGATTTGCGGCCGGTTGATCGCCGCCGACAACGCCAGGCGGCGCAGCCGGCCTTCCTCGCCGCCGAAATGCGGCAGCCGCAGCGGGGTGTCGAGGCTCTGGTTGATCGCCGCCGGCCCGGCGGTGACCTTGTCGCCGAGGTCGCGCCGGTAAACCGGTAGCGCGCTGGGCGGAATCGTGTCCAGGACATCGAGATTGCCCGACAGCAGGTCGGCGTAGGCGGTGTCGAGGTTGGCGTAGAACTCGAACCGCAGGCCCTTGTTGTGCGGCGTGCGGTTGCCGTGGTAGTCGGGGTTGGGTCGCAGGTCGATCCGGACGTTGTGTTCCCAGGCCGGCCCGTCCGGGCTGTCGGCGAGTCGGTACGGGCCGTTGCCGATCGGGTGGCGACCGAAAGCGGTCATGTCCGCAAAGGCGGCTTCCGGCAGCGGGTAAAACGCGCTGTGGCCCAGGCGCAAGGTGAAGTCGACGGTCGGCGCGTTCAGCCGGACGGTGAACTCAAGATCGTTGATGACGTGCAGACCGGACATGGTGGTCGACGCGGGCGCACCGTCGCCGGTGCGGCCGGCGACTTGGTCGAATCCCTCGATCGGGCTGAAAAAGCTCTGCTGCAGTTGGGCATTGGAGCTCAGAGCGCCGTAATTCCACGCGTCGACGAACGAGTGGGCCGTCACCGGTGAGCCGTCGGTGAACTTCCAGCCGGGTTTCAGCGTGATGCGGAAGTTGACATTGTCGGTGGTCTCGATCGACCGGGCGACCTCCGGCGACGGGTCGCCGGCCGCGTCATAGGACATCAGACCGGCGAACAGCCGGTCGATGATCCGCCCGCCATTGCTGTCGTTGGTACCGGTCGGGATCAGCGGGTTGGGCGGTTCCCCGCCGTTGACCACCACCAGCTCCGGGCTGAGCAGTCCGCCCCCACAGCCGGTCAGCGACGCGAACACCAGCAGTGCGGCGGCAAGTGGGCTCAGCATCCGACGCATGACACCCGACCCTAGGGCCTGCTGTCACGCCGGCCTCACATCAGCTCGCTTGTTGGGCGGTGATGGGGTGCACCTGCAGCGCGCAGGCCTCGATGGTGGCCGGCACGGTCGACACCATGTTGGTGTCCGGCGGGTTGACCAACAACTCGGTATAGGTGGGGCACGGGTCCCCGTTGCCGTCGGTGGCGATGCCCTCCACGATGGACTGCGCCTGGGTGGAGAGCGACAAGATGACGGTGGGCGGTGTGTCGACCCCGGACGGCAGGCCACCCATGTACCCGCGCGGCGTGGGCTCGGCATGGATCAGCGGGCCGCCGGCGCCGGAGTCGACCCCGGGGTAGCCGGTCAGCGTGCACGGCTCCGCCCCGCCGGCGAGGGTGAAGACCAGGGTCAGCGCGCGGTGCCCCACGGCGCCCTGACTCGGGGAGGCGGTTATCGCGATCTGATCCGACCAACAGGGTGTCGGCTGGTCGCCCGTGTCGACCGGCGTGGCCCACGCGGGAGGGCCCAGCATGGTGGTGACCGCGTAGCTCGTTGCGGCCGCGGCGAGGCTGGGGACTAGTCGGCGCGTGCGCCGCCCGTGCGGTCCCGGCACACCGGTGATTATCCGCCACCCGGGCCGTATTTGACCCCGGATCGGGGCGCGGCTTTTCACCTCGAAGGTTTAGGCTCACTGACGGTTGACGAGCGTCGACACCAGGAGGAAGCCAGTGACCGCCACCGACACCGCGGGCCCGTCGTCGTATCCGCCGCCGGCGCACTTCGTCGAGCAGGCCAATGCGGGCGAGGAGCTCTACCTCGAGGCCGAGGAGGACGGGCTGGCCTTCTGGGCCAAGCAGGCCAACCGGCTGTTCTGGGCGACGCCGTTCACCGAGGTGCTGGACTGGTCGGAGGCCCCGTTCGCGAAGTGGTTCGCCGACGGGAAACTCAACGTCGCCTACAACTGCGTGGACCGTCACGTCGAGGCCGGCCACGGGGACCGGGTCGCCATCCACTGGGAGGGCGAGCCCGGCGACAGCCGCAGCCTGACGTATTCCGACCTGAAGACCGAAGTCGGTAAGGTCGCCAACGCGCTGACCGGCCTCGGTCTGGTCGCCGGCGACCGGGTCGCCATCTACCTGCCGTTGATTCCCGAGGCCGTGATCGCGATGCTGGCCTGCGCCCGGCTGGGCATCATGCACAGCGTGGTGTTCGCCGGGTTCACCGCCAAGGCCCTGCGGGCCCGGATCGCCGATGCCCAAGCCAAGCTGCTGATCACCAGTGACGGGCAATTCCGCCGCGGCAAGCCGGCACCGCTCAAGGACGCGGCGGACGAGGCGGTGGCACCGGGTTCCGACGGCGACAGCTCGATCGAGCGCGTTCTGGTGGTGCGGCGCACCGGAATTGACGTGTCCTGGAACGACGACCGCGACCTGTGGTGGCACGACGTCGTCGACGCCGCGTCCGGCGAACACACCCCGGAGCCGTTCGACGCCGAGCAGCCGTTGTTCCTGCTGTACACCTCCGGCACCACCGGCAAGCCCAAGGGGATCGTGCACACCAGCGGCGGCTACCTCACCCAGGCCTCCTACACCCACTACTACGTCTTCGACATCAAGTGCGAGAGCGACGTCTTTTGGTGCACCGCGGACATCGGCTGGGTCACCGGACACACCTACGGCGTTTACGGCCCGCTGTCCAACGGGGTCACCGAGGTTCTCTACGAGGGCACGCCCGACACGCCTACCGGGCACCGGCACTTCGAGATCATCGAAAAGTACGGCGTGACAATCTATTACACGGCGCCCACGCTCATCCGCACGTTCATGAAGTGGGGACGCGAGATCCCCGACGCGCACGACCTGTCCAGCTTGCGGCTGCTGGGCTCGGTCGGCGAACCGATCAATCCCGAAGCCTGGCGCTGGTACCGCAAGGTGATCGGCGCGGACAGCACCCCGGTCGTCGACACCTGGTGGCAGACCGAAACGGGCGCCGCGATGATCTCCCCGCTGCCGGGAGTCGCTGCGGCCAAACCGGGTTCGGCGATGAGGCCGTTGCCGGGCATCTCGGCCAGGATCGTCGACGACCACGGCAACCAACTGCCGCCCGGCAACGACAAGGGCGAGCACATCACCGGCTACCTGGTGCTGGACCAGCCGTGGCCGTCGATGCTGCGCGGCATCTGGGGCGACCCGGAACGCTACGTCGAGACCTACTGGTCCAGGTTCGCCGAGCACGGCTGGTATTTCGCCGGCGACAGCGCGTGGTACGACGCCGACGGCGCCATCTGGGTGGTGGGCCGCATCGACGACGTGATGAATGTGTCCGGGCACCGGCTCTCGACGGCCGAGGTGGAGTCGGCACTGGTCGGCCATGCCGCGGTGGCCGAGGCGGCGGTGGTGGGGATGACCGATGCAACCACCGGCCAGGCCATCTGCGCGTTCGTCGTCTTATGCGCCGACTTCACCGTGCACGACGGGATCGTCGACGAACTGCGCGTCGAGGTGGCCCAGGAGATCTCACCCATCGCCAAGCCCCGCGAGGTGCATGTGGTGCCCGAGTTGCCCAAGACGCGCAGCGGCAAAATCATGCGCAGGCTGTTGCGTGACATCGCCGAAAACCGCGAACTGGGTGACACGTCAACGCTGTTGGATCCCAGCGTGTTCGACGCGATCAAGGACGGCAAGTAGCTCGCCGGCGCGCCGGGTGGGTCGCTCAGGCCAGCAGCGGCACGAATCCGGCGCCGGGCCGGTGCTTGGCGTTGATGTCGGCCAGGATCGCATTGAACGACATCACCACCGCCGGGGTGTGCAGCGGGATGTACTTGATGACGCACGTCGGCAGGTTGTCGCTGAACGCGCCGTGAATCATCCCGACCAACAGGTTGTTGACGGTCACGGGCGCGCCGGAGTCACCCGGTTGGCCGCAGACCTGCATGACGATGGTGCCCGGGTCCTGGCCCATCCCCCACGTGATGCCGCACGAGTTACCGGTCGTGCGGCCCTGCTTGCAGGCGATCTGGCCGAAGGCCGGATCCGGGCCGATGCCGCTGATCAGAAAACCGTCGTAGTTGGCGACCGGGGTCACCTTGGCCGGATCGAACTTGATCACCGCGTAATCAAGGCTGTCGTTGCCGGCCACCATGGTGCCCAGCGGGCCGGCGTTTTCCACGCCCTCGGCGGCCACCTTCGCGCCGGGACCCCCGCAGTGCGCCGACGTGAAGCCAATCAGGTCACCGGCGGAATCGGAGCCGATGGTCGTCAGGGTGCACATCGTGTCCCCATCGATGACGATGCCCGCACCGCCACCTATCGGGACCCTGACATCGGCGGCCGCGGCGCGGGCGGACAACCCCACCAGGGCCAACAGCACGGCCGCCATCGCCGCCGCAAAGCACCGGTGCGCGGTCTGCACAGCACCACTCCCATCCATCGGCCGGGCATCCCGACCGGCTTGGCCAGTCTAATCGGCGAAGACGTCTCGTTCGCCCGGCAAGCGCGGTGCCGCACCGCGTCAATAAACGTCGAGAATCCGGCGGCCGAGCGCATGTCGACACAGCAGAATCGCGCCCGATCCGGCACAATGGCCCACAGCAAATCTTGAGATTGGAAATGTTCCGAGTGGGCATCTATTAGACATGAGTACGCGACGTATCATCCGGCTCCTCGGCGCTGCGGTCGTCCTGGCCGGGGCGCTACTTTGCACACCCATGCCGTCGGCGGCCGCGGCCCCCTGCCCGTTTTCTCAGGTGGTGTTCGCTCGGGGTACCGGTGAGCCGCCCGGGGTCGGGCCCCTTGGCCAGGCCTTCGTTGACCAATTGCGCTCCCGCGTCGGCGGGAAGTCGGTCGGGGTGTATGCAGTCAACTACCCGGCCACAGACCAATGGGACACGGGCCTGGACGGTATCCGGGACGCGGGCGCGCACGTCGTTTCCATGGCGCGAAACTGTCCCAACACCAAGATGGTGCTCGGCGGCTACTCGCAGGGCGCCGCGGTGATGGGCTTCGTGACCTCGCCCGCGGTGCCCGACGGGGTCGACCCGGCGACCGTGCCGAAACCGCTGGGCCCCGACGTGGCCGACCACGTTGCCTCGGTGGTGCTCTTCGGGATGCCGAACGACCGGGCCATGAACTTCCTGGGCGAGCCGCCGATCGTCATCGGCAAGATTTATGCGCCCAAGACGATCCAATTGTGCGTTCCCGACGACCCGGTCTGCTCCGACGGACTGGAATTCGCCGCGCACAACGTGAACGCCTATCAAGATGGCATGGTCGTCCGGGGTGCCGACTTCGCCGCAAGTCACCTCTGATCCGGCTGCCCGATAGCAGACGCGCCTCGTCCGCCGTCCTCTTCGGCTGACCTCGTTTGACTTCGCGCCGCATGGCAACATAAACCGCGACGACAGCGAGCCGGGGTAACGACCGAGAGGACCGTCTGTGAGCAAAGCCGATGGCAAGAACGGTGTGCCGAGCACCCTGACCACGATCCCGTTGACCGACCCGCACGCCCAGCCTGCCGAGCCGTCGATCGGTGATCTGATCAAAGACGCGACCGCTCAGGTTTCCACGCTGGTGCGCGCCGAGGTCGAACTGGCGCGCGCCGAGATCACCCGCGACGTCAAGAAGGGCCTGACCGGCAGCGTCTACTTCATCGCCGCGCTGGTGGTGCTGTTTTACTCCACATTCTTTTTCTTCTTCTTCATCGCCGAGCTGCTCGACACCTGGCTGTGGCGCTGGGTGGCCTACGTGATCGTGTTCGGGATCATGGTCGTGGTGGGGGCCCTGCTGGCCCTGCTGGGCTTCCTGAAGGTGCGCCGGATCCGGGGACCGCGGGAGACGATCGAGTCGGTCAAGGAGACACGCACCGCGCTCACCCCCGGCCACGACAAGGGCCGCGACGGCGCCAAGCAGCTCACCGAGCATCCGGGCCGGCACGAAAAGTCCGAAGGCGGTGCTCCCGCCGATCCATCGGGCTGGTAGATGGCACCGCCGGATCCGTCGGTAACCCGCATCGACGGGCCATGGCGCCACCTGGACGTGCACGCCAACGGCATCCGATTCCATGTCGTCGAGGCGCTGCCCACCGGACCGGACGCAACCGCGCCACCCACGGCGCGGCCGCTGGTGATCCTGCTGCACGGTTTCGGATCGTTCTGGTGGTCTTGGCGTCATCAGTTGCGCGGCCTGACCGGGGCCCGGGTGGTCGCGGTCGACCTGCGCGGTTACGGCGGCAGCGACAAGCCACCCCGCGGCTACGACGGCTGGACGCTCGCCGGTGATGCGGCCGGTCTCATCCGGGCGCTCGGGCACTCCTCGGCGACGCTGATCGGCCACGCCGACGGCGGGATGGCCTGCTGGGCCACCGCAATGCTGCATTCCCGGCTGGTGAGCGGCATCGCGTTGATCAGCTCGCCGCACCCGGCGGCGCTGCGCCGCTCCACGCTGACCCGCCGTGACCAGGGTTACGCGCTGTTGCCCACCTTGCTGCGCTACCAGGTGCCCCGGTGGCCGGAGCGCCTGCTGACCCGCGACAACGCCGCCGAGATCGAGCGCCTCGTCCGCAGCCGCAGTTGCGCCAAATGGGTTGCCTCCGAGGACTTCTCCGAAACCATCGGTCACCTGCGCACGGCCATCCAGATTCCGGCGGCGGCGCATTGCGCACTGGAATACCAGCGCTGGGCGGTGCGCAGCCAGCTGCGCGACGAGGGGCGGCGATTCATGAGATCGATGTCGGGCCAGCTCAGCATGCCGGTGCTGCACCTGCGCGGTGACGCCGATCCCTACATGCTGGCCGACGCGGTCGACCGCACGCGACGTTACGCGCCCCAGGGGCGTTACCTATCCATCGCCGGCGCGGGGCATTTCAGCCACGAAGAGGCGCCCGGGGACATCAACAGGCACTTGGTGCGGTTCCTCGAGCACGTGCACGGGCCCCGACTCAGCTGACGCAGGATCCGGTGGCCACCTGCGCGGTGTCACCGATCTTGGCGAGCTGACCGGCCACCTCGTCGGCCGTCAGCACGAAACCGGTGTCGGGGTCGTCGACGGCCGCGCCGAACACCACGCCCAGCACCTGGCCGTTCAGGTCGATCAGCGGTCCACCCGAATTGCCTTGCTCCACATTGGCTCTGATGGTGTAGACCTCGCGGGTGACCGGTTTGGGGTCGCGATAGATGTCGGGGCCGCTGAGCTTGATCAGCTCGCGGATCCTGGCCGGCGTGGCGGTGAAGTTGCCGCCGCCGGGATATCCCAACACCGCCACGCTTTCACCGGTTTTCGCATCGATCTGGGCGAAAGCCAGTGGCGGCGGGGGCAGGCTCGGGACGGCCAGAATGGCGATGTCAACCGACGGATCGTAGGACACCACGGTGGCATCCAGGGGATTGCCGCTGGCGTACACCTGGACGCTGTTGGACCCGGCCACCACGTGCGCGTTGGTCATCACCCGCTCGGGCGATATCACGAATCCGCTGCCCTCCAACACTTTTTGGCAACTCGGCGCCAGGCTGCGCACCTTGACAACGCTTGGCGCGGTGGCCAACACCACCGGATTTTTGGCCAGCGCGGGGTCCGGTGAGGCGACCGGAATCACCGGGGTGCGGCTGAACGGGTCCAGCACCGCGGGCAGGCCGGAGGTGTTCAGCAGCGCCGACAGCCGCTTGGGCACCGTCTTGAGCCAGGGCGGCGCGACGTCGTTGACCTCGGCGAGTATCCGCGAGCCCCGGACCGCGGCCGCCAGCTCCGGCTGGTCTTTGGACTGTGTCAGCGGCGTCGCCAACAACCAGGCCGCGGTCAGCACCACGACGAGCTGGACCCCGACCCCGATGACCGAGTCGACGGATCGGATGGTGCGGCTGCGGATCGCGCCGCGGACGGCCCGTCCCAGCACCACGCCGGCGACCTCGCCCACGACCACCAGCGCGAGGATCAAGAACAGCGCGGTGAACAGCTTGGCGCGGGGCGCGGCGATGTGGCTGACGATGTGTGGCGCCAGCAGCACGCCGGCGATGGCGCCGAGCAGCACGCCGACGAACGACAGCAGCGAACCCAGTGCGCCCGAACGCCACCCCGAGACGGCCGCGATGAAGGCGACCGCGAGGACGGCGACGTCGAGCCACTGCGACGGGGTCATGGAATTCACGTTCATCGGGGTGACCCGCCCTGCTCGCCGACCAGCGCCATGGCCGCGTCCAGCTCACGCACGTCGGTGGTGTCCCAGGGCTGGGACCAGCCGGCGACGTCGAGGACCGCGGAGATCACCTGGCCAGTGAATCCCCAGACCAGCATCTCGTTCAACAGAAACGCCGGGCCGGCCCACCGGCGGCCGAGATCGCCGCGGTACACCATGAGCCGGTTGGCCGGGTTGATGAAAGCGCGCACCGGAACGCGTGCCACGACCGCCGTCTCGGCCTCGTTGACGACGGCCACCGGGCCGGGATCCGGCGAGTACGCCAGGACCGGGACGACGTGAAACCGTGACGGCGCAATGAACGTCCGCTCCATGGTGGCCAGTGGATGCAGCCGGGCGGGGTCGATCCCGGTTTCCTCGCGCGCTTCGCGCAGGGCGGTCGCCACCGGACCCTCGTCGGTGGGGTCGGAGACACCACCGGGGAACGCCGCCTGGCCGGCGTGGTGGCGCAACGTCGAGGCCCGCACGGTGACCAACAGGTCGGCTTCGCCGGGGACACCGCCGCCGGCCGGGCCCGATTCGGGGCCCGAGAACAACACCAGGACGGCGGCTTCGCGTCCACCGTGGTGTGGGCCGCGCACGGCCGCCATCGATGACGACGCCTTGGCGGTGATCATCGCCAGCACGTCGGCCGGCAGCCGGCGCCGATACGCATCCGGGATCGCACCGACGTTGTCGAGGAGGGGACGCAGCCAGGACGGACAGACCTCGGGCTTCAGCGGAACCGTCCCGCGCATCCGCCCAGCACTCACCCGGCGCCTCCAGTCGTTCCAATTCCGGCTTATCCGCTGTCATTTCCCACCGCGGCCGCGATCTCGTCCGCACTGCCGAAAGCCCGCAGCAGCGTCTGCGCAACGCTACCGTCCGGCCGCAGCACCACCGTCGCGGGCATCACGTTTACCACCCCCAGCGCCGCCGCGACTCGACGGCGGCCGTCCTGCAGGGTGGGCAGCCGAACGCCCAGCTCGGCCAGCCGCAGCAACGCGGCCGTCTCGTTCTCGTCTTGGTGCACCGTCACGACCATCACGCCCGGCCCCACCCGCCGTTGGTACTCGGCCATCGCGGGCAGTTCGGCCGTGCACGCCGCGCACCAATATGCCCACAGGTTGAGCACCACCCGGTGCCCGGCCAGCGCGCGGGCGACATCGACCACCGAACCGTCCGCGGCGCAATCCACCAGCACGCCGCGCAGTTCGGCGGCGCCGAGAGCGCTGCCGGCGGCCGGACAGGGCGGGAGGTCGGCGCGCCGCCGGGGGCCCGCCAGCGCGGCGGGCGTGTCGGCGTCGCGGTGTGTCCGGTCGGCGATCGTCTGAGTCGTGGCGGTGGTCGCGGCGTCATCACGCAGCTGGGCCACCAGCGCCGCGGTCAGCGCCGCCACCACCGCCAGGATCGCGATGTGCCAGCGAGCCTTCCGGGTCAGCGTCGGCCTGAAAATCGGCATGCGGTCCCTGCGTGTCTCAGCCGGCGCTCACAGCCCGGCCAACGCCAGCAAGTGCTCGGTTTCGGGGCCCCGCACCAGCGGCGCGGCCAGCAGCGGTTCCGTCGGGCCAAGGCCGAACGACGGGCAATCCTTGGCCACCACACAGACGCCGCACGCCGGTTTGCGCGAATGGCACACCCGGCGACCGTGGAAGATCACGCGATGGCTCAGCATGGTCCACTCTTTGCGTTCGATCAGCTCGCCCACCGCGTGTTCGATCTTGACCGGGTCCTTCAGCGCGGTCCAGCGCCACCGGTGCACCAGCCGCGTGAAATGGGTGTCGACGGTGATCCCCGGGATGTCGAAGGCATTCCCCAGGATGACGTTGGCGGTCTTGCGCCCCACACCGGGCAGCGTCACCAGCTCGTCCATGGTCGACGGCACCTCGCCGTCGAACCGTTCGACGAGGACCTGTCCGAGGCGGATCAAAGACGTGGTCTTGTTGCGAAAGAAGCCGGTGGGGCGGATGAGGTTTTCCAGCTCGGCGCGATCGGCTTGGGCGTAGTCCAGCGCCGACCGGTAGCGCTTGAACAGTGCGGGCGTGGTGAGGTTGACCCGTTTGTCGGTGCTCTGCGCCGACAGGATCGTCGCCACCGTCAGCTCCAGCGGTGTCGTGAAATCCAGCTCGCAGTGCGCGTCCGGAAATGCTTGCGCCAGCACCCGATTCATGCGCCGCGCCCGTCGTACCAAGGCGACCCTGGTTTCTTCGGACGCCTTTGCCGCTGTCACCTACGACAGAGTACTGATTTCGTGATCTCACTGAGATCTTGGCCATGTTTACTCTCCTTGTGTCATGGTTGCTGGTGGCCTGCGTCCCTGGGCTGCTCATGCTCGCGGCGCTCGGGCTGGGGCGGCTGGAATCCGAACTCGGCCACGACACCGTCACGACGACCGACGTCGACGACTTCCTCGAGCACGCCGAGCCCGTCGATGTGCACACCCTGGCCCGGGAAGGCCTGCCGGAGGCGCTGGAATACCTGCACCGGCGCCAGGCCGAGGGGTTATCCGACCCGCCGTCGACCGGGCGCCACGCCGGACCGCGTCATGCCGCGCCCTCGTTTGGCACCGGCTTCCCCGACCGCGGTGAGCTCGCGTTGCCGACCCGCGGACACCGCCACCCGGGCGCCAATCCGCAATTTAGCGCACCTAAACACGTCAACCATGTGTAGCGTTGGCACGTTGGACATACTGGTCTACCTCTAGACTCATCTCGCGAGCAAGGGGTTAGTGTGCTCGTATCACATCGTTGGAAAAACTGAAGAGGCAACGTGGACGAGATCCTGGCAAGGGCAGGAATCTTCCAAGGGGTGGAGCCGGGCGCAGTCGCCGCGCTGACCAAGCAACTGCAACCCGTCGACTTCCCCCGCGGACATACGGTGTTCGCGGAAGGGGAACCGGGCGACCGGCTGTACATCATCATCTCG
Source organism: uncultured Actinomycetota bacterium (assembly GCA_963800315.1). GTDB lineage: Bacteria > Actinomycetota > Actinomycetes > Mycobacteriales > Mycobacteriaceae > Mycobacterium. Next base: position 712,329 of record CAWDAS010000001.1, read on the forward strand.
GGGAAGGTAAAGATCGGTCGTCGCGCTCCCGACGGCCGGGAGAACCTGTTGACGATCATGGGCCCGTCGGACATGTTCGGCGAACTGTCGATCTTCGACCCGGGTCCCCGGACTTCCAGTGCGACGACGATCACCGAGGTGCGCGCGGTATCGATGGACCGCGACGCGCTGCGGGCATGGATCGCCGATCGTCCCGAGATCGCCGAACAGTTGCTGCGGGTGCTGGCCCGGCGGCTGCGGCGCACCAACAACAACCTGGCGGACCTCATCTTTACCGACGTGCCCGGCCGGGTGGCCAAGCAGCTGCTGCAGCTCGCCCAGCGTTTCGGTACCCAGGAAGGCGGCGCCATGCGCGTCACCCATGACCTGACGCAGGAAGAGATCGCCCAGCTGGTCGGCGCGTCCCGGGAAACGGTGAACAAGGCGCTGGCCGATTTCGCCCACCGTGGCTGGATCCGCCTGGAGGGCAAGAGCGTGCTGATCTCGGACTCCGAGCGCCTGGCCCGCCGAGCCCGCTGACGCGGCTCAGGAGCGCAGGTAGTCCAACTGGACCTGGACCGACCATTCGGCCGCATCCCAGAGTTTCTCGTCGACGTCCACATAGACGTGTTCGACGATCTGGCGTGTGGTGGCGTCGTCGCCGAGATCGCGCAACGCGACGCGCACCTGCTCCAACCGTTCGTGGCGGTGTGTCAGGTAGCCCGACGCGACGGCTTCGAGGTTGGGCAGATCGGGGCCGTGGCCCGGCAGCACCGTGCGCGGGCCCAGCCCGTTCAGTCGCCGCAGCGATTCCAGGTAATCGCCCAGGCTGCCGTCCTCTTTATCGAGGACGGTCGTGCCCCGGCCCAGCACGGTGTCACCCGTGAGTACCGCGTCGTCGAGGACGAACGACAGCGAATCGGCGGTGTGGCCCGGCGTCGCCAGGACGGTGATCGTCAGGCCGGCCGCATCGATCACCTCGCCGTCGGTCAGCTCAGCGGACAGGCCGCGCAGGAACCCGCTGCCCGCCGACCGCACCGGCGCGCCGGTCAGGTCCACCAGCTTGTCGATGCCGTCGGTGTGGTCGCCGTGCCGGTGGCTGATCAGCACCAGGGCGATGCGGCCCAGCGCGGCGATGCGTGCGATGTGCGCGTCGTCGTCCGGCCCGGGATCGACGATGACCAGCTCGTCGCTGCCCGGGCCGCGCAGCACCCAGCTGTTGGTGCCGTCCAGGGTCAGCAGACCGGGGTTGTCGGCCAACAGCACCGAGGCCGTGTCGGTGACCGCCCGCAACGTGCCGTATGCGGGATGGGTCGGCGACTGGGCAGCCTCGGTCACGGCCGTGCGCCGACCTCCACGATCAGCTCCACTTCCACCGGCGCGTCCAGGGGCAGCTCGGACACCCCGACCGCCGAACGCGCATGCGCGCCTTCGTCGCCGAACACCTCGGCGAGCAGCTCGGAGGCCCCGTTGACGACGCCCGGCTGGCCGTTGAATCCCGGGGCGGAGGCGACGAAGCCGACGACCTTGACCACCCGAGTCACCGAATCGATGCCCACCAGCGAGTCCACCGCCGCGAGCGCGTTGAGCGCGCAGATCCGCGCCAGCGCCTTGCCGTCCTCGGGCGTCACCTCGGCGCCGACCTTGCCGGCCCCGGCCAGCTGTCCCGTTTTCATCGGCAGCTGCCCCGCGGTGTAGACGAGATTGCCGGTCCGCACCGCCGGTACGTAGGAGGCCAGCGGGGCGACCACCTCGGGAAGCGCGACCCCAAGCTGTCTGAGCCGGGCCGACGCACTCACTTGGGGCGCTTCAAATACGCCACGTGCTGCTCGCCGGTTGGCCCGGGCAATACGGCCACCAGTTCCCAGCCGTCGGCGCCCCACTGATCGAGGATCTGTTTGGTGGCGTGGGTCAGCAGCGGGACCGTGACGTACTCCCATGCGGTCGGTTGGCTCATGACGCGAGCTTATCGGTCGGATGTGAACGGCTCTGGCCAGCCCGAGGACCGAGAGTCCGCCGGGCTAGCATGCGAGAGTGGCAACCACATCTGGTGGAGGTAGTTCGATCGGCTGGCCGGCGCGCTTGTCGAAGGCGCGCCTACATTTCGTGACCGGCAAGGGCGGGACGGGCAAGTCGACGATCGCGGCCGCGCTCGCGTTGACGCTGGCGGCCGGCGGCCGCAAAGTCCTGCTGGTCGAAGTCGAGGGCCGCCAGGGCATCGCGCAGCTTTTCGACGTGCCACCCCTGCCCCATCAAGAGGTCCAGATCGCGACCGCAGAACGCGGCGGCCAGGTCAACGCCCTGGCCATCGACATCGAGGCGGCGTTCCTCGAATACCTCGACATGTTCTACAACCTGGGCATCGCCGGGCGGGCTATGCGCCGCATCGGTGCGATCGAGTTCGCGACGACGATCGCGCCCGGCCTGCGCGACGTGTTGCTCACCGGCAAGATCAAGGAGTCGGTGGTGCGCGTCGACAAAAACAGGCTGCCGGTGTACGACGCGGTCGTGGTGGACGCGCCGCCAACGGGCCGGATCGCGCGTTTCCTGGATGTCACCAAGGCCGTGTCCGACCTGGCCAAGGGCGGCCCCGTGCACTCGCAGAGCGAGGGCGTGGTGAAGGTACTGCACTCCGACCAGACCGCCATTCACCTGGTGACGCTGCTGGAGGCGTTGCCGATCCAGGAAACATTGGAAGCCATCGAGGAGCTTGCGGAGATGGAGTTGCCGATCGGCAGTGTGATCGTGAACCGCACGATTCCGTCCTACCTGGGGGCCGCCGACCTGGCCAAAGCGGCCGAAGGAGTCATCGACGCGGACTCGGTGCGGTCGGGGCTGGAGATGGCGGGAATCAAGCTGGGCGACAACGATTTTGCGGGCCTGTTGACCGAAACCATCGAGCATGCGACGGTCATCGCGACGCGCGCCGAGATCGCAACACAGCTCGATACGTTGAAGGTGCCGCGGCTCGAACTGCCGGCGATCTCTGACGGCGTCGACCTCGGGAGCCTCTATGAGCTTTCGGAATCGCTTGCGCAGCAGGGCGTCCGATGAGCGTCACCCCCACGCGGCTCGATATGGCCGCGATCTTGGCCGACACCTCCAACCGGGTGGTGGTGTGCTGCGGCGCCGGTGGGGTGGGTAAGACCACCACGGCGGCGGCGATGGCGCTGCGCGCGGCCGAATATGGCCGCCACGTTTGCGTTTTGACGATCGACCCGGCCAAACGGCTGGCGCAGGCGTTGGGCGTCAACGACCTGGGCAACACCCCGCAACGGGTGCCGCTGGCCCCCGAAGTTCCCGGCGAGCTGCACGCGATGATGCTCGACATGCGTCGCACGTTCGACGAAATGGTGGTGCAGTACTCCGGGCCCGGTCGATCGGACGCAATTCTGCAGAACCAGTTCTATCAGACGGTCGCCAGTTCGCTGGCCGGCACGCAAGAGTACATGGCGATGGAGAAGCTGGGTCAGTTGCTGGCCGAGGACCGGTGGGACCTGGTGGTGGTGGACACCCCCCCGTCGCGCAATGCACTGGACTTTCTGGATGCGCCGAAACGACTGGGCAGCTTCATGGATAGCCGGTTGTGGCGGCTGCTGCTCGCGCCCGGCCGCGGCATCGGTCGGTTGGTCACCGGCGCAATGGGTTTGGCGATGAAGGCGATGTCCACCGTGCTCGGCTCCAAGATGTTGAGCGACGCGGCAGCGTTTGTGCAATCACTCGACGCCACGTTCGGCGGCTTCCGGGAGAAAGCGGATCGCACTTACGCGCTGTTGAAAAGGCGTGGTACGCAATTCGTCGTGGTGTCGGCGGCCGAACCCGACGCGCTGCGTGAGGCGGCGTTCTTCGTCGATCGGTTGTCGCAGGAAGCTATGCCGCTGGCCGGCCTCGTCTTGAACCGTACGCATCCGACATTGTGTTCCTTACCGGCGGAGCGGGCGATCGACGGGCGCGAAACGTTGGCGTCCGAGACGGACTCCGACGCCGCGTCGCTGGCCGCGGCCGTGTTGAGCATTCATGCCGACCGCGCGCAAACCGCCAAGCGGGAAATCAGGGTGCTCTCCCGCTTCACCGGAGCCCATCCGCACGTGCCGGTCATCGGGGTTCCGTCGCTGCCGTTCGACGTGTCGGATCTGGAAGCGTTGCGCGCGCTCGCCGACCAGCTCACTTCGGCCGGCACTAGCGGTCGGTCGGCGGGTTAGCCGACGCTTCGGCTCCGCCTCTTGTCAAAGAAGTCCGCCCAGGACACCACTTCCGGGTGCTGCTTGAGCAGGGCTCGGCGCTGCCGCTCGGTCATGCCGCCCCAAACGCCGAACTCGACCTTATTGTCCAGCGCGTCGGCCCCACACTCCTGCATGACCGGGCAGTGCCGGCAGATCACGGCCGCCTTGCGCTGCGCGGCGCCGCGAACGAAAAGCTCGTCGGGATCGGTGGAACGGCACAGCGCCTTGGAAACCCAGGCGATCCGTTCTTCGGCGTCGACACTACGGAGAACTCCCTGTGCGGCCGCAGGGTTGGTCCTGCGCGCTGCCGGCCGTGTTGCTGACACGAGCTGTTCCCTTCCTACCGGCCGCTAGTTGCGACCGCCCTCCTCAGGTGCAGACCCGACTGCGATCTACGCCACACTATGTACGTCGGTGTTATCTGAATCTCACCGTGCGTCTAAGTTAGGTGGTCAGGTGGCAATTGCGCAACAGTCTGATAACGCTTTTTTTGGGACGGGCGTGCAGACCCGGCGTGAAGGATGATAGGCCGCGGCGCTAACGTGCTTGCGACGTGCGATGTCCGAATTGTGACGCAAACGAAAATTTTATCCCATTCGAGCCGGTGTTCCGGCTCAATGCGAAGGGAAAATATACGCGAAGTTGCAGCGCGGCGGCGTGACGGCGGGCCGCTACTGTGGTAGCCATGCCAGACCGCCCCCCGGCCGCCCTGACGATCCTCAAGCTTGCGGGGTACTGCCTGTTGGCGAGTGTCGTCGTCACGGCGCTGATGTTCCCGCTCGCTGGTGGAGTGGGGCTGATGTCCAATCGCGCCTCCGAGGTGGTCGCCAACGGCTCCGCCCAGCTGCTCGAGGGCGAGGTGCCGGCCGTGTCGACCATGGTTGACGCGAAGGGCAACACCATCGCCTGGCTGTACTCGCAGCGCCGGTTCGAGGTGCCCAGCGACAAGATCGCCAACACCATGAAGCTGGCCATCGTCTCGATCGAGGACAAGCGGTTCGCCGAGCACAACGGGGTGGACTGGCAGGGCACCCTGACCGGCCTGGCCGGCTACGCCCGCGGCGACGTCGACACGCGCGGCGGTTCGACCATCGAGCAGCAGTACGTGAAGAACTACCAGCTGTTGGTCACCGCGAAAACCGATGCCGAGAAGCGCGCCGCCGTCGAAACCACTCCGGCGCGCAAGCTGCGGGAGATCCGGATGGCGCTCACGCTGGACAAGACCTTCACCAAGCCCGAGATCTTGACCCGCTACCTGAACCTGGTGTCGTTCGGCAACAATTCCTTCGGCGTGCAGGACGCGGCCCAGACCTACTTCGGCGTCAACGCCTCCGACTTGAACTGGCAGCAGGCGGCGCTGCTGGCCGGCATGGTGCAGTCGACCAGCGCGCTCAACCCGTACACGAACCCGGACGGCGCGCTGGCCCGGCGGAACGTGGTCCTGGACACCATGATTGACAACCTGCCGCAGGAGGCCGACGCGCTGCGCGCCGCCAAGGCCACGCCGCTGGGGGTATTGCCGCAGCCCAACGAGCTGCCACGGGGCTGCATCGCGGCGGGTGACCGCGCGTTCTTCTGCGACTACGTCCAGGAGTACCTGTCGCGCGCCGGCATCAGCAAGGAACAGGTCGCCCGGGGCGGCTACCTGATTCGCACCACGCTGGACCCGGACGTCCAGATCCCGGTCAAGGCGGCCATCGACAAATTCGCCAGTTCCACCCTGCAGGGCATCTCGAGCGTGATGAGCGTGATCAAACCGGGCAAGGATTCCCACAAAGTGATGGCGATGGCCAGCAACCGCAAATACGGGCTGGACACCGAGGCGGGCGAAACCATGCGCCCCCAGCCGTTCTCCCTGGTCGGTGACGGCGCGGGATCGGTCTTCAAGATCTTCACCACCGCGGCCGCGCTGGATATGGGGATGGGCATCAACGCCACACTCGCGGTCCCGGGCCGGTTCCAGGCCAAAGGCTTGGGGAGCGGCGGGGCCAAGGGCTGCCCCAAGGACAACTGGTGCGTGATCAACGCCGGCAACTACCGCGGCTCGATGAACGTGACCGAGGCCTTGGCCACCTCGCCCAACACGGCGTTCGCCAAGTTGATCCAGCAGGTCGGGGTGACGCGCACGGTCGACATGGCGATCAAGCTCGGGCTGCGTTCCTACGCCGATCCGGGGACCGCTCGCGACTACAACCCGGACAGCAACGAGAGCCTGGCCGACTTCGTCAAACGGCAGAACATCGGTTCCTTCACCCTGGGCCCGATCGAGGTCAACGCGCTGGAGCTGTCGAACGTCGCAGCGACGCTGGCCTCCGGGGGCGTGTGGTGCCCGCCCAACCCGATCGACAAGCTGTTCGACCGGCACGGCAATGAGGTGGCCGTCACCACCGAGACCTGTGATCAGGTGGTGCCCGCCGGGTTGGCGAACACGCTGGCCAACGCGATGAGCAAAGACGCGGTGGGCGGCGGCACCGCGTCGGGTTCGGCCAGCGCGGCGGGCTGGGACCTGCCGATGTCCGGCAAGACGGGCACCACCGAGGCGCACCGGTCCGCCGGCTTCGTGGGCTTCACCAACCACTACGCCGCGGCGAACTACATCTACGACGACTCGCCCAACCCGACGGATCTGTGCTCCGGGCCGCTGCGCCACTGCGGCTCGGGCGACTTGTACGGCGGCAACGAGCCGGCACGCACCTGGTTCACCGCAATGAAACCGATCGCCACCAACTTCGGTCCGGTGCAATTGCCACCGACTGACCCTCGTTACGTCGACGGTGCGCCCGGTTCCCGGGTGCCCAGCGTGGCCGGCTTGGAGGTGGACGCGGCGCGTCAACGCCTCAAGGACGCCGGTTTCCAGGTGGCCGACCAAACCACCTCGGTCAACAGTTCGGCGAAGTACGGGGAAGTCGTCGGGACCACGCCCAACGGGCAGACCATCCCCGGTTCGATCGTCACGATCCAAATCAGTAACGGCATCCCGCCGGCTCCTCCGCCACCGCCAGAGGGTGCCCCGGTGCCGGTCGGATCGCAGGTGGTGGAAATTCCGGGTCTGCCGCCGATCACCATTCCGCTGCTGGCACCACCGCCGCCGGGGCAGCCGCCGCCCTAGGCCCCCCGAGGCGGGCCCCATAAGCGCTGTGGCGCACGGAATGCGGTGCCGCGCGGCCACCGGCAGTAGGCTGCCTGCATGGCTGACGTTCTGCCCGTCTTGATCCGCACCGGCGCCGCCGCGCTCGGTTCGGCCGTCGCCGGCCTTGGGTATGCCGCGGTCGTCGAGCGCAACGCGTTCGTGCTGCGCGAGATAACCATGCCCGTGTTGACGCCGGGGTCCACGCCGCTGCGGGTGCTGCATCTCAGCGATCTGCACATGCTGCCCAACCAGCGTCGCAAACAGGCCTGGCTGCGCGAGCTGGCCGGCTGGGAGCCCGACCTGGTGGTCAACACCGGCGACAACCTGGCGCACCCCAAGGCGGTGCCCGCGGTCGTCCAGGCGCTGGGAGACCTACTGTCGCGACCGGGTGTCTTCGTGTTCGGCAGCAACGACTACTTCGGGCCGCGCCTGAAGAACCCGCTGAACTACGTCACCAACCCGGCGCACCGGGTGCGCGGTGCGCCGCTGCCGTGGCAGGACCTGCGCGCGGCGTTCACCGAGCGCGGCTGGCTCGACCTCACCCACACGCGGCGCGAGTTCGAGGCCGCCGGCCTGCACATCGCCGCGGCCGGTGTGGACGACCCGCACATCGACCGCGACCGATACGACGCGATCGCGGGGCCGGCCAGCCCGGCCGCGAACCTGCGGCTGGGGCTGACCCACTCCCCCGAGCCCCGGGTGCTGGATCGCTTCGCCGCCGACGGCTACCAGCTGGTGATGGCCGGGCACACGCACGGCGGGCAGGTGTGTCTGCCGTTCTACGGCGCCCTGGTGACCAACTGCGGCCTGGACCGCTCCCGGGCCAAGGGCCCGTCGCGGTGGGGCGCAAACACGCAGTTGCACGTCTCGGCCGGGATAGGCACCTCGCCGTTCGCGCCGGTGCGATTCTGCTGCCGGCCCGAAGCGACCCTGCTGACCTTGATCGCCACCCCGATGGGCGATCGAGAGTCGGCCAGTGACTTGAGCCGCTCCCAGCCAACAGCTTCGGTGCGTTGACCGATCAGACCCGGATCGCGGTTCGCAGCCGCTCGCGCCGCTGGACCGACGATGCGATCCGGCTGATCCAGGCCGACGCCCGGCGCAGCGCGGACACCCACCTGCTGCGCTACCCGCTGCCCGCGGCGTGGGGCACCGGCGCCGATGTCGCGCTGTACCTCAAGGACGAGACCACCCATATCACCGGCAGCCTCAAGCACCGGCTGGCGCGCTCGTTGTTTCTCTACGCCTTGTGTAACGGGTGGATCGACGAGGGCACCGCGGTGGTGGAGGCGTCGTCGGGTTCGACGGCGGTGTCGGAGGCATACTTCGCGGCGCTGCTGGGGCTGCCATTCGTCGCGGTGATGCCGGCCGCCACCAGCTCCACCAAGGTGGCGCTGATCGAAGCGCAAGGCGGCCGTTGCCATTTCGTGCAGAACTCGAGCGAGGTGTACGCCGAGGCCGAGCGCGTCGCCCACGAAACCGGCGGCCACTACCTGGACCAGTTCACCAACGCCGAACGCGCCACCGACTGGCGGGGCAACAACAACATCGCCGAGTCGATCTTCGAGCAAATGCAGGAGGAGCGCCACCCCATCCCGGAATGGATCGTGGTCGGCGCGGGCACCGGCGGCACCAGCGCCACGATCGGCCGCTACATCCGCTACCGGCGACACGCGACCAGCCTGTGCGTCGTCGATCCGGAGAACTCCGCGTTCTTCCCCGCCTACGCCGAGGACCGCGACGACGTCGTGATGCCCGTGTCGTCGCGCATCGAGGGCATCGGCCGGCCGCGGGTGGAGCCGTCGTTTCTGCCCGGCGTGGTCGACCGCATGGTCGCGGTCCCCGACGCGGCCTCGATCGCCGCCGCACGCCATGTCAGCGCGGTCCTGGGACGCCGGGTGGGCCCGTCGACGGGCACCAACCTGTGGGGCGCCTTCGGGCTGCTGGCCGAGATGGTCGGCGAAGGACGCAGCGGTTCGGTGGTCACGCTGCTCGCCGACAGCGGCGACCGCTACCACGACACTTACTTTTCCGACGAGTGGGTCAGCGCGCAGGGACTCGACCCGACCGGCCCGGCCCGGGCGCTGGTGGAGTTCGAGCGCTCGTGCCTATGGGCGTGAAACCGCAAGACACCGCGGTTTGGCCGCCCGATGGGCCGGTGCGATAGGCTGTCGGAGCTTCAAGCGGGGTGTGGCGCAGCTTGGTAGCGCGCTTCGTTCGGGACGAAGAGGCCGTGGGTTCGAATCCCGCCACCCCGACCCGTTTTGGCAGGCTACGCACGCGTCGCTATGACTGGCGAGCGACGATCACCACGGTTCGCGCCGCATGCGCGACGGCCGTGCTCACCGAACCCAGCATCATGCCGGCGAACCCGCCCCGGCCGTGACTGCCGACGACGACGAGCTGTGCCGACTCGGAGTGCTCGACAAGTTGACGAGCGGGCTGATCCCGCACCACTACCCGCCGCACCGTGACATCGGGGTAGCGCTCCTGCCATCCGGCGAGCCACTTGGTCAGCGCTTCTTGCGCCTGCACCTCGATCGTCGTGAAATCCAGACCCGGCACTTCCGACACGCTGACGTCCAACCAGGCGTGCAGTGCCACCAAGTCCACGCCCCGGCGCATAGCCTCGTCGAAGGCGATCTCGGTCGCCAGTTCCGACGCGGGGGAACCATCGATTCCCACCAGCACCGGTGCCCGCGCGGGCAACGGCGGGGCTTCATCATGCACGACCGCGACGGGACAATGCGCATAGTTCACAAGGCCGGCGCTGACCGAGCCGAACGAGACCCGGTTGAACGCGCCGTCGCCCCGGCATCCCACGACCATCATGTCCGCGATCTTGGACTCATTGACGAGGGTGGAAACGGCCGGGCCGTGCACCACCACGCTGTACACGAACGGCGGACCATGGTCGGCGGTGCTGTCGGCGACCGCCCTGCGCGCATCTTCGAGGATTCGCCTCGCTTCCTCATCTTGCCGCTCGAAAAAGTCTTGGGGTACCGGAATTTCCGGCCACGGCGCAATCGCCGACACCAGCGGTGCGACGACATGCATGAGCGTCAGCGCAACGTTGCGCATCGCAGCATCGCGAGCCGCCCAGCGAACCGCCGCCATCGACGACGAAGATCGATCGACTCCGACCAAAATGCCACGATGGATTTCGCTGGACATTTCGTTCTCCTCGCGGGTCGTATTGGCGGCTTCACGCATGACCGTAGGACGACGTTTCGGAAAGATCTGGTGGCAATGGTCACCGATTTGTTGGGCTAACGGCCCCCGATTGGTCGTGCGGCTGGGACTTTTCGACGCCGGCTACCGGCCGTCGCCCCGGGCACCATAGGCCCCGCTGCAGTCGCCGACGTCCGGTTGCCCGGTCGCTGCCGGCTCCAGCGCGACACTTTGTGATCGTTGGCCGCGGGCGCCGCTCGGGTGCGCGCTCTCGGCGGGCTGTAGGCGCACCACCCGGCCGACGGCCCGGCGAACCCCGGGTGGGCCCTCGGTCCGGAAGAAGTCGCCGAGGCGCCCCGCGCGGTACCGCAGCGGTGAGCCGACGAACTCGCCCAGCACCGCCCCGCTGCCGAGGGCCAGCGCCGTCGTCGCCGCGGCCACCAACTGCGCCTGCGCGCCATTGAAATTCTTGTCGACGGCGAAATAGAAGACGGCCCGGAAAATCGCCAGGCCCGGCAGCATCGGCATGATGCCGGCGGTGGCGGTCACCAGGGCCGGAGCGTGCCGGCGGATCGAGATCAGGGTGGCGAAAAAGCCGACCCCGACCGCGGCCAGCCCGGCGGCGATCACCTGGCCGAACCCGGCCGTGCCCAGACCGATCAACGCCGCCTCGGCGAGCCCGGCCGCGAGCCCGGCGGTGGCCACCGAACGCAGTGGCGCGTAGCTCGCTACGGTCAGGCAGGCCCCGGCCAGCGCGGCGCCGAACACCGCCAGAGAGACCGGCAGCGGCCCGTTGGGTACCACGAACGTTGCGGTCGCGTCGACATACAGCTCGATGCTGATGCCGGCCAGCGCCGCGACCTGGAGCCCGGCGAGGATGCCGACGACGATCCCCGACGTCAGAAACACCGCCTCACCGAGGCGGGCCACCGCGGGGAGCATGTAGCCGGTTACCGCGTCCTGCACCGCACCGACCAAGGTCATTCCCGAGAGCAGCATCATGATCCCGGTAACCACCAACGCGCTCGGACCCTGACCGGCGAACAAGTAGGCCGCCACCGCCACCAGGGTCGCGATCGCCGCTCCGGTCACGTGCTGGAAGAACAACGGGGTCCCGATCCCGTTTAGCACCCTGCCCACCCGGTCGATCACCGCCGCCGTGACGGCGGCCAGGACGCAGGTCGGCCAGGCCGCGCCGAGCAACATGGCGATTCCGAGGGCAAAGCCGGCCCACCCCACCGTCGCCACCCAGCGCGCGTAGGGGTGCGGCCGCGCGGTTAACTCGTCCATGGCCTCGTGAGCCATATCGACGGTGACCCCGCCGGAGGTGATCCGCTGAACGAGCCGGTCGAGCTCGGCCAGCCGGGAGTAGTCGGTGGACCGGGCGCGCACCGACCGCACGATGGTCACCGGCGGACGGTCCGCGGTCGGCAGCGCCGACACGATGATGGTGGTGACGGCGATGTCGACGACGCAGTCGGTGAGCTGGTAGGCCCGGGCCACATCCTGGGCAGTCGCGACGACGTCGGCGGTGCCCGAGCCGGACGACAGCATCACCTCGGCGAGCCGGATGGTGAGATCGACAACCTTCCGGGTGTGCAAATCACCCATTCCGCCCGCCATCCGGCTGCGCTGGCCGGCGACGGGCACCGGTCCGCCGCGCCCGCGCAGCGCGACCCGCAGCCCACTGCGGAGGCGCGCCGTGCCGCCCGATCGATCTTGCGCCATCGCCGGGCCACGATACTGGGGCTAGGCGTCCCGCTCGGGCACCACCCGCTGCCGGCCGGCGGGCGGCCGCACGGGCGTGGCGCGCGTCCAGGTATGCACGTCCGTCCGCCCGACGAGGCGGCAACGGTGGGTGATCGCCAACTGCCGGGCGGCCTTCGTGAACGCCTGGTTGGTCACCACCACCGTCCGATCACAGCCGTGGTGTTTGGCCCCGGAGACGACCTGCTGTACCGCGGCGACACCGACGGCCTTCGCCTGTCGCTTGCATTGGACCGCCATGCGGGTGGCGTCCTTCCTGGCGATGAGGTCCACACCGTAGTCGCCGGTGGTGGCGGTGGGAGTGACATGCCAACCCGCCGCTCGCAGCTGGGCGGCGATGAACTCTTCGAACTGCACCCCCGACATCCGATCGATGACGGCCATGCCGGACGCGAGGAATGTGCGGTCACGCCATCGTTGCAGCGCGGCCCGGCAGCGGTCCCGCTGAACCGAAAGCCACAGCAGGACGAGCACCGTCACGAACAGACCGCCCAGCCCGGCGGAGAACCCGGCCACCATGCTGCCGGTGGCCCGCTGGGTGAAATACCACGGCAGCACCAACCCGACCAGGACGAAGGACCCGAATACCTTTTCCATGGCTCCTCACGGCGCTGTTCGAACCGTCGGGGTACCGACGCCCACTCGCCGACGAACCTAGCGGATGGCTATGACAACCCCGGCCAATACCGAGATCAGCCCGGTGAGGTTGACACTTATGCGGGCCGGACGGGACGGAACCGCACCCGGGTGCCGTAACGGGGCGCCAGCATGATCGAGCGCCGCACGATCTTTTCGGGCTTTTCGTCGACGGCCATGAACTCGCCCTCGCGCAGCAGCGCGTGCAGCACGGTGATCAGCTCCCGCATCGAGAAGCTCGCGCCCAGACAGCGTTTGGCGCCTCCGCCGAACGGCACCCATGCGTAGGTTTGTGGGCGGGTGCCCAGGAAACGTTCCGGGCGAAACTCGTTCGGATGGTCGTAAGTGTCGGGGTTGCGGTTGATTGCGATGATATGGACGACGATTCGCGTGCCGGCGTCGACGCGGTAGCCCCCGATGGGAAACGGTTGGGCGGCAACGCGAGCCGTAAAGGGCGCGGGTGGGCGTATCCGCAGGGCCTCGTTGATCACCGCGGTGGTGAATGCCTCCTCGCCGCTCAGGGCTTCGGACTGGACGCGTCGCAACGCGTCAGGATGATGCAGGAGAAGGTCGAAGATCCAGGCCAACGTGGTGGCGGTGGTTTCGTGGCCGGCCAGCATCACGGTAATCAAGTCGTCACGAATCTCGTTGTCGGACAGCCGCTCCCCGTCATCGCCACGCGCGCACATCAGCAGCGACAAGACATCGAGTTGCTCGCTCAAGCGGGGATCGTCGCGCCGTCGGGCGATGAGCGGCATGACGACGTCGTCGATGTCCCTGTTCGCCCGGGCGCGCGCGGGCCAGAACCGCAAGGCACCCAACCGACGCAGCGCGTAGCGCACGGTCAATTGCTCGGAAACCCCGAGATTCAACAAACGCTCGAAGGGCCGGCCCAATCGCCGCACCTCGCCGGGATGGTCGACTCCGAAGATCACCCTGACGATCACGTCCAGCGTCAGCGCCCGCGCCGCGGTCAGCATCGGGAACGGACGGTCGACGGGCCAGCCGTGCATCGCCGCGCGCGCCGACGTTTCCATGATCGGCACGTAACTGCTCAGCGCGGCGCCGTGCAGGGGCGGCGTCAACAGTTTGCGCCGCCGAAGATGTTCCGGCTCCTCCTGGACGAACATCGAGCTGGACCCGTAAATCGCCGCCGCGGGTCCCACTCCCTCGCCCCCGAGCAGGACGTCCGGCGGGGCGGTGAAAACCTGCTTGGCCAGCTGCGGATCGGACACGATCGCGACGTTGCCCAGGCTGAGGATCGGCATCGTCATTATCGATCCGTATCGGCGTATCAATCGCAGCATCCGCCGCTCGCCGCCCACCAGATAGGCGACCGCGTACGCCGCCGCGCAAACCGGACGCAGCATGCGGGGGGCGGGTAACCCGGGGGGACGGCTCAGGGCATCCCGTGTGTCCGTCCGGCCGGTCGGGGATGCTGCCACGCTGACGACACAAACACGGCGTTTCTGCCCGGTCAAGCTGCGGTTAATGCCAGTTGCACAACCGCAACGCGCCGACGGGCCTCAGCGTTGCTGTTAGGCGCAATCGGCGCAGACCGGGAGCCCCGAGCCCGAGCTGCGCAACCGGCTGCGGTGCTGCACGAGAAAACAGCTCGAGCAGGTGAACTCGTCGGACCGCTGCGGGATCACCGTCACCGACAGCTCTTCGCCGGACAGGTCCGCGCCCGGCAGCTCGAAGAAGTGCAGGTCGTTGGGGTCCTCGTCGACCACCATGGTGGCGCTCGCCTGCAGGGTCGGCGCCAGCTCGCGCAGCCCGGACGCGTCCTGGGTTTCGGCATCGGGGGTACGGCGTGCGTCGTAGTCGTTCACGGTCGCCATGGGACTTCCTTCCTGCCGGGTGACGGGTTGACGCACTTTCCTGTACTCACCCGTGGCGCAGGCAGTACCCCGTTCGAAGGCGGACTACACCGATCCGGCCGAAGAAATTGCACACACGACAATTGAGCCCGGCCCGGGCGCGTGGCCACCATATATAAACGACTCTCCGGCGAGCCGGCGGAAGCTGTGCGCGTGGTCGACGGGGTCGCGACTGTCGGTGTGGTCAGTCACGTCACTCCTCGCGAGTAAGTCTGTGTACCAGAGTTATTAGCCGGAGCTCCGGGGACGGCTACCCACCGACCGCGGGGCCAAACGACACCACCTCGCCGGCACCGGGAGTTCGGTTCGCGCGGCGCACCTGTGTCAGGCGGCCCCAGCGTGGGTATGCCGTGCAGATGATGTTTCGACCGCACCCGGCGGGCCACGCAGGGAGCCTCCGCTGACACCCGCCGGCGGCGCGCCCGCCGTCCTCTTTGACGTCGACGGAAGCCTGGTTGACTCCAACTACTTGCATGTCTATGCCTGGCTGCGCGCCTTCGACGCCGAAGGCATCACCGTGGCGGCGTGGCAGATCCACCGCTGCATCGGTATGGACGGCTCGCGGTTGGTGCGCACGCTCTCCGACAACGCCGCTGCCGACGTGCAAGAACGCCTCAGCGACGGGCACAGCCGGTACTACCGCGAGGTCACCCCGCTGCTCGCGCCATTGCCCGGCGCCCGCGCGCTACTGCGCCGCGTCGCCGAGCTGGGACTGCAGGTCGTGCTGGCCAGCTCGGCACCCGGCGACGAGCTGGCCACGCTGCTCAAGACGCTCGACTGCGACGATGTCATCGGCGAAAAGACGTCCTCACGCGACGTCGACACCGCCAAACCCGAGCCCGGCATCGTGCAAGTGGCGCTGGACCGCGCCGGGGTGGACGCCGCCCACGCCGTGTTCGTCGGCGACGCCGTGTGGGACGCGCGCGCCGCGGCCGGCGCCGGAGTGCCCTGCATCGGGCTGCTCAGCGGCGGCACCGCCGGAGCCGAATTGCAGGCGGCCGGCGCGTCACCGATTTTCGACGACCCCAAGGACCTGCTCGAGCATCTGGAATCCACCCGTATCGCGGCCCTGGCGCTCGGTCGCTGACCCGGGCGTCGCGTCGCGCGGTTGCGCACGGCCAGCGGCACTACACGCTCCCGCCACTTGCTCCAGCCGTTCGGCTTCGGTTTTGCGCGCGCGGCAATTGCCCTTGACCATCCGGTTGATTGGGCGCAATCGTCATCATCCGCGACGGCGATTACCAATCATGTTGTGACACAACCGCACATCTAAGGCGGCTATTAAACGCCGCCGCATCGGTGATCGCACCCGCGAACAGGTGGCGTTAGCCGCCGCGCACCGCGGTCAACGCGTCCTCCAGCGTCGGGTACAGCGGGAACGTCTTGTCCAGCCCGGTCAGATGGATCGGCCTCCTGGTCGCCGGACCCCGCGCGACCACCCCGAACCCCGTGGCTTCGCCCACTTTCTCGTGCGTCGCCGCCAGGATCTTCAGCCCCACCGAACCGAGAAACTCCACCGCGGAAAGGTCGATGACCAGTGCGCTCGGAGTCTCTGCCACCACCGCGCCGATGGCCTGCTCGAGGGCCGGAGCGGTGACCAAATCGACTTCGCCGCTGACACTGACCACCGACACCCCGTCATGGTCCTCAACCAAGGTAGTAATCGAATCAGGAGCTGACAATGACAATCCTTTGTCCCGGGTCTTAAGCGTGGTGCAAGCCTAGCCTGCGTTGCGAACTGCGAGAAGAATATGCCCTCAACACCTACCCCGCGGCAATCCAGGCTAGTCTCGCGAAAGGCTCGCGCACGGCGGAGCGCGGGGGGAGGCACTCGGGAGGCCAGATGTCAGTTTCGCCGTCAGGTTTCAGCACCGCGCCCGCCGCGCAGGCAGTCGGCATCTCCAGCGAAGGGCTGCTGCCGCAGCTGGTGCAGCATTTGCGGCAGAATCGGACCGTTCTGCGTGAGGAGTGGGCCCGCAGGATCACCGCGGCGGAGCTGCTCACGGCGATGACCCCCGAGGAGCTCTTCTCCGAAGCCACCGCCGTCTACGACAACTATGTCGAGGTGCTCGAGACCGGGAGCGTCGAGGCGTTGCAGGCCTACGCCCGCGACTTGTCCGAACGCATCATCCCGCGGGGTGTGGAGACGGACGAGGTCGTCGGCATCGTCCTGCTGCTGCGCGACGTGCTCGCGCGCTCGCTGTTCGAGAAGTACCAGACCGACTTCGAGATGCTCAACCGGGTGCTGGACGCCTACGAACCGGCCGCCAACCGCATCGCCAACACCGTGGCCGTCAGCTTCGTCCAGGAACGCGAGCGCATCATCCGACAGCAGCAGGAGGCGATCCGTGAGCTGTCGACGCCGGTGCTTCAGGTTCGCGAACAGTTGCTGATCCTGCCGATCATCGGTGTGCTCGATTCCCAGCGCGCCCGCCAGGTCACCGAACAACTGCTGCGAGCCATCCGCGCGAACCGCGCGAAAGTCGTGGTGATCGACATCACCGGGGTGCCCACCATCGACTCCACGGTGGCCAACCACCTGGTGCAGACGGTCGATGCGTCCGGATTGATGGGCGCCAGCGTCATCATCACCGGCCTGTCCTCCGAAATCGCCCTCACCCTGGTGACCATCGGGCTCGACCTGTCGAAGATGAACGCCGTCGGCGACCTGCAGGGCGGCATCGAGGAGGCCGAGCGCCTGCTGGGCTATGAGGTCACCCGCACCGGCGAGCAGACCGGCTGAAGACGGCGATCGCGGACCCCCATGCCAGTGCCGATCCTGAAACAGGGATCCATTCTCATTGCCTCGGTGCAGGCCGCGCTCACCGACTCCGACGCCGAACGGCTCCGGTTCGACCTCATGGAGCGGGTCAGCCAGTTCCGTGCGCAGGGCATCATCGTCGACGTCACGGCGATCGATGTGATGGATTCCTTCGCGGCCCGGTCGTTGCGGACCATTGCCCACATGACCCGGTTGCGCGGCGCGGACACCGTGATCGTCGGTTTGCAGCCGGAGGTGGCCTTCGCCATGGTCCAGCTGGGTTTGGCCTTCGACGACATGAACACCGCGCTGGACCTCGAGGAGGGCCTTGCGCTGCTGAATCGCCAACTGGCGCAGCGAAAACCCAAGATCGGGCCCGACGGTGGCGGCTGACATCGTCGTCGATATCGATGACTCCGACGACATCGTCTCCGCCCGCAAGGCCGGCCATCAACTCGCACTCGATCTTGGCTTCTCGCTGACCGACGTCACCATGATCGCGACGGCGATCTCCGAAATCGCCCGGAACATCACCAGCTATGCGGGTCGGGGCGCCGTTCGGGTCGCGGTGGCCGACCGGGAGGGCCGCAAGGCATTGGTGGTACGCGCGGAGGATCAGGGTCCCGGCATCGCCGACATCGAGCGCGCCATGGAAGACGGATTCTCGACGGGTCGGGGGCTGGGGATGGGCTTGCCCGGTGCCCGCCGCCTGATGGACCGGTTGGTCGTGGAGTCCGCGCTGGGCCAGGGCACCGTCGTCGAGATGTGGAAATGGGTCCCGCCCCGTGCGTGAGAACGGCCGCTTCGGGCCGATCGAGTGGGCGACCGCGGGTCGCCCGCTGCCGGGCGAGCAGGTCTCCGGTGACCAGCCGATCGCGCTCGACATCGATGACGACGCCGCCCTGTTCGGTGTCATGGACGGTCTCGGTCACGGTCCGGCCGCCGCCACGGCCGCACTGCGCGCCGTCGACGCGGTCACGCAGGCCCGCACCAAGCGGGTCGAGGTGCTGGTCCAGCTCTGCCATCGCGTGCTGGAGGGCACCCGAGGGGTGGCGATGACTCTGGCACGCGTGGATTTCTCGGCCCGCACCCTCACCTGGACGGGCGTCGGGAACGTCAGGGCCAACCTGGTCGCCAAGGACGTGACCGGCACGCTCGTCCGTTCCACCGTGCGCCTGACCGCGGGTATCGTCGGCTACCGCATCCCCGAAATCAGGCCCGCCCAGGTGGTTTCGATCCGCACCGGCGACCTGATCGTCATCGCGAGTGACGGCATCTCCGATGATCACTTGCAGCACATCGACTTCGCCGCTTCGGCCACGTCCATCGCCGCCGGTATCGTCGGGGATCACGCCAAGAAAACCGACGACGCGATCGTGCTGGCCGCGCGTCACCGGGGAGCCTCGAAGTGACCTACGCGGACAACTTTCACGCCCACTATGGCGCCGCGCTGCTCACCTACCTGGACGCGCGCGACGAGGACAGCCTGGCCGTCGGGCACGAGCTCGGACGCCGGGCCCTGGAAGACGCGATCAGCATGCTCGACATCGTCGAGCACCACGTCCGGCTGATCCTGGAGATCTCCAAGGACGTCCGAATCGACGCGCCGGTCGCTCTGGAATTCCTGTTGCAGACGCTGGCTCCGCTCGACGTCGCCACTCGCGGCTTTCTCGACGGTGCCCGGCGCTACGCGGAGCAACGGGCTCGCGCCGATGACCTCGCCGGCCGTGACAAATTCCGTACCGCGCTGGTGAATTCGCTGCAGCAGGGGTTCTTCGTCGCCGACCACGAGGGCTCGATCATCGAAATGAACGACGCCGCAACCGAGATCCTGGGCTATCCCGCGGCGGGATTGCCCTACCGATGGCCGCACCCGTGGCTGCTCGACAAATCGGCTGCGCACCAACAACAATTGCTCGTCCAGAGCACCGGCAACACCGCCTACGAGACCCCGATTCGGCATGCGGACGGCCACCTCGCGTGGGTGATGGTGAGCATCAGCGCGGTCAAGGGAACCGGCGGCGACCGAGACGTGTTCGTGGGGACGATTCGTGATGTCACCGCGGAGCGGGCTTTTGCGGCGCGGGAGAGCGCGGTCCTGCGCCTGGCCACGGCGGTGGCCGTGGCCAAAACCGTGGACGAGTTGCTGTCGATCACTCTGGACGAGTGCAGCGCGGCGATCGACGTGCAACGGGTGATCGCGGTGTCGTGGCCGAACGGCGACGGCGACCCGATCGTCCAGGAGGCGGGGGAGCCGTCCGGATCGACGTGGCGCGGCATGGATCCGTGGCTGCGCAACGTCTTTCAGGAC
Source organism: uncultured Actinomycetota bacterium (assembly GCA_963800315.1). Lineage (GTDB taxonomy): Bacteria > Actinomycetota > Actinomycetes > Mycobacteriales > Mycobacteriaceae > Mycobacterium. The sequence goes on from CAWDAS010000001.1 coordinate 732,187, forward strand.
GCGCGACACCAACTGCCACTCACGGCCAAAACCGTCGAGCGGCCGGACAATCCCGGTAAGACGCAGGGATTGGTCGCGGTGCTTTCCGGTGCGGGCGATGTGGCGTTGTGGCTGGACCTGCGGTCGCCACGCTGGGTCAGTGCGGAGGATCGGCTGCTGGTCACCGTGCTCATCGGCCACCTCAGTCTGGCCATGCAGCACGTCCGCCAATTCGAGAGCGCACGCGAGACGTCGTTGACGTTGCAGCGCACGATGCTGCCGCCGGTGCAGCCGCCGCCGGGCTTTGCCGTGCGCTACGAGCCCGCGGTACCGCCATTGGAGATCGGGGGTGACTGGTATGACGTGCTGCCGCTCGGCCACCACCGCATCGGTATTGTCGTCGGCGACTGCGTGGGTCGTGGCTTGCCGGCGGCGGCGGTCATGGGCCAGCTGCGCAGCTCGGCGCGCGCACTACTGATCACCGGCGCCCAGCCCGCGCTGTTGCTCGAGCAACTCGACTCCGCGGCATCGCTCATTCCGAATGCGTACTGCAGCACGGTTTTCCTGGCGATCCTGGATACCGAATCCGGAATTTTGCAGTACAGCAACGCCGGCCACATGCCGGCGGTCCTCGCCGGACCCGATCACGGGACGACGACCGCGCTGACCGACGCCGCGTCGGTGCCGCTCGCGGTCCGCCGGGACGGACCGCGACCCCAGGCCACCACGGTGCTACCGGCCGGCTCCACCCTGATGCTGTTCACCGATGGCTTGGTCGAGCGTAAACACGAGTCGATCGATGACGGGATCGACCGTGCTGCGCGCCTTCTGGTGCAGATGATGACGTCGCCCCTGGACGCCGTCGCGGATGCGGTCCTTCGTGAACTGGCTCCGGCGGCGGGGTATGACGACGACGTGGCGATGGTGATCTACCGACATCGGCAGGCACCGCTTCGGCTCGAAACTGAGGCCACCGCCGACCGATTGGTCGTCATCCGGCATCGGTTGGCCGAATGGCTTGGCGCCGCCGGTGTTCCGGGTGAGCTGGTGGCGGAAATCGTGCTTGTCGTCAACGAAGCGTGCACCAACTGCGTCGAGCACGCCTATCGCGGTCGGGCCGTCGGCACGATGCTGCTCGAGGTCGACATCGTCGACGGCGCAGTCCGGGGCCGGGTCACCGACCTGGGTTCGTGGAAAACACCGCCCGCCGAACCGGGCAACAGCGGGCGGGGCCTGCTGCTGATGAGGGCGCTCACCGACACGATGGAACTCGACAGCACCCCCTGCGGCACCACGGTCGAGATCAACTTTCGGTCGCCGAAGCCGCTCGGCTGAAGATGGCGCCCACACCGTTTCCCGGGCCCGGTTTTCGGGTAGTCACGGGCGTGACCCGCGCATCCATCACCGCCGAGCCCGCGCTGCCGACGGCGCACGGGCCGTTGTCGACCGCGGTTCGGCGTGCGCTGACGGGCCCTCCCCCCGGTGACCACCTGGCACGCGTCGGCGCATCCGTCCGCGACTCCGACCCCTATGGCCTGGATCTGCAGCTGGCGCTGTGCATGTGCTACGAACTGCACTATCGAGGCTTTGCGGGCGTAGATCCCGCGTGGGAGTGGAATCCCGCGTTGCTGCAACTGCGCGCCGAACTCGAACGGGCGTTCCTGGCGGGCGTGCGCCGCGACGTCGGGCCCATCACTCAGTCAGCGGCGGCCGAGATGGCGGCGATCTGCGTCGAACCCGTCGACAGCGACGGGCCGTCGTATTTCCTGCGCGACAGCGGAACCTGGGAGCAGATGCGCGAATACTTCGCGCATCGATCGCTGTATCACCTCAAGGAGGGCGATCCGCACGCATTTGCCATCCCCCGGCTGACCGGTGGTGCCAAAGCGGCGTTCGTGGCGATCGAGTTCGACGAGTACGGCGCCGGCCAGGGCCCGCGCCTGCACCAGCAGCTCTTCGCCGATCTGTTGACGGCGGCCGGTCTCGACGCGACGTATCTGGGCTATCTCGATGCCGTCCCCGCCGAATCACTGGCGGTGGTGAATCTCATGTCACTGTTCGGTCTGCACCGCTCACTGCGGGGCGCCGCAATCGGGCATTTCGCGGCGACGGAGATCACCTCACCGCCGGGATCCCGGCGCATGGTTCAGGCCTTGCAGCGGATGGGGGCGCCGTCGGCCTGCATCGGGTTCTACAGCGAGCACGTCGAAGCCGACGCGGTGCACGAGCAGGTGGTGCGCGTCGACGTGGTCGGCGATCTCGTCGCCCGGGAACCGCAGCTGGAGCCCGACATCGTCTTCGGGATGCGCGCCAATGCCGCGCTGGAAGATCGCTTTGCGAAACAGGTCATGGCGTCGTGGCGGCAGGATCAGACGTCGTTGCGGGCTCCGCTGGAATAGCTTGCCGCTGTTTGCTTTTGCCGGTTCTGCGAGGCCGGCACCTCCGGTGGCTGGTGTCGCACAGCGGATAGATGCCGCTGCGCCGACAGGTGCAGATCGCCACCATGAATCGGTCCGACTCCACGACCTCGCCGCCGGGCAGCTCGATCCGCACCGGGCCGGGCACCAGCACGGGACCGCCCGGCACCACCTGGACCCGAGTGGTGGTCATGGCTTGTCCGCCCGAATCACCACCAGCTCCTCTTCCCGGCGCCCGCACGGTATCCGGCCGGTGTCCTCCAGCCAGCCCGCCCGGGCCGACATCACCGGACCGAATGGAATCCATTTGGAGGCGATGACTTCGGTCTTCATGCCGGCCGCCCGCAAGCTATCCAGTGACCGCTGCACGCCGGCCAGCGCCGACTGCACCAGCAACAGGGATCCGCCGTCGCGCAACAGTTTCGGCGCCGATTCGCACAGCGGGTCCAGGATCAGCCGGCCGTCGGGGCCGGCGTTCCAGGCCCAGGACGGGCCGGCGCTGGAGCAGATCACTTCCGTATCGGTGCCGGGCGGAGTCGGCACATAGGGCGGATTGGATACGACGACGTCGAACGGTGCACAGTCGAGGGCCCCGAGCCACGATCCTTCCCGGACATCGACTTCGACGCCGGCAATGGCCGCGTTGCCTCGAGAACAACGCACGGCGTGCGGGCAGATGTCGAAGGCCGTGACGCTCGCGCAGCCCATCGCGGCGGCAGCGATCGCGACGAATCCGCTACCCGTGCACAGGTCGAGCACCCGCCGCCCCGGGATCAACGCCGTGTGGTGCATGGCGTCGACCAGCAATCGCGAGTCCTCTTGGGGCTGATACACGTTGCGGGCAGCCGAAATGCCGGGTTCTGGATATGTGATGGTCAATGTGGGCCTTTCGGAGGATCCATTCGAGGATCGCCGCGGCGATTCACGGCGTGGCCTGTTAATGCCCGCAAACGGGTGCCTTCAAACCGACCAGCCTCGATGCGTTGGCGGCTAACCCGCGGCGGCGTGGGCGAACTGTTTGACGATCGTCGCGCAGAACGCGGGGAGGTCCGACGGGGAGCGGCTGGAAATCAGGTTGCCGTCGACGACCACCTCCTCGTCGACCACGTTGGCGCCCGCGTTGCGCAGGTCGGTGCGGATACTCGGATAGGAGGTCAGTGTCCGGCCCACTGCCACACCCGCTTCCACCAGTGTCCAGGGGCCATGACAGATCGCGGCCACCGGTTTTCCGGAGTTGACGAACTCGCGCACGAACGACACGGCTGCCTCGTCCTTGCGCAGCTTGTCCGGGTTCACGGTGCCGCCGGGCAGCACCAGCCCGTCGAATTCGGCTACCGACGCATCGGACACCGCGCGGTCGACGGTGAAGGTCCCGGCCGGCTCGAGATCATGGTTGCGAGCCTGGATTTCGCCGGTCTGCAGCGAGAGGAGCTCGACTCGCGCGCCGGCGTCGGTGAGCACCGCACGCGGTTGCTCCAGTTCGACCTTCTCTACGCCATCGGCGGCCAGAATCGCGATCGTCTTGCCCTGCAGCTCATTCGACATCGCCGTTCTCCCTTCACGGATTGAGGATCACCTTGGTGCAGCCGTCTTGCTTGTGTTTGAAGATTTCGTAGCCGCGTGGGGCCTGGTCGAGTCGCAGGTGGTGGCTGACGATGATGGTCGGGTCGATCTCCCCGTTGCGAATCCGGTCCAGCAGCGGACGCATATACCGGTGCACATGGCATTGGCCGGTCTTGATGGTCAGGGAACGGTTCATGACCGCACCGATGGGGAACTTGTCCATCAGGCCGCCGTAGACTCCGATGATCGAGATGGTGCCGCCGTTACGGCAGCTCATGGCCGCTTCCCGGATGGCATGTGGGCGTTCGGTTTCCAGCCGTGCCGCCTGCTTGACGCGGTCGTAGGCGTCCATCGGGGTCGACCCGCTGCGCGCTTCCATGCCCGCCGCGTCGATGCAGTGGTCCGGTCCCCGTCCCGCGGTGATGTCGCGAAGTTCCTCGAGCACCGAAGTTTCGGCGAAGTTGACCGGCGTCGCGCCGATCCTGGCGGCCAGCTCCAGGCGATACGCCACCCGGTCGATGGCAACGACTTTCGATGCGCCAAGCAGATACGCGCTCATGATCGCGAAGAGGCCGACCGGGCCGGCGCCCCACACCGCGACGATGTCACCGGGGGTGATGCCGCAGATCTCCGCGCCCATGTAGCCGGTCGGCAGGATGTCCGACAAGAACAACACCTGCTCGTCGGACAGGTCGTCTTCGATTTTCAGCGGCCCCACGTCGGCGAACGGCACACGCGCGTATTCGGCTTGGCCGCCGGCGAATCCGCCCAGCATGTGAGAGTAGCCGAACAGTCCCGCCGGGGAGTGGCCCATGAATTTCTCGGCGATGCCGGCGTTGGGGTTGGAGTTCTCGCACAGCGAATACAGGTCGCGTTCGCACGCGGCGCAGGCGCCACAGGCGATCGGGAACGGCACCACCACCCGGTCGCCGACGCGGAGGTTCTGCACCGCCTTGCCGACCTCGACGACCTCGCCCATGAATTCGTGTCCGAGCACGTCGCCGCGCTTCACGGTGGGGATGTAGCCGTCGTACAGGTGTAGGTCCGAGCCGCAGATCGCCGTGGAGGTGACGCGCACGATGGCGTCGCGATCGTTGAGGATCTTCGGGTCCGGAACCGATTGCACCGCAACACTGTTGCGGCCCGCCCAGATGGTGGCCTTCATGCCGTGGCTCCCTTGTTCGGTTGGGCGGACCGCTGATGCATCTGCCGGATCGCCGTCGTGCCCTCCGGAGATCCATCCGAACGCAGCACCTGGCCCGTCTCCATGATTTGTTTGAAACGCCGGAGATCGTCGTTGACTTGTTGCTCCGGGGACTCGCCGAACAGGGTTGCCACCGCTTTGCCCAGCACGCCGCCGGGTATGTGGTAGCCAATCCTGACCCGTACCTCGGTGCCGTCGCCGGCGGTGGTGGGCGTGAATTCGACGCTGCCACCGTTTTCGATCGCCGAACCCGGCAACGACTGCCACGCGATCCGCTTGTCGGGGTCGTCCTCGGTGATCTGCGCGTCCCACTGCACCGACTGGCCCGCCGGTGCGTTGACGACCCAGTGCGACCGGCCGTCGGTGCCGGCGGTGACCGACCTCAGGTGGTACATGAAGCTGGGCAGGTTCTCCAGATCGCGCCAGAAGCGGTAGACGTCCTCGGGCGGGCGCCGCACCGTGACCGCGGCGCGCAAGGTGCGGTGCCGCGTCCGATCCACGTGGCGTCCGTGCCGGCCGCCGCCATTCCCGGTGGTGCGCAGCGCCGTGTACAGGTCCAGCCCGGCGATCCCGGTGAGGACGACAGCCGAGATCGTGCCCCGTCGCCGCCGACCTCGGCCGCGGGCGGCCACCCCGGCCAGCAAGAGCGCCATGTCCAGGACGTCGCCGGCCACCCTGGTCCACACCAGCGTGTCGGGGCCGCCCAGCAACGCCGCGCCGTGGCCGCATTCCCGCACCCCCAGCGCGCGGATGACCCGGCGCGACCTGCCGGTGTCGTCGACGCCGGCCACCGCAGCAACTTTTCCGGGCCCCACCAGCTCACTCAGCCCCAGCCCGAAGCTGGCGCCGCTCAGCGCCTTCACCAAGGCCGAAGTGGTGTTGCCGTGCCGATCACTCATCGTCGCCTCCCCTGGCCGGGCCCAACACTGCAGTGGCGCAAAATTGCTCGGCTACAGCGGATTGCCAGGCACCCGCCGACTGGGCCGTTCGGTCTGCGTACCTGCACCAAGCCGGCCCGAGGTTGGCTGGATACGCACGATGAAAGCTGATACCCGGGCAGGCTCCGTCCAAACCTGGGATCAGTTGGCTGCGCTGCGCAACGCCGCAAGCAAAGGCTCGGCGGCCTCCTTGAGGAAGAGCTCCTGTGCATCCCCACCGATCTGGACGAGCGCGACATCGGTGAAGCCGGCCTCCCAGTAGGCCCGGACCGCGTCGACGATCGCGTCGAGGTCCGGTCCGCAGGGGATGGCATCGGCGACGTCTTCGGGTCGCACGAATTGGGTGGCGCCGGCGAATCCGGCCGGCGTCGGCAGGTCGGCGTTCACCTTCCAGCCACCGGCGAACCAGCGGAACTGGTCGTGCGCGCGTTCGATGGCGGCGTCGCGGTCCGGATCCCAGGACACGGGTATCTGACCGACCACCCGCCCGCCGCCGGCGAGGTTGGCGGCCTGGCGGGCGCCGTGCCATTCGCGCACGAGTTCTCCGTCGGGCTCGACCGCGATCAGATGCTCGGCCAGCGTGGCGAATTTGTCGACGGCCTTGGTCCCGCCCATCGCCACCCCGATACCCACGGGAACGTCGGGCACCTCCCACAGTCGCGCGGAGTCGACTTGGAAGTACTCGCCGCGCCAGTTCACCAGCCCGCCGCCGAACAGCGCGCGGATGATCTCAATGGCTTCACGCAGCATGTCTTGGCGACGCCCGACGGTCGGCCAGCCCTTGCCGACGACGTGTTCGTTGAGGTTCTCCCCGCTGCCCAGCCCGAGGGTGAACCGGCCGTCGGACAGGGTCTGCACCGTGACGGCCTGCTGCGCGACGATGGCGGGGTGGTAGCGCATCGTCGGGCACGTCACATAGGAGTACAGGTCCACCCGATGGGTGGCCTGCGCCACCGCCCCGAGCACCGCCCAGGCGTTGGGAGCGTGCCCCTGCGACGTGAGCCACGGTGAAAAGTGGTCGCTACATACCGCGAAGTCAAAACCGTGCATTTCGGCCGAAACGGCATGTCGGACAAGATCTTTGGGTCCACTCTGCTCGGTCATGAGAGTGTAGCCAAAATTCGTCATACCGGTTTGAGTACCCGACCATGCCGAACACAAACGACGGCCGGACCGGCGCTCAGCGCACCACAATCGTGTGCGGCCCGCGGGGCACCAGCTCGCCGACGACCGGCGCGCCCGGGATCTCACCCGCGATCAGCAGCCCGCCCGAGGTCTGCGCGTCGGCGAGCAGGAGGGCCTCCTCCTCGCTGACCTTGGACAAGTCGGCGTGCGGGGCCACCCACTCGAGGTTTCGCCGGGTGCCGCCGCTGAGATAGCCCGCGGCCAGCGCCTCGCGCGCCCCATCCACATACGGCACGGCGGCCGAGTCGATCACCGCCGTCACGCCGCTGGCCCGGGCCAGCTTGTACAGGTGGCCGAGCAAGCCGAAACCGGTGACATCGGTCGCGCATTCCACACCGGCCGCCAGGGCGGCCGTCGCCGCTTCGGCGTTGAGCGTGGTCATCACGGCAATCGCCTCGCCGAAGCGTTCTCCGGTGGCCTTGTGCCGATTGTTCAGGACGCCGAGCCCGAGCGGCTTGGTCAGCGACAGCGGCGTTCCGGGTTTGCCGGCGTCGTTGCGCAGCAATCGGTTCGGGTCCGCGATCCCGGTCACCGCCAGTCCGTATTTGGGTTCCGGGTCGTCGACACTGTGCCCGCCGGCCAGATGGCAGCCGGCCAGGCCGCACACGTCCAGCCCGCCGCGCAGCGTCTCGGCGGCCAGCTCGAATGGCAGCACCTCCCGGGGCCAGCCCAGCAGGTTGACCGCGACCACCGGCCGCCCGCCCATCGCGTACACGTCGGAAAGCGCGTTGGTGGCCGCGATCCGGCCCCAGTCGTAGGCGTCGTCGACCACGGGGGTGAAAAAGTCCGTCGTCACGATCAGCGCCGTGCCGCCTGCGATGCGTACCACCGCAGCGTCGTCGCCGCTGTCCAGCCCGACCAGCAGCTCACCGGGCGGATCGTGCGGGGCGGCGCTGCGCAGACCGCGGACCACATCCTCGAGTTCGCCGGGCGGGATCTTGCAGGCGCAGCCGCCGCCGTGGGCGTACTGGGTCAGTCGGTAGGTCACTCGGTCGGTCACGACGTCCATAATTGTCGACATGGCCCAGGGAGGTGTGTCCGGTCTGGTGACCGGCGCGGTCTTCAAAACCGTCGAGCGGCAGGCGCTGTCGCTGGCGGGTTCGATTCCCGTCCGCCTCCGCCACCCTGGTGCCTGACGTGGGAGATCCGCGCCGGCGGGTACCCCGCACCGATGTGCTGCTCGCCGATCCCCGGCTGGCCGAAGCCGTGCGGGTGCTGGGCCGCACGCTGGTGAAGTCGGTGATCGCCGAGGCCCAGCAGCGGGCGCGGGCCGGAGAGATCGACCCCGACCGGGTCGCCGACCACGCCGTCGCCGCGCTGCCCGCCACCGCGTCGAGCCTGCGGCCCGTGGTCAACGCCACCGGCGTCGTGGTGCACACCAACCTCGGGCGGGCGCCGCTGTCCCGGGCCGCGCTGGACGCGGTGGTCACCGCCGGCCGGGCGACGGATGTCGAGTTCGATCTGGCGACGGGGCGGCGTGCCCGGCGGGGCCGCGGCGCACTGGCCGCACTGGCCCGGGCGGTGCCCACGGCCGGCGACGTGCACGTGGTCAACAACAACGCCGCGGCCCTGCTGCTGACCGCCCTCACGCTGGCCGGCGGCAAGGAGATCGTGCTCAGCCGCGGCGAGATGGTCGAGATCGGCGACGGATTCCGCATCCCGGAGCTGCTGGCCTCCACCGGTGCGCGGCTGCGCGAGGTCGGCACCACCAACCGCACCGGCCCGGACGACTATGCCGAGGCGATCGGGCCGGAGACCGGCTTCGTGCTGAAGGTCCATCCGTCGAACTTCCACGTCACCGGGTTCACCTCCGCGGTGGGCGTGGCCGAGCTCGCCGGGCTGGTGGACAAGCTCGGGGTGCCGCTGGTAGTCGACATCGGCTCGGGGCTGCTGCGCCCGCATCCGCTGCTGCCCGAGGAGCCCGACGCCACCACCACGCTGGCCGACGGCGCGGATCTGGTCACCGCCAGCGGCGACAAACTGCTCGGCGGCCCGCAGGCCGGCCTGCTCTTCGGCGACGCCGACCTGGTGCGGCGGCTGCGCCGGCATCCGGCCGCGCGTGCGCTGCGGGTCGACAAACTGACCCTCGCGGCGCTGGAGGCGACCCTGACGGGTCCGCCGCCGCCGGTCACCGTGGCGCTGGAAGCCGACGTGGCGCAGCTTCGCGCCCGCGCCCGGCGGCTCGCCGCGCAGCTGCCGGACGCGCAGGCGGTGGATTGCGTCGCGGCCGTCGGCGGCGGCGGGGCGCCGGGGGTGCGGCTGCCCAGCGCCGGGGTGAGCCTGCCGGAGTCCTACGCGGCGGCGCTGCGCACCGCCGACCCGCCGGTCGTCGGGCGCCTGGAGGGCGGCCGCTGCCTGCTGGACCTGCGCACGGTGCCGGCGGACGAGGACGAGCTGCTGGTGGCGGCGGTGCGGGCATGTTCGTCATAGCCACCGCCGGCCACGTGGACCACGGCAAGTCGACCCTGCTGCACCGCCTCACCGGCATGTGGCCGGACCGGTGGGCCGAGGAGCAGCGCCGCGGTCTGACGATCGACCTCGGTTTCGCCTGGACCGAGCTCGCGGGGCGCCAGCTCGCGTTCGTCGACGTGCCCGGCCACGAAAGGTTCGTCGCCAACATGCTCGCGGGCGTCGGCGCGGCACCGGCCGTGATGTTCGTGGTGGCCGCCACCGAGGGGTGGATGCCCCAGTCCGAGGAGCACCTCGCGGCGCTGGACGCCCTCGGCGTCCGCCACGCGCTGCTGGTGATCAGCAAGGCCGACCTCGCCGACCCGGGTGCGGCCATCGAGCAGGCGTCGCAACGATTCGCCGCCACCTCGCTGGCCGACCCCCTCGTGGCGCTCGGCACCGACCTGGACCGGGTGCGCGCGCAACTGCTCACGCTGACCGACCGGCTGCCGCCCCCGGACCGCATGGCCGACGTGCGGCTGTGGGTGGACCGGGCCTTCACGCTGCGCGGCGCGGGCACGGTGGTCACCGGGACGTTGGGGGCCGGCACGGTCCGGGTGGGCGACCAGCTCGAAGCCGCCGGGCGGCGCGTCACCGTCCGCGGAATGCAGTCGCTGGGCCGCGACCAGACCGAGGTCGGCGCCGTGGCACGGGTCGCGCTGAACCTGCGGGGCGTGGACCGCCGGCAGCTCGGTCGGGGCGACACCGTCCGGACCCCCGGCGCGTGGCTGGACACCGCGGAGATCGACGTCGCCCTGCGCGGCGCGAACACGCTGCATCGCCGGCTGATGCTGCACATCGGGTCGGCGGCGGTGCCGGTGCACGTCCGCCGGCTCGGCGCGGCCGGCGCACGGCTGCGCCTGGCGCGGCCGTTGCCGTTGCGCGTTTCGGACGTCGGCTTGCTGCGCGATCCCGGGGAGCACCGGATCGCGGCCGGCGTCGAGGTGCTCGACGTGCGGCCGCCGCCGCTGCGGCGCCGCGGCGCGGCCCGGGACCGCGGCGCCGAGCTGGCCAGCGGGCGGGTCCGCCCACCCGAGTGTGCGCCCGCCGCCGAACTGCGCGCGATGGGCCTGGCGCCGTCCGGCCAGCGGATAGGTGACTGGGTGGTGGACCCACAGTGGTGGGCCGAGTGCCGCCGGCGCGCGACCGCAACGGTGGCGCGCTGGGCCGCCGACCATGACATCGCGGCGGGGATGCCGCTCGAGACGTTGCGGCAACACATCGGGCTGCCCGCCGCGGAGCTGGTGCCAAAGCTGTTGGAGGGCACCGGCCTCGAGGTGGCCGACGGGGTGGTCCGGCCGCCCGGGGGCGGCCTGCCCGAGCGGGTCGACAAGGCCGTGCGCACGGTCGAGCAGTGGCTGGCCGCCGAACCGTTTCGGGCGCCAGAGGCCGACGAACTGGCCGAGCTGAAACTCGGCGCCCGGGAGCTGGCGGCGGCGGTGCGCGCCGGGCGGCTGACCCGGATCGCCGACGGTGTCGTGCTCGGGCCCGACGCGTTGGATCGGGCGGCCGGCGTCCTTGCCACGCTGCCGCAGCCGTTCACCGTCAGCGAGGCCAAGCTGGCCCTGAACACCACCCGCCGCGTCGCCGTGCCGTTGCTGGAGGAGCTCGACGCGCGGCGCGTCACCCGGCGCGGCGGCGACGGCACCCGGATAGTGGTTTGATCGAAGGATGGATTTCGGCGAGCTCCTTCGGTCGTGGCCGGTCTACCGGCAGCTCACCGGCGGCGATGCGCTGGGCCGTGGCAACGCCGCCCAGTCCCCCCGCTCCGCCGGGCTTTCGCCCCGCACCGCCTCGGCCGACAGCGTCGTCCATTCGGTGTGCCCGTACTGCGCTGTCGGCTGCGCGCAGAAGGTGTACGTCACGGACGGCAAGGTCGTCCAGATCGAGGGCAACCCGGACAGCCCGATCTCCCGGGGCCGCTTGTGCCCCAAGGGATCCGCGAGTAAGCAGCTCGTCACCGGGCCGCAGCGGGAAACCACCGTGCGCTACCGCGCCCCGTACGCCACCGAGTGGACCGAGCTCGACCTCGACACCGCGATGGACATGGTCGCCGACCGGGTGCTCGACGCCCGCCGCAAGGGGTGGCAGGACTTCGACGCCGACCGCAACACGTTGCGTCGCACCATGGGCATCGCCAGCCTCGGCGGCGCGACCCTGGACAACGAAGAGAACTATCTGATCAAAAAGCTGTTCACCGCCCTGGGCGCACTGCAGATCGAGAACCAGGCGCGTATTTGACACAGTGCCACGGTTCCCGGTCTGGGAGCCTCCTTCGGTCGCGGCGGAGCGACGGACTATCAGCAAGACCTGGCCAACTCGGACTTCATCGTCATCATGGGCTCGAACATGGCCGAAGCCCATCCGGTCGGATTCCAGTGGGTGATGGAGGCCAAGGCGCGCGGCACCGAGGTCATCCACATCGACCCCCGGTTCACCCGCACCAGCGCGGTCGCCGACCGGCACGTGCCGCTGCGCGCGGGCAGTGACATCGCGTTCCTGGGCGGGGTGATCAACTACATCCTGTCGGGCGAGCTGGACTTCCGGGAGTACGTCACCGCCTACACCAACGCCCCGTTCATCCTCGACGAGGACTACCGGGACACCGAGGACCTCGACGGGCTGTTCAGCGGCTACGACCACGACACCGCGTCCTACGACCCGAAGACCTGGCACTACGAGTCGACGCACCACGGCGGCCGCGGGGGGGCCGGCGCCAAGCAGCGCGGCTCCTCCGACCAGCTCGGCTCCGGCGGGGCCACGATGGAGGGCGGCGCCGGCGACATCCCGTCGGATCCGACGCTGCAACATCCGCGTTGCGTCTACCAGATCCTCAAGCGGCACTACGCCCGCTACACCCCGGAGATGGTGGAGCGGGTGTGCGGCGTGCCGGCCGAGACCTTCCTGCAGGTCGCGCGGGCGTGGACGCAGAATTCGGGCCGCGAGCGCACGGCCGCGCTGGTGTACAGCGTGGGCTGGACCCAACACTCGATGGGCGCCCAGTTCATCCGCGCCGGGTCGATCATCCAGCTGCTGCTGGGCAACATCGGCCGCCCCGGCGGCGGGGTGTTCGCCCTGCGCGGGCACGCCAGCATCCAGGGCTCCACGGACGTGCCGACGCTGTTCAACCTGCTGCCCGGCTACCTGGCCATGCCGAAGGCGGGCCAGGCCACCCTGTCCGACTACATCGAGAACATCGCCAGCAGCAACCAGAAGGGCTTCTGGCACAAGGCCGACACGTACATGGTGTCGCTGCTCAAGGAGTACTGGGGCGAGCGCGCCACCGCCGACAACGACTACTGCTTCGACTACCTGCCCAGGATCAACGGCGACCACAGCACCTACCGCACCGTCATGGACATGATCGACGGCAAGGTGTTCGGCTACTTCCTGCTCGGCCAGAACCCGGCCGTCGGGTCCGCCCACGGGCGGCTGCAGCGCCTCGGCATGGCCAACCTGGACTGGCTGGTGGTGCGCGACCTCGTCATGATCGAGAGCGCCACCTTCTGGAAGAACGCGCCGGAGATCGAGACCGGCGAGATCGCCCCGGAGAGCTGCCGCACCGAGGTCTTCTTCTTCCCGGCCGCCTCCCACGTCGAGAAGTCCGGCACCTTCACCCAGACGCAGCGGATGCTGCAGTGGCGCGACCAAGCCGTCGACCCGCCCGGCGACGCCCGCTCCGATCTGTGGTTCTTCTTCAACCTGGGCCGCAAGCTGCGCGAGAAGTTGGCCGATTCGACCGACGAGCGCGACCGGCCGGTGCTGGACCTGGCGTGGGACTATGCGACCGAGGACGACGAAGGCCCGAAAGCCTCTGAGCCGTCGGGCGAGGACGTGCTGCGCCGCATCAACGGCATCGACCTGACCACCGGCCGGGCCCTCAGTGGCTACACCGAGCTGAAGGCCGACGGCAGCACCGCCTGCGGCTGCTGGATCTACAGCGGCGTGTACGCCGACGAGGTGAACCAGGCGGCGCGGCGCAAACCGCGCGACCAGCAGGGACCCTACGAGAACGAGTGGGGCTGGACGTGGCCGATGAACCGCCGGGTGCTCTACAACCGGGCGTCCGCCGATCCGCAGGGGCGGCCGTGGAGCGAGCGCAAGAAGCTCGTCTGGTGGGACCCAACAAAGGGTGAGAAAGGCGAGTGGACGGGTCACGACGTCCCCGACTTCGAGCGGAACAAGCCGCCGGACTACCGCCCGCCCGAGGGCGCCGTGGGTGTCGAGGCGCTGCGCGGCGACGACGCGTTCATCATGCAGGCCGACGGGAAGGGCTGGCTGTTCGCGCCCAACGGCCTGGCCGACGGCCCGCTGCCGACGCACTACGAGCCGCACGAGTCCCCGGTGCGCAACGCGCTGTACGCCCAACAGGGCAATCCGGCGCGAATCGTCTACGGCCGCAGCGACAATCCGTCGAACCCGTCGCCGCCGGAGGCGCACGGCGAGGTGTTCCCGTTCGTGTTCACCGCCGCCCGGCTGACCGAGCACCACACCGCCGGCGGCATGAGCCGGGGGCTGTCCTACCTTGCCGAGCTGCAGCCCGAACTGTTCGTGGAGGTGTCACCCGAGCTGGCGCGCATCCGCGGGCTGGCGCATATGGATTGGGCGCACGTGATCACCAGCCGCACCGCGGTGGACGCGCGGGTGTTCGTCACCGACCGCATGACGCCGCTTCGCATCGACGACCATGTGGTGCAACAGGTTTGGATGCCCTATCACTGGGGCTACGCCGGGCCGATCGAGGGCGACGTGGTCAACGACCTGCTCGGGGTGGTGCTGGATCCGAACGTCTTCATCCAGGAGAGCAAGGTCGCGACCTGCGATGTGCAGCCCGGGCGGCGGCCGCGCGGACCGGCGCTGCTGGCCTACATCGCCGACTACCGCCGCCGCGCGGGCATCACGATAGAAACCGGCACCCACCTCGACACCACCCGGCCCGACCCGGTCGCGCACACCGAGCCGGAGGAAACACCTTGAGCGACAACAGCTTCTACGGGCAATTACCCGACCCCGCGGACAACGCCGGCTACCCGCACGACCACCCGCCCCGGGTCGGCTTCTTTACCGACACCTCGATCTGCATCGGCTGCAAGGCCTGCGAGGTGGCCTGCAAGGAGTGGAACCAGGTGCCCGACGACGGCTTCAACCTGCTGGGGATGTCGTTCGACAACACCGGCATGCTGGGCGCCAGCACGTGGCGGCACGTCGCGTTCATCGAGCAGGCCCGCCCGCTGGGCGAGCAGGACCCCGGCGTGGCGGGGCGGCCGACCGGTCCGTCGGGGTCCGGGCAGTCGGCCGAGGCGGTCGCGTCGGCCATCGAGCAGACTGAGCGCGGCGGCGGCGAGCTGGGCACCACGCCCGTCGACCTGGGGTTCCCGGCCCTCGAGCGCCCGGGTGATGCGACCGGCGCGGAGGGCCGCACCGCCTTCCGGTGGCTGATGAGCTCCGACGTGTGCAAGCACTGCACGCATGCCGGGTGTCTGGACGTGTGCCCGACGGGCGCGTTGTTCCGCACCGAGTTCGGCACCGTCGTTGTGCAGCAAGACATCTGCAACGGCTGCGGCTACTGCGTGTCCGGCTGCCCGTATGGGGTGATCGACCGGCGCGAGGGCGACGGCCGGGCGTGGAAGTGCACGCTGTGCTACGACCGGTTGCACGACGGGCTGGAACCGGCGTGCGCCAAGGCGTGCCCCACCGACTCCATCCAGTTCGGCGTCCTGGACGAGCTGCGCGAACGCGCGGCCCGGCGCGTGGAGGAGCTGCACGAGCGCGGGGTGCCCGAGGCGCGGCTGTACGGTCACGACCCCGACGACGGCGTGGGCGGCGACGGCGCGTTCTTCCTGCTCTTGGACGAGCCCGAGGTGTATGGGTTGCCGCCGGATCCGGTGGTGCCCACCCGGGATGCGCCGGCCATGTGGAAGTACGCCGGGATGGCGGCGTCGGCCCTGGTGGCCGCCGCGGTGTCGGCGTTCGTCGGGCGGGCACGTCGATGAGCGAGCGACGCAGCGACGCGGGCGCCAAGGACGTTCACGCGCAGATGTTCAGCCACGGCAGAGGTGGCGGTCGCGAACAGCTCGCCGTGCCGCGGGCGGAGTTCCGCTCCTATTACGGGCGCGCGGTGCTCAAGACGCCGGTGTGGGAGTGGAAGATTCCGGCGTATCTGTTCGCCGGTGGCCTGTCGGGGGGTTCGGCGCTGCTGGCGGCCGGGGCCGATCTGACGGGCCGGCCGCAGCTGCGCCGTGCCGGACGCGTGGGGGCGCTGGGCGGCCTCGGCGCCAGCATGTACTTCCTCATCGCCGACCTGGGCCGTCCCGAGCGGTTCCACCACATGCTGCGGGTGGCCAAGCCGAGTTCGCCGATGAGCGTGGGCACCTGGATCCTCGCCGCCTACGGGCCCGGCGCCGGCCTCGCCGCCGTCGCGGAGCTGATGCCGCCGCCGTTGCGCCGCACGTGGGCGGGAAGGCTGGTGGGCTGGTTGGCCCGGCCGGCGGGGTTGTCGGCGGCGGCGTTCGCGCCCGGCGTTGCCTCCTATACCGCGGTGCTGCTGTCGCAGACCGCCGTCCCGGCCTGGCAGGAGGCGCACCCGTACCTGCCGTTTGTGTTCACCGGCTCGGCCGCGGCCAGCGGCGGCGGCCTGGGCATGCTGCTGACGCCGGTCGGCGAAGCCGGCCCGGCGCGGCGGATGGGTGTGCTGGGCGCCGGGCTGGAGGTCGCGGCGTCGCAGCTGCTTCAGCGGCGGCTCGGGTTGGCCGCCGAGGCCTACACGACCGGAAAGGCCCACCGGCAACGCCAGTGGGCGGAGTACCTGACGATAGGCGGTGCGCTGGGCACCGTGGCGGTCGGGCGGAACCGGGCCGGGGCGGCGCTGTCCGGGCTGGCCCTGCTGGTCGGCAGCGCGCTGCAGCGGTTCGGGGTGTTCGAGGCCGGTGTGGAGTCCACCCGCGATCCGAAATATGTGGTAGTCCCGCAACGGGAACGGCTCGACGCCGGTCGTCCCGCCCGCGGCGATGACCGTCCTCCGCAGTTTCCCCGCGTGGTCGCGGCGGCGCGGACGGTGCGCGCCGCCGCGGCGCGCGTTATAGCCGTTCGGTGACGGCGACCGACAGGCGTGCGCCGTCGGCCTTCCCCGCCGCGATGGCGGTGGCCGCCTTCATCACCATTCCCATCTGCTTCCTGCCCGGCCGCTCCCCGATCTCCTCGGCCACCTGGGCGATCGCGGTGTCGGCCACGTCGGCCAACTCGGCCTCGGTGAGCGGCGTGGGCAGGTACTCGTCGATGATGCGCGCCTCGGCGTGCTCGTTGGCGGCCAGATCCCCGCGGCCGTTCTGGGTGTAGATCTCGGCCGATTCGCCGCGCTTGCGCGACTCCCTGGCCAGCACCTTGATGACGTCGTCGTCGGTGAGCTCCCTGGCCTGCTTGCCCGCCACTTCCTCCGACTGGATCGCTGCCAGCAGCATGCGCAGGGTTGCCGTGCGCAGCTTGTCCCGGCTCTTCATCGCCTGGGTCAGGTCCGCCCGGAGCCGTGCTTTGAGTTCCGCCATGTCTGAGACGCTACGCGCCGGCGGGCCGGTCAAGATTGTGAAATGCCCCGACCGTCGACAGGATGGAGGCCATGACGAACGACGGGGCCGGCTGCCAAGCTGATGTTGAAGGCCGCTGCCCACGGTGAGCGCGCCGCCGCCTGGTTACCCGGTTGGCCCGCCACCGGCCTACGGCCCGCCACCCGCCTACGGCCCCCCACCGGCCTACCGTCCCCCACCCGGCTATGGTCCCCCGCCGGCCTACGGTCCCCCACCCGGCTATGGCCCCGCACCGGGCTATGGCCCCCCACCGGGCTGGCAATACGGTCCGTCCCAGCTCAGCCCGGGCACGGTCAAACCCGGGATCATCCCGCTGCGCCCCCTGACGCTGGGCGACATCTTCAACGGCGCGGTCGGCTATGTCCGAGCCAACCCGAAGGCCACGCTGGGCCTGACCGCGATAGTCGTGGTGATCATGCAGATCATCACCAAGGTCGCCTTCCTCGGACCGTTGGCCGCCTACCACAGGCTCACGACCGATCGGCCGGACCAGCTCAACTCGGCGGTGGTGGGTACCTGGTTTGCGTCGATGGGCGCCGGCGTTCTGGTCAGCTGGCTGGGCGGCATGCTGCTGTCCGGAATGCTCACCGTCATCGTCGGGCGAGCGGTGTTCGGGTCGCCGATCACCATCGGCGAAACCTGGGCCAAGATCCGGGGGCGGCTGCTGCCCCTGCTGGGACTGGCGCTGCTGGAGGCCGTCGCGGCGGCAGCACTGGCCGGGCTGGTGGCGGTGATAGTCGCGGTGCTGGCGGCGGTCGGCAACGCGGCCGTGGCGGTCGTTTTGGGCTTCCCGCTGCTGCTCGTCCTGCTCGCGTTGCTGGTCTACCTGTACACGGTGGTGTTGTTCGCGCCCGTGCTGATCGTGCTGGAAAGGCTGCCCGTGATCGACGCGGTCACCAGGTCGTTCAGGCTGGTGCGCAACGGCTTCTGGCGGGTGTTGGGGATCCGGGCGCTGACGTTCCTGGTGGCAGCGGTCGTCGCCGGCGCGGTCGCGGTGCCGTTCAATATCGTCAGCCAGTTTTTCCTGATCACCTCCTCCACCACCGTGTTCCTGGTCAGCACCGCGGTCGCCTCCGTCGGCGCGGCGATCGGCGAGATCATCACCGCGCCGTTCAACGCCGGGGTCATCGCGCTGCTCTACACCGACCGCCGCATGCGTGCCGAGGCATTCGATCTGGTGCTGCAGACCGGCGCCGCCGGCGGACCCTACGCCGCCGCGTCCACCGACAACCTGTGGCTGACCCGCCCGGTGTGAGGACGAGCTGACAGTGCCTTCCATCGACATCGACCGGGATGCCGCACACCAGGCCGCGCAGAGCGAACTCAGCAAGCCGATCTATTCCAAGTCTTCGGCCGAAGAGCAATTCGCCGATTGGCTCAACGAGCTGATCTACCGCCTGCTGCAGAAGACCTCCTCGATACCGGGCGGATGGTTCACCGCCTCGGTGCTGCTCATCCTGCTGGCGGTCGCGGTGGTGGTGGCAATCCACATCGCCCGGCGCACGATGCGCACCAACCGCGGCGGCGACTACCAGCTGTTCGAGGCCGCGCCGCTCACTGCGGCACAGCACCGCGCCACGGCGGAAGACTATGCCGCGGAAGGCAATTGGGTAGCGGCGATTCGCCATCGGTTGCGCGCCGTGGCCCGCCAGCTCGAGGAGACCGGCACCCTCAACCCCGCTCCCGGCCGTACCGCCAACGAGCTGGCCCGCGATGCCGGCGCCGCGCTACCTCACCTGGCCGCCGAATTATCGCAGGCGGCAACGGCTTTCAATGACGTCACCTACGGCGAGCGGCCCGGAACCCGGGAGGCCTACCAGATGATCGCCGACCTCGACGAGCACCTGCGGTCCCGCGCGCCGGCCCTCCAGGCAGCGCCGGGGCCCGCGGCCCCGCTCGAGTCATGGGCGCAGGTCCGGTGACGGCGACGAGCGCCGACACCGCGACCGCTCCGGCGGCGCGGCGGTGGCGATCGTGGCGCTGGGCGCTCGTCGCGCTGCTCGTGCTCGCCGTCCTGGCCGGGATCGATGCCTACCTGACCGCACCGCGGCCCGGCGCGCGCATGGATCCGGAGTCGACCGGTCCCGACGGTGCCCATGCGCTGGTGGCACTGCTGCGCGGCGGCGGCGTCGATGTCGTGGTGGCCGGCGGCATCGCCGATGTCGAGCAGGCCGCACGCCCGAACACCCTGATCCTGGTGGCGCAGAGCCAGTACCTGACCGATCCGCTGCTGGACCGGCTGAAAGAAGTGCCCGGTGATCTGCTACTGGTGGAGCCGACGGCGCGAACCCGCGAGGCGCTGATGCCCGGCGTGCGCGTGTCGGGTGCCAGCGAATTCGACGTCAACCCGGATTGCACGCTGCGCGAGGCCACTCGGGCCGGATCCGGTTCGATTCGGGCCAAGCGACACCTACCGGGCCACCCCCGGCCGGGTGATGACCAGTTGTTACGACGGCGTGTTGATCCGTTTCCGGGACGACGGGCGGGCGATCACCGCGGTCGGCAGCACCGACTTCATGACCAACGGTGGCCTGTTGCACGCGGGCAACGCCGCGCTGGCGATGAACCTCGCGGGCGACCGGCCCCGGCTCATCTGGTACGCACCCCACCAGGTGGAGGGCGAATCACCGCCCCCCGCATCGATGTTCGATCTGATCCCGCCAAACGTCATCTGGATCGCCTGGCAGCTGTGCCTGGTCGTGCTGCTGGTTGCCCTGTGGAAGGGCCGCCGGCCCGGGCCGCTGGTGGCCGAGGAGCTGCCCGTCGTGGTGCGCGCGTCGGAGACCGTCGAGGGCCGCGGCCGGCTCTACCGCTCCCGCCGGGCCCGCGATCGCGCCGCCGCCGCCTTGCGCACCGCGACACTGCAGCGGCTGCTGCCCCGGCTCGGTCTGGGCCCGGGCGCGTCGGCGCCGGCGGTGGCGGCCACCGCGGCCCAGCGCAGCGGGGCCGACCCGGCACTCGTCGCCTACCAGCTGTTCGGACCGCCCCCGGCGACCGACCATGACCTACTACACCTCGCCCGTGCGCTCGACGACATCGAAAGGCAGGTCACCCACTCGTGACACGCTCGTCTACCGACCAGCTCCCCACCGCCGAATCGGCCCGGGACGCACTGCTGGCCGTGCGCGCCGAGATCGCCAAGGCCGTCGTCGGCCAGGAGGGGGTCGTCAGCGGCCTGGTGATCGCGCTGCTGTGTCGGGGCCACGTGCTGCTGGAAGGTGTTCCCGGAGTTGCGAAGACGCTGTTGGTCCGGGCGTTGGCGGCCGCGCTGCAGCTGGAGTTCAAACGGGTGCAGTTCACCCCCGACCTGATGCCCGGCGACGTCACCGGTTCCCTGGTGTACGACGCGCGCACCGCCGCGTTCGTGTTCCGGCCCGGCCCGGTGTTCACCAACCTGCTGCTGGCCGACGAGATCAACCGGACCCCGCCCAAAACCCAGGCCGCGCTGCTCGAGGCGATGGAAGAGCGCCAGGTCAGCGTGGACGGGGAACCCCGGCCGCTGCCCGACCCGTTCATCGTCGCCGCGACCCAGAACCCGGTCGAATACGAGGGCACCTACCAGCTGCCCGAAGCGCAGCTGGATCGCTTCTTGCTGAAACTGAACGTGGCGCTGCCGCCGCGCGACGCCGAGATCGCCATCCTGCACCGGCACGCGCACGGTTTCGATTCCCGCGACCTGTCGGCCATCAATGCGGTGGCCGGTCCCGCGGAGCTGGCGGCCGGGCGCGACGCGGTGCAACACGTGCTGGTCGCCGATGAGGTGCTGGGCTACATCGTCGACATCGTCGGGGCCACCCGCTCCTCCCCCGCGCTGCAGCTGGGTGTCTCACCGCGCGGGGCCACCGCGTTGCTGGCGACGGCTCGCTCCTGGTCGTGGCTGTCCGGCCGCAACTACGTCACCCCCGACGACGTGAAGGCCATGGCGCGCCCGACGCTGCGGCACCGGGTGATGATGCGACCGGAGGCCGAGCTCGAGGGGGCCACAGCCGATGGCGTGCTCGACGGCATCCTGGCGTCGGTTCCGGTGCCCCGCTAGTGGTCCTGACCGGACGTACCGGGCTGGTGGCGCTGCTCTGCGTCCTGCCCATCGCGCTGTCACCCTGGCCGGCAAGGGCTTTCGTGGTTCTGCTGGTGACGCTGGCGATCGTGGTGGCGGTGGACAGCGGGCTGGCGGCCAGCACTCGCCGGCTGCGCTATGTCCGCTCGCCGGACCGCTCGGCCCGGCTCGCGCAGCCGGTGGAGGTCGGGCTGCTGATCTACAACGACGGCCCCCGCCGCTTCCGCGGGCAGGTCCGCGACGCCTGGCCGCCCAGCGCCCGCGCACAGCCACGCATCCACCGCCTCGCCGTCCCGGCCGGCCAACACCAGCACGTCGGGACCGAGCTGCGGCCGGTGCGCCGGGGCGACCAGCGCGCCGCCGTGGTCACCGCCCGCTCGATCGGCCCGCTGGGGCTGGCCGGACGGCAGGGTTCGCAGTCGGTGCCGGGTCAGGTGCGGGTGCTGCCGCCGTTCTTGTCTCGCAAGCATCTGCCGTCGCGGCTCGCCAAACTGCGGGAGATCGATGGGCTGTTGCCGACGCTGATACGCGGGCAGGGAACCGAATTCGATTCGCTGCGCGAGTATGTCGTCGGTGACGATGTGCGCTCCATCGACTGGCGCGCCACCGCGCGCCGCGCCGACGTGGTGGTGCGCACCTGGCGACCCGAGCGGGACCGGCGGGTGGTGATCGTGCTCGACACCGGACGCACCGCGGCCGGCCGCGTCGGCGTCGACCCGACCGCCGCCGACCCCGCGGGCTGGCCCCGGCTGGACTGGTCGATGGATGCCGCGCTGCTGCTGGCGGCACTCGCGTCGCGGGCCGGTGACCATGTCGACTTCCTCGCCCACGACCGCGTCACCCGGGCTGCCGTGTTCGGGGCGTCGCGCACCGAGCTGCTTGCGCAGCTGGTCGAGGCGATGGCCCCGGTGCAGCCTGCGCTCATCGAATCAGATTGGCGGGCAATGGTTTCCGCCATCGCTGCGGCGCGCCCGACGACGGTCGCTGGTGGTGTTGCTGACCGACCTCAATGCGACCGCACTCGACGAGGGACTGATGCCGGTGCTGCCGCAGTTGGCGGCCAAACACCATCTGATGCTGGCCGCGGTCGCCGACCCGCGGGTCGACCAAATGGCCGCCGGCCGCGCGGATGCGGTGGCGGTCTATGACGCGGCGGCCGCCGAACGATCCCGCAACGATCGCCGGGCCTTCGCGACGCGGCTACGCCGCAGCGGGGTGGAAGTGGTCGACGCCCCGCCCTCGGAACTGGCTCCCGCGCTTGCCGATCGCTATCTGGCGATGAAAGCGACCGGTCGGCTCTAGCGGTCCGCTGGGGCTAGCCGGTCGGGACCACATCCGGCGCGTCTTCGATATCGCCGGTCTCCCCGGCCTTTACGGCCCGCCGGCCGAAGTACCCGATGTAGGACAGGAACGCCACCTCGGCGATGATGCCGATGCCCACCCGGACGAAGGCCGGCAGCGGTGCGGGCGTCACCAACGCCTCGATCAGCCCGGAGACCAACAGCACGGCCACCAGACCGATGGCGACCGATACGACGGCACGGCCCTGCTCGGCGAGCACCTGCCCGCGGGGCCGCTCCCCCGGCGATATCACCGACCACCCCAGCCGCATCCCCGCCGCCCCGGCCAGAAAGACCGCCGTCAGCTCCAGCAGCCCGTGCGGAACCAGCAGACCGAGCAGGATGCCGCCCTTGCCGGCCTGGAACATCAGCCCGGAAATCACTCCGAGGTTGGCGGCGTTTCCGAACAGCACGACCGGTATCGGCAGTCCCAGCAGCACCGATAATGCGATGCACTGCGCGGACACCCACGAGTTGTTGATCCAGACCTGCAGGGCGAACGACGCGGCCGGGTGTTCGCTGTAGTACGACGCGACATCGTGGTTGACCAATTCTTGGATGTCACTTGGCGTTCCGAGCGCGGACTGCACCTCCGGTGTCGTGGCGACCCACCACGCGACGACCACGACGACGGCGAAGAAGGCCAGCGCCGTGCCGAGCCACCACCGCCAGCTGCGGTACGCGACCACCGGGAAAGACACCGTCCAGAACCGGATGAAAGTACTGCTCAGCGGCGCGTGGGCACCGGTGACCACCGACCGGGCCCGCGCGACCAGACTCGAGAGCCGGCCGATCAACAGCGAATCCGACCCGATCGTTGTGGCCGAGCGCAGCATCGACAGGTGCGTGGACACCCGTTGGTAGAGCTCGACGAGTTCGTCGACTTCGGCGCCGGTCAGCGACCGCCGCCTACCGATCAACCGATCGAGGCGGTCCCAGGTCGCGCGATGGGCCAGCACGAATGCATCGACGTCCACCCCGGCAGCCTAATCGGCTGTACCGTTCGGTGTTATGTCCGAGGTGGTGACCGGCGATGCGGTGGTGCTGGATGTGCAGATCGCCCAGTTGCCGGTGCGCGCCGTGAGCGCGCTGATCGACATCACCGTGATTTTTGTCTGCTACGTGCTCGGTTTGATGTTGTGGGCCGCCACGCTGACCCAGTTCGACACCGCCCTGAGCACGGCCGTCCTGCTCATCTTCACGGTCCTGGTGCTCGTCGGATATCCGTTGATCTTCGAAACCGCCACGCGCGGACGTTCGGTGGGCAAGATCGCGATGGGCCTGCGCGTGGTGTCCGACGACGGCGGTCCAGAACGCTTCCGGCAGGCCCTCTTTCGGGCGCTGGCGTCGATCGTGGAGATCTGGATGCTGTTCGGCAGCCCGGCCGTCATCTGCAGCATGCTGTCGCCGAAGGCCAAACGGGTCGGCGACGTCTTCGCCGGCACGGTGGTCATCAGTGAACGCGGCCCCCGGTTGGGTCCCCCGCCGGTCATGCCGCCGTCGCTGGCCTGGTGGGCGGCCTCACTGCAGCTGTCGGGGCTGGGCGCCGGCCAAGTCGAAGTCGCGCGCCAATTCCTTTCCAGGGCACCACAACTCGATCGGCAGCTGCGTCAGCAGATGGCATACCGGATTGCCGGCGACGTCGCGTCCCGCATCGCCCCGCCGCCACCGCCCGGTGCCCCACCCGAACTGGTGCTCGCCGCGGTCCTCGCCGAACGGCACCGCCGCGAGCTGGCCCGCCTGCGCCCGGCCATGCCGCCGCCGATGGGGCCGGGCGGTTGGCCCGCCCCATTGCCGGGCCCGGCGCCCTGGCCGCAACAGCCGGCAGCGGGCTGGCCGCAACAGCCGCCACCCCCCGGCGGCTTCTCGCCGCCGTACTGAGAAGCGGCCGCCTAGCCGGAGACGCTCACGGCCATGAGAATGACGTCGGCGATCAACAGCGCCCATCCGCACAGCGGAACCACGATGCCGCCGCGGCGCTTCGCGGTGAAAAACGAGATGACGATGACGACGAGGGCCACCACCGGCGCCCCGTAGAACGCGACGCCGAAATCGATCCCGCCGCTCCCCAGGTTGGGGCAGCTGCGGCCGCTGCAACCATCGGTGCTCATCACCGCGCCGAGCGCAAACAGCATCACGATGGCCGCGGCGGGCAACGTCGCCAGCGCCAACGCCCAATTGACCCACGGCCATACGTTGCGACCGCGACCGGTGCGACCCTGCGCCTGCTGCGCCCCGCTGGTGGTGGCGCTGCCGACCGCCAGGTTGGAGTTATCAGCGTTCATCCCACGTTCCTACCCGCCGCCCGGCGAACGCAAACCGGGCCCGCGGCTCCAGAACCGGCACCGCGGCTGCGCAGCTCACCTGCCTTGGCCGTTGCATCGCGATAGTTTCCGATATATCGTGATATTCCGAAGCGTATGGGGCGCTTCCTTCAGATGTAAAGGACCAGATATGAACCACCCATTCACTCCGGGCGCCGCGCCATTCGCCGGCCGGCCCGGCTTCGGATTCGGCGTCGGACCCGGACCCGGGCAACGGCGCTCCTTGCACGCCGCCCGCCGGCACGCCCGGCAGGAATTCTTCGAACACCTCCGCGACCACGCGGGCGACCATGACGGCCCGTTGGGCTTCGGCCCCGGGTTCGGGCCGGGCTTCGGTCCCGGTTTCGGGCCGGGCTTCGGTCCCGGGTTCGGCTTCGGCCCGGGCGGCCGACGCGGCGGATGGCGCCGGGGCGGCCCCGGCCGCGGACGCCGCGGTGACGTGCGGGCCGCCATCCTCGCCCTGCTGGCCGAGCGGCCGATGCACGGCTACGAAATGATTCAGCAGATCGCCGAGCGCAGCAACGGGATCTGGCGGCCCAGCCCCGGCTCGGTGTACCCAACGCTGCAGCTGCTCGCCGACGAGGGTTTGATCACCGCGAGCGAAACCGACGGCAGCAAGAAGCTGTTCGAGCTCACCGACGACGGCCGCGCGGCGGCCGAAAAGATCGAGACCCTGCCCTGGGACGAAATCGCCGAAGGCGCCGACCCGGGTCACATGAACCTGCGGGCCGCCATGGGCCAGTTGTTCGGTGCGGTCGCGCAGTCCGCGCACACCGCCACCGCCGACCAGCAGCAGCGCATCGTCGACATCCTCAACAATGCGCGCCGGGAGGTCTACGGCATCCTCGGCGAGGACTGACCCCGTCTGCCGCGAGGGCTCAGGTCACGTCGACCCAATCCAGGGTCCGCTGCACGGCCTTGCGCCAGCCCGCATAGCCCGCGGCGCGCTGCTCCTCGCTCCACGTCGGCGTCCACCGCTTGTCCTCCTGCCAGTTGGAGCGCAGGTCGGATGGATCGGTCCAGAACCCGACCGCCAGGCCCGCCGCGTAGGCGGCGCCCAGCGCGGTGGTCTCGGCGACCACCGGGCGTACCACGTCCACACCCAGCACGTCGGCCTGAATCTGCATGCACAGGTCGTTGCCGGTGATGCCGCCGTCGACTTTCAACACCTCAAGGCGCACACCGGAATCCGCCGCCATCGCGTCAACCACGTCGCGGCTCTGATAGCAGATCGCCTCCAGCGTCGCGCGGGCCAGATGCGCGTTGGTGTTGAACCGTGACAGCCCGACGATGGCGCCGCGGGCGTCGGATCGCCAATACGGGGCGAACAGCCCGGAAAACGCCGGGACGAAATAGACCCCGCCGTTGTCGGGGACCTGACGCGCCAGCGCCTCACTCTGCGCGGCGCCGCTGATGATGCCCAGCTGGTCGCGCAGCCACTGCACCGCCGCTCCGGTCACCGCGATCGAACCTTCCAGTGCGTACACGGGTTTGGCGTCCCCGAACTGGTAACACACGGTCGTCAGCAGCCCGTTGTTGGATCGCACGATGGTCTCACCGGTGTTCAGCAGCAAGAAATTGCCGGTGCCGTAGGTGTTTTTCGCCTCGCCCTCGGCCAGACACACCTGGCCCACCATCGCCGCGTGCTGGTCGCCGAGGACACCGGTGATCGGCACCTCACCCCCGAGCGGCCCGGTCTCCGAGGTGACACCGTACGGCTGCCGCGGCGAGGACGACGCGATCGCCGGCAGCATCGCACGCGGGATGGAGAAGAACGACAACAGCTCGTCGTCCCAGTCCAGGGTCTCCAGGTCCATCAGCATGGTCCGGCTGGCGTTGGTGACATCGGTGACGTGCACACCACCCCGCGCACCACCGGTCAGGTTCCACAGCACCCAGGTGTCGGCGGTGCCGAAGAGGGCGTCGCCGCGGTCGGCGGCTTCGCGCACACCGTCGACGTTCTCCAAGATCCACTGCAACTTTCCGCCGGAAAAGTAGGTCGCCGGCGGCAGGCCCGCCTTACGGCGGATCACGTCGCCGCGCCCGGATCGCTCCAGCGCCGACGCGATCCGGTCGGTGCGGGTGTCCTGCCAGACGATGGCGTTGCAATAGGGTCGCCCGGTATGCCGGTTCCACACCAGGGTGGTCTCACGTTGATTTGTAATGCCGAGCGCGGCAAGGTTTTTCGAAGAAAGATCGGCCCTGTTCAATACCGTCATCAACACCGATGAGGTCCGCTCCCAGATTTCGACCGGGTCGTGTTCGACCCAGCCGGCGCGGGGCAGGATCTGCTCGTGCTCGAGTTGGTGGCGCGCCACCTCGGCCCCGTCGTGATCGAAGATCATGCAGCGGGTGCTGGTGGTGCCCTGGTCGATGGCGGCCACGAATTCAGCCAACTCTGCCACCTGCTCTCCTCCGCCCGTAAGCTCTCGATGCCAAGAGTCCATGATGGTCTACCAGCCGCCGCGGCGACAGCGGACTCGCGCGCCAAAGCTTGCGTTGCCGCCGGTAACCCTGTTGCATCGGCGGTGTGGGCGAAGAGGTCAAGCGCACCACGTATGACCGCGCACAGCGGCGGGAGTACCGGCGCAAGATGCGGCTGTGTCTCGACGTCTTCGAGACGATGCTGGCGCAGTCGCGCTTCGACCCGGGCCGGTCGCTGACCGGGATGGAGATCGAGTGCAACCTGGTCGACGGCGACTATCAGCCGGCGATGTCGAATCGCGACGTGCTGGACGCCATCGGGGATCCGGCTTACCAGACCGAATTAGGCGCCTACAACATTGAATTCAACGTTCCGCCCCGCCCGCTTTCCGGAAATACCGCCAAACTTCTGGAGTCCGAGGTGCGGGCCAGCCTGAACGACGCCGAAATCAAGGCCAGCGCCGGCGGGGCGCACATCGTCATGATCGGCATTTTGCCCACCCTGATGCCCGAACATCTGGCCACCGGCTGGATGAGCAAGTCGAACCGGTACCTGGCCCTCAACGATTCGATCTTTACCGCTCGCGGCGGGGATATTCCGATCAACATCTCCGGGCCCGAGCCGCTGAGCTGGCACGCCGTGTCGATCGCGCCCGAATCCGCTTGCACCAGCATGCAATTGCATCTGCAGTTGGCGCCCGAGGCGTTCGCCGCGAACTGGAATGCGGCCCAGCTGCTGGCCGGCCCGCAGCTGGCGCTGGGCGCCAACTCTCCGTACTTCTTCTCCCACCAGCTGTGGGCCGAGACCCGGATCGAACTGTTCGCGCAGTCCACCGACACCCGGCCGGAAGAAGCGAAGTTCCAGGGAGTGCGGCCGCGGGTGTGGTTCGGTGACCGTTGGATCACCTCGGTCCTCGACTTGTACGACGAGAACATCCGGTATTTCCCGCCGCTGCTGCCCGAGGTGTCGGACGAAGACCCGGCCGCCGAGCTGGCCGCCGGGCGCACGCCCCACCTCGCCGAATTGCGCCTGCACAACGGCACCGTGTACCGGTGGAATCGGCCGGTGTACGACGTTTTGGAGCAGGAGGGGGCCGGGCGTCCGCACCTGCGGCTGGAGAACCGGGTGTTGCCGGCCGGTCCGACCGTCGTCGACATGGTGGCGAATTCGGCCTTCTTCTACGGCGTGCTGCGCAGCTTGTCCGAAGCGGAAAGCCCACCGTGGGCCGGGATGGATTTCGCTGTGGCACAAGCTAATTTCCTCGCCGCGGCCCGGGAGGGCATCGACGCCCGGCTGCACTGGCCCGGCGTGGGCGACGTGCCGGCGCGAGAACTGGTGCTGAGCACGCTGCTGCCCAGCGCCGACGAAGGATTGCGCCGGTGGGGCGTCGATGCCGAGGTGCGCGACCGGCTGCTGGGTGTCATCGAGGGCCGCGCCCGGACCGGTCGCAACGGGGCCAGCTGGCAGGTCTTGACGGTGCAGGCGCTGCAGGACGGCGGGATGACCCGGTCCGCGGCCCTGGCCGAGATGCTGCGCCGCTACTGCGAGCACATGCATGCCAACGAACCGGTGCACACCTGGGGCCACTGAGCGCGGGTACGTTGGAAGCCATGTCATCCGAAATCATGGACTGGGACAGTGCTTACCGCGAGCAGGGTGAGTTCGAGGGTCCGCCGCCGTGGAACATCGGTGAGCCGCAGCCCGAGTTGGCCGCGCTCCTCGCGGCGGGCAAGTTCCGCAGCGACGTGCTGGACGCCGGCTGCGGGTTCGCCGAGCTGTCGCTGACGCTGGCCGCGCAGGGCTACACCGTGGTCGGGATCGATGTGACATCCACCGCGGTCGCGGCGGCCACCAAAGCGGCGGCCGACCGCGGCCTGACCACCGCCACCTTCTTCCAGGCCGACATCACCGACTTCACCGGCTACCCGCCCGGATCGGCCAACCGGTTCAATACGGTGGTGGACAGCACGCTCTTTCACTCGCTGCCGGTGGAGGGCCGCGACGGCTACCTGAGCTCGGTTCAGCGCGCGGCGGCCCCGGGGGCCGGCTATTTCGTCCTGGTGTTCGGCAAGGGCGCCTTCCCCGCCGAGATGGAAACCAAGCCCAACGAAGTCGACGAGGACGAGTTGCGCGCCGCGGTGAGCAAGTACTGGGAAATCGACGAGATCCGGCCCGCCTACATCCACGCGAACATCCCCGATGTCTCGGAAGCGCCCTTCCAGATGCCGCCGCACGACCGCGACGACAAGGGCCGGATGAAGTTGCCGGCCTACTTGCTGACGGCACACAAGGCGGGCTAGGCCGTCGCCCCGGTGGCGGCATCCAGCGCTTCGGCGAACGCGGCCAGATCCTCGGGCGTGGTGTCCACGTGCGGGGAGATCCGCAGCACCGGCGCGGTCAGCTCCAGGGGTGCGCGCGGCACCCCGACGAAGGTGGTCAGGATGCGTCGTTCGGTGAGCAGCCGGGCCCGCACCGCCTGCGGATCGGTCCCGTCGAGCGGGGCCAGGGTGGTGATCGCGCAGGGCTCGTCGACCTCTTCCACCACCGCCCACCCGGCCACGTCGGCCAGCACCGTCCGGCTGGCGCCGCCCAGCTCGGCCAACCGCGCGTGCACGGCCCGCGGGCCGTACGCCAGATATTCCCCCAGCGCGACCGAATAGCCAATGCGGGCAGCGATGTTGGCTTCTCCGAATTCAAGTTGCTGGGCCACGGTCAACGATGCCAGCCATTCCGGTGCCGCCAGCCTCGGATGCAGCCGCTCGATGAGATCGCGGCGCACCGCGAGCATCCCGACTCCGCGCGGACCGGCGATCCACTTGCGCGCCGAGGAATAGGTCACCTCGGCGTCCACCGCGCAGTCCACCTGGCCCAGCGCCTGGGCGGCGTCGACGACGAGCGGCAGCCCCAACTCGCGGCACAGTTGCGCGACCATCGACACCGGTTGCACCACGCCGCGGTGGCTGGCCACCGCGGTCAGGTGCACCAGATCCGGCGGATCGGTGTCCAGGGCCAGCGCCGCATCGTCGAGGGCGACGCGGCCATCCTCGAGGGTGGGCAGCAGCTGGTGGTCGAATCCATGGGCGTCCATCATGGCCAGGTTGGGTCCGTATTCGCCGGGCAGGCAGGCCACCGTGCGGCGATCCGCCGGCCAGCTGCCGAGGAGCAGATCCAGCGCGTTCAGCGACCCGGTCGTGTACACCACCTCGGCGTCGGGCATGCCGGCCAGCGCGGCGAACGCGATGCGTCCGGCGTCGAGCACGGGTGCGGCCGCCTCGGCCGCGACATATCCACCTACTTCGGACTCGTAGCGAGCGTGCCGGGCGGCGGCGTCGATCACCGCAAGGCTCTGGCGCGAGCAGGCCGCGCTGTCCAGGTGCAGCCCGGCCACCGGCGGGCGGCCCGCCCGCCATCGGTCGGCCAGCGAATCTCCGGTCACTTAACGGCCAACGACAGCCCGAAGTCGCCCGCGGCGTCGGTCCACCACCGAATGCGGCGCAACCCCACGCCGGCCAGTTCGGCGCTCACGCCCTCCGGGCGGAACTTGCAGGACACTTCGGTGAGCATTTCCTCGCCCTCGGCGAAGTCGACCGTCAGCTCCAGCGCAGCGATTCGCACCCGCTGGCGACGGCCGGCCCGTAGCCACATCTCGATGCGTTCCTCGCCCGCGTTCCAGCGGGCCACGTGCTCGAAGCCGTCGACGTCGAAGTCGGCGTCGAGTTGCCGGTTGATCACCGCGAGCACATTGCGATTGAACGCCGCGGTCACCCCGGCGGCATCGTCGTAGGCGTGCACCAGTCGAGCGGTGTCCTTGACCAAGTCCGTGCCCAGCAGCAGGCTGTCGCCGGACCGCATCTGGGCAGACAGTGCCGCGAGGAAGTCCGCGCGCGGCCCGGGTGTGAGGTTGCCGATCGTCGAGCCCAGGAACACGAACAGCCGTCGCCCTCCGCCGGGTATTTCGGTCAGATGTTCTTCGAAATCGCCACAGACGGCGCTGATCTCGATCCCCGCGTAGTCCCGCTGGATGGCCGTGGCGGCGGTGGACAGGATGCTGGCGTCGACGTCGAACGGCACGAACCTGCTCAAGCAGCCGCGCTCCCGCAACGCGTCGAGCAGCATCCGGGTTTTCTCCGACGTCCCGCTGCCCAGCTCGACCAAGGTGTCGGCCTCGCTGGCCGAGGCGATCTCGGCCGAGCGCGCACGCAAGATCTCCGCCTCGGCGCGCGTCGGATAGTACTCCGGCAGCCGAGTGATCCGGTCGAACAGATCGCTGCCCACCGAATCGTAGAACCACTTAGGCGGCAACGACTTCGGGGTCTTCTGTAGGCCGTCGAAGACGTCACGACGCAGCGCGTGATACGCCGAGTCGGCGGCGAGGTGGTTGGACAGCGACAGCGTCATCCATGTCCTTTCCAGTGATCCAGCGGGGTCAGCGCGACGCCCGTGGCGGTGACGTCGACGAGGTGGCGGTCCGGCACGTCTTCCCAGTCGGGGTCGTCGTCGTAGGGCTCGCTGGCCAGCACGACGCCGTCGTCGCGGCGCAGGATGAACAGCGTGTCGCCCCAGGCCGTCGCCAGCAGGCGAGAACCGTTGCCGGCCAGGATGTTAAGGCGGGCGTTGGGGTCGGCCGTTCCGATTTCGGTGACCGTGTCACCCAGCGCGTCAAGTCCGCGCGCGAAGATGGCGGCCGCCAGGATGGCGCTGTCGCAGACCGATTCGGCCGGTGCGGTCGCCGGCAGCGCGCCACGATCGACCACCCCGTTGTGCGACAGCAGCCACCGGCCGTCGGTGAACGGCGCCGTCGCGCTGGGTTCGATCGGCATGCCGACGGTCGCCGAACGCACGGCGGCCACCACACAGTGGCTGCGCAGCGCCGGTGCGACCGAGTCGAACGACACGTCGCCCCACAGCGGCGCCTGGCTGCGCCAGCGGCGGGGTACCTCTCCGTCGAAAAAGCCGACGCCCCAACCGTCGGCGTTCATCAGACCGTGCTTCTGGCGCCGCGGAGCATAGGACTGCACCCGCAGCCCGTACGGCGGATCCAGCACCAGCGAGGAGACCGACACGTCGGTCCCGAGCCAGCCGAGGTGACGACACATCAGGAGCCGTCCTCGACGTCCCAGGCCAACCGGACACCGGAGAAGATCTGACGCCGGTAGGGGTGGTCCCAGTTGCGGAAGCTGGGCCGCAGGATGCCCGGCTCCACGGCCCACGATCCGCCGCGCAGCACCCGGTAATCGCCGTCGAAGAACGGCTGCGAGTACCGCTCGTAGATCATCGGCACAAACCCCGGCCACGGCCGCAGCGGTGAGCTCGTCCACTCCCAGACATCGCCCAGCAGCTGTTCCACGCCGTAGGCCGACGCGCCGCCAGGGTAGGCACCGACCGGTGCCGGGCGCAGCGCCGCGCCACCGAGGTTGGCGACCGCTTCTGACGGCGGCTGGGCTCCCCAGGGGTAGCGGCGCCGGGTGTCGGTGGCCGGATCCCACGCGCAGGCTTTCTCCCATTCCATTTCGGTGGGCAGCCGCGCGCCGGCCCAGGCCGCGTAGGCCTCGGCCTCGAAGTAGGTGACGTGCTGCACCGGCTCGTCGGCGGGAAGGTCTTCGACGTGGCCGAAGCGGGTGCGGGTGGCACCGTCGGAACTCCAGAACTGGGGCGCGGTCAGTCCCGCGGTCAAGCGATGCTCCCAGCCGCGCCCGGACCACCACCGCGGCTGGTGGTAGCCGCCGTCGTCGAGGAAGTCGCGCCACTCGCCGTTGGTGACCGGAACCCGGCCGATCCGGAACGCGGGCAGGTCGACGACGTGGGCGGGCCGTTCGTTGTCCAGCGAGTACGGTTCGGCGACGGCGTCCACGCCCAGCACGAACGGGCCGCCGGGCACCAGTACCGAGGTGCCGGCCAGGCCCGGCCGGCCGGCCGGCAGGATCGACGTCTCGCGCAGCAGCGGCGCGCCGCTGCGCAGGTTCAGTGCCTGCAGCACGGTCTCGTCGTGCTGGTTCTCGTGGCTGACCACCAACGCGTAGACGAATCCGTCGCCGTCCTGCGGCAGGGCGTCCAGCGCGTCCAGCACGGCCGACCGCACCGTCCGGCAATACGATCGCGCCCGCTCGGGAGACAGCAGCGGTAGCTCGACGCGGCTGGCGCGGGAGTGTTCGAACGCGTCGTACAGTGCCTCGACGGCCGGCGGCAACATCCCGGGCCGGCGCGCATCACCGCCCCGCAACAGCCACAGCTCCTCTTGCTGACCGATGTGGGCCAGGTCCCACACCAGCGGGCTCATCAACGGGTCGTACTGCCGGCACAGTTCGGCATCGTCGAAGTCGACCAGCCGCAACGTGCGCTCTCGCGCCCGCGCCAGACCGTCGGCAAGACTCTCCCGGGAAGTCACGGCCCCCCTTGCGAGCATTGCGCCAGGCGCGCGACCGTAGCCGCGAGGCCGTGCTCGACGACGTCGTCGGAGAAATCGTCGCCGGGACAGCGACCCTGCTCGACGCTGCGGAGCAGCCGCTCCATCGGGCCGGCGAGTTCGGCCGGCGCTTTCTCGGCGGCGACGGCCACGCATTTGTTGGCCGCCGCGTACAGCCGCCGGTCCCGCAGGCCCAGCCGGGCCGCGGTGTCCCAGGCCGTGGCCACCGGTTCGACGGCCTCGGCCGCAATGTCGGCGGCGACCGGGTCGTCAAGCAGGGCCACCAGCGTGAAAACCACGGCGGGCCAGAAGGCATCCGGCACGCTGTCCAGATAGCGGATCTCCAGCCACTGCCTGGGACGCACCGGGGGGAACAACGTGGTCAGGTGGTATTCCAGATCGGCCACCGTCGGGCGGCGATCGCCGAGCAGCACCCGGCCGTCCACCCAGTCGGCGAAGGGCACCCAATGCGTGACCGCCACCGCGTCCGGGTTGTTCAGCAGCATCACCGGCGCCTTGAGCGCGTAGCGCGCCCAGTCGGTGGCGGGGTCGTCGCCGCTGGCACCGAGGATGGGCCCGCAGCGCGCCGAGTCCATTTGCCCCCACACCCACTGCCGGGTGGACACCCATCCGGTGAAGTCGCCGCCGAGCATCGGGGAGTTGGCGGTCATCGCGATCATCACGGGCCCCAGGGCGTGCGCCAGCCGTACCCGCGCGGCCCACCCGTCCTGTGGCCCGGCGTCGACGTTGAGCTGAATCGACGCGGTGGAGGTCATCATCGCCGCGCCCGC
Source organism: uncultured Actinomycetota bacterium (assembly GCA_963800315.1). Classification (GTDB taxonomy): domain Bacteria; phylum Actinomycetota; class Actinomycetes; order Mycobacteriales; family Mycobacteriaceae; genus Mycobacterium. The sequence continues at coordinate 766,841 of CAWDAS010000001.1, forward strand.
TTCGCCGGAGCGGCTGGCCGCGAAGAACTGCTCCATCGCGCGGTACCGCCCACCGGGATTGATGCGCCTGGGCGGGCGCAGCGGATCGGCCCCGAGGTACACCAGACCCAACCCGGCGTCGCCGAAGGCGGACCGCAGCACGGCCTGGTCGCGATGCATGGCATCGATGGCGGAAACCACGCCCTCGGCGGGCGGGCCGGACAGTTCGACGGCGCCGCCCGGTTCCACGGTGACCGCGCTGCCGCCCGGCAGCGCGGGCAGCAGCTCGAGAACCCCGGCGATTTCCTCCCAGCTCGGCCTGCGATGCGGGTCGGCCGGGTCGTGGCAGTGGGCTTCCAGCTCCAGACCCACCCGCCCCAGCGGGGCGTCCAGCAGACAGCCGTCGGCGATGTACCGCGCCGCGGCCGAGGAGTCGGCCCACCCGGTTGCGGCGGGGCCGGCGCCGTCCAGCTGCGAGGTCGCGGTGGTAGCGGGGGCGAGCGTCATATCACGATCCCTTCGGGCCCGAGCACACCCGAGCATGCCCGTGGACCACATCCCTGCGCAGCTAACGAAACGATAACCGCCACTACTTCATCTAGCAGACGCCACCGACATATTCCCGCCCCCACGCGTTGCAGCCGCACGGCTGGGACGGGTACCCAATTACCCGACTATTGACCCAGCGCGTTCTGCATCGCGCCGGCGAGCACGTTGACCGCCGGCCCGGCGTTGCCGGACTGGCAGACCTTCGCCTGCAACAACACATTTTCGCGCAGCCTGGTTTGATTGAAGCACCGGCGATCGGTGCCGGCCTCCTGCTTGGTCCAGTTCTCGTCGGTGGCGGTCGGCGGCCCACCCTCGAACGACCACACCTGCGTGGTGCCGTTGTCCAGGTGTACCGCCGTGGTCTGCCCCGCACAGCCCGCCGTTCGGTCCACCACCCGGTGGAAAGCGCGGCCGGCGGCGTCGCTGGTGGCGAATACCCCGACCGCCTGCTTGACGAAGTGGGTTTGGTCGGTAGCCGAGGTCGCGGTCATGGCACCGTTGAACGACGCCAGGTCGGGGTCCTGGTACACCTCGGGCAGCCCGATGTCGGCCCAGTTGTTGCAGACCGGCAGGTCGACCCAATCCCCCTGGAACGGTTCGGTGAACAGCGACTCCCATCCCATGGGTCCGCCGACGATGTTGCCGACCGACCCCTTACCGAGGACCGCGTAGTTCACCACGCCCGGCTCCGAGGGGCTGGCGGCCGCCACCGGCACTCCCCAGCCGATGGCCAGGGCCAGGCCGATGACGGTCGCCGCGCGAACCCGCATGGTCATGGGGCCGATCATGCCAGGCACGTCGTCGCGGTCAGTCCAGGTTCGCCCGGACGCCCTCCTCGACCTTCTTGCCGAGATCGGGATCGACGTTGCGCCAGTACTCGAACACCCGCGACAGCACCGGCTCTTTGACACCCTTGGAAACGTGGCCGATGATGTTGTGCGCCAAGCGGTCCCGGGCCGCGTCATCGAGAACTTCGCGGACCATGGCGCCCGCCTGCCCCCAGTCGTCGTCCTCGGGGTGCAGCGTGTACGCGGCACGGACCATATCGCCGTCGGCATGCCAGCGCACCTCGGCGGCGCGCGCCGGGTCGGCCTGCGGGCCGCCGTAGGAGTTGGGGGCATACACCGGGTCCGCGGCGTTCTGCATCCGCATCGCGCCGTCTTTGGAGTAGCTGTTCACCTCGACCTTGGGTGTGTTGACCGGGATCTGCCGGTAGTTGGTGCCCAGCCGGGCGCGGTGCGCGTCGGAGTAGGAGAAGCCGCGGGCCTGCAGCATCTTGTCCGGACTCAACCCGGTGCCGGGCACGGTGTTGTTCGGCTCGAAGGCGGCCTGCTCGATTTCGGTGTGGTAGTCGGTGACGTTGCGGTTCAGCGTCATCTTGCCGACGTCGATCAACGGGTAATCGCCGTGCGGCCACACCTTGGTCAGATCGAACGGGTTGAACCGGTAGTTCCTGGCCTCCTCGTAAGGCATGATCTGCATCTTCAGCGTCCAGCTCGGGTAGTCGCCGCGCTCGATCGCCTCATAGAGGTCGCGCTGGTGGTAGTCACCGTCCTCGCCGGCCAGCCGGTCGGCGTCCTCCTGGGTCAGGAAGTCGTTGCCCTGATCGGTGACGAAGTGGTACTTCACCCAGAAGATCTCGCCGGCGGCGTTGATCCAGCTGTAGGTGTGGCTGCTGTAGCCGTTCATGTTCCGCCAGCTCTTGGGGATGCCGCGGTCGCCCATCAGCCAGGTCACCTGGTGCGCGGATTCCGGGGACAGGCTCCAGAAGTCCCACTGCATGTTGTGATCGCGCACGTTGCTTGCCTGCAGGCGCTTCTGGGAGCGGATGAAGTGCTGGAACTTCAACGGGTCGCGCATGAAGAAGACGGGCGTGTTGTTGCCGACCAGGTCGAAGTTGCCTTCGGTCGTGTAGAACTTCAGCGCGAAGCCGCGCGGGTCCCGCCAGGTGTCCGGGCTGCCCCGCTCGCCGGCGACGGTGGAGAATCGGGCCAGCATCTCGGTCTTGGTGCCGGGCTGGAACACCGCGGCCCGGGTGTATCTGCTGACGTCGTTGGTGACCTCGAACTGGCCGAACGCGCCGCCGCCCTTGGCGTGCGGCTGGCGCTCCGGGATGCGCTCCCGGTTGAACTGGGCCATCTGCTCGATCAGGTAGTGGTCCTGCAGCAGGATCGGACCGTCGGGACCGATCGTCAGCGACTGGTCGTCGCTCGGCGCCGCGATGCCGGCGTCGGTGGTGGTGAAACGCTCCGTCATTTCGCAATCTCCTTGCTGGGCTGATTCCAGGACATTTCTCGGCGATTGAATCCATCGCCGCGGCAGCGCCCGCTACGGGCGCGGCGTGCTGGGAGCGGGGGTCGGCGCGCTGGGCGTCGGCGACATGGTGGGGCCGCCCGGTCCACCGGTGCCGGCCCCCGGGGCGGCCGGGCCGCCGCGGCCGGCTGGGGGCATGGGAACGATCAGCCCCGGGCCGCCGGGACCGCCGTACGGTCCCGCTCCGGTCGGCCCCGGGCCCATCGGCGCGCCATATGGGCCCGGTCCGGGACCCGGGCCCGCGGGCTGGAACATTCTGCTGTGGTGGTGGCAGCGGTGGTGATGTCCGAACACCAACGCGCCGGAGAAGAACACCACCGACAGGATGAAAACGATCCCCGCGACGATGACCACCCACGCCGCTACCGTGTAAAGCCGCGGCGGCTTCATCCGCTCCGGCGGCGGTGGCGGTGGCGCTGCGGGCGCGGGGGTGGGCTGGGCTGGCGGTTCAGGTGTCTCGCTCATTCCATGAATATTGCCCAGGGTCAGGGTGGGCGTAACAGGTTCGGCCCACAAATTTGCTGTGAATCGGGGGGCGGCGCCGAGTTACCGGTGATGAAACGACACGCGGCCCGGCGCTCCGAGGAGCACCGGGCCGCTGGTTGTTGGGTTGGTGTCGTGCCTTAGGGCGTCCGGGACGGGGTGACCGACGACGGAACCTGGCTGGGCCCAGGGGCGCCGGGAGTCCCCGCCGAGGGGCCACCCTGCTGGACGGCCCCGGGTCCGCCCGGGCCGCCCATGCGGTGCTGGTGCATCCACGCCGCGTGGTGCTTGTGGTGGTGGTGGTGACCGCCGCCATGGTGCCCCAGGGCCATCCCGGTGAAGAAGATGACGGAGACGATGAAGACGATCCCCGCGACGATGGCTACCCATGCCGCGGCAATGAAGACCTTGGGGGTCTTGTATAGCGCCGGAGTTGTTGCCGGCGCCGGTGCAGTCGCGGTAGCGGTCCGCGTAGTGGGAGTTTCAGATGTTTCACTCATGAGACAGATGATGCCTGGGTGAACAATAGTTGCGGCTGTGCACGACTTATGTAGCAGCTGTGAGCTGAAGCCCCGCCTTACCTACAGAATCGACGCGATCAGAGTCGAGCCGTGGAAACGGCTCAGCCCATGCCGCCGCCGGCGCCGCCGCCGAGGTCGTGGTCACGCGGTACGTCCTCCACGGACGGCATCGGCGAAGGTGGCGGCGGGGTGGAAGAGGTGGAGGGCGGCGCCGCCGGCGCGGACGGACCGATCGCCAGGTGGGTGGTCGCTGAAGCGGCGGTGGCGCCTACGCATGTGGCCGCCAACACCAGCGCGGCGGCGCCACCAAGGAGCGCGACTTTCCTGGCTGCAGTCATCATCAAATCCTCTCCCTCACCTCGGACTCAGTGGCAGGCGATTATCGCGCGCCGATGCCGCTGACCGTACTGGACCAGCTCCCGACGCACATCAGCTGTGAGAAAGAGAAAACCGATTGGAAACATTGCCGGCAAGGCAAGCGCCGAAGATTGGGCCTGGCCGATGACGTTGTTGTATGGCCGATGCCCCCGGAGCGCCCCAGGCCGGGACCGCCGAGCATCGCCACCCGCTGGTCAATTCAGGTCGAACGGCTTGAACGGGTTCACCGCGAACTGGATCACCCGATACGGGGCACGCACCCGGGCGCGGGTGTCCCACTGGCTGACGAAGATTCGCAACTCATCCAGTGTCGAGCCGGGCGAGATGTAGCCGCCATAGGGTTGCGCGAGCCGGTTGTCGTACGGGCGGCGGCAGGCTTTCCGCCGGATCCGGCCACTCGTCGTGCTGCACCACGGTGGTGACCGGGGCGTCACCCAGCGCCGTCGGATCGTCGGCCACCCGGACCTCCATGTTGCCGGTGCTGGCGTTGAAATAGGACAGCACCGCCTTGCCGTCGATCTGCCTGATGCTCATCTCCCCCACCTGGTCGGGCCACAGCGGTGTCGGCGGCTTGTTCCAGCCACCTCCCGGCCCCGCCGCCCAGCCCTGCCACCGGGACCGGTCGGCGAATGTTCGGGGGGTGGCCCGGTAGAGGAACACCGGCTCTCGGCGGGTGAAGCTGTCGGCCACGATGTACACCCAGCCGCCCGGGGAATCCGGCGTGGGGATCGGGTCGTAGTACCCGCTGATCTGCGTCTGCGAGCCGCCCTGGTAGGAGGCGGCGCGCCGGGACCCCGCGATCGTCCGCCAGCCCGCGCGTGCCGGTTCGGCCAACACCAGGCGCGAGCTTTGCGGCTCAAGGCTTTTCGTCGTCGTCACCATCAGGTAGTTGTGCCGGTTGACCTGCACCACGCCGGCGGGCAGCTGCGAGGTTCCCGGCGGCGCCGGATCGGCGAGCAGCGGCGGGCTGATGCCGGTGACGCCGATGTAGCGCACCCCGGCCGGATCGTCGACGGACGCCGTGTCGACGCGCAGCGCGACCGGTGCGTACCAGCCGCCGAACCCGACACCCTGGCCGGCGAAGCTGTCGCCGCAGACCTGCAGCAGCTCGGTGGGGAACTCGACGAACTCACACAGGTCGGTCGCGCCGATCCCGTAGTCCCCGGTGGGGGTGCCGGTGCCGGCGGTGGGTCCGATCCGCACCACCTGACCGGGTGCCAGCTGCTGCAGGATCGGCTCGGGGGCCGGCGCCGGCGGGTCCGCGTGCGGGTGTGGACCCCAAAACCATTGCGGCACAAGCAAAGAAACAACAAGCAGCGAGCACCGCGTGACCAGACGACTGGCGGTCCTCACCCGCGGGTCACACCTGGGCGGCCAGCAGCTCGGCGATCTGGATGGTGTTCAGCGCGGCCCCCTTGCGCAGGTTGTCTCCCGAGATGAACAGGGCCAGGCCGCGCCCGTCGGGCACGCCCGGGTCGTTCCGGATGCGCCCGACCAGTGACTCGTCGACACCGGCGGCCGCCAGCGGGGTCGGCACATCGACCACCTTGACGCCCGGTGCGCCGTCCAGCAATGCGCGGGCGCGCTCGGGCGGCAACGGCCTGGCGAATTCGGCGTTGATCGACAGCGAGTGCCCGGTGAACACCGGAACCCGCACACACGTTCCGCTCACCAGCAGGTCGGGGATGCCCAGGATCTTGCGACTCTCGAAGCGCAGCTTCTGGTCCTCGTCGGTCTCCCCGGAGCCGTCGTCCACCAGCGACCCGGCCAGCGGTATCACGTTGAACGCGATCGGCGCGACGTAGGTCTTCGGCGGCGGGAATTCGCATGCGGAGCCGTCGTGCACCAGGCGTTCGGCGTCACCGATGACCGCGCGCGCCTGGGTGGCCAGCTCCTCGACCCCGGCCAGCCCGCTGCCGGACACCGCTTGGTAGCTGGACACCACCATGCGCACCAGCCCGGCCTCCTCGTGCAGCACCTTGAGCACCGGCATGGCGGCCATCGTGGTGCAGTTCGGGTTGGCGATGATGCCCTTCTTGAGAGACCGGGGCCCGCCGGCGACCTCTCTGTCGAAGTTCACCTCGGAGACCACCAGCGGCACGTCGGGGTCCTTGCGCCAGGCCGAGGAGTTGTCGATCACGGTCACCCCCGCGGCGGCGAACCGCGGCGCCTGCACCAGCGACATCGTCTTGCCGGCCGAGAACAACGCGATGTCCAGGCCGGTCGGGTCCGCCGCCGCGGCGTCCTCGACCTCGATCTGCTGGCCGCGAAACGCCAGCTTGCGCCCCTGCGAGCGGGCCGACGCGAAGAACCGCACCGTGCTCGCCGGGAAGTCACGCTCCTCGAGCAGCGTCCGCATCACCTGGCCGACCTGGCCGGTGGCGCCGACTACGCCGATGGCAACCATGTACCTACCTACCTACCCGTCCCCGCATACACCGTCGCGGTCTCCTCGCCGCCGAGACCGAACGCCTCGTGCAACGCCACGACGGCCTTGTCCAGTTCGGTGTCGCGGCACAGCACCGAGATACGGATCTCGGAGGTGGAGATCAGCTCGATGTTGACGCCCACCTCGGCCAGGGCCTCACAAAAGGTCGCGGTGACCCCGGGGTGGCTGCGCATGCCCGCCCCGATCAGCGAGACCTTGCCGATGTGGTCGTCGTAGAGCAGCTGGGTAAAGCCGATCTCGTCTTTGAGCGCGTCCAGCTTGGCCACCGCGGTGGGCCCGCTGTCGCGCGAGCAGGTGAAGGTGATGTCGGTCTTGCCGTCCTCGATCTTGGAGACGTTCTGCAACACCATGTCGATGTTGACGTCGGCGTCGGCGACGGCCCGGAAGACCCGGGCCGCATACCCCGGGATGTCGGGGATTCCGACGATGGTCACCTTGGCCTCGCTGCGGTCGTGCGCGACGCCGGTCAGGATGGGGTCTTCCATGGGTCTGTCCTTAATCGATCCGACAACGACGGTGCCTGGTTTGTCCGAATACGACGACCGGACGTGCACCGGAAGGTTGTAGCGGCGCGCGTATTCCACGCAGCGCAGCATCAGTACCTTGGCGCCGCAGGCCGCCATCTCGAGCATCTCCTCGAAGGTCACCGTGTCCAGCTTGCGGGCGTTCTGCACGATCCGCGGGTCAGCGCTGAAGATGCCGTCCACGTCGGTGTAGATCTCACAGACGTCGGCGCCCAGCGCCGAGGCCAGCGCCACCGCGGTGGTGTCCGACCCGCCGCGCCCCAGGGTGGTGACGTCGCGGGTGTCCTGGCTGACGCCCTGGAACCCGGCGACCAGCACGATCCGCCCCTCCTCGAGCGCCGCCTGCACCCGGCTCGGCGTGACGTCGATGATCTTCGCGTTGCCGTGCACGCTGGTGGTGATGACACCGGCCTGCGAACCGGTGAACGACCGGGCATGCGCGCCCAGCGATTCGATCGCCATGGCGACCAGCGCATTGGAGATGCGTTCGCCGGCGGTCAGCAGCATGTCCAGTTCCCGCGGCGGCGGGACCGGGCATACCTGCTGCGCCAGCGCCAGCAGATCGTCGGTGGTGTCGCCCATCGCCGAAACCACCACGACAACGTCGTTGCCCTGCTTCTTGGTTTCGACGATGCGCTCGGCGACGCGGCGGATCCGGTCGGCGTCATCGACCGAGGATCCGCCGTACTTCTGCACGACGAGCGCCACCGTTGAACCTTTCGGGCGAAGACAGGGATCGCATCAAGGATAAGGGGTGGCGCGTCGGATCTTCTTGGTGCACGTGCCGGGCGGACCGCGGCTAGCTTGAGGCTTCGTGACCGAGCGCCACGCCGAGACCCGAGTCCCGATCCGTCCCGCGATCGCCGCACGTTGGAGCCCGCGCGCCTTCGAACCGCCCACCAGGTGTTCGGCCTGCCCGACGAGGTCCGTCCGTTCGCGGTGGTCACGGTCGGGTCGTTGGGCGACTACCCACCGTCGATCCCGAGGTCGCCGAACGAGACACCAAGCCTCGCAGTCGGCCGCCGCTGGAGGACATTGCGTTCGCCGAGCAGTGGGTTCGACCGTTCGGCGCCTGAACCCGCACCGAGTGGCCCAAGGGGCGTTTACCATCAACGGCAAAGGCGGGAGGCACCGACCTCGTGTGGAAGTCCAAGGAACGCGTGGCCAAGCTGCTGACGCAGTATCCCGACCCGGTCGTGTTGACACAGACCCGCTGGACCAACGTCTTAGGCGCGGTGATAATGCTATGTTCGGCGGCCCTTGGCGTCTTCGCGATCGTGGCCCCGTTCTTCAGCGACATCGGCGACATCGGATTCCAGATTTTCGGCGGATTCATCGTCGCGGTCGGCCTGAGCACCGCCGGGTTCGCACTGCGCGACGCGCGCAACCCGGCGGCGATGACGCTGCGCACCGACGGGTTGCTGAACGGCGACGAACTCTTGCCGTGGAGCAGCGTGACCGTAAGCATCGTAAAGCCAAGGGGCGCTGAGACGGTCTCTCGAATTGCGGTCACCTTCGAGCGGAACGACGTCCAATGGGTGCAAGGGCTGACCGGCCGCTACGGGATGTCGAACAAGGCGTTGCTGATGCTGCTGACCCAGTGGCGGGACATGGCACTGGCCGCTGGGCACGGCGGCGGTGCAACCCCGTAGACCTCGACACCGCGCTCCTCGCCGGCCGCAGCCCTCCGTGGCGTACTCGACCAGCTTCGAGGACAGCGTCAGCTGGATCGATACCGTGTGAAACAGGAACTTGAGGTCGCTGCGCGATGCGGTAGAGTGGCCCGCGTGCAGCGGGTGCTCCTCCTCGGACGCCGCGACGGGGTCTGATCCAGACCGGCCTCCCGTCGCGGGCGTTCGCGATGCGCCGGTCTGAGGTTCCTTCTGACACCCCCGGAGCAATTACCGTGACCAACTTCCAGCCGTCGAGGCCCGACGCCTATACCTCGTCTCGCACCATCCACACGCCCGCCGGCCCGTCCGCGCCCGGCCAGGCCTCGTGGAACCCGCAGCGCGGTTCGGCCATGCCGGTGCACCGCTACCGGCCCTTCGCCGAAGAAGTCGAGCCCATCCAGCTGGCCGACCGCAGCTGGCCCGACCGCGTCATCGACCGCGCTCCCCTGTGGTGCGCGGTCGACCTGCGCGACGGCAACCAGGCACTGATCGACCCGATGAGCCCGGCCCGCAAGCGCCGCATGTTCGAGCTGCTGGTGAGCATGGGCTACAAGGAGATCGAGGTCGGGTTCCCCTCGGCCAGCCAGACCGACTTCGACTTCGTCCGCGAGATCATCGTCGACGGCGCCATCCCCGAAGACGTCACCATTCAGGTGCTCACGCAGTGCCGGCCGGAGCTGATCGAGCGCACCTTCGCCGCCTGTGAGGGCGCATCGCAGGCCATCGTGCACTTCTACAACTCGACGTCGATCCTGCAGCGCCGGGTGGTCTTCCGCGCCGACCGGGCCGCGGTGCAGGCCATCGCGACCGACGGCGCCCGCAAGTGCGTCGAGGAGGCCGCCAAACACCCGAACACGCGGTGGCGGTTCGAGTATTCGCCGGAGTCCTACACCGGCACCGAGCTGGAGTACGCCAGGGAGGTCTGCGACGCCGTCGGCGAGATCATCGCGACCGACGCCGGAGAACCCGATCATCTTCAACCTGCCCGCCACCGTGGAGATGGCCACCCCCAACGTCTACGCCGACTCGATCGAGTGGATGAGCCGCAACCTGGCGCGTCGGGACTCCGTCATCCTGAGTCTGCACCCGCACAACGACCGCGGAACCGCCGTCGCCGCAGCCGAATTGGGTTATCAGGCCGGAGCCGACCGGATCGAGGGCTGCCTGTTCGGCAACGGCGAGCGCACCGGCAACGTGTGCCTGGTGACGCTGGGGCTGAACCTATTCTCCCGGGGCGTGGACCCGCAGATCGACTTCTCCAACATCGACGAGATCCGCCGCACGGTGGAGTACTGCAACCAGCTGCCGGTGCCCGAGCGTCACCCGTACGGCGGGGACCTGGTCTACACCGCGTTCTCCGGCAGCCATCAGGACGCCATCAACAAGGGCCTCGATGCGATGAAGATCGCCGCGGACGAGGCCGACGCGGACGTTGACGACCTGCTCTGGCAGGTGCCGTACCTGCCGATCGACCCCAAGGACGTCGGGCGCACCTACGAGGCGGTGATCCGGGTCAACTCGCAGTCCGGCAAGGGCGGGGTGGCCTACGTCATGAAGGCCGACCACGGCCTGGCGCTGCCGCGGCGGCTGCAGATCGAGTTCTCCCGCGTGATCCAGAGGATCGCAGAGGGCACGGCGGGTGAGGGGGGTGAGGTCTCGCCCAAGGAGATGTGGGATGCGTTCGCCGAGGAGTACCTCGCCCCGGTGCGGCCGCTGGAGCGGATCAAGCAGCACATCGACGTCGTGGAGGAGGACAACGGCAAGACGGCCATCGCCGCCACCATCAAGATCGACGGGGTTCGAGACCGAGATCAGCGGCGCGGGCAACGGCCCGCTGGCCGCGTTCGTCCATGCGCTGGGCAGTGTCGGGTTCGACGTGGCCGTCCTGGACTACTCCGAGCACGCGATGAGCGCCGGCGACGACGCGCAGGCCGCCGCGTACGTGGAGGCGTCCGTCGGCGGTCGGACCGTCTGGGGTGTCGGCATTGCGCCGTCCATCACCACGGCGTCGCTGCGTGCGGTGGTGTCGGCGGTCAACCGGGCCAGCAATGAACGGTGAGGACGCCGGCGGGTATCGGCCGCCGTTGCCACATCCGCAGATGCGGGGGCCGGGGTACCCTCCGCCCCCGCTGTATGCCGGCGGCGGGCCGCCGGCCGCGCCGCGGAATCAATTGGGTACCACGTCGCTGGTGCTCGGGGTCATAGCCCTGCTGGCTTCCTGGGTACCCTTCGGCGGTCTCATCCTCGGCATATGCGCCCTGGCGACCGGCGTTGCCGCGCGTGCTCGGGCGAAACGGGGAGAGGCAACCAACGCTGGCACCGCAACCGCGGGCATGGTGCTGGGCATTGTGGCAACCATCATTGGCGCCGTGATCACCCTGTGGATGCTCTACACGATCATCAGCTATCAGGAATGCATAGGGCATGCCGTCGGCCGGTACGAATATTCGCAGTGCGGGTGACAGCGCTAAGCCGGGAAGAACGCCCTCAGCAGTCGATCGACTAGCTCGGCCGGGTCACCGGCACCCGGGATCGTGAGCTCGCCGAACATGTAGCCGTTCAGCAGACGGCTGAGCTGGTCCATTTGATGGGCGGTGGGTGTAAAGCCCGCCGCCCCGAAAATGAGAGTGGCGGACTTCACCGCCGCGGCCTGCAGCTCCGCCAGCAACGGCTGCAGCTCGGGCCGCCGCGTGCCCTCCATGAACAGCTCGAACCGCGCCAGCGTGGACCGGCGGGCGGGCTCGTCGGGATCGGAGATCATCCGCGTTAGCAGCGCCTTGACGCCCTCGCGGGTGAGCGAGCCGATCGCGGCCCGCAACGCCTCGACGCGCTGCCAGTGCAGATCCACGGTGCGGGCCGCGGTGGCTTCGAGCAAGGCCTGCCGCGTCCGGAAGTAGTTCGATGTGGTGCCGGCCGGCAGCCCCGCCCGGTCGTCCACCTGGCGATGCGTCAGGCCCCCGACGCCCTCGTCGGCGAGGATGTCGATCGCGGCGTCGAGCAGCTGCGTGCGGCGTTCCGGGTTCGGCGGCATCAGTTCTGGTAGCGCAGGCGCCAGAACATGGTCAGGAACGCCGGATAGACCGCGATCAGCAACAGGTAGCTGAACCACATCGGGAACCACATGTACAGCGACAGGTCCTCGGTCACGTAGCAGCAGTAGATGTGCAGCGGCACGCTGCCGGCGATGTACACCAGTGACGCGGTGAAGAACGCCCGATGCCGCGCATTGGTAAACCGCACCCGCCGCCACACCAGGATGCCGGTGATGGCCGCATACGTCATCGGGACCAGCAGGACCCTGTCCGTCGTCGGGGTCATCGCGTATTTCAACGTGAGGTCATCCCCGAAGATCACCCGGTACAGGTGGATGAGGACGCCGAGCGAAATGGTCAGCATGGCCGCCTGGCGGAAGAAGTAGCCGTGTCGGCGGTACGTGGTCCACCGGGAGCTCCGGTCTACTACGTCTGTAGTGGACGTCATGCCGCGAACGTTACCACTACAGTTGTAGTGATTCAAGAGTTGCTCAGAACAGCGCCAGCTGTTGGTCGACCGTGGTGACGTCGGTGAATTCCTCCATGCTGGTGCCGCCGACCACGCCGTGAATGCAGTCCAGGAACTGCGCGTCGGACAGCACCGGCACCCCCAGTTGCCGGGCCAGATAACCCTTGCCCTGGTCGGGGCTGGGATCGTTGCAGACCACCAGCGAGGTTTCCCGGTCGACGCCGTCGCTGTAGGCCAGCCCGGCGTGCAGGATCCGCTCGACCAGTTCCTGGTGGGTGCGGCCCACCTCGGCGGCCAGCGCCACCCGCATGCCCTGGACCAGTGGCCTGCCCACGACGTAGGGACCGGGGTTGAGGTACGGGCAGGCCATCCGCGATGCCAGCACCTTCAGCGGTCGCAGTTCGTCGTGGGTGACCCGGCCGTTCGGCCAGCGGCGCCGGGTCACGGGATGCACCGGCAGCCAGATGTTGCGCTCGCGCGCCCGCTGCAGCGCCGACGCCAGCACGCCGGTCAGCACCAACGCGTCGTCGAAGGCGTCGTGTGGCCGTTCCTGGGTCACCCCCCAGTACGCCGCGAGGGTCTCCAGCCGCAGATTGTCGATGCCCAGGTCCAGCCGCCGGGCCAGCTCGACCGTGCACATCACGGTGTCGACGGGAAGCTCGGCGTCGGCGAGCTCGGCTTCCGCGGCGAGGAACGCGTAGTCGAACGCGACGTTGTGCGCCACCAGCGTGCGGCCGCGCAGCACCTGGACCACGTCACCGGCGATGTCGGCGAACTGCGGCTGGTCTTCCAGCATGGTGGCGGTCAGGCCGTGCACGTGGGTGGGACCCGGGTCGACACCGGGGTTGAGCAGGCTGACGACGGATTGCTCGACGCGGCCGCCGGCGTCGAGGCCGAGCACCGCCAGGCTGATGATCCGCGCCTGACCCGGGCGAAAGCCCGAGGTCTCGACATCGATGACGGCCCAGCCCCCGTCCGGCTCGCTGGCCGGCCGACCCCAGGACACCCGGTTCATGATCTGAGGATGGCACGTCGGACCGACATCACCCGGTCGCTCTCGCACCGTGTCGGCACTTAACCCGTCCGGCCCTTAAACTGCCCGGGTGGTTACCACCCGTGCCCGTCTGGCGCTCGCCGCGGGAGCGAGCGCGCGGTGGGCCTCGCGGGTGACCGGACGCGGGGCCGGGGCGATGATCGGCGGCCTGGTCGCGATGACCCTGGACCGTTCGGTGCTGCGTCAGCTCGCCGCCGGACGGCGCACCGTCGTCGTCACCGGGACCAACGGCAAGTCGACCACCACCCGGATGACCGCGGCCGCGTTGGGCACCCTGGGCGCGGTGGCCACCAATGCCGAAGGCGCCAACATGGACGCCGGCCTGGTGGCCGCGCTGGCCGCCAACCGTGACGCCGGGCTGGCCGTGCTGGAAGTCGACGAGATGCACGTGCCGCACGTTTCCGATGCCATTGAGCCCAGCGTCGTCGTGCTGCTCAACCTGTCCCGCGACCAGCTGGACCGGGTCGGCGAGATCAACGTCATCGAACGCACGCTGCGGGCCGGCCTGGCCCGGCACCCGACTGCGGTCGTCGTCGCCAACTGCGACGACGTGCTGATGACCTCGGCCGCCTACGACAGCCCGAATGTCGTGTGGGTGGCCGCGGGCGGCGCGTGGTCGAACGACTCGGTCAGTTGCCCGCGCAGCGGGGAGGTCATCGTCCGCGACAAGAGCGACTGGTATTCCACCGGTGCCGACTTCAAGCGGCCCAGCCCGCAGTGGTGGTTCGATGACGACACCCTGTACGGCCCCGACGGGCTGGCGCTGCCGATGCGGTTGGCGCTGCCGGGCGCGGTCAATCGGGGCAACGCCGCCCAGGCCGTGGCCGCCGCCGTCGCGCTGGGCGCCGACCCGCGGGAAGCGGTGGTGGCGGCCTCGTCGGTCGACGAGGTCGCCGGACGCTATCGGACCGTCCGTCTCGGTGCGCACGAAGCGCGGCTCCTGCTGGCCAAGAATCCCGCCGGCTGGTCCGAAGCGCTGTCGATGGTGGACAGGCACGCCGCCGGGCTGGTCATCGCGGTCAACGGGCAGGTGCCCGACGGCGAGGACCTGTCCTGGCTGTGGGACGTGCGTTTCGAGCATCTCGCTGGTGAGCCTCGTGCGTCACGAGGCGAATCCGGCGAAGAGCAGCACGAGCACACCCCCGTGGTGGCCGCCGGCGAACGCGGCACCGACCTGGCGGTGCGCCTCGGGTATGCGGGCGTCGAGCACACGCTGGTGCACGACACCATGGCCGCCATCGCGTCGTGCCCGCCCGGCCGGGTCGAGGTCGTCGCCAACTACACCGCGTTTCTTCAGCTGCAGCGGGCATTGGCGCGCCATGGCTGACTCGACCGTGCGGATCGGGCTGGTGCTGCCCGACGTGATGGGCACCTACGGCGACGGCGGTAACGCTTTGGTGCTGCGCCAGCGGCTGCGGTTGCGGGGGGTCGCCGCCGAGATCGTGGAGGTGACGCTGGCCGACCCGGTGCCGGAGTCGCTGGACCTCTACACGCTGGGCGGGGCCGAGGACTACGCGCAACGGCTGGCGACCAAGCACCTGCTGCGGTACCCCGGCCTGCAGCGCGCGGCCGAGCGCGGCGCGCCCGTGCTGGCCATCTGCGCGGCCGTTCAGGTGCTCGGGCGGTGGTATGAGACGTCGTCGGGGGAACGGGTCGACGGTGTGGGCCTGCTGGACGCGACCACCGCGCCACAGGGCGTGCGCACCATCGGCGAGCTGGTGACCAAGCCGCTGCTGGCCGGCCTGACCCAGCGGCTCACCGGTTTCGAGAACCACCGGGGCGGCACCGTGCTGGGGCCGGCGGCGTCGCCGTTGGGCGCGGTGGCCAAGGGCGCCGGCAACCGGGCCGGCGACGGTTTCGACGGCGCGGTGCAGGGCAGCGTGGTCGCCAGCTACATGCACGGGCCGTGCCTGGCCCGCAACCCGGAGCTGGCCGACCTGCTGTTGGGCAAGGTCGTGGGTGAGCTGGCGCCGCTGGAAATGCCCGAGGTGGACCTGTTGCGCCGCGAACGACTGGCGGCGCGCTAAGGGCGCCCCACGACACGTAAACGTCCGCGACCCAAGCCAAAGCGTGTCGCAATGGTTTATATCGCGCGGCAGGACCGACAGACGAGCGCGCGCGTGCGGACGGCGGCCGGCGCCTCAGACCATGGCCCGGCGGCCGGTCAGCGCGCGGCCCAGTGTCAGCTCGTCGGCGAACTCCAGGTCGCCGCCCATCGGGAGCCCGGACGCGATCCGCGTCACGGTCAGGCCGGGGATGTCGCGCAGCATTCGGACCAGGTAGGTCGCGGTCGCCTCGCCCTCGGTATTGGGATCGGTGGCGATGATCACCTCGGCGATGTCGACATCGTCGACCCGCTCCCCGATCCGGCTCAGCAGCTCGCGAATCCGCAGTTGGTCGGGACCCACCCCGGACAGCGGATCCAGCGCACCGCCCAGCACGTGGTAGCGGCCGCGGAACTCGCGGGTGCGCTCGACGGCCTGCACGTCCTTGGGCTCCTCGACGACGCAGACCAGCGAGCCGTCCCGGCGCGGATCCGCGCAGATCCGGCAACGCTCGTTGTCGGAGACGTTGCCGCACACCGCACAGAACCGCACGCCGTCGCGGACCTTCGCCAGCACCGCGGTCAGCCGGTCGATATCCGGCGGTTCCACCGACAGCAGGTGAAAGGCGATGCGCTGGGCGCTCTTGGGCCCGATACCCGGCAGCTTGCCGAGCTCGTCGATCAGATCCTGGACGGGTCCCTCAAACATGTCGGTGCAGACTCAAAGCCCCGGCGCGCCAGTCGGCGGTGGGGCCGGCGGGCCCCCCATTCCCCCGGCCAGCGATCCCAGCCGCTCCTGCGCCATCTTGGTGACCTGCTTGGAAGCGTCGGCCAGCGCGCCGACGATCAGGTCCTGCAGGGTCTCGATGTCCGAGGGGTCGACGATCTTGGGATCGATCGCCACCGCCACCACCTCGCCGCTGCCTTTGACGACGACCTTGACCAAGCCCCCGCCGGCCTGGCCGTGCACCTCGGCGTTGGCGAGCTGGTGCTGGGCTTCCAGCAGCTTCTGCTGCATCTGCTGCGCCTGGGCCAGCAGCGCCGACATGTCGCCTCCGGGTTGCATGACAGTCCCCTCGCATCTTGGTCTCGAGTTGGTTTCGCCTGCGCGTGTCCGGCGATTCGGAACACCCAGCGTAAACCGCGCGACGTTACCTTTGCGCTGTGGACCTACGAGTGAGCAGGCGTGTCGGGATCAAACTGGCAGTCGGCGTGCTGGTTGCCGCCTCGACGGTAATCGCCCCGGCCGTGCCCCCGGCCGCCTGGGCTGCCCCCTCCAACATCGCCGGCATGGTCGTGTTCATCGATCCCGGCCACAACGGCGCCAACGACGCTTCCATCAGCCGCCAGGTGCCCACCGGCCGAGGCGGCACCAAGGACTGCCAGGCCAGCGGAACAACGACCAACACCGGCTACCCCGAACACACCTTCACCTGGGACACCGCATTGCGGGTTCGCGCCGAGTTGAACGCTTTGGGCGTCCGGACCGCCTTGTCCCGCGGCAACGACACCGGGCTGGGACCGTGCATCGATGCGCGCGCCAACACGGCCAATTCATTGCGCCCCAACGCGATCCTGAGCATCCACGCCGACGGCGGCCCGCCGTCGGGCCGGGGATTCCACGTCAACTATTCGGCCCCGCCGCTCAACCAGGTGCAGGCCGGACCGTCGGTGCAGTACGCGCGCATCATGCGCGACCAGTTGCAGGCCTCCGGCATTCCGCCCGCCAACTACATCGGCCAGAACGGCCTGTATGGGCGCTCGGATCTGGCCGGACTGAACCTGGCGCAATACCCCGCGATCCTGGTCGAGTGCGGCAACATGAAGAACCCCGCGGATTCGGCGCTGATGGAGTCCACCGAGGGCAGGCAGAAATACGCCGACGCAATGGTCCGCGGCGTCGCCGGCTTCCTGGCCACCCAGGCCCAGGCGCGCTAGCCCTCCAGCTCCTTCTTCAGGTTGGCCAGCACCTCGGCCTGAATCCTCTTCAGCCCCAGCGGCGCAAAGGTCTTTTCGAAGAAGCCCTTGACGCCGCCCGCGCCGGTCCACGTGGTCTTCACGGTGACGCTGCAGCCGGGCCCGGCGGGAGCCACCGTCCAGTTGATGACCATCGAGGAGTTCGCGTCCTTCTCGATGACGGTATGACCGGCGACGTCGACGTCGACCTGCACGTCGCGCACGCGCGACTTGGTGGCCTGCAACTTCCACTTGGCGACGGTGCCCGCCCCCTGCCCGCCCTGCAGTACCTGGTACTCGCTGTACTGCGCGGACAAGATCTTGGGGCGCACGTTCTGGTAGTCGCCGACAGCGGCGAGGGCGGCCGCGGGCTCGGCATTGATCAAAATGGTGCTCGCTGCGCTGACCTGTCCCAAAGCAACTCCCCTTGTGATGAACTTCCGCGTGATGCCGCTCGCGCACGGGTGCACGCGCTGTTGTCGAAGACTAGGGTATATGTGGTGCCTATCGGAGGATCTGCACTTGCGGCCCACAAGTCGGGCGTTGACCGGTTGATGGCGAGCTATCGATCCATCCCGGCGACGTCCGCCGTTCGGCTCGCCAAGCCGACCTCAAATCTGTTCCGCGCCCGCACCAAACGCGACGCCCCGGGTCTGGATACCTCGGGGCTGACCGGCGTGCTAAGTGTCGATCCCGAAGCCCGCACCGCCGACGTGGCGGGCATGTGCACCTATGAGGACCTGGTCGCCGCGACCCTGCCGTACGGGCTTTCACCGCTGGTCGTGCCGCAGCTGAAGACCATCACCCTCGGCGGTGCGGTCAGCGGCTTGGGTATCGAGTCGGCATCGTTTCGCAATGGCCTGCCGCATGAATCGGTGTTGGAGATGGACATCCTCACCGGCGCCGGCGAATTGCTCACCGCCTCCCGCAGCCAGCACCCCGACCTGTTCCGCGCCTTCCCCAATTCCTATGGGACACTGGGGTATTCGACGCGACTTCGGATCGAGCTGGAGCCGGTCACGCCGTTTGTGGCGTTGCGCTACATCCGGTTCCGCTCGCTACCTGAGATGGTCGCGGCGGCCGAACGCATCATCGACACCGGCGGACACGGCGGCACTCCCGTGGACTATCTCGACGGGGTGGTGTTCAGCGCCGACGAAAGCTACCTGTGCGTGGGCAGGCGGACCACAACCGCGGGACCCGTCAGCGATTACACCGGGAAGGACATCTACTACCAGTCCATTCGGCACGACGCCGTGCAGGTGGAAGCCACCAAAGACGACCGGCTGACGATACACGACTACTTCTGGCGCTGGGACACCGACTGGTTCTGGTGCTCGCGCGCCTTCGGCGCGCAGAACCCGCGGCTGCGGCGCTGGTGGCCGCGCCGCTACCGGCGCAGCAGCGTCTACTCCAAGCTCGTTGCCATGGACCGCCGATTCGGCATCTCCGACCGCATCGAGACGCGCAGTGGTCGCCCGCCACGTGAGCGGGTGGTGCAGGATGTCGAGGTGCCGGCGGAGCGGGCCTGCGAGTTCTTGGAGTGGTTCCTGCAGAACGTGCCGATCACGCCGGTCTGGCTATGCCCCCTGCGGCTGCGCGATGCCGACGGCTGGCCGCTGTACCCGATGCGGCCGGATCACACCTATGTCAACATCGGCTTCTGGTCTTCGGTCCCCGCCGGCGCCACCGAGGGTGCAACCAACCGGATGATCGAAGAGAAGGTGAACGAGCTCGACGGGCACAAGTCGCTGTACTCCGATTCCTTCTACAGCCGCGAGAAGTTCGACGAGCTCTACGGCGGCGAGGCCTATAACACTGTCAAGAAAACCTACGATCCCGACTCTCGGCTGCTCGACCTCTACGCAAAGGCGGTGCAACGGCGATGACGACGACCAAAGAGCCCCACCGCGCGCCGGCGCGCAAATTGACCATGGCGGAGATCCTGGAGATTTTCGCCGCGACCGGGCGCCATCCGCTGAAGTTCACCGCTTATGACGGCAGCACCGCCGGCAGCGAGGACGCGGAACTCGGGCTGGACCTGCGGACCCCCCGCGGCGCGACCTACCTGGCCACGGCTCCCGGCGAACTCGGCCTTGCCCGCGCGTACGTGTCGGGCGACCTGCAGGCCTACGGGGTTCATCCCGGCGACCCCTACGAGCTGCTCGCGACGCTGACCGACCGGGTCCAGTTCAAGCGACCGTCGGCGCGGGTGCTGGCCAACGTCGTGCGCTCGCTGGGCGTCGAGCATCTGCGACCGATCCCGCCGCCGCCGCAGGAGACGCTGCCGAGGTGGCGCCGGGTCGCCAACGGCCTGATGCACAGCAAGACCCGGGACGCCGAGGCCATCCACCACCACTACGACGTCTCGAACGCCTTTTACGAATGGGTGCTCGGCCCGTCGATGACCTATACCTGCGCGGTTTATCCCCACGCAGACGCGACGCTGGAAGAGGCCCAGGAGAACAAGTACCGGCTGGTTTTCGAGAAGTTGCGGCTGCAGCCGGGGGACCGGCTGCTCGACGTCGGTTGCGGCTGGGGCGGCATGGTGCGGTACGCCGCGCGCCGCGGCGTGCATGCGATCGGTGCCACCCTGTCGGCCGAGCAGGCGAAGTGGGCGCAGGACGCGATCAAAGATGAAGAGCTGACGGGCCTTGCCGAGGTGAGGCATTCCGATTACCGCGACGTGGGCGAGGCGGGCTTCGACGCCGTCTCGTCGATCGGCCTGACCGAGCACATCGGGGTCAAGAATTACCCGGCCTACTTCAGCTTCCTGAAGTCAAAGCTGCGCACCGGCGGCCTGTTGCTCAACCACTGCATCACCCGCCACGACAACAAGTCGACGTCGTTCGCCGGTGGATTCACCGACCGCTACGTCTTCCCGGACGGCGAGCTGACCGGCTCCGGACGCATCACCACCGAGATCCAGGACAGTGGGCTCGAAGTGGTGCACGCGGAGAATTTCCGGCATCACTACGCGATGACGCTGCGCGACTGGTGCCGCAACCTGGTCGAGCACTGGGACACCGCGGTCGCCGAGGTCGGGTTGGCGACCGCGAAGGTGTGGGGCCTGTACATGGCAGCGTCCCGGGTGGCCTTCGAGCAGAACAACCTTCAGCTGCATCACGTGCTGGCGGCCAAGGCCGACGCCCGGGGCGGTCACGGCCTGCCGCTGCGACCGTGGTGGCAGCCCTAGGCGCTAGCCGTTGTCGATGCGGCGGGCGCCCAGTTCGCTCTGCAGCAGTTCCAGGGCGGCCTCTTCGGGGTCGCGCCGCGGTGCCGACGGCTCGCCGCGGCCGGCTTCGGCGAGCATGTGCTCCTCCTCGTCGCGCTGAGCCGAATTCTCCTCAGCCGACTCGGCGGCGGGCTCCTCGTCCCTGGCGGGCACCGGAGCCGGCGCGGCGGCCTCCGCCGCGCCGAGCTCACACCGCACCCGCCAGTTGACGCCCAACGCGTCTTTGAGTGCCTCGGCGATGACGTCGGCGTTGCGTTGTTCGGACAGCCGCTTGGCCAGCGGGGCCGACGTATGGGTCAGCACCAGCGTGTTGCCGTCGATGGCGCGGACGGTGGCGCCCGCCAGCATCACCTCGGTGGTGCGGCTGCGCTGGCGCACCTTGTCGCGCACGGTGGGCCACATGGTTCGCACGGCCGCCGCATTGAGCTCGCCGGGCGCGGCGACGGTTTCGGCGGCCGGCGCCGCAGCGGGTTCCGGCACCGGCTCCGGCTCCGGCTTGGGCTCGGGTTTCGGCCGGGACTGGGACGGGGCGGCGACCTCGGCGACCGCCGGGCGCGGCCGGGCGGGCCGGGCCGCCGGCTGGGCCGGCGCCTCGACCGGCGCGGTCGCGGCGGGGCCGGGAATGGACATGTCCAGCCGGTGCTCGATCCGCTCGACGCGTTGCAGCAGCGCCGACTCGGCGTCGCTGGCCGAGGGCAGCAGCAGTCGCGCGCAGACAACCTCGAGCAACAGGCGCGGCGCCGTCGCACCGCGCATCTCGCCCAGCCCGGCCTGCACCACCTCGGCGTAGCGGGTCAGCGTCGCCGGCCCGATGCGGGTCGCCTGCTCACGCATCCGGTCCAACACGTCCTCCGGGCCGTCCACCACGCCGAGGCTGATGGCATCCGGAACCGCCTGCAGCACGATCAGGTCGCGGAACCGTTCCAGCAGGTCGGTGGCGAAACGCCGGGGATCATGGCCGGCGTCGATCACCGACTCCACCGCGCCGAACACCGCGGCGGCATCCCCGGCGGCGAGAGCATCGACGGCGTCGTCGATCAGCGCGACGTCGGTGGCGCCCAGCAGCCCCAGCGCCCGCTGGTAGGTCACATGCGACCCCGCCGGGCCTGTTTCGGACCCGGCCAACAGCTGGTCCAGCACCGACAGCGTGTCCCGCGGCGAACCACCGCCGGCGCGGATCACCAGCGGGTACACCGCATCGTCGACGACGACGCCCTCTTGCTCGCAGATCCGCTCGACCAGCGCCCGCATGGTGCGCGGCGGCAACAGCCGGAACGGGTAGTGGTGGGTGCGCGAGCGAATCGTCGGCAGCACCTTCTCCGGCTCGGTGGTGGCGAAGATGAAGATGAGGTGCTCGGGCGGTTCCTCCACGATCTTGAGCAGCGCATTGAAGCCCGCGGTGGTCACCATGTGCGCCTCGTCGACGATGAACACCCGGTAGCGCGACTGGGCCGGCGCGTAGAACGCGCGGTCCCGCAGCTCGCGGGTGTCGTCCACACCGCCGTGGCTGGCGGCGTCGAGTTCCACCACGTCGATGCTGCCGGGCGCGTTGGGCGCCAACGCGGTGCACGAGTCGCAGACCCCGCACGGATTGGCAGTCGGCCCCTGCACGCAGTTCAGCGACCGGGCCAGGATCCGCGCCGAGGAGGTCTTTCCGCAGCCGCGCGGCCCGGAGAACAGGTACGCATGGTTGATCCGGCCGGCGTCCAGGGCGATCGACAGCGGTTCGGTGACGTGCTCCTGCCCCACCACCTCGGCGAAGGTTGCCGGTCGGTACTTGCGGTAGAGAGCCACGCTCAGCAGGCTACCGGCGATCGGTGACCGGAGTCCGGCCAGCATCGAGTGTGCGGTGGCGGTTTCCGGTGTGAACCTACGGCGGACTCGCCCGGCGTGTCGTCGCCCTCAGCTCACACTCGATGCGGCGGAGACCAGCAACAACTCGGAAGCCGCCAGCAGCGCGCAGGTCGCCAGCCCGTCGACCGCGTCGCGCAGGTCCGGCAGCGACGGGAAGGTGGGCGCGATCCGGATGTTCTTGTCCTCCGGGTCTTTCCGGTACGGGAACGACGCACCGGCCTCGGTGACGGCGATGCCGGCGTCCTTGGCCAGGGCGACGGTCCGTCGGGCGGTGCCGGGCAGCACGTCGAGGCTGATGAAGTAGCCGCCCTTGGGCTCGGTCCAGGCGGCGATCTTGGATTCGCCCAGCCGCCGGTCCAGGATCTCGAGCGCCAACGCGAATTTCGGCGCCAGTATCTGCTGGTGACGCTGCATCTGCAGGCGTACGCCGTCGGCATCCCGGAAGAAGCGCAGGTGCCGCAGCTGATTGACCTTGTCGGGGCCGATCGATTTCTTCCCCGCGTATTGCAGATACCAGGCGATGTTGCCCAGCGAGCCGCCCAGGAAACTGACCCCGGCGCCGGCGAAGGTGATCTTGGAGGTGGACGCGAAGACGTACGGCCGGTTGGGGTTGCCGGCCGTGGCCGCCAGCCCGAGCACGTCGACCTGACGGATGAAGTCATGAGTGAGGGTGTGCACCGCGTACGCGTTGTCCCAGAACAGCCGGAAGTCGGGGGCCGCGGTGCGCATCTGGACGAGCCGGCGCACCGTTTCCCAGGAATAGGTGATGCCGGTGGGGTTGCCGAACACCGGCACCGCCCACATTCCCTTGATTGCGGGGTCGACGGCGACCAGTTCCTCGATCAGGTCGACGTCGGGGCCGTCGGCCAGCATCGGGACGGGGATCATTCCGATGCCCATGGTCTCGGTGATGGCGAAGTGCCGGTCATAGCCGGGAACGGGGCACAGGAACTTGACGACCGGTTCGTCCTTCCAGGGCCGCTGCGAGTCCACCCCGCCGTAGAGCATGGAAAAGACCACCAGGTCGTGCATCAACTCCAGGCTGGAGTTGTTGCCCGCGATCAGGTTTGGCACGCCGATGCCGAGCAGCTCGCCGAAGATGGCCCGCAGCTCGGGCAGGCCGTGCAGGCCGCCGTAATTGCGGGTATCGGTGCCCTCGGCGTCGCGGTAATCGTCGCCGGGCAGGCTCAGCAGCTGGTTGGACAGGTCGAGCTGCTCCGGCGACGGTTTGCCGCGAGTCAAATCCAGAACCAGCTTCTTGGCCTGCAGATCGGCGTAATCCTGCTGGTTGCGTGCGTGCACGGCGGCCAGCTCCTGCATGCCGAGGGAATCCAGCGACACCGTGGGCCCTTTCGCTGTCGAATTCCGGGGGTTCGGGGCCAAGAACCCCGACATAGGGGACCCCGCGCACCCGACAGAGCCCATTGACCCTTGCTGCCTTCCGGCCCTGGGGGAGTTCACAGGATAGACGCCGCGCGGGGTCCTCCGGCGAGTGTAGTCCCTGACCCCGAGTAACCGACGTGCAGCTGGCGGCGGCCACCGGCACCCGGGGCACCCTCGGTTACCATGGCCACGGAGGATTCGCCTAGTGGCCTATGGCGCTCGCCTGGAACGCGGGTTGGGTTAACAGCCCTCGCGGGTTCAAATCCCGCATCCTCCGCCATCGGTCCGCGACGCGGACATGAACGAATGGGTTGGGAATCGGGTTCGCCGCCTTTAGGCTGGCGTGAGCCAACCGGCATGAGGAGGCGTATGGGGCGCAAGGTCGCCATTCCTTGGCACGCGTTATTCACGATCGGTGCCGGCGTCCTCTACTTCTTCTTCGTGTTGCCCCGCTGGCCTGAGTTGATGGGTGACACCACACACACGGTGGGGACGGCGCTGCGGATCGTGACGGGTGCGCTGATCGGCCTGGCCGCACTGCCCGTGGTGTTCACCCTGTTGCGCACCCGTAAGCCGGAGTTGGGCACCCCACAACTGGCCCTGTCCATCAGGGTGTGGTCGATCGTGGCCCATGTGCTGGCCGGGGTGCTGATCATCGGCACCGCGATCAGCGAGATCTGGTTGAGCCTGGACGCCTTCGGGCAGTGGTTGTTCGGGGTTTACGGGGCGGCCGCCGCGATCGCCGTCCTCGGGTTCTTCGCGTTCTATCTGTCGTTTATCGCCGAATTGCCGCCGCCACCGCCGAAGCCGCTCAAGGCGAAGAAGCCCAAGAAACGTCGTCTTCGCCGCGGGAAGGGCGACGAGGAAGCCACCGACACAGAGGCCGACGAGACCGACGAAGCCGAAGAGACCGACGAGGCCGAAGAGCCCCAGGAAGCCGGCGAGACCGAAGAGGCCGACGGAGCCGAAGAGCCGGCAGCAGAGCCCGCCGAGGTCACCGCCGAAATCTCCGACGCCGACGAACCGGACGCGCCGACCGGGGCAGCCCCCACGCCACAGGACACCGACGAGCCCCGGGCCGGGTTGCGCAACCGCCGCCCGACGGGGAAGGGCTCGCATCGGATGCGGCGCAGGCGCACCCGCGGTGGCGTGGCGTTAGACGAAGCCGGCGACGAAGCTCGCGACGAATAATCAGTCCCTGCGCCGCAGGCTTTCCACGTAGGCGGCGAGCCGCCGCTGCGTCTCGTGAGCGCCCCACATCTGACGGACCTCGCCGTCAATAGCGCCGGCCGCCCGAATCCGCGCCAGCGTCGGAGCCCGCAGCTGCGCCTTCGTGTGGCGATAGGCGCCGACGGGGATGTCGCCGAGATCCGCTGCCTCGGCCACCGCCGCCTGCAGGAGATCGTCGGCGACGACGCGATGGGCAAGTCGCCGGGCTACGGCCTCGGGGCCCCGGTAGGTGCGACCCCCGAGCAACACTTCCTCGGCGTGGTCCCCGCACGCGTAGCGCACGACCTCGAGCGCGGCGACCGGGAACGGCACTCCCACACGAACCTCGGATGCCCCGATCTGCGCGTCCGGGGTGATCAACCGGCGGTCGCACGCGCACGCGAGCACGCACCCGCCGGCGATGGCGGCGCCGTTGATCGCGGCCACGGTCGGCCCCGGATAGTCGAACAGCGCCTCGAACGCGTCGGACAGCGCCGGGACCAGCCGGTCGGCGTAGTGGGCGCCGCCCTGCACCACGCGGTTGAGGTCGACCCCGGCGCTGAATGCGCGGCCGGCGCCGGTGATGACGAGCGCGCCACCGCCCGAACCGCGTAGTTCACCGACCGCGCGGGTCAGCTCTTCCAGCAGCTCCACATCCTGGGCGTTGACCCGCCCCGACGACACGGTCAACACCTGGACCGTTACCGCGCCCGTTGTCACGGCCTGAATCTCAATCACAACGACCCACTCAACCACGCGGCCGGTCGGCGAGGACCACCGGAATGTCGGTGTTTTCGTCGGTGTGATAGCTCGCGCACACGCGGTGGTAGCCGTCGGCGATCTGCAGCGGAGCGCCCGTGGCGAAGTCGCCGCGCACCAACAGGATGGGTGACAGCGGTTGGCCCTTCTTGATCTTGGCGAGATCGGCGGCCACGTGCGGATTGTCGACGGGTAACAACCTCAGCCGCGCCGCCCGCAGAATGTCTTTGGCCTTCTTGTGCACCACCCCGCCGGCCTGCAGCCGCCGCGTCAGCTCAGTGACGGTGTCGGTGTCGGCGAGCAACGCCAGGTAGTCGGCGGCCGCCGGAAAGTCATGTGGCTCAGGCTTGTCCACCCACTTCACGCTGGGCATCGCGGATGCCTCCCTTCGTGGCGCCGACATCGACGCAGCCTACCGGTCCGGCGCCAGAAATTGGGATCGGTAGCGGCCAGGCCGGCCTGTACTTGCGGCATGACGACGCCACCGGGGCGGCGCATGAAGGAAGGAACCACAGGTGAAACGTCTTCTCGCAGCTGCAATCGGGGCCCTCGGCGGCGCATCGGCGCTCATGGCCTGTTCGAGCGGCGGCCACACGGCCAGCCCGGCGTCGAGCACGGCGCCCAGCGTCGCGGCCGGCAGCGCGGCGCAGGTCAAGGTGGGCGGCGCTGACCTCCCGGGCCTGGATCCGGCCTCGGTGACGTGCGTCAAAACGGGCGGCAAGATCGACATCGGCAGTGGGTCGGCCGGTGGCCGGCAGGCACTGGCCGTCGTGATGACCGACGAATCCACCCCGAAGGTCGAGTCGCTGGCGCTTGTTGTCGACGGCAACGCCTTGTCCGTCAGCAACGGTATGGGGGCAAAGGTGGGCTCGGCCAATGTGGCGGTGGATGGCAAGACCTACACCATCACGGGGCAGGCACAGGGCGCCGACCTGAAGAACCCGATGGCCGGAATGATCACCAAGGACTTCAACATCAAGGTCAGCTGCGGCTGATCGGTTGGGGCCCAGGGCGGCGGACGTGCGTCACTCACGCGTCCGCCGCTCGCGGTTTGCCCAACCGGGCGCCACCCGCGGACTTATGATGCAGCCGTGTCCATCCCCGGCGAATTGGAGAACGCCCGCCGGATGGCTTTTGCCGCCGACGATGTCGGGGCACGCGATCTGTTGCTGTCCCTGGTGCCGCGGATCGAGCGGGAGGACCGCGACGATCTGATGCTGGAAGTCCTCGCCCAGCTTGGCGAGATCTATCTGGTGCGCGGGCCGAATGATGGTGTGCGCGAGTCCATCCAGCGCATCCGCGACTGCCTGGCCGCCTATGCATCGATGGCCGGCGACGCCGAGATCGCCCACCTGATCCGGCGCTACTCCCGTCGGGCCCAGTTTCTGCAAACGGGACTGGCCGCCGCGCTCGGTGATCACGAAGGCGCGGCGACGGCGCTGGCGGTGTTGAACGAATCGGGTCCCGGCGGCGACGTCCCGGATCTCGCCGACGAACACACGTACTTGCGCATCCACGCCCAACTGTTGTGCGCCGAAGCGCTGTGCGACGACGACCTGCAGGTGCGCTCACTTCCGCTGTGGGAACAAGTCCTAAGCGGCATAGACAACCTCGGCGCCGACAGCCGGTTCGCCGACTACCTTCGGGTGGCGGCCGCCACCGGGTACGGCCGGTTCTGCGTCGAAACCGGCCGGCTGTCCGAAGCCGAGCCCTGGCTGCGGCGCGCCGAAGCCAGGGCCCACGCGCTGGGTTGGGAACTAGCCGCGGCCAGAACACAATTGGAGCGGGCGACGGCGGCCTGGGCGGCCAACGACCATGCCACCACCGAGCAACTGATCTCGCAGGCCTATCCCGTCATCGCCCGCCACGCCCGGGCGCACGACGTCGCGCGCTGCTGGCTTTACCTCGGCCTCACCCGGCTGGCCGGCGGCGCACTGGAGGCGGCCGACGAATGCTGGGAGCACGCCGAGCGGCACTGGCGTGAGGTGGGCAAGCCGCTGCACATCCATCGAATCCTGTTGCAGCGCAGCTGGCTCGAGATCTTCTGTGGGCGGTTTGCCGCTGCGGTGGAAATGATCGCTTCGGCCCGCGAGTTGCTCGACTCGTCGCCACGCAGCAGCTGGCTGCAGTATGCGCGGCTCGACAACCACTTGGGGACCGTGTGGCGGGCCGACGCGTTGACCGACCTTGGTTTCGACGCTGCCGGTGACCCCGAGGAGACGCTGCAGGAAACCGAGGCGCGGCAGGCCGAGTCGCTCGGCATCCTGCTGGGCGAAGTCGGCACCGAAGCATACTGGCGCGGGACGGGCAAGCTCGAGCGGGCCGCCGAGCTGAAGGTGCCGGCCGCCCTGGCGGTCGACTCGGTGCGGTATTCGATCGCCGACGCCGACGCGCGCTCGCGCTGGGCGGCGAGCGTTTCGGCGCCCATGCTGGCCAGCGCCTTCGCCGTGGCGTGGGAGTGGGAAAACACCGAGCTGATCAGTGAATTGGTCGAATATCACAGCGCCCGGGGAACTTTCAGCACCGAGCCGCAACCGCGCGGAGCCGGCGAGTGGGCCGTCACCGCCACCGCGCCGGCGCTCGTCGACACAGCTGTTGAATCAGACTTCGAGCTGGCCGCGGCCGGCCCGTCGACGGGTGGCGGCGCGTCGCTGACCAGGCTGGGGCCGCTGCCGCCCTTGCAGATGCAGCCGGACGCCGCACCGATCCTGAGCCACTACCGCGCACTGGCCTTGCAGCGGTACGGCCGCGACGTCACCGCCGCCGAGCCCGCCTGGTCGACCTGGCCATGACCGATGCCGGCCGGCTGACCCTGGTGCTGCGCTACGCCGACGTCGGGATCGCGACCTACGCCAGCTTGCGCATCGTCGGGCAGCCGTCGAGGACCGTCACCTGGGTGCTGGAAGAACCCCTGTTGCTCGCCGCCCTACAGGAGCTCACCGATGCCCTGCCCGAACCGCACGGCGCCGAAAGCCGGCGCGACGCCATCGAACGCGCGTTGACCACCGGCCCCTTCGCGGCGCCGGACACCGAACTGACGGTCGCCTACATCCTCGGCGTGCTGCTGATCGGGGCCCCCGGCTGGCAGCTCCTGCAGGAGTGCGTGTCCTCGCCGCGCGCGGCGCTGTTCGTCGCGCCCAGCGCGCGGCTGGCTCGCGTCCCCTGGGGCCTGCTGGCGGTGCCGAAGTCGGGACCAAGCAAAGAAGAGCTGGTGCGCGCCCGGCAGGAGGCCATCACCGCCAGCGGCAGGGTGGCCGCCCGGATCCCTTGGCAGCTGGCCGATATCGGGCAACACACCGATGGCCATCGGCTGATCGAACTGGTCGGCGTGCTGATGGCGGTGCCGCCCAACATCGTGCACTCGCCGCGCGCACCGGCAAGATGGGAGGCCCGGCGCGACCATCCGCCGCTCCTGGTGCTCGACCCCCGGGTGCCCGGGCAGCGCCCGGACTCCGCGCTCGGATCGGTGCTGGGCCGGCCCGCGCCGGGGACGCCCCTGGCGCGGCACTTCACCGAGTTGCTCAAACGCCGCCCGGCACTGCCGGCCGTCGACGCGGCGGTCGAACTGTTCCGCCGCCAGGATGCCGACCGCACCTGGCTGGCCAAGCTGCTGGCCCAAAACCCGAGCAGGCTGCTCTACGTCGGCCACGCCAGTTCGGCGGCCGGCCAACACGAGAACGTCAGTCGGGCCGATCGGGCCGCGCTGCACCTGGCCGACGTCAAGGCGGTGCCCGGCGACGCCGACGCGATCGGCGACCACCGCCCGCTGACCGCGTCGGACCTGATGGCGTTGCAGTTACCGATGCCACCGCGGGTTGCGCTGCTGGCGTGCGGATCCGGTGGCGACTACCAGTTCGACGAGGCCACCGGTTTGGTGGCGGCGATGATCCTGGGCGGCGCGCAGTTGGTGACCGCCACGCTGTGGTCGCTGCCCACCACCGCGGCGTATCGGCAATTCACGGCCGCGGGCGAGCCCTCCGATCCGATGTCTGATGTGGTTGCCGCCGTGGATCGCGCCCACGACACCGCCGACGAGGCCGGGTGCGCGGTGAATCGGTGGCAGCGTGAACAGCTGCGGCGCTGGCGTGACGGGGACGCGACCGCCAGCCCACTGTATTGGGCCGCCCTGGTCACCTTCGCGGTGGACGGCGCCCGCTAGCGCTCACAGTGCCGCCAGCCATGACGCGCGCACGGCCAGCACGTCGTCGGGCAGCGAAAGTTCCTCGCGGGCAGCCGGATCGAACGCGACCAGGACGACGAGGCCGGGCCGCAGCACCGGCCGGGCGGCATCGCCGTCGCAACGCGCCAGCTTGCCGATGAACGTTTCTCCGGACACGGCGACGACCTCGATGAAGACATGGCGGTCGATCGCGCGCACCGTGCCCACCCCGACGGCGCGGTCCGCCGCGCCGCGACGCCGGACGAAGCCGAGCCGGCCAACCCACATCCACAGCTTGTTCATGCGATAAGGCTCGCGCCGCTGACCGGCTACCGAACCCAACTTTTCGGCTGCCGGAAATTTTGCGATGCCCCTATTCTGTGCAGATGAGTGCGGAGCCGCAGGCAGCCACGGCCGCCGCGGTGGGCCACCCACGCAGGTCGGTGATCGAGGCGGCGTGGCGGTCGATCGGTCCCGGCGTCGAGGTGCTCAGCGGCGACGACGGCGGCCCGTTGAGCCGCACCGTCAAACGCATCATCGACCCGCTGGTGCTGCGGCTGCGATCGAACCCCCAGTATTCGGCGCCGGTCGTCACGGCCGAAACGGCCGCCGCGATGCGCGACCTGATCGTCGGCAGCGGGCCCGAATTGCGTTCGGCCGCAGCGTGGTTCGAGGCCCTCAAGCTGGAGCGGCGCAGGCAGCGGATCCGCACCGGCAACGCCCAGGAACTGTACTTTCCGGTATGTTTCGAGCTCGCGGTGACGAAAGGCCCACCCGCGCCGCAGGATCGCGACACGGTGGCCGCGGTGCTCGGCGACATTCACCAGGGGCGGGACCGCACCGCGATCGAGGTGTTGCACCGATACGTCGCGGATCCCCATGTCGTCGCCGAGCTGGCCGATCAGCGCGACCGCAGTTGGCGCGATGTGCGGGCCTCGGAAACCCCGGCGACCGTGACCGGACCGTTCCTCGCCGAGCTCGCCACCGTGCTGGGGCCGGCCGGCAGCCATCGCGGCGCCGCGGCCCGGCAACGGGCCTGGTCGGCGATGATCGCCGACGCGACACCGTACAACCTGGGCGCCCTGGCCCATCTGGACACGGCCGAGCTACCGTGGTCGATCGTCGAGCTTGGACTGAGTTCGGTTGCGCCGCAACGTCCGCCGAGCATCTCCGGCGGCTCCGATGGCGATCGTCCGCTGGACCGCAGCGTGGTCGACCGGGTGCGCGCGACCCTGCGGCGCGCCTTGGACCGCGACGCGCTGCCCGATGTCCCGCTGTTGTGCGAAGAGGAAGTCGACCGGGCCTGTGCGCCGTGGGGGCTGTTGTCCGAGGACAAACAGGCCACGCTGGTGGCCGGGATTGAGATCGCGGTCGAGCTGGCGCCACTGGACCCCTCGCTTTCCAGCCGATACGCACTGGCCGCGCAGATCCAGGCCCGGCTGCGCAAGGAGGCCTACGTGCTGCATGCCCGGCGCTATCTCGCCGAGGGCGGCCCGGTTCATCCACGCCAACGGCAAGTGGTCGACGACCTCGCCGCTTATGCTCAGCCCTACCTGAACCGGCTGTGGGCGCGGCTGCACGGCCGCGACGTGTGGCAGGAGCCCTGCGGCGACGTCGACGACGTGCGGTCGCTGCTCGAGGGAGTCGCCCGGTCGGTCAGCCTCGACCACCGGCAACGGATCAAGGCGATGCTGGAATTGCAGGTGGCCGGATGAGGTTGACGGCCGATTCCGGCCTTTGGACCACCGGCCCGGTCCCCGCGGCGACGCCACTGGTCGCGCCGCTGGAGGTCAGCGGCGCGGTGCTGGCCTGGACCATCGACGATCCACCCGACGCCGCGGCAACCCAGATCACCTTCACCGATTTGTCGCGCGCCGACTGGCTGTGGCGCGTCATCGGTGAATCCGGACACGTCGCGCTTGCCTCGTCCGTGGCCGCTGTCGCCGCCGGTGCCGGCACACCGCAGCACATCGAAGTCGCCGGCGTCGACATCGCGCCGGGATCTTTATCCTCCCTCCGGCGGCTGGCGGTCGGGCATTGGCTGCGGCGCTGGTGGCCGGCCAGCCGCCGGGACGGCATCGCCGGCCTCGACCGGGCGCTGCTCGACGTCGAGGTCGCCGTGCTGACCGCCGGCGCGCAGGGCTTCTTCACCGACGACACGCTGGATTCGGACGTGCCGGGGCTGCTGGCGCCGCACGCCGCGGCGCTGATCACGCATCTCCGCGGCGGTGATCCGCGGATCGCCGATTTGGTGCGGGCCGGCGCCGGGCTGGCCGACGAAGTCGGCGTCGAGGAGTGGGCGCAAGTGTCCGCGGCCCTTGATGATCCGAGCACCCTCGCGGCAATACCGAGCGGACGGCGCGACGACTATGCGCTGGCGGCCGGCATGGGCCCCGGCCACCGGGGTGCCGCCCCGATCGCCCGGGGAACCGCGTCCATCGCCTGGACCGGTGTTCCCCCCGCGGTCTTCGATGCCGGCGAGAACACCGTCGAGTGGAGCGTCGAGGCGGCCGGTGCGGCGGCGGTCGCCGTCGTGGCCGCGGCCGTCATCGGGCCGGAGCCGGCCACCGGCGTCGGGGTGCGACTGCGGTCCGGGGCCATCGACGGCGCCGGCACCCTGGACGCCGACGGCCGCGCCGCCCTGACCCTCGTCGATGCCCGGCGGCGGCCGCTGCCGGAAGCGGCGGCCTGGGACCACGATTGGTCGGCGACGTCGGTGCGCGTCGGAATCGAAACGACGGAGACGCGCGAAACCCGCGACCGGGTTCGCCGGTGGGCACGGGCACGGCTGGGCCGGCCGGCCGGTGACCCCTTCCTGGCCGAGATCCTGGCCGCCGAATCCGACTACTGAGCCCAACAGCGCCCGCCCGTTCCCTATGCTGAGCGAGTGCCAAACAACTATCGCGTCGTGCAATGGAACACCGGCAACGTCGGCAAAAGCTCGCTGAAATCGATCGTCACCAATCCCATGCTCGAACTGGTCGGATGCTATGCCTGGTCCGCGGAGAAGGTCGGCCGCGACGCCGGCGAACTGGTCGGGATCCCGCCGCTGGGCGTGGCGGCCACCAACGACGTCGACGCGCTGCTCGCGCTGAAACCGGACTGCGTGGTCTACAACCCGATGTGGATCGACGTCGACGAGCTGTTCCGCATCCTGTCCGCGGGCGTCAACGTGGTGACCACGGCGTCGTTCATCACCGGCCATAACCTCGGCGACGGCCGCGACCGGATCCTCGAGGCCTGCCAGCAGGGCGGCTCGACGATCTTCGGGTCCGGCGTCAGCCCGGGTTTCGCCGAGCTGCTGGCCATCGTGTCGGCCATGGTGTGCAACCGGATCGACAAGGTCACCGTCAACGAGGCCGCCGACACCACGTTCTATGACTCACCGGAGACCGAGAAGCCGGTCGGCTTCGGCCAGCCGATCGGCCACCCGGACCTGCCGGCGATGGCGGCCAAGGGGACGGCCATCTTCGGCGAGGCCGTCCGGCTGGTGGGCGATGCGCTCGGCGTCGAGCTCGACGAGGTGCGCTGCGTGGCCGAGTTCGCCCAAACCACGGCGGACCTGGAAATGGCGTCCTGGACCATCCCGGCCGGATGCGTCGCGGGCACCTACATCAGCTGGCAGGGCATCGTCGGCGGCACTACCCTGATCGACCTGAATGTCCGGTGGCGCAAGGGGCAGACGCTCGAGCCGGACTGGAAGATCGAACAGGACGGCTGGGTCATCCAGATCGACGGGCAGCCCACGGTGACGACCAAGGTCGGCTTCCTGCCACCGCCCTACTTCGAGGCCACCACGATCGAGGAATTCATGGACCTCGGTCACATCATGACGGCGATGCCGGCCATCAACGCCATCCCGGCCGTCGTCGCCGCGGCGCCGGGCATCGCCACCTACGGCGACCTTCCGCTGACGCTGCCCAAGGGAAACGCGTATGTCAGCATGGGGCGGTGATTGCGCAGCGCATTCTCCGCGTCGTTGGCGTTGCGGCCGTGGTGAGTTCGGCGGCGTTGAGCGGACCGATCGATATCCCCTCCGCTGACGCCGATCCGTGCCCGGCCGTCGAGGTGGTGTTCGCCCGCGGCACCGGCCAGTCCTCCGGTGTCGGCCAAGTGGGCCAGGCGTTCATCGACTCGCTCGGCTCGCAGGTCTCCGGTCGGTCGATGGCCGTCTACGCGGTCAACTACCCGGCGACAACGGCTTTCGCGACGAGCGCCCAAACCGGCGCCGCCGACACGGTTGC
Organism: uncultured Actinomycetota bacterium; assembly: GCA_963800315.1. Taxonomy (GTDB): domain Bacteria; phylum Actinomycetota; class Actinomycetes; order Mycobacteriales; family Mycobacteriaceae; genus Mycobacterium. Next base: position 801,108 of record CAWDAS010000001.1, read on the forward strand.
CCACGTGCAGGACATGATCGGCCGGTGCCCCAGCACCCGATTGGTGCTCGGCGGGTTCTCGCAAGGCGCGGGCGTCATGGATCTGGCCACCAAGGCCCTGCCGCCGCAGGCGGCCGACCACGTCGCGGCGATCGCCGTTGTCGGCAATCCCACCAGCCCGCTCGCGGCTAGCCTGTCGGGCGCGGTTTTCCCGCCGATCGGCCCGCCGTACAGCGCCAAGACCATCGACGAGTGCGCCGACGGCGACCCGGCGTGCTCCGGCGGCGGCAACGTGTTGGCGCACGGCTCGTATGTGCAGTCCGGGATGACGGCTCAGGCCGCGAACTTCGTCGCCGCCCGGCTATAGGGCCGCCGTGCGGCGAGCCGGCTTGGCGTAGGCCGCGCCGAGCCGCGGCACCCGCAGCGGACCCTGGTCGCGGGCGGCCTCGATGGCATTGCGCAGCGGGCGGGCCAGGCCGGCAAACGATCCCATGTCGAACAGCAACGGCGTCAGCAGCCGGTTGTGAACGAATCCGAAGGCGCTGCCGGCTTCGGGGTCGGCCCAGCCGAGGGTTCCGCCGAGACCGACATGTCCGAAACCGCGCAGCAAGCCGGGCACCGGCGACTCGTGATAGCCCAGATGAAAAGGCATGGGCACCACCATGTTCGCGTCCGGCCACTTGCGTCCGGGCTGGCCCGTCAGACCGCGCGCCAACTCCTGCGTCAGGTACCTTTTGCCGTCGATGCGGCCGCCGTTGGCCAGCACGGCATACATTTTGGCCAAGCCGCGGCCGGTCACCACGCCGTTGGCGGCGGGGACCTCGCCGTCCAGGAAGGGGGTGTCCCCCTTGATCAGCGAGACGACGCCGGGGAAGTACATCGCGCCCAGGGCGCCGGAGAACGGCAGACCGGCCACCTTCGGCGCCACGAAGTTGAACACCGGGGCACGCAGCCTGCCCTGCGGGATCAAAATCTGCGCCGGCGTGGTGGGCGAACCTTCCGGCGGGCGGCCGAGATGCAACCCGTCGGTGTCGAGCGGACGCGCGACCTCCTGGCGGATCAGCTCACGCATGCCCTTCCCCGTCACCGCCCTGGCCAGACCCGACAGCAGCCATCCGTAGGTCAACGCGTGGTAGGCCTGCACGCCGCGCAGGTGGTCGACGGGCGCGGCGGCCAGGCGCTCCTCCATGAGCAGGTGATCCATCAGCTGCGTCTTGGTGACACCCCGCAGATGCGACAACCCGGATCGGTGCCGCAGCACGTCGCGGACCGTGATCTCGGCCTTCCCGTTGGCCGCGAACTCGGGCCAGTAGGCGGCGACGGGCTCGTCGTAGGACAGCAGGCCCCGGTCGGCCAGCCGGTGAATCACCGTGGACGCGACGCCCTTGGTCGCCGAGAACACCATCGCGCCGGTGTCGGCGGTCCAACGCTCGGTGCCGGCCCGGTCCGACCATCCCGTCCAGACGTCGACGACGGGCGCGCCGTCGATGTAGACGCTCAGGGCCCCGCCGCCGAACCGGCGACCGGGAAACAGCTGTGCGAACAGTTTGATGACGTTGGCGAAATGCGGGTCGGCGGCGCCGGAGACACCGCGGGGCAGGCCATCGTCGGTCACCAGAACACTCGACGGTGCCCGTTCGGGGGCATCGCCCCGTCGCGCTGCCATCACGGGAATGAAGCTATCAGTCGGCCGGTTGCGGTCAATCAGGAATCAGCGCGAAACTCCTTCGAGAATCGCGTCGAGGAGGCCGTCGAATTCAGTTGCGCGCCCACCGCTGGGGGGCATGCGATTCAGCACCCGGAGGAGCAGGGTGCCGATCAACGCATTCGCGATCGCGTCCAGATCAGCATCCGTGCGCAATTTGCCATCATCGAGCGCTGGGCCCAGGCGGGCCAGGAGGCCCGCATGCTGCGGGACACTCAGCTGTTGGTAAAGCGCCTCTTTGTCCAACGTGCTGGCGGCGGCAGCGGCGATGAGCGCGCGGATGACCGCGGCGTTGCCGGGATCGGCGATGAACTCGGCGTGTTGGACGAGCCAGGAGCGTAGATCCGCTCTGAGGTCTCCGGTGTCGGGGACGTTGAACGAGCCGCTTCGGCCGTAGGCGTCAAGGACGGCGTCCGCGACCAGCAGGGCTTTCGACGACCATCGCCGATACAGCGTCTTCTTCCCCACTTTCGCGTGGGAGGCGACGTTTTCCATCGACAACCCGGCATAGCCGTTGACCGCCAGCAGGTCTCGCGTGGCCTTGAGGATGACGTCGTCCAGTTGCGCGTCTCGTGGCCTGCCGCCCCTCGCCTGAGGCATGGGGCGAGCTTAGAGCAGGCCGAGCCCTTCCGGCCGGCATGCCGGATGCTGTAAGTTGCCTCCAGCGAGTAACGACACGGACCGTGTCGTTACTTCGAAATGTTCCGGCTCGACGAGAGGATCCCTGGGTGAGCGCGCCACCGTTGTCCGTGCCCCGAAGTTGGGAGGAGATCACCCCGGCCTGGATGTCGGCGGCCCTGGCCGAGCGCCATCCGGACGCGGTCGTCGACGAGGTGGCCGTCGACCTGCGCGACGACGGCACCAACCGGCGCGCTCGGCTGGCGCTGAGCTATGCGGCGGGCACCGGTCCGGCCACCGTTTTCGTCAAGGCCGCGGATCCGGCGCACAAAGAGATGATCCGCATGACCAGCGGCATGTTCCACGAGCCGCGACTGTTCATGTCGCGGGTTGAGCTGCCGCTCGAACACCCGGCCGTCTACACCGCCGCCATCGACGAAGACGCCTACGACTTCGTCATGGTCATGGAAGACCTCACCGCACGCGCGGCGGATCCGCGGGACTCCCTCAGACCGCTGACCGTCGAGCAGGCCGCCTTCGGCGTGCGTGCGCTCGGCCGGCTGCACGGCCGGTACTGGGGCGAGCGCGTCCTGCGGCATCCCGATCTCGGATGGCTCGAACCGTTCCTCCCCTTCGACGGCCTGCAATACGCACCGCTGCCCTCGGCGCTGGAACGCCTCGACGGCGACACTCCCGACGAAGTGCTGTCGCTGACCATCGACCACCTCGTCGATTCGATCTGGAAGCCCTATATCCGGACGCTCACCGCCTCGCCGCAGACCTTGTTGCACGGCGATCCGCACATCGGCAACACGTACGTCACGACCGACGGCGACGTCGGGTTCCTGGACTGGCAGATGGCCCGCCGGGGGAACTGGTCACTGGACCTCGGCTACTTCCTGCAGGGCGCGCTGACGGTCGACGCCCGCCGCACGCACGAGCGCGCCCTGCTCGAGGAATATCGCGACGCGCTCGCGTTGCCGGCCGCCGAGCTGCCTTCCGTCGACGAAATCTGGTTGCGCTATCGGGCGTCGGTCGCGCACGGGCTGACCCTGTGGCTGTGCACGGCCAGCGCCGGCGGGGGGCTGTGGCAGCGGGTCGAGGTGGCCGTGGCCCTGGCCCAGCGGTACGCGGTCGCCTTCGGCGACTTGCAGAGCGCGGCCGCGATCGCCGCGATCACGGCCTGATTTCGAGGCGCCACTTCGTCAGGAGCCGACCGGCCCGGGCGGCTCGCGGGGCTCGCCGCCGGGCGGCTGACCGCTCGGTGAGTCCCTCAGGTACCTCCGCAGCCGAAGCAGCTGATTGACCACCATCGCGATCCCGAGGAGCATCAGGACCACCACTATCGCCACCACAATCCCGGTGCTCACAATCCCCATGATGACAGGCCAGGGGTTTCACCACCGGCCGCCACCGGGTAGGAGGACACAATGCGTGCGCTCAAAACGATGGCCCTGGCGGTGGCCGTAGCCGGTTCGGCACTGTCGGGAGCCTCCGCCCCCGCGGCGTCCGCCGCGCCGTGCCCCGACGTCGAGGTGGTGTTCGCCCGCGGGTCCGGCGAGCCACCGGGCATCGGCGGCGTCGGAACGTCCTTCGTGGACGCGCTGCGCACGCAGCTCGGCTCCCGGTCGCTCGAGGTGTACCCGGTGAATTATCCTGCGAGCACCGACTTTTCGAACAGCGACTTCCCGTCGACCGTGATCGACGGCATCCGTGACGCCGCCACTCACGTGCAATCCACGGCGGCGAACTGCCCCAAGACCAGGGAGGTTCTCGGCGGGTACTCCCAGGGCGCCGCGGTGGCCGGATACGTCACCTCCGCGGCCGTGCCGCCGGGCGTCCCCGCGGCGGCCGTCCCCAAGCCGATGCCGCCGGAGGTGGCGAACCACGTCGCCGCGGTCACGCTGTTCGGCACGCCATCGGGAGATTTCCTGAGCAAGTACCACGCGCCGCCGCTCGTCATCGGCCCGCTTTATCAGCCCAAAACCATCGAGTTGTGCGCGCAGGGCGACGCGGTCTGCAGCAACGGCAGCGACCCGGCCGCGCACATTTCCTATCCGCTGAACGGCATGACCGGTCAAGCCGCCGACTTCACCTCCAGTCACCTGTAGGCGGGGCGGTCCTGCAGAATCGCACCATGCGCGTTTTGATCACGGGCGGTACGGGATTTGTCGGCGGGTGGACCGCCAAGGCCATCTCCGACGCGGGCCACCCCATCCGGTTCCTGGTGCGCAACCCCAAGCGGTTGGAGACGTCCGTCGCCAAGCTGGGCGTCGACGTGTCGGACTTCGCCGTCGGCGACATCACCGATCGCGTCTCGGTGCGCGACGCGCTGCACGGATGCGACGCCGTCGTGCACAGCGCCGCCCTGGTGGCCACCGACCCGCGCCAGACCAGGCAGATGCTCACCACCAACATGCAGGGCGCCCAGAACGTCCTCGGCCAGTCGGTGGAGTTGGGATTGGATCCGATCATCCACGTGTCGAGCTTCACCGCGCTGTTCCATCCCGGCCTGGACACGCTGACGGCGGACCTCCCGGTGGTCGGTGGGGCGGACGGCTACGGCACCTCCAAGGCCCAGGTCGAGATCTATGCCCGCGGTCTGCAGGACGCCGGCGCGCCGGTGAACATCACCTATCCCGGCATGGTGCTCGGCCCGCCGGTCGGCGATCAGTTCGGTGAGGCCGGCGCGGGCGTCAAAGCGGCGGTGCAGATGCATGCCATCCCCGGACGCAGCGCCGCCTGGCTGATCGTCGACGTGCGCGACCTGGCCGCGTTGCATGCGGCGCTCTTGCAGCCCGGGCGCGGACCGCGCCGCTACACCGCGGGCGGTCACCGGGTTCCGGTGCACGACCTTGCCAGCCTGCTCGGCGACGTCGCCGGCACCCCGATGGTCGCCGTTCCGATCCCCGACACCGCGTTGCGCGTGGCCGGGGCGGTCCTGGACCGCGCGGGCCGATTCCTGCCCTTCGAGACCCCCTTCACCTGGGCGGGGATGCAGTACTACACCCAGATGCCGGCGTCCGACGATTCGCCGAGCGAGCGGGAACTCGGCGTCACCTTTCGGGATCCACGGGAAACGGTGGCCGACACCTTCGAGGCGCTTCGCGGCGCCGGCGGCTAGGCGCTCGCTAGCCCGCCGGGGTGATTTCCAGGCCGACGTGCACCTTGTCGATGCCGCCGCGCACGATCGAGTGCGCGTAGAACCACCAGGCGTGATACCAGTACCGCTTGAGCACGGCGTTGTAGACCCGCCGCGTCTCCGATTTCGGCAGCACCCGGGCGACGGCCTCGACCTCCTCGCTCTTGGGCTTGCCCAACGCTCCGCTCCTGGCGATCGTCACCCGGGGTGTGTTGTTGATCCGCCTGACTTTCCACGACCCGTCGTCGGTGATCACCAGCAGCTTGTCGCCGTCGGGCACGCCCCAGATCGGTGTCGGTTTGGGGCGGCCGTCCTTGGTGAACGTCGTCAACAGCAAGTACTTGGATTGGACGACGTCCGTGAAACTGAGAGCCACGCTCTTCCTTCCTGTGGATCCGGCATTGGGGACTCGGTTCCCCGGTTGGCCGGCTTTCTAATCGCGGTCTCCTGGTGCATGCTCTCCTGAGCGACCGCCCAAGAATCCGTCGAGGGGAAAGCCACACCATGACCGCACCGGACCGTCCGAGGGCACGCGACTCCAAGACTCGCGACACGCTGATCGACGCGACGATCCAGATCATGGTCGAAGAGGGGTACGCGGCGGCCACGTCGCGCCGGGTGGCGACCAAAGCCGGGGTCAAACCGGCCCTGGTGCATTACTACTTCCCCACCATGGACGAGCTGTACCTGGACGTCTTCCGCCGCGGTGCCGCCGCCTACCTGGAGCGCCAGAAGCAGGCGCTCGCCTCCGACCTGCCCTTGCACGCGTTCTGGGACACGCTCATCGAGCCGAAGGACACGCGACTTCTGCTGGAGTTCATGGGGCTCGCCAACCATCGCAAAGACATCAGGGCCGAAATCGCGGCCTGGTCGGAGCGGTGGCGCGAGATGCAGATCACCGCACTGAATTTCATTGCGCGCCAACATGGTCTCGACACCGACGACTTTCCGCCCGCCGGCATCGCGGTCATCGTCGCCGCGATCGGCCGCAGCCTGATCTTGGAGCGGGCGCTGGGCGCCACGGTCGGTCACGAGGAGGCCGTCGCGCTGGTCACCCGATTCATCGACCGATTCGAGATGCCGACTTAGGCCCATTCAGGGCAGTACCATCCGCAACCGCTCCCAGCCGCGGACCGTCGACGTCGACGCCAATTGCGCCATGTCGTAATCGATTCCCCATTCTGGCCAGCGGTTGAGCATCTCGTCCAGTGCGACGCGCCCCTCCAGGCGGGCCAGGTTTGCCCCGAGGCAGTAATGCACGCCCTTCCCGAAGGTGATGTGCGAGATGTTGTCGCGATGGATGTTGAACGTATCCGGATCGGCGTAGCGGCGATGATCGCGGTTGGCCGCGCCGAACAGCAGCAGCATGGCGCTGCCGGCGGGAACCGTTGTGCCATAACACTCGAAGTCGGAAGCCATCCACCGGGCGACGTGGGGGCCGGTGGGCTCGAAGCGCAGCGTCTCGTCGACGGTGCGGTTCAGCAGTGACCGATCCTGGTGAACCTCGCGGCGCTGGTCGGGGTGTTCGGCGAGCACTTTGGCCAGCCAGCCGATCAGCCGGCCGGTCGTCTCGTTGCCCGCCCCCGCGACCACCTGCGTGTAGTGCAGCACCTCCTTGCGGGTCAGCTTGCGGTGCACGCCCTGCTCGTCGTCGAACTCGACATTGAGCAGGGTGGTCATCAGGTCGTCGGACGGGTTCCTGGATCGCCATTCGACATAGTCGGCGTAGATCCGGCCATCGGCGATCGAGTCGGCGTCGGCGACCCGCAGCGGTGCGCCGGGCTTGGTGCGCAGGTTGGCGTCGTTGGCGTCGCGCACCGAGACCTGTTGGGACTCCGGAATTCCCAGCAGCATGCCGATCACTCGCATCGGCATCATCGACGCGAGCTCGGCGATGATGTCGAATCCGTCCGAGCCGACGAGCGGATCCAGACACCGGATGCAATACCGCCGGATCTGGTCTTCGAGCGCGGCCATTCTGCGCGGGGTGAACACTCGGGACATCAGTCCGCGCAGGATCGAATGTTCGGGCGGATCCTGGAACATCATCACGCCGCCGGGCATGTCGAATTTCGACTGGATCAGCTCGAGGATGTCGCTGCGGCGGTTGGAGAAGACCTGCCAGTTGGCCAGCGCCTGTTCGACGTCGGAATATCGTGAGATGGCCCAGAAGTCGTAGCGGTCGTTGTAATAGATCGGGGCTTCCTCGCGCAGCCGCGCGTAGGTCGGATACGGATCGGCGATGATGCCGACGTCGTAGGGGTCGTAATACACGGCCGTGTCGTTGGTGACGGTCATCGACGCTCTCCTTACTTCAGGCAGCTGCCGGCATCGACGGGCAGCGCGACGCCGGTGATGTAGCGGGCTTCGTCGGAGGCCAGGAACAGCACGGCGTTGCTGATGTCTTCGGGGGTCACCCACGGGATCGGCAGATAGTGAAAGCTTTGGCACACCGGCGCAAGATCGTCGGGCCCGGGGTGCTGCAGGTCCGGCCGGAAGGCGCGGTAGGTGGCCTCGTTCATCAGCAACGGCGAATTCACATGCGTCGGGAGGACGGCGTTGACCCTGATCATGTGGTGGCCCAATTCGACGGCGAAGGACCGCATCAGGCCGATCACGCCGTGCTTGGCCGCGACGTAGTGGCCGACATGCGGATAGGCCTTGACGCCGGCCACCGAGGACGTCAGGACGATGGAGCCGCCGCGATCACCGTGCAGGATGTGCGGAACCCCGGCCTTCACCGTCTTCCAGACCCCGCTCAGGTTGACGTCGATCATCTCCTGCCACAGCGCCTCGTCGGCCTTGTGCAGCTTTCCCGCGGTCGTGCCGATGCCGGCGTTCGCCACGATGACGTCCAGGCGCCCCAGTTGCTCGACGCCGCTGTCGACGACGGTGCGCAAGGCGTCGAAGTCACGAACGTCGACTTCGGCGGTCACGACGCGGCCCCCGGCGTCTTTGACCATTCCTGCGGTCACGTCGAGATCCTCGGCGGTCGCCCCGTCGGCGGGCGACGCCTCGAACCCCCGGCAGATGTCGACGGCGATGACGTCGGCGCCCTCCCGCGCCAGGCGGACCGCATGACTTCTGCCCTGCCCGCGCGCAGCGCCGGTCACAAACGCGACCTTGCCGTCCATCCGACCCGCCATGACAACCTCGATCCGCAGTATTTGGGCGATCGCCCAAATTTGGCGCTGGCCATGTTTTAACAGCATCACGGCAAGCTCGTCAAGACCGGTAGCGGCGAGGCCCGGGCCGTCATGGCAGCGAACCGGTGCGTAACCACGGAAGAGACCTCAATTTGATCCATCAAATCCCCACTCTGTAGGAGAATCGGCGTCGGACCGAGGGGAGGGCGAACCGCGATGAGGGCAGTCACTTGCACCAATGCCAAGCTCGAGGTCGTCGACCGGCCCAGCCCGACGCCGGCCAAAGGGCAGTTGCTCATTGACGTCGTCCGCTGCGGCATCTGCGGTTCGGACCTGCACGCCCGCCACCATTGCGACGAACTCGCCGACGTGATGGCCGAATCGGGCTACCACGCCTTCATGCGATCGAACCAGCACGTCGTGTTCGGCCACGAGTTCTGCGGTGAGGTGGTCGACTACGGCCCCGGCACCCGGAAGGCACCCCGGCAGGGCACGCCCGTCGTCGCCCTGCCGTTGCTGCGGCGCGGGAAAGAAGTGCATGGGATCGGGCTGTCGACAGAGGCGCCGGGCGCCTACGCCGAGCAACTGCTCGTCGAGCAATCACTGACCCTTCCCGTTCCAAACGGGTTGGCACCCGAGGTGGCCGCGCTGACCGAGCCGATGGCCGTCGGGTGGCACGCGGTCCGGCGCGGCGAGGTAGGCAAGGGCGATGTCGCGATCGTGATCGGCTGCGGGCCGATCGGTCTCGCGGTGATCTGCGCGCTCAAGGCGCGCGGGGTGCGCACCGTCATTGCGAGCGATTTCTCACCGGGCCGGCGGGCACTGGCGACCGCGTGTGGCGCGGACGCCGTCGTCGATGCCGGGCGGGACTCGCCCTATACGACGGCCGCGGGCCTCGGAAGCGGAAAAAGGCACCTACAAGGCATTCTCGAGGCGTTCGACCTCGCGGTCGGCACGGTCGAGAAGCTGCAGAAGCTGCGGCTGCCCTGGTGGCATTTTTGGCGTGCCGCCGAAGCCGTCGGCGCCGCAACACCCAAGCATCCCGTCATCTTCGAATGCGTCGGCGTCCCGGGCGTCATCGACGACATCATCACCAACGCACCTTTGTTCTCACGTGTTGTCGTGGTGGGCGTCTGCATGGGCGCAGACCACATCCGTCCGGCGATGGCCATCAACAAAGAGATCGACCTGAGGTTCGTGCTGGGGTACACGCCGCTTGAGTTCCGTGACACCTTGCACATGCTCGCCGACGGCAAGCTCAACGCCACGCCACTGGTCACCGGAACAGTGGGCCTGTCCGGGGTGGCGGCCGCGTTCGATGCGCTCGGTGATCCCGAGGCGCAGGCCAAGATCCTGATCGACCCCAAGAGCGCGGCCGCGAGCCCACAGCCACCTGCCTGAGATCTTTCTCCGCAAACAAACGCCATCGCCACAAATGCATTTCAGGCGCGTCGCCGACATCGCATACCAGCGGTCGTTGTTTTGGCCCCACCGATATGCGCAGGCTTAGAGGCGAGGCGTCCTGTTGGCAGCAGGCAGCGCTCCCCGCGATAGCTCTTACTGTCTGCCAAGGGATTTCGTGTCACCCCCTGCCGCCCTTCCGAATGGCTCTGTACCGACGGCGTGATGAGCTGGCATTGTCACCGCGGGTGGATTGCTTGCCGACCGGTGGTCGACGCTTGCCTTCTGGCGCCGACTGTCACAGTGACGCAACGGCTCAAACCCGTGACCCGAGGACCGGTGGGCGATTTTCCACCATGGTTCGGCGCATGCCGTTGCGGCACTCGACGGAAACCGATGTCATCAATTGGATTTCGATCTATAATCCGGCAGGACCCCCGGGTGACGCGGCATTCGTATTTCCGGCTTCGCCGCAAACAATCAAAAGGATCACCCCCGCCCGCCTTTCTTGTTGAAATCCGTATCCCGGCTTGGCTGAACACGTTTCGGCTCCCCCGGCATTTTCGGGTAGTTCGGCGGATACGGCATGTCGCCTAGCCCGCGCTCCTCGTCTGCCGCGGCCATTTCCAGCAATGGAGCGATCGACTGTGCCACGTCATTCATGGCAGCCCACGGATCCCGGCGACGCTTCACCAGATCGGGCACGGTCGCCATGGTGTAATGGTCCGGCTCAGCGCCGGCGAGTTCCTGCCACGTGAGCGGCGTTGACACCGTGGCGATCTGGGTAGGCCGAACCGAATACGCAGACGCCATCGTGCGATCCCGGGCATTCTGGTTGAAGTCGATGAAAATGCGCGCGCCACGCTCCTCTTTCCACCACGAGGTGGTCACCGCGTCGGGCGTCCGGCGCTCTACTTCGCGGGCCAGCGCGATGCCCGCCCTGCGCACCTCGACGAAATCCCAGTCGGCGGCGATCCGCAGGAAGACGTGGATCCCGCGGCCACCAGAGGTCTTGGGATACCCGATTAGGCCGAGTTCGTCGAGCAAGGGCCGCAACACGTCGACCGCGACGGTGCGCGCCTGCTCGAAGGCAACGCCGGGTTGCGGATCCAGGTCGATGCGCAACTCGTCCGGGTGGTCGGTGTCCGGACAGCGAACCTGCCATGGATGCAACGTGATCGTGCCCATCTGTGCCGCCCAGACGATCGAGGCGGGGTGGGTCACCGTGAGCGCATCGGCCGTCCGCCCGGAGGGAAACGTCACCCGGCAGGTCTGTAGGTAGTCGGGATGGTGTTGCGGAACCCGCTTCTGGTAGATCTCCTCCCCGTCGATGCCGTCCGGGAAGCGCTGCAGATGGGTCGGCCGGTCGCGTAAGGCCTCGAGCATGGGACCCCCCGCCACGGCCAGGTAGTACTCCACCAGCCGCCGCTTGGTACCCCGCGATCCGAGCTCAGGGAAGTACACCTTGTCTGGATTGGTCAGCCGAACCGCAACGCCGTCGACATCGAGCTCCTCCGCAGCAGCCATATCAGGATTCCAGCACAATCGGCCTATGGACCTACCTGTGCTGCCGCCGGTGTCGCCGATGTTGGCGAAATCGGTTCGATCAATCCCGCCGAATGCGTCGTACGAGCCCAAATGGGACGGATTCAGGTCTATCTGCTTCCGCGACCGCGACGACGTTGAGCTCGGCAGCCGCAATGAGCGACCCATGACCCGCTACTTCCCCGAGCTGGTCGCCGCGGTCAGGGCCGAGTTGCCGCAACGCTGCGTCATCGACGGGGAGATCGTCATCGCTACCGACCACGGCCTGGACTTCGAGGCGCTGCAACAACGCATTCACCCGGCCGATTCGCGGGTACGGATGCTCGCCAAAACCACGCCGGCGTCCTTCATCGCGTTCGACCTGCTCGCCGTCGGCGACGACGACTGCACCCGGCGACCGTTCAGCGAGCGGCGTGCCGCCCTCGTCGAGGCACTTGCCGGTTGCGGGCCGTCGATCCACGTGACGCCGGCCACGACGAATCTGGGCACCGCGCAGCGATGGTTCGACGAATTCGAGGGAGCCGGCCTCGACGGTGTGATCGCCAAGCCGTTGACCCTCACTTACCAGCCGGACAAGCGCGTCATGTTCAAAATCAAGCACGAGCGGACCGCCGACTGCGTGGTCGCCGGCTATCGCGTGCACAAGTCCGGCGCCGACGCGATCGGCTCGTTGCTGCTCGGGCTTTATCAGGACTCGGGTCCTTCAGCAGGCCAGCTGGCGTCGGTCGGCGTCATCGGCGCATTTCCGATGGCCGAGCGGCGGCGCTTGTTCACCGAGCTGCAACCGCTTGTCACCGGCTTCGAGGACCATCCGTGGAACTGGGCCGCCCACGAGGCCGGTGAGCGCACCCCACGAAAGAACGAATTCTCTCGCTGGAACGCCGGCAAGGATCTGTCTTTTGTGCCGCTGCGACCGGAGCGCGTGGTCGAAGTCCGCTACGACCACATGGAAGGCCGGCGGTTCCGTCACACGGCGCAGTTCAACCGGTGGCGCCCCGACCGCGACCCACGCTCCTGCACGTACGACCAACTCGAGCAGCCGCTCACTTTCAGCCTGGGCGACATCGTGCCGGGCCTCGGCGGCTAAAAGGGCGGCGGCTCGTTGCGTTCGGCGACATGGTCTGCGTTGAGTGCGCGTTCGGCATCGATGCGGTGGGCCCGGTCTTGTTCTCGGGTTCGGCGGCGCTTGGGCATCATGACGCCGACGTTGCCGCGCGCTCGAGGTTGCGTTGCGGCAGCGGCCAATTCGCGTGTGGGTAGGCGCAGCGCGGGAAATAGCAGGCGGCTGCCGGGGCGGGTGACGTAGGTCCGCCCGGTGGGCGACGTCCAGATGATGGTGCCATCGGGCCGCTGGTCGTCACGCCAACCCGTCCAGAAGGTCTTCAAAAGATGGTGATAGCGATTGTGTGCAAAACCCTTTAAGACATACGCCAGCGCGCTGGCGTATTCGCAATTAAGGGCACGTGACAGTGATCTCGAAGGGCTTGGCTGGGACCGGCTTGTTAGTTGCATTGTCGGTGCCTGGCCAAGACCCGCTGATGTGGTACGTCTTACCTTGCTTGGTAGCGGTCGCAGAGCCGTCGCTGGGGTTGCCGCTGTTCAGGTAGCTGTAGACGACACTATGATCCTTTGACCATAGCTGTCCTTCGGAAACCTGCGGTGGATCGACATCATGGATGGACACCCCGTCCATATTCGACGTGATAACCCCCGGCACGAAGCTTGGATCGGTCACCCCCAGCGCGATCATCAATTGATTGTGTGCGTAGGGGTTTTGCGGCGAATCCAAGGGCGTGCAGACGACTTTGCCCGGCATGGTGGCGTCTTGGCCGTCGACTACGACCTTCAAGCCAGGTACTCCATTGTCTGCCGCCGCGCCACCCGTGTGGCCACAAGCCGTCACTGCCAAGGTTCCTACCACCGCCAATAGCCTGCGTCGCTTCAACTCGCTTCCCTCCTGCGGCCTGCCCTTTTGCCGGGGACATACCGCATGTCGTTCACCAGCTTGACATAGCCCAGCCGCTCAGTACGCCCGCGTGGCGGCGCGTTAGCGCCGTGGGCCGTACCACATTCGCTGTGGGTAAAGTCGGCTGAGCGCGTACCGCTGTGTCACCCGAGTACCCACTAAATGAAAGGAGGTCAACGTGAAACGCCACACCGTATCTGCCATAGCCACGATCGCGATGACGTGCATGTCAGCATCGTTGGCCGCTTGCGGCCGCTCGCATCAGGCCTGGGTAGGTCCGGCTGACGAGGGACCGGGAAATTCGCCTTCGTCGGCGGTGACCAATGGTGCCGCAACCCCGACGCAGGGTGGGGCATCACAGCCGCAGGTCGCACGCGGTATGCCCACTCCACAGTGTTCTGGGGGGTTGCGGGTTGTGGGCGATCCGACGTGGGAAGGTTACACAGGCGACCTGCCGTCCTACCCGGCGGCGGGCAATATGCCGACCAGTAACCCCGGGGTCGACATCTTGCAAATTTGGGCAAGCAACGGCCCGGTCGTGTGTGCGAACATTTCCGACAAGCAGCTTACCGATGCGGCTGCCGCGCTCCCAAGTCAGTTTCCCCAGCTGTGCACCGACATGCCGCCGAAGAGTATTCCGAACCAGGAGGGTTACGAAAGCGGGCGCGACGGATGGAGCGTGTGGGACCATACGCCACCTGATGTGCTCGATCGTGCCGCCAAGGCATTCGACGCCGCGACGGGTGGTGGGCCGGTGGGAACTTACTCATCGCAGGACACCTTTAGTGGTTTCTCGGTGCAGCCCAACGACCCGAAGCTGGAACTTGATCCTAATGAACGCCAGGACCAGGCAAAAGAAGCAGTTGAAGCCGGAGCCCTCGTTATGTGCCCGTAGAAGAGAGATGGAAAGTCCGCGAAGTCTGGTAGGGATTTACACCGCGTTGACTCATTCGAAATGCGCGCGAAAGGCCCCGAAATGGGCCTTCGTTGCCTCATTCGAAATGCGCGCGTGCGGCGCGCCTACCTGATCGGTCCGCCATGACCTCAGTAGGCCCAGATGATGGGGTTGACGTTGGCCGAGCGCAGGGCAGTGACCGAGACGACCGCGATCCGCTATTCGTTGGCGGACAAACGGGCGAAGGGCATCATTCTCGACGAGTTGTGCGCCAACACCGGTTGGCACCGAAACCATGCCCGCAAGGCGCTCACAGCGGCGTTACAGCCCAAGATCGTCGCGCCGCGCAGTCCCCCGGCCGGTGAAGTACGGGCCCGATGTCATCGCAGCCCTGACGGTCTGCTGGACAGTGCTGGGAATGCCCGCCGGCAAACGGCTCGCGCCAATGCTGGGCGAACTGGTGGCAGTGCTGCGTCATTTCGGAGAGCTGTCCATCAACGAGGGCACCGCCGAACTGCTGGCGTCGATGTCGGCAGCCACCATCGATCGCCGCCTGGCCGGTGAGCGAGCCAAATACCAGCTCCGGGGACGTGTTGGCACGAAGCCGGGATCGCTGCTCAAAAGCCAGATCCCGGTGCGCACCTGGGCCGAGTGGGACGACGCTCGACCCGGGTTCGTCGAGATCGACCTGGTCTGGCATGACGGCGGCAACCGGGGTGGAGGCCATGCATTTACCTTGACCGTCACCGATATCGCCACCGGCTGGACCGAGAACCGGTCCGTGCCGGACAAGACCGCCAAATGCGTGCTGGCAGCACTTAATGACATCGCCCGCAAAATGCCGTTCCCGATCCTGGGCGTGGACTCCGACAACGGATCGGAATTCATCAACGTCTACTTGCTGGAATGGTGCGAAAGGCACCAGATCACCTTCACACGCGCGCGGGTGGCGAATAAGAACGACGGCTGTCACGTCGAGCAGAAGAACTGGGCGGTAGTCCGCACCGTAGTCGGCTACCACCGCTATGACACCGCCGCAGAACTGTTGTTACTCAACGAGATCTGGCAGCTTCAATCCAAGCTGACCAACTACTTCTACCCGCAGCAAAAACTGATATCCAAGGTCCGTGACGGCGCCAAGGTGTCCAAGAAATACGACACTGCGGCCACCCCGTTTCAGCGCGCGATCAATCACCCAACGATGACCGAGGGCCGCATCGTGGGCCTGGCCACAGCCCAGGGTCGGATCAACCCCGCCGCCACGCAGCGCCGGATTCAGGCCTTGACCAACCAACTCCTCACCCTGACCTCCAGCAAAGCCGGACCGAAAACCAACGCCCGTGCCGCTAAGCGCGCACCCTCCAATGAGGCAACCAGAAGCTCGACGCGCGCATCTTGACACGAGGCAACACGTCCGGCCCAAAGCGCAGATTGTGCACAAACTTTCAACTGTGGATAACCTCCGAGCGGGTGTTTAGGCCGGCTCCGAAGCGGGCACGCGACCGACTATGTCAGTGACAGCGTTTCAGGACCTGCCGTTGGCCGACCGTGACCGCAAATGGGATGGTGACGCCGCCGAGAAGCGCGTCCGCAAGTGGGCCGGCGCCGAGGACGAACCGAATCAGAAGTACCGCGACGCCCATGTCTGGTACGACAACGACAAAAAGGACAACTTCACCGCCTACAAGCTGCTGATCGCCGACGTCGTCGACGGCAAGCTCGAGGCCGTGCCCCGCGGAGTGATGGCCGCGGGGGCCATCATGGACGGCGCGCGCGGCGGCATCGACCTGCCAAAGGCCGATATCGACCTGGTCAAGAGCCACCTGGCCAAGTACTACAGGAAGATGGGCGAAAGCCCGCCCTGGGAACGCAGCTGAGTCATACCGTGACCGTCAGCTCCGACAGCCCGCGCAGGGTCACGTTCGCCTTGTACTGCGGTTCGCTGTCGAGTCGTGCGTCCGGGAAACGCGCGGTCAACGCCGACAGGGCCACGCCGGCTTCCAGCCGCGCCAGCGGCGCGCCCAGGCAATAGTGCGCCCCGCGGCCAAAACCTAAGTGGCGCAAAGCCGCACGATCAGGTTCAAATGTGTCGGGATGGTCGAATTCCGCAGGATCACGGTGGGCCGCGGCCAGCAGCAGCATCATGATGTCGCCCGCCGGCACATCGACGTCCCCAATCGTCATGTCCTCGGCGGCAATTCGGCCGATCAGTTGCACAGGCGGGTCGTAGCGCAGGGTCTCCTCGATGAGGGCTGGGGCGCGAGCGGCGTCAGCGCCCAGTGCAGCCCACTGCAGTGGGTGGCGCAGCATCGCAAGGATGGCATTGCCGATCAGGTTCACCGTGGTCTCGTGACCGGCGACCAAGAGTAGGACGCAGGTGGCGACGATCTCATCCTGAGTCAATTGATCGCCGGACTCCTCCACCGCGATCAGTCCGGACATCAGGTCGTCGCCGGGCCGCGAGCGTCGACGCTCGATCAGGCCGTGCAGATACTCGCGCAACCACGTTCCGGCGTCCATCCGCTCCTTCAGGTTGTCCGATGGCGTCCCGGTGAACGCGACGAAGGGGTCCAACGATTGCGCCAGCAGCGCCGAGGCGTGGCTGAACTGCTGCTCGTCCTCGATCGGCACGCCGAGCAGCCGGCAGATGACCGCTACCGGCAGCGGATAGGCGAAATCTTCGACGACCTCGAACCGGCCCTTTTCGGCGACCCGGTCGAGCAATCCCTCCACCAGGGCGCCGATGTCAGGCTGGAGCGCGTTCACGACCCTTGGCGCGAACGCCTTACTGACCAGCCTGCGCAGCCGGGTGTGGTCGGGCGGATCGAGAAACAGAAATCCGGGTGGGCCCGCCTGCGGCGGCTCCGCACCGGCATCCACCATCGCCTGCATGTCCGCTTCGGTCTGTTCCCGCGCGAGCGTCGATTTCATCCGGTCGCTGCTCGATGCAGGATGCCGCAGAACGTCGTCGCAGTCTCGATACGTCGAGAAGACGGCCAGGTTGGCCGCGGGCAGCCGCAGCGCCCCGCAGTCACGTATCCGCGCATAGAGCGGGTACGGGTCGGCCCGATTGGCCGGATCCAGCAGCTGACGCAGCAACTCCTGGGACTCGGCCTGCTCGGTCGGCGTGGTAGTCATCCTCCCATTGTGCGCGCCGCCCCAGATGTGGCCGCGTAGCATCTGCCGCATGACCGTGCCTCGCGCGTGCCGGTTACCCATCGCCGCCGCTGTGCTAGCCGCCGCGACCATGGCACTAGCCCCCGTCGGGCACGCCTGCGCATGCGGTGCCGCGGTCGCCCCGAGCGGAACGCAGGCGACCTTCAATCATGAAGTCGCGCTTGTGCATTGGGATGGGAGCACCGAAACCATCCTCATGCATAACGTCGCCGTCCCGCTCGAGCCGATCCTGGCGGCCGGATTCCTCGCCGCGGTGATCGCGGCGGCCGTCCTGGTATTCCGCAGGCGGCGGGCCTAGCGCCGGAGGAACTCCACGATGTGGGCGGCCAGTTCCTTGCCGGCGTCCTCCTGCAGGAAGTGCCCGGCATCGCGGATCACCGGGTGGTCGATGCCCTGTGCACCCCGCATCTCGCGCCGGAAGACGGCGGCCATCGGCCCGGTGATCGGGTCGCTGTCGCTGAAGGCCACCAGCATGGGCGTCGGGCTGACGGAGAGCTTGGCCCACGCCGCCTTGTTGGCCGCCGCCGCGGGATCCTCCGGTGCGGTCGGCACCAGGCCGGGCATCGCGCGGGGACCGGCGCAGTACTCGTCGGCAGGGAAGGGCGCGTCATACCCCGCGCGCACCGCCTCACTCATCTGCTGCCGGCAGGCGCCCTGCACGAACACGCTGACCCTCAGGTTCTGCGTCGTCTGGATCGCCTCCCGGAAACGCCACCAGATTTCGGCCATCGGCTGGTCTCCGTTGGGCAGACCGGTGTTGGCGACCACCAACCGGGCGAACCGTTCGGGGTGCTCTGCGGCGAGCCGCAGCCCGATCAGTCCGCCCCAGTCCTGGCCGACCAGGGTCACATTGTGAAGGTCGAGCTCGTCGAAGGCCACGGCCCGCATCCATTCGACATGCCGGGCGTAGCTGTGGTCTTCGCGGCGGGTCGGCTTGTCCGAACGACCGAACCCGACCAGATCCGGACAGATGACTCGATGCCCGGCACCGGCCAGGATCGGGATCATCTTGCGGTACAGATACGACCACGACGGCTCGCCGTGCAGCATGAGAACCGGATCGGCACCCTGCGGCCCGTCCTCCACCCAGGCGACCCGCAGCATCCCGCCCTCATCGTCTGACACCTCGCAATACCTTGGGACATAAGGAAAGTCGGGCACGTCATCGAACCGGTCATCGGGTGTGCGCAAAGTCTGCATGCCTGCGAACATACCGCCCCGCTCATGCCCGTTCGTTCGAGCCCGCCACCCCCGGAAGCACCGTCAATCGGTCGAGGAATCCACGCTGACCCTTCAGCAACTTGGTGCGTGCCTGCGCGAGGGTAAACCAGCCGACGCGATCGACCTCCGGAAACTCCCGCAACGCGCCCGAGCCCTTGGGCCACTCCAATTGAAATGTGTTGCTGCGCGCGTCGGTGACGTCCAGGTCGCCGCGGACGGCGAAGGCGGTGACCACCTTGCCGCTGGGTTGCTTCAGCGGACCGAGGTCGAGGCGCGGCCCGGCCGGCACCGGCAGCCCGAGCTCCTCGGCAAATTCGCGCCGCGCGGCCGCCCAGGGGTCCTCGCCCTCGGTGTACTCGCCTTTCGGAATCGACCACACCCCGTCGTCCTTGCGCGCCCAAAACGGGCCACCGGGATGGGCGATCAGGACTTCCACGACGCCGTCGCGGGTCCGGTACAACAAAATGCCCGCACTGAGCTTCGGCATCGATGTCTCAGGCGCCGACCGCGCGTTCCAGGTCTTTCAGCGACGACTCCAGGTGTGCGAGGAGGCGCTGCAGATGCGGCACGCTGCGCCGGCAACCCACCAGACCGAAGTCCATGCTGTCGGCGTTGTTGACCAGAGTGATATTCAGCGCCTGTCCATCCAGCGCGATGGACAGCGGGTAGTTGCCGTCGAGCCGGGCGCCCCCGTAATACATCGGCTGGGAAGGTCCGGGAACGTTCGATATGACCAGATTGAACGGCGGTGCCGTGGACGCCACCCATCCCGGAAACGCCGCCAGGCTCAGCGACGCCATGTTCATGGCGGACAGCGCCAACGCCTGGAAGCGAGGCAGTTGAGAGAACACCTGCTTGTTGCTGCGCATCGAGTCGCTGATCGTCTCCAGGCGCTGGACGGGGTCGTCGGTGTCGGTGGCAAGGTTGCACAGGATCGCCCCGACCAGGTTGCCGCCGACGTCTGCCTCTTCTTCGGTGCGCAGGCTCACCGGAACCATCGCGATCAACGGCGTGTCCGGCAGCGCGCCGTGGTCGAGCAGGTAGTAGCGCAGGGCACCCGAACACATCGCCAACACGACGTCGTTGACGGTCACTCCCGCGGCCTTCTTGACGCTCTTGATGCGGTCCAACGACCAGGACTGCGCGGCGCACCGGCGGGCGCCCCCGATCTTGACGTTCAACATGGTGCGCGGCGCCGCGAACGGCAGCGTCAGCCGCTGCTCGAACAGCGCCGCCCGGGCCAGCGACACCGTCGACGGGGCAAGTGCCGCAACGGATCCCGCCGTGTGCATCAATGAACTCAGCGGTGACTGCGGGCTGTGCTTGCGTTTGGGTTTGGGCAGGCTCCAGGGCGCCCGGATCTCGGTGTCATCGGGATCGCTCGACAACGCGCGCTGCATCAGCTTCAGCGCGGAGACACCGTCGATCAGTGCATGGTGAAACTTCGTGTAGACCGCGAACCGGCCGTCCTTCAAACCTTCGATGATGTGCGTCTCCCACAGCGGCCGGTGGCGGTCGAGCAGGCGTGCTGTGCAACCGCGAAGTCAGTTCGAGCAGCTCGCGGACCCGGCCGGGCGACGCCAGCGCCGAACGCCGGACGTGGTAGTCGATGTCGATGTCTTTGTCCAGGGACCAGCCCAGGTTGGCGATTCCGCCCCAAAACGTCGCCGGACGTTTGAGAAAGGTGGGCTGGAAGTCCCGCTGGGCGACCAATTGGTCGTAGAACTCGCGGACGTAGCCGCGGCCGGCGCCCTCAGGCGGCTCGTACAGCTGCAAGCCACCGACGTGCATGGGATGCTCGCGCGATTCTCCCAGCAGAAATACCGAGTCGGTGGGCATCATCAGTTCCATGCACCCATTAGACCGCGACTGGGCCAGAACGCGAAGCCGCTCTTAAAGTTCACCGCCGAAAAGGGTCACTCGCCTTGCCGAAGCGGTTCCAATGCGCAAACTCCACGGTCTCACGGCGAACCCTCGGGTAGGGCACCGAGGTGACGGGATGGCCGAGACGGACGGCAACAGCGATCTTCATCCGGTCGGGGGCGGCGAGGAGCGTCTTCACCGCGTGTTCGACGGGGGGCTGCGCTGGAGGCCGAAAGGGCTTGAAAGCCAATTTCCAGCGAATGCGCCATCAGCCACATGTTCTGCAGCAGGCAGCCCAGGCTCATCATCCCCAATACGTCCCCCTCGGAGCCGGGAGCGCGCTTGGTGGCGTCGTAGAACACGATCAACAGGACCGGACACCCCGCCATCAACTGGTGCAAGGGGATCGCCGCTGCCGCTTGGGTCAGCTCGCCCATCCACTGGGGGAGCATGCTGCCCAGAGGTCCAACCTTTCTGCGCCGCAACTCTTCTTCGGTGAAGGAGAGAAGCTGCAAGTGCTCCCGCACAAACTCCTCGGACAGCCGAACTTGGATTGCGCCGATGTCGTCCAACAACTTTTGGTCGTCCACGACGATCTCGAAGTTCTGCATGTTATGGGCGGTGGGGCTCCAGCGGGCGGCTTCCAGGGTCTGCAGCAGGTCGCCCCGGGCGACCGCACGGCCTTGGTCGAAGGGAACGCGCGCGGACTGTCTTTCCTCGATCAACTTGAGCAGGTCGTCCATCGAACAGACGCTATCGATCACTGAAGTTGTCGACCTGGGCCCTTTGACTCGTTTTGGCG
Source organism: uncultured Actinomycetota bacterium (assembly GCA_963800315.1). Taxonomy (GTDB): domain Bacteria; phylum Actinomycetota; class Actinomycetes; order Mycobacteriales; family Mycobacteriaceae; genus Mycobacterium. The sequence continues at coordinate 822,568 of CAWDAS010000001.1, forward strand.
GCCGTTAGTCCTCGACTCAGTCCGTAAAGCGACGCGCCAGCGCATAATCACAGCACGGGGAGACAGCGCAGGAAAGGTCATGAACGCCAACGAAGCCAACCATCACGAGATGGCAAAGTGGGATCCCGCTTTCACAAAGTTGGTGATCGACGTGGTCACGCCGATTATCAGGCGATGGTTCCGGCCGGAGGTGCGTGGCCTGGAATCCTTCCCCGCTACCGGCGGCGTGCTGCTTGTGTCAAACCATTCCGGCGGGGTTCTGACGCCTGACTGGAACGTGCTTGCCCCCGCCTTGTACCACCGGTTCGGCTATGACCGCCCGCTGTACACCCTTGCCCACTACGGCGTGTTCTTTACACCGCTTCGCGCATCGCTCGGCCGCCTTGGCGTCATTCATGCCAGCCGGGAAAACGCCGCGGAAGCGCTGCGTTCGGACGCGGTCGTACTGGCCTTCCCCGGCGGCGACTACGACGCCTTCCGGCCGACGCTGCGGCAGAACGTCGTCGACTTCGATGGCCGCACCGGATACGTCAGGACCGCCATGACGGCCGGCGTGCCGATCGTGCCCGCGGTAGCAATCGGAGGTCAGGAAACCCAGCTTTTCCTCACTCGAGGCAATTCGCTGGCAAAGCGGCTGGGGCTCAAGCGAATTCGGATGGAGATCCTGCCGATCACCGTCGGCTTGCCGTTCGGTCTTACGGTGTTTTTTCCGGCCAACATTCCGCTACCGGCCAAGATCGTCTATCAGGTGCTAGAGCCGATCGACATCGCCGCCCGATTCGGGAAGGACGCCGATGTCCATAAAGTCGACGCCCACGTGCGCTCGGTGATGCAGACCGCTCTGGACCGGCTGGGCCAGCAGCGCCGCTACCCCGTAGTGGGCTGACATCACCAGCAGCAGGTAGCTATTTCGCTGGCGGTATCGAGGCCGTCGCGGCGTTCGTGGCAGCATGGGTCGAATGACGACGACGACGCTGTCCTGGGACGTGGTGCCCGTTGACAAGCCGGAAGATGTCAACGTGGTGATCGGTCAGGCACATTTCATCAAAACGGTCGAAGATGTGCACGAGGCCCTGGCCGGGGTGAGCCCGGCACTCCGGTTCGGGCTGGCATTTTGCGAGGCGTCCGGACCGCGGTTGGTACGCCGCACCGGCAACGATGGCGAGTTGGTCGAACTCGCGACCCGCACTGCGCTGGCCATCGCGGCCGGGCACAGTTTCGTGATCTTCCTGCGTGAGGGCTTTCCGGTCAACGTCCTCAACCCGGTGAAGGCGGTGCCCGAGGTCTGCGGAATTTTCTGTGCCACAGCAAATCCGGTCGAAGTCGTCGTCGCGGTGACTCCTCGCGGTCGCGGCATCGTGGGCGTTATCGATGGGCAGGCACCGCTCGGGGTGGAAACCGATCGTGACGTCGCCGAGCGGCACGATTTGTTGCGCGCCATCGGTTACAAACTCTGAGGCGAAGCTCAGCGCTTGCTGTACAGCGCCTCGATCTCATTGACGAATCGCGCGGCGACCACGTTGCGCTTGACCTTGAGGGTCGGAGTCAACTCGCCGGTGAGCACGGTGAAGTCGGCGGGCAGAATACGGAATTTGCGGATCGATTCCGCATGCGACACCGTCTGGTTCGCTTGCGTGACCGCTTGATCGATCTCTCCGACCAGGTCGGGATCGTCGATCAGGTCCTCGACGGAGGCGGTGGCTTCCTTGCCATGGTGCTGCTTCCACACCTCGAAGCCTTCCGGGTCGATCGCGATGAGCGCAGCCACGAACGGCCGGTTGTCTCCCACCATCATTGCCTGGCTGATCAGCGGGTGCGCCCGCAACTGATCTTCGAGTACGGCCGGAGCGACGTTCTTGCCGCCCGCGGTGACGATGATTTCCTTCTTGCGGCCGACGATCGACAAGAAGCCATCGGCGTCGGCCGAACCCAGGTCACCGGTGTGGAACCACCCGTTGACGATCGCCTCTGCGGTGGCATTTTCGTTGTGCCAGTAGCCGCTGAATACCACGCCGCCCCGCAGCAGCACCTCGCCGTCGTTGGCGATCGCCATGCTGTTGCCCGGCAACAACTTTCCGACCGTGCCGACCCGCTCGTCGCCGATCCGGTTCACGGTGATCGCGGAGCTGGTTTCGGTCAGGCCGTAGCCCTCGTAAACCGTCAGTCCGACCCCGCGGTAGAAGTGGCACAGTCGCTTGCCCAGCGGGGCTCCGCCGGAGACCGCGGCATGGCAGTCGCCGCCCAGCGCGGCGCGTAGCTTGCGGTAGACGAGGCGTTCGAACAGCGCATGTCTGACTTGCAGTAGCGGACTCGGGCCACCGGTGTCCTGCGCCATGCTCCACTCGATCGCGGCGCGGGCGGCCCTGTCGAAGATCATGCCCTTGCCGCTATCCTGGGCGTTCAATTCTGCAGTGTTGTAGACCTTTTCGAACACCCGGGGCACCGACACCACCACGGTGGGCTTGAACACGGCCAACGTCGGCACCAGGTTCTTGATGTCACTGGTGTAGCCGAGGGTGACCTTGTTGGCGAACGCCGACATCGACAACGAACGGGCCAGCACGTGGGCCAAGGGGAGGAAGACCAGCAGCCGTTCCCCCTTGCGCAGCAGCGTCGGGAAGCACGCTGCGGCGCCGCGTGTCTCGTACAGAAGGTTGGAATGCGTCAGCTGGCAGCCCTTCGGTCGGCCCGTCGTGCCCGATGTGTAAATCAGCGTGGCCGGGTTGGCGGCGCGCAACCCCGCAAGCCGCTCGTCGAGTTGGCCGATGTCCACCGACTTCCCGGCCGAGCCCAGCTCCTCGAGCGCCGCCGGCGCGCCCGAATCCAGGTGCAGGATCTTGCGCAGACTCGGCAGCTCATTGCTCAGTTCCTTGACCAGCTGGGCATGAGCCTCGGTCTCGGCGATCACCAGCACCGCGCCGGAGTCCTCCAGCACCCAGCGCACCTGCTCAGCCGACGACGTGTCGTAGATGGGAACGGTGACCGCGCCCACCGAGAGGATCGCGTAGTCGAGGATCACCCACTCGTAGCGGGTGGCCGACAGGATTGACACCCGGTCGCCGGCTTGCACCCCCTCGGCGATCAGACCCAACGCTGTTTCACGGATCTGGCGGACGGCCTGGGCGCAGGTCACATCCGTCCACACGCCGTCGATAAGGCGCTCGAAGATGACATGGTCGGGGTCATCCCGCTCGTGGGAGTACACACTGCTGACGACGTTGTCGGACTCACCGACGGTGAAGCCTGCCGGGAGGCTGAATTCGCGCATTGTCTCAGCTAACCGCCCTGACCGCCGGCTTCCTAGTGGCCAAAGGTCCCGGCGTCAAGAGTCGATTGGCGCTGATCGGCAAATGCTGCGCAACCTAACGGATGCTCGTGGTTACCGATCCACGGTCACGGAGCACGCCGAGAGCACGCCGCAGCAGCTTGTCGACGGCCACCACCGCGCTGACCGCGGCTGCAATAGCAAAGATCCGCAGCCAAGCTGCTGCAGTAATCGGTGCGGTTTCAAAAACTAAGTTCATGGCGGGCAGATACGTGATGGCGATCTGACCGAGCGCCTGCGTGGTCACACCAAAAATGATCCACCGGTTTGAAAACACACCGATCCGCCAAGCGGAATGTGTCAGCGACCGACAGCTCAACAGATAGAAGGTCTCGACCACGACGAAGAGGTTCAACGCTGCCGTGCGAGCCTCAGGTAGCACCGCGCCGTTGCCCCGTTCCCATCCGAACAGCCACCACGCGCTGCCGACGAGCAGGGTGGAGACCAGCAGGACGCGAGCGACAAGGCCGCGGGTCAGCAATGGCTGGCCGGGGTCGCGTGGCGGGCGGCTCATGATGCCGTCTTCTTTGGGTTCGAAGGCGAGCATGAGGCCCAGCGCGACAGCGGTGGTCATGTTGATCCACAAGATCTGCGTGGGCAGGATCGGTAGCGCGACGCCGAACGCGATGGCCGCCAGGATCACCAGTCCCTCGCCGATATTCGTGGGCAGAGTCCAGGTGATGAACTTTGTGAGGTTGTCGAATACGCCACGGCCTTCTTCGACCGCGGCCTCGATCGTGGCGAAGTCGTCGTCGGTGAGCACCATGTCGGCAGCGTCCTTGGCGACCTCGGTGCCGCTTCGACCCATCGCGACGCCAATGTTGGCCTGCCGCAAGGCCGGTGCATCGTTGACGCCGTCGCCGGTCATCGCCACCACCTGGCCCTTGCCCTGTAACGCCTGCACCAGTCGCAGCTTCTGCTCGGGTGACACCCGGGCGAACACACTTGCTGTCTGCACAGCATCGGGGTAGTCATCGGCATCCAGCGAGGCCAGATCGGTGCCGATGAGCACGGCACCCGGCTCCATTTCCTGCTCGTCGAGTAAGCCGACGCGAGTCGCGATCGCGGCGGCCGTCCCGGCGTGATCGCCGGTGATCATCTTCACCGCGATGCCCGCGTTGTGGCAGGCGGCCACGGACGAGGCGGCGGCCACCCTCGGTGGATCCAGCATCGCGTGCAAGCCGGTCAACGCCAGCGAACCCGGTAACGCCTTTTCGTCGAAATCATCGGGGACAACGTTTGAGCGCACACCGGTGGCCAGCACCCGCAGCCCTCGACGGCTCAGCTGTTCGGCCGTCCGCGACACCTCCACGCGGTCCAGCGGCCGCAACGCACCGTCGGCGCCCATCTGCGTGTCGCATAGGTCGAGCAGTCGCTCGACCGCGCCCTTGGCCAACACGACGCAGTCGTCGCCGTCGCGGTGCAAGGTGGCCATGTAGCGACGCTCGGAGCTGAACGGAATCACCGCCAACCGCGGCAGGCCGGCCGCAAGTTTCTCCGGATCAAGACCCGCCTTCGCGGCGACCACCAGCATCGCGGCCTCGGTGGGGTCCCCGATCACACCCCACTGCCCCTTCTCGTGGATCAGCGCGGCATCGTTGCAGCAGGCCCCGGCCAGCAGGGACCAGCGCAGCGCCGAATCGGTGTCGATCGATGCCGGTGCACCGTCGGCGGTGCACAACTGACCGTCGGGGGCGTAGCCCGATCCGGTGACTTCGATCATCCCGTCGCGGGTCCAAATCACCTGTACCGTCATCTGATTTTCGGTCAGGGTTCCGGTTTTGTCGGTGCAGATCACGGTGGTGCTGCCCAACGTCTCGACGGCCGGCAGCCGTCGAACCACCGCACGCCTCCTCGCCATTCGGGCCACGCCGATCGCAAGGGTGATGGTGACCGCCGCCGGGAGGCCCTCGGGGATCGCCCCGACCGCAAGCGCGATGGCCGCGGTGAACGTGTGGACGGCGTCCTGACGGCGGAGCAGCCCGACCGCGAAAGTGAGTGCGGCGAGGCCGAGGATACCGACGGTCAGGACCTTGCTGAACCGGGCCAGCTTTTCGGTCAGCGGGGTTGCAAGGGTTTCCGCGGCTCCGACGAGGCGGTGGATTTCGCCCACTTCGGTCCCGGCCCCCGTGGCAACGACGATGCCGACGGCATGTCCGACCGTCACGAGGGTGCCGGAGTAGGCCATGTTGCGCCGGTCGGCCACGGGCGTCGCCTCCGGCAGGACGACCTCGTCCTTGCTGACCGGTGCGGATTCCCCGGTCAACGCCGACTCGTTGACGCGCAGCTCGGTCTGGCGCACCAGCCGCACGTCAGCGGGAACCTTGTCGCCGGCCTCCAACAAGACCAAATCGCCGGGGACCAGGTCGTCGGAGGATACCGTTCGCTCATGACCGCCGCGGACCACGTTGGCAAGGGTGCGCACCATCGAGCGCAGGCCCTCCAGCGCGGTCTCGGCCCTGGACTCCTGGACGAAACCCACGGCCGCGTTGATCAGCACAACGCCGAAAATCACCGCCGAGTCCGCGAACTCATGCAGGCCCGCGGTGATCGCGCCGGCCACCAGCAGCACATAGATCAGCGGGTGATGGAACTGACGCAGGATCCGCACCAACAACCCGGCACCCGAGGGCGCCGGTAGCGTGTTCGGCCCGAATCGCTCCAGGCGCTCGGCTACCTCATCATCGGAAAGCCCCCGATGCGAATCGGTCTCCAGCAGCAGGACGACTTCATGCGCTGGCAGACCGTGGTGAGCGGTAGTTCTAGACACAGGTAGCGCCTGCGATGGCGGCAATCTCTTCCCCTCGCGTGATCGACGGCTGGCTTTAGATTTTTCGGGTTCGAGCTTGGTTTCCGTCAGAGCCTTAGGTCACCGACGAGTGGGACCGACGATCCGGCCGACTGCTCGAGGGGCACGACCATTACGGGCCGGTGTGCGTGGTGCAAAGTTGCCAGGGCGACACTGCCGAGCAGCGTCTCCTTCGCGACAGACTGTCTGCGCGACCCCACCACCAGCACCGCGGCATTGTGCTCGTTAGCACATGTGATGAGCGCATCGGAAATGGCACGCGCGTGTATGCCGCCGGCGCGCTCGACGTGCAGCGTGGGGATGGCCCGCGCCGCCTGACCGGGCGCGGGCAGCGGGGCGCCGTCCTCCTCCTCGACAGAGACACGAAGCACATCACGTCCCGGGAAGAGCCGGCTGGCCGCGGCGAGCGCTGTCTGCGCACCCGACGAGCCATCCCAACCAACGAGCGCTGGCCCATTGGGCAGCATTGCGTAGTCCGCTGCCAACAGCGGGTGGGGGATGACCACGACGGGTCGCGCGGTGTAGTGCACCACCATGTCCGACACGCTGCCCAGCACCGCTCTGGTGCCGCCCAGCCCGCGAGAGCCGACCAGCGCCAAGTCGGCCTCCACTTGCTCCGTAACCTGCGCCAGCCGCAGGCCCTCCGCACCCCAAGTGCGCTTCACCAGCGGCTGAGCGTCCCACCCCGCCGCACGGGCAAGGACGACGCCCCTCGCCACCAGCCGTTCGGCTTCGCGATGACCCTCTTGTTCAACCATGTCCATGAATTCGTTGACATCGCGAGCTTTGACTCGCAGCCGATGGCGCAGCGCCTCACTGGCTAGCGGTGGCATCCACAGGTGAGTGACCCACGCATGTGCGTCCGGAAACAGCAATGCACCGGTATCGATTGCGGCGCTTGCCGCCGGCGAGCCGTCATAGCCGATGACCACTCGTACGGGCATGCCCGACCTCCTGACCATGCGCGTGCCATCAGCCAACCATGCTCAGAGACCACTGCTCCGCGCAACAAGATCAAGGGTTCTCTTGTCTATTCATAAGAATCCGCGAGGGACCACGCCGACGTCGCGATCAGGTCGCCACGCTCCAACCCGGCGGCGCGATGCTCGTGCACCGTGGCGTACTCCTGAGTGGTCACCATGTCGATGAAGGCCTGGGGCGTCGGGTACTCGACGACGAGGATGGCGTCCCACCAGGGCCTCTCACCGTCACCTATCACGTACGCCGGAGCCGTGCCCGCGTACCGGAGGGTGGCGCCCACACGTTCGAGGTGCGGCGCGACCTCCCGCCCGTATCGCTGATAGGACTCCACTCCCCCGGAAGCCTTGAACTTCAACAGGTTGACCATCACCACCGGTGCATCCGGCGGACGGGCGGCCAGCGCCGCGAACTGCTCGGCGGTGGGTTCCAGCGAGGTGCTCATCCAATCTCCCTGCTTTCGTTGGGTTTTCGGGCGGCGTTGCCGACCCGTTCCACCAGGAAGGGGACGACCGGGCGCGCGGGTCTTCGTCGACGAACCTACCGAACGGGGCGGCCTCGACGACCATGGCACCGTCGACGCCGCCGTCACCCGACGGGTGTGATCCCCGCGCTGGACAGGGTGAAGCCCCGGCCCGATGTCACAGTACAAGTGACCCCGCTCGGCTCCGACCGACAGCTGAAGGGACCGACTCCGGCGGTGAGGCCGTAGCCGAGTGTGGGAGTGCCCTGACCCGCATTACCCAGACAAGACTCCTGCGTACAGGTCTTGAACGACCCGTCGGTGGACATACGCACGGTCTGGGGCGGAGAGTCGCTCTGACAGTAAGTCTCGTCGGGTATGCCACTGCCGCGCCCATAGTTCATTTCGCAACCGATGTTGCCTGAGGGCGACAAGAATGAGCACCACGTCGCGGTGCAAACCGGATTGTCCGCGGCGGCGCGCGGCATGCCACCGCAGCACCCAACGACGACGGCCCCCAGTGCTGCCCCCACGGCTGCAGTGACTGCGCGACGCATAACGCCTCCCGGCGATCGGTCCGAACCCGAATAAAACTACCAGCCCGATGCCGTTCGCGGGGTGCATTACAACAGATCGGTGATCGTCTTCAGGCCCGCGTCGTAGAGCATGCCGGGCAGCATGCCGCCGTCGCATTCGACGGTCGTGCCGTTGACGAAGTCGGCATCGCCGCCGGCCAGGAAGACACACACCCGGCCCACCTCCGCCGGCTCGCCCGCGCGGCGCATCGGAACGGCGGCGAAATACCTTGCGCCGGTTGGGTCGTCCCTGGGCAGCACGAAAGAGCGGAAATTCTCGGTCATCGTCGGACCCAGTGCGATGCAGTTCACGCGCACCTTAGGTCCCCACTCCTCGGCCAGCGACCGGGTGAGATGGTTGAGCCCGCTCTTGGCCGCGCCGTAGGAGACCAAGGTGGGCGACCCGGCCGGATGTCCGGCGCCGCTGGAGATGTTGATGATGCACCCGACGCCGTCCTGGGTACGCATCTGGCGATACACGCGGATGGCGAACCACATGGGGCTGATCAGGTTCATCTGCACCGCGTACGCGTGAAACAGTGCCGTCCGCTCGTACTCGTCGTCACCGCCGGGCGCGCCCTGAATGCGTTGGACCAGTTCGGGAATGCTCTCCACATGCGGCGCGGGAACGGTACCGCCGGCATTGTTCACCAAGATGTCGACGCGGCCGTGGTCGGCAACCACTTCGGCGACGAACGAGTCGATGGCGCGGTAGTCGCCTTGATCGCAGACCCGTTGTGACGCCCGATCCGCCCAATCGCGGTCGATGCCCGGAATGGTGTCCAGGTGCGAGCGGGAGCAGCCGATGACCGTGGCGCCGGCGCGTAACAGCTCGTGGGCGATGCCGACGCCCACACCGCGACTGGTTCCGGTGACGATCGCGATCTTGCCGTCAAGGACGCTCATCAATCGGCCTCTTCCTGTGCACCCGCGGACCCGTCGTTGACAGTCACTGCCAGCGGGTCATACTGTGCCATTCCAGGCGTCGGCGTGTAAAGGCTTGGAATTGTGGAGGTCACCGATGAGCAACCCGTCCAAACTTCGTGTGATCCAGTGGGCGACCGGAGGGGTCGGCAAGGCCGCAATCGCGTGCGTACTGAATCACCCGCAGCTGGAATTGGTCGGGTGCTGGGTGCATTCCGCGAACAAGAACGGCGTCGACGTGGGCCGGCTAACCGGAACCGGGGAGCTGGGCGTCGCCGCCACCACCAGCATCGACGAGGTGCTGGCCCTGGACGCTGACTGCGTCGTCTACAGCCCGCTGGTCCCCAAAGACGAAGAGGTCGTGGCGATTTTGCGGTCCGGCAAGAATGTGGTCACCCCGGTCGGCTGGGTATACCCGGATCTGAACAACCCTGCTCACAAAGCCATCGCCGATGCCGCGCTCGAGGGCCGGGTAACCCTGCACGGATCGGGAATTCACCCCGGGGGCATCACCGAGCGGTTCCCGCTCATGGTGTCCTCGCTCTCGTCGGCGATCACCCATGTGCGGGCCGAGGAGTTCTCCGACATCCGCACCTACAACGCCCCGGACGTGGTGCGCCACATCATGGGTTTCGGCGGCACGCCCGAGGAGGCCACGCACGGGCCCATGGCCAGCCTGCTCGAGTCGGGGTTCAAGATGTCGGTGCGAATGATCGCCGATCACATGGGATTTCGCATCGATCCCAACATCAGGACCATTCAAGAGATCGCCGTTGCAACAGCCGACATCGACTACGACCCGTTTCCGATCACCGCGGGAACCGTGGCCGCACGCCGGTTCCGCTGGCAGGCCCTCGCTGACGGCGAGCCGGTGATCACGGCCGCGGTCAACTGGCTGATGGGTGAAGCGAACCTGGAGCCGGCCTGGAATTTCGGTGGGCGGGGCGAGCGCTTCGAAGTCGAGATCACCGGCGACCCCACGGTGAGCCTCACCTTCAAAGGTCTACAGCCGGAGACCATTTCCGAGGGCCTAAAGAAGAACCCGGGAGTCGTGGCCACCGCCAACCATTGCGTCAATGCCATCCCCGACGTCTGCGCCGCCGAACCCGGCATCAAGACGTACCTGGACCTGCCGCTGTTCGCCGGACGCCCGGCCCCCCGGCTCGCGACCGCGACCCCATGACAAGCTCCGGCGTCCTTGACGACGTGTCGTTTTGTCACCTCGTGGTCGGGGTCACCGACATGGACCGTGCGCTGGCCTTCTACCGCGACGTGATCGGCATGGAGGTCGTCTTCGAAACCCTGATCTCCGGTGAGCCTTTCGATGCGGTCCTGCAGGCCACCCGAAAGCAAGAGGGAAGAGTCGTCGGCGGGCTGCTGGGCGGACTGATGGTCGAGTTGCTATCGCTGGGCACCAATCCGCCCGACCAAGGGCGGCGGCGGGGCATCACCGGGATCCATAACGTGTCGTTGTCCGTCCCCGATCTCGACGACGCGCATCGCCGCATCAGCGACGCGGGCTACACCCCCGACCAAGAGCCGTTCGAGATCGGCGGCGTGCGAATGTTTTTCGTCAAGGACCCGGACGGGACCCCGGTGGAATTCATCGAGCTGCCCGATGGCGCCCGCAGCACCTATGAGATGCACCGCGGCGTGGGGCTGCGGATGGGGCCGGCAACGTGACCTACACACATCCCGACTCGATGCACGGTCACGTCGCAATCGTCACCGGCGCCGCCCAGGGCGTGGGCAAGGGCATCGCCGCCGCACTGCTCGAACGTGGCGCCGCGGTGTTGCTGGTCGACATCCTCGACGACAAACTGCGTGAGACAACCGCCGAGCTTCGGGCCGCGGGCCCCGTCGAAATGCTGGTGGCCAATCTGCGCGAGCCGGACAGCGCCGGGTGGATCGTGGCGGCGGCCGTCGACGCCTTCGGCACCGTGCATGGCCTGGTGAACAATGCCATCGCGACCAACGAGCCGAAGCCATTCGTCGACATCACCACCGAGGATCTCGCGCTCGGGTATGACGTCGGCCCGCGGGCGACATTCCTGCTCATGCAGGCCGTCCACCCAGTGATGGTCGAGGCGGGCGGCGGCTCGATCGTGAACCTCGGCTCCGGCACCGGGACCGGCGGCGAACCCAAGTGGGGCGGTTACGCCGCGGCCAAGGAAGCCATCCGGGGTCTGTCGAAGGTCGCCGCCCTGGAATGGGGGCGCGACAACATCCGCGTCAACGTGATCTGCCCGTTCGCCGAGTCCGACGGCGTCAAGCTGTGGAAGCAGTTCGCGCCAGACGACTACGCCAAGGCGGTGCGCCGCATCCCGATGAAGCGCATCGGCGATGTCCGCACCGACGTGGGCGCGCTGGTGGCGTTCCTGCTGGGCGCGGACGCGACGTTCATCACCGGCCAGACCATTCACGTCGACGGTGGGATCGGTTGCTTCCGGTGATCGCCGGAGAGACGCTGCGGGATCGGCAACGGGCTCAGATCCGTGCCGACATCAGGCGCGCGGCGTTCCGGCTGTTCATCGAACGTGGCTACGACGCCGTCACGACCGAGGAAATCGCCACTGCCGCGGGCGTTTCGCCGCGCACCTTCTTCCGGCACGTGCCGGCCAAAGAGGAACTGTTGCTGGCTCCCGTCCGCCATGGCGGTGCCGCGATCGTGAACCTGCTCGAACACGGTCCGGCCGGCGAGCCACCGGACGTTGCGCTGATCAACGCCATCATCACCCGGACCCGCTCGTTCGATGCCGGCCGATTGCGAGGAGTGGCGCAAAGCCCTGCTGGTGGCACCGGACCTGCTCAACAAGGTGACGGTGCACACCCCCGCCGACAAGGAGCGGGCGACGAAGCTCATCGCCGAACGGATGGGCGTCAACCCCGACGTCGACCTTCGTCCCGGGCTGCTCGTCCAACTCGCCTTCGCCGCCGCAGATTTCGCCTTCCAGCAATGGGTGCGGCGCGCTGATCGGCGGTGGACGCTGGATCGCTACGTCACCGAGGCGCTTGACGCGGTCACGAATCCGCTCTGGAAGCCGGCCCGTTGAGCCGGGGCCCTTCCCGCCCGCGCCCGGCGAAACCGAGTACGCATTTTGCCGACGGGCGATCGCGAGGTGGGGAATACGGCGGCGGTGGTGCCGGGCTCTAGCGCACGGGCGCGGCCGGAGCCGCCGGCATGGCGGTGACCGACACGCGTGGATTGACGGCGCCGCCGACCGCGACGGCGAGCGTGGCTGCGCCGCCCAGCAGTCCTGTTGCCCTTTGTGGTTCAGACTTCATGTGGATCGCCCACTTCTCATCCCATGCCCTCCGAAAGCCGTACCCGCCGACGCGGGCACCCGATCAAGGTCCCGTCAGCCGAGCGCGGGCAGGACCTTGTCGGTGAGCAGTTGGACCGACTTCCACGCTTCATCGACGGGCATGCCGCCCACCAGCGGGTGCATGACCAGCGGTCCGTAGTTGTCGGATTCCCGTACCTCCGCGATCAGCTCGTCGGGGGTCAGAAACCGGTACAGCCCCGATGCCCTGACCTGGTCCAGGGTCTGGACGCCGGGCAAGTGCATCAGTGAGCGTTGATCGGTGGACCAGGTGCCGTAAGTGACCGCCTCCCAGAGGATGTGGTCACCGAGTTCCGCCCATGCCCGCTCCGGATCCTCGTGCAGGAAGATCATCCCGCGATTGATCGGCCCCGGCATGAGGATGACGGGCTTCATGCCGGCCTCGGAACACAGCTCACGGTAGTACGCGGCGATCTCGGGTAGGTGGTCGGCCAGGCTGAGCGGCAGTCGGAAACGCGCCGCGCGCCGGGCCGTGACGCGCGCGCCGCCCCCGACATACAGCGGTGGATGCGGCCGGGTCCACGTTCCGGTGCAGATGCCCGCGTCCGCGTCGGCACCGGACCAGACCGACAGCATGCGCTCGACCAGGCTGTCCATCAGCTCGCCGCGCCGGCCGAAATCCACTCCGAGAGCCTCATATTCGACCGTTCGGTAGCCCAGGCCCACGGTGGTGTGCAGGCGCCCGCGGCTCATGTTGTCGACGAGGGCGATGTCCTCGGCGAGCCGGACCGGATTCCACAGCGGGCCCAATGCGCAATCCACGCTGGCTATCAACGTCGAGGTGCGCGCCAGAAACATCGCCGCGGCCATGATCGGGTTGCAGCTCCATCCGTGCCCGGTCGCGTGATGCTCGTCGACGCTGATCGAGGTGATCCCGTGCGACTCACCCCACTGGGCCAATTCGAGCGCGGCGGATAGCAGCCCGCCCTGCGTGCGCGGGTCACCGTGTGGTGAGGCGAAGTTGAAACGCAGCACCGTCAATAACATGTCCGGCCTCCGGTCAGTGCGGTTGCGGTCCCGCCGCCGAACGCAGGAACGCGGGAAAGTCGGGGAACAGCGCGCGGTCGACGATTTCGATGCGAGTCCCGAAGGAGTCCACGTAGTAGGCGAACAGTGCGAGGTCGGACTGCGAAGAAGGCGGGGCGGTGGCGGCGGTCGCTTCGAATGTGAAGCCGTTGTCTTCGAGCGCCCTGGCGGTTTCGGCGAGGTTGTCGGTGAAGTAGCCGAGGTGATGGATGGAGTTGTCGGGCGCCGCCATCCATGGACTACCGGGCACCTCCTGGATCAGCTCGACGTGTGGAGCCTGCAGGGAGTAGACGAATGTCGAAGTGAGTTCGTGCGTTCCCGTTGCCGTGCGGAATGGCAGGGTGTAGCTCATCGGGGTGATCCACCGGTAGCCGGCCAGCGCGCTCAACCGCGCCATTGCCGCGTCTAGGTCGGACACGACGATGCCGGTGTGGTAGAAGTCCTCGGGCCGTAGTGCGAATTCCATGGTCTGTCCCGCCGTCATCCGTTCTCGGCCAGTTGGTGCCTGAGCCAGGCGCTTTCCCAGAAGTTCGTGCTGTCGTCCAGTAGCTTTCGGTGGGCTGCCCGCAGCACGTCGCGCACGCCCGGATGGCTTTTGGGAACCAGCTCGGCAAGGTGAATGGCGTGCAGCGGACGGCTGGAGTCGAGGTGTGCCCGGGCGCGGTGCAAAAGTGCGTCGGCTCCGGCCAGCTCGACGATGTCGGGGGTGACGGCGTCGAATCCAACCGGATAGAGCTCGGTGGTCGACCGGTGGTGGAACCATCCCGAGTAGTTTTCCCAGATGGCCCGCACGTCCCAGGCGACCTTGCCGTAGCCCTGACCCACTTCGTATTCCGCGGGCAGGATGATTTCGTTCATCAGGGTCCGCACGTCCTTGCCGGCGTTCATCCCGGCGACGGTCTGATCGTGAATGTACTGGATCGCGTTGCGCAACCGGGTTAGCTCGCCGTTGATGCGCTCGGCGCCGCTGATCGGCTCGAAGTGCCCCGTCACCAGGAGCTCGGGTTGCAGATCACGCACCCGTTCGACGGACGCGATGACGGTCAGGGCGTCGCGGTACCGGTCGCCGCGCATGGTGACGAGGTTCGGGATATGGCCGAACAGTGCGCCGAAGACATTCCCGCACAGGCAGATTCGTTCATCAGGCAGCCACACCACCAACGAGTCGGTGGTCTCCCCGCCGGGCACGGAGATCAGTTCCAGCCGCCGTCCGCCGACCTCCAAGGTGAGCGTGTCGTCGAACTCGACATCGACGGCGGGAAGGCTCTGGCCGGGCAGGCGGGTGGTACCGAGACGCCGCTGGATGGCCTCGATACCGTCGGCCAGCGTGGCTTTGAAGGCGAACGCGCTGCGGCTGGCGCGGTACGGGATGAGGCGTTCGTTGTCGTCGCGCCAAGTGGTCCAGTTCGCCTGCGCGACAACGGTCGTCTCGGGATCGCGCACGCTGTCCAGGCCGCCGACATGATCGACGTGGCCCTGGGTGAAGATGATGTAGCGCACCGGCGAAGAGTCGACGGCGTCGAAGTTGGCGCGATGCACCGGGCCCTCGAAACCCATCCCGGTGTTGATGATCACCCGGCCGTCGTGGGTGGTGAGCAGGTATGAGTTCGACAGCCCGGGTGAGCACCACAACCCCGGGGCGATCCGCTCGGCCTGCTCGGCGGCGGCGGGACGCATGGCGTCGGCGCCCGGCCTGCTGCGGTAGACCGGTTCGAACCCTCGGGCTTCGTTACTCATCGTTACTCATCGCGGACATCGAACCTATCGAAGTAGAAGCCGAACCGGCCGCGGAGCTCGTCGGCCGTAATGCCGAAGTGGCGCTGCAGTTCGTAGTGGATGCGGCCGTGTTTGCCGCGTGGATTGCCGTCCAGGTAGCGCTGAAAGCGTTGACGCACCTTTGGCGTCAATTCGACTCCGCCGCACTGGTAGAGCCGCTCCAGCACCGACATTTCGTTGCCGTTCAGCTGGTGGAAGCTGACGTCGATACTGCGGTCGGCGGGCACCAGCTCGCGGTCGCGTACGCACGCGCTGAGCAGGCGGTGCACGCGGTCGCTCCAGTAGTCGAGCAGCCAGCCCGGGTCGATGCTGGTTCGGCGCAGCCGATCGGAGTAGGCCATCATCGTGATGGCCGACTGGATCACCGCGACGGGGTCGCGGTGGGTGAAAGCCACTGTCGCGTCGGGGAACGTCGCCCGCAGCGGGCCGAGTTGCTCGCAGTGTTGCGGGCTTTTGAGCACCCAGGTCCGCGGACCGCGCAGAAAAGTCAACGCCTGCAGCACCTTTTTCATATACGCGTAGTGCCGGGTCTGGTCGAGGCCCAGATAGTAGTCACGCCAACCGGGCACCCGCGCATGCCATTCCAGGACGTAGGCGGCCACATCGAGGTCGAGGAGTTCCACTTCCTCCTCGATCGCCTCGGGGAAGCGGTCGTGCATGGCGGCGACCGCCGGGGCGCTGGCCATCAGCGCGTCATGTTCGGACTTGGCGCGCGTGTAGCGGGGGTCGACCCCGAAGAGGTCGGGGCCCTGGCCCCGGGCGGGTATCGGATCCTGGCTCTCCCAGTACGGCAGCGCGCGCCGGCGGGGGTCGGCGGCAATGAGATTCACCAGATGGGTGGTGCCGGACCGCGGCATTCCGACGACGATGAAGGGCTGCTCGATCGGGATGGACTCTATTTCGGGATACCGCTTGATGAGTTCGGTCAACGACAATCGGTTGCGCAGCAGGCGAACGACTCGTTGCCGCAAGGATGCGCGGGTGAGCTGACGCAAGCCCTCGTCGGCTTCGATCGCCGCCACGTGCGCGGTCAGGCGGTCGCCGAACCCGTCGGTGTCGGCGAGGTCGTCGCCCACGCCGGCCTGCTCGACGGCCTCCGCGAGCATCCCATCGATGTCGAAGTCGACGCGTGTGGCCTCGGTGAACTCCAGGATCTGACGCTGGACGTCGGTCAGCTTGGGCGACGTCAGGTCATCGAAGTCGATGTCACCAACGGCAGAACCCACCGGATCCAGCTCTACAGGTTGGCCAGGTCGTCGGGCACGTCGATCTGGTGTTCCTGGAGCGCCTCGAGGGGCACCACCTCGAGGGTGCGCTCATGCGTGGACGCCAACACCACCGGCGCCGCACAACCGTCGTGGTGGGCCCGCAGCCAATTCAGGGCGGTGACGCACCAGCGGTCGCCGGGCAGCAGGCCGGGGAACCGGTACTCGGGAACCGGCGTCAACAGGTCGTTGCCGATGGAACGCTGGTGGTGCAGGAATTCGGTCGTCATCACCGCGCAGATGGTGTGCCGGCCGAGATCCTCGGGGCCGGTCGAGCAACATCCGTCGCGGTAGTAACCGGTAAGGGGTTCGGTGCCGCAGGGCTCCAGCGGACCGCCTAGCACATTGCGATCGGGCATGCCCCCAGTATCACGCTCAAGGGGTGAAGTCTGAAGTAACTTTGCGATCGGCATTCGGTGCGCCGGTCGGCTGTGGACGCCCGAGCGGCGCCCGTGTTAACTCGAATCAATGTCGACGCCGAACCAACCCGGAGACCCTTACGGTGAGCCGCCCTGGGAATGGCAGCCACCGGGCTACGGACCGCCGCCCCATCCCCAGAGCCCACCGCCGCCGGGCTATCCGCCCCCGCAGCCGTACCCCGGTTATCCCCCGTACCCGGGCTACCCGGGCTACCCGGGGTACCCGGACGCCCAGGCGCCCTTCGGGCGCGATCCCGCCACCGGGTTACCGCTGTCAGACAAGTCCGCCACGACGGCCGGCCTGCTGCAGCTCTTCTTCGGGCTGTTCGGCATCGGTCGCTTCTATATCGACTCGACTCAGATCGCGATCGCACAGTTGTGCCTGGGGCTCTTCGGAGCTGTGTTCAGCCTGTTCTGTTTTTTCGGCTTCCCGGTCCTGCTCGGCGGCATCATCTGGGGCATCGTTGATGCGATCATGATGTTCACCGGCAGCGTCAAAGACAACGATGGCCGCAAGCTGCGCTAGTCACCGCCAGCCAGCAACCGCGCTCGCGCACGGCGCCGGCGGAGCTTGCCGAGTAGCGCCAGGTCACAATCCGATAACAATCGCACTCGAAGGTAATGCGACGCGCTGAGCAAATACCGGGGAAATCGCCAGGTAAATCTATGGTCACATCGTGCGACGTCGAACGGCCCTCACGCTACCGCTGCTGCTGGCGGCCGGCACGGCGCTGGCCCGAGCGCCGCGCGTCTCCGCGGAGGAAGCGACTCGCTGGTCCCCCGACCGCGCCAACCGCTGGTATCAAGCGCAGGGTTGGCTCGTCGGGGCGAACTACATCCCCACCAACTCGATCAACCAGCTCGAGATGTTTCAGGCCGACACCTATGATCCCCGGCGCATCGACACCGAACTCGGCTGGGCCAAGTTCTATGGATTCAACACCATGCGGGTGTTCCTCCACGATCAGCTGTGGGCCCAGGACCAGCGCGGCTTCCAAACCCGCCTCGCGCAGTTCGTGGGGATCGCGGCGCGCCATCGCATCAAGCCGCTGTTCGTCTTCTTCGATTCGTGTTGGGACCCGGTCCCCAAAGGGGGGCGCCAGCGCGCGCCGCGGCCCGGTGTCCACAACTCGGGCTGGGTGCAGAGCCCCGGTGCCGAACGCCTCGGCGACCCGCGCTACGCCCGCACCATGTACGACTACGTCACCGGGGTGTTGACCCAGTTCCGCAACGACAATCGGGTTTTGGGTTGGGACCTGTGGAATGAGCCCGACAATCCCGCGCGCCAATATCGCAACGTCGAGAGGAGCGACAAGGAACAGCTCGTCACCAATCTGCTCCCCCAGGTGTTCCGGTGGGCACGTGCGGTCAATCCCAGCCAGCCGCTGACGAGCGGGGTGTGGCACGGCGACTGGGGAGAACCGCAGGGCCGCAGCGCAATCAGTGACATCCAGCTGGACAACTCCGACGTGATCACCTTCCACTCCTACGCCGAGCCCGCCGGCTTCGAGTCCCGGATCAACGAACTCGCCCCGCTGGGGCGGCCGATCATCTGCACGGAGTACATGGCCCGGACCCGGGGCAGCACCGTGGAGGGCATCCTGCCGGTTGCCAAGCGCCACAACGTCGGAGCCATCAACTGGGGTTTGGTCGCGGGCAAGACCCAGACCTACTTTCCGTGGGACTCGTGGGAGCACCCGTACGGCGCGGTCCCGAAGGTTTGGTTCCACGACCTGCTCCGACCCGACGGGCGGCCCTTTCAGGACGCCGACGTCAAAACGATTGGGGCGCTGGCCGGCGGGCAGGGCAGGTCATAAGCCGAGCTTTTGGCGGTGGCGGAGGGATTTGAACCCTCGGACGGTGTTAGCCGTCACACGCTTTCGAGGCGTGCTCCTTAGGCCGCTCGGACACGCCACCGCCAGGCAGCTTACCGAACCGGGCCCGGGTCACCCCAATCGCTGGCGGGCGAAGAAGGCCTCCAGCGGTGCGGCGCACTCCTGCGCGAGCACACCGCCGCGCACCTCAGGGCGATGGTTGAGCCGCCGGTCGCGGACCACGTCCCACAGCGATCCAACCGCTCCGGTCTTGGGTTCCCAGGCGCCGAACACCAGCCGGGCGATGCGCGCGAGCACCACCGCGCCCGCGCACATCGTGCAGGGTTCGACGGTGACGGCCAGCGTCGTCCCCTCCAGCCGCCACCCGTCACCGAGCACGCTGGCCGCCGCCCGCATCGCCAGGATCTCGGCATGGGCCGTCGGATCGCCCAGGGCTTCGCGGCCGTTCACGGCCCTGGCGAGCTCGGTTCCGTCGGCGCCCACGATCACCGCACCGATGGGCACGTCACGGGGCCCCGCCGTCGCGGCGACGGACAGAGCGGCACGGATCAGGTCTTCGTCGGTGGTCACCGACCGAGACTGACGGCGGTGACCCCCAGCGCCCGGCTCCGCCGCGCTCGGGGTCACCGACCGAGGCGGTCGATCACGGCCGACAGCTGATCGGCGAAGCCCATCTCGCGGGCGATGCGGCCGAGTTGCTCGTCGGCGTACAGGTCGGACTCATCGAGAATGACCCCCAACACCGCCTCGGGCAGCCCGATGTCGGACAGCAGTCCAAGGTCGCCCTCCTCGAACGGGTCGGCGTCCTCCAGGTCCTCCGGATCGATGTCGGCATCCAGCTTGTCCAGCACTTCGGCGGCGATGTCGTAGTCCAGCGCGGCGGTGGCATCCGACAGCAGCAGCCGGGTGCCCCACGGCGCCGGCCGCACGATGACGAAGAATTCGTCGTCGACGTCGAGGAGACCAAAGACCGCTCCGGCGCTACGCAATTCCCGGAGTTCGGTCTCGGCGGCCTTGAGGCTCGTCAGCGACTTGGCAGCCATCGCAGAACAGTGCCACCTACCCTCTTCCCGCACTACCGCTACGCCGAAACCGTCCGGCGTGTCTGCGGACAGGCCCTGGGCGGAGGCCCGTTCTGCTCCCATGGCCGCTTACGGTAGTCGCTGACCAGGCCTCTTGACCAGATTACGCACCGCAGCGCCGGCGTCCGAACGCACCGCTACGCCGAACTGTGCCAACCTTGGACTGTGGCTAGCCCCGTTCCTCACCCCGTTTCTCAGACTCCGGTGTGCGTGCTCGGGCTCGGGCTGATCGGCGGCTCGATAATGCGGGCCGTCACGGCGGCCGGCCGTGAAGTGTTCGGCTACAACCGCTCGGTCGAGGGCGCGCAGGCAGCCGTCGACGACGGCTTCGACGCCACCACCGACCTGGCCGCGGCGCTGACCCGCGCCGCCGACACCGGCGCGTTGATCGTGCTGGCCGTACCGATGCCGGCGTTCGCGGGCATGCTCGCCCGCATCCGGGAATTGGCCCCGGCCTGTCCGCTGACCGACGTCACCAGCGTCAAGGGGGCCGTGCTCGACGAGGTCGTAGCCGCCGGCCTGCAGGAACGCTTCGTCGGCGGTCACCCGATGGCGGGCACCGCGGACTCGGGCTGGGCCGCCGGCTACGCCGGATTGTTCATCAGGGCCCCGTGGGTGCTCAGCGTGGACGACCACGTGGACCCCGAGGTGTGGTCGTTGGTGATGACAATGGCGCTGGACTGCGGCGCGCTGGTGGTGCCGGCCAAGTCCGACGAACACGACGCCGCCGCGGCCGCCATCTCGCATCTGCCGCACCTGCTCGCCGAGGCGCTGGCCATCACCGCCGCGGAAGTCCCGCTGGCCTTCGCGCTGGCGGCGGGATCTTTCCGGGACGCCACCCGGGTGGCGGGCACCGCCCCGGACCTGGTGCGGGCGATGTGCGAAGGCAACGCCGGCCAGCTGCTGCCGGCCGTCGACCACGTCATCGATTTGCTGAACCACGCCCGCGAGTCGCTGGCCCGTCACAACTCGGTGGCCGACCTGACCGTGGCCGGCCACGCCGCTCGAACGCGTTACGACAGCTTCCCGCGCTCCGACATCGTCACCGTGGTCATCGGCGCGGAGAACTGGCGCGAGGAACTTGCCGCGGCCGGCCGGGCGGGCGGGGTGATCAGATCCGCTCTGCCAACCCGGGGTAGTCCACGATGAACCCTTCCTGGTCGACACTCACGGTGGTGTCGGCCACCGGAGAGCGCAATTTGATCGCGTCCGGGCCGCCGGTGCTGGCGTAGCTCACGACGGCGGCGGTGACGGACATGTCCGGCACGTTCACATAGACCACCGGCAGCGCCGCCGAATCCGCCCGTTCGTGCAAGCCGAGGCGCCGGATCGGCAGCGCGTTGAAGAACGGGCTGAACACCACGTCGACGTCCAGGGCGCCGTCGTAGGCCGCGCGCCGGTCGCCCTGGTGGTCGGTGACCAGCCACATGTTCTCTTCGTCGCGGGCGATGGACAGCACGCGCTCGCGCTCGGCCAGCGTGACGGTCAGGCCGAGCCGCTTGGTGGCGCCGCTTTCGTCGGTCTGCACGTCGTAGTAGGCGCCGAACGCCGGGTTGGTCGCGGTGGCGGCGGCCACAATGCGGCCATTGGCCCTGATTCGCTTGCCGGACACCTGAATTCGTACCGATTCCATCCGGGAGACATCCTGTGCACGCCAGGTCAGCATCGCCTGCCACACGCGCCGAGTCTGATCAGAGGGGTCTGCGTTCACCCATCTACCGTAGAGCGTGTCCGCCAACCGTGACGGACGTGTCCGGCAGAACGGCCTTACGCAGTCGACCGGTGCCCGGCACCGACACCCATACCGCCAACGCCAGCAGGCCGTCGAGCACCAGCGCCAACGCGGCCACCATCAGCGCGCCGACGAGGGCGAGGTGGAACTCACGCTCTTTGATCCCATCGATCAGGTATCTGCCCAGTCCGCCGAGGCTGGCATAGGCGGCCACCGTTGCGGTCGCGACGACCTGCAGCGTCGCGTTGCGCAACCCGCCGAGGATCAACGGCAGCGCATTCGGTGCCTCCACCCGCAGCAGCACCTGGGTTTCCGTCATGCCCATCGCGCGGGCGGCATCGACCACCGTCGGCTCGACATTGGCGATGCCGGCGTAGGTGCCGGCCAGCACCGCGGGGATACCCAGCAGCATCAGGGCGGCCAGCGGCGGTCCGAGGCCCAGGCCGAACCACAGCGTGCCCAGCAGCAGCACGCCCAGCGTCGGCAGCGAGCGCAGCCCGTTGACCGCGCCCACGACCAGCAGCGTGCCGCGGCCGGTGTGGCCGATGATCAGCCCGACGGGGACGGCGATCAGCGCCGACGCGCTCACCGCGATGGCCGTGTACTCGAGGTGCTCCAAGATGCGCGCGGCCAGGCCGACCGGGCCGGTCCAGTTGTCGGCGGTCAGCAGGTACGAGATCGCCCGTTGCACGAAGTTCATCGCGCGCCACCCACTATCGGCGCCAGCGCCGGCGCCCGGCGGCCGGTGCGGGTGCTGCGCCCGGCGCGCTCCCACGGCGTGGCCAGCCTGCCGCCCAGCACGATGAGCAGGTCGATGACGATGGCCAGCAGGAACAGCGCGATGATGCCGGCCAGGATCTTGTCGCTCTTGTCGGTTTGGTATCCCTCGGTGAACCAGGTGCCCAGGCCGCCGATGCCGATCACCGAACCCACCGAGACCATCGCGATATTGGTGACCACGACCACCCGCAGCCCGGCGATCAGTACCGGGATGGCCAGCGGCAGGTCGACTTTGAGCATCCGGGTGATCGGCGGGTAGCCGACCGCGGTGGCGGCGTCGCGAACCTGGGCCGACACCGCATCCATCGCCTCGAGCACCGCGCGCACCAGCAGCGCGGCCGTGTAGGCCGTCAGCGCCACGATGACGTTGGCCTCGTCGAGGATGCGCGTTCCGATGATCGTCGGCAACACCACGAACAGCGCCAGCGACGGAATGGTGAACACGACGCTGGCGGCCGCCGTGGTCAGCCGGCGGGCAATGGGTGCGCGCTGCACCAGCATGCCCAGCGGCACCGCAATGGCCAACCCGATCAACACCGGCACCAGCGACAGCCGCAGGTGGATCACGGTCAACGCCCAGGCGTCGCCGAGGTGAGTCAGCAAGTAGCGCATCGGGATTCCGTTCAGGCCCGCCGTCGGGCTGCCGCCGCGGCAAGCACGTCGGCGGCCAGCACACCGCCGGTGACCTTGCCTCCCCCGTCGACGGCGATACCCATTCCCGACGGCGACGACAGCGCCGCGTCCAGCGCCTGGCTGAGGTTGCCGTGCGGCCGGAACAGCGAGCCGGCGCCGCTCATGCTGTCCGACAACGGGGCGCCGGCGCGGTGGCGGCGCAGGCCCTCGGTGTCGATCCAGCCCATCGGCGCGCCGGCGCCGTCGACCACCACCGCCCACCCGTCGGGCAGGCGGATATTCCCGAGATCGTCGGCCGGGATCCGCTCGACGTCGTGGACCGGCAAGCCCGTGGCGTCGATGAGTTGCAGCCATCGATAGCCGCGGCCGAGACCGATGAACCTCGCGACGAAATCGTTGGCCGGTCGCGACAACAGCCGCGCCGGCTCGTCGTACTGCTGCAGTGAACCGGCTTTGAAGATCGCCACCTGGTCGGCGAGGCGGAGCGTTTCGTCGATGTCGTGGGTGACGAAGACGATCGTCTTGTGCAATTCGCCTTGCAGACGCAGTATTTCGCTCTGCAGGTCGTGCCGGACCACCGGGTCGACGGCGGAGAACGGCTCGTCCATCAACAGGATGGGCGGGTCGGCGGCCAGCGCACGGGCCACGCCGACGCGTTGCTGTTCCCCGCCGGAGAGCTGCGCGGGGTAGCGGGTGGCGAGCCTGGTGTCGAGCCCGACGCGTTCGAGCACCTCGTAGGCGGCCTTGCGGGCCTGTCGGCGCGACTGCCCCCGCAGCACCGGAACCGTTG
The DNA here is from genome assembly GCA_963800315.1 of uncultured Actinomycetota bacterium. Classification (GTDB taxonomy): domain Bacteria; phylum Actinomycetota; class Actinomycetes; order Mycobacteriales; family Mycobacteriaceae; genus Mycobacterium. Next base: position 846,324 of record CAWDAS010000001.1, read on the forward strand.
CGACGTTGTCGATCACCCGCTGGTGGGGCATCAGCCCGGCATGCTGGATGACGTAACCGATGCCGAGGCGCAGCTGCACCGGGTTGCGGGTGGACACGTCTACCCCGTCGATGGTGATGGTGCCGGCGGTCGGCTCGATCATCCGGTTGATCATGCGCAGCGCCGTGGTTTTGCCGCTGCCCGATGAACCGAGGAAGACGGTCAGCTTGCCGGTCGGGACCACCAGGCTCAACTGGTCCACCGCGGCGGTGCCGTCGGTGAAGACCTTGCTGACTTTGTCGAAGCTGATCATTGGCCGACCGGATGGCTGAAGCCGTTGTCTTGCACCCATTTTCGTGCCGCCTGGTCGGGGTCCACCCCCGAGTTTCCCGACACCGCGGCGTTGAGATCCGCTACGGCAGAGGTGGTTAACTTCGCCGATACCGCATCCAGTACGTCTTTGAGCCGATCGGATTTCTTTTGCGAATTGACCAGCGGCACAATGTTGCCGGCCAAGAAGTTGTGCTCCGGATCTTCGAGCGCGACCAAGTGGTTCTGCGGGATGGCCGGGGAGGTGCTGAAGATGTTGGCGGCGGTCACCCTGTCTTCCATCAACGCGCGCACGGTCACCGCTCCGCCGCCGTCGTTGATGGCGACGAAGTTGCCCGGCCTGATGTCGAGCCCGTACTTCTGCCGCAATCCCGGCAGTCCGGCAGGCCGGGTCTCGAACGCCGATGGCGCCCCAAACCTCACCTGCGCCGAATGCACTGCCAAGTCGGCGATTGTCGTCAACTTCCATGAGCCGGCAGTCCCGCTGGTGACGGTGACGGTGTCGGTGTCGGAGGCAGGCGAAGGCGTCAGAATCGACAGGTCGCCGGGCAGCCGCCGGTAGAGCTCCAGCTCGACGGCGTCGAGCATGGTCACCGTCGACTCGGGCGCAAAGTAGAGCAGCAGGTTGCCGATGTATTCCGGCACCAGGTCGATGGAATGATCCTTCAGCGCCGGGATATAGGTCTCCCGGCTGCCGATCCCCATCCGCCGCCCGACGTCGAAGCCGTTGGCCTGCAACGCTTGTGCATATATCTCGGCGATGACCTGCGATTCCGGGAAGTCGCCGGACCCGACGACGATGGATTTCGGGCTGCGTACTTCTGCGCCCAGCGGATCGGAATTGCTGCAAGCCGCAACAACGCACATCGTCGTGAGCCATGCTGCCGCCCGGATGAGCGCGCTGCGCACGCGCGGCCCCATCCTCATACCGCCGACAGTAACCGTTCTGCGGGGTTTGGTTTCATTCTGCGCCGGATGGGACAAAGATGAGACTATGAGCAGCCACACCCCTGCCTCCCCCGGCCAGCCGCCCCCCAAACCCGGGCCGCCGCCCAAAGCCGGGCCGCCGCCTAAGAAGGACGCGACCCCCAAGGAACCGGCGATCGGATTCACCCGCGCCGGCGCGCTGTGGTCGGCCCTGATCGCAGGCTTCCTGATCCTGATCGTGCTGCTGATCTTCATCACCCAGAACACGGCGTCCACGGCCTTTACGTTCTTGGGCTGGCACTGGCACCTGCCGCTCGGGGTGGCCATCCTGCTGGCCGCGGTGGTCGGCGGGCTGATCACGGTGGCCGTCGGCACCGCGCGGATCTTGCAGCTGCGCCGCGCGGCCAAGAAGCACCACACGGCAGCGTCGCGTTAACCCGGCAGCTTGCCCAGCTCGGCCAGTCCGCGGGAGATCAGCGGCGCCACCACCTCGGGCGTGTCGTCCGAGGTGTCACCCATCCCCCGGGCCTGATCCGACATCCGCTGGCGGAAGTCGATGCCGGCGGCGATGATGGCCAGCTTGAAGTAGGCCAGTGCCATGTAGAACTCCCAATGCGCCAGCGGTAACCCGGCGACGAGCGAGTAGCGGTCGGCGAGCTCGTCGGCGGTCGGCAGCAGCGGCGACGTCCACGCGGCCTGCGCGTTGACGATCAGATCCAACGCGGGGTCGCGGTACACGCACATCAGGGCCGCGTCGGACAGCGGGTCCCCCAGCGTCGAGAGCTCCCAGTCGACGACGGCGCGCACCGTTGTCGGGTCGTCGGCATCCAGGATGGTGTTGTCGATCCGGTAGTCGCCGTGCACGATCGACGTGCGGCTCTGCTGTGGGATTGCTTCGCGCAGACCGGAATGCAGACGTTCGACATCGGCGTCGCGACGGTCCTCGGGCAGGCGCACCAACGCCCATTGCGAACCCCAGCGCCGCACCTGGCGCTCCAGGTAACCGCTGGGCTTGCCGAAGCCGGCCAGCCCCACCGCGTCGGGATCGACATTGTGCAGGTCGACCAGCACCCGGATCAACGAGTCGACACAGCCTTCGATGACGGTGCGGCTGAAGGCCTCCAGCTGGGCGCGGCGGCGCACCACCTGGCCGGCAACGAATTCGACGACCTGGAACGGAGCCCCCAGCACCGAGTCGTCCTCGCACAGCGCGATCGCGCGCGCCACCGGAACCGGCGTGTCGCGCAGCGCGGCAACCACCCGGTACTCGCGGGCCATGTCGTGCGCCGACGGGGTCAGGCCGTGCAGCGGCGGGCGCCGCACCAGCCAGCTCGTCGCGTCGTCGTAGACCCGGAACGTCAGGTTGGAGCGGCCCCCGGAAATGAACTCCGCGCGCAACTCGCCGTCGCGCCCGATGCCGAGCGAACCCAGATACCGGTCCAGCGAGGCCAGGTCGAGCCCTTCGAGTTGGTCAGCTGAAGTCACCGAACTTTCCTACCACCGCTGATTTCGGGGCAACAGGTCCCACACGTGTTCGACCGCGTTGACCCCCGCCACCGTCGCCTGACCGGATCGCGAGAACAACAACCGGGTCACCGACGCGTAGTCGACGGGAAAGGACAGCAGCCGGGCCGTACCCAGGATCTCGTGCAACAGCACGTTGATCACCCCACCGTGGCTGAACACCGCAACCGTGTCGTCGGGATCGGCGGCGGCAACCAGGTCGTCGACTCCGGCGCGCACCCGGGCGCGAAACGCGTCCTCGTCCACCGCGCTGGGCAGGTGCCCCTGGGCCAACCGCGCCCACTCGTCGGGGCGTTCCGACCTGATCTGCTCGACGGGGAGGTACAGCGGCAGATCGCGGTCGTATTCGGCGAAGCGATCGTCGATCTCGACGGTCAGTTCGCGCGCCGCCGCGACCGGTTCCGCGGTCCGGATGGCGCGGCGCTGCGGACTGCTCACCACCCGGGCGATGGGAAACCTGGCCAGCGCCTTGGGCAGTCGCTCGACCTGGGCCAACCCGTCATCCGACAGGTCCGGGTCGGAGCCCTCGCCGTGTTCGCTGCGCAATGGCAGCGCATGCCGGACCAGAAGCACTTGCATATTTGTTCCCGTCGTCGGATGGTGGGCAGCGCCCAGTTTCTCATCGCGACCCGCGGCGCTGATCTCGAGGAGCACAGATGACGCAGCCAAACGTGGATTGGGACGCCGCCTACCGACGGGAAACACCACCGCCGTGGAGCATCGGCCGGCCCCAACCCGAGCTGGCCACCCTGGTCGATCAGGGCAAGGTCCGCAGCGACGTCCTCGATTCCGGCTGCGGCCATGCCGCCGTGTCGCTGGACCTCGCCGCGCGCGGCTACACCGTGGTCGGCCTGGACGCCAGCGCCACCGCGGTCGAGGCCGCGGCCGCGGCGGCCGCAGCACGCGGGCTGACGACGGTGGCTTTCGCGCAGGCCGACGTTTCGACCTTTCGTGGCTACGACGGCCGCTTCGCCACCATCCTGGACAGCGGTCTGTTCCACGCGCTGCCGCTGGAGCGGCGCCAGGACTATCTGCAATCGATCCTGCTGGCCGCCGCCCCGGGGGCAGCGCTGTACATCCTGGCCTTCGCCGCCGGGGCATTGGGCGAGGCCCATCCCGACCGGCCCGGCCCGCGCGGCTTTACCGAATCCGAGTTGCGCGACGCCGTCTCGAGGCTGTGGCGGGTCGACGATCTGCGCCCCGCGAAGATCTACGGTAACGACGATGCCCTGGAGCCTGCGGGCGGTCCGTTGGCGAACCTCGAACGCGACAACGAGGGCCACTTCATGGCTCCGGGGTTTCTGCTCAGCGCGCACAAGGCGGAGTGAACCTGGGACGCGCCGGTGCCACCCCGCATGGAGAATGCTATTCTCCATGCGGAGAGCGGGGTGTGCGGACGATGACGACTGCTGACAAAACCCAACTGGATGCGGCGCTTCTGGGCCGCTGGCTGGATGCGCAGGGCGCACCGGGTGAGGCTGAAGAACCGCGGCTGCAACAGCTCAAGGGCGGTTCGCAGAACACGCTGTACCTGATCGAGCGGGCCGGGCAGCGCATGGTGCTGCGGATGCCGGGCCCTCGCGCCGACGCCGCGCGCATCGACGGTCTGCTACGGGAGATCCGGCTGGTGCGCGCGCTGTCGGGCACCGATGTCCCGCACGCGGCGCTGATCGCCGCCGACGACACCGGCACCTTGCTCGGCATGCCGTTCTACGTCATGCAGGCGATCGACGGATGGAGCCCGATGGACGGCGGGTGGCAACCGCCGTTCGACACCGACCTGGGGGCGCGGCGCGGCCTGGCCTTCCAACTGATCGAGGGCGCCGCCAAGCTGGGCCGGGTGGACTGGCGCAGCCAGGGCCTGGACGGCTTCGGCCGCCCGGACGGATTCCATGAGCGGCAGGTGGATCGCTGGCTGAAGTTCCTCGACGCCTACCAGGTGCGCGACCTGCCCGGGCTGCACGAGGCCGCGGACTGGCTGCGCGCCAACCGGCCCGCCCAGTACCGGCCGGGCATCATGCACGGCGACTACCAGTTCGCCAACGTGATGTTCGCGCACGGGGAGCCGGCTCGGCTGGCGGCGATCGTGGACTGGGAGATGACAACGGTCGGCGATCCGCTGCTCGATCTGGCCTGGTGTCTGCTGGGCTACGACGGCGAAGAGCCCCGCGAAGACGGGTTCTATCTGGACATGCGCGGCATGCCCACCCGAAGCGAATTGCTGCAGCACTACGAAACCCTCAGCGGGCTTTCCACCGAGAACATCGACTACTACCTGGTGCTGGCCAACTGGAAACTGGGCATCGTGCTGGAGAAGACCTACGCAACAGGGGTACGTGTGGGGGCTGGAAAAGGAGGGGTCGATCCCAAGATCAAAGATGCCTTCGGGGCGATGATCCCACAGCTGATCGCCACCGCCGCCGAGCTGGCCAGCGTGAGCAAAGGACGCTGAAATGTCCTATGCGGATGAGCTTTTCGATCTCACCGACCGGGTCGTGCTGATCACCGGCGGCAGCCGCGGGCTAGGACGCGAAATGGCCTTCGCCGTCGCGCGTTGCGGCGCCGACGTGGTGATCGCCAGCCGCAACATGGACAACTGCGTGACCACCGCCAGGGAGATCGAGTCCGAGACTCACCGCTCCGCCATGCCGTATCAGGTCCACGTCGGACGCTGGGATCAGCTCGACGGGTTGGTCGAGGCCACGTACGACCGGTTCGGCAGGGTGGACACGCTGATCAACAACGCCGGCATGTCGCCGCTGTATGACAAGCTCACCGACGTGACCGAGAAGCTGTTCGACGCGGTGGTCAACCTCAATCTCAAAGGGCCGTTTCGGTTGTCGGCGTTGGTGGGTGAGCGGATGGTGACCGCCGGCCGCGGGTCGATCATCAACGTGAGTACCGCCGGGTCGCTGCGGCCGACCCCCGACATCATTCCCTACGCCGCGGCCAAGGCCGGGCTCAACGCCATGACCGAAGCGTTGGCCAAGGCGTTCGGACCAGCGGTCCGGGTCAACACGTTGATGGCCGGGCCTTTTCTGACCGACGTGAGCAAGGCCTGGAATCTCGAGGCGGCGACCAAGAATTCGTTCGCTCATCTTTCGCTGCAGCGCGCCGGGGACCCGTCCGAAATCGTTGGGGCGGCGCTGTTCCTGGCTTCGGACGCCTCAAGTTTCACCACCGGCTCGATCCTGCGCGCCGACGGCGGAATCCCTTAACGATAGGAGCACTCGGATGTCTTGGGACTTCTCCACCGAGCCGGAATTTCAAAGCAAGCTCGACTGGATCCGCGAATTCGTGCGCGAGGAGGTGGAACCCCTCGAAGTGCTGTTCCCCGGCTGCGAGTTCCTGCCGCTGAGCGACGAGCGCCGCCGCATTGTCGATCCGCTCAAGCAACGGGTGCGAGACCAAGGTCTGTGGGCACCGCATCTGGGCCCGGAACTGGGTGGGCAGGGATTCGGCGCGGTCAAGCTGGCGCTGATCAACGAAATTCTGGGCCGCAGCCCATGGGCGCCGATCGTGTTCGGAACACAAGCGCCGGACACCGGCAACGCCGAGATCATCGCCCGCTTCGGAACCCAGCAGCAAAAGGACCGCTATCTGGCCGGGCTGCTGTCCGGTGAGATCTTCTCGTGCTTCTCGATGACCGAGCCGCAAGGTGGCGCCGATCCGCGGGTCTTCCGAACACGCGCATTCCGCGACGGTGACGACTGGGTGATCACCGGGCGGAAGTACTTCTCCTCCAACGCCTCCGTCGCCTCCTTCTTCATCGTCGTCGTGATCACCGATCCCGACGTGCCGGTCCACCGCGGCGCCTCGACGTTCCTGGTTCCGGCCGGCACCGAGGGCCTGACCATCGAAGCCACCCACCACCTGGTCGGCGCGCTGCCCCACGAGCCCGGGCACTCCCTGGTGAACTACGACGGGGTGCGGGTGGGGGCAGACGCGCTATTGGGCGAACCGGGTCAGGGCTTCATGATCCTGCAGACCCGGCTGGCCGGTGGGCGACTGCACCACGCGATGCGGTCGATCGGGATGGCCCAACGCGCGATCGAGATGATGTCTCGCCGGGCGAAAAGCCGTTTCACCCAAGGCAGCTCACTGGCGGACAAGCAGCTGGTGCAGGCGTTCATCGCCGACTCCTACACCGAACTGATGCCGTTCCGGTTGGCGGTGCTGCACGCGGCATGGCTGATCGACACCGCAGGCGAGCACGCGGCCCGCGCCGAGATCGGCGCTTGCAAGATCCTGGCCTCGCAAGTTCTCAAATCGATTGGGCTGCGCGCGATCCAGGTGCACGGCGCGCTGGGCACCACCGACCAGTTGCCCCTGGCCAACGTGCTGCTCGGCGGGGTCGCGCTGGGGCTGGCCGACGGGCCCACCGAGGCGCACAAGGTCAACCTGGCCCGGCTGTTGCTCAAGGGATACGAGGCCGAAGACGCCGAGTGGCCAAGTGAGCTGCTGGACATCCGGCGCGAGGCCGCGCGCACCAAGTACGGTGACCTGATCGACCGGGTTCCGGCGCTTCCCGATTCATGAACAGCAGAGTGACCGCGGCGGTCGAGCGGGCACTCGACGACCGCCAGCGCGAGGCCACCGAGGAGGTGGAACGCATCCTGGCCGCCGCGGTGCGCGTCATGGAACGGGTTGCACCGGAGCCGCCCCGGGTCAGCGATATCGTCGCCGAGGCCGGTTCCTCGAACAAGGCGTTCTACCGGTATTTCGCCGGCAAGGACGATCTCATCCTGGCGGTCATGGAACGCGGGGTTGGCATCGTCGTGTCCTACCTCGAGCACCAGATGGCCAAGGAGCCCAGGCCGCGCGAACAGGTCGCGCGCTGGATCGAGGGCACGCTGGCGCAGGTGGCCGACCCCCACCTGATCAGCATGAGCCGCGCGGCGGCCGGGCAGATGTCGGCCGGCACGAATTGGCGGGCCGCCGATCAGGAGATGATGCGGCCACTGCGGGCTCTGCTCGTCGAACCCGTTGCGGCGCTGGGCAGTTCCGATGTCGAGCGGGACGTCGAGGCCGTGTTTTGCTGCACGGCGGCGACCATGCGGCGATATGTCGGGTCGGCCGACCGGCCCGGCCCCGACGACATCGCACACGTGGTGCGGTTCTGTTTACGCGGACTGGGGGCCAGCTGATGCGCGCAGTGATCTGTCGTTCCTACGGCGCACCGGAAGATCTGGTTATCGAGGACGTCGACGAGCCGGTCCCGGGCCCCGGCCAGCTGCTGGTGCGGGTCCACGCCGCGGCGGTCAACTTCCCCGACGTGCTATTCATCGCCGGCAAATACCAGGTCAAGATCCCGCCGCCGTTCATACCGGGCAATGAGATCGCCGGCGAAGTGATCGCCGCCGGTGCGGGCGCGCCATTTAGCCGAGGGCAGCGAGTATCCGGCACCACCTTCGGGGCGTTCGCCGAACAGGCGCTGCTCGATGCTGGTCAGGCGGCGCCCATCCCCGACGACGCCGACTTCGCGTCGGCCGCGGCCTTCGGCGTGACCTACCGCACCGCGTATCACGCGCTGCGCTCGACCGCCACGGTGACAGAAGGGGATTGGGTTGTGGTGCTCGGCGCCGCCGGGGGCGTGGGACTGGCGGCCGTTGACCTGGCGGTGGCCATGAAGGCCCGGGTGCTGGCCGCGGCATCCAGTCCGGAGAAGCTCGAGCTGTGCCGGCAACGCGGTGCCGAGGCCACCGTGGACTACGACCGCGAGGACCTGAAAGCGCGGATCCGTGAACTCACCGGCGATGCGGCCCGGGTGGTCCTGGACCCGGTCGGAGGACCGTATTCGGAGCCTGCCCTGCGCGGGTTGGCGCGCGGCGGCACCTTCGTCACCCTGGGTTACGCCGCGGGGACGATCCCGTCCATCCCGCTCAATCTCGTGCTGCTCAAGGGAATCACGATCCGCGGCATGGAGATCCGCACGTTCATGGCCGACCACCCCGGCGACGCGGCCCGCGACATGGACGAGCTATCGCAGATGTTCGCCGCCGGCACCATCCGTCCGCACATCGGCGCGCGGTTCCCCTTGTCCGAGACCGCCGCGGCACTGCGCCACGTGGCCGATCGCAAGGTATTGGGCAAGGTGGTGATCGACGTCGCGTAGGTGGGCCCCGCCGAGATTGCCGCCATGGTCGTGGTTAAGCCGCTGGAGCAACCCTCACGGCAATCTCGATGGCCGCAACCCCCTCAGGGCGTGACGATGTTGAAAGCCGGGTCTGGCTGGTCAAGTACACGCAGGAAAGCCTGCAGCGCAGCCTGGTCGCCGGATATCTCCAGCCCGGGTGAGGCGAGGTCACCCATCGCCATCGTCAGCAGCCGAAACTTGCTGCCCAGCTTTACCGTAACGGTTGCCGTCGCGGAGTCGGCCGCCGCCTTGCGGTAAACGAGCACCCCGTTGCGCAGGGTCAGCCGGTAGTCGAGGGTCACGTCGGTGAAGTGAAATGTCGATGGCGACGTCGAGATCCCAGCTGCGCGGTCCGTCGACCCGGATGGCGAGGCTGTCAAAGATCTGCTCCGGTGTGAGCTGATTGAGCAGCGACAACGACGTGGCGGTGGTCGCGGTGCCGAAGTTGCCGTCCCGCAGTTCGGTTGCGCCGCTGAGGAAGAAGTTGCGCCAGGTTGCGTTTTCCGCGCCGTAAGCCAGCTGCTCGAGTGTGTCGGAGTACAGTGCCCGGGCCGCGGCATGTTCGCTGTCGGTGAAGATCGCATGGTCGAGCAGCGTTGCGGCCCAACGAAAGTCACCGGAGTCGAAGGCTGACTGGGCCAGTTCGACCACGCGGTCGATTCCGCCCATCGCCGCCACGTATCGGGGCGCGAGGGCCTCTGGCGGATGGGGCCACAGCCGGGCGGGGTTGCCGTCGAACCAGCCCATGTAGCGCTGGTAGATCGCCTTCACGTTGTGGCTGACCGACCCGTAATACCCGTGGGTGTGCCAGGCCCCCTCCAATGCGGGTGGCAGCTGGAACATTTCGGCGATCTCCACCCCGGTGTGGCCCTGGTTGAGCATTCGCAGCGTCTGGTCGTGCAGATAGGCATACATGTCGCGCTGCAGTGACAAGAACTCGACAATGCTCTCTCGTCCCCACGTGGGCCAGTGGTGCGAGGCGAACACCACCTCGGCGCGGTCGGCGAAGGTGTCGATCGCCTCGGTGAGATAGCCCGACCAGGCGTGCGGGTCGCGCACCAGCGCGCCGCGCAAGGTCAGCAGGTTGTGCAGATTATGGGTGGCGTTCTCTGCCATGCACAACGCGCGGAATCGTGGGAAATAGAAATGCATTTCGGCGGGCGCCTCGGTGCCGGGCGCCATCTGGAATTCGATCTCCACGCCGTCGATCGTGTGCTTCTCCCCGGTCTCACGGATGTCGATGGTGGGCACGATAACGGCGACCTCGCCGGTGGAGGTCGCCTGCCCCAGGCCGCAGCCCACCTGATCCAGTGGCCCGCGCGGCAGCAGGGTGCCGTACATGTAGGTCGCCCGGCGTGTCATTGCCGGGCCGGCGTAGACGTTCTCCTGGACCGCATGCTCGAGGAAACCCTCCGGCGCCAGCACGGCCACCGCGCCGGCATCGACCTCCGCCTGTGAGGTGACGCCCAGTACGCCGCCGAAGTGGTCGACGTGGCTGTGGGTGTAGATGACCGCGACCACGGGGCGCTCACCGCCGCGGTGGGTGCGATACAACCCCAGCGCCGCGGCGGCTACCTCGGTGGACACCAACGGATCGATGACGATGATGCCGGTGTCCGTTTCGACGAACGTCACGTTGGAAAGGTCAAGTCCGCGGACCTGATAAATGCCCGGCACCACTTCGTAGAGGCCTTGTTTGGCGGCCAATGTCGACTGGCGCCACAGACTGGGGTGCACCGAGGCCGGCGCGGGACCGCCGAGGAAGGAATAGGCGTCGTTGTCCCAGACCACCCGTCCGTCGGCCGCCCTGACGACACACGGCGACAAGGCGGCAACGAACCCACGGTCGGCGTTCGCGAAGTCGGTTTCGTCATGAAATGGCAGAACCTGTCCGCGGTGCGCCGACTCGATGACCGCCGTGGGGGGTTTGTGGTCCACGGCAATACATTGTCACGTCCGGTAGCTCATGACCACGGAAAGAGTTACCCGCGGCACTGGTCTTTGCTCCGGCAAACACGCATACTGCGCAGACGGCCCTCAATGCCGAGGACCGCAACTATCGGGCAAAGGAGAACAGGTGAAGCGTGAACTGACGGTCGCGGTGGCCGGGGCGGCAATTCTGGCCGCAGGCATTTCCGGTTGTTCGAGCAACAAGTCGACTACCAGCAGTTCCGGTACCAGCTCGGGTTCGAGCGCGTCGGCAACCTCCGGTGGAGCTGCCGGCACGAAGGTGATCATCGACGGCAAGGACCAGAACGTCACCGGCTCGGTCGTGTGCACAACTGCGGGCGGCAACGTCAACATCGCGATCGGTGGCGCCGCCACCGGTATCGCCGCCGTGCTCAGCGACGCCAACCCTCCCGATGTGAAGTCCGTTGGGCTCGGCAACGTCAACGGCGTGACGCTGGGATACACGGCAGGTACCGGCCAGGGCAAGGCGTCCGCCACCAAGGACGGCAACAGCTACAAGATCACCGGGACCGCCACCGGGGTGGACATGGCCAACCCGATGCAACCGGTGAACAAGCCGTTCGAAATAGATGTGACCTGCTCTAGCTAATAGCTAGTCGGCCTAGGAGTTGATGCGGGCGGTTGCCACCCGTTAAGTGGCAACCGCACCGTGAACTCGGTATGACCGGGTTCGCTGTTCACGGTGATCGTCCCGTGGTGGGCCTTGACGACCGCGGACACGATCGCCAAACCCAGCCCGGTGCTGCCGCCTTTCCGGGACCGGGAGGAATCGCCGCGGGCGAACCGCTCGAACACCTCCGTTTGCAGCGCCGCCGGGATGCCGGGGCCGTTGTCGATGACCTGCAGCACGGTGTGCGACGGCTCGGTGCTCAACCGGGTGGTCACGACGGTCCCCGCGCCGGTGTGGACGCAGGCGTTGGCAAGCAGATTGGTCAGCACCTGGTGCAGCCGCGCCGCGTCACCGGGGACGACCACCGGTTCTTCGGGCAGGTCGAGTTCCCACTGATGGCTCGGTCCGGCGACGTGGGCGTCGTTGACGGCGTCAACCGCCAGCCGGGACAGATCCACCGGTTCGCGTTCCAGCGGCCGGCCGGAGTCCAGGCGCGCCAGCAGAAGCAAGTCCTCCACGAGGCGCGTCATCCGCTCGGTCTCGGATGCCACCCGGCTCATCGCCTGCGCAACCGCCTCGCGGTCCTCACCCATGCGCTGGGTGAGCTCGGTGTAGCCGCGGATCGCGGCAAGTGGCGTGCGCAATTCGTGACTGGCGTCGGCGACGAACTGGCGGACCCGGGTTTCACTGGCCTGCCGCGCCGACAGCGCCGCCGCGATGTGGTCGAGCATCCGGTTGAGCGCCGACCCGAGTTGGCCCACCTCGGTGTGGGGATTGGCGTCGGATTCGGGAACCCGCATCGGCAGTTCGACTTCACCGCGGTCCAGCGGCAAATCGGCGACGTTGCTTGCGGTTTGGGCGACACGGCGCAGCGGCGCCAGCGCCCGCCGGATGATGACGACGCCGGCGGTGGTCGCGGCGACCAGCGCGATCGCCGTGACGACGCCGAGAATGACCAGCATTTCGATCATGGTGGCGTCCACGTTCGACATCGACAGACCGGTGACGATGACGTCGCCCCCGTTTCGGCTCGGGGCGGCAACGACGCGGTACCGACCCAGGTCGTCGAGGTCCAGCGTCACCGGCGTGCGGCTGCCGGCGATCTGCTCGAGCTGGGTTTGGGCGGTGGAGGTCAACGCGGCTCGGGTGCCGCTGCTGGTCAGGTATCCGGCGTCGACCGTTTTGCCGTGGTCGACCACCGCGGCCACCATGCCCGCCGGCTGGCCTGGAGCATCGAGGAACCGCGGGCCGGGGCCGGGCCGGGGCGCGTGGTGCGAGTGGTGATGCCAGCCGGGATGGGACGGTTCGGGGTACATCAGCGCCGAACGGTTGGAGGTGCCCGCGAGTTGCCCGTCGAGCTGCGTCACGAGGTGGTGCAGCAGCGCGAGTTCGGTCGCTGCGGTGATTCCGATGCATACGACGGCGAGAACGACGATCTGCCCGACCAACAGCCGTAGCCGCAACGACCAAATTCGCCGCAAGCTAGCGGGCCGGCTTGAGGACATAGCCCGCGCCGCGCAACGTGTGGATCATGGGATCGCGACCGTTGTCAATCTTCTTGCGCAGGTAGGAAATATAGAGCTCGACGATGTTGGACCGGCCGCCGAAGTCGTAACTCCACACCCGGTCGAGAATCTGTGCCTTGCTCAGCACCCGCTTGGAATTGCGCATCATGAACCGCAGCAGCTCGAATTCGGTGGAAGTCAACGAGATTGGCTCGCCCGCGCGGGTCACCTCGTGACTATCCTCGTCCAGTACCAAGTCGCCGACCACCAGCTGCGCGCCGCTGTCCACCGTCGCCACCCCGGTGCGCCGCAACAGTGCACGCAAGCGCAGCACTACCTCTTCGATGCTGAACGGTTTGGTGACATAGTCGTCGCCGCCCGCAGTCAAGCCGGCGATGCGGTCTTCCACGGCATCCTTGGCCGTCAACAGCAGCACCGGCAGTTGCGGGTTCTCTTCGCGCAATTTGCGCAACACCTCGAGCCCGCTCATGTCGGGCAGCATCACGTCGAGGACGACCACGTCCGGCCGCTGACCGCGGGCGGTCGCGATCGCCGACGCCCCATCGCCGGCGGTGGCGATGTTCCAGCCCTCGTATCGCAACGCCATCGACACCATCTCGGCCAGCACCGACTCGTCGTCCACGACCAGCACATTGACGGGGTTGCCGTCGGCCCGGCACATGACAACGCGCTCGACCGAGGCTCGGGACTGCGTCACAGGTTCCAGTATCCGCCGCCGACTAAGCCGCGGCTATGGCTTTGCTTTGTGTGGCCTGTGAAACGGGTTTACGTGGTGGGCGATCAATACCAGTAGCGCCTGCCGGCGACCGGGCGGCCCACCGAGCCCATGATCCACAACACCGCGCCAATGACGAGCAACACGATGCCGAGCCCCGCCAGCCAGTTCATGCCGAAAACAAATCCGAGAACCAGCAAGATTGCGCCTACGACAATCATGACAACATCCTTTGTGAGAGGGCCGCTAAGCCGCTGGGCATAGAACTGGGCTGTGGCACGTGGCAATCCTTGATTTTCGGATTGACCCCTAGGTAATTCAAAGGCCCCGCAACCACGGTCAGCGCGATGTTTCCGACGGTGACGCAGCTTGCCGGGCCACCCGTGAAGTAGTCGCGTTGCCACGCCGCGAAAACCCCGACGAGCAACCACACCAAAACAATCGTGCCGATAAATCCCCGACCTCGCATAGTGACCTCCACTGTGCTCGAGAAAAGGTTTCTCGTGCAGCTCACATTACCCATTTGACTTATGTCTAAACATCGGTCGGCAAATAGCGCGCCGTCGTCAGGCGCCCCGCCGGCGGACCGATCAGTCCCCTTTGCGTTGCGCGGAGACGAACTTCGTCGGCGGCATCGTGTCGTCCGCGCGGGGCGGGATGGCGCGGTCGTACCGCGCCATCAGCTCGGGGAACGTCACCGCCGACACCTCCCAGCCATGCTCTCGCAGCCACGTGTCGACCGGCGTGCGCTCCTCGGGGTACCAGAGGTCGTCATAGTTGGTGATCTCGGCGTCCACCAGCTTGGCGGCCACCGCGCGCATGCGCTGCATGACCTCGCGCTGGCTGCGTACCCGATCGGGGTCGGTGAAGCCCGCGCCGGGCACGTTGGAAGCCACCCAACTGCCCTCGACGCTGAGCGAATGTATCCGCTCAAACAGCAGGTCCTGCGCCTGCGCCGGCAGGTAGCGGACCAGGCCCTCCGCCGACCAGGCGGCCGGCCGGGATGGGTCAAAGCCGGCCTCCCGCAGCGCTTTCGGCCAATCCTGGCGCAGATCTATCGGCACGTTCACCAGTTGGGCCGTCGGCGTGGCGCCGTGTTCGCGAAGCGTGGTGGTTTTGAATTCCAGCACCTTGGGCTGGTCGAGCTCGTAAACGATCGTGCCGTCCGGCCACGGCAGCCGCCAGCCGCGCGCGTCCAGGCCGGCCGCCAGAATGACCACCTGCCGGACCCCGGAGTCGGCCGCCCGAAGAAAGAACTCGTCAAAAAACGCCGTCCGGGTTGCCATGAAGTCGATCATCAGCCGTATCCGCGCCTGCACCTCGGGTTCGATTTCGACGGCCCTGGACAGCAGCACCGGATCGGCATAGACGCTCCACATCCCCTCGCCCACCGCATCGACGAACACGCGCGCGAAGGGGTCGTTGATGAGCGGATTCTCGCTTTCGGTCTCGGCGGCGCGGGCGGCGGCAACACCCAGTGCCGTGGCTCCCACGCTTTGAGTGATGTCCCAGGAATCGTCGTCGGACCGCGGCATCGCCATTTCCCTTCCCACCCCAGAAAGTAAGTTACGCACACTATTCTTCCAGCCGCCGCCGCGCGGCGTCGCGGCTGACCGCTGCCCTACTCTTTTCCCGTGGACTTCTCTTTTCCCGTGGACTTCGTGAATTTGGCGGCCGTGGCGGAATGGATGTCCACGCAGGGACTCGGCGAGGGCCCACTGCAGGACGTCGCCGGCGTCACCGGCGGAACGCAGAACGTCATGCAGCGCTTCACCAGGGCCGGCCGGCCCTATGTGCTGCGGCGTGGGCCGCGGCATCTGCGGCCGCGGAGCAACAGCGTGATCCTGCGGGAGACGAAGGTCCTTGCCGCACTTGCCGGTTCAGATGTGCCGCACCCGCGTCTGATCGCCGTCTGCGATGACCCCGGTGTGCTGGGCGACGCGGTGTTCTACCTGATGGATCCGGTGGACGGATTCAACGCCGGCGAGGGGCTGCCGCCGTTGCACGCGAACGATCCCGGGGTGCGGTACCGGATGGGCCTCTCGATGGCCGACGCGTTGGCGAAGCTGGGCGCCGTCGACCATGTCGCCGTGGGCCTCGCCGATTTCGGCAAGCCGGACGGTTTCCTGGAACGCCAGGTGCCGCGCTGGCTTTCCGAGCTGGACTCCTACCGCGAGTACGAAAACTACCCCGGGCCGCAGATTCCGGGAGTCCAGCGCGTGGCGGACTGGCTGCAGCGGCGCCGCCCAACCAGCTGGAAGCCCGGCATCATGCACGGCGACTACCACGCCGCCAACGTGATGTTCTCCCACACCGGGCCGGACGTGGTCGCCATTGTGGACTGGGAGATGTGCACGATCGGTGACCCGCTGCTGGATCTGGGCTGGCTGCTGGCCACCTGGCGCCAACCCGACGGTTCCAGCGTGTTCAGCCACGCGCTCGGCGGCCAGGGCGGGTTGGCCAGCACCGAGGAGCTGTTCGACCGCTACGCCGCCAACACGACCCGCGACCTGTCGGACATCACCTGGTACACGGTGCTGGCCTGCTTCAAGCTCGGGATCGTGATCGAGGGCACGCTGGCGCGGGCCTGCGCGGGCAAGGCCGAGAAAGAGGTCGGCGACCAATTGCATGCGGCCACAGTGCATCTGTTCGAACGCGCACTCGGCCTCATCGACGGCGAGTCCTGACGGGTCGTCACCCCTGCGCGGCGATGCGAAAGCCGCTCACCATTTCGGTCTCGATGGCGACGACCGTGTCGGCGTGGTTGACCCACGGCTGCAGACGTTGCTCATAGCGGAAGACCTCGTCGGCATCTGTGATGGTGTATCCGCGCCCCGTAACGACAACGCTCCATCCCGTCCGAGTCGTCGGATCGATGCTGTCGGCCTCGTAGGCGAGTACGACGCCCGCGCTGGATCGCACGGCGGCGGGGATCGCCGAGGTCAACCGGGTCCGAATGATTATCTTGCCGTGATCCACCAGATGATTGACCGGGCGGATCGCGGGAAGCGATTTGACGGTGAATATGACCCGTCCGTAGCCGACGCTGGCCAGCAACCGCATCGCCTCAACATCGTCCAACCGCTGTGCGCCGGCGGCGGGCTGTTCCAGCCCCAGTCCGCCGTCATAACCCCGCCACGCGCCCACGCCCCAAGCATTTGCTGCGAGCCGGCCGCGCACCTAGGGCCAAAGTGCCCGACATTCGGATGACAAAGGCACGCATGATCCAACCGACGGTCTCACCAGCATCACCCGGTACCCCGGCTGCGGGCCGCATGTTGCTCGGCCGCACGGGCATGGGCGGCGTCACCGTAGTCGCCGGTAGCGCGGTGGTCGAGGTCGGCGATCGCGTCGGTGTGGCCATAGAGCACCACCACGTCGCTGCCCGCAAGCCGGCGGCCTGGGTCCGGATACGCCACGTAGTCGCCGTTGTTCGGGTTGATCCCGAGCACCAGCAGGCCCTCCTCCGCCAACCGGAGCTCCCCGAGCGGGCGTCCGGTCACCCAATCGTTCGCGGAGATCGCCAACTCGCTGACCACATATCCGTCCCCCAGGTCGGCCAGCACCGCGGAGTCGCGGCCCGCCATGTCGGTCCAGCGGCGCAGTGCCCGGGCGATCAGCGCGGTCAACCGGCGGTTCACCCACGGGCTGCGGGAGAGAAACACCAGCAGGATCAGTCCCGTGGCCAGCTCGACAGCCCGCATCCATGACGTACCGGCGGCGCCGCCTCTGAAGCCGAGGATCAGCGAGCCCGCGGCCGCGACGAAGCCGATATTGCCGACCAGCATCAGCAGCATCACCACTCGGCGGCGCAGCGGGTGCGCCACCACGGCCTCGGACTCGGTGGTGGTGAAGCCGGCACCGGTGAACGCCGACCGGGCCTGGAACCGCGCGGACTCCCCGGACATCCCCGAGGCGGCCAGTACCACGGTCGCGACTCTGGTAACCAGCAGCGAGACGGCCAGCACGGCGAACAGTGAGGCGATGGCGTACATGCCCGGAGCTTGCCCTGACAAGCAACGGGGTAAACGCACCTCGTGCCCGACTGGGCCGAATGCGGACTTGATGTACGCGGGCGGCACTGCGGCGCACCGCAAGTCCACGCTCGTCGCATCACGTGCGCGCCCGAAGGTCTAAAACTGACGGACATCGTTGACAGTCCGGGTCTCCGAACACTAGGAGACCTGCATGAGCGAACCGCTGCTGCCACGCGAGGTCCGTGGCCGGTTGGCGATCATTCACCACGCTGAGGAAGTGACCGGCAATGTGGCCATGACGTGCCGCAATCACGGGATCAGTCGGCAGGTCTACTATCGCTGGTTGCGGCGGTATCAGGAGCAAGGCATTGACGGGCTGCGCGACCTTTCGCGACGACCGCACCATAGCCCCAATGCCACCCACGTCGATGTGGTCGGCAAGATCCTCTACCTGCGGCAGAACTACCACTTCGGACCCGGCAAGATCGCGATGTACCTCAACCGCTGCCTATTGCGCGCTTTCCCGACGCTGAGCACCTGTACTCGGCAACCGGTTTAGCACCCGCGCTCTACCAGTCGGCGACCCTGCAGCGCCGTGGCCGAATATCCCGACAGGGCCTGGCCGAACATCGAGACGCGTTGATGGGCATGGCCTGGGGTCTGTCGATCAGCTCACCGTCGTTCGCCCAACGCAACGCCGAACTGCGCGCCCGCGGCATGGCACCGATCCAGGCCCGGGTGGCATTGGCCCGCAACGTGTGCCGTCTGGCATATCGGCTCCTGCGAACCCAACAACCCTTCGATGAACAACGCTATCGTCGAGGAAGGCTCAGTCGCGGACGGTGACGGCCACGGTAGCTATGCCGCACGACGGCGCAACCTAGCTTGCCGCCCGCCCGCGCTGGGCCGTCTCACGGCGCACACGAAAGCCTGCCGCTCGACGGCGCCTGATCAGCCTGCCATTCTCGGCGGCCCAGCCATCCACAACGACAGCCTTCATCGCGCCAAACGCCGAGCACAGTGCCCGGCTATACGATCATGCCCAATGTCAAACTTGACTACCAGCGCGAAAGCTAGCTCGTCGCCGTCGCCTCGGTACTCGCCAAAGATGACGATGTCACCATGGTGCACGGAGGTCCTCAAGCCGCTGACCTTTGACCCTGTCCTGGTGCTAGATCGCCAAGAGGGGCCGTTTCTTCGGCCATGCCCCAGCGGGACGATTGGAGAAAGCCAACCGCCGTACGCGGCCTCGGTGTCCGCGTAAGGGCTGGACCATGTCCGGCAACGGGCACGGTACGGCAGATTGAACTTCACGAGGATCGTGACATCGCCAAAGATGTTGACCGACTTGGCATATCCTCCGATGCCAGCAGCGCCCCGCTTCCAGAATCAGCCAGCCGTGGGCCCACATCCAGCCGTGATCGTCGCGATACGCCCGAAGGTGTCGAAGCTGCATTGTGACTGCGGCGAAATCGGATGCAAAGCATTCCCGATCGACCGCTTTATCGTCGACGTCTGTGCACGTCGGAGTTTCTCATGAGGCTAGAGCAATCCAAGCAGTTGCAAGTCGGTGACGTATTTGATGATGATCGGTGCCGAGACATGCGGGATGTCGTTGTCTGGGCCGATTTTCGCTTCTTGCACCGCGGCACGGAATCGGTCGGCCGGCGCCAAGGACCCGCGGCTCGGCTCTGCGGGCTGCACATAATTCGAATTCTGTGATGGCAAGAGCGGTCAGCACGGTGTGCTGGCGCTGTCGATCCGGCAGGGCACGCAAGCCGGCCTCGAACCGCTGCCACCACTCCCCAAAGTCACCGATGCGCTGGATCGGATACCCGGCCTCGATCAGCCAGTCGACATACTCGTCGGGTCCGATGCCGTCGTCGTGCGGGTTCATCACATGGTAGGTCTGGAATCCGTCGACCACCTGGGTCGCCCAGCGTGGCGATCGCTTCGGCGACGAATTCGACGGGCAGCGCGTCATAGTGTGCGCGTTGCCGGTTTCCCTCGGCGTCGAGCTGGTAGAACGAGCCGGGCGCAATGCCGGTGGCGACCACGCTCAGCACCATCCGGGTGAAGACGTCGGACACGTTGAGCTGACCCGCATACGTGGTGTCGGCCAGGATCATGTCGCAGCGGAACACCGCGACCGGCAGTCCGCATAGGTCGTTGGCCTCGCGCAGCAGCACCTCGCCGGCCCACTTGCTGTTGGCGTAGCCGTTGCCGTAGCTGCCGTCGATTGTGCGGGTGGGGCTGATGACCCGGATGTCGGCATCTTCGGTGAACGCCGACGGCTCGATCTGGCTGCCTACGTCGGCAGTCGACACGTAGGTGTAGGGCTTGAGCTTCGTGGTCAGCGCCAACCGGATCAGCTCCGCGGTGCCGACGACGTTGGGCCCGAACAGCTCGCTGTAGGGCAGGACGCCGTTGACCACGGCTGCTGGATCGACGATCAGATCGACGGTGTCGGCCAGCCGCTGCCAGGTCTGCTGGTCCAGGCCCAGGTTGGCTTCGCCCTTGTCGCCGGCGATGACCTCGAGATGATCGGCGGCCAGTTCCTGGAAGTGCGCGCAGCAGTTGCGGGTCGCCGCTGTCGAAGGTCTGGTCCAGACGGCGCCGCGCATCCTCGTCGGACTTGGCTCGCACCAGGCAGATCAGCTTGCCGTCGACCAGCTCCATCCGCTCCAGCCATTCCAGGGCCAGGTAACGCCCGAGGAAACCGGTCGCCCCGGTCAGCAGGACCGTCCGCACCTCGGCGCTCGGGCCTGGCAGCGTCGGGGCGGCGTTCAGCGTCGTGGCGTCAATGAACTTGTCCAGCGTGAGGTCGCCGGCGTGCACCTCGGTGGCGTCGCCGCCGTGCACGGACGCAAAGCCTGTCCGAGCTGGCGCTGTCTTGCCCAACTGCTGGCTCAGGCTTCTCACCGACGGCGCGTCGAATAAGGTGGGCACCGAAAGGTCGGCATCCAGGCCGGTATTGACCGCGGCGATCACCCGCATCGCCGACAGCGAATCCCCACCCAGGTCGAAGAACGAGTCGTCGACCCCGACCCGCTCCAGCCCCAGCACCTGGGCGTAGATGCCGGCCAGGATCTCCTCGACTGGGCGTGCTCGGGGCGCGGTAACGATCGGCACCCTGGTATTCCGGTGCCGGCAGGGCGCGTTTGTCGAGTTTGCCGTTGGGGGTCAGCGGCAGCGCGTCGAGCACCACCACCGCGGCCGGCACCATATAGCCCGGCAACCGCTCGCCCAGCGCGGCGCGGATCCCGGCCGGGTCGGCGGTCGCCGGTGACATAGCCCACCAGCCGCTTATCTCCGGGGCGGTCCTCGCGGGCGATCACCACCGCCTGCTCCACCCCGTCCAGCGCAGCCAGCGCCGCCTGGACTTCACCGAGCTCGATGCGATACCCGCGGATCTTGACCTGCTCATCGGCGCGGCCCAGATACTGCAGCTGCCCATCGGCGCCCCACGCACCAGATCCCCGGTGCGATACATGCGTGTTCCGGGCGCCCCGAACGGGCACGCCACAAACCGCGACCCGGTCAACCCGAGCCCGCCGCCAATACCCGCACGCCCACCGCCGGCGCCGGCCACATACAACTCCCCGACCACCCCGGCCGGCACCGGCACGCAACCAGCTGTCCAGCACGAACAACGCCGCCCCCGGCACCGGCGCACCGATCGGCACCACCCCCGAGCCCGCCATCAGCGGCGCGCTGATCGCCGCATACACCGTCGCCTCGGTCGGGCCGTAGGCGTTGATCATCACCCGCCCCGGCGCCCACCGATCCACCAGCTCGACCGGGCAGGCCTCACCGGCCACCACCAACGCCGTCGACTCCAACCCCTGCGGCCGAGAGCATCCCCGCCGCCGACGGGGTCTGACTCAACACGCCGACCTGCTCCGCCACCAGCAAGGCGTGAAGCTCCTCCGGTGAGCGCGGCCACCTCGTCGGGCACCACCACCAGCCGCCCGCCGTGCAACAACGCACCCCAGATCTCCCACACCGAGACGTCGAAGGCCAACGAATGCCACTGCGACCACACCTGTCCGGCCAGCTCCAGGTTGTCGTCCAACAGACGCCAGCAGCCGAGCGACGTTGTGGTGGGTGATGGCCACGCCCTTGGGGACACCGGTGGTGCCGGAGGTGTAGATCAGGTAGGCGATGTCCTCGGGCGCCGGCGCCGGCAAGCGCGGTGCTGGGTTGGGTGTCAATGGCGGGGTCGTCGATATCGATGACCAGCAGCTCGCACCCGTCCAGCCGGTCGGCCAACCCGGTGGTGGTGATCGCGGCGATCGGCGCGGCATCGGCGAGCATGAACCCGATCCGCGCGTCGGGATGCGCCGGGTCGATCGGCACATACGCCGCCCCGGTCTTGAGCACCGCCAGCATCGCCACGATCGCCTCAGCTGAGCGCTCCAACAGCAGCGCCACCCGCTCACCGGGGCCCACCCCGTGAGCCGGCCAGCAGGTGCGCCAACCGGTTCGACGCCTCGATCCAACTCGCGATACGTCCACGAGCGGCCCTCGAAGGTCACCGCCACCGCCTCGGGCGTGCGGGCCACCTGCGCGTCGAACAGCACCGGAATCGACACCGGCGGCGGTGCCGGCGCGGTCAACACCGCGCGGTTGCCGACCTCATCCAGGCGGGCGTGCTCATCGCTCGTCGAGCACATCGATCGACGACAGCCGCCGGCGTCGGGTCGGTGGTCATGGCCACCAACACCCTCTGCAACCGCTCGATCAGCGCCTCGATGCCGGCCGGGTCGAACACCTCGGTGTCGTATTCGACACGAAGGCCCAGTTCGCGGCCCGGCGCGGCTTGCACTGCAAGCGGGTAGTGGTTGTATTCGCGGGCGCTGAACTCGGTGATGGCCAACTCGTGCTCGCCGGCCAACGCGGCGGTGTCGATCGGGTAGTTCTCGTAGACGAACAAGGTGTCGAACAACTGGTCATGACCGGTGAGCGCGGTGGATCTCGCTGAGCGCCAGATGCTGATGCTCCAGGGTGTGGTGGTGGGCGGCGTGTAGCTGCTCGAGCAGCTCGGCGGCGGTGGTCGCCGCGGTGAGGGTCGCCCGTACCGGCACCGTGT
Organism: uncultured Actinomycetota bacterium; assembly: GCA_963800315.1. GTDB lineage: Bacteria > Actinomycetota > Actinomycetes > Mycobacteriales > Mycobacteriaceae > Mycobacterium. Next base: position 869,111 of record CAWDAS010000001.1, read on the forward strand.
TGATCAACAGCCCCACCATCGATTCCGCGCCGGCCAGCTCGGTCGGCCGACCCGACACCACGGCGCCGAAGGCCACATCATGCTGGCCGGTCAGCCCGCACAGCAGCTGCGCCCAGGCGGCCTGCAGCACCGTGTTGACGGTGGTGTGGCGCGAGCGGGCCAGCTCGGCCAGCGCGCGGGTGGTCTGCTCAGACAGCCGATGCGAGGCCACGCCTCGGGCGCCCAGCCCCAGCCGGTCCGGCGGACCCACCAGGGTGGGGGTGTCGAACCCGGCCAACACCTCGCCCCAGGCCGCGCGGGCGGCGTCCAGGTCCCGCTCGGCCAGCCAGCTGACAAACCGGCGATACGGCACCGCCGGGGGCAGCGGCTGACGGTAGTAGCCGGCGAAGATCTCGCCCAGCAGGATCGGCAGCGACCAGCCATCCACCACGATGTGATGATTGGTCAGCACAAACCGGTGCCGATCTGGCCCGGTGCGGATCAACGCCGCCCGAAACGCCGACTGCGTCGGCCAGGTCGCACACCGCGGCGCGCTCGGCGGCGCACACCGCCCGGACCTGTTCATCGACATCGGCACCGCGGCTCTTCGGCGCCCAGGTCGATATACCGCCACGCCGCTGTGGGATCGGCCGGGATGACCTGGACCGGCTCGTCGAACTGTGCGCAGAACCGCGCCACCAGGTTGCGGATGCCGGGTGATCACCGTGTGCACCGCCTCGCGCAGCCGCTGGGGCTCCAGCGGGCCGGTGATGGTGATATCCAGCTGCACCGCATACACGTCGTCGCTGCCCTGCGCGGTGCCGGCGTGAAACAGCAGCCCCTGCTGCAGCGGGGTCAACGGCAACACATCAGCGATCGCGGTATTGCTGGCACAGTTCGTCGAGCTGCGGTTGGCTCAACCGGGCCGGGACAATATCCGACGGGCTCAACCCGCCCCCACCGGCGCGCACCAGCGCGCAGATCCCGCCCAACGCCTCAAACCACAACCGGCTCAACCGCTGCACCTGCGCGTGATCGAGCGCTGAGGGCGCCCACGTCCAGTTCGCGTGCAACTGCGGGCCAGCTGTCGGTGTCGGCGGTGGCCGCGTTGAGCTCCACGGTATGGGCCAACGGCATCGGTATCGCCGCGGTGACACCGATCCCCGACACGCCGTCCTGGCTGATCCGCCACAGCTCATCGGAGAGCTCGGCCGCCGCCGCGCCCAACCGGCCCAGATAGTTGAACCCGATCGCCGGGTCCGACCCCATCCAGGTTCACTTCGGGGTTCAGATAGCGCAACAACCCGTAGGTCAAGCCGTCGGGCAGGGCGCGCAGTTGTTCTTTGGCGTCCTTGACCACCGCGCCCAGCGCCGGCTCACCAGCCATGACCTGCGCCCAGTCCAACCCCCCCACCGTCAACGCCACCGGGTACTTGGTGGTGAACCAGCCCACCGTGCGGGTCAAATCCACCCCGGCGGCCAACTCCTCATCCCGGCCGTGGCCCTCCACATCGATACCGACCGGCGCCCCCAGGTTGCCGAAAAACTCCGCGACCGCCAACCCGAACCCGATCACCAAGATCTCGTGGATCCCGGCATGAAACGCCGCCGGCACCTCCCCCAGCAGCATCCGGGTGGTCTCGACATCCAACTGCCACCGACAAGTGCCCCGCGCTGGCATAGGTGTCCACCCCGGGTTGCACCGCCGGCAACGCCGCCGGGGTCGCCGCCACCTGCCGCCACGCATCAGCCTGGGCCACCACGCTCGGGGCGTGGGCGTACTCGGCCAACAGCGCCGACCACCGGGCAAACGACGTCCCGCCCGCCGGCAGCGCGATCGGCTGCCCACCGTGATGCTGGGCCCAGGCGATGTTGAGGTCCTCCAACAGGATTCGCCACGACACCCCATCAACGGCCAAATGGTGAACAATCAACACCAACTGACCGGTGTCGGCCGCCCACAACGCGGCCAGCATCACCCCGGCGGCCGGGTCCAACCGCGACCGCGCCCCCACCAGCACCTCATCATCGAGCGCGTCGACCACCTGCACGCACTCGCGCGCCTGCACCGACCCGGCCTCGGGCACCGTCAACGCCCACCCCCCGGCGCCGTCCTCCTCGACACGCAGGCGCAACATGGCATGCCGATCCAGCAACGCCTGCACCAGCACCACCACATCGGCCTCGCTCACCCCCACCGGGGCCTGCACCACCACCGTCTGGTTGAACTCATCGACCGGGCCCTCCACACTGGCCAGCCAGCCCATGATCGGGGTCGCCACCACCGGCCCCACACCTTCATCGACGACACCGGTCTCACCGTCGGTGACCCGGGCCACCCGGGCCAGCCGGGCCACCGTCTGCTCAACGAACACATCACGCGGACGACACAACAGACCCGCGGCCCGGGCCCGGGCCACCACCTGCATCGACAAAATGCTGTCCCCGCCCAGCTCAAAGAACGAGTCATCGACCCCGACCCGCTCCACACCCAGCACCTGGGCATAAATGCCGGCCAGGATCTCCTCGACCGCGCTGGCCGGGGCGCGATACCGCTCACCATCGGTGATACTCCGGTGCCGGCAGCGCGCGGGTGTCGAGTTTGCCGTTGGGGGTCAAGCGGCAGCGCATCCAGCACCACCACCGCGGCCGGCACCATATAGCCCGGCAACCGCTCACCCAGCGCAGCACGCAGCGCGGCCGGGTCGGCGGTCCCGCTCGCTGACTCGGTCACATAACCCACCAGGCGCTTGTCGCCGGGGCGGTCCTCACGGGCGATCACCACCGCCTGACCCACCCCATCGCAGCCGGCCAACGCTGCTTGGACTTCTCCGAGCTCGATGCGATACCCGCGGATCTTGACCTGCTCATCAGCGCGGCCCACATAGCGCAGCTGCCCATCAGCACCCCACGACACCAAATCCCCGCTGCGATACATCCGCGTCCCGGGCGCCCCGAACGGGCAGGCCACAAACCGCGACCCCGTCAACCCAGCCCGCCGCCAATACCCCACGCCCACCCCGGCACCGGCCACATACAACTCCCCGACCACCCCCGCCGGCACCGGACGCAACCAGCTGTCCAGCACAAAGAAGGCCGCCCATGCCACCGGCGCACCGATCGGCGGAGCCCCCGACCCCGCCGTCAACGGCGCACTCTTCGATGCCCACATCGTGGTCTCGGTCGGACCGTAGACGTTGACCATCACCCGCCCCGGCGCCCACCGATCCACCAGCTCGGCCGGGCAGGGCTCCGCGCCGATCACCAACGCCGTCGACTCCAATCCCTCAGGCCAAAGCATCCCCACCGCCGACGGCGTCTGGGTAAGCACGCTGACCCGCTCACTAACCAGCAACGCGTGGAAGTCTTCCGGGTAGCGGGCCACCTCGTCGGGCACCACCACCAGCCGCCCCCCGTGCAGCAGCGCACCCCAGATCTCCCACACCGAGAAGTCGAACGCCAACGAATGAAACAGCGTCCACACCTGCCCCGGCGCCAACTCCACGCCGATCCGCAGCGCATCGAACAACTGAGTGACGTTGTGCTGGGTGACCGCCACCCCCTTGGGCACCCCGGTGGTGCCCGAGGTGTAAATCAGGTGGGCGATATCGTCGGGGGACGGCGCTGGCAGCGCGGTGCCGGGTTCGCTGTCAATGGCGGGGTCATCGATATCGAGGACCAACAGCTCGTCACACCCGGCCAGCCGCGAGCGTAATCCGGTGGTGGTGAGCGCGGCGATCGGCTTGGCATCGGCGAGCACGAACGCGATCCGCGCGTCGGGATGCGCCGGGTCGATCGGCACATAGGCCGCCCCGGTCTTGAGCACCGCCAGGATCGCCACAACCGCCTCGCCCGAGCGCGACGCCAGCAGCGCCACCCGCTCACCCGGGCCCGCGCCGTGAGCAACCAGCAGGTGCGCCAACCGGTTGGCGGCCTCCTCCACCTCGCGATAGTTCCACGACCGCTCCCCGCAGCTGACCGCCACCGCCTCGGGGGCCCGGGTCACCTGGGCGGCGAACAGCACCGGAATCGACACTGGCGTGGCCGCCGACTGCGTCAACACCGCCCGGTTGCCGACCTCATCCAGCCGGGCGTGCTCGTGTTCGTCGAGCACATCGATCGCCGACAGCTGCCGGCCCGGGTCGGTGGTCATGGCCACCAACACCATCTGCAACCGTTCGATCAGCGCTTCGATGCGGGCCGGGTCGAACACTTCGGTGTCGTATTCGACGCGAAGGCTCAGTTCGCGGCCCGGCGCGACTTGCACTGCAAGCGGGTAGTGGTTGTATTCGCGGGTGCTGAACTCGGTGATGGCCAACTCGTGCTCGCCGGCCAACGCGGCGGTGTCGATCGGGTAGTTCTCGTAAACGAACAGGGTGTCGAACAACTGGTCATGACCGGTGACGCGGTGGATCTCGCTCAGCGCCAGATGCTGATGCTCAAGGGTGTCGTTGTGGGCGCTTTGCAGCTGTTCGAGCAGCTCGGCGGTGGTGCTCGCCGCGGTGAGGGTAGCCCGTACCGGCACGGTGTTGATCAACAGGCCCACCATCGACTCCGCGCCGGTGACCTCAGTCGGACGCCCCGAGACCGCGGTGCCGAAGACGACATCATGCTGGCCGGTCAAACAGCATCAGCAGTTGCACCCAGGCGGCTTGGAGCACCGTGTTGACCGTCGTGTGGCCCACACGCGCCAACTCGTCCAGCGCCCTAGTGGTCTGCTCAGGCACCCGATGCGAGGCCACGCCTCGGGTGCCCAGCCCCAGCCGGCCCGGCGCACCCACCAGGGTGGGGGTGTCGAACCCGGCCAACACCTGCCCCCAGGCCGCGCGGGCAGCATCCAGGTCCCGCTCGGCCAGCCAGCTGACAAACCTGCGGTACGCAGTGGCCGGGGGCAGCGGCTGGCGGTAATAGCCGGCGAAGATCTCGCCCAGCAGGATCGGCAGCGACCAACCATCGAGCACGATGTGGTGATTGGTCAGCACCAATCGGTGCCGGTCTGCGGCAATGCGGATCAACGCCGCCCGAAACGCCGGCTGGTCAGCCAGGTTGCACACCGCGGCGCGCTCGGCAGCGCACACACCCTGGACCTGCTCGTCGACATCGACACCGCCGACGTCCAGCTCGACGTAGCGCCAGGGCAGTGCGGGATCGGCTTCGATGACCTGCACCGGCTGGTCGAACCGGTCACAGAACCGTGCCACCAAGTTGGGATGACGGCTGACCACGGTGTGCACCGCATCGCGCAGCCGGTGGGGCTCCAGCGGGCCGGTGATGGTGAAATCGAACTGGACCGCATACACGTCGTCGCTGCTTTGTGCGGTGCCGGCGTGAAACAGCAGCCCCTGCTGCAGCGGGGTCAACGGCAACACATCAGCGATGCGGTATTGCTGGCATAGCTCGTCGAGCTGGGGTTGGCTTAGCCGGGCCGGAACAATATCCGACGGGCTCAACCCGCCCCCACCGGCGCGCACCAGCGCGCAGATCCCGCCCAACGCCTCAAACCACAACCGGCTCAACCGGCCCACCTGCGCGTGATCGAGCGCCGACGGCGCCCACGTCCAGTTGGCATGCAACTGCGGACCACTATCGGTGTCGGCGGTGGCCGCGTTGACCTCCACGGTGTGCATCAACGGCATCGGGATCGCCGCGGTGACACCGATGCCCGACACGCCGTCCTGGCTGATCCGCCACAGTTGATCGGAGACCTCGCCCGCCGCCGCGCCCAGCCGGCCCAGATAGTTGAACGCGATCACCGGATCCGGCCCGGCGAGATCCACCTCGGGGTTCAAATAGCGCAACAACCCGTAGGTCAGGCCATCGGGCAGGGCGCGCAGTTGTTCTTTGGCGTCCTTGACCACCGCCCCCAGCGCGGGCTCACCCGCGGTCACCTGCGCCCAGTCCAACCCCCCCACGGTCAACGCCACCGGGTAGATGGTGGTGAACCATCCCACCGTGCGGGTCAAATCCACCCCGGCGGCCAACTCCTCATGGCGGCCGTGGCCCTCCACATCGATACCGACCGGCGCCCCGCCAGTGCCCAGAAACTCCGTGACCGCCAACCCGAACGCGATCACCAAGATCTCGTGGATCCCGGCATGAAACGCCGCCGGCACCTCCCCCAACAGCATCCGAGTCGTCTCGACATCCCACTGCACCGACAAGTGCCCCGCCGTGGCATAGGTATCCACCGCCGGGCACACCCCCGGCAGCGCGGCCGGGATCGCCGCCACCTGCCGCCACACCTCCGCCTGGGCCACCACCTCGGGGGCGTGGGCGTACTCGGCCAACAGCGCCGACCACCGGGCAAACGACGTCCCGCCCGCCGGCAGCGCGATCGGCTGCCCACCGTGATGCTGAGCCCAGGCGATGTTGAGGTCCTCCAACAGGATTCGCCACGACACCCCATCAACGGCCAAATGGTGAACGATCAACACCAACTGGCCGGTATCGGCCCACAACGCGGCCAGCATCACCCCGGCGGCCGGGTTCAACCGCGACCGCGCCCCCACCAACGCCTCATCATCGAGCGCGTCGACCACCTGCACGCACTCGCGCGCCTGCACCGAGCCGGCCTCGGGCACCGTCAACGCCCACCCCCCGGCGCCGTCCTCCTCGACACGCAGCCGCAACATGGCATGCCGATCCAGCAACGCCTGCACCAGCACCACCACATCGGCCTGCCTCACCCCGGCCGGGGCCTGCACCACCATGGTCTGGTTGAACTCATCGACCGGGCCCTCCACACCGGCCAGCCAACCCATGATCGGGGTCCCCACCACCGCCCCGATGCCTTCATCGACCACACCGGTCTCACCGTCAGCCACCGCGACGACCCGGGCCAGTCGGGCCACCGTCTGCTCAACGAACACATCACGCGGGCGACACAGCACACCGGCGGCCCGGGCCCGGGCCACCACCTGCATCGACAAAATACTGTCCCCGCCCAGCTCGAAGAACGACTCGTCGACCCCGACCCGCTCCACACCCAGCACCTGGGCATAAATACCGGCCAAGAGCTCCTCAACCGCGCTTTCTGGGGCGCGGTAACGATCGCCATCGGTGTACTCCGGTGCCGGCAGGGCACGGGTGTCCAGTTTGCCGTTGACCGTCAACGGCAGCGCCTCGATCACCACCATCGCGGCCGGCACCATATAGCCCGGCAACCGCTCAGCCAGCTGCGCGCGGATGTCGGCCGGGTCGGCGGTCCCGGTGACATAGCCCACCAGCCGCTTATCGCCGGGGCGGTCCTCGCGGGCGATCACCACCGCCTGACCCACCCCATCAAGCGCATTCAGCGCCGCCTGCACCTCGCCCAACTCGATGCGATACCCGCGGATCTTGACCTGCTCATCAGCGCGGCCCAGGTACTGCAATTGCCCATCCGCACCCCACGACACCAAATCCCCGCTGCGATACATCCGCGCCCCGGGCGCCCCGAACGGGCAGGCCACAAACCGCGACCCGGTCAACCCAGCCCGGCCCACATACCCTACGCCCACCCCGGCACCGGCCACATACAACTCCCCGACCACCCCGACCGGCACCGGACGCAACCAGCCGTCCAGCACGAAAAAGCCCAAATGCGCCAACGGCACCCCGATCGGGGAGACCGTGCTGTCGGCATCGGCGGCGACGATCTCGCGCACCGAGGCATGCACCGTGGTCTCGGTGATGCCATACATGTTGAGCAGCCGCGGTGACCCCGGATGACGGCCCAGCCACGCCCCAAGACGCTGCGGTTCCAGCGCCTCCCCGCCGAACACCACCGTCTCCAACTTGAGCTGATCACCCACCTCGGGGGCCAACCCGTCAGCGGCCTGCAGGGCATAAAACGCCGACGGGGTCTGACTCAACACACCGACCTGCTCGCCGACCAGCAAGCGTGCAACTCTTCGGGCGAGC
>CAWDAS010000002.1:0-923049 GCA_963800315.1 uncultured Actinomycetota bacterium
CATCGCGAGCGTGTCGGCCGGAGATTCTGCCCGGCATGCTGCCAAAACCGAAATAAATCGGCGGTGGTCCCGCGGCCATCCACGACGCGACCTCCTCATCGGCATCTGTTGGCAACTCCATCGTCAGCGCGCCAATAAAAGGCCGCTGGCCATTCCATTTCGCCCATTCGGCCCCCAGCCCGGGAAAGCAAATCTCATCGTAGGCCTGAATCTCCAGCGATCCGCGTTCGGCGATCCGTCGCGGCGCGGGGCCTGTCGCCTTGGGCAGGCCCAGTTCACGGCGCTGTGCGTCCTCGGCCTTCTTCCACATGCGCCCGACCAGCCACTCGACCACCGTCATTGTGCAGCGCCCCAACGGCGCCGGCAGGAAGGGCACGAGCTGGCCGTTGGCCCGCATCGGGAGGTGATCCAGCGTGGCCAACGGAAGGATCGTAATACTCCGCGACGTCGGCAGCGACGCCCTCGAAAACCATGCCGGTGAATCAGGTCGGCCCCCTCCGCCAGCGACGTCAGCGTCGTGCTCATTTCCCCCCCAGGACCGGAAATTGGGCTCCCACGATTCGCGCCACACCCTGATCAGGTCCCCGGGGCCTGCCAGGAGTTATTCGAAGAGATCCCTCCAGAAGTTGCGGTGCGGGTCCAGCGTGGCGTGCGTATCCAGCCCGTAAGGGACGGCCGCAAGGCCAGCCGACTCGGCAAGCCAACCAGGTCGGGCGGGACGGCCATGCGCACTTCGATGCCCGCGGCGCAGCAGCTCACGACCAACGGCGGCGCAGGGTTCGACATCGCCACGTGTCCCATGGCATGCCAGCACGAATTTCATTGCGGATCCTCGCCTTTCACTTCCCGTGCGCTTCGACGGAATGAAAACGGAAGCCTCGTGTGCCCCGGCTCAGCCGCCCAGCAGTATAACCCGCTGCCCATGTATCGATCTGAAAACCAGAAGATTTGAGCAAGCGGCCGGCACCACCAGAACCGTCGCAGGGGAGCCCTGGAATATCTTTCAGCCGCGGTCAACCCAAGGGGACGTGATAAGCAACCTCAACTAAATCGCCATCGAACACGATTGCCCAATCGTCACCGATACGAGCCATTCCCGCGCCAACAAAGAGGCCCACACCCTCATTCGCACCGCACGGCCGCCCCCGGCGACATCATCCCCGGCCCCCACACCGTGCACATCCGGCTTGACCCGCTGGCCGCACCCCGCACAACGCCGCCATCGCCGAACTCTGCCAAGCCCTCGACCCACCGACAACATCTATCCCGGCGCCACGCTCACCGGGCGCTACAGAGTGAAATCCCACCGGGGACCGCACACCAATTATCTGAGCTATGTCAGGAGTCGGTGGCACCCGGGTAAACCCCGGATTTGACCGGACCGCACTTTCGCGCGACGCGTGCCGGTCACCTACTTCTTCTGCAGACGAACCGGAAGGCTGCGGCTCTTGTCAACGTCTGTGCTCGTCACTGGTGGGGCAGATTCATTGGTCGCGCTCACGCACCGTCTGTCAAAGCCGGTTACGACGTCGCTGTGATGGAGTCCTGCATCCGCAGGTGCACGGCGGACGTCGAGCGATCGACCTGCCGCCATCCGTCCGCTTGTACACCGGCGATGTCACCCATGCCCCGGACTGGGATGCAGTGCTTACGTTTTTCGTCCTGCCCAGATCGTCCATTTGGCGGCCGAGACGGGAACGGCACAGTCACTCTCCAGGCGACGCGCCACGGCTCGGTAAACGTGGTGGGCACCGCCCAGCTTCTTGACGCCCTAAGCCGCTCAGCAGTCGTCCCCACCAGCTCGTCCTGGCGTGGTCACGGGCCGTCAACGGCGAGGGGCTTGGCAATGTGGCACACAAACCTTCTACCCGCAGCCGCGCAGCCACGCTCAGCTCCTGGCGGGTATCTGGGATCCCAAGGGGCCCCACGGTGCACCACCACGCGACAGGCCGGAAAGATAGCCGCGTGGTTCACCGCGCCCACCACCTTGACATGCTCGACATGGGGGACGTCGCTGAAGTCACTCCAGCCCGAGCAAACCAACGCCCGCTCGCCTAGCTCCGCGCAGGCCGCGCTGACCATGGCCAGCGTGTCGGCAGCAGATTCAACCGGCATGCTGCCAAACCCGAAGTAAATCGGCGGTGTTCCCGCGGCAATCCACGAGGCGACCTCCTCATCGGCATCTGTTGCCAACTCCATCGTCAGCGCGCCAACAAAGGGCCGCTGGCCATCCCATTTCGCCCATTCGGCTGCCAGCCCGGGAAAGCACACCTCGTCGTAGGCCTGAATTTCCAGCGATCCGCGTTCGCGATCCGCCGCGGCCGGGGCCTGTCGCCTTCGGCAGCCCCGGTTCACGACGCTGCGCGTCCTCAACCTTCTTCCAAAGGCGCCAAACCAGCCACTCGACCACCGTCCCTACGGAGCGGGCCGACGGGGCGGAAGCAATGGCAAGAACTGGCCGTTGGCCCGCATCGGAAGGTAATGCAGCATGGCCAACGGAATGTCGTAATGCTCCGCGACGTTGGCAGCGGGGCCTCGAAAGCCAGACCGGTGACCAGCAGGTCGGCCCCCTCCGCCACCGACATCAGCGTCGCGCTGATCTCCTCCCAGGACTCGGCAAACACTCCCAAGACTCGCGCCCCAACCTGATCAACTCCTGGATCTTCCAGAAGTGGCGGAATAAAAACGTCCGAAAAGTCGCGTTGCACGTCGATCCACGCCGCGTATCGAGCCCGTAGGCGACCGCCGCAAGCCCAGCCGACTCGACGAAGCCAACCAGGTCAGGCGGGACAGCCATGCGCACGTCGTGCCCTCGGCGCAGCAATTCACGGCCGACAGCGGCGCAGGGCTCGATATCGCCACGACTTCCATAGCTTGCCAGCACAAACCTCATCGCGGATCTTTAGCCTTTCACTTCCCGTGCGCGTACTGCGAAATGAAAGCGGGAGCCCCGCGCCCCGGCTCGCCGCCCGGCAGTTTAACTCACTACGGGTGCTATCGACTGAAATCCATAAGTTTTGGGCAAGCGGCCGACAACACCAGACCTCCCCCTGGTTCGTGCCGACCTCGCGAACCGAACCATTGCACACTTGCAAATAGCGATCAAAGTCGGCTTTCGGTCGGAAGACACCTAATAGAACGGCTTTTCACACGATGTCTCGGGCGCGGAACTGGAACGAACACCTCACATTGTCGGCCCTGACGACCGCTGAAGCACGGTCTTCATCGAAGTTAGTGCTGAGCTGGGCTGCCATGAGTTGGTCAGCAACGAGTGGCGCTGCCCCGAGCGCGGGAGGGGTAGAGCCTTCCAGAGGAAGCGGTCCGGGACAACGGCGAACTTCGCAGCTTCGCAATTTGCCGCGCGCGACGAAACATCAAGGGTAATTTGGCGGTTCGCGCCACAACGAGGGAGATGGCACCATGGGGACCTCGGCGAAGACGAAGCTCACTGTGCTGGCCGCGGCCAGCAATTGGCGACCAGCCTCGGTCAAGTCCTTGCCTGGCTACGCGCTGTTACCGCGTCTGTATCGTCGCCTGTTTATGCCGGACGCGTCGGTCTATTGGGACCGCAGGGTGATGGACCGTGAAACGCGGGAACTGGTGCAGGGTGTCCAGCCTCACCAACTCAGCGCGTTGGAGCTTTCCGGGGACTACTGGGGCCGCATCGAGCAGTTCAAGACGTACCGGTCGGTTCACTATCCCGAATTCGACGTGCACGTCGGCCTTGACCGAGCAGTTCGACCTGATCTTCGCGGAGCAAGTGTTCGAGCACCTGCTGTGGCCGTACCGTGCCGGAAAGCATGTGTATCAAATGCTCCGCCCCGGCGGCTACTTTCTGATGACCACGCCCTTTCTGGTCCGAATTCACGAAGTGCCGGTCGACTGTTCGCGCTGGACCAGAACCGGCATCCGATACTTTCTGGCCGAGTGCGGCTTCGATCTGGAGCGGATCCGGACCGGTTCCTGGGGAAATATCGCCTGCGTCCGCGCCAACTTTATTCGCTGGGCTCGGTACCGGCGCTGGTGGCATTCTCTGCACAACGAACCCAACTTTCCCTTCTCGGTGTGGGCGTTTGCGCAGAAGTGATCGCACCAATTACTGAGCTATGTGAGGAGTCTCCGGTGACCCCGGTGACCAAGAAGCTTATCTGGTCGGTTTTCGCTAACGGTCTTCAGGTTGCGGTAGCGTAGCCCGCTATGACGGCTCGCAACGATGGAGAGCTGGCACTACCTCACTGGACGACGAGCGGCCGGAACGAGCGACCCGATGCCCGTCGAACCGACCACGCTACGCCGTACGAGAAGGTACGTCCCGACTGTGGCTGCCGTCTCGCCGGTTCGTCGCCGCGGTTATCGCGATCGGCGGCATGCAGCTGATGGCGGCGATGGACGGCCCCATCGCGGTCTTCGCGCTTCCTAAGATCCAGAACGAGCTGGGCCTGTCGGATGCCGGGCGGAGCTGGGTGATCACCGCCTACGTGCTGACCTTTGGCGGCCTGATGCTGCTGGGCGGCCGCCTCGGTGACACCATCGGCCGCAAGCGCACCTTCATCGTCGGGGTCGCGCTGTTCACCATCGCCTCGGCCATGTGCGGCATTGCCTGGGACGGGGGCGCCCTCGTGTTGGCCCGGCTGCTGCACGGCGTGGCCGCCGCGATCATCGCACCGACCTGCATGGCGCTGGTGGCGACCACGTTCCCGAAGGGGCCGGCACGCAACGCTGCGGCGGCGGTGTTCGGCGCGATGGGCGGTGTCGGCGCGGTGATGGGCCTGGTGGTGGGCGGGGCGCTCACCGAGGTGTCGTGGCGGCTGGCGTTTTTGGTGAACGTGCCGATCGGGCTGCTGGTGATCTACCTGGCCCGCACCACGCTGCGGGAAACCCAGAAGGAGCGGATGAAGCTCGATGCCACCGGGGCGGTGCTGGCCACGTTGGTCTGTACCGCTGCGGTTTTCGGCTTGTCGATGGGGCCCGAGAAGGGCTGGCTGTCGGCCACCACGATCGGTTCAGGTGTGGTGGCTCTGGTCGCTTTCGTGGCGTTCGTCGTGGTGGAGCGCACCGCCGAGAACCCCATCATGCCGTTCAGCCTGTTCTTCGACCGCAACCGGCTGGCCACGTTCGCGGCCATGTTCCTGGCCGGTGGGGTGCTGTTCACCCTGACCGTGCTGGTCGCCCTGTATGTGCAGAACATCATGGGCTACAGTCCGCTGCGCGCAGCTATCGGCTTCATCCCGTTCGCCATCGCGATGGCCATCGGGACGGGCGCGTCGTCGCGGCTGGTGACGCGGTTCCCGCCGCGGGTGGTGGTGATCGTCGGCGGCATCCTGATGCTGGGCGCGATGCTGTACGGCTCGACGCTCAACCGCGGCATCCCGTACTTCCCGAATCTGGTGGTGCCGATCGTCGTCGGCGCTATCGGTATCGGCATGATCAACGTCCCGCTCGGGCTATCGCTGATCGCCAGCGTCGGCTTCGACCGGATCGGGCCCACATCGGCGATCGCGGTGATGCTGCAGAGCCTCGGCGGGCCGATGGTGCTGGCCGTCATCCAGGCCGTCATCACGTCGCGCACGCTGCACCTGGGCGGCACCAGCGGGCCGGTGAAGTTCATGAACGCCGCCCAGTTGCATGCGCTGGACCACGGCTACACCTACGGCCTGCTGTGGCTGGCCGGGGTGGTCATCCTGCTCGGCGGGGTGGCGCTGTTCATCGGCTACACCGCACAGCAGGTGGCGCACGCGCAGGAAGTCAAGAAAGCCATCGACGCCGGGGAACCGTAGCCTAGCGCCCACCTGACAGGACAGAGATTTTAGGCGCGGGCCGGCAATTCGGCCTGGCAATGCCGGGACTTGATCGCGGCGGGCTCCTGTCCAGTGGGTAACCGTAGCGGTAAGTAGCTGATCGTGTGTGCGGCGATCATCGTTCGTACGCGCGGGCATCTTGACGTCCGACGACCGTCCAGGGGTACTTGGTTGCGGCAGCGAGCCCTTATCTATCGCAGCAGGACCACCTACGACATACTGCTGCGCGCGCGCTCTACGGCAGGCACTACGCGGCGCGGTTGTCCGTGGCCATGAGAAAGTCCCCATCTGTGGCCAGTAGGAAGTCCCCACTGGTGGCCAGGTAGAAGTCCCCACTCTTTTGCGGGCTCGTCGTGTCTTTTCCGGGAGCTGGGGGCCTGGGCGGTGACGGTGATAGCGCCAACTGTCACCACACCGCCCAGGGAGCTCTATTGAAGTCTGCAAGGGAGCGTATGAACATCATTTCCGCCTATCACCAGGTCGGCACGTATCGCGGCGCGGCCGAGCTGTGCGGCACTACCCACAAAACGGTCAAACGGGTCATCGAGCGGGCCGAAGCCGGCGGTGAACTTCCTGCGCGGGAGCCGCGGCCCCGCAATCTCGACGCATTCACCGATCTGGTCGCCATACGAGTGGACAAGTCGAACGGCAAGATCTCGGCCAAGCGGTTGTTGCCGGTGGCCCGCGCGGCGGGCTATGACGGCTCAGCCCGTAACTTCCGCCGGTTGGTCGCTGAGCAGAAAGTGTTGTGGCGCAAAGAGAACAAGCATCAACGGCGTCCGGCGGTATGGTCACCGGGTGACTATCTGGTGATGGACTGGGCCGAAGCCGCACCAGGATTGTTGGTGTTCTGCGCGGTCCTGGCCTATTCACGGTGGCGGTTCGTGCGGTTCGCCGCCGATCAGAAAGCCTCCACCACGTTGGCGATGGTCGCCGAAGCCCTCGAGGCGATCGGCGGGGTCCCAGCCAAGATCCTGGCCGACCGGATGGGCTGTTTGAAAGGTGGCGTGGTCGCCAATATCGTTGTCCCGACGCCGGATTACGTACGATTCGCCTCTCATTACGGGTTCGTCCCGGACTTCTGTCACGGCTCCGACCCTCTCTTAACCGGCTAATCGGAAGATCTGATTCCGCTTGACACGCCGTTTTCCTGCGGTCCTTGACCGCGGTGGTGCGAGATGGGATATGTACATCTCATGACGAAGGAACTGTCTGTGGCAGTGGACGACGACGGCGTCTGGCAGTTGCGCGGAACGGCCGCGGAGAAGTTCGAGTTGGTCAACGAATTCCTGGGGTATCTGGCTGACCGGAATTTCTCCCCTCGAACTTGCCGGGCCTACGCCTATGACTTGTTGGCGTTCGTGCGGTGGCTGAGTGGCGAGCAGTTGGGTCTGGCGGAGGTGAATGTTGATGTGCTGCTGCGGTTCTTGACGGCATGTCGGGAGGCGACGTTGCCGGGTCGGCTGGGTGGCAACGTGTATTCGATCCGTGATGGCCGTAATCAGGGGTATGCGCCGGCGACGATCAATCGGCGGTTGGCGGCGATTTCGAGCTTGTTTGCGTTCCGGGAGATGCGCGACCCAGATGCGCGTAGTCCAGTCGGTAGCGGTCTGGCCGCCCGATTGCGTTCGCGCAGTGAGCGTTTCGGGCTGTTAGCGCACACGGCGAAGCCAAAGTCGCGGTCGCAACTGCGGGTCCGTGAGCCGCGCCGGTTGCCGCGCGGATTGTCGCGGGAGGAGTCTGCGGCGCTGCTGGGCAGCTTCCGCAGCTGGCGTGACCGCGCGATCGGCGGGTTGATGCTGTTGTCAGGTCTGCGGTCGGCGGAAGTGCTGTCGCTTCGGGTCGCTGATGTGGATATCGCGCGCCGCTGGGTTCGGGTGTTCGGCAAGGGCGGCAAGGAACGCTCGGTGCCGATTGATACCGACGTGGCCGGCGCGATCCAAACCTATCTGCTGGCTGAACGCCCCGAAACGGACGCTGATGCACTGTTCGTCGTCGCCAAAGGCGCCCATCGCGGACGGCCGCTGACCCCTGCGGGGCTGCGCACGGTGTTCCGGTATCACCGCGAGCGCTCCGGTGTCACGGCGGGACATCCACACGCGTTACGGCATTCGTTCGGCACCGCATTGGCCGAGGCCGGGGTCGACCTGTCGGTGATCCAAGCGCTGATGGGCCACGACCACGTCGATTCCGCTGCCGCCTACATCCACTTGGCCCCAACGTTTCTGCGTGAGGAGTTCGATGCCGCCCGTGCTCGCCTACGCGCCCGCACCTGAGGTCGACCTGCTCGACGCATACGACGAACACTGCGGCCGGCTGGGTTTGATCAGTGTGAACCTCGGCTCGGCCGCGCGAACGTTCCTGCGCCGCTGGCCTGATCCGCAGCGGTGGGCCGGTGAGCTACTTGAGGCACGGTTGACGGTTTCTCATCCCACCCGCTCGTTCGTCACGTTTCTGATGTTGGCCGGCTATCTGCGGCCCGGCTATGACTACCTGATCCGCCGCAAACTGGCTGTGTTCTGGCGTCATCTGCCACCGGGGCCGTTAGCCGAGGACCTGGCGCGGTTCTTGGGTGCCGCGCAAGAACTCGGCTTCACCGAACGCACCCGCAGCGCGGCCGCATCGCAGGTGATCGGCCGGCTCCTCATCCAGACCGGCCGACGGTTGGATGCGTTGACCGACAACGATTTCGATGACTTACTGGCTGCCAGTGCAGCGCGACACGGTGCGGGGAAAGCCAGTCGCCATTACAGCAGCGCCACCCACACCGCCCGGCAGGTCATGTTTCACCTCGGGGTGTTCACCGAACAGCCGGTCAACGCGACCAGCCTGCTACGGCAGAGCTTTGCGCAGCGGATGCGCGACGCCACCCCGGCGCTGCGCGGCTCGTTTGTGGCCTACCTCGACCGGTTGACCGCCACCCACACCCGCGGCACGGTCACCGGCACCGCCACCCGGCTCAACCACTTCGCCGCGCATCTGGCCGCGGTCGACCCGGCGCTAACGAGCCTGGCCGACCTGGACCGCCGCCGCCACATTGAGACCTATCTGACTGCGACTGCCGAAGCTATGAACTCGCGCACCGGTGCACCGATCCAGGCATCTGAGCGCCGCGGCCGGATCCTGGCAGTGCACTGTCTGCTCAACGACATCGCCGAATGGGGCTGGCCGGAAGCACCGCAGCGGCGCCTGGTGTTTCGCTCCGATATCCCCAAGCTGCCCCGGGCCTTACCTCGCTACCTCACCCCGGACCTGGACCGGCGCCTGACCCAAGCGCTGCAGGCCTGGCCCGAGCGGCTGCCCGCCGATGCGTTGCTGCTGCAACGAGCGACCGGTTTGCGCATCGGTGAGCTCGTCGACCTAGAACTGGACAGCGTGCACGAGATCCCCGGCCAAGGCGCGTGGCTGAAGGTTCCGCTGGGCAAGCTGAACACTGAGCGCATGGTGCCCCTCGACGAGGAAACCGTCGCGCTCATCGACCGCATCGTCGCCCACCGGTCGCCCGGGCGGCCGTTACCCCACCCGCGCACGGCTCGACCCACCGACTACCTGCTCACCCACCACGGCCGGCGCCTGACTGTCGATCACCTTCGCGACGTCTTGACCCGTGTTACCCGCGGCGCCGGATTGCCGCACATCACCCCACACCAACTGCGCCACACCTACGCCACCGCACTGGTCAACGCCGGTGTCTCCCTGCAGAGCCTGATGGCCTTGCTCGGCCATGTCTCGGCCGAGATGAGTCTGCGTTATGGACGGCTGTTCGACGCAACCGTGCGCACCGAATACGAGCGGGCCTTGGCCGCCGCGAAGGCCAACCTGGGTACCCTGCCGACCGAACCACCTCAGGGCCGCATCTCACTGCCGATCGTTGACGGCGATTGGAAATATGCCCCGGCGGTCAAGGCCCGCCTCGCCGGCGGCTTCTGTATCCGCGCCCAGGTCCAAGGCCCGTGCGCCTACGCCAATATTTGTGAACACTGCCCCAACTTCCGCACTGATACCGGCTACCTGCCCGTCCTGGTCGCTCAGCGTGCCGACACCGAAACCCTGGCCCGTGACGCCGAAGCCCGCGGCTGGACCGGTGAAGCCGAACGCCACCGCCGACTCATCGAACGCCTCGACGCCCACATCAGTCAGACACAGACCGGATGACCCCCCAACAGCGCCGACAACACATCGAAGACGCCTGTGCCGCAATTATTCTCGCCGGACAACAAGTAACCTTCGATGACGTCGCTGCCCGCACCGGACTCGGCCGAGCTACCCTCTACCGCAACTCCGACTTACGCAGAATCATCGAAGAACACCGCGCCCGTGGCAAGGAAGCACACACCCTGTCCGGACTCACCACCGAGATCGCCCACCTACGCATCGCGTTGGACGCACTCGCAACCACCGTGCGCCGCCACGAAGAAGAACTCCGCCGCCTACGAAAGACAAAAACTGACTAATTGCAGCGCTCAACAGCTGAAACCGGGCCAAGATTAGCCAGATAACCGTGGCGCAACGGCTACGTCGAGTCATTTAACTCCCGCATCCGCGACGAATGCTTGAACATCAACAGCTTCTGGTCTCTGGCCCAGGCCCGCGTGGTCATAGCCGACTGGAAATACGACTACAACCACCACCGCCGGCACTCATCGCTGGGCTACCAACCCCCAGCCCGCTACGCCGCCAACTGCCACCACCGTTGACCGCTGCGTCAAGCCACAGTCTCGACACTGAAATACGAGATGCGTGCCGGAGAACCATCGGAGCTAATGTAGGCGTTCCCGGGGACGCAGTCCGAGCCTGAAAGGCACTGGCCGTGCGAGGCGACCGAGCTAACAGGTAGGGGGGCGCCCTCGACACCGCCCACTGTAATTGATCGCATTGTCGAGCGCGCTAAAACTTCACCGCAAGGTCTTGGCGAGCTAGCCTGCGAACGCCCCAGAAGTAGGTGACGAAGGGCATGGTGCACCACAAGAGGTTCAGGACTACGAACTTGATCCACATCTCGACAGGACTAGTCATGCTTTGCAGGTTGTTGGCGATCTCCACTCCGAAGTAGACCGCTGGCAGCGTGACCTCCACGATCATCCCGCCCATGATGAAGGAGAGTTGAGTGCTGGTGAACCGCTTACCGTTCCGGAAGAACTGCACCATCGCATACGCCTCGAAGAGTCCGATGAAGAAGGCGATCCATTCAAGGACGACGATGAGCGGGTCGCCGTTGAGGTAGCGGGCGTCGCCGCCGAGCAGGATGGGCGACCACATGTAGGTCCAGAGTGCGCCGTGTTGGACGCTGGCTTTGATCTGGTCGAAAAGCAAGAGCCACGGTAGTTCCCAGATGAATCGTGGGATAAGGGCGATGAAGACCCAGACGATGACCATCGCGCTTAGTCGTTCTGACTTGGTCCGGTCGCGCTGGTCGGGAAGCGGAAGCCACGGCAGCGCAAGCGCTGTCAAGAAACAGCCGACGACGAACACGACCAACGTGGTGGACGCGACGACGTGGGATACCCCGGCATGAAATTCTAGGTACCAAAACACGATATGGATGACAAAGAAGAACGCCAGGACTCCGAACAGCGACTTTTGCAGTGATGAAAGACCCGGCCTCTCCGGTGACATTCGCTTGTCGTCAACGTCGATTGTTTCTGTCATGATCCGGTCCTTTGGCGAACGGGTAGCTGCTTGCCCGAAGCATGGCACATGCCATGTTTTAGTGGCAAGGGTGATGACTTAGGGTGTCGTGGATGAGGCAACGCGGCGAGCAGGGCGGACTGCGGAGATGAATGTGCGCAGACGCACCCTTCCGCGTCGTCCGAGCACGGGGCGACAGGAGCGGGGGGACCGGACCCGCGACTTACTCATCGACGAGACGGTTCAGTGCATTCGCGAAGAAGGATTCTCAGCGGCCAGCGCGCGGCACATCATTGAACGAGCCGGCGTGAGCTGGGGTGTCATCCAACATCACTTCGGCGACCGCGATGGTCTGCTGACTGCGGTGATCGAAGATGCCGTGGACCGTCTGATCGCATCACTCGATGTTTTGTCTGGTTCAGCGCAAGCCATGGACACAGAAGACTTGGTGCGAGCGACGTGGGAGGCATTCGCCAATCCCAAGGCAATGGCCGGATTGGAGATTCTCATCTCCACCAAACAGCTACGGGCCGGACTCGATAAGCAACATCTGGAACGTCTCGGCACGGCCCTGACTAACCTGATGGCCCGCGTGAATACCAGCACCAACGGTGAACATGCCGTCGCGTTGGGCATGCTGCTGTGGGCAGCACCGGTAGCGATGATGATCGCCGAGATGTTCGCCACGTCCCCGCTGGCCACTAAGGACGCACAGAAGGCCATTGCCGATCTCATCGACCATCATCGCTGAGCGATCAGATCCGATAACCCTCGGCATCATCGGCTGCAGGTGGTCACGAAAAGTCAGCCCGCTACGCTCAACCGCGGACCGATTCACGACTTTCGTTCGCCGTGGACCAATTGAAGGGGTCCTGGCACACCTCCCACGCCACCGAACAGTGAGCGAACCATGCATCAAATGGGATCAACTTGGCAAATCGCCGGGCCAGCCGCCGTTTTCACACCATCGATCCGCTAGCCTGAACCCCCACTCCATCAGGCAACCAGGCGATTCTCGCCCATCAGATGCAATTCCCGAGCGTTGCCGCAGGTGTCGAGCCTCGTTCGTGCGCTGGCATGCCTTATTCGGGCCTGCACAGTCCTGATGTCCGCGCCGGAGGCAATCGGCACCGACACCAGACAGTGGCGAAGGTCGTGGAAGCTGAAACCCCCTGGCAGGCAACCGGTCTTCTTCTTGACGTCGCGCATCGCGCGTTCGATGAGCCTGACAACATGTTCGGAATCCGGGTTGTGCGTCAAGTCAATGTTCCGCCGACATGGAAGTGATGGCGAATCCCTACGGAGATTGGGAGTTTCAGAACAACTCCATAACCTACCGCGCGCGGGAACGCTTGGGTATCGGCGTTCGGTATGCGGGGGCGATCTGTTTGGTTGAGAGCCTGGAAAGCTTAATTGACAGGAGTCTCGGCGCGCCCCGCAGTCCAACACCGCCGCATGGGTTTCCTTTTCCAAGGACACAGGCGACGAACGGTGGTTTACCCGCGCACCCGAGCCGTGACCTGCGCTGGGCAGCTGAGACATGCATTGCAAGACCGAACGTCAAAGAACCACGGCGCAAGTCATGCCTGCATAGCCCCGCCCGTGGCCAAGCCACGGCACAACGGGGGACATCCGACCGCCCAACAGTCCCCGGTCGATGCGTTGCAAAAATCGGGAAGACCTTTTCTTCTAAAGAAGACAAACTGGGTTCAACCGGTGGAAGCAACACCCTGAGATCGAGAGGGTGTTCGATGGGACGTTCCGCTGGGTGGATGCTGACGACGTCGGGCCGGCCGGCAATGCGCTCGCCGGGTCGGCCGCCGGTTCGACGAGATATAGTGCGCGAGTTCTGGCGAAGGATTGCCGAGGGGTTGAGCACTGCCGACGCGGCGGAGGCCTGCGGTGTGTCGGAGCCGGTCGGCAGCCGGCTGTTCCGACAGGGTGGCGGCATGCCGTCTGTGGAGTTGGAACCCGGATCGGGACGTTACTTGTCGTTTGCTGAACGTGAGGAGATCGCGCTGGCGCGCCAGCGCGGCGAGGGAGTTCGGGATATCGCTACCATGTTGGGTCGGTCACCGGCGACGATATCGCGGGAACTTCAACGGAATTCTGCGACTCGTAGCGGTCGGGTCGTTTACCGCGCTTCGGTGGCGCAGTGGAAAGCCGAGTCAAGAGCACGACGACCCAAGACCGCAAAACTGGTCGCCAATCCGCGGCTGCACGCCTACGTGCAAGATCGCCTCTCGGGGGCGGTGCGTGCCGAAGACGGGTCGGTCGTGACGGGACCGGTTCCGCGGGAATGGAAGGGCCGTAATAAGCCTCGGCGGCAAGATCGGCGCTGGGTGACTGCCTGGAGTCCTGAGCAGGTCGCGAATCGGCTCAAGCTCGATTTCCCGGATGATGACACCATGCGGATCTCGCACGAAGCGATCTACCAGGCGTTGTTCATCGAAGGGCGCGGTGCGCTCAAACGGGAATTGGTGGCCTGTCTGCGGACCGGGCGGGCATTGCGGGTTCCACGGGCCCGTTCCCGCGGTAAGGCCAGCGGCCATGTCTGTGCCGAGGTGGTGATCAGCCAGCGCCCGGCCGAGGTTGAGGATCGCGCAGTGCCGGGCCATTGGGAGGGCGATCTCATCATCGGTGCTCAACGATCGGCTATTGGCACCGTCGTCGAACGCACGAGTCGGTTCACCATGCTGGTGCACCTGCCTCGAATGGCTGGCTACGGGATCGAACCACGCGTCAAGAACGGGCCCGCGTTGGGCGGCTACGGTGCAGAAGCGATGCGGGAGGCATTGGCCGCGCAAGTGAGCGAATTGCCGCTGCTGCTGCGCCAATCGCTGACGTGGGATCGCGGTAAAGAGCTCGCCCAGCATGCCCAATTCACCATGGATACCGGGACCGCGGTCTTCTTCGCTGACCCGCACTCGCCCTGGCAGCGTGGGACCAACGAGAACAGTAATGGGCTGCTTCGTCAGTACTTCCCTAAAGGAACCGACCTCGCGCGCTGGGACGCCAGCGAAATAGCAGCTGTCGCTGCAACACTCAATGCCCGACCGCGCAAAGTCCTCGGCTGGAAGACGCCCGCAGAAGTCTTCGAAGAACTGATATTGTCAGCCCAACAAGCCGGTGTTGCGACGACCGATTGAATCCGCCCAACCCACCAGCGTGATTAAAGAAGCATTCCAGATAAGTCACAAAGGAAAGACAATCGCTGAGCCTGACGATTGACTCCTTACAGTTAATCGATGCACATCAAGAAAGTGGCTATTACCAGCGCTCTTGCGCTCGCGGCTGGAATTGCAGCAGCGCCGATTGGCACTGCCTATTCTGTGCCACCGTTGCCTACTTTGCTAATGCTGCGTTTCTACGTCATCCCGACAACTGAGTCTTGCTACGAGGGAGCATGCCAATCCCCTGCAAACGACCATACGGACGAGCTGGAAACTGCAGCAGTGGTTCGGGAAGCAGGTTCATAGCAACAGCGTTACAACGCGTTTCGCGCGCTACATTCGCACGAACTGCATTGAAACACAGTACTTCTGAAGGCAAACATGGCAGCAAGCACGGCCCCCGGCGACAATAGAATCTGGCGGCTATTGCGAAGATTGCACGGCTGCTAGTGCCGCTTAACAGCAAAGATACCGTCAGCGGCGCCCGTCACGCGGTGGTCGCCGCGCGGCTGGGCTCGGTCCAGCGAGTTCGCTCCGTGGTCAGTGGTGGCCCTGAGCGCAGTGGGTTGTCGTGGGCTTTGATGGCCACACACAGGCTTCGACGTCGGTTGTGTCGGCGTAGCCTCCCCCGGTGAATACGCCGTAGGCGGCGCCGTTGGTCCCGGTATAGGTGGCGCCGCCGCCTCCTCCGCCGCCGCCGGAACTCGCGACGGTCAGCGACCAGTTCTTACCCTCGAGCGCGGTCTTGTATGCGTCCATGACATCGGTCGGCGATCCGTTGACCATGAAATGCATGTGGATGCCATTGTCGTGAATGGAACCGGGGCCGTCGGTCCGCTGGGTGTTCGCCGGCACGGGTATCAGCGATTGCAGGTCCGTGTTGGCGCTTGTGGTCCTGGTCGTTTGTGACACCGTGGTCGTGGTCGTGTTACGACTGGTCGCGCTTGGGGCCGTGGCAGTGCTCGCATTGTGCGATCCGCTGCAAGCCGCGACAAGACCGATGGCCGTCGCCGCAGCTGCCAGGACATGGATTCGGTATTTCATAGTCGCTCCGTTCGGGTGCACTAGCTACGCCGAAACTTAAACCATGGCGAACCTCGGCCCGGCGTGTCTTCGCCATAGTTCAGTGTGTCGCGACCACACCCGGCCGTCGAACACGTGCAGCGCCGAGCCCGCCCTGCCGCAATCGAACCTCCTAGCCGTCGAGGGCCAAGTCCTTGCGGAAACGCTGCATACCGTCGATCTTGTCGGCCAGCGTGGCGTCCGGGCCCGCGTAGAACATCCACGGCATGGTGATGATGCCGGTGATGCCGGCATCGGCGGCGCGTTGATAATCGGCGATGGTGAACGCGTCGGTCAGTGGCGTCAGAATGGTGAAATCGTCGAGTGACAAACCTTTTTCAAGCCGCAGTTCCCGCAGCCGGCCGACCGCCTCGATGGCGCGGTCGGTCGTGATCAGATCACCGATCCAGCCGTCGTTGCGCGCCGCCCGGCGCAGCGCGGCGTCGCTGAGCCCACCGACATACACCGGTATCGGCGGTGGAGTTGGTTGCATCTCCAGCCGCGGCGTCGGATAGAACTCGCCGTCGAACTCCGTCCAGCCCGGTTCCCACAATGCCCGCATCAGCTCGATGATTTCGTCGGTGCGTTTGCCGCGGGCGTCGAATCGCTCGCCCATCAAGGCGAATTCCTCCCGGCACCAGCCGACCCCGATGCCGAGCTCTACCCGGCCCGAGGCCAAGACGGACGCGGTGCCAATGGCTTTCGCCGCCGAGTACGGGTTGCGCATCGCGGGGATGTACACCGTGGTGACGAACCGCAGCCGCGTCGTGACCTGAGCCAGCGCGCCGACGAGGACCCACGGATCGGGCCAGTCAGTGAACGGCTGCCACCGCCGTTCCCCGTCTTTGGTGTAGGGGTAGGGCGTCTCCAGGTTCTCCAGGTTGATGACGTGGTCGGGAATCCCGATACCGTCGTAGCCGAGATCGTCGGCCGCCCGGGCGATCTCGACGATCTCCCGGGTGTTCATGAAGGCGCTGCTGATGTAGAACCTCATTCGGCTCGCCGCGCCCACGCCGGCGTGATGAAGACCCCTTCGGCCTCGACGGTGACCCCCGCCGGATCCGAAATGGTGCCGCGGGCAAAGGCTTTGACATCCTCGCTGCGTTCGATGAACGCTTCGGCACGCAACGGTCCCAGCGGCGTGCCGCGTAGGTACTTGATGGTGATGGTTCCGGTGAACCGCGGTTGGGTCAGGCCCTGGCTGGCCGCCTCGCCGAGCATGTGGTCAAGGATCAAGGCGCTGACGCCGCCGTGCACCAGGCCGGGCGGGCCCTCATAGGGCGCACCGAGGACGAAGTCGCTCCAGCAGCGACCGTCCTCGTCGTGGTGGACGACCACCGGCGGCGCGATCGGATTGCACTGGCCGACTACGGCGTTACCCAACGGCAGGGGACGGCCGTTGCTGCGGTAAGTCATCGCCGGTGGCCGGGTGCGCTGGCTGAGCAACGACTGGGTGACCGCCTCGATCGCGGTCCGCGCCCGCTGGATGAGCTCGTCGTCGGCGTGAGTCCGCACGGTGGCGTCGATGAGCTCCCGAACGGCCCCGGTCAACGGCGCATATGTCGCCGTGACCCGGCCCAGCTCCTCTTCGCTCACGACCTCGAATGCGGCTTCCAACTTCGATCAGCCTCCTGATTCACTGGTGAACACGTTGCGCACCACCGCTTTTGCGCGCCGCGTGACCCGCAAATAGTTGTCCAGAAATTCGCTGCCGTCATCGGTTGGCCAGCCCGCAGCGACGGCCACCGCGTTGAGCTGGCGTCCGGGCCCCGGCAGCTGGTCGGTGGGCTTGCCGCGGACCAGCACCAGCGCGCTGCGGGCCCGGGTCGCGGTCAGCCAGGCCTGGCGCAGCAGGTCGACGTCCGCCGCGGGCACCAGGCCGGCCGCGGCGATCGCATCCAGGCTTTCCAGCGTCGAGGTGTTATGCAGGGCCGGAACCTCGTGCGCGTGCCGCAGTTGCATCAGCTGCACGGTCCATTCGATGTCGGCCAGTCCCCCGCGGCCGAGCTTGGTGTGGGTGTTGGGGTCGGCGCCGCGGGGCAACCGCTCGGACTGGACGCGGGCCTTCATGCGGCGGATCTCGCGCACCGTCTCGGCCGACACCCCGTCGGGCGGATAGCGCGTCTTGTCGGCCATCAGCAGGAACCGCTGCCCCAGTTCCGCGTCGCCGGCGATGGCGTTGGCGCGCAGCAGGGCCTGAATCTCCCACGGCTGCGCCCATTGCTCGTAGTAGGCGCCGTAGGCGGCCAGCGTGCGGACCAGCGGACCGCTGCGGCCTTCGGGCCGCAGATTGGCGTCGACCTCCAGCGGCGGGTCCACGCTGGGCGTGCCCAGCAGCGTCCGAACCTGCTCGGCGACCGTGGTCGACCAGCGAATCGCCGCCGAATCCTCGACATCCGGGGCCGGCTCGCAGACGAACAACACGTCGGCGTCGGATCCGTAACCCAACTCGCCGCCGCCCAGCCTGCCCATGCCGATGACCGCGATGGCGGCCGGCGCCCTTCCCCCGTCGGGAAGGTTGGCCCGGATCATCGCGTCCAGCGCGGCCTGCAGCACCGCCACCCACACCGACGTCAGCGCCGTGCACACGTCGATGACCTCGAGCATGCCGAGCAGGTCCGCCGAACCGATGCGGGCCAGCTCCCTGCGGCGCAGCGTGCGCGCACTGGCGATCGCGCGCACCGGGTCGCTGTGGCGGCCGGCCGAGGCGATCAGCGCGCGGGCCACGGCGTCGGGCTTGGTTTCGAGCAATTTCGGGCCGGCCGCCGCGTCGCCGTAATCCTGAATGACCCTGGGGGCGCGCAGCAACAGGTCCGGCACGTAGGCCGACGTGCCCAGCACGTGCATGAGCCGCCTGGCCACCGCGGGCTTGTCCCGCAGGGTGGCTAGGTACCAGCTTTCCCCGGCCAGCGCCTCGGACAGGCGCCGGTAGGCCAACAGCCCGCCGTCGGGGTCCGGGGCGTACGACATCCAGTTCAGCAGCCTGGGCAGCAGCACCGACTGCACCCGGCCGCGCCGGCCGCTCTGGTTGACCAGCGCCGACATGTGGGTCAGCGCCGTCTGCGGCCCCTCGTACCCCAGCGCGGCCAGCTGCCGCTCGGCGGCCTCAGATGTCATGCCGTGCGCGATCTCCAGGCCGGTCGGTCCGATCGATTCCAGCAGCGGCTGGTAGAAGAGCTTGGCGTGCAGCTGGGACACCCGCAGGTTCTGGTGCCGCAACTCCTCGCGCAGCACCCCCGCCGCATCGTGCCGGCCGTCGGGCCGGATGTGCGCCGCGCGCGCCAGCCAGCGCACCGCCTCCTCATCGTCGGGCTCGGGCAGCAGGTGGGTGCGCTTGAGCCGCTGCAGTTGCAGTCGGTGCTCGAGTAGCCGGAGGAATTCGTAGGAGGCGGTGAGGTTCGCCGTGTCTTCGCGTCCGATGTAGCCGCCCCGGCCCAACGCGGCCAGCGCGTCCATCGTGGACGCCACGTGCAGCGACTCGTCGCTGCGGCCGTGCACCAGCTGCAGGAGCTGCACGGCGAACTCCACGTCGCGCAATCCGCCACTGCCGAGCTTGATCTCGCGGCCGCGGACGTCGGCCGGCACCAGCTGCTCGACCCGGCGGCGCATGGCCTGCACCTCGACGACGAAGTCCTCCCGCTCGCAGGCGACCCACACCATGGGCATCAACGCGGCCAGGTAGCGCTCCCCGAGTTCCGCGTCGCCCACCGCCGCGCGGGCTTTGAGCAACGCCTGGAACTCCCACGTCTTGGCCCAGCGCTGGTAGTAGGCGACGTGGGATTCGACGGTGCGGACCAGCTCACCGCTGCGGCCTTCGGGCCGCAGCCCCGCGTCGACCTGAAAGAACGCCGCCGCGGCCACCTGCATCATTTCCCCGGCCAGGCGGGTGGTCAGCGCGTCGGCCTGCTCGGCGACGAAGATGACGTCGACGTCGCTGACGTAGTTCAATTCGCGGGCACCGCATTTGCCCATCGCGATGACCGCCAGCCGCGGGGGCGCGCGGTTGCCGCACACGCTGACCTCGGCCACCCGCAGCGCGGCGGCCAGCGCGGCGTCCGCCAGGTCCGACAGCTGGGCTCCCACCACGGTGAACGGCACCACCGGCTCGTCCTCGACGGTCGCGGCCAGGTCGAGCGCGGCCAGCACCAACAGCCGGTCGCGGTATAAGACCTGCAACCGCGACAGCGCCGAACCCGAGCCGGCCAACGCCTCCTCGGCGCACTCGATGAACGTCGCGCACAGCTCGTCGCGGGTGGGCAGTTTCACCTTGCCCCGCAGCAGCTTCCACGACTCCGGGTGGACGGCCAGGTGATCCGCCAGGGCCAGCGACGAGCCGAGCACGGCGAACAGCCGGCCGCGCAGCGGGCGTTCGGCGAGCAGCGCGGCGTTGAGCTCACCCCAGCCGGTGTCGAGGTTCTCCGCCAGCCGCACCAGGGCGCGCAGCGCGGCGTCGGGGTCCGGGGCGCGCGACAACGACCACAGCAGGTCGACGTGGGCCTGATCGTCGTGGTCGCTCCAGCCCAGCTGCGCCAGGCGCGCGCCCGCGGGAGGATCCATCAACCCGAGCCGGCCGACGCTGGGCAGCCTGGGGCGCTGCGTCGCGGGTTTGGTCACGCCCAAGACGGTAGCGCAACCGGCCGGCACCCCGGGCCGATCGGCGCGTCCCACGCAGGCGTGGCCGGCTACAGCGACAGGTAGGTGCTCAGTTCGTACGGGGTGACGTGGCTGCGGTAGTTCGCCCATTCCGTGCGCTTGTTACGCAGGAAGAAGTCAAACACGTGCTCTCCCAAGGTTTCCGCGACCAGCTCGGAGGCCTCCATGCTGCGCAGCGCGCTGTCCAGACTCGTCGGCAGCTCGCGATACCCCATCGCCAGGCGCTCCTCGGTGGTCAGATCCCACACGTTGTCCTCGGCCTGCGGCCCCAGCACGTAGCCCTTCTCCACCCCGCGCAATCCGGCGGCCAGCAGCACGGCGAACGCCAGGTACGGGTTGCACGCCGAGTCGGGGCTGCGCACCTCGATCCGCCGCGAGGACGTCTTGTGCGGCGTGTACATCGGCACCCGCACCAGCGCGGAGCGGTTGGCCGCGCCCCACGACGCGGTGGTGGGGGCCTCCCCGCCGACCACCAGCCGCTTGTAGGAGTTGACCCATTGATTGGTGACCGCGCTGATCTCGGAGGCGTGCTCGAGGATCCCGGCGATGAAGGACTTGCCCACGTCCGACAGCTGCAGCGGGTCGTCGGTGCTGTGGAAGGCGTTGACGTCGCCCTCGAAAAGACTCATGTGGGTGTGCATGGCCGAGCCCGGGTGTTCCCCGAACGGCTTGGGCATGAAGGACGCCCGCGCGCCGTTCTCGATCGCGATTTCCTTGATGACGTAGCGGAAGGTCATCACGTTGTCGGCCATCGACAGCGCGTCGGCGAAGCGCAGGTCGATCTCCTGCTGCCCGGGCGCGCCCTCGTGGTGGCTGAACTCGACCGAGATGCCCATGAATTCCAGCGCCTCGATCGCGTGCCGCCGGAAGTTCGAGGCGGAGTCGTGCACGGCTTGGTCGAAATAGCCGGCGCTGTCGACGGGCACGGGGACCGACCCGTCGGTGGGACCGGGCCGCAGCAGGAAGAACTCGATCTCGGGATGGACGTAGCAGGAAAAGCCGAGGTCGTTGGCCTTCTGCAGCTGACGGCGCAGCACGTGCCGGGGGTCGGCCCACGACGGCGAGCCGTCCGGCATGGTGATGTCGCAGAACATTCGCGCCGAGTGGTGGTGGCCCGACGGGGTGGCCCAGGGCAGCACCTGGAAGGTCGATGGATCCGGGTTGGCCACGGTGTCGGATTCCGAGACCCGCGCGAAGCCCTCGATCGAGGACCCGTCGAACCCGATGCCCTCCTCGAAGGCGCCCTCGAGTTCGGCCGGGGCGATGGCGACCGATTTCAGGAAGCCGAGCACATCGGTGAACCAGAGTCGAACGAAGCGGATGTCCCGTTCCTCCAGCGTGCGAAGAACGAATTCCTTCTGTCGATCCATAACCCGCACAGTATGCAACCGCTGTTAATTTTGTGTTACCGACGAGCGTTCAGAACCGTTGCGAACATTGCAAACGGTGCTGCTCAGCGCCGTTCAGGACTGGCACCGGTAGGCCGCCGGCGGCAACACCCCCGCGACCACGTAGCGCACCACCGCGGTGTCCACGCACTGGTCACCGTTGAACACCGCGGTGTGCTGCGTCCCGTCGTAGGTGATCAGCGGGGCGCCCAGCTGGCGGGCCAGGTTCACCCCAGCCGCATACGGGGTGGCCGGGTCGTGGGTGGTGGAGACCACGACGACCTTGCCCGGCGCGACGGCCGGTGCGGCGTGCGGTGCCGACGTCGCCGGCACCGGCCACATCGCGCACAGGTCGCGCGGCGCGCCTCCGGTGAACTGCCCGTAGCTGAGGAACGGAGCGGCCTGCCGGATCCGCTGGTCGGCGGATACCCAGCTCGCCGCGTCCGCCGGTGTCGGCGCGTCGACGCACCGGATCGCGTTGAACGCGTCCTGGTCATTGCTGTAGTGCCCGTTGCGGTCGCGGCCGTCGTAGTCGTCGGCGAGCAACAGCAGGTCGCCCGCATCGGTGCCGCGCTGCAGCCCGAGCAGGCCGCTGGTCAGGTATTTCCAGCGCGCCGGCGTGTAGAGCGCGTCGATGGTGCCGGTGGTCGCGTCGGCGTAGCTCAGGCCGCGCGGGTCCGACGTCCGGCCCGGCCGGGCGACCAGCGGGTCGACCAGGGCGTGGTAGCGGTTGACGAATTGGGCCGGGTCGGTGCCCAGCGGGCAGGCCGCGTAGCGGGCGCAGTCGGCGGCATAGTCGTTGAAGGCGGTCTGGAATCCGGCCATCTGCACGATGTTTTCTTCCACCGGGCCCACGGTCGGGTCGATGGCGCCGTCGAGCACCATCGTGCGCACGTGGTTACCGAACTTCTCCAGGTAGGCGGTGCCCAGCTCGGTGCCGTAGCTGTAGCCGAGATAGTTGATCTGGTCCTCTCCCAGTGCCTGGCGCACCAGGTCCATGTCACGTGCGACGGATGCGGTGCCGACGTTGGCCAGAAATCCGGTGCCCATCCGGTTGACACATTGCTGGGCCAACTGCCGGTAGAGCTGCTCGATGTGCGCCACACCGGCCGGGCTGTAATCGACCATCGGTTCGCGTCGGTAGGCGTCGAACTCGGCGTCGGTCTGGCACCGCAGGGCCGGCGTCGAGTGCCCCACCCCGCGCGGATCGAAACCGACCAGATCGAAGTTGCGCCTGATGGCGCTGCCTTCCAGGCCGGGCGCCATCTCGGCGACCATGTCGACCGCCGACCCACCGGGCCCACCCGGATTGACCAGTAGCGATCCGATCCGCTGGCCGGTCGCGGGCACGCGGATCACGGCCAGCTTGGCGTGCCCCCCGCCGGGGTTGTTGTAGTCAACCGGAACCGACACGGTCGTGCACTGCGCGGTGGGCAGGTCGCTTGTGTCGGTGAGGAATTGGTTGCAGCTGCTCCAACTCTGCGGCGCCGCGGCCGACGGCGGGTTCGGCCCCAGGGTCTGCCCGGCGTCGGGCTCGGGGGTGCCGCCGGCCGGCGGCGGCACCGCCGTTTGCCCACCGACCAACAACCCTAACGAGAGCAGCGCCGAACTCAATGGTCTCAGGCGCGACATGGCTGTCATCGTCGCAGCCCCGGGTACCCGTGGCGGCGCGAAACGGTTACGCCTTGGTCTCGTCTCTCCCCGTCGCCGGGCGTCTACTCAGCGCGAAAACTCGGCCAAAATGGCGCCGTGAGTACACGTTCGGCCAAGAGCGGACGCTAGCACTTTGCGCCGCCGGGCGGCGTGGTGCCGCCGACCAGATACGCGGTCACGTAGTTGTCGATGCAGCCGTCGCCTTGGAAGACCACCGTGTGCTGGGTTCCGTCGTAGGTGAGCAGCGAGCTGTGCAGCTGGTTGGCCAGATCGACCCCGGCCTTATAGGGAGTCGCCGGGTCGTGGGTGGTCGACACCACCACGGTCGGCACCAGGCCGGGCGCGGAGATGGTGTGCGGCTTGCTCGTGGGCGGCACCGGCCAGAACGCGCAAGTGCCCAGCGGCGCGTCCCCGGTGAACTTGCCGTAGCTCATGAACGGTGCGATCTCCCGGCTGCGGCGGTCCTCGTCAATCGCCTTGGCCCGGTCGGTGATCGGCGGTTGATCCACACAGTTGATCGCCACCCGCGCGTCGGTGGCATTGCTGTAATGGCCGTGCGCGTCGCGGCGCATGTACATGTCGGCCAGGGCCAGCAGGGTGTCCCCGCGGTGGTCTACCAGTTCGGTCAGGCCGTCGGTCAGGTGGTGCCACAGCGTCGGCGTGTACAGCGCCATGATCGTGCCCACGATCGCGTCGCTGTAGCTCAGGCCCCGCGGGTCGTTGGTGGGCACCGGCCTGCCGATCATCGGGTTGTTGGGATCGACCATCGGGTCGACCAGGCTGTGGTAGACGTCGACGGCTTTGGCCGGGTCGGTGCCCAGCGGGCAGGTCGGCTTCTTGGCGCAGTCGGCGGCGTAGTCATCGAACGCGTCCTGAAATCCCTTGGCCTGACGCAGATCGGACTCGATGGGGTCGGCATTGGGGTCGACGGCGCCGTCGAGGATCATGGCCCGCACCTTCTCCGGGTAGGCCTCGGCGTAGGCGGAGCCGATCCGGGTGCCATACGAGTAACCCAGGTAGGTCAGCTTGTCGTCACCCAGCGCCGCGCGGATCGCGTCCAAATCCCGGGCCACGTTGACGGTTCCGACGTTCGCCAGGAAGTTCTTGCCCATCTTGTCGACGCAGCGGCCGACGAACTGCTTGGTCTCGTCCTCGATGTGGGCCACACCCGCCGGGCTGTAGTCGACGTCGGGTTCGGTCCGCAGCCGGTCGTTGTCGGCGTCGGAGTTACACCAGATGGCCGGCCGCGACGACCCCACCCCGCGGGGATCGAAGCCGACCAGGTCGAATCGTTCGCGGACCCGCTTGGGCAAGGTCTGAACGACGCCCAGGGCGGCGTCGATGCCGGACTCGCCGGGGCCGCCGGGGTTGATCACCAGCGAGCCGATCTTGTCTCCGGTCGCGGGGAAACGAATCATCGCCAGCGTCGCCACGTCGCCGTCGAGGTGGTCATAGTCGACCGGCACGGCCATTTTGCCGCACATCGCGCCGGCGGGGAGTTTGACCTTCGGGTTCGCCGACCGGCACGGGGTCCACTCCACCGCCTGGCCGAGCTTGGGTTCGGCCAGGACGGCGCGCCCGACGACTACGCGGACGCAGCCCGCGGAGAACAGCGCCACGGCAGCCAGCGCCATCCACGTCAACAGCGCGCGCGCAATCTTGTCGCGGCGAATCATGCCCATGCCCACACATGCTGCCAGAGGGAACCTGAGATCCTGGTTAACGGCGATCCCCACGTGCCGCCGGATGCGCGGCCCGGTATGGCTCTCGTCACAGCGGCGGTGCAACCGGGCGGCGGAGATGGCAGAATACTCAGGGTCAGACGAACCCGGGGACCCATAGGGCATCGACCCGACAGGGCCACGAGGATCGACCCGACCACATCCGAGGACAATGATGTCTGAGCACAACGTTTACGGTGCGCAGTCGCAGCCGCTCACCAAAATCCGCACCCATCACCTGCAGAAGATGAAGGCCGAAGGGCACAAGTGGGCGATGCTCACGGCCTACGACTATTCGACCGCCCGCATTTTCGACGAGGCCGGCATTCCGGTGTTGCTGGTCGGCGACTCGGCGGCCAACGTCGTCTACGGCTACGACACCACGGTGCCCGTCTCGATCGACGAGCTGATTCCGTTGGTGCGCGGCGTGGTGCGGGGTGCTCGGCACGCCCTGGTGGTCGCCGACCTGCCGTTCGGCAGCTACGAGGCCGGGCCGGCCGCCGCGCTGGCCGCCGCCACCCGGTTCATGAAGGAGGGCGGCGCGCACGCCGTCAAGCTCGAGGGCGGTGAGCGGGTGGCCGAGCAGATCGCCTGGCTGACCGCCGCGGGCATCCCGGTGATGGCGCATATCGGGTTCACCCCGCAGAGCGTGAACGGCCTGGGCGGTTTCCGGGTGCAGGGCCGCGGTGACGCCGCGGAGCAAACCGTCGCCGACGCGATCGCCGTCGCCGAGGCCGGAGCGTTTTCCGTCGTCATGGAGATGGTGCCGGCCGAGTTGGCCACCCAGATCGCCGGCAAGCTGACCATTCCCACCATCGGCATCGGGGCCGGCCCAAACTGTGACGGCCAGGTGCTGGTTTGGCAGGACATGGCCGGCATGAGCGACGGCAAGGCGGCCCGCTTCGTCAAGCGGTTCGCCGACATCGGGGGCGAATTGCGGCGGGCCGCAATGCAATATGCGCAAGAGGTGGCCGAGGGGGCTTTCCCCGCCGACGAGCACTGCTTTTACTCCGGCTTTTAGCTCCCCGGCGCCGCGCGCCCGCGAGCCGGTCGGCGATCAGGTTCGCAAATAGGACGTTTCCGCGGGCTGAAAACGGAAACCCTGTCACCTGGACCCACCAAAGCCGTTGTGTGACAGGACTGTACGATTATTCCCATCAACGACTTCGACGCCGCGCGCAAGGCTGGACGTGTCGACCGGGAAGCTTCCGGTGACCTCATCCACCGCCGATCGGTCTTGAAGTTGCCGCTGCTACTGGCGGGAGGGATCGCACTGGCCCGAGCACCCCGCGCCGTCGCGCAACCGCCCAGTGAGTCGCCGGAATCGATCCGGTGGTCACCCGAGCGCGCCAACGACTGGTATCAACGGCAAGGTTGGCTCGTCGGCGCGAACTACATCACCTCGAACGCCGTCAACCAGCTGGAGATGTTTCAGGCCGACACCTACGACCCCGGGCGCATCGGTCTCGAGTTGGGCTGGGCGCGAACCGGCGGATTCAATGCGGTGCGGGTCTTCCTGCACGATCTGCTGTGGGCGCAGGATCATCGTGGGTTCCAAGACCGGCTGGCCGAATTCGTCTCCATCGCGGCGCGCCATGGCATCAAACCCCTATTCGTCATGTTCGACTCGTGCTGGGACCCGTTCCCCAAGGCGGGCCCGCAGCCCGCGCCGAGGCCGGGCGTACACAATTCCCGTTGGGTGCAAAGTCCGGGCGCCGATCACCTCGATGACCGTGGCTACCTCCGCACCCTGCGCAGCTATGTCACCGGCGTGCTCAACCAATTCCGCGAAGACGATCGCGTCCTGGGTTGGGACCTATGGAACGAGCCCGACAATCCCGCGCGCCAATACCGCTCGGTGGAGAGGAAGGACAAGGTGGCGCTGGTCGCGGACCTGCTGCCGCAGGTGTTCCGCTGGGCACGCTCGGTCGATCCGCGTCAACCGTTGACAAGTGGCGTGTGGCACGGCCACTGGGCGAACCCGCAACGCCGCAGCGCAATCAGCAGCATTCAGCTCGACAATTCCGACGTGATCTCCTTCCACTCCTATGCCGAGCCGGCGACCTTTGAGCGGCGCATCGCCGAACTCGTCCCGGAGGGGCGTCCGATCCTGTGCACCGAGTACATGGCCCGACCCCTGGGCAGCACGATCCGGGACATCCTGCCAATCGCTAAGCGCCACAATGTCGGTGCATTCAATTGGGGATTGGTCGCCGGGAAGACGCAGACCTACTATCCATGGGACTCGTGGGAGCATCCCTACCCGCACATGCCCAAAGTGTGGTTTCACGACCTGCTACGAACCGACGGACGGCCGTTTCGGGAAAGCGAGATCCAAACGGTTCGCAGGCTGGGCGGACTGGCGATGCATGAGCGGGCCCGGGAACCGACTTGACCGGCGACGTCTGCGGCCAGGGCCGGTGAGCGGACCCGCTATTTGCACCGATCCTGGAAATCGGCCAATGGCTGGCGAATGCCCAAAAGGTCAGCGTGCGTCTGCGGGTTGGCATCCATGTACTGCTTCAGCTGATCGCGGATATCGCTGCGCGATTGGCCCTTCAAGCCGGTGAAGTAGTCGTTGACGTCCGGATGGGTGAACAGGTAAACAGACGTTGCCGCGGCAACGCCTGCAGAAACCTGGGCAAGGTCGGCCGCGGTGCAATTCGGCAGCGGCGCGGGCGCGGGATCTTCGGCGTCCGCCCTTGCCGGGGACGCGGCAGCGAAAAGCATTGCACCGCCGACCGCGACGGCCGCAATTCCGCCGGCAACTGCTCGGGATGCGACGAGTCCAAAAGACACCATGGAAACTCCTTCATCGGGTCCGGCGACAGAACGGGCCGGTTTATGTACCGCAAACCATAAGTGGTTTTGCTGCGGCGCATGCCTAATCGCGCGGCAAAGCAGTTGCCGGCCGCCCATCGTGCTGCGGCCGTTCAACGCAGTTCCCGGTGGCAGCAAGGAGACGCCTCGCCTGCCGCCCCCGCCGCCCTGGCCGCCGAAGCACCGCGGTCCTGCGCGGGGCGGCGGCAATCACCGGCCATCGCGCAGCCGCGGTATGGCAGGCTATGGATGCCCATTCACGAGATGTTGGGCCGCGGCGACGCGCCCTCAACGGAGCCGGAGATGCCTGGAAACGCGCCGCAGACCTCGCGCCACCTGGAGGTGGAACGCAAGTTCGACGTGGTCGAGTCGACCGTGTCGCCGTCGTTCGAAGGCATCGCCGCGGTGGTGCGGGTGGAGCAGTCGCCGACTCAAACGCTGGATGCGACGTACTTCGACACGCCGACGCAGGACCTGGCCCGCAACAAGATCACCTTGCGGCGCCGTACTGGGGGCTCCGACGCGGGATGGCACCTGAAGCTGCCGGCCGGGCCCGAGGCCCGCACCGAGGTCCGGGCGCCGCTGGATGCGTCCGGTCCCGGGGGCCACGACACCGTGCCCGCCGAGTTGCGGGATGTCGTGCTCGCGATCGTGCGCGACCGCCCGCTGGAACCGGTCGCCCGCATCACCACCGAACGCGAAAGCCAGGTGCTGTACGGCGCCGGGGGCGCCGCACTGGCGGAGTTCAGCAAGGACCATGTCACGGCGTGGGCGGCCCGGGATTCTGACGGTGGCGAGCCCGCGCAGCAAGAGTGGCGCGAGTGGGAACTGGAGCTGGTCGAGTCCAATGGGAGCGCGGACCTCGAGCTGCTGAATCGGCTGAGCAACCGGCTGCTCGATGCCGGCGCCGCGCCGTCCGGTCACGCCTCCAAGCTGGCGCGGGTGCTGGGTACGCCGGCACAGGCCAACGGGCTGCGGCTCGTCGAGGACCCGCTACAACGGGCGGTGGCCGAGCAGGTCGGGACTCTGTTGGTGTGGGATCGCGCCGTGCGCGCCGACGCCTTCGACTCCATCCACCAGATGCGGGTGACCACCCGCAAGCTGCGCAGCCTGCTGCGGGACTACCAGGATTCGTTCGGATTGCCCGACGACGGGTGGGTTCTCGATGAGCTGCGCGAGCTCGGCGGCATCTTGGGGGTGGCGCGCGATGCCGAGGTGCTTGCGGAGCGATATGCGAACGCATTGGACGGGCTGACACCGGAATTGGTGCGCGGCCCGGTGCGCGAGCGCCTGGTGGGGGGTGCCGAGCGGCGTTATGAGACCGGGCTGCGCCGGTCCTTGATCGCGATGCGGTCGCAGCGATATTTCCGGCTGCTCGACGCCCTGGATGCGATTGCGGCCCATACCCCCACGGCGGTTCCGGGCGAGGAGCTGACGCCGGTCACCATCGATGCCGCCTACAAGAAGGTCCGCAAGGCGGCGAAAGCCGCCAAGGCGGTGGCGCAGGTCGACCTGGAGGGCCCGGCCGCCGAACACGAACGCAACGAAGCGATACACCGGATCCGCAAGCGGGCCAAGCGACTTCGCTACACCGCGGCGGCCACCGGGGCGGACAAGGTGTCCGAGCAGGCGAAGGCCATCCAGTCGCTGCTCGGTGATCATCAGGACAGCGTGGTCAGCCGGGAACACCTCGGCCACGAGGCGGAGGCCGCACATGCCGCCGGCGAGGACACCTTCACCTATGGCCTGCTGTACCAGCAGGAGGAGGACTTGGCCGAGCGGTGCCGTCAGCAACTCGACGACACGCTGCGCAAGCTCGCCAAATCGGTGCGCAAAGCCCGCAACTGATGCAGCCCGGCGGGAAGGGCGGGCGAGTTGGCCTGTAAGCCGGATTCTGTTCCGCACCGCCGCGGATAAGCAGCGGCGGCACGGCGGCGACCATCCATCTGGGCACACCGTCGCCGGGTACCTCGAGCGGCCTACCCGCAGGCTCGGGCGAGCAACCCTCGGACGCCTGCGCGGCCGCACCTTCGGTGCGGCCTTCTTGGCCTTGCTTCGGGTGGGGTTTGCCGAGCCATCCCGGTCACCCGGAATGCTGGTGCGCTCTTACCGCACCGTTTCACCCTTACCACCGCGAGGGTGGCGGTCTGTTTTCTGTGGCACTTTCCCGCGAGTCACCTCGGATTGCCGTTAGCAATCACCCTGCTCTGTGAAGTCCGGACTTTCCTCGAACCGCCTCACGACGGTCCGCGGCCGCCCGGCCAACTCGTCCGCGACGAACAACGGTACCCCCTCGCGAATTCCCAGGCCAGCGGGTCCGTGCCCACGGCTTATGGTGAATCGGGCAGATCAGACACGGGAGGACACGGATGTCCCGGTGGAAAAGGCGCGTCGACTCCGGCGATTGGGACGCCATCGCCGCCGCGGTGGACGACCAAAGCGGGGCGCTGTTGCCGCAGCTGGTCACGCCCGCCGAGGCGGCGCGGCTGCGCGGGCTCTACACCGAGGACGGGTTGTTTCGCTCGACCGTCGACATGGCGCCCAAGCGGTACGGCGCCGGGCAGTATCGCTACTTCCAGGCGCCCTATCCCGGGCCGATCGAACCGCTCAAACAGGCGCTGTATCCCCGGCTGTTGCCGATCGCCCGGGCCTGGTGGGCCAAGCTGGGCCGCGACTCGCCCTGGCCGGACAGCCTCGACGATTGGCTGGCGACCTGCCACGCCGCCGGCCAGCACAGGTCCACCGCGCTGATGCTGAAGTACGGCCCGGGCGACTGGAACGCGCTGCACCGCGATCTGTACGGGGACTTGGTTTTTCCCCTTCAGGTGGTGATCAACCTAAGCGACCCCGGCACCGATTACACCGGCGGGGAGTTCCTGCTCGTCGAACAGCGGCCGCGCGCGCAATCCCGCGGCATGGCAACGCAGTTGCCGCAGGGGCACGGATACGTGTTCACCACGCGTGAGCGGCCGGTGCGCTCGAGGCGGGGTTGGTCCGCGGCGCCGGTGCGCCACGGCGTCTCGGTCGTGCGTTCGGGCGAACGCTATGCCATGGGGCTGATCTTTCATGACGCGGCGTGAGCCCTCCCGACCCGCCGATTGTGCGATCGCTTAGCATTCGCCATTGCCCCACGGGCAGGTGGGTGCCAGTCTGACCAGATGACAGAAACCGACGGGTACGTCGATCAGGCGGTGACGGGCGTCGCCGAACCCCAGCCGATGTACAAGGCGCTGCGCGAATCGACCCCGGTGTTCCGGTCGCCGCAGGCGGTGGTGCTCAGCCGACTGGCAGACATCGAGATGGCGCTCAAGCGCACCGAGCTGTTCTCGTCGAACATGGACGCGGTCGACCTCGGCAACATCCGGCCGATGATCCCGCTGCAGATCGACCCGCCCGAGCATGCGAAATACCGGCGCATCCTCGATCCGCTGTTCACCCCGCGGGAAATGGCCCGCCGTGAACCACGCGTCGCCGAGCTGGTCAACGAGATGATCGATGCCTTCGCCGATCGGGGCGAATGCGACTTCCACGCCGAGTTCGCCGTCCCCCTGCCCTGCACCGTCTTTTTGCAATTGCTGGGCCTGCCGACCGAAGACCTCGACCGGTTTCTGCTGTGGAAGGACGGCATCATCCGCCCGCCGGGCGCCGGCTACGACGACCGCC
Organism: uncultured Actinomycetota bacterium; assembly: GCA_963800315.1. Lineage (GTDB taxonomy): Bacteria > Actinomycetota > Actinomycetes > Mycobacteriales > Mycobacteriaceae > Mycobacterium. Next base: position 31,560 of record CAWDAS010000002.1, read on the forward strand.
ATGCGGCCGGCGCCGAGGTCGCACAACAGATCTACGACTACTTCGAGCGCGCCATCGACGACCACATCGCCGCGCCGCGTGACGACGTGCTCTCCGCGATGATCGCCGCAACCGTGGAGGGCCAGCCGCTGTTGCGCGAGGAGCTGCTCGACATCTGCTTCCTGTTCCTCATCGCCGGACTGGACACGGTCACCGACTCGCTGGACTGCTTCTTCGTGTACCTGGCCCGGCACCCCGAGCACCGTCATCAACTCGTCGAGCAGCCCGACGTCCTGCCCAGCGCGATCGAGGAGCTGTTGCGCTGGGAGACGCCGGTGCCCGGCGTGGTCCGGGTGGCCATGGAAGACGTCGAGGTGGCCGGCTGCCCGATCAGCAAGGGGGAACGGGTCAGCCCGCTGCTCGGCGCGGCCAACACCGACCCGGCCGAGTTCCCCGACCCGGAGCTGGTGGACTTCACCCGCAACCCGAACCGGCACCGCGCGTTCGGCGGCGGTCCACATCGCTGCCTCGGGTCGCACCTGGCCCGCATGGAGCTACGGGTGGCGTTGCGCGAATTCCACCGGCGCATACCGGATTACGAGATCAAGCCCGGCACCGAGCTGACCTACACCGCCGCGCTGCGATCCGTGGAGTCGCTGCCCCTGGTGTTTGCGTCATTCCCGGTGCCATGACCCGCATCGCCGTCGACGCCGACCGCTGCACCGGCCACGGGCGCTGCTACACGCTGGCGCCCGACGTCTTCGACGCCGACGAGGTCGGGCACTCCATCGTGCTCGTCGCGGAGGTGTCCGGCGAGCTCGAGGCGCAGGCCGTCACCGCCGAGCAGAACTGCCCGGAGGGCGCGATCACGCTGTCCCGCTGAAGCACACCACGCTGCGCGCTCCGTGTCCGGCGGCCATGTCGGTGAACGCGGCCTCGACGTCGTCGATACCGATCCGCCGCGTCACGAGTGCCTCGATGTCGAGGCGACCGCGCAGGGCGAGTTCGGCGAGCACCGGGATATCGCGCGCCGGGTCGCTGGCGCCGTAGACGCTGCCCTGAATCGTCTTGCCGTCGGCCATCAACGACAGCGCGGGAAAGCTCACCTCCTCGGCGATGCCGGCGGCACCCACCAGCGTGACCTTGCCGCCGCGGCGGGTGGCGTCGTAGGCGGCGCGGATCGTGGCGGGCTTGCCGACCACTTCGATCCCGTGGTCAACCCCGCCGCCGGTGAGGTCGCGCACCGCCTCGGCCACGTCGACCGCGCTCGCGTCGACGGTGTCGGTGGCGCCGTTGGCCATCGCCGCGGGAAGCTGGGCGGCCACCCGGTCGGCGGCGATGATTCGCCCCGCGCCCGCCAGCCGTGCACCCTGGATCGCGGCCAACCCCACCCCGCCGCAGCCGATGACCAGCACGGTTTCCCCCGGGCGCACGGCGGCGGTGCGCATCACCGCGCCGACCCCGGTGGTGACACCGCAACCCAGCAGTGCGGCCAGGTCGAGCGGCAACGCTTCATCGACCGGCACCACCGCCGCGGCCGGCAGCAGCGTTTCTTCGGCCAGCGATCCGACACCCATTCCCGGCCACACCGGGCCGGCGGCGCTCTCGGCATAGGGACTTCCGTAGGCGTGGTCGTAGCCGTGCACGCACAGCTGGGCCTCGCCGCGCAGGCAGGGCGGGCAGGACCGGCAGGGCACGTTCCACGTCAGCACGACGTGCCGACCCGGGCCGACCCCCGTGACGTCCGCGCCCACCTCGGTGACGATCCCGGCGCCCTCGTGGCCCAGCGTGGACGGAAGCACCGTCGGTATGGACCCGTCGCGCAGCGACAGGTCACTGTGGCACACGCCGCTGGCGCGCAGCCGCACCCGCACCTCGTGGTTGCCGAGCGGACGCAGCGCGAGTTCCTCCACCGTTGTCGGCCGCCCGACCTCGCGCAGCACCACCGCCTTCATGGGACCCCGACTGTGATCTGCGTCATAGCGACTTACGATGGCGGGACAACCGCGTCGGGTCAAGGTCCCCACCGGAAAGGAGACGGGCGATGACAACTACGGTCCCGGAAGCGCTGGGCACGGATTCGGTGTTGACGATCGGCGGCGAGCCGCAGCCGGGCGCCGCCGGCACCTACCCGGTTCACAATCCGGCCCGGCCGGCCGAGATCGTCGGCTACGCCCCCGCCGCCAATCGCGCCCAGCTGGACGCCGCCGTCGCCGCGGCGCGGCGGGCGGCGCCCGAATGGCGGGCGCTCTCCGTGGGCGACCGGGTGACCGCCGTCGCGGCCGCGGCGACCGCGGCCGCCCAACAGCTGGCCGGGCGCGACGGCGCGCGGCTCTACACCCGCGAGCACGGCAAGGTGCTTGCCGAGGCGACTTTCGAGATCGACACCGCGCCGGCCCTGGCGTCGCTGCTGGGGGCGATGGCCGAGACCGCGCTGGCACCCGAGCATCTCGACCCGCAGTCCAATTACCCACGGCTGCAGCGGGAACCGTACGGTGTGGCGGCCCTCGTCCTGCCGTTCAACTGGCCGCTCGCGCTGACGATGACGAAGCTGACGTCGGCGCTGGTCGTGGGCAACACCGCGGTCGTCAAAGTGCCGCCCACCTGTCCGCTGGCCGCGCTGCAGCTCGGTGCGGCGTTCGCCGCGGCCCTGCCGCCGGGCGTGGTGAACGTGGTCGCGGGCCCGGGCACCGAGTTGGCTCAGGCGCTGATCACCCACCCGGGCATCGACCTCGTCTCGCTGACCGGTGGTGTGGCCACCGGTCGCGCCGTGATGGCCGCGGCCGCGCTCCGGCTCACCCCGGTGCTGCTCGAGCTCGGCGGCAACGACGCCGCCATCATCGCGTCCGACATCGCCGTGACCGACGAGCTGGTCGAGCGGCTGGTGACCGCGACCTACACCACCGGCGGCCAGGTGTGCATGGCGATCAAGCGGCTGTACGCCCCGGCCGAGCGGGTCGACGAACTGGCCGAGGCGGTGCTCGCGCGCTGCGCGCGGGAGGTGGTCGGTGACGGGCTTGCCGAAGAGACGACGCTCGGCCCGCTGCATTCCGCCGCCGGGCGCAACCGGGTGACGGCGCTGGTCGGTGACGCCGAGGCGCACGGCGCGACGGTGCGGACCGCGGGGCGTATCCGCGAGGCCGACGCCGACGCGGGCGGGTACTTCATGCTGCCGACCGTCGTCACCGAGCTGGCTCCGGACTCGGCGCTGGCCGCCGAGGAGCAGTTCGGCCCGGTGCTGCCGATCTTCGGCTACCGCGATCTCGACGCCGCCGTAACCGCGGCGAACGCAACCGATTTCGGTCTCACCGCATCGATCTGGACCGGTGATGACGCACTGGCCGACCGGATCGCGGGTCAGCTGGTGGCGGGCACGGTCAGCGTCAACTGCCACGGCATGGCCGCCCAGGACCCGCGCCTGCCGTTCGGCGGCGTCGGCCTGTCGGGTCTCGGCCGCGAACTGGGCGTCGACGGGCTCCGGGCATTCACTCAGCCGCGCACGTTCGTGCGGCATCCGGTCCCGCGCTAGGTCATTCGCGCGTCACATCCGCCCCACGAGTTATGCCGGTGAGGCGCCACATTCTTTGCCCGCCTAACAGCGACAACGTGGGGGTCGATGCCACGCCGGGCGCGCCGCCCCATGAATGCGCCTCGCGCCGCTCCGCCTGGCGCGCAGCGCCTTCCCCCTGTGGCGGCGAAGATCGTCGCTCACTGTGAGGCGGCCAAAAAGTATGGTGCCTCCGGAACCGAGGCCGGTGTTGCCGGTGTGACTCGCCCGCCCGGCGTCCCGCCGGGCCGATCTTTGTATTGATTGCATAGATAGCGTTGACACGGCCGGAAAACTGACGATAGTCATCAGGTATGGCGCTGCTGCCAGACCCTGAACCCCGGCAGCGACAGCATGTCGTGATCTCAGTGGATGACCACGTCATCGAGCCGCCCGAGCTGTTCACCGGCCGGCTCCCCTCCGCATTGGCCGAAAGCGCGCCGAAGGTCGTCGAGACCGACGACGGGCGCCAGGTCTGGCGCTACGAGGGCCGCGAGTACCCGAACATCGGGCTCAACGCGGTGATCGGGCGGCCGCACGAGGAATGGAGCATGGAAGCCGCCCGGTTCGACGAGATGCGGCGCGGCTGTTGGGATATCGACGCGCGGATCCACGATATGGACCTGGCCGGCATCTGGGCGTCGCTGAACTTCCCGTCGCTGATCGCCGGGTTCGCGGGCACCGTGTTCTGGAAGAGCGACGACCTGGAGCTGGGGCTGGCCACGCTGCGGGCCTGGAACGACTGGCATCTCGAGGTGTGGGCGGGCGGCTACCCGGAGCGGATCATCCCGCTGCAGCTGCCGTGGCTGGCCGACCCGCAGCTCGCGCCCGAGGAGATCCGCCGTAACGCCGCGCGCGGCTTCAAGGCGGTGAGCTTCCCCGAACTGCCCGCCCAGTGCGGACTACCAAGCCTGCACAGCGGGGTGTGGGAGCCGTTTTTCGCCGCCTGCGAGGAGACGGACACCGTGGTGTGCCTGCACACCGGTTCGGCCCAGTGGGCGCCAATCCCCGCCCCGGACACCCCCTTTGAAACCATCACCACGCTGTTTCCGGTCAACGGATTGGTCGCCTGCGCGGACATGCTGTGGTCGGGCATTCCGCGGCGTTACCCCCGGCTGAACATCACCCTGGCCGAGGGCGGTCTGGGCTGGGCGGCCATGCTCGGCGACCGCGCCGATTACGTCCTGGCGCACTCGGCGTCCGGCCACGAGGGCGGCGCGTGGCAGGGCGACCTGCTGCCCAGCGAGGTGCTGCACCGCAACTTCTGGTTCTGTTCGATCGACGACCCCTCGGCGTTTGGTGCGCTGGACGCGATCGGGGCCGACCGCATCTTGGTCGAGAGCGACTATCCGCACGCGGATTCGACGTGGCCCGACACCCAACAAGTCGTGGCGCGCAACGTCGCCGGCCTGTCGGCCGACGACGCCGCCCGCATCACCCACCGCAACGCCGCTCAGCTGTTCCGTCATCCGCTTCCCGACGAGGGGTGGCTGGCCACAGCGTAGGAGGGTTGCAATGCTCGATCTGTTGATTCGCGACGCCGAGATCGTCGACGGCACGGGCGCACCCGCTCGCCACGGCGACGTCGGGGTCAGCGACGGGCGCATCGTCGCGGTGGACCCAGCTGGTGAGGTGGCCGATCCAGCCACCAAAACCATTGACGCGCAAGGGCAGATGCTGGCACCGGGCTTCGTCGACCTGCACACCCACTATGACGCGCAGTTGTTCTGGGACCCGACCGCGAGCCCGTCGGTGCAACACGGGGTCACCACGGTCTTCGGCGGCAACTGCGGGTTCACGCTGGCCCCGGCGGCGCCCGACCAACGCGACTACCTCACCCGGATGCTGGCCCGGGTGGAGGGCATGCCGCTGGATGCGTTGCGGGCCGGCCTGGACTGGGAATGGTCGTCGTTTGGCGACTGGCTGAACCGGCTCGAGGGCCGCATCGCCGTCAACGCCGGCTTCCTGGTGGGGCATTCGGCACTCCGGCTGGCGGCGATGGGCGCCGATGCCGTCGGCAATGCGGCCACCCCCGAGCAGGTCGAGCGGATGGTCGCCCTGCTGCACGACGCACTGGATGCCGGCGCGCTCGGGCTATCGACCTCGCAGTCGCCGACCCACAACGACGGTGCCGGCCAGCCGGTCCCTTCGCGCAGCGCGTCGCGATCCGAACTGGTGGCGCTGGCGTCCGGCGTGCGCGACCATCCGGGCACCACGCTCGAGGCGATCATTCCCGGCTGCCTGTCGGGGTTCACCGACGACGACATCGCCCTGCTCACCGACATGTCCGTCGCCGCCGAGCGGCCATTGAACTGGAACCTGCTAGCCGTCTCGGCGGCGAATCCGGTTGGGCACCAACGACAGTTACGCGCCGGCGAGGTGGCCGCCGAACGCGGGGGCCGGGTGGTGGCGCTGACGTTGCCGCAAGCGATGAAGATCCGGCTGTCCTTCCTGTCCGGGTTCGTGCTCGACGGGCTGCCGGGCTGGCGGGACACGATGCACCTGCCGGTGCCGGAGCGACTCAAGGCGCTGGCCGACCCGCAGGTGCGCCGCCGCCTGGCCGAGGGCGCCTCCTCGGAGGCCGCGGGCATGCTGCGCGGCCTGGCGCACTGGGACCGGCTGATCCTCGTCGAGACGTTCGCCGCCGAGAACGCCGACGCGACCGGCCGCAGCGTCGGCGAGGTCGCCGCCGCTCGTGGCCAAGAGCCGTTCGACACGCTGCTCGACATCGTCATCGCCGACGAGCTGCGCACCGGCCTGTCCCCACCGCTGACCGGCGACGACCTCGCCGACTGGAAGATGCGGGCGCAGGTGTGGCACCACCCGGGGGCGGTGATCGGCGGCTCGGACGCGGGTGCGCACCTGGACATGATGTGCGGGGCGATCTACACGACGGCGCTGCTCGGCCGCGGCGTGCGCGAGCACCAGGTGGTGACCCTCGAGGAGGCCGTCCGGCTGATCACCGACGTGCCGGCCCGGCTCTACGGGCTGTCCGAACGGGGCAGGATCGCGCCCGGCTGGCACGCCGACCTGGTGCTGTTCGACCCGGCGAGCATCGACCACGGGCCCGAGCGCACGCGCTACGACCTTCCCTCGGGCGCGCCTCGGTTGGTCGCCGACGCCCGCGGGATCTCCTCGGTGCTGATCGGTGGTGTCGAGGTATGCCACGACGGCGCCGCCACCGGCGCCTTGCCCGGCACTGTGCTGCGGTCTGGACGTGATACCGAGACGGTGTCGGCCTCGTGAACCCGGCGATCGGGGAATTCAACCCGGCCGAGTTGCAGGGCGGGCTGCTCATGCAGGTCGAAAACGTGCACGAGCGGCTGCACGAGGCGCAGGCCCGACACCGGGTGATGCGGGGAAATCCCTTCGCCGAGACCAGCGCCCAGCAGGTTGGCGACCTCGGGGTGACGGTGCTCGGATACGACGAGTGCCAGATGGTGCTCACTCACCCGGACACCTTCTCCTCGTCGATCTACGACCAGATCATGGGCCCGGTCATGGGCCGCACCCTGCTCGAACTCGAGGGAGCCGAGCATCGGGCCAGCCGGGCCCTGGTCTCGCCGTCGTTCCGCGCGGCGCTGCTGGAGCGGTGGCGCAGTGAGCTGGTCGAGGTGGTGGTCCATGAGCTCATCGACCGGTTCGCGCCGCGCGGGCGAGCCGAGCTGGCCCGCGAGTTCACCTTCGCATTTCCGGTCCAGGTCATCGCACGGATCATGGGCCTGCCGCGGGAGGACTACCTGCGCTTCCAGCGGCTGTCGATCGAGCTGCTCAATGTGGTCTACGACTGGGATTGCGGGGTCGCTGCATCCGCCTCGCTGAAGGCCTACTTCAAGGAGGTGCTCGCCGAGCGGCGACGTGATCCGCAGGACGACCTGATCAGCACGCTGGCGGAGTCGGAGATCGACGGCGCGCGGCTGACCGACGACGAGATCTTCGCGTTCTTGCTGCTGATCCTGCCCGCTGGAGTGGAGACGACCTACCGTGCCTCGGGCAATCTGCTGGTCGCCCTGCTCACCCAGCCGGAGCTGCTGGAGGCTCTGCGGGCGGATCGCAGCATGCTCCGTGGTGCCATCGAGGAGGCGTTGCGGTGGGAGCCGCCGATCACCACGGTGGTGCGAGTGGCGGTCCGCGACTGCGAGCTCGGCGGAGTCGCGATTCGGGCAGGAACGAACGTCAGCGTCAGTGTGGCGGCCGCCAACCGGGATCCGACGCGGTACCCGGACCCGGACCGCTTCGATCCCACCCGCAAAAACATCGCGCACCTGACATTCGGCGGCGGCCCCCACCTATGCCTAGGCATGCATCTGGCGCGCATGGAGGCGGCGGTAGCAATCAGCGCACTACTGGACCGGCTGCCGGATCTGCGGCTCGACCCGAGCGCCCCGACACCGCATGTGGTGGGTGTGGCGTTCCGCTCGCCGGCGGCGCTGCCGGTCGAGTTCACTCCCGCTTAGAGATAGCCGGTTTGGTTCACCAGACGGACCGATGAAGCTCCGTCGGGATAGAACTCGGAGATGCTCAACGACGCCAGGTCAAGGTGCAGCCGGTACAGGATGCCCGGCCCGGCGTCGAGCGCCAGCCGCAGCAGCATCTTGATCGGCGTCACGTGTGACACCACAAGCACCGTCGTGCCTTGGTGGGCGGCGATGATCCGCTCGCGGACCCTAAGCACCCGATCAAGCACCTCGTCGAAGCTTTCACCGCCCGGTGGCGTGGTACCGGTGTCGCGCAGCCAGCGAGTGTGCAGCTCCGGGTCGCGCTCGGCCGCCTCGGCGAACGTCAACCCGTCCCACGCTCCGAAATCGGTCTCGATCAAGTCGTCGTCGACCCTCACGTCCAGGCCCAGCGCCTTGGCGGCCGTCGCCGCGGTGTCATAGGCCCGTTCCAGTGGTGAGGAGATCACGGCAGCAATCCCGCCGCGCTGCGCCAGATACCGCGCCGCAGCATCAGCCTGCCGCCGCCCCACTTCGCTGAGTGCCGGGTCGCCGCGCCCCGAATAGCGGCGCTGGGCTGACAACTCGGTCTGTCCGTGTCGCAGCAACAGCAGCCTGGTCGGCGTACCACGCGCCCCGGTCCAGCCGGGCGCCTGCGGGGATTGCGTGGCAACGGCTTTCGCGGGGCCGGCAACCGGCGGCGTAGATTCCTCCACCGGGTCACTGGCACCGGCCGCGGCGTCCATCGCCTCGTTGGCCAACCGATCGGCGTACGAGTTGCGTTCCCGCGGAACCCACGTGTAGGTGATCCGGTCAAACCTCGACGCGAGCTTTCGGGCTTGGGCGTGGAATTCGATCAGGTCGGGGTGCTTGACTTTCCACCGCCCGGACATCTGCTCCACTAACAGCTTGGAATCCAGGAAGACCGCGGCCTCGGTAGCCCCCAGTGCCAACGCGTCATCCAAACCGGCTATCAGGCCGCGGTATTCGGCAACGTTGTTAGTTGCCCGGCCGATGGCCTGCTTGCTCTCCGCCAGCACGGTCGACCGGTCCTCGGCCCACACCACGGCGCCGTATCCGGCCGGTCCCGGATTACCGCGCGAGCCGCCGTCGGCTTCGATGACAACTTTCACTGCTCGAACCCCTTGACCCGCAACAGAATTGCGCCGCAATCCGGGCATCGAACCACGTCGTCTTCGGCGGCCGCCGAAATGCGGGCCAGCTCGCCGCGGCCAATCTCGATTCGGCAGACACCACAGCGCTGTCCCTGCAGTGGACCGGCGCCCGGCCCTCCCCCGGCGCGCTGTCGTTCGTAAAGTGCGGACAGGGCGGGGTCCAGCGTCGCGCTCAGCGTGTCGCGTCGCGACGAGTGAAGCTGGCGAGACTGGCTGATTTCGGCGAGCGCGTCATCGAGGGCCTGCTGTGCGCTGGCCAACTCGGCCTGCAGCGCCTCGACTCTCCCAAGCTCGGCATCCAGCTGGGACTGCAGCTCCTCGCGGCGCTCCATCACATCCAGCAGCGAATCTTCCAGGCTGGTTTGACGGCGCAGCAGGGTCTCCAGCTCGTGCTGTAGATCCGACAGTTGCTTGGCGTCCGTCGTACCCGACTGCAGCAATGCCCGGTCGCGGTCTTCGCGCTGCCGCACCGCTTCGATCTCGGACTCGAATCGCGACACCTGAGCATCCAAGTCTCCTAGCGCAATTCGAACGGCCCCCAGCCGGTCACTGGCGGCGTTGTATTCGGCCTGTATCCGCTCGCAGGCCTCTTGCTGCGGCAGATGGGTGGCCCGGTGTGCGATACGGGACAGCTCAGCATCCAGCTTCGACAACTCAAGTAGCGACCGTTGCTGTCCTACTTCGGCTTTCATGACTGCTCACTCCCGTTCTCGTTGCCCAGATTCCATGGGTCGGTGCGGATGGTGCACACCCGAACAGGTAGCGACGCGTCGAAATGGGAGCGCAGTATGTCGGCGGCCTGGTCGCACCAGGGGAATTCGCTTGCCCAATGCGCCACGTCAATCAGGGCCACCTGAGAAGCCCGGAGATGCTCGTCGACCGGATGGTGGCGCAGATCAGCCGTGACATAGGCCTGCACGTCCGCACCGGCCGCGGTAGCCAGCAGCGAGTCCCCGGAACCGCCGCAGACGGCGACCCGCGACACCAGCATGTCAGGGTCCCCCGCCGCGCGCACTCCCCATGATGTCTGTGGCAACGCGGCGCTGACGCGGGAGACGAAGCTGCGCAACGGTTCCGGGCGTGCCAACGTACCGATGCGGCCCAACCCGGCATCGCTAGGCAGGGGCGCCAGCGCGAAGACGTCGAACGCGGGCTCTTCGTAAGGATGCGCGGCGCGCATCGCCGCCAACACAGCGGCCCGAGCCCGCGCCGGCGCAACGACCTCGAACCGGGCTTCGGACACCCGCTCGACGGTGCCGACGCTGCCGACCGCGGGCGACGCCCCTTCATGCGGCAGGAACTGCCCAATACCGGTGACGCTCCAGCTGCAGTGTGAATAGTCGCCGATCTGCCCGGCGCCGGCCTCAAACACGGCCGCCTGCACCGCGTCTGCGTTCTCGCGGGGCACATAGATGACCCACTTGTCGAGGTCGGCCGCGCCCGTTAGCGGCTCGAGCGCAGCTTCGACGGTGAGGCCGAGAGCGTGGGCCAGCGCGTCGGACACACCCGGTGACGCCGAGTCGGCGTTGGTGTGTGCGGTGAACAGTGAACGCCCCGTCCGGATCAAGCGGTGCACCAGCGCGCCCTTCGGCGTGCTGGCCGCCACCGTGTCGACCCCGCGCAACAGCAACGGGTGGTGGGCCAGTAGCAGGCCGGCCTCGGGAACTTCGTCGACGACCGCGGGCGTCGCATCGACCGCAACGGTCACCGACTCCAGCACATCGGCGGGGTCGCCGCACACCAAGCCCACCGAATCCCAGGATTGGGCAAGCCGCGGCGGGTAGGCCTCATCCAGCACCTCGATGACGTCGGCCAGCCGCACGCTCACCGGTGCCTCCCATCAATCGTTGCTTCCGAAATGGATTGGACCAGCAGCGGCCACTCCCGGCGCACCGCGACCCGCAGGTACCGCTCGTCCAAGCCAACGAACGTATCACAGCGTCTAATAGCAATTCCCTTGCTCTGCAAGCTGTTTCGTAGCTGAACAGCATCCGGCCGGCGGAACAGTACGAACGGAGCCCGGCCGTCGACCACCTCGGCGCCCACCGCTGTCAGACCGGCCACCATCTGCGCGCGCAGCTGCGCCAGCCGCACCGCATCGGCTGCCCCGTCGGCGACGGCTTCGGCGGCACAACACGCCGCGATGGCGGTCAGTTGCAGCGTGCCCACCGGCCAGTGCGCGCGCTGGGCGGTCAACCGCGTCAACACGTCTGGCGGGCCGAGGGCGTAGCCCACTCGCAATCCGGCCAGCGCCCACGATCTTGGTCAGACTGCGCAGCACCACCACGTCGGGCAATGAGTCGCCGACCAGCGACTCCGGCTCGCCGGGAACCGAATCGGCGAACGCCTCGTCGACCACCAGAATCCGCCCGGGCCGACGCAATGCCAGCAGCTGCTCGCGGGTGTGCAGCACCGAGGTGGGGTTGGTCGGGTTGCCCACCACCACCAGGTCGGCGTCGTCGGGCACGGTTGCTCCATCCAGGCCGAACGGCGGGTCGAGCACGACGTGGTGCACCGGCACCCCGGCCGCGGTCAGTGCCGCAGCCGGCTCGGTGAACGACGGCGCGACGATCACCGCCCGCGCCGGACGCAGGTTGGGCAACAACGCGAACCCTTCTGCCGCCCCGGCCAGAGGCAGCACCTCATCGCGGGTCCGGCCATGGCGCTCGGCGACGGCGTCTTGCGCCCGGTGCAGGTCCTCGACGCTGGGGTAGCGCGCCAGATCCGGCAGCCGCGCAGCCAGCCGCTGTATCAGCCATTGCGGCGGTTGCGCATGGCGGACGTTGACGGCGAAATCCAGCATCCCCGGCGCGACGGCCTGATCACCGTGGTAGCGCCCTGCGGCAGCCGGGCTCGGATCCAGACTCGCCATCAGTGAAACACTAGTGCGCCGCCGCGGGAGCGTGGCAGGCACACCGTCACACCCGCGCATGCCCATCTAGGACAATGGTGACGTGACAGGCACAGTCTCGGCCGATTGCCCGGCGCCCCAGCTGGTGATCTTCGACCTCGACGGCACCCTCACCGACTCCGCGGAAGGGATCGTGGCCAGCTTCCTGCACGCGCTCAGCCACATCGGCGCCGCGGTGCCCGAGGGCGATCTGGCCGCCCGGATCGTCGGCCCGCCAATGGACGACACTTTCCGCGCGATGGAGCTCGGCGAGCGCGCCGATGCCGCGATCGCGGCCTTCAGGGCCGAGTACGGCGCCCGGGGCTGGGCGATGAACACGCTGTTCGACGGGATTGCCGCCCTGCTGGCCGATCTGCAGGCCGCCGGTGTCCGGCTGGCGGTGGCCACCTCCAAGCTGGAACCGACGGCACGGCGCATCCTCGCCCATTTCGAGCTTGAGAAGTATTTCGACGTCATCGCCGGTGCGAGTCCCGACGGATCCCGCAAGACCAAGGAGGAGGTGCTGGCGCATGCGCTGGCACAGCTGCAGCCGCTGCCCGAACGGGTGCTCATGGTCGGCGACCGCAGCCACGATGTGGACGGGGCGGCCGCGCACGGGATCGACGCCGTGGTGGTCGGCTGGGGCTACGGGCAGGCCGACTTCGCTGACACGCGCACACCCGGCAGCTGCGTGACACACGCCGCCACCATCGCCGACCTGCGGAGGGCGCTGGGTGTCTAAACCGTTGCACGTCACCTTCGTCTGTACCGGCAACATCTGCCGCTCACCGATGGCCGAGAAGATGTTCGCCGAGCAGCTACGGCGGCGCGGTCTGGGCGACGCGGTGCGGGTGACCAGTGCGGGCACCGGCGACTGGCATGTCGGTAGCTGCGCCGACGAGCGAGCCACCCGGGTGCTGCGCGCGCACGGCTATTCCACCGACCACTGCGCCGCACAAATCGGCACCGACCACTTGGCGGCGGACCTGGTGGTGGCCCTAGGGCGCAACCACGTGTGGATGTTGCAGCAGCTGGGAGTCGACGATCACCGGATACGAATGCTGCGGTCGTTCGACCCGCGATCGGGCGCCTATGTTCCCGACGTCGAGGATCCCTATTACGGCGACCACGACGACTTCGAAGAGGTCTTCGCCGTCATCGAAGCCGCCTTGCCCGGCCTGCACGAGTGGGTCGATGAGCAACTGGCGCAGAACGGGCACGGTTAATGCGTCGCCTGTCCCCCGCACGCGGGAGGCGCCCCCAATTCCTGTTGCGGCCGGGCTGGATAGTGCTGGCCCTGGTGGTCATCGCCTTCACCTACTTGTGCTTTATGGTGCTCGCGCCCTGGCAGCTGGGAAAGAACACCCGCACATCGCGGGAAAACCACCAAATCGAGTATTCCCTCAACACCGCGCCTGTTCCGCTGAAAACCTTGTTACCACAACGGGATTCGTCCGCCCCGGATGCGCAATGGCGCAGGGTGACGGCAACTGGTCATTACCTGCCGGACGTTGCGGTGCTGGCCCGGTTGCGGGTCGTCGACGCCGAGCAGGCGTTCGAGGTGCTGGTGCCGTTCGTCGTCGACGACGGACCCACGGTCCTGGTCGACCGCGGCTATGTGCGACCCGAGGAGGGTTCGCATGTGCCGCCGATTCCGCGGCCGCCGGCGGAGACCGTGACCATCACGGCGCGGCTGCGGGATACCGAGCCGACCGTGCAAGGCAAAGACCCCTTCACCAGAGATGGTTTCCAGCAGGTGTATTCGATCAACACCGAACAGGTGTCGGTGCTGACCAAAGTTCCGCTGGCCGGTTCCTATCTGCAATTGGTCGAAAACCAGCCCGGCGGGCTCGGCGTGATCGGCGTGCCGCATCTGGACGCCGGGCCGTTTCTGTCTTACGGCATCCAGTGGATTTTGTTCGGCATCCTGGCACCGATCGGGCTGGGCTATTTCGTTTACTCCGAGATCCGTGCCCGCCGCGAGGAAAAACAACGAGCGCCGGCCGCGGAAAGCCCGATGACCGTCGAACAGAAACTCGCCGACCGCTACGGCCGCCGACGGTGAAGCAAACCAGCGACAAGTACAGCCGCGGCTACCTGCACTGCCCGCGACAGCGCTACCGCGCGGCGCAGGTCGGCCACTGTCGGCGACGGGCCGTCGCCCAGAGTGGGACGGATCTGCAGCTCATGGTGGTACTGGGTGGGTCCGCCGAGCCGCACGCGCAGCGCCCCGGCGAAGGCCGCCTCGACGACGCCTGCGTTGGGACTGGGATGACGGGCCGCGTCGCGGCGCCAGGCCCGCATCGCACCCGATACCGATCCGCTGACCAGCGGTGCGCACAACACCACCAGCGCGGCGGTCGCCCGGGCGCCCACGTAGTTGGCTAAATCGTCCAATCGCGCTGCGGCCCAACCGAACCGCATATACCGCGGGGAGCGGTGGCCGATCATCGAATCCAGAGTGTTGATGGCGCGGTATGCCAGCACCGCGGGTACCCCGCCGGCCGTCGCCCACAGCAGCGGCGTCACCTGGGCGTCGGACGTGTTCTCTGCGACCGATTCCAGTGCCGCGCGCGTCAGACCCGGGCCGTTTAGCTGCGCCGGATCGCGCCCGCACAGCGACGGCAGCAACCGTCGCGCAGCTTCGATATCGCCGCGTTCCAGCAGCTGCGACATCGCCAGGCCGGTGCGCGCCAATGACGTTCCACCCAGCGATATCCAGGTGGCCGTGGCGGTGGCAGCGATCGACCAGAGCCGGCCCCGGCGGGTGGCGGCCGACTGCGCCGCCTTACCCAGCAAGCCCACCGCACCGACCATCAGGCCCACGTGCACCGCGCCGGCGGCCTTGGTGTCGCGGTAGGTGACCCGCTCCAACGTGGCAGCCGCCTGGCCGAACAGCGCGACCGGATGCCCCCGTTTCGGGTCGCTGAGTGCGAGATCAGCCAGGTAACCCGCCAGCACGCCCGCGATCTGCGTGCGCCATGTCCCCGCAAACACACCGGCAGCGTCTCATACGTGGTCTACTCGATTCCATGAGGCGAGTTCCGCAATGAAGCGGCCCGCAACCCGGATCGCCGACCTGCTGAACCCGGCGGCGATGTTGTTACCGGCGGCGAACGTGATCATGCAGCTGTCCTTGCCGGGCGTCGGGTATGGCGTGCTGGAAAGTCCGGTGGACAGCGGCAATGTCTACAAGCATCCGTTCAAGCGGGCCCGCACCACCGGCACCTACCTGGCGGTGGCGACCATTGGGACCGAGTCGGACCGGGCGCTGATCCGCGGCGCCGTGGACATCGCACACCGCCAGGTTCGGTCAACGTCGTCTAGCCCGGTGTCCTACAACGCGTTCGACCCCAAGTTGCAGCTGTGGGTGGCGTCCTGTCTGTACCGCTACTTCGTTGACCAGCACGAGTTCCTGCATGGCCCGCTCGATGACGCCACGGCAGACGCCGTCTACCGCGACGCCAAGCGGTTGGGGACCACGCTGCAGGTGCCCGAGCGCCTGTGGCCGCCGGACCGCGTTGCCTTCGACGAGTACTGGAAGCGCTCGCTCGACGAGCTGCGCATCGACCCGCCGGTGCGAGAGCATCTGTGGGGGGTGGCGTCGGTGGCATTCCTGCCATGGCCGTTGCGGACGCTGGCGGGACCGCTCAATTTGTTCGCGACGACCGGATTTTTGGCCCCGGAATTCCGGGCAATGATGAAGCTGGACTGGTCAGAGAACCAGCAGCGCCTGTTCGAATGGCTACTGGCCGCGCTGCGGCTGGCCGACCGGTTGATTCCGCACCGGGCATGGATCTTCGGCTATCAGCTCTACTTGTGGGACATGCGATCTCGCGCACGACGGGGCCGCCGCATCGTCTAGGGTGGTCTTCGCACTGCCGGGTGCACGCCATCCTTGCCAGGCTTGGACGCCGAAATCGACGCGAGCGCGGGAAAGTGCGAGAACCGGACACACTAGCGTCGATCTCGTCGCAGAACCCCGCGGGCGCATCAGCGCTGCGTGGCGAAGAACGCGCGCAGGTCCTCGACGAACAGCTCGGGTTGCTCGAACGCGGCGAAATGCCCTCCGCGCGGCATGTCGGTCCAGTGAGTGATGTTGTAGACCGGCTCGCACCAGCTCCGCGGGGCCTTGAGCAACTCCCCCGGGAAAGCCGCTACGCCAGTAGGCAATTCGACGCGGTCCATTTGCCCCCATACTCGAAAGCTCTCCCAATACAGGCGCGCCGAGGACGCGGCAGTTTCGGTCACCCAATACACCATCACGTTGTCGAGTAGCTCATCTCGGCTGAAAGCGTTCTCGGGGTGTCCGTCGCAATCCGACCAGGCCCAGAACTTCTCGACGATCCACGCCAGTTGTCCCACCGGCGAATCGACCAACCCGTAGCCCACCGTCTGCGGCCGGGTGGACTGCTGCTTGGAGTAGCCGGTTCCCCACTTGCGGTGCTCGGCCAGCGCGGCCATGGCCGCCTTCTCCTCCTCGGTGGGGTTGGCCATCGCTTCGGCCGTGGGCCTGCCGACCGGCATATTCAGGTGAATTGCCGCGCAACGGCCGACGTTTCGTCCTATCTGCGTGGTGACGGCTGCACCCCAATCGCCGCCCTGGGCGCCGTAGCGCTCGTAGCCGAGGCTGCCCATGAGCGTCTCCCAAGCCTCGGCGATCCGTTCCACACCCCACCCCGTTCGAGTGGGCTTTCCGGAGAAGCCGTATCCCGGAAGTGACGGGCAGACAACGTGAAAGGCGTCTTCGGTGCGACCCGACGCCGGATTGGTCAGCGGCTCAATCACCTTGTGGAACTCCACAATTGAGCCCGGCCAGCCATGCGTAATCACCAGCGGGAAGGCGTCCTGGTGCGGGGACCGTTGGTGGATGAAATGAACGTCCAATCCGTCGATCTCGGTGACGAACTGGTCAAAGCGGTTGAGCGCGGCCTCGCGTGACCGCCAGTCGTATTGGTTGGCCCAGTAGTCGGCAAGCTCCTGGGTGTAAGCCAACGGAATGCCCTGGCTCCAGTCGTCCACGCACTCGGCTTCGGGCCAACGGGTTCGCGCTAAACGCGATCGCAGATCATCAAGAACGTTATCTGAAACGTCGATGCGAAACGGCTTCACGAGTTCATAGTGCCGCCGAGTGTGAAACCAGCGTCACGCACCCCGGCATCTCGCCTCGACACGTGCGCACTTCACGTCACCAGGCCGAGGGCCATCCACAAGTTCTGATCATTGCTCACCCGTTCTTGTGTTCGGCGTCAGGCGGTCAGTGTAGGAAAGGCCCCACGCCGTGAGCGATGTCATCCCGTTTGTCTATGAGGAAAACGAGACGCGCGCCGAGGTACGCACGACTCTTGTCGACGGCGAGCCTTGGTTCGTCCCCGGGGACGGGCGACCGTGCGTGCAGTGGCCGGCCCGCCTATGCCAACCGCTGCCTTCTCGTGCACGCCGCCACGGAAGGCGCCCGTGGCAACGGCTTGCAGAGCAGCCAGATACTGCATTAGCACCGGGAAACTGGTTCAATCCCAGTATCGCGCACCAAGCCATTTACGCAGCTCAAACCTTATATTCGAGGCCCCTAAAAATGGAGCCGCTGCCGATCCGCTGCCGATTCGCTGCCAATCCTCCGGACCCGGCGCGGGCCGAAGACAGAGTGCTCCGCGAATCAGAATCTAGTTTTCACTGAATCCTGGCTACGCGCGGCGCTCTGACCTCGCGCTCGGTGATGTGGGGTCGCAAGCGAAACGCGACCGCGCGCCGACGAGGCGTTTGAACACGCCGCGGCGGGCTGATGCAGGCGGCGAGTCATGATTGCGACATGAGCCGACGCATACGACGGAAATGCGCTAGTGTCCGGAGCACTGCCGTAGCGTCGACCCGAGTTCATCGCCGGAGGAGCCGGAATGCAGCAAGTGGTCCAACGGATTAAAGTCCCGACGCGGGCCGACATCCCTCGCGCGAGCGGCGCGGAGATCCCTGCCGCGCTGGAGTTGCATCGCCGCGAGCAGCGTCCGCTTCTCCTGCACGGCGCGGCCGCCGAATGGGCCGCGGTCAAGCGCTGGTCTCCGGCCTATCTGGCCGAGGTCGTCGGCGACATCGAGGTCACGGCCTTTGTCGGGCTGCCCGATACGGAAGTGCCCTACAATCATCGGGACAAGTCCTTCCAAAAGCCCATGACGGTGCAAGCATTCGTCGAGCTCATGGGCACCGGAGACCGCTGCAACATCGGCCAAGTCCCGATCCGCATCCTGCCGGGTCTCGAGCGCGATTTCGATTTCGAATCGCTTGCTTTACCGTCCGATATCAAGGACGTGATCCTCTGGATGGGCACGAGCACGCGTTCCGGCATGCACTACGACAATGTCGACAACCTGTTCGCGCAGGTGCACGGAACCAAGCTCGTGATTCTCGCTGCGCCCGAGGAAGCTTTCAATCTGCACCTCTTCCCGGATTCACATAGTAAGAGCCAGGTCGCGCCGGAGCATCCCGACCTCAAGGCCCACCCGCGCTTCGCGCGCGCCAAGCTGCTACACGCCACGCTCGAGCCGGGGGACGTGCTGTTTCTTCCGCGCGCCTGGTGGCACTACTTCGCCGGGTCCCCGAGCTCGATCTCGCTCGCATGCTGGCACGGAGAACTGCTCACACCGCGCTACGACCTGCAGGTGATGATGCGGATGCGTAGCCCGAAAGCCTGGGCGCTGCTCGTGCGCGACTTCGCCGCACAGGCCGTGGACCGGGGCGCGGAGGACACGCGGCTGTTCAGCCCGCCGTCGACCGGCCGGCTGCTGTATCGCCTGGCATCGAGCATGTGGTCACGCCCCAAGCATTAGAGCGTTTTCCACCTTGACGTACCCTCCGCTCATGCCCGCGAAAGAGGGCATCGAGTGCTTGGCCAAAGAACTGGGTCCCCGAGTTCGATTTCGTCCCAAGGGAATCCGAGGATGACATTGCCGCCGACCCTGAAGGGAAGCGGCTGGCGGCATGTCTCGAAGAGTGCAGAGCTGGTAATGGGTACCCGGCAAGTGACACCCATATAGCGGGAACCACCATAACGTCAGCGCCACCCCCGATCCCCACATCCACAGGGCCGTTT
The DNA here is from genome assembly GCA_963800315.1 of uncultured Actinomycetota bacterium. Classification (GTDB taxonomy): domain Bacteria; phylum Actinomycetota; class Actinomycetes; order Mycobacteriales; family Mycobacteriaceae; genus Mycobacterium. Next base: position 50,671 of record CAWDAS010000002.1, read on the forward strand.
CCCCCGATCTGCGCCGCAAACCCCGCCTGGGATATTTGGCTTTTGTGTGCAAACCGGCAATGCTAAGAGTGCCGGATCGGGCGCGCGGCGGGGGCCGGCGCCCACCCGGCCCGCTAGCGTCACCTGGCGCTAGCGGCGATCACCAGCCACGGGCATGACGCGTCGGCTTCGCCTTCCGCGCGCGATTCCTCGCCTGATTGCATACCGGTGGGCGGGCAGGATCTTTAGGTCGCTGATCACTGAGTGCGTGGAGGACTTCGAAAGGGAGTTGAGGGCGGAGATCAACGTGGACCTCACGAGTTAGGCCAATGCTCAGACCAGTCCGTCATCGTGGCGGCTTTTCGCCGTGCGGTTTGGAGCGGGTGGGCCGCTGCCGTCCACCGCACCATTGGACGAGTTGCTCGACGAGCGCCTCGCTCACCGCGGCCGGCCCAGGCATTGATCAGTCAAGCCACACTCCATGGGCTCGAAGGCTATGGCGCTGCAAGTCCCGAGCGCGGCGGAGCTAGTTGCACACATCCGGGCACCCGCTGTAATAATGCCGCTGTTCGGAGCACGCGTCCTCTTACAAGGTGGTGACCTTGCGCCACACCCGCAGCGTTAGCCCTGTCGAAGGGCTGCAGGGTCGGCGCTCGGCCGACATGAAATTTCGCCCGGACATCGAGGGCCTGCGCGCCGTCGCGGTGTTGGCCGTTGTCCTCTTTCACGCAGACGTGCCCGGTGTGGGTGGTGGCTACATCGGCGTGGACGTGTTCTTCGTTATCTCGGGCTTCCTCATTACCGGGCTGCTTTGGCGCGAGGTGAGCACCACCGGCACCGTGCGGCTGCGCCGCTTCTACGGGGCGAGGGCTCGCCGACTGCTGCCGGCCTCGGCCGCGGTAGGTGTCATTACCGCGATTGGCTCGGCTGTCCTGCTACCCCCGCTGCAGGTCCCGAGCGTTATCGGTGACGGCATCGCCAGCGCGTTGTATGTCGGCAACTACCGGTTCGCTCTACAATTTCGTAACTACTTCAACGCCATCCAGCCGCCGTCGCCGTTCCAGCACTACTGGTCTTTGGGCGTAGAGGAGCAGTTCTACCTGGTGTGGCCGGCCTTGATCATCGGTACGGCCTGGCTCATCCGGCGTACGCGTCGGCGCCCCAAGACCGATGCCACCGCGTCGAAAACTCCGTACCTAGTGGTCCTTGCGCTGGCCGGGGCCGTTTCGTTTGCGATGTCGCTGGCAGTCACTTACGTGCTGCCTGCCGTGGCGTTCTTTTCGCTGCCCACGCGGGCCTGGCAGTTGGCCGTCGGTGGCCTGGTGGCCCTCACGGCCGGCCAGTGGCGCCGACTACCGGCAACACCTGCCGCGGTCGCGGGATGGGCAGGGCTGGCTCTGATCCTGTTGGCCTGCACCCTGTTGAGCACGACCACACCCTATCCGGGTACCGCCGCGCTGTTGCCCGTACTGGGCACGGCGCTGCTGATCGGCGCCGGCTGTGCCGCAGGTTCTCAGGGATGCGGCCGCGTCCTGTCATGGTGGCCGATGCGGGCGATCGGCCGGGTATCGTACTCGTGGTATCTGTGGCACTGGCCGGTGCTGCTGCTCGCACCGCCATTGGTGGGCCACCCGCTCGGGCTGGCCGGCAGGTTGGCAGCGGTCCTGGTCTCCGGCGCGCTGGCGGTTGCCACACTGCATTTCATCGAGAACCCGTTGCGATTCGCCGCTCCCCTGCGCGGGTCTCCCATCGGCAGTCTCGCGCTTGGCGGGGCCGCCACCGCGGTAGCGGTCTGTGTGTGCGTGGCGCTGCTGGAATCGGTCCCTACCCCGGTCGGCCGGGGCGCGCCGGCTGCGACGCTGACCGTCACCGCGGCGCCTACCCCCGCGGGCCACAACATTGCTGCGTACGACGCGGCGGTGCACAACGCGTTCGCGCAGGTGCAGGCCGCGGTCGCGGCAGCCACCGACCTGAAAGCCGTACCGTCGAACCTCGACCCGCCACTTGCCGACGCGGCAGCCGAACTTAAGGCCATGTTCCTCGACGGCTGCATGCGCGCTTTTTTCCAAACCGAGCAGCCTGAGTGCGCGACGGGCGATACCGCCTCGACGACGACGGTGGCCCTGGTCGGCGACTCGCATGCCGCGATGTGGAGTCCGGCGTTTCAGCAGGTCGCCGCGCAGCGGCGCTGGCGGCTAGAGATGCTGGAAAGGGAGGGCTGCCCGTTGATGAACTTGCCCGTCACCAACCCCATCCGTCGCCTGTTGTCCGGCTGCGAGCAGTGGCGCGCTCAGATCGTCACCCGGTTACGCGCGGAGCACCCGCGTCTGGTCGTGGTGAGCATGTGGCGGGGGTACGGTGCCGGCTACGGTTATGTGTGGGGTTTCACGCCGTACGACCCGGCGTGGCTCAACAGCTTGACCCGCCTAGTGCAGCAGCTGCGCGGCATTGGTGCGAAGGTGCTGGTGCTCGGGCCGACCCCGGATCCGCGCTCAGTGGTGCCGATCTGCCTGTCCGGGCACCACGATGACGTGGAGGCCTGCTCGCCGCAAAGGTCGACGGCGGTGAACGAATCCGGCATCGCGGCTGAGTCCGCCGCCACCCAAGCCGGCGGCGGACAATACACCGACCTCACCAAGCTGTTCTGCACCGCTGACCGCTGCCAGGTCATCGTAGGCAACACCCTGGTCTACTTTGACGAGCATCACCTGACGGTCGAATACTCCCGGCTGTTGGCACCGGTAATTGGGGCGCTGGCCGACCGCGCGCTCGCAGACAGTTGATCGCCAGCCGCGTGGGCTCACGGTGACGACGCCCACTATGGCGAATACCGGGATCGCTACCGCGACATGGCGAAAACGCTTGGCTTCGAGGGTCATATCGACTGGGCCGAGGCGATGCCATAGCGCCGGACAACCGCGGTCAGTTGGCATCCCAAGCCCTTCTAGCACCACAATAGCCACGGTTAATTACTGTCCGAGTTGGCCGATGCGCTGCTGGATGAATGCCGCGAGCTGACCGCGAGCGCCTAGTGCCTACGCTCCGCGCATGCGCGACATCGAGACCATCGACTCCGAGCTGCGGTTGGTGGCGGCTCTTCGCGGTGCGGCTCGGGAGCGGGGTGGTCCGCTGCCGTCGATGGGTGGGCGGATGCGCTGTTGGAAACGCAGCGAGCTGACCGAGTAGCTACAACCGATAAGTTCCACGCGTGCGCGAGATGCCATCAAGGAGTAACGTTCTCCTGTTCGAGTAAACGAACAGGAGAACTGCGTGGCAGCCAAGTTCAAGATCACCAAGGACAAAGCCGGCCAGGGTGGACGCTTACTAGCTCGCCATGAGTCGACCGCCGTCGTGATGGGCAAGCCGGTCAACCACGCCTTGCACTTACTACTGACGATCTGTTCCATCGGCATATGGGCGCCGGTGTGGTTACTAATCACGGCGGTAAGTGGCCAGCGCCGCCAAATCTTGACTGTCGACCAGTACGGCCAAGTCCGTCAGCAGCGGGGACCGCTAGAGACGTATCGCAAAGTGATGATCGGCATTGCCGCGGCACTTTTTGTCTTGTGGTTTGCCGGCGCGATCACCGTGGCCTCGACTACTTGTGCTGGCCCGGCCGTCGCAGTGTGCAGCCGAACCGATTGAAACCAATCATCCACCAGACATCGACTCGACTGAGTAGTTACTAGCGGAGGGCTTCTGCTGTCCGGGGCCTTCTTGGCTCAGCGAATTCTCAGCAGATTCTTTGGTCCCGGCTTGCTCAGCTCAAAGGATCCGCACAGTCGCTGGCCTCAACATCAATCTTATGACGAGTGACTCGCTTTGCACGAACCCGACCGTCGAAGAGCTGATCGCCACGGTGGCTTGCTACGGCATGGCTGAGATCCCCGCCGATCTGCTGGCCACCCTAGAGGAGATCGCCGCCGATCTAGCCGAGGATGACGGTGCAGCGTGGTGGGTGCGGTCGGTCTCCCCCGACCTATTCACACGCCTCGCAGCCTGATGCTTCGCCCCGGCCCCAACTAGGTGCCTGGAGGATTAGTGAACGGCGCGAGGTGACCGGCATGAAATCGGTGCAGACCAACGCGCCCGGTGCCACGCCCTACCACTGACTCATAGACTGGCTGGGCTTATGACTACCCGCGCGATAAGTCCCATGCTTGCCACGCTGGGCCGTCCACCGGCCCACTTCGCCCATTTCGCTGTGGAGGCCAAGTACGACGGCCAGCGGGGCCTGGCGATAGTCGACGGCGATGAGGTGACCCTGCTGAGCCGCAACGGCGCTGACATCACGCGGACCTTTCCGGAAATCACCGCGGCCCTGCCCACAGCAGTCCGCCAGCGAAGCGCAATCCTCGACGGAGAAATCGTCGCCTTAGACGACGACGGGGTTCCTTGCTTTAGCCGCCTGCAGCGGCGGTGGCCGCAAAACCGGCGGCCAAGCACCGAGTTGTTGCGTCGAGACAGCGTGTTCAAAATCGCCACCAACTGACGCGCCGCCGCCGACTGAGCCGCCACATGCTTGGGCTGATCGAGGATGGAGGCCAACGCGAGCGCCACCGCAGCCAGACCGGGACGCTCCGCAGCCGCCGGCGCGGCGCCCAACTCGGCGCGCACGGCCGTGAGCACAGAACCGTCATGTGACGAAATCGGTGGAGACTCAACCATACTCAGCTTCGGATGGTCCGACGGGTCGACCGGAAGCCCGTGCCGACGCCTATACCGGTCGCGCTGATATTGACGCTCGGCCGTTACGCAGACGTTGCAGCGGCAACCGCGTGTGTACCGGCTACGTCCATGTGTGACTGTCATCATTTGCCCATGCTTTTCGAGCTCGCCAGATTGCTTGTGCTTATACGGAATCGAGGGCGCGGAATTCGTCGGCGGCTTCACATGTGAAGCGGAAAAACGCGTTTGCGAAAAACTGCCGCAGCCGAAGGCTCGTCCGGATGGTCGTCTACTGAGATTTGCTTGGCCCCTGCCGACCAGCGAACTTCGAGATGCGAGTTTCCTGGTAGCAGGCTGACGCCACCAAAGCCACGCCGAGCAAAAGCAGCAGTGGCACGAATACGAGTGGGTACGTGGCGACCGCGGCTAAGGCGATGATCGTGCCCGGCACCGTCAACGCCATCGCGGCCGTCGGATGCCCAGCGCTTAGGCCAACGATCCTCGCCGGCGCCGCGAACGCCACCGCGGCCTGCGGATGCCGATCCGGCCAACTACCGTACGAGTAGCGGGTTTCGAGGCCGCAGGCCATGCAGGTGCGTCCGTACGAGTAGCGGGTTTTGAGGCCGCAACCCATGCAGGTGTGCGTGATCATCCGCTTATGATCTCACCGCGTCGAGCGGCCCTCGCGTTTTTCGCAAACACATTTGGATGACGAAAGGCGCACCGAGAATCCACTTGTCAGCTTTTGCCGGTGACGCGTTCGACGTACCCGGAGCGCTCCCATTCCTGGGCGACGTTCTCAGGTACGGTCAGGGTGTCACCTTTAACGCCAACGGTGCCGTCGTGAACGACTCGCCAGCGGTCAATCACCTTGACCCGGGCTTCGGCGCATACATGTACTGCGATTGGCGGTCGCCTGAGCGGCCTTCAAAGGACGAGACGGTCAAGTCACTCACTCGTATCCGCACGGCCCCCGACATACCCGGCGGGCAAAGGCCAGGGTCGATCAGCGCACAGGCTGACCGTCAACCTTGGCAGATATCCAACCAAGGAAAAAGCGTGTAGCAGCCGGCGCCGCCGACCGCGGGTGCCTAAGCCACGATCCGTGGATCGACCTCGTTGAGGTGCGTGGTAGCTGGTTTTGGCTGTGCTGTCGGCTGAGGGCAGCCGGTATCTGCTGGTCTGCCCAGCTTTTCCTGTGGTGTCGTCTTGGGCCTTGCGGCGGATGGTCAGATGGTGACGGCTGCTGGTGGACTGTATCCGATTGTGGTGCGCCACAGAGTAAGCCAGTGATGCGACCAGGGCCAGTGGCTGGGTAGGTGCAGGACGGGTCGGCGTTGAGGCCGGGCCAGCCTGGCGGCAACGTTGACGATCTTGCGTCGCAGGGTGGCTCCGCGGGCTACCGCGTGAGCGCCGCCGGCCAGGACGCCGGCAGCGCGCAGCAGGTTGTGGGCGATGGCGGCGCACAGGAGCCAGGCCGAGTTGGCGCCGAAACGTCCTGAGGGCATGTGGGCCAGGGGTCCGTCGATGAGGTCGGCGAAGACGGTCTCGATGACCGCGTGGCGGCGGTGGGTGATGTCAGCGGCGGCAGTGGCCTCGTCGGTGTCGGTGAAGAACGGGTGATATCGCCACACCGGAAACAGCGCATCGGGGTAGCGGGCGTCTTTGACCCGGCGCACGATCAACCGGGCAGTCACCGCGTGTCGTGTGGAGGCGAACGCGGTGTAGGGGACTTCGGCGACTTCGGCATCCGAGATCCACGCGCCGGTATCTGGGTCTCGGACCGCGCCGGGGTACTTGACCGGGGTCCAGGCGTCGTCGCTGATGGAGTCGATGGCGGCGGCTACCGCGCGGTTCTTGGTCAGCACCAGTGAGAATTGGGCTCCGGCGCGGCGGCAGGCGGCCGCCACGACACCGTTGCCGTAGGCCGAGTCGCCGCGCACCAGGATCTGGCCGGTGACTTTGGCGGCACGCGCGGCCGCTACCGCCTGGGCGACCATGCGGGCCGCACCCTTCCCGGAATTGGTTTTGCCGGCCCGCAGTCGGGCCCCGGCGATCACCGGGGCGCCCTCATCGGTGCTGATCGTGGTGATCAGCGGTGACAGGCCCTTGCGCAGGATCTGCTTGCCGGCGATCTTGGTATGCCCGTAGCTGGCGCCTTGTTTGGCGTATCCGTAGACCGGACGCAGCAGCGAATCGATATCGATGAACGCCTGCTCGGCAGCCCCAGGCAGCAACGGCACTCGCTCACACAGCTCAGCCAGGTGCTCACGAAGCACTGACTCCAGTTGGCGGGCGTGCCCGAAGGTGAACTCCCGCAACAAGGTTCCGATAGTCGAGGGCGCATACACACCACCGAAGAGGGCCTTCATCCCACCCGAGCGCACCACGTCGAGGTCGTCGATGCAGTCGGCGCCGGCGCATATCCCGGCAATCACAGTGGTCAGCTTCGGCGACGGGTTGGCCGACCCGGACTTGATCCTCGGCTCGGCGAACGAACCTTGTCGGCCAACAACTGCGGCAGACCGGTCTGGGTGGCCAACGTCATCACCGGGACCAGCCCGGCGCACGACACGAGACGCTCCTCATCGAACACCGCCGACGAAGGCCTGAAGTTGTGCCACACTTGCACCGGAAGTGCCTTTCTGAACTTGGGCGATTAATGCGTAAGGAACATCAATCATCCCAGCTCAGCGGGCACTTTCCTCATATCAACACCCCGAACCCGCACATTTCATCGGTGAATCAAGGCTAAGCTAAGCAGGACCGACCGCGGGTGGCCAAGCCGGACCGGCGTTTCCGGCGCCGTTCGTGCAAGTCAGCCCCGTGCAAACGTTGCAGACATCCCACGGCCCAGCGGACGAAACCACAGCATCCGAGCCACTCCCCACCACGGTGCAGGCGTGAGCCGGGGGTGCGGCGGCAGTGGGCGCCACCATCGCCGAGGCTGTTGATATGGCTGCCACCAGCGCAGCTATGACCTTCTTCATCTCATACTGCCTCTTTTGCTAGCCCGGCATACCGTGAGTATCGGCCCAAGAACCGCGCTAGTCCAGAGGAAATGCGCGTCCTAACAAAGCGGTCGTCGGGCAGCGTCGGCCTAGTATCCGACGGAGCGGGCGTTGCGCTTGTCCATAAAATCCGTCCACGACACGATCTCGGGGTGCTGCTTGAGCAGAGCCCGGCGCTGGCGCTCGGTCATGCCGCCCCAGATGCCGAACTCGACCTTGTTGTCGAGCGCCTCCGCCGCGCACTCCTGCATCACAGAGCAGTGACGGCAGATAACCGCAGCCTTACGTTGTTTGGCTCCCCGAACGAACATTTCATCGGGGTCTGTTTCTCTACAAAGCGCTTTCGAGGCCCAAGCGCGATCGTCCGCGGCCACTGGGCGCGGAGTGCTGTTTGCGGGCACAGGACTTACGGGCCGCGCGGCCCGTCTATTTGCTGACAACGCGCTATTCCTTCGTACCAGCCGGCCGCAAGGTGTGGCGACCGCCTCCCCTGATGCTGGGATGTGCGCCACATCGGCCCGTACGTGTGACTTGGATCCCCGGTGCCCAAGTTAAGCGATTCGGTATCGATCGCGCAAATTTCTGGCCAACACGTACCTTGTCTTCGTGACGTGGCGTGGAAGTACACGACGGGAGTCTGGGACTTACCGGGCCGCGTTCACAGCGACGTCACAGCCTGTGGATTCCGGCTGCTTGCGCAAATCGGTAGCTATGCGAAGAGTCCTGCCGCCGATCACCGCGGCCCTTCCCCCTGGTGCCCCGACCAGCGGTTTAACTCACCACGCGCGGGCATGTTCTTTCTTCGGCGGCGCCAGCTGATCCGGTAGCAAACGCTGTTTCTTCGGCTTCTTGGGCCTCGGCGGTCCTAGCCGGTTGCTGCGGCTCTTGTTGCATTCCCAGCATGCCGCGACGAGTTCGCCGCGGGTGTTGGAGCCGCCGGGGCGTGACACCGGGATGACGTGATCGACGGTGGCGGCGTGGGGTGCGCCTGGGAGCACTATTGGCGCGACGAACTAGAGGAGTTGTGGCCGGTCATCTGCCGTGTGGCCGCGCTGCTCATCGAGGGCGAGACGGTTACTCACGAGATCGTCCGGTCCCTGCTGAACGCCCACGCGGCGGCCGACGACGACCAGTGACCGGCACGCGAGACCCGCAACCGACCAGGCCGAGGAGAACGACCGATGACCGACAACACCACACCTCCCGCTGAGCAGCCCAAGCGCAGCCGCCGCAGCGAGCCGATCACGAGACGCGTCGCCAAGAACGGCGCCGTCAGCTGGGAATTTCGCGCTGATGTAGGCGTCAAGCCCGGCGGCGGTCGCGACCGGCGCCGCTTCACCGCCAAGACCTATGCCGAGGCGCGGCGTGAATACCGGCGCCTCTCAAGCGAAGTCGCGAAAGGCACCTACGTCCGCCGGCTGGACATCACCGCCAGCCAGGCGTGCGATCAGTGGCTGGCCGGTCGGCGCGGGATCCGGCGGGTGACCATGTACCGCTACGAGAACGACCTCAAGCCGGTGCGCCGCTACCTCGGCGACAAGAAACTGCAGCAGATCACCAAGGCCGATGGTGACGCCCTGGTGCGGTGGATGCTGACCGAGGCGCGCACGTCCCCGCGTCACTATCTGGCCGACTCGCTGGCTGGCCGGGTGGTCGCGCTGGTGTCGCAACATCCCGAGGGGATCACCGCCGCCGAGGCCGCCGCCGCGCTGCCCGGCGCCGACGTGCACTCGGCCCTGTCCGCGCTGCTGGCCACCGGGCGGGTTACCCGCCCGGGGCGGGGTGTGTACGCCCCCGCCGAGCCGGCGACCGGCGCCGCCGAGAAACGCGGTCTGCACCCGCAGACCGTCCGGTCAGCCCTGACGACGTTCGGAGCGGTCATCCAGAGCTACGTAGATCAGGGGGTGTTGGCGCGCAACGTGATTGCGTTGGTGGAGCGACCGAAGGACGCGGACCCCGACGACGCCGCCACGCTCACCGAGGACTCCCCCGGCACCGAGCCCACGGCCAAGTCGTGGAGCCTGGCCGAGGTCGGCCAGTTCCGCGAGTCGGTGCGCGATCACCGGCTGTTCGCCTGCTGGCTGCTGTCCATGCACGGCCCTGCGCCGCTCCGAAGTGCTTGGCCTGCGGTGGAGTGCGGTCGATCTCGATTCGGGCGTGCTGTCAGTGCGGCGCGGCCGGGTCGCTGTCGGCACTGAGTCGGTCGAGGGGCCACCCAAGTCGCGCCGGTCCCGCCGCGACCTGCCGCCACCCGCCGAGGTGGCCGAGGCATTGCGAGCACTGCGCACCCGGCAAAAGGCCGAGGCCCTGGCGCTCGGTGTCGGCTGGTCGGATGACCGGCTGATCGCCGTGCATGAGGACGGCACACCCGTTCGGCCCGAATGGTATTCAGACGAGTTTCACCGGCTGCGCGAGCGCGCCGGGCTGCGGCGCATCCGCCTGCACGGGCTACGCAACACCTCGGGCACGCTGATGCTCGATTCTCGCCAGCCGGTGCACATCGTGGCGCGCTGGCACGGCCACGACCCGGCGGTGCTGCTGTCCATCTACTCCGACGCCAAGGCCGACGAACTGCGGGCGGCCGGTGAATCACTGTTCAGGCGGGAGGCGTGATGAGCGGCGATAACCTTGGGACATTCTTGGCCCACTGGCGACCAGATGGCGAGAAACCGCGGCGTCTCGTCGGTCCGAAAACTAGATCTGACCTGCGCAAACCTTGGTGGGCGCGGACGGTATCGAACCGCCGACCGCTGGTGTGTAAAACCAGAGCTCTACCACTGAGCTACGCGCCCCATGCCCGGCCGCAGGCTACACGCCTGCGGCCCCGGTACCCAAAACTTTCACGTCCTCAACGCCGCCAGCGCGTCGGTCCACAGCTTCTGGTCGCGGGCCTCACCGGGCTGCATCATCTCGGCGAACTGAATGATTCCCGACCGATCGACAACGAAGGTGCCGCGATTGGAGTATCCGGCCTCGTCGTTGAACACGCCGTAGGCCTGGCTTACCTCGCCATGCGGCCAGAAATCCGACAACACCGGAAACGTGAACCCGCTCTCCAGCGCCCAAATCTTGTGGGTGGGCGGTGGGCCCACCGAGATCGCCAGGGCCGCACTGTCGTCGTTTTCGAAATCGGGCAGGTGGTCACGCAACAGATCCAGCTCACCCTGGCAGATCCCGGTGAATGCCAGCGGGAAGAACACCAACAGGACGTTCTTGGCGCCGCGGTAGGAACTCAGGGTGACACGCTGCTGATTCTGGTCGCGCAAGGTGAAGTCCGGGGCGGTGGTCCCGACGGGCAGCATCAACGCTTCCCAGTCCGGGACTTCGGCTGTACCAACCGGCTGGCGCTCCAGTCGCCGAGGTTGACCGACGACGTCGGCATCAGGCCTGCGGTGGGAGCCGCCTCAGCGATCTCTGCGGGCAGTACGTGGCCAGGCTTGCCGGTCTTGGGTGTCAGCACCCAGATCACGCCGTCCTCGGCCAGCGGTCCGATCGCGTCCATCAGGGTGTCCACCAGATCGCCGTCCCCGTCTCGCCACCACAGCAGCACGACGTCAATGACCTCGTCGGTGTCTTCATCGAGCAACTCACCGCCGCAGGCTTCCTCGACCGCAGCCCGGATGTCGTCGTCGGTGTCTTCGTCCCAGCCCCACTCCTGGACAACTTGGTCTCGTTGGATGCCCAGTTTGCGAGCGTGATCCGCCGCGACCACCGTGGAGCCTCCTTAATCCATCCCCGCGCCCGTGCAATTGGGGATTATCGTCGCACAGCCACAACCCGGTGCACACTTCCGCCTCAGAAGGCCGCCAGGCAAAGTTTCAGGGCCTTCGTTTTGGTGTCGTTGAGTTGGTCGACGCTCCTGTTGAACTCCGATGTCGGCGCGTGGGTGCCGATCGCCTTGGCAACTCCTCGGGCCGCGTCGATATAGGCGTTGAAGGCGTCCTTCAGCTGCGGCGACAGGGCGTCGCTGAAGGTGCTGGAGACCGTGTTCACGCTGTCGTTGAGCGCCTGGATGGCCGGGCCTTCGGTCGGGCCGGTGCTGCGGCCCGCGTTGAACGCCGCGACGAACACGTTGACCTTGTCGATCGCGGTGCTGCTGGTGGTGGCCAGCGAGTCACACGAGCTGCGCACCGCCTTGGTGGTCAGCGATTGTTGCCGCTGGGACTCCCGGACCCGCGACGTCGCCGAGGAGGCCGACACCGACGCGGACACCGACCGCCGATAGGCGGGGGCCACCTTCGTGTCGGGCGCGGCCGTGCCGTTGGTGACGGTGGTGCATCCCACGATGCCCATCAGGGCCGCCGCGATGCAGCCCGCCGCCAGGGCGCCGCGCCTGGACCACAACCCCGCGAGCGGGTGGTGCCCCCACCCCGCGTCCATGTGAAGGACGGCACGCCATCCGTTGAGCACGGTTTGACGTTACCGGGTGGCGAATCCGGCCGTCCCCAACGCACCGAGTTCGTGTCGGCAGATGAACCTTTACCAGCGAACCGACGGCGGCTACCCGCCCGTTACGCCGGTGCGGCACGATAGGGAGGGGGACACGCAAGCAAATAGCCCGCCAACTACAGGAGTAGTGCGTTGACAACCGAGTTCGTTCGCCACGATCTGGCCAAAACCCCCAGCAGCGCAAGCGAACCCGACCGCGTTCGGGTGATCCGCGAAGGTGTGGCGTCGTATCTGCCCGACATCGACCCCGAAGAGACGTCGGAGTGGATGGAATCCTTCGACGAACTGCTGAAGCGGTCCGGGCCGGCGCGGGCCCGCTACCTGATGCTGCGGCTGCTGGAGCGGGCGGGCGAGCAGCGGGTCGCCATCCCGGCGTTGACGTCAACCGACTACGTCAACACCATCCCGACCGAACTGGAACCGTGGTTCCCGGGCGACGAGGACGTCGAACGGCGCTTCCGGGCGTGGATCAGATGGAACGCCGCCATCATGGTGCACCGCGCCCAGCGCCCGGGAGTCGGTGTGGGCGGCCACATTTCGACCTACGCCTCATCGGCGGCGCTTTACGAAGTCGGTTTCAACCACTTCTTCCGCGGCAAATCGCATCCCGGCGGCGGGGACCACGTGTTCATCCAGGGGCATGCTTCCCCGGGGATTTACGCGCGCGCCTTCTTAGAAGGCCGGCTGACCGCTGATCGGCTCGACGGATTTCGACAGGAGCACAGTCACCCTGGCGGCGGGTTGCCGTCCTATCCACACCCGCGGCTGATGCCCGACTTCTGGGAATTTCCCACCGTGTCGATGGGCCTGGGCCCGATGAATGCCATCTACCAGGCGCGGTTCAACCACTACCTGCATGACCGGGGCATCAAGGACACCTCCGACCAGCACGTGTGGTGCTTTTTGGGCGACGGTGAGATGGATGAACCCGAAAGCCGGGGGCTGCTGCATGTCGGGGCGCTCGAGGGCCTGGACAACCTGACCTTCGTGATCAACTGCAATCTGCAGCGCCTCGACGGTCCGGTGCGCGGAAACGGCAAGATCATCCAGGAGCTGGAGTCGTTCTTCCGCGGAGCCGGCTGGAACGTCATCAAGGTGGTCTGGGGCCGCGAGTGGGACGTGCTGCTGCATGCCGACCGGGATGGCGCCCTGGTGAACCTGATGAACGTCACCCCTGACGGTGACTACCAAACCTACAAGGCCAATGACGGCGGCTATGTCCGCGAGCACTTCTTCGGTCGCGATCCGCGCACCAAGGCGCTGGTAGAGGACATGACCGACCAGGAGATCTGGAACCTCAAGCGCGGTGGCCACGACTACCGCAAGGTCTACGCCGCCTACCGGGCCGCCGTCGACCACAAAGGCCAGCCGACGGTGATCCTGGCCAAGACCATCAAGGGCTACTCGCTGGGCGCCCACTTCCAGGGCCGCAATGCCACTCACCAGATGAAAAAGCTTGGGCTGGAAGACCTCAAGTACTTCCGGGACTCCATGCGGATTCCGATCAGCGATGCCGAGCTGGAAGAGGATCCCTACCTCCCGCCCTACTACCACCCCGGCTCCGACACCCCGGAGATCCGGTACATGCTCGACCGCCGCCGCACCCTCGGAGGCTTTCTGCCCGAGCGCCGGACGAAGACCAAGGCGCTCAAGCTTCCCGGCCGCGACATTTACGCCGCGCTGAAGAAGGGATCGGGAAGCCAGGAAGTCGCCACCACCATGGCGACGGTGCGCACCTTCAAAGAAGTGCTGCGGGACAAGGAGATCGGCCCGCGGATCGTTCCGATCATTCCCGACGAGGCGCGCACGTTCGGCATGGACTCGTGGTTCCCTTCGTTGAAGATCTACAACCGCCTTGGCCAGCTCTACACCGCCGTCGACGCCGATCTGATGCTGGCCTATAAGGAAAGTGAAATCGGGCAGATCCTGCACGAGGGCATCAACGAGGCCGGGTCGGTGGGCTCGTTCATCGCGGCCGGCACCTCGTATGCGACACACGACGAGCCGATGATCCCGCTCTACATCTGCTATTCGATGTTCGGCTTCCAGCGCACCGGCGACGGCCTGTGGGCCGCGGCCGACCAGATGACGCGCGGCTTTCTGCTCGGGGCCACCGCGGGGCGCACCACGCTGACCGGCGAGGGCCTGCAGCACGCCGACGGGCACTCGCTGCTGCTGGCGGCGACGAATCCGGCGGTGGTCGCCTACGACCCGGCGTTCGCCTACGAGATCGCCTACATCGTCGAAAGCGGGCTGGCACGGATGTTCGGGGAGAACCCCGAGAACGTGTACTTCTACATCACCATCTACAACGAGCCGTACGCGCAGCCACCCGAGCCCGACAACTTCGACCCCGAGGGCCTGCTGCGGGGCATCTACCGCTACCACACCGCCACCGAGCAGCGCGCCAACAGGGCGCAGCTGCTGGCCTCCGGGGTGGCGATGCCGGCGGCGCTGCAGGCGGCGGAGATGCTGGCCGCCGAGTGGGATGTCGCGGCCGACGTGTGGTCGGTGACCAGCTGGGGCGAATTGAACCGCGACGGCGTATCGGTCGAGAGGGCGCGGCTGCGCCATCCCGACCGGCCGGCCGGGGTCCCTTATGTGACCCAGGCCCTGTCGAACGCCGCCGGGCCGGTGGTCGCCGTCTCCGATTGGATGCGCGCCGTCCCCGAGCAGATCCGGCCGTGGGTGCCGAACACTTTCGTGACCCTGGGCACCGACGGGTTCGGCTTCTCCGACACCCGCCCGGCCGCGCGGCGCTTCTTCAACAGCGACGCGGAGTCGCAGGTGGTGGCGGTGCTCGAGGCGCTGGCGCGCGACGGTGAGATCGACCCCTCGGTGCCCGTCGCGGCGGCCCGCCAGTACCGGATCGACGACGTGCAGGCCGCCCCGGAGCAGACCTCTGACCCCGGCGTGGCGTGAACCCGTCGTAAACACCGCTTAAGACGCCGGCGCCGCTTTAGCGGAATCCGCCAGAAAACTGGCGTAGGTTTTAGGGGTGAACGACAACCCCTTCGCCGGTCCGTTTGCCAAGCAGCCCCGGTCGCCGCTCGAACTGCTGGACACCGTGCCCGAATCGTTGCTGCGCCGGTTGAAGCAGTATTCCGGCCGGCTGTCGACCGAAGCGGTCTCGGCCATGCAGGAGCGGCTGCCGTTCTTCGCCGAGCTGGAAGCTTCCCAGCGGGCCAGCGTGGCACTGGTGGTGCAGACGGCCGTCGTCAGCTTCGTCGAGTGGATGCACGACCCGCGCAGCAACGTCAGCCACACCGCGCGGGCCTTCGAGCTGGTGCCCCAGGACCTGACCCGCCGGATCGCGCTGCGCCACAGCGTGGACATGGTGCGGGTGACCATGGAGTTCTTCGAGGAAGTGGTGCCGCTGCTGGCGCGCTCCGAAGAGCAGCTGACCGCGCTGACGGTGGGGATCTTGAAGTACAGCCGCGACCTCGCGTTCACCTTCGCCGGCACGTACGCGGACGCGGCCGAGGCGCGCGGCACCTGGGACAGCCGGATGGAGGCCAGCGTGGTCGACGCGGTGGTCCGCGGGGACACCGGCCCCGAGCTGCTGTCCCGCGCTGCGGCGCTGAACTGGGATACCACCGCACCGGCGACGGTCCTGGTGGGAATCCCGGCGCCGGGCCGGGACGGCTCCGCCGGCCCGGACGACAGCCAGCGGGCCAGCCAGCACGTCCGCGATGTCGCCGCCCAGCACGGCCGCGCGGCGCTCACCGATGTGCACGGCACCTGGCTGGTGGCGATCGTGTCGGGCCAGCTCTCGCCCACCGACAAGTTCCTCGGGGACTTGCTGCAGGCGTTCTCCGACGACCCGGTGGTCATCGGGCCCACCGCGCCCATGCTGACCGCCGCCTACCACAGCGCGAGCGAGGCGATCTCCGGGATGAACGCGGTGGCCGGGTGGCGTGGGGCGCCGCGGCCCGTGCTGGCGCGAGAACTGTTGCCCGAACGCGCCCTGATGGGGGACGCGTCGGCGATCGTGGCGTTGCACACCGACGTGATGGGGCCGTTGGCCGACGCGGGGCCCACGCTGATCGAAACCCTCGACGCGTATTTAGATTGCGGCGGCGCGATTGAAGCTTGTGCCAGAAAGTTGTTCGTTCATCCAAACACCGTGCGCTACCGACTCAAGCGCATCACCGACTTCACCGGCCGCGATCCCACCCAGCCGCGGGACGCATACGTGCTGCGAGTGGCCGCGACGGTCGGTCAGCTCAACTACCCCACCAGCGCCTCTGGTGTCGCTAACAACGCGATAACGCCGGTTCCGCTGCCGCTCAACGGGGCTGTCACGGGCCAACCGGGACGATAGTGACCCAGCCAACAGGTCGCGGCGCAGTATCAAACGGGTAGCTTACCGAGCGATTTTGTAGGGGATGCACAAAAACCTAAGACGAGGTTCATAATCTGTTACACCCGCCAAAACCGTTTCCACAGTGTTCTCTTAAACACGTGATCGCATTGCTTGCGCCCGGACAGGGTTCGCAGACCGAGGGGATGCTCTCGCCGTGGCTAGACCTGCCTGGCGCCGCAGACCAGCTCGACATCTGGTCCAAGGCCGCCGGCCTGGACCTGGTGCGGCTGGGCACCACCGCGTCGACCGAGGAGATCACTGACACCGCGGTCACCCAGCCCCTGGTCGTGGCGGCCACCCTGCTGGCTCACCAGGAGCTCAAGAAGCGCGACCTGTTCGCCGATGCGGACGTCGTGGTAGCGGGTCACTCCGTCGGCGAGATCGCGGCCTACGCGATCGCCGGCGTGCTCGGCGCCGACGACGCCGTCGCGCTGGCCGCCACCCGTGGTGCCGAAATGGCCAAGGCGTGCGCCCACGAGCCGAGCGGCATGTCCGCGGTGCTCGGCGGTGACGAGGCCGAGGTGCTGGCCCGTCTCGAGCAACTCGACCTGTTCCCCGCGAACCGCAACGCCGCCGGCCAGATCGTGGCCGCCGGCTCGCTGACCGCGTTGGAGAAGCTCGCCGAGGACCCGCCGGCCAAGGCGCGGGTGCGCGCCCTCGGTGTGGCCGGCGCGTTCCACACCAGGTACATGGCTCCGGCCCTTGACAGCTACGCCGCCGCGGCGGCCGCGGTCGCGACCGCGGAGCCCACCGCCACGCTGCTGTCCAACCGCGACGGAAAGCCCGTCACCTCGGCGGCCACGGCGATGGACGCGCTGGTCGCTCAGCTGACCCAGCCGGTGCGCTGGGACCTGTGCACGGCGACGCTGCGCGAGCAGGAAGTCACGGCGGCCGTGGAGTTCCCCCCTGCGGGCACTCTCACCGGCATCGCCAAACGCGAACTTCGGGGAATTACGGCCCGTGCCGTCAAAGCACCCGCAGACCTGGACGCTCTGGCCGAACTCTAAAGCCAGCCGCACCCGGTACAACCACATAGCACGTCAATTCGATTTACACACAACACATTACGAAGGGAAGCACGCTGTGCCCGTAACTCAAGAAGAAATCATCGCCGGTATTGCCGAGATCATCGAAGAGGTAACCGGTATCGAGCCGTCCGAGGTCACCCCGGAAAAGTCCTTCGTGGACGACCTGGACATCGACTCGCTGTCCATGGTCGAGATCGCCGTGCAGACCGAGGACAAGTACGGCGTCAAGATCCCCGACGAGGACCTCGCCGGTCTGCGCACCGTCGGTGACGTCGTCTCCTACATCCAGAAGCTCGAGGAAGAGAACCCCGAAGCGGCCGAGGCGTTGCGCGCCAAGCTGGAGACGGAGAACCCCGAGGCTGTTGCCAACGTGAAAACCAGGATGGAGGCAGACAGCCAGTGACAAAGCCTTCCACTGCTAATGGCGGTTACCCCAGCGTCGTGGTAACCGCCGTCACGGCGACGACGTCGGTCGCGCCGGACATCGAGAGCACGTGGAAGGGGTTGTTGGCCGGAGAGAGCGGCATCCACGTCCTCGAAGACGAGTTCGTCACCAAGTGGGACTTGCCCGTCAAGATCGGTGGCCACCTCACGGAGCCCATCGACGAACACATGAGCCGGCTGGACTTGCGGCGCATGTCGTACGTCCAGCGGATGGCCAAGTTGCTGAGCGGTCAGCTGTGGGAGAGCGCCGGCAACCCCGATGTCGATCCGGACCGGTTCTCGGTCGTGGTCGGCACCGGCCTGGGTGGCGCCGAGAGGATCGTGGAGAGCTATGACCTGATGAACGAGGGCGGCCCCCGCAAGGTGTCGCCGCTCGCCGTTCAGATGATCATGCCCAACGGCGCCGCGGCGACCGTTGGGCTCCAGCTCGGCGCCCGCGCCGGGGTCATCACCCCGGTCTCGGCTTGCTCGTCGGGTTCCGAAGCGATCGCCCACGCCTGGCGTCAGATCGTCATGGGGGACGCCGACGTCGCCGTCTGTGGCGGCGTCGAGGGCCCCATCGAAGCGCTGCCCATCGCGGCGTTCTCGATGATGCGGGCCATGTCGACCCGTAACGATGAGCCCGAACGTGCATCGAGGCCGTTCGACAAGGACCGTGACGGCTTCGTCTTCGGCGAGGCCGGGGCGCTGATGCTCATCGAGACCGAGGAGCACGCCAAGGCCCGCGGCGCCAAGCCGCTGGCCCGGTTGATGGGCGCCGGTATCACCTCCGACGCGTTCCACATGGTGGCGCCGGCGGCCGACGGCATCCGTGCCGGTCGGGCCATGGCGCGGTCGCTCGAGCTGGCGGGCTTGTCCGCCAAGGACGTCGACCACGTCAACGCCCACGGGACGGCGACACCGATCGGTGACAGCGCGGAGGCCAACGCCATCCGGGTTGCCGGGTGCGAACGCGCCGCGGTGTATGCGCCGAAGTCGGCGCTGGGCCACTCCATCGGCGCGGTGGGCGCGCTGGAAGCCATCCTCACGGTGCTGACCCTTCGGGACGGCGTCATCCCCCCGACGTTGAACTACGAGACCCCTGATCCCGAGATCGACCTTGATGTTGTCGCGAACGAACCTCGCTACGGCGAGTTCCGTTACGCCATCAACAACTCCTTCGGTTTCGGCGGCCACAACGTGGCACTCGCCTTCGGGCGTTACTGAGCACGGCGTCCGGCGACGATGCGGGCCGCAAACGGCCCGAGGAGGAGCCGGACAAGTACGGAAGGAACGTTCGCAAGTCCCATGACAGAGCTGGTCACGGGGAAGGCTTTCCCCAATGTGGTCGTCACCGGTATAGCCATGACGACTGCCCTGGCATCCGACGTGGAAACCACCTGGAAGCTGCTCCTCGACAGCCAAAGTGGGATCCGCGTCCTCGAGGACCCGTTCGTCGAGGAGTTCAACCTGCCGGTCCGGATCGGCGGGCATCTCGTGGAGGAGTTCGACAGCCAGCTGACTCGCGTTGAGCTGCGCCGCACCGGCTACCTGCAACGGATGTCCACCGTCTTGGGCCGCCGGGTGTGGGAGAACACCGGCTCGCCGGAGGTCGATACCAACCGGTTGATGGTGTCCATCGGCACCGGTTTGGGCTCGTCCGAGGAAATGGTTTTCAGTTACGACGACATGCGTGCCCGCGGCATCAAGGCGGTCTCACCGTTGGGCGTGCAGAAGTACATGCCCAATGGCGCCGCCGCGGCGGTGGGGCTGGAACGGCATGCCAAGGCCGGCGTGATAACACCGGTTTCGGCGTGCGCGTCCGGGTGCGAGGCCATGGCCCACGCCTGGCGTCAGATCGTGCTGGGTGAAGCCGACATGGCGATTTGTGGCGGCGTGGAGACCAAAATCGAGGCGGTGCCGATCGCGGCGTTCTCCGCAATGCGCATCGTGATGTCGACCAACAACGACGACCCCGCCGGCGCCTGCCGCCCGTTCGACAGGGACCGCGACGGTTTCGTGTTCGGCGAAGCGGGTGCGCTGATGGTGATCGAGACCGAGGAGCATGCCAAAGCTCGTGGCGCCAACATCCTGGCCAGGATCATGGGGGCCAGCATCACCTCCGACGGCTTCCACATGGTGGCACCGGACCCCAACGGCGAACGCGCCGGACATGCGATGTCCCGGGCGATTCAGCTCGCGGGCCTGACTCCGGACGACATCGACCACGTCAACGCGCATGCCACGGGGACGCAGGTCGGTGACTTGGCCGAAGGTAAAGCCATCAACAGCGCCCTCCGCGGCAATAAGCCGGCGGTGTATGCGCCCAAGTCCGCCCTGGGCCACTCGGTCGGCGCGGTCGGTGCGGTGGAGTCGATCTTGACGGTGCTCGCGCTGCGGGACCAGGTCGTTGCGCCGACACTGAATCTGGAAAACCTTGATCCAGAGATCGACTTGGACGTGGTGGCGGGTAAGCCGCGGCCGGGCAAGTACGACTACGCGATCAACAACTCGTTCGGATTCGGCGGCCACAACGTGGCGATCGCCTTCGGCCGGTACTAAACCCGAGCAACACCGGAACAGGAGACCCGCGATGACAATCATGGCCCCCGAGTCGGTAGGCGAGTCGCTCGACCCTCGCGACCCGCTGTTGCGTCTCAGCAACTTCTTCGACGACGGCAGCATCGAGCTGCTGCACGAGCGTGACCGCTCGGGGGTGCTGTCCGCCGCGGGCACCGTGAACGGTATGCGCACCATCGCGTTCTGCACCGACGGGACGGTGATGGGCGGCGCCATGGGCATCGAGGGTTGCGCGCACATCGTCAACGCCTACGACACCGCCATCGAGGAGCAGAGCCCCATCGTGGGCATCTGGCACTCCGGTGGGGCACGCCTGGCCGAAGGCGTCAAGGCGCTGCACGCGGTCGGGACGGTGTTCGAGGCCATGATCCGCGCGTCGGGCTACGTTCCGCAGATCTCGGTGGTCGTCGGCTTCGCCGCCGGCGGCGCCGCCTACGGACCGGCGTTGACCGATGTGATCGTGATGGCGCCGGAAAGCCGGGTGTTCGTCACCGGGCCCGACGTGGTGCGCAGCGTCACCGGCGAGGACGTCGACATGGCGTCCCTCGGCGGCCCGGAAACCCACCACAAGAAGTCCGGGGTGTGCCACATCGTCGCCGACGACGAGCTCGACGCCTACGAGCGCGGCCGCCGGTTGGTCGGATTGTTCTGCCAGCAAGGGCATTTCGACCGCAACAAGGCCGAGGCCGGCGACACTGACATCCACGCGCTGCTGCCGGAATCGGCTCGGCGGGCCTACGACGTGCGTCCGATCGTGACCGCCATCCTGGACGACGAGACCCCGTTCGACGAGTTCCAGGCCAACTGGGCGCCGTCGATGGTGATCGGGCTGGGCCGGCTGTCCGGCCGCACGGTGGGCGTCCTGGCGAACAACCCGTTGCGGCTCGGTGGCTGCCTGAACTCCGAAAGTGCCGAGAAGGCGGCGCGTTTCGTGCGACTGTGCGACGCGTTCGGCATTCCGCTGGTGGTGGTCGTCGACGTGCCGGGCTACCTGCCCGGTGTCGACCAGGAGTGGGGCGGCGTGGTGCGCCGCGGCGCGAAGCTGCTGCACGCCTTCGGCGAGTGCACGGTTCCACGCGTCACGCTGGTCACCCGAAAGACCTACGGCGGGGCCTACATTGCGATGAACTCGCGGTCGCTCAACGCGACCAAGGTGTACGCCTGGCCGGACGCCGAGGTGGCGGTGATGGGCGCCAAGGCGGCCGTCGGCATCCTGCACAAGAAGAAGCTGGCCGCTGCGCCCGAGCACGAGCGCGAAGCGCTGCACGACGAGCTGGCGGCCGAGCACGAGCGGATCGCCGGCGGCGTGGACAGCGCCATCGAGATCGGCGTGGTGGACGAGAAGATCGACCCGAGCCACACCCGCAGCAAGCTCACCGAGGCGCTGGCTCAGGCCCCCGCCCGCCGCGGCCGCCACAAGAACATCCCGCTCTGATTTTTCCGCCGCGAGCTGGGGGCACCTCCCGCCTGCGGGGAAACGCCACGGCGTTGAATCACGCCGAAAGGCGCCACAGCGTCACGCTCGCGGGGTCAGCGACACAGGATCGTCGTAAGTGCTTGGCTCAGTTCGCCTTCGGGGTCGGCGAGCATTACATCGGCACGCCAGCCGACGAAATCGTCCGGGCGGACCAACAGCGCCCCTTCGGGGGCGAGTCCGGTGACTGCGGCCCACTCGTCGCTATGGATGCGATGCGCAGCCACTGACGCCGAAGCCGCAGCGGCACACCAGCGTTCGTCGCCGGTCAGCACGGTGAAGCCGGGCCCCAACAGGTCGAGCGTCGAAACGCCGTCGCGCACCCACACGTGCGGAACCCGGGTGCCCGGCTGCGCGCGCAGTTCCTCCACCAATTGCATCGGCCGGCCATCCACCGGGTACCGGTATCCGATCAACAGGGCGAACATCGAGCACTCTTCCTCGGCCGGCAATTGTGGCCGGTCGTCGCTCAAGGGAAGCACGGCAAGCGTCGGACCGGTCAGCGACTGGCGGGCGGCAAACTTCCCCACCGGATGACGCTCTGCGTGGTAAGTGTCCAGCAGCGCCGGTCCGGCCATCCCCTGCAGGACGGCGGCGAGCTTCCACGCCAAGTTGTGCGCACTCTGAATGGCCGTGTTGGCTCCCCCCGCCTTGAACGGTGGCATGGTATGCGCCGAATCCCCGACGAGAAATGCTCGCCCGCAACGGAATTGATCGGCTACCTGTTCGTAGGGCTGCCAGGCGGCGACCTCGATGATGTCGATTTCCATCGGTTCGCCGAATGCTTTGGTGAGCACCCCTCGGCAGCGCTGCGGGGTGAACTGGTCGGCCGTCTGCCCCTGGCCCGGGAAATAGGTGGTGATGAACATCCCGAGGTCCCCTTCGACCACCAGAAAAATGCCATCCACGTCCGCGTTTTCGACTTGCACGGCATCGCCATCGGCCAAGTGCGAGAGGAACTTCGACCAGGGCGCCCTGAAGTAGATGAAGACGATATAGATCGGCAGCGCGCCGTAGCCGGAGGTGGTGGTGCCAAGCCAGTTTCGGATCGGGCTATGCACGCCATCGGCGCCGACGAGGTAGTCGGCACGGACGGTCTCGGTCTTTCCCGAGTCCGCGTCGCGCAGCACCGCGGTGACGCCGGCGTCGTCGAGATCGAGCGGGGAAAGTTCGGTCCCGTACCGCACTTCGCTGCCGCGCCGCCGGGTTTCGCCGAGCAGCATCGGCTCGAGCCGGCTTTGGGGGCAGTACTGGGCGGCGGGTTCGGGACTGAGCTTGTCCATGCCCGCGAAGACGGCGTCGACGTCGATGGCCCGCCCTTCGTCCGGGCTGTTCAGCGCCGGCTTGACGATCATGGCCGACACGTGATCGGCGACCGCGTGCACCTGGTCGCTGAGGCCAAGGCCGCGCAGGATCTCCAGGCTGCGAAAGCTCAGATTGCGGGCCTTCGGATAAATGAAGACCTCGCGCCGCTTTTCGACCAGCACGGAACGAACCCCATGCTTGGCGAGCAATGCTGACGTGGCGAGGCCGCCTGCACCAGCGCCGACGATCAGCACCGGAACACGTGTGACGTTCATGCTTGTTTTCCTTCCGCGAGTGACACCGGCAGATGTCGCAGCGGAACCCCGCGCCGTCCGCACGGCCTGGTAGGCGGGGTCCCGCAGCCATAGCGGAACGCACCGGTTCCGTTCCGCGCTAGTTTGACACGGGACGCGTCAAGTGACAACTGCGGGTGCCCTCAGGTTTGCGGAGCGGTCGCAATCGGCAGGATCACGTCTTCGAGGACACGTCGAACGAAGACACGATCAATTGGCCGTCTCGTCATCACCCGCAGAACGTTAAGGCCCATCGCGACGTCGGGGATCAAGGTCAGGTCACGGCCTGCGGGGATCTCTCCCCGGGCGGCGGCATGGTCGAGCACCGCCCTGAGGATCTCACGCGGCCGCGATAAGACAAGGTCGTCCAAGGCGGAGGCCAACACGGGATTGCGCATGGCCGCCGTCGCCACCCCGACAATGACCTGGATAGTGCCCAGGTCAGCGTCATCGAAGTCAGGTACCGCCGCAACGAGAGCATCAATGTCGCCGCGTAGACTACCGGTGTTCGGTGGGTCGACAGGCCCATGTCCTCGCCGCCAATGAGCGATCGCATCGGCCACTACCTCAGCCTTCGAAGGCCAGCGACGATATATCGCCGCCTTACCTACGCGGGCGCGGGAGGCAATCTCGTCCACACTCAACTGGTCGTAGCCCCGTTCGGCCACGCCCGCGAGCGCCGCATCCAGGATTGCCGCGTCCCGGGACCGATCGAGGCGCCCGGGGCTTCGCCTCGGACGTGGCTTGCGCGCCAAGCTATCGCTCTCAGCGCCTTCAATTGCCATGGCCGATGAAACCCATCTGTCGATACGATTCAGTTCCGTTCCAATGTACTCGACCGTTCCATTGCCGGCCGTTAGCAACTCGGCCGTCTCGCCCGTGCCGGGCAAATGGGTGGCGATGACCCTGCCGAGGTCGGCAAGATGGCGGCGTGGGTCTTTCGGCGACCGCGATGATGGACATCGCATTCGAAGAAGCGCAGGCCGGGCTGGCCGAGGGCGGCATCCCCATCGGGGCCGCGCTGTTCACCGCCGACGGTGCGCTGCTGGGGCGCGGCCGCAATCGCCGTGTGCAGCAAGGTGATCCGTCGTTACACGCCGAAACCGACGCGTTTCGCGCGGCCGGCAGGCAACGTGACTACCGCTCCACGATCATGGTAACGACGCTCTCGCCGTGCTGGTATTGCAGTGGCCTGGTGCGCCAGTTCAACATCGGCGCGGTGCTGATCGGCGAAGCCCGGACCTTCAGCGGCGGGCACGACTGGCTGGCCGAAAACGGCGTCGCGGTCACGGTGCTCGACGACCGGCGCTGCATCGCGATGTTGTCGGCCTTCATCGCCGAACACCCCGACGTGTGGCACGAGGACATCGGGCGGCCCGGCTAGGCGAAGCGGGCCAGGAACTCCTCGGCCACCTTGACAACGCGCTCCCGGTCGGGCGCCACCAGGCCGATCCGGGTCCGCCGGTCAAGGATGTCGGACGCGTCCAGCGCGCACTCATGGGTTATCGCGTATTCGAATTCGGCCCGGGTGACGTCGATGCCCTCGGCGACCGGGTCGGTCGGGCGCTCGCAGGCGGCCGCGGCGATGACGTTGGACGCCTCGGCGCCATACCGCTGCACCAGTGACGGCGGCGCCCCGGCGTGCGGCAAGGCGGGCCCGGACCCCGGGTTGGCCGGCGCCCCGATCAGCGGCAAGTTGCGGGTCCGGCACTTCCCGGCGTCCAGGCGCCGCAGCCGGACGGCCCGATCCAGCACATCCTGTGCCATATAGCGGTATTCGGTCAGCTTGCCGCCGATGGCGCTGATGACGCCGGACGCCGATTCGACGACGGCGTGCTCGCGCGACACGTCGGCGGTGCGGCCCGCCCCGGTGTCGATCAGCGGCCGCAGCCCCGCGTAGGCGCCGATCACGTCGGCCGCGCCGAGCGCGGTCCCCAACGCGGTGTTCACCGTGTCGAGCAGGAAGTCGATCTCCCCCGCCGACGGTTGCGGCACGTCGGGAATCGGGCCGGGGGCGGCCTCGTCGGTCAGCCCCAGATAGACCCGGCCCAGCTGCTCGGGCATGGCGAAGACGAAGCGGTTGAGCTCGCCGGGTATCGGAATGGTCAGCGCCGCAGTCGGATTGCCGAACACCGCGGCATCGAAGACCAGATGGGTCCCGCGGCTGGGCCGCAACCGCAACGACCCGTCAATCTCGGCCGCCCATACCCCGGCGGCGTTGATGACCGCGCCGGCCGACACGGCGAACGACTCGCCGGTGCGCTGGTCGGTCAACCGCACCGAGGTGCCGGTGGCCGTCGAGGCCGCCACGTACGTCAGGATCCGGGCGCCGTGCTGCGCCGCGGTGCGCGCGACCGCGGTGACCAGCCGTGCGTCGTCGACCAATTGCCCGTCGTAGGCCAGCAAGCCCCCGGCCAGGCCCTCGCGCCGGACGGCGGGCGCCAGCTCCACGACGCGTTGCGCCGAAATCCGGCGCGACCGGGGCAGGGTCGTCGACGACGTGCCCGCCAGCATCCGCAAGGCGTCGCCGGCGAGGAATCCGGCCCGCACCAGGGCGCGGGTGCCGCGGCTCATCGACGGCAGCAGCGGAACCAGCTGCGGCATCGCGTGAACGAGGTGAGGGGCGTTGCGGCTCATCAGGATTCCGCGTTCGATGGCGCTGCGCCGGGCGATTCCGACGTTGCCGCTCGCCAGGTAGCGCAGACCGCCGTGCACCAGCTTGGAGCTCCAGCGGCTGGTGCCGAACGCCAGATCGTGCTTTTCCACCAGCGCCACCCGCAGCCCCCGCGACGCGGCGTCCAGGGCGATCCCGGCGCCGGTGATGCCGCCACCGATCACGACGACGTCCACCGGCGCGCCGTCGGCGAGCGCGGTCAGGTCGGCCGCGCGGCGGGCGGCGTTCAGCGCGGCGAACATCAAGACAGGTATCCGTTCAGCGAATAGGCGAGTTCGGCGGCCAGCGCGTCGGCGTCCAGGATCGGTTCGACGATCTGCGCCGACTGGATGGTCGACTGCGCGATCAGCAACACCATGGTGGCCAGCCGGACGGGGTCACCGGCGCGCACGCTGCCGTTGCGCTGGGCCACCCGCAGCCGGGCCGCCAGGGCGTCGATCAACATGTGCTGGCTGGTGCCGAGGCGCTCGGTGATGTAGATCGGCGCGAGCTCGGAGTGCAGCACCGACATCACCAGCTTGTCCTGGCGCAGCAGGTCGGCGACGGTGACGATCTGTCCCACCAGCGATTCCCGGTCGTCACCGCGCAGCGGCGCGTCGCGCATCACGTCGGTGATGTGCCGGGTCAGCAGTGCCGCCACGATCGACCGGGTGTCCGGCCAGCGCCGGTAGACCGTGGGCCGGCTGACGCCGGCGCGACGCGCTATTTCGGCCAGGGTGACCCGGTCGACCCCGAAGTCGACCACGCAGCTGGCCGCCGCCGCGAGGATGCGCTCCGCGGTATCCAACTGCGCGTTACTGATTGACAGCATGTGTAATACTGTAACGCATGACGCAGCCCGAGGCCCTCCTCCCGCCGATGAAGTGGAACGCGTGGGGCGACCCCGCCGCGGCGAAACCGCTCTCCGAGGGGATCCGGGCGTTGCTGAAGCAGGCCGTGGGCATCGAGGATTCGGTAGCCGAAGAACTCGAACCCGATCAGGTGCGACTGCGCCCGTCGGCGTTGTCTCAGCCGGACCGCGACGCGCTGGCCGGGATCGTCGGCGCCGACTACTGCCGCACCGGCGACCGCGACCGGCTGCTGCATGCGGGCGGTAAGTCCACGCTAGATCTGTTGCGGCGCAAGGATCCTGGCGTGCAGGAAGCACCCGACGCCATCCTGTTGCCCGGCGGCCCCGACGGCGAGGCCACCGTGTTCGAGATCCTGCGCTACTGCTCCGAGCACCGCATCGCCGTCGTCCCGTTCGGCGGCGGCACCAACGTCGTCGGCGGCCTCGACCCGACCCGCGCGGAGTTCGGTGCCGTGGTCTCCGTCGATCTGCGCCGCTTCGATCGGCTGATCTCCCTCGACGAAGTCTCCGGCCAGGCCGTTTTGGGGGCCGGTGTCACCGGGCCGGATGCCGAACGGCTGCTTGGCGAACACGGGTTTTCGCTCGGGCACTTCCCGCAAAGCTTCGAGTACGCCACGATCGGCGGCTTCGCGGCGACCCGCTCGTCCGGGCAGGACTCGGCCGGCTACGGCCGGTTCAACGACATGGTGCGTGGGCTGCGCGTCGTCACCCCGGTGGGCACGATGGACCTGGGCCGCGGACCGGAATCCGCCGCCGGCCCTGACCTGCGCCAGTTGATGATCGGCTCGGAGGGCACGTTCGGCATCATCACCCGGGTGCGGCTGCGCGTGCACCGGGCCCCGGAAGCAGTTCGCTACGAGGCGTGGTCATTCCCGGACTTCGAAACCGGAACCTCGGCCCTGCGCGCCGTCACCCAAAACGCCACCGGACCCACCGTCATCCGGCTGTCCGACGAGGCCGAGACCGGGGTCAATCTCGCCACCACCGAGGCCATCGGCGACACCCAGGTCACCGGCGGCTGCCTGGGTCTCACCGTGTTCGAGGGCACCAATGATCACGTCGAGAGCAGGCACGCCGAAACCAGCGCGCTGCTGGCGGCGCGGGGTGGGACGTCGCTGGGGGAAGGACCGGCACGGGCCTGGGAGCGCGGCCGGTTCGGCGCGCCGTACCTGCGCGACTCCCTGCTGTCCGCGGGAGCGCTTTGCGAGACCCTCGAGACCGCCACCGACTGGTCCAACATTCCCGCGCTCAAAACCGCTGTCACCGAGGCGCTTACCGCCGCGCTGGCCGAGACGGGAACACCGGCACTGGTGATGTGTCACATCTCGCACGTCTATCCCACCGGTGCGTCGCTGTACTTCACCGTCGTCGCCGGGCAGCGCGGCGATCCCATCGAGCAGTGGCGGACCGCGAAAAGCGCCGCGTCGGAGGCGATCATGGCTGCCGGCGGAACGATCACCCACCACCATGCCGTCGGCGCCGATCACCGGTCCTGGATGCGCGACGAGGTGGGCGAGCTCGGCGTGCGGGTATTGCGCGCGGTCAAGGCGACACTGGATCCGGCCGGAATCCTCAACCCGGGAAAACTGATTCCATGACACAGCTGCGCCGGCAGGAGATCAGCAAGGTGATCGCGCTGACCAATCCCCTGTCGGGACACGGGGCCGCGATCCACGCGGCGCAGCTGGCGATCGCCCGGCTGCACCGACGGGGTGCGGAGGTCGTCGAAATCATCGGCGACGACGCACAAGACGCCCGGTATCTGGTCAGCGCGGCGCTCGAGAAGGGCGCCGACGCGGTGATGGTGACCGGGGGCGACGGCGTCTTCTCCAATGCGTTGCAGGTGCTGGCGTGCACCGACGTCCCGGTGGGAATAGTTCCCGCGGGAACGGGCAACGACCACGCCCGCGAATTCGGCATTCCCACCAACGATCCCGAGGCGGCCGCGGACATCATCGTCGATGGCTGGATGGAAACCGTTGACCTGGGCCGGATTAGCGACAGCGGCGGGGCGGCCAAGTGGTTCGGCACCGTAGCGGCCACCGGCTTTGATTCGTTGGTGACCGATCGCGCCAACCGGATGCGCTGGCCCCACGGACGATTGCGCTATTACGTCGCGATGCTCGCCGAACTGTCCCAGCTGCGGCTGTTGCCCTTCCGCATGGTGCTCGACGGAACGCGAGAGATCGACGCCGCGATCACGCTGGCCGCCTTCGGCAATACCCGCAGCTACGGCGGCGGGCTGCTGATCTGTCCCAACGCCGACCACGCCGACGGTCTGCTCGACATCACTATGGTGCACGAGGCATCCCGCACCAAGCTGGTCCGCCTGTTTCCCGCCCTGATGAAGGGCACGCACGTCAATCACCACGAGGTGAGCACGGCGCGCGCCAAGACGGTTCACGTCGAGTGCCCCGGCATCAACGTCTACGCCGACGGCGACTTCGCCTGCCCGCTTCCCGCCGAGATTTCGGTGGTGCCCGCCGCCCTGCGGATCCTTCGCCGGCCCCGGACGTGATGCGATCGTGTAACAGCGCGGGCAACAAACGCGACATCCTGGCAAACCTGCGTTCCGGCAGGTCATGCCGCCGTGGCAGGAAAGATGCCGGCACACCGCAAGACGGCCCTTGCCGTGTTGGCGGCCGCACCGCTCGGCGGTGCGCTGTGGCTTTCGCCCCCCGCGCTCGCCGGTGACGCCGCGTCGTGGAACGGGCAGTACGTGCTCACGCTGTCCGCCAACGCCAAGCAGGGCACCAGCATGGCGGCCCACCAATCCGAATTCGCGCACCGGGTGAGCGTCTCCATCAGCTCGAGCTGCGCATCGGGTGCCTGCGTGGCCACGGTGAATGACCCGCCGCCACCCAAAAACGGCTCCCTGCCGCAGTCCATCGAGTTCACCTGGAACGGGTCTCAGTGGGTGCGGCAGATGGCCTGGAAATGGGACTGCCTACTGCCCGACGGCACCATCGAATACGACCCGGCCAAGTCCATCACGACCTACACACCCGGACCCAACGGCGTCCTCACCGGTGTCTTTCACATCGACATCGCCAGCGGCGCGGGTAAGGGCAACGTCGACATGCCGGTGTCCGCGGCGCCGGAGCACCCGCCGACCGTCTGATGGCCGTTGATGCCTAGCCGACTCCCCGGCTGAGCCAGCTCACCTCGCCGACGTCGCCGCCGTCGCGATAGGCCTCGAGCGCCTCGTCCCAGGCGGTCCCGAGCACCGAGTCCAACCCCGCGGCCAGGGTGTCCGCGCCCTGGGCCATCATCGACCGCAGCCGCATCTCCCCGACCATGATGTCGCCGTTGGCGCTCATCGCCCCGCTCCACAGGCCGAGTTGCGGCGTGTGGCTGAACCGCTGGCCGTCCACGCCGGGGCTCGGGTCCTCGGTGACCTCGAACCGCAGCACCGACCAGGAGCGCAACGCGTTGGCCAACCTGGCGCCGGTGCCGACCGGCCCGACCCAGTTGGTGACCGCACGCAGCTGCCCGGGCATCGCCGGCTGCGGCGTCCATGTGAGGTTCGCCTTCGCGCCCAGGGTCGACGACAACGCCCACTCGACATGCGGACATACCGCCGCGGGCGAGGCGTGCACGTACACCACGCCAGTCGTCACATCGGCGAATTGATTCGACGCACGCATTCCTGCTCCTTCAGTTCCACGAGGGACGTCTTCCCCAACGACCTGGTGGACCTGGCTGGCAGGATGCTTTTGAAGTTTTGGATGTGTCTCGCGTGTCTATTGTGCCCTGTGATACCCCTGTTGCGCTAGTGTGCATTCCCAATTAGCGGTACTCGAATATCACGGCGTCGGAAATCGCCGGCCATCGCTTGATCGCCCAGTCGCCGAAATCGTGGTCGGTCAGCACCACCAGGGCCAGCTCCGCGTCCGGATCTGCCCAGATGAAACCGCCCGCCTGACCGAAATGGCCGTAGGTGCGCGCCGAGTTGTAGGCACCCGTCCAGTGCGGCGATTTGGTATCCCTGATCTCGAAACCCAGCCCCCAATCGTTGGGCCGCTGCACGCCGTAGCCGGGCAACACACCGTCCAGGCCGGGAAATTGCACCGTCGTCGCCTCCGCGTGCAACCGCGCCGAGACCGTCGCCGGGCGCAGCAAGTCGCCGGCGAACGCCGCCAGGT
Source organism: uncultured Actinomycetota bacterium (assembly GCA_963800315.1). Lineage (GTDB taxonomy): Bacteria > Actinomycetota > Actinomycetes > Mycobacteriales > Mycobacteriaceae > Mycobacterium. The sequence goes on from CAWDAS010000002.1 coordinate 81,916, forward strand.
CCGCCACGGTGGAGGTCGCCCCGAACCCGGCGGCCACCGCGCCGCCGTCCAGCCGGGTCGCCGCCATGCCCAGCGGATCGCACACCGCCTCGCCCAGGTAGCGACCGAACTCGATGCCCGACTCGCGCTCCACGGTCTGGGCCAGCACGGTGAAGCCGTGGTTGGAATAGATCCGCCGGGTGCCGGGGGCGGCCAGGACATGGTCGTTGTGCATCGCCAGACCCGACGCGTGCGCCAACAGGTGGCGGATCGTGGCGCCGGGCGGACCCGCGGGTGTGTCGAGGTCGACGACGCCTTCTTCGACGGCGACCTGCACGGCCCGGGCCACCAGCGGCTTGGTCACCGACGCCAGTTGGAACTCCCGCTCGATGTTGCCGTGGCTGGCCAGCACCCCGTCGGGTCCGATCACCGCGGCGGCGACGGCCCACACCGGCCAGTCGTCCACAGCGTCCAGTACGCCCATCAGGTCGGGGGCGTCAACGTCGTGACCCCTTGTAGGCCAAGTAGTAGTTGTTGATCGGGTCCGACTCGATCTCGGCGACCCGCACGTCGTCGAACCCGGCGTCGGCCAGCATCGCGGTGGCGAGCTGCGTGCCCCAGGCGGCGCCCAGCCCGGCGCCGTCGGCCGACAGCGACACCGTCATGCAGTGCATCAGCGACGTCGTGTACAGGTACGTGCTCATCGGCACGCCGACGTTGTCCTCCAGCCGGCTCGATGCCTTGATGTCGGCCATCAGCAGCACACCGCCGGGGCGCAGGGCGCGGTAGATGTTTTCCAGCACCCGCGCCGGCTGCGCCTGATCGTGGATGGCGTCGAACACGGTGATCACGTCGTAGGCGTCTTTTTTCAAGACCGGGTCCAGCTGCGCCAGGTTGTGGCTTTCGAACGTCGCGTTCTGAAGGCCGCGCCCGGCGGCCTCCCGGGTGCCGGCGGCGAGGCCCTCCTCGGAAAAGTCGATGCCGGTGAAGCGGCTGGCCGGAAACGCCTGTGCCATCACGTTGATCGCGTGACCACTGCCGCAGCCGAAATCGGCCACGTCCACCCCGGCGCGCAGCCGCTCGACCAGGCCGTCGACCAACGGCAACACGGTGTCGACGAGCGCGGCGTCGTAGACCGCGCCGCTCTGCTCGGCCATCAGCGCGTGGAAGCGCGGGAATTCGCTGTACGGCAGCCCGCCGCCGTTCCGGAAGCAGTCGATGATCTTTTGTTCGACCTCGCTGAGCAGCGGGATGAACAGGGCGACCAGGGCCAGATTGTCCGGGCCGGCCGCCCGGGTCAGCACCCCGGCGCGGTGCTCGGGCAACGCGTAGCAGGCGGTGGCGGCGTCGTAGACGACGACGTGCCCGGTGGTCATGCCGCCCAGCCATTCGCGGACGTAACGCTCGTTGAGTCCGGCGGCCTCGGCGATCTGCACGCTGGTCGCGGGCGACAGTGCGGCCATCGTGTCCAGCAGCCCGGTCTGATGCCCGATGCTCAGCAGCAGCGCCAGGCTGGCGCCGTCGATGGCCGCGGCGATGCGGCCGGTGAATTCGTCGACGGTCTCGGTCGCTTGGTGAGTGGTTTCATCGGATGCCGTCACGTTTGGCGACGCTACACCGGCGGCGTGAACCGGCGCCGCGTCCCGTGGCTGGGTGGACGGGCGATCGCGAAATGTATGGCGGCCACCAGTAGGGTCCAACTCATGAGTCAGACAGTGCGCGGCGTGATCTCACGGAAGAAGGGCGAACCCGTCGAATTGGTGGACATCGTCGTCCCCGACCCCGGTCCCGGTGAGGTCGTCGTCGACGTCACCGCCTGCGGGGTGTGCCACACCGACCTGACCTACCGCGAGGGCGGCATCAACGACGAGTATCCGTTCCTGCTCGGCCACGAGGCCGCCGGCACGGTGGAAGCGGTCGGGCCGGGCGTGACGGCGGTCGAGCCGGGCGACTTCGTGGTCCTCAACTGGCGCGCCGTGTGCGGGCAGTGCCGGGCCTGCAAACGGGGCCGCCCGCACCTGTGCTTCGACACCTTCAACGCCGATCAGAAGATGACGCTGACCGACGGCACCGAGCTGACCCCGGCGCTGGGCATCGGGGCGTTCGCCGACAAGACGCTCGTGCACGAGGGTCAATGCACCAGGGTCGATCCCGCCGCGGACCCGGCGGTCGCGGGCCTGCTCGGCTGCGGGGTGATGGCCGGGCTGGGCGCGGCGATCAACACCGGCGGCGTCACCCGCGACGACACCGTCGCGGTGATCGGTTGCGGCGGCGTGGGAGATGCCGCGATCGCCGGCGCCGCGCTGGTCGGGGCGCGGCGCATCATCGCGGTCGACACCGATGACACGAAACTGGACTGGGCGCGCAAGTTCGGCGCCACCCACACCATCAACGCCCGCCAGGTCGACGTCGTCGAAACCATCCAGGAGCTCACCGACGGCTTCGGTGCCAACGTGGTGATCGACGCCGTGGGTCGGCCCGAAACGTGGAAGCAGGCGTTCTATGCCCGCGACCTCGCCGGAACCGTTGTGCTGGTTGGTGTTCCCACCCCCGACATGCGGCTGGACATGCCGCTGCTGGACTTCTTCAGCCACGGCGGGTCGCTGAAGTCGTCGTGGTACGGCGATTGCCTGCCCGAACGCGACTTCCCCACCCTGATCGACCTCTACCTGCAGGGGCGGCTCCCGCTGGAGCAGTTCGTCACCGAACGCATCGGGCTCGGCGACGTCGAGGAGGCGTTCCACAAGATGCATGGCGGCAAGGTGCTGCGCTCGGTGGTGATGCTCTGATGGCCCCCATCGAGCGGATTGTCACCCACGGAACGTTCGAACTCGACGGCGGCAGTTGGGAAGTCGACAACAACATCTGGATCGTCGGCGACGACTCCGAGGTCGTGGTGTTCGACGCCGCCCACACCGCCGAGCCGATCCTCGACGCCGTGGGCGGCCGCAGGGTCGTCGCGGTGGTCTGCACGCATGGCCACAACGACCACGTCACGGTGGCTCCCCAGCTCGGCGACGCCCTCGAGGCGCCCGTGCTGCTCCACCCCGGCGACGAGATGTTGTGGCGAATGACCCACCCGGACAAAGACTTTCGCACCATCTCCGACGGGGACACGCTGCGGGTCGCTGGCACCGAGTTGCGGGCGCTGCACACCCCCGGCCACTCCCCGGGATCGGTGTGCTGGCACGCCCCCGAGCTGGGCGTCGTGTTCAGCGGCGACACCCTGTTCTCCGGCGGGCCCGGTGCAACCGGCCGCTCCTTCTCCGACTTCCCGACGATCCTGCAGTCGATCTCGGGTCGCCTGGGCGAGCTGCCCGGCGACACCGTTGTCCACACCGGCCACGGTGACAGCACCACCATCGGCGACGAGATCGTCCACTACGAGGAGTGGGTGGCCCGCGGCCACTAGTGTCGTGAGTTATTACTGTTCTGGCGCGCTGGTGGGCAGCGAATGGGGTGTTTCGGCAATCGAGATCGACGCGAGCGTGCTGGTTACTCGCACTTCTTCGCGCCAACGTCAATCTCGAAGAAACTTCGTCGCAACGGACGAGCTGCTCCCGAATTAACGACCCGCGGCCACTGGGCCTGGTGCGCGAGCGCCCGCAAAATGCCGGCCGTACCGGCGTGTCGCCGTACAGACACGCTAGCTCGCGAGCGGGAGGCGCCCCGGCTCGCGGAAGCTCAGAGCTCGATGGCTCCGCTTGGTGACGCCTTGGGGTAGGCCGCCATTACCGCCTTGCGCCGGGTGCGGGCCAACCACCACCCCGACAGCACCGCGTCGATCAGGCCCACGACGAAGATGGCGACGAACCACCACACCACAAAGCCGTAGGAACTCTTGTGGCCGAAGGCCAGTCGCGGGTTGATGAACCCGTTGACCTGGCCGTCCGTGGTGACGGTGTAGGTGCCGTCGGCGGCGATGTGCGCCATCCACACCCGCACATGCGCGTCGTTGTTGACCGTCGTTGTGCTGCCGATGCTTTCGCTCAGCACCGGCTGGGCGACACCGTCGGGCGGGGTGATCGTGACCCCCAGCGGCGGCACCGGCAGGCCCCCGCCGCTCGGGCCGCTGATCACCAGGGTGTGCAGGCTGATGGTGATGTCGCCGGCGGGCAGGTGCAGGCTGCCCGATCCCGGCACCGGGACCTCGCCGTAGGCGTTGTACTTGTCCAGGAAGAAGGCGTTGAGCACCAGGGTGACGACGAAGCCCACCACCGACAGGACCATCGCCACGATGGCGATGGTCAGCGACACCATTGCGAGCCGTCTGCTGCCCACCCAGGCAGTGTGGCACCGCGGGCCGGGCGATGCCACCGCAACAGCGCGGCACCAACGATGGCAAACGCCAGCACCGGCACCCAGTCGCCCAGCCGCCCATACGGCGTGGCCTCCGATCGCAGCGGCACGCTGACCACGACCACACCGCGGAACTCCGACGGGCACCACGCCAGCCGGTGCCCGTGCGCGTCGAAGGCCGAGCTGTCGCCGGACAGCCCGACGTGCACCGCCGGGCGGCCCGCCTCGACGGCGCGCACCGCCGGCTGCGCGGCCAGCTGCGGCTGCGCCCAGCTGCCCTGGAAGGAGGAGGTGGAGCTTTGATACACGAGCAACTCGGCGCCAAGTTGGGCCTCGCGGCGGGCCAGGTCGGAAAAGAGGGTCTCGTAACTGACCAGCGGCCCGATGGCCAGCGGGCCCGCGTGCAGCACCACCGGCCCCGCGCCCCGCCGGCGGTCCTCGGCGGCGGCCTTGCTGTGCCGCGTGATCCAGCCGAAAAGCGGCCGCAGCGGAACGTATTCGCCGAACGGCACCAGCCGGGTCTTCCGGTAGCTGCCCAACGCCCCGCGCTCCCCGATGAGCACCGCCGACTTGTAGATGCCTCCGCCCGGCGCCGGCGCGTCGACGTTCACCAGCAGGTCGGCGCCGGTCCGCCGGGACAGCTCCGCGAGCCCGGCCAGCACCTCCGGGTGGCCGGCAAGATCCGCACCGACGCTGCTTTCACCCCAGACCACCAGGTCCGGTCGCTGCGCCGCGACGGTCGCGGTGAGCGCCGCGCCGGCCGCCTCCCGGGCGGCGGAGTCGACGATGTCGCCCGGCTGCACCAGCGCCACCCGCACCGTCGGGCCCCCGGCCGGCGCCGGGCCCAGCAGATACCAGGCCGGGCCGATCGCCGCGCACACCACCAGGCAAACCAGCGCGCCCAGTCGCGCCGACGCGTCGCGGTGCACGATGACCGCGACCAGGGCGGTATTGACCGCGACCAGCAGGAAGCTGGTCAACCACACCCCACCCAGGGACGCCGACGCCAGCGTGACGGGCTGGCTCGCCTGCGAGGCGCCCAGCGGCGCCCAGCACCCGCCGAGCGGGGGCCACGACCGCACCACCTCGGCCGCCACCCAGGCGCTGGGCAACACGACCGCGGCGGCTCCCGTGCGCCCGGCAGTAACCGGCGCCGCCAACAGCCGGTGCGCCAACCAGCCCCACGGCAGCCACAGCGCGCCGAGCCCGATGGCCAGCACCGGCAGCAGCGGACCGAGGTAGGCCGCCAGCCAGTACTGGGTGGCCAGCACGAACCCGGCGACGCCGCAGCAGGCCCGCACGGACGCCCGCCCCGGTGTCGGCGCGGCCCGCACCACCAACAGCAGCGGCACCAGGCCGAACCAGCCCAGCCACCACCATGACGGCGCGGGAAAAGCCAGCGCGGGTAGCGCGCCGGCGACCAATGCCCCTACCCAACCGGGGATGCGTCGCGGCATGCTGACCAGAATGCCGCCCGCATGAAGGAGTGATACGCATGGCCAGCAATTTCGTTGCCACCGTGCCCGACCTGTCGGGCAAGCTGGTAGTCATCACCGGCGCCAACAGCGGCCTCGGCTTCGGGCTGGCCCGCCGGCTGTCGGCCGCCGGGGCGGATGTCGTCATGGCGATCCGCAACCGCACCAAGGGTGAGGCGGCGATCGACGACATCCGCACCGGAGTCCCCGACGCCAAACTGACCATCAAATCGCTGGACCTGTCGTCGCTGGCCGCCGTTGCCGCGCTGGGCGAACAACTCAACGCCGAGGGCCGCCCGATCGACATCCTGATCAACAACGCCGGAGTCATGACGCCGCCGGAACGCGACACCACCTCCGACGGCTTCGAATTGCAGTTCGGCAGCAACCATCTCGGCCACTTCGCGTTGACCGCGCACCTGCTGCCGCTGTTGCGCGCCGCCAACGGCGCCCGCGTCGTCTCGCTGAGCAGCCTGGCGGCCCGGTTCGCCAGCATTCACTTCGACGATCCGCAATTCGAGAAGTCCTACTCGGCGATGTCGGCCTACGGCCAGTCGAAGCTGGCGGTGCTGATGTTCGCCCGCGAGCTGGACCGGCGCAGCCGTGAGACGGGTTGGGGCGTCATGTCCAATGCCGCCCACCCCGGCCTGACCATGACGAACTTGCAGATCAGCGGGCCGTCGCACGGCCGGGCGAAGCCCGCTCTCATGGAGCGGTTGTACAAGGCATCGTGGCGCTGGACGCCGTTCCTGTGGCAGGAAATCCCCGACGGGATCTTGCCGGCCCTGTATGCGGCCGCCGCGCCGCAGGCCCAGGGCGGCGCGTTCTATGGCCCGCTCGGCTTGCTCGAGGCTTCCGGCGGCGGTGTGAAGCGCGCCCATGTCCCCGCCCGGGCCCGCGACGATGCCGACTGCCGACGGCTTTGGGAGCTTTCCGAACGACTCACCGGTGTCAGCTACCCGACGCCGAACTGAGCACTAACGCAGCGTTTATCGTGGGTTCATGCGGCCTGAACCCCGGATGCCCGAATCGAGTGTTGTGGTCCGGCCCGAGCCGACGCACGGCCAGTCCTCGCGGCTGCAGGCCGCCGGCCTGGCGCAGGCCATCGCGTTGTTCGAGCGGGCCGCCGAGCAGGTGTCGCTGCCCGCGCCTCCGCAGCCGATCATCATCGCCGACTACGGCGCCGCCAACGGGCACAATTCGCTGAAGCCGATGGCGGCGGCCATCGCGGTGCTGCGCCGGCGCACGCGTCACGATCACGCAATCCTGGTGGCGCACACCGATGTACCGGACAACGATTTTACGGCCCTGTTCCGCACCTTGTCCGACGACCCGGAGAGTTACCTGAACCTGGCCACCGCGAATTTCGCCTCGGCGATCGGCCAGTCGTTTTACGGCCAGATCGTGCCGTCCAAGACGGTCACCCTCGGCTGGACGTCCTGGGCGACGCAGTGGCTGAGCCGAATTCCCTGCCCGGTACCCGATCATGTGCACATCGCCCACAGCAACGACGACGCGGCCCGGTCGGCGTATGCCCGCCAGGCGGCCCTGGACTGGCACAACTTCGTGGCGTTTCGCGGGCGCGAGCTGGCTCCCGACGGGCGGCTGGTGGTGATGACGATGGGCGTCGACGGGGACGGCGGGGTCGGATTCACCGGGCTGCTCGACGCGATCGCCGAGTCGCTGAGTGATCAGGTGCGCGACGGTCTGCTGCGCCCCGATGAGCTGCAGCGCATGACCATCCCGACAATGGGTCGCGGCGAGAAGGACTTTCGCGATCCGTTTGCGCCGAGCGGGCGGTTCGAAGGCCTCACGATCGACCATCTCGAGATATTCAACGCCGAGGATCGGTTCTGGGCGCGATTCCACGTGGACGACGACGCCGAGGCGTTCGGCGCGCAGTGGGCCGCATTCGCGCGGGCCGCGCTGTTTCCCGCGCTGGCGGCCGGGTTGGATGGCGGCGGCCGCGACCCGCGGGCGGCCGAATTCGTCGGGCAATTGGAGAGCGCGGTCGCGGCGCGCCTGTCAAGCGCTCCCGAGCCGATGCGGATTCCGCTCGCCCTGGTGGTCCTGGTCAAGCACGAACGATCGCGGGAATGAGAGTTTCGGCACAACGCCGCAGCGGGTAACCCTCGATGCAGTTGCGACCGCAAGGGGGTAGACGCATGAGCGTGCACAACGACAAAGCCGATGATCAAAACGACGATCAACGGCTAACCGAAAAACCGGAGCCGGACGAGGACGACAAGCAAGCGGCCGCCCGGATGATGGAGTCCTACGAGGACAAGCCCACCGTGGTGCTGCCCGGTTCGGGCGGAACGGTCACCGGCACCGCGGTCAACGATTGGCTGGACGAGGACGGCAATCCGCAATACGAAGTTCCGGACAACGCGGGCTCGGAGCACCAGGCCAAGGTCGATGAGGCCCGGGGCGACGAAGCCAAGCAGGACCAAATCGAGAAGGACAAAGCCCTCAACGCCGAACTCACCGAAGCGGCCACAGCGGAGAATAAAGGCGAAAAGCGCTGAGCCGAAAGGTGATTAGCGGATCTGCTCAGGCGGTGGGTCCGCCACGGCCGGCGCCGCTCGCAGCGCACCACCCACGGCCGCGGCCAGCTGCGGGCGCGGTGTCGTCACGACCGGGACCCGAAGACGTCGCGACAGCGCGGTGATCACCGCCGGGACGTTGGCTCCACCACCCACCGCAACCACTGCGGCCAGATCGCGGATTCCGTTGCCCGCCAACGTTTTCTCCACGACCGTGACGAAGTTGTTCAGCGGGGCGCGGATGGCCTCGTCCAGTTCCTTCCTGCTGAGGCGCACCTCGTCGGCGACGGTCGCCACCGCGCTGGAGGACAGCTGTTCCTTGGCGTTTCGGCAGCCGGCCCGAAGCCGGCTCAGCGAGCCGATCGCCCGGCCGGCGCCGGCGCCCGGCAGGTTGGCCATGACCGCCGTCACCAGCAGTTGATCGATCAGCTGGCCGGAGAAATCGCGGTGCCGCACGGTCGGGGCCAGCGCGTGGTAGTCCCCGGCGACCTCCATCAGCGTGATGCTGGTGCCGCGGCCACCGAAATCGCACACCGCCACGGTTCCGCCGGATGGGACGCCCGGATCGGCCCGCACGGCGAACAGCGCCGCCGCGGCGTCGGGAATCAGCAGCAGCGGACGGGCGCGGTCGGACCATTCGGCCACCGCGCCGAGCGCGGCGCCCAGGGTGTCCACCAGCCGCGTTTCCCAGTGCGCGGGATAGGTCACCGCGACGTGGTCGGGCAGGGCGCGCCCCCCGGTCGCGGTGTAGGCCAGCGCGCGCAGCGCGTCGGCGAGCAACGCCTCGCCGCGGTGCACCGAGCCGTCGGCCGCCACGATCCCGGCCGGCTCCCCCACCCGGCTGACGATGTCGGTGACCACCATGCCCGGCCGGTCGATCCTGGGGTTCTCCGATGGAACGCCGACCTCCGGCGGCCGGTCGCGGTACAGCGTCAGCACCGGCTTGCGGGTGACGGCGCCGCCGGCGGTCACCGCCGCCAGCGTGGTGGCACCGATCGACAGGCCCAGCGCGGGCCTGTCGTCGCCGGCCACGTGCCCGAATGGCCCCCCGCCGTCAGCGAATGTTGCCGACACCGGCGATGAGCGGCAGGTCGAGCGGGGTGACCCAGCCGGGGCGCAAGTCGTTGACCGCCGGAACCGCATTGAGGGCCCGCATCCCGGTCGCCAGGCATCCCGCCGTGGCGGCGTCGCGGCCCGAGCCGTCGGTGAACCGGAACGCGGTTTCCTGGAAGATGCTCGGGGTCCCCTCGATGTCCACCCGGTAGACGTCGTTGTCGTGGCCGGACGGCCAGTCCGGGGCCGCGTCGAGCCCGATGCGGTTGACGTGTTCGAGCTGAATCCTGGTCTCGCCCCGATAGATGCCGTTGATGGTGAACCGCACCGCGGCGACGTGGCCGGGTTTGATGACGCCCTTGACGGTGTTGCGCTCGGTGGGGGTCACCCACTTGTCCCAGGTGGTGGTGATCTCGTCGAGCATGATCCCGGCGGCGTGGGCGATCATCGGGACGGTGGCGCCCCACGCGAAGATCAGCATGTTGGAGTCTTCCAGCATCGGGGTGTACTCGGGCTCGCGGCCGATGCCCATCTCGACCTCGTAGTCGCCCTCGTAGTTGGTGTAGTCGAGCAGCTCCGAGGCGCGCACCCGCCGTACTTCGGAGCACAGGCCCATCAGCGTCATGGGAAACAGGTCGTTGGCGAACCCGGGATCGATGCCGGTGGTGAAGCAGGACGACTCCCCCAGCTCGCAGGCCTCGGTGATGGGCTGGATCCAGTGGGGCGGGTTGAGGTGCATCGTCGGCCACACCCACGGGGTCATCGCGGTCGAGCACACGTCGATGCCGGCCCGCAGGAAGCGGGTGATCAGCGCGATGTTCTCCTTGGCGTGCATCGCGGTCGGGCCGTAGTGCACCAGCGCGTCGGGTTTCAGCGCGATCAGGGCGTCGACGTCGTCGGTGGCCGTGATGCCCGTCTTCTCGGGCAGCCCGCAGATGTCGCCGACGTCGCGCCCGACCTTGTCGGGATTGCTGACGCCGACGCCCACCAACTCGAACGTCGGGTGCTTGACGATCTCGGCGATCACCATCTTCCCGACGAAGCCAGTGCCCCAAACCACCACACGTTTTGCGCCGCTTTCTGACATACCCACCTTCCGATCGCCAGCCCCGGGCTTCACCCTAAGCGGGCGGCGCGGCTGGCATCTAGCATTTGGCACGTGCAAGGGGCGACACGACCGGCGTGGCTCACCAGGAACGTGTGGGCGCTGTCGCTGGTGTCGCTGCTGCAAGACGCCGCCAGCGAGTTGCTGTACCCGCTGCTGCCGATCTATCTGACGACCGTGCTGGGCGCGCCGCCGTCGGTCGTCGGATTGGTGGAAGGCGCCGCGGAGGGCGCCGCGTCGCTCACCAAGCTCGTCTCGGGTCCGCTGGGCGACCGGTTCGCCCGCCGCCCGCTGATCGCGACCGGCTACGGGATGGCGGCGTTGGGCAAGCTGTTTGTCGCCGCCGCGGGCGCATGGCCGGGGGTGCTGGTCGGTCGGGTGGTCGACCGATTGGGGAAGGGGCTGCGCGGCGCCGTCCGGGACGCCTTGCTGGTCGACGGCATCGAGCCGGGCCAGCGTGGCCGGGTGTTCGGGTTTCACCGCACGATGGACACGCTCGGCGCGGTGATCGGGCCGCTGCTCGGGCTGGCCGGATACGAGCTGTTCCACCACCAGATCCGTCCGGTGCTCTATCTGGCGGTGATTCCCGCCGTGCTCAGCGTGCTACTGATCGCCTGGGTCCGGGAACGACCGCGGGAGGTGCCGCACGCGGCCCGGCCGTCATTGCTCGCCGGGGCCCGGCGGCTACCCCGCCGCTACTGGCGGGTGGTTTCGTTCCTGGTCGTGTTCAGCATGGCCAACTTCCCCGACGCGCTGCTGTTGTTGCGGCTCAAGGAGATCGGCTTTTCGGTGATCGGCGTCATCTTGGCCTACGTCGGCTACAACGCGGTCTACGCGCTGGCGAGCTTTCCCGCCGGCGTGCTCGCCGACCGTTTCGGCCGGCGCGTGGCGTTCGGTGTCGGGCTGTCGTTCTTTGCGGTGGGTTACCTCGGTCTGGGCATCACCACGAACGTGGCGGCCGCCTGGGGGCTGATCGCAGCGTACGGCTTGTTCACCGCCTGCTATGACGGCGTCGGGAAGGCCTGGATCTCAACGTTGGTCGGGGAAGATCTGCAGTCCAGCGCCCAGGGCGTTTTCCAGGGTCTGACCGGGTTCGCGGTGCTGGCCGCGGGGCTGTGGGCGGGCTTCCTGTGGGGTGCCGACGGGCGGCTGCCACTACTGGTGTCCGGGGTGGTCGGGGCGGTGTGCGCGGTTGTGCTGCTGGGCGCCGTAGCCGGTAGCCGGCGACGCGTCGGTCCGGCTGGCCGCTAAAGGATCCAAACCGCTTCCGTCGGGTCATGGGTGGTGACACGATGGGAAACCATGACCAGTCGTCGCAGCGGGCCCTCGGCCCTGTTCGCTCTCGGTATCGCGTTGGTGACCATGGGTGGCGGCACAGTCGCCGGCGTGGCCCATGCGAAGGACCTTCCCCAGGTCCGCTACGAGGTGAGCGGCCCCGGCGTCGCCCAGTACATCTCCTACCAGACCGTCACCGCCCAGGAGCATGCGGTCAACGCGCCGCTGCCATGGTCGACGGAGTTCACCGGCTTCGGCGGCGAGGTGTTCGTCCTCAGCGCGCAGGGCGTGGGCGCCCTGCGCTGCCGGATCCTGCTCGACGGCAACGTGGTGGCCGACGCGCAGTCGGCGGGTGGCCGGACCGTGTGCACGCACTGATCGTCTTCAACCAGGAAGGAGGGCCTAGGTGAGCCTCATGACGGGTATCGCGACGCGAACGAACGGGGCGCCGCCGCCCGAGGTCCCGCTTGCCGACATCCATCTCGAGTCCCTGGACTTCTGGGGGTTTGACGACGACTTCCGCGACGGCGCCTTTGCCACCCTGCGCCGCGAGGCGCCGATCTCGTTCTGGTCCGCGATCGAGATGGAGGGGTTCGAGTCAGGTGGCGGGCATTGGGCGCTCACCAAACACGACGACGTGCATTACGCCAGCCGTCATCCGGAGATCTTCAGCTCCAGTCCCAACATCACGATCCCCGACAACACGCCCGAGATCGCCGAGTACTTCGGCTCGATGATCGTGCTCGACGATCCGCGACACCAGCGGCTGCGGTCGATCGTCAGCCGGGCGTTCACCCCGAAAGTGGTGGCGCGCATCGAGGCGTCGGTCCGGGAGCGGGCACGCCGGCTGGTGGCTGCGCTGATCGCCAACCACCCCGACGGGGAAGCCGAGCTGGTCAGCGAGCTCGCCGGGCCGCTGCCGTTGCAGATCATTTGCGACATGATGGGCATTCCCGAGGACGACCATCAGACGATCTTCCACTGGACCAACGTGATTCTCGGGTTCGGCGACCCGGACCTGACGACGGATTTCGACGAGTTCCTCAAGGTTTCGATGGACATCGGCGCCTACGCCAGCGCCCTGGCCGAGGATCGCCGCGTCAATCACCACGACGACCTGACCACCAGCCTGGTGGAAGCCGAGGTCGACGGCGAGCGGCTGTCCTCGGAGGAGATCGCGTCGTTCTTCATCCTGCTGGTGGTGGCCGGCAACGAGACGACGCGCAACGCGATCAGCCACGGCGTGCTGGCCCTGTCCCGCTATCCCGACCAGCGCGACAGGTGGTGGTCTGACTTCGACCGGCTGGCGCCCACGGCGGTGGAGGAGATCGTGCGGTGGGCCTCGCCGGTGGTCTACATGCGGCGCACCATGACCCGCGACTTCAAGCTCAGCGGCACCAAGATGAAGGCCGGCGACAAGGTCAGCCTGTGGTACAACTCGGCCAACCGCGACGAGTCAAAGTTCGCCAACCCCTGGCTTTTCGACGTGGCGCGCACCCCCAATCCGCATCTGGGGTTCGGCGGCGGGGGCGCCCATTTCTGCCTGGGCGCGAACCTGGCCCGCCGCGAGATCAGGGTGCTCTTCGACGAATTGCGCCGCGAAATACCGGACCTCGTCGCGACGGACGAACCGGCCATGCTGCTGTCGCAGTTCATCCACGGCATCAAAAGCCTGCCGGTCGCCTGGACTCCCCCGGGTTAGCCGCTCGCCACGTGACCATTCCCGCCTTCCCGCCTCCCGAGGTGCTGGCCGCCCGAGAGAAACTTGTGCTCGACCACTTTCATGACGAGGTCCGCCACGCCTGGGACGACGTGTTGGCGACCTTCCCGCATCCGCGCTACGAGCTGATCCCGCAGATGGTCGTCCACGACGGCGACGCGGCGGTGCGCGCCTACTACGCCTACACCCGCACCGCCTTTCCCGACCAGGACCACGAGATCATCGCGCTGCGGCACAGCGCCGACGCGGTGATCGTCGAGTTCTGGCTGATGGGTACGCATCGCGGGTTCCTGGGCAAGGTTCCGCCGACCGGCAGCCGGTTCCGGGTTCGCATGACGGCGTACTTCGTGTTCAGTGACTTTAATGACACCGAAACGCTTGTCTGCGAACGCATCTACTTCGACACGCTGACCATGATCAAGCAACTCCTCGGCGGGCTGGACATGAAGAAGCCGGCGAACTGGTGGCTGGCCGCGCGCTGCCTGCGCGGGCTCCTGTCGATGTCGTCGGAAAAGCCGGACCCGGCGCTGGCGAGTGCCTAAACTGCACTGCATGAAGGCCCTTCGGGCGTTATGCGGCCTGACCGCCGTGGCAATGCTGGGTGCCTGCGCCACCGCCACTGCGGCCCCAACTCCGGTGGGCTCGCAGACCAAGAAATGGATCAATCTGCAAGTCGGCGAGTGCGTGGCCGACCTGCCGCCGGCCGACTTGAGCCGGGTGACGGTCACCGTCGTGGATTGTGCGACATCGCATTTGGCCGAGGTGTATTTGCGCGCCCCGATGGCCGTCGACACCGCCATCGCCACCGTCGCCAACCGAGACTGCGCGGCGGGTTTCGCTCCCTACACCGGCCAACCCGTGGACCGCAGCCCGTATTCGATCACCTATCTCATCGACTCGAATCAGGACCGCACCGGGGCCGATCCCACCCCGAGCACCCTTATCTGCCTGTTGCAGGCGGCCAACGGTCAATCCCTGACCGGGTCCGCGCACCGCTGAGCCGTCAGCAGCCGAGTTGTCCGGCGAGGTCCAGGAAGTCGGCGGCGTCGATGTCGAACTCCGTCGAGTGCGCCACATCGGCCTCGCCGCCGGCCCCGAACTCCAGCGGGCGAGCCACGAAGGCGGTCCGCAAACCCAGCCGGCTCGCCGCGCGGAGGTCGTACTTGTGGCTGGCCACCATCATGATCTCGGCGGGGGCCACACCCAGGTAGGTGACGGCCATCGAATAGATCGCCGGGTCGGGCTTGAACACGCCGGCCATCTCCGCGGCAAAGACGGCGTCCCAGGGCAGCCCGGCATGCTTGGAAATGTCGATCACCGTGGACACGTCGGCGTTGGACAGGGTGGCCAACGTGTAGGCGCCCTTCAGCCGCGTCAGCCCCGGCACCACGTCGGGCCACGGCCGAAGCCGCCGCCAGGCCAGGGTGAGCTCGTCGCGTTCGGCCTCCGAGAGCTCGACGCCGCAGTCGGCCAGGACGGCATCGAGCGCGTGGCGATACACCGAGTGCACGGAAACCCATCCGCCGTGGCGACCCCGCGCGGCCTCCAGCGCGGCGAAGTAGCTTGCGCGCCAACGCCGTACCACGTCGGACCAATCGGCGCCCGGGTGCCGGCCGGCGCTGATTCGCCGGGCCTCGTCGCAGACGGTCGTGTGAAAATCCGTCGCCGTCCCTTGCACGTCGAACAACAACGCCTTAACCACAGGCCCATCATGCAACCCCGGGCGGCCGGAATCTACGATGTGGCGCGTGGCCGACAACACCGCCGCCGACGCGCGTGACACCGACGACGCGACCCGGCGCGAGCCCGACTACCGGTTCACCATGGCCAACGAGCGGACGTTTTTGGCCTGGCAACGCACCGCGCTGGGGCTGCTCGCCGCGGCCGTGGCCCTGGTGCAACTGGTCCCGGAGCTGACGATCCCGGGCGCGCGCCGCGTGCTCGGCGTCGGGCTTGCGGTGCTGGCGATCCTCACCAGCGGAATGGGGCTGGTGCGCTGGCAGCAGGCGGATCGCGCCATGCGCCGCGGCGACCCGCTGCCGCGCCACCCCTCGCCGACCTACCTCGCGGTGGGGCTGACCCTGGTCGCGATCATCGCGCTCGGGCTGGTGATCGCCAAGGCCGTGCTGGCATGAGCGATTCGGCGGCGCCGGGCACGCCGTCCGATCGCGGCCTGCAGGCCGAACGGACGACGCTGTCCTGGACGCGGACCTCTTTCGCGTTCCTGGCCAACGGCGCACTGCTGATGATCCGGAACCTGCACGGCTCCTTGCGGCCGGCCGGGTTGATCCCTGCCCTGCTGGCCGGCGCCGTGGCGTTGGGCACCTTCGTGATCGCCGTGCAACGCCAGCGCACGCTGCAGCGGCATCCACTGCCGCAGCGGATCACTCCACGCCTGGCCGTGCACGCCATCGGGACGGCGGTGCTGGTGCTCATCGTCGTGACGATGGCGGCCCAGTTCGTCTGACGCTGCGCTAAGCGCCGCTCAGACGCGGCTGCTGTGGTCCGCCGAGGCGGAGTGCTGGTCGATGGCCAGCCGGTAAACACAGTGCGCAACGTAGATGAGTCCCGGTCACGGCGTACGCTTCCTTTCTCTCTCGTGTGAGGCCTGGAGCTCGCGGCTAGCGTTGCGGAGACAAGACCATCGCTCCATATCTGTTGGTGCGCAGGCTAAGTCGAAGCCGACGGAGTCTCGTTATCCCACCACCGACCAGTGGGACACCGGCCTGGACGGCATCAAAGACGCGGGCGCGCATGTGATTTCGATGGCCAAGCAGTGCCCGGGCACCAAGATGGTGCTCGGCGGCTACTCCCAGGGAGCCGCCGTGATGGGCTTTGTCACCTCGGCCGCCATCCCGGACGGGGTCGACCCCGCGACCGTCCCCAAACCCATGGCTCCCGAAGTGGCGAACCACGTCTCCTCCGTCGTGCTGTTCGGCCTGCCGAACGTCCGGGCCATGAACTTCCTCGGCGAGCCGCCGGTGGTCATCGGCCCGCTCTATCAGGCCAAAACCGTCAAGGTCTGCGCCACCGACGACCCGGTCTGCTCGGACGGGCTGAATTTCGCCGCGCACAACACCTACGCCGACGACGGCGCCATGATCGACAAGGGCGTGGCCTTTGCCGCTAGCCACCTTGGCTTCGGTGGCGCGCCGGCGACCGCCGTGTCCTCGCCGCACGGCGGCTTTGGAAGCTAACTAACTGCCCGCACCCGGACGGCCGGGCTGGGTGTTTCTACCGCCCTGCGGAGTTCGCCGCCGCGCGGGCCTGCCGCACTTCTTCGGCGAGCGCCCAGATCTCCTGGCGAAGCTCATCGATGTTGACGGCGGTAGCCGCCTGGTTTGCTGTGTCGGCTTCCGACACCCGCTGCACTATCCATGAGGCCAGCGATCCGGTGACGACACCGATCAGGCTGATGCCCCCGACCATCAGCAAGGCGGCGATCAGCCGTCCGGGAACCGTGATCGGGTACAGGTCGCCGTAGCCCACCGTGGTCACCGTGGTCATCGACCACCACAGGGCCTTCCCGAAGGAGGTGATGGAGGCGCCCGGGTGGCCGCGTTCTTCGCCGAGGACGGCCAGCGACGCGACATAGATCAGCAGGGCGGCACCGGTGACCGTGAAAAGCAGGATGCGACCGCGGACGGCATCGCCGACGGCCTTCTGCAGCGCCCCGAACACGACGACCACCCGCAGCAGTCGCAGCGGTCCCATGAAGGGGAGCGCAACAATGGCCAGGTCAAAGAGGTGGTGGAGGAACCAGTGCCGCCGGTCGGACGCCAGATTGAAGCGGACGGCGTAGTCGATGACGAACACGCCCCAGGTCACCCAGGTCCCGACCCACACGATGGCCGGCAGTGGACCGCCGGGTCGGGCGAGTACATGCACCGAGTAGGTGGCGAGGTAGGCCGTAGCGACCAGGGCCAACGGCCAGGCAGCGCGCTTCTCCCAGATCTCTTCTCTCGTCGGTTTCGTCACGCCGCTCGCCTCCGAACTCGATCGCACCGAATCTCTGGCGGCTTCAGGGTAGCTGACCAGGGATAACCGGCCGCGTCGACATGAACCCCGTCATCCGACCATAACCCTGGTTCCCGAAACGCCCGCGGTTATGCCTTTCGCGTCCGAACCCGCGTTGCTGTGGCTTATGAGTTCAGGAACGCAACGATCCCCTGGGTGACCGCGGCGGCATACTTTGCCCGGCCGTCCGGGCTTTCCATCCAGGCGGCGTCGCCGGGGTTTTTCATGTTGCCGAGTTCGACGAGGACCGCGGGGTATCGGGCCAGGTTCAGCCCGGCGAGATCGCTGCGGCCGTACAGCCCGTCCGAACCGATGTAATTGGCCGGCTGGAAGCCGGCCTGCACCAAGGCATCCCGCATCGCGTGCGCCAATTGCACGGCGGGGCCGGCTTGGACGTCGTTGAGCGGCGGGCTCGAATAGTTCACATGGAATCCGCTGCCGTTCGGGGGTCCGCCGTCGGCGTGGATGCTCACGATCGCGTCGGGGTGCATCGCGTTGGCGGCTGCGGCGCGGTGGTCGATGCAGGGGCCAACGGCGCTGTCGTTGTCCCGCGACAGCTCGGTGTTGATGCCCCGCTGCCGCAGCGAATCGTTGATCAGGGCGACCACCGCCCAGGTGAAGGCGTGCTCGGGGTAGCCGTCGGTGGTGGCGGTGCCCGAGGTGTTGCACGGCTTGGTCCCGCCCCGACCGTTCGTCACCTGCTGGTTTATCGAGGCGTCGCTGACGCCGTTGTGGCCCGGGTCGAGGAACACCGCCTTTCCGGCGAGATCGGCGGCGGCACGTGGGGCAGCCAGGAACGCACCCGCGCCGAGGATCGCCGGCACCGCGTATTTCAACACGTCACGCCGTGCAACGGGACGCGGCCGATCGGGGCGATCACTCACCGCGCGATGGTAACAATCCGCCCCCTAACATCGCCGGTTCAGCCGCTGCACCTGGCCCCTCGCCGGATAGAGGTAATGCATCAGCTCGGCGCCTTCGGGGCCATAGATTCCGCGGTCGTCGCCCCGCAGCACCCAGTTGTGCTGTTGATCGGCGCGGGCGGCGACGCCTTCCCGATATCGGGCGTACGCCGCCGACCGTTTGCTATACCAGCTTGCGATGGCTCGCCCGAGGAAGAACAGCCCGACGAGTGCCACTGCCCCGAGGATCCACCAAATGAACTTGATGATGATCGCGATGAGCAGCAGCAACCCCAACAACGCACCAAACCCGCCACCCGAGTTCGACTTCGAACCACTCATGGCGTCAACATACGCAGGGCCTCTGACAAAATTCGGCGGCGAGCCGCGGTGAGCTAGACCGTCGGGGTGAATTGGCTCAGATCGTAGATGCCGAGGCTTTTTTCGATGTCAGCGACTTGATCGACCACCCCTTGGAAGCCCGCCTGGCCGAAGCGTCGCTGTTCCTCGTCTTCGAAGGTCTCGGCCATGTCGCGGAACTCCTGAGCGGTCATCACCTCGCGCAGCGCGGGGAAGACGACGGTGTCTTCACGCGCCTCGTGCGGCTCATACATCCGGATGAACGCCGACATGTCGTGCACCAGGCCGTCTCGCGCGGGCTGATCCGGGGCAACCGCACCGGTGGTCGCGGCGAGCATCCGGTCGGTGAGCACGCGGCCACGCTCGTGCTGGGTCCGCAACACGGCGGTGATGTCGGTGAGTTTGCCCGCCTGTTCAAGCTTGGGGAAGACGTACTGTTCCTCCAGGTGTTCGTGGTAGTCCTCGATGAAGTTGCGGATGATTCGCGCGCCCGCGTTGAGCACTTGCGCGGGGCTCTGCTCGCCGGCTTGCAGGCGACGGATCCCTTCGCGATAGATCAGCAGGATGCGCATGAGCACGCCGTGCTCGCGCATCAGGTCCTCGGGCGGGGTGACCGGCACTTCCTCCGCCGACGCCCCCTGCCCGCCCGGGCCGGGCTTGGGCTGCGATTTGCCGCACGCCGAGAGGGCGATCGCACCGGCCGTGGACATCGAGACCCCGAGCAGGCCCCGCCGGCTCACCGCCGGCGACATCTGTTCTGGCATGGTCGCACCTTTCTTCGTCGCGCCGATGGTGTGCACGTGGACACGTCACAACCAGCATTCCAAGGCGCCGTGCTCGCCGGAAAGACGCCGGACCAAAAATTACGCTGGGCGTGGCCCGGGCCGCGCTCCGTGACCATACAAAATAGTATGTTACGGTGGACGGCGTGTCCGTGACCGAGAGCCGCAGCGTGCACGGAATCACCGACGAATTCGTCGCCCGGCTGGCCGAGCGTGCCGAAGAGGCCGAGCGGCTCCGCCGGTTGCCCGCGGCCACGGTGACCGACTTCAAGCGGACGGACCTGTTCCGGCTGTTGCTTCCGGCGCGGTTCGGCGGCATTCAAGCGTCGTTTCCCGAACTGCTGGAACCGGTTCGGCGGATGGCACACGGCTGCGCATCGAGCGCGTGGACCTTGGGGTTCTACGCGCTGCACAACTGGATGCTGTCGTTGTTCGACCCACAGCTGCAGGAGGAGGTGTTCGCCTCGGGGCCGGTGCTGGCGCCGGCTCCCCTGGCCCCGACCGGCCGCGGCACCCCGGCCGGCGGCGGGGTGCGCGTGAGCGGCAGGTGGGCGTGGGCAACGGGCGCGCTGGACGCCGACTGGATGATCGTCGGGGCGCTCATCGAGCGGCAGGACCGGATCGACCCGGCGCTCGTGGTGGTGCCCGCCGACGAGGTCGAGGTCGAAGACACCTGGCACACGGCCGGCATGCGGGGCACCGGTTCCCACGACGTCGTCATCACCGACGTCTTCGTGCCCGAGTACCGCGTGGTCGCGGTGGCCGACATCTATGGCGGGACGGCGCCGGGCGCGCGGGCCCACGGGGTGCCCACCTACCGGTGGCCGATGGTTCCCGCGCTCGCGCTGGTGGCGGCGATGCCGGTACTCGGTGCCGCCGAACGGGTGACCGAACTCTTCGCCGACAGGCTGGGTGACCGGGTGCTCGCGTACAGCGGTGTGGCGCAAAAAGATCAGCCCGCCGCACAGATCCGGCTCGGCGATGCCCGGGTGCGGTTGCGCGCCCTGCGGGCGCTGATCACCGAGACCGCCGACGGTATCGATCACCTGGTGTCGGACGGCGAACGCGTGAGCAGGGCGGTGCGGGCCGAGGCGCGGCTCACCGCCGCCCACACGGTGCACGAGTGCCGGTCGGTCATCGCCGATCTGCTGGAGGCGTCGGGGGCCAGCGCGCAGTTCTTGTCGAATCCGTTGCAGCGCTTCAAGCGTGATGTGGACATCGCGGCCGGACATGTGGTGTTCGACTACGACACGTGCCGGGAGTTGGCCGGCGCGTTGGCGATTGGCGCGAAGATCTCGCCAATCGCGATGGTCTAGGACGGGTCGGCCAGCATGAGGTCCAGGAATTGCTCCCGTTGGGCCGCCTTTTGCGCCTGCTGCGCCGAACCGGCCAGGTGCAACAGCCCGATTCCGGCCGCGAAGGTCAACTCGGCGCGCAGCTTGGCGTCTTCGTGGTTGAAGCCGTAGTCGGTGTAGGCCTTGGAGACCGAGCGCAGCAGGCGCCGGTCGGCGGCGTGGACATTGGCCGCGGCGGCCGGGTCCGTGCGTGCCCATTCGCGCATGGCCCGTTCCAGCATCCAGTGCTCGGGGCTGACCAACGCAGTCATCATGGCGGACAACCGTTCCCGCGGTGACAGCGCGTCGAGTTCGGCCATGGATTGCCGGTCGCGGTCCAGGAAGGCGTTCCACGATTCGACGAGCGCGGCGCGGTAGGTCTTCATGTCCTCGAAATGCCAGTAGAAGCTGCCGCGGGTGACGCCCGCCTGCTGACAGAGGCGTTCGACCTTCAGTGCGCGAACGCCCTCCTCGGCGAGCAGCGTATAGCCCGCCTGCAGCCAGTCCTGCACCGACAAACGGGTCGACGGAGGCTTTTGCGCGGTCACAGTGTGCAAGGCTACGGCGGCCGGCGCGGCGTCAACGTCCGGCTCGGAACAACGCGGCCACCCGGAGAAGTGATAGCGCCAGCGCTATCACTTCTGTGACGCCACGTCCGCGATCCACCCGGGGCCACTGGTGACCTGTATGGTGCCGTCGTCGTGTTGCCAGTGGGGCTGCAGGCACCCCTCCGCCCTGGGTGAATTCCTCACCAACAGAGCCCAAATTGGAAGGCCCGCGTAGGGCATGGGTGTAATGTCCGCATTAGCTAGCCGACAAATTTCTGTTAACTCCTGGCCTGCTTGCTTGCATGCCGACGGATCATTAGGGGTGCCGTGAGCACATCCGTGGTGTCCGACGTGTCGGCGGTGACCGATACCGAGACCGATACCAAGACCGATACCGACGAGGTCGTGGTATCGCTGCACGACGAGGCCCTGCTGCTGGGTGGTGACCCTGCCGCCGTCGAGTCGTACCTGACGCGGCTGCGGGCGGTGGCCGGGCAAGCCGTGCGGGTCGCCGGGATCGACGGCGCCTCGCTCAGAAACGCGGCGAGTGGGCTCGCCGCGGTGGCCTCATTACTGGCTGACACCGGCAAGTACGTGCAGCTGCATCGCGACAGCCTGGGCGCGTTGAAGGATGGCGATCTCATTCCCGGCAGCGACGGCGTTTTTTGGTTGACGACGCTCGCCGGCGAGGGCCAGTTGCTGGCCCCACTGCAATGGCGGCCGGCGGGGCTGGGCCCCGAAGCGATGCTGTCGGCGCAGATGATCGCGGTGCAGATGGCGTTGAAGTCCGCGGTCGCCCAGGTCGAAGATGCCGTCCGCCGCGTGGAGGACAAAGTCGAATTGGTGCTCGAAGTCGCCCGGGCACAGCGCGCCGGCGACGTGCTGGGCAACAACCTGGCGCTTTCGCGGATGGTCAACTCGCTGGACAAGTACGGGTCGCTACCCGATGCGTACTGGGATTCGGTGGCCGCTCTCGGGCCGGCGCTCAACGTCACCGTCGAGCAGCTGCGCAACCATGTCAGCCGCATCCTGGCGTCTTTCGATGACAACCTGCCCGTACAACAGCGCGCGGCCAAGCTGCGGAACGCGACCAACGACAACCGGCTCGGTGACGCCCTGAGCCTGCTGGTGGTCGCCGAAGAATCGCTGCACAAATGGCAGCGGTTGAACCTCGCGCGTATCGAGTCGACGCAACCGGAGCAGCTGCTACGAGCGATCGATGAAGCGCGCGAGCTCGTCGACCATCACCTGGGCGAAGACGTCGACATCTACCGCAACGCGACGGAAATTCTCGACCGGTTCGCGAAGTCGGAGGCCATCGACGGCTTCCGCTTCTCGTCCGTGCGTGAGCTGGCCCAACGACGCCGCGCCCTGCGCGACGAGTTCGACAGTTTCGCGAAGGCCCGCCAACATCAGGTTGAGACTTCGGAGGACTTCCACATTCCGAGCCTGCTCGATGCCGCCGTCGCCACGATCGAAGTCGCCGCGACTACCACGAACCGTGTACTTGCGGCCGTTGGCCGAGGGCTCGTTTGCCTGGGCGCACAGCTGGCAGAGCCATTGCGGGGCAAAAGTACCGAAGAACGGCCTCGGGCGAGCAGCGCTGCACTCAAGGAACCTGCTGAACGAGCGGTGACGGTGTCAACGCGCTTCGAAACGGCCTCGCCGCCGACGTGAAGCCACCGGCCGGCTATGCGCTGCGTCGATTCCTCAGCGGCGGCGCCGTCGGTTGCGCGAAAGCGGCCGCTAGGTCGGACGGGTTTCCGGTTCGGCCCCACGCAGCGTGGTGCGGCCGGTGAACATGGCGTCGTGGAAGTCACTCCCCAACGGTCATCCCAGCTGGTACGACTCGCGCGAAATGCGGAAGAAGTGACCGGTGCTGGAATCGGCGCAAGTGATGCCCGCGGGCTCGCTCTTACAGGTGACCGAGGCCACGGATCGCGTGTCGCCGTATCCGAGCGTCGGCAATCCGCTGCCGCGGGTGGTATCGGTGTGGCAGGCCAGTTTCGCTGGACTACCCGCAGTCAAGTCGAATCGATCACCCCATCCCCCCATGCACACCTGCGGGCGCGGCGGCGTCACCCAGGCGTGATCAGCGATCTCACAGGACACCTCGGCGGCGGCGCCCTCGAGCGTCGCCATCACGCAGGTGATGTTTCCCGAAGGCGACTGGAACTGGTACAGATTGCTCGCATGCGCAACCGCCGTTGAGCCGACCGCGGAAGCGGCTGCCAGCGCCAACAGCGCCGCGATCCTTTTCGCTTCCATGGTGCAGTTGTAGTCGCTGGTGGCCGCATTGTCGGCACAATCGTGTAGATCGGCCTCCACGCGCTTTGTTGAGCTCCTATCGCAAAACATTTCACTGGCGGCCGCAGGTGCTTACCCTCGACGCATGTCGGGGTCCGTGGATGCTGCCGTGGAGATGGGGACATCGCAGCCAGACATGCCAGGAGCGTTAAGCACCAACGTGTCCGCAGATTCGACAAGCAGAAGCGCTGCTGCGAATGGTGATTCGGTCAGCAAGAACATCCTGGAAGGCCTTTTCACCACGGTGCTGGACTGGCCGATCGAAAACGTCCGGCGGTTCACGGCATCTACCGGCTCCGCCCGGATCTGCCGGTTGACCTTGGGGCGCTGTCCAATCGCAATGGCGGCCCCAGTTCCGGTGTGGATATTTTCGCCGCTGCTGAGCTGCACCCGAAATACAAGGTCGCGATGCAGTGCTTCGCGTATGTCGGTGCCGCGAACGATACGCATACCTGGAAGTTGCCTTATCTGTTAGCGGACGGCATCACGCCAGATGCCCAGCGTCTGCCGACGGCGATCCAATGCATCTTGAGCAACTACCGAGGCGCCGTGGTGGATATTCCGGAACCCGACGTCGGCGATGTTCTGGTGCGGCTCGGGACGGCGGCGGCGGTGCTCCGAAAGATGCCGTGCCAAAAGTCGTCGACGGCCGCCGGCCCCCGCGAAGCCCACCAATTCCTGCAACAACTGAACCGCCTGTCGACGTGGGGTGTTGCGGGAAGGATTAGTCGCCACTGGCTTGCCACCCGTATTAACCACGCCCGCAAAAGATTCCAAGAGCCGCCGCGACGACCATGTACGCGGAGGCGCGGTCCCGGGCGGCTAAGCCCACCTCAGCTGCCTGGGCAGCGCCTCCGGAACGGCCAGGCGAGTTGACGCAGATAGCCGGCGTTGGGATTGCGCAGGCCAGCGGTCGGCGGGCAGGTACAACATACCGAACAGCCCATTTTCTTTGACTGCCAGCGAACGACACGCTTAGGTTCATCGAGATGCTGAAAGTAATTTTGACCGACGTGCAATTCTGGATTCCGGTAGCTGCGCTCGTAGCGGGCGCGGCGCTGCTGGCCTATCTGCATTGACCCGGCGAACACGGTGACGCGCGGCGCGCAAGCGGTTTCCATGCAAGGCCTCGGAGTGGCTTGCGGCCTGGCGGCCGGTGTCTGGCTCGGAGGCGCTGAGGCCCCGACCAAACTGGTGACGGTGGGGATCTCCCCGTACGCGATTTCGCTGGCGATGGTGCTGGGCGTGTTTGTGGGCCGGTGGACAGTGCCAACTCTGCTGAAAGGAACACATTTCGTTTTCAGCGACCTATCCAGCCGGGTGCATTTGATCGTGTGGGCAGTACTTGCCGGCGCGCTTTGGGCTGTGGCCAATACCCTGACGGTCTTCGCCATCCGCGATGTGGGGCTCGCGATCGCCTTTCCGCTGTGGAACACCAACAGCCTGATTGGTATTTTCTGGGGCTGGCTGCTTTTCCACGAGATGCGCGGCGCCGGTTTCCGCGTCGGCTCACGAGTACTGGGCGGGGCACTGGGCATTGTGGCCGGAGCAATCCTGCTGGCGTTCGTCACCGTGCAGCACACCAATGCGGCGGATGGGCGCGCGGTGCATGGATTGCTGGCAGCGTTGGGAGCAAGCCTGCTGTGGGGCACCATGTATGTGCCCTATCGCAAGGCATATCTGAGCGGAATGAACCCGCTGTCGTTTGTGACGGTGTTTACCTTCGGCGAGCTGGTCACGATGGCGGTGCTCGCCGCCACGTTCGGCGGTGGCGTCGCGCACTTACATGCCGAACTGTATGCAGCGAGGCATATGGTGTTCTGGGTTGTCCTCGGCGGCTTCTGCTGGGTGATCGGCGATCTCTTCCAGCAGTATGCGGCGAAATATGTCGGCATCGGGCGTGGGATCCCGCTGTCGAATACCAACCAGCTGTGGGGGTTGGCGTGGAGTGCGCTTGTCTTTGGCGAACTGTCACACCTCAGCGCAGCCGGACGCTGGCTGATTGTGGCGGGATCGTTGCTGATGATCGCAGGAGCAATATTGATCAGCTCGGCGGCAGCACCAGCGCGTGAGCAGGCGTCAGTACGCGGTGCGATCTCGCGGGAGTGCGAGCGGTACGGCCTGAGCTGGGAGCAGTGTGTAGCGGCACAGGTCGGAGCAATGCACGGAGACGACGCTCAGTCCGGGCGTCGTTGGTGGGACGTCGTAATCGTTGCCGCTGCGGTCACGATTTTCCTCTGGCTTGGATTTCAAACACAGGTACCTCCGTTGGCAATGGACGTATTCTGGACGTCGGTACTGGGAGCGGTGTTGATATGTTCCGCGATTGGATGCGGCTGGCTGTTGTGGAAGAGGACGCGTTTCGGGTAGCGCATGATCCCACAGCCAAGGGCAGAACCCTCGCCCCGAAGCTTGCCCAATCGCTATCGGATGCGCCAATACGGCACCCGCACAAGAGCATTGGCTCCGACGGTAACCTTGCAGAGGCGCAGCCCAGCCGGTCTTATCCACCTACAAGCTCGATGGGCTTGCCTCCAATAGATTGTTCGCGGTCCCAACGACCCGAACCACTCTCCGCCGAAGACTCGACCCTTTGCGCAACCGGCTGCGGCGTTGAACGTTTCGTCGCGCCCTGGGCCGGCGCATCATGGAGGTGTGCGGATCGGAGTCGGGGTTTCCACCGCGCCTGATGTACGGCAGGCCGCGGTGGAGGCCGCAATGCACGCGCGTGGCGAGCTCGCGGGTGAGGCGCCGTCGCTGGCTGTGCTGTTCGGATCGCGATCACACACCGAGAAGGCTGCCGATGTCCTGGGCGCGGTGCATGAAGTGGTCGAGCCGCCCGCGCTGATCGGGTGCGTCGCCCAGGCGGTCGTCGCCGGCCGCCATGAGATCGAGGACGAGCCCGCGGTGGCGGTGTGGCTGGCGTCGGGTCTGGCCGCCGAGACGTTCCAGCTGGAATTCGTCCGTACCGGCTCGGGTGGCGTGCTCGCCGGTTATCAGTTCGACCCGGCCGCGCACGATCTGCACTTGCTGTTGCCGGATCCGTACACATTTCCGTCGAGCCTGCTCATCGAGCACTTCAACACCGACCTGCCGGGAACGACGCTCGTGGGCGGCGCGGTGAGCGGTGGGTTGCGACCGGGCGACACCCGCCTGTTCCGTGACCAGGCCGTGGCCACCTCCGGCCTGGTCGGCGTGCGCCTGCCCGGCATGCACGGTGTCCCGATCGTGTCGCAAGGCTGCCGGCCGATCGGCCACCCGTACATCGTCACCGGCGCGGACGGCGCAGTGGTCACCGAGCTGGGCGGCCGACCGCCGCTGCAGCGCCTGCGTGAGATCGTCGAGACGTTGCCGGCCGACGAACAGGAATTGGTCAGCCACGGCCTGCAGATCGGGATCGTTGTCGACGAGCACCTGGCGGCTCCGCGTCAGGGCGACTTCCTGATCCGCGGGCTGCTCGGGGCCGACCCGTCCACCGGGGCGATCGAGATCGGCCAGGCTGTGGAGGTCGGCGCGACGGTGCAGTTCCAGGTTCGTGACGCGGTGGGGGCCGACAAGGACCTGCGCCTGGCCGTAGAGCGGGCGGCAGCGGAGCTGCCCGGGCGTCCGGTTGGGGCGCTGTTGTTCACCTGCAATGGGCGGGGGCGGCGGATGTTCGGGGTCGCCGACCACGACGCGTCGACGATCGAGGAACTGCTTGGCGGGATTCCGCTGGCCGGTTTCTTCGCCGCCGGTGAGATCGGCCCGATCGCGGGCCGCAACGCATTGCACGGATTTACCGCGTCGATGGCGCTGTTCATTGAATGAGCCGTTTTCTCGACGCTGCGCCGACCGGCGCGTGGCGTCACGTCCGTCAGGCCAGTCACCGCTGGCGACCAACATGCGAAATGCCCGCCTCAGAGCGGCTTTTCAGCGACAAGCCGGTCGACCTGACCCGTGAACTGCCCCACAGAATCGAGAGCCGTTCAACCATGGGTACGGGTGGCAGCGCGCGCTACAGACCCAATGCCTGGGCTGCCGCGGTAGCAACGTCACCACGCAGATCCGAAATCGGTGGACTGCCTCGCAGATGGATGGAGTTCGCGAGCAGAATTACGTAGGTGTCTGACCCCGGGTCCAGCCACAGCGAGGTTCCGGTAAATCCTGTCTCGCCAAAGCTCCCGATGGGAAAGATCACGCCGCGCGGCGCGGAATAGGCCGTATCGATATCCCAGCCGAAGCCGAACAGGTTTTGTCCCTCGCGAAGCAGGTAGCCGAGGTCGGGATTCTTGCTCGGATCGGCGCCGCTTTCCTCGTCACGTGCCGTTGGTGCGATGCGCGGCACCAGGCTGGTGCTCCAGGTGCCCGCAGGACAGACGACCGGCGCGCTCCCTTTCGGCGCGGGAGCCCATGCAATCGCCGCCCCCCTCATCGTGTGGGGGCCACATGCTTTGGCCGGCGGAAGATAGCGGGTCTCTTCCATGCCCAGCGGCGCAAATACGTTGCGCCGCACGTAAACGTCTTCTGCCTCGCCGCTGACCTTCTCCAGCAGCGCGCCAAGCAGGATGTAGTTGATGTCGGAATAGCGGAACACCGCACCGGGACCCGACTGCAGCGGCGTGCTCAACGCACGATGGAAGCCTTCTGTTTTATCGGCTCCGTCCACTCCCCACGGATCTTGGAGGCTTACGTCTATCGGTTCGCCTGACGTCTGGGTCAGCAACATGCGAACCGTCACCTTGGCGCGCTGGGGATCGTTCGCCGTGTTGAAGTCGGGCAAATACGTCTGCACGGGATCGTCGAACGCGACCTTGCCCTGTTCGTAAAGCTGCATGACGGTAGTCGCCGTGGCGAGGCCCTTCGTCAACGACGCCATGTCGAAGATCGTGTCCTCGGTCATCGGCTCGGCGGGCGCGGGCGATCCATCGAGCCCCGGTTCGCCGGCGAGCTTGCGCGAGCCGTAGGCGTGGTGGAAGACGACCTTGCCGCCGTGCCCGATCACCACCACAGCACCGGGCAACCGCTGTGCCGCAATCGCATCGTTCATCAGCTTGGACACTGTGGCGAAGTCAGCCGTGGGAGCCGCGTCGGGCGCCCGCGTCGCCGGCGGGCTCTCGGTTACTGCCGTGGGCGCTGCTGTGTCCGCCGCTTGGCCGCGCGAGCAAGCCGCAGCGAGGGCGAGCAAGACGGTTCCGACAGCAATGGCTTTGCGCATAGATGGCTTACTGGCCGGGGCTCGTAGACCCGGTTCGGGATGAGAGCCGTCGTCGATGGTTACTTGCGTCAGGGTAGCGAATCCGGTCGGATGGTCGCGGCGACGAGGCGAATCGGTGGGTTCGCCAAGGGGCCTCGGTGTCCGGTAGGCGCGATTGTGTTCTCCTGCAACGGCGGTGGGCGGCGGATGTTGCAGTCACTGTCGGCTCAACGCTGGTAGGCGGCGGTGACGTCGGTGTGGGCGAAATCGTCACCCACATACAGCAACGGTTCGCCGGTCACATCGGCGAGCGCATAGGAGTAGCAGTCGCCGAGGTTGAGCGCCGCAGGATGCCCGCTGCCGCGCCCGAAGTCGCGATAAGCCCGACTTGCGATTTCGGCCTGCTCGGCATCGAAGGGCACAATTTCGATCTCCCACACGACGAGCAACCGCTCGATCCGACGTTGGTCCTCGGGACGCAGCCGGCGAGTCAGAACGGCGTTGACTTCCATCAAGGTGGCAGCCGACATCTTCGGTGCCGTTGCGTCCAACAGAACCTCGGCAAGCTGTTCGTCTTGCGCTTCGCCGAGCACGATCGCGACGACCGCCGACGTGTCGACGATCACGAAGGCAGGCCGGCGTCGTCGTAGAGCTGCCCCTCCGCCTCCTTGAGCTGCGCGCGCTCCGCCTCGGTGAGGGAGTTCCGCAATTCATCGAGTAGTTGTCGCGCCGTCGCGCGCCGCGCCTCGCGGCGTCGATGCGTGCCGACGTCGCCGTGATCGCGATCCAGTTCGGCCAGCTTGGAGCGCACAGCCTCGGTGATCGCGCCCGTCTGGGTCAGACCGGTCCTTTTGGCGAGTTCCCGCACCAGCGAGGCGGTGCGCTCGTTTTTGATGTTCAACCCCATGGTAGAACTATACCTTCATGGTAGAGAGTATCTATACCCCTCCGTCTTGACCAGCTCGACCGAGGCGCAGCAGTGAAATTGGCTTCACGAAGACATCATCGTGGGGGCTCATTCGGCGCCGACGAGGAATTGAAAGGCGATCCACCCGGCGGATGTGGCTATCGCGCTCAAAACCCCCAGCCGTGGCTGAAGGCAGACGTACGCTACGTCCAAGCAGCCGGCTTCGGCGTATTGACCAACTCCATAGAAGATGGGCCCAAATCTCGCGAGACGAAGAGGTGCTCGACCATGGATCTGAGGATCGCCGGCCGCACCGCACTTGTTACGGCCTCCAGCCAGGGCCTGGGCCGCGCCTGTGCCACCGCCCTGATTGCCGAGGGCGTGAACGTCGTCATCAACGGTCGCGAGACCGACAAGCTCGAGAAGGCTGCCGCCGAGATTCAAGCCTTGGCGACTCACGGCGCCAGTTGCCGGTTCGTCACGGCGGACCTGGCTACCGACACCGGCATGCAGGCCATCTTCGGCCAAGTCGATCAGCTGGACATCCTGGTGACCAACAACCGCGGGCCGAGACCTGCTGACATCAACGATGTCACCGACGACGACCTCGCTGAGAGCCTACGGCTGCACTACTACGTACCGATCCATCTCGTGCAGCACTACCTGCCGGGCATGCGGGAGCGGCGCTTCGGGCGAATCGTCAACATCACCTCGGAAATGGTCGAATCGCCCGTACCGGGCATGATCGCCTCGGCCGGCGCGCGCAGCGCACTGACCACCGCGATGAAAGGCGTGCAGCACGACAGCGTCGCCGACAACGTGACAATCAACCAGCTGCTACCGATGCTGATCGACAGCCCCCGACAAATACAGATGGCGCAACTGCTATCCGAGAACAGCGGGCTCGCGTTCGACGAAATTCGGCGGCGGCAGGCCAGCGTCACCTCGGCGAGACGGCTCGGACAGCCCGAGGAAGTGGGCGCCGCATGCGCATTCCTCTGCGGCGAACAAGCGGGCTACATCTCCGGCGTAAGTCTGCCCGTCAACGGCGGCGGACCGGTCATGGGCGCCGGCGCATGAGTTGCCCGATGCCACCCCAGGCGATAGCCCGGCGCCACCGCGGGCGCATCGGCAGCCCATTCCCCATCACCGACACAAGGGCGGTCCACCAGTGAGCAATTCGACGTTCCCCGCAGAATCCGATGTCCTGATCGTGGGCGCGGGACCCGCCGGAATGGTGACCGGCGCCTTGCTCGAACGGCTCGGGCTCACGGTCAGGATCCTCGAGCGCTTCCCGTCCCGGCTCGCCCTGCCCAAGGCCCACGTCGTTGGCCCGGTCACCCTTGACATCTGCCAGCAAGCGGGACTGGACGTCGACCGCATGAGCGCCGAGGCGCTCCCACCGGAGTGGGATCAGTTCGTCCGGTTCGCGACCCGGCTGTTCGGCGAGCAGCTCGGCACCATCGCCTACGAATACCAGTCCCCGGAATGGACCGCGCGGCCACGAATCAACCTCTCCCAACCGCGCTTTGAGGCAATCGTCGAAGACGATGTGCGCAAGCGCGCCGGCATCGATTGGGTCTGTGGACGCTGGACCGGCGCGCAGGTAGAGAACGGCAAGGTGGTATCCACCGCGGCGGTCGATGATCAGCAAGTCCAGTTCACCAGCCGATATCTGATCGGCGCCGACGGGGCCAACAGCCCGGTCCGCGAGAGCCTGGGGATATCCATGCACACCTACGGCGAGCCGAGCCAGCAGGTCAACGCCCACGTGATCGCCGACATGCGTAACCAGCTGGCCGATTTTCCGGGAGTTTTGTACGCGCTGATCGACCCCGAGGTCATCGGCGTTGCGGTCATCCACGGTCTGGGTGACCCGAGCCACGACAACAAGGTCGAGTGGATCTGCGGCTCCCCCTACGACGGTGAGACCGTCCCCGACATGGACACGATCACCGAACGGGTGCGCAAGGTCATCGGACGTGACGACATCGAGTTCGAAGTGCTCAAGCTGTCGCCGTGGGTGCTGACGGCGCGGATCGCCGACCAATTCCAGGCCGGTCCGTGCTTCCTCGTCGGGGACGCCGCACACCGGCTGCCACCGACCGGCGGCCTGGGCATGAACACCGCCATCCAAGACGGTGCCAACCTGGCATGGAAACTGGCCGCGGTCGTCCGCGGCTGGGCCAATGAGGCGCTTTTGGAGACCTATTCCACCGAACGCCGGCCGATTGCGATCGCCAATACACTGCGTTCCCGGGAAAACTTCGATATCCACATCCAGGCGTTGGCCGAGCTGGCGACAGCCGCCGCCGAGGGGACCCTGCAGACCATGCCCCCGGAGCGGCTCGATGCCCTCGTCCAGCAGAACTCCATCGGGTTCAACAGCCCCGGGCTGCAACTCGCCTACGGTTACGGACCCGATCAAGAGGTCGCCGACGCAACCTCATTCACCCCATCGGCGGCCGTCGGACGGCGGTTACCACACGTCGGCGTCAAAGCCGGCGACGGCCATGTGGGCCCCATCATCGACCTGGTGGACCGCGTCGGCTTCACCGTCTTCGTGCAGGGCCGCGCCGACGCGTGGCGGGAGGCGTCCAACGGCTGCGAGTTCCCGGTCACGATCGTGGATCTGGCTGCAGCGGTGTCAGACGAGGGATGGCTCGAACTGACTGGGCTCGCACACGAGGGTGCAGCGCTGGTGGTGCGTCCCGACGGCCATATCGCTGCGAAAGCCGCCGGCCCACAGTCGTGGCCCGGCATCCATAGCGCGCTGAGCAACCACGTCCGCACGGGCAAGCCACTTGGAACGGAGAACGTTGCATGACCGCGAAATTCCGGGAATTCGTCCCACCGGACGACGCGCCACGGTACGCCGGCCTTGACGTGGACGCGGAAACCTACGCGGACCACATGGGCGAGATGCTGCGTCTGGGCTTGGGGGAAAACAATCCCTTCGATCTCATCGTCGAGAGGTCGAATGCCCCGTTTCGGGGTGTGAGTGTCGACGGGAAGATCGAGCCCAGGCTGTTCGACCTCGCCGCCGAGGGCGCGCCGATCCCCGAGATGGTGAAGGCGGCCAACCACTTGTTGTCGACCGTGACCCCCAGCGAACGCGACAAGCTCGTTCATCCGCTGACCTCGGTGCTCCGGCGGCGCTGGCTCAACCCGGAATTCTATTTGTTCCGCCACGGCCTGCGGCTCGATGAGAGCACCGCCGAAACCCGAACCGCCATCTTCGATTTCCTCAAGACCACGATGAGCGAAACCGGCTACACCAAGGTGCGGGACTGCATGTACATGAACGGGTTCCTCGGAACGATCATGGTGGCGCCGCTGATCCTGAACGAATACAGCTACAACTTCACACTGTTTGGCGAGCCCTCGTTGACTGAACCGTGGGGCTGGCAGATGCACGGCCATCACTGCGTGCTGAACTGTCAGATCATCGGCGAGCAGATGGTCATGACGCCGTGTTTTTGGGGAGCCGAACCCAACGAGGTCGACCGTGGTCCGCGCCGGGGCCTGAAGCTTTTCACCGACGAGGAAAACCTGGCGGTGCAGCTTTTTGAGACGCTGTCACCGGAACTGCGTGAGAAGGTGGTGCTCTTCGGAAGCGCCTACGATCCCGGGGTGCCGCCGGGCCGGCTCAGTCCGTTCGACCATCTGCATCTGGGCGGGTTCAGCCAGGACAACAGGGTCATCCCCTACGAGGGGGCGCCGGCTGCCGACTTCGGCGCGGCCACGCGAGACAAGCTCGTCGAGCTCATCGACGTCTACCACCGACATTTGCCCGACGGTCCCAGGGCCGCGCGGATGGCCGATGTCCAAAAGCATCTCGACAGCACTCATTTCGGCTGGATCGGCGGTGCGGGCCCGGACGACCCGTTCTACTACCGGATCCAAAGCCCGGTCACCATCATCGAATTCGATCATCACGCCGGCGTCTTTCTCGCCAATCCCACCGCCATGCGGTTTCACATCCACACGCTGATGCGTACACCCAACGGCAACGATTACGGCATGGCGCTGGTCCGGCAGTACTGCGAGGCGCACCAACGTTCGCTGGCCGCCCTCGATCTCAATCAATAGCGCTGAATGGTCAAGCCGCAATGAGCCGCCAGAGCGCGCCGGGTGATCCCGACAGCGCGGAGCCTCGTGACGCCGAGGCGTTCACAGCGCGGTTCGATCGCGTGTACACGCGGCTGGCCCGCCCCTACGATCTGGCGGTCAAGCTGCTGCCGGTCTGGCGGCACTGGATCAGCGCAGCGCTCCCGCACATCCGTGGTCCGCGTGTGCTGGAGGTCTCTTTCGGCACCGGTTGGTTGCTGACCCGCTACGCCAACAACTTCGACACCCATGGGGTAGACCTCAACGAGCGCATGGTCGCGATCGCGCAGCACAATCTGCGCCGGGCGGGTGTGACTGCCGAGTTGCGCCAGGCAAACGTCGAGGCGCTGCCCTACCCGGACGGCCAGTTCGACACCGTGGTCAACACCATGTCCTTCAGTGGCTATCCCAACGCTCAGCGGGCGATGACCCAACTGCACCGCGTGCTACGGCAACAGGGCCGGCTGGTGTTGATCGACGTTGGCTACCCCGACGACGGCAACCGGCTGGGCAGCGCTCTAGTCGGTATGTGGAAGCGGGCGGGCGACGTGATCCGCGGAATGCCAGCGCTCTTTGAGAGCTTCGGGTTCGATGTCTACCACGAGCAGATCGGTGGGTTCGGCAGCGTCCATCTCTACGTTGCGACCAAGCAGTGAAGGCGCCGCCGACGACATCGAGGGTGCGGGCACCCAACGGCGGTCTCGCGCGGTACGTCCAAAGCGCGGGTCTCCGAACGCGATTGCCGATGTCGACCAGGCCGTAGAGTTCGGATCGTGAACTCACCGCCGGTGCTGGACGGGGCGCTGACGACGACTTTGTCTTAGTCGGCGAGCGCCAGCACCTCGTCGAACCCGTCGACGAGGCAGTTGTGGAACACGTCGAAGTCCGGAATCGCGCCCGCATCGACGTTGATTCCCAGCGCGCAGGTGTCGACATAGGTGAGCAGCGTGACATTGACCGCCGCGCCGATCGTCGGGCCGAAGCCATACGCCATCCGCAGCGGGGCGCCGCCGAGACTCACCCGGGTCGGGATACCGGGCACGTCGCTGGCCACGAAATCGACGCGGCGCAGCACCGCTCCGATGTACCAGCGCGGTAACAGGTTCAACGCACCGGCGATCAGTTGCATGTACGGCAGCGAGCGCTCGTCACGTTGCCTCGCGGCCCGCCGATGGATCTCTTCGATGCGGCGCGCCGGGTCGGCAAGACCGACCGGCACGTCGAACCGCATCATCGTGACCCGGTTTCCACCGATCGTGTCGCCTTCAGCGCGCAGGCTCATCGGCATCCCCACATGAAACTCCCCGACCGCGACGCCGTGCTTGTCGTGGTAACGGCGCAGCCCGCCGGTCACGCCCGCGAGGAACGCATCGTTGAGCGAGCCCCCGCCGGCGTGTGCGGCGTCGCGCAGCCGCGGCCTCGACACCGCGTGGATCCCGAGACGACGCACCGTGGTGCGGTCTGTCATGAGCGACGACCCGGACTCCGTGATCGGTCGCACGGTGCGGTAGATCGACGACGCGACCGCGGCCGCGGAGGTGGCCGTCTGCACCGGCCGCCGTACGGCGCTGCGCAGCACGCCGGGAAGGCCGGTCACCGAAGCCGTTGCGGCGTGGGCGAGCAGCCCGGCGTCGTAGCGCAGCGTGTCGCGTAGTCCGTCCAGCGGCGATGGCATCCGCGGTGGCGGTGCGGCGGGCAGTGCGCCGCCACGCTTGCCGGTGACATCGAAGAGCGTCATCGCGATCTGGACGCCGCCGATGCCGTCGGCCAGGGAGTGGTGCATCTTGGTCATCAGTGCGGCGCCACCGTCGGCAAGTCCGTCGATCAGGGTGATCTCCCAGAGCGGCCGGGACCGGTCGAAGTCCGCCATCGCGGCAAGGCGGCCCATCTCCAGTACCGCCTCGACAGTTCCTGGCTGCGACACAGTCACCCGGCGCATGTGGAAGCCCAGGTCGAAATCCGGGCAGTCCTCCCAGCGGGGCGGGGCCGGCTGAGGCGAGGACACTATCCGCTTTCGGAAGGTCGGCAGTCGTCGGCTGAGTCCGTCGAATCGCTCTACCAGTTCGCCCCAATCCGGGGTGCCGTCCAGCAGGGAGATCGTGACGATGGTGGAGCGCAGCACGGGATCGCTTTCCATCGCCCACAGGAAAGCGTCGGTGTTCTGCATGAACTCGGTCACGGTCTCCATAGTGCGCCGAGATTGAGCCTTCGGCATCGATTCCGACGACGTCGAGGGCAGGAATGGCGTCGGAGCGAGGCTTCCTGGGCAAACGCCTGCGTTGGCCGAGCGCAGTAAGTCGTCGTTGACAGTGGCCAAGGCTGTCTTAATACTCCACCCGTACGGCTGTCGGCCATTCCCGGCGCGCGGCTGACTGGTTGCGACGCGAGGGAGCCGGCCGTGATCGATCTGGGACTGACGGGTAAGCGCGCGGTGGTGTCGGGTGCGGGCTACATCCCCGAGCGCGCGGGCCATGGCTGGTTCACGTCGTTGGTTCTTGCCGACGCGGGTGCCGCGGTGGCCTGCATCGACATCGACGAGGAGCGCGCGGAGCGCATTGCCGGCGAGATCGTCGGCCGGGGAGGCACTGCCATTCCGATCGTCGCCGATATGACCGACCCCGAGCAGGTCGGTCGGGCGATCGACGACGCCGTCGCGGCCCTGGGCGGTGTCGACGTGTGCGTCGACATCATCGGTGGTGCGACCTGGTCGAAGGTCGAGGACTTCACCACTCAGCTGTGGGACGCGGCGATCCACTACAACCTGACCCAGGTGTTCTACCTCTTTCAGGCGGCGGCCAGGTACATGATCGGTCAGGGCAGCGGTGGATCGCTGGTCGCGATCGCGTCGGTCGACGGCATCGCGGCGGCGACCTATCATGCCGCCTACGGCGCCGCCAAGGCCGGCGTCATCTCGCTGGTCAAGACCTTCGCAGACGAGCTGGGCCGGTACGGCATTCGCGCCAATGCGGTGGCGCCGGGCAATGTGGGCTCGGGCAACGAGGATCAGCCGCCGAATGAATACGCGGTCAACGGAATCAATCCGTTGGCGGCGCCGCGCGCGCATGATGTCGCCAACGCCGCGTTGTTCCTGTCCTCCGAGCTGGCGGCCCGCATCACCGGTCAGACCCTCGTCGTGGACGGGGGCGCCACCATTCGCCAGCTGTGGGGGCTGCCCGAATCGATGATCCCGCCCAACCCGGACGAGGCGCTGCCGGACTTCATGAAACCCGGGCCGTCGGGAGGCTAGCGCTGGTGCACCATCGGCAGGCCGGGCACCGAGCTTCTCCCCTTGAAGACGTACGGGGTCAGGATCGAGCCGATGTAGATGTCGCGCATGTCGTATCCGCCCCAGGCAATGCTGGTCGGGCCTTGTAATAGCGCGCCCTCGGGATCGTCGAGGACCACTGCTGCCGTGCCGTCCGGGCGGATCGCCACGATCCGGTTCGCCAAAATCAGTGTGACCCAGAGGTTTCCCTCCGCATCGAACGCGCATCCGTCGGCCATGCCCCACCGGCGGCCCACCTGCGGGTCGGCCAGGAACCGGTCGGCGTCGGGGCCGAACTCGTCCGGGCGCCGGTCCCCCAACGGCGGGCCGAATCGCTCTTGGGCGCCAAGTGTTTCGCCCTCGATCCGAAAGCGCACCACGTCGGCGGCCACCGTGCGGACCACATACAGGTAGTCCTCGTCGCGATCGAGTGCCATGCAGTTGGGGAAGCCCACGCCATCGGCGACGACTTGGGCCGATTGGCGATCGGGTGGTATGCGGAATAGGAAGCCGTCGGCGGTGCCTTGCGCGATGGTGTCGAGGAGGTCGTCGGCCATCGAGCTCACCGAACACCACAGTGCGCCGGCAGAATCCACGCAAACGAAGTTCAGCCACTTTAGTGGGCGTCCGTCGAGTTGATCGCTTAGCACGGTCGTGATCGCGCCGGTCGCCGGGTCGAGGTCCTGCAGCACGCCCAAGCCCCAGTTGGCGATCAGGAAGTGGCCGTCGCGGTCGAGCGCGATCCCGTTCGGCTCGCCGCCCGCCTGTCCGATGTGCCGGACGGTGTGCTCATCGATCAGTTCTGCGACAGCCGAGACCTTGTCGGAGGCGAACACCCGGCCATCGCCGGCTACGATGACGTGTTCGGGGCGATCCACGCCGCGCCCGACGGGGTGCAGGCCGGTCACGGTGATGGGGGTCCCGGTTTCGGTCATTGTTCCCTCGCGCGGACTTCTGTTAGCCGACTGCCAGGCTATCGCGTGAGCGTCACACCAGTCACAGCGGTCACCGCTGGGGAACCATGGTGCGAATTGCCCGCCTCTGAGCGACTTTTCAGCGGCAAACCCGGGTGTGGTGATCGGTTCCGCGTCGGCCGCACGACCGGTTGGCCGTTCAGGTCGCGGCGGCGGCTTTCAGCGAGGCCAGGGCGCTGGCGCTGAGTCGGGCAAGTTCCTCTGCCTCGTCGGGGGTGAGGGCGGCCGCGAAAATCTCGGCCATTCGGCGGTTGGTTGCCTGCTCGACCTGGGCGTAGCGGTCCTTTTTGTCCGCGCCGTCGGCGAACGGCTCGGGCCAGCCGAACATCGTGGCGTACTGATGCCCCTTGTTGAGCATGTGGGCCTCCACGGGGGTGATGCCCGAGATCGTGAGGGCGTTGAAATGCACACCGGCCCGCAACTCCCGCAGGATGTGCATCACCTGCAGCGCCCGCGCGGGCGGGTCCTCGGCCAGCGGCATGGTGCGCCAGCCGGCATACAGCGGCAGGCCCCCGTCCGGTGTCGCCGCGACGATCTTTTCCCCCAGTTCGGCGATGCGGTCCAGCCCTTCGGCGCCGGCCAGGTGCCTACGGGCGAAGCCGGCGGCCTGTTCCCAGTAGAGGTCGGCCGCCCCGGTCGCGCCGCGTACCGCGACGCCTTCCTCCCACATGCCCCGCAGGAAGGTGGGCTCGAACACCACGAACACCGAACTGACCGCGACGCCGGTGGCCTCGCCCAGCACTCCGCCGCGGCCGGCCACATATCCGGCGAACGGGTTCTGGTAACCGGCTGCGATGCTTTCGGCGAAAGTCTCGGGGTGCAGCATGAACACCGCGACCGCTTGTTCGATGGGCGAATCCGCGGCGATCGCGAATTCGAGCACGTCGTCGTAACTCATGGCTTTTCTCCTTGTCAGGCAGTCGTCTTCAGGTCGGTTTCCATGCTGCGTGGGTCGGGTCGACGCTACTCCTGGTGGCCGATAGTGACCACGCTGGCAACGGCGGCTCCCCTGCCAGCCGGCACCGACACTTCTTGAGCAGCCACTAACCCGCCGGGTTCGGGTCGACGCCGTCCAGCCACAGCCGCATGCCGAACCCTCCCTTCTCCGCGCGCTTGCGCCGTGCGGCGTCGACGATGCCCGCGAGCATGACGCCATGTTCGGCGGCGATCGCGGAGATGACTTCGAGGACGTCGGCGGCCTCTTCGATGAGCGCGTCGGTGGCCGTCGTGGCGATGAGTTCGTCGACTTCTTCGCGCAGCTTGTCCTGGAGCGCGGTCCGGTATGCGCCCGCGGCAAGCGTCGTCACGTGGGGCGTGCGCCCGGAGGCGCGAATGATGTCGGGAATCTTGTCCCGGACGAGTTTGCCCACGCTATTCCTCTCCCTCGCAATAATGTGGTGGTGCAGTTCTACCTCGCCGGGGTGACATCGGGGGTGCGCCGTGGACGCTGACGCGGTCGACCCGCTACTGCTCGGCCAGCGGGTGGTCGCGATCCTCGAGACCGGCCTGCGCACCGCCACCTACAAGCTCGCCACGTTGATGGCGTTGATCGACCATTGCATCGAGAACATGCCCGGGCGCCCCGACGATGTGGTGCGGGTGCCGATTCCCGATCTGGCGCACCGAGTGCTCGAGATCTACTGGCCGCAGGTGCGCCCCTTCGACGGCCACGAGCTGCGCCAATCCACCCAGCCGCGCGCCCGAATCCTTGCCGCCACCAACGCGTTACGTCAGGCGGCCGGGGTGGAACGCGCCAGTATGTCGGTGGATATCGCCAGGCTGCACGCGCCGGCCGCCTACTCGAGCGCCATCGACGAGATCACGCTGTGCCTGGCGCAGCAGCCGCTGCATCGGCTGCAAAAGCTGCCGGGCTCATCGACGAGTGATCCTTTTCTGTTCGACGACTCGTTTTTGCACGACCACGTGTCACGCTCGACGCTGCGCGCCCATGGCGATGCCATCGACCTCAGACCCGGTGTCGCACAGGGTCTTGCACGGCTGGCCGGGCTGCTCAAGCCGGCACTGGAGATCATGTGGGTCAACGACGTGCGCCGAATGAACAAGTTCCTCCACGCCGAGGTTCCCGACGTCGCGGGCCATCTGTTCGGTCGTGAACGCACCGACCTCGCCGCCGTGCGGCAGCCGTTCAAGGAGGCGTACGGCCCGCACTGCTTCTACTGCGGCACGCACCTGCCAGTGAACAACCCGGTCGACCACGTGCTGCCGTGGTCGCTGGTCGGTATCGACGGCCTGGCCAACCTGGTGCTGGCGTGTGCGCGCTGTAACGGCGACAAAAGTGGTGCGCTGCCGGCGGTGGCGATCATCGACCGGGTGCTGGAGCGCGACCTAAAAGTGCTGGAGCAGATCGCAGCCGAGATTCAGTGGCCGACGCAACACGACCGGGTCGTGGCCGCCGCGCTCGGCATTTATCGCGTGCAGCCGGCCGGCGTACCGACATGGTCGGGGTACCAGCAGACCGAGCGGCTCGACATCGGCTTCCCGTTGTCGTGGAAGTGAATCATCTTGAGCATGAACGTATTTCGTGCGGAGGGCCGGAAAACAAATGCGCCCCCGCCTCAACTGATCTACACGTAGGGCCTCCTGGACACGGAGGGAACAATTGGTCATACTTATGACTATGTCTGAAACCAGCTCACTTGCCGAGGTGAAGGCACATTTGTCGGAATTGGTAGCCCGTGTCGGCGCGCAGCACAAACGGATCACGGTGACGGTGCACGGACGCCCCGCGGCGGTCCTTCTTGCCGTCGACGATCTGGAGTCGCTCGAGGAAACCATTGCGGTGCTGTCGGACGCAACGGCGCTTCGTGCCCTTGGCCAGGCCGATGCTGAGCTAGCCCGGGGAGAAAAGGAGAACCAGGACACCCTGACCGCAGCGATGCAAGCACGCCGAGCCAGGACGTGACCGGCCGGCGCTATGAGCTGATAGTCGCTCCGACCGCGAGAAAACAACTGGCCGAACAACTTCCCGAATCGGTGGCGTTCGCTGCCTATAAGTTCATCATCGGTCCACTGCCCGACAATCCCCACCGCGTGGGCAAGCGGCTCCGACCGCCGTTGCATGATCGCCATAGCGCACGCCACGGCACCTACCGCGTGATCTACAGAATCGACGACGCGCGGAGGGAAGTCATCGTCGTCGCCGTGTTCAGCCGCGCGAACGCATACCGTGCACGATGACGGCTCATAGCCGATTTCCATATCGGCGAGGCTCGGTGATCACGAGCTGATCTTGGTCTCGGCCATGCTTCGACGAGGACGCTCCTGTCGATCGCGTATGCCGGTACGCCTCGGGGATGTCTGATGGGCGCTCCGCCAGGCTGCGCGCGCCGGGCTCATACTCGAACACCATCGACGAGATCACGCTGTGCCTGGCGCAGCAGCCGCTGCATCGGCTGCAAAAGCTGCCGGGCGCTTCGACAAGTGATCCTTTTCCGTATGACGACTCGTTCTTGCACGACCGCGTGTCAGCTTTGACTCTGGAACAACGCTATGACGCTTCAGGAACACCTCGATCTGCGGCAGCAGTACCCCGACGTGCGACTGCTCTGGTCGGGTGACTGGTCAACCTTCTCGGCGCCCAACTTCTGGGTCACCGTCGTGGGCGTAACCTATGCCGACTCCGCGGGTCCGCTGGCATGGTGCAGGGGCCAGGGATTTGACCGGGAACACTGCCTCGCCAAGATCATCAGCACCGCGCATCCGGGCGAGGGAAGTACGGCTTACAAGTGATTCAGTCATCTGAGCCGGAACATGCGAGCTGATCCCTCCCAACATGCTCGACGTCTTCGCCGAATCGCCGGGGCGGTGTCGCACATCGGGGTGATGATGTAGCGGTGGCAGACGATCGTGAGCAGATCTTGCTTGGCGCGTACGCGGCGAAGCAATGCCCGGTGCGGGTTCAGAACGATTATTCGCCGCTGGTGCCGACCCAGCGATGGGTTCCGTCGCCGGAGGATCAGGCACGGCTGGACGCCGGAATTACCTTCGAGCACACCGTGTTCGAGATACTGATCGCACTTCACGCCACCGCTGTCGCAGTGGATTCGCAACTGCGCAAGGCCGACGCGATCGCAGCAACCGTGCACGCGATGGAGTCCGGCGCACCGTTAGTGCTGGGCGGGTGGCTCCCGGACGACGACGCCGGCGGCCGCACCGGGCGTCCGGATCTGCTGGTCAAAGTCGCGAGCGGGTATCTCCCGGCCGACGTCAAGCACCACTTCACCGTGAAGCCGGGAAACACCACGAAGGCATTGATGTCGGCCGTTGCGTCGCCTGACAAATGGTGCGAGGTGCGCGGGTGGACGTCGGCGACGTCGCACCGTTATGAGGACGGCATTCAGCTGGCCCACTACACACGCATGCTGCAGGCTTGCGGCTATCACTCCGGGCCGGAAATGCTTCGGGGTGCGGTGCTGGGCACCAGCCAGGTCGCGGTGACGCCCGACGACGGTCCGGGATTGGTGTTCGTGTGGCACGACTTGGGCGAGCCGTCGGTCGAGACCTTTTCCCGCAGCCGGGGCAAGGCGCGCCGCTCGATCCTGGAGCGGTATGAACATGAACATGCATTCCGTGTGAAGGCGGCCGAGAACGCTCGCTACATCACGGGTTCCGACGACGACCCAGGGCCGCTGGTGGAACCGATCGGGCAGAACGAATGCCGCCGGTGTCCCTACGACGAGTGGTGCGCGCAGCAGATGGGCCCAGACGAGCCCTCGGCCGCGATCACCATGGGTCGGCTCGGTACCCGCGAGTGGCTGACGTTGCGGCGCATGGGCGTCACCACGACGGAAGCGTTGTCGGTGGTGGATCCCGACGATCCGGCGTTCTTCAACGAGTACATCACTGAGGTCAGCCACCTGACTCCGGAGACAGCGCGCAATCGGCTCGCGGTGGCGGTCGAACGAGCCGAGATGATCTGCGACGGTGTGGATCTCAAGCCAAATGGCAACGGCCCTGTCGAGGTTCCCGTCGCTGACGTCGAGATCGATGTGGACATCGAGTACGACCCGGACAACCGGGTCTATATGTGGGGTGCCCGCGTCCGGCGGGGCACCGACGGCTCGAGCGCGCGCTACCTCGCCGACTTCATCGACTGGGAGCCGCTCGACGACCAAAGTGAGCGTGCGTTGGCCGCAAGGTTCGCCGGGTGGTTGCGTGGACAGCGCACCGAAGCCGAAGCGGCGGGCGCAACGCTACGAGTCTTCCACTGGTCGCACCCGGAGCGTTCGAAGTTGCAGAGCATCCTCGGGACTGCCGAAGTCGCCGACCTCACCGATCCCGACACCGGAGTGTTCGTAGACGTGGAAAAGGTATTCAACGCCAACTTCATGTCGCTGCGCGGATCGAGCATCAAGAAAGTGGCCCCGCTGTTCGGGTTCAGGTGGCGGGTCGATGACCCGGGTGGCGCGGTCTCCCAGACCTACCTGTCCAAGGTGCACATCTCCACCGACCCAGAAGAGGTCGCCGCAGCGAAGCAGTGGCTGCTGTCCTACAACGAGGACGATGCCGCGGCAATGGCCGCGATCCGCGACGGCATGCGGACCTGGAAGTCGAGCGACTAAGCCCGACCGGTTGTCCTGACTCTGATGCGTCGACTCTCGGCGTCGTTAGTGCGCGCCGGGAACCTTTAACTCATGTGATGTCGTGATGGGCACAGTCTGTCGATGCGGATGCCTGGAAACCCAGGGTTCATCGGCCAGGACTGGCGCGTCGCACTGCGGCGCAAGGAAGCCTGAGCCATGACCGACGCCACCGAGCCGGACCACGCCCGCAATGGAGCTGACGACGTGTCGGCCCTCACGCGGCGCGCGCACCGGCGCCAGAACCGATGTACACAATGTTGGGCCGAGTGACAGTCGGTATCCTGAGCACATGTC
Organism: uncultured Actinomycetota bacterium; assembly: GCA_963800315.1. Taxonomy (GTDB): domain Bacteria; phylum Actinomycetota; class Actinomycetes; order Mycobacteriales; family Mycobacteriaceae; genus Mycobacterium. The sequence continues at coordinate 125,944 of CAWDAS010000002.1, forward strand.
ACGGTAGGAGCGGATCACCGTGGACCCGGCGGTGTGCCACGGTCAACCAGTGGTGCGTGGTATGCGCTACCCAGTCCAATCGCTGCTCGAACTCCTCGCTTGTGGCATGACGATCGAGGAAGTCCTCGCGGACTACCCCGATCTTGAACGTGACGACCTTCTCGCCGCATTGGAGTTCGGCGCGTTGACTGCAGGTGGGCATCGAGTCGTTCCGCTCGGCACCGGGTGAAATTCCTCGTCGACGTCCAGCTGCCCGCGCGGCTCGCCCTTTTGCTAAACCGTGCTGGCCACGAGACCATCCACACCAGCGACCTCCCGAACGGCAACGCGTCCACTGACGCCCAGGTTGTCGAGATAGCGGACGCGCAAGATCGGGTGGTGATCACGAAGGATCGCGACTTCCGCGATGGGCATCTCCTCAGGGGTTCGCCGAGGAAGCTGTTCGAGGTCCATCCTGGTGCCGCCACGAGCCACCGCGGCCACCCACGCTCCCAACCGAAACATGGATCAACCGGCCCGACAACACCGAGGAGGCTGCTCAGTAAATTCCGCTGACCGGTGCCTCAAACAGGTTGACAGATTCCGTGAATTTCGACTGCCGGACGCATCATGTGAGACAGGAACGCGACGCGGGTATCCCTCGCTTGCTCATTGCGGCCAGCCGGCCAGCAGGCGCCCCCGCTTGTCAGCGTCGTGAATGCGGTCGCCGGCTACCCATATCGTCGTTTCATCCGCCATGGCGGCTCAATCACCCCTGAGAACCACGCACGCGTCCTTGATCAGCAGCATCAGATGCAGGGGTCGGTCGGCGAGGGCTCGAAGTCAAAGTGCGCGTGAGAACTTTCGTCACGGCAGACTCCCAAACCTCATCTCCACCACTTTCGCGTGACGCGCGGCGTGGTTGGGTCTTCTTGTCGGACCGCGTCGCTACGGTACGGGCATGCAGTCACTGATGTATCCGTCGATCGACCTTGACAGCACGGTCGGAGTGCTTGCCGCCGATACCTGGCGCCGTGGCATGTCGTATGCGCGCGAGGGACGGGTGCTGCGTTGCCTGTGGGAACCGGACGCTCACAACCTCGTCGGCAATGTTCGCGGTAACCACGGCCGCACCTACACCACAACGGTGCAGCTTTCGCCAGTAGACACCGATACCTGGGATGTCGAAAGCGGGCTCTGCAGCTGCCCGATGCGGGTGAACTGCAAGCATGTCGCGGCAATCGTGATCGCCGCCGCGGGGCCCACAACGATGACTGCGCAACGTACGCCGACTCCGCCGGCTCCCCCGGCATGGCGCCAATCGCTGGATGCGCTTCTTCCCCCGGCCCCGGCGAACGATCGCATCGGGACACCACTGGCGATCGAGCTGAGCCTGTCGGTGAGCGGGTCGTCGCCGACTCTCGACGCGCGGCTCGTGCGGCCCGGAAAGCGCGGCGGCTGGGTGGCCGGCGATCTGAGCTGGGGCAAGCTGCACATGCTGCGCCACTGCGGTTATCCCGACGCTCAGCTTCGGCTGCTGCAAGAGCTCTATGCGACCTACCGAGCGTCGAACTCGAATTCGACCGGCTACTACCGCTATTCGTACGGGGGTTATACCTACGGCGAGGTGAAGACGATCTCGCTGCTGCGATTCGAATCCCCGCAGCTGTGGCCGCTGCTGGACGAAGCGCACCGAGTCGGGGTGCAGCTGGTGCAGGCGCGGCCACAGCAGGGTGTGCCGACGTACGCCACGGCACAGTTGTGCCTGGACGTCACGGTCGACGAGACGGGCGTGCTCACCGTCGAGCCCGTGCTGCGGGTCGACGGCGCCGCGGCAAGGCCCGTGGCATTCATCGGATCGTCAGGTCATGGCGTGGTGTACGCCGACGGCGGGTTGCGGCTGGCCCGGCTGGACAAGCCGGCACCTGAAGCGTTGCAGCGCATGACACTCAGTGATGAGCCGCTGGTCATACCCGCGGACGAGGCAGCGCGGTTTGCCGCGGAGTACTACCCGAGGTTGCGCCACATCGCGGCCGTCACGTCGTCGGACGAGTCGTTCACGCCGCCCGAGATCGTCGGGCCGACGCTGGTCCTGCGGGCCGACTACCAGGCCGAGCACGAACTCGAGTTGACATGGGAATGGGCATACCGGTTAGACGACAACGACTTTCGCGCGCCGGTCGGCACATTGGAGTATGCCGGCTGCCGCGACCTGGAGGCGGAGAGCGCACTGGCCTCGAGCATCGAAGCGCCGTTGGAGCAATTGGGGCTGCGCGCCGCCGACGGCACGCTCATCACCGGGGCGCGACTGTCCGGTCTGGAGACAATGCGATTCGCCACCGAAGTTCAACCGCTGTTCGCCGAGCTTCCCGATGTCGCGCTGGAGGTGATCGGCGACCCGGTGGACTACCGGGAGGCGGGCAGCTCCCTCGTCATCGCGGTGACGACGGACCCGGCGCCCGGCGAGACGGACTGGTTCGACCTGGGTGTCACGATCAGCATTGAAGGCAACAAGGTTCCATTCGTCAGCGTGTTCACCGCGCTCGCGTCCGGCCAGTCGCACCTGCTGCTTGCCGACGGCGCCTACTTCGCCCTGGACAAGCCGGAGCTGGTGAAGCTGCGCCAGCTCATCGAAGAGGCCCGCGCGCTCACCGACGCGGAAGAGGGGCCGCCCCGGATCAGCCGATTCCAGGTCGGGTTGTTCGACGAACTTGCCGAACTTGGAGTCGTGACGCGCCAGGCCGACGAGTGGCGGCGCCAGGTCGACGGGCTACGTGCACTGCAGGGTCTCGAACCGGCGGCGGTGCCGACCGGTCTGCGCGCAGAGCTCAGGCCGTATCAGGCCGATGGGTTCGCGTGGCTGGCGACCCTGCACGCCCACGGGCTCGGTGGGATCCTCGCCGACGACATGGGCCTGGGCAAGACCATCCAGACGCTGGCGTTGATCTGCCAAGTCCGGCAACAGGATCCGGGCATGGCGCCATTCCTGGTGGTTGCGCCGGCCAGTGTCGTGTCGAACTGGGCCAGCGAGGCTGCCCGGTTCGCACCCGAGCTGTCGGTCGTGGCGATCTCCGACACGCTGCGCCGCAACGGCGCCGACCTCGACGAGCTGGCAGCCGGTGCCCACATCGTGGTCACCTCCTACACGCTGTTCCGGCTGGACTTCGACGCCCACACCGCCCGACCGTGGTCCGGGCTGATCCTCGACGAAGCCCAATACGTGAAGAACCATCACGGTAAGACCTACCGGTGCGCACGCAGGCTGGTCGCACCGTTCAAGCTGGCGATCACCGGCACTCCGATGGAGAACAATCTCATGGAGCTGTGGTCGCTGCTGTCGATCACCGCCCCGGGGTTGTTCCCCAACCCGACGACGTTCGCCGACTTCTTCGCCAAGCCCATCGAGAAGACCAGCGACCCCGAGCTTTTGGCCCTGTTCCGGCGCCGCGTCAAGCCGTTGGTCAAGCGCCGCACCAAGGAGCGCGTGGCTGCCGAGCTGCCGGCCAAGCAAGAGCAGATCCTCGATATCGAGCTGCCGCCGCGGCACCGCACCCTGTACAACAAGCGACTGCAACGGGAGCGGCAGAAGGTGCTCGGGCTACTCGATGACATGCAGCGCAACCGGTTCACCATTCTCAAATCGTTGACCGTGCTGCGCCAGATGGCGCTGCATCCCGGGCTCGTCGACCCCGCACACGACGCGCTGGCCAGCGCGAAGATCGACGCGCTGGCCGAACAGCTCCGCGACGTCGTCAACGGCGGCCACCGCGCGCTGGTGTTCAGTCAGTTCACCCGTTTCCTCGGCCGGGTCCGCGATCGCCTGGACACCGAGGGCATCGACTACTGCTATCTCGATGGGCGAACCCGCAACCGGGCCACCGTGATACAGCGATTCAAGGACGAAGACGCACCGGTCTTCCTGATCAGCCTCAAAGCCGGCGGGTTCGGGCTCAACCTCACCGAGGCCGACTACTGCTTCCTGCTCGACCCGTGGTGGAACCCGGCCACCGAGGTCCAGGCCATCGACCGCACCCACCGCATCGGCCAGACCCGCAACGTCATGGTCTACCGGCTCATTGCCCACGACACCATCGAGGACAAGGTGCTGGCCCTCAACGCCCGCAAGGCCAAGCTGTTCGCCAGCGTCATCGACGACGGTAACGCGTTCGGCTCCGCCCTCACCGCCGACGACATCCGCGGACTGCTGACCTGAGCGAACAATTAGGGCCGATGTCAGCACGTCGATGATCCGCATTCACGGTGTAGGGAGTTGTGAGATGACAACCCGACCCGACGCTGCGATCACTTTCGCGTCCATGGTGCAGGTGTAGTCCTTTCGGGCCGCGGCCGATGAAACTTTGTCCCGCAAACCTGACATCCGGCTACTGGCCGGCGTTCGGTTGGTGTTCACGGGTATTCGGAGGGCGTTAAACCCCACGGCGATACGGCGAGCGGTTTCGACAAGCGCTTCGGCGGCCCGTCTTGAGGTGGCCCCACCTGTGTGGCGGCGGAGTGTCGTTGTGACGGTCTGATTCAGCCCCATCTTCGCGACGCTCCGCGGCGGTTGTGACGGCTTGAACTGGATCGCCACCACCAGATCACGACGGTAAACACGAAGCGCCATAGCTCAACTCAACTGCCATTGGCCAGCCTTCACTCAGCAGCACGGGTGTCGCGCCCACTGGTCGCGCAGGCTCTGCCGGGCTAAGAGGCTTTGTAACACGCGCACTTCCGCAGTGTCCTATGAGCAAGTCGCTGCGCGGAAGTATCGGCGCGCGATCTAACGCCGCAGCCGGATCTCGTTGCGGGCTTTGGCATGCGGCTGCCCGATCGCGTCCCGCATGGTCGTCGCCTCGGCATGGGCATCCTCAAACAGATGGGCCTAAACGGTGAGTGCCGGGGCAATCTCCAACGGCGGAATCTCAGATGTCCGGCACACAGCCCGGCGCCGCCGCCGCAGCGCGGGGCTGGAGAAGGCGCGAACCGCCCGCCGACTGGCGAGGGCTCCACGGATCTCCGGAATCCACTCGGCCTGGCTCTCCACATCGCGGATGGTCGCCAGCACCTCGGCGAGCGGCGCGTTAATCTCCACGACCTTCGTGGCGCTGTCGGTAGGCATGGTCGTCATCTCGGTCGTAGGCCGAAAGCGGCATTGGATCCCGCTGACCAAACGATATCTCCGGGTTGGTGCGATTGGTCAGGTCTTCACGATGCGCAGCAGCGAAGCGACGGGCGTGTTGGCTCTGGCCAGAATGCCTCGTCGTTTTGGCGTTCGCTGGTTCATTCTGCGGGTGCGGGCTGACTTGGCGCGCGTCCAGGGCGCTCAAGGGCCTCGATCTGGCGGGCCACCTCGACTGCGTGATCGCCGAGTCGCTCCAGCAGCCGCGCGATCAGCCCCATCTCCAGCAGCACCGGAGAGCGCAGGTCGGCCGCGGCGAGCTCGGCGCTAAGACTGGCGTGCAGCTCGTCGAGCGCATCGTCGTCGTCCTCGGTGTCGTCGGCGATCTTGCCGGAGCCCACGAGATAGACCTGTGTCACCTGATGCCACATCCTTGCCGCGGCGTCCAGGTGCTGTCCGATCAGGCCGACGACCCGCGGCGGGAGCTCCTCGGCAAGCCCGGTCGCGCCACGCCGGCTGACGTCCGCGGCGAGGGCATGGGTGCGGGTCAGCTCGGGCAGGATGCGGAACACCGTCAGCAGAAACCTCAGCTCCCCGGCGACCGGGGCTTGGCGCACCAGCTGGGCGTGCACCAGATCCTCGATCTTGGCGTACAGATCCTCGATCACTTCGTCATGCCCCTCAACCGTGGCGGCGGCCACGTCATCACAATGCAAAAACGCCGCAGCCGTAGCCCCGATATCCTTCTCCACCACCGTGAACATGCGCATGACCGCCGCATCGATCTCACCCAGCTGACGGTGATACTCGGTCCGCAACTCCACCACGGGACGACTGTAACCGCCCATCAGACGGTCAAACAGGTCGTCCCCTGAAAAGCGCAACCGGTTCATCGACTTGTGCCCCCACGTTCACCGCGGGCTGGCAACAGTTGCGTGCGGCGGGTGCCGGCGCCGATGCGCTCGCGGCGCAACTGATCCTGCCGTCGGCACTCAAGGCGATGAGCGGTGCGGCGGCCGGGCGCCGGCCGGCGCTGCGTCCGCGCATCCTGGTGACCGCGGACATGGACGACGACGGGCTGGCGACGCTGCGCGCGCTCGGCGACGTCGAATACGCGAGCTTTCGCACCGTGATGCGTCTGCTCACCGGGCCGAGTTTGGTCGAGGCCCTCGCCGGGGTGCAGGTGTTCATCAGCCTGCATGCCAGGGCGAGTGAACAGTCACGCGGGATGATCGGCGCGGCCGCGCTGGCCCGCATGCGGCCGGGCGCCTGCCTGGTCAATACGGCGCGCGCGGCGCTCGTCGACGAGGCGGCCCTGGCCGACGCGTTGCGCAACCGACATCTCGGCGGCGCCGCACTCGATGTCTTCAGTGTCGAGCCCCCGCGGTCGGATCACGCGCTGCTCGCTCTCGATGCTGTGATCGCGACGCCGCACGTCGGCGGCAACACCGTCGATGTGGCGGCGCACCAAGGGCGCATCATCCGCGCGGACCTGCGCCGGCTGCTCGTTGGCGAGGCATACCAGCAGACCGAGCGGCTCGACATCAGCTTCCCGCCGTTGTGGACGTGACCATCTAGTCCGCGGTCGGCGGCGATTCGATAAGCATGGCGAGCATCGCCATCTCGCCCGTGGACGGTTGAAGGACGGTCTTCACGGAAGAAGCCTGATCTTCCGCGCCGACCCGGCCGAAACCATGATCTCGCGCCGGTGTTCGTCTCGGTGCTCGTGCAGCCGTGGGTGTCACCAGGAATCCCGCGAATGCGGTTTTACATCGGCGCTTTGACAACCATGCCAAGGTCTGCGGCCGCCCTCGCCATGCGGTTGTCGTATGTGACAAGTGCGCGCAGCTCGGTTCCGGCACGCCGGGCGGCGGCGAGGTGGATGGCATCGAGGGTGCGCAGACGGGCCGGGCGCAGTTCGGCGGCGGCATCCAGCAGGTCCCGGGTGAGGTTGACGGTGTCGAGCTCGTCCAGGATGCGGCGCGCCTGGGCTGCCGCGCCGGCGCCGGCGCCGGCGACGGCGCGGACGAGCTCGGTTCGGGCAAGCGCCGCCGTGAAAAGCGTGTCGGCGGTGATCGCACGTAGGTAGCCCCTCAGCGCCGTTGATTCGCGTTCGGCGACAACGAGTTTGACCAACGCCGAGGTGTCGAGGTAAGTCCTCATCGTTCTTCGGCACGCTGCTCGGCAAGTGCCTGGGTGGCGTCGAAGTCGCTTGTGATGGGTTCGATGTCTCGGACGTCTGTGCCGCGTGCGGCCGCGGTGATCTCCCCGGCCGCGATCATGTCCGCCCAGGGGTCAGCGGTGATGGGGACGAGCCGAGCGATCGGCCGTCCGTGCTCGGTGATTTCGATGGGATCTCCGCTGGAGGCCACTTTGGCCAGGTAGCGGCTGGCGTTCTGCCTAAGCTCCCGAACCCCAATCCTGTCCATTGGTAGTCAGGGGCGCGGTGTCCGCGACGCGGACCCGTTTCCCCATCCCCCTTTCAATCCGTGCGTGCGGTTTTCCCGCACACGGCTTACCGATGATCGTCTGGACATGGTTACGCAGCCTTCGGGTAGCGGATGGTGCCGCGAAGCCGGTGCAGGCCGTGCCCGTTAAACCACTCCTCGGTCCACTGATCGGCTTGACCAGCGCGTAGGTTGCGGCCCCGCTTTTTGACCATCAAGCGGAACAGCCGCCACACCACGTAGCTGTCGATCTGGCGGAACTTGTCGGCGGCGTTGCCGGTGCGAAAGTAGTTGCCCCAGCCGCGCAAGATCGGATTCAACGCCGCGATCACGTCACGGATGTCTGTTCCGACCCGGTTGCGGCCAGTGCAGTCACGTACCTTGGTCCGCAACCGGACCATGGCCGTTTGGCTGGGCCAGCGGTGGAGGTAGTAACGCACGATGCGCTGCTGTTCCCATAACCGCCCCGACATGCGTGCCCGGAAGTGACAGCCCAGAAAATCCAAGCCGTCGCGACCGTTACGCAGGTCGACCACCTTCGTCTTATCCGGATGCAGCCGCAGCCCCAACGACGCCAGGATGTCTCCCACCGCCGCCAGAGCGTGCTCGGCTTGCACCGCGCTGCGGCACAACACCACACCGTCATCGGCGTAGCGCACCAACTCGCCTACCCCACGGGCAGCCAATTCGGTGTCGAGCACGTGCAGGTAGACGTTGGCCAACAGCGGGGAAATGACCCCGCCCTGGGGAGTGCCCGCGACCGTCCGCTGCACCACCCCATCGACCAAGACTCCTGCTTGCAGCCACAACCGCAGCAGTTTGAGCACCCGCCGATCCGAGACGCGCCTACCCACCTCGATGAGCAGGCGCTCGTGGTCGATCTCGCCGAAGAAATTGGCGATATCGAACTCCACCACGAACTGGTAGCCCTCGATGAACCCGCGGCGTAGCCGCTCTTTGGCCATCGTCGCCGACCGCTTCGGCCGAAACCCATACGAGCACGACATAAAGCCGGCCTCGAAAATCGGCTCCAACACAATCTTGGCCGCCGCCTGAGCCACCCGGTCCCGCACCGTCGGAATCCCCAACGGCCGCTTACCACCATGTGGTTTCGGGATCTCCACCCGACGCGCCGGCGCCGGGCGGTACACACCCTCGCGAAGGTCCCGACGCAACTCACGCAACATGCGGTCCACGCCGTAATCCTCCACCGCGACCAGGGTGATCCGATCCACCCCGGCCGCACCCCTGTTCTTACGCACCCGCTCCCACGCCTCCACCAGGACGTCACCCCTGCAGATACGGTCATAAAGGGCGTGGAAACGCCGACCCAAAGACTGCTTGGCCGCAGCCCATAGCGCACGTTGCAGTTGTCGCACTTTCACCGGCGACACGCCCAATGGTTCGTCGTCGGCTACGGCAAGCGCTGACTTGCCGGGGGAATTGGACCGAGACACCCCGGCCATGCCCTCGCACTTACCTGCGCTGCGCGCGTGATCAAAGTTGGGGCCCTTTCCTCCCGGCGCGTTATGCTCCACGCCGATCAGCGGTACTACGACCCCATCGGACTCCCGCTGCCCTCCAAGAGCTTTCACCATCGGCTTATACCCTTGGTCTTTGCCCGACGCAGGCCAGGCAGACGGGTCTCTCCTGTTTCGAACCAGACTGTGTGCACGTGCCACCTCCCGTACCCCGGAAGGACCCGACGAGCTGACCCCGGAACGAGGCTCGCCGGACATGGCCTTCGCCGTGACATGAGCGGCTCGGCTCCTCCGTTGTTCCTGTGACGAGGCTGCAGAGTTCGCTTGACGCTGCGGCCCGCGCACTTGCTCCCTCCGAAGAGGCTCTTGACACCCCGCTTAGCCCGCCGGATCTCTCCGACAAACCGGGGCCTGCTACCCGGCGCTCCGATGCCTACCGGGACGGGACTTACACCCGCTAGTCCAATCCAACTTGCAGGACGCAACATGTGCTACAGGGTAGCACTATGCGGAGGACGCCGAGCGGTCGCCGCTACAGCCTTCGCATGCATATCGCCGCCACGTAACTTGTCGGTGAGCAGACATCGGAGCAGGGCTTCCTCGGCGAACGCCTGCGTTGCCCGACCCACTCGGCGGATACTGACCGTGGCGAAGGAGGGCAAGGGTGCCGTGAAGTCGCTCGTCGGCGGGATGTTTGGCAAATACGAAATCCGCCGCCTGCTCGGTAAGGGCGGCATGGGTGAGGTGTATGAGGCCTATGACACCGACAAGGGCAGAACCGTCGCCTTGAAGCTGCTGAACGATCAGTACACCGACGACGAAAGGTTTCGTGCCCGGTTTTTGCGGGAGTCGCACGCCGCAGCGATCCTTCAGGAGCCACATGTCATCCCGATCCACGACTGGGGAGAGATCGACAGCACTCTCTACATCGACATGCGGCTGGTCCGGGGCCAGACCCTGTACGACATGCTCAAAAAGGGCGCCCTGGCGCCGGATCGAGCCACCGACATCATCGGTCAGGTCGCCGCGGCGTTGGACGCCGCCCACGCCGAAGGACTGATCCATCGCGACGTCAAACCGCAAAACATCATCGTCACCCCAGATGATTTCGCCTATTTGGTGGACTTCGGCATCGCCGAGGCCAAAGGTGACACGCGGCTGACGATGGCGGGCTATCAGGTGGGCAGCTTCGACTACATGGCCCCCGAGCGATTCGGCGAGCAGGAAGCAACGCCGGCCGTCGACATCTATGCGCTGGCCTGTGTCCTCTACGAAGCGTTGACGGGCCACAAGCCATTTCCGGGTCAAAGTGAGCAAGTCATCGCGGGCCACCTATCGTCACCGCCGCCGCGGCCCAGCGCGGTGAATCCCCTTGTGCCGGCGCTCTTTTGACGAAGTCATCGCCCGCGGCATGGCCAAACACCCGGATGACCGTTACGGCAGTGCCGGGGCGCTGGGACGTGCCGCCAAGCGGGCCCTGCCCACCGAGACATCCGAGCCGCCCCTCGCGCCTACGGTGCTTGCTCCCCAAAATATCGCGGCACCGAGTAGCTATCCGCCCTTCAACGCCCAATGCGGTTTTCCCCCAACGGGTCCGGGGGCTGTGGCTGGCTCTCGACAGTCAGGTGACGGCTCGGGAAAATACCTATGGCCCATCGTCATCACGGTCGGTGCGGTGCTGCTCGTGACCGTTGTTGCTTTGACAGTGGCTGTTTTCGTGGGCCGGAACTCCGCGCCGGAGACGCCGTTGCCGACGGTTGCCTACTCCCCGCCCAGCGTGCCCAGTTATGCGCCGGAGCCGTCGTCGGCAACGCAGCCGGTCTACCCACAAAGCACGGCCGCCTCTACGACCGCAGACGCTGAGCAGCGCCTCCGCCAAATCGCCGCTGAAGACCGCCCGTACGTGGCCGCCGTACTCGCCGATCACTGGGTGCCGCAACTCAGTTCCAAGCGGCCCGGCGTCGTCGACAACGGTGTGGTGTGGGACAACGCGATGACGCTGAAGGAACACCTCGACCTCAGGCGGCAATATCCGAACGTACGACTGCTGTGGTCGGGCGACTGGTCAACATTCTCGGCGCCCAACTTCTGGGTCACCGTCGTGGGCATCACCTTTTCCGACTCCGCGGGCCCGCTGGCATGGTGCCGCAGCCAAGGATTCGATCGAGACCACTGCATCGCCAAGATCATCAGTACGACGCATCCGGTCGAGGGAAGCACGGCATATAACTGATTTCATGATGGAAGCGACCCCAGCGGGCACCTGGATAGACGGGCAACCCGACTCACCGGACAACTGCTGGACCGGCCTGTTGCATCTCTAACGAATCTGCCCACCTCGGCCGCTGTCCAAGCTCGCCACATTGATGGCGTTGGGCGGTGACGCCGCGGATCCTCGTTGTATGCGGTGCGGCGATCAGTGCGTCGTAAGGGCGTGCCGCCGGCTTTCGGCCGGACGCTCGCAACGATGCGGCAACTGCGCCAAATGCGCGCGCAGACTCGGCATCGAACGCCAGCGCGTCGAAGTCCGCCTCCGCCTGCTGCAAATGCGCCTGGCGTGCCGCGCGCTCTTCGTCGGCATGGGCGACATGCGGCCCCACCGACAGCTCGGCCAACGTGATCGCGCTGATCACGGCTTCGTCGGGAAGAGCTGCAGGGTCGCCGATGCGCCCCAGCAGGATCACCGTCGAGGTGTCGAGCATCCCCCTCGAGGCCGGCTCAGGGGTCACAGCGATGGATCAATGACGGTGTCGATGTCGCGGCGCAGCGCGTCGAGGTCGATGCGAGGCAACCCTTTCCTGCGCTCAATGAGTTCGACAGGTCTGGCGCTGCGGCGTGGCAGCGGGCGCAACTCGGCGACTGCGCGCCCGTCGCGGGTGACGATCACGCGTTCGCCGCGCTCCACACGGTCCAGCACCTCTCCCCCGCTATTACGGAGATCGCGCACGGTTACTGACTCCACAGCCGCAGTGTATCGCCGGTGAGACAGATAAATCCGGCCTGAACAGGCGCATGCGACAGATCCTGAGCGCAGCGACTAAAGCGCCGGTGGCGTAGCACTCAGCGAAGAAATGCTAAGGCGCCGACCCTCGTCACAGAACGGCACGAGACAAAGAGACTGCCTGCCTGTGTAGGCACCGGCGCTTTGGATCAATGGTCCCCACATTAGGTCGGCGGAAGGTTCAAACGGCGGGCGAGATCCGGCCCGCCGACTTCCCGGATGAAGTCCGGGGCGCCACACACGACCAGTTGATCGCGGGCACGCGACAGGCCGACGTAGAGGCGTTCGCGAGAGCGTTCGAACGCAGACACCTCGTTGACGACGAGCACGACTGCGCGGCGCTCGAGGCCCTTGAAGCCGAGGACATGGCCGTAGAAAACCTGGTCGGCATCCCAGAAGCTGTCCCAGTAGGCGGCGTTGCCGGCGGCCTGGCGTTCCTTCTGTTCGGGGTGGCGGGTGCCGGTGGTCAGTAGCGCAACGTCTTCTGGGCGCCATCCCTCCTCCAGGAGCAACTCCACCTCGTCGTCGCCGGCGTTCATCGCGTCGCCTCGCGAGCAGGCGACGAACTTCACCGCAGGCCCATCGCCGCCGAGGAACCGCATCGGCTGACCGACGAGCGGCTGGAACGCATTCGCGATCTGGCGGGTGTTGCGCAGGTTGTGGTCGAGGACCAGTGGTACGAGCGGCACCGGCGGAGAGCCGTGCCGGTTGAAGACACGCTGACCTTCGTCGGTGAAGACGTACAGGCCACCGGTTTCGTCGTCCTTGAGGGCCGCGAGCAGCGGGTCCCACCATGCGTCGGCGAAGTCCTGGGCCTCGTCGACGACGATGGAGTCGAACCGGTGTCCGGGGTCGAGTTGTGCTGCCAAATCAGCCATGTGAAGCGGCAGGTCGTGTTCCCAGAACTGCACGGTCTCCTCGGTGCGCAAGGATTCGTCGGGCCCTTCGGGTGCTCCCCACAGCATGCCGAGGGCGTGGAACTCGCCGACGTAGGCCAGTTGGTGGCGGCGCCGCCAATGAGCGGTGATGCGCTCCAGGTAGGAGGCCAGGCCGTGGGAGTAGCAGAGCAGGGCCACGCGCTGGCCCTTCGCGGAAAGCCGACGGGCCTGTTCCACCGCGAGAAAGGTCTTGCCGCTGCCCGCTCCCCCGCGGATCTCAACGCGGTTCAGCAGTTGGATGGCGTCGAGGATGACGGCCTGATGTTCGGTCAGCGCGTCGGCGGCGTCATCACTGGCCAACGCGCGAGCGACGACACTTCGTTGCGGTAATCCCCTGCCGCTCAAGGCCGTTGAGAGCTGTTCGATGCCCTGCCGAGTGAGCAACGGCCGGTCGAGCTCCTGTTGGAGGAGGACGTGTTTGAGCTTGTCGACGAGCGTCGGGAGGTCGTTGCGGTCGATGACCTTCCACCGCGGGCACTCCGGCAACGCGAAGTCGTCGGCGATCTGCGCGTTCGGCAGGACAACCACGTAGTCCCAGCGCAGCCGGCCCTGAGTCCAGCGGTCGTCCTTCTCAATGAATTCGCGCAGCGCATAGCAAGCATCGCGGGCCTGGCGGACGGGATCGATCTTGTGGTCATCGCCGCGCCGCCGCTGCCACCACGTGTCACCGTCGTGCCAGACGTCGCCGCCCTTGACCTCGAGACAGACAATGCCGGCGCCCTCGATCGCGACAACGAAGTCCACCTCATGGTCCTTGAGGTGGTCGGTGACACGCTGGCCGGGAACCACCCCGTCGTTTGGTTGCAGCTGTTCCAGCAGGGCTTGGTAGACATTGCGCTCGGCGCCGTTTGCGAGGCGGGGGGCTTCCTCGGGAGTGATGGTCACGGCAGCAGCCCTGCCACAACGCAGTAAAAATGCCGCTCCGCGTGTTCGGCACTGGCCGCTGTCGTCGCTACCCCCACCCCACGATTGAACAACGTGAGGATGACAGCAATTGGGCGGACCTCGCTATCGCGATTCTGTCGGTGGCCAGTCGTACATTCTGCTCCTAAGCGCGATACGAGGGGGAATCATGCGCGGACGTGCAGTTATTGCAGGGTTGCTCGGAGTATGCGGGGCGGTCGCGTTGTCAGGTCCGGCTCGTGCCGACCAGTACGTCTGCGAGCGCCAGTACGTAGTTCTTCAGTGCGTCTGTTCCCATGGCCTCTCCTCCTAGTAGAGAACTGACTACAACAACTCGGCGAAACGGTGCTGCTCTGGGGCGGGGATTCACTCGACGCGTTCGCCGTTTGCCATCAGGGCGCGGGAACCGAGGCGGGCGCGGGAACCGAGGCGGGCGCGGACACCTGCTACATCAAATTCGCCGCCGTCAGACCCGGGCCTCGCGCGGAAAGCGTATTCGAGCTCCTACTGCGCGCCTGCGAAGTGCATGCCCTGCAACGTGGCCTGCAACGCATGGAGGCCGGAGTAAATCTCGGTCGCAGCCAGGCGTATCGCACCATGCTGCGCCACGGTTGTCGGGAGTCGCTCCCGCCCTAAGCGGTGTTACACCGATGCAGATGGTGTTACACTGTGGAGATGCCGACCAACCACCGGCGCCACGCCATCACAGAGACCGACGACATCAGGAACGCGTTGGAGATCGCCCGCCGCGCGTGGCCCGACCTCGCCCACAAGCCGGGCGCACTGTTGCGTCAACTCATCCTCATGGGCCGGAACACCCTCGCGCACGATCACGCTGCGGCCGCTGACAAACGCCAGCAAGCGGTCGAAAAGACCAGTGGCGCACTGGCCGGCGTCTTCGGAACTGAGTACCTCAAGGAGCTGCGTGAGGACTGGCCCGAGTGATCATCCTCGACGCCAGCGTTTTGATCGGGCATTTCGAGTTGGCCGACGCGCACCACACCGACGCGACCGCTCTGCTAAGGGCGCACGCGTCAGAGTCGTTCGCCGCCAGCGTTATTACCCTCGCCGAGGTCTACGTCGGTGCCGCCCGGGCCGGGCAAGCCGACCAGCTTCACCAGCTGCTGGCACAGTTGCAGATGGAGAGCCTAGACCTTCCGGCCGGCGCTGCCCGCCGCCTCGGTGAGCTGCGCGCTACCACCACGCTGAAGATGCCGGACTGCTGCGTGCTCTACAGCGCGGAACAGCACAACGCCGCGATCGCCACCTTCGACGACAAACTCGCCGCTCGAGCAGCCGACCTCGGGTTGACTGTCGCGACCAGCCAACCGTAGCCAGGAGCGTTACTGCAATGGCGGAGCAGGCGCTGGCGGAGCTGAAAACGTCAGCTCTCACCGCCGCGGAATTCCCCGTTGGACGTTTCATGGCGGCGCGCCAGGACGAGGGCTTGTCTCAGTCCTTCTGGTCTTTGCATGCCGTGGCCCCCCGCATCGAACCACCGGCAGCGCAGACATGCCGCGTGCGCTATCCACAACACCTCGTCCAGGACCACGCCGGGGTGCTGGGACGGCCAGCCCTCCGGATCGGTGCCATAGACGGATTCGTATGTGCGGCGCAGGTATTCACGCTGATCCCATAGCCTGCGCGCAACGTTAAGGCCGGTCGACCTGCGCTTGAAGTTGATCCACGGCGTCACCAGACTGGGCGGGAACAGCGCATTCCAATATGCGCCCCACGGATTGTCCACGCTGAATTGCGTTGAAGGCCAAAAGTTCCCACCTTTGCCGATCTCAGTCATCAGCCGCTCCTCCCTCCAGCCTGGGCCAATCCGAGGCGCGCTGACACCGGCCGGTGTCGGCCGTCCCGTCCGTGCGGGCCACCCACGATGGCGGGGTTCGCGCGCCGTCCTGCCGTACCCAGTCGGCCGCGTCGCGCAACGCGGCCCCGGATCACGATGCACCGCCGGATTTCGGGTGTAGTCGCCGTAGCGCCGCACGGAATTCGGTGTTCGGGTTGGCGCCCGGCAGCACCGCCGCCACGTCGCGCAACGCCTGGTCGATGTCGACGCCCTGTTTGCGGGCTCCGTACAGCGCGGCGATGGTGGGCGTGCGGCTGTGTGCCTGGACGCAGTGGACGAACACCGTCCGGCCCTCGGCTCGCAGTTGCTCTATCGCCCGTACGGTGTCGAGCAGCACGAAGTCGAGATGGTCGTTCTCACCCTCTTCGTCGATGAGGCGGACATCGAGCTGTTTCACACCGGCGGGCAGGTCCACGTCTTTGACACGGCACAGCGAGACGATCGCATCACGCTTGCTTGGGCAACTTCCGCAGAGCGGCGATGCCGCCGATCCACACCTTGTCGTCGTAGGGATGCCGGACGTGTTTGCGGGCTTCGGGGTACCCGCCGTAGGTGTAGTCGAACGTGTCGGGCCGGCCTTTACGAACGATCTGGGTAGCCAGTTGCACCAGGCCGCGGGTGGTCAGACCCGGCCAGCCGTGCAACGCCAACCGCCAGCGCGAGGGCACCGCCGATGCGCCGTACACGGCGCCGAGCAGGCCGCCCGCGATCGCCGCGACGGTGTCGGTGTCATGGCCGATCCGCACCGCCGCCTCCAGCGCCAGGCGCAGATGATCGGCGCGGAACACCTCCGAGGCGGGATCATCGTGCGGGACGGGCGTGTGCACGATCGCCGACCAGGCGGCCTGCAACGCGACGACCACCCAGCCGTTGTTGGCGGCGAAAGCCGACGGCGGCGATACCGTGGCTTCGTCCAAGCGCGACGCCCACAGGTCGCGGCGTTCGATGGGGATGTGGCCCAGGCCAATCCGCGCGTCGAGCTTCCCAGTCAAGATGGCATGGCGGATCGCGGCGCACCACAGCACGCAGGCATCACCGGCTTCAGGGTCGTAGTGCGTCAGGTCACTGATCGCGCGGGCCGCCTCGGCCAGCGCCGCCTCGTCGTCGAGGTAGGCGAGGGCCACCGGCGCGGTCCGCATCAGCGAGCCGTTGCCGGCGGTGTGGCCGCCGCGCCTATACCGCGCCGCCGACTCCTCACGCGCGGTTCGCGCGCAAATGCCCCGCCGCCCCGCAGCGGAGAGCACCGAGCTGGTATGCGCGCCAATGTCTTTGGCGGTTTTCGCCCACCGATGCCAGCGCTCGACGATGTAGTCTTGGGCCTGTTCGTCGCGCAGGTCCGCTCCCGGTGGCCGCGGCCTCGGCGATCGCGATGGCCATCGACGTGTCGTCGGTCCACTCGCCGGGCTTGAAAGGTCCCAGTCCGCCGCCGATCATGTCGACCGGGACGTCGGGGGCCAGCGGGGGCCCGAATTCGTAGCCGGCGCCCAGGGCATCCCCGGCGGCGGTGCCGAGCAGGGCACCGCAGGCCCGATCACGTTGTGCAGTAGTCAAAGTCATGGTTGACCTCCTTCATTGCGCGCACGCGCAGAGTCGAGTTGAGTAGAGATTGGAGTAGGTTTGTGTGGCCGTGTTCGCCCACCAGGCACGGTCGTAGGCGTCTGAATCCCGCTACGGCTCAAGCAGATACCTCGGTCAGACGAATCCTTGATCGACCAGCACCGAACCTTCGGGGGTGACCAGGTGGGCTTGGCCGGACCCTTCGACCAGGCCGCACCAGCTCTTGACCTCGAGGGCTCCGCGTTGCAGCTCGATGTGGAATGCGTACTTGCCGGGTATGGGAAACCACACCCGCTGACCGGGCAGCTCGTGCAGGATTTCGACCGGCGGATACCGCAGCACTGTGCGCAGGTCGCCGTCGTACACCCGTCCGTGGATGCGGCCGTCGATGAGCTCGGCGAGTCGTGCGTCGAGCGCCCGAATCTGCTCCCGCGTCAGCGGTGAGCGCGGCGGCCGCAGCCGTTCCCGGAATGCGGGTGTCCGGTCGTGCTCGGCTGCCACGTCGAACGCGGTACGCCCCTTGGAGTCCCGAAGGGACCGCAGCGAGCCCCGGTCGAGCAGTTCTGCGACGACCTCGGTGGGTGCGCCGTGCCAGGCGGCCTGGTGCAGGGCGGTGAACCACGCCGTGCCGCCCGGCCGCCACTGGTTGATCACCAGCCAGCTCCACTCGCGGTCGAGCACCGTCATCACCGCGGGCCAGTTGCCGGCTTTGGCGGCATCGGCGAGCCGGTGACCGGCGCTGACCAGGTCATCGGCCATGACCGAGGTGTCCAACACGCCCTGCCACGGGCGGGCACCCCGGATGATCTCGCTGTAGGACGTCATGGGGACCTCCCCTGTTTCGGGCCTCCCCGCGGGAGGCGCTCTTGCCGGCACCGGTCGGTGACGGCCGCTTCGTCATCCGAGCCACCCACGAGCGTGGGGTTGGCGCACCGTCCAGTCGGAGCTTGGCGACGGCGTCTCATGAAGCAACGCCAGTGTAGAGCGACGCACCGACAAATCGACGCGCACGCGGGCCGACGCTCTTTCCCGCCCAGTCCTTCATCCGTTCCGGGGCCGCTGCGCTTGTGCAGCAATTCCTGTGTCAGCACAGTAGCACGAGGTCCTGCGTTTCTGCAACTATGCAGTGTATGCTGCAACTATGCAGACATCCGGTCATCGATCCCCGGCGCTCAACGACGAGGTCAGCAGCACCTTCGCCGAGCGAGCGAAGGCGGCTCGGCTGCGGGCAGGCCTGACGCAACAGCAGCTGTCTGACCGCCTGAGGAACGAAGCCGAGGTCCTGCTCGACACGTCGGCGATCACCCGGATCGAGGCCGGGCAACGAGAGCCGCGACTCAGCGAGGCCCTCGCTATCGCCCGGGTGCTGGAATTCGGGCTGAACAACCTCGTCCCGCGGGCAGATCTCGACTTCTACCTGAGCGACGTCGAGCGGTTGATGGACGAAAGCCGCGCGGCGCTGGTCAAGATGATCCGGTCGGTGGACCCCGTCGTCGACTTCGTCCGACGAAATCCCGACTGCCTCGGCGACGACCGCCTCGAGGACCGGTTCCGCGAAGTCGTCGAGTGGTTTCAACGACGCGTCTCGCACGAAGACCTCGGGCACGAGGACGAGCAGACGTTCGCAATCACGAGAAACCGGACCGACGAAAAACTGAAACGCCAACTGCTGCGGGCGGTCGGCGAAGGAATCCTCGTCAGACCCGACGAGATCCAACCCGCATACGACAGATGGTTCAAAGAAGACATCGACGAAGACCACCGGGAACGCCGAGGGGCTGCGACGACGGGCGAGACGCGGCGCGGATGGCAACGCACCGAATCCCGCGTCCGCGCCGAGCAGTGGGAGAAACATTTCAGCCAGCTCCTCGACTACGTCCGCCGTCACGGCGACGCCCGGGTTCCGCGCTCCTACACCACCCCCGACGGGGACCGGCTGGGCGCATGGGTCGTCGACCAACGCAACCGCTTCACGCGGGGCATGCTCGATCCCGATCGATCGACGCGGCTCGAAGAATTGCCGGGCTGGACGTGGGGCCCACGAGCCAGGCGGTCCACACCGAGAACCACGACACCAGGAGCGATATGAACAGCGACCCCACCCCGAGCGAACCGACGTCTGCCGACTGGCATTTCCCCACACTCGCTTACGTGTGGAACTACCAAAGCAGGGCGATCATTGCCGGGGCCGACAAGCTCGAGGCGCTTTCCCCGGCCGATCGGACGCGCTCGCTGGAGTCGCTTGGCGAAACGGTGCGCACCCACATTCGAAACCTCGACGACGGCTGGCTCGTCGCAACGGCCGTCTTCATGGTCGAAGATCTCTACAAGTCCTACTTTCGCGAGTTCCGCTGGTCGTCTGGCGTCACCGACTACATCGCCGGCACCGCGGGTGTGTTCATGCACGAATTCACCGAGCGCGGATTCGTGCTCAACTACGTCATCGACAACACCGAATCGAAAGCCGATCTCGGCGAGATGCTCACCTATGTGCCCGAAGTTTTCCGCGCGGCGGGCCTGCTGGTCGTGGGGCCACAGCTTATGGCACTGGAAGTCATGGAGCAGCTGGATCATCAAGAACGAGACGTCGCTGCGATACCATCCGCAATCGAAGAAGGCCAGTATCTAGCCGAAGAGTTCATCACCCGCTGCCACCAGGATCGTCAATCCTACGTGTATCTGAATCTGCAACTGGCCGATGACAGTCCGGGCCTCTCCCTCGACGTGGCCCTGTCGAATACCGACACACCCGGGACCGTCGTGGTTTTTCGAAATCAGCCTCCGGCGGCCGGCACAACCGTGGAGGTTTCCCCGCCACCCGGCGTGACGATGCCGACGGGGTGACCCAGAATCAAAACGTCTACACGTGCCACTGGATACGCCTGAGGAAGCTGCAATCGCCATCCAGGACATCTCGCTTACCGCGATATTGCAGGCGTTCGCCCCTGTTGGTCAGCCGATGTAACCTGAATCTGCTTCACGAGATGCCGTCGCCAAGCTCCGACTGGACGGCACGCCAACCCCACGCTCGTGGGTGGCTCGGATGACGAAGCGGCCCGGCGCCAACCGGTGCGGGCAAGAGCGCCTCCCCTCCGGAGGCTCGACATCTGGGAGTCTCCATGCCCGAAATTTGGTGGAACCTATCCGGCACCGACAAGCGTTGCGACTCGTACGGCGGGGGCCATTGGGTGCACTGGATCCAACACAAACTATCGGTCCGAGAACCGGGGTCGGTGATACCAGTGACCGCATCGGTGGTCGACGACGGGCTAGTGGTCCTCGAAACCTACGACCTGTTGCTGCAGCGCTGGAATCACCGCCCAGGGCTGGTACGAACCGCGCTGCAGCGCTCTGGCGGAACCGCGCAGTGGAAGCCGCGCTGGAACCTCCTCGTGGTACCGACCGGCGATCTCGTCGACGGCGCGGGCAACACATTCAGCCTCACCGCTTCGGACAAGAGGCGTGAATGCTGCGTCATCCGCGGTACCAACCCCGACCATCTCGTTCCCCGCGGGCCGGCGCCCACGAACGTGCCGCCGCTGCGCGTCGTCGAACGGTATGCGGCGGGGCGACCCCGGCCACGGTGAGCACGCGATTGCCCTGTCCCCCAACGCCTCCCGTATCGCCGTGAGGGTCCGCAACCCTAGGTCCATGCACGATGCACCGCCGGGTTCTGAGTGCATCGGGCCCAGCGCCGCAGACTTGAACTGGGCGAAAACGCGCCTGCTGCAACAACATGCGCGGACTCAACCCTATATCCGTGCCGGTCAGCTCTTATCTGACGTCTGGATTGCCTCGCGGGGACACGGTGGGCAGTCCCTGCGATTCGGCCGCCTCGAGCAGCCGGCGATCGTAGGCACACAAAGCGGTAAGAGACTTTCCATGGAGATGCGCCGTGGCCAGGTGTATTGCGTCCAGGGTGCGCAGCTCGGCAGGAGGGATCGTGGCCGCCGCTGCGGCGATAGCGTCCGTCAAGACAAGGGTGTCGATCGTTGAGGCGACATTCCGGGCGAGCGCTACAGCTTTGGGCCCGATTCGTGTGGCCGCCCGGCATCAGCTCGATGTGGCCGACGGCGCTGGTGACGAGGTTTTCGTCGGGGTGTGCGTTGAGCCAGTCAATCAGAGACGCTGACTCTTCTTCAGCCACCACAAGCTTCACGGTGGCCGACGTGTCGAGGTAGATCATCGATCGGAGCGCTGTTCATCCAGTATGGAGGAGAGCGGCGGACCTTCGATCAGATCGGCCCGTCTGAGTGGGAATCGTGGTGCGGCGGCGGGGAGCAACTGGCCTTCGGCGATGAGTTGGTCACGCGCTTGTTCGGCAGCTGCGATCGGTACTAACCGCGCTACCGGCCGACCGCGGTCGGTGATTTGGATGGTCACTCCGGCCTTGGCTTTTGCTATCCACACGCTTGCGTTCTGGCGCAGTTCCCGAATCCCGATGCTGTCCACCCAGCAACTGTAGCACTTAATGTGCTACATCGCTATGGCAGGACTACCGCGCGTTGGGAACACGTGCGCCACCTACTGCTGTCGACGGGCCGATGAACTCGCAACGGTCAATCCGCTGGCGGAACGGCGGCCTGCGAAACCTAAAGGCTAACTCGTGATTCCAGCCAGTTCGTGTGCCACCGCATCGAATGCGCGCAGCGTGTTCGCCTGTAACCGCGGGTCGTCCTGAGAGGCCGGCTGGCTGGACAGCTTGGCGGCGAACGCCTGACGCGAGTCGGGGCCGCCGTCAAGCGTGTCGGCGATCCATACCGCCGGCACCACTTGCCGGCCGGTCAACGAGACACCGTCACGCAAGAACAGCGACCCCAACCGGATCATGTCGGTCAGACAGGCGTTGATTCCGTCGTCGAATATGCCGGTGCCGGCCGCGTCGACACCGATGGTGGCGTCGCACTGCGCACCGAGGCGCCTCCAAAGCAGTTCCGACATCAGCTCTGGCCGTCGCGTACGCGGCGGCCCGGCGCTCAAGCCGCGGGCGCGGCTGTCGGCGCGAATTGCCGTTTGAGCATCTGGTATCCCCAGGCGAGTACCAGCCAAGGCGCGATAAGCCAGGGCGCGTTGAGCAGGATGAACTTCACGCCGAGATCGAGGAAACTCGAAGTGTTCACCGACGGCAAGCCACCGATGATTTCACCGCCGTAGTAGTACCAGGTCAGCACCGTGTGGGTGATGGCCGTGGACATGACGAGCAAGGTGCCGCGGTAGTCGGTGAATTGCGAGCGCTTGAGCAGGATCAGACCGGTGAAACCGACGCAGGCGTTGATGACCGAGAGCACCTCGATCATCAAGAAGTGGGGATCTGGGTTGAGGTAGCGCAGATCTCCACCGTCGATGTAGGCCCACCACGGGTAAGCCCAGGCGCTGTCGCGAGCGCCGGCGATCGGTCGGTGCAGGATCAGCCACCCCAGCTCCCACGTCAGATGGGTGGTGTAGGAACAGATCACGAACGGCAGCACGACCCCTTGCAGACGTTCGAACCTGGTCCAGTGCCGCAGTGACGGGATCGGCAGAAATGCCGCAAAGATACCCACGAAGTAGGCGATGGTCGCTTGAACGGCCAGCAGGTCGGCCATCAGCCCACGGTTCAGGTGGCTGTGGAAGACCAGGTATGTGTAGAGCGGGAAGCCCAGCACCAGCGAACCGAACGCCACGATCCACGTGACGCGCAAACCCCGGGACGGCGGCAAAGTACTGACGACAGACTTCGTGGTAGCCGGCGGGACTTCAATGGCGGTCATCGGTAACCAAGGCTAGGGCGTGGGTCAGTAACACGCCGGGCGGGGTGCTCGGCTGATGGCTGGGTGCACGAGATGATGAGGTGTGGCTGGTGATGCTGGTGAGGGGCTGTTTTCGATAGATCCTGCGCAGCGGGTTGACGCGCATTCTCGGGCGCCGAAACGCGGTGGATAAGACGTTTCGGATGTTCGATCCAGATCAGGGCTTGTTGCTGCGCGTGTTGGATGACTGGTTGGTGGCCGAGCATCTGGCCGGTTCATCGCCGAACTGGTGGATGAGCACTGGACCTGTCGCGGATCCGGGCCGCCTATACGGAGGGACGTGGTGGCCACCGTATGACCCGCGGCTGATGGTGCGGATCTGCTCTACGGCTACACATTGGAGTGCGCTCCTCGCGGGCGATCGAGGTCAAGTGCGATGACGACGTGGCGTTTCGGTGGCTGGCCGCAGGGACGGGACCGGATTATCGGGCGATGCCGGTTTCGTAAGCGGCACCTGTCTGCGTTGGGGCATTTGTTCGTGCAGGCGTTGGCGTTGTGTCAGGGCGGGCATGGTGCGGCTGGGCCGGGTGCCTGGACGGGACAAGGTGCGCGCTAACGCCTCCAAACGCAAGGCGATGAGCTATGCGGATGAGCGAGAAGGAAAAGGTTCTCGCGACGAGGTGTCGGCGCTTTTGGCCGAGGCCGAGCGGATCGACAAGGCCGAAGACGCCGCTACGGCAAGAACAACCGCGGCGACGAGCTGCCGAGGAGTTGCGGCGCCGGGAAACGCGTCGGGCGAAGATCCGCGAGGCGAAGGCCGCGCTCGAGGAAGAGGCCGCGCGGGCGGCGCGGCAGCGGGCCGAAACCGCGGCCGCAACGTGGTGAGGACGAGGACACCGCCGCCGCCAAGGGCGCCGCCGCGGCGGATGCGGCGACGCCGAAACCGAAGGCGCAGCGCAACTTCACCGACGGACTCCAAAATCATGCTCACCGGCGACGGGGCGTTCCACCAGTGCTACAACGCCCAGGCCGTGGTCGATGAGGACCATCAGGTGATCGTGGCCACCGACGTCACACCAACGCCGCCGATGTGGGCAATCTGATCCCGATGACCGAGCAGACACGATCAACACCGGCCAGGCCCCAGGCCAGATGCTCGCCGATGCCGGCTACTGCTCGGCGGATAACCTCGAGCGCGCCGGCGAGTTCACCGACCAGTACGGCACCGAGTTCTATGTGGCGACCGGGCGTCGGCGCCGCGACGAGCCGCCGCCGGTGGCTGCGCGCGGTCGGATCCCGAAGTCCGCGACCGCCAAGCAGCGCATGGCCCGCACACTGACAACCAAGAACGGCCACGCGATCTATGCCGCCGCAAGGCGATCGTCGAACCGGTCTTCGGTCAGATGAGCACCCTGCAGAACGCCAAACACCTGTTGTTGCGCGGACTCGACCAGGCTCGTGGGGAATGGCTGCTGCTAGCCACCTGCCACAACCTACGCAAACTCCACGGCGTCATCGGTGTTCACGGGCTCGCCGCTCTCGCGCGGACCTGACCCGCGGGCTCGGCCCTGCCACCCAGCCCGGACCGCATAGATCCCCCGATCCGCAGCCTCCCACCACATCCGCCGCTGCATGATCAGGGTTCCCGAGCGCCACCCCCAGCCCACTTGGAATAGGACCAGCTCTAGTGCCATGTTCCGATGCCCGGCACGGTGGTTTCCGGGATATCGTTTTTGCCGGTCGTAGTAACGAGCTCGGCGCACGGTTGACGCGGGCGTTCTTCGAAGCCTGGAAGCGGCCAGACTCGCGCATCTCAGCGTGCCGGTGCCAGTTCGCGTACCACGTCGAGCTCGGCGTGCGACTCGTCTGGCGGCTGGCCGGTATTCGTGGTCAAGTCCCCCGCCGCCACGGCAACAGCCTCGGGTGCAGCGATCACGTACGACGACATCGGCGGCTCCCATACCTGGTGGCGCGACAACCTCAGGACAGCTACAAAATGGTAGCCGGGTTGGCAGAACGAGGTGGCCGGTTTTGTGCCCCGACCGGTACCGAGTCATCCGAAAGGCCCTCCGAGCCGTCCGGTTTTCGGACGGCTCGACTCGGCTGCCAGACCGACGTGTGCGCCGCGATCGCACCCGTCGCCGGCACACTGCTCGCCGGATACCGCAGGGACCTAGGGCTGCCCTGGCAGGGCCCTTATGCTCTCGTTGACCGTAGTCTTCGCGAGAGAGTATCTCGGTAGGCAGTCGCGAGCGCCCTGCTCGGGTTGTGATTCAAACGGCTGGCCGGATTTCGGATGGGAGCCACGCGATGACCAAACCGATTCCGCCACTGGACCTTTCGTGGCTATTGCTCGAGTCGCCGGCCGGAACCACGCACGTCGGCGCCATGCTGCTGTTCAAGAAGCCTGCCGGCCGAGAGCCCGTGGACGAAATCGTGCGGGCCTACCGGGAGTGCTCGCCCACACCCCCGTTCAACTATGTGCCGGAACTTTTGGTTCGCGGCGCGCCCCATTTCCGAGAAGTGCCGGGCTGGGACCCGCACTACCACGTCGGGCACTTGGCCCTTCCCGACGGCGCCGGCTACGACGACCTGCTGCGCCTGGTTGCCGATCTGCACGAGCCGCAACTCGATCGGCACCGGCCGCTGTTCCGCTGCTGGGTGATCGACGGGGTGCCGGATGACATGTTCGCGATCTACACCAAAACCCATCACTCGATCATCGACGGCGAATCCGGCCTGAAGCGGCTCTACGCGGGCCTCGGCACCTCCGATCGCGACACCATCGCCAAGCCCGCGTTCGCCCTCGACGTGCCGGCACCCGAACCGCACCCGCACACGCCGCTCGTAGAGAAGGTTGCCCACTCGATCCACGGGACGTTGACAGAGGTCACGGCACTCAACCAGGTCGCGGTCAGCGCGGCGCGCAAGGTGCTTGCCGGTCTGCTGGGATCCCATCTCGAGGGCAGCCTGCCGTTCGCGGCGCAGCATGCCCCCACCAACGCGCCGCTGGAAATTGGGCGACGATTCGCAACACTGTCGTTGCCGCTCGCGGAGATGCGCGAGGTCGGCCGCCACTTCGGGGCGACCCTCAACGACGTAGCCGCCAGCGTCATCGACGGCGGCCTGCACGCCTACCTGCGCGAGACTGGCCGCGAGTTCGGGCACCCCTTCATCGCGATGTGTCCGGTGTCGCTGCGCGCCGAAGACGACGCGGCGATCGGCACCCGGGTGTCAGCGATCTTTGTGCGACTCGGCGCCCCGCGCGCGAGCATGCCGGAACGGATCCGCCAGGTAGTGCACTCGGTCGCCACCGCCAAAAAGGAACTCGGCGGCCTGTCCAAGGAGGCGGCGATGACTTACGCGGTCGGACTCGTCGCACTCGCGGGCTTGGGCGCCTCCACACACCTGGATCGCATTGCGCACCCGGCGTGCAACCTTGTCATCTCCAACGTCGCAGGCGCCAAGGAGATCCGGTACCTCAACGGTGCCCGACTGCTCGGCATCTACCCGGTCTCCGCACTCGCCGCCGCCATCGGGCTCAACGTCACGCTGGCGTCCTACCACGACAGTATGGATTTCGGCTTCATCGCCAACGCCGCGGCGATCGACGACCCGACGCACCTTGCCGAGCTGACGCGGCGGGCCTACGAGGAGCTGAGGGACTCGACGGGCACGGGGGCCGGGCTTTCGAAGCGCGCGTCGTCTTGAAAGTGCGACCTCGCTTCGCAGATTGTGACACTGATCTGTGCGTCAGACTCGCGATCAGCATGCACCTCAAGGCTAACCCGAAGTTCCCCCTTCTTGAGGCTGGTCTGATCCTGCACGGCCGTTGTGAGCTGGTGTTCTGTGTCTTTGAGGAGCGTAATTTGTAAACATGTAATAACCAGACATATACGGTGTGTCATGCACTGATGTAGGAGTATTCAGGATCTGAATATGAGACCATGTATACATGTATGTGACGCGGGTGCCGAACCGGGGGTCACCGCCGGCGGTGCTGCTGCGGGAAAGCTACCGCGAGGACGGCAAGGTGAAAACCCGCACCCTGGCCAACCTGTCGCGCTGGCCCGAGCACAAGGTGGAGAAACTGAAGCGGGCGCTGAAAGGTCTGCCGCCCGCGATGGATCTGGCCGAGCGCGTTTGAGATCAGCCGCAGCTTGCCGCACGGGCATGTCGCGGCGGTGTTGGGCACCGCACGCGACCTCGGGATGGAGGAGCTGATCGACCCGACGCCGCTCGCGGCGGCGCGATCTGGTGACCGCGATGCTGGTGGCGCAGGTGATCGCCCCGGCCTCGAAGCTGGCGTGCGCCCGCGGGCTGCGCACCGAGACCGCCACCAGCTCACTGGGTGAGGTGCTTGGGGTTGTCCGGCTGTGATGAGGACGACCTGTATGAGGCAATGGACTGGGTGCTTGAACGCAAGGACGCCATCGAAAAGGCATTGGCCAAGCGGCATTTGGCTGATGGGACGCTGGTGCTCTATGACGTGTCCTCGGCGGCGTTTGAGGGCCGGCACCTGCCCGCTGGGGAAAATCGGGCACGCCCGAGACGGGGTGAAAGGCCGGCTGCAGATCGTCTACGGGCTGTTGTGCTCGACCGCCGGGGTGCCGATCGCGATCGAGGTGTTCGAGGGCAACACCGCCGACCCGAAGACCCTGACTGCCCAGATCACAAAGCTCAAGGACCGGTTCGGGCTGACCCGGGTGTGTTTGGTGGGGGATCGGGGCATGCTCACCAGCGCACGCATCAGCGACGAGCTGCGCCCGGCCGCAACTGGATTGGATTTCAGCGCGTTGCGCGCCCCGCAGATCAAGGCCCTGGTGGACGCCGAGGCGCTGCAGCTGTCGCTGTTTGATGAGCAGGACCTCGTCGAGATCAGCTCCCCGGACTTTCCCGGGGAGCGGCTGGTGTGCTGCCACAACCCCGCACTGGCCGAAGAGCGCACCCGCAAACGCGCACGAGCTGTTGGCCGCCACCGAAAACGAGCTCGCACACCATCGCCGCGGCCACCCGCCGCGACCCGTCGCCCGCTGCGCGGCAAGGAGCAAGCATCGCGCTGCGGGTCGGCAAGGTGATCAACCACTACAAAATGGCCAAACACTTCCACACTCGAGATCACCGACGACTGCGTTCACGCTTCACCCGCAACCACCGACGCCATCGCCGCCGAGGCCGCCCTGGACGGCATCTACGTGCTGCGCACCAGCCTGCCCGCCGACACCCTCGACCACGCTGATGTGGTGGCCCGCTACAAAGGACTCGAAGACGTCGAGCGGTTCTTCCGCACCCTCAACAGCGAACTCGACGTGCGCCCCATCCGCCACCGGCTGGCCGACCGGGTGCGCGCCCACATGTTCTTGCGCATGCTGTCCTACTACATGAGCTGGCACATGAAACAGGCCCTGGCCCCAATCCTGTTTCGTCGACAACGACAAACCCGCCGCCGCCGCCAAACGCGCCAACCCCGTCGCAGCCCGCCCAACGCTCCGATGCCGCGCTGGCCAAGGCCGCGCGCAAACGCACCGCCGAGGACACCCCGGTGCACAGCTTCACCAGCCTGCGCAGTTGAGGGTGTAGAGGTGGTCGGCGCGTCGTTACTGGGGTAGGGGTCGAGGTCTTCCGATGATGGGAGTTCTCACACCGCCCAGCTGGAAGACCTCGACGTGCCTGACGCTACCTTCGCTTGCCCTGATCTGACGACGTTCTGCCGCCTCGATGAGCTCGGGCTGGAGGTGACCGGACAACGCCTGCGAGCCTGATCGGGCGTTTCTGGCGTGCCGGATCACCGACGACGACTCGTGGTGTCGCCGCTGCGGCGAGCAAGGCGCCCCGCGTGACAGCGTCACCCGCGAGCTTGGCGCACGAACCGTTCGGGTGGCGGCCCACGACGCTTGCTGGTCACCGTGCGCCGCTACCGATGCGCCGGCTGCGCGTCATGTGTGGCGCCAAGACACCAGCAAGGCCGCCGAGCCGCGGGCCAAGCTGTCGCGCCGCGCTCTGCAGCTGGGCGCTGGAAGCCCTTGTCTGCCAGCACCTGAGCGTGGCCCGAGTCGCCGAAGGACTGGCGGTGTCGTGGAACACCGCCAATAACGCGGTGCTGGCCGAAGGCCAGCGGGTACTCATCGCCGATCCGGCCCGCTTCGACGGTGTGCGGGTGATCGGCGTCGATGAACACGTGTGGCGTCACACCCGCCGCGGCGACAAGTACGTCACCGTCATCATCGACCTGACCCCGGTGCGCGACGGCTCCGGCCCGGCACGGTTGCTCGACATGGTCGAAGGGCGGTCCAAGAAAGCGTTCCAACAATGGCTGGCTGAGCGGCCACAAGACTGGCGTGACCGAGTGGAAGTCGTTGCCATGGACGGATTTTCCGGTTTCAAGACCGCCACCGCTGAAGAGCTGCCCGATGCAGCCACGGTGATGGACCCCTTCCATGTGGTCCGGCTGGCCGGCAACGCCCTCGATGAATGCCGGCGCCGTGTCCAGCTGGCCACCTGTGGGCACCGGGGCCGCAAGACCGACCCGCTCTATGCGTGCCGGCGGACCTTGCAGACGGGGGCCGATCTACTCACCGACAAGCAAAAGACCCGGCTGGCGGCCTTGTTCGCCGTCGACGCCCACGCCGAGGTCGAAGCTACCTGGACGATGTATCAGCGCACCGTGGCCGCCTACCGACACCCCGACCGCAAGACCGGCCGCACCATGATGGCCGCGCTGATCACCGCGCTGAGCACCGGCGTCCCCAAAGCCCTGCAGGAGGTGATCACCCTCGGACGCACACTCAAGAAGCGGGCCGCCGACGTCCTGGCCTACTTCGACCGGCCCGGCACATCCAACGGGCCGACCGAAGCGATCAACGGCCGTCTCGAACACCTCCGCGGATCGGCCCTGGGATTCCGCAACCTCACCAACTACATCGCCAGATCACTACTGGAAACCGGCGGATTCAAACCCCAACTACACCGTCATTCATGAAGAGCCCAAAACCAACACAGCTGCAACGCCGAGCCTTCGAACTGCTCGGCGTCTCCCACCGTCACGGACTGCGTAGTAGTACATCCACACACGAAACCGCAAAACCCAGGTAACAAAAGTAGGAAGGGGATGGGCTAACCACCGATCTCACCCAATTCCCGTGCCACCGCATCGAATGCGCGCAGCGTGTCCGACTGTAACTGCGGGTCGTCCTCAGAGGCCGGCTGGCTGGACAACTTGGCGGCGACCACCTCCGCGGCGCGGTTGACGTAGATCATCTGACCACACATGCCCACGCACAACACGACGTTGCTGCCCGGGTAGGGAAACCACACTTGGTTGCGGTACATCCCGCCGGGCATTCGGTGATCGTCGGGGCTGGCGGCGAATGCCTGACGCGAGTCGGGGCCGCCGTCGAGGGTGTCGGCGATCCACGCCGCCGGCACCACCTGCTGGCCGGTCAGCGAGACACCGTCGCGCACGAACAGCGACCCGAACCGGATCATGTCGGTCAGACAGGCGTTGATGCCGCCGTCGAATATTCCGGTGCCGGCCGCGTCGACGCCGATGGTGGCGTCGCACTGGGCACCGATGCGGCTCCACAGCATCTCCGACATCAGCTCGGGCATCCGCCGGCCGCCGGCGGCCTCGCAGACCCAGCCGAGCACGTCGGTTTCACACGAGCGATATTCGAACGGGCCGCCGTGGGCCGACTTCTGCCGCAAGGTCAGCAGGAAGTCACGCAACGTGGCGGGGACGTCCGAACCGTTCCTGGGCTGCCAGCCGATCACCTGCTCGCGGACGTGTATCTCCGCGGCCGGGTCGAGGTAATTTTCCGAGAAGGCGATGCCCGACCTCATGTCCAGCAGGTGGCGCACCGTCGCACCGGCGTAGCCGCAGTTCGCCAGGGCGGGAACGTATGCCGTGACCGGCGCGTCCAGCTCGATCGCACCGGCCCCGTGCAGCGCGCCGACCACGGCCGCCACCAGCGACTTGCTCACCGAGAACAGCAGGTGCCGGGTGTGGGCCCCCAGGCCGTCGAGGTACTCCTCGGCCACCATCGCACCGCGGTGGGCGACGGCCCACCCGTCGGTCGCGGTGCCGGCTATTACCGCACCCACGGTGCTGCCCACCCCGTCCGTGCCGGTCACCGGGATGTCGGCGATCGGAGCGTTGGCCGCGGGCAGCGTTGCGACAGGCCCGGCGCCGCGCGGGATGACCGCGGTCGGCATGAAGTCTTCGACGTGCTGGAACGCCCAATGCGAATACGGCGACGACAGCCAGTTGCCCAGGGAGAGACCGGCCGGGACGCGACCGGGTTCGCCGCCGACCATGCGCGCGGCTCCGCGGCTCACGCTCGTGCGACGAGCCGCGAAACGACCGGCGCAGCCGGCGTCAGGGGTGTGGAGGAGAAGTGCGCCTTGAGGCCGTCGACCCAGCGCCGGCAGCGCTCGGTGAGCTGGTAGTCGTCGGTCTGTAGGTGCCCGGGGGTGACGAGCACGCCGAGTTGGGCGCCCTCGCAGCGTAAGTCGCCCGGCGCCGCGACGCGCATGTAGAAGGCCTCGGACCCGTCGAGCAGCGTGGCCCAGTCGTTGCCCTGGCGCGCAAAGCAGACGCGGCCGTCGTGGTCGAGGCGCCACACCCCGGTGCGCGGGGTTGCGGTGAAGAGCTCGAGATCCGGCGAGGTCTCCGACATGATCAACTGACCCCACACCTCGTCCTCGCCGTAGCCCCGCTCCCAGCGCGAGTTGATCTCCTCGACGTCGAGCTCGTACTCCACGTCCATGTACTCGAGCAGGTGGAACAGGAACAGGGGCATGTCGGCGTAGGCCTCGGTGGTCAGGTTCGTCATCGGGCTTGCGCCGGACAGGCGCGGGTTCACCTCGCCGAGGTAGAGCTCGTCGGCGTCCAGGTCGTGCAACAGGTCCACCTCGAAGTAGCCGCGGTATCCCTCGCGGCTCAAGACGTCGCCCAGCTTTCGCACCATCTCTCGTGCCGCGCGCGTCTGGGCGGGCGGCAGCACTTCGCGCCAGACGTCATTGCCGCACCAGGCGCCCGTGTACGGGGTCAGCTCCGGGTAGCCGACGAGGCTCGTCATCGCGGGACCGATCACGGTGCCGTGGCGGGTCACGGTGCCCTCGATGCACACCTCGACATTGCGGATGCGCTTCATGACCTTGACTTCCGGCTGCCCCGCCACGCCACCGGCGCACTGGTCCCAGTCGCGCTCACCGCGCACAAAGAACGTCGCACTGCCGGCGTCGCCATAGGCGGCCTCGACGACGAGGTCGTCTCCCAGCCCGGCGCTTTGCGCGAGCGCCGACAACTCGTCGTAGGAGCCGGCCCGCCCGATCACGTGCGGCACGCTCGGCACGCCCGCCTCGTTGGCCAGGCGCGTCATCACGATCTTGGAGCCCAGGCGATGGCGCAGCTCCGCCGGCGGATGCATGACCTCGAGCCCCGCCTGGCGTGCCAGAGCCTGGGTCTCCTCGTCGAGCATCACGAAGCAGGCCTTGCCACCGGGCCCTCGCCGCGCGATGAACTCGAGTGTCTCGGGATCACGTAGGAGGTGGTTGCACACATCGCCCATGCCGTCGAAATCCCTGCGGTCGCGCCGCCGGGGCACGAACACGCGCGAATGTGCGCCCTCGTAAGAGTCAAAGTAGGTCAGATAGAAGAAGTTCCGTACCCAGCGATCGATGCCCAACAGGTTGAACGGGGTCGGCGAGATGAAGTACAGCGGCACGGCGTTGGTGTGAAAGAACGCGCGTACGTCCGAGAGGCAGGTCAGCACGCGGCGCGGCTCGGGATCAGGCACGATCACGCCGGCCGCGGTGACATCGACGCCCGGGTCCGGCGCATGGATTGCGGCGGCTGGGACGAGGCGGTCAGCGCGACGGTGGTGAATTCACATACCTGCATCGCACAAGTGTGCACCAAGGTCGGCCGAGCGATGCTTGAAATCGCTCCAACCCAGTCGGCCCGGCGCGCGGCCAATGCGACATCCTGGATGCACCACCAGGGCTCGCCGCGTTTGATCGTCGCCGCTGGCAGGATTTCTAGTCATGGCGCGCAGCGGTCGCGATGAGAATTGCCGGCCACGGCCGGGATGTGTCCTTGGGGCGGCCCGGTCGCATCGGTTCGGTCAGCTCGCCGGGGCGATGATGACGGTGCTCGCTGGCTTCGGTCGCTCGCATCGGTACAAGTTCGAACGGCAGCCAATTGCCGTCCTGGCGGAAATGATCGCGGCCGCTGCGGTGCTCGTGCACTGCACCGCCGCGCCGCCACCTCCTGCCGCCGCACCGCCACCGTCTGCCGTCGCGTCGACATCCGATGCGCCACCGCCACCCGCCGGTGCGACCGTTGACCCGGTGACTGCCGCCGATCTCGGCGCCAGCTGGCGGCCGGGTTGCCCGGTTGAACCGCGCAGCTGCGGCGCGTCGGCGTCGACCACATCGGTTTCGACGGCCAGGCCCACCGTGGCGAGCTGATCGTGCACGAAGACCTGGTACCCGCGGTCATCGCGATCTTCGAGCGGCTGTACCGACTGGGCTTTCCCATCGAGAAGATCCGCACGGTCGACCACTACGCGGACGCTGATGACGAGTTGTCCATGGAGGACAACAACACGTCGGCGTTCAACTGCCGGGGCATCCCGGGAACCGACCGATGGTCTCAACACGCCTACGGTCGGGCCATCGACCTCAATCCGCTTCTCAACCCGTGCATTTACGCCAGCGGCGCATTCCAACCGCACAACGCGGCGGCCTACCTAAACCGCAGCCGCACCGACCCGGGGCTCTTGCACAACGGCGACCCGGCCGTACTCGTCTTCACCGATCGTGGTTGGAGCTGGGGCGGCTCCTGGCCAACCCCTATCGACTACCAGCACTTCGAGCGGCCCTGATCGTCGACGTTCCGGTCTCGACGTCGGGTTCGTGGATCGATGGTTACGCCACGGGGCGCAGTACGACTATCCCGGGGACCGTCTTCAGGTAGTCGTTGAGGGGACTGTCGACCACCTTGTCGTTCACCCGCAGTGATGACGCATTGCGCAGGAAAGGCCCGTCCGGTTTGTCGACAAAGATGCCGACATGCGTAACGTCCAGACCGCCGTCTTCTGCATAGGCTCCGAGGTAGTCACCGGTCCGCAGTCGGGCGAGGACGCTGCTGTCGATCCGCTGACTGGGAATGTATGCGAGGGTTCGCCGGACGATCGGTAGACCGGGCAAATACACTCCGCCGGAACCTTTCTGGTTGAGGTTCTTGGTGACCTGGATCGAGTTGGCGCCAAGACTCGACGTGATATCGGTCGCTACCGTGGGGGCCAGCGCGGACCAGTCGGTAAAGAAGTGCTTGCGGTTCTGGAATGCGACGACGCCGTCCTTGTACCGAACCTTGATGAGATCGTCGATGAACTGCTGGCGGTCGTTGGCCCGTTTCAGCGCTTCCACGTAGTCGGCATAGGTGAAACAGTCGACCTTCTGCAGCTCGATGACTAGCTGCTCAGCCTCGTTGGCCGAACCGATCAGAGTGTTTGCCCCGTATGGCACTCCCAGGAACTGCCGTGACAGTATTTCCGATCGCTCGGGCGGGTCCGGGCTTGAAAGACCATTTCTCACCCTCAGCAGGGTTTGGAGAATCTGCTCGCTCTGGCTGGAGATCCGGACGGCCGGCGCCGCGAGTGCACCGGGATCAGGGGCTGCAGCGCCAGCGAGAGCCAAAATCAGCGCCAGACAGACAAGCCGTGTCGCGACACCGTGTCGGCGGTGACGCTGCCGACTCGTGAATCGGGTGGGCATGAGCTGCTCCTCACCGGTGTGCGACAGCGTCAATACTGCCCGTGGCGCCGGAGCCTGGAAGGCCCGGCCCCACCCATGACCGTGCAGCCATCGCCGCCGCAGGCGCCGAGATCGCCTGCGCCGCAGCCGTCAGGTGGTCGCCATCGGACCCAGAGCGTTGGGCGCCAAAGGCAATTGCCACATCAATCACACCAGTCTCGACAACTTAGGAGGTTGGGTGTGCCCGGCTATCAGCGGCACATCCCCTGCGTGCCTTGGTTTGTCGCTACGAGGCGGGCAAATCGTGCTGCCGACTCGCCCAGATACTCGTGTGGCAGATGTGACTGCCGCGGCCTAAGACGCCGCTGATGTGGTGACTAAATCGCCAGCGCCCGAGCAGCGGAAGTTCACCCGGCGCGCCGCGGTAACGACTCAATCCCACCTACACGGTCAACGTGGCGAATTCCGATGCGGCGACAAAGAACTCACGCTTACACACCAGTGCAGTCGACCGCGACCTCCAGGGCCGCGCAGATCTCGCGCATCCGGGTGTCGGCAAGCCGGCCGAGTCGGCTGACCAGGACTGCAACCGAGACGCTTTCGAGCGAGTCCAGGTTGATTGCCGAACGCTGCGGGATCGGGTCGAAACCCGGCTCGAGGACAACCTCGCTGGCGAGTCCTCGGATGGTCGTCGTGCAGGGCGCGACGAGGGCACGTCGAAGTCGAGGGATCGCGGCATCACGGGACAGGACGACAACCGGACGGCGCCCGATCCCAGCCAGCTCGGACCACCACACTTCACCGCGAGCCGGCATCCCACTCACGACGCGCCTGCCGCTCGCCGCCACGATGCCAGGTCGCCCCACTCGTCCGGCTCCTCAACCGGGTGCTCGTCGTAGGCGGCGTAGCCGGCGTCGACCTCGGCCGATCGGTAACGAGCGAGCAGTGCCGCGAGGGCCTCATCGATGAGGGCGGCGTCGGTGATTCCTGACCGCACGTTCCGCGCACTGCCGAGGAGTTCAGCATCCACGGTCGTACTCAGACGTATGCGGTTCATGCCACTAGTATGCCACTTGCACACGCCCGGCAGCCGAATACGGGCAACCGTCCTATGGACGCGGCGGCAGCACCGAAAGCCACCCCTCCGAAAGCAGCTCCAGTAGCTGCCCGTCCGGATCCCGGATCATCGCCATCCCCTCGGCCACCGTGCCCTCGACCACCACTCCCTCGAACTCCGCGACCCTGCCCAACACGCCGGGTAGATCGGACACCGAAAACGAGATATGCGTCAGCCCCACCTGGTCCATGGCGCGCTCGCCCCCGGCGTGCACGGCACGCTTGGAGTAGTCGATCAGTTCGAGCACGAGGCCGTCCCGCACCAAGTAGGTCGCATGCGTTCCGAGCGGCTCGGGCAGTTGCACGAGCGGGGCGGTGCGGTCGTCGGGCGGGTCGATTTCCCACCAGAACTTGAACCCGAGCAGGCCTTCGTAGAAGCGGCGGGACCGCTCGCGATCCGCGACGCACAACCCGACGTGGTTGAAAACCGTTCGATGACTGGTCATTACGCCCTTTCGCAGCAAGTCGGCCCCGGCAAACCTTCGACGGCGCTAGCTCCACGCTCCCAAAAGCGTAATATCACAAAGATTGTAAAATAGCGGCAACCTCCGCTATAAACCCAGGTCTCCTTGCGCAGGAGGACTTTTCGATGGCTACACGCCCGGACGTCACCGAGGACGCAATCGTCGACTTCGACCATCATTCCGACGAATTCAACCTCAACGAGCTGGCCATCAACGCCGACCTCAGACAAAAGTGCCCCGTCGCCTGGAACACCAACTACGGCGGCTTCTGGTTCCTCAGCAGCTACGACGCGGTCAGCCGGGCCGCCCGCGACGGCGACACCTTCGCCCACAAATACCAGCCCAACGCCGCAGACGGCGTCGACTACCAGGGCGAGATGGGCGTGCCGCGACCCGAGGGGCAGCCGGCCCTGGGCATCGGCGAGATCGACGGCCCCTACCACCAG
Source organism: uncultured Actinomycetota bacterium (assembly GCA_963800315.1). Taxonomy (GTDB): domain Bacteria; phylum Actinomycetota; class Actinomycetes; order Mycobacteriales; family Mycobacteriaceae; genus Mycobacterium. Next base: position 162,742 of record CAWDAS010000002.1, read on the forward strand.
GCCCTACGGCACGCGCTGGCCCCGTTCTTCTCCCCGGGCGCCGTCCAGAAACTCAAGCCCTTCATGGAGCAGCAGGCACACCACTTCCTCGACGAAAAAATCACCGAGGGCGCGATGGACCTGGTGCTCGACTACGCCAGCCCGGTCCCGGCCATCCTCACCATGAAGCTGATGGGCCTGCCCTACGACAACTGGCATCTCTACGCCAACCTCTTCCACTCCGTCATGGCCGTGCCCCAGGACAGCCCCGAGTACACCGAGGCCATCGCGAAAGTCCCGGCCATGATGCAGGGCGTCCTCGACTTCGCGGCCAGCAGAAAAACCAACCCCGACGACGACCTGACCAGCTTCCTCCTCCAGTTCGAATTCGACGGCCGGCGCCTCACCGACGAACAGCTGCTCAACATCCTCTGGAACCTCATCGGCGGAGGCGTCGACACCACCACGTCGCAGACCGCGCTGACCCTGCTGCACCTGGGCACCCACCCGCCGCTGCGCCAACGACTCGTCGACCACCCCGAGCTCTACCGCACCGCCACCGACGAATTCCTGCGTTACTTCTCGGTCAACCAAACCCTGAGCCGCACGGTGACCCGGGACATCGAGCTCAACGGCCAGCGCCTGCGAAAAAACGACAAAGTCGTCATCAGCTGGCTGGCCGCCAACCACGACGAGCACGAATTCACCAAGCCCGACGAGATCCTCCTGGACCGAACACCCAACCGCCACCTCGCGTTTGGCCTGGGACCGCACCGCTGCATCGGATCGCACCTGGCGCGGCTGATGTCGCGGGTGATGGTCAAGGCCATCCTCGACCGCATCCCGGACTACCGGGTCGACCTGCCCAATGTCGACCAATACCTGGGCAACCCCAGCATGACCGGGCTGGGCAGACTACCGGTCACCTTCACGCCGGGGCTCAAGCGAGGCTAGGACGTTGTCGAGCTCGCGCATCGCCGCCGCGGCGCGGGCGATTCCGTACTCGGCGCAGAAGCGGACGACGTCAAGGATGTCGAGCTCGCCGAGGCCGGCGTCGAGCGCGAGTTCGACGTGCCGGCGGAAAGAGTCGTCGAGATCCTGCTGGCCGACGTCGTAGGTGAGCGCCATGATGGCGCGTTCCCGCCTGCTCAGCCGGCCCTCCGACCACGCCCTGGTTATCTGCCGATCCATGAATTCGGCGGTCCACTCGTCGGTAGTGTCGAGGGATCGCACCACGTCGTCCATGGTGTCCGGCGGCACCGTCTCGCCGAGATCACTTGTGTCCATGCCGATCTCGGTGGCAACCTCCTTGAGCCGGGCCAGCGCGTCGGCCGCGGCCGGATAACCCGCGTACGGGGCGATGAACCGGATCGCCGCCAGCAAGTCGGCGTAGTTCAGACCGTTCATCTTGGCCGCGGTGATATGCATCCGGAAGGCCAGCCCCAGATGGCAACGGCATACGTCCAGAGTCAGGTTCTGCAGCAGCTTTTCGCGGACGCTCGTCCCGGGCAGTCCGAACGTCACCGCGGCCACCTCGAGCGCGAGCTTCTCGAACTGCGGGTCCACTTCCCCCAGGGGACTACTCGGCAGCTCCACCGCCATGCTGACTCCTTCTTTCAAACGCCGACAACGCAATTCAGTGTGCCGGCGCCAGTTCTCGGACGATGTCGAGCCTGAGGAACTCCGGCGCCTTGATCACCCGGCGGAGCATAAACCGGATGAAGGGCGGCATATCGGTCGCGTCCTCGTCATGGAAGAGCGTCGGAGAGCCGAGCTGATAGTGCCGCCGCCTGGCCAGCACTTCGCAGCCGCCCGCGGCGAGGACGTTGCGCACCCAGTCCGACGTTGAGCCGTACGTCAGCGCGATCACAAATCCGTCGCGCCGGCGGAAGGCCCACAGCGGGGTGCGGAAGGTGCGGCCCGATTTGCGGCCGCGATGGATGACGACCGCCCATCCCGGCGCCCAGGGCGCAATGAACTTGGTGAAACGGTTGAGACCGACCTTGTTGAACCGGGCGACCCATCGTGGTGCTGGCATATCCCTAAACTCCTCACTCGGGGAATTTACACGACCCAGGCTAAACTCACCAGCGCCAGAAGTCAACGGCTGTAGAATTTCAGGGTTATGCGGCCGATTGGACGACGCCCGGGTAACCCCGATACCCGCAACGAGATCGTGACGACCGCCCGGCGGCTGTTCGCCGAGTCCGGATACGACAAAACCTCGGTCCGCGACATCGCCGCCGCCGCCGGGGTCGACCCCGCGCTGATCCGGCACTATTTCGGCAGCAAGGCCGAGCTCTTCCGGTCCACCGTGGGATGGCCCATCGCGCCGGCAGATCTCGTCGCGCGCATCACCGATGGTGATCGCAGCGGGATCGGAGCGCGGCTGACGCGGGTGTTCTTCGAGGCGTGGGAGCGGCCGGAATCGCGCGCCCCGCTGCTGGCGATCCTGCGCGGCGCGGCCACCCACGAGGAGTCCACCACGCTGGTGCGTCAGTTCATTGCGAACCAGCTGTACCCGCAGTTGGCCAAGCCCCTGCGGGGCCCGGACAGCGAACTGCGGGTCGATCTGGCGATGGGCCAGTTGCTGGGCATCGCCTACCTGCGCCACGTGCTGCACGTGGAGCCGATCGCGTCCGCGCCGCTGGACGAGCTCGTCGCGCGAGTCGCGCCCATCGTCACCGCCCATCTCGAGCCGGGGCGCTAACCGAGAGGATCCCCACCAATGGCACTCACACCGAACCAGGCCCGGCGGGTCTACGACCGGATCGGCCGCGTTCAGGACTGGCAGGCCTTCTACGAGGACACCACGATCAACCGGCTAGTGGACCACGCGGCCCTCGCCGGTGACCAGACGATTTTCGAGTTTGGTTGCGGTACAGGCCGATTAGCAGGGAACCTGCTGGAGACGCTGCCTGCGAGCGTCGACTACCTCGGCGTCGACATCAGCCCGGTGATGATCGACTTGGCCAGACGCCGGCTCGCCCCCTGGGCCGAACGGGCCAAGGTGGTGCTCGTCGACGGCTCACTGCCGCTGCCCGCCGACGACGGGTCTGCCGACCGCGTGCTGTCCGCCTTTGTCTTCGATCTGCTCGACGACGCCTACGCGCGGGCCGTGCTCGACGACCTGCGCCGGATCCTCACCCCCGACGGCCGCCTGTGCCTGGCCAGCCTCACGTTCGGGGAACGGCCGCTCGAGCGGGGCCTCTGCCGAGCCTGGACCGGCCTTTGGCGGGTTGCGCCCAAGCTGGTGGGCGGCTGCCGCCCCATCAGCGTCAGCGCCCTGCTGGAACACGGCTGGCGAATCGAGCACCAGTCACGCGTGCACCGGCTGGGACTCGTCATGGAGGTGGTCATCGCGGCTCCGGACGCGCACGGGCGATGACGCGCGTCAGCCGATAATCGGGAAGTGATGTTTTGTTCACGGCAGAAAAGGCATCAGATTGAACGACATCGAGCACCCCGACGCCTCGGCTTCCCCCGACGGCCCCGGACGGGACCGCGGCAGCGGCGCCAATCCCCTGTTACAGGCACTCGGACCGTTCACCCGAACCGGCGGCTTCTACGCCCGCTCCTGGGGCACCTACCTTGATCGGCAGCCCGACGAGCTTCCGGTGGCACGGCCCACCATCGCACTGGCGGCGCAGGCGCTTCGCGACGAAATCCTGCTGGCCGGATTCAGCTTCCTGCGGTCGACACCCAACGCGACAACGCTGGAACGGATCGACCGCGAACTGCTTGCGGCACAGGAGTTTTACGGCGACAGAGGCTGGCTCGACAATTCCGAAGGATTCTTCGCCGCTCCCCCGCCGCTGACCGACGTCACGGTCAAGCGCGTCAACAGCATGGGACGCAGCTACGAACGCATCACCTTCGACAGCGAGTATGAGCCCCGTGCCAGCGAACCGGGCCGCGAACGATGGCTGAGCTACACCGCCGGCAACCGCGAGTACGCCTTGATGTTGCGACACCGCCGGCCGCGCCCCTGGCTGATCTGTGTGCACGGCGCCGAGATGGGACGGGCCGCCGTTGACCTCGCACTGTTTCGTGCCTGGCATCTCTACCGGGATCTCGACCTGAATGTCGTGCTTCCCGTGCTCCCCATGCACGGTCCGCGTGGCCGCGGCCTGCCGAAAGGCGTCGCCTACCCCAGCGAGGACGTGCTCGACGACGTCCACGGCACCGCTCAGGCGGTCTGGGATATCCGGCGCCTGTTGTCCTGGGTCCGCGCCCAGCAGCCCGACGCCGCGATCGGGCTCAACGGCATCTCCCTCGGCGGCTTGGTCTCGTCACTGGTCGCCAGCCTCGACGACAGCCTCACCTGCGCGATCCTCGGTGTGCCCGCCGTCGACCTGGTCGGGCTGGTCGGCCGCCATGCCGGTCTCGGCGGCCATGCTGCCCTGCGTCACACGATGAACTCGGCCAAGCCCATCGGCCGGATGATCTCGCCACTGGCCCTGACCCCGTGCGTGCCGATGCCGGGCCGCTTCATCTACGCCGGCATCGCCGACCGGCTGGTTCACCCCCGCGACCAGGTCACCCGGCTCTGGGAGCACTGGGGTAGACCCAAGATCCAGTGGTATCCGGGCGGCCACACCGGGTTCTTCCGGTCGCGGCCGGTGCAGCGATTCATCGACGACGCGCTGGTGCAGTCCGGGCTGGTCGACCGCCGATGATCACCACCTACCTGCGACGGGCAACGGCAAGTGTCGCCAAGCCACTGGTCCATGCCTATCGGCGCACGGGTGCCGATGTCCCCTTCGGCGATCCGGTGCCCTCGCACGGATGCGAAATGGAAGGCTGGTTTTGGCGTCTCACCGATTCCGCGACGGGTCGGGTTGTTGTCGCGCTCTGCAGTGTTAACCGGAGCCGGGACGGGGACTGGGCCACTGTCGCAGTCGCATTGCACCCCGGGGGTGTTGTGCAGTCCGCGGCCCTGGCCGGGGCGGAAACCGAGATGTCCCGCTTCTCGGTCCGCGCTGGGACCGGCCCGACGGGGCTTGTGGTGGCGGGCCTCGACCGGCTCCAAATCGACCTCGAGGGCGTTCACCTGGACATGCGGTTCGCCGACCCTTTCTCGTGGCCCAAGGCGTTTGGGGGAGGTGGACTCTTTTCCTCGGTCCCGTTCCTCAACCAATACTGGCACCCCTATCGATTAGGTGGAACTGCAAGTGGCACAGTAGAATTCAGTGAAGACTCCTGGTCATTCGACGGCGCCCCGCTGTACGCGGAACGGAACTGGGGCGCGGGCTTTCCCGAGCGCTGGTGGTGGGGGCAGGCACACGATTTCGACGGCGCTGACGTCGCGGTCGCATTCTCGGGTGGCCTTCTTCAGCTCGGCCCGATCCGCCGGGACGTCACCGGAGTGGTAGTGCGACTCGGTAACCGGGTGATCCGACTGGCGCCGCCGGCACTCGTGCGATCGCACGTCAGCGACGGACACTGGACCGTGCGAGCACGCACACCGAGGTACCAAATCGAGCTGGACGGACACGATGCCGGCCTGAGCCCGCACGTTTTGCCGGTGCCGCTGCCCGCGGAGCGGCGCAATATCGACACCGATTTCGAGCACCTTGCCGGGAGACTTCATTGCAGCGTGCGCACGTTCGGTCGGTTGGTGTTCGACGGCACCTGCGAGATGGCCGGCCTGGAAATCGGCAGCCGACCAACCTGACGCGGCAACCAGTTCGCGCGGTCAGCCGATGATCGGGAAGTGGCGTTGGGCGGCCAGCGCCTTGAGCCCCCTTTGCATCACCCAACGCACATGCGCATCAAGCCTTTGGACGTCGGGAGCCGCGCCGAAGTGGGCGAGATCGATTGGCGGCAACACCTCGGTGACGATCTTGGTGGGCAACGGCATGTTGACCGGCGCGAGGACACTGAGCCCGAACGGGAAACCGAAAGTGACCGGCAGGATGTTCGTCCGGAAGAACTTGCGCTCGAACTTGTTCAGCCGCAGCAGGCGGGACAGCCACTGGCCGCGGGTCAAGAAGAACTGGCTTTCCTGCCCGCCGATGGAGACGGCCGGGACAATCGGAACATTGGCCTCCAGCGCCGTGCTGACGTAGCCGGTGCGGCCGTCGAAGTTGACGACGTTCTCGGCCAGGGTCGGCCGGTAGACGTCGTAGTCCCCGCCCGGGAAGACCAGCACGACGGCACCGGCGGCCAGCGCCGTGGCGGCGTTCTCGCGCGTCGCCCGGATCACCCCGGTGCGCCGGAAGAACTCCGCCGCCGGCCCGGCGAAGATGGTGTCGAAGGCCAGCGCGTACAGCGGACGGTCGTAACCGTACGTGTCGTAGTAGTCGACGGCGAACACCGACAGGTCAAACGTGAGCATGCCGCCGGAATGGTTGCCCACCACCAGCGACGGTCCGGGCGGAATGTTCTCCAGGCCCCGCACCTCGGAGCGGAAATAGCGCTTGACGATCGGCCGGGTCAGCGAGATGACGTGCTCGGTCAAACCCCGATCCCATTTGTCGATCTCGGTCGCGTCGGTGTGGGTGTCGCTCATCGGCCCTCAGCTCCTCGTCGAGCTAGAACTGATGGTAGGACCGATCCCGTGACGATGGACCGTTTCGCCTCAAGAAAGTTCAGCTGGCCGTAGCACGTGGGTCAAAGCAATTGCGCCACAACGCCCTCGACCAGCTCCTCCGGGGCTTGGGTGATGCCGACACCGCGCAGCTGGCCACCGATGGTGAGCGACGCGATGCCGTGCACCAGCGACCACAGCGGCGCGGCAATCTCTCGCGGATCCTGAACCTCGACGATCCCCGCCTGCTGGCACTTGGTGATCGCGCCGAGCAGGTCGTCAAACGCCTGCTGGCCGGCCACCACCAGGCCCGGCTGCGCCGCCTTCAGCGACTCCGCCCCGAACATGACCTGATAGTGGTCGGGATGGCCGACGGCCCAACGCACATAGACACGGCCGAGCTCGATCACCCGCTCCCTCGGGTCCGATGCGCGATCGGCAGCTGCTGTCAGATCGGCGTGCAGTTCGTGGAATCCCTGTTCGGCGACGGCGGCCAGCAGCTCGGCCTTGTCGGCGAAGTGCCGATACGGAGCCGCGGCGCTGACCCCGGCGCGCCGCGCCGCCTCCGTGAGGGTGAACCCTTTCGGCCCCTTCTCGGCCACCAGCGATAGCGCCGCGGTGGTCAGCGCCCGCTTGAGATCACCGTGGTGATAGCTATCACGCCGCCTCGCGGTCGATCGCTGCACTGCCATGTTGACGACATTAACATTAGGTCTATGTTAATGCCCATAAACATCGAACCCGAGAGGCGAAATGACCAAGCCACTTGAAATGACATCCACGCTCGCCGGCGACCGCGACCGGGAGAAGACGGCCGACCTACTCGGCCAGGCACTCGCCCAGGGCTTCCTGCTGATGGACGAGTACGAGCAACGGCTGCAAGCGGTTTTCCAAACCCACGCGACCCACGAGTTGCAGGAACTCCTCACCGGCCTGCCGCTCGAGCGCATCCGGCGGCACGATCCCCGCCGGCGCGCCGCCCAGATCGCCGCGGCTCGCCGTGGGGTGCGCGCTCACCTGGGCGCCTACCTCGCGATGGCCGCCATCGTGCTCAGCGTCTGGGCCGCGGTCGCCGTGACAACCGACGCCACATACTTCTGGCCGATCTGGCCCATCCTCGGCGGAGCGATCGGCCTCGTCAGCCATGCCGTGTCGATACCGCGCCCCAAGCAAATCCATTAGCAAACAACACCATTCACAAGGAAAAACCATGCCGAACACAAAGTGGGCAGTCGTCACCGGCGCCAGTTCCGGGCTGGGCGCAATCTTCGCCGAGCAGCTGGCGCGCCGGGGCCTGTCGTTGGTGCTGGCCGGGCGGGATCGGGCTCGTCTGGACGCGGTAGCGCAGCGAATCGGACAGATCGCCCCGAACGCTGCCGTCGAACTGGTCGTCGGTGACCTTGGCACCGACGCCGGTGTCGAGGACCTGATCGCCCACCTGGACGGGCGGGGGATCGACGTGCTGATCAACAACGCAGGGTTCGGCACCTACGGCCCGTTCGCCGAGATTGAGGCCGGTCGCGAGCACGAACTGGTCGCGGTCAACATCGGCGCGCTGGTGCGTCTGACCCATGCGGTCCTTCCGGGAATGTTGACCCGTCGTCGCGGCGGTATCTTGAACGTCGCCTCCCTCATCGCGTTTCAGCCCGGCACCTATCAAGCCACCTACGGCGCCTCGAAAGCGTTCGTGCTGTCACTGAGCCAAGCGTTGTGGGCCGAGACCCGCGGCTCCGGCGTCACCGTGACGGCGTTGTGTCCGGGACCCACCCAAACGGGATTCGTCGATGCACTCGGATCGGATGTCTCGCACACCGCGATCTATCGACGCCTCGCCGCGCCCGGACCAGTCGTGGCCGCGGGGCTGCGCGCCCTCGACCGCGGCCACGCGGTGGTCGTTCCCGGGTTACGCAACCGGGTGATGGCGACGAGCGGACGACTCGCACCGGGCCGGCTCTCGGCGCTCATCGGCGGACGCATGCTGCGACCGCCCGAAACCCCAGCAGCAGCCTCGCCTCGCTAGGGCGGACTCGTTCGCGCCGCCGAACGAGTCGAGAACAGCCAACTTACTTGACCAGCGGTCAAGTTGGGTCCAGTGTCTGGCATAGGCCGACCCGCTTTCATAGAAGGACACGTACCGATGAGCATCGACGACGAGCCCGTCACGACGCTGGACGACCTCAAGGGCGATTTGGCGGGCCGGCACAAGTGGACGCCGAGCGGCGGCGCCGCGGTCGACCCCGCGACCGTCGACGCCGACCTGGCGGCCCTGGACCGCGACGGCTACGTCGTCTGGGAGAACCTGCTCGGCGCCGACGAGTGCCAGCAGATCCGCGACACCGTCGGCCCCCGGCTCGGGCACGCCGGGCGCAACTCGTTCGAAGGACGGCGCACCCAGCGCATCTACAGCGTGCTCAGCCGGACCCGCGTGTGCGACCGGCTCGTCGATCACCCCCGGGTGCTCGCGGCGCTGGACCGGCTGCTGATGCCCAACTACCTGCTTTCGGCGTTGCAGGCCATCAACATTCAACCCGGCGAGTCCGCCCAGCTGGCTCACCACGACGACGGGTTCTACCCGATCCCGCGGCCGCGGGCGCCGCTGGCCGCCGCGACCATCTGGGCGATCGACGACTTCACCGCCGACAACGGCGCCACGGTGGTGCTGCCCGGCAGTCATCGCTGGGGCAGGCGCCCGCCCGGGCCGGACGATCCGGCGCTGCCCGTCGTCATGCCCGCCGGCTCGTGCGTCTTCTTCGTGGGAACCCTGTGGCACGGCGGCGGCGCCAACACAACCGCCCACGGGCGGCTTGCCGTCACCGCCCAGTACTGCCAGCCGTGGCTGCGACCGATGGAGGCCTTCACCCTCTCGGTGCCCCGTGAGGTCGCCCGGACGCTCTCGGCGGACATTCAGCGCATGATCGGCTATAGCATCCACCCGCCGTTCGTCGGCGCCGTCGACGGCCTGCACCCGTTGCGGTTGTTAGAGCAGCCGTAGGCGCCTCATTCGTCCTGCAGCGGCCACGGGTAGACGACACCGGAGTCGGCGTCCACGACGCCGCGGTAATCGTAGTAATAGAGGTGGCAAACGCCCATGTTCCAGTGGATGAAGTTGTCCGGAACCCGCTCCCCCGGGCACCATTTGCCGCACGTGTGCCCGGCCGGGCAATTCCCACCCACATGCCCGTACGGGTCGGCCGCCGCGGCGCCGGCCAGCCCCAAGCCGGCGCCGGCGAGCCCGCCCGACAGCAGCGCCACGGCGATTCCACGACTGATGTTCACGGCCTCGATTACACGACGGCCCGGGGGCTACCGATCCCAACGTCTAGAGTGCGTCCATGAGCGACATGACGGCACGGTTCGCGGAAATCGTCGGCGACGGCCACCTGCTCACCGGCGATGCGATCCCCGAGGACTATGGGCACGACGAAGAGCTGAACAAGCCACCACAGAGGCCGGCCTACCTCGCCAAGCCGGCATGCGCCGACGAGGTCGCGCGGCTGCTGAAAACCGCCACCGAACACCGCCTCCCGGTGACCGCCCGCGGCTCCGGGACCGGCCTGTCGGGCGCGGCGATTCCGCGGGCCGACGCGCTGCTGATCTCCTTCGAGCGGATGAACGCCGTCCTGGAAGTCGACACCACCAACCAGGTCGCCGTCGTCCAACCCGGGGTGACGCTGACCGAACTGGACGCCGCCACCGTCGATTTCGGGCTGAGGTACATGGTGCACCCGGGTGAGTTGTCGTCCAGCGTCGGCGGCAACGTCGGGACCAACGCCGGCGGGATGCGCGCGGTCAAGTACGGGATCGCCCGCCAGAACGTGCTCGGGTTGCAGGCGGTGTTGCCGACGGGCGAGATCATCCGCACCGGCGGCAAGCTCGCCAAGGTCTCCACCGGTTACGACCTGACCCAGCTCATCGTCGGCTCCGAAGGCACCCTGGCGCTGGCCACCGAGGTGATCGTCAAGCTGCACCCGCGCGTTGACCACAGCGCCACGGTGCTGGCCCCGTTCGCCGACTTCGACCAGGTGATGGCGGCCGTGCCCAAGATCCTCGCCAGCGGGCTCGGCCCGTACATCCTGGAATACATCGACAACATGACGATGGCCGCACTCGTCCACACCCAGCACTTGGAGCTGGGCATCCCGGACACCATCCGCGACACCTGCCAGGCGTATCTCGTTGTGGCACTTGAGAACCGGACAGCAGACCGGCTCGACGAGGACGTCGAGCGCGCCGGCGAGCTGCTGGCCGAGCTGGGCGCGCTGGACGTCTACGTGCTCGAAGGGGGCTCGGCGCGCAGGCTGATCGAGGCGCGGGAGAAGGCGTTTTGGACGCTGAAGGCGGTCGGCGCGGACGATCTCATCGACACCGTGGTGCCACGCGGCGCAATGCCGAAATTCCTGGCCGCCGCGCGCGGTCTGGCGGTCGCGGCCGGCGGCGCCACGGTGGGCTGCGGGCACGCCGGCGACGGCAACGTGCACCTCGCCATCTTCTGCAAGGATCCGGACGTCCGGAAGAAGCTGATGACCGACATCTTCTCGCTGGCAATGGAATTGGGTGGTGCGATCTCCGGCGAACACGGCCTTGGCCGCGCCAAGACCCCGTACTTCCTGGACCTGGAAGACCCGGTCAAGGTCGACCTCCTGCGCCGCATCAAGCGGAGCTTCGACCCGGCGGGCATCCTCAATCCCGACGTGCTGTTCGCGGCCGAAGAGCCGATCAACGACTGATCGCCTCGATCTCGCAATGAACACCCGGGGCACGCGAAAGACGTGCATCAGCGGTGACGAGCGCGAGATCCGATGCCTCGGCCAGCGCAATATAGGCGGCGTCGTAGGGGGTAACGACATGCCGCAATTGCCATATGCGGTGGAGTAACGGCTGGTGCGACGACCGACGCAAAGGCAGATCCGCCAGGTCCGCGACCGCACCCGCTGCGCGTCGAGCGGCCATCAGCTTGGCAGCAACGTGGCGGCGCCACACCGAGACAACCTCGAGGTCGATCAGTTCGGGAGCCACCAGCGTTTCATCCACCAAACGTTCGCGAGCGTACCGCCCATCTGGCCCATCATCGCCCAGCGCTACAGCCAATACGCTCGCATCAACGACGATCACGATCTGCCTGAACGTGGTCGCCCGCACTCTTGAACGAAACTCGGCCGCCACGGCGCGCGGCGACGCGGTCGAACACCTCGTCCAGGGTGGGTTGGTTCGCGTCGGCGATCAGACGGCTTCGAAGGTATTCCTGTAGGGACTGGTGTGCGCGCGCTGCTCGCTCCCGTAGGACTCGATGGGTGTCCTCGGGAACGTCTTTGATCTGCACGCTTGGCATGGCGCCATTTTGGCGCCAGCGCCGCCAGAATACAAGTCCACGCAGCTGACGGAGGTCGGTCACAAAAAATCGGGGATATGCCGCTGTGCCCGCCTCAGAGCGACAAATCCGGCCGCTCCGAAAAGTTGTCGCTGTTAGGCGGGCACAACGCGTGTCCCCTCCGCCAGGGACTCGTGTGGCCAATGTGACTGGGCGAGGCGACACACTCACATGCCGAAGTGCGTGCGACGCACCGCCGCAACGGCGTCCGGCGGCCCGCCAAGTAAAACGTCCGCCGCGTCTTGGCGCCCAAAGAGATACAGCAGCAGCTCACCCGGCGCACCGCTGAGCCGCGCCACCGGTAGGCCGGAACGAACCGTTATCCGCTCGCCGGCCCACGCCACCTCGAGACCGCAACCACGAAGCCGCCGGCCAAGAAACCGGCCGCCGCGGCGCACGTTTCGCCACAGCGCTGCGTCCATCTCAGCGGACAGACCACGCGGCCCCGTCCCATTGGCCCGCCGCACGTCCTCGTGATGAACGAAGAATTCGTTGAGATTGGCCAAGTCGCGCACCCAGCCGAGCCGGAAGAATCCGACGGGCGGGCCGGACCGGATCCGCGCCACCAACCACGGAAAGTCTCTGCGCGCGGCCACTAAAGCCCTGCGCCGCTCGGCGAACCGCTGAAACGCACCGGGGAGCACCAAACAGGGGCCCGCAACCGGATCGCGTTCACGCGACACGAGATGCGCGGCCAGATCGCGCGCCGTCCACCCCGGGATCAGGGTCGGAACGGACGGGCCGAGCTCGTCGAAAAGGTCGCAAAACTCAAGGCGCTCTTGTGCGTCCAGCGCGGACATCGCACGCCCGAAATCCTAAGCGGCGGAATCGGTATCGCTGCCGGCGCGCTTCGGCGGGAGGTCGCTGGCGTCGCTTTGGGCGGGGGTGCTGGCTTGTTCGTGTTCGGCCAGCCAGCGTTCGGCGTCGATAGCCGCCGCACAGCCGCTGCCCGCGGCGGTGACGGCCTGCCGGTAGGTGCGATCCACCAGATCCCCGGCGGCAAACACCCCCTCGATCGCGGTGGCCGTGGTGGGCTGCGCCACCAGCACATACCCCTCGGGATCAACCTCAAGGACCTCACGCACCAGACCAGAGCGCGGCTCATGCCCGATCGCCACGAACACCCCCGTCACCGCCAACCGCGACTCCTGCCCGGTCACCGTGTCGGCCACCCGCAAACCCGTCACCGTCTCCGAACCCTCCACGCCCAGCACGGCCTTATTCGTCAAAATCGTGATCTTCTCGTTCGCCCGGGCCCGCTCCAGCATGATCCGCGACGCCCGAAACTCCTCACGCCGATGCACCAACGTCACACTGCGCGCAAAACGCGTCAAAAACGTCGCTTCCTCCATCGCCGAATCCCCACCACCGATCACCGCGATGTCGTGATCCTTGAAGAAAAACCCATCACAGGTCGCACACGAAGACACCCCGCGCCCCAGCAACTCCTGCTCCCCGGGCACCCCCAAATACCGGGCGGCGGCCCCCATCGCCAAGATCACCGCCCGCCCCCGATAGGTCTGCCCCTCGGCGGTCACCGACTTGACCGGCCCCACCAGCGACACCGACTCGACGTCTTCCATCCGCAAATCGGCACCAAACCGCAGCGCCTGCTCGCGCATCTGATCCATCAACTCCGGCCCGGTGATCCCGTCCCGAAAACCCGGATAATTCTCCACCTCGGTCGTCGTCATCAACGCCCCACCAAACGACGTCCCCTCAAACACCAGCGGCGCCAACTGCGCCCGCGCGGCATACAGGGCCGCCGTATACCCAGCAGGACCCGAACCAATGACGATCACATCGTGGACATCGGAGGCAGTCATGACGGCCAGACTACTGCGAATCGGTTGCCCCGCCACGTCGGGACACCAGGTCTCGAGTCGGCACGGTCGAAACACACTGCCGCCCAATGCATTCCAAAATACGCCAAGAACACTAAGGTCACTAAACAACCCAGGATTATCACCAAAATCCGGAATTGCTCTGGCCTACAATGAGTTCAGCAACGCGAAAACGTGAAGCCGCACACACAACCGGTGGTTGTGTCCTCACAACATAGTTGCCTCTACTAACGTTATTGCAGGCGGTGCACTATGAAGTCATGGCCCGTGGGTGCAACGGAGCGCCCACGGGAACCTCCTACTGACAACATCATCGTCGATGTAGCGGCCCAGCAGCCCAGCCTTCGGCCGCGTGCCGACCGAGAACCGCCGCGAGGAAGTCCCCCGGCGATGCGGTCCGGCCGGCACCCCGCAATGTTCGCGAAGGAGAACACCACATGACCACAGCACGTCCCGCCAAGACTCGCGACGAGGGCCAGTGGGCGCTGGGAAGTCGCGAACCGATGAACGACACCGAGCAGATCAAGCACGACGACGGGCCGCTGAACGTGCGCGACCGGATCCTCAACAAATACGCCAAAGAGGGCTTCGAGAGCATCGAGAAGACCGATCTGCGGATGCGCTTCAAGTGGATGGGCCTGTACACCCAGCGCGAGCAGGGTTACGACGGCAGCTGGACCGGCGACGAGAACATCGACAAGCTCGAGGCCAAGTACTTCATGATGCGCGTGCGCTCCGACGGCAAGCCGATGTCGGCCCAGACGCTGCGCGTCATGGGACAGGTTTCGTCCGAGTTCGCCCGTGACACCGCCGACATCGGCGACCGGGAGAATGTGCAGTTCCACTGGCTCAAGATCGAGGACGTTCCCGAGGTGTGGCGCCGGCTCGAATCCGTCGGCCTGTCGAGCATCGAGGCCTGCGGAGACTGCCCCCGCGGCATCCACGGTTCGCCGCTGGCCGGCGACTCGCTCGACGAGGTGCTCGACCCCTCGCCGGCGATCGACGAGATCATCCGGCGGTTCCTGGGTAACCCCGACTACGCCAACCTGCCCCGCAAGTACAAGACCGCGATCTCGGGTCTGCAGGACGTCTCCCACGAGACCCACGACGTCGCGTTCGTCGGCGTCAACCACCCCGAGCACGGGCCCGGCATGGACCTGTGGGTGGGCGGCGGCCTGTCGACCAACCCGATGATGGCCCAGCGGGTCGGCGTGTGGGTCCCGCTGGACGAGGTCCCCGACGTCTGGGAAGCGGTCACCAAGGTGTTCCGCGACTACGGCTACCGGCGGCTGCGCGCCAAGGCGCGGATCAAGTTCCTGGTCAAGGACTGGGGCGTCGAGAAATTCCGTGAGGTGATGGAGACCGAGTACCTCGGCCGCAAGATGATCGACGGCCCGGCCCCCGAGCCGGCCAAGCACCCGATCGACCACGTCGGCGTGCAGAAGATCAAGAACGGGCTCAACGCCGTCGGTGTCGCCGCCATTGCCGGGCGCGTCTCGGGCACCACCCTGCAGGCGGTGGCCGACCTGATGGAGAAGGTCGGCTCCGATCGGGCCCGGTTCAGCCCCTTCCAGAAGCTGATCATCCTCGACGTGCCCGACGACAAGGTCGATTTCCTGGTCACCGAGCTGGACCAGCTCGGCCTGCCGTCCAAGCCGTCGAACTGGCGCAAGAGCACGATGGGCTGCACCGGTATCGAGTTCTGCAAGCTGTCGTTCGCCGAGACCCGCGTGCGGGCTCAGTCGCTGGTGCCCGAGCTGGAAGAGCGCCTGGCCGACGTCAACGACGACCTCGACGTGCCGATCACCGTGCACCTCAACGGATGCCCGAACTCCTGCGCCCGAATTCAGGTCGCCGACATCGGGTTCAAGGGCCAGTGGATCGACAACGGCGACGGCACTTCGGTCGAAGGCTTCCAGGTTCACCTCGGCGGCGGACTGGGCGAAGAAAGCGGATTTGGTCGAAAACTGCGCCAGCACAAGGTCACCAGCGACGAGCTCGGCGACTACATCGATCGGGTGACGCGCAAGTTCCTCGACCAGCGCACCGACGGCGAGCGTTTCGCCAACTGGGCGCTACGCGCCGAAGAGGAAGACCTGCGCTAAGGGCCACCCGACACCACCGACGAGACGCTGACCTTACGAGCTGGGAACGACGAGATGAGCGAAGTGGTGACCAACTTCACCGAGGAGGAGCTGCGCGAGCTGGCCGAGCGCGGGGCGGCCGAGATGGAAGGCGCCGAGGCCAAGGACATCCTGCGCTGGGCCGACAAGCATTTCGGCGGCCCCGACGGCCCGCGTAACTGGGCCACCTGCCGGTGGGTGGTGGCCTGCAACATGCAGGAGGCGCTGACGGTGTCGCTGGCGGCCGACGTGCGCCCGGGCGTGCCGGTCGTCTTCCTGGACACCGGCTACCACTTCGCCGAAACCCTGGGCACCCGCGACGCGGTCGAGTCCGTCTACGACATCCACCTGCTCAACGTCACCCCGGAGCACACGGTGGCCGAGCAGGACGCGCTGATGGGCAAGGACCTGTTCGCCCGCGACCCCAACGAGTGCTGCCGGCTGCGCAAGGTGGTGCCCCTGCGCAAAGCGCTGAGTGGGTACTCGGCCTGGGTCACCGGGCTGCGCCGGGTGGAGTCGCCGACCCGTGCCGACGCCCCGGTGATCAGCTACGACGAGTCGTTCGGCCTGGTCAAGGTGAACCCGCTGGTGTCCTGGACCGACGAGGACGTCGACGAGTACATCGAAAAGAACGGCGTGCTGGTCAACCCGCTGGTGGAGGACGGCTACCCATCGATCGGCTGCGCCCCCTGCACCAGGAAGCCGGCCCCCGGCGAGGACCCGCGCAGCGGCCGGTGGGCCGGCCGCAACAAGACCGAATGCGGGTTGCACGCGACATGAGCACCCTCGTACTCACCGCGCACGGCAGCCGCGATCCCCGGTCGGGTGCCAACGCCCGGGCCGTGGCGGACCGGGTGCAAGGCATGCGTCCCGGCCTGGACGTGCGGCTGGCGTTCTTGGAGCTCAATACGCCCAACTTCGGCGACGTGCTCGCCGGCCTGCCCGACGGCCGCCGCGCGGTGGTCACTCCCCTGCTGCTGGCCAGCGCCTATCACGCCCGCCTGGACATTCCCAAACAGATCGCCGACGCCGGCGCGCGCGGCGTGCGGCAGGCCGACGTGCTCGGTGAGGACGAGCGGCTGGTGGACGTCCTGCGCGAGCGCCTCACCGGCCTGCAGGTGTCCCCGCTCGACGACGAGCTCGGCGTGATGGTGGTCGCGATCGGCTCGTCGAACACCGCCGCGAACGCGCGCACCGCGAAGGTGGCAGCCCGGCTGGCCGAGGAGACCTGCTGGGCCGGGGCCACGACGGCCTTCGCCACCCGGCCCGAGCAATCGGTGGCCCGCGCGGCCGCGCACTTGCGCGCCCGTGGCGCCCGCCGGCTCGTCATCGCGCCGTGGTTCTTGGCGCCGGGCCGCATCACCGACGGCGTGGCAACCTTCGCGCGGGACAACGGCATTCCGATGGCATCGGCGCTGGGCGCGCACCGGCTGGTGGCCGAGACCGTGCTGGACCGCTACGACCAGGCGCTGGCCGAACCCGCCGCGGCCTAAAGGCATTCGCGGCGTTGCTATTTGGCCGCTGCCGTGCGACTGATGATGTGGCCCAGCAAGTCCCGGATCGCACCCGCCGGTGGGGTGCGTCCCCCGACCCAGATCGCCCGAAACTTGCGCCTTAGGTCCAACTCCGGGATGGTGACCGCCTGCAGCCGGCCCACCGCCAGGTCGTCGGCCACGGCCAGCTTGCTCATGGCCGCCGGCCCCGCGCCGGCCAGGACGGCCGCGCGCATCGCCGCCGCCGACGTCAGCTCCAGCACCGGCTGCGCCTGTTCCATGTCGTCACCCAGCACCTGGCGTAGCGCCTCGGTCAGCGACTCCCGGATGCCCGAATGGGGTTCGCGGGCAACCAAAGCCGTTTGCGCGAGTTCGCGAGCCGTCACCTCCCGCCCTCGTCGCGCCCACTTGTGGCTCGGCGGCACCACGATCACCAATTCGTCCTGCCCCACCACGCAGCTGCCCAATCCCTTGGGCGTACCGGGGTTTTCCACGAACCCGAGATCGACGGTGCCGTCGCGGACCGACGCGATGGCGTGCTCACTGTTGGTGGCGGTCAGCATCACCTGGGGGGCGGTGCCGCCCCGCCGTGTCGCTTCGGCCTGCAGGGACAGCAGCCAGTGCGGCATGAGCTGTTCGGAAATCGTCTGGCTGGCCGCCACCTTGACCCGCTCGCGGCCCTCCTTGCGCAGCGCGCCCATCCCCGCATCGATCTCGTTGGCCACGTCGAGCAGCCGGGTCGCCCAGTCCGCGACGATCAGGCCCGCCGGCGTCAGTTGCGAGCCGCGTGTCGTCCGGACGGCCAAAGTGACCCCGATCTGGGCCTCCATCGACGCGAGCCGCCGCGAAATGGCTTGCTGGGTCAGCCCGAGCTCGCGGGCGGCGCGGCCGAGGCTGCCCGTCTCCGCGATCGCCAAAAACACCTCGAACGAGGCGAGTTCGGGCATCCGCGGGCTGAGCGGCATGGTTGATCACATCACAATCAAGTCGTGTGACACAACGATAGCTTGTGACACCACAACACTAAAACCCCTACTCAGGGCGTGTTGGGGCGGCAACTATGGGAGTCATGACCCGTCCAACCAACGAGGTACAGACACCCACAGAGGGAGGCCATGTGCGTCAATACCACGTTGCGATCGTGGGTTCCGGTCCATCGGGCTTCTTCGCGGCCGCGTCACTGTTGAAAGCCGCGGACAGCGCCGACCACATGGACGTCGCGGTCGACATGCTCGAGATGCTGCCGACGCCATGGGGGCTGGTGCGGTCCGGCGTCGCGCCCGATCACCCCAAGATCAAATCCGTCAGCGCGCAGTTCGAAAAGACCGCCGAGGACCCGCGGTTCCGCTTCTTCGGCAACATCAAGGTCGGTGAGCAGGTTTCGGCCGCCGAACTCGCCGAGCGCTACGACGCGGTGCTCTACGCGGTCGGGGCCCAATCCGACCGCCCCCTGAATATCCCCGGCGAAGATCTACCCGGCAGCGTGGCCGCGGTGGACTTCGTCGGGTGGTACAACGCCCACCCGCACTTCGAGCAGATGGCGCCCGACCTGTCGTGCGCGCGTGCGGTCGTGGTGGGCAACGGCAACGTGGCCGTCGACGTGGCCCGCATGCTGGTGACCGATCCCGACGAGCTCGCCCGCACCGACATCGCCGATCACGCGCTGGAGTCGTTGCGCCCCTGCGGGGTCAAGGAAGTGCTGCTCGTCGGTCGCCGGGGTCCCTTGGAAGCCGCGTTCACCACGGTGGAGTTGCGCGAGCTCGGCGAGCTCGAGGGCGTCGACGTGGTGATCGATCCGGCCGATTTGGAAGGCATCAGCGACGACGACGTCGCGGCCGCGGGTAAGATCGCCAAGAACAACATCAAGGTGCTGCGCGAGTATGCCACCCGCGAGCACAACCCGCAGCACCGGCGAATCGTGTTGCGGTTCTTGACTTCTCCGATCGAAATCAAGGGCAGCGAAGACGGGGGCCAGGCGGAAAGCATCGTGCTGGGCCGCAACGAACTGGTCACCGATGCCGGCGGCCGGATGGTGGCCAAAGACACCGGCGCCCGCGAGGAACTGCCGGTGCAACTGGTGGTGCGTTCGGTCGGCTACCGCGGCGTGCCCACCCCGGGACTGCCGTTCGACGACAAGGCCGGAACCATCCCCCACTCCGAGGGCCGGATCGAGGGCAGCCACAACGAATACGTGGCCGGCTGGATCAAACGCGGCCCGTCCGGGGTCATCGGCACCAACAAGAAATGCTCCCAGGAAAGCGTCGACACCCTGCTCAACGACCTGGCCGCGGTGCCGGACGCCGAGCTGGACCGCGCCGGCGACTACGGCGCCGAACTGGCCGAGTGGCTGGCCTCGCGCCAGCCCGCGCTGGTCACCGCGGCGCACTGGCAGGCCATCGACCGCTTCGAACGAGACGCCGGTGAGCCGCACGGGCGCCCCCGCGCCAAACTGGCCAATCTGACCGAGCTATTGCGGATCGCCCACGGCTGACAGCCCAGGCCCCAAGGAAGGAAAACACCCGTGACCTACGTGATCGCCGAACCCTGCGTCGACATCAAGGACAAGGCATGCATCGAGGAATGCCCGGTCGACTGCATCTACGAGGGCGCCCGGATGCTCTACATCCACCCCGACGAGTGCGTCGACTGCGGCGCCTGCGAGCCGGTGTGCCCGGTCGAGTCCATCTACTACGAAGACGACCTGCCCGGTGAGTACAGCGAGTACACCCAGATCAACGCCGACTTTTTCGCCGAGCTGGGCTCCCCCGGTGGCGCGTCGAAGGTCGGATTGACCGAAAACGACCCCGCCGCGGTCAAGAGCCTGGAAAGCCGGGCCGAAGCGACGTAGAACGCCCCTCCGCGCCGGCCTCTGACAGCGTCGTCAGAGGCCGGCTTTTTGCGTTTCGGGCGTGGCGTCCTCTCGGTGTTTCGCCAAATGTCCAGTGGTTAAACGGGAAGTTGACGGTTTCGGGCCGTCGACACGTCCTACATAACCCTGAGGCGTTAAGGAGACATCGATGTCCTTCCTGACCACAAATCCCGAAGCGTTGAGTTACGCGGCGGGCAAACTGCAGACCCTCGGCGCGGCGATGGCGGCCGAAAGCGCGGCCGCGGCGGGCCCGACCACCGGGGTGGCGCCCGCGGCCGCCGACGAGGTATCCGCCCTGCAAGCGGCGATTTTCTCGGCATACGGCGACCTGTACCAGTCGGTCAACGCCCAAGCCGCGACCATCCACCAGCAGGTGGTGAACACCCTGGGCACCAGCGCCGGTTCCTATGCGACCACCGAGGCCGCCAACTCCGCGGCGGCATTGCCCTTCGCGGGGGCCCCCACCGCCGCCAGCGCGCTCAGCGCTCCCTCGCTGAACAGCGGCTTCGCCAACATCGTCAACATCGGGGCCGGGAACTGGTCCTCCGCCGCGTCGGACCTGCTCACAATGGCCAACGGTGGCCTTCTTCCTCCCGAAGCGGGCGGCCTCGGCACCACGACCGGCGCGGCGGCGGGCCTGGCGTCCGCCCCGACCGGCGCGCTGGCCGGTGCGACGGGGCCCGCGGGTTTCGGTGCCACGCCGATAGCGGCGGGCCTGGGACAGGCCACCTCCGTCGGCCGGCTGTCGGTGCCGCCCAGCTGGGCCGCGGGCCCGGGCGTCCCGGCGGCAACCCCCAGCGGGCCGACGCTGGCCGGCTGGACCGAACCGGCCCCCCAAGGCCCGTCGGTGACCACTGTGCCGGCCGGGATGCCTGCGGTGGCCGCGGCCGGGAAGGCCGGTGGCCTGGGTGCGCCGCGCTACGGCGTCAAGCCCACCGTCATGGGACGCCCGACCGGCGTCTAGCAGCCATCAGACCAACGAGCAAATAGCCCAAAGGAGCGCAGACAAATGGATTTCGGAGCACTTCCCCCGGAAATCAACTCCGCACGCATGTACGCGGGGGCCGGTGCGGGACCGATGATGGCCGCCGCGGCCGCATGGAACAGCCTGGCCACCGAGCTCGGCACCACCGCGGCCGGCTACGAGTCGGTGATGGCCGAGCTGACCGGCGAGCAATGGATGGGGCCGGCGTCGGCGTCGGCCGCCGCCGCGGTCCAGCCCTATGTGGCCTGGCTGAACACCACCGCCGCGCACGCTCAGCACGCGGCCGCCCAGGCCACGGCGTCCGCGGCCGCCTTCGAGACGGCGTTCGCGATGACGGTTCCGCCGCCGGAGATCGCGGCCAACCGGGCCCAGCTGGCGGCGCTGGTGGCGACGAACTTCATGGGAGTCAACACGCCGGCGATCATGGCCACCGAGGCGCAATACGGCGAGATGTGGGCCCAGGACGCCGCCGCCATGTACGGTTACGCCGCCTCGTCGGGCAGTGCCGCGTCGCTGACTCCGATGACTCCCCCGGCGCCGGTCACCAACCCGGCCGGCATCGCCGGGCAAACCGCCGCGGTCACCCAAGCCACGGCCGCGACCGGCACCCAGGCCGGGCTCACCCAGCTCATCTCCGCCGGGCCCAACGCGGTGTCGGGATTCGCGACGCCCTTCGCCGCGGCACCGGGCGCTGGCATCTTCGACATCCCGTTCGTGGCGAACGCCATCAACGGCGGGGTCAACACCACGGCCTGGTTCACCATGAACACCATTCCGACCGCCGTATCGCTGAACCACACGCTCGCGAACGCCGGCCCCGCGGCGGGCGCCGCAGCCGGCGGTGTGGGGGGCGCCGCCCTGGCCGGAACGGCGGGACAAGCCGGCGCGGTCGGCGTGGCCGAGACGCCCATGCTGGCGAGTATGGGGCAGGCCGCCCCGGTGGGCGGGTTGTCGGTCCCGGCCAGTTGGTCGTCGGCCGCTCCGGCGATGAACTCGGGCGCCTCGGCGCTGGATGGCTCGGGCTGGACCGCCGCCCCGGAGGAGGCGGCGCAGGTGACGGCCATGCCCGCCGGCATGCCCGCGATGGCCACCGCCGGCAAGGGCCTCGGCTACGGTGGGCCGCGGTACGGGTTCAAACCCACGGTGATGCCGAAGACGGTGCTGGCTTAAGGCGTAACACTCTGGGGGACAACGGCTAGGGTGACCGCATGGACCGAGCTCGAACCCTCCACCTCATCCGGCAAATTGGGTCATTGGCGGTCACGGCCGTGACGGCGGCCTCCACGCTGAACGCGTATCGACCGTTGGCGCGCCGCGGGTACCTATCGATGTTCTCCTGGATGTTCGGACTCGTGGTCACCGAGTTACCGCTGCAGACCCTGGTGAGCCAGCTCGGTGGGCTGGCCATGACCGCGCGCCGCCTCACCACGCCGGTGCGCAGGCTGGCGTGGCTGGTGGCGGGCATCTCGGCGCTGGGCTTGGTGAACTTCAGCCGCGCCGGCCACCAGGCGAATGTCCCGCTGACCGCGGCGCTGGACGACGGCCTTGGCCCCTCCCGTCGCACCGACTCGGCAGGTCTGTGGCGGCGGCCGACCGGTGCCGGCACGGCCAAGGCGCCGGGGCTGCTGCGCATGTTGCGGATTCACCGTGACTACGCGCACGACTCCAACATCAGCTACGGCGAATACGGCAGGGCCAACCACCTGGACATCTGGCGGCGGCCCGATCTCGACCCGACCGGCAAAGCGCCGGTGCTCTTCCAGATCCCCGGCGGCGCCTGGACGACGGGAAACAAACGCGGACAAGCGCATCCGTTGATGAGCCACCTGGCCGAGCTGGGCTGGATCTGCGTGGCCATCAACTACCGGCACAGTCCCCGCAACACCTGGCCCGACCACATCATCGACGTCAAGCGCGCACTGGTGTGGGTCAAGGCGCACATCGCCGAATACGGCGGCGACCCCGACTTCATCGCCATCACCGGCGGTTCGGCCGGCGGCCACCTCTCGTCGCTGGCGGCGCTCACCCCCAACGACCCGCAGTTCCAGCCTGGATTCGAAGACGCCGACACCCGGGTGCAAGCGGCCGTCCCGTTTTACGGCGTCTACGACTTCACCCGCTTCGACGACGCGATGCACCCCATGATGCCAGGGCTGCTCGTGAAATCGATTATCAAGCAACGGCCCTCGACACACCTGCAGATGTATGTCACCGCGTCACCGGTCAACCACGTCTCCGCGCACGCTCCCCCGTTCTTCGTGCTGCACGGCCGCAACGACTCGCTGGTTCCCGTCGAGCAGGCGCGCGCCTTCGTCACCGCGCTGCGGAACGTCAGCAACCAGCCCGTCGCCTACGCCGAATTGCCTTTGACCCAACACGCTTTCGACATCTTTGGCTCGGCCCGCGCGGCGCACACGGCCGTCGCCGTCGAGCAATTCCTGGCCGAGGTGTACGTGTCCCGTCGCCAGGCCGAGGTGGCCTGACCGCGGTCGTTTGCCAGAGAGCGTTACTGCACCGTCACGTTGGCCGTGTACGTGCACGCGGGCTCGCTGTTTTTGCCCACGAAGCTGGTGTAGGACGTGGTGATCGTCGTGCTCCCGGGTTTCAGCGCCGTGAACTTCCACACCTCGGTGCCGGGCGCCCCCAACGCATCCGAGGTCGGTTGGACGAACTCGTGACTGTCCTGCTTGATGATCGCCGGATCGGCGATCTTCGTGTCGGGCGACCACCGGTACGGGGTGGTGTAATTCGAGCCCAACTTGACGATCAGCATGTTGCCGACGGCCAGTGTGACGTTCTGCGCGATGACCTTTTGTTTCAGCACGTCATCCATGGAGACCTGGAGGGTTTTGGTCGGCGGCGGATTCCTGGGCGCGAAGTGGCAGCCCGAAACCGCCGACGCAACGAGCACGACGACTGCTACCAGCAGCCTGATCTTCACGAGAATCCCCCTTCGGTTCCGCTCCGGAGGCTGACGCCGCCGAAGCGATGCCGGCCGACCGCGACGGCGTGCGGTGGGCGGCCACGTAATTCGGTGTACCCAGCTTTGCGGCGGCAATCCTATCGCGGCACCGACGGCACTGAGTTCGTCGTCACAGTGCGGCGGCCGGAGCGTCGCCGTTTTCGGTCCCGGTTTGCTGGGGATCGGGTAGCTGCTGCGGTGCTGAGCCGCGTAAACCGCGCCGGTCCGGCAGGATGGTCGAGTGTTTGGCCTCGTTCTCATCGTCGCGCTCATGTCCACCGTCATCGTGGGCACGGTCATCGGCCGGCGCTACCGCGTGGGTCCCCCCGTGCTGCTCATCCTGCTCGGCGCCCTGCTGGGTCTGATCCCCGAGTTCGGTGGCGTTCGGATCAATGGCGAGCTCGTGCTGCTGCTATTCCTCCCGGCGATCCTCTACTGGGAAAGCCTGAACACCAGCTTCCGCGAGATCCGGGCGAACCTGCGCGTCATCATTTTCCTCGGCATCGCGCTGGTGATCTTCACCGCGGTGGCGGTGTCGTGGACGGCGCGGGCACTGGGCATGGAATCCCACGCGGCGGCGGTCCTCGGTGCCGTGCTGTCCCCCACCGACGCCGCCGCGGTGGCCGGCCTGGCGAAGAAACTGCCGCGCCGGTCGCTCACGGTGCTCAAGGCCGAGAGCCTCATCAACGACGGCACCGCGCTGGTGCTGTTCGCCGTCACCGTCCACGTCGCCGTCGGTGGGGCGGCGATCGGCCCGGGCGACTTGGTCGCCCGGTTCGTCGGGTCCTACCTCGGCGGCATCGCCGCCGGACTGGCGGTCGGCGGAGCGGTGACGTTGGTGCGCAAACGAATCGACGCGCCCCAGGAGGAAGGGGCGGTGAGCATGTTGACACCGTTCGCGGCCTTCCTGCTGGCCCAATCGATGGAGTGCAGCGGCGTGGTCGCGGTGCTGGTGTCGGGTCTGGTGCTGGCCTACGCCGGGCCGGTGGTGATCCGCGCCCGTTCCCGCCTGCAGGCCTACGCCTTCTGGGACATCACGACGTTCCTGCTCAACGGCTCGCTGTGGGTGTTTGTCGGCGTGCAGATCCCCGGCGCGCTGCGCGGCATAGCCCACGTCGACGGCGGACTTCGGCACGCCGCCTACGTCGCCCTCGCCGTGACCGGTGTGGTGATCCTGTCGCGGATTTTCTGGGGCGAGATCACCGTGGTGCTCATCCGGCTCATCGACCGCCGTGAGTTGCAGCGCGCCCGTCGCGTCGGCTGGCGTCAACGGTTCGTCACCGCCTGGGCCGGCTTCCGGGGCGCGGTGTCGCTGGCCGCGGCGCTGGCGGTCCCGACGACCACGCTCAGCGGCGCGCCATTCCCCGACCGCAGCCTGATCGTCTTCATCGTGACCGTCGTCATCCTGGTCACGGTCCTGGTGCAGGGCAGCACGCTGCCCGCCGTGGTGCGCTGGGCGCAGATGCCCGACGACGTCGCCCACGACGAGGAACTGCAGCTGGCGCGCACCCGCGGCGTCAAAGCCGCTCTGGACGCGCTGCCCGCGATCGCCGAGGAGGTCGGCCTCGGCGAGGACCTGCTGCGGCGCCTGCAAACGGAGTACCAAGAAAAGGCCGCGCTGGTGCTGGCCACCGAAGACGGTTCGACCAGCAGCAAACTGACCGAACGCAAGGAGCAGGTGCGGCGGGTACGCCTGCGCGTGCTGGAACGCAAACGCCGGGAAATCACGGCGCTGCGCAACCGAAACCTCATCGACGACATCGTGCTTCGTGAGTTGCAAACCGAGATGGACCTCGAGGAAGTCCAGCTGCTCGATCCCGCCGGCAGCGAATAACTCCCTCGTCGGTCCCCGCCCGTACAGTCGGCTCCACGTTGCAGACGGTGGCGATCCGCGGGCACCGCTCGCTGCGCGAGGTGGTCTTGCGGCGCTGGTTCGGGGCCGAGTCCAACGGCTGACGGCGCCATCCGCCACACTGGCTACATGGTCTCCCCCCACCCCGGTGAGCCCGTGCGCAGCGCCCAAAAAATCGTCGATGTGTTGTCGGCGCAGGGCGTCGAGTACGTCTTCGGTGTTCCCGGCGCCAAGATCGACGCCGTCTACGACGCCCTGGTCGACTCCGGCCTGCGGGTGGTGGTGTGCCGGCACGAACAGAATGCCGCGTTCATGGCTCAGGCGATCGGCCGCCTCACCGGCAACCCCGGTGTCGTGTTGGTGACGTCGGGTCCCGGGACCGCCAATCTGGCCACCGGCCTGCTCACCGCCAACACCGAACAAGACCCGGTGGTTGCGCTGTGTGGCGCGGTGCGCCGCGAGGACCGGCTCAAGCGCACCCATCAGTCGATGGACGCCGCCGCGTTGCTCAAGACGGTCACCAAGTTCACCGGCGAGATCAACCACCCCGACAACGCCGCCGAGACCACCGTCAGCGCGTTCCGCGCCGCGGTCAGCGAGCCGCGCGGAGCGGCCGCCGTGGTGCTGCCCACCGACGTGTTGGCCGCGACCACAACGGCGGGGATCACGGCCCGGCTGCCGATCCCCCCGCTGGCGGCCGCCCCGAAGACCGCAATCGCCAAGGCGGGTGAGCTGATCCGGGCCGCCCGGCGCCCGGCGTTGCTGATCGGTAGCCGCGGCGCCGACCCGGACAGCTGCCAAGCGCTGCGCACGCTGGTCGCCGCGACCGGGCTGCCCGTGGTGGAGACCTTTCAGGCCGCCGGGGTGGTCTCTCGCATGCTGGAGGACTACTTCTTGGGCCGGGTCGGGCTCTTCCGCAACCAGCCCGGCGATGCGATCGTCGCCCAGGCCGACGTCTTGATCGCGATCGGATACGACACCGTCGAATACGACCCGGTGCTGTGGAACGGCGATGTGCGGCGCACCGTGCTACACATCGACTCCGTACCCGCCGCCATCGACAACAACTATCAACCGGCCTGCGAGCTGCTCGGCAATGTCGCCGCCACCCTCAGCGCGCTGACCGACAACCTCATCGGCATCATCCTCACCGACGACTACCGAGCAGAGATCGCCAGACAGCGAAAAGCGTTGGCGGACATCGACACCGTTGCATCCCAGCGCGCACCGGGCGGGCCCGGGCTGAATCCGGTCGCGGTCGTGCTGCGGCTGCGCGAGGCACTCGGTGACGACGCGACCATCACCTGTGACGTCGGCTCGGTCTACATCTACATGGCCCGCCACTTCCGTGTCTACGAGCCTCGACGCCTGCTGTTCTCCAACGGACAACAGACCCTGGGCGTCGCACTACCGTGGGCGATGGCGGCCTGCCTGGTGCGGCCCGGCACTCCGGTGGTGTCCATCTCCGGAGACGGCGGATTCCTTTATTCCGCGCAGGAACTCGAGACCGCGACCCGCCTTGGCCTGACATTCACCCACATCATCTTGCGCGACAACAGCTATGACATGGTGGGCTTCCAGGAAGTCCTCAAGTACGGGCGCCGATCCGGGGTGCAACTCGGTGACTACGACATCGTTTCCTACGCGGCAGCATTCGGTGCGCGTGGCTACGTGGTCAAAACGCTGGACGAGTTCGGCGCCACCTTGCGCCAGGCGCTGGCCGAGGACGGGCCCTCACTGATCGACGTTCCGGTGGACTACAGCCACAACGTCGACCTGGCCGCCGAACTGCACGACGACCCCTTCGAATGAGCGCCATGGACAAGAATTCCTATGAACGCTTCCGGCATTGGGCGACAACGCTGCTCGCTCATGTTGCGGACCGCCATGACGACGAGGTGTATCAGTTCTCCACCATCGGCGCGCTGCTCGAGGGGGTCTACGACGGCGACGTCACCGTCGCCGAGATCCTGCGCCACGGCGACTTTGGCTTGGGCACCTTCAATCATCTCGATGGCGAGATGGTCATCCTCGACGGTGTCTGCTACCGGTTGCGCGCGGACGGCAGCGCCAGCCGCGCGGCGCCCACCGATCGAAGTCCGTTCGCGGCGGTCACCCGGTTTCATAGCGACTTCGAGATCGCGATCACGACCCGCACCGACCGGGCAGAGGTGGCCGGGGCGATCGACGGTCAGATCGAAAGCGCCAACCTGATTTACGCCATCAAGATCACCGGGCGCTTCGCCGAACTGCGCACCCGCACCGTGATGGCCCAGCAGCCGCCCTATCCGCCGTTGACGCAGGCGACCGAAGAGCAGGCCGAAACCGCATTCACCGACGTGGACGGCACGGTGGTCGGGTTCCGGACTCCCGATTTCGAACAAGGCATCTCCGTTGCCGGCTACCACCTGCACTTCCTCAACAGCGACCACACCGGCGGAGGCCATGTCCTCGACTTCAGTCTCGAGCGCGGGAACGTCGCGGTCAGCGGGGCCTCACAATTGCACCTGAGCCTGCCCACATCCGGCGCATTCCTCGGCGCCCAACTATCCGGGCCAGACGTCGCCGAGCGGATCAACAAAGCCGAAGGCCCCAACCCCGACTAGGCCTCGCCTTTGGTCACCAGCCAACCTGCTTGCGGCACAGGGCATCGAAGAACTCCGGACATTCTTTGAGACACAGATAGCTTGGGTACGCCGAACCCGAACCCCCGACGCAATGCTCGAATTCTTCGTAGGCGGAATAAACCGTGTACACCAGCCCACCGACGATGACCGCGGGCAGGGCAATCGCCAGGATCCCGAGCATGATGCCGGCGACCGCGATGCCTTCGCCCGCCGGCGTGGCCGCGCCGGATCCGCCGGCGCGCGACAACACCGGTCGCCACCGCCGCTATGCCGAGAACGACACTGGCCGCTCCCGCCACAATGACGGCGACACCCGCCACCGCGTGCGCGCCGAAAACCATCATCGCGGACCAGAAAAGCGCGGAGGCGACAAGCGCCGAAGCCAGCGACGCCATGCTCAGGATCGGTGAGTTCGACGCCGACTTCCGCGGTGTTAACTCGGGCATTGCAGCGTCGCCCGTTTGCCCGCCCAAGGGCTCTGTCATGACTCACTCCTGAAGCGGCCAGATGAAATGGCGAGTTCCGGGCGTGATGACCAATCATGCAATTAACAATTATGTTTCACGACCTTGCCATAGCGGAGGCGAAATTCACAGACTGTTCAGGCGAGCGTTAGTTCCCCATCGTTGAGTGCACATGCGCACCGCGTGTCCTCACGGTATGCGTGTTGTCCAGGTCGCCAACTTCTATGGCCCTCGCTCCGGCGGCCTTCGCACGGCGGTTGACCGGCTTGGCGCGGAATATTGCGCGACCGGGCACGAGGTTTTTTTGATCGTCCCCGGTCAGCGCGTCGAACGGAGCACGCTGCACACCGGTGTGGTACGAATCACGCTGCCCGCCCGGCTGATTCCGTTCACCGGCGGCTACCGGGCGGTGCTGCCCGGACCCGTCAAGGCGGTGCTGGCAGCGCTGGAACCCGACGCCTTGGAGGTTTCCGACCGGCTCACCCTGAGATCGCTGGGCCGGTGGGGTCGCGAACGCGGTGCCACCACGGTGATGATTTCCCACGAGCGCCTCGATCGCCTTGTCGGGCAAGTGCTTCCGCGCTGGCCCGCGCGGAAGTTCGCCGACTTGGCCAACGCGCGCACCGCCGCCGATTACGACACCGTGGTATGCACCACCGGGTTCGCGCGCGAGGAGTTCGACCGGATCGGCGCCACGAACACCGTCACCGTCCCACTGGGTGTGGACCTGCAGACCTTCCACCCGCGCCGGCACTCGTACCTGGTGCGGCGGCGCTGGGCTACACCGACACAGCTGCTGCTGGTCCATTGCGGCCGGCTGTCGGTGGAAAAACGTGTCGACCGCAGCATCGACGCCCTCGGCGAGTTGTGCCATGCGGGCGTCGATGCCCGCCTCGTCGTCGTGGGCGAGGGTCCCCTGCGGGCCAGGCTGCAGCGGCAGGCCGCCCGGCTCCCCGTCGACTTCACCGGGTTCATCTCCGATCGGCACCTCGTCGCCGCGCTGCTGGCGTCCGCCGACGTGACCTTGGCGCCGGGGCCGCACGAAACGTTCGGATTGGCCGCCCTGGAGTCGCTGGCGTGCGGAACACCGGCCGTGGTGTCGCGCACGTCGGCGTTGACCGAGATCATCACCCCGGACAGCGGCGCGTTGGCCGACAACGACCCGGCCGCCATCGCACGAGCGGCCAGCGCGATCGTCAGTCGACCCGAGCACCACCGCCGCCGATCGGCGCGCCGCCGCGCCGAGGACTTCACCTGGCACCGCGCGGCAGCCGGCATGCTGGCCTCGTTGGGGGCGATGGCAGCGGACGACCCACCCTGCGACTCCGAACACACCGCCTAGCGCCATGGCGCCCGGCCGGCCGCCGGCCCAGCAGGCCACTTGCGCCACCGGGGTTGCCTGGGTTGGATATCGGTCGTGGTAGACGTCACCTCGCCGCGGCCGCAGCGCGTGCGTTCGCTGGCCGCGCTGTCCCGACTCGCCGAGCTGATACATCCGCGTCGTGACGAGCTGCGCACCAACCTGTGGCTGGTGCCCACCCTCGAAATGCTTGCTGCCGTAGCGCTGTTCGTCGGCACCGGCTTTGTGGACCGCGTCATCTACCGAGACCATGTCCAGCTGCCGTCCTGGTTGATCAATGGCAGCGCCGATATCGCCCGGCAAATCCTGATATCGATCGCGGGCGCGGTGATCACCGTTGTGGGAATTGTCTTTTCGATCACCATCGTGACCCTGACGCTCGCGTCCAGCCAGTTCGGAACCCGGATGCTGCGCAACTTCATCCGCGACCGCGGCACCCAGCTGACGCTCGGCACCTTCGTGGCCACGTTCGTCTACTGCATCCTGGTGCTGGTGTCGATCGGTCCGGGCGATCACGGTGACTACGTGCCACAGGTCTCGGTCACCCTGACCTTCGTGGTGTTGTTGATCGATCTCGGGGTGCTCATCTATTTCATCCACCACATCGCCACCCAGATCCAACCGCCGCAGGTGATCGCCAGCATCGCCAAGGGCTTAGCGCAAGCGATCGAACAGAGCACCGACCGCCCGCGTGACGAGGTGTCCAGACCGCCCGATGCACCATCGCTGGCGGAGTTGGTCACCACCATCGAGGATTCCGGCGTGGTGATCCGCGTCCCGCAGAGCGGCTACATCCAGTTCGTGCCGCGCAGCAAGCTGGTGCGGATCGCCGCGGAGGCCGACGCGGTGTTGCGGTTGCCCTACCGGCCCGGGCATTTCCTGGTCGAAGGCGAAGAACTGGTCAGCGTCTGGCCCCCGGAGGCGGCCGGCCACGTCGCCCGGAACCTGAAACGCGCGCAGGTGACCGGGCCGCACCGCGCCCTGGACCAAGATGTCGCGTTCGGCATCGATCAGCTGGTCGAGATCGCGACCCGCGCGCTTTCACCGGCCGTCAACGACACCTTTACCGCGATCACGTGCGTGGATTGGCTCGGCGAGAGTCTGTGCATTCTCGCCCGGGTTTGGGCCCCCAGTCAGGTGCACCGGGACCGGAACGGCGCGATTCGCGTCATCTCCGATCAAGAGAGCTTCGCGGCGCTGGTGGAGTGGGCGTTCGACAAAATCCGGCATGCCAGCGTCGGAATTCCGGCGGTGATGATCCGCCAACTCGAAGCGCTGACCACGATCATGGGGCAAATTACCGAACCCGAGCAGGCCCGCGTGGTGATGGATCAGGCCACGATGATTTCACAGGCCAGCGCCGAATCGCTGATCGAAGAATCCGCCCGGGCCAGAATTCAGCGGCGATACGCCGCGCTGGTCGATGTGTTCAATCGGCTCCGTCATTAGGCTCGCCGCCCCGAACTTATTGGGGGCGCATAAATAATCCACTCGCGCGCCGCTGAAGAAATGGCCGAGGACCAACAGGGTTATCCCTCAGGCACCGCCAGCGGCGGATGGCTGGTGTCTCGTCCGCGTAACTGGACTAAGCCTTCGACCGTCACCGCGCCCAGCAGCAAGGCGCCGAGCACCCAAAGGTCGTCGGGCATCTTGGCCGCCGTGTATGCGGTCATCGCGCCAAAGGCGACCAAGCAGGCCGCCGCGCCGGCGACGGCGATCACCTTGGTCATACGGGTCGTGCGCAGCCGCAGCACCGCCAGGTTTACGGCGGCGAAGATGAGCAGGAATCCGGCCGATCCCATCAGGCTGATGCCCTCGACGTCAACGGTGTTGACCACCACCAACGTGCCGCCAGCCGTGACGAGGAGCCCGCCGATCGGCCGATCCCACACCGGTCGGCTCAGGGCCGCGGGCAGTTCGCCGTGGCGGGCCATCAGATAGGTGAATTTGCCTGTGCCGTAAAGGGTCGCGTTGATCGCACTGGCGGTGGAGATCACCGCGGCGATCCCGATCAGGATGAAACCCGCCGAGCCCAGGAATGGGCGCGCGGCGGCTGCCAGCGCGTAGTCGCGGTCGCGGTCGATCTGCGCGACGCTGAGGTTCCCGACGGCGACGAAGGCGACCAGGACGTACAAGAAAATCACCGCGCCGATCGAGATCAGGTAGGCCAGCGGCAGAGTGCGCCGAGGGTCTTTTGCGTCCTCGGCCGCGTTGGCGATCAGCTCAAAGCCCTCGTACCCCAGGAAGATCAACGCACCGGCGTAGACGATGACACCCATCGACGGATAGTGCGCGGGCGAGACCCGGCCGCTGTCCACGAAGGCCAGCCCCGCGACGCAGAAGACCATCAAGATTGCCAGCTTGCCGTAGACCAAGAGGGCCTCGGCGCGCCCGACGATGCGCGCACCGGCCAAGTTCAAGGCCGCGAAGGCCAGCACGACGGCGCTGGCCAGGACGCGCCGCCACGGACCCGTGGGATCGGCGCCCAGCAGCGCGGCGCCGTAGCTGCCGAACGCGACGGCGTACAGGCCGAGCATCACGAAATAGCTCAGCCACAAAAGCACATTCAGCGGCCCCGCGATGGCGGTGCCGAAGCACTTGTCCAGAAAGAACGCGGTGCCGCCGCGGTTGCGAATGCGCACCGAAAGCAGCGCATACGACCTGCCGGTCAGCGCCGCGATCACCCCGCCCGCGACGAATGACAGATACGCGCCCGCGTCGGCAATTTGTACCGTCAACCCCAGCACCGAGAAGATGCCACCGCCGACCATGCCGCCGATCCCGATCGACACCAGCGCGGCAACCCCGAGCTCACCGGCCGGGCGCTGACCCCGAATTCCGTTGTCAGGAACTCGATTGCCCATTCGCGTCCGAATCCGTCGGGGGCCCCGGCTTCCAACCGATGTAGGTCAGATACAGCCCGGCCGCGGCCAGGCAGAGGAACAACACCCAGATCGCCGCGGTCGCCCCGGAGCTGTAGATCGCCTTGCCCGCGGCGTCGTAGGCTCGCGGAACGGTCAACAGCAGCACTCCACGTATGGCGAGAAACCAGCCCAGGGCGGAGACAATGACCGCCGCGGGGCTTCGCCAGTATTGGTGGAACGCGATGATGATCACTCCGAACATCAACAGTATGGCGCCGAAGAGCCACGCCCACATGGGGTTTGAATCGAACTCGGCGAACAACGTTCGCATGTGGGAGCCGCGCACCGCGACCGTGGTGGGCACGATCGTGAAGAACGGGCCCAACGCGCGGGCGAACATGCGGGTGCGGACCTGCGACGGCTCCGATGTGCCCATCGCACTACCTCCATACTCCCCGGGTCGATAGCCTAGAAGCTGGCGGCTGCCCACGTCCCCGCGGGGTAGGGCGGCACTCGATCGGCAAAGACGCCGTCGGTGAGGCCGCACAGCGTGTCGGAGATGGTTCCCGCATTCGCCAACACCGTTGGCTCGGCGCCCGGCAGCACCCGTGCGACGACGAGCCTGCCAGAAATACGCCAAGCCGCCGTGCTCGTACCAGACGAACCAGTCGGCGGCGCGATGACCGGCGCGAATCAGGCGGCGAAACGGCAACGTTGGGTCGCGGACCGAATCGGTCGAATTGAAGGGTGCGCCGATATCGGCGATGGGCGGAAGTAGTTTGAGTAATTCGGGCGGTAGTTGAGCCACACTGTGCACCTCCTGAACGGGTGTCGCGAGGGTGCACTGCGTGTTTGGCGCCGCGCGGGCCGGGATCGCGGTGGCAAGCGCGGTTGCCACCGCGGCCGCACACCACACCGTGACGATCCGGCCCGTCCCGACGTGCGCCGCCCGATGCCTCGTCTCCATACCGCCTCCCGTCGACGGCCGTCGCTGGTCAGGACCCTACGCCGGTGGCAGCGGCAGGAGACGGTTTTCCTATCCGGCCGGTGGTTAGGCTCGGTGCAGAAAGCGAGGAGATGAGCCCGTGCCAGCACGCGATCAGGTATTGATCACCGCCACCGAGTTGGCCGCACTCATCGGCGCCGGAAGCCCGGTGACCATCCTGGACGTGCGGTGGCGACTCGACGAGCCGGACGGGCGGGCGGCTTACCTGCATGGGCACATTCCGGGCGCCGTGTACGTGTCGCTCGAGGACGAACTGAGCGATCACTCGATCTCCTCTCGTGGCCGTCATCCGCTGCCATCGGGCCGCGACCTTCAGGCCGCCGCCCGCGGCTGGGGGGTGCGCCAGGAGGTGCCGGTCGTGGTGTACGACGACTGGAATCGGGCCGGTTCGGCCCGGGCATGGTGGGTGTTGACCGCGGCCGGGGTGCAGAACGTACGGATTCTGGACGGTGGCTGGTCGGCGTGGCGGTCGGCCGGGCACAGCGTCGACACGGGCCCGGTCGAACCCGAGCCGGGGAATGTGGCTATCCCGCAGCCTGATTTGTACGAAGGAAGCCGACCGACCTTGACGGCGGAGCAAGCGGGCGGCGGCACGATGACGCTGCTCGATGCCCGTGCACCGGAACGCTTCCGCGGCGACATCGAACCCGTCGACCCGGTCGCCGGCCACATCCCCGGCGCAAAGAACCTGCCCAGCGGCGCCGTCCTGGCGGCCGACGGCACGTTCATCGGCAACCGCGCTCTCTCCCAACTGTTGTCCGATCACGGCATCGACCACGACTGCGCGGTGGGCGTGTACTGCGGTTCGGGCGTCACGGCGGCCATCACGATCGCGGCGTTCGCCGCGACCGGCCGTGCGGCGGCGTTGTATCCCGGATCATGGTCGGAATGGAGTTCGGACCCGGCCCGCCCGGTCGGCCGCGGCCCCGAATAGAACACCGCCGATTCGACGCTATCGGACCCGGCCAGCGGCTAGAGTCTAGCTGCCTTCACCGTAAAGGAGTCCGATCCGTGCTCGAGGTGATTGAAAAAGGGCCTCGCGACGAAGCCGCCGGAGCCACATTGCTTTTCGTCCACGGCGCCTGGCACGGCGCTTGGTGCTGGGACGAGCATTTCTTGGACTTCTTCGCGGACAAGGGTTATCGGTCGCTGGCCGTGAGCCTTCGCGGTCATGGGAACAGCCCCGCGCCAAAGCCCATGCAGTTCTGTTCGATGACCGACCTCGTTGACGACGTCGATTTTGTGGCCCGCAGCCTGCCCCGACGACCGATCGTCATCGGTCACTCGATGGGCGGCTTCGTCGTCCAGAAGTACCTGGAGTCACACGACGCTCCGGCCGCCGTGCTGCTCGCGTCGGTACCGCCGCAGGGAATCGCCGGGTTTCTGCTGCGCAGGTTCGGGTTGCACCCGTGGTTGACCGCCGGACATCTGGCGATCACCAAGTCGCTGGGCAGCATCGGCGGGACACCGGAATTGGCCCGCGAAGCCTTCTTCTCCAGGCTCACCCCCGACGCCGACGTGGCCCGCTACACCGCGCGGCTCGACGAAGAGTATCTGGGGAAGCACGTGCTCGACATGTTGCTGCTCGACCGGCCCCGGCCCGACCGCGTGCGCGCTCCGCTGCTGATCCTGGGGGCCGAAGGCGACCGCTGCTTCACCACCAAGGAAGTGCGCGCGACCGCGGCCGCATACCACACCGAAGCGGAGATCTTCCCTAGCATGGGCCACGACATGATGCTCGAACCGAAGTGGGACGACGTGGCCGAGCGGATCCACGCGTGGCTCGGCATGAATGCGCCCGGGAAGACCGCGTAATGACGGGCCGGCTCGACGGCAAGGTCGCGATTGTCACCGGGGCAAGCACCGGCCTGGGCCCCGTGTTGGGCTCGCTGTTCGTCCGGGAGGGCGCCAAGGTGCTGCTGGCGGCGCGCCGTGTCGAATTGGTCCGGGAGGCCGCGCTCGCGGCCGGTCCGGGTGCCATCGCGATGCGCGCCGACGTGACCGACGAGAATGACGTCGCCGCCCTGGTGGCGCGAGCGGTCGACGAGTTCGGCCATGTCGACATCTTGTGCAACAACGCCGCCGCGCCCGGCCAGGACCGCTGGATCTGGGAGCAGACGCTGGACAACTGGAATGCCACGATCGCGATCGATGTCACGGCGGCGATGCTGTGCACGCGCGAAGTGCTCAACCAGTCGATGCTGCAGCGCCGCCGCGGCGTCATCCTGAACTTCTCGTCGACGGCGAGCTACTCCGGCATCGTCCGCAAGACCCATTACGTGACCGCCAAGGCGGCGCTTCGGGCGTTCACCAAGACCGTCGCGCTGGAGGCCGGCCCCTACGGCATCCGATGCAATTGCATAGTGCCCGGAGCCATCGACACCGAGCTGTGGCGCAACTGGGTGCAACGCACCGCCGACGAACAAGGGATCGACTTCGCAACCCAGCGCGCGAAATCCCTCAAAGGGGTGGCGTTGCACGATATTTCCTCGCCGAAAGACGTCGCCAACCTGGCGTTGTTCCTGGCCAGCGACGAAAGCCGAACCATCACAGGCCAATCCATCCCCGTCGATGCCGGAGGGTATATGCAGGGATGAGCACCCGCCGCGTGAAGCTGTCGGTCGCCACACCCGTGGTGACGATGTTGCCGCGCAGCAGTGGCGACTGGGAGAAACGCGCCTCCATCGCGGAGCTCGCCCGCATCGCCGAAGCGGCAGACCGGCTCGGCTACCACCACCTGACCTGCAGCGAGCACATCGCACTGCCCGCCGCCGAGCAGAACCGCCGCGGTGCCCGCTATTGGGATCCGCTGGCCACCTTCGGCTACCTGGCCGCGCGCACCCAGCGAATTCGGCTGGCCACCCATGTCCTGGTGCTGGCCTACCACCATCCGCTCGAGATCGCCAAGCGCTACGGCACCTTGGACAAGGTCAGCGACGGCCGACTGATCCTCGGGGTCGGCGTGGGCAGCCTCAAGGAAGAGTTCGAGCTCATCGGCGCGCCCTTCGACGACCGCGGGCGCCGCGGCGACGACGCGCTGCGGGCCCTTCGCGCCTCGCTGTCCGTCGCCGAACCCGCCTACCACGGCGAGTTCTATTCGTTCGGCGGCATGGTCGTGGATCCGTGCGCGGTCCAGGACCGCGTCCCCATCTGGGTCGGCGGCCGCACCCTGCGGTCACTGCGTCGCGCCGCAACCCTGGCCGACGGCTGGGCGCCCTTCAATGTGAGCCTGCACCAGGTGCGGGAGTGGTTGAGCCGCTTCGAACTTCGACCCGGCTTCGAAGTGGTGGTGCCACCTCCGGCACCGCTGGACCCGGTCAACGAGCCGGAGCGCACCCGCGACGTCCTCGGCGAGGCGGCCGCGCACGACGCCACCATCGTCAGCGCCGTCTTCCGCCACACATCGCTGCAGCACTACCTGGAAAACCTGCAGGCCCTCGCCGAACTCCATCCCCCCGTCCCGGGAGGAGCCGCGTGATCCGGGTCAAGGCGGGCATTTTCAGCCTCACCGCCCCGGCACCGGCCGACAGCATTTTCGGTGACGGCAGCTATCTGCGGTGGCACCTGCTGGATCACATGCCAGAGCAATACCAACTACCCGGCATCGTGCACGGCTTGCGGTGGATCGCCGACGGCGACTACGCCGACCACCGCATCGCGGCGCACGGTCCACTGGGCGAGGTCGGCAACGCGGTGCACTACCTGGTCGGCGACCCCGTCGAAAGGACCTTCGACGAGTTCGTCGCGCTCGGCCGGGCGCTGCGCGAGAACGGCCGGTTTCCCGTCACCAGGCCACTGCTGCAAGTGGCCGGGCTGCGGCTACTGCAGTGGCATGCCTCGCCGCACGCGCTCGTTTCGCCCGAGGTGGTGCCGTTTCGGCCGCACCGCGGCATCGTGCTGATCGTCGAAGAACCCACCGGCGGGCGCCCGGACGAATGGCTGCAATGGCTGCACGCCGAACACTATCCGGCGCTGCTGGCCACCCCGGGCGCGGCCGGCGCATGGACATTCGGTTCGAGCACCGGGTGGACCCAGCTACCCCGAGGATGGCGCACGGACCACCAGTACATCACCGTCATCTACCTCGACGACGACCCGCTCAGCACCACCGACACCCTGTCCGCCATCATCGAAAAGCGGTGGCAATCGAATGCCGTCCGGCCCGTGTTTGCCGGACCGCTGCGAACCATGATCGCCTGGGAAGCCTGGAAGGACACCAGATGACGAATCGGAGCAACCCGCGGATCGCTCTCGCGACCGCCGGGCTCGGGGTGGTCGTTGTGGGAGCGAGTCTGCTGGCGTGTTCGGGCAAGAGCGGCCAGCAGGGCGCCGCCACGAGTTCGGGGCCGGCTTCGGTGAGCACGACCGTCATGATCGAGGGAAACAAGCACACGATGATCGCGGGAGTCGAGTGCACCAGCTCGGCGGCGCGACCGAGTGCGACGCCGCCGGAATCGGGCGACCTCACCACCCGCATCAGCGTCCACGACGATTCGGCATCGGTGTCGCTGGCCCTGTCGGACGAAAAGCCGCCCAGCGTGGATGGATTCGCGATTTCGCTGAAGGTCGGGAGCGGCCAGTACCGGATCCCCTATCAGGGGACCACGTCACCGACTCAGGTACAGGCCACCAAGGATGGCAAGAGTTACACGGTTACCGGAACAGGCCAAGCGACAACGCCCGGTCAAAGTGCCATGCGCCAAGTGACATTCGGCATCCATGTGACCTGCCCGTGAATTAGCCGATCCTAGGATTCGGCGTCGGACTGCTGCAGCGCCACCGCGGTGGCGACGGCCTGCAGCAAACGGGCGAGCTGCCCGGCGCTGTTGATGGTGCGGTCGCCGGCGATGAACCGGCCAAAGACGCCGCCGATGAACGTATTGACGGCCGTGGTCTGCGCCGCAACCAGCGCGGGATCGTCGGTGTCGGGCTGCAGGTGGGCGATGGCGTCGTGGGCCATGGCGTTGATCCGGGCGACGAAAACCTGTGACGTCTCGGCCAGGTCGGGATCCCGCGTGGCGCCCAGCAGCAGCTCATGCCGCGCTCGGTTCAACATGAGCCCCGGTCCCTCGGCCTGCATCATGGTGAGCTCGGCCAGGTGGGCAAACGGCGACAGCGGGTCAAGTGGCCGATCGATCACCGACCGCAGGTTGGCGACATCGATTTCAGCGACGCGCTTTCCGACCCCGCGCAGCAGGGCCGCCCGGGTGCGGTAGTAGTACGACGTGGTGCCTTCGGGCACTCCCGCGTACCGGTCGACCTGACCGTGGGTCAGCCCGCGAGAGCCGTGCTCGGCCAGCACTTGTATTGCCGCGTCGCACAGTTGGCGCCGGCGTTCATCGCCGTCGCGTTTGCGTGCAATGGTAGCCATGGTCAGCGGAGGACGGTTCCGCCGTCGATGTTGATGACCTGACCGTTGATCCAGGCGCCTTCCTCGGAGCAGAGGAAGGCCACCAACGACGCGATGTCGTCGGGGTCCCCGACGCGCGTTCCGCGGATGCGGTGGAGCGCGGCAGCCTGCAGATCCGGCCACTGGGGAGCCGAGCGGATGGCGTCGGTCGCGGTGAACCCGGGTGCGACCGCGTTGCACCGGATGCCGTCTTTGCCCCATCGGGACGCGACATGCCTTGTGAGCGCGCCGATCCCGGCCTTCGCCGTCGCATAAGCCGGTCGTGCGGGCTCGCCCTGGAACGCGGCCGCCGAGGACATGTTGACGATCGCTCCGCCCCCGCCACCGAGCATGGCCGGGACGGCGTATTTCATCGCAGCCACGTAACCGCGGAGGTTCACCGCCATCACGCGGTCCCACACGTCGAACTCGATGTCGACGACGTCGGTGTCGGCGCGGATGGCGCCCATATCGGCGCCGACATTGAACAGGAGGTCGACTCCGTCGTAGGTGGCGGCGGCGGTGTCGATCAGCTCGGCCACCGAGGCGGGATCGGCGAGGTCGAATCCGACGTGAACCGCCGTCCCGCCCGCCGCGACGATCCGCGCGGCCGTCTGCCGGGCGGCGTCATCGGCGACGTCGCCGATGACCACGCGGCAGCCTTCCGCACCGAACCGAACGGCCGTCGACGCACCGATTCCGGTGGCGCCGCCCACCACGACGGCAACCTTGTCCGCCAGACCGCGCAGCCCCATGGACAACCCTTCCCCGACCATTCTCCGCCAAGATATTGACTTTACCTCTAGAACTGTAGAGGATCACCCCGATAGTTCTACAGGATCGCGGCGATTCTCGGGTACCGCGGCGAGAAGGGGCGCACATGGCAGGGATCCATCGCGAGCGTCCCGGAGCCGCCGATCTCGCGACGGCAACCGAGAAGCCCGCGATACCCCTGGGCAACCACATCTGGATGTCGCCGGGCGTCTCCAACGCCTACGCGGTGGCCACCGACGACGGGCGGGTCATCGTCAACACCGGGCTGGTGTTCGAAGGCCCCTTGCACCGCACGGCGTTCGCCGACATGGCCACCACGACGCGGGTGATTCTTATCACGCAGGGGCACGCCGATCACTGGGGCGGCGTGAATGCACTGCGGGACGGCGACACCGACGTCGTGATGCACCGCAACTACCGGTACTGGCGCGACGACAACGAACGCCTGATGGGCTACCGCGTGCCCAAGACGTCGTTCGCCTTCCAGAAGTTCTCCGACGCCGTCATGGAGCATTTCAAGACCATCGATCCCGCCACGATCGACTTCTCGTTTCCCGAGCCGACCACCACCTTTGACCGCCGCCACGAAATGACGGTGGGAGGGCGCACCTTCGAGCTGGCCTGGACACCGGGCGGCGAAACGACCGACGCCATGGTGGTGTGGCTGCCCGATGATCGAATCATGTTCAGCGGCAATCTGTTCGGTCCACTGTTCGGCCACGTGCCGAATCTAATGACCATCCGCGGCGACCGGTACCGCGACCCCATGCTCTACATCGAGTCCCTGAACACCGTATTGGCATACGCACCGGAGCGACTGATCA
This sequence comes from uncultured Actinomycetota bacterium, assembly GCA_963800315.1. Classification (GTDB taxonomy): domain Bacteria; phylum Actinomycetota; class Actinomycetes; order Mycobacteriales; family Mycobacteriaceae; genus Mycobacterium. The sequence continues at coordinate 204,057 of CAWDAS010000002.1, forward strand.
CCGGTCACTTCGCGCCGATCGAGGGTGCGGATCGCATCGCCGAGGAAGTCACCGCGATGCGGGACGCGATGCAGGCGGTGCACGATCGCACCATCGAGCTGATGAACTCCGGCGCCGACGTCTACACCGCGATGCGCGAGGTCAGGGTTCCCGGGCATCTCGATGTCGGCGAAGGCTACGGCAAGACGTCCTGGAATGTGCGCGCCATCTGGGAGATGTACACCGGCTGGTTCCATCACCGCTCCACTACCGAGCTCTATGGTGTGGCCCCGGCGTCCGTGGCCATCGACGTCGTGCGGGCCGCCGGCGCGGACGCGCTCGTCGAGGCGGCCCGCGCCCATCTGGTGAGCGGGCGGCCGGTGGAGGCGCTGCACCTCACCGACCTCGTGCTGGCCGCCGACGCGGCCCACCCGGCGGCGCGGGTGGTGGCCGCCGACGCCCACGAAGCGCTGCTGGGTGCCACCGAAAACTTCTGGGAGAAAGCCTGGCTCACCAAGTCGATTAACGAATTGAGGGCACCGTGAACAAGGTCAGCTTCGACTTCACCGGCGCCAGCGTGCTGGTGACGGGCGGCACCAGCGGGATCGGCAACGCGATCGCCGCCGGCTTCGCCAACGCCGGCGCCACCGTCACGGTGACCGGTACCCGCGGCTCGGCCGCGGACTATCCCGATGCCGACCTCGGCGCGTTCGAATACCGCCAATGCCTCGTCCACGAGCCCGACTCCGTCGACGCGCTGGCGGAGTCGCTGGGCGCGCTGGACATCTTGGTCAACAACGCCGGCGGTCCCTACCCCGCCGGCGACGAATACGACCCGGACGGCTACGTCGCGTCGGTGACACAGAACATGTTCGGTCCCATGCGGCTGACGATGCGCTGCTATGACCGCCTCAAGGCGAGCAATACCCCCGGCGGCGCGAGCGTCGTCACCGTCGTCTCGATGTCCGCCTTCCGCTCGGCGGTCTTCGTCCCCGGGTACGCCTCATCGAAGATGGGCCTGCTCGCATTGACGATGAACCTCTCCCGCCGGTGGGCCAACGACGGAATCCGGGTCAACGCCATCGCGCCCGGGCTCATCGACACCCGCATGACCCACCCGGCCATGAGCATCCCTCAGGTCATGGACGTCGAAATCGGCTTCCACACACCGCTGGGCAGGCCCGGGACACCCCAGGACTGTGCGGGCGCGGCGCTGTTCTTGTGTACCGATGCCGCGTCGTACATCACCGGCAGCACCATCGCCGTCGACGGCGGATACCTGACGGTATAGCCATGAACGACCCGAATGAATTGGCCAACCTCGCGACCCCCGACGACGTCCTCAAGCTGGCCGCGCAACGCACCGGCCTCACCGAGATCGAGTCCGACTCGTGGCGTGCGGGATTGCAGCTCATCCTCGACGACGTCAACAACTCGCCGGCGTTCACGCCGTTCGGCCGCGAACGCATCCTCAGCGACGCCACCGACGCCCTGGGCCGGCGCCTGCAGGTCCACGCCTACATCCAGGGCCACCCGGAAGTCCTCGAGGCGCCGGTCGAGCGGCCGCTCATCGTGCTCGGCATGCCGCGCACCGGCACCACGGTCATCAGCTACCTGCTCGACCAGGATCCGGCACGCCGCTCACTGATCCATTGGCAGTGCGTGCACCCCATCCCGCCGGCCACCACCGAGACGCTGCGCACCGATCCGCGCTGCCGGGCCCTGCTCGAGGAACAGCGCAAGATCCTGGAACTGGTCAGACAGGCGAAAGTGCCACTGCCGCACTGGGAAGACGCCGACGGCCCCACCGAGGACATGTTCATCCACAACCAGGACTTCAAAGGCCTGTCCTGGGACTCGTTCCTGTCCACCTCGCGCTACGCCGAATGGCTCTTCCACGAGACGGACATGACCAGCACCTACGAGTACCAGAAGCGCTACCTGCAGGTGCTGCAGTCCACCGCGCCGGGCAACTGGAGCCTGAAGATGCCGTCGCATTCGGTGCACATCGAGGCCCTGCTGAAGGTGTTCCCCGACGCCCGGCTCATCTGGGCGCACCGCGACCCCTACAAGGCCACCGGATCGCTGTGCAACCTGTGGAAGCTGCCCAAGGGGATGGTGCTGCACCCCGACGCCATCGACCCGAATGCCATGGGCCGCAACGCCATGGCGCAGATGCAACACCATGTCGAGCGACCACTGCGGGCGCGCGACCGCATCGGCGACGAGCGCTTCTTTCACATGTACTACCACGAGATGATGCGTGACCCGATGGACGTCATGCGCCGCATCTACGCGTGGGCGGACGAGCCGCTCACCGCCGACACCGAGGCGCGCATGCAACGATGGCTCGCCGAGCATCCGCAGGATCTCTTCGCGCTCAACGCGTACAGCCTCGACCAGTACGGCCTGACCGTGGAACAACTCGAGCCGATCTTCGCCGAGTACCTCGACACCTTTGACATCGAACTCGAAGGCACGTGAGGCGATTAGCGCAAGGAGCGAGTGATGAAGGTATCGATGGTGACGGGCCCGGGTAAGGCGGAGGTCGTGGACGCCGACCGCCCCCAGGTCGGGCCGAGCGACGTACTGGTGAAAATGCGCGCGTGCGGCATCTGCGGCTCGGACGCGTTCTACATCGCCATCGGCGGTGTCCCCCCGCGCCAGGGGCACATGCCGCTCGGCCACGAGCCCGCCGGGGAAATCGTCGAGGTGGGCGCCGACGTGTCCGGCATCGCTGTCGGCGATCACGTCGTCATCAATCCCATGGCCGCCGCCGGCGGCATCATCGGCAACGGCGGAGCCACCGGGGCGCTGGCCGACTACCTGCTGATCGAGAACGCCGTCCGCGGAACCAGCGTGGAGGTCATCCCCCACGACATTCCCTGGGAAGTCGCCGCGCTCAACGAACCGATGGCCGTCGCGCGCCACGGCGCCAATCGCTGCAAGCCGAAACCATCGGACAAGGTCGTCGTCTTCGGCGCCGGGCCGATCGGGCTGGGCGCGACGATCGCGTTCAAATCCCTTGGGGCAAGCCATGTCGTGGTCGCCGACCTGATCCCGTCCCGGCTGGACAAGGCGCTGCGGATCGGCGCCGACGCCGTCGTCAACTCCGCCGACGAGGATGTGGTGCAACGTCTCATCGAGCTGCACGGCCCGGGCGAGAGCATGTTTCCCGGCAAGGCCGGCACCGATATCTACCTCGACGCCGCGGGCGTGCCTGCCGTCGTCAATACCGCGCTCCTCGCCGCCCAGAAGGGCGCCACCCTGGGCATCGTCGGCGTCCACAAGGAGCCGGTTCCGATCGACTTCATCAACGTGATGAGCAACGAGATCACCATCGTCGGCTCCATGGGATACCCCGACGAAATCTTTCAGGTCACCAAGGATCTCGTGGCGAACTGGCAAAAGTATGCGCAGATCGTCAGCCACACCATCTCGTTCGCCGACCTCGGGCAAGCCCTCGAACTGGCCGGTACACCCGGCGCCGCCGACAAGGTGGTCGTCACCTTCCGTTGCGAGTGAGTGATCTTTAGTGCTCACGCGACTCGCACCCCGTCTCGGGGTTGTTCGGCAGCCTTAGGGCTGCGTCCCTTCCGCGCTTCACGGCCACCTGCCCGGCTCAGCCGGGTCTTACGGTCGGCTCCACGCTTGACGGCGGCCCCAACTGGGCCGACGACGCTAACGGTTTCCTCGTAGCGCGCGAGGTTCACAGCGGCGTTGTCATCCCGCTGATGTGATGCCGAACACGACTCACAGATCCAGTGTTCAGCCCACTCAATGTTCTGCATATGCCCGCAGGCGTGGCAGATTTTCGATGAGGGGAACCAGCGATCGGCGATCACCAGTTCCGATCCGTACCAGGCCGCCTTATAGGCCAGGTGGCGCCTGGGTGTGCCCAGGGCGGCATCAGAAAGGCCCCGCCTGCGGGCCCGCGCCCCCGGAAGGCCCTTCTGCCGCAACATTCCCGCGGCGTCCAAGCCCTCGACAACAACGCGGCCGTGAGTTTTGGCCAAGCGCGTTGTCAGGACGTGTACATGATGCGTACGGACATCGTTGACCCGGCGATGCAGCCGGGAAATCTCGGTGGTGCGCTGCCGGTACTGACGCGAACCTTTCACGCAGCGCGACCGGGCACGACTGACGTGCCGCAACTGTGTAAGTGCGGCGTCCAGCGGTCGTGGATTAGGTACCTGCTCAATGACATTCCCGTCGGCGTCGGCGACGGTGGCCAGACGGCGCACCCCCACGTCGACACCGACCCGTGAATCAGGTTGGGTGGCATGGGGTTGCTGGGGGCGCTGCACCAGCACGCGCACACTCGCGTCCAGCCGGATACCGTTGCGGCGCACGCTGATTGCCAGCACCCGCGCCCGGCCTCTAGAGGTCAGCCGTTCAATCCGGCGGGTGTTCTCATGCGTACGGACCGTCCCGATCACCGGCAATGTCAGGTGGCGGCGATCCGGTTCGACGCGTATCGCCCCGGTCGTGAAGCACACCCGGTCGGCGTCGCGTCCCTTCTTCTTGAACCGCGGAAACCCGACGCGTCTCCCGGCCCGCGCGCCGGCACGGCTCTGCTGCCAGTTCCAGTACGCGTCCACTGCCCCACGAACTCCGTCGGCGTAGGCCTCTTTCGAGCATTCCCGCCACCACACCTGCCCGGTCTCAGCGTTGACACACACGCCGTCCTTGGCCTGGTTCCAGCGGTCCCGCATCCCCCGAAACGACGGCTTCTCGGTCTCGACTCCGGTCGCGTGCCAGGCGGCGATGTCCGCTTTCAGCGCCGCAACAGTCCAGTTGAAGGCCTTACGGCGGGCGCCGAAATGCCTTGCCAACGCGTGAGCCTGGTCCTCTGTCGGGTCGAGCGTGAACTTGAATGCCTGTACGGTCCAGCCGTCGGGAATCTCAAATTTCGCCACCTCAGGCCACCTCGCACTCATCAGCAGCGGCAGCGGTGATGGCACGTTTGGCCCGGTTGGCCGCAGCCCGTTTGCCGTAGAGCCGAGCGCACATGCTGGTAAGGATCTCGGTCATATCGCGCACCAAGCCGTCGTCGACCCCGGATGAATCCACCACGACGAGTTCTGGGCCCTGGGCGGCAAGTGCGGCTTCGACGTATTCAGAACCCAACCGGCAGAACCGGTCCCGGTGCTCCACCACGATCCACGTGACCGCCGGGTCACGCAGCAACGCGACAAACTTGCGGCGATGCCCGTTGAGCGCCGAACCCACCTCGCTCACTACCTTGTCGACCGGGATCTGCTCAGCCGTGGCCCACACGGTCACCCGAGCCACCTGCCGATCCAGATCCGCCTTCTGATCCGCTGACGAGACCCGCGCATACACCGCAGTTCGTGACCGCCGACCCTTCGACGCGGTCGGGTCGTCGACGAGAATCAGCCGGCCCACCCGCTGCGCAGGAACCGGCAGAATGCCAGAGCGGAACCAGCGATACGCGGTCACCCGCGCAACACCGTTGCGCTCAGCCCACGTCGCGAGATTCATACACCAGTTCCTACAGCACACCACCGACAACTACCGACCACTCAGAACGCAACAGCTGGCAACCCCTGACGGTCGGGTGGTTGTCTACGGTGATCACCTCTGACATGCTGGCAGCTTGGATATCTTCGCGGAGTGGCAAACCGGCGGTACGGAGCTTCGGTGGCGCTCGACCCGAGCCGCTAACGACGGACAGGAAGTCACGGTGTTCAGCCGCCGCTGCGGCACCCCCGGCGCGCCCGCGCTGGTGCTCGTGCACGGCTTCCCGACGTCGAGCATCGATTACTTCGCCCTGGCGGGCGAACTGAGCGCAGAGTTCGACATCCACGTGCTGGACTTCCCCGGCTACGGACTCTCCGACAAGCCGCCCGAGCCGTACGTGTACTCGCTGTACGACGACGCGCGCCTGCTGGTTCACGCCATCACCCAGGTGTGGAAGCTGACCGACTACCGGATGCTCACCCATGATCGCGGCAGCAGCGTCGGCATGATCGCGCTGAGTATGCTGGCGGCCGAAGAACCGCCGGCGCTGCCCGTCGATCTCATCTTGACCAACGCCAACATCTACCTTCCGCTGGCCAATCTCACCACGTTCCAGACCGCGCTGCTCGACCCGGCGACAGCGCGCGCCACGGCGGCGGCGGTGACGCCGGAGATGCTGGCGGCCGGCATGGGGGCCGGCACCTTCATGCCGCGGCGAACACTGGAAGATCCGGAAATCGCCGCGTTGGCCAAGTGCTTCGCGCACAATGACGGCACCCGCGTGCTGCCCGACACCATCCAATACCTGAACGAGCGGGCCGCGGACGAAACCAGTTGGCTGGAAGCGCTTTCCAAGAGCCCGGTCAACGTCACGGTGGCGTGGGGGCTGCACGACAACATCGCGCCGCTGCGTGTCCCCAACCACGTCTGGCAAACGTATCTGAAGAGCAAGCCCGGCCGGAACCGCTACTGGGTGGTGCCGAATGCCGATCACTATCTGCAGTGCGACGCCCCGGGGCAACTCGCCCAGATCGTTCGACTCACCGCCCACGGCGAGGACATTGCCCTGCAGACGCTCGGCAACCAACCCGACGGCGCCGTGCTGGTCGATACGAGCGCTTCGTAGCTGATGCCGCGCGTCACGCCATCAGGATTCGCAAGCTACCCCAGCAGTTGACACTTCAACGTCTCCGCCAACCAGTCGCGGTATTTCTGTTGGCTCCAACGGCGGATACCGACCAGCGCATGGTGCATGCCGGGGTCGTTGTAGATCCAAATGATGTCGCGGCCTCGACCAACGGAGAGACCTGAACGCAATCCCCCTTTGCGGCTCAATAGGGTCGCCATGCGCTTTCCTCCGTCGAGACGCTGCTGACTGATCTCGGTCCATAGTTCGCGGACTTCCGGGTCGACTCCGGCGGCCGAGCGCACCACCTCGTACACGGCGGACACCCGTTGTTGGGCGTCACTCAGCACCTGTGCATACACCGTGACGATCTCGGCCGGGTCGGTCATGGTGAACAACCTGCGCGCTTCAGGGCGCTCCGCGAACGGCACCTGCTCGTCGTCGCCAACGATTGCCCGGTCGTAGGCGGCCTTCAGCAACCAGGGCTTGCCCCCGGCGGCAGCGAACACCGTGGAACGTCCGACCCCGGCCTCCTCGGCGATCGCGTCGATCGAGGTACCCGCGTAACCGTGCTCCACAAACAACCGCGTTGCGGCGTCCAGCACCAGCCGGCGGGTCGTGGCGGCCTGCTCGGCACGCAACCGGGACCGATACGGGCTGCGGCGAGGATTCATCGGACTCCTAGTATGACCACGATACTCGTAGGCTACCCGACTTGCCGGCAGACGGTTCGCCACTCCACGGATCTGATGAGTGCTCGCCGAGGGTGTTTTGCAGAAATATCGAGCCGGCGGGAATTAATGAGACGCCTGGCTTATTGACGAAACTATGAGTCCATCGAATATGCCCCACCGCCTAACCAACGTGAGGAAGCCGCCATGCCCGTGAAACCCATCAGGTTTGGATTGACGCTGATCGGCCAGAATTCCGTGCCCGAGATGGTTGAGGAAGCACGCCAGGCCGAATCGATCGGCTTCGACGTCATTCTGCTGCCTGACCACCTAGGCTTCACCGCGCCCTTGGTCCCGCTCGTGGCGATCGCCGCGGCCGCGCCCACGGTCAAGGTCAGCAACTTGGTGATCAACGCGGCGTTCTACCGGCCCGCGCTGTTGGCGCGTGACCTGGCCGCTGTCGACTCGGCCACGGGCGGGCGCCTGATCATCTCCCTTGGCGCTGGCTATGTCGAGCAAGAGTTCGACGCAGCCGGTCTGCCATTTCCCAGCCCCGGCCAGCGAGTACGCATCCTGACCGAACACGTCACCGAAATCCGCAGGCTCCTCGCGGATCCCGGCCACATCCCGCCACCCATGCAAACTCCGCCGCCGATCATGGTGGCCGGCGCCGGAGACAAACTGCTGACGATGGCGGCACAGCAGGCTGACATCGTGGCCATCGCCTCCATGGGCACCGACGCCGACCTGGCCGAACGGGTCAGTTTCGTCAAAGCCAAGGCTGGGGATCGCTTCGACGACATCGAATTGAGCTTCGGGTTCTTTCAAGTCTCGATGGATGATCCCAGCGACCTGTCGCTGGTCCGCATGCTTGAGCCCGACGCGCCCGATGCCAAACTTCGCAAGCTCACGACGCTGCTCGACCTTCCGGTTTCGGCTGCGGCCGAGCGAATACAGCAACTCCATGAGGAGCTCGGCATCAGCTACTTCACCTTGAACAAAAGCTTCGGCACCTCCTGGGAGACCCTCGCGAAGCTCATCGCATCCGTCAAGTAGACAAGGAGAACGTTATGTCCCGCGGAACCGAAAAGACCGCCGCCCGCCTCAGGGCGGGAGAACACTTCCCGCAGCTGAAGCTGGCAGGCATTTTGGACGAACCCATCGCGATCCCCGACCCTGGTGGCGCCTTGACCCACCTCCAGTTTCGGCGGTTCGCCGGTTGCCCGATCTGTAACCTGCACCTGCGCTCTATCAGCGCGCGGCTCGACGAAATCACCGCCGCAGGCGTCCGGGAGGTCGTCGTATTCCATTCCAGCCCAGACGAACTGCGCAAGTATGAGAAGGACTTGCCCTTCTCGGTCGTCGGCGATCCCGACAAGGAGCTGTACCGCCGCTTCGGTGTCGAGGCGTCGGCGAAGGCGATCCTCAATCCCGGCGCGTGGCGGGCGCTGCCCAAAGCATGGTGGAATGCCTTGCGGAGCGCGGTCACCAAGCGCCGGGCCCTAATGCCCGCCAACCCGACCAACGGCAACCTCGGGTTGCCCGCCGACGTATTGATCGAAGCCGACGGACGCGTCGCTGCAGTGAAATACGGCAAGCACGCGTACGATCAGTGGTCCGTCGACGAGCTGCTTGCGATGACGTCTCGAGCGTAACGCCAGCGCAGGTTCCCCGGCTTCAGCCGGTGACGACGGGTAAGCGAGCCCACCCGCGCACGCTCGCGGTGTGCGCGCGTTCGGCGTTGGCGTAATCGACTTCCCAGTCGGGCCAGCGCTTGAGGACCTCTTCGAAGGCCACCCGAGCCTCCATCCGGGCCAGCGCCGACCCGAGGCAGAAGTGCAGGCCCTGCCCGAAGCTGAGGTGGCTGCCCTGGCGATGGATGTCGAAGCGGTCCGGATCGGGGAATCGACGTTCGTCCCGGTTGGCGGAACCGTTGAGCAGCAACATGAACGAGCCTTCCGGTACGACTCGGCCGTAGTGTTCGGCGTCGCGGGCGACATAGCGCGCCTGGACCGGCGATGGGGGTTCGTACCGCAATGCTTCCTCGACCGCGCCCGGGATCAGGGCCGGGTTGGCGACGAGTTCGCGGCGTTGGTCCGGGTGATCGCCGAGCAGTTGTCCCATGAAACCGATCAGGCGGGCGGTGGTCTCGTTCCCGGCGCCCGCGATCATGGCGGTGTAGGCCAGCACCTCGGTGCGCGACAGGGGACGGCGGGTGCCGTCCGGCTCGTCGATCTCGGCTCGCAGCAGCTCGGTCATCAGGTCGTCGGAGGGATGGTTGGCCCGCCACTCGATGTATTCGGCGAATGCGGCGATCGAGTCCTGGAACAGGTTCGGATTGACCTCGCCGGGTCTGCGGCCCTTGTCCATCTCGATGAAGGTGCCGTTGCGATCCCGGATGCCCGCCTGATCCTCTTCGGGGATGCCCAACAGGTAGCCGATGGTCCGCATCGGCATCATCGCACCCAGATCCGCGATGAAATCGAAGCCGCCGGCACCGATCAGTGGGTCGAGCTCCCGGATGCAGAACCCGCGCACCAGGGACTCCACGGCGAGCATGCGCCGGGGCGTGAAAACCCGGGACAGCAGCCGGCGGTGCAGATCGTGCAGCGGGGGGTCCTCGAACAGCAGAATGCCCGGTGGCACTTCGATGTTGGCGAACAGGATGTCAGCGGTGGTCCCGCGGCCGGACCGGTAGGTCTCCCAGTTCGGCAGTTCCCGCGCGACGTCCTCGTACCGACTCAGCGCGTAGAAATTGTACTTTTCGTTGTAGTACAGCGGCGCTTCTTCGCGCATGCGCTTCCACACCGGGTATGGGTCGTCGTCGATCTCGAGATCGAACGGGTCGTAATAGAAATCGACCGCACTAGCGCCTGTCATCGCCACGTCCCTTCGGCAGAAATTCGTATTGAACGCATTGGGTATGAGACCACCTGAACCGGTGGACAAATATTTGGCTCGAGACGGTGCCGTCGCTCCGCCGAGAGTGTCAATCATTCCGGTGCAGGAAGCCGTGCAACGTTGCCTGGACAAGTTCGTCAACGATCACCTCCCTGGACGGCTGCGTGGCTCCGAAGTAGGTCGACCGCAATGCCGCCATCCCGGCGATCATCGCCACCGTCGAATGGGCCGGCAGATCCGGGCGATCGGACCGCATGCCACGTAAGTTCATCCCCTCGCCGCTGATCTGACCAAGCAGCGTGAGCGCCCGCCTGACGTCGGCAATGCCGGTGTCGGCCAATTCCTCCTCGTTGAGGGTCTCCGATCCCATGAGCGTCACCAGGAGACCCTGATGTTCGACGAACAGATCGTAGAGCTGCCCGACGAAATGCCCGGCCAGCTCCTCCTCGCTCGTCTCCTCGGGGACGACCGATTGCCACGTCCGGCCGAATTCGTCGACGAAGCCGGTGAAGGGCTGGACGAGGGCCTCGCGGAACAGCGCCGCCTTCGAACCGAAATTGCGGAACAGCAGGTGTTCGGTGACGCCGGCGGCCTGCGCGATTTCGCGGGTCGTGGTGCTTCGGTAATCCTGGCGTGCGAACAGCTCTCGCGCGGCGTCGAGGAGCAGTCTGCGCGGCTCGCCTCGCGGCCGCCGCGTGGCCGGAGCCGGTGGCGGCTGCTTAATTGCGCGCTGGGGCACGATATCCACTCCTCCGACACGGCTTACGGTCGACCGCCTTGAGGATAGTATCCACTACCTAAAAAGGATAGTATCCACTATCTTAAAGTAGCGCATCATTGAAAGGGTGGCACATGGGCGCTCTCATCATGCTTGGCACGCTGTTCGGCCTGATCGTTCTGATATTCGGGCTGGTACTCCGCTTCGATCCCGAGGCGCGGCGTGCACCGAGCGAAGAGGGCCGCCAGTGAACACCCAAATGACGCCCCAGATGGCAGGGGCTATGTACTTTGCCTACGTCAGTAGCATCGCGTTCCTGGTCATTGGGATCTATCTGAGCTACCGTCGCCGACGCGTCCACCCACTGCTGCTTCTTAGCATCTCGGCGATCTCGTTCTCGTGGATCGAGTCACCGTACGACTGGGCGATGTACGCACAATTTCCGCCTGCTCTGCCCCGCATGCCGTCCTGGTGGCCGTTGAATGTCACGTGGGGCGGGTTGCCTTCGTCGGTGCCCATCGGCTACGTCTCCTACTTCGTGATTCCCGCCCTGACCGGGGCCACCCTCGGACGCTGGCTGAGCGCAAAGTTCCACTGGCGCAGGCCGATCACGCTCCTCGTGGTCGGCCTCGCCGTCGGGTTCTGCTGGGCTTTCTTTTTCAACGCCATCACGGGTGCCCAGCTCGGCAACTTCTACTACGGCTACGTGATACCCGGCCTCGCTATCTTCGAGGGGACCAAGCACCAGTACCCGCTCTACGACTCCCTCGCGATGGGCATCCAGATGATGGTCTTCACCTACCTCCTCGGACGGACCGACTCAGAGGGACGAAATGTGATCGAGATGTGGGCCGACAAACGATCGGGATCTCGCCTGCAGTCGTCTGTGCTGTCCGTCGTCGCCGTTATCATCATCGGAAACCTGATCTACAGCGCAGTTTTCGCACCCCATCTCATCACAAAACTGGGCGGTTGGGTCACCGCGGGGCCGACGGAACAGCTGTACCCAGGCGTACCGAACCAGCCCAAGTGAAGCAGTGGGAGATCGAGTGAGTTACGAGAGCAACGCCGAGCCAATCAAAATCGGCTACCTGATGGACTTTCTGCTGCCCGAGCGCTTCCCGAAGACATACTTTGAAGACCTGACACAGCCTTTCGCCCTCGTCTTCAAGAAGGGCGTCGAGCAGGGACTGATCGACCGGCCGGTCGAAATCGTCTACCGCGAAGTGGAGGGCCTGCCCAAGGGGTCGGTCAAAGCGGTCATCGACGCCTACGGCGAACTATGCGACGAAGGGTGCCTGGCCGTCTTCGGTCCGAACATCGGCGACAACGCGATCCCGACCCGCGAAGCAATCGAGGAGCGTTTCAGAGTCCCCTGCATCAGCGTGACGGGATCCGACGTTGCGCTCGGCGAGTGGTTCTTTTCATTTCCGATGGGCTCGCATACCGACGAGCCCATCTTCTGGTCCGACCTGCTGACCAAGGCCGGACACACCGAAGTGGGTGTGCTCGTCGAGCAATCCCTGGTCGGGGAGGCGTATCTCAAGAACCTCCGTGATGCTTGTAAGCACAAGGGCATTCGCATCGTAGCCGAGGCGTCCATCGCGCAGACCGCCAAAGACGTAACGGCGGCTGTCACGGCGCTGCACGAGGCCAAGGCACAGGCCATCGTGCACTGCGGGTTTGGCTTCGGGGTGGTGTTCGTCAATCCGGCGCTGGAGGCGTTGGGGTGGGATCCGCCCCGGTTCTGCGGCACCGCCTTCCAGAACGCCTGGCTCAACCCGATCATGTGGAACGCATTCTTGGGCTGGACCGGCGTCGACCAGTACGACGAGGGCAACACGGTCGGGCAGAGATTCCTCGACGAGTACCACGAGGCCTACGGCCGGCGACCGGAATGGTGTGTGCCGGTGGTCAATCGAGATGTCGCCTGCACATTGTTGCGGGCGCTCTCCGGCGCCCACCCACTAAGCCCGCGGGGCGTGAAGGAGGCGCTCGAGCGTGTCAAGATGATGCCGGCAGCGTCCGGCGCTCCGGGAACGCGGGTGTCATTCGGGAACTGGACGCGCCGGGCGTGGATGGGTGCGGGTTATCTAGTGGCACGCCGACTCGATGCCGACGGCGTCAATTCGCATCTCGTCGATCGCTTCGGCGAGGAGTAGCGGTCACCCGAGAGCCTCGGGCAGCACAACTTCGCCGACGCGCTTGAGATACGGCCACGCGACGTCGGGTGGAAGCCCGCCACACAACGGCGACAGGTTGAGCACCTCGCCGGCGCGGACCCGCGAAATCGCCTCTGGCAGCGACATAATGATATGCGAACTTGGCGCGGCGCGCAGCTCGTCGACGGTGTTCACGTGCGAGAAGCCGGCCGTCGTCTCGTCCCCGGGATTCCACGCGGCATAGGTTCGCACGTCGTGCAGGAGATGCTCGCCGATCTCCTTCCACGCCTGGTCTACGTCGTCGGCGACGAACACGACTGAGGGCGTGTCGCGGCCGGGAAACATCGTCGGCCCGGGCCTATGGCCGTGCTTGCGGCAGGCCTCCTCGTAAGCCTCCTGCATGCCGGGCGCGTTGGCGTTACCCAGCATGCCCAGGCCATACCTGCCGGCCCGACGGGCCGCTGCCACCGTTCCGCCGCCCCACAGCATCGACGGCCCGCCGTCGGTCTGCGGCCGTGGCGTCACCGTGATCCGGCGCCCGTCTTCGACGACCGTTTCTTCGGCAAGCAGCCGGCGCAACAGCGGCAGTTTCTCGTCGGCGATCCGACCGCGATCACCGACAGCGAGACCGAAGTGTTCGAACTCCTCGGGCCGGTAGCCCAAGGCCAGGGTGTACGAGGCCCGGCCGCCGCTGATGATGTCGAGCACCGCCATGTCCTCGGCCAGCCGGACGGGCTCGTAGAACGGCAGGATCAGGATGAGGTTGATGGCCAATCGCTTTGTGCGCGCGGCGATTGCCGGCGCCAGGATCAGCGGCGACGGCAGGTACCCATCCTCGGAACCATGGTGCTCACACAAGACTGCCGCGAGGCCGCCGTGTCCTTCGGCCCACGCGCACATCTCGGGCACGGCGGCATACAGCGCGGCGGCGGGCGCACCCCAGGCCGGGGCACGCATATCGAAGCGCAGTGTGAACACAGTTTCTCCTAGCTGACCTAATCTTTGTGTGACGTAGGCTACGCGTTCAGTCGAAAGCGCGCCGCGGCAGGGTGGTCGGGATATCCAGCGAGCTGAGCAGGCCCGGGGCCGCATCGACGACGTATGGGATGGCATTGACGACCCGCATCGCGGTGGACGCCATCGCGGCACGCCCCGCGCCGTGGCCTTCGGCCGCACCGAGCGTCATCTCACAGTGGATGTCGGGGTCCCCGTCGATGTCGACCCGATACGTTGCGTCGAACTCCGAGGCCGGCCACTCGGGCGCGACATCGCGTGCCATCCGGATGACGTGCTCGATGACGATGGCCTCGCGGCCGTTGACCACCCCCGCGGCCCGGGTGCGGACCGCACCGCAGGTGCCCGCCCTGATGGTGCCGAATGCCACCTCGATGTCCCGGTCGGTCAACTCGCGGTCGAGGGAACCGCGCACCTCCTCCACCTCGACACCCAGGCCGGCGGCCATCAGGTATATCGGTGCCTGCCAGGCTAGTTCGATGAATCCGGGGGTTTTGAGCATCGGTTCGAAATCCAGCGGGCGACCGAACCCCATGCCATCCATCATCATGTCGGCCACCGGGTAGTGGTCGTTGAGCGCGACCTCGCTGGCGGTGATGGTGCGGATGTTCTTGGACTGGGTCGTCATCAGCAGGGCGAGCTGATCGGAAGCGAACCCGGGAAAGATCCCGGACGCATAGAACGACGCGCCGCCGGCCTTGGCCGCGGCATCGAGCTGGTCGCGCCAATCCGGTGCGAAATACGACGGCGGATACACCAGGCTCGTCGAGGACGTCGACACGACGTTGATGCCGGCGCCCAGCAGGCGCAGGTAGTCGGGCACCGCGGCCCCGTCGCGCTCGGGGCCGCTGGCCGCATACACCACGCAGTCGGGCGCCAGCGCGATGAGCGCCTCGGCGTCGTTGGTGGCCGCCACACCTAGCGGCCCGCCACCCGCTAACTCGCCGACGTCCTTGCCGACCTTCTCGGGCGAATGTACCCATACCCCAACGAGTTCCAAGTCCGGCCGGCGGGCGATGGCGTCGATCGCGATCGATCCGACTCCCCCGGTGGACCACACGACGGTAGTTGGCATAGCGCTCCTTAGTGGTCGTGGGCTTGGCCGGCGGCGGCCGCGGCACGCTCGAGATAGGGCCACGCCACATCCGGCGCGACGCCGCCACAGAGCGGGTGCAACGGCAGTGATCGCCCGCCGCGCACGTAGTCGATCGCCTCGTCGGAGGTTAAGATCTGGTACGGGCCGTTGTCTTCTCGAAGCGCCGCCACGCTGTCGGCACGGGTGATACTGGCTACCGAATCGTCGTGCGGCCGGTAGGACGCCGCGCTTTTCGCGTCGTGTAGCAGGTGTGGCCCCAGCTGATTCCACGCCTCATCGACGTTATCTGCCACGAAAACAGCTGTCGGAGAGCCCGGTTGGGGAAACTGAACAATTCCGGGTTCGTGCCCGTGCGCACGGCACTGCGCCTCGTAGTACTCCTTCAGGCCAGGCGAGGCGGCCTGGGAGATGAACCCCAGCCCGTGGCTGGCGGCCCGCCGCACCGCGGCCTTGCTGCCGCCGGCGATCCACACCATCGGCCCGTTGGGCGACGCACACGGCGGGGTGACGCGAACCTCGCGGCCCCGGTATTCGACGGACTCGCCCCGCACCAGCGGGCCCAGCACGGCCAGCATCTCGTCAGCGACGCGACCGCGTGTGTTCATGTCAATGCCGAAGTGGTCGTATTCCTGACGTCGATGTCCCACGCCGAACGCGTAGGACACTCTTCCGCGACTGATCAGGTCCAGCACGCTGATCTCTTCGGCGAGCCGGACGGGGTCCCACAGCGGAATCGGCACGGCGGCCAGCAGAATCGCCAAACTGTTCGTCCTGGCCGCGATCGCCGAAGCCAACATGAGCGGTACCGGCAGGTGGCCGTCGTCCGCACCGTGGTGCTCGGACAGCACGGCCAGCGCGGCGCCCCGGGTCTCCGCCCACGCGCACATATCGATGGCCGCGGCATACAGATCGGCGGCCGGCCCAGCCCACGCCGGGGCGCGCATGTCGAACCTAAGCGTGAACATCAGCACCCGCCGACATCGGCTCTGGGGATTTGATGGATTGCCGGTCGACGCTCACACCCCGCAGATTAACCTAAGATTTGTTCATTAGGATAGTACTTGCTCTCTTAACCCCTTGACCGTGCGGGCTCACAGCTGTTAGCTTCCGAATCGAACGTTGGGTAACTGCCGCCGTAAGGGCAACGGCCACCTCAGCTTTCATCGCGCATGCATCTGAGGAGGAACGAGATGACGGCTCAGCGGGTAGTGGTGTGGGCGACGGGCGGGATCGGTTCGATCGCCATCCGGGCCATCCAGCGGCGACCCAACCTGGACCTGGTCGGGGTGTGGGTGCACTCGGACGAAAAAGTCGGCAAGGACGCCGGCGAACTCGCCAACGGCGAGCCGATCGGCCTTGCCGCCACCAATGACGCGGACGCGCTCATCGCCCTGAAACCCGACTGCGTGATCTATGCGGCCAGCGGCCCGGAGCGCGACGCACTGGCCATCCCGGACTACGTGAAGCTACTCGAGGGCGGCATCAACGTCGTCACGACCAGCACCACGCGGCTGGTCAATCCGCACGCCTACCAGCCCACCGAATGGCGCGACCAACTCGTCGCCGCGGCCAAGCAGGGCCAGGTGTCGCTGTACGCGTCGGGGATCGAGCCTGGCTTCGCCGCCGACTACCTGCCGCTGGTGCTGTCCACTCAGTCGTCGTCGATCGAGAAGATCCATGCCTTCGAGATCGGCCTGTACGACGACTACGGGGTCCCCGACATCATGAGCGACGCGCTGGGTTTCGGCCGTCCGCTCGACTACCAGCCCTGGATCGGCTTCCCCGGCGCGATCGCGGGCGAATGGCAGGGCCAGATCCGGTTGATCGGCGACGCGCTCGGGGTCGAGGTCCAGGAAGTCCGGGAGAGTTTCGACCGCGCGGTCACCAACCGGACCCTGAACGTCGCCATGGGCACCGTCGAGGCGGGAACGTGCGGTGCGCTGCGCATGCGGGCCATCGGGGTGGTCGACGGGCGCGAGGCCATCGTCATCGAGCACGTCACCCGGCTCGCCCACGACGTCGCCCCCGACTGGCCGACCGGCATCGGCGACCTGTCCTACCGCATCATGATCGCCGGCGACCCCGACATCGACTGCACCTTGGCGGCCACGCTGAAGAATCCCCGCCAGGCCGGAATCGCGGGAATGACCTCGGGCGCCGGAGCGATGGTCGCCACCGCGATGCGCGTCGTCAACGCCGTGCCGTATGTCGTTGCCGCAGAACCGGGATTGCTGAGCTCGGTGGACTTGCCGTTGACGATCCCGAAACACGCCTTCGTTACCGGCTGAGTGGGCCCCGCCGCCGCGGCTTAGTCTGCCGGAGTGACGGTTAACCCGCTCGAGGAACTCACGCTGCAACAGCTGAAGCTCCGCACGAGCATGAAGTGGCGCGCACATCCCACCGACGTCCTGCCGTTGTGGGTCGCCGAGATGGACGTCAGGCTCCCGCCGACGGTGGCCGAGGTGCTGCACAGGGCCATCGACAACGGCGATACCGGATACCCGTGCGGCACGGCGCTCGCCGAAGCGGTCAGCGAGTTCGCGGCGCAGCGCTGGCAGTGGCACGACCTGGAAGTCAGCCGCACCGCGATCGTCCCGGACGTCATGCTCGGTGCCGTTGAGACGCTCCGTCTGGTCACCGACCGCGGTGACGCCGTCATCGTCAACCCGCCGGTGTACGCCCCGTTCTACGCCTTCGTGTCGCACGACGGACGCCGGGTGATCGAAGCGCCGCTCGACGTCAACGGCCGAATCGATCTGAACATCTTGGAGGAAGCGTTCACCCGTGCCCGCGCGGGCGGCGGCAACGTCGCCTACCTGTTGTGCAATCCGCACAACCCGACCGGATCGGTGCACACCGCCGACGAACTGCGCGGGGTTGCCGACCTTGCCCGGCGGTTCGGCGTTCGGGTGATCTCCGACGAGATCCACGCGCCCGTCATCCTGTCGGGGTCGCGGTTCACCCCCTACCTGACCGTCCCCGGCGCGGAAAACGCCTTCGCCCTGACCTCCGCCTCCAAGGCCTGGAGCCTTTCCGGGCTCAAGGCGGCCCTGGCCATCGCCGGTCCTGAGGCCGCCGCGGACCTGGACCGGATGCCGGAGGAGGTCAGCCACGGGCCGAGCCACCTGGGGGTCATCGCGCACGCCGAAGCATTCCGGACCGGCGGCGACTGGCTCGACATGCTGCTGCGGGGCCTCGACGACAACCGCGCGCTGCTGGGCGAACTGGTCGCCGAACACCTTCCCGGGGTGAAATACCAATGGCCACAAGGCACTTACCTGGCATGGCTGGACTGCCGAGAACTCGGCTTCAGCGAAGAAGTCGCCGACGGCCTCGCGGTGGTGGCCGATCTGTCCGGCCCCGCCCGCTGGTTCCTCGACCACGCCCGGGTCGCGCTCAGTTCCGGCCACGTCTTCGGAACCGGCGGGGCCGGGCACGTGCGGTTGAACTTCGCCACCTCACGGGCGATTCTCGTGGAGGCCGTATCGCGGATGGGCCGGGCCCTCACCGACGCTGGATAGCGGATTCGCTTCGGGCACAGCACTTTTGGGATTAGGCGGGAATTTCCTCGGCGCCACGGCCCAGGTTGCGGAAACCCCGAGCGGGCTCCTTGATGCCCAGCAGGAACGGCAGCGAGTTCAACTCCAGCTTCATCGTCGCTCCCAGCCGGCCGAAGAGGCTCGGCTCGGGCGGCACGACCGGGACTTGCGACGCGGCCAGGTCGATGTAGTGCGTCGGCGTCTCGCCGATGCCCTCGAAGTCGTGGACCAGCGGCGTGCACAGCTCACGCATCGACCCGTCCAGACAGGCCGCGACCGGGTCGGTCATCAGCACGTATTCGACCACGGGTACCAAGTTTTTCAGCATGCGGTGCACCAGGATGACGTCGAAACCGGCGAGTTCGACATGGCGCTTCACCCGTTGCTCTGCCACCTCGCCCTGGTGAACGACGAACTTCAGCGACAGGCTTTCCAACTGCGCGCAACTCGCACACTCGCAGGCGATGTCCTTTTTGAACCGCTCGCGCCGCGCGAGGAAGGACTGGCGCATCCGTGACAGGCGCTCGCACACCACCACTTTGGCGTTGCCCTCCGGCGCCCAGAAGAACGCGGCATCACCCTCCAGCTTTGCCAGCTTCAGGCCCTTGCCGGCGTCGATGACCGACTCCAGCAACCCGGCCACCGTCAGCTGAGCGTGGGCCAGGTGCGTCCGGTTCCAGTGCATGTAATGCGTGTATCCGCCGATGTCGGCAATCAGCAGAACTGCGCGACGAATCGCCATGAGCAGGGCAGTCTAGTGGGTAACCGGTGTCTGGCCTAATGAAATCTCCCACTAGACGAATACGCGATGCCGCGAGAGGCTAACAGCGGTGCCCGCTCACCGGAGGAGCTGAATATGCATGTGCTGCGAACCCCGGACTCCCGATTCGAAAACCTGGAAGGCTATCCGTTCGTAGCGAACTACCTGGACGTGGCGGCCAGCGACACCCAGCCGCTGCGGATGCACTACCTCGACGAGGGTCCCGACGATGGACCGCCGATCGTGCTGCTGCACGGCGAGCCCACCTGGAGCTACCTGTACCGCACGATGATCCCGCCCCTGGCCGACGCCGGGAACCGGGTGCTCGCGCCCGACCTGATCGGCTTCGGCCGCTCGGACAAGCCCAGCCGGATCGAGGATTACACCTACCAACGCCACGTCGAGTGGGTGACCTCATGGTTTGAGCGCCTCAACTTGAAGGATGTCACGCTGTTCGTGCAGGACTGGGGATCGCTGATCGGTCTGCGCATCGCCGCCGAGCAGGGTGACCGCATCGCGCGGCTGGTGGTGGCGAACGGTTTCCTGCCCACGGCGCAGCGGCCCACCCCGCCCGCCTTCTACCTCTGGCGGGCCTTCGCCCGCTACTCGCCCGTGCTGCCCGCCGGTCGCATAGTCGCCACCGGGACCGTCCGCCGGGTGCCCCCCAAGGTGCGGGCCGGCTACGACGCGCCCTTTCCCGACAAGGCGTATCAGGCCGGGGCCCGCGCGTTCCCTCAGCTGGTGCCCACCTCCGCCGCCGATCCGGCGATCCCGGGCCAATCGGGCGGCCTGGGATGCCCTGGGCCGATGGGAGAAGCCCTTCCTCGCCATTTTCGGGGCTCGCGACCCCATCCTCGGGCAGGCGGACCGCCCGTTGATCAAGCACATTCCCGGCGCTGCCGGCCAGCCGCACGCCCGCATCAATGCCAGTCATTTCATCCAGGAGGACCGTGGACCCGAACTGGCCGAGCGCGTTGTCTCCTGGCAGCAGGCGCTGCTCTAACGGCGCGTGGATTCGTCGAGATATAAACGAGCGCGACTTCCCGGCGCGTCGGCGCAACTGGTTACGTGTCGCGAAAAGGCCGGGGTGGACAGCAGAAGCGGCGGGTCAGCCGGTGACCGCCAGCACGGCTGCGGCCAGTTCGGGACGGCAGACCACCAGGTCCGGCAACTTCGGGTCCGGTTGGTTGTAAGCCAGGGCCGACCCGTCGATGCGCGAGGTGTGCAAACCGGCCGCTCGGGCCACCGCCACCGGGGCCGCCGAATCCCATTCGAACTGGCCACCGGCATGCACGTACACATCCGACAAACCCTGCACGATCGACGCGACCTTGGCTCCGGCAGAGCCCATTTCGACCAGGACGCCGTCCAGCGCATCGCGCACGTTCAACGCGATCGCGGGCGGCCGGGTGCGCGACACCACGATGCGCGGCTTGCCCGGCGCGGCGGGAGGGGGATCGACCCGCGGGGTCGCGAACGTGATCCCCTGCGCCGGCAGCGCCACCGCACCGGCGACGAGTTCACCGGCCTGCCAGAGCGCGACGTGCACCGCCCAGTCGTCGCGGCCCAGCTCGGAGAACTCCCGCGTGCCGTCCAGCGGATCGACAATCCACACCCGCTCGGAGCGCAGCCGCACCGGGTCGTCGGCGCCCTCCTCGGACAGCACCGCGTCGTCGGGTCGCTCGGCGGTGAGCGCCTCCATCAAAAAGTCGTGAGATCGTTTGTCTCCGGCTGCCTTTCGCTCACTGGCGTCCGCGTCGGCGAATTCTTCGCGCACCCCCAGCAACAGCTGTCCGGCCTCGGTAGCCAGCCGGGCAGCCAGTTCGTGATCAGTCATGACAATCCCCAATATGTTGGTAGCGTTGACCAACTTTACCCTGCCATGCTACCGGCCCCAGACACCACCCCGGGCAGGAGGATCCGGCCGTAATCTGGTCAACGTGAGCGGCAACGTCTCTTCCTCGAGTCGATTGCGGCGCACTCCGCGGGGGCGCCTGATCGTGATCGGCATTGCCGCGGCCATTGCGCTGGTCGGTGTACTCACCTTCGTCGGCGTGCGGCTGGTCGGCGGCCACGGTGCCGCGCCGCCCCCTACCCCGCCCCCGCCACCGGAGAGCTTCGCCATTCCGGGCTGTTACAACCTGTCCGTTCCGCCGGTCGCGCGCCCCAAGAGGCTCAACATTCTGGGCTGTGCGAGTGTCGCCGTTGCGCTGCAAGACATGTCGTGGAGCTCATGGGGACCGCAGGGCGCCGACGGGACCGGCACCGCCGTGTTCAAGATCTGTGACCCGAATTGCGCGGCCGGCTATCAACTCACCAAACCGGTCGTGGTGCACGCGTGGAACCCGCAGCCCCCGCGGCCCGACGCCATCTGCGAGGCCGGCCTCAAAATCTTCTCCGACCTGGTTCTGGCCTTCCCCAAAGGGGTGCCCCCACCCACCGCGCAGCAAATGAACACCCAGTACCGGGGGGCGCCGGCGGTGCACTATGTCAACTACTCGGGCGCCAACACCCGCGACACCCAGTTCATCGGGTACACGTTTTGCAACTGAGGCGTCGCTCAGACCTCGACGACGACCGCGCCGCCCTGGCCGCCGCCGGCGCACATCGCCGCCACGCCGATGCCGCCGCCGCGGCGGGCCAGCTCATACGTCAGCGTGGTGACCATGCGCGCGCCGGAAGCCGCGATGGGGTGGCCCAGGCTGCAGCCGCTGCCGGAGAAGTTCACCTTCTCCTCGTCGATGCCGTATTCGCGGCATGCGGCGATCGGCACCGAGGCGAACGCCTCGTTGATCTCCCACAGCGCCACGTCGCCGGCCGATAAACCGGCCCGCTGCAACACTTTTCCGATGACCTTGACCGCGCCCAGGCCGGTGTCCCGGGGTGGTACGCCCGCTGCCGCCCACGCTCTGACCGTGGCCATCACGTTGAGGTTCTCCGCGGCGGCGTAATCGCGGTCCACGAGCGCGATTGCCGCGGCGGCATCGTTGGTGCCACTGCTGTTGCCCGCCGTGATCGAGAAGCCCTCGATCTCGGGGTGCAGCACTTTGAGCCCGGCGAGTTTCTCGACGGTGGTGTCGCGCCGAGGATGCTCGTCGACGCAGAACTCGGTCACCGAGCCGTCCGGTTGGGTGATTTTCAGCGGGATGATCTCGTCGAGGAACTTGCCCGCATCCATGGCCGCGATGGCCCGCTGGTGTGAGCGGGCCGCCCAGGCGTCCATTTCCCCGCGGCTGATGCCGACCTTTTGGGCGGTGTTCCAGCCGACCGTGATCGACATGTCTCGGCTGGGCGCATCGGGTGTCTCCACGTGCGTCGGCGGCATCCATTGCTCCTGGAATTTCAGCTCCGGCCCGGGAATCCGCCAGTTGGTCAGTGGCGTCATCGACAACGACTGCACGCCGCCGGCGATGAGCACGCGCTCCATCCCGGAGCCGATCTGGGCGGCGGCGTTGCCGATGGCGGTGAGGCTGCCCGCGCAGTGCCGGTTCACCGACTGGCCGGGAATGTCTTCCATGCCGGTCGCGGTGGCCGCATACCGCGCTAAATCGCCCCCGCCGTAATGCGATTCGGCGAAGATGATGTCGTCAATCGCGGACGGGTCGACGCCGGAGCGGCGCACTACCTCCGGGAGCACCGTGGTGATCAGTATCTCGGGTGGTGTATTGACGAGTGTCCCCTTGAAGGAGCGGCCGATCGCCGTCCGGACGGCTCCGACGATTACGGGAGTGGCCATGGTGTCAACCTCGAACGGTCTGGCTGCGGTCGGCAGCACGGGGTGGGTCTGCGGTCAAGTGCCGCGACGCGAATCGTATCAAATACCGTATGGGCAATAGTAATGGGCTAAGTTCAGCGACGGGGGCCGGGCACACGAGACGGAGGCCATACGTTGAAGACCAAAGGCGCCTTGGTCTGGGACCTGAACCAACCGTGGACGGTCGACGAGATCGAGATCGGTGATCCCCGCCGCGGCGAGGTGACCGTTCAGCTGGAGACGGCCGGGTTGTGCCACTCCGACCACCACTTGCTGACCGGCGACTTCCCCATCCCGAGCTTTCCCGTCCTTGGTGGCCATGAGGGCGCCGGAGTCATCACCGAGGTCGGGGACGGGGTCGAAAACCTGGCGGTGGGCGATCACGTGGTCATGTCGTTCATCCCGTCGTGCGGCAAGTGCATTCCCTGCCAGGTCGGCTTGCGCAACCTGTGCGACCTGGGCATGGGGTTGCTGTCGGGCGCATCGGTGTCCGACGGATCCTTCCGGGTGACGGCCAGGGGGCGCGACGTCGTGCCGATGTCGCTGCTGGGGACCTTCGCGCCCTACGTGGTCGTGCACCAGACCTCGGTGGTCAAGGTCGACCCCGCAATCCCCTTCGACGTGGCCTGCCTGGTGGGCTGCGGGGTGACCACCGGCTACGGCTCGGCGGTGCGCAGCGCGGCAGTCGGTCCGGGCGAGGACGTCGCGGTCGTCGGCATCGGCGGCGTCGGCATCGCCGCGATACAGGGCGCCCGAATCGCCGGAGCCCGACGCATATTCGCCGTCGATCCCTTCGAATGGAAGCGCGGTCAGGCGTTGAAGTTCGGCGCGACCGAAGCCTTCGCCGACGTGCCCAGCGCCGCCGCCGCCATCGCCGAAATCACTTTGGGTGCAACGTGTCGCAAGGTGATCGTCACGGTCGGCCACTGCGACGGCCGCGACGTCGAGGCATGGATGGGGCTGACCGCGAAGGGAGGCACGTGCGTGGTGACGGCCATGGGCGACGTGATGGCCACCGACGTCACCCTCAACCTGGCGGGCCTGACGCTGCTGCAGAAGAGCCTGCAGGGAAGCCTGTTCGGCGGCGGCAACCCGCAGCACGATATTCCCGCAATCCTGGACCTGTACCGGCTGGGGCAGCTCAACCTCGATGACATGGTGACGCGCGAGTACCCGCTCGAGCAGATCAACGATGGCTACCGAGACATGCTCGAGGGACGCAACATCCGCGGCATCATCCGCTATACCGACGCCGACCGCGCCTGACCCGGGCGGGCACGACACAATGAATCCATGACCACAGCCGTTACTCAGCGGGACGCCACCCAGCTAGCCGCTTACCGCGTCGCGGCGATGCTGCTCGGCGTGGGCACCCTGCACTTCGTCGCACCCAAACCGTTCGACGACATCGTCCCCGCCGAGCTTCCCGGAAACGCGCGGCTCTACACGTACGGATCGGGTGTGGCCGAGGTCGCGGTTGGAGCGCTGCTGGTGCCGCGACGCACCCGGCGATTGGCCGCGCTGGCGGCCGCCCTGCTGTTCGTTGGGGTCTTTCCGGCGAACGTCAACATGTGCCGATTGTGGTGGGACAGGCCCTGGCCGATGCGTGTCGCCGCCCTGGCCCGCCTGCCACTGCAGATTCCGATGATCACCACCGCGCTCAAGATCAGACGCAACAGCTGACGCGCCGCGCCGGTCGGGGCATCACCTGAGGCCATGGCCGCAGTTGTCACAACCGCCACAGGAGTCCCTGCCGGTGCCCGCGGCCCTTGATAGGGGCAAAACGGTTGGGGCGCCGGCGAAACCAGATATGGCCTGACGCATTAGTCGTGAATGTCGACCGAGCGCCCAAGATAGGCCATGAGCCGGCCGGTCGGCGTCGATTCCTCCGGTGCCGACCGGGCTGGCCCGAAGCCACCCGGTCGCCGCAGGATTTGCTCCGGCACCGACTCCACCAGCCCGCGGCACAGCCTCAACAGGTTCTCCGGCAGCTCGATCAGCCGGCCTTGTGAGCGATGCACGTCCCAGCTATGCAGGGCAAGGTCGGACACCGGATAGATCAGCGCTCGGCGCAGGGCAACCTGGCCCTCCGGCGACGTGCGCGGGGCGTCCAGGTCCGCGCCTGCAAGGGCGTCTTGCAGCCGCGCGGCCAACTCGCGAAGCCGTGCCGCGGGATCGTCGCATGCCCAGTCCGCCGGCTGGGAGGGGCCGGCCCAGACCTCCCCATCCTCAGCGAGCGTCACGATCTTCGCCGCGCCGCCCGTAGCGTGACCCACCAAGTCACGCAGGCTCCAGCCCTCGAGGTTAGATGGCCGGTCCCAGCTTTCCGCCGGAATCTGGTCCACAGCCTCGATGAGAAGTCGGACCGCGTCGGCGGCCAAATCGCCGATCGGTGGGGTCGCATCGTTCACAACGAATCAATCTCCTTAGGGCAGAGCACTCACCGAATAAATTGCTACCCAGCGTCTATCGCACGGGCCGTCGTTATTGGCTACCGCCCGCCAGCGGTAGACCGCCGAACCGAGTCACCCCGGGTTGCACCCGTAGACGACTGACGTGAGAGTTTACGTCGGTTGATTGCACAGGAGGTCGCCGTGGGCAAGACAGACATCGCAGCAGCGCTGGCGGTAGCGGCCGCCCTGATGATTGGCATCGGGGATGTCCTCCAGCAGCGATCCGCCCAACAGGTCACCGACAAACCGGTCGGTACGTTCGCCCTGTTCCACCGGTTGCTGCGCGATCGCCGATGGTGGTCAGGCAGCGTCGTGGCCGGTGCCGGTTTCGGTCTGCAGGCCGCGGCCCTCGGCCTGGGCTCCGTGGTGCTCGTGCAGGCGCTGTTGGTGACGTCGTTGCTGTTCGCGTTGCTCATCAGCGCGAGGATCAACCACCGCAGAATCACTCGCCGGCAAGGGATCTGGGCTGTCTTGCTCGCCGCTGCGGTAACGGTGGTGGTCACGGTGGGCAACCCACAGGCCGGAAACCCACGCGGGTCGCTTCAGACGTGGACCATCGTGGCCCTGGTCATGGGCCCGGCACTGCTCCTGTGTGTGATTGGCGCCCGCATGTTCTCGGGTCCGGTCAGCGCACTGTTGCTGGGCCTGATGTCCGGTTCGCTGTGGGGCCTGTTTGCGGTGTTGACCAAGGGCGTGGTCGACCAACTCGACCGCGGCATACCGGCATTGCTGCGTCTACCTGAGGTGTACATGTGGGTGCTGCTGGCGATCGCTGCTACGGCGTGGGAACAGTCGGCGTTTCGGGCCGGGCCACTCACCGCGTCGCTGCCGGCCGTGACTGTCGCTGAGCCTGTCGTCGGATCGGTGCTGGGCGTGACGGTGCTGGGTGAGACGCTGCAGACTGACCACCTGGGCATGGCCGCATTGAGTGTGGCGGTCGCGGTCATGGCCGCGGCGACGGTTGCGCTGGCGCATAGCCAGGCCACTTCTGTCCCGGCGGGAGACGAAAATCCTCGCCCTACAACAAAACCCGCCTGACACGCACGTCCCTGTTTTGTCAGCTTCGTCCGCCGGCAGCCGAGAACCGGCGTAGGCGTCACCATTGCATGCGGCGGGCCACCTCGCCATACCGCTCGAAGCGCTCCCGGTCGCCGATCGCGTTGTACAGCACCAGGCGCGTGGCCATTCCGGCGTATTTGTCGGTCAACGCGTCGGCCAGACCGTCCCAGGTGGACTCGGTGGCGAAGACGGCAATGTGGTCGTCGGTGACCTGGGCCGCCATCCCGGCCATGTCGCCGGCCTTCTGTTTCTCACGGATCCGGGCGGTCGTGCCCTCGAACCCGGCCTCGTCCCAGATGAACGCGTAATTGGGCGTGCTTCCGTAGAAGGCCATGCTGGCCCGGACGCCTTCGCGTTGCTTGTCGCGCTCTTCGTCGTTGTCGCCGACGATCGTCATCACCGGCACGATCACCGCGATGTCCGACGATGGGCGTCGCGCCTTCGCCGCTCCGTCGGCGACATTCGGCACGACGTGCCGGGCGATATAGCCGGGCTCGCCGATCGGATGGACATGCACGCCGTCGGCCACCTCGCCGGCCATCCGCAGCATCCACGGATTCACCGCCGCGATATCCACTTTGGGATCGGGGGCATCGATGGGCCCGGGGCTCCACTGCGGGGTGATGAAGTCGAGATCGTAGAAGTCGCCGTGGTGATCGAGCGTCCCGGTGCGAAACGCCGCAAAGCACGCCTTCACGGCGTGGATGTAGTCGCGCAGCCGCGGGCCGGGCCGCTCGAAGGCCATGCCGTAGCGCCGCACCACGTGCGTGCGCACCTGCGTGCCCAGCCCCAGCCGGAACCTTCCGCCGGTCGCTTCCTGAAGCTCCCACGCCGCGGCGGCCGTGACGAAGGGACTGCGCGGAAATGCCACCGCGACACCGGTGGACAACTCGAGGCCGGGCGCGGCCTGCGAGGCCACGGCGGCGTTGAGATAGGCCGTGCGGCCCGTCTCGGTGAACAACAGGCCGGAAAACCCGGCGGATTGGGTTCGTCGGGCAAGATCACCGATCTGGCTCAGCGGCTGCGGAACTGTCATCGCGTCGACGTGCATGGTCGGAGCCTACGTCCCGCCCGTGCCGTAGCCTCGACGCCTCCCGCCGAGGACGGCGCACCGTACCGTTTAAAGGTGTCTGCCGATGGGCCGGTAAGCGATGCGTGCATGAACAATCGACGGGCACTCGGCGTACCGGCTGCTAACTTTTCGTACGCACGAAAGAGGCTCGGCAAGAGGGTTTTTCGAGCCACCCGCGTCGAGTAACGTCAAGCATGTTCGCCGGTTCGGCGTGACGATCACCGCGCGCTGTGATCGGGGGCTCTTGGAGAATTGTGATCGAGCTACACGACGTGAGTGTGCGTTACGAGGCCGCGGTCGCGTTGCACCCACTGACCATCGGCTTCGAAGCGGGTCGCTTCACCGTCTTGCTGGGCGGCTTCGGGGCATTGCCCGGGGTACTGGCACTGGGACTCCATTCGGTGGCGTAACCAGCCGCTCAGGCCGTCCACGACGGTGACCGTGGCCAAGATGATTACCATGATCGCGCCCACCTGCCGGTAATCCAAAACCCGTAACGGGGCGATAAGTTGAAAACCAATGCGCCCGGAAGTTGTACTCCCAGCGATAGATTGACACGTCAGCCAGCCGCGGCAGTACTTGAGGGAAAACACCCTGCGCGATGACCTGAGCCGGCCGGGCTCCTACCGCCCGTGCCGCTTCGATCGGGGCCGGGCTGACATGTTCGATGGCGGCGCCGTGTTCCGTGCGGCAGCCAGTCCAAGGGGGAGAGATATGGCGATCGCGATGGCCGTTCCGGCCACGCTCATCGCGCTTGAGCAAGTATCGACGCGATTTGCCGCCACTGCGGGCGGCTTGCCGGCACAAACATCGAGAACGCTGTGTGCCGCCGCAAGTTCGATCTCGCGCCGAACGTCACGGACAGCCGAACCGAGGTGGGGGGTGAACAAAGTGCGGTCGTGGGCGAGCAGGCCGGGCGACCGATTAAGGGTGTTAGCTCGATAGTCGTCAGCAACGAGCGCCGCTTTGCTGATACGAGGGTTTGCGCCGACGGCGTGGCCTGCGCGATGTGCCACTGAGGACGGATGTCGAACACGATGCGATTGATTGCCATCCTCGCCCTGGCCTGTGCCGGGCTCACGGCATGCGGGTCACAGCAGGCGGCGCGATCGGGTACCTCCGCCGCGAGTTCGACGAGCCCATCCGCGACCGGCACCAGCGTCTCGCCGAGCCCGGCCGCCAGCGCCACGGCTGCGCCGATCGCGCCCACCAGCACGCCAGCGTGCATCGGGTTGTCGATCTGCCCGCCACCGCCGCCGGACGCCCAGGGCAACCCGGCGTGTTACTACGCCGACGGCTGGCGGGCCACTGACTCCGGCGCCGGGATCGAGGTGTGGTACTTCCACGAGCCGCAGAACATGTCGAAACCCGACAAGATCACGGCGCTGGTTCGCAAGAAAGACGGCACGAGCGAATCCCAGGACGCCGATATCGACGCAGGCCAACAGGTGCATCGCTTCGAATTTCCCACCGTCGCACAGTCCACGGTCGACGAGGTGCTACTCACCATGGCTAGTGGCCGTTGCTTCGTGATCGGACCGGGCGGTTGACGCTCGCCGCCGCCGGTTTCTAGGGGCAGCTCTCCGACGTGTTGCGCTCCCGCCGATGCGGCCGGCTCAGCGGGGCGGTGAAGCCTTCGGTGTCATCGAAGAAGGCCCACTGCCCCTCGTCGTGGACCTCCATGCGCCACCCCAGCTCCGAATCGTCGGCGATGGCCTCCACAAACCAGGCGTACGCGGCCTCTGCGCTGGGAAAATTCCGCGTGGCGACCACGCGGCCGTGGGGATCGAGAACGCGAAACTCAGCCATGTCATGTGATTATCCTCACCGGTCCACTTTCAATCACATGAACATTTGTCGACGTGTGAGGTGACGCGGCTGACCGGCCTGCCGGGCAGCCGCACTGGGGGGTGGAACTACACCGTGCGGGCCAACCGTTCGGCCAGCAGCTCGGCGAACCTCGCCGGATCCTCCAGTGCGCCGCCTTCAGCGAGAAGCGCTGTGCCATAGAGTAATTCGGCGGTCTCGGCGACCGTTGGGTCATCACCGCGGTCGGTGTGCGCTTGGCGCAGTCCGGTGACGAGCGGATGGTTCGGATTGAGCTCGAGAATCCGTTTCCCGACCGGAACCGGCTGTCCGGACGCCCGGTACATGCGCGCGAGCGCAGGTGTCATCCCGAAGGCATCGGTAATGAGGCAGGCCGGCGACTCGGTCAGACGGGTGGACAGCCGGACCTCCTTGACGTGCTCGCTCAACGTGTCCTTCATCCAGGCCAGCAGGTCGGCGAAGTCCTTTTGCTGCTCTTCCCGCTCCGCCTCGCTCGTGCCCTCCTCGGAGTCCAGGTCTACCTCGCCCTTGGCGACCGACTGCAACGGTTTGCCGTCGAACTCGGGCACGTTGCCCACCCAGACCTCGTCGACCGGGTCGGTGAGCAGCAGGACTTCGTAGCCCTTGGCTTTGAACGCTTCGAGGTGCGGGGACTTCAGGATCTGCTGACGCGACTCGCCGGTGGCGTAGAAGATCTGCGTCTGCCCCTCCTTCATGCGCTCGCACGTATTCGGCGAGGGTGGTGGCTTCCTCCTCGCTGTGCGTCGAGGCGAACGAGGAAATCTCGAGCAGCATGTCTCGGTTGTCGAAGTCCGACATCAGGCCCTCTTTGACGACCCTGCCGAACTGAGTCCAGAAGGTGCGATAGTCCTCCGGCCGCTCGGACTGCAGTTCCTTGATGGTGGAGAGGACCTTTTTGGTCAGACGGCGACGGATCGCGTTGATCTGCCGGTCCTGCTGCAGGATTTCCCGGGACACGTTGAGCGACATGTCCTGCGCGTCGACGACGCCCTTGATGAAGCGCAGGTACTCGGGCATGAGCTGGTCGCAGTCGCCCATGATGAACACGCGCTTGACGTACAGCTGGATCCCGGTGCCGGCGTCGCGGTTGAACAGGTCGAACGGGGCGTGCGACGGGATGAACAGCAGGGCCTGGTACTCGAAGGTGCCCTCGGCCTTCATCACGATGACTTCGAGCGGGTCGTCCCAGGCGTGCGCGACGTGTTTGTAGAACTCCTTGTACTCCTCCTCCGAGACCTCCTCTTTGGGCCTGGCCCACAGCGCCTTCATCGAGTTGAGGGTCTCGGTTTCGATAGTGACGGTCTCTTCGCCGCCTTCCTCTTCCGGTGGGGTGCGCCGCTCGACCTCCATCCGGATCGGCCAGGAAATGAAGTCGGAGTACTTCTTGACCAGGTTCCGGATCTTCCACTCCGAGGTGTAGTCGTGCAGCTCGTCCTCGGCGTCTTCGGGCTTGAGGTGCAAGGTGACCGTCGTGCCCTGCGGAGCGTTGTCGAGCGATTCGATGGTGTAGGTGCCCTCGCCGCTGGATTCCCATCTGGTGGCCTCGCTTTCGCCGGCCTTGCGGGTGAGCAGCTGAACTTTGTCGGCCACCATGAAGCTCGAGTAGAAACCGATGCCGAACTGACCGATCAATTCCTCGGACGCCGCGGCGTTCTTCGCCTCCCGAAGTTGCTGACGCAGCTCGGCGGTACCCGACTTGGCCAGCGTGCCGATCAGGTCCACGACCTCCGCGCGCGTCATACCGATGCCGTTGTCGCGGATGGTCAGGGTGCGGGCATCGGAGTCCACCTCGATCTCGATGTGCAGGTCGGAGGTGTCGACATCAAGATCCTTATTCCGGAACGCTTCCAGCCGTACCTTGTCCAGTGCGTCAGACGCGTTCGAGATCAACTCCCGCAGAAACGAATCCTTGTTGGAGTAGACCGAGTGGACCATGAGATCCAGCAGTTGCCGGGCCTCCGCCTGAAACTCCAACTGCTCGACACCAGCATTCATCGACATTCCCTCATTTCTCCCAGGACTGACGTTTCAAATTTACCCAGGTGCGGATCGCTCGTGCCCGGGGGTTCGCCCATAGCGATCAGATCGGGCCTTACCCTGAATAGATGTCGGTTGCTCAACGCGAACGTGCCGCCCTCGTCGACACCCTGCGTGGCGTCGGACCCGATGCGCCCACCCTGTGCGACGGCTGGACGACGCGCGACCTCGCCGCCCACCTGGTGATCCGCGAGTACCGCCCCGACGCGGCGCCGGGCATCCTGATCCCGTACTTCGCGTCGCACACCGCCAAGGTGCAGGACCAGACGGCGGAGACCGAGTGGGACGAGCTGGTGAACAAGGTCGCGTCCGGCCCGCCGGTGTACTCACCGTTCATGCTGCTCGATGCGGTGGCGAATGTCGCCGAGATGTTCATTCACCACGAGGATGTGCGCCGCGCGCAGCCGGGCTGGGCACCGCGCGCGCTGGAGCCTGCCCTGGCCGCCAGGCTGCGCCGCACCCTGCCGCTGATGGCGCGGATGACGCTGGCCAAGGTGCCGGGCCGGGTGGCATTGCGCACCCCGGAGGGCAAGACGCTGTTGACGGCCGGCCGGGGCCCGGCGGTGACGGTGACCGGAGCCCCCGAGGAGCTGCTGCTGTTCTCGGTGGGGCGCCAGGCCAAGGTCGAGTTCGACGGCGATGCGTCGGCGGTTCAGGCGGTTCGCGAGGCACCCAAAGGGTTGTAGCCGCCCGGGGTCAGCCGAAGGCCTCACGTAGGTCTTTCTTGACCACTTTCCCGAATTGGTTGCGCGGCAACGCATCGACGATCACCAGCCGCTCGGGAAATTTGAAGCGACTCAGACCTTGCTTGCGGCAGTGCTGGACCAGGGATTCCAACGACACCTCGCGGACCGACGCGGGTACCACCACGGCACAGACGCGTTCGCCGGCCTGCCGGTCGGGCACCCCGATGACCGCGACATCGGCGACCGCGGGATGGGTGGCCAGCACATTCTCGATCTCGAGCACCGAAATATTCTCCGCGTTCCGGATGATCGAGTCCTTGATGCGTCCGGTAACACGGACATTGCCGCCTTCATCGATCAGTCCCAGATCGCCGGTACGCAGCCAGCCGTCCGTGTCGAACGCGTCGGCGTCAAGTGTGGTGTCCACATAGCCCAGGAAGCACTGGGGGCCCTTCAGCCGTAGCTCACCCTCGTGCCCGACGGGCAGTTCGGTTTCGCTGTTGTCGACCACCCGGACGCTGACTCCCGGTACCGGCGGACCGACGGTGTGGTCGAGCACCTCCGGCGCGGCCGCCAGCGGGGGCGAAGTGGCCGCTGGAAATTCGGTCATTCCCCAGGCGTTGGCGATGCCGGCCAGCCCGAACGTTTCGCGGACCTGCCGTCCGAGTTCGGCGGTGATCGGTGCACCTCCGGCGAGGCAACCCCGCAGCGACGGAAACAGCGGCCGATCACCATGGGCTCGTTGGGCCTCGAGGAAAGCCACGAAGAACGGGGTCGCCGTGCCCAGGAACGTCGGGTCGTGCGCCGCAATGGCAAACGGTGTCGTGGCGGGGTCGAACGCCTCGAACAACACCAACCGCATGCCGGTCAGCAGCGCGGCGGCCAACATCGCGGCCCCGCCGATGTGTGCGATCGGGAAGGCGATCGGGTCCACGTCGCTGCTCTCGCCACCCACCATCCGCACCACGGCCCCCGAGCCGGCGATGATCGACGCGTCGGTATGACGAATACCTTTGGGGGCCGCGGTGGTCCCGGACGAGTAGTAAATCCATCGCGCGGCGTCAGCGGCTTCCCCCGGCGCCGCGCGGATGTCCGTGTCGGCGCGGGGCAGCCGAAGCCCACCGGCGACCGGGGGCGTGGCCAGGTCAACGGTGACGACCTGGAAACCGCGCTCCGCGGACAGGGCCCGGGCCAGGTCCCCGTGCTCGAAACCACGCCAAACCTCAGGCACCACAAAGACTTCGGTGCCCAGCTGCGCGGTGATGAAGGCGACCTCGTGTTCCCGCAGTATGGGGATGATCGGGTTTTGCACCGCACCCAGCCGCGCCAGTGCCGCCATGACGACCATGGTCTCCAGCGCGGTGGGCAGCTGCCAGGACACGACGGTGCCGGGACCTATCCCCCGTTCGGCAAACGCGGCAGCGGTCGCACACGCGGCGTCGTGCAACTGGCGTGCGGTCAGGCTGCGCCCATGCTCGTCGGCGAGCAGGGGCCGGTTCGACCCGCGCTGCGCAGCGTCGGCGATCAACGTCCAGAACGTCGTCATACGGCCGATGGTGGACGGAATCCGGAGTGTGCGATCGCGACGGACACCGCGCTGCCGATCGCGCCCTGGTGGTCGACGAGGACGGCCGCGCCGGTGGCCACCCCGTCGTGGCTGGAATGATCGAGAGAGGCCAGTCCGATGTGGGGTCCTTCGGGCAGTCGACTGAGCGTCACCGTGTAGTCGGCGTTGATGAATTGCAGACCGTGGGTGCCCCAGTTGGCGAGTGAGGCGGTGATGTCGCCGGCCATCGCGGCGCGGGTGAAGGCGGTGAGCGGCTCGTCGTCGATCAACGGGCGCGTCTCGTGCAGCCACGTGTACTTCTGTCCAGGCGCGTGGGGCCAGTCAGGATCGGGATTCTGGACTTCGGTGCCCCAGCCGTAGGTGCGCATGAATACCGTCGAGTAATCGCCGTCCCGCTCGACCGGTAGCGGCGGCATCTGCACCGGTGGTGACCACACCTGACCGTCGGGCTGCGGGCCGCGCCGCAAGAACAGCGCGCTCCCCCGAGCCACGGGCGAGCCATGCTGGGTGAGAACGGCCTCCACGAGGCGCAATCGCTTACGGTCGTGATGCACACGGGTCTGCACCTCGAGCGGTTCCAGCGCGGTCGGTCGCGGAAGGTCGACGGTCAGCCGCGCGGGTTGCAGTTGCGGATCGTCGGCCGCGCGCTCGACCGCCCAGGCCAACAGCCCGCCGACAACGTGGCCGCTGAGCGACGGGCCCCACCCGCCACGCGCGATTGCCGTTGGCACAAAGCGGCTTTCGTCGCGCACAAAGTACGGCGATCGGCTCCGCCAACTGGGCATCGTCGGGCAGGATGGTGGGCTCGGTCACCGCATGACTCTCCACGTGAGGGGCTTTTACGAGCCTCCGTCGAGGGTCGCAACAGTTGATATTACAGTTGCGATTCCAGTCGAAGACGGGTTCCCCGGCCGTCAGCCGATTGCGGCGCCGACCAGATGTCCGATGGCATAGGTAACTGCCAGGGCCAGTCCGCCTCCGATGACGTTGCGGGCCACGGCGCGGCCCTTCGGCGCTCCGCCCACACCCGCTGACACCGCCCCGGTGATCACCAGCGCAGCGAGCACGGCCACGACGGTGACCGGGATTCGCCACGCCGTCGGCGGCGCCAAGATCGCGATCAGGGGCAACAGGGCGCCGATGCCGAACGAGAGCGCCGAAGACGAGGCCGCCTGCCACGGGTTGGTCAGTTCCTCGGGGTCGA
The DNA here is from genome assembly GCA_963800315.1 of uncultured Actinomycetota bacterium. Taxonomy (GTDB): domain Bacteria; phylum Actinomycetota; class Actinomycetes; order Mycobacteriales; family Mycobacteriaceae; genus Mycobacterium. Next base: position 239,187 of record CAWDAS010000002.1, read on the forward strand.
GACCCAGTTCGACCTCGGCATGGGCGAGGAGCGGATTGTGATCGGTGAGTTCCTCGGCCACGGTGCGGGCGGTCGCGGGCGTCAGGCCCTTCGCTTCGTACAGCGCGGCCAGTTCGTCCAGTTCGGCGGCCGGATCGTCGCGCAACTCCTGACGTTCCTTGTGCAACAGCGCCTTTTCGGTGTCCCGCTGGGTGCTGACGGATACGTACTCGCCCAGCGCCATCGACACCGCTCCAGCGACCAGTCCCGCGCTTCCGGCGGTCAATATCGGTGCGCGGTCCAGGGTCGCGGCCGCGACACCGACGACGATGCCGGCGGTGGAGACGATGCCGTCATTGGCGCCCAGGACCCCTGCACGAAGCCAATTGAGCCTCGACGACACCGAGCCGGTATGGGGTTCGGCCGGATGTGGCGTACTCGACACGGCGGCAACGATATACACCAAAACCCACGCCGACTAGCCAACATAGCCTTGCCAAAGCAGCTTTACGCCGCCCGGTGGGGACGGCCGCGGTCGACCCAAAAGTTTGCATGGGCCCGTCACAGCTAATCCATAGACAAGCTATCTAGCGTCCGGGTGTGTCAGGGGTTCGTAAGGAATTCACTAGACAGAATTCACTAGCAGACAGGTGAAGGACTATGAAATTCAAACAATTGGTTGGGGGGTAACCGTCGCGGGCGCGCTCGGCGCACCGCTTCACCCGGTGGTGAGGCGGGGCGTGTCGCTTGGGACTTTAGGCACCCATGACAAGGCCCTACGCCATGCCATAGGAGCCGTATGACCCTCGCTTGCAGGGTCTCGATAGCGAAACATCGGGGTCACGGTTTGGGTTTGCCTGCCCGGCCGATGCGCAGCTATCGACGGGAAAGGAGGCGTGATGGCCAAGCCCGCTGTCCCGCCGCAACTCCACGACCCATGCGTGACCGCTCTTCACGCCGGCGCAGTGGTTGTCACCGTCGTGGCCGGTATCTGCGCACTGGTGGCACTCGCCGCCGGCTCGCCGCTTCAGTTCGGTAGCGCATTGGCCGTATTCGCCGCCGGCTGGATCGCCGCCGACTTCTTCCAATCGGCGGCTGGGCGCGAGCCTGCCGTTCAGCGATACGCAGTTCCGGCTGAACGACCGCGTTTGCGTCATGAATCTTGCCGCGTCGTGTATGCAGGTGGCCGCGAGCGCTGCTCCCGGTCGACCTCCAGCACTGGGCAGGAGTTGGCCGCCTAAAGGCCTCTTTTGATGCCGACGGTTATCAGGTCGGAGATGACCCGCGTCCAGGCCGGTCGCCGGATACGGTGCTGATCGCTGATGGCAAAGCCGGCGTCTTCGAACAACGTCCGCACTTCCGCCGGCGACGCGTTGTGCTGCGGTTTCCACCTATTGGCGCCGGGCGCCTGCAGCAACGGTTGCCGCGCACTCAGGGCCGAAACGGCCACCACCCCGCCGGGCGCCAGCACGCGATGGAATTCACGCAATGCCGCCGGCTGGTCGAAGAAGTGAAACGCCGAGGTGGTCACGACGGCATCGAGCGCCCCGTCGTCGAAGGGAAGCCGCTCGGCTGGGCAGCGTAACCACTGGACCCGGCTGGATCTGGCGCGCGCCTGCTCGAGCATGCCGTCGGACATGTCGACGCCGTAGATTTCGTCGGGGTGCAGTTCACGCTCGATCCGATCGCTGAGAATCCCTGTTCCGCAAGCGATGTCAGCGATCCTTTGGGATCGGTGGGCGCGCAGCTGCGCGATCACCTCGTCGTGCGGCGGACGGTAAACCCACTGCTGCAGGAACGGCAAGTCGTAGGCCGGGGCCAGGAAACCCCACATTCGCGTGATGGCATCGTTGAGCCCCCGACGTTGCGCCGCCGTCATTTGGTCAGTACCGAGGTGTAGTAGATGGTGTCGGCCACCGATACCGAGTCGTTTGCCTGCGAGATCTCGGGAAAACCGTTGTCGGCCAACAGCTGACGCATCGGGGTGCCGACCGTCTGCCATCCCAGGTTCTGCAGATAGGCGGCGACGTCGTTGCGCTCACCCTCGAAGCCCAGCTCTTCCCAGTCCAGCTCGAAGCCATGTTCGCGCCATTTGGCGGTGGCCCTGCGCATCATCTCCCGCGCTTTCTCCCTGTCCTGCTGCGGCCGGTCCGGGATCGCTTCGACCGCCAACCGGCTGCCCTCGGCGCTGAGCGCGGCGATGTTGTCCAGCAAGCGGTCCTGAGCTTCTGGCGGCAGATAGCCGAAGAGCCCCTCCGCGATCCATGCCGTGGGCCGGCTTGCATCAAAGCCCGCTTCCGCCAACGCTTTCGGCCAATCATTCCGTAGGTCAACGGCAACGGTGCGCAGGTCGGCTTGCGGCTCGGCACCCAGCTTGGCCAAGGTGACGGCCTTGAACTCGATCACCTGCGGCTGGTCGATCTCGAACACCGTCATTTCGGCCGGCCATGCCAACCGGTAGGCGCGCGCGTCCAGACCGGACGCCAGGATCACGGCCTGGCGAATCCCCGCCCGCGTCGCGTCGCCAAAGAACGAGTCAAAGAACCGGGTCCGGGCGGCCATCGCCGCGGGCATGTGCTCGAGCTTCCAGCTCGATTCCGCGTCGTCGACGTCACCGGCAACCAGGTCACCGGCCACCCATCGCGTGAAAAAGTCGACACCAACGGCCCGAACCAACGGTTCGGCATACCGGTCCTCGATGACCGGTTGGTCGGCCTTGGTAGCGATCGCCCGGGCGGCCGCCACCATCGTGGCCGTCGCGCCCACGCTGGTCGCCAGATCCCAAGTGTCATTGTCTGTGCGTGGCATGCGCCCGTTCCCCCAACAAGTCGAATGAAAGCAATACTTAGCTAGTATAACGACAGGTCGGCGCGGGAAGTTCCCAGCGCGTCATCCGGCGTCCGCGAGCGCCATGCCGGCGCTCTGAGCGGTGGCTTTAACGGCCAGGCAGGCCCCTAGCGCGGGCCGGGACCACCCAAGCCTCCGGGCCCGCCCGGGCCTCCGGGCCCCCCGGGTCCGCCCGGCCCATTGGCGGTCGGAAGCCAGAACACGCATTGATTCAACGAGGGGCTCCAGACCCAACCGGGAGCGCAATTGTCGGCGTGGCTGATAGCCGGCGTGGCCAGCGCGGTCATCGGCCATGCCACCAAGAGCAGCGCGAACGCGCCGAGACAATGCCTCATCGCCGACCTCACGCCGATCATTGTGCTCCACTTGACCGGTTCGCGTTCCGAATTCGCGGACACACCGCGCGGCGGTCGCCGGCTTTGTCAGAATGGGTTGATATGCCGCGTTCATTCGACGTCTCGACCGAATCGCCCGCCAGCGTCGAGCAGATTCATGCGGCGTTCAGCCGCGAGGAGTACTGGCTGGCCCGCATCGCCGCCAGTGGCGCCCCCACCACGCTGGATTCACTGATCCTCGACACCGACGGCGCGGTGACGGTGCACGTCACTCAGCACCTGGGTCGCCAGCTACTGCCCGGGCCGATCGCCAAAATCATTCGCGGCGACCTGAAACTGCTGCACAACGAGACGTGGACACCGATCGGAGACCGCCAGATACGCGGGCAGGTCAACGTCTCGGCTCCCGGGGGGATCGGATCGGGCGGCGCGGAAGCGTGGATGACGCCCGCCGGCGACGGCGCAGAGCTGCGCTTCGCTGTGAAAGTGGAAGTCAGGCTTCCGTTGGTGGGCGGCAAACTCGAGAAGTCCATCGGGGCGGGATTGTCGGAGAGCATCCCGGCGCTGCAGCGCTTTACCACCACGTGGATCGCCGAACATGCCTGACATCGGGGCCGCGCAGCGACGCCGCGCGCTGGTTTAAGGAGCGGAGCCGGATTCAGCGCAGTGACGGGCGGGTAGTTCCCCCACGGGAGGTTCGATGTCTGGATTAGGTAAGAAAACGGTGCTGATCACATTCGGTCGGTCGTTTCTGTCGCTCCACCTGGCCCGATTGATGGACGCCGCCGGTCACCGGGTCCTGATCTCGGACTCGGTGCCCTTCCCCATCACCAGGTTCGCCTCGGGGGTCAGAAAGACGTTCCGCACACCCCGGCCAAGGTATGAACCGGTCGAGTGGACGCAGGCCATCGCGCGAATCGCCCGGGAGGAGGGCGTGGACCTGATCGTGCCGATCCACGAGGGGACCGAAATCCTGGCCAACACGGTCAAGCGATACCCCGACCTGTTCCCGGACGGCTCGAAGCTGTTGTTCTCCGACTTCGATCTCGAGGCCCGGCTGGAGAACAAGTACGAGTTCCAGGCCGCACTGAAGACGCGCGGCATCCCCACCCTCGATTTCGCGCTGGTCCGCAGCCAACAGGACCTCGAGGCGCTGGAATTCGACCACCCGTTCGCGCTCAAGCCGGTCTACTCGCGCGGCTCGCAGGACGTCGTGAAGGTACGTCCGGGAGAACTCCCCCGCGGCCTGGGCTTCAAAGACGAAAATCCCTGGATCGCGCAGGAGTGGGCCAACGGCGCCAATTACTGCTCGTATTCGGTCTGCCACCACGGTCAGGTCAAGGCGCACGCCGTGTACCCGGTGCGCTACGCGATCGACGGCACGTCGTGCCTGACGTTCGAGTCCATCGAGCACGAGGGCATCACCGCGTGGGTGCATGACTGCGTCAAGGCGTTCAATTTCACCGGGCAGATGGGATTGGACTTTATCGAGGTGCCGGACCGAGGGCTCTTCACCGTGGAATGTAATCCGCGGGCCACCAGCGGAATTCTGTTGTTCGATCCTGAAACCAGGGTCGACAGGGCATTTTTCGGTGCGAACGAGGAGGTCATCGTCCCCGCGCCCGGTGCGAGCAAGATGCTGGGCCCCGGAATGCTGATGTACGGGTGGCGCAAATCGGCGCGGAAGGACAACACCTTTCGCGGATACCTGCGCGACTACGCGCGTACCGACGGGGTCATCTTTGACCGCCGCGATCCCGGACCCAGCCTGGCGCTGCCGCTCGCCATGGGAAACATCCTCGCCGAGGCCGCCCGCTACCGAGTGAACATCCCGGAGGCGTTCATGCACGACCACGAGTGGGACGGCGCCTCCCTGCCGGCGTGAAACGCGGGCGCGGTGATCAACCCCCGCGGTGGGCGCGGCAGAACTTGGTGATCCGCGCGACGCTGTCGCCGGGCCCGGTGAAAATGCCGCCGTGGCCCGCGCCGTCGATTTGGGCGAACTCGGCGGTGGGGATCAGTCGAGCCGTCGCCTCGCAGAGGGCCGGCGGAAAGAACAGGTCGTGTTCGAACGCCAGGACGAGTGTGGGCACGCCGATCGCGCGGAGATGCTCCGGCGTTGGTTCACCGGCCGTTATCCACTGCTGCGACGCGGTCAGCTGTCCCTTGAACCCGTCCGGTCCGGCCCACCCGCCCTCGTAGGCGGCCGACAGCATCTGGTGCCAGCCCCGCACCGTCGCCGGATCTTGCAGCATCGACGAGTGGAGGGTGGTCAGCAATTGCTCGAAGACCAGCACCTCGCGCGGCACCTCGCCGTAGCGCTCGATCAGGCCGAGTTCCATCTCGCCCACCATCGCACCGACCGGCGAGGGCTGAAGCCCGGCGAACAAGACGAGCGCGTGTACCAGCTCCGGCCGGCTGCGCAGCAAGGTCTGCGCGGTGTAGCAGCCCATCGAGTAGCCGATGACCATCGCCTGCCCAACCCCGAAATGGTCGAGGATGGCGGCGGCGTCACCGGCCAGGTCGGCCACCGAGTACGGCGCGGCCGGGGCCGAGGATGGTGACATTCCGCGCGCGTTGTAGGCGATGACCTGGAATCCCGCGTCGACGAGGGACCGGGGAAGTCCGCAGACCTCCCACGTGATGCTCGGCATGCCCAGGCCGCCGACCAGTAGAACGATCGGGCCGTCGCCGGATCGTTTCACCGCGAGTTCGACGCCCGGTTCGGCGATGACGAACTCGAAGCCGTCGTTCGGCGTTGTGTTCGTGGTATCGCTCATTAGTGTCACTGTAACAACGCTTTTCGGGGCTCGGATCTGACGATGACCGCGGGTGCCGACGTCTGGCCGCCCCGAACGGGCCTACCCAGGGGGTTGCTGGTCGAATTGGCCCTTGATCTTGGGAATCATCTCGGGCGCGTAGACAAAAACCGCCGCCTCAACTTCCCACTCGGCCTGCTCCTCGTTCATCGGCGTCGTGTCGGTCACCTTCTGCACCAGGGACCTCGCGGTTCCCAACGGATCGGGCGAGTTACGCACCTGATCGGCGAGCCACCGCCCCTCGGCGACCATGTTGCAGTCGCTGACATCGGTCCCGTGAATCATGCCTTTCTGAGCGAGCAAGCCGATGTATTGCTCGTCCTGGGTGGTCAAAGTGCATGCCGCCACTGCGTGCGGCGCTATTGGGACGAGCTGACTGAGCACCACGACCGTGAGAACAACGCCGGCGGCCAACAGCAATAACCCAAACCTGGGCGCGCGCGCAGCGATTGTTGTCATTTCCGGATTCCGCTTGGTGGAATAGCTTTTCTACCAATGCCAGCCAAGCCGCGAACGTCGCGCACAGCTAGTGCCGAAAGTCATTATGCGACTAGTCATTGCGGATGGGTCGCCAGGTAGTCGGCGACCGGGATCGGTGACGTCGCGGCATACCCAATCGGTAGCAACACGTCGCCGGCGGTCGTGGCGTAGTAGACATCCCAGCGGTAGTACCCGGCGAACGCGGCGGGGTCGGCCGCAAGCACCGCAGCGTATTGGTTGACCGCCTGCACGTATTGGTGCGCATGGTTGTAGCGGTAGAGGGCGCGATCGCGATCGTCGGCGAAGCCGTTCGCGGCGAGGTAGCGGCCAGCCGCCAGGATGCTGTCGCGGGGCGAACCGATATCGCCGCCCTCGCCGTAGGCGGCGAACGTCGAGGGCAAGAACTGCATGGGGCCCTGCGCGCCGGCGGTGCTCAGGCCGACGATGCTGCCCAAGCGCGTCTCGATCAGGTTGATCGCGGCCAGGTAGTTCCAGGCGACACCGGACTGCGACTCGGCGTCGTGGTAGTAGCTCAGCAGCTCGTCGGCCGGGGCCGGCGGCTCGATGCGCCACGGGGGGAGCGTGTCCTTGGCGGGGGTGATCGCGATGAGTTGCCGACGGGCGTCGACGTTGCGGTCGTAGGCCTCGAGTAGCGGCGGCGGGATTCGCGGTCGCGTGACAGCATCCCATTCGGGGTGGTGCCCGATGGCGCGGTAGGCGGCCTGTTGGCGGTGCGCCGCCACCAGCAGCGCCGGTTCCGGCGTCGCCGGGTCACGCAGAGCGAACTCGTCGGCCACAAGGTCGTCGGCCAGCTGCGCAGGGTCCGACGCCAGCCGAGGCTGCGCGCCGTCGGGAGGGCTGGGCGCGGCTGCCACCGTAGTGGACGCGACCGCCGTGGCCGTCAGTCTCGGCGCGGTTGGGCCGGCCCCCACCGGCTCAGCTGACGGCCTGGTGGGCGCGGCGCAACCGGCGAGCACGACCAGCACGGCCGCGAGGACAAGCGGCGCGGCGGCTCCACGGGTACGGCGCATTGTCCACTCCCGTCCCTTTGAATTCCTGCGACAGCGGGCGGCTGGGCCCGAAGTGAGTCTTTCGCATCGGGCCGCATGACATCAATGCGCGCGGCTCGGGCCGTGGCCCGCTTCCAGCACGCCATTTGCTGTCGTCGGGCCTAAGCGAGGGCACGCACGCGGAGATTTGCAGGTGAGACGAGTTTTACTCGACCTTGACTGCTTGTTGAATCGTGTCGCCGACGATCACGAACGTGACTAGTCTCCAAAAGGTGGAACTGGGGGTTTTGGGACCTCTCCAGGTCCGGCAGGGTGGCACACCCGTCACCATCCCGGGCGCCAAGCCGCGCGCCATCCTCACGATGCTCGGGCTGCACGGCGGTTCCGTGGTGTCGGCCGACACGCTCGTCGAGCTGCTCTGGGGCGAGGACCCGCCGCGCACCGCGGCCAAGGCCCTGCAGACCCACATCTCCTCGCTACGACGCACCCTGGGCGACGGCTTTGTACTGACGGAGGGAGCGGGTTGGACCCTGGCCGGGACCGAGGTTGATGCCGCGCGCTACAAAGTGGCCGCACGGCAGGGACGCGATGCCGCCGCCGCCGGCGACACCGGCCAAGCGGTGGCCCGCTTCGGGGAGGCGCTAGCCCTCTGGCGCGGAATCCCCGAGCTGCCCGACGGCCGGCGGGGAACATCCGAAAAGACGCGCTGGATCGAAGGCCATGCGGCGCTGGTGGAGGATCGGGCCGATGCGCTGCTGGCGACGGGCCGCGCCGCGGAGATCATCGGCGAGCTCGAGGCCGCGGTGGCCGATGCGCCGCTGCGCGAGCGGCGGTGGGGCCAACTGATGCTCGCCCTCTACCGCGCCGGCAGGCAGGGTGAAGCTCTCGGCGCATACCAACGGGCCCGAGCGTTGCTCGCCGACGAGCTGGGCGTCGATCCCGGGCCGGAGCTTCGCCGGCTCGAGGCCGCAATCGTCGCGCAGGACTCGGCGCTGGAAATTCCAGCAGCACAGAACGTTTCCTCGGTGACCCGCGCCGTGACCTTCCTGCTGACCGACATCGAAGGGTCCACTGCGGCTTGGGAGGCCGACGCCGGCGCGATGGCGGTGGCGCTGGCGCGGCACGACGAACTCATCGAACAGGTTGTCACGTCACGCGGCGGGCGGCTGATCAAGACGCGCGGCGAGGGCGACGCCACCTTTTCGGTGTTCGAGCGGCCATCGGCGGCCGCCGCCGCGGCCATCGAGCTGCAAGAGGCGGTCTGCGGCGAGCCGTGGGCGCTGCGCGAGCCGATGCGTGTCCGAGTTGCCCTGCACACGGGCGAGGTCGAACTGCGCGACGGCGACTACTTCGGCCGGGCGGTCAACCGCGCCGCCCGCCTGCGGTCACTCGCAATCGGCGGCCAGATCCTGTGCTCGGGCGCGACCGCCGAGCTCGTCATCGACTCGCTGCCCGACGACGTGACGCTGGCCGACCTCGGGACGCGCCAGCTGCGTAATCTGGCCCGCCCCGAGCACGTTTTCGAGCTGCGGCTGCACGCGCTGGAAGAGCCGGCGGCACCGGCCGAGGCGCCGCTCGAGCGTCCCGGCCTGCCCGCGGTGCTGGCCGGCCCCGGACCTTTCGTCGGGCGCGGCCAAGAGCTCGAGCGACTGTTCTCCGCGTGGCAGACCGCGCTCGCCGGTGCCACCAACGCGGTGCTGATCGCCGGCGAGCCGGGCGTCGGCAAGACCCGGCTGGCCGGCGAATGGTCCCGGCAGGCCTACGACCAGGGCGCACTCGTGTTGTACGGCCGCTGCGACGAGGACCTCGGCGCGCCGTACCAGCCGTTCGCCGAAGCCCTCCGGTCGCTGGTGCCCTGCCTGGGCAGCGGGCGGCTGCGTGGGTTGCGCGGCGTGGAGGCGCTGCTCCCCCTGGTGCCCGGGCTGACCGAGGTGCTGCCCGATGTGGCCGCGCCGACCCGCGCCGATCCGGACACCGAGCGCTACGCGCTTTTCGACGCCGTCGTGGCGCTGTTGGGAGTGGCCTCCGCGAGCGCGCCCGTCGTGCTGATCCTCGATGATCTGCACTGGGCGGCCAAGCCCACGCTGCTGCTGTTGCGGCATCTGCTGCGGTTCGGCGAGCAGAGCCGGGTGCAGGTCGTCGGCACGTATCGCAGCACCGACCTCGACCGCTCCCATCCGCTGGCGGCGATGCTCGCCGACCTGCATCGGGACGGCACCGCCAATCGCATCGCGCTCGGCGGCCTGGGCGAGGACGACGTGACGGCGTACGTCGCCGAGGCGGGCTATGACGACGAAGAGCTGGCGCGGGCGCTGGCGTCGGTGACGGGCGGCAACCCGTTCTTTCTCATCGAGGCCTTGCGGCACGTGGACGAGAGCGGCGGCCATTGGGACCCGAGCACGCTGCCGCAAGGGGTTCGGGAGGCGGTGAGCCGCCGGCTGTCCCGGCTTCCCGCGGAAACCAACAAGGCGCTTGCGGCCGCCGCGGTCGTCGGCAGCCGGTTCGCGTTGGAACTGGTCGAGCGCGTGGTCGGGGACGACCTCGTCGACGCGTTCGACGAGGCGCGCAAGGCCGGCATCATCATCGAGGAGCCCGGCGGTCGCTACCGGTTCAACCACGCCCTCGTCCGGCAGTCGCTGCTCGCCGAGCTGCCCTCGGTGCGGCGCATGCGGCTACACCAGCGCATCGCCACCACACTGGAGAACGAGCCGGGCAGCGACGACGAGTTGCTCGCCGAGCTGGCTTACCACTACTTCGAATGCGCGTGGGCGGGCAACGCGGCCAAGGCCGTCGAGTACTGCCGGCGTGCCGCGGATCAGGCGATGGCCCGGCTCGCCTACGAGGGCGCCGCCGAACTCTACGACCGGGCCCTGCACGCGCTGGAGGAGATCGACGACGAGCTGCCCGACCGCGACGAGCAAGCCGCCGAGCTGCTGCTCACGCGCTGCGAGGCGCTGCTGGCCGCGGGCGACGTGACGTCGGCGGCGGCTGCGGTCCTGCAATTGCAAACAGCGACAGCCGATTCTGCTCGGCTTGCGGCATGGGCGGCGTGCTTCGACGGTCAACTCTCCATGCTGATCCATCCCGAGCGGTTGGACGAGGCGGAGGCCGCGGTCGGTGCGGCCGCCGACAAACTGGCCGAGCTGGGCGACGCCGCCGGAGAAGCCAAGGCGCACACCGTGCGTGCTGCGTGCCTGGCCCGCCTCGGACGGATCGGCGACTGCGAGATCGCTTTGGACGACGCCCTGACCGCGGCGCGGCGCGCGGGCGAGTACCGGCGCGTGAACGCGGTGCTGGCGGGCGCGCCGCTCGCGGCGCTGTGGGGACCCAACCCGGTTCCGCGCGCGGGCGGGCGATGTCTCGACGTGGTGCGGCTGCTGCGCATCACCACCGACTCCCCCGCCGTCGAGGCGACGTCGACGCGATGCCAGGCCGTGCTCGAAGCCTTCCGCGGCCGCGCCGCCCCGGCCCGCCGGATGATCGATTCGGCCCGCCGCACGGTCACCGAGCTCGGCCTGCGCCACGGGTTGCTGGAGGTCGAGCAGTTCGCCGGGATCGTCGAGCTGGTTGTCGACGACCCTGCCGCGGCCGAGCCGCATCTGCGTAAGGCCTACAACGGCTTTCGTCGCATGGGTCTCGACGCCGACACCGCCGAGACCGCCGCGCTGCTGGGCCGCGCGTGTCTGGCGCTGGGCCGAGACGCCGAGGCCGACGAGTTGTGTTCCGAAAGTGGGCGCCTCGCCGGGCACGCGCTGAAGGCGTCGATCGCGTGGCGCACGCTGCGCGCGCATTTGCTCTCGCGCGGCATGGATCACGATGGGGCCAGGCGGGTTGCGGAAGCTGCCGTCGCGCTGGCCGAGCGTACCGACTTGTTGGTCGATCACGGCGACGCATGTCTTTCGCTGGCGACGGTTTTGGGCCGCGCCGGCGATGCCGCCGGTGCGCGGGTCGCCGCCGAGCGGGCTGTCGGCCTGTACGAGCGGAAAGGCGCTGCGGCGCTTGCGGAGAGGGCGCGGCTAGTTCTCGGCGAGCGCGGCCTGCGGACTGCCCCGGCACCACCCGGGGCGCCGACCGTCGAGCTGGACAACGCGTGCGTGCGAGCGATTTGCCAGCTAGACACTGCGGTCGATCGCAAAGCCTGGAGCGAGTACGAGGCGCTGTACGCGACCGACGTCTTCGTCGAGAGTCGGCGGAAGATAGTCGGCATCGATCTTGTGACTGGCAAATGGCCAAGTTTGGCAAGGCGTCTCGTCGAGTCCGGCACGCTACATCGTCACGTAGTTCTTGCCGTGCGAGGCGAGCGCCTGGCTCTATTCCGAGTGGCAGTAGGCACTGAAGACATGAGCCCTGGGGCACCCAAGGATGAGGTGCTCGCGCTATACGGCCTTGACGAGAAAGGTCGCATCAGGCTAGCTGTGTGGTTCGACATCGAAGACCTCGGCGCCGCGATCGCCGAGCTCGACGCCGCACACGCGCGGTTTCAGGACGAGCCCCCGACTTCGCGACGGCTGGAAAACACGGCAGCGCGCGTATTCGAGCACGTCTGGTCGCACTTCGCGACTCGCGACTGGGAGGCCACGGCTGAAATGGTGGCCGATGACTATCTGGGCATCGACCACCGACGGGTCGTCAACGCCGGGGCTCAACACGGCCGCGAAGCCGTGATCACTGATTTGCAGATGGCGGCCGACGTCGGATTCACGATTTCGATGGTCAGCGGCGTCGCGATCCGCGGGGAGCGTCTCGTCCTCGCGCGCGTTCGCGCGTCGGGCCCAGATCCCGAGGCGATTCAAAACGATGCCCTCAATGTCGTCGAGATCGACGCCGGCGACCGGATCGCGACCGTCGCCACGTTCGACCTCGAAGACTTCGACGCCGTTTTCGAGGAGCTCGATAAGCGTTACGCCACAGGGGAAGCGGCAGCCGACGCGCACACGTGGTCGGTCATCGCGGGTGCCTACGCCGCGCTCAACCGACATGAGATCGCCGCGACGACGCCGGACTTCGCGAGCATCGACCACCGCCGGGGGACAAGGTTCGCGCCCGGTGACCTGATCGCATATGTTCGCGCCACCTGGGATCTCGCACGAGACGGCAGTACCTACATCGAGGCTGTGCATCGGCTGAATAACCTCGGGGCGGTCGTCACCCATGTGACGCATGGAAGGTCGCAAGAGGGCTTCGACGCCGAGTGGCGGGAAGTCTTTCTTCTCACGGTCGAAGGCGACCTCCTCAGCCGCTGCGAGCTCTTCGACGAGGCCGACATCGACGCCGCACTCGGGAGGTTCGAACAGCTCAGCCGACCAGCACCAGGGCTGGAAAACGCGGCAAGCCAAGTGACTGAGCGCTTCCTGGCGTGCTTTACGGCACGAGACTGGAACGCCTTTGCCGAGATCCTGGCCGACGACATTTCAACCGAGGATCGTCGTCGGGTGGTGAATGCCGGCATCCGGCAGGACCGCGTGGCGGAGCTCAAAGATTTCCGGTCGGCCGCCGACCTCGGTGTCACGAACGTGACTTCCGACGTCATTGCGACGCGTGGGGAGCACCTCGTCCTCGTTCGTTCGCGATTGTCGCGCGGCGATGACCGCCCCGAGGCTTTCTACGTCGATCTCTTGTGGCTGATCGAGATCGGCGCCGACCACCGAATCGCGGCCTGGGTCACGTTCGACCTCAACGACTTTGACACCGCCATAGCAGAACTCGACGCACGTTACGTCGCCGGCGAAGCCGCCGTCCACGCGCAAACGTGGTCGGTCGTGGCAGGGGCGTACGAGGCGCTCAACCGGCGCCAGCTCCCCGAGACGACGCCGGACTGGGTCAACATCGACCATCGGGGATTCGGCACGGTCGAGGTAAATGCATTGACCGCCAACATTCGTGCCTGGTGGGACCTCACGTCGGAAACCAGAATTTACGTCCAGGCGGTGCTGCGGCTGAGCAACCTTGGGGCGACCGTTGTTCACGCGACGCAGGCAACCTCGCGAGAGGGCCTTGGAACCGAGTCGCGTGAGATCACCCTCCTCACAGTGGAAGACGGGAAGATTAACCGCTGCGAGATCTTCGACGAGGCAGACGTCGGCGCCGCGATCGCACGGTTCGAACAGCTCAGCCGATCAACACCACGGCTGGAAAACACGGCGGCGCGCGTTTTCGAGCACGTCTGGTCGCACTTTGCGACTGGCAACTGGGACGCCCTAGCCGCAACCGTGGCCGACAACTATCTCGGCATCGATCACCGACGGGTCGTGAAAGCCGAGATCCAACATGGTCGAGATGTTGTGGTCAGAGACTTGCAGGCGGCCGCTGGCGTCGGGTTCACGATATCGATGTTGAGCGTTATGGCAATCCGCGGGGAGCGTCTCGTCCTTGCACTTGTTCGCGCCTCCGGCCGCGACGCCGAGACGATTCAAAACGATGTCCTTAACATCGTCGAGGTCGACGCAGACGAGCGGATCGCGACCGTGGTCGTGTACGACCTCGAAGACCTGGACGCCGCGGTTGCCGAACTCGATGCGCGGTATCTCACCGGCGAAGCGGACGCCCACGCGCGCACCTGGTCGGTGATCACCGGGGCCTACGCCGCGCTCAATCGGCGTGAGCATCCAGCGACGACACCGGATTGGGTGAACATCGACCACCGGCGAGGGATATCCTTTGCGCCTGGTGACGTGTCTGCATTACTCGCCAACTGGACCACGACTTCTCACCTGAGCAACTCCGTCGAGGAGGTGCATCGGCTGACCGACCGCGGCGCCGTCGTCACCTCTGTGACGCGTGAAAGCTCGCGCGAGGGCTTCGAAGCCGAGTGGCGAGGGCTCAGCGTGCTCACGGTCGAAGGCGACTTGATCGACCGCTTAGAAGTCTTCGACGAGGCAGACCTTGATGCGGCGCTCGCCCGCTTCGAAGAACTGCACCCGAAGGCGCGGCGGCTGGTAAACGCGGCAAGCCAAGTGGACCAACGGTTCAACGCGTGCTTCGCGGCCCGCGACTGGGCCGCGATGGCGGAGATCCTGGCCGACGACGTTTGCGTCGACGATCGCCGCCGTGTGGTGAATGCCGGGGTCGTGCGCGGACCGGACGCCCTAATCGCAAATATGCGGGGACTCGCCGACGTCGGCGCCGCGGATTCGACGGCGACCGTCATCGCCACCCGCGGCGAGCGCCTTACCCTCGTCCATCAGCACATGTCGGGTTCAGGACCCGACCTGTTCGACATCGAAATGTTCGCCGTCGTCGAGATCGACGCGGACAACAGGATCGCGGCGGTCGGCGCGTTCGATAGCGCGGACTTCGATGCTGCCCTTGAAGAACTCGACACGCGGTACCTCGCCGGGGAAGCAGAGCCGTATGCCCACATATGGCCCGTCGTCGCGGGAACGTACGCCTCGATTCGCCGGCGCGAGTTTCCGTCGCTGACGCCGGACTGCGTAAGTATTGACCATCGCCGGGCGACAGCGTTCGCGCCCGGCGAGCTTGCCGCATACATCCGTGCCGGGTGGGAGATCGACCAGGACATCAGACCGTACGTCGAAGCTGTACATCGGTTGGACGGCCTCGGAGCCGTCGTCAGCTACGCCGCGCACGGAACGTCGCACGAGGGTTTCGACGCCGAGTGGCGCGAGATCGCCTTGGTCACAGTCGAAGGCGACATGGTCAACCGCTGTGAGTTGTTCGACGAGGCGGACTTGGACACCGCGATCGCGAGGTTCGAGCAGCTGAGCCGGCCGGCACCTCGGCTGGAAAACGCGGCTAGCCGAACGTACGAACGCCTGCAGACGCACTACGCTGCCCGCGACTGGGCCGCGATAACCGAGATGCTGTCCGACGATCATTGCAGCGACGATCGTCGCGCCGTGGTGGGCGACGGGATTCAGCACGGCCGGGATGCTTTGATCGAAAACCTGCGGGCGGTCATCGACGTGGGAGTCACCAAGGCCACGTCACACACTATTGCTACCCGAGGCGGACGCCTGGCCCTGACTCTCGCGCGATACTCGCGCAGCGATGAGGACCCCGCGGCTTTCCACGTCGACTACCTACAGCTGATCGAGATCGGCGCCGACGAGCGGATCACGGCGCTCGTCGCCTTCGACCCCGACAGGTTCGACGCCGCTTACGAGGAGCTCGAGGCGCGATACCTAGCAGGCGAAGCGGCACCCTACGCGCATGTCTGGCAGATCGGCATCGAAGCCCTTGGCGAACTCAACCGTCACCAGCCTGGACGAATGCTTGCCGGACTTGTGTATACCGATCACCGGCACGTCAGCTTCGCGTCAGGGGACTACGGTCGCGCGGTCGAGGAATTGTGGGCGCTCGTGCCCAATGCCCGGTATCGGACGACTGAGGTGTACGCGCTCGGCGCCCACGGCAGCGTTTTCAAGATCGTCATCGAAGGCACCGATGTCCACGGGAACGAATTGCAATGGCCGCGTCTGTCTTTCCTCTCCGTCGGCCCGGAGGGGGCGCGGGTGGAAGTCTACGACGAGGATGACGTCGCCGCCGCGCTTGCCCGCTTCGAGGAGCTGCGCCCGGAGGCGCGGCGGCTCGAAAACGCGGCATGCCAAGCGTACGAGCGCATTTTCGCGTGGTTTGCCGCCCACGACTGGGACGCGATGGCCGAAATTGTGGCGGATGACTTTTCTAGCGAGGATCGCCGGCGGGTGGTGAATGCCGGGGTCCGACACGGTCGAGATGCCGGGATCGCGGACGTGCGGGCGATCGCCGACGTCGGGTTCACCTTGACGATAGTGAGTGTCATGACGACCCGTGGCGGGCGCCTCGCCCTCTTGCGTGTTCGCGCCGCGGGCCCCGACCCAGGTGCGATCAAAAACGATGCCCTCAACCTCGTCGAGGTCGACGCCGACGAACGGATTGTGGCGTCCGTCGTGTTCGATCTCAACAACTTCAAGGCCGCCGTCGCCGAGCTCGACGCACGCTACCTCGCCGGCGAAGCCGCCACCCACGCACGCACGTGGTCGATAGTTGCGGGCAGTTACGCCGCGCTCAACCGGCGCGAGCCGCCGCTGACCGCGCCGGACTGCGCGTACGTCGATCACCGGCGGGAGGCGGCGTTCGGGCCACGCGACCTGTTCGCTTACATCGGCGCAGGATGGGCTACTGACCAAGAAATCAATGTCTATGTCGAACAAGTGCATCGGCTGAACGGTCTCGGAGCCGTCATCACCTACGCGGCACATGAGACGTCGCACGAGGGCTTCGATGCCGAATGGCGCGGCGTCGCCCTGTTTACGGTCGACGGCGACCTCGTCGACCGGTGCGAAGTCTTCGATGACGCAGACACAGACGCCGCGATCGCACGGCTCGAACAGCTCAGCCGTCCGGCACGGCTGGAGAACGCTGCGAGCCAAGTGTGTGAGCGCTATTTGGCGCACTACGCGGCACGCGATTGGGACGCCATGGCGGAAATCCTGGCCCACGACTTTTCCAGTGACGATCGCCGACGGGTGGTGAGCGCCGGAGTCCGACATGGTCGAGACGCGCAGGTTGCGAACATGCAGGCTTTCGCCGCCCTCGCGATCGCGAGGGTGACGTCCACCAGCATCGCAACACGAGGCGAACGACTGGTACTCCAGCGCGTCCGCTTCTCCGACCGCAACCAAACGACTGACGCATTTCTCACGGAGAGGCTCGGCGTGGGCGAAATCAACGCCGAGGGGCGCATAGCCGCGTTCGTCTCGTTCGAGCTTGACGACATCGACGCCGCCATCGAAGAACTCGACGCCCGCTACCTCGCTGGCGAAGCCGCCGCCCACTCACACATGTGGTCGGTCGTTGCGAAGGCCTACGCCGCGCTCAACCGACACGAGCTCCCCTCGGGCATCTCGGATTGGGTGACTCTGGACCACCGGGTCCGCGCAACGTTCGAGGGCGGTGATCTGACCGCGTACATCCGCGCCGGGATCGACCTCACGCCGAACATCAACATCTATATCGAGACCGTCCACCGGCTAAGCGATTTCGGAGCGGTTGTCACCCACGCGGCGCACGGGACCACACAAGAGGGCTTTGACGCCGAGTGGCGGATGATCGAACTCCTGGCGGTCGGAGGCGAGACGATCAACCGCTGCGAGCTATTCGACGAAGCAGACATCGACGCCGCGCTTGCCCGCTTCGACGAACTCAGCCGGCTGGCGCGACCGGCAGGAAGCACGGCAAGCCGAGTGTGCGAGCGCTTTTCGGCACACCTCGCGGCAGGTGACTGGGGCGCCATAGCGGAGTCCTTCGACGACAACTTCTCCTTGGACGATCGCCGGCGAGTGGTGGGCGCTGGAGTCCGACATGGCCGAGACGAAGAGATCACGGACTTGCGGACATTCGCCGATCTGGGGCTGACCGGCATGACATCGACGGTGATGGCGACTCGGGGGGAACGGCTGTTCCTCGTGCGCGCGCGCATGTCCTTTTCGGACCGGGATCAGGGGTCTGAGGCATATCTCGTAGATCTGTTCAGCCTCGTCGAGATAGCTGCCGACGAGCGGATCGTCGGTCTCGTTGGGTTCGACCTCGACGACATCGACGCCGCCATCGCCGAGCTCGACGCGCGCTACCTCGCCGGTGACGCAGCCGCCTATGCGCACGTCTGGTCGACGATCGCGAACGCATACGCAGCGGTCAATCGTCACGAATTGCCCGCGACGACGCCGGACTGGGTCAATGTTGACCACCGGCGAGGGATCGCGTTCCCGCCGGGTGGGCTGGGTGCGTACCTCAACGCGACGTGGAAACTTTTCACGCCGGGCGCGTACATCGAGATAGTGCATCGGTTGAGCAACCTCGGAGCGGTCGTCACCCGAGTGGTGAAGGGACGCTCGCAGAGCGGATTTGACGCCGAGTGGCGCGAGATCGGGATGTCGACGGTGGAAGGCGGCCTGATCAACCGATCCGAGATATTCGACGAAACAGACCTCGACACCGCGCTCGCGAGATTCGACGAACTGCAGCCGCGCTTGCCGCGCCTGGAAAACGCGGCAAGCCAGATAGCCGACCGCGTCATGGCGCGCTTCACGGCCCGCGAATGGGACGCAGCAATCGAGATGGTGGCCGACGACTTTTCCAGTGACGATCGCCGTCGAACCGTGAACGCGGGGATCCAGCGTGGTCGGGATGCTGCGATGAAGGATGCGCACGCGAACGCCGACGTCGGCGCTAAAGAAGTAACGTCGACGGTCATCGCGACGCGCGGCGAGCACTTAGTCCTTCGTCGTGCGCGCTACTCGGGCAGTGCCCAGCGCCCCGAGGCTTTCTATGTCGATGCACTCAGCATCTACGAGATCAACGGCGATGGACGGGTCGCGGCGGTCGTCAACTTTGACATTGAAGATATCGACGCCGCCTTCGAAGAACTCGATGCCCGTTACCTCGCCGGCGAAGCCTCCGCACACGCGCATACGTGGTCGGTGATTGCGGCGGGCTACGCTGCGCTCAACCGGCGTGAACTCACCGCGACGACTCCGGACTATGTGAACATCGATCACCGGCTACAAGCAATTATCGAGGCGGGTGATCTGGCCGAATATGTCCATGCCGCGTGGGACCTCATGCCAAGCCTCAACAACTACATCGAGAGTGTGCATGGGCTGAGCGACCTGGGAGCGGTCGTCACTCATGCTGCGCGCGGGACTTCGCACGACGGCTTCTACGCCGAGTGGCGAACGATCGAACTTCTCACGGTCGAAGGTGATCTGATCAACCGGTCCGAGATGTTCGATGAAACAGACATCGACTCCGTCCTGGCGCGCTTTGAGGAACTGCAGCCGCGGGAGCCACGGCTTGAAAATGCGGCGGGCCGGATACTCGAGCGATACCAGGCGTGCTTCTCGGCCCCAGACTGGGCCGCCATGGCGGAGCTACTGGCCGACGACATTGTCTTGGACGATCGCCGTCGTGTCGTCAACGCAGGGGTTCGACGTGGCCGAGATGTGCACATCGCGGACATGCGAGCCGCCATCGAGGTCGGCGCAGACACCATATCTTTGAGCGTCATTGCGACCCGCGGGGAGTGCCTCGCCCTCGCTCATGCCCGTGCCTTCAACAGGGGCTCTCCGTCCGGCGAGGTCGGCGCCGAGTGGTGCGGCGTCGCCGAGATCGACGCCGACGAGCGGATC
This sequence comes from uncultured Actinomycetota bacterium, assembly GCA_963800315.1. GTDB lineage: Bacteria > Actinomycetota > Actinomycetes > Mycobacteriales > Mycobacteriaceae > Mycobacterium. Next base: position 258,785 of record CAWDAS010000002.1, read on the forward strand.
GTCAAGCTCGTCTCGTTCGACCTTGACGACATCGACGCCGCCTACGAAGAGCTGGATGCTCGGTATCTCGCCGGCGAAGCGGCCGCCCACGCGCACGCGTGGTCAGTCATCGCACAGATCTACACGGCGTTCAACCGGCACCAACTCCCCCCGGCGGACTGGGTCACCATCGACCACCGGCGAGGTACGCCATTCGCGTCCAGCACCATGACAGCGTCCATCAGCGCCGTGTGGGACCTCACGCCAGACTTCAGCATCCATATCGAGGCGGTGCACCGGCTGAGCAGTTTCGGAGCACTCGTCACCCATGCCTCAACTGGGACCTCGCCGGAAGGCTTCGACGCCGAGTGGCGAATGATCCAACTTCTCACCTTCGAAGGCGACCGGATCAACGGCTGCGAACTATTCGACGAGGCAGACCTCGACTCCGCGCTCGCCCGCTTTGACGAACTGCAATCGCAGGCGCGACGACTGGAAAATGCGGCTAGCCAAGTGGTAGCACGCTTTTGGACCTGCTTAGCGACCCGAGACTGGGCCGCGATGGCAGAGACAATGGCCGGCGATTTTTCGTCGCATGATCACCGTCGGGTTGTGAACGCCGGTGTTCTGCGCGGCCGTGATGTCAATATCGCAAACATGCGAGTGGTCACCGAGGTCGGGTTCGAGGGCCTTACGTCGACAGTCATCGCGACCCGTGGGCAGCGCCTCGTCCTCACTCGTATTCGGTCCTCGGCTCATGGCTTTGAAGCCGGTGAGATCAGCGCCGACATGCTCGGCATGCTTGAGATCGACGCCGACAACCGGTTCACCGCCAGCGCGATATTCGACGCCGACGACATCGACGCCGCCTTCGAAGAGCTCGACGCCCGTTACCTGGCCGGCGAAGCGGCCGCCCACTCGCACGTGTGGTCGGTCATCGCACGGGAATGTGCTGCGTTCAACCGGCACGAACTCCCGGCAGCGGAATGGGTCACCATCGACCACAGGCAGCTCGCCGTAATCGACGCGCGCGAAGGGCAAGCAGCCATGCGCGACATTTGGGAAGTCACGCCGAACCTCAGCATGCACATCGAGGCGGTGCATCGGCTCAGCATTGCGGGAGCGGTCTCCAGCTACGTGGCGTCTGGGACCTCGCCAGAAGGCGTGGATGCCGAGTGGCCAATGATCCTTCTCTTAACCGTCGAAGGCGACCGGATCAGCCGCTGCGAGATCTTCGACGAGGCAGACCTCGACGCCGCGCTCGCGAGATTCGACGAGCTAAGCCCTCCGATGCCACTCGTCGAAAGCGCCGGTGACTGACACGGTGCCACAACCACATGCTCTTTATCTGTTGGCGGACAGTCAGCTGCTGTTCTGGAAGCGGCAGGACGGGTTGCTCCTCAAGGCGGCTGTTGATGGATTGGCGCGGGACACACCGCTTACCGCGGCCTACATCGGTGCCTCCAACGGGGATCGTCCCGAGTTCTACGAAATCTTCGAGGGGGCAATGGATGCGATTGGAATCACCGACCGTCGCATGATCGATTCGTCGTTCGGCCCAGACGATCGCGCCTTCCTCGAGAGCGCAAGGTTGATCGTCCTTGCAGGAGGCGATGTACGTCTCGGCTGGAGCACGTTCGTGGAGACCGGCATGAAGGATGTGATCCTGCGCAGGCATGCCCAAGGGGCGGTCCTGGTGGGCATTTCGGCCGGCGCGGTTCAGCTCGGACGCTACGGAATCGTCGAGGCGCCGGAATCTGCCGTGCCCGAGCTGCTCGATGTGTTCAACCTCGTCCCGATGGTGATTGACGCGCACGACGAGCGAGGCGGGTGGGCGCGGCTGTCGCGAATGATTCATCTACTTCAGGGATCGGCCACCGGGCTCGGAATCGCCTCCGGTGGCGGAGCCATCGTGCGCGCGGATGGCACTATCGAGTCTGTCCGCCGTCCGGCGCACGAATTCCGTTTCGAGGGCGGTCGCGTCACGCACTCGCTGGTGCGTGCCAACGATGGCAGCTGATTTTTGTTGAACCGCAATGAGGCTCGCCAACCTCTCCGCTCCGGGTTCTTGCGCCCGTGCCGCCAAGCTATGGACCACAGCCCACCTGGACCGAGCAACATCGCCATCGTGTGGTGACCGTTGGCCGTTGTAGTAGTGACTTTCGGCCCGAGTAATGACCCTCGGTCCGTGCCCAGAGTTAACACCATGCCAACTGCTGCTCGACGTAGTGTGAATCGGGCGGCAACCGACATCGGCCCCGGCCAGGTTTATTGCCGGATAAAGGAGCCAGTTATGTTGCTCGCAGATCTGATCCCGCGCCGGCTCCTAGTCGGGGCTATCGGTGCTGGCGCGGTTACCGGCACGCTTTTATGTGCTGGCGCGGGGACCGCCGCGGCTGATCCGCCGCCTCGGCCCGCTAACTGCACCGCAGCGGACGTAGCCGGCGTCGCGTCTGGTGTGGCGGCGGCGCTCTCGGCCTACCTGTTCACTCATCCGGACCTGAACGGGTTCTACACCGACCTTCAGGATCGGCCCAAAGATCAGCTCCGCGATGATGTGCAGCAATACTTCAACGCCAACCCACAGGAGCAAGCCGACCTTGAGAACATCCGTCAGCCGATGGTTGACGTCAGGCAGCGTTGCCAGTGGACACCGCTGCTCGGGCAGGGTGGCTCGACTCCGTGAGCGATCGGGCCCCCAATTCGGCACCGGTCAGAACAAGCGCGCACGTGATAGGAAAGAGATCCCGATGAATATGTGGGTGCGGTCTTGGATTGCAGGGGCGATAGCAGCATTGGCCCTTGTCGCGATTCCTGAGACGTATGCCGTCGTGCAGCCCTCCGGTGTGGCCAACGCGGACGTCTGCGCAAGCGTCGGCAGGCGTGTTTCAGTGAGCGGGTGCACCAACGTTGCCGATACGGTCAACGCCTATGTCCCGCCGCCAGCCGCGTACGCGCCGCTGCCCCAGGACTATCCGCCGCCTCCGCCGCCGCCGGTAAATGTCTGCGTCGGAGCCGGCCGGCGAGTTCAGGTAAGTGGGTGCTTCTGAAGCTGCAGTTCCTGCACCGGTGGTGACCTCACCGATCACCGCGGAGAAGCGGTGCCTCGACCTCGTCGCGTAAGGTGCCCTGCCAACACGTTGGCGTTTGCCAACGTTTGTGCCTGAGCGGCCAGCGTCGATGCCCTGTTGGCATAAGCGATTGCCTCGGTGTCGTTGGTTGCTTCCTTGCCGTGTGCCGCTGCCAAATGCCGTTTAGCTTCTTCGAACCGGGTCTGGGCCTCGGCGCCGATGCTCTCGCGATGCCTGTCGACGTAGTCGGAGATTTGGCGCAATCTGGCGTCCGCGGTGGACAACGCCTGTCTCGACGAATGATCGCGCCCTTCAATGTTCGCCTGCCCACTAGGCTCGCCCCGCCGCACGGCGCGCCGCCGGCGGCGCGCGCGGTAGAGCACGAGAAGCAGCACGGCGATCAACACGAAGACGATGACGCCGATCGCGATCGGCAGCCAGATCGGCTTGGATGAGCTTGCGGCTTTGTTCAACCCATCCGCCGCAGCGACCGCGGCACCGCTCCAGTCTTTTGCGGCCACCGCAGGTTCAATTTGGTTGCTGCGCAGACTGTTCAACTCGGCCGTCGTGACGCCGTCCGCGTTCGGCGGCACCGCGAACGCGTACAGCTTGGCGTTGGTGGCCACGGCGAGTAGCGCGTCGCGGTCGCCCATCGCGCTGGCGCTGCGGGTTCGCTCGGCCCAGTTGTCGGGTTTGAACCTGGAGAAGTTGTCGACGTAGACCACCCACAGTTGAATGTGGCGATTGCGGTAGAGCCGGTCGATTGCCGAGCTGACGGCCGCCCGACCTGGATCCGTCAACACCCCGGCGCCGTCGGTGACATGGTCCGTGAGTTTGTACGGTGGTTGAGCGCCGACGGGGGTTGCCAGCAGCAGCCCCGCTGTGAGGATCGTCAGGACTACACCGAACAGGCGAAAACCACGCATACGGGTAATCTAGCCGTCACTCATGGTGGGGTGGTTCACGGCTCGTCCAATCTGATTCACTACGCCTGATCCGTCCCTAGTCACCGCTCTGGTCGCCACCTGAGCGGCACGTGAAGAGGGCACCAGCCCTCGAAAATCTCGCTCGGTAAAGGGCTGTACGGTTTGGGATACCACGCTTTGGGGACTTCGCCACCGTCCCAGTCGAACTCGAAAAATGGGACCTTGGCAAGCCACACTTCTAAGAACGCGCCCAGCAGATCACGGACCAGGTGCGACGCCGGACACCGGTGCGGCCCTCCCCCAAAACTCCAATTCCGTTGCGGGCCATCCAATTTAATACTTTGACCTGACATGTCGTCAGCCTCGTCACGGTGAACCAGTCCGACACACAACTGAACAGGGGACCCGGCTGGGATCGTCGTTCCGCCGATTGTCACGCTGCGGCTCGTTATTCGTGAAACGGTCTTCGCGCCGCCATCCAACCGCAGCAGCTCCTCGATGAACCTGCGTTGCCGATCTGGATTTTCGCGTAGCTCCCGCTGAAGCATCGGCCTCCGCGCCAACACCGCCAGTCCGGCCCTGATAGCGAACGCCGTGAAAATCAATCCGCGGCCCACCGACGCCATCAGTCCCAGCACTTCTTCGTCGGTGAGCGGTTCGGTGGCGAGGCGGCTGATCACATCAGGGCCACCCGGCGGCGCTCGGCGGATCGCTCCCACCAGCTCCGCGTTGACCGCGTCAGGAGCGAGGTCCGTCGGCAGGCCGCAGACCGTAACGAGTGCCGCGCGCCAAACAACCTCAGCGACACCCGCACCATCGCAGCGGTCCAGTTCCGTCGCTACGGCGCCGACGGATTTTTCGATGATCCCACGCACGGGCTTCAGCATGTCCCGCGAATTTCCCGGGTTGAACAGCAGCTCGACCATGATTTTCCGGTACGGCCCGTACGGCGGATTGCCGGGCATCAGTTCGCCTTGGCGGCTGGCGAAGACTTCGCCATCACGCGGGGCGGCGAGGACATCGTCGCGCCGCCATAACACGTACTTGCCGTCAGGCCCCCGCAGCACTCTTTGACCGGCCCGCTGTGCGGCAGCCAGCCACTCCCGAAAGCCCGCGGCTGCATCCTCGTCGGACTCCATGACTTCCAGCGCGGCGAAAGCGGCCTCGCCACCGGACCCGATCACCGCGCACCACCGACTTTCGCGATCGGCGGTCGCTGCGAACCACGCACCAACGGCGCCACCTGGAACTCTGACGCCGCCAGCTATTCTCAACATCGGCCACGCGGCTCCGCAACCACCGCCGGTCAGGCCCCCACCTTCTCGGCGACCTGCGACATCGACAACCCGTCACTGATCACTGCCAAACAGGGCTTGATACCTCTACTCGGCCACGCTCAACTCCCTCATCAGGGAGTGTCAAGGATCAGCCGAAGTAACTGTCAACCATCAGCCGAAACAACTGTCAGGCATCACCCGGAACTGGAATGTCAAGCCTCAGCCGAGGTCATACACTTCTCACGTCGGCCACTGCAATGGCATGGTGATCGGGCCGAGTCGGGTGCTGTCGTCGCCGACGTTCAACTCGACGCGGCCCGGCGGTGCCAAGGTGAATCTGGGGATGCAACGCAGGAACTCGGCGACAAGGACGCTCATCTGCACTCGGGCAACGTGCATTCCGAGACATCGGCGCGACCCGGCTCCGAATGAGTAGAACGGGCGGCCGTGGACTTTGTCGTCGCTGTGCGTTATGAGATAACCGCCGTCCAAATTCAACGTCCGCAATGAGAGTTCCAGTTCAGTTAGCGGCGGGACGCGGACCCCGCCAATGGTCATCTCCTCCAGGGTGACGCGCGGGCAATAGCCGAGCGGAGAGTAAAGGCGCACCACCTCGTTGACAAATGTTCCGATTTGATCGGGGTGCCGGATGAGGAGTGCCCGTAGTTGCGCGTCGGTGGCCAGCTCAAACAGGGCAAAACTGATTCCCGCAGTGGTCGTCTCGATTGCCGCACCGAACAGGAGCAAGACGAAGCTCAGTATTTCCACTTCCTCGAATTCGTCGCGGAGGGCGGCAATGATGCCCGGCGGCCTGGCTGTGGAAATTGCTTGGCTGACGTATTCGATCGGGTCGGCATGGAAGGGCGCGCTCCTGGGGAATTCCGCTTGCCGCGCCAGTAACCGCAGCAGCGTCTCAAGACTGCCCGCCGGCAATCCGAGCAGCGTCAGCAATGTTTGGGCCGCCAGCGGGCGGGCGATCTCGCCGACGACCTCGCACTGGCCCTTCGCAGCGACCGCGTCGACAAGCGCCGCCGCATGCTCCTGGATGGATGGCATGAGCCACGCCAACGCTCGTGGCCTGAACAGCGGGTTGAGGACCGCCCGGTACCTGGCGTGTTCGGCGGGTGCCGCGCCGGTGGGCACCCAGGGGTGAGCGTCGTCGTGGCCCCGCATCGGATGGGTGAGTCTTGTCGTGTCGCGCAGGAGCGCCACGATGTCCTCAGGTCGCGTCGGGCAGATCGCGCCGCCGCGGGAGACTACCAGCGGGCCAGCCCGACGCGCCTCGATCTGCTGGACGCGCTCGTTCGCCCGGCTCAATTGCCATATGAGCCGTGTTGTCATGTTGCGGCTCCATTGCGCCACAACGTATTTCGCTTGCAGGTTCTCGCCGATCGCGTCGCCTGCTGCGCGACGTTAGCCTTGGGGTGCGCCGCAGCGCGGGCCTCAGCAGACGATTGAAATCCTCCGGACATGGCGCCGTCGACCTCTCGGCGGTTGTCGGACCTTAGGGTTAAGGTCCGGAACTCTCAAGCTTAACGGCCTGGTGGTGGACTAGATCGACGCGGTGTTGCGGGCATCGCGGGCACTCGTGGGTGTTGCTGCTGCATCCATTGCCGCGGTGGACGGAGACGTGACCGTGCCACAATTGCGGATTTTGGCCATGGTGGATATGGAAGGTCTCCACATTTCCCTGGGCGATTGGCTCCACGGTCTCTCAGGACAGTTTTTGGACCTTCTGGTCTATGAACCGTAGGCCTGTCCGCATATCTTCCTGCACTACGGCCACCTCAATCAGAAATGTCAAGCATCAGCCGAGGCCAGACAGCTACTCGTAGGGTGGTCGGGACTGGAACCCGGAATTGACGATACCGACCAATAGGCCTGGACCGTTCCGGTAGTTTCCCGTCTTCTCTTGTACTACAGGACGATTGGCTGTCCAGCCGCTCCGGCGGGAACGGACAGTTCCGGTCGAACAATGCCTCCCGCACGCCGGCGCGTTTCATCCTCTCTCGCGGGGTCAGCGCACGGGAGCGGGGTCCGGGATCGGCAGGTTTAAAGCACGCGCCCGCCCGTCCCGGTTCCCGCCGTAACTCGCTCAGCGATTGGCGACGCTCCTCCCGATTGGTCCTGCGGCGACATTGCCGCCGACAAACATAAGGGTTGGGCCAGCGCCGCGACGACCCACGCAGTACGCTTACGTGCCAGCATCTCCGCGAAGGGGTCTCCGAGCATGGTCATTGGTCGGCCGGATCGGCCACTAGGCGATCGGTATCCGGGGGCCATGGCATTGTTCGCGGCGGTGCTGGCGGTCGTCGGCCTATGGGGGATGGCCACGCGCCCATCCCTGTTCCTGCCGCTGCTGGTGCTGGCCGGCGTGACTTTAGTCGTAGTTGATTTCCTCGCGGGCCAGCTGAGAGCGGCTGAGCGACCGGCGCGGGTCGCGGCCGGCACCCAGAAGCGGAACGGCCAATTGCGCGCCGACCAGGCAAGGACGCAGACCAAGCGGAAGCCACCGCGGCTGGAGTTGGAAGCCGAGGCGCGGGCGCAGACAGAAGCCGCCGAAGCTCAAGCGCTGGCCGCCGCAGCCGAAGCGCTGGCCGCCGAGGCGCGGGCGCGGGCAGAAGCCGCCGAAGCCCAAGCGCTGACCGCCGAAGCCGAAGCTCTGGCCGCCGCAGCCGAAGCTCTGACCGCCGAGGCGCGGGCGCAGACAGAAGCCGCCGCAGCCGAAGCGCTGGCCGCCGAACCCCAAGCGCTGGCGGCCGAGGCGCGGGCGCAGGCAGAAGCCGCCGCGGCCCAAGCGCTGGCCGCCGAGGCGCGGGCGCGAGCGCGGGCGCGGGCAGAAGCCGTCGCAGCCGAAGCCCTGGCCACCGAAGCGCGGAAACAGGCAGAAGCCGCCGCGGCCCAAGCCCTGGCCACCGAAGCGCGGAAACAGGCAAAAGCCGCCGCGGCCCAAGCCCTGGCCGCCGAAGCGCGGAAACAGGCAAAAGCCGCCGAACCCCAAGCCCTCGCCGCCGAGGCGCGGGCGCAGGCAGAAGCCGCCGCGGCCCAAGCGCTGGCCGCCGAGGCGCGGGCGCGAGAGCGGGCAAGGGCAGAAGCCGCCGAAGCCGAAGCGCTGGCCGCCGAGGCGCGGAAGCAGGCAGAAGCCGCCGAAACCCAAGCCCTGGCCGCCGAGGCGCGGAAGCAGGCAGAAGCCGCCGAAACCCAAGCCCTGGCCGCCGAGGCGCGGAAGCGGGTAAAAGCCGCCGCAGCCGAAGCTGTGGTCGCCGAGGCGCGGGCGCGGGCAGAAGCCGCCGAAATCCAAGCGCTGGCCGCCGAGGCGCGGGCGCGAGAGCGGGCAAGGGCAGAAGCCGCCGAAGCCGAAGCGCTGGCCGCCGAGGCGCGGAAGCAGGCAGAGTCCGCCGAAACTCAAGCTCTGGCCGCCGAGGTGTGGGCGGGGGCAGAAGCCGCCGAAGCCCAAGCTCTGGCCGCCGAGGCGCGGGCGCGGGCGATCCGGCTACGGCTTGAGGCGGAAGCCAAGACCAAACGGGCACCTCAAGGGGACTGACCGCAGTCGATGGTTCGGCGTCCGTCGGTCATGCGATCAGCGTCGCGACGAAGACTTCGACGTGGGGTTTCGACGTGGGCTGTTTCGACGGAGTGTCAAGGATCAGCCGAAGTAACTGTCAACCATCAGCCGAAACACTGTCAGGCATCACCCGAAGACAAAACATCAACCATCAGCCGACATCATACAAGTTTCGACGTGGGGCGAGCGGGACTCGAACCCGCGACCAACGGATGATGAGTCCCTTTTTGACGCTTCAACGACCAGGCGAAATAGTTCGCTCGACGCATTAAATCGCCTGCGGGACAGTTTTTTGGCTGTTGTAAGTATGGTCGCGGTACGCCTCCAGTACGGCTACAAATCGCCCTCGGTCGCCGGGGTGACGCCGGGTTGAGAAGCGGCCGCGGCGTGTTAGCTATGGAGCGGCGGCGGCCTCTCCCAGCTGGGACCGGTTTGTCGACCACCTCGCGCGGCACGTCTCCGGTTTCAGCGAAGCGACCACCGGTCCAGGCTGGTGTCTAACGCGAGATCACGCTGCTGCCCACCAGAGCGGGGAATAGTCAGTCATCAGTCGACTGCGCCCGTGCCGTCCGCTCGTCATGCACGGCATGCACGCTTCCCGGACGGCTGTTCGGCGTTTATGTCGCGAACCTAACGGATGCCCCTGTCCCAGCTCGTCGTCTCGGCAAGCGACAATCGCTCGACCACGGGCAGCGGGTCGCTGTCGGCCGACGCTTGACCCAACCGGATCAGGGCTTGGGGATACCCGTCGCCGTCGAACACCTCGCATGCGAGCGCCAGACGGTCGCGGGTCTGCTTCAGTGGGTCGGTCAGCGGGCAACTGACCAGCCCCAACGCGGTGGCTGACAACAGGAGCCGGCTCATGGTCTCACCGGCCCGCAGCCGCATCAATTCGTCATCGGTGTCGGTTCCGAGCACCAGCAGCACACCGTCGTCCCCGTGCGCGGCGTCTGCGCTGCCCGCCGCCCCGCCGTATCGCAGCGCCACACCGTCGTCGTCCCGGCGGGCCCATCTCATGGCGGGGACCACGCCCAGCGTGACCTGGCGCCGGGCGGCGCGGATATAGAGCAGTTCCAGCGTGCCGGCCGGAATCGGACCCGCACCGTAACGGCGACGGTCGGCACGGCGGCGTGGGATGGCAACAGCCAGCTCCCTGCTGGGTTCGGTGGCCGGTGCTTCAATGATTTCGATTAAGGCCAGATGGTCGTGGTCGGAGGCGTCGGGGAAGCGCCGGAGGCGGGTGTGCCAACCGTGTGCCGCCAACGCCACGACGCAATGGTCCAGCACGGCGCCGCAGCTGAGCAGGACGTCACGCCGGTCGGAGTCGGCGTCGCCGAGTTGGCGACTGCGGTCAGCGTAGAGATGCACACCCTCCCTGCTGACCCGCCAATGCCACGGCTGGGAGTTCTGGGCGGACGGCGCTCGCGCAGCCATGTCCAACGCCCTCTCAAGCGTGGCTGTATCGGGAAAAGCTGCCAGTCGTCTCACCTCCCGCGCGGCGCCGGGTTCGCTTCAGGTAATCATCAATAGTGTCACCGACGTCGCTTCCGACATCCAATACCGTCAGACGGATATCACGACTTCGGAGCGACGGGGCCAGCCATGACCCGTCACCGGCGGTGCCGTCCCGCCATCGCTGCGGCTGGCCCGAGCGGCGATTGCGGTGCGCGGTCGTCCGTGCCGGACGGCCACCAAATATTCGGGCCGATCAGCGCGAACAGCGCCGGGATGACCAGCGTGCGGACAACGAATGTGTCGAGCAGGATACCGAGGCCCACGATTATTCCCACCTGTGTCAGCACGATCAGCGGCAGGACGCCGAGCACACAGAACACCGCGGCCAACACGATGCCGGCGCTGGTGATCACACCGCCCGTCGCGGACACCGCCCGCACCATCCCTTCACCGGTGCTGTGTTCGGCAGTCTCTTCGCGGGCGCGTGTCACCAGGAAGATCGTGTAGTCGACGCCGAGAGCGATCAGGAACAGCAGCGCGAACAGCGGGGTGTTGCTATCCAGTCCGGGAAAACCGAAGACGTGGATACTCGCCCAGCCGCCCAGCCCGAGTGCGGCGAGCGCGGACAGCACGGTCGCCGCCGTCAGCACGAGTGGTGCGACGACGGCCCGCAGCAGGACGTAGAGAACCATGAGCACCACAGCGAGGATCGCCGGAATCACCACCAGCCGATCTCGTGTCGCGGCGTCGCGAGCGTCGAGCGCCTTGGCGTCCGATCCGCCTATCAGCACATCTGGACCGGCAGTATGGGCGGAATCACGCAGCGCCGCAACGATTTCGAATGCCCGATCTGATGCGGGCGCGGCGTCGATCACGACCGACCAGCTGCTCCTCCCAGTCGCCGACTGGCCGGTCGGGGTCACGGAAACCACGCCGGACGTCGCGTCGATCGCCTGTTGCACGGCGCTGGTCCTGCTGGTGTCGGCGACGACCACGGTCGGGTCGGCCAACCCGCCTGGAAAATGTGTTGCGAGCGTGTCGAATCCGGCCACCGAGTCGGCTTTCACGCGGAACTGCTCGGTCTGCGACAGCCCTATGGTGGTGCCTAGTAGCCCCGTCGCCAGCACGGCGAGGACGAGAACCGAGATCCCACCGATCCGCCTCGGCCGTCGTGCCACGCGTTCGGCGATGCGATGCCACGGTCCAGTCTCGACGGTGTCGGCGCTGCCGGGTCGCGGGACGAACGGCCAGAACAGCCGAGGCCCGAACAACGCGAGTAATGGCGGAAGCATTAAGAGCACGAACAAGGCGGCGACCACCAGCCCGCATGCTGCCAGCGCGCCGAGACTGCGGGTGCTGGGAACTACGGCGAGGATCAGCGTGAGCAAGGCCAGCACCACGGTCGCATTGCTCGCGAGGATAGCGGGGCCCGCCATGCGCACTGCGCGGCGCAGAGCGTGTCGGTGATCGGCGTTGTGCCGCAACTCTTCGCGGTAGCGGGAGATCAGCAGCAGCGCATAGTTGGTGCCGGCGCCGAACACCAGCACGCTAGTGATGCCGGACGTCGACCCGTCGAATGTCAGCCCGGTGATTCCGGCGACGGCGGTTCCCACCGCGGCGGCCACCTGCTCGGCTACACCGATCACGGCCAGCGGCACAAGCCACAGCACCGGTGAGCGGTACGTGACGATCAGCAGGACCGCGACAACCAGCGCCGTGACGACCAAAAGTTTGATGTTGGCCCCAGTGAATGAATTGGCAATGTCGGCACCGAATGCCGGGCCACCCGTGACATGGGCGATAAGCGAGGCCGGCAATCCGTCGGCCGCGGCGTTGCGCACCACCTTCACTGCGTCGTTGAGCGCAAAGCCCGAGAGATCAGCTCTCAGCGGCACCGGCGCGACGGCGGCGCGGTCGTCGTTGGATGTCAGCATCGGCGCCGGAGTGTCCCGTGTGCCGACGGCTGTCAGCGTCCGGTTGCGAGCCTCTTTCACGACGGCGAGATCGGCAGGGGTGAGCACCCCGCTGTCGGATCTGGTGACGACGAGGATCGCCGCTGTCCGGTCGCCGCCGGGAAATTGCTTCGCAGCGGCGTCGGTGCGCGCCGATTCGCTGCCGGGCGGCAGGAAATCCGGTGACCGGGTGCCGGCGTCGTTGGCGCCCGCTAGTCCGATGACGACGCCGCCGAGCAAGGCGACGGCGAGAGCGATCAACCATGACCGAGGCGTGGTCACCGCAAGGGCGATGCGATCCCAAAACACCCGGTCGTGCCCTGACGAGCGGTAGGTGTGGGCTTCTGCGGCGAGCATCGGCGACGCTGTCATCTATTCGCCGCCAGGCTCCTCGCCGAGGTACGCCGACTCGAGCACCAGGTCGGGGATGACCGTTCCGTACTCGCCGTGGGTCTTGTGCTCGACGGTCTGCCAGGTGCGGCCTTGGTGCTGGCGCATGTAGGCACGGTATTCCGGCGCTCCGGGAATTTTGACATTGTCGGCAACGACGATCGTCCCTTGGCGCAGCCACCCGCGCGACAGGAGGCTGTGTAGATCGCTCAGGTAGGCGTTCTTGTCGTGGTCGAGGAAGAGGAAGTCGATGCAACCGGCACCGAAGCCGTGCGCGGCCAGGGCGTCGAGCGTCTTCCCGCCGTCACCGATGGTGCCCACCACGCAGGTGATCCGGTCCGCCACGCCCGCATGCTCCCAGATACGCCTGGCGTTGACGGCGTTCGCCGCGGCCAGTTCGACGGAGTACACGCAGGCGGTCGACGCGGCCGCGACGATGCGCAATGCACCGTAGCCGCAGTAGGTTCCTAATTCCAGCGCCAGTTTCGGGTTCGCGCGCCGTACCGCGGCGTCGAGCAGCTTGCCCTTCTCGTCGCCGACGTTGATCAGAAACGATTCGGTATACGCGAACCGGTCGATGGTGTCGAGCACGCTGTGGATGTCGCCCTTCCGGGCGTTGTCCAGGACATACTGAACCACGGCGGCTTCTCGACCGTCGCCCACCTGCCCGATGGTCGTGATGTTGCCCATGGACGCGGCCATCCGCCAGAACGACCATCGAAGCAGTGGAACGCGCTGCTTGAACTTCATGACTCACGGACCTCCTGGGAGTTACGCACGACTTCGAGCGTGATCGGCCGGCTGGGGACGGCGGCCACGCCCCGCGGGATCGACCTGGGCAGCTTCGCTCGCCGCCTTCCCTTGGGATTCCGCAATTCGACGTTGGTCAGGATGGTTCCCAGCACAATCGCCAGCTCAAGGGCTGCGAACGACGATCCGGGGCAGCGGCGGTGCCCGTATCCGAACGGTGAGTACTCCATTGGAGAGGGTCTGCGTGCCAGGAAACGCTCGGGGTCGAACGCGCTCGGGTCCGGCCAGACCTGCGGATCGGCATGCAGGGCGGGCAGCGCCACGCCGATCACGTCTCCCGGCGCCCGTTCGGTCTGCCATGTGGTCACAGCCCGCTTAAGCTGTCGCACGACGATCGACACGGTCGGATGCATCCGCAGTGTCTCTGCGATCACAGCGGCCAGGTACGGCAGCTTCGGCAGCTGCTCTGGCGTCGGGTTGTCGGCGAGTTCGTCGAGCAGCTTCTGCCGGACCTTCTCGTCGGCGTGCACGTGGTACAACGCCCACGCCAGCGTGGTCGCTGATGTCTCGTGACCAGAAACCAGCAGCGTACGCAGCTGTTGGCGCACCTCGTCGTCGCTGCGCCGAGCACCGTCGTCGTCGCACATCAAGACGCTCAGCACGTCGTCGTAGCCATCGGCGCCGTTGTGTCGGCGGTGCGAAATCTGTTCCGACAGCATGGCATCCAGCTCAACGCGACGCGCCGAGAAGCGTTGCCACGGCCCTAGCCCCAACGGGGCGCGACGCAGCACGGGGAAGAACATGAACGGAGCGACGTAGTCGCGCATCATCGCTTTGACGACGGTGACGTAATGGTCGCGACGATTCCTGTCGTCGATGCCGAACACCGCTTGAACGATGATCTGCAACGTGATCGACTGCGCCGCGTCGCGGGCGTCAATGGTCGTGCCGGGTTGCCACTTCGCCATCTCGTCCAACGCTGCCTCGGCCATTAACCCGGTGTAGCGCCGAATCCGCTCATGGTGCAGCGCAGGCAGAAAGCGCGCACGCTCATGCTTGTGACGGATGCCGTCGAGCAGAATGATCGATCCCTCGCCGACGACCGGCTCGATCGGGTTGGGCATGGGAGGTGTGAACGCGGACGCCGGGATCTTCAAAAACTCGCGGATGTGGGCGGGTTTCGCCGCGAACAACACATCGCCGAAACCCGGGATGGGCATCGCAAACGCCTTGCCGCTTTTGGCCCGTCGCCGAAAGTAGGCCTCGGCGTCGTACCACGCACCGATCTTGTGTATGAGCCGGAACCGTGGACTGGATGGCCTGCTCAGCGCGCGTGTCATGACGCATCCGTCGGCAGCATCGCAGCGATCGTCGCCAGCACCGCTTGCGTGGATTGCCGGTTGCCGACGGTGATCCGCGCGCTGCCGTCTGAATAGATACGCACTCGCGGGCCGGTGCCGTCGAACACCTCAGGCCAAAGTTGCCCTTTTGCAGGGAGATAGACGAAGTTGGCGTGGGTGTCGGCGCTCCAGATGCCCATCTCCCAAAGCCGCGAGCGTAGATAGTCGCGTTCTGACGTGATCAGCCCAATCCGGTGACGCAGTTGCGCTTCGGCGTCGAAGGACGCCGCCACCGCGGCCAGGCTGGCGACGGTGGCGCCGAACGGCAACTGCATCGACCACAGTGTGCGGCCCATGCCTGGCGAGCAGATGCCGTACCCGGTCCTTATGCCGGCCAGCCCGTAGGCTTTTGAGAAGGTGCGCACGACAACGACGTTCGGGAAGCGTCGCAATAAGAATTCGGGGTGGATGCGGTGTCGCGGCGACACGAACTCGATGTAGGCCTCGTCGAGCAGCACCACGGTGCTGGAACCAATGCGCCACAGGAAGCGTTCGAGGTCCTCGGCCGGCGCCACCGTGCCGGTAGGGTTGTGCGGCCGGCACACCACCACGACTTGGGCGTCGGTGGCGGCGTCGGCCATGGCGTCGAGGTCGTGGTGCCCGTGTTCGTCCAATGGCACTGTGAGGGTTTGCAGCCGAGCCATCTGCGCGAAGATCGGATAACCGTCAAAAGTGGGTGACGCCATGACGATCCGGTCACCGGGACAGGTCAGTGCTTGCAGAACCTGCATGATGACGCCGGTAGCGCCCGCACCGACGATGATCTGTTCCTCCTCGAAACCGAGGTGCTTCGCGATGAGCCGACGGAACCGTTCCGGCAGGAATTCCGGATAGCGGTTGGCTGAGTCGACGGCCCGGACCATAGCGGCGCGGACCGTCGGCAGCGGCGAGAAGGGGCTCTCGTTCAGTTCCAGGGCGAGCGGGTCTTCGGCGTCGGGGAGCCGCAGCGGCAGACCGCAGTGTGAGTGGCCGGATGGCAACGCGACGGTCATCGGCCGCCCCACCTCACCGCGGCGGCACCGGCGAAGTCACCGGCGTGGGCGAAGGCTGCCATCATCACGACATCGCCCTTCTTGAGCTGACCGTCTGTGATGGCACGGTCCAGGTTGACCGGAATACCCGCGGCGAACAGGTTGCCGCATTCGTCGAAGGTGTCGCGATGCTTTTCCTTGGGCAGCTCTAGGGCCTCCCGCCAGTTGCGCAGAAACACCCGGTTCGGCTGGTTGGTGACCAACAAGTCGATGTCTTTAGGTTGCAACCGAATCCGGTCACATACCGCATAGGCGACTTCGGGCACCTGACAGTTGCCGCGCGCCAGCACCTTGGTGATCTTGCTTTCGGTGAATCCGATGTAACCCTCGCCAGGCCCGGGCTGCCACCACTTGCGCGGCGGGTCAACCGCGATGGTCATGTCGCCCGCGTACTCGCCGTAGGTGCGGCACTCCACGTCCAGGATCGGCGACTGATCTGACACAGTGACGAGGCCCACCGCGGCTCCGTCGCCGGGCACCGCGGCTTGGGCCTTCCGACGCACTGTGGGTTGGTCGAAAATCTGCCCCGCGGCGTTTTGTGCCACCGCGATCAACGCGGAGCGACCCTGCCCGCTGTTCAGCAGACTGGCGGCCAACTTCAGGCCAAGCACGAACGCCGCACAGCCGCCGTTGTGCAGGTCGACCACCCAGCTGGGTTTCATGCCCAGCCGGTGGGACATCGCGCCACCGCCGCCGTAGAACGGCATGTCGGGCATCTGTGTGTGGGTGATCAGCACGTCGACGTCGGCAAGGGCGTCGCGGCCGTGGCGGTCCACCAAGCCGGCGGCGGCGCGTTCGACCATGTCGACCGCTGTCTCGTCCTCGCCGACGTGGTGGCGGTATGTCGGCGCGCGGAACATGAGATTGTCGCGCAGCTCGTCGGAGTCGGCGAACTGGGCGTAGTAGTTCGCCGGCACGGGATCCCCGGGCAGATAGGTGGAGACGTCGATCAGGCTGACAGTCATGGCGGTGCTCATCTCATCCAGTCGGGCTTGACGGGCAGCCCGTTGCGGTGGCGGTATTCGGTGATTGCTTTGAGGTTCAACAGCTCCAGGCGGTGGCCGGCGCCGAACATGTCCCAGAAGTCGCCAACCCACACCGGTCGCTGCGGCGGCGCGGCTTCGGGGTACGGGTTGTTGTCGTAGAAGGGGTGATGACAGTTGGTCCACAACACCACGGACCCGGGCTTGTCGAGGACCACCTGCGCGTCGATCACGCGCATCAGATAGATCATCCACAGGTGCTTGCCCTGGTCCCAGGCGCAGTGATAGTCGACGGTGCCCGCCTCGGGCTGGGCCACCGTGCGGGTGTAGATTTCGGTCTCCGAGCCCAGCCGGTCGTGGGCCAACCAGAGCCCGGGTTCGTCGGTGGGGGTGAACCCACGCAGACTGTAGGTCCACTCCTCCAGGCTGCGGGTGTCGGCAAGGTACTCGTAGAGCTCGTCGGGAGGGCAGTCGATGTAATCGCTTACGGTGCAGTACTGGCCGAACACCTCGTCGTGCGGATACACCGACCGCATCATCTCCATGATGATCGGCGTCGCCTTCTCCCGCGGTGAGGTTTCGATGCGGATCACGCCCTCGATCGGGCCGGTCATGCCATCTCGGTCGAGCCGGTGGGCGGCGATATCCTCAAGTGCGGGCAACGACATCGGAGTCCTCCTGGTAGTGGGTTGAAACAGGTTGATGGTGATTAGACGGTTGCCGGTCGAGAAACGGTGCGAACGGCGGGATTTCGTCGGCTGAGCACTCGATGCTCACGACCGACGGGCCGTCGGCATTCAGCGCGTCGCGCAGAGCCGCCGCCAGCGCGTCGGTTTCCGTGACGTCGACTGCGGGCAAGCCGGGGAACATCGCGGCCAGCCCGGCGCCGAGACTGCTGGGCGTGAACCGGTTGTAGCTGTAGATACCGTCGTAGAAGAGCTTTTCGCGGGTCGCGCACATGGCGTGGGCGTTGTTGTTGAACAACACCAGCGTGACTGGCAGCCGGTATTGGATGGCGGTGTGCAACTCGAGGCCGTGCATGAAAAACGACCCGTCGCCGGCCACGATGACGGTGCGACGACGCCTAGCGAACGCCATGCCGATGCCGGCGCCGAAGCTGTAGCCCATGCCCCCCATCCCGAGCGCCACCACGAAGCGGCCTGCGCGCCGGGCGGGCAGATGGTGGATCGCCGCCGCACCGGAATTGCCCGCGTCGACGACAATGTCCGCATCGTCGGGCAGCACCGCATCGAGCGCGGTAATCGCGTCGCGATACCGGATGCCCGGTCCACGATGGGTGGGCGGCCTCAACTCCGTGAGGGGGGCCGTCGAGTCGACGGCGCGCAGTCCCTGCGGCGGGCAGTTCGTGAGCCTGCGTGTCAGCTCAGCCAACGACGCCCGAAGGTCGTTGGTGTGCACGTGGATACACGGCAGATACGGAGGGGCGGACCCCATCGACAGGGTGCACATCTCGCGCAACGCCGCATCCAGACCAGCGCGGGCGGTGACCGACAAGCGGGTGCCCACCAGCAGACACACCGCACCGCTGCGGATTGCGTCGGCGACCCCAGGATGGCCCATCACCCCGGTCACGCCCAGCGACGCTGACGCCCTCAGCGCCGGTGGATGGCTGACGTCCTTGGCGTCGGGCACCGTCGCGACCCGGGCGTGCAGCGCCGCGCGCAGTTGCTCAAGCTCGTCACGGGCATCGTCACGGGCCACCTGCTCACCGGCGATGATGGTCACCGGTCCCGAGGCACCGTGTAGCGCCCGCAAGATCGCACAGGGATCTCCCGGGCGGGGCCGTCCGTTCACGGTCAACGCGCCGCTGGTCTGGACTGTGGCCTGCTGAACATCCTTGGGCAGCAGCAGCACCGCGGGACCGCCATCACGGGCCGCTGCCACCGCCTCGGGCAGTGCGGTCAGGATGTGGTCCGGGTTGACGATCCGCCGGCAGTACACCGAAACGGCCGAGAACACGACCTCCGCGTTGAGCGAGCCGTTGCGGCCGCTGGTGTCCTGAAAGGCGCCGCGCCCATCCAGTGCTGTCGGCGACTGGCCGACCAGTGCGAGCACCGGAACGCGACTGGAGTACGACTCACCCAGTCCGGCGACCAGGTTCAGCGCGCCGCCACCCGAAGTGGCAGCCACCACGCCCAGGCCCGCAGTAGCGCGGCTGTATCCGTCGGCCATCGTCGCGGCGGAGAACTCGTGCTTGGCCAGCACCGCCGTGAGGTCCGGGCAGAAGAAAGCCGCGTCGTAGAGATCCTCGATGTTCGCCCCGTGCACACCGAAGACGTGGCCGACCCCCGCCGCCGTCAGGTAGTCGACGACGTAGTCGACCACCCGGCTGCCCGCTGTCCGCGGGCCTGCCGGCCCAATCGCGCACTCGGCGCCGGCGGGCTTCATCGAAATTGGCCTGGTTGCCCGCTGACGCGACCGCAGCCTCGCCCGGTGCCGTCGGCCGTGGTAGCCGATGCCCGTAAAAAGATCGTCATGGTTCCTGCCCTCCACGTCGGTGCTGGGAATGCCACCCTTGCTCTTGCTTTGAAAGTCATTCGGCGCCGCGCTCGGCTTGGATGGGTCGCATTTGGAGGCAATCCGCCGCGACCGCGCGATGGCGGCCAACGGCGCGCGTCGGCGACTGCTGAGGAACCCGCGGTCGCGGCGGCCTGCGTCATCTACGTCACAGACGACGGCGAACCCGAGATGGTGCGCAAACTCGGCGACGGCGGTGAAGAACTGCGGAAGGTCGCCACTGCCGACTACTACGCCCGGCGAGCTAGGTCCGCTGTCCCGCTTCCCGCTCAGCGGCCGTGCGGCCCCGCACCGATGCGACCCTGATGGGCTATCCACCGCAGGCATTCCGCCAGGGGATGCTCGGGCCGGCCGGGGTACGCGACGTGATCGAACCCCGCAGGCTGCCCACGGCAAAGCCGGCACGGTAGCGGCAGTCTTCGTGTCAAGTCAGCCAATCACGATGTTGCGGGCGTCCCAGTGCCCAGTGCACCGGCACGTGGCCGCTGCAATTGAAACGCGTGACCCGCGTCGGCTGACGAGAATGCTGCATCGCCACACGGCCGCGCGGCAAGTTTCGCAGCGGCAACCACGTCTTGGACCATCGCCCGCACCTTGTAGCCGCGGTCGAGCGAGCATGGTATGGGTCAGCTGCCCCATAGCCGGTCGCTCCGATCATCAAAACGACACACACGGCGATCACCTCCGTGGTCGCGGGCGGTGAAAGTGCAATGGCGCACCCGACAGCCCCCGGTCAAGCTCTGGGAGCACCGTCAGCTGGATTTGAATATGTTCGCGATGGCTTTCAGGACGATTGCGCCGGTGGTGCCGGGTCGCCGTCCCAGCGGAACGGCGACCCGGCGAGGCCTACATGGCCGGCGGGGTAAGGACCGTGTCGATGAGATACACGGTGGCGTTGGCGGTCTGAACGCCGCCGCACACCACCGACGCGTTGTTCACCCTGAGGTTGTTGCCGGAGCCGGTGACGGTCAGATCCGCGCCCTGCACCGTCTTGTGCATGCCGTCAACATTCTGGGGATTCAACCGACCTGGCACGACATGGTAGGTGAGGATGTTCGTGAGACCGGCCGAATCGGTCTTCAACGAGTCGATCGTCGCCGGCGGGAGCTTGGCGAACGCGTCGTCGACCGGTGCGAACAGCGTGAACTGGCCGCCGTTGAGCGTGTCCACCAAGTTGACGTTCGGGTTCAACTTCCCTGAGACCGCCGCGGTGAGCGTGGTCAGCAGTGGGTTGTTCGACGCTGCGACGGCGACCGGCTCTTGCGCCATCGCGGCGATCGAGCCAGGCCCGGCGGGCACCTGCTGTGCATAACTGCCGCAGCCAGGACCGACCAGATTCGGTGTCTGGTCCGCGCTGGCGGTGCCGGCGGAGAACGGCAGCAGACCAGCGGTGACGGCGGCCGTGACGCCGGCGGCGGTGGCTAGACGAATCTTCATGGTTGATCTCCCTCTCACTTACGGCCTGCGGCCGTGGCCGAACTGTCTACGTGTTGTCATTCGGAGCAATCAGCGGCCTGGATGGGTAATCTGGGCATCAGTCTGCATCGAATACCGGGTGTGAGAAGCCTGTGCGCCGCAGATGTCATGTGCGCCGATTCGACCGGCTTACCGGTGAGGGTCGCGCGGCCGCCGTTACGCTACGGCACTATGAGCGAAAGGCCGCCAGCGACCGGCGACTTGAACTCACTGCTGCGCCGGGTAGCCCAGCATGACGTTGACGCGTTCGCAGAGTTCTACGACCTAACCAGCTCGCGTGTCTTCGGGCTGGTGGCGCGTGTACTGCGCGACCCGGGCTACAGCGAGGAGACCACCCAGGAGGTTTACCTGCAGGTGTGGCGCAACGCCGGCAACTACGATCCCGAGGCAGGGTCGGCGCTGGCCTGGGTGCTGACGCTTGCCCATCGGCGCGCGGTGGACCGCGTGCGCGCAGAGCAGGCGGCGGCCCAGCGCGAATTCCGCTACGGAAGCGCCAGCGTTGATCGGCCCGCCGACGTCGTCGCCGACTCGGCAATCCTTCGCGAGGAACGCCGCCAAGTCGCCGAGTGTCTCGACACGCTGACCGACGCGCAGCGGGAGTGCATCGAGCTCGCCTACTACGGCGGCCTGACCTATGCCCAGGTCTCCGAGCGTTTGTCGGCTAACTTGGCGACAATCAAGTCACGCATGCGCGACGCGCTGCGTGGGCTGAAGAATTGTCTGGGCGTGACATGACTGAACCGTCGGAATTCGAGCTGCTTGAGCTGGCGACGCCCTACGCGCTCGATGCCGTCTCGGAAAATGAGCGCGCAGCAATCGAAACCCGTGTTGCGGCGGCCTCCGCCGCTGTTGCCGCAGCCTTCGACGACGAGGTTCGCCTCGTCCGGGAAACAATGGCCGCCGTCTCGACCTCGACACCGGTCGAGCCGCCGGCGGCTCTACGAGGACGGCTGCTGGCGTCCGTCAAATCGGGCTCGGCACGCCGATTCCGTTGGCGCACCACTGTCCTCGCGGCAGCAGCCGCGATTGCCATCGGGCTCGGCGCGCTGAGCGCCGGATTGGCGTTACGCTCCACAGCGCCACCATCGACCCCGGCGCAGGTGTTTGCCGCGCGCGATGTGCGTACGGTATCCGGCGCCATGCCTGCGGGCGGCACCGCGACCGTCGTCTATTCACGCGAGAAGAACGCCGGTGTGTTGGTGATGAATAACGTGCCGCCGCCGTCGCCGGGCACCGTGTATCAAATGTGGCTGATGGGCGACAACGGCGCGAAGTTGGCCGGCACGATGGACGCCAAGTCGGTTGCACCGTCCACCACAGCGGTCATCCCGGATATCGGGAAATCTAATGCGCTGGCGTTCTCGGTGGAGCCGTCACACGGCTCCACGCGGCCGACCGGTCCGGTGATCGCGGAACTGCCCCTGACATAACGCAATTCGACATCTCGACATGACTCCCGTACGCGGCATACGCGTTGATCCTGGGGGCCGGGAATGGGCTACTGGTAGCCGGTTGCCGCCGTCGAAATTCCCCGCTGGTGGGACAAGTCCTACCCGGCGCGGTCGAAGGGCGGTTGGCTTCCGGTGAGCGGGATAGCTCTTACCGTCCGTCCCGGTTACCCGTATGTCGTTGACCTGCGACGATACGCTGTCAGGTGTCCCATTTGGGACAGGTGCGAGTTTGCTATCTTGGCGTACGGAGCGTCGGTAAGAAACAACGAAAAGTAAAGGGCAGCAATAATTTTCGGGGAAACTATTGCGCGGCAATAATTTACGACAAACTACAGAGAGTAGCTTGCAACCTCGCCAGCCGTGACTATCAGGTACCCGAAAGGACAGGATCGCAGAACCGCCAAATCTTCGCGGCTGGGTCTGGGGTCGCCGTTAGGGTGGCTGTGAAATATCGCGGCGATCTGGTGGCGTTTGACGTGCCGTAGGTCCATGCGGAAACAGTCACGCGGGTTTGGGTGAAGGTTGGCTAGCTCGATCACCAGACCGCGAGAAGTAATCACGCCACAGGTTTCGTGCGGGCTAGCCAGCGCGGCCAGGTTGCGCAGCCGGTGATGATGGGCGCGGGTCAAGATCACGCGGAAATAATAGCGGGCTGGGCAGGTTCTTTGCTGGCGAGCGTTTAAAGCAGGTGATTGATGACTTAGTGATGACGTAAAACACAGGAGTTTACTTCCGTCACAGAAAATTTCGGGCTTTTCTATGCCGAAAAACCCTCTCTCACCTGCGTTTTACCGCTTGTGGGGCGACTGGGACTTGAACCCAGGACCAACGGATTATGAGTCCGCGGCTCTAACCAACTGAGCTACCGCCCCTAGATCTATTTTCCGTAGGAAACGGTAACCGACCACTCAAAGCCAACGTCGGGCGGACGACACGCGTTGCGGTGGCTGCGTTCGCCACCCAGCCGCCATTTCCGGCTATCCCCTGCCCGGTGGTCGCCGCGGTTATAGCATTTCGGCGGTTGCCGACAACGCTGGCGCTCGACCGCTACGGGGCGAGCGTCGTTACGAATCACTGGGGCAAAAGGATTCGAAGGGCCGTCATCAGAGCGCTTGCCATCGGGTCCAAGACATCGCGCGTCGCAACTCAGCGGAGAGGAGAGCCGTGGCCGACGTCATGACGCCCGGGCTTTCGGCCGCTGAGGCCGCCGAGCGGCGCACCCAGGGTGGTCCCAACAAGCTGCCCGCGGCGAGGCGGCCGTCCACCGCCCGGCGCCTGCTCGGGGAGCTGACACACTTCTTCGCCCTGCTGCTGTGGGCGTCCGCAGCCCTCGCCTTGCTGGCGAGGCTTCCCCAACTCAGTGTCGCGATCATTGCGGTGATCGTGCTCAACGGGGTCTTCTCGTTGATCCAGCAAGCGCGGGCCGACCGGGCCGCCGATCGACTCCAGGAGATGCTGCCGACCCGCGTCACGGTATGGCGCGACGACCGTCGGCAGGTCATCGAGGCCGAAGACGTCGTTATCGACGACGTCTTGCTCCTCGAAAGCGGCGACCGGGTGCCCGCCGACGCCGTGGTGCTCAGCGAGAACCGGTTGCTCGTCGACTCCTCGATGCTCACCGGCGAGAGCGAGGCCGGCTCCGTCGCCGAAGGCGA
Organism: uncultured Actinomycetota bacterium; assembly: GCA_963800315.1. GTDB lineage: Bacteria > Actinomycetota > Actinomycetes > Mycobacteriales > Mycobacteriaceae > Mycobacterium. The sequence goes on from CAWDAS010000002.1 coordinate 282,684, forward strand.
AGCTCTCTTCGCGGGCACCTTCGTCGTAGAGGGCGACTCGTGGGCTCTGGTCACCGCGATCGGGCAACAGACACGCCTGGCCGGCATCACCAGGCTGACGACGACGACCGCCAAACCGGACACTCCGCTGACCCGCGGGTTGCGCGGCGTCGTGCGGCTCATTGCGGCGATCGCGATCGGCGTGGGCCTGCTGTTCCTGCTCGTCTCGGTGCTCGTGGGCAATCCGATCGAGCAGGCTTTCGTCTTCGCCATCGGTGTCACCGTCGCCTTGGTTCCCGAGGCGCTGTTGCCCACCGTGACGCTGTCCCTCGCCTGGGGCTCAGAGCAGATGGCAAAGCGCAACATCCTGGTCCGCAACCTCGAGGCCGTCGAAACGCTCGGCTCCACGACGTTCATCTGCACCGACAAGACGGGAACCCTCACCCGCAACCAGATGACGGTGGTCCAAGCCTGGACGACCGCCGGCTCACTAACGATCGAAGGCGCCGGCTACCGACCGACGGCCCGACTCGCGTGGTCCTCCCCCGCCGCTGAGGGGTCCGTTCGCCAGCTGGCCCTGGCCGGGCAACGCTGCTCCACCGGGTACGCCGAAGAGGTGGACGGGCAGTGGCGAGCCCATGGTGACCCCATGGAGGCCGCCCTGGACACCCTCGCCCGGCGGCTGGGCATCGACACCGTCGAGGACCGACGTATCGGTTCGGCGAAGCTGCGATTCCCCTTCGATCCCCGGCTGCGTCGCATGGCCGTGGTGCTGGCCGAGGAGATCGTAGTGAAGGGAGCGCCGGACGCGGTGCTTCCACTCTGCGGTGATGACCCGGCGGCACGCCAGGCGGTGGACACCCTTACCGCCCGTGGGTTGCGAGTACTTGCCATCGCCGCGAGCCCCAGGAACGGCCGTACGCCCCGGGACCAGCACGAGTGCGACCGCGGGGTGCGACTGCTCGGCCTCGTGGCGCTCGAGGACCCGCCGCGTGACGGCATCTCCGAATCGCTCGACGCCTGCCGCGGAGCCGGGGTGAAAGTGGCGATGGTGACCGGTGATCATCCGGCCACCGCCACAGCCATCGCCAACGAAGTAGGCCTGCGGGCGGCCGACGCACCGGTGCTAAACGGGACGGAACTCCCCGAGGACGACCAGCAGCTCGCCGCCCTAATCGACCACGACGGCGTGGTCATCGCCCGGGTCTCTCCGGAAGACAAACTGCGCATCGCCCGTGCGCTTCGCTCGCGGGCCCACGTGGTGGCGATGACGGGCGACGGGGTCAACGACGCGCCGGCGCTGCACGAAGCCAACATCGGGGTGGCCATGGGCAAATCCGGCACCGACGTCGCGCGCGAAGCAGCCGACCTAGTACTACTCGACGACTCCTTCGCCGGCATCCTGGCCGGCATCGAGCAGGGCCGCGCAACTTTCGTCAACATCCGCCGATTCCTGACCTACCACCTGACCGACAATGTCGCCGAGCTCGCACCCTTCCTGGTCTGGGCGCTCTCGGGCGGCCTGTTTCCCCTCGCGCTCGGCGTTCTGCAAATCCTCGCCCTCGACCTGGGCACCGACACCCTGTCCGCAGTTGCGCTCGGCGCCGAGCCGCCCGCCAGGCACCTGCTGGAGGGGCCACCCGTTCACGGTCGGCTGATGAATCGCACCGTGCTGCGGCGAGCCTTCGGCGTGCTCGGGCCGCTCGAGGCCGCCCTCTCTCTCACCGCCTTCGTAATCTCACTGCTGGCGCTTGGCTGGCGTCCCACAAACCCGTTCCCCCTCGGGCATGACCTGGCGAAGGCCTCCGGCGCGGCATTCATCACCGTCGTCTTAGCCCAGACGGCGAACGTGTTCGCCTGCCGGTCCTCCTCCCGCTGGCCCGGCGCGCTGGGCTGGGGTACCAACCGACTCTTGGTGCCGGCAGCGCTGATCGGGCTGACCTTCTCCCTCGTGGAACTGTGGGTGCCACCCATCGCACGGTTGCTCGGCCAGTGGAATCCACCCCTGTGGGGCTGGGTTGTCGCCCTCGCCGCGGTTCCGATCCTGTTGGGCGTCGATGCACTGGATAAGTACCTGCGGCCGCGTCGCCAGCGGCGACGTACCAGCGGCCCTACCCCGTTTCAGCCGATCTGATTCCGCTGCAATGGAAGTCGCGCACCGCATCGCGCGATAGGGGTCGTCTTCCCAAAGCTCACGCCGGAACTTGCTGCCCGGCTTCATCCTTGATCTTCGGAATCACCTGCGGGGCATAGACAAAGATCGCGGACTCGATCTCCCACTCAGCCTGCTTCGCGTTCATCGGCGTCGTGTTGACCACCATGTTCATCAGGGACCTGGCCTTCCCCAACGGATCGGGTGAATTGCGGACCTGATTGGCGAACCACCGCCCCTCGGCGGTCATATTGCAATCATTGAAATCGGCCGTGTGGATCATTTTGTTCTGAGCCAACAGGTGGATGTATTGATCATCTGCGGCGTTCATCGTGCAGGACGCCGACGCCTTCGGCGCCGACAGCACGGCTTGGCCCAGCATCGCGCCTACCAGTGCGACACCGGCGGCCCACACCGAGACCACCCGCCCGCGCGAACGTGTGCATTGAGCAATCACTTTCCGAGAACCCCCTCCGCGTGGGAAAGTTGCTGCTTTCCAGATGCGCCATGCATCGGGTACCGCAAACTTCGAGCACGGCAAACTTCGGGCACTGTAAACAACAGGTGAACAACGGGTACTGCAAACCAGGTGCGAGAAGCCATCCGATTCGGGACCAGCTGTCGCGCGGTCAAACGAGTTTGCTGATACCACTTGGCTCAGCAAAAGCCACTCTCAGAAGCTATCCGGCGATGCCGGCTCACGCCTCCGGAGGAGGTTCGTGCGCCTTTTCGTCCTTGATCTTGGGGATCATCTCGGGCGCGTAGACATAGATCGCGGACTCGACCTCCCACTCGGCCTGCTCCGCGGTCATGGGCGTCGTGTCGGTCACCATCTTCATCAGGGCCCTGGCTCTCCCCAACGGATCGGGTGAGTTGCGCACCTGATCGGCAAACCATCGCCCCTCGGCGACCATGTGGCAATCGGTGAAATCGGCGGAGTGGATCATTTTGTCTTTACCCAGCAGGTTGATGTACTGGTCATCCTGGGGGGTCAGATTGCACGACGCCGACGCCAGCGGTGCCCAGACCACCACCTGGCCCAGCATGGCGCCCCCCAGCACAGCGCCGGCAGTCCACACCGACAACACTCGCCTGCGCGAGCGGGTGCGGGTGTTTGTCATTTCAGATCCTCCCTCTGCGCGGAAAGCCGCCGCTTTTCACACGCACGCCAAGCTGCCGTTCCCACCAGCAACTCGTGCCGAAAGCCTCGCGAGCCGACGGCTAACAGTCGCGGGCTCGTTGGTCGTCTCCACTCAGGCGGCGCTGCCATCTGAGATCACAAACACGTAGCAGTGTCCGTGTCGGCCATAAATATAGCGAGCACCACCGGCACGCGGCGATAACGCTAGCTTGCGTGTGCGTATACGAGTGGTTAACATTCCGTACTTCCTCCGCCAGGAGGGGTGTGAGCCTACAAGGACAAGAAGCCGCACACGCTTCAGCAACTACTACTGAGAATCATCTCTACCAGCGCTAACAGCGGTAAAGCTGGCAGTGGGCTTACAGTTTGCTGTCAGCCGAACACCGTCTGACCGTCGGCGCCGATCAGGTAACGTTCGGTGCCGCTCTCGACGCGGGGCGCGTCGGCCCCCAAGGACACAGCAACCTTGTTGCTTGCATTTCGCATGATGTCAAAGGTGAGCTCGACGGCCTCACCCTCGGAGAACCGTAAGCGCACCTCGGCGACGTCGTCGGCGACGAGGTGCGCAGGGGTCCAAACTAACGCATCGGTATAGCGAAGCGCTGCTTTTGCGCGGGCGTCGAGCAAACTTGAGGTCTCGAAACGCTCCAGCTGGTCATACAGCGTTTCCGACCCGCCGGCATCCAGCGCACCGCCCTCGCGCAACGACTTGCACAGCCGGCAGTTGTGCTGCGCCGCGCCGCGAAGCCGCACCAGCTCCGAGGTCACCGGGTCGAGTGCGCGCATCCGGGCCACCGCGGGCAGGAAGTCGTTGAACACCAGGTCCGACGGCTCGGTGGTGTGGTCCCACGCGATCGGGCCGTTCACCCAGCCCAGGTGCTCCGCACCGACCCCGAGCGCTTCCAGCCCCGCCCGTACCCGCGGAACGAAGTCGGCGACATACATCAGCACCACCACACCGAAGGTGCGGTCCCCCAATTGTTTCCACAGCCGGGACCGCTGCTCGTCGGTGATTGCCGAGACGTCGACGCTGAACTGCTCGGCGAACTCCGCGACGACGGCCTCGGCCTCCGATTCGGCCTCACCCACCGCGGCCTCGACGGGAAGCGGCGGCAACGACAACGACCCCGCACACACCCGCCGCACCAGCGCCGAGATCCGCCCCGTCTCCGGGGACCCCGGAGATAACGCCACCAAGCGGGTGAGCTGATCTTCTCGAATCGAAACCGGAGCCGCCATCCGTCATACGCTAGAACGCGGCCGGCCCAGCGGCAATCGGCTATTGCGCCTGGCTCACCGACGACATGTGAAAGTCCGGAATCCGCAACGTCGGCATCGCCGCACGGGTGGCCCAATCCCCCCACTCCCGCGGCAACGTCTTTTCGCTGACGCCGGCCTCGGTGGCCCGCCGAAGCAGGTCCAGCGGGCTTTCGTTGAAACGGAAGTTGTTGACCGCGGCGGTAACCTCGCCGTCTTCGATGAGATAGACACCGTCGCGGGTCAGGCCGGTGAGCAACAGCGTGGTGGGGTCGACCTCGCGGATGTACCACAGCGTGGTCAGCAACAGACCGCGCTCGGTGGACGCGATCATGTCGGCCAGAGTGGCGGACCCACCGGTCATCACCAGGTTGTCGGCACCGACCGCAACCCCGGCGCCGTACTTGGCGGCCGTCGCCCGCGGATAGGCCAACGCGTTGATCGCCCCGTCGCGGATCCAGTCCACCTGGCCGATCTCCATGCCGTTGTCGAACACCGACACCGTCTCCGAGGAATTGCTCACCGCCACAAACGGCCGGCACGCCAGGCCCGGTGCCATCGGATCGGAGAACAGCGTCAGCGGTAACTCGGTGAGCCGCTCCCCCACCCGGGTCCCGCCGCCGGGCGCCGAGAACGCGGTCCGCCCCTCCTGGGCACCGCGGCCGGCCATCGACCACCCCATATAGATCATCATGTCGGCCACCGTCGACGGCGGCATGATCGTCTCGTAGCGCCCCGCCGGCAGCTCGACGCTGCGCTGCGCCCAGCCCAGTCTCGTCGACAGCTGCGCGAGCAGCGCATCGGTTGGCACGTCCACGAAATCGGGCGTCCCCACCCCCGCCCACGCGCTGGCGTCGCCGCGTTTGGCGTTGATCTCCACCGCACCGGTGGGCTGGGTGAAACGTCGGCGCAAACCGGTCGAGGACGCCAAGAACGTCGTCGAAACACTATGGTGGGCAAAGCCGTACAACCGATCGGTGCCGCGGAACCCGCGGCTCAGCGAGTCGGCGACGTCGGCGAACACCAACGGTCCGGTGCCGGGCACCGGCGCGTCCCAATCGGTGGGCACTCCGGTATCGGCCAGCAGCGGTGCGGCATCGCCGGCCTCCGGCGCGCCGCGGGCCGCCTCTTGGGACGCGGCCACCAGCCCGGGGATCACCCGCGGATCCACCTCGGCGGACATCACCGTGCCGACGTGCGCGCTACCCTCCCGGCGCACCACGGAAACCACGGTCATGCTGCGCCGCACCGAAACCCCGTTGGTGGTCATCGAATTGCCCGCCCACCGCAATGTCGCCTCGACCTTGTCGGTGACCAACACCATGGTCTCGTCGGCGCGGCCGAGTTTGGCCGCCTCTTTCAGCACCGTGTTGACGGCGTGCTGCGCGGTGATCATCGGCGCCGCTCTCCCCCGCAAGCGGGAGGTACCCCCACAGCATCGCTTCGTCCCCCGCAAGCGGGCGGTACCCCCACTGCATCGTCGCCGGCGCGGATCATCGGCCGCCCTCGGCAACCGTGTTGAGCACGTTGACGCCGCGGAACAGCGCCGCGGGACAGCCGTGGCTGACCGGCGCGATCTGTCCGGGCTGGGCCTTGCCGCAGTTCAGTGCGCCGCCCAGCCGCCAGGTCGACGAACCCCCCACGGCTTCCATGGAATTCCAGAAATCGGTCGTGGTGGCCTGATAGGCGACGTCGCGCAGCTGTCCGTCCAAGCGGCCGTCGCGAATCCGGAAAAACCGCTGACCGGTGAATTGGAAGTTGTAGCGCTGCATGTCGATCGACCACGACTTGTCGCCCACGATATAAATGCCGTCCTCGACCCGGCCGATCAGGTCGGCGGTACTGACCTCGTCGCGGGCGGGCCGCAGCGACACGTTGGCCATCCGCTGGATCGGCACGTGATGCGGCGAGTCGGCATACGAGCACCCGTTGGAGCGTGCCTGCCCCAGCCGCGGGGCGAACACCCGGTCGAGCTGATATCCGACGAAGATCCCATCGCGCACCAGATCCCAGCTCTGCGCGGCCACCCCTTCGTCGTCGTAACCGACAGTGGCCAGCCCGAATTCGACGGTGCGGTCGGCGGTCACGTTCATCACCGGCGAGCCGTAGCGCATGGTGCCGAGCTTGTCGGGGGTGGCAAACGACGTTCCGGCGTAGGCCGCCTCGTAGCCAATGGCGCGGTCGTATTCGGTTGCGTGGCCGATGGATTCGTGAATCGTCAACCACAGGTTGCTCGGGTCGATCACCAGATCCTTGCGGCCCGCGGTGACGCTGGGCGACTTGACCTTCTCGGCCAGCAGCGACGGCAGCTGCGCGAGTTCGTCTGTCCAGTTCCACACCTCGTCGTCAACCAGCGCCTCCCAGCCCCGGCCCATCGGCGGCGCCAGGGAGCGCATCGAATCGAAGCTGCCCGCCTGCGCGTCGACGGTCACCGCCTGAAGCATCGGCTGCAGCCGCACCCGCTGCTGGGTGATCGACGACCCGAACGTGTCGGCGTAGAACGACTGCTCCTTGACGGCCGTGAGCACCGCCGAGACATGGTCGACGCCGTCGGCACTCAGCAGCCGCCCGGAGTAGTCCTCCAGCAACGCGATCTTGTCCGCCGCGGAGATGTCGAACGGGTCGATCCGGTAGTTCGAAACCCAGGTCGCGTCGGCGTACACCGGCTCGGGCGCCAGCTCGACACGCTCGGAGTTCAGCGCCGCCAACGTGGTGGCCACTTGCACCGCGTGGCGCGCGGTCTCGGCCGCGACCGACGGCGCCAGCTCGGCGTGCGACGCGAATCCCCACGTGCCGTCGACGATCACGCGCACCGCCAAGCCGATCTCGCGGTCGACGACCGCGGTCTCCAACTGGCCGTCACGCAGCTGGATGATCTCCGTGACGACGCGGTGAACCCGCAGGTCGGCGTGGCTGGCCCCGGCCGCGGTGGCCGCCGACAGCGCGGCGTCGGCCAGCTCGTGGCGCGGCAGGTCCAGGAAGTCGGCATCGATCCCCCGGTTCGGTGTCACCAATCCACCGTAACGGCGCTCACCACAAACCGCGGCGCCGCCCGCTTTAATAAGCTCCATGGCCGGCGTCGCCCCGGGGAAACAACCTCGATCCACCGCGCTGGGCTACGCCCTGCTGGCGCCCAGCCTGTTCGGCGTCCTGGTCTTCCTGCTGTTGCCCATCCTCGTCGTGATCTGGCTGAGCCTGTACCGATGGGACCTGCTGGGCCCGTTGCGCTATGTGGGCCTGGCCAACTGGCGATCGGTGCTGACCGACGCGGGCTTCGGCAACTCGCTGCTCGTCACCGCCCTCTTCGTGGTGATCGTGGTGCCCGCGCAGACGACGCTGGGACTGCTGGCCGCGTCCATGCTGGCCCGCCGACTTCCCGGCACCGGCCTGTTCCGCACCCTGTACGTGCTGCCGTGGATCTGCGCGCCGCTGGCGATCGCCGTGCTGTGGCGCTGGATCCTGGCCCCCACCGACGGCGCCGTCAGCACCGTGCTCGGGCATAGCATCGAATGGCTGTCCGACCCCAGCTTTGCGCTGCCGCTGGTTTCGGCCGTCGTCGTATGGACCAACGTCGGCTACGTCTCGCTGTCGTTTCTGGCGGGCACTGCTGGCAATTCCCAACGACATTCACGCCGCCGCGCGCACCGACGGCGCCACCGCGTGGCAGCGGTTCTGGCGCATCACCCTGCCCATGCTGCGCCCGACGACGTTCTTCGTGCTGGTGACCGGCATCGTCAGCACGGCACAGGTTTTCGACACGGTGTACGCGCTGACCGGCGGCGGACCGGCCGGCAGCACCGACCTGGTGGCCCATCGCATCTACGCCGAGGCCTTCGGCGCGGCGGCCATCGGCCGGGCGTCGGTGATGGCGGTGGTGCTGTTCGTCATCCTGGTGGGCGTCACCATGGTCCAGCATCTGTACTTCCGACGGCGGATCAGCTATGACCTCACCTAACCGCGTGTCCAGCACCGCGATCTACGTCGGGCTGACCGTCGGCGCGCTGATCACGCTGGTGCCCTTCGCGCTCGGGCTGATGACGTCGTTCACGTCGGCACACCAGTTCGCCACCGCCACGCCGCTGCAACTGCCGCGGCCCCCCACCCTGGCCAACTACGCCGACCTGGCCGGCGTCGGATTCGGCCGCGCGGCGGCGGTGACCGCCTTGATGACCGCGGTGATCCTGTTGGGCCAGCTGACGTTTTCGGTGCTGGCCGCCTACGCGTTCGCGCGCTTGGAGTTTCCCGGACGCGACGCGATGTTCTGGGTCTACATCGCGACGTTGATGGTGCCGGGCACGGTGACGGTGGTGCCGATGTATCTGATGATGGCGCAGCTGGGCCTGCGCAACACGTTCTGGGCCTTGGTGCTGCCGTTCATGTTCGGTTCGCCGTACGCGATCTTTTTGCTGCGCGAGCACTTTCGCATGATCCCGAACGACTTGATCAACGCCGCGCACCTGGACGGCGCCAACACCCTGGACGTGATCGTGCACGTGGTGATCCCGTCCAGCCGGCCGGTGCTGGCGGCGTTGACGCTCATCACGGTGGTCTCGCAGTGGAACAACTTCATGTGGCCGTTGGTGATCACCAGCGGCCACAAGTGGCGGGTGCTCACGGTGGCGACGGCCGATCTGCAGTCGCGGTTCAACTCCCAGTGGACGCTGGTGATGGCGGCGACGACGATCGCGATCGTGCCGCTGATCGCGCTGTTCGTGGTGTTCCAGCGCCACATCGTCGCTTCGATCGTCGTCTCGGGGCTCAAGTGACGCGGCCTCGCTCTTCCACCCTGGCGGCTGTGGCGCTGGTGCTGGTCGCGGTGCTGTTGGGTGCCACCGCGGTGCTGTTGAACTATTCCGGCGAACCCCGCGGCGGCAGGATCGTCGTGACGGTGCGGGTTTGGGCGGAGCCGATCGCCCGGGCCTATCGGCAGTCGTTCGAGGCGTTCACCCGCACCCATCCCGACATCGAGGTGCACACCAATGTGGTGGCGTATTCGACGTACTTCAACACGTTGCGCACCGACGTGGCCGGCGGCAGCGCCGACGACATCTTCTGGCTGTCCAACGCCTACTTCGCCGCCTACGCCGACAGCGGCCGCCTGATGGACATCGGCAAGCTCCTCGGCTCCGGCGCCGCCTCGGGCTGGGAGCCGGCAGTGGTCGACCAATTCACCCGCAGCGGTGCGCTGTGGGGGGTGCCGCAGCTCACCGATGCCGGGATCGCGCTGTACTACAACGCCGATCTGCTCGCCGCGGCCGGCGTCGATCCGCGCCCAGCTGAACAACCTGCGGTGGAGCCCCGACGACGACGACACGTTGCGCCCCATGCTCGGCCCGGCTCACCGTCGACGCCGACGGGGCGCCAGGCCAACGCGGCGGGGTTCGACGCCGGCCGCGTCCGCCAGTGGGGGTACAACGCGGCCAACGACCCCCAGGCCATCTACCTCAACTACATCGGCTCGGCCGGCGGCGTGTTCCAGCGCGGCGACGGTTCGCCTTCGACAACCCGGCCGCCGTCGACGGCCTTCCGCTATCTGGTCGGCCTGATCAACGACGACCACGTCGCGCCGCCGGCCTCGGACACCAACGACAACGGCGATTTCTCCCGCAACCAGTTCCTGGCCGGCAAGATGGCGCTGTTCCAGTCCGGCACCTACAACCTGGCAGCCGGTGGCCCGCGATGCCCGCTTCCACTGGGGTGTGGCGATGATGCCGGCCGGTCCGACCGGCCGGGTTAGCGTCACCAATGGCATTGCCGCAGCGGGCAATATCGGCGACAAAGCATCCCGACGCGGTGCGGCAGGTCCTGGCCTGGATGGGCAGCAGGGAGGGCAATGAATACCTGGGCCGCCACGGCGCGGCGATCCCGGCGGTGTTGTCGGCCCAGCCGGTCTACTTCGACTACTGGGCCGCCAGGGGCGTCGACGTCACACCGTTCTTCGCCGTGCTGGCCGGTCCGCGCATTCCGGCCCCCGGCGGCGCCGGCTTCCCCGCCGGCGAGGAGGCCCTGCAAGCCCTATTTCGACGAAATGTTCCTGGGCCGAGGCGATGTGGCGGCAACCCTGAGGCAAGCCCAGGCGGCCGCCAACGCCGCCGCCCGTCGCTAGCCAATCCCCACCCAATCCTCACCGGGGCGCCACACTGGCGTGACGCTGGCTTGCCACCGCCACACTGGCGTGACGCTCGGGGGCTAGCCGGGCAGTACCAGCACCGGGATCGGGCTCTCGCGGATGATCTTGGTGCCGCGGGACCCGAGGAAGACGCGGCGGATGTCGCCGCGGGCCTGGGTGCCCAGGGCCAGGATCTCGCCGTCCTGCCAGTCCGCTTTCTGCAGGGCCTCCTTCCAGGTATTGCCGGTAAACACGTGCAGCGCAACCTCTTCGCCGACGATGCGTTCGGTCTTCAGGTTCTCCAATATCGCACCGGCTTGCGACGCCCATGCCTGCAGAATCGAGTCCTCGGCGTCCAGCCCCACTCCGGGTGGATACATCGTCTTGCCGCGGACCGCGAAGGTGATCACCCGCACCGGCACCCCGGTCCGCTCGCCGAATTCCATGCACCGTCTCACCACGTCGAGCGAGTCCGGGCTGGCCGAATACGAGCACGTGATCCGCGTCAATGTACCGGTGTGGGAACGGTATCCACGCGGACTGATCGCCACCGGCACGGGCGAAACGTGCAGCAGCCAGTCGGCGGTCGAACCGATCACCACTTGACCGCGCCCACCGCTGGGCAATGATCCCAGCACCAGGAGCTCGGTATCGACATTCTCGATGACCTCGAGCAGCCCACCCGACACCGACCGATGCGCCCGGTGGACGTAACCGACCTCGATCCCGTCGGCCACCTCGCGCAGAACACTTGCGGCCTCCTGCGCCGACTCCGCCGCGAGATGATCCGCCCAGTGCTCGTACTCGGCATCGACGCGGGCGCGCGAGGGGGTCAGCCACGGCCTGGGCACGATGGTCGCCACCGTGAGGGACGTGCCCAGCGTCCGCGCGAGGCGCACGGCCAAATGCAATCCCGACAGCCCGACCTTGCCGGCCCGGTAACCGACGACGACGGTCACAGCGTGTCCTTCTGCACCGGAAAGTTGTGCGTTTGGCCGTTGAGCGCGCTGTGGTGACGACCCCAGACAAAGTAGAAGATCAACGCCACCAGGACCCATCCACTGAACGCCAGCCAGGTGTACCAGTGCAAGCTGGCAAGGATGTAGCCGCACGCCAACACCGAAAGAACCGGGGTGACGGGGTAACCGGGCACCTTGAATCCCCGTGGCAGCTCGGGCTCCCGGACCCGCAAGACGATCACGCCCACGGACACGACGATGAACGCCGTGAGCGTGCCGATGGACACCATGTCGGTCAGCTTCTCGAGCGGCACGACGGCGGCCAGGGCCGAGGCCGCGACGGCGACGATCACCGTGTTGCTCACCGGTGTCATGGTGCGGGGGTTCACCGTCGCGAACCGGGATGGCAGCAGGCCGTCTCGGCCCATGGCGAACAGGATGCGGGTCTGCCCGTACATGCTGACCAGCGTGACGCTGAAAATCGAAAGCACCGCACCGGCAGCCAGAATCGTGCTGGCCGAGCTGCCGCGCGTGACGTTGTCGAGAATCGTGGCCAGCCCGGCCTCCTGCTGCCCGGCAAAGTCCTGCCATGGCTGGGTGCCCAGCGCGGCCACCGCGACCAACACGTACACGCCGGTGACGGTCAGCAGCGCCGCGATGAGCGCCCGGGGCATGGTTTGCTGTGGATTCTTCACCTCGTCACCCGCGGTCGACACGGCGTCGAGGCCGATGTAGGAGAAGAAGATGGTGCCCGCCGCCGAGCCGATGCCCGCGACACCGAACGGCTCGAAGTCGTCGAACTGGGCGGCATCGAAGGCGGTGAAGGCGACGATCACGAAGATGACCAGCACGCCGAGCTTGATCAACACCATGATCGTGTTGACCGTGGCGGACTCGCTTGCCCCGCGGATCAGCAGCACGGCGCACATCCCGATCAGGATGATCGCCGGCAGGTTCAGATACCCGGGTTGGGATTCCCACGGCGCAGCCGACAGCGCATTGGGCAGCTGGAATCCGAAGACATTGCGCAGCAGCTTGTTGAGGTATCCGCTCCAGCTGACCGCCACCGCGGCGGTCGACACCCCATATTCCAGCAGGAGGCAGGCCGCCACGCCCATCGCGACGACCTCACCGAGCGTGGTGTACGCATAGGAGTACGACGAGCCCGAAACCGGCACCGCGGAAGCCAATTCGGCGTAACAGATGGCCGCGAGCCCGGCCGCGACGCCCGCGATCATGAACGAGAGGATCACCGCAGGACCGGCTTCGGGCACGGCCTGAGACATGACGAAAAAGATTCCGGTGCCGACCGTGGAGCCGACCCCGAACATGGTCAGCTGGAACGTGCCGATGCTGCGCTTCAGGTGGTCTGCGGCCCCGTAGGCGACACCCGCGCCGACCACCGGGCGCCGCCGCAGCATCTGCTGTGTCAAGCTGATCGACATGGCAGGCAATTCTGCCCCCTCTTGCCGGATCAGCTGGTCAAGACGCGGTCTCCCGCAGCGTCGCGGCGAACTCGTCGATCGCCCAGTCGATCTCCGCGCGGGTGACCACCAGGGGCGGAGCAAACCGCAGCGTCGAACCGTGGGTGTCTTTGACCAACACACCACGCTCGGCCAACCGCATGCTCATCTCCTTGCCGGTGGCCAGCGATGGATCGACGTCGACGCCGGCCCATAAGCCGAAACCGCGCACCGCCACAACGCCTTGGCCGATCAGTTCCCGCAGCCGCCGATGCAGGTGCTTGCCCAACTCGGCCGACCGGGCCTGATACTCGCCGCGCGCCAGCATGGACACCACCGTGGCGCCGATCGCGGCGGCCAGCGGGTTGCCGCCGAAGGTGGAGCCATGTTCGCCCGGATGCAGCACGCCCAGGATGTCACGGTCAGCGACCACCGCCGAGAGCGGAACCACGCCGCCGCCCAGCGCCTTGCCCAGCAGGTAGACGTCCGGTACGACGCCCCACCGGTCGCAGGCGAACGTGTAGCCGGTCCGCGCCAGGCCCGATTGGATTTCGTCGGCGATCATCAGCACGTTGTGCTCGCTGCACAGTGCGCGGACGGTCGGCAGATAGTCGTCGGGCGGGACGACGATGCCCGCCTCGCCCTGGATGGGCTCCAGCAGGACCGCGACGGTGTTGTCGTCGATCGCCTGCGCCAGCGCCCCGGCATCACCGAACGGCACCGAGCGGAATCCCGGTGTGAAGGGCCCGAATCCGCCCCGCGCCACCGGGTCCGAGGAGAAGCTGACGATGCTGATGGTGCGGCCATGAAAGTTGTTGTCGGCCACGATGATGTTCGCCCGCCCCGCGGGAACACCCTTGACGTCGGCGCCCCATTTGCGGGCTACCTTGAGGCCGCTCTCCACGGCCTCGGCGCCGGTGTTCATCGGCAAGACCATGTCCTTGCCGCACATTTGCGCAAGCCCGGCGCAGAAGGGACCGAGCCGGTCGGAATGGAAGGCGCGACTCACCAACGTGACGGTGTCAAGCTGGGCGTGGGCCGTCGCGGTGATCTCGGGGTTGCGATGACCGAAGTTGACCGCCGAGTAGGCGGCCAGGCAATCCAGGTAGTGACGACCGTCGACATCGGTGATCCAGGCACCCTCGGCGCTGGCCGCCACCACGGGCAGTGGCGAATAATTGTGCGCTGCATGCCTTTCGACGAGGGTGATCGCGGTGTCCGGCGCGTCGAGAATCGTCATGGAAATACCTCCAATGTGCAGCACTTGACGGAACCGCCACCCTTGAGCAGTTCGGACAGGTCGACGCCAACGGGCTCGAAACCGGCTTCACGCAGCGCAATGGCGAAACCCGTTGCCGCAGCGGGAAGCACCACATGCATTCCGTCGGAGACGACGTTGAGGCCCAGGACGTAGGCGTCGGCGGTGGGGACGACGATGGCATCCGGAAACAGGGTGTGCAGCTGCTCCTGCGCGGCGACGCCGAACGCCGGCGGGTAGAACGCGATCGTGTGGTCGTCGAGTACCGCCAGGGCGGTGTCGAGGTGATAAAAGCGGGGGTCCACCAACTCCAGCGAGACGACCGGCATCCGCAGCGCCGCGGAGATCTCCGCGTGCGCCCGCCGGTCGGTGCGAAAGCCGTAGCCGGCCAACACCATTTCGCCGACCATCAGCAGGTCGCCCTGTCCCTCATTGACGTGGCGGGTGGACACCGGCCGGTACCCGAGCGACGACATCCACTCGGCGTAGGCCCGCGATTCACCCGCCCGCTCGGCGAATCGGAACTTCGCGACGATCGCTACGTCGCGGACGATGAACCCGCCATTGGCGGCATAGACCATGTCCGGAAGCCCGGGCACCGGCTCGATCACCTCCACGTGGTGACCCAGCCGGAGGTAGGTCTGGTACAAGCCCTCCCACTGCTCCTGCGCGCGGTCGACGTCGACGGGTGTGGTGACGTCCATCCATGGGTTGATCGCGTACTCGACGGCGAAGAAGGTCGGCGGCGTCATCGCATACCGGCGGGCGCGCGGCGCGCGACCGGCCGGGCCGACCGCCGGCAATGCCGCGGACGTGGGGGCGGCGGCCACGTAGTCGGTCATAAAACAACCCTATTTTGACACCTAAAAACAATCAAACGATGATTCTTGCGTGTCTATAGGCGATTCGTTGCGCTAAACTGCGGTTAGAAGCGATTTGTTGTGCGAGTCGGAAGGGGTGTGATGGGCCGCCTGGACGAGACCGACGAACGGATCCTTGCGGAGCTGGCGAAGCATGCGCGGGCCACCTTCGCCGAGATAGGCGAGAAGGTGAATTTGTCGGCGCCGGCGGTGAAGCGCCGCGTCGACCGGATGCTCGACACCGGCGTGATCAAGGGCTTCACCACGGTCATCGATCGCAACGCCCTCGGCTGGAATACCGAGGCCTATGTCCAGGTGTTCTGCCACGGCAGGATCGCGCCCGATGAGCTGCGGGCCGCTTGGGTGGACATCCCCGAGGTGGTGAGCGCGGCGACGGTGACCGGCACGCCCGACGCGATGCTGCACGTACTGGCCCACGACATGCGGCACCTGGAGGCGGCACTGGAGCGTATCCGCGCGAGTGCGGACGTCGAACGCAGCGAGAGCATTGTCGTGCTGTCGAATCTCATCGACCGGATGCGGCCCTAGCGATCGTCGTCGGCGACGGCCGGCGGCTCGAAGGGGCCGAACCGCGGTTTAACTCGCCTGGAGCCGGGAATTCCTGGCGTGGCAATGACGAAGACATCACCAGGCCGTATCGGCCTGAGCCATCACGTCGTTGAACTCGACGACGGGCGCCGGGTCGGCCTCTCGGTCGGCGGCCGGGGCGTGCCCTTGGTCTTCATGCATGGGCTGCTGCTGAGTCGTCGCGCCTATCTGCGCGTACTGAGCCGGATTGCCGGTATGGGGTTTCTGGTCGTCGCCGTCGACGCCGCCGGTCACGGCGACACGGGGCGGCTGCCCAGGGCCGCGTCCAGTTTTGCAGATCGCGCCGATTCGGTGTTGCGGACGTTGGACGCCCTTGGTGTTGGGCAAGCTGTCGTCGCCGGGCATTCGATGGGCGGGCGGATGACCATCCAACTGGCCGCACGCGTGCCCGAGCGGGTGCTGGCCGCCGTGCTGTTCGATCCGGCGGCCGGGGCTCACTTCGACCACACCATGCCCAGCTTGGTGAAGTCTCCGAACAGGGCGTTGGGCGCGGTCTACACCGCGTTCCGCGACACCCTCGGCGATCCGCTGCGGATAAGAACCGGGGAGCAGGTCGGGTACCTGCGGTTGCTGGCGTCGGTGGCGACGCCGAACCTGCTCAATCCGTTGGGGGCTTTCCGGACCATCAAGGCCATCATCGAGTCCGGTGACTTCACGCCGAACCTGCAGGCCATGCGCGCCGAGGGGATGCCCACGATGGTGGTCCACGCCGAAAACGACATGATCGTGCCGTTCACCTGCGCCCGCGAAATCGCCACCGATGCAGACGCCAGCCTGTACCGGGTGCCCGATGCGTACCACTCCTGGATGATCGCCAATCCGCGGCAGGGAGCCGATGCGTTCTATCAACTGTTCCGCGGCGAGCTGGGCGAGGTGCTTCGCGACGCTGCCGACACCATGGGCATCGCGGAAATCAGCGACTGCGCGGCTTGGGAGCGTGAGTTACTCGACCCCGATGCGTTGCTGTTCGACTTCATCCACGGCGATGGCATCACCGAAATCGGGTCGGAGGAACTCGACCATGTCGACCTCGAGCTGGTCCGCCACACCCAGCGACCGCGCGAGCGGATGTCCTGGGCGCGACGAATGTATCGACGGTGGGCGGCCAAACACCTCAGTGATGCGCGTTCCGTGATCCGCGACAACACGCGAATCCATCCCGACGACCGGGAATAACCCTACCGGTGCGCCCATCGCACACCGCGCCTCAGACGCGCCAGCATGGACGGCGAGCCGCTCGGCGGCCGGCGAGACGCATAGGGCCACGGGTGATTCCGTTCGGGGACCGATGTGGCGCGGGCGTCTTTCAGCTGCCGGCGCAGGTACTGACGTAGCTCGTGCAGGTCGGGATCGGACCACCGGTTGACCACTTCGATCGGGTCGACGGTCAGGTCGTACAGTTCCCACTGGTCGTCGAGCGGGGACGTCCGATAGGCCTCTCCCCCAAACCCGCTGGCCGCCAGGTGACGCACCCCGGGCTCGGTCCAGGTACCCGGATCGTCGAAGGTGCGGACCAGCTTCCACAGGTGGCCCTCGCCCCCGGGGATGCCGTCGACCCGCACCACGAGGCCTTCGAAGTTTGACGCGGTGTGCGCAGGGACCCGAATACGCAGTGGTGCAGGGGGATTGACCGTCCGCTTCAGGCGACGCGCCAGGCCCGAGGCACCGCTGTCACCTTCGAGCATGTTGTCGCGGGTCATGAGGTAGACGGCCCGCGCGTCGTCGGCCGGGGCGCCGTCCACGACCGGCATCAGGTTCCGGCCGGGCAGTTCATGCACCTCGGAGAACGACTCGGCCAGTATGGGCGCAACGGCCGCCACGTCGATGCCGGCGGCGCTCAGCAGGGTCGGCACCAGATCGACGTGCGACGTGGGCGCCGAGATGACGCGGCGCGTCGTCGCGCGCTCGCCGACGCGGGCGATGACGAAGGGAACGCGGGTGGCCTCGTCGTAGAGGTTGAACCATTTCTGGTGCAGGCCGCCGTGGGCACCCAGCAGGTCGCCGTGATCGGCGGTACGCACCAGCACCGCGTCGCCGCGGCCGACTTCGGTGACGGCCCGTCGCACGCGATCGATCGGTCCGTCCACCTCGGCGTGCAGCCGGTAGTAGAGGTTGCGGTAGCGCTGGGCGTTGCGCTCGTAGGTCCGGTCGATGGCGGGCGCCGGTCCATAGCCGGAGTAGTAGGCCTCGCGAAACGCGATCTGCGCGGCGGGCTTGGTCGACAGGTCCTCGTCCGCGGTGGGCGCCGGGGGCACCGGGGGCGGATCCAGCGGCGACGGCTTGACCGGACCGCGCCGCGCCCATAGCGGGAAAAGCACGATGTCGTGCGGGTTTACCAAGCTGGCGACCAGGAGGAACGGGCGCAGCGCTGCCGCGTCACCGGCGCGCCGGCGCGCGTAGCGGTCGGTGAGCCAGGCGACGACGCGGTCGGCGATCAGGCGGTCGCGGCAAATGCCGGCGTTGGCCAGCCCAGCCCCATGCGGCTCCGGGCCCACCCAGCCCGAGAAGCCGAATGGCGCGAGCGGATCGGCATCCAAATAGCGCTGCACCGCGGCGGCGTCGACGACGCCTTCATCGTCATTGGTGGCCAGCGGGCCGCCGGTCGCCGGATCGACGAGGTCGGCGTGCGAGATGTGCCACTTGCCGTCGTAGTGGGTGTCGTAGCCCGCCGCGCGGAACCAGTTGCCCAGGGTGGGCACCTCGCCCTGGCGGAGCCAGCGCATCCGGGTGTCGTCGGCGGTCTTTCCGATGCCGTCGGTCTGGGTGACGCCGTGCAGGTCGGGGTAATGGCCGGTGAAAATCGTTGGGCGGCTGGGCACGCAGGCCAGCGAGCCGGTGTAGTGCCGGGCAAAACTGACGCCGTGATCGTCGAACCACTTGCGGCCGCGCAGCGTTCGGTCGCGCCACGCCAGCACCTCGGGAGCCTCGTACGGCGGCACCGCGCGTTCCTCATCCGTAACGATGACGATGACATCGGGGCGGAGGCCGGGGCGATTAGACACGAGCGTTCTCCAATCGGTTCGCCAGCCCGGCGAGCAGCACGTCGGACTGTCGCGCGAGGAAGCGGCACAGAACGCGTTCGGCCAGCCTTTGGGTTGCGCCAGCACCGATTTCGACCGTGCTTGTCAAGGTGACCACACTCTTGGGGGTCCACTCAGCGTCGGCCGGCGCCAACGTCCAGCGGCTGGTCATCCTGCGCAGCCGCGTGGGCAAGCCGTCGATGTCGTAGGCGAGCACCCGGGGCGGGTCAAACTCGATGATGCGCTCCACGAGGGCGTCGCGGTTGACCTGGACCCGGCGGGCGGTGCCGACAACTGCTCCGCCGGGGCCCGAAAACAGGATGCACGAGTGGTCGACGTTGTCGGCCCACGAACTGATCGAACCGAAGTCCGCCAGCACATCCCAGATTTCACCCACGGAAGCCACGATGGTGCGGGTGCGGTGAATGCCGGCCACCCGCTCAACTTACGCGAAAGGCTAGTTAGTCAGCTGGAATATCGTCTCGATCGCTACCGCAGCACCACTGATCACAACCGTGATGACGAGTGCCGCCCAGTCCGCGAATTTCGTGCGCACCGGAGCGGCAGACAGCTGACCGGTGCCACCACGAGCGGTAATCGCATCCCCCATCTCATCGGCGCGCCGCAGCGTCACAACGATGGCAGCAGCGAACAAGTCGATCAAGTCCTGAGCCTGCTGCTTGCCGCGAGCCTTACGACTCCGCGGTATAGGGCTGGGCCGCAGCCTACGTGCGGCGTAGAGCACCTGGAATTCCTCGATTAACGTCGGGAAGGCGCGCAGTGCGAGCGCCAAGGCCACAGCCCATTCGTCAATCGGGATTCGCAACAGTTTCAACGGGCGGCCCAAGGTCGCCAATGCTGGTGCGATTTCCGCGACATTGGTGGTCCAAGACACCATCGCCCCGAGCCCGAGTAATACGACCGACAGCGTGGTGATCCGCAGAAAGCGCAAAGCGCCGCCGAGCCCGATGTTGACCGTGCCCGTCGACACCACCGGGCTACCACCGGCCAGCGCCGCAGTCATAAAGCCCAACGCCAGGAGAACCCAAAGCCAGCGCGGAATCGATGGCAGCACACCACGCGGAATATGTGCGATCCAGAGCGCCGCCAGTAGCAGTGCCGCCACCAACCCGATAGTCACCCAACCCGGATAAAAGGTAAGCAAGACTGAAATGCCGAAAACAATCAACAGTTTGGTGCCGGCCCATAGGCCGTGGATGGTGGACCTTCCGGGCACTGGAACTAGCAGCACAACCGGACGAGACGGGCGTCGGTTCGCGTCGCGGGCCGGGGCCGAAGTTGCGGTCACACGACACCCCCGGGTGCGGCGGTGGCCGCCGCCGCTTCCAGCACACCGTCGCGCAGATGCAGGGTCCGAGGGCAAACGTCTTCCAGACCGACGAAGTCGTGTGAAATGATCACCACCGTCAGATCGCGGTCCCGGCGGAGATCCGCCAGTAGGCGCAGCAGGCCGCGCTGGCTGGCAGCGTCCAATCCCGCCAGCGGCTCGTCAAGGATCAGCACCCGCGGCGAGCATGCCAACAGTCCCGCTAACACCACGCGGCGCATTTGTCCACCGCTGAGCTGATCGATGCGCCGCTCGGCCAGCGTGGGGTCTAATCCCACCGCGCCTAGCGCTGCCGCCACCCGGCCTTGGTCGCCGTGCGAGAATCCCCCCGCGGACGCCACTTCCAGATCAACCCGGCTGCGCATCAACTGCAGCCTGGCCGCCTGGAATGACAACGCCACGGCGCCCACGTGCTCATGGCTGGGCTCACCGTCAATCAGGCAGGATCCGGTGGTGGGGATCGTCAGACCGGCCATTATCCACGCCAGCGTCGACTTACCAGAGCCGTTGCCGCCATGGATCAATACCCCGCCGCCCTGCTCGACCACAAAGTTGATATCGCGCAGCGCGCTCTTAGCCCACGGTGTGCCGCTGTTGTAGTCATGCCCGACGTCCACGACTTCAATCACCGGCTGGCTTGAGCTGTGCTTGACGGCGCTGGTTGGCATCGGTGGCTTGATGGTCTCGACCATGCCCGCGTTATCTGATGCATCGCTGAGGTCGATCGTGCGGTCAGCGGACGCAGCCTCGTTGTCGAAGTGGGTGATGTGCACCCGAGCGGTCCGATGCCGTTCGGGAAGGCCGGCCAGAACATCCAGCAGTGCGTCGCGGCCCTGCCGGTCGATCATGCTCGTGAACTCGTCGGCGATGAGCAGCGCCGGTTCCCGGGCCAAGGCCGCCGCGAGCGCGAGGCGCTGTAGTTCTCCGCCGGACAAACCTCCGGTGTCGCGTTCAGCAAGGCCATCGAGGCCGACCTCGCGCAGCAACCGATTGACATCGACCTCCGTGCCCGGCGGCAGTCCCCAGACCACGTCGTCGCCAACCCTGGTGCCGAGGACCTGGCTTTTCGGGTTCTGCAGGACAAGCGCCGTGCCGCCCAGCATGCCCAAACCCACCGCGCCGGGGCGGTGGACGGCACCCGATGTCGGTTCCCGGCCGGCCAGGATCAGCGCTAACGTGGTCTTCCCAGAGCCGTTGCCTCCGATAACCGCAACGTGTTCCCCTACCCCGATGTCCAGGGTGACCTCGCGCAGAGCATCTTGGTCGGCGTCGGGGTAACGGAACCGCACCTTTTCCAGGCGCACCGGCACTGGCCCGATCGCGGCATTCTGAGCCCCGCATCCCTCCGACATGTCCAGTTTGTGCACATCGGGGATATTGCGCATGCGCTCCAATAGACGCGACAGCACCCACCAACCGATCAACGACGAGACCATCACCCCGTAGACGACATAGCCAAGCATCAGCCACGGCCAATAATGCAGTCCATAGGTGAGGCACCGCTTCAAGTCGGCGCCGACCACCTGCAGGTGCAGTCGAGCCAGGAATGCAGCGACTCCGTCGACATTCGCTGTCAATACGTCGAAGATCAAGTGCCGCAGCCGAGTCAGCACCGCCAATAGGACGACCGTCACGCCGGCGACGGCGACTCCGGTGACTAGTGACGAAATAACCACCGTGGGTGTGCCCCGGCCCTTGCGTTTGACCGATCCGGTCAGCCCGCCGATATAGGCGCAGTTGAGGACCGCCAGAAAACTGCCCAGACCGGCGATCAGAAAGGCGATCATCCCAGCGGCAACCGTTGCGGCGATCAGCACCCGAGGACGGTAGCGGTAGGCCAGCAGCCCCATGGGGACCGTGCCCAATAACGCCAATCCCTGTGCGAATGGAACGACCACGGCGAAGATTGCGATCACCGCGCACAGCGCCCCCATGACCGAGGCCTGCGCCAATTCCACCGGCCGCAGCGACCTATGGCGACGGCGCCAACGGCCAGACTGGATCACTTCACCGATTGTGCCAGGCACAGACCCTAACCGGCTGTAGCACACCGATCGTTGCTGGCGCGCGCTGTTGGTCTCGCATAGCAAAGCTATGCAACCATGGATATATGAACAACGTCGCCGGCACCCCAAACGTCGAGCCCCAGCAGCTCGGAGCGGATTTGCTCGCGGTGGTCGCGCGGCTCAACCGGCTGGCCACCCAGCGCATCCAGATGCCCCTCCCCGCGGCACAGGCCCGGCTGCTGGCCACCATCGAAGCCCACGGCGAGGCCCGCATCGGTGATTTGGCCGCCGTCGATCACTGTTCGCAACCGACGATGACCACGCAGGTGCGTCGGCTCGAGGACGCCGGCCTGGTCACCCGAACGGTCGACCCCGGGGACGCCAGGGCGGTGCGGATCCGCATCACCGCCCAAGGGAAACGCACGCTCAACGCGGTGCGGGCGGACCGGGCCGCCGCGATCGAACCGCAACTGGCGTTGCTCGAGCCGACGGATCGCCAGGTGCTGACGGACGCGGTCGAGGTGTTGCGCCGGCTTCTCGACAATGCATCAATCGCGGGCCGCCGCCACCCGCTGTGATCGGCGCGACCTGGTGGGCAGGCCACCGGCGGGGGTAGACACGTAGTCAAACGCCGGGGATTCGAGCTGACCGACGACGAAAGGTGGCGGGACATGCGGGCCGAGGGATCCGCCTCGTCGTTGACCGTATGGGTCGGATCGATGCGGTACGCCTTTTCCCCGGCCCGCGATGTGCTCGTGGGCTATGGCCCGGGGTGCGACATTCCGCTGGAGCGCGTGGCGGCCGGGATCCCGCCGCCGGCCACGCCTCGCCCGGACGTGGTGCTGAGGTTCACCGGCACCCACTGGGTGGCCATCGATTTGAGCCACAACGGCATCTTCGTCAACGGCGCCCGGGTGCCAACGGTCGATATCCGCGACGGTCAGGGGATCAGCCTCGCAGATCCGCAGCACGGTCCGCGGCTGGTTTTCCAGATCCCGGCCTCAGCCGGCCCCCCGGGCCCGCCTGCCGGTCCTGCGCGGGGTCCGGCCCACCCGCCGCCGCAATTCCCGCCACCCCCGGCCGCGGCACAGCCCGGCCGCGCTGGCGACCCCAATCTGCGGAGCCCGACGCAGCGCGCCACCCAACGGATGCGGATCGCCCCCACCCGACCACCCGCACCCGAACGTCCCGCCCAACCCCCTCGGGTGGGACCGGCGCCGCCCGTTCCGCCGGCTCCCCCACCCGCCGCGGTGGACGAACAGCCCAAGGGCAGGGGTCTGATCGAACGGATGGTGACGGGAAAGCTGCGCGCCGCGCGCCCGTCTTTCCGCACCGAAGAAGCCAATTCCACCTATCGCCTGCCGCTCGGACAAGGCGCGCGCAGCACCGGGGTGGCCGCCCACCGGCTGGGCCTCGTCGCCGACGGGCGCGAAATCCTCACCGACATCTCGTTCACCGCGCGTCCGGGCGCACTGGTCGCGGTCGTCGGGCCGTCGGCCGCCCGCAACTCCGCGCTGCTCGGTCTGCTCGCCGGCACCGGGGCGCCCAGCTCCGGCGCGGATCACCGTGGACGGCCACGACGTACGCGCCGAACCCGAGTCGATGCGCAGCCGCATCGGGATAGTGCCGCGCGACGACCGCCTGCACCGGCACCTGACCGTCGAACGGGCGTTGGAGTACGCCGCCGAGCTGCGCCTGCCTCCGGACACCACGCCCGAGCACCGCCGCCAGGTGGTGGACCAGGTTCTCGAAGAGCTAGACCTGGCGCCCCACCGAACCACCCGGATCGGCAAACTCCCACCCGAGGTGCGCCGGTGTGCCGCGATCGCGATCGAGCTCCTCACCCGACCGACCCTGCTCGTGGTCGACGACCCGGGTCCCGGGCTGGATGCGGCGCAACAGAATCACGTGATCGCAATCCTGCGGCGCCAGGCCGACATTGGCTGCGCCGTGGTGGTGGCTACGTCGTCGCCGGGGTCGCTGACCAACCTGAACATGTGCGATCAGGTGTTGCTGCTCACCCCCGCGGGCACCACGGCTTTCCTCGGCACGCCCCTGCAGGTCGAGTCCTCGCTGGGCACCGCCGACTGGTCCGAGGTGCTCGCTCAGGTGAGCGCCGATCCCGACGGGGCCCACCGAGCGTTTCGTGCGCGGCCACAAACGGCGGCACCGACCGGGCCGCCGGAGGTGGCCACACCGTGGCCGCTACCCGCCGAACTCCCGATCACGCGCCAAATCCGGCTGCTGGCCCGCCGCGAGGTGCGCCTGCTCTTCGCCAACCGCGCCTACCTTTTCTTCTTGGCGGTCCTGCCGGTGGCCTTGGCGGCGCTGATACTGCTGATCCCCGGGGATTCCGGCCTGGACCGGCCGCGCGCCGGCAGCACCAATGTGCACCAGGCCATCGAGATCTTGGCCGCGCTCAACATCGCGGCGGTGATCGTGGGCACCACCCTGACCATCGGCGCCCTCGTCCGGGAGCGTCGCGTCTTCCGCCGCGAGCAGGCTCTCGGGCTGTCGGCATCGGCCTACCTGGCCGCCAAGATCGTCGTGTTGGGCCTGGCCGCGGCGCTCCTGACGGCCGTCGTGTTCGTCATCGTCGTCGCCGTCCAAGGCGGACCGGTGCACGGTGCCGTCTTGCTGCGCAATGCCACGCTCGAGCTCTATGTGAGCCTGGCTGTCACGGCCATGGTTTCCGCGGTGGTGGGGCTGGCGCTGTCGACGCTGGGCAAGTCCGCACGCGAGGTGTTGCCGCTGATCGTGCCGGTAGTTCTGCTGTCGGTGCTGTTCAACGGGAGCCTGGTGCCGCTGGTGAGCAAGTGGGTGTTCCAGCAGGTCTCCTGGTTGGTCCCGGCCCAGTGGGGCTTCGCCGCCTCCGCGTGCACCGCCGACCTGCGCCGGGTCGACGCGCTCGCGGCCGACGCCGAGATGTGGACGCACTACAGCGGGTGGTGGGTGTTCGACCTGGTGATGCTCATGCTGTTCGGTGCGCTCGCGGCCGGCTTGGCCCGGTATCGGTTGCGGCCACCCGCACACGAAAAGCCGTGACCGCCCATCACATCGCGAGCAGCACGAACTGGGTGACCTGACTGGGTGCGAAATTGTTGTCGCTGACCAGCACCACGGATTGGCGGCCGTCGGGGAGTTTGGGTCCAAGCGTGATGCCTTCGAGGTTGTCCAGCGGCGCCAGTCCCGGCGTCGCGGACAAGTCGGCGGCCAGGGACTTGCTCATCGGGGTCAGCTGCGCGTGCTGCAGCGACGCCAGGGCCAGCACGTCGGTAGCCGCACCGATCTCGGCGCGGTATATCCGGACGGTCGGGGGCAGCGCGAAGGACCGTTCGATCACCAAAAACGTCGTGTCCGAGAGCGCGACGAGATCCGAGACACCGTTGAGCTCGGCGGGCGGTGCGGGCGGCTCCATCGGGTAGGCGTACTGGGCGGTGGGCGCCCCGGTGGCGACATCGAATTTGGTGATCCTGGTCAGGGTGCCGTGGCCATCGTCGCTGGCGGGTCCGTCGTTGTAACCGGGGTCCTCCATCGCGGCGAACAGTGACTGGCCGTCGGGCGTGAGCGCCAGCCCCTCGAGCGCTTTGTTTCGGCGCGGCCCGGCGTGGTTCGCCGACATGGCCAGGTTGGGCGGTAACGCGAACTGGCCGAGGTAGGCGCCGTCCAGCCCGGCGGCCCGTACCCAGGGGTCCAGCAACACCGGTCCCGCGGTGCGCCGCTCGCCCTCGGAGGACCAGTACAGTCGCTGGCGGCCCGGGTCGAAGGCAATGCCCTCCGGGTCCGGCGGAACCACCGGCGGCGTCGCGTTCAGCGTGAGCGGCCGAAAGGGCCGGCCGTCCCGATCCAGCAGCGGGTGGGTGCCGGTGCAGGTGACGTCATCAATTCCCTTGCCCGACAGCGACAGCCGCACGGTATAGAACCGGGCCGGGCTTTTCTGGGACCGGTCGTCGCTGATCACGTAATACACCTGGCGGCCCGGGTCATAGCTGATCGCCGACAAACCACCGATGACCGTGCCCTCAAAAGTCGCCCCGAACGGAATCTGGGACTGACCCAGGTACGCCAACACCGGCTGCGGCCCGCTCGCCGGAGCGGCAGGGTGCGACGAGGCACACCCCGCCAGGGCCAAACCGCTCACCGCGAGCACGCGCACCAGGGAGCGCCGCACCACACCGGGGCTCCGGGGCCAATGACCCATGCCCCCGACGGTAAAGCAAAGGGGAAACCCAGCGGGCGAGCTCGCCAAACATCCCGTCGTTCTTGTTCCCGCGAGGCCGGCCGGAGGTTACGGTCGGATTATGGCGCCAGAGACGAAAAGTACTGCCGAACACCTACGCAACGCATTGGACGGGCGTTGGTGTGACGTGAAGAAGCAGATGCGGGCCACGCTGACCGAGGACGTGTTCCGCCCGCACTACACCCCGAACACGGTGATCGCCCGCACCAAGGTGGCCGAGCAAATGCGGATCATGGCCGCGTTCGGCGCCGCTGCCGACATCGTTCCGCAAGGAGCACGGCGGGACGGGGGACGTCGGGGCGGCGATCACGATGATCGAGATGCTTGCGATGTCGGACCTGTCGCTGATGGTGAAGGCCGGAGTGCAGTGGGGGCTGTTCGGCGGTGCCGTCGAAAACCTGGGCACCGAGCGTCACCATGAGGCGTACGTGAAGAAGATCATCAGCCTGGAATTGCGCGGTTGTTTCGCGATGACCGAGACCGGGCACGGCAGCGACGTGCAGTCGCTGGAGACGACCGCGACCTACGACCCCGCGGCGGAGGAGTTCATCATCGATTCCCCCACCCCGACCGCCCGCAAGGACTACATCGGCGGGGCAGCCGAAACCGCCACCATGGCAGCCGTTTTCGCGCAACTGATCACCACCGAGGACGGCGAGCCGGTCAACCACGGCGTGCACTGCGTTTTGGTCCCGATCCGTGACGCCGACGGCAACGATCTGCCCGGGGTGACGACGTCGGACTGCGAATACAAGGGCGGGCTGCCCGGTGTCGACAACGGCCGCATCGTGTTCGACAACGTCCGCGTCCCCCGGGTGAACCTGCTGAACAAGTACGGCGACGTCGCGGCCGACGGCACCTATAGTTCGCCGATCGAAAACCCCAGCCGCCGGTTCTTCACGATGCTGGGCACCCTGGTGCGCGGCCGGATCACGGTGGGCGGCAGCGCGGGCGCCGCGGCCCGTGTCGCGCTCGACATCGCCACCCGATACGCGTTGCAGCGCAAGCAATTCAGCGCACCCGGCGACGATGGCGAGGTGCTGATCATGGACTACCTGGTGCATCAGCGCCGGCTATTTCCGTTGATCGCAAAGTCATACGCGCTGCAGTTCGCCCAGAACGAGCTGGTCGCCAAGTGCCATGACGTCCAGACTGCGGACGCACCCGACGCCGAGGAGCAGCGCGAATTGGAGGCTCGTGCCGCCGGGCTGAAAGCGGCCAACACGTGGCACGCGAGCCGCGCCATTCAAGAGGCCCGCGAGGCGTGTGGCGGCGCGGGCTACATGGCAGAGAACCGGCTCGTCGCGCTGCGGGGCGACACCGACGTGTTCACCACCTTCGAGGGCGACAACCATGTGCTGACGCAGTTGGTGGCCAAGGAGCTGCTGACGGCTTACGCCGACGACATCCGCAGCATGAGCCCGGTCGAGTGGGTGCGGTTCGCGGCCAGCACCGTCGGGGAACGCGTCGTCAAACGCACTGCGGCAGAAACGATTATCCAAACGATCGTGGACACCAGACAGGACAGCGAGGAAGAGGGCAGCCTGTTCAACCGCGGCACCCAGATCAAGATGTTCGAGGACCGTGAAGAATATCTGCTGGCGTCGGTCGCGCGCCGACTGCAGGCCAAATCCAAAGAGATGTCGGAGTTCGACGCCTTCAACACGGTGCAGGACCACGTGCTGCACGCCGCGACGGCGCACATCGACCGGGTGGTGCTCGAAGCGTTCGTCGCCGGGATCGACGCGTGCCCGAACGAGGAGGCCCGCGAGCTGCTGGGGATCGTCTGCGACCTGTATGCGTTGTCGGTGATCGAGGATGACAAGGCCTGGTACATCGAGCATCGGTTCCTCTCCACCGAGCGAGCCAAGGCGGTCACCCGCGGTATCAACGACCGGTGCCGCACGCTGCGCCCACATGCGAAGACGCTCGTCGACGGTTTCGGGATCCCGGAGCCGTTGCGTTACGCCGAGATGCTGCACCCCGAGAACTTGTCGGAGGCGGTCACGGGCTGACCGGCTCCTCGGCGATCATCTCCCAGGCCGGCTTCACCGACGTACGGGAAGCCGCGTGCCGCGGCCGCACATAGCGTGCCCAGATCAGGACCGCGGCAAGGACATAACACCCCAGGAAGATCAAGAAGGCCGGCGTCTCGGTGCCGGTGCTCCGATAGGACTGCCGCAGGGCCATGTTGATTCCCACGCCGCCCAGCGCGCCGCAGGCGCCTGCCAAGCCGATCAGCGATCCCGACATCACCCGCGCCCACTCGCGGCGTTCCACCTCGGTGACGTCCAAGGCGCGGCTGCGCTCCTCGAACACCGACGGGATCAGCTTGTACACCGCCGCCTTACCCGCGCCGGAGAAGATGAACAGCCAGATGAAACTGCCGATATAGGCGATCATCGTCGCGAAGGTCATGCGGCCGGCTGGCCCGTGGGTGAAGTCGTCGTGGGTGCTGACGCCCACCACAAACGCTCCGCCCAGGATCATGCCGGCCAACAACGCCAAAGCTACGCGACCGCCACCGAAGCGGTCGCTCAACCTGCCGCCGACAACGCGCGCCACCGACCCCAGCAGCGGCCCGATGAAGGCGATCTCGGCGGCGTGCAACGACGCCTGCCCATAGGTTTGCCCGCTGGCCAGGAAGTTGTGCTGTAGCAGCTGGCCAAAGGCGAAGGCGAAACCGAGGAAGGAGCCGGAACAGCACAGGTAGAGAAACGAGATGCCCCATGAGTCGGGCACCGCAAAGACGGCTTTCAGGTGGGTCGTATCGATGCGGTAGTGCAGGTTGTTCATGAACAGGGCCGCTCCGAAACCGGCCACCGCCAGCAGCACCAGGTAGATCGCGCACACCCAGTAGGGCGCCTGGTGGCCCGCGGTGGCCAGCACCACAAGCCCCACCACCTGAATGACCGCCGACCCGAGGTTGGCGATCCCGCCGGTCAAACCGAGAGCAAAGCCCTTATATCGCTGCGGGTAGAAGGCTTCGGCGTTGGCCAGCGACCCCGAGTAGTTGGCGCCACCCAACCCGGTCAGCGCGGCGCACACCAGATACGGCCACAGCGGCAGGCCGGGATTGGCCAGCAGGAAAATGGCCCCCGCGGTGGGAATCAGCAGGATCAGCGACGCGAACACCGCCCAGTTGCGGCCGCCGAACTTGGCATTGCCCATCGCATAGGGGATGCGCATGACGGCACCGACCAACGATGCGGTGGCACCGATCAGCAGCTTGTCGCCGGTGGAAAAACCGTAGATCGACTGCGGCATGAACAGCACCATCACCGACCACAGGTACCAGATCGAAAAGGCGACATGGGAGGTAACGATCGACCAGATCAGATTGCGGCGGGCGATGACGCTGTTGTCGGTGTCCCACGCCACGTGATCTTCTGGGTCCCAGTGCGAGATGCGCCGTGGTTGCGCCATGAACCTGCCTTTCAGCGGATTGTTCGTTACCCGAAGCCTTCGAATCACCTCAGCGACAATGCATTAGGCGATCGATCATGGCCGGACCGCAGTGCGGACGCAATCACCAGCGGCGAGGGCTGTTCAGCGTCCCGCTTCAGTACTCCCTTGTACGTCCCGTTCAGCATTTCGCGCTGGCGATACTGTCGGCCGCGTGGTTTCCCGGCACTGCTTACCTACAATGGCAGCAGTTTCCTGGCAATTGCGTATTTCGGGGTAGGAATCTGCTGGATAAAGGCTGTGAAATCGACAAACTAGCGCCGTTTCACGGGCGCCGCTTTGACGCATTTTTTACAAGTCGGATCGTAGAATTAATATTTACAAGCCGAGTAGGAAATTCCGCTTTGTCGCCGGTGCAGCTACTCCGGTCGCGCACTGGTGTGACGTCTTTGTCAGACAACCTTATTGGTTCGGGATCTTGCCAAGCGCTTCCAGCCGGCCGTCCGAACCGATCTTGAACTTCACCGTGCCGCTGCCGGAGGGGCAGCAGGGTTGGTCGTTGCCCTGCTGCCACTGGTATCGAACCGCGATGGTGTCGTCCGACGGCGCCAGCACGGTTATGTACGGCTTCGGGTTGGGGGTCGGGGTCCCCAGGGGCTTGTTGTGGTCGAAGAACAGCAGCTGTTGGGGTGTCGACTCGCTGGCGATGGTCGGGATGATCTGGACCCAGTACAGGCGGCATTTCTTGGTATGGCCCCGGGCGATTTCCACCCAGTTGGTCCCGGGGACCGTGATGGGGACCGAGGTGATGGCTTGCCGCACGGTGCCGGGCGTCGGCCCGTCGGTCTCCTTGCAGGTGACGGGCCGGGCCGCCGGTGCTGTCGACGGCTTGCCGCCGCAACCGGCGGCCAGCAAAACCAGCAGGATCGCGATCAGCCGACGCACGCGGTGAGCTTAGCGAAGACTGTGAATGTCCCATTCGTTTGGTCAAAAACCGAGTTCTGGGCGGCAGGCGCGGCGCCGGCGTGGGTAGCCTGATCGGGGTCTGCGGGTCGACGACGACCTCCGATATCCGAGCCCGGCTGCGGCTTTCGCCACACCTCACAAACGGTGCACGTGCGCTGCGAGGAAGCCGCTAAACGTCGGAAACATTGCATACCCGGTGGTGAAACATTCTTGCCGCACGATTCAGTGTGAGTGTTTTTGCGCATCGACAGGGAGGGATGTAGGCGTGGCGAGGGAGCCCCATGGCGCCCGATAAGGACACCGTGAACACGATGTGCGCCTACTGCGGCGTGGGTTGTGGCCTGGTGTTGCACGTCACAGCCGACGCCGAAAGCGATCGTCGTCACGTCGCGAAGTCGGTTGGTAACAAAGAACATCCAGCCAACTTTGGCCGGGTGTGCACCAAGGGCGCGACCACCGCCGAACTGCTCGCCGCGCCGGGCCGGATGGAAACGGCGCACCTGCGCGCCGATCGCGGCGAACCCCTCGAGCCGATCGATATGGACGCCGCGATCGTCCAGTGCGCAAAGCAGTTACGGGCAATCATCGACGAGCACGGCCCCGATTCCTTCGCGATGTATGTGTCCGGCCAGATGTCGCTCGAGGCCCAGTACCTGGCGAACAAGCTGACCAAGGGCTTCATCGGCACCAACCAGATCGAGTCGAACTCACGACTGTGCATGGCCAGCGCGGGTTCTGGCTACAAGCTGTCCCTGGGCGCCGACGGGCCGCCCGGCTCATACCAAGACTTCGACCACGCCGATGTGTTCTTCGTCATCGGCGCCAATATGGCCGATTGTCACCCGATCCTCTTCTTGCGCATGATGGATCGCGTCAAGGCCGGCGCCAAACTGATCGTCGTCGACCCGCGCCGCACGGCAACGGCGGAAAAAGCCGACCTCTTCCTGCAAATCGACCCGGGCACCGATCTGGCATTGCTCAACGGCCTGCTGCAACAAGTCGTCGAAAACGGCCATACCGACGCCGATTTCATTTCGGAGTTCACCGAAGGTTGGGACGTGATGCCCAGTTTCCTGGAGCAGTACACCCCCGACAACGTCAGTGCGATCACCGGTATCCCGGCCGACGACATCCGCACGGCGGCGCGCTGGATCGGCGAAGCTGCGAACTGGATGAGCTGCTGGACAATGGGACTCAATCAGAGCACCCACGGCACCTGGAACACCAACGCGATCTGCAACTTGCACCTGGCAACCGGTGCGATCTGCAAAACCGGCAGCGGCCCGTTCTCCCTCACCGGGCAGCCCAACGCGATGGGCGGCCGGGAAATGGGTTACCTGGGGCCGGGTTTGCCGGGCCAGCGCTCAGTGGCCGCGGCGGACGACCGCGCCTTCGTGGAGGACCAGTGGGGCATTCCGCGCGGATCGCTGCGCACCGAGGTCGGTACCGGAACCATCGACCTGTTCTCCCGCATGGCGGCCGGCAAGATCAAGGCGTGCTGGATCGTCTGCACCAATCCCATTGCCTCCGTGGCCAATCGGAAGACGGTGCTCGGCGGTCTGGAAAGCGCCGAACTGGTGATTAGCCAGGACGCGTTCCTGCAGACCGAGACCAACGAATATGCCGACGTGTTGTTACCGGCCGCCCTGTGGAGCGAATCCGAAGGGGTGATGGTCAACTCCGAGCGCAACCTGACGCTGTTTCAACCGGCGGTCAAGGCGCCGGGCCAGGCGCTGCCGGACTGGCGAATCATCGCCCGGATCGCCTGCGAAATGGGATTCTCGGAGTCGTTCAGCTACGACTCCGCCGAGGAGGTCTTCGAAGAGATCAAGCGGTTCTGGAACCCCGCGACGGGCTACGACCTGCGGGGTGCCAGCTACGACCGTTTGCGCCAGACCCCGCTGCAGTGGCCCTGCCCGCCCGAGGGAGCCGGCGACCGCAGTCCGATCCGCTACCGCAACGACGGTGTCAGCCAGACCCGGCTGGTCCGCGAGGACGGAAGCGTGCCCCGGGTGGCTTTCCCGACCCCCAACGGCCGGGCGGTGTTCTTTCCCCGCCCGCACCTGCTGCCCGAGGAGATGCCCGACGACGACTTCCCGTTCTTGCTCAACACCGGGCGCCTGCCCCACCAATGGCACACGATGACCAAGACCGGCAAGGTCGCCAAGCTCAACAAACTCAACCCCGGACCGTTCGTCGAAATCCACCCCGACGACGCCGCGCGACTGCAGATCCGCGAGGGCGACGCCATCGAAATCGCGTCCCGCCGCGGCCGGGCCGTGCTGCCCGCCGTGGTCACCGACCGCGTGCGGCGCGGCAATTGCTTCGCACCGTTCCACTGGAACGACGCCTTCGGCGAATACCTGTCCATCAACGCCGTTACCAACGACGCGGTAGACCCGCTCTCGCACCAACCGGAGTTCAAGGCCTGTGCGGTCACCCTGACGAAGGTCGCTGTCGCCCCAGCGGATTCGGGGCCCGAACACTCGCCGGCCGGCACGTCGGAGTCCCATCGCCGCGATGAAGCCGAGCCGATCAGCCCCGCTCAGGTCGACGCGCTCGCCGAACTGCTCGGCGTAGCAAGCGAACCGGCGCCGCAATTCGGTCCGCTCGGCCGCTCCTATCTTGCCGGGCTGCTCACCGGGTTGCGCTCCGAATCCGGTCGCCGCGCGGCCGGTGTGCCGACGTTGCCGCACAGCGCTCCCTTCGACTCCGCCACCCGGCTGTGGGTCGACGGGCTGCTGGCGGGTTTGTTCGCGCGCACCGACGCTCCGCAGTCGATCCCGGAACCGGCCGTCACGGGACCACGGGATGAGACGCCCGACGCCACACCGGCGCCCGAACGGGCACCGGTCGTGGTGTTGTGGGCCTCGCAAACCGGGAACGCGGAAGAGCTCGCCGCCGACGTGGCCACACAATTGGGCGAGGCCGGGCTGCCGTTCGTGGTGCATGGCATGGACGATTTCCCGGTGGCACAGCTGGCCACCACGCGCGAACTCCTGCTGATCACCAGCACCACCGGCGACGGCGAGCCACCCGACAACGGTGCTGGCCTGTGGCAGGCGCTCACCGCCGCCACTGCGCCACGGTTCACCGACACCCACTACGCCGTGTTGGCACTGGGCGACTCCAATTACGACGACTTCTGCGGCCACGGACGCAAACTCGACGAACGGCTCGCCGAGTTGGGGGCGATTCGCCTGGTCGGCCGGGTCGACTGCGAACCCGACTACGACGACGCCGCGGCCAAGTGGCTGGGCGGCGTCATCCAGGCGCTGGCTCGCACCCCCGCATCCGTCGGCAGGGATGGCACCGCGCCGGCGCTGGCGGCCGCCGACGTCCTGGCGGCCCCGCTCCGACCGGCCGGCCGGCCCGGGACGCAGACGTACACCAAAAAGAATCCGCTGATCACCGGCATCGCACGCAACGTCACGCTGAGCCGGCCGGAGTCGGCAAAGGATGTGCGGCAGTTGGTGTTCAGCCTGCCCGAAGACACCCTCAGCTACGAAGCCGGTGACGCGCTCGGGGTGTGGCCGCGCAACAGCGATCGGCTGGTCGACGAATGGCTGTCGGTGACCGGACTGGACGCCCAGACCCCCGTGGAGGTCGGCGAGCACGGGCTGATGTCGTTGCGCTCGGCGCTGACGGAGCGATTCGAGATCGCGCACATCAGCCCGGATCTGCTCCGCTTCGTGCAACAACGCACCGGCGACACCGAACTCGCCGAGTTGATGAAGCCGGAAAACAAAGCCGCGCTTAGCAATTGGACCTGGGGACGGCAGTCGGTTGATCTGCTCGCCCAGCTGCCGGTCACCGCGTCGGTCGAGGAGTGGCTGAGCGTGCTCAAACCGCTTCAGCCGCGGCTGTACTCGATCTCGTCCAGCCCCAAGGAAAGCCCGGGGGAAGTCCACCTGACCGTCTCGCCGGTACGCTACAACTTCGCGGGCGTCCCCCGCCGCGGAGTGTGCTCGACCTATTTGGCGGACCGCTCCCCCGGCGATCGGATCGCCGTCTATCTGCGGCCGTCCAGCAACTTCCGGCCGCCCAGCGACCCGCACGCTCCGATGATCATGATCGGTCCGGGCACCGGCATCGCACCCTTCCGGGGTTTCCTGCAGGAACGCCGCGCACTTGGCCACACCGGCCCCAACTGGTTGTTCTTCGGCGAACAGCACGCCGAGACCGACTATTACTACCGTGACGAGATCGAACGGATGCGCGCCGACGGGTTCCTCACCGAACTGGACCTGGCGTTCTCCCGAGACCAGCGCGACAAGGTCTACGTGCAGCACCTGATGCACAAACGCGGCGCCGAGCTGTGGCGCTGGCTGCAAGACGGCGCACAGCTGTACGTCTGCGGTAACGCCGATCCGATGGCCAAGGACGTCGATCGCGCACTCTGCCGAATCGCGGCCGAACACGGCAACCTCGACCCAGAGGCGGCGCGGGAATACGTCCGGTCGTTGAGCGCCGACAAGCGCTACCACCGCGACGTCTACTAGCGCCGTCCCGCGCCGCCGCGAGCGTAATGCGGCCGAAACACGGCACACCCGCGGTTGAAACATCTCGGGCGCACCATTCGCCTAGGAATTGGCGGTGCGCTCGAGGAGTGACGTGATCATGGCTCGGGAGGGTGTTGGCCGCGAGGCGGCCCTGCAGACTGACTGCCCACTGAAGTGCCGGTTGCGGCGCGAGGCCGCAGAGGGCGACCGACCCGGTGAGCAGGAGCCGGCACGCGACCAGGTCGACTGGGCCGGGCTGCCGGTCAACCTGGACCTGGTGTTCTCTCCGAATCAGCGTGACAAGGTCTACGTGCAGCACCTGAGGCGCAAACGCGAAACCCAGCTGGGGCGCTGGGTCCACGACGGCGCACAGTCGTGCGTGTGCGCCAGCACCGACCAGGTACGCATGGACCCGGACGCGGCCGAATCCATGTCGAGTCGTTGAGCGCCGACAGGCGCGCCGCTACTGCGCGGAATTAATCAACCGATCGGCCCGGTTGAGTCCTGAGTAGGGGTATGCCTCGGGACAGGGTCAAAGCGCAGATGAGCCGGATCGCCACCTGGGACGGATGTCCTATAGTGGGGCTATGCAACAGGCCGCACAGCCGCGCTTTGTCCTTACGCGCCGCCCCACCGTGGACTGTTGTTGTCGCTGTTGTTGATTTCCTGACGCCTTCGAAACGCTCACGGACATCCGGCGCCAGATGCGGGCAGTACCACGAGTACGCCGGGGCGGCATCAAGACGGGCGCTACATACCAGCCTCCAGGAAGTTCAACCGCCGATGATTGTATTTGTCCATCCCCGACCGGGCCATGACGCACGCCGAGATTCACCGACGCCATTCGGTGCGGTCGGCCACCGAAACCATGCGGGGCCACCACATTCGACATCCTGCAGGCCGACGAGTCCTGTTCTGAACATCGTTGAGGAAGACAGATGAGCATTGCCGAAGACGTCACACAGCTGGTAGGCAACACGCCGCTGGTCCGGCTGCGCCGAGTCACCGAAGGCGCCGTCGCCGACGTCGTCGCCAAGCTGGAATTCTTCAACCCGGCGAATAGCGTCAAGGATCGCATCGGGGTCGCCATGATCGACGCCGCCGAGCAGGCGGGACTGATCAAGCCCGACACGATCATCCTGGAACCGACGAGCGGGAACACCGGCATCGCGCTGGCGATGGTGTGCGCGGCGCGCGGCTACCGATGCGTGCTGACCATGCCCGAGACAATGAGCGTCGAGCGGCGAATGCTGCTGCGGGCCTACGGTGCCGAAATCGTCCTGACCCCGGGCGCGGACGGCATGCAGGGTGCCATCGCCAAGGCCGAGGAATTGGCCAAGACCGACCAACGGTATTTCGTCCCGCAACAATTCGAGAATCCGGCCAACCCGGCGATGCACCGCGCCACCACCGCGGAGGAGATTTGGCGCGACACCGACGGCAAGGTCGACATCTTCGTGGCCGGGGTCGGCACCGGCGGCACGCTCACCGGCGTGGCCCAAGTCCTCAAGCAACGCAAGGCTTCGGCGCAAATCATCGCGGTGGAGCCCGCCGCGTCGCCGGTGCTGTCCGGCGGGCAGAAGGGTCCGCACCCCATCCAGGGCATCGGTGCCGGATTCGTCCCACCGGTGCTCGATGAGGACCTGGTCGACGAGATCATCGCCGTCGGCAATGACGACGCACTCACCTTGGCCCGTCGGCTGGCCACCGAAGAGGGGCTGCTGGTCGGCATCTCCTCGGGCGCGGCGGCGGTGGCTGCCCTGCAGGTGGCCCGCCGACCGGAGAACGCCGGCAAGCTCGTCGTCGTCGTGCTGCCCGATTTCGGTGAACGGTACCTGAGCACGCCGCTGTTCGCGGAGGTGGCGGACTAGCCATGCTCGCGGCCATACGGCGGGACATCCAGGCGGCCAGGCAGCGCGATCCGGCCGCCCCGACCACGCTGGAGGTGATCTTTGCCTACCCCGGCGTGCACGCCATCTGGGGCCACCGGATCAGCCACTGGCTGTGGAAACGTGGCGCCCGGGTGACCGCGCGGACGTTGGCCGAGCTCACCCGCATCCTGACCGGAGTCGACATCCACCCGGGCGCTCACCTGGGCGCCGGCCTGTTCATCGACCACGCGACGGGCGTGGTGATCGGAGAGACCGCGGAGGTGGGCGACGATGTCACGCTGTATCACGGCGTCACCCTCGGCGGCAGCGGCGCGGATACCGGAAAACGCCACCCCACCGTGGGCGACCGCGTGACGATCGGCGCCGGGGCGAAGGTCCTGGGCGCGATCAAAATCGGCGACGACAGCCGCATCGGCGCCAACGCGGTGTTGGTCAAGCCGGTCCCGTCCTGCTCGGTGGTGGTCGGCGTTCCCGGGCAGGTCATCAGTCGCCACGGTCGAGGCAGCCCGGACGACTCGATGATGCCCGATCTGGTAGGTGTCAGCCTGCAGTCCCTGCTCACCAGGGTGTCCAAGCTGGAGGCGCTGACCGACGGGCAGGAACCCGGCCGGGTGATCCGGCCGCCGGAAGCCGGCGTCTGGCACGGCGAAGACTTCTCCATCTGAGTCATCGAATTCCCGTCGGGTGCTCTTAGCAGCGCGTTCATTTCCTTCGGCGCTACCGTACGTAGGACACCAACTCACGGACGGAGTTTTGATGAGCGACCCCCACGCGCCGCGGATCCCGGAGGCGTTGTCCGTGCCGAGTTTGAACCGCGGAGTCGGATTCACCCACGAGCAGCGTAAGCGGTTGGGACTGACCGGCCGGCTTCCCCCGGCGGTGCTCACACTCGATCAGCAAGCCGACCGCGTGTGGCACCAACTGCAAAGCCTGGCAACGGATCTGGGTCGTAATCTGCTGCTGGAGCAGTTGCACTACCGGCACGAATTGCTGTACTTCAAGGTGCTGGAAGACCACCTGCCCGAACTGATGCCGGTGGTCTACACCCCCACTGTCGGTGAGGCCATTCAACGCTTCTCCGATGAATACCGCGGGCAGCGGGGACTTTTCCTGAGCATCGACGAACCGGATGAAATCGAAGCGGCCTTCCAGACTTTCGGGCTGGGACCCGAGGATGTCGACCTGATCGTGTGCACCGATGCCGAGGCCATCCTGGGCATCGGCGACTGGGGTGTGGGTGGCATCGAAATCGCCGTCGGCAAGCTGGCGCTCTACACCGCCGGTGCCGGCATCGATCCCCGCCGCTGCCTGGCGGTGTCCCTTGACGTCGGCACCGACAACGAGCAGTTGCTGCAGGATCCGTTCTATCTGGGCAATCGTCACGCCCGGCGCCGCGGCGAGGAATACGACGACTTCGTCAGGCGCTACATCGAGACCGCTCACCGGCTGTTTCCCAAGGCGATCCTGCATTTCGAGGATTTCGGCCCGGTCAATGCGCGCAAGATCCTGCAGACCTACGGCGACGAGTACTGCGTGTTCAACGACGACATCCAGGGCACCGGCGCGGTGGTCGTGGCGGCGGTGTACGGCGGATGCCATGTCACCGGTGTCCCGCTGCGCGATCAGGTCACCATGGTGTTCGGCGCGGGGACCGCGGGCATCGGGGTCGCCGATCAGATCCGTGACGCCATGGTCGCCGACGGCGCCACCGCCGAACAGGCCACGTCGCAGATCTGGCCGATCGACAAGCAGGGCCTGCTGTTCGACGACATGGACGACCTGCGGGATTACCAAAAGCCTTACGCCAAGAACCGCAAGCGGTTGGGGGTGGCCGCCGGGGATCGGGTGGGGCTGGTCGACGCGATCAAGCTCGCGTCACCCACCATCCTGCTGGGCTGTTCGACGGTGTTCGGCGCATTCACCCGAGAGGTCATCGAAACCATGACGGCATCGTGCGAGTGCCCGATGGTCTTCCCGCTGTCCAACCCGACGTCGCGGATGGAAGCCATGCCCGGCGACGTGCTCGAGTGGTCGAACGGCCGGGCGCTGCTGACGACCGGCACTCCCGTGGGCCCCGTCGAACGCGACGGCACCACCTACACCATCGGGCAGGCCAACAACGTGCTGGTATTTCCCGGAATCGGACTGGGCATCATCGTCGCCGGAGCGCGGCTGCTCACCCGGAAAATGCTGCAGGCGGCGGCGAAAGCCGTTGTGCACCACGCGAGCCCGAGTGATCCCGGGGACTCGCTGTTACCCGACGTGCGCAACTTGCGCACTGTTTCGACGGCGGTCGCCGAGGCCGTGTATCACGCCGCCGTCGAAGACGGGGTGGCCACCCGGACGCATGAGGACGTGCCGCGAGCGGTCCTGGATACCATCTGGACGCCGGCGTACGACTAGCAAACCTTTTTCCCAGCTTTTCGCTGTTTCTTCATGTTTGCGCGG
This sequence comes from uncultured Actinomycetota bacterium, assembly GCA_963800315.1. Classification (GTDB taxonomy): domain Bacteria; phylum Actinomycetota; class Actinomycetes; order Mycobacteriales; family Mycobacteriaceae; genus Mycobacterium. Next base: position 322,298 of record CAWDAS010000002.1, read on the forward strand.
CTTTGGACCCACACACTGACGGGATCGTCGGATGGCAGGAAGCCCATCACATGGTCCCACCCCGCTGGCTGACCAGACTGATCATCCCCGTGATGGCTGGCGTCGTCCTGATTACCGGCGCCGCGGTTGCGACCGCCGACCCCGCCGATGACGCATACCTCGCGCAACTGCGCTCCCTTGGCTTCTCGTGGCCGCCGGATCGCGACGACGCGCTCACCGGGATGGGGCGCCTCATCTGCGACGACCTCGGGTGGGGCTGGACGTATGACCAGATTGCCCAGCAAATTCATTCCGTCCTGGACCCCAGAAACGTCACGTTGGGAGAGGTCGGATCGATGGTGAGCCTCGCGCATTCGACCTATTGCCCCACCCAGCGGTGCTGGGCCGCGCACTGCTGAACGAGCCACCTGGGTCTGAAAGCGCTTTGACCTGCTCCCCCGGGAGGACTCGAACCTCCAACCCTTCGGTTAACAGCCGAACGCTCTGCCAATTGAGCTACAGGGGATTACCCGATCGCGGGACGACTCTAGCGTACTGGCACATTGACACCCAACTAGAGGGACTGCCCGCCCCGGATGGATCAGCCGCGCAGCCAGCCGGCCGGGTGAGGCAGGATGGAGCCATCGATCGTCGGGAGGAACGCTTTGATCCGGTATGTCGTGGTGCTTGGACTGGGTTACGTGCTGGGCTCGAAGGCCGGGCGTCGCCGCTACGAGCAGATCGCCGGCACCTATCGCGCGCTGACCAGCAGTCCCATGGCCAAGTCGGTGATCGCAGGGGGGCGTCGCAAGATCGCGAACCGGATCTCACCGGATGCCGGGTTTGTGACGGTGGCGGAGATCGACGACCGAACGGCGGTGGTCGAGCGCCCGGCCGAAGCGGTCCTCACACCGTCAGATCGTCCCCGCTAGCCTGCTCCAGCAGGCTGCGCCGATACGCCTCCATGGCGACCAGGTCGCCAAACAGCGCGTGATACTCGTCGCCCTGTTCGATGGGCGACATGCGCTGCAACTTGGACTTCACCTCGGCGATCTGCCGGCCCATCCACACCTCCTGCAGCCGAGCCAGCACACCGCAGATATAGCGCGGCAGCTTTTCGTCGTCGACCGCGATGCCCTCCACCCCCAGCTCGCTGATCAGGCCCGAGGTCAGCTCCGACCCGGTCTGCCGACGCACCGCATCGATCCACTCCGCCCCCGTGACACCGGTGGAGGTGCCCCCGGCCCCCTCGATGGCCGCCCGCACGGCGGCATACCCGGGGTGGGTGAAGCTTTCGACGGTCAGCGTGTCGAACACCGGACCGGCTAACGCCGGGTACTGCAACGCCGATTTGAGCGCCTCGCGCTGTGGCCACAGGGTGGGGTCCCGCGGGTCCGGGCGAGCGGCGGCGGGTTCGGCCGGGGCCGCGACACGGGGCTGCTGCGCCACGCGGCGGGCGGCACCCGCTCCGGGGCCGCCGCGGACCGGGGGCTTGGATTTCTTGGCCTCGCCGCGCACCCGGTCGATGACTTGCGCCACGTCGTCCCAGCCCACCCAGCCGGCGAGCTGGCGGGCGTATTCGTCGCGCAGCGTGGGGTCTTTGATCTGGCCCACCATGGGCACGCAGCGGCGCAGCGCGGCGACCCGGCCCTCGGCGCTATCGAGGTCCATCTCGGCGATGGCGGTGCGGATCGCGAACTCGAACAACGGGGTCCGCCGCGCCACCAGGTCGCGCAGCGCGCCGTCGCCGGACTTCAGCCGCAGGTCGCAGGGATCCATGCCGTCCGGGGCCACCGCGACAAACGACTGGCCCGCCAGGTTCTGCTCGCCGCCGAACGCCTTGAGCGCGGCGGCGCGGCCGGCCGCATCACCGTCGAAAACGTAGATCAGTTCGCCGCGAAAGAAACTGTCGTCCATCATCAGTCGGCGCAGCATCGCCAAATGCTCATCGCCGAACGCGGTGCCGCAGGACGCGACCGCGGTGGTGACTCCGGCCAGATGCATGGCCATCACATCGGTGTAGCCCTCGACGACCACCGCCTGGTGACCCTTGGCGATGTCGCGCTTGGCCAAGTCGATGCCGAACATCACCGCGGACTTCTTGTACAGCAGCGTCTCCGGCGTATTGACGTACTTGGCTTCCATCGGATCGTCGTCAAACAGCCGCCGCGCGCCGAAACCGATCACCTCGCCGGACGCGGTGCGGATGGGCCACAGCAACCGCCGGTGGAACCGGTCGATCGGACCGCGGCGCCCCTGCCGCGACAGGCCGGCAGCCTCTAGTTCCTTGAACTCAAAACCTTTGCGCTGCAGATGCTTTGTCAGTGAATCCCAGCCCGACGGCGCGAACCCGCAGCCGAAGTGATGGGCCGCCTGGGCATCGAAGTTCCGTTCGGTCAGATACCGGCGGGCCGGTCCCGCCTCGTCGGATTCCAGTGCCGCCGCATAGAATTCCGCCGCGGCCGCGTTGGCCGCGACGAGCCTGCTGCGACTGCCGCGATCGCGCTGCACACTGGTCGCCGGACCGGTGTAGCTGATGGTGTGGCCGACCCGGTCGGCGAGCAACTCCACCGCCTCGACGAAAGTGACGTGTTCGATCTTCTGGACGAACGCGTACACGTCGCCACCCTCCCCGCAGCCGAAGCAGTGGAAATGGCCGTGGTTGGGGCGGACGTGAAACGACGGCGACTTCTCGTCGTGGAACGGGCACAGGCCCTTGAGCGAGTCGGCCCCGGCGCGCCGCAATTGGACGTAATCGCCGACGACTTCCTCGATGCGGACGCGCTCACGGATGGCGGCGATATCGCGGTCGGGAATCCGGCCCCGGCCCCCCGGGCGGCCGGCACCGTCGCCCGCGGGCGGGTGCTGCCACGAACCTGCCGGATTCGACATCGGCCCAGTCTAAATCGCCGGGGCGGGCGACTAGCCAGTCCCGATGACGCCGCAGGCGACCCGCTCCGTCGCATTGTCACTGTATTCGGCGCCGTGCACCATCAACGCCGTCTTGTTGCCCGCCACCAGGTCGTCCTTGGTGAACGCATCGGTGGTGGTGACCAGGTAGGCCGAGCCATCCTGACGCACCTCAAGGGACGTCAGGTCGCCGCTTTCGGGCTTGCCGGTGTGTCCGGGTGCCTGGTAATGGCCGCCGGCGGACAAGAAGTTGCCGGGCGGCCCGCCGGTAGGGGCGACCGAGTTGGGCTCGCACTTGCCGATTTCATGCACGTGCATGCCGTGGAAGCCGGGCGCCAGGATGCCGGCGGCAGACGTCTTCACGGTGACGGTGACGTACCCGCCGGTGAAGTCGAAAGTGGCCGTGGCCACGTCCCGGCCGTCCGGCGCCTTCAGCGACGCGGTGAGCGATGCGCCACCGGGCGCCGGACTGGAGGTCGCGCCCGACGACTCCGGCGCGGCGCTCTTCACCGCTGGAGTGGTGCCCGGCTGGCTGCTGGCATGCTGAGGTGAACTGCAGGCGCTCACCGCGATGACGGGCAGCCCCACCGCGAGGGTGGCCATACCGCTGAATGTCCTCATGACCGGCAAGCCTAGTCCGCGGCCGCGACGCCACATCGCCAATGGGGTGACCCGGCGGCCACGCAACAGTTAGGGATTGGCCTGACGCGCGTCGATGCGCTCCAGCCGGCCCTCGGTGTACGAGGCGATCTGATCGACGATCACGCGCCACCGGGCGCGGTCGTCGGCCGCTGTGGTGAATGCCGCGGCAAAGATCGGATCGAGCGTTCCCGGTGCGCCGGCGTGCAGCCACTGCGATACCCGGTGGATGCGTTCGCGTTGCCGGGCCTGGGTTTCCCGATGCCGCGGATCGGACATGATGAACTGCAGCGCCAGGATTTTCAGCAAGGCGACCTCGGCCCGCACCAGATCGGGGACCTGCAGGTCGGCCCGGTACCGCACCAGCGGCCCGGGACCGGCCGCCGCACGCGTGGTGGCGATCGCGGCCGAGGCGAACCTGCCCACCAGTTCACTGGTCAATCGCTTGAGCGCGACCGATGCGGCCAGTGTGGCGTCGTACTTACCGACCGCGGCGACCACCGGCAGCCCCGACAGCCGCTTCGCGGCCGCCATGAAATCGTCGGCGCTGACCCGGGAGAACTCGCTCTCCCCCAGCTTGGCCAGCGCGGCCGCCTCGTCGTCGTCGGCGAGCACGCGCAGATCGATGCGCTGCGACACGACGCCGTCCTCGACGTCGTGCACCGAATATGCGACATCGTCGGCCCAGTCCATCACCTGTGCTTCCAGACACGCCCGGCCCGCCGGCGCGCGTGAGCGGACCCAGGCGGCCAGCTGATGATCCTCCTCGTAAAAGCCGTACTTGCGCTCGCCTCGGTCGCGGGTCCACGGGTATTTGGTGACCGCGTCCAGCGCGGCGCGCGTCAAGTTAAGTCCCGCGCTATTGCCTTGGGCATCAAGGACTTTCGGCTCAAGACTGGTCAGAATGCGGAAATTCTGGGCATTGCCCTCGAAACCGCCATACCCGGCGGCGACCTCGTCGAGCGCGTACTCGCCGTTGTGCCCGTAGGGCGGGTGCCCGATGTCGTGCGCCAGGCCGGCCAGGTCGACCAGGTCGAGGTCGCAGCCCAGCCCCACCGCCATCCCCCGCCCGATCTGGGCGACCTCCAGCGAGTGCGTCAACCGGGTGCGCGGTGTATCCCCCTCGCGGGGCCCGACGACCTGCGTCTTGTCGGCCAGCCGGCGCAGTGCGGCGCTGTGCAACACGCGGGCCCGGTCCCGTGCGAAGTCGGTGCGGTGCTGGCCTTCGGTGCCCGGCAGACCCGCCGTCTTCGGCGCTTCGGGTATCCGCCGCTGGCGGTCGAAGTCGTCGTACGCGTCTTGCTGATTCGTGCTCACCGAGGCACAGTCTGCCAGGGAAATAGCGAACGAGGATCGCCCCCACCTCGGTCCCTCGGGCCGGCCTCGTCGCCGGGCTAGATTTGCAGCTATGCGCACTGCTCGACTGCTCGGCGTGATCGTTGCCATCGTCACCGCGGGACTGCTGCTGGCGCCGCCCGCCGGCGCGCAACCCCCGCTCCGGCTGGCCGATTACGTCACCGACAGCGCAGGAGTCCTGTCGGACTCCGGCCGCGCCGCGGTCACGTCGGCCGTCAACAAGCTGTATGCGGATCGCCACATCCGGCTGTGGGTGGTCTACGTCGACAACTTCTCCGGGCAGAGCGCGGTGACCTGGGCCCAGCGCACCGTGCGCTCCAGCGACCTGGGCGACTACGACGCGCTGCTGGCCGTCGCCACCACCAGCCGGGCCTACGCATTTCTGGTGCCGTCGACGGTCAAAAGCAGCACCGCGAAACAGGTTGACGACCTGCGCCGCAACAAGATCGAACCCGCCCTGCACAACGGCGACTGGAGCGGCGCCGCCGTCGCCGCGGCCACCGGGCTCGACTCGTCGCCCGGTTCGTCGGGTCGGGTGGTACTGCTGGTGGTGCTGGCGGCCATTCTCGCCGCGGTGGTAGTGCTGCTGTTGGTGATGCGCTATCGCGGCCGGCGTCGCCGCGCCGCGGCGCTGGCCGCCGCGCGAAAGGTCGACCCCACGGACGCCAATGCGCTGGCCGCGGTGCCGCTGCAGGCCCTCGACGACCTGTCCCGCTCGATGGTGGTGGGCGTCGACAATGCCTTACGCACCAGCTCCAACGAGCTCGACCTGGCGATCGCCGAGTTCGGCGAAGAGCGTACCCGCCCGTTTACCCAGGCGGTGAACAACGCCAAAGCGGCGCTGTCCCAAGCGTTCACCGTGCGTCAAGAGCTTGACGACAGCACGCCGGAAACACTCGCGCAGCGACGCGAGCTGCTCACCAGGGTCATCGTGTCGGCGGCGCAGGCCGACCGCGAACTGGAGTCACAAACAGCGGCGTTCGAGAAACTGCGCGACTTGGTGATCAACGCACCGTCACGACTCGACGCGCTGACCCAGCAGTACGTGGAACTCACCACCCGGATCGCCCCCGCGGAACGGCGGCTGGGCGAGTTGCACCACGAATTCGACGCTGCCGCATTGAATTCGGTGTCCGGCAATGTGGCGACCGCCAAGGAGCGGCTGGCGTTCGCCGACCGCAACATCGGTACCGCCCGGGAACTGGCCGCCCAGGCGGTCACCGGTCAGCAGGCGGGTTTGGTGGACGCCGTTCGTGCCGCCGAGTCGGCGCTGGGGCAGGCGCGTGCCCTGCTCGACGCGGTGGACAACGCGGCCAGCGACATCCGGCATGCCGTCGACCAACTGCCGTCGGCCATGGCCGGCGTCCAGTCGGGCCTCAAGCGCGCGGGCGAGCTGCTGCAGAAAACACAGACCACCAAATCCGCGCGCACCGGCGAACTCATTGCAGCCCGCGACGCCGCGGCCATGGCCGTCGACGCCGCCCGCAGCGGCGCCTCCGCCGATCCGCTGGGTGCGTTCGGCCAATTGACGACGGCCGGCGCCGACCTCGACCGGGTCGTGGCCACATTGGCGCAGGAGCAGGCCACCGCCGAACAGCTCAGCCGGTCATTCGAGCAGGCGTTGTTCACCGCGGAGTCACGGGTGCGTGGGGTCTCGGACTACGTCGACACCCGTCGCGGCAGCGTCGGCCCCGAGGCCCGGACCCGGCTCGCCGAAGCCAACAGGCATCTGGCAGCGGCGCAGGACAAACGGTCCACCGATCTGAGCGAAGCGATCGCCCACGCCAACGCGGCCTCGACGCTGGCCGCCAACGCGCAGGCGCTGGCCAATGCCGACGTGCAATCGGCTCAGCGCGCCTACACCCGGCGCGGAGGCAGTGACATGGGCGCGATGCTCGGCGGCATCATCATCGGCGACCTGCTCAGTGGCGGCATGCGCGGCGGGTTTGGCGGCTGGAGCCCGACTTCGTTCGGGGGTTCATCGGGCGGCTCGTCCGGCGGCGGCTTCATGGGCGGCGGCGGACGATTCTGAGCCGCATACCTTCGCCCGCTGAAGTTCTGGGCGGAAGCGGTTTTGAGGCGCCAGCCGGACAACATCGGCCGCGTGGCCGCGGCTCGAGCGCGAAGCGCGGAGATTTTCCCGGCGCTCAACCGGCCGATGGCGAATGCGGTATCACGCTGCCAACCCGGGAAATGTCGAAGTGGGGCTCGGCTTCGCCTTCCCACCCACTCCATTCGACGCCGTCCGCGGGCGCCGCCACAGTCTGCGCGTCCGCCGTCGTATCGCCGGCATCGGCGATCACTTCGGGCTCCGGCGCCCAATGGTCGTAGTCGTCCGGCGGAACGGCCACGCCCCACTTGAGCGGAACCGACAGGCCGCCGAGCATGCCGGAATCACCACGAACCGCCGACACCGTATCGTCGGGCAATGGCGGACCAAGATGCAAAAGCACGCCGCCCCCTTCCGCAGCCAATCTCTATGACGTTCTGCTGCTGCGGCAAACTGAAAAGCCACCAAGCACTTCAAATTTTATGTCAAACTCGGGCGCGATATCGAGGAATTATCGAATTCGCGCGTTTCTGATTTCCGCGGCAGCCCAGGGGAACCCATCAGCGCATTACCGGCCCAAGCCGCCGGGCGTCGGGCGCTACCAAGCGCATCATCCGCAGTTCGGGACCGTCGTGCGCCGCGCTCACAAAGGCAAGCTCTGCCGCGCAACACCTTTGCGCCAACGGGGCGGCCCGATTCCGCTAACACCAGCCGCGACCCGGTGTCACCCCACCGGGCATACCGCCGGCATAGCTGAGACCCGGAGACATGACGTGGCGTATGAATACGGCGCCTTCGGACACCGAATGCGTCGCAAGAGCCGGTCCCCCTAATCTTTCGGTTGCCACCGCTTTCGGGCACCGCCGCCCTATCCGACCCCGTTTCGCCGTACCACCTTGGGCCGGGATTGGACGACGTGCGGACGTGCGCCGCCGCGGCGCATCATCGCGTCGGGCTTGCCGCCCTTGGCGTCCTTGTCGTCCATCGGCATAGGCATCGCCGACCCACCACCGGTGGACCCACCCGCTCCCGTCGTCGACATTCCGCTGCCCAGGCCCGGCATCCCCGAAGTAACCACGGGGGCCGGCATCGCACCCTGCCACGTGGGGGGCACCGAAATCGCGCCCACGAATCGCGCCTGACCCAATCCAGCCGCCGCGGCACCCAAGCCGCCCATCGGCTGCAGCCCCGAAACGGCGCTGCCAGCAACCGCCGCCGCCGGCGCGTCGGCGGCCGGGTTCGTTGCGCCGACCAACACCGGAGCCGCCGGGGCCGCCGGCCCGGCACCTTGGGCCATGACCAACATCGGCGACATCAGCGCGGTCGCCGGATACACCCCGATCTGCGCCACCGAACTCAGTGTCGACACAGGGGCCGACGACAGCACCGACGACAGCGAGGAGATCGCGGGTGAGAACGCCGCCATGAGCGATTGGACCTGCGAGAAAAAGGCGGTCCCCGCCGACGACAACGCCCCGGCGAACTCCGATATCAGGTTCGCCACCGGCGTCGTCACCGCGCCCGCCAGGCCGGCCAGACCTCCCGGCGGCACGCTGAACGGCGGCAACGTCGACGCCAGCGACGTCGCCTGCGAGTGGTAGCCCAGCATCGCCGCCACATCCTGAGCCCACATTTCCAGGTACTCAAGCTCCGTCATCGCGATCGCGGGCGTGTTCTGACCCAAGAAGTTCGTGGCGATCAACGTGATCAACCGAACGCGGTTCGCATACACCGCCGGGGTAGGCACCGTCGCCGCCGACGCCCCCTCGTACGCGGCTGCCGCCGCCCGGGCTTGCGCGGCCGCGGCCTCGGCTTGCCCCACCGCCGCGTTCAGCCACTGCAGATACGGTGCGGCCGCTGCCGTCATCGCCACCGACGCCGGACCCAACCACGCACCACCGGCCAACTCCGAAATCACCGAATTGAACGACGCCGCCGCATCCGACAGGTCAGCCGCCAGCACGTCCCAGGCAGCCGCCGCCGTCAACAGCGGACCGGGCCCGGCGCCACCGAATATCAACGCCGAGTTGATCTCGGGAGGAAAGAAGGTAAAGGCCGGAATCATCAAAACCCCAACACAGTCAGCCGTGTCCGCGGCTCGCACCACCCCGCGGCCCGAAACCCACCCGTAGCGACTCGATATTGGCCCAGCACCAGGCTTGGAGCGTAAGCCTTTTTGGCACCCAAAAGCCAAACTTTCAGCAAACCCTTAGCCGCCCAGCTCCGGCGGCAGGTGAGCGAGCAAGACAACCATCCAGACAGGGTGAATGAGGCGGCGAGAGCGCCGATCAGCAGCCCTTGAGCCGCGCGGCCAGGTAATCGGCGACGGTGTTCATCGCGACTCGCTCCTGCGTCATGTCGTCGCGTTGACGCACGGTGACGGCATTGTCCTCGAGCGAGTCGAAATCGACTGTCACACAGAAGGGCGTCCCGACCTCGTCTTGGCGTCGATAGCGTCGCCCGATGGCGCCGGCGTCGTCGAACTCGATGTTCCAGCATTTGCGCAATTCCGCGGCCAAATCTCGGGCCTTCGGACTCAGGTCGGCGTGCCGGGACAGCGGCAGCACCGCGGCCTTGACCGGCGCCAGCCGCGGGTCCAGCCGAAGCAGGGTGCGCTTTTCCAGCACGCCCTTGGCGTTGGGGGCTTCGTCCTCGGTGTAGGCATCGATCAAGAACGCCATGAACGAACGGGTCAGGCCCGCCGCGGGTTCGATGACGTACGGGGTGTACCGGGTGTCGGTGACCTGGTCGTAGAACGACAGGTCGACGCCGGAATGCTTTGCGTGCGTGGACAAGTCGAAATCGGTTCGGTTGGCCACACCTTCCAGCTCACCCCACGGATTGCCGGCGAAGCCGAACTTGTACTCGATGTCGACGGTGCGGTCGGAGTAGTGCGAGAGCTTGTCGGCCGGGTGCTCGAAGAACCGCAGGTTCTCCGGATCGATGCCCAACTCGACGTACCATTGCCAGCGGGTGTCGATCCAATACTGGTGCCATTCCTTGGCGGTCGACGGCTCGACGAAAAACTCCATCTCCATTTGCTCAAACTCGCGGGTTCGGAAAATGAAGTTGCCCGGGGTGATCTCGTTGCGAAAACTCTTGCCAATCTGGCCGATACCGAACGGTGGCTTCTTGCGGGCGGTCGTCACCACGTTGGCGAAGTTGATGAAGATGCCCTGCGCGGTCTCCGGACGCAGGTAGTGCAGGCCCTCCTCGGTCTCGATCGGTCCGAGGTAGGTCTTGAGCATCATGTTGAACTCACGCGGCTCGGTCCACTGGCCGGGCTCGCCGGTATCCGGGTCGCGGATGTCGGCCAGGCCGTTGGGCGGCGGATGTCCGTGCTTGGCTTCGTAGGCCTCGATGAGGTGGTCGGCGCGGTAGCGCTTATGGGTGATCAACGACTCGACCAGGGGGTCGTGGAAGACCTCGACGTGACCCGAGGCCACCCACACCTGCCGCGGCAGGATGATCGACGAGTCGATCCCCACGACGTCGTCTCGCCCGGTAATCACCGAGCGCCACCACTGTCGTTTGATGTTCTCCTTGAGCTCCACGCCCAGCGGGCCATAATCCCACGCCGAGCGGGTGCCGCCGTAGATCTCTCCGGAGGGATAGACGAAGCCGCGCCGTTTGGCCAGGTTGACTACGGTGTCGATGACAGACGCCACGGGGTGGTGCACTCCCTTTCCGGGTCGGGGTGGACATGCGCGCGGTCGACCGCGCCGCGCGAAGCATCAGCCATGGTATCGACCGACGGCGCGGTCTTTGACATGCGTCATCATGCATGTGACAGTGGAGGGCGGGCGATCCCGCCCAACTCGGACTTCTCGAGGTGATGACTCTTCCCCATGGCGATGTCTCCCGCAACGCCGGCGGCTGCCGATGGCGACCTGGGACCGGACCTCAGCGTGGTCGCCCACGAGCACCGCGAAGCCGAGGCCGGTGGGCACGCCGCGCCGGCCGAATACCCCGTCCCGCCGCCGCGGGAGATCCTCGACGCCGCCGGCGAGCTGTTGCGGGCCCTGGCCGCCCCGGTGCGAATCGCCATCGTGCTGCAGTTGCGCGAGTCCCACCGCTGCGTGCATGAGCTGGTCGACGCGCTCGGCGTGCCGCAGCCGCTGATCAGCCAGCACCTGAGGATCCTCAAGGGGGCCGGTGTCGTCGCCGGGGAGCGTGCCGGCCGCGAAGTGCTGTACCGGCTTGCGGATCACCATCTTGCGCACATCGTCGTGGATGCCGTCGCCCACGCCGCCGAGGAGACACCGTGACGCGCGCCGGCGACGATGCAGTGGGGGTACCGCCTGCCTGCGGGGGACGCAGCGATGAGGTGGGGGCACCTCCCGCTCGCGGGGGAGAGCGGCGCTTATGAAGTGCGCCGGCGACGATGCGGTGGGGGTACCGCCCGCTAGCGGGGGTGGGGGCACCTCCCACTCGTGCGGGAAGCGGCGCTTATGACTTCAGCCAGCGTCCGGTCCACTCGTCAGCGGGCCGCGATCTCCGCGCTGCTGGAAACGCTCGACGACTTCCGCTCGGCTCAGGAACTGCACGACGAGCTACGCCATCGCGGCGAGAACATCGGGCTGACCACCGTCTACCGGACGCTGCAGTCGATGGCGGCGGCGGGAATGGTCGACACGCTGCGGACCGACACCGGCGAGTCGGTCTACCGTCGCTGCTCCGAGCATCACCACCACCACCTGGTATGCCGCAGCTGCGGCTCCACCGTCGAGGTGGGCGACCACGAGGTCGAGGAGTGGGCCGCGGAAGTGGCCGCCAAACATGGCTTTTCCGACGTCAGCCACACCATCGAGATCTTCGGCACGTGCTCGGAATGCGGATCCTGACGCGGGCGCTACTCGAACTATTCGGCGCTGTCGTCGATTTCGCCGCTCGACCGGGTTCATGACGTCAGCGCGCGGCGTATCTCGGCGCCGGTGTCCAGCACCAGCAGGATCAGGATGCGCAGGGCCTCGTCGGTCAGGCCGCCGCCGGGAAAGTTGTAGCGCAGCATCACATCCGCGGTCTTGCCGACGCTCTTGCCGGAGTTGCGCTGCACGGCCTTCTCGCTGACCTTTTCGACCAGCGTCACGCTGCCGAAGTTGCTGTCGCGGGCCTGCTTGGCCACCAGGTCGCTGATCTTCTTGGTCAGCGGCAGGTCCCAGGCCAAGATCTGGGTCAGCGACACCAGGTCGAGGTCCTCGGCGATGTTCACCACCCGCAGCGACGCAATGGTGCTGTTGTGGCGCACCGTGAGCGCCCCGTCGGATTCCTCGTCGACCGCGACGACGTCGCCGAGTATCGACGCCAGGCGGTCTCGCAGGGATGGCATCAGGCGCTCCCGAACCTTCGATTGCGTGCGGCGTATTCCTCGCAGGCAGCCCACAAGTCGCGGCGATCGTAGTCCGGCCACAGCTTGTCTTGGAAGATGTACTCGGCATACGCCGCCTGCCACAACATGAAGTTGCTGGACCGCTGCTCCCCCGAGGTGCGCAGGAAAAGGTCGACGTCGGGAATGTCGGGTCGCTGCAGGTGACGGGCGATGGTGGACTCCGTTATCCGATCCGGGTTAAGCGTGCCTGCGGCGGCCTCACGGGCGATTTCCCTGGTGGCCTCGGCGATCTCGGCACGGCCGCCGTAGTTCACACAGTAGTTGATCGTGATGACGTCATTGCCCGCCGTCATGGCCTCGGCGACCGCCAATTCGTTGATGACGCTGCGCCACAGGCGCGGCCGCGAACCCACCCACCGGATCCGGACTCCCATCTCGTTGAGGCTTTCGCGGCGGCGTCGCACCACGTCTCGGTTGAAACCCATGAGAAAGCGCACCTCCTCGGGTGAGCGCTTCCAGTTCTCCGTGGAGAAGGCATACAGACTCAGCCACTTGATGCCGAGTTCTATTGCCCCGCAAGCGACGTCGATCACCACCGCCTCGCCCATCTTGTGGCCCTCGGTGCGGCTCAGACCGCGTTGCGTGGCCCAGCGGCCGTTGCCGTCCATCACGATGGCGACATGAGCGGGCAAGCGGTCGGCCGGAATTCGTGGCGCCACCGCCTTCGAAATATGTTGCGGGGGCCGGCGGGGACCGCCGCCGGGCGAGGGCGGCAGCTCGGGAAAGACGACGGGCCAGGTCGACTTGTCGGGAAAGACCGGGTAGTCGTGGGGCGCGGGCGGCGGCTGCGGAAAATCCGGCGCCCGACCGGCCGTGCGGCCGGAGCCCCTAGCCACAGTCCATATCCTGCCCGATCAGCGCTGCGCGCCGTTCGGCGAGGGTGCGGTCGATGTGATACGTCCGTTCTACCAGTGGCAACGTTTTGAGCTGTCGTTCCAGATGCCATTGCAGGTGCGCGGCCACCAATCCGCTGACATAGCTGCGGTGCGATTGCGGCGTCTGTTCGGCGAACTCCCAATCACCGTCGTGCAGCGCGGACATCAGATCCAGCACGCCCGGCGGCGGTGTGGTCGAACCGGCCGGGCGGCAGTGCGGGCAGACGCTGCCCCCGGCGCCGACATGAAACGCCCGGTGCGGGCCCGGCGTGGCGCAGCGGGCGCACTCGTTCAGCGCCGGCGCCCATCCGGCAATGCCCATGGCCCGCAGCAGGTAGGCGTCCAGCAGCAGGTCCCTGGACCGGCCGCCGTCGGCCACCGCCCGCAACGCACTCACCGTGAGCCGGTGCAGGGTGGGCGCGGGTGCCCGCTCCTCCCCGGCGAGGCGTTCGGCGGTTTCCAGCATCGCGCATCCGCACGTGTAGCGGCCGTAGTCGCTGACGATGTCGGTGGCGAACGCGTCAATCGAGACGACCTGGGTGACGATGTCGAGGTTGCGGCCGGGGTGCAGTTGCACGTCGATATGCGCGAACGGCTCCAGTCGCGCGCCGAATTTGCTGCGGGTGCGACGAACACCCTTGGCCACCGCACGGACCAGCCCGTGGTCGCGGGTCAGCAGGGTGACGATCCGGTCGGCTTCGCCGAGCTTGTGCTGGCGCAGCACCACCGCCCGGTCTCGATATAGCCGCATCACCATAGTTTTGCACCCCGCCGCGACAACGCTGGTACCCGCGCCGGATAGTCTCGTGACCCGTGATCGGCGCTTCTGGCTCCGCCTCCGGATCCACTCGTGGACCCGGCGGCCAGCGCCTGCCCACGCTGACTGACCTGCTGTATCAGCTGGCCAACCGCGCCGTGACAGCGGACACACTGGTGCGCCGTTCCCTGCATGCCATCAACGCCAGCCAGTCCACGCTCAACGCCTTTCGGGTGGTGCTCACCGAGTCCGCGCTGGCCGATGCGGCCGCGGCGGACCGGCGACGGGCCGCCGGGGACACGGCGCCGTTGCTGGGCATTCCGATCGCGGTCAAAGACGATGTCGACGTTGCTGGGGTCCCGACCGCCTTCGGCACCGAGGGCTATGTCCGCGCCACTACCGACGATGCCGAGGTGGTTCGCCGCCTGAAGGCGGCCGGGGCGGTGATCGTCGGCAAGACCAACACCTGCGAACTGGGCCAATGGCCGTTCACCAGCGGCCCCGGATTCGGGCACACGCGCAATCCCTGGTCACGGCGGCACACCCCGGGCGGGTCCTCGGGGGGCAGCGCGGCCGCGGTGGCCGCGGGCCTGGTCACCGCCGCCATCGGCTCCGACGGCGCCGGTAGCGTCCGCATCCCCGCCGCGTGGACCCATCTGGTCGGCATCAAGCCGCAACGTGGCCGCATCTCCACGTGGCCGTTGCCCGAGGCGTTCAACGGCCTCACGGTCAACGGGGTGCTGGCGCGCACCGTGGCCGACGCGGCGCTGGTACTCGACGCCGCGTCGGGAAATGTCGAGGGCGACCGGCACAAGCCCCCACCGGTGAAGGTCTCCGACTATGTGGGCATCGCGCCCGGACCCTTGAACATCGCGCTGTCGACCCGGTTCCCGTACACCGGTTTTCGCGCCAAGTTGCACCCGGAGATCTTGACCGCGACGCGCGCGGTGGGCAAGCAACTCGAGCTGCTCGGCCACACCGTGGTGCCCGGCAACCCCGACTACGGCATGCGGTTGTCGTGGGACTTTCTCGCCCGGTCCACCGCGGGCCTGCGGGAGTGGGAGGAGCGATTGGGCGACGGCGTCAACCTGGACCCTCGCACCGTGTCCAACCTGCGCATGGGTCACCTGCTGGGCGAGGCGATTCTGCGCAGCGCACGCCTGCACGAGGCCGCCAACCAGCGCCGGGTGGGGTCGGTCTTCGACATCGTCGATGTGGTGCTGGCACCGACCACCGCGCAACCGCCGCCGTTGGCGCGCGCCTTCGACCGGTTGGGCGGCCTGGGCACTGATCGCGCCATGATCGCCGCGTGCCCGTTGACTTTTCCGTGGAACGTCCTGGGCTGGCCGTCCATCAACGTGCCGGCGGGGTTCACCTCGGAAGGTCTGCCGATCGGTGTGCAGCTGATGGGTCCGGCGAACAGCGAGGGCATGCTGGTCTCATTGGCCGCAGAGCTGGAGGCCGTCTGCGGCTGGGCGACGCAGCAGCCGGTGATGTGGTGGAATCAGGGCAGCGGCAACTGACCGGCGTCCGGCGCAGCTACGCGGGGCTGAAAACCCAAGCGGCACAACGCCGCGACCGATCGCGCCCCAACGAGGCTGAATGAGTTGCGCGACAGATTCGGATCCCCGGGGCGCACGCTGATGAACGCCCGCTCGACCTGACGGGCACGAAGCGTTACAAGTCCATCGTGGCGGGGCTGATCTTCTCCGGGGTGCAACCCCGCTGGGTCACCCCGCAGTGGGACGCCGAGCGACACTTCACCCACCCGCCCTCACCACAGCACATCGATGAGGCATGGGAGAAGCACCCGGACGCCGCCGGTGCGCTCATCGTCAGCCCCAGCCCTTACGGCACGTGTGCCGACATCGCGGGGATCGCCGAGGTCTGTCACGCGCGCGGCAAGCCGTTGATCATCGACGAAGCCTGGGGCGCGCACCTGCCGTTTCACCAGGACCTGCCGACCTGGGCGATGGATGCCGGCGCCGACGTCTGCGTCGTCAGCGTGCACAAACAGGGCGCCGGGTTCGAGCAGGGTTCGGTATTTCACGTGCAGGCCGACCTCATCGACCGGGACCGGCTTTCGGCGTGCGCCGATCTGCTGATGACCACCAGCCCGAACATCATGGTGTACGCCGCGATGGACGGCTGGCGGCGGCAGATGGTGCAACACGGTCACCAGCTGCTGGGTGCGGCGCTGGAGCTGGCGCAGCACGTGCGCGAGGAGATCGAACTCATTCCCGATGTGGAGGTGCTCGACGATGAGCTGCTGGGCGTGGAGGCCTCCCATGACTTGGACCGGTTGCAGGTCCTGATCGACGTGTCGGCCATCGGCACCTCGGGCTATCAGGCCGCCGATTGGCTGCGCGCGCACGCGCACATCGACGTGGGGATGAGCGATCACCGCCGCATCCTGGCCACCCTGTCCATGGCGGATGACAAGGAAACCGGGGCCCGGCTCACCGATGCGCTGCGGGCGTGGCGGAAAGCCGCCGACGACTTCGATCGGCCATCGCCAATCGCGCTGCCTTCGCCCGAAGAGATGCAATTGGACAACGTGGCTCTGCCGCGCGACGCATTATTCGGGCGCGTCGAGGAGATCCCCCCGGACAGGGCCGCGGGCCGCATCGTCGCCGAACAATTGACGCCGTATCCCCCCGGCATGCCCGCCGCGGTGCCCGGCGAGCGCCTCAATGAGGCTGTGCTGGACTACCTTTGCTCCGGGGTACGCGCCGGCATGAACGTGCCCGACGCGGCGGATCCCTCGTTGCGGACCATCAGGGTGCTCGCCTGAGGTACCGGATTCGGTTACCGCGCTCGGCTTGCCGTGCGCAGGCCTAGCTATAGCTAGAAGCCCAGCCGCCCTAGCTGCTTAGGGTCGCTCTGCCAGTTTTTGGCGACTTTGACGCGCAGCTCGAGGTAGACCTTGGTGCCCAGCAGCCTCTCGATCTGGCCGCGCGCAGCCGTGCCCACTTCCCGCAGCCGGGCGCCGCCTTTACCGATGACGATTCCCTTCTGACTGTCCCGCTCGACGAAAAGCACGGCGTGCACATCGATGAGGTCGTCGCGATCTTCCCGCGCGTTGATTTCGTCGATGACCACCGCCAACGAATGCGGCAGCTCGTCGCGCACCCCCTCGAGCGCGGCCTCGCGGATGAGCTCGGCCATCAGCACCTCCTCGGGTTCGTCGGTCAACTCCCCGTCGGGGTAGTACGCCGGACCGGCGGGCAACGCCGCGGCCAGCACCCCGATCAGCACGTCGAGCTGTTCCCCGGTTGCCGCCGAAACCGGAACGATCTCGGCCGCGGCGCCGACCAGCTCACTGACCGCGACCAGCTGCGCGGCCACCCGATCTTTGGGCACCTTGTCGATCTTGGTGACGATGGCAACCAGCGTGGTCTTCGGTGCGTTGGAACGTATCTGATCGACGATCCACCTGTCCCCCGGACCGATCGCCTCGTCAGCCGGGATGCACAAGCCGATCACGTCGACTTCGGCGTAGGTGTCGCGCACCAGGTCGTTGAGCCGCTTACCCAGCAGCGTGCGGGGTCGGTGCAGGCCCGGCGTGTCGACCAGAATGATCTGGAAGTTATCCCGGTGCACGATGCCGCGAATGGTGTGCCGGGTGGTCTGCGGCCGCGCCGAGGTGATCGCCACCTTGGTGCCGACCAGCGCGTTCGTCAGCGTGGACTTGCCGGTGTTCGGCCGGCCGACGAAACATACGAAGCCCGAATGGAATTCAGCCACGCGCGCTCGGGGTCATAGCAGCTTCCCGGCCCGATCGGTGAGGATCACCGCGGCCGTCGGCGAGGAGTTCGCGGACGGCGGCGATGCCGGGATCGTCGGCGCGAGCCATCGCGGCCCGTGCCAGTACCACCAGCTCGGCATCCTCGGCATCCAGTCGCTCAGCCATGTTGGCGGGCTTCCCTGCCGTTCGATTCGGCTGAACCGTCGGATTCGGCCGGACTGAGCAACACGGTGCCGATCCGGACCCGCCCGCGGTGATCGGTGCCGCCCTCCGCCTGCAACCGCAGGCCATGGGAAATCACCTCGGCGCCCGGCAGCGGAACCCTGCCCAGTTCCAGGGCAAGCAGGCCGCCCACGGTATCGACGTCGAGGTCCTCGTCGAATTCCACGCCGTACAGCTCACCGACGTCCTCGATCGGCAGTCGCGCCGAGACCCGGAAACGCTTGTCGCCCAAGTCTTCTATCGGCGCCGTCTCCGATTGGTCGTATTCGTCGGCGATCTCGCCGACGATTTCCTCCAGCACGTCCTCGATGCTGACCAGGCCGGCAATGGCGCCGTACTCGTCGACCAGCAGGGCCATATGGTTGCGGTCACACTGCATTTCGCGCAGCAGCGCATCCAACGGCTTGGAGTCCGGCACGAACACCGCCGGGCGCATCGCTTGCGCCACGGTGATGGACCGGCCGCTCTTGCCCGCCAGGAACGTCTGCTGGACAAGGTCTTTGAGGTAGACGACCCCGACAACGTCATCGACGTTCTCGCCGATCACCGGGATACGGGAATGCCCGCTGCGCACGGCCAGGGTGATCGCTTGGCTGGCTAGCTTATCGCTTTCGATCCAGATCATCTCGGTGCGCGGCACCATCACTTCGCGGGCCGGGGTGTCACCGAGTTCGAACACCGACTGGATCATCCGGCGCTCGTCGGCGGCGACCACGCCGCGCTGCTGGGCCAGGTCGACGACCTCGCGCAACTCGATCTCGGACGCGAACGGTCCGTTCCGCAAGCCGCGGCCCGGGGTGAGCGCGTTACCCAAGACCACCAGCAACCGGCTGATCGGCATCAGCAGCCACGAGATCAGCTGCATCGGAAGGGCCATCGCCAGCGAAATCGAATAGGCGTGCTGGCGTCCGAGCGTGCGGGGACCCACTCCCATGACGACGAAGCTGATCACCACCATGATGGCCGCGGCAGCGAACAAGCCCCAATCCATGCTGAATTTGTTGCGGAAGAAGACGACCAGTAGTGCGGTTGCGGTGATCTCGCAGGTGATCCGCAGCAGCACCACCAGGTTGATGTAGCGCGGCCGTTCGGACATCAACTTGGACAGCGCCACCGCGCCGGGGCGCTCGTCGCGCACCAGCTCCTGGACCCGGGCCAGCGACACCGTGCTGATGGCGGCGTCGATCGCCGCGAACAGGCCGCCCAGGGCAATCAGCGTAATCGCACCGAGCAGCTCCGTCAGACCGGTCAATTGTCGAAATACCTTGACTTATCTAGCAATCGGCGGTCCCGCTCCTGCTGGCGGTCGTACTGGTAGGCCTCGACCTGCTCGGCGACCCACTCTGCGAGTAGCCGGTCCTGCAGGGCGAACATCTCTTTTTCCTCGTCCGGCTCACCGTGGTCGTAGCCGAGCAGATGCAGCACACCGTGAATCGTCAGCAGCGCCAACTCGTGTCCCAGGGTGTGGCCCGCCGCGGCCGCCTGCCCGGCGGCGAACTCCGGGCACAGCACGATATCGCCCAGCATCGACGGCCCGGGTTCGGGGGCGTCGGGGCGACCCCCCGGTTCGAGCTCGTCCATCGGAAAGCTCATGACGTCCGTCGGGCCGGGCAGATCCATCCAGCGCATGTGCAGGTCGGCCATCGCCGCGGTATCCAGCAGCACCATCGACAGCTCGGCGGCGGGGTTGATGTCCATCTTGGCGATGACATAGCGCGCGACGCTGATCAATTCGGCTTCGGAGACGTCGATGCCCGACTCGTTGGACACTTCGATGCTCATCCGCGGCTCACCGCCCTAATCATCGGCGAGTGCGGGTGCCCGACGCCCGCCGAGCCGCCCGGTTCATCGTCAGGCCGGGCTCCTCATACTTCGCATAGGCGTCGACGATTTCCGAGACCAGCCGATGACGCACCACGTCGGCGCTGGTCAACTCGGCGATGTGGATGTCGTCGACGCTGTCGAGGATCTCCATCGCCGACCGCAGACCCGAGCGGGCGCCGCCAGGGAGATCGACCTGGGTGATGTCTCCGGTAACGACGATTTTGGATCCGAAGCCCAGCCGGGTGAGGAACATCTTCATCTGCTCGGCGGTGGTGTTCTGCGCCTCGTCCAGGACGATGAACGCGGAATTGAGCGTGCGGCCACGCATGTACGCCAACGGCGCCACCTCGATGACCCCGGCGGACATCAGCTTCGGGATCAGCTCGGGATCCATCATGTCGTACAGCGCGTCATACAGCGGCCGCAGATAGGGATCGATCTTCTCGCTCAGGGTGCCCGGCAGAAAGCCAAGGCGTTCACCGGCTTCCACGGCCGGCCGGGTCAAGATGATGCGGGTCACCTGCTTGGTTTGCAGCGCGCGCACCGCCTTGGCCATCGCCAGGTACGTCTTGCCGGTGCCGGCCGGGCCGACCCCGAAGACGACGGTGTTGGCGTCGATGGCGTCGACGTAGCGCTTCTGGTTGAGCGTCTTGGGCCGGATCGTCTTTCCGCGTCGCGACAGGACGTCCAGCGTGAGCACCTCGGCCGGCGACTCATTGTCGGTGCCGGCCAGCATCGCGACGCTGTGGCGCACCACCTCTGGCGTCAGCGGCTGACCATTGCCGACGATGGCGATCAGTTCGGAGACCACCCGTTCGGCGAGCGCCACATCCGCGGGGGACCCCGAGACGGTGACGGCGTTGCCGCGCACGTGGAGGTCGGCGGTCAGGCTGCGTTCCAGCGCCCGCAGGTTCTCGTCTGCCGAACCCAACAAGCCCACGACGACATCGGGCGGAACATCGATGCTGCTGCGAACTTGAGCGTTGGCCTGCAGGGCGCCGGCTGCGTCAGCAGCGCTGGTCTCGCGGGGCGTCACGTGGTTCTCGATGCCTGCTTCCTGGCTTGTCAACGGCTTGTCGGTGGTCTGCTCAGTCGCCTCAGTCTACGCCGAGGGTGTTGGTTGGTCAGCTTCCCGCGGCGGATTGGACGGCAGGTCGCGCGCGGATCGCCGGCGGATCCCAGCGCGGGGTGAGCACGCCCAGTGCGCCCAACGCGACCGCCGCCGCGGTCGAGGTCCGCAGCACCTGGGGGCCCAGCCGCGCCGCCACCGCGCCCGCGCCGGTGATGGCGTCGATCTCGTCTGGCGCAATACCCCCTTCGGGACCGACCACAAGGAGCAGTGCGTTCGCCTGCGCGACTTGCTCTTTCGCGCACAGGTCGCCGAGCCGATCGGCAGCCGACTCGTGCAATGCCAGCACCGCCGCCCCGCCGGCCACTTCGTCGCGGATGCGCTCGGTCAACTCCGCGGTGCACAGCACGCCGTCGACGGTCGGGATGTGCGCCCGGCGCGACTGCCGGGCCGCCGCGCGGGCCACGGCACGCCACCGGCGCAGGCCCTTGTCGACCCGGGCGCCTTCCCAGTGGGCCACGCAGCGGGCCGCCCGCCAGGCCAGGAACGCGTCGGCGCCGGCTTCGGTGGCCAGCTCGATCGCCAACTCCGAGCGGTCGGACTTGGGCAGGGCCTGCACCACGGTCACCGGCGGGCGGCCGGGCGCGACGCTCCAGCGTCGCAGCACCCGCGCCTGCAGTCCGTCCCGCCCGGCGCGCTCGACCTGGCAGTGGGCGAGGCCGCCGGCGCCGTCGCCGAGCACCAGTTGCTCCCCGGGACGGATCCGCCGGACGGTGGCGGCGTGGAACCCCTCGTCGCCGTCGAGGACGGCCAGCGAGCCGGTATCGGGCAGTGCGTCGACGTAGAACAGCGTCGCCACCATGTGCGCGGTCCCTGCGACTCCCGGCTAGCGCCCGGTGAAGGTTTCGCGGAGCCGGCTGAACAGCCCGCCGCCGGCGTGCGTCGAGCGGACCTCGGGCACGTCGCGGCTGCGGCGGCTCTTCAGCTCGCGCAGCAGTTCGCTGTCGTGGTGGTCCAGCCGGCTGGGGACCACCACCTCGACGTGGACGTGCAGATCGCCGCGGGTGCCCGACCGCAGGTGCGGCATCCCGTGGCCGCGCAGCGTGATGACCGAACCCGGTTGCGTGCCAGGCGGAATGGTGATCTCGCTGATTCCGTCCAGGATGGCGTCGATGGTGACCGTGGCGCCCAGCGCCGCGTCCACCATCGGCACCGACACCGTGCAGTGCAGGTCGTCGCCTTCGCGGACGAAGACGTCGTGGCCCTGCTCATGCACCTCGACGTACAAGTCACCGGCCGGCCCGCCCCCCGGCCCGACCTCACCCTGGGCGGCGAGCCGCACCCGCATGCCGTCGCCGACGCCGGCGGGAATCTTGACGCTGATCTCCCGGCGCGCCCGCACCCGGCCGTCGCCCATGCATTGGTGGCACGGATCGGGGATGACGACTCCGACACCGCGGCAGGTGGGACACGGCCGCGACGTCATCACCTGGCCCAGCAGCGAACGCTGCACCGTCTGCACCTCGCCGCGGCCGCCGCAGGTGTCGCACGGGACCGGCACGGAGTCGCCGTTGGTGCCCTTGCCCTGGCATCGATCGCACAACACCGCGGTGTCGACGGTCACCTGCTTGGTCACCCCGGTGGCGCACTCTTCGAGATCGAGCCGCATCCGCAGCAGCGAGTCCGAGCCCGGCCGCACCCGGCCGATGGGGCCGCGGGAGCTCGCGCCGGTGCTGAAGCCACCACCGAAGAAGGCCTCGAACACGTCGCCCAGACCGCCGAAACCGCCGAAACCCCCGCCCGCCGCGGCGGCGTTTTCCAACGGGTCGCCGCCCAGGTCGACGACCCGGCGTTTCTCGGGATCGCTCAGCACCTCGTAGGCGGCGCTGATCTCCTTGAACTTCGCCTGCGCGGCCTCGTCGGGATTGACGTCGGGGTGCAGTTCGCGCGCCAATTTGCGGTACGCGCGCTTGATCTCCGCGTCGCTGGCGTTTCTGCTCACGCCGAGCAGCCCGTAATAGTCGCGTGCCACGCCTGAGTCTCCTATAACTGTCTTGTGTCGCGCCTAGAATGCCCGCGCATTCCGGGGGTGCGCGTTCATCGGGCACCCAGGACTTCGCCGATATAAAGAGCAACCGCAGCAACGCTGGCGATAGTTCCCGGATAGTCCATCCGAGTGGGCCCTAGCACACCCATGCCGCCGTACACGGTGTCGGAGGTGCCGTAGGCGGTGGTCACCATCGCGGTGCCGGCCATCTCCTCGACGGCCGTCTCGTGGCCGATGCGCACCGTCACCTTACCGGCCTCCTGCTGGGCGGCCAGCAACCGCAGCACCACCACCTGCTCCTCGAGCGCCTCCAGGATGGAGCGCAGCGAACCACCGAAATCCGCGGCGTTGCGGGTCAGGTTGGCGGTGCCGCCCATCAGCAGGCGTTCTTCGGTGTGTTCGACCAGCGACTCCAGCAGCACGGTGGCCGAGCGGCCGACGGCGTCACCGAAACCGTCCGGGCTGAGCAGCTGTCCGGCCAGGTCGGCCACCGCCACCGAGGCCGCCGAGAGCTTTTTGCCCACCAATGCCTGGCCGAGCATGTCGCGGAGCCGGGACAGCTGGTGGTCGTCGATGACGTCGCCGAGTTCGACGACGCGCTGGTCCACCCGGCCGGAGTCGGTGATGACGACCATCAGCAACCGGGCCGGCGTCAGCGCGATCACCTCGAGGTGGCGCACGGTGGACGAGGACAGCGTCGGGTACTGCACCACGGCCACCTGGCGGGTCAGCTGGGACAGCAGCCGCACCGCGCGGCGCAGCACGTCGTCGAGGTCGACACCGGACTCCAGAAAGCCCTGGATCGCCCGTCGCTCGGCCGAGGACAGCGGCTTGACGTCGTCGAGCCGGTCGACGAACTCGCGGTAGCCCTTTTCGGTGGGCACGCGTCCGGAGCTGGTATGCGGCTGGGTGATGTAGCCCTCGGCCTCCAGCACCGCCATGTCGTTGCGGACGGTGGCGGAAGACACGCCGAGGTTATGACGCTCCACGAGGGATTTGGAACCGATCGGTTCCTGGGTGGCAACGAAATCGGCGACGATGGCACGCAGGATCTCAAAGCGACGATCGTCGGCACTTGGCACTCGTTGTCACCTCCCTGACACCACCTCGACCGCTTCATTTTACGGTCTCAAGACGGGCCAACCGTCATGAGCGGGCGGCCGACCGGATCCGGGGACCCCGGATTGGGTCAGCGTATCGGCGCTAGGGCAAACGCTTCCGACTAGCCTGTCCTAGCATGAACCGGTCGGACCACAGCATTGTGCCGGAAAAGACCGGCCGATGATTTTCAAGGGCGTCCGCGAGGGCAAGCCGTACCCCGACCATGGGCTGTCCTATCGGGACTGGTCCCAGATACCGCCGCAGCAGATCCGCCTCGACGAATTGGTCACCACGACGACGGTGCTCGCGCTGGACCGCCTGCTCTCGGAGGACTCCACCTTCTACGGCGATCTGTTCCCGCACGCGGTGCGGTGGAAGGGCATCACCTATCTCGAAGATGGCCTGCACCGTGCGGTGCGCGCCGCGCTGCGGAACCGCACCGTGTTGCACGCCCGGGTGCTCGACATGGACCGGCCGCCGCCGCTGCCCCGGTAGCCAGCGGTCACGTTTCGGCGGCGCCAGGTGTCGAGGTGGTGAGGACGTTGATTTCGCACCGCAGCCCGCAAGGAGGTTCGCCATGTCCCGATTGCCGGGAGTCTCCGACCACGACGCCGGCCTGGGCGCCAGGATCGCCTTCTTCTTCACCCGCCGCAAGCTGGCGCAGATGGCCGGACTCGAAACCGCGGGAATGCTGGAACCGCTGCGGATGTATGCGCACATTCCCCGGCTGCTGAGCGCCTACGGCAAGCTGGAACAGGCCGAATCCAAGCTGGACATGCTCAGTCCCCGCCACCGCGCGCTGGCCGAGCTGAAATCGGCGACGACGGTGCGCTGCGAGTACTGCATCGACCTCGGTTCCCAAATCGCCCGCCAGTGGGGGATCACCGACGAGGAACTGCTGGGGATGGCCGATTACCAGAACGCCGCGTGCTTCTCCGACGTCGACAAGCTGATCCTGCAGTACGCCACCGCGCTCAGCCGCACCCCGGTCGAAGTGAGCGACCAGCTTTTCGCCGCGTTGCGCGGCCACTTCGATACCGCCCAACTCGTCGGCCTCACCCACGTCATCGCGCTGGGGAATCTGCGGGCCCGCTTCAACGTCGCGCTCGGCATCGGGTCGTCCGGCTTTTCCGCCGGCCGGGTCTGCGCCCTGCCCGACGCCGGTGGTACGTGATGGCGGACGCGGCGCTGACCGAACGTTTCGAGGCCGCGCGGCCCCGGCTCGGCGCCGTCGCGTACCGCATGCTGGGCTCGGTCGACGACGCTCAGGACGCGGTGCAGGAAACGTGGCTGCGGCTGAGCGGGAGCGGCTCCGACGGGATCGCCAATCTGGACGCCTGGCTGACCACGGTGGTGGCCCGCATCTGCCTGAACATGCTGCGCGACCGCGGGGCCCGCGGTCGCGAGGAACTGACCGCCGCGCTGCCGGATCCGATCGTGGACGCGGCCGACGAGTTCGACCCCGAACATGCAGCGATGCTGGCCGACGCGGTCGGCCTGGCGTTGTTCGTGGTGCTCAACACGTTGCCGCCGGAGCAGCGCCTGGCGTTCGTGCTGCACGACGTGTTCGCCGTCCCGTTCGACCAGATCGCACCCATCCTCGACCGGACGCCCGAGGCGACCCGCAAGCTGGCCAGCCGGGCCCGCCGGCGCATCGAGGCGGCCGATCCGGCTCCCGATGGCGACCTGGCCGCGCAACGGGAGGCCGTCGAGGCGTTTTTCGCCGCCGGACGCGCCGGCGACTTCGACCGGCTGGTGGCGGTGCTGCATCCGGGCGTGGTGCTCCGCGGCGACCTGGGCGCCGGCGCCAGGGGGTTTCGCACCGCGGGCGCTCCCTCGGTGGCGAGGCTGGCCCGCGGTTACGCCGGGCCCGAACGCGACGTGCGCGCCGCAACCGTCAACGGTGCCGCCGGCGCGGTGGTCTGCATCGCCGGCCGGCCGGCCGCGATCATGGGGTTCGTGGTGCGGGACGGACGGATCGCCGCAATCGACGTGTTAGCCGACGCGGAGCGCATCGCCAAACTAGATCTGGGCGCGCTGCGCCTGAATCATTGACCGGCGGCCTGCAGCAGTTCCATCGCCGACGACCGCGACAGCACCCAGCCGCCCTGGTTGACGAACGTGACGTTCTCGGTGACCGGTGACGTCATCTTGGGACCCGAGACGGCAACGTCGGCGGTGACCGAACCGGGCGCGGCCGGCTGGATGTTGCTCACGTTGAACGACAGCGGCAGGTCGCCGTTCTTGGCCGCCTTCTGGATCCTGTGGTCGGCGACGTGCGCTTCGATCCCACTGATTCCGCCTTCGACCAGGTTGCTCTTGTTGGAGAACGACACGTTGGGGTCGGCCAGGCTGTTCAGCAGGCCGATCAACTGCGGGGCGGTCGGGACGCTCGCGCCCTGCGCCGGGACCGGCGGCGGGTCCTGCGGTAACGGAGCGCCGACCGCGGCCAACTGCACCGAGGCCGGCTCGCCCGGCGCCGCGAGGGAAGTCAGGCCGGCGGCCGCGCCACCGACCACGGCCAGGGCTGCCACGCCGGCGGCGAACAATTTCACGCTTTTCATGCTTCCCCCTTCGATGGGCACGATGGTGCCAGTGTGCCGGTTGCGACTGCTGTTATACGCCTCGGCATAGTCACGTTATGACCACGCCATGTGAACCCAACATGAGCAAACTGTGCGCAAGCTGTGTGCGCGCCCAGAACTGCTAGTTCGTTGCCGTCGCCGCCTGAATCAGAGCGATCGCGGCGTCGTGCTGCAGGATCCAGTTGCCGCCTTGGTCGATGAACACCAGGTGCTTGGTGACCGGCCCGGCGAACTTCGGACCCGAGATGGCCACATCGGCCTGGGCCATGTTGGGGCCCGCCGGCTGGATGTTCGTCACGGCGAACTGCTCGGGGAAGTTCCCGTTCCGGTAGGCCTTTCTCAGGTCGTGGTCGGCGACGTGGCCCTCGTCGGGACTGATGCCGTTTTCGACCAGGTTGTTCTTGGTCGTGTAGGAGACGCCCGGATCGGTGGCTTGGTTGCACAGGTTCGACAACTGGTCAGCGGTGGGCAGCTGTCCCGGCGCCGGAGACGGCGGCGGGTCCTGCGGTAACGGGGCGCCGGCCGTGGCCAGCCGCACCTCTCCGACGCCGCCGGGGGTGGGGATGGAGGCCACGCCGGCGGCTGCGGCGCCCAGAGCGCCCAGCATTGCCACACTGGTGGCGACGGATTTCACGGTCGTTCGCATGGTCGGGTCCTCCCCCTGTGAGCCGCATGGGCCGTGCCGGACCGCCATACCCGTGGCCGCCGTCCCCCGCGATTGTGGTGTAGCTGATGTGATTGTGCGTTGTGTGGCCGGTGTTGCGGTCACGCCACCATCAAGCTACACGCGACCGCAAAGTTCGATCTGTGCCGCGGCTGTGTGGCGGCCCAGAAATGTCAGACCGTTCGGGGGCGGCGCGTCATCGCCCGGCGATCGACTCGCGCAGACTCTTCGGCCGAATGTCGGTCCAGTTCTGTTCGACGTAGTCCAGGCACTCCGCGCGGCTGGCCTCGCCGTACACCACTCGCCAGCCGGCGGGGGTTTCGGCGAACGTCGGCCACAGGCTGCGCTGATCCTCGTCGTTGACCAGCACAAAGAAGGTGCCGTTGTCGTCATCGAAGGGGTTGGTGCTCATCACGTCTCCTTATCGCGTCGAACTTGCACTGACCCGTCGTGGACCCCAACACCCTGTCCGACAGTAACCCGAGACAGCTCAGGTTGGGGAATCCGGGCCCCTGGGTGAGCCCGGACAGGTTCGGCAAGAACAGCTTGGGGGCGAGGTCGGTGACGGCCAGGTCGTAGCCGATCGCTTCCTGCAGGCGCTCAGCGGTCAGCGGTCCGCCCAGGCCGAGTTCGAGAAGGTCGAGCGCGTCCTGGGCGAACAACGAGGTGAACCAGAGCGGGTCGGCACCGGAGCCGTCGATGACCAGATCGAAGCCGTGCACGGTCTCCAGGTTCTCGCTGCCCCGGTTGGTGGACAGCGTCAACCGGATCTGTCCCTCTCGCCCCACCGCGTGCGCCACCCGGCCGCGCAGATGCCGGATGCGGTCGTCGGCCAGCAGCGCTTCCTGCACGCTCGCCGAGAACACGCCGCGGTCCGTGCGTGCCAGCGCGTCGCGACGTTCATCCAGCGTGAGAGCCCCCCAGTCGGTGGGGTCGGAGAACAGCGAGTTCTCGAAGAAACTCTCCCCCCGGGTGAACAGCGTCACCTGCGGGGAGATCACCGTGACGGTCGAAACCAGGTGCCGGAACAGCTCGTTGAGCATCGACGCTGCCGTCTCGCCGCCGCCGATCACCGCCACCCGCTCGGCACTGATCCGGTCGCGGGCCGCGGCGCGGTCCCAGAACTGGGCGATCGACAACACCCGCGGATTGCCGGGCAGCAACGACTTTTCGGCCTGGCCGGGGCCGGTGATCATCAAGGCGTCCGCGTGCACGGTGGCTTCGTGGGTGTGCAGCGCCCAGCGGTCCCCCGTCACCGACAGCCGTTCGACCTCGCCGTGCACCACATCCAGGCCGACGTGTGCAGCGACCCAGCTCAGGTACTGGCTCCACCGGCGGTGCGTGGGCGCCGGCCTGCCGCGGTCGATCCATTCGGCGAACGACGCGGTGGCGATCAGATAGGACTGCCAGCTGTAGCGGGTCATGCGCTCGTCGAGTTCGGCATTGCGGCGCGGCACCAGCGCCGAGCGGTAGGGAAACCCGACGTCTTTTTCCGGACTGGTGCCCAGCCGGTGCGCCCCGTCGGTCCAGCCGCCACTGGCCTGCCAGTTGGCCGCGACGCCGATGCGGTCGACCGCCACCACCTCGGGGACATCGACCCCCATGTCGCGCAGCACGGACGCCTTGGCCGCGACGGCCACCGCCTTGGCCCCGGCACCCAGGATCGCCAATGTGCTCATGTCAGCTCCCGTAGGGATTCGATCCAAAGCTCTTGCAGCGCAGTGATATCCGCGTCACCAAGAACGCCGGGCAGCGCCCGCCACTGCGCGGCCAGGACACGCTGCCCGCCCGATGCCAGCACGGTGGCCAAGATGGTGAGCTCGTGCCGCACCGCCAGGTCCGGCTCCGGCAGTGGCGACACGTCGGCAAGGAGGTGATGGTCCAGCGTCAGCCCGGTGCCGCCGCCGGTGTGCGCGGCGCCGAGAAAGTTCAGCAGCAGCTGCGGGGGCCGGAATCCGGCGAGCCGCTTCGCGGTGTCGGCGCGCAGATAGCGCAGTAGTCCGTAGTCGAGTCCGTCGCCGGGGATCGCCGCGAGCTGCTTCCCGACGAGTCGCGGGTCGGCGGAGTCAACCCGCACCGGGTAGATGGAACTGAGCAGTCCGACCGTGTCGCCGGTGTCGATGGTGGACGCGTGCGGCCCGTCGACCACGCTGTCGGCGCGGCCGTGCGTTTCCAGCGCCAGCAGCGGGGGCGGCGTGGCCTGGCCGCGCGCCCGCCGCCAGCGCGTCACCGTCGCCGCGGTGGCGGCGATCAGCAGGTGGGGCAGCGGCAGGCCCGACTCCAGCAGCCGGCGGGTGGTGTCGGCGCCGGTGGCGACGTTGCGGACGATCAGGTCACGGGCCCGGTCGCGGTGCGGCTCAACGCGCCGGGCGCCGAGGTCGGGATCGTCGCCGTCCAACTGGGCGGCCCAAAATCGCTCCGTGTCCAACTGGCTGGCGCGTTCGGCCAGTGCGGCGGCCCAGCGCTGGTAGCTGGTGTGCTCGCGCACCGGTGCCGGCGAGCGGCCGGCGGCCAGGGCGCGCAAGGCCGCGTTCAGCTCGCCGAGCACAATCCGCCAGGACGCCGGATCCATCGCCAGGACGTGCGCGGTCAGCAGCAGAACGCCCGGTCCGGTCGGGGGGCGAAGCCACACCGCCGAAAGCAACGCTCCCCGCTCGGGATCGAGGCTGTCCACCGCCGCGGCGGTGTGGGTGGCGACCGCGGCCCGCACATCATCGTCCTGCGCGATCGCGACCTCGGTGAGGAAATCGGCCACCGGGGCGCGAACCAGGGTCATGGCTGCGCGGTCCAGTCGGCTGCGCAGCACTTCGTGGCCGTCGAGGATGCCGGCCAGCGCCGCGCCCAACTGCTCGCGGTTGACGGTGTCGGATAGCCGGATGGCTTCGGTCTGCGCCAGCCTGCGCGCTTCGCCGTATTCGTAGAGCCAGCGGCCGTTGGGCAGCAACGGCATCGGCCCGGTGTGCTCGTCCACCTCCCGGGTGGCGGCCGCGGCCTCGAAATCGATCGCTGCCGCCAGTTCCCGCACGTTGGCACATTCGAGGATGAGCCTGGCTCGCAGCGCGATCCCGCGCTCCCGCGCCGCCTGTACCACCGACAAGGCCATGATGCTGTCCAGGCCGAGTTGCAAGAAGTCCGCGGCGACATCGACTCGCGGCTCGGGTAAAAGCTCCGAAAGCAGTTCTGCCAGTGCCGATTCGGTGTCGGTCTGCGGCTCGGATGCCGCGGCCGCCATCGCGTCGGCGGCATCGAACGCGGCCAGAGCGGTCGCGTCCAGCTTGCCGTTGGCGGTCAGGGGGATTTCGTCCACCATGACGATGCGCTGCGGAACCATGTAGCGCGGCACCCGGGCGCTCAGCGCGCCGCGCAACTCGGCCGGCGACGGCCCCCGCCCCTGCGCGTCGGTGGTGGCGACGTAGGCGGTGAGCCGCGGAACGCCCTGACGCTGGTGCACCAGGACGGCCGCGTGCCGGACGGCGGGGTGCGACTCGAGCGCGGCGGCGATTTCGCCGGGCTCGACGCGGTGGCCGCGGATCTTCACCTGGGCATCGGCGCGCCCCACGTATTGCAGTGAGCCGTCGGGCAGGCGGCGCACCAGGTCCCCGGTGCGGTACACCCGCTGCCCGGCGGCGAACGGGTCGGCGACGAACCGGGCCGCGGTCTCCCCCGCGCGGCCCAGGTAGCCGCGCACCAGTTGGGCGCCGCCCAGATACAGCTCGCCCGTCGTCCCCCACGGCGCCGGGCGCAGCGCGGAATCGAGCACATAGGCGCGGGTGTGCCGGGTTGGCCGTCCGATCGAGGGCTCGTTGTGCTCGGCGATGGCCGCCACGACCGCCTCGACCGTGGTCTCGGTGGGGCCGTAGCAGTTGTGGGCCGCCATCGGCGTGCCGTGGCACGCGGCGCGGATCAGGGCCCATGCGGCGCTGCCCAGCGCCTCACCCCCCAGCGCCAGGACCGCCAGTGGCACCTGCCTCAGCAAACCGAATGCCTGCAGCTGAGCAAACATCGACGGGGTGGTGTCGATCATGTCGATGCCACGCTCGGCGATCACGGCCACCAGTGCCTCGGCGTCGGTCTGGGTGTGCTCGTCGACCACGTGAACGGTATGGCCGTCGAGCAGCGCGACCAGCGGCTGCCAGGCCGCGTCGAAGGCGAATGACCAGGCGTGTGCGATGCACAGCGGCCGACCGAGCCGGGCGGCCGCGGGCCGCAACACCGTGTCCAGATGATCGTCGGCGTAGGCGCTCACCGCGCCGTGAGTCCCGATGACGCCCTTGGGTTCTCCCGTCGTCCCGGAGGTGAAGACCACGTACGCGGCCTGCTCTGGCGGCGCCTCGACGGCGCGAAACCCGGTGCCGTGTTGTCGGCTCGCCTCCTCGAGCAGCTCCTCGGCCAGCCCTTCGTCCACGACGATCGTCGCACCGGTCTGGCGCAGGATGGACTGCATGCGTTCCGGGGGAATGCCGGGCTCCATCGGCACGCACGCGCCGCCGGCCTTGAGCACCGCGAGCATCGCGACGACGTACCGGGGGCTTCGGGAAAGCCGTATCGCCACCGGGGTTTCGCGCCCGACCCCGCGCACGGCGAGCCGGGCGGCCAGCCCGTCGGCGAGGGCGTCCAGCTCGCGGTAGCTCAGCGTGCCGCCCGCCCCGCCGACCGCGGGTGCGTCCGGCGTCCGGGCCACGATCTCGGCGAACCGGGCGTGGATGCCCAGCGCCGGCGGCGGGGTCCGCGCATCCGTGCCGTGCAGCGGGGCCGCCTCGTCCTCGATCAGGACGCTGATCTTGCCCAACGGCTGCTCCCAGTCCTGCAGCAGTCGCTCGGCGGTGGTCAGCACCCGCCGGCCCAGGCTCAGGGCGGTGGTGGCGCCCAGCGCGCCGTCGATCACCTCGACCAGCAGCACCAGTTCGTCGCCTTCCGGGTGGGCGGCGATCGTGATAGGGAAGTGCGACAGGCTCTCCAGGGCGGACGGGCGGAATGTGGCTCCGGCGGCGGCTAATTCGCCGCCGGCGACCAGCCCGTCCATCGGAAAGTTCTCATAGACCAGCAGGGTGTCGAACATCTCCCCCACCCCGCCCAGCGCACGCAGTTGCGCGTGCCCGAGATAGCCGTGCTCACGCAGCAACGCCGCATCGCGCTGCGCGGCACGGCATTGCTCACCGGCGCTCGCGGCCGGGTCGAGCCGCACCCGCATCGGCACGGTGTTGATGAACAGACCGATCATGGTTTCGACCCCGGCCAGTTCGGCCGGCCTGCCGGACACCGTGACCCCGAATACCACGTCGTTGCTGTCGGTGAGCCGCGACAACACCAGCGCCCACGACAGTTGCAGCAAGGCGTTGACGGTGACGCCGCGGGATCGCGCCCCGGCGGCCAGCCGCGCGGTCGCCTCGACGGGCATGCGCAGTTCTGTGCTGCGCGGCAACGCGGCGCGCCGCCCGGTGCCCGCCTCGACCGAGCCCAGCGCCGCCGACAGCAGCGTGGGACCGGGCAGGCCGGCCAGGTGCCGGCGCCAGACCTGTTGGCCGGCCGCCAGATCTCGACTCGCCAGCCAGCCGATGTAATCGCGGTACGGTCGCGGAACGACGGGCAACGCCGCCATGTCGCCACCCGCCCGGTACAAGACCATCATCTCGTTCACGAACACCGGCAGCGACCAGCCGTCGATCACGATGTGATGGGCGGTGATCACCAGACGCCATCGTGCGGTGGGAAATTCGATCAGCATGAAGCGCATCGCCGGTCCGCGTTCCAAGTTGAACGGCCGTCGGCGTTCGTCGGCCTCCAGCGCGTCCACGTCCCCGGGGTCGGCGGTCACGACTCGCCACGGCAGCTCGAATCGGGACGGCACGATCTGCACCGGCCGGGCGATTCCCCGGCTGAAGAAGCTGGCCCGCAGGTTCGGATGCCGCACCAGCATCTTCACCGCGCAATCACGCAGCAGGTCGACGTCGAGCGCGCCGGAAATGTCCGCGGCCATCCCGATCACGTACGGATCGTCGGCCGATTCGTGTTCGGCGAATTCGGCGAGCGTGGTCAACGAATACAAGCCCTCTTGCAGTGGGCTCAGCGCCATGACGTCCTCGATGTCAGGCGCGACATCGGTTCGGGTCGCCGTCATGACATCCCTTCGCGTGACGACGACCAATGTTCGGTCACCGCAGCCAAATCCGCGGGCGACAGCCCGGAGGTGGTCATCGGCTCGAAGTGGGTATCGGCCGGCTCGCCGCCGTCGGCGTCGGTCGGTGCGGCGCCCAATGCGTCCACCGCGGCGGCCAGCTGCTGTACCGTCGGATTCTCGAAGATCATCCGCGGGCTGACCGCGAGGCCGGCCGCCCGTGCCCGCGACGCCAACTGCACCGACAGGATGCTGTCGCCGCCCAGGGCGAAGAAGTCATCGAACCGCCCCACCTCGGGGGTCGACAGCAGCTCGGTGAACACCGTGGCGAGCGCGCGTTCGGTGGCAGTGCGCGACGGTTCGGTCCGGCCGCCGGTGCTGACCGCCGGCCGCGGCAGCCCGGGCCGGTTCAACTTGCCCGACTCCGTCTTGGGAAGCGCGTCGAGCACGGTCAACGACGAAGGCATCATGTAGCCCGGCAATGTCGTGGCGATCGTGGCACGCACCGCCGCCGCAAACGCCGCCTTGTCGGCGTCACCGGCGATCAGCCGTTGTGGCACAACGTATCCGGCCAGCGAGGTACCGCCGTACACCTCCCAGGTGCGGACCGCCGCGGCGGCGACACCGTCGGCGCCCGCCAGCGCGGCCTCGACCTCGGCCAACTCGACGCGGAACCCGCGCACCTGTACCTGGTGGTCAGCGCGTCCGACGAACTCCAACTGGCCGTCCTCGGTCCACCGGGCCAGGTCGCCACTGCGATACAGGCGCGAACCGGGTTCGGTGGCATACGGATTCGACACGAACCGGGCGACGGTCAGGCCCGGTCGTTTCCAATAACCACGGGCCAGCTGGTCACCGGCGTAGTACAACTCGCCCACCACGCCAACCGGCACCGGGCGCAGGCCGTCATCGAGCAGGTAAGCCTCCGCCCCCGGCAGGGGCTTACCGACAAGCGGATTCGGCAATCCCAGCCGTCCACGGACCACGGCACCCGACGTCTCGGTGGAACCGATGTTGTTCAACAGCTCGGGGCCCGCGCCGGAGTCACCGCCGGACACGGCGACCAGCCGGTGCAGCAGCGACGGGCTCACCGGCTCGCCGCCGCACACCAGCCGGGACAGTGCGCGCACCGCGTCGGGCCGGCTGTCGGCCAGCGCGGAAACCAGGCTGGGCACCGCGGTCACCTGGGCGACGGAGTGCCGGTTCATCAGCTCCCCCAGGGCTTCCGGGTCGCGGTGTTCGGCATCGTCGGCGAGGATCATGGTGGCGCCCGCCGCCAGGCCGGCCAGCATCTCCATGCCGCCCTCGAGGAACGTCATCGAGGCCTGCGCCAAGCGCACGTCGTCGGTCCTGGGTGGGTAATGCCGCAGCTGCCAATCCAGCCGGGCCGCCATCGATCGATGGGTGCCCACCGCCCCTTTCGGCTTGCCGGTGGACCCGGACGTGAAGACCAGATACATCGGGTCGTCGGGGTGCGGTGCGGGTAGGTCCTTCGACGGTATCGCGGCGGGGTTCGCCAGCACGGCACGCACCTGCGGGTCGTCCAGCGAAAGCAACGCCACGCCGGGCACTTCCGGCATGGTGTCCATCGCCTCGACCGTCACCAGCACGACCGGCGGCGCGACGTCGTCGAGCATGAGCTGCTTGCGCGCCCACGGGTAGCCGGGGTCGATGGGGAAGTACCCGCCGCCGGCCTTCATGATGGCCACCAGCGCCACCACCATGTCGATGCCCCGGCGCGTCGACAGCCCGACCAACGACCCGGGCCCCACCCCCCGCTCGGCGAGCAGCGCCGCCAGGTTATCCGAACGGCGGTGCAGCGCAGGATAGTCGATGCGCTCGCCGCCGCAGCGCACCGCGATCCGGTCCGGTCCCCAGCGGCGGCTGGGTTGCAGCAGTTCGGGAATGGTGCGCGGCCGGTCGTGCGGCGCCCGCTCGCCGCGGCTCCAGTCCGCCACGATGCGCTGCTGCTGCGCGGGGTCGATCAGCTGCACGCTCCGCAAACCCCGATCGGCATCCTTAGCAAACTCACCGACCACCCGGGCCAGCCAGTCGGCCAGCCGCTCGATGGTGGCCCTGCTGTACAGCTCGGTGCGGTAGATGACGTTGCAGTTGTACCCGACGCCATCGGAGCCGTCGGTGCCGAAGAAGTTGACGCTCAGATCGGCGTGCGCCATGTCGAAGGTGGGGTCCAGCGACGTGCACACCGTGTCCTGCCCGTCGCGCCCCTGGGGGGCCGGGTCGATTACCCGGGCCGCGGGCAGATGGTCGCGGACGTGCACGACGACCTGGAACAGCGGGTTGCGCGACAGCGACCGCACCGGGCTGACGCCGTCCACCACCCGGTCGAACGGCAGCTCCTGGTGGGCGTAGGCGGCCAGCGCCGTCTCCCGGGTCCGGGTGAGCAGTTCG
This sequence comes from uncultured Actinomycetota bacterium, assembly GCA_963800315.1. Taxonomy (GTDB): domain Bacteria; phylum Actinomycetota; class Actinomycetes; order Mycobacteriales; family Mycobacteriaceae; genus Mycobacterium. The sequence continues at coordinate 358,040 of CAWDAS010000002.1, forward strand.
CGCAGCGTCGGGTTACCGTCCAGATCGTTGCGCAGCACCAGGATGTTGACGAAAAAGCCGATCAGTTGGTCCAACTCGGCTTCGGTGCGTCCGGCGACCGGGGTGCCCAACGGAATGTCCGCGCCGCCACCGGCCTTGTGCAGCACCACGGCGACGGCCGTTTGCAGCAGCATGAATTCGGTGATGCCCAACTCGCGGCACAGCTCGCCGAGCCTGGTGCGCGTGGCGGCGTCGATGCGAAAGTCGACGGATTCCCCTTCGCCGCTGGGCACCGGCTGGCGTGGAAAGTCCGGCCGCAGCCCGGTGTCCTCCGGCAGCCCGGCCAGCTGGCGGGTCCAGTACTCGCGCTGCTCGACGGCAACCGCGGACTCCTGACCGCCGGCGTCACCCAGGAACGCGCCCTGCCACGCCGCGTAGTCGGCGTACTGCACCCGAAGCGGCGCCCAGGACGGGGCTTCCCCGGCAAGCCGCGCCCGATACGCGGTGATGACGTCGGCGAACAACACCCCCGCCGACCAGTGGTCGGCGGCGATGTGGTGAACCACCAGCGACAGCACGTGCTCGGCCGCATCGCCGTCGGTGCGCAGCACCGCGACGCGGATCGGCGGCTCGCGGTCCAGCTCGAAGCAGTGCCGACGCTCGACGGCAAGCTGCTGCTGCAGCCACGCGTTGTCGGGCCCGACAGCGCGGCGCACCGAAAGCTCCCCGGCCGGGCCCACCACCTGATAGGGCACGCCGTCCAACTCGACGTAGGTGGTGCGCAGGATTTCGTGGCGGGCGACGACGTCGCCGACGGCGGCAATGAGTGCCTCGATGTCCCAGGGCCCGGTCAACTTCGCGGCGAATGGGATGTTGTTGACCCAGCTGGGCCCGTCCACGCGGTAGGCGAACCAGCTGCGCAGCTGCGACGCCGACAGCGGCAGCGGCCCGTCGTGGGCGGTCGCGACCAGTCTGGGCCGCGACCGCGCGACCTCGCCGGAACGCAGCTGGTCGATCCGCTCGGCCAGCAGACCCACCGTCGCCAGCTCGAAGACATCGCGGATGCCCAGCTCCACCCCGCACTCCGAGCGGATCGCGGTGACCAGTTTGGTGGCCACCAGCGAGTGGCCACCCAGGTCGAAGAAGGAGTCGTCGACACCCACCCGGTCGTGGCCGAGCAGCGCGGAAAACAGTGCGGCGACGCGGCGTTCGGTCGCGGTGGTGGGGTCGCGATATTCGGCCCCGGTCGCCGGCTGCGGCTGGGGCAGCGCGGAACGGTCTATCTTGCCGTGCGCGGTGATCGGGATCTCCTCGAGCGCCACATAGGCCGCCGGGGTCATGTAATCGGGCAGCGCCGCGGCGACCCGGGCGCGAATGCGGTCGATGTCGACGGACTCGGGTCCGGCGCCCTGGGCCGGGGTCACGTAGCCGACTAGGCTCTTGCCGAGCCCGGGCAGGTCCGCGGCCACCACCACCGCCTGCCCGACGCTGGGGTCGACCGAGATGGCGGCGGCGATTTCGCCCAGCTCGATGCGGAAGCCGCGGATCTTGACCTGTTCGTCGGCGCGGCCGACGAACTCGATGTCCCCGTCGGCGTTGCGGCGGGCCACGTCGCCGGAGCGGTACAGCCGCCCGCCCGGGGTGAACGGGTCGGCGACGAAACGTTCGGCGGTCAACCCGGGCCTGCGGTGGTATCCATGCGCGACATGTGTTCCACCGATGTAGATTTCACCGATCACCCCGACCGGGACCGGCTGCAGCGCATTGTCGAGCAGATACACCTGGGTGTTGATCTTGGGTCGGCCGATCGGGACTATCCGGGTTCCCTGGCTGCCCTGCACCGGGTAGCTGGTGCAGTTGACGACGGTCTCGGTCGGTCCGTAGAAGTTGTACAGCAGCGCATCGAATGTAGCGTGGAACTTGTCGGCGATCTCGCCGGGCAGGGCCTCCCCGCCGATGGGCACCCGCCGCAGCGTGCGCCACTGGTTGACGCCCGGTAGCGACAGGAATAGCCCGAGCAGCGACGGCACGAAGTGCATCGAGGTGATGCCCTCGCGGCGGAGCAGATCGGTCAGGTAGCCGATGTCGCGCAGCCCGTCGGGACGCGGGATCACCAGTCGGCCACCGCAAATCAACACGCCGAAGATCTCGCCGATGGACACGTCGAAGCTGGGCGACGCGACCTGCAGCAGCCGGTCGGTTTCGTCGACCTGGTACTCGTCGCCGAACCAGACGAAGTACTCGGCGATCGGCGCGTGCGGGACGGGAACGCCCTTGGGCAGCCCGGTCGAACCGGAGGTGTAGATCAGATACGCGGTGTTTTGCGGGCTCAGGGGGCGAACCAGCGCTGCGGGCGCCGTGGCCGGGATACCGCGCCAAATCCGTAACCGGTTCGTGCAGCACCAGCTTGGCATCGGCGTCACCCAGAATGAAGGACAGCCGATGCTGCGGATAGCTGGGGTCCACCGGCAGGTAGACCGCGCCCGCTTTCAAGATGCCCAACGCGGTGATGACCAGTTCGGGCGACTTGTCCAGCAGCACCGCGACGCGATCCTCGGTGCCGACGCCTTGCTCGATGAGCCAGTGCGCCAGCCGATTCGACTCTTCATCGACTTCGCGATAGCTGTACTCGCGGCCTTCGTAGACGACCGCGACGGCATCGGGTGACAGCGCCGCTTGCCGAGTCACCAATTCCGGCAACGTGCAAGCCGGCGTGGCGAACTCGTCGCCCGCCGACACCCGGCGCAGCCAGCCAGCGTCCTCGCCGCTCATCAGCGCACGTGCCGACAGGGCCGCGTCCGGGTCGGCCAACGCGTTGTCCAGCAACACGGCGTAGTGGCGCAACAGCTGCTCCACCAGCCCACGATCCAGCACCTCGACCAGGTACTCGGCCTCGACCAACCCGCCGCCGGAGCCATCCGAAGCACTGTCCAGCTCCACCATGAAACTCAGCGGCAGCTGGTTGAAATGGCCGCGCAACTCGCCGCGCTCGGATCGCACTCCCGGGGGACAAAAGCCCGCGCCGTCGGGCTCGCGCTGACCGAAGCTGATCCGGGTCATCCGGTCCGCGCCGTGTCGGCGGTCCGGATTGGACTCGCGCACCAGCCACTCGAGGTCCACGCGCGAGTGGGCGAAGGCCCCGACCGCGCTGTCCCGGGTCTGGGTCAGCAGCTCCCGGAACGTCTGGTGTGGCCGCGGCCGCAGCCGGATGACCACGGTGTTGCCGTAATACCCGATGGCATCCTCGGTCCCGGGACCGCGGTTCAGCACCGGGGCCGCGACGAGGAAATCGGTGGACTGCGTGTAGCGGTGCACCATTGCGGCGAAGGCTGCCATCAGCACCATGTACGGGGTGGCACCGGTCTCCCGACCCAGCGACGCCGCCCGGTCGACGATGGCGGCCGGCAACCGCACCGACGCGCGCTGCGCGCGCCAGGTACTCGGCACCACCGAACCGTTGGGGCCCGGAAGTTCCAGCGGCTCGGGCAGATCCATCACCAGGGGCCGCCAGTAATCCAGGTCCGCGGCGCGGATTTCGGCTTGGCCCGTCGCGGGGGGTCGCGCCGCGGGTGCGGCGTCGAACCCGTCCGGGTCGGTATAGGCGTGAGTCAGATCGGCGAAAAACGGTGCCCACGAACCGTCGTCCCAGGCGATATGGTGGGCGGTGAGCAGCAGCATCAGCTCGTCGGCCGACAACCGCGCCGCGGTGACCCGCAGCGGCGAGTCCTTGGCGAGGTCGAAGGGCCGGCGAAAGTCCCGCTGGGCCAGCACATCCAGCCGCAATCCCCGGGCCTGATCGGTCAGGCCGGACAGGTCATGCTCGGTCCACTCCGGCCGCAGGTCCGCGCGGATCACCGGATACGGGTCGCCGTCACCGCCGGTCTCGTACGTCGTGTGCAGCACGGGGTGCCGCGCGGCCACGGCGTCCACGGCGCGCCGCAGCCGCGCCGCGTCGACGTCTCCGGTGAGGCGGTAGGAGACACAGATGTTGAGCAGCGCGCTGTCGGGGTCCACCGACTGCACAAACCACATGCGGTGCTGACCGGCGGACAGCCGCGGTTCGTCGTGCGCCGCCACGGGCGCCACGCTCGGCCTGGCCAGGCCGCGGTCGGTTATCCTGCGGCGCAGCAACTCCAACCGCTCGTCGTCGAGACGGGCGCCGGCGCCGGTGGTGTCAGTCACGCTAGGAGTCCAACCTTTCTAGCATCGCGAGCGTTGAGTGTTGCGTCCGGTTGACGGCGGCCGGGGACTGCACCGGCGGCGCCGCAGACCCGCCGGCCGAGTCGGTGCGCAGCGCGTCGATCAACTCGTGCACGGTGATGCCGCCGAGCATGCGCGCCACCGGGACCGAGCTTCCCACCGTGCGGCGCAACCGCTTTCGCAGATCCAGCGCGAGCAGCGAGTCCACCCCGAGGTCGATGAGTGACGCGCCGGGATCGATCGACATCGAGTCCGACAGGTGCAAGGTCGCGGCCAGCTCCGCGCGTACCGCCTCGGCGAGCGGTCTGGCGGTGACCTCGCCATCACCCCCGGCGCCATCGCCATGGCCGGCCGCGCGGAAGGTGATCGGCATTCCCTGGCTTTCGAAGAACACCATGAGCCGGTCGAAGTTTGCGTCGAAGATCAGCGGATCGCCGTCGTAGCGGTACAGGCTGGCCTCCAGCGCCGTCTCCGGGTCCATCGCGACCAGACCGGAGCGCTCGGTGCGGGTGACCTCGTTGGCCCCGACCACGCCGGCGCCCCGCCACAGCCCCCATCGGATCGCCATGCAGTCGCGGCCCGCGGCCCGTAGCTGCGCGGCCAGCACGTCGAGCATCCGGTTGGACGCCGCGTACGCCGCGTGACTGGTGCCGCCCCAGACCCCAAACACCGACGAGCAGGCCACGATCCGGCATTCCGGTCGCAGCGGCCACACGTCGGCCAGCAGCGCCAGCCCGCGCACCTTCGCAGCGCACACCGCGGCCACCTCGGTGCCGGTGAGGTCGGGAAGCGTCAGGGCCTTGGCGATACCCGCGGTGTGGATCAGCAAGGACGCGCCGGAACCGGCGTATCGGGCGGCGGCGTCGGACAGGGCAGCGCGGTCGGTGATGTCGCACGGCGGGGCGTGCAGCTCGGCGCCATGGTTGTGCGCGAGCCGATCCAGGGCGGCCGGGTCAATACCGTTGCGGCTCAACAAGGTGACCACCCGCGCGCCGTGTTCGATGCAGTACCGCGCGTACTGCAGGCCGATGGATCCGCTGCCGCCGGTGATCACCACGTGGTCCAGCGCCGCGGCATCCAGCGGTCGCCGGGCCGCCGAAGCGCGGCAGTCCCGGAATGTCCGGACGTGGCGTCGCGGCGGTTCGGCGCCGCGCAACGCTACCTCGGCGGCCACGCCGAGCAGCACGTCGATGGCCGCCAACGCGGTGCGGGCATCGACGTCTCGCCGCGGCAGGTCGAGGTGCCCGAACGCCTGGTCCGGGAAGTCGAAGCCGGCGCTGCGATGCATCGCGGCCAGCGCCGCTTGGGCCGGAAAGGCGCCCGCGTCGTCGGGATCGATCTGTTCGGCACGGGCGGTGAGCAACCAGACGGCGCGGCAGCGCGGGCCGATGATCGCGGCGTAGTCGGGCACGCCCGCGTCGGCCCGGCCGGCGAGCTGCTCAAGTGCGGCAACGGCGTCGGGGTGGTCGAGCTCCGGCGCGATGATCGCGAGGATCTCCGCATCCTTCGGCAACACCGCGCGGCACCCGCCATGTGCCACAACGGCATCGACGAGCCGCTGGGTCAACGCGTCCGCCGCGCCGGTACCACCGACGAACCCGATATCACGTCCCGCCGCGGGCCCCGCGGCCGGCGGGACGGCTTGCTGCCAGTCCTCGACCGCAACGGTCAGCGCCGGGGCGGGCGCAATGCCGGCCGGTTCCGGTGCCGCCCACAGGTGCACCGCCCGCATCGGCGCGTTGGGGAAGCCCCGAAGCGGCGGCCGGGCGTCCGCCGTGCCAGCCCAGGCGGGGTCAGCGGTCGCGACGGCGGCGACGCTCGCCGACAGCGAATCGGTGATGGCCCGGTCGCGATGGCCCGAGCCGACGATCACGGCCGAGTCGTCGTCGACGATGTCGACCAGCGGGTAGAGCAGCGAGGGATGCGCGGACAACTCCACGAAGGCGTCCGCCCCGCACTTTCGGGCGTAGTGCACCGCGCGGTCGAACCGCACGGTGCCGCAAAGGTTGTCACACCAATACCGGGCAAAATCGATGTCGTTGCCCACCTCGGCGCCAAACGTGGAGCCGACGAACTTCACCGGGGCGTCCTGGAAGGACGAGTCGGGTATCAGCTCGGTCAGGTTGGCACGCAACGGCTCTAGCGCGCTGGTGTGACCCGGATAGTCGACCGACAGCAGGTGGGTGAAGACGCCTCGCCGTTGGGCCAGTCGCACCGCGGCGGCCACCGCGTCGTGGTCACCGGACACCACGGTCGACGCCGGCCCATTGACCGCCGACACTTCCAACCAGCCGGGCGTATCGGCCAGCACGGACTCCGCCACGTCGGCGCCGACTCCCAGCACCGCCATCGCGTACCGGCCCGTCAACCGGTCGACAACGGTGGCGCGCGCGCCGACCAACACGACGGCGTCGGGCAACGCGATCGTTCCCGCCACATAGGCCGCCGCGACCTCGCCGAGGCTGTGCCCGATGGTGATCTCGGGCAGGACCCCGCAGGATCGCCATGCCGCGGCCAGGCTGACGGCGTGGGTGAACTGCGCGCCCTGAATCTGGGGGCGCGACCAGCCCCGCTCGCGCTCGCCCACCAGGTAGGGCAGCGGCGACGGCAGGCCGGCGGCGACGAAAGCGTCCGCGCACCGGTCGGCCACGCCCCGGTAGGCGGGCAGTTGCCGGTAGGCGTCGGCGCCCATCGCCGGCCATTGATTGCCTTGGCCGGGAAACACGAACGCGATTCGCGGTGTCGTGGTCTTCCCGGAGCGGGTGAGCAGGGGGTGCTCTTCGCCGGAGGTGACCGCGGACAGCCCCGCGACGAGTTCCGCGCGGTCGGCCGCCCGCACCACCACGCGGTGACGTCGCACGCGCCGCAGCCGCAGCAGGGTGGACGCGACCGCTTCGGTCACGTCGGCCGGGTCTGCCGTGGCGCGACGGTCGAGATAACTCAATATGGCCGCGGCGTCGTGGCGGATCAGTTCCGGGTCGTGGGCGCTGAGTAGCACCGGGATTCGGCCGTCCGGCAGCATTTGAGCAAGCATCAGGCGACCTCCGGGACGGAGACGATGAGGTGCGCGTTGGTGCCGGCGATCCCGAAGGCCGACGCTGCGGCCGTCCGCTGCCCATCAATGGCCGGCCACGGGGTCACGGTCTGCGCCAGCCGCAAACCCTGGTGCTCCCAGTCGATTTCACGGCTGGCGTCGGCGGCGTGCAGGGTGGGTGGGACGGCGCCGTGGTCGGCGGAGACCAGCACTTTGGCCAGCCCCAGCGCACCGGCGGCGGCCAGCGAGTGGCCGACGTTGGATTTCACCGATCCCAGCAGGGCTCCGGCGCCGGGTTCTGTTTGGCCGTAGGTTTGCGCCAGCGACCGCAGTTCGGTGCGGTCGCCGAGACGGGTGCCGGTGCCATGCCCCTCGATCATCCCCACCTCCGCCGGCTTGATCCCGGCTTGGGCGATGGCCCGCTCAAACAGCCGGATCTGGGCGTCGCCGCTGGGAGCGGAGAGACCGGCGCTGCGCCCGTCCTGGTTGACGGCGGTGGCGCGGACCTCGGCCAGGATCTGCCGGCCGGCGCTCAGCGCCGCCGATTTCCGTTGCAGCACAAACATCGCCGCTCCCTCTGCCCAGACGGTCCCGCTGGCCTGGGCGCTGTAAGGGCGGCAGTGCCCGTCGTCGGAGAGGGCATGTTGCTTGGAGAATTCGACGAAGAAGCCGGGTGAGCCCAGCACGTTGACCCCGCCGGCCACTGCCAGGTCGCAGTCGTCGTTCTGCAGCGAGCGCACGGCGACGTGGAAGGCCACCAGTGCGGAGGCGCATGAGGAGTCGAGAGTCATTGCGGGCCCGGTCAATCCCAGGGTGTACGCGATGCGGCCGGAGATCACGCTGAGCGCGGTTCCGGCAAGCAGATGACCGCTGTGCTCGGAGAACCTGGCCATCTGCGGCCCGTATCCGGTAGCCGAGGCCCCGACGAAGCAGCCCACGTCATGCCCGGCGAGGTCGTCGGGATTGATGCCGCTGTTCTCGCACGCGCGCCAGCAAACCCGCAGCGCCACCCGCTGCTGCGGGTCCATCGCGACGGCCTCCCGGGGCGAGATGCCGAAGAATTCCGGATCGAAAGTGGCTGCGCCGCTGAGGAATCCGCCGCGGTCGTGGATCTGCTTGAAGCCGCTGCGGCGGGACCCGGCGAGCAGGTCCCGTACCGGCCAGCCCCGGTCGGTCGGGAACGGGCCGAGCGCCTCGCGCCCGTCGGCCAACAGCTCCCAATAGCCGTCGGCCGTGTCGATGCCGCCCGGCGCTTCGACGGCCATACCGACGATCACGACCGGGTCGAATCCGTTGCCAGGCATGCGCATCACGTGGCGTTCACCCGCGCGGCGATCGTATCGACATGGTCGTAGACGTAGAAGTGCCCGCCGTCGTACAGCGAGAGCTCGAAGGACCCGACGGTATGCGTTTCCCACCGGCGCAGCACGTCGGTTCCGATGCGGTGGTCATCTTGGCCGCCGAGCACGTGAATGTCGGCCCCGATGCGGACGTCGGGCCTGGGGTCGTAGCGGTTGAACGCCTGATAGTCGGCGCGCACCGCGGTGGTCAGCAGTTCGGAGAACTCGTCGTCGGCGAGCAGCTGGGGGTCGGTGCCGCCCAAATCGGCGATGTCGGCGAGCAGCCGGTCGTCACTGGTGGGCAGCTCGGGCATGTTGGCGATGACGCAGGGAGGCGGACCCGCCGATGCCCACAACTTCTGCACGGCGGTGCCGTGTGCCTCGGCGATCCGGGCGAATTCGAAAGCCACCACCGCCCCCATGCTGTGCCCGAACAACCGCAGCGGCGCGACGCTGCGCCACGGACCGGCCGCGAAGAGGTCGAGGGCAAGGTCGTGCACCGTTTCGTGGGCGGGTTCGCTGATCCGGTCGGCGCGCCGCGGGTACTGCACGATGTAGGTGTCGGCGCCGGCGGCCATGGCGGCGGCCAGCACCCGGTAGCTGGCGGCGGCCGCCCCGGCGTGCGGGAAGACCACGATGGCACCCCCGGATGCGCCCTGGGTGCGCCCCGGCACCACCTTGATCCAGGACGGGAAGGTGGAAGGCATGCTGATCACGTCGTTGAAACTCATTGCGCCGTTTCGGGTGTCGCGGACCGCCGAGATGCCGCCAGCACCGATGCAGCGTCCATGCCGATGACCTCCAGATACAACTCGGCGACTTGGTCCAGCCGCGCGGGGTCGGGTTCGCGGCTACTCAGCGTCCGGGCAAGCGCCGAAACGGTTCGGCTGGCGAAGATGTCGGCGACCATGACGTCGGGCGCATCCAGCCAGGCGCGAATGCGGGCCACGGCCTGGGTGGCCAGCACCGAATCGCCGCCAAGCGCGAAGAAGTCATCGTCAACACCGACGCGATCGGAGCCCAGCAAGTCCGCGACGATGCCCCCGAGCGCCGATTCCAGCGGTGTAGACGGTGCCCGATAGCCGGGTGCATCCGTGTCCGGGTGCCCGGCCGCGGCGACCAGTTGGCTGACAACGGCACGCCGGTCGATCTTGCCGGCGTCGGTGAACGGGATACGCTCGACCACCGACACCTGCCGCGGAATCATATGGGCGGGAACCATTTCGGCGAGTGCGGCGCGAATCCGCTGGGCGGTGAACGTGGCGGCGGCGGAGTCCTCGGGGCAGACCTGCGCGGCCAGGACGTCGGTGCCGGGCAGCAGGGCGGCCACCGCCGCGCGCACGCCGGGCAGCCGGCGCAGCGCGCCCTCGACCTCACCGAGTTCGACACGATATCCGCTGATCTTGACCCGGTGATCGGCGCGGCCGACGAACTCACAGGTCCCGTCCGGCCAGTAGCGCACCAAATCGCCGGTGCGGTACCAAGTCCGCCCGGCGTGCTCGACGAAGCGTTCCGCGGTGAGGTCGGGCCGTCCGCGATAGCCGCGGGCGATGCCGCGGCCGGACACCCACAACTCGCCGGGGACCCAGTCGGGGCAGTCGTCTCCCATGTCGTTGACGACGCGGCAGGCGTTGTTGGGCAGCGGGGTGCCGTAGGGCAACGCAGCCCAGTCCGCCGGCAGCTCGTCCGGATCGCGCACCTCGAAAATCGTGTTATGCACCGGGGTTTCGGTCGCGCCGCCCAGGCCGGCGAACCGCAGGTTGGGCGCCTCGGCCGACAGGCGGCGGACCACCTCGGGCCGCACCCAGTCGCCACCGGTGGGCACGACCCGCACCGAGGACAGCCGCCCGCGACCGACCTCGATCAGCATCTCCAGCCAACCCGGCATGAAGTGCAGCACGGTGACGTGGTGGGTGTCGATGAGCCGGGCCCACGCGTCGGGGTCGCGGCGCTCAGCTTCGTCGACGACGACGATCGCCCCGCCGGTGCGCAGGGTGACAAAGACGTCCATCACCGAGATGTCGCCCTCCAGCGTCGACAGGGCCAGGCACCGATCGGCCGCGCCGATCTCGAAGTGACGGCCGATGAATTCCACGGTGTTCATCGCCGCGTCGTGCGTCACCTCTACGCCCTTGGGCTCCCCCGTCGAGCCCGACGTGAACAACACGTAGGCGAGCCCGGCGGGATCGACTCGGGCGAAATCGATGTCGGCGTCGGTGGGTGCGTCGCGCAGCACGTCGGCAAGCGTCAGCGCGGGCACCGGCAACGACAGCGGTTGCCCGCCGCAAACCAGGGCCAGGCGCACCCCACCGGTGCGCAGGATGCGGTCGGCGCGGTCGCGCGGCTGATCGACGCCGATGGGCAGGTAGGCGCCGCCGGCGGCCAGGATCCCCAGCAGGGCCGGCACCTGTTCGGCCGTCTTCGGGCCGACCACCGCGACCGTGTCACCGGCGCGGACCCCGGCCGCACCCAACGCGGCGGCCACCGCCACGGCCTGATCACGAAGCTGCGCGTAACTGAGGTCACCGGAGCCGGCGAACACCGCGGGCGCATCGGGCTGCTGCCAGGCGCGGCGAAAGAACCCGTCGTGCAACGCTTCGCCGCTGGGCTGGGCGGTGCCGCTGTTGACCACGTCGCGCACGGCGCGCTGGGCGGCCGGCAGCGCGGGCGGCCCCGGCGCGTCCCAGGCGTCGTCGGCGGCAGCCAGCCGGAGCAGTTCGTCGACGTGATAGCCGAACATGGCGTCGATCACCCCCGGGGCGAAGACGCCGTCGCGCACGTCCCAGTTCACCAACACCCCGCCGTCGAACTCGGTGACCTGCGCGTCGAGCAGCACCTGGGGGCCCTGCGAGATGATCCACGACGGCGTGCCGAATTGCGCGGTGACATCGGAGCCGAACAGCTCGCCGAGCCCGAGGGCACTGGTGAATACGACCGGCGCCAGCACCTGAGTGCCGCGGTGCCGGCTGAGGTCGCGCAGCACCGACAGGCCGGGGTAACCGGCACGCGCGGCCGCCGTCCGCATCGCCGCCTGCACCGTCTGTCCCCGCGCCGCCGGGGTGGGCGCGCCGGTGAGGTCGACATCGAGCAGCAACGACGAGGTGAAGTCGCCGACCAGCGAATCGACGTCGGGATGCAGCGCCTGACGCCCGAACAGCGGGACGTTCAGCAGAAACCGCGACGTGGTCGACCAGCGCGCCAGGGCGTTGGCGAACGCGGCGGCCAGCGTCATCGCCGGGGTGAGACCGCGCGCCTGGGCGCGGGAGAACAGGGCATCGCGAGTCGCCGGGTCCAGCCAGTGCCAGCGGCGGAAGCTTTTGTGGGTGGCCCGGCCGCCGCTGGGGGGCAGCGCCGGCGGGTCCGGCAGTTGCGGGATGCGCCGCGCCCACCACTGCCGGTCGGCGTCGCGGTCCGGCTGCGGCCGCGCCTGTCCGGCCTCGATGGCCTGCCGGTATTGGCGATAGGTGTAGCGCAATTCGGGCAGGTCATGCCCGCGGTACAGGGCCGCCAGGTCGGCCATCAGGGTGCGGTAGCTCATCGCGTCGGCGGCCTGCATGTCCAAATCGACGTGCAGCCGTGACCGCTGGTTGGGCAGCAGGGTCAACGCCAGCTCGAACACCGCGCCGTCGAGCTGCTGATGGGATTTGGCCTCGCGGACGGCGGCGAGCCGCCGCTCGGCGTCGAGCGCGTCGCGCAAGTCCTCGACCTCGACGGGGAAGTCCCGGCTTTCGGGCATCGGTGTGATGCGCTGGGTGCCGTCGGGCAGGAAGGCCACGCGCAGCATCGGATGGCGCCGCGCCAGCGCCGTGGCCGCGGCGCGCAGGCGTTCGGGGTCGATCGGGCCCCCGTCGAATTCGACATAGAGGTGCCCGGCCACCCCGCCGAACTGCTGGTTGTCGTGCCTGCCGACCCACATGGCGTGCTGCATCGGTGCCAGCGGGAAGGGCTCGTCCGGCCGGTCACCCGCCGAATCGGCGGGCGGGGCTTGCCGTTCTGCACTCGGCGCACCGGCGGTGACCAGCTCGGTCCAGGCGTCGATCGTGGGAGTGGCTGCTAGCGTGGCGAAGTCGACGGCGATGCCCTGGCGACGCCAGCGACCCGCCAGCGTCATCATCCGGATGGAGTCCAGGCCCTGGCCGATGAGGTTGCTACCCGGGTGAACGGCATCGACGCCGACGCCGAGCAGTTCGGCCACCTCCGCCCGGATGTCTTCCGAGCGCGCCGGGGCGTGCACCACAGACCCTCCCTGAATTAGCACAGGCTGCCCTAATATTTTGGTTACCCTATCCTTACTCCCCGCCTCGCCGCTATACGCCCCCCGTCTAAGGAAGCGATGAACCCGAACACACGGCAGCCGCCGGCCGCAGACCTCGACGGGTTCGTACCCTTCCCCGCCGATCGGGCCGCCGCCTACCGCGCGGCCGGTTACTGGACGGGACGCACGCTGGACTCGATCCTGACCGAGGCCGCGCGGCGCTGGCCCGAGCGAACCGCCGTGCTCGACGCCGCGGGCGGTGACGGATTCCGCTACGGCGAACTCGACGAGCGGGCCAACCGGGCCGCCGCGGGGCTGCGCGATCTGGGCATCGCGCCGGGCGACCGGGTGCTGCTGCAACTGCCCAACGGCTGCCAGTTCGCGGTGGCGCTCTTCGGGCTGCTGCGGGCGGGAGCGATCCCGGTGATGTGCCTCCCCGGCCACCGGGCCGCCGAAGTGGGACATTTCGCGGCGGCCAGCCGGGCCACCGGGCTCGTGATCCCGGACGCGGCACACGGTTTCGACTACCCGGCGATGGCGCGCGACCTGGCCAACGACCACCCGACACTGAAGCAGGTCATCGTCGACGGCGCCCCGGGACCGTTCGTCTCCTGGGCGCGACTGTGCGAACAGTCCCCCGCCGGCTCGCCCAGGACCAGGCCGGCGGACCCGGAATGGCCTGCGGTGCTTCTGGTTTCCGGCGGCACCACCGGCACTCCCAAACTCATCCCCCGCACCCACAACGACTACGTGTTCAACGCGACCGCCAGCGCCGAATTGTGCCGGCTCACCTCCGACGACGTCTACCTGGTGACGCTTTCGGCCGGCCACAATTTCCCGCTGGCCTGCCCGGGACTGCTCGGCGCGATGACAGTGGGCGCCACCACCGTGTTCGCCACCGACTCCAGCCCCGAGGCGGCGTTCGCCGCCATCGCGCGCCACGGCGTCACGGTCACCGCCCTGGTCCCGGCCCTGGCCAAACTGTGGGCACAAGCCTGCGACTGGGAGCCGGTGACACCGAAGTCGCTGCGGCTCCTGCAGGTTGGTGGCGCCCGGTTGGAGCCCGAGGACGCCGGCCTGGTGCGCGCCGCGTTGACCCCCGGCCTGCAGCAGGTGTTCGGGATGGCGGAAGGGCTGCTGAACTACACCCGCCTCGACGATCCGCCGGAGCTGGTCGACCACACGCAGGGGCGCCCGTTGTGCGCGGACGACGAATTGCGCGTTGTCGACGCCGCCGGTGAACCGGTGCTCCCGGGTGACGAGGGCGAACTGCTGGTGCGCGGCCCGTACACGCTCAACGGCTATTTTCGTGCCGAGCGCGACAACGCCCGCTGCTTCGACCCCGACGGTTTCTACCGCAGCGGGGACCTGGTCCGCCTCAGGCCGGACGGCTACCTGGTGGTCACCGGCCGGGCCAAAGACGTGATCTGCCGCGGCGGGGAAACCATTTCCGCGGCGGACCTCGAGGAGCAGATGCTCAGCCACCCGGCGATCTTTTCCGCCGCTGCGGTTGCGCTGCCCGACCCCTACCTGGGCGAAAAAATCTGCGCCGCCGTCGTTTTCACCGGAGAGCCGCTGAGCCTTGCCGAACTGAACGCCCACCTCGACCGGCGCGGCGTGGCCGCGCACGCCCGACCCGACCTGCTGGCCGCCATGGCGGCCCTGCCCACGACACCGATCGGCAAGATCGACAAAAGGGCGATCGCCGGCCAGGTTTCGGCGCAGCGCGCGTGACCGCGAGCTAGGTGAGCAACGGCCAGATCGCCCCGGCCGCAACGCCCAGGGCGAGGCTGAGCGTCGCGGCGACCACCGCGGTGCCCGAGGACCATCGAATGGGCGCGAAGCCCTCCTCGGGCGAGGCGGGCTGTTGGAACGACGGGATGATCCACCGCAAATAGTAGAAAAGGCTGATCAGGCTGTTGGCGAACACGACCACCGCCAGCCAGGCCTGGCCGCCGTCCCACGCCGCGGCGGCCGTGGTGAGCTTGCCGATGAACACCGCGGTGGGCGGCGTGCCCACCAGCCCGAGCAGCGCGACCAGCAGGGCCGCGGCCAGCCAGGGCCGCGCCCGGGCCAGGCCACGGTAGGAGGCGAGGTCGCGCCTGCCCGGTAGCGCCGTGCTCACCGCGAAGGCCGCGCTGTTGGTGACGGTGTATCCGCCGAGATAGAACAGCAGCGAGGCGACCGCGAGGTCGCTGCGGCCGATCACCGCGATCGGGACGAGCAGAAAACCCACTTGGCTCACGGTCGACCAGCCCAGCAGCCGCCTCGGGTCTTGCTGCCAATAGGCCGCCAGGTTGCCCAGCGTCATGCTCGCCACCGCGAAGATCGCGATCAGCAGCGGCCAGTGCACCGTTGCCGGAACAACTTTCGCCACCCGATAGACCGCGACCAGGGCGCCGATTTTGGGCACGGTCGTCAAGAACAACGCCGCGGCACCGCCCGCACCCTCGGCTGCGTCGGGAACCCAGAAGTGGGCCGGGACGCTGCCGGCCTCGAACATCAGCCCGGCGACCACACCGACGACCCCGGCCGCCACGGCCACCGCCGGTGCGTTGCCGAGGCGCCCGGCGAGTTCGTCGTAGCGGGTGCCGCCGGTGACGCCGTAGAGCACGGAGACGCCGACGAACAACACGATCCCGAACAACGCGCCCATCAGGTAGGCCTTCATCGCCGCCTCGGCCGCTTTCGCCGAGCGCGCCAGCCCGATCAGCCCATAGAGCGGGATGCTGGTGAGCAGAAACCCGGTGGCCAAGACCAGCAAGTCGGTTGCCCCGGCCAGGATCAACACACCGGTGGTGGAAAACAGCAGCAGCGCATACGTTTCGCTTTCACGCGGCGAACCGCGTACCTCGCCGACGGCCACCGCCAGCGTGAACAGGGCGCCGGCGGCCACCAGTATCCGCGCCACGCCGGTGGTGGTGTCGACGGCGAAGGTTCCCTCGAACGCCGCTTGCTTGCCGCCCGCCGCTTCGATCACCGCGGTGACGATGGCCGCGGTCAGCACCGCGGCGGCCAGGCCGCCGCTCCACCACTGCCGCCGACGCGGCAGGAACGACCCGCTCATCAGCACCGCGAGGCCCCCGCCGAACAGCAGCATTTCGGGCAGCATGAGCAGTGGCCGCATTCCGGCTATCCCCCCACCAGCGCTACCAGCCCGTGCGCGGCCGGTTCGATGACGTCGAGCAGCGGCCGCGGGAACACGCCGATCGCCAGCGACAGCGCGAGCAGCGTTCCCGCCGAGCACAGTTCGGCGACGTTCAGGTCGGCGAAGCGCTCGGCGAGGCCGCGGGTATGGCCGGTGAAGATGCGCTGCAGCGCGCGCAAGAACAATGCGGCGGTGATCAGGATGCCGGGCAGCGCGATCACGGCCACCGCGGTCGCGGCGATGCTGCCGGCGAAGATCTGGAATTCGGCGATGAATCCCGAAAAGCCGGGCAGACCAAGCGAAGCGAATGCGCCGACGGCAAAAAGCGCGGCCAGCTTGGGCGCCGGGCCGGCGAGTCCGCCGTAGGCGTCCATGTCGTAGTTGTCCGCGCGGTCGTGAAACACCCCGGCGAGTAGGAACAGCGCACCGGTGATCAGCCCGTGGCTGACCATTTGGGTGACGGCGCCGGTGACCGCCACCCCGCGGGCATCGGCGGTGCCGCCCGCGACCAGGCCGGCCGCACCGACCGCCAGCACGATGTAGCCCATGTGGTTGACGGAGGTATAGGCGATCATGCGTTTGAGGTTGTTCTGCGCCAACGCAACCAGCGCCCCGTAGAGCACCGACAGCACGCCGACAGCGATGATCACCCACGCCCAGCGCCGCCACGCCTGCGGCAGCATCGGCATCGCGACCCGTACGAACCCGTAGGTGCCCATTTTCAGCAGCACGCCGGCGAGCACCGCGGAACCGATCGCCGGGGCGTCGGTGTGCGCGGGCGGCAGCCAGGTGTGAAACGGCACGGTGGGTGTCTTGACCGCCAAGCCGAGCAGGATCGCCGCCAGCACCAGCCCACCGGCCAGAGGCTTCCCGGACAGCGGTGTGGTGGAAGCTATTTCGATCATGTCGAAGGTGTGTGGCTCGGCGGCGATGTAGAGGCCGATGAACCCGACCAGCAGCGCCAGCGAGCCCAGGAAGGTGTAGAGGAAGAATTTCAGCGCCGAGCGCCCGGCGTCGCCGTGCCCCCAGCCGGCGATGACGAAATACATGGCCACGATCGACAGATCGAAGAAGACGAAGAACAAGATCAGGTCCGCCGCGACGAACAGGCCCAGGCTCACCGTCTGCAGGAACAGGAACAGCGCCGCCTGTTGCCGCGGCCGGTCGCTGCCACGCAGCGCATAAAGCGCGCACGCCACGAAAACGACCGCCGTCATTGCCACCAACGGCAGCGACAGGCCGTCGACGCCGATGTGGTAGCTGCTGTTCACCCCGGGAATCCACCGGGCGCGCTCGGCGAACGCCAGCGCGTTGGGCGCGGGCGTGCGGTACCGCGCCCACACCAACACGATCAGCGCCAAATCCGTGACGGTGACGGCCACCCAGAGCCACCTGGCCCACTTATTGGAGGCGTCGGCAATGCCCGGCACGAGCAACACCAGCGCGGCCGCGAGCGGCAGAAAGACAATCAGACTAAGCATGTTCACCTCACCGTGGCCAAGAGCAGGACAATGGCCACTAGAACCACGACACCGGCCAGGTAATACCGATGCAGCAGACCGGTTTGCGATTTTCGGGCAAGCTCACCGAGCCGACGCATGGCCGCGGCAATACCTTCGACGGCGCCGTCGATCCCCTGAACGTCGATGCGCGACACGCGTTCGGCCACCCCCAGCGCGCCGGTGGCCGTGGTCATCACGGCCTGGTCGATGATCAGGTCGTCGAACCGCGCCAGCCCGTGCGCGAGGCCCATGGTGGGGCGGACGACCAGCACTTGGGCGGCGCGCTCCAAACCGAGCCAGGCGGTGGCCCACCGCGGTTCCGGCACCCCCCAACGCACCACCGCCGCGACGACGGCCAGCACCAGCACGGCCGAGGCGGTGAGCTCGGCGGCGGTCGCATGGATTGGCAGGGCCAGCACGCCCAGCACCGCGGCGCCGGTGGCGAGCACGACGAGCGGTGCCCACTGAAAGACATTGGATTGCAATTCCTTTCCGCTACCGCTACTGCCGGAGTGGGTGCGCCAGATGACGACCAGCACCTTTCCGGCATAGGCCGCCGACAGGGCCACGGCGAGCAGGCCGGTCAGATAGAGCGCGATCGAATGTTCCAGTGCCGCGGCCAGAATGCCGTCCTTGGTGGCCCATAAGGACAGGGGCGGCACGCCGGCCAGGGCCAACGCGCCGACGGTGGCACACCAGCCGATCACCTGCTGCCGCCGGGCGACTCCCCACAGGTCGGCAAGTTGCTTGGTGCCCAACAAGGACAGCCACGCCCCCGCCGCCAGGAACAACCCGGCTTTGGTGGCGGCATGGGCGACGAGTTGCGCCGCACCGCCGCTGATCGCGCCCACCCCCGCGGCCATCACCACGAACGCCAGCTGCGCGGCGGTCGAGGCGGCCAGCAGCTGCTTGAGATCGCGCTGGGCCACCGCGACGGCCCCAAGCAACACGGCGGTCGCGGCGCCGGTCCAGGCGGCCGCGGTGGCCGCCCACCCGGTCGCCACCAACAGGGGCTGCACCCGCAACAGCAGGTATCCCCCCATCGCGACCATCGCCGCGGAATGCAAGAGCGCGCTGACCGGGCTCGGGCCTTCCATCGCCCGCGAAAGCCAGAACGAAAACGGCAGTTGCGCCGCCTTGCCCAGCGCGGCAACGAGTATCCCGCCGGCCACCACGTGCCGCCAACCCCCGCCGGTGGCCGGCAGACCGGCCAGCGTGAGCCCGGCGCCCCCGGCCAGCGCGGCACCGGCGGCCAGGTAAAGCCCGAGATCCGCGGTGCGGGTGGTCACGAACGCCGTCAGCCCCGCCGAGACCCGATACTCGTCACGCCACCAGAAACCAATCAGCGCATACGACGCCGCTCCCATCACCTCCCACGCCAGCAGCAGGGCGGGCAGCGTCGCGGCGGTCGCCGTCAGCAGCGCCGCGGACGCGAACAGCAGCATCAATCCGTGGAAGCGGCCCTGCGCCGTGCCGATGTCCGCCACGGCGAACACCAGCACCAGCATCGTCACCGCGGCCACGGCGGGCACCACCGTCGCCGCCAGCGCGTCGGTGCGCAACGCGAAATCCGCGCCCGCCATGAACGCCACGCGCACCGCCGGCCGCGTGCACGCCACCACGATCGACAACCCCACCACGACCGCTGAAGCGGTGACCGAAATCGCCGCGGCCGCCCGGCCCGCGCGCGGTTTGAGCAGCAACGCGGCGCCAACCAGGGCGGGGACGCCGATCAGCAACCACAGCGACAGCGGTCCGGTAGACGTCATCGACTGACTCACCCGGACAAATCCGTTGCCATGTCGGTCATGTCGGTGCCGCGGTCGCGGTGCAACAGCGTGGCTATCGCGAAGCCCATCGCCATCTCCACGGTCATGGCCGCGATGACTACCAGCAGCAGCACCTGGCCCGTCGGGGTGGGCATGACGAACCACCAGAAGCCGGCGGCCGCCAGAATGACCGCGTTGATCATCAATTCCAGGCCCATCATCACCATCACGACGACCTGCTGTGACAGGGCACCGTAAAGCCCCACACAGAACACCGCGGCCGCTACCAGCAGCACAGTCTGCAAGGTCACCGCCCGACACCTCCCGGTTGCGGGTCGGCGGGCCGGTGTTTCAGGTCGTCGCCGAAGCGGTCGTATCGGGTGCGCCGGGCCGCCAGGACGATCGCCGACACGATGGTCGATACCATCACGGGGCTCACCACGACCATGACGAGCATCTGCGGGCCCATCAGCGCCTCGCCGAGCGCCGAGGTGACGTCCGCGGCGGGTTTTGCGTGGCGCCCCGCTGTTGGTAAAGGCCAGTCGATCAGCAGGATCCCGGCGGCCAGTACGACGAACGTTCCCACCGCCGCCGCCAGCGCCCACCGCTTGTCGTGCACCATGCTCATCGGCATCAGCGCCGGATTCATGCCCATGAACATGACCATGTAGACGGCCATCACGGCCATCTCCATCACCATCATCAGGATGGTCACCACCCCGATGTAGTTCTGCTGCATGAGCAGCACCGCCACGCCGACGGCCACGAACGACACCGCGAGCGCGTAGGTGGCGCGGGCCATCGAGTCCACGCGGAACACGGCCGCGCCGGCGAGCACGGCGATGATCGCGACGATCCAGAAGACGACATGGACGATCATGAGTTAGCCCCTCCAGACGGCGATCACGGACACCACAAAGTCCTGTCCGACGACGGCCGGCAGCAGCACCATCCAGCCGACCTCCATGAATTTGTCCGGGCGCAGCGCCGGCACCCGTCGGCGCAGCCACACCAGCACGGTGAGCACGACGATCGTTTTGACCGGCACCCAAACCCAGTCGGGCAGCAGCGGTCCCGCGCCCCCACCGAGAAACATCGGCACCGCGAAGGCGGCACCGGCGCTGAGCAACAGGTAGCGCCCGGCCTGGAAAACCAGGCGGTCGGCGCCGCTCAGCTCGGCGGTCACGCCCCCGGCGATATCGGCACCAAGCGCCGGGCCGAACGGCCCCCAGACCGAGAAGGCCACGACGCCAAGGCAGTAGCCCAGGAAAGCGACCGGCATCCACACCGCGAACCACAGACCGTGCTGGGCGGCGGCGACCGTGCCCACCCGCAGGCTCTGCGCGGCGATCGCCGGCGCGACGAGGGCGAACATCAGCGGCAGCTCGTAGCCGAGACCATGGGCGAGGAAACGATAGCCACCGATGAGCGAATGCACCGAATTCGGGCCCCACCCCACCAGCCACACCAGCGCCCACATCATCACGTCCATGGCGTTGAACCAGACCACCCCGACGTCGAGGTCGAACAGCGTCCAATGCCCCAGGGGCACAACGGTGATCATCAGCAGCGCGACGACAATCAAACCGGCGCCGCCGGCCCGCCACAAAAGGGTGTCGGCGGCCACCGTGGTGCGGCGGCGTTGCCGCAGCAACCGGGCGGACTCGACCAGCGGTGTGGCGGCTCCGCCGGCGGCCGCTCCGGTGCGCCGGGCGGCGAGCACACCGTCGACGACCGCCGCGTAGAGGCCCAGCGCGCCCAGCAGCGCGGCGCCCACCAACGCCCACCCACCGGAGACCATCGTCGTTTTGTCAGCCATGGCCGCCCAGCCCCGCCGGTGCGATGTCGACGCCCAGGCTGGCGACCACCAGCCGCGCGGCGGCTAGCTCGAGCCCACGCACCAGATCCGGTACCGCGGCCACTACGCTGGCCGTGTCGGCACTAAACACGTTGGTTCCCACGGTGTTTGACAACAGCACCAGCGCAGTGACGACGTGCGCGAGCAGCCGATCATAGGTATCACCGGCAAGCGCCGTCGGCAGCCGATGCCGCTTTACGTCGGCGTCGCTCAGCCGCGCCAGGTCCCGCAGCGACCACCGCAGCAACCATGACCGGCGCAACTTGCGCAGCAGTCTTTCCAGCAGCAGCCGGGCGCGGTCGGTCGACGGCGGCTCGTCCAAAAGCAGGTCCCTGATCTCGCGGGCGCGCCCCGCCGCCGACGGCCACCCGGCCAGCGCCAGCAGATCGGTGAGGTGATCGCATTCTCGTGCCGCCGCCCGCGCGGCCCGTTCCGCCGGCGCGGGCCGACCGCGGTCGTCGGCGTCGACGATCCACGCCTCGGCATCGGCGACAACGTCGCCGTGCAGGCGGCATTTCAGCGCCAGACCCGACGGCCAGTACGCCAGCACCGGGCCCAGGGGCAGGTGCAACACGTCCATCTCGAGCCCGTCCCGGTCGTCGGCGCCCTCAGCGAGCGCGATTCCCGCCGGCGCCATGTCCATTCCACCGTGGTCCATGCCGTGGTGGCCGGCGTGGTCCATCTCGCCGTGGTCCATCTCGCCGTGGTGGGAATCCCCTTGACCCTCATGGGATTCGGTCGACCCCGAGTCATCGCCATGGGATTGGTCGACGGTTGCGCCGCGTGTCGCGGCGTCGCGTCGCTGCGCCCCGGCGTCGAGCAACTCCGCGGCCGCGCGGTCCAGCGCCGAATCGACCGACCCGGCATCGCGCACCTCAATGCGAACCCGTGGCCCGGGCAGCTGATCCCAAATCAGGTCGATGTTGCCGGCGAATTCGGTCCCCGGAGCACCACACACCGCCAAGATGTCGGCGTCGGCCGGTGACACCGCCTTGCACCATCCGCGTGCGGACATCCGGCGCTCGAGGAGCGCGCGCAGCTCCCAGTTTCCCGGCACTTCGGCCAGCAGCACGTGCGCGCGGCGACCGGCGCAACGGGCGAGCATCTCACCTACACCCATCGCAGCGCACCCTCTCGCCACGCCCACCCAACGGCGAGCAACAGCGCCCCCAGGAACAGGAACATCTCGACGATCGCGCCGGTCCCGTCGCGCACCACCACCACCGCCCACGGGTACATGAACAGCATCTCCACGTCGAACGCCAAAAAGACCAGCGACGCCGGATACCAGCGGACGTGATACCGCGACAGGGCGTGCTCCTGCGGCCGCCAGCCGGACTGGAACGGCAGTGACGTCAGCGCGTCGGGGGCCACCGCGGTCAATCGATGCGCGGCGTAGACGGCCGAAAGACCGGCAAGCGCAATCAGTAGCATCGCGCCCACACCGGCGTACACCGCGCGCTCCTTTCGGGCCGGGTCGTTGGGGTTTATCTTGGCACGGCTGATACCCGTGGGGTACCGCCGGAAACAATTGCCTAGCGACTCGGTCCGTCAGGCCGCTTCCCATTCGTCGTTCACGTTCTCGCGGTTGACGGGCGCCGCGCGAATCGCTGTTCCCTCAGTCCCAAGACTTCGGCGACCCGGCCAAAGCTGCCATTGACTAATGTCACCATTTGAGATTGACTGCTTTTCATGACGGACGGTGTCCCAGCCCGATGATGTTCGGGCCGCTGGGCAAGCTGCTGGGAAAGCCGAAATCCAGCCATGGCGCGCTGGCGGTGGTGACCGGCGCCGGCAGCGGGATCGGCGCCGCGTTCGCCATCGAGCTCGGCCGTCGTGGCGGCGCGATCGTGTGCAGCGACATCGATGAAGCAGCCGCCCAACGGACGGTGGACACCGTGACCGGACACGGCGCAAAAGCCGTCGCGATCCGATGCGATGTGTCCCGGTTCGACGACGTGCGCACCTTGGCGGAGAAGTCGCAATCCTGGTTCGGGGCGCCCCCCACGCTGGTGATCAACAACGCCGGTGTCGGTGCCGGCGGCGCCGCCATCGGGGATGCGCCACTGGAAGATTGGGTGTGGACGCTGGGCATCAACCTGTGGGGACCCATTCACGGCTGCCACGTGTTCGCGCCGATTCTGCGCGAGGCTGCGCGGTTGCGCGCCCCGCGGGGAATCATCAATGTTGCTTCGGCGGCGGCGTTCGGCGCCGCTCCGGGCATGGCGCCCTACAACGTCAGCAAGGCGGGCGTCCTCTCGCTGTCGGAAACCCTTGCCGCCGAATTATCCGGCACCGCAGTTAAAGTCACCGTTTTGTGCCCGACGTTTGTCAAGACGAGCATCGTCGAATCCGGCCGGATCAGCGCCGAATCCAGCGAGCTTGCCACCAAACTGATGCACTGGACGGGATTCTCGGCGGCCAAAGTGGCCCGGAGCTGCCTGGATGCGCACGACCGCGGCGAACTGTACTGCATGCCGCAGCTCGACGCCAAGATCGGCTGGAATGTCAAGCGTCTAGCCCCGGAGGCCTACACCCGCGCGGCCGGGTTGGTGTCCCGCGTGATGCCCTGAACGGAAGGAGTTCGTGGTGGCCATCGACATGGAAGCCATGCTCGCCAAGATCAAGGATCGCCAGTGGGCGCTCGCCGATATCGATTGGGACGCACCGGGTGCCGACACCATCCGGCCCGAGTTCCGGCCAAAACTGAAGGCCTTCATGGCCGACCTGTGCTGGATCGAGAACGTGGGCGCCCGGGGGTTCGCCGCGCTGGCCAAGAAGGCGCCCGACCCGACGCTGGCCGAGATCTACCGATATTTCCACGCCGAGGAGCAGCGCCACGCCAACGCGGAGATGGCACTGATGAAGCGCTGGGGCATGCTCGATGACGGCGAAGTGCCCAGGCCGAACATCAACATCCGGTTGGCCATCGAGTGGCTCGACACCTACGCCGACAGCATGCCGCTGTCGGTGCTGGGCACCGTCATCCCCATGCTGGAGGTCGCCCTGGACGGCGCGCTGCTGAAGTTCCTGCTGGACACCGTGGAAGACCCGGTGTGCCACCAGGTCTTCGAGAAGATCAACAACGACGAATCACGGCACATCGCCGTCGATTTCGAAGTGCTGAACATCATCGGGCATGGCACGGCGCGCCGGCTGGCGATCGAGTTCGTCACCACCGTGGCGTCGCCGGGTGTCGTCATCGGCACGCTCATGTACATCCCGCTGCTCAATCGCGTCCGCAACGAGATGGCCGGGATGGGTATGGAACCCGAGCGTCTCTACAACGCGGTCAAGCGTTTCAAGCAACTCGGCGAACGCGGCGAACGCACCTGGCGGGTACCGGCCTATCAACTGCTCAAGCGGCACGCGGCGATGGTGGTGAATCCCGATCACCCGTATCACCTGCTGGCCAACTCCATGGTGTGGCTGTCGGATCGCTACCCCAAACCGCTACTCAGGCCGGTGCCCAGCTGGTTCAAGGAACTCACCTACCGGCCGGCGGCGTGAGCATGGCACACACCCATGCGACGCTGATCGTGGGCGCCGGCTTCACCGGCCTGGGGGCGGCCATCCGGTTGGCCCAAGCGGGGATTGACGACATCGTGATACTTGAACGCGCCGACCGGGTCGGTGGAACCTGGCGCGACACCACGTATCCGGGCGCCAGCTGCGACGTGCCGTCGGTGCTGTATTCGTACTCCTTCGCCAAGAACCCCGCCTGGTCGCGAACGTATTCGCCCGCCCCGGAGATCTACCGGCATCTCGAGGACATGGCGAGCAGGTTCGACATCCGCCGCCACATCCGGTTCGGCCACGAGGTCGGCGCGCTGAGCTTCGACGAGGAGTCCGGTGTCTGGACCGCGACGACCGACGACCACAAGCAATTCCGCGCCCGTACCGTCGTATTGGCTTCCGGTCCGCTGTCCGACGTCGGCCTTCCCGACATCCGGGGCCTAAACAGCTACCGCGGAAACAAGATTCACAGTGCCCGCTGGGACCGTCACTACGACTTTGCCGGCAAGCGGGTCGCCGTCATCGGCACCGGCGCCAGTGCTATCCAGATCATCCCCGAACTGGTTCAGCGGGCCGAGTTCGTCAAGGTATTCCAGCGCACACCATGCTGGGTGCTGCCGCGCCTGGATGTCGCCACCCCACCGGCGGTCCAGGCGCTGTTCGCCAAAGTCCCGGCGGCCCAACAACTCGCGCGCCAGGCGCTGTTCTGGGGCCACGAAGCCAGCGCCACCGCGTTGGTCTGGGATACGCCATTGACGTCGCTGGTGGCGCGGCTGGGCCGAGCGCACCTGCGCCGTCAAGTCAAAGACCCGTGGCTGCGCCGCCAGCTGACGCCCGATTTCCGGCCCGGCTGCAAACGCATGCTGATATCCAGCGATTACTACTCGGCCCTGCAGCGCGACAACTGCAAGCTGATCGACTGGCCGATCGCCACCCTGAGCCCGGTCGGCATCCGCACCAGCGATGGCATCGAACACCACCTCGATTGCATCGTCTTCGCCACCGGTTACGACGTCCATCTGACCGGACCGCCCTTTCCGGTCACCGGACTCGACGGGCGGTCATTGGCCGCCGAATGGGCCAATGGCGCACAGGCTTACAAGAGCATCAACGTGCACGGGTATCCGAACCTGTTCATCATGACCGGACCCAACTCCGGTCCGGGCCACAACTCCTTGCTGGTTTACATCGAAGGTCAGCTGGATTACGCGGTCCGGGGTATCGCCACCATCCTCGACCACGATCTGCGTTATCTCGATGTGCGCCAAGATGTCCAACGTCGCTACAACGAACGCATCCAGCGCCGGCTCACCAAGACGACGTGGATGTCCGGTTGCCGCAGTTGGTACCTCACCAAGGACGGATTCAACGGGTCGATGTACCCCGGATTCGCCACGCAGTATCTTCGCCAGATGAGGGATTTTCGGCACGCCGACTACCGGGCGGTGGCGCACCCCGCACGGGTGCTGGCCACATCGCCCGCCTGATACCCAACACGACATGGCACCGGACCGACCGTCACGACCCGAACCCGGCACGATCGCCAGCGTGCTGCACAACGTGCGGCGTGCACCCAAGCGCGTTCGGCGGCAATCGCGGGAGTTCATCGAGACCGCCGTGTCCCAGCTCTTCGACGCGGCCGTCCGGCAGCCGCACGACGTGGCGGAATCCGGTGAGTACCGCATCGACGACCTGGCCCGGCTGGCCGGCACCACTACCCGCAATATCCGGGTGTATCGCGACCGCGGTTTGCTGCCCCCGCCACTGCGTGTCGGACGCATCGCGCTGTTCAACGACACGCACCTGACCCGGCTGCGGCTGATCACGTCGATGCTCGATCGCGGCTACAACATCGCGCACGTGCGCGAAATGCTCAGCGCGTGGGAAGAAGGCAAAAACCTCGGCGACGTGCTGGGCCTGGAGACGGCCATCGTGGGCACCTGGACCACCGAGAAACCCGAAACCATGCCGCTGGCCGACGCCCAGCTACTCGTTGACGACGCACGGGCATTCGAACGCCTAGTGGCGCTGCAGATAATCCGGGTTGACGGGACGCGAGCCACCGTCACGCGGCCCAAACTGATCGAAGCGTTCAACGAGATCCGCGGCTACGGCGTCAAATTGGACAAGCTCATCGACCTGCACGAGCAGATCGTGCCCGAGATCGACAAGATCAGCGACATGCTGGTGCGCGCTGGAGCCGAACACGTGTTGGACCGCATCCAGCCTGGCCAGGCGCTGCCCGCGGATGCCGAGATCGCCGAGCTGATCACCATGCTGGTCCGGTTCCGGACTCAAGCGGTCGCGACGGTCACGGCCACGCTGGCGTCGTCAATCGAGTCCAACATCGAGTCCCTGGTCAGCCGCATACTCGCCGACTATCTGGAGTCCAGCTCGTCGGCTTGAGTGGTTGCGACCTTGGGAATTTGCCGGATTGGGAGGCTTACGCACTCGGCCAGCTCGTACCGTGAGCGCGCAAACGAAACCATCTGGGCAGTGCTAGACAGTGCCAGTGTCGAGAGTGCATGTTGGGCATGAGACGGTCGCCGTAACACTCCGCCATCGTGGGCCCGCTCAAGACAGGAGATTAACCGAAATCCACCGAGTGGCTTGAGCAGTTGTCGGAAACGGGTCGTCGGAAACGGGTGCGGCAGCGGCAACGACGCGACGGCCGTCAGTGTCCGCTCAGCGTCAGCGTCCCCTTGGTCTGTAGCACTTTGTCGGCGGTGATCCTCTCGGTCCGGCGAGCCTCACGCTCGAGATAACGCTGTTTGGATTCATCGAACTTGTCGGAGGCGTCCTCAAGCTCTTTGATCAGCAGGCCCAGGTCGTCGCGCATCCACGCGGCCTCCCCGGTGAAATCTTCGCGTTCGAAGATGCGCCACTTCTTCAACACCGGCATCACCACCTCGTTGAGGTGTATGCGCGGGTCGTAAACACCACCCACGGCGATGATTACGGCCTTGCGCCGAAACTCCGGCACCGTGAATCCGGGCATCTTGAAGTTGCGCAAAATCTTGTGCACCGACTTCATCGCCTGGTTGGGCGCGACGTCCAGACCGGCCGCGCTGACATCCCGGTAGAAGATCATGTGCAGGTTCTCGTCGTGCGACACCCTGGCCATCAATTGCTCGGCGATCGGGTCTTTGGACGCTTTACCGGTGTTGCGGTGCGAGACGCGGGTGGCCAATTCCTGAAACGACACGTACACGACCGAGTCGAACAGGCTCTCGGCGAACATGTCTCCCTGGTGGTTCTGGCCCGGACTGAAACCCCTCGTCATTTGCTCGAGGCGCAGCTTTTCCAGCTCGACCGGATCGACCGCGCGGGTGACTATCAGGTAATCGCGCAGGGCGGTGCTGTGCCTGGCCTCCTCGGCGGTCCACCGATTCACCCACTGCCCCCAGGGGCCGTCCATGCTGAAGTTCATCGCGATCTCACGGTGATAGGACGGCAAATTGTCCTCGGTCAGCAGATTTTGCACCATCGCCACCAACGCGACGTCGGGGAGCCGGCTCTGGCCGGGCTCCCAATCCTGACCATCCAGCGCGTGGAAGTTCTTGCCGTCCGACCACGGAACGTAGTCGTGCGGACTCCATTCCTTGAACATCGCGAGGTGGCGGTTGAGCAGGCCCTCGACCAGGGGCTCGAGCTCCTGGAGAAGCTGCAGGTTAGTCAGGTCCTTGGACACGGAGCCCTCCCAGTTATCTGTGTCTGTTAGTAACTGTGTCGTGCAGTTACATCAAGATGACACGCGGAGAATTAGGTCAACTAGGGCCTAAAGTCCCTACGCAACGTGGCGAGCGCCACGCGGTGAACGCCTCCGGTGGCGCTACTGGCGAGCAACCAGATATGGCGCGAGCGTGGACAGCTTCTCGCAGGTTTCTTCGAATTCGCGGTCGGGATTGGACTCTTCGATGATGCCGGCGCCGGCGCGCAACCAGGTCCTGCCGTCCCGCTCGTAGGCCGCCCGCAGCGTCAGGGCCGCGTCCAGTCCGCCGTCCGCCGAGAACATCACCACCGCACCGGAGTACAGCCCGCGTGGGCCTTCGTCCAGGCGCAGGATCGCCTCGACGCCACCCGCTTTCGGAATGCCCGATACGGTGACCGCCGGAAAAAGCGCTTCCAGCGCGTCCATCCGGTCGCTCGATGCGTCCAGTCGCGCGCTGATCGTGGAACCAAGGTGTTGCACACTCCCGCGTTCCCGCACCGTCATGAAGTCGGTGACCGCCGCGGTACCCGGTTCGGCGATCTCGGTCATCTCTCGTAGCGAGCTGCGTACCGAAATAGCATGTTCGACAATCTCTTTGGAATTCGATTCCAGGTCTTCGCGAGCCTGACGGTCGCACGTCGTGCCACGGCCAAGCGCACGGGTGCCCGCCAGCGGCTCGGTCACCACCACTCCGTCGCGATGGACGGCCGCGACAAGCTCGGGGCTGTAGCCCACCGCCCGAATTCCGCTCAGCCGCAACAAAAACGACCGCACCGGGGTGTTATGCCGACGGCCAAGCCGGTAGGTGGATGGGAAGTCGAGCTCGAATGGCACCTGAAGACAACGGGAGAGGATCACCTTGTGGTAGCGGCCCATGGCGATCTCGCGAACGGCAACCGCCACCCGGTCGCGGTAGCCGGACGGGTCAGCGGTGAGGTCGACTGCGCACGCGTTCGGGACGCCGGGCACCCCGTCGCCCAGCAAGCGCAGTAACTCGTCGCGGTGGCCGGCCGGTGCATCGAACAGATGAATCGCCTCCCGAGTCACCACGATTCGGGTGCGCGGCCAGAACACCCGGGCCAGCGGGGTCCGCGGCGCCAGCCGCTGCCGCAGCCCATAGCGGTAGACGCCGAATTCGAATGCGATCCAGCCGAAGAGCTGGTCGGTTTCCAGCAAGAGCCGGTCAAGAGCTTCGGCCAGGGCCGCACCGGGCCGCCCCGACCAACGTTGCCGTTGAGTGACACCGTCGCGGATCACCCGCAGTTCGTCGCTGTCCAGCTCGACCATGGCGCGCACACCGCAGGCCAGCACCCATTGACCGCCGTGCTCGTAGAGCAGGTACTCCTCGCCGAGTCGCTCGGGCAGCACCGCGGCCAGCTCGGCTGCCAGGTCGGCCGGGTCGATGTGTGCGGGGAGCGAAATCGGCGGTGACGTAGAGCCGGCGGGACTGGTCTCGACGCTGACTTCGGTCACGATTAGTAAATGTAGCCTAACCTATGAAAGTGCGCGCACCCTCCCCCGCCGGCTTGTCGCGCCGATCAAAATGTCGCCCAGAGTCAAACCGGCGGCCGGTCCGGCGGCGCGGTGGCGGGCCAGCCGGTGCGAGGGCCGACCCCGCCCGCTGTCCGGCGTTTCCCCAGGCCAGAGACGTCCAAGCCGCGTTCTCGCGCCGGTCCCCACCGCTCGTCTTGACCCTCTCGGCCCGGAACGTTTCCGCGCCGTTGACGCCCTGGCCCGGAATGACTGGTCGCCGTGGCCGGACTTCTCCTAACATCACTGCATAACCGCGCGAACGCGCTCGTCGTGCGGCGGCTCGGCAAGCTCCATCGGAAGGAACGCCAATGTTCGTGATCCGGCTTGCGAACGGCGAGGAAGTGCAGGCGGGCGAAGGCGACGAGCTGGAAATCAATCAGCAGACCGGTGTTCTTTCGGTTTCCCGCATCGACGGATTCGAGGAAATCACCACCCATTACTCGCCATTGGCCTGGGTGTCGGTGACACATCGCAAAAAAGGCACCGGCGTGCGCCCGTCGCTCATATCTTCGACGCGTTGATCCGAACGTTGACCTCACAGTAAATACACAGCACATTCACACCAAACTCCCGTCGATCGGGCGGTCCTCGCGCGCCCCCCGCGGCGCCCCCGACACGGCCGTGGCCAGCGGTTTCTTCAGGTCCCCGCGGCCCGGCGGTGCCCCGACACGCCCCGACTTCACGCTTTGCATTCGACTGGCGGTTTCACAGCGGCGGGGCTAAGTTTTTCCACGGTCGTCGGGATGTTCGTGGTGGCTCCGCTTGCGGACGGTGCTTCCCCTGATCGCCGCACTAATCGACGGAGGCGTCCATGCTGCAGGAGTTCTGGCACAACTTCACCCACAACCTGTTCAAACCGCTGCTGCTGTTCTTTTACTTCGGGTTCCTGATCCCGATCCTGAAGGTGCGGTTCGAATTTCCGTATGTGATCTATCAGGGCCTGACCATGTACCTGCTGCTGGCCATCGGCTGGCACGGCGGTGAAGAGCTCGCCCAGGTCAGCGCCGGCGACGTCGGGTCGATCGTGGGCTTTATGGTGCTGGGCTTCGTGACGAACTTCATGATCGGCGGCCTCGCTTATCTGCTGCTCAGCGGCGTGACATCCCTGCGGCGCGTCGACCGGGCGACGGTCGCGGGCTTCTACGGGTCGGATTCGGCGGGAACCTTCGCCACCTGTGTGGCCGTACTGGCCTCGGTCGGCATCGCTTTCAACGCGTACATGCCGGTGATGCTGGCCGTGATGGAGATTCCGGGCTGCCTGGTGGCGCTGTACCTGGTGGCGCGACTTCGCCACCGCGGGATGGACGCGGCGGGCAACATGGCCGACGAGCCCGGCTACACCCCGCCGGTCAAGGTCGCGGTCGGCCCCGGCACCGCGGCAAAGCCCCCGCAGGGTCAAAGCCTCGAGACCGAGACCGAGCGGGGCGTTGAGCAGGAGCTAGAGCTGTCAATGGAGAAGCTCGAGCACCCGGACTGGGAGCCCGACCAGAGCCCGCCCCGGGCGAAGGGCAGAAGGGGCGTGCCCATCTTCTCGCGGGAGCTCTTCCAAGAAGTGTTCCTCAACCCCGGGCTGGTCCTCCTTATGGGCGGCATCGCCATCGGCCTCATCAGTGGGCTGCAGGGGCAGAAGGTCGTCCAAGACGACGACAAGTTCTTCGTGCTGGCGTTCCAGGGCGTGCTGTGTCTGTTCCTGCTCGAGATGGGCATGACCGCCTCCCGTAAGTTGAAGGACCTGCGGACGGCGGGACCGGGTTTCATTTTCTACGGTCTGCTGGCGCCGAATCTCTTTGCGCCGCTGGGGATCATCATCGCCCACATCTACTCGTCGGCCACCGGTGCCGACTTCAAGCCCGGAACCTACGTGTTGTTCGCGGTGCTGTGTGGCGCGGCGTCCTACATCGCCGTCCCGGCGGTCCAGCGGCTGGCGATCCCCGAGGCCAGCCCCACCCTGCCGTTGGCCGCATCTCTGGGTCTGACGTTCTCCTACAACGTCACCATCGGAATCCCGCTCTACATTGAGGTCAACCGGCTGGTCGAGCACTGGTTCTAGTCAGCCCAACACGGTCCGCACCACCGCGTCGGCCAGCAACCGTCCGCGCGGGGTGAGGACGAGCCGGTCGCCGTCGGGCACCAACAACCCGTCGGCGACCACGCGTTTGGCGCTTTCCCGTTCCTCGGGGCCCAGTCGGTCCATCGGAAGCCCTTGGCGCAGCCGCGTTTTCAACAGAACGTCCTCGGTGTGTAGGGCATCGGCGCCGAGTTGCTCGAACGCCGCTACCGGCAACGCGGCGCCGGCCAGCCTCTCCGCATATGCGTTGGGATGCTTGACATTCCACCAGCGCGTCGCACCGACGTATCCGTGCGCTCCCGGTCCCGCACCCCACCACTGGCCACCGTCCCAGTAGCCGAGGTTGTGCCGGCATTCGCCGCCCGGCCGGGACCAGTTCGACACTTCATACCAGCTCATCCCGGCAGCGGACAGCCGGGCATCGACCAGCTCGTAGCGGTGCGCCAGCACGTCGTCGTCGGGGGCGGCGATCTCACCGCGCCGAACCCGTCGGGCCAGCGCGGTACCTTCCTCGACGACCAGGGCGTACGCGGACACGTGGTCGACACCGGTGTCGATCGCGGTGTCCACGGAACGCAGCAGGTCGTCGTCGGACTCCCCGGGGGTTCCGTAGATCAGGTCGAGGCTGACGTGTTCGAAGCCCGCGTCCAACGCCTCGCGGGCCGCCGCGGCCGACCGGTTGGGTGTGTGCACCCGGTCGAGAACCCCCAGCACCCGCGGTGCGACCGACTGCATGCCCAGCGATACCCGCGTGTAACCGGCCGCACGGATGGCGTCGAAGAAATCCGGCCATGTCGACTCGGGATTGGCCTCGGTGGTGATCTCGGCGTCGGCCGCCAGCGCGAAGTTCTCGCGCACCATGTCCAGCAGTGTGGCCAGACGCGCGCCGCCCAGCAGCGACGGCGTCCCTCCCCCGACGAACACGGTGTTCACCGTCGGCCCCTGCAGCCGCGCGGCCGCCAATTCCAACTCGGTGCGCAGCGCCGCAAGCCAGGCGTCGGGGTTGACACCACCCAGCTCGGCCGGGGTATAGGTGTTGAAATCGCAGTAGCCGCAACGGGTTATGCAAAACGGCACATGCACGTACATCCCGAACGGCTGTCCAGGGATCGGCTGCACGTCGGGCAGGTCGACGTGTTCCTCTCGAAGGGCCATGCCAAATCATCCCACGGCGGGCAGGTGGAGCCGGGCGGTTCCTCCGGCTCGAGCCAGGGTAGTGGTCAGTTTGAATCTGTGCAGCGCGGCGAGATATTGGGATCGGTAGCAGCGCGGGCGGTGTCTCGTTGCTGCAAGGCCGACCACGGTCCGTCAGCAACCAAAGGGACCAACATGAACCGAACGTCGCGATTTACGCGCATTCTCAATCCACGCGAAGCTGCTGACGAGTACGATCCCGGGCTTATGAAGCGACTCATCGTGGGGTTAGCCACGGCTGTGTTGCTGTGGGGCGGCGTCGCGGGGCCGGTGGGGCCAGGTACCGCCCAGGCCAAGCCCGGTCCTGTGCCGCTTAATGCCTGGCCCGGCTGTCCTAATGACCACCCAGCGGGGCCATGCCACTGGTGCCCAGGGGACCCCCCGGTACAGACCGGCAATCTTCGTGTGGACCCAGTACGTTGGGACGCGAGTATCTGCCACACCTACTGGTATGTCACGCCTGGGCAGGGCAATGTTTCTAGGGTGATTTGGGATGGAGATGATCCACCAGCGCCTCCGCCGCCTCCGCCTGGCCTTAATTTCTGCCCAATCCCTCCCTGGTGTCCGTGATCTGGCAGCCGTTGGCGACTAGAAGCATCGTGGGCCTGCGTCCCGGCAGCTTGAATCAAGCTCCAATCCTTCCACTCCGTGCCAGAACACTGCGGAACCAATCTGCTTCAAACTGACCCACGACCCGAGCCCGCGACCAGCAGCTTTCGAAACGGCCTCGGACCTTACTTGGCCTTGGTAGCCGACCGAACCAGGTTTCGACCGCAGTTTCGATCATCGTGAGCCGAGATTTGACCTGATGACGCACCCGCTCGCGAGCCATGGCACAATGGGGGCCGTGACTATCGCCCGTCCCACCGTGCGCATCCCGCTGGTGGCGCGGCGTCACATCGATCTCAAGCGCGTCTGCAGCTGTATCTGTCTGCCTTGATCTCGTAGACCCAGCCCACCTGCATCCCAGCTGGCGACGGTTCTGCGTCACCCCCAAATCTCGGTGAATTGTGCCGTCCCGTGCTGGAGATTGCCGCGAAGGAGAAGCCCCCCAATGACCACAGCCCGCCCCGCCAAGGTCCGCGACGAGGGCCAATGGGCGTTGGGGAGTCGCGACCCACTGAACCCGAACGAGGAGATGAAGCGGGCCGGTGCCCCACTGGACGTGCGGGAACGCATCGAGAACGTATACGCCAAGCACGGGTTCGACAGCATCGACAAAGGCGATCTGTGCGGGCGCTTTCGCTGGTGGGGCCTGTACACCCAACGTGAGCAGGGCTACGACGGCACGTGGACCGGCGATGAAAACACCGACAAACTCGAGGCCAAATACTTCATGCTGCGGGTGCGCTGCGACGGCGGTGCCCTGTCCGCCGCCGCGCTGCGCGCGCTGGGCCAAATCTCGACCGACTTCGCCCGCGACACCGCCGACATCTCCGATCGCCAGAACGTGCAATTTCATTGGATCGAGATCGAGAACGTTCCCGAGATCTGGCGGCGACTGGATGGGGTCGGGCTGCAAACGACCGAGGCATGCGGTGACTGCCCCCGGGTCGTGCTGGGCTCGCCGCTGGCCGGCGAGTCGCTGGACGAGGTGCTCGACCCGACGTGGGCGATCGACGAGATCGTGCGCCGCTACATCGGCCGGCCAGACTTCGCCGACTTGCCGCGCAAGTACAAGACGGCAATCTCGGGACTGCAGGATGTCGCGCACGAGGTCAACGACGTCGCGTTCATCGGCGTCAACCATCCCGAGCGCGGGCCCGGCCTGGACCTGTGGGTCGGGGGCGGGCTGTCGACCAACCCGATGCTGGCCCAACGGGTGGGCGCCTGGGTGCCGCTGGACGAGGTGCCCGAGGTATGGGCGGCGGTTACCTCGGTGTTTCGCGACTACGGCTATCGGCGCCTGCGATCCAAGGCACGACTGAAGTTTCTGATCAAGGACTGGGGCATCGAGAAGTTCCGAGAAGTTCTCGAAGCCGAGTACCTCAAGCGGCCGCTCATCGACGGCCCGGCGCCCGAGCCGGTCAAGCATCCGATCGATCACGTGGGAGTGCAGCGGCTCAAGAACGGGCGCAACGCCGTTGGCGTTTCCCCGGTAGCGGGGCGGGTGTCGGGCACCATCCTCAAGGCGGTGGCCGAGCTGGCCGAGCGGTCCGGGTCCGACCGGATCCGGTTCACCCCGTATCAGAAACTGGTCATGCTTGACATCCCTGACGACAAGCTCGATGAGGTGGTCGCGGGCCTGGAGGCGCTGGGCCTGCAGGCACAACCCTCGCGTTGGCGCCGGAACCTTATGGCCTGCAGCGGAATCGAATTCTGTAAGTTGTCCTTCGCCGAAACCCGGGTCCGCGCCCAGGCTTTGGTCCCCGAGTTGGAACAACGCTTGGCCGACCTCAACGCTGCACTCGACGTGCCGATCACCGTCAACATCAACGGCTGTCCCAACTCATGTGCGCGAATTCAGGTCGCCGACATCGGGTTCAAGGGCCAGATGGTCGACGACGGACGGGGCGGCTCTGTCGAGGGCTTCCAAGTGCACCTGGGCGGCAGTTTGGGCCTGGACAGCGGGTTCGGCAGGAAACTGCGCCAGCACAAGGTCGCCAGCGACGAGCTGGGCGACTACATCGAGCGCGTGACGCGCAACTTCATGAAATGCCGCAGCACGGGTGAACGTTTTGCGCAGTGGGCCATTAGGGCAGACGAGGACGAATTGCGGTGACTATGCAAGCGACAAAACGGACCGAAGCCGAACTGCGTGAGCTCGCGGCGAAGGGTGCCGCAGAACTCGACGGCGCCAGCGCCATCGACGTCCTGCGGTGGACCGACGAGATGTTCGGCGGCGTCAACGGCCCGCGTGGGTGGGCCACCTGCAACTACGTGGTGGCCTCCAGCATGCAAGAGGCCGTTTTGATCGATCTGGCCGCCAAGGTCCGGCCGGGTGTGCCAGTGATCTTTCTCGACACGGGTTACCACTTCGTCGAAACCATCGGTACCCGGGACGCGATCGAGTCCGTCTACGACATCCGCGTGCTCAACGTCACGCCCGAACAGTCGGTCGCCGAGCAAGACAAGTTGCTGGGCAAGGACCTGTTCGCCCGCGATCCCGGCGAGTGCTGCCGGCTGCGCAAGGTCGCCCCGCTGGGCAAAGCCTTGCGCGGATATTCGGCGTGGGTGACCGGGCTGCGCCGGGCGGAGGCTTCCACCCGCGCCAACGCCCCACTGGTCACCTTCGACGAGGGCTTCAAGCTGGTGAAGATCAACCCGCTTGCGACATGGACCGACACGGACGTGCAGAACTACATCGACGAGCACGATGTCCTCGTCAATCCGCTTACCTACGACGGGTATTCGTCGATCGGTTGCGCCCCGTGCACCGCCAAGCCGCTCGCCGGCGCCGACCCGCGCAGCGGACGCTGGCAGGGGTCGACCAAGACGGAATGCGGGCTGCACGCCTCGTAACGACCGGACGGTACACCGGCCGTTCTTGTCGGTGGTCGGCGGTAGTATTCGAACATGCGTTCGAGTGATCGTGAGGAGATCCAGCAGGACTACGATGCGTTGCGCGCCGTGGTATCCCGCATTCAGGGGCACTCCTATGTGGCGCTGACCAACCCGGAACGGTTGGGGTTGTTGGAAGTGCTCGAACACGAGGCGCGCCGGCTGCAGGTTGCCGGTCACCAGTTGATCAATCAGCTCGCCGAGCAGTCGGATTCCACCGAGTTGGGCGGCACGTTGTCGTGGGCGTTGGCCGACCGACTGCACATCACCCGCGGGGAGGCCGGCCGCCGGATCGCCGAGGCCGCCGACCTTGGCCCGCGTCGGGCCATGACCGGGGAGCCGTTGGAGCCGGTGTTGCCCGCCACCGCGGCGGCACAGCGTGCCGGGGCGATCGGGGCCGACCACGTGGCGGTGATCCGGCGGGTCTTTCGCCACCTGCCCGAGTCGGTCGACATCGAGACCCGTGAGCACGCCGAACGGCACCTGGCGGCCAAGGCCACCCAGTTTCGCCCCGACCACTTCGCCAAGCTGGCCCGTCACCTGATGGACTGCCTGCACCCCGATGGCAGCTACACCGACGAGGACCGGGAGCGGGCGCGCGGGCTGGTGCTGGGTAACCAGCAGGCCGATGGCATGTCGCGCCTGAGTGGATGGTTGACACCGCAGGCGCGGGCCAGCTGGGAGGCGGTGGTGGCCAAGCTGGCCGCTCCCGGGATGGCCAACCCCGACGACGCCGCGCCGGTCGTGGACGGCGCCCCGTCCCAAGAGGCGGTGGCGCGCGACACCCGCTCGGCGGCCCAGCGCAACCACGACGGCCTCAACACCGCCCTGCGCGCGATGCTGGCCAGCGGAAAGCTGGGTCAGCACAACGGGTTACCGGCGTCCATCATCGTGACCACCACGCTCAAGGACCTGGAAGCCGGCACCGGTAAAGGCCTGACCGGTGGCGGCACGATCCTGCCGATGTCCGACGTGATCCGCCTGGCCCGCCACGCGCATCATTACTTGGCGATCTTCGACAAAGGCAAAGCGCTGGCGCTGTATCACACCAAGCGGCTCGCCTCTGCCGGGCAGCGAATTGTCTTGTACGCCAAGGATCGTGGATGCTCGCACCCGGGCTGCGACGTATCGGGCTACTACTGCGAAGTGCACCACGTCGCAGACTGGGCGAAAACGCAGCGTACCGACACCAACCAGCTCACCTTCGCCTGCGGACCCCACCACAAAGCTCTCGAAAAAGGCTGGACCACCCGCAAGAACGCCCGCGGTGACACCGAATGGATCCCACCGCCGCACCAAGACCGGGGCAACTTAGAAGGCCAACCCCGCACCAACACCTTCCACCACCCCGAAAAGCTCTTGGCGGACGACGACGAAACCGAGCCGTAGCTCAGGCCGACGTCAGCGTGCTCTGGCCCGGGTCGGCGTCGTGACCGGGCGTCCCGCTAGCGGCGACCGGCGGGACCCGGGTGGCCCGCACGTAGACGGTGTCGCCCTCGCGCAAGGCCAGCGCCTCCGCGTCGCCGCGGGTGATCTGGGCGGTGAAGGATACCCCGGTGGCGGCGCTGGTCAACTCCATCCGCACCTCGAAACCTAGCACCACCACCCGATCGACCGTGGCGCGGGTGACGCCGGTGGACTGCGCCGTGCCGTCAGCGGTGGCGACGGCCATCTCGGGTGTGCGGCCAACCCGGATGTCGTGCGGTCTGACCAACGTGCCGTTCAGCGTGGAAACCGCACCCAGGAAAGACATTACGAAGCCGTTCGCCGGGGTGTCGTAGACCTCGGTCGGGGATCCGATCTGCTCGATGCGGCCCCGGTGCAGCACGGCGATCCGGTCGGCGACATCGAGTGCCTCGGCTTGATCGTGGGTGACCAGCACCGTGGTCACGTGCACCTCGTCGTGCAGGCGCCGCAACCAGGCGCGCAGATCCTCACGCACCTTGGCGTCCAGCGCACCGAACGGCTCATCGAGCAGCAGCACCTCCGGATCGACCGCCAGTGCCCGCGCCAGCGCCATGCGTTGTCGCTGACCGCCGGACAGCTGATTGGGATAACGCCGCTGGAACCCGCTCAGCCCAACGACTTCCAGCAAGTTGTCGACTTTGGCCTTGATCTCGGCTTTGGGCCGCTTGCGAATCTTGAGCCCGTACGCAACGTTGTCACGAACGTTCAAGTGCTTGAACGCGGCATAGTGCTGGAAGACGAATCCGATGCCCCGGCGCTGCGGCGGCACGTGGGTCACGTCCTGGCCGTTGATGGTGACCGTTCCGCTGTCGGGCTGATCGAGCCCGGCGACGGTGCGCAACAGGGTCGACTTCCCAGAACCGCTGGGGCCCAACAACGCCGTCAGCGAACCGGCCGGTACCGCGAAGTCCACATTATCCAACGCCACGAAGTCGCCATAGCGCTTATGGGCGTTGCGCACGACGATCGCGTGATCGGCGCCGTCGGTCATGTCCAAGCCTCCTGGTCCGGCGTGGTGGCCCGCGCCCGGCGAATGTCCAGGAGCACCTGGGAGATCAGGACCAGCACGGAAACCGCCATCAGCAGCGTCGACAACGCGTAGGCGCCGTACTCGGCGCCGCGGTTGTACCGATCCGACACCAGCAGCGTCAACGTTTGCGACTTTCCCGGCAGGTTGGAAGAAACCATGAGCACCGCGCCGTATTCGCCGAGGGTGCGGGCGATGGTCAACACGATGCCGTAGGTCAAACCCCACCGGATGGAGGGCAACGTGATCCGCCAAAACGTTTGCCACCAACCAGAACCCAGGGTTGCCGCGGCCTCCTCCTGGTCGGTGCCCAGTTCGTGCAGCACCGGCTCCACCTCCCGCACGACGAACGGCAGGGTGACGAAGACGCTGGCCAGCACGATGCCGGGCAAACCGAAAATGATCTTGAACCCGAGATCTTTCTCGATGAAGCCAAACGCGCCGGCCGATCCCCACAACAAGATCAATGCGACGCCCACGATCACGGGCGAGACCGCGAACGGCAGATCGACGACCGCCTGCAGCATGCCCTTACCGCGAAACCGATTGCGCGCGAGCACCAATGCCGTCGGAATGCCGAACAAGACGTTCAGTGGCACCACGATGGCGACCACCAGCAACGACAGGTTCAGGGCCGATATCGCCGCCGGGGTACTGACCCAGTCCAAGAACTGCCCGAGCCCCGGTTCGAAGGTGCGCCACAGGATCACCGCGACCGGGACAACGACCAACACGAAGACATAGGCGAGCGCGATGCAGCGAAGCAGGTAGCGAACCCGCGGAGACGACGTCACGGAGCGAGCTCCTCGCGCTTGGCCGCACGCGCACCGATCACCCGCAGTGCCAGGAGCACCAGAAACGAGATGGACAGCAGCACTATCGATATCGACGCGGCGCCGGTGCGGTCGTCGTTCTCGATCAGGGTCCGGATCCACTGCGATGACACTTCGGTCTTTCCCGGCACCGCGCCACCGATCAGCACCACCGAGCCGAACTCGCCGATCGCACGCGAGAACGCCAGCCCCGCACCGGACAACAGTGCGGGGGTCAGCGAGGGCAACACAATGGAGGTGAAGACCTTGGGCGCGGTGGCACCCAGTGACGCTGCCGCCTCCTCGGTTTCACGGTCGATTTCCAGTAGCACCGGCTGCACCGCGCGCACCACGAATGGCAGCGTGACGAAGGCCAGCGCCACCGCCACGCCCCATCCGGTGTGTTGCAGATGAAGACCGACCGGGCTGTTGTTGCCGTATAGGGCCAGCATCACCAGACTGGCGACGATGGTGGGCAGCGCGAACGGCAGGTCGATGATCGCGTCGATGAGCCGCTTGCCGACGAAGTCGTCACGGACCAGCACCCAGGCGATCAGCAGCCCGAACACCAGGTTGGCGACGGTGACTCCAGCGGCAATGGTCAACGTCACCCGGAACGACTCCAGCGCGGCGTTCGACGTGACCGCCAGCCAGAAGGCGTGCCGGCCGCCGTCGGCGGCCTGCCAGGCGATGGCGGCCAGCGGCAGCAGCACGATGACCGACAGCCACAAAGTCGCCATACCGACCCGAAGCGAGGTAGCGGGCAGCCGGCGCCGCTCCGGGGACGCATTTGCAGCGTCGCCACCGGACGGGCCCCACTCCGGCCGCACCGCCTGAGGGTCCGACGTAGTCGCGGTCGTCATCCGGTGGCCTGCATATAAATCTTGGTGATGCTGCCGGTGTTCTTGTCGAAGAGCTGCGGCTCCACGGTGTCCCAGCCACCGAGATCCGCTATCGTCCAGAGTTTTTCGGGCTCCGGGAAGTGGCTGCGGAAATCGGCGGCGACGGCCGGGTCGACCGGCCGGAACCCCGCCTGTGCCCACAGTCTTTGCGCCGCGGCGGTGTACTGAAAATTCTTGAACGCGGTCGCGGCATTCAGGTGCGTGCTGGTGCTCACCACGGCCAGCGGATTCTCGATTTTGAAGGTCTGCCGGGGAATTACATGCTGGACCGGCTTACCCGCCAGTTCCGTGGCGATCGCTTCGTTCTCGTAGCTGATCAATACGTCGCCGCTGCCCTGGACGAAGACGTCGGTGGCCTCCCGCGCCGACCCGGGGCGAAGCTTGACGTGTTCGCCCACCATCTTCTTGACGAAATCGAGTCCCGCTTGGGCGTCTTGGCCGCCACGGCTGTTGACGGCATACGGTGCCAGCAGATTCCACTTGGCCGAACCCGAACTCAATGGACTGGGCGAGATCACTTCCACCCCGGGCCGCACCAGGTCGTCCCAGTCCTTGATGTTCTTGGGATTACCCGGGCGCACCACCAACGCCACCACCGACCCGAAGGGGATGCCCTTGGTCGCGTCCTTGTCCCAGGCCGGTGACACCTTGCCCGCCTTGACCAACCGGGCGATATCCGGCTCGACCGAGAAGTTGACGACGTCGGCCGGCTTCCCCTCGGCGACTCCGCGCGACTGGTCGCCGGAGGCGCCGTAGGAGACGATCACTTGCACACCCTTGCCCTGATCGGAGGCATTGAACGCCGGAATCACCTTGCTCCAACCGGGTTCCGGGGCCGAGTAGGCGACCAGGGTGAGAGTGGTGTGCGCGTCGGCCGGGCCGCCCCCGCCGACGACATCGCTGGCGCCACCACCACACCCGGCGACGAGCGCGGTGACCACGACCAGCGCTGCCGCCAGCCGCCGGCGCGGCGCGCTGGCGATGTCGTTGAGCATTGGGGCCTTCCGGTGCGGGGACTTACCGATATTCGTCCCGGTGCTGCGGAAAGGCGCCGAAAGCGTCAGGAGGATTCACCAACTCCACACCAGACCGCGCACGGGTTTGGGAGTCAGCGACAACAGTGCACGACGACAGCGCGCTCGACGACGCCCGATGCCACCTGCATGGCGGGAAGCCTAACAGGAAGCGACAGGCCCGCCATCGGGCCCACGGGTCAGCGGTGCATCAAGTGGGTTACCAGCCACGTGACGATCACCAGCACCACGAGCACGACCAGAACCAGCGTCACGTGCGACCGAGGCATGGGCGTTACCCGGGCGCGCCGTCGGCATGGCGGGCACGGCGCAGCAGCTCGATGGCCTTACCCAGCAGGCCGTCCAGCACCGCCGCGGTGACGTAGGCCACCGCCAGCACGATCGGCATCACCACCATGGCCTGCAACACGAATGGGAGCCCGGAAAGCCACAGTTCGTTGCCGTCCCACCAATTCAGGAACGCGTTCACCGTGCTCACCCTATTCGGCCCGGCAGCGGAAAACCAATGTGCCAAGATCGGCAGATGCCCCCCGCATCCCCGGAATCTGAGGCGGCAACGACCTGTCTCATTGCCGGCGGCGGACCGGCGGGCATGATGCTCGGCCTGCTGTTGGCCCGCGCCGGGATAAAAGTCACGGTGATGGAAAAGCACGCCGACTTTCTGCGTGACTTTCGCGGTGACACGGTGCACGCGAGCACCCTGCAGCTGCTCGACGAACTCGGTTTGGGCTCGCGCTTCGCCGAGCTTCCGCATCGCCTCATCGAGACCGCCCGCTTGCAGCTGCAGGGCGAACCGCTCGAGCTCGATTTCAGCCGTCTGCCCGGCGCCCATCAACACATCGCCCTGGTGCCGCAGTGGGATCTGCTGGAGCTGTTGGCCACTGCCGCCGAGGCGGAACCCGGTTTCCGGTTGCTGCGCAGCACCGAGGTGACGGGCGTGCTGCGCGAGGGCAACCGCATCGTCGGCGTCACCTATCGCGACCAGAACGGGCCCAAGCGAATGCGCGCCGAGCTCACGGTGGCCTGCGACGGCCGCTCGTCGACCGTGCGCTCGGCGGTGGGTCTGACACCGCGGAGCTTCGGCGCACCGATGGACGTGTGGTGGTTCCGGTTGCCTCGCCGCCCCGACGACCCCACCGGCCTTGCCGGCACGTTCCAGGCCGGGCACGGCGTCATCCTGATCGACCGCGGCGATTACTTCCAGGTCGCCTACCTCATTCCGAAGGGAACCGACTCCGAGATGCGGTCACAGGGCATCGGGGCGTTCCACCGGGTGCTGGTGGGCATGGTGCCCTGGATCGCCGACCGCGTCGACATAGTGAAGTCGTTCGACGACGTCAAACTGCTTGACGTGCAACTCAATCGGCTCAGGCGTTGGTATGCCGACGGTGTGCTCTGCATCGGCGACGCGGCGCACGCGATGTCGCCGGTCGGCGGCGTCGGTATCAACCTGGCCGTCGCCGACGCCGTTGCCGCCGCACGGATCCTGGCCGGCCCGTTACGTGCGGGAAAGGTGTCTGCGCAGCAGCTGGCCCGAGTGCAGGCGCGCCGCTGGGTGCCAACGGCGATTCTGCAGGCGGCGCAACGGATGATCCACGCCAAGGTGGTCGCCATCGCGGTCACCGGGGACAACCGGCGCGCCCCGCGAGCCGTGCGGCTGGTGAGCCGCTCCAGGGCGTTGCGTCGAGTGGCCGGCTACCTGATCGCGATCGGCCCGCTGCCCGAGCACGCGCCCGGGTATGCCACCCGCCGCCCGTAGGTGAGAGCTTCGTAGGTGAGAGCTTCGTAGGTGAGAGCCACGCCTCCTCGGCGAAATCGTGGACGGCGGGCCGCTCGACAGTCGATGATGTCGGGATGGTCCTGCACGCCCAACCCGACGAGCAACCCGCCGACGCCGTGCCCGAGGAAGCGTTCCCGTCCGTCCCCGCGGCAGAAATCGCTACGACCGTCGACTTCAGCGCGCCCGCACCTTTGGCGTCGAGCGGGTCGTTGCGCAACCCGTTTCCGCCGATCGCCGACTACGCCTTCCTGTCGGACTGGGAGACGACGTGCCTGATCTCCCCGGCCGGATCGGTGGAGTGGCTGTGCGTGCCGCGGCCGGACTCGCCGAGCGTGTTCGGCGCGATCCTGGACCGCAGCGCCGGCCATTTCCGGTTGGGCCCCTACGGCGTGTCGGTGCCCTCGGCCCGCCGGTACCTGCCCGGCAGCCTGATCATGGAAACCACCTGGCAAACCCACACCGGATGGCTGATCGTGCGCGACGCGCTGGTGATGGGACCGTGGCATGACGTCGAACGCCGATCGCGGACACATCGGCGCACGCCGATGGACTGGGACGCCGAGCACATCCTGCTGCGCACCGTGCGTTGCGTCAGCGGCACCGTCGAACTGATGATGAGCTGCGAGCCGGCGTTCGACTACCACCGGGTCGGATCCACCTGGGAATACTCGGCCAACGCGTACGGCGAGGCCATCGCGCGGGCCACCAAACAACCCGACGCGCACCCGACCATGCGGCTCACCAGCAATCTGCGCATCGGCCTGGAGGGCCGGGAAGCGCGGGCACGTACCCGGATGAAAGAGGGCGACGACGTGTTCGTCGCCCTGAGCTGGACCAAGCATCCCGCGCCGCAGACCTACGATGAGGCCGCCGACAAGATGTGGCAAACCACCGAATGCTGGCGGCAGTGGATCAACATCGGCAACTTCCCCGACCACCCGTGGCGGGCATACCTGCAGCGCAGCGCGCTCACCCTGAAGG
The DNA here is from genome assembly GCA_963800315.1 of uncultured Actinomycetota bacterium. GTDB lineage: Bacteria > Actinomycetota > Actinomycetes > Mycobacteriales > Mycobacteriaceae > Mycobacterium. The sequence goes on from CAWDAS010000002.1 coordinate 402,652, forward strand.
GGTTGACGTACTCGCCCACCGGTGCGCTGCTGGCGGCCGCCACCACGTCGCTCCCGGAAACACCGCGCGGCGAACGCAACTGGGACTACCGCTACGCCTGGGTGCGCGACTCCACGTTCGCGTTGTGGGGGCTCTACACGCTCGGACTGGACCGGGAGGCCGACGACTTCTTCGCATTCATCGCCGACGTCTCCGGCGCCAACAGCGACGAACGCCATCCGCTGCAGGTGATGTACGGCGTCGGCGGCGAGCGCAGCCTGGTCGAAGAAGAGCTGCACCATTTGTCCGGCTATGACCACGCCCGGCCGGTGCGAATCGGCAACGGCGCCTACAACCAGGACCAGCACGACATCTGGGGCTCCATCCTCGACTCGTTCTACCTGCACTGCAAGTCCCGCGAGCAGATTCCGGAGAGCTTGTGGCCGGTGCTGAAAAGGCAGGTCGAGGAGGCGGTCAAGCACTGGCGCGAGCCCGACCGCGGAATCTGGGAGGTCCGCGGCGAACCGCAGCACTTCACCTCCTCGAAGGTGATGTGCTGGGTGGCGCTGGACCGCGGGGCGAAGCTGGCCGAGCGGCAGGCAGAGAAGAGCTACGCCCAGCAGTGGCGGGCCATCGCCGAGGAGATCAAAGCCGACATCCTGCAACACGGGGTGGATTCCCGGGGCGTGTTCACCCAGCGCTACGGCAGCGACGCGCTGGACGCCTCGCTGCTCTTGGTGGTGCTGACGAGGTTTCTGCCGCCGGATGACCCGCGGGTACGCAACACCGTGCTGGCCATCGCCGACGAACTCACCCAGGACGGCCTGGTGCTGCGCTACCGCGTCGAACAAACCGACGACGGGTTGTCCGGCGAGGAAGGCACCTTCACGATCTGCTCGTTCTGGTTGGTGTCGGCGCTGGTGGAGATCGGCGAGGTGACGCGGGCCAAGCGATTGTGCGAGCGGCTGCTGTCCTATGCCAGCCCGCTGCACCTCTACGCCGAGGAGATCGAGCCGCGAACCGGTCGGCACCTGGGCAACTTCCCGCAGGCGTTCACCCACCTGGCGCTGATCAACGCGGTGGTACACGTGATCCGCGCCGAGGAGGAAGCCGACGGCTCCGGGATGTTCCAGCCCGCCAACGCACCGATGTAGACGCCCGTCAGGCGTTGCCGGGGCGGAAGTTCCCAGGCGGTATGGCAATTCGCCATCGGGTACCATGCGCCGGTGACCGCTGTGACACGTCGCCCCTGGGTGCGAACCGCGTTGGTTTCCGCTGCGATCGTGGCACTGGCCGGATGCGGTCATGGCGGAAAGCCCGGGGCGACGTCGACGAGTACCAGCAGCGCGCACGCCACCTGGTCGCGCCCCTCCGCGCCCCCCGACCCGGGAACATTGGAGCGCGCCGGGGCCAGTGCCGTCGCGGCGGCGCCCAACGGCACGCTGACCTCGATCCGAACCCAGGAGAGCGGGGCGTGGCGGGTCGTGGTGGTCACCCAGGACGGGACCGAGCAAGCGATGGACGTGTCCTCCGACGGCAACACCGTGTTGGTCGGGCCGAGCCCGAAAAACGAGAGCGACGCCGACAAGGCGAAAAACCGCGCCCGGGTGCAGGCCGCGCGGCTGGACTATCGCGCGGCGGTGGACAGGTTCCTGACCGCGGTGCCCAACGGCGCCATCACCGAAATGAGCCTCGACGACAGCAACGGCAACGTCGCCTGGGAAGCCGACGTCTGGGACACCTACATCGTCGAACACAAGGTCACCATCAACGCGGCGACCGGCGAACTCATCGCCAACAAGCAGGTGTAGCCACCGGCCGTCAGCTCAGCGCGCTGACCTTGTCCCTCATGACTTGCGCAATGTCCAGCGCGCTGGTGTGGGTATCGCCCGGACCGTGCGGCGCAAGTTTCGCCGTGTTGAAGAAGTCGACCTCGGCCTCGACAAGGCAATTGCCCCGCACCCCGACGGCCCGTCCTTCGGGAATGGCTGCCCACTCCGGGCTGGGCAGGTTCAATTCGATCGAGATCGTGGCCGCGAGAAAAGAAGTCGCCACTTGGACGTCACTGATCTTCATTTTGAGCCGGAACGCCCCGTCCCCGAAGGGCAGCGTCTTGCCATCGCATCGTCGCCACTGCCGGGAGAAAGTCGCAAATAGGGCTTCGGCGTCGGCGGGCGTGGCCAGGCTGACTACGCCCTCCTTGACCCTGGTCACCGCCGCGGTCATGGCGTCGGGCCGCCACGTGTCGAGTGCAACGTTCTCGACGTTGCTGGAGTGGTAGACGCCTCGCTGCAGCATCACCGCGACTCCGATGCAGTTGACGGGCCAGGCACCTGGATCGCCCAACAACTCTTCGCGGCCACCGAAGCCAGGGGGAAAACCGGGATCGAGGTGCAGGGGCTGCTTAACGATTCGCGACAGCGCGCTCTTGCCGAGCAGCACCCGCTTGATGGTCTGCCCATGAAGGGATTTCGGCACCGCGTTCGGCACAGGCCGCGCTGTGCCACCCACCGTGGCGGAGCAGCCCGCAGCCAACACGATGACTGCCAGCAGGACCGCGGGGCACCAGCGGCTTCTCATGCGGTCTCGCACTTTTCGCCTTACCTTCTACTCCACCTGCATTTTAGGTTTGCAAGAACCGCGGCGCCGCATCCCACACCGAAGCCACAGCCCAACGCCAGCGACGTCCCAGGTTCGTGCGCGGCGCCGCGTCAGCTCAGGGCGTTGACCTTGTCCCGCATGACCTGCGCGATGTCGAGCGCGCTGGTGCTGATATCGCCCGGCCCCTGAAGCGTCGAGTTTGACGGATGGGAAAAGTCGACCTCGACTTCGATCAGGCAATTGCCCCGCACGCCAATGGCCCGCCCCGCCGGAATGGATAACCGATCGGCAACGCGCAAGTTGAAGCCCATCGAAATCGACGCCGCGACAACAGAACTGGAAGTTTGCACATCGCTGATTCGCGCCTTGAGCACGAATGGCCCGCGTGCGAAAGGCACCGTCTTGCCGTCGCATCTTTGCCACTGCTCGGAGAATCTCGCGAACAGGGCCTCGGCGGCGGCCGGCGTCGGCAGGCTGATGACGCCCTCCTTCACCCGGGTCACCGCCGCGGATGTGGCGTCGGGCCGCCAGGTCGCAAGCGCAACGTTGTTGACGCTGCCGGACCGGTAGACGCTCGGCTGCATCATCACCGCGACCCCGATGCAGTCGACCGGCCAAACCGATGTATCGCCCTGCAACGTTTCGGGCCCCCCGAAAAGGGGTGGGGAGTGAGGGTCAATGTTCAGGGTTTGCTTGACGATTCGCGACAGCGCACTGTCACCCAGGGGCACCCGCTCGATGGTCCGACCACTGAGCGATCGGGCCGTCGGACTCGATGCCGGCCGTCGCGGTGCCGCCGACCGTGGCGGAACAGCCCGCGGCCGACACCGCGACCACCAGCAGCGCCGCGAGACACCAGCGGCCGCTGCCGTGGCTTCTCGCGCGCGACGCGGCGACACACCATTCCCGGAGCACTCCGACCCGCCAGACACTCTCCATGACTTCTTCCGTTACCTTTTAGTTAACCCGCAGTTAACCTTTCTGGCGGTCTCTACGACCACGAGGCGCGCCGAGACCACAGCCCAATACGGGCCACATCTCTACGACGTGGGTCGGCGCCACCTCGGTTCAGGCGCCGACTCTCTGCAACATGGCGCGCGCGATGTCGGCGGCGCTGGTCTCGACGTCGCCCGACCCCCGATCCGATGGGTACGAGTTACCGAAGAAAGCCACGTTGACTTCGACCAGGCAATTCGCCCGCACACCAACCGCGCGGGCTTCCGGGACAGACGCCAGAATCGAGTCCGCGGCGGGCCCCAGCGATACGGTCGCGGCGACGACTGAATCCGCAGTACGTACGTCCGTAATCGCGTCGCGAACGAACGGGCCGGAGGGCAGGGTCAGCGTCTTGCCGTCACAGTCTTTCCATTGCGCGGAGAACCTTGCGAACAATGCCTCCGCATCCGCCGCCGTCGCCAAGGAGACCACCGCCTCGTAGACGTCGTCCACCTTCACCGACTGGCCGTCGTGCTGCCACGATTCGGCGGCGATGTTTTTCACATCGGCCGACTCATAGGCGCTTTTCTGTGTCGCGTAGACGACGCCCACGCACTCGGCGGGGGAAGCCGACTGGTAGGCGTCTCCCAGCTTCTCGCTGCCCCCGAACACCGGTGGGAAGGCCGGGACGGTCTGGAAGGGCTGGTGGAGAAGCCTTGACAGCGCCGCGCCGTCGAGCAGTACGTGCTCGACGGTCGAACCCGGCAGGGACCCGGGCGACGCGCCCGGCGCCGGACGCGCTTGGCCACCGATCGTTGCGGTGCATCCGGTTGCCAGCAGCGCGGCCAACAGTAAGACACCGCGGCACCGGCGGTCTCTCACTTCTTGCCCTTGTCCCCCACCGCGTCGGTCGATAGCGCCGCCACGAACGCCTCCTGCGGCACGTCCACCCGCCCGATGGTTTTCATCCGCTTCTTGCCTTCCTTCTGCTTTTCCAGAAGTTTGCGTTTGCGGGTGATGTCGCCGCCGTAGCACTTCGACAACACGTCCTTGCGGATGGCGCGGATGTTCTCGCGGGCAATGATTTTCGACCCGATGGCGGCCTGCACGGGCACCTCGAACTGCTGGCGCGGGATCAGTTCTTTGAGTTTGGTGGTCATCTTGTTGCCATACGCCGAGGCGCCATCTTTGTGCACGATCGCACTGAACGCGTCGACGGCTTCGCCCTGCAGCAGGATGTCAACCTTGACCAGTTGGGCCTCCTGCTCGCCGGCCTCCTCGTAGTCCAGGCTGGCATAGCCGCGGGTGCGCGACTTCAGTGAGTCGAAGAAGTCGAAGATGATTTCGCCGAGCGGCATGGTGTAGCGCAGCTCGACCCGCTCGGGCGACAGGTAGTCCATGCCGCCCAGTTCGCCGCGCCGCGACTGACACAGTTCCATGATGGTGCCGATGAACTCGCTGGGCGCGATGATGGTGGTCTTGACGATGGGTTCGTACACCGTGCGGACCTTGCCCTCCGGCCAGTCCGACGGGTTGGTCACGAGAAGGCCGTCCTCTGCCCCTCCTTCCAGGACCACCCGGTACACGACGTTCGGCGACGTGGAGATCAGATCCAGGTCGAACTCCCGCTCCAGCCGCTCCCGGGTGATCTCCATGTGCAACAACCCCAGGAAGCCGCAGCGGAATCCGAAGCCCAGCGCGACCGAGGTCTCCGGCTCGTAGGTCAGGGCCGCGTCGTTGAGTTGCAACCTGTCCAAAGCGTCGCGCAGATCCGGATAGTCCGAGCCGTCCATGGGATACAGCCCCGAATAGACCATCGGCCTGGGTTCGCGGTAGCCGGTCAGCGCTTCGGTGGCGCCGTGCCGGGCCGTCGTAACCGTGTCGCCGACCTTGGATTGGCGGACGTCCTTGACGCCGGTGATCAGGTAACCCACCTCCCCCACGCCCAGGCCGTCGCTGGGCTTCGGTTCGGGCGAGACGATGCCGACCTCGAGCAGTTCGTGCGTGGCGCCGGTGGACATCATCGCGATGCGCTCGCGCGGCTTGATCTTGCCGTCGACCACCCGGATGTAGGTCACCACGCCCCGGTAGATGTCGTAGACGGAGTCGAAGATCATGGCCCGCAGCGGCGCGTCGGCCTCGCCTTGCGGGGCGGGCACCTGCCGGACCACCTCGTCGAGCAGCTGGGCCACCCCCTCGCCGGTCTTGCCGGACACCCGCAGCACGTCGTCGGGCTCGCACCCCATGATGTGGGCGATCTCGCCCGCGTAACGGTCCGGATCGGCGGCCGGTAGGTCGATCTTGTTGAGCACCGGGATGATGGTCAGGTCGCGGTCCAGCGCCAGATAGAGGTTGGCCAGCGTCTGCGCCTCGATGCCTTGGGCGGCGTCGACCAGCAGCACCGCGCCCTCACAGGCCTCGAGCGCCCGCGACACCTCGTAGGTGAAGTCGACGTGCCCCGGGGTATCGATCAGGTGCAGGACGTGTTCGGTTTCGCCGACCTTCCAGGGCAGCCGCACGTTCTGCGCCTTGATGGTGATCCCGCGCTCCCGCTCGATGTCCATCCGGTCCAGGTACTGTGCCCGCATCGTCCGCTCATCGACGACGCCGGTGAGTTGAAGCATCCGGTCGGCCAGCGTGGACTTGCCGTGATCGATGTGGGCGATGATGCAGAAGTTCCGAATCTGCGCCGGCGCGGTGAAGGTCTTGTCGGCGAAACTGCTGATGGGAATCTCCTGGTCTACGGACGGTCGACGCTGCTATGGGGCGGTGCGCGCGGGCATGTCCAGCGTATCCAGGCGAGGTGGCCGAGACACACTTGGACACAATCGGACCCAACGGTTCGCGTCTATGCTGCGAATATGGCGTCCTCCCGGAAATCGCAGTGGAAGACGTTCCAGCGGTTTGCCGAGAACCTCGTCTTCAACGGGGCTCCGCGGCTGGTCCGGCACCTGGAGAACTCCCAGACCGTGCTGCGAGAACTCCAGCAAGCCGTGAAGATCACCGCCAACGTCATCGCCGCGGCCGCGCCGCAGCCACCCGCGGCGGTCACCGCGGGCCGGCCCGTGACCAGCGCCAGCTTCCCCACCGCGCAACGGGCCCGCAAGCTGGTGTACGCGCCGAACCTCGCCGGCCGGGCCGATCCCGGGGAGATCGTGTGGACGTGGGTGGTCTACGAGGACGACCCCACCCGCGGCAAAGACCGGCCGGTCCTGGTCGTGGGCCGTGACCGCAGCGTCTTGCTGGGGTTGATGGTATCCAGCCAGGAGCACCACGCGGCCGACCCCCATTGGATCGGAATCGGTTCTGGTGCCTGGAATTACGAAGGCAGAGAGAGTTGGGTCCGGCTGGATCGGGTGCTCGACGTGCCCGAGGAGGGCATTCGCCGCGAGGGCGCGATCGTGGACCGCGAGATCTTCGAGGCGGTGGCGGCCCGGTTGCGCGGGGACTACTCCTGGCGCTGAGCGGGATTAACCCTGCGTGATGTAGGAATGCAGTTGCTGCTGCTCGGCCTCGAGTTCCTCCATGCGCGTCTTGACCACGTCGCCGATGCTGACGATGCCGATCAGCTTTTTGCCGTCCAGCACGGGCACGTGCCGCACCCGGTTCTTCGTCATCAGCACGCTGACGGAGTCGACGGTGTCGGACTTCGTGCAGGTCGCGACCGTGGCGGTCATGATCTTGGACACCGGGCGGGACAACACGCTCGGTCCATGCGCATGCAGCTGACGCACGACGTCGCGCTCCGACACGATGCCCGCGACCCCCTCGTCGCCAACCACCACCATGGCGCCGATGTTCTGTTCGGCGAGACCGGCGAGCAACTCCCCGACCGTCGCCTCCGGGTTGATGGTCACCACCGCCGCCCCCTTGGTCCGCAAGACGTCCGCGATCCGCATCAAGGCCTCCCGCCGGTGGTGATCTGGTTCACACCAGGTTACAGCGTCCCCACCCTCAGGTCGACGAACCCGACACGACACCACCGGAAGAGGCAATCGAGCACCGCCGGCCCGTCCGGCTTGCGAGGATGACGCCATGATCGAGATCACGCTGCTGGGAACCGGAAGCCCGATCCCCGACCCGAATCGCGCCGGCCCGTCCACACTGGTGCGGGCCGGCGGGGAGGTGTTCCTGGTGGACTGCGGGCGCGGAGTGCTGCAGCGCGCGGCGGCGGTCGGGGTCGGCGCCGCCGGCTTGTCGGCGCTGCTGCTCACCCACCTGCACAGCGACCACATCGGCGACCTCGGGGACGTCCTGATCACGCGCTGGATCAGCACCTTCGCACCCGATCCCGCACCGCTACCGATCATCGGGCCGCCCGGCACCGCGGAGACCGTGGCGGCGACGCTGCAGGCGTTCCACCACGACATCGGTTACCGGATCGCACATCACGCCGACCTGAATGCGCCGCCGGCGGTCGAGGTCTTCGAATACACCGAAGGCCAGGTGTGGGACCGCGAGGGCGTCTCGATCCGGGTGGCCCCGACCGATCACCGGCCGGTGGCGCCGACCATCGGTTTCCGCGTCGAATACGGGACGGCGTCGGTGGTGCTGGCCGGGGACACGGTCCCCTGCGCCAGCCTGGACGGGCTGGCGGCCGGTGCCGGCGCACTGGTGCACACGGTGATCCGCAAGGACATCGTCGCCACCATCCCCCAACAGCGGCTGAAGGACATCTGCGACTACCACTCGTCGGTGGAGGAGGCCGCGGCCACGGCGGCCCGGGCGGGGGTGGACACCCTGGTCATGACGCACTACGTGCCGGCGCTGGTGCCCGGCCAGGAGGAACAGTGGCGGGCGCTGGCTGCCGGCGCGTTCGGTGGGCGGATCGAGCTCGGCGACGATCTGCACCGGGTAGAGATCAACGCGCGGTCATAACCGCGGTTCGCCGGACGTCGTTGCGCCGCACCGGTAACAACGCGCCGGCCACCACCAGCCATAGCAACGCCGAGACCCGTGCGATCGGCAAGATCGCGCCCAGTTCCGGCCACACCAACACCACCGTCGTCAATTCCGCAAGGGCGGCAGTCGCCAGGCCGATCCAAGCGACTGGTTTCGGCGTCAATCCCAAGATGAGGCTGGGCACCGCGATCCCCGCGACAAGCAGGCCCAGCGCCACGATGTGGCCTGGGCCGCCGACCAGAAACACCAGCAGGTAAACCGCCCGAACCAACGACGTATCCGCGCTGACTTCCGGTCGTGACAGTGTCCAGGCCAACAGTCCGGCCAGCCCCAACGCGCCCGCAGCCAAGGTGCCGCCCGTGAGCGCGATCGTGGCTCCCGGCGCGGTAACTCCGAGTTGCCTCAACCGGCTACTGGCCGTCGCCGCGTAGATCGCCAACGGTACCGACGACCCGAACGCCGCAAGGGCGATGACGCGCACGGCGAGCGGCTGGCCGCGGACGTACGCCGCGACAGCGGTCACCGGGCCGTACGGCAACGGCATGACGCCGCCCAGGGCGACTCCGATGGCGAGCCCGCCGAAGAGCAGTCCCACACAGGCCATGGACAGCAGCACCAACGGCGGTCCCCCTTGCCGGCGGCGAGCCGCATCCCGGCGATTTACATCTGATGATGGAAGTTGCTGCGCAAGCTTTCCCAACTCGCACGCCAGCACGAACGCCGGCTCACCACCGCGCTTGACCCTGCGCAGTACGAAGCCCTACGCGGCCTACTGACCACGGTGGCCCAGCAGCAAGGGCTGACACCGCATGTCCACCCGGGGTACCGCACACTGGTCCGGGGGCGTACCCCCACTCCCCTGGCTAAGCCAGCCGGGTGACCTCGACGATCACATCGAGGTCTGTTGCACCCTCCCCGGAATAGATGCCTTTCAACGGGGAAACGTCGGCGTAGTCGCGGCCGGCGCCCACGCTGACGTACTGCTCGGTGATCTTGGTCTCGTTGGTGGGGTCATAGCTCCACCAACCGCCGGTCCAGGCCTCGACCCAGGCGTGGCTTCGCCCGTCCACGGTATTCCCGACGACGGCGTTGCGTTTCGGGTGCAAATATCCCGACACGTAATGCGCGGGAATGCCCATGGCGCGCAACACCATCAGCGTCAGGTGCACGAAGTCCTGGCACACCCCGGTCCCCTCGTTCAGGGCATCCAGCCCGGACGAGTGCACGCTGGTGGTCCCCGGGAGGTAATCCAGCTCCCCGCGTATCCAGTGGGCCGAGGCGACAACGGCTTCGGCGGGCTCGTGGTTCTTGGCGATCTTTTTGGCCACCGACGCGATCCGCTTGCTCGCCGGCGTCTGCTCGGTGGGGCGCAGCAGTTCGTGGAACTGGTCGACCACCGCCTCCGACTGCAGGTCGCTCCAGCCGACGTCCGCCACCGGCGGCTCCGCCTGTTCGGTCTCCACGACCGAAGACGACGTCACCGTGAGATCGGTGTGCGGCGCGTGCAAGTCGAATGCCGTTACGGCGGTACCCCAGTAATCGATGTAGCGGTAGGAGCGGGTCGCCGGAATGGTTTCCACCCGGTTCAGGATGACATTCTGCCTGGTGTTCGACCGTGGGGTCAGCCGGGCCTCGTTGTACGAGGCGGTCACCGGCGATTGGTAGGCGTAGCCGGTGGTGTGCACCACCCGCAGCCGCCACATCAGGCGTCCCCGTGCCCGGCGCCCAGCGGGGCGCGATAGCCGGCGTCCGACCACGCCACCCACGGCGTCACGTGGAAGTACTGCAGGGACAACGCTTCTCCGACATCGTGACAGGTCCGCTGCAAGCTCGCCAATCGCGCCTCCAATGACTCCAGCAGCACACCGGGTTGGACGAACTCCAGTTCGCTGCGGGCGCGTCCGAGCAATCGCTGCGCCTCGACGGTGGCCCCGATGCGACTCGGCCGGTTGTGCAGCAGTTCGTCGAGGTTGTGTTCGGCAAGCCGCAGCGAATAGAACACCGACCGCGGGAACAGCCGGTCGAGCAGCATGAACTCCACCACCCGGGTCGCGTCGAGCGCACCGCGATAGGTGCGCAGGTAGGTGTCGTGCGCCCCCGCCGAGCGCAACAACGTCACCCACGCCGGGGAGGAGGCGCTGTCCCCGACCCTGGACAGCAGCAGCCGCACCGTCATGTCGACCCGCTCGATCGCGCGGCCCAGCACCATGAAGCGGTAACCGTCGTCGCGCGACAGCGTCGAGTCGGCCAGACCGGCGAACATTGCCGCCCGACCCTCAACGAATGACAAAAAGTGGTGCGGCCCAAGGCGTTTCGCGGCGCGCTCGCGTTCGGGCAAGGCGTGGTAGGTAGTGTTGAGGCACTCCCAGATCTCGCTGGACGTCACTTCCCGCGCCGACTTTGCGTTTTCGCGCGCCGCCGTGATGGCATCGACAATCGAACAGCCGCCCTCGATGTTGGTGCTGTAGGCGACCAGATCGGTCAACGACCACACGTCCAGGTCGTGATCCGGCGGGTCGATCCCGAGCACCCGCAACAGCACGCGGGACGCCTGGTCCGGGTCAACGCTGGAATCCTCGAGCAATTGGTGCAGCGCCACGTCCAGGATTCGTGCGGTGTCGTCGGCGCGCTCGACGTAGCGACCGATCCAGTAGAGCGCCTCCGCGTTGCGGGCCAGCATCTCCTACCTCGCCCCTTGTTGCTGTTGCTCGGGCTGCTGGTCCAGCCGCTCGGTCGGTTGGGACTGCTGTTGGGTCAGCCGCGGCGAACCGTCGAGCACCGGGTCCGGTATGGACTTGGGCAGCGAGCGCACCACCTCGGCGGCGCCGAGCTCACGATCGCCGGCCGACGCGCGCGACGCCAACACCCAGGTGTCTTTGGAGCCACCGCCCTGGCTGGAGTTCACCACCCGTGAGCCCTCGACCAGGGCCACCCGGGTCAGTCCGCCGGGCAGCACCCACACGTCGTCGCCGTCGTTGACCGCGAATGGCCGCAGGTCGACGTAGCGGGGCGCCAGGGTGCTGCCGATCTGTGTCGGCACGGTCGACAGCTCCATCATCGGCTGCGCGATCCAGCTTCGCGGATCGTCGCGGACCTTCTTGGCGACGGCGGCCAACTCCTTCTCGGAGGCTTCGGGGCCGAACACGATTCCGTAGCCGCCGGAACCCTCGACCGGTTTGAGGACCAGCTCGCCGATCCGGTCGAGCACCTCTTCGCGTTCGTCGTCCAGCCAGCACCGCAGCGTCGCCACGTTGGCCAGCAGCGGCTTTTCGCCCAGGTAGTACTCGATCATGGTCGGCACGTAGGTGTAGACGAGCTTGTCGTCGCCGACACCGTTGCCGATGGAACTGGAGATGACGACGTTTCCGGCCCGGGCGGCATTCACCAGGCCGGCCACCCCCAGCACCGAGTCGGCACGGAACTGCAGCGGATCCAAAAAGGCGTCGTCGATGCGCCGATAGATGACGTCGACCTGGCGCTCCCCTTCGGTGGTGCGCATGTACACCTGGTTGTCGCGGCAGAACAGGTCACGGCCTTCGACCAGCTCCGCGCCCATCTGGCGGGCCAGCAGCGAATGCTCGAAGTAGGCCGAGTTGTAGACACCCGGGGTCAGCACCACCACCGTGGGGTCGGCCTCGTTGGTGGCCGCCGAGTTGCGCAGCGCCCGCAGCAGGTGCGAGGCATAGTCGTCGACGGCGCGCACCCGGTGGGTGGCGAACAGATTCGGGAAAACCCGGGCCATGGTGCGCCGGTTTTCCACGACATACGACACGCCCGACGGTGAGCGCAGGTTGTCCTCGAGGACCCGGAAGTTGCCCTTCTCGTCGCGGATCAGGTCGATGCCGGCGACGTGGATTCGCACGCCGTTGGGCGGGACGATGCCGACAGCCTGGCGGTGAAAGTGCTCGCACGAAGTGACCAGGCGGCGCGGGATGACGCCGTCGTTCAGGATTTCCTGGTCGCCGTAGATGTCGTCGAGATACATCTCGAGGGCTTTGACGCGTTGGATGATGCCGCGCTCCAGCCGGGTCCACTCGGCGGCGGAGATAACCCGCGGCACCAGGTCGAGGGGAAAGGGACGTTCCTGACCGGACAGCGAAAACGTGATGCCCTGGTCGATGAAAGCCCGGGCCAGCGCCTCGGCGCGGGCCTTGAGCTCCGAAGCGTCCGACGGCGCAAGCTCGGCGTAGATGCCCTTATATGGGCCGCGCACGGTTCCGTGCGCGTCGAACATCTCGTCGAAGGCCATCGAATAGGCATCCGACGAGAGGTTGTATCCACCGAAAATGCGCTCAGAACGTAGCGCGCGTGAGACCCGCCTGTTGCCCTCAAGCTGGTTCGGAAGACTCACTTTTTAGATGCTGCCTTAAATTGACGTTTCGGCAGGCGACGGGTTCCCTTTTGGGAGAAATCGTAACCGACTGATAACCTGGGCAGTCGCTGTGGTGGTATCCGGCGCCCAACCCGACCGTCGACTCGAAAAAGGAACTAACGCGTGGCCAACATCAAGTCGCAGCAGAAGCGCAATCGCACCAATGAGCGCGCTCGACTGCGCAACAAGTCGGTGAAGTCGTCGCTGCGCACCACCGTCCGCGCGTTCCGCGAGGCCGCCCACGCCGGCGACAAGGAGAAGGCCACCGAGTTGCTGGTGTCGACGAATCGGAAGCTGGACAAAGCGGCCAGCAGCGGTGTGATCCACAAGAACCAGGCGGCCAACAAGAAGTCCGCGCTGGCGCGGGCCCTCAACAAGCTCTGAGTTCTAGCAACCGGATCACCGCCGCCGGTCGGCCGCCAGCTCGGCGACCTTTCTGACCGCGGATTCCAGCGCGTAATCGGGGTCGGCCACGGCCCCCTTAACGTTGGCGTTGAGCGTTGCCACCACCCTCATCGCGGTCGCCACCGTGTCCCGCGACCAGTGCCGGGCCTGCTTTTGCGCCTTCTGCACCCGCCAGGGCGGCATCCCCAGCTGCGCCGCCAGCCGGTAGGGGTCGCCCGACAGCGGCCCCACCCGCCCGATCGTGTGGACGGCCTCGGCCAGCGCGTCGGCCAGCACCACCAGCGGTTCGCCGCGCATCATCGCCCACCGCAGCGCCTCGGCGGCCCCCTCGAGATCCCCGGCCACCGCCTTGTCCGCGATGTCGAAGCCCTTCACCTCGGCCTTGCCGCTGTGATAGCGCCGCACCGCGGCGGCATCGACGGCCCCGCCGGTGTCCGCGACCAACTGCGAGCAGGCAGATGCCAGCTCGCGCAGGTCGGACCCCACCGCGTCCAGTAGGGCGGTCACCGTCTCCTCATCAACCTTGGCGCGCAGGCCACGAAACTCCTTGCGGACGAAATCGACGCGTTCGCTAACCTTGGTGATCCGTGCGCACGGATGCACGACGGCGCCCAGCGACTGCAGCTCGGTGGCCAGCGCCTTGGCCCGGCCGCCGCCCGAGTGCACCACCACCAGCACCGTGCCCGACGGAACGTCGCGCGCGGCCGACGCGATCACCGTGGCCGCATCCTTGCCCGCCTCGGCGGCCGCCTCCAGGACGACGATGCGCTCATCGGCGAACAGCGATGGGCTCAGCAGTTCGGCCAGCTCGTAGGTGCCGACATCGCCGGCCCGCATCCGGTTGATCGGGATGTCCGCATTGTTCAGGGCGTCGGCGGCGCGGGTGCGCGCCGATCCCAGCACGTCGGCCACGGCCCGCTCGACCAGCAGCTCCTCGTCGCCCAGGATCAGGTGTAACGACGCGACATCATCCGGCACCCCATGATGGTGTCACGACGGGCCGACGAGTCCCGACAGCGACCAGGCCAGCGGGCACGCGATGAGTACCGCACCGGCCAGCCCGACCGCCGTGCGAAACCAGCGTCGCCGCCACAGCAACCCGGCCAGCAGCAGGACCACCGCGGTGGCCCCGCCGACCACCAGCACGCCGGCCACCCCCTCCGGAACGCGCAGCGTCGCCGCGGGCACCCCGGCCGACCACTCCGCCACCCGCAGCACCCACCACAGTTCGGGGCCGGTGAAACGAATGGCCACTTGCCCGCCGGCCGGCCACCACACGCACAAGACCGCCGCCACGGTGCCCAGCACGGTAATCGGAGCTATCACGGGCGCCACCGCCAGGTTGGCGCCCGCGGCGACCAGGCTGAGGCGGCCCGAGATGCCGGCCACCAGCGGCGCGGTCACCAGATGTGCCGCCCAGGCGACCGCGAGCGCATCGGCCAGGGGCTTGGGGCAGCCTCTTGCGGCCAGTCGCCGCGACCACGGCGGCGCGATCACGATCAATGCGGCCGTCGCGATCACCGACAGCGCGAACCCGACGTCGACCGCCAGCTGTGGAGCCACCGCCAGCAACACCACCACCGTGGCCGACAGCGCGGGAATGGCTTGCCGCCGCCGCGACGACAGCATCCCGGTCAACGCGATGGCGCCCATCACGGCCGCCCGCAACACGCTTGCCGTCGGTTGCACGACGATGACGAACCCCGCCAACGCCAGTGCGGCGAACACCACGGCCGCGCGCGGACCGACCAATCGGGCCGAGAACAGCACGGCGGCGCACACGATCGTGACGTTGGCGCCCGAGACCGCCATCAAGTGCGTCATGCCCGCCGCACGGAATTCGCGGCTGGTTTCGCCGGTCACCGCCGAGGTGTCACCGAGCACCAGGGCGGGCAGCATCGCAGCCTGCTCGGCAGGCAACGCGTCGCGGACGGCGGCGGAGAATCGACTGCGCACCGCATGCGCGGCCCGCTGCGCGGCACCCGCGGTGCCCATGGTCGGCCGGCCCGACGCGTTGAGCACCGCGACCGTCAGGTCACGGCGCGTCGGACGGGTGATGCGGGCGGCGAACCGCACCGGCTGGCCGACCATCACTCCACCGAAGTCGGAGGCGCGGGCGAAAACGACGACCCGGCCCGATATCTCCTGGGCGCGCAGCCGTTGCAAGGTGGCCCGAAACATCAGCCGGCCGGAACGTAACGACACCGGACTCTCGGTGGGGGTGACCGTCACGGAGGCGACGGTTCCGAACGCCGCGGTGATCGGGTGGCGACCGACCGCGTCGGCGCGCAGCGCGATCGCGAGCCCAAACCCCGCACCCACCACCCCGATCGCGAGCACACCGGCGCCGATCGACCGCAGTCGCGCGCGTGCGCCGGGCCAGCACGCCGCCGCGCCCGAGGCGGCGATCAGCGCCATGCAGCACAGTGCGACCGGCCGGCCCGCCGGCCACCAGATCCCGGCGGCGGTCACCACCCAACAGGTGAGCGCGGCGGGCACCAGGCGGACATCGACGTGCGCCGGCCGCGATTCGCCGAAGCCGGGGTGGTGCACCGGGGTCAGACACGAACCAGGGCGCGCAGCTTCTCCAGCCGCGCGGGCCCGATGCCGTCGACATCGGCGAGCTGGTCGACACTGGTGAACTTGCCGTTGGCCTGTCGCCAGGCCACGATCGCGGCGGCGGTCACCGGCCCCACCCCGGGCAGGGCGTCCAGGTCCGCGACGGTCGCGGTGTTGAGGTCGAGCACCCGACCCGGCTTCGGCTTCCCCGGCCCCGGCGGTGCCGTCTTCGACGTCGGCGTGGCGCCGGCAGCCACGGAGCTGCCCAGTGCCGTCGGCTGCCCCGAAACGGGCGCGAGCCCGACGACGATCTGCTCACCGTCGCCGAGCGGGCGGGCCATGTTCAACCCGATGGTGTCCGCCCCGTTCACCGCACCACCGGCGGCCTGCAGCGCATCGGCGATGCGCGCGCCCGGCGGCAGGGTGACCAACCCGGGGGTGTGCACCAAACCAACCACGCTGACTACCACCGGCCGGTCGGGACCGCCGGGCTCCCCGGCACGCGGACTCGCCGACGACCTGGGACCAGCCGTCGCGGCCGTTTCCACCGGCGGCAGCTTGGCCGACATCACCGGTGCCGGCCGATCGCGCAGCAGGGTGAATACCGTGATCAGCACGGCCAGGGCGGCCACGATCGCCAGGCCGATGGCACCGGCGCGGCCGGGATCCGCACGCACCCTGGACACCCAGCCCCCGCCCTGGGGCGCGTCCGGAAGCCACCGCGGCAGCAGCGAGTCCTGGTCCTCATCCGGCGGGTCCGCGGACTCGGCGGGCGAATCGCCATCGGGCGCGGCACTGAGTCGCCGATGAAGTCGCTCGGCGGGAAGTTCTGTTTGCATGCGCCGAAAGTAGGTGAGCCGACCGCCGCAAAGGCCCGCCCTACCGCGGCGCGACGGCCGTTTGTGGACTAACCCGAGGCTGTGCACAAGCAGCGCGGGCGATGGGTCAAGATGTAACTCGGAGCGCGCGACCGGGCCCGGACTCACCGGTTCGGAGCGGATCGTCCCGCTCGCCCCAGACGATAGGAGGCTGCCATGCAACTGGCGCTCACACCGGAGGAAGCCGCGTTCCGCGACGAACTCCGCACCTTCTACACGACCAAGATTCCAAAGGAGCTGCGCGAGCGGGTGCGCGAGGGTTCGGCGTCGGTGCGCCGCGACGACATCGTCACCAGCCACAAGATCCTGCACGAGCACGGGCTGGCGGTGCCGAATTGGCCGGTCGAGTGGGGCGGCAAGGACTGGACGCCCACCCAGCACCAGATCTGGGCCGACGAGATGCAGCTGGCGTGCGTCCCGGAGCCGCTGAACTTCAATACCAAGATGGTGGGCCCGGTGATCGCCGAATTCGGTTCGGAGGAGGTCAAACGACGCTTCCTGCCGCCGACGGCCAGCCTCGACATCTGGTGGTGCCAGGGGTTCTCCGAGCCGGAGGCCGGTTCGGACCTGGCGTCGCTGCGCACCACCGCGGTCCGGGACGGCGACAGCTACATCGTCAACGGCCAGAAGACCTGGACAACGCTGGGCCAGTACGCGGACTGGATCTTCTGCCTGGTGCGCACCGACCCGCAGGCACCCAAGCGGCAGGCCGGGATCTCGTTTCTGCTCTTCGACATGAAGTCGCCGGGCGTGACCCTGCGGCCCATCAAGACGATCGACGGCGGCCAGGAGATCAATGAGTTGTTCTTCTCCGACGTCCGGGTGCCCGCCAACCAGCTTGTCGGGCAAGAGAATCAGGGCTGGACATACGCGAAGTTTCTGCTGGGCAACGAGCGCACCGGCATCGCCGGGGTGGGGCGGACCAAAGTGCGTCTCGCCGAGGTGAAGAAGTACGCCGCGGAAACCGGGGTGCTCGACGATCCGCTGTTCGCGGCCCGGTTGGCCGAGGCCGAAAACGAGCTGCTCGCACTGGAACTCACGCAGGCGCGGGTGGTGTCGGACTCCTCCGAGGGCGAGCCCAACCCGGCGTCGTCGGTGCTCAAGCTGCGCGGCAGCCAATTGCAGCAGGTGGCCACCGAACTGCTCGTCGAGGTGGCCGGACCGGACGCGCTGCCGGCCAACGGCGAAGATATCAGCGACATCGCGTCGCCGGCCTGGGCGCAAACCAGTGCGCCGCACTACCTCAACTACCGCAAGACGTCGATCTACGGCGGCAGCAGCGAAGTGCAGCGCAACATCATCGCGTCCACCATTCTGGGCCTATGAACATTTTGGGATTGTGAGGCAGCCATGGATTTTCAGTTGAGCGACGAGCAGGCCCTGCTCCGCGACACCACCCGCGACCTGCTGGCGCGCACCTATGACCCGGAAAGCCGCAACAAGGTCATCGGCTCCGATCTCGGCTGGAGCCGCGAGGTCTGGAGCCAGCTCGCCGACACCGGGATTCTCGGCCTCGGCTTCGATCCGGACGAGTCCGGCCAGATCGAGATCATGGTGGTGCTCACCGAGGTCGGGCGCCGGCTGGCGCCGGAACCGGTCCTGCACGCCGCGCTGGGGCCCGGCGCGCTGATCGCCCAACTGGGCAGCCAGGAGCAGCAGCAGCTGCTCGACGATGTCGCGGCCGGACAACGGTTGCTGGCGTTCGCCCACCTCGAGCCCGGTCACCGCCAGCCATCCGCCGATGTGGACGCCAAGGCTGTGCCGCAAGGTGATTCGTGGGCGCTGAGCGGTCGGAAGAACCCGGTGCTGGCCGGCGACTGCGCCGACACCTTGGTGGTCAGCGCCGCGTTGCCGGACGGCGGCACCGGCCTATTTTTGGTCGACGCGAGCGCGGTCACGAGGCATCCGTACCCGACCTTCGATGGACAACGCGGCGCGCAGATCGACCTGGACGGCGCGCCCGCCGAACCCTTGGGCGAAGCGGTCGACGCGTCGGGCGCCATCCGCGACGCCATCGTCCGCATCCAGTCGGGGTTGTGCGCCGAAGCGATCGGGGCGATGGAAGAAGCGCTTAGGCTGACCACCGATTACCTCAAGACCCGCAAGCAGTTCGGTGTCACGCTCAACAAATTCCAGGCGCTCACCCAGCGGGCCGCCGACATGTACGTCTCGCTGGAAATGGCCCGCAGCATGAGCCTCTATGCGGCGATGTCGATCGCCGACGGCAAGATCGACCCGGTGATCGCCTCGCGCGCCAAGCTGCAGATCGGCCGCTCGGGCCGGCACATCGCCCAGGAGTCGATCCAGATGCACGGCGGAATCGGTGTGACCGCGGAATATCCGGTCAGCCACTACGCGGCCCGGCTCACCGCGATCGAACACACCCTTGGCACCTCGCGGCGATCATCTGCACAACCTGATCGACCACATCGGCGACCACGACCTGGCCCGGCTCTAGCACATGGCCGAGCTCTCGGGAAAGGTCGTCCAATTTCTGTCGGCCGGCACGCGCACCGGCATGCTCGGCTATGTCGCCTCCGACGGGCGGCCGCTGGTCGCGCCGGTGTGGTTCCTCGTCGAGGACGGGCGGCTGGTGTTCAACACCGGTCGTGAGACGTCCAAAGGCCGCGCCCTGGCCCGTGATTCGCGCGTCGTGCTGTGCGTCGACGACCCGCATCCACCCTACTCGTTCGTGCAGGTGCAGGGCGTGGCCACGGTGAGCGAGGATCCCCGGGAGCTACTGGACACCGCCACCAGGATCGGTGCCCGCTACATGGGTGCCGACCGCGCCGAACAGTTCGGCCGCCGCAACGCCGTTCCCGGTGAACTGGTGGTGCGCGTGCACCCGACCAAGGTCATCACCGGATTCGATATCAGCGACTGACGCTAGCGCTCCAGAACTCGAAATCGATTTCGGCCGGCGTCATGTGGGCTCGGGTGCACCGACGGATTCCGCTCCGCTCGGCTGCGCACCCGACTGCGAGACGAACTCCGGCACCTGATCGGCTAGATAGTCGGCGAGCCCCCCGATCGTCGGGTAGTCGAACACCGCGGTGGCGTTGATCGTGAACGCGCCACCGAACTGGCTGTGCAACCGGTTGCGGAGTTCGACCGCCATCAGCGAATCCGTCCCCAGGTCCAGGAACCGGCTGGTTGCGGCCGGCGGTTGCGCGAGCCGCAGGAAGCCCTGCACTTCGCGCTGCAGGAATTCGGTGATGAAAGCGGCGCGCTGGGCCGCAGGTATCTCCTGCAGTTGCCGGAGCAGCTCGCTGTCGCCGGGTGTCGCTCCGACGGCGCTCGGCAACACGACGTCGAGAATCGGCGGACGAGAACTGCCCAGCACCTTCGCGGCGCGTTGCCAGTTGGCCTTGATCACGGTCGCCTGCCCCGTTCCGTTGGCGACGACCTCGGCGAGCGCGCCGAGCGCGGCCGACGGTTCCAGCGGAACCAGGCCTTGCGCACTGATATTGGCGCGCGCGGCCTCCGATGACGCCATGCCCCCCCGTGCCCAGGGACCGAAGTTCACCCCGGTCGCCGGCAGGCCCTGCGCCTTTCGTTGCGCGACCAGCCCGTCGAGCCAGGCATTGGCGGTCGAGTAGTTGGCCTGACCGGGTGAACCCAGCAAGCTAGACACCGAGGAGGACACGATGAAGAAGTCGAGATCGTCGTCCTTCGTCAGGCGGTCCAGGTAGCAGGCACCGAAAGCCTTGGGCGCCAACGTCGTCCGGAAACGCTCCGGGCTCTGTTGGGACAGCAGGGCGTCGTCGAGGACGCCCGCGAGATGCGCCACCCCCGCCAGCGGCGGCAGCTCCGAGCGGATCCGCTCCAGCAGCCTAGTCACCTCGGACTCGTCCGCGACATCGGCCGCGAAGGTGTGGATGCGACAGCGGTAGCGCTCGGTGATGTCCTCGATGACACGCTGCGCGTCCGCATCGGGCGCACGCCGGCTCGTCAAGACGATGTCGCCGGCGCCTAGTTGGGCCAGATAGGCCGCCATGTGCAGGCCGATCGCACCGAGTCCCCCGGTGATCAGATAGCTCCGGTCGGCCCGCGGCTGAAGCGGATTCGGCATTTGCAGCACGATCTTGCCGATGTGCCGTGCCTGCTGCATCCGGCGGAACGCCGTCTTCGCCTCCGTCAGCGGGTAGATCTCGGCGGGTAGCGGCGTCCACTCGCCCCTGGCCAGCCCATCGGACACCTCAGTCAGCAAGCCGCGAATGCGTTCGGGCTCCTGGAAGGTGGTCACGTCGAGCGCGACGACCTCGTAGGCGATGTCGGGCCGGACCGCCGCCATCTGCTCGGGACTCCAGATGTCGCGCTTGGCGATCTCGGCGAATCGGCCATTCTGGGCGGTGGCCCGTACGGTCGCCTCGACAAACCCCTCGTTGGTCAGGCTGTTGAGCACCACGTCCACGCCGGCACCGTCGGTGTCGGCGAGGATCTGGTCGGCGAAATCCGTACTGCGCGAGTCGTAGACGTATTGCACACCCAGCTTGCGCAATGTCGCGCGCTTGTAGGTGCTCGCGGTGGCGAAGACGATCGCGCCGTGCTGCTGCGCCATCTGGATCGCGGCCAATCCGACACCACCGCTGGCGGCGTGGATGAGCACCCGGTCCCCGGGCTTCAGCTGCGCCCAGTCGAACGCGAGCCGCGCCGTGAGCGCCGCGGCGGGAATGGTCGCAGCGTCCACCGCGCTCACGCCGTCGGGAATCGGCGCCAGCAACTGGGCCGGCACATTGAACCGGCTGGCGAACGCGCCCTGCATGAAGCCGTAGACCCGTTGGCCCACCTCGAGTCCGCTGACACCGGCACCCAACTGGGTGACGATGCCGGCGAAGTCACCGCCGATCGGGCCCGGATCACCGGGGTAGAGACCCAGCACATTGAGCACATCCCGGAAGTTCAACCCGGCGGCCTCCACCCGGACCTGCACGTAGCCGTCGTCCGGCGGCGGCACTTCGGTCTCGGTCAGACGCAGGTTGTCGATCGCGCCGCGCTCGGTGGGAGCCAGGGCGTAATCGGCTGCGCGCGGCACCGCCAGATGGCCGCTGCGCGCCCAGTGCAGTAACCGGGACGCCAGGAACTTCCCCTGGCGCAGTGCGAGTTCGGGTTCCTCGATCGGTGCGCCGAGAAGGGCGGCCAGCGAGTGCACGGCCTCTTTCGATCCGTCGTAATCGACCAGCCGGCAGCGCAGGGCCGGTTCCTCGTTGACGATGGTGCGCCCCAGTCCCCAGAGCGCCGCCTGCACCGGGTCCACCGGCTCGCCGGACTCGGTCGCCACGGCCCGTTCGGTGATGATCCACAGACCGCCGGGGAGTTTGACCGCCGCCGAGTCATCGGCGGCCTGCAGGGTGTGCACGGCACCGAGCAACTCGGCGATCTCGGTTTCCAGCCGCGCGGCGGATTCGGCGCTCGATTCTCCCGCGCTCGGTCCGGCACTGCGCCAGACGATTCCGGAGAACGGCATACCGCGCTCGCGGGCCTGCGCCAACAGTTGCCCCACGGGCTCCGGGTCCGTGACCCGGTCAAACGGGATGCAGCCCGGCAGCTCGGCCGCCAGTTCGCCGAATCCGGCGACCAGCCAGGTGCCGGTCATGCCGCCGGCCTCAGCGCCCGACGGCGGAGGCGGCACCTCCTGCCAGCCAAGGGTGTACAGCAGCCGGGTGGCGTCGCCGCCGAGCCCACGCAGCAACGCCTCCCGGGGCGCGCGTTTGACCGTGAACTCGCGAATCCCGCCGAGGCGGCGGCCCTCCCTGTCGACGAAATCGAGGTCGAAGACCTGGGTTTCGCTGTCGAGGCCGCTGGTGTGCCACCGCGCGCGGCAGTAGAACCGCCGAGGCATCTTCTCCCGCAGCTCCACTTGTCCGTACCGCAACGGCAGGAAGAGATCGTTCACCCCCTGCTCGGCCGCAAGCAGTGCCGGGAAGGCCGGGAAGGCCACCCCGGTGCACAGGTCGAGCAGCACCGGATGCATGGGCTCGGTCCCCAGATGTTCGGCGAGTTCTTCGCCGACGGTGACGTCGCCGATCGCCTCCCCCTCGCCCAGCCACAACGACTTCAGGGAACCGGACCAGTTGGGCCCCCAGGCCAGCTCCATGTCGGCGAAGGCCTCGAACAGCTGCTGCGGGCGCATACGGTCCATCCGCTCGATGGCCGCGGCAAGGGACTCCGCGGGCTCCGCCGGCCCGGCCGCCGGCTCGGCCTCGATTTCGGTGACATTGTTGAAGACGGTGCCGTCGGCGTTCAGCGACCATTCAGCCTCACGGACGCCGTAGGGGCGGCTGTGCACCCGGAAGCTCCAGGCTCCTCCGTTCTGCAACCCGTCCTCGAGCGGATGCAGCGTTAGCTGCACCTCGCGAGAGCTCTTCTCGGGCAAGATGATCGGCTCATAGAAAAACACGTCCTGCACCCTCGCCGGCGGCCCGACCGCAGCCAGGGCCATCGCCGCATACGTCGCCCCCGGAACGACGACGGTGCCGTAGATGACGTGATCGGACAGCCACGGCTGCGACTTGACCGACAGCCGACTGGTGTAGACAGAGTCGCCGGAGGCGAGATCTTTGGCACTACCGAGGATTCCGGATCCGCCGGTGCCCTGTCCGTCGATGCCGCTGATGCCGGAAGTCTTGGGCCAGAAGCGACGACGCTGGAACGGATAGGTGGGCAGTTCGAGCCTGCGGCGAGGTTGACGATGCAGCGCGGGGAACGTGGGGCGATGGCCGCTGACGTAGGCCGCGGCCAGCGCTTCGGCGATCTGGCGGCGGTCGCCGACACCCTTGCGCAGGGAGACGATCGCGCGCGGCGCGGCCAGATGTTCCGGCCAGACCTGCACCGCGGCCCCGGTCAGCACCGGTTGCGGACCGATCTCCATCAACACCGAGCAGCCCAGCGCCGCCACGGTGCGCACGCTTTCGGCGAACTGCACCGGCTGGCGGGAATGCCGACGCCAATATGGGGCGTCCAACGGGGTTTCCGGCGTGAGCACCGCGCCGGTGCGGTTGCACACCAGCGGCAACGTCGGCACCGCGAACTGCAACCGCGCCGCGTACGACTCGAAGTCACCGAGCACCGGTTCCAGCAACTCCGAATGGAAGGCGTGGCTGGTTTCCAGCCAGCTACACCGGATCCCGTCGTTGCCACACCGGGTGACGATCTGCTCGAGATCCGCGCCCGGGCCGGATAGCACCGTGTTGGGGCCGTTGTAGGCGGCGACCGCCACCCGGGGGAACTCGCCGGCAATCTCCTCGACGAACTTGGGATCGGCGAACACCGCCGCCATTCGGCCACCGTCGGGCAGGCTGCCGAACAGCCGGCCGCGCTCAGCCATCAGCCGGGCCCCGTCCTCGAGGCTGAAAACGCCGGCCACGCACGCCGCCGCGTACTGCCCCACGCTGTGCCCCAGCACCACGTCGGGCTCGACGCCCCACGATTGCCACAGCCGCGCCAGGCCCATCTCGACGGCGAACAGCGCGGGCTGGGCAAACGAGGTGTGCCGCAGTGTTTCTCCGGTGTCGCGGTCGGTGGCGAACAACACCTCCAGCAACGGGCGCGGCAGCATCCCGTCGATCGTGGCCGCGCAGCGTGTCACCGTGTCCGCGAAAACCGGCTCGGCGTCGAACAACTCGCGCGCCATACCCGGGTACTGGCTGCCCTGCCCGGTGAACAACCACGCCGTCGTCGGCAGGTCGGTGCACTCGCCGCGTACCACTCCGGGCCGCATCCGGTTCTCGGCCAGCTCGGCCAGCGCCTCGCGGGCGCCCTGCACCGAATCCACGACCAGCGCGGCCCGGTGCTCGAAATGCGAACGCCCGACCCCGGTGGTGAAGCACACGTCGGCGATGTCGACCTTCGGTTTGGCGTTCAAGCATTCCCCGTATCGCTGCGCCAACGCCACCAGCGCCTGCGGCGACCGCGCCGAGAGCGGCAGCACGTCGACCCGCTCGTCGTGAGCGTCCGGCTCGGATGGCGCGGCGGCGTCGTGGAAGACGTCGCCCGTCGAGTATTCGTCGTCGGTCGCCGAGGGTGCTGGCGCCTCCTCGATCAGCACGTGTGCGTTCGTTCCAGTGAACCCGAAGGAACTCACGCCGGCGCGGCGCGGCCTGCCGTTGGCCTGCCACGGAATCGCCTTGTCCACGACCCGCACCGGCAGCGAGTCCCACGGGATGTGCGGCGACGGTGTCTCGAAATGCAGGCTCTGCGGCAGCATTTCGTGCTGCAACGACAACACGACCTTGATCAGACCCGCGACCCCGGATGCCGCCTCGAGGTGGCCGATGTTGGTCTTCACGGACCCGATCAGCAACGGCCGGTCCGCGTCACGAGCGCCGCCATAGACGGCCCCGGCGGCCTGCACCTCGATCGGGTCACCCAGCGAGGTGCCCGTCCCGTGCGCCTCGAGGTAGTCGACATCCCCGCCGGCAAGACCGGCGCGAGCCAGCGCCGCGGCGATAAGCCGTTGCTGCGCACCCCCGTTCGGCACCGTCAAACCGCTGGAGGCCCCGTCCTGGTTGACCGCGCTGGCCGGGATGACCGCACAGATCCGGTCGCCGTCGCGCACCGCATCGCCGACCCTCTTGAGCACCAGGATGCCGCAGCCTTCACTGCGCACATAGCCGTCGGCGGAGGCATCGAAGGTCTTGCATCGCCCGACGGGGGAAAGCATCCTGGCGCGCGAGGCGGCGATGATCGACACCGGACTCAGCAAGACGTTCACCCCGCCGGCCAGCGCCAGATCGCAGTCACCGGAGTGCAATGCCTGGCAGGCCTGATGGACGGCCACCAGCGACGAACTGCACGCGGTATCGACCGCCACCGCCGGTCCTTCCAGCCCGAGCGTGAAGGCGACCCGGCCCGAAATGGCGTTGAGCGCATTGCCGGTGATGAAATGGGGCTCCAGCTTCTCGACCGAGTCGGCGGACAGCAGGTGCGAATACTCGTTGGCGCCCACTCCCACGAAGATGCCGCTTTTGCTGCCGCGCAACGCGGACGGCGCGTACCCGGCCCTCTCGATCGCCTCCCACACCGTTTCCAGCATCAACCGCTGCTGCGGATCCATCCACACGGCCTCGCGCGGAGAAATGCCGAAGAACTCCGGATCGAATCCGTCGATCTCGTCGAGGAATCCACCGAAGCGGCTGTAGATCTTGCCCGGCGTCTCGGGGTCCGGGTCGTAAAACTCGTCGATGTCGAAGCGATCGTCCGGAACCTCGCGGATCGCATCGACACCGCCGGACAACACCTCCCAGAACGCCTCGGGGTCGGATGCGCCGGGGAAATGGCACGCCACCGCGACGATCGCGATCGGCTCGTCGGTGCGCGGCGTCACCACGGCGGCCGGCTGGGGCGCTCGCTTGGCGCCCGCCTGCTCGCCGAGGCCGAGCACGTCGCCGAGCAGGTAATCCGCGACATCCGACAGCCGTGGGTAGTCCATCGCCAGGGTCGCCGGTATCTCCTTTCCCACCCCCTGCTCGATGCGGCGCCGCAATTCGACGGCCATCAGCGAGTCCATGCCGAGATCGAAGAATCCGGCGTCCTCGCGGATCTCCGCGGCATCGACGCGCGTCACCTCCGCCACCGCGCCACGCAGGTAGTCGACGAGCAGCTTTCTGCGTTGCTGCACCGGAGCATTGGTGAGCTGCTCGACCAGCCGGGTCGTGCCGGACGGGCCCGGCGCCACCCCCGTCGTCGGGGTGGGCACCTCGCGCTCCAACTCCGCCAGGAATGACCGCCGCCCCGCCTGCTGGTACAGCGGCAGGAAGCGCTCCCAGTCGATGCGGGCCACGACCCCCTGTACGGGGCCCCGCGCGGACGAAGCCGCCATCAGGTCGGCCATACCCGCCAGCGCATCGGCCGGCGACAACGTCCGGATCCCGCGCTGGGCCAGGCGCGCACGAGCCTCCTCGTCGGCCATGCCCGCCGACCCTGACATCCATGGACCGAAGTTGACGCTGATCCCCGCCACGCCCCGCTCACGCAGCCGCCAGGCCAGCCCGTCGAGGAAGGCGTTGGCCGCGCCATAGGCGGTCTGACCGAAGCCGCCCCACACCGACGCGATCGAGGAGGTGCTGAGGAAGAAGTCCAACTGCAGGCCCGGGGTGTCCAGGACCGCTTCGCTCAAATGCCAAGCACCCCAGACCTTCCCGGCGAATACCCGATCCATTTCGGCGTCGTCCAGGGCGCGCAGCGGGGTGGTACCGATCTCACCCGCGGCGTGGACGATGCCGGCCAGCGGCGGCAGTTCCGCCTCCACGGTGGCCAACAGGCGCTCAACGTCGCGCGCATCGGCGACATCGGCGGCGACAACCCGGACGTCGCAGCCGTGCTGTTCGCGTAACGCATCGATGCGCGCTTGCGCGGCGTCGCCGGGCGAGCGCCGGCCGGTGAGCACCAGCTGCCGGGCGCCGTGCGCGGCCAGGTATCCGGCGATTTCCAGTCCGAGCGAACCCAGCCCTCCGGTCACCAGATACGTGGCGTCGGCACGCAGTGCCGGCGGTGTCGCGATCGGCTGCCCGGCCCGCCGGACCAGCCGGGGCACATAGACCGCCCCGTCCCGCAGCGCGACTTGGTCTTCCCGGGCGGCTGAACCGCGCGGTGCCGCCGCCGCGTGGTCGATCAACCGCGACCATTCCCCGGCATCCGAGGCGCCGCGCGCAGACAGATCCGCCAGTCCGCCCCACAGTTGCGGATGCTCCAGCGACGCGGCGCGCCCGAATCCCCAGAGGCAACTCTGATCCGGTGACACGGTGTCCGCGTCGGTGACGCGTTGCGCCCCACGGGTCACCATCCAGATGGGCGCCCGAAGGTCGGCGGCGACCGCCGCGCGGAACAGTCGCCGGGTCGCGCCCAGGACCCCGTGCTGCATCCGCGACAGCGACGCCATCGACGGTGCGGCGCCGGAGTCCAGAGCCGCGAGATGCAGGATCCGCAGCGCCGGCTCCTCTGCCGCCGCGGCGCGTAACGCCGCCTCGAGCCCTTCCTCGTCCGCGTCGGACATCGGCAACCCCAAGATCTGGGGCCGGTGCCCGCGCGCGGTCAGCGCGTCGACCAGAGGCTGGACGACGTCGGCATCGTCGCCGACCAGGAGCCAGGCGGATCCGTCGCCGGGTTTCGCATCGGAGATCGCGGCAGGGGACGTCTCCCAGCGGATCTCGTAGCGGTCGTCCGCGATGGACTGGGTTTCACGTTGCCGGTTGTGTTGTGCGGCAAGCTTTGTCAGCACATCGACGGTCTGCTGACTGCCGTCCGCACCGTCGAGCAGCGCGGCGAGTTCCTCGATCCGGCCGTCCTCGAGCAGGCGGACGGCTTCGGTACGCATGGCTTGGGCTTGGTTCGAGGTCCGCTGGGTGGGCCGGACGCGCTTCTCGCTGAACCAGTACTCGCGATGCTGGAACGGATAGGTGGGCAGGTCGAGCTTGTCCGCCGCTCCGACGACGGCGCCGAAGTCGGGCAGGTGGCCCGAGATGTACGCGTCGCCCAGGGCTTCGGCGATCTGGCGGTGGTCGGCGGTGCTTCGGCGCAACGACGCGATCGCCCGCGGCGCGGTGGCCGGATCGGGCCATGCCCGCAGGGCCGCGGCGGTGAGCACCGGCTGCGGGCCGATTTCCAGCAACACTTTGCAACCCAGGTCGGCGAGGGTGTGCACGCTCTTGGCGAATTCCACCGGTTGGCGCGCGTGGCGGCGCCAATAGGCGCCGTCGAGCTGCACGCTCGCGCCGAGCGCAGCACCGGTGCGGTTGCATACCAACATCCGTTGGGGCGAGCCGAAGTTGAAGCGGTTCGCGTACGACTCGAAATCGTCGAGGATCGGGTCCAGCAGCGCCGAGTGGAACGCGTGGCTGGTGTCGAGCCAGTCGCACCGGACACCGTCGGCGGTCAACCCGGCGACCGCCCGGTCCAGGTCCCGGGCGGGCCCCGACAGAACGGTGTTGGCGCCGTTGTAGGCGGCCACCGACAGACTGGGGAACTCGGCGGTGAGGCTCTCGACGCGCTCGGCGGCGGCGACCACCGCCACCATCCGGCCGCCCGCGGGCAAACTGCCGAACAGGCGGCCGCGCTCGGCCATCAGCAGCATGCCGTCCTCGAGGCTGAACATACCGGCGACGCAGGCCGCCGAATACTGCCCGACGCTGTGTCCGAGCACCACGTCGGGTTCGAAGCCCCAGGACTGCCACAGCCGGGCCAGGCCCATCTCCACCGCGAACAGGGCGGGCTGCGCGTAGGACGTCTGCCGCAGCTTCTCTTCGTTGCCCGGGTCGTCGGCATCGAAAATGACTTCCAGCAGCGGCTTTTCGAGAACGTCGTCGACCACTGCGGCGCAGCGGGTGAGTGTCTCGGCGAACACCGGCTCGGTATCGAACAACTCCCGGGCCATGCCGGCGTACTGGCTGCCCTGGCCGGTGAACAGCCACGCCGTCTTCGGCGTGCGGTCGGACACTCCGCGCACCAGGCCCGGTGCCGGGCGGTCGTCCACGAGGGCACCGAGCAACTCGCCGGCGGATTCGGTCGAATCGACCACCAACGCGGCCCGGTGCTCGAAGTGTGCACGCCCCACCCCGGCCGTGAGGCACACGTCCGCCAGCGTGGCCTCCGGGTGCGCGCCCAACCAGGCGCGGTAGTGATCGGCGAGCTGCACCAGCGCCGCGGGCGTGCGCGCCGACAGCGGAAGCACGCTGAACCGACGGTGTGCGGGCGCCTCGACCGGAGCGGGCGCCGCCGTGACCTGCCGTATGTGCTCCGGCGCTTCTTCGATGACGACGTGCGCGTTGGTCCCGGCGAACCCGAACGAGCTGACTCCCGCGACGCGGGGCCGGCCGGTGCGTTCCCAGGGGGTGGCCTCCTCGACGACCTGCACGGCCAGCCGGTCCCAGGGGATGTGCGGGGACGGATTGCGGAAGTGCAGGTGCGGCGGCAACATCGCGTGCTCGAGCGATAGGATGACCTTGATCACACCCGCGATCCCCGCGGCCGCTTCCAGGTGTCCGATATTCGTCTTCACCGAGCCGATCAACAGCCGCCGGCTCGGCTCGCGCCCTTCGCCGAGCACCGCGCCCGCGGCCTGCGCCTCGATCGGATCGCCCAGCGAGGTCCCGGTCCCGTGTGCCTCCAGGTATCCGACGTCGCCGGGTGCGACGCCCGCGCGCTGCAAGGCCTCGGCGATAACCCGTTGTTGAGCAATCCCGTTCGGCACCGTCAAACCACCCGATGCGCCGTCCTGGTTGACCGCGCTGCCCCGGATCACGGCCCGGATCCGGTCACCGTCGCGGATCGCGTCCGCCAGCCGCTTCACGACGATGACGCCGCAGCCCTCGCCGCGCACGTAGCCGTCGGCGGCCGCGTCGAAGGTCTTGCACCGGCCGTCGGGGGCGAGCATGTGCGCGTGGGAAAAGGTGATCATGGTCGCCGGGGTGAGCAGGACGTTCGCGCCGCCGGCCAGCGCGAGGTCACACTCCCCCAAGCGCAGCGCCTGGCATGCCTGATGAATCGCCACCAACGACGAGCTGCACGCGGTGTCGACGGCGACCGCCGGTCCCTGCAGCCCCAGCCGGTAGCTGATCCGGCCCGCTGCCGCGGCATTCGACGTCCCGATGGCCAGGTAGGCCTCGATCTCGGGGTATGTCAGCGCCTCGGACGCCATTCCCAGGTAGTCATGGGTGGACAAACCGACGAACACACCGGTGTTGGTGTTCGCCAAAGCCGTTGGCGCGGTGCCCGAATGCTCGACCGCCCGCCACGCCGTCTCCAGCAGGAGCCGGTGTTGAGGGTCCATCAACCTGACCTCGCGCGCCGACATACCGAAGAACGGCGCGTCGAACCCCGTCACGTCTTCGACGAACCCCGCCCGGCGAGTGACCACCTTGCCGGGGGCATCGGGATCCGGGTCGAAGAATTCGTCGGCGTCCCACCGGTCGGCGGGCACCTCCGACACCGCATCCCGGCCTTCGGCCAGTACCTGCCAGAATTCGTCGGCGTCCGCGGCACCCGGAAAACGCGCCGCGTAGCCGACGATCGCGAAACCCGACGCATGCTCCATCGGGTATTCGACCGGTGTCATGCGGTTGTCCCTCCACTGTTTCGACCGAACTGCTTCAATCGCAACATTCGATGCCTGCCGGCCTTGCGGCGCCGGTGCCGTGCTTGCTCCACACCACGTCCTGGGCCGCACACCGCACACATCCAGGACCAGGCCTGGCGGAATTCCCCTGTGCGCTGCCTACAGCGGCCGTCGAGCCGAATGTACACATGTCAGAGCCACCTGGGCAGCCGATGGTCCCCGACGGCAAGTCGGACGGCTTGCGGCGGCGGATCGCGCAGGTACCGTCGGGCATGGCGGCCAGCGGTCGTTCCCGCCGAGCCGTTCGGTCATCACCACGCCCACCGCGCCGATGTGCTGTTGCATGCGCGTCCGCGCATGTCGGCGTCGGTGGCTGCCGCGAGGGTTATCTTGGTGGCGCCAGCACCGGGGCCCAGCCGCGGCCGTCCAGACCGAGGAGAAGAGATTGCGCATCGGGAAGATCACCATCGGCTCGCTCGGTGATTGGACGCCGACCGCGGGATCGGTCATCTCCTGGCACTCGACGGCCGCGGCCGCCGAAAAGGCCCGACAGGCGCCGGCCAGTCTCGTGCCGGTCAGCTATATGCAGGGTCAGCATCTTCGCAATTATCACGAACGGACCACTGCGGGGCTGGACTATTCGCGACAAATCATCGCCGCATGCGAAGTGCCCGGCCGATGCGACATTTCTGCCATGAACAACGCCGTCAACGCCTACTTGCGGCGGCATGACACCTTCCGCAATTGGTTCGACCACGTCGGTGATGGCGAGTTCGTAAGGCATACCGTCAGCGATCCCGATGCTATTGAATTCACGCCGATCGATCACGGTCAAATGACCGTCGACGAGATACGCGCCCATGTCGTGGCCATACCGAATCCGCTGGAGTGGGGCTGCTTCACCTTCGGGATTGTCCAAGGCGAGAGCCAATTCACTTTCTTTGCCGCCATGGACCATGTCCACGGGGACGCGACGCTGATCGGCACCACGATGCTCGAGGCCAACGGCATGTACGCGGCGTTGAGCGGAGGCGGCGAACCCCTTGCGCTTCCCGATGCCGGCAGCTTCGAGGACTTCTGCGCCCGCGAACGGCAGTTCACGTCGACGTTGACCGTGGATTCGCCCCAGGTACGCGCGTGGATCGAGTTCGCCGAGAACAACAATGGCGGCTTTCCAGAATTCCCGCTCCCGCTGGGCAACCCGTTGGAACCCAGCGACAGTGACATGGTCTCCGAACTCCTGATGGATGCGGAACAGACGGAGCGGTTCGAATCGGCCTGCACGGCGGTCGGCGCGCGTTTCATCGGCGGCCTGTTCGCCTGCATCGCCCTGGTAGAGCACGAGTTCACCGGCGCTCCAACATATTACGGGCTCGCCCCCCGGGATACCCGCAGAACTACGGACAATTTCATGACACAGGGCTGGTTTACCGGTTTGGTCCCGATCACCGTGCCAATAGCTGCGGCCTCTTTCGGTGACGCCGCGTGGGCGGCGCAGGCTTCTTTCGATTCGGGTCTGCACCTGGCGAAGGTGCCGTATTACCGCGTCCTGGAATTGGCGCCCTGGTTGAGCTGGCCACAGCCGAACTTTCCGGTGTCGAACTTCTTCCACGGTGGAGCTGCTCCGCTCAACGCAGTTCTTGCAGCCGCCGACCTGGGTTATGCGAACAACATCGGAATCTACTCTGACGGCCGGTATTCCTATCAACTGACCATCTACGTGTTTCGGCACGGCGAGGGCACGGCCATGGCGATCATGTTTCCGGATA
Organism: uncultured Actinomycetota bacterium; assembly: GCA_963800315.1. Classification (GTDB taxonomy): domain Bacteria; phylum Actinomycetota; class Actinomycetes; order Mycobacteriales; family Mycobacteriaceae; genus Mycobacterium. Next base: position 435,103 of record CAWDAS010000002.1, read on the forward strand.
ATCCGGTCGCCCAGAAATCAGTCATCCGCTATATGGAAGCGATGAAGTCCGTGTGCGCGCGGGTCGCCGCCAGCGGACATTGGGGACGCGTTGCGTAGCGTGGAGCAGTTCGACGGCCCGCGGACGGCTCAGAATGCGACATTGCGCGGTTCGACCGGGCACCGGCGGGTCGCGGGCGCGCGCACCCGACCGCGCCGACTGGGGGTGAGGGCGGTATGCGACGGCTAGCCGATTTCGTGGTGCGGTGGCCCTGGGCGGTCATCGGGCTCTGGCTCGCGGTTGCGGCCGCCCTGCCACTGACATTCCCCTCCCTCAACGCGATGGCCCAGAGGCATCCGATCGCGATCCTGCCCAGCGATGCACCGTCGAACGTCGCCGCCCGAAAGATGACCGAGGCGTTCCACGAATCGGGTTCCGCAGACCTCCTGGTGGTGGTCCTGACGGACGACAAGGGGCTCGGCCCCGCCGACGAAGCCGCTTACGGCAAGGTCGTGGACGCGCTGCGCCAGGACACGCGCGACGTGGTGATGCTGCAGGACTTCGTCAGCACGCCGCCCCTACGTTCGGCCGTGACCAGCGAGGATCACAAAGTTTGGGTGCTGCCGGTGGGCATCGCGGGCGAGCTGGGCACCCCGCGGTCGTACGACGCTTTCAACCGCATCCGCGGCATCGTCGAACACGCCCTGCACCAGGCCCCGGCCGGAGCGCACCTGACCGCGAACCTGACCGGCCCCGCGGCGACTGTCGGCCGACCTCACGGTCGCGGGCGAACACGATCGGCTTCCGATCGAGCTGGCGATCGCCGTTCTGGTGCTCATCGTCCTGCTGGTCGTGTATCGCAGCGCGGTCACCATGCTGCTGCCGCTGATAACGATCGGGTTGTCCCTGGTGATCGCCCAGGCCGTGGTGGCCGGCTACTCGCAGGTGACCGGCGCGGGGGTCTCCAACCAGTCCATCGTGTTCCTCAGCGCGATCATGGCCGGCGCGGGAACGGACTATGCGGTCTTTCTGATCAGCCGCTATCACGACTATCTGCGCTCGGGCGCGGATTTCGATCAGGCGGTCAAAATGGCCATGCTCTCGATCGGCAAAGTAATCACCGCATCGGCCAGCACCGTGGGCATCACCTTTCTGCTCATCAGCTTCGCCCGGATGGGGATCTTCCAATCGGTCGGGGTGTCGGCGGCGATCGGCATCGCGGTGGCCTACCTGGCCGCGATGACGTTGCTGCCGGCGATCGTGGTGCTCGCCGGGCCACGCGGTTGGGTCAAGCCGCGCCGCGAACTGACCGCCCGGTTCTGGCGGCGTTCCGGCATCCGCATCGTGCGCCGGCCGGTGGTGCACCTGGTTGCCAGCGTGCTGGTGTTGGTCGTTCTGGCCAGCTGCGCCGGCCTGGTGCGCTACAACTACGACGATCGCAAGGCCCTGCGGTCGTCGGCCCCCAGCTCCATCGGGTATGCGGCCCTGGACCGCCACTTTCCCGTGAACCAGTCCATCCCCGAGTACATCCTCGTCCAATCGCCCCATGACCTGCGCACGCCGCAAGCCCTTGCCGACCTCGAACAGATGGCCGACCGGGTCAGCCAACTGCCGAACGTCGCCGCGGTCAGCGGCATCACCCGGCCCACCGGAAATGTGCCCGAGCAGTTCAGGGCCACCTATCAGGCGGGCGCCATCGGCAGCTTTCTGGCCCGCGGGTCCGCCCTGATCAACGACCACACAGGCGACCTCAACCGGCTGGTCCAGGGGGCCGGCACGCTGGCCGACAACCTCAACGACGTGCGCGGCCAGGTCGACCAGCTCGCTGCCGGCGTGCACGAACTGGAGCGTGCCTTCTCCTCGGCGAAGAACCAGTACAGCGGCGACACGCTGGTCAAAGAGGTCGACCTCGCAGCCCAGCTCGTCGACCACGTCAACTCGCTCGGCAACGCCATGGGCTGGAATTTCACCGCCGCCAAGAACATGTTCGCCTGGATGGGCCCGGTGTTGGCAGCGCTGCGGGGTAACCCCGTCTGCGATGCCGATCCGTCGTGCAGCGCCAGCCGCTCGACATTCGAGCAGCTCACCGGTGGGCGCGATCAGGAAGACCTCGACGCGATCAATGACCTGTCCCGCCAGCTGCAGGAGTATCCGGACAAACGCGCCCTGAAGGCGTCGACGGACCGCCTGCGTCATGCAGTGGCGAAGCTCGCCAGCGTGCTGCAATCCATGGGGATGGACCAGCCCGGTGGCCTGCAGGCGAACCTGAGCAGCCTGCAGTCGGGCGCCAACCGGTTCGCCGGGGGAAGCCGGCAGGTGGCCGACGCGGTGGCTCAGCTCGTCGACCAGGTCAAACAGCTCGGCGGCGGCCTCAGCGAGTCGGCGGCGTTCTTGTTGTCGCTCAAACGCGACGCGGCGCGCCCGGCGATGGCCGGGTTCAACATCCCGTCCCAGCTGCTGCATCTGAAGGAGTTCCAGGAAGCCGCCAAGGTCTTCATCTCGCCGGACGGCCACTCGGTGCGCTACCTGGTGCAAACCAAGCTGAATCCGTTCGGCACCGAAGCGATGGACCAGGTCGACAGGATCATGGCGACCGCCCGGGGAGCCCAGCCCAATACCGCCCTGGCGGACGCCACCGTGTCGATGACCGGATACACCGTGGGCCTGAAGGACACGCGCGACTATTACCGGCACGACATCCGGTTCATCATCGCGGTGACCCTGCTGGTGGTGCTGCTGACGTTGATCGTGTTGCTGCGCGCGATCGTCGCCCCGCTGTATCTGGTTGCGTCCGTGGTGGTTTCGTATCTGTCCGCGGTGGGCATCGGCGTTCTGGTGTTTCAGTTCCTGCTCGGCCAGCAGTTGCACTGGAGCGTGCCGCCACTGGCGTTCGTGGTGCTGGTAGCGGTGGGAGCCGACTACAACATGCTGCTCGTCTCGCGAATGCGGGACGAGTCGCCACGCAGCACGCGTTACGGCATCATCCGCACCCTGAGTTCGACGGGCGGTGTGATCACCGCGGCGGGGCTGATCTTCGCCGCCTCGATGGGCGGTCTGTTGTTCTCCAGCATCGGCACCGTGGTGCAGGGCGGTGTCGTGATCGGGGTGGGGATTCTGCTGGACACCTTCCTGGTGCGCACCATCACGGTTCCGGCCATCGCCGCGCTGGTCGGGCGGGCGAACTGGTGGCCGTCACGGGTGGGCGCGCGACGGTCGGCATCGCCCTCAGCGGTCCGGGGCGGCGAGCCGCAACCCGGTTAGCAAGCACACGTGATGTATGTAAAACTAGAGAAGCCGAGCGGTCAGGGGTAGGGATGGGAAAACTCCTCGCAGGAGTCACGGCGGCGGTAACTGTAAGCGCCGCAGGGTATTTCGGTGTCGGGACGGTCGCCGCCGACGACACGCCCATCGGTGGTCCGCCAACCCCCGGAGCACCGGGCGACCAGACCGCGTTCGCCCTCGGCGGCGCTCACGTGCTGGGCATCCCCTACGACGAGTACATTCGCCAGGAGGGCGCCCAGTGGTTCCCCGGCCAGAAGCGAGAGATCGTCCGCTACCCGGCGGGGCAGGTTCAGGGCCACGTTCTGGAGCGGCTCTTCCCGGGCATCGGCAAGCTCGACGAGAACTTTCCGGGCCTGGGTCTGGACGGCCCCAGCGTCGGCGAGTCGGTCGACGTGGGAATAGACAACCTCGATGCGGCGATCAAAACCGGTCGCCCCGGTACGGCGATCGGCTTGTCCGAGGGGGGGTTCGTCGTCGACGGCGAGCAGGCCCGGCTGGCCGATGACCCGAGCGCTCCCCCGCCGGACACGCTGAACTTCGCCACTTTCGGCGACCCGATCGGGCGTCACGCCTTCGGTCAGAGTTTCCTGACCGCCATGTTCCCGGTCGGCAGCGTGGTTCCCGCACTCGACTACCGCATGCCGCCGCCCTACGAAAGCCAATACGACACCGACAAGTTCGTGGCCGCCTACGACTCGATCGCGGACTTCCCGGACCGGCCGGACAACCTGTTCGCTCTGGCCAACACGCTCCTGGGCCTCGCCACGGGTCACACCGCGGTGGCCTTCACGAACCCGAGCATGGTGCCGCCGCAGAACATCCGGACGACGATCAACTCCAGGGGCGCGAAAGTAACGACGATCATGGTCCCGGAGAAACACCTTCCTCTCGTCATGCCGCTGGCCTACATCGGGATTCAGGAGGAAACCCTCAACAAGCTCGACGCCATCTTGATGCCCCGGGTCAACGCGGGCTATTCGCGCAACGACGACCCGTCGACCGCTCCGGTTCAGGTGGACCCGGTGCACGGCTTCGACCCGGCGGAGGTCACCGCGCCGGCCAACCAGGCGACATTCGGCGGCGGCGCCGACCCATTCTCGCAGATTCTGGCCGGTGCCATGTCCGTGTTGTCCCACGGCACAGGACAGACCGACCACTGAGTTCGATGCGACGCAGTGGACAGATCTGTACGGACGTGATGTGACACCTATGCCCCAATCATCCATCCTCTCGATGCTGCACGGCCGTGCCAGCCTGCGCCCCCACGACGTGGCGTTCACGTTCACCGATTACGAGAACGAGTGGGCCGGTGTTCCCGAGAGTCTTACGTGGTCCCAACTATCGTGCCGCACACTGAATCTGGCGCGCGAACTCGACCTTCACGGCTCGGTCGGGGACCGGGCGGTGATCCTGGCGCCCCAGTCCCTCGACTACGTCACGGCGTTTCTGGGATCGATGCAGGCCGGGCTGATCGCGGTTCCGCTCCCGTTGCCGCACCGCGGCTCGAGTCACGAGCGCGTCAGCGCGGTCCTTGCCGACACGTCGCCCGCCGTGGTTCTCACCACGTCGGCGGTCGCGGCAGATATCGCCGAGTACGTTCATCGGGCCCACCTGGACGCCGTTCCAAAGATCGTCGAGGTCGATTCGATGAATCTGGATGTCGATGGCGGAACACGCGTGGGGACAACGGATTTACCCAACATCGCGTATTTGCAGTACAGCTCGGGTTCGACCCGGTTGCCGACCGGGGTGACGATCTCGCACGACAACCTGCAGGTGAATTTCGAGCAGCTGATGCGCAGTTTTTTCGTGGACTCCAACGTGAAAGCGCCATCGAACCTTACGATCGTCTCGTGGTTGCCCTTCTACCATGACATGGGTTTGGTGCTGGGAGTCTGCTTACCGATCCTGGGCGGTTATCGCGGCGAGCTGACGAGCCCGATCTCGTTCCTGGAGAGGCCGGCCCGATGGGTGCGATCCCTGGCCGAGAATCCTCACGCGTGGTCGGCGGCGCCCAACTTCGCCTTCGACCTGGCCGCCCGCAAAACCACCGACGGCGACCTGGCCGGGCTCGACCTCGGGGGTGTCGTGGGAATCGTCAGCGGCGCCGAACGTGTCGAGCCGGCCACCTTGCAACGCTTCGTCGATCGGTTCGCCCACTTCAACTTTCGGGACCACCTGGTGCGCCCAGCATACGGATTAGCGGAGGCGACCGTCTTCGTCACGGCCGGGATCTGGAATGAGTCGTCGAGTACGGTGCACTTCGACGTCGCGGATCTGTCCGCCGGCCGCGCCCGGCGGTGCGCGGCCGGCACCGGCGCGGCGCTAGTCAAATACAAAGTGCCGCAATCCCCCACGCTGCGGATCGTCGACGCCGACACCGGCCGCGAGTGCCCGCACGACGTGGTCGGCGAGCTCTGGATACACGGCGCCAACATCGCCGACGGCTACTGGCGCAAACCCCCTGAGGAGCAGAGCTGCTTCGGCGCAACGCTCGTGGACCCGTCGCCGGGCACGCCGGACGGACCCTGGCTGAGAACCGGCGACCTGGGTTTCATCTTCTCTGCAGAGCTGTTCATCGTCGGCCGCATCAAGGATCTGCTGATCATCCGCGGGCGCAATCACTATCCCGAGGACATCGAGGCGACCGTCCGGGAGATCACGGGCGGCCGGGTCGCGGCGATATCGGTTCCGGTGCACAGCACCGAGGAGCTGGTCACCGTCATCGAGCTCAAGAAGCGCGGCGATTCCGACGAGGAGGCGCTGCGCTGGCTGGCCCGCATCAAAAGCGACGTCACCTCGACGATATCCAACGCGCACGGCTTAACCGTCGGCGATGTCGTCCTGGTGGCGCCCGGGTCGATTCCCACCACGACGAGCGGCAAGATCCGCCGCGCCGCCTGTGTCGAGCAGTACCGCCGGGATCAATTCGCCCGGCTCGACGCCTGAGACCACACCGGGTCGGCCCGGATCCGGCTCGGGTGGCACCCCCGGCCCACGTGCACCTGGACCGCGGTTGAACATAATGAGTCCCATCGCACCGGCAAAGGAGCCCCGATGAGCACCACCAGCACCCACCGTCCGCTACGTGTCATCCAATGGACGACCGGGAACATCGGGCGGCGCTCCCTGCACGCCATCATCGGTCGGCCCGACATGGAATTGGTCGGGGTGTACGCGCACGGGCCGGAAAAAGTCGGTGTCGACGCCGCCGAACTGGCCGGCTGGCCGGAACCGACCGGGGTGCAAGCGACCAATGACATCGACGCGCTGATCGCCCTGGGCGCCGACGCGTGTTGTTATAACCCGTTGTGGCCCAGCATCGACGAACTGTTGCGCCTGCTGGAGGCGGGCGTCAACGTGTGCACCAGCGCGGCCTGGATCACCGGCGGCAAGCAGACACCTGCGGACCGCGAGCGCATCCTGGACGCCTGCACCCGGGGCGGTTCGACGATCTTCGGCAGCGGCGCCCATCCCGGGATGACCAACATGGTCGGGATGGTGCTCAGCGGCTCCTGCGAGCGGGTCGACGAGATCCGCATCACCGAATCGGTGGACTGCTCGACCTACGAGTCGGCGGAGACCCAGACCGCGATGGGCTTCTCGCAAGATCCCGACACCCCGGGCCTGGCGGACAGCGTGCGGACCGAAAGCGAGGTCTTCGCCGAATCCGCCGCGATGATGGCCGACGCGATCGGGGCGAAGCTGGACAAGATGACCTTCGACGTCACCTTCACCGCGGCCACCGCCGACTCCGATCTGGGCTTCATGAAGATCCCGGCGGGCACGGTGGGCGGCGTCTACGGCTACCACCGCGGCTGGGTCGGCGACCGCAACGTCGTCAGCGTCGGTTTCAACTGGACCATGGGCAATCATGTCGTCCCGCCGAAACCGCTCGAGCACGGCCACGTCATTCAGGTGTTCGGGCTGCCCAACATGCGCACCGTCCTGCATTGCCTGCCGCCCAGGGACTGGACGGAGCCCGGGTTCATGGGACTGGGCATGATCTACACCGCGATGCCGGTGACCAACGCGGTTCCCGCGGTGGTGGCGGCCCCGCCCGGCATCGTCACGCTGGCCGATCTGCCGCCGGTCACCGGCCGGTTGGCGTGCTGAATCCTATGCCGTTCGCCACACCGAACGGCCCCGGAGGAACGCTTGCGTGCACTAAGGTTAGGATGCTTAGCTGAGCAAATGTTCCGTAGACAGTGGTTCGTCGGCGACGGTGGTTTGCGGCAGGACGGCAGGACACCGCAGGGGTGAGCGGAAGGCGGTCAGGTGATGGCGGGTCGGATAGCCCACTTGGCTAAACGCGCCTGGATTCCGCTGCTGCTGGTGGTCGTCTTGGCCGTTTCGGGTCTGGTGGTGTCGCGGCTGCACAAAATCTTCGGCTCGCAAGACCTGAACGCGAACGCCGGCAAGGGGATCGAAATCGTGCAATTCAACCCGAAGGTCGTCGTCTACGACATCTCCGGCCCGCCGGGGGCCACCGCCAACATCAATTATTGGGACGCGGACGCCAACACGCACCAGGTGAACAACGCGCCGCTGCCGTGGTCGACCACCATCTCCACCACGCTGCCGGCGGTGAGCGCCAACATCATGGCGCAAAGCGACGGCAGTCGAATCACCTGCAAGATCACCGTCGACGGTGTGGTGCGCGACCAACAGAACTCCGACGGCCATAACGCCCAGACCTTCTGCCTGGTGAAGTCCGCATGAGCGACATCAACAACAGGACCGACAGCGAGCGTGACCTGAGCGCCGAGGAGACCGGTCCGATCAGCACCCAGGACGCCAAGGCCCGGCGCGGCCACTGGCCATACCTCCCACACGCCATCCGCATCTTCGCGATACCGATCATCCTGGGCTGGGTGGTCGTGACGGTCCTGGTGAACATCCTGGTCCCCAGCCTGGAAGTTGTCGGCGAGGCGCACTCGGCGCCAATGACTCCCCTGGATGCGCCTTCAATGAAGGCGATGATGCGCCTGGGTCATAACTTCCACGAATTCGACTCCAACAGCACCGTGATGATCGTGCTCGAAGGCCAGCAACCCCTGGGCGCCGATGCACACCACTACTACGACAAGCTGATCGCGGACCTGCGCAAGGATCGCGCGCACATCCAGCACATCCAGGACTTCTGGGGAGACCGGCTGACCGCCGCGGGAGCGCAGAGCGCCGATGCCAAGGCCGCGTACGTCCAGGTGAACCTCGCCGGTAACCAGGGCACCACGCTCGCCAACAACTCCGTGGACGCCGTCCGCAAGGTGATCGACGAGAACAAGCCGCCGCCCGGCGTGAAGGCCTACGTCACCGGGCCCGCGGCGCTCTCCGATGACATGCACATCATCGGCAACGCCAGCCTGGCCAAGATCACGCTGTTCACTCTTGGCGCGATCGCGATCATGTTGCTACTGGTCTACCGGTCCATCGTCACCACGCTGATTCAGCTGTTCATGACCTTTGTGGCGCTGGCATGCGCACGAGGCATCGTCGCGGTTCTGGCGTATAACAACGCATTCGGGCTCACCACGTTCGCCGCCAACATCCTCACCATGCTGGCGATTGCCGCGGGAACCGACTACGGCATCTTCCTCGTCGGCCGATATCAGGAAGCGTTGGCCGCCGGCGAGGACCGAGAAACCGCGTATTACACCACATTCAAGGGAGTCGCTCCGGTTGTCCTGGGCTCGGGCCTGACGATTGCGGGAGCCACCTACTGTCTGAGTTTTGCTCGGCTGCCCTGGTTCAACACCATGGGCGCACCGGTGGCGATCGGCATGCTGGTCGTGGTGCTGGCCGGACTTACCCTTGGTCCCGCGGTCGTATTCATCGGCAGCCGCTTCCACCTCTTCGAAAAGCAGGCCAAACGAGGACGACTGTGGCGCCGGGTGGGTACCGCCGTCGTCCGTTGGCCCGCACCCATTTTGGCCGTCAGCGCCGCGGTCGTGTTGGTCGGCATGGTGGCACTGCCGAGCTACGAGACGAGCTACAACGACCGCCACTACCTTCCGTTGTCAGCCCCGTCCAATCAAGGGCAAGAGGCCGCGAATCGGCATTTCTCCGAGGCCCGGATGAACCCCGACTTGTTAATGGTCGAATCCGACCATGACATGCGAAACCCGGCCGACATGCTGGTGTTGGACAGGGTGGCGAAAAACGAGATGCGCACGCTCGGCATCGCCATGGTCCAAGACATCACCCGACCGCTGGGCATTCCGATCCAGCACAGCTCGATTCCGTTCCAGAACAGCATCCAGAGTCAGACGACGATGCAGAACATGAGCTTCCTCAAGGAGCGCATACACGACATCCTGCGGATGGCCGACGACCTGCAGACCCAGATCGAAACCACGCAGCGCCAGTACGAGGTGTCACTGGACCTGGCCAATGCCGCCGACGACAGCGCAAAGACGACGGCGGTGACGTCGCAAATAACCGATACCCTGCGCGACCACATCGCGGATTTCGACGACACCTTCCGGCCGGTACGCTCTTACTTCTACTGGGAGAGGCACTGCTACGACATTCCGGTGTGCATCGGGCTGCGATCCCTCTTTGACACCTTCGATGGCTTCGACCAGCTCGCCGAGCAGTTCCACTATCTCACCGCCGATATCCAGCACACCGCCAAAGCCTCGCGGGACCTGACTGCGCTGTTTCCCACGCTGATCGCCACGCTGAAGACCACCAGGGGCATCACGCTCACGCTCTACCAGACGTTCAAGGCGATGATCGACCAGATGGAAGCCATGAGCAATACCGCGATCGTGATGGGGCAAAGCTTCGACAACTCCAAAAACGACGACTTCTTCTACCTCCCGCCAGAAGCGTTCCAGAACCCCGACTTCCAGACGGGCCTGCGGATGTTCTTGTCGCCGGACGGCAAGTCGGCGCGGTTCTTCATCACTCATCAGGGCGATCCGATGTCGCCGGAAGGCATCGCGCGGGTCGACGCCGAACGTACGGCCGCCCAGGAGGGGCTGAAGCAGTCCTCGCTCTCGGACGCCAAGGTGTATCTGGGCGGAACCGCCGCGACCTTCCGCGACATGGCCGACGGTGAAAAGTACGACCTGATGATCGCCGTGGTGTCGGCTCTGACGCTGATCTTCATGATCATGTTGTTGCTGACCCGCAGTGTGGTTGCAGCGCTGGTGATCGTCGGCACCGCGGCCAGCTCGATCGCCGCGTCGTTCGGGCTGTCCGTGCTGATTTGGCAGGACCTGTTCGGCATCAAGATCCACTGGATCGTGGCGGCGCTGTCGGTCATCATCCTGTTGGCCGTCGGGTCGGACTACAACTTGCTACTAGTCTCTCGATTCAAAGAAGAGATCCACGCCGGGCTCAAGACGGGGATCATTCGATCGATGGCCGGTACCGGTGGGGTGGTGACGGCCGCGGGTCTGGTGTTCGCCTTCACCATGGCGTCCATGCTCGGCAGCGACCTACGCGTGCTCGGTCAATTCGGGTCGACCGTGTGCATTGGTCTACTGCTCGATACCCTGATCGTGCGCACGTTGTTGATGCCCTCCATCGCCACCCTGCTCGGACGGTGGTTCTGGTGGCCGCAGGTGGTGCACCCCCGCGGTGACAACGCCCGGCGGCCCGTAACCGCCTCAAGCTAGCTGCAGGCAGACGGCGACGGCACCGGCGCCGACGTGCAGCGCCAGCACCGGCCCCAGCTCGGTGATGATCGCGGGGTCACACGCGGGCAGCCGCCGCGCCAGTGCCGCCGCGACCTCCTTCGCGCCATCGGGGTTGGCGACGTGGTGCACCGCCAGCGCGGCGGAACCCTCGCCGACCACCTCGCAGACCCGGTCGATCATCACCTCGGTCGCGTGACTGACCGTCCGTATCCGTTGGGCCAGAACGAGTTTGCCGTCCTCGATGCGCAACAGCGGCTTGAGGGCCAGCGCGGTGCCCAGCCACGCCTTGGCCCCGCCGATCCGCCCGCTGCGGCGCAGGTTGTCCAGCCGATGCACCACCATGAACGCGTGGCCGCGAGACACCGCGGAATTGGCGGCATCGGCGACGGCGTCCAAATCGCCGGCGGCGGCCGCGGCCCGTGCTGCGGCCAACGCCACGAATCCGGTGCCCATCGCGGCCGACTCCGAGTCGATGACGCGCACTTTCGGGTCCAGGTCGGTCGCCGTGCGCGCGGCGGCGCCATAGGTTCCCGAGAGCTCGGACGAAATGTGCACCGCCACCACGCCGTCGCCGCCGCTGTCGGCCAGTGCCTGCTGGTAAGCGTCGGCCAGTTCGGCGGGGGTGGCCGCCGCCGTGGTGGCGGGAAGCCGATAGATGTCGTCGGGGATCTGGTCCAGACCGTCGCGCAGATCGGCGCCGTCGAGCAGGATGTGCAGCGGGACCACCCGGATCGCCCACTTCTCCAGCAGGTCGGCGGGCAAGCGCGCCGATGCGTCGGTCACCACCACGACAGTCACGAGCTATCCGCGTGGTTTCTCGTTCGGCACCCCCGCTTCGGCCAGCGCCTTGAGCATCAGCTCGGCGACCGCCTGGTGGGCTTCGAAGTTCCAGTGAATGCCGTCGGGATTGCCTCGCCCGCCCATAATGTGCTCGGCCACAGCGGCTTTGAGATCCACGAGCGGAATATCGCGACTTTGCGCCCATTCGATGATCGCCGCCACCGTCGCCGCGCGGCCGTGATGCGCCTTGCCGTAGGTTTCGGCGATATGCACCGACGGCAATGACGCCACAATCGGAATGCCGGGGCGATTGAAATCGATTGCGCCACGGGTCTGTTCAAGGTACTCGGCGCTCAGGTGCGGCGGCAACGCCGACCTGGCCACCGGCGAGAGCCTCGGCTGTAGCCAGCCATAACCATCGCGGACCCAGCGGCGCAGCCACGGCGGCCGTACATAGCGGATGAGTTCCCGTACGGCGGTGGGCAGCACCGACGGCAGCGAATCCATCCCACCGGTCGCAAAGATCACGGCGCCCGCCCTGGGCAGCGCCGCCCAGGCCCGCGGGTCCTGGGTCGCCGCCCACCAGATGTCGCGGCAGGTCCAGCCGATCCGGCCGATCAGCTCCAAATCCCAGTCAAGTTGGGCGGCAACGATATTGGGCCAGATTCGGGGATCGTCGGCGGGCAGCCCTCCGGTGGGCCCGTAGTAGGCCAGCGAGTCGGCGAAGATCAGCAGTTTCGGCCGCGATTCAGAAGACATCGCCAGAGACCTGCGCCGAAGCGTTCCACACATCGAGGCGCCAGCGAATGCCCTCAAGGTCACCGCTGTCGTCCTGGGAGTGGCCGGAGAGCTGGACCCAACTGGCGTTACCCATGCCGCCGAGCACCGGCCAGTTGGAGACCGGAAGTGCCAGCAGCGCAGCCGATAAGGCCGCGATCAGGCCGCCGTGGGCCACCAGCACCACCGGCCGCTCCGGTTGGTTCGAGTCACCCCATTCCGGGTCGCCGGATACCAGCTCGGCGATCAGCGGCAGGCTGCGGGCGGCCACGTCAACCCTGCTTTCCCCACCGTGCGGCGCCCATGTTGCGTCTTCGCGCCACGCCAGCCGGGCGCCGGGCGCCTCCGCGTCGATCTGCGCGTGGGTCAGCCCCTGCCAATCGCCCAGATGAGTTTCCCGCAACCGCTCGTCCACCCACACCTTCAGCCCGGTCCGCTCCCCCAGCGTGATCGCCGTGTCGTAGGCGCGCCGCAGGTCCGACGAAACGATGCGCAGCGGCTGCCGCTTGCCCAGCGCCTCGGCGGCGGCCACCGCCTGCGCGCGGCCCAGTTCGCTGAGTTCGGTGTCCAGCTGCCCCTGCATCCGGGTCCCGAGGTTGAAGTCGGTTTGCCCGTGCCGCAGCATCACCAGACGGCGGATTTTCATGGCGAACTCGCCGAGCCCGCCGGACCGTCCGTGCCGCCGGGAGCCCGCCCAAAATCCGGGGCCGCCGCCACCGGCACCACCGGGCAGTCACCCCACAGCCGGTCCAGAGCGTAGAAGTCGCGGTCGTCCTGGTGCTGGATGTGCACCACGATGTCGCGGTAGTCCAGCAGCGTCCAGCGGCCTTCGCGGGCGCCCTCGCGGCGCGCCGGCCGATAGCCCGCCTTGCGCATTTTCTCCTCGACCTCGTCGACGATCGCGTTGACCTGTCGCTCATTGGACGCCGAGGCGATGACGAAGCAGTCCGTGATGGCCAGCTGGCTGGAGACGTCGATGACGACGACGTCGTCGGCCAGCTTGGCGGCGGCCGCGCCGGCGGCGACGGTCGCCATGTCGATCGCTTCCCGGGTGGCGGTCATGGGTTGTTCCCCGCGGTCAGGCTCGTTCGGGTCACGGTCTGGGCGGGGCCGTCGTCGCCGGTGCGGTAGAGCCGGCGCTTCAAGACGTACTGCACGACGCCGTCGGGCATCAGGTACCACAGCGGCCGGCCCTGCTGGGCGCGCCGACGGCAATCGGTCGACGAGATCGCCAGTGCCGGGATCTCGACCAACGTCAAGACATCCTCGGCCAACTCGCCCAGCACGCCGGTGATGTGTTCGCGCTGCAGTTCGTATCCGGGCCGGCTGACCCCGACGAAGCGCGCCAGCTCGAACAGCTTCTCCCAGCCCTGCCACGACAAAATGGAAGCGAGCGCGTCGGCGCCGGTGATGAAGTAGAGCTCGGAATCGGGGTTCAGCGCGTGCAGATCCCGCAGTGTGTCCCTGGTGTAGGTGGGCCCGGCCCGGTCGATGTCGACCCGGCTCACCGAAAAACGGGGGTTGGACGCGGTGGCGATCACCGTCATCAGATACCGGTCCTCGGCGGCCGAGACATGCCGATCCTTCTGCCAGGGCTGACCGCTGGGGACGAACACCACTTCGTCGAGGTCGAACAGGTCGGCGACCTCACTGGCGGCAACCAGGTGGCCGTAATGGATGGGATCGAACGTCCCACCCATGACTCCCAGCCTGCGCAGCTGCTTTTGCACGATTTGCCAGCTTACTTGAGCCTGCGGCCGGGCCGATTTCTCAGCTGCGGCCATACCCGCCGCACCCGACGTCACGCCAGCGTGACGGTCGGCGAAGAGACGGGGCTCACACCGGCAGCAGCTGGTCGATCACCGCGGCCAGCTGCTTGGCCGACCGGCATTCGTGCATCGTGATCACCTCTTGGTAGCGCGGCACCGCCGAGTCGCCGCTGCCCCACAGGTGCTGGGGTTCGGGGTTCAGCCAATGCGCGTGCCGGCTGGCGGTCACCATGTGCGCCAGCAGGTCGGTCTCCGGGTTGCGATAGTTGGTGCGCCCGTCGCCGAGCACCAGCAGCGAGCTGCGCGGCGACAGCACGTTGGGAAATGCCTGCACGAATGAGGCGAATGCGTTCCCGTAGTCGGAATGGCCGTCGCGGCTGTACACGCCGGCCTCCCGGGTGATCCGCTGAATGGCCACGGCCAGGTCGGCCTCCGGCCCGAACATGTGGGTCACCTCGTCGGTGGTGTCGATGAAAGCGAACACGCGAACCCGCGAAAACTGTTGGCGCAGAGCGTGTACCAGCAGCAACGTGAAGTGGCTGAACCCGGCGACGGAGCCGGAGACGTCGCACAGCACCACCAGCTCCGGTCGCGCGGGACGGGGTTTGGCCAGCACCACGTCGATCGGGACCCCGCCGGTGGACATCGACTTGCGCAGCGTCTTGCGAAGGTCGATCGACCCGGCACGTGTCCGCCGCCGGCGGGCCGCCAGCCGCGTCGCCAGCGTGCGGGCCAGGGGCGCCACCACCCGGCGCATCTGGCGCAGCTGGTCACCGGAGGCGCGCAGGAACTCGACGTTCTCGGACAGTTGCGGGATGCCGTACATCTGAACGTGGTCGCGGCCGAGTTGCTCGGCGGTGCGTCGCTTGGTCTCGGCATCCACCATCTTGCGCAGCTGAGTAATCCGTTGCGCGGCAAGTGCTTTGGCGATCTGCTCCTGGGTGGGGGTCGGCTCGTCGTCGTACGGGGCGAGCAGCCCGGCCAGCAGCTTGCCCTCCAATTCGTCCAGCGCCATCGCCTTGAGCGCCTGATACGAGGAGAACGACGGGCCGCGGCTGGAACTGTACTTGCCGTACGCCTCGACGATCCGCGCGATCATGGCGACCAGGCGCTCGTCCATGTCGGCGAGGTCGGGATTCTCGGTGAGCAGATCCAGCAGCATCTGGCGCATCGCCTCGACGTCGTCGGGCGGCAAGGAATCGTCGTCTGACACGTCGCCCGCTTGCCCTTCTGAGACCACCGCGCGTGCGCCCAACGCCGCCGGGAACCACAGGTCGAACATGGCGTCGTAGGTATCGCGGTGATCGGGACGGCGCAGCACGGCGCAGGCGATGCCCTCGCGCAGCACTTCGCGATCACCGAGACCGAGCGCGGCCATCACCCGGCCGGCGTCCACCGTCTCCGACGGCCCCACCGAAATACCCGCCCCCCGAAGGGCTTCCACGAAGCCCACCAGGTGGCCGGGCAGGCCGTGCGGGGCCAGCGGTCGGGTGGGGCGGATGCGGCGGGCGGCCATCAATGTCCTAATTCAGCCGAAGCTCGCCGCTGGCGCGTTGCTGGTCGGATTGATGCTTGAGGACCACGCCGAGTGTGGCGGCGATGACGGCGTCGTCAATGGTGTCCAGTCCGAGCGCGAGCAGCGTGCGGCCCCAGTCGATCGTCTCGGCGATGGAGGGAACCTTCTTGAGTTGCATCCCGCGCAGCACGCCGATGATGCGCACCAGTTCCTCGGCGAGGTGTTCGGGCAGCTCGGGAACCCGGGACAACAGGATGCGCCGCTCCAGCTCGGGGCTGGGGAAGTCGATGTGCAAGAACAGGCAGCGACGCTTGAGCGCCTCGGACAGTTCGCGGGTGGCGTTGGAGGTCAGCAGCACGAAGGGGGCCCGCTCGGCGGTGAGGGTGCCCAGTTCGGGGACGGTCACCGCGAAGTCGGACAGCACCTCGAGCAGCAGGCCCTCGATCTCGATGTCGGCCTTGTCGGTTTCGTCGATCAACAGCACGGTCGGGTCGGTGCGCCGGATGGCGGTCAGCAGCGGACGCTGCAGCAGAAATTCCTCGCTGAACACGTCATCCTTGGTCTGATCCCAGTCGCCCGAGCCGGCCTGGATGCGCAGGATCTGCTTGGCGTGGTTCCACTCGTAGAGCGCGCGCGCCTCGTCGACGCCTTCGTAGCACTGCAGGCGGACGAGTCCCGAACCGGTGGCCTGGGCGACGGCGCGGGCCAGCTCGGTCTTGCCGACACCGGCTGGGCCTTCCACCAAAAGCGGCTTGCCGAGCCGGTCGGCCAAAAACACCGCCGTCGCGGTGGCGGTGTCGGGCAGGTAGCCGGTCTCGGCCAACCGTCGCGAGACGTCGTCGATGTCGGCGAACAGCGGCTTGGGCCGGGCGGGCACGCTCACAATCTCAGTTCTCCTAAAACTTTGTCGGAGGAGTCAGGCCGGACGGATGTGACCGTCTCCCCAGGCGATCCACTTCGTCGAGGTCAGTTCCGGCAGCCCCATCGGACCGCGCGCATGCAACTTCTGCGTGGAGATCCCGATTTCCGCGCCGAAACCGAACTGCTCCCCGTCGGTGAATGCCGTCGAAGCGTTGACCATCACCGCCGCAGCGTCGACACCGTCGGTAAAGCGTTGCGCGGCAGCCATATTGCTGGTCACGATGGCTTCGGTGTGCCCGGTGCCGTACTCGTTGATGTGTGCGATCGCGGCGTCGATACCGTCCACCACGGCCACCGCGATGTCCATCGACAGGTATTCGCGGCGCAGGTCGTCCTCCCCCGCATCGAGGTGCACCGTCACGCCGGCGCCTTCCAGGGCGGACACCAGCCTGGGCAACGCCTGTGCGGCGATCGCGGCGTCGACCAGCAGCGTCTCGGCGGCGTTGCAGACGCTGGGGCGACGGGTCTTGGAGTTCAGCAGGATCCGTTCCGCGACCTCTAGATCGGCGCCCTCGTGCACGTACACGTGACAGTTGCCGACACCGGTCTCGATGGTGGGCACCTGCGCGTCGCGGACCACCGCGTCGATCAGGCTCGCTCCCCCGCGCGGGATGACCACGTCGACCAGCCCGCGGGCCTGGATCAGGTGGGTGACCGTGGATCGATCGGCGGCCGAGAGCAGCTGGACCGCGTCGGCGGGCAAGTCCTCGGTGACCAGCGACGCGCGCAACACTTCGACGAGCGCCTGGTTGGACCGCGCCGCCGACGAACTTCCGCGCAGCAACACGGCATTGCCGGACTTGAGCGCCAACCCGAACGCGTCGACGGTGACGTTGGGACGGCCCTCGTAAATCATGCCGATGACGCCGAGCGGAACCCGCTGCTGGCGCAGATGCAGGCCATTGGGCAAGGTGTAACCGCGCAACACCTCCCCGACCGGGTCGGGCAGCCCGGCGACCTGGCGCAGACCGGCGGCGATCCCCTCGACACGCTTGGGGTCCAACGCCAACCTGTCGAGCATCGCGGTCGGTGTGCCCAGGGCCCGGGCAGCCTGGAGATCTTGGGCGTTGGCGGCCAGGATCTCCTCGACGTGAGCGGTGATCGCATCTGCCGCGGAGCGCAGCGCCTGGTCCTTGGCGACGGTCGGCAACAATGCCAAGGCGCGGGACGCGACCCGGGCGCGGCGTGCGGCGTCGTGGACCTCTCGGCGCAAGTCGGGCTCCCGCTGCTGGGTCGTCCCCCCGCCCTCCGAGCGGGACGTACCCCCACCGCTGCGGGATGGTGCTTGCAGACTCATTGAACCAGGGTATCGGGCGTTAGCCGGCCAGGTTAGGCGGCCCACTGTTGACAGTCTGGTCGGCCAGCCGGTCATGGCGCGCCGCTTGCCGCACCTTGCTTTGTCGCTCGTCGATCAACCGGC
The DNA here is from genome assembly GCA_963800315.1 of uncultured Actinomycetota bacterium. GTDB lineage: Bacteria > Actinomycetota > Actinomycetes > Mycobacteriales > Mycobacteriaceae > Mycobacterium. The sequence goes on from CAWDAS010000002.1 coordinate 453,196, forward strand.
CTAAGTCCTGTAGCAGCAACGGCTTACGCATCACCAGATGCTCGAGGTGTTCCCGATCTATCTGGAGCGCGGTCACCTCGTCCAGCGCGTACGCGCCGGCCAGGTTGGGTTGCCGCGTCAACGCGGTCAACCCGAGGAACGAGCCCTCGTCCAGCGTGCTGACCGGCACCACCGTCCCGTCCTCAGTCGTGGCGGTCAGCCGGACCCGGCCGGCGATCAAAAACGTCATCCCGGGCGATACCTGACCGGCGTACTCGAGCATCTCGTCGGCGCCGTAGCGGACGATTTTCGCGTACGGAACCAGGGACTGCTGATCGATGTGGCTCAGCCGCAACGCCGGCGCGACCACGGTGCGCAACGCCTTCTCCACCCGCTGCTTGGTGGAGAAGTTGTCGTCGGCACCGTCGAGACGAAGGCGTGCCCGCCGCGCCGCGTACCAGATCCACCGCAAAAAGGTGGCCTCGGCGGCGTCGGCGTCGGCCGGCGAGATCAGGGTGATCGTCGTGCGGTACGCAGCGTCGCCGAGCGCGACCGTGGTCGGCACGACTCCGGGCTTGAGGTGCGGTAGCGCGCCGGCCACTCGCGTCAACATGGCGCAGACCTTGTCCGGCGAGTCGGCGGCGCCGAACTTGGTCGTGATCGCACAGTCATAGGCGCCGGTGGGAAGGCTGAGGTTGAGGAACGAGGTGCTGGCCAGCATCGAGTTCGGCATGATCCGCATGCCGCTACCGGTGTCGATGTGGACGGCCCGCCAGTTCACCTCGACAACCCGTCCGCGCGCCGTCCCGGTGTCCAGCCAATCATTGATCCGGAATGGCTGCTCGAACAGCATGAACAAGCCCGACACGATCTGGCCGACCGAGTTCTGCAGCATCAGGCCGATGACGACCGAGGTGACGCCCAGCGCGGTGAACAGGCCGCCGACTCGGACGCCCCAGATGTAGCTCAGCATCAGTGTCAGGCCGACGCCGATCAGCGCGAAGCGGGCGACGTCGAGAAAGATGGCGGGCAGCCGTTTACGCCAGCTGTCTTCGGGCGCGCCTTCGAACACCGTGGCGTTGAGCGCCGACAGCAACAGCACCAGCACCATGAAGCCGAACAGCGTGGTGAGAATGCGCACCGCGCCTTCGCCGGCCGGAACCTGCGAGGCCTTGACCAGTAGCAGCAACAACGCACCTAGCGGCAACAGATAGTTGCGCAGCAAACTCACCTGCCTTGCCAGATGGCTATTTCGGCGGACGAGTGCGCGGTGCACCTCGGTGAGCAGGATCAGCCGCGACCGGAAATCCGATCGCGATGCCAATGGCCCAGTAGAACCACGAGGCGTGGAACAGGTTCATGAGCGCTCCGACAACCGGTAGATCGCCTGATCGGTTCCGCCCACCGAAATCGTGCCCGCGGGCGTGAACTGCCGCACGTCGCGCATCGCTTCGTATACCTGTGCGGTGACGTAGACCCCGGGCTGTGTTGAGCCGCTCTGCATTTGGTAGGCCAGGCTCACCGCGGCGCCCCACATGTCGTAGACGAGCCCCGATCGGCCGACCAGACCGCTGATGACATTGCCCGTGGTGACGCCGACCCGAACCCCCAACTCGTGTCCGGTTTGGTTGTTGAACCGATCGATGATGCGGCGTATTTCGAAGGCGAAATCCACGCTGCGGGGAATGCTGTCCAGTCGCGGCGTAACCACCCCACAGCTCGCCAGATAGCCGTTGTGGAATGTGCGGATGCGTTCGACGCCCAGCGTTTCGGCCGCCGAATCGAATTGCCGGAACAGTTCGTCGACGATGCTGACCAACTCGTCACCCGATACGTCGTTGAAGATCTCGTCGAGTCCGACGATGTCGGCGAAGGTGATGGCGACGTCCTGATGCTCCTGCGCGATGGTCTCCTGGCCCTCGCGGTACCGCTGCACAACCGACTCGGGCATCAGCGCCAGCAACAGGCGGTCGTTCTCTCTGCGCTGTTCGTTGAGTAACTCCTCCTTGACCGCAAGGTTTCGGCTCATCTCGTTGAAAGCTCCGGTGAGATCACCGATTTCGTCCCGCGAGGTCACCGGGATGTTGACCTCGTAGTCGCCGGAGCTGATCTTCTGCGTGCCGGCCTGCAGCCGACGGATGGGCCGCAACATCAACTGGGCCAGCAGCATCGAAGCCAGCGAGACGGCGACGATCATCGCCGAGACCGCCACGACGAGCGTCTTGGAGAACCGGCCCAGTCGCGCAAAAGCGTCGGAGTTGTCCCGGGTGGCCAGGATCGACCAGCGCAGATCGGAGTTCGGCACTTCCAGCGGGGCGTAGGCCTCCAACTCTTTGTTGCCCGTGTAATCGGTGGCGCTGACGGTTCCCGTCTGCCCGCGTTGGGCGGCGTAAAGTCCAGCGGTGGCAACCGGCTGCACCAGTATCGTGCTTCCCAACCGGATCGCCCGTTGCACCACGTCGGTCGGGGTGCCGGCGGCCACGGCCTCTCGCCGGTATTCCGCCGGGTCTTGCAGGAAAAGCCTTGAATCGGAACGCATTAGGTTGTCCGATCCGGCGAGATACGTTTCGGTGGCCTGCCCCATGCCCGCGGCATCCCAATTCTTGTTGGCGGTCATGATGTTGTTGATCTTCGAACTCGGCAGCGGCAGCGCCATCACGCCCTCGGTCTTGCCGTTCATGCCGACCGGCGACACCACCCAGGCCGTGGGGGCGTCAAGTGCCGGCTGATACGGCTGGAAATCGGTGATCCAGGCGAAGTCGACGTCGTTGGAGCGCAACGCCTTTTGGTAGGCATCGCGCAGGTTGGATTCCCGATAGGGGCCGGTGAGGATATTCGTACCCAGGTCGGGGCCCTTGTTCACCGTGTAGACGACATTGCCCTGCATGTCGAGTAGCAGCGCGTCCCGAAAGTCGAAACGGGTGACGACAGCGCGGAAGAAGTTGTTGAAGCGCGCATTGGCCGCCGACCATGCGCTGCCGTCTGCGGCGTCTTGGAGGTTCCTCGCGTCGGTCGCCGACGCAAACGGCGCGGTGTAGTAAGCCTGAAGGTACTTCTGCGCGTTGGAACTCGGAAAGACCGCGTTGATATCGAGTTCCTCGCCGGTGACCCGTTTGATCGGCTTGATCATGTCGTTGGTGTAATAGTTGACGAGTGCCTGCTGCTGGGCTGGACTGATCGTCGCGTTGGCCAACTGGTCGAAGCCCGCAGTGAACGCCTGCGTTGCCATGGTGGCACCGAATCCGCTGCTGTAGACGATCAGCGTATTCGTCACCTCCTTGAACAGCGCCTGCACCTGGCGCTTCTGCGACTCGCGCAACTCGATCAGCCGCTCCGACTCGACCTGCCGCAACGCGTTGCGCCCGGATAACCCCCCGATCAGACCGATCACGCCCACCGACAAGATGCTGCAGACCACCAACGTCAGCAAAAGCTTGGACTGGATGCCGAACCGGAAAATCCGCCGGCGGCGAACTTTCTGGCTCTTCCGGGGTTCGCCGGCCTGACCCTTGGCCTCCTCAACCGGGTCGGATGCCGTTGCGGTTGCCGACGCCTTTTTCGGTGCCGTTTCGGGGGCCGGTTCGGCGCCTTTGACCTTGCTCGATGTCAACGGCCTTCGCCCTTTCTCTGACACACAGCATCGCTAAGGCAGCAGACTATCGCGCAGGTCACCAGATATTGGCGATTGCCGCAAAGCGGGTGAGCGGCAGTATGCTCCCGCCCCCGCCTGCCGCGAGGCCGCTCCCGACTAACGTCGGCGTAATGGCACGGGTTTGTGTGGTCGGCAGCGTGAACATGGATCTGTCGCTGGCCGTCGATGCGCTTCCGCGTCGCGGCGAGACCGTGTTGGCGTCGTCGTTGGCGTACACCCCCGGCGGCAAGGGCGGCAACCAGGCGGTGGCCGCGGCGCGCGCCGGTGCCCACGTGCAGTTCGTCGGCGCCGTCGGCGACGACCCGGCCGCCGACCGGTTGCGCGCCCACCTGCGGGCCAACGGCGTCGGGCTGGACGGGACCGTTCAAATGCCCGGACCGAGCGGCACGGCAATCGTCGTGGTCGATGCCAACGCCGACAACACCATTGTGGTCGCGCCCGGCGCCAATGGGCGTCTGACACTGGCCGGCGCGGCGGCACGGACAGTCATCGCCGACTGCGATGTCTTGTTGACCCAGTTGGAGATTCCGGCGCGCACGGCGCTGGCGGCGGCCCAACATGCCCGGTCGGCCGGGGCGGTCGTCATCGTCAACGCCTCGCCTGGCGGGCAGGATCAGGGCCGCCTTGCCGAACTGGCGGCCGCCGCGGACGTGGTGATCGCCAATGAAGCCGAGGCCAACGAGTGGCCATGGCGCCCAACCCACTTTGTGATCACCCTGGGCGCGCGCGGCGCCCGTTATGTCGGCGCCGACGGCCAGTTCGAGGTGCCGGCGCCCGCGGTGGCGGCGGTGGACACCACCGGAGCCGGCGACGTGTTCGCGGGAGTGCTGGCCGCCCACTGGCCACCCAATCCGGGCGCAAGTCCGGCCGCCAGGGCCCAGCGACGGCGCGCGTTGCGGTGCGCCTGCGCCGCGGGCGCGCTGGCCACATTGGTGCCCGGCGCCGGCAACTGCGCACCGGACGCCGAAGCGATCGACGCGGCGGTTCGGGACGGCGCCTGAGCACCCCGCAAGCCGGTGTGCCCGCCTAGTCCTGGGGAATTTCGCGTTCGATCTCGTCGAGCCAGATGCGCGCCGACATGTCCGACGGGGCTCGCCAATCGCCCCGCGGTGACAGCGCGCCACCGTGAGAGACCTTGGGCCCGTTGGGCAAGGCCGACCGCTTGAACTGGCTGAACGAGTAAAACCGCTGCACGAAGACCCCCAGCCAGTGCCGGATCTCCTTGAGCGAGTAGGACGGTCGTTTGTTCTCAGGGAATCCCGTTGGCCAGTCGCCCTGCCCGGGGTCGGACCATGCGTGCCAGGCCAGGAAGGCGATCTTGGAGGGCCGGAATCCGAATCGCAGCACATGGAACAGGGAGAAGTCTTGCAGGGCAAACGGCCCGACCTTCGCCTCGCTGCTCTGCAGCTCCTCCTCCTCGCCGCTGGGGACGAGCTCCGGAGTGATCTCGGTGTCGAGCACCGACTGCAGCACGTCGCTCACTTGCGACTCGAATTCCTCCGTCGCGATGACCCAGCGGATCAGGTGCTGGATCAGTGTCTTGGGCACGCCGCCGTTGACGTTGTAATGCGACATCTGGTCGCCGACACCGTATGTGGACCAGCCCAGCGCGAGCTCGGAGAGGTCACCGGTGCCCAGCACGATTCCGCCGCGCTGGTTGGCCAGCCGGAACAGATAGTCGGTGCGCAGGCCGGCCTGGACGTTTTCGAAGGTGACGTCGTAGACCTTCTCACCGCGGGAGAACGGGTGGCCGATCTCCTTGAGCATCAACTCCGCCGTCTCGGTGATGTCGATCTCGGAAAAGGTCACACCGAGTGCGCGGCACAGCTCGATCGCGTTGCGTTTGGTGCGGTCTCCCGTCGCGAAGCCGGGCAGCGTGAACGCGAGAATGTCGCTGCGCGGCCGTCCTTCGCGGTCCATCGCGCGCGCGGCGACGATCAATGCGTGCGTCGAGTCCAGCCCCCCGGAAATCCCGATGACAACCTTCGGGTAGTGCAACGCGCGCATTCGCTGCTCGAGCCCGGAGACCTGGATGTTGTAGGCCTCATAGCAATCCTGTTGCAGCCGCTCCGGATTGGATGGGACGAACGGGAAACGCTCAACCTCCCGCCGCAAACCGATGTCCCCGGGCGGGGGATTCAGCGCAAACTCGATGCGCCGAAACGAGTCCGCCGACGTCCGGTGGTGGCGCCGATTATCGTCGAAGGTGCCCATCCGCAGCCGTTCCGCGCGAAGCAGCTCGAGGTCGACGTCGGCGACGCAGCGGCGCTCCCCTTTCGGGAAGCGCTCCGATTCGGCAAGCAGCACACCGTTTTCCCAGACCATGGTCTGGCCGTCCCAGGCCAGATCGGTGGTTGACTCCCCCTCGCCCGCGGCGGCGTAGACGTAGGCGGCCAGGCACCGCGCCGACGCCGAGCGGGCGAACAGCTTGCGGTCCTCGGAACGGCCGATCGTGATCGGGCTGCCGGACAGGTTCGCCAGCACCGTCGCACCCGCCAACGCCGCTTCCGCGCTGGGCGGGATCGGCACGAACATGTCCTCGCAGATTTCCACGTGCAACACAAAGCCTGGCAGGTCGGAGGCCCAAAAGAGCAGATCGGGCCCGAACGGGGCCTCGACGGCGCCGATGCGAATGGTGCCGCGCTCGTCGTCGCCCGGGGCGAGCTGCCGGCGCTCGTAGAACTCCCGGTAGGTCGGCAGGTAGGACTTGGGCGCCACCCCGAGGACTACGCCGCGGTGGATGACCACCGCGGTGTTGTAGATGCGGTGCCGGTACCGCAGCGGGGCGCCGACGACCAGGACCGGTAGCAGGTCGGCCGACGAGGCGACGATGTCCCCGACGGCGTCTTGGACGTCATCGAGCAACAGGTCTTGCAAGACGATGTCCTCGATGGAGTACCCGGTAAGGGCCAGCTCCGGGAAGATGGCCAGGCCGACGCCGTCGTCCTGGCATTCCCGCGCCAGCCCCAGCACCGCCTCGGCGTTGGAGGCCGGATCGCCGATCGTGACGTGATGGGTGCACGCGGCGACGCGGACGAAACCCTGGCTGTAAACGTTGTAAAAGTCCATCGCCCTTCCATTGTCGCCTGGGGCGTGTCAACTCATGGCCGCCGGGTATCTCTACAGCATGAGTGACACTGCCGTCGTGGTGGTCGATATGATGAATACTTACCAGCATGCCGATGCTGAAGAACTGGCACTCAACGTCGGCAAGATCATCGAGCCGCTGACCGATTTGGTCCGCCGCGCACGCGAATCCGGCGACGTCGACCTGGTCTACGTCAACGACAACTACGGCGATTTCACCGCCCAGTTCTCCGACCTCGTGCACGCGGCGCTCGAGGGGTCGCGGCCCGATCTGGTGAAGCCGATCGTGCCTTCCGAGGGGTGCCGTGTGCTGACCAAGGTCCGCCACAGCGCGTTCTATTCGACGGCGCTGGCGTACCTGCTCGGTCGCCTGGACACCCAGCGGTTGATCATCACCGGCCAGGTCACCGAGCAGTGCATCCTTTACACCGCGCTCGACGCCTATGTGCGCCACTTCCCGGTCGTGATCGCCACCGACGCCGTCGCTCATATCGACCCCGATCTGGGTGCGGCAGCGCTCAAGATGATGCGGCAGAACATGTCCGCCGAACTCACCACCGCGGCCGACTGCCTGGGCTAGCGCCCCGTCGCCACCGGGTGAATGCCTTCGTTGTGCAAAGCCTTTCACAAGGGCTTTCCCAGCGAAGTAATCTGCACCACGATAGAGCAATAGCCACGGGCTGGGCCGTGACCAGATAGCGCGAGGGTCGAATGACCACACCTCGGACAACAACACGACGACACATGCTGCGACTGGCGGGCGTCGCGGCGACGGGAGTCAGCGTCGCGGCCTGCTCGGGGAGCAAGCGGGCCGGATCGATCCGGCTGCCGTACCTGTTCGACGACGACCCCGCGGCCCAGCAGGTCGCGCGCCGGTTGTTGGCGGCCGTACCCGGTCTCGAGGATCTGCACACGCACGAACAGTTCATGCGACTGGCGATCGATGTGTCCAGCGGCAATCCGTCTTATCCGTTCGGCGCGGTGATCGTGGACCATAAAGCCGGCGAGGTGCTCGGACAGGGCGTGAACCGAAGCCTGGACAATCCGGTATTTCACGGTGAAATTGTCGCGATCAACGACTACGTGACCCGCCACGGGAACGCGGGGTGGGACCGCGCAACCCTCTATTCGACGGGCGAGCCGTGTGCGATGTGTTGTGGTGCCCTGGCTTGCGCGGGGATTCCGCGGGTGGTGTGGGCGAGTTCCATTGCCACCATCCGCGGGTCAGGCATCCCCCAGATGGACATCTCCGCCGTGGAGCTGGCCGCGCGTACCTACGAGTTTTACCAACCGGAACTCTTTCTTGGCGGAGTACTCGCTGACGAGATGGACAAACGATTCGCAACCCGGGTGCGGTAGCTCGCGAGCGGCCGATCACCACTTGGCCCTACTCTTGGATAGGTGACCGCCCGCCGCGCAGAATCTCCCGAGCTGGTCGCGCTGCTGGCGGGTCGGCGGATCGCGGTGCTGACCGGTGCGGGGATCTCCACCGACTCCGGCATTCCCGACTACCGGGGGCCCGATTCGCCGCCGAGCAATCCCATGACCATCCGCCAGTTCACCTCGGATCCGGCGTTCCGGCAGCGGTACTGGGCGCGCAACCACGTCGGGTGGCGGCACATGGACGACACCGTGCCCAACGCCGGGCATCGGGCGTTGGCCGCGCTCGAGCGCGCATCGGTGGTGACCGGGGTGATCACCCAGAACGTTGACCTGTTGCATACCAAGGCGGGCAGCCGAAACGTCATCAATCTGCACGGCGCCTATTCGCGGGTAATCTGCCTGAGCTGCGGCTACGCCACGAGCCGCGCCGCCCTGGCCGAACGACTGGAAGCGCTCAACCCGGGATTCCTCGAGCGCGCCGAAGCGATCGGTGGGCTGGCGGTGGCGCCCGACGCCGACGCCTCCCTCTCGCCGGCCGCCGATACCGCGTCGTTCCGCTACCTCGACTGTCCGCGCTGCGCGAGTATCCTCAAACCAGACATCGTCTACTTCGGCGAGAGCGTGCCCAAAGACGTTGTCCAGAAAGCGTATTCGCTGATCGACCAGTCCGAGGCACTGCTGGTGGCGGGCTCGTCGCTGACGGTATTCTCCGGCTACCGATTCGTGCGTCACGCCGCCGTGCTGGGCATCCCGATCGCTATCGTCAACCGAGGCCGCACCCGCGGCGATGACCTGGCCACCGTGCAGGTCGACGGCGGGTGCTCCGAGCTGCTGGCGCTCCTCGGCGAGGAGCTGGTACCGATAGCCGTGCGCTAGAACGTGCAGGGCATGCTACGGATCGCGTGGATGAAGTTACCGGGCACGTACGTCGGGTCTCCCGCTTGGATATCCGGGAGTTGGCGAAGCAGCTCGCCGAAGATGGCGCGCAGCTGTGCCCGGGCCACGTGGGCGCCCAGGCAGAAGTGGACGCCGCCGCCGCCGAACCCGACATGGGGGTTGGGGTCCCGGCTCAGGTCGAGGCGGTCGGGACGGTCGAACACCTCGGTGTCCCAGTTACCGGACGGATAGAACATCGCCACCTTCTCCCCCGCCCGGATGTTCTGACCGCCCAGGTCGAAATCGGTTGCGGCGGTGCGTCGAAAAGTCATGACCGGCGACGCCCAACGGATGAATTCCTCGACCGCCGTGCCGATGCGGTTGTCGAAATCGCGCAGAAGCCACGCCTTCTGGTCGCCGAAGTCGGTAAGCGCTTTCATCGCGTGGCTGGTGGTTTGGCGGGTGGTGTCGTTGGCGGCCACGGAGAGCAGCACGAAGAACGCCGCCACCTCCGCGTCGGACAGCCGGTCGCCGTCCACCTCGGCGTGCACCAGGGCGCTGAACAGGTCGTCGCCGGGATGCTCGCGGCGCTCGGTGGCGAGCCCGCCGGCGATTTGGTGCAGGTACATCTGGTTCTCGACCAAGACCTCGAGCGGGTTACGATCGTCGAGGTAGACCGGGTCGGCCCACGACACCAGCGCATCGGCGGCGTGCGCCACGTGCTCACGCTCGGATTCCGGGATTCCCACCATGTCCGACAGCGTGCGAATGGGCAGCTGCTTGGCGCAGTGCTCGACGAAATCCGTACCGCTGCCGGCGTCCCGCAGCTCTTCGACGATGGTTTTGGCGTTCGCCTTGATCGAGTCCTCGATGCGGCGGACCTGTCGCGGGGTGAACGCGGCGCTGACCAGCTTGCGCAGCTTGGTGTGCCGGGGCGGATCCATCGCCAGGAAGGACTGCGACGCCTCGAGCAGCTCGACGGGAATGCTCTCGAACATCACCCCCCGGCCGGACAGGAACACGTCGTTGTTGCGGCTGACCGCGACGATGTCGGCGCGGCGGGTGACCGCCCAATAGCCGGGGTCGTCGGGATCCTGCATCAGCGCGTCCTCGACCGGGGGATGCCAGCTCACCGGGCGCTCGGCCCGCAGCACCGCGAATGAGCGTTCCCGATCCGCGGCGGTCGTGGACCAAAACGCGCGGGAGGACAGATCGATCGGGTCATAGGCGCGGCTGGCGCCGGACACCCCCGCCGTCGTTGTCATCGTGGCCGCCCTCCCATCGCTTGTGACCGTTATCACGAACTCGAAGCGACGATATGCCTAGACATAGTGTCTAGTCAACATGTCGGAGGCTCCGCTATGCTCGGCAAATGCCGTCGGTCACCCGAAAGCCGCAGGCCAATCGCGAGCAGAACCGCCAGGAGCGGCGGGAGCGGATGGAGCGCCGGCTGCTGGATGCCACCGAGCGGCTGATGCGCGACGGCACCAGCTTCACCGAGCTCAGCGTGGACCGACTGTCGAGCGAGGCCGGCATCTCGCGCGCCAGCTTCTATATCTACTTCGAGGACAAGGGCCACCTGCTGCGCCGCTTGGCCGGCCAGGTGTTCGCCGACCTCGCCGAGAGCGCGGATCGCTGGTGGAGTGTGGCGTGGCGGCACGACCCCGAGGACGTCCGCGCCGCGACGACGCGCATCGTCGCCGGCTATCGGCGTCATCAACCGGTCCTCGTGGCGCTGAACGAGATGGCCGGCTACGACCCCGTGGTCGGGGCGACCTATCGCAATCTGCTGACCGCCATCACCGGGCGGGTGACCCGGGTCATCGAAGACGGCCAGGCCGACGGCTCCATCCGCTCCGAGCTGCCCGCGGCCACCACCGCCAGCGCACTGACCTGGATGGTGGAACGCGCGTGCCAGCAGAACCTTCCGACCTCTCCGGCATCCTACGACGCCGAGCTGGCCGAGGCGCTTGCCGAAATCATTTGGGGCGCTTTGTATCTCAAGCCCGTCTCGGCGCGCTGAGGCGTTACATCGCCACCAGGTCGTCGGCGTGCACCGCGGGCCTGCGCAGGTCCCCGGGCAGTTCGGAGGTGGACCGGCCCATCATGGCGGCCAGCTCGGTCGCGTCGTAGGCGACCACGCCCCGCGCCACCATGGTGGTGTCCGGCCCGCGCAACTCGACGACATCCCCGCCATGGAACCGGCCCGACACCGCCGTGATGCCCGCGGGTAGTAGCGAGCGGCGCTGCCGCACCACCGCCCGCACCGCCCCCTCGTCAAGCGTCAACGAGCCGGCCGCCTCGGCGGCGTAGCGCAGCCAGAACCGGCGCGCCGACATCCGGTTGGGGCGCGCGGCGAACACCGTGCCGACCGAGGCGTCGCTGAGCGCGGTCGCGGCGTCGGCCGCCGCCGCCAGCAGCACCGGCACCCCGGCGTCGGCCGCCAGCAGCGCCGACGACATCTTCGACGCCATTCCGCCGGTGCCCAGGTCGCTGCCCGGACCGGCGACCACGCCGTCGAGGTCCGCCACGCCGGACACCTCGTCAATGAAGCGCGCCCCCTTGGTTTTCCGGGGATCGGCGTCGTAGAGACCGTCGATGTCGGAGAGCAGCACCAGGGCCTCGGCGCCGACCAGGTGGGCCACCAGCGCGGAAAGCCGATCGTTGTCGCCGAACCGGATCTCGTTGGTGGCCACCGTGTCGTTCTCGTTGACGATCGCCACGGCGTGCAACGCCCGCAGCCGGTCCAGGGTGCGCTGGGCGTTGGTGTGCTGGGCCCGCATGGAGATGTCGTGGGCGGTCAGCAGCACCTGCCCGACCGTGCGGCCATACCGGGCGAACGCGGCGCTCCACGAGTTCACCAGCGCGACCTGTCCCACGCTGGCCGCGGCCTGCTTGGTCGCCAAATCTTGGGGGCGCCGGGATAATCCGAGCGGCTCGATACCGGCGGCGATGGCGCCCGAAGAGACGATGACGACATCGGTGCCCGCCTTCATCCGCGCTTCGATCGCGTCGGCGAGTCCGGCCAGCCGGCCGGCATCGAACATCCCGGACGGCGTGGTCAACGCATTGGTCCCGACCTTGACCACCAGGCTGCGCGCGAAGCGGACGGCGTCGCGATGGGCGCTCACGAGTCGTCACCGCGTTCCCGGCGCTGACGCCGGGCGGCCTTGCGCTCGGCGGGCCCGACGCGCTCGCTGCGCTCGAGCCGCGCATCGGTTCCGCGGCCGGACATCGCGACGTGTTGTCCCGCAGGCGTTTGCGGCTCCCAGTCGAAGGTCATCTCCCCAATGGTCACGGCACACCCCGGCTGCGCACCCAACCGCAGCAATTCGTCTTCGACACCGAGGCGCGCCAGCCGGTCGGCGAGATAGCCCACGGCCTCGTCGTTGTCGAAGTTGGTCTGGCCGACCCAGCGCTCGGGGCGCACCCCGCTGACCACGAAACCGCCCGGCTGCTGCGGGTCCGGCTCGACGCTGAATCCGCTCTCGTCCACCGGCACCGGACGGATCACCGGTCGTCGTGCCACCGCCGGCGGGAGCGCGGCGCGGTACTCCGAAATCATCCGCCACAAGCCGAAGATCAAGGGCTGCAGACCTTCTCGGGTTACCGTCGACACGCGAAACACCGGCCAGCCACGCTCGGCGATCTCGTCGGAGACGAATTCGGCCAGCTCACGGGCCTCGGGCACATCGATCTTGTTGAGCACCACCGCCCGGGGCCGCTCGGCGAGGTCACCCAGCGTCGCATCACCTTGCAGGGTCGGGGTGTAGGCGGCGAGTTCGGCTTCCAGCGCGTCGATGTCCGAGATGGGATCGCGGCCCGGTTCGGCGGTGGCGCAGTCGACGACATGCACCAGCACGGCGCACCGCTCGATGTGTCGGAGGAAATCCAGGCCCAGGCCGCGCCCCGCCGACGCGCCCGGGATCAGGCCCGGCACATCGGCGACGGTGAAGGTGTGCTCGCCCGCCGAGACGACACCGAGGTTGGGCACCAGCGTGGTGAACGGGTAGTCGGCGATCTTCGGTTTGGCCGCCGAGATCGTGGACACCAGTGAGGATTTCCCGGCCGAGGGAAACCCGATCAGGCCGACGTCGGCGACGGTCTTGAGCTCCAGCGTCAGGTCGCGGGACTCGCCGTGCTCGCCGAGCAGCGCGAAGCCGGGGGCCTTGCGGGCGCGCGATGCGAGTGCGGCGTTGCCCAGGCCGCCGCGCCCACCGGCGGCGGCCTCGAATCGGGTGCCCGCGCCGACCAGGTCGGCCAGCAGCCGTCCGTTTTCATCCAGTACGACGGTGCCGTCGGGGACCTTGACCTCCAGGTCCGCGCCGGCGGCGCCGTCGCGGTTGTTGCCCATGCCCTGTTTGCCGGACGGCGCGGTGACGTGGGGATGGAAATGAAAGTCCAGCAAGGTGTGGACCTGTGGGTCGACGACGAAGACGATGCTGCCGCCCCGGCCACCATTGCCGCCATCGGGTCCGCCCAGCGGCTTGAACTTTTCGCGGTGAACCGACGCGCAACCGTTACCGCCGGAACCCGCGCGCGCGTGGACGACGACGCGATCGACAAACCGGGGCATCGCAGGTCCTCTCACCTACCGATCGGCGCCGATGCGCCGCGCAGCGGCTCAGGAAAAGGAAGGTTAGTTGGTGGTCTGCCCGGCCGCGACGATGTTGACAGTTTTGCGTCCGCGCTTGATCCCGAACTCGACAGCCCCGGCTTCCTTGGCGAACAGCGTGTCGTCGCCACCGCGGCCGACGCCCGCACCAGGATGGAACTTGGTGCCGCGCTGCCGGACGATGATTTCGCCGGCCTTGACGATCTGGCCGCCGAACCGCTTGACGCCCAACCGCTGAGCTGCCGAATCGCGACCGTTGCGCGAACTGGAAGCGCCCTTCTTGTGTGCCATTGCTATGGTCCCCTACTCAGTGCTGTCTGTTCTTCGCCTGACGGCTCATCACTTGATGCCGGTGACCTTGAGGACCGTCAGCTGCTGACGGTGTCCCTGACGCTTGTGGTAGCCGGTCTTGTTCCTGAATTTGTGGATGCGGATCTTGGGGCCCTTGGTGTGCTCCAGCACTTCCCCGGTCACGGCGACCTTGGCCAGCGCGCCGGCTTCGGTGGTCACGTTGGCACCGTCCACTACCAGGGTGACCGGCAGCGAGACGTTCGAACCCGGCTCGGAGTCGAGCTTCTCGACCTTGACCACGTCGCCGACGGCGACCTTGTACTGCTTGCCGCCCGTCTTGACGATTGCGTAGGTCGCCATCGTTGCTCCCGTTTCCTCTTCTAGCTCTGCAGCCGCTTGCCCGGCGCTTCACGCGCGCGCCACCGGCCGGTGTGCGTGGTGGGTCTGGGACGCGGGTCCGCGCGATCGCCCGGGAGTCCCGGGCCGCTCCCGGCCCGCGTCGTCGCCGGGTCAGTCTACCCGGCTGGCCTGGCGACAACTGTCCAAGGGTACGTGACCAGCGGCTACAGGGTCAAACCAGCCACGCGCGCTGCCGCGCCGCGGCGCGGTTAGTCCATGTTGATCGGCGGGCCGGCCGGCCTGCCGGCCGCCCGCCGCCGGCGCGGACGCCCGAGCGCCGACCCGGCGGTGCCGGCCACTGCGGGGTCATCGCCGGAGTCGGAATCCTCGGAGTCGGAATCCTCGACGTCCAGGTCGTCGTCGTCCGCGAGCTCGATGTCCTCCTCGTCCTCGCTAAGGTCTTCCTCGTCGTCGAGGTCCTCATCGTCGTCGAGGTCGTCGTCGTCGGTGTCGTCGTCCTCGTCGTCGGTGTCTTCGTCCTCGGTGTCGTCCTCGTCGGTGTCTTCGTCGTCGTTGTCGTCCTCGGACTCATCGAAGTCTTCTTGCTCGGTGTCGTCGAAGTCGGAGGCCGCCCGTTTCCGGGTCTGCTCGTCGATCTCGCCGGTGTCTTCGTCGCCGGACTCGCCGGATTCTTCGTCATCGCGAGCGGACTGCGTGGACGTGCCGGCGGCCATCGCCTTGAACATCGGGTGCTCGCCCGGCGCGTGCGCCGGCACCTTGGCCACCGCCGGCTCTTCGGACCGGTTCTTCTTCGATCGCCTGCCGCGGCGACCACCCGACTCGGACTTGCGCCCGTTGGCCGGAGCCGAATCCACCGGGTCGGTGTGCAGCAGGAGTCCGCGGCCGCTGCAGTGGGGACACGATGTCGAAAACGCCTCGATCAGCCCGGTGCCCAGCCGCTTACGGGTCAGCTGCACCAGGCCCAGCGACGTGACTTCGGATACCTGATGGCGGGTGCGGTCGCGCGCCAGCGCCTCGGTCAGTCGCCGCAGCACCAGGTCGCGATTGGACTCCAGCACCATGTCGATGAAGTCGATCACCACGATGCCGCCGATGTCGCGCAGCCGCAGCTGGCGCACGATCTCCTCGGCCGCCTCCAGGTTGTTCTTCGTGACCGTCTGCTCGAGGTTGCCCCCGGATCCGGTGAATTTGCCGGTGTTGACGTCGACCACGGTCATGGCTTCGGTGCGGTCGATCACCAGCGTGCCGCCCGACGGCAGCCACACCTTCCGGTCCATCGCTTTGGCCAGTTGTTCGTCGATGCGATGCACCGCAAACACATCCGGCCCGGCCGTACCGTCCGGCCCGGCGGCGGGCTCGTACTTGGTCAGCTTGGAAACCAGCTCGGGGGCAACGGAATTCACGTACTCGTTGATGGTGTTCCAGGCGTCGTCACCGGAGACCATCAGCCCGGCGAAATCCTCGTTGAACAAGTCACGGATGACCTTGACCAACACGTCGGGCTCTTCGTAGAGCGCCACCGCCGCGCCGGCAGCCTTCTGCTTGATCTCGGTCGCCTTGGCCTCGATCTGTGTCCAGCGCTCCTGCAGGCGGGCGACGTCGTTGCGGATGCCGTCCTCCTTGACACCCTCGGAGGCCGTGCGGATGATCACCCCGGCGTCGGAAGGCACCACCTCGCGCAGAATCTCCTTGAGCCGCTGGCGCTCGGTGTCGGGCAGCTTACGGCTGATTCCCGTCGACGAGGCGCCGGGCACATAGACCAGGTACCGGCCCGCCAGCGACACCTGGGTGGTGAGCCGGGCACCCTTATGCCCGACCGGGTCCTTGCTGACCTGGACCACCACATAGTCGCCGGGTTTGAGGGCCTGTTCGATCTTGCGATCCGACCCGCCCAATCCGGCGGCTTCCCAGTTGACTTCTCCGGCGTAGAGCACGCCGTTGCGGCCGCGCCCGATGTCGACGAAGGCCGCCTCCATGGAGGGCAGCACGTTTTGCACAATCCCGAGATAGATGTTGCCGACTAGGGAAGCCGAGGAGGCCGACGTCACGAAGTGCTCGACGACGATGCCGTCCTCGAGCACCGCGATCTGGGTATACCGCGCGCCCTGATGCGGTTGCTCGGTGCGCACCCGGTCCCGCACCACCATGACCCGCTCGACCGCCTCGCGGCGCGCCAGGAATTCGGCCTCGGTCAGTACCGGTGGCCGGCGCCGTCCGGCGTCGCGTCCGTCGCGGCGTCGTTGCCGCTTGGCTTCCAACCGGGTGGAGCCGTCGATGCCCTTGATCTCATTGCTGGACGCGCCGTTCCCGGAATCGTCGGCGCCGCCGTTCTTACCGTTGCGCGGCGATCGCGCGTGCACCACCGTGTTGGGCGGGTCGTCGGGACCCAGCCCCTCGTCGTTGTCGTCCCCCGCGCCCGATTTGCGGCGCCGGCGCCGGCGCCGGCGGCGGCTGCCGCCCTCCGACGAACCGTCGTCACCGGCGTCGGAATCATCGGAGTCATCGGAATCCTGGCCGTCGTCGTCGTCAGATTCGGCGGAGCCGGATCGCTTCTGGCCGCGATGTTGCGCCTCGTCGTCGTCCTCGTCCTGGTTGTCGGATCCGCCTTGTTCACCGCGGCCGCGGCCACGACCCCGGCGGCCACGGCGTCGCCGCCGGCCGGCCGGCCGATCGGATTGGTCCTCGTCGTCGGAATCGTCGGAATCATCGTCGGAGTCATCGGAGTCATCGGAGTCATCGGCGCTGCCGTTGTCGTCTTCCTTCATCGGCTGCGGCGCGACGAACAGCGGCAGGTAGTGGGGCCGCTCGATCGCCGTCTCCAGCATCAGCCGGGATTCGGGCTCGTCGGCCGCGTGGTCCGTGCCTTGCGGGGGCTGGGCAGCCAGCAGGTCTCGCACCCGGACCGCGTCGTCGCGGTCCACGGTCGAGTGGGCGCTGCGGATCCGCCCATCGAGTGCGCTCAGCGCGTCCAACACCCGCTTGCTGGTCGTTCCCAGGGTTCGCGCCAGCGAGTGGACTCTCAGGCGGTCCGGGAGTTCCTCGTGCCGAGCGGGCTCTTGTGATGGGTCTGTGGGTGGTGCACCGTCTACCACGTATTCTCCTCAAGCCCCCGGGCGCGTCCTTGCGACGCGGCCACGCGAGGGCTTCGCTATGGGCCCGGTCCACTTCTCCCGGGCTTGTGATGGTCTCGCCCCGAGCGGCTCGTCGAACTCGCTCGGCGCCGTGCTGAATGTCGGCCTGACATGCCGCGCTCCATACGGGATGGTCGCGCTTGTCTAAGTCTTCATTCGGGTGTCTGACACCGGTCCGGCGACGTTCACCCGTCATCAGTATCCCACATCACTCCGCCGGCTCACTGGCCCCTGACCCGCAAATCCGATCAGCGCCCTGATACGGGCCGACAGCGCGGAGTTAAACGTCGGGAAACCAGAGCGCGATTTCGCGCTTCGCGGACTCGGTCGAGTCGGACCCGTGTACCAGGTTGAACTGCGTTTCCAGCCCGAAATCGGCCCGAATCGTGCCGGGCGCGGCCTGGTCCACCGGGTCGGTGCCACCCGCGAGCTGCCGAAATGCGGCAATTGCCCGCGGCCCCTCCACGACCGCCGCCACCACCGGTCCCGAGGTGATGAACTCCAGCAAAGCTCCGAAGAAGGGCTTGTCCTCGTGTTCCGCGTAATGCCGGGCCGCCAGGTCCTGGCTGACGTGCCGAAGCTCGAGCGCCGCGAGGGTGAGCCCCTTTTGCTCAATGCGGCCGATGATTTCGCCCACCAGCCGCCGCTCGACGCCGTCAGGCTTGATCAGCACCAGTGTCCGTTCGGTCACGGCGGCCAGCGTACATGCCCAGGTCGCGCTCAGTCGGGCGGCGACTGCCCGGGTTAGTTCCGCCGCCGGACCTCGGCGCGGAAGTACGCGATCAGGGCCCACAGCCCGGTGAACAGCACGCCGATGAACCCCACCCCCGGGTACACCACGAAGCCAGCCAGCACCAGCACCTGGACGCCCAGGTTCGCCCAGATCGCCCAGGGTCTGCGCTGCACCCCGGCAAGCAGGATCAGCAACGCGGCCACGCCGACCAGGTAGCCCAGTGACGCCGGGGTCAAGCCACCGCCCACCGCGCCCACCACCGGTATCGCCAGCAGCACCACGATCGCCTCCAGAACCAGCGTCGCGGCCATCACCGCCCCGAAGCTGCGCCATGGGTCGGCCGGCGGCGCCGGGGCCCGCTCGTCGGGGTCCTCGGGAGAGTCCGGGCCGGTCATTCCGGATCACGACCAAACAGGGTCCGCGCCGCCCCGGCGGTGACGACCGAGCCGGTGACGACGATCCCGGTGCCGGAGAAAAACTCGGCTTGCCCGTGGATCGCGGCCCCCTCCGTCTCAGCGTCGACCAGCGCGGTCGCGACGTCGATGGCGTCGCGCAGGTTCTCGGCGGTCGTGACCCGATCGGGACCGAACCGCTCCCGCGCCGCCAGCTCCAGCGACTCGATGTCGAGCGCGCGCGGCGATCCGTTGTGGGTCACGACGACGGCATCGAGCACCGGCTCCAGTGCGGCGAGGATGCCGCCCACATCCTTGTCGCCCAGCACGCTGAGCACGCCGACCAGAAATCGGAAATCGAATTCGCCGGCCAGCGTCCGCGCCAGCGCGGCGGCACCGGCCGGATTGTGCGCGGCGTCGATGAACACCGTGGGCGCGCTGCGCATGCGTTCCAGGCGGCCCGGGCTGGTGACGGCGGCGAAGCCGGCCCGGACCGCCTCGACGTCGAGCTGACGCTGCGCACCCGCGCCGAAGAAGGCCTCGACCGCCGCGAGCGCCACCACCGCGTTATGCGCCTGATGTTCGCCATGCAGCGGCAGGAAGACGTCGGAGTAGACCCCGCCGAGGCCCTGCAGCTGCAGCATTTGGCCGCCGATCGCGACCTGGCGGCCCAGCACCGCGAACTCCGAATCCTCACGCGCCACCGCGGCGTCGGCGCGCATGGATTGCGCCAGCAGCACCTCCATCGCCTCGGGCTCCTGGCGCGCGATGACGGCGACGGTGTCCGGCGCACCCTCGGGGGCCCTGGTGATGATGCCGGCCTTCTCGCCGGCGATCCCCGCGATGTCGTCGCCGAGGTATTCCACGTGGTCGAGGGCGATCGGGGTGATGACCGCGACGGGCGCATTGATCAGGTTGGTGGCATCCCAACGCCCGCCCATCCCCACCTCGACCACGGCGACTTCGACCGGCGCGTCGGCGAAGGCGGCGAACGCCATCGCGGTCAGGACCTCGAACTTGCTCAGGCGCAGGCCCGCCCCAGAAGGTGAAGACTGCGATTGTGCATCGACCAGCTGCACGAACGGCTCGATCTCCCGGTACGTCGCCACGTACTGCGCCGGACTAACCGGTGTGGAATCGATCGCGATGCGTTCTACCGCCGATTGCAGGTGCGGGCTGGTGGTTCGCCCGGTGCGCCTTTGCAGCGCGGTCAGCAGGGCATCGACCATCCGCGCCACGGAGGTCTTGCCGTTGGTCCCCGCGATGTGAATGGACGGGTAGGCCAGTTGCGGCGAGCCCAGCAAGTCCAGCAACGCGCCGATCCGGGTCAGGCTCGGCTCGATGCGCGTCTCCGGCCAGCGCTGATCCAGCAGATGCTCGACCTGCAACAGGGACGCGATCTCGTCCGGTGTGGGAGCGACGTTCGCACCGGCTTCCCACTCGGGCTGCTCCGTCATTGCAGCCCGGCCAGCCTGGCGGTGATCCAATCGGTCTCCTCCTGCGCCACTCGCTGACGATCGCGAATCTTGCCGACGACGTCTTGCGGGGCCTTGGCCAAGAAGTCCGCGTTGGCCAATTTGGCTGCCGTCGATGCCAGTTCCTTTTGGGCCGCGGCCAGATCCTTTTCCAGGCGGCGCCGCTCGGCGGCGACGTCGATGGTGCCGGAGGTATCCAGCTCGACGACGACGGTGCCGGCACCGAGTCGCACTTCCAGCGACGCCGAGGGGCTGAAGTTCGGACCCGGTGTGGTCAACCAGGCCAGCGAGGAGGTCAACGGGGTCACCTGTGCGCTCAGTTCCCCACCACCGCGCAAGCGGGCCGGTACTTTCTGCCGATCGGCCAGTCCTTGATCGCTGCGGAACCTTCTGACCTCGGTCACCAGCTTTTGCACATCGGTTATCCGTTGCGCGGCAACCGGATCCAGGATGATACCGGACGGTTTCGGCCAGTCGGCGATGACCAGCGACTCGTCGCCCGTCAGCGCCTGCCACAGCGCCTCGGTGACGAACGGGATCACCGGGTGCAGCAGCCGAAGCAGCGTGTCGAGCACCGCGGCCAGCACGGCGGTGGTGTGGGCTGCAGCCTCGGCGCCCTCGCCGAGTTGCACCTTCGCCACTTCGACGTACCAGTCGCAGAATTCGTCCCACGTGAAGTGATAGAGCGCCTCGCAGGCGCGGCTGAACTCGTAGCCGTCGAGGGCGGCGTCGACTTCGCTGCGCACCTCCTCCAGCCGTCCCAGGATCCAGCGGTCCTCGTGGGTCAGGTCGGCGAGATCGGGCAGCGGAGCCGGGCTCGCGCCGTTGAGCAGCGCGAACCGGGTGGCATTGAACAGCTTGGTGACGAAATTGCGCGAGGCGCGGACGGCGTCCTCGCCGATGGCCAGGTCACCGCCGGGGCTGGCGCCGCGGGCCAGCGTGAAGCGCAAGGCGTCGGCCCCGAACATCTCCACCCAGTCCAGCGGGTCGATCACGTTGCCCTTGGACTTGCTCATCTTGCGGCCCGACTCGTCGCGAATCAGGCCATGCAGGAAGACGTCGGTGAACGGCACCTGCGGGCCGCGGCGGCCGCCGAGCGTGATCGCGTCGTCGCCGCCGACGAAGGTGCCGAACATCATCATCCGGGCCACCCAGAAGAACAAGATGTCGTAGCCGGTGACCAGAACGCTTGTCGGGTAGAACTTTTCCAGCTCCGGTGTCTTCTCCGGCCAGCCTAGCGTGGAGAACGGCCACAGCGCCGACGAGAACCAGGTATCCAGCACGTCGGGATCCTGTTGCCAGCCCTCCGGCGGTGTTTCGTCCGGACCGACACACAACTGTTCGCCGCCCGGCCCGTGCCAGATCGGGATGCGATGGCCCCACCACAGCTGCCGCGAGATGCACCAGTCGTGCATGTCGTCGACCCAGGCGAACCAGCGCGGTTCCAGGCTGGCGGGGTGAATCACGGTGTCGCCGTTGCGCACCGCGTCGCCGGCGGCCTTGGCCAGCGATTCCACCCGGACCCACCACTGCAGCGACAGTCGCGGCTCGATCGGTTCGCCGCTGCGCTCGGAATGCCCGACGCTGTGCAGATAGGGGCGTTTCTCGGCCACGATCCGGTGCTGGGCGGCAAGAGCCTCCCGCACCGCGACGCGGGCCTCGAAACGGTCCATGCCGTCGAATTGCGTTCCCGTGCCCGTGATCCGGCCCTTGGTGTCCAGGATCGAAATCATCGGCAACTCGTGGCGCAGGCCGATCTCGAAGTCGTTCGGATCGTGGGCGGGTGTGACTTTGACTGCGCCGGTGCCGAATTCGGGATCCACGTGTTCGTCGGCGACGATGATGAGCTGCCGGTCGATGAAGGGGTGCGCGATGGTGGTGCCGACCAGGTGGCGGTAGCGTTCGTCGTCGGGGTGCACGGCGATCGCGGTATCGCCCAGCATCGTCTCAACCCGCGTGGTGGCGACCACGATGTGAGGCTGCGAATCGTCCAGCGAGCCATACCGGAACGACACCAGCTCGCCTTCGACGTCGAGATAGTTGACTTCCAGGTCGGAGATGGCCGTTTGCAGCACCGGTGACCAATTGACCAGCCGTTCGGCCTGATAGATCAGCCCGGCGTCGTAGAGCCGCTTGAACACCGTGCGCACCGCCCGCGACAAGCCCTCGTCCATGGTGAACCGGTCCCGACTCCAGTCCACCCCGTCGCCGAGCCGGCGCATCTGCCCACCGATGGCGCCGCCGGACTCACGCTTCCAGTCCCAAACCTTGTCGATGAACAGCTCCCGGCCGAAGTCCTCCTTGGTCTTACCGTCGATCGCGAGCTGCTTTTCCAAAACGCTTTGCGTCGCGATACCCGCGTGGTCCATGCCCGGCTGCCACAGCACTTCGTAACCCTGCATGCGCTTGCGGCGGGTGAGCGCGTCCATCATGGTGTGTTCCAGGGCGTGACCCATGTGCAGGCTGCCGGTCACGTTCGGCGGCGGCAGCACAATCGAGTACCCGGGTTTTCCGCTCGCCGGGTCCGCCGTGAAGTACCCGGCGTCCAGCCATTTCTGGTAGATCTCGCTCTCAGCCGCGCCCGGGTCCCACGACTTGGGCAGGTCGGTGTCGAAGCTGCGGCTGGCGGTCACCCGTCAATTCTAGGGAGCGCCCTGCGCCCTCATGTAAGTGCCCAAATGGCAGGTGAGCGGGCTCACTCGGCGAGCCGGTCGACCTGCAATGACACCCCGGCGGCCGGGAATCGCGCCAGTAACGCGTCGCCCATCGCGGCCGCGGGCGTCAGCACACCGCGCAGGTCGGACAGCTTGTCCCGGTCGAGCGCGAGCGCAAGGCCGCACTCCCCCAACAGCACCGAGGTGGCCTTGTAGCCGGGGTCCCCCCGCTGCTCCATGCGCGCCACGTAACGTGCGCCGGTCGTCGTGGTGGTGTAGGTCTCAATCCGGTAGTAGCCGCGTTCCCGAGCCGTGGCACTCGGGCCCGTGCCGGGTTTGGGCACCAACCGGTCCAGCAGCCGGCGCGGCAGTAGCCGGAAGTAGCGACTACCCAGCCCGAAGGTCGCGCTGCCGACGCCGCTCACTATGGCCGATGCCACGGGCGCGATGGCCGAGGAGCCCAGGCTCATGCTTTCGCTGTAACGAAACTCGCGGCCGTACACCCAGTCCAGTAATGCGTTGCTGCGGCGCACGATTCGGGTGTTGTAAGGAGCCATCAGGAAGCCCCCGGTCCACATGCCCGACAGTTCCGGCGCGATCCGATTACCGCGACGCCAGAGCAGGTCGGGCTGCGGCCCGAGTTCGGGTTCGGCGCTGCGGTCGGTGCTCAGCGTGTACGGGTCGGCAAGCTGGCGGCGGGCGTCGGGATCGTGGGACGCCGTGTTCAGCACCTCCATCATCGACGCGATGGTGCCGCCGGATAACCCGCCGGAGAAGGACCGGACTACCAGGTCGGTGCCGGCGAGTCCGCCGGTACCGTCGTCCTGTGCCGCCCGGTGCAACGCATACACGCTGAGATCCGAAGGGACGGAATCGAATCCGCAAGCGTGCACGATACGAGCGCCGGTGTCGGCGGCCTGCTTGTGGTACATGTCGATGCTGTCGCGGACGAACATCGCCTCACCGGTCAGGTCGGCGTAGTCGGTGCCCGCGGCGGCGCACGCGGCCACCAGCGGCAACCCATAGCGAGTGTAGGGGCCGACCGTGGTGATGACGACCTGCGTGCGGGCGGCCATCTCGTTCAGCGTCGACGGCGACGTGGCATCGGCGACCAGAACCGGCCAGGATTGTGCGGACTCGCCCAGGCTGTCGCGGATGACGCGCAACCGTTCGGTTGACCTGCCGGCCAGGGCGATCCGTGTGTCGGGCCCGGACTTGGCCAGGTATTCGGCGGTCAGCTTCCCGACGAAGCCGGTCGCCCCGTACAACACAATGTCGAATTCGCGCTGCGTTGCGGTCACAGGCCCGACGCTACCCCACGCGACGGCGGGTAGATCCGTGCCCACGACCGGCCGGATAACCGCCAGATAAGGAGTGCCGGGCACGTGACCCGGCACTCCCTATACCTATGGCGGCGAGGCCGCCGGCTATGGCCGGATCAGCCGCGATGCCCGCAGACCGGCCAGGCGCCGATGCCCTGCGAGTGCAGCACATTCTCGGCCACCCGGATCTGCTCCTCCCGGCTGGCGTTGGCCGCAGAGCCCGAGCCACCGTTGGCGCGCCAGGTGCCGGGGGTGAACTGCAGGCCGCCGAAGTAGCCGTTGCCGGTGCTGATCGACCAGTTCCCGCCCGACTCGCACCGCGCGATGGCATCCCAGTTCACGCTGTAGGCGGTCGGAGGCGGGGGCGGCGGCGGGGCATCGGGCCCCGGGGGCGGCGGCAGGGCCGGGTCAAAGCCCGCCGGCGCCGGCGGCGGGGACGCCGGGCCCGGGGGGCGGAGGCGGTGGGGCCGGCACGAAGCCCGCGGGCGGCGGCGGCGGGGCGTCGGGGGCCGGAGGCGGGGGCGCGTCCGGGGCCGGTCCGGCCGGTGCCATGTTTTGGTCAAAGCCCGTCGGCTCCGCGGCGGCGGTGGCCGATGGAACGGTCACCAAGGTGCCGGTGACTGCGGCGAGAATGAGCGTCTTACGGACGTTCTTCAATATCGTTTCCTTTCGCGGTGCGCGCGCCAAAGCAAGCCCACGGCTGTGGGCTGAAATGCTTGGTTTCTCCCGAAGAGGTGCTCTGGGACGTGCCGTCTGGTTCGGGCACGACAGCGGCGGGCCTGATCTGCCCGGCGGGCTGCTACCCACCGGCTGCGGCAGGGCTTCCGCCCTCCGCAGCGCCGCTCACACGCGGGTCCGTGGATTCAATTTTCGTTACTCTTCCGTAACCCGTTGCGGGCTAAGAGGGACCGTACGAGACCCGAGGCCATTCGTCATATTCGGCCAACCGATATCTCGTTTCGGTAACGAGCCGATCACGGCGTAATCGCAGAATGATCACCGCAGGTCAGCGGCGCCTTTTCGGCCCGTACCCAACGGCGCCCAACTTGATTCAATTGTGAGTCGAATCACGGCAATTTTGTGAGCTGGCACACCTGTTTGCGGTGGCGCAACTCGGGCGCCGCGGCCATACCGGACACGATGCGGCGCGCGTGGGCCGGCGGAGGTTACCGCAAGCTGTGCCGGCCCGTCGCGCGACACGCCGACAGGATCCATGGCCCGTAACATTGATTGACTGAATCGCCCTCCACTACAACACCATTGGATAGCGCTAACTTTGCGACCCGACCGTCCACCCATCACCGTCGATGGTGGGTGGTTGTCCTATCTCTTACTCCGGCAACCTATCTCGCCAATAATTAATTCCCACAAGGCTTTTCAGATGATTCACACACCCGCGTGGCCGTCCCGCCATCGACCCACTGAGCGTCGTCCGCAAGCCAGCGCGCCGGCCACAACACGTCCGAGGCAAATTTGCTGGAAATGCGGGCGCGGCCGGTCAACCGTACGCCCTCCGCTCGGCACAATCCGGCCGAGCGTGATCTCCCGAACCCGAAAGCCACGCTGCGCCAACAGATCACACCGACTTATTGAGTCGAGATTATGGGGCGCATGCAGCGGACCCAAATGCCATTAGCGGGGCGAACAGCAAAAACTGTTCTTATGTCGAATAAATTGGCGGAATTCATGTCGCGACACGCAATTGAACGGACTTGTGCCGCGAACAGCTCAAGGCTGCGCGGCGAGGCTAGCCGCCGGTCTGGGCCAGCGCGCGCAGGTCGGCATCGGTGTTGACATTGGTCAGCGACTTGGAATCCGATGTCACGATGCGCTGAGTGTCCGACGCGTCGACCAAGGCGCGCATCTTGCGCTCGCCGGCGGCCACCAGCGCGTCGACCCGGTCCGCGAGGTCGGTCCGGTACACCGCGGCCAGGTAGTGGTCCTGGCCGTCCCACGGCAACACCACTTCGGCGCCGGTCTCCACGGCCCTACGGACGAGATCATCGATCAGGTCGACGGCCAGAAAGGGCATGTCGACGGCGCAGACAAAGGCGAGCCCGGCGCCAGCGTCGGCGGCGGCACGCAATGCCCGGCCGGTGGCCGGCAGCGGCCCCAGGCCCCGCAGCTCGTCGCGCATGACACGGGCCTGCAGCTCCGGCAGCGGCTGGCCTTGGGCGGCCATCACGAAGACCGGGTCGCAGCGCTGACCGAGCACACCGACCACGCGCTCGACCATGGTGGTGGCGTTGAGGCCGCCGGGAGCCCCGGGGATCGGGAGACTGGCCTTGTCGCGGCCCATGCGTCGTGATGCGCCACCAGCGAGCACTACCCCGGCCAGTGAAACTGCGTCGGGCACGGCTTCAGCCACCTCAGTCGACGGTCCAGGTGTCGCGCCCACGCAACAGCGATTGCAGGGCGGCGGTGTCAAACGGTGTCGATGCCTGCGCGGCACGGACCTGAGAGCGCGCCGCGTCATCGTAGGTAGGCCGGCTGACGTCGCGGAAGATGCCCAGCACGGTGTGTTCGAGATTCTGATCGGACAGGCGCGACAGCGCGAAGGCGTAGGCCGAGTCATCGGCGTGCGCGTCGTGCACCACGATCTCCCCGACGGCCACGTCGGCGGTCTTGGCCACGTCGAAGCCGAAGCCGGACCGCACGACGCAGTATTCGCCGTTGCTGCCGAACACGATCGGCTCGCCGTGACGGATATTGATCACCCGCTCCTCGGCGCCCTCTTTGCGCAGCACATCAAACGAGCCGTCGTTGAAGATCGGGCAGTCCTGCAGGATTTCGACGACGGCGGCGCCGCGGTGTTCGGCGGCGGCGCGCAGCACCTCCGACAGCCCGTTGCGATCGGAGTCCAGTGCGCGACCGACGAACGTCGCCTCGGCGCCCAGCGCCAATGACACCGGGTTGAACGGCTGGTCCAGCGATCCCATCGGCGTCGACTTGGTGACCTTACCGACCTCCGATGTGGGTGAGTACTGGCCCTTGGTCAGCCCGTAGATCTGGTTGTTGAACAGCAGGATCGTGATGTTGACGTTGCGGCGCAGCGCGTGGATCAGGTGGTTGCCGCCGATCGACAACGCGTCGCCGTCGCCGGTGACCACCCATACCGACAGGTCTTCACGGGCCAACGCCAGACCGGTCGCGATGGCCGGCGCCCGCCCGTGGATGGAATGAAATCCGTAGGTTTCCAGGTAATACGGGAACCGGCTGGAGCAGCCGATACCGCTGATGAAGACGATGTTCTCGCGACGCAACC
Organism: uncultured Actinomycetota bacterium; assembly: GCA_963800315.1. GTDB lineage: Bacteria > Actinomycetota > Actinomycetes > Mycobacteriales > Mycobacteriaceae > Mycobacterium. The sequence goes on from CAWDAS010000002.1 coordinate 480,411, forward strand.
CGAGTTCGGGCAGAAAGTTGCGGATCGTGTTGAGGATGACGTAGTCACCACAGCCCGGGCACCAACGGACCTCTTGGTCGCTGGTGAAGTCCTTACCCTTTTGCGGCTGGTCCGTGGTGGGCACCCCGTCGTTCTTCTTCAGCCTCGGCGTCAACCCGAGGTCCGTGCCCGCCAGATCGCCGGCGATCCCGCCTGTCATGCGCTAGCTCCCGCTCCAACTGTTGCTGCCGCCATTCTGGCGACCATCGTCTTATCTTGCTCGATTTCGGCCAGTGTCCCGGCGAGCGCCGCGCGAATGACACGCCCGATCTCGTCGGCCAGGAAGGCCACACCGTGAACCTTGCTGACCGACTGCACGTCGACGAGATACTTGCCCCGCAGGACCAGCGCCAGCTGGCCCAGGTTCATTTCCGGTGCCACCACCTGGGGGTAACGGCGCAAGACGTCGCCCAAGTTCGCCGGGAAGGGGCTGAGATGGCGCAAATGGGCGTGGGCGACCTTGGTGCCCCTGCGCCGCGCCCGCCGGCAGGCTTCACCTATCGGACCGTACGAGCTGCCCCAGCCGATGAGCAGCAACTCGGCGTCTCCGGTCGGATCGTCGACTTCCAGATCGGGCACGGAGATGCCGTCGATCTTGGCCTGGCGTAACCGAACCATGAGGTCGTGGTTGACGGGCTCGTAGGAGATGTTGCCCGACCCGTTCGCCGCTTCCAGGCCACCGATGCGGTGCTCCAGACCGGGAGTGCCGGGAGTGGCGAATTGGCGAGCGAGCGTCTCGGGGTCGCGAGCATAAGGTTGGAAGGGCTCGTCCGGTTTGGCGAAGGTGTGCTTGATGGGCGCCACCGTGCTGATGTCCGGGATGCGCCAGGGCTCCGAACCGTTGGCGATGGCGCCGTCGGACAACAGGATCACCGGGGTGTGATAGGACACCGCGATGCGCACCGCCTCGATCGCGGTGGCAAAACAGTCCGAGGGCGACCGCGGCGCCAGCACGGCAACCGGTGACTCCCCGTTGCGTCCGTACAGCGCCTGCAGCAGGTCGGCCTGCTCGGTCTTGGTGGGCAGACCGGTCGACGGCCCGCCCCGCTGAACGTCGATGACCAGCAAAGGCAATTCGGTCATCACGCCGAGGCCGAGCGCCTCCGACTTGAGCGAGATGCCGGGGCCCGATGTGCTCGTGACGCCCAGGGCGCCGCCGTACGAGGCACCGATCGCCGCGCAGATGCCGCCGATCTCGTCCTCGGCCTGGAACGTGATCACGTTGAAGTTCTTGTGCTTGGACAGCTCGTGCAGGATGTCCGACGCCGGCGTGATCGGGTAGGAGCCGAGCACGACCGGAATATCGGCCAGCTGACCCGCCGCGACAATCCCGTATGCCAGTGCGGTGTTGCCGGAGATCTGGCGGTATTCGCCCGTCGGCAGGTTCGCCCGCGAAATCTCGTACGTGGTTCCGAAGGCCTCGGTCGTTTCGCCGTAGTTCCAGCCCGCCTTGAGGGCCAGCACGTTGGCCTCCGCGACGTCGGGCTTGCGGGCGAACTTCTCCTTGATGAATTTTTCGCTGGTTTCGATCGGACGCCCGTACATCCACGACAAAAGACCCAGCGCGAACATGTTTTTGGCGCGCTGGCCGTCCTTCTTGGTCGCGCCGATCGCCTCGACGGCCCCGAGCGTCAGCGTGGTCATCGCGACCGAGTGCACCACGTACTCGGCCAACTCGTCGGACTCGAGCGGGTTCGTTACGTAGCCCACCTTCGTCAGGTTGCGCTTGGTGAACTCGTCAGAATTGGCGATCACCATGCCGCCGCGCGGCAAGTCGCCGATGTTGGCTTTGAGCGCCGCCGGATTCATCGCGACGAGGACATCGGGTCGGTCGCCGGCGGTCAGAATGTCGTGATCGGCGATTTGAATCTGGAAGGAGGAGACGCCGGGCAGCGTGCCTGCGGGAGCCCGGATCTCGGCGGGGTAGTTCGGCTGGGTCGCCAGGTCGTTACCGAAAAGCGCTGCCTCGGACGTGAACCGGTCACCGGTGAGCTGCATGCCATCGCCGGAGTCTCCGGCAAATCGGATGACGACTTGTTCCAGGCGCTGACGCTCAGACCCGTCATGAGACGCGCCATTATGAGAAGCTGACCCGGCTCCGCTGCCGTTCGGATCCACGTCTCCGCCCTCCACTTATTTATCGGAAACTACTGCGCGTACCTCAGGTTACGCGCAGTCAAAGCGGCTCCCCGGGCCCTCGCGGTTTTATGTCACCGGCGGTACCGATTATGGCACTGCTTTTCGATGCGGATGGCCGCCCGCGCCCTCTTACTCGCGGCGCGTATGAGACTAAAACACGAAGTCAGCGGCCCGGTGGAGGTGCAGGCTCGACAAAACTGTGGTATTGGTCACGTCGGTCGCCCGCGGTCGGCGACGGGCTTCCTCGCGCCGTAGCTCGGCAGGCCGGCAGGCGCGGTTTCGGGCATCGCGATCAGATACAGGACGGCAAGTGGTAAACCGACAGATACGGGCCCAACCCGTCGCGAACATCGGCCAGCAGGAAATTCAGCAGGTCCAGCGCACGTCAGTCGGTTCGGGATTGCCAGAAGGCTGTCACGGTCGTGCGGCACGCGGTTTCACAGCCCCACCGAATGCAGGGTCCGCCCGACCGCGGTCCTGGACTGCTAGGCGGTCTTGTCGCGCCGCTCCGCACGCGACGGCTTGCGCGGCACGATCGTCGGCAACACATTGTCCTGCACGGTCTCCTTGGTCACCACGACCTTGGCGACGTCATCGCGGCTCGGGATGTCGTACATCACGGGCAGCAGGACTTCCTCCATGATCGCCCGCAAGCCACGGGCGCCCGTGCCGCGGTGGATCGCTTGATCGGCGATCGCCTCCAGCGCGTCGTCGCTGAATTCCAGCTCCACGCCGTCCATCTCGAAGAGCCGGGTGTACTGCTTGACCAGAGCGTTTTTCGGCTCGGACAGAATCTTGACCAATGACTCCCGGTCCAGGTTGGTGACCGAGGCAACCACCGGCAGTCGTCCGATGAATTCGGGGATCAGGCCGAACTTGATCAGGTCCTCGGGCATCACGTCGGCGAAGTGGTCGGTGGTGTCGATCTCCGCCTTGGAACGGACCTCGGCGCCAAAACCCAAACCGCGCTTGCCGACACGCTCGTAGATGATCTTCTCCAGACCGGCGAACGCCCCCGCGACGATGAACAGCACGTTGGTGGTGTCGATCTGGATGAATTCCTGGTGCGGGTGCTTGCGGCCGCCCTGCGGGGGAACCGACGCCTGGGTGCCCTCCAGAATTTTCAGCAGGGCCTGCTGAACGCCTTCGCCGGAGACGTCGCGGGTGATCGACGGGTTCTCGCTCTTGCGGGCGATCTTGTCGACCTCGTCGATGTAGATGATGCCGGTCTCGGCGCGCTTGACGTCGTAGTCGGCGGCCTGAATGAGTTTGAGCAAGATGTTCTCGACGTCCTCACCGACATACCCGGCTTCGGTGAGCGCGGTGGCGTCGGCGATGGCGAACGGCACATTGAGCATCTTGGCGAGCGTCTGGGCCAGGTAGGTCTTCCCGCAACCGGTTGGTCCGAGCATCAAGATGTTGGACTTGGTCAACTCGACCGGCTCGTGCCGGGAGTCGCGGCCCTTCTCCCCGGCCTGAATTCGCTTGTAGTGGTTGTAAACCGCGACGGCCAGCGTCCGCTTGGCGGTGTCCTGCCCGATGACGTATCCCTCGAGGAACTCCCGGATCTCAACGGGCTTGGGCAGTTCGTCGAGCTTGACGTCGTCGGCGTCGGCGAGCTCCTCTTCGATGATCTCGTTGCACAGATCTATGCATTCATCGCAGATGTACACACCTGGGCCCGCAATGAGTTTCTTGACTTGCTTCTGGCTCTTTCCGCAGAACGAGCACTTCAGCAGGTCACCGCCGTCTCCGATGCGCGCCATGGTGCTGAGGGCCTACTTCCTGTTCGCCGTTCGTCGTGCTGTGCCGCATGTAATCCCCGACGCTACCCGCTTAATCGGGCCCGACGCGACCATTAACGCGAATCGCGTCGGTGGTATTCATGCTGTCCGTCTGATGAAACATATAGCCGGACGGCGCCCCTCATTCGCGTAAGACGCGCTTTGCGTGTCTTTGGCGTGTCGCGGTCGTTACCCGACCGAGGCTGGTGCGCCGACAATCCCGGGGCGAAGCCCCAGCAATCACCCTACAGTGGCCGGGTGGGGTTGGCTCTGGAAAGCGGATCCGTACTCCTATCCGACGGCGGGTTGGCCACCGAGCTGGAAGCGCGCGGCCATGACCTCTCCGACCCGTTGTGGTCGGCGAGGTTACTCGCGGACGATCCACGGCAGATCGTCGCGGTGCACGCCGCCTTCTTCCGCGCCGGCGCCCAGATCGCGACGACCGCCAGTTACCAGGCGTCGTTCGCGGGCTTCGTCGCGCGCGGCATCGGCCGGGACGAAACCGCCAGGCTGCTGCGCCGCAGCGTCGAGCTGGCCAAGATCGCCCGCGACGAGGTCGGCACGGACAACCTCCGCGTCGCCGCCTCGGTCGGTCCGTACGGCGCGGCCCTGGCCGACGGGTCCGAATACCGCGGACGTTACGGGCTGTCGGTCGCGGCGCTGCGGCAATGGCATCGACCGCGGCTGGAGATGCTGGCCGACGCCGGCGCCGACGTGCTGGCGTGCGAGACCGTGCCCGACATCGACGAGGCCGAAGCGCTGGTGGACCTGGTGCGCTCGGTGGGCGTGCCGGCCTGGCTCAGCTACACCATCGACGGGACCCGAACCCGCGCCGGGCAACCGCTGGCCGACGCGTTCGCGGTGGCCGCGGGGGTGCCCGAGATCGTCGCGGTCGGCGTCAACTGCTGCGCACCCGAGGACGTGCTGCCCGCGATCCGGCTGGCAAGTATCGGCAAGCCGATCATCGTCTACCCGAACAGCGGTGAGCGCTGGGGAGCGGGGGCGTGGACCGGGCCGCGCAGCTTTTCCGCGGAGCTGGCGACGCGTTGGGTGGCAGCCGGGGCCCGCATCGTCGGCGGCTGCTGCCGGGTGGGGCCGGCGGACATCGCCGCCGTCGCCGCTGCGCGCCGAGCGTGTACTCAGGGTGAAAAATCCGGCGAAAACTCGCCGTGAGTGCACGTTCGACGATACGAGCTAGGCGGTTTGCGCGGAGAGCTTCCGGTACTCCAGGACGGTGTCGATGATCCCGTAGTCCTTGGCCTCTTCGGCGGTCAGGATCTTGTCCCGGTCGGTGTCCTTGCGGATCACCGAGGCGTCCTTGCCGGTGTGGCGGGCCAGCGTGCTCTCCATCAGCGATCGCATCCGCTCGATCTCGGCGGCCTGGATCTCCAAATCGGAGAACTGGCCCTGGATCACGCCCGCCAGCGACGGCTGGTGGATCAGCACCCGCGCGTTGGGCAGCGCCATCCGCTTACCCGGTGTCCCGGCGGCCAGCAGCACCGCCGCCGCCGAGGCGGCCTGACCAAGACACACCGTCTGGATGTCGGCCCGCACGTACTGCATGGTGTCGTAGATCGCCATCAGCGAGGTGAATCCCCCACCCGGCGAGTTGATGTACATGGTGATGTCGCGGTCGGGGTCGAGCGACTCCAACACCAGCAGCTGCGCCATGATGTCGTTCGCCGAGGCGTCGTCGACCTGGACACCGAGGAAGATGATGCGTTCCTCGAACAACTTGTTATAGGGGTTGGACTCCTTGACGCCGAAGCTGGAGTGCTCGATGAACGACGGCAGGATGTAGCGCGCCTGGGGTTGGATCTGAGGGTTCATTGGGCTTCTCCGTTGCTGACGTGAGCGGCGCTGGTGATGATGTGGTCGACGAAGCCGTACTCCAACGCTTCCGGGGCGGTGAACCAGCGGTCGCGGTCGGAGTCCGCCTCGATGCGTTCGATCGGCTGTCCGGTGAATTCGGCGTTCAACCGGTACATCTCCTTCTTGATGACGGTGAACTGCTCGGCCTGGATGGCGATGTCGGCCGCGCTGCCGGTCACCCCGCCCAGCGGTTGGTGCATCAGGATGCGCGCGTGCGGCAGCGCGTAGCGCTTGCCCTTGGTGCCCGCCGCCAACAGGAACTCGCCCATCGAGGCGGCCATGCCCATCGCGTAGGTGGCGATGTCGCAGGGCGCCAGCACCATGGTGTCGTAGATGGCCATCCCGGCACTGATCGAACCGCCCGGGGAATTGATGTATAGCGAGATGTCCCTGGTGGCGTCTTCGGCGGCGAGCAGCAGGATCTGCGCGCACAGCCGATTGGCGATCTCGTCGTTCACTTCCGAGCCCAGGAAGATGATGCGCTCTGCGAGCAAGCGCTCGTAGACCGAGTCCGTGAGGCTCAGACCCTGCGAGTTCGAACGCATGTCAGTCACGACTGGGTTACCTGCTTTCTTGAGTCCTTTGCACCGACACTAACCAACCGCGGTCCGCGTTTCGCGCTCACGTATCCCTGAAATGGCCGCGTTCGCTCACAGCGTCATGTCGCCGCATTGCCGGCCTCCTCCGCCTCGCCGGCCGGCTCGGCATCGTCGGCCTCTTCGCGCTTGCCGAAGAACTCACCGGTGTCGATGGTGTTTCCGGCGGTGTCGGTGACGGTGGCCGCCTGGACGACCTCCGCGATCGCCAGCCCGCGCCGCACGTCGGCGAACATAGCCGGCAGCTGATTGTTCTCCTGCAGGTAGCCCACCAGCTGCTGCGGCTCGATGCCGTATTGCCGCGAGGTCGCCACCAGCCGTTCGGTCAAGTCGTCCTGGCCGACCTGGACCTCCAGCTCGTCGGCCAGCGCATCCAGCAGCAGCTGCCTTTTGACGTCCGTCTCGGCGGCGCTGCGCGTCTCGGTCTCGAAGTCCTCGCGAGACTTGCCTTGCGCGGTGAGCGCCTCTTCGAGCTTGGCGTCGTCATGGTTGAGGCTGTGGAGCGCGTCGTGCATGGCGCTGTCGAACTGGGCCCGCACGATCGTCTCCGGCAGCGGCACATCGACCTGCTCGAGCAGGGCGTCGATAGCGGCGTTGCGGATCTGCTCCGCCTGCTGGGCGCGCTTGAGCCGGCCCACCTGCTCGCGGAGGTTGGACCGCAGCTCCTCAATGGTGTCGAACTCGCTGGCCAATTGGGCAAATTCGTCGTCGGGCTCGGGAAGCTCGCGCTCCTTGACCGACCTGACGGTGACGGTCACCTGCGCGTCCTGCCCGGCGTGTTCGCCGGCCGCCAACTTCGCGGTGAACACCCGGGACTCATCGACGGACAACCCGACCAGGGCGTCGTCCAGACCCTCGATGAGGCGGCCGGAGCCGACCTCGTGCGACAGTCCCTCCGCCGCGGCACCCGGCACTTCCTCGCCGTCGATGCTGGCCGACAGGTCGATCGAGGCGAAGTCACCGTCGGCCACCGGCCGGTCCACCCCGGTCAGGGTGCCGAACCGGGCGCGTAAGGACTGCAGTTCGGCGTCGACGTCTTCGTCGCTGACCTCGATCGGATCCACCGAGATCGTCAGCGCCTTCAGGTCCGGAAGGGAAAGCTGGGGGCGGACGTCGACCTCGGCGGTGAATGCCAGCTCCTCGCCGTACTCCTTCTTGGTGACCTCGATGGCGGGCTGGCCGAGCGGATGCACCTCCGACTCCGCGACGGCCTGTCCGTAGCGGGCGGGCAACGCCTCATTGACGACCTGGTCGAGCATCGCCTCCCGGCCGAAGCGGGCCTCCAGCAACCTCGCCGGCGCCTTCCCGGGCCGGAAGCCCGGCAGCCGCACCTGCCTCGCCAGTTCTTTGTAGGCCCGCTGGAAATCGGGCTCGAGCTCTGCGAAGGGGACCTCCACGTTGATGCGCACCCGGGTGGGGCTCAACTGCTCGACGGTGCTCTTCACGGGTGTGCTCCTCGGTGGTCGTTCCTGGCGGTCGGTGCGCCGTGCCGTGACACGGGGCCGGTCGTGCTGGTCGGGGTGACAGGATTTGAACCTGCGGCCTTCCGCTCCCAAAGCGGATGCGCTACCAAGCTGCGCTACACCCCGCACTGACCTCGCGATCCTACGGCTCCCCGAGGCCAGGCTCAGCACAGGCTCCGAGGTGATCCCGCGGACCTCACAGGGCGATCACTAAACCGTGTCGATTAGATTTGATCTTCACCGCCAGCTACAGTCACGCTCGACTAATACATGCGGGCGTAGCTCAATGGTAGAGCCCTAGTCTTCCAAACTAGCGACGCGGGTTCGATTCCCGTCGCCCGCTCGGGCTAGGTATTTGCTCGACAGAGAGGCGCCATGAGCGACCTGAAAACGGACGCGGCAATCCATGGCTCATGCGCGTCGGGCTTCGTCGGAGTACGCGACGCGTTCGAGCGCAATTTCGCGCTGCGCAGAGAGGTGGGCGCGGCCGTCGCGGTGTGGGTCGACGGGGACCTGGTCGTCAACCTGTGGGGTGGCTGGGCCGATGCCGCCGGTACCCGGCCCTGGCAACAGAACACCCTGACGACCGTGTTGTCGGGCACCAAGGGATTGTCGGCCACCTGTGTCCACCAACTGGCCGATCGCGGGGAGCTGGACCTGCAGGCTCCGGTGGCCCACTACTGGCCGGAGTTCGGGCAGGCGGGCAAACAAGACATCACGCTGGCCATGGTGATGGGCCACCGATCCGGCGTGATCGGGCCCCGCGCCCGGTTGCGGTGGGAACAGGTCGCCGACTGGGACTTCGTCTGCGCACAACTCGCCGCCGCGGAACCGTGGTGGGAGCCGGGCACGGCCCAGGGCTATCACATGACGACGTTCGGTTTCATCGTCGGCGAGGTGTTCCGCCGCGTCACCGGGCGCACGATCGGGCAATATTTGCGCACCGAGATGGCCGAACCGCTCGGTGCCGACGTCCACATCGGCTTGTCACCGGCCGAGCAACGCCGCTGCGCCGAGCGGGTGAACAAGCCGCACGCCCGAGACCTGCTGGCTGACGCGCAGGCCCCCGGGTACCCCACCAGCCTGGCCGCACACCCGAAGGCGGGACTGTCCATCTCGATGGGATTCGCCCCCGACGACGAACTCGGCTCGCACGACCTGCACCTGTGGCGCCAGCTCGAGTTTCCCGGCACCAACGGGCAGGTATCGGCGCTGGGACTGGCGACGTTTTACAACGCGCTCGCCCAGGAAAAGCTGCTGAGCCGCGAGCACATGGACGTGGTCCGCACGTGCCAGGGCGGATTCGACACCGACTTGGTGCTCGGACCTCGGGTCGCTGACCATGGCTGGGGTCTGGGCTACATGCTCAACCAGCGCTACGTCAACGGACCCAACCCGCGGATCTTCGGCCACGGCGGCCTGGGTGGCTCGTTCGGGTTCGTCGATCTCGAGCACCGCATCGGCTACGCGTATGTGATGAATCGCTTCGACGCCACCAAGGCCAACGCGGACCCGCGCAGCGTCGCCCTCAGCAACGAGGTTTACGCCGCTCTCGGGGTCCCCCCGCAGGGTCAGAAATAGCCGCGCCCTGCCAAGGTCTGCGGCAGGGCGCGGCATCGGTTCAGCGATGTTCGGTTGGTCAGTGCGGTCCGCCGGGGCCGCCCGGCCCGGGTCCCCCGGGTCCGCCGGGGCCGCCCGGCCCGGGTCCCCCGGGTCCGCCGGGTCCGCCAGGGCCGCCCGGGCCGGGTCGGACGGGTCCCCCGGGTGCACCCGGTCCGCCGGGCCCCCCGGGGCCACCCGGCCCACCATGGCAATGGAACATGTCCCAGTTGTTGCCCCAGCCGGGATCCCAGAAGTCACCAGGACACCACTTGGGGAAGGGCCCAGGCTGGGCGTGCGCGTCGGTCGCGGCGCCCACGCCAACGATCCCCAAGCCCATGATCATGGCGAAACCCGTTGCAGCTAAGCGTGTTTTCATAGATCCGAGTTCTATCCGACGAACCTGAAGCGAAGCTGAAGCTCTTCGGTGAGCTGCCTCACTTTTGGCAGGTGGGGCACCAAAACACGTTTCGTCCCTCCAGCACCGCCGTGCGGATCGGTTCGCCGCAGACCCGGCACGCCTCGCCGACGCGCCGGTACACGTATGTCCGGGGGCGCCCGGGACCGTACGACGGCGCGCCGTGGTCGTGTTCGGGACGCACCGCGATGATCTTGCCGCCGCGCAGACCGACCTTCATCAACGCGACCAAATCGGTCCATGCCGCGCCGAACTCCGCGTCCCCAATTTCCCGGCCGGGCCGGTACGGGTCGATGCCGTGACGGAACAGCAATTCGCTGCGGTACACATTGCCCACCCCGGCGATGACGGTCTGATCCATCAGTAGCGCACCAATGGGCCTGCGGGACTTAGCGATCCGGCTCCATGCCCAGGCCGGATCGGCGTCACCGCGCAACGGGTCGGGACCGAGCCTGGCCAGCACGGCACTGACCTGAGCCTCGTCGATCAGCTCGCATACCGTCGGGCCGCGCAGGTCCGACCCGTAGTCGGCGCCGATCATGCGCATCCGCACCTGTCCGACGGCCGCTGGGTCCGGTGCGCCGGCAGGCCGTGGCCACTCGGTGAAGGTGCCGTAGAGACCGAGATGCACGTGCACGATCGGGCCGCCGGCGTAGTGGTGGAACAGGTGCTTGCCCCAGGCGCTGGCACGCCGCAGCACACGGCCGTCCACCACCGCGGCGGAATCCTCGAATCGGCCCTGCGGGCTGGACACGGCGACGGGTGCACCGGCGAATCGGCGTTGGTGCAGCCGGGCCAGCCGGTGCAGCGTATGCCCTTCGGGCACGCTGCCCCGTTAAGCCCGGACGCCGGGCACCGGCGGCGCTTGATGGGTGCGTTCGTATTCGGCAAGCATGTCGATACGCCGTTGGTGGCGTGGCGCTTTCGACCACGGAGTGGTCGTGAAGGCGTCCACGATGGCCAGCGCGTCGGCCACGGTGTGCATGCGAGCGCCGATCCCGATCAGCTGCGCGTTGTTGTGTTCACGAGCCAGTGTCGCGGTCTCCACGCTCCATGCCAGCGCGCAGCGAGCCCCGGGGACCTTGTTGGCGGCGATCTGCTCACCATTGCCCGACCCGCCCAGCACGATGCCCAGGCTGTCGGGATCGGCGACCGTGCGGCTCGCGGCGGCGATGCAAAACGCCGGGTAGTCGTCGTCGGCGTCGTAGCTGAAGGCACCGCAGTCGATCGGCTCGTGCCCGGACGCCTTGAGGTGCTCGATGATCTGCTGCTTGAGCTCGAACCCAGCGTGGTCGGAGCCGAGGTAGACGCGCATGCCCGACATTGTGCCCGACACCGCCGTGGCTTCTCCCGGGGGTTAGTCGAATTCGGGCTTCTCCGTGCGGGTCCGCTTGAGTTCGAAAAAGTGCGGATAGGACGCGAAGGTCACCGAGGCGTCCCACAGTTTGCCGGCCTCCTCGCCGCGCGGGATTTTCGAGAGCACCGGCCCGAAGAATGCCACCCCGTTGACGTGGATGGTCGGCGTGCCGACGTCGTCACCCACCGCGTCCATCCCGGCGTGGTGGCTCTTGCGCAGCGCGTCGTCGTAGGCCTCGCTGCGCGCGGCCTCGGCAAGCTCCGCCGGGAGGCCCGCGTCGGCCAGCGATCCCTTGATGACCTCGTCGAGGTCTTTGTTGTCCTCGTTGTGAATCCGGGTGCCCATCGCGGTGTACAGCGGGTCCAGCACGCCGGCACCGTGGGCTTGCTCGGCGGCGATCGCCACCCGCACCGGCCCCCACGCCTTCTTCATGTTCTCGCGATATTGCTCGGGCAGGTCTTCGCGGTTTTCGTTCAGTATCGCGAGGCTCATGACGTGAAAGTGCACATCGATGTCGCGGACCTTCTCCACTTCGAGGATCCAGCGCGACGTGATCCAGCACCACGGGCACAGCGGATCGAACCAGAAATCGGCTTGGTTTTTCGCGGGGGCCTTTTCGGGCATCGCAGCAGTCCTCTCCGGAACAGTTAAGACGGTCAAGTCACCATTCAGCACAACCGTAACCGTCGGGCGGCTGTTCCCGCCCCGCCGCATTCACCGCGGCCGGCACCCGACGCCCGGCGTGCGCCGACATGTTTTAAGTTGTGCCCCCGTGTTTAAGTTGTGCGTATGGTCCTCCCCAACCTCACCCGCGACCAAGCCGCTGAGCGCGCCACGCTGATCACCGTCGGGAACTATCGGATCGACCTCGATCTCACCGACGGCTCCGATCCCAGTGGGGCGCCCGGCGAACGAACTTTCCGATCCACGACCACGGTCGAGTTCGAGGCACTGGCGGGCGGCGACACATGCATCGACCTCGCCGCCGATCGGGTGCGCGGCGCCAGCCTCAACGGTCACGAGCTCGACGTCTCCGGGTACGACGAATCGGCCGGGATCCCACTGCGCGGGCTCCAGGAACACAACGTCCTCGTCGTGGATGCCGACTGCCGCTATTCGAACACCGGCGAGGGCCTGCATCGCTTCGTCGACCCCGTCGACAACGAGACCTACCTGTACTCGCAGTTCGAGACCGCCGACGCCAAACGCATGTTCGCCTGCTTCGACCAACCCGATCTCAAGGCGACGTTCGACCTCAGGGTGATCGCGCCGGGGCACTGGAAGGTGATCTCCAACGGCGCCACCGTGTCGGTCTCGCAGACGGACGGAGCGGGCGTGCACACCTTCGCCGCCACTCCGCGGATGAGCACCTACTTGGTGGCCCTGATCGCCGGGCCGTACGCCGAATGGAAGGACACCTACGCCGACGACCACGGGGAGATCCCGCTGGGCATCTACTGCCGGGCGTCCCTGGCGAAATACATGGACGCCGAGCGCCTGTTCACCCAGACCAAGCAGGGATTCGGCTTCTATCACAAGAACTTTCACATACCGTATGCGTTCGGCAAGTACGACCAGCTGTTCGTGCCCGAATTCAACGCCGGCGCAATGGAGAACGCCGGCGCGGTGACCTTCCTCGAGGACTACGTGTTCCGGAGCAAGGTCACCCGGGCTTCCTATGAGCGGCGCGCCGAGACGGTGCTGCATGAGATGGCGCACATGTGGTTCGGGGACCTGGTCACCATGACGTGGTGGGACGACCTCTGGCTGAACGAGTCGTTCGCCACCTTCGCCTCGGTGTTGTGCCAGAGCGAAGCCACCGAATTCACCGAGGCGTGGACGACGTTCGCCAACTCGGACAAGTCGTGGGCGTATCGCCAGGACCAGTTGCCGTCGACGCATCCGGTCGCCGCCGACATCCCCGATTTGGCCGCGATCGAGGTGAACTTCGACGGCATCACCTACGCCAAGGGCGCCTCGGTGCTCAAGCAGCTGGTCGCCTACGTCGGGCGCGACGAGTTTCTGGCCGGGCTGCGCGACTACTTCCGGGCCCACGAATTCGCCAACGCGACCTTCGACGATCTGCTCTCCGCGCTGGAGAAGGCGTCCGGCCGCGACTTGTCGGATTGGGGTCGGCAGTGGCTGAAGACCACCGGGCTGAACACGCTCCGCGCGGATTTCGACGTGGACGGCCCGGGCGCCGAGGGCAAGTTCACCCGGTTCGCCGTGACGCAAAGCGGCGCGGCGCCCGGGGCCGGCGAGACCCGGGTGCACCGGCTGGCGATCGGCATCTACGACGACGACGACGGTGGTGGTTCCAGTGGAGCCGGCAAGCTGGTGCGGGTGCACCGGGAGGAGCTCGACGTCGAGGGTGCCGTCACGGAAGTGCCTGCGCTGGTGGGTGTTTCGCGCGGCAAGCTGATTCTGGTCAACGATGAAGACCTGACCTATTGCTCGATGCGCTTGGACGCCGAGTCGCTGCGGACGGCGCTGCAGCGGATCGCCGACATCGCCGAGCCGCTGCCGCGCACCCTGGTGTGGTCGGCGGCGTGGGAGATGACCCGCGATGCCGAACTTCGCGCCCGCGACTTCGTGGCGCTGGTGTCGGGCGGGATGCACGCCGAAACCGAGGTCGGGGTGTTGCAGCGGCTGCTGCTGCAGGCCCAGACGGCGCTGGGCTCCTACGCCGAGCCCGGCTGGAGGCGTGAGCACGGGTGGGCGCAGTTCGCGGACCGGCTGCTGGAATTGGCGCGCGCCGCCAAACCCGGTTCCGATCACCAGCTCGCGTATGTCAACGCGCTGTGCTCGTCGGTGTTGTCGGACCGGCATGTGGCGACCCTGACGACCCTGCTCGACGGCGACCCCGCCCAGGCGGGTGTGGCGGGCCTCGACGTCGACACCGACCTGCGCTGGCGCATCATCACCGCGCTGGCGACCGCTGGGGCCATCGACGCCGACGGGCCGCCGACGCCGCGGATCGACGCCGAGGTGCAACGCGACCCGACGGCCGCCGGCAAGCGGAACGGCGCCAAGGCCGCGGCGGCACGGCCGCAGCCCGACGTCAAGGAGCAGGCGTTCACCACGATCATCGAGGACGACGCGCTGCCCAACATCACCGGCCGCGCCATCATCGCGGGCATGGTGGCGCCGGGGCAGGAGGAACTGCTCAAGCCGTTCACCGAGCGCTACTTCGACGCGATACCCGGGGTGTGGGCGCGGCGTTCCAGCGAAGTGGCTCAAACGACGGTCGTCGGCCTGTATCCCCAGTGGGAAATCAGCGAGGCCGGCATCGCTGCCGCCGACAAGTTCCTGAACGCCCCGGAGTCGGAGGTGCCGCCACCACTGCGAAGGCTGGTGCTGGAGGGCCAGGCCGGAGTCAAGCGGGCGCTCGAGGCGCAACGGTTCGACGCCAGCCGCTCAGGAGCCTGATCGAGCCTGCGCTCAGCGGCGGGAAATTACGCCGGGGAAATGCCGGAGCTGAGTACCCGGATCGCGCTGACCAGCCCGTCCACCAGGTCACCCCGCGCGAACGCCGACGACGCCGCGGCCACCCCCAGCGGTGCCGCCGACTCGGCGCCGCGGCCACGCACCGCGGTGCCATAGACCACCTCGATGGCCTGTTGGTCGGGCGAGACGGCGAGCACCACGGCGTTGTCCGGCGTGGGTATCTTGGCCAGGATTTCGCGGGCCCGCGCCGCGGTGTCGCTCCCGAGGTCGCCGAGGTAGATGGCGAACCGCGCCCTCGATGCCCGCGAGCCGTACTTCAGCGCGTCGTCGATGGCGACCAGGTCCATGATCGGGAATGGGTAATCCACCGATAATTCGCCGGGCTCGGTGACGCCCGAGATCCGCCCGCTGCTGGTGATCACCCACCCTTTGGGCAGTTCCGCGGGCTCGATCGTCGCCACATCACCACGTGCCACTGGCGCCACCTCCGACTGAGAACTCCGATGTGTCATGCCCGCCATGCCCACCATGGGCGTGGCCGACATCTTCGTCGGTGGCGGCCCACAGGATCGGCGGGTGCGTCCACTTCTCCGGCAACTTGTAGGTCGCCGGGTGCGGTCCCTTGTGGGACCAGATCATCACCGCCAGCACAACCACCAACAGCAGCGGTACTCCGACAAAGTAGAGGTGAATCTGCATAAGGCTCACGACGCAAACCGTATCCCACGCGGTGACCTAACGGCACACGTGGACACGAGATTGCTCAGGCCGCGCCCTCACCGAGGTACCGCGCCCAGGCCGGATCCAGTTCCTTGACCGTCGACAGCAGCCGCCAGTGCTGTCCCGTCGGCGGCAGCGGCGCGCGCCGCAGCGCCCAGCCGAGCTCCACGAGCAGCTTGTCGCCCTTCCGGTGGTTGCACGTCGAGCAGCATGCGACGCAGTTTTCCCAGGAGTGATCGCCGCCGCGGCTGCGCGGCACCACGTGGTCGACGGTGTCCGCCTTCGCCCCGCAGTAGGCGCAGCAGAACCGGTCGCGGTGCATGAGCGCGGCCCGGGTCATCGGGACACGGGCGCGGTAGGGAACCCGGACGTACGACCGCAGCTGGATCACCGAGGGCACCACGATCGACGTGGTCGCCGAATGGATGACCGGTCCGGCCGGGTCGTCATGGACCACGTCGGCCTTGCCGCAGATCACCATGACGATCGCCCGCCGGAGCGGCAGCGCGGTCAGCGGCTCGTAGGTGGAGTTGAGCAGCAGCACCCGTCGGCGACTCCAGATCGAGACGCTTTCCTGGCGGTTGGGCGGATGCGTATCGAGGCTGTGCAGGCATGACGCGGTAGCGGGCCCGGTCCACCCTGCCGCGACACCGGAGCTGCGGTGGCTGCGGCGTCTCTTGCCCTGCGCCATAGATCCTCCGGGCAACAGTCCACCATGATTCGCCGCCAATCGCACGCCTATTGCAGGTGAACGCCGTGTCGAACCGGTGAACAGCAGGACAGCGTCGTCGAACGTTAGTGCCCGCCGCCGCGTGCCGGCGCGGCGATGCACCACAATGGAGGCGATGAGCTTTTACGACGCTGTCGGCGGTGCCGAGACCTTCAACGCGATCGTGTCGCGCTTTTATGCGCAGGTCCCCGAGGACGAGATACTGAGTCAGCTGTATCCCGCAGACGACCTGGCGGGCGCCGAAGAACGATTGCGTATGTTCCTCGAGCAGTACTGGGGCGGTCCGCGAACCTACTCCGACCAGCGCGGTCATCCCCGACTACGAATGCGTCACGCCCCGTTCCGGATCACCCCGCTCGAGCGCGACGCCTGGCTGCGGTGCATGCACACCGCGGTCGCCTCCATCGACTCGCAAACGCTGGACGACGAGCATCGGCGCGAGTTGCTCGACTACCTCGAGATGGCCGCCCACTCACTGGTCAACTCACCGTTCTGATGCCGGCCCACGAGTAGCAGCCCACGACGAGAATCGGAGTGCAATGGACAAGCCGTGGTGGTCAAACGCGGTCTTCTATCAGGTGTATCCGCGGTCGTTCGCGGACAGTGACGGCGACGGGGTCGGGGACCTGGACGGCTTGACGGCCCGGCTGGGGCACCTGCAACGGCTGGGTGTCGACGCGATCTGGCTCAACCCGGTCACCGTCTCGCCGATGGCCGACCACGGTTACGACGTCGCGGACCCGCGCGACATCGACCCACTGTTCGGCGGCATGGCCGCCATCGAACGGCTGATCGCGGCGGCACACGACCGGGGCATCAAGGTCACTATGGACGTGGTGCCCAACCACAGCAGTTCGGCGCACCCATGGTTTCAGGCGGCGCTGGCGGCCGGGCCGGGCACCGACGCGAGGGATCGCTATTTCTTTCGCGACGGGCGCGGCCCGGACGGGGCGCTGCCGCCGAACAACTGGACGTCGGTGTTCGGCGGGCCGGCCTGGACGAGGGTGGTCGAACCCGACGGCAACCCCGGGCAGTGGTATCTGCACCTCTTCGATGCCGAGCAGCCCGATCTGAACTGGGACAACCCGGAGGTCTTCGATGACTTCGAAAAGACGCTGCGCTTCTGGCTGGAACGCGGCGTCGACGGCTTCCGCATCGACGTGGCGCACGGGATGGCCAAACCGCCCGGCCTGCCGGATGCGAAGGACGACATCAAGGTGTTGCACCACAGCGATGACGACCCGCGCTTCAACCACCCGAGCGTCCACGAGATTCACCGCGGGATCCGCACCGTCGTCGACGGCTATCCGGGGGCGGTGACCGTCGGCGAGGTCTGGGTGATGGACAACATCCGCTGGGCCGAGTACTTGCGGCCCGACGAACTGCATCTCGGCTTCAACTTCAGGCTGACCAAGATCGACTTCGACGCAACCGAGATCCACGACGCGATAGTGAATTCGCTGGCGGCCACGGCGATCGAAAACGCGATCCCCACCTGGACACTGTCGAATCACGATGTGGGCCGCGAGGTCACCCGCTACGGCGGCGGCGAGCAAGGGTTGCGCCGGGCGCGTGCGATGGCGATGGTGATGCTGGCGCTACCGGGCGCGGTGTTCATCTACAACGGCGAGGAGCTGGGCCTGCCCGACGTCGAGCTGCCCGACGAGGTGCTGCAGGACCCGACGTGGGAACGCTCCGGGCGCACCGAGCGCGGCCGCGACAAGTGCCGCGTTCCGCTCCCGTGGTCGGGCAACGCTCCCCCGTTCGGATTTTCCTCGTCCGCCGATACCTGGTTGCCGATGCCGACGGAATGGGCGGCGTTGACGGTCGAAAAGCAGGCCGCCGATCCCGACTCCACGTTCTCGTTTTTCCAGCGAGTACTCGAATTACGCAGGCGCCGTGCAGAATTCGACGGTGCCGGCGTCCAGTGGATCGAGTCGCCACGCGATGCGGTGATATTCCGGCGTCCTGGCGGCTTGGTGTGCGCGCTGAACAGCGGCCGTCGGCCGATCCCCCTGCCGGCGGGAGAGCTCATCCTGGCCAGCGCGCCGCTGGTCAACGGTAAGCTGCCCCCCGATGCCGCGGCCTGGCTGGCCTGAGCCTCAGCGCAGCAGCAGCGGCGGGTCGCCGCGGCGCCGGTACACCGAGCCGAACCGGGCATCCACCCGCAACCAGGTGGGCAGTATCCGGACCCGGATCATTTCGTCGGCGTCGATCGCATCCGGTGACTGGGGCAGGAAACCCATTGCGGTCAAGGCGAAAACACAGCGCATGGGTAGACCCACACTGATGTCGGCGGAGCTGACCCGGATGACCTCCTGATCGAGCAGTGAGACCGGCGGCCCGTGCGAACTGCCGTGTTCCTTGGCCAGCTGCGCGCCACGCTGCGCCAGGTCGAGCATCACCCGGGCGGGTATGTCTTCGAGGTGGGTGAAGCCGGATTCCGGGGGCAGCGCGCCCCGCCACGCGGAGTCCATCGCGAAGCCCGGATCGATGTAGCCCGAGTCGTCCATGGCCGACAGGCCGCCCGCCAGCGCGTCGGCGGCCACCGACAAATCGTCGGGTCGCAGTGTGCCGGCCACCGCCCGGCTGGCCAGTACGTCGAAACCCGTTGCCAGCCATGCTGTTACCATCCCGTCGGATCGGGCGCGAAGCCGGATCACCGCGGCGTCATCAAGGCGCAGCGCGTGATCGACGAACGTGGCCAGGTCGGCGCGGTGGGCGTCCCTGGATGCTGGGCCCAGCCAAAGTCCGCGCTCGGCTAGCGCATCCATCGCTGCAAATACTCCCGTTGCTGTGGCGATAGCCGTACCAATCGCTGCTCCTCGATGTGGACCGCGGCCAGCTGCGACTCGGCGATGACGGCGGCCCTGGACGCGGGATCGGCGTTGACCGAACGCACCTCGTAACCCAACGTGAAATCGACCGTCCGCAGCTGCTTCGTCCAAATGGTCACCTGCAAGGGCGAATCGACGAGCCGCAGCTGAGCCTTGTAGGTGACCCGGACATCGGCGATCAGCAACCCGGTGGTGGTGATGTCGGCGGCGAACGGCTCCTTGAGGAACGGAACCCGGGATTCCTCCAGGAGCGTGACCATGGTGGCGTGGTTGACGTGCTGGTACATGTCGATATCCGACCAGCGCACCGGCACGGGCGCGACGAAACCGACGCTCAACTCGACGACCCTCTTCCGCTGGTGCGGGTCATGCGACGAATCTGCCGCGCGGCGACGGACAGCGTCGCGAGATTCTTCTCGCCGCTCTCCTGGATTTCCATCAGCGTTCGGCGGGCCCGCTCTACCCTGGATGCGGACAGGTGCTCCCACTCGGCGATCTTCTCATCGCCGCTTTCATCGGGCTCCCCCACCGCGAGCACATCGAAGCACAGCGACCGCAGCGAGGCGTAGATATCGTCGCGAATCGCCAAGCGCGCCAGGGAATGCCAGCGGTCGTTGCGCGGTAGGTCCGAGACCGCGGTCAGCAAGCCGTCGGTGCCCAGCCGGTCCATCAGGGCGAAATAGGTGTCGGCGACTTCGGCGGCGTCGATGTCGTTGATGTCGCCGATGTCGATGATGTCGAGCAGGCTGAAGCGGTACAGACCGGCGGCGACCATGTACGCCAGGTCTTCGGGCGCACCCTGCGAGGCGAATTCGGCGGCTTCCTTTTCCACGATGGCCTTGTCGTCACCGCGCAGCCACTCCGACATCCGTGGCGTGAGTTCTTTGACCTTCGCGGCGAACCGGTTGATTTCGGCGCCGACCGCCAGCGGCTGCGGACGGTAGTTGAGCAGCCAGCGCCCGGCGCGGTCGATCAGCCGCCGGGTATCCAGGGTGAGTCGGTCCGACAGCGCGACCGGCAGGTCCGCCGCGCGGATCCGTCGCCAGGTCTCGCACACATCGAAGATGGCGTCGGTGGCGACCCAGGTGCGCACCGCGTCGACCGGCCGGACGCCGACGTCCTCGCTGATCCGGAAGGCGTAGCCGATACCGGCGACGTCCACCAGATCGTTGATCAGCATGGTGGTCACGATCTCGCGGCGCAGCTGATGCATGCGGATCTCCGGGGTGAACCGCTCCCGCAACGGCGCCGGGAAGTACTGCGGCAACCTGGATGCGAACACATCCTGTTCGGTGAGTTCGGTGCCCAACATGTCCTCTTTGAGCCCCAACTTGACGTGCGCCATCAACGTGCACAGCTCGGGCGAGGTGAGGCCGATCCCCGCCTCGGACCGCCGGTGAATTTCCTTTTCCGAAGGCAGCGCTTCCAACTCGCGGTTGAGCCCGCGTTCGTCCACCAGGAACTGGATCTGCCTGGCGTGCACCGGGAGGAGGCTGGCGGCATTCGCGCGGCTGGTCCCGATCAAATCGTTCTGGTCCTCGTTGTCGGTGAGCACCAGCCGAGCGACCTCATCGGTCATCGACTCCAGCAGCTCCTTGCGCTCGTCGGCCTTGACCTTGCCCGCGGTGACCAGCGAGTCGATCAGGATCTTGATGTTGACCTCGTGGTCGGAACAGTCCACGCCGGCCGAGTTGTCCATCGCGTCGGTGTTGATGCGCCCGCCCGACAAATCGAACTCGACGCGGCCCAATGCCGTCACGCCGAGGTTTCCGCCTTCGCCGATCACCTTGGCGCGCACCCGGCTTGCGTTGACCCGCACCGGGTCGTTGGCGCGGTCGCCGACATCGGCGTCGGATTCGGATTCCGCCTTGATGTAGGTGCCGATGCCGCCGTTGAACAACAAGTCGACCGGCGCCTGCAGGATCGCCTTGATCAGGTTGGGCGGCGTCATTTCGGTGACCCCCTCGCCCGGGTCGTCGATGCCCAAAGCGTCGCGGACCTGGGGGCTGACGGGGATGGATTTGTGTTCGCGGCTGTGCACCCCGCCGCCTTCGCTGATCACCGACTTGTCGTAGTCGTCCCAGCTGGACCGCGGCAGGTCGAACATCCGCCGGCGTTCCTCCCACGAAGCCGCGGCATCCGGGTCCGGGTCCAGGAAGATGTGCCGGTGATCGAACGCGGCGATCAATCGAATGTGCTTGCTGAGCAGCATGCCGTTGCCGAACACGTCGCCGCTCATGTCACCGATTCCCACGACCGTGAAGTCCTCGGCCTGGGTGTCGACGCCCATTTCGCGGAAGTGTCGTTTGACGGCCTCCCAGGCGCCCTTGGCGGTGATGCCCATGGTCTTGTGGTCGTAGCCCACCGATCCGCCGGATGCGAAAGCGTCACCCAGCCAGAATCCGTACGACTTGGCGACATCGTTGGCGATGTCGGAGAACGTGGCGGTGCCCTTGTCCGCCGCCACCACCAGGTACGCGTCGTCGCCGTCCCGCCGAATCACTTCCGGTGGTGGGCTGACCTTCCCGGTGGCATGGTCGACGTTGTCGGTGACGTCGAGCAGCCCGGAGATGAACAGCTGATAGCAGGCAACACCCTCGGCGCGGGTGGCGTCGCGGTCGGCGGCGGCGTCGCCGGTGGGTGGCGGCGGTCGCTTGACGACGAAGCCGCCCTTGGCTCCGACCGGGACGATGACGGCATTCTTCACCGCTTGCGCCTTGACCAGACCCAGGATTTCGGTGCGGAAGTCGTCGCGGCGATCCGACCAGCGCAGGCCCCCGCGCGCCACCGGCCCGAATCGCAGGTGCACGCCCTCGACGCGGGGCGAGTAGACGAAGATCTCGTATTTGGGCCGCGGCAGCGGAAGCTCGTCGATCAGCTGGGCGTCGAGCTTGAGCGCCAGCACGTCGCGAGCCCGGGCCGAACCCTCGCGTGTCACAAAGCAATTGGTGCGCAAGGTGGCCTGAACCAGCGACGCGAAGGCCCGCAGAATGCGGTCGGTGTCCAGACTCATCAACGCATCGATGTCCGCGGCGACCGCGGCGGCGGCGGCCGCTGCTGCGTCGCGGCTGGTGGATGAGCCCGATGGCCGCGGATCGAAAAGCGCCTCGAACAGTACGACCAGTGAGCGCGCGGTGGAGGGGTGATCGTTGAGCACCGACTCGATGTAGGACTGGCTGTAAGGAAAGCCCGCCTGCCGCAGGTATTTCGCGTAGGCACGGAGCAGCGCGACCTGCGACCACGTCAGCTTCGCGCGCATGACCAGCTCGTTGAACCGGTCGATCTCGACGCGACCCTGCCAAATCGAGGTGACCGCATCGGCGAATCGTTGCGCGGTCGCCTCCCGCTCGTCCGCCGTTGAAGCCGAGGGGATGCTCGGCGTCGAGACTTTGAACTGGTAGATCCACACCGGCAGGCCGTCGGGGCGGGTGATCTCGAACGGCCGCTCCTCGAGCACCTCGACGCCCATGCTCTGCAGCATCGGCAGCAGCTGGCTCAGCGAGGCGGTGCGACCGCCCATGAACCAGGTCAGCTGTGCGGCGCCGTCATCGCCGCGTTCGGAGAACACCAGCTTGACCGAATTGTCTTGCAGCTCTTTGATGATGGCGATGTGATCGATGGCGTCGGCCGGGGTGACGGCCTGCTTGTAGGCCTCGGAGAAGGCGGCCGCGTAGTGCTCGGCATCGGCCTGCTCGACGGCGCCGTCCGTCGCGGCGGCGATCAACCTGTCGGTCCAGGTTTGCGCGGCATCGCTGAGCAGCTCTTGAATCCGCACCCGGTTCTCTTCGGAGACGTCCACCGGCGCCACGTCTTCGGGCAGCCGGACCATGAAATGTATCAACGCCCACGGTGATTCACTGACACGAGCGGTGAACTCCAGGCGCGTACCGCCGAACTCGCTGACCAGGATGTCTTCCATGCGCAGCCGTACCTGCGTGGTGTAGCGGTCACGGGGCAGATAGACCAGGCACGAAACGAAATACTGGAGCGGATCGGTGCGCAGGAACAACAACGCCCGGCGTTGCGACCCCAGATCCACGACCGCTTTGGCCATCGTCAAAAGCCGCTCGGCGCTGAGGGTGAACAGCTCGGAGCGCGGAACGGTCTGAATGACGTCGAGCAGCAGCTGGCCCGGGTGGATCGGGTCGCTGTCGGCCATCGCGAGCGCGTCGCGGACCCGGCGCGAAATCATCGGGATTTCCAGCACGTCCGCGTTCATGGCGGCGACCGTGAAGAGCCCGACGAAGCGGTGCTCGATGATGCCCTCGTCGCCGCCGACATTCTCGCGAACCGCGATGGCATACGGGTACGCGCCGTAGCGCAGGTAGCTGCCGACGACCGATTGGGCCAACACCAGCAACCTGTCGTCGTCGGTCAACCGTGGACGGGACCCGGTACGGGTGCGCAGGACACCCAGGCCGGGTGAGCCGTCGGGTGAGACTTGGCCCTCGTGCACCCGGCAACGTTGATAACCCAGCAGCAGCAGATTCCCGTTACCGAGCCAGCGCAGCAGCGCCGCGACATCTTCGCGGTCGGGCGCCGCGAAGCGGCCGTCGGCGTTGGCTTCGACTGCGGCGGCGAGGTCGTTCAGGGCGGCGAACAACCCGGTGGCGTCGCTGGCGACCCGTTGGACGTCAGCCAGCACCTTGGGCAGCAGCTGTTCGACCTCGGTCAGCCCGTTGTCGTCGACGGACGGCAGGAGCTGCACGTGTATCCAGGCTTCGCCGACGTATTGCGAGGCGCCGTCTGGTTTCGGTTCGATGCTGAGCAGGTCCCCCGCCGGGCCGCGCCGCACCTCGAAGACCGGGGTCATGATGGCCGAGTAGGCGACACCGAGCCGGTGCAGCAGCACGGTGACCGAGTCCATCAGCATGCCGCCGTGGTCGGTGACGACCTGCAGCGCGGGCCCGAGGCCGACGGGGTCGTCCGCGCGGTAAACGGCGACACGACTTTCGCCGGCGGCGCGCTGCTCTCCGAGCCGATAATGCGCCCCGAGCATGGCGGGGGTGACGATGGCGGCCGGGACGGTCAGGTCGATGGGCCCGGTCTCCGCGGCCCCGGATTCATCGCGGCGCGGACCGCGGTAGCTTTCGACGTAGGCCCTCAAGATCCAGTCGGGAATGTCCTGCCGCTCGGTGAAGCTGGTCCACGGCTTGAGGTCCTGCCTGGCCCCGGGATCGATCGTCATGCCGATTGCTCCCAACTCGTCACGGATGCCGTTGGCCTCCTCGATCGCCCCGCTCCTTGCGGCCGTTCCGGCCGCATCGTCGTCGGAGCGCTGGCGCCGCAGCTGACACTAGTCGCGCGTCAGCTTGCGGTGGGTCACTCTGTGCGGCCGGGCGGCTTCGGCGCCCAGTCGTTCGATCTTGTTTTCCTCGTACGCACCGAAGTTGCCCTCGAACCAAAACCACTTGGCCTCGTTGTCCTCATCGCCTTCCCAGGCCAAAATGTGCGTACACGTCCGGTCCAAAAACCAGCGGTCGTGCGAAATCACCACCGCGCAGCCGGGAAAGTTCTCCAGGGCGTTCTCCAGCGAGCTCAGGGTCTCCACATCCAGGTCGTTGGTCGGCTCGTCCAGCAGGATCAGGTTGCCGCCCTGCTTGAGCGTCATCGCCAGGTTGAGCCTGTTGCGCTCGCCGCCGGACAGCACGCCGGCCGGCTTCTGCTGGTCGGGGCCCTTGAACCCGAACGCCGACACGTAGGCCCGGGACGGGATCTCGTTCTGTCCGACCTCGATGTAGTCCAACCCGTCGGAGACGACCTCCCACACCGTCTTCTTTGGGTCGATGCCGGCGCGAGCCTGGTCGACGTAGCTCAGTTTGACGGTCTCCCCGACCTTGACGGTGCCGCTGTCCGGCTGCTCGAGCCCGACGATGGTTTTGAACAGCGTCGTCTTACCGACCCCGTTGGGGCCGATGACGCCGACGATGCCGTTGCGGGGCAGGGTGAAGGAGAGGTCCTTGATCAGGGTGCGTCCGTCGTAGCCTTTGTCGAGGTGTTCCACCTCGACGACCACGTTGCCCAGTCGCGGCCCGACCGGGATCTGGATCTCCTCGAAATCCAGCTTGCGCGTCTTCTCGGCCTCGGCGGCCATCTCCTCGTAGCGCTGCAGGCGCGCCTTGCCCTTGGCTTGACGCGCTTTGGCCCCGGACCGCACCCAGGCCAGCTCGTCGGCCAGCCGCTTCTGCAACTTGACGTCCTTGCGGCCCTGCACCCCGATCCGTTCGGCCTTCTTCTCCAGGTAGGTCGAGTAATTGCCCTCGTAAGGGTAGGCGCGGCCGCGGTCGAGCTCGAGGATCCATTGCGCGACGTTGTCCAGGAAGTAGCGGTCATGGGTAACCGCCAGGACCGCCCCCGCGTAGGCGGCCAGGTGCTGTTCGAGCCACTGCACGCTTTCGGCGTCCAGGTGGTTGGTCGGCTCGTCCAGCAGCAGCAAATCGGGTTTGGACAGCAGCAGCTTGCACAGCGCCACGCGGCGGCGCTCGCCGCCGGACAGGTGCATCACCGGCTCGTCGGGCGGCGGGCAGCGCAGCGCGTCCATCGCCTGCTCGAGCTGGGAGTCGAGGTCCCACGCGTCGGCGTGGTCCAGTTCCTCTTGCAGCCGGCCCATCTCCTCCATCAACTCGTCGGAGTAGTCGGTGGCCATCAACTCGGCGACCTCGTTGAAGCGGTCGAGCTTGACTTTGATGTCGCCAAGGCCCTCTTCCACGTTGCCGCGAACGGTCTTCTCCTCGTTCAGCGGCGGCTCCTGGAGCAGGATGCCGACGGAGGCGCCGGTGGCCAGGAAGGCGTCGCCGTTGTTCGGCTTGTCCAGCCCGGCCATGATCCGCAAGACGCTCGACTTACCGGCGCCGTTCGGGCCAACGACACCGATCTTGGCGCCCGGGTAGAAGCTCAACGTGACGTCGTCCAGGATCACCTTGTCGCCGTGCGCCTTGCGGACCTTCTTCATCGTGTAGATGAACTCAGCCATGCCGCGGTTATGCCTTTCTGGTCGTGCAGAGTGATCTCGCGGACCATCCTAGGCATCGCCCGACATGGGCCTGCGCCGCAGCCGAGCGTCAGGCCGAAACGGGGAGCGGCGCTCGGTCAGCGGTGGCCTTGTCTAGTGCCTGACCCGAGTCGGCCGGATCGTCACCGTCGGCGCTGTCCACGGCAGTACGGTCCACGGCAGCATCAACGTCGACGGCTGCCACCGTAGTTCCGCCGGCCGCTGGGCCTGGCTCGACGCTGGGACCGGTGTAACCGGGCTTCTCGATCCGCACGAACGTGCGCGACAGGTCCGGCCCGACCGCGGTCGCTCGCATCTCCAGCGACGAACGCTTATTGCCGTCGCGGTCCTCGTACTCGCTGGTGTAGACGTGGCCCGTCACGATCACCGGTGCGCCCTTGCCCAGCGCGGCCCCCACACCACCGACCAGCTTTCCCCAGCAATTGACGGTGACGAACAGCGAGTGCCCCGGCTCCCAGCCGCCGTTACCGGCGCGGCGACGAGAGTTGCTGGCCACCCGGAACTTGATCAGCTCCTGATCGCCGACCTTGCGGCGCTGCGGGTCGTTGACGATGTGACCGACGACGGTAAGCGGGGTTTCGAACATGGTTTGGTCCCTTCTCGGTTGCGTTCTGCGGCTTGGTGAACATGTCACCGCCCTGTGTGGCTGCCATTCAGCGCGCCGGCACCGACGGACCCCGCGGCACACCGGGCCTCGCCGGCTGCCCCTGTGGAAAGAATCGCGACTGTGGATTACTCCGCGGGCAGGTCCGCACCCTGCGGCGCGCTCGTCGCTGCGCGCCCCCTGCACGAGCAGCGCGGGCATCACGATCACCAGGGGCACGCCGTGCAGCCCGCCCGCGGGCACAGCGGCTACGGAGTTCGACTATCCAGGCGTTGCTGACGCGCCTTGAACTCGCGGGCGACGAACTGACTGCGCGCGATCTGCTCGACGTAATTGAAATCCCGCAGGATGTCGCGCAGTTCGCGCCGGAAGGCGATCCGCCTTTCGGCGAGGTCCGGGGCACGCGCTATCAGGTTCTGATCGACGACAACCTGGTGTGCGGTGGCGAACAAAAGCGTCGACACCGATTCGCTACTGCGGACCCGGGTCTGGGCCACGTATTGCCGTCCGACCCCGAGCGCCAGCTTGGTCAGCTCCTTTTGACCGATATCCGGTGGCGCATCGCGCAACACATCGGCGACGATCTCGTAAGCTTCGAAGAACACGCGCAGCATGGCGTCCGACATCAGCGGACGCTTGGCGAACAGCATCGCGTCGATCTCGTCGCCCCCGGCGGCGACGTGAGCTTCCCAATTGTCGTGCCAGGCCATCTCTTCGGCGATGTTCTCCCGAAACGCCGCGGAGTCGGCGAAATAGAAGTCGAATTTCAGCAGATCGCGCAGCCGCATCGCCTGGGCCCAGAACGCCGGCAGGCGATCGCCGTCCACGTGTTTGGCGTGTGCCAGCGCGAGTTCGACGATCGAGGTCTCCAGGAAGGCATGGATCACCGAGTTCCGGTAGAACGCGGCGGCGTGTTCGTCGTCGGGCGCGATGCGCCACACCGGCTCCCGGCCGCCGTCGACCCGGGTGATCGGGTGTCCATTGGACAACGCGTCCACCGCCGCCCGCACACCATTTCGCGAGCGCAACCGCAACGCGCTGGTCGACATGGGGGTCTGTTTGCGTTCGAGATAGTCGAGTGAGTCCTGCAAGGTGTGGTGCAGCTGGTCGAGCGTCAACGCGGCACCGCGAGTGGTCAGCAGCAAGGCGCATACCAAACCGGTTGCCGTCACGGGGGTCGACTGCAGTATCCGCCAGGCGACTTGGAACGACATCTTCTGCAGTGCAAGCCGTTTGGCGTCCTGATCACCGGTGATCGGGCCGTGCGGGGGGCCCAGGTACTGCCGCATCGAGACCGCTTCCGGGAAGCGCACGTAGATTTTGCCGTAGTTGCGTTCGCCCTGCGCCCTGATGAAGTTGTACAGCCAGCCCACGCCTTCGGCTGTCTTCTCCCCACCGCGCGCGTACGCGGCGTACTCCGCGGTCTCGTGCAGCTGATCGAAGCTGATCGAAACCGGCTGCAACAGAATGTCTTCGCTGCGGCCGTCCAGGTAAGCGTCGGCCACATAGGCCAACAGACCGAGCTTGGGCGGCAGCATCTTGCCGGTCCGCGAGCGAGTGCCCTCGATGGACCAGCTCAGGTTGAACCGCTTCTCGACGATGTAGCCGACGTATTCGCGCAGCACGAACTTATAGAGCGGATCATCGCCGATGTTGCGGCGGATGAAGATGACGCCGGAACGGCGTAGCAGCGGCCCCATCGCCCCGAACGACAAGTTGATGCCGGCGAACACATGCACCGGCGGTAGCCGATTCTCCTGCATCGCCACCGGCACCACCGCGCCGTCGATGTAGGAACGGTGCGAAAACAGCAGCACCGCCGGGTGAGCTTCCAGACCGGCGCGCATCGCGGCGATCTGATATTCGTCGTAGTCGATCTCCGGATCGAAGCCGCGGCTGAGCAGCCTGCCGAGGACGGAAACGAGGTCGACGGACACCCTGCTCCAACCGGTGGACAACTCGTCGAGCATCGTCCCCGCTCGTTCGACGGTTGCGCCCGGGATCTTTTGCAGGCCGGCGCGAAACCGGGTGGACGCCAAGATTTCCGGCTTCACCAGCCGCGGGGACTTGTACTGCGGTCCGAGGATCCGGTACTCGACACGTTCCATCGCCAGGATGGCCCGGCGAATGACGAATTGGGCGAAGTCGCGCTTGTCCTGTGCCACGGTGGTGTCGCGCCACTGCTGGCGAAGTTCGGAAATCGTGGCCGATTCCCCGGCCACCACCCGCGCCCGGTGCGGAGCGTTGGCCAGGATGTGCCGTTGCTGACGTTCGTTGGGGTGGTACGGGTCTCGGCCGGGGAGCAGCCCGGCCAGCTTGGCGAGCCGGCCGCGATCCGGCGGGGGAAGCCAGAACACCCGCACCGGCACGATCGAGCGGTCGTCGGTGGTTTCCGGGCCGGACTCGAGTTGGTCGGCCAGCGCGGTCAGCGCCGTTGCCGGCGCATCGGGCGCGGGCAACTCGAGCACGTCGAACGTCGCCCCCGGATTGCCGGCGCGCTGTTGTTCCACCCAAGCGGTGACGAGCTCCGCCTCGACCGGCGATGCCATGGACGCCAGCACCAGCGAGTCATGCCCTGCAAGGACCGCGCTGGTGTCTGCGGCCGGTTGGGTCACGTCCGCCCTTTGGGCGGAGACTCCGGCGATTCAGCACTGGACGCGTTGGGGTTCGCCTTGGCCGGCGGTGCCTTGGCCGGGTTCTTTTTCGCTGGGGTCTTTTTCGCTGGGGTCTTTTTGGCTGGGGTCTTTTTGGCTGCGGTCTTTTTGACAGTTGACTTGGTTGCGGTCTTTTTCGCGACGGTCTTTTTAGCGGTCTTGCTCCGGGATTTGCCCGCGGCTTTTTGCTCCGCGTACAGACCCACCTCGGGCAGTTCGCCCAACTCGTTAGCGGGCCAGTTGGCCAGTGTGTCCAGGTACAGCTGGCGCACTTCGGCGACGTGCTCCGGCAGGGATTCAAGCGTCCAGTCCTGCACCGAGATCGGCGGGAATACCGCGACATCGACCTTGCCGGGGTTGATCGTGGTCGAGTTGCGAGCGGCGACGATCTCGGCGTTGCGGATCACGATCGGCACGATCGGGATGCCCACGGTCATCGCGATGCGGAAAGCGCCCTTCTTGAACGGCCCGACCTCGGTCGTGTCGACCCGGGTTCCTTCCGGAGCCATCACGACCGAAAGCCCTTTTCTGGCAAGCTCTTCGATTTGGTGCAGCGACTCCACCGCGGCCGCCGGGTCGTCGCGGTCGATGAACGCGGCGTCCATCGCCTTGCCGATCGTGCCCATGATCGGGTCCTTGGCCAGTTCCTTCTTGCCCACCGCGGTCCAGTTGTCGCGCACCAGCGCGCCGGCGATGACGGGGTCGACCTGGTTGCGGTGGTTGAAGATGAACACCGCCGGACGCTGGGCGGTCAGGTTTTCCTGCCCGATGACGTTCAGCTGCACACCAGTGGTCGCGAGCAGCATCTGGGAGAAGGTGGACGTGAAGAAGTTGACTCCGCGCCGCCGGCTACGGGTCAGCATTCCGATACCCACCGCACCGGCGGCGACCGGGAACAGCGAACCGAAGCCGGCCAGGGTGCGCAGTTGCCGCCGGATGCCGACCGGCCCGCGGCTGTTGAACCGCAGAATGGGCCAGCCGCGGCGCTTGGCCACCGCGGCCATTTTCCCCTCGGGGTTGGTCGGCCGCGGGTTGCCGACCAGATACATCAGCGCGACGTCCTCGTCGCCGTCGGCATAGAAGTAGCTGTCTTTGAGGTCGATGTTGTGCTCGGCCGCGAACCGCTGAACCGCGGCGGCCTTGCCCGGCCCCCACAAGATCGGCTTCTGCACGCCGCCGGTGAGCAACCCGTCCTCGGTGGTCTCGAACTTGTTGGTGAGCATGTTGGTGATGCCGAGGAAGCGCGCCACCGGGTTGACCTGGATGGTCAGCGCCGACGAGCTGAGCACCACGGTGTGACCGCGGGCCACGTGCGCCCGCACCAGCTCGCGCATCTCCGGGTAGATCCGGGACTCGATCCGCTGGACGAAAAGCCGCTCGCCGATCTCCTCCAGGTCGTCCAGCAATCGCCCGGCCAGCGCCGCGGCGGCCTTGCCGATCAGGTCTTCGAACTCGATGCGCCCGAGCGTGTGGTTCAGCCCGGCCTGCACCATGCCGAGCAGCTCGCCCACCCCCATGTCACGGCGCAGCAGCCGCTCCTGGGTGAGGATGACCGCGGTGAAACCGGCGACCAGCGTGCCGTCCAGGTCGAAGAACGCGCCGATCTTGGGCCCGGACGGGCTGGCCATGATCTCGGCGACCGAACCCGGCAGCCGCAGATCCGCGGCGGTCTTCTGGTCGCCGGCCTTGTCTTTGGCGGCGCTCATGAGCCCGACACCGATCGGGACGCCACACCGGCCGGCTCGGCGGCGAACGACGCGGGCACCGCCTGGGGTGCCGAGTCGCCGGCGAGCGCCAGGATCTCGTTGAAACCGTCCAGCAGGCACTGGGCGAACAACGGCTCGTTTCGCACCGACGCCCTGTCGTAGCGCACGGTGATGGTGCACCACCCACCCCGCGAGATCAACACCACCATCATCGCCACACCGGGCAACGGGCCAATCCCATACTGCCGCAAGATCTTTGCCCCGGCGATGTAGGTGTCTCCCGGATAGACCGGGACATTGCTGGCCTGCACGTCGGCGCCGATCACCGAGCCGGTAATCCCCTCCAGCACGGCCGTCGGCAAGACGCTGAGCACCGGCGCCATGGAACCGATGATGTTCATCGCCGGCTCGTCGCGCCGCTGGGTCATCTGCGCGCGGATCTTCTTCATCCGGGAGACGGGATCGGCGGTGCCTATCGGCGCGGCCAGGTTGACACCGGTGAACCGATTGCCGCCGGCCGTATCGGCTTCGGCCCGCAGGTTTACCGGCACAGCCATCGGCAGGGTGCTGATCGGCACGCCCAGCGCGTCGTGGTAGCGGCGCAGGGCGCCACACAGACCGGCGAGGTAGGCGTCGTTGATGGACCCGCCGCCGGCTTTGGCGGCCTTGTGCAGGTCGGACAGCGGGATGTCGATGGCTTCGGTACGGGTCGCCAGGCTGCGCCGGCGCAACAACGGTGACGGCTCGGCGGCCCGGTTGAGCACCCGAATCCCCGACATGGCGTAGGTCACGAGCCCCGAGACGGTGGACGCGGGTTCCAGGACCGCCCGCCCCGCCGCCGAGGCCGCCCCGGACAGCGCGCCCAAGACGCCGCCGACGATGGCGATGGGTAGGTGGTTGAGGCCCTGCCGCATCAGGTCATTGGCGGTCAGATCCTGTGGGATGGGCAGCGGTGGTGTCGGCTTGTCCGGTGGATCGCGCTCCAGGTCATAGATCTCGGCGAACATCTGGACGCCGCCGACGCCGTCGGTGACCGCGTGGCTGACATGCAGCAGCGTCGCGGCCTTGCCGCCGCCCAGCCCCTCGACCAGGGTGGCGGTCCACAGCGGCCGCGAGATGTCCATCGGTGACTGCAGGATCACCTCGGCGAGATCGAACACATCACGCAGGGTGCCCGGTTCGGCCACGCGCACCCGGCGCACATGGAAGTCCAAGTTGAAATCGGGATCCACCACCCAGCGCGGCGACGCCGTCGGCAAGGTCGGCACTACGACCTTTTGCCGCAGCCGCAACACCCGTCGAGAAGCGTTTTCGAACCGGGTGCGGAACCGGCTCCAGTCCGGTGTGGTGTCGAGCAGTTCCAGCGCCATGATCCCCGACCGGGTGCGGGGATTTGCCTCACCCCGATGCAGCAGATAGTCGACCGGTCCGAGCTCGTCGGCCAATCTCACGATCTCGACGGACTCAGTCATGGTCTTTGACCAGACGCGTCAACCTTGTCACCGTCGATCAAGCCTCCCGCCTTCGACCCGCCAACCCAATCGGCCAACACAACGCTAGTCGGGTTGCCGCGCTGGTGAAAGGAGCGGCTGGGTCGGTGGTCCGGTCGCCGCGACGGAAAGGCCCGGCCCCGCTCAGCTGGCCGAAGTGACCGGCACCGGCGACGAATCGAGCAGCGACCTGGCGCGCCGGCCGTAGACGACACCCAAGAAGTCGGCGACGGCGTCGGCCGCCAGCCACGAGCGGACCGTCGGGGTGATGTCGAAAGCGTGGTGTGCGTTGGCCAGCTCGGCATGGGCCACCGTGGGAGCGCCGGCCGCACGTAGCGCCGCGCAGAAGGCACGCGCCTGGCCGCTGGGAACCAACTCGTCTTTCTCGCCGTGCAGCACGAAAAAGGGCGGTGCTTCGCTGTGCACGTACGAGATCGGCGACGCCGCCCGGAACCGCTCGGGCTGGTCGGCGTGGCGGGCCTTCAAAACGAAATGCTCGAGGAACGGCAGCATCAACTCGTGCATGTTCTCGAAGTCGGTGAAGTCATAGACGCCGTAATACGGTGCGACCGCTTGAACGGTGGTGTCGGCGTCTTCGAATCCGGGCTGGAACTCCGGATGGTTGGAGGTGAGCGCGGCCAGCGAGGCCAGGTGCCCGCCCGCCGAGCCGCCGGTGATCGCGATGAAGTCCGGATCCCCGCCATAGTCGGCGATGTTCTCGCGGACCCAGGCGATGGCCCTCTTCACGTCGATGAGGTGCGCGGGAAAGGTGCTGCGCGGGCTCCTGCGGTAGTCGATCGAGACGCAGATCCAGCCGAGCTCGACCATGCGGCTCATCAGCGTGTAGGCCTGACCGCGTTTGCCGTTGACGGACCATGCCCCGCCCGGCACCTGGATCAGCACCGGCGCGCGGCACCCCGGTGCCCGGTCATCGCGTCGCCAGATGTCGAGCAGGTTGTCGCGTCCGCCCGGACCGTAGGAAATGTCGGAGGTCTGCGCGGCGTACCGGCGATGCGGCCCCGGCCTGCGCAACAGCCCGCCGCGGCTTGCGCATGGGGACGAAATGGAGGTCGGGTGGCAGACACGGTCGCGGAAGTCCGGCCCGAAGGACTCCTCGAGCGCGGCGGTGAGGGCCAGATCGGCCCGCTGCGCGGCCCACGTGCTGCCGACACGGCCGATGGACGGGTGCGCTACCCGCGACAACGCGTGCCCGGTCAACACGTGTGGGGGAAACTCGGTGAGCAGCCAGCCGGCGACCCAACCCAAGGCGAACGGCGAACCGCGCAGCAACAGGGAGCCGGTTCGATAGGTGTCCCTGGCGTCGGCCGCCAGGCGCAGCGCCTGGGCACTGGCCCACGAGCAGCTCGAAGTCAGGTTCATGGCCACGCTCATAGCTACGCCACCCCTCGACGTTATGCACACGCCTCGTTGCGGTTAACGGCCCATTACCGGCCGATGTTGTACGTGTGTCGAGGTTCACTACCATAACCGATAATTACGGCAGCGGAACGCTTTTCGCGCGCGGCGCGTTGCCAGGACCTGTGCTGCTAGCGCCGTTCGATAGACTGACCTGCGCATAGCCTCCGTAGCTCAGGTGGATAGAGCAAGGGCCTTCTAATCCCTAGGTCGCACGTTCGAGTCGTGCCGGGGGCACTGTAAACCTGTATGACCTCGGTTGATGCTTGACATTTTGTCTTCGGCTGATGCCTGACAGTGTTTCGGCTGATGGTTGACAGTTACTTCGGCTGATCCTTGACACTCCCTTGAGGCATCCCGGGTTTGATGCACACCTCATTTCGTGTGACCGGTGTGCTTCCCGATCTGGTGGTGGAGCCTAGTACGGGCGGTGGCGCTTAGGTTCGGTTCGGTGGGTTGGCGTCGTGCCAGGCGGTCCAGATCTCGGGGCGTAGCCTCCCGCGATCAGGCACCGGGAACCCAGCGCCTCGGGCCCAGGCGCGAACCTGCGCAGTGGGCGGTGTCGGCGTTGTGGGTGCCTCATCGAATTCGGTAATGTCGATCGTGATCGGTGAGATGCGTTGCAGGGCAGCGTGTTCGGTGATCGCCCAGGCGTGGGCTGCGGCGAGAAACCGGTAGGTGTATTCCTCGGCGAGCTGGCGGGTCTCGCAGAACACGACGGGCACGTTCGGCCAGCGGATCTGCAGCTCGGCGAGCCCGTCGGCGACCACCGCGGGCCGGACGCGGTCGAGCTTGAACAGCTGCGAGTAACGGTCCTCGATCACCACCGCCGCACGTGGGAGCGCGGCCAGCTCGCCGACCTGGTAACGCAGCTTCCCGCCGGTGAGGCTGGCGACCAGATCGACCAGTGACTTGCGCTCCACGCTGGCGATCAGCCGGCCATCTATGACAATCCCGTAGTCTCCGCACGGCAGCGCCCGCTTCACCGTGGTGACCTGCTGGGTTGCGAACCGGTAGGCGTA
Organism: uncultured Actinomycetota bacterium; assembly: GCA_963800315.1. Lineage (GTDB taxonomy): Bacteria > Actinomycetota > Actinomycetes > Mycobacteriales > Mycobacteriaceae > Mycobacterium. The sequence continues at coordinate 515,316 of CAWDAS010000002.1, forward strand.
CTGCTCGTGGCTGTCGACCACGATCTGCAACTCCTCGATGCCATGCGCGCGGGCGGTCGGGGTGCGCACGTTTGGGCGCGCCTGTTTGCGGGTGCGCGGCGACTGCCAAAACACCACGTCGCGGCCCCGAGCCTGGGTGAACACGAGCTGGGAGCGGTTGTGCCGGGACCGGTCGGCGATCACGTCGATCGCCGCGCCGCGCCGACGACACGACCGCAACCGCACTTGTTCGACGATCACCGGATCGTCGGGCCACTGGTCCAGCGGTACCGGGTAAGCGAACAAAGCCTTCTCCCGTGGCCAGGTCCCCGACGTGCGGAACAGCAGGTCACCGCCAGCGAGCGGAACCCGCAGCAGCAACGGCAGCCGGGAGTCTTCGTCCGGGTTGACCGCGATCAACAACTCCGCCACGAGACCTGAGTCTGCCGTGCCGCATCGGCATTCAGCGGCGCACCCCGCCGCGGCGGGGTGCCTACGAACGACCGATGGGGTTGCCGGCTTGCAACCGCGCGTAGTACTCGGCCTCGGCTTCTGTGGGCGGGCGACGCCCAAGCCGGTGCATGAGCCTGCGTTCGTTGTACCAGGCCACCCACGCCGAGGTCATGTTCTCCAGGTCGGCGAGTGTGCGGACGGGCCCGTTACGGAACGGGGAACCTTCGCGTACGCACTCGGTCTTATACAGCCCGATCGTGGTTTCGCAGAGCCCGTTGTCCAGGGCGTCGCCGACGGTGCCGATCGATGGGATCAGTCCTTCGAGCATCACTGTCTCGCTGTAATGTATTGCGGTGTACTGGGCGGATTCAATCGGTCGTCGCAACACCGGCTTGTTGGGCTGACAATATCAGTTCTTCGAAGACTTCTGCGGGCGTCTTCCAGCCGAGGACTTTGCCCGGTCGGGCATTGAGTGTTGCAGCGACAGCTGCTATTTCGCTGGCGTCCCAGCGCGCGAGGTCGGTTCCTTTAGGGAAGTACTGACGAAGCAGCCCATTACTGTTCTCGTTGGTCCCACGCTGCCAGGGCGAGTGCGGGTCAGCGAAGAAGACCGCGGTCCCGGTATCCATGGTGAATTGGGCATGCTGGGCGAGCTCTTTACCGCGATCCCACGTCAGCGATTGGCGCAGCAGCAGCGGCAATTCGCTCACTTGCGCGGCCAGCCAATGCCTCCCGCATCGCTTCTGCACCGTAGCCGCCCAACGCGGGCCCGTTCTTGACGCGTGGTTCGATCCCGTAGCCAGCCATTCGAGGCAGGTGCACCAGCATGGTGAACCGACTCGTGCGTTCGACGACGGTGCCAATAGCCGATCGTTGAGCACCGATGATGAGATCGCCCTCCCAATGGCCCGGCACTGCGCGATCCTCAACCTCGGCCGGGCGCTGGCTGATCACCACCTCGGCACAGACATGGCCGCTGGCCTTACCGCGGGAACGGGCCCGTGGAACCCGCAATGCCCGCCCGGTCCGCAGACAGGCCACCAATTCCCGTTTGAGCGCACCGCGCCCTTCGATGAACAACGCCTGGTAGATCGCTTCGTGCGAGATCCGCTTGGTGTCATCATCCGGGAAATCGAGCTTGAGCCGATTCGCGACCTGCTCAGGACTCCTGGCAGTCACCCAGCGCCGATCTTGCCGCCGAGGCTTATTACGGCCCTTCCATTCCCGCGGAACCGGTCCCGTCACGACCGACCCGTCTTCGGCACGCACCGCCCCCGAGAGGCGATCTTGCACGTAGGCGTGCAGCCGCGGATTGGCGACCAGTTTTGCGGTCTTGGGTCGTCGTGCTCTTGACTCGGCTTTCCACTGCGCCACCGAAGCGCGGTAAACGACCCGACCGCTACGAGTCGCAGAATTCCGTTGAAGTTCCCGCGATATCGTCGCCGGTGACCGACCCAACATGGTAGCGATATCCCGAACTCCCTCGCCGCGCTGGCGCGCCAGCGCGATCTCCTCACGTTCAGCAAACGACAAGTAACGTCCCGATCCGGGTTCCAACTCCACAGACGGCATGCCGCCACCCTGTCGGAACAGCCGGCTGCCGACCGGCTCCGACACACCGCAGGCCTCCGCCGCGTCGGCAGTGCTCAACCCCTCGGCAATCCTTCGCCAGAACTCGCGCACTATATCTCGTCGAACCGGCGGCCGACCCGGCGAGCGCATTGCCGGCCGGCCCGACGTCGTCAGCATCCACCCAGCGGAACGTCCCATCGAACACCCTCTCGATCTCAGGGTGTTGCTTCCACCGGTTGAACCCAGTCTGACTTCCCGCGTCGCTATGGTGGATCGCGTCCTCGAACGGGTGACCTTGGCGGGAGCCGAAGGCCGCGGCGTGGCGCAACGCGCGCTCGACGAAGCCGGTGTCCTTGGTCAGCGAGCATTCCCAGCCGGGGATCAGCCCGGCGTAGGCATCGACGACGAACGCGGTGTAGCCGAAGCCCACGACCATCGGCACGTAGGTGAAGTCGGCCACGACCAGAAGGTTCGGCGCCGCAACCCGCCATCGTCGGCCGACCAGGTCCGGCGCCCGGTTTGCGGCCGGGTCGGATTCGGTCGTGCGCGGCGGACGCCGTGCCCGGGTGGCGCCACGCCAGCCGTGGGCGCGCATGATCTTCTCCACCGTGCAGCGGGCCACCGGGATACCTTGGCGCTGCAGGTACGCCCACATCTTCAGGCTGCCGTACAGACACTCCGGCGGGCGTTTCCCATCGGGGTCAGGTTCGTAGATGCCGGCCAGGATCTCGGTGATCGTGGTGTCCCACAGGGCCCGTTTCGACGGCGCCGCCAAGCGGTGCGCCCAGTAGGTGCGCGGGGCGATTTGCACGCCGTGCACGGCCAGTGCCCGACAGATCGGTACGACCCCGAACTCCTCGCGATGCGCGTTGATGAACGCGCAGATCAGCGGTGTCGCGGGTCGCACTCCCGCGCGAAGAAACTTGTTGCGGCCTTTAGTATTTCGATGGTTTGTTCCAGCTCACGGGTCTTCCTGCGTAGCTCACGCAGCTCCCGCTTCTCCTCGCTTGACACGCCCGCCGCCTCACCAGCATCGATCTCGGATTGGCGCACCCACTTGCGTAGCGTCTCCGCGCTCATTCCCAGCCGGCCCGACACCGCCTTCATCGCGGCCCACTCCGAGTCGTAGTCGTCGCGGTGCTCGCGGACCAACCGCACCGCCCTGGCCTTGGTGTTCTCGTCGTACCTGATCGCCATCGCGCCATCCTTCCCTCAAAGGAAGGTGCGCATAAAACCCGGGACGGTTCACCCTAGATGAGGGAGTTGAGCGTGGCCGAGCAGAGGTATCAGGCCGTGTTGGCGGTGATCAGCGATGGGTTGTCGACAGGTCGCGCCGTGGCATTCTTCGGACGCTCGCATCTTCCTCAGCAGATCCCGCACTTGCTCGGCCGTCAGCGCTGAGGCGCCTTTAGTAGCCGGACACGTTGAACGATCCGTGTCACGCCGTCGCCGTAGTGATAGCGACATCGCGCCAGCCACACACTTCCCCCGAGGTAGATGCGCTTTACCTTATCCGCCGCACGAGCGGCTCCCAGGACGCCGGCCAGCACACCATCTGAGGACTACGCGTCATGAGATGCGCCATGACATGTCCCGGGATGAGCGGCAGCCAGCACATGACGCGCAGCGCCACCGCGGTGCACGAACTTCCTGAATTGCGCGGAATTGGTCGCTCACTTATCGCAGTGACTAATCCCCGTCGCCGCGTATCGCCATTGCCCTCGCCCGACGCGCAGGGTGCGTCGACGTGCGGAACTTGTTTTCTGACGCCTTCTCGGGTGCGTCGTCAGAATTGGCGGTCTGTAACCGATCCGGAAGCGTCAGCTTGGAAATGGTGCGAAAGGTGAGCAGGTACTGGCGAACAAGCGGACCGGTCGTATACGGGAGGTTGTAGGTGGCGCACACCGCCCGGACCCGTTGGGCGATCTCCGCATAGCGGTTGCTCGGCAGACCAGGGAAAAGGTGGTGTTCGATCTGGTAGCAAAGGTTTCCACTGAGGAATGCCAGCACCGGCCCAGCGTCAAAGTTTGCGGTGCCCAGCATCTGTCGCAGATACCATTCGGGCTTCGTCTCGCCCTCCAGCACGGCGGGGGTGAACTTCTCTGCGCCGTCCGCGAAGTGCCCACAGCAGATCACTACATACGCCCACACATTACGTAGCAGGTTCGCCGCCACATTCGCCATGAGTGTGCGACGCCATCGTCGAAGACTGAGAGCGGGAAAGAATACATAGTCCTTGCTGCCCTGCCGGGCCATCTTGCGGATCAGCGCTCGGGTGCCGGCGGACTTCTGCGCGTCGGTCGCCGCGCGCTCATGCTCCGAATGCAAGCCGTGCATCGCGATGCCCCATTCGAACATGATGGCCAACAACATATTTCGCAGAGGCTGAAAGAGAGTACTCCGGTGCCACTCCTGTTCGCGGGCGACCCGCAGGACACCGAACCCGAGGTCGTCGTCCACGCCGATGACATTGGTGAACATATGGTGGCGATAGTTGTGGGAATACCGCCACTGCGACGAGACGCCCGCCATGTCCCACTCCCACGTGCTGGAATGGATTTCGGGGTCGTTCATCCAGTCCCATTGACCGTGGCCGATGTTGTGGCCGAGTTCCATGTTCTCGATGACCTTGGCCACGGCGAGCGCGGTGGTACCGAGAGCCCATCCGACCTTGCTACGGGTGCCGGCGATAAGCAGCCTCGCGGCGATGTCGAGAAATCGCTGAAACACGATGGTACGCAGGATGTAAGCCCTGTCCTTGTCGCCGCGCGAACCCTCGATGTCGCGGCGGATCGCCTCGAGTTCGCCTCCGAGCGCCTCGAGGTCCGTGACGCTCAGGTGGGCGTATTCGGCTACGTCCGTTATTGCCATCGACGCCTCCCGGACGTCCAGACGAGGTGGCTACCCGACCGGCCCGCAGCCTGACGGGATACGGCGGGCGGCAGCATCATGGTCATGTACGTTACTGGCGGCATGCTTACGTTGACCCGGGCGTGCGCGCCGGCGGGGGTGTGCCATCGGGTAAGCCGAGTTGCGTAGCCAGCCCACTAAGCAGAATGTCAAGTCCGCGGTCGAGTTCGCTGAGCCCGTCGTAGGCGGCCCAAGTCGGCGCGAGCGAACGCAATCGGGGGAATTCGCTGATCCGCAGCCGGTGCAAGCCTAAACGCAGCACATCGTCGGTCTCCTCGGGGCGTTCGACGGCCTCCTGTAGCTCAGTGAGCACATGGCCGTAGAGGAACCCGAACAATGCCCGGTACACGAACACCGCGTCGACCCCGCTCAAGCCCGCCCCAATCAGCAGCGTGAGCACATCTTCGAGTTGTCGAAGCATGCCCTGTGGCCGCATCCCGAGCGGCGTCGCAAGGGGCCGGGTGACCAAGAGCGGCACCACGTTTGGGTGTACGCGCGCTAAATCACGGAAGTCGTGAGCGAGGTCGCGCAGCGCGGCCGCCCAGTCCGGGCGTGTGGCGTCCAGCGACAATTGCTCGAAGACCATCTCGACCACCCCATCGAGCACGGCGGCTTTGTTCGGCACATACCGGTAGAGCACCATCGGATCACGGCCGACCGCCTCGCCGAGGCGGCGCATCGACAGCCCCTCAACGCCATCACGATCGATGATCTCGAGTGCATTAGCCAAGATTGCCGCGCGGGTGATTGGGCTGCTCTCCTCGTCCTCCTCGTCGGAGTCCGGCTCGCCGACCTGCCCGGAATCTGATGGTCTAGTTGACTGCGTCATCGAGCACCTAACCCATTATGAATAGTGTCTTCGGCGTAGGCCTACGGCGGTGACAATAGCATCGGTGCGGCTGTTGAACAGTGGCGCACGGCTGTCCGGCTGCTATGGCGGGTAGCCGACCCTGCGGCACCAGGCCGGGGCGATGCGCAGCGCCTCTAGTGCGCCGGTGGCACCAGAGGCCCAGTCACGGGCTGTCCGTGGGTCGTTCGCTGATCGGTCGCGCCGCCTTCGGAATCCCAGGCTGACTTCGCCGCAGCCATTTCCTTGCGCCCGGCGGTGCGGCGTATGCCCGCGCGGAGGACTTCCACGGCGGTTAGGTACGGCCGATCGGTAGCTGCTGGCGTTGATATGCCTATGACGGCATGGTTAGTGATAACTCGCGATTCGGTGATGTGCGTCATCTCGTCTCTATCTGCCCGCATAAGCGAGCTGGTGGTTGGGCCGAGGGGGTTGTGGATGGGGCGATCTCTCACGGCGTGGGGGTATTCAGTGCCGGACCATGGTGTTCCTGAGCCGGCGGTTGTTCATGGGTTCTCGCTCCGACTTCTGGTGTTCAATCTGCCGGATCAGCTCGTGCTTTGCTTCGCCGAGGGCGCGGGTTAGCTCCGGGTTATCAGCAACCGCTACTAAAGGCGGAAAGCCGGGCAGGCTCGTGCGCAATGTGACGCGCTGCTCCTTGCCGCCGCGGTCCTGTAAGGAGACATCCACGACCACATCATGGGAATCCCACCTTCCCAGGTGCGGCCCGAGCGTCGACAATGCCTCCACCACGTGGCGGCGCTCATTCTCTTTGAAACCCGCACCAAGATGAAGTACGTGCCCCCCGAAGACATTTCCTTGTTCGTGCTCGGATTTACTCATCGGGGCCTCATTTCGGGCGTTCTCGTTTTCAATGGTCGCGTAGGCGGCGACATTGCCGCTGCGGTGATCGCGCCGGGTGAGCACCCAAGCGCGGTCGTTCTTTTCCATTGGGGTCGTTGTCGTTGACTAAAAGGCGGGCACTGAGTCCGGGGTTGTCGCGATGCGTGTCGGCTTCGTGCAGTGACCCACCCGATTTCCGGGACAGAAGCGGAAACCACATCGACAACGAATGCAAATTCGCGTAGGCGCGCTGCCTACAGTCATATTTCGGAGCCGGAACCCAGATCAAAATACTTGTTAGATGGCCTGTCTACGTTGTATTCCTACTGCGTCACACTACACCCTCGGATGCTGCTTGGCGAAGCTTCCCGACAACTGGTCGAGATTCAATTGCCAACGACACCGCTGACGGCGTCGAGAGTGTTCGTGGTGTGTAGTTCGGTCATGACAACACCGCCTGTCGAGCAGGCGCGAGCGAGGGCGTGTCAATGTGCAACTACCGCTGGTCCGTTGACGGCGCAGGACCTCCTCTTGCGACGCTACGTGCGATCGTTCACCCGTTCCTCGGCCATCGGCAGGACCTGTTCGCGTGATGCGTGCTCTAAACGGTGAGGTTAAGACGGTCAACCGCGCCTCGTCGGCGAATGGATCCGATTCGTCTGCATTGTTTCGCGAAAGGTATTCAGCCACCAGCTGGTTCATAAGATTTGGGCGCGGCTGAGGACAGAGCGCAGGCAGGGCGGGCGGCGCCGTCATGGATATGGCAAATGACGCGACATGAGCCCGTTGCCTCACCCGAGCAGACCACCCTGGCCTTGACGGATGGCGGCATTGCGGTTGTCAACTGCGACCCGCCGCGGCGGCCCCCGCTGCGCGTAGTGTCGATTGGGTGACGTCAGCAGATGTGTGATCACCGGGAGTGTCGGTGTGACATGTGGTATCGGTGACCTGGGGTAGCAACCTGCTCACCGGTCCCGTGAACCGGGTGGTTGCGACGTTGCAGAACGGTACCGAGATACTGCGGTTCGGCGGACTTCAGACCGGATCCCGTCCGTCACCGTTTCAGACCGTGGAACGGTGCGACATGTACCGGCTACGACGGTATTTCCCCGACAGCGCGGATGATCCGTCCCGGCCGCCGGTAGTACTTGTAGCGCCGATGATGATGTCGGCCAACGTGTTTGACGTCACCAGAGACCAGGGCGGGGTCGGAGTCCTGCATGATCTCGGTGTGGACCCGTGGGTGGTGGACTTCGGTTCACCGGACCGGGAAACCGGTGGGCTCGAACGCACTCTCAGCGACCACGTTGTCGCGCTGAGCCGGGTCATCGACTCGGTGCACACACACACTGGCCGCAAGGTGCATTTGGCGGGCTACTCGCAGGGCGGCATGTTCTGCTATCAGACCGCGGCCTACCGACGTTCCGAGGGCCTGGCCAGTGTCATCACATTCGGCAGCGCCGTCGATTCGCTCAGCGGTCTGCCGTTCGGAATTCCCGCGGCTCTGGCGGGCCGCGGCGCCCAGCTGGTCGCCGACCACGTCTTCAACCGTGTCTCCGTGTCCGGGTGGATGGCCCGTACCGGGTTTCAACTTCTGGACCCGATCAAGACGATCCGGGCGAGGTGGGACTTTCTACGGCAACTCCATGACCGGGAGGCGTTGCTGCCCAGGGAACAGCAACGCCGCTTCCTCGAGGTGGAGGGCTGGGTGGCATGGTCGGGTCCCGCGGTCGCCGAACTGTTACGGCAGTTCGTGGTCCATAACCGCATGATGGCCGGCGGCGCCGTGATCGATGGCACGTTGATCACGCTCGCGGAAATCACCTGTCCGGTTCTTGCGTTCATCGGCGAGGTCGATGACATCGGCCAACCCGCGTCCGTGCGAGGAATCCTGCGGGCCGCGCCCCGCGCCGAGGTGTCCGAGGCGCTGTTGCGGGCGGGTCACTTCGGGCTCGTTGTCGGATCGACCGCCGCCACGCACACGTGGCCCACCGTCGGTAAATGGGTGCTGTGGCAAGACGGTCGAGGGCCCAAGCCGGAGGGCGTGCATGCGATGGAGGCCGACCCTAGCGTCGGGATCGATGGCGCTGTCGGGCTGTCGTCGCGTATCGGTCGCTCGGCGGGTGCGCTGGCCGAATTGGGCATCGGCGTGAGCCTGGGGTTGGCCGACGCCGCGGTGGGGGCGGCGCGCAGCGGCAGCGAGATCGCCGGGGAGGCCGTGCGTACCCTGCCCCGGCTCGCCCGCCTCGGACGGCTGCAGCCCCATACCCGGGTGTCGTTGGGCGCCTTGATGGCCGAACAGGCCAACAAAGCTCCCGAGGAAGAATGCTTCCTCTTCGAGGATCGGGTGCACACCAACGCGGCGGTTGATCGCAGCACCGACGATGCGGTGCGCGGCCTCATCGCCGTCGGCATTCGTCAGGGAGCCCACATCGGTGTGTTGATGGACACCAGCCCCAGCGCCGTGACCGCGATCGCGGCACTGTCGCGGCTCGGCGCGGTGGCGGTGCTGCTACCCCCAGACGATGACCTCGCCGCGGCCGTCCAGCTGTGCGAGGTGGCCGACATCGTCACGGACCCACACCATCTGACGGCGGCCGTCGCGGCCGGCGCCAGGGTGCTCGTCCTCGGTCATGGCCGTACCGCGGACCTCGGCCGTACGGATTCGGACCGGGTCGTCGAGCTGGACCGCCTCGACCTGTCCGATGTGCGGCTGCCCCAGTGGTACCGGCCGAACCCGGGCCGGGCAAGTGATCTCGCCTTCGTGTTCTTCAGCACGACGGGAGGGCGCCGGGTGGTCAAGGAGGTCACCAATCATCGGTGGGCGTTGTCGGCCTATGGCACGGCCACCGCCGCCGCGCTCGGCCGCGGTGACACGATCTATTGCCTGACCCCGCTGCACCATCCGTCGGGTCTGATGGTCGGCCTCGGCGGCGCGGTCGCCGGCGGGTCGCGTATCGCCTTGACCCGGGGCGTCGACCCGACGCGGTTCGCCGACGAGGTCCACCGTTACGGGATCACGGTGGTGTCCTACACCTGGGCCATGCTGAGCGAACTGGTCGAGGCGACGTCGCCCGAGCTTGCCGAACATCATCCGATCCGCCTGTTCATCGGAGCCGGAATGCCGATCCGGCTGTGGCACAAGGTCACCGACCGATTCGCCCCGGCCCGAGTGCTGGAGTTCTATGCCTCCACCGAGGGGGACGCGGTGCTGGCCAATGTCGCCGGCACGAAGATCGGGGCCAAGGGTCGGCCGCTGCCGGGCAGCACCGAGATTCGGCTCGGCGGCTACGACGCCGCGACGGGCCGGTTCATCGAAGATGACCACGGTTTCGTACGCCCCTGCGCGGACGACGAGGTGGGCGTGCTGCTAGCGAAGCCGCGCTCCGGACTCGATGCCGCGAGCGTGTCGATGCGCTCGGTATTTGCGAACGGAGACACGTGGATCACCACGGATCACCTGTTTCGCCGCGACAGCGACGGCGACTACTGGTTCGTCGACAACAGGAACACGGTGATCCAGTCGGTGCGCGGACCGGTCTTCTGCCAGCCGATTTGCGACGCCCTCGGCGACATCGCGGTGATCGACCTGGTTGTGGTCTATCCCGTTGCGACCGACACGCACGACGTCGCGGTCGTGGCCGTGACGGTTGGCAAAGACGGCGTCCTCACTGCGGACGCCCTGACCACCGCGTTGGGCGGCCTCCCCCGCGACCAGCGTCCCGCCATCGTCCACATTGTTGACCGCATACCGCTCACGCCCGCCTACCGCCCACTGTCGACCGCACTGCGAGAGGCCGGGCTGCCGGCGCCGGGGGAATCGACCTGGCACCACGACCTCACCGATGGTCACTATCGACAGTCGGCCACCATCGGCGGCAAGCCACGACGTCTAGCCACCGGAACCGCTGAGAGCGAGTAGGTGGGCCACTTTAGCGGCCGGCCCGGGTTCCAGTAATCCCGACGCCGTGATTCAACCCCGTCCGGGGCGGCAAGCTAACCGTGCGGATCGCGCCCGAAAGCGACCAAGCACGCGACGCAACACATTAACCGTCGCGGTCGACGCGTTCTCGCCATTCCTTGCCGGCGCCGCACTCCACAACCCTAGATTTCGCATGGTCGAACCCCAGGGTTAACCACCATCAACGCCGGACCATCGAGTTTGGCGATTGCTCCTGTCGAGGTCCCCTGTTCGTGCTGGACATGTTGTGTGCCGCCGCAGACCAAGCACACCGTGCGTTCGCACCTCGAGGATTGTCCGGGGTCCCTGCGGCTCGCGATGGGCTGTAGTGGACGGTAAGGCTGGTCTTGGACGATGGCCATCGCTGCCTCGAGGGTGCTGGCGGCGGGCAGCAAGCCCTGTGGGTCGCAAATCCGCAGCACCCGGGAGACTGCCTCACCGGATACTACTGCCCAGCCTATGCCGGCGCGCGCGCAGCAGACGGAGACGCTGTGCAGCGCCGAGAAACCCTCGGTTCCAAAGAAATCCAGGTCGCGCAGATCAAGGATCAGCCCGCGGCAACGCGTCAGATGCCCCACCGTGTACTCGGTCAGAGTGTCAGCGTTGGATGCGTCGATGGCGCCGTGGGCGCTGATGACGGCTACCGACGACCTGAGCCGACGACTGGCTAACCGTGCGGTGTGACCCTCCCATGGCTGGGAAAGAAAGCCGCCCTCCGGCAGCACGGAGGAGGCGGGCGGAGCATTCATGGTGATCCCCGACATGCGGTTTGTCACCGGTGTGTTCGGCGCGAGCTACTGCTCTACGAGGACAGCGGCGGACGGCTGACCTCATGCCGGACTGGTTGAGAGTCTCAACTTGGTTGACGTTCCGCCCCGCGGGAGCAATTGTCAATACCTGGATCGGATATTGGGGTAAGGGCCACAACGACCCGTAGATGGCAGTGGCGTGTGTCAACCGTGCGACGCCCGCTGTCGACAACGCGGCAACACCGCCGATAGCCGTCAACCGATGCGGATCGCCGCGCTGGTGTCGCCGCACCCGACGATCAGCAATCTGAAATGGCCGGTCGTTCCCGCTTGGTGACTACCATTGTGCCGATTGAACATCCCGAAGCTGGGACCTGCGACCGCCCCCTGGGAAGTTCATCTTGCCGGCTACGCGCGCGTCACCATGCATGCCATCACCGGCGGCCGCCACGAATTCTTCCGGTCCCGACGGTTCAGGCTGTCACTTGTCGCGACCGGCACCGGAGAGGGAATTGGCAGTCGGCACTCGCCGAAGCTCGGTTCTGATCAGCTTTTCCGATTCGTCAGATCGGCGTCTCGCCCGGTGGTGGCGATGAAGTCGTCGAGGATGTCCACCACCGCTGTCGGGGACTCGACATGCGGGAAGTGCCCGACACCGGCGAGCACTTCGAGTCGACTTCCCGGCACGGCGTCGTGCGCGGCGTAGCCGTGGGCGACAGGAATGATCCGGTCCTGCTCACCCCAAATCAACAAGGTGGGTAACCCATAACTTAGATGGATCTTGCCCAGCGCACTGACCGCCTGGCCGCGATAATCCACCACCGAGCGCAACGTACGCAGGAACGCCTGCCGTGTCTGCCGATCCGACAACGACGAATAAGCGTTCCACATCTGAGCGGCGCGCGGCGACTGGATCCCGGCCGACATGAGCCATGACCCCAGCTTGTTGCCGACGTTCAACACTGGTTGCGGCGCGACCACTGGCAGCACCAGCTCGGTTCCGGGTGCCGACAGAATCCGCAAAATCCAGTTCACGTCGGGGCCAAGGCCACCACTGCTGATGAGAACCAGTCGCTGGCAGTAGTCGCGATGTTGATAGCTGAACTGCATGGCCACACCGCCACCGAGTGACTGACCGACCACGGTCGCCCGGCTGATGCCCAGTTCATCGAGCAGATCACGCAGCGACACCGCGAACGCACCCAACGAATAGTCACCGCGCGGCTTGGCTGATTCGCCGTGCCCCAACAGGTCCGGTGCCACCACCCGATACTTCTTCGACAACTGAGGAATGACCGCTTGCCAGGTCGCCGAACTTCCCGCCATCCCATGAATCAACAGCAGCGCCTCACCGGCCCCTGCATCCCGGTAGGCCACACGCTCACCGTGGAGATCGAGATAGTTCATCTCGCTCACGTGCACCGGTCTCCTCCATCCCCCGGCGTCCCGGCCTGCATGCGCAACGTCATCAACGATCGCTCCCCCGGCTTCGAGTCGACACTAGCATAACCTACGGTACCGTAGGTTACCGACCAGTAAATCACTGGCATCTGAGGGCCTGATCGATGCCGCCCTGGTCGGCGTCTTCGCCGACGAGCGGGTCGCGACGCCATTGGCGGACCGCGGCGAGCGCTGTTTTGAGCCCGCGGCGGCGCCCTGTCGCTAGGTCGGCCCCGGCGACACCGGGCGCCAGTTCGGTGAACATCCGCTCGCTGCGGGTCTCCGGAGCGTCGTCGGCGGTGTCGCGCAGGTAGCGGTCCGGCAGCGACAGTTTGGCGATGGTGCGCCACGCCTTGCCGTACTGCATCAGGAACGAACCCGTGGTGTAGGGGAGGTCGTACTTGTCGCAGACCTGTCTGACCCGTACCGAGATCTCGTGCAGCCGGTTACTGGGCAGATCGGGGTAAAGGTGATGCTCGATCTGGTGGCACAGGTTGCCGCTCATGAACCGCATCGCCGGCCCGGCGGCAAAGTTGGCGCTACCCAGCATCTGGCGCAGATACCATTGGCCCTTTGTTTCGCCGATCACGTCGGTATTGGTGAATTTCTCTGCGCCATCGGGGAAATGCCCACAGAAGATCACCGCGTTGGCCCAGATGTTGCGGATCACGTTGGCCACCACGTTGGCCTTCAGCGTCGATTTGTAGCTGGCCGCCGGCGACCGCGAGGTCAGCGCCGGGAACGCGACGTAGTCCTTGACCACCTGCCTTGCGGCCTTGGCTGAGAATTCGCGGATCTGCAGCAGGGTGATCTCGCGGTCCGGGCCGCCCTTGAGAGACCTTGCCTAACTCGATGGGCTGCAGGCCAATTCCCCACTCGAATCCGAGCGCGAGGATGGTGTTGAACAGCAGGTTGCCGATGTTGTAGTACTCCCAGGGCTGGTCGCGGGTGACACGCAGGATGGTGTAGCCCACGTCGTCGTCCATGCCCAGGATGTTGGTGTACTTGTGATGCTGGAAGTTGTGGGTGAACCGCCAGTGTTTTGACGCCCCGCTCATGTCCCATTCCCATGTCGAGGAGTGGATCTCGGGATCGTTCATCCAGTTCCATTGGCCGTGCATGACATTGTGGCCGATCTCCATGTTCTCGATGATCTTGGCCAGACCGAGGGTCAGCGTTCCCGCCCACCACGCGGCGCGTTTCGAGCTACCGGCCAGCATGAGCCGGCCGGCGACGTCGAAGGCACGTTGCGCGGCGATGGTGCGGCGGATGTAGCGCGCGTCGCGCTCGCCGCGGGAATCCTCGATGTCCAGCCGGATCGCGTCCAGCTCAACGCCCAGATTCTCGATGTCGGCGTCGGTCAGGTGAGCGAAAGCCGGAATGTCCGCAATCGCCATAACTTGCTCTCTTTTCGTCGGGCCTTTATGTCTGGTTCGCAGCGTTCCTCGGCAACGAAGAACCCGCACCCACCGGCGGCCGCTGCGGCGAGCCACAAAGACCCGCGCCTAAGCGACAGGCAAGGCCGCAAACTCGTTGGTTTGATGCGCCAAACGCCGGGCCGGGGACTTCGGCGGCAGATGGTTAACGGTTCTGCGGTTCCTTCTGCGAACTCATGTGTTTCCGATGTCTGCGCGGGCGGATCCAATTTGCCTGCGCGCTCTCAATTTTCGTTGAGTTCGTGCGAGGTCGCTGCCTCGCGGCGATACGCGGCGGCGAGTTGCAGCCGGAGGTTCGACTGGACGTACCGGGTAGCCGTTCAGCGGCTCTGGCCATTTAGTAGTAGTGGCGTCGGCCGCCGACGGCGTGTCCCATCCGTCCCATCACCGCCAGTAATAGGCCGACGACGAGGAGGATGACCCCGATGACCAAGCAAATATGGGCGTAGGCGAAGGTCGGGACGAGGGCAGGGAGGAGGAGCCCGAGGACGATAAGGATGATTCCGAGAACGATCATGACGTTTAACCTAGTTTCTCTGTAGATGTCTGCGAGGAGGATTGCCCGGGTCAGTGTTCGAAGGCGCCATTTAGCTTAACCCCCAGCCGGTTTGGCGTCGCCGCTGCCTGCTCGGCGCGTCCTTCGTTGCGCAGCCAGGTATTCCCGACGTCACCGACACGGGTGTTTATCGCCGGATCGCCGGTCGACTGGTCGCCGAACCGACGGGCACGGGTCGGTGAACGCGGAGTTGGTGGTCCTCCGAATTTCGGGCTAACGGGAGAATGAGCGACATGTGCATGCTGTCTCGACCGAAACAGGTAGACATCGGAATGTGCGGCGCGAGTAAACACTCATCAAGTTCGGCGGCGTACAGCCAAACTCGCTTCCGGACTGGCTGAAGGATTCAGCAACACCAACGCTACTCCTCTCGGGGGACTCCCGGCTAGTCGCCCCCCGAGTGCGGTGTGCCGTGGTGGTGATTGTAGGTGTGCAGCCAGATGGCAAGAGCCCGTAAGCGTTCGGTGCCGCCTGCCCTTAGCGCCAAGAGCGTCGATGACCATCTCGCGCGCCGCGCACCATCACCCCACGTCTGACTTGTACCAATTCCCGATAGTTGGGGGATGCTCAGACGGACAGTTAGATTCGTTACCCCCTCCTGAGCGCCTGGGCCGTGGCACTGTCCGTTGTTTCGGCGGCAGCGCCCGGCTGTCTTGCCATCGCCGCACCTCCCCCCTTGCGCATCGTCATCTAAATGTCGCCCAGACAGCGACTCTCCGGGCCAGATGATGTAGGATTACACCATCTGTTAACGATGTTGACATACAGCAGCGCCGATGCGGCGCGTACTGGACTTCTAGCACCAGGATCAGAGGCGTCGACATGATCGTCATCCTTGGATTAATTGTCCTGCTTGCAGCGGTGATCGTGGGGTTCACCGGGGTGCTGGCCAATGCGGGGGCTGCTCACCGCTTAACCGAGAATTTCGCCATATTCGGCTTTCACGTCACCGGGTCGACCGGCACCCTGTTTCTCGTTGGGATCGTGATCGGCGCAGTCGCGATGCTGGGGCTTTGCGTATTGCTGGCTGGTGCCCAGCGCACCGCAGCTCGCGGGCGAGACGCTCGACGCGAACTCAAAAGGTCACAACGCGAGACGGCGTTTCTGAACCGCGATCGTGATCAACGGCTCGAACACCAGCAGGTCGGCGCAGCCACTGGACCGACCGTGAATCCGGAGAACGCCGCCGATCGCCGCAACCGAGTTTCCCCGTTCGGCCGCTGGTCTCGCGGTCGACAACAGACCAGCACGGCCCACGTCGACAGCCCCCGGTAGGTGTCAACACTTGCTGCTGTGCACAAAGCGCAGCAGCAAGCGGCAGCAGCAAGCGTAGGCGGTAGTCGTCGAACCCTCGGAGTTAGCGAACCATCTGCAGGTGTCGCTGCGGGCGATCCTGGCTGACCCGCTGGAGGCCCTCGCGGTGGCTCACCACGGCGGGATCCTGCACCGCGATTTCAAACCTGCCAACATTTTGTTCGCGACCTCCGGGCGAACACCACACCGGTGGTGTCTGGTCCATCTGAAGAGCGATCAGGTCTTGTCCGTTGTCGTCGCTGTATCGCCGGTGGACCCAAATTGTTTCGCTGCGGGTGCACCGGTCGACCTCGTCGATGAGCCGGTGGGTGCGCGCGAGGGGTTCACCGGCCTCGGCGAGATACACGACGAGCCAGGCTTGCAGCGGATATGTCGGAAGCGGATGTCCGCGCCGGCGGAACCACATGGAAGTCGGCAACGCGTCAATCGGTTGCGAGCAGCTGCGATCCGCGCAGTCATGCCCAAGCCAGCGCAGCGCCGAACCAAGCGTAAAGACCGGTGCGGTTGGCACAGTGGGCGGCGAGTCGGTGGTAGGCGAAACGTTCAAGGTGATTCCCAACGTGGGGTTCTCACCGGCATGTTCGGCGCGAGCTTGCTGCTCAGCGAGGACAACGGCGGACAGCCGACCTCGTCCCGGACGTGGCTGGGTTCTCAACATCGCTGGCGCTACACGGCGCGGGGCATTGCGAGCCACCGAACGTGCTTGGCGGACTCAGCCGATGTTGGGCTCCTGACCGGCGCACTCGGCGTCGGCCGGGTCCTCGGCGGTGAGAGTGTCGAGGATGACCTGCGCGGCGGTGTGTCGATCGGTGCCCGCGCCATCAGCTCGGATTTCCAATTCCCGATGAGCTTGCCCCGGCGGGTAGCCGCGGCCGATGAGGACCCCGATCGCCTGGTTGACCACCGACGCAGCTCGCAGATATGTCCGGGCGTCCGACCCGTCAGGGACGCTGAGATGCTGATCGAGCGCGAAGTCACTGGGCGGGCGGCCGGTCAGCCACGCCAGGTCCGCGGTGAGGTCGACAAATGTTCCCGGCGTGCCCGCATAGAGGGTGAGGGCAACCGACGGCGCTGCCCGGCCGTCACCAACACCGACACCGGGCAGCGCCAACCGAAGCGAGGTGCGAACACCGTCGACCGCGCCGTCCTCAACGGTGGTGAACGTGAATGGCGGATTACTGCCTTCGACGGTCACGCTCAGCCCGAGATAGGCGGACACCGCCGCCTGGGCGTGGACGCCCAATTGCTGCAAACTGTGCAGCACATCGGCGCCGGGCTCATCCAGGGCGGCGGTGAGGATGCCCAAATCGGCGGCCAGGGCCGCACCGATCTCCATGACGGGATTGCTCCGCTGGGCGCTCCCGAGCGCGGATCGAGCCTGCCGGTGCCGAACGGGCGAATCGCCCTGCCCGGTGGGGAACGCGCGACGCGAGCCAGGACCCGTCCCGTTGACTGTTACCCCACCCTCCAACCTACGCGCGTCACACCGTGCAGCGACAGTTCGGACGTGGAGGGGCCTGGCGATCGGGCTCAGGTCGGCGTGTGCCGGGCGCGGGCGCGGCGCACGGCTTCATCGACGATGCGCTGCGCCACGTCAGCCAATTTGCGGTGTTCGGCTTGGCTGATCGCCCGTAACTGAGTGAACGCCTCCTCGGCGCTGCGCCCGCTGCGTCCCCGGACCAGGCCGATCGCCTGATCGATGACCGGGCGCGTCGACAGCGCCGTCTGCAACTGGGCGGTCAACGCCAACGCGTGCGCGAGAATCTGGGCGTTGTGCACCGCCACCGCCGCGGGTTTGGCGAATAGTTCCCCCAGTTCGGCGGCGTGCTCATCGAAGACGTCTTTGTCGTGGGCGTAGATATTGATCGCCCCGATCGCCTTACCCGACAGCAGTAGCGGCAGCGACAGCGCACTATGCACGCCCAAGCGGCCCACTCGCGGGCCGAACCGCGGCCACATCTTCTCCCCGCCCAACGACCCGGACCGCACCGTGCGCTGCTCCAGCGCTGCGGTGATGCAGGGTCCCTCCTTGAGGGTCACGTACTGAATCTCGTCGATCTCGGCGACAAATGGTGCACTCGCGGCCAACGCCTCCACCATGTTGTCCACCCGGTCGACCCGCAACAAGGTCACCCCGGCACCCTCGGCACCCGGTATCGCGTGCACCGCAAACGTCGACACCTCAGCCAGCAACTCAGGCAGCCCCAGACTGCCGGCCACCAAGCCCGCTAGGTCGTCGATCCCGGCTCGCAAGTCAGCGGCATCAGCGCTGGCTTGCTGCGCGCTCAGCGACCCCAACGGTAAGCCGTCAGCGTCCTCGGTCAACTCCGTCATACCTGCGCTCAATAGTCTTGGTGGAGCTGGGAATCGACACCGAAGCCCAGCGCCCTAACCGTGGAGCAACCGTCGCGAGATGGTTGTCAGAACAATAATAGCGTCGGCAGCACCGAGACCCACACTATCGCGCGTCAGAAACCGGCGAGGCCAGCCAACCGGACCAAACACCTGCTGCTTTCGAACACTCACGAGCCAAACCCCGATAGCCGGTCGGCCTCGTCGGCCTCGTCTTTGTTTCGATCTCTACTTGTGCGAACGCGTACCGCCTCGTGCTCTCGACAGTCGCCGTGCGTGGTTCAGTCACCCCACGCGGCGCGGGATTGATTCGGTGGGTCGATACGAGCAGTCCAACGGGTGTAGCGTCAAGGGCGTTGAGAATCAGCTGGTCTGGGATGAGTTGAGCCGTCCGCCGCTTAATTCAAGGAGCATTGGCTCCGCACCCTCACACACCCCGGTGATCCACTGCACGTCAGGTCCCCATGACCACTTCACTTGCCTTGTGTGCCAACACCGGCGTTTCCCTGCTAGATCTGCCCCGGACCGAACCCATTCATGATCCACACGCAGCATTTCAGGCCGCCGTGCGGTGGCACTTCGGCCCCGACACCGGGTCGCAGTCCTGGCTCACCCGAGCGAAGTCGCTCGAGTTCAACCCACTGACCGATGTCAAGACCTCCGAGGACCTGCTCGACGACCCCGTGAACGAGCCGACGGTGACCAATATGTGCAGCGGCCTCACCCGAGCTACCTTCCGCCGACCATTGTCTGCGCACCCGCCACTTCGTCAACGTGGTGATCGACGGGAACCGCGCGATGCCGCAATGGCTGAGCATGGACGAAGCGGTGATCCACTGCACCGAGGGCATCGGCATCTGGGACTGAATGACCATGTCTGCTGTTAAACCGGCGGAGCGATGCGTGACGTCGGAACCGAACGACTCTCCAGCGCCGATGCCCGCAACGGTATATCGGCCCATCGCCCAACAAGCGCTGAGGCTCACGGGCGCAGAACTCACACTGGTCGCCGTCGCAAACAACCACGGCATACCCACGTCGGAGGTGGCCGAACTGATGATCGTGGAAACCGCCGGTGCTGCAATGACCTCGACGCCGGCCCATGCCATCCGCGTCGCCGGTACCTCGATCGGACAGGCCTTCGTGGAGCGGACCCCTCGACGACTCAACAACTTCGACGTCGCGATCGACGGCGTCCAACATGCCGGCCCAGCGCTGGTGCTTCCGCTGCGCACCACCGATACCGTGGCCGGGGTGTTGGTCGCACTGCGGCGTGGCGGCGCCCGGACGTTCAGCGACGAGCAGCTCGACATGATGGCCGCATTCACCGACCAGGCGGCGCTCGCCTGGCAGCTGGGGTCCACACAGCGCCGGATGCGTGAACTCGACATTCTCGCTGAGCGCGACAGGATCGCCCGCCACCTGGACGACCACGTGATCCAGCGGATCTTCGCGATCGAACTGGCTCTGCATGGGACCATTCCGCGGGCGCGATCAACCGAGGTGCAGCAGAGACTGTCCCGCAGCATTTATGACCTTCAAGGCGTCATTCAGGAGATCCGCGTCGCTATTTTTGACGAGCACGTTGCACTGCCGGGCATAACCCGGCTGCGAGAGCGACTTGACGAGGTAGTCGTGCAGTTCTGCGGATCCGATCTGGAGACCACGGTTCAATTCGTGGGCCCCTTGTCGATTGTCGACGCTGCACTCGCCGATCACGCCGAAGCCGTTGTGCGCGAAGCGGTCAGCAACGCTGTCCGGCATGCCGGCGCGACCAGACTTGCTGTGACGGTAAAGGTCGAGGACGACGTCTGCATCGAGGTTATCGACAACGGTCGGGGCATCCCCGGCGACATCACCAGCAGTGGCTTGACCAGCTTGCATCACCGCGCGCAGCAGGCAGGCGGCGCGCTCACCATCGCGGGTGCTCCCGGCGGAGGCACCTTGCTGCGCTGGTCAGCACCGCTGCCCTGATCATCGCCCCGCTGCGACTACGAGCGGCTCAGAGGGTCGATGCGACCAGGCCGGTCAGGTCGGCGAGGCGGTGGGAGTAACCCCACTCGTTGTCGTACCAACCGACGATCTTCACCAGGTCACCGGTCACTTTGGTGAGTCCGGCGTCGAAGATGCACGACGACGGATCGGTCACGATGTCGGAGGAGACGATGGGATCCTCGGTGTAAGTGAGGAAGCCCTTCAGCTCGCTGTCAGCGGCGGCCGCGAAAGCGGTGTTGACGGCCTCGACTGTCGCCGAATCGCGGACGATGACGGTGAGATCGGTGGCTGAACCGGTGGGAACCGGCACCCGCAGCGCGTACCCGTCGAGCCGGCCCTGAAGCTGGGGCAGCACCAGACTGATCGCGCGGGCGGCCCCGGTGGACGTGGGCACCACGTTGATCGCCGCCGCGCGGGCGCGGCGAAGGTCGCGGTGCGGACCGTCCTGCAGGTTCTGGTCCGGGGTGTAGGCGTGGATGGTGGTCATCAGCCCGCACTCGATTCCGAACACCGCATCGAGCACCATCGCCATCGGCGCCAGGCAGTTTGTCGTACACGAGGCGTTCGAGACGACGGTCTGGGTACCGTCGTAGTCGCGGTGGTTGACCCCCATCACAACGGTGAGGTCCGCACCCTTCGACGTCGCCGACACCACCACTTTCTTCGCTCCGCCGTGGAGGTGACCGCGGGCCTGCTCCGCGGCGGTGTATCGACCGGTCGACTCGATGACGACATCCACGCCGAGATCTCCCCACGGCAGCGCTGCCGGCCCGTCGGCGATCGACCACGCTTTGATCACTTGGTCACCGACCACAATGTCCTCGCCGTCGGCCGACACGTCGTGCGCTAAGCGTCCCAGGACGGAGTCGTATTTGAGCAGGTGCGCCAGAGTCTTGTTGTCGGTGAGGTCATTGACCGCCACGATCTCGATGTCGGTGGTGCCTGCCGCGTGTTGTGCGTCGACCGCACGGAAGAAGTTTCGGCCGACACGCCCAAAACCGTTCACGCCCACCCGGATAGCCATCGTGATCTCCTCAGCAGTTTTGCGGTCTGGCTAGCGCATCAATTGCGCGCCACCTCGAGTCTGACCACGCTTGAGGCCGAGCAGCAGAGGACAAAGTCCTCGCATTCCTGCCCGCCCTTCTTCGCAGTTCATGTCCGGAGCCTCGTAATCAACGCCGGTCCGGCCGGAAAGGTGGGCGATCCCGCCGCGGCGGTGGGCTGGTGCGCATGCATCCGCCGCTGCTGAAGCCACCCCCCGTTGGGCGGTTTACCCATTCGATTACCTTCGGCCCTGGCTCCGTGCGTGCCGTTGTGGGAGGTTGGCATTTATGGCGCTATGTGCACCAGCACACGCGCCCACTGGGGTGTTCGACCGACCAGGCCTGAATTTGTGCGTTCCTCAGCCGGAGTGCACGCGACGGTGGATCCGGCCGCGACCCGACACTGAATTGGGGCGCGGATGAGTTGGCGGCGCGGGAGTCGTTTCGAGAGCGGCGGTCGGGCACCGATACCGGGCGATCGATCCTGCATGACGTGCGGATCGGGTTCGATGCTGCCCCAAGGTTTTACGCGCTATGGGAGGACAGATCATGAGCACGTCCAATTACATCCGCTTTTTTGAGGAGTTCGGCATCGAGGACGTGCCGCTCGTCGGCGGGAAGAACGCCTCGCTCGGCGAGATGTTCCAGAAGCTGTCGGACCAGGGTGTGCGCGTCCCGCACGGGTTCGCCACCACCGCCAAGGCTTATCGCTACATGCTGGATAACGCCAACGCGTGGGATCGTCTGCACGCCGAGCTCGACGAGCTCGACCCCGCCGACGTGACTGCGTTGGCGCGCAAGGGCAAACGCGCCCGCGAGATCGTCTACGGTGCCGGGCTGCCCGAGGACCTGGCTGCCGAGATTCTGGATGGCTACCGCAGGCTTCAGCAGGAGTACGGCGAGGAGGTGAGTCTGGCGGTGCGGAGCTCGGCGACCGCCGAGGACCTGCCAACGGCGAGCTTTGCCGGCCAGCAGGACACGTATCTGAACATCAAGGGCGCCGAGAGTCTGCTCGATGCGTGCCGCCGTTGTTTCGCCAGCCTATTCACCGATCGCGCCATCCATTACCGCATCGACCAGGGCTTCGACCACTTCAAGGTCTCTCTGTCGATCGGCGTGATGAAGATGGTGCGCTCCGATATCTCTTCGTCGGGGGTGATGTTCTCCATCGACACCGAGTCGGGCTTCCGCGACGCCGTCTTCGTGACGGGCGCCTACGGCCTGGGCGAGAACGTGGTCCAGGGTGCCGTCGACCCCGACGAGTTCTACGTCCACAAGCCGACTTACCTCGCTGGCCATCGCGCCGTGTTGCGCCGCCTGCTCGGCGACAAGGCGGTGAAGATGATCTTCGTCGAGGGTGAGACGAAGAACACCACTCGGAACATCCCCACGCCGAAGGCCGACCGCGCTCGTTTTTGCCTCACCGATGAGGACGTCTTGGAGCTGGCGGGTTACGCGTGCACGATCGAGGCGCACTACGGGCGGCCGATGGACATGGAGTGGGCCAAGGACGGTCTGGACGGAAAGCTCTACATCGTGCAGGCCCGCCCGGAGACGGTGGCCTCCCAGCGCAGCGTGACGGCGCTGGAGAGGTACGCGCTCGACGCCCGGGGCGAGGTACTCGCCGAGGGGCGGGCGGTCGGCGAGAAGATCGCCTCGGGCGCGGTGAAACGGATCGAGAACGTCTCGCATCTGTCCGACTTCCAGCCCGGCCAGGTACTGGTCGCTGACACCACCACGCCCGACTGGGAGCCGGTCATGAAGACCGCCGCGGCGATCGTCACCAACCGCGGCGGGCGCACCTGCCACGCGGCGATCATCGCGCGCGAACTCGGCATCCCCGCGGTGGTGGGCACAGGCGATGCGACCACGCGCGTGCCCGATGGCGGGGTCGTGACGGTGTCGTGCGCCGAGGGCGAGTCGGGGCGGGTGTACCGGGGCGAGTTGGCCTTCCACGTGGATAGCTCCGAGGTGGGGGACCTGGCGCGGCCGCGGACCCAGGTCATGCTCAACCTCGGAAACCCCGACCTGGCCTTCAAGACGTCGTTCCTGCCGAACGACGGCGTGGGACTGGCCCGGATGGAATTCATCATCAGCGAATACATCCGGGTCCACCCCCTGGCCCTGCTGCACCCGGAGAAGGTCGACGACCCCGACGCTCGCCGGACGATCGATCGGCTCACGCAGGGCTATCCCGATGGCGGTGCGTACTTCGTGGAACGCCTCTCGGAAGGGATCGGCACGATCGCCGCCGCCTTCTGGCCCAAGCCGGTGGTGGTGCGGATGTCGGACTTCAAGACCAACGAGTACGCCAGCCTGATCGGCGGAGCAGCCTTCGAGCCGGCCGAAAACAACCCAATGCTGGGTTTTCGCGGCGCCTCGCGCTACGCGCACCCGGCCTATGCCGAGGGTTTCGCGCTGGAGTGCCGCGCGATGCGACGCGTGCGCGAGCAGATGGGCCTGACCAACGTCGTGCTCATGCTCCCGTTCGTGCGCCGAATCGCCGAGGCGGACCTCGTCCTGCAGACCATGGCCGACCTCGGTCTGCGGCGCGGCGAGAACGGTCTGAAGGTGTACGCGATGTGCGAGATCCCCAACAACGTGATCCTGATCGATGAGTTCGCTAAACGCTTCGACGGCTTCTCCATCGGCTCCAACGACCTGACTCAGCTCACTCTAGGCGTCGATCGCGACAGCGAGATCGTCGCGTTCGACTACGACGAACGCGACCAGGGCGTTAAGGAAATGATTCGCCTGGCCGTTGAGGGCTGCCGCCGCAACGGAATCCACTCGGGGCTGTGTGGACAAGCGCCTTCGGACTACCCGGACATGGCCGAGTTCCTGGTCCGGGTGGGCATCGACTCGATGAGCCTCAATCCCGACACGGTGGTCAAGACCACCCGCCACGTCCTGCAGGTGGAGCAACAGTTCGCGCCGTCCCAATGACCAGCGACGCGTTCCATCGCTCCGCAGCCCGCACAGGGTTCGAGCAGGGAGTCTTGCTATGAAGCTGCCGGTTACCATCGACCCGCGCTACCACGACGCGGTGATCTTCGACCTCGACGGTGTGCTCACCGACACGGCCTGCAGTGATGCGGCGGCGTGCGCACCGCTGTTGGAACCGACGGTGGCGCTGGCGCGAAAGTTGCGGGGCGTCGACGTCGCAACGGCGGCCTGCTCATCGAGCAGTCACTGTCAAGAGATCTTGAAAACCGCCGGGGTTGATGACCTATTCGATGTCTGCATCGACGGCACCGTCGCCGGCGAGCGCGGGCTTGCGGGCAACGGCGACCCCGTGGTCCTGCTGGAGGCCACCCGCCGACTGGGTGTGCGTCCGCAACGCTGCGTCGTCGTCGAAGACGCCGACGCCGGTATGGTTGCGAGTCGCGACGGCGGATTCGCACTCGTCATCGGTGTCGGCCGGAACGGCCACACCGACGAACTATTACAGTGCGGTGCCGACGTCGTGGTCGCCGACATGGCCGACATCGCGGTTCGCACCGGTGACAGGCGCATCTCGGAAATCCCGAATGCGCTGGAGTCCTACGGTCAGTTGATCGGCATCACCAGCGCCCGAGAGTCGGTGTTGTTCCTGGACTACGACGGAACGTTGTCCCCCATCGTTGCCGATCCCGGTGCGGCCACGCTCGTCGACGGCGCCGCCGAGGCGTTGGAACTCGTGTCGGCGGTGTGCCCCGCGGCGGTCCTGAGCGGTCGCGACCTTGCCGATATCCGCACCCGGGTTGACACACCCGGGCTCTGGTACGCGGGCAGCCACGGGTTTGAGCTGACGGGACCGGACGGCACCTATCACCAGAATGAAGCGGCCGCCGCCTTTGTGCCTGTCCTCGAGCAAGCGGCCACCGAGTTGCGCAACTGCCTGGCGCAGATTCCAGGAGTACGGGTGGAGCACAAGCGCTTCGCCGTCGCGGTTCACTACCGCGAGGTCGTACCGGAGCACATCAGCGAGATCATCTCTGCCACACACAAACTCGGACAGCGAGACGGCCTGCGCGTGACGAACGGACGCATGGTCGTCGAGCTGCGGCCTGACATCGACTGGGACAAAGGGACCACGCTGGCCTGGATTCGTGATCGCATCGACGCTGCGGGTTCCCTACTGCCGATATACATCGGCGACGACCTCACCGATGAAGACGCGTTCGACGCCGTTCAGTTCGACGGCATCGGGATTGTTGTGCGGCACGACGAGGATGGCGACCGCAAGACGGCCGCCCGTTTCACCCTGCAGAGTCCCGATCAGGTGCGGCAATTCCTTCAGCGAGGCTCAGGGTGGCTTGCCTACAAGCACCAGGTAGCTTCCGAGGCTTGGGATTTCACCTATGAGTGGTATGACCCGCAGAACGAGAAACTTCGTGAGTCGTTGTGCACGGTCGGAAATGGTTACTTCGCCACCCGGGGCGCTGCGCCGGAATCGAAGGCCGACCAGGTGCACTACCCGGGCACCTATGCCGCCGGGGTCTACAACCGTCTGGTCGACGACGTATCGGGTACCGCTATCGACAACGAGAGCTTGGTGAACCTGCCCAACTGGCTTGCCCTGACGTTCCGGGTCGATGGCGGCAGCTGGTTCGACATCGACGCGGTCACGGTGCTGTCCTACCGACAGACACTCGACCTTCGCGGCGCGGTACTGACGAGGGACGGTGCGCTTTCTGCGACGACGCCGGACGCACCAGTTCGCTGACACAGCAACGATTCGTCGCGATGCACATGCCCCACGTGGGTGCCCTTCAGACCACGATCGTCGCCGAGGATTGGTCGGGGACAATCGAGATTCGCTCGACGCTGGACGGCAATGTCACGAACTCGCTGGTCGAGCGCTACCGGGACTTGGCCAACGATCATCTTGGGCTCGTGGAAAAGCGGGAGATCTCTGACAACTCTGTGCTGCTGGCAGTTCAAACGACCCAATCACGCGTCCCCATTGCCCTGGCGGCGCGAAACACCGTGTGGCGCGACGGGGACGCCGTCCCGGCCACCTATCGCCTGGTCGACGAGGCAGCAGAAATCGGTCACGATATCGCAGTCGCGCTGTCGGTCGGTGAGGGGTTGACGGTGGAGAAGATCGTGACTCTCTTCACCGGGCACGATGTCGCGACGTCCGAACCGGCTGTCGATGCCGAGCGCTGGCTGAGCCGACTCGGCCGGTTCGCCGAGTTGCGCGACGGGCACCTGAATGACTGGGTACATCTGTGGGAGCGCCTGTCCATCGACTTCGACGACTTCACAGACGAAGTGCGCATCCTGCGACTGCATCTCCTGCATCTGCTGCAGACGGTTTCACCCAACAGTTCCGATCTCGACGTCGGGGTGCCGGCTCGCGGACTTCACGGTGAGGCATATCGCGGGCACATCTTCTGGGACGAGCTGTTCATCTTCCCGGTACTCAACTTACGGCTGCCTATGATCACCCGGTCGCTGCTTGGTTACCGATACCGGCGCCTGCCCGAGGCACGTCACGCCGCCAGTGCGGCCGGCTACTCCGGTGCGATGTTCCCGTGGCAATCTGGCAGCGATGGACGCGAGGAAAGCCAACGGCTGCACCTCAATCCGCGCAGCGGCCGGTGGAACCCCGACTCGAGCGCTCGTGCGCTCCACATCGGCATCGCCGTCGCCTATAGCGCATGGAAGTTCTATCAGGTCACCGGGGATCTCGCCTACCTGATCGACTACGGTGCGGAGATGCTGGTCGAGATCGCACGCTTTTGGGTAAGTAGGGCCACCTACGATCAAGAACGCGATCGCTACAGCATCCGGGGCGTGATCGGGCCCGATGAATTCCACTCGGGCTACCCCGACGCACCTTACGACGGCATCGACAACAACGCGTACACAAACGTGATGGCGGTCTGGGTGATCATGCGGGCCTTCGACGCACTGAACCTGCTACCGCTGCCGAATCGACTCGACTTAGGGGAAACGCTCGGACTGCGCAGTGACGAACTGGCGCATTGGGATGAGGTGAGCCGACGGATGTACGTCCCGTTCCACGACGGCATCATCAGCCAATTCGAGGGATACGGCGAGTTGGAGGAACTGGACTGGGACCGCTACCGCCGGCAGTACGGCAACATCCAACGCCTCGACCGCATCCTCGAGGCGGAGAACGACGACGTGAACCGCTACAAGGCTTCCAAGCAGGCCGACGCCCTCATGCTGCTCTACCTGATGTCGGTTCCGGAATTGGGTGAGCTACTCGACCGGCTCGGCTACCGCTTCATACCCGACAAGGTCCCGGACATGGTTGACTACTACCTGGCCCGCACGTCACACGGGTCGACGCTCAGCGGTGTGGTGCATACCTGGGTGCTCGCCCGGGCCAACCGCGATCGTGCAATGGAGTTCTTCCAACAGGCGCTAAAATCCGACGTCTCCGACATCCAGGGCGGCACCACATCGGAAGGCATACACCTGGCGGCCATGGTCGGCAGCGTCGACCTCATGCAGCGATGCTTCACCGGGATGGAGACCCGATCCAACCGCATCATCCTCGCCCCGCACTGGCCGGAAACACTTGGCGTCCTGGCATTACCGCTCCACTACCGCGGTCTGCACATGCACCTGCGGGTCAGCGGAAAGGGCGTGATCATCAGTGTGGATCCCCGCGACGCTCCCGGAATCGAAGTGGAATGCCGTGGCCGAGTCGTTCAACTGATGCCCGGGACCACTGTCCGATTTCCCGGCTGACCATGCCGTTGAGTGCCGACAGCCCGCGCCCCGCCCGCACAGCTTTCGAGGCAGGCGACCCAGACCATCTTTCCATCCAGCGCGGTGATCGCAGCCACCCCGAATTCACCGGCGCACCGTATCCTGACGAAATGGCTGGTGAAGAGCACACCGGCAGGGACATCGGTCCAGGCGCAGCCGGACCGTCGAAGGACGTTACGCCCCTTGCTGACCTGTTGCATGGGCGGTCCCGGGCCGGGCCGGTGCGCGAGCGCCGGCCCGTCTACGTCGATCTGCTGCCGCCCTGTAATGCCGGTTGCCCGGCCGGGGAGAACATCCAGGCCTGGCTTGCCCATGCGACCGCCGGCCGGCACGAGCATGCCTGGCGTCAGCTTGTTGCCGACAATCCTTTTGCCGCGATCCACGGAAGGGTGTGCTATCACCCGTGTGAAACCGTCTGCAACCGTGCGCATCTCGACAGCTCCGTGTCGATTCATTCGGTGGAGCGGTTCCTCGGTGACCTTGCTTCCGAGCGCGGCTGGATGTTCGAACCGCCGGCTACCCGCACCGGCAAGCGAGTCCTGGTCATCGGCGCGGGACCGAGCGGACTGTCGGCGGCCTACCATTTGGCAGTCCTTGGCCACGAGGTCGAAGTCCGCGACGCGGGCGCGGCGCCCGGCGGGATGATGCGCTACGGCATCCCGAGCTACCGGCTGCCCCGCGACGTGCTGGATGTCGAGCTGAACCGGATCGTCGCTATGGGCGTCCAGTTGACCACCGATCATCGAGTCGAGGACCTCGCGGCCGAGCGCGACGAGGGCGGCTTTGACGCGGTGTTCGTCGCGGTCGGTGCGCACCTGGCCAAACGAGTCGACATCCCCGCCCGCGACGCCGGCACGATGGTGGACGCGGTTTCTTTTCTGCACGACGTCGCCTCCGGCGAAAGGCCGGCGATCGGGCGCCACGTGGCCGTCTACGGCGGCGGCAACACCGCGATGGACGCCGCCCGGGTGGCCCGCCGCCTCGGCGCCGAGGACGCGGTTATCGTCTACCGCCGCACCCGTAAGCAGATGCCCGCCCACCAGGAGGAAGCCGAGGACGCCGAACGTGAGGGCGTGCGGATCAACTGGCTGCGTACGATCAGCGCCTTCGACGGCCCCGAATTGCGGGTCGAGGTCATGGAACTCGACGACTCGGGTTACCCACAACCGACCGGACGCTTTGAGACGCTGGCCGCCGACACCCTGATCATGGCACTCGGTCAGGAAACGGAATCGGCGTTCATGCGGACGCTGCCGGGAGTCGAGTTCGATGACGACGGCAGCGTGCGCGTCTCCGAATCACTGATGACGGGCTGTCCGGGCATATTCGCCGGCGGTGACATGGTGCCGTGTGAGCGCACCGTCACCGTCGGTGTCGGGCACGGGAAAAAGGCAGCACACCACATCGACGCCTGGTTGCGCGGCGCGCCGGGCGCACGGCCGGCCAAACACCCGACGGCGACGTTCGACTCGCTGCACCTGTGGTTCTTCGGTGACGCCGCGCGGCGTCAGCAGCCCGAGCTGCAGCCGGCACAACGCGTCGAGAGTTTCGAGGAGGTCGTCGGCGGTTTGTCCGCGCAAGAGGCGACCTACGAGGCGGGGCGTTGCCTTTCGTGCGGTAACTGCTTCGAATGCGACGGCTGCCTCGGCGCGTGCCCGGAGGACGCGGTGATCAAACTCGGGGTCGGGCACCGGTATGAGTTCGACTACGACAGGTGCACGGGCTGTGCCGCCTGCTTCGATCAGTGCCCGGTACACGCCATCGAGATGTTTCCGGAGCCGAAATGACACGTGTGACGGTGGATGGCAACGAGGCCGCCGTTTCGGTTGCCTACCGGCTCAACGAGGTGTGCTGCATTTACCCGATCACACCGTCCTCGCCGATGGCCGAGTTGGCCGACGTGTGGTCCAGCGCGGGGCGGCCCAATGTGTGGGGCACCGTCCCGACGGTGGTCGAGATGCAAAGCGAGGGTGGAGCGGCCGGGGCTTTGCACGGCGCGCTGCAGAGCGGCGCGTTGACCACGACCTTCACCTCGTCGCAGGGTCTGCTGTTGATGATCCCGAACATGTACAAGATCGCCGGCGAACTGACGTCGGCCGTCATCAACGTGGCAGCCCGGTCGGTGGCAGCGCAGGCATTGTCGATCTTCGGTGACCACTCCGACGTGATGGCCGTGCGGCAAACGGGGTTCGCGATGCTCGCGTCGGCCTCCGTGCAGGAGGCGCAGGACCTGGCGCTCATTGCGCAGGCGGCCACACTGGCGACCCGGGTGCCGTTCGTGCACTTCTTCGACGGCTTCCGAACCTCGCACGAACTCAACACGATTGAGACGCTTTCCGACGACGACCTGCGGGCGCTGGTGCCCGAGGAGTTGGTGTGGGCACATCGCGGCCGGGCGCTGTCTCCCGAGCGCCCGTTCATTCGCGGCACCGCGCAGAATCCGGACGTCTTCTTCCAGGCGCGGGAAACGGTGAACCCGTTCTACGCAAGGGTTCCGGGCGTGGTCGAGGACCTGATGGCCCGCCTTGGCGAGCGCACCGGCCGCAAGATGAGCATCGTCGACTACACCGGGCACCCGCAGGCGGATCGAGTGCTGGTGCTGATGGGCTCGGGCGCCGAGACTGTGGTGCAGACCGTCGCCGCGCTCGTCGAGCGCGGCGACCGGGTCGGGGTGGTCCAGGTGCGGCTGTACCGCCCATTCCCCACCACAGCGCTCCTCGAAGCGCTGCCGGCGACGGTGCGCACGGTCGGCGTTCTGGACCGCACCAAGGAGCCCGGGTCGATCGGCGAACCGTTGTATCTGGACGTGGTCGCGGCGCTCGCCGAGGCGCATGCCGACGGAGAACGGCTCGTCATGCCGCGCGTTACGGGTGGACGCTACGGCCTGTCCTCGAAGGAGTTCACGCCCGCCATGGTCGCCGGGGTGTTCGCCGAGCTCGCTCGCGAGCAACCACGGCGCCGATTCACCATCGGTATCGACGACGACGTCTCCGGTACCAGCGTCGACTACGACCCGTCGTTCGGCATCGAATCACCCGACACGTTCCGGGCGATCTTCTTCGGGCTGGGGTCGGACGGTACCGTCAGCGCGAACAAGAACACGATCAAGATCCTGGGGTCGGAAGGGGACCTGCACGCCCAGGGATATTTCGTTTACGACTCGAAGAAATCCGGTTCGCAGACCGAGTCGCATCTACGCTTCGGGCCGGATCCCATCCGGGCCCCCTACCTCGTCAATGGAGCCAATTTCGTTGGTTGCCACCAGTTCCGGTTTCTCGACAAGGTCGACGTGCTGGGCCGGGCCGCCCCGGGCGCAACGTTGCTGCTGAACTGTCGATATCCGGTGGAGAAGGTCTGGGATGCGCTGCCCCGGCGCATCCAGGAGCAGATCATCGCCAAGCGGATCACGCTCTACATCGTCGATGCCGGCCGGATCGCCCGTGAGGTCGGGCTGGCCGGGCGGATCAACATCGTATTGCAGACCTGCTTCTTCGCGATCTCGGCGGTGCTGCCCCGCGAGCAGGCCGTCGCCCGCATCAAGGAATCGGTGGAAAAGATGTACGGAAACCGCGGCGCAGACGTGCTGCGGCGCGAACTGGCCGCGGTCGACGCTGCGCTTCACGGGTTGCACCGCGTCGAGGTACCCGAACTCGTCACATCCGTGCGCGCGCCGGTCCCGACGGTGCCCGAGGACGCGCCGGAGTTCGTGCGCACCGTGACCGCGGAGATGATGGCCGGACGCGGAGACGCGTTGCCGGTCAGCGCACTTCCGGTGGACGGCACCTATCCGAGTGGCACGACCGCATACGAGAAACGCAACATCTCCGAGCAGGTCGCAGTCTGGGACTCCGACAGCTGCATTCAATGCGGCAACTGCGGCTTCGTCTGCCCGCACAGCGTGATCCGCTCCAAGTTTTACGACCAGTCCCAGCTGGCCGGGGCGCCAAAACAGTTCGACTCCGCACCCCTGGACGCCGTCGGCCTGCCGAACGCCCGGTTCTCGTTGCAGGTGTACGTCGAGGACTGCACCGGGTGCGGCCTGTGCGTCGAGGCCTGCCCGGTCGTCATACCCGGCACCACCGTCACCAAGGCGATCAATCTCGGTCCCGGCGAGCCCCGGTTGGCCGCCGAGCGAGAGAATATCGCCTTTTTCGAGACCCTGCCGATCAGTGATCGGTCCCGGGTGGACTTCGGCACCGTGCGCGGCTCCCAGTTCCTGGAGCCGCTGTTCGAGTTCTCCGGCGCATGCGCGGGGTGTGGCGAGACGCCGTACCTCAAGCTGCTCTCGCAGCTTTTCGGCGACCGGCTGATGATCGCCAACGCGACCGGCTGCTCGTCCATCTACGGCGGCAACCTGCCCACCACCCCGTGGACCACCGACGCCGACGGGCGGGGTCCGGCCTGGTCGAACTCGCTGTTCGAGGACAACGCGGAGTTCGGGCTCGGCTTCCGGTTGGCCACCGACGCGCACGCCCAGCTGGCCCGTCGGCGTCTGGCCGAATTGCGCGACGCCCTCGGCGCCGAGCTCGTCGACGCCATTCTGGCGGCGCCGCAGCTGCGGGAGTCGGAGTTGGCGGCCCAGCGTGAGCGGGTGGCCGAGCTCAAGAACCGCCTCGAGGGCCTCGATCCCGCCCTGACCGGTGACCTGCGCAGTGTCGTGGACCACCTGGTCCGACGCAGCGTGTGGATCGTCGGCGGTGACGGCTGGGCCTACGACATCGGGTCCGGCGGGCTAGACCACGTGTTGGCCACCGGTCGCAACGTCAACGTGTTGGTGCTC
This sequence comes from uncultured Actinomycetota bacterium, assembly GCA_963800315.1. GTDB lineage: Bacteria > Actinomycetota > Actinomycetes > Mycobacteriales > Mycobacteriaceae > Mycobacterium. The sequence goes on from CAWDAS010000002.1 coordinate 548,278, forward strand.
GACACCGAGGTCTACTCCAACACCGGCGGGCAGATGTCCAAGGCGACACCACTGGGCGCGGTCGCCAAGTTCGCCGCCGCCGGCAAGACGGTGCCGTTGAAGGATCTCGCTCTTCAAGCGATCGCCTACGGAAACGTCTATGTGGCCAAGGTCGCCATGGGTGCCGACCCGCAGCAGACCCTGCAGGCCTTCCGCGAAGCGGAGGCTTACGACGGCCCTTCGTTGGTGATCGCCTACAGCCAGTGCATTGCGCACGGCATCGATATGCGTCTCGGGATGGATCAGCAATACCGCGCGGTCGCCAGTGGGCACTGGCCGCTGATCCGCTACGACCCAGTGTTGCGGGCGGACGGGGAGAACCCGTTCCTACTCGATTCGCACCGGCCGCGGATCCCGCTCGACGCCTACCGCAACCGGGAACTGCGGTACCGCGCACTGGCCAATTCCGATCCGGCCGAGTACGACCGGCTGCTCGGCCTCGCCGAACAGGCCATCGCTCAGCGCTGGAAGGTGTACGAGGAGATGGCGTCTCACGGTCCGCAACACTTCACCGCCGACGCCCGCAGGGAGCACTGATGGAGCTGTCGACTCGCTATCTGGGCCTGCCCCTGGGCAATCCGCTGATCGCGTCGGCGTCGCCGCTGTCGCAGACCGTCGACGGCGTCCGCCGCCTCGCCGACGCCGGCGTCGGTGCGGTGGTGCTGTACTCGCTGTTCGAAGAGCAATTGCACCGCGAGGCGCTACAGAACGCACGAATGGCCGAGGCGGGCACCGAAAGCTTCGCCGAAGCCCTGTCCTACTTTCCGGCCGGAGCCGACGCCGACCACGGCCCACGCCGGTACCTGAGCCTGCTCGAACGCGCGGCCAGCGCGGTCTCAGTTCCCGTGATCGGCAGCCTCAACGGCAGCACGCCCGGCAGTTGGGCCCGCTACGCCCGGTCGATGCAGGAGTGCGGTGCGGCCGCAATCGAATTGAACATCTACTACCTGCCCGGCGATCCGCACATCTGCGGCCGCGACGTCGAACAGCGTCACCTCGACATCCTGGCGCGGGTCAAGGACGCGGTGACCGTACCGGTGGCCGTGAAACTCAGCCCGTACTTCAGCGCGACCGGCGAGATGGCGCGGCGCCTCGACGAGGCCGGTGCGGACGGGCTTGTTCTGTTCAACCGATTCCTGCAGCCCGACATCGACCCCGAGACCCTCACGGTGGTGCGTGGGGTGTCGTTGTCCACCGCGGCGGAGATTCGGTTGCCGCTGACGTGGATTGCGTTGCTGCGCGGACGGGTCGGCGCGTCGCTGGCCGCGACGACCGGCGTCGAGAGCTCCATTGAGCTGATCAAGTACCTGCTGGCCGGCGCGGATGTGGTGATGACCGCGTCAGCACTGCTGCGCCACGGCCCGGAATACGCCGCCGTACTGCTCGACGGCCTGTGTGAATGGATGGGGCGCAAGGGATATACCACCGTCGAGGAACTGCGTGGGCTGCTCGCCGTACCTGTCGGCGCTGACGAGACCACAAGCGAACGCGGGGACTACGTCAGCGCACTACGGCAAGCCAACAGCACCGACTACGGCCCCTGGTAACCGTAGCGGCTCGCACACATTCGACGGCGATTCACGGCTACTCAAGGTCTTTCGACCCTTACCCGCGGCGCCGCCGCAGGCGTTGAGTGAAGTTGCGAGCAATAGCCATCGGCGCTCGGTCGTCTTCGAGTTCTGACACCACCCGCATCGGAGAAAGTTGACGAGATGAGCGCACTCACGGTGGGCGCGGTGGCCGAGACGGCGCCCGGGGAGCGGCGGGTCGCGCTGAGTCCGGACGGCGCGGCCCGGCTGCATGGCCGCCGGGCAGCAGGTGATCATCGAGGCCGGCGCGGGCGCTGCGGCGTGGTTCCCGGATACCGACTACACCGACGCCGGCGCCCGCCTGGTGACCAGACGCGAACTGTACGAGCAGGCCGACATCGTCGTCTGCGTACACCCACCCGCTGAGGCGGACGTCAGCCTGCTGCGCCGGGGTCAGGTCCTCATCGGGCTGTTGGCGCCCCTCGTCGATCCGCATCTGGCCCGCAGTCTGGCCGAGGCGAAGGTGACCGCGATCAGCCTGGACGGTCTGCCCCGCACCGTGAGCGCCGCCCAGTCGATGGACGTGCTCAGTTCGCAGGCCAACGTCGCCGGCTACAAAGCCGCCCTGCTCGCGGCCGACAGCTATGGCGGCTACCTGCCGATGTTCATGACCGCCGCCGGCACGACGCGCCCGGCACGGGTCCTGGTGATCGGCGCCGGCGTCGCCGGGTTACAGGCGATCAGCACCGCCCGCCGACTCGGCGCGGTCGTGACGGGCTACGACGTCCGCGACGCAGCCCGCTCCGATGTGTTGTCCACCGGTGCGAATTTCCTCGACCTTTCAGTCGACCTCCCTACGGCCGTATCCGCCGCGGGAGATGGTGGTTACGCCCGCGCACTGACCGACGACGAGCGTGACGCCCAACAGTCCGCATTGAACGCCGCGATCGGCGGGTTCGACATTGTCATCACCACCGCGCAGGTACCCGGCAGGCGACCACCGTCACTCGTCTCGGCGAGTGGGCTGGCCGCGATGCAACCCGGCTCAGTGGTAATCGATCTCGCCGCAAGCGAGTTGGGCGGCAACGTCGAAGGCTCGGTGCCGGAGACCACCACCATCACCGACAACGGCGTCACTGTGATCGGTGCCGGCAACCTGCCGTCAGGCGTCCCGAAGGCCGCCTCGACCGCCTACGCCCGCAACATCGTTGCGTTGCTGGCCCACCTCGTGCGCGACGGCAGCGTCGTGCTGGACCCGGACGACACCATCACCGCCGGTGTGCTGATCACACACGACGGCGACATCGTCCACCCCGCGGTCCGCGCCCTACTGGAAGGACCAGACGTATGACTCCCCTGCTATTCGCCGACATCACGATCTTCGTGCTGAGCCTGCTCGTCGGGGTCGAGGTCATCAGCAAGGTCCCCGCTACCCTGCACACCCCACTCATGTCCGGGTCGAACGCGATCCACGGCGTCGTCGTGGTCGGGGTGATGGTGCTCGCCGCGACCGTCGACACCCCGCTCGGCTATGTCCTGCTGATCGTGGCGGCGGCGTTCGCGGCGATGAACGTGGTCGGCGCCTACGTCGTCACCGACCGCATGCTGCAGATGTTCCGACCACGTCCGGTTGCGGTGCGCGCAGCATCACAGCAGAGCCCGGGCACGTCATGAGTGCCTTCGACACCCTGATCCACCTCCTGTATCTGCTCGCTGCGGCCAGCTTCGTGCTCGGTCTGCACCTGATGACATCACCGGCAACGGCGCGACACGGAAACCTGCTCTCCGCGGCCGGTATGGCCGTTGCTGTCGTGAGCACGATCGCGGTCCTCGCCCACGACCACGTGATCACGGCCCTGGCCACCATCGTGCTGACTGTGGGCCTGCTCAGCGGCGGTCTGGCCGGGCTGCTCACCGCCCGCCGGGTGAAGATGACCGCGATGCCGCAACTGGTCAGCCTGTTCAACGCGGTCGGCGGCGGTGCAGCCGCGCTGATCGGATTCGGTGACGCGATCAAACACGCCGGATCCCTGCAGCTGAGTCAACTGCCCGTCAGTACCACCCTCACCACATTTCTGGACTTGCTCATCGGCGGCATCACCTTCTCCGGTTCGCTGATCGCCGGCGGAAAGCTCGCCGGCATCATTGCGGGGAAGCCATTGACCTTTCCCGGCGGCCGGGCGCTGAACCTGATCCTGGTAGTCGTGGCGCTCGCCGGCGGCGTCACCTACACCGCCGGATATGGCGGTCTACCGATCCTCTGCGCGCTCACCGCTGCTGCCCTTGGCTTGGGGGTCCTGGCCACGCTGCCCATCGGCGGCGCGGACATGCCCGTCGTCATCGCGCTGTTGAACGCCTGCACAGGCGTCGCCGTCGCCATGGCCGGCTTCGTCATCAACAGCACCCCACTGATCATCGCCGGAGCCCTGGTCGGCGCCGCTGGTGGCATCCTCACCAAGCTGATGGCCGACGCGATGAACCGATCGTTGCTCAACATCATCGCCGGCGGTTTCGGCACCGGCGACGACAACACCGGCGGCCAGCCGACTGCGCTAACCGGCACAGTGCGCGAGATCGAAGTCGATGATGCCGCCCTCCAACTTGCCTACGCCGGCAAAGTTGTGATCGTGCCCGGCTACGGCCTTGCTGCAGCGCAAGCGCAACACGAAGTCGTCGAACTCGCCACGGCCCTCACCGAACACGGGGTGGAGGTCAGCTACGGCATCCACCCGGTCGCCGGGCGGATGCCCGGGCAGATGAACGTCCTGCTCGCCGAAGCCAACGCCCCCTACCAACAGATGAAGGATCTCGAGGAGATCAACCCCGAATTCGCCCGCACCGACGTCGTCCTGGTCGTCGGGGCCAATGACGTCACCAACCCCGCCGCCCGCAGGCCCGGCAACGCGGTGTCCGGGATGCCCATCCTCGACGTCGACCAGGCCAAGAGCATCATCGTCATCAAGCGCTCCCTCGGCCACGGCTACGCCGGAATCGACAACGAGCTCTACACCGATCCCAAAACCGCCATGCTATTCAGCGACGCCAAAGTGGGTCTCACCGCGCTCCTCACCGGGCTGAAGGCCTACGTCCATTAACTACTCCAGGCCAGGTGGTGATCGCCGGCTTCGCCTATGCGTGGATGGGCCTGCCGCTGATTTTTCGGAAAGTTGCCTCGATGCCGAAGGACAATGCGACCATCGCGGCCAAGACACTGACGGATAGGAGGCTGCTCTTGGCGATGAGCGCGGCCAATGCCGCGACACACGCCATGGCGGCCGTGACCGAGATCCACGGGGTTGATCCCCGCCCTCGGGCCGTGTGAGCCTCGGCGAGGTTGACGGCGGCGAAGATGATGAGGAACCCGGCGCTTCCCATGGTGGAGATGCTGGCCAGGTCCAGCACGTTGGCGAGCACGACGGTCGCTGCCGCGGTGATCAGCAGCCCTTCTAGGGGCTGGTTCCAGACCGGTCGGTCGAGTTGGGCCGGCAGCTCCCGCGATTTTGCGATGGTGTAGGTCATCCGCGCAGATCCGTAGAGGGTGGCGTTGATCGCCGACGCGGTCGACAGCATCGCCGCCACACCGATCATCGCGAAGCCGAAGCCGCCCAGCGCGGGCCGGGCGGCTTCGGCCAGCGCATAGTCACGCGCGTTGATCAGCCTCGACAGCGGCAGCGACCCCACCGAAACGATGGCCACGGCGACGTACAGCACGATCACGAACAGCACCGAGATGTAGTACGCCCTGGTGAGCACCCGGGCAGGGTCGGCGACGTCCTCGGCGGTGTTGGCGATCAGTTCGAAGCCTTCGTAGGCGAGGAAGATGATCATCCCGCCCGCGATAACCGACACCGGAGAGCTCCACTGCGCGGGCGCCAGCCGCTCGCTGGACACTCCCGCCACCCCGACGCCCACGAACAACACAAGAATCGCGATCTTGACTGCGACGATCACACGTTCGGCGCGGGCCACGGTGGACGCGCCGGCGATGTTGACCGCGGTGATCACCACAATCGCCGCGGTGAGGAACACGTGCTTGCCCAGGGTGTGGGCGGACTGGGGCAGAAAACTCGCGGCGTAGCTGCCGAACGCCTGGGAATACAGGGCGAGCATCACGATGTAGCTCAGCCACAACAACACGTTGATCCCGCCGGAGAACAGGCCGGCACCGAACGTGCGGTTGATAAAAGTGACGGTTCCGCCGCGGCTGGGGTAGACCTTCGACAACAGCGCATAGGAGCGCGCGGTCAATAACGCCACCAGCCCGGCCAGCAGAAACGCCAGCGGCGCAGCCCCTTTGGTGATCTGGACCGACAGCCCGAGAACGGCGAAAATGCCGCCGCCAACCATGCCACCGATGCCGATCGCGACGGCACCCCACAGCCCGACCGGATGCACGGCCGGTTGCTTGGATGCCGCCATCATCCGAGCTTACGAACACCTACCGGCAGGGCGCGCGTTGCGCCCGGCAATCTGTACTTTTGCGTCCAGCCGTATCGCCGCCCGTGGCCACCCGGGCAGCAGCCCCCGATGCGAATCTGCTGATGCACCACCGACGAACAGCTGCGTTTCATCAAGTCCCCTCGGCCGCGTTACTGGGGGAACCATTTTGGGACCACACGTTATGCGCGCCGGTCAGCCCAACCGTGTGATGTCTGTAACGGTGTCACCGAGGTTGCCGGTGGCGTGGGCGGCGGTTTTGCCGAGGCGATGCAGTCGCCGTGGGCAGCGGTGAGGGCTCGTTCGAGCGAGTTCTCTTGGTACTGCATCAGTCGCTCGTTCGCCGGAACGTCTCGTGCGCCACTTGCCGGACTCCCGAGAATTGAACAACCGGCTCGGTTGCTCAGCCGTTCGGCGCTCGCTGCGGGGCGGGGACGACAACCACGGGGCACCGCGAGTGGGACACGACACGTTGGCTGACCGAGCCGAGCACCGCCCCGAGGAATCCGCCGTGTCCGTGAGAGCCGACCACCAGCATGTCGCCTCCGCTGACACTGTCGAGCAGCACCTGGGCGGCGTGCCCTTCCACCGCCTCCTGCGTGATTCGGACCGGATCCGTCACGCTGTCCGGGTCGGATTCGCCTGCCTCGCTGACGGCGTCGTCCAGCAGCTTCTCCACCGAAGCAGCTGCCTCAGCGAACGCGTCTGCAGGCACACCGCCTTCCGGCTGATAGCTCAACGGGAACATGCTGCCCAACCCGGGGTCCACCCAAGGTGGATGGTATTGCCAGGCAAAGACCGCGTGGACCGGGATCTTGCGTGCCCGCGCCTCCCCCAGCGCCCACCGCAAAGCGCTCAACGATCCCTGCGATCCGTCCACACCGACCACGATCCGCCCGCTCTGCTGCGGTCCATCGGCAGACGCGAGGGGTTCAGAAGATGATTGTCCAGTATTGGTCATACGGTGATTATGTGTGCCGCCTGCTTGTTGGTGTGTGGCGTTGCAGCACAGACCACGCTCCAGAGGTCACCCAATGCCGATAGTCCGTCTGATGGGCGAACCTGGCCGGCCGCCGGAGCGCAGCCAATTATGCCGGGCGGCATAGCGCAGCAAGTCGGCGTAGCGTGAAGGAGCTGAGACCTTCAGCTAGTGCGGGATGAGCCAGCTGTCCGCTGCTGACTCGCTGGAGCGTCGGCTCTGAGCCGTACATTCGCCGGGACTGGTTACTAACCGGATCGATCCTGATGACTTGTCCGCCTCTCGATCCGAATATTCTTTGCCTACAGGGAAATTCGGAGAACTGGTGAGCGCGTTCGGGTTCGTCGTCGGGGTCGACCGCGTCGGTCACGCGAATGCGATGCACGCGCACGGAGCCGATACCGTCGTTAGCGACCTCGCCGACTTAGTGGACCGGCCGTGATCACGCACCCGGCGTACACGGTCTAGCCGTGGTGCCTACGCGAGACCGGCCTCGATCTCGAGGTGATCGCAGAGAGCGAGTCGGTGTTCGCCCTGTCGAACGGTCACGTCGGGTGGCGGGGAAACCTGGACGAGGGTGAGCCGCACGGGTTGCCCGGCTGCTATCTGAACGGTGTGTACGAATCGCACCCTTTGCCCTACGCCGAAGCCGGTTACGGCTACCCCGAAGCCGGTCAGACCGTCATCAACGTCACCAACGGCAAGCTGATCCGCCTCCTGGTTGATGATCAGGCCTTCGACGTCCGCTATGGGCGACTGGTCGCCCACGAGCGGGTGCTGGATTTCCGCAGCGGGCAACTGCGCCGTGAGGTCGAGTGGATATCACCGGGCGCCAAGGGTGTGCGGGTACGTTCGAGCCGGCTGGTGTCGCTGGTGCAACGGTCGGTCGCCGCCATCTGTTATGACGTCGAACCGCTCGAGCAGACGGTGCGGGTGGTGTTGCAGTCCGAGCTGGTGGCCAACGAACCGTTGCCGAGCAGCATTGGCGGCGACCCGCGGAAATCGGCGGCGCTGCTGGCACCGCTGGTCTCGGAGGAACACGCCTGCGGTGGGACTGGCGCATCGTTGCTGCACCGCACCGCGGTCAGCGGCCTGCGGCTCGGTGTGGCCATGGAGCACCACATCGATGCGCCGCCGTCGATGCAGGTGTCCAGTGAAAGCATGCCCGATCTGGGCCGGGTCACGATCACCGCGACACTGGAACCCGGGCAGCGGCTGCGGGTGATCAAATTCGTGGCCTACGGCTGGTCCGCGGCCCGATCGCAACCAGCGGTCCGCGATCAGGTCGCCGCCGCACTCACTGCCGCGGTTCAGTCGGGCTGGGACGGGCTGATCGCCGAACAGCGCACCTATCTCGACGATTTTTGGTGCGGCGCCGACGTCGAGGTCGACGGTGACCCCCCTGTGCAGCAGGCGGCGCGTTTCGCGTTGTTTCACCTCCTGCAGGCCGGTGCCCGAGCCGAAGGACGCGCGATCGCGGCGAAGGGGTTGACCGGCTCGGGCTATGACGGGCACGCGTTCTGGGACACCGAAACGTTCGTCCTGCGAGTCCTCACCTACACCGCACCGCAGGCCGCCGCCGACGCGCTGCGCTGGCGGCATTCGATCCTGCCGGCCGCGCTGCATCGGGCCGTCCAGCTCGGCTTGAAGGGCGCGGCGTTTCCGTGGCGCACGATCGCCGGGCCGGAATGTTCGGGATACTGGCCGGCGGGCGCCGCCGCGTTTCACGTCGGCGCGGACATTGCTGACGCGGTCGTCCGCTACGTCGAGGTCACCGCCGATGACGCCTTTGCCCGCGAGGTGGGTCTGGAGCTGTTGGCTCAAACGGCGCGACTGTGGTGCTCACTGGGGCACTACGACCCGCACCGACGATTCCGCATCGATGGCGTAACCGGCCCCGACGAGTACTCGGCCGTGGCCGACAACAACGTCTACACAAACCTGATGGCCCAGAACAATCTTGTCGCGGCCGCCGACGCCGCAGCGCGTCACCCTGGCCGCGCCCACGCTCTGGGCATCGACGCGCACGAGGAACAACGGTGGCGCGACGCGGCCGCCGCGATGGTGTTCCCTTACGACGACGCGCTGGGAGTTCACGCCCAGGCTGAGGGGTTCACCAGCCACGAGCGCTGGGACTTCGCGGCGACCACCGACGCGCAGTACCCGCTGCTGCTGCACTTCCCCTACTTCGACCTGTACCGCAAGCAGGTCGTCAAGCAGGCCGACCTTGTCCTGGCCAATGCACCTGCGCGGCGCGGCGTTCACCATCGAGGAGAAGGCCCGTAATTTCGTCTACTACGAGGCCCTCACCGTCAGGGATTCCTCGCTCTCGGCCTGCACCCAGGCGGTGCTGGCCGCCGAAACCGGCTATCTGGACCTGGCCTGTGACTACCTGACCGAAGCGGCGCTGATGGACCTCGACGATCTCGAACACAACACCGGCGATGGACTGCATACGGCGTCGCTGGCCGGAACCTGGATCGCCCTGGTGCAAGGATTCGCCGACCCGCGAGGCGCCCACCCAACCACCGGGCCGGGCACCGCGGCGACACAGATGAGACCAAGAGGTGTCCTCGGCGGCCCGCACCCCGGGGCCGAACCGGCAAACCCGGCAACGGCGAGAACGGCTACCTGCACTGCGGCCCGAACGGAGCCGGACACTTCGTCAAGATGTTTCACAACGGCATCGAGTACGGCATGATGGCCTCGCTCGCCGAAGGACTCAACATCCTGCGCAACGCCGACGCCGGGAGCCGCCGCGCTGGTACCGACGCCGAAACCGCGCCGATGGAACAGCCAGAGTTCTACAGTTCGACATCGCCACGACCGCCGTGGCTGAGGTGTGGCGCCGCGGCAGCGTCATCGAATCCTGGCTGCTGGGCCCAACCGCAGCCGCCTTCGTCCATTCCCCCTCCCTCGAGGGATACACTCGACGGGTATCAGACTCCGGCGAGGGCCGCCGGACCTCGATCGCCGCGATCGAGGAAGGCGTCCCCGCTGCGGTACTGACCGCCGCGCTCTACTCCCGATTCGACTCCCGGGGCCTCCACGACTTCGCCGACAAGGCCCTGCCGGCGAAGCGCAAGGGGTTCGGCGGGCACGACGAGAACCAGTGACACCCACAACACCGGTACGGTCCCCAAACACCGCGTTGGAAACAGTCAGATCCGCGGTCGAATCAGTTCCGGATAACCCTCAGACAGGAATCCTTATGGAGATCCAGGTCAACACCGACCACAACATCGACTTACCCGAGGCACGTATCGCCGACGTCGAATTCGAAGTCCGCGCCGTCCTCGCCCGGTTCGCCGATCACATCACGCGGGTCGAGGTCCATCTCAGTGACGAGAGCGCAGGCCGATCCAGCGGCGAGGACAAACGCTGCATGCTGGAAGCTCGGCCGGCCGGCCGGGCGCCGATGGCCGTGACCGACCACGCCGCCATCGTGGACGAAGCCCTGCGAGGCGCGCTGCACAAACTGAAGAGGCTCCTCGAGGGTGAGCCCACCAGTCCCACCGGCCACCACGCGCGCGACTCAATTCGCGGTAAGCAGCGGCGAGGACGACCGTAGGGCTGCCCCGACCGTCCGGCAACACTAGTCAGAGCTGGCTCCGGAACGACTCCAGCTCCCGGTGACGCTCGGGTGTGGTTGTGGGGCAGGCGATCTTGAGGTCGGCGAGGGTGTCGAGGACGATCTGGGAGACGACGAATCGGGCGTTGCCTTTGTCGGCGGCGTCCATGCCTTGAAAGATCAGCGACGACGCCCAATGATCGGAGGCGTAATGCAATTGCTGCAGTGAGCTCAGTTTCTTGACGTGTTTCTTGAGCTGCTTTTTGTAATTCGTGCGCGATTTATAGAGGGCTTTCACCGCCGTCCGCAGTGTGGCCAGGTCAACGTGTCGTCCGGCCTCTACCCGGAAATCTGAGGAGTCGATTGCCACAATCGGTCCTCTCTCAGCGCCTCGGCTGGCGCGACGTTCTCCCTGGAGGCACTCCGGTTGCCCATGCCGTCGAGCAGCGCAGCGTCCACGTTCCACCGCCCGATACAGCGTTCGCCGTGGTAGTCCTCGATCACCGACATCGAGGCGGTGAGGCTGGCGAACAGGCGCCCGTTCTCCGCGGCAAGGCCCAGCGCCCGCGCGGCCAGGATTCGGGAGAAGTGCCCGTGGGTGACGACGACGACCGGCTCGACGCACCTCACGACGTGCGCATCGAGAAAGGCATCGGCCCGCGCGCCGACGTCGTCGGTGGATTCACCGTGGGGCATCCGTCGCGCCAAATGTCCCAGCCGGGCGCCAGCAGGCGGATCTGGTCGTCGGTCAGGCCTTCGTAGTCGCCGTACTGATACTCCGCGACAAGCGGATCCACTGTTATCGGCCGGCCGGGGAGGGCGAGGGCAGCGGTTTCGGTGGCGCGTCGGCGGGGGCTGGAAAGCGCCAGCGCGCTGTCGCCGGCCAGCACGCGCTCGACCAGCGGCGCCAGCAAGGCAGCCTGCCCGCACCCGTTCGGCGTCAGCGGCAGATCGGTGGTGCCGGTGTATCGCCCGGACAGGGTCCATTCGGTGCCGCCGTGGCGGACGATGACCAGCTTCATTGTGGGTTATCGTCCCGCCTGGTGGTGATCGTCATGACGAGGTTGGCCGGTCGTGCTCGGTGCACCAGTTGCATCGGCGGGGGTACGCGGCGCCGGGCAGGTCGTCGTCGTAGCGGGTGAACCCCTGTCCGTAGGGGCAATCACAGCTGTCGTGGAAGGGGTGATCCGCAGGGGCGCTGGGTGTGTGCAGGATACGGCACGGTGTCGAGGAGGCGATCTCCTTCGGTCCCGGGCCGCGGCTGGTCGTCATGTGGGAGCCAGGATCGCGGTGCGGGCATACTCGCCGCGGCGGGCGTCCCGATTTGCTTTGGCCCGTTGCGCAATGGCGTGTTGGGCGCGGCCCGCATTCGTGTGCCGGCCGTCCCAGATGCTCAGTGCGGGTTGCTGGATCGCTCTGCCGTAGGAGAACGCCACCGGCCACGGCAACGGAGGCCGACCCGCGGCGTTGATGGCGTTGAGCCGGGCCGTGGCCAGGTCACCGGATTGGCCACCGGACAGGAACACGATCCCGGCGACAGCGGCGGGGACCGCCCGGCGCAGGCAGCAGATCGTGGCCTCGGCAACCGCCTCGACGGCCGGCTGGATCGGGCAGGTCAACCCGGGAAGAACCATGTTGGTTTTGAGCAGCATGCCCTCCAACAGGACACCTTGAGTGTGCAGCTGGGAGAAGACTTCCCGGAGAACGTCCTCGGTGACCTCACCGCATCGGGTAAGCGTGTGCTCGCCGGCCATGAGGACTTCGGGTTCCACGACGGGAACCAGGTCGGCCTCCTGACACAGCGCCGCGTAGCGGGCCAGGGCGTGGGCATTGGCCTGCACGCAGCCACCGCTCGGTAGGGTCTCGCCGATGGTGAACACGGCCCGCCACTTGGCGAACCGGGCCCCTAACGCGGCGTACTCAGCCAGGCGTTCACGCAGCCCGTCGAGGCCCTCGGTCACTTTTTCTCCCGGGTGACCGGCCAGCGGTTTGGCGCCGAGGTCCACCTTGATGCCGGGGACGATCCCCGCGTCGACGAGGACGGTCGCGAAAGCCTCACCGTCAGTGGTGTGTTGACGAATCGTCTCGTCGCACAAGATGACACCGCTGATGCTGCCTTCGAGGCCGGGCGTGGTCACGATCAGTTCCCGGTAGGCGCGGCGGTTGCGCTCGGTCTGGGCGATCCCGAGCCGGGCGAACCGCTTGTTGCAGGTGGGGATTGACTCATCGATGGCGAGCAGGCCCTTGTCGCCGGCGACCAACGCGTTCGCCGCGGCCACCAGGCGCGGCAGGCCCGGCGCACCGACGGTCGTTACATGCGTCGGCGCCACAGATGTCGTCATTGTGGGGGGTTCCAGGTCCAGTTGCGGATTTCGGGGTGGTCCTGGCCGTGGGTGTTGATGTAGAGGGTGTGTTCGACGAGTTTGTCGGCCATGGTCTGTTTGAGGTAGTCGCCGGTGGCGCCGAGTTGCGGGAGGCGGTCGATGACGTCGCCGACGAGATGGTAGCGGTCGAGTTTGTTTTGGACCCGCATGTCGAAGGGGGTGGTGATGGTGCCTTCTTCGTTGTAGCCGCGCACGTGCAGGTTTTGGTTGGTCCTGCGGTAGGTGAGGCGATGAATGAGCGTCGGGTAGCCGTGGAAGGCGAAGATGATGTGTTTGTCGGTGGTGAACAGGGCGTCGTAGTCGCGGTCGCTCAGACCGTGTGGGTGCTCGCTGGCCGACTGCAGTTTCATCAGGTCGACCACGTTGACCACGCGGACCTTCAACGCGGGCAGGTGTTCCCGCAAGAGCTGCGCCGCCGCGAGCACCTCCAGGGTGGGGGTGTCCCCGCAGCAGCCCAGCACCACGTCGGGCTCGGCGCCGGAGTCGTTGCCGGCCCATTCCCAGATCCCGATGCCCTCGGTGCAGTGCACTTCTGCCTGCTCGATGTTCAGCCATTGCGGCATCGCGTGTTTGCCGGCGACGATCACGTTGACGTAGTGGCGGCTGCGCAGGCAGTGGTCGGCCACCGAGAGCAGGCAGTTGGCGTCCGGCGGCAGGTATACCCGCACGATGTCGGCTTTCTTGTTGACGACGTGGTCGAGGAAGCCGGGGTCTTGGTGGGTGTAGCCATTGTGGTCTTGCTGCCACACGTGGGACGCGAGGAGGTAGTTCAGGGATGCGATGTTGCGGCGCCACGGCAGTTGCGCGGTGACCTTGAGCCATTTGGCGTGCTGGTTGAACATCGAGTCGATGATGTGGATGAACGCCTCGTAGCAGTTGAACAGCCCGTGCCGGCCGGTCAGCAGATAGCCCGCGAGCCACCCTTGGCACTGGTGCTCACTGAGCATCGAATCCAGCACCCGCCCTTGTGGCGCGAGGAACTCGTCGCCCGTGACGGTGCGGGCCTCCCATTGGCGGTCGGTGACCTCGAAGACCGCGTCGAGCATGTTCGACACGGTTTCGTCGGGGCCGAAGATCCGGAAGTTGCGCTGGTCCTGGTTGAGGCTGACCACGTCGCGCAGGAAGCTACCCAGCACGCGGGTGTCCTCTGCCTCCACCGCGCCCGGTGCGGCCACCGTCACGGCGTGGGCGCGAAAGTCAGGCATATGCAGGTCACGCACCACCCCGCTGTTGGTGTGCGGGTTGGCACCCATCCGCCGCTGCCCGCCAGGGGCCAGTGCTGCCAGGTCGGGCAGCAGCCGCCCGTTCTGATCGAACAGCTCGTCGGGTTTGTAACTGCGCATCCAGGCGTCGAGCAACTCGACGTGCCCGGGATGCGCCTCGTCGACGAGCAACGGCACCTGATGCGCCCGAAACGTGCCCTCGATCTGCAGACCGTCCACGACCTTGGGCCCGGTCCAGCCCTTCGGGGAGCGCAGCACGATCATCGGCCAGCGTGGGCGGGTGGTCTCGCCGCCGGTCCGGGCGTTGCGTTGGATGGCGTGGATGTCGGCGATGACGGCGTCGAGGACGCTGGCCATCAGTTCATGCATGGTCTCGGGGTCATCACCCTCGACGTAGCGCGGGTCCCAGCCGCAGCCGCGCAGGAACTGGTCGAGCTCCTCGTGTTCGATGCGGGCCAGCACGGTGGGGTTGCTGATCTTGTAGCCGTTCAGATGCAGGATCGGCAGCACCGCCCCGTCACCGACCGGATTCAGGAACTTGGTGGAATGCCAGGCGGTGGCCAGCGGGCCCGTCTCGGCCTCGCCGTCACCGATCACGCAGGCCACGATCAGGTCCGGATTGTCGAACGCGGCGCCGAAGGCGTGGCTCAGCGAGTAACCCAGTTCCCCGCCTTCGTGGATCGATCCCGGAGTCGTCGGCGCGACGTGGCTGGAAATGCCGCCGGGGAAAGAGAATTGGGTGAAAAGCTTCTTCATCCCGGACTCGTCGCGGCTCACGTCGGGATAGATCTCGCTGTAGGAGCCCTCGAGGTAGGTGTTGGCGACCAGGGCCGGACCGCCGTGTCCGGGGCCGGCAACGTAGAACATGTCCAGGTCGTAGGTGGTGATGACCCGGTTGAGGTGCACGTAGATGAAGTTCTGCCCCGGCGTGGTCCCCCAGTGCCCGACCACCAGCGGTTTCACATCCGAGAGCGCCAGCGGTCGCTTCAGCAACGGATTGTCGTAGAGGTAGATCTGGCCCACCGACAGGTAGTTCGCCGCCCGCCAGTACGCGTCCATCTTGTGCAGCAGGTCCGGTTCCAACGTTGGGGTGCTCGTCGTCGTTTGGGTGCGCGTCATGGGGTGTCCCTTGCTCGAAACGTCGTCAATGCTTTGTCGATTGAGTTCATGGCGGGTCTGGGTCATGGCGCGCAGTCGGTGAGCAGCCGGACGAGCTGGCGCTCGTCCAGTGCGGTCCAGCCGCGGGCGGCGCGCCACTGTTCGGGATCGTCTTCGAGGCCAAGGACCGCAGCCGCGCGGGTCGCGCGCTGAGCTGGTGCGGCAACCGTCGTCGTCACCGGGGGGGATCGCACGTCGCGGTACATCAACCAGTAACCCCACCCGATCAACGACATGAAAATCAGCGCGGCGATCACGGCCGGCTCCCCGCGGCGGGGGTTCCGTTGGCCACCGCTGCCGGGACGGGAATTGGTGGCTGTGGCTCTGGTCGGGCTGCTGCGCCGTTTTCCCGGGCCAGGAAGTTCCCGAGTTCGGCGATGGTCGACATCAACGGTGCCGGGAACACCACGGTGCTGTTCTTGTCCACACCGAGCTCGACCAGGGTCTGCAGATTGCGTAACTGCAGCGCCAGCGGGTGGGCCATCATGGTGTCCGAGGCGTCGCCCAAGGCGGCAGCGGCCAGCGATTCACCCTCGGCCGCAATGATTTTCGCGCGCTTCTCCCGCTCCGCTTCCGCTTGGCGGGCCATCGCCCGCTTCATGCTGTCGGGCAGTTGGATGTCTTTGAGCTCCACCAGGGTGACCTGCACACCCCATTCGATGGTGGTGACGTCCAGGATGGCTTGGATGTCGAGGTTGATCTTGTCGGTCTCCGAGAGCGTCTCATCCAGGGTGTGCTGGCCCACGACCTTGCGCAGCGTCGTTTGGGCGATCTGATCGATCGCGGCGTAGACGTTCTCGATCGCCACCACCGACTTCACCGCGTCGACGACCTTGAAGTAGGCCACCGCCGAGACGTCGACACTGACGTTGTCGCGGGTGATAATCCCCTGGGATTGGATCGGCATCGTCACGATCCGCAGCGAAATACGGTGCAGCACATCGATGAACGGAATGATCAGCCGCAACCCGGGTTGGCGTTCTCCGATCACCCGGCCCAGCCGGAACAGCACGCCGTTCTCGTATTGTTTGACGATCCGCACCGCCATCGCCAGCACCAGCAATAACAGGACAACCACAACAACGACCACGACGCCCAGCGCTTTCATCGCCGTGCACCTGTCGCTGAGCCGTGCCAAGGGGTTCCCGCGGCCACGTCCTGCGCAACCGTCGTCGTTCGGGGATGTTGTAAGGGGGCCGATCGAATGGAAAAACTCTGTGAAACAGTCATGGTGATCCTGATATGCAGACGATCACCGGCACGTAAGGGCCTTGGAGCCAACGCTCCTCAAGTTCTGCAGCGGACAGCTGAACTTATCCCGAACCAGCTGAAATTCTCAGCACTTCCCAGGCTACACCCGTGGGGACCAACCCGCCGAATCCCGTTTGGGGCGGCCCCCTTTGCCAAGATGTGCCGGCGTTGCTAGTGATCGACCGATTCAGACGCGAGCTCGCGCACCCCGGGCTGGGTCTGAGCGTCGTCATTTCCCGCGGCGATCCGCTGTTCACGTCCACCTACCTCATCGACGGTCGCCCAGTGCATCCTCGCCAATATCAACACCGGCGACGATGACCGGACCCCACAAACTGGTCCTCGTGGACCAACCGATCGGGGTCAGGCCACCAACGCCGCGGACCTGCGCGAGAAGTACCCTTAGCTCGTCCACGACGTTGCAACCGGTGGCACAGCAAATCGGTGGGTCTTGCCCGGGGCCGCCAGCAAAACCCGAAACCGCGGAGGTGCTCGATGGCCCAATCCGACCTCGTCTTGCAGACCATCGAGAACCGCGTCGCGCTCATCACCGTCAACGATCCCGATCGGCGCAACGCGGTAACCGCCGAGATGTCGGCGCTGCTGCGCGAGGCGGTCGAGCGGGCCGAGGCCGATCCGGACGTGCACGCGGTGGTGGTCACCGGGGCGGGCAAGGCGTTTTGCGCCGGCGCGGACCTCAGCGCCCTGGGCGCGGCGGGCGGCGGGGCGGCGGAGACGGGACTGCGCCAGCTCTACGACGGATTCATGGCCGTCGGCAATTGTCGGCTGCCCACCATCGCCGCGGTCAACGGTGCGGCCGTCGGCGCCGGGTTGAATCTGGCGCTGGCCGCCGACGTGCGCATCGCCGGCCCGGGCGCATTGTTCGACGCCCGTTTCCAAAAGCTGGGACTGCATCCCGGCGGGGGTGCAACGTGGATGCTGCAGCGCGCGGTGGGTCCACAGGTCGCCCGCGCGGCCCTGTTGTTCGGCATGCCCTTCGATGCCGAATCCGCTGTGCGCCATGGCTTGGCGCTCAGTGTCGCCGACGACCCGGTTGCGGCCGCGTTGGAGCTGGCCGCAGGGCCCGCGGCGGCGCCGCGCGATGTGGTGCTGGCGACCAAGGCCACCATGCGCGCCACCGCCAGCCCGGGGTCACTGGACAATGAAAACCACGACTTCGCCATGCGCACCGAGCTCGGGCCGCAGGCGCATTCCATCCAATCGCCGGAATTCGCGCAGCGATTGGCCGCGGCACAGCGCCGGTAGCCTGCCGCGCGACGCCTGAAATAACTTGCGTAACTTTGGTTTCAGTGGTTTCCGGGGAGCGTTTTTTGTCGGTGGGCTCCGATAGTTTCGGGGTGTGAGTGTTGATCGCGAGGCGTTGACAGCAGACTTTGACGCGCTGCAGGCCGCGTTCGACAAGGCCGCCGCCCATGACTGCGAATCGCTCACCACCCCCGAGCAGCTGGCACTGTTGGAGCGCTGGGAAAAGCTGCGCCGCCGCATACCGGCCCCCGAACACCGGCTGATCAATGCGGTGGCCCGCCAGGCCACCGCAGAAGAGCTGGGCGGCAAGCTTTCTCATGCGATCGCCGAAGCCACCCTGATCAGCCGCGCCGAGGCCGCCCGGCGCATCCGCGAAGCCGCCGACCTGGGCCCGCGGCGCGGACTGACCGGCGAACCGCTGGCACCGGTGCTGGCGGCCACCGCCGCCGCCCAGCGTCAGGGCACCCTGGGACCCGGACAGGTGGCCGCGATCCGCAAGTTCTGCCACCAGCTGCCCGGCTGGGTCGACCAGGCCACCCGCGACCAGGCCGAAGCCAAACTGGCCACCGAAGGCACCCGGTTTCGCCCCGAACAGCTCGCCGAGCTGGCCGCCACCCTGGCCGACTGCCTCAACCCCGACGGCACCTACACCGACGAGGACCGCGCGCGGCGGCGCGGGTTGACCCTGGGCAACCAATGTTCCGACGGGATGTCGGAGCTGCGTGGCTGGCTGACCCCGGAAGCCCGCGCCACCCTGGAAGCCGTGTGGGCCAAACTGGCCGCGCCGGGCATGTGCAACCCCGACGACGAAAGCCCCTGCGTGGATGGCACTCCCAGCGAGCAGGCCATCGAACGTGATGCCCGCTCGAGCGGCCAACGCCACCACGACGCATTGAACGCGGCATGCCGAGCCCTATTAGCCTCCGGCAACCTCGGCAACCACAACGGGCTACCGGCCTCCATCATCGTCACCACCACCCTGGCCGAGCTGGAAGCCGCCGCCGGACGCGGCCTCACCGGCGGCGGCACCCTGCTGCCCATGAGCGACGTGATCCGCCTGGCCCGCCACGCCCGCCACTATCTGGCGATCTTCGACAAGGGCAAGGCCCTGGCGCTCTATCACACCAAACGCCTGGCCTCCCCCGGACAGCGGATCGTGTTGTACGCCAAGGACCGCGGCTGCTCGGCACCCGGTTGCACCGTGCCCGGCTACTACTGCGAAGTCCACCACACCACCGACTACGCCCAATGCCGCACCACCGACATCAACCACCTCACCTTCGCCTGCGGGCCCCACCACCGCATCCTGAAACCCGGCGGCTGGACCACCCGCAAAAACGCCAACGGCGACACCCAATGGATCCCACCACCCCACCTGGACCGCGGACGGCCGCGCACCAACACTTTTCATCATCCCGAGAAGCTTCTGCGGGACGGGGACGACGAGGAAGATGGTTGACGCGGGTTAGCCGGCGGGGGGCTCGCCCGCTCGCCGCAACATCATTGCCGCGTGCTTGAGCACCGGGGAGTCAACCATCTGTCCTTCGAACGCGAACACCCCGCGTTCGTTCTTCGCCGCCGCCAAAACCCTTCGCGCCCAGTCCAGCTTCTCCTCGCTGGGGCGATAGGCCTCGCGCACGACCGGGATTTGGCTCGGGTGGATGCAGACCGTCCCGTGAAAACCGACTGCGACACCATCGTTGGCCTCGGCCCGCAAGCCGTCGAGATCGTGGATATCCAAATGGACGGCGTCCAGCGCCATCCGGTCGAATGCCGACGCCGCCAGCAGGGCCGTCGAGCGTACGTGGCGGGCAACATCCCGGTAGGTGCCGTCGGCCAGCCGGCTCGAGCTGCCGCCCAGGGTGGCAACCAGATCCTCCGCACCCCACATCATCGCGACCGTGCCTTCTGCCGCGGCGATTTCGGTGGCGAACACCGCACCGCGCGGGGTCTCGATCAGCGCGACGACGTCGCGTGGAGCCAGGGCGGTCACCTGCGCGGCCGATTCGGTCTTGGAGAGCATCACCGTCGTGTAGGCGGTCTCGTCGAGGGCGTCCAGGTCGCGGGCTTGCTCTTCGGTGCCGGCCGCGTTGATCCGCACCACGGTGCGTTCGGGGTCCAGCGGGGTCTCCCGCAGCGCCTTGCGGGCGGCGGGCTTGTCCGCCTCGGCCACGCCGTCCTCGAGGTCGAGGATCACCACGTCGGCGGCGGCGGCGGCCTTCGCGAAACGTTCGGGGCGGTCGGCCGGGCAGAACAGCCACCCCGGGCCGGCGGTGCGCAAGTTCATCGGGGTCCCTCCTCGGGCCGCTTCTGGACCAGCGTGGTGCGCACGGCGCGCGCCACCACGTCGCCGTGCTGGTTGCGCCCGGTGTGCTCGAGGGTGACGATGCCTTCCCCAGGCCGGCTTTTCGACTCCCGCTTGCCGGTGCACACGGTCTCCGCGTACAGGGTGTCGCCGTGAAAGACCGGCTTGGGGAACGACACCTCGGAGAACCCCAGGTTGGCCACGATGGTGCCCAGCGTCAGCTGCGATACCGACAGCCCCACCAGCGTGGACAGGGTGAACATCGAGTTCACCAGCCGCTCACCCCGGAACCCCGGCTGCTCGGCCGCCCACGCCGCATCGAGGTGCAGCGACTGGGTATTCATCGTCAGCGTGGTGAACAAGACGTTGTCGGCTTCGGTGACCGTGCGGCCGGGCCGGTGCAGGTACGTCGTGCCGATCTCGAACTCCTCAAACCACAAGCCCCGCTGGATGACGGTCTTCCCCCCGCCGACCTTGTCGGTCACGATAGCCCCAGCGATCGCGCGATGAGCATCAGTTGCACTTCGGTGGTTCCCTCCCCTATCTCGAGGATCTTGCTGTCGCGGTAGTGACGCGCCACCGGATACTCGTTCATGAAGCCATATCCGCCGTGTATCTGGGTGGCGTCGCGGGCGTTGTCCATCGCCGCCTCCGACGCAATCATCTTGGCGATCGCCGCCTCCTTTTTGAAGGGCTTGCCCGCCAACATCTTTGCGGCTGCATCGTAGTACGCCGTGCGGGCGACGTGTGCGCGGGCCTCCATCCGCGCGATCTTGAAACTTATCGCCTGATAGGAGCCGATCGGCTGACCGAACGACTGGCGTTCCTTGGCGTACTTGACGCTCTCGTCGACGCAGCCCTGCGCCGCCCCGGTGGCCAGCGCGGCGATCGCGATGCGGCCCTCGTCCAGGATGGACAAGAAGTTCGCGTAGCCGGTACCGCGGGCGCCCAGCAAGTTCTCCTCCGGGACGCGGGCGTCGGCGAAGGTCAGCGGGTGAGTGTCCGAGGCGTTCCAGCCGACCTTGTTGTAGACCGGTTCGACGGTGAATCCCGGTGTGCCGCTGGGCACGATAATCGTCGAGATCTCCTTCTTGCCGCCCTCGAGCGTTGCGGTGACGGCGGTCACGGTGACGAGTGTGGTGATGTCGGTGCCCGAATTGGTGATGAATTGCTTGGTGCCGTTGATCACCCATTCGCCATCGTCGAGCCGGGCGGCGGTGCGGGTGGCGCCCGCGTCGGAACCTGCCCCCGGCTCGGTGAGCCCGAACCCGGCCAGCGCTCGGCCCGCCGTCAGGTCCGGCAGCCATTTGCGCTTCTGCTCCTCGGTGCCGAACCGGTAGATCGGCATCGCGCCCAGGCTGACCCCGGCCTCCAGCGTGATCGCGACCGACTGGTCGACCTTGCCGAGCTCCTCCAGCGCCAGCGACAGGGCGAAGTAGTCGCCACCCATGCCGCCGTACTCTTCCGGGAACGGCAGACCGAACAACCCCATCTCGCCCATCTTGGCGACAACTTCGTACGGGAAGCTGTGCTCCTCATCGTGTTTGGCCGAGACCGGCGCCACCACCGTGCGCGCGAACTCGGCCACCGTGTCGCGAAGATCCTCGTATTCCTTGGATAACGTTCCTGCCGTAATCGCTGTGGTCATGATTTGTCCTTGCTTTCTTCGTCCACCCGGGCCAGCACCTGGTCCACCGTCACTTGGTCGCCGACGGAGACCAGCACCTCCACTCGCCCCGAAATCGGTGCGGCCAGCGAGTGTTCCATCTTCATCGCCTCCACGACCACCACCACGTCGCCCTCGGAGACCTCGGCACCGGATTCGGCCTGCACGGCAATCACACTGCCGGGCATGGGGCTGAGGATCTCCGCTTGCCGCGCGCCCGTCGCACGGTGAATCTTGTGTTCCTCGGCCTCGCGCAGGTGCCAGCTGCCCCGCTCGTCGGCGATCCACAGGTGCCGGTCGGCCTCGGCCCATCGGTATTCGCGGCGCAGCCCGTCCAGCGTCACGACTCATGCGCGCGCCGTCGAGTTGTGCGGCTCGCGGAGTCGATCTCACCGTCGCCCACCTGCACCTTGGCCGCGTCCGGCGGGCCCCACACCGATACCGTCTCGCTGCGCAGCGCAGTGTGCATCTCGGTGCGCACCGGGGCCGGCGCCACCGCCGACCGCCATCCGGTCGGCACGGCCCACGGGTTGTCCCGCCGCGCGGCGGGCCAGGCCCCACTGGCGATAGAGGCCGCCGGCGGCGAGCACGTCGTCGGGCGCCGGCAGCGGCACGAAGTCCGCCAGCCGCTCGTCCAGCAGCGCGGTATCCAGATCACCGGCACGCACCCGCTCGTCGGCCAGCAGGAACCGGAGGAATTCGATATTGGTCTGCACGCCCAGGACCACGGTGTGCGCCAGCGCCCGGTCAAGTTTCGCGAGCGCCTCGTCGCGGTCGGCCCCGTGCGCGATGACCTTGCTCAGCATCGGGTCGTAGTCGCTGCCGACCAGCGTGCCGGGCAGCAGCGACGAGTCGACCCGCACACCGGCGCCGGAGGGCTCGAACACCTGCAGCACCCGGCCGCCGGTGGGCAGGAAACCTCGTGCCGGATCCTCGGCGTACACCCGGGCCTCGATCGCGTGCCCGCGCATTTCGATATCGTCCTGGGCGAAGGCGAGCTTCTCCCCGGCGGCCACCCGGAGCTGCCACTCCACCAGGTCCAGCCCGGTAACCGCTTCGGTGACCGGATGTTCGACTTGCAGCCGGGTGTTCATCTCCATGAAGAAGAACTCGTCCGGGCGGTCGGCGGAGACGATGAACTCCACCGTGCCGGCGCCGACGTAATCGACACTGCGGGCGGTGTTGCAGGCCGCGCGCCCCGATGCGCGCGCGTGTCGCGGGGTCGAGCAGCGGCGAGGGCGCCTCCTCGATCACCTTCTGGTGGCGCCGCTGCAGGCTGCACTCGCGCTCGCCCAGATGCACCACGTTGCCGTGGGTGTCGGCGAGCACCTGCACCTCAATGTGCCTGGGCCGCAAAACGAACCGTTCGAGGAAGAGCGTGTCATCGCCGAACGACGAGGCGGCCTCGCGGCGGGCACCCACCAGCGCGTCGCGCAGGCGGGCCGGATCTTCGACCAACCGCATGCCTTTGCCGCCACCGCCCGCCGACGGCTTGATCAGCACCGGATAGCCGACCTCGTCCGCGGCGGCGGCCAGCTGGTCGTCCGTCAGCCCCGGCTTCGCCACGCCGGGCACCACCGGCACGTCGAAGGCGGCGACCGCGTTCTTGGCGGTGATCTTGTCCCCCATCACCTGAATGGCCCGAGCCGGTGGCCCCAGGAACACCACCCCGGCGCGCTCGCAGGCGGCCGCGAAATCGGCGTTCTCCGAGAGGAACCCGTAGCCCGGATGGATGGCCTGAGACGCGGTCCGCGCCGCCGCGTCGAGCACCCTGTCGATATCGAGGTAGCTGTGACGCGCCGCGGCGGGTCCCAGCCGGACCGCCTCGTCCGCCTCGAGCACGTGCCGCGCATGGGCGTCGGGGTCGCTGTAGACGGCGACCGACCGGATGCCCAGCCGGCGCAGGGTGCGGATCACCCGCACCGCGATCTCGCCGCGGTTGGCCACTAACACGGTGTCGAACATGGTCCTCACATCCGGAAGACGCCGTAGGAGACGGGTTCCAATGGCGCGTGCGCACACACGGAAAGGGCAAGCCCGACAACCGTTCTGGTATCGGCCGGGTCGATGATGCCGTCGTCCCACAGGCGCGCCGTCGAGTAGTACGGGTTGCCCTGATCCTCATATTGCGCGCGGATCGGCGCCTTGAACGCCTCTTCCTCGTCGGCCGACCACGGCGTGCCGGCCGCGCTCAGTTGTTCACCGCGCACGGTGGCCAGCACAGAGGCGGCCTGCTCACCGCCCATCACCGAGATGCGCGCATTGGGCCACATCCACAAAAAGCGCGGCGAATACGCCCGGCCGCACATCGAATAGTTGCCCGCGCCGTAGGATCCGCCGATCACGACGGTCAGCTTGGGCACGCGCGCGCAGGCCACCGCGGTCACCATTTTGGCGCCGTGCTTGGCGATGCCGCCGGCCTCGTAGTCGCGGCCGACCATGAAGCCGGCGATGTTCTGCAGGAACAGCAGCGGGACTTTGCGTTTGTCGCACAGTTCAATGAAATGGGCGCCTTTCAAAGCGGATTCGCCGAACAGCACACCGTTGTTCGCGATGATGCCGACGGGATGGCCATGAATGTGCGCGAAGGCTGTCACCAGCGTCTTGCCGTAATTGGCCTTGAATTCGCTGAATTCGCCGCCGTCGACCAGCCGCACGAGAACCTCGTGTACGTCGTAGGGCACTCGCGGATCCGGTGGCACGACATCGTAAAGCTCGGATTGGGCGTGCTTGGGCCCGACCGTCGGTCGCACCGTCCATTGGCCGGGATCCCGCAGGCCGAAGGTTGCCGCGATCGCGCGGACGATCCGTAGCGCGTGCTCGTCGTCGTCGGCGAGGTGGTCGGTGACACCCGAGACCCGCGAGTGCAGGTCGCCGCCGCCGAGCTCCTCGGCCGAGACGATCTCCCCGGTGGCGGCCTTCACCAGCGGCGGGCCGCCGAGAAAGATCGTGCCCTGCTCGCGGACGATGACGGCCTCGTCGCTCATCGCCGGCACATAGGCGCCGCCGGCCGTGCACGAACCCAGTACGGCCGCCACTTGGGGAATTTCCTTGGCGCTCATGGTCGCCTGGTTGTAGAAGATCCGCCCGAAGTGCTCGCGGTCGGGAAACACCTCGTCCTGGCGCGGCAGGAACGCACCGCCGGAGTCGACCAGATAGATACAGGGCAGCCGGTTCTGCAGGGCGACTTCCTGTGCGCGCAGGTGCTTTTTGACCGTCATCGGGTAGTAGGTGCCGCCCTTGACCGTTGCGTCGTTGGCGACGATCACGCACTCGCGGTCCGACACCCGGCCGACCCCGGTGATGATCCCGGCTCCCGGGGACTCGTCGCCATACATCCCGTCGGCGGCCAGCGGCGACAGCTCCAGGAACGGGCTGCCGGGGTCCAGCAGGCGATCCACCCGTTCCCGGGGCAGCAACTTGCCGCGGCTGACGTGGCGCTGCCGCGCGCGCTCATTGCCGCCCAGAGCGGCGGCCGCGAGCTTGGCATTGAGCTCACCGACCAGCCGGCGGTGCTCATCGGCGAACGATGGCGCCTGCGCAACGCCTGTCACGGACGAACTCACGAAGGCCTCCCCGATGTCGCCAGCAGCAGGGGCGGTTCGGTTTTGTCGAGCACCTCGTCAACCGAAACGCCGGGGGCGGTCTCGACCAAATGCAAACCGTCGTCGCACACGTCGATGACCGCCAGGTCGGTGATGATGCGGTGCACGCAGGCGGCGCCGGTCAGCGGCAGTGTGCACCGCTCAACGATTTTCGCGCTGCCGTCCTTGGCGATGTGTTCCATCATGACGATCACTTTCCGGGCGCCGTGCACCAGGTCCATCGCGCCGCCCATGCCCTTGACCATCTTGCCGGGAATCATCCAGTTGGCGAGGTCGCCGGTGGCCGAGACCTGCATTGCCCCCAGCACCGCAACATCGACATGTCCGCCGCGGATCATCCCGAAGGACGTCGACGAGCCGAAGAACGCCGCACCCGGCATGGTGGTCACCGTTTCCTTGCCCGCGTTGATCAGATCGGCGTCGACGTCCTCGCGCCGGGGATAAGGCCCGACACCCAGGATCCCGTTCTCCGAATGCACGACGACGCCGACCCCGTCGGGGAGGTGGTTGGGGATCAGGGTGGGCATGCCGATGCCGAGGTTGACGTATTGGCCGTCCTCGAATTCGGCGGCCACCCGCGCCGCTAACCCTTCCCTGCTCCAGCTCACCGCACCGTCACCTTCTCGGTCCGCTTCATCGGATCGGGCACGTGCACGACCCGGTGCACAAAGATGCCCGGGGTGTGCACCGCGGCGGGGTCGATCTCTCCCGGCTCGACGAGATGTTCAACCTCGGCGATCGTGATCCTGCCGGCCTGGGCGCAGTCCGGATTGAAGTTGGCGGCGGCCCCGCGGTAGACCAGGTTGCCGTGCCGATCCCCCTTCCAGGCGTGCACCAGCGCGAAGTCGGTGCGGATCGCTCGCTCGAGCACATAGGTGACACCGTCGAACTCGCGGGTCTCCTTGGGGGGCGATACCACCACCGGTGCGCCCGAGGCGTCGTAGCGCCACGGCAGCCCGCCATCGGCAACCGGGGTGCCCACCCCCGCGGGCGTGTAGAAGGCGGGGATCCCCATCCCGCCGGCGCGGAGTCGCTCGGCCAACGTGCCCTGCGGGTTGAGTTCCACCTCGAGCTCACCGGCCAGGAACTGGCGGGCGAACTCCTTGTTGTCGCCCACGTAGGAGGCGATGGTTCGGCGAATTCGCTTGTGCTCCAACAGCGGACCCAGGCCGATGCCGTCACCGCCACAGTTGTTCGACACCGTCTCCAAGTCGCGGACCCCGGTGTCGACCAGCGCCGCGATCAGCGCCTCGGGGATGCCGCAGAACCCGAAGCCCCCGACCGCCAGGGATGACCCGTCGGTTATGTCGGCGACCGCCTCAGCGGCCGTCGCCACCACCTTGTCCATCGCCGCAGCAGCCTCCGCATTCAGTTAATGTTGATTAACTCAAGGGAGAATACCATTGTCCGCGGCGCCGGTCCAGGGAAAACGGGCTAAGACCTGCCCCGGGACCCGCGACCAAGTTAATCGCGAATTACTCGTGCTAAGTTAGTGACGATTAACCAATTGACGGAGTTCTGTCATGACAGCGACCTCCCCCGACGATCAGTCCGACGCCCCGAATCGTCGCAGCCGGTTGAAATCCGACCGGCGGTTGCAACTGCTGTCGGCCGCCGAGCGGCTGTTCGCCGAGCGCGGATTCCTGGCCGTGCGGTTGGAAGATATCGGCGCCGCGGCCGGCGTCAGCGGTCCGGCCATCTACCGGCACTTCCCCAACAAGGAGTCGATGCTGGTCGAGTTGCTGGTGGGGATCAGTGCCGGGCTACTCGCCGGCGCCCGGGAGGTGCGGTCCCGCAACTCCGACGCGGCATCGGCACTGGACGGCCTCATCGACTTTCATCTCGACTTCGCGCTGGGCGAACCCGACCTCATCCGCATCCAGGACCGCGACCTTGCGCACCTGCCCGAGGCGGCCGACAAGCAGGTACGCAAAGCGCAACGCCAATACGTCGAGGTTTGGGTGGGCGTGCTGCGCGAGCTGAATCCCGCTCTGGCCGAGGCCGACGCCCGGCTGACGGCGCACGCGGTGTTCGGCCTGCTGAATTCGACACCGCACAGCATGAAGTCTCCCGACAATTCGCGCGGCAAATCCGCCCGCGCGGCGCGGTCCCGCGCCGTCATGCGGGCAATGACCATCGCCGCGCTCAGCGCCGGAAATCAGTGCCCCTGAGCTGCCCGTCGCAAAGTAAGCCAATGCTCATGCGCCCGGCCCGGTACCCTGCAATCCATGAGGTGGGCATGAACGATTCACGTCCAACCGAGCGGTTTAGTCGCCCTCTACCCGGATCAGAGCCGACGGGCGCGTGGTATCCGCCGCCCGTCGACCCGGCATACGCGGACCAGGCGTCCTACGCGCAAACGTACGGCGGGCCCATTCCGCGGTGGCCGCCGAGCCCCAACGAGACCAACCCCACCCAGCAGCTGCCGGCCTACTGGCAGCAGGAAATCCCGCCGCCCGGCGAAGGGCCGCCGCAGGGTTCGGCTCCCCCGCCACCGGGTGGCCCGAAAACGCCCCGCTGGTTGTGGATCGCCGCCGGCGCGGCGGTGCTGCTGGTCGCCGCCCTGGTGACCGCGCTGGTGCTCGTCAACAACGCGATCAAAACCCAGACCGCCGTCCCGCCGCTACCCGCCATGCCCGAGCCGAGTCCCACCAGTCCGACCCCGTCGGCACGGACGTCGCCGTCGCGCATCCCGGCGCCGCTGCCGCCGACCAGCGGCTCTCTGGCGCCCACCGAAACCACCGCCCCGGCCGCCATGCAAGACGTCGTCTACACCGTCACGGGCGAGGGTCGTGCGATCAGCATTATGTGGATCGACACCGGCGACCTCATACAAACGGAGTTCAACGTCGCGCTGCCCTGGAGCAAAGAGGTCAGGCTGGCAAAATCGGCCGCCCACCCGGCAAATGTCACCATCGTCAACATCGGTCACAATGTCACCTGCTCGGTCACCATCGCCGGCGTACAGGTCACCAAGCGGGTCGGGGCGGGTCTGACAATCTGCGACGCCCGAGGCTAAGCCGTCTGCGACGGTTCTGCCGGGGCGGCAGCGCGCGCCGGCACCCGGACGACGAGCATCCCGAGCAGCCCGGCGATCAGCACCACCGAGATCCCGCCGAGACCGGCGCGCACGGCGCCGAACACGTCAACAAAAACGGAGAAAAGCCAGGGCGCCACGAATGCGACGGCCCGCCCGGTCATCGTGTACAGACCGAACGCGATCCCTTCCCTGCCGTGCTTGGCCATCTGCAGCAGCAGGGCGCGCGCGGACGACTGCGACGGACCGATGAACATGCACAGCAAAAGGCCGCACACCCAGAACGCCACCGACCCGGACAACACCAGCAAGGAGAGCGCCAGCACGACGATCGCGGCCAGCGACCCCACAATGACGGGCTTGGATCCGATCCGGTGGTCGACGAACCCCCCCAGCACCGCGCCCACCGCGGCCACCACGCTGGCCGCCACCCCGAAAATCAGCACGTTGGCCTGCGAGATCCCGTACACGTTGACACCCAGCACGGCACCGAAGGCGAAGGTCGCCGCCAGCCCATCCCGGAAGAGCGCGCTGGCGAACAGGAAGTAGACCACGTTGCGGTCGCGCCGCCATTCCGCGGCAACCTCGGTCCACAGCTTGCGATAGCCGCCGAGCATGCTCGTCGGCGCGTGCACCTCGCCCCAGTCGGGAAGCCGGTGCGCGACCAACAACAACGGCAGGGCCAGCACGGCAAACCACGCGGCGGCCACCAGCATCGACTCTCGGACGTAGAGGCCGTCCTGAAGAGGCACCCGCAACAGCCCACGCGTTGCGTTGGGACCGGACTCGGATCCGGCGATGAACCCGGTATAGATCAGCAGCAACAGCAGGACGCTGCCGACGTAGCCCGATGCCCAGCCGAACCCGGAGATCCGGCCGGTCGTCTGCGGGGTCGAGAGTTGTCGCAGCATCGCGTTGTACGGAACGCTGGCCAGGTCGCCGCAGGCCGCCGTGGCGCCCAGCAACACCAGACCGGCCCACAGGTAGCTGGGACGGTCGTGGATGAAGAACATGCCGCAGGTCAGCGTGACGGCCACGCCGGTCAACACGCTCAGCGCCATCCGCCTGCGATACGCGGACTCGACCCACACACCGACAGCCGGCGCCAGCAGCGCCACCGTCAACCCGGCGACGGCCCCCGCCCGGCCCAGCCAGCTCGCCGGCGTGGTACCGCCGGATATGCCCGCCCCCACGCTGCTGGTCAGGTAGACGGCGAACACGAAGGTCGCCACGATCGCGTTCAGGCCGGTGGACCCGCCGTCCCAGAGGGCCCAGGCCACCACCCGAGACAGCACCGGCGTGGCCGCACGCGATTCCTGCTGACCCATGCCCGGCACTTTATTGGTTGGGCAGCCGACCCGCCGCATTGGTTTGCCGGCCCGCCGCGCCCGGCCCGCCGTGCTCGCGATCGACGCCTGTCTACGATTGGCTTCATGCCGATACCAGCTCCCAGCCCCGACGCGCGTGCCGTGGTCACCGGAGCCTCGCAAAATATCGGCGAAGCGCTCGCCACCGAACTCGCCGCGCGTGGACACAGCCTGATCATCACCGCGCGCCGCGAAGACTTGCTGAAGAACCTGGCAGCGCGCCTGGCCGAGCAGTACCGCATCACCGTGGACGTGCGCCCCGCCGATCTGGCCGACCCGGAAGAACGCGCGAAACTCTGCGACGAACTCGCCGCCCGTCCCATCTCGATTCTTTGCGCCAACGCGGGCACCGCGACCTTCGGTCCGGTTGCCACGCTGGACCCGGCGGGCGAAAAGGCCCAACTGCAGCTGAATGTCTTAGGCGTGCACGACCTTACGTTGGCGGCGCTACCCGGCATGATCGAGCGCAAGGCCGGCGGGATCTTGATTTCCGGTTCGGCGGCGGGCAATTCGCCCATTCCCTACAACGCAACCTATGCGGCCACCAAGGCCTTCGTGAACACATTCAGCGAGTCGTTGCGCGGTGAACTTCGCGGCTCCGGTGTCCATGTCACACTGCTGGCACCGGGCCCGGTGCGTACCAACCTTGCCGAAGGCGCCGATGCGTCAATCGTCGAAAAGTTGGTGCCGGACTTCCTGTGGATCTCCACGGAGTACACCGCCCGGGTATCGCTGGACGCGTTGGAGCGCAACAAGATGCGCATTGTCCCGGGCCTGACGTCGAAAGCCATGTCGGTGGCAAGCGGGTACGCGCCGCGCGCCGTCGTCGCTCCGATCGTGGGTAGCTTCTACAAGAAGCTCGGCGGCGGATAGGGTTACTTCCGGCCGCGCCGCCCGCTGCCGAAGATTCCTTTCACCGCTTCGCGAATCGCCGTGTTGATGCCGCTTCGCACCGTCGGGTTCTTCAGCACTTCCTCCCACATCGCGGGACCCTTCGGCTCGGCGGGCGCGGGCATCGGCGGTATGTCGTACGGATCCGGGCAGGGCAGGGGGTCGTACTGCCCCCGCTGGGGTGTCTCCTGCGGCACCGGAGCCGGTTCCGGCTCGCGTTGGATCGTCTGACCGTATTTAGCCTGCAGCGGACTGGATTTCGCCGCGGCGGCGACCGCATCGGCGCCGATCGCGCCCATCAGCGACCGGGGCACCCGCATGCGTGTCCACGCGACCGGTGTGGGCGCACCCTTTTCCGACAGCACGGTCACGATTGCCTCGCCGATCCCCAGCGACGTCAACGCCGATTCCAGGTCGTAGACATCGGTTTTCGGGTAGGTGCGGACGGTCTTGCTAAGCGCCTTCTGGTCGTCGGGAGTGAACGCGCGCAGCGCGTGCTGAATCCGCGCGCCCAGCTGGGACAGCACGTCGTTGGGCAGGTCCGTGGGCAACTGCGTGCAGAAGAACACCCCGACGCCCTTGGAGCGGATCAGCTTAACGGTTTGTTCGACCCGCTCCAAAAAGGCCTTGGAGGCGTCGGTAAAAAGCAGGTGCGCCTCATCGAAGAAGAAGACCAGCTTGGGCTTGTCGACGTCGCCAACCTCGGGTAGGACCGCGAACAGATCGGCCAGCACCCACATCAAGAACGTGGAGAAGATGACCGGACGCAACGACTGACCGCTGAACTCGAGCAGCGAGATGATGCCGCGGCCCTGGCCGTCGACGCGCAGCAGATCGTGCGGGTCGAGCTTCGGCTCGCCGAAGAAGGTGTCGCCGCCCTCGCCGGCGAGGTTGACCAGCGCGCGCAGGATCACACCCGCCGTCGTCGACGACACCCCGCCCAGGTCTTTCAGGTCGGCCTTACCCGCGTCGCTGGTCAGGTGGCTGATCACGCCGCGCAGATCGTCCAGGGTGACCAGGCGGCGATTGTTTCCGCCTGCCCAATGGAAGATCAGCCCCAGCGTCGACTCCTGGGTAGCGTTGAGCCCCAATACCTTCGACAACAGGACCGGACCGAAGCTGTCGACGGTGGCGCGCACCGGCACCCCGACTCCGCCGGTGCCGAGCGACAAAAACTCCACCGGAAACCCGGCTGCCGTCCAGTTGTCGCCGGTGTCTTTCGCGCGCGCGGCGGTCTTGCCGTCGGCCTCTCCCGGCCGGGCGAGCCCGGACAGGTCGCCCTTCACGTCGGCCATCAGCACCGCGACACCCGCGGCGCTGAGCTGTTCGGCAATCAATTGCAGCGTCTTGGTCTTACCGGTCCCCGTCGCCCCGGCCACCAGACCGTGCCGGTTGACGGTGGCCAGCGGGATGCGGATCTGCGCCGTCGGGTCGGCCACACCGTCGACCACGACGGTGCCCAATTCCAATGCCTGACCGTCGACGGCGTAGCCGTTCGCGATCCGCCTCGCCGGTGTCGCCGCTGATTCGGTGCTCATCGTGCCGCCCCTCTTCCCGAATGGTTAGGCATGCAATCGGGCAACGCTCACCCTACTTCTCCGGCGTAACCAGGGGCGACGCCCAGCGCGGGCGCCACCTGGGCCTAGTGTGAGCGCTGTGCGAGACGAGTTGGTATGGATCGACTGCGAGATGACCGGGCTGGATCTGGGGTCGGACAAGTTGATCGAGATCGCAGCCCTGGTCACCGACGCCGAACTGAACATTCTCGGCGACGGGGTCGACGTGGTGATCCACGCCGACGACGACGCGCTGTCATCGATGATCGACGTGGTCGCCGAAATGCATTCCCGCTCCGGGCTGATCAACGAGGTGAAAGACTCCACCGTCGACCTGGCGACCGCCGAGGCGATGGTGCTGGACTACGTCGGCAAGCACGTCAAGCAACCCAAGACCGCGCCGCTGGCGGGCAATTCGATCGCCACCGATCGTGCGTTCATTGCCCGCGACATGCCCGCCCTGGATTCGTTTCTGCACTACCGGATGATCGACGTCAGCTCCATCAAGGAACTCTGCCGGCGCTGGTACCCGAAGATTTACTTCGGTCAGCCGGTCAAGGGGCTGGCCCATCGAGCACTGGTCGACATTCACGAATCCATCCGCGAACTGCAGTTCTACCGGCGGACCGCGTTCGTGCCGCCCCCGGGGCCGTCTACCAGCGAAATCGAGGCGGTGGTCGCCGACCTGGAGGGCCGGGGGGACGCACCGGGATCAATGGATTCGGCCCCCGAGCCACCGAGCGGTTAGTATCGACGTCGCCGCTCGTTAGCCTCAAGGGGCCGGCTCGCGGCCATGGTGAGTGTAGTTCAGTTGGTAGAGCACCAGGTTGTGATCCTGGATGTCGCGGGTTCGAGTCCCGTCACTCACCCCACAGGTCAGGAGGGGTTTCTGCGCTGCCGTGTCGCCCAGCGACGGCCCCAGGTGTTTCCTGACGAGGGATTGTGGGCCCCGGGCGGCAGGCGGGTTGGCCGCACCGACTGGGTCCGTCGTTACCGGAATCCGGCCAACGTGATGCGCAGCGCCTCGTCCATCTCAACGTCGATCGATGAATCCGCGAGGGGATCCGCCCCCGCACTGAGCCAGCGCTTGAGGATGAATTGCACTGTCGCCAAAGTGGTATGGACCATCAGCGCGGCACGGGTATCGGTCGTCGGATCGATGCCCATGCGGCTCGAGACGTGGTCGACGAATTTCTGGTGGTCGCTCTCGCTGATCAGCGCCGAGGCGGACATCAGGTGGGGCGCCGTCACGATGGCGCGGTACCAGGTGTCCAGGCCGAGATCGGCGGCGTTCCTGGCGTAGGTGACGAACACCTGGATCAATGCCTCGGCAGCCGATTCATCTGCCGGGCGGGCGGTGTAGCGGTCGACGATTTCGGCGAGCAGTTGCCGGACCGGATCGACGAGCAGACCTTCTTTGGTCGGTGCATGCCGAAAATAGGTGCTGATGGACACCCCGGCCGCGGCGGCGATGGCCTCGGTCGTGACGGCGGCGAATCCGCCATCCGCGAAGAGCTGGTGCGCGGTGTGCCGAATATGCGAGAGCAACTCCGCGCGCCGCCGGTCCCGTAGCGAGCCCGTGTTTGCTGGATCCACGCCATCGCCCCCCGGACGCCGAAATGTCAACGCGATTGTGCCATGCCGCAGCGCGCGGAAGCGAGCGTCCCTACCCTATTGAAAGTCCCTATCAACTCGACTAGCGTGTTACCGCGAACCCGACTGACCTGTAGAGTCGTGAAACCTGTTGGGACCACCTGTGGTGAGGTTCACTCTGCTCGGCACTCGGGACGTTGATGGTGGGGGGAGCGCCAATGACGGCGGTTGCTGGTACGCGATGACCGGTGGGCTGAGTTTGCTTGAGGATTCTCCGGTCGCGCCCCGATGACCGCACAACAAGCACTTTCATTGCGTGATGAACGCGCAGACGATGGCCTCAACGCCATCCAGCAGTGGTCCATCGGGTACGTCAAACGCCACCCGCTCGCGTCGCTGACGACGGTCGGTGAACAGTTCGTCCTCGGTGTGCGCACCGTTCAGTACTTCTTCTTCGATCTCGTCACCGGCCGATTCCAATGGCAAGAGTTCGTCCGCCAGGGCGCGTTCATGGCCGGGACGGCCGTGTTGCCGACAATTCTGGTTTCCCTGCCGATCAGCGTCACCTTGTCTATTCAGTTCGCGCTGCTCGCCGGCCAGGTCGGCGCCACCTCCCTGGCCGGCGCGGCCAGCGGGCTCGCGGTCATTCGCCAGGGCGCTTCCATGGTGGCGGCGGTGCTCATGGCGTCGGCCGTGGGTTCGGCCATCACCGCCGACCTGGGTTCACGGACCATGCGCGAAGAGACCGACGCGATGGAGGTGATGGGCGTATCGGTCATCCGCCGACTGGTGGTGCCGCGATTTGCCGCCGCGATCATGATCGGCGTCGCGCTCACCGGCGTCGTGTGCTTCGTTGGCTTCTTTGCCAGCTACATGTTCAACGTGTATTTCCAAAACGGCGCACCGGGCAGCTTCGTCGCGACCTTCGCATCGTTCGCCACGACCGACGACATGATCCTGGCGCTGCTCAAGGCGATCATTTTCGGCGCCATCGTCGCCGTCGTGTCGAGCCAGAAGGGCCTTTCCACCAAGGGCGGGCCCACGGGTGTGGCGAATTCCGTGAACGCCGCTGTCGTCGAAGCGATCCTGTTGCTGATGATCGTCAACGTCGCCATCAGCCAGCTCTACATCATGTTGTCGCCCAGGGCGGGGCTATGACATGACGGTCTCCACTTACCTGCCGCTGGCACCGATCACCGGGCCGTTGGTTCGGCTCTACCGCCGGGCCGCCAAGCCGATCAGCCGCCTTGGCCACATGCTTGTTTTTTTCGTCCGCGCCCTGGTCGCGGTTCCGATCGCGGTTCGCCAATACCGCGGCGAGTTCCTGCGACTGCTGTCCAACATCACCTGGGGTAACGGCTCGATCGTGGTGGGTGGCGGCACCGCCGGCGTGGCCGTGGTGCTGGGCATGACGGTCGGCGCCCTCGTCGGCATCGAGGGCTACAACTTCCTCGACCTGCTTGGCCTGGGCCCGGCAACCGGTTTCGTCTCGTCCCTGGTGAACACTCGCGAGTTGGCTCCGCTGATGGCATCGCTGGCGTTCGCGATGCAAGGCGGCTGCCGGTTCACCGCGCAGCTGGGCTCGATGCGAATCGCCGAAGAGATCGATGCCATGGAATCGCTTGCGATCCGGCCCATCCCGTTCCTGGTAACCACCCGCTTGGTTGCATCGGTGATCGCGATGGTTCCGCTGTACGCCGCGTGCCTGGCGATCGGCTACCTGTCCACTCAGGTGGTGGTCGGCATCAGCAGCGGCGGCTCCACCGGCTCCTACTTGCATTACTTCTCGTTGATGCTGGCCGGCAAGGACATCGTCTATTCGTTGTTCAAGGCCATCATCTTCGTGTGGATCGCCTCCACGATTCAGTGCTACTACGGGTATTACGCCAGCGGCGGCCCCGAGGGCGTGGGTGTTGCCGCAGGACACGGCATGAGGGCCAGCATCACCGTCGTGATCATGGTGAACATGTTGCTCACCATGGCGCTGTGGGGTGTCGACGCGGGCGCAAGGTTCGGTGGTTAGGTTGAGGGGCAAGCCGAATTCCTTTGAGATGGACGGACGTGGCCCGTCGGACCGGCAGTTGCTGGGCTGCGGGGTGGCGGTCGTGGTGGTGGCGGCCCTCCTCACCGCGGCGATGCTGGCCAAATCGACGGGCCGACTCAACAACTACGTACGCGTGGTCGCCGATCTGGTCAACGTCGGCGACGGCCTGCCGAAGAAATCCGACGTCAAGTACCACGGCGTGCTCGTGGGAATGGTCGACAGCGTCGTTCCCGCGGCCAACGGGAATCCCAACTACGTGCACATCGACCTCAAACCCGAATACGCCAAGTCGATCCCGGCCGCGGTCACCGCGCGCGTGGTCCCCAGCAACGTGTTCGCGGTGTCGTCGGTACAGCTGGTCGGCACGGGTTCCGGAGGTCCCGGAGCGGCCATCCACGCGGGTGCACACATCCGCGAGGACGGCCGGCTGCCGACCGTGCTGTTTCAAACCACCGTGAGCAAGCTGCGTGACCTGCTCGCCGCGGCAGGGCGTGGCCGAGAAGACAGGTCCGTGGGGATCCTGGCCGCGCTCGCCGCCGCCACCGACCATCGCCGGGTCACCTTGCTGCACGACGGGGCGCAACTGAATCGGCTTATCGATCAGCTCAATTCGATTGTCAGCACCGACACCGGTCCCTCGACGGTGTCCGCGCTCATCGATGCGGCCCACGGCCTGCAGGCGACGGCGCCCGAGCTCTTGGACGCGCTACATCAAGCCGTCGAGCCGATGCACACCTTCGCCGAAACGCGAGGGCAATTGGCCACGCTGCTCACCGGCGCCGATCACACGATCGGCACCACCCACCGATCGTTTGATAACCACATCGACCAGCTCATCAGGATCACCGGCGAGTTGACGCCGGTGCTGGGGGTGCTGGCGTTGAGGTCCAACAACTTCGTGCCAGCGGTCACCAAACTGGACAACCTGGCGAACAAGTTCATGCAAGAGGTGTGGATGCCGGACAAGGGTGTCGGCAACATGCGGGCGATGTTCTCGTTCACCCCCACCTACCCATACACCCGTGCCGACTGCCCGCACTACGGTGAGCTGAAGGGGCCCAGCTGTTTTACCGCTCCCCTGGTCCCGGTGCGCCCGGATCTTCCCGAAGTCCTGCTGCCGCAGAACTACCAGCCGCCCAAGGATTTGGCGCCGCCACCGGGAACCGTCATCGGGCCGGACGGTAACCTCGTTGCCGTCGGTCCGCCGCTGATCAACCCGAACCCCAATCTGTCCGACCCCAATCCTCCTCTGCCGGCAGGGGTTACGCCGTCGCCGCCGGTACCGGGAAGCGCCAATCCCGATGACGCACCGCATCCGCCGGCCCCGCCGCCGGCGTCGCCGCCACCCAACGCACCGTGGGTGGCGCCGGTGGCGCCGCAGGCGCCGTGGATTCCGCAGGCGTCGTTCGGCGGCAACGTCGGTCCCGTCGGCAGCGCTTATGAACGAACCATGTTGGGCGTGATCACCGGGTCACCGACGACACCAGCCACCGAGCTGCTGCTGGGGCCGATCGCGCGCGGCACCACGGTGTCGCTGAAGCATGCGTCAGACGGAGGGGCCAGATGAGATTTCGTGGCCCGCTGATCGGCCTGACCCTGTTCATGATCGTCGCGTTGACCCTCACGTGGTTGGTATACGTGAGCCTGCGCCGTGACGTGGCCGGCAACACGGCACCCTATTCGGCGGTGTTCACCGACGTGTACGGCCTTCGCGAGGGCGACGACGTCCGGATGGCCGGAGTGCGCGTGGGCCGGGTGGAAAAGATCGAACTGGACGGGAAACTCGCGAAAGTGTCGTTCGTGGTGCAGACCGAACAGCGCCTGTACGGCAACACCGTCGCCTCGGTGACCTATCAGAACATCGTCGGTCAGCGCTACCTGGGGCTGTCGTTGGGCAAGGAAGGCGATCCGGGTCTGCTCCCACCGGGCAGCGTCATCCCGCGGGAACGCACGGATCCCTCCTTCGACGTCACCGCGCTGCTCAACGGTTATGAACCGTTGTTCAGCCTGTTGAACCCGCACGACGCCGACAACCTCACCAAGGGCATCATCCAGTCGCTGCAGGGCGACACCTCGTCCCTTGCCACCTTGGTCGGCCAGACGTCCACGCTCACCGAGACATTCGCCGGACGGGACCAGGCGCTGGGCGATGTGATCACCAATCTCAACACCGTGGTCGGCAACCTTGCCGCGCAAAACGACAACCTCGACGGCGTCATCACCCAGACCCGTGAGGTGGTGTCCGAGTTGGACCGGCGCCGTCCGGAACTGGTCGCCTCGGTGGGTTCCCTGGCCCGGGTGCTGGGCCGGCTGTCGGCGTCGGCCCGGGACGTCTACCCGTCGCTTCGTGAATTCATCGATCGCAAGCCAGGTGTCTCCCGGCACATGCTCGACGTGGAACCCCAGGTGGCGTTCTTCGGCGACAACATCCCGCTGCTGCTGAAGGGGCTCACCCGCGTCGGCAACCAGGGTGCCTACGGCAACGCCTACGTGTGCGACGTGAACTTCCTGGGTTTCTTCCCGGGGCTCAACGATGTTGTGCCGATCATCGTCAATGCCGCGACACCCGGGAACAAGGCGTGGCACACCCCGAGATGCCGGAACGTGCCCGATGGCTGAGTCATCCGTGCGGCGTCGGCTCAAGAGGCTGAAGATGCGCCCGCTGGAGAGCTACCACAAGACGTGGCTGGGCTTTGCCGCCGTGGCGGTGATCGCGGTGGTGATCGGGGCCATGCTCACGGTGCATCTGATCGGCGCCGGGTACCGCCATTACACGGCGGAGTTTCTGCAGGCCGCCTCGTTGCGGCCCGGGAATCCGATCGCGGTGGCGGGCATCCCGGTCGGGACGGTCACCAGCATGAAGCTCGTCGGTGACCACGTCGAGGCGGGCCTGAAAATTCGCGATGACGTGGTGCTGGGCAAGGATTCCACAGCGGCGATCAAGGTCACCACAATTCTCGGCTCCCGCTACGTGGCGGTGGAACCCAACGGGCCGGCCGCACTGCCCCACAACACGTTCGACCTGGAACACACCGGGGTTCCCTACGATCTGCAAGCCGCATTGCAGGACGCCACCACAACATTCGAGCAGGTCGATTCCGACCGGTTTGCGCAGTCGCTTGCGGTGCTCGGCAAGCAACTCGAGCGGCTGCCGGACGTGGTGCCCCAGGCCGTCCAGAACGTTCACACCCTCTCGTCGATCATCGCGCAACGGCGCGACCAACTGGGTCAGCTGCTCAAAAGCACCGAACAAGTCACCAATACGTTGCGCCGCCAGCAAGCCGGTATCGGCAACCTGATCAACCAGGGGCAGGACCTGATGGGCCAATTCGTCGCGCGGCGCGCCGTTTTCCACGCGATGATGCGATCGCTCACCAGTTTTGTCGACACCGTGAACCGGCTCGTGGTCAACGACCGGTCGGGGCTGGACGCGCTGCTCAAGGACATGCGCGAGTTCACCGACGTGGTGGCGCAGCACGACGATCTGCTGCGCAACATGCTGCAGGTCACCCCCGTCTTTTTCCGGGAGGCCGCCAACCTCACCGGCGACGGCAACGCGGTCAACTTCAACGCGCCCAATGTCCCGCTCATCGACTCCTGGATGTGCGCAATCAGTGGCCGCGCAAAGCAGTTCGGGATGATCGAGTACTTCAAGGACTGCAAATGAGAAGCGGCAGGGTCGGGCTGGTCGCGGTCGTCGCCGCAGTGGCATCGGTGGCCGCGGCGATCGGCGTCGGCTGGTGGTATCTGGCTTCCGACGCGGATCCGATCACGGTGACGGCGCAGTTCGACAGCGCCGCGGGCCTCTACGAGGGCAACGTGGTGGCGGTCTTGGGGATGCCGGTGGGCAAGGTCACCAAGATCAACCCCAGGGGTAGCTATGTCGAAGTCGAATTCACCGTCGATCGCCACGTCAAAGTCCCCGCCGACGCCCAAGCCGTCACGGTGTCGACGTCGATCCTCACCGACCGGCAGATCGAGCTCACACCGCCTTACCGCGGCGGCCCGGCCCTGGAGAACCACGACACCATCGGCTTGACCAGAACCAAGACCCCCGTCGAATTCAGCCGCGTGCTCAGCGTTTTGGACAAGGTGACCAAGTCGCTCGAAGGCGACGGCCACGGGGGCGGCCCCATCGCCGAGGTGCTCAACAACGGCGCCGCGGTCGTCGACGGCAACGGCGGAAAGATCAAGCAAGCACTCGACGAGCTCTCCAAGGCGCTGCGGCTGAGCAGCGACGGGGGCGCGGCCAGCCGCGAGCAGATCACCACGATCGTCAAAAACATCAGCTCGCTGTTCGACGCCGCCGCCGCCAACGACACGAAGCTGCGGGAATTCGCCTCAACCATCCACCAGGTCAGCCAGATTCTGGCCGACGAGGATATCGGCACCGGCAACACCGGAACGAAACTCAATCAACTGGTCCAGCGAGCCGGCGACCTGCTCGACGCCAATCGGGACGCCATCAGGCAGGCCACCCTGAACGGCAACACCGTGTTGAAGACGCTTTCCGACCAACAACGCGACCTCGCCGAGACGCTCGATCTTGCTCCGCTGGTGGCCGATAACGCCTACAACATGATCGACCGGGCCAACGGCAGCGTGCGGGCGCGCTTCCTCACGGATCGGATGATCTTCGACAGCCAGTTCACCAAAGAGGTCTGCAACCTGATGGGCCTGCGACAACTGGGATGCAGCACCGGCACCGTGCAGGACTTCGGCCCGGATTTCGGGCTGACCTACGTGCTCGACGGCATGGCTGCGATGGGGCAGAAGTGATGGCCGCAACCAGAAGGTCCGCACTGGCCATAGCGGTGGCCACGGCGATCGTCAGCTCCGGCTGCGCCACCAACGGCCTTGCCAGCCTTCCCCTTCCGGCGCCCGGCCTGGGCTCCGGGGGCTACACGCTGACCGCGGTGTTCTCCAACGCGCTCAATCTGCCGATGAACGCCAAGGTCAAGCTCGCGGGGGCGGACGTCGGCCAGGTCGAATCGATGGTCGCGCGCAACTACACCGCGGTGACGACACTGCGCATCGCCAATGGCGTCTTGCTGCCGCGGGGCAGCACCGCGGAGTTGCGCACCGCCACCCCACTGGGCGACGTGTTCGTGGCGCTGAAGCCGCCATCGGATGATCCCGCGGACATCCCGACGTTGAAAGACGGCGACACGATCGGTTTGGATTCGACCGCCGCGGCCGCCACCGTCGAGTCGGTGCTGAGCTCGGCGGCGATCTTGGTGAACGGCGGGGCGGTTCGCAACTTCACCAATATCATCAATGGCTTCGGCAAGGCGACGGGCGACCAGGGGCAGGCATTCGGCGACCTGATTCGCAAGTCCAATCAGCTTCTCGGAACACTCGACTCCCGGTCCGGGCAGATTTCGTCCGCGTTGACCGAATTATCCCGTCTGGCAGATCAACTCGACGCGAAGGACCAAACCATCACCGACCTGATGGCGGCCGCGCGCCCGGCCACCGCGGCGCTGGCCGACAACACAACCGAGCTGTCCGACCTGGCCGTACAGGTAGGCGACACCACCAGGCTGCTGGCCAGGTTCCCATCCCTGGGGGGCACCGACACCAGCGGCCGAAGCGTGATCCGCGACCTGAACACGATCGCCGGTGCCGCCAACGACGTTGCGGTGAGCCCGGACACCAGCTGGTTGGCCGTGAACCGGCTCATTCCGCCGTTGGTCAAATCCACCGCGGGCAACTCGATTTCGGTGCACGTGGGACTCGACAAGCTGATACTCGGATCGATCCCGGACATCGGGTTCCCCGGTGACATCGGGCTGCACGGGCCGCACCGATACAACTGGCATCAGCTCATCGGCTCCTTGAAGTACACCCTGTGGCGCCTGCAGGAACGCGTGGTCGGCCGGGGCCCGAATTCGCCACAGGTACCGGTGATGCCGGATCCCGCCATCCCCGGCCAGATCGATGTCGCCCCGCCGGCGCCGGGCCCGCCACCGCCGGGACCTCCGCCATGATCGAGACAATTGCGGGCGCCATCGTCCGTACCGTCCGGGCGGGTCACCGGCAACAGGTGTGGTTGTCGGTGGCCGGCTTGGTCCTCACCCTGGTGGTTGCGACCGCCTACTTGCTGATCGGCGCGTTGCGGGTACAGCCCTTCGCGCCGTCATACCAGGTCACGGTGCAACTGGCGGAATCCGGTGGCCTGCTACCCAATCAGGATGTCTCGCTGCGCGGTGTGCGAGTCGGGCGCGTGGAGTCGTTGCAGATCACCGACGGCGGTGTGAATGCCGTCGCCCGGATCACGTCGAAGGTGAGGATTCCGGCGTCAGCCGTCGCGCACGTGTCGGCGCTGTCACCCGCCGGCGAGCAATACATCAACTTCGAAGCGGCATCCGATGCCGGGCCATATCTGCAAGACGGCAGCGTTATCGGGCTCGCCCGCACCACCGTCCCGGTGAGCTTGGCGCAGTTGCTCGGTGATGCCGACGGATTGCTCGCCCAGGTCGATCCGCACAAGGTCGAGCTGATCAAAAAGGAACTGAGCCTGAGCAAGGAGGGGCCGCAGAAACTGGCCGCCATCGTCGACGGCGGCACGTTTCTGCTGTCGACGCTCGATTCGGTGCTCCCCCAAACCACCAGCATCCTCAAGACCAGCCGGGTCGTGCTGACCCTGGCGGCCGACAAAAACGCCGGCGTGGCCGCCGCCGCCACCGAGCTCAACCGGACGCTGGCCGGGGTGGCCAGGATGCAAGGCGGCTACCGGCATTTGACGGAACAAACACCGCACACGCTTTCGGCCGTCGATGACTTGTTCGCCGACAACTCCGACACCATGGTGCAACTGCTGGGCAGCCTGGCCACCGCCTCGCAACTGCTCTACCTGCGGGTGCCCGCGCTCAACGCGCTGTTCCCGGATTACCGCGGGTCGGTGCTGGACGCCGTGGCAAGCGCCTTTCACGACCACGGTGTCTGGGCGACGGCCGAGCTGTACCCCCGCTACACCTGCGACTACGGAACACCGGCGCATTCCTCCTCGGCCGCCGACTACTACGAGCCGTTCATGTACACATATTGCCGTGACGACGACCCCGCGGTTTCGATCCGGGGCGCCAAGAACGCGCCGCGTCCGGGAGGCGACGACACCGCCGGTCCGCCGCCGGGGGCAGACCTGGGCCGCAGAACCGATCCAACTCCGAAAGGCCGCTACACAATTCCCACCCCCTACGGTGGTCCGCCGTTGCCGATCGAACCGCCGCACTAAGACCTAACCGACGTCGAAACCAAGGAGATGATTGTGGTCGCGACAACCAAGAAAGACCTCGGCACCGACACCGAGGACGAAAAGCCAGCAGCAAGCCTGGACGCCGAAGTCGACGACGTCGACCACGTCGAAACCGAAGACACCAAAGACACCGAAGGCACCGCGGCCGAGGCGGAGCGGGGCCTCGAGTCCGACGACGCAGAGGCCGACTCTGATGAGCCGCTGCTGGGCAAGCGCGCCAAGAACAATGACGATGAGGCCAAGGGCGGGAGCCGCCGGTGGCGGCACCATCTGCGGCGCAGCGTGCTGCCGCTGTTGCTCGTTGCCTCCCTTGCCGTTTCTGGATTCCTGGGATGGAAGCAGTGGCAAGAGCATCAGGCGAAGCTGGCCGGCCAGCAAGCCCAACAAGCGGCCATCGCCTACGCGCAAGTGCTGACGAGCATCGATTCGAACAAGGTCGACGAGAACTTCAGGCAGGTGCTCGACGGGGCAACCGGGGAGTTCAAGGACATGTACACCCAGTCCAGCGTGCAACTGCGGCAACTGCTGATCGACAACAAAGCCACCGCACACGGGGTGGTGGTGGACTCCGCGATCGAGTCCGAGTCCACCAACAAGGTTGTCGTGCTGCTCTTTATCGACCAAACCGTGACCAACACGTCGGCGCCCGATCCGCGGATCGACCGCAGCAGGATCAAAATGACCATGGAAAAGATCGACGGGCGTTGGCGGGCAAGCAAGGTCCAGCTGCTCTGACATTCCGGAGTCCTGTCATGTTGATCCGCAAACTCACGGTGACGGCGACGGTGGTTGCCGCGGCGATGATTCCCAACGTGGTCACCGCCCGGGCGTCGGCCCCCTCATTCTGCGCCGAGCTGGGTGGCGACTGGGACGGCCAGTACTGCCACACCACGGTGACCTCCGAACGCAATGCCGTCCGCGACATCAAGGTCGCCGTACCCAATGACCTCGTCGACAACCCGACCACGGGCCCGGTGGTCCGCGATTACCTGCGCACCTTGGTCAAAAACTGGCGAACCGCCAACGCCCACATGGCCGCCGACAGTTATGGCGAGGAGAACTACCAGATCTTTCAACACGGAAACCTGCTGAGCGCGGTCTTCCACGAGGACTACCACGCCGACGGGCCCAAGCCCAACA
Source organism: uncultured Actinomycetota bacterium (assembly GCA_963800315.1). Taxonomy (GTDB): domain Bacteria; phylum Actinomycetota; class Actinomycetes; order Mycobacteriales; family Mycobacteriaceae; genus Mycobacterium. Next base: position 592,577 of record CAWDAS010000002.1, read on the forward strand.
ACGCCTACCGCACGTTCACCTTCGACATGGCCAGCGGCCGGCGGCTGCGGCTGTCGGACCTGACGACCTCAGACCCGCTCACCGCGATCCCACCGCTCGCCCAGCCGTACATCGAGACCGCGCTCAATCAGGCTCCGCCGCCACACGACCCGGGCAGCTACCCGTTCGTGATCGATCGGTGGACTCCCGACAGGGTCTACTCCGGCGGGTACAAGGCGTGGGCGCTGACCCCCGACGAATTGATCCTGTACATGCCCGACTACCCGGTGGGCCACGACGAGCCCATCGATTTCACGCCGGGGGTCATGCAGTGGTACATGGACGGCGGCACCGTCCAGGCTCATGTCCCACTCTCCGCCCTGACGTCCGTCCTGCGCGTGTAAGCGTCAGGTGTTGGCGTTGCCCGCCTTCCACTGCGGCCACGGGATGTTCCAGTCGCCCAGGCCTTCCGTGCCCGAGAGTGTGGGACCGACGGTGTTGATGACCTCGACGATGTCGCCGCGCTTGATGTGGTCGTAAAACCACTCGGCGTTGCTGGGGCTCACATTCAAGCACCCGTGGCTGGTGTTGGTGTGCCCCTGGGCGCCGACCGACCACGGCGCAGAGTGCACGAAGACGCCGCTGTACGACATCTGGGTGGCCCAATCGACCTCGGTGCGATACCCGTTGGGCGAGTTGACCGGAACCCCGTAGGTGGAGGAGTCCATGATGATGTGCTTGAACCGCGCACCGATGATGTAGATGCCGTTGGCCGTCGGTGTGCTGTCCTTGCCCATCGACGTCGGCATGGTCTTGACGACTTCACCGTTGACCCGGACGGTGACCATCTTGGTGCTGTCGTCGGCGGTCGCGATGACCTCGTCGCCGATGGTGAAATGTGTTTTGACGTTGTCCTCCCCGAACATTCCGTCGCCCAGGTCGACGCCGTACGTGTTGACCGCCACGTCGACGGCGGTGCCCGGCTTCCAGAACTTTTCTGGGCGCCAACGCACTTCGCGGTTGTTCAGCCAATAGAACGCGCCCTCGACGGGTGGACTCGTGGTGATCTTGATGGCTTTCTCCGCCGCGGCGCGGTTCGCGATGTTCTCGTCGAACCTGATCGCCACCGGCTCGCCGATGCCCACGACTTCGCCGTCGCCCGGATTGACGTAGGGCATGGTCAGGTGAGCCGGCGAGCTGGTCTGGAACGTCATCTGCTTGCTCGCCGCGCCACCGAGGCCCAGCGCCTTCGCGTTCAGCGTGTAGCGCCGGTTGTAGCCGAGCTGCTCGGTAGTCGACCAGCGCAGCCCGTCCTTGCTCAGCTGACCGCCGATGGACTTGCCGTTCTCGTTGACCATGGTGACCGAAGCGAGCACGCCGTCGGCCACGCTCACCGTCACCGGCGCGTCCACGGTGACGCCGACGGCACCGTCGGTCACCGAGGAGGTGAGCTTGGGAACGAGCAGATCAGCAAAGGGCGTGCCCTTGTCGAAGATGACGTTGGGCGGCGCGGCCGTCTGGTGGCTGCCGCACGCGACAGCCAGCACAGCAAACGCAGCGATCGCAACAGCTAGCCACGATCGGCGTCGGAGCAAAGGCGTCGCCAAGTGACCCTCCACATAATCCCGCTTAACGATGGTCACCGCTGACCCCAAATAGCTGCGAACATACTAGTGGGTCCCGGCCGGCCGCCGTGGCGGCACGGGCCGGTTCATCTTTGCGTCAGCGATTTTGACACCAGCCCGTGACCCGCGCCGGCGCGGCGCTCCCCGCAACCAGGGATTTCGCGTCGCGACGAAACGCCTGTTATTGTCGCAAACGCGGTCTGCACAGACCAAGGCGCCGTTAGCTCAGTTGGTAGAGCAGCTGACTCTTAATCAGCGGGTCCGGGGTTCGAAACCCTGACGGCGCACCAAGCATAATTCCAGGTCAGGCGTGGTTTTGCGCATCGCCGGATCGTTTGCAGCCGAACACTTTTCGTGCGAAAACGGCGGAAATGCCTCCACAAAGCTTCCACGCTGCGGGGAGACCTTTGTCACAGCAAACCTGCGGGAATCGAAGGCGAGGCTCGACGCCGACGAACACCTCGCGGTCAAGGTGGCCTACGTGATCTACCAGAAGATCATCGCCGACTACGCCGATGCGAACCGGCGCCGCGGGAAACGCGCGATGATCGCGCTGATCGACTCGATACGGCGCGGCGTGCCCGCAGGACTGGAGGAGATCGCCCAACTCGGTCGCACCCTGTGGCGCCGCCGCGCCGACATCCTGGCGTTCTTCGATCACCACGCCTCCAACGGCCCCACCGAGGCCATCAACGGGCGCCTGGAAGCCTTACGCCGCAACGCCCTCGGATTCCGCAACCTCACCCACTACCGAATCCGCTCACTCCTGCGCAGCGGCGCACTCCACTCACTCGTCAATGCACTCTGAATTACGAAGAGCCAAATTACTTCGCAACGCCACCTTGACCTTCTAATAAAAGTTTGAGTAGTTCAGCATACATATTTAGGGCTTCCGTGGTCATCATCTCATCATGTTCACAGTCGACCGAATGCACGGTAATGTCGCCAGCGACGTAGGGTCGCCAATTTTGCAGATGGGACGAATCGCTTTCATTTTTACTCCGCGCAGCGAATATAGTCATATCGCCCTCAAACAAATCAGGCAGATGGTCTAGGAGATACAACCGATTATCATTGTGGTTGCGAACCGCGAAATCAAACAGCTGTCTGGGCGGAAGAGCAAACTCTACGACTTCTCCTTGTTGGCGAATTAACTCCTCTGCCTGCCGGTAGGTACGAGGCCGCGACTGTTCTGGAATATCTATACGACTAAATTGCAGAAACTGATCCAGGAAGTAACTTTCGGTTTCACCCTTGTCTAAAGCTTGGTTCGTAACGGTGCTCTTGGCACTGCGCACAGGGTCCAACAGTATAAGACATTCGACTGCACATCCGCGTCGTTCGAGCTCAATGGCGAGCTCATGCGCTATGAAGCCTCCAAACGACCAGCCGAGAAGCTTGTAGGGCCCGACAGGATAAACGGATTGAAGTCGATCCGCATAGTTTTTCGCCATGTCACGAATCGATCCGGGTTCGGCTTCGCCATCCTGCGGGATTTGATTAATTCCCATAATCGGGCAATCCAAATAATCGCCCATAGCCCGGTATGCGTAGCTAAGCCCGCTACCTTCATGAATACAGCACAGCGGAACACCTGTACCCTCCTTGAGAACCTCGACAGGGACTACTTCCACCCCGCTGTCATGTCTGCTCAATGCCTCGCTCAGGCTTTTCACGGACGGTGCGTCTAACAAGGTGCGCACCGCAAGGCCGGCATCGAAACTGGTGTTGATGGCCGCGATCACCCGCATCGCCGACAGCGAATCCCCACCCAGATCGAAGAACGAGTCATCCACACCGACCCGCTCCACACCCAGCACCTGGGCATAGATGCCGGCCAAAATCTCCTCGACCGCACTTTCCGGGGCCCGATACCGATCACCATCGCTGTATTCCGGCGCCGGCAGGGCCCGGGTGTCCAGTTTGCCGTTGACCGTCAACGGCAACGCCTCGAGCACCACCACCGCCGCGGGAATCATGTACTCGGGCAACCGCTCGCCCAGCGCAGCACGCAGCGTGACCGGGTCGGCCGTTCCCGTCACATACCCCACCAGCCGCTTGTCACCGGGGCGGTCCTCCCGGGCGATCACCACCGCCTGCCCCACCCCACCCAGCCCGGCTAACGCCGCCTGCACCTCACCCAACTCGATGCGATACCCGCGGATCTTGACCTGCTCATCAGCGCGGCCGAGGTAGTGCAATTGACCGTCCGCGCCCCAGGACACCAAATCCCCGCTGCGATACATCCGTTGTCCGGGCGCACCCGCGCCGGCGAACGGGCACGCCACAAACCGCGACCCGGTCAAAGACGCCCGGCCCACATAGCCGACACCCACCCCGGCACCGGCCACATACAACTCCCCCACCACCCCCGCCGGCACCGGACGCAACCAGCCATCCAGCACAAACAACGCCGCCCCGGGCACCGGCGCACCGATCGGCACCACCGCCGAGCCCGCCGACAACGGCGCACTGATCGCCGCATACACCGTCACCTCGGTCGGCCCATAAGCGTTGATCATCACCCGCCCCGGCGCCCACCGCTCCACCACCTCGACCGCACAGGGCTCACCACCCACCACCAACGCCACCGACCCCAACCCCTCGGTCGAGAGCATTCCCACCGCAGACGGGGTCTGGGTGAGCACACTGACCCGTTCGGAGATCAGCACGGCGTGGAAGTCCTCGGGTGAGCCGGCCACCTCCTCGGGCACCACCACCAGCCGCCCCCCATGCAACAGCGCACCGAAGATCTCCCACACCGAGAAGTCGAAGGCATACGAGTGACACTGCGTCCACACCTGCCCCCCCGGCAGGCCGGCCAGCGAGCCGAACAGCTCGCTGACGTTGCGGTGGGCGATGGCCACCCCCTTGGGCACCCCAGTGGTGCCCGAGGTGTAGATGATGTAAGCGATGTCATCCGCCGCGGGCGCCGACAACCCGGTGTCGGGTTGGCTGTCGATGGCGGGGTCGTTGACATCGATGACCCGCGACTCACACCCGGCCAGCCGCTCGGCCAGATCCGCAGTGGTGATCGCGGCCATCGGCGCCGCGTCTTCGAGGATGAACCCGATCCGGGACGCCGGATGCCCCGGGTCGATCGGCACATAGGCCGCCCCGGTCTTGAGCACCGCCAACATCGCCACAATGGCCTCGGCGCACCGGGACAACAGCAGCGCCACACAACCACCCGGGCCCACCCCCTCGCCGGCCAGCAAGTGCGCCAACCGATTCGACGCCTCATCCAACTGCCGATACGTCCACGAACGGCCCCCGAAGGTCACCGCCACCGCCTCGGGGGCACGGAACACCTGGGCAGCAAACAACACCGGAATCGACACCACCGGGGCGGGTGCCGGCGCGGTCAACACCGCCCGATGACCCCACCCCCCAGCCGGGCATGCTCAACCTCATCGAGCACATCAATCGACGACAACCGCCGCCCCGGATCAGCGGTCAACGCCACCACCACCTTCTGCAACCGCCCGATCAACGCCTCGATACTGGCGGCGTCGAACACCTCGGTGTCGAATTCGACGTTAAGGCTCAGTTCGCGGCCCGGCGCGGCCGCCACCGTCAGCGGGTAGTGGTTGTATTCGCGGGTGGTGAACTCGGTGATCGCCAACTCGTGCTCGCCGGCCAGCGCGGCGGTGTCCACGGGGTAGTTCTCGTAGACGAACAGGGTGTCAAACAGCTGGTCGTGACCGGTGAGGCGGTGGATCTCCGGCAGCGCCAAATGCTGATGCTCCAGCGTGCGGTTGTGCGCGGCTTGCAGCTGATCGAGCAGATCGGCCATGGTGGTTGCCGCCGTGAGGTGCGCGCGCACCGGCACGGTGTTGATCAACAGCCCCACCATCGAGTCCGCCCCGGCCAGCTCGGCCGGGCGCCCGGAGACCGCGGTGCCAAAGACCACATCCTGCTGGCCGGTCAGCCCGCACAGCAGCTGCGCAAAGACACCCTGCAGCACAATGTTGACGGTGGTGTGGCAGGAGCGGGCCAACTCGCCCAGCGCCCGGGTGGTCTGCTCAGACACCCGATGCGAGGCAACCCCTCGCCGCCCCAGCCCCAACCGGCCCGGCGGACCCACCAAGGTTGGGGTGTCAAACCCGGCCAGCACCTGCCCCCAGGCCGCGCGGGCGGCGTCCAGGTCCTGCTGGGCCAGCCAGCACACAAAGCTGCGATACGACGCGGGCGCGGGCAGCGGCTGACGGTAATAGCCGGCAAAGATTTCGCCCAGCAGGATCGGCAACGACCAGCCATCCATCACGATGTGGTGATTAGTCAGCACAAACCGGTGCCGATCGGCGGCGGTGCGGATCAACGCCACCCGAAACACCGGCTGCTCACCCACATCGCCGACCGCCGCGCGTTCAGCGGCACACACCCGCTGCACCTGCTCCTCGGCATCGACGTCTTCGGCGTCCAGCTCGACATAGCGCCACGCCGCGGTGGGATCGGCCGGGATGAGCTGCACCGGCTGGTCGAACTGTGCACAGAACCGGGCCGCCAGATTGGGATGGCGGCCGATCACCGTGTGCACCGCCTCGCGCAGCCGCTGCGGATCAAGGGCACCGGTGATGGTGATATCCAGCTGCACCGCATACACATCATCGCCGCCGTGCGCGGTGCTGGCGTGAAACAGCAGCCCCTGCTGCAGCGGAGTCAACGGCAACACATCAGCGACCCGATACTGCTGGCACACCTCGTCGAGCTGGGACTGACTCAACCGGGCCGGAACAATATCCGACGGGGTCAACCCGCCCCCACCAGCACGCACCAGCGCGCAAATCCCGGCCAACGCCTCAAACCACAACCGGCTCAACCGGCCCACCTGCGCCGCATCCAGCGCCGAGGGCGCCCACGTCCAGTTCGCGTGCAACTGCGGACCACCGTCGGTATCGGCGGTGACCGCATTGAGCTCCACCGTGTGCGCCAACGGCATCGGGATCGCCGCGGCCGCACCAGTCAGCGACAACCCCTCCTGGCTGATCCGCCAAAAATCCTCGGAGAGCTCGCCCGCCGCCGCACCCAGCCGGCCCAAATAGTTGAACCCGATCACCGGACCCGACCCATCCAGCTCGACCTCGGCGTTCAGATACCGCAACAACCCATAGGTCAGACCGTCGGGCAGGGCGCGCAGCTGCTCCTTGGCGTCCTTGACCACCGCCCCCAACCCGGCCTCACCGGCGAGCACCTGCGCCCAGTCCAACCCACCCACGCTCAACGCCACCGGATAGAGGGTGGTAAACCACCCCACCGTGCGGGTCAAATCCACCCCGGCGGCCAGCTCCTCATCCCGGCCGTGGCCCTCCACATCAATGCCGACCGGCGCCCCGCCGGCGCCCAGAAACTCCGTGACCGCCAACCCGAACGCGATCACCAAAATGTCTTGCACCCCGGCATGAAACGCCGTCGGCACCGCACCCAACAGCATCCGGGTGGTCTCGACATCCAGCGCCACCGACAACTGCCCAGCGCTGGCGAAGGTATCCACCGCCGGGCACACCGCCGGCAGCGCGGCCGGGACCGCCGCCACCTGCCGCCACACCTCGGCTTGTTCTACCACCTCGGGCGCATGGGCGTGCTCGGCCAACAGCGCCGACCACCGGGCAAACGACGTCCCGCCCGCCGGCAGCACTATCGACTGCCCACCATGATGCTGAGCCCAGGCAATGTTGAGGTCTTCCAACAGGATTCGCCACGACACCCCATCCACCGCCAAATGGTGAACGATCAACACCAACTGATTCGTGGTCGCCGCCCACAGCGCGCTCAGCATCACCCCGGTGCTCGGGTTCAACCGCGACCGCGCCCCCGCCACCGCCTCATCGTCTAGCGCCTCCACGGTGTGCAGGCAATCGCGCGCATCGACCGAGCCGGGCTCGGGCACCGTCAGCGACCAGCCGTCGGCACCGTCGTCCTCGACGCGCAGCCGCAACATGGCATGCCGATCCACCAGTCCCTGCAGCAGCGCCACCACGTCGGCTGCGCTCACCCCCGCCGGGGCTTGGACCACCACCGTCTGGTTGAAATGATCAACCGGGCCCTCCACGCCGTGTAGCCGGCGCATGATCGGGGTCGCGGCCACCGCCCCCACACCCTCATCGACCACCCCGGCACCCTCGGCCACCCCGACCACCCGGGCCAGCCGGGCCACCGTCTGCTCAACGAAAACATCACGCGGCCGACAGCTCAGCCCGGCCGCCCGCGCCCGGGCCACCACCTGCATCGACAAAATGCTGTCCCCACCCAGCTCAAAGAACGAGTCATCCACACCGACCCGCTCCACACCCAGCACCTGGGCATAGATGCCGGCCAAAATCTCCTCGACCGCACTTTCCGGGGCCCGATACCGATCACCATCGCTGTATTCCGGCGCCGGCAGGGCACGGGTGTCCAGTTTGCCGTTGACCGTCAACGGCAACGCCTCGAGCACCACCACCGCCGCGGGAATCATGTACTCGGGCAACCGCTCACCCAGCGCAGCCCGCAGCGTGACCGGATCCACCGCCCCGCTCGCCGACTCGGTGACATACCCCACCAGCCGCTTATCACCGGGGCGGTCCTCCCGGGCGATCACCACCGCCTGCCCCACCCCACCCAGCCCGGCTAACGCCGCCTGCACCTCACCCAACTCGATGCGATACCCGCGGATCTTGACCTGCTCATCAGCGCGGCCGAGGTACTGCAATTGACCGTCCGCGCCCCAGGACACCAAATCCCCGCTGCGATACATCCGTTGTCCGGGCGCACCCGCGCCGCCGAACGGGCACGCCACAAACCGCGACCCGGTCAAAGACGCCCGGCCCACATAGCCGACACCCACCCCGGCACCGGCCACATACAACTCCCCCACCACCCCCGCCGGCACCGGACGCAACCAGCCATCCAGCACAAACAACGCCGCCCCGGGCACCGGCGCACCGATCGGCACCACCGCCGAGCCCGCCGACAACGGCGCACTGATCGCCGCATACACCGTCACCTCGGTCGGCCCATAAGCGTTGATCATCACCCGCCCCGGCGCCCACCGCTCCACCACCTCGACCGCACAGGGCTCACCACCCACCACCAACGCCACCGACCCCAACCCCTCGGTCGAGAGCATTCCCACCGCAGACGGGGTCTGGGTGAGCACACTGACCCGTTCGGAGATCAGCACGGCGTGGAAGTCCTCGGGTGAGCCGGCCACCTCCTCGGGCACCACCACCAGCCGCCCCCCATGCAACAGCGCACCGAAGATCTCCCACACCGAGAAGTCGAAGGCATACGAGTGACACTGCGTCCACACCTGCCCCCCCGGCAGGCCGGCCAGCGAGCCGAACAGCTCGCTGACGTTGCGGTGGGCGATGGCCACCCCCTTGGGCACCCCAGTGGTGCCCGAGGTGTAGATGATGTAAGCGATGTCATCCGCCGCGGGCGCCGACAACCCGGTGTCGGGTTGGCTGTCGATGGCGGGGTCGTTGACATCGATGACCCGCGACTCACACCCGGCCAGCCGCTCGGCCAGATCCGCAGTGGTGATCGCGGCCATCGGCGCCGCGTCTTCGAGGATGAACCCGATCCGGGACGCCGGATGCCCCGGGTCGATCGGCACATAGGCCGCCCCGGTCTTGAGCACCGCCAACATCGCCACAATGGCCTCGGCGCACCGGGACAACAGCAGCGCCACACAACCACCCGGGCCCACCCCCTCGCCGGCCAGCAAGTGCGCCAACCGATTCGACGCCTCATCCAACTGCCGATACGTCCACGAACGGCCCCCGAAGGTCACCGCCACCGCCTCGGGGGCACGGAACACCTGGGCAGCAAACAACACCGGAATCGACACCACCGGGGCGGGTGCCGGCGCGGTCAACACCGCCCGATGACCCCACCCCCCCAGCCGGGCATGCTCAACCTCATCGAGCACATCGATCGACGACAACCGCCGCCCCGGATCAGCGGTCAACGCCACCACCAGCCGCTGCAACCGCCCGATCAACGCCTCGATACTGGCCGCATCAAACACCTCGGTGCGAAACTCCACCGCCCCCCCGATCCCAGCGGGCTCACCGGCCTCACTGAACCGTTCGGCCAGGGAAAAGGCCAGGTCCACGCGGGCGGTGCGGGTGTCGGCCGGCAGCGGGGTGATCTGCACATCACCTAAACTCAACTCGGCGGCGAGGTCATTGTTCTGCCAGGCCAACAACACCTGCACCAACGGGTGATGGGTCAGGGATCGGGTGGGGTTGAGCCGCTCCACCAGCACCTCAAACGGCACATCCTGGTGCTCATAGGCGGCCAGGCTGCGCGCCCGCACCTGGCCCAGCAGCTCAGTCACGGCGGGATCCCCGGACACGTCGACCCGCAACACCAGCGTGTTGACGAAAAACCCCACCAGGCCATCAAGCGCCGGGTCGCGCCGCCCGGCGATCGGAAACCCCACCGCCACATCAGAACTGGAGCTGAGCTTGGCCAGCAGCACCACCAAAGCGGCCTGGACCACCATGAAGCTGGTCGCGTTGTGCGAACGAGCCATCCGAGCGACCTGCTGGTGCAACTCGACCGGCCAGTCGACCGCCACCCGGGCGCCGCGGTAATCAGCAATCGGCGGATAGGGCCGGTCGGTGGGCAGCTCCAGCCGCTCGGGCATCCCGGCCAAGGCCTGCTCCCAATAAGCCAACTGCGCGCCGATACGGCTATGGGGATCGGAAAGATCACCTAGCTGCTCACGCTGCCACAGCGTGTAATCGACATACTGCACCGCCAACGGCGCCCAACCCGGGGCCCGTCCCGCGCACCGGGCGGCATAGGCCACCCCCAGATCGCGCACCAGCGGGGTGATCGACCAGCCATCGGCGGCGATATGATGCACCACCGCCACCAACACGTGCTCGTCCTCGCTGATGCGGAAAAGCCGGGCCCGCAACGGAATCTGAGTGGCCAAATCAAACGGCTCACGCACCACCGCGTCGATGGCACCCTGCAACTCGCTTGCCGACCAGCCGCCGGCATCAACGACGTCCCAGCCGAAATCGGCCCGCGCGGGCGCCACCACCAACTGCCGGGGGATCCCGTCGGGCGCCACGAACAGTGTGCGCAGGCTCTCATGGCGGCCCACCACATCGGCCAACGCTTGGCCTAACACGTCGGCATCCAGCCGCCCACCCAACCGCAACGCGGTCGCCATGTTGTAAACCGCAGAGGGGCCCTGCAACTGATCGATAAACCACAACCGGCTCTGGGCAAACGACAACGGCACCACCGCCGGGCGCTCACCAGCCACCACCGGCGCAAGCCCACGGCCCTCGGCGCCGACACGAAGCGCCAACCCGGCCACCGTGGGCGCCTCAAACAACGCGCGCACCGACAGGCCGGCATTGACCGCAGCGATCACCCGCATCGCCGACAGCGAATCCCCACCCAAATCGAAAAACGAGTCATCCACACCGACCCGCTCCACACCCAGCACCTGGGCATAGATGCCGGCCAAAATCTCCTCGACCGCACTTTCCGGGGCCCGATACCGATCACCATCGCTGTATTCCGGTGCCGGCAAGGCCCGGGTGTCCAGTTTGCCGTTGACCGTCAACGGCAACGCCTCGAGCACCACCACCGCCGCGGGAATCATGTACTCGGGCAACCGCTCGCCCAGCGCAGCCCGCAGCGTGACCGGATCCACCGCCCCGCTCGCCGACTCGGTGACATACCCCACCAGCCGCTTATCACCGGGGCGGTCCTCCCGGGCGATCACCACCGCCTGCCCCACCCCACCCAGCCCGGCTAACGCCGCCTGCACCTCACCCAACTCGATGCGATACCCGCGGATCTTGACCTGCTCATCAGCGCGGCCGAGGTACTGCAATTGACCGTCCGCGCCCCAGGACACCAAATCCCCGCTGCGATACATCCGTTGTCCGGGCGCATCCGCGCCGGCGAACGGGCACGCCACAAACCGCGACCCGGTCAACCCCGACCGGCCCACATAGCCGACACCCACCCCGGCACCGGCCACATACAACTCCCCCACCACCCCCGCCGGCACCGGACGCAACCAGCCATCCAGCACAAACAACGCCGCCCCGGGCACCGGCGCACCGATCGGCACCACCGCCGAGCCCGCCGACAACGGCGCACTGATCGCCACCCACATCGTCGTTTCGGTCGGGCCGTATTGATTGATCATCACCCGCCCCGGCGCCCACCGCTCCACCAGCTCGGACGGACAGGCTTCACCGCCCACCAGTAACGCCACCGACCCCAACCCCTCGGTCGAGAGCATTCCCACCGCAGACGGGGTCTGACTCAACACACTGACCCGTTCGGAGATCAGCACGGCGTGGAAGTCCTCGGGTGAGCCGGCCACCTCCTCGGGCACCACCACCAGCCGCCCCCCATGCAACAGCGCACCGAAGATCTCCCAGCCCGAGATGTCGAAGCATAGGAGTGCCACTGCGACCACACCTGCCCCGGCGCCGCCAAATCCGGATCCAGCGACTGGATCAGCTGGGTGACGTTGTGGTGGGTGATGCTCACCCCCTTGGGCACCCCAGTGGTGCCCGAGGTGTAGATGATGTAAGCGATGTCATCCGCCGCGGGCGCCGACAACCCGGTGTCGGGTTGGCTGTCGATGGCGGGGTCGTTGACATCGATGACCCGCGACTCACACCCGGCCAGCCGCTCGGCCAGATCCGCAGTGGTGATCGCGGCCATCGGCGCCGCGTCTTCGAGGATGAACCCGATCCGGGACGCCGGATGCCCCGGGTCGATCGGCACATAGGCCGCCCCGGTCTTGAGCACCGCCAACATCGCCACAATGGCCTCGGCGCACCGGGACAACAGCAGCGCCACACAACCACCCGGGCCCACCCCCTCGCCGGCCAGCAAGTGCGCCAACCGATTCGACGCCTCATCCAACTGCCGATACGTCCACGAACGGCCCCCGAAGGTCACCGCCACCGCCTCGGGGGCACGGAACACCTGGGCAGCAAACAACACCGGAATCGACACCACCGGGGCGGGTGCGGGCGCGGTCAACACCGCCCGATGACCCCACCCCTCCAGCCGGGCATGCTCAACCTCATCGAGCAGATCGATCGACGACAACCGCCGCCCCGGATCAGCGGTGATCGCCACCACCACCTTCTGCAACCGCCCGATCAGCGCCTCGATACTGGCGGCGTCGAACACCTCGGTGTCGAATTCGACGTTAAGGCTCAGTTCGCGGCCCGGCGCGGCCGCCACCGTCAGCGGGTAGTGGTTGTATTCGCGGGTGGTGAACTCGGTGATCGCCAACTCGTGCTCGCCGGCCAGCGCGGCGGTGTCCACGGGGTAGTTCTCGTAGACGAACAGGGTGTCAAACAGCTGGTCGTGACCGGTGAGGCGGTGGATCTCCGGCAGCGCCAAATGCTGATGCTCCAGCGTGCGGTTGTGCGCGGCTTGCAGCTGATCGAGCAGATCGGCGTGGTGGTTGCCGGCGTGAGGTGCGCGCGCACCGGCACGGTGTTGATCAACAGCCCCACCATCGAGTCCGCCCCGGCCAGCTCGGCCGGGCGCCCGGAGACCGCGGTGCCAAAGACCACATCCTGCTGGCCGGTCAGCCCGCACAGCAGCTGCGCAAAGACACCCTGCAGCACAATGTTGACGGTGGTGTGGCAGCGAGCGGGCCAACTCGCCCAGCGCCCGGGTGGTCTGCTCAGACACCCGATGCGAGGCAACCCCTCGCCGCCCCAGCCCCAACCGGCCCGGCGGACCCACCAAGGTTGGGGTGTCAAACCCGGCCAGCACCTGCCCCCAGGCCGCGCGGGCGGCATCCAGGTCCTGCTGGGCCAGCCAGCACACAAAGCTGCGATACGACGCCGGCGCGGGCAGCCGCTGACCGTAATAGCCGGCAAAGATTTCGCCCAGCAGGATCGGCAACGACCAGCCATCCATCACGATGTGGTGATTAGTCAGCACAAACCGGTGCCGATCGGCGGCGGTGCGGATCAACGCCACCCGAAACACCGGCTGCTCACCCACATCGCCGACCGCGGCGCGTTCATCGGCACACAGCCGCTGCACCTGCCCCTCGGCATCAACCTCGCCGGCGTCCAGCTCGACATAGCGCCACGCCGCGACCGGATCGGCCGGGATGAGCTGCACCGGCTGGTCGAACTGTGCACAGAACCGGGCCGCCAGATTGGGATGGCGGCCGATCACCGTGTGCACCGCCTCGCGCAGCCGCTGCGGGTCAAGGGCACCGGTGATGGTGATATCCAGCTGCACCGCATACACATCATCGCCGCCGTGCGCGGTGCTGGCGTGAAACAGCAGCCCCTGCTGCAGCGGAGTCAACGGCAACACATCAGCGACCCGATACTGCTGGCACACCTCGTCGAGCTGGGGCTGGCTCAGCCGGGCCGGAACAATATCCGACGGGGTCAGCCCGCCCCCGCCGGCACGCACCAGCGCGCAAATCCCGGCCAACGCCTCAAACCACAACCGGCTCAACCGGCCCACCTGCGCCGCATCCAGCGCCGAGGGCGCCCACGTCCAGTTCGCGTGCAACTGCGGACCACCGTCGGTATCGGCGGTGACCGCATTGAGCTCCACCGTGTGCGCCAACGGCATCGGGATCGCCGCGGCCGCACCAGTCAGCGACAACCCTTCCTGGCTGATCCGCCAAAAATCCTCGGAGAGCTCGCCCGCCGCCGCACCCAGCCGGCCCAAATAGTTGAACCCGATCACCGGATCCGACCCATCCAGCTCGACCTCGGCGTTCAGATACCGCAACAACCCGTAGGTCAGACCGTCGGGCAGGGCGCGCAGCTGCTCCTTGGCGTCCTTGAGCACCGCCCCCAACCCGGCCTCACCGGCGAGCACCTGCGCCCAGTCCAACCCACCCACGCTCAACGCCACCGGATAGAGGGTGGTAAACCACCCCACCGTGCGCGTCAAATCCACCCCAGCGGCCAGCTCCTCCTGACGCCCGTGGCCCTCCACATCAATACCGACCGGCGCCCCGCCGGCACCCAGAAACTCCGCGACCGCCAACCCGAACCCGATCACCAAAATGTCTTGCACCCCGGCATGAAACGCCGCCGGCACCGCACCCAACAGCATCCGGGTGGTCTCGACATCCAACGCCACCGACAGGTTTCCGGCGCTGGCATAGGTGTCCACCGCGGGTTGCACCGCCGGCAGCGCGGCCGGGACCGCCGCCACCTGCCGCCACACCGGCGCCTGGTCCACCACCTCGGGCGCATGCGCATGCTCGGCCAACAGCGCCGACCACCGGGCAAACGACGTCCCGCCCGCCGGCAGCGCGATCGGCTGCCCACCATGGTGTTGCGCCCAGGCAATATTCAAATCTTCCAACAGGATTCGCCACGACACCCCATCCACCGCCAAATGGTGAACGACCAACACCAACTGGCCGCTGTCGGCCGCCCACAGCGCGCTCAGCATCACCCCCGTCGCCGGGTTCAACCGCGACCGCGCGTTTACCAGCGCCTCCTCGGACAACACCTCCACGGTGTGCAGGCAATCGCGCGCATCGACCGAACCGGGCTCGGGCACCGTCAGCGACCAGCCGTCGGCACCGTCAGCCTCGACGCGCAGCCGCAACATGGCATGCCGATCCACCAACCCCTGCAGCAGCGCCACCACATCGGCCTGGCTCACCCCCGCCGGGGCCTGCACCACCACCGTCTGGTTGAACTGATCAACCGGGCCCTCCATACTGTGCAGCCAACGCATGATCGGGGTGGCCACCACCGCCCCGACGCCCTCATCGACCACCCCGGCCCCCTCGGTCACCCCGACCACCCGGGCCAGCCGGGCCACCGTCTGCTCAACGAAAACATCACGCGGCCGACAGCTCAGCCCGGCCGCCCGCGCCCGGGCCACCACCTGCATCGACAAAATGCTGTCCCCACCCAGCTCAAAGAACGAGTCGTCGACCCCAACCCGCTCCAACCCCAACACCTGGGCATAGATGCCGGCCAAAATCTCCTCGACCGCACTTTCCGGGGCCCGATACCGATCGGCACCCGTGTATTCCGGCGCCGGCAAAGCACGGGTATCCAACTTGCCGTTGACCGTCAACGGCAACGCCTCGAGCACCACCACCGCCGCGGGAATCATGTACTCGGGCAACCGCTCACCCAGCGCAGCCCGCAGCGTGGCCGGATCCACCGCCCCGCTCGCCGACTCGGTGACATACCCCACCAGCCGCTTATCACCGGGGCGGTCCTCCCGGACCATCACCACCGCCTGCCCCACCCCACCCAGCCCGGCCAACGCCGCCTGCACCTCACCCAACTCGATGCGATACCCGCGGATCTTGACCTGCTCATCAGCACGCCCCACATAGCGCAGCTGCCCATCAGCACCCCAGCACACCAAATCCCCGCTGCGATACATCCGTTGTCCGGGCGCACCCGCGCCGCCGAACGGGCACGCCACAAACCGCGACCCGGTCAAAGACGCCCGGCCCACATACCCGTAGGCCAGGCCGGCACCGGCCACATACAACTCCCCAACCACACCCGAGGGCACCGGACGCAACCAGCCATCCAGTACGGCAAAGCCAAGATGGGCCAACGGCACCCCGATCGGACTGACCGTGCTGTGGGCATCGGCGGCGACGATCTCACGCAGCGAGGCATGCACCGTGGTCTCGGTGATGCCATACATATTGACCAGCCGCGGCAACCCCGAATGACGCTCCAGCCAGGTCCGGATACGTTGTGGCTCTAGCGCTTCCCCGCCGAACACCACCGTCTCCAGCTTGAGCTGATGCCCCAACTCGGGGGCCAACGCATCAGCGGTCTGCAGCGCATAAAACGCCGACGGGGTCTGGCTCAACACACTGACCTGCTCGGTGACCAGCAACGCGTGCAACTCTTCTGGGGAGCGCACCACCGCATCGGGCACCACCACCAACCGCCCCCCACCCAGCAGCGCACCGAAAATCTCCCACACCGAAAAATCGAACGCCAACGAATGACACTGCGACCACACCCCCGGCGCCGGCACATCGGCATCCAACGACTCCAGCAGCCGGGTCACGTTGCGATGCGCGACCGCCACCCCCTTCGGGGTTCCAGTAGTCCCGGACGTGTAAATGATGTAGGCGATATCCTCCGGCGCCGGCCCCGGCGACCCGGTACTGGGCTGGCTCTCCAGCGCCGGGTCCTCGACATCGACGACCACCAAACCGTGCCCGTCCAGCCGCGACCGCAGGTCCGCGCTGGTGAGCGCGGCGACCGGCGCGGCATCGCCAACCACGAACCCGATCCGCGCATCGGGATGCCCCGGATCCAGCGGCACATAGGCCGCCCCGGTCTTGAGCACCGCCAACATCGCCACAATGGCCTCGGCGCACCGGGACAACAGCAGCGCCACACAACCACCCGGGCCCACCCCCTCGCCGGCCAGCAAGTGCGCCAACCGGTTAGACGCCTCATCGACCTCGCGGTAGGTCCACCAACGCTCGCCATAGCTGATCGCTACCGCCTCCGGGACCCGGGCCACCTGCTCAGCAAACAACACCGGTATCGACACCGATGCCGGTGCGGGCGCGGTCAACACCGCCCGATGACCCCACCCCCCCAGCCGGGCATGCTCAACCTCATCGAGCACATCGATCGACGACAACCGCCGGGTCGGATCAGCGGTCAACGCCACCACCACCTTCTGCAACCGCCCGATCAGCGCCTCGATACTGGCGGCGTCGAACACCTCGGTGTCGAATTCGACGTTAAGGCTCAGTTCGCGGCCCGGCGCGGCCGCCACCGTCAGCGGGTAGTGGTTGTATTCGCGGGCGCTGAACTCGGTGATCGCCAACTCGTGCTCGCCGGCCAGCGCGGCGGTGTCCACGGGGTAGTTCTCGTAGACGAACAGGGTGTCAAACAGCTGGTCGTGACCGGTGAGGCGG
The DNA here is from genome assembly GCA_963800315.1 of uncultured Actinomycetota bacterium. Classification (GTDB taxonomy): domain Bacteria; phylum Actinomycetota; class Actinomycetes; order Mycobacteriales; family Mycobacteriaceae; genus Mycobacterium. The sequence continues at coordinate 610,085 of CAWDAS010000002.1, forward strand.
TGGATCTCCGGCAGCGCCAAATGCTGATGCTCCAGCGTGCGGTTGTGCGCGGCTTGCAGCTGATCGAGCAGATCGGTCGTGGTGGTTGTCGGCGTGAGGTGCGCGCGCACCGGCACGGTGTTGATCAACAGCCCCACCATCGAGTCCGCCCCGGCCAGCTCGGCCGGGCGCCCGGAGACCGCGGTGCCAAAGACCACATCCTGCTGGCCGGTCAGCCCGCACAGCAGCTGCGCAAAGACACCCTGCAGCACAATGTTGACGGTGGTGTGGCAGGAGCGGGCCAACTCGCCCAGCGCCCGGGTGGTCTGCTCAGACACCCGATGCGAGGCAACCCCTCGCCGCCCCAGCCCCAACCGGCCCGGCGGACCCACCAAGGTTGGGGTGTCAAACCCGGCCAGCACCTGCCCCCAGGCCGCGCGGGCGGCATCCAGGTCCTGCTGGGCCAGCCAGCACACAAAGCTGCGATACGACGCCGGCGCGGGCAGCCGCTGACCGTAATAGCCGGCAAAGATTTCGCCCAGCAGGATCGGCAACGACCAGCCATCCATCACGATGTGGTGATTAGTCAGCACAAACCGGTGCCGATCGGCGGCGGTGCGGATCAACGCCACCCGAAACACCGGCTGCTCACCCACATCGCCGACCGCGGCGCGTTCATCGGCACACAGCCGCTGCACCTGCCCCTCGGCATCAACCTCGCCGGCGTCCAGCTCGACATAGCGCCACGCCGCGACCGGATCGGCCGGGATGAGCTGCACCGGCTGGTCGAACTGCGCACAGAACCGGGCCGCCAGATTGGGATGGCGGCCGATCACCGTGTGCACCGCCTCGCGCAGCCGCTGCGGGTCAAGGGCACCGGTGATGGTGATATCCAGCTGCACCGCATACACATCATCGCCGCCGTGCGCGGTGCTGGCGTGAAACAGCAGCCCCTGCTGCAGCGGAGTCAACGGCAACACATCAGCGACCCGATACTGCTGGCACACCTCGTCGAGCTGGGGCTGGCTCAGCCGGGCCGGAACAATATCCGACGGGGTCAACCCGCCCCCGCCGGCGCGCACCAGCGCGCAAATCCCGGCCAACGCCTCAAACCACAACCGGCTCAACCGGCCCACCTGCGCCGCATCCAGCGCCGAGGGCGCCCACGTCCAGTTGGCGTGCAACTGCGGACCACCGTCGGTATCGGCGGTGACCGCATTGAGCTCCACCGTGTGCGCCAACGGCATCGGGATGGCCGCGGCCGCACCAGTCAGCGACAACCCTTCTTGGCTGATCCGCCAAAAATCCTCGGAGAGCTCACCGGCCCCGGCACCCAACCGGCCCAGATAGTTGAACCCGATCGGCGAGTCGACGCCCTCGAGGTCCACCTCGGGATTCAGATACCGCAACAACCCATACGTCAATCCGTCGGGCAGGGCGCGCAGCTGCTCTTTGGCGTCCTTGAGCACCGCCCCCAACCCGGCCTCACCGGCGAGCACCTGCGCCCAGTCCAACCCACCCACGCTCAACGCCACCGGATAGAGGGTGGTAAACCACCCCACCGTGCGCGTCAAATCCACCCCAGCGGCCAGCTCCTCCTGACGCCCGTGGCCCTCCACATCAATACCGACCGGCGCCCCGCCGGCACCCAGAAACTCCGCGACCGCCAACCCGAACCCGATCACCAAAATGTCTTGCACCCCGGCATGAAACGCCGCCGGCACCGCACCCAGTAGCATCCGGGTGGTCTCGACATCCAGCGCCACCGACAACTGCCCAGCGCTGGCATAGGTGTCCACCGCGGGTTGCACCGCCGGCAGGGCAGCCGGGGTCGCCGCCACCTGCCGCCACACCGGCGCCTGGTCCACCACCTCGGGGGCACGGGCATACTCGGCCAGCAGCGCCGACCACCGGGCAAACGACGTCCCGCCCGCCGGCAGCGCGATCGGCTGCCCACCATGGTGCTGGGCCCAGGCAATATTCAAATCTTCCAACAGGATTCGCCACGACACCCCATCCACCGCCAAATGGTGAACGACCAACACCAACTGGCCGCTGTCGGCCGCCCACAGCGCGCTCAGCATCACCCCCGTCGCCGGGTTCAACCGCGACCGCGCGTTTACCAGCGCCTCCTCGGACAACACCTCCACGGTGTGCAGGCAATCTTGTGCATCGACCGCACCGGGCTCGGGCACCGTCAGCGACCACCCCCCAGCACCGTCGTCCTCGACACGCAACCGCAACATGGCATGCCGATCCACCAACCCCTGCAGCAGCGCCACCACATCGGCCTGGCTCACCCCCGCCGGGGCTTGGACCACCACCGTCTGGTTGAACTCGTCGACCGGGCCCTCCACGCCGTGTAGCCGGCGCATGATCGGGGTCGCGGCCACCGCCCCCACACCCTCATCGACCACCCCACCGGCACCCTCGGTCACCTCGACCACCCGGGCCAGCCGGGCCACCGTCTGCTCGACGAAAATATCGGGTGGCCGACAGCTCAGCCCGGCCGCCCGCGCCCGGGCCACCACCTGCATCGACAAAATGCTGTCCCCACCCAGCTCAAAGAACGACTCCTCGACCCCAACCCGCTCCAACCCCAACACCTGGGCATAGATACCGGCCAAAATCTCCTCGACCGCACTTTCCGGGGCCCGATACCGATCGGCACCCGTGTATTCCGGCGCCGGCAAGGCACGGGTATCCAACTTGCCGTTGACCGTCAACGGCAACACCTCGAGCACCACCACCGCCGCGGGAATCATGTACTCGGGCAACCGCTCACCCAGCGCAGCCCGCAGCGTGGCCGGATCCACCGCCCCGCTCGCCGACTCGGTGACATACCCCACCAGCCGCTTATCACCGGGGCGGTCCTCACGGGCGATCACCACCGCCTGCCCCACCCCACCCAGCCCGGCCAACGCCGCCTGCACCTCACCCAACTCGATGCGATACCCGCGGATCTTGACCTGCTCATCGGCACGCCCCACATAGCGCAACTGCCCATCAGCACCCCAGCACACCAAATCCCCGCTGCGATACATCCGTTGTCCGGGCGCACCCGCGCCGCCGAACGGGCACGCCACAAACCGCGACCCGGTCAACGACGCCCGGCCCACATACCCATACGTCACGCCACGACCCGCGACATACAACTCCCCGACCACCCCGGCCGGCACCGGCCGCAACCAGCCATCCAGCACAAACAACGCCGCCCCCGACACCGGCGCACCGATCGGCACCACCCCCGACCCCGCACTCAGCGGCGCACTGATCGCCACATCCACCGTGGTCTCGGTCGGGCCGTAAACGTTGATCATCACCCGCCCCGGCGCCCACCGCTCCACCACCTCGACCGGACACGGCTCAGCGCCCACCACCACCGCCACCGACTCCAACCCCTGCGGCGACAGCATCCCCACCGCCGAAGCGGTCTGGCTCAACACATTCACCTGTTCAGCCACCAGCAACGCGTGCAAGTCCTCCGGCGAGCGGGCCAGCCCCTCGGGCACCACCACCAACCGCCCCCCACCCAGCAGCGCACCGAAAATCTCCTGAACCGAGGCATCAAAGGCCAACGAATGCCACTGCGACCACACCCCCGCCGCCGGCAACGGCGCATGCAACGACTCCATCAGCTGGGTCACGTTGCGATGCGCAACCGCCACCCCCTTCGGGGTTCCAGTAGTCCCGGAGGTGTAAATGATGTAGGCGATATCCTCCGGCGCCGGCACCGGCAACCCGGTACTGGGCTGGCTGTCACAGCGCCGGGTCCTCGACATCGACGACCACCAAACCGCGGCCGTCCAACCGCGACCGCAGATCCGCGCTGGTGAGCGCGGCCACCGGCGCGGCATCGCCAACCACGAACCCGATCCGCGCATCCGGATGCCCCGGATCCAACGGCACATAAGCCGCCCCGGTCTTGAGCACCGCCAACATCGCCACAACCGCCTGCGCCGACCGCGACACCAACAACGCCACACACTCACCTGGGCCCGCACCCTGGCCGGCCAGCAGATGCGCCAACCGGTTAGACGCCTCATCCAGCTCCCGATACGTCATCGAGCGGCCCTCGAAGGTCACCGCCAACCCCTCCGGGGCGCGGGCCACCTGCGCAGCAAACAACACCGGTATCGACACCGAGGCCGGTGCCGGCGCGGTCAACACCGCCCGATGACCCCACCCCCCCAACCGGGCATGCTCAACCTCATCGAGCACATCCACCGACGACAACCGCCGGGTCGGATCAGCGGTCACCGCCACCACCACCCGCTCCAACCGCCCGATCAGCACCTCGATACTGGCCGCATCAAACACATCGGTGCGAAACTCCACCTCCCCACCAATCCCGGCAGGCTCACCGGCCTGCGTCCAGCGCTCCCCCAGGAAAAACGTCAGATCCATGCGGGCGGTGCGCGTATCCACCGGCAGCGCTGTGACCTGCAGATCACCCAAACCCAGCGCGGCTGAGGGGTCGTTGTTCTGCCAGGCCAACACCACCTGAATCAGCGGATGATAGGTCAGGCTGCGGGTGGGGTTGAGCCGCTCCACCAGCACCTCAAAGGGCACATCCTGATGCTCGTAGGCGGCCAGGCTGCGCCCGCGCACCTGAGCCAACAACTCGGCAACACTGGGATCCCCGGCCACCTCGACCCGCAACACCAAGGCATTGACGAAAAAGCCCACCAGCCCATCAAGGGCCGGGTCGCGCCGCCCGGCGATCGGAAACCCCACCGCCACATCGCTGCTGGCGCTGAGCTGGGCCAGCAACGCCACCAAAGCGGCCTGGACCACCATGAAGCTGGTCGCGTTATGCTCTCGGGCCACCCGAGCAATCCGCTGCTGCAACTCGACCGGCCAGTCGACTGCCACCCGGGCGCCGCGGTAATCAGCAACCGGCGGATAAGGCCGATCGGTGGGCAGCTCCAGCCGCTCGGGCATCCCGGCCAAGGCCTGCTCCCAATAAGCCAACTGCGCGCCGATACGGCTATCGGGATCGGAAAGATCACCCAACTGCGCACGCTGCCACAACGTGTAATCGACATACTGCACCGCCAACGGCGCCCAACCCGGCGCCCGTCCCGCACACCGGGCGGCATAGGCCACCCCCAGATCGCGCACCAGCGGGGTGATCGACCAACCATCGGCGGCGATATGATGCGCCACCGCCACCAACACGTGCTCGTCCTCGCTGATGCGGAAAAGCCGGGCCCGCAACGGAATCTGGCTTGCCAAGTCAAACGGCTCACGCACCACCGCGTCGATGGCACCCTGCAACTCGCTTGCCGACCAGCCACTGGCATCAACAACGTCCCAGCCGAAATCGGCCCGCGCCGGCGCCACCACCAGCTGCCGGGGGATCCCCTCGACCGCCGGGAACAATGTGCGCAGGCTCTCATGGCGGCCCACCACATCGGCCAACGCCGCCCCCAACGCCTCGACATCAAGGCCCCCGCACAGCCGCAACGCCACCGCCATGTTGTAAATCGGGGAGGGCCCCTGCAACTGGTCGATGATCCACAACCGATTCTGGGCAAACGACAACGGCACCACCGCCGGGCGCTCACCAGCCACCACCGGCGCAAGCCCACCGCCCTTGGCGCCGACACGAAGCGCCAACCCGGCCACCGTGGGCGCCTCAAACAACGCGCGCACCGACAAGCCGGCATCGAAACCGGTGTTGATGGCCGCGATCACCCGCATCGCCGACAGCGAATCCCCACCCAAATCGAAAAACGAGTCGTCCACACCGACCCGCTCCACACCCAGCACCTGGGCATAGATGCCGGCCACGATCTCCTCGGTGGGAGTAGCCGGGGCGCGGTAATGATCGGCATCGGTGTACTCCGGTGCCGGCAGGGCCCGGGTGTCCAGTTTGCCGTTGACCGTCAACGGCAACGCCTCCAACACCACCACCGCCGCGGGAATCATGTACTCGGGCAACCGCTCACCCAGCGCAGCACGCAGCGTGACCGGGTCGGCCGTTCCCGTCACATACCCCACCAGCCGCTTATCACCGGGGCGGTCCTCACGGGCGATCACCACCGCCTGCCCCACCCCACCCAGCCCGGCTAACGCCGCCTGCACCTCACCCAACTCGATGCGATACCCGCGGATCTTGACCTGCTCATCAGCACGCCCCACATACCGCAGCTGCCCATCAGTGCCCCACAACACCAGGTCCCCGCTGCGATACATCCGTTGTCCGGGCACACCCGCGCCGGCGAACGGGCACGCCACAAACCGCGACCCGGTCAAAGACGCCCGGCCCACATAGCCGACACCCACCCCGGCACCGGCCACATACAACTCCCCCACCACCCCCGCCGGCACCGGACGCAACCAGCCATCCAGCACAAACAACGCCGCCCCGGGCACCGGCGCACCGATCGGCACCACCGCCGAGCCCGCCGACAACGGCGCACTGATCGCCGCATACACCGTCACCTCGGTCGGCCCATAAGCGTTGATCATCACCCGCCCCGGCGCCCACCGCTCCACCACCTCGACCGCACAGGGCTCACCACCCACCACCAACGCCACCGACCCCAACCCCTCGGTCGAGAGCATTCCCACCGCAGACGGGGTCTGGGTGAGCACACTGACCCGTTCGGAGATCAGCACGGCGTGGAAGTCCTCGGGTGAGCCGGCCACCTCCTCGGGCACCACCACCAGCCGCCCCCCATGCAACAGCGCACCGAAGATCTCCCACACCGAGAAGTCGAAGGCATACGAGTGACACTGCGTCCACACCTGCCCCCCCGGCAGGCCGGCCAGCGAGCCGAACAGCTCGCTGACGTTGCGGTGGGCGATGGCCACCCCCTTGGGCACCCCAGTGGTGCCCGAGGTGTAGATGATGTAAGCGATGTCATCCGCCGCGGGCGCCGACAACCCGGTGTCGGGTTGGCTGTCGATGGCGGGGTCGTTGACATCGATGACCCGCGACTCACACCCGGCCAGCCGCTCGGCCAGATCCGCAGTGGTGATCGCGGCCATCGGCGCCGCGTCTTCGAGGATGAACCCGATCCGGGACGCCGGATGCCCCGGGTCGATCGGCACATAGGCCGCCCCGGTCTTGAGCACCGCCAACATCGCCACAATGGCCTCGGCGCACCGGGACAACAGCAGCGCCACACAACCACCCGGGCCCACCCCCTCGCCGGCCAGCAAGTGCGCCAACCGATTCGACGCCTCATCCAACTGCCGATACGTCCACGAACGGCCCCCGAAGGTCACCGCCACCGCCTCGGGGGCACGGAACACCTGGGCAGCAAACAACACCGGAATCGACACCACCGGGGCGGGTGCCGGCGCGGTCAACACCGCCCGATGACCCCACCCCCCCAGCCGGGCATGCTCAACCTCATCGAGCACATCAATCGACGACAACCGCCGCCCCGGATCAGCGGTCAACGCCACCAACAGCCGCTCCAACCGCCCCGCCAGATCGGAGACGTCGAAATTCGAAAACGGCTGCCCGGCACCGACCGTGCTGAGAAAAAGCTCATCACCGGCGCTCGAAAAGAACAGTCCAAAGCCGTCCACGAGGGCGCCATTGGTCAATGACGCCGATGCCGCGGCACCACCAAAGGGCAGAGTAAACCTAGACGGGAGGAAATTAATGGTCACCCTATCGGCTGGCCGCCCTAGGCCACGGAGGCCAGCTCTTCGCTCAAGGGCATGCACCGGAAACCGCTGATGCTGCAGCGCTTCCTGGATTCGGGTGTCAACATGCTCACGAAAATCGGCAATCGTGGATTCCGGCGATACCCTCAACACCAGCGGCACCACCCCGGCAACCATCCCGGGAAGTGTCTTTGACTCCGGACGTACTCGCCTGCTGACCGGGAAGTCGAACACCACCTCCGAGCCCCCAGCGCACCACCCACGCACCAACAGCGCGCACGCCGCGGTAATCACCGATGACCGAGGCACATCCCACACGCGGGAGAAGTCCTCAACCCGGCGAAGGGCCACAGGATCCAATCGAACCGGCACAGAAGGCCAATACGGATCGCGCTCGCCCGCTGCGTGGGGTAAGCGGTAAGGCGGTTCGCTTTCCGGAGGAAGGTTCTGAGTCCAATAAGCCTCATCTTCCACATAATCGGTGGACGCTTCGTATGCCAACTCGCAGTCAACCAAGTCTTGCAACGAGCCGCAAAAGCCAGGAGGAATAGGTACGCCAGAAACAATGGCAGAGTAAACAGCCGCAACTCGCTGGCCAATCAGCGCAATGCCGGATCCGTCAACGACGATGTGGTGCAAGCACGCAAACAAATAAAATTCATCGGGCCGCGCCTGAAATAACGCGAATTTGAACAGCGGGCCAGTAAGCGGCATCGGCGTGCGTTGAATCGATAACGCGATCTCACGGGCCTCCTGCACCGGATCGCTCGAGCAGCTCAGGTCATAGAACGCAGGTTCGACATCCGGGTAATCAATCACCCGTTGGACGACCTGATCATCCACCTCGAATACGGCGGCCCTGATTGGTTCGGCCTCCGTCACCGCTCGGCGGATCGCCCACTCAAGGGCATCCCGTTGTACCCGGCCCCCGATTCTCACGAACAGGCCAAGTTCCCACGCCGTACCGGAGTGACCTGTTTCCTGCGCAAGCCATATGTCTAGCTGGCCGCGCGTCAGCGGAAGTGCCCGGTTATCCAACTCCATCCGGCTCCCGCACCCCCCACTGGCTCAGCTATCAAAAGCCCGGGCCGCTGCCAGCCTGTCGCGCAGACTTTTCGGCCGTATATCGGTCCAGTTCTGTTCGATGTAGTCCAGACACTCAGCCCGGTCCGCTTCGCCGTGAACCACCCGCCAGCCGGCTGGAACATCAGCCAAGGTCGGCCAGAGGCTGTATTGCTCCTCGTCGTTGACCAAGACGAACAAGCTGCCACTGTCATCGTCGAACGGATTAATGCTCACCAGTTCTCCAGACCGCCTAGTCGAGAAGGGTGCAACCGTCGTCCTAAAGCGTCGCGTCGGCATGCTGCGCGAGCCCGACCGCCAGACATGCGCGGATGATACCGCCGCCCCCAGCGACCGTAGCCCGAATTCGCTGTCAAAGATTTGCAGTTTAGCCGAGCGAGTCGCCGCTGCAATGGACGAACGAAGCCGGTCCCTCAGTGGCGATCGCCTGCTCCTGCAGGCGGGCGCAGCGGGTTTGCGCCGGGACTTAGCGAAGCGTGTCCGCTTCAATGGATCGCGGGCGATCTTCAGCAAGTAGTTTGTGATCTCAGCTGCAAGCCGTCAGACCGTGAACAGCCGGCTTGGATCGAAGTGTTGACGATTCAACGCGCCCCGCCACGCAAGGCGCCTACGCGGTGATCACCTGTGTTGAGCTGGCAAACAGCGTGCACCCTCCACGAAGCCTCAACACTCGGGGCGATTACAGATAACCGAAACCCTCCGGAGTTCAACCGCAAGTCACTGGAGGTCACCTATATCCACAGCTAGGAGAATAAACGATATCGAATGCGGAGCGATGCCGCAGGTCAGCGATTAACTGGGCCGCGTTCTCTTAATCAGCGGGTCCGGGGTTCGAAACCCTGACGGCGCACAGCCCAAAACCTGAGGTCAGGCATAGTTTTTCCTGGCCTTTGCTGTTTGCTGACATACCCTTCCGGACACTGGTTCGGTGAGAATCCTCCACGCTGGGTGAGCGATCGGCGACAGCAAACGGCACGTCGGGGTGACGTGTTGCCGCCTCTGAACTGGTATTCGACCCCATGCCGGTCGTACACACCGCAGACGCTTATGCCGTCGAACAGGTGTCCATCGAACGGATCGAATTGGGCGACTTGATTCGTGACCGCGCAGCCAAACGGCGGACCCCGTTACTGGCAGGTGAGGCCAAGCGGTTCAACTACGTCGCAGGCGAAAGCACCGAGGATCGGGGGCCCAAACGTCAACCCGAGTCGGTAGCGACGCACGCAGCGGGCTGCGAGGCTACCGTGAGCACGCTTGTTTACCGGATCATCCCGGCACCAAGACAACAGCACGAAGCGGCAAAAGCACCCGCGGGTGCACCCGACAACACCAACGCATCGAAGACGTCGCCGACAAAAATCGACAAGCTGACATGAGCGCCGCGCAATCATGCTCCTGCTCAGCGCAATCCACATGAATTCGACCCTTGAGAGTCCGAGTCCTTAACGGTTCGGTTGCGCCCCAGTCGAATTACCTCCTGTACCAATTGAAGCCGGGATCGTTATTGCCCTTGGCTAGGCGCGGTTGGGATTGGGGTTGGGGCTGGAGTGACGTGGAGCGTGGCGGTGATGGTTGGGGCTGGGGCTTGAGTGTTTGTTGGATCAGCCGATGCGCTCGGAAGCGCGATGCACGCTGTCAAAAGCGGAGCGCCACACACGACAACGAATTTGATGGACTTCTTCACTAAAGATTCTCTTTTCTGTCCGTCTGCGAACGCAACCGAACCCTCGCGGTCATCTCTTGACCGGTAGGCAATTGACGCTACACCAAACAAATGCAGTTCCATGACCGCATGGTCCAGGATCTACGATCACAGCAGCGGTGGGGGCAAGGAGTCTTCGTCGACACCAAGGAAGATGGTCCCGCCCTCTAGCGCGAATGGGGCAATGTTTCACGAGCTTCCCCGCGGAGACGCATTCACTCGACATAAAGCGCGGACTCAGGTCTGGGAATGTAGCAAACAGAGAGCCAGCGTTGCTGCTGATCCCGGCGTTGGCGTGCAAGTCGCTTCGTGCGCTCGGTGCTGCCCACTCGCATGAGCCAGAAGTTCAGTCGATTTGCACTCCGACTTGTGAACCGCGTCCGCGTATTCCGCGCGCGTCACGTCCGTAGCCGCCTTCTTCCTTCGAAATCGGGATAAGCGCACCAAGCATTTCAGTCGGACGGCATTCCCATGCATCGTCTCCACTCGGGGTTTTGGGGGTCCCCGTTATACAGGGTCGCACAGTTTCGTGGGGCGGTGATTGTGGTGGTCGGGTCCGGGCTGGCTTTGGATTCGCTATGGCACCCGCTGGCCACTGTCGCCACTACCGCTAGAGCGACCAGTGCGAACGCGGCGCGCTGGGTCGACCGCAGAACAAACATGCATACCTCCCGAGGGCGATGTCGACATCCGGTCGAAGCGGTGACGAGCCGACCTAGAGAGAACCCGACCAAAACGGGCCAAGCCCTTGCCGTGCTTCTTGCCGATGACGAGATTTGGGCGCGTGAAAATAATCAGGGCACCGATAACTTCCAGCATGCCATAGCGGAGAAAGCCTGTGGCGGTAATTGCATCAGCCCGCCACCCAAGCGGATGACTGGACAGGACCGGCGCGTTGCCGTGCGTACTACACATCCATGGCGGCGCGCCCGTAGCCCTCTCGGCGACCGGGCCTGTGTTGTTGAGGTTGCGGGACACGATCGCTCAGACCGGCGTCTCGGTAATCGGGGTCGAATTCCGAAAACGGCGGTGGCGCGCAGGGGCCTTATCCTTACCCTGCGTGCCTCAATGACTGCACTGCTGCATTGCGCTGGGTACATAACAACCGCAATGCACTTGGCATGTCGACCTTCGTCCCCGTACCTGTATGACGACTACGCCGGGGGGGCCGATAGGACCTGGATAACCGCGTCCAGCGGCTCCGGCGACGTCGCAGTGTCTCCGATATACGGGTGGGCAAGTTCCAAGACGAGGAACAGGTCGGTGGCCAGCAGCACGCCCACGGTCGCGACCAACGCATAGTGAATGGTGGGTTTCTCGACGCTGTAAACGATGACGCAGCCAAGAACCAGCCCGCTGAGCAGGAAGAAGACTATCCACATTGACGAGGGAAGGCCGTTTGCGGTGCGGGCCCGGATTATCCGGTCTGTGCGTGCCTGACTGATCTTGTTAAGCGAATCGAAAGAGGTTGCGAGGAAAGTCTTTTGGGTATCGGTGCGCGGCTGAACTTCTTCGTATGCGGTGTGGAGGCGCTGCAATGCTTGGTCAGCCGCAGAGTAGGCGTGGCCGTTGGCGGCCAGCGGCCACTCTGTTACGGCCGCGCGTTCATAGTCCAGCAGCGCCTGGCGGATTCGGTCGCTGTCGGCCTTATCGAACACGGTGAGGTCGTTGGCCATCTGCACCCCCGTCTTGGCCTCGGCCCGCATCGCGTCGTCCGCAGTATTGGTCTGACCCCACATCGCGCTCACGATGAAACCTGTGAAGAACGCGTACACGAATCCGACCAACAGAAAGGCGAACTGTGTCACCTCGCTACGCTCGTCCCCCCTGAGCCCGGGGAACCGATGCCGGACATATATCAGGACGAGTCCTGCTCCGCCTACGATGAGGGCGTTGAGTCCGAGTAATAGCAGCCACGACGGGACGTTGCTCACAATCCAACCACTCACAAGCCACACTCCTCGAGAGCATCACGCCGGAAACCCCGGGCGAGGGATGCAAAATTGGGCCGGCCGTGAACACGCAGCCGGCCGTTCGACTCTAGGCGCATGTCCCCGGCGCGACGCCCACTTCGGCCACATTCTCAACGGGTTCAGGACTCGGTTCGTGGGCAACAACGCCGATTGGTCTGTTCCGCATCGATGTTGGGATGGGTCCTCCGCGTGCGGACATCGCGACAATCTCGGGGACGCTCCTGGCGGGGCTGAGGTGTTCACAGAAGCGCAAGTCGTTTTCCATCGCGCCAAACCGGCTAGCGCAGCCGATATCGGAGGCCCGGCAGCTCTTGGAGCATGCCGAATTAGGCTACGAAAGTAGGCAGAGCATTTAAACAACCCTTGTCCAGCCGCGGCATCTCAAAATCAGCTCGCCCCCTGGCGGTTCCCGACGCGATCGGGGGGATTGCCTCCGGGGCGGGGTTTGTTTCATAAAACGAAAGAGAACTTCACGATAAAAATGTTCGGGAAAATGAAAGTTTGCTGAAAACAATCCGTCTCGGCGTTTAGGGTCCGTAGTGCCCCTCAATGGAAGGTGAGGCGGCGAACGTGACGAAAGCTTTGACGGTGCCCGAAGAGGCGCGCGTCCCCGACCTGATGGTCGCCGGCTTGATCGTCGCGGGCGGAATGTGCTTCCAAGGAATGCTGATCTTCAACCGCGGCGTGCTGGAGACCGAGCCCGGAGACGCCGATTTCTTCGCAGTGAGTTCAGGAGTGACCGAATGACTAGCAGGCTGACGGGTGAGGTGGTGCGTGCGGGCGATCCCGGCTACGAGGCGGCGCGGATCGGCTGGAATCGCCTGTATTCACGCTATCCCGAGGCAATCGTGTTCTGTGGCAACACGCAGGACGTGGTCAACGCGGTCGAGTGGGCGCGCGAGGAGGGCATCGCCCTGCGTGCCCGCAGCGGACGCCACAGCCTTGATGGCTGGTCCTCGATCGACGGCGGCCTGGTTGTCGATGTCAGTCGGATGAAGAGCGTCACGATCGACGAAACGACGCGCACGGCGACGGTCGGGACCGGGCTTACGCAGAAGGAGACCGTCCCGGCGCTCGGGCAGCGCGGCTTTGTCATTCCGACCGGCTCGGAGGGGGGCGTCGGTCTCGGCGGTGTGGTTCTCGGCGGAGGCTTCGGATTGCTCACCCGCAGTTTGGGATTAGCGTCCGACAACCTGCTCGCGGCCGAGGTTGTGGTGGCCGACGGCTCGCGCTCGGCGAACGTTGTCACGGCCACCGAGCACAGCAACGCCGACCTGTTGTGGGCGTGTCGCGGCGGAGGAGGCGGCAACTTCGGGATCGCCACGTCCTACACGCTGAAGCTGCACGAGCTCTCCCACGTCGAGTTCGCGATTGCCAGGTGGACCGGCCACGATGATCTGGGTGCGATACTTCGCACGTGGCAGCGTGACGCGCCGGTCGCCGACGAGCGCCTGACCAGTGCGCTCGAGGCGGACTCCACCGCGGTCGAGCTCTCGGCGGTGCTGCACGGCGGCTCACGCGACGAGTTGGACGCCGAGCTGCGTTCGCTGCTGGCGATCGGCACGCCCGAGGTGACCTACATGAACGATGCCTGGCCGACCATCTACGAAAATATCGATAGGAAGCCGGATCTCCCGTTCTGGAAGTTCTACTCTCAGTTCGTCACTCGCCCATTCCCCGACGAAGCGATCGATCTGGTCATTCGCTTCATGGCGAACACACCCAGCGCGCCGAGCAACTTCTTCTGCTCGAGCTTCGGCGGGGCGGTACGCCACGCGCCGCCCGGTGGGGCGGCGTTCCCACACCGTGACGCGCTGTTCTACTGCGAACCGGGCGCGGCCTGGGACGACCCCGCGCTGAACTCGAAGGCTCTGGGCTGGGCGGCCGACTTCTGGCGCGCACTGCGCCCCTTTGGCGACGGGGCCTACGTCAACGTGCCCAATGCTCCCGCATCTGACTGGGAGCGTGAGTATTACGGCTCCAACCGTGAACGGCTGCGCACGGTTAAGGCCAAATACGACCCGACGAACGTTTTCTGCTTCGAGCAAAGCGTGCCTCCCGCCGCCGGCTGATCTGGTTGTAGCGTCGAAGGGGGCTTGAGCAGCAGCCACACGGCCACCGTCGACGCGAGCAGCAGCGCCGAGCCGACCCCCGCCGCGATGGACAACCCGTCGGTAAATGCGGTCTTGGCGGCCGTCAACACGCCTTGTGCCTGTTCGGCGGGCAGACTTCTTGTCGCCACGGTCGCAGCGGCGAGCGAGTCCCGCGCATGCGACGCCACGGCATCCGGGGTGCCGGACGGAATCGCCAGCCCGCGGTACACGGCGGTAACGATGGAGCCAAGTATCGCGATGCCAAGCGCCGTGCCGAGCTCGTAAGCGGTCTCCGAGACCGCCGCTGCCTCGCCAGCTCGCTCCGGCATGACGCTGGCGATGATGACGTCGCTCGCCGCGGTGAAGGCCAGTCCGAGGCCGACGCCGACGACAAACAGGGCGACGCCGAGCTGCGGGTAGCCGGTGGATGGGCTGATCAGTGTCAGCGACGCCATCGCGCCACCGACCAGCGCCAGCCCGGTCGCGAGGACCGCGCGCTGCGACCAATAGCGCACGGCGACACCGGCCAACAGGCCGAACACGGTCGCAGCGACCGCGGCGGGCAGTTCGGCCATCCCGGCCCTCAGCGGGTTGTATCCCTGAACCAGTTGGAAGAACTGGGACAGGAAGAACACCAGGCCCGAAAGGCCAAGCACTGAAAGCAAGTTAGCGGCGACCACACCTGAGAACGCGCGATTGCCGAACAGCCGTACGTCGATCAACGGTGCGCGCAGCCTGAGCTGCCGCCGGACGAACAGCGTCAGCGCCGCGGCGCCGACGACACCTACCCCTGCGATGTCGACGCGAAGCCCGTTGGCGGCACTTTCCTTGACGGCGTAGACGAGGCCGAGCATTCCAACGAGCGCCAGCCCGACACTGGGCAGGTCCCACGGCCCCGGCGTAGGGTTGCGCTGTTCCGGCAACAAGATGATGCCGCCGACGAGCAGCAGGGCCATCACCGGGATGTTGATCAAAAATACTGAGCCCCACCAGAAGTGTTCCAGGAGCAGCCCACCGATCACGGGACCCAGCGCGGTACCCGCCGAGAACGTGGCGGCCCAGACGGCCACGGCCATGCTGCGTTGCCGCGGCTGGGGAAACAGGCCGCGGATCAACGCCAGCGTCGACGGCGCCAACGCTGCCCCGGCCACGCCCAGAAGCGCCCGGGCACCGATCAGCAGCCCGGCGGTTGGCGCGTGTGCCGTTGCCATCGACATGCCAGCGAAAGCCATTGCGCTGCAGAGCAACAGCTTCTTGTGGCTGATCCGGTCGCCCAGGCTACCCATCGTGACGAGCAGACCCGCCAGCACGAACGAGTAAATGTCGCCGATCCACAAGACCTGCGTCGCCGTCGCCCCGAGATCCTTAGTAATCAGTGGGGTGGCGACGGCCAGTACCGTCCCGTCGACGCCGATCACCAACACCCCGAGGCTGAGCACACCGAGCGCCGGCCAAGCGCGCGTCATGGCCGGCTGAGCCCGTGTAGCAGCAGGTCGGTGATCATCTGGGTGAAGTCGTGGCGCGCGGCCCGTCCGGCCTGGATAACCCACGCCGCGCCGGCGACAAGGTTGTAGAACGCCTCGGTCAACCAGACGGCACTTAGATCGGGGCGGAATTCGCCTTCCCGCTGACCGCGTTCGAACAGTTCCCTGATCTCGGCGTCGATTTCCTCCCAGCCTTCCTGCGCCTGATCGGCGTCGAAATCCCGACTCTGGGTGCAAAGAAAGGTCAGGTATCCGGACACCGGTTCGCACGCGCTCACCAAGCGCTGCAACGCTTCTGTGGCGGACCCGTCTTGCCAGCGGGCGGTTTTCAGGGCCTCACGCATGTGGGCCACCGCGAGCTGGTCGAGTGCCTCGAGGAGAGCGGCCCGCCCGGCGAAGTAACGATGCAGGGTCGCGCGGCTGACGCCGACGGCCGTGGCGATCTCGTCCTGGGTTGCGTTGGGCCGCCGGCCCAGGAAATCCGCGGCGGCACGCAGCACCCGTTCGCGATTCGACATCATGAGACAACTATATCTCATGTGAGACATTTATGTCTCACATGAGGGGTTAACCCAATCCCGGTAACGGCGCTGGGCGGCCGAGGAGGAGGGTAAGGCGGTCGGTGTTGCCGAGTACGCCCACACCTGGCCGACGAGACAACCCTGAATAAGGGACGACGAGACGACAAACCCTCGTGGACTGCGGCCCAGTCAGGCAGACTGAGCCACGTGGAAATGAGCACGTCCGGCTGCACACGCGGAGAAGCGCCGGCGCAAGCGCCGGGAAGACTGGTAGCAGTGCCATGAGTTGGGAGACCTTGCTCTCGACCACTCTTGTGCCGGTCGCGTCCGTTGTGTCAACTGCGACGGTGGCCGTCTGGACCAAGCGTATCGACGCCAGAACCAAGCGAGAGGACCGAGACCACGCGCTAGTCCTCGACTACGAGAAGCGGGCTGGGGAGGACAAGAAGACTGTGCTGAAGCGTCTCATCTCCGCAACCCTTTACCTCAAGCGCGGGGCAGAACCACTCGCGGGCACCGAAGTCACTGAAGAGAGCACCAGCCGAAGGCGGGCTGGGGCCACCAGAGAGTTGTACGAATTCCGCGCACGGCTGGGTCTCGATGACGGAGTCGCCGAGCTGATGATTTATGCCGCAGAGCCGGTTCGCGACCTCACCGAATTGATCCTTGACGAATGGGACCGCCAATTCCGCGAGCACGGCTACTCGCTGACCCAGCTGGATGCGTGCAAGGAGCAACTCCAGACAGCCATCGACGTCCCACAGAATAACGATGAGGCGATGATCGAACGGAAGCGAAAGTGGACTGCGCTGAAGGACGAAGAAGCATCGTTTCTCAAGGAACTCGGCGATGAATCGGACCTTGACGTCGATGCGCTGGTGGTGCTGTGCAACCGCTTGTTGAAGGCCGCCCACACGGACCTCCGCGGTGGCTACGGCATAGAAGCATAGAGGCATAGGCATAGAGAAGTGACGGACGGGTGCCCAGTAGAAGGGAACCGATCCGGTGCGGGTGGAAATAATGTCCTATCTGTTCAGTTCATCGGCGGTGAGAAGATCAGCGGCGAGTTGGCCGCCGCGCTGATGCTCAGCGAATGCACGGTCAGCCAATGCCCTCGGGTGGAAATGGTCTTTGATTGCATTGCGGCGGGGCACACGCTCGCGGGGATCCATATCGTCCCTGCCCTCACTGAGTCGCGCAGCGGCTAAGAAACCCCGCCGGCCGCACACAGTGGACAGCTGCATCGGGCTGGCAAACAGTCTGAAGCCTCCACAAGACCTCCACCGCTCGGGGCGGTTACAGATAACTTAAAGCCTCGGGAGGTCAGCGGTAAGTCACCGGAGGTCGCCTATAGCCGCAGTTAAAGACCAGATCACTATCGACTGCGGAGCGACGCCGCAGGTCAGTTTGACCAAAGCCGAGCGGCTGTGGGCTTCCTGGCGGCTTTGCGCGCGCCAACCAGCTGCGGGAGGCGCGGCGATGCGCCAACATCCCTCGCGCCCTGTCCGTTAGATTGACTCAGTTACTGGCGTAGCTACGGTTTGAGCACGTCGGGGGACGGCGTGAAGCGGGGAGTTATCCGCGCTCGCGCACGAGGCGGCCAAAAGGGGCAGCAAACATGACTGCGAACGCCTGGATCACCCTGGCGGTGGTCATCGCCGCGATAGCCCTGCTGGTGCGAGACCGGTTCAGTCCGACTCTGGTCATGGGCGGTGCCGTGCTGACTCTCTATCTGGTAGGGGTGATCGACCAAGGGCAGGTTCTTGGTGGCTTCGCCAACGAGTCGTTGGCCGTGGTCGCCGCGCTCTACGTCCTGGCCGGAGCGGCAGACGTCACAGGAGCTTTCGAGGGCGTCACTTCGCGGTTGCTCGGCAGAGGGACACAAGTCCATCCCCATCGCGAGCTGCTGCGGACATGCGGACCGGCCGCGGCAGCGTCGGCGTTCATTGCCAATACCCCACTGGTGGCAATGCTCGCCCCTCGAGTGGTGCGCTGGTGTCGACGCACCGGGCGATCGCCATCGCGTTATCTGATGCCGTTGAGCTACGCGATCATCCTGGGCGGTTCGATGACGATGATCGGAACCTCGGCCAACCTGTTCGTCAACGATCTCATCGATAAGGCGGGCCTCGGCCGGTTGAGCTTGTTTTCGGTCACCGGGATCGGACTCCCGCTGGCCATCGGCGGAGTCACCCTCATGGTGGTGTTGGGGCCGCGTCTCCTTCCGGAGCGTCCCACCCCCGGCGACAGCCTGGCCGGCGCCGAACGCGAGTTCACCATGGAAATGACGATTCCGCAGAACAGCGAGCTGGCCGGCGCCACGGTCGCCGAAGCGGGCCTGCGCAACCTCGAAGGGGTTTTTCTCGTCGAAGTCGAGCGCCAGAACAGGGTTATCCCAGCGATCGGACCCGACGAGCTACTGGCCGTCGGGGACCGGCTGGTCTTCGTCGGAAACCTTGCGCGCGTGCTGGATTTGCAGCGGATGTCAGGACTCGTGTCGTCCGAAGCACGTCACTTTGACCATCTGGCACGCAATCCGCAGCGCCAGTTTGTCGAAGCAGTGATCAGTGCGGGATCACCGCTGGTCGGATCAAATCTGAAAGCCTCTGGGTTTCGCCGCCGCTATGCATCGGCGGTCGTTGCGATCCACCGGTCCAGTGAGCAGTTGAAGGGCAAACTCGGCGAGGTGCGGCTCCGGGCCGGGGACGTCCTTCTGGTATTGGCCGGACCCGACTTCAGCCAACGCTTTCACCAGCACCGCGACTTTGCCATCGTCGCCCCGCTGAATTGGGACAGACCGATCCGGCGCGAGCATGCGGGGATCGTCGAGTTGAGCATCGTCGCGCTCGTCGTCGTGGCCGGAACCGGACTCTTGACCCTGTTGCAGGTGTCCTTGCTGATCGCCTTCGGACTCGTCGTGGCCAGGATCGTGACGCTGGAAGACGCACGCCGGTCCATCGACGTCAACGTCCTGCTCCTGATGGCGACGAGCTTCGCGCTTGGTCGCGCGGTGGAAAGCAGCGGGCTCGCCCACACCATGGCGCATGCGGTCGTCGGTGTGGCAGCGCCGCTCGGTGACTATGGTTTGCTCGCGGCCGTTCTTGCGGCCACCATGCTGGTGACCGAAGTGATCTCGCACACCGCCGCGGCCGCGCTCATGTTTCCCATCGCCATCGCCATTGCCCAGCAGGCGGGCCTGCATGCCTTGCCGTTCGCCGTGGTCGTGATGTTCGGGGCAACTCAGTCGTTCCTGACGCCCATCGGTTATCAAACCAACACCATCGTGTGGGCGATGGGAGGCTATCGATACACCGACTTCGTGCGGCTGGGCGCGCCTCTGACCGTCTTGTTGCTTATTGCGACTTCGTTGCTGGTGCCAATTTTCTTCCCGTTCCGTTGAGTTGGTTTCCAAGCCAGCCGCGCTGCTGGCCATCTGCGCGAACGACCCTTTCCGCCAACTGAACCCGCTGGCATAGGCCACTGCAGGCAAAACCGGGTGAACGGCTTCGCATACCGTCTAACGTCGTATCCCTACGCAGCGGTGTTTGGACCTAGCCGCGTCGAAGGAGCTGCAAATGGGGTTCATTCGTCCCAACCTGCCCGTCGTCGATCTGGCCGAGTGGAGCAAGGGCGCACGCGCCGAGCGAATCGTGCCGATGGCGCGCCACATCGCCGAGAACGGGTTCGGCACCCCGCTGGTCATGCACCTGATGTACGGCATCAAGATCGGCCTGTACATCCTCGGTGCGTGGCTTTTCGCGTGGTCCACCAACGGCATCGACGGCTTCACCAATGTCAGCGCGTGGTGGACCGAACCGATCGTGTTCGAAAAGGCCGTTCTCTACACGATGCTGTTCGAAGTCGTGGGCTTGGGTTGCTGCTTCGGACCGCTGGCCGGCCGCTACTTCCCGCCCATGGGGTCGATCCTGTACTGGCTACGGCCCGGCACCATCCGGTTGCCGCCCTGGCCCGGCCGGGTGCCACTGACCAAGGGCAGCAACAGAACCGCGGGCGACGTGGTGCTCTACGGCGCCCTACTCGGGTTGCTCGTGATCGCGCTGCTATCCGACGGCACCGGCCCAATCCCCGCTCTGGACACGGCAATCGGCGTCCTGCCGCGGTGGCAGATCGTGGCGATTCTGGCGGTCTTGGCGTCGATCGGCCTGCGTGCCAAGACAATTTTCCTGGCCGCGCGCGGTGAGGTGTACGCACCCCTGGCGCTGGCGTTCCTGTTCTCGTCGGCCGACATCGTCGTGGCGGCCAAGGTGGTCTTCATGGTGATCTGGCTGGGTGCGGCGGCGTCGAAGCTCAACCGGCACTTCCCGTTCGTGATCTCGACCATGCTGGCCAACAACCCGTTCATCCCGGCCGGGCCGCTCAAGCGGTCGATGTTCAAGCGCTACCCCGATGACCTGCGGCCGAGCGGACTAGCGGGGTTCGTCGCCCACTTCTCCACCGCGGTGGAAGGGCTGGTGCCGCTGGTGCTGTTCTTCTCCCACGGCGGCTGGCCGACGGCCATCGCCGCGTTCGTGATGATCGTGTTCCACCTGAACATCCTGCTGGCCTTCCCGATGGGGGTGCCGCTGGAGTGGAACGTGTTCATGATCTTTGGGGTGCTGTGGCTCTTCGTCGCGCACGCGCGGCTGGGTTTGTCCAGTGTCACCTATCCATTGCCGATAACCGTCC
Source organism: uncultured Actinomycetota bacterium (assembly GCA_963800315.1). Taxonomy (GTDB): domain Bacteria; phylum Actinomycetota; class Actinomycetes; order Mycobacteriales; family Mycobacteriaceae; genus Mycobacterium. Next base: position 631,235 of record CAWDAS010000002.1, read on the forward strand.
TCTTCGTGGTCATCGCCGGCATTGTGGTCCTCGGCAACCTCTACCCACGCAAGGTGTCCTTCCTGCCCGGCATGCGTTATTACGCCGGCAACTGGGACACCACGCTGTGGTGCGTCAAGCCCTCTGCGGACGAGAAGTTCCGCGTCGGCTCGCGCGCACTCGGCCCGATGCAGCACCTGCAGCTCGAGCGGTTGTACGGCAGCAAAGAGGAAACGTTCGTGCCCCTGCACCTCGCAATGGCGTTTCGGGGGATGAACACCCACGGGCGGGCGCTGTTCACCCTCGCGCACCGGGCGATGGCCGGCTACGACGAGGACGATTACAACCTGTGCGAAGGCGAGATTCTCTGCTCAATGGTGCTGGGATGGAACTTCGGTGACGGCCATTTGCACAACGAGTGCCTCATCGAGGCCCTCCAGCAGCGATGCGGGTTCGAGCCCGGCGAGGTACGGGTGGTGATACTCGACGCGCAGCCCATCCACCAACGAACGCAGGAGTACCGGCTCGTTGACGCCGCGACGGGCGAATTCGAACGCGGCTACGTCGACGTCGACGACATGGTCACCAGGCAGCCCTGGGCCGATGACCTTCCGGTGCACGTTCTGCGGCCCACCGGCGCCGGCGTCAGCGATTCCTGACCCGGTGCACCACCACCACGACGATGACGGCGCCCACCCCGGCCAGTGACAGCATGACCGCAGGTTTTCTCACGAATTCGACGGCCCGGGCCTTGAGGTCGTCGGCGAGGCGGCGAGGATTTGCGCGTTCAGCAAGCGAGTCGACGGTGGTCGCCAGCTGATCGCGGGCGACGTCGATGTCTCGCTTGATGGCTTCGGGGTCCCGGTCCGCCACTGTGTCCTCCAAGTCCGCGTCTAGCTGCACGCCTGATGCACCTGACGCACTACCCTAGATCAGCTGGCGGTAACCCCAACGCTCCGGTGAACAGAAAGGGACCCGAGTTGACCGAGACAAAGCGGCTTGCGGAGGGCGACAAGGCCCCCTCCTTCACCCTGCCCGACGCAGATGGCAACAAGGTATCGCTGGGCGACTATCAGGGACGCCGCGTCATCGTGTACTTCTACCCGGCGGCCTCCACGCCCGGATGCACCAAACAGGCCTGCGACTTTCGGGACAGCCTGCGCCAACTCAACTACGCCGGCCTCGACGTAGTGGGCATTTCACCCGATCCGCCGGCGAAGCTCGCCAAATTCCGTGACGCCGAGAAGTTGACGTTCCCGCTGCTCTCGGACCCCGACCGCAAGGTGTTGACGGCGTGGGGCGCCTACGGCGAAAAGCAGATGTACGGCAAGACCGTGCAGGGCGTGATCCGCTCGACCTTCGTCGTCGACGAAAAAGGCAAGATCGCCGTCGCCCAGTACAACGTGAAGGCCGCACATACGACAACAAATATTCGGAAGATCATCGCTCAGGTAGCAACAGCTACCGAGTGAATCCAACGGATACGGCTGGAGCGTTTACGCCACTGGCATGCCGATACGCAAAGCGCGTTATTCTCGACATCCCGACATTGAAGTCACCCAACTGGCCCACTCCGGAGGAAGTTGGTGCTCCCACCGACAACGAAGAGGGATGACTCATGAGCATGGCGTACCTGGCGCAACCTGAGCAGCAACAACAACTGGAATGGCTCGACGGCGGCACACTGGCAATCTTGCTCGACGGCAAGGCCACAGACGGCCAGTTGATGATCGGACGCTTCGATGTGAGCGAAGGCGAAGCCCCGCCTTACCACAAACACACGCGGGAAGACGAAGTGTTCATGTTGATCAAAGGAACCGCGCTGGTCTGGGTAGACGACCAGGAGACGGAGTTGGCGGAAGGCGGGATTGTGTTCTTGCCCAAGAACATTCCACACGCCTATCGCATCACGTCAAAGACAGCAGATCTACTGATGATCAACACACCGGCAGGAATTGAAGGAATGTTCCGCTACTCCGGTCGCGACAAGGCGACGCCACGTCCGGAAGGCTTTGAAATTCCGCCCTCGCGCTTGGTCGAAGGAGCGGACAAGTTCGGACAGGTCATTCTTGGCCCCCCGCGCTGACCGCCCCCTCATGGCGATCGCGCGTAGCTAGCGCCGCTCTATCACGTAATCCACATGAGCCGTGCGATCCGTCGCGCACTACAACGTCAAAGCCACCGGACACGTCGCCAAACTCCGCCGCGACCTGGCGGTCTGAACCCAAGCCCTGGGCGCCTATGGACGCCGAAATCGACGTGAGCGTGCAGCTCACTCGGGCGGATTCATACGGTCAACGCAACATCCGTTGATTTGGGAGGTTGCTATGCCGTGTGGTTATCCGGTCGCGAGGTCGGTGAAGCGTGAGTTGTTTGATCGGGTCTGTGGCGGTGTGGCGGTGACGCGGGCATCGGTGGAGTTGGGCGTGTCGCGCAGCACCGGGTGGGTGTGGTGGCGTGACGCTGGCGGGATGGAGTTACTCAAAGGAACTGGCGATCACGGGTTAGCGAACCCCGGTAATGTGTGCTTGCCCGGCGGGCGCGGGCACCGACTGAGCCTTGATGAGCGCGTCGCCATTATGCGGGGCCTTGACCAGAATCTCAGCTACACCGAGATCGGTGCACTGATCGGGCGTGACCGATCGGTTGTCTGTCGCGAATATCAGCGTAACCGCAATGCCGATGGCGACTATCACGCCCTGATGGCCCATGCCCGGGCGGGCGAAAGAGCCTGTCGACCCAAGGCATTCAAGCTCGTCGACCATCCGCTGTGTAGGTCCATAGAGCACTGGATGAACGAGGGATGGAGCCCCAAACTCATTGCCGATGTGTTGGCTCGCGATTACCCCGATGACAGGCTGATCAGGGTGAGCCACGAAACCATCTACCAGTGCCTGTATGTGCAGACCCGTGGCAGTCTGCGCGCCGACTTGTCCAAGTACCTGTCCACCAAGCGCTCAGCGCGCAAACCCCGCGGCCACCCGGGCCGCACGGGGGTCTATGCCCCCGGTCAGGTGTTCACCATCAGCGACCGTCCGCCCGAGGCCGAGGATCGAGCGGTGCCAGGTCACTGGGAAGGTGATCTGCTCCTGGGCGCCGCCCACGGCAGCGCCATCGGCACCCTGGTGGAGCGGGCCACCCGGTTTACCATCCTGTTGCACTTACCCACTGATCACACCGCCGAGACGGTGGCTGCGGCGATGATCGAGGCCATGAGCGAACTGCCCAACCACCTGCGCCGTTCGATCACCTGGGACCGCGGCAGCGAGATGGCCAACTGGCGCCACATCCACCTGCAGCTAGGTACCCCGGTGTTCTTCTGCAACCCGCACTCCCCGTGGCAGCGAGGCACCAACGAAAACACCAACCGGCTCTTGCGCCAACCAACTCCCAATACCGATCCTGAACCGACATCAAAGCCCAATGGCGCATGACACTCCTTACCGCGAAGTGTTGCATAACCATCCTTGACTTCGCCTCGAACTTCTTCGCGCCAGCGTCGATCTCGACGAAGCGTCGCCGAGGCATCAGGGGGCACCCGGTTGATGAGTCGTGTCACCGGGCCAGGTTGGCCAACAGCAGTGCCTCGGCGACCGCGGCGCGTTCCAGCACGCCCAGGTGCAGGCTCTCGTTGATGCTGTGCGCCTGGGTTGCGGGGTCTTCCACCCCGGTGACCAGGATCTTGGCCTGGGGGAAGGCGTCGGCGAACTCGGCGATGAACGGGATGGAGCCACCCATGCCCATATCGATCGGGTCCACGCCCCACGCCTGCCGGAAGGCCGCCCGCGCGGCGTCATAGACCGGGCCGGCGGCGTCGATCGCGTAGGGCTCGCCCTTTTCGCCGCGCGTGACGCTGACGTGGGCCCCCCACGGTGCATGCCGCCGCAGGTGGTCGGTCAATGCGTCCAGGTGCGCTTCGGCGTCGCCCCCGGGAGCGATCCGCATGCTGATCTTGGCCCGCGCCCGCGGAATCAGCGTGTTCGAGGCGGCCGCGACCGATGTGGTGTCGATGCCGATCACGGTGATGGCCGGCTTCGCCCACAGCCGCTGGGGCACGGGCCCCGAGCCGATCTCGGACACACCGTCGAGCAGACCGGCGTCGGCGCGGACCCGCTCCGCCGGGTAATCGAGCGCCGCGGCGGTGCTTTCGTGCAGGCCGGCCACGGCCACGTTGCCGTCGTCGTCGTGCAGGCTGGCCAGCAGCCGCACCAGCACGCTCAGCGCATCGGGTACCACGCCGCCCCACAAGCCGGAGTGCAACCCGTGGTCGAGCGTGGCGACCTCGACCACGCAGTCCACCAACCCGCGCAACGACACCGTCAGCGCCGGGACTTCGGTGCTCCAGTTATCCGAGTCGGCGATGACGATCACGTCGGCGGCCAGCGCGTCGCGGTGGGCCGCGAGTAGCCGGCCCAGCGACGGCGACCCGGATTCCTCTTCGCCTTCGACGAAGACCGTCACGCCCACCGGCGGCTTGCCGTCGTGCGCCCTGAACGCCGCCAGATGCGTTGCGATGCCTGCCTTGTCGTCCGCGCTGCCGCGGCCGTAGAGCCGTCCGTCGCGCTCGGTGGGCTCAAAGGGCGGCGACGTCCACTGGCCACGGTCACCTTCGGGCTGCACGTCGTGGTGGGCGTACAGCAATACCGTGGGCGCGCCCGGGGGTGCGGGATGCTGCGCGATGACCGCCGGCGCGCCACCCTCGCTGACGATGCGCACGTCGCCAAAACCCGCCTGCGACAACAGCTCCGCCACCGCCTGCGCGCTGCGGTGCACCTCGGGGCGGCGGTCGGGGTCGGCCCACACCGATTCGATGCGGACCAGGTCTTCCAGGTCGCGCCGTACCGACGGCAACACCTCGCGGACGCGCTCGACAAGATCGCTCATGAACTCGAGGCTAGCTCCCGGCACCGAGCGTCGCGCTAGCGTGACGCTCGGCACCCGCCGTCACTCTGGCGTGACGTTCGCGGCGGCGGCACCCCCGTTACGGCGCTTCCAAGATGGCCACCGCGGCCGCGGTATCCCCTTCGTGCGTCAACGACACATGAATCGTGACGTCGGCCAGGTGCTTGGCGATATCGCCGGTCAACCGCACCCGCGGCCGTCCCCACATATCGGTCACCACCTCGATATCGCGGTGGATGGCCTCTGGCAACACCGGCCGCTGGGCGAACCGGGATCCCGACCACGCCTTGATCACCGCCTCCTTCGCCGCCCAGCGGGCCGCGAGGTGACGCGCCGCCGACGAACTCTTGTCCGAGGCGTCGCGGCGCTCCCCCGGGGTGAACGTCTCGGAGAACAGCGTTCCCGGCTGGTCGACCTGCTCGGCGAAATCAGGAATGGAGACGAGATCGATCCCCACTCCGACGATGCCCATGGATGGTCAGGCTAACGGATAGGCGGGGTCATCCCGCGGAGACCTGGTACGCCTCGTCATCACCGAGCCGGGCCGCCGGATTGAGCAACATCGCCGCCTCCTGGCGCTTCTCCGGCGCGTCGTGGTCGAAGCGACGGTCGGGTGGCCGCTGATACATCGGCGGCCCGCCGGCGATCGCCGACGCCAACCGGCGCTGACCCGTCAGCAGCCGCGCCTGGGCGCGCCGCTGGTAGTCCGCGCGCTGATCCGCATCCAGCGCGGCGATGAACGCCTGCGGGTGCACCAGCGCCACCAGCCCGGACACGTGCCCGAAGCCCAGGCTGGTCAGCATCCCGGCCTTGAGCGGGAACTTCCCGCCGAGCCGCAGCGTGTCGCGCACCCACACGAAGTGCGCGGAGCCGGCCAGCTCGTCGTCGACGCAATCCAGGCTGCGGTTGGGTGGGATCACCCCGTCGCGCAGCATCTGGCACAGGCCCATCATCTGGAAGACCGCCGCGCCGCCCTTGGCGTGTCCGGTGAGGCTCTTCTGCGACACCACGAACAGCGGAGCGCCCTCGGAGCGGCCCAACGAGTCGGCCAGCCGCTCGTGCAACTCGGTCTCGTTGGGATCGTTGGCCAACGTCGAGGTGTCGTGCTTGGAGATCACCGCGATGTCGTCGGCGCCGACCCCCAGCTTGGCCAGCGCACGGGCCAGCGGAGACTCCTTGCCGCCGCGTGCCGCGCTCAGCGCGCCCAGACCCGGGGCCGGGATCGAGGTGTGCACACCGTCGCCGAACGACTGCGCGAACGCCACCACCGCGAGCACCGGCAACCCCATCTTGAGCGCCAGGTCGCCACGGGCCAGCAGGATGGTGCCCCCACCCTGGGCTTCCACGAAGCCCAGGCGCCGCCGGTCGTTGGGCCGGGAGAACTTCGAATCGGCGATACCGCGGCCGCGCATCATGCCGGTGTCGGCGGTGGCCGCCATGTCGCCGAAGCCGATGATGCCTTCCAGCGTGAGGTCATCGATGCCGCCGGCGACCACCAGCTCGGCCTTGCCGAGCCGGATCTTGTCGACGCCCTCCTCGACCGACACCGCGGCCGTCGCGCACGCGGCAACCGGGTGGATCATCGCACCGTAGCTGCCGATGTAGGACTGAACCACGTGGGCGGCAACGATATTCGGCAGCACCTCCTGGAAGATGTCATTCGGCTTGTTACGGCCCAGCAGGTTGCCGTAATACATGGTCTGCATCGAGGTACCGCCGCCCATGCCGGTACCCATGGTGTTGGCCACCAGGCTCGGGTGCACGTAGCGCATCACCTCGGCCGGGCTGAAGCCGGCCGACAGGAACGCGTCGACGGTCGCCACGATGTTCCACACCGCCAGCCGGTCGATCGAGCTGGCCATGTCCGGGCTGATGCCCCATACCGTCGGATCGAATCCGGTCGGGATCTGACCGCCAACGACCCGCGATAGCTTCGTCTTTCGCGGCACCCGGATTTCGGTGCCCGCCTTGCGGATGACCTGCCAGTCACTCGAGTCGGGCACCGGCCGGATGATGGTGTGCTCCGGGTCGAACTCGACGAAGGCCCGGGCGTCGGCCTCCGACGACACCACGAAGGCGAAGTCCTTGTCCAGGAACACCGAAACCAGCAGCGGCGAGGCGTGGTCGGGGTCGATCGCGCCGTCGTCGACGAACTCGCGGATGCCGCAGCGCTCCACCACGGTGTCGTGGTAGCGCTCGACCAGCTCGGACTCGTCGACCAGTTCGCCGGATTCGGTGTCGTACCAACCGGGTTGGGGGTCGTCTTCCCAGCGGATCAACCCGGTGGTCCAGGCCAGCTCCAGGACGCCCGGCCGCCGACAGCTCGTTGTCGACCTCCATCTCGAACCGCGTTCGGGACGAACCGTACGGGCCGAGCTCCGCACCGCCGACGATCACCACCAGGTCGGCCGGGTCGACGTCGAGGTCATCCCATTCCGGTGGCGGCGCCGGCGTGACGGCACGGGGCGGGGACGGCAGGGCGGCAACGATGCCGGCGGTGCCCTCGGCCGCGGGGTCGTCGTCGGCCTCCTCACCCGACGTGCCTTGCTCGCGTGCTTTGGCGGCCAATTCGGCCATGTCGAGGTCGGCGTCGGCGAGCCCACCGGTCAGGTCGGCCTCGATCGGCTTACCGGCGGCGGCCACCTTCGATTCCACGTCGCACAAGCCCAGCAGCATTGCCGCCATCTGGTCGGTCGAGTAGGTGGTGACACCGGCCTCCTCGACGGCAGCAACGATGGCGTCGTTGTGGCCCATCAGCCCGGTGCCGCGGGTCCAGCCGATCAGCGCGTGGGCGAGGCTGACCCGCGCCGCCCAGGAAGACTCGGCATGCCACCGGCTCACCAGGGCGTCCAGCGCCGACTTGGACTCGCCGTAAGCGCCGTCACCGCCGAACATCCCGCGGTTGGGCGAGCCGGGCAGCACCACGTGCAGCCGCGAGGCGATGTCGCGCTCGGCACCGATCTTGGACAGCCCACCGATCAATCGCTGCACCGCCCACAGCAGAACCTTCATCTCCATCTCGGAGCGGGAACCGGCCTCCGACAGGTCGCCGGCAACGCGGGGCGCCGCGAACGGGAACAGCAGCGTGGGAGTCTGCGCGTCCTTGATGTGAATCGACTGCGGCCCAAGGCTTTCGGTCTGCTCGGTACCGACCCACTCGACCAACGCGTCGATGTCGGAGTAGGAGGCCATGTTGGCCGCGACCACCCACAGCGCCGCGCCGTAGCGAGCGTGGTCGCGATACAGCCCGCGGTAGAACGCCAGCCGCTCCTCATCGAGCTTCGACGTCGTGGCGATGACGGTGGCACCGCCGTCGAGCAGTCGCGCGACGACCGACGCCGCGATCGAACCCTTCGACGCGCCCGTCACCACGGCGGTTTCGTTGCTGTAGCGGCCGGGGTTGGGATTTTCGGCGCCCGCGGCGATCCGCCCGTACAGCGACGCGTGGATCTGCCGGCCCGCGGCCAGCGATTTGCCTTGCCACCAGGTCGCCTGGGTGGCCACCACATGGCCGGTCCCCTCGAACCGTTCCGACAGGCTCTGCCACTGGGTGTCGATGTCACCCTCGTCGGTGAGCCAGAGCTTCACCAAGTCCTCGCGCGCGCTGGCCCACCGGTCGTCGAACACGACGGCCTTCTTGGCGTCGAACACCGGCGCCACCAAGCGCGGCCAGTCCGCTCCCAATTCGGCGGTGACCAAGTCGATGAGCTCGGCGTCGGTGGCTGCCGGTGATGCGCTGACCGGGTCGTCGTGACCGAGCTGGCCCAGTATCAGTCGGGCCGCCGAGGCCAGCACACCGTCGCGGCCGGTGATCTGGTCGGTGAATTCGCCCAAGGCGGCCGCGTCGATGGTCGCCCCGCCGCCACCGCCCGCCGACGGCACCGCCACCGAAATGCCGCGGCGTACGGCGACCGAAGTGACCGCGGCGTCAATGACTTTGTCGACGGAGGCCGCGTCGGCCAATGCGCCCTCGTGCAGGTGGCCCATCGCTCCCCCGCGCACGCTGGTGCCTTCGCGGGTGCCCAGCGCGACTTCGACCGTGACGTGCTTGGCCCAACCGTCACCGAGCTCCCACACCTTCTTGACCCGCTCGGCGATGGCGCCGGGCCGCTTGCCCGACGGCCCCAACACCGTGCGCAGCTGGTCGTTGATGGCGTCGGAAAGCACCGGACCAAAAGGCTTGTACGTGCGCGCCAGCTTGGTCACCTGCGACCGCAGCCCGGCCAGGTCGGCCTCCGCGGCGCCGTCGATGGCGCCCAGGTTCAACTCCGAACCGAGGTCCACCAGCAGCTGGTTACGCCGCGACGACGCACCGTCGGTGATGGACTCGATGGAGTCCAGCTCCTCGATCTGATCGATGCGCATCTTGGCCGACAGCGCGATCAACGCCAGGGTGGCGTCGGCCGCATCGAACCCGATGTCGTCCGGACGGGCAGCACCCGACGGAGCGCTCGGCACGGGCGCCGGTGCGGCCGAGGCCGTTTCCGGCGCCGACTCGCCCTCCGCCGGCCCGGCGGAATCATCCAGCGCCTCTTCGGGTTCCGGCTCGGGGTCGGTGTCGGTGGCGAACAGCACGGCGGCGTCGCGCTCGGCGTTGAGCACCTCGACCGTGCTGTGGGCGTATTCGGCCAGCTTGAGGGTGTTGGTGGCCAATCCCGCGACGGTCGGCGCAGACTTCACGCCGATCTCCACGAACCGCTCGACACCCAAACCGCCCGCGGCTTCTTCGGTGAACAGCAGATCCTGTGTCTCGATCCAGCGCACCGGGCTGGCGAACTGCCACGCCAGCAGCTCGATCACGACGGTGCGCGCCATCTCGTTTCGGCGCTCGGCGAGCCAGGTGTCGTAGTCGGCGAGGATCTCGTCGAGCGGCTCGGCGGGCACCAAATCCCGGATTTCCTGGATGAAGTCGCGATCCAGCGTGAACGGACGCGGCACCAGGTTGGGGATGTAACGCCCGATGATCACGTCGGGATCCTTGTCGCGGGGCATGACCCGCTCCAGCGAACGGCGGAACTCCGCCACACCGACCCGCAACACCCGCGAGTGGAACGGCACGTCGATGCCGGGCACCAGGATGAACGACCGGCGGCCACCGCTGAGCTCGCGGCGCCGCTCCACCTCAGCCTCCAACGCTTCCAGACCGCGCACCGTTCCGGCGATCGCGTACTGCGAGCCGCGCAGGTTGAAGTTCACGATCTCGAGAAACTCGCCGGTCTTCGCCGCAATCTCGGCAACGAAGGCGGGGACCTCGTCATCGGGCAGGTCGATCTGCGAGGGCCGGATCGCCGCCAACCGGTAGTTGGAGCGGCCCAACTCGTCGCGTGGCACGATGTCGTGCATCTTCGAGCCGCGGTGGAACACCGTCTCCAGCAAGGCTTCCAGCTCGTAGATCCCCGTCACACAGGCCAGCGCGGTGTACTCGCCGACGGAGTGACCGCACGCGACCGCACCTTCGACGAAGGCGCCCTGCGCGCGCATCTCGGCGACCTGCGCGGCGGCCACCGTCGCCATCGCCACCTGGGTGAACTGCGTCAGATACAGCACCCCTTCGGGGTGGTGGTAGTGCACCCCGCTGGCGACGATGCTGGTCGGGTTGTCGCGCACCACGTGCAGCACCGAGAAGCCCAGCGTCTCGCGGGTGAACTTGTCCGCCTTGTCCCACACCTTGCGGGCCGCCTTGGAGCGGGCCCGGACGTCCATGCCCATGCCCTTGTGCTGGATGCCCTGGCCGGGGAACGCGTAGACCGTCTTGGGCGCGGCCAGCCGCGCGGTGGCCGACATCACCAAATCCGGCCCGATGCGCGCGGCCACTTCCAAAACCTCTGCGCCCTGGTCGATCCCGACGCGGTCGACACGGAAGTCGACCTCGTCCCCGGGGCGCACCATGCCCAGGAACCGCGCGGTCCAACCGATCAGCCGGGCTGGAGGGCGGGCCTGACCGTCGGTGGCCGTCACCGCGTGCTGCGCGGCGGCCGACAACCACATGCCGTGCACGATGGGCGATTCCAGACCGGCCAGCAGGGCGGCCGCCCGGTCGGTGTGGATCGGGTTGTGGTCACCGGACACCATCGCGAACGGGCGCATGTCGACCGGCGCGGCCAGCCTGACGTCGCGGCGGCGGCGCCGCGGCGTGTCCGTCGCGTTCTCCGACACCGCCCCACCGGCCCGGGCCGGGTCGGTGAGCTCGCCGGCGCCGGTGCGCCCGAGGATGGCGAACCGCTCGTCGAGGGTGGCGATCACCGCCCCCTTGGCGTCGGCAACCGCCACCGAGACGGGAACGACACGACCCATGTCCGTGTCCGTGGCCGGTGCAGCCGTCGCGGTCACGGTCAATTGGGCTGGGGCCGTCGGCAGCTCGCCGACCATGTGGGCGGCGTGGTCGAGGTGCACCAAACTCAGCAGGCCCTCCACCACTGCGGCACCGGCGTCGGTGACCGCCGAGCCGATCGAGGCGAAAACCGCGGGCCAGCAGGGGCCGACCAGCGCGTCGGGCACGGTGGTGAGGCTGGGCGCCAGTCGCTCGGAGAAGGTGGCCGTGACCCCGGTGTGGTCGGCGACCCGCTCGGGGTCCCAGTCCACCGTCACGGTGGCGGTGCCGTCGGTGACCGGCGGCAGGAACTCCGGCCCGTCGACACCCGCGGCGATCGCCAGCACCGCGCGCATGGCGGTGGCGGCGTCTTGGTGGGAAACGACCGGGGTGCCGCCGTCAACCGTGTTGGGCGGCAACGTGAACGGGATGTCGATCCAGGTGCCGGACACCGGCACGCTCAGCACGACGTGCTCAGTGCCGGTCGGCGCCGAGCCGGCGGAGTCGACCTCGAGCCGCGCCCCGGTGGATGAGTGTGTGGCGCGCCGGCTTTCGGGTCCGTCGTGCACCAGCCAGTCGCTGGGATCGGCGATCCGATGAACCGGGTTGGTCGCGGTCCGGCCGGCCCACTGCACGTCGGGGGCGTCGAGGACGACGGCCAGCGGACCGGTCACGTCGGGGCGGCCCAGCCGGCGCGACGTGACGACCTTCGGCTCCGCGCCGGCGGCGAGCACCTCGTCGATGGCGGCCTGCTCGAAGCGGTCCAGCAATTCGCCGACGGGCTCGTCCATCCGAGTGATCCCGGCCACCGCCGCGGTGCCCGGGATGATGCACACCTGGTCGGCGTCGTAACGGGCGTCGTGCGCCTGCCACAGCGAGTCACTGCGCCACCAGCGGCGCACGTCCTTGTCGATCACCGGCACGAAGTTGACCGGCTTGCCCAGCGTCTTGCACAGGGTGACGAAGAACGGAACGTCGGCCGGATGCAACTGGACGGATTCGGCGTCGGGGTAGTGCGCGAGCAGGGTGGCGATGGCCTCGTCGGGCCGCTCCAACAGTTGCTTATCGGAGAAGAGCGTCTCGATCGGGCCGGAATCCTTTGGGTGCAAGCGTGCTTCGGCGCGCTGCAGCATCTGCTCGAAACGGTCGCGCCACGTGTCGGCCAGCCACGCACTGCCCGGGCCTAAAAGCCCAGCGGTGTCGGCGGTCGAGTTGCCCTCACCGATGGCCAGCTGGACGTAGCGCCGCAACCACTGCAGGTAGGTCATCTCCGCGACGTCGCCGAAGTACGGCTTGGCGGTGTTGGCCATCGCGGCGATGATCTCGTCGCGGCGCGCTTCGACGGCTTCCGCATCACCGGCGACCTCGTCGAGAAGCCGGCCGCAACGCGATGCGCTGTTGTCGATCTCGTGAATGTCCGCACCCAGCTGGCTGCGGCTGGAAGCCATACCGCCCACGGCTTTTCCGGCGCCGATCCAGTGATCGGTGCCTTGGGTCTCGACCAGCATCCGCTTCACCGAGGGCGACGTAGTGGCTTCCTTGGTCGCCATCGCCGCGGTGCCCACCAGGATGCCGTCGATCGGCATCAGCGGGAAGCCGTAGGCCTGCGCCCAGCGCCCGGACAGGTATTCGGCCGCCCGCTCGGGCGTGCCGATGCCACCGCCCACGCACACGGTGATGTTGGGACGCCTCCGCAATTCCGAGTACGTCGCCAGCAATAGGTCGTCGAGGTCTTCCCACGAGTGGTGGCCGCCGGCACGCCCACCTTCGATGTGCATGATGACCGGCCTGGTGGGGACCTCGGTGGCGATGCGGATGACCGAGCGGATCTGCTCGACGGTGCCGGGTTTGAACACCACGTGACTGATGCCGACCTCGCTTAGCTCCTCGATCAGCTCGACGGCATCTTCGAGATCGGGGATGCCGGCGCTGATCACCAGGCCGTCGATCGCGGCGCCGGACTGACGCGCCTTCTGCACCAGCCGCTTGCCACCGACCTGCAGCTTCCACAGATACGGGTCGAGGAACAACGCGTTGAACTGATAGGTGCGGCCCGGCTCGAGCAGGTGGGAAAGCTCGTCGATGCGGCCGGCGAAGATTTCTTCCGTGACCTGCCCGCCACCGGCCAGCTCGGCCCAGTGCCCCGCGTTGGCCGCCGCGGCGACGATTTTGGCGTCGACGGTGGTCGGGGTCATGCCCGCAAGCAGGATCGGTGAGCGTCCGGTCAGCCGGGTGAACTTCGTCGAGAGCTTGACCCGGCCGTCGGGGAGGCGAACCGCGGTCGGGGCGTAACTCGACCAGGGCCGCGCCACCTCGGGAACGGCCCCGACGGTGAACAGGTTGCGCTGCCCGCCGCGCGTCGCCGCCGGCACGATGCCCACCCCAAGGCCGCGGATGACCGGTGCGGTCAGCCGGGTCAGGATGTCCCCCGGCCCCAGGTCGAGAATCCAGCGCGCGCCGGACTGGTGCACGCGGGTGATCTCCTCGACCCAGTCGACTCGACGGACCAGGATGGCCTCGGTCAGTTCCCGGGCCAACGCGACGTCCAGGCCGACCTTCTCGGCCCAGCCGCCGACGATGTCGATGCCGTCGGCCAGCCGGGGCGTGTGGAAGCCCACCTCCACCTGCACCGGATCGAAGACCGGCGCGAAAACGTCGCCGCCACGGATCTTGCTCTTCCGGTCGGCTTCTTCCTTCTCCGAGATCTGCTGGCAATAGAGCTCGAAGCGGGACAGCTGCTCGGGCGTGCCGGTGATGACTACCGAGCGTCGGCCGTTGCGGATGGACAGCACCGGAGGCAGCACCGTGCGCACATCCTGCGCGAACTCGTCGAGCAGCCGGCGAATGCGCTCGGGATCGGCGTTGGTGACCGACACCATCGGCGGGCGGTCGCCGAGCACGGAGATTCCCCGCCGGCGGGCCACCAGCGTGCCGGCCGCGCCGATCAACTGGGCCAAGGCCAGCAACTCGGCGTCGCGCGCCTTCCCAGCCGTCAAAGCCTCCACGGCGAGCACCCCTTGGGAATGCCCGGCCACCGCCGCCGGCGGAGTCGCGTACAAGTCCATGCCTTGGCGTGCCAGCGCACGCACCGCAGCGATCTGGGTGAGCAGCACGCCCGGTATCGACACCGCGGCCGATGTCAGGTGCTTGCCGGACGGGACCGGGTCCTCGGCCGCCAGCGCGCGCACCCAATTCAGCGGTTCGAAACCAATCGGGCGCACCACGACGAGTTCCCTTGCCACCGGCTCGAGCAGCAGCTCCACCTCGCCGACCAAGGTTGCCAGGTCGGATTCGATCCCGGCCGACGACACCAGTTCTTCGAGGGTTTCCAGCCAGGCACTGCCCTGGCCGCCGAATGCAACAGCGTACGGCTCGCCGGCCGTCAGACGGTCGACCAGAGCATAGGTATCCGCTGCAACCGGGCGGGGGCCGCCGTGCGAGCCTTCCCCGTCGCGATCAGCGGACACCCGGTCGTGCTCGTGGATCGTCACCTTCTATGTCTCCCTGTATGCGTCTTTACGTATCGGTTCAGTCGGCCGGTCACCACCGGCGGGGCACGGTGTCGTCGATTCCGCGTCGAATCAAAGCCGGGAAACGGCTGACCGGTGTGTTCTCGGCGGACCGCCCCCTCGGGTCGGGCGGCCGGCGGACTGCATCGGCTGTACTAAGAGTGTCATAAGGATCAGTGCCCTTTTTGCATGCTGATCGGTTACTGATGAGTTCTACGCATGGGTAACCGTGTCGTGGGTAACACCGGGTTTAAGCGGCGGCGCGGGCGCGCCGAACAAACGTCCTGCATGCAGGTGGTTACGGTCGAGTAGCTATAACTGCGCAGATCAAGGCAGTTTTGTTATGTAATCGTTATGTAAAAATTTCGGGCCGCGGAAAGCCGTGGACGCCGGGTCAGCCGCGCCGTCCGGCGATCGCCCGCGGCGGCGTCGCCGACAAATCAGCGAACGAGTGTTTGCTGGAACCTCTAAGAGTCGGGGGCCGGCCCTAGGGTCGCGAGGCTAGGCCCACTGCCCGAATTGGGGCTTGAGGATTTCGTTGATGTCCACCCCGACCCCGCCGACGCTGCGTTTATCGATCTCGACCTGGTGAAGATGGGCGGCCGGGTGAGTGTAGCCCTTGGGTGAGCCCCAGTTGTGCTGCCAGAAATACGACCCCAAACCGTCGTGCAGCGCCCAGTCGATGGTTTTCGCATTGGCGTACACACCTGTGCGCTGGTGTCCGATCACCGACTCCCAGGACCGCAGATACGGAACGATCTGCTGTTTGTACTGGTCATAGGAGGGGTTGTCGTCGATCGAGGCGTAGATGGGCGCGTTGGCGGGACCGCCGGCGGCCGCGTGCAACTGCATCCCGCGCTGCGCGTGTTGCACTCCCGCGCTGCCTCCGCCCAGCCAGTCGGAGGTGCTGCCCTTGCCGTACTGGTAGCAGGAAACGATCTTCAGCCCGTTACCGGCCAGGTCGCGCGCCTCGGGGAGCTGGATCGGCTTGCCCAGCATCCAGGCGCCGCCCGGCCGCCGATCGGACACGTAACGGATCGAGCCGACGGCGCCCGCGGCCCTGATCTGGCGGGCCGGGATGATTCCGGCCGCGTAGTCCAACAGGGTGCCCAGGGACGCCGACGCCGACGCGGCGTACAGCGACGCCGCCGCGGCGCCGAGGCCGACAAGCGCTGGGGTCGCGGCCGCGAATTTGAGGAGATCACGTCGCGAAACCGATGACACAAGCGACAGAGTACGACAGAAACCCCATATGACACATTGGCCACAGCGGTCACATATGTATCACATTGACGCATCAGCCGTTTGGCGCCACCGTGGGGTGGGCAGCACGATGACGCTGACGGACTCGACGCCGCGGCGAGCGGTCTGACCGGCGATCTCGTCGAGGAAATGGGCCGCCGCCGGGTTTATCGACCGTGCCCAGGCCCGGAATCCCTGCACGATCACCGGGTCGTGCTCCAACAACGGCTGCACGCCCCGCAACACGCTGACCACATCGTCGGGTAACGGGTCGGCCAGCTGCCGATCGATCCAGCTATGCGCGAGTTCTGTTGCGGCCAAGGGGTGTTCCGCCAATGCGATGACGTCGGCCGCGAGCTTGCGCAACCGGTCGAACAGCACCCGGCGTCCCGGGGTCTCGGCCAACTGCGCCAGCAGGGTGCTGGCCGCCGGGGGCAACACCATCTGCCCGAACAACGCGGGAACCGGCAGGTTCCACTCGTCGAACAGGTCGGCGTACATCGCCGCGACGGGCGCAGGCAACGGGGCGCTGAGCCGCCCGATGACCCCGATGCTGTCGCGGTGAGTGGTCGCCAGCCTGCGCAGGATGTGCTCGTTGACGTCGGTGGCGGCACGGGATTCGGCGCAGGATTCGTCCCAGCATTCATCCAAGGCCCGGATCAGTTGATCGAGCCGATCCCGCTGGCGCATCAGCAACGTGCGGTGCTCGTCGAGAAGATCGGCCAACGTGGTGTGGTCGCCGTCGGTCAACCGGGCAATGTCGTTGATGCTGACACCAAGACTTCTCATCAAGTCGATGCGCAACAGGTCGAGCACCTGCTCGACTTCGAAGACTCGGTAGCCGTTGCTGAGGTGTTTCGCGTGCAGCAGACCGATTTTCTCGTAATGACGGATACGGCCCGGCGCGATCCCGGTCAAGGCCGTGACGTCGCCGATCAGCAACTGCTCAGCCACGCCTTGACCTTACAACCGTCACAAGGTCTGTACTGAAAGCCATGGACTCTGGAATGGGGCGAGACCAGCTCATCGACCTGACCCGGCGCGCGTTGAAGTTGTCGCGCGACAAGACCACCGATCTGGCCACGGCGGAGCATAGCGTCGCCGCGACGGAGTACACCTCGGTGGAGCGCCACCAGCGCGACAAGGCCATGCTGCTGGCCAGCCCGCAATTGGTCGGCTACGTCTCGGAGCTACCCGGCCCCGGCTCGTACTGCACCAAGACGGTGATGAGGCGATCGATCCTGTTGACCAGGCCCTCCGACGGGTCGGTCAAGGCATTCGACAATGTGTGCCTGCACCGTCAGTCGCAGGTGGCGGCCGGCTGCGGCACCGCGAAACGGTTCACCTGCCCGTACCACGCATGGACCTATGACAACACCGGGAAACTGGTCGGGCTGCCGGGCCGCGAAGGCTTCCCGGACACGAGCGTCAGGGCAGATGGTTTGATCGAACTTCCGGCCGCCGAGTTCGCCGGATTCCTCTGGGTCGGGCTGGATCCCGGCGCGACCCTGGACGTGGCCACGCACCTGGGACCGCTGGCCGCCGAGCTTGACTCATGGGGCATCGGACGGTGGTCGCCGCTGGGCGAGAAGGTGCTCGACTCCCCGATCAATTGGAAACTGGCGGTCGACACCTTCGCGGAGAACTACCATTTCGCCACCGTGCACCGGCAGACGTTCGCCACGATCGCCCGCAGCAACTGCACCGTTTTCGACGCGTACGGACCCCACCACCGGCTGATCTTCCCGCTCAACACGATTCACGAATTGGAGGGCGTTCCCGAGGAGCAGTGGGATCCGTTCCACAACATGGTCGTGATCTATGCGCTCTTTCCCAACATCGTGCTGTCGGTGACCATCGCCAACGGCGAACTCTTCCGCATCTATCCGGGCGACCGGCCGGGTAGGTCGGTCACCGTTCACCAGAACTCGACACCGCTGGACCTTTCCGAGGAATCCGTGGCGGCCGGCGCTCAAGCGGTCTTCGAGTATGCGCACGCGACCGTCCGCGACGAGGATTACCGGCTGGTCGAGGGCCTGCAGGCCAACCTCGAGTCGGGCGCTCGCGATCACCTGGTGTTCGGACGTAACGAGCCCGGGCTGCAACATCGCCACATCGCCTGGCAGCAGGCGGTTGCTGCGACGAGCTCAGCGGCTGCCGGCTGACTCCTCGTCAGACAACACGGCCACGAGGTCCTCGAGAATGGTTGCCAGCATGGGGTTTTCGACGGGCGCCACGCTGGCCAGCAGTTTGACCGCCTCGCCGCGACGGCCGGCGGCCACCAATCCCGCGAGCTGATCGCCCAGCGTCTGCAGCTCCGCGGCCGGCGATTCAAGGTTCGCAACGGTGGTGGCGAGCACGTCGACGAGTTCCCAATCCCGGTACAGCGCAAGTGAGCGTTCGTAGAACGCGAAGCCGGTCACCGGCTGACCCCATAGCGTTCCGCGGTAGCGGTACGGCCCTTCCATGTACTCAATCGGCAAGCCGTGCGCCGGGGCCGCCACCATCGGTTCCCCGACCAGGTCCAGTTGCATACTGGCGCAGGTTATCCGGTGCCGGTCGGGCAGGTAGCGAGCGGAGGCGAGCGGACGCACGAGCGGTTGCACCGCGGTCGGCCAGCGGACGTAGCTGCTCACCGTGACCTCGACGTCTTCGGCGCACTGCGCCGGCTGGACCGGCCCGAAGGCGGCATCGGGGCAGCTGCAGGTGACCCCGGTAAACGGTTGCAGCGCATTGCCGTTCGTGCGGTCGAACTGCCGCCAGATGCTCAAGTCGACGCCGTTGTCGAAGCTGATCGTGCGCCATTCGTGGGACCTGGCCCGTGGGTCTCCCCCGCTTCCGCCGCCGCCTGCGTATTTCGGGAACCATTGCCGGTCGACGTGCCCGCTGCTGCCGGAAACCTGGTGGATCTCCTCACCCCAGCGCAAGGTGCCGGTCATCGCCATCCCGGTCTGGAAATACGAGTAGGTCTCGCTTTGGCCGAAGCAGACGATTTTCCCGTTGTAGCTCGACGCACCCACCGGCGTGGGTGCGCGCGTGGGGGTCACGGCCAGGTCCAGCCGCATGGGCCGACCGGAGTGGTCCTCGCCGACCAGGCTGACCCGGTAGGTGTAGGGCAGCAATGCTCCGTCGCCGTTGCGGCATGTGGCCCATGACGCGGTGCCGGCGCTGCTGGCAAAACTGATGTCCAGATAGCCGGGGGCCAGGGCCAGCTTCCGCTGCGCTCCGGGTTTCATGTTGGCCGGTGGCATGTCGTAATCCGTGTAGGTGCCGTAATCGCCGGTATCCAGATCGAAGAGCGCCATCGTGTAGAAGTCCGCGACCACCGTTCCGCCGGGGCGGTTCTTGTTGAAGATGGTCAGGAAGGCAAATGAGCGGTCCGTCCCGGCGGCGTCGAGTTGACCGGCGATGAACCAGGTGTCCGACTCCTGGTCGGGATGCTCACCTTCGGCGGCGGGAAACTCCAGCTGGCTGTCGCCGGGCACCAACTGGAACGGGTAGCTCCGCCACGCGTTCGTCATCTCAAGCCTCACCTCGATAGCGGTGCGTCGGCCCCCGAATCGGGCTTCTTTGCTATGTTAGCGAGAATAGCAAGTCGCGGTTGCGTTCACGCCCTGCCCCGAGGGAAGTGCCCTATGTCGGAAAATCACGGCCACCGTTCATACGACGAACTTTTCATCGGGGGCGAGTGGCGCAAACCCGCCAACCCGCAGCAGCTCGCGGTGATCTCCCCGCACTCCGAGGAGCCGGTCGGGCACGTCCAGGTGGCCGGGCCCCAAGACGTCGACGCCGCCGTCGCCGCGGCGCGACACGCTTTCGACCACGGCCCCTGGCCACGCATGTCCCATGCCGATCGGATGGCCAAGGTCGAACAGCTCGCCGCGATCTACGCCGGTCACATCGAGGAGATGGCCGACCTGATCACCGACGAGATGGGGTCTCCGCGCAGTTTCAGCCGGCTGGGCCAA
Organism: uncultured Actinomycetota bacterium; assembly: GCA_963800315.1. Lineage (GTDB taxonomy): Bacteria > Actinomycetota > Actinomycetes > Mycobacteriales > Mycobacteriaceae > Mycobacterium. Next base: position 651,145 of record CAWDAS010000002.1, read on the forward strand.
GCGGCGGCCGCGGCTTCGCTGATTCACCTGGCGCTGGCCGCCGCACGCGACTTCCCATGGATGGAACGCCGCCAGGGCGTGCTCGGCGAAGTGCACCTGCGCCGGGCCCCGGTCGGGGTGGTGGGGGCAATCGTGCCGTGGAACGTTCCTCAGTTTCTGATCATGCCCAAATTGATCCCGGCCCTGATCGCGGGGTGCACGGTCATCATCAAGCCCGCGCCCGAAACGCCCTTGGACGCTTTGTGGTTGGCCGAAATGATCGAGCAGGTGGGCCTGCCCGCGGGCGTGGTGTCCGTGCTGCCCGGCGGACCCGATGTCGGCGAGGCGCTGGTGCGCCACCGCAGTGTGGACAAAATCGCATTCACCGGCTCCAGCGCCGTCGGGCGCCGCATCGCCGCCCTGTGCGGCGAGCAGCTCAAGCGCGTGAGCCTGGAACTGGGCGGCAAGTCGGCGGCGATCATTCTCGACGATGCCGACGTCGACAAGACCGTGGCCGGGCTGAAAACCGCCGGGCTGATGAACAACGGCCAGGCCTGCGTCGCCCAGACCCGCATCCTGGTCAGCGATCGGCGTCACGACGAGGTCGTCGACGCGCTGGCCGAGATGATGACGGGACTCAATGTCGGTGATCCGGCGGACGAGGCCACCGACATCGGGCCCCTGGTCGCGCAACGACAACAACGTCGGGTGCAGGAGTACATCCAATCCGGACGGGAGGAAGGCGCCCGCATCATCGTCGGTGGCTTGAATACCGAACGAGACAGTCCGGCCGAGCGCGGCTGGTATGTGCGGCCGACGCTGTTCGCCGACGCCACCAACGACATGCGCATCGCCCGGGAGGAGATCTTCGGCCCCGTCCTGACGGTGCTGCGGTACCGCGATGAGGACGACGCGGTCCGGATCGCCAACGAGAGCGACTACGGTTTGGCCGGTTCGGTGTGGACCTCTGACATCGCACACGGCATGGAGATCGCGGCCGGTGTGCGCACCGGCACGTATGGCATCAACATGTACACGCTCGACATCGGCGCCCCGTTCGGCGGCTTCAAACAGTCCGGCGTCGGCCGCGAGTTCGGCCCGGAGGGACTGCACGAGTACGTGGAGCTTCAGACGCTGGTGTGCAAGGGGAAAATGCCGCCGCTATAGACGGTCGGGTCGCCATGCCGGATCGCGGCCAAGCCGGGCTAGCAGCCTTGCCTGCGCATCGGCCTCGTCATCCACCACCACCGGAGCACTGAACATGCCCGACGCACTCAGCGCCTGCGGGTCTGCCGGCAACGCCGAGTAAAAGTGCTCACACCATGTGGGATCCAGCCGATCGTCGGCCCCAACCGCGCGAGCGAGGTCCCAGCTATGCACCAAGACGTCGCGTGTCAGGTTCGGCACGAGCTCGCGTGCATCCAATCGCTCGGCTGCGCCCGAGTCGAACGCTTCCGCCAACGCGTCGTGGGTAAGTTGCCACCGCATCTGCGCGTCGTGTGGTGGCCGGCCGGGCTTCAACCCCAATGGACGGAGGAGAAGTACGTCATGAAAACCGATGACGTGCTCCAGCACGCCCCGGGCATCCCATGCATCGCAGGGGGAGCGACGATCCCATTTGCCCTTCGCCGACCGAACCGCCTCACCGAACCGCCGGCACACCGCCAGATGCAGTTCTGCTGCTCGGTCCGGCTGAGAATCAACCACTTTCGGGCATCTGTAAGGTGAGCTCGACCGGGCAGCACAGCGCGCCGTGCTGATTGGTCACTTGAATTTCGATGTCGACAAGGCACCGCGGCGGATCCACCGAGGTGTCGCGCCGCTTGGCCACCGCCCGTCCCCGGCCGATCATCGTGTCGCCGGCATAAACGGACCCGGCCAGGCGCATGCCGCGGCGCACCACGCGGCTTCTCGGGCCCGCCCAGTCGGTCGCGACGCGGTCGGCGAAGCCGGCGAGGTGCATGGTGTTGACGTAGATGGTCGGATTGCCCTGGCGTTGCGCGTACTCGGGATCGAAGTGACCGGGGAAGTAGTCCCACGTTGCTCCGGCGTTCTCCACCACCCGCTGGTAGCTGATGTGGTCGATCACCTCCGGCAGCTCTGCCGGAACCGTGATCTCGTCCCAGTGAAGATCCGCACCGGTCAAGAGGACGCTCCAGGTGTGAAGCGGAACAAGGTATTCCGGCACTTGGCCACCACGTTGCCGTCCTGCCGACGATAGGTCTCCAGCGTTTCGACGAAATGCCCGACGCCCAACCGGGTCCGCTTTTCCGGCGATACCGACACCAACTCCTCGACGACGGTGAGCACGTCACCTTCGACGATGGGCGCCGGGAACTCAACGTCGTTGGCCGCGTTGATGAATGTGGTGCCCGGCAAGGGCACCCTCAGCACCATCGACGCCGCCAGCGGGCGGCCCCGTGGCTCCCATGGGGGCGGTATCAGCCAACCCATCAGCAGGGCCGGCGGGGCCAGCAGCCCTCCCCATTGCTGCCGTGCGAACGCGGTGTCCCAATACGAACGATTACCGTCGTGGACCATCGCGGCGAACAGCTGGATGCGCGCGCCGCTGACTGCCGTTGCCGCGGTGCGTGGTTCGCTCGTCGCGCCGACCATGCGCAGCGCGTCTTCATAGGTACCGAAGGCCAGCTGGTAGCTCAGGTCGCGATCCACGTATCGGTGCCGCTCACATGACGAGCGGGTGCCGGCTCGGCACCGAATCCCATTGCAGCGTACGCGAAGTGAAATACCAGCCGCCGCGCTCGTAGACCAGCGTGTCGCGGTACGTCCCGGTGGCCCGAAGGTTGGTGTCACCGTACATGGCGGCGAAAAGCACGGCAACACAACGCTGGTGGGCGTTCACCCCGTCGACGCGGATCTCGTGATCGACGGTGATCAGGCGCTGCCCATCGCCGCCGTCAAAGGCGGCGCGCAGGTTGTCGAACGCCTCGCCGTTCCGGGTGTAGCTGGCACCGGAGTGGCGAAAAGTCGCGATCCAGCGGTCGCGGTCGCCGTCGGAATAGGCCCGATTGTATCGGGCATTCAGGTCCATGATGACGGCGCGGGCAGTGGCGGCTTGGAGCAGTTGCTGTTCCTGGTAGGTCATGGTCATCTTTGCTCTTCAGCCTCTCTCGAAAATGACTGCCAACGACCGAACTGATGTGACGCTAAAGTAACTTTCCGACGATTACGTAACGTTAACGTAACTTACCGGCTAACGATATATCCCTGACTTTCCCGGTCCCAGGCCTCTGGATGCAATCCTCGATCCCGCAGTACGTCTTTGCGCACCCGGCCGATGACATTCTTGGGAAGCTCATCGACTTTCTCGACGTATCGCGGCACGCAGAAGTACGGCATGCGCGCCGCGCAGAAATCGAGTAGCTCCGGGCAATCCAGCGTGGCCCCCGGGCGCAACGTCACGACCACCAGAATGTCGTCTTCGCCCAACTCGCTGGGCACCCCGATCGCGGCGGCCTCGGCCACCGCCGGGTGGCGCATCACGACGGTCTCCACTTCCACCGAGGAGACATTTTCACCGCGTCTGCGCAACGAATCCTTCCTTCGGTCCACATATGTCAGGTTCTGGTCGCCCTTCTCGTCGGTGTCGAGTCGACCGAGGTCGCCGGTGCGAAACCAGTCCGGGTGTGGCTCCACCTGCAAACCCCGACTCACATAGCCTTCGCTCATCACGTGCGGGTACCTGGGCCGGCAGGCGATCTCTCCGAGGGTGCCCGCCGGCACCGGGTCACCGCGCTCGTCGACGATGCGCACGTCGAAATTGGGATTGGGCCGCCCGGAGGTGCCGGGAACACCGCTGTCGGCCAAGGCCTTGACGGCGATCGGAAAGGCCTCGGTCATCCCGTACATCGTGACGATGCGACACCCATAACGCTTTTCGATGTCGCGGTAGGAACTCGCGTCGATGGGGGCCGCTGAGATGAACCGCAGCGGCGACTGCGCGTCCCGCACGTCCGCGGGCAGGTTCTGCAGCATGGAGACCATCGCGCCGGCGCCCGCGAACCCCACGGCGCCGTGGGTGCGGATGTCGTCCCACACCTCACGGGGGTGAAAGGCTTCCGCCAGCACGGTCGTCGCGCCCACCAGCATCGGGGCCAGCACGCTGGGCGCCGCGCTCAGGTGGAACAGCGGCATCGCCGTCCACAGCACCTCCCCCGGCGCCTAGTTCCCACGCCGCGGCCGCCGTCGCGGCCACCGAGAACAGGTAGTGCCAGGTGGTGGCAACGGCTTTCGACGGTCCGGTGGTGCCGGAGGTGTAGAACAAACAGCCCACGTCGCCCATCTCCGCGGGGCCGTCGAGCGGCGGGCGGTCAGCGCCATGACTCGGCGCCCGGCTCAGCCAATCATCTTGCAGCACAACGTCGGGCACGGTGTCCAACGCGCCGGCTACCTCCTCGACGCGGGGACGACGTTCCGCGTCGGTCAGGATCACCTTGGCTTGCGACAACCGAAGGCAGTGCAGCAGGAAGTCACCTTTGTTCGCGGCATTCACCGCCGCGCTCACCGCGCCGATCCGGGCCGCCCCCAGCCAGAAGTAGACCCAGTCCGGACAGGTGGCGGTGAACAACGCCACGCCATCACCACGTCCGACACCGAGGTCGGCCAGCATGTTCGCCGCCGCGCAGGACCGCTGGCGCATTTGCTCGAATGTCACGTCGACACCGGCGATTGTCATCATGACGCGGTCGGGGTACTGCCCGGCGCGCCGATCCAGCACCGCCGGCACCGTGAAACGGTCAACACCGAAATCGGAGGGCCCCAGCGGTCTGCTCCGCTGCGCGCCCATCAGGCTTTCGCGGCAGCCGGGTCGGGCTCACCGTCGGCGGTGTAGCCGAAATCAGCGGGCGACGGTTGCGGTCCCGGGTAGAAGCGGTGCGCCCAGCGGCGAAGGGCGGCGTAGTCGTGCGCCTCTTCGGGCGCCAGGTTGGGCTTCTCCAGGTACTTCATGTTCTCCCAGGTGAAGAAGTCCTGTTTGATGACCTCTTGCTGCAGCGCCAGGAACCGGGCGGCGCGGCCGGTGGGCACGTCGCCGGTGTCACCGGGCTCGCGAATGGAAGCCTGGGTGTAGAAGTAGTCGGTGTAGTCCTCGTCGACCGGTGTCTGCCCGGTGACCTGGACGGTGGCCACCAACTCGCTGGGGAAGCGAACCACGCCCAGTCCCAGCGAGTAGTTGTCGTAGATGATCTTGGCGTCGACGGGCCCGTTCGGGGTCAGCCAGGTCTGCGCCCGGCCCCCACCGAAATGGGCGTTGACGGTGGCGTGCAGGTGGTAACCGGCGACCTCGAACGACGCCGTGGTGGCCGGATTGGCGGCCTTGTGCACGTATTGAACGTGGTAGGGGTCGGCGGCGTTCTCGATGATCATCTGCGGGTGCACCTTGACCCGGTTGAGCATCTGGGTGTGCGGGTGCAGCGGGTAGTACTCGTCTGTCTCCAATTCGGGGAGCACCGGCGGCTGCCAGTAGGGCGCCCGGCCGTGACGCTCATGCCAGGCCAGGATGAACCCGTACCATTCCACGCTCGGATAGGAGCGGATGCGAACGTTGTTCTTGCAGCCGATCTTGCTGTACGGGATCAGCGCGTTGGTGCCGTCACCGCGCCATTGCCACCCGTGCCAGGGGCAGACGATGTTTTCGCCTTCCACGGTGCCGCCGACGCCCAGGTTGGCGCCGAGGTGCTGGCAGTAGGCGTCCATCACGTGCACCTGGCCGGACTCGGTGCGGAACAGCACCAACTCCTCACCGAAGTAATGGGCGCGCTTGACCTGACCGGGGGCCAGGTCCGATCCGAAGGCAACGATGAACCAGCCGGTCGGGAAACCGATAGGTCGACAGTGCGATGCCGGTCTGTCCGAACTCGCGTTCCGATGGATCCTCGGCCGAATCCGATGCCGAGTCCGAAATTGTTTCCGTCACGAGCGCTCCCAGCGGGTTCGACGACTACGTCTATTTTTACTATCTTAAGCATAGAACGTCAACGCGCGTACAGGCATGTCCACGGAGAGCGGGGTTTCAGATGACGGCTGCGGCAGTGGACCTCTCCGATTTTGCCTTGTGGCGCAACGGGTTTCCCGACGAGCTATTCGCCGAGTTGCGCCGCAGCAGGCCGCTCTTCCGGCACGACCTGACGCCCGGTGTCAGCAAGACCGTCCAGCGGGAGTTCTGGGTAGCCACCAAACACCGGCACGCGGTGCGGCTGCACCGCGATACCGACTCGTTCACCGCGGTCGACGGGCCGCTGATCCAGCCCGTCGACTTGTTCTCCTCCTACCCGACGATCATCAACATGGATCCGCCCGGCCTGAACAAGCGCCGCAAGCTCATCGCAGGAGCGTTCAACCCCCGGGCGATCGCCAAACTCGAGGAGGGGATCCGGGCGCGTGCCGCGCGGATGATCGACCGGTTGCTTTCCGCGGGCGGCGGTGACTGGATCGCCGATGTGGCCGACGCCCTGCCGATGACGGTCATCGGCGACATCATCGGCATCCCGGACCAGGACCGGCCGAAGATCTTCGACTCGCTTGACCGCATCCTGGCGGCCCGCTCGCCCGAGTCGCGGTTGAGCCGGAAAGAAGAAACCGACCTCTACGCAACGATCTTCGGCTACGCAATGGAGCTCACCGCGGAAAGCGGCGCAACCCAACCGACGACATCTGGAGCACCCTGGCGACCGCGGTGATCACCGGCGAGGACGGCGAGCAATTCAGCCTCCCCGCCAGCGAACTCGAGTTCTTCTTCTTCGTGCTGGCGTTCGCCGGCAGCGACACCACCAAAAACGCGCTGGCCAACGGGCTGCAGGCGTTCGTCGCGAATCCGGAGCAGATCGAGCGGTATCGCGAGGACGAAGCGGTGCGGTCCACCGCGGTCGAGGAGGTATTGCGCTGGGCGTCACCGGTCGCGTATTGGACGCGCACCACCAAGGTCGACGTCGAGATGGACGGGCAGCACATCCCGCAGGGCGAGCGGGTGGTGTCGATGCTGCGCTCGGCCAACCGCGACGAGGAGGTCTTCGAATCGCCGTTCACCTTCGACATCGGCCGCCAGCCCAACCCGCAGGTGGCCTTCGGCGGCGGGGGGCCGCATCACTGCCTGGGCGCCATGCTGGCGCGCGCGGAACTTCGCGCGGTCTTCGACGAGCTGCTGCTGCGGTGCGATGACATCGTTCTCGGTCCCGCCAAGGCGGCTTATCCGAACCTGCCACCAACATGTCGATCTACGAAGAGATGGCGATAACGCTGACCGAGCGGCGCTAAGTCAGTCGATCAGCCGCAGGGCGGCCTTCGGGCACTGGTCCACGGCGGCGCGCACATCGATCTCCAGCCGCGGCGGCACCGGGCCGTCGGCGATCTGCACCACATCGGCGTCGCCCAACTCGAATACCTCCGGTGCGAGAGATTCGCAGAAGCCGTTGGCCTCACACAGGTTCTCATCGACGGTCACGCGCATCAGATCACCTCCACTTCTCACAGACCCTTGGGCCGGGTCCCGATCACCCCGCTGGTCGCAAGGCACGTCAGCTCTTCGTCGGTCACTCCGCATCGATCGCGCAGTATTTCTTCATTGTGCTCGCCGAGCCTGGGCGGCGGGCGCAACAGCCAGCTCTCCTGGCCGCACAGCAGAGCGAATGGCGGGCACGGGTAGAGGGCGTCTCCGATGCTCGCATGGTGCAACGCCTCGAAGAAGCCCCGATCCCGCAGTTGGGGGTTTTCGGTCACCAGCGATGGTGAGACCACCGGCGCGGCGGGAACACCCGCGCGCGCCAGTCGTTCCACCGTCGACCCGAGCGGCTGCGCGGCGAACCATGCCTGCAACCTCTGATCGACCTCGTCGGCTCGTTCGTGTCGCCCGACGACGGTGGCCAGCCCCTCGTCGCACCACGCTGGTCGGCCCATCAGGTCGACCAGCGCCCGCCACTGCCGGTCGTCGCGCACGGTGACCGCGATCCACTCGTCGTCACCGGCGCAGCGGTAGATGTTCTGGATCGCCTCGCCGAAACCGCGGTTGCCGCGCCTGCTCAGCGTGATCCCGAAGACTTCGGCTTCGATCGCCTGTATCGCGGTGGCGTTGAGCACCGTTTCGAGCATCGGCAGCTCGACCAGCTGACCCGTTCCGGTACGTTCGGCGAAGTCGAGCGCGGCCAGCACCGCGAAGGCGGCATGCACGCCGGCCAGCGGATCGCAGGCGCCGCGCGGCGTCACCGGCGGGGCCTCCGGCAGCCCGGTCACCCAGGCCAGGCCGGCGATCTGTTCCATGGTGGGGGCGAAGCCGACCCGGTCCCGCCACGGACCGTCCAGACCGAATGCCGGCATCCGCGCGACGACGAGTTTGGGGTTCGCTTTCAGCAGCACGTCGGCGCTGAGGCCGAACTGGTCCATCACCCGCGGCGAGAAGTTCTCGATCACGACGTCGGCGCCGGCCGCCAAACCGGTGAACAAGCGGCGACCTTCTTCGGAGCCCAAATCCAGTGTGACGGAACGCTTGTTGGTGTTCATCGCGTGGAATACCCAGCCGTACTCCCACCAGTCGTCGACGTCGGTGCGCATGCCGCCCGAGTATCGAATGCCGTCGGGCCGCTGTATCGACTCGACCTTGACGACGTCGGCACCGAACGCGGCCAACAGGTGGGTGGCGGCGGGCCCCGCCCAGAACGCCGTCAGATCGACGATGCGAACACCCGCCAGCGGCAATCCCCGGGACGCCGGTTCAACATCCGAATCTCTTCTGCGCCATAAACTCTCGTCATTATCCGCACCAAGGGCGGCGGTGTCGCCCAGGGGCGCCGGTGCGCACGCCGACATCAACCACGGCGGGCGGGGTTGGTCGAAAACCGGCGGGATTGTGGATGAAAGCCCCGCGCTGCGCTGACGTACTGCGTCTCCCGGATCGTCGCGCCGTTGCCCAACGCGGCGATCGGCAGCCGGAACAATTGGCCCAGCTCGACGATCTCCTCGACGGTCCGCTCGGCCAGCCAGGGACCGATCTGTTCGCGGATGAGGTCCCGGTATGCCCACCGGCCGATCTGAAAGCGCAGCTGTTCGATCTCTTCCAGCTGCGGGCATTCGACCATCGCGACGAAGTCGAGCCACTGCTGGCCGGTGACCATGGTGATCCCGACGTAGCCGTCCTTGGCCGGCTCGATCGACGGCACTTCCAGCGTGCGGCGGATCGGCGGCACCTGCAACAGCTGCGAGTGCAACCATTCGCTGCTCTGCATGGCGGTCATCGCTTCCAGCATGGACAGGTCGAGATGCTCACCGTGGCCACCGTGCGCGACGCGGCGGCGCAGGGCCAGCACACCGAAGGCGGCGTACACACCGCCCATGTACTCCCCCAGGTCGCCGCCGATCGCGATGGGAGGGCCGGCCGGATCGCCGCGAAAACCGGGCGAGCCCGCCCACGCCTGCAGGGTGAATTCGGTGGCGGGGCGCTCGGCGTATGGTCCGGTCCAGCCGAAGTCGGAGATCGTGACGACGATGGCCCGCGGCGACTCGGCCAGCAGCCGCTGCGGATCGATGTCCAGCGCCGCGGCCCGCGAGCGGCCCGCGGTGATCACCACGACGTCGGCTGCGGACAGCTCGGCGCGAAATCGCGCAGAATCTTCAGCACCCGGAGCGAAGGTCATGCTGCGCTTGCCGGCATTGAGGAAGCTGAAGAATGGCGAGGCGCCGCCGTCCGGCACCGGCGCGCAGCTCGCCGAGTACCACCGCAACGAATCCCCTTGCGGTGGTTCGATTTTACGCACTTGCGCCCCGGCGTCGACCAGCAGCTTGCCGCAGTAGCTGCCGGCTATCCGGTCACTGATCTCGACGACACGCAAATCGTGCAGCGGTGTCGGCCGACTGTCGGACCGCTCGCTCAATTGCACCCGCCCTCTCGATCGGCACGCGATCGCAAGAAGCTATTTATATCATTACTGCTAAAATAGCTAAGCCAGTGACCGTGCTTTGTTTCGAGGATCGGATGACCGCCTTGGGAATTGGCCCCGACGCTCGACGCCGGTTGTCGGCGCCGCGGATCGCCGAAATCGTAGCCGACGAGTTGCGCCGCCAAATCATCGACGGCGAGCTCGCCGACGGCGATCTCCTGCCGCGCCAAGAGGTGCTCGTCGAACAGTTCAACGTGAGCTTGGTTTCGCTGCGTGAAGCGCTGCGGATCCTGGAAACCGAGGGGCTGGTCTCGGTCCGGCGAGGTAACCGTGGCGGGGCCGTCGTGCACGCCCCGGCGAAGACCAGCGCCGCCTACATGCTGGGCCTGTTGCTGCAGAGCGAGTCCGTCGCGGTCGCCGACCTCGGCATGGCGCTGCAGGAACTCGAACCCGCCTGCGCCGCATTGGCGGCCCGGCGGCCGGATCGGGCCGATACCCTGGTCCCCGAACTCCAGCAGGTCAACGACTCGATGGCCGAGCACCTGGACGACGGCCGGCGGTTCACCGAGATCGGCCGCGAATTCCACGATCTCGTCGTCCGGGGTTGTGGAAACCACACCATCATCGCGGTCGTCGGAAGCCTGGAGACGTTGTGGTCCGGCCACGAGCGTCAGTGGGCGGACGAGAGCGCGGCCCGGGGCACCTACCCCTCGTTGGCTCAGCGTCGCGCGGCGCTCAGCACCCACATCAAGCTGACCGAGACCATCGCCGAGGGCGACGTCGACCGGGCTCGTCGCATCGCGGGCCGCCACCTCGCCGACACCCAGACCTATGTGCTGTCCGGTCGGCCCGATCAGCGGATCCACGCGATTTCGCCGCAGGCTTTGTCGCGGCCGCGCGATGTCCGGTACTCCTAAAAGGCAGCAGCCCTTGCGAACCGCGTTGGTCACCGGCGGCAGCGGCGGGATCGGAAGAGGCTGCGGTCGCAAGTTGGCCGAGCTGGGCTACGACGTGGTGCTGTCCGCGCGCCGGGAAGCCCCCCTGCGCGCGGCCGCCGAGGAGATCGGTGCGCGCCACATCGTGGCCGACGCGTCGGATCCGCACGGCTTTTCGGCTGCCTTAAGCACCTTGGACACGATCGACCTCGTCGTTCACGCCGCCGGCACGCTGGGCGGAACGTATGCGCGCAAGCAGACATTCGAGCAGTGGCAGGCCATCATGTCGGCCAACCTGGATTCCTGCTTCGTGGTGACCGCCGCCGTGCTGCCACGGATGCGCGCCGGCTCGCGGCTGGTGTTCATCTCGTCGTCGGCCGCGCACGAGCCGATGCCGGCCCGGACCGCCTACTCGGCATCCAAAGCCGGGATGAACGCGTTCGCCCGCGCCTTGGCGCTGGAAGTCGACCGGGACGGGATCAGCGTCCACATCGTCACCCCGGGACCGGTGGAAACCGAGATGCTGGCCGACGTCCCCTTCGAGATGTATGCCATTCAAGTGGCCGACGTCGCCGAGGCCGTCGCCTGGCTGGACACCGTCGACCCGTCGGTCGATCTGCCGGAAATCCGGCTCAGCGCGGTGCAGCGCGGTCCCTTCGCCCGCCCGCCGATCGTTCCCACCGAAGCCCGCCGCCGCGTCGCCCGGCGCGGATGACGGCCACGACACGGGGAACGCCTTGGAACGCCTGCCATTCCGTCGGAACCGCCGGCCCCGGCATGGCGCGCCCGCTCCGCGGTGTCGGCCGCTGACACCCGCGGTCACCGATGCATCGTTCCCGTGCGATTGCGACGGCGCGGCTAGTTTACTATTTTTATTATGTTAGGGGTCTTATGGATGTCGGACTGAATTCGGCGCAGCTGTCGCTGCGCGATGCGGTGCGCGACATCCTCCGTACCGAGTGCCCGCCCGATGCCGCCCGCCAAGCGATGACGGACCCGGAGCGCTGGCGCGCACCGTGGAAGACGGTCGTCGATCTGGGCTGGACGGAGCTTGCCGACCCCGAGACCGGTGACTACGGACCTGTCGAGCTGGCTGTGGTGCTGGAGGAATGCGGCGCCGCCATCGCGCCAATCCCGTTGCTGAGCAGCGTCGGTCTTGCCGCGGGAGCGTTGCGTGGCAGCGGCCTCGACTCGGTGCTCAGCGACATCGCCGGCGGCGTAGTGGCCACCCTGGCGGTGCACGCCAGCGGGTCTCGGCTGCCCGGGGCGCCGATGACGCTGCGCCGGGGGCGCCTGCGCGGCCGGGCGGTCGCCGTCCCCAACCTGTCCCGCGCCGAGCTGATCGTCACGCTGGCGCGATCCGACGGCGGCGACGTCCTGGCCGCGGTCGCACGCTGTGGCGACGGTGTGACCGTGGTACCGGCAGGCGAGTCCACCAATCCCGCCCACCCGCTGTCCGACGTCGACATCGATGCCGAGCCGTTGGCCGCCGCACCGGTTGACCTCGGATCGGCGTTGACGGCGCCGTTGGTGGCCGCCGCCGCGGATCTGGTGGGCGTCGCGGGCTCGGCCCTGCAGCGCTCCGTCGAGCACGCGAAATCGCGACACCAGTTCGGCAAGCCGATCGGCGCCTTCCAGGGCATCAAGCACGCGCTGGCGGACAATTACGTCGCGCTCGAGCGCTCCCGCAGCCTCACCTACGCTGCGGCGGCCCGGCTGGGCGATCCCACCACCGCACCCGCGGACGCCTGGACCGCGGCCGCGCTGGCCAAGGCGGCCGCCGGCGACGCGGCGGGCAACTGCGCGCGCACCGCGGTCCAGGTGCACGGCGCCCTCGGCCAGACCTGGGAGCACGACGTCCACCTCTACGTCCGGCACGCGTGGCAGGCAGCCGCGCTGCTGGGCGACAGTCGCGCCCTCTATGACGAGGTGGGCCGCCGATTCGCGGGAGGTGCGCGATGACGGCGGTGGTCCAGGAGTTCGGCGCCTGGCTGTCGGGGTTTCTGCCCACCGACTACTACGAGAAGTATCGGCAGTACCGATGGGACCTCACGCTGCGGCGTGACTACCAGCGGGCCGCCTTCGAGGCCGGCTGGATCCAACCCACCTGGCCCCGCGAACATGGCGGCCGGTCGCTGGACTTGCGCGACGCGATGGAAGTCCGGCTCGAGGCCGCGATGCGGTCGGCGCCCAAGCTGCCCAACATCGCCGGCCCCAACGTGGCCGCTCCCGGCATTCGTCAGTTCGGCACACCCACGCAGGTCGACCGCCTGCTGGTTCCGCTGCTGCGCGGCGACGAATGGTGGGCGCTGGGTATGTCCGAGCCGGAAGCCGGGTCGGACTTCGCGGGACTGCGCACCCGCGCCGAACGCGACGGGGAAACGTTCCGGGTCAACGGCAGGAAGATCTGGACCACGCAGGCCCATGAGTCGCGGTGGTGCACCCTGTATGCCCGCACGGATCCGGAGGCGCCGAAACACCGCGGCATCTCGTGCCTGATTCTGGACCTGCAGTCGCCGGGGGTACGCATCGAGCCCATCCGGATGGCGTCGATCTCCGACGAAACGTTCTGCGAGGTCACGCTCGAGGACGTCGAGGTGCCGGTGGAAAACCTGCTGGGGCCACTCAACGGCGGGTGGAACGTCGCACTGTCGTCGTTGCATCACGAGCGCCAGATGATCTGGATCATGAACTGGGTCGAAATCAAGCGCGGGCTCGACTCGGTCCGCGACGCCGGCGCCACCGACCCCGGCCTGTACACCGAACTCGGCACCCTGCTCGCCGATGCCGAAGCGCTGCGAGCGACCGGATATCGCGCCCTGGGCAACGAGCTGGCGGGGCGGCCCAGCCCGGAAGCCGACACCATGAAGCTGCTCGGATCGCTGACCTTGCAGCGCGTTTGGGAACTGAGCGCCGTCGCCGCCGGCCCACATTCGGCCGGCGACCCGGACCTGCTCTTCGAACGTCAGGATGCCCTGGCCGCGACCATCTACGGCGGGACGTCGGAGGTCCAGCGCAACATCATCGCCGAGCGGCTGCTCGGGCTGCCGAAGGGATGACGACCATGGATTACGATCTCGGCGACGACGCCGGACAACTGCGAAACCACTTGCGCGAGTTGGTAGCCAACCACATCCCCGCCGACTTCCTCGGTGCGTGCACCGAAAACCCGCAGGACCTCGCCACCACCGAGACCTTCTGCAAGCTGCTGGCCGCCGAAGGCCTGCTGGCGCTGGCCTGGCCGAAAGAGCATGGCGGCGGCGGAGGTTCGGTCTGGCAGCAGACCGTGCTGCGCGAAGAAATGTGGGCCCAACACGAGCCCCGCGGTCCGCAGTACATGGGAATCAACTGGGTCGGTCCGGCATTGATGCGTTACGGGACGGCCGAACAAAAGGCCAAGCACCTGGCGGCCATCGCATCCGGGGACGTGATCTGGTGCCAGGGCTTCTCCGAGCCGGAGGCCGGAACCGACCTCGCCTCGTTGCGCACCCGCGCGGTGCCCGACGGCCCGGACGGCAAGGGCTGGCGGATCACCGGCCAGAAGGTGTGGACGTCGTATGCGCTGATGGCGTCCTGGTGCGTGCTGGCGGCCTGCACCGACCCCGAGGCCCCAAAACCGAAGCGGCTCACCCTTTTTCTGATTCCCATGGACCGGCCCGGATTCACCGTACGGCCGATCCCGTCGATGCTGGGACCGCATCACCTCAACGAGATGTTCCTCGACGACGTGCGGGCGTTCCCCGGCGACGTGCTCGGCGAGGTCGGCGACGGATGGCGGGTGATGCGCGAAGCGCTGGCCTTCGAGCGTGTCGGCATCGCGCGCTACGCGCGTTGTGAATCGCTGCTCGACCGGATGCGCACCCAGCTCGGCGACGCTTGGGACGAGCTGCCCGAAGCGATTCGCGCCCGGTGGGCTCGGGCACTCGTCGACCTACGGGTGGCCCGGCTCTTGGCCTATCGCGCGGTGTCGCTGCAGGACGATCCGAAGGCGGGCGCGGCGGCCAGCGCCGCCCGCATCGCCACCACGACCTGCGATCAGCAGGTCGCCGAGCTGCTGTTCGACGTGCTGGGTCCGGTCGCCCTGGACAGCGGCGCGTCGGCGCCGCTGCACGGGGCGATCGAGGACCATTGGCGTTATGCACAGGCGGCCACCGTGGCATCGGGCACCATCGAAGTGCAGAAGATGTTGGTGGCGCGGGACGTGTTGGGAGAGCACCGGTGAAAACCGATTTGCCACAGGACATCAGCGACTTCGCCGCGGTCGCGGCCAAGCGGTTCGCTCGGCTGGGCGGGCCGCCGGCGGCGTTGCGCGCCGAGACCGACGACGGCCTTCGGGACGCCGCGCGTACGGCCCTAACCGAGCTCGGCGCTTTCGAGCTCGACGTCCGGTCGGCGCCCGACGACGTGTTGGCCGCCGCGGTGCTGTGCCAGGCCGCCGGTGCAACCGCGCTGCCCTATCCCCTCGTCGAGGAGTTGCTGGCGATCGACGGCGCCCGGCTGGCCCTGGTCAACCCGGAGGCGCCGCGCATCGACCATGGCGACCTGCCCGGTGGCTGGATCGCCGCCGACCTGGACGGCACCCGCTACCGCCCGCAACCCGCGTCGCGGACGAACGCCAAGCTGGGGCCGTTCCTGGTACCGGCCACCTTGAGCGCACCCGATGGAACCGTTCCGGCCGACGACGTTAACCTGCATCTCGTGCTGGGATCATGGCGGATTCTGGGCGCGACGCAGCAGGCGCTGCAGATCGTCACCGAACATGTGCGCGCCCGCATTCAGTTCGGCAAGCCGCTGGCGGACTTCCAGGCTGTCAGGTTCGCCGTCGCGGAGGCCGCCGTCGCCGTGCGCGGACTGCACGAATTGGCGAAATACACCATCTGCCGGCCGGAATTGCTACCGATACAGATTCGTTCGGCGGACGCACTCGTTCTTCGGCTCAAGGCGTCCGATACCGCACGGCAGGTGCTACGCACCTCGCACCAGTTGCTCGGCGCCTTGGGTTTTTGCGACGAGTCCGACGTGAGCGTGCTCGACCGGCACACCCAGCCGCTGATCCGGTTGCCGCTGGGCGCCGAGGCGCTCGCGTTGCGCCTGATCCCCGGCGTCCCGGACGGCTCCCTGGAGACACTGTTCAGCGGGCCGGTATCGGCGTGACCAAGCCCGCCGCGGCCGAGATGACGGCCAACCCGTTAGCGGACGGAATCCCGTTCGGAGCCAAGCTTCAAGAGCTCGCCGAGCAGCGTCGGGACGACCCGGGGGTGACCATCGTCGCCCTCGACGGCACCGCGCAGTCGCTGACATTCGGTGAACTCGACGCCCGCGCCAACCAGTGGGGCCGGGCGCTGGCCGCCAACGGCGCCCAGACCGGTTCCCTTGTCGCGCTGGCGATCCCCAACTCCCAGCACCTCGTGCTGGCCACCCTGGGGTGCTGGAAGATCGGCGCCGTTCCCGTACCCATGCACTGGGACCTGCCCGAGTGGGAGCGAGACCGGGTACGCGAGGTGATCCGCCCCGCGGTGGTCGTCGACGAGGCGAGTCGGTGGCGCCTCGAGGCGCGAGCGGCCGCCGAGTCCGCCGACGCCCTGCCCGAGGCCGTCTCCCCCAACGTCAACGGCATCTGCAGCAGCGGGTCGACCGGCGTACCGAAGGTGATCCTCAGCCTGGCGCCGTCGCTGTGGACGCAGGCGCACGGCGAGCCGTTCCTGGCGAACTGGACGCCGGTGGCTCAGCCCCAGACCATCATGGTGCCCGCGCCGATGTACCACACCAACGGCTTCGCCACCTTCTTCTTCCTGCTGGCCGGCGACCATCTGGTGGTGCTGGAAAAGTTCGATGCCACACTGGTTCTGGACGTGATCGAACGGTTCAAGATCACCAATTTCACGGCCACACCCACGATGCTGGCGCGCATCGCGGCCCGGCCGGACGTCCGGCAGCGAGACCTGTCCAGCATCGTGTTCATCCTGCAGGGCGCCGCCGTGATGCCGGCGTCGCTCATGCATACCTGGTTCGAACTGTTGAGCCCGCAGCAGATCGTGTCGGCTTACGGCATGACGGAAAACCTTGGGCTCACGGCGTTGCGCGGTGACGAGTGGCTTGCTCATCCGGGCAGTGTCGGCCGCGGTTTCCGCGACACCGAGATCCGCATTCTCGACGCCGGAACGAAACAGCTTGGCCCCGGTGAACACGGCGAAATCTACCTGCGCGCACCGATGAGCGCGGGGTCCCGCTATGTGGGCGGCGCGCCGCCCCTACCGTCGACCGAAGATGGCTTCCGCTCCGCCGGCGACATCGGCTACCTGGACGAGGACGGCTACCTCTACATCGTCGACCGCCGAGTCGACATGATCATCACCGGTGGCGCGAATGTGTTTCCGGCGGAGGTGGAGTCGGCGTTGGCGGGTCATCCCGGCATCGCCGACGTGGTCGTCATCGGCCTCGCCGACCCGCAATGGGGACGCCGGGTGCACGCGGTAGTGCAGCTCGCCGACGGCGCAGCACTCACCGAAGACCAGGTGATCGAGTACGCGAAGAGCCGGCTCGCCCACTACAAGGCGCCCAAAACCATCGAGTTCGTCGACGCGATTCCCCGCACCGCGGCAACCAAAGTCAACCGCTCGGCGATGATCGAGGCCCGGGGCGGATGACCGCCGTTCGCGGTGTAGCCGAAATTCCCCTCTATCGACTGCGGACCCACATGACCGCCGGTAGGACTCAACCTGTGAGTTGTGAATGAGTCTTGGCCGGGTCGAAACCGGCACATCAAGAACGAGTCGCGGACTCAAAAGCCCCTGTCCGCTCCATCATTTTCCGAACTAGCCTGAAAGGCATGCTGGGAAAGCGTTCCGCGCGCTGGGCACAGCGAACCGAGATAGACATCGGCGCCGGCAGCCAAGGGATCATCACAGCCGGCGCTCGTGCGTGCGCCGTTGTCGCACTGGTGCTGGCGGGGTTCGCCGTCACACCGGCGGCCGCGGCGCGGCCGTCGGATCCCAGCGTGGTGAATGATGCCGTACTCGACAAGGCGGCGGTGGGCAACATCGTCGGCGCGACCATCGGGTGGGAGGTCATGTCGACGGTGCCGGTGCAGGATTATTGGGTCGACCTCGCGGTCTGCAACAACTACGCCGACGTCGGGCTGCCCGAGGTCTACAACGATCCCGGCCTCGAGTCGTTCAACAGCGCGGTTATGCAGGAGTCGCCCACTGATGAGACCCACTACGTCAAGCAGGCGGTCGGTGTGTTCACCACGGATGATGCGGCGAACGGGGCGTTCCACCGGATCCTGGACCGTACCCGTGGATGCTCGGGGCAGACGACCACGATGCACATCGACAACGGGGCGACCCAGGTCTGGTCGTTCACCAAGGGTGCTATTGGGGACACCGACGCCGCGTGGAGCAAGCAGGAGCCCGGCTCCGACCGGCGCTGCTTCTTTCAAACCCGGCTGCGGGAAAACGTTGTGCTGCAGGCGAAGGTATGTGAGTCGGGCGACGGCGGTCCCGCGGTGAACGCATTGGCGGGGGCGATGCAGAAGGCCCTCGGTCAATAGCCGCTTGCACGGACATACTGCTCTCTGCCGTATCCGTTGCCATTGGTCAAGACGTTCTGGGCCGGCATCGGTGCCTGGCCCAGCTGTCAACTCGCCGACCGCGACCGCACCGTGACGGGGCGCGACCCGCGGTGCCTCGGCACTCGTCACCGCTTGGTCGGCCGACCGATGAGATGGCGAAAGGAGTTTGATCTGGTCGGTAAGAAACATGTCGCCAGGTCGGAGATGGGGGTGGTGATTGCGGCGGGCTGGGGTGAGAATCGGGCTACGTAAGGCCGTCTATGACGGTGGTGGTCTCGGTGTAGCCTTCGCCGCTCGCGGTGGGTGAGGTGGGCCAGGACGAGAGGATGGAGCTGAAATGCATGCGCGGTTGATCGGCGGTGCGCGGCGGGCCCTCGTCATAATCGGCACGATGTTCAGTACCGCGCTGCTGAGCGCTGGTGTGGTGAGTGCCGCCGGCCCGGTCCAGTTGAGGAGCCGATTGGCCAATGTGTGTATCGACGCCCCGAATGGGAACAACACTGCGACGATGGTCAACCCCTGCGATGGGTCCAAAACCCAGCGATGGGATTTCGACTCTGCCGGCCGGATTGCCAGCGTGGCCTTCCCCGGGAGTTGTCTGAGCATCAGCAACGCGGCGGATACCACCCCGGTAATGCTGTCGCCCTGTCAGGCCAATGCCAACAACCAGCGTTGGAATGCCCAGCCCAACGGCCAGATCACTAGCGCCCTCGGCCCCTGCCTCAACATCAACGGCGGCGTGGCAAACCCTGGGACTTCCTTGATCGCTTACCACTGCATCGCCGATGTAGCCGACGAGCAGTGGGATAGCGTTCCCTGACCGAAGCTGGTCAGGGGGCGGTGGACTCCACTTCACGTAGGCGCTTGAGCATTCCTTTCGCAACTCGCATCGACAACGCGGGCGAGAGCCGCTCCAGGTACCACCATGCCTTCCACCACGCTGGCACCACAATGACCGCGTCTCCACGTAACACGGCACGAAGGGCGCGTTCGGCGAATTTTTCGGGTGCCATCGGGCGCAACCGCTCCCACATTTCGAGGATTTGCTCGTCGCTGATGCCGGCCCTTTCGGTCCGTCCGTACCGGCCGCCGGTGAGGATCGGTGTGCGGATCACGCCCGGACAGAGCACGGAGACCTGTACGCCGTGGCGTTCGGCCTCCAAACGCATCGTCTTCGAGATCGCGACGACGGCGTGTTTGGTGGCGGTATAGCCTGCCTGGCCCGAAGTGGTAACGAGACCAGCCATCGAGGCTGTGTTTACGATGTGTCCCGAGTGCTGCCGGATCATGACCGGATACACCGCTTGGATGCCGTGTACTACGCCGCGCAGGTTCACGTCGATGACGTCGTTCCAGTCATCGAGCGTGTATGAGTCGACCTCACCGGCGACTCCGATGCCGGCATTGTTGAACAGGTAGTCGATCCGCCCGGAGTGCTGCACCGCGTCGGCGACGGCGCGCTCGAACGATGAATAGTTGCGCACATCGAGTTCGATGGCGTGCGCCTTTCCGCCACCGCTGTTGAGGCGGTGCGCCAACTCCCGCGCCAGGCCGATCTGACGATCGGCGATCCAGACCTCGGCGCCCTCGTTGACCATCTTGGTGCTCAAAGCGGCGCCGATGCCTGATGCGCCGCCGGTAACGAATGCGATCTTCCCTGACACGCTCGATGCCATTGCGGAAGGATAATCGTTCGCCCGCACAGAGGAGAGGATGCTGGTCGACGAGGTCGCGAGAGGGTGGTGAAAAAGTCCGTCGGCAAGTCGGTTTCACCATTCGGTTAAGACATCCGGAGGTGGCGCGACCAACAGTCGGGCCATCTTGGCGGGCGACGTGGTGTGCGGCATCGTGCGGACCGCCGTATCAATGGTCCTTCTCGGTGGCGCTGGCAGTCGCTCAATCAACGTGTGCTAGTCCTGCCAGATGCGGCGCTCTGATACGCCCTCGGTGAGAACCGTCCATAGCAATTCGCTTATCTCTTCTGCCGTCTTGCGCGGTGGATGATCGGCTGTCCAGTTCAGGTCTCCCAACCACAGATCTCGCAATGTCGGAATGTCTACGTCCGCAGAGATGAAGCCGGCACCCGCCGCTTCGTAGAACAGGCCACCAAGCCGGCTCATCCCGCTTCGCGCCATTTGCCGACCCGGGCTCCCTGGTTTCGCGGATATGCCGGACCGCGCGGTAACCTCATTCTCGTAGCGCAAGCACTGCGCAATGGAAGGGGATGAAGCGCGCATGGCCGACCCCGGCGACGACGCTGAAGTGACGCGCGGTGACCGCTTCATCAAAACCGCCGTCGCGATATTGCGCGAAACGGGCCGCACCGACTTCACCGTCCAAGAGGTCGTCGCGCGCTCAAAGACGTCGCTGCGGGCGTTCTACCAGCACTTCAGCAGCAAGGACGAATTGCTGCTGGCGCTCTTCGACAGGACCATCGCCCAATCGGTGCAGGCCTGGCGCGCCGAGACCACCGGGCTGGATAGCACCTCCGCGCTGAAGCTGGTGATCGACCGCATCAGCCAGCAACCCGAATCAAGCATCCAAGACAGCCTCAACCGGGCCCTGACCCTTTACAACCAACATTTGGCCGAGACCCGCCCGCGCGACTACGCCCGAGTGCTCTCGCCCCTGCATCGGCTGATCCGCGACATCGTCGGGCAGGGCATCACCGAGGGGGTCTTCAACCCCGGGCTCGAGGTGGGGGCCGCGGCGGCGATCGTCATGCAGACCGTGATGGGTGCGCAGCGACTGCACTGGCTGGGCACGGAATTGAACGACACACCGGTCGACGCCGGCCAGCTGTACGACTTCTGCAGCCGCGCCCTGGGCATCCGGGAAACAGACGACGACTCGGCCGCGCCCTCGCTGGGCGAGCTCTTCGCCCAGATCGGCATGCGCCCCGGCAGCCGCAACGGCGAATTCGCCATGACGATGCCGGTCAGCCCCCAGGTGGTGAACACCTCCGGGGCGCTGCAGGGCGGCTTGATCGCCACGCTCGTCGACGTGGCGGGCGGGCAGTTCGGGCTGGAGCACTTGCAGCCGGGCACCACCATGACGACCGCCGACCTGTTCGTTCGCTACCTTCGGCCGATCCGGCAGGGCGCCGCGTTCGCGGTGCCCCGGATGCTGCGGTCCGGGCGGCGGGCGATGGTCATGCAGATCGACATCTACGAAGACGGCGACGACGAGCTGGTTGCGACGGCGACCGTGAATTTCGCCGTGATCAACGGCGCGACACCGAAGCTGCCCACCTGGCCGGACGCTTGAGCGATCCGGGCGGCCGCGGGACCGGTAGCACGGTGTTGCACAAAAGTGGTAACGTCATTACCGCCGATAGAGAACCCAAAACTTGCCCCAAGGAGATCGCCATGCCGTCTCGCGAACTTCCCTTCCCCGTGTTCGACGCCGACAACCACATGTACGAACCACAGGAAGCGCTGACCAAGTACCTTCCGGACAAGCGCAAGAACGTCATCGACTACGTGCAGGTGCGCGGTCGCACCAAAATCGTCGTGCGCGGCCACATCAGCGAGTACATCCCCAACCCGACCTTCGAAAAGGTCGCGAAGCCGGGCGCCCAGGAGGACTACTTCCGCAACGGCGCGCAAGGCAAGACCTACCGCGAGATCCTCGGCGAGCCGATGAAGGCCATCCCCGCATTCCGCGAACCGGGCGCGCGGCTCGAAGTCATGGACGAGCTCGGCATCGACTACGCCCTGATGTTCCCGACGCTGGCCAGCCTGGTCGAGGAGCGCATGAAGGACGACCCGGAGATGACCCACGACGTCATCCACGCACTCAACGAGTGGATGCACGAGCAGTGGTCGTTCAACTACTCCGACCGGATCTTCGCCACCCCGGTGATCACCCTGCCCATCGTCGAGCGCGCGCTCGAAGAACTCGAATGGTGCCTAGAGCGCGGTGCCCGCACCGTATTGGTCCGCCCGGCGCCGGTGCCCGGCTACAAGGGCAGCCGGTCATTCGGACTCGAGGAATTCGACCCGTTCTGGCAGGCGTGCATCAAGGCCGAGATCCCGGTCTCGATGCACGCCTCGGACAGTGGTTACTCGGAATTCGCGAACGTGTGGGAGCCCGGCGACGAGTTCCTGCCGTTCAAGCCGACCGCCTTCCGCAGCTTCGCGATGGGCCATCGGCCGATCCTGGACGCAATGGGTGCGCTGGTGTGCCACGGCGCGCTGTCGCGCAACCCGGAGCTGCGGATCCTCTCGATTGAGAACGGCGCCGACTGGGTGCCCGATCTCTTCAAGGGCCTCAAGGGTGTTTACAAGAAGATGCCGCAATCATTCAGCGAGGACCCGATCGAGGCGTTCAAGCGCTGCGTGTACATCACCCCGTTCTGGGAGGACCGGTTCACCGAGATCGTCAAGATGGTGGGCACCGACCGGGTACTGTTCGGATCCGACTGGCCGCACCCCGAGGGCCTGAAGGACCCGATCAGCTTCGTCGACGAGCTCAAGGACTTCGACCAGGAAGACGTCGCCAAGATCATGGGCGGCAACCTGATGAAGCTCATGAAGGTTTCCAAGCCGGCCAAGAAACCGGTCTCGGCCTGATCGGTAGCCGCTTCCCGGTGAAGCCACGCAGTGTTCACCGGGGCGCGGTGCCGGGCGGTTTGGCGCTGGTGTAGACGGAGACCACTCCCTTGGACTCGCACACGGCGAGACTCACGTCGTCGGGTGTCTGGTGACCGTGCTCGCGCAGGATTGCGTCGAGGTCGGTGCGGGTTATCTTGCAACGCTTCAGGTTGCGGTGATCCAGTTCGCCGTCGCGGATGAGCACCCGCACAGGCGGATCGACGAGTCGGCGCACCCAGGGAATGAAGCGCAGGCGCGCGACCAAGTCATGCGCGGCGATCAGGGTGAGCAAAGCCGCGGTCCCAGTGAGCCAGGAGGTGTGGGGGGCGGTGGCGGTGCGACCTACGATGGCGCCGACCGCCACGCCGGTCACCCAGTCGAACGGGGTGAACTCGGCGATGGTGCGGCGCAACGTGAGCCGGAACGCCGCCGCGGCGGTGAGGAACAACGCGAGCGCCTTGACCGCGGCGTAGGCCGCCGGTCGCCACCCACCCACCAAGTGCATCAGCAGGTCATTCATCGCAACCGCCCGCTTCCCGGATCGGTTCGGGACCACGATATGTCTGACACCGCACCGTAGGATTCACCACTGTCATCTCCTTGCCTCGTGAAGCCCGCCGGATGGGGGTCCAGCGGATCGCACAGCTGAAGGATTGTCCGTGGTGACGCTTGCAAAACCTATCCGCGGTCCGCGGCGGATCCACGCACATACACCGCCCAGGTCAGCACCGCAAAGCCGACGTAGCAGACCAGGAAGATCCACAACGCCGGCGTCTCGGTGCGGGCGCTCAGGTAAGACTGCCGCAGCACGATGTCAATGAGGAAGCCGCCGAACGCACCGACCGAGTCGGCGAATCCGACCATTGCTCCCCCGACGTTTTTCGACCACCGTTTGCGTTCGTCTTCGCTGAGGTCCAGTGAGCGGCTGCGGGCCTCGAAGACCGACGGGATCATCTTGTAGATGGATCCGTTGCCGGCCCCGGCCAAGGTGAACAGCAGGACGAAGCCAACAGCGTAGGGAATGACCGCTGCGGTGACGAATCGGCCGCCATTGCCGTCAGACACGGTGCTGCCCCAAACCAGCAGCCCGGCGGCGAAAATCATGCCGACGAAAACGGCCAAGGTGACGCGGCCACCGCCGAGGCGGTCGGCCAGCTTGCCGCCGTAGATGCGGGATAGTGACCCGAGCAGCGGCCCGAGGAAGACAATCTCTGCAGCGTGCAACGACGCCTGCGCAGCGCTTTGCCCGGCGTCGCTGAACTTCATATGCAGCACCTGGCTGAGCGCGAACGAAAACCCGATGAACGAGCCAAAGCTTCCCACGTACAGCAGCGAGAGCAACCAGGTGTGGCTCTGACGGAGCATGGTTTTCATGGCACCGAAATTGACCTGGTAATCCTTGATGTTGTCCATGAACAAGAAGGCGCCGACGCTAGTGATCGTCAGCAGCAGCATGTAGGTTCCAGAAATCCAGTACGGCTGCCGATGACCGGCGACGGCGATCACCAGCAGGCCGAACAACTGGATCACCGGCACCCCGATGTTGCCGCCGGCGGCGTTGAGGCCGAGCGCCCAGCCCTTGAGCCGCTGGGGATAGAAGGCGTTGATGTTGGTCATCGACGCAGAGAAGTTGCCCCCGCCTAGCCCGGTCAGCACCGCGCAGATCAGATACGGCCAGAGCGGCAGGCCGGGGTTGGCCAGCAACCAGATCGTGCCGGCGGCAGGGATCAGCAACACCACCGTGATGGCCACCGTGAAATTGCGGCCCCCGAAGATACCGATGCCAACCGTGTAGGGGATGCGCATCAGCGCACCCACCAGGGTGTTTACGGCGAGCAGCAGGAACTTGTCGCTTGCGGAGAAGCCGTAGACGGACTCCGGCATGAACAGCACCAGCACCGACCAGAACGTCCAGACGCCAAAGGCGACGTGGTCGGTCGCGATCGACCAGGCCATGTTGCGCCGGGCGATGCGCTGATTGCCTTCCTCCCAGGCCTGCTTGTCCTCTGGGTTCCAGTCCAAAAGGTCACGCGAGTGGGCCATGGAAACTCCTGTGTTATCCCGGAGCAAACTTCAATGCGGGGAGTGCCCCCGAATTGGGCGGGAAAACAAGGCTGCGGAAAAGTTTAGCCCGATTGCTCGCGTTGTTTTGAAATACTATGCACCCCAACATAATTCAATCATCCAAAGATCATGAATTGCGGCCGCTGCAGTGCGCGATGGGCGTGCCGACGAATCGGTAATCCTCGCTGGTATCGATTTGCGGATCGACACCTTCCTGGAAGAGGACGATGATGTCCGAACCGCCGAACTGGAAGAACCCGAACTCTTCTCCCTTGGCCATCCGAGTGCCCTCGACAGCAGTGAGTACCACCGACGACACATGCGCCATTCCGACCGGAATGACCGCCACAATTCCGATGTCGCCCCCGTCGGACGCGGAGGTGTCGATGGTGACCACGCCTCGGTTTTGGAAGAACTCGAAGCCGGTGGTGGTGCTGTCGCTGGATACGAACTCGCCGTCCTTGAGAGCGACGTGCATGTAAACCGTCCCGCTGATTCGGAAACATTCCTTGACCAGACCCGATACCGGCGTGTGAAAACGGTGGTAAGACGATGGCTGCAGCATGTAGTGGACGAAGCTGCCGCGCGCAAAGCTCTCGCTGTACTGACTGCCCTCGATGAGCTGCTTGATGTTGCCGTACTCATGCGTGTTCTTGATTGTGGTGGCCGGGATGTTGGAGTCGGCGTCGATGTCGTAGGCATGCTGGAAAACGCAGTCGGCCGGCGAGGTGACGACCAGGTTGCTCGCGGGTTCGGCGATCGGACGTAGCCCGCCGTTGAGTCGGCGGCCGAAGAACTGGTTAAAGGTCAACCATCCGCTCGGCTCATTCGACCTGCCTTCGACCAGGGATTCGTGGACACGATACTCGGGGGCGTAATCGATGAAGGATTGCAGGATTTCCTGGCTGAACGACTGCGGCGTGTCCAGGAAGCTGCCCCATCCCCGGGCAAAGTCGGTCATCCAGCCGCGGAACGCGTCGCTGTTCTGCGGCGCGCCGTCATCGGCGGGCTGATCGACCAGAAAGAAGAAATGTGCGATCCGGTCGCTCACTTCCTTGGCGTGTCTCTCGTGAGGCTTTAGTCCCTGCCACGCCTTCGCATTTGACTGCCGGGGCAACCACCTCATGAAGCCGGTCAGGTAGTCCTCATACTGACCGACATTCTGTGGCCAATCGAGCGCCTCGAACAGGTCGGCATTCAATGCGGCTTCGGCCGATTCGCGGGCCTTGGCCAACGACCGCTCAAGCGCGTCGGCCATGCCCTCTTCTTTGTCGAGCAGGTTCCGCAGGTCCTCAACGACGGCATCGGGATGGGTCATGTGCTGCTCCTCGTGTGTGATCCTCGCGTACGACGCCCCACAAAGACATACCCGCAGCAAGCCGAACTAACGCGGCGTTGGTGGCTTCAACGCGGAGCGCCGGCAGCTCGGCGGCCGTGCGGATTGGCTCCAGGGCCGACGGGTATCCGAAGGCGGATGAATTTTCAGGAGACATCGATGTACGAATCACCGACCGGTCCCAGGAAGCGCAATGATCACACTTATCGCTGACGCACCCGAGTCGCTGACACGCTCGACGCCGTCGCGGCGGCAACCGCTGCGGGTAGGCATGATCCAACATCGGTGGCGAGCCGACCACATCGAACTCACCCGGGTGCTGAGTGACGCCATCGGCCGGGCCGCCGCGGCGGGCGCCAGGGCCGTGTTTCTGCCCGAACTCACCCTCAGCCGCTACCCGGGCGACCTTTCGCCGCCCTCGCCCCCCGTTGCGGCCGCCGAAGACCTCTGCGACGGACCGACATTCGCATTCGCAGCTGAAAATGCCCGCGCCACCGGAATTTTCGTGCAGGCGTCGCTGTACGAACGGGCGGCCGCCGCCGACGGTGAAGACGACGGACTGGGCTACAACACAGCCATTTTGGTGTCACCGGCCGGTGAACTTGTCGCGCGGGTGCGCAAGATGCATATCCCGGACTCCTCCTACTATCGCGAGCGGAAGTACTTCCGTCCCGGGCCGCTCGACGGTGACCCCTATCCGGTGCTGGAGCCGAAAGGCTTGGACACGCCGATCGGGATACCCACGTGCTGGGATGAGTGGTTTGCGGAAGTGGCCCGGACCTATTCCCTCCATGGAGCCGAAGTGCTTGTCTATCCCAGCGCCATAGGGTCTGAGCCATCCGTCCCGGAATTCGACAGCGAACCGCGGTGGCGACAGGTCATCGTGGGCAACGGCATTGCCAACAGCTTGTTCATGATCGTGCCGAACCGCACCGGTGCGGAAGGCGAACTGAAGTTCTACGGATCGTCCTTCATTTCCGATCCCTACGGCCGGTTGCTGGTGCGCGCGCCGCGCAACGAGGAAGCCCTGCTGATCGCCGACCTCGACCTCGATCAGCGCCGGGACTGGCTGGAGGCGTTCCCCATGCTGAGCCTGCGCCGCCCCGACAGCTACCGGGCGCTCGTCGACCACACGTAGGGTCGATCACCTTGCGTAAGCGTCGGCAACCGCCATATCGTCCGGAGCCGGGCACAGCATCAAGGCCGACCAATTGTGGTCGATTGACACATGCTTGACCGCCTCGACGCCAAATTGGCGGACGGCCCCGGTGAGCCAGTCTCGATTAACGTTGGTCGCCATCCGACCCGGTTTCGGATAGCTCACCCACGCCACCCGAGCGGCATGTGCCGCTGAGTAGACGTCATCGAGTAAGCCTAAGTCCTCGCGGCAAGCCACGAATCCGACGACCGCACTGGCCGAGTCGGGCTCCACGCCACCGGCCATCGGCATCATCGAATCGCTTTCGGGTGGCCCGTTGACGACCGCCAACCGGCGGCCCGGCTGTATCCGCAGTTTTCTCTCCAGTTCTACGACCTCAGTCCAGTGCATGGACGTCTCACCGCCTCAAAATCGTTGGCGCCAATGAAGGCTTCACCGTGGCGCACTCTTACGCGGGGGCGAAGATTCGTGTCGACTCGTGACCTAAGCGGCCAATCATGGCCATCAATGGCGCCGACAAGTGCTGCGGCAGTCCCGTCGTCGAAATATTAAACAGCGCCTCTGGCCGTGCGTCTCTTCGCTACGAACAGTCCCTGACGACTAGGAACCCCGGCTCCGCCAGGGCCGGTGTCGTCTACGTTGCACATATCCTTCAATCCGTTCGGTAAAACGGCGCGGTAGATACCCAATACCATTGTCGGCGCGTGAGATTGGGATGAGCGGCACCACCGCCGCTTGCTCACCATCGAAACGCGAAGTAGGGCAACTACCGTCCAAGCACTTGCGTACGGGGCTCATGGCGATACTCCGGATCACGCGGCACCCATGCCGCAACGGGCCTGCCCTAGCAGTCTCAAGACAGATAAAACTCACGTTATTCATAGCACAGACCCGACTCGGGGTACAGGGCGCTCATCATGCGCGTGAGAAATCGTCAGCCGCTTTGCATGGTTCAACAGCGGTTTTCCGGGTATAGCTGCAGCGACCGGGACTCTCCGACGGAAAACGAATTCCTTGGAGCACATGATGCCCAGCAGCTTACCGGAGTGCATCTGCGCCGAGTCACGCAGGCCGCTCGCCAATCGCGTTGGTGCACTGTGAATATCCGGCTCAGCGAGAGCAATCTTTCTCCGGACGTATTCGCCGCGGTGATGGCCAGCGGGATCTTGTCGACTGCCGCGAAGAAACACCATTACGCCTGGGTAAGCAGCGCACTGATCGTTGCCGCCGCACTCGCCCTGCTGGTTCTTGCCGCACTCACGATCATCGTCGCTGCCACCAAACGCCGGTTGTTGCCGTGGGACATGACAGATGCGCAAGTCACCTTGCCGCTGTTCACGTTCGTTGCGGGCTGCGCGGTGGTGTGCAACCGGCTATCGTCGGCTAACCCAATGGTGCTTCCGATACTGGGCATCCCAGCCGGCTTAGCGTGGCTGGCGCTGGCGGGGTTCAGTATCCGTAATCTGGCGGGGCGCCGGTTGAGCGCGTTGCAGGACGAAATACACGGCGCGTGGCTGCTCTTCAGCGTGGCCACCTCGGGGTTGGCAATCATCGCCGCCAAGCTGACAAGTACCACCGGTCATCGGCAATGGCTGCTCGTGGCCGTTGCGAGCTGGGTGTTGGCGCTGGCAATTTATATCTCGATGGCGGCGCTGATGGTATGGCGTGCCGTGGCTGAGCGACTCGACCGCAATGGGTTTGAGCCCGACAGCTGGATCTTAATGGGCGCTTTGGCCATTGCCGTCGTTGCGGGCCACCACATTCACCAGCAATCCCGAAATGGTTTGGCGGTGAGCGTCTATGTGACCATGGTGACCGCCTGGGCGCTAGCAACCCTGTGGATACCCTTGCTGATCTACTTCAGCCTGCACCGGGTCGAACAACGGCCGAGGCTACTGCGATTCACCGGCGCGTGGTGGACGCTGGTATTTCCGCTCGGCATGTATTCCGCCGCCACCAGCGCCATCGCCAGCGAGATCCACGCGCGAGGCCTGCAAACGGTTGCGCTGGTTTTCTTTTGGGACGCGCTGCTGGCATGGTGCATTGTCGCCATCGCCGGCGTGCTGCGCCTTCCGCGTCTTGCGAAGGCCGTCAGCGCGCCGACATAGCGGCACTTTCGCAGGTGTTCTTTGCGCCCCTGGGCCAACTATGACCGGGGTAGCGTCACCTTGGGCTTGCCGTTTTTGACGTGTACCGCGTGGGTTCCCGGTTTCAACCGCAGTTCGGCCAACAGCTCGTCGAGGTGGTCGGGGTCGGTGTGCCAGTGTTGCACGCTCTCCGGTTTCTCCGCCATGTCGGCCACGACACGCTGGAGGTTGTCGGGGGAATCGCCGTCTTTGAGCCGTTTCCCGTCTTTGACCGGAGCGCCCCTTTTGAAACCGGCACCGGCCACGGCACCACGGGGAACCGCGGCGCCGACGGCGCCTCCGACCATTCCGGCCGCGGCCATGCCGCCGAAAAAGGTTCCCTGGCTTACCGCGGCCGCCGGAACGGCGCCCTCCGCGGCGCCCGACAACACCGAGGCAACCGTCCGGATCGCCGGAGTGGCCGCCGCCCAGCTCGGTGGAACGGCCAACCCCCCGACCAGGCCGGCCTCGCCGACACTCGCCGACACCGTTGACGCCAAGGCAGGCGTGGCCGACGCTGAACCGAGACCCGCCGCCAGGCTTGCCGTCGACGCCTTGACCGCGACCGTCATGTCGCCCAGGTGCCGAGCACCAATCACTAAGCCCATGATAGTGGCTATGAAGACGTCGTTAGCCGGAAGGATAGCTTTCGGTATCAGCTCCACGTTGCCGGCGATCTTCGCCAACGACGACGAATTCAGATTGCTGAGGAAACTCGCCAGCGACGAAGCCGGCGACGCTGGAGCCGGTGCGGCGGGAGCTGCGAAGCTGCGCAGCGCGCTCGGTGTCGCCGACGTCAGCTGCGCCAGGGCCGACTGGGTGTCCGACGTCGTCGAGCTGCCGACGGTCTGCGCAACCGCGGCGGATTGGCCCGCGGTACCCGCCGGGTTGGTGTTCTGCGCGGGCGGGTTGAACGGTGTCATCGCGGATGCGGTGGCCGATTGGCCGGCGTAGCCGTACATAGCTGCGGAATCCCGGGCCCACATGCTGGCGTATTGGGCTTCGTTCGCCGCGATCGCCGCGGTGTTCTGGCCGAGAACGTTGGTAGACATCAGCTGCGTCAACTCGGCGCGGTTCGCCGCCACCACCGGCGGGGGAACCGTAGCCGCGAATGCGGTCTCGTACGCCGCTGCCGCCGCCCTGGCCTGGTTGGCGGTCTGCTCGGCTTGCGCCGCGGTCGTATTCAGCCACGCCGCGTAGGGTGCGGCCGCAGCCGCCATGCTTTGCGAGGCCGGTCCCAGCCACGCACTGGTCAGCCCCGAGATCACCGAGGAATAGGAGTTTGCGGTCGAGCGCAGCTCGGCGGCCAGCCCGTCCCACGCCGCTGCGGCGGCCAGCATCGATCCCGCGCCCGGGCCGGTATACATGCGAGCGGAGTTGACCTCGGGAGGTAACGCTCCGTAATCCATTGCTAAGCTCCTTGACTCGTCGCGGCCGCACCGGCGGGGGTCATTCGTCGGCCTCCGGTATCGGGAAGTCGGCCTCGGGTATCACGAAAATGTTTGCGGTGGTGGCGACCTGGCCGGCGGCGGCACCGCCCCCCATGCCCGCAGACCGGGCCGGGGCGCCGCCGGTGCCGACCATCGCGCGCCCGGCCAGACCCGACAGGGCCATCGGGCCGTACAGGCTTGAACCGCCTTCCGCCGCGAGCGCCGCCGGGGCGGCGCTCAGGCTGCTCTCGGGCACGATCGAGGCAATCGTCTTGATCTGCGGAGCGGCCGATGCCCAGCCCTGCGGTACCGACAATCCCCCGACCAGGCCGGCGCGCCCCAGACCCGCGCTCACCATGCGCGGAGCAATCCCGCCCTCCGGGAGTCCCACGGTGGTGGCCTTGGCCAGGGCTTTGGAGTAATTCTCCGAAGCCCTGGTCAGATTTGCGCTGGCCTGGGGCAGCAGGTAGCTCTGTATGCCGAAGAGAAAAGGGACCCCAGGAATGGTGTACAACGACAACGGCGATAACGGCCCCGTGATGAAGCCGTCGAGCGCGGAAAACAGCGATGGCGGATCGGCCGCCGCTGCGGGCGCAGGAGCGGCGGCCGCCATGGGTGCGGCGAGGGTTTGTAGCGCCTGGGGCGTCGCGGAGATGGCTTGCGGCAACGCCTGAGCCTGCGCGCCGGCCGCCGTGCTGGTCGCTTGGGTGACTGCCGCCGCCTGGGCCGCGGTCCCGTCCGGGTTGGTGGTCTGCGGTGGCGGACTGAACGGCGTCACCTGTGCGGCGATCGCCGACGAGCCGGCATAACCGTACATGGCGGCCGCATCCTGGGCCCACATCTCCAGGTACTCCGCCTGGGTGGCCATGATCGCCGGTGTGTTCTGGCCGAAGAAGTTCGTCGCGATCAGCGCCATCAACCGCGCGCGATTGACCGCGATAACGGGCGGTGGAATCGTTGCCGCAAAAGCGGTCTCATAAGCCGCGGCCGCCGCCCTGGCTTGGGTGGCCGTCTGCTCGGCCTGACCAGCGGCGCCGCTCATCCACGCCGTGTACGGCGCAGCCGCGGTGGCCATCGTCGTCGAAGAAGGCCCGCGCCATCCGACGGTCAGACCCGAGACGACGGAGGAATAGGACGCGGCTGTCGAGTGCAACTCGGCAGCCAATGCATCCCAGGCCGCCGCTGCGGCGAGCAATGGCCCCGCTCCGGGGCCTGTGTACATACGAGCCGAGTTGATTTCCGGCGGCAGCACCCCGAAATCGATTGCCACGCAATACCTCCTGCCTAGGCCGTGCGCGAACGCGGTCGCGTTTGAGCCGTCGCGGACGGTCGGACCACCGCCGGATCAGGCCAACGTGGGTCCATGGTCCGGAATAGACAGACAACGGCTTCCCCAAAACTGCCCTTCTACGCTTAAGAATTGCGTAATAAAAGCTGCCAGAAAGCTGATAGCAACCGCCGCTTGTGATTTCCGCTTCTCGGCGCTAATTGCGACGATGGTGTAGGCCCGCCGCCATCGGGTACCCATCAGCGAAAATCGATACGCGGAGTGAGCGGCCGGATACGGCGGCGTGGTCCGGCAAAACGGAGGACGGATGAACGGGGCACCGGAAAGCTCGTCGGCGGTCGGCATCGACGACGACGTCGAATTCCTCACCGAGCAGATCAATAGGCTCAAGGAGCTCGGGCAGCAAAATCAACATCGGGACCAAATGAGCGACGAAGACGTCTACGACCTCAGCGTCCGATGGGGCACGGCGCTCGCCGGGCGACTGCCGCGCATCGCGCACTACAGTTCGATCGGCCTGCTCGGCGACACTGACGAGCGCCGGTTTCAATCCCTGTGTGACGAACTGCGCGAACTATCGTCCCTGATTGAGAAATTCAAGCTGGCCCGCCCCGACCTCGCGGACCGCCCGGACGCACGAGCCGGTGGCCGGCACCATCGGAAGCGGCGCGCGCCGCAGCGAAAGCGTTTGGCTCGGCTATGACACGTTCCCCGGTCAGGGGACCGAGGACTCGCGGGCAACAGCGGATTCCTTCTCCTCTTCGGTAAGAAATTCGCTGCCGCGCAGCCTGATTCCGGTGCGCGGCTTCGGGCAATCGGGGTTGCGACAGGTCAGCGCCACCAGGTAGGCGTCGTGCTCTTCGTTAAGAAACATAAACCCCATGTACAGCGCGTCGCCGACGGCGAAATCCGTTGCGCCGCAGGCCTCACAATGCCCGCCCTTCGCGGCGATTTGCTCGAGCACGCGCTCGCGTGACGCAGAGTACAGCTCGACCAGTTCGGGACGCGTCTCCATTCGTTGTGCCGGCGGCTCTTCGGCCATGTCGGTCATGTCAAATCTCCACGTCCTTGTCGTAGAAGACGCGGTCCTCGCGCCAGCCCCCCGTGCCGAAGCCGATCCCCGCGTAGTCCTCGATGAACTCGATCTGGTTGATCCATTTGGTCATCTTGAACCCCACCTGGGTCTCCACCCGCAGCCGCAACGGTGCCCCGTGCTTGATCGGCAACGGCATCCCATTCATGTCGTAGGCCAGCAGGGTCTGCGGCTTGTCGGCGAATTCCAGATCGATGACCTCATAGAACTGACCCCCGCCATGGGAGTTGGGCTCGTCGGTGCTGTTGTCTTGCATGCTCAGGAAACAGACGTATTTCGCTTGCGGCAGCGGCCGCACCAACTCCACGAGCCGGCGCAGGTGCAGCCCCCTCCATTCGGCAATGCTGGTCCAGCCCTGCACGCAGTTGTGCATGACACGCTGCGTTTCCGGCTCGGCCAGCGACCGCAGCCCGGCCAAGTCCAAGATCACCGGGTTCTCGACCAGACCCCCAACCCGCAATCGCCAGTCGGCGAAATTGTGGACCGCCATCACCTTGTAGTCGATGCTCGACGGCGGCTTGCCGTTGACGCGGTGTTGC
The DNA here is from genome assembly GCA_963800315.1 of uncultured Actinomycetota bacterium. Classification (GTDB taxonomy): domain Bacteria; phylum Actinomycetota; class Actinomycetes; order Mycobacteriales; family Mycobacteriaceae; genus Mycobacterium. The sequence goes on from CAWDAS010000002.1 coordinate 685,146, forward strand.
TGCGAGATCTTGCTTGCCGGGTAGTTCTGCCGCGAGTTCAGCGGCCGCAGCAGCAGGAGCCGGGCACCATCGGTCACCGCACCGATGATGCGCTGCACCGAGCGAGGACTGCGGTGGCTCCAGCTCGTCGCCGCCCAGTGGAGGGCGACGATCACCCCGATGATCACGAAGGACAGCGCCGTCGCCCAGACAACGTTGTGTACCGAGCCGAAGATCATCAGGGCGGTGAGCCTGCCCCAGCCCCAGAAGAAGACCATCGACAGGTGGATCGCGATGAAGACGATGAAGGCGACCAGACCGAAGAAATGCAGGCTGCGGGCCTTCTGGCGACCGCCCCACATCTGCACGTACCAGGGGAAGCGCGCCTCGATTGCCGGCGACTGCGCCGCGCCGGTCAGGATCTGAAACGGCGCGAGGAGGAAGACGACGCCCGCATAGGTCAGCTTCTGGATGGCGTCCAGTGGCTGACCGGGCAACGTCGGCGGCAGGTTGAACGTCAGGTAGGTGACGATGTCGTTCCACGCCTCGGGGAAGATCGACCACGAATACGGCCAATAGCGGTGCCATTGCCCGGTGGCAAACAGCAGGATGTAGTAGGACAACCCCACCAGGATCCACCCGATGACCGAAAAGAAGTGCCAATGCCGGCCCATGCCCAGCTTTCCGTGGCCGGGCAGCGCAACGAGCGGGTGGTAGTCCTCTTCCTCGTCGAGCGTGTCGTACAAGCGGTCGAGTGAAAGCTTCTTGCGAGTGAATTGCGCCCACTGGGTGCCCGGTTTGCTGTGGTCATGCGCGTAAAGCTTGGGGTGGGTGGAAAGGATTTCGATGCCGCTTCGGATGAGCAGCGTCAGAAAGAGCACGTTGAGCCAGTGGTCGATGCGCAACCACACCGGAAAGTCGAGCGTCGTCATTCTTCAACCCCGTTCACTGGAGCCACTCCCGGTGCTGCGGGTACGCCACGTTGATCCCGGACAGCACGGTCGTGTGCACCGCGATGAAGGCGGCGGCGAGCGCCATCGCGAGTGTTCCGGACGCAAAATCCCATCGGTCCGTCAACGCTTCCAGCGCGGGTAAGCGGACCCATCGGGTGAGCACGTAGCCGACCAGGAAGCCCAGGCACACCACGCTGCCTAAGTACCAACCTGCTTGTGCGACAAGTGGTTTGGAGCCTATGATCATGGCGCCCGCCGCGGTCAAGCACCCGACGGTGAGCACCGCTGCGTAGCAGGCGAAGTACACGGGCAAGCCCGGCTCGGTGGTGAACACATAGGCATGCACCGCCACCAGGCCGGCCAGCAGCGATTGCCCGATTGCGGTCACCGTGCGCGGCAGGTTGAAGGCGAAGTAGCCCCCCAGGGTAAGCACCGGTGACGACAGAATGCCCCGCCAAAGCGCCACCGACCGTCGCGCGACGACATCGACCATGGTGGCGAAGTACCCGCCTCGGGTGGTCGCAAACGGCCCCCGGCGCCGCGGCGGCGGCGGGTTGCGGGCACCCACCACGGCCTTGCGTGGGCGCCTCGGGCCCGACGGCGCGGGCGGCTCTCGCACGACCCGGCGCAAAGGTATTGCGCGAGCCGGATTAAACATGTGATTAATAATGTAGGGGGCCGCTGACCGCGAATACGCCTCGTATTTGCCTCGTCGCGTGGTTCGGCGGGAGAACGGCTCGGTAGGAGGGACGGCCGAATGGTGGCCGAAAGGGACTGGGAAACGACCGTGGGTGCGGCCGAGGACGTCCGCCGCATCTTCGATAATGTCCCCGCGATGCTCGTGGGTCTGCACGGTCCGGACCACCGGTTCGTCGCGGTCAACGCGGCCTACCGCGCGCTCATTCCGGCGCTGGACCCCATCGGACTGTCGGCTCGGGAGGTCTACCCCGAGCTGGTGAGCCAGCAGATCTTCCAAATGTTCGATCGGGTGTATCAAACCGGCGAACCCCAGTCCGGTTCGGAGTGGCGGGTGCAGGCCGACTTCGAGGGCCTGGGAGAAGCCCAGGAACATTTCTTCGACTTCGTCGTCACCGCGCGGCGCGCAGAGGACGGCTCGATCGAGGGCGTGCAGCTTGCCTTCGTCGACGTCACCGACCGGGTGCGAGCGCGGCTGGCCGCCGAGGCGCGCCTGGAGGAGCTGTCCGGGCGGTACCGCAATGTCCGTGATTCAGCGACGGTGATGATGCAACAGGCGTTGCTGGCGCCCTCGGTGCCCGTCCTTCCGGGCGCCGACGTCACCGCACAGTATTTGGTCGCCGCGGAGGAGACCGCGGCCGGTGGTGACTGGTTTGATGCGATACCGCTCGGGGATCGACTGGTGCTGATCGTCGGCGACGTCGTCGGCCACGGTGTGGAAGCGGCCGCGGTGATGTCGCAACTGCGTACGGCGTTGCGGATGCAAATCCTGGCGCGATACCCGATCGCCGAAGCGCTCGCGGCACTCGACCGCTTCCACGAGCAGGTGCCCGGGTCGAGTTCGGCCGCGTTGTGCGTCGGCTCGCTCGACTTCGGCACGGGCGAATTCCAGTACTGCACCGCCGGGCACCCGCCGCCACTGCTGGTGAGCGCCGACGCAAGCGCGCGCTACGTGGAGCCGTCCGGCGCGGGGCCGCTGGGCAGCGGCGCCGGTTTCCCGATCCGCACCGAAGTGCTTGACGCGGGTGACTCGATCCTGCTCTACACCGACGGCCTGATCGAACGGCCCGGTCGGCCGCTGGGGGCCAGCACCGCGGAATTCGCCGAGTTGGCCGCGACCATCGCCGCCGGCCAAGGCGGCTTTGTCATCGGTACGTCGGCACGGCCCATCGACCGGATCTGCTCGGAGACACTGGAATTGCTGCTGCGGTCGACCGGCTATAGCGACGACGTCACACTGCTCGCGGCGCAGCGGCGTACACCACCGCCGCCGCTACACATGACACTGGACGCGACGGTCCTCGCCGCACGCGCGGTCCGCGCCCGCCTTCGTGAATGGCTATCGGAGGTCGGCGCCGACTCCGACGACATCTGCGACGTGGTGTACGCGGTATCGGAGTTCGTCGAGAACGCGGTCGAACACGGCTATGCCACCGAGGTTCCCGACGGCGTCGTCGTCGACGCGTCGCTGTCCGGGGACGGCGACCTGCACGCCTCGGTCATAGACCGGGGCCAGTGGAAGGATCACCGCGAGGGCGAGAAGGGCCGCGGGCGTGGGCTTGCCATGGCGGAGGCCTTGGTGTCCCGGGCGCACATCTCTCATGGCGCCGAAGGGACGACGGCCAGCCTGGTGCACCGCCTGTCGCGACCGGCGAACTTCGTCACCGACGCCACGGTGAGCCGGGGAAGCCATCAGCGGCCCGTCAACGCCGAGTTCGCCTTCCGGGTCCCCGACGCCGGCCGCATCGTGGTCAGCGGCGATGTCGACACGCACACCGCGTCGACCCTGGATCGTCACATCGCAGTCGAAAGCCGTTCCGGCGTTGCCCCGCTGACCATCGATCTCAGCGGCTTCACCCACCTCGGGTCGGCGGCGTCAGGGCGCTGCACGCCGCTCGCGAGCGGGCGCGCAGGCAGGGCACCGACTGCGTGGTGGTCGCGCCGCCCGGGAGCCCGGCGCACCACGTCTTGTCGCTGGTGCAGATACCTGTGGTCAGCGGCCTGTCCGAGAACCTCGTCGTCGACGGGTAGGGATCCGTGAAGCGCGGTCAGCGCGACTGACCGTGCCGGACCTGGCTGAAGGGCACCCCGCGGTCGGCGGCGTATTCCCGCGGGAAACCGAGCACTCGCTCGCCGATGACGTTGCGGGCCATCTCGGTGGTGCCGCCGCCGATGGCGACGGTCTGGCGTGCCAGGTATCGCAGGCCGGTCTCCAAGCCATCGCCGGGCTCCCCTACGACGCCGGCGTTTCCCGCGATGGCCAGTGCCGTATCGACATCCAGTGTCACGGTCTCGGAGTGGAATAGCCTGATGAGCGTTCCGGCGGCCGGCGGCAGGTCCCCGTCCCTCACGCTGCGGTAGACGTGCGAGATCAACTGCTCGGCGACCGCGCGGTGCACGAGCGCCCGGCCGGCCATCTCCTGCACGCGTTCGTCGTCGGCCTGCCCCGCCTTCTCCGCGAGGGAAACGAAATCAACGGGATTCGCGTTACCGCCCTCGCTGCCGCTGCCGCTGGCGAACTCCGACCCCTGCCCCACCGCTCGGCGCTCGTGATAGAGCTGTCGCGACGCCACCGCCCAGCCGCCATCGACTTCCCCGACGACCGAGTCCTCGCCGACGTCAACATCGTCGAGGAACTCCTCACAGAACTCGGTCGAGCCACTGAGCATGGTGATGCGCCGCAACGTGATTCCCGGATGAGAAATCGGCACCAAAAACATGGTCAAACCCTCATGCTTGGGCACATCCCAATTGGTCCGGGCCAGACACAGCCCGTAGTCGGCGGCGAACGCGCTGGTGCTCCACGTCTTGGCGCCGTTGATCACCCAGCGGTCGCCGCGGCGTTCGGCCCGCGTGATGACGCCGGCAAGATCCGAACCGCCGCTGGGTTCGGACAATAACTGCACCAGCACCTCGTCGCCGCGCAGCGCCGCGGCGATGCGCTGCTTCTTTTGGTCTTCACTGCCGGTGTCAAGCAGCGTGGCGCAGCAGATGGTGAAAGTCGGCGTGTTGAGGATCAACGGCATTTCGTAGGTGCGGGTTTCGGCGTCGAATGCCTGCTGGTACTCGTAGTCCAGGCCCAAGCCGCCGTACTCGCGGGGGAAGCAGATACCCGCGAATCCCCCTTCATGCAACCGCTTTTGCAGTTCACGAGCCCGCGCCCAGGATCGTTCGTCGTCACGCGGGGCGGGCGGCGGGAACTCGGGATCGATGGCGGACATGTTGTCCGCCAGCCACGCTCTGGCCCGGGCGGCGAACGCTGCGACGGATTCGGTCGGCGTCATCTGTTCGAACGGCCCGCTTTCTCGTATTCATAGACGCGCAGATTGTGTTCTTCCGGCGTCCCAAACATCGCGCGGTACAACGTGACCCGGCGAAGATAGAGGTGCAGGTCGTGCTCCCAGGTGACGCCGATGCCGCCGTGCATCTGCACGCACGCCTGGACGACTTGGCCGGCCATCTCGCCGACGTACGACTTGGCAACGCTGACCGACAGGCCCGCCGCGGGTGAGCCTGCGGCAACATCCGCCACGGCCGCGGCCGTGGTGGCGCGGCATGCTTCCAGCCACAGTTTCATATCGGCAAACTTGTGTTTGAGCGCCTGGTAGGACGCCAGCGGGCGGCCGAATGTGTGCCGGTCCAACGCCCATTGGGCGGTGAGGTCAAACACCGTCTGCAGGATGCCGACCACCTCGGCACACTGCAAGACCTGGGCGATGTGACTCTGTCGATCGATGAGCGCGGCGGTTTCGGCGGCGGTGCCGACGGCCGCGGACCGCTCCACGACGACACCGTCGAAATGCACGCGGGCGTATTGCTTGATCAGATCGACGGATTGTTGGGGCGTGATCGTGACGCCCGGCGCGTTGGTCGGGACCAAAAACTGGCGAATCTCGTCACCGCATCGGGCCACCACCAGCAACGCCGAGCTCTGAGCGCCCGCCTCGACCCGGTCCTTGGTGCCGTCAATGCGGTAACCGGCCTCGGTCTCGGTCGCCGTCACCGAGGGATTCAGCGGCATCCAGCCCCGGCCCGGCTCGGAAACCGCCCAGGAGGCCACCGTGTCGCCCGACACCAGCGACTCGATGGTCGTCGCGTGCGATCGCCGGTCCGCGCAACCGACGAGTGCGGCAAGCACGACGCTGACCGGAAACAGCGGTCCGGGCGCCACCGTCTTACCGAGCTGCTCGGCGACCGTAGCCAGATCGGCGAAACCATTGCCCGAGACGCTGCCACCGCCCAACTCCTCGGGAACGAGAAGACCCGTCCAGCCGAGCTCGGCGGCGCGCCGCCACCATGCCGGTTCGAAGGACGTTCCCGCCGCATGCAGCTCCCGCACCCGGCGCAGCGGCGCCTCTTTCTCCAGGAATGCTTGCGTCGTGGAGGTGAACAGTATCTTCTCGGGGGAGTCGACCGTGGTCATGATGCCGGCGAATTCCTTTTTGCCATTCGATCGCCGCCGTCCTCGTCGCAGTTAGCTGGGGATTCCGATGTTAGCAACGGGCAATACGGTAAGAGATACCGGAGTTCGGTCGGTAACGATGGCGAGCGGCGGTAAGCGCATCGCTTAGCAACGGTCGGGCGCAGCACCGGGTCGGGCCCGCCCGCTACATGGTGAACACGCGGCGCAGCGCCTGCGCGTGCAGCGCCCGGTTTTCCTGGGAGACAATCCAATCCGGGACCGCCGAGTCGAATCCGTTGAATGTCGCTGCGATGACGTGCAATTCGGTATGAACGTAGGCATGCAGCAGCCGGTTGGCATAGGCAATGGCTTCGTCGCGGCAGGGATCGATCTCGGAGCAGCTGATGAAGGTGGGCGGCAGGCCCTCCAGGTTCGCGCGGTTTGCGGGGACGAGTTGGCCGGTGGCGCTCGCGTGACCGAGGTAATGGCCCCACGCCCGGCTCACGGCCGGACCGTTGAGGCCCGGGGTGCGCTGGAACTCGCGCCGCGAGGGCGTGGCATCCGAATCGAGCATCGGCTGATGCAGGATCTGCATGAGGATCGCGGGACCCTCCTGGTCGAACATGCGCTGGCTCAGACCGGCGACCAGTGCCGCACCCGCATCGCGGCCCATCACCGCGATGCGGCCGGCATCCGCATTCAAGTCGGCGCAGTTTTCGATCGCGTAGCGAAACGCCGCTTCGATGTCGTCTAGTGCCGCCGGACAGGGGCTTTCGGGCGCCAGCCGATAGTCGACCGATACCAGCAAACAGCCCGCGTTACGGGCCAGTTCCACACACTGCGCGTGATCGGTGTCCAGGTTGCCGGTGACGAAGGCGCCCCCGTGCGCATACACGGCCAGCGGGGCGGGGGATCCGGTCAGGCCGCGATACAGGCGAAGGGCCAGCCGCCGGCCGCCGGGACCGGCGATCGATCGCGACTCGATGGCCACCCCGTCGGTGTCGACCGTTGCCGCCCGCCGGGCGGCGCGAACGTTGGCCCGTTCCCGCTCGGCGGGCAGCGTCTCGGTGCGGAATTCGACGACACCCAGCTCGGCGGCGGCGTCCCGCAGCACCGGGTCGATCCGGGTAAGTCCCTGCGGCCGTGCCAGATTCGTCTGTGTCATACCCTCTCATCTTCCGGGCTCTTGATGTGGCTCATCGTCCGGCACGAGCGCAGAGCCATGCCGGAGACCATCTTCAAGGTAGACCTGCGATTCCATCTGGTGAACGATGAGGTACCTGTCGCCCCGACGGATCAGCAGCCAGGTGATCCAGCTGGCGCCGGTGCGCGCGGCGTCGGACTCGCGTCCGGTGAGGCTCCACCGGCTCAGCAGCACACACCGCGCCAGGCCCCCGGCAAGCGCATCGACGGACCACAGCTGCGATGACACCGACGCGGACTTCAGCCGGCTCCCGAGGCGCGCCCAATGCCGATCGAGGTCGTCGGCGCCGACCAGCGGCATCGCGTACTCGTCGCCGATGTACATCGGTTGGGGGGTGTCCCGCTCCCATAGGGCGGCCACGCCGGCCATATCCACCGCGGACCACTTCTCGTCATACTCGCTGACAAGCGACCTCAGCCTGGCGGCCACACTGGCCACCGCGTCACCGTTCTCCGGGGAGGGCCTTGACGGTCGCCGGTAACCCGTACAGCGCGGTCGCGTTGCCCCGCATGATCCGCTCCCGCTGGTCGGCGGGGAATCGGTTGATCGCGTAGGTGGGCGAGTCATAACTCCAATGCGGGTAATCCGTCGAGAACATCAGGTTGTCGCCCAGATCCATCATGTCCAGGTACTCGCGGAACTGCACGGTGTCGGCGTCTTCCAGCGGCTGGGTCGTGAACCGGACATGTTCGCGCACATATTCCGACGGGCGGCGACGCACGTGCGGCAGATCCCCGCGACGGGCTTCCCAGATGCGGTCCATCCGCGACATCACCGGCATCGCCCAGGTGAAGCCGCCTTCGACGAAGACGACCCGAAGCTCGGGATGGCGGTCGAACGCGCCGTCAAACACGAGGCTCATCAGGTGCGAGACGTACAGCAATGGCCAGGACGCGAAAAAATCATGCCAATGCGCCGGGTTCCCCACCGGGTACAGCGGGATCAACTCGAACGGCGTCTGCCCCATCAGGTGGGTGGCTACCGGAAACCCGTTGCGCGACGCGGCCTCGTACAGCGGATCGAAATGCGGGTTTCCGAAAGGGATCCCACGAGTTTGCGGCGTCATCAGCACCTGGGCCATATAGGGGTGTCCCGCCCACCGTTCGACTTCCCGGGCGGCCTGCTCCGGCGTCTGCGCGCTGACGCTGATCGACCCGCGCCAGCGGCCGTGCCAGTTGCACTTGTCGAGCCAGACCTCGGCGAGCCAGTCGTTATAGGTGGACTTGAGGACATGTTCGGCCTGTGGCAGCTGCGCGTCACACATCGGCTCCAGCGTCGCGATGCTGACACCGGCGTCGAGCAGCAACTGCTTGGCGGCGAAATCCGGGTCGCTGCCGGCGACTCCACCACCCGGCGGAGCGGCGTCCAGACGCAGCGACATGGTCTTGTACGAGTCCGGCGTGTCGTAGAAATGCGGGACCGGAGTGACGCCGTTTCCGGTCGGCCAGATCTTGTCCACCCATTCGGCGGGCGCATAGGACTTCAGCACCTCGGCCGAGACGGGCAATGGGTGCACATCGGTGTCGACGATGGTGACCGCTATTTCGTCTTCCCGGCCCACTGAAGAGTCGGCCGAGTCCGCCGGTTCGACCCGCTCGATCGTGGTCATCGGACACGCTCCTTAAGCCCGTACAGCTCGCTGGCATTGCGCCACAGCACCTTGTCCCGTTGCCCGGCATCGAGACCCCCAGCGATCGCCTCCGGCGGCGACGTGGACCACTGTGGATAGCTCGACCCATACATCAGCAGGCCGGACTTGCCGGTGAACTCCATCCAGCGCTGCATCTTGTCGGGCTCGGTCGGCCCGTCGAACCCCGACGAGCAGAACCTGACATGGCCGGGCAGATACTCGCTCGGGTAGCGGTCGACCCAGGGCGTCTGGTCACGCATCGACAACCAGAAGGTGTCCAGCCGCCACATCAGCGGCGTAAGGATGTCGTAGCCGCCGTCGGCGAAAACGAACTTCAGGCCCGGGTGCCTGCCGAACACGCCTTCGACGATCAGGGTGGCCAGGTGCACGAAGTAGTTCAACGGCATGAACGCCGTGTATCCCGGATAGGTGTGGGCATGGCCGGCGAAGGTGGGCGGATAATCGACGCCGTTGCCGCCATTGATGTGCACCGCGACCGGCAGCCCATGGGCGGCGGCGGCTTCCCAGATCGGCTCGAACATCGGTTTGCCGTAAGGCTCGCGTGACTGCATCGGAACACCGACCTGCACCAGCTTCGGATGACCGGCGAGACGCTCGATCTCGGCGACCGCCCCCTTGGGGTCTTCGGGATTGACCCGGATGGTGCCCCGGAATCGGTCGGTGGTGTCGGGCTCCAGCCAGCGGTCGAGCAGCCAGTCGTTGACGGCCGCGCAAATCCTGCTGTTGAGCAGGTAGTCGGCGATGTTGCCGCGGGTCAGCGGGTTCAGGATGGCGTAATTGACGCCCATGTCATCGAAGAGATGACGGCCGACCGTCGCGGGATCCGAGCCCGGGTAGTGCTCTCCGTAGAGGTCTTGGCGATAGTCGCCGCCGGGCGCCTGATACCACTGCCGTTCGACGTCGGGGATCGAGCGAAGCTGATGCGCGGCGGGGAGATAGCGCCGTATCTCGGCGTTGTAGCGGAAATGGGGTTGAACGCAAGTGTCGATGATCGGGCTCATGCGGTCAGGTACACCTCCCCTTCGGTGACGTCGACGTGATAGGTGCGGATGCGCCGCGTCGGATCGGCCACGTTCTGGCCCGTGGTGACGTCGAATTCCCAGTTGTGCCAGGGGCACCGCACGATTTGCCCGTCACGGACGCGCCGCAGCCGGTCGGGTTCTTGTGGGGCGGATTCGTTGGTGCCCCCGATCAATCCAAGGCACAGCGGGGCCCCCTCGTGTGAGCAGTAGTTCACGATGGCGTAGAGGGCGCCGCGCACGTTGTAGACACCCACGCCGAACTTCCCGACGTCGACCAGTTTCATCCCGCCGGGCGGCAGCTCGTCGAGGGAGCAGACCAATCGCCGCTGGGGCACCTGAAATCACCGCCTCTGTGACGCCACGCAGTTCTAATACTGTGCCCGTTACGGTAACCACCACAAGCCGTTGGGCTTCGTTGCTATTTATACTATGATAGCGATATTCCCTCGACACGTCTCCGCCGTACCGGCTGCTCAGGAGGGCGCTAATGACGCTCAGCACCGACCACTTCGACCCCAAGGGCCAGCCCGTCGCGCTGGACCTCACCGGTGAAACCAGCCCCTACCCGTTTTTCGAATACATGCGGCGCACCGATCCGGTGTGGCACGGCGCCCTGGGGGACTACTCACAGTTGCCGGAGGAACTGCGGCCGGACGACGAATGGGTCTTGTTCGGTTATGACGCCCTGTTCCAGGCGTTCCGCGACGACCGCATCTTCAGCTCGCACAAGTACGACGAGACCATCGGCTTGGTGATGGGCCACACCATCCTGGCGATGGGCGGCAAGGAACACCACGATCACCGCAATCTGGTGGCCAAGGCCTTCCGCGCCACCGCCCTGGAACGCTGGGAGCCGTCGGTCATCGGGCCGGTCTGCGATCAGCTGGTCGACGAGGTCAAAAACGACGGGCAGGCGGACCTGGTGAAGGCGGTGACGTTCGAGTTCCCGACTCGGATCATCGCCACGCTGCTCGGCCTCCCGCGTTCGGATCTCGACCTGTTCCGGCGGTTGTCCCTCGACCTCATCTCGATCCCGACCGACATCGTCGCCGGGCTCAACGCCGCGGCGGAGTTGCACGGTTACTTCCTCGAGCAGGTCGAGCTGCGGCGGCACAAACCCACCGACGACATCATCGGCGATCTGGTCGCCGCCGAGATCGACGGCGAGAAACTCACCGACGAGGCCATCATCGCGTTCCTGCGCCTGCTGCTGCCCGCCGGGCTGGAGACCACCTATCGTTCGTCGGGCAACCTGCTGTACCTGCTGCTGACCCACCCCGAGCAACTCGCGGAGGTCAACCAGGACCGCTCCTTGATACCGGCCGCAATCGAAGAGGGCCTGCGCTTCGAAACCCCACTGACCATGGTCACGCGGACCACGACCGAAGAGGTCGAAATAGGCGGTAAGACAATCCCTCCCAACGCGCAGATCGACATGTGCATGGGCTCGGCGAACCGCGACGACAGCCGCTGGACCGACCCCAACACGTTCGATATTCACCGGCCGCGGCAAGCCCACATCGCGTTCGCCGGCGGCATCCACATGTGCCTCGGCATGCACCTGGCCCGGCTGGAAACCCAGGTCATGCTGAACAGCCTGTTGGACCGGGTCAAGGACCTGACCTTGGTGCCCGACGACGGCACCGGCGAGGAGTCCAAGATCGTCGGGCTCACCTTCCGGTCGCCCAACAAGCTGCCGGTCACGTTCGCCCCGGCCGCATGAAAAGCCGCGCGGCGGTCCTGCACGACGTCGGCGGTCCGTGGTCTGTGGAGGAATTCGAGCTCGACCCGCCCCGCGCCGGTGAAGTGCTCGTCGAGATGGCCGCGGCCGGGCTGTGCCATTCCGATGACCACATCCTCAAGGGCGACATGTCGGCTCCCAACGAGGTAATGCAATCACTGGGGCTGCCAACGATGTTCCCCACCATCGGCGGCCACGAGGGCTCCGGAATCGTTCTCGAAGTCGGGGACACCGTCACGGATTTCGCGCCGGGCGACCATGTGGTGATGTCGTTTGTCGCCGTGTGCGGCCAGTGCCGCTGGTGTGCGAGCGGGATGGAGTACATCTGCGACGTCGGCGCCTTCACCCTGACGCCGGGAATGCCCACCGACGGCACCTTCCGCCATCACACCTCCGACGGCAAGCCACTCGGTCACCTGGCGAAGGTCGGCGCCTTCGCCGAACACACTGTGGTATCCACGAATTCACTCGTGAAGATCGAGCCGCACCTGCCGCTGGCGCCGAGCGCGCTGCTGTCCTGCGCCATTCCCACCGGGTATGGATCGGTCGCGAACCGCTCCGGTATGCGCGCCGGGGACACCGTCGTCGTCATCGGCGTCGGCGGAATCGGGACGGGCGCGATCCAGGGTGCGCGCATCAGCGGCGCCGCGCAGCTCGTCGCCGTCGATCCGGTGGAGTTCAAACAGAAATCGGCCCTACAGTTCGGCGCGACCCACAGCGTCGCAACCGTCGCCGAGGCGCTGGACCTGGTCCGGGACCTGACGTACGGGGTGATGGCGGACGCCGTGGTGGTTTCCCCGTCCTTGATCACCGCCGACGACGTCCGTGACGCGGTGCAGCTCACCCGCAAGGGCGGCACCTGCGTGCTCACCGGGATGACCTCGCAGTTGACCCGGTCGGTCAAGATCGACCTGCAGGACTTCATCCTGATGAACAAGACGCTGGCCGGCACCATATTCGGCTCCTGCAACCCCAAGGCCGACATCTCCCGGTTGGCCAGGCTCTACCAAACCGGCCAGCTCCAGCTCGACGAAATGATCACCAAGCGCTATCGCCTGGACGACATCAACGACGCCTACGACGACCTGCGCAACGGGAAAATCATCAGGGGCATCATCGATTTCGGGGCCGGCTGACGCTACTTCTTGCGAGCCATCAACTTCTGTTGTTGGCCGTACGCGTCGATCGGGCTGTGCAGCGCCAGGCCGCCGTCGGCGTGCACGACTTGACCGGTCACCCAGGGCAACTCGAGGACACCCACGATGGCCCCGGCCACGTCGGTCGCCTCCCCCACACCGCCCAGCGCGGTGCGTTCGGACAGCGCGTCCACCCAGCCGGGCAGCCGTTCGGCGTCGACCAGCATCGGCGTCCGGGTGACCCCGGGCCCGACGGCGTTGACCCGGATACCGCGGCTGCCCCACTCCACGGCGGCGACCTTCACCAACATGTCCACCCCGGCCTTGGACACGCAGTAGGCGCCCATATCCCGGTCGGCGACGGTACCGCTGATGCTGGAGACGGCGACGATCGAGCCGCCCAGCCCGGCATCGACCATCGCCTGGGCGCCGGCCCGAATGGTCAGCCAGGTCCCGGTGAGATTTACCGCCAACACCCGTTCCCATTCCGCAACCGGCTGCTCCAGCAGCATGCCCGAGGCGCCGATCCCGGCGCAGGTCACGATGCGGGTGGGCGCACCGTGCTCGCGTACCGTTTGTTCCATCGCGGCCGCCACCGCGTCGTGATCGCTGACATCGCAGGTGATGTCGCCGCCGGAGAGGTCCCACACCACGACGTCGTGGCCCGCGCCCCGCAGCCGCGCGGCGACCTCACGTCCGATCCCGGACGCGCCGCCGGTCACCACCGCGGTCATTGCGCGGGACCGATCAACTCGACCAGCACACCGTCGGGCGCGCTGATGACGGCCATCGGGACCGTCTTTCCGGCCGGCGCGGCCACGGTTATCCGTCGAACACCGTCGGTGAAGCCCAATTTCGCTAGCACGGAGAGCGTCTCGTCGACGTTGCGCTGCAGGGATAGCAGGAAGAATCCGTGCCGGGGCGCTGTGGCGGCGGGCTGCGCTTCGCCGGCGCCCGCGAACTGAACCAGTTCGACGATCCCGCTGTCGGGTGTTTGCGGATCGCCCAGGAAAATGGAGCGCAGCCGGTCGGTCGTTGCGCCGAACAGTTCCGGCCAGTCACCGGTGAAGTGATGATCCAACAACGGCGTCAGGCCAAGGCCGTCGCGCCAGAACCGCAGCGATCGTTCGACGTCGGCGGTACAGATCGCCGAGTGGTGAACACCTAGCACGAGTCGTCAGTTTAATACGCTCAGTTCTTGGAGCGGCACCGCGCGGTAACCTGGTCCGCCAAATCGGACAACGCCCGCGCTGTCGCCAGCTCCTGGCCGCTTTCGCGCACCAGATAGTCGGAAGGGTGGCGATATGCGACGCCGAGCCCGGACAGATGCGAAGTGCCCCATCGTAACTGCGCCGTGGCGTACGTGCGTCCGCCGTGCTCATCGATCGCCAACGTGACCATCGGGTGTATCGAGGAAATCGGGCGACTGTTGTGGTGCATGCGGCGCACCTTTCCAATTATGCTGCGGGACGGTGTCACTGCTAAGCGTATGGACCGGTGTGGCGGCTCCTAGGGCCTTTCGTCCCGATCGGTGGCGCCATTGGGCACTTCGTGACGCGCGGACGATGCCCTCACGCGATCCTGGCCAGCGTGCGATCCCACAACTCGCGCGCCAGGACGGGATCGTCGGCCGCACGATTGGCTTTGGTGACTTTGCCCTTCGAGTAGTACTCACCGGGAGCCCAGTCGACACCGGGCGTGCTGGTCGCCAGCCAAACCAACTGGTCTGCTCCCCGGTCCGCGGTCGCGATGAGTCGGCTGACCGGCGTGCGCTGCATGATGATCAGGAACCGTGATCCGGATGCCTTGCCGATGTTGGTGTTGACGAAGCCGGGGTGGACCACCGCGGCCGAAAGCCCATCGGCGTGGTAGCGCCGATGTAATTCCCTGGTGAACAAGATGTTTGCCAGCTTTGCCAGCGCGTAGGCGGTGCCGGGCCGGCGCCGGGCGGTCGTCTCGAAATCGGTGATGGTGACGTTGCGCAGCAGTCTTTGTGAAGAGCTGGTCGTGTTGATGACCGTGGCACGGGATTCGACGAGCACCGGCAGCAACCGCGTGGTCAGCAGAACCGGCGCCAGGTAGTTGACCTGGAAATTCACCTCGTGGCCATCGGCGGTCCGGTAGGGCTTTGCGAACATGCCGCCGGCGTTGTTGCCCAGTACATCGATGCGCGGGTACGCGGAGCGGATCTTGTCGGCCAGGGCACGTACCTGGGACAGGTCGGCGAAGTCGGCGACGAAGTAATCGGCGTCCAATTCCGCGGCCACCGCGGCGATCTTGGTCTGCGACCGCCCGACCAGCACCAGGTGTTCGCCGGTACGGCCCAGCCGCCGGGCCGCCGCGGCGCCGATGCCGTCGCTGGCGCCCGTGATGATGATCGTCCTACGCGTCATTGCCCGTCCTCCACGGGCAGTGTACTGAACGATCCGCGCCCTCAAGCCAGCGAGTAGCGCACCGGCAAGTGCTTGAGTCCACCCACGAAGGTGGTGGCAACCAGTTCCGGATCGCCGGTCAGCTCAATGGATTTGAGCCGGGGCAGCAGCTCCGAGAAGAAGCTGTTGACCTCCATCCGGGCCAGCGCCGCACCCATGCAGAAGTGCACCCCGTAGCCGAAGGCGAGGTGTTTGTTGGGGTCGCGGCCGACGTCGAACCGGAACGGGTCGCCGAAGACGTCCTCGTCGCGGTTGCCCGACACGTACGACAGCAGCACCGAGTCCCCCGCCGCGATGGGCACCCCGCGCACGGTGGTGTCTTTGGCAGCGGTGCGCATGAATTCCTTGACCGGGGTGACCCAGCGGATCATCTCCTCGGTGGCCAGCGGCATCAGGTCGAGGTTGTCGCGCAGGCGCTCGAGCTGATCCGGATTTTCGATGAGCGCCTGCAGGCCGCCCGAGATGGTCGCACTGGTGGTGTCGTGGCCGGCGGTGGCCACGATGAGGTAGTAGGACACGGTGTCGATGTCCGACAGCGGTTCGCCGTCGACACGGGCGTTGGCGATCGCCGACGCGAGGTCCTCGGTGGGGTGCTCGCGCCGCGCCACCGTCACCGCGTTGAAGTATTGAAACATGTCCAGCAACGCGGGCAGTTGATCTTCGTTGGAGCTGCCCCGTTTGAATTCGGAGTCATCGCTGCCGAACAACTCCTGGGTCAGCTTGAGCATGCGCGGAAAGTCGGCCTCGGGCAGACCCAGCAGCGACATGATCACGTACAGCGGGTAGTTGACCGCGACCTGCTGAACAAAGTCGCATTCGGGACTCGCGGCCATCATCTTGTCGACGTAGATCTTGGCCAGTTCGTCGACCCGGACCTTCAACGCCCGCATCGCCTTTGGCCGGAACCAGTCGGAACCGATGGCGCGCACCACCCGGTGCTGCGGGTCGTCCAGGTGGATCAGCGTGCGTACCCCCGCGGCGGCCTGCATCTCGTCGCCCTCCGCGGTCGTCAACACCGGGCGCGGCCAGTTGGTGAACAGCATGTTGTCGCGTTCGATGTCCATGATGTCGGCATGCTTGGTGATCGCCCAGAACGGCCGGTAGTTCGGCACCTGGACCCACGACACCGGTGCGTTGGCGCGCAAGTGGGTGAGCGCCGCATGCAGGCGCCGCTCATCCGTGTACGCCAGGGGATCGGCCAACAGCTTGGCGGACTCGTCGATCGTCGTTGTGCTCACAAGCGAAACTCCTTCAGCGCGGCGGTCACACAGGCCTGGGAAGCGGTGAGGAAGATCGGCAGGACGCGGTCGACCGCACCCTCGCAGCGGCTCCGCAGGGCCCCGGCAATCGTGTCGAGCGGTCCGACGACGGCAAAAGCCGCCAGCATCTCGTCGTCGATGAGCGAGCCCATGGCGTCCCATTGCCCCTCAATGGAGAGGCGGTGCAATTCCGTTTGCAGTTCCCCCCAGCCATGCAGCTCCAGGACCTTGCGGTAGGCCGGGGTCGATCCGTAGAAGGCGATCTGCTTGCGCACGGCGGCGGTGGCGGCCGCCAGTTCGCGTCGTTCTCCCCGGTCGCAACGAGCACTTCGCCCGACACCTCGAAGTCGCCGCGATCGCGACCGGAGCGCTGCATGCCGCGCAACAGGGCGGGCAGGGTCACCTCGTCGAGGTAGCGCTTGGACACCATCGGGTGGCCGAGGTGGCCGTCGGCGACCTCGCCGCACATCTCGGTCATCGTTTCGCCGACGGCGGCGAGGAAGATCTTCGGCGACGCATAGGGCTGCGGCTCGGGCGTGAACATCGGCGTCATGATCTTGTGCGTATAGAAATCGCCCTCGAAACGAAGCTCGGTGCCGTCTCTCCACGCGGACCAGATCGCGTGCAGCGCGGAGACGAACTCGCGCATGCGGCGGGCGGGATGGCTCCACGACATGCTGAATCGCTTTTCGATATGGGGCTGGATCTGCGTGCCCAGGCCGAGGACGAACCGGCCCGCCGAATAAGCCTGCAGGTCCCAGCCGATGTTGGCCACGATCATCGGATTGCGCGCGAACGCCACCGCGATGTTGGTGCCGATTTCCAGTCGCGACGTGTGCTCGGCGGCCAGCAAAAGCGGCAGGAACGGGTCGTGACTGGTTTCGGCCGTCCAGCCCCCGTCGTACCCGTCTCGTTCCAGAGCGGCGGCCGTGTCGGCCGCCCGTGCGAGTTGATTGGGGATGCCCCCGTCGATCTTGAGGCGGCGGGCGTTACCCATGTGGGTAACTTTACAGTAAGCAATCCAGTATGTGACCCTGCTGGTCTGGCTGCGCGACGAATCCCCGGTGAGGTAGGACATAGGCATGACGAAAGCCCAGGATTGGGACGAGACGCTCGAGGATCTCGATCGTCGCCGCCGGCGCGCATGGGATATGGGCGGGCCGGACCGGCTCGACAAGCATCGCGGCAAGGGCAAGCTCGACGCTCGCGCGCGGGTCGACCGGCTGCTCGACCCCGGGACGTTCCGCGAGCTCGGCACCCTGGTGGGTGGCGAGCTCGCGGCCGACGGGATCGTCGTCGGTTCCGGCTTGATCAATGGCTCGCCGGTGATGCTCGGCGCCGAGGACTTCACCACCATGGCCGGCACCATCGGGCCCGGGGGCAACTCCAAGCGATATCGCATTGCCGAACTGGCCCTGCGCGACAAGATTCCGCTGGTGATGCTGCTCGAAGGCGCCGGCTTTCGTCCCACCGGCGGACACTACGGGCGCAGCCCGACCGACCTGCTCGCCCAGGCGCGGTGCTCGGGTCGGGTTCCGACCGTCGCCGCGGTGCTCGGGCCCTCGGCGGGACACGGCGCCTTGGTGGCCCCGGTATGCGACTTCCGCATCATGAGTCATCAGGGCGCGATCTTCACCGCCGGGCCGCCCGTCGTCAAAGAGTCCACCGGAGAAGACATCTCGAAAGAGGACCTCGGTGGGCCGGGCGTCGCGTTGCCCAGCGGGGTGATCCACAACGTGGCCGAAGACGACGAAGCCGTGCTCGGCGACATCCGCCGCTATCTGTCGTACTTCCCGCCCAGCGCATGGTCGTACCCGGCACCGTTGCCCGCCTCTGAAGCAGGGGCGGCGGGCCGGCCGCGGCCGACCCCCGAGCTGCTCGACATCGTCTTCCGCGACAACCGCCGCGTGTATGACATGCGCGCCGTGCTTGACGTGGTCTTCGATCGGCCGGACTGGTTCGAGGTTCAGCCGCAGTTCGGCAAGGCGATCATCTGCGCGCTGGCCCACCTCGGCGGTCACCCGGTGGCGGTGGTGGCCAATCAGCCACAGGTGATGGCCGGTTCCATCGACGCCGATGCCGCGGACAAGGCGGCGCACTTCATCATGGTGGCCGACTCGTTCCATCTGCCGATCGTCTTTCTCGCCGACAACCCCGGCATGCTGCCCGGCAGCCGATCCGAGCGCAGCGGCGTGCTGCGAGCCGGCGGGCGGATGTTCGCCGCCCAGACCGCGGCCACCACGTTGAAGCTGCACGTCACGCTGCGCAAGGCGTACGGGTTCGGCTCCATGGTCATGTCGCTGCTGGGTTTCGACCACCAGGTCGCGACGTTCGCCTACCCGGGCGCGACGATGGGCGCGATGAGCGCCGCGGCGCTCAGCCGGGCATCACATGCCGGGGAAGACCTGTCCACCCAGCTGCGCAACGCCGAACTGGAAGCATCGTTTCGGTCGGCCGAACACATGGGTTTCGACGAACTCATCGACCCGCGAGAGACACGGGATGCGCTGCTCGCCGCATTGCTGCGCGGCCTGTCCAGCCGGCAGGCCGCCGCCGAACCGGTGACCCGCACCGTCATCATGCCCTGAGCCCCTCCGGGCCCTCCGCCGCGAGAGTGCGCCTACCGACGGCCTCTCTCGACAAATGCGTCGCTAGTTGCGCTTTCGCGGCCAGGAACGATACTCGGCGACCACGGGCTCGAGCTCGTCCGGTGTGGCGCCATGCATGATCACCGCGTCGGCCCCGTAGTCGAATTCCTTGCGAATGCGGCCCACGCACTGCCGGGCCGATCCCGTCGCCGATGGCTCCAGCCACTCGTCGGGGATCAAGGTGGCGATGTGCTCGATCTGCTCGGGCGTGGCCTTGTGATCGATTCCGCCCGCGATCGACGTCACCACCGCGTCCTCCCGAAATCGTTGCAGCACGGCCGGATCCCAGTCGTTGGTCCGCACCAGCAGATCGCCGTAGCCCTGCAGATAGGTGGCCAGGCGGGCGACGGTCTTTTTCAGCCGTAGCGGTTCGGGCAGGTGGTCGCCGACCGTGGCGAAGCACGACCACACCCGCACGCTGTCGGGGTCGCGGCCCGCCTTCTCCGCCGCGGTCTTGACGGTTGTGACACAGCGCCGCAACGTTTCCGGGGTGAAGTAGGTGTGCAATATGACGTCGTCGAAGGCCCTGCCGCCGAGCGCGAGCGTGTTGGGCCCGAAGGCCACCAACGCCAATCGGATGTCTTCGTTGAAATCCGGATCGAGGAACAGGATGGGGTACTTCCCCATCGGGCCGTCATGGTTGAAGATCAGCTCGCCGTGCCATAGCCGCCGCATCACCTGGGCCCAATCCTCCAGCTGCGCGGTCGTGACCGCCGGTATGCCGAAAGCTCCGTAGATGGCGGCGATGCCGCGTCCGATGCCCAAGGTGAACCGGCCGCCGGAGAGCCGGTGCATGGTGGTCGCCCACGATCCGGTGATCAGCGGATGACGGGTGTTGTGATTGGTTGCGGCGGTGGCGATCTGCATCCGGGTGGTCACCGCGCACGCGGCCCCGACGAGCGAGGACGCCTCCTTGACGTTCCAGCGCTCGGAGATGAAGGCCGTGCCGAAGCCCAACTCCTCGCCGCGGCGGGCCTCGTCCATCAGCGTGGCCGGCCCCTCACCACCGGCACCGGCCAGCAAGTAGTAGCCCAGCTCCTCGAGCGTGCGATCACTCAATTCCAAACCCCTTGCTTGTAGCCACAGTTCCAGACCTCGGTGATCTTGCCGTCGACGACGCGGAACACCTCGATGCTGGCGATGTTGGTTTCGGCGCCGTCCTTGGTCGTTATCGTCGAGTCGTAGACGATCGCGACGTGCTCGCCATCGTCGCCATCGATCACGATGTTGAGGTCGAAGCGTAACTTGCCCAGCATGTTCCACGTGTCCTTGACCCTGTTGACCGCCTGTTCGCGGGTCAGGGTGTGCGCTTCACCCACCTCATGCCGGATGACGGTATCGGCGAACAACTCCTCGGCCATCTCGATGTCGCATTCGTTCCAGACGACGAGGTTGTAGCGTTCGACCACTTCCCGGGCGGTCCACGTGACTGCCATCAGCCGGACACCACATCGCGCAGGAATCGCTCGGTGACTGCCTGCACGCGCCGGGAGAAGATGTGACCGACGTGGCTGCCGTCGTACCAGTGCAACTGGCCGTTCCAGCGTTCCTGCAGCAGGATCGCGGGCTCGCGCATCGCCATCCGATCGTGCCAGGCTCCGACGATGAGCCGGCGATGCGGCGAGGGCGCCGGGTCCGTCCGCAGGGGATCGATCACCGAGGTCAGCTTGGAGACCTCGGGAGATTCCAGCAGCTCCCGGAAGCCGTCCCGGGATGGTCCCCAGCGCCCCAGGTGTCGCGCGATCATCGCGTTGAGCCCCAGGATCGGGGTGTACAGCGCGACCGCGTCGACCGTCCTCTCGAGATGGGAGACCAGCGCGGCGACCGGGCTGCCCATCGAAATCCCGGCTACCACAACGGCGGTGGCCTGCGGCTGCGCCCACCGGACAACGGCGCGTATTTCCGAAACCGCGCGCATCATGCCCGCGACGTTGCCCAACGGATCGGTGTCCGGATAGGCGGGCCATTCCCGGCGCCGGCAACCGTGGCCGGGCTGCACCGGCATCGCGACGTTGAATCCCAGGTTGTGATGTATTCGGCCGATCCGGGACAACAACATGTCCTCGCTGCCGCCCTGACCGGCGCCGTGTATCCAGATCAGCCACGGCCTGGGGCCGTCGCGGTGCCGGCACAGGTGCACGACCGCCCGCGCCGGGCCGCCCAGTCCGTCGGCTTCCAGCGTCGCCGGCAGCGCCGGATCATGCTCGAACGTCATCCGCTCATAGGTCAGATTGGCGAGCCGGCGCGGCCGCACCGATGTCACCCGCATCGGTGCGGGCTCGGCATGCGCACCGTCGATGCCGAGCGTCGACAGTTCCTCGGCGGCCGCGGTGCATACGCTCAGCGGCCGCATCCCCGTCGGGGCCCCACTCAACAGCGAAAAGCCGCTCAGCACAAGCTCGTCCAACATGACCTCACCGAACTGACGCACGCCGCGCGGCGATACCGGGGCCCATCCGGTCGATTCGTTCAACCCGGCCACCGTTCGCGGCAGCACCATCGCCAGCTCCCGCACAACATCCGGAGCCCTTGTCACCCAGGACATGACACTCACCCGAAGACCAGCTAGGCCAGCTTGAAGCCGGTGTAGCCGCCCGCTGCGATCTCGTCGCAGCGGCGCCGGTATTCGGGGATTCCGCCGGTATAGCCCATATACATCCGTTTCTTGCCAGGAACGTTGCCGCCGTTGTACCACGAGTTGCAGCTCGGGTGGACCAGCACGGTCGGCGCGACGAGCGCGGTGGTGTGCTCGATCCACTCCTGCTGTGCGGCCCCCAGCGCCTCGATGGTCCGGATCCCGTTATCGCGCAGATACGCGATGCAATCACCGATCCATTCCACATGCTGTTCCATCGCGGCGACGAAGTTGGTCGTCGCGCTGGGGCTGCCCGGGCCCTGCACCATGAAAAGGTTCGGGAAACCGGCGACCGCCAACCCGAGATAGGACAGCGGACCCTGGCCGGCCCAGAACTCGGCGAGGGACTCGCCGTCGCGGCCGCGGATGTCGATCCGGCTGAGCGCACCGGTCATGGCGTCGAACCCGGTGGCATAGACGATGACGTCCAGCTGGTAGGTGTCCCGTTCGGTGCGGATGCCGGTTGTCGTCACCTCGCGAATCGGCTCCTTGCGCAGGTCGACGAGCGTGACGTTATCCCGGTTGAAGGTCTCGTAGTAGCCGAAGTCGATGATCGGGCGCTTGCACGCGAAGGGATGATCGGGCACCAACGCGGCCGCCGTGTCCGGGTCCTTGACGATGCGGGCCACCGCCTCCCCGTACAGCTTGGCGGCCATCCGGTTGGCTTCGATGTCGAAGAAGACGTCGCCCCAATTCAGCGCCCCCAGCACGCCGTTCTCCTCGATGGCGCGCACCTGCTCTGCGCGCGAGGCCGACTTCAACGGCGGCCTGCCGAGCATCTCGAACAGCACCGAGAACGCGCTCAGCCTTGCCGCGCCGATCGGGTGCTCGCGCTGGGCCGCCCTGATCTCGCCGTAGCGGGCTTTCATTTCGTCCAGTTCGCCGGGCTCGAATGGCCGCACCTGCCACGGCAAGGTGTAGGCCGGCGAACGCTGGAAGACGTAGAGCTGTGCGGCTTCCCGGGCTACCACGGGAATGAGCTGCACGCCGGTCGATCCGGTGCCGATGACGCCGACCCGCTTGCCGGTCAGCTCGCAGCCGTCCTTCGGCCAGCGGCTGGTGAACAGCGACGTGCCGGCGAAGCCGGCCATCCCGGGGATGTCGGGTTCCAGCGGCACCGACAGGATGCCGGAGGCGGCGACGACGAACGGGGCCCGGAACGTCTCGCCCGCCCCGGTTCGCACCTCCCACCCGCCGGCTTCCTCGTCGAGGGTCATCGCGACGACCTCGGTGTCGAATCGAATGTCGCGGCGCAGGTCCAGCCGGTCGGCGACGAAGTTGAGGTAGGCCTCGATCTCCGGCTGGGCCGGCATCGATTCCGTCCACACCCAGTCCTGCTGAATCTCTTCGGAGAAGCCGTAGGAATATTCGATGCTCTCGATGTCACATCGGGCACCGGGATATCGGTTGAACAACCAGGTGCCGCCGACGTTCTCGGCCTTTTCCAGCACCCGGGCCCGGATGCCGAGCTGCCGCAGCCGGTGCAGCATGTACAGGCCGGAGAATCCCGCGCCGATGATGAGGACGTCGAGTTCACTCATCCTGCCGGATCTCTTCCCGCTCGTCAGCCGCTCCTGTCATGTCACTCCTTGCCGCGCAGTGGCCGAACTGCTGAAATCTATACTGTAACGGACTTAGTATCGGGCGGGCGGAGGCTTCGGCGTGAAAGTTCCCTTCACTTGGAAGGTCACCGGATGGTTCATGGTGGGGTGGTCCCCCGAATTCCCCATCGGCGAGGCGCGACCCCTGCACTACTTCGGCCAAGACCTGGTCGCCTACCGCGACGAGGCCGGTGAGCTGCATGTTCTCGAGGCGCACTGCAAACACCTGGGCGCGCACATCGGGCACGGCGGCAAGGTGGTCGGCGACTGCGTCGAGTGCCCCTTCCACGGGTGGCGCTGGGGCCCCGACGGCGCCAATCGATACATTCCGTATCAACCGGACCGACCCAACCGCGCGCTACGGCTACGGGTGTTCCCCGTGCGGGAGCAGTACGACTGCGTGTTCGTCTGGCACCAACCCGACGGTAAGGAACCGCAGTGGGAGATGCCGGACATCTTTCGGAAGTTCCCGCAGTTCGAGACCGACCCGGCGGCCTACTACCGGGCGTATCCCGAGTTCTCCCGGCGCGCGGCGCGCGAGCCGGTGCATCCGCAGATCGTGGCGGAGAACGCCCCCGACAGTGCCCATTTCGAGTATGTGCACCACGCCACGGTGACGCCGAAGGTGCTGGACTGGAAGATCGTCGACCACGAGTGGCAATTCATCGCGGGCTGGCCGGACGCGCGCAGCGAGAACCCCGACGACCTCGCGTTGCGGTTCCACAGCCACCTGTTCGGCCTGGGCGGGGCGATCAGCGTCTTCGAGGGCGCGCAGAATCATCGGCTGATCTTCACCTGCACGCCCGTCGACGACGAGTGTTCGGATTTGTTCTACTCGATCTGGTGGCCGCGAATCCCGGGCGATACCTCCGACGTGCCGGACGGCCGGTTGCGCGAGCTCATCGAAAAACAGTTCCTGTCCACCGTCTTCGACGACCTGCAGATCTGGCGCTACCAGAGGTACGTCGAACATCCGCCGCTGTCCAAGGTCGACGCGAAAGGCTATATGGCCCTGCGTAAATGGGCGACCCAGTTCTACGAGGTGCCGGCATGACCGCACTGGAGGACCTCGCGGCGCCCGGGCACACCGCGATCGTCACCCAGGAGTGCCAGGGCGCGGTCATCGGCCCGCACGCCGGGCTGGCGCTGCTCGCCGAGGAGGCGCGCCGGGTCGCGCTGCCCAACATCACCCGGCTGTTGCCGGCGGCCCGGGCGGCGGGGGTGCACGTCGTGCACTGCCTGGTGCAGCGACGGCCGGACGGGCTCGGGTCCAATCACAACGCCAAGATCTTCAGCGGGGGCCGCGGCCCCGGAAAAGGCGCGGTCGACATCGCCCCCGGCACCCCGGGCGCGGCCCTGCTGCCGGAACTGGGTCCCGAGCCAAGCGATTTGGTGTTGAGCCGCTGGCACGGTGTGGGACCGATGGGCGGCACCGACCTCGACGCGGTGCTGCGCAACCTCGGGGTATCCACCATCGTCGTGGTGGGCGTTTCGCTGAACATCGCGATCCCCAACGTGGTGATGGACGCCGTCAACTCCGCCTACCGTGTCGTCGTGCCCCGCGACGCCGTGGCCGGCATACCCACCGAGTACGGAGAGGCCGTCATCGCCAACACGTTGTCGCTGCTGGCGACCATCACCACCACCGACGAGCTTCTCCAGGCGTGGACACCGCGATGACCGAAGCCGTGCCGAATGTCCAGGGTGGATTTCCCGAAATCACGCCGGCCGAGCAGGCGCCCCCGGGGCTGGGCCGCTTCGTTGCCGCGCTGCGCCGCCTGCAGGATCTGACCGTTTCCACCAATCCGGAGAGTTCCCGGTGGACCACCGCGGCCCAGCACGTCGAGAATGCCTGCGCACTACTGCACGGCCACCAGGTGCCCGAAGGCATCGCGCCGGCCGGCCGGGTCATCGAATTGCCGGGGCTGGGGCATCCCCTGCTGCCGCCCTGGAACGTCACCCAATCCGGGCCGGACGGCGTCACCATGCGCGGGCAGTTCACCCGCTCCCACGTCGGCGGCAACAATGCCGTGCACGGCGGGATGATCCCGCTGTTCTATGACTGGCTCTTTGGAATGGTGGTGTCGACCTCGGGCATCCCCCCGACTCGCACGGGATACCTGCACGTCGATTACCGCAACATCACCCCGATCGACGAGCCGCTGACCGCGCACGGCAGTATCACCGACATCGAAGGCAGGAAGGTTTTCATCACCGCTACGATGACGGCCGCCGACGGTACGCTGCTCACCGAAGCCAGCGGGCTGATGGTCCGCCTGCTCTCCCACCAGCCCTGAGAGGCATGATGTCGGAAACCACAACACAATTCACGGTGCCCGCCGTCGCGACCGCGGTCGCGGCCGCGATCGGTGATCGCGACCTGCTGATCCAGGGCGACCGGCGTTTCAGCTATGCCCAGGTGGCCGAACGGTCAAACCGCCTGGCCGGATATCTGCACTCTCGCGGGCTGGGCTGCCACACCGAGCGCCCCGCGCTCGCCGGCCATGAGGTGGGCCAAGACCTGCTCGGCGTCTACGCCTACAACGGCAACGAATACGTCGAAGCGTTGCTCGGCGCCTTCCAGGCCCGAGTCGCCCCCTTCAACGTCAACTTCCGATATGTCAAGAGCGAGTTGCAATACCTACTGGCGGACGCGGGGGCCACCGCGCTGGTCTACCACGCCGCGTTCGCGCCGCGGATCGCCGAAGTCCTGCCGGACCTGCCGCGCCTACGGGTGCTGATCCAGATCGCCGACGACTCGGGCAACGACTTGCTATACGGCGCAGTGGATTACGAGAGCGTCATTGCATCGGGTTCGCCGGAGCCACCGCCGGTGCAACACTCGTCCGATGACCTGTACGTCCTGTACACCGGTGGGACGACGGGGATGCCGAAGGGCGTGTTGTGGCGCCAGCACGACATCTTCATGACGTCCTTCGGCGGGCGCAACCTGATGACCGGCGAACCCGCCCAGTCCGTCGACGAAATCGTGGCGCGGACCACCGCCGGCCCGGGCACCAAGTTGATGATCTTGCCGCCGCTGATGCACGGCGCCGCCCAGTGGAGTGTGATGACGGCGATCTCGACCGGGCAGTCCGTCGTCTTCCCTTCTGTCGTCGATCATTTGGATGCGGATGACGTCGTCCGCACCATCGAGCGTGAGCGGGTGGCGGTGGTCACGGTGGTCGGGGACGCGATGGCGCGACCGTTGGTCTCCGCCATCGAGAAGGGCCTCGAAAAGGGGGATGCTGACGTGTCGTCGTTGGGCGTGGTCGCCAACGGGGGCGCCCTGCTGACGCCGTTCGTCAAGCAACGGCTGATCGAAGCCCTGCCCAACGCCGTCGTCGTCGACGGGGTCGGATCGTCGGAAACCGGGGCGCAGATGCACCACATGTCGACCTCGGGGGCGGTGTCGACCGGCATGTTCAACGCCGGACCGGATACCTTCGTCGCCGCCGAAGACCTGTCCGCCCTCCTGCCACCGGGGCACGACGGCATCGGCTGGCTGGTGCAGCGGGGCTATGTTCCGCTGGGCTACAAGGGCGATGCGGCCAAGACCGCCAAGACATTTCCGGTCATCGATGGCGTGCGTTACGCGGTGCCCGGTGACCGCGCTCGCCACCACGCCGACGGGACCATCGAGTTGCTGGGCCGCGATTCGGTCACGATCAATTCCGGTGGCGAGAAGATTTTCGTCGAGGAGGTCGAGGCCGCGATCGCGTCGCATCCCGCGGTGGCCGACGTGGTGGTCGCCGGACGGCCGAGCGAGCGGTGGGGCCAGGAGGTCGTCGCCATCGTCGCGCTGGCCGAGGGCGCCGATGCCGAGGCCGACGAGCTGATCGCCCACGCCGCGCAATCGCTGGCCCGCTACAAACTTCCGAAGGGCATCGTCTTCCGTGCGGTCATCGAGCGCAGCCCATCGGGTAAGGCCGACTACCGCTGGGCGCGCGAGCAGGCCGCGGATAGCTGATCATGTCGTTGCTGCAGAAGGACGAGACGTTGACGGCATCGGTTGAGGTGCGGGCGTCCGCGGACCAGGTTTACGCGGTCGTCTCCGATGTCACGCGGATTCCCGAATGGAGTCGCGCGCCGAATGGCTGGCTCCGGATCGCTTTCGGGCGTGGAACCGCCGGAGCATCTGTTCCTGTTCGTCCGCGACCGACGCGCGGATCTGCAGCAGAACCTGAACGCGTCGGTGGAGCGTATCCGCAAGCTTGTCGAAGTGGAGGCCGCATGAAGTACCCAGGCCGTGTCGCCGTGGTCACCGGTGCCGGCTCCGGCATCGGCCGCGCGCTGACTCGCGCGCTCACGGCGGGCGGCGCGCACGTCGCCGCATCCGACATCGACCCGGAGGGTCTGGCACAAACCCAGGCGGCGTGTCCACCCGGCCACGTGACCACGTACCAGGTCGACGTCACCGACCGGGACGCGGTGGTGTCCCACGCCGACGAAGTACGCCGCCAACTCGGGCCCGCCTCAATGCTGTTCAACAACGCCGGGGTCGACCTGTTCGCCAGCGTGGCCGACATGTCCTGGAAAGACTTCGACTGGCTCACCGGGATCAACATCGGCGGCGTGATCAACGGAACCAAGGCCTTCCTGCCGCAGCTCATCGAGTCGGGCTCCCCTGGGCGCCCGGCACGGCTGGTCAACCTGTCCAGCGCGTTCGGTCTCATCGCGATTCCTTACCAGGGCGCCTACAGCATGTCGAAGTTCGCGGTGCGCGGCCTCACCGAGGCGCTGCGCCAGGAGATGATCATCGAACGCCGCCCCGTCACCGTGCACTGCGTACACCCGGGTGTGGTACGCACCAACTTCGGTGCCAACATGCGCACCGCGGAGACCGAGGACCCCGACCTGGCGGCGAAACTGTTCGCGCGCGCCGCGCTCACCTCGCCCGAGAAGGCCGCCCGGCTCATTCTGCGGGGCGCCGAGAAGAACCGGGCCAGGATCGTCATCGGCCCCGACGGTCACGCCATGGCGGCGCTGCCCCGTCTCCTCGGTGCGCGCTACACCGGTCTGCTGGGCCGCGCCGCGCGACTGACCCGCTAGCGGCCGGGCCCGCCCCCGAGCCGACGCTCATGACTCACCTCAGTGTCGGCCGGCCACCAACTTCTCACGGACGCGCCCATATTGTCTACTGTAAGAATTACAGTACGATCTTACGAAACGACTTCCCGTTCACGCCGAAGAGGCTGGAGACTCAGGTGACGACCAACGTGCACGCCGGCACCGACGACCACACCGTCAGCCTGCGTGACCCCTACCCGTTCTTTGCCCACAAGCGCCGGGAGGCCGGCGTGTTCCACGGCACCGTCATGGACTATTCCAAGACGCCCGAGTCGTTGATGCCCAAGCGGGAATACTCCGCGGTGTCGTTCGACGCGGTGAACAAGGTGTTTCGCGACGGCCGGGTATTCAGTTCCGCGCCGTACGACAAAACGATCGGCCTGTTCATGGGGCCAACCATTCTGGCGATGGAAGGAAAGAAGCATCGCGACCATCGCAACCTGGTGTCCGCGGCGTTCAAGTCCAAGGCGTTGGCGCGCTGGGAACCCACGATCGTGCGCCCGATCTGCAACGCGTTGATCGACGAGTTCATCGACTCCGGCGAAGCCGACCTGGTGCGGAATTTCACCTTCGAATTCCCCACCCGCGTCATCGCCGAGCTCCTGGGGCTGCCGGCCGAGGACCTGCCGACGTTCCGCACGCGCGCCGTGCAATTGATCAGCTACCACGTCAACTACGAACGCGCCTTCGAGGCATCGGCGGCGCTTAAGGACTACTTCCTCGAACAGATCGAACAGCGTAAGGCCAAGCCCACCCAAGACATCATCGGCGACCTGGTGACCGCCGAGATCGACGGCGAAAAGCTCAGTGACGAAGCCATTTACTCGTTCCTGCGGCTGTTGCTGCCCGCCGGGTTGGAGACGACGTACCGGTCGTCGGGAAACCTGCTGTATCTGCTGCTGACACATCCGGACCAGTTCGCCGCGGTGCAGCGCCGACCGCGAGCTGCTGCCGCAGGCGATCGAGGAAGGGCTGCGCTTCGAGACGCCGCTGACCACCGTGCAGCGGTTCACCACCGAGGACACCGAGCTCGAAGGCGTCGAGATTCCGGCGCGTTCGGTGGTCGGCGTGTGCATGGGCTCTGCCAATCGCGACGAGCGCCGCTGGGAACGTTCGGAGGAATTCGACATCTTCCGCAAGCACCTGCCGCACATCTCCTTCGCCGCCGGTGAGCACACGTGCCTGGGTCTGCACCTGGCGCGGCTGGAAACCCGTGTCGCGCTCGACTGCCTGTTGAATCGGTTGACCAATGTCACCCTGCTGACCGACGGGGACGTTCAAGACCCCCACATCCACGGTCAGCCCTTCCGTTCGCCGACGGCGCTTCCGGTGACGTTCGACGCGAAGTAGGGCTGAGGATATGGTCTTGAAATGACAAAAGTCATGGCGGGCTTTCGGGTCCTCGAGCTTGCGCAGTTCACGTTCGTTCCGGCGGCGGGCGCCATCCTCGCCGACTGGGGCGCCGACGTCATCAAAGTCGAACACCCGGTGCGCGGCGACACCCAACGCGGCTTCCTCAACATGGGCGGTATCCAGGTCGACCCGGAGCGGCATCCGTTGATGGAGCATCCCAACCGGGGCAAGCGCAGCGTCGGGATCGACGTTTCGACACCGGGCGGCCAGGAGGTGATCTACGAACTGGCCAAGACTTGCGACGTGTTCCTCACCAACTACATGCCCGCGCAACGACAGAAGCACAAGTTCGACGTCGAGCACATCCGCGCGGTGAACCCGAACATCGTGTATGCCCGCGGTTCGGCCTACGGCGACAAGGGGGCCGAGCGCGACGTCGGTGGGTACGACGGAACCGCGTTCTGGACCCGCAGCGGCATCGGCTACGCGTTGACGCCGGAAGAGCTGGGCGGCGCGCTGGGGCAGGGCATTCCCGCCTTCGGCGATTCCATCGGCGGCATGTTCATCGCGGGCGGCATCTCGGCCGCACTGCTGCACCGGGAGCGCACCGGCGAAGCGGTCGAGCTCGATGTGTCGTTGCTCAGCACGGCCTGGTGGGCCGCGGGCGCAAGCATGACCCAGGGCATGGAGACCGGCGAGGTGATGCGCACGCCCATGCCGGGGTCCGGTGCGCCGTCGGTGAACCCGTTCATGGGCAACTACGCAACCTCCGACGGCGGCACCATCAACCTGTGCATCATCAGTCCGACCGGGTTGATCCGCGACACGTTCGAGCACCTCGGCATCCCCGAGGTCGCCGACGATCCCCGCTTTTCAGACGTGCTGCCGTTGATCCAAAACGCCGACGCGGCCGCCGAGTTGATCGCAAAGGCCATCGCCGCCAAACCCTTTGACTACTGGCGGCAGCACCTGAAGACGATGAAGGGCCAATGGGCCCCGTTCCAGAGCCTTCTCGACCTGGCGGGCGACGAGCAGGCCATCGCCAACGACATGATCGCCGAAGTCGAACTCGCCGGCGGCGGAAAGCCTTTCCGCGTCGTGCGCGGCCCAGTCCAGTTCAACCATGAGCCGCTGGAGACGACGCGGGCTCCCCAGGCATCCGAACACACCGAGCTGGTTCTGATGGAGCTCGGGATGGACTGGGACCGCATCGCCGAACTCAAGGACTCGGGAGCTATAGCGTGAATCGCGCCGGCGACGATGCAGTGGGGGTACCGCCCGCTTGCGGGACATAGCGATGAGGTGGGGGCACCTCCCGCTTGCGGGGGAGAGCGGCGCGCGTGAATGACGTGGCGATCATCGGCGTGGGTCTGCACCCGTTCGGTCGTTTCGAGGGCAAGTCCGCGATGCAGATGGGTGTCGACGCCATCCATGCCGCGGTCGCCGACGCCGGAATCTCCTGGCGGGACATCCAGTTCGCCACCGGCGGCAGCTGGACGGTGGCCAACCCGGACGCGCTCGTGGCCATGGTCGGTCTGACCGGCATCCCGTTCACCAACGTGTTCAACGCGTGCGCGACCGCGGCCAGCGCCGCCAAGGCGTGCGCCGACGGCATCCGGCTGGGCGACTACGACATCGGCATCGCCGTCGGCCTCGACAAGCACCCGCGCGGGGCATTCACCGAAGACCCGGCACTGGTGGGGATGCCGAGGTGGTACGCCGAGAACGGGCAGTATCTGACTACCAAGTTCTTCGGCATGAAAGCCAACCGCTATCTGCACGACCACGGCATCTCGCAGCAGACCCTCGCCAAAGTAGCGGCCAAAAACTTCCGCAACGGAGCGTTGAATCCGAATGCGTTCCGGCGCAAGCCGATATCCGAGGACGATATCCTCAGCTCGCCGATACTGAATTATCCCCTCACCCAGTACATGTTTTGCGCACCCGACGAAGGTGCCGCGGCGGTGGTGATGTGCAGGGCCGATATCGCGCAGCGGTTCACCTCCAGGCCCGTGCACCTGCGGGCGGCGGAGGTACGCACCCGATGCTACGGTGCCTACGAGGTCAACACCACCTTCGCGCCGGTCGAAGAGGATCTCGCGCCGACGGTGTACGCCGCGCGTGCCGCGTTCGAAAAGGCCGGCGTGGCCCCCGACGACGTCGACGTGATCCAGCTGCAGGACACCGACGCCGGCGCCGAGATCATCCACATGGCCGAGTGCGGATTCTGCGCGCACGGCGACCAGGAGAAGCTGCTGGCCGACGGTGCCACCGAGATCGGCGGCGCGCTGCCGGTCAACACG
The DNA here is from genome assembly GCA_963800315.1 of uncultured Actinomycetota bacterium. Classification (GTDB taxonomy): domain Bacteria; phylum Actinomycetota; class Actinomycetes; order Mycobacteriales; family Mycobacteriaceae; genus Mycobacterium. Next base: position 717,231 of record CAWDAS010000002.1, read on the forward strand.
GACGGGGGGCTCATCGCCAACGGCGAGCCCATCGGGGCGTCTGGCCTGCGGCAGATCCACGAAATCGTCCGCCAACTCCGCGGCCAGGCGGGCGATCGTCAGGTGCCCGGGAACCCGAAGGTCGGGTTCACCCAGTTGTACGGCGCCCCCGGCACCGCCGCGGCAACCATCCTCACCACCTGACGGCGCGCCGAGCGTGAACTGGTGGCGACGACACGACGGCGGTCGCCATCAGTTCACGCTCGATGCAGACTTGGACGATTTCTGAGCGACCGGTGCGTATGCCGGCTTGCCCAGGCCGAGCACGTACTGAGCGATCATGTTGCGGAACACCTCCAGCGTCCCGCCGTAGATCCCCACCAGCGGCGCGAATCGGTAGGTGTACTCCGAGGCGCCGTCGTCGGCCGCACCATCGGTGCCGATCGGCAGCGAGGACGCCGTGCCGAGTATGTCCATCAGCTCCGGTGAGATGTCACGCATCGTCTGCGCGATGGCGACGCGGCCGAAGATGCTGGGCGCGCTCAGCGCCGCTTCGATCCGTGCGGCGCTGCGGCCCAACCGATATGCCACCGACCCGTCATCGATGAGCCTGCGTCCGCCGGCGTCCCGCTCGGTGACCTTGCCGGCCGCCTTGTCGAGCGCGTCGGCCAGGAAACCCGCCTGGTGCATCATGATGGACACGTCCTGCAGCCCATCGGGCGCGGCCGCCACCGCACCGTGCTCGACATTGAGCGGCTCGCGCAGCACCGTCCAGCCGGCATTCACCTCGCCCAGGCGATACTTGTCGTCGACACGCACGTCGCTGTAGTAAACGATGTTGGTCCGGTCGCCGTCCACGGTGCGGATGCCCTGTATTTCGATGCCCGGCAAGTCCAGCGGAACCAGAAACATCGTCAGGCTTTTGTGCTTCGCGGCGTCCGGGTCGGTGTTGGTGATGAGGAAGACGTACTGGCAGTTGTGCGCGCCCGTGGTGAACATCTTGGACCCGTTGATGATCCAGCTCGATCCATCCGCCTCGCGCACGGCGCGGGTCTTGCAGGTGGCCACATCGGACCCGCCTTCGGGTTCGGTATAGCCCAGGCACAGCCGGACATGCCCGGTGAAAACCCCGGGCAGCACCTCGTCCCGCAGTTCCGCAGAGCCGAACTTCGCCACCGAGCGGGCCACCATGGCGGTGGTGCCCCAGGTCACCCAGGGCACATGCGCGCGCCGCTTCTCCAGTTCCCAGATGCGACGACGCACCCTGCTGAAGCCGCCCTCGGCCGCCGGCTTCCACTCGCGCTCCAGGTAGCCGGCGGCTCCCAGCGCCAGGTGCACCCCTTCGTCGAAGTTGTCGCCAGTCTCGCGGTCGCGACGCTTGACCTCGTCGGTCACGTGCGTGCGGAGGAAATCGCGGGACCGCTCCAGGAAGTCCTGATCGTCGTCCGACAGCGCGACTCGTGAGAAATCCACTATGCGTCCTTTCCGCTTTCGCGCGCGGCAACCAGCTCGCCGACGTACTTGGCGCTGGCACCGGGGTCGCCACCGGCCAGCGCCCAGCCACGGGCGCGCACCAGGTATGCCGTCGCGGCCGCCTCCGCCGAAACACCGAGGCCGCCTTGCACATGGACCGCCATCGTCGCGGCCTTTGCCGCTTCCTCGGCCATGAAAACAAAGGCCGAGGGCGCCAGCTCCGGGCGTTCGTCGGGTTCGTTGTCCAAGAACCACGCCGCGCGCCGCGCCAGATTGCGACCACCCTGGACCGTGATGGCGATGTTGGCCAGCGGATGCGAGATGCCCTGCAGCGTCGAGATCGGCACACCCAGCGTGTAGCGGGTCTTGGCGAACTCCGCCGCGATGGTCATGGTCTCTTCCACCAGGCCCACTAACGCCGCCGCGGTCAGCACCCGCCACTCGTCCAGTGCCCGTTGATATTCCGCGAGTGCGTCGGATCCGCTGGCCAGCACGGTGCGACCGTCGGCGGCCGCCGGGTCCACCCACGCCATCGGCAGCCGGCCGATGTTGTCCACCTTCGTCGGGCGCGTGTCAAAGGTCAGCCGCACGACATCGGCACCATCGCGGACGATGATCTGATCGGCGATCGACCCGGTGGGAATGAGCCGAGGCCCGGTGACGCTGTCCTGGCTCGGGTCGAGCGCCGCGAGCCGCTTACCCTGTACGACATCGGATTCCGCGGAGCCGAGCCGGGCCAGCAGCCGGGCCGCGCAGACCTGGTCGATCCACGGCACCGGCGCCAGCGAGCGGCCGAGCTCCTCTGCGACCAAAGTCAAGTCGACCAGTGTCGCCCCGTCCCCGCCAGCGGCTTCCGGCAGCGCCATCGTCGTCGCGCCCATCGCGCACAACCGCTCCCACAGGTTCTTGTCGAAGCCAGATTCCTCTGCGGCCCAAACGGTTTCGATCGGACAATGTGTTTTGAAGAAATCCCGGTAGGCGGCCTGCAACGCCTCATGATCCGCGGTCAGGCTGTAGTCGAGCCTGCGGAGTTCGTGTCGGTCCATGCTTAGCGTTCCTCCTGGCCAGCGAAGAAGAAATCGTGTGCGTTGTTGTAGAGGTAGTTGTCGAGCACGTCGGCCGGCAGATCCAGCCCGGCCGCTTCCGGAACGACGCGGCGCATTTTCAGCACCGGCCAGTCGGAAGCGAAGATCACCTTGTTGGGACCGCGCGTCCGCATGTAGTGCAGCAGGCTGTCCGGCAATCGTTTCGGCGACCACGCCGACGTCATCAGGCGCAGGTTGGCGTACTTGATCAATAACCTGATCGCGATGTCCCACCACGGGTCCGCTCCGTGAATCATGCACAACTTGAGTTCGGGAAATCGCACGCAGACCCGGTCGAGGTGGATCGGGTTCTGCACCTCCCCGGGAATTGGCGGGCCGGGAATGCCGGTGTTGATGCACAGCGGCAGCTCCAGCTCGGCGCATTTGGTGTACAGCGGGTAGTAGACGGCGTCGCTCGGCGGGTACTGGCCGTCACCCCAAAAGCTGGGCCCCACAGCCGCATACGCAACGGGCAGGTCGTTGACGATGGCGCTTAGTTCCCGCAGCGACGGCATCGGGCGCAGCAGGTCCACACCGCCCATCGCCAAGCGCGAATCGGTCTGGCTTCTCCTCGACGAATTTGCGCGCGGTCACCGACGGCTTGGCGAGGTTGTCCATCAGGATGGCCTTGCGCACGCCCTGCTCGTCCATCTCGTCGAGCAGCTCCGGCAATTGCACCGGCGCGAACATCGACTCGGGACCCTTGAAATAGTCGTCGCGCACCTTCAGCATCCACGTCGGCTGCTTCTCGGTCTCGCCGAAGTGCACGTTGACCAGGCAATCGATTGCTTTCATGTCGACATCGGCGCCTTCTCGCTAGCTTGTCTTACAGCCTGGCTTTTCGCCCAACGGTAATCGGCCTTGCCGTTGCCCAGCCGATGGACGTGCTCGACGAAGAGGAATTCCTTGGGCGCCTTGAACCGTGCCAATTGCGACGTGCAATGCGCGTGCAGCGCCTCGGCCGTCGCGGCGGCCTCGTCACGGAGTTCGACGAGGGCAACCAGTTCTTCGCCCCACCGTTCGCTCGGGCGGCCGACGACCAGTGCGTCGGCGATCGCCGGGTGGGCGCGCAGTACCTCTTCGACCTCCTCGACGAACACCTTCTCGCCGCCGGTGTTGACCACCAGCGAATCACGGCCGAACAGCCGCAATGTGCCGTCCTGTTCCAGCCCGGCGCGGTCGCCCGATATCACCACCCGCCTGCCGCCGATCTCGGGGAAGGTCTTGCGGGTGGCGTCGGAGTCGTTGAAGTATCCCAGCGGGATTCGCCCATCCCGGGCCACCCAGCCCACCTCGCGCTCACCCGGGGACAGAAAGTGGCTGTAGTCCTCGGAGAGAACCAGTCCGCCCTCGCGCAACGTGAAAGTGTCGGTGCGCGTGTCGCGTCGGCTGTGGCCGAATCCCATGTTCCCGGTTTCCGACGATCCGTAGCCGTTGATGAGGGTGACCTGCGGCAGCAATTCCAGCAGGGCCCGTTGATATTTCGGGTTGGTCGCGGCCCCGCCGGTGCCGATCGCATACAGCGACGACAAGTCGTAGCGGCCACGCTGCAACTCGGCTACCAGCGGTGCTGCGTAGGCGTCGCCGACCATTGTCATCATGCCGACCCTCTCGCGCTCGGCCGTCTCCCACACCAATCGCGGCTCGAGCTTCTTGCCGGTGTCATACAGCACGACGGTGGTCCCGGCCATGATCGCCGCGAACGCGGTCCACATGCCGGCGGCGTGCATCAGCGGCGAGACGGCGAACCACGGCGCCCCGGCGTTGGAGCCCACCTTGTCGTGGATCTCCTGGGCGGAGGCGTGGTCGGCACCCACCATCGACGACACATAGATGTCGGACTGTCGCCACAGCACCCCCTTGGGTCGGCCGGTGGTGCCGCCGGTGCAGATCATCAGCAGATCGTCCGGGGACGCCGGCACATCCTGGTCGGTATCTCCTTGCGCCAGCGCGTCATCCAGCGACACCGCACCGGGCAGTTGCGGGGCCGCGCTTGCGTCGTCGACCGAGAGCAACAGGTCGACACCGTCGCGCGCGAGCACCTCGGCAAACTTTGCGCCCAGCGCGCGGTGGTAGATGATCGCCCGCGGCTGCAGGTAGTCCAGGAGCTCGCCTACCTCACGGGGCGTGTAGTAGTAGTTGATGTTCACCGGGACGGTTCGCGCCTTGAGACAGCCGATGACCATGTCGGTGTACAGATCGTTGTGCATGACCAGCGCGACCCGGTCCTGCCCGCACTCCCAGTTCTGCAGGGTTGCCCGTTCCCGGTGTGCCCCCAGCCCCCGGGCGGCCAGAAAGTTCGCGAGCCGGCGGGTGCGGTCGGCGGACTCGCCGAAGGTGCTGCGGCGATCGCCGCACACGGTCATCGTGCGGTCGGGGATGACGTCGGCAATGACGTCAAAAACCGCGCCTATGGTCCATTCACTCATAGCGTGAGCGGCTAAGCAGCCGAGCCGACCTGGACGCCGAGGAGGTCGAGGGCGTTGTCGCGCATGACTTTTCGGATGTCGGATTCGCTGAAACCTGCGAGTTCCTCGGCGAACGACACCGGCGACTCGAGCCCTTCGCCGTGCGGCCAGTCGGAACCGAAGAGGATCTTGTCGATCGCCGATGACCTCGGCCAGCTTTGGCAGATCGTCTTCGTAGTAGGGAGCGATCCACACGTTGTTGCGCAGCTGCTCCACCGGATCCTCGGGAAAATGCCGGGGATAGTTGTTGGCCACCTTCTTCAGCCGCTTGATCAGCCGATGCACGAAGTACGAGCCGTTTTCGATGCTGACCGCCCTGAGTTTGGGATGGCGGGTGAACACGCCGTGCACGATCATCGAGGCCATCGTGTCGTGGATGGCGCGGTCGTCGAGGAGCACCTGATCCAGTGGGTCCTTTTCGCCGAACCCCTCGAAGGTCGCCTTGCCGCCCCACTGCGCCGCGATGTGCAGATAGCCGCTGTCGGACAGGTGGAAGCCCACCGGCACCCCCGCCTCGGCCAGCCGGGCCCAGACCGGGTCGTGGCTGGGGTCGCCCAGTGACCTCGGCTTGACCACGCCGGGCACCGGCGCCGGGCGCACCAGCACCAGCTTGGCGCCGCGCGCCAGCACGAAGTCGACCTCTTCGAGCGCCGTGACCTGATCGGCCAGCGAGATGATCGGCGCGGCGATGATGCGGTGATCGGGCCGGTCGAAACCCCAATCCTCGTCGAGCCACAGGTTGAATGCGTGCATCGACGCCATCGTCGCCTCGATGTCGTGCTTGAGCGCCTCCTCGACGCCGCAGGCGAAAGTCGGCAGCATGAACACCGTCTCGATGTCCTGGGTGTCCATCACCGCGATCCGCGCGTCGCGGTTCTGGTACTCCGGGTGGCTGGCCAGCCGCTCGACTTTCATCAGCGAGGCCGGGTCGACACCGTCGGGAATCTCGCCGCGGAACAACAAGTCGAGGCAGCCCGGCACGATGATCGGGTCGAAGGTGGGATTGGGGATGAAGTGATTGACGCGGTCCCCGATCACCGCCCAGGTGCGCTTGCCGTCGCTGAGCATCTGCACGCCGCGGCGCTTGAACTTCTTGTCCAGGTGGCGGGTAAAGGCGTCCAGCGGCTCGTAGTAGTGGTTGTCGACGTCAATCGGCTGATAACCCAAGTTAGCCATGATCATCCTTTCCGGCGGTACCGGCGAACACTAAACATCGGTCGAGTTGAGCGAGGGGAATTGCGGCGGCCGCTTCTCGAGAAAACTCGTGATGCCCTCGATGACGTCCGGCCGCGGCATCGCCTCGTGCAGCAGGACCTCGGCCCGCGCGGTGGCGTCCACGACATCTCGCGTGGCGTCACCGTAGACCTGCCTTTTGATCACCGCCATCGACGCCGGCGAGCAGTTCGCGGCGATGTCCTCCGCGTAGCCCAGGGCCCGCTTCATCAGATCCTCGGGTGCGACGACTTCCTTGACGAGGCCGAGTTCGGCGGCTTCCTCGGCGAGAAAAGTCCGCCCGCTCAGCAACAGGTCCAGCGCGACGCCCCAGCCGGTCAGCCGCGGCAGTATCCACGAGATGCCGAATTCGGCGATCAGTCCGCGGCGGGCGAACACCGCGGCGAACTTGGCCCCGGCGGCCGCGAACCGGACATCGCACATCAGCGCCTGGGTGAGACCAATGCCGACGCACGGACCGTTGATGGCCGCGACCACCGGCTTTCGTAGCGTCGTCACAAAGTGCGGAGGACGTTCACCGACCAACTCGGCCAGCTTCGTCTCGCTCGCCTTCTTCATTGTCTGGTCGTAGGTGGGCGTCGAACTCGGGGCGCCCAGGTACGCGCCGGCGCAGAATCCCCTACCCCGGCCGGTCAGCACGACGACCCGGATGGCGGGATCCTTTTCGGCACGGTCGATCGCGGCGTAGAAGCCGGCCGCGATGTCGGGGCCCCAGGCGTTGAGGCGCTCCGGGCGATTGAACGTGAGGATTGCGACGCCACTCCCGGTGGCCTCGTAGAGGACCGCGTCCTCGGAAGCCCCGTCGCTGCCGGACATCTCCCCGGCACCTCCTCACGATTTTCCTACCGAATCCAGCGATAGTCTGTACGCATACTGTATACCTATCGGTACCGCATTCCACAACTGCCGCCACGGCCGTACGAACCACGGCCGAACAGCGGATTTACGCTAACTGACCGACAACTCTTGCGGGCCAGTCGCCGGCGATCCGGGGCCGACCCGAAGTCCGCGGCCCACGGAGTTCGGCACACCATCGGTGTGGCAAGCGCCACATCCGGAACACGTTTTTGTCGATCGTGCGATCGGGAACCCAGAACCAGGACCAACGAGCAGGAGGGATGCACAATGGCTGACAACCAGAGTGGCTTGGCCGAAGCTGTCAAGGGTGTCGTTGAAGACACAAAAGGCAGGATCAAGGTAATCATCGGCGCGGTGATAGGCCGCAACGATTTGGTCGACGAGGGCCGGGCTCAGCAGGACAAGGCGGAAGCACAGCGCAACGCCGCGAAAAAGGAAGCGGCTGCTGACAAAGCACGCGGAAAGGCCAAGGTGCAGGAGAAGCGCCAGAAGGCCGAACAGTAGGCGTCCCCGGCAGCGAAGGCCCGGTCACCCTCGAGTGGCCGGGCCTTCTGCGGTGCACGGTAACTAGTCGCCGATGAGCCCGAGGCGCCGATAGGCCTCCTCGATTTGGGTCTTCGCCTCGGCCGGCAGCTCCGCTTGTGGGGGGCGGGAATGCGGATACGCGCCGACGGGCAGGCCCAGCAGTGAGGCGGCGTACTTGAACGCGCCGCCCCAATGGGTGAAGTAGTCCGACCGCCCCGGATAGCACGTCCACCACGACCCGAGGTCCATGTCGAACTGGTCCAGGCCGGAATCGCGCGCATAGTCCATGGCCTCCACGAGCTTGTCGTGGTAGACCAGATCCCAATACTCGGAAAACAAGCGCCGCTGCGGGGTTTCGAACAGGTAACCGGCCGTGCCCAATTGGGCCGGACAGACGATCCCGTCACGTAACCACCCGGCGCGGTACACCGTCTTGTCGCATTCCCAGAGCACGAGATCGGGCGCCAATTGGTGCAGCAGCCGGCTACTTGCCGGCCGGAAGGCGCCCTCCTTCGTGGCGCACACGGCGGGCACCTCCTCGCAGATCCGCGCGCTTTCGGCCGGGGTCAGTACATAACCCGAAGACGGCGAATTGAACATGCCCAGGGCGATGTCGGTGCGCGCCGCGATGTATTTGAAGAACCGCAGCACGCCTTCGCCCCCGTGAGCCTCCATCATCGGTGTCTGGATGTAGGCGATATCCGCGCCCACCTGTTGGGCATGCAACGTCAGATCCACGCAGTCCTTCGCCGACATGGCGGCGGTGCAGGCCTGCACGACAACGTGTGGATTGGCGCGGCGGGCTTCCTCAATTGCCACCTCTAACAAGCGTTTTCGCTCGTCGAGCGTCAATGACCAGAACTCGGCGATACCGCTGGTGCACCATAACATCGGGTGTCCCAGGTCGCTGACGCAGTAGCGCACCAGCGTGCGGTAGGCGTCCCAATCGATCTCGTCGCCGTCGCCGCCGCAGAACGGGGTGTAGAGGGAGTCGCCGATTCCCCGCAAAGCGCCACGCGCCCATTCCCGCGCCTCGTCAGCCGTCGCCACAGTCCACTCCTTCTGTCGGCCAAACGTTTTCTTCGACCCGGCGGTTAGGTGAAGTCCGAACCACCGTCTACGTTGATGTTGGCTCCGGTCATGTAGGAGTTGCGCCGCGACGCGAGAAACGCAGCGACCGGGCCGATTTCCTCCGGCAGGCCGGCACGCGGCAGGTGCGCCGGATGACCGAAATGCTTGCCGATCGCGTCCATTAGGGCGTAGGGATCGTTGCCGTCGACGCCGACGGAGTTCGCCCAACCGACGAGCGACTCGGACGCGATGCTGCCGGGCGACACCACGTTCACCAGGATTTCGTCCTTGGCCAAAAGCAGGGAAAGGTTTTTCGAGACGCTGGTCAGCATCGACTTGGCGGCCGTGTAGGCGGGCAGCATGACGCTCTGTCGCTGGGTCGAGTGCGCCGAGAAATTGACTATTCGCGCCCATTGCGCCTTGCGCAGCAGGGGAAGTGCCGAACGGACGCAACGCACCATCCCCAGCACGCCGTCTTCGACCGATTGGCGCCACTGTTCGTCGGTCAGGTCTTCGAAGCTGCCCGCCGCCCCCGGCCCGACCGTATTGATGAGCACGTTGAGTTCGCCGTTCCATCGCTGTCCAAGGTCGGCGAACATCGCGTCGACCTGACCGGCGTCGCCGATATCGGCAACGATCCCGAGGGCATCGGGGCTGCCGCGATCCGTCAGGTCCGTCGCCGCGCTGTCGACAGCGGCGCGAGTGCGGCCGACCACCGCCACCCGGGCACCTTCGTCGGCAAGGCATCGGGCGGTCGCCAGGCCCATGCCGCGGCTGCCGCCGACCACCACCGCAGTGGCATTCGCCAGGCCTAGATCCATGGCGCTTTCCGTGGCTCATCCGATGGCTTGTGCCCGGTCATCCTCGCCCGCTCAGCCTTATTTACCAAAAAGCCTACGATAGGTATTACAGTAGCAGATGGGCAAGCGCACGAAAGCCAGGTTGACGGTCATAGCCGAAGGGCGACACGCCTGCGTATGCGCAGGTGGGAGCGGATCTGCCGGTAGATTCGTGTCGATCGGTGATACGGCTTCCGACCGCACGCACAGGATACATCTTGATGGAGGTGCCCGTAGTGGCGAAGCAGGCAACCGCTGATAAGCGTCAACGACGCGAACGCGGGTCCATCAATCCCGACGACATCATCAGCGGCGCATTCGAACTCGCGGAGCAGGTATCGATAGACAACCTGAGCATGCCGCTGCTCGGCAAGCACCTCGGCGTGGGCGTCACCAGCATCTACTGGTACTTCCGCAAGAAGGACGATCTGCTCAACGCGATGACCGACCGCGCCTTGCGCAAGTACGTGTTCGCCACCCCTTACGTCGAAGCCAGCGACTGGCGAGAGACATTGCGCAACCATGCCCGGTTGATGCGTAAGACGTTCATGGGCAACCCAATTCTGTGCGATCTGATTTTGATTCGCGCCGCCCTCAGCCCCCGGGCGGCGCGACTGGGCGCACAGGAGATGGAGAAGGCGATCGCCAACCTGGTGGAGGCCGGCCTTTCCCCGGAGGATGCTTTCGACACCTACTCGGCCGTCTCGGTTCACGTCCGCGGGTCAGTGGTGTTGCAGCGGCTCTACGAAAAGAACCAGTCGTCGGACGTCGGGCCGCGCGCCATCGAGGACGCCGTCGCGATCGACCCGGAAAAGACACCGCTGCTTGCCCAAGTCACCCGGATCGGTCACCGGATCGGGGCCCCCGACGAAACCAATTTCGAGTACGGCCTTAACTGCATCCTCGATTACGCCAGCCGGTTGATCGAGGAGGGCAAGGGGTCCAAGGGCAGCAAGGCGGGGTCATCGCGGCCGCGCAAGGCGGCCAAGTCAACTGCGCAGCGCGAGCGCGCCAAGGCCACGGCGGCGCGGTAGCCCCCGTGGGGTCAATCGGCTACGCGTCGGGCTCTGGCACGTGGAAATATTCGTCGCGAAGCCGGAACGCTTCCTTGGTGCCGTGCTGTGCACGCGCTTTGACGAAGTTGAACTCGTCCGGACCGAATTGCAGGTTGGTGCCGAAGGCGTGAAAGAGATAACTCGCGACTTCCTCACCCTGGTAGGCCTGGCTCTGCTCGACGAGACGGAACGCTTCCTTGGCGATGACGACTCCGTCGGCGGGCATCTTCGCCGCTTTCTCGGCCCAGTACCGTGCACGCGCCGCAACCACCCCCGAATCGCATGTGTCGGTGAAGATTCCGAGCTGCTCGATCTCGCCGGCCTCGATGATGTCGCCGGTCAACAGCAGGCGCCGTGCCAGGACCGGGCCCAACCGGTGGAAGAACATGTGCAGGCTGCCCAGCGCCGGCCCCAGGAAGCGTGTCGCGGGCATGCCGATTTTGGTATCGCGGGCAATGACCGAGATGTCGGTCATCAGCGCCATCTCGAAGCCGCCGCCGAGCGCATAGCCGGCGATCTCCCCCACCGTCACCTTCGGGAAGCCCATGAAGTTGTGGTAGAAGCCAAAAGACTTGCGGTCCACGGTGAGTCGCCGACGCTGGCTGGGTCGGCGCTTGGTCCCCGAGTCGGCGCCAGCCGCGCCGTACCAGCCATAGGCGTTGTTCATGTCCGCGCCGGTGGAAAAAACCCCGCCGGCGCCACGCAACAGCACCACGGTCAGGTCGTCGTCTTCGGCCACGTGATCCAGGCAACGCGCGACGGCCTCGCGCATCGTGGCGTCGTAGGAGTTGCGTTGCGCGGGATTGTTCAGAGTGATCGTCGCGATGCGCCGGTCGCGATCGATCTCGAAAAGCACGCGATCGTCGGAGGTACTCGAAGCAGTCATGTGCCGGGCTCCTTTCGTCGCCTGCCGAATCGCGATCCGGTCAACGCATTCGGCGGTGAGGCCAACGTACTGACCTCACCGGTGCAGAGCACTTCCTCGTCCAGCAGCAACCGCGCCGTCGAGGTGATGCCCCGATCGGTCTGGGAACGAAGGATGTCGAACCGCAACTCGGTCAGCACCGGCGTCGGACGGCGGAAGGTCACGGCCAGTGATCGCGTCTTCCCGGACAGGCCGGTGACGCAGTTGTGATGCTGGATGGTGCAGTCGAAGAAGACGCCCAGAAAGCCGCCGTGCACCAGTCCCGGCGGCCCCTCGTAGACGAGCGGAAAGTTGGCCCGTCCGGTCGCCCTCTCGGCATCGAGGTGATCGAACCGGTACTCGGGAAAGCAAGGGTTGTAGGCGCCGATATCGGTTGCGTGGTTGAGATAGACCCGTCGCGGATCGTCGGGGGCGTCGCCGATGCGCGGGGCGTTGTCCGTCGGGGCCGAGGCGGCCAGCTCGCTCTCCCACTCCGCGAACTTCTCCAGCATGGCGTCCACCGTGGGGTGGGCATGCTCGAGGGAGAGCAGGATCGAGCTGATGCGCCGGATGGCACCGGCGGCGGCCACGGTTTGGGCCAGGGGTGCCTCGCCGAATTCGGCGTCGCCGGTGCGGTTCGCCACGGGTGCGGCTTGCCCCTCCTCGATGGCCATAGGCGCCGCTCCTCCTCATCGCTGCGCTCTGCATCGTCGCCGGCGCCGGCCATGCTTCCCTCTTCCGCCGGGTTTCGCCCGGCTATTTCCGCCAGCAGCGTTTCCTTGCTAACTTATACACCGTATCAATCGTATTGCCTACTGTATGGGTAACCGTATCGGCGGAGAAAGGCCGGATTCGACGGTGAGTCAGGGGGCCGACACGGCCAGTGTCGAGGGTTCGGTGACAGTGCGCCGGGATGGTGCGGTGTTGCGGGTGACGCTCGATCGCCCATCCCAGCGAAACGCGTTGACCCATTTAATGATCGAAGGTTTGGTCGACGCGCTGACCGATGCCGCCGCCGATGATTCGTTGCGCGCGATTCACCTGCGGGGCGCCGGGGACGACTTCTGCGCCGGCGCGGACTGGGTGGCCGCCAACGGTCCCGCCGGGCAGCGGCCCCGAGCGGGTGATCTGGTTCGGCGGATTCCCCATGCCGCCCACCGAGTGATCGAGCTCGTCGCAAGCATCCAGCTGCCGGTGCTGTGCAGCGTCCGAGGATGGGCCGTGGGGTTCGGCTGCAACCTCGCGCTGGCCGCCGACTTCACCGTGGCCGCCGACGATGCGGTGTTCTGGGAGCCGTTCGTAGAGCGCGGCTTCAGCCCGGACTCGGGGTCCACCTGGCTGCTGCCCCGGCTGGTCGGGCTGGCACGGGCCAGGCGGATGCTGCTGCTCGGCGAGAAGGTGACCGCGGCGGATGCGGCCGACTGGGGACTGATTCACCAAACGGTGGGCCGCGCCGAACTCGACGGCGCCGCCGAGGAGCTGCTGGAGCGGCTGGCCTGCGGGCCGACCGCGGCGATCGGGCTGGCCAAGCAGGCCCTGGGCTTCGGCCAGAGCGCAACGCTGAGCCAATCCCTGACCCAAGAGCTGTTCAATCTGGAATTATCTTGCCGGACTGGCGATTTCAAAGAGGGCCTGGAGGCCTTCCGGCAGCGAAGGGCGCCGAAGTTCCAGGGCCGATGACGACGTTGTTCTAGACGAAGGAAAAACGGATGCCTACTGACTCGTTCGGCACCATCAAATATGAGGTCGACGGGCACACCGCCACCATCACGCTGAACCGCCCGGAAGCGCTCAACGCGCTGAGCCCGCACATGATCACCGAGCTACGTGCCGCCTACGACGAGGCCGAGAACGACGACAACGTGTGGCTGCTCCTGGTCACGGGCAACGGCCGCGCCTTTTGCACGGGGGCGGACGTCAAAGCCATCCCCGAAGACGGCAAGGTGATCTACGAACGGCCGTACCTGTCGACGTACGAACAGTGGGAGGCCCCCCAGGAGGGCACCCCCCCGTTCCGCCGGATGGCCAAGCCGGTGCTGACCGCCGTCAACGGCTTGTGCTGTGGGGCCGGACTCGATTGGGTCACCACGTCGGACATCGTCATCGCCTCCGATCGCGCGACGTTCTTCGATCCCCACGTCAGCATCGGGCTGGTGGCCGGCCGGGAGCTGGTGCGGCTGGCCCGGGTACTTCCGCGCTCGGTCGCCCTGCGGATGGCGCTGATGGGCAAGCACGAGCGGATGAGCGCGGAGCGCGCCTTCGACCTCGGACTGGTCAGTGAGATCGTGGAGCACGAACGGCTGCACGAGCGGGCCCATGAGATCGCCGGCATCGTGAATTCCAATGCGCCGCTGGCGGTCCGGGGGACGCGGCTGGCCATTCTGAAGGGCCTGGATCTGCCCCTGCACGAAGCCGAAATGCTCGCCGAAACATTCCGCGAGCGGGTGCTGCGGACCCAAGATGCGCTGGAAGGCCCCAAGGCCTTCGTCGAAAAGCGGCCGCCGGATTGGAAATGCCGGTGAGCGCTCCCGCGTTCGAAACCATCCTGCTCGACATCGACACAAACGATCGTGTCGCCACCATCACGCTGAACCGGCCCGAGCAGCTCAACGCCTTCAACCGCACCATGTGTGAGGAGATGGCCCGCGCCTGGCGCATGGTCAAACTCGACGACTCGGTGCATGCCGTGGTGCTGCGGGCCGCGGGTGACCGGGCGTTCAGCGCCGGCCTGGATATCAAGACACCGTACGGGCAACCCGAAAACATCTGGAATCACGAAGATCCCGGTGAAGCGCTGAGCCCCAAGTGGCAAAAGATGTGGAAACCCGTGGTGTGCGCCGTCCAGGGCATGTGCACCGCGGGCGCCTTTTACTTCATCAACGAGTCCGATGTGGTGATCTGCTCGACGGACGCCACGTTCTTCGACTCGCACGTGTCGGCCGGCCTGGTCTGCGCACTGGAGCCGATCGGCCTGATGCGGCGCATCGGCCTGGGCGAGACGTTGCGCATCGCCCTCATGGGCAACGACGAGCGGGTCGGCGCCGACACCGCACTGCGGATCGGATTGGTCTCCGAGGTCGTCCCCGCTGACCAGCTCTGGAGCCGTGCCCACGAGATTGCGGCGACGATCGCCGCCAAGCCGCCATCGGCGACTCAGGGCACCGTGAAAGCGATTTGGGAGTCGCTGGACAAGCCCTACCGCGCCGCCCTGGAGCAGGGACTCATTTACACCCGGTTGGGCAACCCCTTGGGCACCGGCGAGTTGGCCGCCCAGCACCAGACCGGCCGCGGCACCGCCCGCAAGCCGACGATCCGCTGATGTCTGTCCACCCGCTCAGTCAGCGCATCGCCGACGTGCTGGGTCTGCAACCGGATGCGCGCGCCATCGAGTACCAGGGCCAATGGATTTCGTGGCATCAGGTCGGCGACGCGGCGCGCCGGGTCGCGTCGTCGTTGCCGGACGGAGCCGGCTCTGAGGTCGGGATGCTGCTGCGCAATCGGCCCGGTCAGGTGGCGGCGTTCCTCGGTGTGCTGCTGGGCGGTGGGACCGTGGTCACCATCAACCCGTCTCGCGGCGACGAACGCACCAGGGCCGATATCGTCGCCCTGCAATTGCCGTTGATCATCGGCGGACCCGACGACCTGGCGGCACTCGCCGGCCCCGGCACCCCAACGCTGGCGATCTCCGATCTTTCCGACGCGGTTGCCCAGCCGGCGCGACCCACCACCGCGCCCGCTTCCCGGCCGGGCGTGGCGGTCCGGATGTTGACCAGCGGCACCACCGGCCCGCCCAAACGAATCGATCTCAGCTACGACATGCTGGCGCGCAGTGTGATGGGCGCCGAGCCCGGCCGCGCACCGGCGCCCACCGAGCTGCGGCGCGGCGTCGCGATCGTCAACTCGCCGCTGGTGCACATCGGCGGGGTGTTCCGCGTGTTGCAGTGCATCGCCGAGGCCAGGCCCTTCGTGCTGCTGGAGAAATTTGAGCTCGACGCATGGGCCCAGGCGGTGCGCACGCACCGGCCGCGCACGGTCTCGCTGGTACCGGCGGCGCTGCGGACCGTGCTGCACTCCGACTTGCCGCGAGCCGACCTGGACAGCATCCGCGCCGTCACCTGCGGCACGGCACCGCTGTCGGCCGATGACGCCGACGCCTTCACCGACAAGTACGGCATCCCGGTTTTAACCTCTTATGCGGCAACCGAGTTCGGTGGCGGGGTGGCCGGCTGGACCCTTCCCGACTACGAGCGCTACTGGCGGACCAAACGCGGCAGCGTCGGCCGGGCCAACGCAGGCGCGCAGCTGCGGGTGGTCGCGGGCGACGGCACGACGCTCGGCCCGGACGAGGTCGGGCTGCTGGAGGTCAAGCCCGGCCAGTTGGGGCCGTCGGCGCGGTGGATGCGGACCACGGATATGGCGCGAATCGACGCGGACGGCTTCCTCTGGATCGTCGGGCGGGCCGACCAGGCGATCATTCGCGGCGGGTTCAAGGTAATGCCCGACGACGTTCGCACCGCGCTCGAGGGCCACCCCGCGGTGGCCGGTGCGGCGGTGATCGGCCGCCCCGACGAGCGCCTCGGGGCGACGCCGGTCGCCATGGTCGAACTGCGCGACCCCGCGTGCACCGATGCCGCCGCGCTGGTGAAGTATCTGCGTAAGCGGCTGGCCCGCTACGAAATCCCGACCGAAATCGCGATCGTCGACACGATCCCGCGAACACCGTCGGGTAAGGCCGATCTCGCCGCGGTGCAGCGCTTCTTCGGCGCGGCCGCAACCCATGGCAACCATGCCCGGTGAAGCTGTGACGGTCGCCGAGCTCTTGCACGGGCAAGCGCGCTCTCGCGGAGCACACCCGCTTCTTGTCTGCGACGGCGACCGCATCAGCTACGGCGAGGCCGATCACCGTTCGGCGGAGCTGGCCCGCGGACTGATCGCCCTCGGCGCCGGTAAGGGCACGCACGTGGGGTTGCTCTACCCCAACGGACCCGAGTTCGTCGTCGGCATGCTGGCCGCGGCACGGATCGGCGCTGTGGTGATCCCGGTTTCCACCTTCGTGACCGCACGCGAGATGCGCGAACAGCTCGTCGACAGCGACATCGAAATCTTCTTGATGGCAGCCGATTTCCGCTCCCATGATTATGTGCAGCGACTGGTTGAGGTGGTGTCGGATTCGGCCATCGCGTCCGATTGCCGGCTGCTCTGCGGCGCCGTGCCGCAATTGCGTCAGGCCGGAATAAGCTACCGCCCCGACGCGGTGCGCCGCATCCGCGACATCGACCGGATTTACCGGCTCGCCGATACCGTCGATCCCGCGCTGCTGGCGGCGATGCAAGACGATGTCCACGGCTGCGATCCGCTGGCCATCGTGTACACCTCGGGCTCCACCAGCGCGCCCAAGGGAGTCGTGCACACGCACGCCGCGCTGCTGCGCCACCAGCACAACCTCAATGAGATCCGTGGCTTAACGCCGGACGACACGCTGTTCTGCAATTCGCCGTTCTTCTGGATCGGCGGGTTCGCCTTCGGTCTGCTTGCCACGTTGGTCGCCGGATCGACACTGGTATGCTCCAACGCCACCGACGCCGGCCAGATCCTTGATCTGCTCGAAGCCGAAAAGCCCACCATGACCAACGGTTTCAGTGCCGGAATCGCTCACCTGGCCGACCACCCGAGCTTCGCCGATCGTGATCTGTCATCGATGCGGCGGGGAAATCTGTACCCGATCATGGCGCCCGAGGCGCGACCCGCCGACCCGGAGCTGCGGCACAACATGCTGGGCATGACCGAAGCCGGCAGCATCGTGTTGATCAGCGGTGACGAATCCGACCAACCGGAAAGCCGCCGTGGGTCGTTCGGCAGACCGGCGCCCGGATTCCAGACCAAGGTCGTGGACCCCGAGACCGGCGTGCCGGTCGAAGCCGGCACGACCGGCGAGTTCTGCATCCGCGGGCCATACGTGATGCAGCGATACTACAAACGCAGCCGCGAGGAGTGCTTCGACGCCGACGGCTGGCTGCACACAGGCGATTTGGTGCGCACCGACGCCGACGGGTTCTGCTATTTCGTCGGCCGGCTCAGCGCGATGATCAAAACGGCCGGCGCCAACGTGTCGGCGGCCGAGGTCGAGAAGGTGATCGGCAAGGTCACCGGCGGACTGGCCGCTTACGTGCTGGGCATTCCGGACGCGGAACGCGGGCAGCTGGTGGCCGCGGTCGTTGCCCAGCCCGACGACCGCGTCGCCTTCGACGAGGCGGCAGTGCGCGAGCGGCTCCAGGCCGAATTGTCCGCGTACAAAATCCCGAAGCGGTTCATCGCGTTGTCCCGCTCCGAGATACCGCTTCTGTCCAGCGGCAAGGTCGACACGCGGCAACTGAGGAAGCTGTTCGATGCGTGACACCATCGACCACCTGATGCGGCTGCAAGCCGCCCGCCACGGCCCCAAGCCGATGGTGATCGACCCCGAGTCACGCATCGACTACCGCGAACTGGAAGCGACCACAAGGGATCTCGGCGCAGTCCTCGTCGAGGCCGGCGTCGGCAAGGGCACCCGGGTCGGGCTGATCATGCCCAACGGCGTGCGCTGGGTGCAGGTGGCTGTCGCGCTGACCCGGATCGGCGCGGTGCTGGTTCCGCTGAGCACCCTGCTGGCGCCCAGCGAACTGGTCGCGCAGCTGCGGGCCGCGTCGGTGCAATTCCTGATCAGCGTCGAGGAATTCCGCGGCCACCGCTACCTGGACCACGTCGAGGCCGCGCCACAACTCGAACTCCCCGCGCTACGCGAGGTGTGGCCGGCCGGCCGGCTCGGCCGCGCCGCCGCCGGCGAGCGCGCCCACCGGATCGTCGACGCCATGGCGGAGACGGTCACCCCCGCCGACCCGTTGGTCATCATGTTCACCTCCGGCAGCAGCGGAACCCCCAAGGGGGTCATGCATTCACACGGCAGCGCACTGGGCGCCGTACGAGCGGGCCTCGCGGCCCGCTGCATCACGGCCGACACCCGCCTGTATCTGCCGATGCCGTTCTTTTGGGTGGGCGGCTTCGGTAGCGGCATCCTGTCCACGCTGCTGGCCGGCGCCACCCTGGTGACCGAGGAGATACCGCGGCCGGAAACCACCCTGCGACTGCTGGAACGCGAACGGGTCACGCTTTTTCGCGGTTGGCCCGACCAGGCCGAAACGCTGGCACGACACGCGGCTGCGCTCGGCGCGGATCTGTCCGCCTTGCAGCCGGGCAGCCTACAAGCGTTGTTGCCGCCCCAACAGCGCGCACGGCCCGGTGCGCGGGCCACCTTGTTCGGCATGACCGAGGCGTTCGGTCCGTACTGCGGCTATGCCGCCGACACCGATATGCCGGAAGCGGCGTGGGGTAGCTGCGGGAAGCCGTTTCCCGGCATGCAGGTGCGCATCGTCGATCCGGACGGCGGCGCCCCCGTCCCGGTGGGCACCGCGGGCATGATCCAGATTCGTGGCCCCCACACACTTCGGGGCATCTGCGGCCACAGCCGGGAAGACCTGTTCACCGCCGACGGCTTCTACCCCACCGGCGACCTCGGCCACTTCGACCGGGATGGCTTCCTGTTCTACCACGGCCGATCCGACGACATGTTCAAGGTCAGCGGTGCCACCGTCTACCCCAGTGAGGTCGAGCGGGCGTTACGCGCCATCGACGGCATCGATGGCGCCTACGTCACCAACGTGCCCGCAGCCGCGGGCGAACGGGTGGGCGCCGCGGTGGTGTGCGGTGACCGCACGCTTACCCCCGAGCGGCTGACGGGGTCCGCCCGGAAGTTGTTGAGCGCCTTCAAGGTGCCCACGGTATGGCTGCTGCTGGAATCCGACGACGACCTTCCGCGGGGCGGGACCGGCAAGGTCGACACCAGCAGGCTGCGGGAGTTGTTGACCGAAGCGAATCATTCTGAGGCACAAACTTAGCCAACGGCTCCGCCGCACCCGGGCGATGAACGACCCTCTCGCCGTCAGTCAGTCGGGCTGAGCGGTGACCTCCTGCCGACGCCCGCAGTATGGTCGATCGATGGGCAGGCAACCAGCGGACGACTTTGTTCCCGCGGCGCCACAGCTTTGGACGTACGACTTGTTGAGCTTCCTGCTGACCCGCACCCGCCAATGGCGCCCGGCACTGCTCGCTCAAGTGGCGCCCTCGTCCGACGACGTTATCGCCGACGTCGGATGCGGCACGGGTACCCAACTGCGCCTGATGGCGCGTGCATGCCCGTCGGTCACCTTGATCGGTAACGATCCCGACGAAGCGATTCGTCGTCGCGCTCGCGCCAAGCTGGCGGAGGTGACTCGGCCCGTGGAACTACTGGCCGGATATGCGCGTGACAGTGCCGATCTGCTACGCGGTCGCGGTGTCACAAAAGTGCTGTCGTCGCTAATGTTTCATCAGGTGCCGCTGGAGGAGAAGCGCGCGGGGCTGTCGGCGATTTACGCAGCACTCTCGTCGGGGGGCGGTTTGCACGTCGCGGACTATGGCTTGCAACGCACTCCGCAGATGCGCCGGAGGTTCCGGATGGTCCAGAGGGGTGACGGTTTCGACAACACCGAGCCGAATGCGCAGGGGGTGTTGCCCGACCTGATAACCGGAGTGGGATTCCACGGTGTCGAGGAGACCCACGTTTTCGAGACCTTAAGCGGATCAATATCGATCTACCGCGCCCAGCGTCGATAACGCCCCCGCTATGGGACCCGCGTCCAGGGTTGACAGTTCTGCGACTCGAAGGCCTTAACCGTTGTGTTGATATTCGCGTACATCGGACCGATAGAGGTATTCGTCTGAAGTACATGGTCTTTGTTCGCATCAGGGGTGCTGTAGGTGAACCACGAGCACATCGAGTTCTGGGTCGGGACGTTGTTTATCCAAACCCCAAAGGTCGACGCCGATCCGCCCGTGTGGTACAGGCCCGGTGCGATGTCGGGCCCCACGCGAAAGACACCATTGCCGGGGATTTCGTCGCCCGGTTCGGCCGCCGCCGGGGGCGCGAGGGCGATCGCTGCCACCGAGGCAAAGAAGACGGCCGCTGCGTTAAGGGTTGGGGGCATTTCTCTCTCCATAGTGTTGCCCACCCCAATGGCAGCCTAAGCCCACGTGGGCGCGGGCAACAACAGCCGGTTCAGCTCACGCAGAGGTAGCGGGGCCCCCATCGACAACCACGCCGCGCGCGATGAGGTGGTCGATCAACGGGCCCGCGCCGGCGGCAAGATGCTCCGACATCGCCGCGCGTGCGAGCTCGTCGTCGTGCTTCTTCAGCGCGGACAAGATTCGACGATGATCCTTCATCGACTGTTCCGACCAGCCTTCGATGGCGGGGAACACCGATTCCGGTGCGTAGCGGGTGATCTGCAGCATCAACTGGGCGAGCTTCGGTGAGTCCGCGGCAACGTTGATGCCCCGGTGGAACTGGTGGTTGAGGCGAACGGTCCGTTCGTTGTCATCACCGGCATAGGCTTCCTCGAGCTCCGCCTGGATCTGTTTGAGTTCACGCAGCTGGTCGTCGGTGATGTTGATCGCGGCCCGCGCGGCGAGCTCGCCGCCAACGTAAGCCTGCACGTTCGCGACGTCGCAGACGTCCCTTCCGGTCACCGGCAATACCGCAAACCCGCGGCGGGGCTGCTGGGCGATCAAGCCTTCCGCCCGCAGGGCGAAGAGCGCCTCTCGTACCGGCGTGACGCTGATTCCCAACTCCGCGGCCAGTTGCTCCAACCGAATGTAGGTACCCGCGGCGTAGGCGCCGTCGAAGATCCGCTGGCGGATCAAACGCGCGACATCGTCGGAAAGTTGCGGTCGCGCAGCGAAATCCGGGGCACTCATGGCCTCACACCTGGTACTCGGCCAGCAGCCGTTTGCTGATGATGGACTTCTGGATCTCGCTGGTGCCTTCGCCGATGAGCAGGAACGGCGCATCGCGCATCAGCCGCTCGATCTCATATTCTTTCGAGTACCCGTACCCGCCGTGGATCCGGAAGCTCTGCTGGGTGACCTCGGCACAGTATTCGCTGGCAAGGTATTTGGCCATGCCTGCGGCGACATCATTGCGCTCCCCGGAATCTTTCAGCCGTGCCGCGTTCACCATCATCAGGTGCGCCGCTTCGATTTTCGTCGCCATCTCGGCCAGCTGGAACGCGATGGCCTGATGCTCGGCGATCGGCTTGCCGAAAGTGTGGCGTTGCTGGGCGTAGCGCACCGCCAGCTCGAAGGCCCGGATGCCGACACCGCAGGCCCGCGCCGACACGTTGACCCGGCCGACTTCGATGCCGTCCATCATCTGGAAGAAGCCCTGCCCCGGGGTGCCGCCGAGAATGTCGTCGGCGGTCCCCTGGTAACCGTCGAAGATCAGCTCGGTGGTCTCGATGCCCTTGTACCCCAGCTTGTCGATCTTGCCGGGAATCGTCAGGCCCGGCACGACTTCACCGAAACCGACCGGCTTTTCGACGAGGAACGCGGTCAGGTTGCGGTGCGGCTTGTCCGAACCCTCGTCGGTGCGCACCAGTACGGCCACCAGCGTCGACGTCGCGCCGTTGGTCAGCCACATCTTCTGGCCGTCGATGGTGTAGGTGCCGTCCGAATTCCGTTTGGCCCGAGTGCGGATCGCGGCGACATCGGAGCCCAGCTCCGGCTCCGACATCGAAAACGCGCCCCGCGCCTCACCGGTCGCCATGCGCGGCAGCAGGCGTTGCCTTTGCGCATCGGTGCCGTGCTGGCGCAACATGTAGGCCACGATGAAGTGGGTATTGAGCACCCCGGACACGCTCATCCAGCCGCGGGCCAGCTCCTCGACGCACAGCGCGTAGGTGAGCAGCGACTCCCCCAACCCGCCGTACTCCTGCGGAATCATCAGCCCGAACAGCCCCATGTCCCGCATTTGGTCGACGATCTCCTGCGGGTAGGTGTCGCTCCGTTCGAGTTGCGGCGCGTTGGGGATGATCTCCTTCTCAACAAATTGCCGGACGGTCGCGATGATTTCGGTTTGGAATTCGGTCAGGCCGAGGGTCTGGGCGAGTTTGGTCATGCGCTGTCCTTCTCTTCGCGTCGTTTAGGGTGGCTCGGCTGGCTGATCGCGTTTGCGCTGGTCAGGCGCTCGATGTCGGCGGGGGTCAAGCCCAAGCAGTGCTCCAGGACATCGGCGGTGTCTTGGCCCAACGCGGGCGCGGCCGCGCTCGCGGGATGGACCCCGTCGAACGCGGCGGGCATGCCGGGTGCGTAATAGTCACCGAGACCCGGCTGGTGCAATCGGGAGAACAGTGGATTGCCAGTCACCTTCGGGCCCGCCGCGACTTGCGCAAACGTGCGGTACCGCTCAAAGAGCACCGTGGTGTCCGACAGCGCGGCGGTGATCTCCTCGGCCGAGTGCTCGGCGAACCACGTGGCGAACAACCCGGACAGCACGTCGCGATACCGGTAGCGGTCGCCTTCAGCGCCGAAGTCCACGCCCAGCGCCGCCGCGAGCGCCGACACCGCGGCACCGGTGCCCGTCACCTCGACCAGGTCGCGAAAGTGCCTGCCGGTCAGGGCGACAACCATGAAGGCGACCCCGTCACGACTGGTGAAGTCCTGGCCGTACTGGCCGTAGACGGCGTTGCCCAGCCGTTCCCGTTGCGTCCCATTGACCTGCGGCTCGGTCAGCAGCCCCAGATTTGCGGCGGTGGCCAGGGCGACGTCCTCCAGCGCCAGGCTGATCCGCGCACCGGCCCCCGATTGCTCACGGCGGCGGACGGCGGTGACGACGGCCAGCGCGGCGTACAGGCCGCAGCACACGTCCCAGGCCGGCAACACGTGGTTGATGGGACCGCCATGGTCGGCCGGACCGGTGACGAGCGGAAATCCGATACCCGCGTTGACCGTGTAGTCCACCCCGGTGGAACCGTCACCGCGGCCGAGCAGCTGGACGTGGATGACGTCGGGCCGCTGGGCGGCCAGCAGGTCATGGCTCAGCCAGGACAGGCCGGCGGCGTTGGTCACGACGATGCCGTCCCCCTCGACGATCAACCGCTGCACCAGGGCCTGCCCTTCGGGCGACCGGAGGTCGATGGTGGCAGAACGCTTTCCCTTGTTCAGACCGGTCCAGTAGATGGAGGTGCCGTCGGCCGCCAGCGGCCATCGCTGCACATCCGAAGCACCGCCGAGGGGATCGACCCGGATCACCTGTGCGCCAAGCTGACCCAGCGTCATCCCGCAGAGCGGTGCGGCGACGAAACTGGACACCTCCACGACGGTCAGGCCGCTCAACGGCAATCCGGGGCCGCTCATGCCGGCGCGACCCGCTCGAAGACCGCGGCAAGCCCCTGGCCGCCGCCGATGCACATCGTCTCCAGCCCGTAGCGCGCCTGACGGCGATTGAGTTCGCGCGCCAGGGTGGCCAGCATCCGGCCGCCGGTCGCACCGACCGGGTGCCCCAGCGAGATTCCCGAGCCGTGCACATTGGTGCGATCGTGGTCGGCGGCGCCGAACTTCCACTCCCGCATCACCGCAAGCGCTTGCGCGGCGAAGGCCTCGTTGAGTTCGATGAGGTCGATATCGCGCAGGTGCAGGCCGGCCTTGGCGAGCGCCACCTCCGTCGCCGGCACCGGGCCGATCCCCATGACGTTGGGCGTCACAGCCGCCAGCCCCCAGGACACCATGCGCACCAACGGCGTCAGGCCGTGCGCCTCGGCCTGCTCGGGCGTGGTCACCACGCACATCGAGGCGGCATCGTTTTGCCCGCTGGCGTTGCCCGCCGTGACCGTCGCCTCCGGATCTTCGCCGAGCAGTACGGGTTTGAGCTTGCTCAACGACTCGACCGAGGCGTCGGGGCGCGGATGCTCATCGGTATCGACCAGCTCCTCGCCCTGCCGGGTACGGACGGCGACGGGAACGATCTCCTCGGCCAGGATGCCGTCCTTCTGCGCGGCCACCGCACGCTGGTGCGACCGGACCGCGAGCTCGTCCTGCTCCAGGCGTGAAATGCCATACTGGCGGCGCAAATTCTCGGCCGTCTCCAGCATCCCGCCCGGAACCGGATAGTGCCGGCCACCGGCGGTGGTGCGTCCCCGGGCCAGGCCGTCGTGCACCCGGACACCTCCCCGGGCGCCACCCCAGCGCATATCGGTCGAATAGAACGCGACGTTGCTCATGCTTTCGCAGCCCCCGGCGATGACGAGATCGTGGTCGCCATGGCCCACTTGCAAACACGCTTGGATCACCGCCTGCAGACCCGACCCACAGCGGCGGTCGACCTGCATGCCGGGAACCGTCACCGGCAGACCGGAATCCAACGCCACCACACGCCCGATCGCCGGTGCCTCGCTGCTGGGATAGCAGTGCCCCAGGATGACGTCTTGCACCGCGTCGGGCGCGATGCCGGTTCGCTCGAGCAACCCCTGCATCGCGGCGACGCCCAGGTCGACGGCGCTCAGCGACTTGAACATGCCGCCGTAGCGGCCAATGGGGGTCCGTACGGGTTCACAGATCACGGCTTCACGCATTGCACTGCTCCACTCAAATATGCCGGCCGCCAGTGACTTCCATCACCGTGCCGGTCATGTACGAGGAAAGGTCGGACGCCAGGAACAACGCGACGCTGGCGACTTCGCTGGGCTCCCCCGCCCGGCCCATCGGAACCTCGGCTTCCTTCTGATCCCAAATCCGTTGCGGCATAGCCTCCGTCATGGCGGAGCGGATCAGGCCGGGAGCGATTGCGTTCACCCGGACGCCGAGGTAGGCAAGCTCTTTGGCGGCGGCCTTGGTCATCCCCACGATGCCGGCCTTCGCCGCCGAATAGTTCGTCTGGCCGATCATGCCGACCTTCCCCGATACCGAGGACATGTTCACAATCGCGCCACGCTTGTTTTCCCGCATGATCGCCGCCGCCAGCCGGGTGCCGTTCCAGGTGCCTTTCAGATGCACGTCGATGACCTGATCGAACTGCTCTTCGGTCATCTTGCGCATCGTCGCGTCCCTAGTGATTCCCGCGTTGTTGACCATGATGTCGAGGCCGCCGAAACGATCGACCGCGGTCTGGATCAAGTTCTGCACATCGGCCGCTTGAGTGACATCGCACTGGACCGCCAGGGCAACCTCGTCACCTCCCAGCTGCTTGGCGGCGGCCTCGGTCGCCGCCAGATTGACATCGCCCAGCACGACGCGCGCGCCTTCGGCGACGAATCTCTCGGCGATTGCAAATCCCAGACCCTGTGCAGCGCCGGTGATTACCGCGGCCTGACCGCTCAGCAACGACACCTTCGATCACACATCCTTACCTGGTTCCAACTTCGGACGGGACACGCATCAAATGCCAATATCGTATTTCATATAGGATTTGGCCCCGGGGCCGGGGTACCTCACCCAGAGCCGAATGGAGGAGCGTCCGCGCATGACCGTCGCTGGAGTCCACGAAGACCCCGAAGTCTCCGATGAAGACTTCCAGGAGATCCTTGCCCAGACCCGACACTTCGTTCGCGACACCGTGGTGCCGCGGGAGCAGGAGATCCTCGCCGAGGACCGGGTCCCCGACGACCTCCGCGAACACGCCAAGAACATGGGGCTGTTCGGATACGCGATTCCCCAGCAATGGGGTGGCCTCGGGCTGAATCTCGTGCAAGACGTCGAGCTGGCAATGGAATTGGGCTACACCTCGCTGGCGCTGCGCTCGATGTTCGGCACCAACAACGGCATCGCCGGCCAGGTTCTGGTCGGCTTCGGCACCGACGAACAAAAGGCCCGGTGGCTGGAGTCGATGGCGTCTGGCGACGTCGTCGCCTCCTTTGCGCTGACCGAACCGGGTGCCGGCTCCAACCCGGCTGGCCTGCGGACCAAGGCCGTGCGCGACGACGGCGCCTGGGTGATCTCCGGGCAAAAGCGCTTCATCACCAACGCGCCTCTCGCCGATCTGTTCGTGGTGTTCGCCCGCACCCGGCCCGCCGACGACCAGGGGCCCGGGATCGCCGTCTTCCTGGTCCCGGCGGATGCCGCGGGCGTCGAGGTGGGCGCCAAGGACGCGAAGATGGGTCAGGAGGGCGCCTGGACCGCCGACGTCGGCTTCGCCGACGTCCGGGTGGACGGCGGCGCTCTGATCGGCGGCAGCGAGGACATCGGTTACCGGGCGGCGATGACCTCGCTGGCCCGTGGCCGGGTGCATATCGCCGCCCTTGCGGTGGGCGCCGCCCAGCGTGCACTCGACGAATCCGTGTCCTATGCCGCCACCGCGACGCAGGGTGGGGCACCGATCGGAAGCTTCCAGTTGGTACAGGCGATGCTCGCCGACCAGCAGACCGGGGTGTTGGCCGGCCGGGCGCTGGTCCGTGATGCGGCGCGGCTCTGGGTCACCAACCAGGACCGCAGGGTGGCGCCGTCGGCGGCGAAACTCTTCTGCACCGAAATGGCCGGCAAGGTCGCAGACCTCGCGGTGCAGATCCACGGCGGAAGCGGCTACATGCGCGGCGTTCCGGTCGAACGGATCTACCGCGACGTTCGCCTGCTTCGGCTGTACGAGGGCACCAGCGAGATTCAGCGCCTGATCATCGGATCAAACCTGGTCAGGGCGGCACAACGATAACGGCGTCGAGCGCCGAGAAGGAGCACCCATGAGCGGCAGGCTCGAGGGCAGGGTGGCGTTCATCACCGGGGCCGCGCGCGGCCAAGGCCGGGCGCATGCGGTTCGGATGGCGCGGGAGGGCGCCGACATCATCGCCGTCGACCTGGCCGGCAAGCTTCCGTCCTGCGTCGCCTACGATTCGGCGACTCCCGAAGACCTCGCCGAGACCGTGCGGTTGGTCGAAGCCACGAACCGCCGGATCCTTGCCTCGGTCGTCGACACCCGGGACTTTCAGGCGCTGCGTGCGGCAGTCGACGACGGCGTCGCCGCGCTGGGACGGCTGGACATCATCGTGGCCAACGCCGGGATCGCGGCGCCGCAGGCATGGAACGACATCACGCCCGAGAGCTTCCGCGACGTGATGGACATCAATGTGACCGGCACCTGGAACACGGTGATGGCCGGTGCGGACAAGATCATCGAAGGGGAGCGCGGCGGCTCCATCATCCTGATCAGTTCCGCGGCCGGCATGAAGATGCAGCCGTTCATGGTTCACTACACCGCGAGTAAGCATGCCGTCACCGGGCTGGCGCGGGCCTTTGCCGCCGAGCTCGGCAAATATTCGATTCGTGTCAATAGCGTTCACCCCGGGCCGGTGAACACTCCGATGGGATCCGGCGACATGGTCGCGGCGATAGGCAAGGCCATGGAAACCAATCCGCAGTTGTCCAACATGCTGACGCCGTTCCTGCCCACGTGGGTTGCCGAACCGGAAGAGATCGCCGCTGCCGTGTGCTGGCTGGCCAGCGACGAAGCGCGTAATGTCACCGCCGCTCAGCTTCCGGTCGACCAGGGTTCCACCCAATATTGATGCCGGTCGGCCCGGCGAGCAGCCAGAACGGCCCGGGCGTCAGGGATGGCGGGTTTCCGCGGGGCGCCAATCATCGCGATTGGATGTGATGTACATCACAATTCAATAATAGTGACGAGCGACACACCACGTTGCGACAGCAAAAGATTTAGCACCACTTTTATTCTCTGTGCATGGGTCGGGCCCCTGCGTTCATTGATGTTGCTCAGCCCGGGGTGGCTGACATTAATGACTTCGTGCGTGCCGACGGCACGATCGTCTTGCCGGACGGGTTGACACTCACCTCGTTCTTCGATCAGAACCGAAGAGCGTTTGGTGAACGCCTGGCCTACCGGTTCGTCGACTACGCCAAAGACCAGGACGGCCGGGTCGTCGAGCTCACGTGGGATGAGTTGTGGTCGCGTGTCCGCTCAATCGGGGCACGTCTCCAGCAGATCACCGGGCCGGGCGACCGGGTGGCGATCCTGGCGCCGCAGGGCGTCGACTACGTGGCCGCATTCTTCGCCGCCGTTCATGCGGGCAATGTCGCCGTCCCGCTGTTCGCGCCGACGCTGGCCGGGCATGCCGAGCGCTTGACGGCGGTGCTGGCCGACGCCCGGCCCGCGGTCGTGTTGACCACCAGTTCGGCGGCCGAGTCGGTGCGCGCGTCCCTGCGGACACATCCGGTGGCCAGAAAGTCGCGGGTGATCGCGGTCGACGCCATTCCGGCCACGCTCGCTTCGATGTTCACCGACCCGACCATCGGCACCGACGACGTCGCCTACCTGCAGTACACGTCGGGTTCGACCCGGATACCGGCCGGGGTGGAGATCACCCATCGCGCGGTCTGCACCAACGTGCTGCAGATGATCCTCGCCGGGGGGCTGGACCGGGGCACCCGTAGCGTCAGCTGGCTGCCGCTGTATCACGACATGGGCTTGATCATGATCATGTTCCCGGCCCTGTGTGGTGGCGAATACCTCACGCTGCTGGATCCCATGGCATTCATTCGGCGCCCGTTCCGATGGCTCAAACTGCTGAGCGCGGAAGCGACCAGCGGCCCGACGTTTGCGGCCGCCCCGAACTTCGCCTACGAGCTGGCGGCCGAGCGGGCGCTACCCCCACCGGGCGAGACCATCGACCTTCGCAACGTCGTCGGCCTGCTCAACGGCTCCGAGCCGGTGACGATGGCGGCCGTCGAGAAATTCACCGCCGCGTTCGCTCCCTACGGTCTGCCGGCGACGGCGGTCAAGCCGTCCTACGGAATGGCGGAGGCGACGCTGGGGGTGGCCTCCATCGCCCCGAATGCGGCAGCCAGCGCGGTATTCCTGGACCGGGTTCGGCTCAACGACGGGCACGCGGTGGTCGTCGAGCCGGACGCCCCGGGCGCGGTCACCCATGTCTCCGTCGGGCAGCCGTTCCGGGATCTGTGGATGGTGATCACCAGCCCGGACGGTGCCGAGGTGCCCGACGGCACCGTCGGGGAGATCTGGCTGCGCGGCAACAACATCGGACGCGGCTACTACGGACGCGAGGACGAAACCCAACGCACGTTCGGCAACAAGCTGCAGTCGCGGCTCGAGCGGGGCAGCCACGCCGAGGGCGCCCCGGACAATGGCTGCTGGCTGGCTACCGGCGATCTGGGTGTCTACCTGGACGGCGAGCTGTACCTGACCGGACGGATCAAAGACCTGATCATCATCGACGGCCGCAATCATTACCCGCACGACATCGAGACCACCGTCAGTCATGCGTCGCCCGCCATCCGCTCCGGCTATGTCGCCGCATTCTCGGTCCCCGCCGGCACTTTCGAGGCGGATGGCGACTCCGTCGAGCGCCTTGTCGTCGTCGCCGAACGCGCCGCGGGCGTCGGGCGCGTCGACCCGGAACCGATTGTGGCCGACGTGCGGGCCGCGATCTCGCGCGAGCATCAAGTCCGCGTCGCCGACGTCCGACTCGTCGCCGCCGGCACCATCCCCCGCACCACCAGCGGCAAGCTGGCCCGCAACGCCTGCCGGGCCGACTACCTCGCCGGCCGGTTCAACCGCTAGCGCGAGGGGTTGCGGGCTGGCCGCTCAACCGATCAGGTCGAGCGTGCCCAGATCGCGGATCGCCTGACATCCCCGGCTCAGCATGGTCAGCACCATATCGTCGCCCCGCTCGGTGGTGGCGGCGAAGGCAAATCCCAGCGCCGAGATCAACAGTGCCTGTGGCACCCCGAGACGGTAATCGCGCCAACATGTTTCGCTGTCATAGTCGGTGATGCCGTAGCCGAGCAGCGTTCGGTGATAGTCGTCGACCAGGTCACGCTCAATTGACTGGCGCAGCTGCGAATTCAGGCTGGTGGCGGTGAAATAGGCGAGATCCCTCGTCGGGAGGCCCACGCCGAGCGTCTGCCAGTCGACGACGCTGATCCGGGTTCGCTCGGGGTCGAAGAGCATGTTGTCGAGCCGATAGTCACCGTGCAGCAAGGCGAACCGGTCGTATTCGGCAAGCAGCCAGGGCGTCACCAAACCCATTGTGGCGGTGAAGGTTTCCCGGTCTTCCACAGTCATGCGATCGCCGAGCTTTTCCAGCGTGATGTCGGCGCTCATCTTCGCCACCTCACCCAATCCCTGGGCGGAGGCCTCGTCCGGACGCCCGAACGCGATGGCGGGAAAGTCCAGCCACACCGCATCGCACCAGCTGGGCCCGTGCAATCCGGCCAGCGCCGCCACCGCGAGCCGCTGCCTCCCGCTCGCCGCACCCCGCGATCTGATCGCCCTGCACCGCGGGCGCCTGATCGGCGAGCAGCAGCGCGTAATCCATGGCGTCCTCGCTGATCTCGCAATAAAAACATTGCGGCGTCGGCACTCGCACCCGGTCGGCGACCGTCGCATAGAACGCGCACTCGCTGCGGTAGCCGATGACGACCCGGTCGCGCACGGTGTCGTCCTGCGCCGGGAGTTTGATCACAAACGTTGGCGGTAAGTCACCGGGATCCGTGGCGTACCGGGCGGTCACCCGGTAGGTGGCGCCGGTCTGTCCGGTGCCGATGGCCGTCACGTCGACTTCGGCGACCTCGACGGGCGGACGGCGCTCGCTGAGTGCCGACGACAACCATTCGGGCGTCACGTCGCCGGGATACCGCGGAATCGATACCACAGCACTCATAAGCAGCAGGCCTCCAGTACGTGAGACGGTCGACTGACCGATCAACTGTAAGGCATACGGCAAGAGTCCCGGTCAATAGCCGCGATTTAATCGACCAGAATCCGCCATTCGGCGGCCTCGTGCTGCTGACGCCAGAATTCATCGAAACATCCACCAGCGGCGAGCAATTCGTCGACCGACCCGTCCTCGATCACCCGGCCACCGTCGAGGAAAAGGACGCGGTCGGCGTGCCGAATGCTGGCTAACCGATGCGCGACGATCACCTGGGTCCGCGAGTGCGGGTCGGCGGTGAGTGCGTCGACCACCGCGGCCTCGTTCTCGGTATCCAAAGCGCTGGTGGCCTCGTCGACCAGCAGAATCGGCGCGGGCTTGAGCAGCGCGCGGGCGATGCTGACCCGTTGTCGTTCGCCGCCCGACAGCGCCGAGCCGGCTTCACCGACCACCGCGTCGAGCCCGTCCGGCAGCCGGCCGATGAGTTCGTCGACCCGCGCCAGCGCCACTGCCCGGGTGAACCGCGCGTCGCCGGCGGCCGGGTCCCCGGCGAACACGTTGTCGCGGATGGTCCCGTGGAACAGGTAGGGATGCTGGAACACGACGCTGGCCGCCGCCCGCCGGGCCTCGCCATCCAGTGTCGCGGCGTCGACTCCGTCGATCAGCACTCGGCCGCGAGTCGGCTCATGCAGGCCGGCGATCAGCGCCAGAATGGTGCTCTTACCGGAGCCGGACGGACCGACGATCGCCGTCGTGCTGCCCGGCGCCAACGAGAAGCTCACCCGGTCCAGCACCGATGTGCCCGCGCCGTCGTAGCGGAACACGACATCGTCGAACTCGATGCGGGGCGCCGCGGCGCCATCCCGCAGCGTGGCGGCCCCGGCGTTCATCAGCGGCGCGGTGAGCACGGTACGGATGCGGTCGAGCGTGGCCCGGGTGCTTTTCAGGGCCGGCGCCAGCTCGCTGATGGTGGTGAAGGGTTCCAGGTAGCGGACGATCACGACGATCAACGCGATGGCCTCGGCCACCGTGAGTGTCCCGTTCATCGTCAGCGCCGTCGTGGCCCCGGCCAGCAGAATGAGAGCCAGCTGGCTGGCCAGGCTGAACAGCAGCTGGCCCGGGATCTGCATGCCCAGCAGCCGCATCGTCGCGCCGTGCTGTGCGGCCAGGGCATCGCCCACCAGGCTTCTGGCCGGTTCCACGCGCCGCGCGGCCCGCAACGCCTGCTGGGTTCGGGCGAACTCGATGATCCGTTCGGTGAGTGCGCCGTTGGCTTCGTCGGCCGCGGCGTCGGCGCGACGCGTCAGGCGGGCCGACGCCCAGAGCGCGCCCAGCAGCAGCGGCGCGCCGCCCAGCGCGGCCACCCCGAGCTGCCATGACACCGGCAACAGCGCCAGCGCGATGGCCGCCGGCAGCAGAACCGCCGAGATCAACGGTGTGAGCAGGTTGACCACCAGGCCAACGAGTTCCGGTCCGGTGGCCGCGATCGCCTGCCGCGCCGTTGCGGTGTGCTCGGCGGTGAGCCAATCCAGCCGCACCCCGGGCAACCGGTCCGCCACGTCATGCTGCGTGTGGTCCAGCACGCCGAAGCCCAGGTCGAAGCCGATCCGCGCGGTGGCGGTGTCGATCACCCACCCCAGCGCGGTGGCGGCGGTGAGCCAACCCAGCCAAATCAGTGCGGAGCGCGGGGCCTCGCCGAACAACGACCCCACCAGCGGGACGAGCAAAACGGTGGCCACTGCGCGCACCACCACGGAGCTCAGCGCGAGCACGCTGTAGGCGATGACTTTGGCGCGCCGGTCCGCCGGGACGAGGCCCAACCAGGTGCGAATCATCGCGTCGCCTCCCCGGCCTCAGCAGCCATAGTGGCCGCCAGTGGGTCGCGAGGGCCGCCCTCCCACAGCCGTCGATACCGCCCGTCGGCGGCCAACAGCTGCTCGTGCGTGCCGCATTCGGCGATCCTGCCGTGGTCGAGCACAACGATCTGGTGCGCTCGGGTGATGGTGTGCAGCCGGTGCGCGATCACCAGCACGGTGCGATCCCGGGTCAGCCGGTTGAGCGCCTGTTGCACAAGGTATTCCGATTCCGGATCGGCGAAAGCCGTCGCCTCGTCCAGGATCAGAACCGGGGTGTCGGCCAGGATCGCGCGGGCGATGGTGAGCCGTTGCCGTTCGCCGCCCGAAAGCCCGCTTCCCGCGCCCAGCATGGTGTCGTAGCCGTCCGGCAGCCGCATGATGCGGTCGTGGATCTGCGCGGCACGCGCCGCGTCCTGGACTTGTGCCGCGGTGGCATCGGGGACAGCCAGTGCGATGTTCTCCGCGACGCTCCCGTGCACCAGCTGCGTCTCCTGCAGAACGAAACCGACCCGCGCGTAGAGCTCGTCGGCGGTCATCGACCGGATATCTTGTCCGCCAACGTATATCGCGCCGGAATCGACATCGTGGAAGCGGGCCAGCAGTGCGGCCAGGGTTGACTTCCCCGATCCAGAGGGACCGACCAGCGCGGTGACGGTTCCGGGCCGCAAGGTCAGCGACACGTCGGCGATCACCGGAACACCGGGGCGATACCCGAAGCTGATCCGGTCGAACACCACCGTCGACGACGAATCGCCGGCGGCTTCGCCTTTGTCGCCGTTGTCGCGCACGGTGAGCTCGGGCTCGTCGAGGGTGTTCTGCAGCCGCCGCGCGGCCAGCATGCCGGCGCGGACGCCGCCAAGCCCGTAGGCGATACCAAGCAGCCGGGCACCGAACGTGGTACCCAGCAACAGGAATGGCAACAGATTCACCGGATTCATCCGTCCCGCGACGATCAGCAAGGTGCCGGCGAGCGCGATGAGCCACAAGAACGTGGCGGGACGGGTCGCCAAATCCATCAGGGTCTTCTTGCCGGCCAGCGGGCGCTGCCAGGTGACCAAAAACCCGATGTACTCGTCCAGGCGGCGCCGGAAACTCGATGCGGCGGCACCGCCGAAGACGCGGATCACCGGCTGGCCCTCCAGGTAGGCGCCGGCTTCGCCGTTCATCGTCTCGGCCCAGCGCTGTGATTGCGGGATGCGTGGGCCCGACTGAATCGTGATCGATGACGTCAGCAGTAGGTAGCAGAAGACGGGCACGAACAAGACCAGTGCGACTCGCCAGTCGACGACGAACAGATAGACCAGCACCGCCACCGGCGCGACGACCGCGGCGACCGCGTCCGGGATGGCATGGGTGACCAGATAGTGCAGTGACAGGGTGTCATCGGCCAGCAGCTGCTTGATCGAGCCCGACCCGCGCGCGGTGAACCAGCCCAGCGGCAACCGGGACAGCCTGCGCAACAGTCGCGTTCGCAAGTCGCCGGCGAACCGCGCGTCGACGACGTGCAGCCACAGCGTCAATGCGGCACCGAACACGGTGCCCACCGCCAGCAGCGCAACCGCAGCGGTTCCGACCGACCACAGTCGAGACGCCGGTGCCCCGGACACCAGTAACCGGGCCAGCTCGACCAGCAGCACGAACGGCGCCAGCTGAACCAGGGTGATGACGGCCTGCAGCACGCCGGAGAGCGCCAGCGCCGACCGCAGCGGCGAAAGCAACCGGCCCGCACCTTGGGCACGCCAATTGCCGCGGGACGCCGGAGCCGGCGCTTGCCGGACCGGTGGTTCTTCCGGCGTGGCAATGACGTTCGGGGCGGCGTCACCCTGCGCGACACCGTCGGTCGTGGCCGGCTCATCGCCGCGGCGGATGCCCATGGCGCGCCCGGCGCTCCAGTAGGCCTGGGCGTGCACCTCCGACTTGGGAAAGCCGAACTCATCGCGCAGCCGCGTTCGCACGTGCTTGAGCGTCGTGGCCTCGGGCGTCGCCCACGCGTACCAGTTGGACCAATCTCGGGCCTCGATCGCCGCGGCGAGGGACTTCTCGTCGCGGCGGGCAACCCAGTGCACCCGCAGTCGAGGGTGCGGTGCGAGCGGGATCAGGACGTCGTTGTCGTCGTGCCGTTCGAGGTACATCTCGATCGGGACATCGCCGGGGACGACCCCGACGATCCCGTTCATGCCCGGGATCGACGCGGAGTCACCGATCAGCAGATAACCCGCCGGCTGCTCGTCGAGGACGTCGAAACGCGACGAGCCCATCAGCGCCATGACCGCGATCGTGGCGCCGGGCTGCACCGTGCGCGCCCACAACGACGCCGGGCCGGCCGGATCGTGCAGCACCACGTCGACGGCGAAGCGGCCGGCGGCGACGTCCGCCTCGGAGATCGTGTAGGCGCGCTGGAACTCGGTGCTGGATCCCGCCGGGTCGGGAAACCAGAACCGCAGCCAGGCCGCGGGCTCGGCGTCCACGTCTTCGAACAAGGTCGGCGAAGCCATGCGTACCCGGACGAAATGCGGTGCGATCCGGACGGTTTCGAGCACCGTGGCGGTGTGATCGCGGGCGCCGAAGCTCCGCAACATCACACCCTGGAAACCGCGTGCCATCAACGGTCCTTTCCCGAGGCGGATCGATGCCACCGGCAACAGCCGCACGAACGGTGGACTCGAGACCCGCGGCGGCTCGGTAAGTTACCCCCACAAACTAAGGGTTGCCTTACCATAGGTCAAACCCGGACCTCTCGGCCAGTAGCCTGGGCCAGGTGAACCCTGGAACGCAGCATCAGTCGGCGGCACCGGTGCTGCTCTACGACGGTGTATGCGGTGTCTGCAACTGGGCGGTGCGGACCGTGCTTCGGTTTGATCGGAACGGCACCCTGCGCTTTGCGGCCCTAGACAGCGACTTCGCCCGCGCGATCATCGATCGGCACCCGGCTATCGGGGACGTCGACTCGATGGTGTTCGTCGACGAACCCGGTGGACCCGCGGAACGGGTGTCCGTCCGATCGGCCGCCGGCGTGCGGGTGGCGGACTATCTGGGCGGCCCGTGGAAGCTGTTCAAGGTCTTCCGCGTCATCCCCGTTCCGCTTCGCGACTGGCTCTACGACCGATTCGCTGACATCCGCTACCGCGCCTTTGGCAAGTACGAAAGTTGTCCGCTGCCACCGCCGGAGGTGCGCGCCCGGTTTGTCGACAGCTAGCCGTGGTGCGATGGCGCTACTAATCGCCGTAAGAAAGGTCGCCTTCGGACTCTTCCCGCTTCAACTCGGCAAGCCTGCGGTCATCGGCTGCCGCCCGGCGGTGGAGGACCGCCGACTCCCGGTGTACGTCCGGGTGAAGGACGCCTTGCTCGACGGCACGGTCTTGTGATTCGACGACTCGGCCGTGCTGGAGTGCGGACTGCTCGAAGCTCCGGGCGGCTGAGAGTCCCGCGCGTGCGGCGCGTTCGCGGGCCTGTGCGGCCCTTCGTTCCGCGAGTTCCACATCCGCTGCGGTGACGGCTTTGTCGACTGGTGATGACGGCTTGTGCCCGGTGGCCATGGCGTCTCCCTTGTGTCGCGTGCGGTTCATGTACCCCGCGGGAAGGGTTTAACGCCTCGGCCGGCCATCGTTTCGGACTCGGAGCTGGCTGAGCGCCTGCCTGGATGGCGTTCCCAAAATGTGCGGGCGGAGGGACTCGAACCCTCAAGCTCTCACGAGCACCGGCACCTAAAACCGGCGCGTTTTCCATTTCGCCACGCCCGCAGGCCCTCGCGATCTTATCGCTGATGCACCGAAAACATGTCGGCGGTGCTGCCTAACTTGGCGCATAAAGACGAAGGGTGTTTGCGTGCGGCCCGCGGAGCAGTTTGACAAGGCAAGGCGCCTAATCGCGGCCGGTGTAAACGACGGCGAGATCGCGCGGCAACTAGGTGTGCCGAGACCGACTGTGCGGGACTGGCGACGTCGACCTCAAGCTCGGCTGAGGCTAGCGAGCGGACCGGGTTGCGGCGTCCTTCACGACTTCTCCGCACTGCTAACAGCACCGTATTGCTATGTCCTCGGTCTCTACCTCGGCGACGGTTGGATCTCACGCACTCAGCGCGTGTGGCGCCTTCGAATCGCCCTGGACAGGAAATACCCAGAGATCATCGACCGCTGTTGCGAAGCCATCGACGGGTTAATGCCTGGCCAGCACGCAGCGGTCCATCCGCAACTGACGAGCTGTGTCGTCGTTTCGCACTACTCAAAACACTGGCCATGTCTACTACCGCAGCACGGTCCCGGCAAGAAGCATCTACGGCCGATTCGGTTGGAGCCCTGGCAGGAGGTACTCGTCAAGCAGGGCACAGAGGAATTCGTCCGCGGCCTGATCGATAGCGACGGCTGCCGTGTGGTGGCAAATGATCGCGGTGTGCGAAGCGTCCGCTATCACTTCTCGAATAGATCCGAAGATATCCTCGGGTTGTTCACCGGGGCGCTCGACGACCTTGAGATCCCGTGGACTCGGCCGAGCCGGCACATCATCGCTATCTACCGCAAGGCCGCGGTGGCGCGTCTCGATGAGTTCGTCGGTCCGAAGTCATGAATGTCGGCCAGAGACTACCGCGCGGTACCTTCAAGGGGTGTCCACTACACGTCGTCGCAGGCCCGCGCTGATCGCCTTGGTGATCCTCGCCGCCGCGGCCTGCCTGGCCCTGGGCTGGTGGCAGTGGACCAGGTTCCAGTCGGTCTCGGGCACATTTCAGAACCTGGGCTACGCGCTGCAGTGGCCGCTGTTCGCCTGGTTCTGCGTCTACGCGTACCGCAAGTTCGTCCGGTACGAACAGACGCCGCCGGAGCCACGCAGGCCCGCCGCCGCCACCGAGATACCCGCAGGCCTGCTGCCCGAGCGTCCCCAACCCGTCGGGCAGCCGCCCGACGATCCCACGCTGCAGGAGTACAACGCCTACCTGGCCGAGCTCGCCGAGCAAGACGCCAAAAAACAGAACAGGACCACCGCATGACCACACCGGAGACACCCGGAGCACCAGCACCTGCAGTCCCCGTCGACAAGATCCGGACCGCGTTGCTGGGCTATCGGATCATGGCGTGGACGACGGGTCTGTGGCTCATCGCACTGTGCTACGAGATCGTCTCGCACCTGGTCTTCCACCACGAGATCCGCTGGATCGAGGTGGTCCACGGCTGGGTGTACTTCATCTACGTGCTGACCGCGTTCAATCTCGCGATCAAGGTTCGATGGCCGATCGGCAAAACCATCGGCGTGCTGCTTTCCGGCACCATCCCGCTGCTGGGCATCATCGTCGAGCACTTCCAGACCAGGGACGTCAAAGCGCGCTTCGGGCTCTAGGGCGTCATAGGGGTGAGATGCCTTTCCGTCACATCCGCCCCAGATGTCTCCGTCGGGGGAGGCACACGTTTCGCCCGCCCCTCAGCGACAACTCCTGCTGCTGGCGCTCCGGTATGGCCGAAACAGCCGTTTTGTCGCTGAAAGGCGGGCACAACGTCGCTCACCTTCGTGCCGAGACTTGGTGTGCCGCATGTGGTTTATGGCTCGGCGCAAAGCCCTTTCAGCGCCGGCACGAGCAGCGCCAAGGCTCGGCCACGATGCGAGGACGAGTCCTTCTCCGCCGGGGTGAGCTGCGCCGCGGTGCGGTCACCGAGGCCGTCCGGGAGGAATACCGGGTCATAGCCGAAGCCGCCGTCGCCGCGCGGCTCCCGTGCGATGCGGCCGGGCCACTCGCCGCGCACGACGACCTCGCCGGACGACGAGACCAGCGCGCAGGCGGACACGAAGGCCGCGGCGCGCCGTTCGTCGGGCACGTCGCACAACTGCGCCACCAACAGCGCGGTGTTGGCGGCGTCATCGCCATGGTTGCCCGACCAGCGCGCCGACAGCACCCCGGGCATGCCACCCAGCGCGGCCACCTCCAGGCCGGAGTCGTCGGCGACGCTTGCCAGGCCGGTCGCGGCGAACGCATCCCGCGCCTTGGCCAGGGCGTTCTCCTCGAACGTCGTGCCCGTTTCGGGTGCTTCGTCGAATGGCGCCACATCGTTGAGCGACACCAACGTCAACCCGGTCAGACCGGCAGCGTCGAGCACCCGGCGCAATTCGGCCAGCTTCTTGGGATTGCGGCTGGCGACCAGCAGCCGGGTCAGCTGCCGAACGCCTTCGACGGCGGGGGCCCTTCGGGTAGCACGCCGGGATACGGCAGCTCCAGCGCACCACGCTGGGCGGCGAACAACTTGTCGCACGCGGCCAGCGCCACGTCGAGCAGTTTGTCCAACGTCGAACGCGGGAAGGTCGCCCCCTCGCCGGTGCCCTGAACCTCCACCAGGGTGCCGGTGTCGGTGGCGACGACGTTCATGTCGACCTCGGCGCGCGAGTCTTCCTCGTAGGGCAGGTCCACCCGGATCCTGCCGTCAACCACACCGACGCTGACCGCGGCGATCGCACACGACAACGGCCGGGGATCCGAAAGCTTGCCCGCCGCCGACAGATACGTCACCGCGTCGGCCAGTGCGACATAGGCGCCCGTGATGGCGGCAGTGCGGGTGCCACCGTCGGCCTGCAACACGTCGCAGTCGACGGAGATGGTGTTCTCCCCCAGCGCGGCCAGGTCGATGCAGGCGCGTAACGACCGGCCGATCAGACGGCTGATTTCCTGGGTGCGCCCGGACAGGCGACCCCTCACCGATTCACGGTCGGAACGAGTGTGGGTGGCCGACGGCAACATCGCGTACTCCGCGGTCAGCCAGCCCAGGCCCGAACCCTTGCGCCAGCGCGGCACCCCCTCGATGACGCTGGCGGTGCACATCACCTTGGTGCGGCCGAATTCGATCAGTACCGATCCCGCCGGGTGGTCGGTGAACCCGCGGGTGATGACTACGGGGCGAAGCTCGTCGTCAAGGCGGCCGTCTTCTCGTCTCGTCACGAGGCCAACCCTAACGCGGTCGGCTCAGACCCTCTCAGAGCGGCGGATATCGAATGTCTCACCGCACACCACCGCGTGCACCGGGCCGTCGAATTCGGCCTTGGCCTCGCTGATCACATCCTCACGCGACGTCCACGGTGGGATATGCGTCAGCAGCAGTTCGCGAACGCCGGCCTGGGCCGCGGCCCGCCCCGCCTCGGTGCCCGACAGATGCAGGGCCGGCGGGCGCTCCTTCGAGTGTGTCCACGACGCCTCGCAGAGGAACACGTCGGCGTCGCGAGCCAACTCGACGAGCTGATCGCAGACACCGGTGTCCCCGCTGTAGACGAACGAGGCCCCGCTCGGATCCGTGATCCGCATCCCGTATGACTCGGTGGGGTGGGCCACCACCCGCGGCAGCACCGTGAGCGCGCCAAAGGTCACCGGCTCGCCGTCCACCCAGTGCCGAACGTCGAAGATGTCCGAGCAGTCGTCGA
The DNA here is from genome assembly GCA_963800315.1 of uncultured Actinomycetota bacterium. Taxonomy (GTDB): domain Bacteria; phylum Actinomycetota; class Actinomycetes; order Mycobacteriales; family Mycobacteriaceae; genus Mycobacterium. The sequence continues at coordinate 757,486 of CAWDAS010000002.1, forward strand.
TCTCACCGCCGTAGGGTGACGACGCCGCCCCCAACCGCGACCACGTATCACTGGGGCCGTACAACAGCGCTTTGCCGTCGGGCCGCGACGGGTGGTAGCGACGCCACACGAACAGCCCGGGCAGATCCAGACAATGGTCGGCGTGCAGATGAGACAAGAGGACGTGCACCGAGCCGGGGTCGGCGAAGCGCTGCAGCGCACCCAACACCCCACCGCCGAAGTCGATGACCAGCGACGGCGTATTCGGTGCCCGGAGCAGATAACCCGATGCAGGCGAATCCGGCCCCACAACGCTGCCCGAGCAGCCGAGCACGGTTATTCGCACGGACACTACTGTGCCATGCCCGATACAACCATGCCGAAAACATGGCCGCATTTGTGTGATGGGAATCTCATCGGTGCTAGTCGATCCGGACGTGGTGAACGGGCTGCACACCGGTCACCGCGGGACCCAGGAATCGGGCCGCCAGCCTGGTGAATGCCTCGGGATCGCCGGTGGCTTCGAAGGACCGGATGGCGGGCGGTGCGTCATGCGGGCGCAGCAGGTCTTGCTCGGTGAGGACGCGCACCACTTCCTTGGCGGTTTCCTCGGCGCTCGACACCAGCGTCACGTGGTCGCCCATCGCCAGTTGGATCAGCCCGGACAGCAGCGGATAGTGCGTGCACCCGAGCACCAGCGTGTCGACCTGTGCGCGCTGCAGCGGCTCCAGATAGCCCTCGGCCAGTCCGAGCACCTGGCGACCGCTGGTCACGCCGCGCTCGACGAAGTCGACGAAGCGCGGGCAGGCGACCGCGGTGACCTCGGTGTCGCGGGCGGCGGCGAACGCGTCCTGGTACGCGTGTGAGTTGATGGTCGCCTGCGTGCCGATGACACCGATACGACCGTTGCGGGTGGTGGCGACGGCGCGGCGCACCGCCGGCAGGATCACCTCGACGACGGGCACGTCGTAGCGCTCGCGGGCGTCCCGCAGGCAGGCCGCCGACGCCGTGTTGCAGGCGATCACCAACGCCTTGACGCCGCGCGCGACCAGGTCGTCGCCGATGGCCAGCGCGTGCGTACGGACTTCGGGAATGGTGAGCGGACCATAGGGTCCATTGCCGGTGTCGCCGACATAGATGATGTCCTCGTCGGGCAGCTGGTCAATGATCGCCCGCGCGACGGTCAGTCCCCCGACGCCGGAGTCGAAGACCCCGACGGGCGCCAAGGGCGAGCTCATGTCTTGGCCCGAGGCGCGCCGCCCTTTTTCGCCGCGCGGGCCTTGCGTTCCGGCGCGGACAACATATACGCAGCCACCACGCCGGCGACCGCGCCGCACAGGTGGCCCTGCCACGAGACGCCACCGCATTGCCCCAGGACCGGCATCGCGCCGAGCAGGATGCCGCCGTAGATGAGCAACACCAGAAACCCGATGACGATGTCGGCCACCTTGCGCACGAAGATGCCGAATACGAGCAGGAAGGCCAGCCAGCCGAAGATCAGGCCGGAGGCCCCGATGTGATCGGTCGGCCCGCACGTGCTGCCCATGTTGCCGATGAGCCAGGTGCCGAAGCCCCCCAGGATCCACACGATCGCGGTGGCCCAGACGAACCGGGACAACCCGGCGAGCGTCATGAGAAACCCGAGCACCAACAGCGGGACGGTGTTGGCCATCAGGTGCTGCCAGCTGGCGTGCAGAACCGGCGCGAAGACGATGCCCCACAGGCCGTCGGTTTGCAGTGGCCTGATGCCGTTGAGGTCCAGCGAATGCCGGGTCAGCTGGTCGATCAGCTCGACGAGGTAGAGCAACGCCACGAAGGTGAGAATCGTGGCCCCACCCATCATCCAGGTGGGCCGCTTCTTGGGTTTGGCCGCCGGTGCGCCGGGGCTGCCCTTCGGCGTGGTCTTACCCATGACTGCCCTTCCAGCGCTTCTCCGGCATCGTCCAGGCTACCGGCGCGGGCCCGGAATCAGCCGAACGCCCCGGGCAATACGTCCCGATAGGTCGGTATTCCCGCCACCGATTCGGCGGCGAGCACAGCGACCAACACCGCGCGTGCCAGGCAATCGGCCGCGGCGACACCTACCTCGGTGGCCAGCCGCGTCTCTGGAGAGAACGCGGCCGGCACGGGGGTCTCGCCGGCCACGGGCACCACCTCGACCGCCCCGGTGGCCAGCGCGAAGACCGTGTCACCGTCCAGCGGGGTGTGCGCCGGGCGGATCGTGCGGGCCAGGCCGTCGTGGGCGGCGATCGCGACCTGACGACACCCGGCCGGGCTCAGCGCGGCGTCTGTGGCCACCACGGCGATGGTGGTGTTGAGGGGGTTGTCCAGCGGGCCGGATGCGGACGGCAACTGCGCGAAGGCGGCGATCTGTTCGGCCGGCGGTGGCTTCAGCGCGAACTCCCTAATCGAGTCGGCCATCCATGGCAGGCCGGTGGTCGCGTCGACGACATCGCCCGCGGAGTTCACCGCGACCATCGCGCCGACGGTCACGCCGGACGGCAACGCCGTCGAGGCCGTCCCGACGCCACCCTTGAGAACCCCGGCCCGCGCCCCCACCCCGGCGCCGGCGGTTCCGACGGCCATCGCCCCGCCTTCGCCGCCGCTGGCGGCGGCACAGGCCAGATAGCCGAATTCAGCCGTCGGACGGTGGTCCCAGCCGCCCACCGGCAGGTCGAAGATCACCGCGCCGGGCACGATGGGCACCACCCCGCCATCCATCGCCACGCCACGTTCGTGCTCTTCCAGCCAGCGCATGACGCCGTCCGCTGCCGCCAGGCCGTAGGCGCTGCCGCCGGCGAGCAACACCGCGTCGACGAAGCGCACGGTGTTGGCCGGGTCCAGCAGATCGGTCTCGCGGGTGCCGGGCGCACCGCCCCGGCAATCGACCGCGCCGACCGTCCCGGGCGGGGTCAGCACGACGGTAACGCCGCAGGCCCAACCGGCACCCAGGGAGGCGTCGGGATCCAGTCGTTGATAATGGCCGACGCGGATGCCTCCGACGTCGGTGATGGCGTTCATCCGGGGGCCGTCACGATGACCGGGGTCCCATCACGACCAGGACCAGATACTCCTGCAAGACGGTCAGCCACTGGTAGACGTCGAAATGCACGGCCAGCGGATGGTCGGCCGGCAGGCGTTCGGGCCCCTCTGGCCCGAGCTCGAGCATGACCCCCAACGACAGCCGAACGTCGTTGATCGCCGCGATCCACGCGTTCGCGTCGTCCTCGGTCAGCTCGAAGCGGCCGCCATTGTCCGGAACGGTCGTCAGCAAGCGCTGCGCGGCAACGCGTTTGGCCTCGATGATCTCCGGCTCGTGCATGCTGCGCAGGGCGGCGTTGAGGCTGTCGGAGACATCGGGAGGCAGGGAATCGTCGCCGTCGTCGCGGTAGAAATCGGGTAACAGCCGGCGCAGTGTCGGGTCTTTCGGGGGCTCGGCGTTACCGGTCCTTATACCGGTGATCTCCTCGAGTTCGTCTGCCGGCGAAGAGGATTCACGTTCATCGAGCAAGCCGACCAGTGCGCTGGCGAGATTCCGCAGCAGGGCGGCTTCATGCGAAGCCAGGGCCGACCGGAAACGGGGACCGTCTGCGGTCTCGACGCGCTTCCACTTGCGCACAGGGAATCGCCGATACCCTCTGAGCTCACCGGTCCTGCTGCATCGTCGCCCACAAACCGGCGGCATGCAGCTTGGACACGTCGACTTCCATGGACTCCCGGCTGCCAGCCGACACCACGGCCTTTCCCTCGTTGTGCACCTGCAGCATCAGCTTGGTGGCGTGCGGCTCGCTGTAGCCGAACAACTTCTGGAACACATAGGTCACGTAGGTCATCAGGTTGACCGGGTCATCCCACACGATGGTGACCCACGGTGTGGCCGCGACGTCTACCGGGGCGGACTCTCGTTGCCCGGTAGTGCCCGGCTTAGTGGGCGCTGACGTAACAACCATGGCCTCCACGATACCGAGCGATGGGTGAGGATACCGAGTCACGGATGGCAGCCGATACCGTTATGGAATGAATGACCCGGTCATTACGGGACTGCTGACCGACAAGTACGAGTTCACGATGTTGGCGGCGGCGTTGCAGGACGGCACGGCCCATCGCCGCACCACTTTCGAACTGTTCGCCCGCCGACTCCCCGACGGTCGCCGGTACGGCGTGGTGGCCGGAATCGGCCGGCTGCTGGAAGCGTTGCCGCAGTTCAGCTTCGATGTGCAGGCGTGCCGGCTGCTGGGGCACTTCCTGGACCGAGACACGCTGGGCTACCTACGCGACTTTCGATTCGGCGGCGATATCGACGGCTACGCCGAGGGCGAGCTGTACTTCCCCGGGTCTCCGGTGCTCTCGGTGACCGGCACCTTCGCCGAATGCGTGGTGCTCGAAACGCTGGCACTGTCGATTTTCAATCACGACACCGCGATCGCGTCCGCGGCGGCGCGGATGGTCAGTGCGGCCAGGGAACGCCCGCTGATCGAGATGGGATCACGGCGAACCCACGAGCACGCGGCGGTCGCCGCCGCCCGCGCCGCCTATGTCGCCGGGTTCGCCGCGTCGTCCAACCTGGAGGCCCAGCGCCGGTACGGCATACCCGCGGAGGGCACCTCCGCGCACGCGTTCACCATGCTGCACACCGGCGCGGACGGGCCCGACGAACTGGCAGCGTTTCGTGCGCAGGTCGACGCGCTGGGTGTCGGCACCACACTGCTGGTGGACACCTACGACGTGACGACCGGCGTGGCCAACGCCGTGGCCGCCGCCGGTGACGCGCTCGGCGCGGTCCGCATCGACTCCGGCGAGCTGGGCGTGCTGGCCCGCCAGGTCCGTGACCAGCTCGACCGGCTGGGAGCCACCCAGACCCGCATCGTGGTCTCCGGCGACCTCGACGAGTTCTCCATCGCCGCGTTGGCCGCCGAACCGGTGGACAGTTACGGCGTGGGTACATCGCTGGTGACGGGTTCGGGCGCCCCCACCGCGAATCTGGTTTACAAGCTGGTCGAAGTGGACGGCATGCCGGTGCAGAAGCGCAGCAGCCACAAGGAATCCCACGGCGGACGCAAAGAGGCGCTGCGCCTGTTGCGTTCGACCGGCACCATCACCGAGGAGGTGGTGTATCCGATGGGCCGTCAGCCGGCGGTTCCCGAACCGTTCCGGGTGCTGACCGCGCCGCTGGTCCGCGGCGGCGAGGTGCTCGCCAAACCGAACCTGGCCGCCGCGCGCGAGCTGGTGGCTTCCGGGCTGCGCAGTCTGCCGTGGGAGGGATTGAACCTGTCCAACGGCGAGCCCGCGATCGCGACCACGCAAATCCCGGCCACGCAAATCCCGGCCTGACGCAAGCCATGCCCCCTGAATCCGTGCCCGAGCTGCTGGCCATGGCCGTGGCGGCGCTCGGCGGCACTGAACGCACCGGCCAGCTGGAGATGGCGGCCGCGGTGGCGCAGGCCTTCGCAACCGGCGAGCACCTGGTCGTGCAGGCCGGCACCGGCACCGGCAAGTCGCTCGCATACCTGGTCCCCGCGATCGTCCGCGCCCTGAGCGACGACTCACCGGTCGTGGTGTCGACGGCCACCATCGCGTTGCAGCGTCAGCTAGTCGATCGCGATCTGCCCCGACTCATCGATTCGCTCGCCGACGCGCTGCCGCGCCGCCCGCAGTTCGCGCTGCTCAAGGGGCGGCGAAATTACTTGTGCCTGAACAAGATCCACAATGGATTCGCGGCCGACGGCGAGGAATCCGGCGACGCTGGACAGGAGGACCTGTTCGATCCCATGGCGGTCAGCGCCCTGGGCCGCGACGTGCAACGGCTCACCGCCTGGGCGTCGACGACCGATTCCGGTGATCGCGACGATCTCAAGCCCGGCGTGCCGGAGCGATCCTGGTCCCAGGTCAGCGTTTCCGCCCGGGAATGCCTGGGCTTGGCGCGCTGCCCTTTTGGCTCCGAGTGCTTTTCCGAGCGGGCCAGGGGTGAGGCCGGCCGTGCTGATGTGGTGGTCACCAATCATGCGTTGCTGGCCATCGATGCGGTGGCCGAATCGGCTGTGCTGCCCGAACATACGCTGCTGGTGGTCGATGAGGCCCACGAGCTGGCCGACCGGGTGACGTCGGTGGCCACCGCGGAGTTGACGCCGGCCGCCCTGGGCGTCGCCTCGCGGCGGATCAGCCGATTGGTGAATCCCGAGCTGGCCCAGCGGCTGGAGGCGGCGTCAGCCAACATCACCGCGGCGATCCACGACGCTCAAATAATCAAGGTGGGGCGCATCGATCACCTCGACGAGGAGATGGCGACGTACCTGACCGCGCTGCGCGACGCGGCGACAGCGGCACGGTCGGCGATCGACACCACCAGCGACGCCAAAGCCGCGGCGGCGCGCGCCGAAGCGGTTGCGGCGCTGAGCGAGATATCCGATACCGCGTCGCGCGTCCTGACGTCCTTCACCCCGGCCATCCCCGATCGCACGGACGTGGTGTGGCTCGATCACGAGGACAACCGGGGTACACCCCGACCGGTGTTGCGGGTGGCGCCGCTCTCGGTCGCCGGCCTCCTGCGCGACCGGGTGTTCTCCCGGTCGACCACGGTGTTGACCTCGGCGACGCTGACGATCGGCGGGTCCTTCGATGCCATGGCCGCGGCGTGGGGCCTGACCGCGGGCGACGCCAAAGAGGTCCCCTGGCGTGGCCTCGATGTCGGGTCGCCGTTCCACCACGCCAAGGCCGGCATCCTCTACGTGGCCGCCCACCTGCCGCCGCCCGGCCGCGACGGCGTCGGCTCCGCCGAGCAGCTCACCGAAATCGAGGAGCTCATCGTCGCCGCCGGCGGGCGCACCCTGGGGCTGTTCTCGTCGATGCGGGCCGCCCGGGCCGCCGCCGAGGCCATGCGCGGGCGGCTGTCCACGCCGGTGCTGTGCCAGGGCGACGACAGCACCTCCGCGCTGGTCGAGCGGTTCAGCGCCGAACTCGAGACCTCGTTGTTCGGCACCCTGTCGCTATGGCAGGGCGTCGACGTGCCGGGGCCGTCGCTGTCGTTGGTGCTGATCGACCGCATCCCGTTCCCGCGGCCAGACGACCCGCTGCTGGGCGCGCGGCAGCGCGCCGTGGCCGCGCGTGGCGGCAACGGTTTCATGGCCGTCGCCGCCAGCCATGCCGCGCTGCTGTTGGCGCAGGGGTCGGGTCGCCTGTTGCGTCGCGTCACCGACCGCGGAGTGGTGGCGGTGCTGGACTCTCGGATGGTCACCGCCGGCTACGGCCGCTACCTGCACGCCTCGCTGCCACCGTTCTGGCAGACCACCAATGCGGCGCAGGTCCGGGCGGCGCTGGAGCGGCTGCGCACCGCCGCAGAGGACCTCTCGGCCTGACGCGCGGCCCTGGCTACCTGGCGAGGGCGACGAGTCCGAGCTCGCTGCTGGCGGCGAGCATCGGGTGGCGGGGCAGCACGCGGACCGTGTATCCGACGGCTCCGGCCAGCGGCAACGGTGTTGTCGTCGAAAAAATCTCGTTGCCGCTGCCGGCGGTCCCGGCGTGCGACATATCGACCATGACCGGATCCTGCAGCACATCGCCGGAGTCGACCCGGCCCAGCACCGCTTGGACGCTGACTTCGTCGGGGCTCAGCCCGGCCAGCTGAACGGTCGCGGTCAAGGTCAGCTTGGAGCCGAGCAGCGGAGTATCCGGCAGGCCCGTGCTGTCGACGTCGGTGATCTCGATGTTCGGCCATGCCTTCTCGACGCGCCGACGGTAGCCGGCCAGCTGGCGCGCAGCGCCGAACTCACCGCCGCCGGCCACATATTCGGCACCTTCCGGGGCCGCGACGGTCTTGCGCAGCGACTGCGCCGCCGGCGTGTAGTACTCCTCGACGTAGTCGCGCACCATGCGGGACGCCAGCACCTTCGGCCCGAGGGTCTGCAACGTGTGGCGCACCATTTCGATCCACCGGGGCGGCACCCCGTGTTCATCACGCTCGTAGAACTTCGGCGCCACCGCTTCTTCCAGCAAGGTGTAGAGCGCGCTGGCCTCCAGGTCGTCGCGCCGGGCCTCGTCGGCCACACCGTCGGCAGACGGTATCTCCCAACCGTTTTCGCCGTCGTACCATTCGTCCCACCAGCCATCGCGAATGGACAGGTTCAGTCCGCCGTTCAGCGCGCTCTTCATTCCCGAGGTGCCGCATGCCTCCAGCGGCCGCAGCGGGTTGTTCAGCCACACGTCGCAGCCCCAATACAACAGCCGCGCCATCGACATGTCGTAGTCGGGCAGAAACGCGATCCGGTGGCGCACCCCGGGCCGGTCGGCAAACCGCACCACCTGCTGGATCAGGGCCTTTCCTCCGTCGTCGGCCGGGTGCGACTTCCCGGCAACGATCAGCTGGATGGGCCGGTCCTCGCTGAGCAACAACTGCTCGAGTCGATCCGGGTCGCGCAGCATCAGCGTCAGCCGCTTGTACGTCGGCACCCGCCGGGCAAATCCGACGGTGAGCACGCCCGGATCGAACGCCGTTGCTATCCAGCCCAATTCGGCGTCCGAGGCGCCGCGTTCCAGCCACGAGTTGCGCAACCGCCGCCGGACATTATCAACGAGCAGTGACCGCAATTGCGAGCGTATCCACCACAGATGGCCGGCGTCGACCTGCTTGAGTCGCAGCCATACCCCGGGGTCGCTGAACGAGTCCGACCCGGTCAGCTCGCGCCCGAGTTGCAACCATTGCGGAGCCGCCCAGGTACGCGCATGAATCCCATTGGTGATCGAGCCGATCGGCACCTCGTCGACGTCAAACCCGGGCCACAACTCATTGAACATGGCTCGACTCACCCGGCCGTGCAGCAGCGAGACGCCGTTGGCGCGTTGCGCCAGCCGCAAACCCATGTGAGCCATGTTGAACTTGGCCGGATCGTCCTCGGCGCCCAGCGCGAGGATCCGCGCGGTCGGCACGCCCGGCAACAACGGGGGCGCACCCTTGTCCGCCCTTTTCACTTGTTTCCCATCGGGATCGTCGGCAACGTGATCGTCGAAGTACCTCCGCACCATGTCGGCCGGGAATCGGTCGATACCGGCGGCCACCGGGGTGTGGGTGGTGAACACGGTGCTGGATCGCACGACGGCCAGCGCGGTGTCGAAATCCAGTCCCGACCCGGTCGTCAGCTCGCGAATGCGTTCCACGCCAAGAAAGCCCGCGTGTCCCTCGTTCATGTGAAACACCTCGGGCGCGGACCGCCCTGCAATGGCGGTGAAAGCGCGGATCGCCCGCACCCCGCCGATGCCCGCGAGGATCTCCTGCCGCATTCGATGTTCCTGATCGCCCCCGTAGAGGCGGTCGGTGACGCTGCGCAGATCGTGCCGGTTTTCCGGGACGTCGGAATCCAGCAAGAGCAGCGGAACCCGGCCCACCTGGGCGATCCAGATCCGGGCGCGTAGCCGCGCGGAATCGGGCAGTGCCAGCTCGACGAGGACCGGGTCGCCGGTGGCGTCGGTGAGCAGCCGCAACGGCAGCCCCTGCGGGTCCAGCGACGGGTAGGTCTCGTTCTGCCAGCCGTCCGCGGTCAGCGACTGCCGGAAGTATCCGGAGCGGTAGTAGAGGCCGACCGCTACCAGCGGCACCCCCAGATCCGACGCCGCCTTCAGGTGGTCTCCGGCGAGGATTCCCAGGCCACCCGAGTAGTTGGGCAGCACCTCGGCGATACCGAACTCCATCGAGAAGTATGCGATCGCCGTCGGCATCGCGACACCGTCGTCCTGTTGCTGCTGGTACCACAGGGGGCGGTTCAGGTAATCGTTCAAGTCCGCGGCTAGCTCATCGAGCCGGCCCAGGAAGCTTTCATCGAGCGCGAGCTCGTCGAGCCGAGCCGGGTTCACGGCGCCCAGCAACGCCACCGGATCACTGCCACACCGCTCCCACAGCGTCGGGTCGATGGTCGCAAACAGGTCGTGTGTCGGCTTGTCCCACGACCAGCGCAAGTTCGTCGAGAGCTGACCCAGGGCGGCCAGCCGCTCGGGAAGATGAGCACGGACGTTGAACCGGCGGAGGGCTTTCACGCGTCCTTACCTTACTGAGGATTCCGGTCCGCGCACGGCGACGGGAGAGCGGGCTTTTCCCGCCGGGGGTGTGACCAGACACTAGGGTGGGTATCGGATAGTTATTGGGGCCGCAACGGTGCTTCCCCATGGAGCAAGTTCCCACGACAGGAAGTTTCGCCAGACGAGGGGCATTCCGCGACGGAGCACACCGCGGTATCGCCGCACACAATCGGAACGGAGTGTTGTGCCCGGTCGTGTTGAAATCGATAACGTCCAGCCCGTCGTTTCCTGCGGCGTGTATCCCGCCAAGGCCGTGGTCGGCGAGACCGTCCCCGTCAGCGCCGCGGTATGGCGCGAAGGCCACGAAGCCGTCGCAGCGACCCTGGTCGTGCGTTACCTCGGGCCGCGCTATCCGCAGGTAACGGAAACCCGGCGGATCAAGGCGGTCCAGGCCCCGGCGAAGCCGGCGGCCGAACTCGACGACGGCACCGCCGAGCAGCAACGGATCAAGCCGCTGCTGCTTCCCATGACGATGGGCCTGGAACCCTACGTTTTCCACGGTCAGTTCACCCCGGACCGTGTCGGCCTGTGGACCTTCCGGGTCGACGGGTGGGGGGACCCGATCCACAGCTGGCGGCACAGCGTGGTCGCCAAGCTGGAGGCCGGCCAGGGCGAGACCGAACTGTCCAATGACCTCCTGGTCGGCGCAGCGCTGTTGGAACGTGCCGCGACCGGTGTTCCGCGCGCGGCGCGCGATCCGGTGTTGGCAGCCGCCGCGGCGTTGCGCAGCCCTGGCGATCCGGTGACCCGCACCGCGCTGGCACTCTCCGAAGAAATCGAAGAGGTCTTGGCGAACTATCCACTGCGTGACCTGGTCACCCGCGGCGAACAGTGCGGGGTGTGGGTGGATCGGCCGCTGGCGCGCTTCGGGGCGTGGTACGAGATGTTCCCCCGCTCGACGGGCGGGTGGGACGCCGACGGCAAGCCGGTGCACGGCACCTTCGCCACGGCAGTCGCCCAGCTTCCGCGGATAGCGGCAATGGGATTCGACGTCGTGTATCTGCCACCGATCCATCCGATCGGCAAGATACATCGCAAGGGGCGCAACAACTCTCCCACCGCAGCGCCGGGAGATGTGGGCTCCCCGTGGGCAATCGGCAGTGACGAGGGCGGTCACGACGCCATCCATCCGAAGCTGGGCACCCTCGACGACTTCGATGAATTCGTCGCGGCGGCGCGCGAGCTCGGTATGGAGGTCGCGCTGGATCTCGCGCTGCAGTGCGCGCCCGATCATCCGTGGGCGCGCGAACATCGCAACTGGTTCACCCAACTACCGGACGGCACCATCGCCTACGCGGAAAACCCGCCCAAGAAATACCAGGACATCTATCCCGTCAACTTCGACAACGACCCGGCCGGTCTCTACGACGAAGTGCTGCGCGTGGTCCGGCACTGGATCGACCACGGCGTCAAGTTCTTCCGCGTAGACAACCCGCACACCAAGCCGCCGGACTTCTGGGCGTGGCTGATTGGCCAGGTGAAAAGCGTCGACCCCGACGTGCTGTTCCTTTCCGAGGCGTTCACGCCACCGGCCCGGCAATACGGCCTGGCCAAACTCGGATTCACGCAGTCCTACAGCTACTTCACCTGGCGCACGGCCAAGTGGGAACTCACCGAATTCGGCAACGACATCGCCGCGCTCGCCGACTTTCGCCGGCCGAACCTGTTCGTGAACACCCCCGACATCCTGCACGCCATCCTGCAGCACAACGGCCCGGGAATGTTCGCCATCCGCGCGGCGCTGGCGGCAACCATGGGACCGGCCTGGGGCGTGTACTCCGGGTACGAGCTCTTCGAGCACCGCGCGGTGCGGGAAGGCAGCGAGGAGTACCTGGACTCGGAGAAGTACGAATTACGCCCCCGCGACTACGCAAGCGCGCTCGCGGAGGGACGCTCGCTCGAGCCGTTCATCGCGCGGCTCAACGCAATTCGACGGCTGCATCCGGCCCTGCAGCAGTTGCGCACCATTCATTTCCATGGCGTGGACAGCGACGCGCTGCTGGCTTACAGCAAGTTCGACCCGGCGACCGGCGACTGCGTGCTGGTGGTGGTGACGCTCAACGCATTCGGCCCCGAGGAAGCGACGCTGTTTTTGGATATGGCGGCATTGGGTATGGAGCCCTACGAGCGGTTTTGGGTGCGCGATGAAATCACCGGCCAAGAATTCCAGTGGGGGCAAGCCAACTACGTTCGCATCGATCCTGTGCAGGCGGTCGCGCATGTCATCAACATGCCGCTCATACCGTACGAATCCCGAATGACGCTGCTTCGCAGGCGATGAAACGGACCGGAGGTGAAAGGGACATGAGCCACCAAGCCGACCAACTCGCCGGGACGCACCTGGCGCCCGACCCCGCCGACCTGTCGCGCCTGGTAGCGGGCACGCACCACAACCCGCACGGGATCCTGGGCGCCCACGAGTACGGCGACCACACCGTCATCCGGGCGTTCCGGCCGCACGCGGGGGAAGTCGTGGCACTGGTCGGCGACGACCGGTTCCCGCTGCAGCACGTCGAATCGGGTCTGTTCGCCGTGGCATTGCCGTTCGTGAAGCTGATCGACTACCGGCTGCAGGTGCGCTATGAGGGTTCCGACCCGTACATCGTCGCCGACGCTTATCGCTTCCTGCCGACCCTGGGCGAAGTCGACCTCCATCTCTTCGGCGAAGGCCGCCACGAGCGACTCTGGGAAGTTCTCGGCGCGCACCCCCGCTCGTTCACCACGGCCGACGGCGTCGTCACCGGGGTGTCGTTCGCGGTGTGGGCACCCAACGCCAAGGGCGTCAGCTTGATCGGCGAGTTCAACGGGTGGACCGGCAGCGAGGCGCCCATGCGGGTCTTGGGTTCGTCGGGCGTATGGGAGTTGTTCTGGCCGGGCTTTCCGGTGGACGGTCTGTACAAGTTCCGGGTGCACGGCGCCGACGGCGTGGTGACCGAACGGGCCGATCCCATGGCCTTCGCCACCGAAGTGCCGCCGCACACCGCATCGCGAGTTTGGCGTGGCGAGTACACCTGGGAGGATGCCGAGTGGATGGCGCGGCGCGCCCAGCGCAACCCGGTGTTCGACCCCATGAGCACATACGAGGTTCATCTCGGCTCATGGCGCCCCGGCCTGAGCTATCGCCAGCTCGCCCACGAGCTGACCGAGTATGTGGTCGAACACGGGTTTACCCACGTGGAACTCCTTCCGGTCGCCGAGCATCCGTTCGCCGGATCATGGGGATACCAGGTGACGTCGTACTACGCGCCGACATCGCGATTCGGCACGCCCGACGACTTCCGGACACTGGTCGACGCCCTGCACCAGGCCGGTATCGGCGTCATCGTGGACTGGGTACCGGCGCACTTCCCGAAAGACGCGTGGGCGCTGGGACGGTTTGACGGCACCCCGCTCTACGAGCACTCCGATCCCCGCCGGGGCGAGCAACTCGACTGGGGCACATATGTATTCGACTTCGGCCGCCGGGAAGTGCGTAACTTCCTCGTCGCCAACGCGTTGTATTGGCTGGAAGAATTCCACATCGACGGCCTGCGCGTGGACGCGGTCGCCTCGATGCTGTACCTGGACTACTCACGCCCTGCGGGCGGTTGGACCCCGAACATCTACGGCGGCCGGGAGAACCTGGAAGCCGTGCAGTTCCTGCAGGAGATGAACGCCACGGCGCACAAAGCCGCACCGGGCATCGTCACGATCGCCGAGGAGTCGACGTCGTGGCCCGGGGTGACACGGCCGACAAACCTTGGCGGCCTCGGCTTCTCGATGAAGTGGAACATGGGCTGGATGCACGACACGCTCGACTACATCAGCCGCGACCCGATTTACCGCAGCTACCACCATCACGAGATGACGTTCTCGATGCTGTACGCATTCAGCGAGAACTATGTGCTTCCGCTCAGCCACGACGAGGTGGTGCACGGCAAGGGCACCTTATGGGGGCGGATGCCGGGCAACAACCACGTCAAGGCCGCCGGGCTGCGCAGCCTGCTGGCGTACCAGTGGGCGCATCCGGGTAAGCAGTTGTTGTTCATGGGCCAGGAATTCGGCCAGCGCGCCGAATGGTCCGAGGAGGGTGGTCTGGACTGGTGGCAGCTCGACGAGCAGGGTTTCTCCAACGGCGTCCTGCGCATGGTGCGCGACATCAATGACATCTACCGCGGCCACCCGGCGCTGTGGAGCCAAGACACCACCCCTAACGGCTATTCCTGGATCGACGCCAACGACTCCGCCAACAATGTGCTGAGCTTCCTGCGTTACGGCAAGGACGGCTCGGTCATGGCCTGTGTGTTCAACTTTGCGGGTTCCGAGCACAGCGGCTACCGGCTGGGGCTGCCCTGCGCCGGCCGCTGGCGCGAGGTGCTCAATACCGATGCGACCAACTACAACGGTTCGGGCATCGGAAACATGGGCGGCGTCGACGCCACCGAGGACCCCTGGCACGGCCGGCCGGCCTCGGCGGTGCTGGTGCTCCCGCCCACATCGGCCTTGTGGCTGGCGCCCGAGTAACCAGCAGCCTTCTTCAGTACAGCGCGTTGGCGAGATTGCGCCGGCCGACGATCACCTCGGGATCGGCGGGATCGAACAGCTCGAACAGCTCGAGCAACCGGGTGCGCACCAGGGTTCGCTCATCGCCGGACGTGTTGCGCACCAGGGTGATCAAACGTTCAAACGCCCCACTGACGTCCTGGTTGAGGATTTGCACATCGGCGGCCGCGAAGGCGGCTTCGATGTCGTTCGGCGCGGCATCGGCGACGGCGACGGCGTCCGGAAGTTGCGCCGTTGCGCGCGTGAGGAAGTCGATTTGGCGGATCGCGCCCTTCGCTTCCGCGCTGCCCGGGTCGGCGTCCAATATCGCCTGATACGAGTTCCTGGCGGCCTCGAAGTCACCGGCCTCGAGCTGTTCGCGGGCCGCGGCGAGTTCGGGGTCGACTTCCGGGGCCGCCGCGGAGCCAGCGGAACCCGTTGGGCCCGTTAGCTTGCCGGCCGTGGCCGACAACAATGAGTCCACCCAGCGACGCAGTTGGTCGGCGGGTTGTAGTCCTTGGAAGCTGGACACCGGCTGCCCGGCGGCCAAAGCCACCACGGTCGGGACCGCATCAACGCCAAAGATTTGGGCGACCCTGGGTGCCACGTCGACATTGACCGTCGCCAGCGACCAGGTGCCGTTGTCCTCGGCGACCAGACCGGACAGCGTCTCGGCTAACTCGACGCACGCGTCACTGCGCGGCGACCAGAGCAGCACCACGACGGGCACTTCCCCGGATCGGACCAAGACTTCTTCTTCGAAATTGGCCTCGGTGATCGCGGTGACTCCGGGGCCGCCCGCCGCGACCGGGGCGGCGCCGCCGCCGGGGGCGCCCGCCGGCTGCTGGGCCCGCTGCTTGAGGCCCGACAGATCGACCGCACCAGCCATCGCGGGCCCAATCGAGGATCGCGGATGCGTCACGCCGTCAAGTTTGTCATGCGCATCGATAACCGATCCACTCGGTGGCACCGTCGCTCCGGCAAAGACATCACCGACCCCGAATCTCTCCGAAAAGGACGCGGCGGCCCGATATGACGAAGATCACAGTTCGTCTCGCACGGTGGCCGCCAGCATCGCTGCGGGCGGGGTCAGGACCTGGCTAACCGGCCCGCAGGATCAGGGCGTCGCCCTGCCCGCCGGCCCCGCACAGCGCCGCGACGGCATAACCGGAGCCGCGTCGGGACAGTTCCAGGGCCGCGTGCAGCGTGATCCTGGCGCCCGACATTCCGATGGGATGCCCGACCGCGATCGCGCCGCCGTTGACGGTTGACGATCTCGGGATTCAGGCCGAGTTCGCGGGTCGAGGCCAGCGCCACCGCCGCGAACGCCTCGTTGATCTCCACGACGTCGAGCTGCTCAGCGGAGATGCCCTCGCGGCGCAGCGCCTTCTTGATCGCGTTGGCCGGCTGCGACTGCAGGGTCGAATCCGGCCCGGCCACCACGCCGTGCGCGCCGATCTCGGCCAGCCAGGTCAGTCCCAACTCCCGCGCTTTGTCCTTGTTCATCACCACGACCGCTGCCGCACCGTCGGAGATCTGCGACGCCGAACCGGCGGTGATGGTGCCGTCGCGGCGAAATGCCGGTTTGAGCCCGGCCAACGACTCGGCGGTGGTGTTGGCGCGGATCCCCTCGTCCTCGGCGAACTGCAGCGGATCACCTTTGCGCTGCGGGATGTTCACCGGCACCACTTCGTCGGTGAAGACGCCGTCCTTCCATGCCGCGGCCGCCTTTTGGTGCGACCGCGCAGCGAACTCGTCCTGCTCGGCACGGGTGAATTTGTCGACGTCGTTGCGCTGCTCGGTGAGCGCGCCCATCGGCTGGTCGGTGAACACGTCGTGCAGGCCGTCGTAGGCCATGTGGTCCAACACCGTCACGTCGCCGTACTTGTAGCCCGCGCGGCTATCCATCAGCAAATGGGGCGCGCGGGTCATGGATTCCTGCCCGCCGGCCACCACCACGTCGAACTCCCCGACACGAATGAGCTGGTCAGCCAGCGCGATCGCGTCGATACCGGACAGGCACATCTTGTTGATGGTCAGCGCCGGCACATCCCAGCTGATGCCCGCAGCTACCGCCGCCTGGCGGGCCGGCATCTGGCCGGCCCCGGCCGTCAACACCTGACCCATGATCACGTACTCGACCGCCGACGCCGCTACGTTGGCCCTCTCCAGCGCGCCGGCGATGGCGATCGCCCCCAGATCGCTGGCCGAGAAATCCTTGAGCGACCCCATCAACTTGCCGATGGGTGTCCGTGCTCCAGCAACGATCACCGACGTCGTCATGAGTACCTCCTGGGCGTGCGTGGACGGCCTATCGGCCACCTGGAGAAGCGCAATCTTTGCCGCCAGGTTACCGTTATGTGATGACGACCGATCAAGTTGACGCCCGTCAGGTCCTGGCCACCGCGCTGGTGACGGCGATCGATCACGTCGGCATCGCAGTCGCCGACCTGGACGCGGCAATCGCCTGGTACCACGACCACCTCGGCATGATCCTGGTGCACGAGGAAGTCAACGATGACCAGGGAATTCGGGAAGCCATGCTCGCGGTTCCCGGCGCCCTGAAGGGCACCGCGCAGATCCAGCTGATGGCACCCATCGACGAGTCCTCGACCATCGCAAAGTTCCTGGACAAGCGCGGCCCCGGCATCCAGCAGATGGCGGTTCGGGTCAGCGACCTCGACGGCATGATCGAGCGGCTGCAGGAGCAAGGCGTCCGGCTCGTCTACGAGGCGCCCCGGCGCGGCACGGCGAACTCGCGGATCAACTTCATCCACCCCAAGGATGCCGGCGGAGTACTCATCGAGCTGGTCGAACAGGCCGCCTGAAACCGGTAACTAAGACCACTTCCGGGTCGGACCGCGCGTGGCGCGGTGGGTCCAGCACGTCGTGTGCCAATGCCGGCGATCGTCAATTCCTGTTTGTGGCCCTCCGTGCCACGAGTCCGCCGGCCACACCACTAAATGCGCGGTACCGGCGCGTATTTCATGATCGCACCCGGGACAACGGTAGGTCTTGACCGCGCGGGCGGCCGCGACCGGACGGACCTCGTACTCGTGACCGTCGGATCCGAGTTCCACCCGGCGCGCGACCGCTGGTGGCGATAGCGTCCGGCGTGGCGGTATGCGGCGCCGTGCCATGCGGCCAGTCTATTCTCCAGAACTCAGAACAGCCGGTACTCGTCGCTGTCCATGCCGCGCATCTTGTCGTAATCCAATGTCACGCAACGGATACCGCGGTCGACGGCCAGAGTGCGTGCTTGCGGCTTGATCTGCTGAGCGGCGAACACACCCTGCACCGGCGCCAGCACGCTGTCGCGATTGAGCAACTCGAGATAGCGGGTCAGCTGCTCAACGCCATCGATTTCGCCCCGTCGCTTGATTTCCACCGCGACAGAGCCCCCCTGTTCATCACGGCACAACAGGTCGACGGGCCCGATGGCCGTCATGTATTCGCGCCGGACCAAAGTGTATCCCTCGCCCAGCAATTGGACGTGCTCGGCGAGCAACGCCTGCAGGTGAGCTTCCACCCCGTCCTTGACCAGTCCCGGGTCAACGCCCAGATCGTGACTGGAGTCGTGCTCGATCTCCTCGACGGTGATGCGCAGCTGTTCCCCCGCTTTGTTCTCCACCACCCATACCGGCGCCCGATCACCGGGCTCTTCGGTCAACCAGCACGGCGGGCTCATCCAGTTGAGCGGCTTGTAGGCGCGGTCGTCGGCATGCACGCTGACCGACCCGTCCGCCTTGAACAGCAGCAACCTGCGCGCCGACGGGAGATGCGCGGTGAGCCGGCCGACGTAATCAACGGTGCACTGGGCTATCACTAGACGCACCCGACTCACCTTAGAGCCTGACCGACGAATTAAGCTGGCGCCACCATGTCGGCCAAGAAGACCGTGGCACAACGCCTGGGCCGGGTGCTGGAAACGCTGACCCGGCAGAGCGGCCGGCTGCCAGAGACCCCGGCGTATGGCTCCCTGCTGCTTGGGCGGGTTACCGAGAGTCAGGTCCGCCGGCGAGTACGCATCCAGATCATCCTGACCGTTCTCGTCGTTGCGGCGAACCTGGTTGGCATCGGCGTTGCCGTTCTGCTGGTGACAGTCGCCATTCCCGAACCGAGCGTGTTCGACGACGCACCATTGTGGATCACAGTCGCGGTCGTGCCGGCCTATATCGCTTTTGCCCTGGCACTGGGCAGCTACTGGATTACCCGGCGGACCGTGTTCGCGCTGCGCTGGGCGATCGAGGAGCGCACACCCACCCGCACCGACGAGCGCAACACCTTCCTGGCCCCGTGGCGCGTCGCGATCGTCGACCTCATCCTGTGGGGATTTGGCGCGGCGCTGTCGGCGACCCTCTACGGCCTGGCCAACACCATGTTCATCCCCCGGTTCCTGTTCGTGGTGAGCTTCTGCGGCGTTTTGGTCGCCACCGGCAGCTATCTGCTCGCCGAGTTCGCGCTGCGACCGGTGGCCGCCCAAGCGCTCGAGGCAGGGCGACCGCCCCGGCGGTTGACCGGGGGGATCATGGGAAGAACCATGATGGTCTGGTTCCTTGGTTCAGGGGTGCCGGTCATCGGTATCGCGCTGGTGGCGATCTTCCAGATCTTGATGCGGAATCTCACCGACTTCCAGTTCGCGATGGGGGTGGTGATCGTGTCGATCGCAACATTGGTTTTCGGTTGCCTCCTGATGTGGATCCTGGCCTGGCTCACCGCGACCCCGGTGCGCGTCGTCCGTGCGGCCTTGCAGCGCGTCGAGCGGGGCGACCTGCGGGGCAACCTGGTGGTGTTCGACGGCACGGAACTCGGTGAGCTACAACGGGGTTTCAACGCGATGGTCGACGGCCTGCGTGAGCGCGAACGTGTGCGCGATCTTTTCGGCCGACACGTCGGACGCGAAGTAGCCCTGGCTGCGGAACGTGAAAAACCCAAACTCGGCGGTGAAGAACGCCACGTCGCCGTCTTGTTCATCGATATCGTCGGCTCCACCCAGCTGGTGACCAGTCGGCCTCCGGCCGAAGTTGTTTCGGTGCTCAACCAGTTTTTCGGCATCGTCGTCGAGGAAGTGGACCGACACTGCGGGCTGGTCAACAAGTTCGAGGGTGATGCGACGCTCGCCATCTTCGGCGCGCCGAATCACCTTGAGAGTCCCGAGGATCGGGCGCTGGCCGCCGCGCGGTGCATCACCGACCGGCTGGACGATGAAATGCCGGAATGCCGGGCCGGTATCGGCGTGGCGGCGGGGCAGGTCGTCGCCGGCAATGTCGGCGCCCGGGAACGCTTCGAATACACCGTGATCGGCGAGCCGGTGAACGAGGCGGCCCGTTTGTGCGAGCTCGCCAAGTCGCACCCGGGCCGACTGCTTGCAACGGCCGACACCCTGGAGGGTGCAAGCGAAACCGAGCGCGGCCGTTGGTCTTTGGGCGAGACCGTCACCCTGCGCGGACACGAGCGCCCCACCCGGCTGGCATCGCCCGCCGGCGCCGCTCGCCGCGACGGGTAGCGATGAGCGGACGGCGGTAGTCAAGCATGCCCGACTCACGCCACCGGCACTTCAGGACGCCGCCCACCATCATGTCGCTTTTCCGCTAGTTTTGTCGGTGGGCGGGTGTAAGTCTGGATGGGTGCACGACGACTTCGAACGCTGCTACCGCGCCGTCCAATCCAAGGACGCCCGGTTCGACGGCTGGTTCGTCACCGCGGTGCTGACCACCCGGATCTACTGCCGGCCCAGCTGCCCGGTGCGGCCGCCGTTCGCTCGTAACGTGCGGTTCTACCCGACCGCCGCGGCCGCCCAACGAGCCGGGTTTCGGGCATGCAAGCGGTGCCGACCCGACGCCTCCCCGGGCTCGCCGGAATGGAATGTGCGGGGCGATGTCGTGGCGCGGACGATGCGCCTGATCGCGGACGGCACGGTGGACCGCGAAGGCGTCGGCGGACTGGCGGCCCACCTCGGCTACACCACCCGCCAGCTGGAGCGGCTGCTGCAGGCCGAGGTGGGCGCCGGCCCGCTCGCGCTGGCCCGCGCACAACGGGCGCAGACCGCCCGGGTACTCATCGAGACCACCGGCCTGCCGCTGGGCGACGTCGCGTTCGCCGCCGGGTTTTCCAGCATCCGCCAGTTCAACGACACGGTGCGCTTGGTGTTCGAAAGCACGCCAACCGCGCTGAGGCGGCGCGCGGCAGCCCGGCCCGGGTCCACCGCGGCGTCGCCGGGGGCGCTGTGCCTTCGGCTGCCGGTACGCACCCCATTCGGATACGCGGGCGTCTTCGGTCACCTGGCCGCCGGCGCGGTGCCCGGTTGTGAGGAGGTGCGTGACGGCGCGTACCGGCGCAGCTTGCGCCTGCCCTTTGGCAACGCCGTCGTCACGCTGACTCCCGCTATCGATCACGTCCGTTGTCTGCTCGCGCTCGACGACTTCCGCGACCTGACCACCGCGATCGCACGCTGCCGGCGGCTGCTGGACCTCGACGCCGATCCGGAGGCGGTGGACGACGCGCTGGCTAGCGACCCGGATCTAGGCCCGGCCGTCGCCAGAACTCCCGGACAGCGCATCCCCCGCACGGTCGACGAGGCGGAGCTCGCCGTGCGCGCGGTACTGGGCCAACAGGTGTCGACCAAGGCCGCGAGAACCCACGCGGGCCGGCTGGTCGCCGCGTACGGGCAACCGATCCACGATCCCGAGGGCGCCTTGACCCATACCTTCCCGACGGTCGAACAACTCGCTGAGCTCGATCCCGCCCATTTGGCGGTGCCCGGGGCCCGGCAACGGACACTGAGCGCACTGGTGACCGGTCTCACCGACGGAAGCATCGTCCTGGACGCGGGCAGTGATTGGGAAAGTGCGCGCGGCCGATTGCTGGCTCTGCCGGGAGTCGGCCCCTGGACCGCAGAGATAATCGCGATGCGCGGCCTCGGCGACCCGAACGCGTTTCCCGCCACCGACCTGGGTCTCCGCCTGGCCGCCAAGCGGCTTGGCTTGCCCGCCGACGAACGGGCGCTCGTCGCCCACAGCGCGCGGTGGCGTCCCTGGCGTTCCTACGCCACCCAATATCTATGGACCACCCTCGAGCACCCGGTAAACCATTGGCCACCACAGGAGGTTGCATGATGATCGAGTACCACACCATCGACAGCCCGATCGGACCGCTGACCCTGGCCGGCCGCGACTCGGTCTTGACGATGCTGCGGATGGCCGACCAGACCTACGAACCGAGCCGCGTGGGCTGGTCCCCCAATCCGACGGCCTTCACCGAGGCCGCCGACCAGCTTGCCGCGTATTTCGCCGGCGACCTCACCGAGTTCCACCTCGAGTTTGATCTGCGCGGTACCGAATTTCAGCAGCGCGTATGGAGGGCGCTGCTGACAATTCCGTATGGCGAAACCAGAGCCTACGGGGAAATCGCCGAGCAAATCGGCGCTCCCGGTTCCGCACGCGCCGTAGGATTGGCCAACGGCCATAATCCTATTGCGATTGTCGTACCGTGCCACCGCGTCATCGGCGCCAACGGCAGCCTCACCGGCTATGGGGGCGGCCTGGACCGAAAGCGCACCCTCCTCGAAATGGAGAGGAAGCGCACCGCGGTGAATGCAAATTTGACACTATTCGACTAGGCGCATAAAAGGCAATACAAAAACGCCCCCGTTGCCGGAGGCGTTTTTGTGTATGTTCGGCGGTGTCCTACTTTTCCACCCGAAAGGGCAGTATCATCGGCGCTGACAGGCTTAGCTTCCGGGTTCGGAATGGGACCGGGCGTTTCCCTGTCGCTGTGGCCGCCGTAACTCTATTTAAATGTAAATGTATTGGTGGGGGGTGTGGTGCCACGCGACAAAAGTCGCGGAGCTAAATAGTGGTTGCGAGGTGTGTTGGTAAGTTTTCGGCCGGTTAGTGCCAGTTCCCTGCACCCATTGCTGGGCTTCCAGGTCTGGCCTATCGATCCCGTGGTCTGCGGGGGGCCTTATCCCTCTAAAAGGGTGAGAAACCTGATCTTGGAGAAGGCTTCCCGCTTAGATGCTTTCAGCGGTTATCCTGTCCGAACGTGGCTATCCAGCGGTGCCCCTGGTGGGACAACTGGTGTACCAGAGGTTCGTCCGTCCCGGTCCTCTCGTACTAGGGACAGATTTCCTCAAGTTTCTGACGCGCGCGGCGGATAGAGACCGAACTGTCTCACGACGTTCTAAACCCAGCTCGCGTGCCGCTTTAATGGGCGAACAGCCCAACCCTTGGGACCTGCTCCAGCCCCAGGATGCGACGAGCCGACATCGAGGTGCCAAACCATCCCGTCGATATGGACTCTTGGGGAAGATCAGCCTGTTATCCCCGGGGTACCTTTTATCCGTTGAGCGACACCCCTTCCACTCGGGGGTGCCGGATCACTAATCCCGACTTTCGTCCCTGCTTGACTTGTAAGTCTCGCAGTCAAGCTCCCTTGTGCATTTACACTCAACACCTGATTGCCGTCCAGGTTGAGGGAACCTTTGGGCGCCTCCGTTACATTTTAGGAGGCAACCGCCCCAGTTAAACTACCCACCAGGCACTGTCCCTGAACCCGATAAGGGTTCGAGGTTAGGTGTCCAATACGATCAGAGTGGTATTTCAACAACGACTCCACCCCAACTGGCGTTGAGGTTTCACAGTCTCCCACCTATCCTACACAAACCGTACCGAACACCAATACCAAGTTGTAGTGAAGGTCCCGGGGTCTTTTCGTCCTGCCGCGCGTAACGAGCATCTTTACTCGTAGTGCAATTTCGCCGAGTCTATGGTTGAGACAGTTGGGAAGTCGTTACGCCATTCGTGCAGGTCGGAACTTACCCGACAAGGAATTTCGCTACCTTAGGATGGTTATAGTTACCACCGCCGTTTACTGGGGCTTAAATTCTCCGCTTCACCCTTGCGGGCTAACGGGTCCTCTTAACCTTCCAGCACCGGGCAGGCGTCAGTCCGTATACATCGTCTTGCGACTTCGCACGGACCTGTGTTTTTAGTAAACAGTCGCTACCCACTGGTTTCTGCGGCCGAATCCCGCTCCCACCGCAAGGGTGTTCACGGTATTCGGCCCCCCTTCTCCCGAAGTTACGGGGGCATTTTGCCGAGTTCCTTAACCATAGTTATCTCGTACGCCTTGGTATGCTCTACCTGACCACCTGTGTTGGTTTGGGGTACGGGCCGTGCGTGTGCTCGCTAGAGGCTTTTCTTGGCAGCAGAGGATCACCGAATTCACCTCAATCGGCTATGCATCACCTCTCAGGATTAATGAGCGACGGATTTGCCTATCGCTCTCCCTACGGGCTTGCCCCAGTATTACCACTGACTGGTACGGCTACCTTCCTGCGTCACCCCATTGCTTGACTACTACCAGCGAAGGTCCCACGCAGCCCCGAATCGCCATACCCCCGAAGGGGATGGTCGATCCGGTTTTGGGTGGTTAGTACCGCTGATTCGTCAGGGACGCCCACACACGGGTACGGGAATATCAACCCGTTGTCCATCGACTACGCCTGTCGGCCTCGCCTTAGGTCCCGACTCACCCTGGGCGGACTGGCCTGGCCCAGGAACCCTTGGTCTTACGGCGGGCAAGGTTCTCACTTGCCTTATCGCTACTCATGCCTGCATTCTCACTCCCCCACCCTCCACCACCGGTCACCCGGAGGCTTCGCTGAATGGGGGACGCTCCCCTACCCACATTCACCAAAGGTGAATGTGCCGCGGCTTCGGCGGTGTGCTTGAGCCCCGCTACATTATCGGCGCACAATCACTTGACCAGTGAGCTATTACGCACTCTTTCAAGGGTGGCTGCTTCTAAGCCAACCTCCTGGTTGTCTTTGCGACTGCACATCCTTTTCCACTTAGCACACGCTTAGGGGCCTTAGCCGGCGATCTGGGCTGTTTCCCTTTCGACGTACGGAGCTTATCCCCCGCCGTCTCACTGCCACGCTTTACACCACGGCATTCGGAGTTTGGCTGACGTCAGTAACCTAGTAGGGCCCATTGGCCATCCAGTAGCTCTACCTCCGTGGTGAACCACGCAACGCTGCACCTAAATGCATTTCGGGGAGAACCAGCTATCACGGAGTTTGATTGGCCTTTCACCCCTACCCACAACTCATCCCCTCAGTCTTCAACCTAAGTGGGTTCGGGCCTCCACGCGGTCTTACCCGCGCTTCACCCTGGCCATGGGTAGATCACTCCGCTTCGGGTCCAGAACACGCCACTACACCCCAAAGGGGATGCGCCCTATTCAGACTCGCTTTCGCTGCGGCTACCCCACACGGGTTAACCTCGCGACGTGTCCCTGACTCGCAGGCTCATTCTTCAAAAGGCACGCCATCACCCCACGAGGAGGCTCTGACGGCTTGTAGGCACACGGTTTCAGGTACTCTTTCACTCCCCTCCCGGGGTACTTTTCACCATTCCCTCACGGTACTAATCCGCTATCGGTCATCGAGAAGTATTTAGGCTTACCGGGTGGTCCCGGCAGATTCACAGCAGATTCCACGGGCCCGCTGCTACTCGGGAGTTGATACAAGGTAGGTGCCGGGTTTTCGCGTACCGGGCTCTCACCGTCTACGGCAGACCATCCCAGGCCATTTCCGCTAACCACGACACTTTCTGACTACCCCTCAGCTAGGTAGAGCTGAGATGTATCAATCCCACAACCCCGCACACACAACCCCTACCCGGTTACCCATGCGTGCGGTTTAGCCTGTTCCGCGTTCGCTCGCCACTACTAACGGAATCACAATTGTTTTCTTCTCCTACGGGTACTGAGATGTTTCACTTCCCCGCGTTACCTCCCGCACCCTATATATTCAGGTGCGGGTAACACGACATCACTCGTGCTGGGTTTCCCCATTCGGAAATCCTCGGATCAACGCTCGGTTGACAGCTCCCCGAGGCATATCGCAGCCTCCCACGTCCTTCATCGGCTCTCGATGCCAAGGCATCCACCATGTGCCCTTAAACACTTACTAACACACAAAAACCAAAGAAAAAATTACACATTTTAACGAACACGCCACCGTTGCCGGCAACGCATCCGTTTAGATGCTCGCAACCACTATCCAATACTCAAACACCACACCCCACCACCAAGATGGGGGGACAGCACCCGAACGAGCCGAGTGTTGCCTCAGGGCCCAATAGTGTGTCTGGCTCTTATTTGCTGTTGCGCACCCGGCCCTCGCCCACTACAGGCGAGAACCCCTCACGGCTCACACCCCACCAATTGGGGTGTTTTTCGTGGTGCTCCTTAGAAAGGAGGTGATCCAGCCGCACCTTCCGGTACGGCTACCTTGTTACGACTTCGTCCCAATCGCCGATCCCACCTTCGACAGCTCCCTCCCAAGGGTTAGGCCACTGGCTTCGGGTGTTACCGACTTTCATGACGTGACGGGCGGTGTGTACAAGGCCCGGGAACGTATTCACCGCAGCGTTGCTGATCTGCGATTACTAGCGACTCCGACTTCACGGGGTCGAGTTGCAGACCCCGATCCGAACTGAGACCGGCTTTAAAAGGATTCGCTTAACCTTGCGGCATCGCAGCCCTTTGTACCGGCCATTGTAGCATGTGTGAAGCCCTGGACATAAGGGGCATGATGACTTGACGTCATCCCCACCTTCCTCCGAGTTGACCCCGGCAGTCTCTCACGAGTCCCCGGCATTACCCGCTGGCAACATGAGACAAGGGTTGCGCTCGTTGCGGGACTTAACCCAACATCTCACGACACGAGCTGACGACAGCCATGCACCACCTGCACACAGGCCACAAGGGAACGCCTATCTCTAGACGCGTCCTGTGCATGTCAAACCCAGGTAAGGTTCTTCGCGTTGCATCGAATTAATCCACATGCTCCGCCGCTTGTGCGGGCCCCCGTCAATTCCTTTGAGTTTTAGCCTTGCGGCCGTACTCCCCAGGCGGGGTACTTAATGCGTTAGCTACGGCACGGATCCCAAGGAAGGAAACCCACACCTAGTACCCACCGTTTACGGCGTGGACTACCAGGGTATCTAATCCTGTTCGCTCCCCACGCTTTCGCTCCTCAGCGTCAGTTACTGCCCAGAGACCCGCCTTCGCCACCGGTGTTCCTCCTGATATCTGCGCATTCCACCGCTACACCAGGAATTCCAGTCTCCCCTGCAGTACTCTAGTCTGCCCGTATCGCCCGCACGCTCACAGTTAAGCCGTGAGATTTCACGAACAACGCGACAAACCACCTACGAGCTCTTTACGCCCAGTAATTCCGGACAACGCTCGCACCCTACGTATTACCGCGGCTGCTGGCACGTAGTTGGCCGGTGCTTCTTCTCCACCTACCGTCAATCCGAGAAAACCCGGACCTTCGTCGATGGTGAAAGAGGTTTACAACCCGAAGGCCGTCATCCCCCACGCGGCGTCGCTGCATCAGGCTTGCGCCCATTGTGCAATATTCCCCACTGCTGCCTCCCGTAGGAGTCTGGGCCGTATCTCAGTCCCAGTGTGGCCGGACACCCTCTCAGGCCGGCTACCCGTCGTCGCCTTGGTAGGCCATCACCCCACCAACAAGCTGATAGGCCGCGGGCCCATCCCACACCGCAAAAGCTTTCCACCACAAGGCATGCGCCAAGTGGTCCTATCCGGTATTAGACCCAGTTTCCCAGGCTTATCCCGAAGTGCAGGGCAGATTGCCCACGTGTTACTCACCCGTTCGCCACTCGAGTATCTCCGAAGAGACCTTTCCGTTCGACTTGCATGTGTTAAGCACGCCGCCAGCGTTCGTCCTGAGCCAGGATCAAACTCTCCAAACAAAAACTCCTCGCAGAACGAGGTGAATTTCAAATCAGAGATACCTGACAAGACGCCAATAACTGGCATCAAAAATTGCCATACCCACACACGGGGAGTGCTAGGTATGGCCAAAAAAACAACAATAAATAAAAAGACCAAACACACTATTGAGTTCTCAAACAACACTTGTTTCGCCCGTTTTGGGGCAACCCTGCCAGCTTAATACAAGTCGGGCAGTGGAGTCAACCCCCAGCTTTGGTCTTCCAGAGACCGTTTCGGGAGCAGCCGTGCCAGGCTAGTACCAATCCAACGAGGGAGTCAAGGGCCCGGGGTGTCGGCCGCCTGGTGTGGCGACCGCCCCTGTGGGGCACTGACTTTGGTTACTCTACCCGCTCGATCTCCGCTCCCAAAATCGCCAGGTTTTCCACGAACAACGGGTAGCCGCGGTCGATGTGGAAGACGTCGTGGACCTCGGTGTCGCCGTCGGCGACCAGCCCCGCCAACACCAGGCCGGCGCCGGCCCGGATGTCCGAACACCACACCGGGGCGCTCGACAGTTGCGGGAGACCCCGCAGGACGGCGTGATGCCCGTCGGTGCGGGCATCGGCGCCGAGCCGGATCATCTCCTCGACGAACCGGAAGCGTGCCTCGAAGACGTTCTCCGTGATCATCGACGTGCCGTCGGCGATCGAGGCCAGGGCGATCGCCATCGGCTGCAGGTCGGTCGGGAAGCCCGGGAACGGCAAGGTCGCGACGTTGACGGCCTTCGGGCGCTCGTACTGGACCACCCGGAAGCTGTCGTCCGTCTGGGTGACCGTGGCACCGGCGTCGTGCAGCTTGTGCAGCACCACCTGCAGGTGTGCCGGGTCGACGCCGGTCACCGAGATGTCGCCGCGGGTCATCGCGGCGGCGATGCCCCACGTGGCGGCGACGATGCGATCCCCGATCACGCGGTGCTCGGTCGGGTACAGCCGGGGGACACCGGTGATCGTCATGGTGGGCGAGCCCGCGCCCTCGACCTGGGCGCCCATCTGGTTCAGCATGGTGCACAGGTCCACGACGTCGGGTTCGCGCGCCGCATTGTGGATCGTGGTGACGCCCTCGGCGACGACGGCGGCCATCAGGATGTTCTCGGTGGCCCCGACGGAGGGGAACTCCAGCTGGATCTCCGCGCCGCGCAACTTGTCGGCCTGAGCAACCACGCACCCGTGCTCAATATTGCATTGCGCCCCCAGTTGGCGCAGGCCCGCCTGGTGCATGTCGAGTGGACGCGAGCCGATCGCGTCGCCGCCCGGAAGCGCGACCTTGGCGCGCTTGCAGCGGCCGACCAGCGGCCCCAGCACGCAGACCGAGGCCCGGAACTGGCGCACCGCCGCGAAGTCGGCGTCGTACTTCGGCTCGTCGGGAGAGGTGATGCGGGCGACGTCGCCGTCGAGTTCGACGGTGGCGCCCAGCCCCCGCAACACCTCCGCCATCAGCGGCACGTCGAGAATGTCCGGGCAGTTGGTGATCGTGCTGGTTCCCTCGGCCAGCAGCGTCGCGGCCATGAGCTTGAGCACGCTGTTCTTGGCGCCCCCGACTGCGACTTCGCCTGCCAAGCGGTTGCCGCCGGTCACCACGAATCGCTCAGCCACCCGCGTCAGTCTAGTGAAGCGGTATCGGCTTGTCAGTCAGCCAACAGTGCCCCGAGTACGGTTTCCTCATGGCCATACACCTGACCCGCATCTATACCCGAACCGGCGACGACGGAACCACGGGACTGAGCGACTTCTCGCGGGTCTCCAAGAACGATCCCCGCCTGGTGGCATACGCGGATTGCGACGAGGCCAACTCGGCGATCGGCGTCGCAATCGCCTTGGGCCGGCCCGACAAGGAGATCACCGGCGTGCTGCGGCAGATCCAGAACGACCTGTTCGACGCCGGCGCCGACCTCTCTACCCCCGTGGTGGAGAACCCCGAATATCCGCCGCTGCGCGTCACCCAGCCCTACATCGACCGGCTCGAAAGGTGGTGTGACGCTTATAACGAATCCCTACCCGCGCTGAACTCCTTTGTGTTGCCGGGTGGTTCACCGTTGTCGGCGTTGTTGCATGTCGCGCGCACCGTGGCCCGTCGCGCCGAGCGGTCGGCGTGGGCGGCAATCGACGCCGCCCCGGAAAGTGTCAGTACCCTGCCGGCGAAGTACCTGAACCGGCTGTCGGACCTGCTGTTCATCCTGGCGCGGGCCGCCAACGCGGACGGCGATGTGCTCTGGAAACCAGGCGGCGGCACGCCGGGTCCGGGTTAACTAGACGCTGCGGCGGCGTGCGCGCGGTGACGGACGCGATTCCAGCCACGACAAGAACGCGGTCAACGCTCCCTTATCCAGCGCGATCTCGTACCCGGATCGGCGGTCCTGCGTCGTGTCGCGCAGCTCCACCACGACGATCTCGTCGGTCATGATGTCGAACTCGTCTCCGCGCGGTGCGCGGCGGGCGACGATTTCCACACCCCTGCGGCTGAGCCGACGGTCCGGCCACAACCGCAGGCTCGACAGCCGGTAGAACGCGGCCTCGCCGCCGCGGTAGCGAATCACCCCGTGCCGCCAGCCATGCCCCCCGACCGCGGGGATGTCCCGCATGATTCCCGCGGTCCCACCCTGGCGCAGTTTCCACAACCGATAACTCAGGGCGGTGACGGCCGCCCCCAGCACGACGACGAGCGCGGCCATGCCAACCATGGGCGCGCTCATCGGCGGTCAGTCGATCGCGCCGACGGCGCGCAGTCTGGCGCGACCCCTGGCGGCAATCCGGGGATCGTCGGACTCGGAATCCTCCCGGGCGGCACTCTCGTCGATCTCCGACTCGAACTCGGCGGATTCGGCGAGGATGCTGACCGTCTCCTCGGTTACCGACAAGAAACCGCCGTCCACCGCGATCCGCAGATCGTCTTCGCCCTCCCGTTCGACGCGCACCATGGCGTCGTCGACCAGCTGGGCCACCAGCGGGATATGGCGGGGCAAGATGCCGATCTCGCCGACGGTGGTGCGGGTGAACAGGAACGTTGCCTCGCCCGACCAGATCTTTCGGTCGACGGCGACTATCTCAACGTTCAATTCGGCCATGTCATTGACCCTTTCGATACCTTGCGAGCCCTGTTCGGTCCAGCTGCAGGTCAGAGCTTGGCGCCAAGGCTCTCGGCTTTCTTGGCCAAGTCGTCGAGACCGCCGATCAAGAAGAACGCCTGCTCGGGCACGTGGTCGAACTCGCCCTTGGTCAGCCGGTCAAACGCCTCGATGGTCTCCTTCAGCGGCACCGTCGAACCCGGCTGCCCGGTGAACTGCTCGGCGGCCATCATGTTCTGCGACAGGAACCGCTCGATGCGCCGGGCCCGGTTGACCAACTGCTTGTCCTCTTCGGAAAGCTCGTCGATACCGAGGATGGCAATGATGTCCTGAAGGTCCTTGTACCGCTGCAGGATTCGGATGACTTCCTGGGCCACCCGGTAGTGCTCCTCACCGACGACGCCCGGGTCGAGGATCGTCGAGCTGGACGCCAGCGGGTCGACCGCGGGGAAAATGCCCTTGGAGAACACGTTACGGCTGAGCTCGGTGGTGGCATCCAGGTGCGCGAACGTGGTTGCCGGCGCCGGGTCGGTGTAGTCGTCGGCGGGCACATAGACCGCCTGCATCGACGTAATCGACCGGCCCCGCGTCGAGGTGATGCGCTCCTGCAGCTCGCCCATCTCGTCCGCCAGCGTGGGCTGGTAACCCACCGCCGACGGCATACGACCGAGCAGCGTCGACACCTCGGACCCCGCCTGGGTGAACCGGAAGATGTTGTCGATGAACAGCAGCACGTCCTGGCCCGCCTCGTCGCGGAACCACTCCGCCATGGTCAGCGCCGACAGCGCCACCCGCATACGGGTGCCCGGGGGCTCGTCCATCTGACCGAACACCAGCGCGGTGTCCTTGAGCACGTTGGCTTCCTGCAGCTCGACCCACAGGTCGTTACCCTCGCGGGTGCGCTCCCCCACACCGGCGAACACCGAGGTACCGCCGAAGTTGCGGGCGATACGGTTGATCATCTCCTGGATGAGCACCGTCTTGCCCACCCCGGCGCCGCCGAACAGCGCGATCTTGCCGCCACGCACGTAGGGCGTCAGCAGGTCGACGACCTTGAGGCCGGTCTCGAGCATCTCGGTGCGCGGCTCCAGCTCCTCGAAGGGCGGCGGCTTGCGGTGAATCGACCAGTGCTCGAAGTCTTCTCCGTATCCCGGCTTGTCCAGGCAGTCGCCCAGCGCGTCGAAGACGTGGCCCTTGACTTCTTGGCCGACCGGCACCGAGATGGGTTTACCGGTGTCGGTGACCTCGACCCCGCGGACCAGGCCGTCGGTGGGCTGCATCGAAACGGTGCGCACCAGGCTGTCGCCGAGATGCTGCGCAACCTCCAGGGTGAGCATCTTCGCGAGCTCCTCGTAGGTGATCTCGGCGTGCAGCGCGTTGAACAGCTCCGGGACGGAACCCCGCGGGAACTCCACGTCGACGACCGGCCCGGTGATCCGTACCACGCGGCCGCTGGTGTCGGTCTTTGTCGACTTCTCGTTCGTTTCAGCAGTAGCAGTCATATTTCTTCGCTTCCTCGTGGGCCTACCTAGCGGGCGTCGGCGAGCGCGTTTGCGCCGCCGACGATTTCGCTAATCTCCTGGGTGATCTGGGCCTGCCGCTCGCGGTTCGCCATCAGCGTCAGGGCCTTGATGAGGTCGTCGGCGTTGTCGGTGGCCGACTTCATCGCCCGCTGGCGCGACGCCAGCTCCGATGCCGCGGATTCGAGCAGCGCCGCGTACACGCGGGTGGTCAGGTAGCGCGGCAACAACGACTCGAAAAGCGTTGTCGCATCCGGTTCGAACGAATACAAGGTACGCAGTTCGGGTTGTTCCTCGACGTACTCCACCACCATGGGGGCGATCCGGTGGGCCGCCGCCGACTGCGACAACATCGACTTGAACTCGGTGTAGACGATGTGCAACTCGTCGACGCCCTCGGTGTCGGACCGGTCCTCGTCCTCGTCGCCGGTACCCAGCATGAACGCGTCGACCAAGGTCTCGGCTATTCCGGCGGCGTTCTGGTACTGCGGTTGCTCGGAGAAGCCCGTCCAGGAGTCGGTGATGTCCCAGTTGCGGAACCGGTAGTAATTCAGCGCTTTACGGCCCACGGCGTAGAGCACCGGTGTCTTGCCCTGTTCCCGCAGCAGGGCAAAGAGTTCCTCGGCGCGCCGGAAGATGCTTGCATTGTAGGCGCCACACAGACCGCGGTCGGACGACACCACCAGCACGCCCGCACGCTTGGGTTCCGGACGCTCGACGAGCAGCGGATGATCCAAAGCGGCCTCGGCGGCCAAAGTGGTGAGCATCGCCGTGATTTGGAAAGCGTACGGCCTGGCGGACTGGAGCCGGGCCTGTGCCCGCCCGATGCGCGAGGTCGCGATCAGCTCCTGGGCCTTGGTGATCTTCTTGATCGAACCGGCCGAGCGGATCCGTCCGCGCAATTCACGAAGTGTGGCAGCCATCGGTTGCTACTTCTTCTCTTTCTTTGCCTTCTTCTCCGGCGCCGGCTTCTTGACCTTCACCGATTCCTTTTCCAGGTTCGCTTCGTCCATTGCCTCGACGTGTTCGTCAGGCACCACCGATCCGCCACCCGTGGCGGCGAAGCCCTTCTTGAAGTTATTGATGACCTTCTCGAGCTCTTCGGCGGTTTCGTCGGACAGTTTCTGGGTGTCGCGGATCCCGGCCAGGATCTTCTCTTCGGAGGCGCGCATGTGGTCCAGCAATTCGGTCTCGAACCGCCTGACATCCTCGACGGGCACCGAGTCCAGGTGACCACCGGTACCGAGGAAGATCGAAACCACTTGCTCCTCAACGGGCATGGGCTGGTACTGCGGTTGCTTGAGCAACTCGACCAGCCGCGCGCCGCGGTCCAACTGCGCCTTGGACGTGGCGTCCAGATCAGAAGCAAAGGCGGCGAAGGCTTCCAACTCGCGGAACTGCGACAGGTCCAGGCGGAGACTTCCTGCCACCTCTTTCATGGCCTTGATCTGCGCGGCGCCACCGACTCGGGACACCGAGACACCGACGTTGATGGCAGGCCGCACACCCTGGTTGAACAGGTCGGACTCCAGGAAGCACTGCCCGTCGGTGATCGAGATGACGTTGGTGGGGATGTAGGCCGAGATGTCATTGGCCTTGGTCTCGATGATCGGCAGGCCGGTCATCGAGCCGCCACCGAGTTCGTCGGAAAGCTTGGCGCAGCGCTCCAAGAGCCGTGAGTGCAGGTAGAACACGTCGCCCGGGTAGGCCTCGCGGCCGGGCGGCCGGCGCAGCAGCAGCGAGATCGCGCGGTACGCCTCGGCCTGCTTGCTCAGGTCGTCAAACACGATCAGCACGTGCTTGCCGTCGTACATCCAGTGCTGGGCGATCGCCGAACCGGTGTACGGCGCAAGCCATTTGAACCCGGCGGCATCGGACGCCGGCGCCGCGACGATGGTGGTGTAGTCCATCGCGCCGCCCTCTTCCAGGACGCGGCGAACGGACGCGATCGTGGTGCCCTTCTGCCCGATGGCGACGTACACGCAACGCACCTGCTTGCGTTCGTCGCCGCTCTCCCAGTTCTGCCGCTGGTTGAGGATGGTGTCGACGCAGACGGCGGTCTTGCCGGTCTTGCGGTCGCCGATGATCAGCTGGCGCTGGCCGCGGCCGATCGGGGTCATCGCGTCGATGGCCTTGATCCCGGTCTGCAGCGGCTCCTTGACGCTTTGGCGCTGCACCACCGAAGGCGCCTGGATCTCCAGCGCTCGCCGCGTGTCGGTGTCGATGTCGCCCTGGCCGTCGATCGGCTGGCCCAGCGGGTTGACCACGCGCCCCAGAAACGCGTCGCCGACGGGCACCGAAAGGACCTCGCCGGTGCGCTTGACCTGCTGGCCTTCTTGGATCTTCTCGAAGTCACCCAGGATCACCGCGCCGACGCTGTGCTCATCGAGGTTGAGTGCGACACCGAGGACTCCACCGGGGAACTCGAGCAGCTCCTGGGTCATCACGGAAGGCAGGCCTTCGACGTGCGCGATGCCGTCGCCGGCGTCGATGACGGTACCGACTTCCTCGCGGGAGGTGTCGGAGGTGAAAGAGCCCACGTACTCCTCGATGGCGCTCTGAATGTCATCAGCGGAGATTGTCAACTCGGCCATAGCTTTTCGTCTTCCTACTTGATCTTCGTTCGCGTGCGGTTGTGGGAATGGATCTTGGTCAGTCGGGCAACTGAGCCTCGGCTGCGATCAGTCGAGAGGAGAGGGACCCGTCGATCACCTCGTCGGCCACGGCGATGAGCAGCCCACCCAATAGACCGTCATCGATCTGCAGCTGCACCGTCACCGGATGACCGTAAATGCGGCTGAGGACTTCGGTGAGACGCCTGCGCTGGGCATCGCTCAGTTCGGCCGCCGCACTGACTTGCGCGACGACTTCGCCGCGCCGTGCCACCGCAACCTCCGCGAGGAACTGGACGGCATCCTCGGCCGGCCGGCCTCTGAGCAGTTCGACGGTCTGACTGAGCAGCGAAACCACGATCGGGTTCACGCGGCCGCTCGCGCGATCAAGCACGTCGCGCAACAACTTCACGCGGGCTTCGACGGGAACGCTGTAGTCGCCCAACAGGATGGCAAGTCGCGGCTGGACGTCCAGAATGCGGGAGAACCGGAACAGCTGCTCTTCGATCTCGTCGACCTTGTCCTCACGCTCGGCGACTTCGAGCGAGGCTTGACGCGATACGTGTTCGATGGCGTCGATGAGGTCGGCGTTGGCCGACCAACGCTCCGAGACGGCCGAGCGCAGCACCTCGAGTGTGGCGTCGCCGACCGCGCCGGACAGCAGCCGCTCGATCAACCGGACCCTGGGGGCCGCATCGTCCGCCGGGACGGTCAGATAGCGGGTGACAACGATCTCGCGGTCCAGCATTCCGGCCACCGCCACCAGCTCGCCGGACAACTCGGAAAGTTTTTTATTGTCAAGGTCCTTGGCTAAGTCGCTGAACCGATTGGACAGGTTGACCACTGCCTGCCGACTGGCCGAGCGCATCTTCGCCAACAGCGGATCTTGGACCTCGGCCGACGCGGGCGCCATGGCGTCGAGATCGTCCAGGAAGCGATCGACGGTGCCGGACTGCTGGGCGGGGTCAGCGACGTAGTTGCGCACCAACTCGCCGGCCTGGCGCACCGCTTCGTGGCCGAGCTCCAGGCGAAGCTGACGGCTCAGTTGTGCCCGCAGCAGCTCAACCTGGCGGCCACCCTGCGTTTGGATGCGTTCCGCCTCGACACCGGCTTGGGACTGCAACTGCTCGGTGATGCGCGCCGAGTCCGCCTGTGCCTCTTCGACGATCCGTTCGGCGTCCGACTTGGCGGTTTCCACGGCCTTGCCGTGGGCCGTGGTCGACTCGGTCAACCGATCGGCCGCCGCCGCCGCGTCCTCTAACTGTCGGCGCACCGCGTCTCGCCGCGCGGCCATCAAGCGACGCACCGGCGGCACGACATAACGCACCACCAGGAACACGATGGCCGCGAAGCCCACCAACTGGCCGATGAAAGTCGACATGCGTGATTACCGTCCGGATGTCTTCGTTGCGGATGTAGCCGTGGCGGTGGGGGCGACGTCGACGCCGAGGATGCGACTGGCCAACGTCGCCGACATGGCCGCCACGTTGGCGCGCAGGTCCAGCTCCACGCCGTCCCTCTCGCGCTTCAATTGCTCGGCGGCCATCTGCAACTTCGACATCACCTGTTGCTCGGCGCGGGCGCGCGCGTCTTCCACGACCTTACGACCCTCTGCGCGGGCGTTGTCGCGTAAGGAAGACGCCTGCACCCGGGCCTCCGTCAGGGCTTCTTCGTAATCGGCTTGGGCGGCGTCGAACTGCTCGACCGCCTTCTTACTGTCGGCAGCGGTCTTGGCCACCATGGCGTCACGCTCGCGCAACACCCTCATGACCGGCGGCACGACGAACGTGCCGATGACGGCCAGCACGATCAGGAAGATGGCCAGCACGAAGAAGAACGTGCCGTTCGGAACGAGGAAGTTGTTGCCTCCCTCGGCCACCACCTGGCTGGACGCCAGAACGCTCAGACTCGCCTCACCCATCACAGCGAACTAGGTGCCGACGGGTGTGGCGAAAACGAACAGCGCCATGAACGCCAGGTTGATGAAGTAGGCCGCCTCAACCAGACCGACGGTGATGAAGAACGGCGTAAACAGCCGGCCTTGCGCCTCGGGTTGCCGGGCGATACCGGAGACCAGCGCGTTACCGGCAATACCATCACCGATACCGGCACCGATCGCGCCACCGCCCATGATGAGTCCACCGCCGATGAGAGCAGCGGCAGCGACTTGGGGGTCCAGGGCCATTCTTATCCTCCTTTATCCGGTAGCGGTCTACCAGGCTTCTGTAATGGTGTGGGGGTCAAAACAATTCAGTGGCAGTCTCAATGGCAGTTTCAGTCATGATGTTCCTCGATCTCCATCGCTTGGCTGAAATACAAGATCGTCAGGATCGCGAAGATGAAGGCCTGGATCGCCCCCACGAACAGGTCGAAGGCTTTCCAGATGGCGTTGGGCGCCCACATGATGTACGGCGGGAAGAGCGCGATCAGCGCGACCAGGATGCCCCCGGCGAAGATGTTGCCGAAAAGTCGGAGCGACAACGAAATCGGCTTAGCGAGCTCTTCGACGAGGTTGATCGGAGCCAGGAAGGCCACGTGACCCTTGAGCACGGCGACCGGGTGTCCGACGATGCCGCGGCGCCAGATGCCCGCCACGTGGTAACAGACGAACACGAAGAGAGCCAGCGCCAGCACGTAATTGATGTCGGCGGCCGCCGACTTCAGTAGCTCGGTGGTGTGCCCCGAGGCGTCGGAGTATTGCAGCGGGAGCACCGACAGCCAGTTGGAGATCAGGATGAACACGAAGATGGTGACGGCCAGCGGCAACACGAACGGCGCGATCCGCATCCCGATCGCGCCCTCGATCTGATCGCGCATCTGGACCGTGATGGCCTCCCAGAACAACTGGACCCCGCTGGGGACGCCGGTAGAGGTGATCTTCGCGCGCAGGAAGAAGGCCAATGCGAGCACGATCACCGCAGCGATCCCGGTCGACAAAATCGTGTCGGTGTTGACGGTCATCCCGAGCCAGGTGGCGTGGGTGTGCTCGCCAACCTCGATTGCCGATTCGGCCAGGAACGTCGTCTCAGTCATCGCCGCTGTTCCTTCCTTCCGTTCCGTCCGGTCCCGCGCTTACGCCGCCTCCAGAACCATCCGCGGAGTCGGACCCCGCGCAGTCACCGGCCCGCAGCTTCTTCCACACCGGCAGCGCGGTCGATGCCACCAGGAGCAATTGGAAAAGCGCCAGCCCGAACACCACACCCAATCCCGCGGGCCGGAAAACGTACGCGATGATCAGCCCGATAACGGTGATGATCGCGAGTCGCGTGGCCGAGTTAAGAGCCATCGAGCTTTTCAGCGGATGCTCTTTCGCGGTGATCGATGCAACGGAACGCTGGACTAAAACGGCGTTGAGCAAACCCAGCAACAACCCGATACCAAAGAACACGCCGACCATGACGTGCCCGCACAGCGCGGCCGCGGCGACGGCCACCGCAGTGATCCCAATGCTGATCGCAAAAAGCCGAACCGGACGGAAAGCAACAGAGGGAAACACCAACGGCGCATCCTGCGCTGGTGTCGTCACTGCAGCACCTCAATCCCAAGTTTGATGGAACGGAACCCCCCCGACCGACCGATCGGTGGCCCGCCGAGCGTATCGCACGTCACAGTGGATTCACCCAAGGGGTATCTCCCGACGTGAGTCTCTAACCGGCACCACCGGACAAGCGTCCGATGAACCGGCGATCTGCGCGGCTTTTTGGGGTTCTACCTGCACCGTACCATATGGCGAACGTCACTACTACCTCGCGTCGTAGTCCTCGTCTTCGTAGTCGTCGCGGCGGCGCAGGAGCGGGATTGCCGTCGCGATCCCGGCGACCACAATGGCGCCCAGCATCACCGCGGCGGTGTCGCGGGGGTTGAAGAAAATGGTGCTCGCCGCGCCGAACGCGACGATGCCCACCCACAGATAGATCAGCAGGACCACCCGGCGATGCGAATGGCCGATCTGCAGCAACCGGTGGTGCAGGTGCATCTTGTCGGGGCTGAACGCGCTGCGGCCCGCCCGGGTGCGCCGCACGATCGCCAGCAGCAGGTCGAGCATCGGCACGAAGATGACCGCCGCGACGAGCAGGAACGGTGACAGCAGGGCAAACACATCCCGAGCGCCATAGGCATTCTGCGAGACCGGGCCCGCGGCAGTCGTGGAGGCCGCGGCGAGCATCAGCCCGATCAGCATCGAACCGGAATCGCCCATGAAGATCTTGGCGCGGTGAAAGTTGTGCGGCAGGAAGCCCAGACAGGCTCCCGCGAGCACCACCGAGATGACGGCCGGCGGATAGAAGAGCACATCACCGCCGTGGTCGCGGAGCAGACCGACCGAGAACATGCAGATCGCCATCGCGGTGATCAGTCCGAGCCCGGCGGCCAGTCCGTCGAGCCCGTCGACGAAATTCATCGCGTTGACGATCGACACCGTCAGCGCCAGGGTGAGCAGGATCGACGAGGCTTGGTCCAGCACGATGGTGCCCACGCCGCCGATCGGGATGTACAGGACGGTCCAGGCGACTCCCATGGTCACCAGCACACTGGCCGCGGTGATCTGGCCGGCGAACTTGGTCAGCGCGTCCAGCCCCCACCGGTCGTCGATGAGGCCGATCCCCATGATCACCGCGCCCGCCACCAGGACCGCGGGCATACCGGAGGTATAGACGAACCCGCGCGTGAGCGCCGGAAGTTGGGAGGCGAGGAACACGGCGGAGAGCACGCCGACGTACATCGCCAGCCCGCCCATCCGTGGGGTGGGCGTCACGTGCACGTCGCGTTCCCGCGGATAGGCAACCGCGCCCAATCGGGTGGCCAGCACCCGCACCGGCCCGGTGACGAAGTAGGTGATGATCGCCGCGGTCAGGCCGACCAGCGCAAGCTCGCGCAGCGGAACTCCGGCGCCGCGATCCGACAGGGCGAGCAAACCACCGGCAAGGTTGGTGAGTTCGCTGGCCGGGTCGCTGGACACGTCGAGACCGTACTGCACCGACCTGAGACCCGATACGCGTGCCGTGGGCTAGGCGCTGAG
Organism: uncultured Actinomycetota bacterium; assembly: GCA_963800315.1. Classification (GTDB taxonomy): domain Bacteria; phylum Actinomycetota; class Actinomycetes; order Mycobacteriales; family Mycobacteriaceae; genus Mycobacterium. The sequence continues at coordinate 797,071 of CAWDAS010000002.1, forward strand.
ACTCGCGGCGTCCAGGCCAAGCACCTCGGCGATCCGCTCGGCACTGACCGGACCCGGCCGCAGGATGCACGGGGCGGCTCCGGTCAGATCGACGATCGTGGAGGCGGCCCGCTGCTCGGCCGGGCCCGCGTCGAGGTAGACGTCGACCAGGTCGCCGAGTTGATCGCGTGCGTCGCTCGCGTCCACCGCGGGGGGACGGCCCGAGATGTTCGCGCTGGACACCGCCATGGGCCCCACTTCACGCAGCAGCTCGATCGCAACGGGATGCAGCGGCATCCGCAGCATCACGGTGCCGCGGGCGTCGCCGAGATCCCATTGCAGCGACGGCGCCTGCGTGACCACCAGGCTCAGCGCGCCCGGCCAGAACGCTCGGATGAGGTCGCGGGCCCCGGCCGGCATCGTGTAGACCAGGCCCTCGATGGTGTGCCAGGACCCGACGAGCACACCGACCGGCATGTCCCGGCCCCGCCCTTTCGCCGACAGCAACGCGGCCACCGCGGCGCTGTTGAAGGCGTCGGCGCCGATGCCGTAGACGGTGTCCGTCGGCATGACAACCAGCCGGCCGCCCTTGAGTGCTCCCACCGCCGAGGCGATTCCGCGGGCACGCTGGTCGGGATCGGAGCAGTGGAACGCTTCACTCATGGCCGCGGCCCCCGGCGGGCGGTCACGAATCGCGGCCGCCCGGTCAAGTCTTGGTGGGCCTGGCCGTCCTCGAAAAGCCCTGTGCTGTTGACCGATTCGACGGTCTCCAACGACGTGGTGTCGTCGTGTTCGACGGCGAACAGCCCGCCCGGACGCAGCCAGCGCGCCGCGAGGCGGACCACGGGGCCGATCACCGCCATCCCGTCGGGCCCGGCGAACACCGCGTTGTGTGGATCGTATTGGGCGACTTCGGGTTCCAGCACGGCGTCATCGGGAACGTAGGGCGGGTTGGCCACGATCAGGTCTACCCGTCCGTCCAGTTCGGGGAGCAGGGCAGGGGCGGTGACGTCGGCTCGCAGAAGTTCAACGGCGGTCCCCTCCGCGTTGCGGCGCGCGTAGTCCAGGGCCGCATCCGAGTCATCGATGCCGATGACGCGCGCCGCGGGGCGGTGGTGGGCCAGTGCCAGGGCCAACGCGCCGGAGCCGGTGCACAAATCGACGATGACCGGACGCGCCGCAAGTGGCTGAGCGATGGCCCACGCCAACATGGCTTCGGTCTCCGGTCGCGGAATGAAGACACCGGGGCCGACGCGCAGCATCACCGGCCCGAACGCCGCCGTGCCGGTCAGGTGCTGCAACGGCACCCGCCGGGACCGCGCGCTCACCGCGACGCCGTAACGCCCGAGAAAGTCGTCGCAGGGCGACTCGAGCAAGGCGAGCCGGCCCCGGTCGACACCTGCCAGATGCGCGGCCAGTTGCTCGGCATCCCAACGCGCGGAGTCGATCCCCGCCTCGGCCAAAAGCGCCGCAGCCGAGTCGATCGCGCGCCGCACGACACTCATGGCTGTTGCAACCGGGACTGTTTGTCGGCGGCGGCCAGCGCATCAAAAAGTGCGTCCAGGTCACCGTCGAGCACTTGATCGAGATTGTGTGCCTTGAAACCGATTCGGTGGTCAGCGATCCGGTTCTCCGGGAAGTTGTACGTGCGGATCCGCTCGCTGCGGTCCACGGTGCGGATCTGGCTGGCCCGGTCGGCCGAGGCATCGGCCAGCGCCTGCTCCTCGGCGACCGCCTGCAGCCGGGCGGCCAGCACCTGCAATGCGCGAGCCTTGTTCTGCAGCTGCGACCGTTCGTTCTGGCAGGTGACGACGATCCCGGTGGGCAGGTGCGTGATCCGTACCGCGGAGTCGGTCGTGTTGACGCCCTGCCCGCCCTTGCCGGAGGAGCGGTACACGTCGATGCGCAGGTCCGATTCGTTGATCTGCACCTCAGCGACTTCCTCGGGCTCGGGATAGACCAGCACGCCCGCCGCCGACGTGTGGACGCGGCCTTGCGACTCGGTCACCGGGACGCGTTGCACCCGATGTACCCCGCCCTCGAACTTCATTCGGGACCACACCCCGTCGGCCGTGTCGCCCTTGCTGGCGATACTGAGCGTCACGTCCTTGTAGCCGCCCAGCTCCGACACGGTCTCGTCCAGCACCGTCACCGTCCAGCCATGCCGCTCGGCGTAGCGGATGTACATCCTGGCCAAATCGGCGGCGAACAACGCCGATTCTTCGCCGCCCTCCCCCGACTTGATTTCCAGCACGATGTCGTCGGGGTCATGGGGGTCGCGCGGCGACAGCATGTCGGTGAGCTGGGCGTCCAGTTCGGCGACTTGGGATTCCAGCTGAGCCAGCTCACCGGCGAACGACTCGTCGTCGGCGGCCAGTTCGCGTGCGGTCTCGAGGTCGCCGCGCGTCGACGCCAGCTTGCGGTACGTGGCGACGATCGGGGCCAATCGGGCGAACCGACGGCCGGCTTTGCGCGCCTCGGCGGGATTGCTGTGCAATTCGGGATCCGCCAACCGATGCTCGAGCTCGGCGTGTTCGGCCAGCAGCACATCAATTGTCTGCACCGGCTGCGTCATGTTTCACCTCCTGCCCCGCTCTTGCACGTTCCGTGGTCGCATTTGCCGCAAACGCAGACCGACGCCCGGCCTGTGCCATTGCACGCACAGTTCGGGCGTCGGTAACGCAGCTATTTGTCGGTCTTGTCCTCGGCCGCACCCTTGCGCTTGCCGTAGCGCTTCTCGAAGCGGGCCACCCGGCCGCCGCTGTCGAGAATCTTCTGCTTGCCGGTGTAGAAGGGGTGGCACTGGGAGCACACCTCGACGACGATGCGGCCGCCGGGCTTGGTGCTGCGGGTCTGGAAGGTGTTGCCGCATCCGCAGAGCACCGTGGTCTCCGCGTAGTCGGGGTGAATGTCAGATTTCATGCTGTCCTCTTCGATCGTTTGTCGCCCGATTGGCGAACCAGAGGCGGGTCTGGGTAGTCGAGCGTCGATTATGCCAGGTCAACCGCTATCTGCCCAAACACCGAGATACGCCCGGACATTCCCGGCGGGCCGGGCGGGCGCCCCGGGTTGGGGCGAGACTTGCGCCACGGCGACGCCGCCCGGCGCGTCGTGTGCGTGGTCGCAGTGTCGTGTCAGCGGGGCGGGACCGTGTAAACCCTGCTGCGCCCGTCGCGCGTCCACAGCACACCGGTTCCGGGGTTGGCCCCGCGAGCGGACAGTTCCCGCTTGAGGATCTTGTTGGTGGCCGTGGTCGGCAGCCGATCGGTGAGCCAGACATAACGGGGCCACGCCTTGGGCGACAAATCCGGCTGTTCGGCCAGGAATCGGGCGAACTCGCCGGGCGTCAACGTGGCGTTGTCGGCCAGCACGATGGCCGCCATCACCTGGTCACCGACATGCTCGTCGGGCACCGCGTACACCGCCACGTGGCTGATCGGCGCCAATCGCTGCAGGATCCGTTCGATGGGTGCGGTGGTCATGTTTTCTCCGTCGACGCGCAGCCAGTCGCCGCTGCGACCGGCGAAGTAGATCCAGCCGTCGGCGTCTCGGTAGGCGAGGTCGCCGGACCAGAAAATGCCGTGGCGAAGGCGCGCATCGGTGGCCTGCGGGTCGTTGTAGTAGCCGGCGAACAGCCCCGCGCCGGTGGTGTTCACCAGCTCCCCGATCGCCTCCTCCGCGTTGGTCAGGGCACCCTCATTAACCCCGCCATCAAAAATCGCCGGAGGACACTCGGTCAAGTTGTCCGGGTTGTAGACGCTGACCCCGGGGAAACCGCGGCCGAGCGACCCGGGCGGGCAGCCGTCTTCCCGGGTGATGATGATCGCGCCCTCGGTGGACCCGAACCCGTCCCACACCGTGCAATCGAAACGCCGGCTGAACTCTGCGATGTCGCGATCGCTGGCCTCGTTGCCGACCGCGACCCGCAGGGGGTTGTCGCGGTCGTCGGGTCGCTCAGGCGTGGCCAGCACGAAGGCCAATGGTTTGCCGACATAGTTCATGAACGTGACCCCGTACCTGCGCAGATCGGGCAGCAGCCCCGAGGCCGAAAAGGTCGCGGGAACCATGGCCGCGCCGGCGCCGACTCCAACGCTCCACCCGGCGAAGAGCGCGTTGGCGTGAAACAGCGGCATCGACAGATAGCAGACATCGGTGGAATACAGCCCGAACCGCGTGATCAGCGTTTCGCCGGCGAACAGCACCACCAGATGGGTAACCTGCACCGCTTTCGGCTCGCCGCTGGTGCCCGAGGTGAACATCATGACGAAAGTGTCGTTCGGTTCGACCTCGCGATATGGGACCAGCGGCCCGGCGGTCGCCAGCAGCGCCGACCAGGGCTCCCCCACCACGTCGAACACCTGCACACCGGGCAGGTCCAGCCCGTCCAGCAATTGGCCGTGCTCGGGATCGGTCAGCAGGATCTGGCAGTCGGCATGCAGGATGTCCCTGGCCAGGGCGGCACCGCGGCGAGTGTTGTTGATGCCGCAGAGCACATACCCGCCCAGCGCGGCCGCCGCCATGGCGGTGAGCATCTCGGGGGCGTTGCCCAGTAGCGCGCCCACGTGCAGCGGGCGATCCGGATCGGCGACGCCGATCAGAGCGGCGGCGGTGGCGGCGGCGTCGGCCAGATGCTCACGCCACGTCCAGACTCGTTCGCCGTACTTCAGGGCCGGCGTGTCTTGATCTAAGCGCTCACGAAGCAGCTGCTGAAGCGTCTCCGCCACGGCCGGCCCCGCGCCGTGTCACCTAGTCGTTGTCCATTCCAGGTGTCGTCTTGGACACCTGCACCAGGAACTCGTAGTTGGTCTTGGTCTTGCGCAGCTGCGACATCAGCAGGTCGATGGCCTGGTGGGAATCCAGACCCGACAGTACGCGGCGCAGCTTGTGCACGACGGAGAACTCGTCGGGCGACAGCAGCAGCTCGTCCTTGCGGGTGCCGGAGGGGTTCACGTCGACCGCGGGGAAAACGCGGCGTTCAGAGATCTTGCGGTCCAGTTTGAGCTCGGCGTTACCGGTGCCCTTGAACTCCTCGAAGATGACCGTGTCACCGGTGGAGCCCGTCTCGACCATCGCCGTGGCGATGATCGTCAGCGATCCGCCTCCTTCGATGTTGCGAGCGGCGCCAAGGAAGCGCTTCGGCGGGTACAGGGCGGTCGAGTCGACACCACCGGACAGGATCCGGCCCGACGCGGGTGACGCGTTGTTGTAGGCGCGCCCCAGGCGGGTGATGGAGTCAAGCAGCACGACGACGTCCTTGCCCTGCTCCACGAGCCGCTTTGCCCGCTCGATCGCCAGCTCGGCGGCTTGAGTGTGGTCCGACGGCGGGCGATCAAACGTCGAGGAGATGACCTCGCCCTTGACCGAGCGCTGCATGTCGGTGACCTCTTCGGGCCGCTCGTCGACGAGGACGACCATGAGGTGGCATTCCGGGTTGTTCTTGGTGATCGCGTTGGCGATGTCCTGCAGGATCGTCGTCTTGCCGGCCTTGGGCGGCGACACGATCAGCGCGCGCTGGCCCTTGCCGATGGGCATGATCAGGTCGATGACCCGCGTGGTCAGCCGGTCCGGGGTGGTTTCCAGGCGAAGCCGCTGGTTGGGGTACAACGGCGTCAACTTGGAGAAATCGGGACGCTTCTTGGCGTCTTCGACCGGGCCGCCGTTGACGCTGTCCAGCCGCACCAGCGGATTGAACTTCTGGCGCTGGTTGGGCTGTTCGCCGTCCTTGGGCACCCGAACCGCGCCGGTCACCGCGTCACCGCGGCGCAAGCCGTTCTTGCGCACCATGTTCATCGACACGTAGACGTCGTGCGGGCCGGCCAGGTAACCGGAGGTGCGGACGAACGCGTAATTGTCGAGGACGTCAAGAATGCCGGCTACCGGCTGAACGACGTCGTCCTCGCGCAGTTCGGCGTCGCCGCCGTCGCCCGACCGTTCACCGCGGCGGCGGCGGTCGCGGTCTCGGAACCGGCGTCCCCGCCGGCCCTGCCGCCCTTCGCCGTCGTCGTCTTGCTGGTTGGAGCCGCGCGATTGCTGGCCGCCCGAGCCTTGTTGATCACCGCTCTGGCCGCTGCCGCCGTCTTGCTTGCGCTCGTCGGTCTTGGTGGCCTGTTGGCCCCGCTGGCGGTTGTCGGCGTCGCCAGGGGCGTTGTCGTCGCGGGCGCCTGAGCCCTCGCGATCCGCCTCGGCGTTGCGGGCCGATGATCCCGCGTCGCGGGAGGTGCCGCGTCGTTCCCGGCGCGGCCCTTCCGTTGTGGCTCCCGTTGTGGCTCCGTTTTGGTCCCCGTGGGCGGCCGGCGCTTCAGCACCGGCAGTGTCGGGCTTGCCGCTGTCCTCAGCAGCCGGGGCCCCGCCACCGGTGGAAGCACCGTTGGCCTGTCCCCTGGTTTCCTGAATCGCGGCGATAAGTTCATTCTTGCGCATACCGGACGTCCCCTTGACGCCAACTTGATTGGCCAGCGCGCGTAGTTCGGGCAGCACCATGGTGGTCAGGGAGCCGGCCGAGACGTTGGATTTTGCGTCTGGCGTGTCTGTGGTCACGGCATTCGGCACCCGATCGTTGTCGGTGCGTTCGTCAGCCGTGAACAGGTCCGTATCAGTCACGGATTTCCTTTCTTCCCCCACTGATCACGTCATGCGGGGGGTCGTTGCATTCAGCCAAATTGCCGAGTGCACCCAATCATCGACTCTGCAACGGTGATCGCCTGGATTGGCGGAGAAAGCGGCGAACCTCGTCCACGAGAAGAATTGGTGTTGTCCTAGCGGCAAGGCAGTATGTGTGCAGATGCAGATGCTGCGATTGCTGGACGGCTCCGAGGATAGCCCGCATCCTTGCCGGAAGCAAGCAAACCGTCCGGCCAGCCTTTGGATCAACCGGGAACGGTGACGCCCGGACTCCAGCGAACTCCTTCGCCGGCGGTCATCTCCGCGAGGGCAAATCCGTTTGCTGCCCCGTACTCCACCACTTCCGCGGGCAGCTCCGGTTCCGTGGTCAGCGCAATCACCGAGGGACCCGCCCCCGACAGCGTCGCTGCCACGTTATGACGTCGCAACAAGCGCAAATATTCCGCCGACGCCGGCATCGCCGCCGCACGCTGCGGTTGGTGTAGCACATCCTCGGTGGCCGCCATGAGCACGTCCGGGCGTTCGGTGAGCGCTATGACCAGCAACGCCGCGCGGCTGACGTTGAAACTTGCATCCTCGTGGCTGACCTTGGTGGGCAGCAGTACCCGGGTCTCGGCGGTCAACGAGCGCTCCTCGGGAATCGCGCAGTACACCCGGATACGGGGGTGAAGCTGCAGCGACACCGCCGAGTACTGGGGCCGATCGCCGGTGCGGTCGGTCCACGAAACCACGGCACCACCCAGCACCGCAGCCGCGGCGTTGTCGGGATGACCCTCGAACTCCGAGGACAGCTGGATCAGCTGGGCATCGCTCAACGGTTTCGAATCCGCTTGCACCACAAGCCCGTTCACCGCAGCCAGGCCCCCCACCACCGCCGCCGCGGACGAGCCGAGACCGCGGGAATGCGGGATGGCGTTGCGGCAGTGCACAGCCAGGCCCGCAGCGCGGACCCCAGCGGCCTGCAACCCGCACTCGACGGCGCGCACCACCAAATGTTCGGGGCCCAGCGGTACCTGATCGGCCCCTTCGCCATCGACCATCACGACCAAGCCGGAACTCGTTGTCTCAACGATGATCTCGTCACGCAGACTCAAAGCCAGGCTGATGCTGTCAAAGCCGGGGCCGAGATTGGCGCTGGACGCCGACACCATGGCGCTCGCCACCAGCCCGGCAGGCAGCATCTGGGTCACCGACAGGCTTTCACAGTCACGATTAGGCCAGTCCCAACTGTTCGACGACGAGCACGGGGTCGACAGGCAGCGGGGACACGGTCGGCATATCCCTTAGTGCCGTGTCCGGGTCCTTGAGACCATTGCCGGTCACCGTACACACCACCGTCGACCCACGGGCCACCCAGCCGTCATCAACGGCTTTGAGCAGGCCCGCGATGCTGGCCGCGGACGCGGGCTCGACGAAGACGCCTTCGGTTTCGGCCACCAGGTGGTAGGCGGCCAGAATTTCCTCGTCGGTGGCGGCCAAGAAGCGGCCGTTCGATTGCTGCTGCGCGGCGACGGCGGCCGTCCACGACGCCGGTGCGCCGATGCGGATCGCGGTCGCGATCGTCTCGGGGTGGCTGACCGGTTTGCCGTGTACCAGCGGCGCGGCGCCGGCCGCCTGGGTGCCCAGCATGCGGGGCAGCTTGTCGATCACGCCTTCCTGGTGATATTCGGTGTACCCCTTCCAGTACGCGGTGATGTTGCCCGCGTTGCCGACCGGAAGGGCATGCACGTCCGGCGCGGCGCCCAGCGCGTCCACGATCTCGAACGCCGCCGTCTTCTGCCCCTCGATGCGTACCGGGTTGACCGAGTTCACCAACGCGATGGTGGGGAAGTCGGCGGCCATCTTCCGGGCCAGTTCCAGGCAGTCGTCGAAGTTGCCGTCGATCTGGATGATCTTGGCGCCATGCATGACCGCCTGCGCCAGCTTGCCCATGGCGATCTTGCCCTGCGGTATCAGCACCGCACACGTGATGCCCGCGCGCGCGGCGTACGCCGCCGCCGACGCCGAGGTGTTTCCGGTGGATGCGCACAACACGGCCTGCTGGCCGCGCGCCAGCGCATCGGTGACCGCCATCGTCATGCCCCGGTCCTTGAAGGAGCCGGTGGGGTTGAGCCCCTCAACCTTGAGATGAACGGTGCAGCCGGTCTTCTCCGAGAGCCGGGTGGCGGCGATCAGGGGGGTACCACCTTCGAGCAGGGTGACCGGGGTCCAGTCGTCGCCGATCGGTAACCGGTCGCGGTACGCGGCGATCACACCCGGCCACGGTTGGTGGATGGTCGTGCGCGGCACGCTCATATGCCGGTCCCTTCCAGTCGCAGCACGCTCGTCACACCCTGCACGACGTCCAAATCGGCGAGCGCGTCCACGGTTTCGGAGAGCGCGGCATCGGTGGCGCTGTGGGTGACCACCACGATGCGGGCGCCCACCCGTCGCCCGCCCTCGTCGACCACGCCTTCCTGGCGCACCTCGGCGATGCTCACCTCGCGCTTGGCGAATTCCGCGGCCACCGAGGACAACACGCCCGGTTTATCGGCGACATTCATGCTGACGTAATAGCGGGTGGAGATGAAACCCATTGGGGCGATGGGTAGTTGGGCGTATTTGGATTCCCTTGGTCCGCGGCTGCCCAACACGCGGTTCCGGGCGGCCATCACCAGGTCACCGGTGACCGCGGATGCGGTGGGCGCGCCGCCGGCTCCCTGGCCATAGAACATCAGCCGGCCCGCGGCCTTCGCCTCGACCACCACCGCGTTGAACGCTCCGTTGACCGTGGCCAACGGGTGCGCCAACGGCACCAGCGCCGGGTAGACGCGGGCCGAAACCCGTTCCTGACCATCGTCTCCTGCGATGCGCTCACAGATGGAGAGCAGCTTGATGGTGCAGCCGAGCGCCCGCGCCGACGCGAAGTCGGCGGGGGTGATCTTGCTGATGCCCTCGCGATAGACGTCGTCGGCGGTCACCCGGGTGTGAAAGGCGATCGATGCCAGGATCGCCGATTTGGCCGCGGCGTCGTAGCCTTCGACGTCCGCGGTGGGATCGGCCTCGGCGTAACCCAGCGCGCTGGCCTCGCCCAGGGCGGTGTCGTAATCGGCGCCGGTGCTGTCCATCGCGGAAAGGATGTAGTTGGTGGTGCCGTTGACGATGCCGGCCACCCGCAACACCGTGTCGCCGGCCAGCGACTGGGTGAGCGGGCGAATGACTGGGATGGCGCCCGCGACCGCCGCCTCGAAATACAAGTCGACATGCGCGTGTTCGGCCGCCTGCGCCAATTCCCCGGTGGAGGTCGACAGCAGCGCTTTGTTCGCCGTCACCACGGACTTGCCATGCTCGAGCGCGCACAGAATCGCCTTGCGGGACGGCTCCACCGGCCCCATCAACTCGACGACGATATCGACGTCTTTGCGCGAGACGAGTTGGTCGATGTCGTCGGTGAGCAGCTCGATCGGAACACCGCGGTCGGCGGCGACACGGCGCACGCCGATGCCACGCAACTCCAACGGTGCGCCGACCCGGGCAGCGAGGTCATCGGCGCTGTCCTGGATGATCCGGACAACTTCGCTACCGACGTTGCCCAGCCCAAGTACCGCTACACCGACCGGCTTTCCGTCATGGGGCACAGTTCACCTCACTTCCAGACTCAGTAGGTCGTCGACGGTCTCACGGCGCAGGATCAGGCGGGCCCGCCCAGCGCGCACCGCCACTACGGCGGGCCTGCCGATCATGTTGTAGCGGCTGGAGAGCGAATAGCAGTAAGCGCCCGTCGCGGCCACCCCGAGCAGGTCTCCGGGCCGTAGGTCGTCGGGCACCCATGCGTCGCGCACGACGATATCACCGCTTTCGCAGTGCTTTCCGACGATGCGCGCCAGCGTCGCCGGTGCGTCGCTGACCCGCGAGACGAGCCGGGCATCGTATTGCGCGTCATAGAGCGCGGTGCGAATGTTGTCACTCATCCCGCCGTCGACGCTGACATAGCGGCGCTGGGCTGTCGTACTCACGTCGACGTCCTTGACCGTGCCCACTTCGTAGAGCGTGATGGTCCCCGGGCCGGCGATGGCGCGTCCGGGCTCTACCACCAATGTCGGGGTGGACAGTCCGACGGCCGCCGACTCGTTGCTCACGATCGCGGTCAGCTTGGCCGCCAACTCGGCCACCGGCGGCGGGTCGTCGGTGGCCAGATACGAGATCCCGAGGCCGCCGCCGAGATCGACGGTCGAGACCTGGGCGGTCTTGTCCACGCCGAACTCTTCGACGATCTCGCGAAGTAGCCCGATGACGCGGTGCGCGGCGAGTTCGAAGCCGTCGACATCGAAGATCTGCGAACCGATGTGGCTGTGCAGCCCGACCAGGCGGAGGTGATCGGTGGCGAACACGCGGCGCACCGCGGCCATCGCCGCACCGCTGGCCACCGACAGCCCGAACTTCTGGTCCTCGTGCGCGGTGGAGATGAATTCATGCGTGTGCGCCTCGACGCCGACGGTCAACCGGACGAAGACGTCCTGCACGACGCCCGCCTCCCCCGCGATGGCGTCGAGCCGCTCGATCTCGGTCATCGAGTCCAAAACGACATGCCCCACACCGGCTTTGACCGCCGCGGTCAATTCCGTGACGGATTTGTTGTTGCCGTGGAAGGTGATCCGGTCCGGTGGAAAGTCAGCGTGCAGCGCGACGGCGAGCTCCCCGCCCGTGGACACGTCGAGCGAGAGCCCTTCCTCGTCTACCCAGCGGGCGATCTCGCTGCACAGGAAGGCTTTGGCCGCGTAGTAGACGTTGTCCCCGCCGCCGAAGGCCGAGGCGATCTCCCGGCACCGGGAACGGAAGTCGTCTTCGTCGATGACGAACAGCGGTGTCCCGTACTCCTGGGCCAGCTCGGTCAGCGGGACTCCGGCAATGGCGGCTACCCCGGTGCCATCGCGAATCATGTTGCGCGGCCACACGCTTGGCGCCAAATGCAGCAGTTCCTCGCGGGATTGCGGGCGCGGCGGGCTGCCCGGGTGGCGCGTGTCTTCGGCGTGCCGGGGACCGGCGGGATGGACGTTCACATCCGCTCCGGGGCATTGACTCCGAGTATCGCCAGTCCGTTGGCGATGACCTGGCGGGTGGCCTGGCACAGCGCCAGGCGTGCGGTGTGCAGGTCGGTGGGCTGCTCGTCGCCCTGGGGCAACACCCGGCACGAGTCGTAGAACCGGTGGTAGTCGCTGGCGAGATCCTCCAGGTAACGGCACACGCGGTGCGGTTCGCGCAGGGATGCCGCGGTGTTCAGGACCCGCGGGAATTCGCCCAGCGTGCGCAGCAACGTTCCCTCTTTGTCGTGGCTGAGCAGCTCGAGGTGCCCGGTGTCGGGGATCAGGCCCAGCTCGGCGGCGTTGCGGGCCAGCGCCGACAGCCGGGCATGCGCGTATTGCACGTAGTAGACCGGGTTTTCGTTCGACGCCGAGGACCACAGCGCCAGGTCGATGTCGATCGCGGTGTCCACCGAGGAGCGGATCAGGCTGTAGCGGGCCGCGTCGACGCCGATCGCCTCGACCAGGTCGTCGAGCGTGATCACGGTTCCGGCCCGCTTGCTCATCCGGACCGGTTGGCCGTCGCGAACCAGGTTGACCATCTGGCCGATGAGTACCTCGACGGTGGCCGGGTCGTCGCCGAACGCGGCGGCCACGGCCTTGAGCCGGGCGATGTATCCGTGGTGGTCGGCACCGAGCATGTAGATGCACAAGTCGAAGCCGCGTTGCCGCTTGTCGAGGTAGTAGGCGATGTCGCCGGCGATGTACGCCGGCTTGCCGTCACTCTTGATCACGACCCGGTCCTTGTCGTCACCAAAGGCGCTGGTGCGCAACCACGTTGCGCCGTCCTTTTCGTAGATGTTGCCGGTCTCGCGCAGCCGGGCGATGGCCTGGTCGACCCGGCCGCTGGTGTGCATCGACTCTTCGTGGGTGTAGACGTCGAAGTCGGTGCCGAACTCGTGCAACGACGCTTTGATGTGGGTGAACATCAAGTCGACACCGATTTCGCGAAAGGTCTCCTGCATTTCGGATTCGGGCAGGCTCAGCGCATCGGGCGCTTTCTGCAACACCTGGGCGGCGATGTCGTTGATGTAGTCGCCGGCATAGCCGTCGGCGGGGGTGGGTTCGGCCTTGGCCGCGGCGATCAACGAGCTGACGAAGCGGTCGATCTGGGCGCCGTGGTCGTTGAAATAGTATTCGCGCTCCACGTCCGCGCCCTGGGTGGAGAGCAACCGGCCCAGCGCGTCGCCGACGGCGGCCCAGCGGGTGCCGCCGATGTGGATCGGTCCGGTCGGGTTGGCCGAGACGAACTCGAGATTGATCTTCTGCCCGGCCAGCGCGTCGGAGTGCCCGAAGTGGTCGCCCGCGTCGATGACGTTGTTGACCACCACGGCCTGCGCCGATGCCTCGAGTCGGATGTTGATGAATCCCGGCCCGGCAACCTCCGCGGACGCGACACCGCCGGCCTGCGCCAGCGCTTCGGCCAGCCATCCGGCCAGCTCACGCGGGTTTGCTCCGACTTTTTTCCCGAGCTGCAACGCCAGGTTGCTGGCATAATCACCGTGCTCGGGGTTGCGTGGCCGCTCCACGGTGACCGCCGCGGGCAACGCGGCAGCGTCCAGCCCACGCTCGGCCAGCACCGCGGCGGCGGTGTTTTTGAGCAGCTCAGCCAGGTCGGCGGGGGTCACGAACGTCCATCCTATGGGCTGGGGTGCCGTCGGCCCGAATCCATTGCGGTGGCAGAGCGGCCGCGTGAATGCGTTAGTCTGTCCGTGCTTGTTTTCAAGCCCCATGGCGCAGCATGGACATCGGTGCGCCCCCGTAGCTCAGGGGATAGAGCGTCTGCCTCCGGAGCAGAAGGCCGCAGGTTCGAATCCTGCCGGGGGCACTATCTGACCTGCACGAACGTAAATTCGTGCAAGATTCGTGCAACTTAGGACACTCTCGGCGTGGCCCCGAACCGATTGGAGTCACACCATGACCACGCACCACGACGACAGCGCAACCACCTGGCGCGCGTGGTCAGGATTTAAGGGGAATGTCCCTGATTGGGAGCCTGTGCTGGGGGATTGGAAGCCTGTGCTGGGGGATTGGAAGCCTGTGCTGGGGGATTGGGAGCCTGTGCTGGGGCCCCGTGCCTCGGTGGCGGCGGTGGGAAGCTTTGCTGCACAGAGGCAGGCGCCACGCACTTGCGATAGTCGCTCGAGGGAACTCCACCGCTTTCTGCGCAGCAGTCACCCCAGAATCTGCCGATCGCCATGCATTGGTCGTATGCCTGTATGTCCCATTCGGCACGCGCAACTGGGGCTGCTCCGAGGGCTGGGACGGCTATGAACGCGGTTGCCGCCAGGCACAGACTGCTACGGGTGAGGATTGTGGTGCGGTTGATCGGTCTCATGATGAGTCCTTAAGGGAGTCAACGTCATTCTGGTGCCGGCCGTAGGCGTCCGGCATGAAAAGCGTGTTGCAGAATCGACTCCCGACATCGTTGATCGTAACACGTCGATACAAACGGGGGACAGTTTGCTGGAATCGAACCCTAGTCCTCGTCCGCCGTCAGGTCATGGTCCCGGCAGCGCACACCCCACCCGTCATCCGGCTGCGGCCGCGACCACACGCCACCATGCGGCAGCTCGTCCTCAAACGGACAGTCACTGAACACCTGCATCGGCAACTCAACACCGGGATGCTGCGCCTCCCACGCCGCCCTTCGATCCGACCACCGATCAAACGCGGTCTCCCACTCGGCCGCCGACGTGAACTCCCCCCAAAGACCACCAGACCCGGCGGCGGCACCGTGTCGGCGTCATGCCGGCGCCTCACGACTCGTACTCCTCCGACGGACCGCCACGCTCCATCTGCGCCAGCAGACGAGCACGCCGCGCACGGCGCCGCTCATTGACCACGGCCCGCGCCGCCAAATAGGCGGCCGAGCTGGTGTCCGGATACCAGACGTGATCAACCCACGCCCCGCCCCGATCATCCAGGATCCGACGCATCACGCAACCCCGTACACACCGCGCACTCCGACCCGGCGCTGCGGACGCCGCCCCGCAGCCTGATCATCCTCATCCCCGGCAGGCAGACGCAAAGCCGCCGTCAACCGCGCCAACGCGATCTTCTGCTGCCTAATCTCAGTCACCGCCGGATGCGGCTTCGACCCGTGCGGACCCTTCACCATCAACCCCTCGCGAGCCGTGATCGCGGCCAGCCTGTCCAACAAGTCGACCGTGCGGCAAGCCTCGACCAGCAGCCGGGTTTCGTGCTCCTCCAGCTCGTTGCGGCCCGTCACGCCACAACTTGCCGCCGTTAACCCCGATACCCTTCGGAGGGGCCGGGAGCTGCTTTCTGGCCATGATCGGCCCCCTTTCTACCTCAATCCTGTTGAATCACTTGCATTTTCGTGCGCCAATCGTGTTGCGGCGCGATTGGAATCGTTTCAGTTCGCATAGATAGTTCGCATAGATAGAGAGCCTCCTGACCCGCGGCGCGTCACCGGGGCCGAGGAGCGCGATCGCGATGGCACCGACCACCGCCCGGAACCTCGATCGCGGACACACCGCGTCCATGGTCGGGGTTCGACGACGCGGTGCGGCCGCGCTCCGGCTGAGATTTTGTCAAGAATTTATTGAGAAACCGTAAAGGTCCGGTGCCGATCCTGAGGTCAACGCAACAACAAGCGTTAACCACCAACCCGCATCAGCACTAGGAGAGCCCAATGTTCACTCGCCGCTTCGCCGCCCCCCTCGCCGGCACCACCCTGACCGCCGCCGCGCTCGGCCTGTCCGCCCTCGGCCTCGCCGGCACCGCCGGCGCAACCTCCGTCGACGACGCGTTCCTCGCCCAGCTGGCGGCGGACGGGATCACCCCGCCGACCGCGGCCGTCGCCATCAAGGACGGGCACGCCGTGTGCAACGCCCTCAACGCGGGGCACTCGAGCCGGGAGGTCATCAGCGCGGTGGCCCAGGCGACCGGGCTGCCCAACAAGGGCGCCAAGACGTTCGCTGTCGACGCCGCTTCGGCCTACTGCCCCGAGTACGTCACCACCACCTGATAGCGACGTCATAGCGACCACCACCACGATGCGGGGACCCGAGGGTCCCCGCATCCCTTTGTTCAGGGTCGGCGCAACAGGAACAGGCTGTAGGCGGCGATCGACTGCGCGTCGGCGATCACGCCCGAACGGATCATCTGCTCGACGTCTTCGCGCGCAAACCATGCGCTGCGCAGGTCCTGCTCTTCGGGCTCCAGATGCGGTTCACCCTCCGCGATCCCGGTGGCCAGGAACACCCACCCGCGCTGACTGGTCATTCCCGGGGCGGTGTCGAGCTGGCCGAGCACCTCGAACGAGGTGGCGCTCAGTCCGGTCTCCTCGCGCAGCTCACGCTCGGCCAACGCCGACGGCTCGGTGTCCGCCAAACCCGGGGCGGTGCCTTGCGGAAACTCCCATCGCCGCGCCCCCAGCGGATAGCGGAACTGTTCGACCAGCCGGAAGCGGTCACCGTCGTACGGCATCACCAGCGCGTACGCCGGTTTGTCCACCACGCCGTAGATGCCCGCGCTACCGTCCGGGCGGCGGATGTCGTCTTCCCGGAGCACCATCCAGGGGCTCCGATAGATCTCGCGTGACCCGATGCATTCGATGAAAGGCACCCGACCAGTATCACGACCCGCCCGCAGCGGGCCGCGCAGGCGTGTTGCGGCCCGCACCAAGACCGTCACTCTGCTTGCCGCACAGCGGCGTTCAACTTCCTCATCACGGATATGTCGATCATCAGGCGTTTCGGTAGCATAAATCCGTCCGGTGCCCGATAGTCATAGCAAGGGAACAAACGCCGACGTCACTGAAGGTGAGGGTCATGCCGGACGACACGAAACGTGGGTGAGCATGCGCCGCCACATCATCGTCAGCGGTGACGACTCACTGGCCACGACAATCGTCGAGGAGCTGAACAACGCCGGCGAGGTCATCGTGAAGCTCACCAATCCGGGCGAGCTTGCCGACGCGGGGGTCGATCGCGCGGTCGCCGTCGTCTGCGCCGGGGACGACGATGCGCTAAATCTCGAAATCGCCTTGCTTGCAAGGAAAGCCAATCCCAATGTGCGCGTCGTGGCGCGACTCGCCAACGACGTGCTGCGCGGCGCGGTGGCCGACGACGACGGCCCCAACGCGATCCTCGACGTCGCCGACCTCACGGTGCCCTCGGTCGTCGAGGCATGCCTGGCCCACAACACGCACACCGTCGAGGCGGCCGGCATCAAGTTCGTCGTCTCGGATGCCGAGGTGCCGCGGGACGGAACCCTGCGCGAGATCTACGGCGATCTGGCCCCGGTGGCGGTGATGCACGGCAAGGACTCCGCGACGCCCGGCGAGCTCGTGCCGTGCCCGGGACGGGACCAGCCGGTGCACGCCGGCGATTGGACCACGATGATCGGCACCCCGGAGGAGTTGGCCGAGCGCGGTATCAAGGTCCCCCGGCCGACCCTCACCCGCGCACGCCGCCCCCGGCTGCGGCGAGCCTTCGATGCCGCACGCACCCTGCGCAACGACGTCAACCCGATGTTCTATCGCGCGCTGGCCGCCGCCCTGACCCTCTGGATCGGCTCGACCGTCGTGCTGCGTTACAGCTACCACACCCCACCGGGGATGACCTGGATCGATGCGTTGTACTTCAGCACCGAGACGATCGCGACGGTGGGTTACGGCGACTTCAGCTTCATGCACCAGCCCACCTGGCTGCGGCTGTTCAGCATCACCTTGATGTTCGCCGGCGTGACCACCACCGCGCTTCTCGTCGCTTTCATCGCCGACCTGCTGCTGTCGCGGCGCTTCGCCTACTCGGCCGGACGCCGCCAAGCCCGCCATCTGCGCAATCACATCATCGTGGTGGGGCTGGGCTCGTTCGGCGTTCGCGTCGTGAGCGACCTGGCCGCCGCCGGATACGACGTCGCCGTCATCGAGCGCAATGAAAACAGCCGTTTCCTGTCGTCGGCGGCCGACCTCGACGTGCCGGTGATCTTCGGCGACGCGACGCTGCGCCAGACGCTGGAGTCGGCCCGCATCGACCACGCCCGGGCGGTGGCGGTGCTGACCCAGGATGACATGGTCAACATCGAGACCGGGATCGTGCTGCGCGAGATGTTGGGCCCGCGGGTGATGCCGCACGTCCACCGGCCCCACGTTCCGATCGTGCTGCGGATCTACGACCGCGCGCTGGGCGGCGGGGTGGCACAGCGGTTCGGTTTCGAACACGTGCGGTCCACCGTCGATCTGGCCGCACCGTGGTTCATCGGCGCCGCCATGGGCCTGCAGGTGCTGGGGACGTTCTCGGTCGGGCAGCGCTCCTTCATGGTCGGCGCCATGCATGTGGCGGCCGGCAGTGAACTCGACGGGCTGCGCATGTTCGAACTGTCCACCCAAACCCGCGTCATCGCGATCACCCGGCAGGACGCCCCGGTGAAGCTACACCCGCGGCGCGACGCGCGGCTCTGCGCCGGCGACACGGTCTACCTGGTCGGTCCGTATCGCGAGCTGCTGGCGACGCTGCGCAAGGGGCAGCCGCCGGCGCCCGCCGCCGTCAGCGAGCGCGCCTCCTAAAGCCGCGCGACCACGTCGGCCGCCCGTCGAACCTGGTCGACGTCCGAGCTCGTCGTAATGAGCTGCACCTCGTCGGTGCCGATCCCTTCGAACTTGCGCAGCACCGCCAGCAGCTCGTCCTCGCTGCCAGCAAAACCGGTCATCGGCGCCATCGCGTCGACGTAGTCGGCCGGTATCCAGTTCATATAGCGCCGCAGATGGCGGTGCATCTGGGCCCGGGCCTGCTCGGTCGAGCCGAACGCGAACCAGAACGACGTCATCAGATGCGGTGTCGGTCTGCCGGCCTGCGCCCACGCCTCCCGCGCCACGTCGAACAGCTCGTTTTGCTTGGCGGCATCCAGGTCCAGGGTGGTGCCGGCCAGTCCGTCGGCCCAGGCCGCCGCGCCGCGGATGGTCTTGGGCCCGATACTGCCCACCAACAGCGGGGGACCGCCGGGCTGCACCGGCGCCGGCCCGACCGGCAGCACGGAGTCGGTGATCTTCTCCCCCGCCCACACCCGCTTCATCACCGCCACGCGTTCGGCCATGCCCCGCATCGTCTGCGTCGAAAGGTCGGCACCCACGGCGTGGTAGTCCTCGTGCCTGCCGCCCACGCCGATACCGACGGACAGCCGCCCGCCACAGAGCACGTCCCCGGTGGCCAGCGCCTTGGCCAGCATGACCGGATGGTGCAACTGCGGCACGATCACGGTCGTCACCAGCCGGACCCGATGGGTCCAAGCCGCCAGCGCCCCCAGCAGCGTGAGGTTGTCCGGGTTCTCGAAGGTGATGCGCTCACCCCAGCACAGCGACGAGAACGGTCCCTCATCAATGGCGCGCGCCCACGTCTCCAAAACCGTCGCGTCCAAGTCCGGCTCCATCACCGGCATTGTCATCGCTATTCGCACAGACGCGATTCTGGCAGCATGGCTCAGGTGGGCTTCACCAGCACCTCGATCGCACACGTGCGCCTGACCGTCACCGACATCGAGCGATCGCGTCATTTCTACGAGAGCGTGTTCGGCTGGCCGGTGTTGCTGGAGGTTCCCGAGAACGCGGACGCAGCAACCCGCACCCAATTGGGTTTTTTGTTCGGAGGTGTCATCTACGACCTTGGCGGCAACCTGCTCGGACTGCGGCCGGTCGCCACGGATCGCTTCGACGAGGATCGTGTCGGACTCGACCACCTGGCGTTCCGGGTCGGCGGTAAGGCCGACTTGGAGGCCGCGGCAGCGCATCTCGACGAGCTTGGTGTGCCGCACCAGCCCGTCAAAGACATTGGGCCGTCATACATTCTGGAGTTCCGCGACCCCGACAACATCGCCTTGGAGCTCACCGCACCGAAGTAGGCTGGAGGCAGCAACCATGACCGTCAGTTTCAATCACACCATTGTGTCTTCCCGCGACAAGCGGGAGTCCGCCGAATTCCTGACCGAACTGTTCGGGCTGCCCAGCCCAAAATCGTTTGGCCACTTCATGGTTGTCGAACTCGAGCACGGCGCCAGTCTCGACTACGCGGACGTCCCCAAGGGCGCGGAGATCCCGCGGCAGCACTACGCGTTCCTGGTGTCCGAGCGGGAGTTCGACACGATCTACGGCAAGATCCAGTCACGGGGCCTGCAACACTGGGCAGACCCGGGCGCCAAACGGCCCAATGAGATCAACCACAACCACGGCGGGCGGGGGGTGTATTTCCTGGATCCCTCCGGGCATGCCATGGAGATCATCACGCGGCCCTACGGATCGGACGGCTGAGAGTGCCGACTAATCGCCGCTCCGGGCGCCGTGCCGGACGCTCTCCTGCTTCCGGTAGTCATCGGCGAGCCGGGTGACGTGCCCGGGCAGTGCGCCGGCGGCGACGTCGGCAAGCGTGGTTTCTTCCAGCACCGACCGCATGCTCGCGCGCAGCGCCCGCCAGACGTCGGTCAGCGCCGCGGTCGGCCCCGAGTAAGGCAGGTCGCCCAGCCCGATGTCGCGGACGCTGGCCAGCGGTCCGTCGATGCAGCGCAGCACGTCGGCAATGCTGATCGAGTTCGCGGGGCGGGCCAATTCGTAGCCGCCTTCGCGACCGCGATGGCTGCGCACCAGCCGGTCGGTGCGCAGGTTGGTCAGAATGTCGACGAGAAATTGCGGCGGTATGCCCTGGGCCTGGGCCAAGTCGTCGGTCTTGACGAGCGTGCCACTGCTGGCCGTGGCCAGCTGAACCATCGCCCGCACCGCGTACTCCGCCTTTGCCGACATGCGCACTCTGAGGATTGTGCCACCCGGTCGCGGCAATTGACCCCAGGCTGGCTGGCGTCGCGTCGAGCACCGCCAACCGGGACCGCCGTTTGGGGCCGCGTTACAGCGTGACTTCCTCGAGCTTGCCGGTGGCCACGTCAAAGACGAATCCGCGCAGGGATACCTGCTTGGTCACGAACGGACTGGCCTCGATGCGGCGCAACGACTGGCGCACATCCTCACCCACGTCTGGGAAGGACTCGGCCGCCCACGGCGGTTTGACCCCGGTTTCGTCCTGGATCGTGCGCTTGAAGTCGTCGTCGGTGAAAGTGAGCATCCCGCAGTCGGTGTGGTGGATCAGGATGATCTCCCGAGTGCCCAGCAGTCGTTGGCTGATGGCCAGCGAGCGGATGGCGTCGTCGGTGACGACCCCGCCGGCGTTGCGGATGACGTGGGCCTCCCCCTCCTCGAGACCGAGGAGTCGATAGACGTCGAGCCGGGCGTCCATGCACGCGACGACCGCGACGTGTTTGCTCGGCGGCATCGGCAATGGGCCCGCGAAGCTTTTCGCGTATTCGGCGTTGTTGGCCAAATAATCATCGGTAACCGTCACGCAAGCCTCCTCGGGAGTACCGCGGCGTGAAAATGCTGCACCGATCGGTGCCGCGGTGAATTTTAACAATCGGCGACCGGCATTTCAGGTATGAAAATCAAGCGGATCAAAAGAGCGATCGGCAGACCGGGATGCGGTCGGCGCGACGCTTTCCCCCGTGCTCGCTAACCTGTCCCAATGCGGCACGGGCACGACGGTCGGCCATGACTCGCTTCCTGGCACGCCGTCTGCTCAACTACCTCGTGCTGCTGGCGCTGGCATCGTTTTTGACGTATTGCCTGACCTCATATGCCTTCCGGCCCCTGGACAGCCTGCTGCAACGCAGTCCACGCCCACCGCAAGCCGTCATCGATGCGAAGGCCCACGCACTCGGTTTGGACGAGCCGATACCAATCCGGTACGCGCACTGGGCCTCGCACGCCGTGCGCGGGGACTTCGGCACGACCACCACGGGTCAACCCGTCGGCACCACGCTCTGGCGCCGGATCGGGGTCACCCTGCGGCTTCTGGTCGTTGGCTCGCTGGCGGGCACCGTACTGGGCATCGTCGCCGGGGCGTGGGGCGCGATACGCCAGTATCGACTCAGCGACCGCGTCGTCACCATGCTGGCCCTGCTCGTGCTCAGCACCCCGACCTTCGTCATCGCCAGCATGTTGATCCTTGCCGCCCTGCGGGTGAACTGGGCCCTCGACATCCATCTCTTCGACTACACCGGGGAGACATCACCGGGGGTGGAAGGTGGGACCTGGGCACACCTACTCGATCGATTGCGGCATTTGATCTTGCCGTCGCTGACCCTGACGTTGGTCGCGGCCGCCGGATACAGCCGATATCAGCGCAATGCGATGCTCGACGTCCTCGGCCAGGATTTCATTCGTACCGCCCGCGCCAAAGGGCTCACCCGTCGGCGCGCACTGGTAAAGCACGGGCTGCGCACCGCGCTGATACCGTTGGCGACCCTGTTCGCCTACGGGGTGGCCGGACTGGTCACCGGAGCGGTCTTCGTCGAGAAGATCTTCGGCTGGCACGGCATGGGCGAATGGCTGGTGCAGGGCATCGCGACACAGGACACCAATATCATCGCGGCGATCACGCTGTTCTCCGGCGCGGTGGTGTTACTGGCCGGCCTGCTCTCCGACGTCATCTATGCGGCTCTTGACCCGAGGGTCCGGGTGTCGTGACGCGCACCGGCGCCGATGCAGAAGCGGCGGGGTTCACCTCGCGCCGCACCCTGGTGCTGCGCAGCTTCGCGCGCAAGCGGTCCGCCGTTGCATCGCTGACATTGTTGGTGCTGCTGTTCGTCGGCTGCTACACGCTGCCCCCGCTGCTGCCCTATTCCTATGACGACCTCGATTTCAACGCGTTGCTGCAGCCGCCCAATGCGCGTCACTGGCTGGGCACCAACGCACTGGGCCAGGACCTGCTGGCGCAGATCCTGCGGGGAATGCAGAAGTCGATGCTGATCGGTGTCTGTGTGGCGTTCATCTCGACCGGCATTGCCGCCACGGTCGGGTCGATCGCGGGCTATTTCGGTGGTTGGCGAGACCGGGCGCTGATGTGGGTGGTCGACCTGCTGTTGGTCGTGCCCGCGTTCATCCTCATCGCCATCGTCACGCCCCGAACCAAGCACTCGGCGAACATGTTCATGCTGGTGCTGCTGCTGGCCGGCTTCGGATGGATGGTCAGCTCCCGCATGGTGCGCGGCATGACCATGAGCCTGCGTGAACGCGAATTCATCCGAGCGGCAAGGTATATGGGCGTGTCCAGCCGCCGCATCATCGTCGGTCACGTGGTACCCAACGTGGCATCCATCTTGATCATCGACGCCGCGCTCAACGTCGCCTCGGCCATCCTGGCCGAAACCGGCCTGAGCTTTCTCGGTTTCGGCATTCAGCCGCCCGACGTGTCGCTGGGCACCCTGATCGCCAACGGCACCCAGTCCGCGACCACCTTCCCGTGGGTGTTCCTGTTTCCGGCCGGAATCCTGGTGCTGATCCTGGTGTGCGCCAACCTGACCGGGGACGGCTTGCGCGACGCGCTGGACCCCGGCAGCGGCATGTTGCGGGGCGCCCCATGATCCCGCTGCTGGATGTCACCGACCTGGCCGTCACCTTCCCGGCGAACGGCAATCCGGTGACCGCGGTGCGGGGCATCAGCTACAGCATCGACCCGGGCGAAGTCGTGGCTATGGTCGGCGAATCCGGATCGGGCAAGTCCGTGTCGGCGATGGCGGTGGTCGGGCTGCTGCCGGAGTACGCCAGTGTGCGTGGCTCGGTCCGGCTACACGACACCGAGCTGCTGGGGCTTGGCGACGACGCGATGTCGCGGTTCCGCGGCAAGGCGGTCGGCATGGTGTTCCAGGATCCGATGTCCGCGCTGACGCCCGTCTACACCGTCGGGGACCAGATCGCCGAGGCGATCGAAATCCACCAGCCGCACGTCGGCCGCAGGGCCGCCCGCCGGCGGGCGGTGGAACTTCTTGAGCTGGTTGGGATCGCCCAGCCCGAGCGACGCGCCCGCGCGTTTCCGCACGAATTGTCCGGCGGCGAACGGCAACGGGTGGTCATCGCCATCGCGATCGCCAACGACCCCGATTTGTTGATCTGCGACGAACCCACGACCGCATTGGACGTCACCGTGCAGGCTCAGATCCTGGAGGTACTCAAGACGGCCCGCGACGTCACCGGCGCCGGGGTGCTCATCATCACCCACGACCTGGGTGTGGTGGCCGAGTTCGCCGACCGCGCGCTGGTGATGTACGCGGGCCGGGTCGTCGAATCCGCTTATGTGCACGACCTTTACCGTGACCGCCAGATGCCTTACACCGTCGGCTTGTTGGGCTCAGTTCCGCGGCTGGACGCCGCACAGGGCACCAGGCTGGTGCCGATCCCCGGCGCGCCCCCATCGTTGGCCGCGCTCGAGCCGGGCTGCCCATTCGCCCCGCGCTGCCCCCTGGTCATCGACGAATGCCGAGTGCGCGAACCAGAATTGGTCTTAGTAAGGGGCGGCGTCGGGGTCGACCACCGGGCCGCGTGCATTCGCACCGACCAGGTCAACGGGCGCAGCGCCGCTGACATCTATGGGGTCAACACCGCTGTGCAACCCAAGCAACCCGGCAAGCCCCCGATCGTCTTGCGGGTGGATGATCTGGTCAAGACCTACTCACTGACCAAGGGCGTGTTGTTGCGTCGCACCGTCGGCGAGGTCCGTGCGGTCGATGGCGTCAGTTTCGAGTTGCGGCAAGGTCGGACCTTGGCCATCGTCGGTGAGTCCGGCTCGGGCAAGTCGACCATTTTGCACGAGATCCTGGAACTCGCCGCACCGCAATCGGGATACATCGAAGTGCTCGGCCACGATGCCGCCACCCTGGGCCCGGCGCGGCGGCGAGCGCTGCGCCGCGACATTCAGGTGGTGTTCCAGGATCCGGTCGCGTCCCTGGACCCGCGGCTGCCGGTATTCGAATTGCTCGCAGAACCGCTGCAGGCCAACGGATTCAGCAAGAACGCCACCAACACCCGGGTCGCCGAACTTCTCGAGATCGTGGGGCTGCGCCGCGCGGACGCGGTCCGCTACCCCGCCGAATTCTCCGGCGGGCAAAAGCAGCGCATCGGCATCGCCCGGGCGCTGGCGCTGCAGCCCAAGATTCTGGCACTCGACGAACCGGTCTCCGCCCTGGACGTCTCCATCCAGGCGGGGATCATCAACCTGCTGCTCGACCTGCAGGATCGGTTCGACCTGTCGTACCTCTTTGTCTCCCACGATCTTTCGGTGGTCAAGCACCTCGCCCACCGGGTGGTCGTGATGTATGCCGGCACGATCGTGGAGCAGGGCGAAAGCCGGCAGGTGTTCGGCAATCCGCAGCACGACTACACCCGGCGGCTAATGAACGCGGTGCCACAACCAGATCCGGGCAAACATGGCTAGCGTCTTCGCGCTGAGCACGCGCCGGCGCGGCGCCCGCGTCGCCTCGGCGGTTTTCCTCGTCGCGCTCGCGGTGTCGGGATGCTCGCCGGCCATCAGCCTGATGCCGGAGACCGGCGTTAACGCTCAGATCGGCTCGTCGAGCGACATCAACCCGCAGGACCCCGCCACGTTGCAGGACGGCGGCAACCTGCGCCTGGCGCTGACCGACTTTCCGCCAAACTTCAACGTATTGCACATCGACGGCAACTCTTCGGAGGTCGCCGCGATGATGAAGGCCACCATGCCGCGAGCGTTCGTCATCGGGCCGGATGGGTCGACGACGGTCGACACCAACTACTTCACCAGCGTCGAACTCACCGGCACGGCCCCGCAGGTGGTCACCTACACGATCAACCCGCAGGCAGAGTGGTCGGACGGCACACCGATCACCTGGCGCGACATCGCCAGCCAAGTCCACGCCCTCAGCGGTGCCGACGCCACGTTCGAGATCGCCGGGCCCGGCGGCGCGGACCGGGTCGCGTCGGTGACACGCGGTGTCGACGACCGGCAGGCGATCGTGACCTTCGCCAAGCCGTATGCCGAGTGGCGCGGCATGTTCGCCGGCAACGGCATGTTGCTGCCCGCCAGCATGACCGGCACGCCCGAAGCGTTCAACAAGGGCCAGCTCAGCGCGCCCGGCCCATCGGCCGGCCCGTTCATCGTCTCCTCGCTGGACCGGACCACCCAGCGAATCGTATTGACGCGCAACCCCAAATGGTGGGGCGAGCGGCCGCGCCTGGATGCCATCACCTACCTGGTGCTCGATGACGCCGCGCGATTGCCGGCGCTGCAGAACAACACGATCGACGCGACCGGAATCGGCACGGTGGACCAGCTGGCCATCGCCCAGCGCACCAAGGGCATCTCGATCCGCAGCGCTCCCGCGCCGGCCTGGTCGCACTTCACGTTCAACGGTGCCCCAGGATCGATCCTTTCCGACACGGCGCTGCGCGTCGCCGTCTCCAAGGGCATCGACCGGCAGACCATCGCCAAGGTCGTCCAATACGGCCTCACCAGCGACCCGGTGGCATTGGGCAACCACATCTACGTCGCCGGGCAGAAGGGCTATCAGGACAACAGCGCGGTCGTCCCCTATGACCCGGCGGCGGCCGAGCGAGAGCTCGACGCCCTGGGCTGGAAGCGGGTGGGCCAGGTCCGCGAGAAGGACGGCCGCGAGCTGGTCATCCGCGATTTGTTCTACGACGCGCAAGGCACCCGGGCCTACGCCCAGATCGCCCAGCACAGCCTGGCCCAGATCGGGGTCAAGCTGGAACTCGTAGCCCGCTCCGGCAGCGGCTTTTTCAGCAATTACATCAACGTCGGGGCCTTCGATATCGCGCAGTTCGGCTGGCTGGGCGATGCGTTTCCGCTGTCGGCGCTCACCCAAATCTACAAGTCCGACGGGGCAAGCAACTTCGGCAAGATCGGTAGTCCGGAGATCGACGCCGCGATCGAGCGCACGCTCGAAGAACTCGATCCCGTCAAAGCGCGGGCACTGGCCAACAACCTCGACAAGCTCATCTGGGCCGAGGGCTTCAGCCTGCCGGTGACCCAGTCACCCGGCGACGTCGCGGTGCGCAGCACGCTGGCTAACTTCGGGGCGGCCGGTCTCGCGGACCTCGACTACACCGCGATCGGGTTCATGCGTACCTGACCCGTCGCCGCGGCAAGGGTATCGCCGGCAGGGCGCCCTCGGCGGTGGCCGCCACCGCGATGGCCCCCCACAACATCCGCATCCCAGGGCGCGCCGGAATTGCGTCCAACGTCGCTGCCTGGTCGGCGAGCCCGTCGAACGCGCCGCGGCACACCGCGGCGGCGACGGCCAGTGCAGCGGGCTCGCGAAAGTCAATCGCGCTGTGCCCCATCGTGGGCAGCGTCAACAGCAACCCGTCCGGCAGCAACGACACGATCCGCCAGGCCACCGCGGGCGGTGTGACCAGATCGCGGCCACCGGAGATCACCACCGTGGGCCAGCCGAATTTCGGCATCTCAGTCATCAGGTCGAACGGCTCCGCCTCGAAAGCGGCTATCTCGGTCAAGGTTTCGCGCGCCGCCACCGCGGGATCCAGCGGGAGGCCATCGGGTTCGGCGGCGTAGTCGAGTTCCCGAAACGCGATGCGGGCCACCAGATCGGGCTCAAAGCGGTACGGTATCTTGCGGTTGACGATGTCGGTGAAGCGAGACAGCGCCCCCCACAGCACCGTTCGACCATCCAGCAACAGGTCGAGCTGACGATCGAGCAGGGCCGCCCCGCCGTAGCCGTAAATCCTGGCGGCGATTTCCGCCGCCGACGCGGTCATCACCCCGGCGTCGGCGAGCTTGCGGACCTTGGGTGCCAGCGCTGCGGTTTCCGGGCTGTCGCCGTTCCACAGCAGCGCGCGAACGGCCTCGCGCACCAGCACGATGTCGGCGGCCGACAGCAGCGGCGAATCGAGGATCATCGCCCGCACCCGGGCGGGATGGCGCACGCCGACTCCCGCCGCGATATAGGTGCCATAGGAGGTGCCATAGACGACGGCCGTCTCGACATGGGCGTCGTCGAGCACCGCGGCCACATCGTCGACGACCTGGTTGACGGTCAGCGCCGACGGCGGTAAATCGGCGCCCGAGTCGTCGTGGCGCGACATGCCCACCCCGCGGTGTTCTATCATGATCACGTCGAGCCCGGCCACGGCGGCGCGCCGCCGCAGCCCCTTGTACATCTGCACCGACGCCACTCCGGGACCGCCGGGAATGATCACCAGCGGGTGGGCCGACTTTCGGCCCGCGCGCACGTAGTACAGGTCGAACTGTTCGGGGCCGTCGGGCGACACCGACCGGCGTACCGGCCGCACGCCCGGCAACCCCGCCAGCTTCTGGTGCGCCCGGCGCCGTTTCGCGTTCATCGTCATCGCTGTCGGCCCGCCATGGTCTCATTCTGCCGAGCCGGTCCGCTCTCAGCAGCGCGGCGCCTCCCGAGCGGGCCGCCGGGCGCTACCTGAGGAGATCGATGCGGTGCGCACCCTGGACACCGTCGTACCGGTCGGGACTACAGGTGAGCACGATCACCTGCCCGTTAGCGCCGACGGTGTCGAACACCTGCCCCATCTTGGCCAGCCGGTCGGGATCGGTGAATCCCAGCGCGTCGTCGACCACCACGGGGACGGTGTCCTCCTTGGCGACCAAGGCGGCGCCGGCCAGGCGCGCCAGGATGCCGAGTTGCTCCTTGGCCCCGCCCGACAAGGATTCGTACGGCACGGTGATGCCGTCCAGCGTTCGGCTGCGGATGCACAGGTCGCTGTCGATATCGACCTCGAACGTCGGCCCGAACACCGGGCGCCCGAGACGCTGCAGTTCGACCCGGTAGGGCTCGACATAGCGTAGCCGGGTGGTGTCGCGATGGCGTGTCATCACCGAGCGCAGCAGCTGCGCGGCCCGGGCGCGGGCACCGACCCGCGTGTGCTCGCCGGCGGCATGCTCACGTTCTGTTTCCGCGGCGTCGAGTTTGCCCTGGCGTCCCTCGCCGCCGAATATCGAAAGCTCGATACCGATCTCGCGCAACGCGCCGGCGGCGTCTTCGTAGCGCTCGCGCAACGAGTCGGCCTCCTCGGTGGCATCGGCCAATTCGACGGCCACCGCGGCCGGCGCCGCGGCCGCCAGCTCGTCGGCCAGTTCGGTCACCCGCCGCTCCGCGGTTTGCGCCGCTCGCCGCGCGGTGTCCGCCGCCGAGGCCAGGTCGCCGTCGCTCACCGAAGCCCGCTCCTGGTTCAGTCGGCCGGTGGCCGCGTCCAGTTCGGCGCGTTGGGATTGCAATTGGTTCCGCAGGACGGTTGTGCGCGTGGACAGTTCGGCGAACCTGCCGGCTGCCGCGGTGGCGGCCTGACGGTGAATGTCACACTCGGCGGTGGCGGCCGCCCGTGACTGCTCGGCCGCGTCGAGTTCGGCGCGTGCGGCGGCGGCATCGGTGGCGAACAGGTCGGGCTCGGCCGGTTGGCCCGCGCGCAAGTGCTCGAGCCGCAACCGCAGTTCGTCGGCCCTCTCGTCGCCGCACAGACCGGCGAGGGTGGCGGTTAACTGGTCGCGACTGCCACGAAGTTCGCGGCGACGCTGGTCGGCCGACCGTGCCCCGGCGAGGTCGGTCACCCCGCCGGCCGCCAGCGCGGCAGCCATTTCTTGTTGCGCCGCGGCGTATTTCGTCTTGATGTCGAGCGTCGTCGCTCCGGGGGTGATCCGCGCCGTCAGCACGCCGTCGATCTCTACCGTGGTGGGGCCGGTGGCGGTGAGGGACCAGCTTTGGCCTGCCGACAACGAGACACGCTGGTCGCCGGCGGCGAGTTCGATGGCGGCGGCGGCGGTGAATTCGACCGCCGCGGACGTCAACGCCAATTGGTCGCCGATGCGGTCGACCGCGATCGCGGCGTCCTCGATGCGGCGCAACACCTCCTCGCTGACCGCGATGGTGACAAGCTGTTGATCGACTCGATCGCGTTCCCGCTCGGCGGCATCGATCTTGGCCAACCGGGCGCTCAATCGGTCGGCCTCTTCCCGGGCGGCGAGTCGGTCGACCGTGCGCCGGGCATCTTCGATGCGGCGCTGCAGGTCCGACAGCGCCTCGGTGGCCTCCCGGACCGCGCCATCGGCGGCCTCGGCGTCGGCGCGGGCCTGCGCTAGCGCGTCGGCCGCCGCTTGCGCTTCGGCTTCGGTGGCGGCGACGGTCGCGGTGCGAGAGTCGATTTCGGCGAGCAGCAGCACGCGCCCGTTGTGGGCGGTGGTCGCCGCGGCGCTGGATCGCCGCCGCGGCGTCAGCGATCAGCCTGGCTTCGCGCGCCTGACCGGTAAATTCGGCGATCTTGTCGGCGGCAGCCTGCGCGGCTGCGAGCCGCGGCCCGGCGGCGACCCGTTGTTGGTACAGCTCGGCCACCCGCTCCGTCAACGCGGCGTGCCGGCACACCCGGTCGTCGACCTCGGCGACCGCGGCCGCGCACTCGGCGACCGCCGCCTCCGCGGCGGCCAACCTGGAGATCGCGGCGGCCCACTCACCCGTGGGACGTCCCGTCGGGGTGAAGTAACGTCCATACTCGGCGTCGATCCGCTCGATCAGCAGCGGCTCGGTGCCGGACAGCGGCCCGGCGCTGTCGGATTGCGCGGCCGCCACATCGAGCGCACGCGACAGGGCATCACACCCCGACAGATCCACCGCGGTGGTCGACGCGGCCTGCAGCACCCGCTGCGCGTGCCACAGCTCGTTGTCCACCGTCTCGGCCAGCATGGCGCGGACCCGGTCGTGGGCTTCATCGCCGGTCAGCTGTTCCCGGCGCGGCGCCAACACCGTCAACTCCGTCTCGCACTTCTTGTGAAAGCGTTTCCGATAGACGAAACGGTAAGGACCGCAGCTGATTTCGGCGCTTACCTCCGAGCCGACATCGCTGTTGGTGGGCTTGACCTGCTTGACTTCCTTCTTGGTCGAGCGGTCTTTGGATTCCAGCAGCAGGTCCAAGGCCTCGATCATCGACGACTTGCCGACCTCGTTAGCGCCGCACACCACCACAACGCCGTGGTCGGGGAACTCAATCTGCCGGTGTGCGATGCCGCGGTAGTTCGTCAGGACCAACCGGTGCAGCTTCATGCGGCCCCCCGGTCGGCGAGGCGCAGCAACAGCGCCAGCGCCGCCTGCGCGTCGGCGGCGGACTCCGAGCGGCCCTGGCGTGCCGTCGCCACCAGCTCCTCGACGGCCGCGGCGGCGAACCCTCCGATACCGAGATCGGTGAATTCCCCGTCCGCGGGTATGACCGCCAGGTCGGTGTGCCGTTCCCACAGCCCCAACCACGCGAACAACCGCGCGTATTTGTCCAGGCAGGCATCCAGCGTGGCGCGGTCGGTGACCGTCAGCGAACCGGTGAGCGCCAACCGCACCACGGTGCGGTCCTTTTCGGTCATCAGGTCCAGGTTCAGGTCAAGATCGGCGATGTCGCGGCTGCTGTCGACCTGTCGGCGCATCGTGACAAAGCGCCAGTGGCCGACATGCCGCGGCGCCACGGAGACCGCGCCGCGCGGGATCGCGTTCGTCGATCTCGACGACCAGGACATGACCGGGGTCGGATTCCACGTCGTCGAAGTTGGTGACTTCCGGGGAACCCGAATACCACACCCTGCCGCTGCCGCCGACCTGGGTGAGCGAGTGCTTGTCCCCCAGCGCCACATAGTGCACCGCGCCGCCGGCGAGCGCATCGTCGAGCGCGGCGAGCCGGATCAGCGAGGGTTTGTCGCGATCGGGGTCGAGGACGTCGACACCGCCGTGCGCGACGAGCACCCGGGTGACCGGAGCCGGGGGCAGATCCTCCAGGACTTCGGCGACCAGGTCGGTGGTCGGGGCCTTGGACCGCCACGGCGCGGCGACGATCTCCAGGCCGGGACGAACCTCGTGGACGCCGGCCCGGTCCAGCACCACCACATTGTCTGGGCGCTCGGCGGTGAACAGCGCGCTCGTGTACACCGACGAGGCGTCCAGCGGATCGTGGTTACCCGGGAGCAGATAGACCGGAATCCCGATGGCGCGCATGGCTTCCAAGGACTGCCCGACCACCTTCGGCGGGAGCTGATTGTGTTCGAAGACATCGCCGGCCACCACGACGAACTCGGCGCCCACCTCTGCGGCAAGCTCTCCCAGGCCGGCTACCGCGTCGCGGCGGGCCGCCGAATACCGCGGCTGGGCATCGCCGGCGAGGAAGTGCCGGGTCATGCCCAGCTGCCAGTCGGCGGTGTGCAGGAATCGCATGCCGGCGACCCCCTTCCGAATTGCGTGGCTGTCCAGGCATCGCGAGTTTAGGTCCGCACACCGACAAGCCGCGGGACCTGGACCGGCAGGTCTCCGGTGCGGCCCGAAATCGCTTACTTCAGTGCGGCTTCTGGGCGACATTTTTTGTCGGTGGTGGCCGCTAGTTTGGCGGTATGAGTTCCAGCGGTGTCGCGGACCGGGAGGCCATCACGGCGGCCTTCGATGCGCTCGATGCCGCGGTCGACGGGGCGGTCGGCCTGGACTTCGACGCGTTGACCACCGAGGAGTGGTTGGCGTTGTTGGAACGCTGCGAGCGAGTGCGCCGGCGGTTGCCGGCCATCGAGCATCCGCTGATCAACAACCTGGCCCGCCAGGCTACCGCGGAAGAGCTGGGCGGCAAGCTTTCTCATGCGATCGCCGAGTGGACGCTGATCGGCCGGGCCGAGGCAGCCCGGCGCATCCGCGAGGCCGCCGACCTGGGGCCACGCCGGGGATTGACCGGCGAACCGCTAGCCCCGGTGCTGGCCGCCACCGCGGAGCGGCAGCGGGCCGGCACGCTCGGGGCCGGCCAGGTCGCGGTGATCCGGAAGTTCTACCACCAGCTGCCCGGCTGGGTCGACCAGGCCACCCGCGAGCGCGCCGAAGCCGACCTGGCCAAGCAGGGCACCCAGTACCGGCCCGAGCAGTTGGCCGGCCTGGCCGCCACCCTGGCCGACTGCCTCAACCCCGACGGCACCTACACCGACGAGGACCGCGCGCGGCGGCGCGGGTTGACCCTGGGCAATCAGCTAGCCGACGGGATGTCGGAGCTGCGCGGCTGGCTGACCCCGGAAGCCCGCGCCACCCTGGAAGCCGTGTGGGCCAAACTGGCCGCCCCGGGCATGTGCAACCCCGACGACCAAACCCCCTGCGTGGACGGCACCCCCTCGCAGGAAGCGATCGACCGCGACGCCCGCTCGACCGGCCAACGCCACCACGACGCCCTGCTGGCTGCGGCGCGCGCCGTGTTGGCCTCCGGCAAGCTCGGCAACCACAACGGGCTACCGGCCTCCATTATCGTCACCACCACCCTGGCCGAGCTGGAAGCCGCCGCCGGACGCGGCCTCACCGGCGGCGGCACCCTGCTGCCCATGAGCGACGTGATCCGCCTGGCCCGCCACGCCCGCCACTATTTGGCGATCTTCGACAAGGGCAAGGCCCTGGCGCTCTATCACACCAAACGGCTGGCCTCACCCGGGCAGCGGATCGTGTTGTACGCCAAGGAACGCGGCTGCTCGGCACCGGGATGCACCGTGGCCGGCTACTACTGCGAAGTCCACCACACCACCGACTACGCCCAATGCCGCACCACCGACATCAACGCCCTCACCTTCGCCTGCGGGCCCCACCACCGCATCCTCAAACCCGGCGGCTGGACCACCCGCAGAAACGCGCAAGGGACACACCGAATGGATCCCGCCCCCACACAAAGACCGAGGCCAACCCCGCACCAACACCTTCCACCACCCCGAGAAACTTCTGCACCACCGGGATGATGACGACGACGTGGCTTAGCGACCCCGGTTTCGCGTTGACTAACGTGACCCCCGTGAACGGCCGGCGGACATTGCTGTTGATGCGGCACGCGAAATCTGACTACCCGCCCGGTGTCGCCGACCATGACCGGCCGTTGGCACCGCGCGGCACCAAGGAAGCCGGGCTGGCCGGTGACTGGCTGCGCGCCAACGCACCCGCCATCGACGTCGTGCTGTGCTCCACCGCGACGCGCGCGCGAGAGACCTTGGCGAACACCCGCGTCGATGCCCGGGTGCGGTACAGCGAGCGCCTCTACGACAGCACCGTCGGCGTCATGATCGAGGAGATCAACACGGTGACCGACGGCGTCGAGACCCTGCTCGTCGTCGGCCACGAACCGACGATGTCCGCCGTGGCGCTCGGCCTGGCCGGCGCCGAGCAAACCGACGCCGCCGCGGCCCAACGAATTTCGGCCAAATTCCCGACGTCGGCGATCGCGGTGCTGAGCGTGCCGGGCGCGTGGCACGACCTGCAACTCGGTGGCGCCGCACTTACCGGCTTTGCGGTTCCGCGCTGAGCGGCCCTAGGAGTTGGTCGCCAGCGTCAGTTCCATCAACTTGATGGCCTGGCCGCAGGCATCGATGCCGGGCGCCTGCGGGTTGATCCACCAGCCGACCACTCCGGCAGCATCGCTGGCCACTCCGCACGCGCCGTTCGCGTCGTCGGGGCGCATCACGATCGAATCAATCCCCGCGATGGGACGGCTTTCGACCTTGTACTTCAAGAACTCAGCGACCTTGCGCTCGTTGCTCAGACTGCCCTGCTCGAACCAGAACCGGGTGATGTCGATCAGACCGGCCGGGTTGGCCGCCTGCCACCGGCAGATGGCGCCGACGAACGTGCTCTGGATGTCGAGCGGGTCGGCGCCCACGGTCTTGGCGAGGATGTCGCTGGTGAGCACCTCACACTCCTTGAGCAGGTTCGGATACTGCTGTTGGGAGTTGTTGTTGCGCGGAACGCTGCCGGAGCCCGCCTTGACGGCGGTGCCGCCGACCGACCTGGAGCAACCGGTCAACACCAGCAATCCGGCAATCAATCCGGCAATCAATAACGCTGCGACGGCGCGGACGGTACTCCCGCTGCGCAACCGGGGGCCGGTCATTTCGCGTTCGCGATCGACTGACGTGCCAGTTCTCTGGCGATGTCGCAGGGCGGGGGAAAGGGCTTCTGACTGAAACTGATCGACCATTCGATGAAGTCATCCTGGAATTGGATGCCCACTTCGCACAGTGAGTCACCCAGGTTGGGCTCGTTTCCGATCGCGATAAAGCCGCTGTGGCCGTCGATGTTGATGTCGTCGACGCTGGCGCGCGACAGCTCCTCGGTCTTGCGTTCGCGCCCGATCGGGCTACCGCGATACCAGGAGAAGGAGAAGTGCGGCCCGAGGATGCCGCCGCCGGCCAGCCACTGGCACCCCACGGAATTCCGGGCGGTGTTGATCAGCCCGCTGACCCTGGTCAGCTCCGCCACCGCCTGATCGCTCACGCCGCCGCACTGCGGGAACATCGGCCCGTGGCGGCCCTCCGCATTTCCCGGCGTCGACGACACCGTCGCCCCCGGTTTGTTGCCGCCGGAATCGGAGCATGCCGCAACCGCCGGCATCAGGATCGTCACCGCTGACGCCGCGAGGGCCAGCGCTCTCGCGTTACGCCGCACCACTACCCTGCTCTTGCTCCGCCTGCTGCTGGTCCACACGATGCACTGTAGCGGCAGCCCCGCGGGTCAACCACCGACGCGCCTGAGCAGGCAATTCATTCTCGCTGGCAACCGCGGCGCGAAAGTTCAACCGTCCGGCGGTTGGTTGGGACCGCCGGGGGCGCCGTATGCGACAGTTACCAAATGCTCCTGGCACTGCTGCGCCAGTACATCCGGCCGTACCGCCGGCTGGTGGCGGTGCTGATGGTGCTGCAGTCGATCAGCACGTTGGCGTCGCTGTACCTTCCGACGGTCAACGCCGCCATCATCGACGAGGGCGTCGCCAAGGGCGACACCGCCACCATCGTCAGGCTCGGCATGGTGATGCTTTCGGTCACCGGCTTGCAGGCGCTGTGCGCGGTCGGGGCGATCTACTTCGGCTCGCGGACCGGGATGGGCTTCGGTCGCGACCTGCGCGCGGCGATGTTCAACCACGTCCTCACGTTCTCCGAGCACGAGACCGCCCGATTCGGCGCGCCGACGCTCTTGACGCGCAGCACCAACGACGTCCGGCAGATCCAGTACCTGGTTCAGATAACGAGCACCGTCCTGATCACCGCACCGATCATGTGCGTCGGCGGGATCATCATGGCCATCCACCAGGAGGCCGCGCTGACGTGGCTGCTGCTGGTCAGCGTTCCGATCATGGCCGTCGCCAATTACTGGATCATGTCGCACATGCTGCCGCTGTTCCGCAGCATGCAAGGGCTGATCGACGGCATCAACCGGGTGATGCGCGACCAGCTGTCCGGCGTTCGGGTCGTGCGGGCGTTCGCGCGCGGAGCCCTTCGAGCGCGACCGATTCGGTCGCGCCAACCTCGCGCTTGTCGAACACCGCGCTGACCGCC
Source organism: uncultured Actinomycetota bacterium (assembly GCA_963800315.1). Classification (GTDB taxonomy): domain Bacteria; phylum Actinomycetota; class Actinomycetes; order Mycobacteriales; family Mycobacteriaceae; genus Mycobacterium. The sequence continues at coordinate 832,916 of CAWDAS010000002.1, forward strand.
GGCAACTGGCAGGCGCTGATGCTGCCGGTGACCACGCTGACCGTCAACGTGTCCAGCGTCGCGCTGATCTGGTTCGGCGGACTACGCATCGACCGCGGGCAGATGCAGGTCGGCTCGCTGACCGCGTTCCTGGCGTACTTCACCCAGATCCTGATGGCGGTGCTGATGGCGACCATGACGTTGGTGGTGCTGCCGCGGGCGTCGGTGTGCGCCGAGCGGATCACCGAGGTGCTCTCCACCCGCGCCGCGGTCAACGACCCGCAAAACCCCAGGCTTCCGCGCGGCGGGATCACCGGGCTGGTGCGCCTCGACGGCGCGACATTCACCTATCCGGGCGCCGACCGCCCAGTGCTGCAGGACATCTCGTTGACCGCGCGGCCCGGCACCACCACCGCGATCGTCGGCAGCACCGGTTCGGGCAAGTCGACGCTGGTGTCGCTGATCTGCCGGCTCTACGACGTGACCGGCGGCGCCGTCCTGGTCGACGAGATCGACGTCCGCGACTACCCCACCGAGCGGCTGTGGTCCGCGATCGGGCTGGTCCCCCAGCGCGGCTACCTGTTCTCCGGGACCGTCGCGGACAACCTGCGCTACGGCGCGCTCCCCGGACAGGCGGTCACCGACGAGCAGATGTGGGAAGCGCTGCGGGTCGCCGACGCCGACGGATTCGTCCGGGCGCACAACGACGGGCTGCACATGCGCGTCGCTCAGGGCGGGATCAATTTCTCCGGCGGCCAGCGGCAGCGGCTGGCGATCGCCCGGGCGGTCATCCGCCGCCCGCCGATCTATCTGTTCGACGACGCGTTCGGCGCGCTGGACGTGCACACCGACGCGCGGGTGCGCGCGTCGCTGCGGGAGATCTCCGGTGATGCGACGGTCATCGTTGTCACCCAACGCATCTCGGTTGCCGCCCAGGCCGACCAGGTGATCGTCGTCGACGGCGGGAAATTGGTGGGCTCGGGCACGCACGAATCGTTGCTGACCGACTGCGCCACCTATGCGGAGTTCGCCGACTCGCAATCGGTGGGCGCCGGAGTCGGGGGCACCCCATGACCGCACCGACCCGCGTTGTCGCCCCGCCCGCCGCCGGGCGGTCCCGCGACTTCTGGGGCTCGGGTGCCCGGCTGGTGAAACGGCTTGCGCCACAACGCGGGCTGAGCGTCGCGGTGATCACCCTGGGTATCACCGGCACGGCGATCGGTGTCGTGGTGCCGCGGATCCTGGGCCACGCCACCGATCTGCTGTTCAACGGCGTCATCGGGCGGGGGCTGCCGGCCGGAATCACCAAGGCGCAGGCCGTCGCCGCGGCCCGGGCCCGGGGTGACAACACCTTCGCCGACTTGCTGTCGGGGATGAACGTGGTGCCCGGTCACGGTGTCGACTTCGGCGCGGTGGCACGAACACTCGCGGTGGCCCTGGCCCTCTATCTGGTTGCGTCGCTGCTGATTTGGGCGCAAGTCCGGCTGCTCAACGTCACCGTGCAGCGCACCATGGTCGCGTTGCGTTCCGAGGTCGAGGACAAGATCCACCGGCTGCCGTTGTCGTACTTCGATGGGCGCCAGCGCGGCGAGCTGCTGAGCCGGGTCACCAACGATATCGACAACGTCCAATCGTCGCTGTCCATGACGATCAGCCAGCTGGTGACGGCGGTTCTGACCGTGGTGGCGGTGCTGGCAATGATGGTGTCCATCTCGCCGCTGCTGGTCGTGATCACCGTGCTGACCGTGCCGATGTCGCTACTGGCGACGCGAGCGATCGCGCGGCGGTCCCAGCGCCTGTTCGTGGCCCAGTGGACCAGCATCGGACGCCTCAACGCCCATATCGAGGAGACCTACAGCGGCTTCACGGTGGTCAAGACGTTCGGCCACCAAGCCGCGGCGCGAGAACAGTTCCGCAGCTGCAACGACGACGTCTACCACGCCAGTTTCGGCGCCCAGTTCTTCTCGGGCCTGGTCGGACCGGCCACGACATTCATCGGCAACCTCGGCTACGTCGCGGTCGCCGTCGTGGGCGGCCTGCAGGTGGCCACCGGACACATCACCTTGGGCAGCATCCAGGCCTTCATTCAATACGTGCGGCAGTTCAACGCCCCGCTGAGCCAGGTGGCCGGGATGTACAACACCCTGCAATCCGGGGTGGCCAGCGCCGAGCGGGTGTTCGACCTGCTCGACGAGCCCGAGGAGTCGCCGGACGCCGAACCGATCCCCGGACCCCGGCCGCGGCCCAATGGCCAGGGCCCGGCGGCCGGCGCCCGCGTCGAGTTCCAGCAGGTGAACTTCGCCTACCGGCCGGGCATCCCGGTGATCGAGGATTTGTCGCTGGTGGCCGAACCGGGCAGCACGGTGGCGATCGTCGGCCCGACGGGGGCCGGCAAGACCACGCTGGTCAACCTGCTCATGCGGTTCTACGACGTCGACTCCGGCCGAATCCTGGTCGACGGCGTCGACATCACCACGGTGAGCAGGCAGTCGCTGCGGTCGCGCATCGGCATGGTTCTGCAAGACACCTGGCTTTTCGACGGGACGATCGCGGAGAACATCGCCTATGGGCGACCGGAGGCCACTCCCGACGAGGTCGTAGCGGCCGCCGAGGCCGCCTATGTCGACCGGTTCGTGCGCACGCTGCCGGCCGGCTACCAAACCCGGGTCACCGGCGACGGCGGCAACATCAGCGCCGGTGAGAAGCAACTCATCACCATCGCACGTGCATTCCTTGCCCGCCCGCGGCTGTTGATCCTCGACGAGGCGACCAGCTCGGTCGATACCCGTACCGAGGCCCTCATCCAGCGCGCCATGTTCGAACTTCGTCAGGACAAGACGAGTTTCATTATCGCGCATCGCCTTTCGACAATCCGCGACGCCGACCACATCCTCGTGGTCGAGGCAGGCCGGATCGTTGAACAAGGCAACCACACCGAACTGCTGGCCCGGCGGGGCGCCTATTACGCGATGGCTCGGGCCTGAGCCGGCAACGGCCCGCAAGATGTGTCTTCTCCTGGAGCCCACGCCATTCCGCGGGCACCGTGCATCCCGAGCGCGCGGATGCTCGAGGTTCGCGACAAATGCGCGCAGTTGGTATCACAATGACAAGTGCTGACAACTCGGCGTATTCAAGGCCGCCGAGGACCGGGAAGAACTGGTAACGCGATGGTGGACAGGCGTCTCGAATTCGGTCTGCTGGGACCGTTGGAGATGAGCGTCGACGGTGCGCTGGTGCCCCTCGGCACGCCCAAGCAACGGGCGGTGCTGGCCATGCTGCTGATGAATCGCAACGTCCCGGTTGGCGTCGAGCGGCTCATCACGGCCCTGTGGGACGAGCAACCCCCGTCGGGAGCGCGGGCCAGCATTCACTCCTACGTGTCGAACCTTCGTAAGCTGCTCAACGGGGCCGGGATTGACGCACGGGTGGTGCTGGCCGCGGCGCCGCCCGGCTACCGGCTCAGCGTCGAAGAAAGTGCTTGCGATCTCGGCCGCTTCGTCGCGGGGAAGACCGCCGGCGTGCACGCGGCCGCGTCCGGCGAGTTCGAACAGGCCAGCCGGCACCTGGCGGGCGCATTGGCGGAATGGCGCGGTCCGGTGCTCGAGGACCTGCGTGACTTCCCGTTCGTCGACGGCTTCGCCACCTCCCTCATCGAGGAGAAAGTCTTGGTCCACACTGCACTGGCCGAGGCCGAAATAGCTTGCGGACGTGCGTCTGCCGTAATTGGTGACCTGGAAGCCCTGACCATCGAACACCCCTACCGAGAACCGCTGTGGGCCCAGTTGATCACGGCCTACTACCTGACCGACCGCCAGTCGGACGCGTTGGCCGCCTACCGGCGCGTGAAGGCAACACTCGCCGATGAGCTTGGAATCGATCCGGGACAAACCCTGCGTGACCTCAACGAGCGGATCCTGCGGCAGGAACCGTTGGACGTCAAGCGAAGCGCCAAGTCCACCGCCGCCGACACGGTAACGGTGCTCGATCAGCGCACCGTGGTACCCGGCCAGAAAGCTGTCGCGTGTCTGCGTGATGGGACAGGGCGCAGCTACCCGCTGGAAGCGGCGGCGACCCGCATCGGACGTCTCGACGATAACGACATCGTCCTCGACAGCCCCAACGTCAGCCGCCACCATGCCGTCATCGTCGACACGGGCACCAACTACATCATCAACGATCTCCGCTCATCGAACGGTGTGCACGTGCAACACCAGCGGATCCGCCGGGCCGCCACGCTGCACGACGGCGACCACATCCGCATCTGCGATCACGAATTCACATTTCAGATCGACGCGGATAATGGGCGGGACGGCTAGCCGAAAACACCTGCGGCATCGTCCTTTTGTCGCCGGCACCAAGGGGATGACGAGCTCTGCCGGCGACCGGGGCTGTTCACACCACACCGGAATCGTGCAATTGTGGTGCGATCGGGCGGGTCCGGGCTTACCGTCATGGTTGCTGGGTCGGCCGGGTGCGGGTTGATGTGGAGGAGCGGATGAGCGACGAGCAGGCCTCACGGGCGGGGACAACGTTTGGCCCCTATCACCTCAAAAGGCTGCTGGGCCGCGGCGGGATGGGCGAGGTTTACGAGGCTGAACACACCGTCAAGGAGTGGACGGTGGCGGTCAAGCTCATGTCGGACACCTTCAGCAAGGACCCGGTGTTTCGCGAACGGATGAAGCGCGAAGCCCGCACCGCCGGGCGTTTGCAGGAACCCCACGTGGTGCCCATCCACGACTATGGCGAAATCGACGGCCACATGTTCATGGAGATGCGCCTCATCGAGGGCACCGACCTGGACAGTGTGCTCAAGCACTTCGGCCCGCTGACCGCGCCGCGCGCGGTCGCCATCATCACCCAGATCGCCTCGGCGCTCGACGCCGCCCACGCCGACGGTGTGATGCACCGCGACGTCAAGCCGCAAAACATCCTGGTCACCCGCGACGACTTCGCCTACCTGGTCGACTTCGGCATCGCCAGCGCCACCACCGACGAAAAACTCACCCAACTGGGCACCGCGGTCGGCACCTGGAAATACATGGCGCCCGAACGGTTCACCAACTCCGAGGTCACCTACCGCGCCGACATCTACGCGCTTGCCTGCGTCCTGCACGAGTGCTTGACCGGATCCCCGCCGTACACGTCCGGCAACGCCGCCGCGCTTGTCAGCGCCCACACGAGCGCGCCCATCCCCCAAGCGAGCGCGGTACGCCCCGGCATCCCCAAGGGCTTCGACGCGGTGATCGCGCGTGGCATGGCCAAAAAGCCCGAGGACCGCTACGCCAGCGCCGGTGACCTGGCGCTGGCCGCCCACGAAGCGCTCAGCGACCCCGACCAGGACCACGCCACAGACATCCTGCGCCGCAGCCAAGAAGCCACCCTGCCCGGCACCGCCCTGGGCACTCCCCCGCCACCCGGGCCGACCGTCGTGACGCCACCGCCGGCGCCCGGTCCGCAGCATTCGTCCGCGCCCGAGGTCACCCCGGCCGGTTCGCCGCCCACTCCGGGGCAGATGCCTTCTGGTCCAATACCTTCCTCGTCGGGCCCGCCCTGGAGGCCCGACAGCGGCCCCACGCCCGCCGCCGGGCCACCCACACCGCAGTCCTACCAGCCCGCCGGCGGCAACTGGGGCGGTCTGCCACCGAGCGCACCGCAGCCCTTCACCGGTCCAGCGCCGTGGAGTCAGCCCCCGCCGAGGCCCAGGCGCAATCCCTGGCCCATTGTCGCGGGCGTCGCCGCACTGGTGGTTGTCCTTGTCGCCGCCGCCATCGCCATCTCGATAGCCATGGGAGGCGGCGACGACACCAATAAGCCTCAAGCGAATCGAACCACCAGCATCACGACGTCGACCACGTCCACGACGACCTCGACGCCCACCACGACCACCCCGGCCGGCGACCCGCAAAGCAGGCTGCTCAGCATGCTGCCGGCCGGCTACCCCACCGGCACCTGCACTCCGACCACTCCGAAGCCCAGCAGCATCTGGGCGAATGCGCTGGCCATGGTCGACTGCGGGCAGAACACCAATCAGGGTGGTCCAAGCCACGGGGTGTACGGATTGTTCGCCAATCCCGATCTGCTGAAAACCGCCTTCAACGACGACATCCACGCCGAAAATGTGCAACTGCTGAACTGTCCCGGAGCGGGACCATCACCGGACGGCTGGCACCACGACAGCACCCCGAACGTGACCGCCGGGATGATCGCGTGCGCAACGTACAAGGGCCAGCCGAACGTGATTTGGAGCAACGAGGCCAAGCTGATGCTCAGCGATGTCTTCGGCGATCCCCCGACCATCGAGGATCTGCATACCTGGTGGACCAATTACGGCGGCTGAGCGGTAACAGGTGAACCGCCGAACGGCTCAGCGATTCGGCGGCTCTTGGGGCACGTCGCGACTCGGCGCCGACGCGCTCTTTGAATGTGGCGGTTATCGTGCGCCCGGCCGGGTGGCGGCTTACCGTCATGGTTGCTGGGCCGGGTTGCGGGTTGGTTTGGAGGAGCGGATGAGCGGCGAGCAGGCCTCACGGGTGGGATCGATGTTCGGCCCCTATCACCTCAAAAGGCTGCTGGGCCGCGGCGGGATGGGCGAGGTTTACGAGGCCGAACACACCGTCAAGGAGTGGACGGTGGCGGTCAAGCTCATGTCGGACACCTTCAGCAAGGACCCGGTGTTTCGGGAACGGATGAAGCGCGAAGCCCGCATCACCGGGCGTTTGCAGGAACCGCACGTGGTACCGATCCACGACTACGGCGAAATCGACGGCCACATGTTCTTGGAGATGCGCCTCATCGAGGGCACCGACCTGGACAACGTGCTCAAGCGCTTCGGCCCGCTGACCGCGCCTCGCGCGGTCGCCATCATCACCCAGATCGCGTCGGCGCTCGACGCCGCCCACGCCGCCGGGGTGATGCACCGCGACGTCAAGCCGCAAAACATCCTGGTCACCCGCGACGACTTCGCCTACCTGGTCGACTTCGGCATCGCCAGCGCCACCACCGACGAAAAACTCACCCAACTGGGCACCGCAGTCGGCACCTGGAAATACATGGCGCCCGAACGGTTTTCCGACTCCGAGGTCACCTACCGCGCCGACATCTACGCGCTTGCCTGCGTCCTGCACGAGTGCTTGACCGGATCCCCGCCGTATCGGGCCGAGAGTGCCACCGTGCTGGTCACCGCCCACCTGATGGACCCGATTCCGCAACCGAGCGCGGTGTGCCCGGGGGTTCCCAAAGCTTTCGACGCGGTGATCGCGCGTGGCATGGCCAAAAAGCCCGAGGACCGCTACGCCAGCGCCGGTGACCTGGCGCTGGCCGCGCACGAAGCGCTCAGCGACCCCGACCAGGACCACGCCACCGACATCCTGCGCCGCAGCCAAGAAGCCACCGTGACCGCCCCCGACACGCCCGACCCGGCGGACACGCTGGCCGAAACCGCCACTGCGCCACCCCCACCGTCGGTCACCACCCCACCACCGACGCCGGTCCAGAGCGTGCCGACGCCGTACCCGGGCGCCTCCGCGCCCAGTTCGGGGCCGCTGCCGCACGCGGACGTCGGCAATCGCTGGAGCCCCGCCGGCAGTCCCACACCCGCGCCCCCGTACCACCAATCCGCCGGCGCCAACTGGGGCGGCCCGCCGCCCAACACACCGCCACCACCGCCGGGCCCGATGCCCTGGCAGCAGGGCTACCCGCCCGCACCGAAGCCCCGACGCAGCCCGTGGCCGATCATCGCCGCCGTCGCCGTCGTGTTGGTTGTCATCGTCACCGGCGTCGGCATCTGGCTGGTGGTCCGACCGAAGCCGGCGCCGCCGCGCGACCCCGTGCCGGCCGATCGCCTGAGCGCCCTGCTGCTGAGCCCCTCAGAGATCAACTCCGTCATGGGCGCCTCGAACATCCAACCCGGCAAGCCCATTTCGAGTATGGACACCTCCTCGCGGACACTGTCCGCACCGGAATGTCAAGGAGCGCTCTATGCGACCCAAAACGCGGTGTACGCCGGCAGCGGGTACTCCGGGGTGAGTGAACTGGTGTCCTCCGAGCCGGGGGACAACAACGACCACTGGGTCGACCAAGCCGTGGTCGCGTTCCCGTCCGCCGATAAAGCCAAGGACTTTCTGCAGGAGTCCGCGGCCAAATGGAAGCCCTGCGCCGGCCAGACGGTGACGGTGACGACCCAGGGCAAAACATACCGATGGACACTTGCGCAGATTGTGGGCGGGCCACCGAAGATCACGGTGATGCAGACTCAGGAGGGCGCCGACGGCTGGGGATGTCAGCGCGCGATGAGCGTGGCGAACAACGTGATCATCGATGCGAACGCGTGCGGATACCACATTACCGATCAGGCCGGCCAGATCGCTGACAAGATAGTCACCAAAGTCGACAACGAATAGCGGGTAACTAGCCGGCGGCGTAGGCCAATACCGAAGCGACAGTGCGGTATTGGCCTACGACTGAAGATCGGGCCCCTGCGCGCGCAGGTCATCGACCGCCGACATGGCACTACGGAGCTTGGCCAGCCATTCCTCGGCGTGCTCACCGACCAACTTGACCGACCAGGCCAGTGCGTCGGCACGCGACCGGGCAACACCGGCGTCGACCAATGTGTCGAGCACCTGACGTTCGGGTTGTTTCAGACGTGTCATCACCGGTACGGCGATGTGCGTGAACAGGATCCGCTCGGTGCCCACCTCGACGCCCCAGGACACCTTGCGGCCGTAGCGGTCCTGCGCTTCATCGGCGATGCGCATCCGCTCGGAACGCGTTTCTTCCCGGAACCGCGACGCTCGTCCCGCCGCGCGGGCCTCGCTCTCGTCGGCGCCCTGGGGTTCGGCCAGCTTCCCGACGACGGTGATCTCTTCCCGGTCGACGATGACCGTGGGGTCGCCGTCGAACCAGGTTTCCGGGAGCCGGCCGGCGAACCACTCGCCGGCATCGCCGGCGTCGGGCTGCTCGGCTTGCTGCCAGCCCCCCGGGCGGCCGTAGCGCCGCCCGTGTGCGTGATGGGATTTCATGATTACATAATTACAGACTTACATGAGTAATGGAACGGCGTTCGCCCGCGGCGAACGGCGCCACAGGCGGCGCGAGGCTGGCGGGCGCAGCCGGATGCGGAAAACCCGTTGATACGGGCCGTTCGACGTTGTATTTTTGATAGCGAAGCAGGCCCGGAAGCGACCGATTCGAAGCGCCGGAAGACGGGGAAGATCCGGCCGCGTAGGACACGCGTAAGACGGAGTCATACGCCCCCCAGAGTCGCCCGGGCCTGCCCCCGTGGGCACCCGATTATTCCGCTCGTCGCGACAAATGCCGGCGGTCAGGCGCCGATGTCGGAGCCGTCCCCCCGGCGCACCCGAAACACCTTGACCTCACTCTTGATGCCCTTCAGGCGCCGGGCACCGGCGAAAGACCCGTCGAATGCGCCGCTCTCACCGATGGTGTCCCAGACCGAATCCGCGACCAGCACAGTGCCCGGTCGAGCCACCCCGGTGACCCGACTTGCCACGTTGACCGGGCTGCCGAACCAGTCGCCGGCCCGGCTCACCGCCATGCCCGACGCCACCCCCGCCCGCAACCGGGGAAAGTCGTCGTCGGTGTCCACCACGTCGACAAGCTTCAGCACGACATCCAGCAACGGCTCCGGATCAGGACAGACGAGCATCACCGCGTCGCCGATCGTCTTGATGAACCGCACCGGCGGAACGGTCACGTCGCGGGCGAGGTCAGCGAGCCGATTGGCAAGCTGGCCCAGCGCCTCGGCCGAGACCACTTCACCGATCCGGGTGAAGCCGACGAGGTCGGCGAAGGCCACGGTGATTTGCCGCGCTCCCGGCAGCGGCTTTCCGGCGGCACGTTCCGCGGCATTGACCGCTTCGGTCTCCATCATGTGGCGCAACTGCATGAACAGCATGTTCTGGATCATCGGGCCGAGCATGGGCGCGATCTCGCTGACCAACGCCTTCGACGCCTTGGCGATTTCCAGCTCGCTCGCCCCGGGGCGCATGATCGCCGACAGCGCGGTGTAACGCATGACCTCGGCGGCGCGCGACAGCCCCTCGGCGAGCACCCGGACCACGAGCACCAATTGCTCGGGGTCCAGGCCCAGCTCCACGAACCGCTGGGTGAACGCGGCGGCTTCACCGTCGGCGCGCATGTGAATGACCGCGTCGGGGTCTTCCACCCGGGCCAGACCGATGGCGCGCTGCAGTCGCTGCAGCAGCGCCAGGTCGATGCCATGGATCTGGCTGAGCTCCCGGGCGGAGACGTAGGTGCCGTCGTCGCCGACGACGCGTCGGGTGGCCAGCAACAGCGGCGGGTTGGTCGCCCGGATCTCGTCGGCGGTGACGCCCTGCTCAAGCAACCACTCCACGAGCTCGGCGCGCTCCGTGCGCGCGTCGCCCTCGAGTCCGTCGAGCAGATCCTCGATGTTCTGGTCGACCCCGTGACGACCGTGGTCCTCCACGTGGTCAACGTACAACGTTGGCGGAGGACGATGTGAAGATGAGCGCGCCGCTTCTTCGGGGATTTCCCCCGGTCGTCGACGATCACGCCAGGATCCTGATCCTGGGCTCGTTTCCCAGCGCCCTCTCGCTGGCCACCGGCCAGTATTACGCGAATCCGCGAAATGCGTTCTGGCCGATCGCCAGTGACATCTTCGAGTTCGACGCACGTGCGCCATACGACACCCGGCTGGCCGCCCTGCGGTCCCGCGGTGTGGCTCTCTGGGATGTGCTGCACGCGTGCCGGCGCGTGGGCAGCGCGGACTCGGCCATTGAGCCCCGGAGCCTGGTGGTCAACAACTTTGGCGGGCTATACGCCGACCACCCCACGATCGCGCGGGTGTACTTCAACGGCGCCAAGGCGGCCGAGCTGTACCACAGGCTGGCGCAGACGGTCGACGGGGTGCACTACGAGCGACTGCCCTCGACCAGCCCGGCCCATGCCATCCGGCCGGCCGCCAAGCTGGCCGCCTGGCGCACCCTCTCATGAGACGGGTGGCCGCCGGTGGGCCCACGGTCGGGCCGCTTCCATCTGGGCAGCGAGCGACAACAGCGTCGCCTCGTCGTAGGGCCGGCCGACGAGCTGCACCGACATGGGCAGGCCGTCACCGTCGAGATCCCAGGGCACCGCGGCCGCCGGTTGTCCGGTGAGATTCCAAATCTGTTGGTAGGGAACCCGTTGTGCCACCGCGAGCAGCGTCCACACCGCGCCCCGGCGTTGGTAAGCCCCGATCCGAGAGGGCCCGGTAGCGTTGCCCGGGGTGACGACGACGTCGACATCGTCGAAGATCGACTGGATCCGGGAGATCAGCGCCGTCTCGGATGCGCGAACGGCGGCCATCCGCCGGTCGGAGAAAAACGAGCCCAGGCGCGCCAGGTTGCGGGTCCGCGTTTCCAGTCGTTCCGGGTGTGCCTGCGCGTCCGCGTCGTCGCAGATCCCGCGCAAGTAGCGGGGCAGGTAGTTGGTGAGGATCGCCGAGGCCGGATACTCGGGATCGCGGACGACGACCTCGTGGCCAAGGTCTCGGAGCAATGCACCGGCCTGCTCGACCACCGCCAGTTCCGCCTTCCCGACCCGCACCGGCAGCGGGGTTGGCGGCTTGGTGCTCAACGCGATTCGCAGCCGGCCCGGCTCGCGCACCGCCGCGGCCACGAACTCCCCCTCGGGGCCTGGCACCGTCGAGGTTGCATCCAGGAACACGGCCGCGTCCAGCACCGTCCGGGCCAGCGGGCCATTGACGCTCAGCCCGTACCACGCATCGTCGTGCGGTTCTAACGACACCCGGTCACGTTGCGGCTTCAGACCGAACAGACCACACCAGGTCGCCGGGATGCGAATCGAGCCGCCCCCGTCGGACCCCAGCGCCAGCGGCGCCAGCCCGGCGGCCACCGCGGCGGCGCTACCGCCGCTGCTGCCGCCCGGTGAGCGTCGGGGATCCCACGGATTGCGAGTCGCTCCGAACGTCAGCGACTCCGTGTACGGCATCATCATCAATTCGGGCACGTTGGTTTTGCCGAGGATGACGGCGCCCGCCGCGCGCAGCCGGCGCACCACCTCGGCATCGGAGGTCACGGCGGGCCGGTGCCCGCCGCTGCCGTAGGTCGTGACCTCGCCGGCGACGTCGACGTCATCCTTGATCGCGATCGGCACGCCGAGCAGCGGCAGCCGCTCGCCCGCGTCCAGGCGGTCCTGCGCCACGGCGGCCTCGTAACGCGCGCTGTCGGCGAGCACCACGCGGTAGCAGCGCAGCTGAAAATCCAGGCGCGCGATGCGTTCCAGATAGATTTCGAGCAGCTCGGGTGCGGTCAGTTCACCGTCGGCCAGCATGCGCGCCTGTGCCGCCGCGCCGGCAAAGGCGACCTCCCTAGCGTCCACTGCGGCAGCGTATCCCGCTCCTGGTGGCCAACCCCCGACTGGCCCCGGCCCGGCGCGGGCCAGACAACCAGTACGGTGGGCGACATGTCCTGCGTGTTCTGTGCGATCGTCGCCGGGGAGGCCCCGGCCATCCGGATCTACGAAGACGATGACCAGCTGGCCATCCTGGACATCCGCCCGTTCACCCGTGGCCACACCCTGGTGGTGCCCAAACGGCACACCGTCGATCTCACCGACACGCCGCCGGAGACGCTGGCCGGGATGGTCACCATCGGCCAACGGATCGCCCGGGCCGCCCGCGCGACGGAATTGGCCGATGCCACCAACATCGCGATCAACGACGGCCGCGCCGCCTTCCAGACGGTGTTCCACATTCACCTGCACGTGCTGCCGCGGCGCGACGGCGACAAGCTGTCGGTCGCCAAGGGCATGTTGCTGCGCCGGGACCCCGACCGCGAAGCCACCGGGCGGATCCTGCGGGACGCGCTGGCCCGGATCGACGCGAGCCAGTCAGACTGAGGCCATGAGCAACCTCAGTTTGTTCGAGCAACTTGTCGGCGTGCCGATTTTGCGGCTGCACGACAGGATCTACCAGAAAACCAACGGCCGGATCGGGCACCGGATACCGGGCGTACCGCCCAGCCTGCTGCTGCACACGGTCGGCGCCAAAACCGGGCAGCCGCGCACCACTTCGCTGACGTATGCCCGCGACGGCGACTCGTATCTGATCGTCGCCTCCAACGGCGGTGACAAGCGCTACCCGGGCTGGTACCACAACTTGGGCAAGCGCCCGGATTGCGAAATCAACGTCGGCCCAAAGCGATTGGCGGTGACCGCGCGGAAGGTCGGCCCCGGCGACGCCGACTATGCGCGGCTGTGGGAGGTCGTCAACAAGAACAACGCGAATCGCTACAACGGCTACCAGGGCCGCACGTCGCGGCCCATTCCCATCTTTGTATTGACGCCGAATTGACCCTGAACGGGCCGCGGCGGTCTATTCTCCTCTAGCACGCGGTGAGGCGCCTTTCGGTCACCGCGAAGCGCGCGATCGGGTGGAGCGGCCATGACACGCTGGAGGGGAAATCCGTGGCGGCGGTTCGGGCTGCCTCCGCGCATCGGGTGGCTCGTCGTCGGCGGATACGGTCTTGCGGCGGCAATAGTCATCACGTCCTCGATCTGCGGCTGGGAGGGCGCCTACGCGACGCGCCCGGCCGACGAGATCGTGCTGGCGGTGTGCCTGGTTTTCGGGGCGGCGTGCGCCGGCCACGCGGCTCGCCACGCGACCGCGCGACATAAATTCGGGTGGCTGGCGATGGTGACGGCCCTACTGGGCTGGGCGGTGGGCGAGGTCATCTGGGCGGTCTACGACGTGCGTCCGGTCCTGGCCCACGCCACCCACCCGGCCGCCTCCGAGATCGTGCTCCTGTCCTGGCCAATCGGCGCCATGGCGTCGTTGATGCTGTTATCCCACGTATCCCGGCACAGCCCGCGACGACTGTGGCTGGACGGCCTCATCGTGGCGACGTCGCTGTTCGTGGTGTCGTGGGTGTTCGTCCTCGACAAACAGCTGCGTGAGGACAGCGGCTCACGGCTGACGACGGTCCCCGAGGTGTTCAACGATGTCGTCCTGTTAACGATAGCCATTTTGATGCTGTCCCGGGGGCGTCCCAGCGACGCGCCGAGCCGCAGCCTGCTGGCCGGCAAAGTGGCGACGATCAGTGTCGCCGACACGAGCAGATTGGTCGTCGCGAGATTCACCGCGACGGCCAGCGGGATGCACCATCACCCAGGGGTTCGTACACAGCCCGCCGCTGCCGCCGGATGAGCTATGGCGGTGGATCACCAACCATCCGTCCAGCCAGGCGAACGTGACCGACTGATCGGTTAGAACAACTCCTTGGCCAGCAGCTCCAAGGTCGCCACCCGCGCCGGTGCGGTGGCGGGGTCGGTGCCGCGACGGGCCGACGCGACCGGGTTCACCATCACCTCGTCGACGGCGAACCGTTGCGCAAGCGCGCGCAGCTGCTCGGCGGCCTCCGCGGGAGCACCGACGACCGCCCGTCGCAGTCCGCTGTCCACGATGCGCTGCTGCTGTCCGGTCAGCTCCGCGACTTGTGCCTCTTCGACCAGGGGCACCGGCCCGAGTGGCTGCCCGGTGCGCAGCCGCGCCATCATCTGCAGATTGGGCAACATCAAGGCCGTTGCCTCCTCGCTTGTTTCGGCCACCGCGGCGTTGACGGTCAGGAACGTCACGGGTTCGGCGGCCAGCTTGCTGGGCACGAACCGGGAGCGGTACAGCTCGAGCGCCTCTTCGGTCCCCTTGCCGGAGAAGTGATGGGCGAACACGTACGGCAGCCCTTTGGCGGCAGCCAAATGCGCGGAGTACATCGAGGAGCCCAGCAGCCACAGGCGGGGTTCGCCTGCGGCGGCCGGGGTGGCCTTGAGCGTGTAGTCGCCGGAGCGCAACGGCACCCGCACGCCGCGCGCGCTCATCAGCGCCGCCACGTCGTCGAGGTATTCCGGGAAGTTTTCGATGTCACGGTCGTCCCGACCGCCGCGCAGGGCGTACGACGTCACCGGGTCGGAGCCGGGGGCCCGGCCGATGCCCAAGTCGATCCGGCCCGGCGCCGCGGCCTCCAGCAGCGCGAACTGCTCGGCCACCGCCAGCGGCGCGTGATTGGGCAGCATCACCCCACCCGACCCGAGCCGCAGCTGGGAGGTCTGCGCGGCCAGGTAGGCGATCAACACCGGCGGGCTGGTCGCACCCACCGACGGCATGTTGTGATGTTCGGCGAGCCAGTAGCGAGTGAAACCCAGCCGGTCCGCGGTCTGCGCCAGCTGCACGGTGGCCGCCAGCGCGGCGCCGGTCGTCTGGTCCGCACGGACGGGGACGAGATCGAGGACGGAAAGGCGCACGTTGGCGACAACGCCGGGGGCCATGCGAACGTTCCCGGCCGTCAGTAGTCCTTCAGGGTGATCGAACCCACGATGCGGTCGAAGACCTCCTGCGGTATCGGCGCACCACCGGGGATGTTGTCCACCACCAGCCACTGGTTGCGCTTGACGTAGTCGCTGAACTCGCGGTGGTAGTTGGCGAAACCGAGTTCGTGGTCGACGGTCCCGTCTTGGGAGGCCGCCGCGAGCTCGCCGGCCAGGATGTAGGCGCCCAGCAGCGCGACACTGGTGCCCTGCCCCGACAACGGCGAGCAGCAATATCCGGCGTCGCCGACCAGCCCCACCCTGCCCCGCGCCCAGCGATCCATCTTGATCTGCGACATCTCGTCGAAATAGAAATCCGGCGCCGCCCGCATGTACTCCAGCAGCTGTGGGCGGACCCAGCCGTCGTCGGCCATCCGCCGTTCCAGCTCGGCGAACTGGGCCTCGGTGTCGCGGTAGTCGATCCGCAGATCGGCGTCCATGAAGCCCAGCATCGCGCGGGCCTCGGTGTTGTTGCGGGCGCTGTAGACCCCCGCCATGCTCGAGTCCCCATAGTGCCAGGTCTGCCAGTAGTCGAGGTTCAAGAAATTGGGCACGGTGAAAATCGCGGCGTGCGTGCCCAGCCTCTCGATGAACTGCTCCTCCGGGCCGAAAATCAAGCCGCGCACGTTGGAGTGCAATCCGTCGGCGCCGATGACCAGATCAAAGCTGCGCGGTGCGGCGCGCTCGAAGGTCACGCCGACCGCGGCGCCGTCGTCGGTCAGGGCGGTGATGCTGTCGTCGAACAGGTATTCGGCCGTCCATTGGCTTGCCCCGTAAAGCAATTCGATCAAGTCGTCGCGTAGGAGCTCGATGTCGGGGTTGTCGATGGGACCGCCCGTGGGCGTCGATTCGGTGTCCCGGGACAGTTCGTTGCCGTCCCGATCGACGACGGACGCGCCACGAATTTGCGTCTTGCGCTTCTGGGCGGCGGCCAGCAGCCCCATCCGTTCGAGCACCGTCAGCGCCGGACCCGCGCACGTCGATCGCCTGCCCGCCCGGCCGCGGCCCGGCGTGGCGCTCCACCACAGTGACCGAATAGCCATGTCGCCCAAGCCAATACGCTGCCACCGTACCGGCGACGCTGGCGCCGGAAACCAGAACATCAGTCACTTGATCCCTGCCAGCTTCTTCGCCTCGGTGAAAACGTCGTCCAGCATTGCCGGTGTCAACCTACCGGTAAACATATTTTGCTGGCTCGGGTGGTAGCAGCCGAGCAAACGCACCCCGGATCCCAATTCGGCGACCACACCATGGCCGAACCGCGGCTTGGGCAATCCGGCGGCGGCCGGCAGTCGCAGCGCCACCTGCCAGCCGAACCCGCCCAGGGCCACGATCACCCGGACGTGCTCGGCCACCAGCCGCCATTCGGCGTCCAGCCACGGCCAGCAGGTGTCCCGCTCCGCCGGGGTCGGGGCGTTGGCCGGGGGCGCGCACCGAACCGGCGCGACGATCCGAACCTGCCTGGCCCGCAACCCGTCCGCGGCATCCACGCTGATCGGTGAATTGACCAGGCCGGCCCGGTGCAGCGCCGCATACAGCTGGTCGCCGGAGCGGTCGCCGGTGAACATCCGTCCCGTCCGATTGGCGCCGTGCGCGGCGGGCGCCAACCCGACGATCAACAGCCGGGGCCGCTCCGATCCCCAGCCGGGCACCGGCCGCCCCCAATAGGGCTGGTCGGCGAAGGCCCGGCGTTTGACGACGGCGACCTGCTCACGCCAGCTGACCAGCCGCGGGCAGGCCCGGCAGACACTGATTGCCGCGTCGAGTTCGGGTACCGACCCGGCGCGGGCCGCCAGCGCGGCGACCCGTGCGGCACTGCGGGCCACCGGCGTCGCTGAGCTGGCCGGATCGCCCGGCCATCCGGTACCGGGGGCGACCGGGGAACCGAACGCCTGGCCGGTACGCGGGTGGACGAGCACATGAACATCCTGCATGTACCCGCCGGCGGCCGCGAATTCCAGTGGCTCGGCCCGTCCGTTTGCGGTTACATTCAGCCGCGATAGCGATGAGCGGTAGCAGCCGAGGTCCGGCCTTTCTGATCCTTTTCGCCACGCTGATGGCTACGACGGGCACCGGCATTTCGCTGATCGCTTTCCCGTGGCTGGCGCTGCAGCACCGGGACAGCGCGCGCGACGCGGCGATCGTGGCCGCGGCCATGACGGTGCCGCTGGTGGTCTCCACGGTGGTCGCCGGCACGGCGGTCGACTTTTTCGGGCGTCGCCGGATATCGCTGGTGGCCGATTTCCTGTCCGGGGCGGCGGTGGCCGCGGTCCCCCTGCTCACCTGGACGTTCGGTGCGAACTCGATCAACGTGGCGGTGCTGGCGGTGCTGGCCGCGATGACGGGCGGCTTCGACCCGGCCGGGATGACGGCCCGCCAGTCGATGCTGCCCGAGGCCGCCGCCCGTGCGGGCTGGTCACTGGACCACACCAACAGCAGCTACGAGGCGGTCCTCAACCTGGCGTATATCGTCGGCCCGGGTTTTGGCGGTTTGATGATCGCGACGGTCGGCCCCGTTTCCACGATGTGGGTCACCGCGGGGGCATTCGGGTTGTCCATCCTCGCCATCGCCGCGCTGCGGCTCGAGGGCGCCGGCAGCCCCGACCACGTAAACCGGGCCGACGGGTGGCTGTCCGGCATCACCGACGGACTGCGATTCGTCTGGAACCTTCGGGTGCTCCGCACCCTTGGGCTGATCGACCTGGCCGTCACCGCGTTGTACCTGCCGATGGAAAGCGTGCTGTTCCCGAAATACTTCGCCGGCCGGCACCAACCCGCCGAGTTGGGGTGGGCGCTCATGGCGCTCGCCGCCGGCGGCCTGGTCGGCGCGCTCGGCTACGCGGCACTGTCGAAGCACGTGCGCCGGCGCGCGGCCCTGCTGAGTGCGACGCTCACTTTGGGTGCCGCGGCGGCCGGCATCGCGTTCCTGCCGCCGCTGCCGGTGATCCTGGTGCTCTGTGCGGTGATCGGGCTGGTCTACGGGCCGATCCAGCCGATCTACGCCTACGTGGTGCAGACCCGGGCACCGCAGCATCTGCGCGGCCGGGTGGTCGGGGCGATGGCGTCGCTGACGTACGCCGCGGGCCCGCTCGGCCTGCTGGTGGCCGGCCCGCTGACCGACGCCGCCGGGCTGAAGGTCACCTTCCTGGTGTTGGCGCTGCCCATCGTGGTGATCGGCCTGATCGCTTGCGGGCTGCCGTCGCTGCGCGACCTGGACAGCGCACCGGAGTTGTCGGCCGATTCCGCACCGTGAAACCGCCGTAGGATCGGCCCGTGAGCCCTGCTCTCCTGGACGAGTTGATCGCCGGCCTGCCCGACGGCATGGTCGTCACCGACCCGGCCGTGACCGAGGGCTACCGCCAGGACCGCGCCTTCGACCCGTCGGCGGGCAAGCCGCTGGCAGTGGTCCGGCCGCAGCGCACCGAAGAGGTGCAGACCGTGCTGCGCTGGGCCACCGCCCATCGGGTGCCCGTGGTGACCCGGGGAGCCGGCAGCGGCCTCTCGGGCGGGGCGACGGCGCTCGACAACGGGATCGTGTTGTCGACGGAGAAGATGCGCGACATCACCGTCGACCCGGTGACGCGCACCGCGGTGTGCCAACCCGGGCTGTTCAACGCCGAGGTGAAGAAGGCCGCCGCCGAACACGGCCTGTGGTATCCGCCCGATCCGTCGTCGTTTGAGATCTGCAGCATCGGGGGCAACATCGCCACCAACGCCGGCGGGCTGTGCTGCGTGAAGTACGGCGTCACCACCGACTATGTGCTGGGCATGCAGGTGGTGCTGGCCGACGGCACCGCGGTCCGGCTGGGCGGGCCACGGCTCAAGGACGTCGCGGGGCTGAGCCTGACCAAGCTCTTCGTCGGCAGCGAAGGCACGCTGGGCGTCATCACGGAGGTGACGCTGCGCCTGGTGCCCAAGCAAAACGTGTCCAGCATCGTGGTGGCCAGCTTCTCCTCGGTCGAGGCGGCGGTCGGGGCGGTGCTTGGGGTGACGGCGCGGCTGCGCCCCTCGATGCTGGAGTTCATGGATTCGGTGGCGATCAACGCCGTCGAGGACACGTTGCGGATGGACCTGGATCGCGGGGCGGCCGCCATGCTGGTGGCCGGCTCCGACGAACGCGGGCGGGCCGGCAGCGAGGACGCCGAAGTGATGGCCGCGGTGTTCGCCGAAAACGGTGCCGTTGAGGTGTTTTCGACCGACGACCCGGACGAGGGCGAGGCCTTCGTCGCCGCCCGCCGGTTCTGCATTCCGGCGGTCGAGGCCAAGGGTTCGCTGCTGCTCGAAGACGTCGGGGTGCCGCTGCCGGCGCTGGGCGAGCTGGTGACCGGGATCGCGCGCATCGCCGCCGAGCGCGACCTGATGATCTCGGTGATCGCCCACGCCGGCGACGGCAACACCCACCCGCTGATCGTGTACGACCCCGCCGACGCGGCGATGACCGAGCGAGCCCATCTCGCGTTCGGCGAAATCATGGACCTGGCCGTCGGCCTCGGCGGCACCATCACCGGTGAGCACGGCGTCGGCCGGTTGAAGCGGCCCTGGCTGGCGGGCTATCTGGGGCCCGAGGTGATGGACCTCAACCACCGCATCAAGCAGGCGCTGGACCCGTTGGGCCTGCTCAACCCCGGCTCGGCGATCTAGTTCTTTCCCCGGCGAGCGTTAACCTCGCGACGCTTTTGCGGCGAGTCGCGTCGTCAATTTCATGTTCGGCGGTTGACAGGTCACGGCAGTTGTCGTACGAATGAGACATGACAGCGGTTATGTCTCACAATGCACCGGGTGCGTTCCGAGCTCGCCACCGCCGACACCTGGCCCGATCCGTGGCCGATGTACCGCGGGCTGCGCGACCACGACCCCGTGCACCACGTCGTCCCCGATGGCAGGCCCGACCACGATTACTACGTGCTGTCCCGGCACGCCGATGTGTGGGCGGCGGCCCGCGACCACGAGACGTTTTCCTCCGCGCAGGGGCTGACGGTCAACTACGGGGACTTGGAACTGATTGGGTTGCAGGATAATCCGCCGTTCGTGATGCAGGACCCCCCGGTGCACACCGAGTTTCGCAAGCTGGTGGCGCGCGGCTTCACACCGCGGCAGGTCGAGGCGGTGGAGCCCAAGGTCCGCGAGTTCGTCGTCGAGCGCATCGAGAGGCTGCGCGCCAACGGCGGCGGCGACATCGTCACGGAGTTGTTCAAGCCGCTGCCGTCGATGGTGGTGGCGCACTATCTCGGTGTGCCCGAGGAAGATCGGGCGCAATTTGACGGCTGGACCGAGACCATCGTCGCGGGAAATACGGCGGACGGCGGGATCGGCGCGGCGCTGGAAACGGTCGGCGATGCCGTCGGGTCGATGATGGCCTACTTCACCGGGCTGATCGAGCGGCGCCGGAGCGAACCCGGAGACGACACCATCTCGCACCTGGTTGCGGCCGGGGTCGGCGCCGACGGTGACGTCACCGGCACGCTGTCGGTGCTGGCGTTCACGTTCACCATGGTCACCGGCGGCAACGACACCACCACCGGAATGCTCGGCGGGTCAATGCCGTTGCTGCAGCAGCGGCCCGACCAGCGGCGGCTTTTGACCGACGACCCGGCGCTGATCCCGGACGCGGTGGATGAACTGCTGCGGCTCACCTCGCCGGTGCAGGGGCTGGCGCGCACGACCACACGGGACGTGTCGATCGGTGCCACCACGATCCCGGCCGGCCGCAAGGTATTGCTGTTGTACGGGTCGGCAAACCGAGACGAACGCCAGTACGGGCCCGACGCAGGGGAACTCGATGTGACCCGATGCCCGCGCAACATCCTGACGTTCAGCCACGGCGCACACCATTGCCTGGGCGCGGCCGCGGCACGGATGCAATCGCGGGTCGCGCTGACCGAACTGTTAACCCGCTGCCCGGATTTCGGGGTCGACGAGCCGGGCATCGTCTGGTCGGGCGGCAGTTATGTGCGGCGCCCGCTCTCGGTGCCGATTCGGGTGCACTCTTGATGCCGGACGACTGGCTGGCATCGCGCCGCACCGAGGTCGCCGCGGACCGCATCCTGGACGCGGCCGAGCAGCTCTATACCGAGCGGAACCAGGATTCGATCGGCATGAACGAAATCGCCCGGGCCGCAGGATGTTCCCGCGCGACGCTGTATCGCTACTTCGAGAATCGCGACGCGTTGCGCACCGCCTACGCACACCGCGAGGCGCGTCGGCTCAGCCGCGCGATCAAAGGGCAGATCGACGGTATCGGCGACCCACGCGAACGGCTGATCGCCGGCGTCACCGCCACCTTGCGGATGGTTCGAAGCAGCCCCGCACTGGCGTCCTGGTTTGCCACCACCCGCCCGCCGATCGGCGGGGAGCTGGCCGGCCAGTCGCAGGTGATCACGGCCTTGGCCGCCGCGTTCGTCAACTCGCTCGGCATGGCCGAACCCGCCGTCGTCGAGCGCCGGGCGCGCTGGGTGGTGCGGGTGATCACATCACTGTTGCTGTTCCCCGGGCGCGACGACGCCGACGAGCGGGCAATGATCGAGGAGTTCGTCGTCCCGATCGTGGCGCCGGCCGGCGCCAGCGCCTAGTTCTCTCGCACCCGTGTGAACCGATGCAGCAACCAGGCCAGCGGGATGGTCAACACCAACGTCGCGACGAACAGGTACAGCATCGAACCCGTGTAGACGTGGGCGCGGACCACGTAGACCATCGCGAATTCCATAGTGATCAGATGGATCAAAAAGATTTCGTAGGAGATCTCACCCAGCCACACCAGCGGCCGGGTGGCCAATAGCTGCGCATACCAACCGTGGTCGCCCAGGGCCAGCGGCGCCACCGCGAGTGCGGCGATCACGGCATAAAAGCACGTCTTGAACAGCGCCTCGCTCAGCGTCGCCGGAGATGTGGTGGGCGCGCCCGCGATCGGTGTGGAGGCGATGAAGTAGCAGACGGTTGCCAGTGGGATGGCCACGAACGCGTAGCCGCGCACATCCATCGCCTGCAGCACGGCCAGGATCATGCCGGCGAGGAACCAGGCTAGGTAGGTGGGCAGCCACAGCCGGGCGCCGTCGGGAAACCAGTGATCGGAGTGCACCAGGATCAACCAGGCCGGGCTCACCAACGTCGTACCCGCCAGCGCGCCCAGCAGCAACCTGGGCTGCCAGCGCCGCCGGCAGATCAGTACCAGCAGCAGGTACGCCAACAGCGGCAGCACCACATAGAACGCCGCCTCGACGGCCAGGCTCCACATCTGGGTGAGTCCCTGATGCAGATACCGGCCCAGGTAGCCGTCGGTGTAGATCTGCGTCAACGTGAGGTTGCGGACCAGCCCCATCCAACTGTGCCCGGGATTCGGGCCCGCCTCGCGGAAGTGGTACAGAACATAAGCGAACAGTACGGTGAGCACGTAGGCGGGCATGATGCGCCGAACCCGGTGCCGCGCATAGCGGCTCAACGAAGGCGCCGGTCCTCCGGTGACGGCCGATTTCACCCACGGCCGAAACAGGAGGAAGCCGGATAGCACGAAGAAGATCGGAACGCCAACCTCCATCCGCGAACCGACCAGGCCCCAATAGCCGTGGGTGTACTTGCCGGTCGTGTAGGCCGCGTGGGTCCCGACGACGAGGAGCGCGGCGACCGCGCGGATTCCGGTCAGCGAGGCGACCCGGTCGACATGAGAGACCTGCTCGAGTCCGCCCTGGGCGTCTTGTTCCTCGGACAGGGTCATCCGGCGTGTTTTCTGCGTGCTTTGCCGACGTCGCGGGAGCGGGGTTTGTCCGGGCCACGGTCCGGCCGGAGGTCGATCAACACGCCCGAGATACGCGTGTGCTCAAGCTTTTTCAATGTGGCCTTGGACAGTTTGGCCGGCAGCTCCACCAACGAGAAATCCGGGCCGATGGCGATGTGGCCGAAATCGCTGCGGTGCAGCCCTCCCTCGTTGGCGATGGCGCCGACGATCGCGCCCGGGCCGATCTTGTGCCGCTTGCCCACGGCGACGCGGTACGTGGCGAACGCGCGTGCGTGTCTTGGCTTTTCGGGGCGGTCCCGGCGTTCGTCCCGGCGCCGCTCGGGCGGCGGCTCGGGCGACATCAGGAACTCCTCGCCGTCGCGGGACTGCAGCGCCAGCGCGGCGGCGATGTCGGCCAGCGGCACATCGTGCTCACGTTCGTAGTCCTCGACCAACTTGCGGAACAACTCGATTCCCGGTGCGCTGAGCGACTCGGTGATGGAATCGGCGAACCTCGCTACCCGCTGCGCGTTGACGTCCTCGACGGTGGGCAACTCGGACTCGGTGAGCGTTTGACGCGTCGCCTTTTCGATCGCCTTGAGCAGGTGCCGCTCCCGCGGGGAGACGAACAAGAGAGCGGTCCCCGACCGGCCCGCCCTGCCGGTGCGCCCGATGCGGTGGACGTAGGACTCGGTGTCGTGCGGAATGTCGTAGTTGAGCACATGCGATATCCGCTCCACGTCCAGGCCGCGAGCGGCCACATCGGTGGCGACCAGGATGTCGATGCGACCATCGCGCAGTGCGGCTATCGTTCGCTCGCGCTGCGCCTGCGGGATATCGCCGTTGATGGCCGCCGCGGAAAGCCCACGCGCACGCAGCTTTTCGGCCACTTCCTCGGTGGCCTGCTTGGTCCGGACGAAGACGATCATCGCCTCGAACGGCTCCACTTCAAGGACTCGGGTCAGTGCGTCCATCTTGCGCGGGCCGGCAACTTGGATGTAGCGCTGGGAAATGTTCTCGGCCGTCGCCGTTTTCGATTTGGCGGTGATTTCCTGCGGTTCGTGCAGGTACTTGGTGGCGAGCTTGCGGATCGCCGGCGGCATGGTCGCCGAGAACAGGGCCACCTGCTTGTACTCCGGGGTGTCGGACAGGATGCGTTCGATGTCCTCGGCGAAGCCCATGTTGAGCATCTCGTCGGCCTCGTCGAGCACCAGGTAGTCCACCCGCGACAGGTCCAGCGTCCCTCGTTCGAGGTGATCGATGACCCGGCCGGGCGTGCCGACCACCACCTGGGCACCGCGTTTCAACCCGGCCAACTGCACGCTGTAGGACGACCCGCCGTAGATCGGCAGCACGTTGATCTTCGGCAGATGGGCTCCGTAGCGGCTGAACGCCTCGGCCACCTGCAAAGCCAGCTCCCGGGTGGGTGCCAGCACCAACGCCTGGGTCGCTTTGCTGGTGACGTCGAGCTTGGACAGGATCGGGATCGCGAACGCCGCCGTCTTGCCGGTGCCGGTCTGCGCCAGTCCCACCACGTCGGAACCCGCCATCAACGTCGGGATCGTGGCGGCCTGGATGGCCGTGGGCGACTCGTATCCGACGTCGGCGATCGCCCGCAGGACGGCGGGATGTATCTGCAGGTCGGCGAATGTCGCCGAGGCAGACTCGGGTGAACCGTCCGGGAGGGTCATCGCCCCCGGAGTTTAGTGCTGTAACCGAGCCCGGTCGCGCCGGGAGCGGCCACGCCTGCCGCATCCGCGCGCCCGGTGACGGTACGGTGCGCGGTATGTGGTCACCACCGTGCCGTACCCAATCGCTGACGGGCCTGGCCGCTGCCGCACTCGGTGCCGTGACACTGACCGGCTGCGGTTCTTCGGACTCCACGGTCGCCAAAACGCCGCAGGCGCGGACGACCACCGAGACCCCGTCGATCACCGCCCCGGCCGCGCCCAGTCCGCCCTCGGCGGCGGCCGCCCCACCCGGCGGCGCTCCGCCGGCCGACCCGTGCGCGGTCAACCTTGCCGCGCCCACCATCGCGAAGGTGGTGTCCGAGCTACCCCGCGATCCGCGCAGCCAGCAGCCCTGGAACCCCGAGCCGCTGGCCGGTAACTACAACCAGTGCGCCCAGCTCTCGGCGGTGATCATCAAGGCCAACACCAACGCCGACAACCCCACCACCCGGGCCGTGCTGTTCCACCTCGGGCAGTTCATTCCGCAGGGAGTGCCCGACACGTACGGCTTCAATGGCATCGACGCCGCGCAAACGACCGGCGACACCGTGGCATTGACCTATCCCAGCGGGATCAACGGCCTGAACACCGCGGTGCGGTTCCACTGGAACGGCAACGGGGTCGAGCTGATCGGTAACACCACGGGCGGATAGGGGCGGGGACCCGCGGCGCGGTCCCGCCGTCGGACCCCTCGCCTACAGTGGCTGCTGTGTTCGTCACCGGCGACAGCATCGTTTACAGCGCTTCGGATCTCGCCGCTGCCGCTCGCTGTGAGTACGCGCTGTTGCGCGATTTCGACGCGAAACTCGGCCGGGGACCCGCGGTCACCGTCGGAGACGACCTGTTCGCGCGCACCGTCGCCCTCGGTAACGAGCACGAGCGCCGCGAGCTCGATCGCCTGCGCGCCGAGTTCGGGGATGCCGTCGCGATCATCGGCCGCCCGGCCTACACCGTCGCCGGGCTGGCGGCGGCCGCCGAGGCCACCCGGCGCGCCATCGCCGCGGGCGTCCCCGCGGTCTATCAGGCCGCCATGTTCGACGGCCGCTTCGTGGGGTTCGCCGACTTCCTGGTGCGAGACGAGGGGCGCTACCGGGTCGTCGACACCAAGCTGGCCCGATCGCCCAAGGCCACCGCGCTGCTGCAGCTGGCCGCCTACGCCGACACGCTGGCCGCATCGGGTGTGCCGGTGGCGCCGGACGCCGAACTGCACCTGGGCGATGGCACCGTCGCGCGGTATCGCCTGGGCGACCTGATCCCGGTGTACCGGGCGCAACGCGCGCAATTGCAGCGGCTACTCGATGGGCACTTCGCCCGGGACTCCGCCGAGCGCTGGGAAGACCCGGGGGTGGGCGCCTGTTTTCGTTGTCCGCTGTGCGCCGAACAGCTGCGCGCCGCCGACGACCTGCTGTTGGTCGCCGGCATGCGCGTGGCCCAGCGCGACCGGCTGCTCGACGCCGGGATCACCACGGTCGCCGAGCTGGCCGGGCATTCCGGGCCGGTGCCCGACCTGGCATCGGCCTCGGTCGGGACGCTGACCGCCCAGGCCAAACTGCAAGTCCGCCAACGTGACACCGGCATCCCCCAGTTCGAGATCGTCGACCCGCAGCCGCTGGCGTTGCTGCCCGAGCCGGACCCGGGCGACCTGTTCTTCGACTTCGAAGGCGACCCGCTGTGGACCGCCGACGGACGGGATTGGGGTCTGGAATACCTGTTCGGCGTGCTGGAGGCGGGGCCGGCGGGAACCTTCCGGCCGCTGTGGGCGCATGACCGGGTCGAGGAGCGCAAGGCGCTCACCGATTTCTTGGCAATGGTGGCCAGGCGTCGCAAACGCCGCCCCCACCTGCACATCTACCACTACGCGCCGTACGAGAAGACCGCGCTGCTGAGGCTGGCCGGACGGTACGGGGTCGGCGAGGACGAGGTCGACGAACTCTTGCGCAGCGGAACGCTGGTCGACCTATACCCTCTGGTACGCAAAAGCATTCGCGTGGGCGCGGAGTCGTTCAGCCTCAAGGCGCTGGAGCCGCTGTACATGGGGGCGCAGCTGCGCACCGGCGACGTCACCACGGCCACCGGCTCGATCGACTCCTACGCCCGGTACTGCGAACTGCACGCCGCCGGCCGCCGCGATGATGCGGCATCCGTCCTAAAGGAGATCGAGGACTACAACCAGTACGACTGCCGGTCGACTCGGGGACTGCGCAACTGGCTGATGCTGCGCGCCTATGAGTCCGGTGTGGTACCGATTGGCGCGCAGCCCGTCCGCGGCGGCAACACGGTCGACGACCGTGACCGCCTGGCGGTGACGTTGTCCTCGTTCGCCGGCGATGCCGCCGCCGGGGACCGCACGCCCGAACAGACGGCGGTGGCGCTGCTGGCCGCGGCGCGCGGCTACCACCGGCGCGAGGACAAACCGTTCTGGTGGGCACATTTCGACCGGCTGAACTTCCCCGTCGACGAGTGGGCGGATGACACCGACGTCTTCCTCGCGGAGGACGCCTGCGTGCGCGTCGACTGGCACACGCCGCCCCGCGCACGCAAGCCGCAGCGACGTGTGCAACTGCGCGGCGGGCTGGCACGCGGGGACCTGATGACGAACGTGTTTGCGCTCTACGATCCCCCGCCGCCACCCGGGATGACCGACAATCCCGACCGCCGGGCGGCCGGGCGGGCCGAAGTCGTGGCGGCCGATGATCGGGCGGTGCCCACCGAAGTGACCATCGTCGAACGAGTCGGCGGTGATGGCAAGACATTTGCGCAGCTGCCGTTTGCGCTCACCCCCGGGCCGCCCGTTCCCACCACGGCACTGCGGGAGTCGATCGAGGCGATCGCTGGCGCCGTGGCCGCCGGATTGCCGCAATTGCCGCGCAGCGCCGTGATCGACATCCTGCTGCGCCGCCCGCCGCGCACCCGCAGTGGCGCCCCACTACCGCGCGGCACCGACGTTATCGCTGACATCACCGCTGCGACATTGGATTTGGACTCGTCCTACCTGGCGGTGCACGGCCCGCCCGGGACCGGCAAGACGCACACCGCCGCGCGGGTGATCGGGCACCTGGTCACCGTCCGTGGCTGGCGCATCGGTGTCGTCGCGCAATCGCACGCCACGGTGGAGAACCTGTTGGACTGCGTGATCGATGCCGGTCTGGATCCGGGGCGGGTCGCAAAGAAGCGCTACGACCACGACGCGCCACGCTGGCGGGAGATCGACGGCAGCGAATACGCCGCATTCATCGCCGACCCGGCCGGATGCGTGATCGGCGGTACGGCATGGGATTTCGCCAACTCCAACCGGGTCCCGCCGGGCAGCCTGGATCTGCTGGTGATCGACGAGGCGGGCCAGTTCTGTTTGGCCAATACCATCGCCGTGGCACCGGCGGCCGCGAACCTCATGCTGCTCGGGGACCCGCAGCAGCTGCCGCAGGTCAGCCAAGGAACTCATCCGGAGCCGGTTGACACTTCCGCGCTGGAGTGGCTGGTGGACGGTCGGCGCACGCTGCCCGACGAACGCGGCTATTTCCTGGACCGCTCGTACCGAATGCACCCGGCGGTGTGCGCCGCGGTCTCCGCGCTGTCCTACGAGGGACGACTGCATTCCCACACGCAGCGCACCGCCGCGCGTCGCCTGCAGGGGTGTCGGCCCGGTCTGCGCGTGCGCACCGTTGCGCACCAGGGCAACTCGACCGAGAGCCCGGAGGAGGCCGACGCGATCGCCGCCGAGATCACGCAACTGCTCGGCGCGTCCTGGACCGATGAGCACGGGACCCGGGCGCTGAGCGCCTCCGATGTGCTGGTGCTGGCGCCCTACAACGCCCAGGTGACGCTGGTGCGCCGGCGGTTGGCCCGCGCCGGGCTCGCCGGGGTTCGGGTCGGGACCGTCGACAAGTTCCAGGGCGGACAGGCGCCGGTGGTGTTCATTTCGATGACGGCATCCTCTATCGACGTGGTGCCGCGCGGAATCTCGTTCCTGCTCAATAGGAACCGGCTCAACGTCGCCGTCAGCCGGGCCCAGTATGCGGCGGTGATTTTCCGCTCGCCGTCACTCACCGAGTATCTGCCCGCCACGCCCGCGGGCCTGATAGACCTGGGCGCGTTCCTGGCGCTGACGGAGCCGATGTGAGTCCGATCTACCGGCCGGATGAGTGCCGGCCGTAGCCGGTGGAGTCCTCGTCTGGATCTGGGCGATAATGCTGACCGCGCGGCGACCCCAGCGCACCCGGCGTGATCTCGGTGATCGGGCGAAAACGTTGGCGGGTGTCGGCGCGAGAGCCGTTGTGGGCAAAGCCGATCGGCTGGGCTTGCCGAATCGGGTCGGCACGCAGGCTCCGCCCCGAATCCACGGGGCCGCCGTGCCTTACCTGGGCCGGCGCCGGGCGCGGGGGCGCAACCCGCACCCACGACCGATCCGTGTCGCTGCCCTCGTACGCCGGTTTGGCAGCGGGCGGGGCCTGGCCGTCGGGTTCACGCACGAGTATGAATTCGACGTACTCGTCGTCGTCATAGTCGTCGTCGACGACCTCGCCATCGTCGGGTCCGGGCACCTCACCCCGGTCTCGAGTGAGGGCCCGGGGCGTGAAGCCAACCAGAAACAGCGCGGCAACGATGCCGAACACGGCGATGAACGCGGGCAACAGCACCGATTGCGCCATCGCCGCCGAGAACGGTGCGCGCAGGAACTCGGGCAATTGCAGGCCGCCCCCGGTGGGCCCGGCGGGTCGGCGCGACGGCATCTCGGCACCGATCCGAGACGTCATGAACGCCGCCACGCCGGCGCTGCCCAGCACCGCGCCGAGCTGGCGCACCGAGTTGTAAACCGCCGAGCCCGCGCCGGCCAGGCGCGGTGGCAAATTACGGGTCGCGGTGGCGGTCAGCGGCGACCACACGAACGCCATCCCGACACCGACCGCGGCGAACGGCAAAACCAGCCGCCAGATCGGCGTACCGGGAGACATCTCGAAGGAAAGCCACGTCAGCGCAATCGCCAGCACCGAAAACCCGAAACCGAGTACCGGCCGCGGGTGGTACCGGTCCACCATCCGGCCGACAAACGGCGCCAGCACACCGTTGGCGATCGCCATGGGCGCGATCAGCAGCGCCGAGCGCGTCGGCGACAGCCCGCAGACCGCTTGCGCATAGAACGTCAGCGGCAGCATCATCGCGGTCGCCGCGAAGGAGGTGATGGCCACCCCGGCGTTGCAGAGGCTGAAGTCCCGGTCACCGAAGATCACCAAGGGGATCAGCGGCTCGTCGGTGTTCACCGACTGCCAGTAGACGAACGCCGTCATGAACCCGACGCCCGCGACGATCATCGCCCAGATCCAGGGCTCCCAGTGTGCCGCCTGGCCCTCTTGTAGCCCGAAGACGATCAGGAACATGCCCACCCCGGACAACCCGACGCCGACCAGGTCGAACCGGTGTGACTGGGTGGGCAGCGCCGGGACCAGCCACACCGCCAACGCCAACCCGAGGATGCCGACGGGGACGTTGACGAAGAAAATCCACTCCCAGCCCAGCCCGTCGACCAGCGCGCCCCCGGCCAACGGCCCCACCAGGCTGGCGATACCGGCGGTGGCCCCCCAGACGCTCACCGCGACGCCGCGCCGCTCCGGCGGGAAGATCCGGGTGATGGTCGACAGCGTCTGCGGGGTGAGCACCCCGGCGCCGACACCCTGTACCACTCGGGCGGTGATCAGCATGGCGGCGCTGCCCGACAGCCCGCAGCACACCGAGGCGACGGTGAACACCACCAGGCCGGTCAGGTAGAGGTTCTTGGCGCCGAACCGGTCACCGAGCCGGCCGGCCACCAGCAACACCACCGCGTAGCCCAGCAGGTAAGCGCTGGTCACCCACACCACGGTGGCGTAGCCGATACGCAAGTCGGCCATGATGGTCGGATTGGCGATAGCCACGATCGTCGAGTCGACCATGATCATGAAGAAGCCGATCATCATCGCCCACAGCGCGTTCCAGGGGTTCTGTGCCGCCGGCGGGTTTTGGGTCAGGAAGTTCCAGCGCTTGGTGACGCCAGCCGGACTCGGGCCCGCGTGCCCGGTCCCCCGGGGCGGCCGGGGCGCCGCCGTGCTCATGTACCCACCTCGTTCCAGCCCCCCGACAATGCTGTCCCGCCGTGCTGTGCCCGTCTGGCGACCGGCTTCCAGCGTGCATTATTCCGGTTGCGGCATTCGGCCGACAGCCAAGGCCGCGATACCGGCCAACAACCCAGCTAACGAGGCAGGTTTTGCGCATCGTCGGCGTTTGGCGGCGGGCGGGTTAGCCTGAAAGGAAGCCATCTGCAGGAGAGACAAGAAGACACTATGCGGGCGCGACGGAAGAGGCCGTGGAACCGGCCTGCAACCATGTCCAACGCGGGGCAGCAGCCGATGCCGACGGCCGGTCGACCCAAGGCGTCCGCTCGGGCATTGGCGCAGGTCATCGAGCGTAGCTCGCGGATACAGGGTCCGGCGGCGGAGGCCTACGTCTCGCGGCTGCGCAACGCGCACCCTGGCAGCGGCCCCGCCGAGATCATCGCCAAGCTGGAGAAGCGCTATGTGGCCATCGTCACCGCCAGCGGCATGGCGGTGGGGGTGGCGGCGACCATTCCCGGGATCGGCACGTTGAGTGCGCTGTCCGCGGCCGCGGCGGAAACCGTGGCGTTCCTCGAGGCCACCGCCTTCTTCGTGTTGGCGGTGGCGGTGGTCCATGGCGTTCCCGCCGATCACCGGGAACGACGACGCGCCCTGGTGCTGTCGGTACTGGTCGGCGACAACAGCAAGCAGGCGGTCGCCCAACTGCTCGGTCCGGCCCGCACCACCGGCGGCTGGGTTTCCGAAGGTGTGGCCGCGCTGCCGTTGTCGTCGATGTCGCGGCTGAACGCGCGGTTGCTCAAGACGTGGGTCAAGCGCTACACGGTGCGACGCAGCGCGCTGGTGTTCGGCAAGCTGCTGCCGGTCGGTATCGGGATCATCGTCGGCGCCGTCGGCAACTACCTTGCCGGCAAAAAGCTCGTCCGCAACGCCCGCCAGGCGTTCGGCGGCCCGCCCGCGCGCTGGCCCCGCACCTTGCACCTGGTTCCCCCGGTCCACGAGGCCGGCTAGCGGCCGGCTCCCGCCCGCGTTCCACGTCTCCCCCCGTCTCCCTGGCGAATCGCTGGCGAAAGGTTAGCCTTTATGGGGGCGGCACGGTTGACGACCGCCGCGGGTATGAAGCGTCCCGCCAACCGGGGCCGACAGAGGTGCAGGCGTCAGGTAATGCGCTTGCAGGGCAGAAGGATTGAGGCGAGCAGCGGCCGTGAGCAACGTAAGTTCACCATTCGGGCAGAACGAGTGGTTGGTCGAGGAGATGTACCGCAAGTTCCGCGATGACCCCTCGTCGGTCGATCCGAGCTGGCACGAGTTCCTGGTGGACTACAACCCGGAGCCCACCAGCGAATCGGCACTGAGCGCCCCGACCACCGGTGACGGACAGCCCGCCGCGACCACGCCCCAGGCGCAGCCCGCCCCGGCCGCGCCCGCCCAGCCCGCCGGCACCGCCGCGACCGGCAACGGCGCCGCCGCTTCGCCAACCAAAGCCGCCGCTCCCGCGCCGGCCGAAGGCGATGAGTTGCAGGTGCTGCGCGGCGCCGCTGCGGCGGTCGTCAAGAACATGTCCGCATCGCTGGACGTGCCGACGGCCACCAGTGTCCGCGCCGTTCCGGCCAAGCTGCTGATCGACAACCGGATCGTGATCAACAACCAGCTCAAGCGCACCCGCGGCGGCAAGATCTCCTTCACCCACCTGCTCGGCTACGCGCTGGTGCAGGCGATCAAGCAGTTCCCGAACATGAACCGGCACTACGCCGAGGTCGACGGCAAGCCGAATGTCATCACACCGGCCCACACCAACCTGGGCCTGGCCATCGACCTGCAGGGCAAAGACGGCAAGCGTTCCCTGGTGGTGGCCGGCATAAAGGCGTGCGAGACCATGCGATTCGCGCAGTTCGTCACCGCCTACGAAGACATCGTGCGCCGGGCCCGCGACGGCAAGCTGACCGCGGAAGACTTTGCCGGCGTAACGATTTCGCTGACCAACCCGGGCACCATCGGCACCGTGCACTCGGTGCCGCGGCTGATGACCGGCCAAGGCGCCATCATCGGTATCGGCGCCATGGAGTACCCGGCCGAGTTTCAGGGCGCCAGCGAGGAACGCATCGCCGAGTTGGGCATCGGCAAGCTGATCACGCTCACCTCGACCTACGACCACCGCATCATCCAGGGCGCGGAATCCGGGGACTTCCTGCGCACCATCCACGAAATGCTGCTCTCGGACGCGTTCTGGGATGAGATCTTCCGCGAGCTGGGCAATCCGTACCTGCCGATCCGGTGGAGCACCGACAACCCGGACTCGATCGTCGACAAGAACGCCCGGGTAATGGAGTTGATCGCGGCCTACCGCAATCGCGGGCACCTGATGGCCGACATCGACCCGCTGCGGTTGGACGGCAACCGGTTCCGCAGCCACCCCGATCTCGAGTTGCTCAACCACGGCCTGACGCTGTGGGACCTCGATCGGCTGTTCAAAGTCAACGGCTTTGCCGGGTGCGAGTACAAGAAGTTGCGCGACGTGCTGGGCCTGCTGCGCGACGCCTACTGCCGCCACATCGGCGTGGAGTACACCCACATCCTCGAACCCGAACAACAGGAGTGGCTGGAGCAGCGCATCGAGACCAAGCACGTCAAACCGACGGTGGCTGAACAGAAGTACATCCTGAGCAAGCTCAACGCCGCCGAGGCGTTCGAGACGTTCCTGCAAACCAAATACGTTGGGCAGAAGCGGTTCTCGCTGGAAGGCGCCGAGAGTTTTATTCCGATGATCGACGCGGCGATCGACCAGTGCGCCGAGCACAGCCTGGACGAGGTGGTCATCGGGATGCCGCACCGCGGCCGGCTCAACGTGCTGGCCAACATCGTCGGCAAGCCGTACTCGCAGATCTTCTCCGAATTCGAGGGCAACCTCAACCCCGCGATGACGCACGGCTCCGGCGACGTCAAGTACCACCTCGGTGCAACCGGGGTCTACATCCAGATGTTCGGCGACAACGACATTCAGGTGTCGCTGACCGCCAACCCGTCGCACCTGGAGGCGGTGGACCCGGTGCTGGAGGGCCTGGTGCGGGCCAAGCAGGACCTGCTCGCCGCCGAGGACGACGGCGACACCCGGGACCGGGCCTTCTCCGTGGTGCCGCTGATGGTGCACGGCGACGCCGCGTTCGCCGGCCAGGGCATCGTGGCCGAGACGCTGAACATGGCGAACCTGCCCGGTTACCGCGTCGGCGGCACCATCCACGTCATCGTCAACAACCAGATCGGCTTCACCACCTCGCCGGAGTACTCGAGGTCCAGCGAGTACTGCACCGACGTCGCCAAAATGATCGGGGCGCCGATCTTCCACGTCAACGGCGACGACCCGGAGGCCTGCGGGTGGGTGGCCATGCTGGCCGTGGACTTCCGTCAGCAGTTCAACAAGGACGTCATCATCGACATGCTGTGCTACCGCCGGCGCGGCCACAACGAGGGCGACGACCCGTCGATGACCAACCCAGCCATGTACGACGTCGTCGACCTCAAGCGGGGGGTCCGCAAGAGCTACACCGAGGCCTTGATCGGCCGCGGCGACATCTCGCTGAAGGAGGCCGAGGACGCGCTGCGCGACTACCAGGGCCAGTTGGAACGGGTATTCACCGAGGTCCGCGAGCTGGAGAAGCAGAACGCGCGGCCCAGCGAGTCGGTCGAGGCCGACCAGATGATCCCTGCGGGCCTGTCCACCGGGGTCGACAAAGCCATGCTGGCCCGCATCGGTGACGCGTTCCTGGCGCTGCCCGAGGGGTTCACCGCGCACGCGCGGGTGCTGCCGGCGCTGGAAAAGCGCCGCGAGATGGCCTACGAGGGCAAGGTCGACTGGGCCTTCGGCGAGTTGCTCGCGCTGGGGTCGCTGGTGGCCGAAGGCAAGCTGGTGCGGCTGTCGGGGCAAGACACCCGGCGCGGCACGTTCTCGCAGCGGCACTCGGTGATCATCGACCGGCACACCGGCGCGGAGTTCACCCCGCTGCAGCTGCTGGCGACCAACCCCGACGGCACCCCCACCGGCGGCAAGTTCCTGGTCTATGACTCGCCGCTGTCGGAGTACGCCGCGGTCGGCTTCGAGTACGGCTACACCGTCGGGAACCCCGACGCCCTGGTCCTGTGGGAGGCGCAGTTCGGCGACTTCGTCAACGGCGCGCAGTCGATCATCGACGAATTCATCAGCTCCGGTGAGGCGAAGTGGGGGCAGCTGTCCAACGTGGTGCTGCTGCTGCCGCACGGGCACGAGGGGCAGGGCCCGGACCACACCTCGGGCCGGGTCGAGCGCTTCCTGCAGCTGTGGGCGGAGGGTTCGATGACGATCGCGATGCCCTCGACGCCGTCCAACTACTTCCACCTGTTGCGCCGGCACGCCCTCGACGGTGTGCAGCGACCCCTGATCGTGTTCACGCCGAAGTCGATGCTGCGCAACAAGGCGGCGGTCAGCGACGTCAAGGACTTCACCGAGATCAAATTCCGCTCGGTACTCGAGGAGCCGACCTATGAGGACGGCATCGGCGACCGCAGCAAGGTCACCAGGATCCTGCTGACCAGCGGGAAGCTCTACTACGAGCTGGCGGCGCGCAAGGCCAAGGACAACCGGGACGACGTCGCGATCGTGCGTATCGAGCAGCTCGCTCCGCTGCCCAGACGGCGGCTGCGCGAAACGCTGGACCGCTACCAGGACGTCAACGAGTTCTTCTGGGTCCAGGAGGAGCCGGCCAATCAGGGCGCGTGGCCGCGATTCGGCCTGGAACTGCCCGAGCTGCTGCCCGACAAGCTGACCGGGATCAAACGCATTTCACGCCGCGCGATGTCGGCCCCCTCGTCGGGTTCGTCCAAGGTGCACGCCGTCGAGCAGCAGGAAATCATCGACACAGCCTTCGGCTAATTGCAGCCACCCACCGGTACCAGGGACCGCCGGTACCGGCTAGCCTCGACGCATTCGGTCCGACAGGGAAGGGTGCTCATGCAAGGGTTTACCGGCAAGGTAGCCGTGGTGACGGGCGCGGGTTCGGGGATCGGGCAGGCGCTGGCCATCGAGCTGGCCCGGTCGGGCGCCAAGGTGGCGATCAGCGACGTCGACACCGAGGGCCTGGCCCAGACCGAGCGGCAGGTGACGGCGATCGGTGCGCAGGTCAAAGCGGACCGGCTCGACGTGACCGAGCGCGAGGCGTTCCTGGCCTACGCGGACGCGGTCAACGAGCACTTCGGCAAGGTCAACCAGATCTACAACAACGCAGGCATCGCCTTCACCGGCGACGTCGAGGTCACCCAGTTCAAGGACATCGAACGGGTGATGGACGTCGACTTCTGGGGCGTGGTCAATGGCACCAAGGCGTTTCTTCCGCATCTGATCGCCTCCGGCGACGGCCATGTGATCAACGTCTCCAGCGTGTTCGGGCTCTTTTCGGTGCCCGGGCAGGCGGCATACAACTCGGCCAAGTTCGCCGTGCGCGGCTTCACGGAGGCACTGCGACAGGAGATGGTGGCGCTCGGCCACCCGGTCGCGGTGACCACGGTGCACCCCGGCGGCATCAAGACCGCGA
Organism: uncultured Actinomycetota bacterium; assembly: GCA_963800315.1. Taxonomy (GTDB): domain Bacteria; phylum Actinomycetota; class Actinomycetes; order Mycobacteriales; family Mycobacteriaceae; genus Mycobacterium. The sequence goes on from CAWDAS010000002.1 coordinate 869,337, forward strand.
TCGCCCGCAACGCCACTGCCGCCGAGGGGCTCGACCAGGCCGAGCTGGCCAAGGTGTTCGACAAGCGGCTGGCCAAGACGAGTCCCGAGCGGGCCGCCCAGATCATCCTGGAGGCGGTGCGCAAGAAGAAGGCTCGGGTGCTGGTCGGCGCGGACGCCAAGATCTTGGACATCCTGGTGCGGCTGACGGGACCGGGATATCAGCAGCTGTTCGGGCCCGTCATGGGCCGGTTGCTGCCCAAGCAGTGAGCGCGGCTGTGGCGGGGAGCGTGGTACCCGTTAGCCTCAACGCGATCAAGCCTGCACGAGGGAGTGTCGCATGCATGGGTTTACCGGCAAGGTAGCCGTGGTGACGGGTGCGGGTTCGGTATCGGGCAGGCGCTGGCCGTAGAGCTGGGTCACGCCGGCGCCAAGGTGGCGATCTGCGACCTCGACACCGACGCGCTGGCGCAGACCGAGCAACAGCTCAAGGCGATCGGTGCCACGGTCAAGGCGGACCGACTGGACGTGACCGAGCGTGAGGCGTTCCTGGCCTACGCCGACGCGGTCAACACCCACTTCGGCAAGGTCAGCCAGATCTACAACAACGCCGGCATCACCTTCATGGGCTCCATCGAAGCCACCCGGTTCAAGGACATCGAACGGGTGATGGACGTCGACTATTGGGGCGTGGTGAACTGACGCCCGGTCCTCAGCGCCCGGACCTCAACGCCCCAGGGGATGTTCCCCCAGCCATCCCGCCGCCACCGCCTGCGGGTCGGCGCCCCCGGCCACCCGGCGGCGCATCTCGACCAGGGCCGCGGTGTCCAGCACGCCGGCCACCTCGTTGATCGCCAGCAGCTGGCGATCGCTCAGCGCGTTGCGGCGATACAGCGGCACCACGTTCTCGGCCCGGATCAGCGCCGGCTTGCCGTCAGCCAGCGCGACCAGGTCGTCGGGGATGCCCGGGTCGGCGGTGGTGGTCCACGCCGCCGTCAGCTTCCCCTCCCGCGCCGCGGTGAAAAGCGTTGGTTCATTGATGAATTCGCGCGGTGGGGGTAGGCGGCATGATCCCACCGATGGGGGCGAGGAGAATTCCGCGACGGCCCCGATCACCAGCCCGTCGCAGTGCTTGGGCAGGGCGCTCAGTTCGTTACCGCCCCAGGCCTGGGCGGTGGAGCGGGTCACCAGCAGGACGGGTTTGTCCTCGGCGGCCGTCGTGTAGTCGCCGGCCAAGACGCCCTCGGGCAGCGCCGCGATCATCGCGCGGTAGACCTGGGTGTCGGACAGTGCCGCCGCGGTGGGCTGCAGCTGCTGCAGCACCTGGCCGGTGAAGGCGGGAACGACGGTCGATGCGCCCGAGTCCAGCTGCGCCATCGGGTCGGCGGTGGTCTCCACGCGCGCGCCGAAGCCGTAGGACCGCAGCGCCGCCAGGTATATCCCGGCAAGCAGCATCGACTCCGAATCGGCCCTGGATCCGACCACCAGCTCCGGACGGGCAGCGTGCTCGCTATTACCGGTCGCGCAGCCGGCCACAGCGAGCAGCACGGCGAGCAGCGGCGCGGCCAGCCTGCGGGTTCTCACCCCGGGTTAGCGGCGGTTTCGGTGGCCAGGGCCACCGCCGCGGCAACGGCCTCCCCGACGCGCAGGTCCAGGGGGCTGGGCACGATGCGGTCGACGGCGAGGTCATCGCTGACCACGGAGAAGATCGCCTCGGCCGCGGCAACCATCATCTTTTCGGTGATCCGGCGCGCGCCGGCATCCAGCGCACCGCGAAACACCCCGGGGAACGCCAACACGTTGTTGATCTGGTTGCAGAAGTCGCTGCGGCCGGTGGCCACCACCGCCGCGTACTTGGCCGCCACGTGCGGATGGACCTCCGGGTCGGGATTGGACAGCGCGAACACGATCCCGTCGGGTGCCATCGTGGCGATCATCTCTTCGGGGACGACCCCCGCCGACAGCCCGAGGAACACGTCGGCCCCGTCGAGCGCATCGGCCATGCTGCCGGTGAGACCGGCGGGATTGGTGCGCTGCGCCAGCGCCCTCTTTACGTCGTTCATGTCGTCCCGGCCGGTGTGCAGGATGCCGCGCGAGTCGATCACGCCGATGTCCGAAATCCCCATCGCCAGAAGGAGATTGGTGCAGCCGATGCCCGCAGCGCCGGCGCCAGAAACCACGACGCGCAGCGACGTCATGTCGCGGCCGAGCAACTTGGTGGCGCCCATGAGGGCGGCCAGCACGACGATCGCCGTGCCGTGCTGGTCGTCATGCATCACCGGGCAGTCGAGCGCCTCGATGACTCGTCGTTCGATCTCGAAGCAGCGCGGCGCCGAGATGTCCTCCAGGTTGACCGCACCGAACGTCGGGCGCAGCCGCACCAGGGTTTCGACGATCTCGTCGGGATCCTTGGTGTCCAGCACGATCGGGATCGCGTTCAGCCCCCCATACGCCTGGAACAGGGCGCACTTGCCCTCCATCACCGGCAGCGATGCCGCGGGGCCGATGTCGCCGAGGCCCAGTACCGCGCTGCCATCGCTGACGACGGCCACTAGCCGGCTCGCCCACGTGTAGTGGGCGGCCTGGGTGCGATCGACGGCAATGGCGCGGCTGACCTGCGCCACACCGGGGGTGTAGGCGATCGACAACGCGCGCTGGGTGTCCAGGGGGGCGGTCAGACCTACCGAAAGCTTGCCGCCGACATGTGCCTCGAAGATCTCCGCGTCGGTGATCACGCCCTGCTCCGGGCGAGTCTGTATCGATTCAAGCAATTCGGACACGCGCCCCAGGGTACTGATTACCGATTAGTAGGCCTAAGGCCGTCGGGAAATGCTGTCCATAAACCGAAATCACTGCTGGTTTTGTCAGTGCTGTCAGTGCTGTTATCCGACAGTAGGCAAACGACCGCGCCCCTCCTGTCGGACCAGCGTGAAACCCTACCCGAACCGAAAGAAAGGCAAACCCATGACCACTGACAACCTCACCGACATCGGCGCAGCGCCACAACCACCCGCCTGGTGCGAACCCGGCGCCCAACCCTCCTGGGACTCGGTAAGCGACGACAGTGACATGATCGCCTTCGCCTCCTGGTGCCGCGATTTTGGCGACGACTTCGTGGAGATGGTCACGGCGGCATTGAACGTCTCCGATGAGATTCGGCGTGCCGAAGTTGACTCCGGGAGAGAGTCGGTGTTCCGCAATAGAGTTAGGTGGGCGATAGCAGATAACTTTCGCGCCGGGCTGCTGGATCGTCCGCATCGTGACCGGTACATGTTCAACAGAGAAGGCGAGAGCCTTCTACGGGAGCATCCGGGGCCTATCGATAGGTCGTTCCAACGTCGTCGGTTCCCTAAATACAGAGACTGGGAAAGCGGGTCTGGGTGACGCGCGCTGCCATGTCCAGGCTATCTACCTTCACCCCATGCGCGATCCGGAAACCATCGACTCCCAACTGCAATTGAGGTTGGTGGCGGCTCTTCGTCGTGCGGCTCGGGAGCGGGGTGGGCCGCTGACCGCGAACCTTCGTCGCTCACCCCAGTTGGATGTGTGAGATCAGGCGCCCGAGGCGCCGCTGCTGTGCTTTTCGGCAGGCGCGGCCTGCGGCAGCCCCACCGAGACCGTCAGGATTCCGTCGCGGTAGCTGACGTCGAGGTCGCGTTCGTTCGATCCTGGCGGAAGCGTGACCGAGCGGACGAACGACCCGTACGAGAATTCCGATCGGCCCTTGGACTCAGCTTTTTCACTGCGTTGCGCCCTGATCGTCAGCACCCCGTCACGCGTGGTGACCTGGACGTCTTTTGCAGGATCGATACCGGGCAGTTCGGCCCGGATCTCGTAGCGGTCGTCGTTCATCCTGTCTTCGAGCCGGATCAGTTGACCGCCGAACATTGGTTGAAGCGCCGGCCACGACGGGAAACCGTCTAGCCACGGCGACAACTCGGGCCAGCGTGAGCCTGGTTGCGGCCCAAGGATACTCGGCGCACCCCTCGCCTCGCGGGAGGCGCGAGCCGCCGGACTCTCCCAGGTCGCTACTGCCCAGATGGCGAAGATGTCTAGTGCGATCACCACGATCGCCCAAACCGTGAAGTGCGGAAGAAATATGAACTGGCTGATGATCGCCATTGAGACGATGATGGTGGCGGCCACGCGTGCCCACGTCGTACTCCAGAACAGTCCGAAGGCCACGAGACCGATCAGTATGCCCTCGATGATGTTGATCCACCCCCAGGCGGTGGTACTGAACACGTATGAGTAGTCAGGTCCAGCGAAGATTCTCCGATCGTGGGCCAGCGTCGAAATGCCCATGAAAATGGTCGTCACCGCAGACACCAACAACATGGCGGCCGCCCCGTAGGTCCCGATGCCGGCCGCAATTTCTCGAGTTGAATATTTGTCCCCACTTGGATGCTGGGCCACGACTGCCTCCTGGACTTTGGAAACTGGCGGTGCGCTCAACGCCTGGCTCGCGGATGCCCACCCGCAACCTCACGAATTTCATCATCTAACTCGGGGCGAAGTGGTGCAAATCACACAGGTACTCGCCACAACTTGGCATGCCGCACCAACGAGAATCCGGCAACCGGCGCTCAGCCGTGGCCCATACACCACCTCACTGCACTCAAGACGTGTCCAGGTCGTGTGTCCACCGCGACGCGTGCTGCACGGCTGGTGCCCGACAAGCATCGACGGGGGTTTGGAAGCTGTGGTCCCGGCAACTCATCACCACCCAGGAAACACAAGGGGGAAAATGGATGCAGACAGGCTGGTTGTCGAGATAATCGACAGCCTGGGCCAGCCTCCGTGGTGGTGCAGTGAATGCCGTTGGTACCACGAGGATTCGGGCGACTGTCCACAAGGTCTGACAGCCTGAATTGGTAGGTTGCCCAATCACGGAAGTGGTTGGCTTCCCTGGTCAACTCAGACCCAAAAAGCATTCGCCGGCTCGGCGTTCGTTCGTCATCGCCGTGCGGCTCGGGAGCGGGGTGGGCCGCTGCCGTCGATCGACGTGGCGGCCGTGAAATTACTTAACGCAGCTAGCTGTGGAAAATCGCTGCGTGACTCATGCGGCACTGTTCGCAGGGAATTCGGAGGATTTCAGGCCGCGGGAATCACGACGGATGATCCGCCACAACCGGCGCTGAACACCGCCACGAGCAATTCTGCACTAACCTGCTCGAGTTGGCAGTCGTGGCAGGACACCACATCAATCCCGGGGAACCGCCGGATTTCAGCAGTTGCTTCGGTGACCACTCGTTGGCAGTGACCGCATTTCAGAGACGCGGCAGGGTGTCCGACGATCTGGGCTCCAACGAGATGGGAAGAGGCGGGCATAGAGCCATCCTTCGTCGCGCCTCTTGTCACCTGCTGAGAGGCAAGACAGCAATCTCCGAAGAATGTGTTAGGAATCTGCTAAGTGCCGGACCGGATGCCGGGGCGACGCGAGGGACATTGCAGCGAAGCCTAAGTATGCCGCGCTCAACCGCGGCCGAGAGGTCCTCCCCCTGAGGTGTGTTCTGACCTGCAACTTTCGCTCTGCGTGTTCAACGTGGCAATGCCTTGTCCACTCTCCGCGGTACGGCTCGGGAGCGGGGTGGGCCGCTGCCGTCGATAGACGTGGCGGATGCGCTGCTGGATGAACGTCGCGGGCTGACCGCACGGGACTACAACCCCTGGGAATTTCTATTGGAGGTGCCGGCGCGAATCGGCGTCCGCTGGCAGGTGACTCAAAATGCGTTCAAAACATTTTTCCGACACGCCGGCGCGGGCCCGGACGGTTGAATGACGGCATAACCTGCTCAAGATGAAGTGCGTAGCCGTTAGCTAGAAAGCTCGTCCACAACTCACGGCTGGCCTCGTTGTGTTCGAGCCACGCCATGATTTGATGCCACTGTTGGCTAACTGGCCTTTCGCTTACGCCCAACATCCGAAGAAGGTGCGGAAGCGTTCGTGGTTGAGCTAACCCAACGCTGTCGGCTACTGCAGTTGTCATCCTGGCCACCCCTTCTGGTGATAGATAACCGTGGTAGGCAACTACCACGGTTAGCAGATGCTATCGCCGCCACCGGGCGCGGCGGGACGTTTCTACATATCTGTCTAATTGGACAGTCGTCCGCCCGGACCTGACCGTCGCCGACGTCGAAGCCGCCGCCACCGAATTCCTCACACGCAGCGGCTGGGCGGCCACCGCAGGCGAGGAGCTGGCCGCCGAACTGGCCGCCGACATGGCCAACCAGTCGGTGATCGTGGCAGCCGGCTACCAGCCGGGCACCCAGCTGCGAGCCTCCTACGACCCGGCCACCGAAGACTGGACCTTCGCCCAGACGACGGAACCCACCGCTTTTTAGGATCATCGGCGGCACGCGTGACGCGTTCCTTAGTCGCGAAGTGTATGACTCTGGGACTTTCGCCCAGTCACCTGAATCACAGAGAAAGACGCGAATCCTTTTGTATCGCAACACATTTCGATGATTTCCCCTTTTTTGCTTTTACAATTTTTCACTGTGTGTAGATCACCGGAACGCGCCACGCGTGCCGCTCTTACCAGCAAAAACCGGGGGGGTCTGACCAGCGATGATGCACCCGCTTGGAGGGCTGTGGGCATCGCTGCAGGTCAGAGTCGGCGTGTCGCCATTCTTGAGGGAGGGTGGTCACGCCATTCTTCTAACCATTGTTTGGGCGCTGATTATCCATTCTTTTTAACGGCAGGAATGGTTATCTCTTTATTGGGTTGAAGATGGGGGCAACGGTTTTCATGGCTTGGGTGTGTTGAAGATGGCCAGTGCGGGTGCTGGCTTGCGCCGAGCGGCGATGTGTTTGAGTGCTCTGGCGCGGGTGAGCGGTTTGTTGGTTTCCATCATGCGGGCGCGTAGTTCGGGGAGTTGGTCGACGGGGGTGGAACCACGCGCGGAATTGCAGTGCTTGCACGCTGGCGACCCGCTGCGCCCGGCCTCGCCGCGCTTGCGATCGCCACGGGGTCAGATGGGTGGCGACCCGCTGCGCCCGGCCTCGCCGCGCTTGCGATCGCCACGGGTCAGATCAGACCAAGCTCGGTGACCGCGTTGCGCTCGTCGGCCAGCTCCGCGGTCGACTTGTCGATGCGGGCACGGGAGAAGTCGTCGATCTCCAGGCCGCTGACGATCGTCCAGTTGCCGTCCTTGGTGGTCACCGGGAACGAGGAGATCAGGCCCTCGGGCACGCCGTAGGAACCGTCGGAGATGACCGACATCGAGACCCAGTCGCCCTCGGGCGAGCCCAGCAGCCAGTCCCGGGCGGCGTCGACGGTGGCCGACGCGGCCGACGCGGCCGAGGATGCGCCGCGGGCGTCGATGACCGCCGCGCCGCGCTTGGCGACGGTCGGGATGAAGTCGTTCTCGATCCAGGCCTGGTCGCCCACGACCTCGGCGGCGTTCTTGCCCTTGATCTCGGCGTGGAACACGTCGGGGTACTGGGTGGCCGAGTGGTTGCCCCAGATCGTCATCTTCTTGATGTCGGTGACCGCGACGCCGGTCTTCTTGGCCAGCTGCGTCAGAGCGCGGTTGTGGTCGAGCCGGGTCAGCGCGGTGAACCTCTCGCGCGGGATGTCTGGGGCGTTGCTCATCGCGATCAGCCCGTTGGTGTTGGCCGGGTTGCCGGTGGTCAGGACGCGGATGTCGGCCGCCGCCACCGAGTTCAACGCCTTGCCCTGCGCGGTGAAGATCGCGCCGTTGGCCTCCAGCAGGTCGCTGCGCTCCATGCCCGGCCCGCGCGGGCGGGCGCCGACCAGCAGGGCCAGGTTCGCGCCGTCGAAGATCTTGTTGGCGTCCGCGCCGATCTCGACGCCCGACAGCAGCGGGAACGCGCAGTCGTCGAGTTCCATCACGACACCCTCGAGCGCCTTCAGCGCGGGCTCGATCTCGAGCAGACGCAGCTCGATCGGGCGGTCGGGCCCCAGCAGCGAACCGCTAGCCAGGCGGAACAACAGGCTGTAGCCGATCTGGCCGGCCGCGCCGGTGACGGCGACCTTGAGAGGACTTGCGCTCACGTCGAGGTACTCCTATGGAGAAGGTCGGGCGGATTTGGGTTCCGGCTCGAAACTAGCGCACCCCGCTCGGCCCCAGATCCCCGGTCCGTTACCAGCGCTTTCTCCGCGGCGGATCGTCACGCTTTGGAAAGTATGGACGCGTACCATTAAGCACCGCCCGGTCAGAACGGCGCCGCGATCGGAGGTGGACGTGATCCAGGGATTCGACGCGCTGCCCGAAGCGCTTCGACCGCTTGCGCACCAGCCGCACCCACAACCACCGGCTACCCCTGCGCAGCCGGACAACGAGGCCTTGGTCGACTGCGCGGTCTACGCCGAGGGCCACCGGCTGCCCGGCAAGTTCAGCTACGCCGCCGCACTGAGAAAAGTGCGCCAGATCGAAATGCTCGGGCACGCCGGATTCGTCTGGGTCGGCTTGCGCGAGCCGGACCAGGCCCAGATGCAGGATGTGGCCGACGTGTTCGGGCTGCACGCGTTGGCGGTCGAAGACGCCGTCTGCGCACACCAGCGGCCCAAGTTGGAGCGATACGACGAGACGCTGTTTCTCGTCCTGAAGACGGTCAATTACGTCCCGCACGATTCGTTGACACTGGCCCGCGAGATCGTCGAAACCGGCGAGATCATGGTCTTCGTCGGCGGGGATTTCGTGGTCACCGTCCGCCACGGTGAGCACGGCGGGCTGTCCGAGGTGCGCAAGCGCATGGATGCCGACCCCGAGCAGCTGCGGCTCGGCCCGTACGCGGTGATGCATGCCATCGCCGACCACGTGGTGGACCATTACCTCGAGGTGAGCAGTTTGATGCTGTCCGACATCGACAGCATCGAGGGCTTGGCGTTCGCCCCGGGCCGCAAGCTCGACGTCGAACCGATCTATCTGCTCAAACGCGAGGTCGTCGAGCTGCGCCGCTGCGTCACCCCGTTGTCCATTGCGTTCCACCGGATACAGGCGGAAAACAAAGACCTGATCTCCAAAGAAGTGCGGCGCTATCTGCGCGACGTCGCCGACCATCATTCGGAGGCCGCGGACCAGATCGCCAGCTACGACGACATGCTCAACTCGTTGATCCAGGCGGCGTTGGCCCGCGTCGGGATGCAGCAGAACAACGACATGCGCAAGATATCGGCCTGGGCGGCCATCCTGGCGGTGCCCACCATGTTCGCCGGCATCTACGGGATGAACTTCCATTTCATGCCGGAGCTGAACTGGACGTATGGCTATCCGGCGATAATGGCCCTGATGACGCTCATTTGCCTGGTGCTGTATTGGCAGTTCCGGAACAGGAACTGGCTTTAGCGCGTCAACGAGGTTGCGCGGCCGGGCGATTCGGGTCGAGCACGTCGACGCCGTCGTGGTGCCATGCCTGTCGCATGGCCTCGGCTCCTTTGAGCCGCACCCAGGCCGCTTCGGTTGCGGTGACCGGAGTCGCGCAGAGGAATTGCACCGGGTCGCGCGGCGGCTCCAGTGGCAGATCCGGGATATCGCTGCGGCCCAGCAACACCGCGGTGAACGGCACCCGGCCCGCCGGCCATGCCCACAGCGGCGAGCCGAGGTCTATCAATGCGTCGGCCGCCAGCACCACGCCGTCGACGGCCGGCGTCGCCGCGAGTATCGCGATGCTGCGGGCGATGCCGGTGGCCGGCCCGGGATCGTGCAGGCGCAGCACGATTTCGGCCCGGGGCCCGCGCTGGGGGTCGGCGACAACCTGCGTTGGATCGGTCATCGGACGGCGCGAGCACCCCACTGACACGTAATGCATCACCGCTTGTGTGCCGCGGAACCGCAGCACCTCGATGGGCTCGGTCCCCAGGAAGGTCACGCTCGCCGAATCGGGCTCAGCGCCGTCGAAGTGGCCGCGCAAATGTGCGCGCACCCGGTCTGGGATCGGTGTCACTGCCCGTCAGACCGGGCGATCGTGAGGTTTGCCCCGGAGTCGGCGTCGAAAACGGCGAGTTTCGTTGTGTCGAAGGCTAATTCGATCGTCTGCCCGATGCCCGCTTTGGATTCGGCGGGCACCCTCGCCACGAACTCGTTTTCGTGGGAATCCGATTCGGCGGCCAGCTCATCCAGCTGCGCCGAGTGCGCGGCCCAACCCGCGGAGGAGAAGTACACGTATTTGTCGGCGCCCAGCGACTCGACCAGGTCGACCTTCGCCTGAAGGGTCAGGGCTCTGATGCGCTGGTACCCGTCGACCAGGACGGCGTCGGCCAGGTGCTCGGGCCGCACCCCGACGATGATGGCCTCCGGTTTCGGGTGTTGCGCGATCACCTCCTGGACCTCCGGGGTCAGCATCACCTCACCGAACGGCAGCGTCAGCCCGATCGGTGTCAGCGTGGCGGGAAAGAAGTTCATCGCCGGCGAGCCGATGAAACCGGCGACGAAGAGGTTGGCGGGCTGCTCGTAAAGCTCTTCGGGCGTGCCGATTTGCTGGGCGAGGCCGGCGTGCATCACCACCACGCGGTCTCCGAGCGTCATGGCCTCGGTCTGGTCGTGGGTGACGTAAACGGTCGTGGTGCCCAGCCGCTTCTGCAGCCGGGCGATCTCACCGCGCATCTGTACCCGCAATTTGGCGTCCAGGTTGGACAGCGGCTCGTCCATCAGGAAAGCCTTGGGGTGGCGTACGATCGCCCGGCCCATGGCGACGCGCTGTCGTTGACCACCCGACAGCTGGGATGGCTTGCGGTCCAGGAGGTCGATCAGGTCAAGGGTTTTGGCCGTCTCCTCCACCTTCTGCGCGATCTCGGTCTTCTTCATCTTCGCCAGAGTCAGCGGGAACGCGATGTTCTGCCGCACGGTCATGTGCGGATAGAGCGCATAGGACTGGAACACCATCGCGATGTCGCGGTCCTTGGGCGCCTTCTCGTTCATCCGCTCGCCACCGATGCGCAGCTCACCAGAGGAGATATCCTCAAGCCCGGCAATCATGTTCAAGGTGGTGGTCTTGCCGCAGCCGGACGGCCCGACCAGGATCACGAATTCGCCGTCGGCGATCGTGATACAGAGGTCTTGCACCGCCGTCGCGCCGTCGGGGTAGCTTTTGCTGACGTGGTCCAGCACAATCTCGGCCATCGAGCTATCCCTTCACAGCGCCGGAGGTCAACCCGGCGACGATCCGTCGTTGGAAGACTAGAACAAAGACGATGATCGGGACGGTGATCACGATGGCGCCGGCCGCAATCGATCCGGTCGGTTCCTCGAACTGCGAACTGCCGGAGAAGTTCACGATGGCCACCGGCGCGGTGATCGCCGCCTTGGTGGCCGTCAGGGACAGGGCCAGCAGCAGGTCGTTCCAGGCGAAGATGAACACCAGGATCGCCGCGGTCACCACCCCGGGCGCCGCCAGCGGGACGATCACCTTGCGAAAAACCTGGGCCGGTGTGGCCCCGTCGATTTTGGCCGCCTTCTCCAGATCCCACGGAATCTCCCGGAAAAAGGCCGACAGGGTGTAGATCGCGAGGGGCAACGCGAACGCGATGTAGGGCAGGATCAGGCCCGGCCAGGTGTCGAACAGACCGGTGAACCGTTCGATGTTGAACAACGGCGTCACCAACGAGATCGCGGGGAACATGGTGATCAGCAGGGCGGCGCCGACAAGCAGCCGCTTGCCCGGAAAGTTCAGCCGGGCGATCGCGTAAGCCGCCATCGCGCCGAGCACCACCGCGACCGCGGTGGTGATCAACCCGATACCGAGGGAGTTGACCAGCGCCGAGCTGAAGAAGTCGCCCCGGAAGATCCCGCGGTAGTTGTCGAACGACACCTGTGCGGGAATCAGCTTGCCGTCCTTGACCGTTGACGTCGGCTTGAGCGAGAGGCTGAGGATCCACAGCACTGGAAGTAGGGCATACACCACCACCACCGCGTCGATGACGGCCCATATCGTGGCGCGCCGGGCGCCCACCGGTTTACCGGCCATCGACACCACCACCCGGCGCCGCCGCGCCGAACACCTTGATGAACAACAGCGCGATGATGCCCACACAGACGAAGATCAGCACGCTGATTGCCGAGCCGAGCCCGACATTGAAGCCCTTGAACAGGTTGTCGTATCCCAGGATCGACACCGACTCGGTGCTGTTGGCGCCGTTGGTCAGCACGTAGATGTTGTCGAAGATGCGGAAGGCGTCCAACGTCCGAAAGAGCAGCGCGACCACGACCGCCGGCTTGATGATCGGCAAGATGACTCTGGTCAGTCGCCGCCCCGGGCCGGCGCCGTCGATCTGGGCGGCTTGGAGCAAATCTTCCGGAACCAGCGCCAGCCCGGCCAGCAGCAGCAGCGACATGAACGGCGTGGTCTTCCAGACCTCGGCCAGCACGACGATCCCCAGCGCCGGGATCTGCGCTGTCAGCGGCGCTTGGAAATAGGGGGAGCCCTGCGGCAGCAGGTTGGCCAGATAGCCGGTCCCGGGTGTCCAGGCGTAATACCAGCTGTAGGAGGCGACCACGGTGACGATGCCGTACGGGATGAGCACCGCCGTGCGCACCAGGCCCTTGCCGACCAGGGTGCGGTGCATCACCAACGCCAGCGCCAGGCCGAGCACGAACTCGATCGACACCGAGACAGCCGTGACACCAAGCGTTACCGCCAGCGCCGTCCACCAGTACCGATCGGTCAAGACCGTCACATAATTACCCAGGCCGATGAATGCGGTGTCCCCCGGAGTGGCAAGGTTGTTGCGCTGCAAGCTCAGCCAGACGGCGTAGCAGATGGGGTAGGCCGTCACCGCCAGCATCAGGATCGCCGCCGGCGCCACCAGGACGAAGGCCAATCGCTGCTCTGCCGGGCGCGTCATAAGCGCCGCTCCTCCGCATCGCCGCGTCCCCCGCAAGCGGGCGGTGCCCCCACTGCATCGTCGCGGCGCGTCACGGCAGCAGGCCCTCCCCGTTGATGGCCTGCTGCACCTGTGCGGTGAGTTCGTCGGCCGTCCGTTCCGGGTCGATCTCGGTGATCGGGCTCAGCGCCGCGGCCAGGCGGATAGCCACCGCCTGGTAGACCGGCGTCGCCGGACGCACCGCGGCGTCGGTGAGCTGCCGGCGAATGACCGGGTACATCGGGTACTTGGCCTGGAATTGCGGGTCGGAGTACAGCGAGGTGCGCACCGGGGGCAGGCCGCCTTCGACCGAGACGTACCGCTGGCTCTGCGGGTCGCGCAGGCAGCGCACGGCTTCGAACGCCTCCGCGCGATGGCGCGTGGTGCTGGCCACCGCCAGGTTCGCCCCTCCGATCGTCACCTTGGCGGGACGCCCGGGTGCCACCCCCGGGTAGGGCGCGAAACCGAAGACTTTCTGGCTGGCGTCATAGGCGATGCGGAATTGTTCGTCGTTGGGCATGAATGTCCCGACGTCGTTGATGCTGCCCGCCAGTGCCGGGTTCCGGTTGAGTGGCAGGAACGGCACCCCGCCCTTCACCGCGTTCTCCAGCATGGACGCCAGCGCGTAGGGCCAGTTGACTTCCAACGCGGCCCTGCCCTGTTCGACCGCCAGCCGCGCGGTGCCCTCGTCGGTCCGGGTGATCGAAGGATCGGCTCCAGGAGCGGTGGCCACCGACTTGAGGATCCGCAGTGCGTTGAGGGTGGCGGCCCGGTGCGCGGGCGTGTCGGTCAACGTGACGTGGCGGCCGTCGTCGGCGAGCACCTGCCCGCCTCCGCTCACCAGCAGCGAGTTGAACCACACCACCAGGCCTTCGCCCTCGTTGGCCTGCACGGCGATCCAGCTGGGGCGGCCCGCGTCGTGCAATGCGGTGGCCTCGGCCACCATGCCGTCCCAGGTCCGCGGTGGTTGGTTGACTAAATCGGCGCGGTACCACAGCAATTCGGTGTTGGTGGTGACCGGGGCGGCGTACAGCTTGCCCTTCCATCGGGCCGTGGCGAGCGGGCCCGGCAGGATGTCGGCGGTAGCGTCGGCTTCGGCACGCCCCGCCGGATCGTCGGAGAGCGGCAGCGCCCAGCCCGCTTCGGCGAACTCCGCGGTCCACACCACGTCCAGCGCCATCACGTCCAGGGTGCGGTCGTGTCCGGTCAGCCGCCGGGCCAGCTGCACTCGCTGCTCGCCGGGGGCTCTGGGCAGGCTGATCTGGTGGATGGCAAACCGGCCGCCGAGTTGCTTGGTGCAGTCCTGGGCGACCGCGGTAAATGTCGCGCCGTCGGCGGCGGGCGTGTAGAAGCTGATCACCAGCCCGTTTCCGCCGGAGCCGCAAGCCGCCAGCCCCGTTGTGATCATCACCGTCGCCAGCGCAACCGCACCGGCCCTGCGCAGGCGCCCGCGACGACTCACCACTAATTCAGTTCTTCGCGCGCACGTCAGATCGCCAAGCGCGCCAGTAGATCCCGTGCCTTCTCTGCATTTTGCGGATCACAGAGTACGTCGTAGCGACCGGCCACCAATTGCATAGTTGAACTGAAATCCCTTGTGCCACGGGCCATTGCGTACGGAACGGCGGACGTGATCAAGCCGAAGAACACCCCGGCGACCAGACCCGTGGCCAGGGCGGACCAGGGATTGGGGCTGAAAAAGCCCAGCACCAACCCGATGAACAAACCCAGCCAGGCTCCGCTGAGGACGCCGCCCCCGAGCACCTTGGGCCAGGTCAGCCGGCCGGTGACCCGTTCGACCTGCATCAAATCGACGCCGACGATGGTCATCTGCTGAACCGGGAATTGTTGCTCGGATAGGTAGTCCACGGCACGCTGCGCCTCGGCGTAGGTGGGATAGGACCCGACCGGCCAGCCCTTGGGCGGCGTCGGTAGCCCCGGCGCGCGACGCCGACCGGCCGCTGCGCCCGGCGGCGTCGCGCCGGGAACCTGCCCAGGCTGGAAAGGATTGGTCATCGCTGCTCATTCTCCTCCGCCTTGGCCATCGTTTCATCTCCGGCCCTCTTACCCTATCGAGAGACCACCGGGCAACCAGCGCATAAGCACGTCCGCCGAGCCCGCCACCACCCCATCATGCGTTCCGCGCAGCGCCATTTCGTCCGTGCCGCGTCGCGTTGCGGCGACACCCGCTACCTGCGCATGGGTAAGGTTGAACCCCATGACAGCTCCCGGCGGTGGCTTCAACGAGGGCGCCCACGACGACGAAAGCGGCCCGCACCCCGCCGGCGGCGGGGCCACCGGGCAACCCGAGTGGACGCCTCCCGGGGCACCGGCCACCGGATACGGGCAGCCGCCGGCTGCCGAGTATCCGCCCCCGGCCTATCCGCCCCCCGGCCACGCGGCGCAATACCCGCCGCCCATGCCTCCGGCGGCCGGATACGAGCCGACGCCGGATTACGGCGGTCCGCCCTACCAGCCGGGAGGCTATGGGCCGCCGCATTATCCGGGCGGCCTCTACTCGACACCCGACTACGCGGGTGGGTACGGTCCGGCGCAGCCCGGCATGAACGGGCTGGCGATCGGCTCGCTGATCGCGTCGTTGACCGGGTTTTTGTGTTTCATCGGCGGGATCGTGGGCATCGTGCTGGGCATCATCGCGCTCGATCAGATCAAGCGGACTCGGCAGGAGGGCTACGGCCTGGCCGTCGCGGGCATCGTAATCGGCATCGCGACCATGGTGGTGACCCTGATCGTCGCGATCTTCGCGCTGCAATCGCATTAGCACCGCTGCCGGTTTCTGTCATCGGGCCGTCGGCTGCCTAGGCTTTCTTCCATGGGATCGGTAAACAGGGTGTACGTCGCCCGGCTCGCGCGGATGGCGGTGTTGGGTCCGTTCGGCGAATCCTTCGGGCGGGTCCGTGATGTCGTGGTCAGCATCAGCATCGTGCGCCAGCAGCCGCGCGTCCTGGGCCTGGTGGTCAACTTGGCGACCCGCCAGCGCGTCTTCATCCCCATGCTGCGGGTCGCCGCGATCGAGCCGGACGCGGTGACACTCAACACCGCCAACGTGTCGTTGCGGCACTTCGAGCAGCGACCGGGCGAGGTGCTGACGATGGGCCAGGTCCTCGACACCCCGGTCCGGGTCAGCGATCCCGAACTGCCGGAGCTGGCCGGCCTGGACGTCGTCGTCACCGACCTGGGTATCGAACCGACCCGCACCCGAGACTGGATGGTCACCCGGGTCGCCGTCCGCGTTCCCCGGCGCCTGGGGCGGCGCGGCCCGGTGCGCATCGTCGACTGGCAGAACGTGCAGGGCTTGACCCCGTCGGCGCTGGCGTTGCCGGGCCAGGGCGTGGCACAGCTGCTCGACCAGTTCGAGGGGCAGCGGGCGGCCGACGTGGCCGACGCCATCCGCGGGCTGCCGCCCAAGCGGCGCTACGAGGTGCTCAAGGCGCTCGACGACGACCGGCTGGCCGACATTCTGCAGGAGTTGCCCGGAGCTGGATCAGGCCGACGTGCTATCGCAGCTGGGCACCGAGCGGTCGGCCGACGTGCTGGAAGAAATGGATCCCGACGACGCCGCCGACCTGCTCGGCGTGCTGAATCCGACGGACGCCGAGATGCTGCTGACCCGGATGGATCCGGGGGAGTCCGCCCCGGTGCGCCGGCTGCTGGCCCACTCTCCCGACACCGCGGGAGGCTTGATGACCTCGGACCCGGTGGTGCTGACCCCCGACACCTCGGTTGCCGAGGCGCTGGCCCGGGTCCGTGACCCCGACCTCACCCCCGCGCTGTCCTCCATGGTGTTCGTGGCGCGCCCGCCGACGTCCACGCCCACCGGCCGCTACCTGGGCTGTGTGCAGCTGCAGCGCCTGCTCCGCGAGGCGCCGGCCGAACTGGTCGGCGGGATCTTCGACACCGACCTGCTCACTCTGTCACCGGCGACCCCGCTGGCCGCGGTTACCCGATACTTGGCGGCGTACAACCTGGTATGTGGACCAGTCGTCGATGACCAGAACCATCTGTTGGGAGCGGTAACCGTGGACGACCTGCTCGATCATTTGCTGCCGCACGACTGGCGCGCCGACGTGCAGGCGCTGGACAGCGTTGGGCGGCCCGAAGGACAGGGAGGATCCGGGTGAGCAAATTGACGGCACCTCGACGGCTGTACACCCCGCGAACGTCGCGCCGATACTCGCCGCGCGTGGACCCCGAGACCGTCGGGCAGGTCACCGAGTCCATCGCGCGTTTCTTTGGCACCGGCCGCTACCTGTTACTGCAGACGATGATGGTGGTGGCGTGGATCCTGCTCAACGTCTACGCGGCGAAACTGCGGTGGGACCCGTACCCGTTCATCTTGCTGAACCTGGCTTTCTCCACGCAGGCCGCCTACGCGGCGCCGCTGATCCTGCTGGCCCAGAATCGCCAGGAGAACCGGGACCGGGTCGTCGCTCGAAGAGGACCGCCGCCGCGCCGCGCAGACCAAGGCCGACACCGAATACCTGGCGCGCGAGCTGGCCGCGTTGCGGCTGGCGGTCGGCGAGGGCGTGACGCGCGAATACCTGCGGCACGAGTTGGACGACCTGCGCGCGCTGCTGGCCGATCTGCAACCGCAATCCGCGGACGCGGACGCCGCGTCCGGCGGTGACGGGTTGGAGCGGACCGCAAAGAAATCGGGCTGAGGGGCAGTTCGACCATTGCGCCACTCTCGTCACAAGAGTTATGTATGGTGATCTGGTTCACGCGCCTACGAGAAGGTTGACCAGCTCACATAGCTAGGACGGTCGAGTGCGCATTGGGGGACGCCGGGATGCACGCCCGGCCGCCGCAACGGTGCGGCAACGGGCATTTCGCGTAACGCGCACGCCGGCGTTCGGCGTAGCCATCATGATTACCCCGTTGGTCTTGGCGGGAGCGGTCGGCGGGGCGGCTCCCTCGTTCCCCGGCAGCGTTCCACCGGTGAGTACCGCCATCACCCCGGTGGCCGCGGTCTCCCCCAGCTTCCCCGACCTGTCCGGCCCGGTGGTCGTCGCCATCGACCATGGCCCGACCGCCTTCCACGTCGCCGAGCCCGCCCTGTCTGCGCCTCCGCCCCCAATGATCGTGAATGCGCCTGGGGCGCTTGGCATTCCACGCATGGCGCTGTCGGCCTATCGCAATGCCGAACAAAAGATGGCCGTCTCCGTCCCGGGGTGTGGCGTGAGCTGGAATTTGCTGGCCGGCATCGGGCGCATCGAGTCGGGCCACGCCGGCGGCGGCGCGGTGGACGTGCGGGGCACCGCGGTCCAGCCGATTTACGGTCCGTCGTTGGATGGCACCCTGCCCGGTAACGAAGTCATCATCTCGAGCAGCGTCGGCAACCGCGTCACCTACGCCCGGGCGATGGGACCGATGCAGTTCTTGCCCGGCACCTGGGCGCGGTACGCCTCCGACGGCGACGGCGACGGCCTGGCCGACCCACAGAACCTGTTCGACTCCACGCTGGCGGCCGCCCGGTATCTGTGCAGCGGTGGGCTCAACCTGCGTGACCCGTCGCAGGTGATGGGCGCGATTTTGCGCTACAACAACTCGATGGCCTATGCGCAGAACGTGCTGGGCTGGGCCTCGGCCTACGCCACCGGCGTCGTCCCGGTCGACCTGCCGCCGATGACCGGACCGCCGCCTCCGCTGGGCGACGCGCACCTCGAGCATCCCGAAGGGCTCGGGCCCAACCTGCCGATGAACGTCAACGGCTTGCCGATCGACGACCCGCTGGCGCGCATCCCGCTGATCGACTTCGGCCCGCCCCAGTCCGCCGGTCCCCCGCCGATGTTCCCGTGGATGGCCCGCCCGCCTCGCAGCAGCCGCAGACTCAGCTGCCCGGCTGCACGCTGATCTGCATCGGCGCCCAAAGCCCGCCGCCGGCGCTGCCACCCTGGATGGCCCCGCCTCCGCCGCCGCCCCCAGCTCCTCCGGTCGGCATGCCTTCTCCGCCACCCTGGATGGCGCCACCACCGCCGCCGCCCAACGCTCCCCCGCCCCCGGCGCCGCCCGCGCCGGCGCCCGCCCCGGGCGGCTGACCAGCCGACGTACGCGCCCGCCTACACTCGGCGGTGATGTCCCATGACACTGCCGACCTGAGCGCGGCCATCCGTACCGCCCTGGGCAAGGTGATCGACCCCGAACTGCGGCGCCCGATCACCGAACTCGGGATGGTCAAGAGCGTTGACACCGAGCCCGACGGCGGCGTGCACGTCGCGATCTACCTGACCACCGCCAGTTGCCCCAAGAAGACCGAGATCAGCGAACGCGTCGCCCAGGCGGTCTCCGACGTTCCCGGCACCGGGGCGGTGCAGGTCACCCTGGACGTGATGAGCGACGAGCAGCGCACCGAGCTGCGCAAGCAGCTGCGCGGGGATGCCCGCGAGCCCGTCATCCCGTTCGCCCAGCCAAACTCCCTGACGCGGGTCTATGCGGTCGCGTCCGGGAAAGGCGGGGTCGGCAAGTCCACCGTCACGGTCAACCTGGCCGCCGCGATGGCCGCGCGCGGCCTGTCGGTCGGGGTGCTCGACGCCGACATTCACGGCCACTCCATTCCCCGGATGATGGGCACCACCGACCGGCCCACGCAGGTCGAGTCGATGATCCTGCCGCCCATCGCCCACGAGGTGAAGGTCATCTCGATCGCTCAATTCACCGAGGGCAACGCACCGGTGGTGTGGCGGGGGCCGATGCTGCACCGGGCGTTGCAGCAGTTTCTGGCCGACGTCTATTGGGGCGATCTGGACGTGCTGCTGCTCGATCTGCCGCCGGGAACCGGTGACATCGCCATTTCGGTGGCGCAGCTGATCCCCAGCGCCGAGATCATGGTGGTGACGACGCCGCAGGCGGCCGCGGCCGAGGTCGCCGAGCGGGCCGGCAGCATCGCGCTGCAGACCCGTCAGCGCATCGTCGGCGTCGTGGAGAACATGTCGGCCCTCACGCTGCCGGACGGCACGAAGATGCAGATCTTCGGCGAGGGGGGCGGCCAGCAGGTGGCCGAGCGGTTGTCCCGTGCGGTCGGCGCCGAGGTGCCGCTGCTGGGTCAGATCCCGCTGGATCCCGCGCTGGTGGCCGCCGGCGATTCGGGTGTCCCGATGGTGCTCAGCGCCCCGGACTCGCCCGCCGGCAAGGAACTGCGCAGCGTCGCCGAGCGGCTGTCGTCGCGGCGGCGCGGGTTGGCGGGCGTGTCGCTCGGGCTGGATCCGACGCGGCGCTGACGCGTCAGGTCGCGTCGGCGTCGAAGGGCGTTGGCCCGCCGGTGTGGTTTTCGGGCGTGCACCGACGGCGGCGCGGCGGCGTGCCGGGGCCCCGTTGACCGGCTTGTCGAAGTTGCCGGTGAAGAAGGAGTCGTCACCGTCCAGTAGGTGCTTGGTCAGCGCGGCGCGGGGCGTCATGCCCCGCAGTTTCTGCAGCTCGTTCAGCGGACCGCGCAGGTCGTCGAACTCCGGGCCGAGGTCCTCGCGCAACTGACCGGTGACACCGCTGAGGTAATCGCGCGCCTGCCGCAGCGCGTTCGCCGACCAGCGGATGGCGCCCGGAAGCCGCTCCGGGCCGAGGATCACCAGCCCGACCACCACGAGTACGAGCATTTCTCCCCAGCCGACGTTGGCAAACATCTAGCTGGTGTCGGCGTCGGGTTTGACGGTCAGCGTCACATGGCGGCCGTCGCGGACCACTTCGATCGGGGCATCCTGGCCGATGGTCAGCAGTCGCACCGCCACGACGAACTCGTCGGAGTCGGCGACCTTGCGGTTACCCACCTTGACGATCACGTCGTTTTCCAGGATGCCGCCCTTTTGCGCGGGACTGCCCGCCTTCACGTTGGCCACCTGGGCGCCGGACGCGATCGCGTTGCTCACCGAGCGGGTGCTGATCCCCAGCGTCGGGTGCACGATCTTTCCGTCTTTGATCAAGATCTGCGCGACGTCTTTCGCCTCGTTGATCGGGATCGCGAAGCCCAGCCCACTTGCGCTGTCGGACAGCGACTTACCCGCGGTGTTGATGCCGATCACCTGCGAATCCATGTCGATCAGCGGACCGCCGGAGTTGCCGTGGTTGATCGACGCGTCGGTCTGGATGGCGTCGATGACGGTGTCGGTGTCCGAGCCCTCCCCCGACAGCGGGACGGGCCGGTGCAGCGCGCTGATGATGCCGTGCGTCACGGTGCTGCGCAGCCCCAGCGGCGCACCCACGGCCAGGACCTCGTCGCCGACGCGCACTTTGCTGGAGTCACCGAGCCGGGCCACTGTCAGGTTGTCGACGTTGTCGACCTTGAGCACGGCCAGGTCGGTCTTGGGGTCGCGGCCCACCAGGTTGGCGGGCACTTCCTTGCCGTCGTTGAACACCACCGTGGTCTTGAACTGGCTGGGGTTGTTCGCCGCCTCGGAGATCACGTGGTTGTTGGTGAGGATGTAGCCGCGGCCGTCGACGACCAGGCCGGAGCCCTGCATGCCCTCCTGGTCACTCTTGGACTCGATGGTCACCACGGCCGCGGCGGTCGCGGCCGCCACCTTGGCGAACCGGCCGGCCGCCCCTTGCGCATTGTTGTCGGTGGCCAGCGTCACCTTGGAGCTGGTGAAAGCTTCGGCGACCTCGGCCGTCTTACGGCCGATCACACCGCCGAGCGCGCCGATGAGCAGGGCGACCAGCCAGCAGGACGGCCAACGCCAGGTAGGAGACCTTGCCCCCGAACAGCACGTCGCGCACACCGAGTTTGCCGCCGTGGCCCAGCGCGGTGTGCGGTGCGGGCGGGGCCACGGCCGGACTGCCCAGAGCGGCGCCGGCCGCGGGGTCGCGCCAGGGGTCCTCGCCGTCGGGCTCGGCGCCGTCCTTCTCGGCGGCTAGCGCGCCGGCGTCGACGGGGTGGCGCTGCAGCGACTCGGGAGTCCCGGCCGGACGGCTGAAAGCCTCTTCGAGGACCGGGTCGGCCGGTTGGTCGTGCGGGCTGAACTCGGCCTGGTCCCGGAACTTTCTCGGGCGGACGCGATCGGCGACGAACGATCCGCGCAGCCCGTTGGGGCGACTGAACAGCTGGCGCGACGTGGGGTCGACCGGCGGCCGGGAGATGGGGCGCGGCGCCAAGCGATGGCCGCTGCTCTTGCCGCTGTCTTGCCCCTGGTCGAAGCCCTGGTCGGAGGTCACCTTACCCCTTTGAATTCTCTGTATTGAGCGCTCGAGACCGGCCTTTACCGGGCGATATACGCGGCACCGCCGTTGTCCGTGTCCACCCTAGTATCCATGTTTAGCTATTGGTCGCCCATGAGCGCGCGCACCGGGACCGGCGGGGGCATCGAACCGGATCAATCGCGTGGCTTTTGGCGGGAAGATGTCCGGCTAGCGGCGCTTACGCTGCTCATGCGGATCGCGGTCGGTGAAACGGTCTTCGGGCGAGCAGTGCGGAATGTCAGCCAGCATCCCGAGCAATGTGCTGGGGATTCGGATGGGGTGGGAGTCGCGCAACGCCGCACGCGCCCGGCCCTGGTCCTCGACTTCGGCCGCGCATTGCGGGCACAGCGAGAGGTGATGCGCGGCCCGCAAATGTGCGTTCATCCGCAGCTCGCCATCGACGAACGCCGCGATCGCTTCGACGGACAGGTGCTCGGTGGAACCGAACTGGCGCGGCGCGCCGACGGGTGCGTCACTTTGGGAGGCGAACTGGGCGGGCAGCCAGGAGAATGCGCGGCGGAACACATGCCCCATATGTCCGGGGTCGGGCATCACCAACTCCTCCCTTCGCCACCTAGCGCCACCTACCCCTTCGAATGTAGCGCGCTGTGATGCCCAATACCGCGGCGCGGGGCGCAAAGCCGCTGGATCGTCTCTGTCAGCACACCCGGTCGTGACCGGGCGGCGTCGCTGAGCTAGGCCGACTCGGCGTGCAACGCGCCCGCACGTGCACCCGGTTCGGGATGCGCGGCCAGGTAGTCCCGTAACGCCTGACGCCCGCGGTGGATGCGGCTGCGCACGGTGCCCAGCTTGACGCCCAGGGTGGCGCCGATCTCCTCGTACGACAGGCCCTCGATATCGCACAGCACGACCGCGGCACGGAACTCCGGTGGCAGGGAATCCAGCGCGGCCTGCAGGTCCGGCCCAAGCCGCGAATCGTGGTAAATCTGCTCGGGGTTGGGCTCATCGGCGGGCACCCGCTCGTAATCCTCGGGCAGGGCCTCCATCCGGATGCGCGTCCGCCGCCGCACCATGTCCAGGAAGAGGTTGGTGGTGATGCGGTGCAGCCAGCCTTCGAACGTCCCCGGCTGGTAGTTCTGCACCGACCGGAACACCCGGATGAAGGTTTCCTGCGTCAGGTCCTCGGCATCGTGCTGATTGCCGGACAGCCGATAGGCCAGCCGGTACACCCGGTCGGCGTGCTGACGCACCAATTCGTCCCACGAGGGCATCGTCGCCTTATCACCGGTCGCATCGAATACCGCGGTGCCCTGCGGCGCGTCGGACGGCTCCACCCACCCGTCGGCGGGGAACTCCTGCGCATGGGACATGCTGGTCGGGCTCAAAAGCGTGGTGATGATCAAGTCCTCCGAATTCGGCTTACCGAGGAATGGCAGTTCGTCAACGTCGGCAACGCGCCGCTGCCAGTCCATATTCCCACCCCAACGCGCTCCGCGATCCATAGGGACACCGTCGCGCACCGGCGTATGTGCGATATATGAACAAACTGAGCTCAACCTGAGAAATAATTTCGTTACCTACGTTGTCCTGGGAATATCCGCCGCGGAGTGACCTTAAACGCATCGTATCTGCCCCGCGTGTCGGCACGCAGCGGATCAGGCGCGCCTGCCGAACCGCGCCGGGAATTGGAATACGCTGCGGGCATGGACGGCACCGACGCAGAAACCCTCGGCCAAACGGCGCACAGTCGGGCCGAATCGCTCTCCGCGCACGCCGAGGGGTCGATATCGGAAGATGCGCTGTTGGCGGCCGCCCGCGAGCGCGCCGTCGACATCGGGGCCGGGGCGGTGACGCCCGCGGTCGGTGCGTTGTTGAGCGTGCTGACCAAGCTCAGCGGGGGCAAGGCCGTCGCCGAGGTGGGTACCGGCGCCGGGGTCAGCGGCCTCTGGTTGTTGTCGGGCATGAGCGATGACGGGGTGTTGACGACGATCGACATTGAGCCGGAGTATCTGCGGCTCGCCAAACAGGCGTTCTCCGAAGCCGGCATCGGGCAGTCGCGCACCCGGCTGATCAGCGGCCGCGCCCAGGAGGTGCTGACCCGGCTCGCCGACGAGTCCTACGACCTGGTTTTCATCGACGCGGACCCGATCGACCAGCCCGAGTACGTCGTCGAGGGGGTGCGGCTGCTGCGGCCCGGTGGCGTGGTCGTGGTGCACCGGGCGGCGCTGGGCGGGCGGGCCGCCGATCCCGCAGCGCGGGACGCCGAGGTGGTCGCGGTCCGGGAGGCGGCGCGACTCATCGCCGAGGACGAGCGGCTCACGCCCGCCCTGGTCCCGCTCGGTGACGGCATCCTGGCCGCGGTCCGCGACTGAGTCGGAAACTTTTTGCATTTGGCGTGGGCGATGTCCTTGACGCTCGACTGAACAGTCGTTTAATATACTGAACGTGCGTTCAGCCGACCTGACCGCCGCGGCCCGTATCCGCGACGCCGCCATCGAGCAGTTCGGCGAACACGGCTTCGGCGTGGGGCTACGCGCGATCGCCGAGGCGGCGGGGGTGAGCGCCGCGCTCGTCATTCACCATTTCGGCTCCAAGGACGGCCTGCGCAAGGCCTGCGATGACCACATCGCCGAAGAAATCCGCACCAGCAAGTCCGAGGCGTTGCAATCCAAGGACCCCGCCACCTGGTTCGCGCAGCTGGCCGAGATCGAGTCCTATGCACCGATGATGGCGTACCTGGTGCGCAGCATGCTGTCCGGCGGTGAGCTGGCGACAATGTTGTGGCGCAGGATGATTGACAACGCCGAAGAATACTTGGACGAGGGCGTGCGGGCGGGCACCATAAAACCCAGTCGCGACCCCCACGCCAGGGCCCGGTATCTGGGCATCACCGGCGGGGGCGGCTTTCTGTTGTATCTGCAGATGCACGACACCCCGACGGATATTCGTGCGGTCCTGCGCGACTACGCCCGCGAGATGGTGCTGCCCGCGCTGGAGATCTACACCGACGGGCTGATGGTCGACCGCACCATGTACGAAGCATTCCTGGCCGCAGACGATCAAGGAGATAACCATGCCAGTTGATGACTCCACTCCCATCGAGATCCGCGCTCTGAGAAAGAACTTCGGAGCGGTACGGGCTCTGGACGGCCTCGACCTCACGGTGCGCGAAGGCGAGGTACACGGCTTCCTCGGGCCCAACGGCGCCGGGAAGTCGACGACCATCCGCATCCTGCTCGGTCTGGTCAGGGCCGACGGCGGCACGGTGCGGTTGTTGGGCGGGGACCCGTGGCGTGACGCGGTCGAGCTACACCGCCGAATCGCCTATGTGCCAGGCGATGTGACGTTGTGGCCAACCCTGACCGGTGGCGAGACCATCGACCTGCTGGCGCGCATGCGCGGCGGCATCGACGACAAACGCCGCGCGGAGCTGATCGAACGCTTCGACCTCGACCCGCATAAGAAGGCCCGCGCCTACTCGAAGGGCAACCGGCAGAAAGTCTCCCTGATATCCGCGTTCTCGTCGAACGCCAGCCTGCTGCTGTTGGACGAGCCCAGCAGCGGCCTGGACCCGTTGATGGAGAACGTGTTTCAGCAGTGTGTGGCCGAAGCGCGAGACCGCGGTGTGACGGTCTTGCTGTCCAGCCACATTCTGGCCGAAACCGAAGCGCTATGCGAAAGGGTGACGATCATCCGAGCCGGCAGGACCATCGAGAGCGGGTCCCTGGCATCGATGCGGCATCTCAGCCGCACCTCGATCAAGGCCGAAATGCTCGGCGACCCAGGAGACCTCACCCGGATCACAGGTGTCGAGGACGTCAGCATCGATGGCAGCACCGTGCACGTTCAGGTCGACGGGGAAAGCCTCGGGGAGCTCATCCGCGCGCTGGGCGACGCCGGGGTGCGCAGCCTCGTCAGTCAGCCGCCCACCCTCGAGGAACTCTTCTTGCGCCACTACACAATCGAGGGTGGGCGCGAAACGAAAGTTTCGGCGCCATGAGCACCGCAACCCTGAATCGGCCTGGCCCGCCGGCCCACCCGGCGCCACGCGCCGGCTCCAACTACACCGGCACCCTGGGGATGCTGCGGCTCTATGCGCGCCGCGACCGGATCTCCCTCCCGTTGTGGATCCTGCTGTTGTCGGTGCCGCTGGCCACGGTTTACGTCGGCAGCATCGAGAAGGTGTATCCCACCCAGGCCGCCCGCGCCGGATTCGCGGCCTCCATCATGGCCAGCCCGGCTCAGCGCGCACTGTACGGGCGGATCTACAACGACAGCCTGGGGGCAGCCGGCATTTGGAAAGCCGGCATGTTCCACACGCTGATCGCGGTCGCCGTCATACTCACGCTGATCCGGCACACCCGCGCTGACGAGGAGACCGGTCGGACCGAACTGATGGACTCCACCGCGGTCGGCCGGTACGCCAGCTTGAGCGCGGCGCTGCTGCTGTGCTTCGGGGCGTCGATCGCCACCGGGGTGATCGGCGCGGCGGGGTTGCTCAGCTGCAACGTCCCCGCCGGCGGGTCGCTGGCCTTCGGGGCGGCCCTGGCCTGCTCCGGCCTGGTGTTCACCGCCGTTGCCGCGGTGACCGCGCAGCTGTCGCCGAGCGCCAGGTTTGCCCGAGGTGCCGCGTTCGCCGCGCTGGCGGCCGCCTTCACGCTGCGCGCCGTCGGTGACGCCGGTGCCGGCACGTTGTCCTGGCTCTCGCCGCTGGGCTGGTCGCTACAGGTACGGCCGTACGCGGGCGATCGCTGGTGGATCCTGTTACTGCACCTGGTGACGACCGCCGCGCTGACCGCCGTGGCCTACCGGCTGCTCGCCGGACGCGACGTGGGAGCTGGACTCGTCGCCGAACGGGCCGGTCCGGGTACCGGCAACCCGGCGCTGGGCAACGTCTTCGGGCTGGCGTGGCGGCTGGACCGCGGGTCGCTGCTGTTGTGGACGGTGGGGCTGTGCCTTTACGGCTTGTTGATGGGCAGCGTGGTGCACGGCATCGGCGACGAGCTGGGCGACAGCACCGCGGCACGCGACATCGTGGTGCGGATGGGCGGAACGAGCGCATTGGAGGAGGCGTTCATCGCCGTCGCCTTCACCATGATGGGCATGGTGGCCGCGGCGTTCGTCGTCTCGCTCACCCTGCGACTGCACCAGGAAGAATCCAGCCAGCGCGCCGAGACCATCCTGGCCGGCACGGCCTCGCGGAACCGTTGGCTGGCAAGCCATTTGGTGGCCGCGATGGCCGGGTCCGCGATGGCGCTGCTGGTCAGCGGAGCGGCGGGTGGCCTGGTTTACGGCATCGCCGCCGGCGATGTCGCCGGCAAGCTGTCGGTCGTTGTCCTGGCCGCCGTGGCGCAGCTGCCCGCCGTCTGGCTGCTCGCCGCGGTGACGATCGGGTTGTTCGGAATCGCCCCGCGGTTCACCCCCGTGGCCTGGGGCGTGCTCGTCGGGTTCGTCGCCTTGTACCTGATCGGTTCGTTGGCCGGATTCCCGCAGTGGCTGCTCGACCTCGAGCCATTCGCGCACATTCCGCGGGTCGGGAGCGGCTTCACTCCCGTGCCCCTGGTGTGGTTACTGGTCATCGACGCGGTGCTGACCGTTCTGGGGACTGCGGCTTTTCGACGGCGCGATCTGCGATGCTAGGAGTGTCATGAAGGTTGGTCTTCGGCTGGCGGCGTACTCAGTGTTCGGCCTCGCCGCTTACGGTCTGATCCTGTTCGTACCGGCTGGCACGCTCAATTATTGGCAGGCATGGGTTTTCATCGCCGTGTTCACGGCGACATCGCTCTTCCCCACCGTCTACTTGATGCGGAAAAACCCGGCCGCCCTGGAGCGGCGCATGCATGCCGGGCCGCACGCGGAAACCCGAACGGCCCAAAAGATCATCGTGACCGGCACGTTCGCGGATCTCTTCGCGATGATTGCGTTCAGCGCGTTCGATCACCGGATGGGTTGGTCGACGGTGCCCGTGTGGCTGTGCCTGCTCGGTGATGTCCTGACAGCGGCGGGACTGAGCGGCGCCATGCGGGTCATCATCGAAAACAGTTACGCCGCCGCCACCGTCACGGTGGAACGGGGCCAGCAAGTGGCCTCCGGCGGCC
The DNA here is from genome assembly GCA_963800315.1 of uncultured Actinomycetota bacterium. Taxonomy (GTDB): domain Bacteria; phylum Actinomycetota; class Actinomycetes; order Mycobacteriales; family Mycobacteriaceae; genus Mycobacterium. The sequence continues at coordinate 897,386 of CAWDAS010000002.1, forward strand.
TCTACAGGTTCGTCAGGCACCCGATGTATGCCGCAGACGTGATCATGATGGTGGGGATACCCTTGGCGCTCGGCTCGTACTGGGGGCTTCTCTTCGTCATCCCGGGCGTCGCGGCGCTCGTCTTCCGCATCCTCGACGAGGAAAGACTGCTCACCCAGGAATTGGCCGGGTACCGCGGATACGCCCAGCGGGTGCGCTATCGGCTGGTGCCCAAGGTCTGGTAGCCACCGCGCCCGTCCGCCTAGGGTATTGGCGTGGCCCGCAGCCCCGCACCCACCCTCGACCGGCCGTGGCGGCGCCCCGGCGCCCTTCGGTATGCGCTGAGCAGGGTTCGCGGCATCGCCAAACCGCCCGTGACCGTCACCGACCCACCGGCCGACATCAACATCGACCGGGACGTCGAGGTGGCGACGCGCGACGGAACGGTCCTGCGCATCAACGTTTTTCGAGAGGCAGGTGCCCGGCCGGTCATCCTGAGCATCCATCCCTACGGCAAGGACAATCTGCCGACCAAACGGGGCAAGCGGTGGAGCTTCTCACCGCAATACCGGGTGTTGCGCCAGCCCGACCCGGTGACCTTCTCGGCGCTGACCGGTTGGGAAGCACCGGATCCGGCGTGGTGGACCGGGCACGGCTTCACCGTGGTGAACGCCGATTCGCGCGGCTGCGGGCATTCCGACGGCACCGGCAATCTGCTGTCCCGCCAGGAGGCCGAGGACACCTACGATCTGGTGCAATGGATCGCGGACCAGCCGTGGTGTGACGGTCGCGTCGTCATGCTCGGCGTGTCCTACCTGGCCATCAGCCAGTACGCCGTCGCCGCGCTGCAGCCGCCGGCGCTGCGGGCGATCTGCCCATGGGAAGGCTTCACCGACGCCTATCGCGACCTGACCTTCCCCGGCGGTGTGCGCGAGACCGGCTTCACCCGGATGTGGTCGCGGAACGTGCGTCGCGGCACCCGGCAGGCCTACGACCTCGAACGGATGCAGGACGCGCATCCCCTGCGCGACGACTTCTGGCGCTCGCTGGTACCCGACCTGTCGGCGATCACCGTCCCCATGCTGGTCTGCGGCAGCTTCTCGGACAACAACCTGCACAGCCGCGGTTCGATCCGGGCGTTCACGCACGTCGGCTCCACCCACACCCGCCTCTACACCCATCGCGCCGGCAAGTGGGCGACCTTCTACTCGGAGGCCGCACTGGCCGAGCAGCTCAACTTTTTCCGCGGCGTGCTGGATGGCGGTTCCGGCTCCCGCAGCGTGCGCCTGGAGGTGCGCGAGGACCGCGACACCGTCGCCGCGGTGCGCGAAGAAGCCGAATGGCCGCTCGCCCGCACGCGTTGGCGGCCTTTATATCTGGGGGGGTATTTGGCCGGGTCCGGGGGCCTGTCCGCCCAGCAGCCACCGACGACGGGCCGCATCACGTTCGAAACCCGCTCTCGGGCAGCGGCGTTCAGCTGGACGGTGCCCACGGACGTCGAGCTGACCGGGCAGATGGCCGTGCGATTGTGGGTCGAACTGGACGGGTGCGACGACGCCAACCTGTTCATCGGCGTGGAGAAGTGGCGCGGCGGAAGGTTTGTCGGATTCGAGGGGTCCTACGGGTACGGCCGGGACCGGGTGACCACCGGCTGGCAGCGAGTCTCGCTGCGCGCGCTGGATCCCGAGCGGTCGCGGCCGTGGGAGCCCGTCGCGGCGTGCACCCAACCGCGGCCGGTCTCCGCCGGCGAGGTGGTCGCGGTGGACGTCGCGCTGGGACCGTCGGCGACGCTGTTCCGCGCCGGCGAGCAGCTGCGGCTCGTGGTCGGCGGGCGCTGGCTATGGCGGCGAAACCCGCTCACCGGCCAGCTGCCGGCGGCCTATGCGCGCTCGCCGCACGGTCGGATCACACTGCACTGGGGGCCAGATCACGACGCGCACCTGCTGATCCCAGAAATTCCCTGAGGGCGGCTAGATCCAGACGCCCTTGCCCACGGCGACCACGCCGCCCGCGCTGATCGCGAAGCGCTCCCGGTCCTTGTCCAGATCGACCCCGACCATCTCGCCGGGCCCGACCACGACGTTCTTGTCCAGGATCGCATGGCGCACCACCGCGCCGCGGCCGACCCGAGCGCCGGGCATGATCACACTGCCCTCGACGATCGCGCCGTCGTCGACCACGACATTGGACGACAGCACCGAGTTGCGCACCGAAGCCGCCGAGATGATGCTGCCGGCACCCACCACCGACTCCTGCGCCGAGCCGCCGTTGACGAACTTGGCCGGCGCCAGGTTCTCCGACTCGCCGCGGATCGGCCAGCGCTTGTTGTACAGGTTGAACACCGGATGCACCGAAACCAGGTCCATGTGCGCGTCGTAGAACGCGTCGAGCGTTCCCACGTCACGCCAGTACGCCCGGTCGCGATCGGTGGCCCCGGGTACCTCGTTGTCGTTGAAGTCGTAAACCGCGGCCATCCCGTCGTCCACCAATCGCGGGATGATGTCACCGCCCATGTCGTGGTCCGAGTGGTCGTCGTCGGCGTCGGCGCGGATCGCGTCGATCAGCACCTTGGTGGTGAAGATGTAGTTGCCCATCGACACGTACGCCTGCTCGGGGTCATCGGGGGTGCCCGGCGGATCCAGGGGCTTCTCCAAGAAACCGCGGATGCGGCCGGAGTCGTCGGCGTCGATGCAACCGAATGCGGTGGCCTCGCCGCGCGGCACCCGAATGCCGGCCACGGTCGCCCCGGCCCCGCTGTCGATGTGGAACCGGACCATCTGCTCGGGGTCCATCCGATACACGTGGTCGGCGCCGAAAACCACGATGTAGTCGGGGTCTTCGTCGTAGACCAGGTTGAGCGATTGGTAGATCGCATCCGCGGAGCCGGTGTACCAGCGCGGCCCGAGGCGCTGCTGGGCCGGCACCGGCGTGATGTACTCACCGGCCAGGCCGGACAGCCGCCAGTTCTGCGAAATGTGACGGTCCAGTGAATGCGACTTGTACTGCGTAAGAACGCAGATCCTCAGATAACGGGCATTGACGAGGTTGGACAGCACGAAATCGATCAACCGATAGGCACCGCCAAAGGGAACGGCGGGCTTGGCCCGGTCCGCGGTCAGCGGATACAGCCGCTTGCCCTCACCCCCGGCCAGGACGATGCCCAGCACGTGTGGCGCTTCCCTCATGGTTTTCAACCTATCGGCCGCCGCGAGCCGCTGCCAGGGGGAGCCCGCGATTGGCAGTGTTCTGTGCGGCTGTCCGTCAAGGTATTTGGCAGCCCACGCGGGCGGCCCTTGACGGCCCGACTCGCGGGCGGCGGTCTCACCGCACAAGCCAATCGGTCCGGCTCGACCGCCGCCCGACTCGCGGGCGGCGGTCTCACCGCACTAGCGTGCGGGTATGCGGGTGGCCATGATGACTCGGGAGTACCCACCGGAGGTCTACGGCGGAGCCGGGGTACACGTCACTGAACTAGTCGCCCAACTGCGCCGACTGTGCGCGGTGGACGTGCATTGCATGGGCGCACCCCGGCCCGGCGCCTTCGTCCACCAGCCGGATCCGCGCCTGCAGTACGCCAATCCGGCCGTGTCCACCTTGTCGTCGGACCTGATCATGGCCAACGCCGCGGCGGCGGCCACCGTCGTGCATTCCCACACCTGGTACACCGGTCTGGCCGGTCATCTCGCCGCGATGCTCTACGACATTCCCCACGTCGTGACCGCGCATTCGCTCGAGCCGCTGCGACCGTGGAAGGCAGAACAACTCGGCGGCGGCTACCGGATCTCGACCTGGGTGGAGCACACCGCGGTGCTGGCCGCCGACGCCATCATCGCGGTCAGCTCCGCGATGCGCGAAGACGTGCTGCGCGTCTACCCCGCGCTGGATCCGAACCTGGTGCACGTCATCCGCAACGGAATCGACACCGATGTCTGGTATCCGTCCGGGCCGGTGCAAAGCGGGTCCGTGCTGGCCGAACTCGGCGTCGACCCACACCGTCCCATCGTGGCGTTCGTCGGGCGGATCACCCGGCAGAAGGGTGTTGCCCACCTGGTGGCGGCCGCGCACCGGTTCAGCCCCGAGATACAGCTGGTGCTGTGCGCCGGTGCCCCCGACACCCCGGAGATCGCCGACGAGGTTCGGGCCGCCGTGGCCGGACTGGCCCGCGACCGCAATGGCGTGTTCTGGATCCGGGACATGCTGCCCATCGGCGAGTTGCGTGAAATACTTTCGGCGGCAACCGTTTTCGTATGCCCGTCGGTGTATGAGCCGTTGGGCATCGTGAACCTCGAGGCGATGGCCTGTGCGACCGCGGTGGTGGCCTCCCATGTCGGCGGGATACCCGAGGTCGTCGCCGACGGGATCACCGGTTCACTGGTGCCTTACGACGCCGACGACCCGGCCGGCTACCAGGCCAGATTGGCTGATGCGGTCAACGCGCTGGTCGCCGACCCCGAGAAGGCGGAGCGCTATGGCCAGGCGGGACGGCTGCGCTGCATCGAGGAATTCTCCTGGGCCCACGTCGCCGAGCAGACCTTGGAGATCTATCGGAAGGTGTGCGCGTAGCTCCGGACATTGTTCGTCCGGCGGGCATTAGCTGGAGCTCGTGACACCCTTGAGTTCGTCACCGAGGGCGGCGGCTTCGTCGGGCGTCAGCTCGACGACCAGACGACCACCTCCCTCGAGTGGTACCCGCATCACGATGCCGCGCCCCTCCTTGGTTGCTTCCAGAGGACCGTCTCCGGTCCGGGGCTTCATCGCCGCCATCGAGTGCTCCCTCCAGGTTCCAGCTGGCCCGCGCTCGCGGACCTGGTCGGCGCCGAGCATGCCCCGCCAGCGAACTTCCCGCCATACCCGACATCGAACTGCCACATCACCCCCCCATTGTTCCCTATCGAGGTCACGAGTTGCACAAAGACCCACTTCTATGTTCTCGGCGGGCCGCCGAACCTGATTGCCGGCCTTGACGCCGGCCCAGTCACCCCCGGGCGTCGTCACCCGGCGGAGGGCACCCAGCAACCCCGAATATGGTCGTCGACCATCCCGGTGGCCTGCATCAGCGCATAGGCGGTGGTCGGCCCGACGAAGCGAAAACCGCGCCGCTTCAGCTCCCGCGCCATCGCCTTCGATTCGGCAGTCGCCGAGGGGATTTCGGCTCCGTCGGCCGGCCGCGGCCGCGGTGAGGGCGCAAATGACCACAGCAGCTCCGACAGGTCCGCCGCGGTTCCCAGCTCAGCGGCGGCGCGCGCGTTGGCGATGGTCGCCTCGATCTTGGCCCGGTTGCGGACGATCCCCTGGTCAGCCATCAGCCGCAGCACGTCGGCGTCGGTGTACCCGGCGACCTTCTCGATGTCGAACCCGGCGAAGGCGCGCCGAAAGTTCTCCCGCTTGCGCAAGATGATCAGCCACGACAGCCCGCTCTGGAAGGCCTCCAGGCTCATCCGCTCGTACAGCGCCACCCCGTCCCGCACCGGGCGGCCCCACTCCTGGTCGTGATAGTCGCGGTACAGCTCGAAGTCGGGCCCGGGCCGAACGACCGCCCAGCCGCAGCGAACCAGCCCTTGAACGCTCGAGTCGCTCATGTCTTATCCTGACGATCCTCGCCGTCCTCGGGTTCCGCGGGCTTGGATTCGCTTTCGGGCCCCGCCCCGGCGACCGACGCGGCGCTGACCGCCGCCAGCTCGCCCCGTAACACCTCCAGCTCACGCGCGAGCCGGTCGAGCACCCAGTCCACCTCGCTGGTCTTGTAACCGCGCAGCACCTGGGTGAACTTGACGGCGTCGACGTCCGCGCCGGTCACACCGTACGCGGGCAGCACCGTCGCCGTCGTCCCCCGCGGCAGGGGTGGCAGCTGCTCACCGCGACCGAACAGCAGGCTGGCCGCACCGAACAGCACGATCGCCACCAGCACCAGCACCACCAGGTACAGCAACACCAACGCCACGTGAACGATATTGCCCTATACCGCCGACACGGTCAGCGTGGCCTGAGCACCTTCATCGGCGGCCGGTCGGCCAGCGACACCGGCGAGGTGTGCTGGGTGTAGCCCTCAACCCCGGAGCCCTCGGCACCGGGGCCCTCGCAACCGTCGGCGAAAAACTGCGTCAACCCGACCCCGGAGTCGGGGATCCCGCAGCGCGAGAACAGGGTCGCGATGACCTGGCGGCTCATCGCGCCCAACTCGGCCAGCGGCCGGTTGCGGTGGGCGCGCACGCCCAGGTTGACCTGGGCGATCGCCTCCAGACCCAACCGGTCGAAGGTGTCCACCAGCAGGCCGATCTCCACGCCGTAGCCGGGCGCGAACGGCACCGACGTGAGCAGTTCGCGGGTGGCCGCGTATTCGCCGCCAAGGGGCTGCAGCATGCAGCCCAGTTCCGGCCGCAGCGCCGCCAACAGCGGCCGGGCCACCAACTCGGTGACCCGCCCGCCCCCGGTGGTACCCGCGCCGCCACCCACGTCGCCGACCTGCAGCGGCCGCCGGTAGAAGCTTTTGACCAGATGCAGGCCGTCGCCGGTGAGCAGCGGACCGACCAGCCACGGCACGAACATCGGGTGGGGGTTGATCAGGTCGGAGTCGATGAACACCACGATGTCGCCGCGGGTGGCCGCGAGCGAGCGCCACAGCGCCTCGCCCTTGCCCGGCCGCGTCGGCACCTCGGGCAGCGCCTGCTCACGGCTGACGACGCGGGCGCCGGCCGCGACGGCGCGGATCTCGGTGTCGTCCGTGGAGCCCGAGTCCAGCACGATCAGCTCGTCGACCAGGCCATCGACCAGCGGTGAGATGCTGTCGATCACCGATTCGATGGTTTCTTCCTCGTCGAGCGCCGGCAGCACCACCGAGATGGTCCGCCCGGCCTTCGCCGCTTGCAGTTCGGCGAGGGTCCAGCTCGGACGGGTCCAGCTGCGGTTGGACAGCCAGACGTCGCCCGGCCGGGCCGCGAGCACCCGGTCATCGGTGAGATCGCCGGCGAACAGGTCCGATGCCGTCATGCGAGCCCCCTCACGGTGCGCGTCGGCGGGCGTGTGCCCTGGATGGAGGCCACCATCTCCAGCACCCGTCGGGTGGCCGCGACCTCGTGTACCCGAAACATACGCGCGCCGGCGGCCGCCGCCAGCGCGGTGGCCGCCAACGTTCCCTCCAGCCGCTCGGTCAATTCCACACCCAGAGTCTCCCCGACGAAGTCCTTGTTGCTCAAAGCCATGAGCACAGGCCATCCGGTATTAACAAGTTCGCTCACGTGGCGCAACAGGAGCAGCCCGTGGAAGGTGTTCTTGCCGAAGTCGTGGGCCGGGTCGATCAGCACCCGGTCGCGGGCCACTCCGCGGGCCACCGCACCCTCGGCGGCGGCGGTGACCTGGCGAATGACGTCGTCGACCACCCCGCGCGTGCTGGTCCCGTAACTGACCCGGAACGGGCGGGTGCGCGGCAGCGCCCCGCCGGTATGCGAACACACCAGGCCCGCACCGAACTCCGCGGCCACCTCGGGCAGGGCCGGGTCGATGCCGCCCCAGGTGTCGTTGATCAGGTCCGCTCCCGCCGCGCACGCGAGCTTGGCCACGCTCGCGCGCCAGGTGTCGACGCTGATCAGCTGGTCCGGATAGGCGCCGCGCAGCCATTCGATGAACGGCACCAGCCGGGCGATCTCGGTGTCCGCGTCGACGGCGTGCCCAGGGCCGGCTTTGACGCCGCCCACGTCGATGACGTCGGCGCCCTCGGCGACGGCCCGGTGCGCGGCGGCCCGGGCGGCCTCGTCGCCGAAGGTCGCGCCCCGGTCGTAGAACGAGTCCGGGGTGCGGTTGACGATCGCCATGATCAGCGCACGATCGCCGGCGACCGGACGGCCGCACCAAGTTGCTTGCACACGTCTATGGTGCCCGGTCGTCGCCCCGGCCGCGGCCCGGGGATTGCGCGTGAAGCCATGGCGCAAGACATCGGCGTGTCGCAACCGTCAGCGCACACTCGACGCCGTCGGCGCACACTCAACCCCGCGGTCGCTTACCGGCCGCCACCTCGTCGGGGTATTCGTCGTAGTACGGCACGTAGCCCTCGTCGCGGCCGGCCAACACATACAGCGGATCGGCCACGTCGGGGCCGTAGCCCTGGTCGCGCAACTGGACCTTGCGGCTCTTGAACGTGGTGGTCTGCTCGATCGACTTCACCACCCGCACGAACAGCGGCAGCGCGTAACCGGGGAGTTGGTCGTACACCGCGCCGGCCAGGGACTTGCCGTCGAATTCGGCGCCCTCGCGCAGCTTGACCGCGGCCATCCCGGCGCGCCCGCCGGTGCGCGGGATCTCCACACCGAAGACCGTGCATTCCTCGACCGAGTCGTCGGACGCCAGCGCCGCCTCCACCTGGGTGGTGGCCACGTTCTCGCCCTTCCAGCGGAAGGTGTCGCCGAGCCGGTCCACGAACGCGGCGTGGCCCAGCCCCTGCGGGTTCATCACGTCGCCCGAGTTGAACCAGCAGTCGCCCTCCCGGAAGGCGTTGCGCACCAACTTCTTTTCACTCGATGCCTGGTCGGTGTAGCCGTCGAACGGTTGCAGCCGGTTGACCCGGCTGAGCAGCAGGCCGGGCTCACCGGCGGGCACCCGGCGCACCCGCCCGTTGTCGTCGCGCAGCGGGGTGCCGGTGTCGGGGTCGTACTCGACGTAGGCCAGCGGCATCGGGAACAGCCCGGTGGACTTGGGCACGTTGAAGACGTTGATGAACGCCGTGTTGCCCTCGCTGGAGGCATAGAACTCACACACGCGCCCAATGCCGAACCGTTGGGTGAACTCGTCCCAGATCTCCGGGCGCAACCCGTTGCCGGCGATCACCCGGACGTTGTGCGCGCGGTCGGTCGGCTTGGGCGGCTGGTTGAGCAGGTACCGGCAGATCTCGCCGATGTAGATGAACGCGGTGGCCCGGCTGGCGATCACCTCGTCCCAGAACTTGGACGCCGAAAACGACGCGCCCAGCGCCAGCGTCGCCCCGGAGTTGATCACCGAGGACAACGCCACCGTCAGCGCGTTGTTGTGATACAGCGGCAGGCAGCTGTACAACGCGTCGGAGCTTTTCAGCCGCAACCCCACGCCACCGAACGCGGCCAGCGCCTTCAGCCACCGCAGGTGCGTCATCACGCTGGCCTTGGGAAACCCGGTGGTGCCCGAGGTGAAGATGTAGAACGCGGTGTCGCGGGCCTGCACCGCCGACGCCGACGCCGGGTTGGTGGCCGGAGCGCTCGCCGCGAATCGCTCCAGGTCTTCGATGGTGAGCGTCTCGGTGGTCCCCGAACCGCCGCATTCGGCGACCGCGCTGACCAGGTCGGTCTCCGCGACCAGCACCTTGGCGTCCAGCAGGCCGAGGCTGTGCGCCAGCACCTCGCCGCGCTGGTGGTAGTTGATCATGCCCGCGACGGCACCGCACTTGACCGTGGCCAGCATCGCCAGCACCGCGTTGGGCGAGTTGCGCAGCATGATCGCCACGACGTCGCCCTTGCCGACGCCATGCGCGGCCAGCACCGCGGCGTACCGGTTGGCGGCCGCGTTGGCGTCCCGGTAGGTCACTTCCTGGTCGCCGAACCGCAGAAAGACCCGGTCGCCGTGGCGGGCGGCCCGCTCCTGGAACACCGTGCCGATCGATTTTCTGGAACCGGGCCGGGCCAGCAGCCCGGTCAGCGCCCCACGCGCGATGACCGGCGCGTCGGCCAGTACGCGCGGCAGCCTGAATGCGATATCGGTCAGGCCGACCGCCCTGCGCGGTCCCCCGTCGTGATCGGACACGTCACCCCTCGATTCCGGTGAAAAAGTCAAGCCCGGCGGCCAGCCTAATAGGGGTTGCCGGGTGCCCAGCGACCTCAGCCGGGCGCGCACGCCTCCACGGCGGCACTCACCTTGTCGACCAGCAACAACCGGTCCAGCGCCGGCTGCGAGATGTAACCGCTGTCGGCCAGCCCGCATAACCAGATCCAGAGGCCTTCGTAATGTCCCAGGGGGTCCAGCATCACGACGGGCTTGCGGTGCAGCCCCAGATAGCCCGTGGTCCATGCGTCCAGCAACTCGTCCAGGGTGCCGACGCCGCCGGGAAGCACGATGAACGCGTCGGCGCGGTCCTCCATGGCCTGCTTGCGCTCGCGCATGGTCTCGCTGACGATCAGCTCGTCGGCGTCCGGGTCGGCGAGCTCGCCGCGCATCAAGATCTGCGGGATGACGCCGACGGTGCGGCCCCCGCGGGCCCGTGCCGCGCTTGCCACCGCCCCCATTGCGGAGACCCGGCCGCCGCCCCACACCAGGGTCCAGCCGCGCTCGGCGATCGCCTCGCCGAGTTCGGCGGCCAGCTCGAGCAATTCCGGATGTTCGGGGCCGGACGCGCAGTACACGCACACCGCCCAGTCGCGTGATGCCTGGCGTTCCGGGCCCATATCCGCCAAAGGTAGACCAAGCCTGCTGCGGGCCGCACGCCGCGCGCAATAAAATTCGGCGGTGCCGATTCGATGGAACGTCCCGCACCATGCGGCGGCCTTGGAGCGGCTCAACGCTTCGCTGGACGACGTCAGCCGGCCCGGCGCGGTCATCCTCGGACCCGACGGCATCGGCAAATCCACGCTGGCCCGGTTGGCCGCGGAGGACTTCGGCGGTCGCCACCCACGTACGCTCACCCGCTGGGTCACCGGCACCCCGACCGAGCGCGCCGTGCCGTTCGGGGCCTTCGGTCATCTGGTGCAGATCGCTGACGTCGGCAAACCGGCCGCCCTGTTGCGGGCGGCGCGGGCCTCGCTGGGTGGCCTTGACCGGCCGGGCGATCTGTTGTTGATCGTCGACGACGCCCATCACCTGGACCTGCTGTCGGCCACCCTGGTGTACCAGCTGGCGCTGGCGGGAACGGCCCGAATGATCGTCACCGCCCGCGGCCCGGACGTCGGGGCCGCACCCGATGCCATCGCGGCGCTGTGGACCGACGGCCTGCTTGCCCGGATCGATATCGAGCCGCCCGCCGAGACGGCGTCGGAGCCGGGCGACGTCGACGCTTTCCTGGCCGAGCTGCCTGCGGCGGCGCGGTCGGTGTTGGCCTATCTCGCCGTCGCGGAGCCCCTGGCACTGGCCGACCTGACCGCCCTGGCCGGCGACGGCGCGGTCAGCCAGGCCGAGGGCCTGGGCGCGGTGGAAACGCGGGTACCCGGGGATGGCGGCGATCCGGTGGTGTACACCGCCCACCCGCTGTTCGCCGAGCGGGCGCGCGCCGCGCTGGACAAGGACGGCGCACGACGGCTGCACACCGAATTGGTGCGGCTGCTATCGCAGCATCCGTCGGACCACCTCAGCGACCGGTTGCGGTTGGCGTCGCTGGCGGTGGACAGCGAGGCCCCGCAGCCGACGGCCGAGGTCGTCGCCGCCGCGCAGCAGGCGCTGCGGCTGGGTGACCTCGCGCTGGGCGAACGACTGGCCTCCTCGGCGCTGGACCGCTCCGGCGGATTGGCGGCGCGCCTGGCGCTGGCGCACGCGCTGGCGTGGCAGGGCCGCGGCCGAGAGGCCGACGCGGTGCTGGCCGACGTCGACTCCACCGCGTTGACCGAGGCGGCGCTCATGGACTGGACGCTGCTGCGCGCGGCCAACCAGTTCTGGATGCTCAGCGAGCCGGAGCGGGCCACCGCTTTCCTGCGCACGATCCGCAATCGGGTTACCGACTCGGGGCCGCGCACCACGCTCGACGCGTTGAGCGCCACCTTCGCCATGAACGCGGGCAATGTCGGGCACGCCGTCAAAGTCGCCGGCGCCGTGCTGGCAACGCCGGAGGCCGACGACCAGGCGGTGGCCTGGGCGGCCAGCGCGGCCGCGTTGTGCTCGGCACGCCAGGGCCGCTTCGACGAGGTCGAGCCGTTGGCGCAGCGCGCCTTGAGCGCCGAACACCCCGGGCTGCTGCGCTTCACGATCGGGTTGGGACAGACCACCGCGCTGTTGATGGCGGGCCGGCTGGACGACGCGCGCGGGCTTGCCCAGCAGTTCACGGATTTCGCCGAGCTGCAGCAGCCGGGTCGCGCGATCGGCGAGGTGTTACTGGCGCACGTGCTGATCGCCGACGGCGAATTCGGCCGGGCGGCGGCACTGCTCGGCCCGGCGGCCGCCACCCTGGAACGCACCGGCTACTCGTGGGGACCGCTGTCGCTGATGCTGCTTGCCACCGCGCTGGCCCAGCAGGGGGATACCGCCGCGACCGCAAAAGCGTTGAGCCGGGCAGAATCCCGGCACGGAACCAAGTCGGCGCTGTTCGCCCCGGAGCTCGGTATAGCGCGGGCGTGGCGGCTGGCCTCGATGCGCGACCCGCATGGTGCGGTCGCCGCCGCGCGTGATGCCGCCCGGATGGCCGAGCGCGGCGGGCAGCGGGCGGTGGCGCTGCGCGCCTGGCACGAGGCGGTCCAGCTGGGCGACATCCGGGCGGCCGATCCGCTGGCCCGGCTGTGCGATGAGATCGACTGCGCGGTGGGGAAATTGGCGCTCGCTCACGCGCGGGCGCTGGCGGCCGCTGACGACGCGGCGCTGCTCGCGGTGTCCGACGAGATGGCGGCGGTGGGGATGCGCGCGGCGGCCGCGGACGCGGCCGCTCAGGCCCAGCGGTTGGGGGCTGGTTAGCCCACGCCGGGAGCCCGCCCGCCGAGCGTCACGCCAGCGTGACCGCCGGCGCCCAGCGCCACGCTGGCGTGACGCTGGCGTGTCCCCCGCCAGCGGGCGATACCCGGGCGGCCGACGTTAGCCGCTCAGGTAGCGGCGCAACATCTCCACCGCGGCGGTGATGTTGGCGACCGGAACCCGTTCGTCGCGGGTGTGCGCCAGGTTGGGGTCACCGGGCCCGTAGTTGACCGCCGGTATGCCCAGCGCGGCGAACCGCGAGACGTCCGTCCAGCCGTACTTGGCCCGGACCTGCCCGCCGGCGGCCTCGACCAGGGCCTTGGCGGCGGGCTGGGACAGTCCGGGCAGCGCGCCCGCCGCGGCGTCGGTCTGCTCGATGTGCACGTCAAGCCCGTCGAAGACGTCGTGCACGTGTTGCAGGGCCGCGGTGACCGACCGGTCGGGGGCGAAACGGAAGTTGACCGTCACCGAGGCGGCGTCGGGAATCACGTTGCCCGCCACACCACCGTCGATGCGCACGGCCGACAAGCCCTCCCGATAGCCGCAACCGTCGATGTCGACGGTGCGGGCCCGGTAGGCGGCCAACCGCTCCAGGACGGCGCCCAGCTTGTGAATGGCGTTGTCTCCCAACCAGGACCGCGCCGAATGGGCACGGGTTCCGGTGGCGCTGATGACGACGCGCAGCGTGCCCTGGCAGCCGGCCTCGATATAGCCGCCGGTGGGCTCGCCCAGAATGGCCACGTCGGCCGACAGCCAATCCGGCAGCTCGCGCTCGATGCGGCCCAAACCGTTTGCCGCGGCCTCGATTTCCTCGCAGTCATAGAACACCAGCGTCAGGTCGTGGACCGGTTCGGCCACGGTGGCGGCCAGGTGCAGAAAGACCGCGTCACCGGACTTCATGTCCGCGGCGCCGCAACCGTACAGCTCGCCGTTCTCGAGGCGGCCGGGCAGGTTCCCGGCCGCCGGGACGGTGTCCAGGTGACCGGCCAGCAGTACCCGCGATGGCCGCTGCCCGCGGGTGCGGGCCAGCACGGCGTTGCCGTTGCGGAGGATCTCGAAGCCGGACGTCTGCCCGCGCAGCGCGGCCTCCACCTCGTCGGCCAGGCGTGCCTCACTTCTCGATTCGCTGGGGATGTCGACCAGCGCCGCGGTCAACGCGATCGGATCCCCAAGCAAGTCCAGCACGGGTCCCAGGTTATCCGGTACCGGGCGGCAAGTAACCTGACCGCCGTGACTGGAGCTGCAGGCATCGGGCTGGCGACGCTGGCCTCCGACGGATCGATCCTCGACACGTGGTTTCCCGCACCGGAACTGACCGAGTCGGGGACCGCCGCCACATCGCGGCTCGCGCTGTCCGACGTTCCGCCGGAACTGGCCGCTCTGATCGGCCGCGACGACGATCGCGGCACCGAAACCATCGCCGTGCGCACGGTGATCGGCTCGCTGGACGAGGTGGCCGCCGACGCATACGACGCCTACCTGCGGCTGCATCTGCTGTCGCACCGCCTGGTGGCGCCGCACGGGCTGAACGCCGGCGGCTTGTTCGGTGTGTTGACGAATGTGGTGTGGACCAATCGCGGACCGTGCGCGGTCGAGGGCTTCGAGGCGGTCCGGGCCCGACTGCGGCGGCACGGACCGGTGACCGTGTACGGCGTCGACAAGTTCCCGCGCATGGTCGACTACGTGCTGCCCACCGGGGTGCGGATCGCCGACGCCGACCGGGTCCGGCTGGGCGCCCACCTGGCACCCGGTACGACGGTGATGCACGAGGGCTTCGTCAACTACAACGCCGGCACCCTGGGCGCGTCGATGGTGGAGGGCCGCATCTCGGCCGGTGTGGTGGTGGGCGACGGGTCGGACATCGGCGGTGGAGCGTCGATCATGGGCACGCTGTCCGGCGGTGGCACCGAGGTCATTTCGATCGGCAAGCGGTGTCTGCTCGGCGCCAACGCGGGGCTGGGGATTTCGCTGGGCGACGACTGCGTCGTCGAAGCCGGCCTGTATGTCACCGCGGGCACCAAGGTCAGCATGCCCGGCGGCAACGCGGTCAAGGCTCGCGAGCTGTCCGGCGGCAACAACCTACTGTTTCGCCGCAACTCGCTCACCGGGGCCGTGGAGGTGGTCGCCCGCGATGGTCAGGGCATCGCCCTCAACGAGGATCTGCACGCCAACTGACCTACCGGCGCAACGCCGTTCCGCTGGTTTCCGGGAGTAGATAGGTGCACCCCAGGCTGGTCAGGGCAAGGGTGGCCAGCATCAGGCCGATCGCCCAGCTGCCGTAGGTGGCCAGCAACGTCCCGGCGAGCAGCGGCGGCAGGGCGCCGCCCACCACGCCGGCGAGGTTCTGCGCCAGCGCCGAGCCGCTGTAGCGGTAGCGGGTGGCGAACAATTCGGGAACGAAGGCCGCCGTGGGTCCCGAGCCGATCGCGGTGATGGCGAACATCCCGACGATGGCGACCACGTACCAGACGGGTTTGCGGGTATCGATCAACGGGATCACCACAAACGACCACGCCAGGCACCCCGTCCACCCCAGCAGCATCATCCGGCGGCGTCCGACCCGGTCGGACAGCGTGGCCGACAGCGCGACGCACGAGATGCTCACCAGCCCGACCAGCACGCCGACGGACCAGATGAAGCCTCGCGAATAGCCCAGGTTCGAGTGCGAGTACATGACGAGGTAGGTGTTGCCCATGTAGACGAAGCCGAAAGCGGTCATCATGCTCCCGGCGGCCAGCGCGATTTCGCGGCGCTGCAAGCGCAGGACCTCCGCGATCGGCGCGGAGGGAATCAAGTTGTGCGCCTTCTCCTCGGCGAACACCGGGGTTTCGTCGATGTTGAGCCGCACGTAGAGGGCGATGCCGATCAGCGCCGCGCTGACCAGGAACGGGAGGCGCCATCCCCACTGCAGGAACGCGGGGCTGTTTTCGCCGATGGTGACGTTCACACCCAGAAACGTCAGGCTGCTGAGCACGCCCGCGGTGCCACCCCCAAGCAGGGTGAACATGCCGTAGCGGCCACGTTTGCCGGCCGGAGCGTACTCGGCGCTCAGTAGGGCCGAGCCGGCCCATTCGCCGCCCACGGCAAACCCCTGCAGCAGCCGCAGCCCGACCAGGATCAGTGGCGCCGCCATCCCGATGGCCGCGGTGCTGGGCACCAGGCCCACGCTGACCGTGGACACGGCCATGATCAGCAGCGTCGCGATCAGAGTCTTTTTCCGGCCCAGCCGGTCCCCGAAGTAGCCGAACACGGCCGCCCCCAGCGGCCGGGATAGAAACGCCGCGGCAAAGGTCCCCATCGACGCGATCATGGCCACCGTGGGATCGAGGTGGGGAAAGAACACCGTGGGAAACACCAGCGCCGCCGCGGTCCCGTAGATGAGGAAGTCGTAGAACTCGATGGCCGAGCCGACGAGGCAGGCGGCCGCCACCCGCCGCATCGGCGTGGTTGCGGTGCCGGCGGCGACGGTGACGGAGGCACCGGCCGGCCGGCTCGGCTCACCCATGGCGGCCGTTCACTGTCCGGTTGCGTCGATACACGAGTACGACCGTAGGTGACGGTTGCCGGTCGCGCTCGATCTGAACCCTGGCAACATGCTGCGCGTCGCGACCGCTCAGCCGTCGGACAGCAGCTGCTTCTTGAGGACCTTGCCCATCGCGTTGCGGGGCAGCACGTCCACGAGGCGCACCTCACGCGGCCGCTTGTGCACCGAAAGCTGTTGGGCGACAAAATTGATCAGTTCGTCGTCGGTGAGTTCGGCCGAGCCGACGACGAACGCGACGATACGCTGACCCAGGTCCTCGTCGGGCATGCCGACGACCGCCGCCTCCTGCACGCCCGGATGCCCGAGCAGCACCGTCTCGATTTCGCCCGCACCGATGCGGTATCCGCCGGACTTGATCAGGTCGACCGACTCGCGCCCCACGATGCGGTGCATGCCCCCGCCGTCGACGACCGCGACATCGCCGGTGCGGTACCAGCCGTCGGCGTCGAACGCCTCGGCGGTGGCGTCGGGCCGGTTCAGGTAACCGTCGAACATCGTCGGGCCCCGAACCTGAAGTCTGCCAACGGTTTCCCCGTCGTGCGGGGCGGGGCCGCCGCCCTCGTCGAGCAGCCTGGTTTGCACGCCGGCCAGCGGCAGGCCCACCCATCCGGCGCGTCGCTCGCCGTCCGCGCGCGTCGAGAGGGTGATCAGCGATTCGGAGGCGCCGTACCGTTCGACGGGCCGATGGCCGGTGAGCTCGGCCAGCCCGTCGAACACCGGAACCGGCAGCGGCGCGCTTCCGGAGACCAGCAGCCGCGCCCGGCGCAGCGCCCGGGCGGCGGTCTCGTCGGCCACTACCCGCGACCACACCGTGGGGACCCCGAAAAACAACGTGCCCCCGGCGTCCGAGCAGGCCTGCGCGTAGCCGGCCGGCGTCGGTTTCCCGGTGTGCACGAAGCGGTTTCCCACCCGCAGCGACCCGAGCAGGCCCAGCACCAGGCCGTGCACGTGAAACAGCGGCAGCCGTGCACCAACACGTCGTCGGCCGTCCACTGCCAGGCATCGGCCAGCGCGTCGAGGTCGGCCGCGATCGCTCGCCGGCTCAGCACCACGCCTTTGGGCAGGCCGGTGGTGCCCGAGGTGTAGATGATCATCGCGGTGGCCTCGGGCGACGGCTCGGGATAGCGGTGCCAGGAGCGGGCGTGCAGCCGCACCGGGATGTGCGGCAGCCCTTCCGGGTCGTCCGGCAGCGGGCCCAGCCAGGCCTGCGCACCGGAGTCGGTGAGCATGTGCCGGCGTTCGGCCGCGCCGACGTCGGCGGGCACCGGGACGAAGGGCACGCCGGCGATCAGGCACCCGGTGACCGCCAGCACCGTCGCCGCGGTGGGCGTGGCCAGCACCGCGACCCGGTCCGCGCCGGCGACCCGCTCGGCCACCGACGTTGCGGCGCCGACCAGGTCGCTGCGGCTCAGCGCGTCGCCGTCGATGCGCACCGCGTCGGCAATGTCGGTGGCGGTGACGGGCGACGGGATTCAGGGAAGCCAGCAGCACGTGAGCAGGCTACCCGGGGGCCGCGGGGCAGCAGCTCAGGCTGCTCGTCCCAGATCTTCATCAGGGTGGACAGGATCTCCTCGCCGCGGCCCAGCCCGGCGAGGTGGCTTTCGCCCGGCAGCACGAACAGCTCGGCGTCGGGCAGCAACGACACGACGTGCTCACCGTGGGCGAACGGGACGATGTGGTCGCTGTCGCCGTGCCACCAGCGGACCGGGACTTTGACCTCGTCGAGCCGGAATCCCCAGTCCCGGGTGAACAGGATGATGTCGTTGAAGGGGGCCGCCAGTTGCTTGCGGCTGCCGTTGAGCAGGTCGTCGAGGAACATGGCCGCGAACTCGGGCCGGGTGAGCAGGCGCCGGTCGGCTTCGGGCGATACCGCGGCATACAGCTAGCAGCGCGGAATTCGCGACCGGCCGGATCATCCGGACCACCAGGCTCGCGCCGATCCGCAGCGGGTCACCGCCCAACCGCAGCAGCGGCGCCACCCGCTTCCCCAGGTTCATCAGGCCGCTGGTGATCCCCTCGTCACCCACGAAGGGCGCGACGCCACCGAGCACGCCGGCCGCCACGATCCGATCGTGCAGCACCGCGGCGGACGCGAGCGCGTACGGACCGCCACCGGACAGGCCGATGACGGCCATCTTGTCGATGCCCAGCGTGTCCGCGATCGTCCGCAGGTCGTCGCCGAACGCCCGGATGTTCTCGTACCGATGGGGCGTCGACGAGCCGATCCCGGGGCGGTCCAGGCCGATCAGCCGGATCTTGTGGTTTTCGGCGTAGAGGCGCGCCTCGGTCGGGATCTGCCGGCGGGCGCCGGGGGTGCCGTGCAGCCAGAACACCGCCCGGCCCTGCGGGTCACCGAATTCGGCGAAGCCGATCTGGCGGTCCTCGCCGACCGCGATGTTTCCTTCGAGCTTGGGGCGGGCGATCTCGATGGCCATGCCAGCAGCTTTGCATGTGACGGGCCGTTTACCAAAGGCTCACGGGTCCGGCTAGGAGCCCGGATGCTGCACGAAGGACTTCAGGGCTTCGGCAACCAAGATCGGGGTCGTCGCACATCGGAAAGTGGTTGCCGCGGTGAACCTTCAGTTGGCGCGCCGCGGGAAACAACTCCTTCCACCGCGGCTGAAACCGCAGCGGATCGTTGAACTGGCCGAAGATGGTCAGCAGCGGCAGGTTGGCCAGGGATCCGCGCAACGCGGCATCGACTTCGGCGTAGAGGGCCCGCTCACCCCGCGCATCCCGGAAGTAGGAGTGCCAGGCCCGCCGCGCCGGCGCGTCGATGCCCGCCCGGAAGACCGCGCGGTCGGCGCGGCTCAAGTGCCGGCCGACCCCGAAGCTCGTCGAGGTTATCCGCCCCAGGATTTGGTCGCCGCGTCCACCTCGCGGACCGGGGCGCCAGCCATCAGGGCGAGCATGCCCCGAAACGCGGAGCCTGTGGGCGTCCACGCGAAGCAGTTGACGGCGGCCAGCGCCGCGACGCGGTCGGCGCGGCGCGCCGCGGCCAGGGATCCGGCCGGTCCGCCCAGGTCGTGGGCAACCAGCGTGACGTCGCGCAATTGCAGCGCATCGATGACGGCGACGACCGCGTCGCCCGCTTGGGCAAGCGTTGGGGAAGGCAGTCGGTCGCTGAGCCCGCAACCGGGTGCATCAACAGCGATGCAACGAAAATCGTTTTGCAGGCGCAGCAATACATCACGCCAAACGAAGCTCCAGCTTCCGACGTGGACGAACAACAAGGTCGGGCCGTCGCCGACATCGGTGACCGCAATGCGGCCTCGGTCATGACTCAGCGCGTACGTCTCCCACGGCCATGCCGACGATGGCAGCCAGCTCGGGCGATCAAGTGTGGCAAGCGTTTTCATGATGATCCTCTTTCATGGGGTGGTTTGAATGCGCAGGAGCAGGAACTGCCTGACGCCCAGCAGCTTGAATCCGAATCGTTCGATGGCATTGAAGGCCTCGCGCACCGGCTGCTTTGCGGCCACCGCGTCGACGAACCGGGGCTGCGCCGCGTGATAGCGCCTGCCACGTAGCTGCACAACGCAGTACCCGGCGGCCCGTACATTGCGCGCCCAATCCGATCGATTGCCGAACGACAACGGAATGACGATCGTGTCGCCCGCGACGGAGGCGCTTGTCGGCGTGACGTAGAGCCTGCGGGACCGACGCCCGACGTGTTGGACCCGGGCCATCATCGGCAGGAAGCGTCGTCCTGCGACCGTCCCGACGATCGGGTTGAGAACTTTGGTCAATGGTTTGATGACCAACCGGACAGTCCGCGAAGGTCCTACGACTACGAACTTTTCGTTGCTTGTATCCGAATGTGTTTCTCGTGCGGGCGTACTCATGTATGTAAGGACGAAAAGACCGGAAATTATGTGATGCTAGCGCGCCCCGCCGAGCTCGGCGCGCAACGGGTCGAGCACCGAAGGGCGCACAAGGACATGGATTTTCGTTATCCTCCGGTCATCGATCGTCAGCGCCAGCAGACCGGCAAGCCGGCGATTGACGAACGCCAGGATCGCGGGTTGACCGCATACCGGTTGCGCCACCAGGACCGTATCGGCTCGGCCCCAGTAACGCAGAATGTTGAGGCCGACTTGGCGGGCGCCGACGACGATGACATCATCGCGCGCATCGATTTCACCGGAGACGTCGCGATCCAACACAGCCATCAGCGCGTCGAGGTCACCCGTCGAACATGCTTCGATGAATGCCCTGGCCACCAGGCGGTGCTGGGCCGGTTCCACCAGACCAAAGCCCGCCGAATTTTCCGATTGAGACCCGCCGATCTTGCGTCGGGCCCGATGCGCCAATTGCCGGCATGCGGGCGCGTGGCTTCCGACTGTGGCAGCGATGGTATCGAAGGGCACTTGAAAGACGTCGTGCAATACGAACACCACTCGCTCCGCGGGACTGAGGCGTTCGAGCATGATGAGTAGGGCCAGCCGAACCTCCTCGTCGAGGGTCACTCGATCGGCGGGATCGATGGCTGACAAATCGCGGTCGCGTTGTTGTTCGGCGATGTCTTGCGGGCGTTCACGACGCGACGACGCCGCCTTCATGTGGTCGAGGCAGAGCCGGCTGGTCACCACGATCAGCCACCCACGCTCGTCGTTGATGCCGCCGACCGGCGCCTTCAGCAGCCGAAAGAATGCCTCCTGCACCACATCTTCGGCCGCCCCGACGTCGCCCAGCATCCGGAAAGCGAGATCCACCAAATACGCGCGATTCGCCTTCCACGCACCGCTGACCCGGTCGTCGTCCTGAGCATCCATGAAGTCAAGGACGCGGCGGACCGGCCGAATGTGACATCGCCGCCCCGCCAGTCACATTTCGGCGCGCTGCGCCGTCCTTCCAGTCACCCATCAAACCGATCAGACGAGGTAACAAAGATGAGCCGGATACCCACCCACACCGTTGAGGACGCCCCGCACGCCTGCCGCGGGTTGCTGGAACACGTGATCCAGTTTTCGCCGACCGGGCGCCCGCTGAATCTGCATGCTCAGATGGCACACTCACCGGCGGTGTTCGTCGCCTATACATCGCTTCGCGCGGCGACCGCCGAGCACGGCACGCTCGGCCCGCAGTTGTCCGCCGCCCTGATGCTCGCGGCGGGCGGCGCCCTGGGCAACGACTACGTCGCCGGAATCACCAGTCGGCTAGCACGGCTGGCCGGATGGACCGACGAGCAGGTCGCGGCATTACGCGTCGGAAGCGCCACCGGCGACGACAAGATCGACGCAATCGCCGGATTGGTCAGGGACGCGGCCGCCAACCGTGGGAAGGTCGCCGACACCGCGTGGAGCCACGCCCTCGATGCCGGTTGGAACGACGAACAGCTGGCGGAGGCCTTCGCGTATCTGGGGCTGGCCGTATTCACCGCCTATTTCCTGAACTATGCGGAAACCGATCTCGACGTTCCGGTTGCGGTATGACGCCTGAGCCGCGGCTCCAATTGGCGCAGGTGCGCTTCGTCTCGGCAGCGATCGAACCGATCGCCACGTTCTATGCGGCGCTGTTGGGGGTCTCGGTGCCGTTCAATGACCATTACCTCGAGATGCCGGCGGGTCCGGCGTCGGTCGGATTCTCCCGCGTCGGATTCACCGAGGACCGTGCGTCGCGTGCCGCTGGCGAGACGGGCCTGGCGGCGCGCGACGGCGAGATGATTCTCGACTTCACGGCGGCCGACGTCGACATCGAATATTCGCGCATCAACACCTTGGGCGCGGCCTGGGTGATGGAGCCCACGACGCAACCGTGGGGCAGCAGGTCGATGCTATTGCGCGACCCATACGGCCACCTCATCAACGTTTCGACCGCTAGCACAGAAGATTTCAGGCGTTGAGCAGCCCTTGCAGGTCACGCGTGCTCGCGAGGCGACTTCGAACAGAAACTCGATGTAAGCACCCAGGATCCGTCCGAATGCTTCGAGTGCCCAAGGCAATCAACTGGTGACGCGCAGTCCCTTTCGCTCCTCGAGCTCCTCTTCGGTTACCCATTCGCGCATCGGTCGCCCGGGCACGCACAACATTGTGAGGACGAAGGTACAAGGGATGTCAGTGCGGTTATTGGCGTCCTGATAGTGGATCACGTCGCCGCCGGGTCCCCAGAACGCGTCTCCAGCGCGGAGGACGCGTGGCGGTTCACCCTCGAGCTCGAACAACATCTCACCGTCAATCATGTGACCGAATCCCGGGCCGCCAGGAAGCCGATGTGGCGGGTAACCAGGAGCGCCCGGAGGGTGGTTGATCAGAACAGTCAACACATGCGCATCGGCAGGGATCCGCGGTGACCGCACTTCCTGCACCACTCTTATCGTTGACTTCAATTCGGAATCAGACGCATCCTGCGACATGCGCTATCCCCCTTATATTTCGAAACGGACACGCAACCCGATCCCCGCTTCTGCGTTAAAGGCCTAGTAGCGTGACCACGCCGGACCTGAGCGCAGATTCCTTGGTTCCCATTAGATTCCCTAATTGTGGCCGCTGGAGTGCGCTTCGATCCAATCGGAGTATCGAGTGGTGAAGATGGTGGCGTTCTCGTCGGGTGCGAGGGTGTGATCGTCGATCACCGCACCGAAGTACGGCGCCTGGGCGTCAGTCACGACCCGACGTCGATCGCCAATGGCGGCAAGGCCCTTGCGGACAAAGTCGTCCATCCCCATTGCTTCAGGTCCGGCGATCTCCGTTACTCCGTTGATAGGGCGCCCGACGGCCGCCCGGGCCACGGCGGTAGCGACATCGTCGGCCGCGATAGGACGGAACAACGCGTGTGGCAATCTGACGATGTCTCCGTCTGTCGCGGAATCGGCCAAACCAACCGCGAATTCGTAGAACGGAGTTGCTCGCACGATCGAATAAGGCCGGCCCGAATCCTTGATCAGGTTTTCCTGAGCCGCTTTCGCGGTGTTGTAGCCGCTATCTGGCATGATCTGCGCGCCCACTACGGACAACGCGACATGGTGTTTGACTCCCGCTTCCTGTTCAGCAGAGAGAAGATTCGTGGTCGCGGTTGTGAAGAAATGCATCACAGGTTCATCGTCGAACAATGGTGAATCGGCGACGTCGACCAGGACATCCGCACCGGCGACGGCGTTGGCGAGGCCTTCACCGGTGAGTGAATCGACACCTGATCGGCGTGAGGCGGGGATCACATCGTGTCCCTGCGCGCTGAGCTTGGACGCTACTTTCGAGCCGATAAGCCCACGACCGCCAATGACTACGATCTTCATGGTGGACCTTTCTGAGTTTGGTTGGTTCTTCTAATTCCTTGGGGCTGTGCACATCGGCGCCTCGGGGCGATGCTCGGGGACTGGCAGCGAGGTCTACTTGCTACCGGATTCGACGATGGCTACGACCTCGATCTCGACGCGCTGACCGGGCAGCGCGAGCGCCTCAACGCCCACCGCGGTCCACAGCGGCAGACTTTCGCCGAAGCGCTTGCGGAACTGGTCCACCATCACCGACATGTGTTGACCACCAATGGAATCGTCGGCTGGTGGGGACGTGATAGGAGTGGACGTTCACGACGTCACCCCAGCCGGCGCCTGCCTCGGCGAGGGTCTTTTCGACGTTGTCGCACGCCTTGACGATTTCGTCCTCCAGGGATGTGGTCGACAAGGTGAAATTCGCGTCCCAGCCGCCTTGGCCGGAGATCTCGATGCGATCGCCGATGCGTAGAGCTTGGCGGTAGTGGTTGCGGGTACGGGCAATCTCTCCGTATCCGGGGGTATCGAAAAATTCGGGTTTGGACACGCGGGTGTTTCCTCTCGTCGTTGTTTGTCGGAGCATGGTTGCTGTGCTGCCGGGAGAAGCGCCATCCAACCGGACCCGGATCCACGGTGGTCAGGTCGCTTCCCGCCGACATTGCCTGGCCCTAGAGGGGTTTCGCAACCAACGGTTGCATTGTCAAATAGGTTCACCGGGGAATTTCAAGTCGAAGCGTTTGCATAGTTCGGGGACGCTGTCGACGTCCATCTCCAGTTCGTACCGCGCACAGAGTGCGTCTAGGGTCTCTGTCGATATCTTGTCTATACCGCCGAGGTCAGAAAGCTCATCGAAGAACTGCTCAAATCCTGCGGGGGAAATGATCTCAAGGATCCGGGCGGGTACATCGTCCGCGTTCCAGAACGTGTGCCATTGGCCTCGTGGCTTGAAAATGAAGTCGCCAGGTCCGCCGTAGAGCACCTCATCACCGAGCAAAGCGCCTACGCGTCCCTCGATGATCCAGCTGTACTCATCTTCGTTGTGGTGGCGATGAAGCGGTGCGGCCAGCGCTCGGGGTGACATTGGATGCTCGAGGACGGAGAAGCGCCCCTCCGCCTGAACCTTATCGAGGATGTGGCGGACACCGACCGTCCCATTGAACAAGGACTTGCCTTCGGTGCGGCCGACGGACTTAGCTGGCGGGCCGCCTGGCCTCAAGATGTCAATTGTCACTGCATCTGTCCTTTCAGCTTTCTCTCACCTTCAAAGGCCCAGGACCTCGAGCGGGTTAGTTGCGGCCGGCCATGATGCCGCCGTCAACGTTGAGAATCGTGCCGGTGATCCAGCTTGCCTGTTCGGAGAGCAGAAAGGTGATGGCGTTGGCCACGTCGGCCGGGGTGCCGACGCGGCCCAGGGGATGAAGTGGCGCGAAAGTCGCCAGCGTGGCGTCGATCTCGTCCTTGGGGATGAACCGCTCGTAGAGAGGTGTTTTCACCACGGCCGGTGCGACCGCGTTGACGCGGATCTGATGGCCGGCCAGCTCGATGGCCAGATTGTGGGTGAGGGCATGCAGCCCTGCCTTCTGCATCGAGTAGCCCGACGACGGGGTCGCGCCGATGGCCTGATGTGCCCACATGGCGCCGATATTGACGATCGAGCCACCCGCACCGTTGGTGATCATGCCCGCGACCACGGTCTGGGTGAGAAAGAACAGCGCGTAGTTGAGATCCATGTACGAGTCGTAGGACTGGGCGTCGTAGTCCAGGAACGGCTTTGGGATGAAGAATCCGGCCGCGTTGACCATCAGCGTTGCGTCGCCGTGGTGCTCAGAAAGTGCGCGCTGGACATCGGCGACCGCGGATCGATCGGTCAACTCGGCAGCGATCCCCCAGGCTTGACCCCGCCGGCTGGTCAGCTCGGCCACGGTGTCATCGACACGATCTTTCGAGCGCCCGATGATCACCGCGCTGCCACCGCGATCGAGACGTCGAGCGCGGCTTGGCGGCCCATGCCGGCACTGCCGCCGACGACAATGATCTTCTTGTCCCCGAAACGCATACTCGGCGTCCATTCCTGGTTCTCCTGACGGCTCCAAGCGGACCGCCGTTGTTTCGTCGTTGCGACGGCAAGGCCCTAGCTGGGCATCCCCTCAAACGGGGTGACAATCCCACCCGGTTCTGCTCGTACTGAGATTGCGGCCGGTCGGGGTGAGCTGTCATCACCCCGACCACTCATTCACCCGGGTGATGAGCGCCGCCCTGAACCCAAGCGTGGATGGATAACGTCCTGCCGGCGAGCGCCGGCGGTTTGCGGTTGCGTCGATCGCGCGA
>CAWDAS010000003.1:0-328220 GCA_963800315.1 uncultured Actinomycetota bacterium
GGTGGTGTGGCTGGGTAACAAGCTGTTCCGTCGCTGACTCTAGGCGCCGAGGCGCCGGAATCCGCTGCGGTGGAACACAATCGGGGCCACCTGGGCGTCCACCGTCACTTCGCTGACCCGCAACACCACGATGGTGTGGTCGCCGGCCGGGATGAGTTGCTCGATCGCGCTCTCCAGCCAGAGGCCGGTGCCCTGGATGAAGACCGCGCCGCTGCTCTTGGACACCGTCTCCAGACCGGCGAACCTGTCCCCGGTCTTGGCGGCCAGCGCGCGCGCGGCCTCGTCGTGGGACTCACCGAGCACGCTGATGCCCAGCATCGGCGCGCTTTTGAGCTTCGGCCACGTGGTCGAGGTGTTCTGCACGCAGAACGACACCAACGGCGGATCGAGCGAGACGGGGACAAAGGTGCTGGCCGCCAGGCCCTCCCGGGTTCCCCGGACCTCGGCGGCGATGGCCACCACCCCGGACGGGAAGTGGCCGAAGGCCTCACGAAGCGTGGACGGTGTCAGCTTGTTCATAGAGTTCACCGGACTTCATTCGCCCCTTGACGTCGAGGACGGAATTCCCGTGCCCGACCCTACTAGCCGGCCCACGCGCGGTCGTCGGGACCCGGCGAGTACCGGTGCGCGATTGCCGCGTGCCGGACGCATGGCGCCGGCGTGCGTGCTGTGGCCGCGCTCACATCGCCGCCGGCCCGGCATCTGCGCAGGTGAAAAGGGTGCGAAACCCTTCCCTGGGCCTTCCCGACCGGTTGGTTGATTAGCCGGTGCAATGTAGCTCACATTGACTTGCGCTGGAGTAACGCGAGCGATACTTTTAGCTGTGTTACTGGTGGGTAACTTAGCCCTAGTACCCAACCACGTGTGGCATTCTCAACGAGGAGGAATGTAGTGAGCCACTACAAGAGCAACGTCCGTGACCAGGCGTTCAACCTGTTCGAGGTCCTGGGTGTTGACAAGGCCTTAGGCACGGGCGAGTACAGCGATTTAGACGCCGACACCGCCCGTGAGATGTTGACCGAGATGAGCCGGCTCGCCGAGGGCCCGGTCGCCGAGTCGTTCACCGACGGTGACCGCAACCCGCCCGTGTTCGACCCGAAGACGCACTCGGTGACGCTGCCGGAATCATTCAAGAAATCCGTGCACGCCGTCCTGGAAGCCGGCTGGGACAAGGCCGGCATCGACGAGGTGCTGGGCGGCATGCCGATGCCCAAGACACTGCTATGGGCGCTGCACGAGCACCTTCTTGGTGCCAACCCGGCAGTCTGGATGTACGCCGGCGGCGCCGGTTTCGCCCAGATCCTCTACCACCTCGGCACCGAGGAGCAGAAGAAGTGGGCCGTGCTGGCCGCTGAGCGTCAGTGGGGTTCGACCATGGTGCTCACCGAGCCGGACGCCGGCTCGGACGTCGGCGCCGGCCGGACCAAGGCCGTCCAGCAAGACGACGGCTCCTGGCACATCGACGGCGTCAAGCGGTTCATCACCTCAGGTGATTCCGGCGACTTGTTCGAGAACATCTTCCACCTCGTGCTGGCCCGCCCCGAGGGTGCCGGGCCGGGGACCAAGGGGCTGTCGCTGTTCTTCGTGCCCAAGTTCCTGTTCGACTTCGAGACGGGTGAACTGGGCGAGCGCAACGGCGTGTTCGTGACCAACGTCGAGCACAAGATGGGCCTGAAGGTTTCGGCCACCTGTGAGCTGTCGTTCGGGCAGCACGATGTGCCAGCCAAGGGCTGGCTGGTCGGCGAGGCGCACAACGGCATCGCGCAGATGTTCGAGGTCATCGAGCAGGCCCGCATGATGGTCGGCACCAAGGCCATCGCGACCCTGTCGACCGGTTACCTGAACGCGCTGGAATACGCCAAGTCCCGCATCCAGGGCGCCGACATGACGCAGATGACCGACAAGACCGCACCACGGGTGAGCATCACGCATCACCCCGACGTGCGGCGGTCGCTGATGACGCAGAAGTCCTACGCCGAGGGGCTGCGCGCCCTGTACCTCTTTACCGCGACCTACCAGGACGCGGCGGTCGCGGAGGCGCTCTACGGCATCGACGCCGACCTTGCCGTCAAGGTCAACGACCTGATGCTGCCGGTCGTCAAGGGTGTCGGCTCGGAGCAGGCCTACGCCAAGCTGACCGAGAGCCTGCAGACGTTCGGTGGCTCGGGCTTCTTGCAGGACTACCCGATCGAGCAATACATCCGCGACGCCAAGATCGACTCGCTCTACGAGGGCACCACCGCCATCCAGGCGCAGGACTTCTTCTTCCGCAAGATCATCCGCGACAAGGGTGTGGCGCTGGCGCATGTGTCCGGTCAGATCCAGGAGTTCGTGGACACCGAGTCCGGCAACGGCCGGCTCAAGTCCGAACGCGAGCTGCTGGCCAAGGCGCTGGCCGACGTCCAGGGGATGGCGGAAGCGCTGACCGGCTACCTGATGGCGGCCCAGCAGGACGTCACCAGCCTCTACAAGGTGGGCCTGGGTTCGGTGCGGTTCCTGATGAGCGTCGGCGACCTGATCATCGGCTGGTTGCTGCAGCGTCAGGCTGCGGTGGCCGTGCAGGCCCTCGACGCCGGCGCCACGGGCGAGGAGCGGTCCTTCTACGAGGGCAAGATCGCGGTGACATCGTTCTTCGCGAAGAACTTCCTGCCGCTGCTGGCCGGCACCCGTGAGGTGATCGAGACGCTGGACAACGACATCATGGAGCTCGACGAAGCCGCCTTCTGACGGTCGGCGAGCAGGCCTAAAGAGCCAGGAGACAAACCGACCCGCTTCCAAAAGAAGCGGGTCGGTTTGCGTGTGCGAGCCTACCAAAAAGACCGCCACTGGATCCCCTCACTCCAGCGGCGGCCCTTTTCGTACGCCCGTCGGCGGACAAGCCGACAAGCGGTCGATCAGGGATGCCCCGTATTGCCGTCGGGGTCGGGGGGTCAGACCACAACACGGGGCCATCCGGACCTGTGGGTACCCCTACCTTCCCGTTACTAACCGGCCGTGGCGGATTTCATCACGCTGTCTCGCCGTCAGCCTTCCAGGATCGCGGCCACGCCCTGACCACCGGCGGCGCAGATCGAGATCAGGGCCCGGACGGGCTTGCCGGCACCGGCCTTCCGCTCCGCCTTCTCCTGGGCGACCTGCTTAGCCGTCTGGGCCAGAATCCGCCCGCCGGTCGCAGCGAAGGGGTGACCGGCGGCCAACGAGGAGCCGTTGACATTGAGCTTGGACCGATCGATCGACCCCAGGGCCGCGTCCAGGCCCAGCCGCTCCTTGCAGTACTCCTCGGACTCCCACGCCTGCAGGTGCGCCAGCACCGTCGAGGCGAAAGCCTCATGGATCTCGTAGAAATCGAAATCTTGCAGTCCCAGTCCGTTTCTCGCCAGCAGCCGGGGCACCGCGTAGGTCGGCGCCATCAGCAGGCCGTCGCGTCCGTTGACGTAGTCGACCGCGGCGGTCTCCGAATCCACCAGGTAGGCCAGTGGAGTCAACGAGTGCCCGGCCGCCCACTCCTCGCTGGCCAGCAGCGCGACCGAAGCCCCGTCGGTCAGCGGGGTCGAGTTGCCGGCCGTCATCGTCGCGTCGCCGGCCTTCACCCCGAACACCGGCTTGAGCTTCGCCAGCTTCTCCGCCGACGAGTCGGGGCGCAGGTTATCGTCGCGGTACAGCCCCAGAAACGGGGTGACCAGGTCGTCGAAGAACCCCCGATCGTAGGCGGCGGCCATGTTGCGATGGCTGGCCGCGGCCAGCTCGTCCTGGTCGACGCGTTTGATGCCCAGCTGCTTGGCGGTGATCGCCTGGTGCTCCCCCATGGATAGCCCGGTGCGCGGCTCGCTGTTGACCGGGATCTCGACACCCAGGGTCGCCGGCAACGTGCCCACCAGCTTCAGCCGCTCGACGTTGGACTTGGACCGGCGCAGCTTCAGCAGGGTGCGGCGCAGGTTGTCGCCCAGCCCGATCGGCGGGTCGGAGGTGGTGTCCACGCCACCGGCGGCGGCCACGTCGTAGCGGCCGGCCGCGATGCCGTCGGCGGCGGCGATCGCCGCCTGCAGGCCGGTGCCGCACGCCTGCTGCAGGTCGAACGCGGGCGTGTAGGACGACAGCTCGGAGCCCAGCACGCACTCGCGCGTCAGGTTGAAGTCGCGGCTGTGTTTGAGCACCGCGCCGCCGACGACCACACCGAGTCGCTGGCCGGCCAGCCCGAAGCGGTCCACCAGTCCGCCCAACGCGGCGGTGAGCATGTCCTGGTTGGACGCATCGGCGTAGGCGCCATCGGACCGGGCGAACGGGATGCGATTGCCGCCCAGCACGGCGACGCGTCGCCTGGGCTCAGAACTCCTCTGAGCAACCGGTTTACTTGCCTCAGAACTTGTAGGGGCCACAATTTTCTCCGTGTGTCTCCGGGTGTTTCGGTTTGACTCGGCCGTCTGGGGCCATACTACCCACTGTTCTTACTCTGCAGTAAGTTCGTCCCCGATACGGTTGTCCTATACGGCGAACCCGGAAAGAAAGAGGAAGGCAGCTCAGTGGCCCCCAAGCTCTCGTCCGACCTATTCTCGCAGATTGTCAACTCCGGTCCCGGATCGTTTCTGGCCAAGCAGCTCGGTGTTCCGCAACCCGAGACGCTCCGCCGCTACCGGGCCGGCGACCCGCCCCTGGCCGGATCCCTCCTGATCGGTGGTGCGGGACGGGTCGTCGAGCCGCTCCGCGCGGCGCTGGACGGCGACTACGACGTGGTGGGCAACAACCTGGGCGGGCGCTGGGCCGACCAGTTCGGTGGGCTGGTCTTCGACGCCACCGGCATCACGTCGCCCGAAGGGCTCAAGGGGCTGTACGAGTTCTTCACCCCGCTGCTGCGCAACCTGGGCCGCTGCGCGCGCGTCGCGGTGGTCGGCACCACGCCCGACGCCGCCGCCAGCCCGCACGAGCGGATCGCGCAGCGCGCGCTGGAGGGCTTCACCCGCTCGCTCGGTAAGGAGCTGCGCCACGGTGCCACGGTGTCGCTGGTCTACCTGTCGCCCGACGCGAAACCCGCTGCCACAGGGTGCGAGTCGACCATGAGGTTCATCTTGTCGGCGAAATCGGCGTACGTCGACGGCCAGGTCTTCTACGTCGGGGAGGCCGACTCTACGCCGCCGGCCGACTGGGAGCGCCCGCTGGACTCCCAAGTCGCCATCGTGACCGGTGCGGCCCGGGGAATCGGTGCGACGATCGCCGAGGTGTTCGCCCGCGACGGCGCCCGCGTCATCGCGATCGATGTGGAGTCGGCCGCGGAAACCCTGGCCGAGACCGCCAGCCGGGTGGGCGGCACCGCGTTGTGGCTCGACGTCACCGCAGAGGATGCCGTAGACAAGATCACCGAGCACCTGCGCGAGCAATACGGTGGGCACGCCGACGTGTTGGTCAACAACGCCGGTATCACCCGGGACAAGCTGCTGGCCAACATGGACGACGCCCGCTGGGACGCCGTCCTGGCCGTCAATCTCCTTGCGCCGCTGCGACTTACCGAAGGGCTGATCGGCAACGGCAGCATCGGCGAGGGCGGCCGGGTGATCGGGTTGTCGTCGATGGCCGGGATCGCGGGCAACCGCGGGCAGACCAACTACGCCACCACCAAGGCCGGGATGATCGGCATCACCCAGGCGCTGGCACCGGAGCTGTACGGCAAGGGCATCACGATCAACGCGGTCGCACCGGGATTCATCGAGACCCAGATGACGGCCGCCATCCCGTTGGCCACCCGCGAGGTGGGCCGCCGGATGAACTCCCTGCTGCAGGGCGGGCAGCCGGTCGATGTCGCCGAGACCATCGCCTACTTTGCCAACCCGGCGTCAAATGCGGTGACAGGCAATGTCATCCGCGTCTGCGGCCAGGCCATGCTGGGCGCGTGACGCGATGAACCAGCCAAGCGGTCTGAGGAACATGCTGCGCGCGGCGGCGGGAGCACTACCGCTGGTGTCCCGCTCGGACCAGCTGCCGACCCGCACGGTGACGGTCGAGGAATTACCGATCGACCACACGAACGTGGCCGAGTACGCGGCGGTCACCGGCCTGCGCTACGGCAACAACGTGCCGCTCACCTACCCGTTCGCGCTAACCTTCCCCGCGATGATGTCGCTGGTGACCGGGTTCGACTTTCCTTTCGCCGCAATGGGAGCGGTCCACACCGAGAACCAGATCACCCAGTACCGACCGATTGCGGTGACCGACACCGTCGGTGTGCGGGTGCACGCCGAGAACCTGCGCGAACACCGCAAGGGCCTGCTGGTCGATTTGGTGACCGATGTCAGCGTCGGCAACGAAACCGCGTGGCACCAGGTGACGACCTTCCTGCACCAGCAGCGCACCAGCCTGTCCGATCAGCCCAAACCGCCGCCGCAGAAGCAGCCCAAGCTTCCCCCGCCCAGCACCATCCTGAAGATCACGCCCGGCCTGATCCGGCGCTACGCCGCGGTCGGCGGCGATCACAACCCGATCCATACCAACCCGGTCGCCGCCAAGTTGTTCGGATTCCCGACCGTCATCGCGCACGGAATGTTCAGTGCCGCAGCCGTATTGGCCAATATCGAGGCCCGGCTACCCGACGCGGTGCGGTATTCGGTGCGGTTCGGCAAGCCGGTGGTGCTGCCTGCCACCGCGGGGCTCTACATCGATGAACCCGGCAACGGTTCGGCGGGCTGGGACATCTCGCTGCGCAACATCGCCAAGGGGTACCCGCACCTGACCGGTACGGTCCGGCCCCGCTAGCTCCGGTGCGCGCGGCCGGCGTTCGCCGAACCCGAGGCGAGCACCTTCAATCCGTGTGCGCCGACGGCGGTGACCAGGAAGACCAGGATCAGCCACAGGGGCGGGTGGGCCAGTTCCCAGACGAAGATGGCGGCCCAGATCGGTGAGCCCTGGGTGATCGCGAGCACCCCCGCGGCACCGGCCAGCGAGACCGTCGGCACGTAGAGATGCGTTCCGGCCGCCCAATCCACGCTCAGCGCCAGCAGCGATCCGGCCGCCGCGCCGGTGGCCAGCGAGGGTGTCAGCATGCCGCCGGCCCCGCCCGCGCGCAGGAACAGCGCGGTCAAAAGCGGTTTGAGCACCAGGATCACGGCCGCGGCGGACAACGTCATCCCACTGGCCAGGCTGACGGTCAGGATGCTTCGACCGTTGCCGGGCAACTCCGGCCACCAATGCGAACAGATGCCCATCACCAACCCGGCGCCCGCGAGCGCCGGGACCAGCACCCAGGTCCGCAGCTGGGCGGCCGGCCGGGCCGCCGCCATCAGCCGGTTGAACGCCCAGCCCACCGCCAGCGTCACCGGCGCCAACACCAGGGCATGACCGGTCAGCACCGGGGACATGTCCGGGTCGGGCCACTCCAGCTCGGGCCGGTCGTGGGTGATGAGCGAGCCGACCGCGACGGCCAGGCTGGAGGTGATCAGCGCCGCACCCAGCGCCCGCGGATGCCAGGTGTTCAGGACGATCCGCACGCTGAACAGCGCACCGGCCAGCGGCACGGCGTAGACCGCGCCGAGCCCGGCCCCGGCCGCGCACGCCAGCAGGACCTCCCGATCGCGGGACGACAGCCGTCTGAGCCAGCCGGTGGCCAAATCACCTAGGGCCGCGGCGAATTGGCGTGGCGCGCCTTCCCGCCCCAGGGACGCACCGGAGCCGACCAGCAGCACCTGCAGCGCGGCGTCGACGCTCCACGTCAGGCGCGGTATCCGGCCGTGGCCGGTGATGGTCTGCGCGAGCGGTGGCACCTCACCGCGCCGCCGCAGGATCCACCAGCCGAGGGCCGCCACCGCGCCGCCGACCATCGGCCCCAGCGCCCGGCGGACCGGGCTGCTGTTGGTGATCCCGGTGAGCAGGGTGCCGAAAGTGTAGTGATACGTGAGGTGTTCGACGAAGCGCAGCACCGCCGATGTCGCCAGCCCGGCGACCCCGGCCAGCAGCCCGACGATGACAACCGCGCAGACGAACTCGAGGTTGCGGCGGGGCAATCGAGCCCGCCCGCCGACGATGCGGAGCGGGAACCGGTCCGAGAAGGAGGCGGGCAATCGAGCCGAGCGGGCCACCCCACGAATGTAGGGTCTAACCGGTCGCGGCGCTGGAACCGCCCGCCTCGGGCAGCGCCGCGGCGGCCTCCCGCTCCTCGCGTGCGCCGCGGAGGCCGTGCCAGAACAGGTTGATCATCAGCTCGGCGGCCTCGTCGGCGTCGATGTCGCCGGTGGAAAGCCGGTTGGCCATCGCCTCACCCGCGCCCACCAGCGCCACGGCCATCATCTCGTGAGCGCGGCCCGACCGCGGGGCGCGGCTGCCGGCGCGCACCAGCCCGGCGACCAGTTCGATGATCTGCTCGCGTCCCTCGCGCACCATGTGGGCGAAGGCCTGCGAGCTGGTGGCCTGGGTGTACATCACGATCCACGACGCCCGGTTGGCGTCGATGTAGCGCATGAACGACACGATGGCGTTGCGTAGCAGGTCCCGGGGACTCTGCTGGAAGTCGATATCGGCACGCACCGCATCGATGAACCGGCCCATCTCGCGGTTCAGGCAGGCGCCGAACAGGTCTTCCTTGGAGCCGTAGTACAGGTACAGCATCGGCTTGGAGATCTGCGCCTGCGCGGCGATGGCGTCCATCGAGGTCTCGTGGTAGCCGTTGACCGAGAACATCTGCACGGCGGCGTCGAGCATCTGCTGCTCGCGGACAGCACGCGGTAGCCGTTTGGTGCCACCCGCCATCGCCCACCTCGCTAGCTCATCTATCTGACTCCAGAGTAAGCAATGTGTCGCGGCCGCACACGGGTCAGTGTCCACACGCCGGGCCACGGCCCTTCATCGCCGCCACCCGCACCAGCGACTCGTCGACCCGCTGCGCCGACAATTCGCCCGCGGCCACCGCCTGTTGCAGCCGGTCCAAAACGGCGGGTACCTCGTCGGTGGTGACCCACAGCGCGACGTCCGTACCGGCCCGCAGGGTCCGCAGCACCGCCTCCGACACGCCGTACCGGTCGGAGATCGCGGCCATGCTGGACAGATCGTCGCTGAACACCGGGCCGTCGAAGGGCGGCGCGCCGTACCCGGTCCCCGTGCGCAGCAACCGCACCGCCGCCGGGCTCAGGCTGGCCGGGTCGTCGCCGGTGAGCCCGGGAACCTGCAGGTGCCCGATCATCACCGCGACCGGGGCATCGGTCACCAGGGTCCGGTAGGGCACCAGGTCGCTGGTCTGCAGGTCGCTCAGCGGCGGCGTCACGACACCACCGGTATGGGAGTCGCCCGACCCCCGCCCGTGACCGGGGAAGTGCTTGAGCACCGGCAGCAGCCCGGCGTCTCGCAAACCCTGCGCGTAGGCACCGGCGTATCGGGTGACCGTCTCCGGATTGTCGCCGAACGAGCGGTCCCCGATCACGCTGTCGTCGGGTGCGTCGGTGACGTCGACCACCGGGGCGAAGTCGACGGTGATGCCCAGCTCGCGCATCTTCCTGCCGCGTTCGGCCGCCAAGTCGTGCACCTGGGCGACGGTTTGGGTCTGGGCGAGCTGCCGCGCCGACGGCGCCGGCCCGATCAGCGACTTCAACCGCGACACCCGGCCGCCTTCCTCGTCAACGCTGACCGCCAGCGGGAGCGGCCCCGCCTTGGCGGCGATGTCGGCCAGCGGCCCCTGGAAGATCGCCAGGTCCGTCCAGCTGCCGATGAAAATGCCGCCGACGTGGTAGCCGTTGACCACGGCCCGGGCGTCGTCGGCGTTCTTCACCCCCACCATCAGCAGCTGCGCCAGCTTGTCGCGGAGCGACAGCTGGGTCGTGGGGTCGCCGCACACCCGCGGCGGGGGCGCGGCCACCGGCCTGCCGGCCGAGGGCGAGGAGGTCCCCGGCCGGGTGGCGTGCTGGCCGCAACCCGCCAGCAGCGTCGACGCGGCGGCGAGCACGGCCAGGATGCGCGAAAATGCCATCGGGCCATGTTTCCATGGCGGGACCGCGGCCCGCGGCTCCGGCCCGCAACGAGGTTTTCCTCCCCGGCACCGGGGGCACCCCTGGGCAGACGAGCGGCAGCAGGACAAGGAGCCACCGATGACCGGATTCACCCTGGCCGCCGCGGCCAGCGTCGCCGTGGGTTTGTCCATCGGTGTCGCCACCACCGTCGGCGTCACGCTCGCCGTGGCCGACCACAGCGGGGCGCCGGCGCGGAGCCGCCCGGCCCCGTGCCGCCCCGCCGGGCCCTACCTGGTGCAATACGGCGACCGCTGCTTTCACGGGCACTGTCTGCCCTGAGGCTCGGCCGGCCGGCGCCGGCCTCGCTTCTGCTAGGTTGTCGCTAGGTCGCCAAGCCTGGACCACAAGCCCCGAGGAGCCATCAGTGAACCGGATCGTTGCGCCCGCCGCCGCGAGCGTGGTGGTTGGTCTGCTGCTTGGCGCCGCCGCGATTTTCGGCATCACGTTGATGGTGCAGCAGGACACGAAACCGCCACTGCCCGGGGGCGATCCGCAGTCGTCAGTGCTCAACCGGGTCGAGTACGGCAACCGTAGCTAGCCCGGCGCGGGGGGCGCCGGTGGCGCCCGCGGATACGACGTTGGGCTCGCCGGCCGCGCCATTGTCGCGCCGGTGGTTGCTGTTGGTCACCACGATCGCGCTGGCGCTGACGTTCGCGCAGTCGCCGGGGCGGATCTCCCCCGACACCAAGCTCGACCTCACCGTCAACCCGCTGCGCTTCCTGGCCCGCGCCACCAATCTGTGGAACAGCGACCTGCCGTTCGGTCAGGCGCAAAATCAGGCCTACGGGTACCTGTTTCCGCACGGCACCTTCTTCCTGCTCGGCCATCTGCTCGGCGTCCCCGGATGGGCCACCCAGCGCCTGTGGTGGGCGTTGCTGCTCACCGTCGGCTTCTGGGGACTGTTGCGGGTCGCCGAGGCGCTGGGCATCGGCAGCCCCGCGTCACGGGTGGTCGGGGCCGCCGCGTTCGCGCTGGCACCGGGGGTGCTGACCACACTGGGGTCGATCTCGTCGGAAACCCTGCCGATGATGCTGGCGCCGTGGGTGTTGCTGCCCACCATCCTGGCTCTGAATTCGGCGCGGGCTACCACCGACCGGTCGGTGCGCGCCCT
Source organism: uncultured Actinomycetota bacterium (assembly GCA_963800315.1). Lineage (GTDB taxonomy): Bacteria > Actinomycetota > Actinomycetes > Mycobacteriales > Mycobacteriaceae > Mycobacterium. Next base: position 11,089 of record CAWDAS010000003.1, read on the forward strand.
GGCCGCGCAGGCCGGCCTGGCGGTCGCGCTGATGGGCGCGGTCAATGCCATCGCCACCCTGGCCGGTTGCCTGCCCGCGGTGATCTGGTGGGCATGTCACCGGTCGAACCGGTTGTGGTGGCGCTACACCGGGTGGTGGCTGTTGTCACTGTTCCTGGCCATGCTGTGGTGGGTGGTGGCGCTGGCGATGCTGCGGGCCATCAGTCCCCCGTTCCTGGATTTCATCGAATCCTCCGGCGTGACAACGCAATGGTCGTCGCTGGTCGAGATGCTGCGCGGCACCGACAGCTGGACCCCGTTCGTGGCGCCGACCGCGACGGCGGGCGCCCCGCTGGTGACCGGGTCGGCGGCCATCCTGGGCACCTGCCTGGTCGCGGCGGCCGGGCTGGCCGGGCTGGCCGGCCCGTCGATGCCGGCGCGGGGGCGGCTGGTGACGATGCTGCTGGTCGGCGTGGTGTTGATGGCCGCCGGCTACAGCGGCGGGCTGGGATCGCCGCTGGCCCATCAGATCCAGGCGTTTCTGGACGCCGGCGGCGCTCCGCTGCGCAACGTGCACAAGCTGGGATCGGTCATCCGAATCCCGGTGGTGCTGGGCATCGCGCAGCTGCTGGGCCGGGTCCCCCTTCCCGGGTGGGGGCCGGGTCGGGCGTGGCTGCGCGCGTTCGCCCATCCCGAGCGCGACAAGCGGGTTGCGGTCGCGGTGGTGGTGCTGACGGCGCTGCTGGTCAGCACCTCGCTGGCGTGGACCGGCCGGCTCACCCCGCCCGGCACGTTCAGCGCGATCCCGCAGTATTGGCACGACGCCGCCGACTGGCTCAGCGAGCACAATGTCTCTGAGGCCGTCCCTGCGGCAGGGGGCGCCAGTCCCGGGCGGGTGCTGGTGGTCCCGGGGGCGCCGTTCGCCACCCAGGTGTGGGGCACCAGCCATGACGAGCCGCTGCAAGTGCTGGGCAGCAGTCCGTGGGGGGTGCGCGACTCCATCCCGCTGACCCCGCCGCAGACCATCCGGGCGCTGGATTCCGTGCAACGCCTGTTCGCCGCGGGCCGCCCGTCGGCCGGCCTGGCCGATACCCTGGCCCGCCAAGGGATTTCGTACGTGGTGCTGCGCAACGACCTGGACCCCGAGACGTCACGCTCGGCGCGCCCGATTCTGGTGCACCGCGCGATCGAGGGGTCCGCGGGACTGCAGAAGGTGGCACAGTTCGGGGCGCCGGTGGGGCCCGGCACCCTGGCGGGCTTCGTCGCCGACAGCGGCCTGCGCCCGCGCTATCCCGCCGTAGAAATTTACCGAGTGGTCTACCGGGTCGCCTCGTCCGAAAGCGGGGCCGGTGCTCCCGGGGCGCCCTACTTCGCCGACGTCGACGGGCTGGCCCGGGTCGACGGCGGGCCGGAAGTCCTGCTGCGTCTCGACGAGCGGCGACGGCTGCTGGGCCGGCCGGCGCTGGGTCCGGTGCTGATGACCGCGGACGCGCGCGCCGCCGGGCTGCCGGCACCCCAAGTGACCGTCACCGACACCCCGGTCGCCCGCGAGACGGATTACGGCCGGGTGGACCAACATTCGTCGGCCGTCCGGGCGGCCGGCGATGCGCGGCATACCTACAATCGCGTCCCCGACTATCCCGTCCCCGGCGCCGACCGGGTATGGGGCGCCTGGACCGGCGGCCGGATCACCGTCTCGAGCTCGTCGTCGGATGCCACGGCGATGCCCGACGTCGCACCGGCGACCTCGCCCGCCGCCGCGATCGACGGCGACCCGGCGACCGCATGGGTCTCCAACTCACTGCAGGCCGCCGTGGGCCAGTGGCTGCGGGTGGATTTCGACCACCCGGTCGCCAACGCCGTCATCACCCTCACCCCCAGCGCGACCGCCGTCGGCGCCCAGGTCCGCCGCATCCTCGTCGAGACCGCCACCGGCAGCACCACCCTGCGGTTCGACGAGGCCGGCAAGCCGCTCACCGCGGCGCTGCCCTACGGCGAGACGCCGTGGATACGCGTCACGGCGGCGGGCACCGACGACGGGTCCGCCGGAGTGCAATTCGGCATCACCGACCTGTCGATCACGCAGTACGACGCGTCCGGATTCGCCCATCCGCTCGACCTGCGCCACACCGTGCTGGTTCCCGGGCCGCCGCCGGGTGCGACGGTCGCGGCCTGGGACCTGGGATCGGAATTGCTGGGCAGGCCGGGGTGCGCCCGGGCGCCCGACGGCGTGCGCTGCGCGCCGTCGATGGCCCTGGCGCCGGAGGAGCCGGTCAACTTCAGCCGGACGCTGACCGTCCCGACCCCGACGTCGGTCACCCCGACCGTGTGGGTGCGGCCCCGGCAGGGGCCCAAGCTGGCCGATCTGATCGCCGAGCCGGACACCACCCGGGCCCAAGGTGACTCCGACCTGGTGGACATCCTCGGCTCGGCGTACGCGGCCACCGACGGCGATCCGGCGACCGCGTGGACGGCGCCGCAACGGGTGGTGCAACACAAGACCCCGCCGACGCTGACCCTCACCCTGCCGCGTCCCACCGAGGTCACCGGGCTGCGCCTGGTTCCCAGCCGGTCGGCGTTGCCGGCGCACCCGACGATGGTGGCCGTCAACCTGGGCGACGGTCCGCAGGTGCGCGGGTTGCCGCCGGGCGAGCCCCAGACCCTGCCGCTGCGGGCGCGGGTGACCGACACCGTCACCGTGAGCCTGCTCGCCTGGGAAGACGTGATCGACCGCAACGCTTTGGGTTTCGACCAGCTGAAGCCGCCGGGGCTGGCCGAGGTCGCGGTGCTCGGCGCCGACGGCAAGCCGATCGCGCCCGCCGACGCCACCCGCAACCGGTCCCGCGCGATCACCGTCGACTGCGACCACGGCCCCGTGCTCGCCGTCGCCGGCCGGTTCGTGCACACCTCGATCCAAACCACGGTGGGCGCCCTGCTGGCCGGCGAACCCGTCGCTGCGGCGCCGTGCGACCGCGAGCCGATCGCGCTGCCGGCGGGGCAGCAGGAGCTGCTGATCAGCCCCGGCGCTCAGTTCGTCGTGGACGGGGCCCGGCTTTCCTCCCCGGCCGCTGTCGAACCCACCGGCGCCGTCCGCGTTCCGGCCTGGCGCGCCTGGGGTCCGGACCGCCGCGAGGTGGAGGCGCCGCCGTCGACGGTCCCCCGCGTCCTGGTGATCCCCGAAAGCATCAATCCCGGTTGGGTGGCGCGCACCGCCGCCGGGGCCCGGCTGACGCCGGTGGCCGTCAACGGGTGGCAGCAGGGCTGGGTGGTGCCGGCGGGGGACCCCGGCACCATCACGCTCACCTTCGCGTCCAATTCGCTGTACCGGGCCGGACTGGCGGTGGGACTGGCGCTGCTGCCGCTGCTGGCCCTGCTCGCGCTGTGGCGCACCCGGAGCAGGCGTCCCCAGGACGCGCCCGCACGACCATGGCGGCCCGGGGCGTGGGCGGCGGTCGCGGTGCTGGCGGCCGGGGCGGTGATCGCCGGCGTGGCCGGCGTCCTGGTGACCGGCGCAGCCCTGGGTCTGCGGTACGCGCTGCGCCGCCGGTGGAACGGGGTCGCCGTCGTGTCGAGCGCGGGCGGGCTGATTCTGGCCGGGGCGGTGCTGTCCCGGCATCCCTGGCGCTCGGTCGACGGTTACGCCGGCCATTCCGCGAGTGTGCAGTTGCTGGCGCTGATTTCGGTGGCGGTCCTTGCCGCGTCGGTGGTGGCCATGCCGAACCGGGTGCGCGGGCGCGGCGACGAATAGCCGTCGGGGTGTTGGCTACCGGTTTGCCGGCTGGTTGACTGGATATGCGGGTTGGCGTAACCGCCACCGTCCGAGGAGTTACGGCTATGGGCTGGCTTTCCGCACCCGAGTATTGGCTGGGCAGGCTGGTGCTCGAGCGCGGCGCCGCGGCCATCTACCTGATCGCGTTCGTCGGGGCCGCCGCGCAGTTCCGGGCGCTCATCGGTGAGCATGGCATGCTCCCGGTTCCGCGATTTCTGGCCGGACAGTCGTTTTGGCGCACCCCGAGCGTCTTTCACCTGCGCTATTCCGACCGGCTGTTCTCGACGGTCTCGTGGTTCGGGGCGGCGCTGTCGGCGGCCATCGTCGCCGGTGCGGCCGACGCGGTGCCGCTGTGGGCGGCGATGCTCATGTGGCTCACCCTGTGGGTGCTCTACCTGTCGATCGTCAACGTCGGGCAGACCTGGTACTCGTTCGGCTGGGAGTCCTTGCTGCTGGAGACCGGGTTCCTGATGATCTTCCTCGGCAACGACGAGGTGGCGCCTCCGGTGTTGACGTTATGGATGGCGCGGCTGCTGCTGTTCCGGGTGGAGTTCGGCGCGGGCCTGATCAAGATGCGTGGCGATTCGTGCTGGCGCGACCTGACGTGTTTGTACTACCACCATGAGACACAGCCCATGCCGGGGCCGTTGAGCTGGTTCTTCCACCGCCTGCCCAAGCCGCTGCATCGAATTGAGGTGGCGGGTAACCACGTTTCGCAGCTGCTGGTGCCGTTCGGGTTGTTCGCGCCCCAGCCGGTGGCCAGCGTGGCCGCGGCGATCATCGCGGTGACCCAGCTGTGGCTGGTGGCGTCGGGCAACTTCGCCTGGCTGAACTGGGTGACCATCCTGTTGGCGTGCAGCGCCATCGACGACGCGTCGGTGGCGGCACTGCTGCCGGTCCCCGCGCATCCGGCCGTCGCAGGGGCCGCCGCTGTGGTTCGCCGGTCTGGTCGTCGCGTTCACGGTGGCGGTGCTGTTCATGAGCTACTGGCCGGCGCGCAACATGCTGTCGTCGCGTCAGCGAATGAACATGTCGTTCAACGCCTTTCACTTGGTGAACACCTACGGCGCCTTCGGCAGCATCGGCCGCATCCGCCGCGAGGTCGTGATCGAAGGCACCGACGCGGCCGATATCACCGCGCAGACGGTCTGGCAGGAATACGGATTCAAGGGCAAGCCCGGCGCCGTGCGCCGGCTGCCGCGTCAATGGGCGCCCTATCATCTGCGCCTGGACTGGCTGATGTGGTTCGCCGCCATCTCGCCGGGGTACGCACAGCCATGGCTGATCCCGTTTTTACAGCGGCTGCTGCGCAACGATCGGCCAACGCTGCGGCTATTGCGGCACAATCCATTTCCCGAAGCGCCGCCGCGGTATGTGCGGGCGCAGCTCTACGAATACCGCTTCACCACCCCCGCGGAGCTGCGGCGGGACCGGGCGTGGTGGCATCGCACGCTGATCGGCCGCTTTGTGCCGCCCATGGCCCTGCCCACGGCGACGCCCCAACACAACGGCTGAGTCACGGGGCTTCGTCGTCACCCTCGTCGTGCAAAAGCTTTTCGGGGTGATGGAAGGTGTTGGTGCGGGGTTGGCCTCGGTCTTTGTGTGGGGGCGGGATCCATTCGGTGTGTCCCTTGCCGTTTCTGCGGGTGGTCCAGCCGCCGGGTTTCAGGATGCGGTGGTGGGGCCCGCAGGCGAAGGTGAGGGCGTTGATGTCGGTGGTGCGGCATTGGGCGTAGTCGGTGGTGTGGTGGACTTCGCAGTAGTAGCCGGCCACGGTGCAGCCCGGTGCCGAACAGCCGCGGTCCTTGGCGTACAACACGATCCGCTGTCCGGGGGAGGCCAGCCGTTTGGTGTGATAGAGCGCCAGGGCCTTGCCCTTGTCGAAGATCGCCAGATAGTGGCGGGCGTGGCGGGCCAGGCGGATCACGTCGCTCATCGGCAGCAGGGTGCCGCCGCCGGTGAGGCCGCGTCCGGCGGCGGCTTCCAGTTCGGCCAGGGTGGTGGTGACGATGATGGAGGCCGGTAGCCCGTTGTGGGTGCCGAGCTTGCCGGAGGCCAACACGGCGCGCGCTGCGGCCAGCAGGGCGTCGTGGTGGCGTTGGCCGGTCGAGCGGGCGTCGCGGTCGATCGCTTCCTGCGAGGGGGTGCCGTCCACGCAGGGGGTTTGGTCGTCGGGGTTGCACATGCCGGGGGCGGCCAGTTTGGCCCACACGGCTTCCAGGGTGGCGCGGGCTTCCGGGGTCAGCCAGCCGCGCAGCTCCGACATCCCGTCGGCTAGCTGATTGCCCAGGGTCAACCCGCGCCGCCGCGCGCGGTCCTCGTCGGTGTAGGTGCCGTCGGGGTTGAGGCAGTCGGCCAGGGTGGCGGCCAGGCCGGCCAACTGCTCGGGCCGGTACTGGGTGCCCTGCTTGGCCAGGTCGGTTTCGGCGCGCTCGCGGGTGGCCTGGTCGACCCAGCCGGGCAGCTGGTGGTAGAACTTCCGGATCACCGCGACCTGGCCGGCGCCGAGCGTGCCGGCCCGCTGCCGCTCCGCGGTGGCGGCCAGCACCGGGGCTAGCGGTTCGCCGGTCAATCCCCGGCGTGGCCCCAGGTCGGCGGCCTCGCGGATGCGCCGGGCTGCCTCGGCCCGGCCGATCAGCGTCCACTCGGCGATCGCATGAGAAAGCTTGCCGCCCAGCTCTTCCGCGGTAGCCTGGCGGGCCAGGTTGTTGATCAGCGGATGCTCGATGGCCGGCAACCGCCGGCGCACTCGCTCGCAGCGTTCCAACAACGCCAACCACTCCTCGGTGGTCAACGCGTCGAAGTCCAGGCCGACCGCCCCGTCGACCGCGGCATCGAGCGCATCGAAGGCCGCCGTGATGGCCTCCCGGTCCGCGACACCGCTAGAACTCATACCGCCAAACTAGCGACCACCACCGACAAAACTGGCCGCTCTGAAACGGCAGTGACATAAGTGATTTTAAGAAAATCTACAGCGTCTCGTCCAACTCGCCGAGCCGGTCGGTCAGCCGCAGGTTCTCGGAGTAGTCGACCGGGCAGCAGATCAGCGAGACACCGTCGTCGGCGAGCGCGGCCCGCAACGTCGGCAGCAGCTCGTCGGCGCTGTTGATCCGATATCCCTTGGCGCCGAAGCTCTCCGCGTACATCACGACATCGGGGTTGCCGAACTTCACGTAGTAATGATCGCCCAGCTCGAGGTCCATCTTCCACTCGATGAGGCCGTAGCCGCCGTCCTCCCAAATCAACACCACCAGCGGTATCCGCTCGCGCACGGCGGTCTCGATCTCCTGCGAGTTCATCATGAACGCGCCGTCGCCGACGACGGCCAGCACCTTGGCCTCCGGTCGCGCCAGCTTGACGCCGAGGGCCCCGGGCAGGGCAAAGGCCATGGTGGACAACCCGTTTGAGACCAGGCAGGTGTTGCGCTCGTAGGTCGGATAGAGCCGCGCCATCCACATCTTGGTGGCGCCGGTGTCGACCAGGACCACGTCGCTGCGGCCCAACGCGGCGCGGGTGTCGGCCACAATCCGCGCGGGCGCCAGCGGGTACCGCGAATCCTGTTGGCCCCGAGCGAATTCCTCGGCCAGCAGACCGGAGCCGGGCACGTCGGGCCCGGCCTCGAAGGCGTGGCCGGCCAGCGCGTCCGTCAGCGCATCGACCGACGCGCTGATGTCGCCGATGATCCCGACGTCGACCGAGTAGTGCGCGTCGACCTCGGCCGGGAAGCGATGCACGTGGATGATCCTCTTGTCCGCCTGCGGGTTGATCCGGACCGGGTCGAATTCCTGCAACTCGTAGCCGACGGCTATCACCACGTCGGCATTGTCGAACCCGAAGTTGACGTAGTCGTGCCGCATGAACCCGAGGGTGCCGATGCTATTGGGGTGGTCGTCGGGCATCACGCCCTTGCCGTGGAAGGTGTTGGCCACCGGGATGCCGAACTCGTCGGAGAAGCGGACCAGCGCCGCGGTCGCGTCGCTGCGCGCGGCGCCATGCCCGGCCAGCACCACCGGGCGCTTCGCCGTGCGCAGGACTTCGACCGCGCGTGCCACCTGACCGGGTGCCGGCGCGTCGGGGCGGACGACGTTGCGCGGCAACGGGGTCAGGTCGGGGTAGTCGGTCTCGTCGGCATCTATGTGCTCTGGCACCGCAAGATAGACCGCGGCCGGGCGTTCGGTCTCGGCCACCTTGAAGGCCTTGCGGAACATCTCCGGGATCGCGCGCGGGGTGGGGACGCCGGCGGCCCACCGGGTGATGGGAGCGAACATCGACACCAGGTCGACGTACTGGTGCGACTCCTTGTACTCCCGGTCCTGGCCCACCTGTGCGGAGATGGCGACCAGCGGCGTGCTGTTGGTGGTGGCGTCGGCGACGCCGAGCTGCATGTTGATCGCGCCCGGCCCCAGGGTCGTCGACACCACCGCGGCCCGCCCGGTGACGCGCCCGTACATCTCGGCCATGAAGGCCGCGGCCTGCTCATGCCGCGTCAGCACATAGCGGATGCGCGACGACGCCAACGCCTGCACGAAGCGGATGTTCTCCTCGCCGGGCAGCCCGAAGACGACGGAAACCCCCTCGTTTTCCAGGCACTTGACCATCAACTCCGCTGCTTTGCTCATCCGGCACCTCCCTTGAGGGAACGATAGTGGCAGGTTAGATGTTGGACTTTTCATCAGGACACCGAGCGACGCCAATCAAGGAGAGCCAGCGTGCCCATCGCCACGATCAACCCGGCCACCGGCGAGACAGTCAAGACCTTCACCCCGGCAACCGACGAGGAAGTCGACGCGGCCATCGCCCGCGCATACGCCCGGTTCGTCGACTACCGCCACAACACCACCTTCGCCCAGCGGGCCGGGTGGGCGAACGCCACCGCCGACCTGCTGGAGGCGGAAGCCGACGAGGTCGCCGCGATGATGACGCTGGAGATGGGCAAAACCCTTGCCTCGGCCAAGGCCGAGACGCTCAAGTGCGCCAAGGGCTTTCGCTACTACGCCGAGAACGCCGAGAAGTTGCTGGCCGACGAGCCGGCCGACGCGGGCAAGGTCGGCGCGTCCAAGGCGTATGTCCGGTACCAGCCGCTCGGCGTGGTGCTGGCGGTGATGCCGTGGAATTTCCCGCTCTGGCAGGCCGTGCGGTTCGCCGCCCCGGCGCTGATGGCGGGCAACGTCGGCATCCTCAAGCACGCGTCCAACGTGCCGCAGAGCGCGCTGTACCTGGCCGACGTCATCGCCCGCGGCGGCTTCCCGGAGGGCTGCTTCCAGACGCTGCTCGTTTCGTCCGGCGCCGTGGAGCGCATCCTGCGCGATCCCCGGGTCGCGGCGGCCACCCTGACCGGCAGCGAACCGGCCGGCCAGTCGGTCGCCGCCATCGCCGGTGACGAGATCAAGCCGACCGTGCTCGAGCTCGGCGGCAGCGACCCCTTCATCGTGATGCCGTCGGCCGACCTCGACGAGGCCGTCAAGACCGCGGTCACCGCCCGGGTCCAGAACAACGGCCAGTCCTGCATCGCCGCCAAGCGGTTCATCGTCCACACCGACATTTACGACGCGTTCGTCGACAAGTTCGTCGAGCGGATGGAGGCGCTCAAGGTGGGCGACCCCACCGACCCGGACACCGACGTGGGCCCGCTGGCCACCGAGTCGGGCCGCGACGAAATCGCCAAGCAGGTCGACGACGCCGTCGCGGCGGGGGCGAAGCTGCGCGCCGGCGGCAAGCCGCTGGACCGGCCGGGGTGGTTCTACCCGCCGACGGTGGTCACCGACATCACCAAGGACATGGCGCTGTACACCGAGGAGGTCTTTGGCCCCGTCGCGTCGATGTACCGGGCCGAGAACATCGACGAGGCCATCGAGATCGCCAACGCCACGACCTTCGGGCTGGGCTCCAACGCCTGGACCCGCGACGAGGCCGAGCAGCAGCGCTTCATCGACGACATCGAGGCCGGCCAGGTCTTCATCAACGGGATGACGGTGTCCTACCCGGAGCTGGGGTTCGGCGGCGTCAAACGGTCCGGCTACGGCCGCGAGCTCGCCGGCCTGGGGATCCGGGAGTTCTGCAACGCCAAGACCGTCTGGGTCGGCTAGAACCGCCGCTAGACCGACGCGGCCGCCAGCACCTTGGCGTCCTCGTCGGCGAATGTGTCCTCGAGCTGCAGCGGTGAGTAGTCGAGGTCGATTTCGCCGACCGGCCGGCCGCGGGCGCTGCCGATCGTGCCGAATCGCCGCATCCCCTTGTCAGCGGCGTACTGCATGAACTCGTCCACCGAAAGGTCGAAGGGCATCGGGTCGTACAGGGCGAAGCCCTCTTCGATGAGGCGCAGCCCGAGCGGCATGAGCTCGTTCATCCGCGTTTCGAAGACTCCCCAATTGGCGTCGTCGGCGGCGACGTGGCGCCGGCAGGTGAAGGTGCCCCACGCCATGTGGCGCCGCTCGTCGTCACCGATGCGCCGGATCAGCTCCTGCATGCCGGGCAGAATCCCGCGTTCCACGCAGATCTTGTGCCAGCCGAAATAGCCGGTCAGCGCCAACATGCCCTCGACCATGTGGTTGTAGGTGACGGACGCCCGGACCTGGGCGGCCGGTGAGGGATCGGTCGACAGGGCGCCCAGGCAGTCCGGCAGCTCCTCGTAGAAGATCGTCCGGTAAGTGGGGATGTCGTCGAGGTACTGGTGCAGGTCGTCGGTGACGCCGACGGCGTCGAGCCACATCCGGAATACCTGGACGTGCTTGGCCTCCTCGAACGCGAACTGCGTCAGATACATCTCGTCGCCGAGCCGACCCTCGGCCCGCATCGCGGCCATGAACGGCTGGATGTCCTCGGTCACCGCCTCCTCCCCGGCGATGAACTCGGCACACAGCCGGGTCGCGTAGTGGCGTTCGTCGTCCGTCAGCCGCTCCCAGTCCGCGCGGTCGCGGGAGAAGTCGATGTCGGCCGGATTCCAGAACTTCGCGTTGCCGCCGGCGAACAGCTTGAGCGGCAAGCTGTCCCAGTTGAGTCCGCCCCTAACCATGGAGCCTGAACTTGTGCGTGTCATCGTGACCTCCTCAGATCGTTGTGGGGCTGGGTTGGGGGATGGCGGCAAACGCGGCGGCCAGCACCGCGACGAGCCGGCGCACGGCCAGCGCGGGCTGCTCCGGGGTGGGCTCGTCGAGCCCGAGGATCGGATCCAGGCCGCGCATGTACGGGGCCAGCGCCAGGTGCGGAAAAAGCAACAGCAGCAACGACAGCAGGGCGTCGGTATCCGAATCGGCGCGCAGGTCGCCCCGGGTCTGCGCGTCGCGCACCAGCGGACGCAGCACCTCCAGGTAGTGGCGGTGGATGACGCTGCGCACGCTGACGCGGGCGTCGGTGTCGACCTCCAACGTCGCCGCGGCGTGCAGGGCGCGTTCCCGGGGATGTTCGGCGAAGTAGGCCACCCAGGCGTCGAGCAGGTCAGTGAGGAATTCGAAGAACGGCCGGCCCGGGTCGAGCTCGCGGATCAGCTCCTCGATGTAGGCGCGCACTCGCTGGCTGCCGATGTCGGCGATGAACGCGTACAGGTCGCGCTTGTCCGCGAAGTACTGGAACAGGCTGCCTTTGGCGACGCCGGCGCGGCGCGCGATGACGTTGAGGCTGCCCCCGGAAAATCCGTGCGCCCCGAATTCCGACTCTGCGGCTTCTATCACCGCGGCGCGACGAGCGGGATCGACGCGCGCCCATGTCACCGTCGGCAATGCGGCCTCCTAGCGTCAATGACCACTGGTCATTCTACTGTGAGGCACCTCACAGTCAAGGGGGTCACGGGCCGGGAATCAGGGCCGCATCTGGTAGGCGCCGCTGAGCGGCAGCACGTGGTCCTTCCAGACCTGGGCGTAGCGCGCGGGGTCGTGCGCCGGGCGACGAATCATCCGCATCGCATGGCGGGCCTGCGCGTCCGTCGTGGCCGGCTTGTCGCTCAGCTCCACGGCGTAGCCGTTGACGTCGCGGACCAGCACGGCGAAGATCTCGTCGAGCAACCCCGCATCCACCCCCGACAGGCCGGCCTCCTCGAGGATGAGCTGGGCGTAGGGCACCACGGCAAACAGCTGCCCGACGGCGAAGGCGAAGTCGATGTCCTTCTGCTGTACCGCGTCCGGGGTCGCGCTGGCCAGCATCTCGGCGAGCACGTCGATCTGCTCACGCAGCAGCGCGACGTTGGGCAGGTGGCCGAAGCTGTCGAACGGCGCGCGCCAATCGTGGAAGCGCACCTTGCCCAGCCCTCCCGTCGGCCCCTGCGCGAACAGGAAGGTGTCGTCAGACGCGTCGTCGCGGCGGCCGAGCAGGGGCAGCTCGCTGTTCGGCGCGAACAGATAGTTGGGCATGAACTTGGCGAGCAGGCCGATGTTGATGTGGACGGTGCCCTCCAGCCTGGGCAGCAGGCCGATCTCGCGGGCCACGGCCTCGAAGAAGGTGTCCTTCTCGACGCCCTTGGCGGCGATGACATCCCACAGCGCGACGACGACGCGTTCGCCTTCGCTGGTGATCTTCGCCTTGGTGAGCGGGCTGTAGAGCAGGTAGCGACGGTCGGCCGGAGACGCGCTGCGCATGTAGTCGCAGGCACGGGTGGCGACCAGCTTCATGGCGGCCAGCCGCACGTACGCGTCGGTGAGCAGCCGCCGCACGTGGGTGAAGTCGGTGACGACGGTCCCGTACAGGATGCGGTTGGACGCGTGGGTGATCGCCTCGTACATGGCGTGGGTGCACATGCCGATGGCGCCCCAGCCCAGGTTGTACTTGCAGACGTTGACGGTGTTCAGGGCGGCGTGGAAGGCCTCCGGGCCGCGGTGCAGCAGGTCGGCCTCGCTGACGGGGTAGTCGCGCAGCGCGTAGTTGGCGACGAAGTTCTGCGAGTTCACCACGTTCTTGATCAGGTCGTAGCGATCGTGCTGGGAGTCGGCGGCGAAGAACACGTACTCGTCTTGGTTTCCCGGGGTCCCGGCGATCTTGCCGAAGGTGGAGACCATCCGGGCGACGTTGGCGTTGCCGATGTAGTACTTCTCGCCATTGGCGAGCCAGCCGCCGTCGGCGGGGGTGAGGATCATGTCAGTCTGATAGACGTCGGCGCCGTGCGTCTGCTCCGACAGCCCGAACGCAAACACCTCGCCCGCCTCCAGCTGGGCCGCCGCCTTGCGCTTGGCGTCCTCGTTTTCGCTCATCCAGATCGGGCCCAGGCCCAGGGCGGTGACCTGAAAGGGATACCAGTAGTTCAGCCCATAAAAGCCGACGATCTCGGCGAACTCGCTGATCCGGTAGGTGTCCCAGCGGCAGTCGTCAGCGCCGTACCGAGCGGGGGTGAGCAGCGACGCGAAGATGCGCTCCCGTCCGACATGGTCCAAAAAGTCGGAGTACCACGCCCGTTCGTGGTCGTCGGCCTTCAACCGCGCCTTTCCCCGCGATTCGAAGAAGTCGACCGTTGCGGCCATGATCTCGCCCGAGCGGCGGTCTGGGTACTGGCGTTGCAGGTGGTTGGGATTGAGCAACATGACGTGACTCCCAGGGGCGGAAAAAAGACGTCGATAAAGCCGAGGGTGACGGTACTGCAATAACGGGGCCGTCGGGGCGCACCGGATAAAACCCTCCTCTTTGGCGCCCGGCGGACCTAGCATCAGTGCCGTGTCAGAACTCAATACCGCTCGCGGCCCCATCGACACCGCCGATCTCGGCGTGACGCTGATGCATGAGCACGTGTTCATCATGACCACCGAGATCGCGGAGAACTATCCCGAGGCATGGGGCGATGAGGAGCAGCGGGTCGCCGACGCCATCGACCGGCTGGGCGAGTTGAAGGCCCGCGGCGTGGACACCATCGTCGACCTCACGGTGATCGGGCTGGGCCGCTACATTCCGCGCATCGCCCGCGTGGCCGCGGCCACCGAGCTGAATATCGTTGTCGCGACCGGACTTTACACCTACAACGACGTGCCGTTCTATTTCCACTACCTCGGCCCGGGCGGCGAACTCGGCGGGCCGGAGATCATGACCGACATGTTCGTCCGCGACATCGAGCAGGGCATCGCCGACACCGGGATCAAGGCCGGGATCCTCAAGTGCGCGACCGACGCGCCCGGCGTCACACCGGGTGTCGAGCGGGTGCTGCGGGCCGTCGCCCAGGCGCACAAGCGCACCGGGGTGCCGATCTCCACCCACACCCACGCCGGGCTGCGCCGCGGGCTCGAACAGCAGCGCATCTTCGAATCCGAGGGCGTCGACCTGAGCCGGGTGGTCATCGGCCATTCCGGCGACAGCACCGACATCGGCTACCTCGAGGAGCTCATCGCCGCAGGCTCCTACCTCGGGATGGACCGGTTCGGCATCGACGTGATCTCTCCGTTCGAGGACCGGGTGAACATCGTGGCGCAGATGTGCGAACGCGGGCACGCCGACAAGATGGTGCTCTCGCACGACGCCAACTGCTACTTCGACGCGCTGCCCGAGGAGCTGGTCCCCCAGGTGATGCCGAACTGGCACTACCTGCACATCCACAACGACGTGATCCCCGCCCTCAAGGAGCGCGGCGTCACCGACGAGCAGCTGCACACCATGCTGGTCGACAACCCGCGCCGCATCTTCGAGCGGCAGGGCGCCTACCCGTGACGGAGTCGGTTCCGCCGATCGGCACCCAGATTTCGACGCTGGCCGCACTCGCCCCCGATGAGCCCGCGGTCACCTGCGACGGCGTGACCCTCACCCGTGCCGAGCTCGACGCCTCGACCAACCGGCTGGCCCGGGCCTACGCCGAGCGCGGTGTGGGCGTCGGCGACTACGTGACCATGGTGCTGCCCAACTCCGTGGAGTGGATTCAGGCCGCGGTGGCGTGCTGGAAGCTGGGCGCGGTGCCCCAACCGCTGTCGGCGCGGTTGCCCGACGCCGAGCTGCAGGGCCTGCTGGAGCTGCGGCCGCCCGCCCTGCTGGTGGGCCGCGAGCACGCCGAAATACCAAGTGTTCCAGCCGGTTTTACGCCCGATGCGGCGTTGTCCGACGCCGCGTTGCCCGAAGCGGTATCGCCGGTGTGGAAGGCGATGGGATCCGGCGGCAGCACCGGCCGGCCCAAGCTGATCGAATCCGGCGGGGACAGCCGGATCCCGGCAGCCATCGGCTACCCGCTGGGCGCGCAGGAGGGCGACACCACCTTGGTGCCGGTGCCGCTGAGCCACAACACCGGCTTCACCACCGCGACGATCGCCCTGTTGATGCGCCACCACCTGGTGTTGATGAGCCGGTTCGAGCCGGAGCAGTTCCTGCGGCTGATCACCGACCATCGGGTCACCTTCCTCACGACGGTGCCGACGATCATGCAGCGCACGCTGCCCGTCTACCGCGCCGACCCCGGCTCCTACGACCTGTCGTCCGTGCGGCGGTTCTGGCATCTGGGTGCGCCGTGCCCGCCGGCCATCAAACAGGCCTGGATCGACGTGCTCGGGCCCGAAAAGGTCTGGGAGCTCTACGGCGGCACCGAATTACAGGCGTTGACCTTCATCTCCGGCGACCAGTGGCTGACCCACCGCGGCTCGGTCGGCGTGGTGGTCGCCGGGGAGATGAAGGTGCTCGACGACGACGGCAATCCCTGTCCGCTCGGCGTGGTCGGCGAGATCTACATGCGGCCCGCCCCGGGCAGCGCGCCCACCTACCGCTACGTCGGCGCCACCGCGAAGAGCCGCGACGGCTGGGACTCGCTGGGCGACCTCGGCTATTTCGACGAAGACGGGTTCCTGTATCTCTCGGACCGCCGGGTCGACATGTTCACCGTCGGCGGGCGCAACGTGTATCCCGCCGAGATCGAGAACGCGTTGTCGGCGCACCCGGAGGTGCTGTCCTGCCTGGTGGTCGGTGTCCCCCACGAGGACCTCGGCCAGGTGCCCCACGCGCTGGTGCACACGGCCGACGGATCGGCGCGGGACGCCGCGCGCGTGCAGGAATTCCTGCGCGAACACATCGCGGGATACAAGGTGCCGCACACCGTCGAGTTCGTCGACGCCCCCCTGCGCGACGACGCCGGCAAGGCGCGCCGGTCGGCGGTGCGAACCGAGATCATGGCGCGATCGCGTCGGCCTCAGCATCGATGACCCGGCGCGCGTCGGCCGGCTGGTGGCGTTTCTCCCACCGGCGCAGCGCTTCCCGGCACGGCGACTCGACCAGGGCGTAGCTGACGGCGGCGATCGCCCATCCGAAGAGCAGCGTCAACAGCAGCACCGTCGGCATCCGGCCGGTGAACGGGAACGTCCCCACTACCGGGAACACCATGGCCAGCGCCGCCAGATGCCACACGAACAGCCCGTAGGACCACCGACCCAGGGTCACCATCCCGGTGCTGCCCAGCACCCGATGCGGCGTGTCCGGCCGGTCCAGCACCAACGGCGCGACCAGCGCGAAGGCGACCAGGGAGCCCATCGCGGTCTTGACCGCGAACTGGGTGGCGGTGCCGGGGACCAGGCCCTCCGGGCCCGCCAGCGGCGACGCCGCCACGCCGAAGGCCAGCACCGCGACGACGGCCATCAGCACGCGACCTCTCTTTTGCTGCGCCAACCGGTGCAGGGGCCCGATGCCGCTGTGCGCCAACTCGGCCAGCACCATGCCGGCGGCGAACCAGGAGAAGAACGCCGGCGGCCAGTTCAGCGGGTTGGTGCCCGGCCCGGTGTGCACCGGCACCCAGCCCCACGCCCAACTCAGCGCGCCCAGCGCCGCGATCACCGGCACCCGCGCGCCGACCGGTACGCGGCGCGCCAGCAGCGCCAGGATCGGCAACGCCAGGTAAAAGCCGACCTCCACCGACAGGCTCCACATCTGGGTGAGCCCGCCGGTCAGGGTGAGCGGCACATAGATCTGGGTGAGCGTCAGGTTGGCCAGCCACACGGTCGGGCTGGCGTGATCGGCGTCGGGCAACAGCGTCAGGATCACCACGACCGCCACCAGGTACGCCGGCATGATGCGGACCAACCGCGACCGCAGGTAGTGCCCGGTGCGCGGGCGCGCCGCCACGCCGCGTGCCGCGGCGGCATGCCCGCGCCACAACAGGAATCCCGACAGCGCGAAGAACACCGCCACGGCCAGATCGAAGCGGCCGAACAGCCGGCCGCCGACGCCGCTGGAGTGTCCGGTCTGGAACGCGACGTGCGTGACGACCACGCCCATGGCCGCACACGCGCGCATCCCCTCCACGGCGGGCAGGAAGCTGCGAATCCCACCCACCTGCCGGCCCTCGGTCACCATCACAGTTTGCCCGTGATGTGTTGCCGGACGAACTGGGTACACCCGAAGGACCCAGGTGCAATAGCAATAGGTTCGTAAGCCGAGGCCACACGTTCTGCTGTTAGGGTCAAACGAGTTTTGCCTCGCTGCCCGCCCGGGCCGGGGCGGGTGGCGGCTGACGGGTCCGGACATCATTAGGAGGGCACAGCAACGTGAACCGAGCAGTCATGTTGCGGTTCGCCGCGTGCGCGATCGTCGGACTCGGGGCCGCCCTGCTGATCGCCGCGCTGCTGTTGTCGACGTACACCGCCAGCAAGATCACCAAGATCCCGCTCAACCTCGACGCCACGTTGATCAGCGACGGCACCGGAACCGCGCTCGACTCCGCGTCCCTGTCCGGTGATCACGTCGTCGTCAACCAGAACGTGCCGCTGGTGTCCCAGCAGCAGATCACCGTCGAGTCCCCCGCCAACGCCGACGTGGTCACGCTGCAGGTCGGCGCCTCGGTGCGGCGCACCGACAAGCAGAAGGACAGCGGGCTGCTGCTGGCCATCGTCGACACCGTCACCCTCAACCGCAAGACGGCGATGGCGGTCTCCGACGACACCCACACCGGCGGCTCCGTCCAGAAGCCGCGCACCTTCAACGACGACAACCCGCCCACCGCCATCCCGCTGCGCCACGACGGGCTGGCCTACCGGTTCCCGTTTCACACCGAGAAGAAGACGTACCCCTACTTCGACCCGATCGCGCAGAAGCCCTTCGATGTCAACTACGACAGCCAAGAAGACGTCAACGGTCTGACCACCTACAAGTTCACCCAGAACATCGGCTACAACGCCGACGGCAAGCTGGTGGCCCCGGTGGTGTACCCGTCGCTGTACGCCGCCAACGAGGACGGCAAGGTCACCACCTCCGCGGCCATGTGGGGCCTGCCCGGGGATCCGGCGGAGCAGATCACCATGACCCGCTACTACGCGGTGCAGCGCACCTTCTGGGTGGACCCGGTGTCGGGCACCATCGTCAAGAAGACCGAGCACGCCAACCACTACTTCGCGCGCGATCCGGTCAAGCCGGAGGTGACGCTCGCCGACTACAAGGTCACCTCCAACGAAGACACCGTCGAATCCCAGGTCAACGCGGCCCGCGATGAGCGCGACCGGCTGGCGCTGTGGTCGCGGGTGCTGCCGATCACGTTCACCGCGGTGGGCCTGGTGGCGCTGGTCGGTGGCGGGTTGCTCGCCTCGTTCAGCCTGCGGTCCGAGAGCGCGCTGACCGACCCCGGGCTGGACCGCGCCGACAAGGGTTTCTTCGGCCGCGAAGAACCGGTACCCGGCGCCGAAGCCGAGACCGAGAAGCTGCCCACCCAACGGCCCGACCTGCGTGCGGATCCGGGTCCACCGGACGCCGATTCCCCCGGCCCGCCCCGACCGGGCGCCGATGAGCCGCCCGACGCGGCGCCATCCGAGCCCGGGCCGCCCGGCCCGCCCGACCGGGAATAGCCCCGCCCGGATGCGTTAGCCATGCGCTGGACCCGGCCCGGGTACGCGTTGGTTTTGGCGCTGCTGGTGGTTGGGCCGCTGCTGGGGCCCGGGTACCTGCTGCTGCGCGACGCCGTCTCCACGCCACGGTCCTACCTGTCCGACAACGCGCTGGGCCTGACGTCGGCGCCGCGGGCGACACCGCAAGATTTCGCCGTGGCGCTGGCCTCGCATGTGGTCGACGGCGGCATCGTGGTCAAGGCGCTGCTCGTCGCGGGCCTGTGGCTGGCGGGGTGGGGCGCGGCGCGGTTGGTCGCGATGACCTTGCCCGACGCGGGCGCCGCCGGCCAGTTCGTCGCCATCACCCTGGCGATCTGGAATCCCTATGTCGCCGAACGGCTGCTGCAGGGTCATTGGAGCCTGCTGGTCGGCTACGGCTGCCTGCCGTGGGTCGCGACGGCAATGCTGGCGCTGCGGACGGCGCCCGGTATCGGTTGGTCCGGCGTCTTCGCGCTGGCCTGGTGGGTCGCGCTGGCCGGGCTGACCCCGACCGGCCTGCTGCTTGCCGCCGTGGTGGCGCTGGTGTGCGTGGCCGTCCCGGTCGAGGGACCCGACCGTGCCTGGCCCCGCCGGCGGTGCGCCGCCGTGGCGGCGGGCGCCGCGCTGGTCGCGGCGTTGCCCTGGCTGACCGCGGCGGCGATGGGCGCGTCGTTGACCCCGCACACCGCGGCGAACACGCTCGGGGTTACCGCGTTCGCCCCGCGCGCCGAGCCCGGCCTGGGCACGCTCGGCAGCCTGGCCAGCCTCGGCGGCATCTGGAACGCCGAGGCCACGCCGGGTTCGCGGGCCACGCTTTTGGCGGTGTTGTCGGCGGTGGTGTTGCTGGGTGTGGTGGCGGCGGGGTTGCCGACGGTGCTGCGTCGCCCGGCGGTGCTGCCGCTGCTGGCGCTGGCCGCGGTGGCCGTGCTGGTCCCGGCCGCGCTGGCGACCGGCCCGGGTTTGCACGTGCTGCGGGTGCTGGTCGACGCCATGCCCGGCTTCGGGATGCTGCGCGACGGGCAGAAGTGGGTGGCGCTGGCGCTGCCGGGATACGTCGTGGCGGGCGCCGGCGCGGTGGTGGCGCTGCGAAGGTGGCTGCCGCCCCCGGCAGATTTTGTGACGGCGCTAACCTGCTGCGCCGCGCTGATTCTGGCGCTGCCCGACCTGGCCTGGGGGGCATGGGGCAGGGTCGCGCCGGTGCACTACCCGCCCGGCTGGGCCGCCGTGGCGGCGGCGATCAACCGCGCGCCCGGTGCCGTCGCGGTGTTGCCCGCCGGCAGCATGCGGCTGTTCGCCTGGGCGGGCCCGGCGCCGGTTTTGGATCCGCTGCCCCGCTGGGTGCGCGCCGACGTACTGACAACCGGCGACCTGGTCATCTCGGGCGTTGTCGTGCCCGGCGAGGGCGAGCGCGCCCGGGCGGTAGAGCGGTCGCTGCTGGCGGGGGCCGATGCCGCCGCGTTGGCCCCGGCCGGTGTGGCATGGCTGGTGGTCGAATCCGACAGCGCCGGCGACGTCGGCGCGGCCGCCCGGACGATGGGCGGCCTGACGCCGGTCTACCGCGACAACGAGCTCGCCCTGTATCGGGTCGGCGCCGACACCGCCGGGGCATCGGCCGGCCGCCGCGCGGCGACGCTGCTCGCGCACGTGGCGTGGCTGGTGATGCTGCTGGCCGGCGCCGTCGGCGCGCTGGGCACGGCGTGGCGGCGGCGCCGTGCGCGCCGTTAGACCACGCCGCTGACCATGCGGCCGGACTGCACCGCATCCAGCACGGCGCGCATCGCATCGGCGCTTTGCGCCCAGGAGAATTCGCCACTACGAGTCTGCGCCTTGGCGCCGAGTTGATCGCGCAACACCGGATCCGACAGCAGCTCTTCGAGGCGGTCCACCAGCTCGGTGTGGTCGTCCACCAACATCCCGGTCACCCCGTCGATGATCGAGTCGGACAGGCCGCCGGAGGATCGGTAGCCGATGGTCGGCACCCGGTGCTGGGCCGCCTCCACCACCGCCAGACCCCAGCCCTCCTTGCGGGAGGGCAGCAGCTGCACCCAAGCGCTTTGCAACACATGGTGTTTCGTCAGGTCGTCGATGTGGCCGTGGAAGGTCACCGCATCGGACAGGTTGAGCCGCCGCACGTGGTCGACGAGCCGCTGCCGCCACCAGCCGTCGCCGACGATGTCCAGGTGCACCCCCGGAAGGCGCGGGCGCAACGCCGCGACCGCGGCCAGCGCATCTTCGATCTGCTTGTGCGGCACCAGGCGCGACAGCACGACCACTCGCGGTGCGGCCGCCCGCGGGCCGGACAACGACGACCGGGGCGCCTCGTCGAGACCGTTGCGCACCACCGCGATCCGCGCGTTGTCGACGCCGAGGGTGACCAGGTCGCGGACCGAGGGCAACGACACCGTCACGTACTGATTGCGCCGGTTCACCCGCGGTGACAGCGTCGATTCGACGAACCACCCGAGCCGGCTCAGCACCGGCCCGGCCACCGGCCACTGCTCGCGGTGGCAATGGTGCGTCAGCACCACCACCCGCCGCCCGTAGACCAGCCGGGCAAGGAAGGGCAGGCCGTTCTGCGTGTCGATGACCACGTCGGGCCGCACGCGCCGCAGCGGACCCAGCCCGAGCCGCGCCCCGGCCATTGCCAGCAACGCCCAGACGTACACCGAGTACCGGCCGCCGACACGGTCGATGCGCACCCCGTCGACCACCTCGCGCCGGGGCGCGCCCGGATAGCGGGCGGTGCGCAGGGTGACGGCAATCCCGGACGCGGCCAGCTGTGCGCCGATGCGCTGCACGTACGCTTCGCTGCCGCCGCCCTGGGGATGCCCGGTGTCGCGCCAGCACAGCAGCAGTACGGAGCGCAGGGAAGACATCAGTCGTCAGCCTAGCCTGGCTGGGGTTTCGCGCCGAATGTGACGCTGGCGTCGCGCTCGGCGCCCGGCGTGACGCCGGCGTCACGGTGGGCGGTGGATGCCGGCCTTAGGGTTGGCCGGTGGCCGCCACCGATATCTTCGCCCGCCGGGCAACACTGGCGCGCTCCCTGCGGCTGCTGTCGGAGTTCCGCCACGAGCGGTCGGACCCGGCACGCTTCTATAGCGCACTGGCGGCCGACACCGCGGCGATGGTGAGCGAGCTGTGGCTGGCCACGCGCGGCGAGCCGCTGGCCGGCCGCACGCTGCTGGACGTCGGCGGCGGGCCCGGATATTTCTCGGCGGCATTCGCCGACGCCGGTGTCCGCTACATCGGCGTGGAACCGGACCCCAGCGAAATGCATGCGGCGGGGCCCGCTTTCGCCCGGGCCACCGGTGTCTTCGTGCGGGCCTCCGGGACGGCGCTGCCATTCGGCGACGACTCGGTGGACGTCTGCCTGTCCTCCAACGTCGCCGAACACGTGCCGCGGCCCTGGCAGCTGGGCGGCGAGATGCTGCGGGTGACCAAGCCGGGCGGGCTGGCCGTGCTGTCCTACACCGTGTGGTTGGGGCCGTTCGGCGGCCACGAGATGGGCCTGACCCACTATCTGGGCGGCGCCCGCGCCGCGGCGCGCTATGCGCGCAAGCACGGGCATCCGGCAAAAAACAACTATGGGTCGTCGTTGTTCGCGGTGTCCGCGGCCGACGGGCTCGCCTGGGCCGCGAGCACCGGTGCGGCGGTGGCCGCATTTCCGCGCTACCACCCCCGATGGGCGTGGTGGGTGGCTTCGGTGCCGGTGCTGCGTGAGTTCCTGGTGAGTAATCTCGTGTTGGTGCTTCGGCCCCGATAATGAAACGTGTTCTCGTTTTGTCGTTGCTTGGGTAGGGTGGCGCCATGACCGTCCACGATGCAGTGGGGGTACCTCCCGCTTGCCGGGGAGGGAGCGATGAGGAGGAGCGGCGCATATGACCGACAGCAAGACGACGGAATACGACAAACTCTTCATCGGCGGCAAGTGGACCGAGCCGTCGACGTCCGAAATGATCGAGGTGCACTGCCCGGCCACCGGTGAGTATGTCGGCAGGGTGCCCATGGCGGCGGCGGCCGACGTCGACGCCGCGGTCGCCGCGGCCCGGGCGGCCTTCGACAATGGCCCCTGGCCCACCACGCCGCCCAAGGAGCGGGCGGCGGTGATCGCCAACGCGGCCAGGTTGCTCGAGGAGCGCAAGGACCTGTTCACCAAACTCCTGGCCGACGAGACCGGCCAGCCGCCGACGACCATCGAAACGATGCACTGGATGGGCTCGATGGGGGCGATGAACTTCTTCGCCGGTCCCGCCGTCGACCAAGTCAAGTGGCGGGAGATCCGCAACGGCGGCTACGGGCAGAGCATCGTCCATCGCGAGCCGATCGGCGTGGTGGGCGCGATCGTGGCGTGGAACGTGCCGCTGTTCCTGGCGGTCAACAAACTGGGCCCGGCGCTGCTGGCCGGCTGCACGGTGGTGCTCAAGCCTGCCGCCGAAACCCCGCTGACCGCAAACGCTTTGGCAGAGGTGTTCGCCGAGGCCGGCCTGCCCCCGGGGGTGCTGTCGGTGGTGCCCGGCGGGATCGAGACCGGGCAGGCGCTGACGTCCAACCGCGACGTCGACCTGTTCACCTTCACCGGCAGCTCGGCCGTCGGCAAGGAGATCGGCCGCCGCGCCGCCGAGATGCTCAAGCCGTGCACGCTCGAGCTCGGCGGGAAGTCGGCGGCCATCGTCCTCGAGGACGTCGATTTGGCCGCCGCGGTTCCGATGATGGTGTTCTCCGGGATCATGAACACCGGGCAGGCCTGCGTCGGCCAGACCCGCATCCTGGCCCCCCGCTCGCGCTACGACGAAATCGTGGACGCGGTAAGCGCTTTCGTGCAGGCACTGCCGGTCGGCGGGCCGTCGGACCCGGCGGCGCAGGTCGGGTCGCTGATCTCGGAGAAGCAGCGCGCCCGGGTCGAGGGGTACATCGCCAAAGGCATCGAGGAAGGCGCCCGACTGGTCTGCGGCGGTGGCCGTCCCGAGGGCCTGGACCAGGGCTTCTTCGTGCAGCCGACGGTGTTCGCCGACGTCGACAACAAGATGACGATCGCCCAGGAAGAGATCTTCGGGCCGGTGCTGAGCATCATCGGATACGACACCGAGGAGGACGCGATCAAGATCGCCAACGACTCTGTGTACGGGCTGGCCGGCAGCGTGTGGACCACCGACATCCCCAAGGGCATCGAGATCTCGGAGAAGATCCGCACCGGGACCTACGCGATCAACTGGTACGCCTTTGATCCGTGCTGCCCGTTCGGTGGCTACAAGAATTCCGGCATCGGCCGCGAGAACGGGCCCGAAGGCGTCGAGCACTTCACCCAGCAGAAGAGCGTGCTGATGCCGATGGGCTACACGCTGGACAGCTAGCGGCCGGGCCGGCGTCCGCGCTGGTGAAGCCGCAGGCCTACAGATTATGCAATAGAGCATAAACACCCGCCGGGATCGCCTCCCCCCGATCGGGCCTGTTCACAACACCAGATGTCATTTGTGGAGCTTCTTCCTTTAGTTAGGCCACAAAAGTTGCTTACTGGACCGCTGTCTTATATGATCCACAGCATAATCATGGGCCACAATCAGGCCGGGAGAGAAGAATGTGGATCATCGAGCTAAATATCGCCGGCTACCAGTTCACCCGCGAGATGCCCGACCTGAAGCGCCGGAGCTTCCGGTTCAGCCCGCGTAATATGCACTGGCCGGTACCGCGGCATTCACACGCTGCATGACGCTAGCCACGGGAGGTACGACAGTGCCGACAACCGCCGAGCACAAGGCGGAATCCGCTCCGACGAAGCGCGGCGACACCCGCAAAAAGATGTTGATCAGCGCGGCCGCGGTGATGCGCGAACGCGGCGCGGCCGGGGTCACCATCGACGAGGTCCTCGCCCGCAGCGGCGCGCCGCGCGGCTCGGTGTACTACCACTTTCCCGACGGGCGCAATCAGATTCTGACCGAGGCGCTGCGCTACTCCGGTGACGCCATCACCGCGATGATCGACGACGCCGCCGGCTGGGGCGCCAGGGCCCTGCTACAGGAGTTCGTCGAGTTCTGGGAGCGCCAGCTGACCGAGGACGACTTCACCGCCGGCTGCCCCGTGGTGGCGGCGGCGATCGGCTCGGACGAGGGTGAACCGAAACTGTGCGTCGAGGCGGGCGCCATCCTGGGCCGCTGGTGTGCCGCGCTGACCCGGGCGTTCGTCAACGACGGCTTCGAGGACGCCGACGCCGCGTCGCTCGCGATGACCTCGATCGCCGCGCTGGAGGGCGCGGTCGTGCTGTCCCGCTCCACCCGCACCGCCGACCCGCTGCGCCAGGTTGGCGAGCAGCTCGAATTCCTGATCAAGGCAAGGGAATTCGTCATTCGCAACGGAATTCCCGGCAAGCAGGACGGGCCGTCCTGACCCTCAGTCGCTGGCCGGCAGCGGCTTGACCTCTTTGAGGTGCAGCGGGGTCTGGCCGATGCTCAGGCTCCCGGCGCCCGGCTTGGTCACCAGCACCTCGGCACCGGTGTCGTCGACGTAGCGCTTGCCCATCACGGCGCCGTCGGCAAACGCCGGGTCGAGTTCACCGGAACGGTCGGCGCCGATCGGCACCATGGGCGCGCCGCCGCAGCGCAGGTCGTCCAGGCTGTCGGCGCTCCTGACGACGATCACCTGCGTGTCGCACACCTGGCTGGCCAGACGGGTTCCGTTCTTGATCATGCGTGCAGTCCTTCCAGCTCCTCGATGATCTCCCGGCGCAACACCTTGCCGGTAGCGGTGGTTGGTAGCTCGTCGCGGAACACTACGCGGTCGGGCGTGCGCGACCCGCGCAAGCTTTTGCGGACATACTCGCGCAGTTCCTCGGGGTCGGGGTCGATGCCCGCGGCCGGCACCACCACGGCGACGATCGCCTGGCCCCACTGCGCATCCTCGACGCCGACCACGGCGACATCACGCACGTGCGGGTGCTCGACCAGCACCTCTTCCAGCTCGGCCGGCGCGATGTTCTCGCCACCGCGGATGATCGTGTCGTCGCTGCGCCCACCGATGAACAGGTAACCGTCCTCGTCGAGCATGGCGACGTCCTTGGTTCCGAACCAGCCGTCGTCGTCGAGCACCGAGCCGATCCCGGTGTAGCGGCCGGAGACCTGCTCCCCGCGCACGAACAGCTCACCGGTTTCCCCGGGCCCGAGCACGGTGCCGTCTTCGGCGCGGATCTGCAGCTCAATGCCGGGCACCGGCCGGCCGACCGACCCCAACCGACTGGCCCATTTGTTCTGGTCGGGCCCCTGCGCCGCCTGCGCCGCGCGGTGGTCTTCCGGGGTCAGCACCGCGATCGTCGAACTGGTCTCGGTCAGGCCGTAGGCGTTGACGAAGCCGACCCCCGGCAACAGTTCGAGCGCCCGGCGCACCAGCGGCAGGCCGACCTTCGAGCCGCCGTAGGCCAAGTTGCGCAGCGACGGCAGCTCGGCACCACCGCCCTCGAGCACGGTGACGATCCGGTCCAGCATGGTGGGCACCACCGTCGCGGTGGTCACGTTCTCGGCGTTGATCAGCCGAATCCATTCCCGCGCATCGAAGTTGGGCAGGTAGACCATCTTGCGCCCGGCGTACACGTTCGACAGCGCGGCACCGACCCCGGCGATGTGATACGGCGGCACGCAGATCAGTGCGGCGTCGCTTTCGGCGGCCGACTCGAATTCCACCGTGCCGGTCACATAGCTGGTCAGGTTGTTGTGCGAGAGTTCGACGGCCTTGGGTTGCGACGTGGTGCCCGACGTGAACAGCACGATCGCGGCCGAGTCCGGATCGGGAAATGCGGGACCCTCAGCCGCCGGCTCGGCGCCGCGCGCAGCCGCCAGGAATTCGTCGCTGGTCATCAGCCGCGGCGACACCCCGGCCAGCGAGTCGCGGTAGCGGCCGTCCGCGATCACCAGCGGATCCGGGAGCCGCTCGATCAGCGCGGCGATGCCGTCCGCGGACAGCCGGTAATTGATCGGGGTGAAGGGCAGTCCGGCGCGGGCCGCGGCGAAGATCAGCACCGGCAGCATCGCGCCGCCGGCGCCCACATAGGCCACGTGCTTGGTGTCCGACCCCGCGATAACCCCGGCGCCGCCGTCGGCGAGATCGCTGAGCTGCTGCGTCGTCAACCGCATGGAGCCGGAGGCCCCCTTAGAAACAATGGCCGTGCGGTCGGGGTTGCTCGACGCAGCCATCTCGAGAAGCAACGAAACGCTCATCCTCGATCCTTCTGGAGATCCCCGCCCTTTACAAATCAGCCACAGTGTAAGCCATCTACGCATCGCCATGAGCCGCCCGGGCCATCACCCTGCGTCCGGCGATCAGGTGCCCGTCCAGCGCGGCGGACGCTTCTCGGCGAACGCGATCGCGCCCTCCTTGGCGTCGTTGGACGAAAACACCGGAGCCAGCAGCTTGCTCTGCTCGGCGAACATCGTCTCGCGGCTCCAGCCGCGGGACTCGACGATGATCCGTTTGGTGGCGGCCACCGCCAGCGGCCCGTTCGCGGCGATCTTCTCGGCCAGCGCGATCGCCTCCGGCAGCGCCGTTCCCGGCTCGGCCAGCACGTTGACCAGACCCAGCGCGTGGGCGCGCTCGGCCGACAGGTTGTCACCGGTCAACGCCAGCTCCATGGCGATCGCGTACGGGATGCGTTCGGGCAGGCGCAACAGTCCCCCACCGCCGGCCACCAGACCGCGCTTGACCTCCGGGATACCGAACGCCGAGTCCTTGGACGCCACGATGAGGTCGGTGGCCAGCGCCAGCTCGGTGCCGCCGGCCAGGGCGAAACCCTCCACCGCGGCGATGAGCGGCTTGGCGGGCGGACGCTCGGTGAACCCCATGCCGCGCCCCTCGACGATCGGCAATTCGCCCCGCGCAAACGCCTTGAGATCCATGCCCGCGCAGAACGAGCCGCCCGCGCCGGTGATGATCCCGACCGACAGGCCGGTGTCGCCGTCGAGCTGATCCATCGCATCGGCCAGGCCGTTGGCGACCGCGGCGTTGACCGCGTTCTTGGCCTTGGGCCGGTTGATCGTGATGATCAGGATCCGGTCCCGGCGTTCGACCAGGACTTCGGGTTCGGGATTGCTGGCCTCTTCGCTCACGGTGCTGCACAGCTCCTTCGGGTATCGGTGGCTGCTGTCGCACCGATGGTAGCGGCCAGCGGGAACGGCATTAACTTCCCCCGAGATTCCGGTTCTCGCCAGGCGGGTTTGCCCGCCGGGCCGCGCCGATCAGGCCGGCGCCATGGCGGTCTCGACGGGGGTCAGCTCTTCGGAAAGCCCTGCGGCGCGGCGTATTTCGATGAAGTCGGCGACCATGGCCTCGGTTACCTCGTGCGGGTCCTTGAGGGTGGCCCCGTCGGCGAGCACCGAAATGTTGAGCTGATCGACATAGCTCCACACGGTGATGTTGAGGCCGCTGCCGGCGGTCAGCGGCCCCACCGAATAGATCTCGGTGACCAGCGCCCCGCCCACCCGGCCGCGCTCGCGGGGACCCGGAACGTTCGAGATGTTCAAGTTGAGGATCTTGTTGTGCCCGGCGCGGTCGGATGCCCACCGGAAAAACGCCTGGGTGGGCGCGGGCGGCATGTACGCCGCCCAGCGGCTGACCAGCTCCGGACCCATCAGCTGGTTGCTTTCCTTGGCGGAGATGGCGCTCTCGTGGCAGGCCTGCACCCGTCCCAGCGGGTCGTCGAGGTCCACCCGCAGCCCCACCAGCATCCCGGTGAAGTGATTGCCGGAGATGCGTTCCGGGGAGAAGTCGAAACTCATCGGCACCGACGCCAGCAGCGGCTCGGCCTGGCCGTCATACCGCAGCAGCATGGTGCGCAGCGCGCCGGTCGACATGGCAAGCACCATGTCGTTGATGGTCGCGCCGAGCCGCTTGCCAGTCTCCTTGACGTCGGCGAGCGCCAGGGTCGCGGTGGCGAACCTGCGCTGCGGGGTGATCTTGTGGTTCATGAAGGTCGGCGGCGGCTCGAACGGGCGCGTCAATTCCGGCGACAGCTTGCGCGCGCTGCGGCGCACCCGGCCCAGGCCCTGTGTGGTGTAGCGGATGGTCCGCGGCAGCCGCCCGACGTGGCGCAGGTGATCGGCGAACGCCGATCCCATCAGCTGGCGCGTGGTGGGCGCCGGATCCGGCACGTACGGGCCACCGTCCGGCCCGGGCTGCAGATCCATGCCACGGGCCATCAGGTTCGCCGAGGCGACGCCGTCGGCGAGTGCGTGGTGGATCTTGGCGACCACCGCAATTCGGTTGTTGGCCAAGCCCTCGACGAAGTACATCTCCCACAGCGGACGGCTCCGGTCGAGCGGGGTGCTGGCGATCTGGCCGATGGCTTCGTCCAATTCGCGACGACCACCCGGCGCCGGTAGCCGCCACGGCCTGATGTGATAGTCGAAATCGACCTCGCAGTGTTCCCGCCACATCGGATGGTGGAACTTGAACGGGACCTCGACGAGCTGGTAGGCGAATGGCTCCAGCTTGTTCATCCGGCCGGCGATGACCCGCCGGAATGCCTCGATGTCGAAGTCACGCCTATCCGCAGCCAGCTCGATCACAGCGGCTTTGATGGTGTGCATGTGCACGTTCGGCGTTTCGCTGTATAGCAGTACCGCGTCCCACCCGCTGAGCCGTTTCACCGCTGCCCCTTACCCATAGAGGGACCATACTCAGCAGCGGCAGCTCAGATAACCTCTTTGGCCCCGATGCGTGTTTTGGTGCGATAAACCTGGTTCAGGAACAGCGCGGCGGCGTGCGCCGCCGCACCGGCTCGCTCCCCGTCGATCAGGTCGTACCCGTGACCCGCCCCGGGCAACTCGAGGTAGCCGACCAGCGAATGCGAGACCGAGCGCAACCGGTCGACGAAGCTGCGGGCCTGCTCGACCGGGATGACGCTGTCCTTGCTGCCGTGAATCACCAAGAACGGCGGGGCATTTCGATGCACGCGTGCGATCGGCGACGCGTCGCGGAACACCTCGGGATGCCGGGCGATCGACTTTTTGACCACCACCCGTTCCAGGAAGTCGACGAACCGGGCCCGCTCCGCGGTGGAACGGTCCTCCCAGTCGTAGCGGCCGTAGATCCCGACCACCGCGTCCACCGCGGTGTCGGCGCCTTCGGGCAGCTTCGCCTCATGCTGCGGGTCGTCGGGGGTCAGGCCGGCCAGCGCGGACAGATGCCCGCCGGCCGAACAGCCGGCCACGGCGACGAAATCGCGGTCACCGCCGAACTTGTCGACGTTGGCCCGCGCCCACGCGATCGCGGTTTTGACGTCGATGATGTGGCGCGGCCACCGGTGGTGCGGGGCGACGCGGTAGTCGATCGCCAGGCACACCCAGCCCTGCTCGGCCAGGCGCGACATCAGTGCCGACCCCTGCCCCACGTACCTGCCGTGCACCCAGGCGCCGCCGGGGACGAAAATCAGCACCGGCGCGGGTTGTGCGGGCAGGTCTTTGCGGCGCCAGACGTCGAGCACCTGTGCGGGATGGTCCCCGTAGTGCACGGCGCGGCGGTGCAGGTAACGGCGCTGGCGCAGCGCCTCCAGGATCGGCGGCGTGCGCTCGGCCGCGGGCCATTCGAGGTCCAGGTCGGCGGACGACACCACGCCACGCAGCGCCGCCAGGGACGCCTGCCGCGCGCTCTCCCGGTCCCGGCGGCGGACGTCGCCCGTGCCCGGCGTCAGCCAGTCCCTGGTCAGCGCGGAAATGGCCTGCGGTGCCTGCCGGGCGCCCCAGACGCCCATCGCGGTCACACCGCCCAGCGGCTCGAGATGCCTGCCGACGATCGGCAGGGAAGCCCCCGCCACGCTCAACGCCAGCGCGTAGTCCGCCGGGCGGGCCCGCAGCATCCATTTCACGCAAGGAATCATGCCGGGTCCCCGCAGCGTCATGGGGGGACTGTACCCCCGCGCGGTTCCCTGAAACTGACGTTTGCGTCGAAGTTGTACCCATGTCGCCGAACGATTTCGGGATTCATTTGCCACAAACGGCGCAAACCACGCTGAGTGGACTGATCGCATTTGCCGAATCGGTCACAAGGCGGCCAGGGTCGCGATCACCCGGCGGCCGATGAGCCGGACACCGGTCAGCGTCAGACCCGCGTGCGCGGCCAGGGCACCCGCGCTGTCCACCCCGACCGATGCCCAGCGGAACCAGGGTCCGACCTCGCCCGCCGATTCCAGCCGGACCCATCGGGACCGGATACCGATGGTCTCGGCGTCGAACTCGGCGACGCAGCGCCCGCCCCGGGCCAGCAACTCCGCGGCCCGCCCGAGGATGCGTCTCGGGTCCCCGCCCAGCCCGACATTGCCGTCGACCAGCAGGACCGTCTGCCACAGGCCCGTTGCGGGCAGCGGCTCGAACACGTCCCCCAGCAGCGCGGGCGCGCCCCCGCGGCCGGCCAGGCGGATCGCGGTGGCGGACCGGTCGATACCCAGCGCGGGTATTCCGCGCTGAATCAGCCTCGCCACCAACCGGCCCGGGCCGCAGCCCAGCTCGATCGTCGCCCCGGTACACATTTGGGTGACGGCTTCGTCGAAGGCTTCATCGGGGGCGTCCGCGGGCCCGACGCCACGACACCGGGTGCCCAACCAGCGGTGCGCCGGCAGTGGTCGCAGCTCGCCGTCGTCATGGCGGATCCAACATCGCTCGCCGCCCAGCGCCCGATCGTAGAGGTGTCCCAGCATTTCACGTCCCTCGCCTAGTGCCCGACCGGGCGGCCAGCGCTCGGTCCCAAGCAGGGACGTTGCGACGACGAACCAGCAAACGCCACTATGCCGACGCCCACTGCGGCCGCCAGCACTTCCATCGATACCCCAATCCGCGTTCGGCTAATCCAGGCTCCCCTCAGGCACGTGCCGACCGGCGCAACCGTTCAGCGATCGGTTTCGAACAAGGACGCGTCCGGCAAGCGGTTCACCCCGCGCAGCTCACTCATTTCGCCTCCTGATTCTCCGCGAGACTGCGATGTGCCGCTCGGCAAACAACGGCTTTGTCATACTTATCCGGTGCCGAACAACGACGTTCACCCCGACTTGCGCCGCATCGCCAAAGTGGCGCCACGACGACTGGTTGGTCCCCGCAGCCTGCCGCTGATGCGGATCGGGATGGCGTTGCGCGGGCGCCTCGGCAAGCCCGACGGCGACGTCGAGGTCATCACCCTGGGTTCGGGGGCCGGCGTGCGGCTGTTCCGGCCCGCCGGCGTCGAGGAACCGGCGCCCGCGCTGCTGTGGATCCACGGCGGCGGATACGTGATCGGCACCGCCCAACAGGACGACCGGCTGTGCCGCCGGTTCAGCACCCGGCTCGGCATCACGGTCGCGTCGGTGGAGTACCGTCTGGCGCCGGAACATCCGTATCCCGCACCGCTGGAAGACTGCTATTCGGCGTTGACGTGGCTGGCCGCACTGCCCTCGGTGAACCCATGGCGGGTGGCGATCGGCGGCGCCAGCGCCGGCGGCGGCCTGGCCGCGGCCCTGGCCCTGCTGGCCCGCGACCGCGCCGAGGTCACTCCCGCATTCCAGCTCCTGACCTATCCCATGCTCGATGACCGCAGTTCGGCCACCGCCCACAATCCGCACTACCGGCTGTGGAACGCGCGCAGTAATCATTTCGGCTGGACGGCATACCTGGGCGGTGCCGACCCGCGGGTGGCCGTCCCGGCGCGGCGTGACGACCTCGGCGGGCTGCCCCCGGCGTGGATCGGGGTCGGCACCCACGACCTGTTCCACGACGAAGACCTGGCCTACGCCGCGCGCCTGAGGGACGCCGGGGTGCCCTGCCACGTCGAAGTCGTTCCGGGCGCATTTCACGGCTTCGACTTGTTTGTGCCCAAAGCCCAAGTTTCGCAGCGGTTTTTCGACAGCCAATGCGCAGTCCTGAGCGCGGCGCTGGTGTGACGCCAAACCTCACCTCGCCGCGTGGGCGATCCGGCCGCCGATGACTGTCGCCGCCACCATGGCGGCGTCCAGGCCGGCCAGCACCGCCTCGGGTGGCCCGCTCAGCACACATAGGTCTGCGGGCTCTCCGGGGGCGATCCGCCGGGCGCGGCCCGGATCGTCGGGGTGGCCCAGAAACAACGTCAACGCCGCACGCGCCGAGACGCATTCGCGCGCACCGAGCACCACACCGGCGGGCGTGGTGCGGTCCACCGCGGCGCGCATCGCGGCCCACGGGTCGGCGTCACCGAACGGCAGGTCGGTCGACAGCGCCACCGGCACACCGGCTTTCAGCAGCGACGCCAGCCGCCACAGCTGGGGGTGCTCGGCGGCGGGCAGGTCCGTGAGGTACTGATCGCCCCGCTCGGCAACGAAATTGGGCTGCGTCACCACGGTGATGCCGAGGTCGGCGAGTTCGGCCAGGTCGTCGTCCCGGACGACCGCGGCGTGTTCGATCCGGTCGCGCGGGTGGCTACCGGCGGCGCGCAGGGCCGCGATCGTCACCACCAGCTGGGCCGCCGTCACGCAGTGCACGGCCACCGGCCGGCCCTGCACGTGCTGGTCGCCGATCCACCGGCTCAACGCGTCCACGTCGAGGCGGTCATCGTGCAGGATCTTCTTGCCCGGGGCCAGGAAACGCACCCGCGGCCAGAACTCGCCGCGCCGGTGTGCCACCAGCAGCGTCACCATGTCGTCGGCGCCGAGATCCGGTGTCGCGTCGGTGATGCCGGTAACCCCGAACGCGGCCAGGCGGCAACCCAATTCGGCGAGGCCGGTTTCGCGGCGCGGCAGGGCTTCCGACCAGCCGCGCTCGGTGGGCCGCAGCCGCCCGTCCGGGTGCGCGGACAACCCGACCAGGTCCAATGCCGCCGAGTTCAGAATCCACATGGCCCCGCTGCGGTGTTGAACGCGCACCGGAATCCGCGGCACCACGGCGTCCAGCGCGGCCCGGTCCAGGTCACCGGCGACCGATTCGTGGTAGCCGACCGCCCGGATCCACCCGTCCGGTCCCGCCGTGGCATCCGAAAGGGCCCGTGCCAGCTGTCTTTTGGTGCGGACCGCAGGGGGACCGAGGGTCAGTGAGCCCAGGGCGGCCGCCGCCGAACGCACGTGCACATGGTGGTCATGCAGGCCGGGCACCACGGTGCCGCCGGCCGCATCCAGCACATCCTCACCGCGGGTGACGGGGAGGCGTTCACCCACCTCCTGGATCTGTGCGCCGACCCGGATGTCGGCCCTCCTGCCGTCCAGCAGCGTTGCCCGCCGGATCAGCATGACAGGCAACGCCGTTCGGCAACCAGGCGGCGCACGGCGTCGTTGTCGGCACCCGGTTCGGGCGCCCGGCGCGATGCCGGCGGAACCGGCGGTGGCGGCGCCGGCCGGTCCGAGACCGACGACTCCGTCGGCAGGGCCGCATAGCTCGCGGCGACGCCGGCCATCGACACGTCGATCAGCTCGCCGCCGCCGCGGGCCAGTGATTCGGCGACGGCCCAGGTCGCTTCCAGCCCACTCAGCGGATCGGCGATGGCGTCGCCGCAGAAGACGGGCCCGCCGGCGGCGGCGCCCACCAGGCCACCGCCCACCGCGGCGTCGTCGCCGAACGCCGGCCGCCCGTCGCCATACCCGCTGATCCGCAACCAGATTCGGCCGGCTCGCGGCGCGACATGATCCGGCCCCAGCCGGCGTCGCGCCAGCGCCGCGGGACGGGATCCTTCGATCACGATGTCGGCGACCGCGAGCAGCTCGCGCAGTTCGTCGGCGTGGCCGTCGAAATCGAGGCAGTAGGAAAGTTTTTCACCGTTGACCCAGTCGAAGAAGGCCCGATTGCCGCTTCGGGTGCCGTCCGGGCGGCGCGGGCTTTCGACCTTCACGACGATCGCGTTGGCGCGGGCCAGCAACTGGCCGCATAGCGGGCCGGCCCACATCGACGACAGGTCGGCCACCAGCAGACCCGCCGGCGCCCGCTCCGGCGCGCGCGGGCCCAGCGGGCGTATCCGCGGCGCGGTGGGCGCCGCCTCGCCCAGGCCCGCCGCCGGGATGTCGAGCAGGCCGGCCCGCTCGATGATCGCGGTCACACCGCGTGCGGCGGCCCAGCGCCGCAGCATCGGCCAGGAATCGGCGGGCACGTGATCGGCCCGCAGCAGTGCGGGCACGGCGGCGACGTCGTCGGGGCGGGACAGCGTGAGCGCGCACCAGCCGTCCCGGGCCGCCAGCAATCGGGTGCCGCCACCGGGCGACACCCGGCCGCGGCGGGTCAATCCCAGCAGGGCTGCCCGCCCGGTCAGCAGCGTGGCCGGGTCGACTGCCACTCCCGTGCCGGCGGTGATCGCCCCGCCGACGTCCGCGGCGCGGGTCAGCACGTTGGCCCGGGAGAAGTCGGGCGGCCCGTCGGGCGCGCCGGTCAGGTAGGCCAGCCCGCTGCTCCCCCACTTCGACAACGCCGAGCTCACGCTGACCATTGTGCGCGTGGGGCGCCGACAGTCAGAACTGGAACGCGCGGAACCGCCAGTCAAGCACCGACCGGTCCGGCTCGGTGTCGCTGACCGCGTAGACCAGCGACCGCAACCCCAGCACGCCCCCATGCCCGGTCGGTTCGGCCGATTCCACGCGCAGCTCGCTGTAGAGCGTGTCCCCCTCGTACACCGGACCGGTGTGATCACAGGACTCCCAGCCCAGGACCGTGGCCAGGTTGGGCAGCAACCGGTTCGCCTGCGCCAGGGCGAGGCCGATGGTGTGTCCGCCGTACACCAGGCGGCGTCCGCCGATCCGCAAATCATGGTGCGCTGCAGCGATATTGAGGGTGAGGCGGGCCAATTCTGGCGCATTGCTGACGACGTCGCCGGTGCTGTGCAGCACCGCACCGGCCAGACCGGCGTCAAAGTGCGGGCCGGACACCTTGGTACGGAAAAGGTCGCCGTCCCAGTGCGCGGTCGGATCGGACGCGGGGCCGGGCGCGTCGGCACCGATGGCCGACAGATCGTCGCCGGACCGGGCGGATTCGTCCTCGCCGGGCCGCCAGCCCGGGCTGGCGGGCAGCATCGCGCATCGATAGAAGTCGAGCACCAACTGGTCCGCCTGGTCGATGGTGATCATCCGCAACGCCGCCATCCCGGTGGGCGCCCGCCCCGGTTTGAGTGAGTTCGCGCGCAGCCCAACGACTTCCGTCCGGGTGTAGATGGTGTCGCCGATCACCGGAAAGCGGTGAAACGTGAGCCCACGGTAGAACAGGTTGGCCTTGACCCGCTGGGTGGCCAGCGTCGACTGCCCGATCGCCACGTCACAGACCAGCGCCGGATGCACCAGCGGGGCCGGCAGCCCGGTCACCGCGGCGCACAGATCGGCGTCCAGCGCCAGTCGCAACCGGTCTCCCACGGTCGCCTGATGGGCGGCGGCCAACCCCGCCGACAGCGTCGCCGCGGGCGCCCAGTCGAACACCTGGCCTACCGAGAGGTCGTCGAAGTAGGGCCCGCCCTCGCGAATCAGCGCATACCCGTCACTAGTCACAACGCCACATGCTGGCAGGCTGGTCGATCGGGGGTCAACGCAGGAGGGTGTGCGCAGGTGACTGACGAAGAGGACATGCTGGTCGCCACGGTGCGGGCGTTCATCGACCGCGATGTCAAACCGTCCGTGCGCGAGGTCGAGCACGCCAATGCCTACCCCGAGGCGTGGATCGACCAGATGAAGCGGATAGGCATCTACGGCCTGGCGATTCCCGAGGAGTACGGCGGGTCGCCGGTGTCGATGCCGTGCTACGTGCGGGTCACCGAGGAGCTGGCCCGCGGCTGGATGAGCCTGGCCGGCGCGATGGGCGGTCACACCGTGGTCGCCAAGCTGCTGACGCTGTTCGGCACCGCGGACCAAAAGCGCGCCTACCTGCCGTCGATGGCCACCGGCGAGCTGCGGGCCACGATGGCGCTGACCGAGCCCGGCGGCGGTTCCGATCTGCAGAACATGTCGACGACCGCGCTGCCTTCTGACGCCGGCGGCCTGGTGATCAACGGTTCCAAGACCTGGATCAGCAACGCGCGCCGTTCCGGGCTGATCGCGCTGCTCTGCAAAACCGACCCGAACGCCCGGCCGCGTCATCAGGGCATGTCGATCGTGCTCGTCGAGCCCGGGCCGGGCCTGACGGTGTCGCGGGATTTGCCGAAGCTGGGCTACAAGGGCGTCGAGTCCTGCGAGCTGTCGTTCGACAACTTCGCCGTGCCGGCCTCCGCGGTGCTCGGTGGCCGCGCGGGCGAAGGCTTTTCGCAAATGATGAAGGGACTCGAGACGGGCCGCATCCAGGTTGCCGCCCGGGCGCTGGGCGTGGCCACGGCGGCGCTCGACGACGCACTTGCCTACGCCCGGCAGCGGGAGAGCTTCGGCCAGCCGATCTGGCAGCACCAGTCGATCGGCAACTACCTGGCCGACATGGCGACCAAGCTCACCGCCGCCCGCCAGCTCACCCGCTACGCCGCCGAGCGCTACGACAGCGGCGAACGCTGCGACATGGAAGCCGGGATGGCCAAACTGTTTGCCTCCGAGGTCGCCATGGAGATCGCCCTGAACGCCGTCCGGATCCACGGCGGCTACGGCTACTCATGCGAATATGACGTCGAACGCTACTTCCGTGACGCCCCGCTGATGATCGTCGGGGAGGGCACCAACGAAATCCAGCGCAACGTGATCGCCCGGCAACTGGTGGCGCGGGGCGGCATCTAGCGGCGCTGGATCTCCCGGCCGGACCTGGGCCATTGCTGTATATTTGCCTGACTTCTCCCCCCAGCAAACGCCCGACGGAAAGGCAGCTGCCATGAGTTACCCTCCAGGGCCGTATGGAGCTTCCCCGGAATGGCAAGGTCAGCAGCCCGGTTGGCAAGGCCAGCCGCCGGCGGGATGGCAGCCGCCGCAGCCGGGCTGGCAAGGCCCACGGGAGCCGGAGAACTACCTCATCTGGGCGATCCTGTGCACCGTGCTGTGTTGTCTTCCGCTCGGGATCGTGTCGATCGTGTACTCCACCAAGGTGTCCGGGCTGTGGGCGCAGGGGCGGTACGGCGAGGCGCAGGCCGCGGCCGACAACGCCAAGAAGTGGGCCATCATCGGCGCCATCGTGGGCGCCGTCGGCGCGGTGATCCTGGTGGTCATCTATCTCGTCATCGGGGTTTTCGCCATCTCGAATCTGCCGTCGACGACCACCACGACCTATTCGGGCTTCTGAGAAACGCCCTGCGCGCCAACGTAGGTTGCGTCCACCAGCCCCCAGGCCAGAGCGGTCGCGGCGTCGATGGTGGCGCCGGAGAGCGCGAGATAGGCTGTGCGCCAACGGCCGATCCGGCGGGTGATGCTGACGGTGCCGCCGGCACCCGGGATCAGTCCCAACCCCAGTTCGGGTAGTCCGAGTACCGAATCGTCACGCGCGGCCACCCAGCCGCAAAACGCCGCCATCTCCAGCCCGCTGCCCAGCACGCGCCCGTGTACCTCGGCCCGGCAGGACCGGCCGAGCCTGGCGGTGAGCGCATCGAGCGCCAGGGCGGGACTGTGCCGCGTGCGGGCCAGGTGTGCGCTCGCCGGATCGGCGAAGGCGCCGAATTCGGCGAGGTCTCCGCCGCTGCAAAACGACGGCCCGTTGCCCCGCAACACGATCCCGGTCACCGACGGGTCCAGTAGCGCGACCGTCAGCGCCTCCAGCAGCGCGGCCCGCGCATCGGTGGAAAACGCGTTGTGCCGTTGCGGATGGTTGAACGTAATGCTCAGGGTGTCGCCGTCGCGCCGCGCGTGCACCGGATCGACGATGTCGTACATGCGGCCCGGACCGCGTTCGGACAGCCAGCGCGCGAACTCCGGACCGGCCTGCAGGGTCGAGTAGGCCAGCGACTCGGTCACCACCCCGGATAGCGCCGGACCGGCGGGATCCACCGCGCGCAACACGTCGTCGCAAACGCCGCTTGCGTGTGGCCAACGCTGGCAGCGCTTGGCCAGCTCGGCCAGGGCCTCGGGCACCGATCCGACGGTGACGACACGGCGATCGGCACAGGAGTCCTCCGTCAGGGTGAAAGTCGCTGCCTCGAGCCAGGATCCGGAGCGGGCGATGTCAGCGGCGGAGCCGTGCGCCACGATCACACCCGGCGGTGACGCGGCACCGGTGTCGGGGCCGGCATCCGGCGGGCCCGAGAGGTCGACCACCCGGAGCATGGGTCACACCGAGTACTTCTCGATCAGCCCGTTCTTGTAGAGCTTGCCGGTGTCGGTGCGCGGCAGCTGTGCTTCGAAGGCGATCGATCGCGGACACTTGTAGTGCGACAAACGCTCTCGCAGCCAGCCCAGCAGCTCGTCGGCGAACTCCTCGGTGGCGTCGGCCGGGTCGACGGTTTGCACGGCCGCCATGACACGCTGCCCCATCTCGTCGTCGGGAACGCCGAACACCGCCGCGTCCAGCACCTTCGGGTGGGTGACCAGAAGGTTCTCGGTTTCCTGCGGGTAGATGTTCACCCCGCCGGAGATGATCATGTGGTGACGCCGGTCGGTCAGGTACAGGTAGCCCTCGTCGTCGACATAGCCGACGTCGCCGACCGTCACCCAGCCGTGCGTCTCCCGGGACGCGGCGGTTTTCGCCTCGTCGTTGAGGTATTCGAAGGAATAGCCGCCCTCGAAGTAGATTTCACCCGGGTGACCCGGCGGGAGCTCATGACCGTTCTCGTCGAGGATGTGGATCTGGCAGGCCATCGGTTTGCCGACCGAACCGGGATGGGCCAGCCACTCCTCGGCGCTGATCAACGTCGACCCGATCGCCTCCGAGGACGCGTAGTACTCGTCGATGATGGGTCCCCACCAGTCCATCATCTGCTTCTTGATCTCCACCGGGCACGGCGCCGCCGCGTGCATCACCCGCTGCAGGCTCGACAGATCATACGAATTGCGCACGGCCTCAGGGAGTTTCAACATCCTGGTGAACATGGCGGGAACGAACTGACCGTGGGTGACCCGGTGACGCGCAATGGCATCCAGGCAGCCCTCCGGGTCGAATTTCTCCAGGACGACCGTGGTGATGCCGCCGGCCTGCGCGCTCATCGACCACACCGACGGCGCGGTGTGATACAGCGGCGCCGGGCTCAGATACACCGAATCGGGGGTCATCCAGAAACTCACCAGCGCCGACATCATTCCGGGCGCCTCGGCGGGTGACACGTGCGGCAATTCGCGTTTGATGCCCTTGGGCCGACCGGTGGTGCCCGACGAGTACTGCAGCAGGTCGCCCTCCCGCTCGTCGTCGATCGGGGTGTCCGGTTGGTCCGCAACGCATTCCGGGTAGCGCCGCCAGCCGAGCAGGTCGTCATCAGCGATCAGCAACAACTCAGGCAGGCCGCCCGGCAAATGCTCGCTCAAGTTCTCGCAGGTCTTGCGGAGCGCGGCCGAACCGATGATCGCCTTGGCGGCGCTGTTGTCGACGATGTAGGCGGCCTCGGCGGCAGTCAGGTGGGTGTTGATCGGCACGTAGTACAGACCGCTGCGGCGCGCCGCCCACATGACCGCGTGGATGTGCTCGTTATTCTCCATGATGATCGCGACGGCGTCGCCCTCGACCAGGCCGGCTTGCCGGAAGTAGTGCGCCAGCCGGTTGGCCCGCGCCTCCAGCTCATCGAAGGTGACGACCGTGCCGGACGGATGGAGGATGACGGCGGGCTTGCCAGTCCCCGCCTGAGCCGAGGTGTGCTCGCGAATCTGCATGCGCAGACTGTACCGCCGTAAAACTTGACGGGTGTCAAGCGGTCAGTCGGCGCCGGGCGACCTCGCCGATCAGGCCTCGGCCAGCCGCTGCTTGAGCGCCTCGAACTCGTCCTTGACGCCGGTCGGCAGCTTGTCGCCGATGAACTCGAACCACTCCTCGATCAGCGGCAGCTCGTCGCGCCATTCGGCGGGCTTGACCGCCAGCGACTGCGCCACGTCGTCGGGGTTGGCGTCGAGGCCCTCCAGGTCGATGTCCTCCACCGACGGCACCACGCCGATCGGGGTGGACTCGCCACCTGCCCGGCCCTCGATCCGGTCGATGATCCACTTCAGCACCCGGCTGTTCTCCCCGAACCCGGGCCATAAGAACTTGCCGCCTTCGCCGCGGCGGAACCAGTTGACGAAGAACACCTTCGGCAGTTTGGACTCGTCGGAGTTCTTGCCTACGTCGATCCAGTGCTGCATGTAGTCACCGACGTGGTAGCCCATGAACGGCAGCATCGCCATCGGGTCGCGCCGCACGGAGCCGACCTTGCCCTCGGCGGCGGCGGTCCGCTCGGAGCCCATGGTGGCCCCCATGAACACACCGTGCTGCCAGTCGCGGGCCTGCGTCACCAGCGGCACGGTCGTCTTGCGACGGGCACCGAACAGGATCGCCGAGATCGGCACGCCCTGCGGGTCGTCCCACTCCGGCGCCAGGATCGGGCACTGCGACATCGGCGTGCAGTAGCGCGAGTTCGGGTGGGCCGCCGTGGTTTCGGTCTCCCGGAAGTACCAGTCGTTGCCCCTCCAGTCGATGAGGTGCTGCGGCTCGCCCTCCAGGTCCTCCCACCACACGTCGCCGTCGTCGTCGAGCGCCACATTGGTGAACACCGTGTTGCCGGCGGCGATGGTCCGCATGGCGTTGGGGTTGGACTTCCAGTTGGTGCCCGGCGCCACGCCGAAGAACCCTGCCTCGGGGTTGACCGCGTACAGCCGCCCGTCCTTGCCGAAGCGCATCCAGGCGATGTCGTCGCCGAGGGTTTCAGCGCGCCAGCCCGGGACGGTCGGCTGCAGCATGGCCAGGTTGGTCTTACCGCACGCCGACGGGAACGCCGCCGCGATGTAGTAGGCCTTGTTCTCCGGCGAGATCAGCTTGAGGATCAGCATGTGCTCGGCGAGCCAGCCCTCGTCGCGGGCCATGGCCGACGCGATGCGCAGCGCGTAGCACTTCTTGCCCAGCAGCGCGTTGCCGCCGTAGCCGGAGCCGTAGCTCCAGATCTCCCGGCTCTCCGGGAAGTGGGTGATGTATTTGGTGTCGTTGCATGGCCACGGCACGTCCTTCTGGCCCGGTTCCAACGGCGCCCCGACCGAGTGCAGCGCCTTGACGAAGAACCCGTCGTCGCCGATCTTCTCCAGGGCGGCCTTGCCCATCCGGGTCATCACCTTCATCGAGACGACGACGTATTCGGAGTCGGTGATCTCCACGCCCAGCTTGGGGTCCT
The DNA here is from genome assembly GCA_963800315.1 of uncultured Actinomycetota bacterium. Lineage (GTDB taxonomy): Bacteria > Actinomycetota > Actinomycetes > Mycobacteriales > Mycobacteriaceae > Mycobacterium. Next base: position 52,678 of record CAWDAS010000003.1, read on the forward strand.
CGGCGCCCAGCGGCCCCATGCAGAACGGCACCACCCACATCGTGCGGCCGCGCATGCAACCGCGGTACAGGTCGGTCAGGAGGGACCGCATCTCGGCGGGGTCTTTCCAGTTGTTGGTCGGGCCGGCGTCTTCCTCGCGCTCCGAGCAGATGAACGTCCGGGACTCCACCCGCGCCACGTCGGAGGGGTCCGACTGCGCCACGAACGAATTGGGGAAGTTCTTCTCGTTCACCCGCTTGAACGTGCCCGCCTCGACCAGCTGCTCGCAGAGCCGTTGCCACTCCTCGTCGGACCCGTCCGCGAAAGCCACCCGGTCGGGCTCGGTGAGCTCGGCGACCTCCTGCACCCACGACAGCAGACCCTGGTGATTCGTCGGCGCGGTATCCAGACCGGGAATGGTCGCTGAGGTCATCGAACTCTCCTGAATTCTTCCTGCGTGCTGACGAGCGTCTTAAGTTATTTCCTCGCCCACACAACTGTTGACATGGTGGCGTTAACTACAGGTTATCGTGAGTAACTTGTCGGGGAAGTCCCGGAGGGGTATAAGCCTTCTCACAACAACGATTCAGAAACTGCCTGAAATTCATCATCTGGGCTCCTCACGGCGATTTTCCGGTTCACCCGCTCCGGCGTCCTGCGCCGGGCACCCAGTTTGAGTACCCGGTTCACCCAGTTCTGCACGCACGGCGTCCAGCGCGGCCGCCACCGTGGGCATCTCCCGGTCCCGCGCCGCCGCCGCCCGCGCCGCCGCCATGGCGTACTCGTGCAGTTCGGTGTCGATGGCGCTGACCTGGTCGGCCACCCGCGCGGTCTCGGCCTCGTTCTGGGCCATCAGCGCGGTGCTCAGCACCGACTCCGCGACCAGCACGCGGGTGGCGACCATCTCCTCCACCACGGACCGCAGCGAGGACGTCACGTCGCCGGCCCAGCGGTCCAGCAGCGCCCGGTCGCGCAGCAGACCGCGGATGTTGATCACCACGAACGTGACGGCCAGACCGATCGCCACGCAGGCCACCGCCCCGGCGATGGTCAGTCCGGGGCTCAGCCTCGAGGCCAGGCCACGCACCAGCCGGCTCAGCGTCAGCGCCACGCCGAGCCCGAACCCCGCGCCCAGCAGCATCAGCAGCCAGGTTTCCTGCCGCCGCCCTTTCAGGGGCGGGGGCGGGACCTCGACCGTCGGCAGCGTTTCGGGGGCAGGCAGCTCGACCGAGACGCCCACCTCCTGCGCGACGTCGGCGAGGTGCGTGGCGGCGCCCTCGCTCACCTCGGTGACCACCTCATCCAGCCGGCCGCGCGTGTACGCCGGGAAGCCGGACATGTCCCGCCGGGACAGACCCGCGATGTCCTCTTGCAGCTCGGTGCGCACCGACGAACAGCGGTTGCGCGCGAAGTGGGACAACTGGACCCGCGCCTGCTGGATCTGACCGCGCAGCGCAATGCTGCGCTCGGTCTTCGACTCGCGCCGCTGCCGCAGGGCCGCGCTGCGTGCTTCGCGTAGCGCGTCAACCCGGGCCCGCCGACCGGCGCCCTCGACGTCACGGTCGAACCGCCGCGCGACCGTCTCAAGCCGAGATGCCCACGCCCGCAACCCATTTCGTCGTGCCAAGCCGGAGTCGGCGAGTTGCGCCGAGACGGTTTCGATCAGGTCGTCGACGTCGGGTTCGCCGACGTCGGGCAGGGCGGCCGCGCCCACCCACGGCACCGCGCCGTAGCGCGGCGCGTGCGCGGCCAGCGCGTCGCGGTTGGCGGTAACCACGTCACGCCAGTTGCGATGCACGTCGATCTTGGACACCACGCCGACGACCACATCGGTGTGCTCGGCGGCGGCGTCGAGCAGCGCGCAGTCGGATCCGGTCAGGTCCGCCGCCGCCGAAACGACGAACATAACGGCCTGCGGCGCCTCGCGGGGGCCCAGGTCCGCCGATTCGACGAACTTGTGCTGTGGCAGCCGTTCGCGCAGCGCCGCGGCCACCGCGCTGACCCCGGCCAGCCAGGGGCCGGTCACCAGCACCACGTCGCGGCGCCGGATCGCCGGGGGGTCCAGCCCCGGCCCGATCGTCGCCACCAGGGCGTCCACCCCGGCCGCCGGGTCGTCGGGCCGCCCGCCGCTCACCATGGCGCCCCGGGAGCGGAGCCGCAGGCCTGCGACCACAGCCGCAGCGACCCCCGGGCGATGTCGGCGCCGCACGCGCGGTGCAGATCGCTGACCGGTCCGCGGGTGTAGCGCTGCCAGTGCGCCGCCCGGGACAGGTGTGCGGCCGGGTCGTGGTCGCGATCGACGCGCCCCACCTCCAGGCCGGCCGCCTCGGCCAGGTCGACGGCCGCCGCCATCCGGGCGACCACCGTGTCATCGCGGGACAGAAAGCCGCCGATCCCCTCGGCGATCTCGTTATGGGAGACGGCCAGCGCCTCCAATTCCGCGACGGCGTCCAGCACCCGGCGGTAGCGCGTCTCGGCGCCCAGCAGGGAGATGGTGGTGAGAACGGCATCCACACCGCTCATCCGGCGCAGCAGGGCGCGCACCTGCGCCGCCGTCCTGCCCTGCCGGACCGCGGCGACCCCGAGCGCGAGGCCGAACAGGTCCAACGTGTCCAGCAGCCGCACCCGCACGCCGGCCGGCACCGGGTTGTCCGCCGCCAGAAAGCCGGCAAAGGATCCCTCGAGACAGGCCAAGCCGCCCGGTTGAGCCCCCAACGTGTGCAGCGCCGCCCACAGCTCGCCGTCCATGTCGTCGAGCGCGGCGACCGCAAGCAGACCGATCATCGGCCGCACCGGCACTCCCGCCAGCGCGGACAACTCCGCGCAGCGTGCCCGCGCCGCCGTGATCGGCCCGTCGCCGCGCCGGCCGGACAGCGAGCCGGCCAGATCGGCCTTGTTCAGCACCGCCAACACCGGGTGCTGGGCGGCGCCGATCGCCGCGTTGTCCTCGGGTTTGACCACCTCGGCGGTGACGTAGACGACGACGTCGACCGCGTGATCGGCGACGTCGGCCGCCGTTCCGGCCACGATCCCCGCCGCCGTTCCCGCGCCGTCCAGGGCCCGGGCCACGGTGGGGCAACCCACTCCCCGGCGGCCGCGAACGAGCACGCGCAACGGCTCGGCGGTGCGCTCGGCGATCGCCGTCACGCGCGGGTCGGCGTGACCGGCGGCAAATCGCCGCAGCCCGTCGACGAAAGTCCGGTGTCCCTGTCCCCTCATGCCCTGCCCATCCGGTCCGATCGACCCGATCGCCCCCAGCGTTGCCGCCGCCGATGCCCGGGTCCCACCGAATGGTGGCACCTGCGTCATCGTGATGCGAGCCACCGTCTATCTGTTACCAGCTGAAGACAACTGTTGGGTATCAATCTGGACCAGGAGCGGCTACATCACCGATTTATAGGCCACCATGGATAAATGCGTGCGCAACCCGGGGTGGGGATATCTGATGCCCAAGCCGGGGTCCCAGCACCGGAGCCGACCGGTTCGGACGGTCGTGACCAGCGCTATCTGCCGGCCACGAGCTTCCGCTCCCGACGGTCGGCCCTGTCCGGCGCGCAGCGCGAGACCTGGGAACGGCTCTGGCCGGAGCTCGGCCTGTCGGTGGGCGCCGGCGCGGGGGCGCACGGCAGTGCCGAGCCGCCGCTCGACACCCGCGCGTGGTTCGGCCGCCGGGCGCCGGTGGTGCTCGAGGTCGGCTGCGGCAGCGGAACGTCGACGCTTGCCATGGCCAAGGAGGAGCCGGACGTCGACGTGATCGCGGTGGAGGTCTACCGGCGGGGGTTGGCGCAGCTGCTGTGCGCGATCGACCGCGAGGGGGTGCGCAACGTCCGGTTGATCCGCGGGGACGCCGCCGACGTCCTGCAGGGTCTGATCGCGCCGGGCTCGCTCACCGGCGTTCGGGTCTTCTTTCCCGATCCGTGGCCGAAGGCGCGCCACCACAAGCGCCGGTTCCTGCAACCGGCCACGGTTGGCCTGATCGCCGACCGGCTACTCCCCGGTGGTGTCCTGCACGCCGCGACGGACCACCCCGGGTACGCCGAGCACATTGCCGAGGTCGGCGATGCCGAGCCCCGGCTGTGTCGCGTCGCTCCAGGTAGCCGGCTGCCGATCTCGATCACCCGCCCGACCACCAAGTACGAGACGAAGGCCCACGAAGCGGGCAGCGCCGTAACCGAATTCATCTGGCTTAAGCAGTGAGTAGGCGATGAGCATGAGCCTGACAGAAGAGACCACAACAGCAGCCGAGCCGCTGGCGCCACCGGCCGTCCTGTCCGGCTCGCCGGCGAGCGAAGCGCTGGGTGGCTTCGCTCCCGGCGGCCGCGTCCTGCTGGTATGGGACGCGCCCAACCTGGACATGGGGCTGGGCTCGATCCTGGGCCGCCGCCCCACGGCGCTGGAACGCCCGCGGTTCGACGCCCTGGGCCGTTGGCTGCTGGCGCGAACGGCGGAGGTCAGCGCCGGCCGTCCCGGCGAGGTGATCGAACCCGAGGCCACCGTGTTCACCAACATCGCGCCGGGCAGCGCCGACGTGGTCCGGCCCTGGGTCGACGCCCTGCGTAACGTGGGATTCGCGGTCTTCGCCAAACCGAAGATCGACGAGGACAGCGATGTCGATGGCGACATGCTCGCCCACATCGAACAACGGCGCCAAGAGGGGCTGGCGGCGCTGGCGGTGGCTTCCGCCGACGGTCAGGCCTTTCGCCAACCGCTGGAGGACATCGCACGCGGCGGGGTCAGCGTTCAAGTGCTCGGATTTCGTGAACATGCCAGTTGGGCACTAGCGTCGGATACCTTGGACTTCGTCGACCTGGAAGACATCACCGGTGTGTTCCGGGAGCCGTTGCCGCGAATCGGCCTGGATTCGCTGCCTGACCAGGGGGCGTGGCTGCAGCCGTTCCGGCCGCTGTCCGCGCTGTTGACCGCGCGTGTGTGACACTGGAAAACCTATGCGCGGGTCGTCACCGATCCAGTAAGGAGCTTGCGTGTTCGCCTGGTGGGGTCGAACTGTGTACCGCTACCGGTACATCGTCATCGGGGTCACGGTGGCTCTGTGTCTTCTGGGCGGCGTGTTCGGTCTCAGCCTGGGCACACATGTTACGCAGAGCGGCTTTTACGACGACGGCAGCCAGTCGGTGAAGGCATCGGTATTGGGCGACAAGGTCTACGGTCGCGACCGCACCAGCCATGTCGTCGCCACCTTCACCGCGCCGGAGGGGAAGTCGGTCGAGGACCCGGCATGGCGGAACAAGATCGTCGGCGAGCTGAACAAGTTCAAGAACGACCATCCCGACCAGGTCGTCGGTTGGGCCGGCTGGCTGGCGGCGCCCGACAGCACGAATCCGCTCATCAAGGGGATGACCACCGGGGACAAGAAGCACACCTTCGTGTCCATCCCGCTGAAGGGTGACGACGACGACACCATCCTGAACAACTACAAGGACGTCGCCCCCGACCTGCAGAAGCTCGACGGCGGCACCGTCCAGCTGGCCGGCCTGGAGCCCATCGCCAACGCGTTGACCGGCACCATCGCCACCGACCAACGCCGCATGGAGGTGCTGGCGCTGCCGCTGGTGACCGTGGTTCTGTTCCTGGTGTTCGGCGGCGCGGTCGCCGCCGGCCTGCCGGTCATCGTGGGTGGGCTGAGCATCGCCGGCGCGCTGGGCATCCTGCGGTTCGTCGCCATCTTCGGGCCGGTGCACTTCTTCGCCCAGCCGGTGGTCTCGCTGATCGGTCTCGGCATCGCCATCGACTACGGGCTTTTCGTGGTGAGCCGGTTCCGGGAAGAGATCGCCGAAGGGTACGACACCGAGGCCGCCGTGCGACGCACCGTGATGACGGCCGGCCGCACCGTGACGTTCTCGGCCGTGCTGATCATCGCGTCGAGCGCCAGCCTGCTGGCGCTGCCGCAGGGCTTCGTCCATTCGCTGACCTACGCGATCTTCGCGGCGGTGGGGCTCGCGGCGCTGCTGTCGATCACGCTGCTGCCGGCCTGTTTGGGTATCCTGGGCCGCCACGTGGACGCGCTGGGCGTGCGGACCGCGTTCCGGGTGCCCTTCCTGCGGAACTGGAAGTATTCGCGCGCGTACCTCAATTGGCTCGCCGACCGGCTACAGAAGACCAAGACCCGGGAAGAGGTCGAAGCCGGCTTCTGGGGCAAGCTGGTCAACTGGGTGATGAAGCGGCCGCTGGCCTTCGCGATCCCGATCGCCGTCGGCATGATCTTGCTGGTCATTCCGATGGGCAACCTCTCGTTCGGTGGCATGAGCGAGAAGTATCTGCCCCCGAACAATCCGGTGCGCCTGGCGCAGGAGCACTTCGACAAGCGCTTCCCCGGCTACCGCACCGAGCAGTTGACGGTGGTGATCAAGAGCAACAACGGCAGCAAGGTCACCGACCAGCAGGTCGCCGACATCCGCAGCAGGATCGCGTCGATCAGCGGGTTTACCGACAAGACCTGGGAGGAGCGGCCCTGCCCCACCATCGCCGGCAACCCCTGCGTCAGCGGCCCGAACGGGACGACGCAGCCCAAGGACGACTCGATGCGGGTGATCCAGAACGGCCTGGTCAATAAAAACGATGCCGCCAAGAAGATCGACGATCTGCGGGCGATCTCCCCGCCCAAGGGGCTGACCCTCCTGGTCGGCGGCACACCCGCCCTGGAACAGGATTCGATCCACAGCCTGTTCGACAAGGCCCCGTTGATGCTGGTGCTGCTGCTCAGCGCCACCCTGTTGCTGATGTTCCTGGCGTTCGGCTCGGTGGTGCTCCCGATCAAGGCCGCGGTGATGAGCGCGCTGACGCTCGGCTCGACGCTGGGCATCCTGACGTGGATCTTCGTCGACGGGCACTTCTCGACGTGGCTGAACTTCACGCCGACACCGCTGATGGTGGTGCTGATCGCGCTGGTCGTCGCGGTCGGCTTCGGCCTGGCCACCGACTACGAGGTGTTCCTGGTGTCCCGGATGGTCGAGGCCCGCGAACGCGGCATGTCGACCGCGGAGGCCATCCGGATCGGCACCGCGACCACCGGCCGCCTGATCACGGCCGCCGCGCTGGTCCTCGCCGTGGTCGCCGGCTCGTTCGTGTTCTCCGATCTCGTGCTGATGAAGTACCTGGCCTTCGGCCTGATGGCGGCGCTGTTGCTGGACGCGACCGTAGTCCGGATGTTCCTGGTTCCGTCGGTGATGAAGCTGCTCGGCGACGACTGCTGGTGGGCCCCGCGCTGGGCGAGGCGCCTGCAGAACCGGATCGGGCTGGGCGAGATCGACCTACCCGACGAGCGCAAGCGCCCCAGCCTCAACGGCCGGCCCACGCGGCCGCCGGTGGCAGCCAGCCTGGCTGCGGCGCCGCGTCCACCGCACGACCCCACCCATCCCGGCGCGCCGGAGCCCTCCCGCCCGACACGTCCGGCCCCCCTGCCGGAGGCCGTGCGCGCCCAGGAGCCGTCCGGGTCCGCGCCGGCGATGCGGCCCGGGCCACCCCCAGCGGGCGACGGCGCGGACACCACCCGCATCCAGACCGCGGCCCGTCAGCCGACGGAAGCCCAGACGACACGCCTCCCGGCGCCCGGCGGCGGCAAGGACGCCGCCCCGGGCCGCGAACGGCCGACCGATGCACCCGGCCCGGTCAATGCCACGCCGCAGGTCCCGCCGCCGTCCGGCGATCAGACCCGGGCCATGCCCGTCCCGCCCATCCGTTCCGACGAGGGCAAGGACGACCCGGCCGACCCCACCGCCGCGCTCCCGGTGCCGCGGTCGGAGGAAAACGACTCCGACGCGGCCACGGAAAAGCTCAACGCCCGCGGCGAGAACGGCGACCCGGCGCGGCAGCGCCGGCGCGCAGGCGGCGGCCTGTCCGCCCAGGATCTGCTGCGCCGCGAGGGACGGTTATAGCCCCCGGCTAGGCTCGGTCCATCTCCTCTTCGGGATCGTCCGGCTCCGCCGAGAGGACGGCTTCCTCCGCGCCGCCCAACTGCCGGTCCGCTTCGGCGTCGGGATCCCGGGCCAACAGCACCTGCATCGCGTTGTTGCAGAACGCGACGGTCGGGACGGCCAGCAGGGCGCCGACGATTCCCGCGACCACACCGCCGGTGGAAATCGCCAACACCACGCCGAGCGGGTGAATGGAGACCGCGCGGCCCATCACCAGCGGCTGCAGCACATGGGCCTCGAGTTGGTTCACCGCGACCAGCAAGCCCAGCGTGATCAGCGCGTAGACGACGCCCTTGGCGAGCAGGGCCACCACGACGGCCAGGAAGCCGGCGAGCACGGCACCCACCAACGGGATGAAGGCGCCGAGGAACACCAGCGATGCCAGCGGCAACGCCAGCGGGATGCCCATGATCGCCAGGCCGGTGCCGACCCCGGCCGCATCGGTCAGTGCCACCAGGAAGGTGGCCCGCACGTACCCGACCAGTGACCCGTATCCAGCGCGGGCCGCCTCGAGCACCCGGTCCCGCACCCGGGTGGGGAAGATCTGGGCGACGTATCGCCAGATGTTGCGCCCGCCGTACAGGAAGAAGATCAGCGTGAACAGGACCAGCACCGCGGCGGTGACCAGCTCGGTGATGGTGGCCGCGGTGGACAGCGCCCCGCTGGTCAGTTTCGCCTGGTTTTCGCGTAGCGCGTCGATCGCGGCGTTGCCCGCGTTGTCGATCTGTTGGCTGCTCAGATGCGCCGGTCCGTTGATCAGCCAGTGCCGGACGGAGTCGATGCTCTGGGTCACCTGATCGGTCAGGCCGGGCAACCCGACGATGAACTGGCTCACGACGAAGGCCAGGATGCCGCCCAGGATGGCGAACCCGCCCAGCAAGACCAGGGCCACCGCGGCGCCGCGTGGCAGGCCCTTGCGGTCCAGCCAATCCACCAGCGGCACCAGCAGGGCGCTGAAAATCAAGGCCAGCAAGACCGGGACGACGATGATTTCAAGCTTTTTCACCAGCCATCCCAGGGCGACGACCGCGGCCAGGATGACCAGCAAACGCCACGCCCAGGCGGCGGTCTTGCGGACCAGGGGCTCGACGGATGCGTCGTCGAAACGTGCCGACATCGAACCAGCCTATCTGTCGCGGGGGCGTCTCCCGGGTCGCTCGGCAGCCGGCCCGGGCGCCTTGTCGCCGGCACGATCCGGTTACGACGACGACACGGTCGGCGCCGCGCAGCGACCCCGGCGCCACCTGCACCGTTACCCTAATTCACGTGCCGCACGACGCACCTGTCCGCAAGCTCGACCTGCCGCGCGAGGCGACCTCGCGTGGCAAATACTGGTGGGTGCGCTGGGTGGTCCTCGGCATCGTCGCCATCGTGCTCGCCGTCGAGATCGCACTGGGCTGGGATCGGGTGGCAAAGGCCTGGACGAGCCTGTACGAGGCCAACTGGTGGTGGCTGATCGCCGCGGTGTTGGCCGCGGCGGCATCGATGCACAGCTTCGCCCAGATCCAGCGCACCCTGCTGAAATCGGCCGGGGTGCACGTCAAGCAGCTGCGCTCGGAGGCCGCCTTCTACGCCGCCAACTCGCTGAGCACCACACTGCCCGGCGGGCCGGTGCTCTCGGCCACGTTTTTGCTTCGCCAGCAACGGCTTTGGGGCGCCTCGACGGTGGTCGCGTCGTGGCAGCTGGTGATGTCGGGCGTCCTGCAGGCCGTCGGCCTGGCCCTGCTGGGCCTGGGCGGGGCCTTCTTCCTCGGCGCGAAGAACAACCCGTTCTCCCTGCTGTTCACGTTGGGTGGCTTCGTCGCATTGTTGCTCCTGGCCCAGGCGGTCGCGTCACGGCCGGAGCTGATCGACGGCATCGGCTGCCGGATCTTGTCGTGGACCAACTCGGTTCGCGGCAAGCCGGCCGATACCGGCCTGGCCAAGTGGCGCGAGACGCTGATGCAGCTGGAATCGGTGAGCCTGGGCCGGCGCGACCTGGGTGTGGCGTTCAGTTGGTCGCTGTTGAACTGGATCGCCGACGTGGCCTGCCTGGGCTTCGCCGCGTACGCCGCCGGTGACCATGCCTCGGTCGCCGGGTTGACGGTTGCGTATGCGGCCGCCCGCGCGGTCGGCACGATACCGCTGATGCCGGGCGGGCTGTTGGTCGTCGAGGCGGTGCTGGTTCCCGGGCTGGTATCCAGTGGCATGTCGTTGCCGAGCGCCATCTCGGCGATGCTGATCTACCGGCTGATCAGCTGGTTGCTGATCGCCGCGATCGGCTGGGTGGTGTTCTTCTTCGTGTTCCGCACCGAGAAGGTCGCCGATTCCGGCGACGACGACCCACCTACCGGCCCGCTGCCTCGCGTGCAGCAGTGCAACGGCGTTTCCGACGACCCGACCCAGACCGCCCTGCAGGGGCCGCTACCGCCCGATCGGAGTCCGGACGCCGAGGGTTGAGTCAGCCGGCGGTATTTCCCCGGGACGGACCCGGCAACGGGTTGCTCGCCGCGGGGGGAAGTTGACCGGTGGCCGCCGGCGGGTTCGCCGCGACGGGGCTGGCGCCTCCCAGCGGCAGCGCGCCCGCGGGATTGCCGGGCAGCGCGGGCAGCCCGTCCGTCGCGCCCTGCGCCTGCTGCATCAGGCCCATCGCCTGGGGAATGGTGAGCGGCAGCTTGCACTGCAGCGACAGGTTGGTCAGCGGCGCGGAAATCGACGTCAGGTCACCGGCGACCTTGGGGTTGGCCTCGAAGTAGGACTTCAGCGACGTCAACGACTGCGGACCCGCCTGCTGTTGCAGCAGCGCGGTCATCGACTGGTTGGTCTCGGGGTGCGAGTCCAGATAGTCACCCATCGACTTGGCGACCGAACCGATCGTTCTGGAGACCTCACTGGCCGCGCACGGGTCGGACGCGCCGGTCGCCGGCGGCCCGGCCAGGACGGCGAGGACGGCGCCCGGCACGGTGGTGGCGATCAAAGCGGCGAAGATGCGGCGGCGCCCGGTCGCGGTGCCTGTCGACATGGATGCCTCCTTATAGTTTGCGACGACCCGCCAAAGATCCAGGGCCTCGCAAACGGCTGCGGTAGACGGCCCCGTTCATCGCGGAGTTCCCCGGTGCCCCGCAGGCCATCGGAACATCCTGCCATCCCGGAGAACGCCGCTGCCAGCCTCGGGCCGGGGATGTGACCGAGATCCCGTTTGGTCACCGGTTGACAACGACTTGGCAGCTTCTTGACAACATCGCAGTCGCCGCAGCTCAGGAACTACAAAGCCGACGTGACCCACAGCACGCTGCGGTATTCTCGCCTGCACGCGTTACGCGAGAACCGGGGAGTGGAGAAATCCAGCAGTTAATGATGCGGCTCAGCCGCGGCCTGCGCAGATACCGCTGGTTGGTGTTCACCGGCTGGTTGCTGGCTTTGATACCGGCGCTGTATTTGGCGATGACGCAATCCGGGAACCTGACCGGCGGTGGTTTCGAAGTGGCCGGCTCGCAGTCACTGGCGGTCCACGACCAGCTCGAGGACCTCTACCACGACCAGGGGGTGTCCTCGCTGGCGCTGGTGGCCGCACCCCGCCCGGACGCCAGTTATCAGGACATCAATGACGCGGTCGCGCACCTGCGGCACATTGCCGGCGAGTTTTCCGGCATCACCGAGGAGCCCAATCCCACCCAGAAGCCGCCCCAGCCCGACCGGCCGTATGTGCTCTCGCTGCGGCTGGACTCCCACAACTCGGGCACCAGCGACCTCGCCAAGCGGCTCCGCGAAAAAGTCGGCATCAAGGGTGATCAGCCCGGCCAGACGGCCAATGGCCGGGTGCGGTTCTACGTCATCGGACAGGGTGCCCTGAGCGCCGCGGCGGCGCAGAACACCAAGCACGACATCGCCGCCGCGGAACGCTGGAACCTGCCGGTCATCCTGATCGTCTTGCTCATGGTCTTCGGTTCGCTGGCCGCCGCGGCGATCCCGCTGACCTTGGGCGTCTGCACGGTCGTGGTCACCATGGGGTTGGTCTACCTGTTGTCGACCTACACCACCATGTCGGTGTTTGTGACATCGACGGTGTCGATGTTCGGGATCGCGCTCGCCGTCGACTATTCGCTGTTCATTTTGATGCGCTTCCGTGAGGAACTGCGCGCCGGTCGCCAGCCACGCGAGGCCGTGGACGCGGCGATGGCCACGTCGGGGTTGGCCGTGGTGTTGTCCGGAATGACCGTCGTCGCCTCGCTTACCGGCATTTATCTGATCAACACCCCGGCGCTGAAGTCGATGGCCACCGGGGCGATCCTGGCCGTCGCGGTGGCGATGTTGACCTCGACCACGTTGACGCCGGCGGCGTTGGCGACGTTCGGCCGGGCGGCCGCCAAGAGGTCGGCTTTGCTGCGCTGGTCGCGCCGGCCGGAAAGCACCCAGTCCCGGTTCTGGAACCGCTGGGTGGGGTGGTTGATGCGCCGCCCCTGGATATCGGCGCTGGCGGCATCGCTGGTCCTGCTCGTCATGGCCGCGCCGGCGGCGTCGATGGTGCTGGGCAACAGCCTGCTGCGCCAGTTCGACTCGTCCCACGAGATCCGCGCCGGCGCGGCGGCCGCGGCCCAGGCGCTCGGCCCCGGCGCGCTGGGCCCCATTCGGGTGCTGGTCACCTTTCCCGACGGCGGCGCCTCCTCGCCGGAACACAGCCACACCGTCGGTGCGATCCGTCAGCGCATGACGCAGGCCCCCAACGTCGTCTCGGTGTCGCCGCCGCAATTCGCCGAGGACAACGGCAGTGCGATGCTGTCCGCGGTGTTGTCGGTCGATCCCGAGGACATGCGCGCCCGGGAAACCGTGGGCTGGATGCGCGCGCAGCTACCCAAGGTGCCCGAGGCGGGGACGGCACGGGTGGACGTCGGCGGCCCAACCGCGCTGATCAAGGACTTCGACGACCGGGTGTCGGTGACCGAGCCGCTGGTGCTGGGCTTCGTCGCGTTCATCGCGTTCGTGATGCTGCTGATCTCGATCCACTCGGTGTTCCTGGCACTCAAGGGCGTGCTGATGACGTTGCTGTCGGTCGCGGCCGCTTACGGGAGCCTGGTGATGGTGTTCCAGTGGGGCTGGCTGGCCGATCTCGGTTTCGCTCACCTCACCTCGATCGACAGCACCGTTCCCCCGCTGGTGCTGGCGATGACCTTCGGGTTGTCCATGGATTACGAGATCTTCCTGCTCACCCGCATCCGGGAACGGTTCCTGCACTCCGGGAACACCCGCGATGCGGTGGCCTACGGCGTGAGCACCAGCGCCCGCACCATCACCAGCGCCGCCCTGATCATGATCGCGGTGTTCGTCGGGTTCGCGTTCGCCGGCATGCCGCTGGTCGCCGAGATCGGCGTGGCGTGCGCCGTCGCGATCGCGGTGGACGCCACCGTGGTGCGACTGGTGCTGGTCCCGGCGTTGATGGCGATGTTCGCCCAGTGGAACTGGTGGCTGCCCCCGTGGCTGTCCCGGGTGTTGCCGTCCGTCGACTTCGACCGGCCGCTGCCCGAGGTCGACCTCGGCGACGTCGTGGTCATTCCCGACGATATTTCGGCGCTCACGGCGCCCAATGCCGACCTGCGGATGGTGCTCAAGTCCGCCGCGAAGCTCAAGCACCTGGCCCCCGACGCGATTTGTGTGACCGACCCGCTCGCCTTCACCGGCTGTGGGCGCAACGGCAAGGAGACGGAAGGCGGCCTCACGCCGACCCCGGCGGCCGGGGTCGGCGAGGTCCGGGGCCAAGGGCCCGCCCAGATCCCCCATCAGGTCGACCTCGGTGACGGCGCGGCCGCGGTCGGGGCGCTCCGGGCCGAGACGAAGACCGGCACCAACGGTCATTCGGCGGCCAAGAAACGGGTGGGTGGCCTGGCCTACCGCAACGGCATCGCCAAGGCGATCGCCGGCACGGACCGGCCCGTGCACCCGGTCACGCTGTGGCGCGGGCGGCTGTCGGTGGCGATCGACGCGCTGCAGGCCGACCGGGCGACCCACCGGGGCGCCGCCGGCCCGCCGAAATACGAGCGGCGCAGCCCGGTGGAGACCACTCACGTGCAGCTACCCACTGGGGACCGGCTGCTGATCCCGACCGGTGCCGAGACGCTGCGCCTCAAGGGTTACCTGATCATGTGCCGTAACAGTCGCCGCGATTACGCCGACTTTGCAGACATGGTGGACGCCTTGGAGCCCGAGACCGCCGCTCTGGTATTGGCCGGAATGGACAGGTATTACTGTTGTCAATCATCGAGGCGGCAATGGATCGCCACCCAGTTGGTCCGTCGACTCGCAGATCCGGACCCCTGCGACTTCAGTGACGACCGTCAGGCATCCGATGCCGACGCCGAGTCGGACTGGGCGGGGATCAGGCAACGCTGCCTGTCAGTGGCCGTAGCGATGCTGGAGGAGGCGAGGTGACGTTGGCACCCGACCGACGCGCTGCCCCGCCGCCCCGCGGGTCGGCACCCGAACAGCGCGGCCGCGAGGCCGACCCGAGCCAGCCGGTGGAATTCTGGCCGACCGCCGCGATCCGTTCGGCACTGCAAGGTGGTGACATCGCCACCTGGAAGCGCATTGCCGCCGCCTTGAAACGCGACCCGTACGGGCGCACGGCCCGCCAGGTCGAGGAAATCCTCGAGGGCACCCGGCCCTACGGCATCTCCAAGGCCCTGTGGGAGGTGCTGGAACGGGCCCGTGCCTACCTGGAAGCCAACGAGCGCGCCGAGGTGGCCCGCCACGTGGGGCTCCTGATCGAGCGATCCGGCCTGGCTCAGCACGAATTCGCCTCACGCGTCGGGGCCACCCCCGAGGAACTGGCCGCCTATCTCGACGGCAGCACGAGCCCGACGGCCGCGCTGATGATCCGGATGCGTCGATTGTCGGATCGATTCGTCAAGGTGAACTCCACGCGCGGCGCCGACTCCAACTGATCACCGGATCGGCAGCACGTCGGTCACCAGCCAGTTGCCGTCGCGCCTGAGCAGCGTCACCCGCAGCGCGGGCGCGGCCCGACTGGCCGGCTGGCCCGGCGCGTCCTGGGTCACCCGCAGGATCACCGCCACGCTGGCCGCCGACGGCCCGATGGCCTCCACGCCCGCCGCCAGCGTGTTGGCCTGCGCTGTGACGTGGTGCTGGGCCAACACGGCGCTGGACTTCTTGTATTGCTCCTTGAACGCGTCCGCCTGCTCCGGCGCCATCATCGCCGCGGCCCGGTCCAGGGAGCTGGTCGGGGCGCTCGGGGTGAACGACGCCATGGCCTCCGCCATGCCCGTCGCGATCTGAACCACCTCGCGGGAGTCCCTCTTGAAGTCGCGGTCCGACCTGGTCCAATGCGTGTATCCGGTCAGCACCGCCGCCGACAGGGCGGTCGCGCACAGCAGCACGACCGCCAACCGCAGCCCCGGTGCGTCGTCGTCGGTGCCGACGCTGACCGAGTCACGGCGCAGCAGCCAGAAATTGGCCCCCACGCCTTCGGCGATCAGCAGGACCAGCACCGAGCACCCCGACACCCACCACATCGGCCAGTCGAGCACCACCCCGATCGCCAGCAGCGCCGCGACCGCGGCCAGCGGGGCGGCGATGTCGAACGCCAGCAGCCGCCAGATGTTTCTCATCGGATCGATTCCAGCCCGGAGATCATCAGCTTGCCGTCCACGTTGGAAACCTCGAGCCGCAAGTTCCAGTGCACGGTCTGGGGTTTGGCGCCGACGTTCTCGCTGACCGAGGTCGCGACCAGCATCACCGAGTCGGTTCGGGTCGCGAACGGCGGCAACTTGGTGGTGACCACCGGCCGCGAGACGCCCGGCTGGGTGTCCAGGTCGCGGTGCACCGTTTCGATCGCTACCGCGTCGATCCGGCCGGCGCTCTTGGACTGCAGCTTCTCCACCACCTGCCGGTACGGCTGGACGGCGGCGTCGAAGTCGGCGTTGAGCTCGCCGACCGTCCCGTCATGCAGCCGCTGCAGGCTGGCGTCGATGTTGCCGCTGTTCATGTTGATCAGCACACCCGTCCAGTCGGCCGCGGTCCGCATCACGCGGCTCAGGTAGCTGCGTTCGGCCACCTCGTCGCGGTGCGCGGACCAGATGATGACACCGAGCACGACCGCGCCCACCGACAGCACGCCGAGAAACGCCGACGCGATGCCATACGCGGAAAAGATCCGGCCGCCCGTGGGTTCGGCCTCGTCAGTGCCATCGTCGGGGTCGGCCGCCAAGCCGTCGTCGGGGTCGGCGGAATCCACCCCTGTCGTTGTTGGGGTCGGGGGCTCGGTTTGCTCGCCGTCGGACATGGCCCGATCGTCGCACCCGGGAAAGATGGAAGGATGGCGGGGTGACGTATACGGCCAGTCGCTCGGGTATCGACCTGAGCCATGTAGATGCGAACACCCGACCCCAAGACGACCTGTTCGGTCATGTCAACGGCCGCTGGCTGGCCGAATACGACATTCCCGCGGACCGGGCCACCGACGGCGCCTTTCGCCACCTGTTCGATCGCGCCGAAGAGCAGGTGCGCGACCTGATCACCGAAGCCAGCCGGGCGGGCGCGGCGACCGGCACCGACGCGCAACGCATCGGTGACCTCTACGCGAGCTTCCTCGACGAGCAAGCCATCGAACGCGGGGGCCTGCAGCCCCTGCACGACGAGCTGGCCATCATCGATGGCGCCGCGGACGCCGACGCACTGGCCGCGGCGCTGGGCGGCCTGCAACGTACCGGGGTGGTTGGTGGTGTCGGCATGTATGTCGACACCGACGCCAAAAACTCGGCCCGTTACCTGGTGCACTTCACGCAGTCGGGCATCGGCCTGCCCGACGAATCCTATTTCCGCGACGAGCAGCACGCCCAGGTGCTGGCGGCCTATCCCGGACACATCGCCGAGATGTTCGGCCTGGTGTTCGGCGGGCCTCCCGAACGCCACGCGCGGACCGCCGACCGCATCGTGGCGCTGGAGACCAAACTGGCCGCCGCGCACTGGGATGTGGTCAAGCGTCGCGACGCCGACCTCACCTACAACCTGCGCACCTTCGCCGAGCTGCAGGCCGAGGGGACGGGCTTCGACTGGACCGGCTGGCTGACCGCGCTGGGCGGCACCCCGGGGGCTTTCGCGGAACTCGTTGTGCGCCAACCCGATTACCTGACCGCATTCGCCGGCCTGTGGTCCGGTGCGGACCTGGACGACTGGAAGTCCTGGGCGCGTTGGCGATTGATACGCGCCCGCGCCCCCTGGCTGACCGACGACCTGGTCGCCGCGGATTTCGACTTCTACGGCCGCTTGCTGACCGGCGCGGAGCAGATCCGCGACCGCTGGAAGCGCGGGGTGTCCCTGGTGGAGGGCCTGATGGGGGATGCGGTCGGAAAGCTCTACGTGCAGCGGCATTTCCCGCCGGATGCCAAGGCCCGCATCGACGCGCTGGTGGACAACCTGCAAGCGGCGTACCGCCAGTCCATCGGCGATCTGGACTGGATGACGCCGCAGACCCGCCAGCGCGCGCTGAGGAAGCTGGAGAAGTTCACCGCCAAGGTCGGTTACCCGACGAAATGGCGCGACTATTCCACGCTGGTGATCGACCGCGACGACCTCTACGGCAACTACCAGCGCGGCTACGCGGTCAATCACGACCGTGAACTGGCCAAGCTCGGCGGCCCGGTGGACAAGGACGAATGGTTCATGACACCGCAGACGGTCAACGCCTACTACAACCCGGGAATGAACGAAATCGTCTTTCCCGCCGCCATTCTGCAGCCACCGTTCTTCGACGCCGAGGCCGACGACGCCGCCAACTACGGCGGTATCGGGGCGGTGATCGGGCACGAGATCGGGCACGGCTTCGACGATCAGGGGGCCAAGTACGACGGTGACGGCAACCTGGCCGACTGGTGGACCGACGCCGACCGCGCCGAGTTCGGCGCCCGCACCACGGCGCTGATCGAGCAATACGACGGGTACACGCCCAGGGGACTGGCCGCCGGTCACCACGTCAACGGCGCCTTCACCGTCGGCGAGAACATCGGCGACCTGGGCGGGTTGTCAATCGCGCTGTTGGCCTACCGGCTGTCGCTCAGCGGCCGGCCCGTTCCGGTCATCGACGGCCTGACCGGTGAGCAGCGGGTGTTCTACGGCTGGGCTCAGGTGTGGCGGACCAAATCCCGTGATGCGGAGGCGATCCGGCGCCTTGCGGTGGATCCGCACTCGCCACCGGAGTTCCGCTGCAACGGTGTCATCCGCAACATGGACGCGTTCTACGACGCCTTCGACGTCGCCGAGGACGATGCGCTGTTTCTGGACCCGCGGCGCCGCGTCAGGATCTGGAACTGAGGGCGCTCGTGACCGGTGCCGGCTCGATGCGGGCGGGTACGTGCTTGTGCCACGGGGTGCCGGCGTAGCGATCGCGCCATCCGGTGGAAGTGAGCACGTTCGGAGCGACGCCCGGAACGACGGTATGCCCGTCGTCGTCGACATAGTCGAGCCCAAAACCGTTGGGCAGGGCCGCGTGTCCGGCCAGCATGGCCTCGGTGATCTCGACGGTGGCCTCGGCGCTGCCGGCGGCGGTACTGATCCTGACCCGGCATCCGTCGACGAGGCCGAGGGCTTGGGCGTCTTCGACGCTGACGCGCAGCGCCCCGTCGGCGTCGCGTTTGCGCCAGGCCGGGTCGCGGAAGATGTCGTTGGCGGTGTAGGCGCGCCGCTCCCCCACCGACAGCACGATCGGAAAGTCGTTGGTAGTCAGCCGGGGTGGCGTCCGGGTCAGCGCCGTCAGCTCGTCGAGCATTTCCGGGATGTCCAGGGCGATCTTGTGGTCGGAGTGGCTGATCAGAGCGAAGTCGTCCGCGTAGTTGTGGACGGTGAACGTCACCCCCGAGGGCGTGTCAAGGATCGCGTCGAACAGCGCGTTGCCGTCGGCGTGCCCGGCACGCCGCACCGCGTCGGGATAGGTCAGCGCGGCCTTCTGGGCCAGCCCCCAGAGCGCGGCCGCACCGCGTAACCCGTCCGGCAGCGTCGGCCCGAGCGTTTCGTACAGCACGTACGGGAGCAGCTTCGCGATGGTCGGATTGGTTGCGGTGGCGGCCAGAAATGCTTCGGTGAATGCCTGGCGGCCGCGCACAGCGGCCTCGTGCAGGGGCCGCAGCGCCGCGTCGTCCACCACCCCCAGGGCCCGGACCAGCCGCGCCCAGATCTCCGGTTCGGGCAGGGTCCCGGGCAAGGGCTCCAGCAGCGGGCGGCGCAACTGAAAAGCGTTGTGCGGGAACTCCAAGTTGAAGAAGGTGGCTTCCGGCTTCTCGAATTGGGACGCCGCGGGCAGCACGTAGTGCGCGAGCCTGGCGGTCTCGGTCATCGCGACGTCGATCACGACCATCAGCTCCAGCGACGCAAAGGCCTCGCGGCAGGCAGCCGAGTTGGCCAGCGAGTGAGCGGGATTGCTGCTCTCCACGATCATGGCGCGGAAGCGGTCCGGGTGGTCGGTCAGGATTTCCTCGGGCACGGCATTGCTGGGCACCAGCCCGGCGATGATGGGCGCGCCGGTGACCGGCGTGCGCCCGGAGAACTGGCCGAACAGCGGACCGAACGACGAATGCAGGTGCTGGCCACCCTTTTTCGCGAAGTTGCCGGTGAAGATCCACAGCAGCTTGTTCAGGTAGGAGCACAGCGTGCTGTTGGGCGCCTGCTGCACGCCCAGGTCCTCGAACACCGACACGCTGGCCGCGGCACCGATGCGCCGCGCCGCCGCACGCAACAGTTCCTCGTCGACCCCGCAGCGCTGCGCGTAGTCGGGGACCGCGACCTCGCTCAGCGCCGCGCGCACTGCCTCGGAGCCGCGCACGTACGCGGCGAGAAAGGCGTCGTCACAAAGGTTCTCCTGGACCAGGATGGCGGCCAATGCGGCCAGGCACCACGCATCGGTGCCGGGCCGCACCCGCAGGTGGAAGTCGGACATTTTGGCGGTGTCGGTGACGACGGGGTCGATCACGATCATCGACCGGGCCGGGTCCTTGGCGATCTCGTTGAGCACCACCCGGGCCCGCGGAAAGCTTTGGGACATCCACGGGTTCTTGCCGACGAACACCGACACCTCGGCGTGCTCGAACTCGCCCCGGGTGTGGCCGCCGTACAGCTGCCCATCGATCCAGGCCTCGCCGGTTTTCTCCTGCGCCAGCGCATTTGACCGGTACCGCGACCCGAGCGCCTTCAGGAAGGCGCCGCTGTAGGCCCCGCCCAGGTGATTGCCCTGCCCGCCGCCGCCGTAGTAGAAGATTTTGTCCCCGCCGTAGGTGTCCCGGATGCGCTTGAATCCTTCGGCGATTTCGACGATCGCGGTGTCCCAGTCGATCTCCTCGTAGCTGCCGTCGGCGCGGCGGCGCAGCGGAGAGGTAAGCCGAGCGCGGCTGTTCTGATAGTGGTCCAGCAGCAACGCCTTGTTGCAGGTGTAGCCCTGCGACGCCGGGTGCGCCTTGTCGCCCCGGATACGGGCGAGCCGACGATCTTCGACTTGAACCACGATGCCGCAGTTGCATTCGCAGAGAATGCATGCGGTGGGCTGCCATTCACTGGTCATCGCGGGGTCCCTTTCCCTAGGTCGTGGCGCCCTGCGCCAGCAGCAGGTCGCGCAGCTGGCGGTGGACGACCTCCAGCGGCGCCACGTCGCGCCGCACCCGGGCCAGCAGAATCGCGCCCTCGAGCGCGGTGGTGGCCAGCACCGACAATTCGCCTGCCCGCTCCCGCGGTATGCCGTCGGCGACGAAGCGCTGCGCGATCAGGTCGGTCCAGCGGGCGAACACCGCCGCCGCACGGTCGATCACCGCCGCCATCCGCTCCCGGTCGGCCTCGTCACCCGCTTCGACGGAGACCGCGGCGATCGGGCAGCCGGCGCGGTAATCACTGTCGAGCAACTGCTGGCGGTACTTCTCGACCAGGGTGTCGACCAGTTCGAGGCCTCCACCGGCCTCGGTGATGACGGCGGCGACATGGTCGCCGGCGTAGTCCACGGCCTCGCACAGCAATTGGGTACGCCCGCCCGGGAAGTAGTGATAGGCCGATCCGCGGGGCGCGCCGCTGTGCTGCAGCACGTCGGAGATCGCGGTGGCGTGCGCGCCCCGCTCCCGGATCAACAGCGCGGCGGAGACCACCATCCGCTCGCGGGGACTGCGCATCACCACTCCTTCGGCCGTAGGTCTATGTATGATGCTATACATAACAGCCGGGCCAGCGGAAGCCCCCGGGGCGCTGTCGCTCAGCTAGGAGTTAGTTCTGCCAGTCGTTGGAGCCGTCGTTCTTGGAGTAGGTGCCGACGGAGTTCTTCACGATGATGGGGTCGCCCGGGCCGAAGTTGTCGAAGAACCACTTCGCGTTACCCGGGCTCAGGTTGATGCAGCCGTGGCTGACGTCCCGCTTGCCCTGGTCGGATACCGACCACGGCGCGCTGTGCACGTAGTCGCCAACGTTGTCGAAACGGACCGCGTCTTCGACCGTCACCTTGTAGCCGTAGGCCGAGTTGACGGGAACCCCGTAGGTCGAGGAGTCCATCACCACCGACGCCTTTTTGTCCTGCACCCAATAGGTGCCGTTCGGCGTTTGGTGGCCGCCGGCAGCCATCCCCATCGACATCGGGAAGGTCTTCTCCACGACGCCGTTGCGGGTGACGGTCAGCTGGTGGGTGGCGTCGTCGGCCGTCGCCACCAGCGTATCCCCGGTGCGGAAGCTCGATTTGGTGCCGCCCGCGTCGATGTTCACCGCGGTGTTGGCGGGCCAGAAGCTGAGCGGACGCCAGCGCAGCTGGGTCGGGGTCATCCAATAGAACTTCCCCGGGACCGGCGGGATGGACGAAACATGGACGGCGCTTTCGGCCGCGCCGGCGTCGGCGACCCGCCCCGGGAAGTTGATGATGATCGGCTGGCCGACACCCACCATCGAGCCGGTCGCGGGGATGAAACTCGGCGTGCCGAACGGCGCGGTGCCGGTGAAGGGGGTCGGGTCCTGCCCGGCAGCCGGGCCCGCGGCCACCGGCTGCGCCAGTGGGTCCGGCACCGGCGGGTTGGGGGCCAGCGGGTTGGGCGCCGGCGGGTCGGCCGGCGGCATCATCCACGGCGGCAGCGCGGGCGCAGGCGGGTCGGCGGGCGCGGCCACCACGCCCGGATCGCCAGGCGCCGGTTCCGGATCCGCCTGCGCGGGACCCGCGCTCAGCACCAGCACCACGCCCACCACAGAAGCCAATCCGGCTGCGTTCAGAGCGGCCAAGAGCCTTCCCCTCGTCCAGCCCGACATAGATATCCCTCCACTCGCGTACCTCAACAGTGTGGCACAGCGGGCGCGCCAGCTACCGTCGCCAGCGGCGCCCGGCGGCTCGATGAGTGCCGCAATCATGCTTCTGAACTGCGCGGCTATGAATCGCGTGAGCTTGCCGGCGCGACGTCCAGCACATGCCGGTTAGCGGCGATACCGACCAGGGCGACACCCATCAGGGCCGCCGAGGCGGTCAACATCAGCGCAACGCTGCGCTCATACAACAGCCCGCCCGCCAGCGACCCCGCCATGATGCCCACCTGAAACGCCGTCACGTACAGCCCCGACGCACCGTCCGGGTCGTCGGCCCCGTTGCGCATCGCGGCGGACTGCATCATGGCCGACACGGCGGTGGCCATGGCTCCCCACAGCACGATCGCCGCCGTCCCGATCAGCACCGCGGTCACGGTGGCTTGGCCGCCGAACGCCAGCGCGGTGAGTACCACGAACGCGGCCGCCAGACCCGCCATGCATCCGATGATGGCGCGCCTGGGCCGGCGGTCCAGCGGCCGCGCCACCAACGGCACCGACAGCAGGCCGGCCAGCCCGTATGCGGCCAGCACCCAGGCAAGGTTCGCCCCGCGCACGCCGACCACGTTGCGGATAATCACCACGATGAACGTGTAGGACACGAAATGGCCGGTGACCGCGACCATCGCCAGGATGCTCAGCGTGATCAGCCGGCCGTTGCGGTGATGACGCGACCGCGGACCCACGTGGGCGAGCTGGTCCTCGCTGAGCGCCAGCTCCGGCAACATCACCCGGGCGGCGATCGTGACAATCGCGGCCGCGACGGTCACGCACACCACCGCCAGGCGCCAGCCCCACATCAGGCTCAGGGCCGCAGTCAGCGGGCTGCCGACGACCAGGGCCAGGCTGGTACCGACGTAGATCGTCATGGTGGCGCGTCCGGCATGGCTGGGCGGCACCAGCCGGGTTGCGACCGGGGCGATGACCGACCACAGCACGCCGTGGGTGACCGCGCACAGCACCCGCCCGGCGGCCAGCACCGCGAAGTTGGGCGCCAGCGCCGAGATCACCTGCGAGACGGT
This sequence comes from uncultured Actinomycetota bacterium, assembly GCA_963800315.1. GTDB lineage: Bacteria > Actinomycetota > Actinomycetes > Mycobacteriales > Mycobacteriaceae > Mycobacterium. The sequence continues at coordinate 75,899 of CAWDAS010000003.1, forward strand.
CAGACAGGTCAGGCTCGCCACCAGCACCCGCCGGCGTGGCAGGTGCGCGGTCCAGCGCACCAGCGGAATCGTGGTCAGGGCCGCCACCAGCGCATACCAGGACAGCAGGGTGCCCACCAGCGCCAGGCTGACGTCCAGATTGCGTGCGATCGAAGGCAGCGCGCCCACGGGCAGGATCTCGGCGGTGACATAGGTGAAGGCCGCCGCGGCCAGCACAGCGAGTTGCGCCGCGATGCGTGGCGTCCACGTTCGCGCGGCGGCGTTGGCGGTTTCGGCAGTCATGGCAGTCATCGCTCGAGGGGGCGCAATCAGCCAGGCAGTACTGCCTGCGATATCGCGCTGTCCCTACCGTACGCACTGCAGCAACAGGTTCGATCAACCTGGCGGTCAACACGCCCGGGAGCGTCAGGAGCGAACCAGGCGCGCGATGGCGGCGGAGGCTTCAGCCAGTTTGTCGTCGGCGTCGTCGCCACCCTCGGCCACGGCGCGGGTGACGCAGTGACTCAGGTGCTCGTCGAGCAAATTCAGCGCCACCGAGCGCAACGCACTGTTGACGGCGCTGATCTGGGTGAGGACGTCAATGCAGTATTTGTCTTCTTCGATCATTCGTGCGATGCCACGTACTTGGCCCTCGATGCGCCGCAGCCGCTTGGCGTAGTTGTCTTTCTGCTGCGAGTATCCGTGTGCGTTCGTCATCTTCTCTCATCCTGCCCAAGACGCGCCGCCGTGCGGCCCGACCACTCCACTCTATACCCCGCTGGGGTATGACCCGCGCATTTGCCCTGCGACGGGCTCCCGCATACTGGCACGATGCCCACCACAAGCGATTCGACTCGCACCGCCGACATCAAACCGCGTAGTCGCGACGTCACCGACGGCCTGGAAAAGGCCGCGGCGCGCGGCATGTTGCGCGCCGTCGGCATGGGCGACGAAGACTTCGCCAAGCCCCAGATCGGGGTCGCCTCGTCGTGGAACGAGATCACCCCCTGCAACCTCTCCCTCGACCGGCTCGCCAAGTCCGTCAAAGAAGGGGTGTTCTCGGCGGGCGGCTATCCGCTCGAATTCGGGACGATCTCGGTTTCCGACGGCATCTCGATGGGCCATGAGGGAATGCATTTCTCGCTGGTGTCACGCGAGGTGATCGCCGACAGCGTCGAGACCGTGATGCAGGCCGAGCGGCTCGACGGCTCGGTGCTGCTCGCCGGCTGCGACAAGTCGTTGCCCGGAATGCTGATGGCCGCCGCGCGCCTGGACCTGGCGGCGGTATTCCTCTACGCGGGCACGATCCTGCCGGGGGTGGCCAAACTCTCCGACGGCAGCGAGCGCGAGGTCACCATCATCGACGCGTTCGAGGCGGTGGGCGCCTGCGCGCGCGGATTGATGCCCCGCGAGGACGTCGACGCCATCGAGCGCGCGATCTGCCCCGGCGAAGGGGCCTGCGGCGGCATGTACACCGCCAACACCATGGCTTGTGCGGGTGAAGCGCTGGGCATGTCGCTGCCCGGCAGCGCCGCCCCGCCGGCCACCGACCGCCGCCGTGACGGGTTCGCCCGCCGCAGCGGGCAGGCCGTCGTCGAGCTGCTCCGGCGCGGCATCACCGCCCGCGACATCCTCACCAAGGAGGCGTTCGACAACGCGATCGCGGTGGTGATGGCGTTCGGCGGATCGACCAACGCGGTGTTGCACCTGCTGGCCATCGCCCACGAGGCCGACGTCGAATTGTCCCTCGACGACTTCAGCCGGATCGGTTCCAAGGTGCCGCATCTGGCCAACGTCAAACCGTTCGGCCAACACGTGATGACCGACGTCGACCACATCGGCGGGGTGCCCGTGGTGATGAAGGCGTTGCTGGACGCCGGGCTGCTGCGCGGGGACTGCCTGACGGTGACCGGCCGAACCGTCGCCGAGAATCTGGCCGCCATCGCCCCACCGGACCCGGACGGCAAGGTGCTGCGCGCCCTGGACAATCCGCTGCACCCGACCGGGGGAATCACGATCCTGCGCGGATCGCTGGCGCCCGACGGCGCGGTGGTCAAGACGGCAGGCCTGGAGTCCGATGTGTTCGAGGGCACCGCAAGGGTTTTCGATGGGGAGCGGGCCGCGCTGGACGCCCTCGAGGACGGCACCATCAGCAAGGGCGACGCCGTGGTGATCCGCTACGAAGGCCCCAAGGGCGGCCCCGGCATGCGCGAGATGCTCGCCATCACCGGCGCCATCAAGGGCGCCGGGCTCGGCAAGGACGTGCTGCTGCTCACCGACGGCCGCTTTTCCGGCGGAACGACGGGCTTCTGCGTAGGCCACATCGCGCCCGAGGCGGTCGACGGCGGACCCATCGCCCTACTGCGCGACGGTGACCGGATCCGGCTCGACGCCGCCGCCCGGGTTCTCGACGTGCTGGCCGACCCGGCCGAATTCGAGGCGCGCCGAAAGGATTTCACGCCGCTGCCGCCACGCTACAAGACCGGTGTGCTGGCCAAGTACATCAAGCTGGTCAGCTCGGCAGCGATCGGCGCGGTCTGCGGCTAGCCGCACCCGGCCGGCGTCGGCCGGCCGGGGCGGGCAGACTTCGAAACTATGCGTGCGTGGCCGCGGCGCGCGTGCGCATGCCGAAGTAGGTGGCGGCCAGGCCGAGGCAAGCCAACAGCGCACCGGCGACGACATTCGACCAGACCATGCCGGCCGTCAACGTGAGGCCCCGCAGAATCCAGGGCGAGACGACGACCCACAGGCCAAGGACCGGCAACGTCCAGGTCATACCGTGGGTACGGTCCGGTGCCGTCGCGAACCCATACGCCAAGATCGCCACCGCGATTCCGGCGATGACATCGCACCGGGTAAGCGATCTCGTCGCGCTGAATCCAACAATCCACGGCGACGCAGCCACGTACAGGCCAGTCAGCAGAGTCAGACCGAAGGCGAAATGCGCACTCGCCGACTCGGCAGCGCGCTCATAGCTCGCGCGTAGAGCCAACAAGTCCGGGTGGTGATCGATTGATGAATGGACTGTACTCATTTTGCAACCTTTCTGTTATGCAGCAAGCTTTCTGGGCTCACCGCACCCATCCATCTGCTCCAAGATTACGCTCGGTTGCCAAAGCCCAGCAACGAAAATCGGTCCTCGTCAAAGGGGAAACAGACGATTGATGCCTCGTCGGCGCGAGCTACCGTAGCGAGCCACCCGCAATTCATCCCAGCCTTGGCGCCGACCGTCTTGATCATTGCAGTGTCGAACCGCGGGTGTGAATAGGTGGCGGCTATTTACTAGATACCCATGGGGGGTATATAGTCTTGGTGTGGCTGACCCACAGCCGCAAGAGTTCACCAAACGGAAGAGGGTGAGTCGAATGGCAAACTACGACGCGGGAACGGTGCTGAGCTGCGGCCACGAGGGCTGCGGCTGCCGCGTTCGCATCGAGGTCCCCTGCCACTGCTCCGGTGCGGGTGAGCCCTACCGCTGCACCTGCGGTGACGAACTGACCCCCGTTCAGTAGCCGCCGCGCGCCGGTCGTACGTTCGGGCGCCGGGCCGTGGCCCCGCTCATCGCCCGAACGTACGACCGGCCAGCTCGACCGTGGCGGTCAGCCGCGGGGTGACCGCCGAAGTCCCCACCGCCACCGTGTAACTGCCCGCGCTGATGCGCCAGCGTGCCGCGCCGCAGTCGTAGCGGGCCACCAGCCGCGGGTCCGCCTCGACGACGACCCGGCAGCTTGCGCCCGGCTCGAGTTCGACCCGCTCGAATCCCAGCAGCCGTAAGCTCGGTTCGCCAGCCGCTACCGTGAGATACAACTGGGGGACGTCCGCCCCGCTCCGGTCACCGACGTTGACGACGCGAAAGCTCGCGCTGATGGTTTCGCCACCGGTAGCCGCCAGATCATGGTACTCAAAACCGGTGTAGGACAGGCCATGTCCGAACGCGAACATCGGGACCCGGCCACGCCTGGCGAACCACCGGTAGCCGACATCGGATCCTTCGGAGTACTCGATCGTGGACCGGGTCCCCCACGTGGCATCGCGGCCGGGCAGCTCCGGGCGGGGCGTCTGGTTGAGGTCCACCGGGAAGGTGATCGGAAGCCGGCCGGATGGGTTTACCTGGCCGGCAAGGATTTCCGCGATGGCCTGGGCGCCGGCCTGGCCCGGATACCACGCTTGCACGATGGCGTTCGCCGAGTCCCGCCACGGCATGGCCGCCGGATTTCCGGTCTGCAGCACCACGACGGTATTCGGGTTGGCGTCACACACGGCGCCGATCAGCGCGTCCTGGCCCCACGGCAACGACAGGTCGGCGGTATCGAATCCTTCGCCTTCGGCGCGGACCGCGAACACGATCGCGATGTCGGCTCGCCGCGCGGCCGGCACCGCCTCCGCCGGGGTCACGCCGGGGTCGAACTCGATCTGCGCGTGGGGGAATTGCCTGCGCAGCTCGGCCAGCGGGCTCGGGGGCAACAAGTACAGATTGCGTAGGCCTGCCTCCAGCCCCGAGCCGCCGATCGGTATCACCCCCGCGTAGCCGCCGGGCGGGATGACCGCGCTCGACCCGTATCCGGCCGGCACACCCACCTGTGCGTAGCCGCCGATGACGGCGATGCGGGCGGTAGATTCGGCCGGCAGGGGCAGCAGCCCGCGGTTGGTCAGCAGCACGATGCCCTGTCGCGCGATGTTCAGCGCGATCTCGTTGTGCGCGGCCGGGTCCGGCGTCGGCAGGGGTTCGGGCCGGTCGATGCCGACCGCGAAGACCGACCGCAGAATCCGCCGGACCATGTCCGACAGACGCTCCTCGGGCAGCCTGCCGTCGGCGTAGGCGGCGCGCAGCGGCGCACCGAACGCCTCGGACTGCCACAGCAGCGCGTCGAGCTGCGCGCCGCACTCCTGGTCCAGGCCGGCCAGCGCGCATTCCCAGCTCGGCGTGGCCCCCCAGTCCGACATCACCCAACCGCGGTATCCCCAGGCGCCTTTCAGCACGCCGTTGAGCAAGGCGTCGTTCGCGGCGGCGTAGTCTCCGTTGATCATGTTGTAGGCGGCCATCACGGCGCCCGGCTGCGAGCGTTCAATGGCCAGCTCGAACGCCAGCAGGTCGGATTCGCGATGGGCGCCGGGATCGATGACCGCGTCGAGCCAGTGCCGATTGGTTTCGTTGCAGTTCAGCGAGTAATGCTTGACGGTCGAGATCACACCGTGCCGCTGAATGCCGATGACCGATTCCGCGGCCATCGTCGCCGTCAAAAGTGGGTCCTCGGAATGGTATTCGAAGTTTCTGCCGTTGCGCGGGTCGCGCGCCAGGTTCATCGCGCCGGCGAGTTGGACGTTGAACCCGCGGCTGCGCGCCTCCCGGCCGATCGCCTCACCCGCGGCGCGGGCCAGCGACGGATTGAAGCTGGCGGCCAGCGCCAATCCGGCCGGCAGCGCGGTGGCCGTGTCGCCTGGGCGGTAGCCGGGGTTGGTCACGCCGAGGCCGGCATCACTCATCAACAACGCCGGGAGGCCGAGCCGCGCAATCCCCGGTACATATCCGGCGCTCATCGGCACGTCCGGCGGGATGCGCGGGTCGCGCAGCGGCCACAGGTCACCGGCCCCCATCACTCCCACCAGCAGCGAGAATCGCTCGTCGTCGGTCAGCTGGGCTTCGGCCTCGCGCGCCCGGAGGTCCGGATCGTTCACCGCACACCCTCTTTCGCGTAGACGACGCGCAGCACATGTCCGAGCTCGGGTCCCATCACCAACTCCGTCAGCGCGCACAGGGTCGCGACGAATTCCGGGCCGTGCGGCGGGTCGGCCTGACACAGGTGGTGCGCCACTTCGTGAAGCACCACCAGTTCACGCAGCGCCCAGTCGGCGGTGTCGCGGTCGGGAACCGCGATAACGCCTGCGCCGTCAGCGCTTTCGTAGTGCGCGGCGGTGGCGGCCCGGCGTGCCCGCACGCGCAGCGGCGGCACCGCCCGCCAACGGTGCCGCACCGCCGGTGACGCAAGCACGTCGTCAACATAGCGCTGTACGGACGCGACGGAGCCGAATCGGCCCTCCGGTGGCAGCGTCAACTGGGTACCGAAGAAGTCCACCGCCGGCGATCCATGCTCGGCGGCGCGGTCGAACAGCGTCCGGACGAACTCCTCGGCCGCGTAAACCTTGGCCCGCTGGGAGTCCCTTTTCGCGGAGCCCCCCGCCGTCACCGGCCCAATACGGCCCGCGCCCCGGGCAGCTCTTGGCTGTTCCCGAGCCGCGCCCGTCGACCGGCGCGATCGCCCGCGCGCCGGGCCGCCGACGAATACCCGGCCGAGGCGCTGGTGGCGCGCCAGGTGCCGCGCGCCCGCGACGCGCCGCGGTAGTAGTCGCGCAGCTCGACCTCTTTGTCCCGCAAGGCAATCGCGGTACCCGGCGGGCGCCGGCGGTCCTTGGTGGCCTCGTTCCGGGCCTCCTCGCGGGCCTCGGCCAGCCGCTGGCCGACGCGTGCGCCGAAGGCCAGCTGGAAGTTGAGCCGGGCGGTGATCGTCGGCGTGGGCCGGTGCGCGCCCGAGGCGAGGTAGGCGTCCGACGCCCGAACCATCTGGACAACCAGGCTGGCGTACAGGGCGTGGCTGGTGTCGATGTCCTCGGAAAACCCGTACGCGTAGAGGAACGTCGAGTTCGACGCGATATCGCAGCGCACGTCGTTGGCCGCCGCGATCAGCACAAAAAGCTGTGCGTACGTCCGCAGCCCCTTGGTGCCCGCGGCGCCGATGGTGATGGTCCGCTGGGTCGGGGCCTGCGCGGGCGTGCGGCAGGCCGCATGGGACCGCGCCACCGCCAGGTCGATCGAGGCCGCCGTCGCCAACCGTTGCGCGGCGGCCATGAAGGCGTCCGCCTCGTGCGAGTTGTCGGTGCCTTCGGCCTGACGCAGCAGCGCGGCGATGCGGGCCAACATTTTGTCGTCGGTCATAGCGCCAAACTACGGGAGCGGTACGACATCACGGTCATCCCCGCTCAGAGCCGCTTGGAGATCCACGCGACCACGTCGTCGAGCACCTGGTCGCGCTCGGGCTCGTTGAACACCTCGTGGTAGAGACCCGGATAGACCTTGAGCTCGACGTCGGTGGACCCCACACATTCGACCAGGCGGCGGCTGCCGGAAACGGGGATCAGGCGGTCGTCGGAGCCGTGCACCACCAGCAGCGGCGCGGTCAGCGCCGGAGCCCGCCGCGGCATGGTCTCACCGACCTGCAGCAAGGCGCGACCGATGCCGGCCGGAACCTTGCCGTGATACACCAGCGGATCGTCGTTGTAGGCCGCCACCACCGCGGGGTCGCGGGATATCGCGTTGACATCGAGTTCTTGCACCGGCAGGCCGGGCACGACGGCACCGAGTGCCTTGGCGGCCAACGCCAGCAGCGGCGATACCTGGTCCTGGGCCGCCACCGCCGGCCCCGACAGCACCATCAAGTCGTAGTTGTCGGGGCGTTCGACCCCGTAGGCGAAGACGATCCCGCCCCCCATGCTGTGTCCCAGCACGATGCACTTGAGGCCGGGGTGCTCCCGGGTGGCGATCCGGACCAGGGTGTCGAAGTCCGCGGTGTACTCGGAGGTGTCGCGCACCAGCACGCGCTTGCCGCCCGAGCGGCCGTGCCCGCGGTGGTCCAGCGCGTAGGTGACCAGCCCGGCCCCCTCGAACCGTTGCGCGACATGGTCATAGCGGCGGGCGTATTCGCCGAGCCCATGCGACAGCACGACCACCGCTCGCGGCGCGGCGTCCGGCGTCCAGACGTCGTAAACGATGCGGACACCGCCGAATCCGTCGACGCTACGTTCAGTTCGGGTCATCAGGAGTCCTAGTCATTACGGGCAGCGTAATGGCTGCTGGGGCGGGTCGCGTTCCGAGACACTGCGTAGGCTCTTTCGGGTGAGCTCCCCGCTGGTGGAAAAGTCCGACGGTCACGCGGTGGTCGCCGGGGATTTCTCGGCCCAGGCCGAGCCGTTCCGTCGCGAATTGCTGGCCCACTGCTACCGCATGACCGGGTCGTTGCACGACGCCGAGGACCTGGTGCAAGAGACGCTGCTGCGGGCCTGGAAATCCTACGAGGGCTTCGAAGGCAAGTCGTCGCTGCGGACCTGGCTGCACCGCATCGCCACCAACACCTGCCTGAGCGCGCTGGAGGGCAGGGCGCGCCGGCCGTTGCCGACCGGCCTGGGCGCACCCAGCTCCGACCCGACCGCCGAGCTGCTGGAGCGCCGCGAAGTGCCCTGGCTGGAGCCACTGCCTCAGCTGACCGACGACCCGGCCGACATCGTCGGGTCCCGTGAGTCGGTCCGGTTGGCTTTTGTCGCGGCCCTGCAGCACCTTTCGCCGCGGCAGCGGGCGGTGCTGCTGCTGCGCGACGTGCTGCAGTGGAAGTCCGCCGAAGTCGCCGCAACGATCGGCACCACCACGACCGCCGTCAACAGCCTGCTGCAGCGGGCCCGCTCCCAACTGGACGCCGTCGGTCCCAGCCCCGGCGACCGGCTGGCCGCGCCGGATTCGGCGGAGGCCCAAGACCTGCTGGCCCGCTACATCGCCGCCTTCGAGACCTACGACATCGACCGCCTGGTGGAGCTGTTCACCGACGAGGCGATCTGGGAGATGCCGCCGTACGTGGGTTGGTACCGGGGCGCGCGGGACATCATCACCCTCATTCATCAGCAGTGCCCGGCCGAATCCGCCGGCGACATGCGCCTGCTGCCGCTGATCGCCAACGGCCAACCGGGCGCCGCCATGTACATGCGTGCCGGAGACGTGCACGTGCCCTTTCAGTTGCACGTGCTGGACGTGCGCAGCGACGGAGTGGCACATGTGGTGGCGTTCCTGGATGACACGCTGTTCACGAAGTTCGGGCTGCCCAGTTCGCTATGACACCGGAGTCAAGGAGGCGCATCAGATGACGGACACCCTCGAGGTCGTACCCGTAGCCGGCCGGCCATCACTGCTGTTGGGCGCCTTCGACATCGGCAGCGTCGGCTACGTGGCCGAGGAGTTCTTCGTCTCCGGAAAAGCGACGTCCTACGGCCCGGCAGGCGAGCTCGGCCCGGACGGCCGGTGGAGCGTAACGCCTTCGGAGACCGCCGATTACACGACCCGGATCGTGGTGCTGACGCCGGCCGATCGGGCGCGGTTCAACGGGACGGTGCTCGTGGAATGGCTCAACGTGAGCGGCGGCATCGACGCGCCGGCGTTGTGGATGATGGCGCATCGCGAGATCCTTCGCTCGGGGTATGCGCATGTGATGGTGTCGGCCCAGAAGGTGGGGGTGGCCGGCGGCGCCAGCCTGCTCGGCATCGACATGTCGTTGAAGAGTCAGGATCCGGCGAGATACGCCCCGTTGAGCCACCCCGGCGACGCCTTCGCCTACGACATCTTCTCCCAGATCGGCGGGCTGGTGAGAAACGCCGGTGCCGCGCTGAAAGAGCTGCCCGTGCAACGCGTCATCGCCGTGGGCGAGTCCCAATCGGCGATGTTCCTGACCACCTACGTCAACGCCGTCGATGCGCTCGCCGCCTGTTACGACGGATTTCTGGTGCATTCGCGATTCGGACCGGCCGCCCCATTGGACGGCAGTTCCTTGATCGCCGAACTGGAATCGTCCGGCGGCTCGCAGCTGGCGGTCCGGTTCCGCCCGGACCTGCGCGTCCCGTTGATCGCGATCATCACCGAAACCGACCTTTTCGGAAGCGTGCCGCTGGGCTATAACTTCGCCAGGCAACCGGACAACGAGTGCTTGCGGGTTTGGGAGGTTCCCGGCGCCGCCCACGCCGACAACTACACGATCCAGGTGGCGCCCATCGACTCCGGTTCGGCACCACTCGATGACATCGTGGCGGCCTACGCGCCGACCGCGATGCTGATGGGTCAGCAGCTTGGGCACTTCATCAACTTTGCGCCGCAACACCATTACGTGGTGCAGGCGGCGATCGCCGCGCTGAACGACTGGGTGCGAACGGGCGAGCCGGGGCCCACGGCCGCACCCATCGAGGCGGGCAACGGCACTGCGCCACAACCCATCCTGGATCCCAACGGCCTCGCCCGGGGCGGCATCAGGACACCGTGGGTGGACGTTCCGATCGCCCGCACGTCGGGCCTGGGCAGCCAGGAAAGCATCATGTCCGCGATCTTCGGCTCCGGCGAACCCTTCGACGCCGCCACCGTGCAACGGCTCTATCCCGGCGGGGCCGAGGAATACCTGAACCGCTTCGCCGCGGCGCTCGACACCGCGATCGAATCCGGGTTCATCCTGGCCGCCGACCGGGACGAGATCCTGCAGCTGGCCGCCGCGACGTATCCCCGTTAGAACAGGCGGCTGTCCGGCGCCGGTCCCGGCACCGGGCGGACCAGGCCGGCCCCGGCGATCAGCGGCAGGTCCAGTGCCGACAGCAGACCGGGCGGGGCCGCGCACACCGCCGGAATGGCGTTGACCATGCGCGAGGCACCGGCGATGCGCGCACCCAGATCGTGGTCGTGGTCCTCGGCCATCTCGAATTCGCAGCGCATGCTGGGGGATCCCTCGATCTCCACCCGGTAAAGGCCGCGACCGGAGGCCGGCCCGTAGCCGAGGTCCTTGGGTGGAATGCGGATGTGCGGCTGCGGCCAGTCCGGCGCGATGTCGTCGCGCATCCGGGTCACGTGGTCGAGGACGAAAGTCGCTGTGCCACCGTTTTTGTCGGTGTAACCGGTCAGTGTGGAACGCATCGCCGCGATCGTGCCCGCCGCGACGTGGCCGGTGGGAGTGTCGAAGGACTCGGTGGCGGGAATCCGTTCGTTGCTCTCCTCGATGTCATCGATCTTGACGCCCAGTCCGGCGGCGAGCTGGTGCAGCACGGGTCCCCAGCCGAAGGTGAATATTCCCGGTTGGGCCGCGAAGGCTTCGTATTCCGGCGGCTTGCCGAATCCGAGGATCTCGTACACCGCCGATCGGTCCGGGTAGGTCGCGTAGTTGAACATCTCCGTCACCCGTACCGACTCGATCACCCGCGACACCCCGGTAAGCACCAGGGGCAGCACGTCATTGGCGAATCCGGAGTCGATGCCGGTGGTGAAGAAGGACACGCCGCCGTCCAGTGCGGCCTGCCGCAACGGATCGGTGAACGCGGCGTGTTCCGGTTCTGGCCCGTCGGGGAAGACCAGCGGGACCACCGAGCAGGACACCACGTTCTTCCCGGCCCGCAGGATCGACGCCATGTCCTCGACGGCCTCCAGTGGCCGCAGGTTGGCGCCGGCCGCGTACACCACCACGTCGGCGTCGCCGGCGAGCATCGGTGCCGGGTCCTGCGTGGCCACCACTCCGACCGGCGCGATGCCACACAGCTCTCCCGCGTCGCGCCCCGCCTTGGCGGCACTGTGCACGACGACATCCACCAGTTGCAGCTCCGGGTGATCGATCACCCCGCGCAGGGCGATCACGCCCATCGAGCCCGGTCCCCACACTCCCACCTTGACCACAACATTCTCCTATTATTAGGACATATAATCTGAGATTTTGGACGGATCGTAAGGAGGCGATCATGGCTGCGTCAATGGGCGCGGCAGTGGCGGCGTCGAACGCCAAATCGCCGCCCACCGTACGTGTGATGGATGTGCTTGCCGCGCTGGCCGATTCACCGAACGGGCGGACATCGGCCGAGCTGGCCAAGCGCTGCGCGATCAGCAGCTCGACGTGTGCCCTCGTGCTGGCCGAACTGGAACGGCGGGCGTGGGTGGCGCGTCGTGACGATCGCCGCTACGTGCTGGGCAGCGGGTTGTTCGGCCTGGTGCACGGGTTGCGGATGCAGTTCCCGTTGCTGGACCGGGGGCGCGATGCCCTGCGGTATCTGCACGACACGCTGGGTGCGGGTTGCTCCATGTCGAGGATCGGCGTCCGGCACCTGACCACCGTGGACACGGTCGGCCACGGCACCGACGGGGGGCATGCCGTCGGTCAGCGCTTCCCCATCGACCCGCCGTTCGGCCTGGTCGCGATGGCCTGGCGCGACGACGATTTCGTGCACTCCTGGTTGCGCCGCGTCATGCCGCGGCTGACGCGTGCCGAGATCGCGGAGCAGCTGCGGGTACTCGCCGATATCCGGGACCGCGGCTACGGCGCATGGCGGTTCGATGACACCCACCAGTCCTTGCACCACCGGCTGGCCGATCTGCTGGCGTCGCTGGAGCCAACGGCACGGGTCACCCGCCAGCTCACCACCCTCATGACGATGGTGACGCTGCGATCGGTCACCGATGCGCTCGAAACGGAGCTGGCGTCAACGGAATTCGTGGTCCTGCCCATTTTCGGCCAGGACGGCCAGCCGGAGTACCAAATCGAGATCCACCTGGGCCGGACGGCCGGGCTGAACCTGGCCGGGCTCGATGCCGCGCTCCGCCATACCCAGGGCATGCTCGCCGCCGGGGTGGCGTGAGGTCGCCCGCGATTAAGCTGGGGCGATGCCCGGAGGCGGATTCGATGCGCACCCCCATCGGGACATGGAGATCGTGACCTGGGTTCTGCAGGGCGAACTGGTACATCAGGATTCCACCGGCAATCGCGGCGTGATCTATCCCGGGCTGGCGCAGCGCATGTCGGCGCGCCGCGGGATCGTGCACTCGGAGCGGAACGACTCTGCCACCGCGCCGGTGCATTTCGTGCAGATGTGGGTGGTATCAGAGGAAGCCGGCCTCCGTCCGAGCTATCAACAGCACGAGATCGATGAGCAACTGCTGGACGGCGCTCTGGTCACCTTCGCCTCGGGAATGGCCGCCCACGATGCGGCCATCACCTTGCACAGCCGCAATGCCGCGCTGCACGGCGCACGGTTGCGACGCGGCGCCGCGGTGACCCTCCCCCCGGCGCCCTACCTGCACCTGTTGGTCGCCCGAGGGCGGGTCACCGTGGAAGGGGTCGGTGAGCTCGACCCGGGTGACGCGGTCCGGTTCACCGACGCCGACGGCCGGCGGGTATCGGCGAGCGAGCCGTCGGAGCTACTGATCTGGGAGATGCACGCGAAGCTGGGCGCCCAGACCACATAAGGTGGGCACGACGGACAGGAGCGCGCATGTCTCAATCGCAGCCGCGGCACGCGGTGCCCGACCCCAAGCGGAACATCAAGGCAATCCGGACGGTGCGGTTCTGGGCGGCGCCGCTCCTCATCACGTTGGCGTTGATGGCGGCGTTGTGCGCCCTCTACCTCGGTGGCATCTTGAACCCGATGACCAACCTGCGGCATTTCCCCATCGCCGTGGTCAACGAGGATGCCGGGCCGGCGGGCGCCCAGATTGTCGATCGGCTGATCAACGGCTTGGACAAGAACAAGTTCGACATCCGCGTGCTGCCCCTCAACAAGGCCAAGCGCCAGCTGGACACGGCGCAGGTGTATGGCTCGGTCTTGATACCGCCGGGCTTCTCGTCGAAGCTGCGGGACTTCGCGACGAGCGCGGTGACGAATACCCATGTGGAACGGCCGGAGATCACGGTCTGGACCAACCCACGAGCGGGCACGCTGGGCTCCGGCATCGCCAACCAGACCCTGAGCATGGCGATGGCCGTGGTCCAGGGCGAAGTGGGCGAGCGCCTCACGGAGCAAGTGGCGGCCCAGACCGGTGGAGCGCCGCTGGCGGGCGCGACCGAGGTGGGTCTTGCCAGTCCCATCGAAATCGACTCCACGGTTTACAACCCGCTGCCCAACGGCACCGGTAACGGGTTGTCGGCCTTCTATTACGCGCTCTTGCTTCTGCTGGCGGGATTTACCGGCAGCATCGTGGTCAGCTCGCTGGTGGACGCGCTACTCGGCTATGTGCCGGCCGAATTCGGCCCGGTGTATCGCTTCGCCGAGCAGGTCAAGATCTCGCGGTTCCGCACCCTGTCGGTCAAGTGGGGCATGATGGTGCTGCTGGGGCTGCTCACCTCCGCGGTCTATCTTGCGATCGCCCACGGACTCGGCATGCCCATCGACCTGGGCTGGCAACTGTGGGCGTATGGAGTGTTCGCTATTGCCGCCGTCGGCATCACGTCCGTATCGCTGCTCTCAGTGCTCGGCACGGCGGGCCTGCTGGTCAGCATGCTGATCTTCGTGATCCTCGGCCTACCGTCGGCGGGTGCGACGGTCCCGCTGGAGGCGGTTCCGTCATTCTTTCGCTGGCTGGCCGAATTCGAGCCGATGCACCAGGTTTTCCTGGGCGCCCGGTCGCTGCTGTATCTGAAGGGCCAGGCGGAGGCCGGCTTATCCCAGGCGCTGTTCATGACGTCGGTCGGCCTGGTTATCGGTCTCTTGTTCGGCGGCATCATCACTTATCTATACGACCGCAAGGGCTTTCACCGGATTCCGGGAGCGGCGGAGATGGCGATCGCCATGGAACACCAGGCCCAACACCAAGCGCGGCAAAGCAAGCGCGAACAAGCGGACCGGGTCGAGCCCGAAAGTCCAAGCGAGGAAACGTAATTCGAGCGCAGCCGAAGTGTCACGCGTTCGTTATCAAAGTTGACAGCGTGACCCGTGTGACTGATGCTGTTTATGTTGCATCCAGTTTCGGGCCGAAGGGGCTACCGTGCTTACCCGACGCGCCAGCTTGCGCCGGCTGGCGGCCAGCTGCACCGCCATAGTTGCGGGTTTCGCGCTGGCGAGCACCGCGGGACAGCCCGTAGCCCACGCCGCCGATGGCCGCGATCTGCTGGCCAACGCCATCAACACCACCAAGGGTTCATACCTGGTCTATAACTTCGGCCCCGGTCACCCCGCGCCGATGCTCAACGCCGGCGGCAGCTGGTATGAGATGAACAACGGCGGGCATCTGATGATCATCAAGAACGCGGCGGGGCGACTGGCACCGCACCTGCTGGTAGACACCCACCGCGGCAATCAGGCGCGGTGTGAAAACAATCCCGGGGCCCGCACCGGCGAGGGCCTGTGGCAAGCATCGGAGCTCTACCCTCCGCGCCAGGCTTGGCAGCTGATGGGCCAGCCGACAATTGCGATCAACGCCAACTTCTTCGACGTGCGGCCGCAGCGGGCCGGCAGTTGGCGATCCACCGGCTGCAGTTCACCGCTGGGCGCCTTCGTGGACAACACCCACGGCCAGGGCCGCGCCAACCAGCTGGTCACCGGCACCGTCGCCTATCCCGGCAAGCAGGGCCTGTCCGGCGGTGGGGAGAGCTGGAGCGCGTTGACGACGATGATCCTTCCGCAGGGCGGTGCACCGTACGTGGTGTGGCCCAGGACCAAACAGGATTACGATGCCGCCACCCCGGTGGTCGAGGACTTGCTCAACAAGAACGAGAGGTTTGTTGCGGTGTCCGGGATCGGCCTGCTCGCCCCCGGCAACACCGGACAACTCCACGACGGCGGCCCCAGCGCCGCGCGGACGGCGCTGGCCTACTCCAGGCAAAAAGACGAGATGTACGTCTTCGAGGGCGGCAGTTACACCCCGGACAACATGCAGGACCTGTTTCGCGGCCTGGGCAGCGACAGCGCCGTGCTGCTCGACGGCGGGGGGTCATCGGCCATTGTGTTGCGCCGCGACACCGGGGGCATGTGGGCGGGAGCCGGCTCGCCACGCGGGTCGTGCGATACCCGGCAGGTTCTCTGCGACTCCCACGAGCGGGCGTTGCCCAGTTGGCTTGCATTCAATTAGACGGAGCAGCAGGGGCTTTCGTGCCGGCCGGTCCGAATCGGAAGATCAGCAAGCTCGCTGCCACCACCGCGGCCGTGAGGGTGAACACCGGCGCGACGACGAACCGTGACATCGCGGCGCCGAGAAACGCTCCGGCGCACATCGTGAAAATCACGCTGAAGCGCAGCCTTTCGCGTTCGCCCGAGCCGCCGGCCAGATGGCTGTCCAGGCCGAGGCTGACGATCGTCGACGTCAACACCGTGGTGGACAGCTCTTGAATCCCGAACTGGCGTGCGGTCGAGTGCTGCAGACCGAACGTCACCGCGAGGATGCCGATCATCACGAGCTTGGTGTTGTCGTGGTAGCGCAGCACGCCGGCGCCCGCCAGGATCGACAACCCCACCAACAAGACGATTTCCGTTGCCAGCACGGTGGTTATCCACGGTCGCGTCCGCTCCGCGAAATGCCGCGACAACCGGCCACTGAGAATCGTGCTGCACACGAAGGTGGGCAGCGCCACCACGACGGCGGTCAGGTCGATGCTGGTTTTCGGAGCGAGCCAGAAGCCGAGAAAGATCACGTTGCCGGTCATGTTCGCCACGAACACGTGGCCGAGAACCAGGATACTGATCGAGTCGGCCAACCCCGTGGCGAAGGTCAGTAGCAACAACGCTGCAACGGTCGATCGCCAGGATACCGGTGAGGTAGCGGCCACGCGGTGCAGTATATTTCGGCGCGATCCGCCGGGCGCGCTACAGCTGCGGGGTCAGATCCAGCGAGGTAATGGTCGTCATCCTGGTCACCAGCCAGCGCCCGTCGGTGCGCTTCATGAACAGCCGGTAGGACAGGTACTTCAGCGACGGGATGTTCTTGGTCAGCGGGCTGGTGGACGACGTGTTGGTGTAGACGATCACGACCGCGTTGGGGGGGTCCAGTGATTCGACCGCCACGCCGGTGACTTCGGTGCTGTTGGTTATTTTGGCCTGCTTGTTCGGGGCCACGATGGCGTCGACGAATTTGCGGTACTGCGCCTCGAAATCGCCGCTGAGGTAAGCCGCCGCTCGGTCGGCGAGGGTATCCATGTTCTCGGGCGTGTAGGTCCACAGCGTGGTAATCGCGTTGGCCGCGGCCCGTGCCACGTTGAGTTTGGTTGCGGCGGTGGCGCGGTCGCTCAGGTACGGCTGCACGGTCGCGCCCGCGAAGGCCGCGGAACCGACAAACAGCACAGCGGCCACCGCGACGAGGATGGCGAACCCCTTGCCGGCCCGCCGTTTGGTCCGGGCGCCACCGTCCGCGGCGGCCGGTTCGGTGTCGGCGGCGGCTTCTTCGTCCTCGACGTCGCTTGGTGCGGTTCCGGCGGCTTCGGTCGGAGCGTCGACGGTTTCATCGCGTGTCGAGAAGTCGTCCGGCTCGGATTCGTCGGCCGCGCCGGAGGTCAGATCACCTGTTGCAGGCTGCTGATCTTCCACTGGTTCCCTTCCTGCGTGGCGGTTGCCGCCCAGCGATTCGTGTTCTCCACAACTTGTTTCTCATCCGGCGATTTGGTGGTGACCGCGGTCGCCACGATGACACTGGCGCTGCCGTCGTCGTTCCATCGTTCCACTCCCGCGTCCAGGACGGTGCCGGTCGCCGGTTCGGCCCGGGCGACTTGGACGAGGATCTCGTTGGCCCTCTCGTGGTACTTCTTGGCGAAGTCCCCGGTCGCCTGGGCCAAGACCCGCGATACGTAGTCGTTGGCGTGATAGGGATCGATGGAGGTGAACTCCGTCATGAAGCTCGTCACGTAGCTCAGCACCCGTCGGTCCTTCGACGCGACGCTCTCGCGGCGCTCATGGAAGATCAGCATCAGGGTGGTCGACGTGATCGCCGCCGCCATCAGCACCGCGGCTATCACACTGGCCAACGGCAGGCCCCACCGCCGCGGCGGCACGGACCGCGCGACCAGCAGTGGTGCCTCGTCGGGCCGAAACTTACGCCGGGGACTCATTTTCCGCCTCCGGGCGGCTTCGGTTTGGTCACCACGGACAGGTCGTCAACGCGCCACCGGTCGTCCCCGCCCTTGGCGAAGCTCACCCGAACCGTGGCGCTGATATAGCGTTGGTCGGGCCCGGTGCCCCGCCGGCCCTGCAGAAACAACAGCATCGTCGCCCGATCCGGCGTCGCCGATTGGATCGCGCTGTCAATGGGCCAGTACTCGTTGAGAACTGGCTGCCCCTTCTGCACCACTTCTTGCTGGGGGGCCAGCTGGCCACGGTATTTGTCGGTGGCCAGCGAGCGGGCGCGCGCGAAGTCGTCGGGCAACGTTTTGGGGTCGTAGCTCAGCATCTGGGCGACGATTCGCGGGCCCTGCGTCGCGATTTCCGACCGAGTCTGCTCGCTCGCCCGTTCCCGGGAGTAGACCACCGCGTAGCTCACGGCCGCGCCCGCCAGGCACACACCCGCCGCGGTGAGCACCGCGACCGCGCTCCAGCGGCGAATGTTGGGCGGCGGCTCGTCCTGGCGGTATCGCACTTCCGTGCGCAGCAGCATATCGGCGAACGTGCGGCGTCGGGAATCCCACAGTGGCCACAGCCATCCCACCACCGACGTGGTATCGAGCAGGTGGGCCAGGTCCCGCAGCAGCAGGGCCCACGGTCCAATGCCCGCACCATCGCGCCGCGTCACCGCAATGCCGAAAACGGCGCGGCCCAGACTCCAACCGGTGATGACCGGCAGCAGCAACCGGTTGGCCAACACCAGCAGAACGACGACTCCGATGACCGAGATGCACACCCACGACCACACGCCGCGCGCCGGCACGGTGCTCCAGACCAACGCCATGGTCGCGATCACCGCGCTACCCGACAGGACGTCCACCGCGAACGCGCCAACGCGAAGACGCCAGGGCGCCAAGGCATCTTGCGGCGGCTCTGGAACGACCGTGGCCTGAGTCTCCTCGACCACCACCGTCACTTGGTCACCTGGTCGAGCTTGGCAATCTTGTACTGGCCTTCAGCGAGCGCCATGTGCACGCGCAGCCGGTAGCCGGTCTCTTTCTGGGTCTGATCGCTGGACACCTTGACGCGCATTGCCACGAGCACATCGACGGAGCCGTCGTTATTGTTGCGCTCGACCGCCGCCCGCACGTCGGAGACCTGAACGTGGGCGTTCGCGGCCTGATACGCCTGCACCAGCATGGCGGTGTAGAGCACCGCCTGGGAGCGAAACGCGTCCGTACCGCAGTCGATGATTTTCTGTTCGCTGGCGGCCATCGCGTTGGTGTCCGGTGCCTGGGTCGCCGAGACACACTCCACCGCCGCCTTGAGCGCCGCGGCGTCACTGCGCGCGATGGCCTGGCTTTGCTGATGGAATCGCAGCGCGAAGTAGCCGCCGGCCCCGACGGCGCCGGCGAATAGGACCAGCGCCGCGGCGATGCCCGCGAGCCACCCGCGCCCCAATCGCGACGGCCGTCGCTGGACTGCGTCACGTTCGGCCGTCGCGACCTCGGATTCCAACGAATCCTCGGTCTCCTCCTCCGGACCTGACTGGTCGGATCCGACCTCGGATTCCAACGAATCCTCGGTCTCCTCCTCCGGACCTGACAGGTCGGATCCGACCTCGGATTGCGACGAATCCTCGGTCTTCTCCTCCGGACCTGACAGGTCGGATCCGACCTCGGATTTCGACGAATCCTCGGTCTCCTCCTCCGGGCCCAATGAATCATCCGCCTCGATGGGGTTCAGCCGGCTGGCGCCAGCATCTCCTTCCATCCGTCGTCTCCTGTTCTGGTCGAGTTCTCGACGGAGTATTTAACTCCGTCTGGCCCTACCAGTTCACCGCTTTGGGGACTGTAGACCGCCGTGGGAGGCCCGCTGGGGGTGTACACACACGGGTTGGGCTGCTGACCGTTGCACTGGACGGTACCCGAGCCCGGCCGCGACAACGGATCGCTGGTTGGCGGAGGCGTACCAGCCACCCGGTCCGAGGGCGCCGGGTTCAGGCCGTTGTTGACCGACGGCGCCGGGATCACCTGGCCCGGTCGCACCGACTGGTCACAGCGCGCCGCGGGAGCCGGGCAGGTCAGGAGCTGGTTGGGCTCGCCGTACCAGGGGTTGGTGCCCAGCGGAACGTAGGGCTTGGGATCGCGGCACTCCTTGGGGGTTGCCGCCCGCTTGCCGGGCACGTCGACACACGGAATGTTGCGTGACCCGCGCACGCTGTTTGCCGGCGTGTCCATCGGGATCTTGCAGTACGTGCCGGTGGGCAGCGGCTGCATGCTGGTGTCGGCCGGTGACCGCCACTGCGACGCCGGAATGAAGCCGGTCAGGCACGGCGGCGGCTGGTTGATCGACAAGGCCAGGTCGAGCGCGGCCTGGTTGGGGAACGGTGCGGCCACCGTCTGCGCGATCGAAGCGCCCTGCGGCAGGAACACCAGCACCTGTTCCAACCCGGTGTGGTACTTCTTGAGCAGGTTGATCACGACCTCGAGATTGGCCAGTGTCTGCGGCAGCGAGTCCCGGACGTCGCTGAACACGTCGTTGACCTGGTCGGCGGTCGGCGCAGCCTGCCTCAGCACGCTTCGCACGTGCTGGTCCTGCTGCGCGGACTGCGCGGCCAGGATGTTGAGGTTGTGCGCCCAGCGCTCGATGGCGCCGCTCGATTTGACCTGGCTGTCCAGGATCGGCCCGGAATTCTGGATGATGTCGTTGATGTCGGTGATGTTGGTGTTGAAATCTCCGACGATCGCCTGGGTGGAGTCGACCAGCCGTTGCAGCGCCGGGCCCAAGCCACCGACCGATTGCGCCGTCTCGTCGAGCAGCGAGGCGATCTTGTCTTTGGGCAATGCGGCCAGACCCCGGTTAGCCGTGTCCAGCGCCGGTCCGATCTCCGCGGGCACCGTCCCCTTCGTAATGGTCTGTCCGGGCGACAGATACTTGCCGGGATTGCCGGTCGACTCCAAGTCCAGGTATTGCTCACCGACGGCCGACACCGAGTGCACGTTGGCCGTCGCGTCGGCCGGGATCTTGTAGTTGCTGTCGATGCTCATCGTCGCTTCCGCGCCCTGCTCGGTCGGCTCGACGTCGGTGACCTTTCCGATGGTGATGCCGCGGTAGGTCACGTTGGCCGTCGGATACAGACCGCCCGATGCCGGCAGTTCGGCCTTAAGCGTGTACTGGCCGATGCCCACCAGGGTCGGAATTTGCAGGTAATAGACGCCGAGCACGAGCAGCGAGATCACCGTCAAGATCCCGAAGGCGACCAGCTGACGTCTGATGAAGGGAGTCAGCAATTCCGGTCCCCCCTTTCCACCAGCGGTCCGCCCGGCGCGTCATTCGGGTTCGGCGTGTAGCGGACGTCGGGAATCATGGTCTCGGGGTCGCGACCGAACGACTGCTCGAGCGCACGCAAGGCTCCCGACAACCCGGTGCCGGTGAGGAACGCGTTGTCGACGGAGCTGTAGGTCAGGTCGAGCGTCAGCGACACGTTCTGGTAGTCCCCGCGGAACAGCTTCGGAACGGTGTCGATGTCGTAGGGCTGCGTGAGGATCAACTTCAGGGCGCCGATCAGATACGGCGACGCCCGCCCGAGCTCCTTGAACGGGCACTGCAACGCTTGCAGGTCGGTGTGCAGGGGCCCGCGCGCTTCCGACAGATATTGGTCGGCGGCCTGGCTGAGCCGTCCCACCGCATCGGCGGCATTGATGAGCAGGTCCTTGGTGTCGGCGAAATGCTTGAGCAACGGCGGGATGTCGGTGAGCACCCGGTCGAGGACATCCGCGCGGCCGCCCACGTAGGCCAGCAGCCGGTTGGTGGAGTCGATGGCGTGGGTGATGTCGTTGCGCTGCTGGTTGAGCTGGTTGGTGAACGTGTCCAGCTTGCCGAGGAAGGCGTGGATCTGGTCGCCTCGCCCCTTGAAGATGTTGTAGACCTCGTTCTGCAGCACTTCCAGGTTCGGGATGCCGCCACCACGCAGGATCAGCGCAAAACTGGCCAGGGTTTGCTCGGTGGTGGGATAGGCGGACGAATTCTTCAGCGGAATGGTGTCGCCGTCCTTGAGCACCTCCGGCGACGGGTTTGGCGGGGTGGCCAGCTCCACGTGCTGCGAACCCAGCAGAGAAGTTTGACCGATCTTGGCGGTGGCGTTCTTCGGGAGCTTGACGCTCTTGTCGATGCCGAGCGTCAAGGTGGCCACCCAGTTCTTCAGCTGGATGGCACGGATCGAACCGACATAGACGTCGGCAACCATCACCTTGCTGTTGCCGTTGATCGCCAGGGTGTCGGGCACCTGCACATAAATCGTGTAGGCGTTCGCCCCGCTGCCCGGTCCGCCCGGGATCGCGACGTTGGAGATGCCCTTCCAGCCGCACGAGCTGGCCACCAGCGCCACCAGCAGCAGCGCCAGCCCTTGCCACGCCCGGTGGCGGATCACGCGCGCCGACCGCAGCGCCGTCGCGCGTCCCGCGCTCGTCGCGCGCCTCACTGGCCGTTGGTTCGGCTTGCTCCTCGCGCGTCCCGCGCTCGTCGCGCGCCTCACTGGCCCATCCCCGCATCAAGAGGCGACGGCGTCGGGGCGACGGGGCCCGGGACCACCTCCGGACCCGGAGGCGGCGGCGGAATCGGGACCTGCGGCGGGTTTTGCCCGACAACCGGCAGGATCGGGTTCTCGTCGTAGGCGTTGGGCGGCCCGGGCGGGGTCTGCAAGTTGGATTGGACGGGCTGCGATGTTGGGGCCCCCCATGAGTTCGGACAGGGAGTCCGGGGTCATCAGGCCCGCCGTGATCGGCCCCACCTGCTGCCCCTGCATCCCCGGCGCGACGATCCAGCCGGGTTGGGTGTTGCGGTGCGACGTCGGCGTATCCGGCACCCAGATCCCGGGAACGGTCGTGTCTTTGTACCCGTTCGGCGGCTGCAGCCGCGGCTCGGAGTAGGCCACCTCTTTGGGCAGCGTCTCGGCGGTGCTGAACAGGTTCAACCCGAACGGGAAGTAGTTGAACTTGATCGCGTCGAGGATCGGCGCGAGATATTGCGCACACAGTTCGGCCGAGTCTTGATACCCGAGCCGGCTGCCCGCCTGGATCGAGCTACAGACGAACTGCATCGGGTTCGCGAAGGGGATCGACGAAATGGCCACAACCGAACCGTGCGACGGGTGATAGATCTGGTTGATGTTGGCCGCGGCCGTCGGCAGGACGTGCAGGGCGGTCTCCAGACCGTTGAGCGGATCCGGTTGCAGCAGCGTGTTGGTCACGGTGGCCAGGTTGTCCACGTCTTGGACCAGCACCTCGCGGTTCTTGTCGAGGAACGGGCGCACGGTCGACAGCAGGCCGTCGAGTTGCTGGATCGCATTGGTCAGGTCGGTGTCGTTGTGCGCGAGCCGGGTGGTGAAATCCGCCAGGTTCTGGTTCAGCGCGACGAACTGCCTGTCGTCTTGATGCAGCGCGTTGACGAACAGCGCCAGGCTCTTGACCACGGCGAAGAAGTCGCCGCGGCCCTCGTTGAGCGCGGTCAAGGCCTGCGACAGGCTGTTCAGCGTGGTGTTGATCTGTTGTCCCTTGCCGGCCAGCCCATTGGCATAGGACTCGATGACCTCACCGAACGGCCCCTTGGGCTGCTCGGGCGTCGGGCCGAGTTTGGAGATGATGTTGGTGATGCTGTTGCGCAGCTGATCCCACTCCACCGGGACCTGGGTGCGCTGTTCGGGGATCACCGCGTTGTCGGCCAGCACCGGGCCGCCCTTGTAGGGCGGTTCCAGCTGGATGGCGCGCGACGCCACCAGGGTCGGGTTGAGGATCACCGCCGAAGCGTTGGCCGGCACCTTGTACTTGTTCTGGTAGTGGAAGATGACCTTCATCTTGTCGCCGACCGGCTGGATGCTGTCGATCGCGCCCACCCGCAGACCCATGATCTGGACCTTGTCCCCCGGATACAGCGCGTTGGCGTCCGGGAAGTAGGCCACCACAGTGTTGTTGGTCAGCTTCTCGTACAGCCGCCACCCGACGTAGCCGACGACGAGGGCCAGCACGATCACCAGCGACCCGATGATCACCGTGGTCCGCGACATCTTCGGTAGCCGCAGGTTGTCAAAGATGGTGCTCAATTCTGGCTACCTCCTCCCGCTGCGCCGCTACCTCCCGATCCGCCCGGATTGATGAACGGTGCCGGCAGTTGCTCGCCGGGTCCGGGGGGCGCCGGTGGGCCCGGCGGCAGGCCCGGCGCGAACGTCGACGGCGGGGGCGTCGGGCCCGCCGGTGCCAACCCCTCGGTGCGCGCACCCGGCGGAGCCTGTGTTGGCAGCGGCACCGGCGTACCCGGCACGTCCGGCGGCGGATCGCCCGGCCGGCCGGCGATCGGGATGCCCGGCGTCGGCGGCAAACCGTTGGGGTTCGGCGGCGACGTCACGACGTCGATGGGCGCGGGGAACCCGGGTCCCCCGAACGGGCCCACGGTGGCACCCGCGCAGGGCAACGGGTTGCCCGGGCGGGGCAGCGCGTCGGCGGCGGGTGTGTAGGAACACGGCGATCCCGGCGGGACGGCCGGCCCCGGATGCTCCGGGGTGCCTTCCAGGAACGGCGGGGCCGGCGGCGGCGCACCGTTGGGGAAGCGGGTGCCATTGGGGTCGGGGAACCGGAATGCCGGCAGCCCGGCGCTGCGCCAGAAGTCCTCCGGGGAGAGGCCACGCTTCTTGAACGCCGCATCGATGAACGGCTGCATGATCCACCCGGGAGCCAGGTTGTGCAGCACCACCTTGAAGTACGGTCCCGAGGCGATGGCCTCGTTCAGCGAGGGCAGGAACTTGCCGACCTCGGTGAGCCCCTCGGCCACGTCGTCCTTGCGCTCGACCAGGATGTCGCTGACGGTCTTCAACTGCTCGAGGACGTGATTGAGGTTGGGGTTGTCGTTGATCAGCCCCTTGACCTGCTCGGAGAAGGCGGCGACATTACCCAGCAGGGCGTTGATGGACTGGCCGCGTTCGTTGAAGGCGACCAGCAGCGTTTTCGCGTTCACCAGCAGCCGGTCGACCTGCTCGCTGCGATCACCGAGCACGCTGGCCACCTGGTTGGCCTGGGCCAGCAGATGCTTGATCTGCTCGTCGCGCTTGCCGATCGTGTCGGAGAACTTGGCCACCCCGTCCAGCGCGGCGCTCAGGTGCGGGTAGGTCTGGTCTATGGTCTCCGACAACACATGCAGCGACTGCTTGACCGTGTCGATGTCCCAGCCCTGGGCGGCCTTGGTCACGTCGAAGAACGCGTCGTAGATCTGATAGGGGGTCGTGCTCTGGCCCAACGGCAACGTCGCCCCGGGACGCAGCGGCTGAGTGCCGCGAGCCTCGACATCGAGCACCTTCTTGCCCAGGATGGTGTCCGTCTTGATCGCCAGCCGGCTTTCCGTGCCGATGGTGTTGGTGCCGATCGAGAACTTCACCACGATGTGGTCGCCGTCGATCTTGAGTCCCTCGACCTTGCCGACGTCCACGCCGGCGATGCGGACCTTGTCGCCGGTGCTGATGCCGCCGGAGTCGGTGAACTGCCCGTAGTAGTTCGGCTTGGCCAGCAGCATCGGGACACTGGTGAAGCTCTGGCCCACGCCGATGACGAGCAGCGTCACGATGATGCCCATGAGCCCGATGCGGACCCGGTTGGAAGGTTCCAGCGTTCTCATTGTGGCGTGCACCTACCCGTCGGCTGCTGGAAGAGCTTCACCGTGCGGACCGGACCACCGGGCTGCAGCCCGTTGATCTTGACGGAGATGTCGCAGGCATAGAAGTTCACGAAGTCGCCGTAGGAACCGATGGTGCGCCCGATCATGTTCAGTGCGGTCGGCACCTTGTGGAGGTAGTCCTCGAGTCCCCGACGTTGGTCGATGAGCGGCTGCTGAATCGCGTCCAGGTAGTTGAAGGTGTTGTGTAGCAGCGAGCGGTCCTCGGCCAGCAGGTCGGCAACGGTCCCGGCGGCGTTGCTGATGTGGGCGGTCCCGCCGGCCAGCTGATCACCGTGGTCCTTGAGCCCGGTGATCAGCACCTCGAGGTTGTTGACGCTCTGGTCGAATTGCTGGCGATGCCGAACCGTGGTGTCCAGCACGATGTTCAAGTTCTTGACCACCTCGCCGATCGCCTGGTCGCGCTGGCCGAGTTGGGTGGTCAGCTGCGCGGTCTGGTCGAGGATGTCGTTGATGGTGCCGCCCTGACCCTGGAACACGGTGATCAACGCCGTCGCGATGGTGTTCACCTTGTCCGGGTCCAGCGCACGGAACAGCGGCTTGAAGCCGCCGATCAGCGCGTCGAGGTCAAGTGCCGGCGAGGTCCGCGACAGCGGGATGAAGCCGCCCGGAGGCAGGACGCGGTCGGCGCCGTCGCCCGTGCCGCGCTTGAGCTCCAGGTAGCGGTCGCCGATCAGGTTGAGGTAGCGGATCTGCGCGCTGGTCGACTGGTACAGCGGCACCGAGCGGTCGACGTTGAAATTCACCCGCGCGCGCTTGCCGCCGTCGATGAGGTCCACCGAACTGACCTTGCCGACCTCCACCCCCGAAGCACGGACGAATTGGCCCGGGCGCAGCCCGCTGACATTGCTGAACTCCGCCGTGTAGCCGTTGGTCGAGTCAAAGCGCATCTGACCGAACACGACGACGATCATCACGGTGAAGAGCAGCAGCACCAGGGAGAAGATGCTGAGTCGGATGATGGTGCCGGTGATTTTCATGGGTTGATCGTGTTATCCCCTACCTGACGGCCCCACACGTACTCGATCGCGTAGGGCGAACCGGTGTCGATGTGGTTATAGGGCGCGATGCTGTTGCCGCTGTCCATCACCAACTCGGGCGCGGGCCACAGGTCGTGGGTGATGTGCTGCCAGCAACCCGGCGCACCCCCGGGCCCGCCGCGCGCGTTCACCCGCGGCAGGTTCTCCGGGTAGACGTAGGGGTTCGGGGCTCCACCCACCAGCCCGGCGAGCCCCCCGACCATGCTGGCCAGCACGGGCACGAGGGCCGTGGGGTTCAGCAGCAGTCCCAACCCCGAGAGCAGCTCGGTGTGCGTGTTCAGCGAGTAGCCGTTGCCGCCGAGGAACGTCGTGGCCTTGGGCTCGATGTCGTGATAGTTACGCAGCGCGCAGTAGATCGCGGGACTGTAGGTGTCGAGCAGCTGGGCTGAGGGCACCAGGTCCTCGGCGCCGCGCGCCAGATACGGCCCGCCCCGCTCGAAGACGTCCGCGCCGGTGTTGCCGAAGCCGGCGGCCGACAGGAGCGCTTGGTCCAGATCCTTCTGCTGCTGGTTGATGGTGCGGGAGGTGATCACCGCGTTGTTGAGGAAGTCGAACAGATCCGGCGAGGCGTTGGCGTAGGTGTCGCCCAGCGCCGCCAGCCGCTGGATGTCGCGCCGGGCCTCGGGCATCTGCGGATTGACGTCGTCGAGGATCGCGTTGGCGTTGACGATCGATTGCCCGAATTTGTCGCCCAGGCCGGTCAACGCTTGGGCGGCCGCGCTCAGCGTCAGGTTCAGCTTGACCGGGTCCACCTTCTCGCGCGATCGAGGTGATGGTCTGGAACAACGTGTTGATCTCCGTGGTCACCGACCGGGCGTCGATCACCGTGTTCGGCGTGATACGTTGCGGCAACGGGTTTTTCGGCGTAGTCAAGGACACGTACTTGCCACCGAACACCGTGGTCGCCTTGATGTCGGCCCTCACGTTGGCCGGAATCAGCCGCAGGTATCTGGGGTAGACATCCAGGGTGAATTTGGCGGCCGGCTTGCCGTCGCGCACCGTCTCGGCGATGTTGGCCACCCGGCCGATCTCCACCCCGTTGTAGGTGACCTTCGAGCCCGGATCCATCACCAGCCCGGCCCGGGAAGCCACCATCGTCAACTTGGTCTTGGGGGTGAAGTCGCCGCGGAACTGGCCGTACACCAGGGCCACAATCACCGCACCGACGACCAGCAGCGCCACGCCGGCCAGCTTGTACGGCGGCTTCCGCGGGGGGTTGATCTTTCCCGGTTGTGGTCGTGTCATGGCGGCTACACCGTGAGTGCGAAGTTGGGGTTGACGCCGTAGAGCGCCAACGCGGCGGAAAGAACGACAACCTGCACCGACACCAGCGAGAAGCGCATCGATCGACCGACGGCCTCACCCACGCCGACGGGCCCGCCGCCGGCGTTGTACCCGTAGAAGCAGTGGGTGATCATCACGACCGCGGTGATGATGATGGCTTCCAGGAACGACCAGAAGACGTCATCGGGGCGCAGGAACGTGCGGAAGTAGTGCTCGTAGGTGCCGTGCGACTGCCCGTAGAGCACCGTGGTGGTGATCTGCGGAGACAAAAACGACATGATCATCGCCAGCGCGTAGAGCGGAATGATCACGACCAGCCCGGCCATGATTCGGGTGGTCGCCAAGAACGAGATCGACTTGATGCCCATCACTTCCAGGGCGTCGATCTCTTCGCTGATGCGCATGGCCCCCAGCTCCGCGGTAGCCCCGGCGCCGACCGTCGCGGCCATCGAGATACCGGTGACGACGGGGGCGGCGATGCGCACGTTGATCAGCGCGGCGAAGAAGCCGGTGAACGCCTCGACGCCGATGTTTCCCAGTGACGCGAACCCCTGGATGGCGACCAGCGAGCTGCCGGACAGCGTCACGAACCCGACGATCGCGACGGTGCCACCGACGACGGCCATGGCGCCGGTGCCCATGCCGATCTGGGCGATCAGCCGCAAGGTTTCCTTGCGGTAGTGGCGCAGCGCATGCGGCACGTGCCCGACGGCCACCGCCCCGAACCACGCCATCTGCCCGATGTCATCCAGCCCGCGGCCGGCGGCACCGCCGTAGCGATTGAGGTTTTCCACCGCCCGCGGGAAGCGGGCGCGCAAGACGGCAGCGGTCGACATGTCAGTGGCCCGTTCCGAATCGGACGCCGATCGTGGTCAGCACCACGTTGACGGCGTAGAGCGCGACGACGCACAGCACGACGGTCTCGTTGACGGCGGTGCCCAGCCCCTTCGAGCCGCCGCGCACGGTCAGCCCGCGGAAGCAGCCGACCAGTCCGGCGATGAGGCCGAACATCGCGGCCTTGATCGTCGCGATCACCACCTCGGGCAGGCCGGTGATGGTGGTCAAGGTGGCCAAGTAGGCGCCGCCCGACACGTTCTGCAGGTAGACACCGAACAGGTAGCCGCCGACCAGCCCGACCGTGATCACCAGCCCGTTGAGCAGCGTGGCGACTAGCGTCGCGGCGACCACCCGGGGCACCACCAACCGGTGGATGGGGTCGATGCCCAGCACCTCCATCGCGTCGATCTCCTCGCGGATGGTGCGGGCGCCCAGGTCGGCGCAGATGGCGGTCGACCCCGCGCCGGCGACCACCAGCACCGTGGTCAGCGGGCCGAGCTGGGTGACGGCACCGATCGCGGCGCCCGCACCCGACAAGTCGGCGGCGCCGAACTGGGCCAGCAAGACGTTGAGCGTGAAGATGAGCAGGACGGTCAGCGGTATCGAAACCATGATGGTCGGCAGGAACGCCACCCTCATGATGAACCAGCACTGCAGGACGAACTCTTTCCACTGGAACGGCCAGCGGAACAGCGCCTTCCCGGTCAGGACGCACATCCGGAAAAATCCACCGACGAGGGTCAGCGGCGTCTGCAGTTGGTCGCGCAGGTAACCCACCAGCTGTGGACCCGTCGACGTCGAAGTCACCGCTTCCCCCTCACGCTTGCACCGCGCCCGTCACGTCCCCGCTTCAAATCGTGTCGCCCGCCCTCTCCTCGCCCCGACCGTGCGTGTGTGACCATCGTCTCCCTACTCGCGGGTAGTAACGGCGACCACAGGAATCTACCCGATGGCAATGCACGTGTGAACCGCATCTGCACAATTAACCCTTCGCCAACAGCGGGCAAACGTTACCGTTTCCGTTAGCCTTCCTCTCGGACCGTAAACTCTGTTGTCGTCGAACGGATTTCGCCGGCACGGGTGGTTCCGTACCGCATCCGCAGCTCAGTTTTGAGCACTTTCCCGGCGGGGTTGCGGGGCAGCGCGTCGACGATTTCCAGCGCCTTGGGATGCTTGTAGCGCGCGAGCCGCTCGGTCAGGAACTCGCCCAAGTCGTCGAGCCGCAACTCCTCCCCCGCGACGGCGGCGACCGCGATCGGAACCTCCCCCCACTTGTCGTGGGCCTGGCCGATGACGGCGACCTCGACGATGCTGGGGTGGCCGGCCAGCACGTTTTCCACCTCGGCGCAGTAGATGTTCTCGCCACCGGAGATGATCATGTCCTTCTTGCGGTCCACCACCCAGACGTAGCCGTCGGAGTCCATTCGCACGAGGTCTCCGGAGTGGAACCACCCGCCGGCGAACGCCTCCGCCGTGGCTTCCGGGTTGTTCCAGTAGCCGCTCATCAAAGTTGGTGCGCGGTAAACGATTTCGCCGACCTCACCGACGGGCACGTCGTTCATGTTCTCGTCCACCACGCGGGCGGCAACCGTCGGGATCACCTTGCCGACCGAGCCACGCTTGCGGATCGCGTCATCGCCGAGCAGCATGCAGGTGACCGGCGACATCTCGGTCTGGCCGAACGCGGCCAGTATCTGGGTTCCGGGGAACGTCGCCGACATCTCCCGCAGCAACGCATCCGGTGCCGGCGCTGCCCCCCACGACATCACCCGCAGCCTCAGGTCCCGGGGCCGCGCTTGTTGCTCGGCGCATACCGCCTGCCACTGCGCGGGAACCAGGAAGATGCCGGTGACCTTCTCGGCGGCCAGCACGTCGAGCAGCTGGCCGGGATCGAACGCACCGAGCGGGTAGATCACCGTGGGTGTGCCGAGCAGCAACCCGATCAGCATGTTGCCGATTCCGGCGATGTGGAAAAACGGAACGCCGATGAAACCGACGTCGTTGTTGATGTCTGCGCCGTTGGTAAACAGCCCGGTCATCGTCTGGCCGGTCAGATTGGTGTGGGTCAAGACGGCGCCCTTGGGCCGGCCGGTGGTTCCCGAGGTGTACATGATCAACGCCGGCGCGTCGTTCGGGATGTCGACGGGTTCGGGTCCCTGGCCGGACTCGTCGATCAGGTCTTCGTAACCGAAGACGCTGTCGTCGGCCGAGCCGCCGGCCACGACGATCGTGTCCAGCAGCGGCTGGATTTCCCGGACGCCGGTCGCGACGGGGCCCAGCACGGCTTCGGTGACCATCACGCGGGCCTCGCAGTCCTCGACCAGGAAGGCGATCTCGGAAGCGGTGAGCCGGAAATTCAGCGGAACGGCGATCCCCCCGAGCATGTTGACGGCCAGCACCGATTCGACGAATTCGGTCCGGTTGAGCATCAGGACCATGACGCGGTCGCCGAAGCCGACTCCCCGACGACTCAGCGCATCCGCCAGCGCCGACACCCGGCGCCGCAGGTCCGCCCATGTCACGGTCTTGCCCAGGAACCTCAGCGCCGTGGCGTTCGGCTGCATCAGCGCATGCCGTTCGAGTTGGTTCACCCAGTTCTGCCGACGGGCCAGGTAGGGCTGCTCGTCCGCCCGGGTCAGATGGCTGGCCAATTGCGCGGTCAACTCAACGCTTCCCCTTCACTCGCGCACCGCTTGCGCCAGGTTGATATTTGATAAAACATGGTGTTGTGTGGGTCACACTATGGCCTTGACGGTCAGCTGACAACCCCCGTCAAAGCAAATTCCAATCCACGAAACCCCTGGCAGCCCACGTGAACGCACCGACACCTACGCACGCGAGGAGCCGCCGGCCACTGCGCCGGGCGCAGTTGTCCGACGAGGTCGCGGGCCACCTGCGGGCGGCAATCATGTCCGGCACGTTGCGCCCGGGAACATTCATCCGCCTCGACGAGACCGCGGCCGAGCTCGGTGTCAGCGTCACGCCGGTGCGGGAAGCCCTGCTCAAACTGCGCGGTGAGGGCATGGTGCAGCTCGAGCCGCACCGCGGTCATGTCGTGCTGCCGCTGACCCGGCAAGACATCGAGGACATGTTCTGGCTGCAGGCGACGATCGCCAGGGAGTTGGCGGCCGCGGCCACCGACCACATCACCGACGCCGCGATCGACGAGCTTGACCGCATCAACAATCGGCTTGCCGCGGCCGTCGGAACCGCCGACGCCGAGACCATCGCGGGCATCGAGTTTGCGTTCCACCGCGCCTTCAATCAGGCGAGCGGCCGGATCAAGTTGGCCTGGTTCCTGTTGAACGCCGCGCGCTACATGCCCGCGCTGGTCTATGCCGCCGATCCCGCAATGGGGTGCGGCCGCCGTCGACAACCACCGGCAGTTGATCGCCGCGCTGCGTCGCCGGGACGCGGCCGCCGTGATCGAGCACACCGTGTGGCAGTTCACCGACGGGGCGGCCCGGCTGACCGAGATGCGCGACCGGATGGGGATCTCCGACTGAAGCCGCGGCAGCCGGCACCGGTTAGCCGGCGAGCTCTTCGGCGCGCCGTTTCAGGCTTTCGGCCAGGTGATCCAGGACGTTGCCGGCCAGCGACTTCACCATCGGCGCGGGCACCGGCATCGAGGTTTCGACGTCCAGATCGACCGTCAGCAGGCTCGACGCACCGGTCGACACGACGCTGAACAGCTGCTCCTGCTTGGTAAAGAGGTCGCCCTGCTGCAGGACCGTTTGGATCTGGTTCTCGCCCGGGTAGTAGACGGCCTGGATGAACATGCTCTGCATGCCCTGATAGTCGGTGTCGAGCCGCAACTGGCTGGGACGCCCGTCGTCGTAGCGGGCCAGGATCCACAGGCCCTTGATGCCTTCGTTCCACTGCGGGTAGGACTCGAAGTCCGCGACGATCGCCATGACCGCTGCGGCGTCGGCACTGACCTCAACGGTCTTGCTCAAAACAGGCATTGGCGAAGCATAGCCGGACGGGCGAAAGCCCCGGCGGCAGGCGCAATCTCGCGCTTAGGCGTCCACGCGCGCCGTCGACAGCAGCGAGCGGATGGGGTCGGGAATGGCGACCGGCTTGCGGCTCATCCGATCGACGTAGACATGCACCCAATGGCCCAGCGCGGTGATCGGCTCGCGTTCCTGCGCGCGGAACACGCCGAGCCGATAGGTGGCGCTGCTGTTGCCCAGCCGTGTCACCGCGAGACCCACCACCAGGCTCTCGGGGAAGCCCAGCTCGGAGAAATAGCGGCAGCCCGACTCGGCGACAATGCCCAGGGCCGGCATCGTGATCGGGTCTATCCCGGTAGTGGTGTTGATCCAGGCGTTGATCGCGGTGTCGAAAAGCTGGTAGTACACGGCGTTGTTGAGGTGGCCGAACATGTCGTTGTCGGCCCATCGGGTTCCCACCGGCCACAGCACCGGGAAGTCGTTGGCGGTGAGCCGCTCTGGTGGGTCGGGAACCGAAGGGGTCGACGGTCGGCAAGCCATGGTGGTATTTCAGCACGGTCCGCGGGCGTGTCGGCTACCAGTAGCGCATGGCCTGCCGAAACAGCTCCGCCAGAACCGCTTTGCTCATCTCCCGCGGAGCGTTCTGCAGCAGGCGCTGCTGGGGGTAAGCGCCCTCGGTCAGGGCCACCACGTCGTCGTCGGTGTAGCCCACCCCGCTCAGCCCGTTCGGCATGCCGACCGCTCGCATGATGCGGATGAGCTCGTCGGCCAGCACCTCGCCGGCATCCTGCGCGCCGGCGCCCCGGGTGTCGGCGCCGAGCAGCCGCGCGCCCTCCAGGTGCCGCTCCGGACTCACCTCCGCGGTGAAGCGGAACGACGAGGGCGCGTTGAGGATGACCGCCATGCCATGCGGCACGAGCGGCTCGCCGGCCGGGTAGCCCGAGGGGCAGAAGTCACGCACCAGCCCGGCCACCGCGTACGCCATGCCGTGGGGTGCGTGAACGCCCGCGTTGCCGAACGCGATGCCCGCCAGCGTTGCGGCCCACATCATCTGCTCACGGGCCTCGCCGTCGGAGGCATCGTTGACCGCGCGCTCGAGATACTGCCCCAGCAGGCGCAACGCCTCACGGCAGCCCAGATCACTCCACGGGTTGGCGCCCTGACTCATCGGCCGCAGGCTGGGCCGTTCGGGAGCGCGCCGCCGGATGTAGGGCCGCGCCGTGTAGGACTCCAAAGCATGAGACAGCACGTCCAGGCCCGCCGCGGCGACGACCTCGGCGGGCAGACTCGCGGTGCAGTCGGGGTCGACGACCGCCTCCGTGGGACGCAGCGCGTGCGAGGCGATGCCCGTCTTCGCCGAGAGCGACACCAGGTCGAAGATCGCGATGCCGGTTACCTCGCTGCCGGTGCCCGCGGTGGTGGGACATGCGATATGCGGCTTGAGCGGGCCGGGTACGGCCTTGCTCTCGCCGACGGGAGCGTTGACGTAGGTCAAAAAGTCAGCGGGGTAGGTGGTGTACAGGTTGGCCGCCTTGCACGTGTCGATGACCGAGCCACCGCCCAGCGACACGTAGCCGTCGGGGTTGCAGTCTTGCGCGAAACGCGCCGCATCCAGAAACGACGCGTCGGTGGGCTCCACGTGCACATCGGTATAGGTGACGACGTCCAGTCCGGCCGCGACAAGCGAATCGCGTGTCTTCGCGAAGATGGGCAGCCCGGCCACACCGGCGTCGGAGAACAATGCCACCCGTCGCAACCCAAGAGCGGCGGCTCGCTCCCCCACCTCCGCCAGGCAACCACGCCCGAAGGTCACCCGCGACGAGTCGACGGTGAAGGCTCCGTCGCAGTCCTTGGCGGCAATCGGGACATCGCAGCACGCCATCAGTCCTCCTGAGCCAGTCGCCACGGCAATCTACCGCACGTGGCCAAGCCGCTATCTGGGATGCAGTGGCGCGACAGGTTCCACCGGGCAGTCGGGCAAACGGCGACTTTCGATGTAGCCCCATCGGATCTGGTAACCGAGCCCGGGTGCTGACGGCAACTCCACGAATCCGTCCGGGCCCAGCGGGTCGCACGGTGCCGTGAGATAAGGCGGTGCGGTGTCGTAGCGCGCCCCGGGCCCGAGCAGGCCACGCTCGTAGTATTCGCAGACGTCTTCGCTCGTGGCACCCAGTATCTGCAGGTTGCCGAAACCGCTCATGTGCAGCTCGCACCTCATTCCGACGGCCTCGCACATGCCGGTCAATTTCATGACGCCGGTGATCCCGCCGCGCAGCACGTCGATGCGACTGATGTCGGACGCGTTGCGCAAGATCCAGTCCGCGCGGGTATAGATACCGCCCTCTGCGATCTCGGGTGAACAGATCGGGATGTCCAGTTCTTTGGCGAGTTTCACATACGACTCAACCCGGTACTCCGGCATCGGATGCTCATACCAATAGAACCCCAGCCGTTCCAGCTCGCGGCCGACCCGCAGCGCGTCGGCGTAGGTGTGGTAGGTACCCCAGGGGTCGAACATCAGCACCATGTCGTCACCGACTGCGGCCCTAACCTGCTGGCACACCTCGATATCCCGGTCCACGTAGGACGGGCGCGGCAACGCGGGCCGGCGCGTCTCGGGATCCCAGTAGTGGTACGGGTGAATCTTGTAGGCGCGGTGGCCCTGGCGTCGGCACTCAGCGGCATGCGCGGCATATTCGTCCGGCGATCCGAGGTTGTTGAAACTGCTGGCGTACGCCTTGACCCGTTCTCGGGCGCCGCCAAGCAGCTTGTACACCGGCAATGCCGCCACTCGGCCCGCCAAATCCCGCAGGGCCAGATCGATGACGCTGCAAACGTTTTCGGGTAGCTTCGCCGCCCATAGTTGCCGCCAGATCTCCGCCCGGTCGAAGGGGTCCTGCCCGGCCAGCAGCGGGCTCAAAAATTGGGTGATCAGCGCCTGGTCCCCGGGGAGCAGGCCGTCCTGGTCGCCATGGAAGTGCCCACCGAAGTAGTAGCCTTCGATGGCCTCATCGGTGCGAACCTTGGTGACGGTTTGCACCACGCGGTAGTCAGTAGTCAGCTGACCGAAGGAGATTCGATCGACGAATGTCTCGAAGGGTACGACCTCCACGCCCGTGATCTTCATGGCAGGACATTGTTGCGCCGGCTCGGATGTTCGGAGTAGAGGCGAAGGTCCCGGGCTCAGGCCCCGCCCCAGGCCCGCGACAGGGCGTGCCCCTGCAGGGCGAATAGCCGCTCGGAGACCGGCCAGTCGGGCAGTAGGGAATCGAATCCGTGACAGGTGCGGGGAAACACGTGCAGCTCGGCCGAAACTCCGGCACGAAGCAGCATCAGCGCATAGTCGACCGCCTCGTCGCGGAACGGATCGATCTCCGCGCAGGTGATCAAAGCCGGTGGCAGGCCGCCGAATCGGGCCCGCCGTGCCGGCACGGCGTCCGATCCGCGCGCCGGGCCCAGGTAATAACGCCACATCAGGTCCGCGGCCTCGCCATCGAACGCCGGGCTGGTACGGAACTCCGCTTTGGAGGCCGTGGGCCGGTCATCCAGCACCGGTTGGTGCAGCAGCTGGAACACCACCGGGGGCAGCGACCCGTCGGCGGCGCCGTGCGCCAGGCAGGCGGCCAGGGTGGCGCCGGCGCTGCTGCCCGCGACCGCCACCCGCGCCGGATCGACGCCGAGTTGCGCCGCGTCGCCCGCGACCCAGCGCAGCACCGCACTCGCGTCGTCGAGCGCGGCCGGATGGGGATGCTCGGGCGCCAGCCGATAGTCCACCGACACCACCGTGCAGCGGCCCCGGCGGGCGAGCTCCACACACTGGCGGTGGTCGGTGTCCAGATTGCCCAGCGCGAAGCCGCCGGCATGGCAGTAGACGACCGCCGGCGCCGGCGCGCTGCCGCCGCGATAAACGCGTACCGGCACCCGGCCGTATTCCGCCGGCGCGCTGTCGTCGACGATCTGGATGCCCGGTGCGTCGGTTTGCTCGGCGGCGACGCGGCGACGCTCATCGAACGGCTCCCGCATGAGTTGTATTGCGGCCAGCGAAAAGTCGGTCCGCGTGGTCGCGATCGCACGCAGGGCGGGGTCGAGCCGTTCGGCGCCGTCCGGTTCCGTCATCGACCGCCCCCGCCCAGCGCCGGGAACGCGTCGGGGGCGGACATGGCCGGGGCCTCGAACCGGAAGTCGGCCGGCTTGAACCTGCGCGTCATTCCCCAGAAGTTACCCGCGCTGCGCGGCCACTGGGTGACCACCCGCCCGTTGGGAGCCCGGAAGTAGTTGCTGCACTGGGTGGTCCAGACGGTACCCACCATCCAGCGGTCGATCCTTGCGATGAATTCGGCCAGCGCGGACGCCCGCACCGCAACGTATCTTTTGCCCTTGCGCCGCATGTACTTCAACGCCCGGACGACGTAGGCGGCCTGGGCTTCGAGCATGAAGATCACGCTGTTGGAGCCGACATTCGTATTGGGCCCGTACAGCATGAAGAAGTTCGGGAACCCGGGGACGGCCATGCCGAAGTATGCGTGCGCGCCGTCCCGCCAGGCTTGCCGCAGCGTCGCTCCGTGTTCGCCGACGACGTCGATTTCGCCCAGATAGTCGGCCGCGGCGTAACCGGTGGCGCACACCACCACGTCGACATCGCGTTCGGTGCCGTCGGCGGTGACCAGCGATCGCGCGCGCAGGCAGCGCGCGGGACTGGTCAGCACCTCGACGTTGGGTCGGGTCAGCGCGGCCAGGTAGTCGGAGGAGAACACCAATCGCTTGCAGCCCATCGGGTGGCCGGGGGTGAGTTT
Organism: uncultured Actinomycetota bacterium; assembly: GCA_963800315.1. GTDB lineage: Bacteria > Actinomycetota > Actinomycetes > Mycobacteriales > Mycobacteriaceae > Mycobacterium. The sequence continues at coordinate 113,072 of CAWDAS010000003.1, forward strand.
GCGGCGCAATTCCGCATCGGCGACGGACTTCTCTAGCAGGCCATGGGCAATCGCAGTGAATTTCTGCGTCTTGTCACTGTCGTGCTCGATCACCGAGATGTTGGCTTCGCTACGCAACCACAAGCGGGTCCGGTACAGCTTCTTGGCGAACGGAACGTGGGCGAAGACCCACCGCTCCCGCCGAGTGTAGTGCCGGTCCGGCTTGGGCAATATCCAGGTCGGTGATCGCTGCACCGAGTACACCTTGGCGGCCACCTTGGCCAATTCCGGTATCAGCTGGGAAGCCGTCGATCCGGTGCCCAGCACCGCAATCCGTTTGCCCTCGAGGGGGATCGAATGATCCCATCGCGACGAATGCATCACCGTGCCGGTGAAGGGCTGTTCCTCCACGAGTTCGGGAAGCAGCGGCCTGCTGAACAGCCCTACGGCCGACACCACGACGCCGAAATGGTGCTCTTCGCCGCCAGCCGTGGTCAGACACCACCGCTGTGCGTCGGACTCCCAGCGGGCGGAGCGGATCTCGGTGCGCAGCCTCAGGTGGGGCCGCAGCCCGTACTTGTCGGCGCAACGCTGGAAGTAGGCCAGGATTTCGGGTTGTGCGGACCACAGCCGCGACCAGTCCGGGTTCAGGTCGAACGAGTAGGAGTAGAGGTGCGACTTGACGTCACAGGCGAGTCCGGGATAGGTGTTGATCCGCCAGGTGCCCCCGACGTCGTCTTCGCGGTCGAAGATCGTGAAGTTGCGAAACCCGGCCCGGGTCAACAGGATTCCCAGCGCCAGGCCGCCGGGCCCGGCGCCGATGATGCCGATGCGCCCGGTGTCGATCAAATCTGCAGGCATTGCCCACCATCGACGACCAACTCCGAACCGGTGATGAAGGACGCCGCGTCGGAGACCAGGAACGCCACGGCGTCGGCGACTTCCCCGGGCCGGCCGATGCGCCCGAACATCGCCGCCGCGGCCAGCCTCGCCTGGGTGTGCTGGTCGAGCATCGGGGTCGCAACCGGTCCGGGAAACACGGCATTGACTCGAATGCCCGACGGGGCGAGTTCGGCCGCCGCGGCCTGGGTCAGCCCACGTAGCGCCCACTTCGACGAGCCGTACGCGCAGTGCTGCGGAAACGGGCGGATCGCCCCGGTGCTGCAGATGTTGACGATGGACGCGTGCCGCGCCTCCCGCAGCGAACCGAGGGACGCGCGGATGCCCAGGAACACACCCAGACAGTTGACCCGCCAGGCGGTTTCGAACCCCTCGACCGTTTCGTCGGCGATCGACTCCCGGTGCAGCACGCCGGCACAGTTCACCAGCGCGCTCAGCCGGCCGAAGCGGTCGACGACGCGCTCGACGGCCGCATCCCACTGCGCCGGAGAGGTGACGTCGAGCTCGACGGCGATCACATCGTCGTCGCGCAGCTCGTCGACCGCTGCGACCAGGTCAGCGGCCCGCCGATCGCATGCGGCCACCGAATACCCGTCGGCGCGTAGTCGTTCGGCGATGGCCCAGCCCTGCCCGCCGGCCGCGCCGGTGACGAGTGCGACACGTTCGTTCATGTTGACGTCACCTCGGGGCTGTCGGCCAGTCCACCGCTGGTGACGAAGCGACACCGGCGCCGCCGGAACCGCCACTGCCCCCCGACGCGGACCAGCTCGTCGTCGTACAACGCCGGGCGCAGGTGGAGGTCGCCCGCCCTGACGAACAGCACCTGTGACCGGGCCGTCGCGCTGTCGTCACCGATATCGATACGCGAGACACCGGTCAGGTGCAGCCCGCGCGGTGCATCCCGGAACATCTTGGCGATACCGTCATGCCCGGCGAATGACCGGCCGTAGACCAGGAATTCGCAGTCGGACGCGAACAGCCGCACGCACTCGTCCACGTCACCGGCGTCGAGCGCGAGGGCGTAGCCGGCGAGCAGCTCGCGGATCGCGGCGTGGTCGTCGGTCATGGTTCGGTCGCCTCACGCAGATGCTCGGCCGCCCCGCGCCGTAGCGCCTGCGATTCGGCCGCCAGGGTGATCATCTGGAATCCCAACTGCGCCATGGCGTGTCCCGTCTTGCCGTCTCCGGCGTGAATGCCCGTGACCAGCCCCGCGTCGGATGCCGCTCGATGGATCCGCACTATCGCGTCGAGCACTGCCGGATGCCGGGTCGCCCCGATGACCCCGGCGCCCATGCGAGATGGCCAGATCGGCCGGGCCGACGTAGATCCCGGTCAGGCCGTCCACGGCGCAGATCCGATCGATATCGGACAGCGCCGCCGCCGTCTCGATCATGGCGAACACGCTGGCCCGGGACTCGTGGGCGGCGGGGTCGTGACCCAAGCCGGCGCGCAGCGGGCCGAAGCTGCGAACGCCCGCCGGCGGGTAGCGGGTGGCGGCGACCGCCGCGGCGGCCTGGGCGGCCGACTCGATCATGGCGATGACGACGGCGTCGGCGCCGGCGTCCAGCACCCGACCGATCGGCGCCGCGTCGGCATTGGGCAGGCGCACCACCGTGCCGATGGGCACCTGCTCGATACGCCGCAGCGCGCGGGCGATACCGGCGTCGTCGAGGTAGCCGTGCTGCGCGTCGAATCCCACGTAATCGTAACCGGCGCGGGCGAACTCCTGCGGGCCCAGCAGTGTCGGGCCGGTGAGCCAGCCGCCCCATATCCGCGGCGCCCGGTTCAGCGCCCGTTGCAGATTGCTCTCCGTGGCGGTCACTCGGCGATCGCGATCTTGATCCGCTCCGGCACCGGCCGGCAGGCCAGCTCGAACGCGCCCTGCACCTCGTCGACGCCGAACGTGTGGGTGAGGTAGGAGCCGAGCAGCTCGGGGTGGTCGGCGGCGAACTTGCCGGCGAGCTCCAGTACCCGCCGCCGGTCAAGGGTCACACCGGATTTCAGCGTCAGGTTGTTGCGCAGCATGGCGCGCATGTTGATCGGGTAGGCGTCGTCGTCGGCGACCCCGAAATAGAAGATGGTGCCGCCGGGCGCGGCGGCTTCGACGGCGTGGCCCAGGGTCGCCACCTGGTGACCGACGGCCTCGATGACAACGTCGGCGCGGTCGGCGGGCCGCGAGCTGACTCACCCAACGGTCGCTGGTGGCGCGTACCGCGTCGTCGACTCCGAACGCCGTTGCCGCGCTTCGGCGGTCGATCGGGTCGATTCCGGTGACGCGCGCGGCGCCGGCCGCCTTGGCGACGTAGGAGAACAGCAGGCCGATCGAGCCTTGGCCGATGATGGCGACGTGCCGCCCGGCCAGTTCGGGCAGCTGCTCGCAGGCATACAGGACGCACGCGAGCGGTTGCAGGCCGATCGCCTGGGCCGGGGTCAGCGCCGGATCGTAGGGCGCGAGCCCGTCCCCGTGGCTGACCACGCGCTCCATCATGCCGTCGAACCCGGAGGCCCAGCCGACCACACGGTCGCCGGGGCGGTGGTCGGGGTGCCGGCTGGCGAGCACCTCGCCGGCGATTTCGTGGATGGGAAAGCCGTCTTTTTCGGCAGCACTCGGTCCGTCGTCTCCGGGGAGGCGGCCCCGGGCCCCGCGAAAGGCCGGCAGGTCGCTGCCGCAGACGCCCGCGGCCAGAAACCGCAGCAGCACCTGGCCGTCGGCGAGACACTCGGGCGTCCGGTCAGGGATCGACGTCCGCTCGAACAGGTAGGGGGCGACGATCCGGTAGGACCACACGTCATACCTCCACCGGGATCTTGTTGTATCCCCATTGGAAGCTGGACGGCAGCCGCGTGGCGGCCTCGCCGTGGATCGCGTAGTCGGGCACCCGGCGCAGCCATTCCTGTAGCAGCACAGCGACTTCCAGCCGGGCCAGATGGTAGCCGATGCAGAAGTGTTGGCCGCGGCCGAAGGCCAGCGAACGCTTGATGGGCCGGTCCCAGACGAAGTCGTCGGGCTCGGGGTATTCCCGTTCGTCGCGGTTTGCCGAGGCCAGCAGGGTGATGACCCGCTGGCCCGGCTCGATGGTTTGGCCGTGAATGCTGAAGGGTTTGCGCGCCGTTCGGGCGAACCACTGCGCCGGCGCACAGAATCGGATCATCTCCTCGCGCGCGATCGGCACGTTGTGCTCGGGGTCGGCGCGCACCGCGGCCAACTGGTCGGGCCGCCGGCTGAGCTCCCAGAGCCCATGGGCGACGATCTTGGGCACCGTTTCGGTGCCGCCGATGAAGATGCACAGCATCTGGGTCGCGACTTCGACGTCATCCAGCGCGCTGCCGTCGGGCAGGCGGTAGCCGAGCAGGCCGTCCACCACGGCGAGCGGGGCTCCGGACGGGTCGCGCACGGCGGCGCTGGACGGCGGGCACCAGGTATTCGAAGTAGTTGGGCCGCGCTTCGGCGGTGTCGACGCCGACCCCGGGCTCGGCGAGGCTGCCGGCGTTGACCGTGGCCAGCACCTGGGGCGCGAGATCGGTTGGGATGCCCAGCAGTTCGCATACGATGGAAGCCACCACGATGCCGCCGTAGTCCTGGGTCAGGTCGAACGAACCCTGCGGCAGCAGCACATCGAGGCGTTCGTTGGCCAGCGCGCGGATCCTGTCCTCCAGACCGGCGACTGGCCGCGGCCGCAACGGTTGTGAATGCGCGCGGCGGATCTCGCCGTACAGGTCTGCGTCGAAGACCGCGTGAAACGGCAACGGATGCAATGGCGGATCGTCGACCGGGCCGCTGTTGTGCTCGGCCAAGACCGACGCCGCGGGCAGCGTCCCTTCGGATGCGACGAACGTTCCGTCGTTGACTTCCAGCACCCGCCAGATGTCCTCGAAGCGGGAGAGCGCATAGGTGTCCCACTGCGGCATGTAATATACCGGATGGTGGTCGCGCAGGATTCGGTAGTGCGGCAGCGGGTTTGCCATCACCTCGGCGTCAAAGGGGTCGTAGGCGAAGTTCGCCGGTGCTCGCTGACTCATCACTGCAGCGGCGACGGCGGTAGGGCCTGCAGGATCGAGTCTTCCCAGCCATCGCGCAGCGCCGGTGCCACGCTCATCCAGGTGACGAGCTCGGCGGGGGGGTGCTCCTTGAACGACGGGTAGTGCTCGGCGAAGCACTCGCCAGCCGCCGTCCAGGGCCCAGTAGTGGATGACCTCGTTGTAGCGGAACGTGGTGGTGAACGAACCCAGCCAGCGCTTACCGGTGCGCTCCGACCATGGGACGTAGAGCCGCTCCAACTCGCGGATGTAGTCGTCCTGGCGCCCCGGCTTGGTTTGCATGATCTCCTGAATCACCAGTGGCGCGGTGAAATTCGCCGCACGCAGCTGGGCCAGCGTTTTGTTGCTGGGACCGGGATACATGACTCGGCCCTCCCCCGAGGCACCGATGTCGGCCAGACAGGCCGACCATGTGCCGGCCGCGGCCTCGTGGCTGCCGCCCCGGGCCTGCGCGGCACCGATCCTGGCGTAGTCGGCGAACCCGTCGATCTCCCAGATGATCGTCACCTGCGGCCAGTGACCGTTGTAGGGGGTGGATTCCCAGATCGCGAACAGCCGGACGCCGAGCTCGTCCATCATCGGCTGATAGGTGCCCGTGAAAATCTCGGTGAAGTGATCGCTGCCGCCCGGACCCCAGCGCGATGGTCTCGTGCAGGTACAGCAGCGTGTGGCCGTAGTACTTCTTCATCGGCCGAGCCGGACCCGCCCCGAGTCGGCCCGCGAATAGGCATCACACAGCATCGTTTCGGTGGAATCGACCGCGGCGCTGGGCATCCCGGCCGCCGCGAGCGCATAACCCTTGAACATCCGTGCCGCCGCGCTGAGCACATGCTGCGCCTGCGCCATCCCGCGATTCACCTGCAGGGGCCAGCCGTGCGGCGCTTGGCCCCACAACGCGACTTCGGTCAGCCGGTTGTCCAGCGCCTCGAGCACCCTGCTCGCGGACCCGTGCGTCGGCGATGAACGCCTCGGCGCTGACGGCCAGGCTCTGGCTCCCCGAGCCGGGCAGGGCGAATGCCTCATCCAGCCCTGCTGCCCGGACCCCCAAGATTCGCAGCGACCGGCTGTCGCAGCGTTCGGGGAGCAACACCGTCACCTGCCAACCGGCCATCACCCGGTCGTAGAGCCAACCTCCGGCCGATTGCACGACGTCGCCGGGCGCTGGCCGCGACGACGTCCAGTCGATAGCGCAGACACTCACCGTCCGCGGCGGGTTGCTCGCGCAGCCGAGACCCGGCTGCCCTCCCTGACGTCAAACGTTGGAGCGACCATCGATCCATTCCTCACCGCCACACGCCGGGAGCGTGTTGGCGTGTCTGCGCGCTTGCCATGGGCTGTTCGCCGCGGGTGCACGCGACTCACCGGACAGCGTGACACTTCAGCAGAAATTTGTAAAGGTCCGGTCGTCGCTTACGACCCGCGGCGCGCCCTGAGTTCGGTGAGGACTTCGTCGGTGTGTTGGCCGAGTTCCGGTGCCGCAGAACGCGGTGCCCAGGGCGTGCCGTGGAAGTCGGCTGGAGTGGCCACCATCGGGACGCTGGCTTCCCCGTCCGGCACGTCGACGATGCCGCCCGCGGCGTGGAACTGCTCGTCGGCGACGACGTCTTCGAGGGTGTTGACCGGTGACCAGAAGAAATCGGGCTCGCCGGCGAAGACCTCCGCCCATTCGTCGAGCGGGCGGGTCGCGAAGATCTCGTCCAGCTCGGCGATCAGCTGGACGGCGTTCTGGGCGCGGGCGCGCGCGTCGGCGAATCGCGGATCGGTCAGCCACTCGGCGCGGCAGACGGCGCGGCACAGTGCGGGCCAGTGGCGATCGGCCTCGAGCCCGACGATCCAGAAGCGGCGCCCATCCCCGGCGGTGTAGTTGTTCATGCACGGGTTGCCCATCGATTCGCGTCGCCCGACCGCGATCGGCTGGCCGGTCAGCAGATAGGTGTTGAGGTCGAAGCTCACCGTGTAGGCGCCCTGGCGGTACAGCGAGGTGGTCACCAGCTGGCCGGTGCCGGTGCGTTCGCGGGCGAGCAGGCCGGCGCAGATCGCGGCCGTCAGGGTCATGCCCGCCGAGTGGTCGCCCATGCCGCCCCGCTGGAACGGCGGGGTGTCGCCGGGCCGGGTGAGCAGATGAGCCAGGCCGGCCCGGGACCAGAACGCGGCGACGTCGTAGGCGGCCCGGTCGGCGTCGGGCCCGGTCTCGCCGTACCCGGTGATCAGCCCATAGACCAGGCGGGGGTGGCGGGCCGACACCGACTCGTAGTCCAACCCCAACCGTCGCAACGCCCCGGGACGCACATTGGTGACGAAAACGTCCGCATCGGACAGCAATTCGAACGCGGTGTCGCGGCCGGCTTGGGTGGTGAGGTCCAAGACGATGCTGCGCTTGGAGCGATTGTCCATTTCGAACGGCGGGTTGACCCCGAGATCGCATCCCAGCATCAAGCCGAACATGCGGCCCGGGTCGCCGCCCGGCGGCTCGATCTTGATGACGTCGGCGCCCCAGTCGGCCAGGATGCCACCGGCCGCCGGCCCGGCCACCCAGACTCCGAGTTCGACGACTTTGGATCCTGCTAGCGGTCCCACCATGACTGCACCCTAATCAGCGCTGCTAAAACGGCGGGTCGTCGGGCAGGGGATCGGGGACTTGATCGTCGGGTTGCCAGTCCGATGGCAGCTCCTCCGGCTCGCGGGGATCGTTCACCCAACGGCAGAACGGGCTGGTGCTGGGCGCACCTTTGAACGCGAACAGCGCATCGCGCATGTGATTTCGGAATCTGCGCGCCGCGATTTCCTGCTTCCGGGCCTCCTCCAGTCGGCGCCGGGCTTCGTTTATCGGCCGCTGTTCCCGATTATGCTCGCGCGCCCGAGCGATTCGTGCGCTTCTCTGCCGGGATCTGCTCCGTCGGTTCGGTGACGGCGCCCCGCACGCGGGGCCGCGCGGCAGCGGAAACAGGTCGGCGCTGGCCGGGACGGTCCGATAGGTCCGCCCCGTCGGCGAGGTCCAAATAACGGTGCCGTCGTCCAGCTGAGTGTCGCGCCACCCGCCGAAGGTCTTCAGCAGATGATGTTGCCTGCACAGACATTTCAGGTTCTCGTACACCGTCGGTCCGCCGACCGACGGATTCTGCTGGTTGAACGGAACCGTGTGGTCCACATCGCAGGCCACCGCCGGGCGGCTGCAGCCCGGGAAGCGGCAGGTCAGATCCCGGCAGCGAACCGCACGCTCAAGCGACGCTGACGGTTGGTAGCGCAACGCCTCCGATGGGCTGGTGACCGGATCGATGACGTGCAGGGCCGCGGTGGCAACCAACTGACGCACCTGCTCGGCATCGATGACCCCGTATCCCTCCAAATAGCCAGGTGCCGAACCGTCGCCATGCACGGTCTGACCGCTGGCCACCACGTTGATCACCACCCGCGCCCCGCCGGGATCGCGGTCAGCCCCGCCCGCGTCGGCTCTCGTGGGGCAATCGGCTTTTCCGCAGCCACACGCGAGGGTGCGCCCCTCGGTCAGCGCGGCCAGTGCGTCGGCACGGCGCTGATCCAATGTCCGCGGGTCCGCCGAACACACCTGCTTGGCAAGCTGAGAAAGCCTGCGGTCGAACCCCGCGGCCGCTGAGGCGGCCACGCGACCATACAGCTCCGTCATCCCATTGCCCAGGGCGCTGATCCCGATGTGCCGGTCGTCCTCGGCGGCGACACGGCGCTCGCGCGCGGCGTCGGGGTCGACGGTGCGCACCGCCGCGTCCACCGCATTGACGATCCGCTGTCGCGACCAGCCATGCCACTTGCCGATCCGCGCGGCCAGCGACTGATCAACCTTGGCGACCAGCTCGTCATCGGCCACCAAATCGGTGCGGCTGATCAGCAATCGGACCGTGCGCCAATCTGTTCGGCCCTCGGCCAGGAGCGCCGCGACCTTGGGCAACCTCCTGTCGAGCGTGTCGGCATCCGATACCAGATAACCGGCAGCCATCGGAGACAGGTTCATCACCGCGGCCACCTCGGCCGCGGTCTGGTCGAATCCGTCGATCGAGCGGTAGCCCGGCTCGCCATCGCGCCGCTGCGCCGCGGCCACCCGATTACGCAGTAGCGCGGCCACCGCCGCCATCCGCCGCGCCACCAGCAACGATTCCTGCCGATGCGTGGACTCGACCACCGCCACGAGCCCGGTGGGGCCGAGGCCCTCCAGTTCATCGAACATACATTCGATTATGCCACCCATCGCCGACATTGATTCCGCTGAAGCGGCCGCCTGTGGATAAGCGGCGGCGTAGCTGGAAGGGTTGACACCATGACTCTGGTAGCCGGGCGTGGTCCGCTCAGCAGCGACCCGGCCGGGCGGTTCTGTCCCGCCGTGCCCGCCAACGTGGTCTACATCGAGCCACACCCGCGCCGCATCCAAGCCATAAAGGATGGGCGCCCGGTGATCGACACCGAACGGGCGCTGATGGTGCACCGGCGCGGCCGCCCGCTCAGCTACGTCTTCCCGGCCGACGAGATCGGCGACCTGCCGAGCGAGCCCGAGCCGGAGGCGCCGGGTTTCGTCCGGGTGCCCTGGGATGCCGTCGACACCTGGCTCGAAGAGGGCCGCAAACTCGTGCACTACCCGCCCAATCCGTACCACCGCGTCGACTGCCGCCCCACGAAGCGCCGCCTGCGCGTCTCGATCAATGGCACCGTGCTCGTCGACACCGACGACACGATCATCCTGTTCGAGACCGCACTCGAGCCGCGCCTGTACGTCGATCCCGCGTACGTGCGCACCGATGTGCTCCGGCGCACCGACACGTCGAGTTACTGCAACTACAAGGGCTTTGCCACCTATTGGGCCGTTGTCCTCGGCGACCGTGTGATCGACGACGTCGCCTGGAGCTATGCGGACCCGCCACCGGAAAGCCTGCCGATCAAGGGCTTCCTGAGTTTCGACGCTGATCGTGTCGACGTGGTGGCCGAGCTGCCGCTCACCCGCCGTAGCTAGGACGGCCCAGCCCGAGCGCGTGCTGGGCGATCATGTTGCGAAAGACCTCGAGGGTTCCGCCGTAGATGCCGAGCGGTAGCGACAGCCGGTAAAGGTGTTCTGCCGCACCGTCACTGGCGGCTCCGGGCGTCTCGGTGGGCAACGCCGACGCCGCGCCCAGGAGGTCCATCAGGTCCGGGGAGACGTCGCGCATCGTCTGCGCGATCGCGACGCGGCCGAACATCCCGGGCGTCGACAGCGCCGCCTCCATCCGCGCGACGTCCCGCCCGAGCCGGTATTTCACCGACTCGTCGTCCACCGGCCGCCGCCCGTCCGCGCCCGGTTGGGCGAGCGACGCTCGCGACGGTGTCGAGGACCTCGGCCATCACGTCACCGTGACCCGACATCGCCGCAACGTACTGCAGGCCATGGTCTTCCCGGTCAACGATGCCGTGCTCGGAGTCAAGCGCTGCGCGCATCACGGTCCAGCCGCCGTTGACCTCCCCGATCCGGTACAGGTCGTCGACGCGGACGTCGCTGTAGTAGACGATGTTGGTGCGGTCGCCGTCGACGGTGCGGATGGGCTGGATCTCGATGCCCGGCGTGTCGAGCGGCACCAGGAACATGGTCAGGTTCTTGTGTTTCGGGCCTTGCGGGTCGGTGTTGGTGAGCAGGAAAACGTAGCGGGCGTTCTGCGCGTTGGAGGTGAACATCTTGGAGCCGTTAATGACCCAGCCAGATCCGTCGCCGTCGCGCACCGCGCGCGTCTTGCAGGTGGCGACGTCGGAGCCACCCTCGGGCTCGGTGTAGCCCAGGCACAGCCGGATCTCGCCGGAGAGCACCCCCGGCAACACCACGTCGGCGAGCTCGGGCGCGCCGAATTGCTGCACCAACCGCGCGACGACGGACGTGGTCCCCCAGTGATACCAAGGCGTGTGGGCCCGGGCGATCTCGAGTTGAAAGATTCGCCGACGAACCGGGCTGAATCCGCCTTCGGACTCCAGCTTCCAGTCCGAGGCGAGATACCCGGCTTCGCCCAGCGCCAAATGCACTTGCTCGTCGAAGTTTTCGCCGAACTCCAGCTGGCGATGCAGCACCTCGTCGGTGACATGCTTCGCGATGAACGCTCGGGTCTCCTCGTAGAAGGCCTGGTCCTCGGGCGAGAGCTCGACGTGTGAAAAGTCCACTAGGCCGCGTCGATCACGAGGGTGCGGAACCGGTCGAGGGTCTCGAGCGCATGCGCCATGCTGTCGCCGGGCAGGTGGACGCTCACCCACGTCACCCCCAGCTTCGCCAGCTTTTCCAGGCCGTCGAGGTAGGCGTCGGCGTTGAACGCGTCGTCGGTCGGGCTGCCGCCCTCGAAGTTGGTGAAGGTGATGTCGATCGCGGACCAATCCCTGCCCGCCGCATCGCATCGGCGGCGCAGATCCTCGATGCCGTCGGCCAGCCGCTCCACCGAGTCGATGACCGCGGTGCCGGCCGTCTGGGCCAGCTGCGGCGGCGCGGGGAACGGGCACCAGCCGTCGCCGTACTGGGCGACCCGCTGGCGCGCGGTCGTGGTGTTGCCGCCGATCCAGATCGGTGGGTGCGGGTCGCTGAGCGGGCGAGGGTGCGCGGTGATCCCGCGGGCGCTGAAATGCTTTCCCTCAAAAGAAATGTCGTCACCGGTCCAAACGGCCCGGATCACCTGCAGCGCTTCCTCGAACAGCTCGGCACGCTCGTCGTAGCTGACCCCCAGCGCGGCGAACTCCCGCTTCAGATACCCGACCCCCACCGCGAGCGTGAAACGGCCACCGGAGAGCAGGTCCAGCGTTGCACCGGACTTGGCCACCACGAACGGGTTTCGATACGGCAGCACGACGATGTTGGGGATCAGCCGCAGGGTGGACGTTGTGGCCGCCGCGAAACCCAGTGCGACAAAAGGGTCTAACGCGTCGTGCCCGCCGGCTTCCAGCCACCGCTGCGACGGCGCCGGGTGGTCGGTGAACCCGAAACCGTGGATGCCGGCCGCCTCGGTTGCCGCGGCCACCTTCGCGATGCCGTCCCCGCTCACCAACTCCGGGTTGTAGGGATGGCTGTGCATCGGGTGGGTGATGGTGAAGCGCATGAACGCGACCAGTCCCTAGAACCGCGAGCGGGCGTCGATCGACGTGTCGCTGGTGCGCAGCGGCCGGATCAGCGCCTCCTGGGCGAAGGAGGCCAGTAGCTCGCCCTCCTCGGAGTGCACGGTGCCGCGGACGTACGACATGCCCGCGCCGACCTGGGTGCTCTCGTGGCTGTAGAGCAGCCAGCCATCCCAGCGCACCGGTTCGTGGAAGGCGACCGAGATGCTCATCGGCGCGGTGGACACGGTCAGGTGCGCCTGGCTGGTGCCGATGCCGGGATGGGCCCGCATGGTGGTGGAAATGCCCAAATGTCCGGTGAAGTACGCGAGGAGCGCCTTGGCCAGATCGTCGCGGGCGGGGATGGGGTCGTAGTGCAGCCAGGCGTGCAGCTCGGGCGGCCCGACCTCGTCGGGGCTGTTGACGTCGACGACGTCGACGAGTCGCAGTTCCCGACCGATCATGGGCATTTCGCGAGTGGTGGGCGTCCGCGGGGGCGGCCACCTCGGGCCGCGGCAGGTGGTGGCGGATGACGTCACCGGTCGGCACGTCGGCGAGCACCGTGATGCTCAGGCAGCGCCGGCCATTCTGATGCACGGCGACGACCGCGGTGGCGGTGGACCGGCCTTCGGCGACGACGTCGAGGACGAATTCGATCGGCGGGCCGACGGCCACGGCGCGCGAGAACACCGCGTGCGCCGAGCGCACCGATTTGTCCGGGAATCGTTTGGCCACCGCGACAATCGCCTGGGCGAGCACCTGAGTGCCTTCCACCACCTGGCGTTCGTCGCCACTGGCCCCGACGTCAACGCCGGTCGCGCCGGTGAACCGGTCTTGGCCGTCGGCCTGCACGTCGAACAGATCCAGCAGGCCCTGCACCGTCCACTCGGTCTGCTCAGATTTTGTGGTCAAGTCCGCTCCACCTCTCGCGCTAGCAGCTCACGGCTCAGCGTGACACTTTGAGTAGGATTTGTAAAGCTTGGCTAACAAACGCACGGGAAGGCAACGCAATTGGGAATCGTCACCAGCACTTCGGAGACCGCTTTCACCCAGCCCGCCGAGACCGTCTACGACTTCGTCACCAATCCGGAGAACTGGACGAAGACGTACCCGGGCAGCGCGCACATCGGCAACCTGCCGCAGCTGCCGCTCAAGGTCGGCGACACCTGGCAGGAGGCCGGGCCGGACGGCGACCGGGTCTTCACCTGGCAGCTGGCCATCGCCGTGCGCCCGACGGTGTTCATGTTCAATTCGGTCGGCCGCCTGGGCCATGACCGCGACGGGAATGGCGGCATGGAGGGCCGCATCACGGTCACCTACCGGTTCACCCGGCCGGGCCGAGACGTCACGCTGTTCTCCCGGACCATGACGATCGAGGCGTACCGGCACGCCCCGCTGCCTGACCGGCTCTTCCAGCAGGCCAACCCGGCCAGGATCGATGCCTATCACGAGGCCGTCGCGCGCGAACTTGCCCGATCGGCGGATTGACTCCAGCGCCCGCGGTGCATGACACTTTTGCGGTGATCTGTAAAGGCGTGAGCGGATGATCCCCGAGCCGTTGGCCAACGGGTTCTGCTTCGGCGAGGGCCCACGCTGGTTCGAGGGCCTGCTGTGGTTCTCCGACATGCTAGGCGAAGCCGTGCACACCGCGACGCTGGATGGCTCGCTGACCACGTTGCCCCTGCCCGGGCGCTGCCCGTCCGGCCTGGGATTTCGCCCCGACGGGTCGCTACTGATCGCCTCCACCGAGGATCGCCAGGTGTTGCGCTACGACGGCGAGACCGTGGTCAGCATCGCCGATCTGACCGATCTGGCGCCGGCCAACCTCGGCGACATGGTCGTCGACGACCGGGGCCGCGCCTACATCGGTGCCCAGGCGTTCTCCGGCGGCGTGATCGTCCGGCTCGATCCCGACGACAGCACCACCCTCGTGGCCACCGGCCTCGACTTTCCCAACGGAATGGTGATCACGCCCGGCGGCGAGTTGATCGTCGCCGAATCGGTCGGCCGGCGGCTGACCGCGTTCACCATCGACGAGGCAGGCGGGCTGGCCGACCGGCGGGTTTTCGCCGACGGCCTGGACGGGCCGCCCGATGGCATCGCGCTCGACGCCGAGGGCGGCGTGTGGACTTCGATGACGCTGGCCCATCAATTCGAGCGGATCATCGAGGGCGGCACCGTGACGGACCGCATTGACATGGGCGACCGGGTGGCCATCGCCTGCGCGCTCGGCGGTCCGCAGCGCCGCACGCTGTTCCTGCTGTCGAGCACCGACGCGTATCCCCAGCGCCTGGTCGGTACCCGGCTGTCGCGGCTGGACGCCGTCACGGTCGCCACCCCCGGCGCCGGCCGGCCCTGACACACCCGAGAGGCGGGCGAGTGACGGACTCCTATTACGAGCTGATCGACCACGCTGACGCTCCTGGCGGGAATTATCCGGAGTGCGAGAAATTCAGGGCCACCGATTTGGCGCGCGGCACCTGGTCGGCCGCGATACAGCACGGCGGGCCGGTCTCGGCGCTGCTGGTCCGGGCGCTGGAGCGGTGCGAACCGCGCGACGACACCCGGCTGAGCCGCGTCGTCATCGACCTGCTGGGCGGGGTGCCGGCCGAGGGCGACCTGTGGGTCAGTTCGCAACTGCAGCGCGGCGGCAAGCAGATCGAGCTGGTCGGCGCCGAGATGCTGGCGCCGGGCCCCGACGGTGAGCCCCGGCCCGTCGCCCGCGCCAGCGGATGGCGGTTGCAGCAGCAGGACACCCAGCCGGTGGCGCACGCCGCGGCGCCCCTGCCCGGACCGCGGACCCAGGCCCGCAACCGCAACCTCAAGGCGCGGGATTGGGACCGCAACTACGTGCACAGCCTGGACTGGCTCTGGCTGACCGAGCCGCTCAGCGCGGGCCCCGGGGAATCCTGGATCAACCCGACGGTGGACCTCGTCAACGGGGAGACCATGACGCCGCTGGAACGACTGTTCGCGGTGGCCGACTGCGCCAACGGCATCGGCAGCAAGCTCGACATCACCAAGTGGACGTTCCTCAACACCGACCTGGCCGTGCACGTGTTCCGCATCCCCGACGGGGAGTGGATCGGCATCCGCGCAGAAACCAGCTACGGGCCGGACGGCATCGGGACGACGGTCGGCACGTTGTTCGACGAGCGGGGCGCGGTCGGCGCCATCCAGCAGTCCGTGCTGGTGCGTCGCCGCTCGGACAAGTCCGGCCGGGAAGCGAAAACATCGTGAACAACTTCGTAGAGTTGCAGACATGACCCGCCCGGCCCAAGCGGCAGAGCCCGACGCCTCGACGCGTCAGCGCATCCTCGACGCGACCGCCGAAGTGCTCGGCCGCAACGGCAAGACCAAGCTCAGCCTGTCCGACGTCGCGAGCCAGGCGGGCGTCTCGCGGCCCACGCTCTACCGCTGGTTTGCGTCCAAAGAGGAGTTGCTGTCGGCGTTTTCGAGCTACGAGCGGCAGATCTTCGAAAGCGGCCTAATCAAGGCCACCGCGGGCCTGAAGGGCGTCGACAAACTCGACGCCGTGCTGCGGTTCATCGTCGACTACCAGCACTCGTACTCCGGGGTGCGCATGGTCGACGTCGAGCCCGAGCACACCATCGCCCAATTCTCCTGGGTCATCCCGCAGATGCGCGAAGGTCTGCAGCGGCACCTGCCCGGACCCAACGCCGCGGTGAAAGCCGCGACCGTGATCCGGATCGCGATCTCGCACTACATCGTCCGCAGCGACGACGCCGATCAGTTCTTGGCGCAGCTGCGGCACGCGGTCGGAATCAAGGGCAGCTGAATCGCCCGGTCCTGATGGCGGCGATCGCCATTAGTCGAACAGCACCGCGGCGTTGAGGTAGCCGGTCGGGTCGAACGCGGTTTTGACGGTCCGCATCGCGGCGATGTCGGCGGGGTCCCGCGACATGCCGAGGTAGGGCCGCTTGCGGCTGCCGACGCCGTGTTCGGAGCTGACGTTGCCCCCGGAGGCCGCGATGAGATCCATCATCGGCGCGTAGAGCGCCCGCTCCCGGTCGACCGGGCACCGCAGGACGTTGAGATGCAGGTTGCCCTCCCCGATGTGGCCGAACAACACCGGCAGCGCATCGGGGGCGTGCGAGTGAATCAAATCCGCTGCGGCGCTGGCGAATTCGGCGATCACCGGCAACGGCAACGACACGTCGAACTTCAGCGGCGGCCCGTACACACCGAGCACCTCGGCCAGCGATTCGCGGACCTGCCACAACCGTTGCTGCGCGGCGACATCCACGCCCACCGCGGGTTCGTCGCGCAGCCGGGCACCGTCCAGCAGGTCGGCGAGCCGGTCGGTCAGGTCGTGGTCGCCGGCCAGTTCCACCAGCAGCAGCCAGTCACCGGCCACCGGGGCGCCCACCCCAAGGTGCTCGCGGGTCAGCGCGGCGCCCCGGCCGTCGATCAACTCCAGCGCCGCGATGCCGTCCACGTCGCGGAACCTGCGGCCGGCGTCGACGAGCGTGTCCAGGTCGGCAAACCCACAGATCGCCGTGACGCGATGCGACGGCGTGGGATGCAGTTGCAGGTCCAGCGCGGTGATGACGCCGAGAGTTCCTTCGGCGCCGACGAACAGCGCGGGCAGATCGTAGCCGGTGTTGTCCCGGCGCACCCGGCTGTGACGGTGCAGCAGCGAGCCGTCGGGCAGCGCGACCTGCAGGCCGATCACCTGCTCGCCCATGTTGCCGTACCGGACGGTGCGCAGGCCGCCGGCGTTGGTCGACGCCATGCCCCCGACGGTCGCCGTGTCGCGGGCGGCCAGATCCACGCCGAACACCAGGCCGGCCGTGGCCGCGGCCCGTTGCACCGCGGCCAGTGTCGCTCCGGCCCCCACCTCGATGCGGCGTTCGACGGTGTCGACGTCGCCGAGGGCGCCCATCCGCTCGGTGGACAACAGCACGTCGTCGTGCTCGGGCACGGTTCCGGCCACCAGCGAGGTCCGGCCGCCCTGCACGGTCACGTGCGCCCCGGCGTCGCGGCAGCACCGCAGCACCTCCGCGACCTGCTCGGCCGAACCGGGCCGCACCAGCACGCTGGCCCGGCCCCGGTAGCGGCCGGTGTGGTCGACGCTGCGCGCGGCGAGCACGTCGGGGTCGGTGACGACATGATTCGATCCGACCGCATCGGTCAGGGCGCGCAGCATGCTCGCGGTTATAGCACCGTCACGCCGTGTCAAACACGCCGGCCACGGCTTGCGCGCGGAAGCAGCCTTCGAAATGACCGTTCTCGATCCCTACGGTCTGCATGAACGAGTGAGCGACTGTCGGACCGACCAACCGAAACCCCTCTTCCCGCAGGGATTTGGAAAGCCTGCGCGACTCCGGGCTCACCATCCGGCCATCGGCAAAGCCCCGCAGTCGATGATGCTCGAGCGGTTGGTGTTGCCACGCCAATTGGGACAACGAGCATTTCGACAGGCGACGAGCGTTGTGCAGCGTGGCTTCGATCTTCTGTCTATTGCGGATGATGGAGGTATCGGCCATCAACCGTTCGACGTCGTCGGGGGTCATCGCCGCCACGGCCGACGGTTCGAACCCGCGAAACGCCAGACGAAGGTGGTCTTGCTTGTCGAAAACGGTGGCCCAGGATAGGCCATTCTCGAAGTAAGTCAGCGCCAGCGCCTCGAAGAGCGCCGCCTCGTCGCGGGTCGGCGTTCCCCATTCGCGATCGTGATAGGCGATCAAATCGCGGCCCGTCTCTGTCGCCCAGCGGCAGCGGGTAATGCCGTCGGGCCCGGCCACCACGGCGCTCAGCCCCGGTGGCATGCCCACACCCGCCATCGCCTTCACTTCGCGATCCCTCCAACGGTATTCGCGTGTTCAGCTGCCCGCGGGCCCTCGGCGAATCCCGGCTCTCCCGCGTCCACGACCGAATTGAACCGGTACCGAGTTTGGAGACGCTCGCTGATGACTTGGACCGCATCCTCGGGAAGCGCTGTGACAGCGAAATTCTCGCTGATGCGGGTCGGGGTGACGGATGCCGTCAGGACTGCGGTGCCGCGCTGAATGCCCCAGGCCAACAGCACTTGTGCGGGGGTCTTCCCCAGCCGCCGGGCGATCGAGACGACGAGAGAATCGTCGAGCAGTCGGGGTTCCAATGCGTGCCCCAGTGAGGCGAATGCCAGCAATACGATCCCGTGTGTCTTGCGCAATTCGTGCAGCTCCCATTGCGGATGGTACGGGTGTGATTCGACTTCGACGACTGCCGGTTTGATACGGGCGGTTTCGACGACCTTCAGGGTGCCCGCGGCGTCGATATCGGACAGGCCTATGGCCCCAGTGAGTCCCCCATCGACAAGGGATTCCATCGCACCCCACGTCTCCTCCAACGTGACACCGTCGTCGTAGATGACAGCCCCATTCGGGTGTCGGGGATCTTGGTCGTCGCCCGGGGAGAACGCAAACGGGGTGTGCACCAGGTACAGATAGACTGCGTCGAGCCCGAGTCTGTCCAGGCTGGCCTGCAGCGCGGGCTTGCGCGTTCGGGCCGATGGTTGTTGTTCCACAGTTTCGTGGTCACGAAGAGCTCCTCGCGGCACACGGTGCCTTGGGCGAACAACTCCTTGAGGGCCGCACCGACCTCCGCCTCGTTGCGGTACCGCTCGGCGGCGTCGAGGTGGCGGAACCCCACCTCGACCGCGGTCTTGACGGCGTCCCTGATCTTTCTGTTGTCGGACAGCGAAGTCCCAAACCCGAGCGCCGGAATCTCACCGATGCCGTTGTTCAACGTGAGTGTTTGCTGACTGAGATTTTCATTCGGCGCCATGACTTTCGGCCTCCTTGTTCTTTCCACTTGGGCTATGCCGATCGGAAGCGGGTGACGGCCTCGGCCGTGGTCCAGATCGCGCTGGCAAGGAACCGGAAATTCACCAGAGCGGCGAGGTAGCCGTCGCCTTCGGGCAACCGTGGGCCGGCGGTGGCGTCCTTGACGACGGCCACCTCGAAGCCCTGCTCGATGAGTTCGCGCAGGTGGCCTTCCACGCACAGGTTGGCGGCCATCCCCGCCAAGATGACCTGGTTCACGCCGCGCTTGCGCAACTGAAGCGCCAGGTCGTTCGATTCGGGACCGACGATCTTGTGCGGGGACGCGATAACGGTTCGCCCGTCGTGGATTTGGTGCCGGTAGGCGGGCAGAAAGTCGGCGCCCGATCCGGCGAATCCGTCCGTCGTGTACGCGCCCTGGCGCGCGAACATTCCGGCGGCGCTCATGAACTTCTCGAGCGGATCACCGAACCGCCACTGCTGATCGGTCGGGTAGAAGTAATGCGGCGACACCGCGACGGTGATGCCAGCCAGCTTCGCGGAGTGGAGCAGCTCGCCGATGTGGGCAACAGTGTTGTTGTCGGTGACGCTGTCACCGAATACCGGCCATGCGGCGCCGTCGGGGCTGAGGAAATCGATCTGCGGGTCGGTGACGACGAGAGCGGCGTGTTCGAGATCGAGCGTGAAGCCGGAACTCGGCAGCGCGGGCTTCTGCGGCTCGGCGTAGATCGGGAGGTCGGTCACGAGGAGCCCATCCTTCGCTCGTATCGGGAAGCGGAAAGCCACCCGTAATATAGATGACCAGTCGCCTATCTAACAAGCTGTGCGTGGTCCTGATTCCCCGACCGCCAGATCAGTGCAGAAGCGCGGGGACCGTGACCGCTTCGAACCGGTCGTATGGGGCCCGGCTGCGGGTCACCTTCGCGCGCAGGGCCGCCCCTTCCCACGCCTCAATCAACTGCGACGCGACCTCCTCGGCATTGAGATCACGCCGAATGCCACCCGAGCGTCGCTGGCCGGACCGCACACACGCGGTAAGAGCCCCGCCCCAGCGATCGAGAATGCGGACAAGCTCGGTGCGCACTGGCTCGCTGGAACCACCAAGCTCGAGCGACAGGTTGCCGACCAGGCAGCCGAGCAGAAAGTCGCCGGCCTCATGTTCGTCGGCGAGTGCATGAAAAAAGCGCGTGATTCGCTCCTGCGCCGAATCGCTTGAGTCGAGAATCGGCACGAGGCGCGTTTCGATGTCGGCCCAGTAATGCTCGAGGAGCGCGGCGGCGAAAGCCTCCTTGCTGCGGAAATACGCGTAGAACGACCCTTTCGGCACGCCGGCGGAGTCGGTGACGTCTTTGACCCCGCTCGCAGCGAACCCGTGCGCGTGCACAAGTTCGAGCCCCGCGGCAAGCAGGCGGCGGCGCACCTCTGGGTTCGGCGGCCGCGGCATGCCATGAATGATAGTTGACCAGTCGGTTATCTTCGGTCACTTCGGTCGGCGGTCGGCCACGGCTCGCGGCGCAGGCGCGTCTAGAACTCCTTGTGGGGCACGTCGGTCACCAGGCCGCCGTCCATGACGAACTCGGTGCCGGTCGCATACGACGACTCGTCGCTGGCCAGGAACACCACGAACGTCGCGACCTCCCGCACCTCGCCCGGGCGGCCCAGCGGGATGGTGACCAAGTCCTCGGGCAGGTGGGCGGTCATCGGGGTGCGGATGAAGCCGGGGTGGATCGAATTGACCCGGATATTGTGCGGCGCCAACTCCAAGGCCGCCGACTTGGCCAGGCCGCGCACCGCCCACTTCGACGCCACATACGGGTGCACCGCCGGCGCACCGCGGAGTCCCTCGATCGAGGACACGTTGATGATCGACCCTCCCCCGGCCGCGATCATCGGGTCGACGGCCACCCGCATGCCCAGGAAGGTGCCGGTCAGGTTGACGTCAATCACCTTCTGCCACTTGGCCAGATCGAAGTTCCTCAGCTGCCCGAGCGCGACCGTGCCGGCGTTGTTGACCAACACGTTGAGCTTCCCGAATTCGCCGACGGCGGTGGCCACGGCGGCGTCCCACTGGTCGGGCTGGGTGACGTCGAGGTGGACGTAGCGCACCGAGTCACCGATCTTGTCGGCCACCGCCTTGCCCTCGTCGTCGAGGACGTCGCCGATCACCACCTTGGCGCCTTCCTCGACCAACAGCCGCGCATGCTCGGCGCCCATGCCCCGGGCGCCGCCACTGATCAGCGCCACTTTTCCGGCTACCCGTCCCATTGAATCGAACTCCTTCGGTTTACCTCGGTTTAGTGAGCTACCAAGTCGTTTGGCGCGTAGAGGCCTTTCCCGGTCACCAGCGGCAGCTCGAGGGTGGTCCGGATGCCGGGCGGCGCGGCGATCACCGCCGGTATGGCGTTGACGATGCGCCCGGCGGCCCCGACGATCGCGGCGTGGTTGTGGTCGCCCTTGCGGCTGCTCGGAACGATGTCCAAGGCGTAGGACGGCTCCCCGGTGATCTCGACCCGATACGAGCCGCCACCGGAAGCGGGCTGCGGCCAGTCCGGCCGCAGGTCCGGCCGCAACCGGGTGATGTGCTCGATGACGATGGCCGGGCGCCCGCCCGCCATGCCGCGGATCTCGAACTGCAGCGCGGCCAGCGTCCCCTTGGCCACCCGCCCGACGGCGATGTCGAAGTCCTCCGGTGCGGGTTCGCGCTGATAGGACTCGGTGATCTGGTCGACCTCGATGCCGAGGCCGGCCGCGAGCTGACGAATCGCGGTCCCCCACGCGATGCTCAGCACGCCCGGCTGCAGCAGCATCGGCACATCGTCCAGGGGCCGGCCGAAGCCCATGTAATGCATGACCTCGGCGCCGTCGTAGGTGGCGTAGTCGGCGATCTCCATGCAGCGCACCTGCTCGATGCGCTGGCAGGTGCCCGCGAGCGCGAAGGGGATGAGGTCGTTGATGAACCCGGGGTCGACGCCGCTGATGAAGATGCTCGAATTACCTTGCCGCGCGGCGTCTTCGACGCGGCCGATGTACTTGTCCGGCATCACGCCCCAGGGATATTGCAGCAACCCCGGCGCGGAGCCGACGACGTTGATCCCGGCGGCCAGGATGCGCATGACGTCGGCCATCGCATCGGGCAGGCGGGTGTCACCCATGGCGCAATACACGACGCATTCGGGACCGGTGGCAAGAACGGCGTCTAGGTCGGCGACCGCCGCGATACCCGTGTCGACCTCGACACCGGCCAGCGCGCCGGCGTCCTTTCCCACCTTCTCGGCCGACGACACGCACACCCCGGTCAACTCGAACTGCGGATTGGTGATGAGCTCGACGAGCGCCAGTCGTCCCACATTCCCGGTGCCAACGTGCGCGACGCGGATCGCCATGACAGTCTCCGTCCCTTGAACGCTGGAAAACGTTTCTAGACACTAGTCCATCAAATCTGGGGCGCATACCGGCCAAAGTGTCGCGCCGGGCAGGCACAATGAACGCTGATGACTGTGCGTGAGGATGTCCAGTTCACCTCCGGTGACGACCGGATCAGTGCCTGGCTCTACCGCCCGACGGGCAGCGGGCCCGCACCACTACTGGTGATGGCGCACGGGCTGGGAGCGGTGCGCGACATGCGACTCGACGCCTACGCCGACCGATTCAGCGCGGCCGGCTACGGCTGCCTGGTGTTCGACTATCGCAACTTCGGCGACAGCGAGGGCCGGCCGCGCCAGCTGCTCGACATCGGCATGCAGCTTGCCGACTGGGCCGCGGCGGTCGGCTACGCCCGCACCCTGCCGGGGGTAGACCCCGATCGAATCGGGCTGTGGGGCACCTCTTTTGGCGGCGGGCATGTCATCGCCACGGCCGCCCGGCTGCCGGGCATCGCCGCCGCCGTGGCGCAATGCCCCTTTACCGACGGCATCGCCTCCGCACGCACGCTGAGCCCGTTGATCTTTCCCCTTGTCGGCATCCGGGCCGCTCGCGACCTCGTCGCCGCCCGGCTCGGCAAGCCACCCGTGATGGTCCCGGCGGTGGGCAGGCCGGGCGAGGTCGCGCTGATGAACGCACCCGACGCCTACCCGGGCTACCTGAAACTGGTGCCCGAAGGCGTAGAGCTGCCCAACGAGGTGGCGGCGCGGATCGCACTGAAGATCATGGCCTACCGCCCGGGCCGGTTGACCGCCAAGATCGCCTGCCCGATCTTGTTCTGCGTGTGCGAGGCCGACTCGGTGGCACCGGCGGGCCCCACGCTGCGCTACGCGGCCAGGGCGCCGCACGGTGAAGTCAAGACGTATCCGGTGGGCCATTTCGACATCTACGTCGACGACGCGTTCGAGCGTGCCGTCGCCGACCAGCTCGCCTTCCTCGACAAGCACCTCAAGGGCGCGGCCGCCTAGGGCCCGAGCGGGGAACTCGTGCGGATCTCCTCGTCGCGGATCAGCCCGCGCAGCAAGGCGGTGCTGAACTCGGCGGCGATCTCCTTGGCGCTGCGGCGTCCGCTCGGACGCAGCCACCGGTAAGCGCCGAGCGTCATGCCGATGTACCCCAGCGCCAGGACGTGCGAATCGCACTGGTAGAACTCGCCGCTGGCGATCCCGCGGTCGATGAGGCCGTGCACATGGTGGTAGACCTGGGCTTCCTTCTCGCGGACCTCGGCGACCTGTTCGGTGGTGAACCACTCGGCGATGTAGGGCTGTTCCTGGAAGTAGACGGCGGCGCGCTCCGGGTTGGCCGCGATCCCGGTGAGCAGCCGGACGGTGTATTGGTAGAGCGCTTCGCGGGCCGTCCAGGACGGATCGTCGTGCACGGCGGCCAGCGTGCCCTCGGCGGCCTGGCGGTAGATGTCGAACAGGATCAGCGACTTGCTGGCGTAGTAGTGATAGACGGTCGCCTTGTTCAGCCCGATCACGTCGGCGACGTCGTCCATCCGGGTTCCGTGATAGCCGCGGGCGGCGAACAGCTTGGTCGCAACGGCCAGCAACTCCTCGCGGCGCGTCAGTCCGTTCTCGGAGGGCATCTGTACTCGCTATCGTCAGTGCCGACGGGGCGGTGGCACCCCGGGACAAGGCTAATTATCAATCAACTGGTTGGACAGTTTAGGCAAACGCCGGGTATCGCATGGATAAGGATGCGACTAGACTCGCTTGCGAAGTTCACGTCGCGATTGGAGGGGTGGCCGCATGGATCCGAGCCCGGACTATGACTTCAGCGATGAGATCGAATTCTTCTTCAGGTACGTTCCCTGGGGCTTGCGCGGGGTTACCGACGGCAACGGCTACCCGCCGCCCGCCTATCCACCGGTCTAGAGGCAACCGCTCATAGCGGCTCTCACAGCGCCTTGAGTTCCTCGGCGACCGCGGTCACCGACTTCTTCGCGTCCCCGAACAGCATCGTCGTTCCGTCGGCATAAAACAGCGGGTTGTCGATGCCCGCGAAACCGGAGTTCATCGACCTTTTCAGCACGATCACCGACTTGGCCTTGTCCACATTGAGGATCGGCATGCCGTAGATCGGGCTGGACGCCTCGTTGCGGGCGGCCGGGTTGGTGACGTCGTTGGCCCCGATGACGATCGCGACGTCGGTGCGGCCGAACTCGTCGTTGATGTCGTCCATGTCCTTCATCGCGTCGTAGTCCACCTCGGCCTCGGCCAGCAGGACGTTCATATGCCCGGGCATGCGGCCGGCCACCGGGTGGATCGCGTACTTCACCGGCACGCCCTTGTCCTCCAGCAGCGACGCCATGTCCTTGACGGCATGCTGGGCCTGCGCGACGGCCAGGCCGTACCCGGGAACCACGATCACCTGGTTCGCGTAGGCCATCTGGATCGCGGCGTCGGCCGCCGAGGTCGACTTGACGTGTTTGTCGCCGCCGTCGGCGCCGCCGCCCGGCGCCACGCCGCCACCGCCGAAACCACCCGCGACGATCGCGGGAATGGAGCGGTTCATCGCCTTGGCCATCAGGTTGGTCAGGATCGAACCGGACGCCCCCACGATCATGCCGGCCACGATCATCGCGGTGTTGTTCAGCGCCAGGCCGGCCGCGGCGGCCGACAGCCCGGTCATGGCGTTCAGCAGCGAGATGACCACCGGCATGTCGGCGCCGCCGATGGGCAACACCACCATCAGGCCCAGCACCCCGGCGGCGGCCAGCAGCCCGATCATCCACCACAGCGACGCACCGCCGCTGCCCGGATGCGCGTTCAGGCCGATGATCACCGCGGCGGTCACCGCGCCGGCCAGCAACAGCAGGTTAACCGGCTGCTGGGCCCTGCCGAAGCCGATCGGCGACCCCGAGATGATCTCCTGCAACTTGCCGAACGCGATGATCGAGCCCCAGAACGAGATCGACCCGATGATCGCGGCGAACAGGGACGCCACCACGATGTGCACGGTCGGTGACTCGCCGTGCTGGAAGGCCGAAAAGCCGGTGGTATCAATGAATTCCGACAGCGCGATGAGTGCGACCGTGCCGCCGCCGACGCCGTTGAAGAACGCCACCAGCTGCGGCATGGCGGTCATCTTGGTCAACCGTGCCGGTGGGACACCGAGCACCACACCGACGACCAAACCGGCGATGATCAGCACCCATTGGTCGGTGTGCCGGATCTTGACCAGGGTCGCCGCCACGGCGAGGGCCATGCCCACCGCGGCGATCAGGTTGCCCCGCACCGCGGTCTTGGGCCCGGTCAGGCCCATCAACCCGTAGATGAAGAGGGCGAACGAGATGATGTAGAGAACCGTGACCAGATAGTTCACTTCGTCGCCGTCCCTTCCGCCTGCTCGGCCTTCGCGGGGACTCGCTTCTTGCCCTTGAACATGCCCAGCATCCGGTCGGTGACGATGAAACCGCCGATGACGTTCAGGGTCCCGAACACCACCGCGACGAACAGGATGATCTGCACCGCCAGCGACGGGTGCTCGACCTCCCCGAACACCACCAGCGCGCCGAGCACCACGATGCCGTGGATGGCGTTGGTTCCCGACATCAGCGGCGTGTGCAGCGTGTTGGGCACCTTGGAGATGACCGCGAACCCGACGAACCCGGATAGCACCAGGATCGCCAGATTGGCCAATAGCTCGTCGTACATCTAAGCGCCTTCTTTCCCGGCACGAGTGACACAGGCCGCCGCGACGACTTCGTCGTCGAAGTCCGGGGCCAGCGTGCCGTCCTTGATCAGCAGTTCCAGTAGCGCCGTGATGTTCTTGCTGTAGAGCTCGCTGGCGTGCTCGGGCATCGTGGCCGGCAGGTTCAGCGGCGAGGCGATGGTGACGTCGTGCTTGACCACCGTGCGTCCGGGTTCGGTGAGCTCGCAGTTGCCCCCGGTTTCCCCGGCCAGGTCCACCACCACGCTGCCGGGTTTCATCGATTCCACCGCGGCGGCGGTCACCAGCCGCGGCGCGGGCCGTCCCGGGACCAGCGCCGTGGTGATCACCACGTCAAATCCGGCGATCGCTTCTTCCAGCGCCTTCTGCTGCTGCGCGCGCTCCTCCTCGGTGAGCTCACGGGCGTACCCGCCCTCCCCGGCGGCGTCTATGCCCAGCTCCAGCCACTGCGCGCCCACCGAACGGACCTGGTCGGCCACTTCCGGCCGCACGTCATACCCGGAGGTCCGGGCGCCCAGGCGCTTCGCCGTGGCCAGCGCCTGCAGCCCGGCCACACCGACGCCGAGCACCAGCACACTGGCCGGCTTCACCGTGCCCGCCGCCGTCGTCAGCATGGGGAAGAACCGGGTCGATTCCGACGCCGCCAGCAGGACGGCCTTGTAGCCGGCGACGTTGCCCTGCGAGGACAACGCATCCATGGCCTGGGCCCGCGAGATGCGTGGGATGGCCTCGAGCGCGAAGGCCTGCACGCCGGCTTCGGTGAGCGCGCCGATCGAGTTGTCGGCGTTTCGCGGCGCCAAAAAGCCGATCAGCGTCTGCCCGCGACGCAACCTGGCGACCTCTTCTTTGCTCGGCGGTGCGACCTTGACGACGATGTCGGCGGCCCAGGCGTCACCGATGCCGGCGCCGGCCTCCGCGTACAGCGCGTCGGGGAGCAACGCCCGCTCGCCCGCGCCGGACTCGACCACCACCGCCACACCGCTGTTGACCAGCGATGCCACTGCCTTCGGCACCAGCGCCACCCGCCGCTCGTCCGCCCCGGACTCGGCGACCACCCCTACCGTCGTCTGCGCATTTGTCATGGCGCGTACATCTACTTTCCCGTGCTTTCCTGCCGCTGGACATCCCTGCGTGTGCCGCTGACTCGGCCGCACGCCTCGCTACCTTAACGCTTGCCAGGTTGCACCACGGACGCCCGATCGCCGAGCGCGGGATGCCGGCTGTCCTGGTCAATGGTTGGCCACTCGAAGCCAATCCAGTAGCGGTCGCGAGGTTGTGGCGCCACAAAATGCCGTTGTGTTGCTGCGGGTCACCACAGCGGGATGTCGTGGCCGTGTTCGGACGTCGGGCGGGGCCCGAAATAGCGGCGCTCGGATTCCTCGATCGGCACGTCGTTGATGCTGGCTTCGCGGCGCGCCATCAATCCCGACGGCGAGAACTCCCAGAGTTCGTTGCCGTAGCTGCGGTACCACTGGCCGGTGTGGTCCCGGCACTCGTACTGGAACCGCACGGCGATCCGGCTGTCGTGGAAATCCCACAGGCACTTGCGCAACGAATAGTCGAGTTCGCGCTGCCACTTGCGGGTCAGAAATGCCACGATCTCCTCCCTGCCGACGATGTGCTCGGCGCGGTTTCGCCACTGCGAATCGGGCGTGTAGGCCAGGCTGACGCGGTGTGGGTCGCGGGTGTTCCAGGCGTCCTCGGCCGCCTGGACCTTCTGGATCGCGGTTTCGGCGGTGAACGGCGGGAACGGGGGCCGGCTTTCGCTCATGGGGTCCATCTTCTCCCGCGAGCGCCGCCGACCGCCGGGTGTCCTATCGTGACGGGCATGGACTTCGCGATGTCAGCCAAAGCCAACGACTACCACAAGCGATTGTCCGACTTCATGACCGAGTACGTCTTCCCGGCCGAGGCCGACTACGACAAGTACCGGAGCGAGGCCGGTCCCAACGGTCACACCGTCCCGCCGATCATCGAGGAACTCAAGACCAAGGCCAAAGAGCGCGGCCTGTGGAACCTGTTCCTGCCGGCCGAGTCGGGCCTGACCAACCTGGAATACGCTCCGCTGGCCGAGATCACCGGGTGGAGCCTGGAGATCGCGCCCGAGGCGCTCAATTGCGCGGCGCCGGATACCGGCAACATGGAGACCCTGCACCTGTTCGCCACCGAGGAGCAGCGCAAGCGGTGGCTGGAGCCATTGCTCAATGGCGAGATCCGTAGCGCCTTCTCCATGACCGAGCCGGCGGTGGCCAGCAGCGACGCGCGCAACATCGAGACCTCCATCGTGCGTGACGGTGGCGACTACGTCATCAACGGCCGCAAGTGGTGGACGTCCGGGGCGTCCGATCCGCGGTGCAAGATCCTGATCGTGATGGGCCGCACCAACCCCGAGGCGGCCAGCCACCAGCAGCAGTCGATGGTGCTCGTGCCGATCGACACCCCGGGCGTGACCGTGGTTCGCTCAACAACCGTCTTCGGTTACCAGGACCAGCCCGGACACTGCGAGATCATCTACGACAACGTCCGGGTGCCGGTCACCAACCTGCTCGGCGAAGAGGGCGGCGGCTTCGCCATCGCCCAGGCCCGGCTGGGTCCGGGCCGTATCCACCACTGCATGCGCGCGCTCGGCGGCGCCGAACGGGCGCTGGCCCTCATGGTGGACCGGGCCCGCAGCCGGGTGGCCTTCGGCCGCCCGCTGGCCGAGCAGGGCGTGGTGCGGGAGTCAATCGCCAAGTCGCGCAACGAAATCGACCAGGCCCGGCTGTTGTGCCATAAGGCGGCGTGGACGATCGACCAGCATGGCAACAAGGCCGCCCACACGTTGGTCTCGCAGATCAAGGCGGTGGCGCCGCAAGTGGCCTGCGATGTGATCGACCGCGCGATCCAGGTGCACGGCGCCGCCGGGGTCAGCGAGGACACGGTGCTGGCCCGGTCGTACGGGTGGCATCGGGCCATGCGCCTCTTCGACGGTCCCGACGAGGTGCACATGCGGACCATCGCGCGCGCCGAACTCGGCCGGGAGAAATCTCCGCTCGCCGCGGCGGTCACGTCGCATGGGTAAGGCGGCCGTTCGGGAAATGCCGGGTGCGTGGAACTTCCGTGATGTCGCCGACGGTGCGAGCGGGCTGCGGCCGGGGCGGCTGTTTCGGTCCAGCGAGCTGAGCCGCCTCGACGATCACGGCCAGGCGACGCTGCGCCAGCTGGGCATCACCGATGTCGTCGATCTGCGCGCGTCCCGGGAGGTCGCCCGCCGCGGCCCGGGGCGCGTTCCCACCGGTGTCGCGGTCCATCTGCTGCCCCTCCCCGACCTCGCCGACGAGCCCGACACCGATGTCGCGGCACCGCACGAGGAGGCGTTCCAGCGGGTCTTCGAGGAACGCGACAAAACCGATGAGTCGGTCGCGGAAACCGCCGCCCGGTTCATGACCGACGAATACCGCCAGTTCCCGACGCGCAACGGAGCCCAGCGCGCGCTGGGCCGCGTCTTCACCCTGCTGGCCGACGGACGACCGGTGCTCACGCACTGCTTCGCCGGCAAGGACCGCACCGGCTTCGTGGTGGCGACGGTCCTGGAAGCAATCGGTGTGGACCGGGAATCCATTGTCGCCGACTTCCTGCGCAGCAACGACGCCGTGCCGGAGCTGCGGGCCCGGATCATGGAGATGATCCAGCAGCGCCCGGACATCGAGCTCACCCCGGAGGTGGTGACCTTCACCGAGGCCCGGTTGTCGGATGCGGTCCTCGGCGTCCGAGCGGAGTACCTGTCCGCGGCGCGGCAGACGATCGACCAGCAGTTCGGGTCGCTGACCGGCTACCTGCGTGACGCGGGCATTACCGAGTCCGACGTGGACCGGCTACGTACCGCCCTTCTCGCCTGAACCGAATCAGAGCTTGAACGCCGCCTGCTGCGCGTTGGACAGGTCGGTGATCTCGCCCCAGTGCGTGGCGATGTCCTGCACCGACGGCGGCTTTTCGAAGTTGGCGCCCTCGTTCTGGAATAACGCGACGCGCTGCGCCTTGCCGCCGCCGACGACGAAAACCGCTGCGCTTTCGGCGCATTCCTCGGTGCACAGGTAGGCCACCACCGGGGCGACGAACTCCGGCGTGAGCTTCTCCAGAACTTCTGGCGGGAGGATGTCCTCGGTCATCCGGGTGGCCGCGATCGGCGCCACGGCGTTGGCGTGAATGTTGTACTTGGCCCCCTCCTGCGCCAGCGTGTTGATCATGCCGACCAGGCCGAGCTTGGCCGCGCCGTAGTTGGTTTGGCCGAAGTTGCCGAACAGCCCGCTGGTGGAGGTGGCGACGACGACCCGGCCGTAGCTCTGCTCACGGAAATGCGGCCACGCGGCGCGCACGACGTTGTAGCCGCCGTACAGGTGCACCTTGAGCACGGCATCCCAGTTCTCGAACGTCATCTTGTGGAAGGTCCCGTCACGCAGGATGCCCGCGTTGCTCACCACGCCGTGCACCGCGCCGAACTCGTCGAGCGCGGTCTTGATGATGTTCGCCGCGCCCTCGGGCTCGGCCACGCTGTCGTAGTTGGCGACTGCCCGGCCGCCGGCGTCCTTGATTTCGGCGACGACGTGGTCGGCCATCGCCGAACCGGCGCCCGTGCCGTCGCGGGCCCCACCCAGGTCGTTGACGACGACGCTGGCGCCCTCCTTCGCGAGGGTCAGGGCGTATTCACGCCCCAGTCCCCCACCGGCTCCGGTGACGACGATGACGCGATCCTGCACTCCGGGCATCAGCTTCCTCTCTGCTGTCAAAAATTGGTGTTAGCAAGGGTTTTGGCCGCAGTAGCGGATCAGAACATTCTGCGAGCCATCTTGAAGGCCCGCGCGCTGTACGGCGGGTAGATGAAACTGGACAGGTCGGGCCGGGTCGGTTTGGTCAGCACCGACTTGCGGTGGCTGAACTCCTCGAAACCATAGCGGCCATGATAGGCGCCCATGCCGGAGGCCCCGACCCCGCCGAATGGGAGCTTGGCCGTCGACACCTGGAAGGCGAGGTGGTTGACCAGCATGCCGCCGGCCGGCACCTCCTTGATCACCCGCTCGCGGGTCTCGCGCGCCTTGGTGAACAGGTACGCCGACAGCGGCTTGGGTCGGGAGTTGACGAAACGTATTGCCGCGTCCAGGTTTTGGACGGTGACCACCGGCAGGACCGGCCCGAAGATCTCGTTCTGCATCAGCGGCCCGTCCGGGTCGGGATCGAGGACGACCGTCGGTTGGATCCGCAGGCTCGACGCATCACAGCTTCCGCCGACGGTGACCTTGCCGTCCCCGCTGGAGAGGTAACTGCTGATCCGGTCGAATTGACGCTGATTGACGATGCGCACCCCGTTCGGCTTGTCCGACGTGAATTTGGTGATGGCGGCGCCGATCTTGCTCACCAATTCGTCGCGAATCGTGGCGTCCGCCAGCACGTAGTCGGGTGCGACGCACGTCTGCCCGGCATTCAGCAGTTTCATCCAGGCGATCCGCTTGGCGGCGACGTCCACGTCGGCGTCGGCGGCCACGATCACCGGGCTCTTACCGCCCAGCTCCAGGGTGCACGGGGTCAGATGCGGCGCCGCGCCTTCGTAGACCTTGCGGCCGATCTCGGTGCCGCCGGTGAACATCACCCGGTCCAAGCCCTGGGCGATCAGCGCCTGGCTCACCGACCCATCGCCCTCGATCACCGCGACCGCATCGTTGTCCAGGTAGCGAGGCACCAGCTCGGCCATCAGGTGCGAGGACGCAGCGGCGATCTCCGAGGGCTTGAGGATGACGGCATTCCCCGCGGCGAGCGCGCCGACCGCGGGCCCCAGCGTCAGGTAGAACGGGTAGTTCCAGGCGCCGATGATCAGCACGGTGCCGTAGGGCTCGTACTCGACCCAACCGCGGCCGGGAAGCTGCGGCACCTCCAGGAGCCGGTAGCGGCGGCGCGTCCACCGCCGGACGTGCTTGGCCGCGTACTTGGCTTCGCCGGCGGTGGTTGCCACGTCGGCGATGAACGCCTCGAACGGGTTGCGGTCCAGGTCTTCGGCGAGCGCGGCCGCGATCGCGGCCTCGTTCTCCTCCATCAGCTTCTGCAGCTGCAGCAACTGCTGCTTGCGCCACCCGATGTCGCGGGTGCGCCCGGTGGCGAACGTTTTACGCAACCGGTCCACCGTCGCGGCGATATCGACCGCCCCAGCCGCCTCGGAGGCGGCCTGTGTCCCGTTCGTGGATTCGGATGTCTTCGGTGCAACCGATTCGGTGGTCATCGTTGTCCTTCCCCTGCTCGGTCAGCCCGGCGGCGCCCGGTCGCTGGTCGCGAGCGCTCATGGGTGATAACCGCGATCCTAACCATCCGGTTGGGAGAGCAGTAGGAAAGATCCGCGGGACCGATCCGATCAGGACTTTGTTGCCGTTATGAAGCTGTTCGCAAACGGCCGGTCCTCCGGTTGCGGCGCGCGGCCCAGCCGCAGCGCCTCCTCGCGTGCGCTGATGGCGCTGGTGGCCCAACCGTGTGCGGTGAACCAGTCGGCGCAGTCGGGTCGTCCTTCGTCATCGAACCAGAGGTCGAACGGGTTGAAGGAGGTGTCTTGACCCCGCGCTGCGCGTTTGGCCTTCAGCGCGGCCCACCGCTCCTCGGCTTCCCGGCGCTTCTCGGGGTCGACCCCGAAGGCTTCAACGGCCACCCGGCTACCGGACCCGCTCAATGCGTCGATCGAGGCGAACATGGCCTCTTGCGCAGCGGCCGGCAGGAACGGCAACAGCCCCTCGGCCAGCCAGGCGGTGGGACGGGTCGCGTCGAAACCGGCTTCGCGCAGCGCCCGGGGCCAGTCGTGGCGCAGGTCGACGGGCACCGCTCGCCGGTCGACCGTCGGGGCGGCGCCGTGGCCGGCGAGTGTCTCCGCCTTGTACTCGAGCACCTTGGGCAGGTCGATCTCGTAGACGACGGTGCCGTCCGGCCATGCCAAACGGTAGGCGCGCGAATCCAGGCCGGCCGCCAGAATCACCACCTGGCGGATTCCGTCGGCGACGGCGCCGGCGAAGTACGCATCGAAGAAGTGGGTGCGCACCGCCTGGTAGTCGATCATGTTCTGGGCGTCCGGGGCCAGATTCGCCTCGTCGCTGCCGTCCGGCTCGGGTGACCACCAGGCGGCCACCTGCTCGCGGACTCCCTCGAGTTCGGGCGTGGACACCAGCGGCTCGGCGAATTGGTCGCGGATGAGCGGGGCGGCGCTGGCCGTCTCGGCGGCACGAGCCAACGCGACCATCACCGCGGTCGCCCCGACGCTGGTGGCGATGTCCCAGGAGTCGTCCGCGGTGCGCGTCATCTACAGCCGCTCGGCGATCACGAAATCGGCGAACGCGTCCGTGTCGTCGGCCAGCGGGACATTCTCGATCCAACGGCCCAGCCGGCGCATCTCGTCCGTCGAGCGTTGCGCGCGAGCGCGCCAGCCGTGGCTGTTGAGCCAGTCCGTGACGTCCGCGCGGTGCTCGTCGCGATACATCAGCTCCCCGACGTCGACAGTCTCCTCCAAGCCGATCTCGTCGGCCACCTTCTTGAACCGCTCGCGCATCTGCTGTCGTCGCTCATCGGCGTGGGCGGGCGCGGTTTCCGCCGACACCCGGCTCCCGGGCGCGCTGAGTTCGCCGATCTGGGTGAACAACCGGTCCTGAGCCTCGGCCGGCAGGTACATCAGCAGGCCCTCGGCCAGCCACGCGGTCCGCGCCGTCGGGTCGAAGCCCGCGGCACGCAGTGCGGCCGGCCAGTCCTGCCGCAAGTCGATGGCCACCTCGCGGCGGTCGGCCGACGGCGTGACGCCGTGGTCGGCCAGCGTCGTGGACTTGTAGGCCAGCACCTCGGGCTGGTCGATCTCGTACACGGTGGTTCCGGCCGGCCAGTCCAGGCGGTAAGCGCGCGAGTCCAGCCCCGACGCCAGGATCACCACCTGCCGGATTCCGTCGGCGACGGCATCGGCGAAGTAGGTGTCGAAGAACTTGCTCCGCACCGCCTGATAGGCGCGCATGTGCTCGATGTGGGCCGCCGATTCCGCGTCCAGGGCCTCCACCCTGGCCACCGTCGACGGGTCGAGCATCTTCTCCCACAACACGTTGGCGCCGGCATTGGTGACCAGAAGTTTGGCGTAGGGGTCGCGGATGAGCGGGTCGGGCCGCTCGGTTTCGACGGCCCGGGCGGCGGCCACCATCACCGCGGTCGTGCCGACGCTGGTTTTGATGTCCCAGGTGTCGTCGTGGGTGCGCAGTGAACTCATCGCGTCGCTCCTTTAAGAATCAGTCTTCGGCGGAAATCAGGCGGTTGGCGTGCCGAGACGCGCGCACAGCAGCGTGCTGACCACCGCGTCGTCGGCCAAATCGGCGGGTACCGCGCGACCCAGCCGCGCCATCTCCTCGTGGTTGTCCACGCGGCGCACCTGCCAGCCGTGGTCGGCCAGCCACTGAGCGGCGTCGGTACGGTCCGGCTCGTGGTAGGTCAGGGCCGCGACGTTGACGTCCAGGCCCAGTCGCTCGCGCATGCGCAGCCACCGCTGGGTATTGCTGTTGGTGTTCATGCCGAAAACCTCGATGGCGACCCGGCTGCCGGGCGCGCTGAGGGCGGTGAACATCTCGAACAGCCGGTCCTGCGCGTCGCTGGGCAGGTAGGGCAGCAGGCCTTCGGCAAGCCACGCGGTCGGTTCGGTGCGATCGAATCCCGCCGCCGCCAGCGCCGCGGGCCAGTCGTCGCGCAGGTCGATCGGGACGGTGCGTCGCCGGGCCGCGGGAACGGCGCCGTGCGATTCCAGGATTCCGGTCTTGTATTCCAGCACCTTGGGCTGGTCGATCTCGTAGACCGCGGTGTCCGCCGGCCAGCGCAGGCGGTAGGCCCGCGAGTCCAGCCCGGCGGCCAGGATCACGACCTGCCGGATCCCCGCGTCAGAGGCTTGAGTGGCCTCGGTGAAGTACTCGTCGAAGAAGTGGGTGCGCACCGCCTGGTAGTCGATCCCCAGCCGGTGGGCGCGTTGCCCCTGCGGGTCACTGTCGAGCCAGGCCACCGTCGGATCGGTGAGCCGCGCCCAGGCGGGACCGGCCGGCGACACCAATATCCGGGCGAACTCGTCGCGGATCAGCGGATCGGGTCCGGCGGTTTCCGCCGCGCGCGACGCGGCCACCCCCAACGCGGTGGCTCCGACGAGTTCGGTGATGGCCCAGGAGTCGCCGGCGTTCCGTAACGAGGCAGGCGATGGGGCGTCATTGAGATCAGTCATGACTCCGCCATACTACCAGCGTAAGTTAGGCAAACTATACGCTTTGTGGGCCACGTCACGGGGCAAGACCGACGCCGAGCGCCTCAGCTCGCCGGCTGCCAGAGCGCGCCTTCCAGGAGCCGCCGCAGCACATCGGCGACGGCCAACAACTCCTCGTTGTTCCTGACATAGCCGGCATAGAAGCCCACTCCGCAGAGCAGGACCAACAATGTCTCGACCAAAGCGGCGGCGTCGATATTGGCGGCGACCTCGCGATGCTCGATCGCGTCGTTGACCGCCCTTGTCAGAAACTCCCGGCTGATCCTCACCGAATCGTTTTCATTTCGGCTCAATTCCGGATGCCGTTGCGATTCGAGTACAGCGGTAACCAAAAACGCTGCCACCGAAGGATTCTCGGAAGTGGCCCGGACCGCGACGGAGATGAATGCCGTCAACCGCCCCATCAATGTGGTCTCGCGCTCTGCCTGCTGGATACCGGCCTCGATTACGAAGTCGTTGGTTTGTGCCAATACCTCCCGGTACAGCGCCCGCTTGCTGGAGAAGTAATGGTTGATCGCCGGTCTGGTGAGGTCGGCGCGGGCCGCGATGCCCTGGAACGTCGCGCCGTCGTAGCCGCGTTCGCTGAATTCCAGGCGAGCGGCCTGGATGATGCGCCGACGCGTATCGTCCGCTTTTGCGGCAGGGGGGCGTCCTGGCCTGCGACTCCCCGGTGACGCCATTACTAAATTGTGCCACCGCGGCGGTGCGGCATTAGGGCATTGGGCGGAATGCTGCCGAACTTGCCGGTTTGGTAGTCGTGCAACGCCTCGATCAATTCGGCCCGGGAGTTCATCACAAAAGGCCCGTAGTGGAATACCGGCTCGCGAATCGGTCGGCCGCCCAGAAGCAGCACATCGATGCTCCCAAGAACTGAGGTGCGGCGTGAATCCTGGGCCGGTTGGGCGCCCACGGTGATCCGATCACCGGGTCCGAAGACGGCCAACTGACCTTGTCGAATGGGATGCGCAACCGGACCCACATATCCGCTGCCGGACAACACGTAAACCAGTGCATTGAATTCGCGCCGCCATGGAATGTTGAGCCGGGCACCGTTTTGGATCGTCGCATGCGCGAGCGTGACCGGCGTGTGCGTGATGCCGGGTCCCCGGTGACCGTCGACCTCACCGGCAATGACGCGCAGCAACGCCCCGCCGTCCTCAGATGCGAGCAACTCGGCGTCGTCGCCTTCGATGGCCTGGTAGCGCGGTGGCGCGAACTTGTCTTTCTTCGGCAGGTTCACCCACAGCTGGACGCCATGGAAAACGCCGCCGCTGTCGACCAGTTCGGCGGGTGGGGTCTCGATGTGCAGGATGCCCGAACCGGCCGTCATCCACTGCGTCGCGCCGTCGGCGATCAGGCCACCGCCGCCGTGGGAATCCTGATGCGCGAACTTTCCGTCGATCATGTAGGTCACCGTTTCGAAGCCCCGGTGGGGATGCCAATCGGTCCCCCTGGCCGCTCCCGGCTGGTATTCCACCTCGCCCATCTGGTCCATGTGCACGAAGGGATCCAGGGCGGCGGTGTGGACGCCCGCGAAGGCGCGCACGACCGGGAAGCCCTCCCCCTCGTAGCCGCGCGGGCCGGTGGTGATCGATCGGACCGGGCGCTCGGTGTCGGTCGGACCGGCGGCGCCGATGCGCGGAAGCGTCAGTGTGTTGGCCGTGACGGCAGGCATGTTCACCTCCCAACTTGGTGGACTACCCCGTATAACCGGACTTAGGTCCGTTTATTCCGTGGCACCAACCCCCGCCGCGCGGCGCTGGACGGTTAGCGATAGTTTTATTGGGCAATATTTGCTGGGGTAGATGGTCGCCGCGGCATGCCCGATCTCGAGCTGGTCGATGGCGCAAAGCGAGAAGGTCGACGGGGGAAGGGTGGACGCGGATGGGGCAGGAGATGCCGGTCGCCGACCCGGTTCCACGGCGGCGGCCTTGGTCCGACACGGTGGGGCGGGTCGCCGGCTGGCTGCGCGCCGCCCACCTCGGATTGTTTTGCGTGGCAATCGTGGTGGGAGTTGGCGCCGGGCTGGGCGCGGTGGCATTCCGCTACCTGATCTATGGCTTCACCTGGCTGGCGACCGGACGTGACGAGTTCGGGCAGCAGGGCTGGGTCGGCAGCGACCACCTGCCCTGGCTGGGGATTGGGTTCTTTGTGGCCGTCCCGGTCGTCGGCGGCTTGCTGTATGGGCCACTGATTTCCCGGTTTGCCCGCGAGGCCAGGGGCCACGGCGTCCCGGAGGTCATGATCGCGGTCGCTGAGAACGGTGGCCGCATCCGTCCCCAGGTGACGGTGGTGAAGGCGCTGGCCTCGGCGCTGTGCATCGGCACCGGCGGCTCGGTGGGCCGCGAAGGGCCGATCGTGCAGATCGGCGCGGCGCTCGCCTCCAGCCTCGGCCAGTGGGTGCGGATGCCGGAAAACCGGCTGCGGGTGCTGGTGGCCTGCGGCGCCGCCGGCGGCATTTCCGCCACCTTCAACGCCCCCATCACCGGGGTGTTCTTCGCCGTCGAGCTGATCCTGCGTGAACTGTCGGTCGAGGCGATCTTCACCATCATGCTGTCGTCGATGGTCGCCGACGTGATTTCCCGCGTCTTCTTCGGCTCGGCCCCCTTCCTCACCGAACTCCCGCACGGCATTGAGCTCAATCACATCGCCAACTACCTCCTGGTCGCCCTCCTCGCCGCGATCGCCGGGGTGATCGGGATCCTCTTCAAGAACGTGCTGTACAAGACCGAGGATCTGTGCGACCGGGTGTGGGGCCAGCGTCCGGATTGGGCGCGCCCGGCGGTCGGCGGTGTAGTGCTCGGGCTGCTGCTGCTCGCGGTCCCGCAGCTGTACGGGGTCGGCTACCCGGTCATGTACGCCGCCTTCGCCGGCCACTACGCGATGTGGTTCCTGCTGATCCTCGCGGTGGGCAAGATCCTGGCCTGCAGCCTGACCATCGGCATCGGCGGGTCGGGTGGTGTGTTCGCCCCCTCGCTGTTCGTCGGCGCCACGTCCGGGATGGCGTTCGGGGTGATCGTCCAGCACTTGATCGGCACCGCCGTCGGGCATCCCGCGCTCTACGCCATCGTCGGCATGGGCGCGGTTTTTGCGTCCGCCGCACGCGCCCCGCTCACGGCGCTGGCCAGCACGGTGGAGATGACCGGGGACTTCACTTTGACCCTGCCCGTCATGTTGGCCGTCGCCGTCGGCACAACGGTGTCCCGCGGGATCTCCTACGGCACCATCTACACCACGAAACTGCTGCGCCGCGGCATCGACATCGACCGCCCCACCCCAACGCATGCGTTCGCCGAACTCACCGCCGCCGACGCCATGCACCCCTTCACCGCGCCGCTGGATCTCAGCAGTCCCCCCGGGGACACCGATCGCGACTGGAGCACGCTGCTCGGCCCCGTCACCCGCGTTCGAGAGCCCCAGGCCCTGTTCGCCAACGACAGTCTCGCGCAGGCCCTGCGCCAGCTCGTCCTGTACGGCCGCGACGGTCTCCCGGTCATCGACACCGAGGCCAGGCGTGTCGAAGGCTGGCTGACCAACCAGAATGTGCTGCGCGCCGTCGGTGCCCACTTCACCGACGTCCAAGCCGATGTGGCGGCCGGCCAGAAAGCCGCCGAGTGGGCCGATCCGCACGCCGCCACCGCCGAACACGATCCGCGAAGCCAGCTCGGCGGGTATTGCATCGTCGAACACACCCTGACACCCGAGTCGGTCGCCGCGGGACGGCTCCTGGGCGACCTCGACTGGCCGGCCGGCCATTTCCCGGTGTCCGTGGTGCACCGCCGCCGACTCGTCGATGCCGACGCCACCGTGAAACTCGCCCCCGGCGACCGGATCAACATCCTCGTGCCCAAAAACGGTGCGAGCAAGAAGGATTCGGCGCCTCAGTAGCCCACCCGGATCAGGAACTGGCGCGCGCGCTGCTCGCGGCATCCCGTTCGGTGGCCGACCCCTGATGGGTCAACGCCCCGCCGGCGCTCTCCAGGTGAGCCCGGACGAACCACTGGAACTTCTCCAGCTGCCCGGCGTGGCCGATCAGCAGGTCCTGGGTGACCGGGTCGATTTCCTCGGTCTCCTCGATTGCTTTGCGGATGTCTTCGATCACGCCGGTGTAGACCAGGTCCAACGCCGCCAGATGAGACTGCACGCAGTCACGGCCGACCGAGTAGTCGTCCCAGGTGCGGTCTTTGAGGATCGCGCCGGGGGTGCCCTGCGGCGAGGCGCCGAGGGCCGCGATGCGCTCGGCGACCTCGTCGGCAAACCCGCGCACCGCCTCGACCTGCGGGTCGACCATCTCGTGCACGCCGATGAAGTTGGGCCCCACCACATTCCAGTGAATGTGCTTGAGCGTCAGATGGAGATCGTTGTACGTGCTCAGTTGCTTCTGCAGCAGTTCGGCGAGCCGCGCCCCCTGCTTGTCGGTCAATCCCGGAATAGTGAACTGCGTCATCAATCACTCCTGCGTTCGCACACGGTCCTTTCCAGCGGCGGGTACCCGGGTCCAGCAATCGATAACCGTCGGCCCCGCACCGGGTTGTGCACCTCACATCGACCCGATGTGCTGCACCGGTAGCCGGGCCCCACGTCGCGGTTCGTAGGCCAGCCCGCTGACTTCCAGCAACCTGACCACCCGGTGGCGGTGCGGT
Organism: uncultured Actinomycetota bacterium; assembly: GCA_963800315.1. Classification (GTDB taxonomy): domain Bacteria; phylum Actinomycetota; class Actinomycetes; order Mycobacteriales; family Mycobacteriaceae; genus Mycobacterium. The sequence goes on from CAWDAS010000003.1 coordinate 152,848, forward strand.
CGCATCGGCTCGAGCAGTTCCAGCATGCCGGCGTCGTCGACCGGGCGCCCCAGCAAGGTCCAGCCGACCATCTTCGGAACGTGGTAGTCGCCCACCGACACGGCATCGGCGTCCCCGAACGCCCGTTGCGCGGTCTCGGCGGCGGTCCATTGCCCCACCCCGGGCAACGATGTCAGCGCCGCACGTGCCTGCGCCGTCGGCCAAGAGGCCAGCCGCTCCAGCGCGCCGGCTCGTCGCGCACAGGCCACCACCGTCTGCGCCCGCCGCGGGTCGACGTTGGCGCGATGAAACTCCCAGGACGGAATGTGTCGCCACACGTCGGCCGATGGCGGCACGCGCATCCCGGTCGGCGCGGGCCCCGGAGCCGGCGTCCCGTATTTGGACACCAGCACGCGCCACGACCGAAACGCGTCGGCGCCGGGCACCCGCTGCTCGATGACCGCGGGGATCAGGGCTTCCAGCACCAGCCCGGTGCGGCCCAGGCGCAGGTGCGGGACCCGTCGGTGCGCGGCGGCAACCGTCGGGTGCCGCGGCACGAAGTCCGCGGCGTCGTCCCCGAGACCCAGCAGCGCGGGCAGCGTCTCGACGAACTGCTCCGCACCATCGCCCCATGCCACGCACTGGGCGGCGTTCGCGCTCTCCCGGCTGATCCGGGCGGTGACCGGGCCGGTGGGCAGCAGGCTGGTTCGCCAGATGGCGCCCTGCTCGGACACCTGAAAACACGGATCCCCGAGCCCGCGGCGCAGTGGCGCCAGCGTGTGCCCAAAGCTCACCGCCCCGGGAAACGTGACCGTGCGCGCACTGTTCACCGAACAACTCTCCGGACCGTTGTGATTGACCGTTAACTCCGTCCCAAGTCAGTATTGCGGTGTGATGACGCCGTTCGATGCCCCACAAGGGGAACTGGCTTGGATGTTCTTGCAGAGCACGAGCGAGGGCGGCGATCTCGACGAGGGCTTCGAGCTGCTCAGCGACGACTTCACCTACTGGACCCTCTACACGCGCACGTCATGCGACAAGGAGACGTTTCGCCGGGCGATCGAGCGGCGCAAACAAGACCTCGAGCTCACCATCGATTTGGTGCGCTGTATCAACGAGGGAGACACCGTCGTCGTGGAGGCCCAAGCCAGCGGCGCCACGGCCGACGGCAGCGCCTACGACAGCCCCTTCGTCTGCATCGTCGACACCCGCGAGGGCCTGATTGTCTCGATGCGCCTGTACAGCGACACCCGGGCGGTGGCGGCCGCGCTACCCGGCTGGATCCCCTATTGAGCTGAGACGGTGATCTCGGCCTTGTTGGGGTAGAAGGCGACGTGCCCGGCGATCGCCGCGACCGCCGGATAGGGCTGCTCGTAGGTCCAGATCACATCGTCGACCCTGTCACCGGCCGCGGTGCTGACGCTGTAGTAGCTGGCTTCGCCCTTGAAGGGGCAGTAGCTGCTGGTGTCCGTGCGGGTCAGCCGGTCCTGCACCACATCGGCCATCGGAATGTATTGCACCGCAGGCAAAGTGGCTTCCCGCAATTCCAGCGCCGCGGTCGTGTCCGCGACGAGCTCGCCGTTGACGTGCACCCGTACCCGGCCCTTGGTCGGCTCGATGGTGATCGGGTGCCCGGCACTGGGTTGTTTGACTTCCGGGTGGCTCATGGTCGATACCTCCTCAAACGCGGATATGCGGTGCAACACTGACCCGCGCCCAACACTTCCCGGCCGGGCCGACCCGAACGCCGCCGATCCTATTCCGGCGCAGCGGTGGGGCCCTGTTTCTTGGGTGTGCGCATCGCCGCCCAGAACCGGGCCGCCTCGCGAATGGATTCCTCGACCGGGCGCGGCTGCCAGCCCAATTCCCGCTTCGCCTTGCCGCTGTCCACGTCGGCCTCGGCGCGCATCATGCGCACCGACGCGAGACTGAGCTCGGCGTCTTTGCCGGTGAGCCGGGCTTTCAGGCTGCCCATCGCGGCCAGCGCGTACAGCATCGGCACCGAAATCGCGCGTTGCGGCGGCTGGCACGCCGGCCTCGTCGGCCGCGATCCGTACGACGTCGTTCAGCGCAATCATCCGTTCGGAGACCAGGTACCGCTCGCCGATGCGGCCGCGTTCGGCGGCCACGATCATGGCCCGGGCGGCATCGTCCACTCCGACGACTTCGAGCTGGATGCCGTTCATCAGGAAGGGCAGCTTGCCGAAGACCGCGCCGGCGATGAACGCCCCGTGCGGGGTGCCGCCCCAGTCCCCGCCGCCGTAGGTGGTGGAGACGCACATCGCGACGGCGGGTAGCCCGGCCTCGGCCACGTACCGCATCACCAGGTTTTCGGCCTGCACCCGGGACTGCACGTAGGGGGTCAGCCGCGCCAGATCGTGGGGGCTGATCACGTCGTCTTCGGTCGCCACGTGCCCGTGTCGCCGGTCCACCGTCGCGTAGGTGCTCGTGAAAATGAACCTGCGCAGGTCCGGTTGCTTCACGGCGACATCGAGGACGTTGCGCAGTCCCTCGACGTTGGTGTGGAACAGCGGCGACGGGTCACGTAACCAGGCGCGGGTGTCGACGACGCAGTAGTACACGTCGTCGACGCCGTCCATCGCCTCCTGCAGCGTGGCGCTGTCGAACACGTCGCCATGAAACCGGGTGAGCGCGAGGTCGTCGATGGCTCGGGTGTTGGCCGTGGGCCGCACCATCGCCCGGACGTCTGCGCCGTCGGCGACGAGCTGGCGGGTCACGTGCGAGCCCAGGAAGCCGTTGGCGCCTATGACGAGCTTGGGGCCCAGCTTGGGTTTCGTGCTCACGGATTCCCCTTCGCTCACGCTGGCCCGCCGTTCTCCTGCATCCAACGCGCCGCGTCGTCGTCGAGCGTGCCCAGGGCCTGGGCCTTGCGGCACCACTTCATCCCGGCCCGCAGGAAGCGCAACGGGTTGTAGATGTCCTCCTGGCGGCACCACAGACCGTCGCCGGCGTACGTGACGATGGAAATGTTGGTCGCGGTGATGACGCTCCCGTCCCCGGGGTCGCGCATCGGGTTGTCCAGTTCGCAGATGATCCGCCCGGTGGACTCGTCGATGACCGACCACAACGACGGGAACGCGACCATGTGGCTGCCCGGGAAGGTCGTCATCGTCCGCTGAATCCAGGTACGGACCTCGTCGCGGCCGCGCATGGTGCCCATCGCGTGCTCGAGGTAGTCGACGTCCGGCGTGTAATGCTGGACCCAGGCGTCCCAGTCTCGGGTCTCGGCGGCCCGGGCGACCGTCTGCTCGAACTTCTCGAAGGCGTCGGAAAGTTCGCTGCGGGAGAACTTCTGCGTGGTCACGAGTGCTCCTCTGCGCCGTTGCACGTCATCGGGCGGAGTGTAGCCTGGGCTCCATCTCGGCGCGGTTGTGGCCGGTTAGGAGGACGAGCAAATGACAACGCACAAAGCGATACTCGCCGGTGGCTGCTTCTGGGGGATGCAGGAGCTGATCCGCAAGCAGCCCGGTGTGGTGTCGACCCGGGTCGGTTACACCGGCGGCGACGTCCCCAACGCGACCTACCGCAATCACGGCACGCACGCCGAAGCCATCGAAATCAGCTATGACCCGGCCGTCACCGACTACCGCACGCTGCTGGAATTCTTCTTCCAGATCCATGATCCGACAACGAAGGATCGGCAGGGCAACGACCGCGGGATGAGCTACCGGTCGGCGATCTTCTACCTCGACGACGAGCAGCAGCGCGTCGCGCTGGACACCATCGCCGACGTCGAGGCGTCCGGCCTGTGGCCCGGCAGGGTGGTGACCGAGGTCAGCCCGGCCGGAGACTTCTGGGAGGCCGAGCCCGAGCACCAGGACTACTTGCAGCACTACCCCAACGGGTACACCTGCCACTACATCCGCCCGGGCTGGAAGTTGCCGCGCCGGGCCACCGCGAACTGACGGTTGCCGCCGGCGCCGTCAGCGCCGGTGCACCACGACTTTCCCGCCGTCTTTCGGGGTGTAGGCAACGCCCCGCCCGTGCCACCGCTCCCCCGGCGCGGTGGTGGTCTGGATGCTGAAGTGCCGCAATATGGTTCGCAGCACCACGTCCATCTCCATGTTGGCGAACGCCGCCCCCACACACCGGCGGGTGCCACCGCCGAACGGGATCCACGCGAAGGCGGACGGCTTGCCTCCGATGTACCGTTGCGGGTCGAAGCGCTCCGGGTCTGGGAAAACCTCGGGGTCCTCGTGAATCCGGGCGATGCTCACCAGGATCGAATCGCCACGGGGAATCGTCCACTCCCCGAGCCGGTAGACCGGCGGATAGACGCGGCGGGCGGCGAAATCGATGACAGTCCTGGCTCGCTGGACTTCCAGGATCGTCGCCTGACGCAGCTCGCTGCCGCCGGCGTCGGCCTCCTCGACCAGGGCCGCCAGCACATCCGGGTGCCGCGTCAGCCGCTCGAATGCCCAGCCCAACGTGGAGGCTGTGGTCTCATGGCCGGCGGCCAGCAGGGTGAGCAGTTCGTCGCCAATGTCCTTGCGCGACATGCGTGAACCGTCGTCGTAGGTGCTGCGCAGCATCAGCGCGAGCACGTCGGTCCGATCCTCGAAGTTCGGATCGGCCTGTTCGGCTTCGATCAGCTTGTCGATGATGACGTCATACTGGCGCCGCCATTCGTCCAGCCGAGCCCACGGGCTGTAACGGCCGTAGTTCCGTTTGGGTTTCGGCAGCGCCGCCATGCGTGACCCCAGCGTGGTCCATGGGGGGATGAGTCGGCGCAGCTCGTCGAGTTCGGCACCTTCGGCCCCGAAGACGGCGCGCAAGATGGCGTTGAGCGTGATCCACATCATCGACGGCAGCGTCGGGAAAGGCTTGCCTTCCGGCCAGTCGGCGGTCTCCCGCAGGGTCTCTTCTTCGATGATTTCCTCGTAGTTCTTCATGCTCTTGCCGTGGAACGGCGGCGCCAGCAACCGCCGCCGCTGGCGGTGGTCCTCTCCGTCGAGCGCGAAAACCGAGCCGGAGCCGAACAGCCGGCTCAGGTTGGGCTGGATGTTGCCGAGTTCGTCGGGGCTGGTGGTGAAGATCCGCTTGGCCAGCTGCGGGTCACCGACCACCACGACGCGGCCGTAGATCGGAACGTTCAGGGTGAAGAGCTCTGCCGTGGCGGCGTGCCAGGCGTTGGATCATCCACCGCCGCGACATCGCGAAGCCCGCGCCCTGGAGCAGCTTCGGGAGCCTGACCGCGGGGGGCAACCTGACTGCGGCCGACGCCGGTAGGGCGGTGACTACTTCGCTCATGGCGGTGCTGCTCCCAAATATCTGGCCCCGGCTCCGGGGTGGTACGACGGTGTACCGCACATCTTTCCCGGTACGGTACTCTGTAGTACCAAACCTGACAAGGTGTCGTGTTGAGCGAAAGGGGCAGCGACCGTGACATCAGCGGTGACAGCAACGGCTGCCGACCCGGCGGTCGGCCCGCTGGCAAAACCGGGCCCGTTCCGGATCAGGCTGCTGGACGGCCTGGCCGCCTCGGTCATCCAGCGCGGCTACCGCGCGACCACGGTCGCCGACATCGTCCGTAGCGCCCGCACCTCCAAGCGCACGTTCTACGACCAGTTCGCCAGCAAAGAGGAGTGCTTCCTGGAGCTGCTGGGGGCCGACATCGAGAAACTCGGCGAGCGCATCGCCGCGGCCGTCGAGCCCGACGCCGATTGGCACCTGCAGATTCGTCAAGCGGTCGAGGCCTACGTCGGGCACATCGAGTCCCGGCCGGCCATCACCTTGAGCTGGATCCGCGAACTGCCCTCGCTCGGTGCCGCCGCCCGCCCGGTCCAGCGCCGCGGCCTACAGCTGTTGTCCAGCCTGCTGATCGACCTCAGCGCCAGCCCCGGGTTCCGACGCGCCGAGTTGCCTCCGTTGACGGCGCCGCTGGCCGTGATCTTGTTGGGCGGTCTGCGTGAGCTGACCGCCCTCGCCGTCGAAGACGGTCGACCGGTCCGCGGGATCGTCGAACCCGCCGTGGACGCATCCATAGCCCTGCTGGGCCCTCGACTCTAGTTCGATTGCCCGGCCTCTCCTCAGGCCGTTCCGGCCTGCATCGTCGCCGGGCTAGGCTCAGCGCAGACCCCTCACCCAATTTGGAGGACCCGCGATGCGCCTCTCGACCCGAAATCAGCTCAAAGGGACCATCGCCGAGGTCGAGCTCGGCAGCGTGATGGCAATCGTGAAGGTCAAGCTTGACGGCGGCGAGCAAGTCGTCACGTCCTCGGTCACCAAGGACGCCGCGGTCGACCTCGGCCTCAAGGCCGGGCAACCCGCGACGGTGTTCATCAAATCCACGGAAGTGACCATCGGCGTCGAATAAGTGCGCGACACATAACCTACGCACACGACACGCCCGAAAAGCGCTGCCGTACTTTATGTCTCGCGCAGGAATGCGCGGACCCGGTCCAACACCAGATCGGGCCGCTGCTCGACGATCCAGTGGCCGACGCCGTCGACCAGTTCGACCTCGAAATCGCTGATGTGGTCGGCGTATCCGTCGGTGAGATCCGGCGTGATCACCGGGTCTTGGGTGCCGGTCAGCCAGCGGACGGGCACGTCGACGCGCGCGTCGGCGTACTCGCCGCGCATCCAGCGCAGCATCTCCTTGGTCTGGAAGCTGCGATACCACCGCGAACCCGCCTCGGCGTGCCCGGGCTGCCGCATGCACTCGAGGTACATCCGGACGTCATCCTCGGGCAGGGTGAAGCCGCCACCGACCCACGAGCCCAAGAGGCGGACAAACCGGGAGTTGGGATCGCTGATGATCCGCGGGCCGATGACCGGCAACGAAATCGGGATCTGATACCAGAACCGCCAAATGTTGCGGAGCGCGGCAAGATCGCGCTTCACCCACGGCGCCACGGTGTTCACCCCGAAAAACCCGGTCACCTTGTCCGGATGGCGCAGCATCATGATGAACGCGACCGGCCCACCCCAGTCGTGAGCGACGAGTTTGACCGTCGCGACGCCCAGCCGATCCAGAACGGCCGCCAGATCCTCGGCCATCTCGTCCTTGGTGTAGCGCGTGCGGGGCGCCGAGCTCCAGCCCGCGCCGCGCAGGTCCGGGCACAACACCCGATAGCCGTCGGCGGCCAGGGGACCGATCAGGTCGCGCCACTCCCACCAGTTCTCGGGAAAGCCGTGCACCAGCATCACGGCCGGGCCATCGGCCGGGCCCGCGTCGGCGACGTGGATCGTCACGCCATTGCCTAGCTCCACGTACCTGTGTTCGACGCCATCTAGGGCGGGCATAGTGACCATGCCTGGAGAACGTAGCCGGTCGGCCGTGGGGCTAGGCCAGGAACCGCTCGACATACGGCGCGAAACGGGCCCGCAGACTGTCCTCGTTGAGCCCGAACATCTCGTACGACGTTTCGACATTTCCCAGTCGGCCGCGCCGATGGGCCGCCAGGTAGTCGGCGATTGCCGTACGCACCTGCGTCGGTGAACGATTCGCCGGCCAGGGCGTACACCCGCTCGGCGACGCCGAGTTCGTCGCCCATGAAGTCCTCGAAGCGGATGTCAATCGAGCGTTCCGGACCAATGGTGTCGCGATCGCGAACGAGTGCGGTGAGCATCTGTTCGAGACGGGCGATCCAGGAAGCCGCGATCTCCTCGACGGGCACCACTGTGCGGTGCATACGGGCGGAGTAGGTGATCATCGCGATCATCGACAACGCCACCGGCACCGGGTCACGGTGTGTGAACACCACAATGCTGCCGGGGAAAACCCGGTCCAATACCGGTACCTGCTCGAGGTGTTGGGGCGACTTGAGCAGCCAACGCCGCCCGCCGCGCAGGAACTGCATCGCCTTGAGTTGCCTGGCCAGGTATTGGTAGTGGGGCGTCTGGTCGTGGGCCTGGTAGTAGGCGCGCCAGCGGGGCACATCGGCGAGCGTCTCGAAGAGCATCGTCGAGAAGTCGTTGGCGAGCAGCTGGATCTCTTCGTGGACGTGATCGGTGGTCATCTCGTGCATCAGCGGGAAATGCGGCATCACGGTGTTGATCACCGCGACTGCGACATCCATCCGCGTCCGCCGCGGATCCGGCTCAATTCCGGCCTCCGGCGGCAATGGAAACGGCTCGACGCTTTCCCAGTACGGCATGGTGCGGAAGGTGGCCGGCGCCGCCAGCATGTTGTGCAAGTGGGTGGTGCCGGTGCGGGGCAGTCCGGCGATCACCACCGGCGGTTGCAGTTCGATGTCGTCGATCTCGGGATGCCGGTTTAACAGGTCGCTCAACAGGAGCCGGTTCTTGAGCAACTGCAGCAGTTGCCCGTAGAAGTTGACCACTCCGGCGTCGTGACGCCCATCGATGTCACGCAGCGCGGCGAGGTAGACGTCGAGTCGCTCCCGGTAATCGTCAGGGCCGAAGTCGTGCAGGCCGGTGTCAGCGCGGGCCCTGGCATGCAGCGCATCGGCATCCAACGGACAGTCCGGGGCCAGTGTGGCCATCATGTCCATTATTTGCTGAGCCTCGGGGCTGAAACGGGGTCGGGCAAGGTCGTCTAGCCGGACTACTTCGGCGGTGGCATCGGTCACGGCGACTTATGTTACTCTCGGTTTCGTAATGGTAGTGGATTTTGGTCGGCCGCGTGATCCTCGTATCGACGGCGCGGTGCTTCGCGCGACGGTTGAGCTTCTCGCCGAAACCGGTTACTCGGGGCTGTTGGTCTCCGCCATCGCCGATCGGGCCGGCACCAGCAAGCCCGCAATCTACCGCCGCTGGCCGAGCAAAGCGCACCTCGTGCATGAGGCGGTGTTCCCGATCGGCGCCGCAACCGCCATCCCCGACACCGGATCGCTGCCCGAGGACCTGCGCGAGATGGTTCGCCGCACGATGGCCGTGCTGACGACACCGGCCGCCAGGGCGGCCCTTCCGGGGCTGATCGGCGAGATGGCCGCGGACCCGAGCCTGCACTCGGCGCTCTTGGAGCGGTTCGCCGGCGTCATCGCCGGCGGCCTCGCCGAGTGGCTGGAAAACGCGCGGTTCCCGGGGTCAGGTCCGCGCCGACGTGACCGCCGCCGAACTGGCCTCCGATCTGGCAGGGGCCTTCGCCGGCATCGCGTTACTGGCCCTGCTCACGCACGGCACCGAACTCGATGACGCCTGGGTCGATCGGACCACCACGTTGCTCCTGAAAGGAATCAGCGCATGACGCACGAGTCGACCGCCGCGTGGCAGGAATTGCTCCAAACCCTCGGCGCCCTTGACCGCTCTTTCCTCGAGGGCGACCGTGCGGTGACCGACGACCGGCACATCGCCGACGGCTACCGCATGCTGGCGACCACGCTGGGCGTGGCCTTCGACACCTACCTGTTCGCCGAGCCCGGTCGGCCGCAGTTCGTCGCGGTGAACACGCCGTTCCGTCGCGACCGCCGATGGGGCGGCGACAACACCGACGCCTATTACTTCGCCTGCCCGGTCGATCCGAAGCGGCGCTACCGCATCAGCGGCAACAGGGGCGACAGCGTGTACTTCTCGCTGACCGCCTACAACGAACCGTCACCGGGCGCCTGGTCGGACAGGGTCGTTGCGATAGTCCGTGACAGCGATCTCCCGGTCGACGCCGACGGCAACTTCTCCTTCGAATTTCGGCCCCGACGCCAGACGCGGCCGTGCTGATGACCCGTGACTACCAAGCCGACCCACTGACCGGCCGCCCCGTTACCTGGCAGATCGAGGCGCTCGACGAGCCCGATCCCATACGGCACGGCGATGCGGAGACCGCCGCTCGTTTGCGGGCGACCGCCGCGTGGTTGCGCACCATGTTCGCCATCGTGCCGCTGGCGGTCGGGGCGCGCATTGAGGACACGCACGCACTCGGACACGAAACCGCACACGCCGCTAACCAATTCGCCGAGCCCTACCAGGTACCCGATGCCAACTTCGGCTGGTCGGCACGCGATGCCTGCTACTCCTACGGCAGCTTCGTGCTCGACGACGACGAAGCACTGGTCATCACGCACCGGCCTCCCTCGTGCAGGTTCTGGAACCTGGTGGTATGGAACCAGTTCATGGCCACCTTCGGCGCCTCTGAGGGCCCCGACGCCCGTTGCTCGATCAATGGCCATAGCGCCGCAGTCAATGGTGACGGCTCCGTGACGATCGTCTTGTCCCGCGGCATGACGGCCCACCCCAATTCGCTGACGGCGCTGGGCTATCCGCGTGGCAACCTCGCCTTTCGGTGGTTTCTCGCCGAAGAGCTGCCGGCGCGGCCGGAGGTGAAACTGATGAAGGTATCGGAGACGCCGACAGACGTGCACTAAGTCTCGCGAGGAGTGAATCGCGACTTTCCAGACGGCGAAATCGGTTCCGCCCTCAACCTGCCGAAAGCCACCTACTCCCGACGCAAGGACGCCGACGACCGCCCGAACTACGCCGAACCGACCGCGCTGGGAGAGTACTTCGGCCGCTCCCCGCGCGTCCTGCAATAGCCTTCGGCTGGCGCGGCGAGGACGAGCTAATCCTCCTCGACGCCGAGCAGATGCGCCAATACATGGAGCAGGCTCGAGCCGCAGTGTTCGGCATCGAAGCGGTTCGACGCTATATCGAAGAGCGCGGGCAGGGTGACAGCCGCTTGGCTACGGCGATCCGGACGCTGGTGGAAGCCATGGACCCGGATCCTGACCGCATCCACACGTTGAAACGGGCACATGAGAAGTCCGTGGCGCCGTGCGGCTGATCATTGAAGGCGCCCTAGACTCCGGCCCCGGGCCACGGAAAGGTCGAACCGGTGGTGGAGGCAGCTACCAGCACCGGTGTCGTGGGGTCTACGGGAAGGGAGTGCGGTGGGACCGCCGGTACGGCAAGTCGGTGGGCGCGCCGTCTCAGAACAGACGAGATACGAGAGTCTCAAAACTCTGTGCCGGAATCACCGTGAACGCCGACGGCCCCTTGTGGAGGATCAACGGCCTATCCTTTGAGGACCCCTGCATAACGCTGGGGTCCGGGATCGGTGGAGGGTCGGGTGATGGCCATAGCGGCGTGCCGGACGTGTGGCACTGAGCCTCTAGAGAACGCTCGGTTTTGTCACGGCTGCGGCTCACCAGTCAACGACGCCGATACCCGCGCGGAGTACAAGCAGGTGACGGTTCTCTTCGCCGATGTTGTTCATTCGATGGACATCGCCGCGACCGTCGGGGCCGAGCGTCTACGCGAGATCATGACCGAGTTGGTCGAGCGTTCTGCTGCGGTGGTGAAGCGCTACGGCGGGACGGTGGACAAGTTCACCGGCGACGGGATTATGGCGGTGTTCGGTGCGCCGGTGGCGTTGGAGGACCACGCTGTTCGTGCCTGCTTAGCGGCGTTGGGGGTTCAGGAGGAGACGAAGCGGCTTGCCGTCGCCGTCCACGCCCGCGACGGCGTGGAGCTGCAGCTGCGGGTGGGACTGAACTCCGGTGAGGTGATCGCCGGTGAAATCGGCACGGGTGCACTGGGTTACACCGCGATCGGCGAGCAGGTCGGTCTGGCGCAGCGGATGGAGTCAGTGGCTCCTGCGGGTGGGGTGATGCTCTCGGAGTCCACCGCCCGGCTGGTCGAGCATGTCCTTTCTGTCGGCGAGCCGGAGATGGTGCGGATCAAGGGAGCCGCTGAACCGGTTGCGGCGCGCCGACTGCTAGGCGTGGCGACCGAGGGGGCTCGGGTCGGGTGGGGCCAGCCGACGCTGGTCGGGCGGGACTGGGAACTGACCACCGTGGCCGGTGTGCTTGATCGCGCGGTCGGCGGGCGCGGAAGTGTGGTCACCGTGGTCGGCTCCCCAGGGGTCGGCAAGAGCCGTTTGGTGGGCGAAGCCGCCGCGCTGGCCACCGGTCGCGGGGTGCAGGTGTTCACCACCTACTGCGATTCGCACACCACCCAGGTCCCGTTTCATGTGGTGGCGCGGTTGTTGCGGACGGTCTTTGGGGTCAGCGATCTCGACGCGCACACCGCCCGGGCGCAGGTGCGCACCCGCATCCCGGGCGCTAACCCGGAGGATCTGATCCTGTTCGACGATCTGCTCGGCATTGGTGACCCGGCGGTGGTGTTACCCGAGATCACCGCCGAGGCCCGCCAGCAACGTCTGTCCCGGCTGGTGTCGGCAGCCTCACTAGCTCGCACCACACCAGTGGTGCATGTGATCGAGGATGTGCACTGGATCGACGAGGTCAGCGAGGCGCTGATCGCCGGGTTCACCGCGGTGATTCCGCAATCCCCGGCCCTGGTGCTGCTGACCTATCGCCCCGAATACCGCGGTGCGCTGAGCCGAGTCCCTAACGCGCACACCCTTGCAGTCGCGCCCCTGGATGCCGAGGCGTCGGCAACCCTGATCACCGAACTGGTGGGCAACGACCCGTCCGTGCACGGGCTGGCGACTCGGATCGCGGAGCGGGCCGACGGGAATCCGTTCTTCGCCCAGGAGATCGTGCGAGACCTGTTCGAGCGCGGGGTGTTGGAGGGACAGCCAGGCTCGTACGTCTCCACCGCTGATGTTGCGATGGTCAACGTGCCTGCCACCGTGCAGGCCACCATCGCCGCCCGCATCGACCGGCTCGAGCCTGCCGCCAAACACGTCCTCAGTGCGGCGTCGGTGATCGGGTCGCGGTCCAATCCCGGGCTACTCACCGAGGTGCTGGAAGACGCCTGCGCCGATGTCGCCGCTGCGCTGGGTCGGCTGGTCGAGGCTCAGCTGCTCGATCAGGTGGTATTCACCCCGCACGCCGAGTACGCCTTCCACCACCCCCTGATCCGCACGGTGGCTTACGAGTCCCAACTCACCGCGGATCGGGCGGTGCTCCACCGGCGGCTGGCCATCGCGATCGAACAACGAGATCGCGCCTCGGCTGATGAGAATGCCGCGCTGATCGCCGAGCACCTTGAGGCTGCTGGTGATATCCACGCCGCCTACGGTTGGCATATGCGGGCTGCCACGTGGTCGTCCAACCGGGACACAACAGCGGCCAAGACCAACTGGCAGCAGGCGCGCCGCCTCGCCGACCAGCTCCCTGCCGACGACCCCAACCAGTTAGCAATGCGGATTGCGCCTCGCACAATGCTGTGCGCGTACAGCTGGCGCACCGGCGATATCGTCGTTGCTGAAACCTGGTTCGACGAACTGCGCGACCTGTGCACCGTCGCCCGGGACACGGTGTCACTGGCCATCGGCATGTCCGGCATGGTGATGGCAATGAGTTTCAACGACAGCATCACCGAAGCTGCCCGGCTGGCCACTGAATGCGCGGCACTGCTTGAAGCTACGGGCGAGCCATCCCTCATTGTCGGACTGATGGTAGGGCTACTGCAGGCAAAAAACCAGGCTGGCGAAGCGGTCGAAACCCTACGGTTGGCACAGCGTGTCATCGACCTCGCAGACGGCGATTCGACCACGGGCGACCTCGTCGTCGCATCCCCTCTGGCAATCGCCCACATGTATTGCGGCTCCGCCCAAACCGCACTGGGAATGCCCGAATTCCGCCAGCACTACGACGCCGCGTTGGCGTTAAGCCACCCGGTGGACCCGGCCAACTATGCAACGGCAGCGATGTTCAAGTACAGCACCATTGCGCTAGGCGTCTTTCTGCCCGATGACACCGCGCTCCGCGAAACTGCGGACGCACTGGAGATCGCTGAACAGGCCGGCGAGCCCATCGCGATCGCCAGCGCTCTGATGGCACGAGGGATAACCCTGGTTTACCGCGAAGGTCCGGAGTCTGAGGCTGGATACGTCTTACTCGATGAGGTGCGCGCAATGGCATTGGACCATCAGTTCGCGCTCGTCTGTGTGCCGATCGTCGACCTCCACACCGCCCGGCGGAAGGCCGAGCAGGCAGCCTTCGACGAAGCCATCGAACTGACCCGGGCTGCCCTCGATAACCTGACCTCCTCCGGCGACATGCTCTGGCTGGGGCTGGCGACCAGCACACTGGTCGAGTCGTTGCTGCGCCGCGGCGCCGACGGCGACATTGCCGAAGCGCGAGCAGCTATCGAACGATTGGCCGCCGTCCCGACCGACTCCGGCTTCGTCATGCACGAACTGCCGCTACTGCGGATGCGGGCCCTGCTAGCACGTGCCCAGGGCATCGAGGACGCATACCGGGAGTACCGGGACCGCTACCGAAAGATGGCCACGGACTTAGGCTTTCAGGGACATATGAAGTGGGCCGAGGCGATGCCATGAGGGCGATCGGACGGAGGGCTCCGCGTCTCGAAACAGACGACATATGAGGGTCTCGAAACTCGGTGTCGTGTTCTTCGCCAACGCTTCGACCCTGCAGAGGTGTCTGGCTTTACTATTCGGTTTGGCGCGCACGGCGTCGAAGGAGGCCTTGCCATGGCGCTGCCCGCTTTGGTCCTTGTCCACGGGGGCGGGCTCGCCGCCGATTCTTGGGAGCTCACCGTCGATGAGATCCACAGGTTGGCACCGGCGTTAACCCTGCTTGCGGTCGACCTGCCCGGTCGACGTGACAAGCCCGGCGACCTGCTTAGGCTTACGATCGCCGACTTCGTGGAATCGGTCATCGACGATATCGAGGACGCCGGGCTGGCCGACATCGTCCTTGTCGGGCATTCGATAGGAGGTATGACGCTGCCAGGAGTGGTCACCAAGCTCGGAGCGGCGCGGGTACGCGAAATGATCTTCGCCGCCGCCTTCCTTCCGCCCGAAGGCAGATCCATTGCGGACAGCTTGCCGTGGCTACTCGCGAGAATCGCGCGACGCTTCGTAAAGAGAGGCGTGCCGAGCGAAACGCCAAGATGGCTAGGGAGATTCGCGTACTTGAACGGAGTTCCCTCGCATCGCCGCCGATTCATGACCGGCAAGCTCTACGCGGAATCACTTCGCATCCTCACGGAGAATGTGTCTCGGCGAGGAATGCCTGACGACATTCCGCGCACCTGGATTCTGACCCTGCGGGATCGCGCCCTCGCGCCGAAGTTGCAACGCAAAAATATTGAAGCACTCGGCGGAGTGCAGGCGCTCGTCGAGATCGATACCTGTCATTGCCTCATGGTCAGCGAACCGGAACGGCTGGCCGAGATTCTCGTTGAACGCTGTCGGCTGTACGTGTAGCCCTGATAGTCGGATGTCTTGAAACAGACGACTTACGGGAGTCTCGAAAGTCAGTCGCAGTTAACTGCGTGGAGGTGGGCTCGGTGTGACATCCTGTGCGGGTGTCTGCAGGGGGCCCGCCTTCTGGGGTTGTGACTTTTCTGTTCACCGATACCGACGAGGCAATAGTGCCTATCGGCTAGGGACTAACTTCTCCTGACGCGACGCCCAGAGTTGCCTAGGGTCAAGCATCATCTCAGATCATTCATGCACGCCACGGCTTGCTTCGGTTTTGCACTCGGGAAGGAGACTTGAGTGTCACCTCAACATACGTCGTCAGGAATTGTGGTCGGTGTCGACGGCTCACCGTCGTCGATCGCGGCAGTCGAATGGGCCGCGCGAGATGCCGAAATGCGCGGTGTCCCGTTCAAATTGGTGCACGTCGCCCGACCGATTCCGGACAAGACCTTCGAGCGAGGCTGGGTGGAGTTCTTCGGACCTGTGCCACAAGCCCAGCTAACTGCTGACTATTCGTCCTGGCAGGACGACCAGGCACACCACCTCCTCGAGGAGGCTTACAAGATCGCCCTCGAGACGGCCTCGCCAAGTCGTGCATCTCAAGTAAGCAGCGAAGTGCTCTATGCCCCGATACTTCCCACCCTGATTGACCTCTCCAGGCAGGCAGACATGGTCGTGGTCGGCTGCCGCGGCCAGACCGCGGTGGCCCGCGCCTTGCTGGGATCGGTCAGCTCTGGCCTGGTCCACCACGCGCAGTGCCCGGTCGTGGTCATTCACGATGACGACGCGCTCGCGATACTGTCGTCCCAAGCCCCCGTGGTGGTCGGGATCGACGGCTCGCCAGCTTCGGAGTTGGCCACCGCGATCGCGTTCGACGAGGCCTCCTTCCGCGGTGTGGACCTGGTGGCCCTGCACGCCCGGACCGACTCAGACAACTCGCTGAGCATGGAATGGTCGCCCCTGCAATCCCGGGCAGCGGAAATCCTTGCGGAACGCCTGGCTGGTTGGCAGGAACGCTATCCCGACCTGACCGTTCACCGTCGGGTGGTGTTTGACCGCCCGGCGCGCCATCTGCTCGACGAATCCGAGTCCGCCCAACTCGTGGTGGTCGGCAGCCATGGCCGGGGCGGATTCACTGGGATGCTGCTGGGCTCGGTCAGCCGGGCAGTCGTCAACTCGGCGCGGATACCGGTGATCGTCGCCAGGATGCCCCGATAGCACAGAGCGACAGCCCGATCCGGGGTACTAACAAGCAGGGAAACACTAATGAGCTGCTGGTGCTGGATTCGGCCCGATATTGACTGTCCAAAGCGCAGAGGACCAACATAAAATGCGTGGCTAATCCCCAACCGTCTCCAAGAAATAGGCATAGCAAGCCCGCTTGAACGTCTCAAATCAGACCACATTTGCGACACAAGCACACCGGCTGCGGGACCGCCCGACTGTCCGGGTCGTGATGTCTCAGAACTCCGTCTCAGAAATAGCTGTCTCAACTGCGGGTTTAAGCACTTTGAGTGCAATACCGCGACGCCAGTGCATACCGCCCCGGCAGTGTGCCCGCGCCGGCTACACTCGCATCGCACGGCGTCCCAGACGCTCGATCAGCAGAACACCGCCCTGGAACCGCCGGCTGACGAAGACGTTCTCGGACGTCATGTCGGGTGCACGCGACGACCGCCCAAGCCTCGCCGCACTCATGGAGCTGGAGCGCTGCCCTCCCCGCGCCGACACCCGGCCGTACCGTCGAAAACCTGCTGCGCCTGGACACCTGCGATGCGGATTCTGCGACCGAACCGCTGATTCCCTTGCCCCACTGGCATATTCGTCACTGAGCCCCGATCTCGCCGACCAGCTCGATGGCCCGGCCCAGGGTACGTAGCTTGGCATCCAGGGTGTCGCCGGCCGGATACAGCCGCACGGTGTCCACGCCCGCGTCTTTCCAGACCGCAAGCCGTGCACGAACCATCTCCTCGGTCCCGATAAGCGTGGTGGCCAGCACCATTTCGTCGGTGATCAGCGCGGCCGCTCCGTCGCGCTCGCCCCGCTGCCAGCACTCGCGCACCTCGCCGGCAACGTCGGCCCAGCCTTGTCGGCTGTAGGCCTGGTTGTAGTAATTCGTGCTCGACGACCCCATGCCCCCCAGGCTGAACGCGAGCTCCTTTTTGCGAGCCGCGACCATGCCGCGCAGTTCCTCTTCGTCTGCGGCGAAGGCGACTTCGGCGCCCTGACAGATGTCGATATCGGCGCGAGTGCGACCAGCGGCCGCCAGCCCGTCATCGAGGTGGGAGAAATAGGCGTCGCCGGCGCCTTCCGGAACGAAGCTGGTGCCCAGCCAGCCGTCGGCGATCCGTCCGGTCAACCGCAGCATCGCCGGTGACAGCGTGGCCAGGTAGATCGGAATGGCGTGCTCAGGCCGAGTCGACAGCCGCATCGGCACCGCCTCCCCGCCCGGGAGGGGGATCTGAAACTCCTTGCCGGAGTGGGAGATTTTGCCGCCACCGAAAACCTGCCGCACGATGTCGACGGTTTCGCGCATGCGCGCCAGGGGGCGGCCGAACGAGACGCCGTGCAACCCCTCGATCACCTGCGGACCCGAGGCGCCCAGCCCGAGCAGGAAGCGGCCGCCCGAGAGGTTGGACAGCGTGATCGCGGTCTGCGCGACCAGGACCGGCGAGCGGGTCCCGACCTGAAGAATGCCGGAACCGAGCAGCATCCGGTCGGTCCGCCCCGCGAGGTAACCCAGCGCCGACGGCGCATCCGAACCCCATGCCTCGGCGACCCAGCAGATGTCGAGACCCAGCTTTTCCGCCTCGACGGCGAACTGGACGACCTCGTCAACCCCGCCGGACAACTCGACGGTCGTCGCGGTCCGCATCACCGCACCCCGTGCTCGGCCAGCCTCTTGATCGCCGCCAGCGTCTTGCCGATCGCGTCCTCGAACTCGCGCAGCCGTACGAAAACGATCTTCTGTTCCTTGTCGGGCATGGTCTCGATCGCCGCCGACAGGCCCGAGCGGGCCGGCCCCATCTGCATCCAGTAGTTCAGGGAGGTACCCTCGTCGCGGGGGGTCAGGCGGAATCGCCAGGTTGCCGCGGGATTATCGGGTTCGCCGACCGCCCAAGCGAATTCGTGCGGCTCCTCGCAGGCCACGATCTGGGAGGTGGTGCTCCATTGCCCGAACGCCTGGTGTTCGTTGTGTCCGACGAATCGGGCGCCGACCCGTGGGCCGTCGGCGTCATCGACCCACTCCACCGCTTGCAGCTCGTTGCTCAGCGTCGGCATCAACTTGATATCCGAGACCAGGCTCCACACCCGGGCCGGATCGGCGTCGATCCACGTCGAGGCCTCCACCGTCGGGGTGTCCGCATAGCGCGCGCCGGTCCATTCCACGGACCTCATTGTCCCCCTCGCGCGGCGCCAGGCAATGCCCCGTGCCGCATCGAGGCTGCGCCCAGCGCTGCCCGCGTTCGAGGAGACGCGCCCTGTGCGCAGGCTCGCGGCCGTCAGCGCAGGCTCGGCTACGCCGCGGCGGGCACTCGATCGGCCGGCTTGGCGGCCCCGGCCTTCCGCAGCATCGCGTCCGGGAGGCTCAGCCGGACGATCTTGCGGACGACGGTGCCGAACTGCCGCAGCAGCGGCCCGCGGTTGTACGGGATGCCGTAGCGTTCGCAGATCTGTTGCACCTCGGGCGCGATTTCGGCGTACCGGCGGGCCGGTATGTCCGGGAACAGATGGTGCTCGATCTGGTGCGACAGGTTGCCGGACAGCAGGTGAAAGAGCTTGCCTCCGGTCAGATTCGCCGAGCCGAGCACCTGCCGGAAGTACCACATGCCACGGGACTCGTCCTTGGTTTCCTCGACGGTGAATTCCTGCGTGCCGTCCGGGAAGTGACCGCAGAAGATGATCATGTAGGACCACACGTTGCGGATCAGGTTGGCCGAGAGATTGCCGGTGAAGACGAACGGGGCGAACGGCCCGGCCAGCAGCGGGAAGGCGACGTAGTCCTTGAGGGTCTGCCGGCGCGTCTTCTCCAGATCGCGCGCAGCACCTCGCGCTTGTCGGCGAGCCGGATCTCGCCGGAGCGGATGCGTTCGGTTTCCAGCTCGTGCAGCGCGACGCCGTACTGGAACAGCACCATCAGCAGGAACGCGTAGAGCGGGTTGCCGATGAAGTACGGCCCCCAGGGCTGGTCCTCGCTCATCCGCAGGATGCCGTAGCCGATGTCGCGGTCCATCCCCACGATGTTGGTGTGGGTGTGGTGCATGTAGTTGTGGGAGTGCCGCCATTGGTCGGCCGGGCACGCCGTGTCCCACTCGAAGGCGCGACCGGAGATCGCCGGGTCACGCATCCAGTCGTACTGGCCGTGCATGATGTTGTGGCCGATCTCCATGTTGTCCAGGATCTTCGACAGGCCCAACATGGCGGTGCCGACGAGCCAGGCGGGCGGCAGGAACAGTAGCGCCCGGCCACCCAGTTCCATGGCGCGCTGCGCCTTGATGACGCGGCGAATGTAGTCGGCGTCTTTTTCGCCGAGGTCGGCCATCACGCGTTCCCTGATGGCGTCGAGCTCGCGGCCGAACTCGTCGGCCTGCTCGGGGGTGAGGGTGATCTTGTTCTGTGACATGGTTTCTCCCGAATTCTTCAAGTTTCTAAAGCGATAGTTCGACGTCACCGACCGGGACGGACACGCAGATCTGCACGTCATCGTCGGGGGCGGTGGAGACCGCGCCGGTGATCAGGTTGCGGACGGTGCCGGCGGTCTTCCGCCGCGTGCAGGTGTGGCAGATGCCCATTCGGCAACCGCTTTCCGGCGACAGCCCGGCCGATTCGGCCTGTTCCAACAGCGAACGACCGTCGTCGACGACGTCGACATCGCTGTCGGAGAACATGATTCGACCCCCCGAGGGGTTTGCCGGCGCCTCGAACACCGGCGGCACGAAGCTTTCGGTGTACACGTTGTCGCAATGCCGTTGGACGGCATCGACCAAGGGCGTTGGCCCGCAGACGAACACCACGTCGGGCGACGGCATCGCGGCGGCCAGGTGCTCCGGCCCGAAGCGACCGACGAGGTCGCCGGCATCGGATCGGGTGTAGCCGTGCAGCACGCGCACGCCGGGCATCGAGGCAAGCTCGTCGCGGTAGCATGCCTCCTCGGTGGTGCGCGCGTAGTGGACGAACGCCATCTCGCCGTGATGCCCCTCGGCGACCAGCGTGCGCAGCATCGCCATGACCGGCGTGATGCCGCTTCCGCCGGAAACGAACAGGATCCGCCGCGGGCGGTTGACCGGGAGCACGAAGTCGCCGCCGACACCCGCCAGGCCGACCACCATGCCGCGACGGGCACGTTCGTAGAGATGGTTGGAGACCAGACCGCCGTCGTGCCGGCCGATGGTCACCTCGAGGTTCGCGCTTCCCTCGGCGTTGGCGGGCGAGTAGCAGCGGGTGTGCCGGCGGCCGTCGATCTCGACCGTGAGGTTGACGTACTGGCCGGCTTTGACGGTGTGGGTGGACGTGAAGCGCTCGTTCGGGGCGAGGGTGAGCGTGACGCTGCGCGGGGTGGTCCGGCGCACGTCGACCACCTTGGCGCGGGCCTCGCCCAGCGTCCAGGTCGGCGCCACCAGCTCGGTGTAGCGGTCGACGCCGTGCGGACCGGTGAGCAGGTCTATCAGGTCTGAACCCAACACTCGCCTCCGAAAAGTCCGAGCGAGGGCCCGACCGGAAGTGTGAGCTGTTTGAGTGAACATATGTACACCGTGCTCCCCCTTTGTCCTGGTCGTCAAGGGTTTAGTCTCCGTTTGTGGTAGGGTTCACATAGTGAACAGCCGTACTCCTAGCTCACGGACGCGCGGGTCTGGTCGCGAGCGCTCGCGCGAGAGCCGGTCGCGGGAGGAGCGCAAGGAGGCGACGCGGCGGGCCATCATCGCCGCGGCACTCAAGCTGCTGCAGGACCGCAGCTTTTCCAGCCTGAGCCTGCGTGAGGTGACCCGTGAGGTCGGGATCGTGCCGGCGGCGTTCTACCGACACTTCGAGTCGATGGAGGCCCTCGGCCTCGTCCTGATCGACGAATCGTTCCGCGCGTTGCGCGACACCCTGCGCGAGGCCCGGGCGGGCAGGCTGGACCCCAACCGGGTGATCGAGTCATCCGTGGAGATTTTGATCGCCAGTGTTGCTCAACGACGGGAGCACTGGCGGCTCATCGCGCGCGAGCGCAACAGCGGGCTAAGCGTGCTGCGCTATGCGATCCGCACCGAGATCCGGCTGATCACCTCGGAGCTGGCCACCGACCTGGCGCGCTTCCCGGGGCTGCACGAGTGGAGCACCGAGGACCTCAACGTGCTGGCCACCCTGTTCGTCAACGCGATGATCGTCATCGCCGAGGCCATCGAAGACGCGCAGAGCGCCGAGGCGCTCGAAGACATTCGTCGCCTCGCCGTCAAGCAGCTGCGGATGATCGCCACCGGCATCGCCGGCTGGCGGAGCGGCCCCTGACGCCTCGCCTCGCCCGCAGTGAACAGCTGACTACTCGTCGACGACCTCGTACAGCGAGTCGCCGTCTTCGGGGGCGCCATCGATCTGACCCCGATGAGCGCGCCGGGGACCACCATCGTCGGCGGCGGACGCCGCGGCGGCGGATACGTCCGGCTGCTCGGCGGCCAGTCGATCGTCGAGGGATTCGCCCTCTCGCTCTTCGCGCGCGGTCATCCCGAACCGGTTGGCTTCGCTCCAGCCCTCAGGAGGATCGACGACGATGTCGCCGTCATCGTTGCGCAACTCATCGGAGTCGGTGGCTTCGCTCGGGTTCAAGGTGTCGCCCGGACCGCCCTCCTGGGGAAAGTCCGCGGGATCCACCGGCTCGTCGGCGTGCGGGTTATCGCTCATGACGAAACGGTTGCCCGCCGAATCTGGGGCCTAAACGGGTCCGGCCGCTACCGCGGCGCCCGCCACATCGCCCACATGGTCGGGCCACCGTCGGGCAGCACGATCTCACCGGTGACCGTGAAGCCGAAACGCTGGTAGTACGGCACGTTTTCGGGTTTGGTCGACTCCAGATAGGCCGGACAGTACTCGGCGTCGCAGCGGTCCAGCCGGGATCGCATCAACGCCTGCCCGAAGCCCTTGCCACGGACCGCCGGGTCGCTTCCGATCGCCGCCAGATACCAATGTGGTTCCTCGGGATGGGTGCGCTTCATGAGCTCCTGCACCGCGCGTGCCTTCGTCGCACGCAAGCCGAACACGCGCACGAATGTCGGGGTCATCGCGAGCTCCCCCACCCGCGTCTCCCGCCATTGATTCGGCGGATCCCACAGTGCCGCCGCTCCGATGCCCGGTGCGTCGCAGGCCACCTCGACGCCGCCGCAACCCAGGTGATGGTGGCGGGTCATCGTCGCGAACAACCGGTACAGGTGTGCGGTCCGGGTGCGCCGGTCGGGAAGCAGCCAGATCATCACCGGGTCGTCGCAAAAGGCCCGGGCCATGGTGCGCGACAACTCGCGGATGTCGGCCTTGCGCGCCGGACGTGCCTGTGGGGCCACCCACGTCAGACTAATGGGTAATCCGCGGGCGGGTATTTTGAGCCGATGGCCGGCATCTCGCGGCGAGCGTTCGGGCGGATGGCCGCCGGTGCGGGCATGCTCGGCACCGCCGGCTGCGCACCACCGGGAAACGATCGCGCCGTGCCCGCGGCTCCGCCCCCGCCGGCGCGGAAGGGCGTGGGAGTGGTGCTCTCCCACGAGCAATTCCGCACCGATCAACTGGTCGCCCAAGCGCAGGCCGCCGAACGAGCCGGCTTTCGGTACGCCTGGGCCAGCGACCACATCCAGCCGTGGCAGGACAACGAGGGCCATTCCATGTTCCCGTGGCTGACGCTGGCGCTGGTGGGCAACAGCACCACGCGCCTCTCCTTCGGCACCGGGGTGACCTGTCCCACCTACCGCTATCACCCGGCCGTGGTGGCGCAGGCCTTCGCCTCACTGGCGATCCTGTACCCGGGTCGCGTGTTTTTGGGGGTGGGAACCGGCGAGCGGCTCAACGAGCAGGCCGCCACCGACTCGTTCGGCAAATACCCCGAGCGCCACGACCGGTTGGTCGAGGCCATCGACATGATCCGGCAGCTGTGGAGCGGTTCGCGAATCTCGTTCGCCGGCCGCTACTTTCACACGGACGCCCTGAAACTCTACGACACGCCCCCCACGCCGCCGCCGATCTACGTCGCCGCCGGCGGGCCCAAAAGCGCGGCGCTGGCCGGTCGATACGGCGATGGCTGGATCACTCAGGCCCCGGACGTGACGAACCCCGCCCTGCTGGCCGCATTCAGCGCCGGCGCGCGGGCGGCCGGCCGCGACCCGGCGACCCTGGATAAACGCGCCGAACTGTTCGCGGTCGTCGCCCAGGGCGCCGACGCCGTCCGCGCGGCAACCTTATGGCGCTTCACCGCCGGGGCCGTCGACCAACCGAACCCGGTCGAGATCCAACGCGCCGCGGAGGCCAACCCCATCGACAAGGTGCTCGCCAACTGGACCGTCGGCACCGACGCCACACCCCATATCCGGGCCGTGCAAGCGGTTCTCGACGCGGGCGCGGTTCCGTTCCTGCACTTCCCACAGGACGATCCGATCACCGCCATCAACTTCTACCGCGACAACGTCTTGCCCAAGCTGCGTTAATCCCGCCGCTGTCCCGACTCGACCGCCGGCTGGATGTAGACGACACGCACGGCGGGCACAGTCTCCCGGACGCGCGCCTCCGCGTTTCTGATCGCATCGGCGGCGGCCGCGAATTCCCTTCCGGGACCGAAGACAACCTTGGCCGCCACCACCAGTTCATCGGGAGCCAGGTACTCGGTGCGCAAGTCGACCACCGAATCGACGTGCGTAGCCTCCTGCAGCGCCGACCGAATCAGCTTGCACTGATTGGCAGTTGCGCCCTCGCCGATCAACATACTGTGTGTTTCCACGATCAACACGACGGCGATGGCTCCGAGGAGTACACCGATGCCCAGGGTGCTGATCGCATCCCACAACGAGTTTTTGGTGACCGCGGTCAACGTCACCCCGGCAAATGCCAAACTCAGGCCGAGCAGTGCGGCGCTATCCTCGAGTAGCACCACCGTGGGTTCGGGCGTGCGGGAGTTGCGGATGAACTGCCACCAGTTCTGCGAACCCTTCAGCCGCTCGGACTGCGTACGCACGGTCCGGAAGCTGTAGCCCTCCAACAACGCCGCGACAACGAGGATGCCGATGGCCACCCCGGGCGCGGTCAGCGGCTCGGGATGGGTGATCTTGCGATAACCCTCGTATATGGCGACGACCGACCCCAGCACGAACACCAGCAGCGCCACCACGAAGGAGTAGAAGTACCGGCTTCGGCCATAGCCGAACTGGTGCAAGGAATCTGGCTGTCTCTGTGCCTGGCGTTTACCGACCATCAACAGCAGCTCGTTGATGCTATCGGCGACCGAGTGCAGCGATTCTGCGAACATCGCCGAACTTCCGGTGATCAGGAAACCAACCAGTTTTGCAACGGCAATCGCCGCGTTGGCGGCGAACGCGACCAGAACGGACTTGGTTGTGCCTTCGGCGGCCATCGCGTAGCTCTACCCCCGACGGCACCGGACGAAACGAACCGACGGTTTGCCGGCAACGCAGCCAGGGGTGGGCGCGGCGATCGTCGATCATGCGCGCGACGCCGTGACCGGCCGCGGGGAAGACAACCCGCCGGACCCCCAGATGCACTAAGGCAATGCGAAGGCCGGGCGTCGAGCATGTCGGAGCCCGGCCTTCCGCCTACTCGATTACTCTGCGGGCGAATGCTGTTCGTGGGTGAACGGCTTCTCGGCGTTGACAGCGGGCGAGCCCTGCGGGTTCTGCTCGGCGCCCTTGTTCTGGCGAGCCGTGCCGCCCAGCCACTGCTCGACCGGGTTCTCCACGTACTCCCATTCCATGCCCTGCGGCCACGGGCCCTGACCCTGATTCCACGGGCCGCGAACCGACTCCTTACCGTCGGACATGTTGAACGCCACATTCGCAAAGCGGGGATCGGCGGCCAGCTGCCCCGGCGGGAAGTTCACCGGAAGCTCGTTGAGCGCCGCGGTGAACTGCTGGTAGTGCGTCACCTCGCGGGTCATCAAGAACGTCAACGTGTCCTGGACGCCGGGGTCGTCGGTGAACTGCTTGAGGTACTCGTAGACGATTTTCGCCCTGGATTCGGCGGCCAGGTTGCTGCGCAGATCCACCGTGGGATCGCCGTTGGCGGTGACGTAGGACCCCATCCAGGGCACCCCCTGGGAGTTGCTCACGTCCGGGCTGCCGCCGTTCAGAGCGAGATACAGGGGATTCACCGCAACCTGATGAATGATCTGGTCGCGACCATCGCGGCTGGCCACCGCGGGCATCCAATCGCACGTCTCGTTGGCGATCTTCAGGTTGTCGTTCAGCCCGTCGAGCAACATGGTGATCATCGAACCGACCATTTCCAGGTGGCTGAGCTCCTCGGTGGCGATGTCCATGAATAGGTCGTACATCTTCGGGTTCTTGCCCCGCAGCACGAACGCCTGGGTGAAGTACTGCATGGCGGCCTTGAGTTCGCCGTTCGCGCCGCCGAACTGCTCTTGCAGCAGCGTCGCGAAACGCGGATCGGGCTGACTGACCCGGACTTCGAATTGAAGATCTTTGTTGTGGATGAACACTGGGCCTCCCTGGCGGGTCGAGATAGTTCCGGTCGACGGCGGGTACCCCCGGCAAATGCACACAAACGTTTCCGTCGCTGACGCGCCCTGACCAGATCTTGGAGAATCCGGCGTTATGGACCCTTCAAACCCAAACCCCCGACACGAGTTGGCCGTGCGCATGGCTGAGCTGGTCCGCGAGATCGGTGCGCCGCGGCCAATCAAGCAGGTGCTGGCCGAGGTGACCACCGCGGCGGTGGAGCTGATGCCGGGCGCGGACCTCGCGGGGGTGCTGCTCGTGAAGAAGGGCGGAGAATTCGAATCGCTGGCCGACACCGAGGACTTGGCCGCAGCTCGACAAGCTGCAGCACGATTTCGGTGAGGGGCCCTGCGCCCAGGCCGCCCTGCACGAAACGATTGTGCGGAGCGATGATTTGCGCAACGAGCCGCGGTGGCCACGGTACGCACCGGCTGTCATCGACACCCGCGGTGACGACAAGTAGCTCCGCGCCACCCGTGGTGATCGCCTCCCTTTAGGATGGTGTGGCTTCATCAACGAGTCCGGTGCGGCGTTGCGCCGGGGAACGGATGACCACGGTGTGGGATTTCGAGACAGACCCCGAATATCAGGCAAAGCTGGACTGGGTCGAGAAGTTCATGACCGACGAGCTCGAACCGCTCGATCTGGTCGCCCTTGATCCGTATGACAAGAAGAACGCGGAGATGATGTCCATCCTGCGGCCGTTGCAGCAGCAGGTGAAAGACCAGGGGCTGTGGGCCGCGCACCTACGGCCGGAACTCGGCGGTCAGGGCTTCGGCCAGGTCAAGCTCGCGTTGCTCAACGAGATCCTCGGCCGCTCCCGGTGGGCACCCTCGGTGTTCGGGTGTCAGGCGCCGGACTCGGGCAACGCCGAGATTCTCGCGCTGTTCGGCACCGACGAGCAGAAGGCCCGCTACCTGCAGCCGCTGCTGGACGGCGAGATCACCTCCTGCTATTCCATGACCGAGCCCCAGGGCGGTTCCGATCCCGGGCAATTCGTCACCGCCGCGACCCGCGACGGCGACTACTGGGTCATCAACGGGGAGAAGTGGTTTTCCACCAACGCCAAGCATGCGTCGTTCTTCATCGTCATGGCCGTCACCAACCCCGAATCACGCACGTACGACAAGATGTCGCTGTTCATCGTCCCGGCCGAGACGCCGGGCATCGAGATCGTCCGCAACGTCGGCGTCGGGGCGGAGTCCTCCAAACGCGCCAGCCATGGCTACGTCCGCTATACCGACGTGCGCGTGCCCGCCGATCATGTGCTGGGCGGCGAGGGGCAGGCGTTCATGATCGCGCAGACCCGCCTCGGCGGTGGCCGGATCCACCACGCGATGCGCACGATCGCATTGGCGCGCAGCGCATTTGACATGATGTGCGAGCGCGTGGTGTCGCGCAAGACCAGGCACGGGCGGCTGTCCGATTTTCAGATGACCCAGGAGAAGATCGCCGACAGCTGGATCCAGATCGAACAGTTCCGGCTGCTGG
Source organism: uncultured Actinomycetota bacterium (assembly GCA_963800315.1). Lineage (GTDB taxonomy): Bacteria > Actinomycetota > Actinomycetes > Mycobacteriales > Mycobacteriaceae > Mycobacterium. Next base: position 180,082 of record CAWDAS010000003.1, read on the forward strand.
TGCTGCGCACCGCGTGGCTGATCGACAAGCACCACGACTACCAGAAGGTGCGTCGCGACATCGCGGCGGTGAAGGTTGCCATGCCCCAGGTGCTGCACGACGTCGTGCAACGGGCCATGCACCTGCACGGCGCCCTCGGGGTCTCCGACGAGATGCCGTTCGTCAAGATGATGGTTGCCGCCGAATCACTGGGAATTGCCGACGGTGCCACCGAACTGCACAAGATGACGGTGGCTCGCCGGACTCTGCGCGAATATCAGCCGGTGACAACGCCTTTCCCGTCGGCGCACATACCGACGCGGCGCGCCGAGGCGCAGGCCCGGTTGGCCGAGCGTCTCGAACATGCGATCGCCGAGTTCTGACGTTAGGGCGCCCTTCATTCACGACACATAAACGTCGGTGAAGACACGGCAAAGTACCGCAGTAGTTTATGCTTCGCCGTCCGGATCAGGAGATGTAGCGAACGATGCTTTCGGCCACACACGCCGGTTTGGGCGCGCCTTCGATTTCCACGGTGGTCGACATGGTGGCCTGCACCGCGCCGTCACCGAGGTCCTCGACACCAACCAGTGAAGTCTGCGCACGCACGCGGGAACCGACCGGCACCGGCGCGGGGAAGCGAACTTTGTTGAGCCCGTAGTTGATTGCCAGCTTGATGCCGTTGACGGTGTAGATCTGGTGCTGCAGGCGCGGCAGCAGCGCCAAGGTCATGAACCCGTGTGCGATCGTCGTGCCGAACGGACCGGCGGCCGCCCGTTCCGGGTCGACGTGGATCCATTGGTGATCGCCGGTCGCGTCGGCGAACAGGTTGACGTCTTCCTGGGTGATGGTCACCCAGTCGCTGTGCCCGATGATCTCGCCCGTTACGGCGGCGAGGTCGGCCACTGATTCGAAGGTGCACATTCGGTGTCTCCTGGTTCGGGGTTAACAACGATAGCCGTGTCCGCAAGCACCCTATCGAAGCCCGCCCCTCACCGGGTATACGTTCGTCGCCTCACCGAAGACTCGCGACGAGACTTCTTCTGTGCCAACGGCGAATTGAAGGTCAGCAACCCGGTGCGCCAGTGCAACGAGGCGCGAAACGGGCGCCGAGGCGCGCAGCCGGCAGGAGTAGTCCGCCGCGACTGGCGCAAGATGGGTCTGTGAGGCTGTTGCTGATTGCCGATACCCACGTCCCGAAACGCGCGCGCGACCTGCCCCCACGCGTATGGGAAGAGGTGGGGCAGGCAGACGCCGTCGTCCATGCCGGCGACTGGGTGGCGCCGGAATTGCTCGACGAACTTCAGACCCGGGCGGCACGCCTGATCGCATGCTGGGGGAACAACGACGGCCCCGCATTGCGCGCGCGGTTACCGGAAAGAGCCGAAGCGACGCTGGCGGGCGTGCGGTTCACGGTCGTGCACGAGACCGGCGCCGCGACCGGCCGCGAAGACCGGATGTCGCGGCTGTACCCGGATACGCAAGTTCTGGTGTTCGGGCACAGTCACATCCCCTGGGATACGACGACACGAACCGGGCTGCGCCTGCTCAATCCGGGTTCGCCAACCGATCGCCGCCGACAACCGTTCTGCAGCTACATGACCGCGCGCGTCGAGGACGCCGCGCTGACCGAGGTACGCCTGCATCGCCTCTAGCTGGGCGCTGCCCAGCGGACGCATACCTTCTTGTCATATAGATAGCTCGGCCTCGTCACCTGGGTGCATCCGGACCGGCCGAGCGTGCCCCGAACGCAACGATTCCGGTCCGACTCTTAATCGTTAGCCAACCGCGACATCGCGCTGCGGCCGTGACAGGCCGGCTACCCCCTCGTCCCGTGTTTCACTGCCTGCGAAGGGTTCGACCGCGTGATGCGGCAGATCAAAGTCGAGATGGGTAGGAGCTATGACGTTCGTTGAAAAGTTGCGTGGCGCAGCGGGAACCATGCCGCGCCGGCTGGCGATCGCGGCTATGGGGGCTGCCCTGCTGTCCGGTCTTGTCCTCGTCGCCGGCGGCTCCGCTACCGCGGGGGCGTTCTCCAAGCCGGGCCTGCCGGTGGAATATCTGGAGGTGCCATCGCCGTCGATGGGCCGCAACATCAAAGTGGAGTTCCAAGCCGGCGGACCCCACTCGGTCTACTTGCTCGACGGTCTGCGGGCCCAGGACGACTACAACGGTTGGGACATCAACACCCCGGCCTTCGAGGAGTACTACCAGTCCGGCCTGTCGGTGATCATGCCCGTCGGCGGCCAGTCCAGCTTCTACAGCAACTGGTACCAGCCCTCGCAAGGGAACGGCCAGAACTACACCTACAAGTGGGAGACCTTCCTGACCCAGGAAATGCCCCTGTGGATGCAGGCCAACAAGCAACTCTCGCCGGCCGGCAACGCCGCGGTGGGCCTATCGATGTCGGGCGGCTCCGCGCTGATCCTGGCCGCCTACTACCCGCAGCAGTTCCCCTACGCCGCGTCGCTGTCGGGCTTCCTCAACCCGTCGGACGGATGGTGGCCGACGCTGATCGGGTTGGCGATGAACGACTCGGGCGGCTACAACGCCAACAGCATGTGGGGCCCGTCCACCGACCCGGCGTGGAAGCGCAACGACCCGACGGTCCAGATTCCGCGGCTGGTGGCCAACAACACCCGCCTCTGGGTCTACTGCGGGAACGGCACACCCAGCGACCTCGGCGGCGACAACATGCCGGCGAAGTTCCTGGAAGGCCTCACGCTGCGCGCCAACCAGCAGTTCCAGAACACCTACACGGCCGCGGGCGGACGCAACGGGGTGTTCAACTTCCCGACCAACGGAACACACTCGTGGCCCTACTGGAACCAGCAGCTGGTCGCCATGAAGCCCGACATCCAGCGGGTGCTCCTCAGCAGCCCCACACCCGCCCCGGAGACGCCGCCGGCATCCTGAAAAAAGCCAGCATCGGCAGCAGCGTACCGGTCAGCGCTGCTGCCGATGCTTTTTGGCCGACTCGGCCGTCAGCAGCGCGCGGCGATCCTGGTGGAAGTAGGTGTAAGCGGTCGTCAACGCGCACACGACCGTGGCGGCCACCAGCATCCAGGTCCCGTTGAGGACCAGGCCGATGCAGCCGCCCACCGCGGCGCCGAGGACAAAGCTGGCTAACAAGAGGAAGTAACCGAGCCAGTCCGAGGCGTTTCCACCGCCGGCGATGTGGCGTTCGATGCCCTGGCTCATCTTGACAGTCGTGCCGGTCACATAGCTCAAAGGCACCGACACCTCGCCGTCCTTGACGAACGACGTGTTCAATGCACCGGTGCCGAAGGCCATCAGCATTATCGCCGCGAAGTCGATGAAATTTGCTTCCCAGCCCTCACCGATAAGGTCCACCATGGTCGCCGCCAGCAGGCTGAAGGTGGTCAGCACGGTCGGGCCGTGCGGATGGTCGACCCAGAAAAATCGCCGGCACACCGACGCAACCACCACGCCGGCAACGAATGCAGCAATGAGTAGCAGGGCACTTACGGCAAGCCACACCTCGCCGGTGAAATACCCGAGCACGGCGCGCTGGGCGTTGCCGGTAATGAAAACCACGAAGTATCCGGCGGAGTGGGTGAACGAGATGGCGCCCACCACACCGGCGAGCGCCGCCAGCACCCACGACAACCGGGCCTCACTGTTGTATGTGTCACCCGCCACGCCCACATGCTTTCAGACACCCGCGGCATCCGCAGCGTGGCGCACCCCCCTAGGCGGCGGTGAGCCGGGCGATGGAGCGCAGCGGGATCGGCAACCATCCGGGCCGGTGCCGCGCCTCATAACCCGCCTCGTAGACGGCCTTGTCGAGTTCGTAGGCGGCCAACAACTGGGCCGAGTCGCGAGGGTCGGTGCCCGAGGCGGCCGCGTAGCCGTCGCAGAACGCCGTGCGATTGCGCTCGACCCACTCCCGGGCGCGGGCCGCCAACTGCTTGTCGTCCGCCTGGTCCACCAACGGCCCATAGGCCGCGTACTCGAACGACCGCAGCACACCGGCCACGTCACGCAACGGTGAATCCGGGGCCCGCCGTTCCTGCAGCGGCTGCCCCGGCTCACCCTCGAAGTCGATCAGCAGCCAGCCCTCCGGGGTGCGCAGCACCTGTCCCAGGTGCAGGTCGCCGTGCACCCGCTGAACGGTGATGGTCTCCCCGGCGAGCTTGCCGAAGCGCTCTTCGATCGTGGCGGCGTACTCGCGCAATTCGGGGACCTTAGCCACCGTCGACGACAGCCGCGCCAGCACATTGTCGAGCGGGAAGGGCGACCGCGCCGATCCCAGGGATTCGGCCAGGGCGGCGTGCACGGACGCGACGGCCTCGCCGAGCCGACTGGACTCACCGGCGAAGTCGCCGCCAACCTCGTGCGCATACAGGTCGGCCTCCGCGAACAGGTCCCGAACGCTGGCCGTCGCCATCGCCCACCCTTCGGCGGCGTTCGACGCGAACTCGGTCATCATGCCCAGGGGCCACGCGGTGTCGGGCGTGCCGTCCGAGCCGGCCATCTCGTAGGTGCCCAGCAGCCGGGCCACGTGCGGGTTGCCGGCGCGGCCCAGCACCCGGTCCAGTTCGATGTCGGGATTGATGCCGCTGCTGACCCGGCGAAACACCTTGAAGATCGCGTCCCGATCGAAGATCACGCTGGTGTTGCTCTGCTCGGCGTCGGAGACGTGCGGCCGCGCCTGCAGCGGCAGCTGGACGTCCGGTTCCTTGGCAAAGGTCACCTGCGCGTCGGACGACGCGCGGGCGGCCGACGAGTCGATCAACGACAGCAGAAATTGCGGCGCGTCGGCGTCGTACAGGGCGTCGAAGCCGGTCCGGTCGCCGGCGGCGCCGATGGTGGCCACGTTGCTGTACTCGGAGACCGGCGCGGAGTCCCATCTGACGATCACCTGGTAGCGCTCCGAGGAGCCGTCGGCGTAGTCGGCGTCCACCAGCACCAGGTCGAGATCGTCGCGAAGCGGAACGACGACGGCGGCCTCGGCGGCGGACAGTTCCCGGTTGCGCCCGGCGTACCAACGTTGCTGGGGCAGCCATTCACTCCAAGGCAGCTTGGCAGGTAGGGTCATGCGTTCTCCTCCGATGCACACAGCTGGAACCAGTAGAACCCGTGTCCGGGCAGTGTCAGTAGGTAGGGCAGGTGGCCGATGCGGGGGAATTCCACGTGCCCGGTCAGCTCGATGGGCGTGTAACCGCTCCAGTGCTGCAGGTTCAGTTCGATGGGCTGCGGGAACCGGGACAGGTTGTTGACACACAGCACGGTATCGCCGTCGCCGTCGGATTGGCGCACGAAGGCCAGCACCGACGGGTTCGACCCGCCTAATTCTTCGAACGTGCCGACGGCGAAGACCTCGTGTCGGCGTCGCACCGACAACATCATGCGGGTGAAGTTGAGCAGCGACGTCGACGTGTCGCGCTGCGCCTCCACGTTGACGGCCTGGTAGCCGTAGACCGGGTCCTGGCTGGGCGGCAGGTAGAGCCGGCCCGGGTTGGCCTTGGAAAAGCCGGCGTTGCGGTCCGGCGTCCACTGCATCGGGGTGCGCACGCCGTCGCGGTCACCCAGCCAGATGACGTCGCCCATGCCGATCTCATCGCCGTAGTACAGGACCGGCGAACCGGGCAGCGAGAGCAGCAGCGCGGTGAACAACTCGATCTGGTTGCGGTCGTTGTCCAGCAGCGGGGCCAGCCGGCGGCGGATCCCCACGTTGGCCTTCATCCGGGGATCCTTGGCGTACTCGGAGTACATGTAGTCGCGCTCTTCGTCGCTGACCATCTCCAGCGTCAACTCGTCGTGGTTGCGCAGGAAGATGCCCCACTGCGCCATGTCGGGGATCTCGGGCGTCTGCGCCAGAATTTCCGAGATCGGGAAGCGCGACTCCCGGCGGACCGCCATGAAGATGCGCGGCATCAGCGGGAAGTGGAACGCCATGTGGCATTCGTCGCCACCGGTGCTGGCCTCGCCGAAATACTCGACCACATCGGCCGGCCACTGATTGGCCTCGGCCAGCAGCACCCGGCCCGGGAACTCGTCGTCGACGACCTTGCGGACGCGCTTGAGGAACGCATGCGTTTCGGGCAGGTTCTCGCAGTTGGTGCCCTCCCGCTCGAACAGGTAGGGCACCGCGTCCAGCCGGAAACCGTCGATCCCGAGGCCCAGCCAGAAGCGGATGACGTCGATCATCGCCTCCTGCACGGCCGGGCTGTCGTAGTTCAGGTCCGGCTGGTGGGAGAAGAACCGGTGCCAGTAGAACTGCCGGCGGACCGGGTCAAACGTCCAGTTCGACTCCTCGGTGTCGACGAAGATGACGCGCGCGTCGGTGTACTTCTCGCTGGTGTCGCTCCACACGTAGTAGTCGCCGTACGGCCCGTCGGGGTCGTGGCGCGACTCCTGGAACCACGGGTGCGAATCCGAGGTGTGGTTCATGACCAGGTCGGTGATGACGCGGATGCCCCGCTTGTGCGCCGCGTCGAGCAGCGCGACGAAGTCGTCGACGGTGCCGAATTCGGGCAGCACCTTGTAGAAGTCCCGAATGTCATAGCCGCCGTCCCGCAGCGGCGAGTCGTAGAACGGGGGCAGCCAGATGCAGTCGATGCCGAGCCACTGCAAATAATCCAGGCGCTGGTGCAGCCCACGCAGGTCGCCGGCGCCGTCCGCGCTGGCGTCGTAGAACGCCCGAACCAACACCTCGTAGAAGACGGCGCGCTTGAACCAGGTCGGGTCGGCGGGCAGTGCCGCGGCATTGCGGAAATCCTCGGCGTTGGGGTGCTCGACCACGCCGTCTTGAACGTGGCTGCCGCCCTCGGGATGGTGCTCGACAGCGTCTCGTGCGTCGTTCATCAATTCCACGATGCCACGGGTACCCGAGGCGCGACGTTGGGAATCACGCCTGCCCAAGCGCGACGAATCCGGCCCGGGGGCAAACGAATTGGCCGCCGGGCGCGCAGCACCCGCGTCGCTATCAGGCCGGAGGCCCCTCCGCCAGCGCTATGTTCACGGTGCGGTCGCCGCCAACCGCGGCGCGCAGGTGCACCGCGATCGTGTCCCCGGGGTGATGCGGTACGAGCACATCGGTCATCGAAGTGGCGCCGTTGATCGGGACGTTGTCGACCCCGGTGATGATGTCACCGGGGGCGATCCCGGCGGCCGCGCCGGGGCCGGTGGCGACCACACGTTCGACGCGCGCGCCGTCGCCGTTGTTGTCCGTGACGCCCAGGCCGATGAAGGCGGTCGGGCCGACGTGCACGGTGTTCGAGCCGGCACCGGCCCTGATCCGCCCGGCGACCCCCATCGCCCGCCCGATCGGAATGGCGAAGCCCTGCCCGCCCGACATCTTGTAGTTGTCGCTGGCGGCGGTGTTCACGCCGATCACCTGCCCGGCGTTGTTGACCATCGGCCCACCGGAGTCGCCCGGCTTGATCGGGGTGTCGGCCTGGATCAAGCCGCCCAGCCGCTCTTCGGCGCCGGTCAGGGTGTCAGTCGCAGAGACGGCCTGGTCGAGCGCGACGACCTTGCCGGACACCGCGCTGGGTGTCCCGCCCGCACCGCCGGCATTCCCCAGCGCCACGACGGGCTCGCCCACCGAGACCCCACCACCCATCGCGGCGGTCGGCAGCCCGGCCGCGCCACGAAGTTGCAGCACCGCGATGTCTTGCGTCCGGTCGTAGCCGACCACGTCCACGCCGTACGTCTGCCCGTTGCCGACGTCGAAGGCGCTGATCTCGGTGGCGCCCGAGATCACGTGGTTGTTGGTCAACACGACGCCGTTGGGATCGATGACGATGCCGGTTCCGGCGCCCACCGCGTTGTTGTAGCCGAACTTGGTGTCGATGTTGACCACCTGCGGCCCGACCTGGCCGACCAGGGCGGACGGGTCGAGCGGCGCCTGGGGCCGGTCGCCGAACCGGTCGAGCGCCAGGGTGGAGGGTGAGGCGAACGCGGGCGCCGGGCCGACTCCGAGGGCCAGACCCGCCACGGTCAGCACGCTGGCCAACCATGACCGCCAGACCAAGCGGTGGTGCGATTTGCTCATCCCGTCACCTTCCTGCCTCACGGCAAACATCAGAACTGTCCCGGCTTCAGGCGCTGGGCGGCACCAGTTTGTGTATATAACCGTAATGCAGGTAGCTATGCATGTCAGAGGCAAGGTTTGTCGCCCCTCGTCGCGGCGGTCCGGCCCTAAGCTGACGACGTGGCCGCATTCGACCCCAAGGCCCGGTTCGCACGGTCCCCGGTAGCCCGGCTGGCGACCGTTACGCCCGACGGCCTGCCGCACCTGGTGCCGGTGGTGTTTGCGGTCGGCGCCCACGACGTGGTGTACACCGCCGTCGACGCGAAACCAAAGGCCACGCGGCGGCTGCGCCGCCTGGCCAACATCGAGGGCAACCCCCGGGTGAGCCTGCTCGTCGACCACTACGCCGACGATTGGGCCCAGCTGTGGTGGGTCCGGGTCGACGGTGTCGCCACGGTCCACACCCACGGCCAAGCCGTGGACGTCGGCTACCGACTGCTGCGCGCCAAGTACCCTCAGTATCAATCGGTTTCGTTGGACGGTCCGGTCATCGCGGTGGCGGTGCGCCGCTGGTCCAGCTGGCACACCTGACCACCGGTTCGGCCGGCGCGCTCATCGAAAAGGAGCGCCGTTCAGTCGGCAACGGCTACCGTTCTTTGATGCGTGGCCGTCGGCGAGTACCCGGGTATCCGCGCACACTTCGGTCTGCCATCACGATCGCCGGGATTGCGCTGGTGCTGACGGGATGCTTCACGAAGCCCGGCACATCGTCCGGTTTGAACACATCGACTGCGCCGCAGTGCCCCACCACTCCGCTCGCGGTGGCGGCCAGCGTCTCCCAGTGGGCCGACATCGTTGCGACGCTTGGTGGCAACTGCGCCAAGGTGACGACGGCACTGGCGGGTTCGTCGGTTGACCCCCATGACTACGAGCCGTCCCCGTCCAACGCCAATTCGTTTTCTCATGCACGCCTCGTTGTCGTCAATGGCGCGGGCTACGACGCATGGGCCACGAAGCTCGCCGCCGCCACGGCCCCGGCCGCGGCCGTCGTCGACGCCGCCGCGGTAACCAGAACCCCGCTCGGCGCTAACCCACATCTGTGGTACAGCCCCGCGGCGGTCACGGCCGTCGCCGACGCATTGACCGCCGCGCTGACCGAATTGTCTCCCGCGGCGGCCGCCTATTTCGCCGGGCAGCGATCGGCGTTCGCGACGGAGCTCAAGCCGTACACGGACCTCATTGCCACGATCAAGAGCTTGGCGCCAGGCAAATCGTATGCCGCGACCGAGAGTGTCTTCGACTACATGGCTGCGGCACTCGGCTTGATCAACCGAACCCCCAACGGTTACCGACAAGCCGTCGCCAACCAGACCGATCCATCACCGGGTGACATCGAGGCCTTCCGGGCCCTGCTTGCCGGCCGTCACGTCGATGTGCTGATCTTCAACCCCCAGACCCAGGGGGCGGTGCCGGAAAGGATGCGCTCGACGGCCCAGCGAACTGGCGTGCCAATCGTGAACATCACCGAGACGCTGCCGCCGGGGCAGGTCTCGTTCCCGAGTTGGCAGGTCGACCAACTCGGCAAGCTGGGCAAGGCGCTCGGTGTATCCGCCTGACCCGGGTCCCACTGCGCTGGCCTTCGACGACGTCAGTGTTGAGCGCGGAGGAAGGCTGCTCTGGTCAGCGGCGACCTTCGGGGTGCCCGCCGGCGGGATCATCGCCGTGATCGGAGCGAACGGAGCCGGAAAAAGCACCCTCTTGCAGGCAATTCTGGGACTGATCCCGGTCGCCTCCGGGCACGTTCGGGTGTTCGGCAAACGGCCCGGCGAGGACAACCACATGATCGGCTACCTGCCGCAGAACTACGCCCTGCGCTCCGATCATGCGATCCGGGCCGCCGACGCGGTGATGCTCGGGCTGAACGGCTACCGGTGGGCCTTCGGGCGCAGCACCGCTGCGCAACGTCACCGCGTCGAGGAAGCCCTGCGGTCCATGCGCGCCACGGAGTTCGCCGACAAGCGACTTTCGCAGTTGTCCGGCGGACAACGCCAGCGGGTCGCAATCGCCGAGGCGCTGGTCGCGCAACCCAAGCTGCTGATGCTCGATGAGCCGCTGGCGTCGCTGGACCTACGCAGCCAGCGCGAGATCGTCGAGCTACTGCGGCGCTTGCACCGCGACCGGGGTGTCACGATCCTCGTCGTCGCGCACGACTTGAATCCCGTGCTGAACCTGCTCGACAGCGCGATCTATCTCCTTGACGGGCACGCGCGCTACGTCACCATCAACAGCGTGCTCGACGACGCGTTGCTCAGCCGCATCTATGGCACCCCGATCGAAGTCGCCAATTGTGCGCACGGGGAGCTCTACATCAGGAGTGTCGTATGACAACGCGTCTGGTCGCCGTGGGCTATCAGGGCGATTGGTGGGCCATCTTGACGTCCCCGTTCATGCGCGACGCGCTGCTGGGCGGGACCATTGTGGCGGTCGCCGCCGGCCTGATCGGTTACTTCGTCGTCATCCGCAACACCGCGTTCGCGGCACACGCCCTGGCGCACATCGGCCTGCCGGGCGCCACCGGCGCGGTGTTGGTGGGCCTGCCGGTCGCGTTCGGTCTCGGTGCCTTCTGCGTGGGCGGCGCGCTCGTCATCGGCGCGCTGGGCAAGAGGGCCGCTGAACGCGATGTCGCCACCGGCACAGTCTTGGCAATGGCCATCGGTCTGGCGCTGTTCTTCAACTCGCTGGCCACCAAGGCATCCGGCACCATGACGAACATCCTCTTCGGAAACCTTCTGGCCGTCTCGCGCGACCAGCTTGCCGGCTTCGCGGGCTTGTTGATCCTGCTGGCGTTGAGCATCGGCGTGATCTACCGCCCATTGCTGTTTGCGTCGATCAACTCCCAAGTCGCCGAGGCTAAAGGCGTACCGGTCCGCGGACTGTCGATCGCATTCATGGCACTGCTGGGACTGGCCGTGACGATGGCCATCCAGGCCGTTGGCAGCTTGCTGCTGTTCGCCCTCGTCGTCACACCGGCCGCGACCGCCATCATGCTGACCGCCAGGCCCGGCTTGGCAATGCTGATCTCGACGGTCATCAGCACGGTGTCGGTCTGGCTCGGGCTGGGAGTCTCGGCAATGTTCGATTTGCCGCCCAGCTTTGCCATCGTGACCATCGCCTGCACGGCATGGTTCGTTGTGTGGGCGGCCAATCATCGTATTCATCGTTACCGCAGCAAATCTCGCGCACATCCCGACCGTCCGGCATATCCGCCGCAGGCGTCCTGACGGTCGTCACCGGCCGCTTCGGTGATCAACGATTCGGGCCGGACCTCTTGTGATGGGCGGTAGTTGGGTGAATGGTAACTAGAGAGGTGTACGGCCGGACGCGACCCGGGAAACTTGGAGGAAAGTCATGGCGGACAGGACGAATACTTCCCAAGGCGCGGGAAGCGCTCCCACCGCCAACGGTCCCGGCGACATTCGCAACGTGGCTCTGGTAGGGCCGTCGGGAGGCGGCAAGACCACCCTCGTCGAAGCCCTGCTGGTCGCGGCGGGGGTGCTCGCCCGGCCGGGCTCGGTCACCGACGGCAGCACGGTCTGCGACTACGACGAGGCAGAGATTCGGCAACAAAGGTCGGTGGGTGTCGCGGTGGCCTCCCTGTCCCACGACGGCATCAAGGTGAACCTGGTCGACACACCCGGCTACGCCGACTTCGTCGGCGAGCTGCGGGCCGGGTTGCGCGCCGCGGACTGCGCGCTGTTCGTGATCGCGGCCAACGAAGGCGTCGACGAGCCCACCAAATCGCTGTGGCGGGAATGCAGCGAGGTCGGCATGCCCCGCGCCGTGGTGATCACGAAGCTCGACCACGCCCGCGCGAACTATCAGGAGGCGCTGGCCGCCGCGCAAAACGCGTTCGGCGACAAGGTGTTACCGCTGTATCTGCCGATCGGCCTGCCATCCTGCGAAGGCCTGATCGGGCTGCTGTCGCAGACGCGCTACCAATACGCCGACGGCAAGCGGACCACGCAGCCACCGGACCCGGCGGACGCGGAGCGCATCGAAGAGGCGCGCGGCACCCTGATCGAGGGGATCATCGAGGAATCCGAGGACGAATCGCTGATGGACCGTTATCTCGGCGGCGAGTCCATTGATGAGTCGGTGCTCATCGAGGACTTGGAGAGGGCCGTCGCCAGGGGATCGTTTTTCCCGGTCATCCCGGTGTGCAGCAGCACCGGCGTCGGCACCCTGGAATTGCTGGAGGTGGCCACCCGCGGCTTCCCGTCCCCGATGGAACATCCACTACCGGAGGTCTTTACGGCGCAGGGCGCCCCGCACGCAACGTTGGCCTGTGACGCGGCCGCGCCGCTGCTCGCGGAGGTGGTGAAGACGACGTCGGACCCCTACGTCGGCAGGGTCAGCCTGGTCCGGGTGTTTTCCGGCACCATCCGGCCCGACACGACAGTTCATGTGTCGGGCCATTTCGCGTCGTTCTTCGGTGCGACCAACGGCAATGGCAGCACGCATCCCGACCACGACGAAGACGAACGCATCGGGGTGCTGTCCTTCCCGATCGGTAAGCAGCAGCGCCCCGCCCCGGCCGTGGTGGCGGGTGACATCTGCGCGATCGGGAAGCTCACCCGGGCCGAAACGGGTGACACGCTGTCGGAAAAGGCGGAGCCGCTGGTACTGAAACCGTGGACGATGCCCGAGCCGTTGCTACCGGTGGCCATCGCGGCACATGCCAAGACCGACGAGGACAAACTGTCGGTTGGGCTGGGGCGATTGGCCGCCGAGGACCCGACCCTGCGGATCGAGCAGAACTCCGAAACCCACCAGATCGTGCTCTGGTGCATGGGCGAGGCGCACGCCGGCGTTGTCCTTGACGCGTTGGCCAACCGGTACGGCGTCACCGTGGACACGGTGGAGCTCCGCGTCCCGTTGCGAGAAACCTTCAGCGGCAAGGCGAAAGGCCATGGCCGCCACGTCAAGCAGTCCGGCGGACACGGCCAGTACGCGGTCTGCGACGTCGAGGTGGAACCACTGCCGGAGGGCTCCGGATTCGAGTTCGTCGACAAAGTGGTCGGCGGGGCGGTGCCGCGGCAATTCATTCCGAGCGTGGAGAAGGGCGTGCGCGCGCAGATGGAAAAGGGAGTGCACGCCGGCTATCCGGTGGTCGACATCCGGGTCAGCCTGCTCGATGGCAAGGCCCACAGCGTGGACTCGTCGGACTTCGCCTTCCAGATGGCGGGCGCGCTGGCGTTGCGCGAGGCGGCGGCGGCGACGAAGGTGACCCTGCTGGAGCCCATCGACGAGATCTCGGTGCTGGTGCCCGACGATTACGTCGGTGCGGTGATGGGCGACCTGTCGGGTCGCCGCGGCCGCGTGCTGGGTACCGACACCGCGGGAAACGAACGCACCGTGGTGAAGGCCGAGGTGCCTCAGGTCGAGTTGACCCGCTATGCGATCGACTTGCGCTCATTGGCGCACGGGGCCGCGTCGTTCACCCGTTCGTTCGCCCGCTACGAGCCCATGCCGGAATCCGCGGCGGCGCGCGTGCAGGCCACCGCCTGACGGCTTCCCGGCTACGTGCGGTGGCCGAACTGCGTGACCACAGCGCGACGGTCCAGGGAGCCTTTCGCGGTGTGCGGCAGCTCGCTTGCCTGCTGAAAGCTGGCCGGCACCTCGAAGGGCGCCAGCCGCTCGCGGCAGAACGCGGTCAGCTCGGCCGGCGTCGGCGCGGCCGAGCCGCGCGGCACGATGACCGCGCCGACGGTCTCCCCGTACAACGCGTCCGGCACGCCGAACACCGCCACCTCCAGCACGTCGGGATGGCCGGCCAGAATGCCCTCGACGTGCTCCGGTGAGATCTTTTCGCCGCCGCGGTTGATCAGTTCCTTGATCCGGCCGCGGATCGTCAGGTCGCCGGCGGTCGACAACGATCCCAGGTCGCCGGTGCGCAGCCACCCGTCGGTGAAGTTGGCGGCGGTGATCGCCGGGTCGCCGAGGTAGCCGCGCACCACGGTGGGGCCATGCAACCAGACCTCCCCGACGGCGTCCGCGGGCGCTGGCCGACCGTCGGATCCGACGATCCGGATTTCCGGCCCGGTGGAGCGGCCGACGAGACCCGGTGTGGCGGCGGGGTTTTCATCTTGATCGATGCCACCTATCGGGGTCGTGGCCACCTGGTGGGTGGCCTCGGTCATGCCGAAGGCACACACCACCGGCGCCGAGAAGGTGTCGTGCAGCGCCTGCGCGGTCTCGGCGGTGAGCGGGGCGCTGCAACTGCGGATGAAGCGCAAGGCGGCCGGCTCGCCTCCGGGCTGCCCGGTCTTGGCGCGCTCCAGCAGGATCTGGTGGATCGTCGGGACCGCGGTGTACCAGGTGGCCCGGACGGCGGCGATGTCGTCCCAGAACGTGTGGGCCGAGAACCGCCCCCGTGCGGGCAACAGCACCGAACCGCCCGAGGCCAGGGTGGCCAGCAGCGCGGCGAGCAGTCCGTGACCGTGGTAGAGCGGCATGACCGCAACGGTGGCATCCTGCGGGCCGAGCTGGTATCCGGCGATGATGGCCCGCACCGAGCCGGCGATGTTTTCTCGGGTCCAGGGGACCATCTTGGGCACGCCCGTGGTGCCGCCGGTGAACATGATCATGGCGTCGTCGTCGCACAGCCCCTCCGGCGTCGAAAAGTCGTCCCTGGGGCCCGCCGCGGCGTCCAGGTGGACCGCCGGGGCGCGGCCCGCGCGGTCGACGGTCACCGCCATGGGCCACCACCGCAGGGCCGGGTCATCCGTGGCGCCGGCACCCTGGGCATCGGGGCGGTCGACCAGGATCGCCCGCGCGCCCGCCGCCTCGCACCGGGCCCGCTGCTCGCTGACCGGTAGGGCCGGATCCAGCGGGACAGCGATCAGGTCCGTGCGTGCGGCAGCCAACAACCCGACAACGAACTCGGCGTTGCTGCCCGCCCGCAGGGCGACCCGATCGCCCGGTAGCAGACCGGCCCGCGTCAGCCGGCCGGCCAGGTCGTCGACCAGCCGGACCACGTCGCGATAGCTCACCGGGATGCGGTCGGGGGTGACGACGAGCGCCGGCGCCTCCGGCGACCGCCGTGCCGACGCCTCGACCAGATCGGCGATGCGCGGACTCGGCAATCCGGGCACCCCCGTAGCCGCGTCGCTGGCGACCGGGTCAGACCTCATTTCCGCACTCCTTCCCGCTTTCCGAGTGAAAGTACTGCTCGCACCATGCCGGGCCAGGTGCCGCCCGTCCAATACCGATTCCCGCACGACCGATAACCGCTGACTATCGAGCCCGCATCAGCGGTACTGACCAGTGGCGATAGACGGCGTGAATCGCTGGATAGTGGCTTAGTCTTGGACACCCGCCCGCGCCGGGGCCACAGTGATGGCTGAGGCAGCCCACCCACCACCCGCACCCGAGGAGTCGCCACCATGACCACATTTTCGGCATCTGGAAGCGACGCGCAGGAGTCGACCCGGTTGACCGACGGTTTCCACCTGGTGGTGGATGCGCTCAAGGCTAACGATGTCGACACGATGTACGGGGTGGTCGGCATCCCGATCACGGATCTCGCCCGGGTCGCGCAGGGGTCCGGAATCCGCTACATCGGCTTCCGGCAGGAGACCTCGGCCGGCAACGCCGCGGCCATCGCCGGGTTTCTCACCCGCCGGCCGGGCGTGTGCCTGACGGTATCGGCGCCCGGGTTTCTCAACGGCCTGGCCGCGCTGGCGAACGCCACGACGAATTGCTTCCCGATGATCCAGATCTCGGGTTCCAGCGATCGAGCGATGGTGGATCTGCAGCGGGGCGAGTACGGCGAGCTCGACCAGCTCAACGCGGCAAGGCCGTTCGCGAAGGCGGCCTACCGGATCAACCGGATCGAGGACATCGGGCGCGGCGTCGCGCGCGCCATTCGCACCGCCGTCTCGGGCCGCCCGGGCGGCGTCTACCTGGACATCCCCGGTGACGTTCTGGGCCAGGCCCTGGAGACATCAGCCGCCGCGGACACTATCTGGCGGGTTGTCGATCCGGCTCCCCGTCAACTGCCGGCATCCGAAGCCGTGGACCGCGCACTACGGATCCTCTCCGACGCACACCGGCCCCTGATCGTGCTCGGCAAGGGCGCGGCGTACTCCCGGGCCGACGACGAGATCCGGGAGTTCGTGGAGGCCACCGGGATTCCGTTCCTACCGATGTCGATGGCCAAGGGGCTGTTGCCGGACTCCCACCCGCAGTCGGCCGCGGCCGCGCGCTCGCTGGCGGTCGCGCGCGCCGACGCGGTCTTGCTGGTCGGCGCCCGGCTCAATTGGCTGCTCGGCCACGGGGAGTCACCCCCGTGGGCGGTCGATGCCAAGTTCGTGCAAGTCGACATCGCGGCTTCCGAGTTCGACAGCAATCAGCAGATCAGCGCGCCGCTGGTCGGCGACATCGGCTCGGTGATGTCGGCGCTGAGTGCGGGCCTGACCACCCGGCCGATCAGCGTGCCCGCGGGATGGACCACCGAACTGGCCGAACGCAAAGCGCGCAACGACGCCAAGATGCGGCGGCGCCTGGCCGAAAATCCGCACCCCATGCGGTTTTACAACGCCCTCGGCGCCATCCGCTCGGTGCTGCAGGAGAATCCGGAAGCCTATGTGGTCAACGAGGGCGCCAACGCACTGGACCTGGCCCGCAATGTCATCGACATGGAGGTGCCGCGACACCGGCTGGACACGGGAACCTGGGGAGTGATGGGCATCGGGATGGGCTACGCCATCGCCGCCGCCGTCGAGACCGGCAAGCCGGTGGTCGCGATCGAGGGTGACAGCGCATTCGGCTTCAGCGGCATGGAAATCGAGACCATCTGCCGCTACCGGCTGCCGGTGACCGTCGTCATCCTCAACAACGGCGGCGTGTACCGCGGCGACGAGGCCGCGGCCGGCGGAGCGGCAAGAGAAGGGGATCCGGCACCCACCGTGCTGAATGCGCGTGCGCGCCACGAACTGATCGCGGAGGCCTTCGGCGGCAAGGGTTATCACATCACCACACCGTCGGAGTTGCGTGTTAGCGCTGACCGAAGCCATTGCCTCCCACGGGCCGTCGATCATCGACTGCGAACTCGACCCGGCGG
Organism: uncultured Actinomycetota bacterium; assembly: GCA_963800315.1. Classification (GTDB taxonomy): domain Bacteria; phylum Actinomycetota; class Actinomycetes; order Mycobacteriales; family Mycobacteriaceae; genus Mycobacterium. Next base: position 197,187 of record CAWDAS010000003.1, read on the forward strand.
CCGGGGTGGAAAGCGGGCACTTGGCGAGCCTGAATCCGACCAGCGCGGCCGGGCCGCCCGCGGCCGCGGTCAACGCCGGCGTGTGATTCCGGCCAGCTGAGCGTCGAAGAAGTCGTTCAGCGCCAACTGCCCCGCGGACACGGCGAGTGCGCGGGCGATCGGCGAACCGGGCCCGGTGGAGTTGGTGGCGAGGGCGATGTCGGCCTTGAGTACCGGATCGACCATTTCAACCGCGCGGATCTCCGCGCCCAGCGGCGATGTCCACAGCCAGGTGTGCGGCACGATGCATGCCCAGTTCCCGGCGGCGACTTGGGCGAATAGCGAAGCGACGGAATCGGTTTCAACCTGCGGGGTCACCGTCATGGCATGGTCGGCGAAGGCTTGGTCGATGATCTGGCGGTCGCGCATGTCGGTGGTCAGCAACGCCAGTGGCAACTGCGCGGCCTCCGGCCACGTCAGCGTGGCCGCACCGGAGGGCAGCATGTCCGCCGGCGAGAGCAGCACGTAACGCTCCTCGTACAGCCGCACCAGATTCACGTCGTGAGCCTCGTCGGGCGCAGCATGCACTATCGCGGCGTCCAGCTCGAATTCCCGCAGCCGCCGATACAGTTCGGTGGCGGCCAGCCGGGAGAGGATTTGGACCTTGGCCAACGGGTGCGCCGAACAAAACGCCGAGAGCACCAGCGAGGCGGTCGTCGAGGCGGTTGGCACCGTGCCGAGCCGAAGCGTTCCGGTGATGCCCGACCGCACGGCATGCACCTCGGCCTTGAACGCATCGTGCTCGGCAAGAATCCGCTTGGCCCACACGACCAATCGCTCCCCTTCTGGGGTGAGACCCTCAAAGCTGTGTCCGCGATTGATCAGGGTGACATTCAGCTCTCGCTCCAGTTTGGCGATCGCTGCCGATAGCGCGGGCTGCGAAACATAGCACTTGTCGGCCGCGCGGGCGAAGTGCCGCTCCTGCGCGACCGCTACGAAGTATTCCAGTTGACGGAAGAGCACCCGCACCTCCTCGGCCTTCGGGTACCGCTCTCGCTGAGGCTAACTCGTCGGCAACACGCCAGCCAGTCCTGCGTACCCATCAAAGCCCTTGCGCTGCCGCATGCGTCGCGCGGACCTGGGTTCTTTGCCCATCCGGGCCGCAAGATTGCCCGTGACGGTAGCGAACCCGGCCGGTGACCGGGCCGTTATCACGGGCACCGGCGAGCCCGCCAATGTTTGCTGAAACGGGCAATACGGCGGCAGCCAGTAGAATATCGTTGTGTTGATCGCACCATCGCGAAGGGCGGGCGCTATGCGTCGAGGAGTTCGTTATCTTTTTGTTATGGTCGCGATCACGGCCATCGGGGCGGTCGGGCCGGCCGCCCGCAGCATCGCCGCAGTCCCGACACCCCAGCCCGTCCCGACGGTTGCCTCGATTTTGCCCGCTACCGGCGCGGTGGTGGGCGTGGCGCACCCGGTCGTCGTGACGTTCACCGCGCCGGTCGCCGATCGCGCTGCCGTGCAACGGTCGATCCACGTGGCCTCGCCGAGTGATATGCCCGGACACTTCGAGTGGGTCGCGGACAATGTCGTGCAGTGGGTTCCGAACCACTATTGGCCCGCCCATAGCCACGTGTCGGTTGGCGTGCAAGCCCTGACAACCGGGTTCGACACCGGTGACGAGTTACTCGGTGTCGCCAGCATCTCTGCGCACACCTTCACCGTCAGCCGCAACGGCGAAGTGCTCCGCACCATGCCGGCATCCATGGGCAAGCCCAGTCGGCCCACACCGATCGGTAACTTCACCGCCCTGGAAAAACAGCGCTCCGTGGTCATGGACTCGCGGACCATCGGCATCCCGCTCAGCTCCCCCGAGGGATACAAGATCACCGCCCAGTACGCGGTGCGCGTCACCTGGAGCGGCGTCTACGTGCATTCGGCGCCATGGTCGGTGAATTCCCAGGGCTACGCCAACGTCAGCCATGGGTGCATCAACCTCAGTCCCGACAACGCCGCGTGGTACTTCAACCAGGTGAACGTCGGCGATCCCATCCAGGTCGTGTCCTGACCTTCGTCGGCGCCGGTTAGCCGGGCAGCCCGTTCTTGATCGCGGCGTCCTGCTTGCGGCCGATATCGGTGGCAACACCCGGATCGATCGGATCATTGGCCGCGCTGTCGAATTCCAGGTTGACGAGCGCCTTGCCCTCGGTGAACAACAGCACGGTCACGGCTTGGGAGTTGTCCGGTGCGGTGCCGGAGATCATCGTCCCGTTGGAGCCGACGTCGACCGGCTGCCACGTGCCGTTGACCTTGCCCGCGTAATTGCCTTTGGTGTTCTCGAGGCCAGCCGCTGCCGCCGCCGCATCGGCGACGATCAGGATGGTGTCGCCGATCCGGCGGCTGTTGTCGGCATTGGCGAACAGCTGCGCAACGCCCGGCGCGTTGTTGGGATTCAGCACCGGTGGTTGCGGCGTGGCGAGATCCCCACCGATGTCGCTCGGCTTGATCAGCAAAGCGCTGTAGTCCGTGGATTGCCCCGGCGACGGGCTCGCCACCGCACTCGAACTCGACGATGACGCGGCAGCGCTCGACGAGGACGCCGGCGAGGCGTTGTGGCCGCTGCCACAGCCGGCGATCGCGGTGCCGACCACGATCGTGGCCGCGGCCCGGCCGACGACATGGATCCGAGCAACGTCCATGGGCGTTCCTTCCGCGGGGCTGAGATGACCAGACAGCGTCTAGAAACATACGCGCCCATGGGCGCCCCGACAGCCAGGTACCGGTTTGCGGCCTATGCTGGCGTCGGGGACGGGCACAGCTCGGGGTGAGGATCACGATGACGAACGCGATGGCGCGCGCCGTGCGGTTCGACCGCTACGGCGGCCGTGACGTCTTGTACGTGGCGGAGATCGATCTGCCCTCGCCGGGGCCGGGCGAGGTGGTCGTCGAAGTTCGCGCCGCCGGGATAAACCCCGGCGAGGCCGCCATCCGAGCCGGGGCGATGCATGAGATGTTCCCCGCCACGTTCCCCTCCGGCGAGGGCAGCGACCTTGCCGGGATCGTGACGGCGGTGGGCCCGGGGGTCACCGAATTCGCCGTCGGCGACGAGGTCCTCGGGTTCAGTTTGCGTCGGTCCAGCCACGCGACTCACGCCGCCGTCCCGGTCGACCAGCTGATCCGCAAGCCTCCCGAAATGCGTTGGGAGGTAGCGGGTTCCCTCTACGTGGTCGGCGTGACGGCCTACGCCGCCGTCCGTGCGGTGGCACCGCAGGCGGGTGAGACGGTCGCCGTGTCGGCGGCCGCGGGCGGCGTCGGCAGCCTCGTCGTGCAGTTGCTGACCCTGCGCAAGGCGCGGGTCCTCGGCATCGCGGGGCCGGGAAACGCCGACTGGCTGCGTGCGCACGGTGTCAGCCCGATCGCCTACGGTGACGGGCTGACCGAGCGGCTGCATGCGGCCGCGCCCAACGGAATCGACGCGTTCATCGACCTGTTCGGCCCGGACTACGTCCAACTCGCGGTGGATCTCGGTGTGGCGCCCGAGCGGATCGAGACCATCATCTCGTTCCAGAAGGCCGGCGAGGTCGGCGCCAAGACAGAGGGCAGCATGGACGCCTCGACACCGGAGGTGCTCAGCGCGATGGCCAATCTGATCGTTACCGGCGCCATCGATTTCGAGATCGCCGCCACCTATCCGCTGGACCGCGTCGCCGATGCCTACCAGGAGCTCGAGCAGCGGCACACCCGCGGCAAAATCGTGCTGCTGCCCAACGGTTCTGACTAGATCGGGCGTGTCAGAGCGTCCACGCCGCCCGACGACCGTCCGCCCGGCGCGCACGATGGCGCCGCGAGCACGGCGATCGGCATCCGCGACACATACAGGTTGGCCCGCTCTTGCGGAGTCGGAAAGCGCCATGCGCTCAGCCTGTTGGTCAGCAGCCGACCGGCGCGCAGCATCGACCGTCCGCGCAACCGCAAGGCACCGGAGACACGATGTGTGACAACAAAAGCCATGGTCTTCTCCTGCTGGAGTCCCGATCGGGACAAGATGGATTTTGGGGAGGGACTGTCGCCTGGACTGGATTCGCTCATCTCGCCCTCACCTCCTCACGGCCTGGACACACGCGGGTGTCATTACATTCACCTGAACGGGAGAGGCGCGAACGAACCGGTCGGAGGACCGCCGGTCGCACCCCTCTCGACAGAGCTTCGGCACTGCACGGCGTATCCGGGACATTCGCCCAGAAGCCACTTGGGCTCAACCCTTGTGTCCGGGAAGAGCTGTCCTGACCCGGGGCGTCTCTCGACGTTCGGGGTCAGTGGCCTGTATCCATGCAGACGCCTCACCTACCGAGGTGCTTGCCCATACATGCTCGCACCGCCACCCGAAGCCCGTCAAACGCGTACCCCAGGTGGTGGCCGGCGTGCCGCACACCCGGGAGCCGCCGTCCACCCGCCCCGCCGCGTCGGCCTACTCTCGAAAGCATGGCCAATACCCTGCAGGACCCGAAGGTGGCGTCGAGGCTCGACCGGATGTACAGCCAGGCCAAGAACCAGATGTCGCTGTTGCAAGAACGGCGTCACGACCTGGCGCGGCAAATGACCGCAGAGGAACGCGCCGAGGCGATGAGCGAGTTCTACATTCCGGTGACCCCCGAAGCCGGCCGGCTGCTCTACGCGTTGATCCGGGCCACCCGCCCGGCGACGGTCGTCGAATTCGGCATGTCGTTCGGCATTTCCGCCGTTCATCTGGCGGCCGGGGTGCGCGACAACGGCGCCGGTGCCGTGGTGACCACGGAACTCAGCGCCACCAAGATCGCCGCCGCCAGGAAGACGTTCGCCGAGACCGGCCTTGATGACGTCATCACCATTCTCGAAGGTGACGCGCTGTCCACGCTGGCGGCCTTCGAGGGGCCGGTCGATTTCGTGTTGCTGGACGGTTGGAAAGACCTCTATCTGCCGGTGCTCGAGCTGCTCGAACCGCGCCTGTCACCCGGTGTGTTGATCGTCGCCGACAACACCAACTCCGCGGAGACCCAGCCTTATCTGGACCGCGTGCGTAACCCCGACAACGGCTACGTGAGCTTCAACTTCCTCGCCCGGGACAGCGACAGCATGGAAATCAGCTGCTGCACCGGCGGTTGACGACTAGCGCAGGGACTCCTCCAGCCAGGGCGTCAGCCATTTCACGCCCTCCGGGGTGAGGTGGACGCCGTCGCTGCGGACCTTGATGCCGTCAACCTTGGCCGTGTAAACGCCGTCGGGGCATAGCTTTTTGTTCAGATCCAGGATCTGCACATTCGGGTGGTGGCTGACCGTGTTGCGCAGCATGGTGTTCCACAAATTGACCCGATCCGGTTGGTCTTCCGGATACAAGCGGCCGTCTGGCTTTTCGCCGCCCCGGCTGTAGGGCACGGTGGCAACCACAACTCGAACACCGGTGGAGCCCACGATGTTCAGTGCCCGCTCGAGTTCGCCGTTGAGGTACGCGTCGAAGGTCGGGTCGCCGATGTGGGTCCACTGACCCTCGTTGACGCGGTCGACGGTCTCCCAGCGACCGATGATCAGCAGCGCGACGTCCGGCTGGTCCTGGCTGACCTGCGCCGACCATCGGAACGGCCAGCTGTCGCATTGTGGTCGTTGTTCCAGGGTTTGGCCGATGTACCGATACGGCGTGCCGCGCACCAGGCTGCAGCCGATCACGGTGTGGTCGAGGAACGTGAACCCGGGTGTCGGCGGAAGGTAGTGCATCCACGTCCACCCGATCGAATCTCCGAACACCGAAACGGTGAACGGCCGGTTGGGGTCTCGGGGACGCGGATGACTTTCTTCCGGGGGTGACGGCGAGACGGCGGCGACCGCCGACACTTCCGGCGGCAGGCCGACCTCGCGTAACCCGGGGCCGGTTCCCACGGGAACCACCAGCAGTGTCACCGCGGCGGCGCTGGCCACGGTCGCCACCGCCAGCGGCAACAACGGCACGCGCGCGGGCCGCCAGCGCCGGATGGGTTGTTCGATCAGCCACCATGACGCCGCGGCCACCGCGACCGTGACGGCGCACCGGGCGGCGAACAGCGGCAGCCCGGCCCATCCGGTGCGTTCGCCGTTGAGCGCCAAGAAGATCGGCCAGTGCCACAAGTAGACGCCATAGGAGATGGTGCCCAGCCACACCAGGGGCCGCAAGGCGAGCAGGCGGGCGACCGCCCCGCGTTGCTCCAGCGCCACCGGGGCGACCACGACGACGGCCGCGATCGCGACGCCGATCAGCAGACCGTGGCGGAATTCGCCGGCGCTGCCCGTCGCGTAGTGGGTCGCGGCCGCCAGCCCCGTCAGGCCGAGGAGCGGCAGCAGGCGGGCGACCCGCCGTCCCCACCGAGACCTGATCAGGCACCAGCCGCGGTTCAGCGATGGCCAATCACGAACCAGCAGAGCCGCTGCCGCGGAGCCGATCAGCAACGCCTGGGCGCGGGTATCGGTCCCGAAGTAGATGCGGTCACGGGTGGTGTCGGAGGCCAGCAGCACGGCGACCACCGCGGAAGCCAACGCCCCCAACGTGGCAATGACGAACGCGGCGAACCGGACACCGCCCACGGTGGCCCAGGTGAAGCGGCGCCGCGCGCGGGCGGCCAGCAGCAGGGCCACGCCGATCAACAGCAGCGGCCAGACAAAGTAGTACTGCTCCTCCACACCGAGTGACCAGGTGTGCTGTAGCGGTGAGGGTGGGGCGCCCTGGGTGAAGTAGTCGGTCTTCTGGGCGACGAACCGCCAGTTCGCCATCCACAAAAACGCCGCAATCGCGTCGCCGCGCAAGCCGGTGAGGGCCTGGTCGGGAAGGAACTCGCGGGCAGCCGCCACGGTGAGCACCATCAGCACCAGGGCCGGCAGCAGCCGACGCGCGCGCCGAATCCAGAAGCCGGTCAACTCGATACGCCCGGCGCGCCCCAGCTCGTCCAGCAGCAGCGAGGTGATCAGGAAGCCGCTGAGGACGAAGAAAATGTCGACGCCGATGAACCCGCCACTCACGCCGGGGATGCCGCCATGCCCGACGAGCACCAATGCGACGGCTATCGCCCGCAGCCCGTCGAGCGCGGGAATCCCGCTGCACCGCTCCGGCCGATCCCAGATCGCCAGGCGCCCGACGCGGCGCACGGGAGCGACCCAGCGAGGCCGGCGCGCACGACGAGCCGGCACGGGATCCATCCCGCCCGGCTCAGTGCTCGCTGTTAGCGCGCCCTGACCACCATGTCGCCCGGCGCCAGTGTTGATGCCGATACGTCGCTGCCCCTCCTGTTGCTCGGAAGCAAGCTTAGGGGCGGTTGCGGCGGTTCAACCGCAGACACGCGTAGACACGCAACGGTTTTCCGGAGCCGGGATTTCCTATCTCTGCCCGGCGTCGGCGGCCAGCCGCTTGGCGGCCGAGTCGCGCAGCTCGCCCGCCTTGACCTTGGCATTGCCGGTCAGCGCCACCTCGTCCGCGTGGACGAACAGCACGTGGCGCGGCACCTGGTAACTGGCCAATCGTTCCCGCAGGAACGCCACGAGCTGCTCGGCGTCCAGGGCGGCGCCGTCGTGCGGGACGACGCAGGACACGACGACCTCGCCCAGGGTGTGGTGCGGGAGGCCGACGGTCTGGGCGACCTTGACGCCGGCATGTCCCACGAGGGCCTCGTCCACCTCGCGCGGCGAGACGTTTGCGCCGCCGGTCTTGATGATGTCGGTCAGCCTGCCCTGCCAGTAGAGCCGGCCGGCCCCGTCAGGGAACCCAGGGAACTCATCGGCGGCTATCCGGCGGCTTTGTCGGGCGCGAAGCCCAAGGTGCTCTTGACCTCCAAATACTCGTCGAACCCGAACTCGCTCCACTCTCGACCGTTGCCGCTGTGCTTATAGCCGCCGAACGCCGAGTTCATGTCGAAGGCATGATTGATCGTCACCCAGCCGGCCCGGATCTTGCGGGCCACCTGTCGTGCCTTGTCCAGATCGGCGCCCGAAACATAGCCGGCCAGGCCGTAATCGGTGTCGTTGGCGATCTCGATGGCCTGATCGATATCGTCATAGCCGAGGATGCACAGCACCGGCCCGAAGATCTCCTCGCGGGCAATCGTCATGTCGTTGGTGACGTTCGCGAAAACGGTCGGCCTGACGTAGTAACCCTTGTCGAGGCCAGCCGGCCGGCCCGGTCCGCCGGCGACGAGGGTCGCGCCCTCGTCGATGCCCTTCTGGATAAGGCCTTGGACCTTTTCGAACTGCGCCTTCGACGCCACCGGGCCTATCGCGGTCTTATCGGAGCCGCCGACCTTGACCTGATCGGCTACCTCACGCGCGATGGTGATGGCGTCGGCCATCCGCGAATTCGGAACCAGCATGCGGGATGGCGCGTTACAGCTCTGACCGGAGTTGGGCATCATGTTCGCAACACCGGCCCGGACCCCGTCGGCAAACCCGGCGTCGTCGAGGACGATGTTGGGGCTCTTTCCGCCGAGCTCCTGGGTCACCCGCTTCACGGTCGCAGCGGCATTCCTGGCTACCTCGACGCCGGCGCGGGTGGATCCGGTGAACGACACCATGTCGACTCCCGCGTGGCTCGCCAGGGCCACACCGACCCCGGGGCCGTCACCGTTGACCAGGTTGTACACCCCGGCCGGCACGCCGGCGGCGTCCAGAATCTCGGTGAAGATGTAGGCCGAGTACGGCGCAACCTCAGACGGTTTCAGGATCATCGTGCACCCGGTCGCCAGCGCCGGGTACACCTTGACCGCGATCTGGTTGAGCGGCCAGTTCCACGGCGTGATCAGCCCGCACACGCCGATCGGCTCCTTGGCGATCAGCGTTGCCCCGTGCTGTTCGGAGAATCCGAAGTTCTTCAGCACGTCGATCGCCGTCACCAGGTGACCGATCCCGAGTTGGACCTGTGGGCCCGCGGCCAGCGAGGGCGGCGCGCCCATTTCCTCGGTGACCGCGTCGGCCAGATCACCCGCGCGCTTCTGGTATTCGGCGAGGATGGATTCCAGCAAGTCCAGGCGCTGTTCGCGAGTGCTCTGCGACCACCCGGCGAATGCGCGACGGGCGGCCTGCACCGCGACGTCGACGTCGGCCGCCGAACCGAGTGAGATCCTCCCGGACACCTGCTCGGTCACCGGGTTCTCGACGTCAAAGACGTTGGGCTGCAACGGGTCAACCCATTTACCATCAATGTAGAACTTCAGGTATTCGCGCATGACCACTCCTTTTCCAATCCTCTTACTGGGTGCCCTCGGCGTACCAGGTGCGGAATTCGGCATAGTTCGGCATCTCCTCGGAGTTTGCTTTCGGGTCGATGCAGACGTGCACGACGGCGGTCCTGCCGCTGGCGTAGGCGCGCTTGATCGCCGGACCGATCTCCTCTTCCTTTTCGACGTATTCACCATGGCAGCCAAAGCCTTCGGCGATTTTGTCGAAGCGCACGTCCTTGCTCCAGTGCACGCCGGGCTGCGGCGACGGCTGGGTGAACGTGCGCTTGTACACGCCGACTTCGAGACCCCATTGGTGGTCGACGCCGACGACGCAGACCAGCGGGAGCTTCTGGCGTGCGGCGGTCTCCAGCTCGCCGATGTGGAACAGGAACGACGAGTCGCTGGTCAGCAGCATGACCGGCCGGTTGCCGCCGTCGGCGACCGAAGCGCCGATGGCGTAGGGCAAGCCCGTCCCGAGGTGGCCGAAGTTCTGGTTCCAGATGACGTCGTGCGGCTTGGCCTGCGAGTAGGTCCACTGGAAGATGACGGTCGCCCCGCCATCGCGGACCATGATGCCTTCGGCTGGAAAGGCTTTGGTCGCCTCGACGACGAAGCGCGCGGGGTGTACCGGGGTGCGCCCGCTGGGCGCGGTCTCGGCCAGTTCGGCAAGCTGGTCGGCGTCCTGCTTGATCCAGCGGGCCAGATCGGGCGACGGCGAGCGCGGGCTGTCCTTCAGCGCGTCGACCAGCTGGGGCACCACCCCGCGCAGGTCTCCCACCAGTGGCACGTCGATCGGCCGGTTCACCCCGATCGCCGTCGGGTCCTGCTCGACGTAGATCCATTTGCGGGCGGCGTCGTTGCGCGCCCAGTGCCGGGTTTTGCCGTAATGAACCGGTTCGCCGAGCTCGGTGCCCAGCGCGATGCACAGGTCCGACGCGACGACGGCCTCGACCGCCGCGGACGAGAAGCCGTAGGGGAAGGTGCGGTCCTCCAGGCCGGGGATGAACGAGGTGCCACCGGATGTCTGGATCACCGGGCAGGCCATCAGTCCGGCCAGTTCCCCGACCGCCGCGCCGGTGCGCGACGTGTGAACGCCGTGGCCGACAAGAAGGATCGGGTTCGTCGCCTCGCGTACCAGCCTGGCCGCTTCCGCGACCTCCCGTGCGCCCGCCCCTTGACTGACGAGGCGATACGCGGCGGGGGGCAGGGGGTCTGGAACGTCCAGCTCCTCCAGAATCACGTGGGACGGGTACTCGACGTAGGCCGGACCGGGCGTCGTCGACATCGCGCGCCGGATCGCCTCGCGGACGATTTCATCGGTCTGGTCGGCATATTCGATCGACGCGCTGTACTTCACCGCCGGAGCGAAAAGCGCTTCCTGGCGGACGAACTGGATGCGCCCGCGCCGGACGCGACGTTCGGTGATCCGCGCCCGTTGGCCACCGAGGAAGATGACCGGCGAGTTCTCCACCTTGGCACACATCATCGCCCCGGCGATGTTGGCCACACCCGGGCCGAGCGTGCCGATGCACAGCCCCGGCTTGCCCGTCATTCGCGAAACGGCCTCGGCCATGAAGCCGGCGCTCTCCTCGTGGTGTGGCGACAACACGATCCAGCCACGGGATTCCGCCTCGAGGAACATATGCACGAAGTTCGGATCCGGGATGCCGAACAACGTGTTCACGCCCTCGGCCTCGAACAGGTCGAGAATGCGCTTATAGACGGGCACAGCCATTTTCAAAACTCCTTTCCCTGGCGAGCAGACGCAGAATCGCATTCCGGCAGGTCATTTCGTGCGATCCCGCGACTGCTCGCGCGAATTTCGGCGAGCACTTCCGCGGTGTGGGCGCCCAGTTCCGGCGCCGGTCCGGCGACGCGGCCCGGTGTCCGGGAGAACCAGGCGGGTACGCCGGGGAAGCGCACCGGTCCGTTTGGGGTGTCGACGGTCTCGAACATGCCCACGGCGTTGAGATGCGGGTCGTCGAAGAGGTCGCCGGGTGTGTTCAATCGCGCGGCCGGGATTTCCAGCTCGCGCAGCAGCGCCAGCCACTCCTCGGTCGAGCGCTGTTTCAGCGTCTCGGCGAGCAGCCCGTAGATGGTATCGATCTGGCGTGCACGCTGTTCCAGCGTGGAATAGAGCTCGCTGGCCCACACCGGCCGCACGGCGTCCATGAAAGCGTTCCAGTGCTTGTCGTTGTAGATCAACGCAGCGATATGGCCGTCACTCGTGCGGTAGGGACGGCGGTTGGGCGCGACGGTGCGCGGATACACCGCCGGCCCCAGTGGCGGGTCGAACATCGCGCCGTTGGCGTGTTCGACGAGCATGAACGAAGCCATGGTTTCGAACATGGCGACCTCGACTTCCTGCCCCTCGCCGGTGCGCTCGCGATGGAACAACGCCATGGTCGTCGCATAGAGCGCCGTCAGCCCGGCGACCTTGTCGGCCATGATGGTTCCGACGTAGTCGGCCTCGCCGGTCAGTTGCTCCTGAACAGCGGGCAAGCCGCATTCGGCCTGGATCGTGTCGTCGTAGGCAGGCCGGTCCCGATCGGGTCCGCGCCGGCCGTACCCATAGCAATTGGCGTAGACGATCGCCGGGTTGATCGCGGCCACGTCGTCATAGCCGAAGCCCAGCTTGGAAATTGCCTTGGCCCGCATCGAGTGGATGAAGACATCTGCGGTCTCGACGAGTGCGCGCAGCGCACGTGTTCCGGCATCGGTGCGCAAATCCAGCACGACGCTGCGCTTGCCGCGGTTGACGTTGACGAACACCCCGCTCATGCCCGGTGCCGGGCCTACCGAGATGAAGCGGGTGTTATCGCCTTGCGGCGGCTCGACTTTGATCACGTCGGCGCCCATGTCGGCCATGATCTGGGTGCAGTACGGTCCCATCACCATCGCGGTGAGGTCGACGACCCGCACACCGGCCAGGGGTCCGGTCCCCGCCGGGCTAGCCATGGAGTGCGCCCTCGCCGCTCGCGTGCTGCGCCAGGCCGAAGCTGAATCGGATGTGTCGGTCATGACCGTCGGGCACGACGGGAAAAATCAGCGGAGACTCGGCATTCCGAATCACGGCCTGATAATCGGCGACGTCCTCGACCGTCCAGGACGGGCGGTACACACCGGGGCTTTCCGCGATGACTGCCCGTGCCACCCGGCCCGCGAGCGCGATGAACATCTCCCCGGTCACCGAACAGGATTCGTGCGCGAGCCAGCCGACCACGGGTGCGACGAGCTCCGGACCCATCGGCGGGTAGGACGAGGTGTCGATACCCGCTGCCATGCGCGTCACCGCGGCGGGCACGATCACGTTGCACGTGACGCCGTCGGCGGCGCCTTCGAGTGCCGCGACGTTGGACAGTCCCACCACGCCGGCCTTGGCCGCGGCATAGTTGGCCACACCGTGATTTCCGTACAGGCCGCCGATCGAGGACGTGAGCACGATGCGTCCGTAACCGGCCTCGCACATGACCGGAAATGCGGGCCGCACCACGTTGAACGCGCCACGCAGGTGCACGTCGAGAACGGCGTCGAAGTCTTCGTAGCTCATCTCCTTCAGCGAACCTCGACGGACGTTGCCGGCGTTGTGGATCAGGACGTCGAGTCGCCCGTAGCGCTCGAGCGCGGTCCGGATGATCGCGTCGCCGCCTTCGCGGGTCGCGACCGACGCGGTACACGCGACGGCCTCTCCGCCGGCGGCTCTGATCTCACTGACCACCTGCTCGGCCGGCCCCTCGTCGGTTCCGTCGCCGGCGAGGCTGCCGCCGGCGTCGTTGACGATGACCTTGGCCCCGCGGGAGGCCAGCAGGTGCGCATACGCGCAACCCAGCCCGCGGGCGGCGCCGGTCACGACGGCGACGCGATCGTCGAATGTGAGTTGCGAGCCGGGAATTACGGTCAAGTGAACGATTCCTCACCGGCGAGTTTGGTTCGCGTCAGCATGCGGCCGGAGTCGGGAGCGTAGGGCCGCGCGCGATGCATCGTGCCGGTGTTGTCCCAGACAAGCAGGTCGCCGACCGACCACTTGTGGCGATACACGAATTCCGGGCGGGTCGCCCAATCACGCAGACGCACAAGCGTTTCGGTACTAGCCTTGAGGTCCATGTCGACGATGCGGCTGGCGGTGCAACCCAGGATCAGCGACTTCCGGCCAGACCGGTGGGTCCAGACCAGGGGCAGCGTGCGCTCTCCGATCGCCATCATCTGCCGCAGTGTCGTGATGTCGGGTTCCGGGTCGTAGTACAGCAGCGTGTTCCACGTCGAATGAATCACCCGCAGCGACTCGAGCTGCTGCTTGTCCGCGGTGGAAAGATCTTCGTAGGCCGCGTAAGTGTTGCAGAACTCGGTGTCACCGCCCCCGTCTCGGGGCAGCGCCTTGCTGGACAGCAACGAGGCAAGGATCGGCACCTCGTTCATCGTCCCGTCGATGTGCCAGTACAGCGAGCCTTTCAGATAATCGGCCTGCTTGTTGACCGCGGTATCGAGCGTGACGTTGTAGAGCCGCTCTCGGCGCCGTTCGGTCGCAAGCGTGCCCAGCGTCTCGGTGAACGTGACCTGTTCGTCGTCGGTGAAACCGATCTCCGGGAATACCAACACCCCACGTCGTTCGAGCAGCTCCCGCAGGGCGTCGGCGTGCACACCGCTGAGCAGATCCCGCTTGTCGGCGCGAATTTCGGTGGCGATGCGCGGCGTGAGGTCTCGGGTCGGCAATGTCGTGACTGTCATGCGCCCAAGACCAGGCCTTCCAGCTCGCCTTTGGCACGCCATTCCTTGAGCAAGTCGTCGAACGCGTAGAAGCCCGGCATGTAGGGATCGCCGATGGCCGAGCGGATGCCCTCGCCGCCACCACCGCCCTCGTTGTTGTAATAGCCGGGCGTGCAGGACACCGCGAATTCGGTGTTATCCATCGAAGTTTCGCGGATCGTCTTGACCCAGTTGTCTTGGGCTTCCTGGCTCGGCTCGACGGTCGTCGCGCCGCGCGCTATCGCCGCGGAAATGATGTAGGCGAGGTGTTCGGCCTGCTGCTCGAGCATCGCGGTGGTGTTCCCTGCCACGCCGCCCTGAATGAAGCCCGTGAAGAACTGGTTGGGGAAGCCTCGGCTGGTCATGCCGTGGAGCGACTTGTAGCTGTCGCGCCAGTGATCGAAGAGCGACAGGCCGTCGCGGCCCTCGATCACATCGACCGCGTACCGACGGCTGATGTCCGTGGTGATCTCGAAGCCGCTGGCGAAGATGACGCAGTCGACTTCGTACTCGACGCCGCCCGCGACGATCCCGTTCTCGGTGAGCCGTTCCACGCCTTTGGATTCCGACACGTCAACCAGCGTGACGTTCGGGCGGTTGAACGTCGGCAGGTATTCGTCGTTGCTGCAGGGCCGCTTGCACATGAATCGGTAGTAGGGTTTGAGCGCTTCGGCGGTCTGCGGGTCCTCGACGACCTCCGCGACGCGGCGCCGCAGCCGCTCCATCATCTTGTAATCCTCTTCTTCGCGCATCGCCATGATCTGCTCGATGGTCAGTGAAGTGGGATCGGCGACGGCCGCGACCCGCGCGGTCAGGTTGCGCCCCAGTTCGGTCCAGAAATCGCAGACCATATCCGGCTCGTCGAACACCACGCCTTCCCCCAATGGTGACCAGCGGTGAAAGTTGCGCTTGCGTTCCTCCTGCCAGCCGGGCTGCAGGGACGCCGCCCACTGCGGGTCCGTAGGCTCGTTGCCCCGCAGGTCCACCGATGAGGGCGTGCGCTGAAAGACATAGAGGTGCTGGGCGTCTCGGCCCAGGTGCGGAACGAGCTGCACGCCGGTCGCACCGGTACCGACAAGCGCGACCCGCTTGTCATGCAGCTTGTGCAGTCCGCCGGTGGAATCCCCACCGGTGTAGTCGTAATCCCAGCGAGCGGAATGAAATGTGTGCCCCTTGAAGTCCTTGATGCCGGGGATGCCGGGCAGCTTCGGCCGGTTGAACGAGCCCTGTGCCATCACCACGAACCGGGCACGGATGTCGTCACCGCGATTAGTGCTCAACCGCCAGCGCTTGATTGCCTCATCCCAGCGCACCTCGCGAACCTGGGTGGACAAGATCGCGCCGTCGTACAGGCCGAAATGCTTTGCGATGCGACGGCAGTGCTCGTAGATCTCGGGGCCGTCGGCGAACTTCTTCGACGGAATGTAGTTGAGTTCTTCCAGCAGCGGGATGTAGCAGTAGGCGTCGTTGTCGCACTGGATGCCGGGAAAGCGATTCCAGTACCAGACGCCGCCGAAGTCCCCGCCCATCTCGATGATGTGCACGTCTTCAACACCGGCCTTTTTGAGGTAGGCCCCGGCCAGCAACCCGGTGATGCCGCCGCCGAGTACCGCCACGTCGATGTTCTCGTCGATCGGCGCGCGCGGCGTCACCGGCGTATGGGGATCGACCTCGGCGAATTCCGCGAAGTCGTCCTTGAGTTCCAAGTACTGCTTCGAGCCTTCCGGGCGCAGCCGGTTGTCGCGCTCGTACAAATACTTCTTTCGAAGCGCATCGACATCGATGTCGTCCGGCGTCTGCGTCGGTCCGCACTCATCGAACATGGGCATCTATCTCAGAGCTCCTGCGGTTCGCCGGTACCCATGTAACTCGACAGTTGGTGATGGAGGTTGACAGTGCTTCGCTCGCGATAGGGGTTGGGCTTGGTGCCGCCGAACCCCAGCGATTTCATGCCCTGCTGCACGGCGGCCATGTTGGAGAAGTCCTGCGGCAGCACCGACCGCCACCGGGGGTCGCCGACCGGTGTGTATTCCCACTCCGTCTGGGGTTCTTGGCCTTTGGGGAACAGCTCGAACACCGACACCTCGAAAATGCACTTGTCGGGGTTGTAGCTGGGGTGCGGCCGCGCGCTGTAACACAGCGCAACCGTCAGGCCCTGACCGATCTGGAAGTTCGGGAAGATCTGCCATGCGGTGCCGGCCTGCCCGAGGATGTCGGGCGGAATCGTCGGCCAGATCACGCCGCGGGCTTCGTCGTCGCGGCGCGCGGACGCCAGCCAGTGCTCGAGGACCTTGTCGGGCGGTGTGCCCTCGGGCAGTTCGTCGACCAGCCGCTTGGCGGCGTTCACCAGCGTCTCGGTCGTGGAGGTGTTGGTCTCCTCCATCGTGTAAATCTGCATCTCCGCGGTTGACACGCGGGGATCGGCGCCGGTTCCGAGGCGGATCTTGGACTTGGTCGCCGCGAGATCGTCCGGGGCGTCATACCCGATGTTGCTGTGCCTGCCCTGCGCCTTGGCCCAGCCCTTGAATTCGCCGAACTTGTTGAACTCCGGATGCGTCGTGTACACGTGATAGGTCTCGTTGAAGGCCTCCAGCGCGACCTTCCAGTTGCAGTCGAAGGACAGCCATTTGCGCCACTTGTAGCGCATGTTTTCCAGGCCGAACGGGTCGAGGATTTTCGCGGCGGGGAACAGGTAATCGGCCAGCGGCTCGCAGTCGGGGTCCATGTTGATCCACAACCAGCCGCCCCAGGTGTCGACCGCGACCGGCCGCAGGTGCGTGTTGTCGGGGGTCAGCGCATCCTGCCAGTCCTGTTGCTCCCGGATGTGGGTGCACGCACCGTCCAACCCGTACGTCCAGCCGTGGAAGCCGCAGACGAACGACTTGCGGGCGCGCCCGCAGGCGTTCTTCGCGCCCTCGGGGGTGTCGATCAGACGGCGTCCGCGGTGCATGCACACGTTGTGGTGGGCCCTGAATTCGCCTGGACCGGTGCGGACCACGATGATCGAGTCGTCGAGGATGTCGTAGGTCAGGTAACTGCCCACCTCCGGCAGCTCTTCGACGCGGCCGACCTGCTGCCAGACTTTGCGCCACAGCTTGTCCCGCTCGGCGCGGGCGTAGGCCTCGCTGATGTAGGCCTCGACGCCGATCGTCATCGGTTTCGACAGTTCCTCGGCGGCTGCGGGGTTCGCGTCTTTGGCGAGATCGGTCATCACATCCTCCTGATGTCCGCGCGGAAGGATTCGTCCTTGAGGAACAGCGAGGTGTTGTCGGCGCCGAGGTGGCTCCATTTGAGGTCGAGCCCACCGTCGACGAGCAGCGTCTGGCCGGTGATGTAGCTGGACAACTCCGAGAGCAGGAACAGGATCGCGCCCGCCTGTTCCTCGGGTCGCCCGCGCCGGCCCATCGCGATCGCCCGCCGGTCGCGGTCCGGGTCCTCGTCGACGTAGGTGCGCGAGGCCGCGGTCTCGGTGACGCCCGGCGCCACGGCGTTCACCCGGATTCGCGCGGTCGCCAGCTCGAGCGCCATGGTGCGGGTCATCGCGGCGATGGCGGCCTTGGCGGTCCCGTAGGCGATGTGAAACGGCGCGGTGTTCATGCCGCTGATCGAGGAGATCGACACGATCGACCCCGGCCGCTCCTGCGCGACGAGTGCAGCCGCCACGGCCCGGCTCATGAAAAACGCGGTCTCGAGATTGTCGGTGAAGATTTTGCGCCAGTCGTCGCGCGTCACCCGGGTCGACGGCATCCAGGTCGACGGCGCGGCACCGCCGGCGACGTTGACCAGACCGTAGAGGTCGCCGTTGGCATCGCGCGCCCGATCGATGACGGTGGCGATGCCCTCGTCGGTGGACGCGTCGGCCGCGACGGGCACGACCGCCAGGCCGTGGCGCGCCAGCGGAACCACATGCTCGTCGAGGTTTTCCTTCGACCGGCTCACCGCGATGACGGTGGCCCCCGCCCGGGCGGCCAGCGCCGCCACGGTCGTGCCGATGCCGCCGCCGCCGGCGCCGGAAACCACCACGATGCGGCCGTCGAGCCCCGGCAGACCCGAGTGATCCTCCATGCCCTGCTTTCCCTCGCCCCGGATAAACCTAGCGCGCCGCCCAGCCCGCACCGGGCCGTGCTGCCACTTTTGTCCGGACAAAATATTCGGTTCTACCCGTCGGAGAACACTATTCCCATCGTCATTGACCGCTGTCAAGGCCGGACGCGGTCCGGTGACCGCTATTGTCTGGACTAAGAGGACTTGATAACGTCCAGCCCCAAAGGTGACACTTCCGTCTAGCTGGGAAGGATCTCGGCGCGACCATGACCATCGCGGCGCAGCCATCGCGGTACGCATCCACGCATCAGCCCGTCGATGTCGCGGAGGGCTGGCGACTCGATCGGGTCACCGCGCCCAGTCGGCTGTTCGGCGCCAACGGTCTGCGCGCCGGACCGGACGGTCGCATCTACATCGCGCAGGTGACCGGCAGCCAGATCAGCGCACTGGATCACCACACCGGTGACCTGGGAGTGGTAAGCCCCAAGGGCGGCGACATCGTGGCGCCCGACGACGTCGCGTTCGACGCGAGCGGCAACCTTTACGCCACCGAGGTCATGGACGGCCGGGTCAGCGTGCTCGACACCGCCGGCGAGGCCCGGGTGCTGCGCGACGACATTCCGTCGGCCAACGGCATCACCGTCCATCGGGGCCGGTTGTTCATCGGCGAGTGCCGCGAGGGCGGGCGCCTGCTGGAACTCGACCCGGGCGGCGGCCCGCCACGGCTGCTCCTGGACGGCGTGCCCTCACCGAATGCGATGGAGGTCGGCCCGGACGGCCTACTGTATTTTCCGGTGATGGGCGCCAACGAGATCTGGCGCGTCGATCTCGACGGCGGCGAACCACAATGCGTCGCAGGCGATCTCGGTGTCCCCGACTCGGTCAAGTTCGACCCGCGGGGCTACATCGTCTCGACCCAGGTGGCCAGCGGGCAGGTGCTGCGCATCGATCCCCGCAGCGGCGAACAACGACTGCTGGCCCAGCTGAGCCCGGGGCTGGACAACTGCACGGTGGTCGGCGAGAAGGTGCTGGTCTCCAACTTCACCGGCGAGATCACCGAGATAGCGCCGGACGGCACAACGCGAACGGTGTTACCCGGCGGGCTCAACTGGCCGCTGGACCTGGCCGTGGGTCAGGACGGCCGGCTCTACGTCGCCGACGGCACGTATTTCTATGTCGCGGAGCCCGACGGGTCGTTGCGGACCGTGGGGATGTTGTTCAGCCCCGGCTATCCGGGATTCCTGCGCGGCGTCACCTCGAGCGGGCCCGGTGAGTTCGTCGTGACGACGTCGGGGGGCCAGCTCGCCCGCTACCGGCCGGCGACGAGCGAAAGCGAGGTGCTGGCCGACGGTTTCGACCAGCTCTACGGTGTCGCGGTCGGTGCCGGCGGCGTGGTGTTTGCCGAGCTGGGCACGGGACGGGTGCTGTCGTGGGGGCAAGGGGGTGTTGAGGCGCTGGCGACCGGGCTGCGCGAACCGGTCGGCGTGGCGATCGACGCGGACGGGTCGTGCCTGGTGGCCGAGTCCGGTGCCGGACGGGTGATCAGGGTGCGCGGGTCGAGGATCGACACCGTCGTCGCCGACCTGCAGCGCCCGCAAGGCATTTCGGTGCACGACGGGGTGCTCTACATCGTCGACGCGGGCGCCCAGGCGGTGGTCGCGTTCGACCTGGCGAGCAACGCTCGGCGCACCCTGGCGTCGGGGTTGCCGGTCGGCCCGCCCCCCGGTGTGGTGCCCAAGCCGCTCAAGGGGATGCCGCCGTTTTCCGGACCGCAGGGCCCCTTCGCCGGGGTCGCGGTCGCGGCCGACGGGACGCTCTACGTGTCGGCCGACGGCGACGGCAGCGTACTGGCGTTGCGCCGTTCCCCGGGCGGCCCCTGATGCCCGGGGCGACCGCCAGCGATCACCGCTACCTACAGATCGCGCGCACGCTGCGCAAAGAGATCGTCGACGGGGTGTACCCGGTGGGCTCGCAGCTGCCGACCGAGCACCAATTGTGTGAGCGATTCGCGGTCAGCCGCTACACCGTTCGGGAGGCGCTGCGCCGGCTGCGCGAGGACAACCTCGTCGATTCGCGACCCAGAGCGGGCACCCGCGTGGTTCCCCGGCCGGCGTCGAGTTCCTATGCGCAGGACGCCATGTCGATCGACGACCTGCTCGCATTCGCGGCCGGCGCGCAACTGAGCATCGAGTCCAACACGATGGTGACGATCGACGACGACCTCGCCGCCCGGACCGGACTCGAGGCCGGCACGCAGTGGCTGTCGGTGCGCGGATACCGGCAGGCCGACGGCGCGTCGGCGCCCCTGTGCCGGACCGAGTACTACATCAGCCGCGATTTCGCCGCGGTGGGCAGGCTGCTGCAGCGCCACGCCGGTCCGATCTTCCCGTTGATCGAGGACCTGTTCGGCGTGAGCATCGCCGAGCTGCGCCAGGAGATCGCCGCGGTGCTCCTTTCGCCCGAGCTGGCCGACGGCCTGGGCGCCGCGCCGGGGACCGCGGCGCTGCAGATGCGGCGCACCTACAAGACGTCCGAAGGCGCCGTCGCCCAGGTGACCATCAACACCCACCTGTCGTCGAACTTTCGGTACGCGCTGACCATGCGCCGGGTCAACGGTCGGGCCGACTGAGGTGGGGTGGCGGTGATGGCCCGGGACCCGGGACGCGCGGCGGAGGCATACCGGCGCGGGCTGTGGGTGCACACCACACTGGCCGATGCACTGCGCTCGGCCGCGGAGGCCTCGCCGAGGCGAACGGCGTTGGTGGACGGGGACACCCGGCTGGACTGCGCCACGCTGTACACCCGGGCCGCCGGGCTGGCAACCGCCCTGCTGGCGCGGATGCCGGCCGGCAGCGTCGTGTCGTTCATGCTGCCGAACTGGCACGAGGCCGCCGTCATCTACCTGGCCGCGACGCTGGCCGGGATGGTGGTCAACCCGATCCTGCCGTCGCTGCGCGACCACGACCTGCGCTTCATTCTCGAAGACGCCGGAACCGCGATGGTCTTCATCCCGCACCGATTCGGCGGCCACGACTACGCGGCGATGCTGCACCGGGTGACCGCGGCGATGAGCGCGGCCCCCGAAGTGGTGGTGCTGCGCGGCGAACCCGGCTCGCACACGCCGTACCCCGCGCTGTCGGGGCAGCATACGGATCCCGCGCGGCTGCCCGCATTGGATCCCGACGCAGTCCGGATGATCCTCTACACCTCCGGCACCGCCGGCCGCGCCAAAGGCGTGCTGCATAGCCATAATTCGATACACGCCCTGATTCGTCAGATCCGCGACCACTGGTCCATCGAGCCGGGCGACACGTTCTTGGTCCCCTCTCCCATCGCGCACATCGGCGGCTCGATCTATGCGTTCGAATGCCCGCTGCTGCTGGGCACCACCGCGGTGCTCATGGAACGGTGGGATCCGGAGGCGGCCGTGGCGCTGATGGACAGCGAGCGGTGCACCCACATGGCCGGGGCGACACCGTTTCTGCAGCAGCTGCTGTCCGCCGCCCAGCGCGCCGGCACCCGCCTGCCCGACTTGAAGGTGTTCATCTGCGGCGGTGCCGCCGTGTCGCCGTCGCTGATCCGCCGCGCCGGCGGGTATTTCGACCGGGCCGTCATCACCCGGGTGTACGGCTGCACGGAAGTGCCCGTCGCGACCGTCGGCGCGCCCCGGCCGGACGAAGCCGACGCAGCCGCGGACACCGACGGGAGGGCCGGTATCGCCGAGATCAAACTCGCCGCGCACGGCGCGGCCCCGGCCGGTGCCGGCGAGATCTGCCTGCGCGGCCCGCAGATGCTGCTGGGTTACCGGCATCGCGAGGACGACGTCGACTCCTTCGATGCCGCGGGGTTTTTCCGCACCGGGGACCTGGGGCGCTGGGTCGACGACCGCTACCTGGTGGTGACCGGCCGGGCCAAAGACGTCATCATCCGCAACGGCGAGAACATCTCCGCCAAGGAGGTCGAGGACCTGCTGGCCGACCACCCCGGCATCGCCGAGATCGCGGTCGTCGGGCTGCCCGACGAGCGCACCGGAGAACGGGCGTGCGCGGTGATCGTGCCCACGGGCGCGGCGCGGCCGGACGTCGCGAGCCTGCTTGCGCTGCTGCAGAGCAAGGGCGTCGCGAAATTCAAGGCACCGGAACAGGTCGTTATTTGGGACGCGCTGCCGAAGAATGACGCTGGGAAGATACTCAAGCATCGGATCCGGGCGGCTTTGACAGAGGTGGCGACACAGGATGGGTGAGATGCAGGTCGCAATCGTCACGGGCGCAAGCAGCGGCATCGGCTTCGGCTGCGCAACAAGACTCGCCGAGATGGGCATGGCTGTCCTCGGCACTGGCCGCGACGAGCACCGCCTGGCCGAGTTGCAAAGGGCCGTCAACGATCCGGATCGCGTCGCGACCCTCGCCGTCGACCTGACCCACGACGACGCGCCGGGCCGCATCGTGGATCTCGCGGTGTCCCGGTGGGGCCGCATCGACTTCCTGATCAACAACGCCGGAATCGGCAACCCCAAGCCGCTACACGAAACCGACGACGAAACACTGGACCAGTTCCTGGGTTTGATGCTGCGCGCCCCGTTCCGGCTCACGCGTGACGTGCTGCCCCACCTGCGGCCCGGATCGGCGATCATCAACATCACGTCGACCTTCGCGGTCATCGGTGGACTGCGTGGCGGCGCCTACTCCGCGGCCAAGGGCGGGCTGACGGCGTTGACCACTCACATCGCCTGCCAGTACGGGGCGTCGGGCATCCGCTGTAATGCCGTCGCGCCCGGAGTGACGCTGACACCGATGGTCGAAAAGCGCTTG
The DNA here is from genome assembly GCA_963800315.1 of uncultured Actinomycetota bacterium. Taxonomy (GTDB): domain Bacteria; phylum Actinomycetota; class Actinomycetes; order Mycobacteriales; family Mycobacteriaceae; genus Mycobacterium. The sequence goes on from CAWDAS010000003.1 coordinate 219,973, forward strand.
GAAGACGAGCGATTCCGCAAGATCAACACCGAGATGACACCGCACCAGCGGTTGGGCACCATCGATGACATCGCCCGCACCGTCGCGTTCCTGTGCTCGGAGGGCGGCAGTTTCATCAATGGGCAGACCATCGTCGTCGACGGAGGGTGGAGCTCCACGAAGTATCTGTCCGAGTTTGCGTTGACCTCGGAGTGGGTGAAGCGGTGAATCCGTTGGTGACCGGGCCGATCAGACGCCGGCGAAGTCGATGATTCCGCGAATGTTGCGGCCCTCGCGCAGGTCGGCGAACGCCTCGTTGATGTCGTCGAGCCGGTAGTGGCGGGTGACCAGCTCGTCGAGTTTGAGCGCGCCGGCCCGATACAGCGACAACAGCATCGGCACGCTCGTGCGCGGATTCATCCCGCCGTAGAGCGCCCCCTTGAGTTGTTTGGCCGACAGCGTCATCTCCTGCAGGACCAGCGGAACCGGCGGCTCGGTGAATGGGGTGATGCCGGTGAGCACGCACGTCCCGCCCTTGCGAAGCAGCCGCATCGCCAACGGAATCAGGTCCACGTGCACAACACCGGGTGTCACGATGACGCGGTCGGCCATGACGCCCGCGGTGATGTCGGCCACCAGCGGTACCGCGTCCTCGGTGCAGGCGGCGGTATGCGTGGCGCCGAAGAACTTGGCCGAATCCCGCTTGTAATCAATGGGATCCACGCCGACGATGTAGGTTGCGCCGACGGCGCGCGCGCCCTGCAGCGCGTTCATCCCAACCCCGCCGGTGCCGATCACGACGACGGTGTCGCCGGGCTCGGTGCCCGCCGAAACCGTGGCCGAGCCCCAGCCGGTGCTGACAGCGCAGGACACCAGTGAGGCGGCGTGGAAGGGGATCGCGTCGTCGATCTTGATGACGGACCTTTCCGAGAGCACCGCATATTCGGCGAACGTGCCGAGTTGCCCATACGCCAAGAGGTTTTCGTCGCCGAGATGCCGACGGCAGGTTCCGTCGGTCGGCATCTCCTTGGCGAACAGGCTCGCGCCGGAATCGCAGATGTAGCTTTGACCGCTGACGCAGAATCGGCAGCTACCGCAGGCGGGAATGAACGACATCGCCACCCGGTCCCCCGGCTGCACCGCCGTCACGCCAGGCCCGATCTCCTCGACGACACCGGCGCCCTCGTGGCCGCCGAGCAGCGGGAACCAGTCCGGCGCGGGCATCCCGCTGGCGGCCAGCGCCTCGGGCGTCGGCACCACGTCGCCGGTGATCAGGTGGTCATCGGAGTGGCAGATGCCGGCGACGGCATTCCGGACCAGGACCTCACCGTGGCGCGGCGGGTCGAGTTCGACCTCGCGGATCTCCCAGTCCCTGCCGACCCCGCGCAGCACAGCGGCACGACACTGCATCGCAACCTCCTCGGCGGTCATGCTAGAGCGTTGCCGGCCTTGGGAGTTCCACGGGCGGCGGAAACGACGGCACGAACGTGACCGAATACGCGCGTGCCGCTCAGCGGGATTCGAAGTGGCGGCGGATGCCGGCCAGCATCGCGATGTGCGCCTTGACCGCCTCGCGCGTCGTCATGGGGGCCAGGATGCGGGGCGCCGCTATCCGGATCCGCTCGGTGACGCGGGTACCCGTCTCGGTCGGCTCGAAGCTCACCGTCCCGCGTAGCCGCACCCCCGGGGACTGGTCCGCCTCGGTCAGCACGTCACCGGCGGCGGGCACCCGCAGCCGCGCCCGATAGGTGATCGTGAGGGTGAACGGCCCCAGCGGAATTCGGTCCACCACGCGATAGCTCTGCACATAGCCGTCCGGGGTTGCGCTGCGCGACACCACTTCCACCGACACGATCAGCGGGTGGACGAGCCTGATGTTGTCCAGGTCCACATAGAACTCGCGGACCTCGTCGGGTGGCGCGGGCACTTCCTGCGTCAGCGTGTGCTCGGCGTGGGCGGTCCACCAGCTCACGCCGAGAACTCCAGCAGCAGGCTGGCCGTGCGCCACCAGATCAGGACGGCGAAGGCCACCAACACGATGGCGGTCACGGCGGCCTGGACCGCGGTGCGGCGCTCCGGTGGCGGGTACACGTAGGCCGCCGCGACCAGTCCGCCGGTGACCAGGCCACCCACATGCGCCTGCCAGCTGATCAGTTGCGACGTGACCGCCGGGACGATGAACGTGAAGAGCAGGTTGATCGCAATCACCGCGACAACCCAGCGGACGTCGATGGCCAGCCGCTTGCCCACCACGAAGGTGGCACCGAAGAGGCCGAAGATCGCGCCCGAGGCGCCCGCCGTCGCCGTGTTGAGCGGCGAGAGCAGGTACACCAGTACCGAGCCGCCCAGCCCGCTCAGCGCATACAGCGCACCGAACCGCAGTCGGCCCAGCCACATCTCGAGCGGTGGCCCGACGACATACAGGGCCCACATATTGAACAGCAAATGCGTTGCGCCGTAGTGCAGGAACGCCGCGGTCACCAGCCGGTAGAACTGGCCGTCGAGCGACGGCCGGCGGCCACAGCGTGAGTTCCCTCTCCAGATTCCGCGACGCCATCTGCAGGACGAACGCCGCCACGTTGATCGCGATCAGGGCATAGGTGACCACCGGCGTGGCCGACCGCTGCCGTCCCCCGAAGCGCGTCCGCGGCTGTCGAATGGTCCGGGCGCCCGCCTGCACGCACTGCACACACTGGTGACCGACGGCGGCGTCGCGCATGCACTCCCCGCAGATATAGCGTTCACACCGGTTGCAGCGCACATAGGCCGGGCGGCCCGGATGCCGGTAACAGCTGGGCACGGTCGGCGAGGCCGGTCCGCTGGGTCCGCTCATCGCCCCATTCTTGCCTGCGCCACCGGCCGCGGCGCAGCGCTTCAGCCAACGTGTTGCATCCCTATTTGCCGACCCGCTGGTTGCGCTTACTGTGTTTTCCGTGGAGTCACCGACGTGATCGGGGTCGGCACCGGCGTGGTTGAGCGCTACCTGGAGTGCCTGGCCGCGCACGATTGGGACGGCCTGGCCGCGACGATTGCCGACGACGGCCTGACCCGGGAGGGCCCGTTCTGCGACGTGGTCGAGGGCAAGCAGCACTACCTCGCGTACCTGCGGAAGGTGCTCACCACACTGGCCGGCCATCGGCTGGAGGTGCAGCGGATCTCGCACGTGCACCCACGACTGTCCTACGTCGAATTGACCGAATCATTCGACATCGACGGGGTGGCCAAGAGGTGGCCCGAATGCATTCTGTTCGAGCAGAACGACACCGGGCTGATCTCTCGTGTCAGCGTGTTCTTCAAGCAGCGTGGGGATTGACGGCAATCGGCGATCTGTTCCCTCACTCGCGGAATTGACCTAACGTGTCATGGATGGAGTCAGACGGAACACCGGAGTCGGTGCCGGTCGAGAAATTGCACTCGGGCGACCCGATCACCGATTGTGGTCAGCGGTACATTGTTCTCGAATCCAAAGCCCTCGGCGACAGCTGCGTGGTGCTCGAGCTGGAGTCCAGAGTGGACCATCAGCTGCAGGTCATCGAAAAATCCTTCCCGGCCGGCTACCAGGTCGGCAGGGCGAACCACCGAATTTTATAGCCCGAATTCCCCAACCGCAGTAGTGCGCGAGTAGCCGTTCGACGGCTACCGCGCATTCGTGCTATTTGGGGCCCGAGAACGATTGCGCGCGGCATTCAGCCGCGGCGCGGCGAGCGGGGGTCGTTGGGATTTTCCGGATCGGGGTCACCGAACCACCGGGTGGGTTCGCGTTCGCCGTATTCGTCGTGCCAGTCCCACCATTCGTACGGCGCGGTTTGGGGGTAGCCCTGCGGCGAGTCCTCCCAATTCTCCTGTCGCCCCAGCGCGGTCATGTCGAGGTAGCTCCAGGTGTTGCCCAGCGCCTCGTCGCCGCGGTTGTTGATGAAGTAGGTGCGAAACACGCGCTCGCCGTCGCGGATGAATGCATTGGTGCCGTGCCATTCGTCGACGCCGAAGTCGGCGTCGAAACCGTCGGTGCTGCTGTACCACGGGATGTGCCAGCCCATCCGTACTTTCAGACGCTCGATGTCCGGCTGCGGCGCGCGCGAGGCGAAGACCAGCGTGGTGTCCCGCGCATTCAGGTGAGCAAGGTGGCCCACCTGGTCGGCGACCATGGAGCAGCCCCGGCAGGCATGGTCCGGCCAGCCGTCCACGCCGGGCTCGAAGAAAGCGCGGTACACGATCAGCTGGCGACGGCCCCGAACAACTCCGGCAGGCTCACCCTGCCCTCCGGCCCCTCGAACTCGTACTCCTTGTCGACGGCCAGCCAGGGCATCCGCCGGCGCAGCGCCGCCAGCGCGTCACGGGCGCGGGTCAGCTCCTTCTCCTGCACCAGCAGTCGCTGGCGCGCCGCCTCCCACTCCTGCGCCGACACGATCGGGGGTGTGGTCATTGTTCCTCTCCTTTGCGGTTGGGTTGCCTCACACCAGTGCCGACAGGCCCGACGAGGTCAGCAGGTAGGCGTCGGGGCCCGCGGCCACAGCTCGGTGGCCGCCGGCGATCTCCACTACCGCGCGGCCGACCTGCTCCGCGCTCAGCGCGGGCCCGCCCGCCTGCACGAACGTGTCGACGTCGACCCCCTGCCGCTCGGCGTACGCCGCGACGGCCGCGGCCCCCAGGTCGGTGGCCGGCGTCAACCGCGGCAGCACCGACACGAAACGAATCCCCAGTCCGGCCCGCTGCGATTCCAGGGCCGCGTAGCCGGCGATGAACTTGACCGCCGCCTTCGCGCCCGCATAGCCACCGCTCAGCGGGGACCCGGCCAGGGCGGCGCCGCTGGAGATGGCGATCACGGCGCTGCCCGGGAGCAACGGGCGGCCCAACGCGTAGCGAGTCCAGTGAAACGCCTGCGCCACATCGACATTCCAGTTCTGGCTGAAGCTCTGCCAGGTCTGCTCCGGTAACGGGCTCATCTGGGGAGCGGCCCCGGCACACAGCACCACCGTGCGCGGGCGGTACTCGGCGAGGAGCCGCTCGGCCGTCACCGGATCGGCGGCGTCGGCGACCACCGGGACGAAGCCATCGCCGAGTTCGTCGCGCACCTCGTCGAGCCGGGAACGGGTTCGCGCCACGCCGACCACCTCGGCTCCCGCCGCCGACAAAGCGGCGGCGATGGCGCGGCCGAATCCGCGGCTCGCCCCGGTCACGATCGCCGTGGTGCCGGCGAGCCCATCGGTCGGGATTTCCACAGGCTGGCTCATGTTCGTACTCACCTTTCTGGACAACCGCTAGATGAGATACGGCGCTTGAGGAAAATTCATCGCCCGAAACGGTGCGGACTCCGATGAATTTCGGGGGCGCGGCGGCTCTGTATCTATAGCGTTCGGTTGTCAGAGAGGAGCAAGTCGTGCCGGCTCAGGACGAATTCATCGAGCAGGCGGCGGCCTTTCGTGCCGAATTGATCGCGCATTGCTACCGCATGCTCGGTTCGGTGCACGACGCCGAGGATCTCGTCCAGGAGACCTACCTGCGGGGCTGGCGTGGTTATCCGGCGTTCGAGGAACGCGCCGCGTTGCGGACCTGGCTTTACCGGATCGCGACGACCGCCTGCCTGCGGGCGCTGGAGACGCGCGCCCGCCGGGTGCTGCCCGCCGGGCTGGGTGACGCCTCGATCGACCCGGACGCCGGCCTGGACGGGAAGCCCGGCGCCCACGAGTGGCTCGAGCCGATCCCCGACGCGTTGTTCGCCAACCCCGAAGCGGACGTCACCGCAAAGCAAAGCGTGCGGCTGGCCGTGATGACGGCCCTGCAGGAACTGCCCGCGCGTCAGCGTGCCGTATTGATCCTGCGTGACGTCGTGCAGTTCAGCGCCGCCGAGGTTGCCGAACTCCTCGAGACCACCCCGGCCGCGGTCAACAGTTCGCTGCAGCGGGCGCGCGCCCGTCTGGCCGACCTCGCTGTCGAGCAGGAGACCCTGGCCGAACCCGACGACGCCGAGCGCCGCGCGTTGCTCGATCGCTATTGCGCGGCATTCGAAAACGCGGACATGGCCGCCCTCACCGCGCTGCTGCAAGCCGACGTCAAACTCGAAATGCCACCCCTGCCGGTGTGGTTCACCGGCCGGGACACGGTGTTGCGGTTCCTCGCCGGGCGCGCGTTCACCACGCCGGGCGACATCGAGATGGTTCCCACGGCGGCCAACGCGCAACCCGCGGTGGCCGAGTACCGGCGCGGCGCCGACCGGGTGCTGCGGGCGCATTCCATCCACGTGCTCACCACCGGTGCCACCGGGATTGCCACCATCACCGTCTTTCTCGACCCGCGCTTGTTCGACGCGTTCGGTTTGCCCGCCACCCGGTAGGCTTTCCGCCAGGGGCGCGATTGCACCTGATAGCTAGGGAAATCCCGGCCCGCCAAAGTCGTCGGTGTTGTCGACAATTACCTTCCGCGTCCATTTGTGGACAGGTCCCTCGCACGCCGGGATTATTAGGCGCGGTAGACGTATTCGAAGGGTGACGGAGTGAAATTTCCGGGCGTAACCGGCGTCGTCGCCGGCGTGACCGGTGGAGCCGCGCAGGTAGTGCGAGCCGGCGTGTCCACGGCGGCGGGGGCTGCGGGTGCGCTGCAGGTGTTGGCCAGCCCGGTAACGGAGCTGGCCGGCCCGGTAGTTCAGTCGATGGCTCAAACGACGGGCCGGGCGATCGGGATGGGCGGCGCCGCCGACGGCTCGGCCGGCATCACGCCACCGGTGCGCTGGCAGAGCGGGCGGCGGGTGCATCTGGACTTAGACCCGTTGCTGCCGTTCCCCGACTGGCACGAGCATGCGCCGGTGTTGGAGGAGCCGGTTCGCCGGATTCCGGGGGTGGCCGCGGCCCACGTCGAGGGCTCACTGGGCCGCCTGGTGATCGAAATCGAGAACGAGGCCGACAGCGACGCCGTCCTGGATCAGGTGCGGGAAACGGTGTGCAGCGTCGCCGCGGACTTGACCCTGGTGGCACCCAACTTCCCAGCCCGGACCGCGCCCTTCGCCGATCCGGGGAACCCCTTGGCGATTCTGGTTCCGTTCACCGCGGCGGCAATGGATGTGGCGGCGATCGGGGCCGCGGTGACCGGCTGGTTGGGCCGGCTGCCGGTCGCGCCGCGCAGTGCGCGCGCCGCGGCCGCCCTGCTGAACCATCAGCCACGGATCGTGTCCGTCCTGGAGTCGCGGCTGGGTCGCGTCGGCACCGACATCGCACTGAGCGCATCGGCGGCGGTGGCCAACGGGCTGACCCAGGCGATCGGCACCCCCATGCTGGACCTGGCCCAACGTAGCCTGCAGATCTCCGAAGCGACGGCCCACCGCCAGCGCTGGCGGGAGCGCGAGCCGCAGCTGGCCTCGCCCAAGCGGCCGCAAGCCCCCGTGGTTCCGGTCATCTCGTCGGCCGGCACCAAATCGCAGGCCCCGCGGCATAATTGGGCGGCCGCGGACGCCGGTGAGGCTTCACACGTCCTGGTCGGTGGGGCCGTCGACGCCGCCATCGACACCGCGAAGGGATCGATGGCCGGACCGGTGGAGGAGTACGCCGACCAGGCCGCGAACGCGTCGTTGATCGCCGCGGCAACCGCCTTGCTGGCCGGCGGTGGCACCGAGGACGCGGCCGGCGCGCTGCTGGCCGGCGTGCCCAGGGCGGCACACATGGGTCGCCAGGCGTTCGCCGCCGTGCTGGGCCGTGGGCTTGCCAACGCCGGGCAACTGGTCCTCGACCCGGGCGCGCTGCGGCGTCTGGACCGGGTCAAGGTGGTCGTCATCGACGGGGCGGCGCTGCGCGGTGACCACCGCGCCGTGTTGCAGGCGCGGGGCGATATACCCGGCTGGGATGAGGACCGGGTCTATGAGGTCGCCGACGCGCTGCTGCACGGTGAAGAGGCGCCCGAGCCGGACGCCGACGAGCTGCCGGCCACCGGAGCACGGTTGCGCTGGATCCGGGCGCAGGGGCCCTCGGCGGCGCCCGCACAGGGTCTCGAACATGCCGACCTCGTGGTCGACGGCGAACGCGTGGGCAGCGTCGATGTGGGATGGGAGGTGGACCCGTTCGCCGTCCCGCTGCTGCAGACGGCGCACCGCACCGGAGCCCGGGTGGTGCTGCGCCACGTCGCCGGCACCGAGGATCTGACCGCCAGCGTCGCCGTCACCCATCCGGCGGGCACGCCGCTGCTCAAGCTGGTCCGTGACCTGCGGACGGATCGCGGACCGGTACTGCTGATCACGGCCCTGCACCGGGACTTCGCCTCGACCGACACGTTGGCGGCGCTGGCCATCGCCGACATGGGGGTGGCGCTGGACGATCCGCAGGCCGCGACGCCGTGGACGGCCGACGTCATCACCGGCACCGACCTGGCCGCGGTGGTGCGGATTTTGTCGGCACTGCCGGTAGCCCGGCAGGCCACCGAATCGTCGGTGCGGCTGGCGAAGGGCGGCAGCACCCTGGCCGGGCTGTTGCTGGTCACCGGTGACGCCCGCACCAACAATCCACTTGCCTTGCAGCGCTGGCTCAATCCGGTCAACGCCGCCGCCGCGGCCGCTTTGGTGGAGGGAACCTTCTCGGCCACCCGGGTGCTCCGGCAGCCGGATCCGACGCCGCAGCCGCTGACCGCCTGGCATGCCCTGGACCCCGAAATCGTCTATACCCGGCTGACGAGCCGCACCCGGCCCCTGACCGTCGAGCCCGGCACCGCGCCCTTGCGGCAACTCCTCGACGATTTGTCCTACAACCCGCTGGTGGCACCGCTGCGCCGCCCGGCCGGCCGAGTGGGGCGGCTGCTGGGCGCCACACGGGCCGAGCTCGCCGATCCGCTGACGCCGATCCTGGCCGTGGGGGCGGCGGCCTCGGCCATCGTCGGCAGCAGCATCGACGCGGTCCTGGTCGCGGGCGTGATGACCGCCAACGCCCTCGCGGGCGGGGTGCAACGGTTGCGGGCCGAGGCCGCGGTCGCCGAGTTGTTCGCCGAACAGGACCAACACGCGCGCCGCGTGGTTCTTCCGGCCGTGGCGACCGCGCGCCGCCGGCTGGAGGCGGCCCAGACCACCCAGCGCACGGTCACGGTGAGCGCAAAATCGTTGCGCCCCGGCGACATCATCGACCTGAGCGCGCCCGAGGTGGTACCGGCCGATGCGCGCCTGCTGGTGGCCGAGGACCTCGAAGTGGACGAGTCATTCCTCACCGGCGAGTCGCTGCCGGTGGACAAGCAGGTGGAGCCCGTCGCCGCCGGTGACACCGACCGGGCCAGCATGCTGTTCGAGGGCAGCACCATCGTCGCCGGGCACGCTCGGGCGATCGTCGTGGCCACCGGCGCGGGTACCGCCGCGCAGCGCGCGATTTCGGCGATCGCCGATGTGGAGTCGGCGGCTGGAGTGCAGGCGCGGCTGCGGGAGTTGACCAGCAAGGTACTTCCCCTCACGCTGGCCGGCGGTGCGGCGGTGACCGGTTTGGCGCTGCTGCACAAGGGATCCCTGCGTCAAGCGGTCGGCGACGGGGTCGCGATCGCCGTGGCGGCCGTGCCCGAGGGCCTGCCGTTGGTCGCGACCCTGGCCCAGCTCGCCGCCGCCCAGCGTTTGTCGCGGCGCGGGGCGCTGGTCCGCACGCCGCGGGCCGTGGAGGCCTTGGGCCGGGTCGAGACGATATGTTTCGACAAGACCGGCACCCTCACCGAAAACCATCTGCGCGTCGTGCACAGCGTCCCGCACGAGACGAGTGTGGACGGCCCGTTCCCCGAGGCGACGGACCCGCGGGCCGCCGCGGTGTTGCGCGCCGCCGCGCGCAGCAGCACCCAGCCGCATAACGGGCAGGGACACGCGCACGCCACCGACGAGGCGATCCTCACCGCGGCGAATTCCCTCAACGGTCAAGGTGATTCGGGCTGGACCGTGCTCGCTGAGGTGCCGTTCGAGTCCAGCCGTGGCTACGCCGCCGCGATCGGCGCCACGAGCGCGCACGCGGCGCCCCTGCTGGTGGTCAAAGGCGCTCCCGAGGAGATCCTGCCGCGCTGCCGGTTCCGTGATGCGGTCGCCGACCGCGACCATGCGGAGTCGTTGGTCGTGCGCCTGGCCGAGCAGGGGCTGCGCGTGCTGGCGGTGGCGCAGCGCCGCTGGGAGCACGGCACCAGCGAGGACGACTCCGACGCCGATGCCGTCGATGAGGCCGCGCACGACCTCGAGCTGGTCGGCTACGTCGGTTTGGCCGACACCGCACGGGCATCGGCCCGGCCACTGATCGAGGCGCTGGTCGATTCGGGCCGCCGGGTGGTGCTGATCACCGGCGACCACCCGGTGACCGCCCGGGCAATCGCACGTCAGCTGGGGCTGCCGCCGGACGCGCGCGAAATCACCGGCGCCGCACTGGCTTCCCTCGACGAGGACGCGCGCGCCAGGGTCGCCGCCGACGTGCAGGTCTTCGCCCGGGTCAGCCCGGAGCAAAAGGTCCAGATCGTCTCGGCGCTGCAAGCCTGCGGGCAGGTGACCGCGATGGTCGGCGACGGGGCCAACGACGCCGCCGCCATCCGGATGGCCGATGTGGGCATCGGGGTGAGCGGTCGCGGTTCGTCGGCCGCGCGCGGGGCGGCCGACATCGTGCTGACCGACAACGACCTGGGCGTGCTGCTCGATGCGCTGGTCGAGGGGCGCGGCATGTGGGGCGGTGTGCGGGACGCGGTGGGCATCCTGGTCGGCGGGAACGTGGGCGAAGTGCTGTTCACCCTCATCGGCACGGCGCTGGGCACCGGGCGGGCGCCGGTGGGCACCCGGCAGCTGCTGCTGGTGAACCTGCTCACCGACATGTTCCCCGCGCTCGCGGTTGCCGTCACCCCTCAGTACCCGCAGCCCGAAGAGGCCTCTGCTGAGGCCGGCGTCGACCTGGACGCCGAAGAACTGCATCGCGCCTTCCAGCGTGCGACCCTGTCCGGGCCGGCGCCGTCCCTCGACGCCCCGCTGATGCGCCAGATCGTCACCCGCGGCGCCGTCACGGCCGCCGGTGCGACGGCGGCGTGGGGCATCGGGCGCTACACCTTCGGGACCGAACGTCGCACGGCCACAATGGGGTTGACCGCCCTGGTGACCACGCAGCTGGCGCAGACCCTGCTGACCCGCCGCCACAGCCCCCTGGTGCTCGGCACGGCGCTGGGCAGCGCCGGCGTGCTGGTGGCCATCGTGCAAACTCCCGGCGTCAGCCACTTTTTCGGCTGCACCCCGCTGGGGCCGGTCGCCTGGACCGGTGTCATCGGTGCCACCGCGGGCGCTACCGCCGTCTCCGTGCTGGCGCCCAACTGGCTGGCCAAGCGGGTCACCGCCCTGGAACCCAAACAGGGCCCCGAGCAGGGCCCCAAACAGGGCAATGCCCTCACGCCGCTCACCCGCTTCTGGACTGGCGGCCCACAGCCCGAATAGTGCTGTGGCGGCCCTCAGGTGGGCAGTTCCTTGCGCAGCACCTTGCCGGCCGGATTGCGCGGAATGCTGCCGACGATGTGGACGTCTCGGGGCTGTTCGAAGCGAGAGACCCTGTCCTTCAGATACTCCCGTATCGCCGGCACATCGATGTCGCTGCCCGGCTGCAACACGACGAAGGCGGCCAGCCGATGACCGAACCGCTCGTCGGGGACACCGATGACGGCCTTCTCGGCGATGTCGGGGTGTTCGGCGAGTGCGTTCTCGACCGCACGCGGGTAGACGTTCTCTCCGCCGGAAATGATCATGTCGTCTTCGCGGCCGACGATGAAGAGCCGCCCGGCGTTGTCGAGGTAGCCCATGTCTCCCGTGCTGGTCATGCCGTTGACGACGGCCTTGGCCTCCCCAACGACCGAGCCGCCCGCGTAGCCCTCACTCGCCAGACCGCCGCCGACGAAGATCCGTCCGGTCACGCGGGGACCAACTGGCTTGTCGTTCTTGTCGAGGATGCGCACCGGGCAGCCGGCGACCGGTTTCCCGACGGTTTCGGGGGCGTCCCGCAGGTCCGCCGGTGTGGCGAGGGCGCCGATGCCGACCTCGGTGGAGCCGTAGCCGTTGTAGAGGATCTCGCCGTAGGCATCCATGAACCGCTGCCCGAGGGCGGGGTCGAGCCGGTCTCCGCTGGAGATCACCACCCGCAGGTAAGGCAGCGGGTTTCGGGCCCGCACGCGTTCCGGCAAGTCGAGGATGCGCGCGAGCACGACGGGCACCGCCGTGAACGCGTCGGCGCGATGCAGCGAGGCCTGGGCGAGCGCCGCTTCGGCATCGAAGTGGCGATGGGTGAGCACCGTGCCGCCGAGGGCCATCGTCAGCATCAGCATGCCCAGCCCGAGTCCGTGAAACATCGGCATCGCCACCGAGATCCGCGCCCCGGTATGCAACCCGGTGCGGTCGAGGATCGTCACCCACACGCCCACCGCCGAACGCATCTGGGGGGTGCGCGGCACGCCTTTGGGCGTCCCGGTGGTGCCCGACGTCAGCAGAACGATCCGGCCGGGCGCGGCCACCTCGGGTCGCGGGTCGCCCTCCTGCGCACGGACGGTCGCCGGGTCGACGATGAGGACCGATGCCCCGCCCGATGTCGACGCGGCCCGGATTCGCTCCTCGAATTCGTTGTCGGCCACCATCGCCGTGATCTGGTGTGCGCTCAGCGCGGCCGCCAGCGCATCGCTGCGGAAATCGGTATTGACGAGGACGACGTCGGCGCCCACCAGGGCAACGGCGAAGACCGACGCAACGAAACCGTGCCCGTTGCGGCACATCACCCCGACCGCCTGGCCCGGCCCGACGCCGGCGCCGGACAAGCGACGCGCCAAGGACTCCGTCGCTGACTGCAGCTCGCGGTAGCGCAGCACGCCGTCGTCGTCGACGATCGCCGCGCGGTCCGGCCACCGCGCCGCCGTGACGGCCAACAGCGAGTAGGGATTCGTGCCGCCCCGGTGCACCTCGCGGATGAGCCGCAGACCCCCGACCGGCGAGGGGGGACTGAGCAATCCCGAACGCACCAGCGCCCGCGCCGCGGTGGCAACCAAGCCGTCGTTGGTCATCCTTGCGCCTCACCGGTATTCGAATCGGCGAAAAACCGGCGGAACCACAGCCGGGCGGCGCGTTCGGCCGTCCCGGCCAGCAGCACCGAGGCCACCTCGGCCGGCACCACCCAGGGCGGCTCGATGGTGCGGGGCCGCTCGATGACCGCCTTGGCGATCACGTCGGCGGCCTCGTCCGGCGACAAGCCGGGAAGTCGGCCGAGGATGGGTGTGGGCGCGATCATCCGGGTCCTGACCAGCGCGAAGTAGACCGTGGTGACGTCCACGCCGTCGGCATGCAGTTCCGGCGCCACGCTGCGCAGCCAGCGATCGAATGCCCCTTTCGACGCTTGGTAGGCACCCCATTGCGGACCCGGCACGACGCGCACGCCGACACTGGAAACGTTTACGACATGCCCGCCGCGGTTCTCGCGCATGGCGGGCAGTAGTCCCAGCAACAGCCAGATCGGTCCCAGGTAGTTGATGTCGATCGTGCGTTGAAAGTCATGCGGCCGGTCGTACTGGTGATGCAGCGAGCGGCGCAATGACTTACCGGCATTGCTCACCACGATGTCCAGTGGGCCGTGCTCCTCGGTGATCTGCTTCGTCAGCGCGTGGACGGCGGACTCGTCGGTGAGGTCGGTCGGGTAGGCGACGGCGCGCCCGCCGCCGGCGTTGATCGAGGCCGCCAGGTCGCAGAGCCGTTCCGCCGATCGGGCCACCACCAGCACGGTGGCCCCGGCGCCGGCAAGCCCGCGGGCGGTCGCCTCGCCGATTCCATAGGATGCGCCGGTCACCAGGACGGTCTTGCCCGACACGGCGCCGCGCAGCCTGTCGGGGTCCGACACCCGCGCCGGGTTGGCCACGTGGTCCCCCGCCCTATCGAGGGCCTTGCTCATGACCTGCGCTATTACGTTCAACTTCGCTGCCGCATTCACTTGAGCTGCACGTCGAGGATCGGCGTTGGCTTCACCGTGGGCTCGACAGGTCCACAGCAAGCAGACCACATCGGCGTCCGGGCGGTCGCCCCGCCCCGGCCTCGAGTGTCCATGGCGGATGCGCGTTGGGCGTAACCCTTCTCGGCCGGTTCGGGGCGTGCCGCGCCGGTTTATGTGAACTTGCAGTTATTTTCACCGGTTTCCCTGTTTACTTCGGGGGCCGCATGGGCACAATTGCGGCATGATCGCACGTCACATCGTCCGTCTCCTCGGTCCAGCGGTGGTTGCAGCGTCCGGGCTGGGCGCTTCGTCTCTCGTTGGTTCCGTTCTCCCCCTTGCCTCCGCCCAGTGCCCGGACGTGCAGGTGGTGTTCGCCCGCGGCACCGGTGAGCCGCCCGGCGTGGGCCCGACCGGGCAAGCCTTCGTCGACTCCCTGCGCCCACGCGTCGAGGGAAAGTCCTTAGACGTGTACCCGGTCAACTACCCCGCCACCGACCAGTGGGACACCGGCCTGGACGGCATCAGGGACGCGGGCGCGCATGTGGTTTCGATGGCCAAGGATTGCCCCAACACCAAGATGGTGCTCGGCGGCTACTCGCAGGGGGCGGCCGTGATGGGCTTTGTCACCTCGGCCGCGGTCCCGGACGGGGTCGATCCGGCGACCGTCCCCAAACCGATGGACCCCGAAGTGGCGAACCACGTTTCCTCGGTCGTGCTGTTCGGCCTGCCCAATGTCCGGGCGATGAGCTTCCTCGGCGAGCCGCCGGTGGTCATCGGCCCGCTCTATCAGGCCAAGACGGTCAAGGTCTGCGCCACCGACGATCCGGTCTGCTCGGACGGGCTGAATTTCGCCGCGCACAACACCTACGCCGACGACGGCGCGGTGATCGGCAAGGGAGTGGCGTTCGCTTCCAGTCATCTTGACACCGGCGCCGGCCCCGCCGCGTCCGCGACCGTCGTCGCGGCTCCCGGCGGGGGCTTCGGAGGCTGAGCCGCTGGCCGGTCGCCGCCGGGGTGGGCCGGGCTACTCCCGGATGAAGCCCTTGTTGCGCATCAGGGCGTCTGCCAGGAAGCCGTCGTGCGGGATGCCCGGTGCCGCGTAATGGGTGGGGTGCCGGCCGCGGTAGACGTTGGGCACGGTCGGTTCGGCGAGCAGGTCGTCGATCAACCCGTCGTCGCCGGTGATGGCGGTGACGACCAACGAGTGCCGCAACGGCTCCATGCCGGCGCCGCGCGACCACGACGACACCCACACACACGGGAACGGCAGCTCGACGTTGAGCTTGCCCGCGTCGGGCTCGGTTATCAGGT
This sequence comes from uncultured Actinomycetota bacterium, assembly GCA_963800315.1. Classification (GTDB taxonomy): domain Bacteria; phylum Actinomycetota; class Actinomycetes; order Mycobacteriales; family Mycobacteriaceae; genus Mycobacterium. The sequence continues at coordinate 235,176 of CAWDAS010000003.1, forward strand.
GCACGGCCGGACGCAGCGCGGCGTAGCCGTCGCCGAGCGGCGCGACGACCTGATCGGTGCCCAGCAGCGGCGTGGTTCCCGCGGCCTTGGCCGCCAGATAGCTCGCCAGGGCCCGCGCCTTGTCGACGGGCTGGGTGGGCAGCACCGCTCGCTCGTCGTCGGCGGGAAGCGGCTCGATGGTCGCCAGCCGCGCGGCGATCGCCTCGGCCAGCGGGGCCGGGTCGCCCTCATAGAGCACCGCGGTGGTGTTGACGCAGGCCATCCCGCCCAGGTTGGCGATCGAGTCGACGATGACGTCGACGTAGTCGCGCCACTCCCGGTCGGCGGTGATCAAGATCTTGGCCCGTCCCGGTCCGTTCACGATCACGGCCGGGTCGCCGGCGTATTTGTCGACGACGTCTTGACCCCCGTACACCATGGCGAGGTCGGCCGACCGGACGATCTCGTCGGCGCCGGCATGGTCGGTGGGCAGACAAACGGCATCCTCCGGGCGAAAGCCCGCCTCCCGCAACGCATACACCAGCCGGTGCGCGGTCAGCGGCTCGCGGCGCGACGGACGCACCGCGACCCGGTAGCCCAGCGCCAGCGCCTGGGGCCACAGGCCGTGCACACCCGGTCCGTTTCCCGCCGCGTGCACGGCGAACACCTCACCGCGCCGCGCCCACACCGCACCGCCCCGGCGGGTGCGCTCCGCGCGCCAGTCGAGCACGGATCCCGCCGGCCGGGCCGGCCGCACCGCGTCGAATGCGTGGCCAACGGCGTCGGCCACGCCGCGGGCCCCGGCGCGGGTCACCGCGATCGGTAACCCGGAGATGCGGCTGGTCAGCTCGACGTAGGCCGCGAAGTCCAGACCGGCGACAACGCCGTTCGCAAAGACATCGGCCGCGGCGGACAGCGCCGCCGCGCGCTGCGCGATCGGCAGCGGCGCGACCTTGCGTTGCGCCCCCAGGGCGCGCGAAACATACAGCGGCGGAACCAGGCTCAACTCCGCCACGGCGACACCATCGGTCGTCGTGATGACCTCGCGATTGCGCGTCCGGTATTCGCCGGTTGCGCCGAGCGCATCGATGAACACCGGATCGGCCGAGACGCCGGTTCGTTCGGGCGCCATGGCTCAGTACACGCCTTCGACGACGGCCTCGCCCTCGAAGGTGGTCACCGGACGCACCTGGCTGACCGAGTCGCTGAGTTGCCCCGCCGGCCCGGGCATCCGGATCGCCAGGTCCCGTTCCAGGTTGTTCGGGATGAACATGCCCTTGCTGATGTGGTTCATCACCACCTGGCCCCGCTGTCCGTACGGCACCCGTTGCCCGGTGTCGGGGTCGACCACCCAGAAGACCACGTAGGGTGTGCGCGGATCGAAGACGAAGGCATCGTCGTCGGTGCTGCGGGTGACCGCTTGGGACAGCACCATCGTGCTACCGAACGCCATGGTGATCGCGGTCGCGGGGAAGATGTCGCGGAGCAGGTCCAGCGTGTCGGCGTCCACGTGCGCGCCGCTGAGCAACAGGTAGCGGATCTTGTCGTTGATCAAATCCACCACGCGGTCCCGGCGGGCGATGGCCTCCAGCAGTGGCGGGGTGGTGTGCAGGTTGGCCACCCGCTGGGTCTGCAGGACGAATACGGCCTGCTCGATGACGTGGTCGATGTAGGCCGCCACTTCGGGGGCCGCGTTGCGGGCGGCGACCTTTTTGACCCAGCGGGGATCGATGTCGATCGCATGGAAGGCCGCACCGAGCCGTTCGGAGACCAACCGGGAGAAGTAGCCGACACCGTGCGGCCCGCTCGGCATCAGGCACAGAAAGCCCCGGTCGCGCACGAAGCCGCCGCCGGCGAAGTCCTCGGTTTGCCACTGCACCACCTGCGCGATCCAATCCGGCAGCTGCACAGTGCGTTTCGGGGCGCCGGTGGTGCCGCCGGATTCGAAGATCTGTGGCAGCGGGGGCGGTGAGCCCGGGGAGCTATAGCCGCGTGGAATGAGATCCTCGACGGGCACGCTGCGCAGCTCATTGACGAGGTTGGGGAACAACCGCAGATCGGCGAAGGTGTTGACGTCGGTCAACGGGTTGAAGTTCAGGGTCTGCGCGGTGCGCAGCCAAAACTGCGAACCGGTCTCCTCGCCGAAGTGCCAGGCGATCGCCGCGCGCAAATAGGCCTCGGCGTCCTCGACCGGTACCGATCTCGGCACGTCCAACAACGAGAAGTCGATCTGGGCCATGTCGTCGATCCTGTCCCATCCCGAAGCCGCTCGCCAAGTAATTCACCTCGTCGGTGCGCGTGGTGGCCCGCGTATGGCGTTATTTCACAGGGAATTACGATTTCGTGCACGCGATGTTCAAGCGACGATCGGCGGGTGGTTGTACCGCCCGCGCGGGTCGACGCCCGCGCGCTTCCACGCCTTGGCCGCCCAGGGGGTGTAGATGAGCGAAAGGGGCAGCCGGTTGATCACCGGGTTGAGCCCGCGTATGACCGCCGCGAACCGCTGAAACCGCTTCTCCTTCTTGGCATCCCACTGCAGTCGGCAGACCTCGCGCATCTGCGGGGGCAGCGTACCGACCAGGACCAGGCGGGTGTAGGCATTGATCGGCGCGGACAGCAGCGCCCACAGCGGCTTGGGCAGCCAGCGCGGGCCCGGTATTCCCTTCCGGATGTAGCCGGTTCCGTACAGGACTGTCTGGTGCGGGACGAACCGGTCGAGCATCTCGTCCCAGTACGCGACGAAGGCGTCGTAGGTCTGCGGTTGGGCGCGGTCGCTGACGCCGTAGAGGCCGTACCAAACCTTGCCCTCGTTGAAGATCTGCTCCTTTTCCGCGCGCGACAGCCGGCGGATGAACGTGTCGGTGGTGTAGATGACCTGGTCGACGAAGGTGGCGTGCGCCCAGTAGAACAGCTCCGGGTTCAGCGCGTGATATCTCGAGCCGTCGCTGATGGTGCCCTTGATCGTGCGGTGGAAGTCGCGCACTTTGCGGCCCCACTCCCGCGGTTCGCCGGAGTAGACGGTTTTCATCAGTGGCGGGGCGGTCCGCTTGGCCCGGCCCAGCGTGTCGCTGAAGACGACGGAGTGATCGAGCACGCCCTGCCCGAGCTGTTCGATGCAGTTCTCGACGCCGGCGGTGCGCTGGAACCCGAAGAATTGCGTGCGGTTGTCCCCGTAGAACTTCCATATCAACGAGTCGGGCCCCAGCCGGGGCGAGGCGTCGGCGATCTCGTCGTCGACGGGCATGGGCACCGCTTCGCGAACGCCGGCGTCGAAGTCCTGTTCGGCCCATTGCGCTGTCATTCAACCTCCTTGCCCCGCGCATACCCGGGTTGTGAAGCACGGAAACAAATGCGTATCTTTGTGTCAAGTTAGCATCTTGCGCCGAGATTGCCCCGGGGGTCGTGAGCCGTGCAGAACCACCGCCCAGACGGCGATCTCGTCGACAAGGCCGACGTCGACCGCACCATCCTGGACACCGCGCGCAAGGTCTTCGAGACCTACGGGGTGCGCCGCGCGAACATCGAAGATGTCGCCGCCCGCGCCGGGGTCAGCCGCAGCACCATTTACCGGCGATTTCCCACCAAGGATGACTTGTTCGGACACGTGGTCCGGCGCGAGGCCGAACTCTTCTTCACCACGCTGGATCAGGCCACCGCGGGTTGCGACCCGCGACAGGCCGTCATCGAGGCGTTTGCGCTCGGGGTTCGCCTGGTCCAGGATTCGCCGCTGTACTCCCGCATCGCCGAAAGCGAGCCCGAGCTGTTCGGCCTGTTCTCCCGGTCGCAGGTCTTCCCGATTCGCCAGTTCGCCGACGGGATCGCCCATACGCTGCGGCGGTGCGGGACAGAGGTCCCCGATCACGACCTGGCCAACATCGCCGACATCCTGCTGCGCGTCGCCCTGGGCATCATCGTGTTTCCCACCGAGCGCCTCGACACGTCGGATCCGGCGGCCGTCCGCGACTACGCCGCCCGTTATCTGGTCCCGATCATTCGCCGCTAGCGGCGCCCCGAGCCGCCCTGAATTAGCCTTAACCCGTGGTGCCGGTTCCGCGGACCCGCTACGCCAGTTGCGGCGAGATCGACATCGCCTATCAGGTCTTCGGCGATGGCCCGGTCGACCTGCTCGTGCTGCCGGGCCCATTGATCCCGATCGACTGCGTCGATCTTGAGCCGTCGATGCACCGCTTCCATCGACGCCTGTCATCCTTCTGCCGGGTGATCCGGTTCGACCAGCGCGGGATCGGCCTTTCGTCGCGGGTCCCGTCGGTGGAGATGATCGGACCGGAATCCTGGGCGCAGGACGCGATTGCCGTCATGGACGCGGTGGGGTGCGAGCGCGCGACGATCTTGGCCCCCGGCTTCACGTCACTGGCCGGGCTGGTTCTCGCGGCGGACCACCCCGATCGGGTCGGCGGCCTGGTGATCGTCAACGGCGCGGCACGCACGTTGCGCGCCCCCGACTACCCGATCGGCTTCGAAATCGATGCCGCCGATCCCTACACCACGGTCGGCGTCGAGCCGGACGCCGTCGAGCAGGGCTTCGACATCCTGAGCATCATCGCTCCGTCCGTCGCCAGTGACGGCGCGTTCCGCTCGTGGTGGGATATGGCCGGCAATCGGGCCGCCTCGCCCAGCATGGCGCGTGCCTTCATCAAGAAAATCCGGGAGTCCGACGTCCGCGACCGGCTCGAGCGCATTGCGCTGCCGACGCTGATCCTGCACCGGGACAATCCCACCTTCAGCCCCGTCGCCCACGCCCACTACCTCGCCGAGCGCATTCCCGGGGGGCGCCTCGTGGAGCTGCCGGGCGAAGACACGTTGTACTGGGTCGGCGATGCCGCCCCGATGCTCGACGAGATCGAAGAGTTCATCACCGGTGTGCGGGGCGGGTCGGATTCCGAGCGGCTGCTCACCACAATTGTCTTCACCGACATCGTCAGCTCGACCGAACGCGCCGCCCTGCTCGGCGACGACCGGTGGCGCGACCTGCTGGACAACCACGACACCATCGTGCGGCACGAACTGCAGCGATTCTCCGGCCGTGAAGTCAACACGGCCGGCGATGGCTTCGTCGCGACGTTCAGCAGCCCGAGCGCCGCGCTCGAGTGCGCCAACGCCATCGTCGACGCGGTCCGCGTCCTGGGCATCGAGGTGCGGGTGGGCATCCACGCGGGCGAAGTCGAGGTGCGCGGGGCTGACGTCGCCGGCATGGCGGTCCACATCGGGGCGCGGGTGGCGGCGCTGGCCGGTCCCAGCGAGGTGCTGGTGTCGTCGACGGTGCGCGACATCGTCACCGGGTCTCGGCACCGGTTCGGCGACCGTGGCGAGACCGCGCTCAAGGGGGTGCCCGGACAATGGCGGCTGTACGCCCTGGTGCGCGAGCACGCCACCGTCCCGCGGTAACGCCTGCCACATCGCTGGCGCCTCGTGGCGGCACCCGGGTCGGCTAGCCTGACCAGGGGACTGGCAACGGGGCCTTGCCGGGCCGCGGCTTCGGGGTTTCCCCGCGATTGTCGCGCACAGCTTGGTATTTACTCGAAGGAGTAGGCATGACCGACGCGCACGTCCCGCTGCCTCCCGCGCTGCGGCGAGCGGTGGAGTTGCTTGCCGATCCGCCGGCGCATCCCGACGTGGGCAGGGGGTATCTCGATCTGCTCGGGCCCGGATCGGCCGACGCGGTCCCGAAAAACACCGGACCGATCCAGGCGGCGTGGGCCTCACCGATCGGCTCGATGCTCTACGACAACGCCCAGGCGTTCTCGCGCCGGCTGATCAGTGCCTGGCAGCTGCCCCTCGAGTGGCTCGGCGTCCCATCGGGCGGCATCGCCTTGGACGTCGGCTCGGGCCCGGGCAACGTCACCGCATCGCTGGCCCGTGCCGCGGGCGAGGGCGGCTTGGCGTTGGGCATCGACATCTCCGAGGCCATGCTGGCGCGCGCCGTTCGCAACGAAGCGGGTCCACAGGTCGGATTCATCAAGGCGGATGCCCAGCGACTTCCCTTCCGCGACAACATCTTCGACGCGGCGATCTCCACCGCGGTGCTGCAGCTGGTGCCGAATCCGACCGCGGCCCTCGGCGAGCTGGCCCGGGTGCTGCGGCCCGGTGGGCGGCTGGCGATCATGGTGCCGACCGCCGGGCGCCTTGCCCGGTTTGCGCGGCTGCTGCCGAATGCCGGGGCGCACGTGTTCGGTGACGACGAAATCGGCGACATCCTCGAAGACAACGGATTCGCCAGCGTGCGGGTCAAGAACTTCGGCACGTTGCAGTGGGTGCGCGGCAAAAAGGCTGCCGCTTAGGTCGCACTTTGCGCCAGCATGGCGAGCCGGTCGATCGAGGCGCGCAACATGTCGGCCGATGTCGACCGGGCCCTGGCCAACCGGCTGCTGTCGGTCAGCGCGGTCCAGTCGTAGGTGTGGGTGACGCTGGTGAGGGTGGGGTTGATCTGGCTGAGCTCCCATCGCCACAGATGGCCGGGCGGTAGCTTTTTGGGTTCGGCCGGACACCAGGCGATCTGGCTGCCCTCGATGAATTCCACGACGTGATTCTCCCGCACGGCGCCGGTGGTCAGCGTCATCTTGAACACGTCACCGACCTGACGCACGCGCTGCCCCGGAGCTGCCGAGGCCAGGTTGTCATTGCCATCCCAGCTCGGCTGGCGCTCCGGGTCGGCGATCAGATCGAAAATCCTCTCCGCGCTGGCAGAGATCATGCGGGTCGCGCTCACAACGCGTTCGGGCTCCAAGTCGGACATATCGCTATCCAAACACGTCCGGGCCGGGGATCTCGGCGATGCGAATGTGACTTTGGGCCGATGCGGTGAGGACCTTCGGCCGTCGAGCCATCGGCGGGTGGGCTGCGACCATGGTCACTGCTGGGGCAACCCGGTGGTCTGTCCGAAGTGCAGCAAGCCCATTTTTGGGCGAGGCCCCCGCAAGGGCCTGCTTGACCCACCGTCACAAGACGGGGATCTGCCTTCGGGCAGACCTTTTTATGCGTGTTTATGCGTGCCGCCTACCCCGCGCGCAGCGCCTCGACCGGCCCGATTCCGCCTCCTTCGGACCGCCCCATCAGCAGCGCTCGGCACCCCTGGGCATAAGACGCGACGTGGTGCGGGCCTGGCGTGGCTTGTTCCTCAGCACGGCCTGCAGCGCGTCGCAGGCGCGCGCCTTGATCGGAGCAACCACGTCGCGGCTGGCAGGGGTCTGCCTGATCCAGTACTGCAGTGTTGACACGGTTTGGATCCTTTGTTTTTTCGGCCGGTGCGCCGATTCAATTGAATTCCACCCGGGTCGCTTTACGGGCGTGCCGCGCCGGGGTAAACGTCACGAAAAGCCGCGTTGTGGCGTAACACACAGCCGCGTCACCACCGCTGGCACGTCACAGCTGCCCGCCCGGGCGCTGGCTCCTGAACCGGCGCAGGTAGCCCAGCATCCGATGCGCCGGCACCGCCTTCGGCCAGTCGTCGGCCCGAAAATAGGCATCCGACCCGCCGTCGACGAAAATAATGCTGCCACAGAGGAAGTCGGCAGAGTCGGACAACATGAAACACATCCAGTCGGCCATGTGCCCGGCTTCGCCGAAGCCACCCAGCGGGACCGGGAATGACCGGACCGCCTTGGCCTGCCGCGGCGTCGAAAGCTGCTCTTGCAGCAACGGTGTCATGATGGCGCCGGGCGCCAGGGCGTTCAATCGCACACCCGACCCCGCCCACTCCGGCAATACCGCGTGGCGCCGCACCCAACGGCTGAGCGCGATTTTCGATGCCGCGTACATCATCGTCGGCGCGGCCGGGCCGAGCAGCCGCACCGATCGCACTGCCCGGTCGGCGTCATGCGCGAGCAACGCTGTCACGGCCCGACGGGGCACCGCGGGCACGGTGGTGGTGGAGTTGCTGGACACGACGACGACTTTCGCGCCTTCCGCCGCGGCCAGCGCGGGCCGCCAGGCGACGAGCAGGTCAACGACCCCAAGGTAATTCACCTGGGCGATCTGCCGTGGACGATCCCGGCCGGGGCTCGGGCCCAGGCCGGCGGCCAGGACGGCACCACTCAGCGCGCCGCCCGCCGCCGCCAGCACACCGTCGGCGGCCGCCTTGCGCCCATGCGGCGTGGACAGGTCGGCGACGATCTCGGCATCCTTGATGTCGACACCGATCACGGTGTGTCCATCCCCCCGAAGCCGCCGCGCGGTTTCGCGGCCCATGCCCGAGGCCGATCCGGTGATCGCATAAGTGCCCATTGGGTTCTCCGTTCCTATCAGGCGCAGTATGCCCGGTTCGGGGGCCGTTTCGACGGGGGGCGTTCCACTCCGTGGGCACACTGTTAGGTTGCGGACATGCATGACCCCACGCCCTGCATCGATTTCAGCCAGCGTGAGTCGGTGTACGCGTCGCTGACCGAATCCGTCCGACGACTCATCGACGTCACCATCCGCAGCCAAGCCGGGCCGGCGGCCGTGGCGGCGGCGAAGGCCAAGATCGACGGTGCCGCAGACGAGTTGAGCGTCGTGCTGCATCCGGGGCCCTTGGGCGTGCAGCTGATGCCCGACGGGCAGTCCGTTGCCTGGGGCAACGCGGTGGTCGGCCTGCGTAATCCGGTGGCACCGCCGCTGGTCATCCATCACGAACCGGACGGCGTGGTGTGGTCGGAATTCGTTCTCGGCGCGCCCTACGAGGGCCCTCCGGGCAATGTGCACGGCGGTGTGTGCGCCCTGGTCCTCGATCACGTGCTCGGCGCCACGGCGCACCGCCCGGGCAGGCCCGCGTACACCGGCACCCTCCCCCTGCGTTACCGGCGTCCGACACCGCTGGGACAACCACTGCGCGCGCAGGCGCACGTCGAACGCACCGACGGGGCCAAGATGTTCGCGGTGGGCCACCTGGCGGATGCGGACGGCATCACGGTGGAGGCCGCCGAGGGCATTTTCATCCATCCCCGGCAAAACCTGGACTGAGCGATCACGGGTACCCACCAGTCCGAAAAACCGCGTCGCCCGTTGCGCTTTCGGCGTGCCGACCGAACGTCACGTTCTCGTCGCGGCCCTCTCGACGTCCAGGAGCTGCTCGCCGCGTCGTTCCCGCTCGTAGGCTTCGCGGCCACCCCGCAGGCCAAACAGGCGCTTTGAGACCAGCAGATAGACCACGGCGGCCACGTTGATGCTGAATGTCACGGCGCGCGTCATCGTGATGCCCTTGGCCAGTTCGGAGATCTCCAACGGCAGGAACACCGAGGTGGCCACCACCGCGAAGTACTCACCCCAGCGCTGCAGCAACCACAATCCGACGCCCTCGGTGACCTCGATCAGCGCGTAGACGACCAGCGCCACCGTGAGCAGGGTCAGCGTGGACGGCTTGGCCGCCAGCGCCTTTTCCAGCTCGTGTACCGCGGTCATCTGGTCGACCTTGAATCCACTGGCACGCAACAGCGGCAGGTCCCGGTCCAGCGTGGCCTGGATGGATCCGCGTGCCCCGCGAAACTTCCATACCGCGTACGCGGCCAGCCCGATCACCAGCGCCCGCACGAGGCGCTCCAATCCGAGGGCCCGGATGATGATGGCCTGGCGTAACGCCTTGCCACGCATGATCATCGGCGCGTCATCGGCGTGACCATGTCGGTCCGGCTCGCCCAGGACGAACTCTCCGCAGCGCAGACAGCGCCACACCCGGCCCAGCCCGGTGTTGCCGCTCAGCCGGTCGGCGAGGGCATCGTCGTCGGGGGCGTATGTGACGTGTCCTGCCAGCCCGCAGGAGATCAACTCCCACCGGTTGCCGGCGCGCTTCTTGTGCATCGCCCCAGATCATTCAGGGCGGCCAGCAAACAGCGCAAGGGGGCGCGCACGACGGGTGTCAGAAACGGGGCCTGCTGCGCGGACGTTGCGCGTGCGGGCTCACCGCGCCCAGCAGACCGGCGAGCTCGGCGAGGGGGATGCGGTCCAGCTGATCGACCGCGGCGACGATGTCGGCTCGTAGCGCTCGGTCGCAGCAGGGCTCAGCAAGCCAATCAAACTTCTCCACCACCCGGTCCCAGGACATCGGCCGGGTGGGCGATCCCTCGTAATCACTCTGCTCGCGGCGCAACTCGCGCCCGTCGTGCGTAACGATGCGCACGCGGACCGCGGTGCGTCGGGGATAGTCCGCGCTCAGGTCGGCGGCCGGCGTGACGTCGACCCGCGCCAGCAGGTCCTGCACGTCGGCGCGCCGAACCCGTTCGTCCTCAAGCTGTTCGGGACCCACGCCGCCGTCGAGGAGGGCCACCGCGCTGAGGTACTTGAGGTTGTAGTCGGCCTGCTCCTTGGTGCGCGGCCGATCCTTGTCGCCGTAAGCTCCCCCGCCGGCGAAGTCGTACGCACCCTGAAAGACCTCGAGCGCCACCCGGGCAACATCGTCGGCGCACAGATCGTTGTCGCCGCGAAGTGCCAATACCGCGTCAATGACGGCCTGGCCGTGGATGAGTGCGCAGTACTGCTTCAGGTAGGTGTGCTCGACGCAGGCCAGCGTTCGGTCGGCGATCTGGAAGTCGATGGGCTGGCCGAAGAGTTGCGCCAAGCCGTGCGGGCCCTCGAAGAGCGCCTTGGGTCCGGTGACGCCGCGGCCGGCCAGCATCGTCGTGTACACCGCACGCATGGCGGTGCTGGCCGGCGATATGCCCTTCCAGTGGGAGACCGGTTCCGCGTGCACCGCGGCCAGAGACACGTTGTCGGCCGCGGCGGCCGCGATGGCGTTGGCGGTCTGTTCGGTGTCCATCCCGAGCAGCTTCGCCGATCCGGCCGCGGCCGACATCGCCAGTTGCAGGGCGTGATTGAGTCCCCGCGCCATCACGGGGACCTGGGCGCTGAACCGGCACTGGATCTCGTAGGCGACGGCGAGGGCCAGCAGGAAATCGGCCCCGGTGGCGCCGGTGTGCTCGGCGACGGCCAGGACCGCCCCGAAGTTGTCGGCGGGATGGCACAGCCCCCCGACCGTCAGATAGGTGTCGAGCAGGTCCGGGTAGCGCACCAGCACCGCGTTGAAAAACGCCGCCTGATCCACCGATGCCCGCCCGCCGCCGATCAGTGTCGCGGTGGGGACGCCGCCGAACTGGCCGGCATGCTCGCGGAGCGTCGGAACGAGCGCTCCGTCCAGCGCCCCGACGGCGCAGGCGATGCTGTCGAGCACATTGCGTTTGAGCAATGCGCGGGGCCTGCCGGTCAGGTCCGACTGCTGTGCGCCGACGACGAAGCCGGCCAGCTCGTCCACAACGTAGTGATGTGCCATAATTTTTCGCCTTCCCGGCTGGGCTCCGCCGAGCCTAATCGCCGCGCACCGGCGGTGGGAAACGCTAGACGGCGCGGTCGACGGCACCCGGTCGCGGCTGCGATTCGCTGATCGCCGAGGTCTCGTCGGTGAGATGTTTTCCGATCACCCGGACCTGGCGGGCACTCAGCGGGCACAGCGGGTGCACGGCAACCATCAGGGCGACCTGGTGGTGCCGGTCGAAAACGGGTGCGGAAATGGTGACGACGGGTTGTTTCCGGCGACCGGGGTTGTCGTCGGAGAGGAAACCGATGGTGGTGAACTCCACGAGTAACTGGTCCAGGATGTGGCGCACCGGAGTGGGCATTGCGTTGCTGTCCAAGGTCCCCACCACCTGGACGGCCTGCGCCAGCGCGGGCGTCGTCCAGTCGACGTCGAATCCGCGCTCACGCGTGTGTTCCAGCACCCGTTCCAGCCGGTGCGTGCGATCGGGATTGTCGCCGGCACCGCGCCGGATCCACGCGCGTCGTTCATCCCTGGTATCCCAGGCGGCGAACGCGACGCCGAACGGCGGGGCATAGGGAATGCGATCACCGGGTATTCCCGATGGCTGGGTGGCGGGCTCCCCTTCAAAAGCGGTGACCACCAACGAATCACCGAATCGTTCGACCACCGAGCAGGCGTAGCCGACCTCGCGGGACAGTCGCAGTGCCGCGGAACGGGCGGCATGCGCGAGCGGCCGCGCGGTGTCCGTACGGGCGGCCACTACGGCGAGCGCGGGGCCAAGAGCGAAAGTCTTGGCGACCGGATCGCGGCTGGCCCACCCCCGGTCGCACAGCGTCTTCAGGATCGCGTGCGCCGTCGCCTGGGTGAGGTCCAGCTCGCGCACGACGTCGGAGAAACGCAGCCGCGCATGGCCGGACCGTGCCAGGAGCTCGACGACGTCGAGCACTCGGGCGGTGGGGGCGGACGGCGATCCGCGAATTGCTTGACTCCCTCGTGACGGTGTTCCTACAGTTAAACGAACATTCGAGATCTTATATCGATTATTCGAGAAAGTTAACGCTTTTGCGCGCTGCGGTGCTGAGGGATGGCAAGCTAGAGGTCCGCGAGACACCGGATCCCGAACCCGGCCCCAACGAGTTGCTGCTGCGCACGTTGAGCACCGCGATCTGCGCATCGGACGTGCACTTCATGGACCACCCCGAACTTGCCGTCGACGATCCGACCGGTCGCTCGCTGTATGACATGGACCGCGACATCGTGCTCGGCCATGAGTTCGTGGGCGAGGTCGTCGGGCATGGGCCCGGCTGTACGGATCAGTTCGCGATCGGGTCGCGTGTGACGGCCATGCCGGTGCGCCTGGTCGATGGTGGCGCCGGCGGGATGCGCATCATCGGCCAGCATCCGGAGGCGCAGGGCAGTTTCGGTGAGCTGCTGGTGGTTTCGGAAGCGGCGGCCAAGCCGGTGCCCGGCGACGTCTCCAGCGACGCCGTCGCGCTGACGGATGCATTCGCCGTGGGTGAGTTCTATGTCAGGTCGGCGCGGATGCAACCGGGCGAGATCGCCATCGTCATCGGGGCGGGCGCGATTGGCCTCTCGGCCGTCGCGGCCCTGGCCAGCCGCGGCATCGAACCGATCATCGTGGCGGACTACAAGTCCGACCGCCGTGAACTGGCCCGCGAGTGCTTCGGCGCGCATGTCGTGGTCGATCCCGCCGCGAAGTCCCCGTTCGACGCGTTCAATGACGTTCGCGCCCAACGCGGATTGGCCGGCCCGGCCGTCGTGTTCGAGTGTGTCGGTGCACACGGGCTCATTCAGAAACTCGTCGAATCCGCCGACCTGGGGACCCGGATCTATTGCGCGGGAGGCTGGTACACCGGTGACACCCTCGACATCACCACCGCCACCCGCCAAGGCGTCACCATCCAGTTCGGCGGCGGGCCGCACCCGCAGGACTGGTACGGCACGCTCGAGGCCATCGCGTCCGGCCGGCTTGATCCGCTGCCCAGCGTGGGAAGGATCATCGGTCTCGACGAGGTCCCCGGCGCGCTCGACCAGGCCCGCAGGTCCGACGGGCCGCCGCGTATCGTGGTCCATCCGAACGGAGAGCACGCGTGACCGAACCAGATGACCGGCAAGATATTTCCGACCTGTTAGTGCGCTACGCCACCGGGATCGACCGACGCGACTGGCCGCTGTTTCGCACCGTGTTCACCGGCGACTGCGAACTCGACTACGGCGAGATCGGCTCCTGGACCGGCGTCGACGCCGTCACCGATTTCATGGAACGGGCACACGCCCTGGCGGGGTACACGCTGCACCGCCTGACCAATCAGACCATCACGGTCGACGGCGACAAGGCCGTGGCGCGCACCTACGTCGACGCCCTGATCATGTTCGGCGACAACCAGGGCGGCGCCAACGGAATCGGTTTCTACGACGACGAGATCGTCCGGACCCCCGCCGGATGGCGCATCGCCCGCCGCCGCTTCACCGCGGTGCGCGTCACGACGGTCGGGAGCCCTTAGATGTCGTTCGCAACCAGGTACGGGCCATGGGCGCTGATCGCCGGCGCATCGGACGGGGTGGGCGCCGCCTTCGCCATGGAACTCGCCGAGCGCGGCGTCAACGTCGTGTTGCTGGCCCGCCGACAGCAGGTTCTGGACCGGGTCGCGGCCGAGATCGAATCGAAGACCTCGGCGTCAACCCGCACCGTCGCTCTCGATCTCACGACACCGGGAGCGGCGTCGGCGATCGCCGCGGCCACCGACGACCTGCACATCGGGTTCCTCGTGTACTGCGCGGGCGCGGACCCGGATTTCAAGCCGTTCCTTGCCAATCCGATCGAGGCCGCCGAGGCGATGGTGCAACGCAACTGCATGGTTCCGATGCAGCTGTGTCACCACTTCGCGCCCGCGATGGTCGAGTGCGGCCGCGGCGGAATCGTCATCTTCGGGTCCGGCGCCGGGCTGGCCGGCGGGCCCAACATGGTCGCCTACGGCGCATCCAAGGCGTTCGACATGGTGTTCGCCGAGGCGCTGTGGGCCGAGCTGCACCACAAGGGCGTCGACGTCCTGGGCCTCATCCTCGGCAAGACCGATACGCCCGCATTGCGACAACTCGAACACAGCCGCGGCCGGCTGGGGTCGCCCGACGACGTGCCGGCGGACGCGGCCGCCGTGGACGACGTCATCGCCGAGGCGTTCGACAACCTGGGCAACGGCCCGACGGTGATGGTCGGCGACACCATGCGCGCCGCCGCGCAAATGCTGGCGTCGCTGCCCCGCAACCAAGCCGTCGAGCTGTTCGCCCAGGCCGCGGCCGCGGCCATGGGCCCGGACGATTAGCCGGAACCCTGCCCTGGCTAGGTGCGTCGTACCCTGCAGAGCGACGTTTCGCATCGGAAGGTTTGCCAAAGTTTCAAATCAGGGCACGCTAACTTTTCGGCTGCGGCAGTTCTGGTCAGCAAAGATGCGGCGGGCGGTGTCGCCGTTGTGCCGACATGCCACGTTGCTGGGGAAGGGTTCGACCGCTAGGTTGGTAGGCGGTTCGTCGCGGCGAGTCGGCCGCAATAGCCACCGATCGCCACCCCTCCACGAGTTGAAGGATGACGATGCTCGCCACAGACAGGCCCGCGGCCGAGGTCTCGACGGCAGCACGCTCGCGGCGCCGCATTTTGGCCCGGTCGGCGCTGATCACCGGCGCATTCATTGCCCCGGCGGTGGTCGTCCGGACGGTCGGCCTACACCCGGACCCGGTTGCCGCCCTGCTGATCTTCGGGGCCGCGGTGGTGGCGGCCAGCTTCCTGCTGGCGTGGGCCGCCGAGGCCGCACAGATCGACGTGTCCGGCGGCCTCGCCATCGCGATACTCGCGCTGATCGCGGTTCTGCCCGAATACGCCGTCGACCTCTACTACGCGTACGCGTCGGGCCACAATCCGGACTACACGCAATACGCCGCCGCGAACATGACCGGATCCAACCGACTGCTGATGGGACTGGGCTGGCCAGTCGTGGTCTTCGTCAGCATCGTGGTGGCGCGCAAGGGCGGCGGCACCGCCAAGCCGGCCGGCGTAACGCTGGAGCCCGCCAATCGCGTTGAACTCGGGTTTTTGTTGATCGCCGGTGTGGTCGCGTTCGCGATGCCGGCGAGCGGCCAGATACATCTGGCGCTGGGCCTGACGCTGCTGGCCTGGTTCGGGTTTTACCTCTTTAAGATTCGCCACGGCGATGTGGAGGAGCCAGACCTCATCGGTACCGCCGCCGCCCTCGGGGAGCTGCCCGATCGCCGCCGGCGCGTCGCCGTCGTCGGCCTGTTCGCCGTGTCCGGCGCGATCATCCTGTTATGCGCCAAACCGTTCGCCGACAATCTCGTCGCCGCCGGCACCGAACTGGGCATCGACCGGTTCCTGCTGGTGCAGTGGCTCGCCCCGCTGGCCTCCGAGGCGCCCGAGTTCATCATCGCGACGATCTTCGCCGCCCGGGGCAAGGGAACGGCGGCCATCGCCACGCTGATCTCCTCCAAAGTCAATCAATGGACGCTGCTGATCGGATCACTACCGGTGGCCCATCTGCTGGGCGGCGGCGGAGTCTCCCTGGTGCTCGACTCGCGTCAGATCGAGGAGGTGCTGCTCACGGCCACCCAAACCATGATGGGGGTGGCACTGCTGCTGGCGTTGCGTTTCCACCGGGCCACCGCCTGCGCGCTGCTGGTGCTGTTCGTCGTCCAGTTCCCCATCACCTCGACGCACGGCCGGCTACTGCTGTGCGGTGTCTACACCGCGGTGGCCGTTGCGGGGCTGGTCATCAATCGCCGCCACCTCGCCGCCACCGTAAGGGCACCGTTCGTCGGGACGGCCATCCGGCACAGCGGTCTCCCGCAACACGACGCGGACCGCGGGCTTCCGACCTAACGCGCGCACCGTGCGTATACGGTCCAGGTATGAATCGAGTGTCGGTGCTCACAGGCGGCGCGGGTGGCATGGGTCTGGCCACGGCCAAAATCGTCGGCCGCGACCACGCCGTGGTGCTCTGCGACGTCCGGCCGGACCGGCTGGCTTCCGCGGCCGCAGCCCTGGAAGACCTGGGAATAACGCACACGGTCGTCAACTGTGACGTCACCGACCGGCGTGCGGTGACCGACTTGCTGGACACCGCAACGGGACTCGGGACGGTCGCCTCGGTCATCCACACCGCGGGGGTGAGCCCGAGCATGGGCCCCGCGGACTACGTCATGCGGACCAATTCCCTCGGCACGCTCAACGTCAATGAGGCGTTCTACGCGGTGGCCGGCGAGGGCTCGGCGATCGTCAACGTGGCTTCGATGGCGGCCCACATGTTGCCCGAGGAAATGATTCCGAAAAACCAATTCCCGCTGGCCCTTCACGACGGCGACGCCTTCATGGACGCCATGATGGCGGCGTGCAACGTCGTCCCCGAGGAGGCACGGTCGGGTATCGCCTACGCCGTGAGCAAGAGCTTCGTGAGGTGGTACAGCCAGTCACAGGCGGAGAGATTCAACGCCCGCGGACTGCGCATCGTCTCGGTTTCTCCGGGGTCGATCGACACCGAGATGGGCCGGCTCGAGGAGCAAGCCGGGGCCGGTGCGATGGTCGCCGAGGCCGCGGTCCCGCGGTGGGGCAAGCCCGAGGAGATGGCCGAGCTACTCGCCTTCTGTGCCAGTGACAGAGCGGGTTACCTCACCGGCACCGACATCCTCAACGACGGTGGGGTGATCGCCTCCATGACGGAGCGAGCCAGGGTGGCCGCCGCCAACGGCTGACTTCCGCCCACCCGCATATGCTGTTCGGATGGCGCAGCGGGTGTTGCGTGCCACGGAGATTCTCGTGGCGCAAACGCCGGCCGGCTTCGTCGATTCTGCGTGGATACGTCGGCGCCAACGACACCGTGCACGACGCGGTGGCCGAATGGTCGTACGCCTACGCCGAGAAGTCGCTCGACGATTTCCATCAACTGCGCGCGGCGGCCGCGGCGGGCGAGATCGAGGTTGCCGGCGATCCCGGCCGATAGCAGCTCGGCCTAGTGCGGCGGCCCGCCGGCGTCATATAATCAATCGATTGATCGTTTATTTTGACTCGTAGACCGCGACGGGAAGGCGGCACGAATCGATGCGGAGCCGTGCGGCCATCCTCTACGAGTACGGGCGTCCGTGGTCGGTGGAAGAGTTCGAGCTGGATCCGCCGCGGGCAGGCGAGGTCCTCGTCCGGCTCGCCGCCACCGGGCTCTGCCACTCCGACGAACACATCCGGCAGGGCAAGCTGGCCCCGCCGCCGGAAACCCTGCGCGCCTTGGGGTTACCGGCGATGTCGCCGACGATCGGCGGCCACGAGGGCTCCGGTGTCGTGGTCGACGTCGGGGAAGGCGTTACCCGGTTCGCGCCGGGCGATCACGTGGTGACGTCCTTCGTCGCGGTGTGCGGGCAGTGTCGGTGGTGCGCCTCGGGAATGGAGTACCTCTGCGACACGGGGTCGGGAACGTTGACGCCCGGCATGCCGACGGACGGCACGTTTCGCCACCACACGGCCGACGGGCGGAACCTGGGGCACGTGTCGAAGATCGGTGCATTCGCCGAACACACTGTCGTAGCGGCGAATTCGCTCGTCAAGATCGACCCCGGTATTCCGCTGGTGCCCGCGGCGCTGCTGGCGTGCGCGGTGCCGACCGGATACGGCTCGGCGGCCCGCCGTGCCGGCGTGCGCGGCGGTGACACGGTGGTGGTGATCGGCGCGGGCGGTATCGGCACCGCCGCCATTCAGGGCGCGCGCATCAGCGGCGCGGCCCGCATCATCGCGGTCGACCCGAGCGAGTTCAAGCGGACGGCCGCGCCGAGATTCGGGGCGACGCACACCGCCGCGACCGCACCCGAGGCCGTCGAGCTGGTGCGGGAGCTGACCCGCGGCGTGATGGCGGACGCGGTCGTCCTGTCCCCCGCAACGATCGGCGAGGCCGACGTCGGCACGGCGTTGGCCCTCACCCGCAAGGGCGGCACCTGCGTACTCACCGGCCTGCCGGCGCCGGGCACGCACGCGATCGCCGTCACCCTGCAAGACTTCATCCTGCTGAATAAGTCGTTGTGCGGCACCGTGTTCGGCTCTTGCAATCCCAAGAGTGACATCCCGCTGCTGGCCACACTGTATGAGTCGGGCCGACTACTCCTCGACGAGATGATCACCAAGCGTTACCGGCTCGACCAGATCAACGACGCCTACGCCGACCTGGTCGCCGGCCACCTGATCCGCGGCGTCATCGACTTCGGCATGGACTGACCCCGCCCGGGCCGACCGTTGCGGACCGGTGCGGTGCACCCACTCTCGCGGCCGGATCCGCCAGGTGCGACGAGCGTACTCCAGCTCGGTGTAGGGCCACTGCGTGACGATCCGGCCGGTGGGCGAACGGAAGTAGCTGTCACACTTCGTCCAGATGGTGCGCTCCAGATCCGCGGAAAGCTCTTCGTTGAACCGCTTTTCGGCTTCCGGTCGCACATCGAGGTAGCCGCCGCGACGCGCCAGGCGGCTGACCGCGCTGGCGACCAGTCGCGCGCCGGCTTCGAGGATGTAGACGATCGAGTTGCCGCCCTGGTTGGTGTTGGGGCCGTAGAGCATGAAGAAGTTCGGGAATCCGCTCACCGCCACGCCGAGGAACGCGCTTGGGTCATCACCCCAGCGCTCGTGCAGCCGGTGTCCGCCGGCCCCGACGACCTCGATGCCGGACAGGTACCGTGACGTCTCGAATCCCGTGGCGAGCACGATCGCATCCACGTCCACCGCCTGGCCGGCCACGGTGACCACCGCTGTCCCGGCGATCCGTTCGATGGGGTCGGTGACCAGCTCGACATTGTCGGCCTGCAGTGCCCGGTAATAGTCGTCACCCAGCAGCACCCGCTTGCAGCGGAAGGGGTAGTCCGGCGTCAACGCCCGGCGCAGCCGCTGGTCGTCCACCGTGCGCTCCAGAAACGACGTCGCGATCTGCGTGCGCGCGGTCACGACGGGATCGTCGGCGAAGGTGGCGGTGTTGTCGTGCTGGAATTTCCAGATCTGCCATCGCGTCCGGTACCCCTCCAGGGGGTTACGCCGAAACCGCGCCAATTCGGTTGCGCTGTAGGGGCGGTCATCCTTGGGTACCATCCACGGCGGCGTCCGTTGGAATACCGTGACGTGTCCGGCGGTTTTCGCCAGCTCCGGGACGACCTGCACGCCGCTGGCGCCGGTGCCGATCACCGCCACCTTCTTGCCCGCCAGGTCGATGTGGTGGTCCCACTGCGCAGTGTGCATGAGGATGCCGCCGAAGTCGGTTAGGCCGTCGATGTCGGGCCGCTTGGGGGATCCGAATAACCCGGCGGCGCAGACGACGACGTCGACGGTCAGGCTGGCCGGGTGCCCGGCCCGATCCAGCCGGCAATCCCAGGCCGCGCTGTCCGCGTTCCAGCGGACCGAACCCACCGTGGTATTGAGCATCAGGTGGCGGCGCAGGTCGTAATCGTCGACCACCGACTCGAGGTAGGCAAGGATCTCGGGCTGCCGGGCGTAGGTGCGGGTCCAGGATTTGTTGAGCGCGAACGAGAACGAGTACAGGTGGCTTTGAATATCGCAGGCGGCACCGGGATACGTATTGCGCCGCCAGGTGCCGCCGACGCCGTCGCCGCCCTCGATGATCACCAGGTCGTCGATACCGGCGCGGCGCAACGCCACCGCGGCGCCTAGACCTCCGAAGCCCGCACCGATGATCGCCACCGTCGGTGGACGTCGCCGCCGGGTCGCCGCCCGCAGTCGCCCGAGCGCGTAGCGCCAACGGGCTTGCCGGCTGGTCACGGTCCGCCCTGCTCGCCGCGAATCACCAGCCCCGCCAGATCCCCTCGGGACCGCCACGTTTCCAAGATGTCGGCGTACTCGGTGGGTGCACCGAAAAAGAAGCTGCCCTGCCGGGTCTTGGCGTCCGCCTTTCCCTCCCGGTTGTAGTAGCCGGGGGTGCACGTCTTGGCGCGCTCGGCGCTCGCGGCCGACCGGGCCACCACGGTGTCGACCCACGCGGCTTCGGCCTCGGGTGCGGCCTCGACCTCGGTGACGCCCCGGCCGAGTGCCCACGCGATGATCCACGCGACGTGGGTGGCCTGCACGTCCAGCAGATAGGGAAAGTTCACCGTCAGGCCCGCCTGGGCGATGCTTTCGATGAAGCAGTTCGGGAATCCGGTGGTGCACAAGCCCTGGAAGGTGCGCACTCCGTCCCGCCATCGATCGGTCAGCGTGACACCGTCACTGCCGATCAGCTCGAACCCGGTGCGACGGCAGTAGTCCGTGCCCACCTCGAAACCCGTTGCGAAGATGAGGCAGTCGAGCTCGTAGCGCACGCCGTCGACGATCACGCCGGTCTCGGTGATGCGCTCCACGCCGTGACCGCGGGTGTCGACCAGCGTCACGTTGTCGCGGTTGAACGTTTGCAGATACTCGTCGTGGAAGCACGGCCGCTTGCAGAAGTAGCCGTACCACGGCTTGAGCGCCTCCGCGGTCGCGCGATCGGCGACGATCTCCTCGACTCGCGCCCGGATCTCTTCCATCTTGGCGAAGTCCGCGATTTCGATGTCGCGGGTCCGTTGTTCGGGGTCCGCGACACCATCGCCGTCGTGACGCATGACGGGAAGCTTCCGGGTGATGCTCGTCCAGGCATCGGCGACCAGGTCCTCGTCGGCCCGCCCACCGGCGGTGAGGATCTGAAAGTTCTGGATGCGCTTGCGCTGCCATCCCGGCTGTAACCCGCTGGCCCACTGCCGATCCGTGGAGCTGTTGGCGCGCACGTCCACCGAGGACGGCGTGCGCTGGAAGACGTAGAGCTGCCGCGCCGCCGCGGCGACGTGGGGCACACACTGGATGGCGGTGGCCCCGGTGCCGATGATGCCGACGCGCTTGTCGGCCAGGTTCTCCAGCCGCTGCCCCGTGTAGCCATAGTCCCACCGGCTGGTATGGAACGCGTGCCCACGGAACGAGCCGAGGCCCGCGATGCCGGGCAGCTTGGGTTTGGCTTGGTAGCCATTGGCCATGGAGACGAACCTGGCCCGCATCTCGTCGCCTCGGTTGGTGCGGATGATCCACCTGGATTCGGCGCAATCCCAGCGGATCTCGTGCACGTCGGTCTGCAGGCACGCGTCGCGGTAGAGGTCGTAGTGCCGTGCGATGCGCTGGCAATGGGCAAAGATCTCGGCGCCCTTGGCGTATTTTTCTGTGGGCAGGTAGCCGAGCTCCTCGAGCAACGGCATGTACACATAGGACTCGACGTCGCAGGCGATCCCGGGATACCGGTTCCAGTACCAGGTGCCACCCACGTCGGCCGCTCGATCGATCAGCCGCACACTGTCGACGCCGAGCTGGCGGAGCCGCACCCCGGTCAGCAGCCCGCCGAAACCGGCGCCGATGATCGCCACGTCCACCTCGTCGGTGAGTGGCGCACGGGTGAACTTCCCGTCCACCCACGGGTCTTCGGCGAACCGTGCGAACGCGCCCGTCGTTTCCACGTACTGCGCGATACCGTCCGGGCGCACCCGCCGCGCGCGCTCCTCCGCGTACTTCTGTCGCAATGCGTCGACGTCGAACGTCACGCCAACGGTCTCGGTCAAGGTCTCGACTCCCTCTCCGCGACCCCGACTATATAATCAATCGCTTGATCATATCAAGGTGTCGGGACGGTCCCGGGCGCCGGCATGCCCGCCGGCCGACCTAGCTGAACAGCGTTCCCCTGATCAGTTGCTTCGCCGAGTCCAGCGCCGCGTGGTAGTCATGCGGCGGCAGGGCCGCCGCCAGCTCGGTCAGGCCATAGATCAGCGCATAGAGCGCCTCGATGACGCTCTGGCGATCGGGGCGCCCCACGAGATCGCCCCGGCGGTAGGCGTCGTCGACGATGCCCTCGATGATCTCGCGGAACGCCTGAAATCCCGTGCCGCCCGCCGACCCGGAGTCGGGGGCGAGAACGCTGTCCGCCCGGATCACCCACTCGAAAGCGGCGAGGTCGGGGTACTCGCGCATCAACTGACCCGATTCGTCGAGCACCGCTTCGATCCGGTCGATGGCAGCACCGGGGCGGGCCGCGGCCGCGCGCAGCCGCGGCAATGCGATGTCGGTTCGCGCCGCGACCGCGGCCTTGATCAGCTCCGCCTTGTTGGGAAAGTAGTTGTACAGGCTGGCGCTGGTGACGTCGGCGGTCCGGGCGATCTCGCGGATGGTCGCTCGGGCATACCCCACCCTGGCCACGCACCGCATGGTGGCGACGATGATCCGCCGGCGGGTCTCCTCGCCGCTGGCGCCGACCGGGCGACCCCGCTGCGCCCGTGTCATCGTGCTGTTCCCACTCGCGTGTCCTGTCCGTCGGCACTCGACGCCGACCCGATCGAATATAATCGCCTGATCAATTCTTTTCGGGCTTAGGCGTGAGGGGCGCGATGCGGGACAGGCATACCGGCGGCGGGTACCGCACGGCATGACCGTCACGCCGTCGCAATTGGGCAGGCCGGTGGGCGCCGATGGTGAGCAAACCCGGCGGCGGATCATCACCGCCGCGATGCGCTGCGTGGCCGAGGCGGGCCCTGCGCACACCACCATCCGCGAGATCGCCCGCGCCGCCGACATGACCAGCGGCAGCCTGTATCACTATTTCCCGAACAAGTCCGAGCTGCTGCGGGCGACCGTCCGGGAAATCGAGCAGATCGCGCTCCCCCGGTTGCGGGCCGCCGCCGCACGGGCCGATGATGTGGTCGATCGCCTCGCCGCGGTGCTGGACGAGTCGAGCCAGTTGATGCGCGAGTACCCCCACCTGGCCGCGTTCGATCGGGCGATCCGCGCGCACAGCACCGAGCCGCGCGCCGGCGAGCGCCCGGAGTATCCCGGGTTGAAAGCGTTGCGCGACGTCATCTCTGAGATCATCGAGGATGCCCGCGCACGTGGCGCGCTGGGTTCCGACACCAGTCCGCGCGCCGCCGTAGACGCGATCCACGCGCTGACGCGCGGTCTGATGGAGCGGGCCGCCACTCTGGGCCCGAACGACTATGCGGCCACGGTGGTTTCGGCCAGGGATTTGATCGGGGGGACGCTTTTCGCGCGACCGGCCGGCCTGCGTCGCCGTTGACTTGACCGCCCCCTCCCGATGGGTGATCAACGGTCCGCCGCTGAACGAAAGCACACGGCCCGGGGTTCGAAGGTTGTCGGGAGCGGTTAAACTCCGTCGCGGTGCGCCGGGAAGTCTGGTCGGCGATGTTGCCGTCGACGACCGAAAGGCTTGGGTGCCCACCATCGAGGAACGGTCCGCGCCACTCGGCTCATTGCATTCGCGGTCACGGCCGGCTCAGCCCGGGGCGGTCGAGGACGGTCGCCCTCTTCAAAGGCCGCCGGGGTGACCGAGACTGCCCACTACGCGCTGATCATCTTGTTCGCCAGCGCCGTCGGATTGGTCGCGGTGCTGGCGAACCGTCTCACCGAGCGGGTGAAGGTCCCCGTCGCCCTGCTCGTGCTGGTCGGAGCCGCCGTGGCGGTGACCGCCTTACCCGCGTTGCAGCCACCGTCCGAGCTGACGGTGGAGCGGGTGATCACCGTCGCGCTGGTGATGGTGTTGTTCGACGGCGGCATGCACATCGGGCGGTCGCGCTTCCGAGCGGCAATAGTGCCCATCCTGTCCGTCGGTGTGGTGGGCACCTTTCTCACCGCCGGAGGCGCCACGCTTTTGCTGCACTATGTCTGCGGGATCAGTTGGTACCTTGCCGTGCTCGTGGCCACGGCCGTCGCCCCCACCGACCCGGCCCTGGTCTTCTCCGTGCTGGGCAAACGCCAGATCTCCGGTCGCAGCAGCACCATCCTGGAGGGCGAGTCCGGTGCCAACGATCCGGTCGGCATTTCCCTGATGGCCAGCCTGATCGCCGCCGGCGGCCTCAGCGCAGCCGGCTTCGCCAGTGTGGGAACCCAATTCATGCTGCAAATGGTGATCGGGGGGACCGTCGGTGTCATCGGCGGCCGCGCCCTGCTGGTGTTCATGCGCCGCGTGCCGTTGCCCAGCGAGGGCCTCTACCCGCTGCGAACGTTGGCCTGCAGCCTGCTGCTCTATGGCATCGCGACGCTTGCGCACGGCTCCGGTTTCCTCGCCGTGTTCGCCGCCGGCATCATGATCGGTGACGCCCGCGCGCCCTATCAACCGGAAGTCAAACGATTTCACGCCGCCCTGGCCGGGCTGGCCGAAATCATCGCCTTTGCCATTCTGGGACTAACGGTCGACCTGCACATCCTCACCCACGCCGACGTGTGGATTCCCGGGCTCGTCCTCGGCGCAGCCTTGACGATGTTGATCCGGCCGTTGGCCGTGGGAGCCTGCTTGATTCCGGTGCAGCTGCGGCGAAACGAACGCGTCTTCATCCTCCTCGCGGGCCTCAAGGGCGCGGTACCGATTCTGCTGGGCGAGTTCCTGCGGGCGGCCCACGTCCCCGACTTCGAACGGCTGTACGGCATCGTGATCGTCGTTGTTGCGTTCTCGGTCTTGGTCCAGGGCAGCTCGGTGCCTGGCATCGCAAGCCTGTTACGCCTGCCTATGCGCACCGTCGAACCCGAGCCTTGGACGATCGGCGTCCGGCTCCAGGACGAACCGCACGGGGTCCACCGGCTTACCGTCGCTTCCGGATCGGCGGCCGAGGGATGGACCATCGAGGACCTCGATGACCGCGTCGGCGACATCTGGGTGAGCATCGTGGTCCGCACCAGCGGCCTGGTGCCGGTGCGGGCTGACACCGAACTTCAGGCCGGCGACCAGGTGGTCATCCTGGCCGATCCCGAACTCAGCGACACACTTGCCGCCCTGTTCGGCCCCTCGTAGGCCGGCCGGGTTGCGCGCATGCTTCGTTGGTACGGCCTGGGCATGAGCAGGAGTGGTCACGAGGCGCTTTGCCGGCCGCTCCTGCTCATGGCGTGTTCGACCCGCTCCGCCGCCTGCTGCAGTTGGGCGGTTTCGGTGCTGTCGAAGTCGGATTGTGCGACGGTGGCCCGCAGTCGGTCCCGTTGCGCGCGAACGGGCGTCGCATCGTCGACGTGGTAGGCCAATTCCTCGAGCAACCGGAACAGACGCATCATCACCTGGGGGTCCGACGACCCGTAGTGCCGTGGTTGGGTGATCGCGAGGTCGAGCAAGTCCGCGAGGTCGGGCCGGTTCAGCACCACTCGCACCCGGTCGTCGCCGTCGTGCAGCAGCCTCGGACTGAGATCGCGGCTGGCGAGCTGGCACAGCAGGGCGGAGATGTGCCCGAGGGCGTGGATGGCGGTGGTGGGGTCGTTGATGCCCGGCGAGAGTGCCTTGTTCGCCACGTCGGAGAGCTGCCGCAGGCCATAACCGACGTCCTGGGCTGCGGTGCGTTCGTAGCCGGTCCTGATGGCACGCCCGACCGCGCACCGGAGCCGCTCGACGGCCTCGTCGTCCAGCGGGGCGTGGACAGACCATGCTTTCCCGATCGGCACCCCTTCCACGAGGGAGCTTCCGGGATAGCAATCGATGACCAGATAGGCGTCCGACGCGGTTGCGGCGGACCGCAGTTGCGCCTCGTCGATGCTGGTCAGGAAGCCCGAGGCGGGCGCGGTCAGGGAAACGGCGTCATCCGGCGGCGTCGGGATGGGTGGGCGGGGGCGGGCGTCGTCGTGCGGTGCGGTCGCGATCTGCAGGGTCGCACTGGCGTCCTGATGGACGTCACGCAGCATGGTCTCGACGCGGATCTGGCGGGCCAGGTGGGCCAAAAACAGCACCAAGGCCAGCACGCTGGCGATGCCGAGCACGAAGGCCACCATCACCGAGATCCGTGGCACACCGCCGTCGCCGCCGCGTACAGCGCGCAGGACGCTCAGCGAGTAGGTGAACGTGGATAGGAAAACCGCGAGCGTTGCCTGCACGAAGACGTCGCTGGTGAAGGTACGCAGCAGTCGCGGCGAGAATTGGCTGCTGGCCAACTGCAACGTCACCACGGTCAGCGAAAACGTCAGCGATGTGACGGTGATCAGCGAGGTGGAGATCGCGTCGAGCAGGGTGCGCGCGGCCCCGGCATCACCACCGAACAACGCGGCGCTCAACCAGGGCGGCACCCCCCGACCCCACTGGGACTCCGCGCGGGGCAGCAGCACTCCCGCCGCCGCTGCCACCACCACTCCCAAGAGCGGCAACGGCCACAATTGGGTGCGTAGCGTGTCGCGCGCGGACGCGAAAAACTGCTTCACCGACTGCGGCGACATAGAGCCCGACATCAGGCCGGGATCACCCTTCGGCTGCTCCACGTCCTGACCCGGGTTCTTCGCGCGCGAAACCGAGCGGCACGGTCGACGGCGCCCTCATGGTCGGTCGGCTCAACATGAACCATGGGACTGGCCTTCCTGAGAAGCATTGTGTGCACAGTAAGCAGTTGTCTACACCGTTGACCGGCGTTACTAAGGCGTGGACTGCAGGTCTATCACAACACCGGGAGGTGGTCCTGATCAATGGCGGTGCTGCTGGCCGGTGGCCGTCACACACCGAACCCGGATTGCCCCGGGCGTCATTCGCACCGCGGTCAGCGAGTCACCCAGAGTCCACAGCGAAACCCCCAGCAGCACAAGGTCCTTGAGCAGGAATTGGCCCGGCTGCGCAGACAGCACGGGAAGCCCCGCGGCGTGAGTCGCAACCACCCCGGGGGTGGTGAGCAATAAGCTCAGCGTCCCCGTGAACAGCACCACCGCCAGCGCGCTGCCAGCCGCCGAAGCGCGTGGCCATACCGGGCGCAGCGCAATGAGTAGCGCGGCAGCGATTTCCATCGTGCCCAGCCCGCGCGCGACGGCAGTGACACTGAATGCGTCGTAGATCCAACTCATCAGTGGACTGTGCTCGATCAGTACGCGGGCTTCCATTTTCACGTACTTGCCGAACCCGATCCAGGCCAACACGACTACCAGACCGTAACGACTGATGAAATGCCCGGCCCGGATCAGCATTCGCGCCAGCGGGTTTGGATCCTCGTCGACCTTTGAGGAGGTTCCGTTCACGTACTGAGCACGGATCCGGACCGCCCGAAGTTCAGCCGAGGACTGTCAGGGCGTCAACGATGTCGGTGACCTCGGTGCGGGTTGTGTAATCGGGATGGACATCGATCCAGCGGATGATCCCGGTGCTGTCGACGATGACCACCGTCGGCATCGGCAGCCCGGGAGTCCCGTCGGCGTTGGCCTCGGATAGGTCCAGGCCGAGGCGCTGCTGGGCGGCGCGGGCCTCGTCGCCGGGGGCGGTGAGCACACTCAACCCGCGCGCTATCTGGTTGCCCGGATCGGATAAGACGGTGAAGGTCAACTCATTCAATTCCTGCGTCGACAGCGAGCCGTCGGGCTTTTGCGGGCTGATCGCCACCAGCGCGACACCGCGCTGCGCCAGCTGCGGGACAAGTTCCTCCTGGTACGTGCGCAGCGCCAGGTTGCAGTACGGGCACCAGGCACCGCGGTAGAGCACCACCACCGCGCCGCGTCCACCAACGACCGCGGCGAGGGTTTTGGGCGTGCCGTGCACGTCGATCAGCTGCGCATCGGGCATGGCGGTGCCGGGCGCGGCAACGCCGAGCGGTAGGCCGTCGGCGTGCAGCCGCGCCTGCTCGGCGGTAAAGGCATTGAGAACGTCGTCGGGGAGCTGGCCGGCCATCCCACTCTGAAATTGCGCGACGCGATCGGCGATGGTCGGGTGATTGGTGTCGGCAGTGTCCGGGGTTACAGCCATAGTTCATTGCCCTTCGCAAGCGTGCCGGTTGGCGCACAACGGCTTCCGGCACCGATTAGTAGACGAACTCGTTCAGCTTCCTGAACCAAAAATGGAGTGTCAACTCCAAAAAATATCGGTGGGGTACATTTTGGAGTAATCACTCCAACGAGAAAGAGGTGCCGATGGCGCCGGTCCCCTAC
Source organism: uncultured Actinomycetota bacterium (assembly GCA_963800315.1). Taxonomy (GTDB): domain Bacteria; phylum Actinomycetota; class Actinomycetes; order Mycobacteriales; family Mycobacteriaceae; genus Mycobacterium. The sequence goes on from CAWDAS010000003.1 coordinate 263,324, forward strand.
GACAAACTAACCGCGAAGGGCCGGGCAACCCGCGAGCGCATCGTGGCGGCGGCTTCGGAGTTGATGCTGCAGCGCGGTGTCGCGCGAACCACCATCGAAGACATCCAGGAAGCCGCGGCCATCAGCACCTCGCAGATGTACCACTACTTCGCCGACAAGAACGACCTCGTCGCCGCCGTCATCGACTTCCAGACCGACCACGTGCTGAGCGTGCAGCACCTCGGCCTCGACCGCATCGAGAGCCTCCAGGACCTACGCCGTTGGCGCGACCTCATGGTCGGCCTGGTGCGCGGACTGGGCTGCGTGGGAGGCTGCCCGATCGGCTCGATGGCCAACGAGCTGTCCGAGTCGGACCCGGTCGCGCGGGCTCGCCTCGCGCGGTCATTTGCCCAGTGGGAGAACATGATCCACGAGGGCCTGGCAGCCATTGCCGCGCGCGGCGAGCTTGCCGCCGGAGCGGATGTCGAGCGCATCGCGCTGGCAATGCTCGCCGGGATACAGGGCGGGTTGCTACTCGGCCAGGTCCGTCGCGACACCGCACCTTTGGAAGCCGCGGTGGACACCATGATCGATCACTTGAGCCGGCTCGGCATGCGGTGACGCGGCATCCTGACGATTCATCACCCGGCGTAGTGATCCCGCAGCTTGGCCAGCGTTGCTTCGATACCGGCCGCGTTGGACTTGCAGGCGCCGATCCGTTCGTAATATTTCAGCCGGTTCTTGATCGGGCCGGCGTCGCTGTAATCGAACGTCTCGGTCACCCGCGTCAGTGTCGGTGAAAGCGGCTGGAATTCCCACCGCCAGCGGTGGCCCACCGGGTGCCGCCATTCGACCACTTCGTCCGGTTTCAGGGCGGTCACCGTGCTGGTGATGCGGTAGGGCAGGCCAAACATCTTCATGCTGGTCGAAAACTTCGACCCCACAGTCAGTTTCGCGGGTGACTTGATGTTGGCTCGAACGGTGCCCGATCCGTCGAGCTCGTGGTGGCGCCGCGGGTCGGCGGCCGCCGCATACAGCTCGGCAACCGGGGCGGCAACCTCCACCGAGCGACTCACCTGTCGCGGTCCCGCGTCAACAACGGTGACGGTCATCGGATCTCCCTTCGGTTGCCCGGCGGCATCAAGTCGACGCTACGCTTCGCCGGGGTGACCGCACCGATCCGGAACCAAACGTCGAGCCAGGTTGGCAAGAAAGGAAGCGGCAGAACCGATGAGCCAGTCAATCCCGGGCAGGGTGGCGTTGATAACCGGCGCTGCGCGCGGACAGGGCCGAGCCCACGCGTCGAGGCTCAGCGCCGAAGGCGCCGACATCATCGCGATCGATCTCGCCGGGCCGTTGCCGCCCAGCGTTCCCTACGATTCGCCAACCCCCGACGATCTGGCCGAGACCGCGCGGCTGGTCGCCGCCAACGGCAGACGCGTCATCACCGCGGCGGTGGACATCCGTGACCTGGATGCGCTCAAAGCCGCCGTCGATAAGGCGGTCGGCGAACTGGGCCGGCTCGACATCATCGTCGCCAACGCGGGAATCTGCAGTCCCGCACCCTGGGATCAGATCACCCCGCAGGCCTTCCGAGACACCATCGACACCAACGTTGTCGGCACCTGGAACACCGTGATGGCCGGTGCTCCGCACATCATCGACGGGGCTCGCGGGGGATCGATCATCCTCATCGGTTCCGCCGCCGGTATCAACATGCAGTCGTTCATGATCCACTACACGGCCAGCAAACATGCTGTCGTTGGGATGGCGCGCGGATTCGCGGCCGAATTGGGCCGCCACAATATTCGCGTCAACAGCTTGAATCCGGGAGCTGTCGCCACCCCGATGGGAACGGGTCGAATGCGCGAAGCGCTCCAGTCGGCCGCCGACACCTACCCGCACTTGCGCGGCATGCACAAGCCGCTGCTGCCCGAGACCATCGCCCAGCCCGAGGACGTCGCCGACGCGGTCGCCTGGCTGGCCTCCGACCAGTCCAGACTGGTTACCGCCAGTCAGGTGTCGGTCGACATCGGCGTGGGCTACGTCTGACGCCATCAGGCCCTTTCCCCGCCACTACGACCACTGCGGCTCGGGGCCGAATCCTTCGCTGAGGCCCGACACGCGCGGGCACAATGTGACGATCTTCCCCGGGACGGGAATATCGCCGCGAGGTTTCCGCGTTTAGTAGGTGGGTATACCCCTCTAGGGTATGGTGACAGGAGCGTCATGACCACGAGTGAGTACCAGGTGAGCGGGATGAGCTGCGCCCACTGCGAGGCCGCCGTCCAGGACGAGGTGACCCAGATCCCGGGCGTCGACGCCGTGGACGTCAGCGCCGACACGGGCCGGCTCGTCGTCACGAGTTCGGAACCCGTCGCCGCGGAGGCGGTCCTCGGCGCGGTCGACGCGGCCGGCTACGAGGCCGCCTCGGTCGCATGAGCACGGGCGTCCGGCCGACCGCGATGGAGCACGTGGAGCTCGACATCGCGGGAATGACGTGCGCATCCTGCGCGGCCCGCATCGAAAAGAAACTGAACAAGCTCGACGGCGTCGACGGCAGGGTCAACTACGCAACCGAGAAGGCCTCCCTCACAGTGCCTTCCGGATACGACCGGCAAGTGCTGATCGCCGCCGTCGAGAGGGCCGGCTACACCGCGGCCCTGCGGCGACACCGTGACGGAGAAGCCCCGGCGGCCGGGTCGACCGACGACGCCGAGCTGAGGTCCCTGCGTATCCGCCTGATGGCCGCGCTGCTGCTCGCCGGCCCGGTGATCGCCATGGCGATGATCCCCGGCCTGCAGTTTCGCTACTGGCAGTGGGTGTCGCTGGTCCTGGCCGTACCGGTCGTCGTATGGGCGGGCCGGTCGTTCCACGCCGGCGCCTGGAGCAATCTCAAACATCGCACCGCGACCATGGACACCCTCGTCTCGGTGGGGACCCTGTCGGCATTGCTGTGGTCGCTGTATGCCCTGCTCCTGGGGACGGCCGGGGAACCGGGTATGCGGCACAGCTTCGAGCTGACCGTCCGGCCCGGCGACGGCGCGGGCAACACCTACCTCGAAGTGGCCGCGGGCGTGACGCTGTTCGTCCTGGCCGGCCGCTATTTCGAGAAGCGTTCCAAGCGGCGGGCGGGTGCCGCGCTACGCGCACTGCTGGAGCTCGGCGCCAAGGACGTCGCGGTGCTGCGGGACGGGACCGAAATCCGCATTCCCGTCGACCAGCTCGGGGTGGACGACGAGTTCGTGGTGCGTCCCGGCGAGAAGATCGCCACCGACGGGGTAGTTGTCGCGGGCCGCTCGGCCGTGGACGCCTCGATGCTGACCGGTGAGTCTGTGCCCGTCGAGGTTGGCGAGGGCGACGCCGTCACCGGTGCCACCGTCAACGCCGGCGGCCGTCTGGTGGTGCGCGCCACCCGGGTCGGCGACGACACGCAACTGGCGCAGATGGCCAAGCTCGTCGAGGAGGCCCAATCGGGCAAGGCCGAGGCGCAGCGGCTCGCGGACCGGATCTCCGGGGTGTTCGTCCCGGTCGTGATCGCCATCGCCGTGGTCACCCTGGGGGTGTGGCTGGCGGTGGGCTTTCCGGTCACCGCGGCCCTGACGGCGGCCGTCGCGGTGCTCATCATCGCCTGCCCGTGCGCCCTGGGACTGGCGACTCCGACCGCACTGCTGGTGGGCACCGGCCGGGCCGCCCAGCTCGGCGTCCTGATCAAAGGCCCCGAGGTGCTGGAGTCGACCCGCAGGATCGACACGATCGTCCTCGACAAGACCGGCACCGTCACCACCGGCAAGATGACCCTGGTCGACGTGATCACCTCACCCGGGACCGACCGCGCGACGCTGCTGCGCCGCGCCGGGGCCTTGGAAGACGCCTCGGAGCATCCCATCGCGCGGGCCATCGCCGCGGGCGCCAAGGCAGCAGCGGGCCCCCTGCCCGCGCCCCGGGAATTCACCAACGTGGCAGGCAACGGGGTGTCCGGCACGGTCGACGGCCATGCCGTGGTCGTCGGGCGCGAGAGCCTGCTCGCCGACCGGGGCCTGCCCCTCGATGCCACCCTGGCGGCGCGTAAGGCCCGCGCCGAGAGCGACGGCAAAACCGCCGTCGCCGTCGGCTGGGACGGCAGTGCCCGCGGCATTCTGGTGATCGCCGACACCGTCAAACCCACCAGCGCGCAAGCCGTCGGGCTGTTCGAACGCATGGGCTTGACACCGGTGCTGCTCACCGGCGACAACGGGACGGTCGCGGGCCGCATCGCCGCTGAGGTCGGCATCGCGCAGGTCATTTCCGAAACGCTGCCCGCCGACAAGGTCGCCGCCATCAAGCGCTTGCAATCCGAGGGCAGGGTCGTCGCCATGGTCGGCGACGGCGTCAACGACGCCGCGGCCCTGGCCACCGCCGATCTGGGGCTGGCCATGGGCACCGGCACCGATGCGGCAATCGAAGCGGCCGATCTCACCGTGGTACGCGACGATTTACGCGCCGCGGCCGACGCCATCCGGCTCTCCCGGCGCACCCTGGCCACCATCAAGACGAATCTTTTCTGGGCCTTCGGCTACAACGTCGCCGCGATCCCGCTGGCCGCGCTCGGCATGCTCAACCCGATGCTCGCGGGCGCGGCGATGGCATTTTCCAGCTTTTTCGTCGTCGGTAACAGCCTGCGGCTGCGCTCGTTCACCAGCGTCATCACCGACGCATGACATTCGCGGCCGACATGCACCGGTCATTGCCGGTACACCGAATTCGCCCGGCTGCGGGCGGGCTTGGTATGGGATAGTTGGCCTGACCTCCCGTTCTTCCGGGTCACGATCGGCGGGTTGACAACCAGGTAAGCCCCCGCGGGCCGATTCAGCGAAGGTCAGGACAGTTGGACCACTTCTTCGGGCAACTGTCCCTACTACACGGCTGGTTACCGCCGGCGGTGCAGGGACTGGCCGTGATCGTGCTGATCACCGGCATCGAATGGCACACGCAGCGCTGGCTTCGGCGGGTGCTTCCGGTGGCGTTGGTCGCCGCCGTCACCGTGACCCTGCTCGCGTACCGGTACATCACCTCCCTCGGGGTGGCCGGGGACCCGGCACCGGCGTCGCTGTGGCTCTGGATCGCACTGAGCGGGCTCGCCGCTGCCGTGCTGTTGCTGGGCTGGCCGGGCAGCCGCTGGTGGCGTCGCGGCATGGCGGCGCTGTCGATACCGCTGTGCGCACTGTGCGCCACCCTGGCCTTGAACCTGTGGGTCGGCTACTTTCCCACGGCGCTGGCCGCATGGAATCAGCTGACCGCGGGGCCCCTGCCCGATCAAATCGACCGGCTGCGCGTCACCGAAATGCAGGTCGCCGGGACCAGGCCGGCCAGGGGCGTGGTGGTGCCGGTGAACATCGGCACCGACGCATCGCGGTTTGCGCACCGCCGGGAACTGGTCTACCTACCGCCGGCGTGGTTCAGCAGCAATCCGCCGCCCCGGCTGCCGACGGTCATGATGATCAGTTCCGCGTTCAACACCCCGGCCGACTGGCTGCGGGCCGGCGGCGCTTTCGACACCATCGACCACTTCGCGGCCCAGCATCACGGCTTCGCCCCGGCGCTGGTGTTCGTCGATGCCACCGGTTCCTTCGACAACGACACCGAGTGCGTCAACGGCAGCCGCGGTAATGCCGCCGATCATCTGACGAAAGATGTTGTGCCCTTTATGGTTTCGAACTTCGGCGTCAGCGCCGACCGCGCCCATTGGGGTGTCGCCGGCTGGTCGATGGGCGGTACCTGCGCCGTCGACCTGACGGTGATGCACCCGGACATGTTCAGCGCGTTCGTGGACATCGCCGGCGATCGCAGTCCCAACGTCGGTACCACCGAGCAAACCGTCGCCCGGCTGTTCGGCGGGAACCGCGCCGCGTGGGCGGCGTTCGATCCGGTCACCATGATGACGCGGCATGGTCACTACACCGGGGTGTCGGGGTGGTTCGACGTCCCCGCCTCGTCCGGCCCGCACAACGTCGCCGCGGAAGCCAATTCCACCCTCGACCCGCCCAGCGCCGACCCCGCCGCCAACCCCGAAGGCCAGGACGCCGCCGCCAACTCGTTATGTGCGGCCGCCACGGCCAACGGCATCAACTGCGCGGTGGTGACCCAGCCGGGCAGGCATGACTGGCCGTTCGCGGCCCGCGCGTTTGCCGCGTCGCTGCCCTGGCTCGCCGCGGCGCTGGGAACACCCGATGCCGAGCCTTTGCAGCTGCCCCGGGGCGGCGTCGGAGAACCCCATTGATTCCGTCCCGTCGTCCCGCGATGACCTGGCAATTCATTGACGGAAATTCACAGCTGACCCTCCCGTGACGATCCCGTCTCATTCGCCCCGCCGGTGGTACGGTTCGCTGCTGTGGCAGCAAAGTTGTGCAATGCGGGCCGGCCCGGCGCGGGCCCGCCTGTTGCGCACCGCACCGACGGCCGCCCGCTAACCATCGCGCGCGATTCCCTGTGCCCACGGCCGCGCGGCCATTCGGTCGACGCCGGGCCATGCCGGAGATGAATCGGCGCCGTTTCCTCGGATCGCTCGCCGCTTCGGTTGTCGCCGGCGTGGGCACGGCTTGGCTGGTGGCTGACCCGCAGCCGCGAACGTTTGCCCAGGCGGGATCGGCGCCGACCTCCGGTCCCACCTCCCCGGTCGCCCTGTTGCCGCCCCCACCACCGAGTGCGCGCATCCCGCTGCCCGGTGGGGGAGCACTGACCAAGATTCCCGGCCAGGGTGATCTGCTTGCGCTGACTCTCGACGACGGCGTCAGCAGCGATGTGGTCCGCGCCTACACGCAGTTCGCCAAGGACACGGGCGCGCGAATGACGTTCTTCGTCAACGGAATTTACAAGTCCTGGACCGAAAACGTGTCGATACTGCGACCGTTGGTGGAATCCGGGCAAATTCAACTCGGCAACCACACCTGGTCCCATCCCGATTTGACGGCGCTGCCGCAGAGCAAAATCTCTCAGGAGCTCACCCAGAACGACGAATTCCTGAAAAAGACTTACGGTATCGGCGCCAAACCGTACTACCGGCCACCGTATGCGAAGCACAACGCCACCGTTGACGGTGTGGCCGCCGCTCTGGGCTATACCGTTCCCACCTTATGGTCGGGTTCGTTGTCGGATTCCGCGTTGATCAGCGAGGACTACATCGTGAAGATGGCCGATCAATACTTCACGCCACAGGCCATCGTCATCGGCCACCTCAATCACCTGCCCGTCACCCACGTCTACGGGCAACTCGTCGACATCGTCCGCGCGCGGAACCTGCGCACCGTCACGCTCAACGACGTGTTCCTGAGAAGGCGGTAGCGCTGGCTGGGCCATCGGATAAGGGCGATTCGATAGCGCTCGATCGGGTTTCGCCCACCCACACGGAGCGATAGTCAATCGAGCCGGGCGCTCGTCAAGAGTGGCGTGAAAGCGACTTGGCTCATTTAGTGCGCACGTCGGCGGGGATCTTGATGGAGGTCCCGGGTATCGTGTCGGCGGCGGTGCGACGCACACGGAATTCTCTATGCCCCAACCCGTTTCGGCTTCGATACGAGGCTGCTGAGCAGCCTAGTTGTTTGTTGGTGGTGGCTGCGGCTGAAAGGGTTCGTACCACCACCAGTGGGCGCGCTCGCCGGTGGGCCCGGGGCACGGCGGGACGGCGGGCGGGGCAAGGGTGGGCGGACGCGCGAGCGATCCTGCGCGCAGCGGTCGCCCGGCGCTGTCGGTGACGATGGGATCGACTGCGGGTCCACTGATGGTGATGACGCCGCGGTGGTGCAGCCGGTGGTGATAAGGGCATACCAGCACCAGGTTGGCCAACTCGGTGGGGCCGCCGTCTTCCCAGTGCCGGATGTGGTGTGCGTGCAGACCGCGGGTCGCACCACAGCCGGGAACCGCGCAGGTGGGTTGGCGGTGCTCGAGCGCGCGGCGAAGCCGCCGGTTGATCTGGCGGGTCGCTCGGCTGGCGCCGATGACCTCGCCGTCACGTTCGAACCACACCTCACACGTGGCATCACAGGTCAGGTATCGGCGTTCGGCCTGCGTGAGCAGCGGACCCAGATGCAGCGCGGCGGCGCGCTGGGCAACGTCGACGTGCACCACCACCGTGGTGTGCTGCCCGTGTGGCCGCCGCGCGGCCTCGGCATCCCATCCGGCCTCGACCAGGCGCATAAACGCCTCGAGGGTGCCCGGGGGCGGCGCCGCGATCTCTGAGGCGGCCTCGCCAGTGCCGCGATCGTGCTTCCACTGGGCGATCAGCGCATCACGATGAGACGCCAGCGCCGCGTCGAACTTCGCCGCCTCGGGGTGCGCAAGTTTGATCCGCCAACAGCTGAACTCCTGGCTGGAGGTCTTGGTGATCGAGGGTTGCGGTTGCGGCCGAGAATCGGGTGCCGGTCGTGGTTCCAGCTTGACCGCGGTGCGCAGCTGGTTGACCGTGGCGCAGCGCGCCAACTCCGCGTAATGCTCATCAGATCCCTCACCCGCCCCCGCCGCGATGACGCCGACCTGATCCAGCGACAGTCGACCCTCGGCCATGCCCTGCACACAGCGCGGAAACGCCTCAAGCCGGCGCGCGATGGTGCTGATCGTGTGGGCGTTTGCCGAGGACGAGCCCAGCTTCCAGGCCACCAACGCCTGCACCGACCGTGCCCCCGTGGCGCCGCACAGCTCGTCGCGATCCAGCTCGGCGACGATCTCCACGATGCGCCCATCAATCGCGTTACGCTGACCGGCCAACTCCGCCAACTCCTCGAACAGCACCTCAAGGCGCTGGCCAGGGCGCGTTGCCGCAGAGCCCAACGATGCGGTCAAAGACATAACCTCATCATCGCAGCCGGGTACGACAAATCTCGGCCTGCCCAATCCGCGCCCGGGGTGAGACCGTCAACATCGGCCAAGCCGGACCGCCGCATTAGCCACCAGCGCAGCCCCGACCCCCCACTTCAGTGCCCCGACCCCAGCAGCCCACACCTAAAAACAACAGGTCAACCCGCTGCGACTACGGCGAACCCCAAATCGAGTGAACCAAGTCGGGTTTCGCCCACCCTCACGGAGCGGTAGCCAATCGAGCCAGCCGCTCGTCGAGCGTGGCGTGGAAGTGGCCTATCGCGCTCTCGTGGCGTCCGAACTCCACAAACGGGTTCGCGCCGGAGTGCAAGCCGCGTTGAACGCCCGCCGACATCTCGTTGTCTTCCACGAGACCGCGCCCGATGAAGCTGCCCGCGCCAGCCAGGTTGGTTTCCGGGTTGAGCAAGTCACGCTCGGCGACGTCGGGCCTGACCATTGAATAGACGGTTACCGTGCTGCGGTCCACGTCGACCGGGTCGATCACTACCATGGAAATCAGGTCCGGGAACGTCGCCAACATGACGTTGGGGAACAGCTGATACAGATACGTCACCCGCGCGTTGGTCGTCCACGTGCTCTGCGGACGATCGCGTAGCCGTTCAATATTGCGGTACGGGAACGTGATTCGACTGTTCGGGCCGAATGTCTCCACCACGTTGAGATCGTCGTATTGCACCGGGAAGAAGGTGTCCTGGTGCGTGGAGCGGATGTGATAACCCTCCAGGAACTGCTCGACAAGCACCTTCCAATTCATCGCTCGCACGGTCGATTCCACGAAGACGAGCCGCTCGGCCGGGAGAAGCTTGTCGCGCCAAGCGCTCCCGTCGGTGAGCCAGGCCATCGCACCATGGGCGTAGTCCCTCGAGCCGGCGGCAGCGGCATCAAGCGCACCGATGACGATCAGTCCGTCCACCTCGCAGCTGGTGACCTCGACCAGGCCGCGTGCCGACGTATCCAGACCGGGGAAAGCATCGGGGTGCGGTACGTGGGCCAGGGTGCCGTCCAAACGATACGTCCAGCCGTGGTAGCGGCACACCAACGCGCGGGAGCACCCGGCCCCCTCGACCAGGGCGAAGCCGCGATGCCGACATGCGTTTCGGAATACCCGCGCCCGGCCATCCCGCCCCCGCACCGCGAACAACGGAACGCCAAAGGCCACCCGTTCGACGTGGTCGCCCGGGTTCGGAATGGCCGCAGCGGGAACAAATACGCTCGGCATCGCGCGCAGCAACCGAAGTTCTTCGGTGAACCGCATCGGGTTCAGGTAGTTTTCGACGGGCTCGCGCCAGCTCTCGCCCTCGTCGGTGGTGCCCGCATCGATATGGGCGAGGATGCGGCGCGCAATCTCTACATCATCGGCGACCAACGACTTCGTCGGAGAGCTCATGCGTGCAGTATCACACTATGCTCGTCATGCGTCAATGATTTAGTGATACCGTTGCCTACGTGCCCGCACTCCCCCAGTCCCGTGTGCGCGAGCTGATCGACAACCGACCGCTCAGCGCGCGCTCGGTACTCGCGTCGGCGCTGTTGGGCTCCAAGCAATCCCGCCTCTCGGTGGGCGAGCTCGTCGCGGTGGCCTCCCTGTTCGGCATCAGCGACGGCGCCGCCCGCACGTGCCTTTGGCGAATGGTCTCCAACGGAGAACTCACCAGCGACGATGGGAGCTACTCGCTCGCCGGGCGCTTGCTGGAGCGACGCGAGCGCGTCGACGAGGCGTCGCGGATCGACGACGCAGCGGACCGGGAATGGAACGGGACCTGGGAATTGGCGATCGTCTCGCTGGAACGCCGCCCGGCAGCCGAACGCCTGGAGCTCAGAAAAGCCGCGATCGCCCTGCACCTGGGGGAGCTGCGCGAAGGCGTGTGGATAAGACCGGACAACCTTGACCCGCAACGGCTCCCAGCATCCCGGGCGGTGCTGGACCGGCAATGCACCCACTTTCACGGTGCCGTCACGGACATCGGCGCAGACAAGATGAAATCCCTGTTTTGTCTCGACCAGTGGGCAGTCGACGCGGAGGCGCTTATCGAGGCTATGGAGGCCGCGCTCGAGGCGGGCGGACGTGACGATTCGGCCGAAAGAGTCACCTACGAGTTCATGTTATCGATCGCTGTTGTGCGGCATCTTCAGCTCGATCCGCTGCTACCCGTGGAAATCATTGGCGACCACTGGCCGGGACATATGCTGCGGAGCAGCTATGGCCGGTTCGACGACGCGTTCAAACGACGAATGAACACCGCTTTCCGTAGCCAATAGTCATCCGGCCGGCTGGATGTTCTGGTTGATGTGGAACACATTGGCCGGGTCGTATTGCGCCTTGATCTCGCTGAGCCGCTGGTAATTCGGGCCGTAGGTGGCCCGCACCCGGTCCTGGCCCTCGTCCATCATGAAATTGACGTAGGCGGCGCCGGCCGAGTAGGGATGGGTCGCGTCCCAGTAGTCCACCGTCCAGCGCTTCAACATTTCCGCCTTCGCCGGATCGGGATCGACGCCAGCGATCACCTGTGAGAAGTTGACGTCCCGGTATGCCCACGCGGTGTCGGTTTCCCCGACCCGATGGACGGCACCGTCGATCGGGTACAGGTGCATGGTGGAGTGCATGGTCGGCAACGCTTCGGTGAAGCGCGCGTGGGCCTGCACCGCCTCGTCGGGCACGGTCCGGATGAAGTTGCCACGCCAATACCATTGCAGCCCTTTGGGATACAGCGCGTCGAAGGTGGATTGCAACGCGGGGTACGGTGCGGCGCCCAGGCCGTCGAACGCCGGCTCCATCTGCCGGACCGGCGCGAAGACCTCGTCGGCGCGCGCGGGGTCGCCGATGTAGCACCACACCACGGCACACGCCTTCTGCAAGTGGAACGCCTCGGGGAACGGCGCCACCGGCGGAACGGTCATGGCCGCGAAGAACCCATACAGCTCCTCGTCTTGGGCGGGCATGAAGTCCCGGTACCAGGAAAGGATGTCGGCGGTGGCCGATGCGGGCCACGCCGTGGGACCGCAGATCACGGTGTGCACCGGATGCAGGCGGAAGGCGAACGAGGTGACCACGCCGAAGTTTCCGCCGCCGCCGCGCAGCGCCCAGAACAGATCGGGGTGCTCGGACTCGGACGCCGTCACCACCCGGCCGTCGGCCAGCACGACCTCGGCCTCCAGCAGGTTGTCGATGGTCAGGCCGTGCTTGCGGGTGAGGTAGCCGTGGCCACCGCCCAGGGTCAGGCCGCCGACGCCGGTGCTGGAGATGATGCCGGTCGGCGTCGCCAGGCCGTACCGGTGAGTCGCGCCGTCGACTTGCGCCCATGTCGCTCCCCCTTGCACCCGGGCGGTGCGCCGGTCGGGATTCACGTCGACGCGGTTCATCGGCGACAGGTCGATGACCAGGCCGCCCTCGACGGAACCGAAGCCGGGACCGTTGTGGCCGCCCCCGCGGACGGCCACCTCGAGGCCGGACGTCCGAGCGAACTCGAGCGCGCCCTCGATGTCGGCAGCGGATCCGCAGCGCACGATCACCGCGGGGCGTTTGTCGATCATGCCGTTGTGGAGGGCCCGAGCCTCGTCGTAGCCGGGGTCCTGGGGCAGGATGATCTCCCCATCCAGCCGGGTACGTAATTCGTCGGTGCCGGTTGTCAGGCTCATCGCCCGCACCTCCTCATTTGCTCGCGGGTCTCGATGCCGCGACGTTACGAGGCGAACGGGCCGCGCGTCATGACCACAACCGAGCATGTCCGGGGCACCCCACGATAGTCACATCTAACTATCGACCGGCCAACACCGGCGCGGCTACGTTGTTTGCATGGCGCAGTGGGTGCCGCCACCGCTTCCCGCGGAACTGGTGGCACGTCGGCGCGGCCCGCTGGTGGGTCGCGCCACGGAGCTTGCCGCGTTCGAGCAGGCCTGGGAGAGGGTCGAACGCGGCATTCGCCAGGCGATATTCATCGGCGGTGAACCCGGGGCCGGCAAGACCCGCCTGGCCGCCGAGGTGGCCGGCACGTTGGCCGACCACGACGTTGCCGTACTCGTCGGCGGCTCGACGGCCGACGCGGGCGTCCCGTATGCACCTTTCGCCGAGGCGCTCGATCGTCTGTGGAGTGCCAATCCACCGGGTTCGATGGTGGACCTGCTGGCCGACGGGGGACCGCAACTGCGGCGGCTGTCGACCCAGGTGAATCGGCACCTGCCCGATGCGGGGCCGGGCGAACACGTCTCGTCGGCCCGGCAGGCACTCTTCGAGGCGTTGACCGGCTTCCTGCGGCGGCTGGCCGCCGAGCGCCCGATCGTGTTGGTCCTCGACGACCTGCACTGGGCCCAGCCGCCCACGCTGGCGATCCTCGAACACGTCCTCATCGGCTGCCCCGACATCCGCATGCTCGTGGTGGCCACGTTCCGCAGCACCGAACCCGACCGCTCGGATGAGCTGGTCAACCGGCTGGCCGAACTGCACCGGTTCGACGGTGTCCGGCGCCTCGATCTCGCCGGCCTGGACACCGAGGCGATCGCCGAGTTCGTCACCCGAACCCAGCAGCTCGCTCCCCCGTCGGCGCGCAGGGCCGCCGCCCTGCTGCGCGACAAGACCGGCGGCAACCCGTTCTTCCTGACCGAACTCGTCAACGATCTCGAAAACCGGGGCGGGCTGGCCACCTTGAGCGCCCAGCCGGCGGTTCCGGCGTCCATCGGGGATGCCATCGCCCGTCGGCTCAGGGGACTCGGACAGGGCGTCCGCGGGGTCATCGAGCAGGCGGCGGTGTTGGGGGAATCGTTCGATCTGCCCGCGCTCATCGCCGCCAGCGAGACCGATCTCACCTCGACCCTGGCGGCCGTCGACTCCGCCGAAGGCCTCGGGTTGATCCGGGCGGTCAACGGCTCCGACGGCGAATTCTCGTTCGTGCACGCGCTCACGCGCGAGGCCGTTGTCGGCGGCATGGCGGCGTCGCGGCTGCGGATCATGCACGCCCGCGCCGCCGAAGCGCTCGAGGGCCGCGGGGACCCCTCGATCGTTCCGCGCCTGGCCAACCACTACCTGCGGGCGCACGTGCTGGGCTACCACGAGCAGGCGTTGCGCTACGCCCGTCAGGCGGCGCTGATGGCCGAGCACAGCCTGGCCTACGAGGACGCGGCGAAATGGTTCGAGCGCGCGGCGTCGCTGCCCGAGCTGAGCTCGGCGGATCGGGCCAGGATGAGCCTCAGTGCGGCCGCGAACCACGTGCGGGCGGGGGATTTCGCCCGCGTGCTGGCCATCTACGAACGCGTCAGCGCGACGGATGACCCGCTCATCCTGCTCGAAGCCGCCGTGGGCTACGAGGACGCGAATTGGCGGCGCGGGCAGGCCGATTCGAAGGCCGCCGACTTGCTGGCGTCGGCGCTCGAATCGTGTGGGCTGGACACCGACGACCCGCGCTATGTGCAGGCCCTCGGCAGTTTCGGGCGGGCGCTGGCCTTCGCCGGTGAGGCGGCGCGCGGCCGGGAAATCGGTGACCGCGCCGTCGAGCGCGCGCGGCTGATCAACGATCCCGCATTGCTGATGCACACTCTGGCGACGAGCCTGTGGCACGGCCTCACGCCGGAGATGTGCGAAATACAGATGCAGCGGTCGGCCGAGCTCTCGCGCATGGCGGTGTCGCGCCGCGATTACGAGGCGTTGGGGGTCGCCTCGCACTTTCGCGCCATGGTCAGCTATCTGGCCGGCAGGCCCGACGAGATGGCCGCGTCGACCGCCGATATGCGGCGGGCGGCCCAGGGCTGCGGGCAACCCACCCTTGGCTTCGTCGGAGCGTGCGTCGAGCAGGCGCTCGCCTACCTGCGCGGCGACTTCGCCGGCGCCGAACGGTGGGCCGACATCGCGCTGCGCACGGGTGGCTTGTTCGGGGCGGACGACGTCGAGGGCTCGAACGGCGTCCAGATGTTCATGCTGCGCCGCGAGACGTCGGATCTGAAGCGGTTCGCCGGTTTCATCGACGGCAGTGAGACATTCGCCGGACGCTGGCTGCCCGGCCTGCTTGCGCTGTACACCGAGCTCAACTGCGAACGCGGCATGACCCGCGCGCTGAATCAGCTGCTCGCTCGCAATCTGGGCGATCGCAGCGACGAGGCGCAGTGGCCGATGGAGCTGGTCTTCATGATCGAGGCGGCGTTAGAGCTGGGCAACCGTGAAGCGATCCACGCGCTGCGCCCGTTCGTCGCCCGCTATGCCGGTACGAACCTGGTGGCTGGCCAGTTCGTCGCGCTGTTCGGCAGCGCCGACCGATACCTGGCCCGGATGGCGGCGCTCGGCGGTGACGCCGGTGCGGCCGAACATCATTTCGGCGTGGCGCTTCGGATGGACCGGCGGATGGGGTCGGTCGTGCACGTCAGCGAGACGCTGGCCCGGTACGCGCTGTTCAAGGCGTCCCGCGGTCGCGCCGAGGAGGCTCGGCGCCTGGCCGACGAGGCCCGCGCCCTCGCCGCGTCGATCGGCCAGACCCGGGTGATCGAGATGGTGGAATCGTTGCGGACTACGGGCCCCGACGGCCTGACGGAACGGGAGGTCGAAGTGCTGCGGCTGCTGGCCGAGGGGCTCAGCAATCGGGCCATCGGCGAACGCCTCTTCATCAGCACCAACACGGCCGCCAACCACGTGCGCAGCATCCTGATCAAGACCGGCGCCGCCAACCGTACCCAGGCGGCGATGTATGCCGCCGACCATGAGCTGCTTGGGTGAGCGCCGTCAGATCTCGGACAGCGCGCCGTCGGGCATCAGGCGATCACGGACCTCGACGACGACGTCGGCGGGCAGGCCGGCCCGCGCGGCCGCAGTCCTGATGGCCTCGGGCGACGGCGCCTCGTAGAGGCAGTATGTCTTCCGTTTGTCCGCCGACAGGAAGGAGTACATCCAGCGAACGCCCTCTTCGTCGTTGATCCGATTGATGCCGTCGGCGACCCCGAGGCTGGGGTCCAGTTCCTCGGCGAAGTTGCGCTCGACCATGAAGATGGGCACGGCAGGGGCTCCTGTTCATCGGCTTGGGCTTGAACCTACGCCGCCACCGTCAGGATATGGGATTCTTCAGCAAAGGTCACTCGCCCGCCGTATCGGGCTCATTGGAAAGCAAGACCTGCAAGGTCTCGCGCAGTTCGCCCAACCGTCGTCGGCCGAGCACTTGTTCCCACTTCCGCTCTAAATCGACTGCGTGGGAACGCATTATGCGTAAGGCTTGCCGGCCGCGCGGCGTCAGTTCGATCAGCCGGGCGCGGGCGTCGACCGGGTTCGGCACCCGCGTGACATAGCCGTGCCGTTCCAGCCCGGCTACCGCTTGGGCCACCGCCTGCCGGCTCACCCGGAGCCGGTCGGCCAGCGCCGACGCGTGCATCCCGCCGGCCGCCAGCGGTACCAGCGCGACCGATTGCGCCGGGCGGATCCCGTCCAGACCCGCCGCGGCGAATGCCGCCCTCAGCCGCGGACCTCCGGATGCGGCGACCATATTGACCAGGACCGGCACGGTGGGCTGCCACCCGGCATCCAGAGCGCGTCGCATGGCCATCAGTGTGCCACCCCGCCCCGGATTGACAAGTTACTTGTCAAAGTGGGTCGTGGCTGCCAGCATGGGCACATGCGATCGGGATGCGCTCGGCTTGTTGGCCTTTGTCTCCTTCCAGCCCTCGTGGTGGTGCTCGGCGCGTGCCTTGGCGGCGGACATGCGCTGGGAGTCCCCGGCGCTCAATCGATCCCGGTCGGCCAGTCCACCCAGACCATCGAGTCGGGCGGCACAAGCAGGACCTTTCACCTGTACCGGCCCCCGGGGTTGACCGCAGCGATACCACTGGTGGTGATGTTGCACGGCGGCTTTGGCAACGGCGCCCAGGCCGAGCGTTCCTACCACTGGGACAACGAGGCGGACGGCGCCCACTTCCTGGTCGCCTACCCCGACGGCCTCAACCGTGCCTGGAACGCCGGAACGTGTTGCGGTGAGCCGCAACGCGTCAACGCCGACGACGTCGGCTTCATCACCGCCATGGTCGGCGCCATCGAACAAGAGATCCCGATCGACCGGGCCCGGATCTATGTCGCCAGCATGTCGAACGGAGCCATGATGGCGCTTCGGCTGGGATGCCAGACCGACACCTTCGCCGCGATCGCTCCCGTGGCGGGCACGCTGCTGACGGACTGCTCGGCGGCCCGGCCGACGTCGGTGCTGCAAATCCACGGCACCGCCGACGACAGGGTTCCCTATGCCGGCGGACCCGGTAAAGCGTTCGCGGTCAACGGGAATCCCCGCGTCGATGGCCCATCGGCGGAGTCGGTCAACGCCACCTGGCGTGCCGTCGACGGGTGCGGGCCGCCGAATTCGAGCACCGCCGGCGACGTGACGACGCAAATCGCCGGGTGCCCGGACGGACGCACCGTGGAGCTGATCTCGGTGGCGGGCGCGGGCCATCAATGGCCCGGCGGGGAGCCGAGCCCACTCGCAGAAAAGGTTGCCGGCATTCCCCCGCCGTCCACCGCGCTCGATGCCACCGACACCATCTGGCAGTTTTTCACCCAGCACCATCGCTAGGGAGCGCCGAATCTCTAAAAAGTTAGAGAATCCCCTTCCGCTGGTGGCCCCTCGATTGTTACCGTTCCGTAATGCGACGGGTTGGGGGAGCGTTCGCCGTCCTGCTGGTCATCGCGTCGGCGCTGGTAGGCCTCGGACCTGCGGGGAGTGCCCGCGCCGACGGCGGGGACGAACCGCGATACGCGGAGTTCTATACCCCGCCCGACCCGTTGCCGCCGGGCCGGCCGGGCGACCTGATCCGCACCGAGCCCTCGCGACTGGTGCTGGAGCCGTCCGGCCAGCTGGGTGCGATCATGGCCACCGGCACCCGAATCATGTACCGCAGCACCGATACCCGGGGCAACCCGATCGCGGTCACCGGCACCTACTTCGAGCCTTACAACGCGTGGCCGGGCCGCGGGCCGCGGCCCTTGATCAGCTACGCACCCGGCACCCAAGGCCAGGGCAATCAGTGCGCCCCGTCGCGAATGTTCAACCAGGGCATCCATTATTCGGGCGGCTGGGACATCATGTTCAACTACGAGGAACTGTTCGTCGCCACGATGGTCGCGCGTGGTTTCGCCATCGTGATGACCGACTACGAAGGCCTGGGCACCACCTCCATGCACACCTACGTCGGCCGGGTGGCCGAGGGGCAGGCCGTGCTCGACGCCGCCCGCGCGGCCATGAAGCTACCGGACACGTCGCTGGATCCCCGCGGGCCGGTGGCATTTTGGGGCTACTCGCAGGGCGGTGGCGCGACCGCGTCGGCGGCCGAACTGGCGTCGGCGTATGCCCCCGATCTCCATATCGTGGGCACCTACGCCGGAGCGCCGCCGGCCAACCTCAAGGAGCTGTTGCCCTACGCGGACGGCAGCGTCCTGGTCGGCGTCGTCGGGTACGCGCTCAACAGCGTCATGGCCGCCTATCCGGAGTTCGCCGACGTCATCCGTTCCAAAATGACTCCCCGCGGGCTGGCGATGCTGGAATCGGTGTCGCGCCAGTGCGTCGGACAGACCCTGCTGGACTTCATGTTTCGCCATCTCCAGCCCTATTTCACCGAAGACATCAATCAACTGGTCAACGAGGAGCCTTTCAACACCCTGTTCGAAGACCAGCGGATCGGGCGCTACAAACCCAACGCGCCGGTGCTGATCAACAGCAACCGCTACGATCCGCTGGTGCCGTGGACCGCGGCCAACCAACTCGGTCGCGACTGGTGCGCCCAGGGTGCCGACGTCGAATTCCGGACCAACGAGGAGCCACCGTTCCTCAACAAGCTCATCATCAACCACGCGCTGCCCATGCTCGTCGATGGCGAACCGACAATGCAGTGGATCGCCGCCCGCTTCAACGGAGAACCCACCGCGCCCAACTGCGGTCAGTTTTAGACTGGACGCATCGCTGCACGCAGAAAGCACAACGCGCCCGAGCGGCGCCGCCAGCTCGCCGACGCGGCGATCGAGCTGCTGGGTAGCAACGGAGTCCACAACGTCAGCCACCCGAAAGTTGACGAACACGCCGGCGTGCCGGCCGGCACCACGTCGTTCTACTTTCGGACCCGCAAAGCGCTGCTACATGCGATCGCTACCCGGCTCAATGAACTCGATGTCGCGGACCTGTCGTTGATGACCGAACTCGCCGACGATCGCCCAACCGAATTCGCCGGTACGGCAGGCCTGGCCCGCATTGTCATGTATGTGGCCACCGAACCGTGGCTCACCCGCGCCAAGGCGCGCTACGAGATCGTGTTGCTCGCCAGCCGTGACCCCGACCTGGCGGCAACCCTCAATGAGTCCGCGGAGGGTCTGTACGCCCTCGCCCGCGATGTCGTCGCCCAATGGCATCCCGCCGCGAGCGCGCAAGATCCGGCGTTGGTCGAAGACCAGGCGATCGCCACCATGACGTTCATCAACGGGATCATGATGACGTTCGTGGCCGGCCGGCCGGCCGTCGACAGCCCCGAGCACCTCGACCGGCTCATCCAGGGCGTCATCGTTGGCGTCGCCACCGTTCGCGGCGATTGAGATGTCGCACGGATACCCCGGGTGCCACCAGAGGTCGATGCGTCGACGTAGTCGGCTCCGCAGGGTAGGAATGAGACAATGACGCCTTCTCCGTAATTGCCCTGGCTGATACACATAGCTCGAAAGATGTGTCGGCTTTGCGGGCACGCGTGCTCATCCGGCGACGAGGAGCGATAACGATGTCGAAAAAGCCCGCCGTTGCGCTAGTACACGGGTTTTGGGGCAACGCCGGTCACCGAGCCAAAGTGATCGTCGAACTGAACACACGCGGCTACACATCGCTGCATGTAGTAGAGAACCCCCTGACGTCTCTTGCCGATGACGCCGAAAGAACCCGCAAGCTGGAGTTTGACCAACCTGCCAAGGCTCGTGACCGTCAGCGCTACCGTTCGCCCAGCATCGCGTCGATCAGCCGGTGCAGCACCTGCCTGGTCTCGCGGCGGGTGCGTTTCGGGTCGTCGGCGGTGGCGATGACCATGGCCGCCTCGTCCAGCGCCCCGATCAGCACGTGCGCCAGCGGCCGCACCGGTTGGCGGGCCAATTGACCGGTCCGGATGGCCTCGGTGAGTAGCCCTTCGGTCATGCCGAGGCTGTACCGCTGGGCGACGTCGCGGAACTCCGCCCAGCCCAGCACGCTGGGGGCATCCAGCAGGATCAGCTGTCGCACCTCCGGATCGCCGGACACCTCGAGCCACGCGTCGACCGCGGCCCGGATCGCGTCCGCGGGAGTCGTTGCGCCCGACCCGGCAACCACGGTGGCCATCCGGGCCATCACATCCTGTTCGACGACCTCCACCACCTCGCGGAATAGCGCTGCCTTGTCGGAGAACTGGTGGTACATCGCGCCGCGGGTGACCCCCGCGGCGGTCGCGATCTCCGGCGTGCCCACCTCCGCGTAACCGCGTAGGCCCCACAGCTTGCGGGCAGCCGCGATCAGCGCGTCGCGGGTCGCCGCGGAGCGCTCCTCCTGAGTCCGTCTCTTGCTTTCCATACAACCTGTTGGTAACTTACGAACAGACAGCCTGTTTGTAAATGTATCTCGGAGTAGGAGTTGTGTTATGTCGACGATCGACATTAGTGCCGGAACCATCCATTACGAAGCAACCGGACCCGAGAACGGCAGGCCCGTCGTGTTCGTGCACGGGTACATGATGGGCGGTCAACTGTGGCGCCGGGTCAGCGACCGACTCGCCGAGCGCGGCCTGCGGTGCATCGCCCCCACGTGGCCGCTGGGTGCGCATCCGGAGCCGTTGCGCCCCGGCGCCGACCGGACCATCACCGGCGTCGCCGGCATGGTCGCCGAGACGCTTGCCGCCCTTGACCTCGAGGACGTGGTGCTGGTCGGTAACGACACCGGCGGGGTTGTCACCCAACTGGTGGCCGTGCACCACCCCGAGCGGCTCGGCGCGCTGGTGCTCACCAGTTGCGATGCGTTCGAACACTTTCCGCCACCGATCCTCAAGCCGGTGATCCTGGCGGCGAAGTCAAAGAAGCTGTTCAAGACCGCGATCCAGGCCATGCGGGCGCCGGTCGCGCGCAAGCGCGCGTATGACGGTCTGGCGCATCGCAACATTGATGATCTCACGGAGCTGTGGGTGCGCCCGGTGCTCTCGGACGCGGCGGTCGCCGAAGACCTGCGCCAGTTCTCGCTCTCGATGCGCACGGAGGTCACCACGGGTGTCGCGGCGCGGCTGCCCGAGTTCGACAAGCCGACGCTGATCGCGTGGTCGGCCGACGACGTGTTCTTCGAGCAGGAGGATGGTGCCCGACTGGCCGCCACCATTCCCCACGCCCGCCTCGAGGTCATCGCGGGCGCCCGGACGTTTTCGATGGTGGACCAGCCGGACCGGCTCGCCGACCTGTTGTCGACGATCGCGGTACGCACCTAGATCTCCGTCGCGTCGGCTAGCGTCGTGGTCGTGCCAGATGTGACCCCACCGCTGCAAGGCCGACGAATCCTGGTGACCGGCGCGGCGACCGGTATCGGGGCGGCCGCCGTCGAAGCCCTCACCGGTGCCGGCGCCGAGGTCGCCGCGACCTACCACCAATCCCCGCCGCCGGAACATCTCGCCGCGGCCTGGCTGCAGTGCGATGTCCGCGACGCCGAGGCCGTCTCGGCGATGGTGCGGCAGGCCGCCGAACGGCTGGGCGGGCTCGATGTGTTGGTCAATGCCGCCGGGCTGTGGCAGCCCGGGATACCGGGATACATCGGCGTCGACGAGATCTCCTTCCTGTTGGACACCAACGTCAAGGCGACCATCCTGACCAATCAGGCCGTCTACGCGGTGATGAAGGACCAGGATCCCAAGGGCGGCAAGATCATCAATTTCGGCTCGTCGGAAGCCGTGATGGGCAGCCCGATCTCGGCCGTCTACGCCGCAACCAAGGGTGCGGTGCAGGCATGGACGCGATCGGCCGCCAAAGCCTGGGCCGCCGACAACATCACCGTCAACGCTTTGGCGCCGGCGGTGCAGACGGCCGGCGCCGAGCGGCTGCGCGAGTTCCTCGGCCCCGACGCGAGTGCGTTCATCGACCAGCAGATGCAGATGATGATTCCGTTGGGCGGGACGCTGGGCGATCCCGCGCGCGATCTCGGGCCGATGCTGGTCTTCCTCGCCGGCCCCGGTTCCGGATTCATCACCGGACAACTGCTGGCGGTCGACGGCGGCCTGATGATGGTCGGCGGATAGGGTCCGGGAACGCCCGCTATTATAAGACGGACCGTCTCGTCTCGTAGGGGTGAGCATAGCGAAGGTGAATCCGGCCGATGACTGATGACACTATTCAGGCGCTCCTGCACAAGCGCCTGTCCGACCCCGCGACCGCCGTGAAACACGGTGATCTGCACTGGAGTTGGCGTCAGTATCTGGAACGGTCAGCGGCGCGGGCCGCGGCCTTGATCGCCGCCGCCGATCCGCAGCGGCCGATGCACGTCGGCGTGCTGCTGGGGAACACCCCCGAGATGCTGGCCCAGATGGCTGCGGCCGGCCTGGGCGGCTACGTCCTGTGCGGCCTGAACACCACGCGCCGCGGCGAGGCGCTGGCCGCCGATGTGCGCCGCGCACACTGCCAGTTCGTCGTCACCGACGCCGAGCACCGGCCGCTGCTGGACGGCTTGGACCTCGAAGGGACGCGGATCCTCGATGCCTCGACCGCGCAGTGGTCGGAATTCCTCGACGGTGCCGGCGAGTTGGTTCCGCACCGGCAGGTGTCGGCGATGGACGCGTTCATGATGATCTTCACCTCGGGAACGAGCGGCAATCCCAAGGCGGTGCAGGTGTCCCACCTGATGGCCGCGTTCGCCGGGCTCAACCTGGCCCAGCGCTTCGCGCTCACGGCAAAGGACACCTGCTACGTGTCGATGCCGCTGTTTCACTCCAACGCGGTCGTCGCGGGGTGGGCGCCCGCGGTGGTCTCCGGTGCCGCGATCGTGCCGGCGAAGTTCTCGGCGAGCAACTTCCTCGACGACGTCCGCCGCTACGGTGCCACGTACATGAACTACGTCGGCAAGCCGCTGGCCTACATCCTCGCCACACCGGAACGCGACGATGACACCGACAACCCGCTGCGGGTGGCGTTCGGCAACGAGGCCAACGACAAGGACATCGAGGAATTTCAACGCCGCTTCGATGTGCGGGTCGAGGACGGCTTCGGCTCAACCGAGAACGCGGTCATGGTGATACGCGAGCCCGGGACGCCGAAGGGCTCGATCGGCAAAGGGGCCGAAGGGGTGGCGATCTACCACAGCGACACTGTGACCGAGTGCGCGGTCGCGCGTTTCGACGCCGACGGTGCGCTCCTCAATGCCGACGAAGCGGTGGGCGAGTTGGTCAACACGACGGGCTCGGGTTTTTTCACCGGCTACTACAACGATCCGGAGGCCAACGCCGAACGCATGCGGCACGGCATGTACTGGTCCGGAGACCTTGCCTACCAGGATTCCGACGGCTGGATCTACCTCGCCGGTCGGACCGCCGACTGGATGCGGGTGGACGGCGAGAACCTGGCTTCGGCCCCCATCGAGCGGATCCTGTTGCGTCACAGTGCGATCAATCGCGTGGCCGTATACGCCGTCCCGGATGAACGGGTCGGCGACCAGGTGATGGCCGCGATCGTCCTCAATGCGGGTCAAACCCTCGACCCGGATTCGTTCGAAGCGTTCCTGGACGCGCAGCCCGACCTGTCCTCCAAGGCACGCCCGCGCTACGTCCGCATCGCCGCCGACCTGCCCAGCACCGCCACCCACAAGGTGCTCAAGCGCCAGCTGATCGCCGAAGGAACGGCGGTCGGCGCCGATGACATTCTGTGGGAGCGTGAACCGCGGGGTACCGCCTACCGGCGCAGCGCGGCTACGCCCGTGGTGCCCGGCGGCGGATCTGCCCCTTCGACCGCCGCACCCGTTTGACGGGATCCCGCGTTGTGCCGCTGGCGATCTCGTCGCGCAACTGGGCGATGTTGGAGATCTCGGCGTACAAACCCCGGATCGCGTAGTCGAGGACGGCGAAGGAGAATCGCTGCTCGGGATCGTCGGTGATACCGAGTTCACGCGAGCGTTGCCGCGACCACAGCGCCTCGTCCAGCCGGGCCCGGGTCGCCTCGAGATGGCGATCCAGGGTGTCGATGATGCGCTCTGGATCCTGGCCGCGGGCGAGCCAGGTTTTGAGGATGACGGGATGCTTGATGACGACCCGGTCCTGACCCGGAAAGTGTTGGACCCACCGGCGCAGCGCATCGAGTCCACCATCGGTGGTTTCGTACAGCGTGATGGCGCGCTTGCCGGACTGCGCGCCGATCTCGTTGACCATGCCCCGGGCCAACAGGCGGTTCAGTTCCCGGCGCACGTGACTGACCGAGGGCGACCAGTAGAAGTGGCCGACGGACAGTTCGGCGCGCAGCTTGATCTCACCGGCGGTCAGCTGCTCGTCGTTGGCCGCCAGCACGCCGAGCACGAGGTAAGCGGTGACCGGCAGGCCGTTGCTGGTGCGCCCGGGACTCACGGCTGTCTATTCCTGGCCGGTGAAGTACGGCAGCGTCACGTCGGGGCCGACAAGATGGAACTGCACACGCACGCGCATGCCGATCTCCACCTCCTCGGCCGCCACACCAACGATGTTGGTCAGCATCTGGTAGCCCTCGTCCAGGGTGACGATGGCCGGTGCGTAGGGCGGCTCGAACTCCGCCGTCACCGGCCGGTGCACCACGGTCCAGCTGTAGATCTCGCCGAGACCGCCGCCGCGCGTCCAATGCAACTGTGCCGAAAGGCATTGCCGGCAGTGTTCGGTCGGCGGGAAGTTCGCCAGGCCGCAGTCCTGGCAGCGCTGATAGCGCAACTCTCCGGCTTGGCAGCCCTGCCAGAACGGCACACTGATCGGGCTGCTGGCGTGGGGCACGGGTCCGTGCTGTGGCCGTAAGGGATGCTGTGTCATCGCGGTTCGTCTCCCAGGATCAGCACGGTGGTGAACAAGGCTCCCGCTCCCCCGTTGCTGCACAACGCGATATGCGCGTCAGGGACCTGCAGGTTGCCGGCCTGCCCGCGCAATTGCTCGACGGCCCGCACGGCCCGCTGCATCATCTGCGGATTGGAGCCCGCGTGGCTGAAGGACATGGTGCCTCCGTCTGTGGTGATCGGATGGCTACCGCCGACGGCGATACGGCCGTCGGCGACGAACGGCCCGCCCTCGCCCTCGCCGCAAAATCCGAACGCCTCGAGCTGGCGGATGATTTCGAACGAGAACGGATCGTAGAGTTCCAGCACGTCCACGTCGTCGGGCCGCAGTCCGGCGTGGCAGAAGGCGCGCTCGGCGGCGTGCCTGCCGGCCATGCCGTTAACGTAGTCGTTTCGCCGTCCGACCAGGTCCCACGCGGGCGGATGCTGATAGGACGGGCCGTAAAAGTCTGCGCCGCCGCCCAACGCGTAGATCGGTTGGCTGGCAACTTCGACCTTGTCGACGTTGGCCACGACGAGGGCGCACCCGCCCTCGGAGGTGGTGGCGCAATCTAGGAGATGAAACGGCTCCGCGATGGGCCGGGAGGCGGTGATGTCATCCGGCGTGAACGGCCCACGTTGGTAGTAGACGGCTTCGGGGTTTTGCGATCCGTTGTTGCGGATGGTCGCCGCCACGATCGAAAGTTGTTCGCGCGTTGTGCCGTAGACGTGCATATGGCGTCGAGCGATGAGCGCGAATTCAGCGGCGGTGAACATGCCCCACGGCGCCACGAATTCGTTCTCGGGACGCGTCCAGGGTGCGGTGGCTTGGTGATCGCGGTACTCGCCGGCCTGTGCGGCGACCAACACCACCACGTCCGCCATGCCGTGCTCGATGGCCGTGACCGCCTCGGTGATCATGCCGACCCCGAAGCCGAGCCCCTGCCAGGCCGGGCCGAGGCGCAGGTCGTAGATCAGCGTTGTGGACAGGCCGCCGGCGCTGATGCCATCGACATCGGCGAGGGTAAGGCCGGCATCGTCGAGTGCGCCCCGGACGGCCTTCAGCGCCAGGCCGCGCGATGTCTCGCCGTCGAGCCGGCGTCCTTGCCGGGTGTTGTGCACCCCGACCACTGCCGCTGTGCATCTTCTCAATGTTTGCAGCCCTTCAGTTTTCGTCCGCCACGACACCGAGGTAGGTGCCCACGACGTCGTATTGTCGACCGTCACGCGTGATGGCGCCGATTGTCTTGGTGCGCGCCTCGAGGTGTTCCGCGCCGGCCTCGACCACCTCGATGCGAACGTCCACCGGCCGTGCCGTCTGGGGATCGGTGATCTCGACGACCATCGCCACCGCCCGCTCGTCCTCGTCCCACCGGACGCCGGTGATGCGGTGGCGGGCGGTCAGCTCCATCACCACCGAGTCCTGGCGCACCAGAAAGCGCACCGGCGCGCACAGCTCACCGGCGCGGGGCGGCACGCACAGCGTCACGGCCATCTCACAGGCCCGCCGGGCGGGTGCTGATGATTCCCGACTCGCGCAGCCCGGCCAGCTCTTGCCGGCTGTGGCCCAGGATGCCGGTCAGCACCTCATCGGTGTGCTGGCCGTACAGCGGCGGCACCCGCCGAATCCAGCGCCGGGGTTTGCCGACGAACGCGAACGGCATTCCGGTGCACCGGAAGGAGCCGGCGACGGGATGGGCCACCGTCTCCCAAAAGCCGCGGGCCAGCAGCTGCGGGTCGCTGAGCAATTCCGCCGGTGCCGCGACGCGTGCGGCCGCGACCCCGGCCGCGCGCAGCACGTCGACCGCCTCCGTCGCCGAACGCCGCGCGGTCCAGCCCGAGACCAGTTTGTCGATGTCGTCGGCCCGTTCTCGCCACTCGCGCGCGCCCAGATGCGGTTGGCCGATCAGCCCGGCCACGGCCGCGCGGGCGGCGTCGTCCATCGCGGCGAGTGCGACCCATTCGTCCTCACCCCGGCAGCGGTACACGCCCTGCGGGCTGGCCCCGGGGCCCCGGTTTCCATCCCGGCGCAGCTGAATACCGTTGCGCGAGTACTCCACCAGCATCTCGGCGGCTACGTTCAGCGCCGCCTCCACCATGGTCGATTCGACATGCATCCCCGTCCCGTCGCGGTCGCGGACCAGCAGCGCCGCGACGGCGGCGAAGGCGGCGTGCAGCCCGGCTATCGGATCACACACCCCGCGCGGGATCACGGGCGGGCCGTCGGCGTGTCCGGTCATCCAGGCCATGCCGGTCGCCTGCTCCATCGTCTGCGCGAAACCGACGCGGTCGCGCCACGGACCGTCGAGGCCGAACGCGGGCATCCGTACCATGATGGCGCGGGGATTGGCCCCGCTCACGGCATCCCATTCCAGGCCGAAGTTCGCCATCACCCGCGGCGAGAAGTTCTCGATCACCAGGTCGCTGGCGGCGATCAGCTGCAACGCGATGGACCGGCCCGTGTCCGCGCTGAGTTCGACACTGACGTCGCGCTTGTTGCTGTTGCTGCACAGGAAGACCGGGCCCCACTCCCACCACTGGTCCCAGGTGGGCGGGCGGCCCGCGGAGAACCGCATGCCGTCGGGCCGGCGAACGCCCTCCACTTTGATCACGTCGGCGCCAAGCGCGCCGAGCAGCTGGGTGGCCACCGGGCCCGCCCAGAACGCGGTGAAGTCGGTCACCCGGATATCCGACAACGGAAGTGCCTGAATGTCGGCGTCATCGGCCCGGTTTCGCGGCCGCGGTCGCGGCGGCCAGTGCACGCGCCCGCTGTCGGCGCCCAGCCGCGGGGGTGGACCGGGCGGCCCGGTCGCGATCGCGTCGCTGCGGTACGGCACCCGCGGCTGCAGCATGCCGGTTTCGGTTTCGACGAACACGCCGCGTTGCACGAAGTGGTCCACCGTCGGCAAGGTGGCCGGCGTGGCAATCGGGGCCACCGGAATGCGGAAGGCCACCGCGATGTCGACGATCTCTTGGGTGGTGCGGGCTTCGGTCCACTGCGTGACCATGGCCAGGAACTCGTCGCGGCGCTCGATTCGGCCGGCCATCGACGCCAGGTCGGCGTCGTCGACCAGATCGGCGCGATCGATCATCACCAGAAAATCCTGGAATTGCTGGGCGGTGATGGTGCAGAAGCCGACCAGGCCGTCGGCCGTCGGAACGATCGACGGCAGTTCCAGACTGCGTTGGTGCAGCAGGGAATCCGCGCCCAGCACGCTGGCCGACATCGCCGACAGGCCGCCCATGGCGATGGCCATCGCCTCATACGTCGAGACGTCGATGACCTCGCCGCGTCCACCGCGTGCCGCATGCCTGGCCGCCGCGGCGGCGACCGCCGCGGCGAACGAACCGGCCAGCCACTCGCCGAGGCGCCCGCCCGCCTGCACGGGTTCATCGCCCGGCCAGCCCCGGCTGGCGATCGATCCGCACAGCGCCTGCAGGATGAACTCGTTGGCGAGAACCTGATCCTCGACGTAGGGACCTGTCGTTCCGAATGGCGTCACGGCCACCACAACCGCCGACGGGCCGGTGTGGGCCGTGATCCCGTCAAGCGTCCACCCGTCGCTCAAGTCGGTGAGCACGACGTCGGCGCCGGCCAGTAGCGCCGCGACGTCCGCCCGTCCGTCATTGGATACCGACTTCTTGCCCGCCGCCAGATAGTCGAACAGCGCGCCCGGCGGGCCACCGGCCGACCATCCACGCATCGAATCACCTTGCGGGGATTCGACTTTCACGACATCGGCACCGGCGTCGGCGAACATCTTGCCGCAGTAAGACACCGCAATCCCGTTGGACAACTCCAACGCCCGCCAGTCGGCGAACGGCGCCCGGGCCGGCACGTTCAGTTGCCCAGGGTGGTGGCGCGCCCCGCAATGCCGACCACCTCCGCCGTCACCGGCGCAGCTCCCTGAGCCTGCAGGGCGAACTGCGTCATCCGGGTCCACGCATCGCGGTCCCGCTGGCTGGCCTGGTGGCCGACATGGGTGACGACGTCGACGTCGGTGGCCCGGCTGCGGAGATACCCGGCGCGGGCTTGCTCCTTCGGGATGTGCCGGAACGGGTCGAAAGAGTAGGCGGCCATGGCATTTTCGTGGGTGATCTTGTTGATGATCGAGTCGTCGAGGTGGCCCATCGTCTCGATGACGTCCTCGGGTGCGAACGGCCAGTTGCTGTCGGAATGCGGGAAGTCCGACTCCCAGCACAACATGTCCTCGTTGAACCAGTCCATGTTCCGCACGCCGACTTTGTCGCTGATGAAGCACGTGTAGAAATGCCGCCTGAACACGTCGGTCGGCCCGCTGTAGCCCGCCGGGAACTGCGCGAGCGTCCAACCCGAATGTCGTTTGTAGACGTGCTCGGCGCGCCAAAGGAAATACGGTATCCAGCCGACGTCGCCCTCGGTCAGCGAGAACTTCAGGTCGGGAAAATCGGTGTAGAACTCCGCCCAAATCAGTTCGGTGAACGTGAACATGCTCATCATCGATGACGCCGTCATCATCACGCTGGGCGGGGCGTCGGTCGACACCATCGGGGACCGCGAGGCGGAGCCGACGTGGGTGCACAGCACCGTCTTGTTCTCGCAGACGGCCTCGAAGAGCGGATACCAATACTTGGTGTGAATGCTGGGCATCTGCAGCGCCTCTGGATTCTCCGAGAACGTCACGGCGTGGCAGCCCTTGTCGGCGAGTCGTTTGACTTCCTTGGCCGCTTCGGCCACGTCGAACAGCGGCAGGATGCCGCACGGGATGAACCGGCCGGGATACGCCGCGCACCATTGGTCGATGTGCCAGTCGTTGTACGCCTTGATCATCACCAGGTTGACGTCGCGGTCGGGTCCCTGGTTGAGAACCTGACCGGAAAACCCGGTGAAATTGGGGAAGTTCAGGCCCGCCAGCTGACCGCCGGCGTTCATGTCCCGGACCCGCTCGTCGACGTTGAAGCAGCCCGGCCGCATCTCGTCGTAGCGGGAGGCGTCGACGTTGTACATCTCGCGTGGCTTTCCCGCCACGGCGTTCAGGCCCATGTTCCGTCCGCGGACCTCCCCGTAGTACCACTGCTGGATGCCGTCCGGCTCGATGACCACCCGGGGGGCGAGATCCCGGTATTTCGCCGGGACGTGCGCGTCGAACATGTCGGCCGGCTCGGCGATGTGGTCGTCCACGCTGATCAAGATCAAATCGTCTTTGTCCATGCCAGGCTCCTCGGGCGCCGCTGTAGTGACTAGTAGACAATGGTGTCCGTCACAGTGTCAAACGGCGCGGCCCAGCCGGGCGCTGCTCGCCATGCGCGGAAATTCCCTGAAAATAGCCGGTTACCGACGTGGCGATTGGGCGTGGGACCGGGCGCGCTTGTGGTAGCCACCGGCGTGCAGCGCCCGCAAGGATGGACTATTAGTCGATAATTGGCCGTCCCGTGCCACACGGCATCACCTTCGACGCAACAGCGGTCGGGCTGGGGCCACGAATCCGGCAAAGCGGGATGTCGCCGTCAGTCGGCCGGCTCGTAACGGACCATGGTGACGTTATGGTCCGGGTAGTCGAAGAAGACTGGCCGCACCCGCATCCCGACCCGGAGGTCCGCGGGATCGACGTTGACCATTTCGGTGGAAAACCGCGGCCCCTCGTCCCATTCGACGATTGCGAGAAGCTGCGGCACCGCGTCGGCGAAGTGTGGGCCGACGGGGCGGCGGGCCACGGTGAAAGAATACAACGTTCCCATGCCGGAGATCTCCCGCCATTCCAGGTCGTCGGCAAGGGTCCGCGGCGCGCGCACCCGGGGATAGAACACGTAGCTTCCCAACGAGGGCGAGTACTGGATGACGATCCGGTGCTGGGCCAGCGCGTCCCAAAACGGTGCTGTGGTGGGCGTTTTCACGGGCATCGGACGCTCGAAGGTGGTCATGGCTGGTCAATCCCCCTCGAGGATGAGCGTGGTCTGCTCGGACAGGATCCCGCCGTTGCCGGACACGAAGGCGCGATGGCAGTCGGCGACCTGGGCCGCACCCGCGCGGCCCATGATCTGGCGCGTCGCGTCGCAGACGTGGTGCATTCCGCCGGCCAGTCCCGCCTGGCCGAAGCCCAGTTGTCCGCCGGCGGTGTTGAGCGGGAAGTCGCCACGGAAGGTGAGGTCATGATTGGCGACGAACTCCATGCCCGTGCCCTTCGCGCAGAAACCCGCGTCTTCCAACGACAGCAGCACGGTGATGGTGTAGCAGTCATAGATCGACACCATGTCCATCTGCTCGCGGCTCAGATCGGTCATGGCGAACGCGGTGTCGGCGGCCGCCGCGATCGGGGTGTGCAACAGGTCCTCGGCGTACGTCGGCGTCTTGAAGGGCACGTGCTCGCCGAATCCCTTGATCCACACCGGACGATGGCGCGCCCGCCTGGCGAGGTCCGCATTTGCGACGACGACCGCGGCGCCCCCGACGCACGGCATGACGATCTCCAGCATGTGCAGCGGGTCCGCGATCACCGGGCTGGACAGGACGTCGTCGATCGTGAGCGGCCTGTCCTTCCAGATCGCACCCTCGGTGTGGTTGGCGTTGACGCGCTGGTCGACGACGATCTTGGCCATCGCGCGCTCGTCGTACCCGTAGACCGCCGCGTAACGCTGGGCCACCTGGCCGTAGGGCCCGTTCTGACCCAGGTTGCCGTAGGGGATTTCGAATTCGGCCTGGGGCGAGCCATATTGGTTGCTCGACGACCCGAAGAACATGGCGTCCACCACGGGCCGGGGTTTCTTCTTCGATGACGGCGTGATGTATCGGGCGGGCAGGGCGCACAGCACCGCGTCGCAGATGCCCAGTTCGATCGCGGCCGCCGCCCGCCATACCATGGCCGCGGCACTGGCTCCGCCGAGGTCCACCAGCTCGGCGAATTTCGCGCCGATTCCGAGGTATTCGGCGATGGTCGACGGCACGAAGATCTGCGATTCGGCCAGATGCGACGCCGTGATGCCATTGACGACGTCGCCCGGCAGGCCCGCGTCCGCGAGCGCGGCCGCGGCGAGTTCCGCCCATTGTTCGATGACGAACGGGGCGGGCGAGGCCTTGTTCAGCCGCTCGGGCGGAAGCTCGACGTATCCGACGATCGCGGCTTCTCCGCGTAATCCCATGTGCGCCCTACTTTCGGGGTAGGCCCAGAATCATCTGCGCGATGATGTTCAGCTGAATCTCCCGGGTTCCGCCGCCGATCAGTTCGGCGGGCAGATGCAGATACGGCTCCACGATGGCGGGCTCGGAGTCGTCCACCATCGCCGACCTTCCGGTCAACTGCAACGTGGCCTGGAACGTGCGGCGCAGCAGCACATTCATCGCCACCTTGGCGATGCTCGACGCGGGCCCGGACGCCTGGCCGTCGAGCAACCGGATGGTTTCCCGCACGCCGAGCGCCTTGATCGCGTTGGCGTAGGCGTCGAGTTCGCCGAGCGCGCGCAGCGCGTCATCGCGGTCCGGCCCCGGTTGCGCCGCGAGCCGGCGCAGCGCGGCCGCCCGATCGAACTTGACGTAACCGCTGATGGCCGAACGCTCCTCGGCCATGGTGGAGATCGCGAGGTTCCAGCCGTCGGTGGGCTCGCCGAGCAGCAGGTCGTCGGGCACGAACACATCGCTGAGGAACACCTCGTTGAAGTGCGCGTCGCCGGTCGCCATCGTGATCGGTTGGATCTCTATCCCGGCGGCTCGCATGTCCACGATGAAGTATCCGATGCCGCGGTGCTTGCCGGCCGTCGGATCGGTGCGCGCCAGCAGCGCCCCGAAGTCCGCGCGGTGCGCCGCCGACGTCCAGATCTTGTGCCCGTTGATCCTCCAGCCACCGTCAACCTTGGTCGCGCGGGTGCTCAGCGCGGCGAGATCCGAGCCGGCGCCCGGTTCGCTGAACAGCTGACACCACGCCAGCTCGCCGCGTTGCGTCGGCGGGATCAGCTTCTCCTGCAGGTCTTTCGGCGCGGCGCGGATGACGGACGGCAGGATCCACTCCGCGATGCCCAGCGAGGGACGCACCAGTTCGGAGCGCTTGGCGAATTCGTCGTCGATGATCAGCTGCTGCAGGGGGCTGGCGTCAAGTCCCCATGGCGAGGGCCAGTGCGGTGCGATCAGGCCCGCCTCGGCGATCAAGGTGCGTCGCGGGCCCGTCTTGAATTCTTCGTAATCGCCCTGGCGGCCCGGCTGGTCGTTGCGTAGTTTCAGGGCGGCATCCAGGGTTTCGGCCACCCTCCCCCGGAAATCCGATTCCGCGTCGCCCAGATCGACCGACATGTCCCGTTGCTGGGCGCACGTCAGCTGCCCCAGGCGTCGCGCCCAGCGGTTTGCGGGGCCGATCGATGCCGCGAGGCTGATGGCCCTGCGCCAATACAGGTGCAGGTCGTGCTCCCACGTAAAACCTATGGCACCGAACATCGTCAACGTGTCCAGCACCAGATCCGGCACCGGTGAGATCCCGATCATCGCCGCCCCGGCCGCGGCAATCTCGTGTTGCTCGAGCGGTTCGTCGACGGCGCGCACCGCGTCCCAGGCCGCCGCGGTGGCCAACTCGCTGCTGACCAACAGCATCGCGGCGTTGTGCTGCAGCGCCTGGAACGTGCCGATCAGCTTGCCGAATTGCTCGCGGGTGCGCAGATGCGCGGTGACCGCCTCGACACACCACGAAGTGATGCCGGCCAACATGCTGGCGGTGAGTGCGACGGTGACGCACCGCGCCCGATCGGTGTCGATCCCGGTCAGTGCGTCCGAGTCGCCCGCGTCGTAGTCGGCGAGCCGCAGCACCCCGGCATCGGAGACCAAGTCCGTCCCGGAGATGGGCTCGATTGTCGCCGTGGGCTTTTCGGCATCGACCACCACCCAGCGGACCTCGCCGTGCTGGGTGCGGGCGGCGACCAGAATTGTCCGCGCCGAGCACACCCCCGCGGTGACCTCCGATACGCCGGTGAGCAGCCACCGCTGTCCGTCGGCGCGGGCGGCGAGGTCACCGTCGCCGGGAAGCACGACTGCCGCGGTCCCCCCGGCCGCCAGGTCGCGCAGCAATGCCTCGGCGGCGGGCGTCGGCTCGGCCAGCAGTGCGACGGCCCCCGCCGCAACCGTCGGCAGCAGCGGCCCGGGCAGCAGCGCCTTGCCCGCCGCTTCTAGGACGCACGCCGCGTCGATCAACTCGCCGCCCTGCCCGCCAAGGCGTTCCGGCACGTGGACGGCGTGGAACCCATTGCCGACCAGGGCATCCCACCATCCCGGGAGTTGCCCCGCGGCAAGCTCGGCGAACCTGTCGCGGGTAGCGGCGATGGGCGCGTGCCGGCTGGCGAACTGCCGCACGGCGTCGCTGAGCTCCTGCTGCTCCGGACTCAGTCCCAGGGTCACGACGACGGCCGAGAGGTAACTGGCGATGGCCGCACGGACTGCTACCCTTCCGACTTATACAAGACGAACCGTCTCGTCTTGTGGCAGACTACCGGGGGTAATCGGGATATGTAAAGCGGGCTACCAGAGGAGTGGGGGTCACCATATGCCAAGCGATCTCACCCCGGCCGGCCCGCGGGCGAGCCCGCCACGACGCCGCAGCGAGAAGTCGCGCACGGCGATCGTGACCGCCACGCGTGAATTGCTGCTCGAGCGCGGATTCGACGGTTTGACCATCGAGGCGGTGGCCGCCCGGGCCGGGGTCGGAAAGCAGACCATCTACCGATGGTGGCCCAGCCGTCCCGCACTCGTCGCCGACGTCATGCTCGAAGACGCCGACAGGCTGCTCGCGTCGGTAAACCACACCGACGACCTGCCCGGCGACCTGGTGGGTTGGGTGGGCAAGCTTGTTGCCAGCCTGACGACTGCCCGCGGCTCGGCAATGCTGCGAACCTTGACCGTCGCCTGCATGGAGCACGAGGACACCGCGGTCAGATTGCGCGCCGGGTTCAGTGCGCCGCTGCACGATAGCGTGCGGGCGCGGCTGCTCGCCGCGGGCATCAACGAGGTCACCGCCGAGTCGGCGGCGGACGCCATCGTCGGCGGCGTGGTGTATCCGATCCTTTCTGGCGCGCAACGATATTCACGACGGCGCGCGGAACTCACCACCCGAATCATCGTCGACGCCCTCATGCCGGGGCACTGACCAGGACTTCAGTGGACGAAACAGCGCATTCTTCTTGTAGTGGTGCTCTGCCATTCGCCGCATGATGTTGTCGAGGACGGTGACCGCGTCGTCGAGGTACGGACCCTTGTTCAGCATCACGCACTCGGCTCGCTCGCTCATCGCCGCATCGCTGATCTCGGCGCGGGATGGAAGCCCGGTCTTGGCGAGCTGCTCGAGCACCTGCGTCGCCCAGATCACCGGCAGGTGCGCGGCCTCACACAGCCACAGAATCTCCTCCTGCAACTCGGCCATCCGCTCATAACCGCACTCGACCGCCAGATCGCCCCGGGCGATCATCACCCCGACCCGGGGCCGGCGCATCGCTGTGAGCAGCAGCTGCGGCAGGTGTTCGAAGCCCTGCCGGGTTTCGATCTTGAGCACGATGCCCAAGTTGTCGCCACCTAGCCGGCCGAGCTCATCGAGCAGCTGCTCGACGTCGGCCGGGGTGCGCACGAACGACAGATCGACCAGATCGGCCAGTTCAACGACGACCGACAGGTCGGCCACGTCGCGGTCGGTGATCGCCGATATGGGCAAGGCGGTGTCGGGCATGTTGATGCCCTTGCCCGCCTTCAAGCGGGCTGCCCCCTGCCCGGGATGGTCGATGCGCACGGTGAGGACATCGTGGTCGGCCGAAACCACCTGCCCACCGATCTTGCCGTCGTCGAAGTGGACCGCGTCACCGACTCGGGCATGATCAAGCGCTTCGGGCAGCGTGCAACCGATGCGTGCAACCTTGCCGGCGTCGACCGGAGCCGGCGAACAGTCGCGGGTCAGTTGCAGCAGGTCTCCGGCGTGCAGCAGCAAACTCTGCTCCGTGCTGGGAAGCTCGCCGATCTCGGCCGACTCCCCGCTGCCATCAACGTGCAGCGCCGTTCCGGTCCGCAGATAGCAGGTCTTTCGTGCGGTAAGCACCAGCCCGCTCGCGTCACCGGGCCCGTCAACAGCCTCCACAATGAGATGCCGCCGGGAGCCGCGGGTGTCCTGCAAAACCACCACATCGCCGGGATTGCGGTTGGTCAGCCACTGCCGCGGCACCGTAAGCGATGCCATGCCGGCTTCCGGCGGGTGCGTGTGTTTCTCGGTCGACGTCAACCAAGCCCGCGCCGGTGCGACGACCTGACCGAGGGCATTTCTGGTGGGACGCAGTTTGATGACGCGCGGCCCGGGTTCCAGGGGCCCGGTTCGCAGCTTCGGCCCGCTCAGATCCATTGCCACCAGGCATGGCACGCCCATGCTCGCCGCCGCGGCGCGGACATGGTGCGCCATCGCACGCCACGCCCCTGCATCGTCGTGCGCGCAGTTGATCCGGGCGATGTTCATGCCTCGTCGCACCAATCCGCGAACCAATTCGGGGTCGGTCGCGGCCTCCGATGGCAACGTGACCATGATGCGGGTCGCGCGGTGCGGCGGGCGCGGCCCCAGCAGCTCGACCGTATTTCGCCGCAATGTCTCCGCTCCCTGCTCAATGGGTACCGCCGACGGCGAAGGCGGCTGCCACCTCCCGTCCAGGATGGCGGTAATCGCCGAACGGACCGCGGCAAGAGCTGCCTCTACGTGTGATTCGCTGCGGCCCAATGACGAAAGCCCGAACACGGCGAGGCCGGCTTGCAGTTTACGTAGATCGAATTGGCGAATCGCCCAATAGTGAATCAGGTTCAGGGCGCTTGATCGATTCCCGGGCGCAACCGCAGATACCCAGCCCGCCCACGAAATCTCCGCCTCCTGCATGCTCGCGAGTAAGTCATCCACCCGCGCGAGCAAAGCCACCAGCCGCCGGGCAGTGCCGGCGTCGACTGGTTCCCGCGTGCTGTGCGGGATGGCGCCCAATGGGCCGGCCGTGCGCTCGGAGGTCACTACAACTCCTTGTTCTGTGGCTTCCCGGCCACCCGGTGTTAACCTGCGGGTAATGGTCTGTAACACGAATCGTTAAGGCGCACACCAAGTTACCGCTGGCCGACGCGTCGCGGCAGGGGCATTGGTCCCAAATCGGCGATGAACCTGCTACCCGATGGTGATCGTGGCCAGGCCTTGATGCACGCGCTCGGGTAGCTCACCGCCGTGGCTGAGCCAGTCGTCCAAGGCGATCCGCACCGCCGCCATGGCCAGCGCACCGATCAGGCGGGGCCTGGGGTCTTGGGGTGCCAGCCGGGGTATTCGTGGCGCGATGAGCTCGGCGATCGCCGACTCATACCGCACATAGATGTGTAGCGTCCAGGCATCCAATGTTTCGGAGGACCTTGTGAGCGTGGCCAATTCGCGGACCTGGTCCTCGATTTCGGCGAATCCGCGAGCAAGTTCATCGAAAGCGCCTACGACCGCCTCGGTGGCGGTCAGTCGTGCCGGCTGGTCGGCCAGCGCGGTGGTGATCCGGTTCAGCCAATGGGCGTTCATGCCTTCGGCGACGGCGTCTTCCTTGGTGTTGAAGTAGCGGAAGAAGGTCGCCCGGCCGATGTCGGCCGCGTCGGCGATGCGGTCGATCGTTGTCTCCGCCAAACCGCGACTGGCTACCAGCTGTGCCGCCGCGGCGGCAATGCGCTGACGCATCGCCGTTCGCTTCCGCTGCGCCAGCGGCGTCGTGCCGGACATTCGGCCCACCTAATCTCGCAAATCGACAACTACAGCTTAAGACACAGTCTTACCATGAGACGATGTCTCAAGCCCCGCCCGGCGCGGCCGACCGAGCCGCCCCGCAGACGCGTGCCGCCTGGCAGTTCTTCCAGCAGATGCTCGCGGACGTCACCAAGGTCGTGACCGAGGACGCCGAATCCGAGCGGGAGCTGCTCGAAGGCCTGCGCATGGTCGCCCGGGTGTCGTCGCTGTGTTCGCAGTTGACCGTGGAGGCCGACCCCGAGCGGCCGGCGTTCTTCGATATGTGTTCGCAGAACCGGATGGTCGGTGGTCCCAATCCCGACGGCAACTACTACCTGGCGATGATCCGCGGTGACCGGCGCTACCGGATCAGCGGTTCCCGCGGCACCAGCGCCTACCTCGGGCTGCAGATCCTGGCCGGCACCGGACTGACGCCGCGGCGGATGTCGAATTACGTCAGTGACGTCGACTTGGTGCTGAGCTCGGGGGAATTCGCGGTGGTGCTCTCGGCCGATGAGCCTTCCGACCTCGCCGGGACGCAGTGGGTGAAGATTCCCGACGACGCGTCGTCCGTGGTGGTCCGGGAATACATCGGCGATCGCGCCCGCGAACAGTTGGCCACCCTGCGGATCGAGGCGCTGGCTCCCCGTCCGCTGAGCGCGCTGACCGACACCGATCTCGCCGAGCAGTTCACCGCGATGGCGTGGTCGCTGATGAAGCTCGCGACGCTGCACCGCACCATCAAGCCGGAAGTCCTCGACACCCCCAATACGCTGCTGACCGCCGAGGCCGCCGACCTCGGTGCGGCCGATACCACCCCGGACAACCTGTACATGATGGGCACCTTCCGGCTCGACCCCGACCAGGCGCTGGTGCTCGACATCGTGCCGCCTGACACGAGGTACTGGAACGTCACCCTGGAAAACATCTGGCACGAATGCCTGGAGCCCCGTCACCGGCATAGCTCTGTGACCAACCACGGGGTGCAACCCGATGCGGACGGGCGCGTTCGGATCGCCATCTCCGCCAAGGATTTCGGCCTCGGCCATTGGCTCGACACCGGGGGCCGGCACCGCGGATTCATTGTCGTGCGCTGGCTGGACAATCCCAGTCCGCCCGAGGTCACGGTCTCGGTGTGTCGAGGTGAGGAGCGGGTATGACACTGCGGGACCGATTCGCGCCGGAGCGGCTGATCGCCACCGCCTGCGAAGAAGTCGGCAGCGACGACTTCGGCGCCGAAGGCTGGCGGCCCGGGCTGCACCGTCTGGTCGACGGGCTGGTCAACGACGCGCGGCTATCGGACATCGGCGTCGAGATCGCCCACCTCGACATCATGCGGGCGCTGAAGAACCGGCTCGGCGTCATCGCCTGGCGGAAGGAGCATCCCCAGGTCGCCACGGAAAAGGTCGCGGCGCCGATCTTCATCGTCGGCCAACCGCGCACCGGAACCACCATCCTCTACGACCTGCTCGCCCAGGATCCCGAGCTGCGCGCACCGCTGACCTGGGAGGTCGACGAGCCGTGCCCGGTCCCGCAACCCGAGAGCTACCAAGACGATCCGCGCATCGCCCAGACGCAGGCCGGCATCGACCTCTCCGAGCAGATCATGCCCGGCTTCCTGGCCTGGCACCCGATGGGTGCGCTCGTCGGGCAGGAGTGCGTCCGCATCACGGGCAGCGAGTTCGTCAGCATGATCTACTCCGTGCAGTACCGCCTGCCGGGTTATTACCGGTGGCTGCTGTATGAGGCCGACCATGCCGGCGCCTATCGCTATCACCGAATGTTCTTGCAGCATCTACAATCTGGTGTTCGCGGCCAGTGGCTGCTGAAGTCCCCGGCGCACCTGTGGCAGCTGGATGTGCTGCTGGCCGAATACCCCCATGCGCTGATCGTGCAGACCCACCGCGATCCGCTCAACGTCATCTCGTCGATCGCCGCGCTGACCCACCACCTGCGCCGGATGTGCAGCGACGAGTCCAGCATCGCCGACTGCGCGGCGCAGTCCTATGAAGAGATCGCCGTCGGCCTCGACCGTGAAATGGCGCTGCGGGCCAGCGGCGCCGTGCCCGCCGGCCGCGTGATCGACGTGCAGTTCGCCGATTTCATGAACGACCCATGGACCACGATCAAGGACATTTATCAGCGTCTGGACCGCGAGCTGCGGCCCGGCACCGAGCAGCGGATGCGGGAGTTCCTCGCCGAACATCCCGGAGACGGCGGACGCGGCCGCTACACGTGGTCGGACACCGGGTTGGACGCCGGTGAGGTACGTGAGCGGGTGCGCGCCTACCAGGATCGCTACGGGGTACCGACCGAGCAGCTGCGGTGACCGACGTTCATTCTGCTACAACGTCATACGCGTCCACGCGCCAGACTCCGTCGACCAGGCTGAGCTGGTTCCAGCAGGCCGTCCGTTGGCCGACGCGGTCCAGGGACGAATCCAATTGCGCGAGCAGGGCGGTGTTGAAGGCGTCGTGCGACACCATGACGACGGGTCCCGTGCCGAGTTCGCTCACCAGCTCGAGGAAACCCCTCAGCGCGCGATCGGCAAGCGCCGCGCGGCTTTCCACGCCGGGCGCGGAATCGACGCTGCCGTAGCGACTTTCAACTTCATCGCGGCGAAGCCCGGTCATGGGCCCGTAGTCGCGGTCGGTCAGCCGGGCATCGATGGTGACCGGCGCTCCAGCGGCCGCACCGATTGCGTGCGCGGTCGCCACCGCGCGCTGCAGCGGACTGCAGACCACCGCCTTCGGCTGGCGCGCGGCCAGCGCATCGCCGAGTCGGGAGACTTCGGCCATACCGACCTCGTCCAGCGGCGGGTCGCTGAGCCCACGCAGTCGCCCCTCGGCGTTCAGCGCGGTACGCCCGTGCCTGGCCAAATAGACCCTGGTCGCTCCGCCCACCTATGTCCTCCGCGTCATCTCCGGCCGCGTGATTGGCGACTCCCACCGCCATCGTGAGTTGACCATTCAACAGCATAGCGACGTGCGGGTATGCTCTCCGCAAAGCGACAGAACATATTCGGAGTGGGCTTTTGTTGATGTGCGGCACTTGAAAACTCCTGCGCAACATCGCCTGAGGAGCGGCCGTGGACGAAGATTGTCTCAAGCTCAGTACGTATCTGGCCGAACGTAGGCGGACCGACGACGGCTTTGTCTCCGATGTGTTGCTCGGCCTGTATGAACAACACCGCATCGCCAGCAGCATCGTGCTGCGCGGGGTCGGCGGCTTCGGCACGGGCCGCCTCTACCGAACCGACCAGTCCCTGACGCTGTCGGAGGACCCGCCGGTGGTGATCATCGCAACCGACACCAGAACAAAGGTCGATGCGTTGCTCGACTCGGTGCTTGCCGTCAAGCAACGAGGCCTGCTCACCCTGGAGCGCGCGCGGCTGCTGCGCGAGGAGGTTCCACCACTGGAGCTGCCCGCCGATCTGCGCGAAGCGGTCAAGTTGACGATCTACCCCGGCCGCAAGGAACGCGTCTACGGTGTACCGGCGTACGTCGCCGTCTGCGATTTGATGTACCGGCGCCGGATTGCCGGCGCATCGGTATTCCTGGGCGTCGACGGCATCACCCATGGACAGCGCCAGCGCGCAAGCTTTTTCGGTCGCAATGCCGATGTCCCGATGATGATTGTCGCCGTCGGTGCCGGCGAGCGCATCGGCCGGGTCCTGCCCGAGCTCGGCGGGTTGCTCCATCGGCCCATGATCACGCTGGAACGGGTCCACGTGTGCAAGCGGGACGGCGTACTGCTCCAACCGCCGCCCGTGTTACCGGCGGCCGACGAACACGGCCTGCCGATGTGGCAGAAACTGACGATCTACACCTCCGAATCGGCGCGCTACGGCGGCGTTCCGATTCACCGCGCAATGATGCAGCGGCTCTGGCGGCGGAAGACACCCGACGGCGCGACGGTGCTCCGCGGCATCTGGGGCTTCCACGGCGATCATCCACCCCACGGCGACAAGGTGCTTTCCCTGAGCCGTCGGGTCCCCGTCGTCACCATCATCATCGACACCCCGGCCAACATCGCCGACTGCTTCGACGTGATCGACGAACTGACCCGCGACGAGGGTCTGGTCACCAGCGAGATGGTGCCCGCGCTGGTGTCGGACGAAGGCGCCGACCAAGGCAGGCCACCCATGGCCCGCTATCGCTACTGACGTCGATCCGCGTCAGCCGGCGACCGAGGCGTCGTAAATCGACTGGATCGCCTCGTCGAGAATGCCATTGAACTGCTCGTCGGACTGGTCGACGAGGAGCCCCTCGGTCAGCGCCCGGCTGAAGCTGGCGATCACGCCGGTGTTCTGGGCCAGCAGCTTGTTGGCCTCGTCGCGGGAGTAACCGCCGGACAGCGCTAGAACGCGCATCACCTTCGGGTGGGCGACCAGGGAGCGGTAGTGGTTGGCCTCGGTGGGCAGGCTCAGCTTGAGCATCACCCGCTGCCCGTCGGGCACGGAGTCGAGCCGGGTGGTGATCTCGTCCCGCAAGATGTCCTCGGCCTGCGCCTTGTCCGGGATCGAGATGGTGACCTCGGGCTCGAGGATCGGCACCAGCCCGTGCGACAGCACCTGGTGGGCCACCTCGAACTGCTGGGCGACCACCGCGGCGATGCCCTTGGCGTTGGCGCCGCCGATCACCGACCGCTCCTTGGTGCCGAAGACGCCCTTGCCCACCGCCCGCTGCAGCAGCTCGTCCAGTCCCGGCATCGGCTTCATCAGCTGGACATCGTCGGACGCCTCGGCCAGTCCCTTGTCGATTTTGAGGATCGGCACCACGCCCTTGGTCTCCCAGAGGTAGGTGGTCGAGGGCTTACCGGCAATCTCGCGGTCCATGGTCTGCTCGAACAGAATCGCCGCCAGCACCCGGTCGCCGCCGAACACCGGAGAGGTGATGATCCGCGAGCGCATCTGGTGAATGAGGTCGAACATCTCCTCTTCGGAGGAGTATGCGCTGTCTTCGATGCCGTACAGTCGCAGCGCCTTCGGGGTCGAGCCGCCGCTTTGGTCGAGCGCCGCGACGAATCCCTTGCCCGCCGTCATCCGGTCCGCTTGCTTCTCGTTCGGCATGGAACTCTCCACTCCCTCGTGGTCCCGGTGAATCGTGCCGATCATATTCGGCCGATCAGCGCCCGAGCAGGCAGGTCGTCAGATCCCGGCTTGCTCCCGCCGCCCGGGCGCGGGTTTGGTGCGCCACAGTGCCATCCGATCGAGAAGCCGGTCGCGCAGAACGAGCGTGTGAAAGAGTACCGCGCACATGTGGGCGGTAAACGTCAGGAACAGCAGGAACGCGAAGGCGCCGTGGCACTCGCGAAGGACGGCGAAGACATCGATGTTGTGCGGCGCGATGCCGGGCAGCCGAAGCGGTCCCCACAGCGTGATCGGGAGGCGCGCCGCCGACAGCATGGCCCAGCCGGTCAGGGGCTGGACCAGCAATAACGCGTACAGCAGGTATTCCGACCACGTCGCGATGCGGCGTTCGACGCTGCTCATGGTGGACAAGAACGGCGGCAGCCGGTGGGTGAGCCGATTCGCCAGGCGCACCACGGCGAAAACCAGGATCAGCACGCCGAGGGGCCGATGGATCGCCAGTAGCAGCGGGTAGTAGCTCAGGGCGGCCACCATGGTCACGCCGATGAGCAGCTGCGCGATCACCATCGGCGCCATCAGCCAGTGCAGGATCCGGGACGGGAGGGCGAAACGCGCCGGAGTTTCACCGGTCATCGGAGCACCCGAGAGACGTTGACCGCGCTGGGCGTCTTGGGTTCCTCGGCGCGGCGCGTGAAGGAGCGGGAATAGACGGCGGATCGCGCGGCGAGCAGGGGATCGTCGGAGGCGGAAATGCCGTCCGGCAGCACGAGGGGGTCCCGAGCAGTTGGCGGAATACTGAGTGATAGTGAGCGTACGAACGTTCTAGTGGGTATGCTGGTGGTGTGAATCTGACTGAGTGGGCGCGTGCTCAGGGTGTTCATCCGCAGACGGCGTACCGGTGGTTTCGGGAGGGGATGTTGCCGGTTCCTGCGGTGCGGGTGAACGAGCGG
This sequence comes from uncultured Actinomycetota bacterium, assembly GCA_963800315.1. Lineage (GTDB taxonomy): Bacteria > Actinomycetota > Actinomycetes > Mycobacteriales > Mycobacteriaceae > Mycobacterium. The sequence continues at coordinate 306,858 of CAWDAS010000003.1, forward strand.
ACGGTGTTGGTGTCCCCGGACGCGGTGGCCGAGTCGGTGCCCGCTGCGTTCGGGTTGTATGCGCGGGTGTCCTCGCATGATCAGAAGTCGGACTTGGATCGTCAGGTCGCTCGGCTTACAGGCTGGGCCGCTGAGGCGGGCGGGACGGTGGTGCGTGTGGAGGCCGAGGTCGGGTCCGGGATGAACGGGTCGCGGGCGAAGGTGCGCCGGCTGTTAGCGGACCCTCGCGTGACGACGGTTGTCGTCGAGCACCGTGACCGGTTGGGGCGGATGAACACCGAACTGGTCGAGTCCGCGCTTTCCGCGCATGGCCGGCGGTTGGTGGTACTCGACGACGGCGAGGTTGATGATGACCTGGTGCGCGACATGGTGGAGGTGCTGACCTCGGTCTGTGCTCGGCTTTATGGTCGCCGCAGTGCTCGGAACAGGGCGTTGAAGGCGGTGGGCTGCGCGCAGCGCGACATCGGCCCGAAGGCTGTTGTCAGAGGTCGGGTGGATGATGCCGGTCATGGATGAGTTGTGGCGGGCGTTGCGGTCAGGGTCTCGACGCAGGCAGCCGTCATGACCATCCTGCGTGAGATCGCTGCCCCGTTCGTCGCGGACCCGGTGACGGGTGTGTGCATCCGCACCCGGCTGAAAGGGCTCACCGACTCCGACGAGGCGGTGCTGCGTCAGGCGGGTGCTCATCTGGGCCGTTTGGCCGGCGCTGATCTGGCGGCCCGGGTGCGGGCTGGTTGGGGCCACGACAAGGATGGCTGGGCCGAGCGGAAACGCGGCCTGACGGTTGAGTCGACGGCGCGGTGGGCGGGCAGCATCACCAAGGCGACGCACGACCAGTGGGGTTTGGCGCGGCGCGCGCAGGCCGCGCACATCCGGTCCCTCACGGACGGGATCGCGATGATCCGGCATCGGCTCTCGCAGGACTTGGGAGCAAAGGGCACCGGCGGTACGCCGGGCGGGTATCGGTCCCAGGGTGAGTGGTTCCAGAAGACACGGCGTCTGGCGGTCCTTGAACAGCGGCTTGCGCGCGTGGAGGCTGACCGGGCCGCCGGGCATGTGAGGGTGGTGCGGGGCGGGAAACGGCCGCTGCACAAGCGCCACCACCTGACCGAGGCCGGGCTCACCGAGCAGCAGTGGCGCGGGCAGTGGGAGGCGGCCCACTGGTTTTTGTCTGCTGACGGGGAAGCGGGGAAGCGGTTCGGGAACGAAACCATCCGGGTCACCCCCGCCGGGGAAGTGTCGGTGCGGCTCCCGGCGCCGTTGGAGCACCTGGCCAACGCCGCGCACGGCCGCTACATCCTGGCCGGCACGGTGGCGTTCGGGTACCGCGGCGGTGAGTGGGCCGACCGGGTGAGCGCGAACCGCGCGATCGCCTACCGCATCCACTTCTCGCCAGACAAGCAGCGTTGGTATCTTGACGCCGCCTGGCAGCGCAAGCAGGTGCCGACGGTGCCGTTGGAGGCGCTGCGCGCCGGTGAACTGGTCGGGGTGGACATGAACGCCGATCACCTCGCCGCCTGGCGCCTGGACCCGCACGGCAACCCAGTCGGTGCCCCGCGCACGTTCGGCTATGACCTGTCCGGTGGCGCCGACCGGCGCGACGCCCAGGTCCGGCACGCCCTGACCTGTCTGCTGCACTGGGCCACCAACAACGGGAGCAAGGCAATCGCGGTCGAGGACCTCGACTTCACCGACTCCACCAGCCGCGAGAAGCACGGACGCAGACGCAGGTTCCGCCGAGTCGTCTCCGGCCTGCCCACGAGCAAGCTCCGCGCAAGGCTCATCAGCATGGCGACCGAGCACGGAATCAGTGTGATCGCCGTCGACCCCGCCTACACCTCCAAATGGGGCGCGCAGCACTGGCAGAAACCACTGGCCGCACATCATCCCCAGACCACCCGACACCACGCCGCGAGCGTGGCGATCGGAAGGCGCGCACTCGGACACAGGATCCGGCGACGCGTGGCACCGCCCCAGGGCGATGTGGCTGAGCATCGGACCACGCAGGCCGAATCGGACGTCCGGGAGCGTGAGACAACCCGCCACCCCAGGCCAGGACCACGGACACGATCTGGTTGTCCACCCGGGGCGAAGAACGCGGGAAGTCAGGCGCCCCACCACCGTTCGGGGCCGCCCACTGAGCAAAACTCAGTTTCGCTCAGTGTTTAGGAACGGTCGAAGTTGATGTCGCGCCGGGCCCCTCGGTCTGCACCGCGGTGATGGTGATGGTGCCGGCGTCGATGGACCGTCGCGACCGCGGCCAGGGTTTGGTGGCGTGCCGCCAACTCACTGGCCGTCGCGCCAGCGTGCGGATGAGATCGTCGAACAGGTAATCGCTGCCGGGCGATGGCGCCGAGACGTCGGGCGGGTCTTGCGGGATGGCGGACCAGCGCACCGGGACGGTCACACCGGCGCCGTTGGTGAACCGAAAAGCGTTCAGCCCGTGAAACGTGCTGTCCGCGAATCCCGCACTCGGCGGCGTCTGCTTGATCAGTTTCATCGCCGCGACGGTCTCGGGGTGCCCGTCGAGGAATGCGGCCATTTTCTGTGGGTCGGGCTTGCCGGTATCCGGCAGCGGTTTGGACGCGAGCAACCGCTCGTAGAAACCGCGGGGTGTGCCGTCGGTGAAGACGGGGATGTTGATCATCGCGGTGCGCCACTGCTGACCGTCGGACCCCTGGAAGAGCAGCCCCAGCCCGCGGACCGTTACGGGCTTGTCGGCCTGATCCGGCAGGCCGTCGCCCAGCGAAAAACGCCCGATCACCGAAACGCTGCCCGCCCGGAACACCGCGGCCCGGCATATCGCCGCGCCCGCGCCGGTGCTGGTGAAGGTGCCGGCGGCGCTCAGGCCCTTGGCGTGGTTTCGCCGGAAACCGTCGTGGCGGCCATAGACGTGTTCGAAGCGATCGGCGAAGCGCGCCGGCGTCAGCGCGCCCGGCCGCAGCCAGTCGCCCGCATAGGCAAACGCGCCCACGTCCACCGCGGCGATGCCGGCGACCGCGCCCACCCCCAGCAACGCGCGCCGTCGCGTCAGCGCGCCCAGGAAGGACGGCGCGGCCTGCGCGTCCGGTTCGTCACCCTGATCACCCGGCTCCACGCGCACCGCCCTTATCGTGGGTTTTCGGGCGGCGTCCGCCGCGGTCGTCGCGCACATTCCAAATACGCCGCGGCGACAAAATTCGTTCAGCGTTTTGGGTGCGATTTGCGGCGTGTCCTACCATCGACTAAACACCTTCGGCGGTATCCGCACTTACGGGCGCAGATCGACGGGGTGTGTCTCCTCCATAGGCAAGCGTGTTCCGCGGGGTTGAATCAACAGCCCCCGGCTTTGGCAGTAACTGTGAAAGCTAGCGGCGTCCCGCCAGGGACCGAATGTGAGTGATAGACCATGGGCGAACAATCGAGCGATTCAGTCAATCCGACGGCTTTTGAAGTCGGGAAACAACAGGTAGACCAGGCGGTGGTGCTCACCGTCTCGGGCGAGGTGGACATGCTCAGCTCACCAAAGCTGGCCGAGGCGATACAGACCGCGCTGGCCGCCAAACCCGCGGTGCTGATCGTGGACCTGTCGAAAGTGGACTTCCTCGCCTCAGCGGGGATGACCGTCCTGGTGACCGCGCAGGCCGAGATTGAGCCACCGACCCGCTTTGCGGTTGTCGCCAACGGCGCCGCCACGAGCAGGCCGATCAAACTCATGGGAATCGACAGTGTGCTGCCGCTTCACAGCTCGCTTGATGACGCGCTGAGTGCCATCGCCGATGGGTGAACCTCGACGAAGTGGGGAACACAGCTAGGAACGATGGGAAGTTCTGACCAGCAGCCGCACGGGATCGTGTCCAACATCGATGACCGATCCCGCTTCGTGCGAGCGCAAGTGGCCGCCGATGCGCGCAGCGCCGCCCGGACCCGGACCGAGTTCGGTGTTTGGCTCGAACGGCATTTCACGCTTGGTGCTGAACGGTTCAGCGACCTGCTGCTGGCGGTGAACGAAGCGATCGCAAACGCCACGGAGTTCGCGTACGCCGACCCCCCGCAGAACGGAACGGTTGATGTCAGCGCGGTCTACGACGGCGACTCCGACACCCTGGCTGTGAAGGTCAATGACCGCGGCCGCTGGCGCCACAGCATTGCCGCACAGCGCCAGCACGACTTGCGGGGACGCGGTATCCCGCTGATGCAAGCACTCGCCGATGACGTGACCATCGACCGCACACCGCGCGGGACCCACGTCACCTTGACCTGGACGGACCTGACGCGGACCGGCTGCGACGCCTGAGGGCACCGGCCGGCTCAAGGCGCCTGGCCCAGTACCTGCTGGATGCGTTCTTCGCGCGGGAGGACCGGACCGTCATCGAGGGGCTCCTCGATGCCCAGGTCGGCGAGCCCGGCCCTGGTCATCAGCGCGGTGCCGTAGCCGGCGAGCACCAGCTTTTGGTCGTCGCTGTGCCCGTCTTCGATGAGCATGGCCCCGATCAGGCAGATGACAGCCATCTTGTAGGCGTTGAACGCGCGGTACCACGGGCGGTTCCGGACCTTGATGCCACTGATCGTCTGGTAGCGCGCGAGCAGGGCATCGATCGGGGGAGCCGCCGGATGACTGTTGAGTCCGACGGGCTGCATCCACAGCATTTCCAGCCAGCCGATGTCGGTCAACGGATCGCCGACCGTGGTCATCTCCCAGTCGAAGACCGCGCTGACCTCGCCACCGGTGAAGGCGAAGTTGCCGGGTTTGGCGTCGCCGTGCACCAGGGTGACCGTCGGGCACGGGTCCGGCCTGCGCTCGCGTAGCGCATGGTGGAGACGTTCCAGTGCGGGCAGGGAGTCGCGCTTGACCCGGTTCATCTCCGCGGCCCAGTGGCCAAGTTCTCGCTCGAGGTGATCGTGGCCGTCGTCGAGGGCGTCGAGGCCGGTCCCTACCAGGTCCACGGAATGGATTGTCGCCAGTTGCTCGACCAGGCTCTGACACATCCGCGCCACGTCTGCGTCAGCGACGTCGGCGGGTGCCTCCATTTCGTAGACGTCGCCGGCGACGCGTTCCATCACGAAGAACGGCCGTCCGAGCACCTCGCCGGTGTCCTCCAGCCAGAGTGCGCGCGGTACCCGGACCGCGGTGGGCTGCAGGGCCCGCAGGATGCGGAATTGGCGGACGAGATCGTAGGGCTCCAGCAGCGCGGGTGGTTTGGGGCGCAGGCGTAAGACCACGTCTTTGCGCGTCTCCCGATCACCGCGGCCCGTGACCACACCGAGCATCATCATCTCGGCCGAATGCCCGAAGCTGACCCGATCCAGGCCCTCGATCCGGACGCCGTCGGCACCGGGCAATTGGGTGGTCAGCCACGCGGTAAGACGCCCTTCGAAGTCGGCATCCACCGTCACTGCCGGGCCCCCGCAGCGTCGTCGCCCGCGGGCAGGCGCTCGACCGGCGTCTTGTCCTGGGTGAACGCCGACATGTCCATCGCCGTCCAGTTCGGGTAGCGCCGGTAACCGCGGCCGCCGAGCAGCAATTCGAAGACGCCCCAGCCGGTCTGGCCGTCACACTCGAAGCGCATCAGCTGATCGAGCGCCATCGACTTGCTTTCGGTCTCGGCGAGCTGCTCGGGATTGGTGCTGTCCCAGCGGAAATGAATGAAATACGCACCACCACCGAGGTCTTCGTATTGGCAGTCGGCCATCGGTAACCCGTAGTAGGCGTTGACATCTGGCTGCGGTGCGTCGGCGGCGACGCGATAGGTTCTGCCGTCCTCGTCGGTGAAGACCAGCACCGCACCGATCGGACGCTTGCGCTCACCGTCGAACTCGACATCGTGCTCTATCTTGACGAATCGCCGAGACAGCGTGCCGACGGCGTGGGTGATGCCTCCGTCAACGTAATTGACGGTGCCATCGGATGATTCGATGATCCATGCCTCGATGGCGTGGTCCTGGAAGCCGGCGTCGAGCCACAACCAGAAGTCGATCTTGTCCGACGCCCGCACGCCGAAGGTGCGGTCCCGACCACCGGGGAATCCGTCGACGCTGATGCGCTCGCCGTCGATTTGCACCCAACCGGTCCACCGCCCGGGTTCCTTCATGTGGTACATGTCGGCCAGCGGCTGGCCGTCCTTGCCCGCCACCTTCATCGGCAGCAGCTCCCACATCGGGGCGGTGGGTTCGTAGTACAGCTCCCACTCGATTCCGGAGTTATTGGGTTCGACGTCGAGTCGCCACTTCTTCAGTGGCTCAACGCAAGTCCAGCGCATGGGACCGGCGCGCAGATCACCGCGCTCGCCGCCGGCGACCGGCCGGCCCGACAACAGATCCCAGTGCCGGCCGTCGGCGAGGCTGACCTTGACATAGCCCAGCCCGCTGCCGGTGTTCGGGTTGTTGCCGTACCCGCTGGCCAACAGCATTCGACCGTCCGGTGACGCGGCGAAGAAATAGCAGCGGTCCGACCAGGTGGGATCGGGATCGTGCACCCGGTCAAAGGTGGTGGGGAGCTGGTGGGTGAACGACTCGTCCGCCGCTGAATAGACCATCATTGCCCTTTCGTGTAACGGACCGCGGGATCTTGCCTGGCGCAACGTATCCCGTAACATCGGCGCCATGGAACCCAGCCGGCGGTGGGGTGACGACCGCGCGATCCTCGACGACGAGGAAGCCCGCCGACGCATCCTGGACGCCGCCGGCCGATGCATCGTGCGCCGCGGGAACACCCAGTTCCGGATGGGGGAAGTGTCCGACGAGGCGGGGGTGTCGCGGTCGACGGTGTACCGCTATTTTCCCAGCCGCGATGACGTCCTGCTGGGCCTGATGCTGGCGCGGGTCGACAAAGCGCTCGGGGAGCTGGTCGGATCGCTGCCCGCCCCCGAGGACCCGGTGCGGTCGCTGCCCGAGATGGTCCTGGCCCGCGTCGAGTCGGTGGCGGGCAACCCGCTGAACGAGGCGCTGTTCGCCGACGGGAGCACCGCCGTGGCCACCGCCCTCGAGAAGGGGTCGGAGCCCCTCGTCGAGCTGCTCTTGCGGCACTACGAACCATTGCTGAATCAGTGGAAAGCGGCGGGCCGGCTCTATGCCGACCTCGATCCCCGGTCGGTCGTCCAGTGGCTGCATACGACGACGCTGTTTTTGCTGGCGCCGTCATGGCGGTACCGCCCCGCAGCCGACAAGCGCGAATTCGTCGAGCAATTCGTGGTGCCGGCCCTCGTGCCACAGATCAGACAATAACCGCGTATTGTCTTATGTCCAGACGTTCAGCTATTTTTGTCTGATGGCGGTGGCGCCGGTTTGCCGGCCCGCAGCCGCCGTCGACGGGCATCCCAACCGGAGTGTGCGGATATGAAAAGCGTTGCCGAACAAGCTATTTCCATCCTCGGTTTGGGCGCTCACCTGGGCCGCGGGGTCGGCCGGGTGGCCACCGACGCGGTGGTGGGTGGCCGGGTGGGGCTGCCCCGCACCATCGGCGACATCGACGCGGCGGTCCTCTCCAGGGTTATGGGCACCACCGTCAGATCGGTTCGTGTCCTGGGCAGCGACGCGGGGACGTCATCGCGGGCCCGGCTGGTGCTGACCGGAAAAGACGTACCCGACTCGGTGTTCGTCAAGATCACGGCCAAGACCGCCGCTACCCGGTTGATGGGCGAGCTGGGCCGGCTCGGACACACCGAGGTCCTCTTCTACACCCAACTCGCGCCGCAACTCGTCGGGATCCCGTACGCCTACGGCGCGGCATTCGATGCGTGGACCGGCCGTTACTTGCTGGTGCTCGAAGACCTCCCCGCCGAGTCGTGCGAATTCCCCGACACGTTGCACCCGCTTACTCCAGACCAGGCCAGCCTCATCCTCGAACTGCTGGCCAACCTGCACGCCACGTTCTGGGAGCGCCTGCCGCGCTCCGGGCGCGGGCCGCTCGGCTGGCTCTACACGCCCTCGGGCGACGTCACCTCCCTGCTGACCGGCTCGCTTATGCACGCGTCGATCAAGCGCCTCGCCGAGCGCACGGACATCCCCGTGAGCAGCGGCGCATTCATCGCCGACAACTACCGGGCCGTCGCCGCGCTGATCGACAATCCCCCGCACACGGTCATGCACGGCGACGCGCACCCGGGCAACATGTACTTCTACGGCGGCAAGGCCGGACTGCTGGACTGGCAGGCGGTGCGGCGCGGGCACCCCTCCCGGGAACTGGCCTACACCCTGATCACCAGCCTGACACCCGAGGATCGCCGAGCGACCCAACGCGAGCTGCTCGACGACTACCGACGAGCCCTGACGGCCGCCGGCGGACCCGAACTGGACCGCGACGACCTGTGGCTGCGATTCCGCCAAGGCGCGCTGTACGCCTACGTCGCCCCCTTGATCACCGCCGGAATGGGCGGCATGCAGGTTGAGAACATCGCCATGGAAGGTCTGCGGCGCGGGGTCGAAGCGCTCGATGACCTGGAAACCGTCGCGGCGCTGAAGTGTTCTTTGTAATCACCAGACACGTCCGCGATAGCTGATCCGCGTCAACAGCATGAGGCCGACGGGGACCGCGAGGAACGCCGCCATCCGTAGCGGCTGGAAGGTATACGCAAGCGTCTCGCCGTAAAAGCGCTCGGCGACGAGAAACGGGAAGATGGCCTGCGGCATGCCGATCGTCCAGTACCACCGCAGCGCACTGCCCCGAAGGGGAGCTACCTGATTCCGGGTCAGTTCGTGCCAGTAGGAGATCTCTCCCCACGTGCTCCGCATCAGCCACGCGAACGAGGCGAGCAGCGCGAACTTGGGCACCACACCGGTCTCGGCCATCCGCACGAAGCCGATGACGATGAGGGCCTCGAGTGCCAGCACGATGGTGCCGTTGCCGACCGCCAGTGCGTGATTCCACGCAGGGATTCGGTCGTCCTGCCGGCGAGCGGTTGGGTTCCCCGCATATTGGGGTCGTTGACCGCGTGCGCCCGGTAATAGAACCGCTCGAAGACGTTCGTGGCGTCCGGCATCAGCCGCTTGCCGGTGATCAGGCCGGCAAACCAGTTGAGACCGAGGTCGGATCCAATGCCCGTGTAAAGGACACCGGCGACGAGAAACCAGTCATACCAGCCCACTTCGCCGACCCTATCAACGGCGGGCGGCTCGGATAATCGTTGACTGCGCCCATCTCCAGGAATATCGTCAGTAGTTACGCTACTTGGAGTAGCGAAATGCTGCCGGTCTTGCACGTCGACCGCCCCTGGCGACAAGGAGAATCTCATGTTCGACCTGAAAATCGTCGGTGGCACGGTCGTTGACGGCACGGGCGCGGAACGCTATCGCGCCGACGTCGGCATCAAGGACGGCAAGATCGTCGACGTCGTCCGCCGCGGCGCCGGTGATCCCGAAATGGGCGGTGAGGCCGCCGAAACCATCGACGCGACCGGGCGGGTGGTGGCCCCCGGCTTCGTCGACATCCACACCCACTACGACGGCCAGGTGAGCTGGGACGGCCTGCTCGAGCCGTCCAGCGGTCACGGGGTGACCACGGTGGTCACCGGGAACTGCGGCGTCGGCTTCGCCCCGGTCCGGCCCGGCACCGAGAAATGGCTGATCGAATTGATGGAGGGTGTCGAGGACATCCCCGGCACCGCGCTGACCGAGGGCATCACCTGGGGCTGGGAGACCTATCCCGAGTACCTCGACGCCATCGGGAAGCAGAACTTCGCGATCGACGTCGGCAGCCAGGTCGCCCACGGCGCCATCCGCGCCTACGCGATGGGCGAGCGGGGCGCCCGCAACCAGCCGGCCACCCCCGACGACATCGCCGCGATGGGCCGGCTGGTCACCGAGGCGATCGAGGCCGGCGCGCTCGGGTTTTCCACCTCGCGCACACTCGGCCACCGCGCGATGGACGGCGAACCGGTTCCCGGCACGTTCGCGGCCGAGGAAGAGCTGTTCGGGCTGGGCCGCGCGATGGCGGCCGGTGGGCAGGCCGTGTTCGAACTGGCGCCGCAGGGGTCCGCGGGCGAGGACATCGTCGCCCCCAAGAAGGAAGTGGAGTGGATGCGGCGGCTGGGGGCCGAAATCGACCGGCCGGTGTCGTTCGCCATGATCCAGGTCGACGCCGATCCGAAGTTGTGGCGCGAACTGCTGGACCTCTCCGCGGACGCGCATACGGCGGGCAGCCGGCTGTACCCGCAGGTCGCGGCGCGCCCGTTCGGCATGATGATCGGGTTCCAGGGGCATCACGGGTTCAGCCATCGGCCCACCTACCGCCGGCTGCGGGCCGAGTGCAGCCGCGAAGAGCTCGCGCAGCGCCTGGCCGATCCCGCGGTGAAGGCGGCGATCCTGGCCGAGGACGACCTGCCAGTCGACCCGACGCTGCTGTTCGACGGGATGTTCGCCTTGGTGCAGCACTCCTTGGGGCGGCTGTACGCGCTCGGCGATCCGCCCGACTACGAGCCCACGCCTGACCGCACCGTCGCCGCCATCGCCAAGGCGCGCGGCGAGGACCCGTTGTCGACCCTCTACGACCTCATGCTCGAGCGGTACGCGACCGCCATGCTGATGCTGCCGCTGTTCAACTACGCCGACGGCAACTGCGACGCGATCCGCGAGATGTTGCTGCACCCCGCCGGCGTGCTGGGGCTCTCCGACGGCGGCGCGCACTGCGGGATGATCTGCGACGCCTCCTACCCCACTTTCCTGCTGACGCACTGGGCCCGCGACCGTCGCCGCGGCGAGAAGCTGTCGCTGGAATACGTGATTCGCAAACAGTCCCGGGACACCGCGCACCTGTTCGGTCTCACCGACCGCGGCACCATCGCGCCGGGTAAGAAGGCCGACATCAACGTGATCGACCTGGACAACCTGACGCTGCACCCCGCGGCGATGGCCTGGGACCTGCCCGCCGGCGGAAACCGGATCCTGCAGGGGGCCAGCGGCTACGCGGCGACGATCGTCAGCGGAACGGTGACCCGGCGCGACGACGTCGACACCGGGGCCCGTCCCGGCCGTTTGGTGCGCGGAGCGCGCTAAGGGTTCCGGTGTGAACGTGTCCGCCGGCAATCCGGCCCGCACGCGCGACGAGGACGCGATCGGCACCCCGCCGGAGCGCCCGACCCTGGTGCCGGCCGAGCGCTACTACTCGCCGGCGTTCGCCGCGCTCGAGGTCGAACGGTTGTGGCCGAAAGTGTGGCAGCTCGCCTGCATGGTCGACCACGTCGCCGAGCCCGGGGACTATTTCGAATACCGCTGCGGGCCCTACGGGGTGCTGATCGTCCGCGGCGACAACGGGGTGCTGCGCGCCTTCCAGAACGTTTGTCGCCATCGCGGCAACTCCCTGTGCGTGGGCTCGGGCGCGGGGCTGCGCGAGCTCAAGTGCGGCTACCACGGATGGACGTGGGACCTGGCCGGCGCGCTCAAACGGGTGCCCAACCGCAAAGGTTTCGGCGCCCTGCGCATGTCCGACTTTCCGCTCATACCCGCAGGAGTCGACACCTGGGAGGGACTGGTCTTCGTCAACCTCGACCTCGATGCGATGCCGTTGCCGCAGTACCTAGAGGCGGTGCCCGACGACATCGCCTGGTGCCATCTGGCTGACTTCCGCTGTTATGCCACGCTCACCGTCGAGGTCGAGGCCAACTGGAAAACGATCGCTGATGGTTACAGCGAGACCTACCACATTGCGACCTTGCACCCGGAGTTACTGCGCTGCGTCGACGACATCCATGCGCCACAACAGATTTGGGGGCACACCGGCAAGTCGGATCAGCCCTACGGGGTGCCGAGCCCACGCTTTGAGGGCGCGCTGAGCGACGAGGAGGTGTGGGACGCCTACGTCTATACCCAGGGCGCGTTGATGGGTGCGGCCGAAGGCACACCGCTTCCGGAACGCGGGCCCGGACAGACGGTTGCGGACCTGATCGCGGCACGCACTCGGGCATTCGCCGCGGGCCGCGGGGTTGACCTCGGCTGGGCCGACACCGATCGGATCACCCGGTTGCACCAGTACAACGTGTTCCCGAACATGACGCTGCTGGCAAACGCCGACCACCTCACGATCATGTGCTCCCGGCCGGGTCCGGATCCCGACAACGGAGAGCTGGTCATGTTCTTGATGACGCGGATGCCACCGGGTGCGCCGCGCACCAAGCCGACCGATGTCCGGATGTCTGCCGGGGAGGCCGAACCCGGTGTGGTGCTCACGCAGGACATCCGGGTGCTGCCGGGCTTGCAGCGCGGGTTGCACCAGCCCGGCTTCACCCACTTGACGTTGTCCAACGAAGAGCGGCGCGTGATCAACATGCATCGCAACCTGGAGCGCTACCTCGGCCTGCCGGATGCTGAACGAATGAGCGGCGGGACGGGAAACGAATCTCTTTCCACCTAGTTCGTGTATAGCCGCCGAAAGTGGTGCCAAGCGATTTAGAATCCCGCTTGTGATGACCCCGTCAAACTCATGGGGGGACGAACAGGGGCAACTCTCGCATCGGCTTGCGATGCGCTATCAGCTGGTCGGCCGCAGGCGGGCGCGACGGATGTGCCACCGTTTCGAGAGCGTCGGGGTCCGAACGGCACCGGATCGGCTTCGGGCGATGCTGGCGGGCGCACCCGTCGCGGCCCAGGAAGCGATGGATTTCAATTTCGCGTTGATCGCACTCCAGATGAACCGCGAGGCGCGGGCCGCGAAGTACAAGCGCCTCAAGCAGCGTGGGACCCGCTCGCTGATGTTCGGGGGTCTGGTCCTGGTGGTGTTGAACTTCCTGTTGTGTCTGGCGTACGTCTTGTTGAACCTGGCCCAGCAGGCCACGCCGTACTGAAACGCGGCTAGGGCTGTGCGCCGGCCACCGACGGCAGCCCGACCAACACCCCTTCGACGTCGCCGTCGGCGCTGAGCAGCAGACCACGCCCCGGCGGCAACGCCTGCGCCCGGACCGATCGATTGATCCTGTTCTGCGGATCGTTATCCATGTACAGCTGGGCCACCTTGGCCGAGTTCTGAAATCTCATCCACGGATCCATCTGCAGCGTCGCCCAGTTCGCGCTGTTACGGGTGGTGAACACGTGCAAGCCGATCTGCCGGGCGCGCTCCATCAGCTTCCACAACGCCGCACCCACCGGTGGCTTGGGCGGGTAGCTCTGATCCGGGCGCAGGTCCTGCACGTCGTCGATGAGCACGAAATGCCGGGGCCCTTCCCACGGCTTGAGGGCGCGCAGCTCCTCTTGGCTCAAGCCCTTGGGCGGCAACCGGGGCAGCAGGATCTGCTGCGCGAGCTCGGTGATCACCTCGTCGATCTCGTCTTGGTCATAGGCGTATGCGCGCACGTAACCCGGTCCGTGCAGATCCTGCAGGCCGTGCGGGGCGGTCTTGGGATCGATCAGGGTCAGCTGCGCCTCCTCCGGGCTGAAGCGGTTCATCACCGCCTCACCGATGGCCACCAGCGACAGGGTTTTCCCGCAGCCCTGCCTGCCCAGGATCATCAACCCGGGGCTCTCACGCAGCTTGAGGGGCACCGGGCCCAGTTCGTGGCGCTCCCCGATGGCGAAGGCGATCGAGAGGTCATCCCCGCTCGGGTGCGCGGACGCGTAATCCAGGATCGTCCTCAGTTCCACGCGCTGCGGCAACCGCTGCAGGGTTGCGTGCTTGGTGACTCCGGCGACATCGGCGATGCTGGCGCCGACGTCGACGATGCTCACCAGCGCGCCGGTGGCGGGATCGGCCAGCGCCGGAACGCCGATGCGCAGCTCGTGCAGGCTGTCCGTCAGGCCAAACCCGGGACGGTTCAAGGTGCGTCGCGCCGCATCCCGCGACTCGAGCGACGAATGCCCCATCTGGCTCTCGCTCGGGTCGGCCAACCGCAATTGGATTCGCGCGGTGGCGTTTTGCAGCAGGCTCTGCCGTTGCCCGTGAATCCAGCCGCCGGCGCTGCACATCACGTGCACCCCGTACTCGGGACCGCGGCTGCTCAACGTGATGATGCGATCGCCCAACACGGTGTCTTTGGAGTACAGGTCGTCGTAATCATCGACCACCACGAACACATCGCCGAACGGATCGTTAGGGTCGGTACCGCCCAGCCCGTCGCTGCCCATCCCGAAGCGGCGCTCGCGAAAACCGTCGAGGTCGATCTTGAGCCGTCGAAACGAATCCTCACGCGCGTCGATCAGGGCGTCCATGCTGCTCAAGATGCGCTCGATGCCCTCGGCGTCCTTCGGCGACACGATGTCGGTGACATGAGGCAACGACGCGACCTGGGCGAGCGTTGCCCCGCCGATGCAAAAGAACGTCACCCGCGCCGGGCTGTACATCGTTGCCGCCGAACACATCAGCGTCATCAACGTGGTCGTCTTGCCGCGCTGCTTGGCGCCCACCACGATGACGTTGCTGCGCAGGGCGTCGACGGCATGCACGATCTGCTTGGATTCCTCCGGAATGTCCATGACGCCCACCGGGAACATCAGCCCCGGGTTGCGCCCGTAGTCGACATGCCACGGCTTGCCCCGGAACGCCGCGACCAGTGCGTCAACGGGTTCCGGGTCCTCCAGCGGCTCCAGCCACGGCCGCCGCGGCGCCCGGTGCGGCACGTCGTGCAACGACTCGCGCAGCACGTCCACGACCTTCTTCCGCTTGAAACCGTCCTCGTAGTAAAGGAATTCGTCGGGCTCCGCGTCGGCAGCGGCGACGGCTTCCAGCGCCGTGGCATCGGCCGCGTCCAGCGGCTGATACAGCCAGTTGTACAACCGGGGCTTGGTCAGGGTCATGTCGACGGTGGTGGCCACCTCCTTGGTCTTGGGGACCACGAACGGCGCCGACAAGTAGAAGCAGCGGAACGGCTCCAGATCGCGCGGCCCCACCTTCAGCAGGGCGAAACCGTTCTCCTTCGACGGCAGATGGTAGGCGGCGTCCGAACCGATCACCTCACGGCTGTCGTCGCCGGATTCGGCGCGCAGCGCGATCCGAAACGCGATGTTGGACTTGACTTTTTGCAGCGACGACAGGTCCAGACGCTGCCCACCCAACATGAAGAAGACGTTGGCGCCGCGGCCTTCCTGGCCGATGTGGATGATGAGATTGATCCACTTCTCGTGGTTGGCGAACAGCTCCAGGTATTCGTCGACGATGACGAGCAGCACGGGCACCGGGGGCAGATCACGCCCGGCGAGCCGGATCTCTTCGTAGTCATTGGCGTCGCGCGCGCCCACCGACGTGAACAGCTCGTAGCGTTGTTTGATCTCGCCGTCGATAACCCTGCGCATCCGCTCGGCCAGATGCCGCTCGTCTTTACCAAGGTTCGACAGGGCGGCCACGACGTGCGGGATGCCCAGGATGTCCTGTGCCGCCGATTCGAATTTCATGTCGACGAAGATGACGTTGAACGCCTCCGGCGAGTGCGTCAGCGCGATCCCGTAGACCAACGACAGGAAGAACTCTGACTTGCCCGAGCCGCTGGTGCCGATGACCACGGAGTGGAACCCGAATCCGCCGAAGTCCTTGGCGCGGATGATGACATTTTGCAGTTCCCCGTTTGGTTTGGCGCCCACCGGGATTTCGCACCACCGCTCGTCGCCGCGCCCGCGGCGCTCGGCCCACAACCGGTCGACGTCCAACTCGCGGGGGTCGCCGATGCCGAGCGCGCGCAGCAGTTCGGCGGCGCCGCTGGCCGAATCGGCGATCTCGCTGCGGCTGGTCGGTGACCAGCGCGCCATCGCCCGCGCATATCGGTAGGCGCGGTGGACCGACAGCTGGTCGGCGTGGGCGAAGAATTTGCCGCGCACCCGCAGCAGCGGCGCCGGTCGCCAGTCCTCGCCGTCCGGGTCAGACCCGTTGGTGGTGGTTTTGACCTGGCCGTTGGGTGTGCTGTGGTGCTCGTCCATCTCGAAGACCTGGTCCGCGGCGAAACCCACGCCGGTGCCGACGCGGGAGGCGATGCGCAGCACCGTGATTCCCGCCTTGCCGACCTGCCCGACCACGCTCTCCCACGCGTCGGGGCTGCCGGTGTTGTCGTCGACGATCACCAGGTGCGGTCCCAGGTCGACGGTGTTCGAGCCGGTCTCGAGCGTCGAGGCCATCGCGGTCGGGCTGGCCGCCGCGATCGGCGTCCACGCGCCGCGCTTGCCTTTCATGTGCAACTCGGCGCCGAGGGCTTCTTCCAGTTCCTCCGGTGTGGCAAAGACCAGCCGCCGCCAGCCGCACGCGTCGAAGAGCTCGTCGTGCAGGTTGTGCGGCAGCCAGACCATCCACGACCACACCTCGGGATTGCGCGTCACCACCATGAGCTTCACGTCACGAGGGTTGTGGAATACCGCCAGCGAGCACAACACCGAACGCATCAGTGACCGCAGCCGGTCCAGCTCCTCACCCACGAAGCTGAATCCCGGCGCCGAGCGCAGGTTCACCACCTTGGCGATGTCGCGAATCTTGCGCTGTTCCAAGATGAAATCGCGCAATGCCTGCCCGGTGACGGGTTCGAGTTCCTCGTCGGAGGAGATGTCGGGCCAGGTCACCGAGAGCACCGAGTCGGGCGCGTGCTGCACACCGGTGCCCAGCCGGGCCTCCAGAAAGTCCGCGTCGCCGCGGCCGCGTTCCCACATGCGCGGGCCGCCGATGATGGCGCCCAACCCGCGGGGATCCGAATGCAGTTGGTTCTGCCACTCGCGCTGCGCACACACTGCGGACTGGATCTCGTCGCGGTTCGCATCGAGCTCCCGAAGGTAGCGGCGGCGGCCCTTTTCCATTTCGCCCCAGGTGATTTTGCGTGCCCGCCCGAAGCGCCCAGAAAACGCCAGCATACTGAACGCGCCGATCCCCATCAGGGGGAAGAACCCGGTGGACAAGCTGCGCACACCGGACACATAGAGCATGACGATGGTGCCGATCAGCGCCACGATGAGCGCCGGCACGCCGATCATCACCCAAATGTTGCGCGGCTCGCGTTCCGGCAGCGCGATCGGCGCGCTCGGTGCTACCCGAACCGGTTTGGGTGGTTCGATTTTCGCGCGGTTGATGGGGAACGCTTTCTTCGACATCCTCTAGCCTCCCGCCTTCGCCGATGTCGTCACCACGGCCGCCTTGCCCAGCGCCGGCACCGTGTCGCGCGCCAGCAGCGCCGCCTCTCGTGACAACGCCGGTCCCGCAGCAAAAGTCCGTAACAACGGCCACGGCGCCTGCACCGCCATCGCCGGATCCAGTCCCAGCGCGCGTAGCGTCTCCTCGTCAGAGGCGATCCCGAACCGCACGCCGTTGTCGGACACCCAGAACAACGATTCGCGCGAATCTGACGTGATCACCCCGCTGGTCGACGTGACGAAGTTGGCCGCACCCGGCAACACCAGTACCTGGTTGGCCACCACCGAGGCCGGGGCGCGATCGTCGCGCACCAAGTGCACGATCCGGTTGTCCATCGAGGCCAGCACGGGAAGCCCCCGCCCGTTGTAGATGACGACCCGGGCCTGCGGATCCGTCGATCCCTTTTCCCACCCGACGCAGGTGGTCGGATTCGCCGCGGTGTCAACGAAGTTCAGCCGCTTGGTCGGGTAGTAGTCGACTGCCAGCGGGTTCACCTGGGGGATGTTCACCAATACATCCGGGGCCACCACCCGCGGGGCCGTCGACCCGTAGGAGTTGGCACTGCGCAGAAGATCGGCCACGAAACTGTTGATTTTCTGTACCCCGTCGGGCAGCAGTACGTAGAACTGCTTGCCGCCGCCGGCGGTTTGGGACTGCAGCACCGCGCCCACCTGCGAACCGGAGATCCACGTCGACGGGGTGCCCGCCTCGGGTACGTCCGGGACACGCAGCGGCTCGGTGGCCGGCATCGCGTCGTACAGCGCGCGCGAAATCCCCACCGGCGGGGTCACCCCGGGGTCGAGTCCCAAACTCAGCGTGACCGCTCGGCTGGCCGGGTCGACCTGCGAGCGTTTGCCGCCCCAGATCACGTAGGTGTTGCCTTCGAAGGTGACGAGGATCCCGGCATCGTCAGGCAGCGGTGCCGCGCGGCCACCCCCGGCGAGCGGGCCCGCGATCGAGGTCACCACGGGCTTGTCCCCGCTTCGCGGGCGCCCCGCCGTATCGCAGACCGCCCAGGCCGAGATCGCGCCCCGGTTGACCGGCATCGCGGCCGGCGCCCCGGGGATGCCCACCAGCGGGCCGGTCGGATACTTCGCGATCTCGGCGGGCTTCACCCAGGTCGGCTCCCCCGCCGACCCCGTCGCCAGCCGCGCGGATGTCAGGTTGAGCGCCGGGTACAGCCGGCCGTCGATGCGAGCGTAGATCGCTCCGGAGTCGCGGTCGCCGATGATCGCCGAATCGCCCACCGCGCCCGTGGGTTTCAGCACATTCAGCAGCATCATCCAGCCGGCGACGATGGCCACCAACACCATGGACAACGCCAGTGCGGCGGTCTGCTTGCGGTCGTCGTGTTTCATGCGCACCGAGAACCGGGTCGTCGCCGCCCGCAGCCGCCGGTTATAGAACAGGTGACCGGAATTCTGGTCGCGGTTGGACAAACTCAGCGGCATGCTCAATACCCCTTAGGTGATCGGCGAGGATCGGCCTGCTGAATCCGGGCGGCCAGATTCGACGCATCGGCGGCGACCCCGTAGCGGCCCCGCGCATAATTGATGAACGCGCATGCCTGCGCCACCAGATTGTGGATATCGGACGACGTCCCGGGTTCGTGATAGGCCGCAAACGTCGGCGCGATGAACTGCCAGGCGCCCTTGCTGCGTGTGCCCCGCGCCGCGTTGGAATCCCAGTCGTTGACCGCATAGGCGTTGTAGTTGGACTCGCGGCGAGCCACCAGGTCCATACCGCGTTCCCAGCGAGCACGGGCACTCGGATCATGAATACCCTTGATTTCCAACGCTTTACGGATCGCAGCCGACACCGCGGCACGCCCGTTGCCGTGGCTTCCCCGCATGGCGGCCTGCCTTCGTAGGTAACGCAGCTGGCGTAGCCGGAGTGCCAATAGCCTTGCCCGCCAGCGTGACCCGGCGATGTGCCGATGCTGAGCCCGCAACCGTGCCACCATCCGGGCGATCGCCTCACGCCGACCCATCGGCGTGTCGGCGGCCGGCGTCGCATCGGCCGTGGCGGCTTCCAGGATCCTCCGCGTCGCCGTTTGCGCATGCGCGCGGTCGGACCGCGCCGCCGCCATGACGCGCGCCAACGCGTCATCATTCGCGGCCGCCCTGCGCAACCGTTCCGCCGCGGTTGCCGACCGGGCCGCCGCTGCGCGGTGTGCGCGCGGTATCCGGTCGGCGCGCGCATGGATCTGTGCCGGAGTGTCACCCATGCAGTCGCCGGTGAGGTCACCGGCGAACAGGCCGTGGCCGCGGGACAACGCCGCTACCGCCTGCCTCATCAGCGGATCAGTACTCACCGTCGGCCCCCCACTCCCACCACTTTTTGGCCGTGAATTTCTCATACCACGCCAGGTGATGAGCCGCTAGCGTTCGCTGGCCGCGGCCGACACTACTGCCGTTCCCGCTACCCGGCCATTCACTTGCAGCGCGGCGGCGGGATTCGTCAGCCGGGCCTATTCCTTTGCCTCGTCCTCGGTCGGCATGATCACGATTCGTCGGTTCGGCCTGTTGGTCACCACGGTCGGTTTGCCCTCGCCGGGTTTGGTGACGGGCGCGCTCGGCGGGACCGTCAGGCGGCCCTTGACCGGCTGGCCGTTGGGGACACCCGGGGCCGTCACCCGCTTCTCGGCCGGCTTGTCCTTGTTCCCGCCCTCGCCGCCGTGGCCCATCGCGCCCGGCGGAACCATCGGCATGCCGGTCATGCCCATCCGCCCCGACGCGGCCGGTGTGCCACCGGTCGGTGGCACCATTGCGGACTTCCCCGACGCTCCAGCGGGAGTTGTCGGCGGCGATGACGTCGGTACCGGAGGCGGACCCAGCGAACTGGCTGGCGTCGTTCCGCCCCCACCGCCACCACCGAGCCCGGCGCCACCGGCGCCGGCGCCCAGACCGGATTCGCCGCCGAGGCTGTCCAACAAGTGCGCGTCGTCGGCCAGCGCCCCGACGCCGTGGGCGCCCTGGACGGCGCTCATCAGCGGTTGGATAGCACTCTGACCAGCCTGCATCGCCTGCTGCGGGAGTTGGGTCAGCGGCCCCATGATGCCGCCGACCGCGCCGCCCAGCGCGCCGGTGATGCTCGACACCATCTGCTGGACCATCTGCGGAGCTTGGGCGCCCACAGCCTGCATCTGCTGCGCCGAGTTGGCCTCGTTCGCCGGGAACTTCGCGGCGGCGTCGGCGGCGCGGGCCCTGCGGTCCGCGTCTGCCTCAGCGCTGGTCGCCGCGTCTCCTGGCACGCCGACATTGCCGGCGTTGTGCAATATCGTGCTCCAGCCGCACGGCGGGCGAGGGGTCGCCGACGGAAGCGGGAAACGGGAAGGGACCCGGCGGTGCTTCCGGCGCGGTCGCCGCATGCGTCATATCCGCTGGGATGATTCGGATATTGGGATGGTTCACGCGCCTGATCGTCCCCTCAACCCCCTGCCGCGCTTTGCTTCCTGCCTCGGCGCACGCCCCCATTGTTCGATGGCACCATTTTGGCACAGCACGCCGCGGCCGGTATTCACGTCGGATTGTTGGCCGCGTTCGTCACGCACATCCACGCGCTACGAGCCGCCGCGGCCGGTGAATACGGCGAACCACGCCAGGTGGTAATTCGCGAGATACTCATGGCCGTCGATGAGCGCCTCGATTGCCGCCAACAGCATCCAATCCGCGACCGCGGCCGGGTCGTGATTGGGGTAGGCGTTCAGCACCGAGTGCTGAACTTCGGCGTGCACTGGCGCAATAACTCGGCCTCGTTTTCGAGCACGCCCGTTTTTCGCACCGCCGGCGCCGCGACGGCTTGCGCGATCCGGGGCAGGCCGTCGCGGCGGCGCACCGCTTCCACCAGGGTCGGTCCCGAGCTCGTCGACCTGGGGCGCGGCCGAGCGAGCCGGCCGGTCGCCGCTTAGCGCGGGCGCGTCGGGGCCCGCCTCGGCGACATAGGTATTCGAGTGGTGAGCGGCCGCGACCACCACGGCGCCCAGCAGGTCCACCACGCTGGCATCACGGCGCCGTGCCGTCGGCTCAAGCAGCGTCACGTGGGCGGGCACGCGGACATGGGGTGGAATCCATCCACCGGCGAGATCGGTGACCAGCAGGGTGGTGGTTTGGTCGTCACGCAGCCCGGCCGCCCACGCGAGCCGCGGCTCCTGGCGGGCCACCGCGTCGACTAGCCGCTGCAGCCGTTGCTGCTCGGCAGCCCTGCCGGAGGCCGCGCCGGCGGTAGCGCCGGCGGTCGCGGACAGCGCCGATGCACCGGCCATCGTCGAAGATCCCGCACCGGCCTGCCCGGCCGCGGTCCCGGAGGCGGCCCGCTCGACCGGCGAAACCAATGGCCCGCCCCGGACGGGGACGATCCCGGCG
>CAWDAS010000004.1:0-239638 GCA_963800315.1 uncultured Actinomycetota bacterium
ATCAGCGGCGACATCTCCCTAACATTGGCAAAGCTACCTACAATACCCGAAAGGGCACCAATCCCAGAAGGTGCAACGACGCCCACACTTCGATGGCGATCGACACACCGATCGCGATGGCGAGGATCGTCGAACACTTATCACGCCGCCGTCGACAACCAGGGATCCCCGCCCGAAGGACAGGCTGATCATGCGGGCCAGGATCTCTTTCCGGTAGTGCTGATTGTCCCGGGATGAAGTAGAGGACCTGGCCGACGAAGAGCAGGGCGCCCCATGGTGTGCAGCGGCGCCTCGACCGCATCCACGAATCGCGTCGCGAGCCGGAACCGGTTGCGATACCGCGACGGCGCCATTACGTTGCTGTCGGTCACTATGCCACCGTCATGGGGAAGAACATCGACTGCACCTGCGTGATCACCAGGTTCGCGATGACAATGCCGACAACATTCACGATGACGGCAGCGTACACAGCATCGGCCGCCCGGGGTCCACCCTTGGCCTCAATACCCTTCAGCGAGGAGACGATTCCGACAATCGCCGCGAACACGAACGCCTTGCCCATGGCGAACCAGACATCGGAAATCTTCGCGAAGGCGCCGAACGACGCCCAGAAACTTCCGCTCGTCACCTCGCTGACCGTGATCGCAAGGATGAACGAAGCGATCACCGCCGAGGCGATGATGACGGCCATCAGTACCGGGGCGAGGATTATCAAAGCGACGAACCGCGGCACAACCAGATTCCGGACCGGATCGATCCCCATCACACGTAGCGCGTCGAGTTCCTCGCGGATCGCCCGTGCACCCAGATCGGAGGCGATCGCCGATGCCGCGGCACCGCCCATCAGCAAGCCCGCCGTCAACGGCGCCCCCTGACGGACGACACCGACACCACTGGCCGCACCGACGATCGACGCTGCCCCAACCTGATTCAACAAACCCGACGACTGGACCGCCACCATTCCACCGAACGGAACAGCCATCAATAGCGCCGGCAACGCGGTCACCTTGTACAGCGCCCAAGCCTGATCGACGATTTCGGTGATCGGCAACCTCAGGGAAATTGCGTCTTGGACGATGTAGCGAATTACCGCTATTGCCATCATCACGGCTCGGCCGATCGTGCTGACGGCTGCGAGAGGCGCCACAATCAACCTCGCCGACGCCGTCCGCTGGAACGCGCGGACCGAACTCGGCATCGGCAGCCCGCGATGCCGCCTGGTAACGGCGACCTCCGGCAACCCACGATCTGACGACGCCGGTTCGTCAATATGACGTCCTAAGCCAGCCTGATTCGGCGTCGGCCCAGTGTCACCAATGCCGACCGCGCTCTCGGTTCCCCGCAACGCCATCTAGTCGCCCACCAACACGACGACGGCGAAGGCGTTACCGCTCTTGGTCTCAGTCACCGCGTCGGCACCGTACCGGGTGTAGCTACAGTCCGGGATGGTGTCCCAACCGAAAAGGGTGGCCCCGTACACAGCCTTTTGCAAGGGGTCTGCGAATTGCTGAGCGTCGCCGAAACCGGATAGCATCTTCGATTTGCGTGCCGGATACGACAACTGGCGCAGCGTTGGCATCGGATCCTCCATCGGCTGAAACCGCGCCGCAAACGCCGCGTAGGTCTGCGTTTCGAGATTCGCACGCTTTGCCACGGCATCAAGCACTGGATCGGACTGCAGCGCGGGACAACCACCGCGCTTCGCCTCGACCGCAGACTTCAGGTCACCGGTAGGGTCGGCCGATGACGTAGGCGCCAGCAATATCGCCGCCATCGCAGCCATCATCGCCGCGGCCGCCACACGCGAGACGACCCGACTGGACCCGCCACCGCGGCGAGCAGACGACGAATCACTAGCCGCGGCCGATTCAGTCATTCGCTTGCACAATGGAACTCATCCGTCGAGGCCGACCGCCTCACGCTGCGCATGCCCACACGTCAGTCCTGCATCCGCGCAGGAAGCCGAATCAATCGAACAGTCAATTTGCTCTGCTCCCAGCACTCAAGATGAGCGGCACGTCCACGTAGCCGTCCGACAGTTAGCAACACCACCAACGACATTAGACCTCCAAGCTGGGTGCGACTCCGACGAGTGTCGGGCCAGTTTCATGTCGGTGCCATGTCAGTTGTGTTCTGGACCACACTGACATGCTTCCGGATCGTGATCCGGTCGAGATGATGCGTCTCCGGTGATTTGGAGACAGGGCATGAAGTCAACACTCCGATTGAATTCGAGGCGACCGCGACGCCGGCAGACCCGATGTCAGTTGGATGTCGACTCCCAGGTGCTGCGCGATGGCCGGGTCCGTTGCAGATCTACACGCAAGTGACATCACCGCGCCCGTAGCCTCACAGCGCGTCGGGTAGTGCGCACGCAGAGATGAACAGCCATGGCTCGGGCCGCTGGATCTGTGCGACGGTCCGGGCGGCGTCACGCCAGAACTTCAGCGTTTCGGGAGGCGATCACATGAGCGGCGGTCCGTTCAACGGGAAAGCCGTTTTGACCGGAGCGGGCAAGTCGCAGGTCGGCCGCAGGCTCGGTCGAACGGGACTGGATCTCACGCTCGAGGCGGTGGTGCGAGCGATCGAGGACGCGGGTCTCCACGTCGACGACGTCGACGGAATCGCGAGCTACCCCGGGCCGGGCGTGCCCGACCGGGGGTTTTCCGGCGCGACCGTCCAGGAGGTCCGCAATGCGCTGGGACTGCGGTGCCGCTGGTTTGTCTCGGCGACGGAGACCGCGGGCCAAATCGGCCCGGCGATCGAGGCGTGCATGGCCGTCACCCTGGGATTGGCCAACCACGTCGTCGTGTACCGATCGGTGTGGGAATCCACCGCGGCGCAGCAGT
Organism: uncultured Actinomycetota bacterium; assembly: GCA_963800315.1. Lineage (GTDB taxonomy): Bacteria > Actinomycetota > Actinomycetes > Mycobacteriales > Mycobacteriaceae > Mycobacterium. The sequence goes on from CAWDAS010000004.1 coordinate 2,850, forward strand.
CCGGCGGCGGTCGGGCGTCGGTACTCTTCGGCGGTGGCGAACTGCCACCGCACCTGGAATGGGTGGCGCCGTTCGGCGCGTTGTCGGCGGCGAATTGGCTGGCGATGCCCGCCCAGCGCTACATGAATGACTTCGGGCTGACCCGGGAGCATTTGGGCCACATCGCGATCAACGCCCGCAAGAACGCCGGGCTGAACCCGGACGCGATCTATCGCGAGCCGATGAGCATGGACGATTACCTTGGCGCCCGGATGATCTCCGAGCCCCTGTGCCTCTACGACTGTGACGTGCCTTGTGACGGCGCGACTGCTGTCATCGTGTCGCGCCGCGATGCCGCGAACGGCTTGCCGCGGCACCCTCTGACGGTGGAGTCGGTCGGACCGGGCCTGTTCGAACGCGCTACTTGGGATCAGCGCTCCGACATCACCACGATGGCCGCCCACGATTCGGCCGCCACACTGTGGGAGTACACGACCCTGACTCCCGCGGACGTCGATATGGCTCAGCTGTATGACGGCTTCTCTTTCCTGACCGTTATGTGGTTGGAAGCCATGGGTTTCTGCGACCACGGCAGGGTCGGTCAGTTCCTCGACGACGGAGCGCGCATCGCACTGGACGGCCCGCTTCCAATCAACACCAGCGGCGGGCAACTCTCGGGCGGACGCTTGCACGGGATGGGCTTTTTGCACGAGGCGTGCGTGCAAATGTGGGGCGAAGGCGGGCACCGCCAGGCTCCAAAGTCTCCCGAGGTCGTCGCCGTGGGGGTGGGTGGGGGACCGGTGGCGGGGTCGATGTTGCTGAGCACCCGGTAACGGCGGCCAAACGGGCGTCGTCAGATTCTCGCACGTGTGTCGAACCCGGGGTCCCGTGTCGCGGCCGCGGTTATACCCAGCGACGGCGCGCAACCAAGTTATGACCATCCGGCTCAATCGGCAAGATCGTCGCCATTGAATGTCGTTGATGTGTCGAGAGGAATGACACGTGCGCGACATCCGGCGACTCTTAGCATTGCCGGGGTGATTTCGGTGCGCTAGTGGCCGCTCACAGTGCACGCTCGCCGAGCAACCACCTAATACTCAGACGACCAGGGAGACACATGGCCACTACCACGTCCCGCGCAGCGATCGTGGCCGCTGCCCGTACAGCGATCGGAACGGCGCGCAAGGGCACGCTGGCGAATACGCCTGCGACTGAGCTGGCCAAGCCGGTGGTCGCCGCCGTGGTGCAGCGGTCCGGTCTCGGCGCAGCCGAGTTCGACGACCTGGTGCTGGCGGAGAGTATGCAGGGCGGCGGCGACAGTGCTCGCTACATCGCAGTCGACCTCGGGCTGACCAACGTGCCCGGTCTGGCCGTCAACAGGCAGTGTGCGTCGAGCCTCTCGGCGATCGCTATCGGCGCAGGACAGATCGCGGCGGGCATGAGTCGGGCCGTCCTCGCAGGCGGCATGGAATCCTCCTCAACCGCACCACTATTGAGGAAGCGAAAGCCATTCAGCAGCGGCGGGACTGCTGAGGATTACGAAGACCCGTGGTTCCCACTGTCCCATCCATCGACCGAGGACGCTCCTGCCCTCGACATGACGATCACCGTCGGCCACAACTGCACCGTGCAGTACGGCATCCCCCGTCAGGCCCAGGACGAGTGGGCACTGCGAAGCCATCAGCGCGCGGTCAAGGCGATGGACGCAGGCTCGTTTGTCGAAGAGATCGTGCCGATCCAGGTTCCGCAGGCCGACGGGAGCACGATCACTTTCGCCGAGGACGAGCATCCGCGCCGTAGCGCTGCCCTCGAGACGCTCGCAGGGCTCAAGCTGCTACATCCCGAGATCGACGGTTTCACGGTGACCGCAGGCAACTCGTCGGGCGTCAACGACGCGGCCGCGGTGGTGGCGCTGACCGCTCCCAATGCCGCGGAAGAGGCACTGGCGCAGGTTCTTTCCTGGAGCGTGGTTGGGGTGCCGCCCAACCGTACGGGTAGTGGACCGATCACGGCCATTCCCAAGGCGCTCGGACTCGCCGGCCTCAAGCTTCAGGACGTGGCGCTGTTCGAGATCAATGAGGCGTTCGCCGCCCAAGCGGTGGCATGCACGCGTGAACTCGGACTCGACGAGGAAATCGTCAACGTCTACGGCTCGGGCATCAGCCTGGGCCATCCGATCGCCGCGACGGGTGCGCGGATGGTCACCTCGGCGATCTACGAACTGCGCCGCCGCGGCGGCGGCATCGGCGTGCTGTCGATGTGCGCGGGGGGTGGCATGGGCGCCGCGATGGTCATCGAGGTGGTCTGAGATGACCACACCACACTGTACGCACTGATCGAAATCCAAACGGGCGGTCGTAGAAGCGGTGCCGATCAGTCGCTGGCCGGTAATGGCTTGGCTGCTTTCAGTGTCAACGCCGTCGCGCCCACGCTGAGCGAGCCCGCACCAGCCTTGGTGACGAGTACCTCGGCGCCACCCGCATCGACGTAGCGCTTGCCCATGGAGCTGCCGTTGGCGAAAGCGGGATCGGGCTCGGCGACGTTCGACCGTTCGGCGCCTAGCGGCAGCATGGGGTGGCCACCACAACGCAGGTCGTCGAGGCTGTCAGCGGCTTTGACGACGATCACCTGAGTGTCACAGACTTGGCTTTGCAGCCGGGTACCGGTCTTGATCATGCTGTGCTCCTTGATATCTCGATGAGCGAGTTCACTGCTCGACAGCCGCGGCCAGCAAGTCTTCGAGGATCTGCCGACGCAGCACCTTGCCGGTCGGCGTGGTCGGGACAGCTTCGCGGAACACGATTCGGTCGGGCGTGCGCGACCCGCGCAGCCTTGTTCTCGCGAATGCGCGCAGCTCGTCGGCTTTCGGCTCGGCGCCAGACTCGGGGACGACCACAGCGACGATCAATTGACCCCACTGGTCGTCGTCGACGCCGACCACGACGACGACGCGGACGTCGGGGTGCTCGACAAGCACGTCCTCGACTTCCGAAGGCGCGATGTTCTCACCGCCGCGGATTATGGTGTCGTCGGACCGGCCACCGATGAACAGATAGCCATCTTCATCAACGGAGGCCACGTCTTTGGTCGGGAACCAGCCTTGCGCGTCAAGCGTTGACCCGGTCTCGGCGTACCGCCCGGAGACCTGTGGGCCGCGCACAAACAGCTCACCGGTCTGACCTGGAGCGAGCACGCTGCCGTCGTCAGCGCGGATTTGCACCTCGATGTCTGGAACGGGGCGACCGACGGAGCTCAGCCGACGCGCTACGGCTTGGTCGGTGCTGCCGAGGGCCCGGCGGTGGTCCTCGGGGGTGAGCACCGCGATCGTCGAGCTGGTTTCGGTCAGTCCGTAGGCATTGACGAAGCCCACCTGCGGCAGCAGTTCGAGCGCCTTGCGCACCAACGGCTGGGCGACCTTCGATCCACCGTAGGCCAAATTGCGCAGCGTTGGCAGCTCGGTAGATTCCTCCTCGAGCACGGCGACGATGCGGTCCAACATCGTCGGTACCACCGTCGCAGTGGTCACCCCCTCGGTACGGACCAGGCGCACCCATTCCCGCGGATCGAACCGGCGCTGGTACACGATCGACCTTCCCGCGTAGATGTTCGACAGCACTGCGCCCACGCCGGCGATGTGGTAGGGCGGCACGCATACCAACGCGGCATCGGTGGGATCGGCAGAACCGTATTCGACGGTCCCGGTGACATAGCTGGTGAGGTTGTTGTGCGTTAGTTCAACGGCTTTCGGCCGCGAGGTGGTGCCGGAGGTGAACAGCACGATGGCGACCTCGTCTGGATCGGCGAACTCGCTGGCAGCCTCGGCTGATCGCGCAGCGTCGACGAAGTCATCGGAGTCCATCACCCGCTCGGCCCAGCCGGCCACTATGTCGCGGTAGGCGCTGTCCGCCACGATCATCGGGTCGGGCAGTCGCTCGACGAGCTCACGCAGGCCGTCGGCGCTCAAACGATAGTTCAGCGGCGTGAACGCCAGGTTCGCCCGAGCTGAGGAGAACATCAGCAGCGGCAGCATCGCACCCCCAGTGCCCACATAGACGACGTGCGACGACGCCGACGCGGCCACCACACCCGAACCACCGTCGGCAAACGTACTCAGTTCCGCGGTCGTCAGCCGAATATCGCCGTCCACCAACGCAACCCGGTCGGAATCACCCGACACCGCCATTTCCAGAAGGAGCGAAATGCTCAACTGACCTCAGTCTCACCTAGTCGTTGCACGGTCACCGCCCACCGCCGCGTGACGGACTTAAGCCCCAATCGGCCAGCACCGCACCCGCTGCAGAGACGAACGTTCATGCTGCCAGTTCGACGGCACAGATCCCGCTGAGGATGTCTGTCTTTGTTTCCTTCGCCGTTGCAGAATGAATCGATCAGATAGGCGATAACCCTTGGTCTGCAGCCGCATTCGTGAAGCAGTGCGGCGGACAGGTGGTCACGCGCTAGCACCGAAGGCGCCTGAGTCCGACCATTCGGCAATAAGATCGTCAACGGTGGTGAGCCGGGCGAGCACCGCGATGGTGTTGTCCAAGACTTGTTCGCCGTACTCGGCGGGGGTGCCGCCCACCGCGTCTCGCGGTACGACAACCTCGAAACCCGCCTGAGTGGCGTGGCCCGCCGTGTGCGGCAATGCCAAATTCAGTGACACCCCTACTAATACTATGGTCTGAACGCCGAGGTCCCGCAGCACCGGCAACAATTCGGTGTCCAGGGTGGGGAACAGTCCGTGGTGTCGCGCGAGCACGAGATCGCCGGGTGCGAGTAGTTCGTCGATCACCTTGGTGGCCGTCGCGCCGGGTTCCCACTCGGCGATGGCCGGCCCCAGCGCCCGCCAAAGACGAGCCGTCCCTGTGGGCCTGCCACCCGAGGTTCCCTCGTATGTCGCATGAACCACGCGTATGCCACCGCCGCGGGCCGCGTACAGCAACCGGCTCAGGTTTTGCACCAGTTTACCGGCGTCGGCGGCCAGCGCAGGCAGCACCGAATTCCTTCCTAGCATACCGTTTTGACATTCCACGCATACGACGGCCACGGTCCCGGCTTTCTTGCCGGTGAGTGATGAGGGCATTTCAGTGCTACTTCGGGCCGAAGCGCTGCGCACCGTCGAGGCGCATAACTTCACCGTTGACGTAGCCGTTGGTGAGCAGAAACGCAGCAGCGTCGGCGAATTCGGCCGGCCTGCCGAGCCGTTTCGGAAACGGAATGTTGGCGGCGAACTGGGCGATGGCCTTTTCGCCGACCGCCTCCATGATCGGCGTCTTCATCGTTCCTGGTGCGATCGTGTTGACCCTGATCCGCGCCGAACTGAGGTCACGCGCGGCCGCGATTGTCAGGCCGATGACGCCGGCTTTCGCTGCGGCGTAGGCGGTCTGGCCGATCTGACCTTCGTAGCCGGCGATTGAGGCGGTCAGGACCATCGCGCCCCGCTCGCCGTTCGCCTGGGGTTCGGCGGCCGCGACCGACGCGGCCACCAGCCGTGCCACGTTATAGGTGCCGTTCAGGTAAAGGTCGATGGTCTTGGTGAAGGCGCCGAAGTCGGCTGGTGTGCCGTCGCGTTGCACGATCCGCTGTGCGACCCCGAAGCCACCGTGGGCGACTACTGCGTAGCGCAGCTGTCCGAGCTGATTGGCCCCCTCGATGGCACCCAGGATGCTGTCTTGGCTGGTGACGTCGGTGCTGACGAAGACCGCCCTGCTGCCCAATTCGTCAGCCAGTGCCTTGCCCTTGTCGGCGTCGAGATCGGCGATGACCACTCCCAGACCGTCGGCGTGGAGCCGTCGCACCGTCGCCTCACCGAGACCGCCCGCGCCGCCGCTGACGATCGCCGACGCGCCTTCAAATTGCTCTACCACCAGCGGGTCTCCCTTCTCCGTTTGCTGTTGCCGAGTTGGGTTTCCGGGCGATACGGCGGAGCGCTCTGGCGGCAATCTAATGCCTGGGCGTGGCGCTGAACCGCTGGCATCTTTCTACTGGCACTGATCAATCTGTGGCACAACACCTTCCAGGACGCCTGCCTAGTCATCCGCGTCGGCCTCCCATGCGTTTGTTGACATCCTGGTTTCCGATGAGCGGGTGTCGTCGACTCCATCAATTCCCGGTTGGCAGGGTCAGCATCGACTGCCATGTCGGCTCCTTCGGCGCACTCTGTGCACGGTCGTATTGGGTGTATAACTTCCCCCAGGACCGATGTATTTGGCCTGTGGCAGGGTCGGATTGAACGTCGGTGACGGGTGGCGGGGTGGGCCCCTGCGGTGCTGGCGGGGAGCCGGATTTCGAGCAGTTACCGGCACGGTACTAGCTTCAAAGCGCGTACTTCAAGACGAAATGCGCTGCCGACATGCGGCCGACATGTGGTCGTCCGCCACAGGACATACGGGCTGGGCTAGCGGTCGATTGCAACGCGCTTACCAGCTTGACCATTAGCGCGAACTTCCATTCCTTGCGTCGGCAGCATCAGTGATGCCTCTATTGACAAACTTCGGTCGGTCGGCCAACAACGAGCGGTTATGTCGTCTCTCGTAAGTGAAACTGCTGCGCGACATCAAAGGTCTTCGTCGGACCATTCCGCATCGACAAGTCGCAGATCGGCCCCCTCACCCAAGCGCAACCTCGCGCGCTCAAGCGAGACGTCCGGGTGCCACGTCTGCCTCGGCTTACGTTGTGCGAGTTGGAATGTCCGAGCCCCCAGAGTTTTGACTGATAACCGGCGGATAGCCCGAATCGGCCTCGCGTTCTGCTGACAGCGACCTTGAGCTGCATCAACGTAATTTTGGTCGGCTGGTACTGAGACAGCCAGGGATGGGATTTCCGCCGCCGCGAGCGGCGGCGTTGCCGAGCGTCACCCGCGATTGACCGCCGAGCGCACGGACGCATCCTGGCGCGGGTGATCCATGCCGCAGACCTTCACGCACAGCGGCATGTCGCACTCGTGCAGCCCGAGCTCGTCCGGCCCCAATGGCACCGTCAGCCAGCCGGCCAATGCGTAGCGGTACGCGGCCGCACGCAAATTCCGCTGCCCCCGCGGTAGATAAAGGGCCGCTACCCATCCTTGCCGATTGCGCCGGTGAAAAAATCGCAGTCGTCCGGATCGCGGCCCTTCACACGTACGAGTCGAACCGCCGGCATTCGGCACCGTGTACCGCGGGTCTAGCCACAACGCCACCGCGACCTCGACTCGCACGCCCTCACGCTAAACACTCTCACCGACACCAAGTGGGCGCGGCGGGAGACCAGCCGCCGGTGGCGCGCCAGGCCCCCCGCCGTCGGGCGCGGCGCTCGGCGCGGCCCCTGGCGTGCGTAGTGCACCCGGCGGCGCGCCCAGCTCTGCGCCGGCTGATTTCAGCACGGCACGCACGCCGCTGACTTTGATGCCGGCCAGCTCGGCGATCGCGGTTAAAGTTTCCCCGCGATCCAGCATGCGCGACACCGCCGCCGCACCCTCCTGGCGGTGCTCGTGCCGCCGCCGCTCACCCTCGGCGCGAATCTCGACCACACGACCCTGCTCCCACTCGTCGACTGCCGCCAGCCGGCCCAGCTCAACCAGAAACGACGCCGCGTCATCGACGTTGTGCCGCTCCTGTTCCTGCCGAGCCTCGTTCGCCTTGGCCTGCGCTTCGCGAACCTTTTTGCGCGCTTCGGTTTTCGATTTGATATTCGCCATGGCCGAACCTTACGGCGCGGGAAACCCGCGTCTCTACCATCACCCACAACATGACCATGTCCCCATTTGTCCCCATCGCCCGTTTCCCAGTCCACCACTCCCCCAACACAACCCGATCCACACCCACAACCCGCTCACCAGAGCACACCGCCACCAACCCTTTTCGACCCGCCCACGAACCACACACCTCTTGCACGAGGCCGAAGAACCGGACCGTCGATTCTGGCGCGTGCAACAAGCGGCCACCGGCATGTGCCCTATCCGCACTCCCCCGCCAATGCCGGGCGACACGACTCGGTCTGAATTCATGCATAACCGGGATTATGCATGACTAACCGTGGGCTCCTGGCACGGCGACTAGCCCATCGGCTGATGCCGCCTAAGTCTTGAAAGCCGGCTGCCTGCAAGGATTCCCTGCGCTTTTGACTGATGGGGCGATTGCCTTGCCGCGCTCAATAACCACTATCCCCTCGTCGCGCCGGACGCGGGCCAACACCTCAGAAGTCTGTTGCTGAGCATGTGGATCGATACTCCGCCATCGAGGCAATGCACTACGACTTCCTCTTACTTCCCCTCACTGAGTCTGTGAGCAGGCGAAGTTGTTTCCGCAGGCGCACCTTCACGCGCAATTCGGTGCCACGACGCGCGACCCGTGCCAGACCGCAAACGACAGTCTCCGCCTGACAGATCGATACTGAGCGGAAAATCTTTCGCGCGACCGATGCGCAAGGAGTCATCGTATCCGATGATCAACCTAGCAGTCACCGCGAGCCGAGGAGAAACGATGACGAGCGGAAGTGACACGAATTGGGAGAAACGGGGTGTCAGTTCGACGGTCGAGACCCCACCAGCTCGAGCCGGTCTGCTTCTGACAATCCCGGAAGCGGCCGCAGCGTTGCGCATCAGTCGGTCGTCGATCTATCGGTTGTTCGACTCCGGACAGCTGTCGTGGGTACTGATATGTGGCAAACGGCGAGTCACTCACGTCGAGATTAATCGATTCATCGCCGCCCACACGGAGGTCGCGTCGTGACCATCAGCGTGGCTCTGTCCTAACTGTGGGGTTATGACCAATGGCTGAGCGCCGCCAACTGCCTCCGCAGATCAAACGCATCGAACTGGCCCGCCGCACCGGCGGACGGCCGGTCGTCCGCTACCAACTCACTGTCGATGTCGGCACTGTCGATGGAAAACGTAGGCAGTTGCGCAAGCGCTACGCGACCGAAAGGGAAGCGCGCGAGGCGCTCGACGAGATCCGCGGCGAGGTGGCCAAAGGCACCTACGTGCATCCCTCGATCCTCACGGTGGAGGAAGCGTGCGCGAACTGGCTGATGTCACGGCATGGCATCAAGCCCAAGAGCAAATCCGGGTATGACGGAGTGCTGGCGCCTGTGCGTATCGAACTGGGTCATCTGCCCGTGCAAAAGCTCACCCGCCGCCACGTCGATGAGCTTGTAAGGCGGCTGCGCGACGGACAGGTTGTCCGCGCCGACGGCACAATGCGACGGCCGTGGAGTGCTCGGTCCTGCAACTACTTGCTCGGCACGCTGTCACAGGTGCTTGGCCAGCTGGTACACGACGGCACGTTGGTCCGCAACGTCGTGGCGCACGTCGACCGGGTGGCCGGCAAGCCGAAGAAGTTCGCCACCTACACACCTATGCAGGTGGAGCGCTTGCTACGCGCGATCCGAGAGGACCGCAACCGCCACGCCTGGCATCTTGCGCTATCCGGGCTGCGTCGGGGTGAGATCGGCGGGCTCCGCTGGACGAACATCGATTTCGAGGCCAAGACACTGACCATCGGCCCGACACGAATCAGCGTCGATGGCAAGGCCGTCGAGCAAGGTGACGCCAAATCGGAGGACTCAAACCGAGTGCTACCTATCCCAGACCCGCTGTTGGTCGAGCTGAAAGCGGCGAAAAAGCGGCAGCTCTCCGAAAAGCTGAAAGTCGGCGTCGTCTACACCGACCTCGATTACGTGGTGTGCAACGAAGCCGGGCAGCCCTATCACCCGGACACGCTGTCCAAGATGTGGGCCAACACCGTCACCGCGGCCGGCGTGCCCCGAATCCGGCTGCACGACGCACGACATACCTGCGGTACCACGATGCACCTGCAGGGCGTGCCCGCCGCAGTGATCGCGGCCTGGCTCGGCCACGCCGACGTGGCATTCACGATGCGAACATATGTGCACTCGCAACCAAACGCGCTGGCCGACGGCGCGCGGAGTTTGGCACGAGTTGTGACAATCCGTGACAATGTTGCCGGCGCTTGATACCAAACGAGCCCATTTTCGCTGGTAGAAAGCGCGCCCGAAGGGATTCGAACCCCCAACCTTCTGATCCGTAGTCAGATGCTCTATCCGTTGAGCTACGGGCGCCGGTCTTCAGTTGTGTTCCGCCAAAGAACTCCGCGGAGGCGAGAGGATTTGAACCTCCGGTCCCCTTTGAGGGGGACAACTCATTAGCAGTGAGCCCCATTCGGCCGCTCTGGCACGCCTCCCGTGGACTTTCCGAGGGTACCCGACCCCTTCTCGGTCTCACGGAACCGGCCATAGCGTACACAGCCGCGTCATAAACTGTCGAAATGACCGCCCGCCTACGCCCCGAGTTGGCCGGCCTGCCCGTCTATGTCCCCGGCAAGACGGTGCCTGGGTCTATCAAACTGGCCAGCAATGAGACGGTGTTCGGCCCGCTGCCCCGCGTCCGTGCCGCGATCGAGCGGGCCACCGACAACGTCAACCGCTACCCCGACAACGCCTGTGTGGACCTCAAGGCGGCGCTGGCCATGCACCTGGGCTCGGGCTTTGCACCCGAGCACATCGCGGTCGGTTCCGGTTCTGTGACGTTGTGCCAGCAGCTGGTGCAGATCACCGCCTCGGCCGGCGACGAGGTGGTGATGGGCTGGCACACCTTTGAGTGCTACCTGCCGATGGTTCAGGTGGCCGGTGCCACCGCGGTCAAAGTGCCGTTGCGGGAACACACCTACGACCTCGACGCGATGCTCGACGCGATCACCGACCGCACCCGGCTGATCTTCGTCTGCAACCCCAACAATCCGACGTCGACGGTGGTGGACCCGGACGCCCTGACCCGTTTCGTCGAGACCGTGCCGCCGCACATCCTCATCGCCATCGACGAGGCCTACGTCGAATACATCCGCGACGGCATGGCGCCCAACAGCCTGGAGCTGGCCGGCACCCGCAGCAACGTCGTTGTGCTGCGCACGTTTTCGAAGGCGTACGGGCTGGCGGGCTTGCGCGTCGGTTATGCGATCAGCCACCCCGACCTGATCACCGCATTGGACAAGGTCGTCATGCCGTTCGCGGTGACCAACATCGGCCAGGCCGCCGCCATCGCGTCGCTGGATGCCTCCGACGAGCTCATCGCCCGCACCGACGCCCTAGTCGCCGAGCGCACCCGGGTCCTCACCGGTTTGCGGGACGCCGGGTTCAGCCTGCCACCTTCGCAGGCCAACTTCGTCTGGCTACCGCTGGGCTCCCGCACGATGGACTTTGTCGAGGAAGCGGCCAATGCGCGCCTGGTGGTGCGCCCGTTCGCGCCCGCGGGGATACGCATTACCATCGGTGCGCCGGAGGAGAACGACGTCCTGCTGCAGTTCGCCCGCGACTGGATCACCCGCACCGAACCGTAGGGACCGAATTTAAGGAGCGTCAGTGGACCTGGCTCGCAAGAAGTTCACCGAGCTCAAAGAGCGCAGCGGCGACATTCCCGATGCCGAACTCGACGAGTTGTGGGCAGACCTTCAACCGGCGACCATCGACGGCCTGATCGGCGAGTGGAGGGGCGGCGAATTCCGCACCGGGCACAAGATGAACGGCCAGCTAGAGCGGGCCGGCTGGTTCGGCAAGACCTTCAAGACTGCCCGCGACGTGCAGCCGTTGGTCTGTCTGGACGCCGACGGAAACAAGTTCTCCAACGTGGCGATGGGCAAGGGCGAGGCCAGCCTGTGGTTGGAGGAGTTCCGCGGCGAGGTCACCGCCACGATGGTCTACGACGGCCAGCCCGTGCACGATCATTTCAAGAAGATCGACGACGACGCGGTGATGGGCATCATGAATGGCAAGGGCGTCCTGGACAACGGCCGGTACTACTACTTCTACCTGGAACGGGTGTAGCCGCTCGCGCTCGGACTACGCGGCCGGGTCACGGCCGGTGAAGGCCAGCAGCTTGGCCAGCGCGCTGGCGTCTTCGGGCACGTCCACCGGATCATCGAACCGCCCCTTACCGCGCAGCTCCGGCCTGATGATCTGGTGGGCCAACTCCAGCACGTACTCGGTCAGCGGTTCGCGGGGCTCGAATTCGTGACCCAGCGCGGCGGCGTAATCCCAAGCGTGGACCAGGAATTCGAGCGACAAGATAGCGCACGCATTCTTGGCGGGCATCTCGCCGCCACCGAACGGCACGCTGCCGTCCAGGCCGCGGCGATGCCAGGCATCCAGGGCCGGCCGGGCCGCACAGACCAACTGGCCTTCCACCGAGTCCGTTTCGTCGCACGGCGGGATCTGGGCGCCGGCCATGCCGCCGAGCGCCTCGATCGACTTGAGCAGGTGTTCGGTCAACCGCTTGACGTCGTACTCCGCGCACGGCGTCTGCCGGGACAAATCGTCGCTGGCAATGGTGTGAACGACGTGCTGCAGCATCCCCAGCGTGGCCTCGGCGCTCTCCAGCTCGTCCTTCGGCGGGGAATATGGTCCGGGTCGCAAATCACGAGACATGACCTCACGCTACGGTCTCGATATGGCTCCCGAAACAAGCAGAGCATACGAATCCGTCACCGTGGAAACCAAAGACCAGGTCGCCCAGGTGACGCTGATCGGACCGGGCAAAGGCAACGCGATGGGGCCGGCGTTCTGGTCGGAGATGCCGGAGCTGTTCGCCGCCCTGGACGCCGACCGCGACGTGCGGGCCATCGTCATCACCGGATCCGGCAAAAACTTCAGCTACGGCCTGGACGTGCCGGCGATGGGCGGTTCGTTCACCCCGCTCCTGGCCGACGGCGCGCTGGCCCGTGCCCGCTCAGACTTCCACGCCGAGATCAGGCGCATGCAGAACGCCATCACCGCCGTCGCCGACTGCCGCACCCCCACCATCGCATCGGTGCACGGCTGGTGCATCGGCGGCGGGGTGGACCTGATCTCCGCGGTCGACATCCGCTATGCCAGCGCGGACGCCAAGTTTTCGGTGCGTGAGGTCAAGCTGGCCATCGTCGCCGACGTCGGCAGCCTGGCGCGGCTGCCGATGATCCTGGGCGACGGGCACCTGCGCGAACTGGCGCTGACCGGCAGGGACATCGACGCGCGGCGCGCCGAGAAGATCGGCCTGGTCAATGACGTGTTCGATGACGCCGACGCAACGCTGGCCGCCGCACATGCCACGGCAGCCGAAATCGCCGCCAACCCGCCGCTGACCGTGCACGGCGTCAAGGACGTTCTCGACCAGCAGCGCGCCTCCGCCGTGGCGGAGAACCTGCGCTACGTCGCCGCCTGGAACGCGGCCTTCCTGCCGTCGAAGGACCTGACCGAGGGCATCTCGGCCACCTTCGAAAAGCGCCCGCCGCAGTTCACCGGGGAGTAGATCGCCCGCCGCGTACCCTCGCTGGGGTGACGACCCCAGACGGCAAGATTCGCGTCCCGGCCGACTTGGATTCCGTGACGGCGATCGGCGAAGAGGATCACTCCGAGGCCGACGGCGCTGCCGTGGAACGGATCTGGCAGGCGGCGCGCCACTGGTATCGGGGCGGCATGCATCCCGCCATCCAGCTGTGCATCCGTCGGAACGGCCGCGTGGTACTCAATCGAGCGATCGGCCATGGCTGGGGCAACGCCCCCACCGATGAGCCCGACGCCGAGCGGGTCACCGTCACCACGGATACCCCGTTTTGTGTGTACTCGGCGGCCAAGGGCATCACCGCGACCGTGGTGCACATGCTCGTCGAGCAGGGACACTTCTCACTCGACGACCGGGTCTGCGAGTACATCCCCAGTTACACCAGCCACGGCAAGGATCGCACCACGATCCGGCACGTCCTGACCCACAGCGCGGGCGTCCCGTTCCCCACCGGGCCCAAGCCGGACCTGCGCCGCGCGGACGACCACGAGTACGCCCAAGAGCAGCTCGGCAAGCTGCGGCCGCTGTACCGGCCGGGGTTGGTGCACATCTACCACGCGCTGACGTGGGGCCCGCTGATGCGCGAAATCGTCTACGCGACAACCGGTAAGGACATCCGCGAGATCCTGGCCACCGAGATCCTCGACCCGCTCGGCTTTCGGTGGACCAACTTCGGCGTCGCCAAGCAAGACATCCCGCGGGTGGCCCCCAGTCACGCCACCGGACGGCCGTTGCCGCCCGTCGTCGCCGCGATCTTCCGCAAGGCGATCGGCGGGACCGTGCACGAGATCATCCCGTATACGAACACCCCCGGCTTCCTGTCCAGCGTCGTCCCGTCGTCCAACACCGTCTCGACCGCCGACGAGCTGTCCCGCTTCGCCGAAATCTGGCGGCGAGGCGGCGAACTCGACGGCGTACGCTTCATCAGCCCGGAACGAATGTATGGCGCCGTGCAGGAATGCCGGCGGTTGCGGCCGGATTTCGCGGTAGGCCTGCGGCCGGCCCGCTGGGGCACCGGATACATGCTCGGCACCAAGCGGTTCGGACCGTTCGGACGCAACGCTGCGACGGCGTTCGGGAACCTCGGGCTGGCGAACATCGCGATCTGGGCCGACCCGGCGCGCGGGCTGGCCGCCGGAGTCATCAGCAGCGGTAAACCCGGCCGCGACCCAGAAGCCCGCCGCTACACCGCGCTGATGGACGCCATCGCCGCCGAAATCCCCACCGTGTGACACCGCACCGCACTTCTTCGACGACAGCGAGGGCGATCGAAGCTATCGATGGTTAGGGGACCAACCGGACGGGCACCCAAAAAGTTATGAGATCCGACCGTTTTCGACAGCTGCTGGAAGCGCCCGGGCCGTTCGCGTCGGTCTACTTCGACGACTCGCATGACACCCAGGACGCCGAAAAACAACTCGAACTCGAGTGGCGCGCCCTGCGCGAACAGCTCGAACAGCAGGGCGCCGGCGCATCCGTCACCGCCGAGATCGAGAGCGCGATCATGGATCTGCGCGCGCCCATCGGACGCAGCGGCCGCGCGGTGGTGGCCAGCGCCGACGGCGTCGTGATCAACGAGCACCTGGTGCGGCCCACCGCCGAGCCGATCGTTCGCTTCTCCGACCTGCCGTACATCGTGCCCATCGTCGAACACGGCTTCGACCAGCCGGACTATCTGCTGGTGGTGGTTGACCATGCCGGCGCCGACCTCACCGTCAACGTCGACGGCGCCCTGCGCACCGAGGCCGTCGACGGGGGCGGCTACCCCGTGCACAAGGCCGCCGGAGCCGAGACCGCGGGTTACGGCGACCCCCAGCTGCGCACCGACGAAGCCGCCCGCAAGAACATGCGCGCCGTCGCCGACCGGGTCAGCGAGCTCGTCGACGACAAGGCCCTCGAGTTGGTCTTCGTGGTCGGCGAGGTGCGGTCGCGTTCGGACCTGCTCGAGGCGCTACCCGAGCGGGTGCGCGACCGTGCGGTCCCGTTGCAGGTCGGCGCGCGGCACAGCGGTCTTGACCATGACGACATACAACGGGCCATCGAAGCCGAGTTCGTCAAACGGCAGCTGGCCGGGATCGACGACGCCGCCCAGCGGTTTACCGCCGAGATCGGGCGGCAGTCGGGGCTCGCGGCCGAGGGGCTTGGGCCGGTCTGCTCCACCCTGCGCCAGGGCGCGACCGACACGATCATCATCGGCGACGATATCGACGCGTTGACCGTCGTGGCCGACGAATCCATGGCGGCCGTCGCACCCAACGCCAACGTTTTGTCCGAGCAGGGCGCCGCCCCCGCCAAGACCCTGCGGGCCGACGAGGCGCTGCCGCTGTACGCGATCTCCGTCGGGGCGTCGCTGGTGCGCACCGACGAACGGATCGCTCCGGCCGACGGTGTCGGTGCGCTGCTTCGCTACGCACCGACACTGCACTAGGCCGCGCTGCGGTGGCGGAGGGATTTGAACCCCCGGACGGTGTTAGCCGTCTCTCGCTTTCAAGGCGAGTGCATTAGGCCGCTCTGCCACGCCACCGCTGACAAGATTAGTCAAGGCTAGTCGAGGGCAACGGGGTAGTAGCGTGGCCGGCATGCGCGCCATCGTCGCGGAATCCTCCGACCGACTGCTCTGGAAAGAAGTCGCCGACGTCCCCGCCAAGCCCGGCGAGGTGGTGATCAGGGTCGCCGCGGCCGGAGTGAACCGCGCGGACGTGCTGCAGGCCGCCGGCAAATACCCGCCACCACCTGGAGCCAGCGACATCATCGGCATGGAGGTGTCCGGCGTCATCGCGGAACTCGGACCTCAGACGGGCTCAACCGTGTCCGAATGGTCTGTGGGACAACAGGTTTGCGCGCTGCTGGCCGGGGGCGGATACGCCGAGCACGTCGCCGTGCCCGCCGGTCAGGTGATGCCGATCCCCGACGGCGTCGACCTGGTGGACGCGGCCGGGCTGCCGGAGGTCGCGTGCACGGTGTGGTCGAACCTGGTGATGACCGCGCACCTGGGGGAAGGCCAGCTACTCCTGGCCCACGGCGGGGCGAGCGGCATCGGAAGCCACGCGATCCAGGTCGCCCGGGCCCTGGGCGCCCGGGTGGCCGTCACCGCCGGATCGGCGGAGAAGCTGGACTTCTGCCGCGAGTTGGGCGCCGAGATCACCATCAACTACCACGACGAGGACTTCGTCGCGCGGCTGCGCGATGAGACCGACGGCGCCGACGTGATCCTCGACATCATGGGCGCCGCCTATCTGGACCGCAATATCGACGCCCTGAACACCGACGGGCAGCTGGTCATCATCGGCATGCAGGGCGGGGTGAAGGGCGAACTCAACCTCGGCAAGCTGCTGGCCAAGCGGGCGCGAGTCATCGGCACCACGCTGCGAGCCCGGCCGGTGACCGGCCCGAACAGCAAGACCGAGATCGTCCAAGCGGTGACGGCCTCGGTGTGGCCGATGATCGCCGACGGCCGGGTGCGACCCATCATCGGCGCCCGGATGCCCGTCCAGCAGGCCGCCGACGCACACCAACGGCTGGTGGCGGGAAAGGTGACCGGAAAGATCGTGCTGACGCTGCAGGGCTAGCCGGCCACCGGGGCTAGCCGAGGGACGCCAGCGCGCGCACCAACTGGTCGACTTCAGCCGTCGTCGAGTAGTGCGCCAGCCCGACCGTCACGGCCCCACCGATGTCGTTCACGCCCAGCACATCGAGCGCCCGTGAACTCTCGTTGGTGACCACCAGGATCCCGTTGTCCGCCAAGCGCTGCACCACCCGTTCGGCGGGGACCCCGTGCAGAGCGAAACTGACCACCGGTATCCGCACCTCCGGGCGGCCGATCACCATCACCAACGGCAACGACCGCAACGACACCATCAGGTAGTCGACGATCCGGTTCAGATAGGACGTGGCGGATTGCATCGACACCGACAGCCGCTCGCGCCGGCTGCCGCGGGCCGATTCGTCGAGCGCCGCCAGATACTCGATGCTGGCCACGACACCGGCCAGCAGACCGAATTGGTGCGTACCTATCTCCAGGCGGGCCGGGCCGGTGGCCTTGGGATCGCTCGAGACCGAGCCGAACGACTTGAGCAGTCCCGGATCGCGGAACACGACCGCACCGATCGGCGGGCCCCCCCAGGCCAGGGCGTTCACCGCCACCACGTCCGCGTCGGCTTCTTTGACGTCGAGCAGCCGGTAGGGCGCCGCCGCGGAGTGGTCGACCACCACCAATCCGCCGACGTCGTGTATCAGCTTGGTCATCGCCCGCAGATCGGTGACCGTGCCCAATGTCGCGGACGCGGAGGTGACGGCGACCAGCCTGGTCGACTTCCCGATCAGGCTCTCCCACTGCCACGTCGGCAGCTCGCCGGTCTCGATGTCGATTTCGGCCCATTTCACCTTGGCGCCGTAGCGGTGCGCCGCCCGCAGCCACGGGGCGATGTTCGCCTCGTCGTCCAGGCGGCTGACGATCACCTCGTAGCCCAGGCCGGCCCGTGAGGACGACGCTTCGGCCAACGCCGACAACAGGATCGCGCGGTCGGCGCCCAACACCACGCCCGCCGGGTCGGCGTTGAACAGATCGGCAACCGCCGCGCGCGCCGCCTCCAAGATGGCGGCGCTGCGTTGCGCCGACGGGTGCGCACCCAGGGTGCTGGCCCCGGACCTGCGGAAGGCCGTCGACACGGTGGTCGCAACGGAATCGGGAATCAGCATCCCGGTCGGCGCGTCGAAGTGCACCCACCCGTCACCCAGCGACGGATGAAGTCCGCGCACCCGGGCAACGTCGTAAGCCATGCCAGCCACCTTAGAGCTTCCGCATTTTCGGCGAAATTGTGACGGTAGCGGGTGCCACAGACGTTCCGGCCATACGGTGGCTTCCCGAGCCAGGTCACCCAGCCAGCCATACTAGTCGCGTGGGCCTCTGGTTCGGAACGCTGATCGCATTGATCTTGCTGATCGCGCCGGGGGCGATCGTCGCACGCATCGGCCAGCTGACCTGGCCCGTTGCCGTCGCGGTGGCACCCACCCTGACCTACGGTGCGGTCGCGCTGGCGATTATCCCGTTCGGCGCACTCGGAATCCCTTGGAACGGTTGGACGGCGCTGGCCACGCTCGCCGCGGTGGGCCTGCTGATGACGGGTTTGCAGCTACTGCTGGCACGCTTCCGCGACACCGATGCCGAAACCCGAGGGATCGGCCGCTGGCCGGCGCTGACCGTGGCGGCCGGGGTGCTGCTGGGGGCCCTGCTGATCATGTGGGCGGCATATCGCGGCATCCCGCATTGGCAGTCCATCCCCAGCACCTGGGATGCGGTCTGGCACGCCAACACCGTGCGCTTCATCCTGGACACCGGGCAGGCGTCGTCCACCCACATGGGCGAGCTGCGCAACGTCGAAACGCACCAGGCGCTGTATTACCCCTCGGTGTTTCACGCCCTGACCGCGGTGTTCTGCCAGCTCACCGGGGCGGCACCCACCACCGGCTACACGCTGAGTTCGGTGGCGGCGTCGGTCTGGCTGTTTCCGGCCGGCGCGGCGATGCTGACCTGGCGTCTGCTGCGCGCCAGCTGGGGAGAGTGGCGCACCGCCGGGGCGGCGGCCACCGCGGCCGCGCTCTCGGCGTCGTTTACCGCGGTGCCCTATGTCGAGTTCGGCGTCGCCGCCATGCCCAACCTCGCCGCCTACGGCCTCGTGGCGCCGACGGTGGTGTTGACCGCCTCGACGTTGCGGCACCGCGACCGCATCCCGCTGGCCGTGCTGGCGTTGGTGGGGGTCATGTCGGTGCACATCACCGGCGGGGTCGTGGTCGTCCTGCTCCTGTTGGCCTGGTGGTTGTTGGACGTGTTGCGGCATCCGGTGCGGGGCCGGATCGGCGACTTCTTGACGCTGGCCGGCGTCGGAGCGGCCGCGGGGTTGGTCCTGTTGCCGCAGTTCTTCAGCGTGCGGCAGCAGGAAGACATCATCGCCGGGCATTCGTTCCTCACCCACCTCAGCAAGAAGCGGGGGTTCTTCGACGCCGTTTTCCAGCACTCCCGCCACCTCAACGACTTCCCGGTCCAGTACGCGCTGATCGCGCTCGCGGCGATCGGCGCGGTCATCCTGCTGGTCAAGCGGATCTGGTGGCCGGTGGCGGTGTGGCTGCTCCTGGTCGTGGTGGACGTCGACGCGGGGAATCCGCTGCGGGGCCCGATCGGCGCGCTGGCCGGGGCGCTCGGCGAATTCTTCTACAAAGACCCGCGCCGCATCTCGGCCGCGATCACGCTGCTGCTGGAGCCGATGGCAGGCATGGCGCTGTTTTCGATCGTCATGGTCGTCGTCGCCGGCGCCAAGCGGATCACCAACCGGTCCAAACCCCAGCCCGCACCGCTGTGGGTTGGCGCCACCGCGGTGCTACTGATCGTGGCCACCGTGTTCAGTGCGCGGCACTACTTCTATCGCCACCTGCTCCTATTCGGCGACAAATACGATTCGGTGATCATCGACCAGCGCGACCTCATGGCCATGGCCTACCTGGCCACGCTGCCCGGCGCACACGACACCCTGATCGGCAACGGCAACACCGACGGCACCGCCTGGATGTACGCGGTCGCCGACCTGCATCCGCTATGGACCCACTACGACTACCCACAGCAAATGGGCCCGGGCTACTACCGCTTCATCTTCTGGGCCTACGCCCGCCGGGGTGATTCCGATCCGCGGTTGGTCCAGGCGGTCAAAGCGCTCAATATCAGGTACATCCTGACCAGCACGCCGACGGTCCGCGGCTTCGCCGTACCCGACGGACTAGTGTCACTGGATAAGTCGAAGTCGTGGCAGCTGATCTACGACAACGGCGAGGCCCGAATCTACGAATGGCGCGGAAACGGCGCGGCGCCACACTCCTAGTTCCGCAAAGGATGGTGACGGATTGAGTATCGGCAACGACGGCCCTGACGACAATGGCGTCGAGATCATCGGCGGCATCGATCCGCGGATGATGGCGGCACCCGATGACGACTCCGACGAGCGCTCCCTGACCGACCTGGTCGAGCAGCCCGCGAAGGTGATGCGGATCGGCACCATGATCAAGCAACTGCTCGAGGAAGTGCGCGCCGCGCCGCTCGACGAAGCCAGCCGCAGCCGGCTGCGCGAGATCCACGCCACCAGCATCCGCGAACTGGAAGACGGCCTCGCGCCGGAATTGCGCGAGGAACTCGACCGCCTCACCCTGCCGTTCAGCGAAGACGCCACCCCGTCCGACGCCGAGTTGCGCATCGCCCAGGCGCAGCTGGTCGGCTGGCTGGAAGGGCTGTTCCACGGCATCCAGACCGCGCTGTTCGCCCAACAGATGGCCGCGCGCGCGCAACTGGAGAAGATGCGCCAGGGCGCCCTGCCGCCGGGCATCGGCAAGCCGGGCGGCGCATCCGGACACGGTCAATACCTGTAAGCAGACGCCGGTGACTGGTCCTCGCAGTGCTCACATCGAGACGCACAACGCGTGGGTGGAATTTCCCATCTTCGACGCCAAGTCGCGTTCCCTGAAAAAGGCGTTCCTGGGCAAGGCGGGCGGCACGATCGGCCGCAACAATTCCAACGTGGTCGTCATCGAGGCGTTGCGCGACATCACCATGTCGCTCGAGTTGGGCGACCGGGTCGGCCTGGTCGGCCACAACGGCGCCGGCAAATCGACTCTGCTGCGCCTACTTTCGGGCATCTACGAGCCCACCCGGGGCTGGGCGAAGGTCACCGGCCGGGTGGCGCCCATCTTCGACCTCGGGATCGGCATGGACCCGGAAATCTCCGGCTATGAGAACATCATCATCCGCGGCCTGTTCCTGGGGCAGACCCGCAAGCAGATGCAGTCCAAGGTCGACGAGATCGCCGAGTTCACCGAGCTGGGCGACTACCTGTCGATGCCGCTGCGCACCTACTCCACCGGGATGCGGGTCCGGCTGGCGATGGGCGTGGTCACCAGCATCGACCCCGAAATCCTGCTGCTCGACGAGGGCATCGGCGCGGTGGACGCCGACTTCATGAAAAAGGCGCAGTCCCGGTTGCAGAGCCTGGTGGAACGATCCGGGATCCTGGTGTTCGCCAGCCATTCCAACGAATTCCTGGCCCGACTGTGCAAGACCGCGATGTGGATCGACCACGGGGTCATCCGGATGTCCGGCGGCATCGAAGACGTGGTGCGCGCCTATGAGGGCGAGGACGCCGCCCGGCACGTGCGCGAGGTGCTCGCCGAGACGCGGGGCGACAAGCCGCTGGCCCAAAGAGCAGCCGGGGATGAGTGAATCCGTCTTCGCCGTCGTCGTCACCCACCGGCGCCCCGACGACCTGGCCAAGTCCCTCGATGCGTTGAGCACCCAAACCCGGCTACCCGATCACCTGATCGTGGTGGACAACGATGCTCCCGGTGACGGGCGGGTGCGCGACCTGGTCGAAGGCCAGCCGATCCCCGCCACCTACTTGGGGTCGCGCCGAAACCTCGGCGGCGCAGGCGGTTTCGCCCTGGGCATGTTGCACGCGCTGGCCCAGGGGGCCGATTGGGTGTGGCTGGCCGACGACGACGGGCGCCCCCAGGACTCACAGGTCCTGGCGACCCTGCTGGCCTGCGCAGAAAAGCACCACCTGGCCGAACTGTCACCGATGGTGTGCAATTTGGACGACCCGCAGCGGCTGGCGTTTCCACTACGGCGCGGCCTGGTATGGCGCAGGCGCACCAGCGAATTGCGCACCGAAGCGGGACAGGACCTGCTGTGCGGCATAGCGTCGCTGTTCAACGGTGCGCTGTTCCGGGCGTCCACACTGGACGCGATCGGTGTCCCCGACCTGCGGCTGTTCATCCGCGGCGACGAGGTGGAGATGCACCGGCGGCTGGTGCGGTCCGGGTTGCCGTTCGGCACCTGCCTGGACGCCGTGTACCTGCACCCCTGCGGGTCCGACGAGTTCCGTCCGATCCTGGGCGGCCGGATGCACACCCAGTACCCGGACGACCACACCAAGCGTTTCTTCACCTACCGCAACCGCGGCTACCTGCTGTCGCAACCGGGCCTGCGCAAGCTGCTGCCCCAGGAATGGCTCCGGTTCGGCTGGTTTTTTCTGGTGACCCGCCGCGACCCCAAGGGTCTGCTGGAATGGATTCGGTTGCGCCGCTTGGGGCGTCGTGAGCAATTCGCAAAGCCTGGAGGGTCTGCATGACGTTCCTCGATGCGGCGGCACAGTCGCGGACTTTCACCCGGGCTCGCGGTGACCTGGTCGACGGCTTCCGCCGTCGCGAGCTGTGGCTGCATCTGGGCTGGCAAGACATCAAGCAGCGCTACCGCCGCTCGGTGCTGGGACCGTTCTGGATCACCATCGCCACCGGCACCACCGCCGTCGCGATGGGCGGCCTGTATTCCAAGCTGTTCCACCTCGAGCTGGCGGTGCACCTGCCTTACGTGACGCTCGGGCTGATCATTTGGAACCTGATCAACGCCGCCATCCTGGAGGGCGCCGACGTGTTCGTCGCCAACGAGGGACTGATCAAGCAGCTGCCGACGCCGCTGAGCGTGCACGTCTACCGGCTGGTGTGGCGGCAGATGATCTTGTTCGCGCACAACATCGCCATCTATATCGTCGTCGCGATCATCTATCCCAAACCGTGGTCGTGGGCCGATCTCTCGGTCATCCCGGCATTGGCGCTGATCGTGCTCAATTGCATATGGGTGTCCTTGTGTTTCGGCATCCTGGCGACCCGCTACCGCGACATCGGCCCGCTGCTGTTTTCGATCGTGCAGTTGCTGTTCTTCATGACGCCGATCATCTGGAACGACGACACGTTGCGCCAGCAGGGCGCCGGGCGCTGGTCGAGCATCGTCGAACTCAACCCGCTGCTGCACTATCTCGACATCGTGCGGGCGCCGCTGCTGGGCGCCCATCAGGAACTGCGGCACTGGGCCGTCGTGGTGGCGCTCACCGCGATCGGCTGGCTGCTGGCGGCTTTTGCGATGCGGCAATACCGCGCCCGGGTGCCGTACTGGGTCTAGCCAGCGACTTGGCCGGCCTTGTCAGACCCGCCTGACCGGAAAATACCAAGGTGAGTGCGCATGCGAGATTAGCCGGTGCAGCTTGGGGAGCCGGGTCCGGTTGTGAAGCTGTGTATTTGGCTTAGGCGGCGAGTTCGAGGGTGACGTGGTAACCCATTGCGGTGAGTTGGGCGATGTGGTTGCGGATCCTGCGTTCGGTGTTGATGAGGTTGTTGTGATAGTCGGCTCCGAGGTCGCAGAACCGGGCGAATGGGTCGGTGAGCAGGTGCCAGACAATGACGAGGATGGATCGGGCGACCGCGACCAGGGCTTTGAGTTTGCCACGGCGTTTGACGATGCGTCTGTAGCGTTCGCCGAGGAAGGTGTCGGTTTTGGCGGCTGCTGCGGCGGCCTCGCCGAGTGCGCCCTCGAGATATGGGTTGCCCTTGCCGGTCTTGCCGCCACGGGTCACAGGACCGGACTGGATGGTGTGCGGGCACAGTTTCGCCCAGGAGACCAGGTGCCCGGCGGTCGGGAATTGGGTCATGTCCAGGCCGAGCTCGGCGAGGATGATCTGGGCCCCGGTCTGCCCGATTCCGGGGATTTCGGTGAGGCGTTCGACCGCGCCCGGCCGGGTGGAGGCCGCTGCGGCTTGGTCGTTCACGCTCCCGTCGCCTGCGTCGTCGGGATCCTCCTCCAAGAGGTGGTCGATGCGGGCGGTGAGGGTACCGATCTGCGCTGACAGTGTGTCGATCTGATCCAGCAGCATCCGGGCCAGCTCGGCGTGGTGGTTGTCGAAGCGGCCGTCGAGCGCCTTGATCAGTGCTGATCGCTTGGTCTGCATCCGGCCCCGCGCCAGGTCGGCGAGGCGCCGCGGATCACGCTCGCCAGCGATCAGCGCCTCGATCATGTCCCGCGCCGAGAGCGTATTCAGCGTGGACGCCACCGACGACAGCTTGATGAGCGCGTCTTCGAGCAGCTTCTCCAACCGCTGCCAGTAGCGGGAGCGTTCCCGGGTGAGATCGACCCGCAGCCGGGTGTAGTCACGCAGCTGCCGGATCGGCGCCGGTGGCACAAACGATGGTCGTAGCAGCCCCTTCTCGGTGAGCTTGGCCAGCCACACCGCGTCGAGCTTGTCGGTTTTGGGCCGACCGGGCACGTTCTTCACATCGCGGGCGTTGACTAGCTGCACGTCGAGCCCGGCCGCCTCGAGCAGGTAGTATTAGATCCGCCAGTAATCCGACGTGGACTCCACGGTGACCTTCTCGACCCCCAGCTCCATCAGCTGACCGGCCAGGTCGCTGACCGAGCTGGTGGTGGACTCCACGTCCCACATCTTGCTGACTCGCCGGTGCTCACGCGGGGTCCGCACGCACACCGTGCCGGATGCCTTGGCCACGTCGATGGCGCATACCCGTTCCATCACCAGCTCGTGATCGGCGTCGGGAATCTCTTCGGGCGCCGGTCTGTGCTTCGGTTTCGATCTCAATTCGCTGGTCCTCCAATCCATACTGAACACGGGGCGGGTCGCCTGGGGCCTCGGTCAAGGGAACCGAAAGTCTGACCGGCGTGCTCGAAGCAACAGTGCGTGACCCTTCCAGGTCGGGGCCCCGGCACCAGGCTCACGTTCGGGCTTGAGCAGCCAAGGAAACATCGGCGTCGGCAGGCGACCCGACCCCATTTTCACGCCTGCGAGGCGTCACCGTGAGGCGATTGGGGGCTGCGGGCGCACCGACTGCACGGCCGGCACCCGGCGCGGGGTCTCCCCGGTGGTGATCCACAGTGATCGCCGAGCAGACTGCCCTCGACGGGCGTGCGGCCACGCCGGGCTCGCTGGTGGCCGCCGACGGGCTCATCGGCCCCGAACTGCTAGCCGACCTTGCCGCCTCGGCCACGCTGGTAAGCCTGGTCCATCCGGCCGACGCGCCGCGGGAGCCGGGGTATGTGCCGTCGAAGGCGTTGGCCGATTTCGTGCGCTGCCGGGATCTGACCTGTCGGGCGCCCGGCTGTGACCGGCCGGCCAGCGACTGCGACCTCGACCATACGATCCCTTACAGCGACGGGGACCCCACCCACGCCTCGAACCTGAAATGTTTGTGCCGACAACATCATTTGATGAAAACCTTCTGTGGCTGGCGCGACCGCCAACTGCGCGACGGCACGATCATCTGGACGCTTCCCGAGAGTCATGCGCGATTGATACCACAGTGGCACAAACGCTTCCCGTCGCGGATTGCCTTAATCAGATGATCGAAGTGCCGAGGAATCGGCGGAAATCCGTCACCCGTTGGTACGGGAAATCCATATCCGCATTCGGAAATGGGACGATGCGGCCGGTCGATGGATCGCGGTCTTGGCCGCCTTGTCCTGGGTTGGGGTCCGAGCAGTTGCCCAAGCCGTAATCTCGCAGAACATCTGCTCCGGTGGCAAAAGATGCGCGTGCGCATCTTTATGACCAGGCAACTCGGCACTGCTCGAATCGATCGGCGGACACCCGAATTGCCTTTGGAGTCAAGCGATCAGACATGTACTAGGCTATCCTGAAGTAGAACATGATGGTTGCCGTAACGGCCTACTAGAGTTGGCCGGGCCGATCACCTCGACGGCCTGCCTTCGCCCTCAGGCTCAAGCGAGCTTTCTCTTCCAAAAGATCGGCGGCTGCCGCAACGCTTTCGGCGGGTTTGGTCATCCGGGGGGCGAACTCGCGGGTCCGGGCGACGTAGTCCGGGGCCAGGATGGTGCGCAGATCCGCAACCAGCGATTCCTGGGTAGTGGTCGAAAAGCGCCGCGCGGTGCCCAGCTTCAATCGTTTGACCCGAACTCCCCAGAGCGTCTGAGTATCGTCCATCGAAAGGATCAACGTGGGTACCCCGGCGCGCAGGCCTATGGCCGTGGTGCCCGCGCCACCGTGGTGGACGACCGCACGGCAGGCCGGAAAGGCGGCCGCGAAATTCATTGCGCCCACCACCTTGACGTGCTCGAAATGGGGCACGTCGCTGAAGTCACTCCAGCCGGCGCAAACCAACGCCCGCTCGCCGAACTGCGCGCAGGCCGCGCTGATCATCGCGAGAGCATCGGCCGGAGATTCGACCGGCATGCTGCCAAACCCGAAGAAAATCGGCGGTGTTCCCCCGGCAATCCACGACGCGACCTCCTCGTCGGCATCCGTCGGCAACTCCATTGTCAGCGCGCCAACGAACGGCCGTTGGCCGTTCCATTTCGCCCATTCGGCCCCCAGCCCGGGAAAGCAAATCTCGTCGTAGGCCTGAATTTCCAGCGATCCACGTTCGGCGATCTGCCACAGGTCGGGGCCGGTTGACTTCGGTAGGCCCAGTCTGCGGCGCTGTGCGTCCTCGACCTTCTTTGTCGACGCGCCAATTAAGCCACTGGTCCAATCTTCATTGCGGAGCGGCCTAACGGCCCCGGCAGAAATGGCAGAAGCTGGCCATTGGCCTGCATCGGGCGGTAATGAAACGTGGCCAATGGAATGTCGTAATACTCTGCGACGTTGAGAGCGGCCTGCTGGAAGCTTGGGCCGGTGAATAGCAGATCGGCCCCGTCCACCAACGACGTGAGTGTCGTAGTGATCTCCTCCCGGCACTGGGAAACCTTCTCCATATATTCGGAGCGCAACCTGCGTACGTCCTGGATCTTCCAGAAGTTGCGAAATAGTGCCGTCCAGATGTTGCGGTACGCGTCCAGCCACGCCCGCGTCTCCAGCCCGTAAGCGACCGCTGCAAGCCCAGCCGACTCGGCGAAGCCAACCAGGTCGGGCGGGACGGCCATGCGCACTTCATGCCCGCGACGCTGCAGTTCACGGCCGACAGCGGCGCCAGGCTCCACATCACCGCGACTTCCATAGCACGCCAGCAGAAATTTCATTATGCGGATCCTCAGCCTTTCACGCCCCGTGTATGTAGGCGACATCACCGGTTCGCGGTAATTGTTCCTGATTCGTAGACCGTGGGATGGGCGTTCGGCCCGTTGGATTCGGCTGCAGGGAGCCGTGGGCGGGCCGGATGACACCCGATCAACCCGACCCGCTGGCCCCACCAGCCCACCAAACGCAGCACCGGGCCCCGCTTCCCGGAAAGGAACGGGCAGTTAGGGCAGGCGCGCCCAGCAGGCCAACGCTCGCGAAACCACTCTCCCTACACAAAGACGATCGCCGGGGCCCGACTGCGGGCCGGCGCGGAGACCGAACCCGGCACCGGGCTGGTGCTGGACGACGACGCCCGCAAAGAGGTCGGGACGGCGTTGCGCGACCAGTTCGACCACACCACCCTGATCGCCGCCGACGACCCACAGCGCGACCTGTTCGAGTTGCTCGCCGACCGGGGCGTGATCGACCTGCGCATCATGGACGACACCGGGATGGCGGGCTCGGCGGCCTGGGTGTTCGAGACGACCGAACGCCTCGTCGGGATGGCGACGGCGGGCCGGGTCTGGGTGTCACGGATCAAGGCGCGCGAGAGCCGCAACAGCACTCTCACTCTGACGGCGGGGCCGGTTTAGACGAAAGTCGACGCCACCCCTTTTCGAGGAGCAGTATTCGATCGTGAGCGACGCCGCGGCAATCGGTTGTGTTGGAACACTGACCGTGGCAACCCGGGGCGACGGCGGCGCCGGCGAGGTGTTGGTGACCGTCCGGGGGGCCAAGGAGGTCTTCCTGGCCTGGTCCGACAAGCCGTTGCCGAAGGGCTCCCGAGTGCTGGTTGTCGAGGTCCGGGGCTCCCGGACGGTGGGTGTCGAGCCCTGGGACCACCTCGCCTGAACTGACTTGACGACCCAAACTGCCTGCGCTACAACAACGAAACCCGTAAGGAGTCCAACATGCTCGGTTACAAGGTGCCCGCCCCGGACGAGGCGATGCTCATCTCGGGCGCCCGCACCAAAGGCAACGCCCCGTTCCGCGTCGTCACCGGCCACGGCGCTTTCATCATGCCGGTGTTCCGCAAGGTCCGGTTCCTGACGCTGGCCATGTGCGAAGCGGAGGTCGCCGAAAAGTGCGTCACCCAACAGGGCATCACCCTCAACGTCCGCGCGGTGATCGCCTTCAAGGTGGGCAATGACACCGAAAGCATCATCAGCGCCGCCCAGCGCTTCCTGTCCGATCAGGATCAGATGTCGGTGTTGACGGGCCGCGTCTTCGCCGGCCACCTGCGCTCGATCATCGGCTCGATGACCGTCGAGGAGATCATCCGGGAACGGCAGAGGCTGGCGACCGAGGTTCTCGACGGCTCCAAGGAGGAGATGGCCCGCATCGGCCTCACCGTCGACGCCCTGCAGATCCAGTCCATCGACGACGACGGGCTCGGCTACATCGACGCGATGTCGGCACCGCACAACGCCGCCATCCAGCAGCAGGCGCAGATCGCTCAGGCGCACGCCAACCAGGCCTCGGCGGAAGCCGAGCAGGAGTCGCAGCGCAAGCAGGCCGAGTTCGCCCGGCAAACCGCCATCGTCAAGGCGCAATACAAAGCCGAGGTGGACAAGGCCCAGGCGCAGGCCGCGCAGGCCGGTCCGCTGGCCGAGGCCCAGGCCCAGCGTGAGGTGCTGGAAATGCGCACCGAACTGGCCGAACGCGCCGGCGAGCTGCGCCAGCAGGAACTGGTCGCCGAGGTGGTGAAGCCCGCCGAGGCGGAGGCCGAACGCGTGCGGATCCTTGCCATCGCCGACGCGGAGAAGATGAAGATCCAGGCCGAGGCCGCGGCTTCGCACAACCGGGTGGCGCTGGACAAGCTGCTCATCGACCAGCTGCCGCAGATCGTCGAGAAGGCCGCCCTTGGGCTGTCGAACGCCAACCTCACCGTGCTCAACGGTGCCGACGGGCTCAGCGAGGTGGCCAGCGGGCTGGTCGCGCAGGGCAAGGCCATCTTCGACGCGTTACGCGGCAGCGTCGTCGATTACGACGACGACGCCAGTGCGGCGCCGATCAGCGCCAATTCCGACTCGGGCACGCCCGGCCAACCGGCCCGCTGACCACGGCCGGCGGCTTATTGCCAGGCGAATACCGGTTGCTCGAGCTCGTCAACCGGATCGTGCCGGCCTTCCAGGCCCAGCCAGCGCAGTTGCAGCAGCACCGCGCCCGTGGGCGCGTGGATGAGGTCGTTTCCCAACGGAATCTGCACAACCGGGCGCGGGCTCTCCGGGATGTCGACGAAGCGCGGCGAATCGGCGCGCTGCAATTGGTGCAGCCCCACCCGGTAGACCGCCACCACCTCGTCCGGCTCCGGGCGAGGATCGAGCCGTCCGCCGCCCCAGATCACCACCGGGGTAATGACGTAACCCGAGCGCGTCGGGTAGTCGTCGAGAAGACCCAGCACGGCCGAGTCGGGCAGCCCGATGCCGACCTCCTCGTCGAGCTCTCTCAACGCGGCGTCCACCGCGGTCTCCCCCGGGTCCAGGCGGCCGCCGGGCAACGCCCACTGCGCGGCATGCGATGTGAGGCGAGAGGCCCTGCGGCACAACAGAAATGCGGCACCGCCCGACACGTCGACCATGCGACCGTCGAGGCCGGGTTCCGGCATCGGCCGCCCACCGATCCAGTCGTCCACCGGCGCCGGATCCACCCGGTCTTCACCGGCCTCGGAGTCGACGAGCAGCACCGCGACCGCCGCATGCCGCTTGGTCGGGTCGGTCACGGCACGGCGGTCGTGACCGGCCAGATTCGCGCGGATCCGCTCGCGCAGGGCGTCGTCATAGGTGATCATCACCGTCGACCATAGGCCGGTGCCCGCCGACCTGGCCCGGATACCGGTCCCCCTGCGAACGTAGTCGGCTGCGCTTGCGCGAATAACGTGGCAACGGCCGCTCGGTGGTGTAACACTTGAACGCCACCCCAGCGAACCGGGCGAAAGGTCCACGGATTTGAGCGACAAAGTGCCATCAGCGGCGGCCGCGGCGCGGCAGAACCTCGCCGCGGAGCTGGACCGGCTCCGGCAGCGGCGTGACCGCCTCGAGGTCGAAGTCAAGAACGACCGCGGCATGGTCGGTGATCACGGCGACGCGGCCGAGGCCATCCAGCGCGCCGATGAGCTCGTCGTGCTCACCGACCGGATCAACGAACTGGACCGGCGGCTGCGCGCCGGGCCGTCACCCGCCGACGAATCGACGACGCTGCCCGGCGGCACCGAGGTGACCCTGCGGTTCGCCGACGGTGAAGTCGTCACCATGCACGTGATCTCCATCGTCGAGGAGACGCCCATCGGGCGCGAAGGCGAGACGTTGACCGCACGCAGCCCCTTGGCCCAGGCCCTCGCCGGGCACAAGGCGGGAGACACGGTGACCTACTCGACGCCGCACGGCGAGAACCAGGTCGAGCTGATCGCGGTGAAACTCCCCAAGTAGCGCGGCCCCGGGCAGCCCGGCGACCCCACTAGACTGCCCCCAATGGTTGCCCCGCTGCCCGAGTCCGCGCCGCAACGCCCCCACGCGGGCCCGCACCTGAACTTGACCACGCAGGTAAAGCGTTTCGTCGTCACCGGCGGCCTGGCCGGGATCGTGGATTTCAGCCTGTACCTGCTGCTCTATCAGGCGGTGCACCTGCAGGTCGACCTGTCCAAAGCCACCAGCTTCATCGTCGGCACCATCACCGCGTACCTGATCAACCGCCGATGGACGTTCCAGGCCGCCCCGAGCACCGCCCGCTTCGTCGCGGTCATGGTTCTCTACGGCGTCACCTTCGCCGTACAGGTCGGCCTCAACCATCTGTGCCTCGCGCTTCTGCACTACCGGGGGTGGGCGATCCCCGTCGCGTTCGTGATCGCGCAGGGCACCGCGACCGTGATCAACTTCGTCGTGCAGCGAGCCGTGATCTTCCGCATCCGCTAAGCCCCCGCGCGATCGGATTGTCCGCCTCCTCAGCAGGACGTAAGCGTCCCGCATCGTCACCGGACCAAGCGGTACCCTCTTTGACGATGTTGAGCACGGACGTTCCGACCACCACCACCCGGCTGATGGGCTTTGGCCGCACCGCGCCGTCGGTGGCCCAGGTGCTCTCGACCCGCGATCCCGAGCTGATCGCCAAGGCGGTGGCCCAGGTCGCCGACGCGGGCGGCCGGGGCGTGATCGCGCGCGGGCTGGGCCGCTCCTACGGCGACAACGCCCAGAACGGCGGTGGCCTGGTGATCGACATGACGGGGTTGGATCGCATCCACTCCATCAGCGCCGACACCCGGCTGGTCGATGTCGACGCCGGCGTCAGCCTGGATCAGCTGATGAAGGCGGCGCTGCCGTTCGGGCTGTGGGTTCCGGTGCTGCCGGGAACCCGCCAGGTCACCGTCGGCGGCGCGATCGCCTGCGACATCCACGGCAAGAACCACCACAGCGCCGGCAGCTTCGGCAACCACGTGCGGTCGATGGACCTGCTCACCGCCGACGGCACCGTGCGCACGATCACCCCCGCCGGCCCGGATGGTGCGGACGCCGAGCTGTTCTGGGCCACCGTCGGCGGAAACGGGCTGACCGGAATCGTTTTGCGGGCCACCATCGAGATGACGCCCACGGAGACGGCGTATTTCATCGCCGACGGTGTCGCCACCAAGGACCTCGACGAGACGGTCGCCGTCCACCTGGACGGCAGCGAGGCCAACTACACGTACTCCAGCGCGTGGTTCGACCTGATCAGTCCGCCACCGAAGCTCGGCCGGGCCGCGGTCAGCCGGGGCAGCCTGGCGAAGCTGGACCAACTGCCCAAAAAGCTCGCCCGGAACCCGCTGAAATTCGATGCGCCGCACCTGCTGACGGTTCCGGACGTCTTTCCCGTCAGCGCGATGAACAAACTGTCGTTCATGGCGATCGGCGAAGTCTATTACCGGCTGGGTGGAAACTACACCGGCAAGATCATGAATCTGTCGCAGTTCTACCACATGCTCGACCTGGTCAGCGGGTGGAATAACGCTTACGGGCCAATGGGTTTCGCCCAGCATCAGTTCCTGGTCCCGCCGGACGCGATGGACGAATTCAAGGCCATCATCCGCTGGATTCAGACCTGCGGTCAGTACTCGGCGTTGAACGTGTTCAAGCTTTTCGGCCCGGGCAACCGCGCGCCGCTGAGTTTCCCGATGGCGGGTTGGAACGTTGCGATGGACTTCCCCAACAAGCCCGGGGTCAACGAGTTCCTCAACGAGCTCGACCGCCGCGTACTGGAATTCGGCGGGCGGGTATACACCGCCAAGGACTCCCGGGTGAGCGCCGACACCTTCCACGCCATGTATCCGCGCATCGATGAATGGATTGCCGTGCGCCGCAAGGTCGACCCCGCGCGGGTGTTCGCCTCAGACATGGCCCGACGTTTGGAGCTGCTCTAATGGTGCGCCAATGGTTTTAGATGCCGTGGGGAACCCCCAGACCATCCTGTTGCTCGGCGGCACCTCCGAGATCGGGTTGGCGATCTGTGCGCGTTACCTGCAGAACGCGCACGCGCGGATTGCGCTGGCGGACCTGCCCGACCATCCCCGCAAGGATGACGCCATCGCCGCGATGACAACGGCGGGCGCCAAATCGGTCGAGTGGATCGACTTCGACGGCACCCAGAGCGACACCCATCCCGCGGTGATCGACCAAGCCTTCGCCGCAGGTGACGTCGACGTGGCGATCGTGGCGTTCGGGCTGCTCGGCGATGCCGAGGAGTTGTGGCAGAACCAGCGCAAGGCCGTTCAGATCGCCGAGATCAACTACACTGCAGCGGTTTCCGTGGGCGTGCTGCTGGGCGAGAAGATGCGCACTCAGGGCTTCGGACAGATCATCGCCATGAGCTCGGCGGCCGGTGAGCGAGTACGGCGCTCCAACTTCGTGTACGGATCGACCAAGGCCGGCCTGGACGGCTTCTACCTCGGACTCGGAGAAGCGCTGCGCGAGTTCGGGGTTCGCGTTCTAGTGATCCGGCCCAGCCAGGTCCGTACGTCGACGACGATCGCGCACTGGAAAGCGACCGGCACCAAGGAAGCGCCGCTCACCGTCGACAAGGAATACGTTGCCAACCTCGCGGTGACCGCGGCCGCAAAAGGTAAGGAATTGGTTTGGGCGCCAGCAGCATTCCGCTACGTGATGATGGTGTTGCGACACATCCCGCGGAGCGTCTTCCGCAGGCTGCCAATCTGACCATGCGTAATGTGCTGGTCAGCCTCGGTCAGCTGGCCGCGGCCGTGGTGATTGCCGTTGTCGTCGCCGTGGTATCGCTGATCGCCATCGCCGGTGTGCAATGGCCGGCCTTCCCCTCGTCCAACCAGCTGCATGCGCTGACCACCGTGGGGCAGGTGGGCTGCCTGGCCGGCCTGGTCGGTGTCGGCTGGGTGGGGCGCCGGGGCCACCGCCTGCTCGCCCAGCTGGGCGGTGTGGTCTTCGTGTCGGCGTTCACCGTTGTGACCCTGGGCATGCCGCTGGGGGCCACCAAGCTGTACCTGTTCGGCATCTCCGTCGACCAACAGTTCCGCACCGAATACCTCACCCGGCTCACCGACAGCCCCGCCCTGCACGACATGACCTACATCGGGCTGCCGCCGTTCTACCCGCCCGGCTGGTTCTGGATCGGCGGGCGAGTCGCGGCGCTGACCGGGACGCCGGCCTGGGAGGCCTTCAAGCCGTGGGCCATCACCTCGATCACCGTCGCGGTCGCCCTCGCCCTGGTGCTGTGGTGGCGGATGATCCGGTTCGAATACGCGCTGATCGTCACCACCGCCACCGCCGCGGCGACCCTGGCCTACGGCTCCTCGGAGCCCTACTCCGCGATGATCACGGTGCTGTTGCCGCCGGTGCTGGTGCTGACCTGGTCGGGCCTGCGTGCCGGCGGCCGCCCCCAAAGCCCCGAGCGTGACGCCACAGTCACGTCCGAGGCCGAGTGTGACGGCAGCGTCACGCTCGAGCGTGCCGGCGAGGGCCGCGCCGGCGAGGGCCGTGGCGGCGGGGCCGCGGTCATCGGCGCCGGGCTGTTCCTCGGTTGGTCGGCCACCTGGTACACGCTGCTGTTCGGCTTCAGCGCGTTCACCATGTTCCTGATGGCCGTGGCGCTGGCCGGCGCCCGCTGGCGGCGCGGCGGCGCCAGGGACGCGCTCGACCCGCTGCGTCGGTTGGCCGTCATCGCGGTGATCGCGGCGGCCATCGCCAGCATCAGCTGGCTGCCGTTCCTGCTGCGGGCGGCCCGCAGCCCGGTCAGCAACACCGGCAGCGCGCAGCACTACCTGCCCGCCGATGGCGCGGTGCTGACGTTCCCGATGCTGCAGTTCTCGCTGCTGGGCTCCGTCTGCCTGCTGGGCACCCTGTGGCTGGTGCTGCGGGCGGGTTCCTCGGTGCGGGCGGGCGCCCTGGTCATCGGCGTGCTGGCCGTCTACCTGTGGTCGCTGCTGTCGATGCTGGCCACGCTGGCGCGCATGACGCTGCTGTCGTTCCGGCTGCAGCCGACCCTTACCGTGCTGCTGGTGGCCGCCGGGGCGTTCGGCTTCGTCGAAACCGTTCAGGCGGTGGCCGCGGGCCGCGATCGGGGCTGGGGCCGGGCCGTGCGCCCGGTGGCCGGCACGATCGGCCTGGCCGCGGCGATCGCGTTCAGCCAGGACATTCCCGACGTGCTGCGCCCGGACCTCACCATCGCCTACACCGACACCGACGGCAACGGGCAGCGTGGCGATCGGCGCCCGCCGAGCTCGGAGAAGTTCTACCCCGCCCTCGACGCCGCCATCGTGCGCGCCACCGGCAGGCCGCGCGATCGGACCGTGGTGCTGACCGCCGACTACAGCTTCCTGTCCTACTACCCCTATTGGGGATTTCAGGGGCTGACATCGCACTACGCCAACCCGCTGGCACAGTTCGACCTGCGCGCCGCGCAGATCGAGAAGTGGTCCACGCTCAAGACCGCCGACGAGTTCCTGCATGCGCTGGACACCTGCCCCTGGCAGCCGCCGACGGTGTTTCTCATGCGCCGCGGTGCGAACAGCACCTACACGCTGCGACTGGCCGAGGACGTGTACCCCAACCAGCCCAACGTTCGCCGCTACACCGTCGCCCTGCGGGCAGCACTGTTCACCGACCCGCATTTCGACGTCCACAGCGTGGGCCCGTTTGTGCTGGCCATTCGCAAGTCGGTGGGGTAGCGGCCGGTGGCCACCGAAACCTCGCCCGAAACGGTCGAAGAACTACCATCTACGTCCGTGAGCGACACGGGATCCAATCACCGGATCGCTCGGTTGGTTGCTTCCATCGCCGGACTGCTCGGGGCCGTGCTGGCGATCGCCACCCCACTGCTGCCGGTCAACCAGACCACCGCCCAGCTGAACTGGCCGCAGAACGGGACGTTCGCCAGCGTCGAGGCGCCGCTGATCGGGTACGTGGCCACCGAGCTGAACGTCAGCGTCCCCTGTCAGGCCGCCGCGGGACTGACCGGGCCGGCCAACAAGTCCAAGACGGTGCTGTTGTCGACGGTGCCCAAGCAGGCCCCCAAGGCCGTCGACCGGGGACTGCTCATCGTGCGCGCCAACGACGACCTGGTGCTGGTCGTGCGCAACGTCCCGGTGGTCACCGCCCCGCTGACCCAGGTGCTCAGCCCGGCCTGCCAGCGGTTGACGTTCACCGCGCATGCCGACCGGATCACCGCGGAATTCGTCGGGCTCAAGCAGGGGCCCGACGCCGAGCACCCCGGCGCGCCGCTGCGCGGCGAGCGCAGCGGCTACGACTTCCGGCCGCAAATCGTCGGCGTGTTCACCGATCTGGCCGGGCCGACCCCGCCGGGTCTGAGCTTCTCGGCGACCGTCGACACCCGCTACAGCAGCAGTCCCACGCAGCTGAAAATGGCCGCGATGATCCTCGGGGTCGCGCTGACGATCGTCGCCCTGGCGGCGCTGCACGCGCTCGACACCGCCGACGGCACCCGGCACCGGCGCTTCCTGCCGCCCCGCTGGTGGTCGATCGGTGGTCTGGATGCCCTCGTCATCACCGTGCTGGTGTGGTGGCATTTCGTCGGCGCCAACACCTCCGACGACGGCTACATCCTGACCATGGCCCGGGTATCCGAGCACGCCGGTTACATGGCCAACTACTACCGCTGGTTCGGCACCCCCGAGGCGCCGTTCGGCTGGTATTACGATCTGCTGGCGGTGTGGGCACACGTCTCCACCACCAGCATCTGGATGCGGTTACCGACGCTGGCCATGGCGTTGACCTGCTGGTGGGTGATCAGCCGCGAGGTCATCCCCCGGCTGGGTCACGCCGTCAAGACGAACCGGGCCGCGGCGTGGACGGCGGCGGGCATGTTCCTGGCGGTCTGGCTGCCGCTCGACAACGGACTGCGGCCCGAACCGATCATCGCGCTGGGCATCCTGCTGACCTGGTGTTCGGTGGAACGCGCGGTGGCCACCAGCCGGCTGCTGCCGGTGGCGATCGCCTGCATCATCGGTGCGCTGACCCTGTTCTCGGGACCGACCGGTATCGCGTCGATCGGTGCACTGCTGGTGGCGATCGGACCGCTGCGGACCATCCTGCACCGCAGGATCAAGCGATTCGGTGCCCTGCCGCTGCTGGCGCCCATCCTCGCGGCGGCCACCGTCACCGCGATCCTGATCTTCCGCGACCAGACCCTGGCCGGCGAGATTCAGGCCACCGTTCTCAAGCGGGCGGTCGGGCCCAGCCTGAGCTGGTTCGACGAGCACCTCCGCTATGAGCGGCTGTTCATGGCCAGCCCGGACGGGTCGGTGGCCCGCCGCTTCGCCGTGCTGGCGCTGCTTCTCGCGCTCGGGATATCGGTGGCGATGTCGTTGCGCAAGGGCCGGATTCCGGGCACGGCCATCGGACCGAGCCGCCGCATCGTCGGCATCACCATCATCTCGTTCCTGGCGATGATGTTCACACCGACCAAGTGGACACACCACTTCGGCGTCTTCGCCGGGCTGGCCGGATCACTGGGGGCGCTGGCCGCGGTCGCGGTGACGGCCGCGGCCATGCGGTCCCGGCGCAACCGCACCGTGTTCGCCGCCGTGGTGCTGTTCTTGGTGGCGTTGTCCTTCGCCAGCGTCAACGGCTGGTGGTATGTGTCCAATTTCGGTGTGCCGTGGTCGAATTCGTTCCCGGCATGGCATTACGCGTTTGCCACCATGCTGCTGGGCCTGACGATGCTGGTGCTGCTGCTGGCGGCATGGTTCCATTTCGTCGCCACCGACAACGGGCCCCTGACCACCAGACGAACCCGGCTGACCGGAATCGTTCAGTCTCCGTTGGCAATTGCCGCGTGGGGGCTGGTGATTTTCGAGGTGGCGTCGCTCACCTTGGCGATGACCGACCAGTACCCGGCCTGGTCGGTGGGCCGGTCGAATCTGCAGGCTTTAACCGGGAAGGCCTGCGGGCTGGCCGAGGACGTGCTGGTGGAAGAGGACCCCAACGCCGGAATGCTGCCGCCCGTGGCCGGCCCGGTGGCCGACGCGCTGGGCGGCGGACTGTCGGAATCCTTCACCCCGAACGGCATCCCGGCCGACGTCCGGGCCGACCCGGTGATGGAACGTCCCGGCGATCGCAGTTTCGTCAACGAAGACGAGACGGGCACCGGGACCCAGGCCGGCACCGAGGGCGGCACCAGCGCCGCACCGGGCATCAACGGGTCCCGCGCCCGGCTGCCCTACAACCTGGATCCGGCCCGCACACCCGTGCTGGGCAGCTGGCGGTCGGGCGTCCAGGTGCCCGCCCGGCTGCGGTCCGACTGGTACCGACTGCCCGCGCGGGACAAAGCGGGACCGCTGCTGGTGGTGACCGCGGCCGGCCGCTTCGACCCTCGCGAGATTCAGTTGCAGTGGGCCACCGATGATCAAGCCGCCGGCGGACACCCCGGCGGGTCATTCCAGTTCGCCGATGTCGGGGCGTCGCCGGCCTGGCGGAACTTGCGGTTACCGCTCTCGTGGATTCCTCGCGGCGCGACCCAGGTGCGCCTGGTCATCAACGACGAAGACCTGGCGCCCCAGCACTGGATCGCGGTCACGTCGCCGCGCATCCCGCGGCTGCGCACGCTGCAGGACGTGGTGGGCTCCACCGACCCGGTCTTGCTGGACTGGCTCGTCGGCCTGGCGTTCCCGTGCCAGCGACCGTTCGGTCACCAAAACGGCGTCGACGAGACACCGAGATGGCGCATCCTGCCGGACCGATTCGGCGCCGAGGCCAACTCGCCGGTGATGGACAACAACGGCGGCGGCCCGCTGGGTGTCACCGAGCTGCTGCTCAAGGCGAACACGGTGGCCAGTTACCTCAAGGACGACTGGTCGCGGGACTGGGGCGCGCTGCAACGGTTGACGCCGTACTACCCCGACGCGCGGCCCGCTCAGCTGCAGCTCGGGACGGCGACGCGCAGCGGGTTGTGGAACCCGGCGCCGCTACGCAAGACCTAGAGCCCCGGCAAGCAGTTGATGAAGGGTATGCACGGCGGCGACGGGGGCCGCGGCGGCGGAAAGCCCTCGATGATGGTCGAATTGGTGACCGGACTGGTTGGGTCGAAGTACCAGGGGTGGCACTTGGACCTGTCCCAGTCGGGCATGTTCTTCAGCACCGGTGACCCAGGGCACCATTGGTAGGTGCAGCTGTTGGTCGGGCTCGGCCCGGACGTCGGATCCTGACACACCATCGGCGCGGGCTGCGCGTCGGCGGTCGCCGCCACACCCAATCCGGCGACCGCGACGCCGGCCCAGAGCAGCGTCCCCGCAAGGATTCGCGT
Source organism: uncultured Actinomycetota bacterium (assembly GCA_963800315.1). GTDB lineage: Bacteria > Actinomycetota > Actinomycetes > Mycobacteriales > Mycobacteriaceae > Mycobacterium. Next base: position 41,784 of record CAWDAS010000004.1, read on the forward strand.
CGCGTTGGGAAAGACATTCACGGCGGTCACTTAGACTCCGCCCGCCCGGCTACCGATCCCAAACGGCATTGTGCGGGCGACACCCGTAAGTCTATACTTACCGTTCGTGGCCACTTACCAATCTGGTGCCGCGTGGCTGGCCTTGGGCGATGGGACCCGGCGGGCGATCGTGGAACGCCTGGCGCGCGGACCGGCGGCCGTCGGTGAATTGGCGCGCGACCTGCCCGTCAGCAGGCCGGCCGTCTCCCAGCACCTCAAAGTGCTCAAATGCGCGGGGCTGGTGCGCGACCGCGCCGCGGGGACGCGGCGCGTCTACCAACTCGACCGAACCGGCCTCGAGGCACTGCGCGCCGACCTTGACCGGTTCTGGGCGCAAGCGCTGGCCGGCTACGCGCAAACCGTCAACGAGACCGAAGGAGAGCCGTCATGACGCAGCCGCGAACTCCGGACGTGGTGCACCACGTCGTCGTCGACGCCCCCATCGAGCGCGCGTTCGCGGTGTTCACCGAACGGTTCGGTGACTTCAAGCCCCGCGAACACAACCTGCTGGCCGTCCCGATCGCCGAGACGGTATTCGAGCCCCGGGCGGGAGGCCACATCTATGACTGCGGCGTCGACGGCAGCGAATGCCGGTGGGCGCGCATCGTGAGCTACGAGCCACCCCGGCGCGTGGTGTTCACCTGGGACATCAGCCCGACCTGGCAACTGGAAACCGACCATTCCAGGACCAGCGAAGTCGAAGTCCGGTTCACCGCCGAGACCGGCGAGCGCACCCGCGTCGACCTCACCCACCGCCACCTGGATCGCCACGGTCCGGGATGGCGGTCCGTCGCCGACGGCGTCGACGGCGACGCGGGCTGGCCGCTGTATCTGAACCGCTACGCCGGCCTACTGGGCGCGTGGCCCCGGCAATGACGGCCGCCCTGATGAGCATGGCCCGCGACGAACGGGCCGACCTCGCGGCGTTCCTTGCCACGCTGACACCCCAGCAGTGGGAGGCGCCCAGCCTCTGTGCCGGCTGGACCGTCAAAGACGTTGTGGCGCATACGATCAGCTACGAAGAACTCGGCCTTGTGGGGCTGCTGAAGCGGTTCGCCAAGGGCCGGATCGTGCGGGCCAACGAGGTCGGCGTCGCGGAATTCGCCGCGTTGAGCCCGCACCAGCTCCTCGAATTCCTCGGCGATCACCTCACCCCGCGGGGGCTGACCGCGGGCTTCGGCGGAATGATCGCGCTCGTCGACGGCACGATTCACCACCAAGACATCCGACGCTCGCTGCACCAGCCCCGCACCATTCCCGCCGAGCGACTCACCCGCGTTCTCGGGCTGGTCCCCGGCAATCCGCGGCTCGGCGCGGGACGCCGGATCCGCGGGCTGCGACTGCGCGCCACCGACGTCGACTGGGCACACGGCCACGGCCCCGAAGTGATCGGCTCCGGCGAAGCGCTGCTGATGGCGATGGCGGGCCGCCCCGCTGCGCTCGCCGAGCTCAGCGGCCCGGGCCGGGAAATGCTGGCCGAACGGTTGGCCTGAAGCGCGGGCAACACTCCCGGCGCGGCCCCGCGGCCCGGCCCTGCGTCCTCATCGCACAAAGCCGCTTCGCTTACCATCGACCCTCGTGCCCCATGACGGTAATGAGCGATCGCAGCGGATCCCCCGGTTAGTCGCCGCCGTCGCCGGCATGGCAGGTCTGCTGCTGTGCGCACTCGTCCCGTTGCTTCCGGTGAAACAAGCCACGGCGACCGTGCTGTGGCCGCAGGGCACCACCGACGGGCACGTCACCCAGATCACCGCCCCACTCGTGTCCGGGGCGCCGCTCGCGCTGGACATCTCCATCCCCTGCCCGGCGATCGCCACCTTGCCCGCCGGCGGCGGACTGGTGGTCTCGACCCTGCCCAGCAATGGGGTGGAGACCGGCAAAAACGGGTTGTTCGTGCGCGCCGACAAGAACCTGATCGTCGTTGCCTTCCGGGACACGGTGGCCGCGGTGGCGCAGCGATCGGCGGTCGCCGGCGGGGCCTGCAGCGTGCTGCACGTGTGGGCCGGCACCGGCGGAGCGGGTGCGGACTTCGTCGGCATCCCCGGGGCCTCGGGGACACTGCCGTCCGAGAAAAACCCCCAAATCGGTGGGATTTTCACCGACCTGAAGGTACCCGCCCAGCCGGGGTTGTCGGCGCGCGTCGACATCGATACCCGGTTCATCACCACGCCCACCGCCATCAAGAAGATCGTGATGGTCGTCGGTGCCTTGGCGGTGCTGACGGCCATCGTCGCCCTGGCCACGCTGGACCGTCGCAGTCGCGGCGGTGACACGCTGATCAACTGGCGGTCCCCCATCGCCTGGCTTTCCCGATACCGGCCACACGAACACTGGGTGACCTGGTGGCGCGTCGGCTGGGCCACCTGGCTAACCGACGTGGGTGTCGTCGCGACGTTGCTGCTGTGGCATGTCATCGGCGCCACCTCGTCGGACGACGGCTACAACCTGACCATCGCCCGCATCGCGCCCAAAGCCGGCTACGTCGTCGACTACTACCGCTACTTCGGTACCACGGACGCGCCGTTCGACTGGTACCTGGGGCTGCTGTCCAAGCTGGCGGCGGTGAGCACCGCCGGGGTGTGGATGCGGGTTCCGGCCACCCTGGCCGGCATCGCGTGCTGGCTCGTGATCAGCCATTGGGCGCTGCGCCGGCTGGGACCGGGAAAGGGCGGCCTGGCGGCCAACCGGGTAGCGGTGTTCACCGCCGGGGCGGTGTTTTTGGCCGCCTGGTTGCCGTTCAACAACGGCCTGCGGCCCGAGCCGCTGATCGCCCTCGGGGTGCTGGCCACCTGGATGCTGGTGGAACGCGCGATCGCGCGGGGCCGCCTGGCCCCGGCCGCGGTCGCGGTCTTCGTCGCGGCGCTCACCGCGACGCTGGCGCCGCAGGGCCTGATCGCCGTCGCCGCACTGCTGACCGGGGCGCGGGCCATCGCCCAGACGATCCGGCGCCGACGGGCCACCGACGGGTTGCTGGCGCCGCTCGCGGTGCTGGCGGCCTCGTTGTCGCTGATCACCGTGGTGGTGTTCCGGAGCCAAACGCTGGCCACGGTCGCCGAGTCGGCGCGCATCAAATACGAGGTCGGCCCGACGATCTCGTGGTACCAGGACTTCCTGCGCTACTACTTCGTGACGGTGGAAAAAAACGCCGAGGGCTCGATGTCGCGGCGATTCGCCGTGCTGGTGCTGCTGCTGTGCATGTTTGGGATGCTGGTGGTGTTGCTGCGGCGCGGCCGGGTGCCGGGGCTGGCCAGCGGCCCGGCGTGGCGGTTGATCGGCACCACCGCGCTCGGCCTGCTGCTACTGACGTTCACGCCGACGAAGTGGGCCGTGCAGTTCGGGGCGTTCGCCGGACTGGCCGGCGCACTGGGCGCAGTCACCGCGTTCACGCTGGCCCGGATCGGCCTCCACAGCCGCCGCAACCTGAGCCTTTATGTCACGGCGTTGCTGTTCGTGCTGGCGTGGGCAACCTCGGGTGTCAACGGCTGGTTCGAGGTCAACAACTACGGCGTCCCGTGGTACGACATCCCGCCGGTCATCGCGAGCCACCCGGTGACGTCGATGTTCTTGACGTTGTCGATCCTCACCGGACTGCTGGCCGCCTGGCAGCACTTCCGGATGGACTACGCCGGGCACACCGAGGTCAAGGACAACCGGCGCAACCGCGTGCTTGCCTCCACCCCGCTGCTGGTGGTCGCGACGATCATGGTGCTCGGCGAAGTCGGCTCGCTGGCCAAGGCCGCCGTGTTCCGCTACCCCCTTTACACCACCGGCAAGGCCAACTTGGCCGCGATCACCTCGGGGCTTTCACCCACCAGTTGCGCGATGGCCGACGACGTGCTGGCCGAGCCCGACTCCAATGCCGGTCTGCTGCAGCCGGTTCCGGGCCAGCAGTTCGGGCCCGATGGCCCGCTCGGGGGCGTCAACCCCGTCGGCTTCAAACCCGATGGGGTGGGCGATGACCTGAGGTCCAACCCGGTGGTGACCAAACCGGGGGTGGTGAATTCCGACGCGTCACCCAACAAGCCCAACGCCACCATGAGTGACTCCGCGGGCACCGCGGGGGGCAAGGGCCCGATGGGGGTGAACGGGTCACACACCGCGCTGCCGTTCGGCCTGGACCCGGCCCGCACTCCGGTGATGGGCAGCTACGGCGAAAATTCGCTGACCGCCACCGCGACCTCGGCCTGGTATCAGCTGCCGCCCCGCACGTCGGACCGGCCGCTGGTCGTGGTCTCCGCCGCCGGTGCCATCTGGTCGTACAAAGAAGACGGCACCTTCACCTACGGGCAGTCGCTGAAATTGCAGTGGGGCGTCGCTCGCCCCGACGGCACCACCCAACCGCTGAACGAGGTGCAGCCGATCGATATCGGGCCGGAGCCGGCCTGGCGGAATCTGCGGTTTCCGTTGACGTGGGCGCCGCCGGAGGCCAACGTGGCACGCATCGTGGCCTACGACCCGAATCTGAGTTCCGAGCAATGGTTCGCGTTCACGCCGCCGCGGGTCCCGGTGCTGCAAACGTTGCAGCAGCTGCTGGGGTCCAAGACCCCGGTGCTGATGGACATCGCGACCGCCGCGAACTTCCCCTGCCAGCGGCCGTTCTCCGAACACCTTGGCGTTGCCCAACTTCCGCAATACCGCATCCTGGCCGATCACAAACAGACGGCGTCGTCGTCGAACGGGTGGCAGGCCGGCGAGAAAGGCGGCCCGTTCCTGTTCACCCAGGCACTGCTGTATACCTCGACCGTCTCGACTTACCTGCGCGGCGACTGGTACCGCGACTGGGGGTCCGTCGAGCGGTACCACCGGTGGGTGCCGGCCGATCAGGCGCCGAACGCCGACATTGAACAGGGTGTGATCACGGTGCCCGGCTGGAGCCGGCGCGGACCGATTCGGGCGCTGCCATGAGCGTCGTTCGCCAAGACGTCCGGGTGACGCGTTGGGTCGCGACGATCGCCGGGCTGATCGGCTTCGTGTTGTCGGTCGCGACGCCGCTGCTGCCCGTGGTGCAGACCACCGCAACGCTGAACTGGCCCCAGCAAGGGCAATTGAGCAGCGTGACGGCACCGCTGATTTCGCTGACACCGGTCGACATCACGGCGAGCGTGCCGTGCTCGGTGGTGCGCGATCTGTCGCCCGACGGCGGGGTGATCCTGAGTACGGCGCCCAAGAAGGGCAAGGACGCCGCGCTCAATGCGCTGTTCGTCGTCGCCAGCAGCCAGCGCGTCGACGTCACCGACCGCAATGTGGTGATCGCCAGCGTGCCTCGCGATCAGGCGGCCTCCCCGCAATGCCAGCGCATCGAGGTCACTTCCACGCAGGCCGGCACCTTCGCCACCTTCGTCGGGTTGACCGACCCGTCCGGCCGGCCCGTCCGCGGTGGTTTCCCCGATCCCAACCTGCGGCCGCAGATCGTCGGGGTGTTCACCGACCTAAGCGGTCCCGCGCCGTCCGGACTGCACCTGACGGCGACCATCGACACCCGGTTCTCCACCACTCCGACGACGCTGAAGCTCACCGCGATGGTGCTGGCCATCGTGTGCACCATCGTCGCGCTGGTCGCGCTCTGGCGCCTGGACCAGCTGGACGGGCGCCGGATGCACCGGTTGATCCCGACCCGCTGGCGAAAGTTCACGCTGGTCGACGCCACCGTGATATTCGGCTTTCTGCTGTGGCATGTCATCGGCGCGAATTCCTCCGACGACGGCTACATCCTGGGTATGGCCCGGGTCGCCGACCACGCCGGTTACATGTCCAACTACTTCCGCTGGTTCGGCAGCCCGGAGGACCCGTTCGGCTGGTACTACAACCTGCTGGCGCTGATGACCCACGTCAGCGACGCCAGCCTGTGGATGCGGTTGCCCGACCTGATTGCGGCACTGGTTTGCTGGCTGTTGCTGTCCCGGGAGGTGCTGCCCCGGCTGGGGCCGGCGGTGACCTCCAGCACGGCCGCCAACTGGGCGGCGGGCATGGTACTGCTGACCGCGTGGATGCCGTTCAACAACGGCCTTCGGCCCGAGCCGATCATCGCGCTGGGTTCGCTGATCACCTACGTGCTGATCGAGCGTTCCATGTGCGCCTCCCGGCTGACACCGGCGGCGGTGGCGGTGATCACGGCGGCGTTCACCCTGGGGGTGCAACCCACCGGCCTGATCGCGGTGGCGGCCCTGGTTGCCGGCGGCCGTCCCATCGTGCGGATCGTGGTGAAACGGCACCGCCTGGTCGGCACGTGGCCGCTGGTGGCCCCGCTGCTGGCCGCCGGCACCGTCATCCTCACCGTGGTCTTCGCCGACCAGACGCTGTCAACCGTGCTGGAAGCCACCAGGATTCGCACCGACATCGGCCCGAGCCAGGCCTGGTACACCGAGAACCTGCGCTACTACTACCTGTTCTTGCCGACCGTCGACGGGTCGCTGTCGCGCCGGTTCGGCTTTTTCATCACCGCGCTGTGCCTGTTCACCGCCGTGTTCATCATGTTGCGGCGCAAGCGGATCCCCGGTGTGGCCCGCGGGCCGGTGTGGCGGCTGATGGGTGTCATCTTCGGGACCATGTTCTTCCTGATGTTCACGCCGACGAAGTGGGTGCACCACTTCGGGCTGTTCGCCGCGGTGGGCGCGGCGATGGCCGCACTGACCACGGTGCTGGTGTCGCACGAGGTGCTGCGCTGGTCGCGCAACCGCATGGCGTTCGTCGCGGCGGTGTTGTTCTTGCTGGCACTGTGTTTCGCCACCACCAATGGCTGGTGGTACGTCTCCAGCTACGGCGTCCCGTTCAACAGCGTCATGCCCAGGATCGCCGGAATCAGCGTCAGCACAATGTTTTTCGCGCTGTTCGCGATCGCTGCACTCTGGGCGATATGGTTGCACTTCGCGTCGCGGGACCACGGTGAGGGCCGGCTGGCGCGGGCGGTGACAGCGGCGCCGGTTCCGATCGCGGCCGGGTTCATGGCGCTGGTGTTCATCGCCTCGATGGTCGCCGGGATCGTGCGCCAATACCCCACCTACTCCAATGGCTGGGCCAACCTGCGGGAGTTCTCCGGCGGCTGCGCACTGGCCGACGACGTGCTCGTCGAGCCGGACAGCAATGCCGGCTTCATGGCGCCGCTCAAAACTGGTGCGGCCGGTGATTACGGCCCGCTGGGCGCGCTGGGGGGTGTCAACCCAACCGGGTTCACCCCCAACGGCGTACCGGAACGCACCGTGGCCGAGGCGGTCCAGGAGACGTTGGTGCCGCAGCCCGGCACCGACTACGACTGGTATGGGCCAAAAAAGCTGACGGCGCCAGGCGTCAACGGGTCCCGGGTACCGCTGCCCTACGGGCTAGACCCCGACCGGGTTCCGCTGGCGGGCACCTACACCACCGGCCCGCAGCAGGAGAGCAGGCTGACGTCCGCGTGGTACCAACTGCCCAAGCCGGATGACGGGCATCCGCTGGTGGTGGTGACCGCCGCGGGCAGGATCGCGGGCACCAGCGTGCTGCACGGATACACCCCGGGGCAGACCGTCGTGCTGGAATACGGCAAGCGGGGTCCCGACGGTGATGTGGTGCCCGCCGGGCGGCTGGTACCCGACGACCTGTACGGCGAACAGCCGAAGGCGTGGCGCAACCTGCGATTCGCCCGGTCGCAGATCCCCGCTGACGCGGTCGCGGTACGGCTGGTGGCCGAGGACCTGTCCCTGACGCCGGAAGACTGGATCGCGGTGACCCCGCCACGCGTGCCGGAACTGCGCTCCGTGCAGGAGTACGTCGGCTCGTCGCAGCCGGTGCTGATGGACTGGGCGGTCGGGCTGGCCTTCCCGTGCCAGCACCCGATGCTGCACGTCAACGGCGTCACCGAGATCCCCAAGTTCCGCATCACGCCGGACTACAACGCCAAGAAGCAGGACACCGACACCTGGGAGGACGGCGTCAACGGCGGCCTGCTGGGCATCACCGACCTGTTGCTGCGGGCCCATGTCATGTCGACCTACCTGTCCCACGACTGGGGCCGCGACTGGGGATCCCTGCGCAAGTTCGACACCATCGCGCCGGCCCGACCGGCACAACTCGATCTGGGTACGGCGACCCGCACCGGCTGGTGGTCGCCCGGCCCGATCCGCATCAAGCCGTAGCGCATCGCGAAAGCCGTCGCATTTCCGAAGATGCGCATCACCCATTTGCCCGGTAATTCTTCGCCGGTCCAATAATGGCGAAATTTACGGCGGCGTAATTCCGCGCGAAATGGTTTAAATCTGCGGCTGTCGGTCAATCTCTTTTTGGCTGTGAATCAGATCACACCGAGGTGAGAGGGTGACCCAATGCGCACACTGACGAGGATTGGGGCCTGCACGGGGGCGATCACGGTGCTGGCCTCCCCTGCGGCGACATTCCAACCGATCGAGGCGGCGGCCGGCGGCGGCACCACGGTCGTGCTGGACGCCAAGCTCCGACGTTGCGATTTCAGCCTGGTGAGGGCCGCGCCCATGGTGCCGGCCACGTCACTGGGCACCGGCGACGTCCTGATACATCGCGCCGGGTCGACGGCGGTCGCGGAGGTGCATCTGGTGGATGCACCCGAGCCGAACGCTCACTTCGACGTCGGCCTCATCGAGGAACCGCGTCCGGCCTCGGCCAACTGCGGGCCGGGGGACCCGGGCACCGCCTTCACCGGCCTGGACACCGACGCGGCGGGCAGCGGAACGGCGACCGTGCAAGCCACCATTCGGCCGGGCACCACCGGCGTCTGGGTCATCATCGAGCGGCCCAACGCGCATTCCCAGAACCCGGCCGAGTTCTATACGTCTGAGTTCGTGGCACCGGTATAGCGGTCGCCGACCCGCTCACGGCCGGCCAGACGTGTCGTGACGAACGCCCCGCGCGAACGGGACTTCCGTCCCTAGCTTGACGCCTCGGTCAAATGGTCCGATACAGGGGCCGACAACGGTCGGCGTCGGGTGAAAGGCACGGCAATGATCGCTGCACCACCATCGCAGAACAGAACACGGTTTTTCGCGCGCGTGCTCGGGCCTTTCCTCGTCGCCATCGATGTCACGGCCGTGGCCCGCGCCTCGGACATGCAGGCACTGCTGTCGCAGTTCGAGGCGAATTCGATGTGGACCTTCGTCACCGGCGCCTTCATTCTGTTGTTCGGTCTGGTCATCGTTGCCGGCCACCAATACTGGCGGGGCGCCGCGGCGATCATTGTGTCCCTGCTGGGGTGGCTTATCGTGCTGCGCGGGCTGTTACTGGTGGCACTTCCGAAGGTTTTCGTTTCGGTCGCCAACGCCATGATCGGCGCGCAGGCATGGTGGGTAACGCTGTGCGTGGTCTTCGCTGTGGTCGGGCTGTATCTCGCCTACGTCGGCTGGGCACCGGCTGCGCCGACGCGGCCGACATCACAAGCGCCGGGCGCCACGCCGGAACTACCGCGGGCTGCGTGACGAGCACCGTGTCGACGTCACAGCGGCCAACCCAACGCGACGTGTCGCAGGAAAGCACCGGCGACATCGGCTCCGTCTTGCACACCGAACTCCGCAACGAATTCGACGTGTCAGCGGCCGTCGCGGAGGCGGCGGTCGAAGATATGGCGACGTTATCGCGCGGCTCCGGCATGCTCGTGGTCAAGCGTGGCCCGAACGCCGGAGCGCAGTTCCTCTTGGACAAGTCCGTGCTGTCGGCGGGCCGGCATCCCGCCTGCGACGTCTTCCTCGACGACATCACGGTCAGCCGCAGGCACGCCGAATTCCGCAGGGAGAACGACCATTTCAGCGTCGTTGACCTCGGCAGCCTGAACAGCACCTATGTCAACCGCAGCCCGGTCGACTCGGCGGTGCTGGCCGACGGCGACGAGATCCAGATCGGCAACTTCCGGCTGCTCTTCCGCACCGGCCCGGCGTCGGGTTGACGGCGAAGAAAAGGGCTCCCGCGTGGACCACATCCTGACCGAGGTCGCAATCCTGCAAGGTGTCGAGCCGGCAGCGGCTGCCGCATTGATCGAGCAGCTGCATCCCGCCGAATTCGAGGCGGGTCAAATGATTTTCGCCGAGGGCGACCCCGGCGATCGGGTATACATCATCGCTGCGGGCAAGGTCAAGATCAGCCTTCGCGGCCCCGGCGGCCGGGTGAACCTACGGGCGATCATGGGACCCACAGACATCTTCGGCGAGTTGGCGGTGTTCGACCCCGGCCCGCGCACCTGCACCGCCACGGCGATCACCGACGTGCGGGCGACGTGGTTGGACCGTGCCACGTTGCGCAGGTGGATGGCCGAGCGGCCGGCGATCGCCGAGCGGTTGCTGCAGGTGCTGGCCCGACGGCTGCGGCACACCGATGACGAACTCGTCGAGCTGATTTCCAGCGACGTGGCCGCCCGCGTCGCTCGCCAGCTGTTGCTGCTGGCGCGGCGCTTCGGCACGCGCGAGGGCGATGCGCTGCGGGTCCTGCACGAGCTCAGCCAGGACGAGATGGCACAACTCGTCGGCGCGGACCGCGCATCGATCAACAAGGCACTGCGCGGTTTCGCCGTCCGCGGCTGGATTGTCGTGGAAGGCAAGAGCGTCCTGATCCTCGATGCCGAGGCGCTGGGCCGCCGCGCCGGGGCCAGCCGACTGGCTGGCGCCTACCCGAATCGCCGCCGCCGCCCGCTGCGCGCTACCGCCTAAGCCTGCGCCCGGCGCGTAGCGTCTCAGCCATGAGCGACTACGCCGTAGAGGCGGTGGACCGGCTGCCGTTCTCCACCGACGAGAAGTCGCAGCGCTACCAAACCGAGAACTACAGCGGGGCGGTGGGCCTCAATTGGTATCTCTGCGATCCCTCCCTGCAATTCACCATGGCCTACTATCTGCGGCCCGACGAGCTGGAGCTCGCCGAGCGGCACCTGGCCCGCATGGGCGAACTGATGGGCGGCCCGGTGGCGCGGTGGGCCGAGGAGACCGACCGCAACCCGCCCCGGCTGGAGCGCTACGACCGATGGGGGCACGACATCAGCCAGGTCGTCATGCCGGCGTCGTTCACCCAGTCCAAGCGGGCGATCCTCGATGCGCAGCACGCGCTGCGCGCCGACGCACGCGCCGCGCAGGTGAGCTCGTCGCTGCCGCTGTTCGCCTCCAATTACCTGCTCAATCAGGCCGATATCGGGATGGGCTGCGCGCTGGGCACGGGCGGTGCCATGGTGCAGTCGCTGGTGGCCGCCTATGCCCCGGCCGACGTGGCCGAGCACGTGCTGGCCAAGTTCGCCTCCGGTGAGTGGGCCGGCGAAACGGCGCAGCTGCTGACCGAACGCACCGGCGGCTCGGACCTGGGCGCCCTCGAGACGACGGCGACCCGCAGCGGTGATTCGTGGCTGCTGAACGGCTTCAAGTGGTTCGCTTCCAACTGCGCCGGCGAGGCGTTCGTCGTACTGGCCAAACCCGAGGGCGCCCCCGACTCCAGCCGCGGCGTCGCCAATTTCTTGGTGCTGCGCACCCGCCGCGACGGATCCCGCAACGGGATTCGGGTGCGGCGCCTGAAAGACAAGCTCGGCACCCGATCGGTGGCGTCCGGCGAGGTCGAATTCATCGACGCCGAGGCGTTTCTGCTGTCCGGCGAGCCCAGCCACGGCGCCGGTCCGTCCGACGGCAAGGGGCTCGGACGCATGATGGAGCTCACCAACGCGGCGCGCCTGGGCATCGCGCTGTTCGGGCTCGGCAACGCGCGCCGCGCCCTGGTCGAGTCGCTGTGTTACGCCCGGCAGCGGCGGGCGTTCGGTGGGGCGCTCATCGACAAGCCGCTGATGCGGCGCAAGCTCGCCGAGATGATCGTCGACGTCGAAGCCGCGCAGGCAATGGTTTTCGACGGCACCGGCGCCGCCAACCATCGCCAGCCCAAGGCCATGGGGCAACGCATCGCGGTGCCGGTCACCAAGCTCAAGGCGTGCCGGCTCGGAATCACCGCGGCGTCGGACGCGATCGAAATCCACGGCGGCAACGGCTATATCGAGACCTGGCCGGTGGCACGGCTGTTGCGCGACGCGCAGGTGAACACCATCTGGGAGGGCCCCGACAACATCCTGTGCCTCGACGTGCGGCGCGGCATCGAGCAGACCCGCGCGCACGAACCATTGCTGGCGCGGCTGCGTGACGCGATCTCGGTTTCGGACGACACCGGGGACGGCGGGGAGACCACTCGCCTGGTGGCCGGCCGCATCGAGGATCTCGACGCGGCGATCACGGCCTGGACCAAACTCGACCGGCAGACGGCCGAGGCGCGGCTGTTCCCACTGGCCCAGTTCATGGGCGACGTCTACGCCGGCGCGTTGCTCACCGAGCAGGCCGCCTGGGAGCGGGCCACCCGCGGCGGTGACCGCAAAGCGCTCGTGGCCCGGTTGTACGCCCAGCGCTACCTCGCCGACCGCGGGCCGCTGCGCGGCATCGACGCCGAGTCCGACGAGGCGCTGGAGCGGTTCGAGGAACTGGTCGAGGGCGCTTTGACGATGTAAGTGACGCTGCGATAGGAGTCAGCATGGCCGTCCCCGGGTGAGTCCTCGACCTGGACGGTCCCGGCAAACGCGAAACCCTTCGCGCGGCGATGGAACTACTCGACCGGTTTGGTGACGTCCTGCTCGAGGACAGGGGTTAATGACGCTGATGCTGATGCTGATGCTGTACCTTCTGGCCGTTGTGGCGCTGGTTATCGGCACGGGCGCGATCTATCTGGCGCTCATTCCGGTGTTTCCAGTCGCGTGGCTGTACTACCACTACTTTGTGCGCAAGCCCGCGGTGTGGGCGTTGTTCGCTGCGGGCGTTCTCACCGTGGGGTGGGCCACCGTGCGGGACGGGGCGTTCCCGCTGGCCGCACTGGTGCCGCTCTTGCTGTTGGGGGCGGCGATCGTCTTGACCTACCGCATACACCAGGAGGCCGTGTTTCCGGCGGTGGACTACCCGCCGATGGCCAACGATCCGCTGCGCTTGCCGATCCGCGACGACATGCAACTGGCTGTGATCGTGCATCAAGGTGTCAACAAGGCATACCCCCTCGACTATGTCATCCACCATCACGTCGTCAACGACCGCTTCGGCGATGCGATCATCGCGCTCACCTACTGCGCCATGTGCCGAAGCATCGTCCCGTTCGTCGTCACCGACATCGGGCCGCTGTTCGTCGGCTCCTTCAAGAACGCCAACATGATCGTCGCGGATCGCCGCACCAAAACGTTCTTCCAGCAGGCCACCTTCAAGTCGATCATCGGCCCGCTCCATCCTCGTACCCTGACGATGACCTACTACCAGATCCTCTCCTGGGCCGATGTGAAGCGCCTTAACCCGCTTCCCCAGGTCGTCGACGTCACCGAGAAGGACTTACGGCCCTTCGAGCTGCCCATCCACGGCATCTGGCGGCGGATCGTCGCGAGCCAGGCCACGCCGGGAATGCGACGCAGGGACCGCGATCGCTCCTTGCCCGCACGCACCCGGGTTGTTGGCATTCTGCAGCCCACAGTTCACCCGACCCCGGCCTACCTCAAGGACGAACTGCTCAACCATCGCGTGGTGAAGAACGAACAGTCAGGCTGCTACCTCGTGGCGGTCAACGACACCGTCAACGGCTTCCAGGCCCGGGTGGACGGACACGACGTGGTGCTCGCACTCAGCGACGACCTCCTTCTGCACGACCGTAAGAGCGGCACGGTCTGGGACCTTCGGGGTCACCGGGTCCGCGGAGATCTCCACGCGAACCTCGCACCCATCGCGATTTCCGACGAGTATTGGTTCTCCTGGAAGTTCTTTCACCCCGACACCCAGCTCATCCACATCTGATCTGATTGGAAACGATTGACACTCCAATTGTTTCCTCGGTATCCCGCAACAAAATAATCGGTGGTTTTCGGGCGTGTGGGCTGTAGGGTGCAATTCCACTCCGCGTGGAAGTCGGGGCGGGTGATTGGCTGGGTGCCAACGTCTTTCGCGGTGCATTTGACGCCGGTCGGGTATTGGTCGGTATCCAGTACGCAGTGGACGGCGAGCCCGGTGGCCGTGGTGGTGTTAGCGATCAAGCCGCCGCCACGATCGTTTTGATCCCGCCCCGACCAAGCCTCCGGGCCTCCACCCGAGCAGCAGGCGTCGCTGTCGCTCATCGAGGTGCGGGCGCAGCGCCGCGTACTTCGACGCCACCGCCTACGCCCTACCGGTCTTTATTACAACCGTAGTCGCAGCCGGCACCAAACCTAAGTTATTTTGGCACAAGCCCTAGACGGGGATCAGGCCGTGTTTGCGGGCGGTGCGGAACCACAGTTGCTTGTCGCGCAGCAGGCGCAAGGACTTGCGGATCAACAGCCGGGTTTCGTGCGGGTCGATGACCGCGTCGATGAAGCCCCGCTCGGCCGCGGTCCACGGGATCGCCATGTTGAGGTTGTAACCCTCGATGAAGTCCTTCTTGATCTGCTGCGCCTCGGGCGTGGTGGGATCGGGGAACCGCTTCATCAGCAACTGTGCCGCCCCCTCGGCGCCGATCACCGCGATGCGCGCGGTGGGCCAGGCGAAGTTCAAGTCGGCGGTCAGCTGCCGGGATCCCATCACGGCGTAGGCGCCGCCGTAGGACTTGCGGACGGTGATCGTCACCTTCGGCACGTCGGCCTCCACCACGGAGTAGAGGAACCGCCCGCCGCGCTTGATGATGCCCCTCTTCTCCTCCTCGGCACCCGGCAGGAACCCGGGCGTGTCCACCACGAAGACCAGCGGGATGTTGAACGCGTCGCAGAACCGGATGAACCGTGCGGCCTTGTCGGAGGCCTCGTTGTCGATCGACCCCGACAGGTACATCGGCTGGTTGGCGATCACGCCGACCGAGTGTCCGTCGACGCGGGCGTAGCCGGTGATGATGGCCGGCCCGTGCTGCGCGGCGACGTCGAGGAAGTCGCCGTCGTCGAAGATGCGCAGCAGGATCTCGTGCATGTCGTAGGCCGCATTGTCGGAGTCCGGCACGATCGAGTCGAGTTCCAGGTCGGTCGGGGTGATCTCCGGCTCCAGGCCGGGGTTGACGATCGGCGGCTCGGCGAAGCAGCTGGACGGCAGGAACGACAGGAAATCGCGCACGTACTGGAACGCCTCAGCCTCGGAATCCACCACCTGGTGGATGTTGCCGTAACGGGCCTGGGCGTCGGAGCCGCCGAGCTCGTCGAGGGTGACCTCCTCGCCGGTGACCTCCCGGATCACGTCGGGGCCGGTGACGAAGAAGTAGCCCTGGTCGCGCACCGAGACGAGCAGATCGTCCTGGATCGGCGAATACACCGCTCCCCCAGCGCATTTGCCAAAGATGAGGGAGATCTGCGGCACCAGTCCGGACAGCGCCTCGTGGCGACGGCCCAGCTCGGCGTACCACGCCAGCGACGTGACCGCATCCTGGATCCGGGCGCCACCCGAGTCCTGGATGCCGATGATCGGGCAGCCGACCATCGCGCACCACTCCATCAGCCGGGCGACCTTGCGGCCGAACATCTCGCCCACCGTGCCCTGGAACACCGTCTGGTCGTGGGAGAACACCCCCACCGGCCGGCCGTCGATCATCGCGTGGCCGGTGACGCACCCGTCACCGTAGAGCGCGTTCGGGTCGTTCGGCGTCTTGGCCAGCGCCCCGACTTCTAAGAACGTCCCCGGATCGACCAGCGCGTGGATGCGAGCGCGGGCGCTCGGGATGCCCTTCTTGTCCCGCTTGGCGGCGGCCTTCTCCCCGCCGGGCTCCTTGGCCAGCTCCAGGCGAGCATGCAGCTCGGCCAGCTTCTCGGCGGTGGTGTGGACAACGGGAGCTGGCCCCGAAGCCGGCACGGTCTCCGTCACTACTTGCCTACCTCACTCGTCCGGCCGCATTCGCGTCGATCTCGTTCAAAGCCCCGGTCATGTGTGCGCCCACCTTGGCGATGTACGGCTCGTCGATGGCCTGGATGTGCTCGCCACCGATCGGCACGACCTCGAGGTCGGACACGTACTCGCCCCAGCCGCCGTCCGGCTGGCGAACGGCATACCGCGGCTCGAACATGATCGCGTCGTCATGGTAGCGATCGGCCATGTAGAGGGTGACATGCCCGTCGTACGGCTGGATCTCGGCGGTGTCGATGGCCCGGTTGTCCAGGTACGACGTGCGCTGGTGCTCGATGATCCCGGCCGGGATCTCCACCCCGCTCTCCCTGACCGCGTCGAGCACGAAGCGGATCTGGCCCTCGTCGTCGAGCTCCTCGAGCTGCTCGTACGGGATCGCCGGGATGGTCACGTTGAACGTCTTCTCGGCGAAGCGGGCGTAGCGGTCCCAGCGCTTGCGGACCTCCTCCTTGGTCTGCGGGACCTCCTCGCCGGGCCGGACGGCGTCGATCAACCCGACCCACCGCACGTCCTTGCCGAGCCGCTTGAGCCCGATGGCGCACGCGTAGGCCAGCACACCGCCCAGCGACCAGCCGGCCAGGATGTAGGGTCCGTCGCCCTGCATCTCGATCAGCTTCGGCACGTACTGCGCCGCGCGCTCCTCGATCGAGCCCTCGACCCGTTCGAAGCCGTACATCGGGGTGTCGGCCGGCAGCCGGTTGAGCAGCGGCTCGTACACCACCGTCGAGCCGCCGGCCGGGTGGAACACGAACACGGGCGGCTTGGAGACACCCCCCGCGCCGCCCTCGGGGCGCGCCCGCAGCGTGCGGACGAACCCGTCGATCACCCCGGCCTCCAGGTATATGCGGACCTTGTCGGCGAGCGCCTCGATGTTCTCCGACGTCAGCACGTCCTCGGCGCTGATCGGACCGTCGGCGCGCTCCGACAGCCGCTGCGCCATCTTGGCCGCAGCGTCGTCGTCCAGCTTGGGCAGCGGGTTGAAGATGCCGCCCGGGGACTTGCCCGTGACGATCGCCCAGGTGGCGAAGGTGACCCGCTCGGCGGCGTCGCGCGGCGGCACGTCGGAGTTGAGCGCCTTGGCGACCGCCTCCTGGTTGAGTGCTCCCCCGCCAGCGGGTGGTGCCCCCACGGCCGCCCCCTTCAGGTTCGGCTGCCCGCCGTTGGCGCCCGGCCCCGACGGGTTCGTCGGGGGCGGCGGGATCGGCACGTCCGAAGCCGGCGGCGCTTGCGTCTCCGGCTCGGCTTGCGGGTCGGGGGCCGGCGCCACCGCCGAGGCGGCGCTCGCGCCGCTCATCAGCTCGGCCTGCGCCCGGGCGATCTCCTCGGCCGTCTGCGTCTTCTGGTGCTCGTGCAGCTGCTCCACCTCGTCGCGGTGCTCGACCGCGTACTCGATCAGCTTCTCGACGGCGTAGAGGTTGGCGTCGCGCACGGCCGTCAACTGAATCGGCGGCAGGTCGAAGTCGTATTCGACGCGGTTCTTGATCCGCACCGCCATCAGCGAGTCCAGGCCCAGCTCGATGAGCGGCACCTCCCACGGCAGGTCCTCGGTTTCGTAGCCCATGGCCGCCCCGACGATGGCACCCAGCCGCTCGCCGATGGTCTCGCCGGAGTCCGGCGACCATCTGCCCATGCCGCTCGGCATGTAGCGGTTGGTCAGGCTGTCGGTCAGCGTTTCCGCGTCTTCTTCTTCGGTAGCCGCTTCGGCAGCGACCGGCGCCGCGAGCGCCGCACCGGCCCCGACCGCGGCCGGCAACACCGATTCCGAACCACCGCGCGCGACCAACGCGTCGTACACCAGCGTGAAGGACTCGTCGACGCGGGCATGCACCTGCACCGAGGCGCCACCCGGGTGCCGGGTCAGCGTCGTCACCAGCCAGGCGCCCTCGCCCGGCACCGCGCGCTGTTCCGACGCCGCCAGTCGCGCATCCGGAAGTACCTCGGTCGCAGCGGCTTTCACCAACCCGGCCAGGTCGGTCAGGCCGCGGGGCGCGTACTCCCACACGTGGCGGCCATCGGGCAGCGCCACATGCGCACCCGGCATGACCACCGAGCTGCTGCCGGTGTGGAAGTTCACGTCCAGCCAGTGCTCTTTGCGCTTGAACCGGGTCGGCGGGATGTTCGCATAGTCCTGCGGCGCGGGGGGCCCCGCCGAATCCCGGGAAAATATGGTCCAGATGTCCAGGTCGTGGCCGTAGACGTAGAGCTGCGCCATGGTCGAGATCATCGACTCGACCTCGTCCTGCTTGCGGGCCAGCGTCGGGATCAGCTGCGCGTCGTGCAGACCGGCCGAGGCCGTGGTCAGACCCACCTGCATCAGCGCCACCGGGTTGGGCGCCAGCTCCAGAAACGTGGTGTGCCCGCTGTCCACGGCGTTGCGGATGCCGTGGGTGAAGTAGACGCTGTGGCGCAGCCCCTTCTTCCAGTACTCCACGTCGTGGATCGGGTCGCTACCGGGCTTGATGTAGCTGCCCTCGTGCACGGTCGAGAAGATGCCGACCGTCGGGCGCATCGGCTTGATGCCCTGCAGCTCGGCGGCCAGCTCGCCGAGCAGCGGGTCCATCTGCTGGGTGTGGCTGGCGCCCTTGGTCTGGAACTTGCGGGCGAACTTGCCCTCGGCCTCCGCGCGGGCGATGATCGCGTCCACCTGCTCGGGCGGGCCGCCGATGACGGTCTGGGTGGGTGCGGCGTAGACGCACACCTCCAAATCCGGAAAGTCGGAGAACACCGTCTTGATCTCGTCGGCGGAGTACTCCACCAGCGCCATCAACCGGATGTACTCGCCGAACAGCATCGCCTCACCCTCGCCCATCAGGTGCGAGCGCGAGCAGATGGCGCGGGTGGCGTCGCGCAGCGACAGGCCGCCGGAGAAGTAGGCGCAGGCCGCCTCGCCCAGCGACTGGCCGACCACGGCGGCGGGCTTGGCGCCGTGGTGCTTGAGCAGCTCACCCAGCGCGATCTGGATGGCGAAGATGGTGACCTGGGTGGTCTCGATGCCGTAGTCCTGCGAGTCGTCCAGGATCAGCTCGAGCACCGAGTAGCCCAATTCGTCCTGGATCAGCGCGTCGACCTTCTCGATCCACTCGGCGAACACCGGGTTGCGCAGGTACAGGCTCTTGCCCATCTTGCGGTGCTGCGCGCCGAAGCCGGCCAGCACCCACACCGGGCCGTTGGTCACCGGCCCGTCGGCGCTGAACACGTTCGGCCGCTGCTTGCCCTCGGCCACCGCCCGCAGGCCCTTGATGGCCTCGTCGTGGTCGTGGGCCAGCACCACCGCGCGGGAGCGGCCGTGGTTGCGCCGCGACAGCGACCGGCCGATGGACTCCAGCGACGACGCCTGGCCTTCGGGGCTTTCCATCCAGTCGGCCAGCTCGGCGGCCGCCGCCTTCTTGCGCGACGTCAGGAACGCCGACACCGCCAGCGGGATCAGTGGCTTGGATTCTTCTTGCGCCGCAAGCTCTTCCAGCGCGGCTTCCTTGAGCCGCAGCGCCTCCTCGGTGACACCCGGCAGCTCGGCCTCGTCCACGTCGCCGGCGAACGAGTCGGTGATGATCTCGCCGTACTCGTCGAACCGCAGCGAGTGGCCTTCGAGGGTGGGCGCCTCCGCCTGGGCCGTCTCGGTGTCTGCCGGCGCAACAGGCTGAGCTTCGGGTTCGGGCGCACGCTCGATGACGTCGCGCGGCAGTACCTCACGCACCACCACGTGCGCGTTCGCCCCGCCGAAGCCGAAGCTGGACACCCCGGCCAGTGCGTAGCCGCCGTAGCGCGGCCAGTCGGTGGCCTTGTCGACCACCTTGAGGTGGACGGCATCCCAGTCGATGTAGGGGCTGGGGCCGGCGAAGTTGATCGACGGCGGCAGCTTGTCGTGCTGCAGCGCCAGTACCACCTTGGCCATGCTGGCCACCCCGGCCGCCGACTCCAGGTGGCCGATGTTGGTTTTCACCGCGCCCAGCAGCGCCGGTCGGTCGGCGGGACGGCCCCGGCCGACGATGCGGCCCAGGGCCTCGGCCTCGATCGGGTCGCCGAGCACGGTGCCGGTGCCGTGCGCCTCGATGTAGTCGACGGTGCGCGGGTCGATGCCGGCGTCCTTGTATGCGCGGCGCAGCACGTCGGCCTGGGCGTCCTGGTTGGGCGCGATCAGGCCGTTGGAGCGGCCGTCGTGGTTGACCGCGGTGCCGGCGATCACGGCCAGGATCTGGTCGCCGTCGCGGCGGGCGTCATCCACCCGCTTGAGCACCACCATGCCGGCGCCCTCGGAACGGGTGTAGCCGTCGGCGTCCGAGGAGAACGACTTGATCCGGCCGTCGGGAGCCAGCACCGCGCCGATCTCGTCGAAACCCAGCGTCACCGCGGGGGTGATCAGCGCGTTGACGCCGCCGGCCAGCGCCGCATCGCATTCGCCGTTACGCAGGGCCTGCACGGCCTGGTGGATCGCCACCAACGAACTCGAGCAGGCGGTGTCGACCGCCATCGAAGGCCCGCGGAAGTCGTAGAAGTACGACACCCGGTTGGCGATGATCGAGGTAGCGGTGCCGGTGATCGCGTAGGGATGGGCGGTCGTCGGGTCGGACACCGCCATCATGGCGTAGTCGTTGTTGGAGACGCCGACGTACACGCCCACGGACCGGCCGCGCAGGCTCGACGCCGGGATGCGGGCGTGCTCGAGCGCCTCCCAGGTCAGCTCCAGCGCCATCCGCTGTTGCGGGTCGATGTTGTCGGCCTCGGTCTTGGCGACGGCGAAGAACTCCGAGTCGAATCCCTTGATGTCCTTCAGGTATCCGCCGCGGGTGCGGGCCTTGGCCATCCGCTCCGCCAGCCGCGGCTCCTGCAGGAATTCCGACCAACGCCCCTCGGGCAGGTCGGTGATGGCGTCGCGGCCCTCCAGCAGCGCCTGCCAGGTTTCGTCGGGGGTGTTCATCTCGCCGGGCAGCCGGGTGGACAAGCCCACGATCGCGATGTCGACGCGCTCGGCGGGGCCGAGGCGGGACCAGTCGGCGTTGTCGTCGGCCGAGGTGTCCGCTTCGGGCTCGCCCTCAATGATCCGGGTGGCCAGCGATTCGATGGTCGGATGCTGGAAAGCGACCGCGACCGACAACGTGACACCGGTCATGTCCTCGATGTCGGCGGCCATCGCGACGGCGTCCCGCGACGACAACCCCAGCTCCACCATCGGCACCGACTCGTCGATCGAATCGGGTGACTGCCCGGTGCACTTGGCCACATAGTTGCGCAGCCACTGCCGCATCTCGGGGATCGTCATCTCCGGTTTATCGCCGGAGGTGGCGGGTAAGTTGCCCGCCGGGTTGCCGTTGTCCGTAGCAGTGGTGTCTTGGAAATCTTCTATGTTGGCCATGGCTACTAGGTGTTCAGTTCGATTCGGGGGCAAAGGCGGTCGGGGAACCTATGCCGCTGCGCAGGCTGCCGTCGAGGTAGGCGGCACGGCAGGCGCGGCGGCCGATCTTGCCGCTGGAGGTGCGCGGAATCAAACCGGCCTGCACCAGCAGCAGGTCACGAACGGTAACGCCATGCCGGACGGCGATGGCTGCCCGGATGTCGTCGGCGATGGGCTGGTAGTCGAGCTTGTGCGTACCCGCGGCCCGCTCAGCGACGATGACCAGCTGCTCGGAGGTGTCCTCGGGGTCATAGTTCAGACCGGCGTGTGGGTCGTCGAAGACCTCCGTGGGCAGCTGGTTGGCCGGGACCGAGAACGCGGCGACGTAGCCGGTGCGCAGTGCCTTGTTGGCTTCCTGCGCCGAGTACTCGAGGTCCTGCGGGTAGTGGTTGCGGCCGTCGATGATGACCAGGTCCTTGATTCGGCCTGCTATATAGAGGTGTCCCTGGCAATAGGTGCCGTAGTCGCCGGTGCGTACCCACAGCGCGTCGTCCTCGGCGCCCTCTGCGTGCGACTGGGTGATGCGCGACTTGAGGATGTTCCGGAAGGTCTCGTTGGTCTCTGCTTCCTTGCCCCAGTAGCCGATCCCGAGGTTCTGGCCGTGCAACCAGACCTCCCCGATCTGCCCGTCCGGCAGCTCGCTGGCCGTGTCGGGATCGACGATGACGGCCCATTCGTCGACGCCGATAACGCCCGCGGAGACCTGCGCGACGGCGCCGGGCGCGTCCGGGGCCACCTCGACGAAGCGTTGCTTGTTGAGCGCGTCGCGGTCGACGTGAATAACCCTTGGCTTCTCGTCCATCGGCGTGGTCGAGACGAACAGCGTCGCCTCGGCCAAGCCGTAGGACGGCTTGATGGCCGTCTCTTTCAGGCCGTAGGGCGCAAACGCCTCGTAGAACTTGCGCATCGACGCCGGGGACACGGGCTCGCTGCCGTTCAGGATCCCCTTGACGTTGCTCAGGTCCAGTGGCGGCTCATCATCGCGGGGCAGGCCACGCACCGCGGCATGTTCGAACGCAAAGTTCGGCGCCGCCGAGAAGACCCCGCCGGTCTCGCCGGGCTTACGTGCGAGTTCACGAATCCAGCGGCCGGGCCGGCGCACGAACGCTGCCGGCGTCATGAAGGTGAAGTTTTGACCCAGCACCGACGACAACAGCGCCGTGATGAGGCCCATGTCGTGGAAGAACGGCAGCCACATGCACCCCCGGTCACCTTCGGTGCCCTCCAACGCGTTGAGCACCTGCAGCACGTTGGTGGGCAGGCTCAGGTGAGTGATCTGCACGCCGGTCGGTGTGCGGGTGGAGCCGGAGGTGTACTGCAGGTAGGCGGTGGTGCTCTCGTTGGCCTCGGGCTCCTGCCAGGTGGAGGCGACCTCGTCGGGCACCGCATCGACGGCGATGACGCGGGGCCGTTCCTTGGCCGAACGGGCGCGGATGAACTTGCGGACACCTTCGGCGGCGTCGGTGGTGGTCAGGATTGTCGACGGAGCGCAATCATCGAGCACGGCATGCAGACGGCCCACGTGGCCCGGCTCGGCCGGGTCGAACAACGGCACCGCGATCCGGCCGGAGTAGAGCGCGCCGAAGAAGGCGATGAGGTAATCCAGGTTCTGCGGGCACAGGATGGCGATCCGGTCACCCGCTTGGGTGACCTGCTGCAGACGCGCGCCCACGGCTCGGTTGCGGGTACTGAAATCGCGCCAGACGATGTCGCGTGCCACACCGTCACGTTCGGTGGAAAAGTCGATGAACCGGTAGGCCAGCTTGTCGCCGCGAACCTTCGCCCACTTCTCAACGTGACGAACCAGGTTGGTGTTATCCGGGAACCTGATCTTTCCATTCACAATGAATGGGTTGTGGTACGCCATTCCGCTCTCCTGTCACAACGCTTTAGTCAGCTACGCTGACGGTTACCTCTACGCGCGGGCCACCCCTCGCATGGTCCCCCCGGGAACTCCGGTCGACTGCCAGGGTCGACGCCGACCGGGTCCGCGAGAAAAGTCCTACTGCTCTTAATTTCCTCTTAATGTTAGGCGGCGCCTCGCGGCAGACCAAATCACAAGGTACCGCGCATTCTCCCCGGTACCTGGCTACCAGCGGCTGTGTCCGCCGCCCGGTCATCCATGTTTGGGGTGAGGCGCGTTGGCGACCAGTCCGTGCGCCCAGTCCAAGGTCCAGGCGGACGCCGGCTCCCCGTCCACGCTCCAGCACTGCGTCGTGGCGTACAACGCATGGACCGGTTGTCCGGCGCCCCCGGCCAGCGTGTTCAGCGTGGTCGGCAGGTTGGCCACGCTGAATGCCTCCTCGGGCGCCGCGCAGATCAGGTCACCCGGCGCGCAGATCTCGTTGGTCTTGTCGTTGAGCGCGCCGAAGCCGCCCGGCCGGGCACCGGTCATGGTCAAACCGAGCCCCGACAACATCGGCACCTCCTGCAGCGTGACCTCGGCGCCCTGGCCCGGCGGATTGGGCCCGATGTCGTTGCCCACTCCCGGCTGGCGACGCCCGTCGGCGATCAGCGTCACACCGAGCACCAGGTCGTCGTCGACGGGTCCGCGGCCGTTGCCGATGTCGCTGGCGATGTCGCCGGCGATCACCGCGCCCTGCGAGAAACCCACCAGCACGTAGCTGGTCAACGGGCACTTGCCGTTCATCTCCGTCAGGGCCTGGACCGTGGCGCGGGTGCCTTCCGCCCGGCTGTTGTTGTAGGACATCTGCGTGTCACCACTCAACGGATTGTGGAACTGCGCCGTGTACGGAACGGTGTAGGTCTGCACCCGGGAGGACGGGAACTGCTCGGAAATCGGACCGGTCACCTTGCGCAACAACGCATTCGGGAACTGGGTCGGGTTGAGCGGATCATCGGTCGGGGACGATTCCCAGGTGCCGGGAACGGCGACCAACTGCACGTCGGGGCAGGAAGCGTCTTGGGAAGCGGGCCGGGGCTTGTGCGGGTGGGTGGTCGTCGACGACGGCGGCAGAACGCCCGGCGGCACCGCGCTGGGCGGCGACTGCGGTCTGCGCAAAAATATCACCACGGCCGCGATGACCAGCAACACGACGCCGGCCACCGCAAGGGCGGCGGTCCAGGCGAGGATGCGATGCCGTCTACGCCGGGCGTTGGTAGCCATGTTCTCCTGCTAGCAGTGTCGGAAGGTCGCAGCGACGCGACCGTTCCGCGCTCTGCTGCACGCTCTACACGGTACCGGCACGCCGGGTGGGGACGTCCGTGCCGCAGCTGCCGCGAGTGCTGTCGGGGGCCGTCCGGCTAGCGAATCGCGCCCACGATGTCGCCCGACATGGCGCCCAGTTGGCCCGACCACGAGCCCCACCCGTTGTCGCCGCCGCCCGGGAAGTCGAAGTGGCCGTTGTGTCCGCCGACGCTGCGGTACTGCTGGTAGAACTCCCGGGAGCTGCCCATCGCCGCTCCCGCTTGGCCGATCATCGCGGCGGCGTCGCCGCCCGCATTCGTCGGGCTGTAGACCCACACCCGGGTGTTGTTCTGCGCCAGCAGCGAGGCATGCACGTACGGGTCGTGCCACTTCCACCGGCCCAGCTGCGGGGCGCCCCACATGCCGTTGCCGTCCACGCCGCCGAACTGCTGCAGCCCGGCCAGGATCGCGCCGTTGTAGTTGGTGCTCGACGGGTATAGGAACCCCGACATCGAGCCGGCAAAGCCGAACCGGTCGGGGTGGAACGCGGCCAGCGCCATCGCTCCATAACCACCCTGCGAGGCGCCCACGGCGGCATGCCCACCGGGCGCCAGGCCCTTGTTGGCGGCCAGCCAGTCGGGCAGCTCGCTGGACAGGAAGGTGTCCCACTGCTTGCTGCCGTCCTGCTCCCAGTTGGTGTACATGCTGTAGGCGCCGCCGGCGGGCGCCACCACCGAGATTCCCTTGCCGCCCAGCGTGTTCATCGCGTTACCCGCGGTGACCCAGTTGCTGACATCCGGGGCCGCATTGAACGCATCCAGCAGATAGACCGCGTGCGGCCCGCCGGCCAGAAAGGCCACCGGGATATCGCGCCCCATCGCCGCCGAGGGGACCATCAGGCTCTCGTACCCGGCCGCCCTGGCTTTGTCGGTGGGACCGACCACCACCGTCACCCCGACCAGCCCAACCAACAGTGCAACCAGGCCGAACACCCGAAGAAGCGCTGATAGACCACGTACGACCCTCATGTCCACCCTCCATCGTGTAGTCGCTGAGTGCACATTAGCCAGCGCCCCAGGACGCCTATCCCGCAGGGTAGTGAAACAGATCACATCGACCAAAAACGATCAACGGCGGAAACCCGAGGGTTTCCGCCGTTGATCGCGTTGCCGTTGTGTTTAGGTGCCCTGGGTGTTGCCGGCATTGGAAGCGGCAGCCGGACCTGAGCCCGGGGTCGCACCCAGCGTCGACTGCAGATCACCCTTCATGGCGTTGAGCTGCGCGCCCCAGTATGGCCAGTCGTGCGTGCCGTTGGCGTCGAAGTTGAACACCGCGTTGTGGCCACCGGCCGCGTTGTAGGCGTCCTGGAACTTCAGGTTGCTGGTACGCACGAAGCCCTCGAGGAACTTCGCGGGCAGGTTGTCCCCGCCGAGGTCCGACGGCTTGCCGTTACCGCAGTACACCCAGATGCGGGTGTTGTTGGCGACCAGCTTGCCGACCTGCAGCGACGGGTCGTTGCGAGCCCACGCCGGGTCGTTCTTGGGGCCCCACATGTCGGCAGCCTTGTAGCCACCGGCGTCGCCCATGGACAAACCGATCAGGGACGGCCCCATCCCCTGCGAGGGGTCCAGCAGCGCCGACAACGAACCGGCGTAGATGAATTGCTGCGGGTGGTAGGCGGCCAGGATCAGCGCCGACGACCCGGCCATCGACAGACCCACCGCGGCGCTGCCGGTGGGCTTGACCTGCTTTTGCGCCGACAGGTACTGCGGCAGCTCGCTGGTGAGGAACGTTTCCCACTTGTACGTGGTGCAGCCGGCCTTACCGCAGGCGGGCTTGTACCAGTCGGAGTAGAAGCTGGACTGCCCGCCGACCGGCATGACGACCGACAGGCCCGACTGGTAGTACCACTCGAACGCGGGGGTGTTGATGTCCCAGCCGTTGAAGTCGTCCTGCGCGCGCATACCGTCGAGCAGGTACAACGCCGGCGAGTTCGCGCCACCGCTTTGGAACTGAACCTTGATATCGCGGCCCATCCCCGCGGAAGGAACCTGCAGGTACTCCACCGGCAGACCCGGGCGCGAGAACGCCCCAGCGGTCGGCGAGCCCCCCACGGCGCCAATCAGACCCGCAAGCAGGGCCGCGCCAGCGGTCCCCACCACGAGCCGGCGCGGCATCCGAGCCACGGCGGCGCGCAACCTGTCGACAAGCGTCATCCTTACTTCCTCACCTTCGGCCTTTCGGCGCATTCTTACGATTGGGCGCCGACCCTCGATTTGGGTCGGACTGCATGCGGTCGGGCGCAGCAGTGCCCGTGTAGTCAACCACACCTTCCGTCGTTGGGTCGCATCGAGGCGCTCGGGCAAGCGTTCGATCGGCGCGCATTCCCAGCGGTTTTCGGGCCAAACATGTGCTTTAAAAATCGGCGTTTCCGCATGTGATTGCCCGGGTTTGGGTGCTGGTCGGCGTCGAGATGTGATGTTTCTGTCAATTTCGTATCCCCAGGCCGTGATTGGTCGGAGATGTGTCGAAAATTCTTCTGCCGAGCGCTTACTCGCGAGGCGGCGGCGGGACCTCGTCGGGCACCGGGAGCCCACACCTGGCCAGCTCGTAGCGCGGGACCCGGTCGATTCGGTACTTGGTGAATTCATAGGAATGCAGCACGTTGGACAGGAACCGGTGCGGGGTCATCGGGGCGCGCACCGAGGCCAACACCGATTGCGTCTCGGGGCATTGCAGCGCCGTCACCGCCTCGGCCACCCACTGCTCGTCCAAATAGCCGGGTATCCCCGGATACACCTTCACCCAGGGGCCGTCGGCGATCACCCAGTCCGGGAACAGGTTTTTGTCATGCCCGATACGGCCGTGCTTGAGGCGTTCGGTGTGTTGGGCGAGCGGGTTGGCCAGCCCGATCTGATCAATCACCCGGACGTCCAGTCCGACGTTCATGCCGACCATGCCAAGGTTGGTGAAAAACACTGCATGCTGTGGCTTTTGGGGCTCTCGGTCGTTCGGAGCGCCGCCCGGCTGCGGCTGGGCCATCGGCACGATGTCCCATTGGATGTAGTTGCCCGACGGCAGCAGCAGCGCCCCGTCCGGGGTGTTGTCCAGCGCCGCCAGGATGGCGGCCATCCTCGGATAGTCCAGGTAGTCCGCCGCGGTCAGCGGGTGCGCATGCCCGGTGGCCTGCGCGTAAAAGCGGCGCTCGTCGACGATCCCGGAGTAGGTGACGTGGGTGGCGTCGTCACCCATTCCGGGTGAGTTCGCCGCCCACAGCGACCAACCCGCCACGCACAGCCACAGCAAGCTGGCTCCGCCGGCCACCCAATAGCCCGTTTCCCGCGAATAGTCCTGGCCGTCGGGGATCAGCACGGGGATGACGGCCACCGGGGCGAGCAAACAAAACACCGGCGCCAGCAGCACCCGCCCGTGCATGAAGTCACCGCCCTGCCGGATCCAATAGAGCGCCTGCAGCAGACCGCTCACCAGGACGAAGGCCACCACCGCCGGCGGGCTTTGCACCGCCCGCGCCAGCCGCCCGTAGTCGGGGGTCAGCGCCGGGCGCAGGAAGGACGGACGCCGGCGTGCCGCCATCAACAGCACCCCCAGGGGCACCAGGAGGACCACCGGCACCCACACCGCGTACGGCGCATCGAAGTTCGCCAGGTAGGTCATGCCCTGGGACCACTTGTCCCCGGCCGCATCCTTGGCCAGGGCGGTCCCGGGCACCAGCAGGCCGTAGTAGCCCATGCGGAAGATTTCACAGCCGACCGGCAGCAATCCCCCGGCCACCACGACCAGCACGCGGCGCCGCCACGTTCGGGCCGCGATCAGCATCATGATCAGCGCCAGGCCGCCCATGAGCGCCAGCTCGGGCCGGACCAGCACGCTGAACCCGGCGACGAATGCCAGCGCACCGATGAACGCGTCGTGGTCCGGTCGGTTCCGCACCGGCTGCGCCCAGCAGACCATCATCCACCACAGCAGGCCGAGGTAGGCCAGTGTCAGCCCGCTCTCCAGGCCGGACGTGGCGAAGTCACGCGCCGGGGGCAGCGCGATGTAGACCAACGCCCCGGCGGGCAACATGATGGCCTTGCGGCCGCGCAAGCTGGGCGCATACAAGCGGGCGGCCCCCAGCATGAGCAGCGCCACGCCCAGCACCGAGAGCAGCAAAGCCAGCGCCAGCGCGACGTACTCCATGCGCAGCGGGCCACCGACCCAGCTGCCCGCATACATCAGATAGGTCCACGCCGTGGAGGTGTTGGCCTCCACGCGCTCGCCCTGATTGAAAACCGGACCGTTGCCGGCCAGCAGATTGCGCACGGTGCGCAACACGATCAGTCCGTCATCGGCGATCCAGCGCCGTTGCCAGCTCCCCCAGGTGAACAGCCCGGTGACCACGGCGACGCTGATCCACAGGCTGACCCGCACCACGGTGGTATACGGGAACACCGGCCAGCCCAACCGCCTGACCGCCACCCGGCGGCGTATCACCCCGGCCTTCAAAGCCTGTAATTCCGGGCTAGCCGAGGGCAACGGCCGCTCCCACCGTTGCGATCCACGCCAGCGCCAGCAGCTGCAGCACCCGGTCGCGCAGCGCGATGTCCTCGGGCTCCCCGGCCAGCCCTCCGTCCACGTCGACGGCGTAGCGCAGGATCGCGATGGTGAACGGGACCATCGACACCGCGAACCAGGACCCCGAATGGCGGTCCCGCTCGAACGCCCACAGCCCATAGCACACCACCACCGCGGTGGCCGACAACGTCCAGACGAAGCGCAGGTAGGTGCTGGTGTAGCTTTCCAGCGCCTTGCGGATGGCGGCGCCGGTGCGCTCGGCGACCTGCAGCTCGGCGTAGCGCTTGCCGGCCACCATGAACAGCGACCCGAACGCCACGAACAGCAAGAACCACTGCGACAACGGGATTTTGGTGGCAGCGCCGCCGGCGATGGCCCGAAGCAAATACGCCGACGACACGATGCAGATGTCCATCACCGCTTGATGCTTGAGACCGAAGCAATACCCGAGCTGCATCCCGATGTAGACGGCCATGACCAGCGCCAGGTCTGGAGTCAGCAGCCAGGAGATCGCCAGCGAGGCTACCCCCAGCACCACAGCGAGCGCATAGGCCAGCCACTCGGGCACCACGCCCGCGGCGATCGGCCGGAATCGCTTGGTGGGGTGCTCGCGATCGGCATCGACGTCGCGAACGTCGTTGACCAGGTAGATCGACGAGGCCGCCAGGCAGAACACCACGAAGGCCACGGACACCTTGGTCAGCACGTCGGCGTAGTCGTAGCGGATCGGGCCGCCCAGTGCGGCCAGCGGCGCGGCCAGCACGATCACGTTCTTCACCCATTGCCGCGGGCGGATCGCCTTGACCACCCCGACGATCAGGTTGCCCGGAGGCCCGGTCACCACGTCCTCACTCATTCGGCGCACCTCTTTCGGCGACCTCTCGCCGCTCGGCCCGCGATCTCCGCGATGACGGCACCGAGGGCAATTCCGCACGCCACGTCGCTGGGATAGTGCACCCCCAGCAATATCCGCGACAGCGCCATGGGGGGCACCAAGACCGCGGGCAGCGGCAGGCCGGTGGCCCGGCCCATCAGGATGGCCGCGGCCGTGGTGGAGGTGGCATGCGCGGAGGGAAAACTCAGCCGGCTGGGCGTGCCGACATTCACCACGACGGCCGGATGGTGCGGCCGCTTGCGCCGCACCAACCGCTTGACCAAGACGGCGGCCACGTGCGCGGCGAACGCCCCGGCCCCGGCCACCAGCCACTCCCGGCGCCGCCCCGGCATCATCACCGCGCCGAGCACCGCCACCGCCACCCAGCCGATGCTGTGCTCGCCGAAGTGGGACAGTCCGCGCGCCACGGCCAGCACGCCGGGGCGGTCGGCCAGCGCCGACTGAACGGCCACCAGCGCGGCCACTTCACCGCGCGGAGCGGCCGATTCAGGCATGCGTTGACTCTTTTTTGCCGGCGTCGGCCGCGGGCAACAACGCCGTCTCCCACTTCTGCTTGCTGGACAGCACGGGCAACGCGCCCCGATAGATCCTGCGCATCTCGTCGAACCGGCTCGCCAGCTGCCGCTGCCGGCGCAGCGAGGCGAGCAGCAGCGCAAGCATCTTGCGCCGATCGCGTTGCCGGTACACGACGCCGCACCCATCGGCCGTCGTGACGGTGACACCGTCGACCGTGCACAGCCGGAACCAGCGCGCGTCCTGGGTCGGCACGTTGAACTCGGGGCGGCGGTGGGCATCGGGGTCCGCCTTGGTGATGTTGTGCGCTATCCCCCGCGCCAACCGGTAGCCGATGGACAGCGGGTTGACCGGCGGTTTCATCGCCTTGCTGCGGTGTAATGGCTCCGGCAGTTCGCTCGCTGCCGGGAGGACGACCGCGTCCGGGTAGTGCTTGCGGATGCGGTGCACTTCGGGCAGCGCCGATTCCAGGATCGAGAAGATGTGCTCTGGGCCGGCCAGGAAGTCGTCGATGGCCTTGTTCTGGATGGCCACCGTCGAATATTCAAGGCACGCAAGATGTTTCAGCGTCGCTTTGAGGTGGCTGCGAATCAGTCCGGTGACTTGCGCCTTTGGGCCGTCCCAGTGCATTGCGGCCACCACCAGCCGATTGCGCAGATGGAAGTAGGCCTGCCAGTCGATGGCGTCGTCCTTGTCGCTCCAGGCCATGTGCCAGATGGCCGCGCCGGGCAGGGTGACGGTGGGATATCCGTGTTCCGCGGCGCGCAGTCCGTAGTCGGCGTCGTCCCACTTGATGAAGAGCGGCAACGGTTGTCCGAGCTCTTCGGCGACCTGCCGCGGGATCATGCACGTCCACCAGCCGTTGTAGTCGACATCGATGCGGCGGTGCAGCAGCTTGCTTTTCCGGTTGTTGTCGCTCAACGGATATTCGGCGAAGTCGTGGTCGTATTCGGCGTGTGGTGCGGCGGTCCACATGAAGTTCGAGCGGTCCACGACCTCGCCCATGATGTGCAGGTGCGACGGCTCTTGCAAGTTGAGCATCTGGCCGCCGATCAGCATCGGGCTCTTGGCGAAGCGGTGCATCGCCAGCACCCGCAGGATCGAGTCGGGCTCGATGCGGATGTCGTCATCCATGAACAGGATTTGTTGGCAGTCGGTGTTTTTCAGCGCCTCGTACATCACTCGGCTGTAGCCGCCGGAGCCGCCGAGGTTGGGCTGGTCGTGGATGGAGAGCCGATTACCCAGCCGGGCGGCCGCGGCCGGGAAGTCGGGATGATCGCGCACCTTGCGGACACCCTGGTCGGGCACGATGACCGCGCCAACCACCTCGTCTACCAACGGATCTGCGGTGAGCTCGGCCAGCGCGTTGGCACAGTCCGAGGGACGGTTGAAGGTGGGGATGCCGACGGCGATGTTGGCTTTGCCCGGGGCGGGTTCGGTCGCATACCAGCCGCCGCTGAGCAGCGTGACCGCCGTGTCGGTGGTGATGTCGAACCAGACCCAGCCGCCGTCCTCGAACGGCTGCAGCCCGACCTCGACCTCGACGACCTGCGGCTGGTCCTCGGCACCGTCGAAATGGCGGCCGTCGACGAAGATCCGCGCACCGGTGGCCTTGGTGCGGTAGACGTCGACACGCCCGGCGCCGGTCACCTCGACCCGCAAGACCACCGACTTACACGTCGTCCAGCGGCGCCAGTAGCTGGCCGGAAACGCGTTGAAATACGTGGCGAACGACACCTCGGACTCCGCACCAACCTGCAGCGAGGTGCGGCTGGTCGCATGCGCGCGCCGGGCATTGGTGATGGATTCCTCCAGGTACAGCTTGCGCACGTCAAGGGGCTCGCCCGGACGCGGCAGGATGATTCGGGCTAGCAGGCTGGCGGCGGTCATGTGCTCGCTACCTCGTTTTCGATCAAAGGTGCGCCGTCACGCAGGTGCGGCGCAAGGACGTTGTCGTACATGTTCAAAGCGCTGGCGATTGCCATATGCATGTCCAGATATTGGTAGGTGCCCAGCCGTCCGCCGAAAAGCACCTTCGCTGAGGCGGTTTCGGACTTAGCCCTCGCTCGGTACGCGGCCAGGAGGTTACGGTCGGCCTCGGTATTGATCGGATAGTAGGGCTCATCGTCGTCTTCGGCGAACCGGGAGTACTCCCGCATGATCACCGTCTTGTCGTCGGGATAGTCCCGCTCGGGGTGGAAGTGACGGAACTCATGGATGCGGGTGTAGGGCACGTCGAGATCGTTGTAGTTCATCACCGGCGTCCCCTGAAAATCGCCAATGGGTAACACTTCCACCTCGAAGTCCAGGGTGCGCCAGCCGAGCCGGCCTGCGGCGTAGTCGAAATAGCGGTCCAGCGGACCGGTGTAGACGACCGGCGCCTCCGGGCTGTCCGCGCGCAGCTGGTCGCGAACACCGAACCAGTCGGTGTTCAGCCTCACCTCGATCCGGTCGTCGGCGGCCATGTTCTGCAGCCACGCGGTGTAGCCGCGGAGCGGCAGGCCCTCGTAGGTGTCACTGAAGTATCGGTTGTCGAAGGTGTAGCGCACCGGCAGCCGGGTGATGTTGGATGCCGGCAATTCCTTGGGGTCGGTCTGCCACTGCTTGGCGGTGTACCCCTTGACGAACGCCTCATAGAGCGGTCGTCCGATCAGCGAAACCGCCTTTTCCTCGAGATTTTGCGCGTCCGCGGTGTCGATCTCTGCCGCTTGCTCCGCGATCAGCCGGCGCGCTTCCCCGGGGCTGAAGTACCTGCCGAAGAACTGCGACACCAGGCCCAGCCCCATCGGGAACTGGTAGGCCTGGCCGTTGTGCATCGCAAATACCCGGTGCCGGTAGTCGGTGAACTCGGTGAACTGCCGCACGTAGTCCCAGACCCTCTTATTAGAGGTGTGGAAGAGGTGGGCGCCGTATTTATGGACCTCGATGCCGGTCTGCGGCTCGGCCTCGGAGTAGGCGTTGCCACCGATGTGTGGGCGCCGCTCCACCACGAGCACGCGCTTGCCGAGCTGGGTAGCCACGCGTTCGGCAATGGTCAGGCCGAAAAATCCGGAGCCGACGACGAGAAGATCGAAACGAGCGGTCATCGGTTGCTTAGGGTATCCGACCGCGCGGGTCTAACCCATCTGGCGAGCCTGGGAAGTCGGGGTTACAACCTAGGGCGCAATTGCCTCACGATTCAATATCGTCACTCTAGTCACAGCAATCTCACTCGTACCATCGATTCTGTGCGGGTCATACCGA
Source organism: uncultured Actinomycetota bacterium (assembly GCA_963800315.1). GTDB lineage: Bacteria > Actinomycetota > Actinomycetes > Mycobacteriales > Mycobacteriaceae > Mycobacterium. Next base: position 75,407 of record CAWDAS010000004.1, read on the forward strand.
GAAAGGACGGGCATGGCCCCCGACACAACACATAGTCCAGATTGAGGAGACTTCCGTGCCGAACCGACGCCGACGCAAGCTCTCGACAGCCATGAGCGCGGTCGCCGCCCTGGCAGTCGCGAGTCCTTGCGCATACTTCCTTGTTTACGAATCGACCGCGGGCAACAAGCCGGCCGAGCACCACGAGTTCAAGCAAGCGGCGGTCATGGCCGACCTGCCCAACGAACTGATGTCCGCACTCTCGCAGGGGCTGTCGCAGTTCGGGATCAACCTGCCGCCGGTGCCCGCCCTCAGCGGAGCCACCAGCACGCCGGGCCTGACCAGCCCCGGGTTGGGCACCCCCGGGTTGGGCACCCCCGGACTCGGCACTCCAGGCCTCACCAGTCCGGCTCTGACCAGTCCCGGTCTGACGACCCCCGGCCTGACCAGTCCCGGCCTGACCAGTCCCGGTCTGACGACCCCCGGTCTGACCAGTCCCGGCCTGACGCCCGCGACACCTGGTCTCACCGCTCCCGGTGCGCTGCCGACCCCGGGCCTGCCGCCGACCCCCGGCGCGGGGCTGACCACCCCGGGCGCGGGGCTCAACCCTGCGCTGACCAGCCCGGCCGGGATCACCCCCGGCCTGGGCAGTCCCGCCATCTCGCCCAGTGAGGTGCCGATCACCACGCCGGTCGGATTGGACCCGGGTGTCGACGGCACCTACCCGATCATCGGCGACCCGTCGACGCTGGGGGGCGCCTCCCCGATCGGTGGCGGCACCGGCCTCGGCACCGGAAGCGGTTCCGGTGGCGGCGGGCTGGTCAGTGACGTGATGCAAGCCGCCAACCAGCTGGGCGCAGGTCAGGCCATCGACCTGCTCAAGGGCGTGTTGATGCCGGCGATCATGCAAGGTGTCCAGCAAGGCGGCGCAGCCGCGCCGGGTGCCGCGGGTGCCCTGCCCGGTGCCGCCGCCGCGCTGCCCGGCGCCGCGGGTGCCCTACCGGGTGCCGCCGCCGCGCTGCCGGGTGCCGCGGGTGCCCTGCCGGCGGCCGCGGGTGCCCTGCCGGCCGCGCCGCCCATCTAATTTGCAAACCTGTCACCGGACGGCACCGCAGAGTCGCGCATGGGTCGGGATCCGCAGCCCGCCCAGCAGCTCAATCTCTGCGGTGCCGTCGAACATTTTGCGGACATTTCCGCACGCATAGCCCGTGTCGCCTCACAAACACCATTAGAAACACACGTAACATCGGCTGGTGCCTCGCAGCCGCGCGCCCACGATGTTGCTCACCGCCATCGCGGCGACAGTCGTCATCGTCGCGTGGGTGGCGGACGTGGCACCCGACCGCGGTACCTCCGGCCCGCCGCCGGCGCGCGAGACCACCCAGCTCGTCCAGCAGCCGCTGATCGGGCTAGGGGCCGGTGCCACGGTTCGCGAGCTCACCCAGGACACCCCGTTTTCGTTGGTCGCGCTCACCGGCGACCTGGCCGGCACATCGACCCGCGTGCGCGCAAAGCGCCCGGACGGCTCGTGGGGGCCCTGGTACCAAACCGAGTATGAAACCGCAGCGCCCGACGCGAAGACCCAGGCGGGCAGCGAGGGGCCGCGCGGCACGGATCCGGTGTTCGTCGGCGCCACCACGACCGTCCAGATCGCGGTCACCCGCCCGATCGATGCGCCGGTGACCCGGGCGCCGAGCGACCCGCCCGTCGCGGACGGTCTGGGATACAAACCGGCCTCCAAGGAACAGCCCATCGGCCAGAACATCTCCGCCATCCTGATCTCACCGCCGCAGGCACCGTCCGAAACACAGTGGACGCCGCCGTCCGGCGTCCTGATGCCCGGCCAGGCACCGGCCATCATCAGCCGGGCGGAATGGGGCGCCAACGAGTCCCTGCGATGCGGTACGCCCCAGTACGACAACGGGATTCGCGCCGCAGTCGTCCATCACACCGCCGGCAGCAATGATTACTCCCCGCTGGAATCGGCCGGGATCGTCAAGGCCATTTACACCTACCACAGCAAGACGCTGGGCTGGTGCGACATCGCCTACAACGCGCTGGTCGACAAGTATGGTCAGGTGTTCGAGGGCAGCGCCGGAGGGCTCACCAAGGCGGTCGAGGCGTTCCACACCGGCGGATTCAACCGCAACACCTGGGGTGTGGCGATGATCGGCAACTTCGACGACGTGCCGCCGACACCGCTGCAGCTGCGTGCCGTGGGCCGGCTGCTCGGCTGGCGGCTGGGCCTGGACGGCGTCGACCCCAAGGGCACGGTGGCATTGGAATCGGCCGGCAGCCACTACACCACTTTCGCGGCGGGCACCGTGGCTACGCTGCCTACCATCTTCACCCACCGCGACGTCGGGAACACCGACTGCCCGGGCAACGCCGCCTACGCGCTGATGGATGAAATCCGGGATATCGCATCGCATTTCAACGATCCACCGGAGGAGTTGATCAAGGCGCTGCAGGGTGGCGCGATCTACCAGCACTGGCAGGCGATCGGCGGCATGAACAGCGTGCTGGGCGCGCCGACGTCACCGGAAGCCGCCGCCGAAGGTGATGCCCGCTATGTCACTTTCGCCAAGGGGGCGATGTACTGGTCACCCGCGACCGGCGCCCAACCGGTCACCGGCGCCATCTACGACGCCTGGGCGTCGCTGAGCTACGAACGAGGCCCGCTGGGACTGCCTACCAGCGCGGAAATACAAGAGCCGCTACAGATCACGCAGAACTTTGCGCACGGAACCCTGAATTACGAGCGGCTTACCGGAAACGTCACCGAGGTGGTGGACGGGATCACGACGCCGCTGTCGACACAAACCCCGAGCGGACCGACCGTACCGCCCGAACACTTCTCGTTGCCGACCCATCCCAACGTTTAGAACGCGGCGCGCATTACAGCCACCAGCGTTCTAGCACCCGCCCCACCCCGTCCTCGCTGTTGGACGCGGTGACCTCATCGGCGGCGGCCAATACCTCGGGGTGGGCGTTACCCATCGCCACACCGTGGCCCGCCCAGCGCAGCATCGGCAGGTCGTTGGGCATGTCACCGAACGCGATCACCTCGTCGCTGCCGATCTCGAGTGGCCTCGCGATCTCGTCCACGCCGGTGGCCTTGCTGATCCCCAGCGGCACGATCTCCACCAGGCCGGCGTTGGTGGAGTAGGTGATATCGCCCTCGAGGCCGACGTGCTTGGCCAGTGCGGCGGCCATGTCGGCGCTGCGGGCACCGGTTCGGCGGATGAGCAGCTTGATCGCGGGCGCGCTGAGCAGGTCTTCGACCGATACCTCGGTGTTGTCCGGGTTCAGCCACGCGTGCTCGTAGCCGGGTGAGCTGACGAACTGGGGAGTCGCCGAGTCGTGGGCACGGTCGCCGATCCGCTCGACGGCCAGCCCCGCGCCCGGGATGACGCGCGTCGCGAGCTCGGCCAACTCGGCCAGCGCGTCGACGCCCAGCGTCCGCGCCGACACCACCCGATCGGTCGCGGAGTCATAGACGACGGCGCCGTTGGCGCACACCGCCATCGGGGCGAAACCGAGCGCATCAACCACGGGACGGATCCACCGCGGCGGCCGGCCGGTCGCCACGATGAAGTGCGCGCCGGCGGCGACGGCGGCGCGCACGGCGTCGCGGGTGCGCGGGGCGATGGTTTCGTCATCGTCGAACAACGTGCCGTCGACGTCGCAGGCGATGAGCGCCGGCTTGTTCAATGCAATCCGCTTTGGGTCTGCCCACGACGCGTCACCCCGTCGCTTCCGTACCTCTTGGCCCGCTCTTGCAATTCGACCAAACGGATCGCCTGCGAATCGTCCTGGGTCGGGGCGCCGCCGCCCAGCCGCCGAGGCACCCAGAACTCCCCCTGCGGATGCGGATAGTCCTCCTGCACCCGGTACAGCAGCGCATTCATCGCCTGACGTAGCGCGGCGTTGAGTTCCTCGGCGGCGCCCGCCGGCGACAGCGGCCGTCCGACGGCCACGGTGATCGGCACCCTGTTGCGCAAGACCTTCTTGGGATGGTCTTTAGGCCAGATCCGATGCGCGCCCCACACGATCACCGGAACGAGCGGCACCCGGGCCTCCAGCGCCATCCGCGCCGCCCCGGTCTTGAATTGCCTGAGCTCGTAGCTGCGGCTGATGGTGGCCTCGGGGTGCATGCCGACGAGTTCGCCCTGGCGCAGCCGCTGCACGGCCACCGCGTAAGCGTCATGGCCCGCCGTGCGGTCGACCGGGATGAGCCGGGCGTGCTTGATCACGTAGTTGACGGCCTTCACCTCCGCCATCTCTGCCTTGATCATGAAACGCAGACGCCTCTTGCGTTCGCGGGCGGCCAGCGACGCGGGCAGCCAGTCCAGGTAGCTGGTGTGATTGAGCGCGGCCAAGGCGCCGCCCCGGGCCGGAATGTTCTCGAGGCCTTCGAAGGTGATCTTCGTGCCGTTCATCGCCACAATGGGCGGCACCACCATCTCCGCAAACCGGAAGAACGGCTCTGCCATGCTCGTCTCCTTTCGCCCCTGGCGTCACTGACCCGGGGTACGGCCGGCGGCCCGCGCCGCGGCCTCGTCGGCATCCAACCGGGCAGCCTCCGCCGGGGTGGGTGCCCCGCCACCGAGCCGGCGCGGCACCCAGTACGCCCCGGACTCGTGCGGATACCGCTGCTGCACCCGATGCAGCACCGCGGTCATCGCTTCGCGCAGCGCGGCGTCGGTCTGCGCGATGTCATCGCGTGGCTGCACCGGAGCACCCACCTGCACGGCGATCGGCACTCTGGTGCGCCCCAGATGCCTGGGCCGGCCCTTGGTCCAGATCCGCTGCGCACCCCAGACAATCACCGGAACGATCGGCACGTCGGCTTCGATAGCCATGCGGGCGGCGCCGGTCTTGAACTCCTTGAGCTCGAAGCTGCGGCTGATCGTAGCCTCCGGATACACGCCGACCAGTTCCCCCTCCCGTAGCCGCTGCACGGCCACCGCGTAGGCGCCGGCGCCGGCGCCGCGGTCCACCGGGATGGTCCGGGTGTGTTTGATCAGGAAGTTGACCACCTTCGCCCGTTGCATCTCGGCTTTGATCATGAATCTAAGCCGCCGATGCCGGCGATGCACGGCCAGCGCGGCGGGCAGAAAATCGACATAGCTGGTGTGGTTGATCGCGACCACGGCACCGCCCCGGTCGGGGATGTTCTCCTCGCCGCAGTAGCTGATCCGGGTGCCGGTGGCGAAAACGGCCAGCTGGGCCAGGATCTCGAGGGCGCGGAAGGTGGGCTCCACCATCGGTCGCTACTCCGGCGCCCCAGCGGATCGATTCCGGCGAGCGGCCCGGGCGGCCGCCTCCTCGGCATCCAAACGCGCCGCTTCAGCTAACGAGGGCGCACCGCCGCCGAGCCGGCGCGGCACCCAGAACTCACCGGCGGGATGCGGCCCATAGAGTTCTTGCGCACGTTCCAGCAAATGTTGCATCCGGGAATGCAGCAGGCCGTTCAGTTCCGCGGTGGCCAGTGTCGGTTCGATCGGTTCGCCGACGAGCACCGTGATGGGCACCTTGGGTCGCAGCAGCTTTTTGGGGTGGCCCTTGGTCCAGACCCGCTGCGCACCCCAGACGATCACCGGAACGATCGGCACTCCCGCCTCGACCGCCATGCGGGCGGCACCCGACTTCAATTCCTTGATCTCGAAGCTGCGGCTGATCGTGGCTTCGGGATAGACGCCGACCAACTCGCCGTCCTTGAGGTTCCTGACGGCGGCTTCGTAGGAGGCCGCCCCGTCCTGCCGGTTCACCGAGATGTGTCGCAAGCTGCGCATGATCGGCCCGGTGATTTTGTGGTCGAAGACCTCTTGCTTGGCCATGAAGCGCACCTTGCGGCCAAGGCCCTGTTTGTAGGCCGGCAAACCCGCGAAGGTGAAGTCGAGGTAGCCGGTGTGGTTGATGGCGAGGACCGCGCCACCGCTTTTCGGTAGGTTCTCGACGCCCGCAACGGTGATCTTCAGGCCCTGCATGCGCCAAATCAGGCGGGCCAGCGCAATGATAGTCCCGTATACCGGTTCCACAGCCAGTCAGCCTAGTGCTACAGGCTGTGAGCGGCCCCCAGTCCCGGACGTAAGCCCTCGACCGTTCGCGGATCGGCTGATCCCGCCGTCGCCGCGGGCCCAAGCCGCGGCCCCGCGCTAAGCTCGGGGGCGCAAAAAGCGTCACCGCTACATGGCACCGAGAGGCATTTGTGCAGGTCACGAGCGTAGGCCACGCCGGATTTCTGATCGAGACCCCCGCGGGCAGCATCCTGTGTGACCCCTGGGTCAATCCCGCCTACTTCGCGTCCTGGTTCCCGTTCCCGGACAACAGCACGCTGGACTGGGACAAATTGGGCGGGTGCGACTACCTGTACGTGTCGCACCTGCACAAAGACCACTTCGACGCGAAGAATCTGGCCGAGCACGTCAACAAGGACGCGGTGGTGCTGCTGCCCGACTTTCCCGTGCCCGACCTGCGAAACGAGTTGCAAAAACTCGGGTTTCACCGGTTCTTCGAAACCAGCAGCTCGGTCAGGCACCGGATCAGCGGCCCCAGGGGAGAGCTCGACGTCATGATCATCGCCCTGCGGGCGCCGGCCGACGGTCCCATCGGTGACTCGGCGCTGGCGGTTTCCGATGGCACCACAACGGTTTTCAACATGAACGACGCCCGGCCGGTCGATTTGGAGGTGCTGGCATCCGAATTCGGCCATATCGACGTGCACATGCTGCAGTACTCCGGGGCGATCTGGTACCCGATGGTCTACGACATGCCCGCCCGTGCCAAGGAGTCGTTCGGGGTGCAGAAACGGCAACGGCAGATGGACCGCGCTCGCCAATACCTCACCCAGGTCGGAGCCAGGTGGGTGATTCCGTCCGCGGGTCCGCCCTGCTTTTTGGACCCGGAGTTACGTCACCTCAACGACGACCGCGCCGATCCGGCCAACATCTTTCCCGATCAAATGGTCTTCCTGGACCAGATGCGCGCGCACGGGCACGATGGCGGGTTGCTGATGATCCCCGGGTCCACCGCCGACTTCACCGGCGCGACCATGAATTCACTTACCCATCCCCTCCCGGCGCACCGCGTCGAGGCCATCTTCACCACCGGCAAGTCCGCCTACCTCGACGACTACGCCGAACGGATGGCGCCCGTCATAGCCGCGGAGCGGGCCAGCTGGGCCCCCGCCGCCGGCGAGCCACTGTTGGAGCCGCTGCGCGCGCTGTTCGAGCCGATCATGTCGCAAAGCGACGAGATCTGCGACGGAATCGGCTACCCCGTGGAACTCGCGATCGGCCCGGAGAGCGTCGTCCTCGACTTCCCGAAACGAGTGGTGCGGGAACGAATTCCCGACGAACGAGTCCGCTACGGATTCACGATCGCGCCGGAGCTGGTCCGCACCGTGCTGCGCGATCACGAACCGGACTGGGTGAACACCATCTTCTTGTCCACCCGTTTCAAGGCATGGCGAGTCGGCGGCTACAACGAATACCTCTACACCTTCTTCAAATGCCTGACCGACGAACGCATCGCTTATGCCGACGGCTGGTTCGCCGAAACCCACGATGACTCGGCGTCGGTCACGCTGGACGGCTGGCAGATTCAGCGGCGTTGCCCGCATCTCAAAGCCGACCTATCGAAATTCGGTGTGGTAGAAGGTAACACATTGACCTGCAACCTGCATGGGTGGCAGTGGCGATTGGACGACGGCCACTGTCTGACCGCGCGGGGCCACCAATTGCGGAGTTCCCGAGCATGAACGAAACTTACGACGATGGCCTGGTTCAGCTGGACCGCACGGCGATCACACTGCGCCGCTACCACTTTCCCTCCGGCACGTCGAAAGTCATCGCCCTGGACACGATTACCAGGTACAAAGCCGAGGAGCTGGGCATGTTCATGCAGCGGTTCCGCATCTGGGGCAGCTCCGACTTTCGCCGCTGGCTGCCGCTGGACGTGAGCCGGCCGTTCAAGTCGACGTTGATCACCCTGGACGTGCCGGGCACCTGGCCCAGTCCGGCCTTCACTCCGGCGCGCCCGGACGAGTTCACCGCGTTGCTCGACGAACTGTTACGGCGACGCGGTTAGCGGTGCGCGCGAGGGCGCGAAAGTGCCCCTGCCGTTCGCGACGCGCGCATACACCGATTTCATCGCCTCGACGTAACGGGTGACGGACGCGAAGGCGACCGGGTTATCGGGGAACAGCACGGTCACCGTGGTTCCTGCTGAAGGCGAGTCACCCACATCGACACTTGATGGGAAACCCGTCCCTCGTCATAGATCCGGAAGTTCAACTCGGAGTTGGCGACCGCCGACAGCGGGGCAATGCTGGCACCAGGAAGGACATCACGAAGTTGCCGGGCCGCGGCCGGCCGAGGCCCGCCTCGGGCGGCGCCAATTCCAACACCCGATCAAACGGTACCGTCGCCAGGTCGATGCCCGAATCGGAGGAAGTCTGCGCGGACAAAGCCGCGTCCTCGAAGAGCCCCGCGGCGACGCTGCGGTGATCGGGATCAAACCGGTGAACCAGGTCGAGCCCGCGGGCAGCCTGCTCGGCGAAGCTGCGCAGGTGCCGGGCTGGCACGTAGTTGGGCGGCACGGCACTGACCGGCGCCTCGAGGGCCTTGGTGTGCGCTGAGGGTGACGGGTGCCAGGAAACCAGCGCGCCGGGCGCCGGCTCCCATTCGTTGACCGTTGAGACATCCAATGGCCCGATCAGCACGGTTACCTCCTGCGTTTCAGCGCCCCGCGGTCACAGGATTGAGGCGCCGAGTCTCACGGTGAGGTTCGGGGGTAGCCTAGCCGTCGTTTGGTAACGCCGCCCGGTTCGGCGCAGCCGGGGTGGGTAGCCGCTCGACGGCGTCGGGTGCCCGGGTTCGCTAACCGGAGCGGTCGGCGAGCGCCCGGGTCGCCGCGTTGTAGCCGGGCGTGAAGGTGATCCCCGGTCCGCCGTGGCAACCGGCACTGCCCAGATACAGCCCCTCGACCGGGATCGGCTGCCCGACAAATCCTTTCGGGCCGGGTCGGTTGGGCCCGATCTGGTCGGCGTTCAACAGGCCATGGCAGTAATCGCCGCCCGGGGCTCCGAACATCACGCCCATGTGCCTGGGGGTGAACGTGGTGTGGCGGATGATGCTGCGCTCGAAATTGGGCGCGAGTCGGGTGATCTTGTCGATCACTCGCTGTCCCATTTCGACCTTCGCTTGCCCGTAGGCCCCGGAGTTCGGGCCGCCCTCGATCGGGAACCACAAGGCGAACGCCGACGCGGCGTGTTTGCCCGCGGGCGCCAGGCCCGGGTCGTTCTGCGAAGGGATCTGCAATACCAGCGTGGGATCGACCGGAACGATTCCCTGGCGGCACTCCTCCCACTGCCGCTGGACTTCTTCCGGCGTGCAGAACAGGCCTATCGATGCCTGCATCGCCGGATCGTTGAGCGCCTCATAGGGAGCGGCGAACTCCGGCGCTTCGTCGAGCGCGAAGTGCATCTGCAGGTAACTGCCGCGGTGGTCGGTCCCGGCGAACCGCTCGCGGATATCGGCCGGCACCACGGCCGGATCGATCAGCTCGTTGACCGTCAGGTCGGGCGCGATGCCCGAGACGACTATCGGCGCGGCCAAGGTGTCCCCGGCCTCGGTGCGCACCCCGCTCACCCGGCCGTTTTCGACCAGGATCTCCGTCACCTTGCTGCGCAGCCGAAGCTCGCCGCCGTGGTGCTGGAACAGTTCGCACAGATGCGAGGTGAGCGCGCCGATGCCGCCGCGCAGCTTTTTCATCTGCATGGTGTCACCGTCGGGGACACCCAGTCCGAAGGCGAGCGCGGCCGCGCTGCCCGGCGTGGCCGGCCCACGGTAGAGCGTGTTGACGGCCAGTACGGTCATCGAACCGCGCAGCGCTCCGTGCTTTTCGCGGTCCGGAAGGTAGCGGTCCAACACGTCGGTCACCGAGCCGAATAGCATGTCGTCGATAGCCGAGCGCTCGAATTCGTTTGTGGCACAAGCATACATCTCATCGAAGGTCTTCGGCGGCGTGCCGGCCTCGAACCGGCCCAACGCGCGCGTCGGCGCCTGGCTCCACGCCATCAGACCGGCCATCCCGTTGACGGCGTCAGCCCCGTGCACCTCGTTGAGGTGGGTGAACAACTTGATGGGGTCGCTGTACTGGATCAGTGGATCGTCGCCGACACCGCGCACCGCTACCGACATCACGTCCAGGTCGATCGTCGGCAGGGTGTCCAGGCTCAGCTCGTTGATCACCACCGACGACGTCGGGAACTGCACGGAGCCGGCGATCTCGAACTGGTAGCCGTCGAAAAGCTCCACCGTGGACGCCATCCCACCGGGGTACAGCTTGGCATCCAGACAGACCGTCCGCAGGCCCGCCTTCTGCAGCAGCACCGCCGCGGCCAGCCCATTGTGCCCGGCACCGACAACTATCGCGTCATACCCTGTCATGTCCCTGCCCTCCAGCAATGCAGGCTGGCACGGAGCGAAAGTTTTGTCAATTATGACAAAAGTGGGGTCAGCGGCGGGGCGCGATCCAGGGATCGCTGAGGCCGCCCCGCACCGACTCCAGCGCCGCGTGGCACACCCGCGCCAGCTCCCCCAGCGACCGATCCCTGCCCAGCATCCAGAACTCCATCGCGCCGAAGACGGCGGCCGCAATGCAGCGCGCGGTCACCGCGATATGCAGCTGGGCGTCCGGCACTCGGCTCTCGGCGTGGCTATGGCGCTGCAGCCGCGCCGCGATGGCGTCGCCGAAGTCGTCTTCGACCTCGCGGATGTGTCGGACGATGCGCCCGGGATCGAGCTCGTGCTCGCGCAGCGCGGCGATTTTGGTAACCGCATCAACGTCATAGGGAAAAGAGAAGATGGCCGCCTGAACCGAGTCGATGATCGGCTCAGCGGCCGGTCTGGCATCCAGTGCGGCGCGAAACCAGTGCAGTCCGGTGTAGTCGGCAAACAGCAAGTCGTGTTTGGACCGGAAGTGGCGATAGAAGGTCCGTAGCGACACCCCCGCGTCCGAGGCGATCTGCTCGGCCGACGTGTCCTCGACGCCCTGGGCCAAGAATCGCACCAGCGCGGCCTGTATCAGCGCCTCCCGGGTGCGCTCGCTGCGCGCCGTCTGCGCGGGTCGGACCATGGGAGTAAGGTACCTCAGGAATCATTGTGTCAATCTTGACAAAACTTTCGCGCGCGGTGAGACTTCGCCCATGATCTGGCTTTACATCCACGCAATACTCGGGATCGCCGTCATCGGCTGGATTATCGCGTCGAACCCGAAGATCTACGCCAAACCCGCCGACGGGCCGTGGCTGTCGGCGCTGGAGTGCGTCTACTACGTGGCCGGCATCGGGTCGGTCGCCCTGGGCTGGTACTTCAACATTCACTTCGTGCTCGCCGCGCATGGTGAGGGCAGCATCGTGCAGGGGCCGGCCAGCTACCCACATTTCCTGGCGCAGCAGTTCGCCAACCCGGCCGCGGGTTCGGGCGACCAGGACTACATCATCGCGAATGTCATTCTGCTGCCGGTGTTTACGATCGTCGACGGCTACCGGCGCGGCATCCGTCGGCCGTGGCTGTTCTTCCTCGCGAGTTTTTTCACCAGCTTCTCGTTCCCGCTCGCCTGGTACTTCGCCACCATCGAGCGGCAGCGCAGGCACGCGAAATCCGCGCCGGCGCCCACGACCGTGGGCGCCTGAGCGTAAAGCCCAACGCTCAGGTCGGCTTGGTGGCACGCCACCGCTGCCGACCACCCGACACCTCGATCTGGACATCAACGAATCCAGCGTTTCTGAGCCGCCTGCCCAGGTCCTCCGGTGGCACGGGGTTGTAGGTGTCGGCGACGTGGATGAGCCGGAAGGTCAGTGACGGCACACCGTCGCTGCCGGCGAAGGCGCCACCGGGCCGTAGCACTCGGAAGGCTTCGCCAAACAGCCGATCCTGCGCCTGCGCGCCGGGGACGTGGTGCAGCATCGTGAAGCACACCACCGAGCTAAAGTGGTCGTCGGGCAGCCCGGTGTTGGTGCCATCGCCGTGAATGATGCGGGCTCGATCTCCGTAGCGACGATTCAGACGATCGGCCATCGAGCGATCGACCTCGACGGCGGTGAGCGAGTCGGCCCTGTCCAGCAGAGCGCGCGTCGTCGCACCGTATCCCGGGCCGATTTCCAGTGTCCGGGAACCCAATTCGACGTCGCCCAGCACCCAGGGCAGCAGCCGATCCGCCACGGTCTCTTGCCAGCCCGTCGAACTGCAACGCCACCGGTGAAGAAGATTCATCGCCATCTCGCCAACGCTAAGCGGCCGCGGGACTTGCGGGCTTCCGATATTCTGCCGTGATATGTCGGAAAGCGGCCACCACGGGCTGGTGACGTCATCCCGGTCGCTGCCGCCGGGCGCGCGGATCCGGCGTCACCGGCATCACTTGCACCAGATCGTCTACCCCTCCTCGGGTGCGGTGTCGGTAACCACCCCCGCCGGAACCTGGATCACGCCCGCGAATCGGGCCATCTGGATCCCGGCCGGCTGTTGGCACGAACACCGATTCCACGGGCACACCCAATTCCACGGCGTCGCCCTGGACCCGAAGCACTATCGTCGCGGCCCCGCGACCCCGACGGTGCTCGCGGTCAATCCCTTACTGCGAGAACTCATCATCGCGTGTTCGGAAGCCGACGCGACGACCACCGACGAACACCACCGGAGGCTTGCCGTCCTGCACGATCAGCTACAGACAACGGGTGTCCGCGAGCCACTGTGGATTCCCACCCCGGTCGACGGCCGGTTGCGGGCGGCGTGCGCATTGATCGCCGAGAACCTGACCCAGCCGCTGACGTTGCACCAGATCGGCCACCGGATCGGCGTCGGCCAGCGCACCCTGAGCCGCCTGTTTCGCGACGAGCTGGCCATGACCTTCCCGCAGTGGCGCACCCAACTACGCCTGCAACACGCGTTGGTGCTGCTCGCCGAACGCCGCGATGTCACGTCGGTGGCGTCGGAATGCGGTTGGGCCACGCCCAGCGCCTTCATCGACACCTACCGGCGCGCCTTCGGGCACACCCCCGGCCGGCTGGCGAAGTGACGCTGCCTCAACCGGCCGGGTCCAGCAGCTCGGTGCCGACGAACGGCACCAGCGCTTCCGGCACGCGCACGCTGCCGTCGGGCCGCTGATGGTTCTCCAGGATCGCCACCAGCCACCGGGTGGTGCCCAGCGTGCCGTTGAGCGTGGCCGCGATCTGCGGCTTGCCCCCTTCGTCGCGGTAGCGGGTGGCCAACCGGCGCGCCTGAAACGTGGTGCAGTTCGACGTCGACGTCAGTTCGCGATAGGCCTGCTGGGTGGGAACCCATGCCTCGCAGTCGAACTTGCGGGCGGCCGACGATCCCAGATCGCCCGCGGCGACGTCGATTACCCGATAGGGCACCTCGATGCGCGCCAGCATCTCGCGTTGCCAGCCCAGCAGCCGTTGGTGTTCGGCCTCGGCGTCGCCGGGTGTGCAGTAGATGAACGCCTCCACCTTGTCGAACTGGTGCACCCGGATGATGCCGCGGGTGTCCTTGCCGTAGCTGCCGGCCTCGCGCCGGAAACACGACGACCAACCCGCGTAGCGGAGCGGCCCGCCCGACAGGTCCAGGATCTCGTCGGCGTGGTAGCCGGCCAGCGGCACCTCGGACGTGCCCACCAGATAGAGATCGTCGGCCTCCACCCGGTAGACCTCGTCGGCGTGGGCGCCCAGGAATCCGGTACCGGCCATCACCTCCGGGCGCACCAGCACCGGCGGGATCATCGGGACGAAGCCGTTGTCGACGGCCAGCCGCAGGGCCAGCTGCAGCAGGCCCAGCTGCAGCAGGGCACCGTGCCCGGTCAAAAAGTAAAAGCGGGAACCCGACACCTTCGCACCGCGCTGCATGTCGATAAGCCCCAGTGACTCACCGAGTTCCACATGGTCCTTCGGGTCGTCGATCGCCGCGGGCTCGCCGACCACCTCGAGAACGCGGTAATCGTCCTCCCCGCCGGCGGGCACCCCGTCGATGATGACGTTCGAGATCGCCATGTGGGCCGCGGTGAATGCCGCCTCGGCTTCGGCCTGGGCGGTTTCGGCGGCCTTGACCTGCTCGGCCAGCTCCTTGGCGCGCGCCAGCCTGGCCGGGCGCTCGTCGGGTGACGCGGCGCCGACGCTCTTGCTGGCCGATTTCTGTTCGGCCCGCAGCGCGTCGGCCGACGAGATCGCGGCCCGGCGCCCGGCGTCGGCCGTCAACAAGGCGTCTACCAGCGCCGGGTCTTCACCCCGGCTCAGCTGGGAGCGGCGCACGGCGTCGGGGTCTTCCCGGAGCAGCTTCAGGTCGATCACGGCCGCAAGACTACTTTTGGGTCCCCGGTCGGGCAGCACAGCATCCCGCGCGGCGACCCCTCGCGGTCCCATCTATAACTTTTGTCACGCGGCTTAGCCGGCCCTGTCAGAATGGAGCGGATGTCGCAAGCGCCCGAGCAGGAACTGTTGGAAGCCCCCGAGGTCTCCGCGGTCGATCACCCGTCCGTCGGGGCGGAACGGCCGCAGGCCGGCTTCCCGTGGCCGCGGAGCCTGCAGGCGACGGCGACCAGGCGGGCGCTGTTGCTGACCGCGCTCGGCGGCCTGTTGATCGCCGGATTGGTCACCGCGCTCCCGATCGGCGGCACCGGCCCCGGAAGGCTGGCCGGCTACATCGAAAGCAATCCGGTGCCCAGCACCGGCAGCAAGGGCGACGCCGGCTTCAACCGGGCCGGCAGCGGGGATTGCCTGATGTGGCCCGACACCCCCGAATCGGCGAAGATCGTCAACTGCGCGGACGACCACAAGTTCGAGGTCGCCGAGTCCCTCGACATGCGCACCTTCCCCGGTGCCGAATACGGACCCAAGGCCGATCCCCCTTCCCCCGCCCGCATCCAGCAGATCACCCAGGAGCAGTGCGAGACCGCGGTCCGCCACTACCTCGGCCCCAAGTTCGACCCCAACAGCAAGTTCATCGTCAGCCTGCTATGGCCCGGTGACCGCGCGTGGCGCCAGTCCGGCGAGCGCCGCATGCTGTGCGGCCTGCAGTTGCCCGGCGCCAACAACCAGCAGCAGGCCTTCAAGGGCAAGGTCGCCGACGTCGACCAGTCCAAGGTGTGGCCGGCTGGCACCTGTTTGGGCATCGACTCGACAACCAACCAGCCGACCGATGTTCCGGTCGACTGCGCGGCGCCGCACGCGATGGAGGTCACCGGCACGGTCAACCTGGCCGAGAAATTCCCCGGCGGCCTGCCCGCCGAGCCCGAGCAGGACGGGTTCATCAAGGACTCGTGCACCAAGATGACGGACGCCTATCTGGACCCCATCAAACTGCGCACCACCACCCTGACGCTGATCTATCCCACCGTGTCGCTGTCCAGTTGGACCGCGGGCAGCCGCGAGGTGGCATGCAGCATCGGCGCGACGCTGGGCAACGGGGGGTGGGCCACCCTGGTGAACAGCGCCAGGGGCGAGCTGCTGATCAACGGTCAGCCGCCGGTTCCCCCGCCCGACATTCCCGAGGAGCGGCTCACGCTGCCGCCGATCCCCCTGCAGGTCCCGACCAGCCAACCCAGCGCCCCGCCGCCCATCCCGCCGAACAATCAACATCTGCCGGGCCAGCAGCCGGCCGGGCCGCCTCCCCAGCCGCCGGCCCCGCAAGCCCCGCAGCAGGCGCCGGCCGGTCAGGCACCGCAACAGGCCCCGCCCCCGGCGGACGGCGGTGCGCCGCCACCGGCCAGTCCCGCGTCCGAGGCGCCGCCCGCCGAGCCCGCTCCGGGCGGCTAGCCGGGTGTCCATGCGGATGGATCCGCAGCGATTCGACGAACTGGTCTCCGACGCACTCGATCTGATCCCGCCCGCGCTGGCGGCGGCGATGGACAACGTCGTTGTGCTGGTCGAAGACCGCCACCCGCAGGACGCCGAACTGCTCGGGCTCTACGAAGGGGTCGCACTGACCGAGCGCGATTCGGACTATGCGGGCTCCCTGCCGGACGCCATCACCATCTACCGCGAGGCGCTGCTGGACGTCTGCGACTCCGACGACGCGGTCGTCGAGGAGGTGGCGATCACGGTGATCCACGAAATCGCCCACCACTTCGGCATCGACGACGACCGGCTAGAAGAACTCGGCTGGGCCTGAGACGGAGCGTCACCGATGGGCGCGGCATCCCGGATTTGTCCGCGGCTGATGCTATGAACGGCTTATGAGTGCCGATTGCCGCGACTGCCGGGCAGGCCTAGATCACTGTCACGGCACGATCATTCGTCATGCGTTGCGCCGGACGGAATGCACCGAGCCGGACTGCTTTGCCCCCGAGCTGTTGCCGCACGCGTTCGTCGTCGACTGCGATGCCGTCGGCTGCGGATGCACCGAATCGGTCGCGCTGGCCGTGTGACTTGGGCGTCAGCCCATCGGATCGGTGCTTGACCGCACCGCGTCCGCCACGGCGCTGGACTCCTCTTCGGGATAGAACGGCGGCGTCAGCGTTCCCCACCGCACACAACTCCACCGTCCGTCGGTGATCGGCGCCAACACCACCGATTCCGTGTTGTCGAGGTGGTTGTCCAGCGCGAAGTTGGCGTCCACCCCGGCGAGCACCGCCGCGGTCAGCCGGATCGCCGCACCATGGCTGACGACGACGATGTCGCCGTTCCAGTCGTCGTAGTCGAGGTAACGCATGCGCAGGTCGGTCAGCACCGCCACGTAGCGGTCCAACACGTCGGTGCCGGCCTCGCCGCCGGGCAGCGCCAGGTCGAGCTCACCGTGATGCCAGCGCTCGTAGATGGCGTTGAATTCCGCGACCGCGTCGTCGTCGTTGCGGGCCTCCAACTCTCCGACCTGAACCTCGTGAACGTCGGGGACCTCGATCGCGGACATTTCCAGTTCGACGCCGATCACCGCCGCCGTCTGCGACGCCCGGGTAGCCACCGAGTGCGCCAGCATTGCCGGCCGTCCCGAACCGCGGGCGAACGCGCGGGCCTGGTCGCGGCCCAACGGCGTCAGCTCCGCTCCCGGGGGCCGGGTGTCCAGCCTGCGCTCGACATTGCCGTAGGACTGGCCGTGCCGCAGCAACACCAGACGACCGCTCACGGCTTTCCCTCCCGTAACCGCGCCAGCCAGCGCGCCGCTTCGTCGGCCGGCGGCGGCACCACCCCCGCGGGGGATCCCGTCGGCCAAGATCCGAGGTATCTCACATCGTCACAACGACGGTGCAACGCCTTGAGTGCCTCGGCGACGGCGTCGTCGTCGATGTGGCCGACGCAGTCGACGAAGAACAGGTAGGTGCCGAGCGCGGTCCGGGTGGGCCGGGATTCGATCCGGGTCAGGTCGATGCCGCGGATGCCGAACTCGCTCAGCGTGGCCACCAATGCGGCGGGCGCGTTGTCGATCCGAAAAACCACCGCGGTGCGATCGGCCCCGGTGCGGGCCGGCGGCGGCCCCGGCGGCCCGACCAGCAGGAAGCGGGTGCGGGCGTTGGGTTCGTCGACAACGCCGTCGGCCAGGGCGGCCAGCCCCCAATGGGTCGCGGCCAGCGGTGACGTGACCGCGGCGTCGGCCTGCCCTTCGGCCACCTGCCGTGCCGCGTCGGCATTGGAGTACGCCGGCCGCAGCTCGGCGCCGGGCAGGTGAGCTGCCACCCAGCGCCGCACCTGAGCCGCCGCCACCGGGAAGGCCGCCAGCGTCCGCACCTCCGCGGCAGCCGGGGTGGTCTCGAGGCCCGGTTTGACGACGATGCTGAACTCGACGTCCAGGGTGGCCTCGGCGAACACCTGCAGGGGTGTACCGATGGCCAAGCTGTCCAGGGTGGGCGTCACCGACCCGTCGATCGAGTTCTCGATCGGAACGCACGCGTAGTCGGCGTCGCCGTCCCGGACCGCATCCAGGGCCGCGGACATGCTGTCGATCGGCAACCGCCGCGTGCCGTCCGGCCCCTGCGTGGGGACCAAACCGGCGGCCGTGATCTGCAGCAGCGCGGCCTCGGTGAAGGTACCTTCCGGACCGAGGTATGCGATGCGGACCACGCCCCAACCCTAACGGCGGGCGGCGGCGAACAAGTCTTGCGGCGGCACTTCGACTAAGTTAACTTAGGCTTACCTAATTGAAGGAGAATGGTGTTACCGCTCAGCTGTCCCGCCCCGACGACCGCCGAACGCATCCGCAGCGCCTGTGTCCGCGCCGGCGGCGCACTCCTGGCCTTAGAAGAAGGGGAAGGGCGCCAGGACCCGGTGGTGACGCCGGTGCATCACCTGCTGCCCGACGGATCCTTCGCCCTGGCGCTTCCCGTCGACCGGGACCACGACACCGACCGCCCGCTCTCGGGATCGCAGGCACTGCTGGAGCTCACCGACTACGCACCGCTTCCCCTGCGCGAGCCGGTGCGGTCGTTGGTATGGGTGCGCGGCCGCCTGCGGGAGATCCGCCCGGCCGCGATCAACACCACGCTCGACCGGATCGCCGCCGAGTGGCCAAACCCGGCATTGCTTCAGGTCGATACCCCGCGCAGCGTGCCCATCGACGGCGCGGAGCCTCGATACACGCTGCTGCGGCTCGAGATCGCTTCCGTGGTCGTCACCGACGCCACCGGCGCCGAACCGGTCAGCGTCGACGACCTCCTCGCGGCCCGGCCCGACCCGTTCTGCGAAGTCGAGGCGAGCTTGCTGTGGCATTTGGATACCGCCCATAACGACGTGGTGGCACGGCTGGTGTCCAGGCTGCCCGCGCCGTTGCGGCGCGGCCAGGTCCGCCCGCTGGGGCTGGACCGCTACGGGTTGCGATTTCGCGTGGAAAGCGACGATGGCGATCGCGACGTGCGGCTGCCGTTCCACAAGCCGGTAGATGACATGACCGGGCTCAGCCAGGCCGTCCGGGTGCTGATGGGTTGCCCCTTTATCAACGGGCTGCGCGCCCGCCGGTAAGCAAGGCCGCGCGGTCCGGCTACGGCGATACCGGGTGGAGGGCACGTACCGTAGCCAGGTGAACGGCGACCGACCACCCCAGCGGCAGATGCCTTCAGGGCCGGCAAGGCCTCCCGGACCGGGCCTGCCCGCCGAGGCGCGTACGGAGCCGTCGCAGATCATTCGCCGCGAAACCGGCGCGGCGCCCCCGGCGCACGAGCGCCCCGGGCCGACGCCCAGGGTGCGGCCCCGCCCGTCGGCGCGGCCGGCGCCCCCGCCGCGGCTCGCCGCGCCCCGTAAGCGCCGCTGGGGTCGGATGGTGGCGGTGAGCCTGCTGATCGGCTTGCTGCTGGTCAGCGCGGGCCTGGTCGGCGGCGCCATCTGGTTCGACACCGGACTGCACCGGGAGCAGGTGCTGGCCGACTACCCCGAACGTCCCGCGGCCGGCCGCGGGACGAACTGGCTGCTCGTCGGCTCGGATAGCCGGCAGGGCCTCAGCGACGCCCAGCAACGTGACCTGGCCACCGGCGGCGACATCGGCAGCAGCCGCACCGACACGATTCTGCTCGTGCACCTGCCGGCGCTGTGGTCCAGTGCGCCGGCGACGGTGGTGTCGATACCGCGCGACTCCTATGTCACGATCCCCGGGCATGGCAAGGACAAAATCAACGCCGCGTTCGCCATCGGCGGCGCCCCCTTGCTGGCGCAGACGGTGGAGCAGGCCACCGGGCTGCGGCTCGACCACTACGCTGAGATCGGGTTCGGCGGGTTCGCCGCCCTGGTCGACGCGCTCGGCGGGGTGACGGTGTGCCCGACCACGACGCTCAACGACCCGCTGGCCGGCATCGACCTGCCGGCCGGCTGCCAAAAACTCGACGGCCGCAGCGCGCTCGGATACGTCAGGACGCGCGATACACCGCGAGCCGATCTGGACCGGATGACCAATCAACGGCAGTTCCTGTCGGCGCTGCTGCACGACGCCACCCGGCCGGCGGTGTGGCTCAATCCATGGCGCTGGTACTCGGTGCCCCGGGCGGCCGCCGACGCCCTGACCGTCGACCGGGAGGACCACGTGTGGGATTTGGCGCGGCTTGGCTGGGAGCTGCACGGGTCGACCACCACGCTGACCGTGCCGATCGGCGAGTTCACCAGCGGCGACGCCGGGTCGGTGGTGGTGTGGAACCACGAGGAGGCTGCCCGACTGTTCGAGGCGCTGGCCACCGACGCGCCGATCCCCGCCGACGCAGCCGATGTCCAGCAATAGCGCGATCCCCGGCCCGAAGGCACGCCCCCGGGACAAATACATTTAACCGAGGCTGCCTTTACTTAGGAAAAGCTGTCCTGAGATATTTTCATGACGGCGAGTCGGGCGCTTAGGAGAACCTCTCCTGACTAAGTGAAACCTTCGTTGCGACCACCATCCAGCTGGCATAACCTGCTGTCATGGGCAATTACAATGGCGACAAAACAAAGTTCCTTGAATTAGTGCAGGAACAGATTTTCAACGAATTCACCAGCGCACAGCAATACGTGGCGATTGCCGTTTATTTCGACGGCGCAGACCTCCCGCAATTGGCGAAGCATTTTTACGGCCAGGCGGTCGACGAACGGAATCACGCCATGATGCTGGTGCAGCACCTGCTCGACCGCGACGTCCGCGTGGAGATTCCGGGAGCGGACGCGGTGCGCAATCAGTTCGACCAACCGCGCGACGCGCTGGCGCTGGCGCTCGACCAGGAACGTGCGGTCACCGAGCAGGTCAGCCGGCTTGCGGCGGTGGCCCGCGATGAGGGCGACTACCTCGGCGAGCAGTTCACGCAGTGGTTCCTACAGGAACAGATCGAAGAGGTGTCCCTGATGACGACGCTGGTCCGGGTCGCCGAGCGCGCGGGAGCCAACCTGTTCGAGCTGGAGAACTTCGTCGCCCGCGACATCAGCTCCGCCGCGGCCGGGATGGGCGCCCCGCAGACCGCCGGCGGACGGCTGTCGCCGAATTAGCCGCTGTCCTCGGTGACGCGTCCGTTCTGCAACCACGCCTTGGTGCGACCCGGGTGGTGCGTGGCGATCCACGCCACCCCGACATCGCGGCAGAAGTCGATGTCGTCGTATTCGTCGACGTTCCAGCAGTACACCGCCCGGCCCTGGGCCACCGCGCGGTCCGCGAGTTGCGGATACTCCTTCAACGTCGACAACGACGGGCCGACGGCGGTGGCGCCCACGGCGGTGGCCGCGCCGCTGGTCAGGTAGCGAGCGGTCCTGCCGAGCAGCACCGTCGGCAGCAGCGGTGCGGCTCGCCGGATGCGCCAGACGGCGGCCGCGGAAAACGACATCACCACTGCGCGGGACCGGTCGGCGGAGGCCGGCGCGGCGATGCCGAAGCGATGCAACAGCGCCAGCAGCTTGGTCTCCACCAGCGACCCGTACCGGACGGGGTGCTTGGTTTCGACGAAGATCTTCACCGGCCGGTGCCAGTCCAGAACGAGCGAAACCAGGGCGTCCAGCGTCAGCAGACTGGTGTCACCGTGCGTGCCGTCCGCGCGCCAGCTGTCATGCCATGCTCCGTACTCGAGCTCGCTGAGCTGGGCGAGGGTCATGGTGCTAACCAAGCCGGCCCCGGTCGAGGTGCGCTCCAGCCGGCGATCGTGCACGCAAACGAGATGGCCGTCGCGGGTCAGGCGCACATCGCATTCCACGCCGTCGGCGCCCTCTTTGAGGGCGAGGTCATAGGCAGCCAGCGTATGTTCGGGCCGCGCGGCCGAAGCCCCGCGGTGGGCGACGACAAAGGGATGCCCGGCGAGCACCTCTTCGGCCCACGTCATCCCCCTATGCTGCCGGTTCCTGCCCCTCCAACTCAACAGGACCGGCTGACGCGGCCCCGGCGGGAAGATCCGGGCTGACCATGACCCAGCGGTGCGCGGGCCGTTCGACCGGCTTGCGCTCGAATCCCTCGAACACCCGGGCAGCCGCGGCCACCGTGGCCGCAGCGAACAGGTATGCGAACACCATCGCGATGGTGTTGTTGGCGATGCCCTGGGCGTCCGTGGCGAAACTGGTCAGCATCGCGAAGATGGAGACCGCGTAGCTGATGAGCCATGCGATCCACCACCCGACGATGGGTCTCCGTAGCCGGGCGTGGTGCTCTTCGAGCATCGCCAGCTCTAACGCGTAGACCGGTGCCCACAGCAGGTTGGCGAACGGCACCACGCAGCCGGCCCACAATGCCCGCGCGGAGCGTTGCTCAGGCAGGCCGTGGTGCGAGAACACGGCGGCCCGTCGGGTGATCAGCCATCGGATCAGCAGCACCCCGGAGGTGATGACGGCCGCGATCGCGGCCACACTCGCCAGCACGCCCAGCCAGTCGGCGGCGATGGCCACCCACGAGTTCAGCAAGGTGTTCCGGTTGCTCACCAACAGCACATAGCGCACCACATAGACAAGGGCGGCGATGCTGAGCACGAGGACGCTGATGAACAACGTGGTCCGAACCGTCGCCGGCGAGGGCCCTGTGCGGGCGAGTGTTTCGGCCGTCGCGGGCGCCTGGTCGACGCGGTCGGCCAGACCCCAACGCGGTATCACGGCATAGCGCGGCGTAGGGCCGAGGATCCTTCGGCCGCGTCGCGGCGGGGGCGCCGCCCCCGGTCGCACCGCTATCCAGCGATAGCCGGAAGGTAACCGCGGCGGGGTGCGCTGCCAGCCGGGAGCCCCCGGCGGCGCGGCACCGGGCGTACTCCACCGCGGGTCGGCCGACGGCGCATCCGCCAGCGGCGCCATCAGGGCCCCCCGACAGCGGGGACACCATTCGCGTCGCCGCTCGCGCACGTTCCACCGAGTGCCGCATTGGGAGCACACCTGGATCACCGGACCAGCCTAGCTCCGCGACGATGCCAGCCGCGGGAGCGGCTGGAGGAGAAGCGGGGCAGTCCAACCGAGCCCGCGACGATGCCAGCCGCGGGAGCGGCTGGAGGAGAAGCGGGGCAGTCCAACCGAGCCCGCGACGATGCCAGCCGCGGGACGCGGTCGGAGAAGGAGGTCGGCCCGCAACGTCCTCAGCCAAGGAGGGCTATCCACAGTTTCCACAGGTTTATCCACACGGCCAGGGTGGGTGTAAACCGCATCACTACGGCCTTTAGCGGCTGCCCGTGGTGTGACTGTGGATAACACCCCGGCGTTCAGTCGTGCTATCGACAGCCCCGACCGCCCGCTGAGCGAAATGCATTGACTTACTAAACATATGTAACTCAGCTGGTAAATTGTCGCGTCCCACCCACCGCCTTCGCCGCCGCGCCCGGCGGCCGTCGCCAACACCCAGTTCAGAGCACCGTTTCTCAACATCGCCCGGAACGCGCTATGATCGCGAACGCGAAAAGTTGTTGTGACTCACCTCACTCAGCGGGGGTGGATGTGCGGTGAAAGGCGACTGATGGCCACGCATTCGTTCGGTCCGGGTTCCCCGGCCCCATCGAAGTCGTATTCCGGCTCGCCCGCGTGGAACCACAGTTACAGCGTCGCCGCAATGCGTGCCGGGCTGATCGCACTGCTATTGCTAGCGGTTCTCGCCCTCATCGTCTTGTCTTGAAACCCCGGCAAGCGGGTATTCCGAAGTCTGCTCACGTCGGTCATTCTTGCGGTGCGCGCGGTCATGGAGCAGGGTTGACTATGGCTGGCCGCCGCGTGGCAGCCCCGCGTGAATGACCGCCAAGACGATAATCGAAGAAAGGAATGCCGTGGCTGTATACACCCTGCCCGATCTGGACTGGGACTACGGAGCGCTGGAACCGCACATCTCCGGCCAGATCAACGAGCTTCACCACGATAAGCACCACGCCACCTACGTCAAGGGCGCCAACACCGCCCTGGAAAAGCTCGAGGAGGCGCGCGCCAAGGACGACCACGCCGCGATCCTTCTGAACGAGAAGAACCTGGCGTTCAACCTCGGCGGCCATATCAACCACACCATCTGGTGGAAGAATCTCTCTCCCAACGGCGGTGACAAGCCCACCGGCGAGCTCGCCGCGGCCATCGACGAGGCTTTCGGGTCGTTCGACAATTTCCGTGCGCAGTTCCACGCGGCCGCGACCACCGTGCAGGGGTCGGGATGGGCGGCGCTCGGCTGGGACACCCTCGGCAACAAGTTGCTGATATTCCAGGTGTACGACCACCAATCCAACTTCCCGCTCGGCATCATCCCACTCCTGCTGCTCGACATGTGGGAGCACGCTTTCTACCTGCAGTACAAGAACGTGAAGGTCGATTTCGCCAAGGCATTCTGGAACGTCGTGAACTGGGCGGACGTCCAAGAGCGCTACGCCGCCGCGACCTCCAAGACGGCAGGGTTGATCGCCGGCTGACTTCATCTCCCTCGGCAGGGGCGTCGCGCGAAGTGCGCGGCGCCCCTGTTGTTTGACCGGACCTTGATTGGGACACTGGGAAACATGTGGGCCAGTAACCGTGTCGGGTTGCAAGGCGCCTAAACCGCAGGCATGCTTAATTATTCGACTACCAGTGGGGTTATTCGAAACGGAGGCGGCGCGCGGAGGTCGAAATGGAGACTGGGTCAGACCGGCCGATAGGGGTCGCTCCCTTCCATTCTCGTGGTGCCCTGAAGGGGTTCGTGATCTCCGGGCGGTGGCCCGATTCGACGAAAGAGTGGGCGCAACTGCTCATGGTCGCGGTCCGCGTCGCGTCCCTGCCCGGATTGCTTTCGACCACAACGGTGTTCGGTGCCCGCGAGGAGTTGCCCGACGAACCCGAACCGGGCACCGTCGGCCTGGTGATGGCCGAAGGCACGGTTTTTGGTGAATCAGCCATCCAGCCAGGGTATTTCGCTGATCACCAACCTCCCGCGCTACTGATGCTGCATCCGCCCTCTGAAACCACGCCGTCGTTGCCGGAATGCACGGGCGCGGCCTCGGGGTGTGTGTTGCTGCCCGGCTTGCCGTACCTGGGACTGGAGCATCGGGCGGCCTGGGTGGAAGCGGAAGCCGATGGCACCATCACGTCGATGGTGAGCCGTGTCGGCGTGGATCCGATTAGCCATCCCGATACGGCGATTCTGGCAATGCTGCTTGCGGCATAGCGAAATTGCTCGGTCCGGCCGCGAAGCGAGAAATGCAGCCGCCCGAACTCGGCCGATGACCTGGCGATTAGTGTGGGGATACTGCTGCACCAGCGTCTTCCCCAGCAGCTACTACACGTCTTGGCCGGCCCGCTGTTCCTGCCGTTCGGATTATGGATGCTGTTCGACGGCGCGCCGGGCTGGCGCCCGGTGGCCATCGCCGTGACCGTGACGACGGCCCTGTCCGCCGCAGTGGTGCCGCTCGCGCAAACTGCCCGACCAGCCCGAACGAAAGCCGCAGTCGGCGTGCGGATGCGCGGCGTTGATTGAGCGCCTTCACCCTCCTTCCGCTGACCCCCGGGGCTGCGCGGTGACCCGCTTCGCAGGAATGTTCCGGAGGCCCCGCACGAAAACGGGCTCTTCACAATCGGGGGTGTAGTTGGGGTCTGAATCCGCCGGTTTCCAGTAGGGATCTGGCGATGTAGTTGGTGAGGTTGCGAAAGCCGAGGGCTGAGCCGCGGAGGTGTTCGAGGCGGCCGTTGATCGCTTCGGTCGGCCCATTGGAAGTGCCGGGCCGGTCGAAGTAGGCCAGGACGTCGGCGGCACGCTTTTTCAGCGTCCGCCCGAGCGTGATGACTTCCTGCAGGGGCTTGGGGACGCCGGCGCTCAGCGTGGTGATCAGCGCGGCCATCATGGTGCGGCCGGTCTTGCGGTCGGGGTGCCGATAGGCGGCCACGGTGCGCTGATACATCGTCCAGGTGGCCTCGACCTCGGCATGGGCGTCGATGGAGAACAGGGCGGTCAGCCGGGTCTTCTGTTTGTCGGTGAGCAGATCGGCACCAGTCTGCAGGGTGCGCCGGCAGGCGTAGAGCGGATCGGTCTTGCGGCCGCGGTGCCCGCAGGTGTCCAGCTGGACCCGACGCCGGCATTCGTCGAGGGCGTTGCCGGCCAGTCTCACCACGTGGAAAGGGTCCATCACTGTCGCCGCCCCGGGTAGTTCTTCGGTGGTGGCGGTCTTGAACCCGGAGAATCCGTCCATGGCAACGACTTCCACACCATCACGCCACTGCTTGGGCCGGTCGGACAACCAATCCTGGAATGCCTTCTTGGATCGGCCCTCGACCATGTCTAACAGCCTGGCCGGGCCGGTCTTGTCGCGGACCGGAGTCAGGTCGATGATGACGGTGACGTACTTGTCGCCGCGGCGGGTGTGCCGCCAGACGTGTTCGTCGACGCCGATCACCGCCACCGAGTCGAAGCGGTCCGGATCGGCGATGAGGACCCGGCGTCCTTCGGCGAGCACCGCGTTGTTGGCGGTGTTCCACGACACCGCCAGCGCTTCGGCGATCCGGGCCACGGACAGATGTTGGCAGACAATGGCTTCCAGCGCCCACCGCAATCCGCGCCGCGACAGTTTGGCGCGCGGTTCGGCGGCCTTGCCGCTGTCTTGGCCCCACACATGGGCGCATCCTGCGCAGCGGTAGCGCCGGATCATGACCAGCAGGGTCGTGGGCCGCCATCCGAACGGCTCGTGGGCAAGTTGCCGGGTGACGCTGTCACGCACGGTGCCCTGTTCGCCGCAGCGCCGACACCACGAGTCGTCGTCGGTGATCCGGCATGCCAGCACTGCTCGGTCCGCGGCGAGGTGTTGGCCGGTCACCTCCAGCCCGAGTTCATCGAGGCGGCAGAACGTGGTCAGATCAGGGCAAGCAAAGGTAGCGTCAGGCACGTCGAGGTCTTCCAGATCAGGTGTGTAGGAACCCTCATCTTCGGAAGACCTCGACCCCTATCCCGGCAACGACGCGCCAACCACCTCTACACCCTCAACTGCGAAGAGCCCGAAAACGTCGTTCGTATTATGGATACGCTGCGGTCTCGACAGCAAAGGACATTGACAATGCGTCGGAATTACCGGCTGGTTGCGGTGCGACCAGCCGGCACGGTCCGAGATACCGCATCACCCACACTGAGGCCGGGCTTCCGCCACCTTGCGCTCCAGGCCGGATTCTGCGGATAACCTGTGAGTTCCTCCGATTTGGTGGACACCTCAGCGAATTAGTTAGACGCTCGTCAGGTGCGGAATGGGCCAGCATCAGCTATGCCGGTACCAAACCGACCGGGTTTGCGCCTGTTTACGGACCCAAACCCTCACTACCATGATCAGCTAATAGACCTAGGCAATAGTTAACTTCTACAGCCCCGTGGAGGTCATCCCGATGAGCACGACGTTCGCCGCCCGCCTCAACCGCCTGTTCGACACGGTGTATCCCCCCGGACGCGGGCCCCATACGTCCGCAGAAGTGATCGCGGCGCTGAAGGCGGAGGGCGTCACGATGTCGGCTCCCTACCTGTCTCAGCTACGTTCGGGCAACCGCACCAACCCCTCGACGGCCACCATGGCCGCGTTGGCCAACTTCTTCCGTATCAAGTCGGCCTACTTCACCGACGACGAGTACTACGAGAAGCTCGACAGGGAACTGTCGTGGCTGGCCATGATGCGCGATGACGGCGTGCGTCGCCTGGCGTTGCGGGCCGCCGAGTTGTCGCCCGAAGCTCAGGATGAGGTCATGGAGCGGGTCAACGAGCTGCGCCGCACGGAGCACCTGAACGCCTAGCGGACGCCCGGCCGGCTGCCGGCTGAGCTGTCGACCTGGAGGGCTGCCGCCCATGCCTCCCGATTAATGTTGGCTCACGGATCGCGTACACGCGAAGCGATCGTCCACGAGATACCGGGAGGCGGCCGGGAATGGGCTTGTTCCGCAAGCGAAAGAGTCGCGCGATGCGTCGCGCCGAGGCCCGGGCGATCAAGACCCGCGCGAAGGTCGAAGCCAGGTTGGCCGCCAAGAACGAGGCTCGCCGTTTCAAGGCCGCCCGGCGCGCGGACGAGAAAGCCCTCAAGGCGCAGCTCAGGGCGCAGCGGGAGAGCGACCGGACCGCGTTGAAAGTCGCCGAGGCCGAGCTCAAGGCGGCGCGCGAGGGCAAGATCTTGTCGCCCACGCGGATCCGCCGGACGCTGACCGTGTCTCGGCTGCTCGCGCCGATCCTCGCCCCGGTGCTCTACCGCGCCGCCATCTCGGCGCGCGCGCTGATAGACCAGCGTCGTGCGGATCAACTCGGCATTCCGTTGGCCCAGATCGGTCAGTTCTCCGGGCCCGGCGCCCAGCTGTCGGCCCGGATCGCCGGGGCGGAAAAGTCCTTGCGGACGGTGCAAGACCGCAAGCCCAAGGACGCCGAGACCAAGCAGTTCGTTTCCGCCATCACCGAACGGCTCGCCGATCTGTCGACGGCTGTCACCGCCGCGGAAAACATGCCGGCCGCGCGGCGCCGGGCGGCCCACGTCGCAATCTCGTCGCAGCTGGACGGCATCGAAGCGGACCTGATGGCCCGACTCGGATTGACCTGACCGCCCGCGCAGGTGACCGAAGCCAGACCCGCTCGACACGGCAGGCAGCGGCCCGGCGTGTCAATCCGCGGCAGGCGGATATCGGCTTTCCTGCTCGCGGAGCACCCGGCGCCGGTGCTCGCGCTTGCCCCCGGGGCCGGCGGCCCCGCCGCCGTTGAAATCACCGGACCACACCGCCCGATTGCTGAGCGGTGCGGCGCTGGCGGTGGCCGTCCTGGTGTTCGGTGTCGCGCTGATCCGCCGACCGGCATGAGACGTCCGGCGGTGGTCGCGTGGTTCGGCGTCATGTTGGCGATCGCAACGCTGACCGCCCCAGCGGCGTCTGCGCAAGCGACCCGCGTGGCGACCGACCCGGCCGACCACGCGGTCCTCACCACCGGTCCGGACCGGGTGAGCGCCACCTTCGACGAGCGGTTGCAGACCGCGTTCGCGGCCATGACCGTCGTCGGGCCCGACGGCAACCTGTGGTCGACCGGGGAGCCCACGGTGCGGGGGGCGGTGGTCGGCATCGGGTTGCGACCGCTCGGCCCGGCCGGGACCTACACGGTGAATTACCGCGTGACGTCCGCGGATGGTCGCGTGGTGTCCGGGTCGTGGTCATTTGGGCTGACAGTGCCCGGCACCGGCACTCCGGGACCGCCGGCCACCGGTGCCGACTCCGGTGCCGACTTGCCGGTCTGGCCGTTCGTCGCGGTGATAGCGGCGCTCGTCGGTGGCGGCGCCCTGTGGGCGTGGCGGCGCCGATCCTGACCGGCCGCCAAGGCGCCGCCCCGCGTCCTGGCATGATGGGACCCGAGAACCCGGTGGGCTGAACAAGCTACTTAAGAAAGCTCAAGGAGCGGCCACATGGCAGACGCGCAGGATCAACCCAACAGCGAACTCGACGGCGCAGCGACTCCGCCGGAAAAGCAACCTCCTGCCAAGGCGGTCAAGAAAACCGCAAAAGCGCCCGCCAAGAAAGCCCCCGCAAAAAAGGCGGCGGCGAAAAAAGCGCCGGCCAAGAAGGCCCCCGCAAAAAAGGCGCCGGCGAAGAAGGCGCCCGCCAAGAGCCCGGAATCCGCAGCAATGCCGGAACGCCCCGCCGAGCGGCCCGTTGGCCCGCCGCCGATAGAAACCAACGGTGAACTCACTGCCGCTGCCAGGGATGCTGCGGCGCAAGCGAAGTCGACCATAGAAGCCGCCAACAACCCGGTTTCGCCCGGCGCTCCGGCGACCGCGTCGTACCTATCGCCGATCCCACTGATCGTCGCGTTCAGCCTCAGCCTGCTGGCCATCCTGCTGATCCGGCAGCTGCGGCGCCGCTGAGACTCCCGGAAATGACCGAGTCATTCCGGCCGACCGCCGACCTCGTGGATAGCGTCGGCCCAAACGTACGGAGCTGCGACATCCAGTTCCGGCAGTTCGGCGGCCGCCATGAATTCGCCGGACCGATCAGCACCGTCCGCTGCTTCCAGGACAATGCACTACTGAAATCGGTGCTGTCACAGCCCAGCGCGGGCGGGGTGCTGGTGATCGACGGCGGCGGTTCCCTACACGCCGCGCTAGTCGGCGACGTCATCGCCGAACTGGCGCGCTCCAACGGCTGGGCCGGACTGATCATCAACGGAGCCGTGCGCGACGCCGCAGCATTGCGCGGCATCGACATCGGCATCAAGGCGCTGGGCACCAACCCCCGCAAGAGCAGCAAGACCGGAGCCGGGGAGCGCGGCGTCGAAATCACTCTGGGTGGAGTGACTTTCGTGCCGGACGACACCGCCTACAGCGACGACGACGGCATCGTCGTTGTTTAAACCCGCTCCTAAACTGCTACTGGTGCAGTCTTTTTCGCGAAGCGCAGACCTTCGTCGTCGACCTTGCCACGCCGGATGGTGCGCATGTCGAAGAGATAGTTCTGCTTGAGCCGCCACGGCGCCCGCGACCCCGACTTGGGCAGCAGGTGCATCGAGCGCTGGAAGTAGCCCGGATTGAAGTCCATGAACGGCAACTCGTCGACATCGGCACCCGGATGCTGCGGCTCCACGGTGTCAAAGCCCTTGGCGTCCATGTAGTTCAGCAACCGGCAGACGAGTTCGGAGACCAGGTCGGCCTTCAGCGTCCATGATGCGTTCGTATACCCGAAGGTGATGGCGAAGTTCGGCACCCCGGAGAACATGCAGCCCTTGTAGGTCATCAGCGAGGTCAGGTCGAATGGCTCACCATTGCGGGACGGCTGCACCCCGCCCAGTAGCTGCATGTTCAATCCCGTTGCGGTGATGATGATGTCGGCCCGCAGCTCCTCACCGGAGGTGAGCCTGATGCCGGTCTTGGTGAACCGGTCGATGGTGTCGGTGACGACATCGGCCTTGCCGTGCCGGATGGTGCGGAAGAAGTCGCCGTCGGGCGCCAGGCACAGCCGCTGGTCCCAGACGTTGTAACGCGGCCCGAAGTGCTTCTCGACGTCGTAGCCCTCGGGCAGGCGGCGCTGAGCCATCGTCATCAGCGTCTTGCGCATGTAGGCAGGGGCTTTGCGCGAAAGCTGGTACTGAAAGGTGCTGAACGCGATGGCTTTCCAGCGGTTCGCCATGTGTGCGAAGCGGTCCGGCAGCAGCCGGTTGGCCCGCTCGGCGAAGGGATCGACCCCGGGCAGCGAGCCGATGTAGGTGGGTGAGCGCTGCAGCATCGTGACGTGACCGGAGCCGGAGTTCACCAGGGCCGGGATCAGGGTGATCGCGGTGGCGCCGGATCCGATGACGACGACTTTCTTGCCCGCATAGTCGAGGTCCTCGGGCCAGTGCTGCGGATGAACGATCGTGCCCTCGAAGTCGTCCGCACCGGGGAACGTGGGCGAGTAGCCCTCGTCGTAGTTGTAGTAGCCGCTGCAGGCGAACAGGAATGAGCAGGTCAGCTGGCACTCCTGGCCGTCACTCTCCACGGTCAGGGTCCAGCGGTTGTCGGCGTCGGACCAATCGGCGGCCACCACCCGGTGGCGGTAGCGGATGTGCCGGTCGATTCCGTTCTCGGCCGCGGTCTCCTTGATGTAGGCCTTGATCGAGGGGCCGTCGGCGATCGACTTGGCCGAGCGCCACGGCTTGAACCGGAAGCCGAGGGTGAACATGTCCGAGTCCGACCGGATGCCCGGGTATTTGAACAGGTCCCAGGTGCCGCCCAGATCGTCGCGGCGCTCGAGGATGGCGTAGCTCTTGGTCGGGCAGCGCTCCTGCAGGTGCCAGGCCGCGCTTATCCCGGAGATACCGGCGCCCACGATGATGACGTCGAAGTGCTCAGTCATGGCGCCACGCTATCAACGCCGCGTCGAATGAGTCAACAGGGTGTCGAAACTTTCGACGCTGTGTAAAGTGACTGCCGTGACTACCGTCGGCCCGACCCGCGCCCTGCGGGGTCGCCGCGCGGTGCGCCCCTCGGGCGACGACCGCGAACAAGCGATCCTTGCCACCGCCGAGCGGCTGCTCGAAGAGCGTCCCTTCGCCGACATCTCGGTCGACGACCTGGCCAAGGGCGCCGGCCTGTCGCGGCCCACGTTCTACTTCTATTTCAAGTCCAAGGAGGCGGTGGTGCTGTCGCTGCTCGAGCCGGTGATCGCACGTGCCGACGCCGAATTCGACGGCGCGGTGCAGCGGCTGCCCAAGGATCCGCGGCGGGTGTGGCGCAACGGCATCGACGCGTTCTTCACCGCATTCAGCTCGCATCGCGCGCTGGCCCGCGCCGCGACGGAGGCGCTGGCGAGCAGCTCGGAGCTGCGGGCGGTGTGGCTGGGTTTCATGCAGAAGTGGATTGATCAGACGGCGACCATGATCACCGCGGAACGAGCGCGCGGCGCCGCACCGGAAACCATCCCGGCCGCGGACCTGGCGACGTCGCTGAACCAGATGAACGAGCGCACGATGATGGCCGCGCTGGCGGCAGAAACGCCGGCGGTCGACGAGGACCGGGTCGTCGACACCCTCACCCACATCTGGGTCACCAGCATCTACGGCGAATCTGGCTAATCGTCACCGCCTAGTGCGAACATATGTTCGTGCGGTGTGATGCGTCCATCCTGCACGCGGACCTGGACTCGTTCTATGCGTCGGTCGAACAGCGCGACGACCCGACGTTGCGCGGCCGCCCGGTGATCGTGGGCGGCGGAGTCGTGCTGGCGGCCAGCTACGAGGCCAAGGCCTACGGCGTGCGCACCGCAATGGGCAGGGCGCAAGCGCGACGCCTGTGTCCACCCGCCGTGGTGGTGCCGCCCCGGATGAGCGCCTACTCGCGCGCCAGCGATGCCGTGTTCGAGGTGTTTCGCGACTGCACACCGATCGTGGAGCCCCTCTCGGTGGACGAGGCGTTCCTCGATGTAGGCGGCCTGCACCGGGTGTCCGGCACCCCGGTGCAGATCGCCGAGCGGCTGCGCGCCGACGTGCGCGACCGGGTCGGCCTGCCCATCACCGTGGGGATCGCCCGCACCAAGTTTCTCGCCAAGGTGGCCAGCCAGGAAGCCAAGCCCGACGGACTGTTGGTGGTGCCGCCCGATCGGGAGCTGGCGTTCCTGCGCCCGCTGCCGGTGCGCCGGCTGTGGGGCGTCGGCGCGAAGACCGCCGACAAACTGCACGCCCACGGCATCAATACCGTTGCCGACGTCGCCGAGCTGAGCGAGTCGACCCTGGCGTCGTTGCTGGGTGTTGCGATGGGCCGCCAGCTGTATGGGTTGTCGCGCAACATCGACCGCCGCCGGGTGACCACCGGGGTGCGGCGCCGCTCGGTGGGTGCCCAGCGGGCGCTGGGCCGCGCCGGCAACCGCATGTCGGCGATCGAGATCGACGCGGTGGTGGTCAACCTGATCGACCGCATCACCGGCCGGATGCGCGCCGCCGGGCGCACGGGCCGCACCGTGGTGCTGCGGCTGCGGTTCAACGACTTCAGCCGGGCCACCCGGTCGCGGACGTTGCCGTGGGCCACGTCCGCGACGCAACCCATCCTGGCCGCCGCCCGCACGCTGGTGGCCGCGGCCGCGCCGGTCATCGCCCAGCGCGGGCTGACGCTGGTGGGCTTCGCGGTGTCGGGGATCGACCGCACCGGCGCGCAGCAGCTGATGCTGCCGTTCGGCGAGAGTTCGCCGGCCCTGGAAAACGTCGACGCGGCGGTCGACCAGATACGCCGGCGCTACGGCAAAGGCGCGCTGACGCCCGCGGTGTTGCTCGGCCGTGACCCCGGCTGGGAGATGCCGCACTTACCCGACTGAGGCCGTCCACTCGAGCAGCCGCTCGGCCGGCCAGGTGTTGACGATCCGGTCGACGGGGACGCCCGCGTCCAACGCGCGCTGGGCGCCGTAACCGAGGAAGTCCAGCTGGCCGGGCGCGTGTGCGTCGGTATCGATGCTGAACACGCAGCCGATCTCCAGCGCCAGCTTCAGCAGGCGGCTGGGCGGGTCGCGGCGCTCGGGACGGGAGTTGATCTCCACCGCGGTGCCGTGATCGCGACAGGCGGTGAACACCGCCTCGGCGTCGAATTTGGATTCGGGCCGGATGCCGCGGTTACCCGCGACCAGCCGACCGGTGCAGTGGCCCAGGACGTCGGCGTGGCCGTTGGAAACGGCACGCACCATGCGTCGGGTCATCGCGGCGGCATCCATCGACAATTTGGAGTGCACGCTGGCCACCACCACGTCCAGCCGCTCCAACAGCTCCGGCTCCTGGTCCAGGCCGCCGTCCTCGAGGATGTCGACCTCGATCCCGGTTAGGATGCGCATCGGGGCGAACTTCTCCCGCAACCCGTCGATCACGTCGAGCTGGTTGCGCAGCCGCTCCGGGGACAGGCCGTTGGCGATGGTCAATCGCGGCGAATGGTCGGTCAGCGCGCAGTACTGGTGGCCCAGCGCCGCCGCGGTGGCCATCATCTCCTCGATCGGCGCCGACCCGTCCGACCAGTTGGAGTGCAGATGCAGATCGCCCCGCAGCGCCGCGCGGATGTCGCCGCCACCGAGATCCTCAGCGGCAGAACGCAACTCGACCAGTACGTCGGGTTCGCGACCGGACCAGGCCTGGTCGATGACCTTGGCCGTTTTCGGCCCGATGCCGGGCAGCGATTGCCAGCCGTTGGCCTGACCAAGGCGCTCCCGCTCGGCGTCGTCCAGACCCTCGATGATGTCGGCCGCGTTGCGATAGGCCATCACTCGTCTGGGATCGTGGCGACTGCGGTCCTTGTAGTAAGCGATCTCGCGCAGCGCAACTACCGGGTCCATGACTTCAGTGTGCCCGCCGGCTCACAGCAGCTGCCCCACGACGAATCCGGCAAGAAGCACGGCGAAGCCGCCGACCTCGCCGGCGATGAGCAGGGCCATCGCCAGCGCCGTGCGCCGATCGGCGGCTTGGAACTGGTTGACGGTGTCGCGCCGCGCGCCGTGGCCGATGTAGCTGAGGATGGCCCCGACGAAAAAGAAGACGACCACCATCGCCGCGGTCAGATTGACCCACGTCGGCCAGGCGCTCAATTCGACGAAGGCCGCGATCAGCAGGGTCGCGAACGAGTAGAGCAGCGCCGCGCGGTGGGCGATATCGACGTAGGGATGCGCGCGGCGGTCCTCGGAGCCCATGATCTGCCGGTACTTCCAGACCCCGAGGACGAGGGCGAGCAGGAAGATCAGACCGGCCGCCAGCAGGGTGACCTTGGTGTCGATTCCGAGCGCGCTACTCATGCTCCGGTCGAGTTTAGTTGCGCTTCATAGAGTTCGACTAACGTCGACTTCATGCGATTCGCGTTCAAGACTTCACCGCAAAACACCACGTGGGCACAGATGCTGGCGGTGTGGCAGGCGGCCGACGAGATCGAGGTCTACGAGTCTGGGTGGACCTTTGATCACTTCTATCCGATCTTCTCCGACAGCGCCGGCCCCTGCCTGGAGGGCTGGACCACGCTGACCGCGCTGGCCCAAGCCACCAAGCGGCTGCGGCTGGGCACCCTGGTCACCGGAGTCCACTACCGCCACCCCGCCGTGCTGGCCAATATGGCGGCGGCACTCGACGTCATTTCCAATGGGCGACTCGAGCTGGGCATCGGGGCCGGCTGGAACGAAGAGGAGTCGGGCGCTTACGGGATCGAGCTGGGCAGCATCAAGGAACGCTTCGATCGGTTCGAGGAAGCGTGTCAGGTGCTGATCAGCCTGCTCAGCCAGGAGACCACCGATTTCGCCGGCAAGTACTACCAGCTCAAGGGTGCCCGCAACGAGCCCAAAGGCCCGCAGCGGCCGCACCCGCCGATCTGCATCGGGGGCAGCGGGGAAAAACGCACCCTGCCGATCACCGCGCGGTATGCCCAACACTGGAACTTCGCCGGCGGTCCGCCCGAGGAGTTCGCGCGCAAGCGCGACGTGCTGGCCGCGCGCTGCGCGGAGATCGGACGCGACCCGAAAGAGATCACCCTGTCGGCCCACCTTTTCCTGGGGCCCGACCGCAACTACGGGCAGGTCATCGAGACCGCGGCGGCGCTGGCGGCCGAGGGATTGGACTTGGGCATCGTCTACATCGCGCCGCCGCACGATCCCGGCGTCCTGGAACCCATGGCGGAGAGAATCCGCGACTCGGGGTTGGGGGACCGCTGAGCCGACTCGACGCGGCTTCCGCGGCATTTTTGGCGGAGATTACGACCTGGTCACGCCGAGCAAACCCGCCGCGCACCCGCATGCGCGCGGACTGGTCGGCTACGCACCGAAGACCAGCAAATCCTCCGCGGTCACCAGTCGCTCATGCTTGGCGGGAAACTCCCGGCTCTTCATCGGGTAGCGCAACCATGACCAGGCGATTCTCCCCATCCGCGATCGAGGTACTGGGTGGATATGCACAGTGACTACTCCTGCGATCGGTCCGCTCGTTCGGGACTCCGATGTGACTTCTCTGTGACGGGGCCCACAACCGGTTATTAGACACCCGCCGTCTGGCAAACGAGCGGAGACGCGCCGGTCCATGTTAGTCCTGATTCTTATGCGACTGTTGTGACTGATGTGACTATTGAAGCGGTACCGCCGTCGGCTTGACGGGCGCCGGCAGGGCAGTCGAACCCATCAAAAATCGGTCCACACCCGCCGCCGCAGCGCGCCCCTCGGCGATCGCCCACACGATCAGCGACTGGCCACGACCCATGTCCCCGGCCACGAAAACCCCAGGGACCGATGTGTCGAAATCGGCGCCGCGCGCGACGTTGCCGCGCTCGGTGAGTTTGACTCCGAGGTCGGTGAGCAGACCCTCCCGCTCCGGGCCGACGAATCCCATCGCCAGCAACACCAGATCGACCTCGAGCTCAAACTCGGAACCGTCCACCTTGACGAACTTGCCGTCCTGCATGGTGACCTCGTGCGCCTTAAGCGCCGTCACGTGCCCGTCCTTGCCGACGAATTCCTCGGTGTTGACCGCAAAGACCCGCTCGCCGCCCTCCTCGTGCGCGGCGGACACGCGGTACATCAATGGGTAGGTCGGCCACGGCGTGGACGGGGCGCGCACTTCCGGCGGGCGCGGCATGATCTCGAACTGGTGCACGGCGGTTGCGCCCTGCCGGTGCACGGTACCCAGGCAGTCGGCCCCGGTGTCACCGCCGCCGATGATGACGACCTTCTTACCGTTGGCGGTGATCGGCGGCTGCCCATCCGGCCCCGCGACCGTGGCGTCGAGCTCGCCCAGCGCTTGCAGGTTGCCCCACGGCAGGAACTCCATCGCCTGATGGACGCCGTCCAACTCGCGACCGGGGACGGGCAGGTCACGCCAGGCGGTGGCGCCACCGGCCAACACGACCGCGTCGAACTCGGCGCGCAGCTGCTCGGCGGTGATGTCGACCCCGACGTTGACACCCGCCCGGAATTCGGTTCCCTCGGCCCGCATCTGGTCCAGGCGCCGATCGAGGACACGCTTTTCCATCTTGAATTCCGGGATGCCGTAGCGCAGCAGCCCGCCGATGCGATCCGCCCGTTCGAAAACGGTGACGGTATGGCCGGCCCGGGTCAGTTGCTGGGCGGCGGCCAAACCCGCCGGGCCCGACCCCACCACGGCGACGGTTTTCCCGGTAAGCCGGTCCGGCGGCAGCGGCACCACGAAGCCTGCATCGAAGGCATGATCGATGATCTCCAGCTCGATCTGCTTGATCGTCACCGGATCCTGGTTGATTCCGAGCACACACGCCGGCTCACACGGCGCCGGACACAGCCGGCCGGTGAAGTCGGGGAAATTGTTGGTGGCGTGTAGCCGTTCGATCGCGTCGCGCCAACGATCCCTGCGCACCAGGTCATTCCACTCGGGGATCAAGTTGCCCAGCGGACACCCGTTGTGGCAGAACGGGATACCGCAATCCATGCAGCGGGTCGCCTGCTCGCGCAAGGTCTCGTCTTCGAACTCCTCGTAGACCTCGTTCCAGTCGCGCAGGCGCAACGGGACAGGCCGGCGCTGCGGCAATTCCCGATGCGTGTACTTCAGGAAGCCGGTCGGATCAGCCATGCGCAGCCGCCATAATCGCCTTGTCGACGTCCACGCCGTCACGCTCGGCTTCGGCAATGGCCTGCAGGACCCGCTTGTAGTCCCGCGGCATCACCTTGACGAAATGCCGTTGCTGCCCGGACCAATCGGCCAGCACCCGCTGCCCGATCGCGGAATCGGTGGCGTCGACATGGGCCTGGATCATCCCGTGCAGCCAGTCCGCGTCGTCTTCATCGAGGCTCTCGAGCTCGACCATTTCGGTGTTGAGGTGCTGCGGAAATTCACCATCCGGGTCATAGACATAGGCCACACCGCCGGACATGCCGGCGGCGAAGTTACGCCCCGTGCGGCCGAGGACGACCACCTTACCTCCGGTCATGTATTCGCAGCCGTGATCACCCACACCTTCGACCACGGTGTGCGCGCCGGAGTTGCGGACGGCGAACCGTTCGCCGACGACACCGCGCAAAAACACCTCGCCACTAGTGGCACCGAACAGGATGACGTTGCCGCCGATGATGTTGTCCTCGGCAACATAGTCCTGCGGCGCATTGTCCGACGGTCGCACCACGATCCGGCCGCCGGACAGGCCCTTGCCGACGTAGTCGTTGGCATCGCCATAGACACGCAACGTGATCCCGTGCGGGACGAAGGCACCAAAGCTGTTGCCGGCCGAGCCGTCGAAGGTGATGTCGATCGTTCCGTCCGGTAATCCCTGGCCCCCATAGGCTTTCGTCACCTCGTGGCCGAGCATGGTGCCCACCGTGCGATTGACGTTGCTGATCGTGGTGGAGAACCGCACCGGTTTCCCGGAATCCAGCGCCTCGCGGCTCATCACGATCAGCTGCTGGTCGAGCGCCTTGTCCAGACCGTGATCCTG
Organism: uncultured Actinomycetota bacterium; assembly: GCA_963800315.1. Classification (GTDB taxonomy): domain Bacteria; phylum Actinomycetota; class Actinomycetes; order Mycobacteriales; family Mycobacteriaceae; genus Mycobacterium. The sequence goes on from CAWDAS010000004.1 coordinate 114,083, forward strand.
ACGCGAGCTGCAGTACAGATCCTGGTTCATGAACGCCGACTCCGGCTCGTGCAACACCGGCGTGAGATCCAGCCGGTGCGCCTTCCAATGTGCCCTCGCCAGCGTGGTGTCCAGCGAGCCCACCTGGCCGACGGCCTCGTTGAAGGTGCGGAAACCCAGCTGTGCCATGTATTCCCGGACCTCTTCGGCAATGAACATGAAGAAGTTCGCGACGAACTCGGGCTTACCGGTGAACCGCTCCCGCAGCAGCGGGTTCTGCGTCGCCACCCCGACCGGGCAGGTGTCCAGGTGGCATACCCGCATCATGATGCAGCCGGCCACCACCAGCGGGGCAGTGGCGAAACCGAATTCCTCGGCGCCGAGCAGTGCGGCGATCATCACGTCGCGGCCCGTCTTGAGCTGCCCGTCCACCTGGACCACGATGCGGTCACGTAATCCGTTGAGCAGCAACGTCTGCTGCGTTTCTGCCAGCCCGAGTTCCCAGGGCGCTCCGGCGTGCTTCATCGACGTCAGCGGGGTTGCCCCGGTGCCGCCGTCGTGCCCCGAGATCAAAACCACGTCGGCATGCGCCTTGGACACCCCGGCGGCCACGGTCCCGACACCGTTCTCGGAGACCAGCTTGACGTGCACCCGCGCCGAGGGGTTGGCGTTTTTCAGGTCATGGATCAGCTGCGCGAGGTCCTCGATGGAGTAGATGTCGTGGTGCGGCGGCGGCGAGATCAGGCCGACGCCGGGTGTGGAATGCCGCACCTCGGCGACCCACGGGTACACCTTGTGCCCCGGAAGCTGTCCTCCCTCACCGGGTTTGGCGCCCTGAGCCATCTTGATCTGGATGTCGGTACAGTTGGTCAGGTAGTGCGAAGTGACACCGAACCGGCCCGAGGCAACCTGCTTGATCGCGCTGCGACGCCAATCGCCGTTCGAATCGGGGTCGAATCGGCTGACGTGTTCGCCGCCTTCGCCGCTGTTGGACCTGCCGCCCATCCGGTTCATCGCAATGGCCAGCGTCTCGTGCGCTTCGGCGGAGATCGACCCGTAGCTCATCGCCCCTGTCGAGAAGCGTTTGACGATTTCGCCGGCGGGTTCGACCTCGTCGAGCGGAACCGGCTGACGCATGTCACCGCGGAACTTGAGCAGGCCGCGCAGTGAGGCCATCCGCTCGCTCTGGTCGTCGACCAGGCGGGTGTACTCCTTGAAGATCTTGTATTGGCCAGTACGCGTGGCGTGCTGCAGCTTGAACACGGTCTCGGGGTTGAACAGGTGGTATTCGCCTTCCCGGCGCCACTGGTATTCGCCCCCCACCTCGAGTTCACGGTGGGCGCGTTCGTCGGGCCGGTCGAAGTGCGCCAGTCGGTGGCGGCTGGCGACGTCGGCGGCGATGTCGTCCAGCGTGATCCCGCCGGTCGGACAGGTCAGCCCGGTGAAGTATTCGTCGAGCACGTCCTCGGAAATACCGACCGCCTGGAACAGCTGCGCGCCGGTGTAGGAGGCCAGCGTCGAAATGCCCATCTTGGACATCACTTTCAGCACACCCTTGCCGGCAGCCTTGACGTAGTTGTTCAACGCCGTATTGCGATCGATACCGTCGATGACGCCGCGATCGAGCATGTCCTCGATCGACTCGAACGCCAGATAGGGGTTGATCGCCGCCGCCCCGCAGCCGACCAGCAGCGCCATGTGGTGCACCTCGCGCGCATCACCGGTCTCGACCACCAGACCCGCCTGGGTGCGCGTCCGGTCGCGCACCAGATGGTGATGCACCCCCGCAACCGCGAGCAGCGACGGTATGGGAGCCATCTGCTCGTCGGACTCACGGTCGGACAAGATGATGACCCGCGCACCATCGGCGATGGCGGCCGACGCCTGCGCCCGCACCTCTTCCAGCGCGGCAGCCAGCCCGGCGCCGCCCTCGGCGACCGGGTACAGGCAGCGAATCACCTTGGAACGCATGCCATGCGGGTACCCATTGACCTTGTCATCCGGATTGAGGTTGACCAGCTTGGCCAGCTCATGGTTGCGCAGGATGGGCTGTGGCAGCGTGATCTGGTGACAGGACTTCTCTTCCGGAGTGAGCAAGTCGCGCTCCCCGCCGGTGGTGACTTGCAGGCTGGTCACCACCTCCTCGCGGATGGCGTCCAGCGGTGGGTTGGTCACCTGAGCGAAAAGCTGCTGGAAGTAGTCGTAAAGCATCCGCGGCCGCTGCGACAGCACCGCGACGGGAGTATCGGTACCCATCGAACCGATCGGCTCGGCGCCGGACCGAACCATCGGCGCCACCAGCAGGTTGAGCTCCTCATGGGTGTAGCCGAATATCAACTGGCGCTTGACAACACGCTCGTGCGGCATCCGCACGTAGTCGCCCTGCGGCAAGTCCTCCAGCGGGACGAGGCCCTTGTCGAGCCACTCCTGATAGGGGTGCTCGGCGGCCAGTTCCGCTTTGATCTCCTCGTCGGCCACGATGCGGCCCTGGGCGGTGTCCACCAGGAACATCCGGCCGGGCTGCAGCCGCATCCGGCGGACAACCTTGGCCGAGTCGAGGTCCAGCACGCCGGCCTCGGATGCCATTACCACCAGACCGTCTTCGGTGACCCAAATCCGTGAGGGGCGCAAGCCATTGCGGTCGAGCACCGCGCCGACAATGGTTCCATCGGTGAACGTCATCGATGCCGGGCCGTCCCACGGCTCCATCAGCGCCGCGTGGTACTGGTAGAACGCCCGCCGCGCCGGGTCCATCGACTCGTGCCGCTCCCAGGCCTCGGGGATCATCATCAGCACGGCGTGGGCCAGGCTGCGTCCGCCGAGGTGCAGCAGTTCGAGCACCTCGTCGAAACGCGCGGTGTCCGAGGCGCCCGGCGTGCAGATCGGGAACAACTTCTCGACGTCGCCCTCCGACCCGAAGACGTCGGTCTTGATCAACGCCTCGCGCGCCCGCATCCAGTTCTCATTGCCTGTGACGGTGTTGATTTCACCGTTGTGCGCGATACGGCGGAAGGGATGCGCCAGCGGCCACGACGGAAAGGTGTTGGTGGAGAAGCGCGAGTGCACGATGCCCAGTGCGCTGGTCAGTCGATCGTCTTGCAGGTCAAGGTAAAACGCCTTGAGCTGCGGGGTGGTCAGCATGCCTTTGTAGACCATCGTCTGGCCGGACAGGCTTGGGAAGTAGACGGTTTCACGGCCGGGCCCATCTTGCCCGGGGCCCTTGGTGCCGAGTTCATGCTCGGCGCGCTTGCGGACCACGTAGGTGCGGCGCTCCAGCGTCATACCGGATGCGCCCGCCATGAACACCTGCCGGAAGGTGGGCATCGCGTCGCGGGACAACGCACCCAGAGATGAATCGTCGGTGGGCACGTTGCGCCAGCCCAGCACCGTCAGGCCCTCGGCTTCGGCGATCTTTTCCACTGCGGCGCACGCGGCGGCGGCGTCTTTGGACGACTGCGGCAAGAACGCGATGCCGGTGGCGTAGCTGTCCGGAGCCGGCAACTCGAAATCGACGACTTCGCGAAGGAATGCGTCCGGGACCTGAATCAGGATGCCCGCGCCGTCACCGCTGCGCGGCTCGGCGCCCTGAGCGCCGCGGTGTTCCAGGTTGAGCAGCGCCGTAATGGCCTTGTCCACGATGTCGCGGCTACGACGGCCGTGCATGTCGACGACCATGGCAACGCCGCACGCATCGTGCTCGAACGCGGGGTTGTATAACCCAACGCGCTTGGGCGTCATATGCACCTGCCCCTTCACCTGAACGTCTTGCGCGGCCGTTAGCAGCAGCTCCGACGGGGCCTTACCCCGACGTTGCGGGCTGAACCCCTTCGGTCTTGTCTTGATGGGCTTACCCCCAGGCGGAGATGATCCTGTTAGGGATGCGTCCGTGCAGCGCTGAACGGTGGCCTGGAACCGGTCTCGACAAGTCGTAAAACGATATGACAATACCCGCCTGACATGCCAACTTCGTTTAGTCTAGCTGCCGGCCGGCGGCATCGTAAATCTCGCGGCAGACGGCCGCCGACACCGCCGCCAACGTGCGGCTTGGCGGTTCGCATCCTTCCGGCGGCCGCGTCGATCGGGCGCACCCCGCGCGGGAAGTGCCGCCTCGCCGGATTTGCTGTGTCCGCACGGAGCCTTGTCGTCAGCTGCGCGCATGACGCGCACGATCGTGGTCAGCCCATGGCCGCTCCTTGTGGGGCTGCACCGCGGCGAGCCCCGTCGAGTTTGCACTGCACCCGTAGGGGGCGCGTGACCGATACTGGACGGGAACCGGTCCGAACCCGGCGTCGGCGGTGCGACCGTGGTGCTCATCACGTGCGGGGCTTGCCGCGGTCGAGCGATCCGCGCGACGATCGATCGGCTGTCACCCGAGGAGCCCATGAACGAGCGCGACGAATTCCTGCGGGACCGTCTGCGTCCCGACCGGCCCAGCACCCCTGCGGCACGCCCACCCGGCCCCCACCTCAGGGATCCGCGGCCCCCGGCGCCCCCCGCCGCTGCCCCGGTTGCCCACCGGCCCGCCCCGCCGCGCTCGCCGTCGGCTCCCCCTCCCCCGGCGCGGCCGCCCCAGCCGGCAGCGCCGCTTCCCCCTCCGGCGCCGCGCGAGGAACTTTCCGACCGGGGTTGGCGACGCATCCTCCGGCAGGCCACGTTCGGCCTCATCAAGCTGGGTCCGTCGCCAGCCCGACGCCAGGAAGCCCAGTTCGAAGCGGCCATCCGGACGGTCCTGCACGGCAACTACAAGGTCGGCGTGCTGGGTAAGGGCGGCGTAGGAAAGACGTCGGTGGCCGCCAGCGTCGGATCGCTCTTCGCCGAGCTCCGCAGGCAAGACCACGTTGTGGCGATCGACGCCGATACCGCGTTCGGCCGATTGAGCAGCCGGATCGATCCGGGCGCCACCGGCTCGTTCTGGGAGCTGACCGCCGACAAGAATCTGCAGTCTTTCGGCGACGTGCTCGCGCGCGTCGGCCGAAATTCCGCCGGCCTCTATGTACTGGGTGGCGAACCGGCCGCGGGCCCGCGGCGGGTGCTCGACCCGGCGATCTACCGAGAAGCCGCGCTCCGGTTGGACCGCCATTTCACCATCTCGGTCATCGACTGCGGATCGACCATGGACGCACCGGTCACCCAGGAAGCCTTGCGCGATCTGGATGCCTTGATCGTGGTGTCCTCCCCATGGGCCGACGGGGCGTCCGCCGCCGCGCGGATCGTGGAGTGGCTGCGCGATCAGGGCTTGGCAGGTCTGTTGCACAACAGCATCGTGGTGCTCAACGACTCCGATGGACACGCCGACAAACGCACGCGGGCCTTGCTGGCCCGCGAGTTCATCGATCACGGCCAACCGGTTGTCGAAGTGCCGTTCGATACCCACCTACGGCCCGGCGGCGTCATCGACGTGAGCCGCGAAATGGCTCCGGCGACGCGGCGCAAGCTGCTCCAGGTCGCGGCGACGGTCGCGGGGTATTTCGCCGCGCGCACCGACCGATCCCACGACGAACGGCAGGATGAGCGGAACAGCTAGGCCGTCCCGGCCGTCCGCGCCGCCGGGTCCGCGATCGCCTCGATCTTGGTGATGCGCCCATCGCGAATCGTCAGCACAATGGCGGCGAACAGCCGCCGCTCGGCGAAGGCCAACAGCGCCGGTCCCCCGGCGGGACCACTGACCAGCGTCACCTGCGGCCACAGGTAGCGCAGCAGGTTGGTGGCCACCGCGTGGGGCCCGTGGTTGATCTGGGGCGGCGGCGCCGGGTCGGCGAGGATCGTCCCCACGCCCCAGACCGCCGGATCGAGCACGGCGGTCAATCCGGCGATGTCGCCGTTGGCGCAGGCGGTGATGAATTTCTCGGTCACCAGCTGGTGTTCGGCGGAGTCCACCGTGTTCCACGTGGGTTGTGCGGCGCCGAATTTCATCCGCGCGCGACGCGCCAGCTGACGGCAGGTGCCGACCGGGCGGCCGACGGTCTCGGCGATCGAGTCGAACGGGACCCCGAACACGTCATGCAGCACGAAGGCGACGCGTTCGCCGGGACTGAGCCTGCGCAAGACCTCCAACAACGCGGTACGGATCTCATCGTCCAGGGTGACCCGGTCGGCTGGGTCCAGGCGGGGCGATACCGAGGGGCCGTCAACCTCACCCGGACGTTCGTAGCGGACGCGGGCTGAGCGCAGCTGATCGAGACACAGGCGGCTGGCCACCACCGTCAGCCAGCCGCGGACATCGTCGATCCGGTCGACATCAGCGCGTGATAGCCGCAGAAACGCTTCTTGCGCAACATCTTCCGCATCGCCGACGTCTCCCAGCATCTGATAGGCGAGGTTGACCAGGTACGGGCGGTGATGCCGCCAGGCCTCGGTGACCTGGTCGCTGGATAACTGTGGCGGGTTCATGACTCTTCGACGATCCGATGCCGCAAAAAGTTACGCGGTTCGGCTGTAACTTTCCCACGTTCCGGGCCGTCCTTGGTGCAGCAAGTGCAGAACATCCGCGAAAGGAACCATCCCATGACAATCGTCGTAACCGGTGCAACCGGCAACGTCGGGCGCCCGCTCGTTGCCGAACTTGCCGCCGCAGGAGCCCACGTGCGGGCGATCACCCGCACACCGGAAACCGCCGGGTTCCCATCTGGTGTTGAGGTGACCGGGTCGGTGGCCGAAGCGCTACCGGGCGCGTCGGCGGTTTTCCTCAACTCCCGGGCGCTGGGCGAGCAGCTGAAACCGGTGGTGGCCCAGTGCCTGGGCGCCGGAGTCACCAAGCTGGTCGCGCTGTCGGCGATCAACGCCGACGACGACTTCTCCCGGCAGCCGTCACGCTTTCGCGGCGACCGCAACAAAGAGGTCGAACAGCTCGCTGTCGACTCCGGCGTGGCCTGGGTGAGCCTGCGGCCCACGGTTTTCGTGACGAACTTCGCCGGCATGTGGTCGGCGCAGATCCGGGCGGGCGACGTGGTGACCGGACCTTTCGCCGCGGCGTCGAGCGTACCGATCGTCGAGAGGGACATCGCACAGGTCGCCGCGCGGGGGCTGCTGACCGAGGATCTCATCGGTCAGCGGATCCCGCTGACCGGCCCGCAGGCCTTCACCAACTCCGAGCTGGTCGAGGTCGTCGGCGCCGTCCTGGGTCGTCCGCTGCAGTATCGCGAGGCGCCGAAAGCCGCGGTGCGCCAACGGTTCATCGGTCTGGGTTTCGGCGCCGACTTCGCCGACGCCTACGTGGCGATGCTCGCCGAGACGCTCGACACGCCCGCCCTGGTCACCCACGACGTGGAGAAGATCCTCGGCCGTCCGGCGACCTCGTTCGCCCAGTGGGTGTCTGAGCACCGCGACCTGTTCACCAGCTCGCGACAAGGAGCCTGACATGACCGACCTTCGCCCTCCGCGCTACCTCAAACCCATGAACAGGGTGATGATGGCGGTGCAACGCCTGGGGATTCCCACCGGACCCGCCATGGTGCTGACCGTGCCGGGCCGCAAGTCGGGCCGGCCGCGCAGCACCCCGATGACGCCGTTCGAATTCCAGGGCGGCCTCTACGTCGTCGCCGGCTATCCCGGTGCCGACTGGGCGGCCAATGCCCGGGCGGCGGGCAAGGGCACGCTGAGCCGGGGCCGGCGGTCACGTGAAGTCCGGATCGTCGAACTCTCCGCCCTGGAAGCGCGGCCGGTGCTGCGCGAGTTTTCCCGCAAGGTCCCTGTGGGTGTGTCGTTCGCGAAACGTTCGGGTCTGGTGCGCGACGGGACGGCCGACGAATTCGAAGCGCTGGCGGGGCGACTCGCCGTCTTCCGCTTCGAGTCAATCTGATCGGTGCCGCTGCGTCGCCCGGTCCTAAAGATGTAGTCGTGCAACGGTTCCCGCTGCCGGCCGCTGACCCCTCACTCGGCGGCCGACAGGCAGGGGGCTAGGGGTTAAGCGGATTTTGCGGCCTCGCGCACCGGATATCCGCTACGCTCGGCGAGCGATCGCAATTGGCGCAGTGCGAACGCCCGCGGCCGGCCCGCCCACGGCCCGTGCATCGAGAACGGGCTCGGCGCCCCGTTTTGCGCGACACCTCCGACGGCCAGCACCAAGCGGCGCATACCACGCCGGCGTGACGATCGTTTGCACCTGCGCCCAGCCGCGTGGGTCGTTGGGCATGGACGCGTCGGACGGTGGGTTCTGCGAACAGTCGCCGCCGGTGTTGCCCGCCGCGGCGACGACCACAGCGCCCTTGACGTTGACCGCGTAGTTGAGGGCAGCGCCCAAAGTGGACGCATCGACCGGCTTGCGCACCTTGAAGCAGGCGGCTTCACTGATATTGATCACGCCCGCACCGAGATTGGCGGCGTGCACCACCGCGCGGGCCAGGCTGCGGACTGACCCCGCCGCCGGCGAGGCGTTGGGGTCGTTCTGGTCGGCCTGGTCTTTCGGCTCGAAGGCCTCCGACGTCTGGCGCACCGAGATCAGCCGTGCGTCGGGAGCAACGCCGACGAACCCGTCGGTCAGCGAAGGCCGGCCGGCGATGAGCGATGCGATCAGAGTCCCATGCGCGTCGCAGTCGGAGAGCCCGTTGCCGTCGTTCACGACGAAATCGCCGCCCGGCTCGGCGGGGACCCGCGGCGAGGCGTCCACCCCCGTGTCGATCAGCGCCACCGTGACACCGGCGCCGGTCGCGAACTTCTGTGCTTCGCTGATGCCCAGGTAGGCGTTGGCCCACGGCGGGTCGTGGAAATTGGTGCCGGGCAACGTCAGCGGCGCCTTGCACACGCGGCGTTGTTCGAGGGGCTGATCGGGTCCCGTGGTGTCGGGCGGCACCGCGCCCGGGTCTATCGATGGTGGAGCGACCGCCGCGGCGGGCGGCGCCGTGAGGAAGGCAAGCATCAACATCACCGTGATCGCCAAGATACGGTGCACCGCCGGACACTCCATTCGTTCAGCATTCATTTGGCGGAGCGCTGCCCTGCTGACCGCCATCCGCGTGCATCTTAAGCTTCTCCGGCTTGGTTTCAGCAGCGATGGGCGAAAGGTGAACGCAAACGAAACGGTTGGCGGCCAAGAGGTTTCCGGAGTGTCCCTACGAGACGATCGCCGCCATATCCCGGTTGTCCGAACAGACGCTGCGCACCGCGGCCGCGACGTCGGCCGCGGTGATGATCTGCAGATCCTCAACGGTCACCGGCTGGCCGGACCGCTTTTGCGCGACCACCCGGGTGTCCCGAAAGCCCTCGGCACGCTCGATGACGTTGCGCGCGAAGCGGCCGTTCTGCATCGCATCGATGCCGTGGCGCCCGCCGGGGGTGGTGTAGTTGCGGATGGTCGTGGCCGCATCCAAGAACGTCTCGCGTGCCGAGTCGTCAAGCAGACTGGCGCGCGGCGTGGCATAGCGGTGCCCGATCTCGACGATCTCCGCGGGGGAATACGACTCGAACCGCAGCTTGCGGTTGAACCGGCCGGCCAGACCCGGATTCACGGTGAGGAATTCGTCCACCTGGTCCTCATAGCCGGCTCCGATGAAGCAGAAGTCGAAGCGGTGCGCTTCCAACGCAACCAGGAGTTGGTTGACGGCCTCCATGCCGATCATGTCGGGGGTGCCGTCCTGGTGGCGTTCGACCAGAGAGTAGAACTCGTCCATGAAAATGATTCGCCCCAACGACTTTTCGATCAGCGCGTTGGTCTTGGGTCCCGACTCCCCAATGTAGTGACCGCAAAAGTCCGATCGGCGAACCTCCCGGATTTCGGGATGACGCACGATTCCCATGCCGGCATAGATTTTGCCCAACGCTTCAGCGGTGGTCGTTTTACCGGTACCCGGCGGACCCACCAACAGCATGTGGTTGGTCTGCCCCTCCACCGGCAACCCATGCTCGAGGCGCATCATCCGCACCTCCAGCTGGTCCTCGAGCGCCGACACCGCCTCCTTGACCGCCGCCAGACCCACCTGCTTGGCCAGCAGCTCGCGACCCTCGGCCAGCAGCTCGGCGCGCCGCCCCGCCGCGGCGTCGTCGTCGAGCTCGTCGCGGCTTTTGGCCGACGAAACATCCCAACGATTGGTGCGGCTGGCGATGGTCTCTTCGTCGGTCACCACCAAGTGCACGTTCGGGTCGGCCAACGCCTCTTTGGCCGCTTCGGTCAGGACGCCGTTGATGGTCGCCTTGGAAAGCCAGACCTGGGCTTTATCCTCCTCCCGCAGCTGGCGGTGCACCATGCCCCGCACGTACGCCAAGTCGGCCACCAGCAGCGGAATGTCCGCCGGCCCGATCGAGGCGGTCAGCACGTCGGCGCCGAACCGTGCCGATGAGTTCGACTGCCCGACCACGTCGACGCGGTCCAACCAGTCCAGCGCCACCCGGCCCTGCCCGAGATGCGCGGAGGCGTGGGCCGCCAGCGCGCAAATCGACGCCGTCACAGCCGGCATGACGATCGCCTGCGCCGGCAAGTCCTCGGCGGCCGTCGACAACACGTCGGCCCAACGCTGCGTGGTGTACATCAAAAACGCCCGGGCCAGCTGGTGCCATTGGTAGTTGGCCCACGAATCCAGCAGGTCACGGTCGGCCAGCAACTTGTCGGCCTTGGCGTACTCCCCGGCTATCGTCAGCGCCGACGACAACGCCAGCCCCACCTGTGACGCGTCGGTCACCGTGATGCCGATGTAGGGACCCAGCTGGATCTCGGCGGCAAGTGTCTGCCCGATACGCGTTGTCTCGCGGTGCAGCCACTCGCTGCTGGCGTAGAGCTGCTTCAGCGAGGCCAAATCATTGGCGCCGCAGGCTATCCGGCCCAGCCATGCATCGGCCATCGACGAGTCGGCGTCGGTGGCCGCAACGAACTCAGGCAACGCAGCCGCCCGCCCCTGCCGGCTCTTGAGCGCCATCGCGCGGTCGAAATGCCTACGCGCGGTGTGTAAATCACCCAATGCGTGCACCCCCCTCGATGCCATCGCGGTGATGATTATGGTGGCGCGCTCTCATCAAACTGGACCCCGAACTCGCGTTGTTGACTTGCTACCTGGCGATCGACATCGTGACCGGTTCCAGGCTGACGTAGCGGTTCTCGGCGCGGAACATGTCGACCTCGACCAGCCAGCTCCTTCCCGCCGCAGCGACATTCACCAGCGCCGGACCAACCTGCTCGATGGTCACCTCGAAGCCATGCCGGTGCCCTTCGAGCAGCGTCGTGCCGGATGGGGCGATGGTAATCACCGTCGCCGGTCGCGGTGTAGGGGAGATCGCGATGTCCCCGAGGTCGGCGACCGGCCCCTCGGCCGCGCCGCTTTTTCCCCGCCGCGCGACCTGCTCCACGACGCTGACGGTGGTACGCGGCGCCGGGCGGGGCGTGCTGACCACACTGATCTCCGGCATTCGCACGCTGGCCCAGCGCGCCGTGTCGCGGGTGTGCACACACACCCGCTCGCCTGCGCCGGCGGTGCGGATCACGATCCGTTTGGCGATCGGATCGTCGGCGGCGACGAAGACGCGCGACAATTCGCCGGCATCGGTAACCGGTATCATGAGGCGGTCGCCGTTACTCAACCTCCCGATCAGCACACCCGAAGGGCCGATCTCGATGGCCAGCTGGGCCGGCAGCGGGCTGCGCCGCAGTCCACGCAGGTATGGCCGCGGGCCGCACATGCTGGTCGCCGCCGCGGCGGCTTGCTCACCGCCCAGCCGGCGCAGGATGACGCTGGGCGGAGTGGGCGCCGGCGTGGGTGTGCGCACGGTGATGGTCGCGGTACACCGCGCATCCGGAAACACGGTGACGTTCTGGATGACCTCATCGGCGCGCAGGGTCCACGCCTGCGCTAGAACCTGCGACGTGATCGCCTCGGCCGGATACGCATAAGTCGTCATCCAGCCCGCTTCGCCGCGGATGGCCTTCCACCGCTGCACACGCCCGGCGACCGCGTCCCAGCCCAGTCGGCGATCGAGCTCCACCAGGTCGGTGGCGGTGGCCACCTTTGCCCGCAGCCCCTGGCAGCGCAGCGACCCGGCAACACGCTGCGCTACCGAAACAGCCGCCGCCCCAACGGTTGTGCGCCAACTCAGCGCCTGCGTATTGTCGATCACCGAAAGCCGCATGACCAGCCAGGTTTCGCGCCGCCCCGCGTATGGCGGCGTGCCGATCTCCGAGTCATAGACCCGTGGGTAGTCGCCGATATTGCCGTGTCGAGACCCGAAAGTGACGGCGCTGATCGAATCGAGCTGCAAACCCAGCGCTTGATGCAGCATCGGCACCAGTTCAACGAGGTCGATGACGTTCTCGGTTTCGACGCTCACTGAGCCGGTCACGGTGGTGGCCTGGTGGGCCCTGCCGAGCAGTTGCACGGCCACCACGGCAATACCCTCCTGCACGCGGACACCGCCGCCGGATCGGTTGTTGGCCACGGTGATCGGGGCGTCCCAACCGATCGGTCGCCTGCCACGCAACCACAGCACCGCCCACGACCAGGCCGGCTGGCCCCACCAGCGGACGAACACGACCGCGACGCCCACCACCACCGCGACCGCCGCACCGACATAACCGCCCAGCGCCCAACACGCCAGCGCGAGCAGGAACACCACCCACACCCCGAAGACCCGGCGGTTGCTGCCGGCGCTGAAGCCGGTCAGCTTGGGCCTCATCGGGCCCTCCGCAGCCGCGCGGCGATCGCGAACACCAGCACGCCGGCCGCCACCACGCCGACGAATCCGATGGCGATGTTGCGTGCCCGGTGATCCGGCGGCGGAGGCGGCGGAGCGGGCCTGATGACCCGGCTTTGCGCACCCGGGGGCAACCGGTCACCCCAAGGAATGTTGAAGGTCAACGCGGCGACCGGGTCCACCAATCCATACCCGACCTTGTTGTCCACCCCCCCGGGCGGATTGTGCGCCGACTGCACGATCCGGTTGATCACCTGATGGGCGCTCAGGTCGGGGAACTTCGCCCGGACCAGTGCCGCGACGCCGCTGACGTAGGCCGCCGAGAAGCTGGTGCCCCAAAACGGCATGTTCTTCTCGCCGGGCCGGGACGGTGGGTAGGCGTTGACCGGCCCGCCGCCTTGCGGCGACAGGCCCATGATGTGGGTTCCCGGCCCGGCAACACCGACCCAGGGACCCGACATGCTTTTGTCCAGTGCGGCGCCGCTGGCGTCGACGGCGCCGACCGACAGCACATAGTCGGAGAACCATGACGGGGACGAGACAACCTTGACCTGATGCCAGTCTCGCGGATCCGACGGGTCCAGCGGGTCATACATCGGATTGTTGTTGCAGCCGGCTTCCCCGTCGTTGCCGGCGGCCGCCACGATCACGGCGTCCTTGACGGTGGCCGCGTACCACAGGGCCGCGCCGAGTGCCCGCTGATCGGCGGGAGCCGCCGCCGGCAGGCAGGCGGTCACCGAAATGTTGATCACCTTGGCCCCCATGTTGGCCGCGTGAACTACCGCGCGCCCCACCGTGTTCAGCGTGCCGGCTTTGACCCGCTCGTCGGAGTTGGGATCCCCCGGCGGCGGATTGACCGGCTCGAAGGCGCGTGACGACTGCCGGATCGAAATGATGGTCGCATGCGGGGCGACACCGACCACCCCGTCCGGCGCTCCCGGCGGGGGCGGCGGCACCGCGGGTTCGTCCTCGGTCTGCGGATCCGGCGGCCCATTGGACGCCGCCGTGGCGCCCCCTCCCTCGGGCGGGGGCGGAGGTGGGGGCGGCGGAACGGTCTGGGTGATCGTCACCGGTGTCGGCGGCGGCAGTGGCGGTACCGGGGTCGGTACCTCGACCGGCGGCGGCGCCGCCCCCGTGACGGCCGGCGGCCCGGCCGGCGGAGGGAACGCCGGCGTCGCCGGCATGGGCCGCGGCATCGGCAAAATCCCTTGTGGCGCAGCACCGATGATCGAGCCGACGATCGTTCCGTGCGCGTCACAGTCAGACAGACCGTCCTCACCCATGATGTAGTCACCACCCGGCACGACCGGCAGCCGCGGGTTGGGTGAAATCCCGGTGTCGATGACCGCCACGGTCACACCGTTGCCGGTGCTGTACTGCCATGCCTTGTTGATGTTGAGCAGGTTGAAGCCCGGCGCCAGCTGCGCCACGTCGGGGTTCCGTACGGTGATCGGCGTCGAGCAGCTGTTGGCGCGCCGCATCGGCTGCTCGGGCCGCGGCGGTCCATCGGGCGGCACCATCCCCGGATCCACAGACGGTGGTGTGATAGCTTGCGCGGCAGGCGCATTCGCTAACAGAGCGACCAAGGTGGCGGCGACCGCAGCCGCGGCGACCCTGCTCAGTGGCGAAGCCACGAGAAGAGCCCTCCCAGGGCCGCTGCGGCCGGCAGCAATACGATGAACGCCAGCACTTCCACCCACTCCACGGTAAGCCGAATGAACGGCCGGAACCGCATCGCCGGCACCAGAAGCGCCGCGGCCAAACCGATTGCGGTGAAAGCCGCCACGGCCACGGCCGGCCATAACAGCCCGGTCATCACATCCTTGGGCGCGGCAAGGGCGTATTTGACCACCGCGGCACACACCGCGGCGGATGCTCCGCATACCAGCGCAACGGCCTGGTATCTGGCGGCGAACCCGCGGCCCTGGGTGATGAAGATGCCCACCACCAGTCCGGCGACCACCAGCGCCAGCCACGCCCAGGGACGACCCGGCGTCAGCACCCCCCAGACGGCGCCGGGCAACACTATCGACACCCCCACGCACAGGCCCACTTGCACCGCGTTGACCAGCCGCGCCGCCGCGGCGATCGCGGCGCCCCGCGCGGTGATGTCGGTCAGCTCATTGTCTTCGTCGTCGGATTCGTCCTCGCTGACCGGCGATACCGTGTCGACGGGCATCCCTTCCCGGCGCGCGAACAGATCTCGGCCCGTGATCGATCCGAAGTGCGGGGGCCGCACCCGCGCGACCCAGAGCGCGGTCAACGGGGCCATCCTGACCAACACGAGCAACCCGACCAACACGCAGATCGCCAGCACCTGGACCGACGCCGGCCGAAACATCCGGACCACGGCGACCGAGGCAAGGATCCCGCACACCGTCACCACCGCGGTGACCACCGCGGTCTGCCACCGCTTGCGCGTCGTCACGCCGATGGCGATGGCACCCAAGATCACTATCACCACGCCGATCAACCCATGAGCCGCGCCGAGCGTTCCGGGCGGCGCGCACGCCCCGGCCACCGCCAGCAACACGACCGCCAGCCACCCGAACCCGCTGAACAGGTCGCGCCGCTCCCGCCACCCCGACCACACCACCGATGTGGCAACCGCCAGCAGCACACCGAAACCGCCCGCGACCCCGGCCGGGATCAGGTTGTCGGTGAACGTTCGCGCCCGCAACGTCAGCGCCACCACCACCCCGACCGCCATTGCGGTGATCGCGATCGCCGTGTGGGCTGCCGTCAGCGGTGTCACCGGCGCCAACATTTTGTCGCCGCCGTCGCGGCCGAGCCATTTGCCCATGGCCGCCAATCCCGTTGACAGCGACTCGTATTGCGGCTCGAAGGATTCGCCGGCGACCCTGGGCACCAGCACCAGGGTGTCGCCGTCCTGCACGCCCAGCTCATCCAGGCTCTTATTGATATCGAGCCGGACTCCGTTGATCTTGTGCAGTTCATAGCTCCCCGCCGGCAGCGCAATGCCGTCAAAACCCTTGCGCTTCAGGTCGGCATCGAACAGCTCAACCATTCCCTCAAAGAAACCCTCCACCGGAATTCCGGCGGGGAAGACTTGGGAGCATAAATGCTTCTCGTACGAAATATTCACCGCACAGCGCGCCGGGAAGGCGACCTTGTGCGGCGATGTCACGGCGCGGTCCGCTCGGCATCGGGAATGTATTTGTCGGCCAGGCCGGCGGTGATTTCGAAAAGCCGCACCCGCGACTTTTTCTGCAACTCGTGGACCGTGTCGATGATCCCGCCTTTGGCCAGGTGCGGATCAAACGGCATCACCTCAACGATTGCCCCGACCTTGGTGAAGCGCTCGGTCAGGTAAGCCAGCGCTTCCTTGTCGGTGATCTGATCGGTGTGATTGATGATGACAGTGCTGCGCGAGACTAACTCGTGGTAGCCCTGCGACCGCAGGTAGTCCACGGCCCGCAGCACCGGGCGGGACCGGTCCGCGGTGATTCCCGAGACGAAAACCAGGGTGTCGGTGTTCTCCAGCACCGGCTTCATCACTTCGTGTTCAAGGTCCGGCGAGGTGTCGACGATCATGACGGTGTGGGTTCGCCGCAGCCGCGACAACACCCCGGAGAACATTGCCGGAACCAGCGGCCTGGGCTGGTCAGACGTGCGATTTCCCGCCAGGACGTCGAGCCCGACCGGGTTCTGTCCCAAATGCTCGCGGATATCCGCATACCCCTGGACGTCGGTGTCGTTGATGATGGCGGTGTAGTCCCCGGGCGGCGACTCGTCGATCCGGTCGGCCAACGTGCCGAAACCCGGGACCGCATCGATCGCAATCACGTTCTGCGGGCGGCATTCACGGAACACGCCGCCGATGCAGGCCGCCATCGTCGTCACCCCGACCCCGCCCTTGCCGGAGACCACGGTGATCACGTACTGCCGTCGAATATGCCGCCGGATACGGTTCTGTAAATCACGATAGTGCCGTTCCCGCGGCGATTCACCCGGGTTTATTTTTTTAAACGAGGCGACATAAATGAATTTCCGCCAGCCCGAGCCGGGAGGGATCTTTCGAGGCGCGGCCAGATCGGTAATACGCATGGTGTCGGATACCGAATCCGGGAAGTTGCGGCCTCCGGACGGATCCCCCCGTCTGAGCGCTCCTTCGTCCGACATATTCGGGTCATTCCAAGGGCTCGTCACGACCGCGATGCTAACACGATTTGCGTTACTCCGTTTACCCGACCGGAAACCTTTCAAGTACGACAGGCGTTGCTATTCCAAGACTTTGGTTAACTATGTTTGGTTCGGCATCCGATAATCGGCCGCACTGTCACACCACACGCCGATAGGAGTACCACTCCGCGCCGGCGGGCAAACGGCGGATGAGCCGCTGCACCGCCCTGCCGATATCACTGCGCGAGCCGGGCGAGAGAATCTGGTAGCGACGCTGCCCCGAGGTGACGCTTTCGATACAGACCCGGCCCGCTGGGGTGTCGACGATGGACACCGTCGATTCACCGACGGCTACCCGCGCCAATTCGTCCGGCCCGACACCGGCCTGCAGCGCAACGATGTTTGCGTGCGCGGATCGCGCGGGATCGGCGGCCGTGATCACCATCTGCAGCTGGTCGGCATCGAGGCGCTGTTCGAGCAGAAACGCTCGCAGGCTGGCGGCGTCGCGCACCGAGTTCAGTAACTGCTCGGTATCCAGGGTGACCGGCTTCAGCGGCGCCGCCTCGGCGACGCCACACAGCCGCTCGATCTGACCGACCACGAGCTCGCTGGCCGATGTTTCATCGCGGGCCGTGCCCGCGGGGTACAAACGCAGCTGCTCAGCGTGGCGTTCCAAAACAACCCACCAGGTCGCGAAACGGCAAATCGATGCACGCGTCGGCTCGCGACCCGGAACCCCGATCATCACCAACAGCCCCAAGTCTCGCCGCAATAGCACGGTGAGCCATTCACGAATCATCGGGTCGACGTTGCCGGCCTCGTCGAGCGCACCGGCAGCCACCAACTCGGCGGCCGCGGGGTGCCGCATCGCGCGCTCCGGGGTGTCGACACGCGGCAGCATTGGCCGTAACCCGAGCTCGGGGCAAGTTTGCTCCACGCCGGTGACCGCTTGCAACACCCACAGGCCATCGACCGTCGTTGTCAGCATGTCGCCTTGCCCTTAATCAGCGATCCCTCGACAGGCGGATAAGAGACCGAAGGTGGGGCACACACGCTCGACGCATCTGCCCCACCTTCGCCGCTCCGGCGTGGTTGAACGGGCTCAGAACAGACCGGCGATGTGCTGGTCCGTGCTGATCGCGCCGTCGAGCACGTGGGAGGTGGTCTGCCCGTGCTGGCGGATAGTGTCGATGAGACCCTGCAGTCCCGACAGCATCTGCGCCTGCGCCTCGAAGAAACCCGATGCGCCGTGGCCGGCGAAGAATTCTTGCAGGGCGTGTGTCCGGTTAGAGGTGTCGTCGAAAATCGATTGCAGCTGGCCGGCCCGGGAAGCGACATCGGTGGCGAAATCGGCTACGGCTCCCGGGTTGTAAGTGATCGGGTCGGACATTGTGAACTTCCTTTCAAAAGACCTTTACGAAATTGCGAATGGGTGTGTGATCAGGAGCTGTGGCCGCCGAATAGCGCGCTAAAGGCGTGCGAGGAATCCGCCTCGTGGCCCTCCATCAGTGCCGCCGCCTTCGTGAGGCCCTCAGCCAGACGCGTGCCACCGGTCAGGACTTTGTTCAAGTCATTTTGGACCTCGATCGCCGTCGCGTGCGACGCGGTCACAGCCGAACCAGACCAGGTGGACGGATTCATCACGTTTTCCTGGTTCGCGACGTATCCCTGGCCAATCCCGATCGCGTGCTCCATGTTCGCCTGGATAGCGTTGGAAGCATCGCGAAGCATTTGCGGTGTTACTTTGATTGTCACGGAATTCTCCTTCTCCGGTGGGCCGCCCCCCGTCAGGGCATGAAGCGAAGTGTATGGCGGCTATTTGGACCTGTCGATTCACCTTTCAGCAGGGGTTGGCTTCACACTCGGGCGTCCACAACCCGCACGGTCGCGGGCTGTTCGGCTTTGTCGCGGGATCCGCGGTTGCCTCCCGCCCCGTGCCCCACGGGCATGCCGCCCACTGGGGCACCACCCGCAGTCGTGGTCTGAGGTCGCATGGCCTCGGCGCCTAATGCCCCGGCCGGTCGCAGCCCCACCGGCCGGCCACTGGTGGCGGGCTCGAAGGCGCTGACCGGACGGGTGAAACTGGTGGCGGGCATGCCTGCGCCGCCCAGGGATGCGCTCCCGGCGGCGCCGGATTCCGCCGCGGAAAGTCCGCTGGTGGCCGAGACTGCCGAGACCCCTGGCGCGGCCCCGCCCGTGCCCATGGCGCCAGGATTGGCGAACATGCCCATCAGCGGCTGCATCATTTGCATCGGAGCCTGCATCATCTGCGCGGGAGCCTGCATCGCCTGTGGGACTGCTCCCATCAGCTGCTGCACCGGTTGCATCAACGAGCCGGCCTGACCGGCAAAGTCCTGACCACCCGAGGCCGCTTGACCGGCCCCCTGTGTCCCCGTCTGTGCCCCCTGCATGGCCGCGCGCATGCCGTCGCCGGCCCCGACATCCGCGGCGGACTCGCCAATCGCCGACGCCGCCTGCGCCGGCGCCGCCAGCGATGCGCCCATGGTTGCCACCGGCGGCGGAATGGTCAGGCTTTGGGCCAAGGACGTGAGGATCGTTCCGTAGCTGGCCCCGACCGCGGAGTTGTTCGGCCACATCGACCCGAAGTACTCGAGCTCCAGGGATGTGATCCGTGGGGTCAGGGCGCCCAGGACCAGAGGGTTGATCCCGTAATCGGTGGCGGTCTCGGTGCGGTTCGCGATGCATTCGGGGGCGGGGCGCATCGAGCCATACGCCATCTGATACGCCGAGACCGCGGTCGAAACCACCGCCGGCTTGACATCGACCCAACCGGCGAGCCCGTGCAGCGACGCGTTCAGCGCGGTGGCGTTGGTCGCCGAGGCCAGCGAACCGGCGCCCGTCCAGCTCGCCGACGTGGCGACGGTGTTGATCGCTGAGGCAATGCTGGAGCCGTGATGGGTCGCTGCCAACGCGGTCCAGGCGGCCTGGTTCGCCAGATGAGTGATAACGCCGGCGCCCGCCTTGAGCAGCAGGTCGTTTTCCTCAGGCGTACGCGCAGCCCACCCCGGATCGGCCATGCGTACTTCCCCCTTTTACGTCGCTAGCCTTTAGGCCCCGATTGCCAGCGTCAAGCTTCGCATCAGCTCGGTGACGACGTACGTGCTCGAAGCGATGCTCTGTGTGCCGGCGAACAAGCCTCGCTGGGCGGCATGCTCGGACACCACTCCCAGATAGCTGGCTCCGCACGCGTTCAGCGCGGCAGCGAACATCGCCGAGTCGGGGTCACCGCCCATTGGCAGCACTCCCAGCAGGACCGGCGACGCCGCCGAAGCCGCCGCCTGGGTCTCGGCGCTGATGCCCGACTCGGCGCATGCCGACGCCAGAACCATCTCCGACTGCACAGACACAACCATGATTTCCCTCCGAAGCTCAACCCCAAGCGACGTGCTTGAGGCACCACTGTAGTGCGGTTTGCCTGATCGTGTATTCGCTCCCCTTTGCGCGCGGACCCGGAAGCGTGGATTTCGCAAAGTAGACGCCGCACGCGCCGCACCTGCCGTCACTAACTCAACTTCCATTCGTGAAATTCGATGTGGCCCATGGGAGCCCATTTGCAAACCTCATATGCCACTCCAGGCAGGGCAGTCACGAAATCACCGTTATGCCGCGCATCGCAACCGCGTCATCAAGGCTCACACCGCTGGCACTGCGGGCCAGGAAACAGCCGGGGTTACGCCGGGCCGCGCCCATCGCCCGCCAGCCTCAGCAGCAGCCGAGTGCCACCGAGCGGGCTGGTCTGCAGTGCTGCTGTGCCGCCGTGCAATTCGGCCTGCTGGGCCACGAGCGCCAGCCCCAGCCCGGAGCCCGAGCGCGATGCCGTCGACCCGCGGGTGAAGCGTTCGAACACATCGGTGCGTTCGGATTCCGGAACCCCGGTGCCGTCATCGTCGATCGCGATTTCCACGCCCTCGCTGGAACTGCTCACCGTGAGCTGGATTTTCCCCGCATTGCCGTGCTTGACGGCATTGGCGATGGCGTTGTCGATCACCAGCCGCAGCCCCGTCGGCAGCCCCACCATCAACACGGTGGGCGAGGGCACCAGCGACACCTCCACGTCGGGGTAGATGCGCAGCGCATCGTGCGCCGCGCGATCCAACAGCTCGGTGATGTCGAACGGGACGAAATCATCGATGGTGGTCAGCTCGCCCTGCGCCAGCCGTTCCAGCGCCGTCAGGGTCGCCTCGATGCGGCTCTGGGTGCGGATGACGTCACCGATCACTTCCTCGCGCTGCTCGGGGGGCAGGTCCAGGGTGGACAGCACCTCCAGATTGGTGCGCATCGCCGTCAAGGGGGTGCGCAGCTCGTGGGAGGCGACCGCGGCGAAGTCGCGGGCCGACTCCAGCGCAGCCCTGGTGCGCTGTTGCTCGTTCCCGATCCGGGCGAGCATGCCCTCGACCGCTTCCGCGATCTCCACGGCCTCCCGCACGCCGCGAACCTGGAGTTCGTCGGGGCTGGACTGCGCGTTGATGGCGCGGGCCTGCTGGGCAAGCAGCAGGAACGGATTGACCATGATCGACGAGATCACCCAGCCGACGACGACCGTGCCGCCGATGACGCTGGCACAGATCAACAACACCCGCAGGTGCAGTTCGTTGATGCGGTGTTGGGCCTCGGCCAGCGGCGCGGCGAGCGCGATCGTGGCCGGACCCGCGGAAAACGTCCGGACCCGATATTGCACCCCGTTGATGGTGGTGTTCGCGTAGCCGTTGGGCAGCTTCGGCAGGACGATATCGCTGGGAACCGACACGGTCACCGCGCCAATACGCGCGGTGCGCACCAGGTTGCCGTCCGGCATGGGGCGATCGGGACTGGTGCGCTCAACACCGTTGAGCAGCGTATTGATGTCGCCCAGGCTGCTCACCGAATCCAGGCGACGGTCGAGCTGGCTGTACTGATCGTTGGTGACGCCTACCCAGACCCACGTGCCCAGCAGGACCACGAGGGCCATCACCGACAGCGCGGCGACGATGACGATGGTGCGCAATGACAGCACCCGCATCGGCAGCTGTACATGCGGTGACACGCAGATGTCAGGCTCCTTTAGTGAGCTGGCAAAGCCACTCTAGCGCTAACTTTCCAGCCCCTGTCCCCTTCCATCCCCGACGCGCGTTCGCCCCGGCCGTCGGCCGGGATCCGGCTCGTTGACCAGGAGCATTTTGCCCGACGTGTGGTGAGTGATTACTCTCTCACCATGCCCGCTTCGGGACGTGATCGGCTGCTGGCCGCGGCGCTTGGGCTCTTCGCGGCCAAGGGATACGCGGCGACGTCGGTGGCCGACATCCAGCGGGCGTCCGGGCTGGCGCCGGGCTCCGGGGCACTGTACAAGCACTTCGGCTCCAAACGTGAGCTGCTCGAGGCGGCCGTTGCGCACCGGATCGACAGCATCGTGGCCGCACGGGAGCAGTACGACGCCGGGCGGCCAGGCAGCGTCGAGCAGGCGGTGCGCACCGCGGGGCAGCTGATCTGGAGCAACCTCAAACAGAGCGAAGACCTGCTCAAGGTGATGCTGCGGGAGCCCGACGAGCTCGGTGATCTCGACGAGAAGACATGGCAGGTCATCACCGACAACGCCTATCAGCGGTTCGCCGACGAGCTGGCCGCGTCCAATCGTTCCGGCCGCACCCGCATTCCCGACCCCGAGGCGGCTGCGGCCGTCGCGATCGCATCGCTGTCCTACGCCGCGACGCTGGAAGCGCTCACCGGCCGCCTACCGGGCAACATCGATGAAGATCGGTACTTCGAGGCGTGGGTCAACCAGACCGTCAGCGTCCTCGCGCAGTACGGCACCCCCGGAAACCGCTGAACACCAATCACTTTCAGGAGGAAAGACTGTGACGTTCTCACTACAACTCAGCGACGACGTGATCGAGGTCCGCGACTGGGTGCACCAGTTCGCGGCCGAGGTTGTGCGCCCCGCCGCGGCCGAATGGGACGAACGCGAGGAAACGCCGTGGCCCGTCATCCAGGAGGCCGCCAAGGTGGGGCTCTACTCGCCGGATCTGTTCGCGCAGCAGGCGGCCGAGCCGACGGGGTTGGGCATGCTGACGGTGTTCGAGGAGTTGTTCTGGGGTGATGCCGGAATCGCGTTATCCATCATGGGCACCGGGCTGGCCGCCGCGGCGTTGGCGGGCAACGGAACACCCGAGCAGCTGGGCCGCTGGCTACCCGAAATGTTCGGTACGCCAGATGAACCCAAGCTGGGCGCGTTCTGCTCGTCGGAGCCCGACGCCGGCTCGGACGTCGGCGCCATTCGCACCCGTGCGCGCTACGACGAGGCGACCCGCGAGTGGGTGCTCAACGGCACCAAGACCTGGGCGACCAACGGCGGTATCGCCAACGTGCACATCGTGGTGGCATCGGTCTATCCCGAACTCGGCACCCGCGGCCAGGCGACCTTCGTCGTCCCGGCCGGCGTCAAGGGACTGGCCCAGGGGCAGAAATTCAAGAAGCACGGCATCCGCGCCTCGCACACCGCCGAGGTGGTGCTCGACGACGTCCGGTTGCCCGAGGACCACATCCTCGGTGGCAGGGAGAAATTCGAAGAACGGATCGGCCGGGTCAAATCCGGTGCCTCCGCGCGCGGGCAGGCCGCCCTGAAGACCTTCGAGCGCACCCGCCCCACGGTCGGTGCGATGGCCGTCGGCGTGGCACGGGCAGCCTATGAGTACGCGCTCGAATACGCCTGCCAGCGTGAGCAATTCGGTCGCAAGATCGGCGAGTTCCAGGCGGTGGCCTTCAAACTGGCCGACATGAAAAGCCGCATCGACGCGGCCCGGCTGCTGGTGTGGCGCGCCGGTTGGATGGCGCGCAACAACCAGGCCTTTGACGCGGCGGAGGGCTCGATGGCCAAACTGGTGGCGAGCGAGACCGCGGTCTACGTCACCGACGAGGCGATCCAGATTCTGGGCGGTAACGGCTACACCCGCGACTACCCCGTCGAGCGCATGCACCGCGACGCGAAGATCTTCACCATCTTCGAGGGCACCAGCGAGATCCAGCGCCTGGTCATTTCGCGGACGCTGACCGGGCTACCCATCCGTTAAGCACCGCGCTGGTCCCCCGCGGCGGGCACGGGCAATGATGGCGGCATGACCCTCGAGATCCGGGTGCTCGACAGTGAGGACGACCTCGTCACCGCGATGAACGTGTTCCGCGCCGCCATGGTGGGGTTTCCACCGCTGGCGGGTCTACCGCCCGGCCAGATCACCCCGCTGCTCGAGCCGGGCCGCACCCTCGGGGCGTTCGTGGGCGGCCAGCTCGTCGGCACGGCCGACGCGGTGTCCAGCCGCCTGACGCTGCCCGGTGGCGCCCTCGTGCCACACGCCGCCGTGACGCATATCGGGGTGCTGCCGTCCTTCAGCCGCAAGGGCATCGCGACCGCGCTGATGCGCCGGCAGTTGAACGACATCGCTGCCCGGGGCGAGGTGGTGGCGACGCTGCGGGCCTCGGAGGCGACGATCTATGAGCGGTACGGCTATGGCGTCGCCAGTGCGGCGCAGAGCGTCGAGGTACAGACGGCGCGCGCGGCGCTACGTCCCGGCGTCCGGACCGGCGGGCCGGTCCGGCTGGTCGACAGGGCCGAGGCGTGGGAGGTGCTGCCCCGGATCTGCACCGAGAACCGTCCGTCCCGCCCGGGAACCATCGACCGCCCCCCGGCATGGTGGCAGGGCCTGCGGCTGCGCACCGAATCACGGCCGGGGCCTTCCTATGTCGCGGTGCACGGCGAGCCGGGATCGGAGTCGGGTTTCGCCCGATACCGCCCCATCGACACCGAGAAGTGGTTCGTCAGCGACCACCGCACCATCGTGGTCGAGGACTTCTTCGCGCCCACCACCGAGGCCTATCTCGGGCTGCTGCGGTTCCTGCTGCGGCTGGATCTCGTTGACCGCGCCATGTTCTGGATGCTGCCGGTCGACGATCCGCTGCCCTGGCTGCTTGCCGATCGGCGGGCCATGCGGGTTACCGCGGTGCATGACGAAACCTGGCTGCGCGTCATCGACGCGCAAAAGGCGCTGGCGGCACGGCGGTACCTCGGCGAAGGCCAGGTCACCGTTGCGGTCAATGATCCACTGCTACCAAGCAATTCAACCTGCGTGACGATCACGGGCGACGGTGCCGTGCCGACCGACCGGCGCCCCCAACTGCATGTTGACATCACGGGCCTGGCGGCGGTGCTGCTCGGGGGGGCGACCTGGCGCGAGCTCGCCGTCGCGGGGCTGGCCCGCGGCGACGACCCGGCCGCAGTCGACGTGGCCGACCGGCTGTTCGCGGTGCCCGACGCGCCGTACGCCGGGTTCTTCTTCTAGGAGCGGTGGGTATCAAGAACACGTGATCGTCGTCATCGGAGCGGGAATCTGCGGACTCGCGACCGCCCATGAGCTGTCGCGACGGGGCGAACACGTGATCGTAGTCGAGCGCGGGCAGCCCTTCGCCGAGCAGTCCACCGGGCTGGCGCGGATCTTCCGCATCGCGCATCGGCGCCCGGCGTTGTGCCGGCTCGCGCTGCGGGCCCGCGTCGGCTGGCAACGCTGGGAGAACGACTTCGGCGTGGGTCGGCTGCTCGGCTCGGAGGGCTTTATCGCCACGGCGGCTTGCGACGACACGGCGGCGGCGATGACGGGTGCCGACGCGGCGTTCTGTCGGATTGACCGGGCCGAGATCGCGACCCGCATCCCATTCGTGGTCGCCCCCTGGGAGACAGGGATATTCGATCCGTTCGGGGGCAGCTTGCGCATCCGACGAGCGTTGAGCGCCTTGGCGCAGCGGGTCGTCATCCGGCGCGGTGAGGTGGTGTCCGTCGGCGACGACGGCTCGGCGACGCTCGCGGACGGTACCGTGCTGCGCGGCGATCGCGTGCTGATCTGCGCGGGGGTCCGAACCCCGGCGCTGTTCGGCTCGCTCGACATGGACGTGGCCCCGCACACCCGCTTCACCTACGAGGGCGCCGACGCGGCCGGCGCGGCGTGCCTGTCCGCTCCGGAGGGCTACGGGTTGCCGCTGGGCAGCACGGGCCGCTGGGCCTTCGGCCAGGAGGCGCCGGACCCGGCGACGGTGCGCGCGTTGTTCCCGTCACTCGCACCGGTGGGCCAGGTGGACTGCGTCACGGTGCGCGCCCCGTGGCTGGACGCGGGCGGCGACGGCTGGACGGTGGCGCGGCGCGGCCGCATCGTCGCGTTCGTCGGCAGCAACCTGATGAAATTCGCTCCGCTGCTTGGTGAGCTGCTCGCCGAGGCGGCGCTCAACGACGAGCTGCCCAGTGAGCTGACCATTACCTAACTCCGGCGTGCGCCGCCCGCCGAATATGGCCTGAATGCGCTGAAATACTAGGGACGTTTGGCCCTAGGTCCCTCCAGCGGCGTCCCGGAATACTTGGGCGGCTTAGCAAAGCCGGGCCGTTACCGGATTCCTGGGAGGTAATGCATGACCGCTGAAGCGCCGCCCGTCGATGCCCTGGAGGCCCGCCGGCCGTTTCCGCCGCGATTGGGGCCGAAGGGCAGCCTGATCTATAAGGTCATCAGCACCACCGACCACAAGATGATCGGGATCATGTACATGGTCGCGTGTTTCATCTTCTTTTTCATCGGCGGGTTGATGGCATTACTTCTGCGCCTCGAACTCGCCGCGCCCGGCTTGCAATTCCTGTCCAACGAGCAGTACAACCAGCTGTTCACCATGCACGGCACGGCCATGCTGCTGTTTTACGCGACTCCCATCGTGTTCGGATTCGCCAACCTGGTGCTGCCGCTGCAGATCGGCGCACCCGATGTGGCGTTCCCGCGCCTCAACGCACTGTCGTTCTGGCTGTTCGTGTTCGGTGCGCTGATCGCGTTGGGCGGGTTCATAATTCCGGGCGGGGCGGCCGATTTCGGGTGGACCGCCTACACACCTTTGTCGGACGCGATGCACAGTCCCGGCGCCGGCGGCGACCTTTGGATTCTCGGCGTCGGAGTCGGGGGTCTGGGCACCATCCTGGGCGCGGTCAACATGATCACCACGGTGGTGTGCCTGCGCGCGCCGGGCATGACCATGTTTCGGATGCCGATCTTCACCTGGAACATCCTGGTTACCAGTGTGCTTGTGCTGATAGTCTTTCCGCTGCTGACGGCCGCGCTCTTCGGCCTTGAAGCCGACCGCCGCTTTGGTGCACACGTCTACGACGTGTCGAACGGCGGGGTGCTCCTTTGGCAACACCTGTTCTGGTTCTTCGGGCACCCCGAGGTGTACGTCATCGCGCTGCCGTTCTTCGGCATCATCTCCGAAATCATCCCGGTGTTCGCCCGTAAACCGCTCTTCGGTTACACCACGCTGGTCTACGCGACGCTGTCGATCGCCGCGCTCTCGGTGGCGGTGTGGGCACACCACATGTACGCCACCGGCGCCGTGCTGCTGCCGTTCTTCTCGTTCATGACGTTTCTGATCGCGGTCCCGACCGGAATCAAATTCTTCAACTGGATCGGCACCATGTGGAAGGGCCAGTTGACGTTCGAGACGCCGATGTTGTTCTCCATCGGGTTCCTGGTGACCTTCCTGCTCGGCGGGCTGACGGGCGTGCTGCTGGCCAGCCCGCCGCTGGATTTCCACATCACCGACACCTATTTCGTTGTGGCGCATTTCCACTACACGCTGTTCGGCACCATCGTGTTCGCCACGTATGCCGGCATCTACTTCTGGTTCCCGAAGATGACCGGTCGCTTGCTCGACGAGCGCCTGGGCAAGCTGCACTTCTGGCTGACCTTCCTCGGCTTCCACATCACGTTCCTGGTCCAGCACTGGCTGGGGAATTCCGGAATGCCGCGCCGTTATGCCGATTACCTGCCCACTGACGGCTTCCAACCGCTCAACATGGTCTCCACCACGGGCGCATTCATTCTCGCGGTCTCGGTGTTGCCGTTCGTGTGGAACGTCTTCAAGAGTTGGCGCTACGGCGAACCGGTGTTGGTCGATGACCCGTGGGGCCACGGCAACTCGCTGGAATGGGCGACCAGCTGCCCCCCGCCGCGCCACAACTTCACCGAACTGCCCCGCATCCGCTCGGAGCGGCCGGCGTTCGAACTGCACCATCCGCGCATGGTGGAGCGCATGCGCGCCGAATCCTATATCGGCCGCAGGCAACTCGAGAACCCGACGGCCGGCACAGCGGACTTAGCAACGCGGGTCTCCCGATAGTCGGTTGGCCAGCCGACCCGGCGACATCGACCCAAGCGCGCGTCGAAGCTACCGTCAGCCGTGCGGCGCCTCGGAGATCTTGCTGTCCGGCTTGCCCACCGTCTGGCAGTACGTCATCGCCGACAGGCGCGTCGCCGAGATCTCGACATTGGTCGGCTCGGTACCGCTCTTGTCCTTGAGCATCTTGCTGACCTCGTCGTTCTGCTTCTTTTCGTCCTGCGTGGTGAAGTCCTTGCACTTCGTGTCGCCACCGGTGTTGATCACCTGTGAGGCTGAACACGCACTGGACAACAACACGGCGATCCCGATCATGGCGGCCGCAATTTGCTTCATCATTCGCCTTCCTGACTCCGAGTAGTGGTATCAGTACACCAAATCGGCTGTTTTCAAACTCTTCAGCGTCATTTACGCCGGTAAACCATGCGTTTGCAGGCGGCCGTCCCACCGACCGGCGCCGGCCGCCGGCCCGGCGATCGAGGCCACGCAGTCCTCGGCCCAGTGGGAATAACCGCCTGGCCGGCATCGCGTTTTACCTGGGTCGGTCGCGCGCAGCTGGGGAGGAACATCCGTGATGTCGTCGAATACGCCCACCGGACTGACACGCCGGGCGCAATCGGCGACGATCACCCCCCGCCAGGACGGCGGGCGTGATCGCGTCGACGGGACCCGGGGCCTGTTCGTCGGCGTGTTGGCCGTCCTGCTGGCCATTGGGTGGGCCGCCAACCACTTCGCCGCGTTGATGCCCGTGATCAGCAACGGCCAGCGACTCAGCGCGGCCACGATCGACGCAATCTTCGGGATATATGCGGTGGGCTTGCTGCCCGGCTTGCTTATCGGCGGACGTGCCTCGGATGCGTTCGGGCGCCAGGCGGTGGCGTGGGCCGGTACGACGACCGCCCTGGCGGGTACGGTGGCAATGCTGTTCTCCCAGCAAGCGGACCTATTGCTGGTGGGGCGCTTGATCGTCGGGGCCGGTGTGGGTCTTGCCATGACCTCCTGCACCGCCTGGGCCTCCGATCTGCGGGGTCCAGCCGGCGCGGCCACCGCGGGAGCGGTGTTGATCGCCGGTTTCGCCGTCGGTCCGTTCGCCGGGGGCGTGATCGCCTCGGCGGGACAGCGCGGCGTACAGGCGTCGTTCGCGCTCGCCGCCGCCCTCGTTGTGGCGGCGACCATCGTCACGGTTGTGGCGGTGTGGCGCGCCGACTCAAGCCCGCGGCCCCGTACCCAGGACCCGGTCTCGTCGGTGCCGGCGCGGCAGGGAACCGCGTTGGCACTGAGCCGGGCCATGCCCCTGGCGCCGTGGGTATTCGCCTCGGCGACATTGGCATTCGTCACGATCCCGACCCGGATACACACCGGCCTGGCCGCCCCGCTGGCCGCGGGGTTGGCCGCCCTCATCGTCAATGGGGCCAGCGGGCTCATTCAAATCGTCGCCCGGGCCCGCAAGTGGGGACCGCAGGCCGGCACTACCGGTGCGGTCTTGGCCGCGCTAGGTTACGCGCTGACCGCGGTCGCACCGTCCACCGTCGCGCCGGAGCTCGGTCTGATGCTGTTCCTGGTGCTCGGGTGCGCGTCCGGCCTCTCGCTTCGCGGCGGGTTGATCGACCTGGAAACCGCGGCTCCGCAACGCGTCCGCGGCACCCTGACCGGGGTCTTCTACGCGATGACCTACATCGGTTTCGGCCTGCCGTTGCTGCTCGCCACACTCGGTTCCGCGACGGCCACGGCAACGGTGCTCGGCGCGATGGCGGTGCTGGCGTCCGTGGCCGCGGCCGGGCGGGCGGCGCGGCTACATCGAGACGCCAACCGCCGGAGCTGATTTCGTGTGGGGATCACCTGACAGACGACGCCAAGATCGAATCGCGTCACGGGTAATATCCGCGATAGCGGCGGCCCCACTGCCCGCGTTTGCCAGCCGGTGCGCGCGCAAAGCGTTGCCGGTCACAGCATCCAGCGTAATCCAGTCGTCGGGATACACGAGTGCGGTCGACTGGTATGCGGCCCGAACGGCATATCGTTCGGCACCCACCGGCATCGCGGCGCTCACCTCGCGCGCGACGCGGGCGGCGCCGTCCCAAACGGCGATTGGCGGCGGTTCGCCGGGGGGAAGTTTGATGTGCAAATCGGCGATGCCGGAAATCGCTTTAGCCGCAAGGCTGCCCGCGTACCGCACGACGCCCCACGATGGAGCGGTCAACAACTCTGCGACCCAGGCGCGCACGACGCTGTCGGCGACATCGGCGGTTCCCACCGTCAGCCATCCCAAGTCGAGCACCAGCACGCTGTCTTTCGGGGACAAGTAGCCATCAGGCCCGGCGAGCAGGTCGTTGCAGAACTGGACGAAGGAGGCCAGGGGTCGGGCCGACGTGGCCGGGAAATCGGTGATCTGCTCGTCGCCGTTGATGTATGAGATCGCGTTCATCGCGCACCCTTTTCCCGAGCCGGGCTGGTGAGATCCCCGGGCCAGCCGCAACGGGTGGATATTGCGGTCTAGTTCCATTCCAGTGGTTTTCCTTGGCGGCGACGTGACGACCGAATCGAGACCCAGTCTATGGCGGCCGAACTTCGAGTGCGGACCGATCTGGCCACCACCGTGCCACGGCGCCGTAGCGGTCGCCGAGGTCGATGCACAGTTCGGCGCGGGTAGCGTCACCTTCGTGGACACCCCGGCGGTGCACGACCCACACCAAGCCGCGGCCCAGATGGCCGCGGCCGCCTGCCATTGGCTCGACGCCCTGTCGGCCGACCAGGCGCGTGCGGCGCTGTATCCCGCTCCCACCCCAAACACCGCCGCCGACGGCGAACGCACCACGTGGTTCTATACCCCCACCGACCACGGCGGACTGCCCCTGGGCCGGCAACGGCCCGGACAACAGCAATGCGCCATGAAACTGCTCGCCACCGGCTTGACCCTGGAGGGTTACGTCGCCGCGGCCACGATCATCGGCCTGGAAAACGTGCTCGACCGCATCGAGGGCTTCCAGGTGCAGTGGGGCCGCGAACGCGGACGCGACAGCGGCATGTACTACGTGCGGCTGTTCGGCGACCCACGCGAAACAACAAGCTGGGCTTGGCGATTCGGGGGCCACCACCTGTCTGTCAATTACCTGATCGTCGACGGGGAGGTGGCGTCGAGTACCCCTTTCTTCCTCGGCGCCGACCCCGCCTCGGTGCCGCTGCCCGGCGGCGCGCACCTGAGCCCGCTGGGTGGCATCGAGGGCCTGGCCCGCCGCTTCGCCGGCACCCTTACCCAGCCCCAACGGACCCAAATGCAGCTGCTGGACCGCGCCGTGTCAGACATCGTCACCGGCAACCGCGCCGTACTGGCGGACGGCGACGAAATGATGCACATGCAAGACCTGTGGCGCGGCCGCTTCACCGACGTCGAGTTGGCCAGGCGCCTTGACGACCTCGACGCCCGAGCCCAGGAGACTTCCGCATTCACCGCGGCGGATCACCGAATCATGGCCTACCACTCGATGCCGCGGGGTCTCGCCGCCGGCGAGCTCACCGCCGGTCAACGCGACGTGCTGCGCGCGCTGGCCCGCGCGGCCATCGCCGGCCCCCTCATCACGGACCCCGCCCGCACCGCCTGGGACGACGCCGCACTTTCCGGACTGCACATCGCGTGGGGAGGACCCCTAACCCCCGACGGGCCAATCTACTTCCGGCTCCAGGCGCCCCGGCTGCTCTACGAATACGACAACACCCAGCGCGACGCCAACCACGCACACACCGTCCTGCGCGACCCCGCCAACGACTTCGGTATCGATAGCCTGCGTAGCCACTACGCCCGCTACCCGCACTGAGCACCCCAGGAGATGTCATGAAGGTCATCGGCTTCGAAGAGCACTACAAGCTTCCGGCGATATCCGACGTACACAACGAAACGACCGCATCGGCAATGGATCTGCTGATCACGGCGGGCTACGGCCGCCCGGGGTCGGAGGGCGAATGGCCACCGGGCGTCAATGACTTGGGCGAAGGCCGGATCGCCGCGATGGACGACGCGGGCATCGACGTGCAGATCCTCTCGCATTCCGTCCCGGGGCCCGAGATGTTGGAGCCGTCGGTGGCGGTGGGGCTGGCCCGGCAGGCCAATGACGCGGTGGCAGCCGCGATCGCCAAGTATCCCGACCGGTTCCGCGGCTTTGCCACTCTGCCGATGCGCGATCCGGCGGCCGCCGCCGACGAGCTCGAGCGCGTCGTCGGACAGCAGGGTTTTGTCGGCGCCCTGATCACACATCGAGGCCACGACCGACGCGCTGGGTCTATCAGCGCTCGAGGCGCTCAGCGACGACGAGGTCGAGAGGCTATTCCGGGCGCTTACCCCCATCACCCGCGCCGTGGTCGCCGGCGGCGACGTGCCGGCGCTGACCCCGATGACGTTGCGTCGCGACGAATTGGACGACGACAGCGCGCATTTGGTCGCTAGCGAGCGCTAGTTTCGCCTACCCTTGGCCCATGAGCAGCCAGCAAGTGTCCGGCGGGGTGGTGCACAAGCTGCCGGCAGACCTGCGCGAATCGCTGATCGCCAACGCGGCCGCACTCGCTGCGTGGCAGGACATCACGCCGTTGGCGCGCAACGAATTCATCTGCTGGGTCGAGGACGCCAAACAAGAGCAGACCCGAAAGCGCCGCATTCGCCGCACCCAAGAGGAGCTCGAGGAAGGCAAGCGCCGCCCTTGCTGCTGGCCGGGCTGCAAGCACCGCGAGCGCACCGGCAAGTAGCCGCGGGCCCCGGAGGCGCGCGTCAAGGCCGTTGCGGCCGTAGGAGAACCGGTCCTGGCGGGTGCGCCTTTCAGCGCCCCAGCGGCTTGTAGAACACCAAGCCGTTGCCTTTGTTGTCGTAGACCACGGCACGGCGTTCGTGGGCGTCGTCGTACGGGCCTTTCACGATGCCGCCGCCGCTGGCCTCGACGGCCTTCGCCGCGGCGTCGACGTCGGCTGTCTTGATTCCGACGACGACCTGTCCGGGAATGGGATGATCGACCGCGGTCGACAGCGCGAGGGTTACCGGCCCGCCATCGAGGGCCGCAAAGTGGGCTCCGTCGCGGAACTTCAGCGACATGCCCAGGTTCTCGCTGTAAAACCGGATCGACTCGTCCAGGTCGTCGGTCGACAGGATGATCATTTTCACTTCGTGCTCGCCCATGGCGCCTCCTCTGGCTAAGTCGCTTACAGACTAGGCCGAGGCCGCATTGCGTGCGGTGCATTTCACCTGAGGGGCTCTACGCGCAAACTATCGGGTTACCAACAATATTTAAGGTCTCGGCGCGGACACTTGGCCGTCAAGGTAATCCATCGGCGGCCCGTCACCGTGCCCGACGTCGCGGGCGGCCACGGCCGTCGCCAATGCCCTGCCCCCCTGGATCGTCCCGACGATATCGACTTTGTCGTTGACGGTGAAATGCAAAGCATCGGGCGCGGATTGGCTTCCGGAATTCGTGATGACGGCGGTGTTGGGGGTGATGCGGTAGGTCTGGGTGTACCCGTTGGCGCTCCGGGCGGTCACGGAGTCCGCGGACACGGCGATCAGCGTGCCCTCCTGGGTCACCGGCTGCGGCGCCCGCCGCGGAGCCGTCGCGGCAGCCGCACCCGTCGCCGTCTGCGGCTCCGCCCCATTGACTACCAGCACGGCCAGCGTGCCGGCGCACAGCAGCGATGCGGATGCGACACCAAACACCGCCGCCGAGCGGGCCGTCATCCGGCGCAACGCTTTTTGCCCGGGAATTTCGGCCATGCGGTGTTTGGCGCCCATCGTCGGTCCTTCTTCCCGCTCGCCTGCGCCGACGGATGGCGACGCCCGCCGAGTCAGGTCGTTGGGCGTGGTGTTACCCGAAGCGCCGAAAGGTAAACCGCCGGCCCGACCTTGGCGTGGCTGTCAGCCCTTGGCGAGGGTGAATTGCGCGACGTCGGTGTAGCCCTCGCGGAACAGGTCGGCGCACCCGGTCAGGTACTTCATGTACCGGTCGTAGACCTCTTGGGACTGAATCGCGATGGCCTCGTCGCGGCGCGACTCGAGCGCGGCCGCCCAGGTGTCCAGGGTCCGGGCGTAGTGCAGGCGCAACTGCTGGACGCGCTTGACGGCGAAGCCGGCACGCTCGGCGTGCCCCTCGACGGACTTGGCATTGGGCAAGTCTCCGCCGGGGAAGATCTCGTCCATGATGAACTTCATGAACCGGATCTTGGTCATGGTGATCGGCAGCCCCCGCTCGGCGAACTCCTCATCGCTGGGCTTGATGATGGTGTGCAGCAACATCACGCCGTCGCCGGGCAGCGCCTCATAGGCCATCTTGAAGAAGTCGGTGTAGCGGTCGCGCCCGAAGTGCTCGAAGGCGCCGATCGACACGATGCGATCAACTTTTCCGTCGAACTGCTCCCAGCCCTGTAGCAGCACCCTCTTGCTGCGCGCGCTGGGATGCTGGTCGAGACGTTGCTGTACGTGGGCTTGCTGGTTGCGGCTCAGGGTCAGACCGACAACATTGACGTCGTAGCGCTCGAGTGCACGAATGATGGTGGTCCCCCACCCGCACCCGATATCCAGCAGCGTCATGCCAGGTTGCAGCCCGAGTTTGCCCAGCGAGAGGTCGACCTTGGCGATTTGGGCCTCTTCGAGATTCATGTCATCGCGCTCGAAGTAGGCACAGCTGTAGGTCCGCGTCGGATCCAGGAAGAGCGCGAAAAAATCGTCGGACAGGTCGTAGTGCGCCTGAACCTCCTCGAAGTGCGGCTTCAAGCTGACGTTTTCGCTGCTACTTTCGGGCAAGGCACAAACCTCTTGCATTTTTATTGAGATTTCGCGATCGAGGCCGATCGACTGCTGACGCCCCAGTGTATCGGGCCGTGTTGGCAAAGCGCGCAACGGTGACGTCTTACTGGGTCCTAGCGCCGGCTCGGCTGCCCGCGACCAGCGGGTTTGTCCTGTCGGGCGGCAGGTGTGCCGCCCCTTACCGGGCGGCCGGCCGATAACCGGAACCGCCCGCGGTGCAGGGTGATTGGCAGCCCCGGCCCTACCCACACCAACTCCCACATGGGCGCGCGCTCGGGGCGTCCGATGCCCCGGGTTGACTGCTTCGGCAAAGGTGGTACACGATGGGCCACAAGCCGTAGGGGTCGGGGAAGACGGGGAGTCCGAATGGCTGACATCACCATGTTGATCCTCGCCGACCATGACTGGTTCCGCGAACAATTCGCCAAGCTGGACTATCTGCAGGCGCAGACGCCGGTCGACGACGATGCCCTCAAGCGGGTCTGGCGTCCACTCGCTGACAAGCTGGACGTGCACGCCTACATCGAGGAGAAGATCTTTTACCCGCAACTGCTGAAGCGGGGCGGCGACGACGCCGAAGGCGAGACGCTTGATGCCATTGGTGATCACAACGACATTCGCGACGGAGTGCGCGAAGCCAACGCGGCCCAGGTGGGCTCCGAGCAGTGGTGGGCGGCGGTCGGCCGCACCCGGCTGGCTAACGACGACCACATGGGCGAAGAGGAGCGCGAAGGGCTGGCAGACTTCCGTCGCAATGCCCCGATCGGACTTCGTGAAGCACTTGGACACCAATACAGCGAGTTCATCGCCCAGCATCCCACCACCAAGGGCTTGCCGATCACCGACCGCGACCCGCAGCGCTATGTCGAGGATTTTGAGGACACCCCGCCGTCCAAGCCGACGGACTTCTCGCTAGGCATCGGCAGTCTGAAAGGGAAATGAGCTGGCGCTTTGACCGCAGCAGCCGCCACTGTTTCCCGCTGTGCGCAGCCATTAGTTTGCAACGCGGCGACCACCCAAGAAAGTATGTGGGCCAGGGTTTGACTAGCTGAGTCACTGCGATCGGCCCCCGCTGATCGACGCCGAAGGCGGCCGGGGCCGCAACTGGTTCGTCCTGAGAGAGTCTGGGTACGCCACGTGTCAATGAACACTCGACGCCCCCACACGAAGTGGGCGCGCAAC
The DNA here is from genome assembly GCA_963800315.1 of uncultured Actinomycetota bacterium. Lineage (GTDB taxonomy): Bacteria > Actinomycetota > Actinomycetes > Mycobacteriales > Mycobacteriaceae > Mycobacterium. The sequence continues at coordinate 149,955 of CAWDAS010000004.1, forward strand.
GAGATCAGGGTCACCGATCGGGCGTCGATGCGCAAGACCATCGAGGGCACCTCCATCGGCAACTTCATGGAGTGGTACGACTTCGGGACGTACGGCTACATCGCCACCACGATCGCACAGGTGTTTTACCCCGGTAACAGCGTCAGCGCCGTCCACCTCATCGCCACCTTCAGCACACTCGCGGCGGCGTTCGTGGTGCGCCCGATCGGCGGGTTCATCTTCGGTCCGCTGGGTGACCGCATCGGACGCAAGCGCGTCTTGATGATCACCATCCTGATGATGACGGTGGGCACGACCACCACCGGCTTGCTGCCCGGTTACAACGCCATCGGCGTCTGGGCGCCGATTTTGCTCCTTGCGGCCCGCATCATCCAAGGCCTGTCGACCGGCGGCGAGTACGTGGGGGCGATGACCTATGTGGTGGAGCGGGCCCCGGACCGCAGGCGGGGCATGATGGTCGGGTTTTTGCCCCTGGGCAACCTGGTGGGTTTCGTGCTCGCCGGGATGCTGGTGACGGGACTGCAGAGCTGCTTGTCGGAAGCCGACATGCTGGGCTGGGGCTGGCGGATTCCGCTGCTGCTGGGTGCCCCGTTCGGCGTGGTCGCGCTCTGGTTGCGGCTACGACTCGAGGAGTCACCCGCCTACGAGAACATCGGCACCGACTCGGCCGCGTCCGAAGAGCAGGGCCGGCACCAATTCCGGCACACGGTCGTGGAGCAGTGGCGGTCGTTGCTGATCTGTGCGGCTCTGGTGGTGACTTCTCAAGTCGCCGATTTCATGCTCACCGGCTACCTGCCCACGTATCTCAAGGTGATCGTGCGCGTTGGTCACACCGCCGGGCTGGTGATGATCGTGGTGACGTTGGGGATCCTGATGGGCGCGGTGGTGTTCGTCGCGGGGCTATCCGACCGGATCGGCGTCAAACCGATCATGTGGACCGGCTGCGCGCTGCTCATCGTGGGTTCCGTCCCGGCGTTCCTGATCATCCGGTTCGGGGCCTTCTACCCGGTGATCTTCATCGGTGTGCTGCTGATCGGAATGATGGAACTCTGCTTCGACAGCACCGCGCCCGCGACGCTGCCGGCACTGTTTCCCACCAACGTGCGCTACGGTGCGCTGGCCATCTCGTACAACATCGCGATATCGGCCGTGGGCGGCACCACCCCGCTGATTGCCCAAGCGCTGATATCCAGCACCGGCGATGTGATGGTGCCCGCCTACATGCTCATCGTCGGCGGCATAGTCGGCGCGGTCACCCTGCTGTTCACGCCGGAAGTCGCCGGCCGGCCGTTGCCGGGGTCCGGTCCTTCGGTCGAGACCGAGCAGGAAGCTCGTGAGCTGGCCGAGGACATGAGCTAGCCGGCCGTCCTCGCCGTGTGAGTCGACGGCATTGGCGTCGCGATGTGAGTTTGCTCTCAGTGCGAAAAACCTTTCCCCGACGTTTTTTTGGGCGCGTGGACGGGGAAGGCCTAAGGGGCACCGATTCCTTGCCCCGAACCAGGAGCGGACTTTTTCATGCCTAGAGCGATCGAGCTCGATCCCGCCACGCACGTCGCGCTGAACGTCGCCTGGGTGGTCGGCGCCGTGATTGTCGCCTACGGCGTCGGCATGGCGCTGTCCTGGATTTTGCAGCGGCTGAAAGGCCGCAGCGCGGTCATCGACGATATCGAGGAGCTGACCCGCGGCTCGGTTCGGGCGACCTTGATGGTGATCGCCGCCACCACCGCGGTGCATCACACGTCGGGCGCGGCCGCGGAGTGGCGCGGCTGGGTCGACCACCTCTTGGGCATTGCGCTGATGATGACCAATACCTGGCTGGTGGCCAGCCTGGTACTCGTCGCCGAACGGCGCGCGATCGCGCACTTTGCGGGCGGTGACATGGCGATGACCGACGCCGACCGGCATCGGCGCAAGGTCCGCACGCAGATCACCGTGCTGCGCCGGTTGGTGGTCGCCCTCGTTGTCGTGTTCGGCCTGGCGGCGGTGTTGATGACCTTCCCGTCCTTCAACAACCTCGGCAAGACGCTGTTCGCCTCTGCCGGTGTGTTTTCCGTGATCGCCGGTCTGGCCGCCCAGACCTCACTCGGCGCGGCCTTCGCCGGAATCCAGATCTCCTTCTCCGACGCCATTCGAGTCGGCGACGTCGTGGTGCTGGAAAACGAATGGGGTCGTATCGAGGAGATCACGCTGACGTACGTGGTGGTGCACCTATGGGATGAGCGACGGTTGGTGCTGCCGTGCACCTATTTCACCAAGACGCCGTTTCAGAACTGGACGCGCAACGCCACCGCCCTGCTGGGCACGGTCGAACTCGACGTGGATTTCACCGTGCCATTAGACGCGATGCGCGCCGAGTTGGACCGGCTGCTGCGCTCGAACGAACTCTGGAATGGTCGTACCGGCGTGCTACAGGTGACGAATGCGGTGGACGGCTATGTGCGGGTGCGCATCCTGGTCAGCGCCTCCAACGCAGGTCAACTGTTCGATCTGCGCTGTCATGTTCGCGAAGACATGGTCAAGTGGCTGCAGCGGATACAGCCGGGCGCATTGCCGCGGCGCCGGATCGAGGCTGCGCCACGTCAAGACGGCAATACCGCCGCCCCGCAGGTCAGCGCGGGACAGTCTCGCGCGGACGCCAGCCTGTTCACCGGGAGCCCCGGCGCCGAAGAGCGGGGGCGCGCCTTCGAAGGACCCGAGGAACGGGTGAACGACGACGACCCAGAGTTCGCACATGCACGCCACGGCAGCTAAGCACGCACCAGCCCCGCTCGGGGCTGCCAGCGACGCCGATCGCGTAGCCGCATCGCCGCGGTCGGCAAAGTGGTTATGCTACAACGGGTTTCGTTTGTTGGTGTAGTCCAGGCACACGCTGGTGCCGCCGGGGTGGGCAATGATGGTGCAGTGGTCAGCTAGAGCGTGCATCAGCACAATCCCGCGCGAGGCCAGCGGATCGGTGGGTTGCCGCACCGCGCCCCTATGCCAAGTTCCGCGGTCGCTGACACACACCTGGATGGACTGCGCGGCCGGATCGTAGCTGGCCTGCAGTCTCATGGTGCCGATTGTTGGGTGGGCGCGGTAGGCGTGCTCGACGCAGTTGGCCAGCGCTTCATTGACTCCCAGGACGACGTCGTCGCGAATTTTCGGGCACGCCCGGGTCTCGCCCCGGAGCCATCGTTGCAACGCACGCCGCAGCTGCGCCGCGGTGTCGGCGTCGGCGGCACCGGCGACCGTCAACCGCACCGGGGCGTCGACGGGCGGCGGTGAGGAAGTCATGCGGGTGGCATACCCAGTCGGCACGGGACGCTACACACATCCGAGTCTCGATTCCGCCTCGGCTCGATAGACATCCGCGCAGTCTCGTTGCGGTGGAACAACTGCGGGCGAACAACTTGGCCGTCAGCTACGCGGTCGCAACACCGGCGTGACCAACTCGCCGGTGCGCAGGTAGCTGTCGAGGTTGCGGATCGCCAGTAACGCCATCGCCCGGCGGGTCCGCCCCGTTGCGCTGCCGACATGCGGGAACAGCACCACGTTGTCCAGATCGAACAGCGCGGTGGGCACGTGCGGTTCGTCGACGAAGACGTCCAGCCCCGCACCGGCCAGCCCGCCGCCGGATAACAGGTCCACCAGCGCCTCCTGGTCTACGACGCTGCCGCGCGCGATGTTGATCAGGTACCCCTCGGGTCCCAGCGCTTGCAGGACGGTGCGGTCGACCAGGTTGCGAGTTTTGTGGTCGCCGGTGGTGGCAATCACCAGGACGTCGACCGACTCGGCGAGCTCCAGCGGCGACGCCGCATAGCGGTACGGTGAGCCGTCGACCCGGTGGCGGTTGTGATACGCGATGGCGCAGTCGAATCCGAGCAGCCGAGTGGCAATGGCAGAACCGATACGGCCCAGGCCCAAGATCCCCACCTGCAGGCCGCTGACGTCGCGGGCATACGGAAACGGGCCGTCGCGCACCCATCGCCCCGCCCGCACGTAGCGGTCGGCGGCGCCGAAACGCCGCAGCGTCATCAGAATCAGCCCCAGCGCCGTATCGGCGACGCTGTCCGACAGCACGTCCGGAGTGTTGCTTACCCCGATCCCGCGGCGCTTGGCCGCGTCCAGGTCGATCAGATCCACCCCGGCCCCGTTGTTGACAATCACCTCCAGGTTGGGCAGCGCCGCCATGGTGTCGGCATCGACGCCGGGCGGCCCCGACGCCACCACCACGCGGATCTCGGCGGCATGCTCAGCCAGGAACCGGCCGCGCTGCGGGCCGTCGGGAAGCTTGGGGGTTTCATACCGCGCGACCAGCTCCCTTTCGAAGGTCCGCTCAAACCGGCCGATCCGGAGCACGTCGCCCGCCTTCTGCACCGTCACGGATCCATCATCTCCCAGCCGCGTGGGAAGCAGTTGCGGTGCGGCATCGTTGAAACCCCAATGCGCATCGGAGTCGTGTACCCACAGACCGAGCTCGGCGGAGACCCCGCGGTCCTGCGCGCCTACGGGCAAGGCGTCGAACAACTCGGATTCACGCACATCCTCGCCTACGACCACGTGGTGGGTGCCGACCCGAAAGTGCACCCGGGCTGGCAGGGCCCCTACGACATCGGCTCGACATTCCATGAGCCGTTCGTGATGTTCGGCTACCTGGCGGCCGTCACGTCACTCGAGCTGGTCACCGGCGTCATCATCCTGCCTCAGCGACAGTCGGTGTTGGTGGCCAAACAGGCCGCCGAGGTCGACCTGCTCACCGGCGGCCGCTTCCGGCTCGGCGTCGGGCTGGGCTGGAACGCCGTCGAGTATGAGGCGCTCGGCGAGACGTTCACCAACCGTGGCAGGCGCTCCGAGGAGCAGGTCGAAGTCATGCGCCGGCTGTGGACTGAAGAGTCGGTCACCTTCAGCGGGAAGTATCTACACCGTGACCGGCGCCGGACTGGCCCCGTTGCCCATCCAGCGGCCGATTCCGGTGTGGTTCGGCGCGGCCTCCGACCGCGCCTACGACCGGGCCGGACGGCTCGGTGACGGCTGGTTTCCGATGCTGGATCCGGGGCCCGGCCTCGACCACGCGCGGGAACGGGTGCAGTGCGCGGCGGTGGCGGCGGGCCGAGACGCCGCGGCCCTCGGTATGGAGGGCCGCGTCACGTGCACCGGTGACCGCGACAAAGACGCAGCCACGATCGCGGCGTGGCGGGCCGCCGGTGCCACTCATCTGTCGGTGAACACCGTGAACGCCGGTTTGGTCGGCGTCGACGCGCATCTCGCCGCCTTGGAACGGGTCGCCGCCGGCCTGAAGTAGCGCCGCCCGGAGTGTGATGCGACCCACGACCGTGGTCGCTTCCTGTGGACCGCGCAATCCAACCGGTTCGGGTGGACGGCCTACGCCGAGGCGCTCCAGGCGGCCGCGGTTCCCTGCGAGCTTGTCACCATCGCGGGGATGTATCACGGCGCCGACGCCCTTGCCGGAAACGCGCCGGCGATAAGGGCATTCCGCCGCAGCTCAGTCGAGCACCTGCGCAAGTATCTGTGACCGTTCCGAGCGCGGCCGCGGGTTTCGCGGCGCACGATTCGGGTGACCCTGACGACAAGCATTCATAGCCGCCCGAAGGAGGCCTCGCGTGGACCAACAATCCAACAGCAACCCGCCGCCAGTGCCCGAGGACGCGAGAAAGGCGACCGATGAGCAACGCGAGGCCCAGGAGAAACTGGACCACCAAGACGAGGATAGGGACGCACCCGGCTTACACCAATCTCGGCATGATGTCGCGGACGAGAGCACTCGTTAAGCGGCACCATTGGATTGGACGCCGGCGTCGGAAGCCCTCGTGCCGAGATTGCCGTGGTGGTTGCTTCCGGCGCCCCGGCCACAGCCCTGGGGGCAATTTCGCCGTGTGAATCCGGCGCGGGCGCACATAGGCTTGAAATCTGCACGCGCTGGGTAGATGCACTGAGAACGTTGGCCCAACACGTAGGGATTGACTACTGACATGACCGATATTCGAGTTCCTCGCCGCATTACCGTCGCCGCTGGCGTCGCCACGGCAATCGCCCTGAGTACGTTGACCGCGGCATGCGGCTCCGGCGACCACGGCAAAAACCCGACGACCACGTCGGTTACCACAACGGTCACGACGCCGGCCAGCGCGACGACCACGCCGTCCGGGGCGCCTCCGGCCGAAACGGGCGCCCCGGGCGGTGGCGTCGGGCCCGGTGGAGCGAGCACTGGTGCACCCGGCGCGGGCGCGGGTGCCGGACCGGGTGGAGCGAGCGCAGGCGTGCCCGGCGCTGGGGCCTCCGCCGGACCGGGTGGAGCCGGGGCCTGCGCCGGCGGCGTTTGTGTCGGGACTCATCCGTAGGCGTCCACCGTCGCGGAGTGGCCGTCAGCACGGTGGCGGATCGGCATCCCATTCGGTCAGAGACCAACCGTCGGAAGGGTTTCCGGTAACCACCACGCGGCCCATATTCGGCAGCGGCTTGCTGGCGAGCAACGACGGGTCGGGATTGCGGACATTCATCAGCGCCCAGAGCATGATCGCCCCGCCATGCGAAAACGCGACAGGGTTCTGTTCGCCGCTGTCGTAAATATGTTGGACGGCGTCGTCGAACCGTGCCTCGAATTCGTTGCCGTCCAGCGACCCCGGGATCCGCGCGCTGCGGTCGCCTCGCAACCACCGCATTGGGGCGCTGAACATCGCCTTGACGTCGGACTCGGGTTGACCTTCGTATTGGCCGGCTTCGACTTCCCGCAGTCCCGGCAGCACGTTGACCGGCTCGCCCAGCGCCTGTGCCGTGGGTGTGGCCGTCTCCTGGGTGCGGACCATGGTGGAGGCGTAGACGCCGTCGTAACGATTGGCGCTCAACCGCCCGGCCGCGAGCGTGGCCTGACACCATCCCTCGGGAGTGAGCTCGGGGCCCGGGACGGAGGTGTCGATCAAACCCGATGCGTTGCCTGCTGATTGGGCGTGCCGTATCAGCGTCAACGTGATCGTGCGCGGGCCCGCCGCACGCGCCGTCCCGCAGCTCGCAACCAACACCGTGACAACGACGGCGACGACTAAACGTCTTGCGGTCATGACCATCTCACCACCGCAGGCCTAAACCAGCTCAGCCGAAAGTCACGCGCACGATCTTCGACGATTGCCCGCAGCACCACGCGGGCAGTCTAAGGCAGTCGGTAGACGACCGCCGAGTCGTCGCGGCTGGGTCAGTTACGCGAGAAGGCGCTGCTTCTGTTGGATGAATAGAGACATGTCGCTGAAGAGGCCGGAACTTGCCGGATTCGCCGAGACGGAAACCGGCGCCAGGCGAATCGTGGTTAGCACGAGAGCGTGGCTCCCTAACCTGGCGGCCGGGACACCCCAAGACGTTGACCGACTTGAACGGATATCGATAATGTGTGCCAATGCCGGGCGGTACTGTCAAAGACGCCAGATCGGCGGCACCTGGCGTGAAAATCACTATCCCGGCCTGGCCGTGGCCATCCCGGTGCTCTGGTAGCAAGTCCAGTCAGGGTTGGGCTTCGTCAGATTCGCCTGGTCCGACTTCGTCGAAACCATGGCCACCCACGCCGATCGCCTGATCGATGAGGCCCGGCGGCGGCGCCCGAGAACCGTCGCGGTCAGCCAGGCTGCGTTCGACCGGTGGAACCAGCAGGTGCAGCGGCAAAGCAAGCCCGTCCAGCTCTACCTCACGGCGTGCAACCCCCGCCTGTCCACCTACTTCGTCAACTGCCAACACGACACCGCCTACCACCGCCACCAGACCATCACGGCGTCACGCCGCCCGCAGCCGGCGCCGCACGCAGAGGAGCTCTCGGCATGACTGATCCACTCGCCCCGTTGGCCGGCAAGGTTGCGTACGTGACCGGGGCCGCCCGTGGCCAGGGCCGCTCCCACTGCATCCGGTTGGCCCGGGCCGGCGCCGACGTCATCGCGATCGATGCCTGCGCGCCGGTCGCCGAACACAACGGCTATCCCCCCGCACTGCCGGAGGACCTCGCCGAGACCGTCAGCCTGGTCGAGGGCGAGGGCCGCAAGATCCTCGCCGAGGAGGTCGACGTCCGCGATCTGGCCGGCCAGCAGCGGATCGTGTCGAACGCGATCGAGCAGTTCGGCCGGCTCGACATCGTCGTGGCCAATGCCGGCGTGCTGAACTGGGGTCGGTTGTGGGAGATTTCGGCCCAGCAGTGGCAGGAGACCCTCGACGTCAATCTGACCGGGCTGTGGAATACCGTCAAGGCCACCGTCCCGCCGATGATCGCGGCCGGCAACGGCGGGTCGATCATCACGATCAGCTCCGCTGCCGGTATCAAGGCGGTTCCCGGCTGTGGTCACTACTGCGCCAGCAAGTTCGGCGTGGTCGGGCTCACCAATTCCCTGGCGGTCGAGCTCGGCGAATTCGGCATCCGGGTCAACTCGGTGCATCCCTACGGCACCGACACCCCGATGGGCAATGACCTCTCGATGTACCAGGTCTTTCAAGACCATCCGCACTACATCCACAGCTTCTCACCCGGTGCGCTACCCACGGAGTCGCTGGCCGATCCCGACCTGATTTCCGATATCGTGGTCTGGCTGGCCGGCGACTCCTCGTCGCTGATCACCGCCGCCCAAATCCCGGCCGACAAGGGTTATTTGAAGATTTGACCTCGGACTAGGGCACGCGCAGGATGGTGGTCGCCGACCGCCGCACGGCGGCCGTTCTGATCTCGGACACCTCGGTGTAGGCGGGGCCCGTCACGAGATCGAATACCGCTTCCTTGGACGGATAGTTACCCAGGAAGATCAGGTCCGGCACGAAATCGTCGTCGTAGGCGAGATTGGGGATGAACCGGGGAACTACATAGCGGCCTCCGACGGCCTCCACCAAAGGTGCTGCGGCCGCGAGGTATTCGTCGTAGCGCTCCCGGCCGCCCTCGTGGAACCACAGCATGTTCAGCACCACGATGCCGCTGTCGAGCACCGCTTCACCACTGTTAGGCGGCTCGATGGCACAACGAGTCAGCACCGCCCGGTGGACCGCGTCGGTGCGCAGATGTGCGACGCGCCGGTAGCGCTCGCTGCGCCACATCTCGTCGAACGCCGTTGCCGAAGGATACCGGACAAGCCCCACCAGATCGGGATCGAAGCCACCCTCGAGTGTCTCCTCGGCTTGCAGGAACGGGGTCGACAACTCGGCGCCGACCTCGGCCAGAATGGGGAGGACCGCCTCGCCGTATTTGCCGTAAACTTCCATGCCGCCGGGCTTGAACCACAGCGCATTCAGCATCGCGATGGGCTCACTGGATGTGGCGGTCGAAGGGGCCGTTTCGGTCACGCATCTTCCTCTCGGGGTTGTCGTCGCAGCATGTTGCGGACCGCGAGATGACTGAACACCATGCTGGTGCCGATCGGGTTGCCGCCGCCCGGATACGCCGTGCCACTGGGCGCGGCCATCGTGTTTCCCGCCGCGTACAGGCCACGAATGGGTTGTCCGGAGGTGTCCAGGACGCGCGCGGCGGCGTCAGTGCGCAGGCCGCCCTTGGTGCCCAGATCGGACACACCGAACGCGGCCGCGTGAAATGGTGGGCGGTCGATCGCGTACAGGGGCGGGGCTCCGCCGGAGAACGCTCGATCGTATGGTTCGTCCCCGCGGCCGAAGTCATCGTCGACGCCGCGGGCGGCGAACTCGTTGAACCTGGCCACGGTGGCTTCCAGATTCGCGGCCGGCACACCGATTTTCGCGGCCAGCTCGGCCAGGGTGTCAGCGCTGCGCCACAGTCCCGCCGCTACGTACTTCTCCGGATCCACCATTGACACGTTCGTCGCCTTGACGGGGGGCACCAGGCCGTCCTTGTCGTCGTAGACCATCCAGAACGGCAAGGTGACCGACCCGTCGCGCATCGCCGCGAGCACCTCTCGGCCTAGCCGGTCGTAGGCCTGCGCCTCGTTGGTGAACCGCCGCCCGGCATCGTCGACGAAGATTCCGCCGGTGAACCACAGCGCGAAGGCCGACCGCCCATCCGGATGGGTCAAGCCCGGTGACCACCAGGCTTGGTCCATCAGGTCGACGTCGGCGCCGGCGGCGATGCCCGCCAGGTGGGCAAGGCCCCGATTCCCCCACGGCCCCATGGTGTCTCGCGGGTCGCCCGGGACGCCATACCGGGTCCGCATCTCTTCGTTGTGCTCGAAGCCACCGGCCGCCAGTAGCACGCCCCGCCGCGCGCGGATGCGATGGCGATTTCCGCCGGATTCGACGACGGCCCCGGTAACCGTGCCATCGGAGACCACCAGTTCGACCAACGCGGTGTTCAGCCGCACCGCGCTGCCGGGGTATCGCCGGGCCGCCAACAGCAGCCGCGCGATCAGGGCGCGGCCGCCGACAAAGTAATCGTCGGGCACCTCCGCGGCCCACCGGTCCACGTCCAGAGGGCCGCGCACCAGCTCGCGGAGGTCGGGTGCCGCGGCGACCTTGAGAGGTTTGGCGGCGATGTGGCGCATACCGTCGCCGCGGGCCTTGGGCGCCTTTCCGAAGTAGTCGGGCCACGGCAGCACGGAGAACTTCAACAGCTCGTCGCGCTCGAGGTAGTCGATCAGCGGCGCCCCGCTGAGCACGTACGCTTCCTGCACGGCACGCGGGGTGCGGTCGCCGACCACCGCCGCGTAGTACTCCAGGGCGTCCTCGATAGTGTCGTCAGCACCCGCACGCTGTAGAACCGCGTTGCACGGGAACCACATTCCCCCGCCCCCGGAGTATGCGGTTGTGCCACCGAACTTCTCGGTGGCCTCCACGAGGATGACGTTCAGTCCCTCGCGGGCGGCGGTGTACGCACCGGTGACCCCGCCCGCGCCCGATCCGGCGACCAGGACGTCGGTTTCCTCATCCCAGTCGGGGTCTCGGTCCGACATTGGCAGCCCTTCCGAATCGGCCGAACCCGGCGTCCGGTCCGATCAAAGCATCGCATCGCGCTCTCGGCATACGTAACGTACCCGCAGCGCCGATCTGCGTCACGGGCAGAAAACCCGCAGAATTGACAAGTCGTCGTGGCTCATGGATTGGCCGCATGGCCCTCGCCATCATCGGCCAAGTAGGTGACCTCGTACCACCGTCTGGGCGGCGGAGTGCGCGGCTCATACTCCTCAGTCGCGGTCACCTGCTCCACCCGGACGTCTGTGAGATGCGAATTATGCACGCGGATATAGTCTTCGACCTCGGCATGTAACGCAGCGCCGGTGAGGGTTCTATCGGCGAGTGCCCTTCCCTCGTACCTCTTCCAACTCACGCCTTATATATTGCACCGGCCGCCGTCGCCCCACGATATCGAGCGCGTGACCCCATACACGCTCGTCACGGCGGCCCAAGGGAAGAAAGGCACATCGAGCGGAGCCCTGCGGGCCAGGTTCAGTAACGCCTCAACGCATCTACCGCACCTGCGCGCCAGCTAGACATCCCAGGTTCGTAGGTTGTCAAGCGGCTTAAGTGCCGCAGCTTGTTTGACGGTGTGCCCAGGCTTTGTGTTCGTTTCTAGAGTCGGGTTTGTTTGATTCAGATCAGTTAATGCTGCAGGCAGTCGGGGTGTGGCTGCAGCAGCAAGCCGCAGCGTACTCAGCTGGCGTGCGGTAGCCCAGGGCGGAGCGCCAGTGTCTCGGTTGTAGTCCTGCCTGCCGATGACAACGCTACCTCGAGAAGCGTGCTTTGGTGGTTGCGGTTGAGGCACTCGGTCCCGGGATCAGATGAACATGATCAGGGGTCGGCTGCAATTCCTTTGCGCGCGCCAGGGTTTGGTGGTTCATCGTTGGTGCGGTTGCAGCGCGATCATCAGGGCGGTGGCGCGAGCCAGTGTTGTGCCATCGGGGCGGGTCAGTTCGGCGCTGAAAAAGGTTTTGCGGCCTTCGACGGAGTCGATGCGTGCTGTGGCCTGCAGTGAGGTGTCGGTCAGGACGTAGCTGGTGTAGTCGACGTTGAGGTAGGCCGTGCGGCTGATCGGTAGGCCGGCGGCGTCGACGACGAGGGCGAAGTGCCAGTCAAAAAGTAGCGGTAGCGCCGTGATAGAAGCGGCCGAACTGTCCGTGTAAGACCACACTGTCTGCGCTGGACGTGTAGATGGAGAATGCAGGTATCAGTGGGTTGCCGAAGCCACCATGGGATGGACCGACTGGTTCAACCAACGGCGGCTGCACAGCACCCTCGACTACCTGACGCCCGACGAGTTCGAGGAGGTCTACTACTGTCAAGAAACGGCATTCCAGCCGGAGATGTCGCAACCATAGAAGCGGCAAGAAACCCGTGACGGTTCAGTCCCAACCGTCGCCCGGTGCGATAACTTGGCGGGGTGTTCGAGCCCGCATTCATTGAGACCGACGGTCGAGGGCGCACCGTGCTGCCAGGCCGCCCGAACGAGCGTTTTCTGCTGCGGGAGAACGAGGACGGCAGCATCCTCCTTCAGCCGGCGACGGTTATGACCGAGGCACAGTACGAGTTTCAGTCCACTCCGGAACTCCAGGATCTCCTCGCCAGGGCGACCGCGGCGGCGACTGTCCGTCGGGTCCGCCGCCGCCGCGGATGAATGCCAGCTGCGGATTGAACTAGTCGGGCCAGTCATTGCGAATGTCGGCGAGGTCCAACCGCCTGAAGGGGAGGTGTCAAAGACGCGCCGATAACACCCGATTATGTTGAGGCAGTTCGTCGGTCATGCGGATCTCAGAGACGACCGCGGTGGTCGACGATCTGCTGCAGGGCACGGTGGGCGGCGTTGGTGCAGTCGATGGGTGCCCCGGCCGGCCTCAGCCCCGAACCGCTGTCGTTGACGTCGAACCATTGGGCCAGCATCGCGACGAAGTCGACGGTGATGACCTGAACGACGATGCCTTCGTAGCCGTCGCCGACGTCGATCTGGCCCGCGAGCCGCTCGGCGACATAGGGCTGGCTGGCCTGTCCGCCACCGGGTGTGCGGGAACGCTGCAACCGGGGACGCAGTAGGTTGCCAGACTTTGTTAACCTTCCGGCTTTCCTTGCGGCGTAGCGGGTCTTGACTTCGTAGGCGATGAGCTCGCCGTCGACGACAGCGAGCAAGTCAAGGTCCTGGCGGGTCCCGTCGCGGGGCAACCCGGCATCCCCCATCGCGACGAGGGTGGCGTCGAAGTTCTCGGTGAGCAGCACCGAGGCGGTTTCTTCGCCCAGCGCCCCGATCTGAGCGTTAGTGGCCCCGGGCAGCACGATGCCCATCTCCCGCTGAGCCGCGATGGCATCGAATCGGTTCCTGAACCTGTGCACCGCGACATCGATGGCGGTTGCCACTCCGAGGTCGATGGAGCCCGGCACATCGGTGTCATCGACGTACACGGGCCGGGCGAACATCAATGCGGTGGGCGCCCCGGCCACCGCGGCGCGTTCCAGCGCCCGGTAGCCGCGACCATCCCGGGACCATCCGCGGTTAAGCGCGCGGTCCTGGACGAACAGATTCGGCCCGTACTGTCCGCCGCCGGTGTACGGAATGAGATGCCCACGGTCCACGGGTCGCCCTGCGAACAGGTCCGGCAGCAAGTAGCCCCGCTGATAGACCACGTCGCGGAGCTCGCGCGGCGGTTCTGGGTGGCCGATCGCCAGCAGTGTCCGGTCGGCGTGCGAAGAGCCGGCTTGTGCGAACAGAAATGTCGCTGGACCGTCGCTGAATTCGACCAGAGGTCCGGCACCGGTGCTGCGCCCGTGATCCTCGGCCACCGATTGCAACAGCAGTTCGGTCAGCACATCGTGATCGATCACCCCGCGGCTACGGCGGGCAGTCGCGACCAAATCCGTGTACCGACCGTCGGGCACGTCGTTGTGCGGCCACCTCACCTGGCGGAACTATCCGACGGTGCTGTTGATGTCCAGGTAGCCGGGAAAGTTGTTCCCGGCGCCCTGATTGCCGTTGGGGCTGCCGTCGGGATTCTGGTTCAGGCAGCGGGTAAGACCGTAGGAGACCGGGTTGGGGCCGGGCAGTTTCTCGCGCCAGGTCTCCAGGTCGTAGGCGGCGCCCGTCGCGGCCTCGTGAGGAACCATCTGGTGGCACTGGAGTTGCTGGTAGATGCTGTCGGCAAGGTCGCCGTACAGACCGGGCACGCTAACCAACTTGTTAAACAATCACCTGCCGCTTGTTAATCTTCGATGGATCTCGACAGAAGCTGTCGTCACCTCGCCATGTTGGAGAAGCGCGACAAGTGCAGCTGGTGCGCGACGGTCACCGTCTTCGTCGGACCGTTACGGTGTTTGGCGAGGATGAAATCCGCCTCTCCCCCACGCGGGTCGTCGCGTTCGAACGCATCCGGCCGGTGCAGCAGGATCACCATGTCGGCATCTTGCTCCAGCGATCCCGACTCGCGAAGGTCCGACAGCATCGGCTTCTTGTCGGTGCGCTGTTCGGGGCCGCGGTTGAGCTGGCTGATAGCCACGACCGGAACCTCGAGTTCCTTGGCCAAAAGCTTGAGATGGCGGGAGAATTCGGAGACTTCCACCTGGCGTGACTCGTGCTTCTTGCCCGACGTCATCAACTGCATGTAGTCGACCACGACCAGCCGGAGGCCCGCCTTCTGCCGCAGCCGGCGCGCCTTGGCGCGGATCTCCATCATGGTCAGGTTGGGCGAGTCGTCGATATACAGTGGCGCCTCGCTGATCTCGCTCATCCGCCGCGCCAGCCGGGTCCAGTCATCGTCGCTCATCCGGCCCGAACGCATGTCGGCGAGCTTGATCTTCGCCTCCGCCGACAGCAGCCGCATCACGATCTCGGACTTGCTCATCTCCAGCGAGAAGATGACGCTGGCCAGCCGGTGCTTGATCGAGCACGACCGCAGGAAGTCCAGTCCCAGGGTTGAGTTGTGCGTGGGCACCATCCCGCGGCCGGCCAGATAGAGGTGCGGCGCTTCGGCCACCTGGACGCAGCGCACCGGAACACTGTCCACCCGGCGCACCGATTCGATCTGCAGCACCGGGGCCATCAACGCGGTGGTCGCCGAAGGCCCGGAAAAGCGCCGTGCCGACCCGGCCGGCGCGATCGTGTCCCAGCCGCAACGCAGCTGAGCGGACGTCCGGATGCCGCGAGTTGTCGGCCACTGATGCGCGGCGTCCGCCACGATGACCGTTCCGTCGGAAAATTCGATCTCATAGCACGGATGGCCCAGCATGACCTCCGTCGCGGCCACCACCCGTGTCGGGCGCCCGTCGGCTCCAAGTAGCTCGTCCCCGACCGCGACGTCACCCATCGTCGTCCAACCGCCCGGCGTGGGCAGCGGCGTGTCCAGCGCGAGCGCCTTTCCCACGCCGGGACGCGCCGCCACGATGATCATCTGCCCGGGATGCAGGCCGTTGGTCACCTCGTCGAGCTCGGTGAAACCGGTCGGCACGCCCCGCGACATCCCGCCGCTGGAGGCGATGGCGTCGATCTCGTCCATCGTCGGCTGCAGCAGATCCTCGAGCGGAACGAAGTCCTCGGACGTCCGGCGCTCGGCGACGTCGTAGATTTCCGCCTGCGCGCGGTCGACCACCTCGGCCACGTCGGCACCCTCCGCGCCGGCGTAGCCGTACTGCACGACCCGCGTCCCGGCCTCCACCAGGCGGCGCAGCAGCGCCTTCTCTGCCACGATGCCGGCGTAGTAGCCCGCATTGGCGGCCGTGGGCACCGTCGAGATCAGCGTGTGCAGATACGGTGCACCGCCGATCCGGCGCAGCAGCCCGCGGCGGTCCAGCTCCGCGGCGACGGTCACCGCGTCGGCGGGCTCACCCCGGCCGTAGAGGTCCAGGATCGCGTCGTAGACGTTCTGATGCGCGGGGCGGTAGAAGTCGCCGGGACGCAGCCGCTCCAGCACGTCGGCGATGGCGTCCTTGCTGAGCAGCATCCCGCCCAGCACCGCCTGCTCCGCGGCCATGTCCTGCGGTGGCTGACGGCCGAAGTCTTCACTGGGCGGCGGCGACTCCATGCCCGGCGCGAGGTCGTCGACGACCGCCATGGACTCCCTCCTCCCCTACCGGATGCACCCGAACGTATATTCGATAACCGCTATTCGAGAGCGTAAGTCATGGCGCCGACACATCGGCCCATCGCACTCACACGCCTCGCGCCGGGACGACGTTAGACGTTGCTGGCGAGTGGGTGAAGGGGGCCATGTTCATGAAGCTGTGCATGGTGTGTGCATATCCTTCGACACCTGTGTTGAACGGGGTGTGGAGAACCTGTGGATTAATCCAGGGGGGTTGGACATCGGTGCAGATACCGGCCATCCAACGCCACGAATTCTGTGTGGACAAGAATCTCTACGGCGTGTCGTGGCAGGTTACTGCGCCGGGCGTGTTGCCTTTCGGCCAGATTTTCGCAGCGTTACGGGGGGGTAACGACCCCCACCGGAACGCACCCCCGAAATTGTTCGCTAGGGCGCACGTCCGCGACCAGCCGCACCCGGGTTTCGTGGGGTACGTCGCAGCGCAACTGAGCCCGGCGGCGGCCGGTCGTGGCCACCGCCGGGGAAAGAGCAAATGTTGCCGCGCTTAGCTCTCCGCGACGACGTCGAGGGCGACCTCGACGTCGATCTCGGGGTGCAGGTGCACCGACACCGGGTGCGTGCCGACGGCCTTGATGTGCGCCTTGGGCAGCCGGACGATGCGCTTGTCGAGGTTTGGTCCGCCGGCCTTCTTGATCGCCGCGACGACGTCACTCGCGGTCACCGAGCCGAACAGCTTTCCGGAGTCGGCGGCGGTCTTCACCGGCAGCGGGACGGCGCCCAGCGCTTCGATGGCCGTCTTGAGTTCGTTGGCGTGCTCGCGGTCGCGCACCGCCTTGGTTTCGCGGGAGCGGCGGATCTCGTCGGCCTGCTTCTGCGCCCCGCGCGAGGCGACGATCGCCAGGCCGCGCGGGAGCAGGAAGTTGCGGCCGTATCCGTCCTTGACCTCGACCGTGTCGCCGACGGTACCGAGGTGGTCGACGTCAGCCGTCAGAATCAGCTTCATCGTTTCGTACTTTCGGTTGGGTCCTAAACAATACGCGCCGGCTATCGCGCCGAGGAAGTGAACGGCAGCAGAGCCACCTCGCGGGCGTTCTTCACCGCGATCGCGATGTCGCGTTGGTGCTGCACGCAGTTACCGGTGACCCGACGCGCCCGGATCTTGCCGCGCTCACTGATGTACGTGCGCAGCAGCGTGGTGTCCTTGTAGTCGATCGCTTGGCCCTTCTTGGAGCAGAAGACACACTTGCGCGCCTTGACCGGCTTTTCCGGAGCCGGACGCCGCTTGCTGGACTTGGCCATGTCTGTCTTTCTTTTTCGTTTCGTACTGGATGGAAGTTCTTAGAACGGCGGTTCGTCGTCGCCGCCGCCGAATGACCCCGACGCCGGGGCGCTGCCCCACGGGTCGTCGGCGGGTGCGCCGCTCGCCGGCGCCGCCGCCGGCGCCTGACGGGACTCCACCGCCGAAGCCGCCGCCACCGCCGCCGCTTCGCGGCTGGCCTTGTTGACCTTGGCCGTGGCGTACCGCAGCGAGGGCCCGATCTCGTCGACCTCGACCTCGAAAACGGTGCGCTTCTCGCCTTCGCGGGTCTCAAAGGAACGCTGCTTGAGCCGACCGGTGACGATCACCCGAGCACCACGGGTGAGGCTCTCGGCGACGTTCTCGGCCGCTTCCCGCCAGATGTTGCAGCGCAGGAACAGCGCCTCGCCGTCTTTCCACTCCCCGGCCTGGCGGTCATAGATCCGCGGGGTCGACGCCACGGTGAAATTCGCGACGGCGGCACCCGACGGAGTGA
The DNA here is from genome assembly GCA_963800315.1 of uncultured Actinomycetota bacterium. Classification (GTDB taxonomy): domain Bacteria; phylum Actinomycetota; class Actinomycetes; order Mycobacteriales; family Mycobacteriaceae; genus Mycobacterium. The sequence continues at coordinate 167,680 of CAWDAS010000004.1, forward strand.
ACCGCAGTTCGGGGTCAGCGGTCAGGTTTCCGACAACGGTGATAGTGGTGTCACCAGCCACAGCATCCTCCTGGTTCCGCCTGGTCCCCGCCTGTGCACGGTGAATAGTCATGAGCGTCGTTCTCGCGAAGCCTACGCAGCCGCGCCGACAGCGAACAGTCAGTGCTTGTCGGTGCGCATCACTTTGGTGCGCAACACCGACTCGTTGAGGCTCAGCTGGCGGTCGAGCTCGGACACCGTGGCCGGCTCCGCCTTCACGTCGACGACGACGTAGATGCCTTCGGCGTGCTTGGCGATCTCGTAGGCCAGCCGGCGCTTGCCCCAGATGTCGACCTTGTCCACGGTTCCGCCGTCCTTGCGGACGACGTTGAGGAATGTATCCAAGGACGGGGCTACGGTACGTTCGTCGAGCGTGGGGTCAAGAATGACCATGATTTCGTATGGACGCATGGAAACCTCACCACCTCCTCTGGTCTAGACGGCCACGGTCGATCCGCGGCAGGAGGGTCGCCTGCGTCGGCAACCGCACCAGGCTACCGGACGCCGGGCCGGCCGCAAAAATTAGGCGCCGATCGGTTACTGCCGGGCATTCAGGTACTCGTTGGCCCTGGCCAGCGTCGGCTGGTCGGTCTTGGCGAGGGCGCCGGCGTCGAAGGGCGGCTGCGGGTCGTACTCGATGAGCAGCTGAGCGGCCTGCGCGGCCTGCCGGTCGACGAGCAGTTCGACCAGCCGCAAGGCCATGTCGATGCCGCTGGACACCCCCGCCGCGGTGATGATCCGCTGCGGTAGGTGTTCGACGACCCGTTGGGGCACGTAGCGGGCACCCAACTCGTTGAGCAGGTCCTTGGCCCTCCAGTGCGTGGTGGCGGTCAGCCCATCCAGCAGGCCCGCGGCGGCCAGCAGCAACGCGCCGGTGCACACCGAGGTGGTGAATCTGGTGTTCGGGTGCACCGACCGCAGCCAGGCGCGGATGTCGTCGTCGCCGATCAGCTGCCGCGTTCCGATACCGCCGGGAAACACCACCACATCCGGCGCCCCGACCTCGTCGAAGGTGGCGTCGCAGCTGACGCCGAGCATGCCGTTTTCCGTCCGCACCTCGCCACGGCGATGACCGACGAACACCACGTCGATCGACGGGATGCGTTGCAGCACCTCGTAGGGCCCCACCGCGTCGAGGGCCGTGAACCGCGGGAACAGCGGGATCGCGACCAGCGTCATGCGCCCACGGACACGGACGTCGGTTCGGTGTCGACCTCGGGCGCCGGCGCCGGCGGGCGACGCAGCCCCGCCGGTCGCAGCCAGGTCGGTAGCCAGCCGGGCGGAGCGTCGGGGGCGCGGTCGAAGGGACCGCCCCCCGGATCGTCGACCCGCCCGCCCCAGCGCACCAGATCCTCGTCGGTCCGGTATATCTGTCGAATCACCAGCGCGCACAGCACCACGACGGCGATGTCGCGCAGCAGCACGGTCGTGGTGAAGAACTGCTCCGGCAGCGAGCGATTCGGGTTGCCGTACAGGTGGTACATCCGCGGCACCCACACCAGCGCGTCAATGGTCATCCACGCCAGCAGTATCCGACGGTGCGGCAACGCCAGCACGGCCAGCGGCACCAGCCACAGCGAGAACTGCGGGACTCCACACCTTGTTCGTCAACAGGAACGCCGCCACCACCAGGAACACCAGCTGCGCCACCCGCGGCCGTTGCGGGGCGGTCAGCACGACGTACGTGATCCCGACGCAACACGCGACGAACAGCACCGTGATGACCGTGTTGAGCACCGTGGGCGGCTCCCAGAATCCCAGCTTGGAATCGAACCCGCGCCAGCCGGTGAACGACTTCACGACGTTGTACACCGAGTCCATATCATCGCCACGCCGGGCGTTGAGCCGGAAGAACTCCGACCACCCGCGCGGAAACAGCACCAGCACAGGCAGATTCACCACCAGCCAGGTCGCTACCGCCGCCACCGCGGTACGGCCCAGCGCGCCAAGGCGCCCGGTCCGAATGCCCAGGACCACCATCGGGCCCAGGAACAACAGCGGATAGAGCTTGGCGGCGGCGCCCAGCCCGATAAGCACCCCGGCCAGCACCGGTTTGCGCCGCGCCCATGCCAGCAGCCCGGCCATGGCCAAGGCCGTTGCGAACGCGTCGAAGTTAGTGAATATCTGAAAGATCACCAGCGGCGACGCGGCTACCAGCGCCGCATCCCATACCCGTCGTCCCGACAGGCCCGCGGTCGCCCAAATCGTCGCCAGCCAGGCCAGCGCCAGCCCGAATGCCGCGACATCGAAGAACATCACCACCTCGGCGACCACCGGAAGCGGGACCAGGTTGCTCAGCGCGGTGTAAGTCTTGGCCAGCGCCATCGAGGCGTACTGATACATCCCGGTCAGCACCGGATACTCCATGTAGCGCACCGCGGGCTGACCGTCGTAGCGGGTCTGCGGGGCACCGGTGGAGTCGGTCTCGATCCAGCTCGACTTGTAGGGAAACTTGCCCTGGCTCAACAACTCCGCGCCGTAGAGCGGGACCGTGTCCGAGTAGCACAACTCGTAGTAGGCGCGCTGGTTTTCCCAGTTGGCGACGCGTTGATCACCCGTTCCGGACCCGGTGCTTTGCAGGCACGCCGCCTTGGTCGACCAGCCGAGCGCCAGGAACACCAGCGCGATCAGAAACATCACCCGCAGCGGGGTCATCACCCGACTGCGGCCGATCAGCGCGTGCCGGCCCACCGGTCCCCCGCCGACGTCGGCCAGAGCGGTGCCCACCAAATCGGTACGGCTGGGGCAATCGCGGTTGTCGGCGCTACGCAGATCCGCGGCCAGCGGCCGCGGTGAAATCGTGGCGCTCCCTGTCTGCGCGCCGGTCACGGGGGCGGCGAGGGCGAAGGAGAACCGGCGGGCGGCGGCTGGGGGCCGACGGGTGCCGGTGACGGCCCGATGGGAATCGTCGTGGGCGGGCCGATCGGGATGGTGATGCCCGGCGCCACTTCGATGGTGGGCTGGATGACCGTTTCCGATGGCGCCGCCGGCGCCTGCGGTGGGGGCGGCGGCGGGGGTGCCGGCACACCCGCGTAGCCACCCACCTCGGTCGGTTTGGGGAAGGACTGGTTGGAGGTGCCCTTCAGGGCGCCGTCCATGGTGGTCTTCCAGATGTCCGACGGCAGCCCAGAGCCGTAAACCGGTCCACCCGAGGCGGTTACCAGCGGCTCGTCGTCCTTGACGGTGCCCACCCACACCGCCGTCGACAGCGACGGCGTGTACCCGACCATCCAGGCGTCCTTGTTGGCCTTGGTATCACCCAGCTGCGTGGTTCCGGTCTTGGCGGCCGATGGTCTGCCGCCGGCCAGGTTGTGGCCGCGCGAATACCCGGCGATCGGCTCCATGGCCGCGGTGACGTTGTCGGCGACGGCCTTCGGGATGCGCTGCTCGCCGCTGTTGTCGGCGTTGGTGGCATCGAAAAGTACCTGGCCATCGGAATTGACGACCTTCTGCACGAAATGCGGCCGGTGATAGACGCCGGAGTCGGCCAGCGTGGCGTACGCCGACGCCATGTCGATCACCCGAGTTTGGTACTGGCCCAGCACGACCCCGTTGTTGGGTGGTCCGCCTTTGCCGTCCTCGGACAGCGTGTGCTCCACCCCGGGGAAGCTGGTCGCGACGCCGGCTTGGTGTGCGGCGTCGGCGACGGCCTGCGGTCCGCCCTTGAGTTTGAGCATCAGTCGGTAGTAGGAGGTGTTCAACGATTGTTTGAGCGCCTGGGCGATGCTGCACGTCCCGCAACTTTCGCCGTCGACATTGGTGATCTTGATGCCGTCGACGGTCAGTGGCGAACTGTCGACCTGGTAGCCCAGGCCGATGCCCTGCTCGAGGGCGGCGACCAGGCAGAACACCTTGAACGACGACCCCGTCTGTAACCCGGCCTGAGCGAAGTCGAAACCGTTGGCGTCCGAACCGCCGTAGTAGGCGCGTATCGCGCCGTCGCGCGGGTCGATCGACACCACGGCCGAGCGCATGTCGGGGTCTTGCCCGTCGAGATACTTCGATACGGCCTTTTCCGCCGCTTGCTGGGCTTTCGGATCGATGGTGGTGGTGACCTGCAGCCCCTGGGTGTTCAGGGTCTGCTCGTCGATGTTGAACAACTCCATCAGCTCTCTGGTCACCTGGCGCTCGATCAGCCCGTTGGGCCCCGTCGTCTGGTTCTCCGCGCGCGCCTGATCGGGCGGCACGGTCGGCGGAAACACCTGAGCGGCTCGGTCGCTCGGTGATAGCGCCTTGGTTTCCACCATGCCGTCGAGCACCCAGTTCCACCGGGCCCGGGCTCCCGTCGGATCGACGGCCGGGTCCAGCGAGGACGGCCGCCGGATCAGCGCCGCCAGCAGCGCCCCCTCGGAGACGGTGAGCTGCTCGACGGGCTTGTCGAAATAGGCCTTGGCGGCGGCCGAAATCCCGTAGGCGCCCCGGCCGAAGTAAATGATGTTGAGATAGGCCTGCAGCACCTGGTCTTTGGACCACTCCCCCGACATCTTGGTCGCAATCACCAATTCCTTGGCCTTGCGCATCAGCCCGCTGAAGCCGTGTTGCGCGGACCCCACCAGGGCGTTTTTCACATATTGCTGGGTGATGGTCGACCCGCCCTGCAGGTCGCCGCCGCCGAACAGATCGTGGGTCACCGCGCGCCCGAAGCCGCTGAAGTCGAACCCCGGGTTCGAATAGAAGTTTCGGTCTTCGGCGGCGATGACCGCCTGGCGCACATGCACCGGCACCTGCTCGATGTTGACGTCGACCCGATTGCCTTCGGGAGGCACGATTTTGGCGATCTCGGAGCCGTCGCTGGCCAGGATGGTCGAAACCTGGTTGGTGCGGATGTCGCCCGGCTTGGGGATGTCGACGATGAAGTACGCCATGGCAAAGGTGACGATCGGCAACAGCAGCAACACGGCCGCGCAGATAGCGGTCGCGCGCCGGACCCACTTCCAGTTGACCTGGTGCGCCCAGCCCCGGTCGGCCCGCCGCCCGGGGTCCCGGTCGGCCCGCCGCGCTGCCAGGGCGGGGGTGCCGATCCCTCCGGCGGGTGCGCGCCGGGACCGGGTCGATCCCGCCGCGGGGAGCCCGCCCGGCCGTCCATCGCCGCCTTGACCTCATCGAGCGCGTCCCAGTCCAGCGGCTTCGACGGGGGGTTGTCCAGCGCGGCCTTGACTTCCTCGATGGGGTCCGGCCGCCGGGGCGACCGGTCGTCGATGACCGGCGGGAGGATCGTGGTCAACCGGTCGTCGGGTGCGGCCCGACGGCGACGGCCGTGCCCCGACGGCGTGCCCGTCCCGCCGGCATCGGGACGCTCGGAATCGGGACGCTCGGGATCCGGACGCTCGGGATCCGGACGATCGCCACTCGCATGCCTGCCCACAGGCCCAGTCGCTGACGCACGGGCGTCGCTGGACGACTGGTCGTGGTGTCCTTCGTTATCCAAGGTCATTCAGTGGCCGTGCGGGCGCCGTTGCGCGCCGTCCGTGTGCGGCCGGTGCCCTTCGGCGGGCGTGCCGCGCCGAGCACGTACGACTTGACTAAGTGATTCCAGCTGCAGGTTCGGCATACCTCCACCACGTGGACCGAGAACTCCTCGAAGCGGGTTGCCAACAGGACCAACTCTTCGGCCGTGCGCGCCGAGCCGGACACCGCGCCGAGATGATCGCCGAACACCCACGACACCAGCGTGAGCTGCTCCTTGCGGCAGATCGGGCACATGACCTGGCTCGGTTTCCCGTGAAACTTCGCTGCGCGCAGCAAATAAGGGTTTGCGTCACATACCTCGGAGACTCCCGTGCGTCCCGAGTACACCTCGGCCAGCAGGGAGCGCCGCCGGAGTGCGTAGTCCACCACTTGTCGCTGCAGTCGCACGCCCACCAGAGTACGTCGCCCTCGGGGCCACCGATACGCAACCGAACCGGTCGCGCCCCGAGCCGAGTACTCGGCCGCCGCTTTCTATGCCGAACCAGCGCCGGACTTCTACGATCATCCCCGTGGCGAAGTGGCTCGGGGCACCGCTTGCCGGTGGGGCAACGGCTACGACCCGCGCCAAAGACGGCAATCGACAAGACGCATGCCAGATTCTCGACAACGCCCTGAACGACGGCGAGCTCTCCATGGAAGAGCATCGGGAACGCGTCGGCGCGGCCACCAAGGCCGTCACGCTGGGCGACCTGCACGCCCTGGTGGCCGACCTGCAAGCCGACAGCACCGCGCTGCAACTGCCCGCCGCCAAGGCCTCGCCGAAGGTGCCCAAGACGGGCGGCGGCTGGGGCGTGCTGGCCGCCGCCTTCGTCGTGTCGGTGCTGCTGGGCGTCGGCATCGGGTGGGGCCTGTACGGCAACACCCGCTCCCCGCTGGATTTCACCAGCGACCCCGGGGCCAAGCCCGACGGGGTGGGCGCCGTGGTGCTGACCCCGCCCACGCAGCTGCACTCGGTCGGCGGGCTTACCGGTCTGATGGAGCAAATGCGCAAAAGGTTCGGCAACACCATGGGCTACCGGCTGGTGATCTACCCGACCTACGCGGTGCTCGACCGTCCGGATCCCTCCGACGACCGCCGGGTGCTGGCCTACACCTATCGCGGCGGATGGGGCGACCCGACCAGCTCCGCCAAGGGTGCCGCCGACGGGCCCGCCCCGGTTGATCTGGGCAAGTTCGACATAACGGTGACCGTGGGCATCATGCGCGGTGCCCCCGAGACGCTGCACATGAAGCGCGCCGACGTCAAAACCATGTACCTGATCGTCGAGCCGGCAACGGACCCGACCACACCCGACGCACTATCCCTGTCGCTGTATGTCTCCGGCGACTACGGTGGTGGCTACATCGTCTTCGCAGGTGACGGCACCGTCAAGCAGCTGAGTTTGCCGTCCTAGCGGCTAGTCCGCCCGCGCGACCCGAACCCCCAATAGCGAACTAACAATAAGTAGTGTTGTGGCGAATATATCGGGACGATACGATGACGCGAGGCGTCGAACCGTCGTAACCAGTTATGCAAAGGAGGTGACTCGGTGCTGGAGCTCGCCATCCTGGGCCTCCTGATCGAATCGCCGATGCATGGTTACGAGTTGCGCAAACGGCTGACCGGACTGTTGGGTGCGTTCCGGGCGTTTTCGTACGGTTCGCTGTATCCGGCGCTGCGGCGCATGCAGGCCGAAGGCTTGATTGCCGAGAACGCCGCCCCGGCCGGGATGCCGGTCCGGCGGGCCAGGCGGGTCTACCAGCTAACCGACGCGGGCCGCCGGCGCTTCGGTGAGCTGGTGGCTGACACGGGCCCACACAACTACACCGACGACGGTTTCGGCGTGCACCTGGCGTTCTTCAACCGGACTCCGGCGGAGGCGCGGATGCGCATTCTGGAAGGCCGCCGCCGCCAGGTTGAGGAACGGCGGGAAGGTCTGCGCGAAGCAGTGGCGCGGGCCAGTAATTCGTTTGACCGCTACACCCGCCAGCTCCACCAGCTGGGGCTCGAGTCCAGCGAGCGTGAGGTGAAGTGGCTCAACGAACTCATCGCCGCGGAGCGGGCTATGCCCGGCCTCTCCGAGCAGACGTAAAAGCCCCTGCACGAATTCGATCAGCCGAGACACAAGGTTATGGAGTTAGGAGAACGCCCTTATGAGTGAGCACATTCCATCGGGGGCGCCACAGGCGTCGACGGAGGTACGAGTCGCCATTGTCGGCGTCGGTAACTGCGCGTCCTCGCTGGTACAGGGCGTCGAGTACTACCAGAACGCCGACGAGAACAGCACCGTGCCCGGCCTGATGCACGTGAAGTTCGGCCAGTACCACGTGCGCGACGTCAAGTTCGTCGCCGCCTTCGACGTGGACGCCAAGAAGGTCGGCTTCGACCTGTCCGACGCGATCTTCGCCTCGGAGAACAACACGATCAAGATCGCCGACGTGCCGCCCACCAACGTGGTGGTACAGCGCGGTCCGACGCTGGACGGCATCGGCAAGTACTACGCCGACACCATCGAGCTGTCCGACGCCGAGCCGGTCGACGTGGTCAAGGTGCTCAGAGAGAACAACGTCGACGTGTTGGTGTCCTACCTGCCGGTGGGCTCGGAGGAGGCCGACAAGTTCTACGCCCAGTGCGCCATCGACGCCGGCGTGGCGTTCGTCAACGCGCTGCCGGTGTTCATCGCCTCCGACCCGGTGTGGGCCAAGAAGTTCACCGACGCGGGTGTGCCGATCGTCGGCGACGACATCAAGAGCCAGGTCGGCGCCACCATCACCCACCGGGTGATGGCCAAGCTGTTCGAGGACCGGGGTGTGCAGCTGGATCGCACCATGCAGCTCAACGTGGGCGGCAACATGGACTTCCTCAACATGCTCGAGCGCGAGCGGCTGGAGTCCAAGAAGATCTCCAAGACGCAGGCCGTCACCTCCAACCTGCAGCGCGAGTTCAAGACCAAGGATGTGCACATCGGACCGTCCGACCACGTCGGTTGGCTGGACGACCGCAAGTGGGCCTACGTGCGGCTGGAAGGCCGTGCGTTCGGCGACGTGCCGCTGAACCTGGAATACAAGCTCGAGGTGTGGGACTCGCCGAACTCGGCGGGCGTCATCATCGACGCGGTGCGCGCGGCCAAGATCGCCAAGGACCGCGGGATCGGCGGGCCGGTGATCGCCGCGTCGGCCTACCTGATGAAGAGCCCGCCGCGGCAGCTGCCCGACGACGTCGCGCGGACCCAGCTCGAAGAGTTCATCATCGAGGGCTGACCGCCGCGACGGCCCCGTGAGCCGCGAGCGTAACGTCACGGCGATTTCCACCGCTGGAATTCGCCACCGCGTTACGCTCGCGGTCGTTGGGGCGAAACCATCGACGCGGCGCTGTGCGGGTGCTTAGCATCATCTCTCGATGACCGTTCAGCCCGCCGCGTTCCTGAGAACGACCCTTCCCCTCGACCTGTCGCGCCTCGACGAACTCGACAGCGGTCGCTACCACTCCATCTGGCTTCCCGATCACATGGTCAGCTTCTGGCCGGATTCGATCTGGACGCCGGAATTCACCGATCTCGCCGGCGCCTCCCCCTCGCCGCACCGCCACCTGGACGGGCTGGCGGTAGCGGCGGCCGCCGCCGTCCTGACCGAGCACGTCCCGCTGGTCAGCGCCGTCGTCGACACCGTGCGCCGCCACCCCTGCATGCTCGCGCAGACGGCGCTGACCATCGATCACCTCGCCAAGGGCCGTTTCATCCTCGGCCTCGGCAGCGGCGAGAGCGAGAACACCCTGCCGTACGGCTTCGACTTCACCCGACCGGTCAGCCGTTTCGAGGAAGCGCTGACGGTGATCCGGCTGCTGTGGGAAAGCGATGGCCCCGTCGATTTCCACGGACGGTTCTATTCGCTCCGCCACGCCCGACTGGACACCGAACCCTACGAGGGGCGGCTGCCGCAGATCTGGATCGGCGCCAGCGGTCCGCGGATGCTCGAGATCACCGGCCGCCATGCCGACGGATGGTGGCCGGCCGGCGCCTGGACTCCAGAGCATTACGCCGCAAATGCTTTCTGTGGTCCGGACATCCGCCGACCGCGCCGGCCGCGACCCGATGGCGATCACGCCATGCTTCATCCAAGTGTGCCTGATCGGTGCGGACGAGAACGCGCTTGCCGAGATCCTGCAAGCGCCGCTGGTCAAGGCATTCCTACTGCAGGTATCGGCAGAAACGTTGCGCGGCTTCGGGTTTGAGCCATCCGATGGGCGAGCGTTGGCGGGGATTTCAGGACATCGACCCCGCGGTGCTCACCCGCGAGCGCATCATCGCATTCCTGCGCGACGTGCGGCCCGAAATGATCCTGGCGGTCGTGCCGCACGGAACTCCCACACAGGTGGCGAAGATCGTCAAAACCTACGTCGACGCGGGCCTGCGTGTGCCCAAGATCCTCGACTACGGCGCCATGGCCGGCGTCAGGCACGCGCAGACTTCCGCCGCCAACGTCCGCGCTGCCGAAGACGAACTGATGCGGCTGTGCAGGGGCCAGCCATGACCGCGCCCCTGGATGCCGCCACGCTGCTGGCCGCCGCGGAAGCCGAGACCGGCTTGCACGACTACGGCGACCCCACCTTGCCGGCACGCTTCGCCGATGCCGTCGACCATCTGAACCGCCTGGGCATGGACGCCGACGGCAATTGGGAAGCGGCGCAGGTGTGCCATTGGCTGCTGACCTCGCGGCTGGAACTCATGGAAGACCGCCGCCGCTACCCGATCGGCGAGGAAGTGGTCGAGGCGCCGATGTTCGTCACCGGCGAACCCCGTTCGGGCACAACGCTCATGCACGCGCTGATGTCCGTCGATCCGCACTCCCGGGCGCTGCGCTTTTGGGAAGTGATGTACCCGTCGCCGCCGCCGGGGCTCGCCGGTCCCGACGATCCCCGCCGCGAACGTGCCGACGCCGACTGGCGCGAGATCAACGCCAAGATGCCCAAGTGGCTGCACAGCCACCCCTACAACGACATGCTCGGCGACGGCCTGCCCGAGGACGAACGCACCTGGGCGTTCGACTTCCGGGTCATGACGCCCACCGCGTGGTGGCGGGTACCGATGCAGTCGCTGGTCGGCGGGCTGCCCACCGATCCGGCGGCCCAATACCGGCTACACAAGGCCATGCTGCAGCAACTGCAATACCACCGGCCACGAAAATACTGGGTGCTGAAGGGCTTTCACGGGTTCCGGCTCGCCGAACTGTTCGGCACCTATCCCGACGCCCGGCTGGTCTGGCTGCACCGCGACCCGGTGCAGGTCGCCGCGTCGCGCACCATGATGATGGCCGACATCGCCGAAGGCATCGTCGGTCCGGTCGACCTGCACGCCGAAGCCAAGAAGCACCTGGAGATGACCCGCGCCAGCATCGCCAACACGATGAACAATCCGTTGGTCGACGATCCGCGCATTCTGCATATCCGCTACACCGATTTCATCGGCGATCCCGTCGCCACGGTGCGACGCTACTACACCTTTTGCGGACGCGAACTGACGACCGACGCCGAATCGGCGATGTGCGCCTACCTGGCCGACAACCGGGGTGACCGCTACGGCAAATTCACCTACTCCACTCAACTGCTGACCGACATCGGCGAAGACCTGGCCGCACTGCACGAGGAATTCCGGCCGTTCCGGGAACGCTTCGGCGTCGCGATCGAGAACCGGCCGTGACCTGATGCCGGCTCATAAGCGCCTGTCCGTGCACAACGTCACCTTCTACGGCACCCCGCTGGGCGAGCTGGAAACATACTGGGCAGAACTGGGCGTTTCCCGGTTGAGCGTCCTGGACTCTCAGCTGCTCGACCCGGCGTTCCCAGAGATGCTGCAGCGCAACGACTGTGCGGTGGAGGCGGTCTGTCACGTCTTCGCTGGCGGCAGCCTGGCCGGCGACCCGTCGGCCGCGCAGGATGCGCTGTCCGGCGTGATCGACGCCGCCGCCACCGTCGGCGCGCGCACCGTCTACCTGCTCACCGGCGGGCGCGGTGACCCTCACGCTGGGGCCAGGCCGCGCAGCGGTTTTGCGCCATGGTCGCCCCCTGCGCGGCACGCGCGGAATCGGCCGGCGTCGCGCTGGCCATCGAGAACGCATCCAGCCTCTACGCCGACATCCATATCGCCCACACCCTGCGCGATACCGTCACCCTGGCCGAGATGGCCGGGCTGAGCGTCTGCATCGACCTCTTCCACTGCTGGGCGGAAGGCGATTTCGAAGCGATGGTGCGGCGCGCGCTGCCGCGCGCCGCGCTGATCCAGCTGAGCGATTACGTGCTCGGTGACCGGGCGCTGCCGGGCCGGGCGGTTCCCGGTGACGGCACGATCCCGATCGAAACGTTCGTCGCCCAAGCGCTCGCCGGTGGCTACCCGCACGGCTTCGATCTGGAACTGATCGGCCCCCGCATCGACCAGGAGGGCCGCCTGCAATCCGCCCGGCGCGCATGTGATGTCGTCGGGGCAATGCTCGACCGGCTGGGGGTCTAATGGCTTTTGGTGACGGCGTTGACGACGCGGCACTGCAGTCGGCGTGGGCCGAATTCTGTACGCGGCTACAGCGCGCCGGCCGGCAGTCCTTCAAGGACGCCAATCCCGCTTCGGGCGCGCACCGCGTCGACGCGTTTCGCTTCCTCACCCAAAACCTGGGCCAGGCCTTCGATCTGGCTTTCGAGACCCGCGACACCCGCTACCCGGTGCTGCACACCTTCAACGGCCCGACCCGCAAACTGGGCGGGGACTGCGCCGACTTCACCTACCAGCAAGCGTGGATCGACGGAGAATCGACCTACCGCCTCATCGGCACCCGCGGCACCGCACGGTTTTTCAATGTCACGGTCCAGGGCCCGCGGGTGCCCGGCCCGGGCGTACTGCATGAACCCTTCGGTGACATCCCGGAGGCCAACCTGTTGGGCCATCAGCTGCACGTCGACGAGAACGGGGGATTCGAGGTCTACATCGGTGGGCCCGAGCGCGGACCGAACTGGCTGCCCACCACCGCCGGGTCGCGCAAACTGTTCATCCGCCAGGGCTTTGACCGTTGGGATGAGCTTCCCGCCCAGCTGCGCATCGAGCGGGTCGACATGGCCTCCCCCAAGCCGCTGCCCACACCTGCCGACATCATCGAGGCGATGGGCTGGGCCGGTGATTTCGTCACCGGCCTGATGTCCGATTGGCCCGAATTCCCCTTCACCTACGGCGGCGTCGATGCCCAGCACCCGAACACCTTCCCGCACATCGGCGCCACCGGCGCCGACGGCAAGCGGGGTCGGGCCGCCGCCAACATGTACTGGGAGCTGGGGTCCGACGAGGCGCTGATCATCGAATTCGACGCCCATGACGGCCTGTGGATGCTGACGAACATGGGCGTCTTCTTCAACAGCATGGATTACCTGTACCGGCCGGTGAGCTATACGCCGAGCCGCACCACAACCGATCGCGACGGCCGCGTCCGTCTGGTGATGGCGCATCGCGATCCCGGAGTGCACAACTGGCTGGACACCCAGGGCTTCGAGCGCGGCAACCTGACCTACCGGCACATGCTCGAGGGCGAGCCCGCCGTGCTGAATACCCGCACCGTCGCCTACGACGAACTGCTGCACCTACTGCCCGGCGACACCGCGATGGTGACCCCGGCCGAACGCAGCGCCGCCATGTGGGAGCGGTTCCACGGCATTCGGCGTCGTTACGTCCTCTAGACGCCGGCGCTAATGTCTTTAGACCGTGACCGAGATCCCGAGGACCGACTGGCGGAATTGTCTGAGTTCTCCCTGTTATCCGAGAACGCCGAGCAGGCCGGCGTCACCGGCCCGCTGCCCGACGTGGAGCGCGTTGAGGCCGGCACCGGCGAAGGCAGAACCAGCGCGCTGCGCTGGGGCCGCACGCCGCCGCGGATCGTCTTTCTGCACGGTGGCGGGCAGAACGCGCACACCTGGGACACCGTCGTCGTCGGTGTCGGCGAGCCCGCGCTGGCGGTGGACCTTCCCGGCCACGGCCATTCCGCCTGGCGCGAGGACGGCGACTACTCCCCACAACACAACGCCGACGCCTTGCTGCCGATGCTGCGCGAGCACGCGCCGACCGCCGACCTCGTGGTCGGCATGTCGCTGGGCGGGTTGACAGCGGTGCGTCTGGCCGCCGTCGCCCCCGACCTGGTGAACGAACTCGTCTTGATCGACGTCACCCCATCGGCGCTGCAGCGTCACTCCGAGATGACCAAGGAGCAGCAGGGCACGGTGGCGCTGATGCACGGTGAACGCGAATTCCCCAGCTTCCAGGCGATGGTGGACCTGGTCGTCGCCGCCGCGCCGCACCGGGAGGTGAAGGCGCTGCGCCGCGGCGTGTTCCACAACTCGCGCCGGCTGGACAATGGCAACTGGACGTGGCGCTACGACGCCATCCGCGTCTTCCCCGACTTCGCCGGTTTGTGGGACGACGTCGACGCATTATCGGTGCCCGTCACCCTCATTCGCGGCGGTTCATCGGGCTTCGTCAGCGACGACGACGCGGCCGAACTAAGCCGTCGCGCAAGGCATTTCCGCGCAGCGCACGTCGTCGAGAATTCGGGCCATTCCGTGCAAAGCGACCAGCCTCGGGCACTGATCGACCTCCTGCGCGGGGTGCTCGGCGCGCGCTGAGCCTACGGTGGCCTTATGACTTCCCAACCACCCATCCGTATCGGTGTCCAGCTGCAGCCCCAGCACGCCCCGCACTACCGCGACATTCGTGACGCCGTGCGCCGCTGCGAGGACATCGGCGTCGACATCGCCTTCAACTGGGACCACTTCTTCCCGCTCTACGGTGATCCCGACGGCGCGCACTTCGAATGCTGGACCATGCTCGGGGCCTGGGCCGAGCAGACGTCGCGCATCCAGATCGGTGCTCTGGTGACGTGCAACTCCTACCGCAATCCGGAGCTGCTGGCCGACATGGCCCGCACCGTCGACCACATTTCCGCCGGCCGGCTGGTGCTGGGAATCGGTTCGGGCTGGAAGCAAAAGGACTACGACGAGTATGGCTACGAATTCGGCACCGCCGGCAGCCGGCTGGACGACTTGGCCGCCGCGCTGCCCCGGATCAAGGCGCGGCTGGCCAAACTGAATCCGCCGCCCACTCGTGAGATCCCGGTTCTGATCGGCGGTGGGGGCGAGCGCAAGACGTTGCGGTTGGTCGCCGAACACGCCGACATTTGGCACAGCTTCACCTCGGCCGACGAGTTCCCGGCCAAGGCGGCCGTCCTGGCGCGGCACTGCGCCGACGTCGGTCGCGACCCGGCCACCATCGAACGTTCGGCCGCCCTGCAGAACGGCGGCGGGCTAGTGGCCGACGCGGAAGCCCTCGTCGGCCTCGGCGTCACGCTACTGACGGTCGCGTGCGACGGCCCCGGATACGACCTGTCCGCCGCCGAAGCGCTGTGCAAGTGGCGCGACAGTCGCTAGGGCCGCCGCCACACGTTTGCCGCGAGTTCATCGGTCAAATACCGCAACGCACGCGCCGATTCATGAGAGACTTCTCAGCGCTAGATGACCAATGCGGGTTTGAAAGAGACGACGAAAAAAGAGATGCCGAAAAAATACGGGGTCAAAGAAAAGGACCTGGTTGTTTCGCACATCCTGCACCTCCTGCTGACCGGGAAACTGCGCAGCGGCGACCGCGTCGACCGCAACGAAATCGCGCTGGGTCTCGGGGTCAGCCGCGTCCCGATTCAAGAGGCGCTGGTCCAACTCGAACACGACGGCATCGTGTCCACCCGCTACCACCGTGGGGCGTTCGTCGAACGGTTCGACGAAGCCACCGTCCTCGAGCATCACGAACTCGACGGCTTACTCAACGGGATTGCGTCGGCGCGCGCGGCCGTCAACCCCACCCCGCGGGTGCTGGGACAACTCGATGCGCTCATGCGCTCGCTGCGCACCGCCAAGGATGCCCGGGCCTTCTCCGAAATCGCCGCGGACTACCGGCGCACCGTCAACGACGAATACGCCGGGCCGCGGCTACACGCCACGATCCGCGCCTCGCAAAACCTCATCCCGCGGGTGTTCTGGATGACCTACCAGAGCAGCCGCGAGGACATCTTGCCGTTCTACGAGGACGAGACCGCCGCAATACACCGGCGGGACCCCGACGCCGCGCGCGCCGCGTGCGTCGGCCGCTCCTACCTGATGGCCCAGACCATGCTGGCCGAGCTGTTTCGGCGCCGGGTATTCACCGGACCCGACGACGTCAGCCCGGTCGTTCCCGGAACTCTTGCGGTGCTCTCCGGCACCGATGCGGTTCTCGGCGAGCCGTCGCTGGCGCTGTGAACCTGCGCTAGACGGGCCGAGCCACCGAGCGGTCGATACGGTGGCAGTGATGAATTCGCGCGTGGACCGGCGCATCAAGCGTCGCGGAAGGCTTCTCGGGCTGGTCGCAACGATCCTCATGATGTGCGGCTGGACGTCGGCTGCGCTGGCGGCGCCCGCGGCCGCCGACAGGAACCAATGCGCACCGGCCGGCGTGGACAGCGCGACCGTGCTGCCCCCGGATCTGCTGCACGGCGGCGCCCTGGGGCGGCCCGATCCGCACACGACCCCCGACGTCGAGCCGTTGAGTGCGGTGGACACCGGCGCATTGGGGTTGGGCACACCGGGTGTGCTTGACCGTCGCGCACGCTGTCGGATGCGCCGCCGAACATCTGCATCAACCCCACCGGTCAGTACAGTGGCTTCGACACCCAGCTGCTGCGCGCGATCGCCGCCAAGCTGGGATTGCGCGTCAGCTTCGTCGGAACGGATTTCGCCGGGCTGCTCGCCCAGGTGGCCTCGCGGCGCTTCGACGTCGGCTCGGCGTCGATCAAAGCCACCGATGCACGCCGACGCACCGTCGCCTTCACCAACGGTTACGACTTCGGCTACTACTCGCTCGTGGTGCCCCCGGGCTCACCGATCAAAAAGTTCGGCGACCTGGCCGCCGGCCAGCGGATCGGCGTCGTCCAGGGCACCGTCGAGGAGTCTTACGTCGTCGACACGTTGCACCTGCAGCCGGTGAAGTATCCCGACTTCGCCACCGTCTACACCAGCCTCAAGACCCGCCAGATCGACGCCTGGGTGGCACCGGCGCTGGAGGCGGCGACCACGATGCAGGCGGGCGACCCCGCGGTGCTTGTCGCGAACACCTTCAGCCCCGGCGGTTTCGTGGCCTATGCCGTGGCAAAGGGCAACCGCCCACTGCTCGACGCGCTGAACTCCGGGCTGGACGCCGTGATCGCGGACGGCACCTGGGCGAAGTTGTACTCGGAGTGGGTCCCGCGGACGCTGCCCCCGGGCTGGAAACCCGGGTCCAAGGCCGCCCCCGCACCGACGCTGCCCGACTTCGCCGCGATCGCCGCCAGCCACCACAGCAAGCCGGTGGGCCCGGTCGCACCCAAGTCCGCGCTGGCTCAGCTGCGTGATTCATTCTTCGACTGGGACCTGTACCGACAAGCCATTCCGGCCTTGTTCAAGACCGGACTGCCAAACACGTTGATCCTGACCAGCACGCCAGCGTGATCGGCCTGGTGCTCGGCATGGGGCTGGCGATCGCCGGAATATCGCATTCGCGTTGGCTGCGCTGGCCGGCGCGGGTGTACACCGACATCTTCCGCGGCCTTCCCGAAGTGGTGATCATCCTGGTCATCGGCCTGGGCATCGGGCCGTTGGTGGGCGGGCTGACAAACAACAATCCCTACCCGATCGGCATTGCCGCGCTGGGATTGATGGCCGCCGCCTACATCGGCGAAATTCTGC
This sequence comes from uncultured Actinomycetota bacterium, assembly GCA_963800315.1. GTDB lineage: Bacteria > Actinomycetota > Actinomycetes > Mycobacteriales > Mycobacteriaceae > Mycobacterium. The sequence continues at coordinate 184,943 of CAWDAS010000004.1, forward strand.
GTTCGGGAATACAAAGCGTGGACCCCGGCCAACTGGAAGCCACCCGCGCGCTCGGTTTCAGCTATTCGTCGGCGATGCGGCTGGTGGTGGTGCCGCAGGGCCTGCGGCGGGTGCTGCCGGCGCTGGTCAATCAATTCATCGCCCTGTTGAAGGCCTCCGCGCTGGTGTATTTCCTGGGTTTGGTCGCCCAGCAGCGGGAGCTGTTTCAGGTGGGCCGCGACCTCAATGCCCAGACCGGAAACTTATCGCCGCTGTTGGCGGCCGGCGCCTTCTACCTGATGTTGACGGTTCCGTTAACGCATTTGGTGAACTACATCGACTCCCGACTGCGCCACGGCCGTCCCGCGACCGAGCCCGACGAGGGTTCCGCCGCGTACGCAGTGCCGTTCAGCCAGGAGATGACGTGACCGCCGCCACCGCGGGGCCGGGAGTCGGTATCGTTGGCGGCCAAAGGCATTCAGAAGACCCTGGGCGGCACCGCGGTGCTGCGCGGCGTGGACATCGCGGCCCCCGCGGGCAGCACCGTGGCGGTCATCGGACCGTCCGGCTCGGGCAAGTCGACGCTGCTGCGCACCCTGAACCGCTTGTACGAGCCCGACAGCGGCGACGTCCTGCTCGACGGAAGATCGGTATTGCGTGACGACCCCAACGAACTCCGTCAGCGCATCGGCATGGTGTTCCAGCACTTCAATCTTTTCCCGCATCGCAGCGTCCTGGACAATGTTGCGCTGGCGCCGCGAAAGTTGCGGCGGCTGCCCGCCGAGGAGGCCCGCGACTCTGGCACTGACTCAGCTGGACCGAGTTGGCCTGAAGCACAAGGCCGGTGCCCGCCCGGGCATGCTGTCCGGCGGCCAACAGCAGCGGGTCGCCATCGCCCGCGCGCTGGCAATGGCCCCGCAGGTGATGTTCTTCGACGAGGCGACCTCTGCCCTGGATCCCGAAATGGTCAAGGGCATTCTGCAACTGATCACCGACCTTGGCGCCGATGGAATGACGATGGTTGTCGTCACCCACGAAATGGGTTTCGCCCGGTCGGCATCCGACACCGTCGTTTTCATGGATCACGGCAAGGACGTGGAATCGGGGCCCCCGGAGCAGATATTCGACGCCGCGCAGACCGAACGCCTGCAGCGATTCCTTTCCCAAGTGCTTTGACGGTCGGCTAACTAGTCGGCGATCGCTCCTTGTCCGCACCTGATATCGGGTTAGACTGCCCGTTTATGGCGGACAGCGAATCCCCCGCACCCGACGTGACGGAGCTTGCGGAAGGTTTGCACCGCGCGCTGTCCAAATTGTTTTCGATTTTGCGGCGTGGGGACCCCACCGGGGCGGCAGCCGGAGACCTGACCCTGGCGCAGCTGTCGATCCTGGTCACTCTGCTCGATCAGGGACCCATCCGAATGACCGACCTGGCGGCCCACGAACGGGTCCGGACTCCCACCACCACCGTGGCGATCCGCCGGCTGGAAAAGATCGGGCTGGTGAAGCGGTCCCGTGATCCGTCCGACCTGCGGGCGGTGCTGGTCGACATCACCCCGCGGGGGCGGGCCGTGCACGGCGAGTCGCTGGCCAGCCGGCGCGCCGCCCTGGCCGCGATGCTCAGTCAACTCCCCCAGACCGACGTCGACACCCTGACGAAGGCGCTGGCGCCGCTGCAGCGGCTGGCCTGTGGTGAACCGACGTCTGGGCCTGCGGGAGAGCCGCCGGCACGCAAAGAGGCGTGAAAATACCAGCTTTTCAACGGGATTCGAAGGCCTCGTAAACTGGCCCCATGCCAACTGCACTCATCACCGGCGCCGGTGGCGGCATCGGTTCCGCGATAGCCACGGCCTTGGCGCCCACCCATACCTTGCTGTTGGCCGGTCGGCCCTCCGACCGGCTCGACGCCGTCGCGGAGCGGCTCGGCGCCACAACGTTCCCCCTGGACTTGACCGACGCCGACGAGATCGCGGCCACTTGCGAAGTGGTGGACGAACTCGACGTGCTGGTGCACAACGCAGGAGTGTCCATTCCCGGCCATGTCGCGGAGTCGAACGTCGACGAGTGGCGCGCCACCTTCGCCGTGAATGTCTTTGGTTCGGTGGACCTTACCCTCACGCTGTTGCCGGCCCTCCGACATGCCCGTGGCCAGGTCGTGTTCATCAACTCGGGCGCGGGACGCAGCGTGTCACCCGGCATGGCCTCCTACTCGGCCAGCAAGTTCGCGATGCGCGCCTTCGCCGACTCGCTACGCGCCGACGAACCCGACCTGCGGGTGACCACCATCTATCCAGGCCGCACCGACACCGACATGCAACGCGAACTCGTCGCGTTCGAGGGTGGCCACTACGACCCGGCCGACTTCCTCAAGCCCGAGACCGTCGCGGCCGCGGTGGCCAATGCCGTGGCTACGCCCCCCGACGGTCACGTCCACGAGGTGGTCATCCGCCCCGCACGGCGGTAGCCGGCCCCAGGCCACGGCTAGACGACCAGGTTGACCAGCCGGCCGGGAACCACGATGACCTTGCGCGGGCTGGCGCCCGCCAAGAATCCCTGGACCTTTTCATCGGCCAGCGCCGCGGCCTTCAGCGCGTCCTCATCGGCGTCGGCGGCCACCACCACTCGCCCACGTACTTTGCCGTTGACCTGGACCGGGTATTCCACCGTGTCATCGACGAGATAAGCGGGGTCGGCTTCCGGGAATGGGCCGTGCGCCAACGAGGTGGTGTGGCCCAGCCGCAGCCACAGCTCCTCGGCCAGGTGCGGGGCCAGCGGCGCCAACATCAGCACGAGCGGCTCCACCGCGGCGCGGGGTACGCCGTCACGGTGCTCCTTGGTGAGGTGGTTGGTGTATTCGATCAGCTTGGCGGCGGCGGTGTTGTTGCGCAGCGCCGCATAGTCTTCCGACACTCCGGCGATGGTGCGGTGCAGCGCTCGCACGGTGTTGGTGTCCAGCGGTTGGTCACCGACCCCCTCGGCCACGCGGGTGTCGCCGGTCTGCTCGTCGACTACCAGCCGCCATACCCGCTGCAAAAAGCGGTGCGCTCCGACGACGTCTTTGGTGGCCCACGGCCGCGACGCCTCCAACGGCCCCATCGACATCTCGTAGACCCGCAGCGTGTCCGCGCCATAGTCATCGCAGATCTCGTCGGGTGATACCGAATTCTTAAGGCTCTTACCGATTTTCCCGAATTCCTGGAAGACTTCGGTTTCGCCGTCGGGGCCCGCGTAGACGAACCGGCCATCGCGTTCGATCACTTCCTCGGCCGGAACGTAAGAGCCGCGCGAGTCCGTGTACGCGAACGCCTGAATGTACCCCTGGTTGATCAGCCTGCGGTACGGCTCGCGAGAACTGACGTGCCCCAGGTCGTAGAGGACCTTGTGCCAGAACCGTGCATAGAGCAGATGGAGCACCGCGTGCTCGGCACCGCCGACGTACAAGTCGACGCCGCCCGGGTCCTGCGGGCCGTGCTCGGCCGGCCGCGGGCCCATCCAGTAGGCCTCATTTTCCTTGGCGCACAACCGCTCCGAGTTGTGCGGATCGGTGTAGCGGAGTTCATACCAGGAGCTGCCCGCCCACTGCGGCATCACGTTGGTGTCACGGGTGTAGGGCTTGAGGCCGTCGCCCAGATCCAGCTCGACGTGCACCCACTCGGTGGCCTTGGCCAGGGGTGGTGACGGCTCGCTGTCGGCGTCGTCGGGGTCGAACAGCACGGGCGAATAGTCCGGGACATCGGGCAGCTCGACGGGCAGGGCGGAGTCGTCCAGGGCGTGCGGACGTCCGTCGCCGTCATAGACGATGGGGAACGGCTCACCCCAATACCGTTGCCGGGCGAAAAGCCAGTCACGCAACTTGAACTCGATACGCGCCCAGCCGTGTCCGTCCTCCTCCAGGCGGCCGGTGATCGCTTCCTTCGCCGTGGCCACGTCCATTCCGTCGAGGTAGCCCGAGTTGACCAGCACGCCGTTGCCGGCGTAGGCGGCCTCCGAAATATCGCCGCCGGCAATGACTTCCACGATCGGCAGGCCGAACTCATGGGCGAAGTCCCAGTCCCGCTGGTCATGGCCGGGGACCGCCATGATCGCCCCGGTGCCGTAACCGGCCAGCACGTAGTCGGCGATGAAGATCGGCACCGGTTTGCCGTTGGCCGGGTTGGTTGCGTAGCTGCCCAGGAAGACGCCGGTTTTCTCCTTGCTCTCCTGACGCTCGAGGTCGGACTTCGCGCCGATCGCGTGCAGATACGCGGCGACTGCCTCCCCCGGCGTGGCGGCGCCGTACGTCCAGCGTGGGTCGGTCCCGTCCGGCCAGGCGGCGGCGACCAGCTCGTCCACCAGCTCGTGCTCGGGGGCCAGCACCAGATAGGTGGCCCCGAACATGGTGTCGGGCCGGGTGGTGAAGATCTCGATATCGACTTCGGCGCCGGCCCGGTCGCCGTCGGGAATAGCCGCCGAGAACAGGGCCTTCGTGCCGCTGGAGCGGCCGATCCAGTTGCGCTGCATGGTTTTGACCGGCTCCGGCCAGTCCAGCAGCTCCAGGTCGTCGAGGAGCCGGTCGGCGTAGGCGGTGATCCGCATCATCCACTGCCGCAACCGTTTCCGGAATACCGGGAAGTTACCACGGTCGCTGCGGCCGTCGGCGGTGACCTCTTCATTGGCCAGCACGGTGCCCAGCCCGGGACACCAATTGACCATCGAGTCGGCCCGGTAGACCAGTCGGTGGCCGTCGATCACGTCGGCCCGCTCCCCCGTCGACAGCTCGCCCCAGTCCCGGCCGTCTGGCCCACGGCGCGCGCCGGACTCGAATTCCGCGACCAATTCCGCGATCGGGCGCGCCTTCTTGGCCTCGGTGTCGAACCATGCGTTGTAGATCTGCAGGAAGATCCACTGCGTCCACTTATAGAACTCGACATCGGTGGTCGAGAAGCTGCGCCGGCTGTCGTGTCCCAGGCCCAACCGGCTCAGCTGACGCCGGAAGTTCACGACGTTGGCCTCGGTCCTGGTCCGCGGGTGGGTGCCGGTTTGCACCGCGTACTGCTCCGCGGGCAGCCCGAAGGAGTCAAACCCCAACGCGTGCAACACGTTATGGCCGATCATCCTGAAGTAACGGGCGTAGACATCGGTGGCGATGTAGCCCAGGGGATGGCCGACGTGTAGTCCCTCCCCCGACGGATACGGGAACATGTCCTGCACGAACAGCTTGTCATCCGGGACCGGGGTTCCGTCCATCGGCGCCAGTGAACCGACCGGGTTGGGCACGTTGAACGTTCCCAGCTTCGCCCAGTTGTCCTGCCACGTGCTTTCGATACGGCCCGCCAGCGCCGCGGTGTAGCGATACGGCGGCGCATCGGCGTCCGGTGCAACGGCACCAGATCTGCCGCCGGGCGCGGTGGTCGGGGATTCGGTCACCTGAACAGGGTATAAGGGCCGCTTCGACGGGTCCGCCGGCCACAGGTTGATCTCGGTTACATTGCACGCCGGTCAGAGCTTCATCCCAGCTCTATTTCGGGCCTGTTCAGCGGGTTTGACCTCTAGTTACATTCATGCTCTATCGACGGCTGCTGGCACCGAAGCCATTGGGAAGGACCGACGCACATGCTTCACATCGTCCCCACCCGCCAGGCGATCCTCGGCGGTATGGTCACTGGGCTGATCGGCGTGGCGGTTGTGGTGGGCGCCAAGGCATCGGCCGATCCCGTGCTTCCGGCGCCATCGCCCGCACCCGTCGTCGCCGCACCGGCGCCGCAGATCGTCACGTCCGTCCCCGGGCAGGTGCCCGGCAACAGGGCCCTCGCCGCGCCGCCGGCGGCAAATCCGTTTGCGCCGGCGGCCACCGCCACGGCACCGGGTGCACCGGCCGCGTCCGCGCCAACCGCGCCGACGCCGACCCTGACCCCGGCGGTTTCCGGCACGATCCGCGAATACCTGCAGTCCAACGGGGTCACGCTCGAGGCCCAAAAGCCCCAGGGCCTCAAGACGCTCGACATCACCCTGCCGGTGCCCCCGCGCTGGACCCAGGTTCCCGATCCCAACGTGCCCGACGCGTTCGCGGTGATCGCCGATCGGCACGGCAACAGCATCTACACGTCGAATGCCCAGGTGGTGGTGTACAAACTGGTCGGCAACTTCGATCCCACCGAAGCCATCACGCACGGTTTCGTCGATAGCCAGAAACTGCTCGGGTGGCAGACCACCAACGCCTCGATGGCCGACTTCGGCGGCTTTCCGTCGTCGATCATCGAGGGCACCTACCGCGACGGCGACATGCTGCTGAACACCTCCCGGCGCCACATCATCGCCACATCCGGGCACGACAGATACCTGGTGTCGCTCTCGGTGACCACCGACCGTTCCGTCGCCGTCGCCGACGCACCGGCCACCGACGCAATCGTCAACGGATTCCGGGTGACCGTCCCCGCGGCAGTGGCCCCGGCGCCCGTCCAGACACCGGCCCCGGCGCCGGTCGGCCTTCCCCGCCAGACACCGGCCACGGCCCCGGTCCGACAGGCCCCAAGTGCGGCGCCGGTCGGGCTCCCGGCGCCGGCGCAGGTCGCTCCGGCTCCAAACCAGCAGCCCACGCCGAACCTGTTGGCGCTGGTACCCGGCCTGCCGCCGCTGCCCAATTTCTCCTTCCTGCAGCACTAAACCGGAGCCCGGAGCCGGGCGAGCGGATCGGCGGGCGGTCTCGTATGGTGAGGCCCATGCTGATTGCGGGGGTGCTGTGCATGTGTGCGGCGGCGGCTTCTGCCGGGTTCGGGACCTGGTCGCTTGCGCACAATCGGAATTCGGACACCACGGCACTGGCGCTGCGGGCCATGGCGCCGACCCAGCTGGCCGCCGCGGTGATGCTGGCCGCCGGCGGCCTCGTGGCGCTGGCCACCGCCCCCCACACCGCGCTGGTCGTGCCCATCGTGTGCGTCGCCGGTGCCCTCGGGACACTGACCGCCGGCTCCTGGCAGAGCGCCCGTTTCGCGGTGCGTCACGCACCGGCCGCATCCGGTTGCGGGGGCAATTGCGTCGGCTGCACCCAGTCCTGCCCCTGACTCGCGGGGCGCCGGGCAACCCTAGTTGCGGCTGACGTCGATGGGGTGGGTGGCAAGCATCGACAGCGGCAGCGGCTGGCGCCGCAGCACCTGACCCCATAGGTCCGCCCTGGGCCCAACAAGCACGTCAGATGGCAACGCGGACAACACTATCCAGTCTTCTCGCTCAATTTCGCCTTCAAGCTGACCGATGGTCCAGCCGGAGTACCCAGCGAAGATCCGCACGCCCTCCACCAGCGGTGCGATGGTGTCGGGCTCGGCGTCCAAATCCACCATCACCACCCGGCCGGCCACATGCCGTAGGCCCGGCACGCCCTGCGGGTCGGCGCCGACCCGCAACGCCCCCAGACACAGGGCCGCGTCACGCTTCACCGGCCCGCCGATGAACATCGTCTTCGGCTTGGCGGTCAGTTTGGCCCACTGCGGCAATATGTTGTACACCGCGGTCTCGCTGGCGCGGTTGAGCACGACGCCCAACGTGCCGCCGTCGTTGTGCTCCACGATGTAGATCACGCTGCGCCGAAACGTCGGTTCGAGGAGATCGGTGTTCGCGAGCAGCAAAGTACCCGCCCGCACCCGCTGTGCGGCGGGTGCGACATAGTCCTCTGGGTCCTCGGGCGGCACCACACCATCATGGCATCTGGCCCATCGTCGACCGGGACAATCGAGCGTGGGCCGCGAAGATTTGTACTGTTGGTGGCGCGGCTTCGACCGCGGCGAGCTTGCCAACCCCTTTCGTGGAAGTCGGTTCTGTGATCCAAACCCGCATGCACGCAAGCGCACCCGTCGCTCTTTGGCGGTCGGTGCGCGGTTTGCCAGATTTCTGGCGGCTGCTGCAGGTTCGGATGGCGAGTCAGTTCGGTGATGGACTCTTCCAGGCGGGGCTGGCCGGGGCGCTGCTGTTCAACCCGGATCGCGCCGCCGACCCCCTGGCGATTGCGCGGGCGTTCACGGTGCTGTTCTTGCCCTATTCGCTGCTGGGACCATTCGCGGGCGCGTTGATGGACCGCTGGGATCGGCGGCTCGTGCTGGTCGGCGCCAACGCGGGCCGCCTGGTTCTGATCGCCGCGATCGGCACGATCCTGGCTGTCGGTGCCGGCGATTTACCGCTGCTGCTGGGCGCGCTATTCGCCAATGGTCTGGCCCGATTCGTCGGGTCTGGGCTGTCCGCGTCGCTGCCGCACGTGGTGCCGCGGGAACAGGTGGTGACGATGAACTCGGTGGCCACCGCGTCCGGGGCTGTCGCGGCGTTCCTGGGCGCCAATTTCATGCTGGTGCCCCGGCTGGTCATCGGCGCCGGCGATGAGGGCGCCTCGGTCATAATTTTCCTCACCGCAATTCCCGTGGCCATTGCGCTGCTGCTGTCGTTGCGGTTCGGCTCCCGCGTATTGGGGCCGGACGACACCAAGCGCGCAATCCACGGGCCGGTCATCTACGCGGTGATCACCGGCTGGTTGCATGGCGTGCGGACGGTGGCGCAGCGACCAACGGTCGCCGCCACGTTGTCCGGCTTGGCCGTGCACCGGATGGTGGTCGGCATCAATTCGTTACTGATCTTGTTGCTCGTGCACCACATGAAAGACCACCAAGCCCGGGGATTGGGCACCGCATTGCTGTTCTTCGCCGCCACCGGCGTCGGGGCCTTCCTGGCCAACCTGCTGACCCCGGTGGCGATCCGCCGCTGGGGCCGTTACTCCACGGCCAATGGTGCGTTGGCGATGTCGGCGATCATCGAGGTCGCCGGTGCCGGACTACGGCTCCCGGTGATGGTGGTGTGCGGTTTCTTCCTCGGCGTGACCGGCCAGATGGTCAAGCTGTGCGCCGACTCGGCGATGCAGATGGATGTCGACGACGCCCTTCGCGGCCACGTGTTCACGGTGCAAGACGCGCTGTTCTGGGTCGCGTTCATCGTGTCGATCACGGTGGCCGCGGCAGTGATCCCCGATGACGGCCACGCACCCGCATTTGTGGTGTTCGGGTCAGTGCTCTACCTTGCCGGGCTGGCCATCCACAGCGTCGTCGGCCGCCGCGAGCCGGCGAAAAGTCGCTAAGGTACCTAGGTGATTTCCGCTACGGCCGCAGCCAGCAAGAGGCGATGATGGCCGGTCCCGGGCCCTTCGTGGCCGACCTGCGGGCCGAGAGCGAAGCGCTGGACGCGTTGGTTGCACCGCTGCCGCCCGGGCGCTGGGCGGATCCGACGCCCGCGCCGGGATGGACGATCGCCCACCAGATCGGGCACCTGTTGTGGACCGACCGGGTCGCGCTGACCGCCGTCACCGACGAGACCGGGTTCGCCGAGGTGCTTGCCACCGCCGCCACCGACCCGACCGGCTTCGTCGACGCGGGCGCCGCGGAGCTGGCGGCGCTACCGGCGGCCGAGCTCCTCGCTGACTGGCGGCTCACTCGTGGACGGTTGCACGAGGCGCTGCTGACGGTTCCCGACGGCCGCAAACTTCCGTGGTTCGGTCCGCCGATGAGCGCGGCGTCGATGGCCACCGCACGTTTGATGGAGACCTGGGCGCACGGCCTCGACGTCGCCGACGCCCTGGGCGTCCAGCGGCCCGCCACCGAGCGCCTGCGGTCGATCGCCCATCTCGGCGTGCGCACCCGCGACTACGCCTTCGCCGTCCACAACCTGGCCGCCCCGGCCGAGCCTTTCCTGGTCGAGTTGCGCGGGCCGGGCGGCGACACCTGGTCCTGGGGACCGCCCGATGCCGCGCAGCGCGTCACCGGCTCCGCCGAGGACTTCTGCTTCCTGGTTACCCAGCGGCGCCCGCTCAGCGCTCTCGACATCACGGCGCACGGCCCGGATGCGCAGCGCTGGCTGCAGATCGCCCAGGCCTTCGCCGGCCCGCCCGGCCCCGGTCGATGAGCGCGTGAGCACGCGAAAAGAACCGGGGCCCATCAGCCGAAGCCCCCGGTCTATGAGTTCGCACGTCACTGCAGCGCGCCGCCGTAGCTGGCCCGGTTTTCGGCCTCCGCCTCTTCGCGCAGCGCCGTGATCGCGAGGTTCAATCTGTCGGCCAGCTCACCGTGGGCATATCCGGTCATCACCCCGGGGTGCAAAGTGAGTTCGAGCAACCTGCCGTCGGAATTCGCAACGGCGTAGACGTCACCCAGATCGACGCTGTAGGTGACGGCCTCGGCCTGCGCCACGAGGGCTTCCCACTTGTCGGCCGCCTCGCTCAATTCCCGAAGCACCGATTCGACGAGATCCTTATCGCTGAGATCCGCGCGACCGCCCGAATCGGACACGGGGACAGTATCGTCGACCCCTTCAACCAGCGTCAATTCATTCTTGGGGGCGCGGGGGCGCCGCGAGGTGCTGGTACCAGGCGAGGTGGTAGTTGGCGGAGATGGAGTCGCCGACGGCGAAGCTCTCGGTGGCAGCCAACAGCAGGCAATCAAGCAGCAACGCGGGATTGACGGCCGGATATTGGACCAGAAGCTGGTAGCGCACCGTGTCGAGGTGCACCCGCAGCACATCGACTTCCTGGTCGATGACGCCCGTGCCTGCGGCGGCGGCGTCCGCCAGCCGGTGCACGATCCGCGGCAGCCCGTCATGCCCGCGCGTGGCCTCGCTCAGCACCCTTCCCAGGTGTTCAACCTCGGGCAGCCGGCGCGGCTCCGACGAGGATTTCGTGGCGGCGAAGTCGGCCGAGCGGCGCAACGAATCGCCGGGCGCGTAGGTCATGGCCTGCACCGTGTCGCCGATCAACGCCGAGACCTTGCCGGTACGGCGCTCTGGTGCCAACAACCGCACGCCTGCCGGCAGGGCGATACCCGGGGGTATCCAGCCGTGGGCGAGGTCGGTAACCAATACCGGTGTCCCGTCCACCCCTTCGCCGATTGCCCAGTTCAGCCGCGGTTCTTGGCGAACCACGAACTCCAGAAGCCGGTTCAGCCGGTTGGTATCGGCGGTCGTCTCGGCTCTGGTTTCCTGCGTGCCGGCGGGCAGCGCGTGGTGGCGACCGCTCTGGACGGGCGCCTCAACAACCGGCTCCACCTCCGAGACCACAGGAATCACCTGCGTCTCCTCCACCGACGACGCCGCAGCCCCCCCAGCGTCGTCATCAACCACCTCCGATCGCCCCACCTCGAACCGCTCCCTAGCAGCCCCTGCCGCCTGGTGCCGACCGGCCTCCACACGCGCCTCAACAACCGGCTCCACCTCCGAGACCACAGGAATCACCTGCGTGTCCTCCAGCGAGGACGCCGCAGCCCCCCCAGCGTCGTCATCAACCACCTCCGGCCGCCCCACCTCGAACCGCTCCCTAGCAGCCCCTGCCGCCTGGTGCCGACCGGCCTCCACACGCGCCTCAACAACCGGCTCCACCTCCGAGACCACAGGAATCACCTGCGTCTCCTCCAGCGAGGACGCCGCAGCCCCCCCAGCGTCGTCATCAACCACCTCCGGCCGCCCCACCTCGAACCGCTCCCTAGCAGCCCCTGCCGCCTGGTGCCGACCGGCCTCCACACGCGCCTCAACAACCGGCTCCAGCTCCGAGACCACAGGAATCACCTGCGTCTCCTCCAGCGAGGACGCCGCAGCCCCCCCAGCGTCGTCATCAACCACCTCCGGCCGCCCCACCTCGAACCGCTCCGTAGCAGCCCCTGCCGCCTGGTGCCGGTCGCGCTGTGCGATCCGCCATCGCGGCCGCACCGGTGCGTCGGTATCGGTGACCGCCGCGATGACTTGGGTCTCGTCCAGCTTCGATCGGGAACGCTCGCCAATCGGTGGGCGCGGATATTCCGCGGCGAGCTTGGCCTCCATCGCGTGCAAGTGACGGATCGTCGATTCGACTCGTCGTGCGGCGCGGGCGCGGGCCTCATCGATGACGCGGGCCTCTTCTGCCTGGCGGGCGAGATCAGTCATCCCGGCGCGCTTGATGACCTTCAACTCGTCGTTGGCGCTATTGGCGATCCGCTGCAGGTCTTCCTTGAGATACTGTGCGAGCGTGGCGGTTTCAGCGGTGATCGTCGAAAGTTCCGCAGGCCAAAGCCCACCCGTCACCCACGGGGTGCAATCGATAGGGGAGCTGAAGGCCGGAATCGTCAGTGATTCCCGGGTAGCTCTCCGGAGGCGCTGGCGCGCCGCTATCCGACCGAAGATCGCCACTGGCTAAGCGTACCGGCAGCGGGCGGGCGCCTTGTTCGGTCGGTGAATTGTGCAGCCGTGCTGGCCTGGGTAGCGTGGGGACATGGCTGATTCTGCGCTGCAGCAGCAACTCGACGAAGTGCGCGCACTGCTTGCCCGCGCTCGAGAGTTGTTCGGCCCCAGTCCACTCGAGCCGCCTACCGATATCGCACCGGATCCCGATGCGGCCAAGACGTGGCTACTGTAACCCTCGACCGTAAAATTCCGTTCGGGCCGCTTAGTTCGCGCTGTCGCGGCGCCGCAGTTTATGCGCCAGAAGCTTCTCAATCGCCGCGTCAAGGTCATGGGGAGTCGGGACCTCCGCGGATGGGGTGTGGCCGGCAGCCACGATCTCGTCGCGGATTTCCAGCAGCGCCTTCAGGCACGACACATCGGCGGTCAACAGGATGCCTTGGGCCAAGGTCTCGGCGTCGGTCTCCATCGCCTCGGCGCTGAGCGCGACGCTGTGCATGTATCCGCCGCGACAGGAGCGGACGAGGATGTGTCCAGTCGGGTGAACGGTGTCAAAAGCGGGATTTGCCTCCGTCATCGACCGCCGTCAACGATGCCGCCGAAATTGCGCGCCGCGTTCTGCTCGTGTTGCTCCCACATGGTCGCCGATGCAGCCAGTTTGTCCGCCAAATCGGCGTGGTCGTCGGCCTGTTGCTCGTAGCACTGTCGCCTGAGTTCAAGGAGTTCTCGTCCGGCGTCGCGCAGTTCGCTGAAGATCGGCCCCAGCGAATCCAGGCTGTCCTGGATCGCGGCATGCGATGCCGGAACCGTACGCAAGTAGTCGGCGGTCTCCTGGTGATGCGCGGCGGCCTGACGTAGGTGCGCGGGCTCTACATGAATGGAATCGGCCATCCGCTGTCTCCTGTTCACGGCCGCCGGCTGCACCGGCGAGTTCACTATTTTCAGGTGGTCGACGAGGTCGCCGGCCGGGTGGGTGTCGGTGTGTCGGGCTTAGCCGGCGCGGCCACGGTTGCGGTCGCGGCCGGCGGATGCTCCCAGCCTAGGAAGCTGGGCCCGCTCACGGTGGCGATGTGCTGAATTTGGCCATCGAGAAGGGCTTTACCGGGGCCGAGGGCCAGAGCGTGACGGTCGGCGAACATGCCGATATCTCCCGGGACTACCTGCGGCGGATCGATCGGATCGGTGACCGCCGTTCCCGGTGCGGGAAGGGTAATTCCCTGCTGCCGGAAGGCCTCTGCGATCGGCGCTCCGCCGACCGCGGCCTTAATCGCCGCCGCCAGTTGCGGGGTGGCAGCCGTCACCGTCTCACCGTCGGGCAGGGTTACCGCTGTCGGACCTACCGGCGCGGACGCGGGCTGATCGGCCGGTCCATCCTCATCGTCCTTGTTGTCTTCGCCATCCGTGTCGTTGCCAGGCCCGTCCGTGCTTGCGTCCGGATCGTGCGCCTCCGACAGTTCGTCGTCCAGCTCCGTCAGTGCCGGATCAGTGCTGTCGTCGCCCGGCAGCCCGGTGAGCGGTAACCCACCCGGTCCGCTCCACCCGGTCATCGGTGCGGGCATTGCCCCCAAGCCCGGTAGTGATCCGGTGCCGAAGTCGGGGATTGTCGGCATCGCCGGCGCGGGGGAGACCGCCGGGGGCGTGGCGCTCCCCGTCGGGCCCGTCTCCGAGGGATCCGCGGGCAACAGGCCGGGGTCGTCGTCGAGCAACGAATCCAGTAGTGGATCCCATCCGGTGTCCGCGTCGCCGGCCGCACCAACACCGGTTGCCGATGCCGGGGGGCGTTCGCCGGGCGGGTTCGATTCGCCCTTCGAGGCATCGTACAGCGATGTCCATGCGGCCATCAGCGCTGACTTTGACGTGTCATCCAGGCTTGCGTTCAGGACGACCGCACGAATGTCGCGAAGCTTGCCGATCAGGAACCGTTGGAAATCGCGCGCTCCAGCCGGAGTGTCCAAGTCCGAGCGCGTCTGCACCGCGGCTTCGGTTTCACGCTGCAGCTTGGTCAGCGCTTCTCTGCCGTCGACCGCCTTGAGGTGCGCGTTCAAGATGGCCGAAATCACCTGCATGTCGAGCTGCGAACTTGCTGAATTCTGTTGTGATAGGGCGGCTTCGGCGCTGGCGATGGCTTCGGCGGCGGCGCCCTGTTCCCGGTCGGATGCTGACGCAGCTACGTGCGAATGTTGTTGGTGGATCTTGCGCAGGATCGCCTCGAGTTGCGTGGGGCGGGTGGTCGGGGTGATTACCGCGGCCACCTCATTGGGCGTCAGACCCGTTTGCCACGCGTTCGGATCACCGGTGCGGTCCCGCAGCGCTTTGACCGCAGCCAGTAAGTCGTCAAACGTCGACATCAGCGAGGCAAACGCCGCTGCGGGCCTGCCGCAGGATGTGTCGCGACCCCTCCATGCCCGGCGACAGTACCCAGGTGCGTTCCGGCCGACAATTCACCAGGGCGACCGGTTGTGAATCAACGATCCGGCCGGTGCCTGTTCAGCCCGTGTTGGCGCTGTACTGTGACCGAAGGTCATCCAGCACCGCCTTTTTCGCGTGGTCAAGGTCGCGGGCACCCGCCACCACCGCGGCGATCTCACGTTGTTTGGCAAGCAGAAACCTTTGAAACTCGCGCGCGCCCAACGGGGTATCGATGCCAAATGCCGCTTGGTGCACGGCGGCGCGGTCGATCTCCTCGGCGATGGCGTCCAGGCGCCTGATGCTCTCCCGGATGGCGGCATGGGCGCTGGCGAGCACCTCGGTCAGCGCGCGGTCGGCGCCGGCTACCGTGCCGTGCTGGCTCGCCAACGCGGACTGCCGCGCCTGAAGCGCGGCTACCGAAGGTCCGGCTTGTTCCGACATCCGTCCAACCTATTCGTAGTGCCCACGCCGGGGCGGCGATTGCTTGTCATAGCGGTCGGCGGACCGCAACGTTGTTGCGCAGCGGCGCGATTCGCACCGAGGCACCCGAGTACGGGGCTTCGACAACCAGATTGTGGCCGATCGCCAGCTGCACGTGGCCGGCGTGGGGGAACACCAGATCACCCGGTCTTACCTGCGAGCGGGGGACTGGGATCCCGTCGTTGATCTGCTGATAAGTGGTGCGGTCCAGGCGAATACCGGCCTGCGCGTACGACCACTGAACGAGTCCGGAACAGTCGAATCGGTCGGGCCCGGTCGCGCCCCAGACATAGGGTCGCCCCAGCCGTGACAGCGCGGCGCGCACCGCGATCGCGGCGCGGTCGTTCGGCGCGCGGAAACGCGGCCCAGCCAACCCGGGACCGCGGTGATGCACCAGGTGGTAACGCAGGGCTAGCAGCTCCGCGCGGCGCCGTCGCGCCCGCAACCGGGCCGCGAGGACGTGCGCCCGTTGCGCGCGCAGTCGCGCCGCGCGGCGGCGCATGGCTTCACGTTGGGCCATCGGCGTCACCGGGATGACGCGGGTGTCGGCACGGGCCTCGTCGAGGACATTCTTGGTGAGCTCATGGGCCTGGGCCCGGTCGCGGTGGGCGCCGGCGATGACGCCCGCGGCGGCGGCGTCCGTGCGGGCTGCCGATTGGAGCCGTTGTCGGCTGTGGTTCGCCGCGCGCCGATAGCCACCATGCGCCCAACCGTCGTTGAGCTCGGCGGCGTTCCGCACCGGGCTGCGGTGATGTGCGGTGCCCGCATCCAGCGCCGGATGCCGGCTGCTGCCGGCGAACAGCTGGTGGGCATGGCTCAACACCGCGATTTCGCTTTCGCTCATTGCGCCCCCTCGCCGCCGCCCGGACCAGTCTCCGTTTGGTTCGTCGCCTCGACCGCCTCGGTGAAGGCACGGACGCGGGGGAGTGCACCCGGCGGGATCACGCCCCTGTTGCGGATGTCCCAGCAGTCGTCAACGCTCACACCGACCAGCGCGGCGATGATCGTCTCGGGTAACGACGACTGCGCACACGCCCGGTCGAAGCGGGCGCTCAAGCTGGCGGGCATCCGTTTCAGCAGGGCGGTGCGGGTAGCTTCGAGGGCCTGTAGATGGTCCATCAGCCGGCCCGTCGAGTCGCCGCCGGCGTTGACGGCTACCCGCCACGAGCTGGCGGCCAGCATCTCCGCCTTCACGCACTGAGCGATCACAGACAGAATATACGTCTCATATTCGTTTGATGTCTCCGCAGGCAGTCGTTCGATGACCGATTTGAGGGCATCGAGTTGCGCTTCGGCGTAGCCTTCCAGGACGTCGGTGTCGCTGTGGCGGTCGACGACCACCGGTCCGGCACGCCGCTCAGGCATCGCGGCCGGCGGCTGCGCGGCCATCAACCGGGCCAACTCGGCGTCCGGATCGGCGGCGACCAACAGCCGAGAATAGGTGCCCGGCGGCAGCCCAAGGCCGTTTTCAACCTTCTGAACTGTGCTTTTGTGCGGTTTGCGGGCGCCCCGCTCCAAGAAGCTCAAACCCATGATGCTGACGCCGGTCGCAGCGGCAAGTTCTGCCAGCGACCAGTCGCGCGACTCCCGCAACGCGCGGATAGCCGCGCCGGCCGATTCACGGCTCACCGCACGCTCCGGCCATAGGCCGGATATTACACAGGCCCGGTCCGTCCCCCAGTGATATACGTTTTTATCACGTTTCCCTTGCGCCGTGGCCCTATGCGTGTATACGCTTTTGCCTACGTTTCACCCCTCAGCAAGGAGACCGACATGGGACACCCGTGTGCAGCCAACCCAGAACTATGGTTCGGCTACCCCGACGATGACGACGGTGACGGCGCGGCGAAGGCCCGCGCTTACGAACGGTCGGCCACCGAGGCGCGGATCCAATGCTTGCGTCGCTGCCCGCTGGCCCAACAGCGCCGCTGTGCGCAGCATGCCATCGCGCACCGCGAGGAGTACGGCGTCTGGGCCGGCGTCAAACTGCCCGGCGGCCAGTACCGCAAGCGCGAACAGCTCGCTCTGGCCCACGAACTGCTGCGACGGATCGCGACCGGCGAAATCAACTCCCGGCAGCTCCCCGAGAACGCGGCGCTGCTCGCGCGTCGGGAGAATGAAGCGATTCCGGTGGCCGCGGTGGTACTGCATCTGCCGACCGCCCACGTCGGGCCCCGCTCGGCGGCCTGACGACGACTGTTCGGCAGTTTGCTGAGCCGGTCGGCCGGGTAGTCGGCATCGGCAAGGACCGAGTCTGTCGACCCAAAGGCGTAGCCATGACCTTCGACCTGACACCGACGGCGGCACAACACGACCTGGCCCGGCGCACGCACGAGTTCGCCGCAGAGGTGATACGCCCGGTCGCACTCGACTACGACCAGCGCCAGGAGTTTCCGTGGCCGGTTCTGGAGGAGGCGGCCCAGCGCGGCTTCTATAGCCCGCTGTTCTATCGCGATCTGATCGGTGACCCGACCGGCATCTCGTTACCCATGTTCATGGAGGAGTTGTTTTGGGGCTGCGCGGGGATCGGTCTTTCCATCGTCATGCCAGCGCTGGCGTTGTCGGCCATCGGTCAGGCTGCCTCTCCGGAACAAATGTTGCAGTGGGCGCCCGAATGTTTCGGAACGCCAGGTGATCTCAAACTTGCGGCGCTCGCGATTTCCGAACCCGAAGGGGGTAGCGACGTACGTAACCTGCGCACCCGAGCGCGCCGCGACGGCGATGACTGGATCATCGACGGCCACAAAATGTGGATCGGCAACGGCGGCATCGCCAATGTGCACGTCGTCAACGCGGTGGTCGACGAGGAACTCGGCCACCGCGGTCAGGCGCTGTTCGTGGTGCCCGGCGGGACGCCCGGGCTAAAGCTGGTGCGCAAGCTCGACAAGCTGGGCTGCCGGGCGTCCCACACCGCCGAGTTGCTGTTCGAGGGTGTTCGCGTACCCCGCGCGAATTTGCTTGGCGGGGAGGAGAAGCTGGAACACAAACTCGCCAAGGCGCGTGACGTGGTGGCGGGTGGAAAGCGCTCGGGCTCGGCCACATTGGGCACTTTTGAACAGACCCGGCCCATGGTCGCCGCCCAGGCCATCGGCATCGCCCGCGCCGCGCTGGAGTACGCGACCGCCTATGCCACCGAGCGCGAGGCGTTCGGCGGACCCATCATCGACAACCAGGGCATCGCCTTTCCGCTGGCGGAGCTGGCCACCCAGATCGACGCGGCGCGGCTGCTGACCTGGCGCGCCTCGTGGATGGCGGCCAACAACGTCCCCTTCGAGCGGGGAGAGGGCTCGATGTCGAAGATGGCCGCCAGCGAGGTGGCCGTCAAGGCTACCGAGCGCGCCATCCAGACGATGGGCGGCTGGGGATACATCACCGACCACCCGGTGGAGAAGTGGTATCGGGACGCCAAGCTGTACACCATCTTTGAAGGCACCAGCGAGATTCAGCGGATGGTCATCGCAAACGCGCTTGGCGCCGCGGTGGGCACCCCGCCGCTGCATGTCGTGATCGAGCCGTCCGGGGGAGCGTTGAACCGGATTTTTGGTCGCGGCGCCCCACTGCGGTCGCGCGCCGCCGGTGCCGCGTTGTCAATGCAGGACCGGGTGCCCGAGCCGGTCATGCGGCTGGCCATGAAGGTGCTGCGGCCGCCCGGCAAGTAAATGCGCGGGTATCGTCGCCGTATCACGCGACCGGTACCGGAAGGAAGGGGAGCACAGATGGCCGCCGACAAGACCGGGGCAGAAGCGACCGTCACCGCGGACAAGGATCGCTACACCATCGCCGTGGACGGCAAGACGGTAGGCCTCGCCGACTTCACCGACAAGGGCGATCGGCGCGTCTTCCACCACACCGAAATCGATCCCGCATACGGCGGGCGGGGCCTGGCGACCATCCTGGTCGAGAAGGCGCTGATGGATGCTCGCGACGAGGGTAAACGCATTGTTGCCGCGTGCTCGATGGTCGTCACCGTGCTCAAAAAGCATCCCGAATTCGACGACATCACCGATCCGGTGACTTCCTAGCGAACCTTGGTCGTGTCGTGAGTCATTAATTCGCTGGCAGCGAATCCATCCGCCGACTGTGGGTGATAGGCACCAAAATTTCTTTCCGTGCATAACCACCACACTCGGTGCACGTAGGGGCCTCGTCGGCCGGGCAGTTAGCCCGCTGCGTGGGCCAGATTGATGGCGTACTGATTCACGAAGGTGCCCGCCGGCGGATCGCCTTTGCCGCATGATCCGTCGGATTCACCGGGACGTTTGATCCACAGGTAGGCGTCGGCGTGCGCGCCCGCGGTAGCCGCGGTAGGCGGAGTGCCTAATGCTCGGCCGTTGGGGTTGCACCAATTGAGCCCGGAATCGGGCGCTGGTCCGGCGCCGTTACGCGACGTGTCGATCACGTAGTGCGAACCGTTTGTAAGGCCCGAAATCGCCTCGCCGTAACCGATTTCGTCCTCGGTGGTGAAGAAGTTCGCCGTGTTGAGACTGAAACCCCGCGCGTGGTCGACGCCGACCTTGTTGAGCCTGGCGGCCATGTCCTCGGGGCTATGCCAGCGCAGGTGACCGCCGTCGACGTACACGGCGGTGGCCGGGTTGCGGGTCAGCGTGTCGACGGCGTAACGAATCAAGTCGTATCGCTCTTGGCGCTGGTCGGCCGACAGGCAGTCGGCCATGGCGAGTGCATCGGGCTCGAGGATGATCGCCGTCCGCGACGCGCCCACGTCGGATGCGATGCCGTCGATCCAGGCGCGGTAGTCGGCGCCCGTCGCCATGCCACCCGCGGCGAAGCTGCCGCAGTCGCGGTGGGGGATTCCGTAAATCGCCAGCACCGGGATGGCGCCGGCAGCCTGCGCATCGCCGGTGTACTTCGCGACCGTCGCTGCCGAAGAGCCCGGGACGATCCAGTATGCCTGCGGGGTGTTGGCGATCGCGGTCAACTCCGGACTCGGCGGATCGGCATGCTGCGCGGCGCGCATGGCCGCCGAGTTGGGATTGACGTAGAAGGGCATGCCGGCCAACGGATTGGCGTCATCGGTCAAGCGCACCGCCGGGGCCGGGCCGACCTGCACCGAGTCGGCAAGAACACTCATGCCGGCAACGGCCGCAACCGTGAGGAAGGGGGCGATCCACCGCGCGACTGCACGAGCAGCTGAGAACATCACCTCAGGAAAATTAGCGTTCGAGAGCGTCGAGCGCCAATCGCCGACGGCAGGTGGTCGGGCCATCGGAGCTTGGGACGGTGGCGGGGTCGTGCTTCGCGGATTCCGCACCCTCGCCCACTACCGAATCGCGCATGCTCCACAGCGGCGCGCAACTAGTCGTGTCGACGCGAGCCAAATCTGTATCCGCTCCCGCTTAATCGGCAGCGACGGTCGCCGGTTACCTATGCGATGCCTTCCCGCGCCATTTGATCAATATCATCTACGGGTTTCGACATCAAATGGCTGAAAATAGTTGCGTAAGGTTCTAGCAGTATTGCTTTGCCGCTACTTGATCTCAGTTCCGCCACGCCCTCAGCAAGCTGAACCGCCTCGACGTCTTTGCTATAGCCCAGGCCATACAATCGGGGGCCCAGGCGCGGTGCGCCGATGACGCCTCGTGCACTCGACGCCCAATTCCATATCAAATATTTTTCTGCCAGTTCGAAGGTAGATAGCGTGGCTTCATCGTTGTGGCGTTGTCCGCGATCGTTGACTGTGTCCACAATCCACCAGGACCCATCATGACGGAGGTGGACGGAATAATCACTACGCGGCCGCCGCTCCCGCGCCGGCGGCCCGCCGGCTTCGGCGCGTTCCACGACACGCTTGACCGTCTTGTGCGTGGTGCCGCACAGCTCGGCGGCCCCACGATACGTGCCGACCTGGCGATAGACCGAAATGATGTTCATACGCTCCCTTGCAGACTTCAATAGAGCTCCCTGGGCGGTGTTCAGGTGACAGTTGGCGCTATCACCGTCACCGCTCAGGCCCACAGCTCCCGGAAATGACACGACGAACCCCTGCAAAGGAGTGGGGGCTTCTACTTGGCCACCACTGGGGACTTCCTACTGGCCACCACTGGGGACTTTTTCATGGCCATGGACAAGGGGTTCGCGCGCCGTCGACCCGCACCGACGCATTGTCAGCTACATCGGGCCTCGGCGCGAGTAAGGCTGCGACACTGAAGCTATGGCAAGGTGGCCCACCCGATCGTTTCGGCAACCACAACACGCTGCCCCTGCCACACAATGGCGGTCGCGCATACGAACAACATGGGCAATTGTCGGCGTAGGGGTCTTGGTTGCGGCTGGGGCCTTCGTCGCCGGCGGCGTCGCCTTAGGCCGTCATCTCTCCGTACCGACACCCGCGCCAGCCCCGCCACTGCATGGCACCACGGCCTTTTCAGCGACTTCACCGCCCACGGCCACGCAAGGTTCTGCGCCGAACCCGTCGGCTGGCCCGAAACTGCTGGCGGCCGATTTCGCACAGTTGCAAGCAAAGCTGCATGCGCAAGTCGGGGTGGTCCTCACCGCGGTCGGCGGTCAGCACGAAACCGTCGTGCTTGGGGATTGGCAGAGCGGTCCGGCCTGGTCGACCATCAAGGTTCCCTTGGTGATTGCGACGCTGCGCGAACAGAACCCCTCCGTGGTGACAGGCGCCATGACCGCCGCGATCACCGAGTCTGACAACGTGGCGGCCGAATCCATCTGGGGAAATCTCGGAGACCCGGCTACTGCCGCTGCCAAGGTTGAGGCTGTGCTCAGGGAAACAGGTGACCCGACAACCGTTCAGTCGAAGAAGGTACGCCCCGAGTACACCGCCTTCGGCCAAACAGACTGGTCGCTGGTCAACCAAGCCGAGTTCATCTCTGCTGCCGTATGCAACGGCCGCAATGCGCCGATCTTCGATCTCATGGGGCACATTGCCAAAGACCAGAAGTGGGGTCTGGGCAACATTCCTGACGCGGAGTTCAAAGGAGGTTGGGGACCGTCAACGGCTGGACGTTACCTCGTTCGCCAGGTAGGCGTCATACCGACCGCGGCTGGCACCACCGCCGTCGCCATGGCCGTCGAGCCCGCTGCCGGGTCGTTCGATGAAGGCGCTCAAGAGCTTACGGAGCTGGCTAACTGGCTTGTCATCCACCTGGCGGCACTGCCCGCGGGGCGCTGCGACTCCTGAAGCAGTCTTACGGCGTATCAGTACAGGTAAACACGCGCGTTGTTACCGCCCGTGCAAGTGATCCAGCTGTCTGAGCCGTAAGCGGCGCACTCCATCACGAAGTTCGAACCGTCGCACCGCGCACCCTCCACGCCGTTGCAGTCGACGCTGCCCGGCGCGGACACCATGCGTGGCTCCCGACTGGCGTTGCCGTATTGGTTCCAGTAGGAGATCAGGACGCTGCGAGCGAAATAGCACGACGTTTCGGGTGTGCCGCGTCCCGAATGAGTGCCGAAACCAGTCACATTCGTCAACGAGAAGCCCCCATCGCACGATTGATGGGCCACACCGTTGTCGGGCCCGAGCACCAATGGCGGTAGTGCTGGCGCCGCAGGAGGTGGCGCCGCTGGTGGCGGCGCCGGAGGCGACTGGGACTTGCCCGGGGAGGGAACTTCAAGCGTGTTTCCGGGTTGCGGTCCCGCGCCTGTGGGCGGTGCGGAGTTCTGATGGGCCAGCAGCCCGATCACGACGCCGATAGCGCCCAGCAGCAGGGCCGCGGCCACCGCGATGACTGTCGGCAGCAGCCACGGCCGGCCACGCGCATCCTGACCCTGTTGGTATGACGGCTCCACGACGCCCCCGGTAGGCCATTCCGCCCGGGGTACCCCGCCCGGGGCGAGCTGGGTGATCGCGTTCGGCGACGTGATGGGCCCCGAGCCCTCGACGTCCAGCGCACGGGCGGCAGCACGAGCCAGCGCACCTGCGGTGCCGTAGCGGTCGTCGGGTTCTTTGCTCATGCCGCGCGCGATGACATCGTCGAAAGATGGCGGAACGCGGTAGTTGGCCATGCTGGGCCGAGGCGGCGGCAATGAGATATGGGCCGCGATCAGCTGCTCCATGCTGTCGGCGGGGAATGGAGTGTCACCCGTGAGCGCCTCGTAGAGCACCGCGGCCAGCGAGTACACGTCGACCGCGGGCGTGGCGGGCTGATCGCCGAACCGTTCCGGCGCCATATAGACGAAGGAGCCGATGTGCGTGCCCGCCACTGTCAGGTGGGTTTCATCACGTGCCTCGGCGATACCGAAATCGGCCAGGTATGCGAAATCGGCCGGGGTTACAAGGATGTTCTGAGGCTTGACGTCGCGATGGATCAGACCCTGCGCATGGGCGGCGTCCAACGCCGCGGCAACCTGCGCGATGATCGCGACCGCCCGTGCAGGCTCCAGGGGTCCCTTCGTTAGCAATTCATGCAGGTCCTGACCCTCGACCAGGCGCATGTCGATATAAAGATTCCCGTCAATCTCGCCCCAGTCATGAATCGGAATGACATGGGGCTCTTGCAGAATCGCGGCCGCATGGGACTCGCGCTGAAACCGGGCCCGGTACCTCTCGTCTTGCAAGAGTTCTTTCGGGAGGATCTTCAATCCGACGTGCCTGTCCTTCATCGTGTCGTACGCTTCGTACACCTCGCCCATGCCCCCCTTGCCGATCAGCCTGGTGAGTTCGTATTTCCCGAACACCGAACCGACGCGCGATTGCGCTTCAGCCAATTTCCGCTCCTTACCGCCGACACACGAAGTATCCGTCCCTTCGGCTCGCCGCGTTGCCGATATTTCAGGAAGCAACCCCGCCGTTGCAGCCCGATTCTCAGACCAGGTTCGGTCACCGCGTCCTTCCGCTTGTCATCAGCGCCCCCGGGGGCGCCGCCGCCGGAGGGGGCGGGGCGTACCTGGTTGGTGTGGGTGGTGTCGCCGGGCGGCTGGTGCTCGGAGCTGGCGTGGTCAGTCTTCCTCGGCGGGGCCGGCGTCAAGCCCGCGCGCGGCAGAATTTTCGTCCTCGGATTTGCCTGCCGTAGGTGCGTGGTATGGGCCAGTTTTGATGGCGACCTTTCAGGCCAGCGGCAATGTTCTGGCGCTGGCGCGGATGCTTGAGCACGAAGACCCGAGTGTGACGCTGAAGGTCTACGCCGACCTGTTCGACACGGACCTCGACGCGCTAGCCGAGGTTCTGACCAAGGCCCACAGGGCGGCGCTTAAACGGCCGTCAATTGCCGCCGCTGACCGTGAATCCATAGGTGAAAACGTACCCGGTACGCTGGGGCAAACTGCCTAGATCCCCTATATAGGCCATCTACCAACTATTTTCCTGGTCGGGGTGGCGGGATTCGAACCCACGGCCTCTTCGTCCCGAACGGCAATGCGGGCATAGACGCGGGTTGCCGACAGCGTTGGCCGCTGCTGAATACGTGCGTCCACCTGCTGGTTGTTACGTTGACCCCGTTGGCTAGAACCGACCGCAAATGAAACTACTGCGGACGCACAGACAGAGGCAGCCGACCCGCGTGACCGGTACACCTCTGCACGGTCGACAAGACAGCGACGGACGCGGAGGTCCGCGCGATGGAGGTAAAGCTGATTTTGGAGACCGGGGCGAACAATCCCGCTATCGGCTACAACCTCACACCACGTTGGTCCGGCTAGGTGACTGACCCTTTGAGGACGGTAACCTTCTCGACGCCCCGGCTCTCCCACTGGACGGGAGTCTTGACGCGGCTTCGGCGTCCTCTAGATTTAACGCTTTGAACTGCAGTTATGTTGGTGGGCGAAGGGGGACTTGAACCCCCACGTCCCGAAGGACACTGGCACCTGAAGCCAGCGCGTCTGCCATTCCGCCACTCGCCCGGGAAAAACAACCGATGGACCATACCACTCTAATAGCCGCGTCCCCCAACCGCCGGGGCGGGCCCGAGGGCCGTTTCCCACCCGGCGCCGCCGCAGCCAAACGGCTCTGAACTGCGCCAACGCGGTTCTCAGAATTCCCACGGTGCCGCGGCGTCGCGGTATCCCGATACCATGCTGGGGTGATAAGACACGCGGTGAAGCGTTTGCCGCGCGCCACCTATATGCCAAGGCAAGTGCGGGCGAGCGATAGAGCATGAGTAGCCAACGAGGGCTCGTCGCGCGGATCGAGCGCAAGCTCGAGGCGACCGTCGACAATGCGTTTGCCCGAGTGTTCGGGGGATCGGTCGTCCCGCAGGAGGTCGAAGCCCTCTTGCGCCGCGAAGCCCGCGACGGCGTCCGCACGCTTCGGGGAAATCGTCTTTTGGCCCCTAACGAATACATCATTACCCTCGGTGTGCACGACTTTGAGAAGGTGGGCGCCGAGCCGGATCTCAGGTCGGGCAGTTTCGCTAACGACTTGGCTGACTTTATTCATGAACAGGGGTGGCAAACGTATGGTGAAGTGGTTGTCCGGTTCGAGCAGTCGTCGAACCTGCGTACCGGTCAGTACCGCGCCCGTGGTGCTGTCAACCCCGATGTACAGCCCCGCCCGACGGTCAACAATGCCGTCCGGCCACAATCAAATAACGCGTTCGGCGCAGAACGAGGAGTAGCACCAATGACTGACAATTCGAGCTACCGCGGGACTCCGGGGCCGGGGCGGCCCGGCGATGAATACTACGACGACCGCTATGGGCGTCCCCAGGACGATCAGCGCGGTGGCCCGGACCCGCAGGGCGGACCGGACCCACGGGGCGGATATCCGCCGGAGCAGGGTGGCTACCCGCCCCAGCAGGGCTACCCGCCGCCCCGCCAGCCCGAGCAGGGCGGCTATCCCGAGCAAGGGGGCTACCCCGATCAGCGCGGCTACCAAGACCAGGGGGGCTATCCCGAACAACCCGGGTACCCGGACCAGGGCGGCTACCCGCCCCAGCAGGGCTACCCGCCGCCCCGCCAGCCCGAGCAGGGCGGCTACCCCGAGCAGGGCGGCTACCCCGAGCAAGGGGGCTACCCCGATCAGCGCGGCTACCAAGACCAGCGCGGCTACCAGGATCAGGGGCAGGGCGGCTACCCGCCGTCGTCGTATGAGCAGCGTCCTCAGGCGCCCGCCGGCTATGGCGGTCAAGCCTACGACCAGGGGCAGGGCTATCGCCCGGCCGGCGGTTACGGTCCTCCCGGCGGCGGTCAGCCGGCCGGTGGCCCGCAGGGCTATGGGGGTTATGGCGATTACGGCCGCGGGCCGGGCCACCAAGATGAGGCCGGCTACGCCCCGCCGGAACAACGGCCCGCGTACCCCGAGCAGGGCGGCGGATACGACCCGGGTTATCCGCAGGGCGCGGGATACGGCCGGCAAGACTACGCCGCCGGCGACTACACCCAGTACGCCGAAAACGTGCCGGGCGGGGGCTACGCCGGTCAAGGCGGATACCCCGAGACCGCGCATCGCGACTACGAGTACGGCCCGCCCGGGGAGTACGGCCAGCCTGCCGACTACGGCCAGCCCGGTGACTACGGGCAGCAACCGGGCGGCGGCTACGGCGGCTATGGCCAGGGCGGCTACGGGTCTGCCGGAACGGCCGTAACCCTCCAGCTCGACGACGGCAGCGGCCGCACCTACCAGCTGCGTGAGGGCTCCAACATCGTGGGCCGCGGCCAAGACGCCCAGTTCCGGTTGCCGGACACCGGCGTGTCCCGTCGTCACCTGGAGATCCGCTGGGACGGACAGGTCGCGCTGCTGTCGGACCTCAATTCGACCAACGGCACCACCGTCAACAACGCACCGGTACAGGAATGGCAGTTGGCCGATGGTGACGTGATCAGGTTGGGTCACTCGGAGATCATCGTCCGCATCCACTAACCCCACCGGGCTCAACGCTGCCGTGCTTCGCCCCGTGTCGACCGCCGTCCAAGTATCGTGACGTTGCCGATGTGCTCGGAGTCACGGGCCCCGCGGATACGACGCTAGGACGGAAAGGACGCCAGATGCAGGGACTAGTACTGCAGCTGACGCGTGCCGGATTTTTGATGTTGTTGTGGGTATTCATCTGGTCCGTGTTGCGAATTCTGCGGACCGACATTTATGCGCCAACCGGGGCTGTCATGGTGCGCCGCGGCCTGACGTTGCGCAGCACGCTGCTGCCCTCGCGCCAACATCGCCACGGCGCCCGCTATCTGGTAGTGACCGAGGGGTCGCTGGCCGGGGCGCGCATCACCCTCAGCGGACAGCCGGTCTTGATCGGGCGAGCTGACGACTCGACCCTGGTGCTAACCGACGATTACGCCTCGACGCGGCACGCGCGGCTATCCCAGCGCGGTTCGGAATGGTATGTCGAAGACTTAGGATCGACCAACGGCACTTACCTCGACAGGGCAAAGGTGACGACTGCGGTACGAGTTCCACTAGGAACGCCGATTCGGATCGGCAAAACGGCAATCGAGTTGCGCCCGTGACCCTGGTCCTGCGATACGCCGCCCGCAGTGATCGCGGCCTGGTGCGCGCCAACAACGAAGACTCGGTCTATGCCGGCGCACGCCTCCTGGCCCTCGCCGACGGGATGGGTGGCCACGCCGCCGGCGAGGTGGCGTCTCAGCTGGTGATCGCCGCGCTGGCCCACCTCGACGACGACGAACCCGGCGGTGACCTGCTTGCCAAGCTCGACACCGCGGTACGCGCCGGCAACGAGGCCATCGCCGCACAGGTCGAGGCCGAACCCGAGCTCGAGGGGATGGGCACCACCCTTACCGCAATCCTGTTCGCGGGCGACCGTATTGGGTTGGTGCACATCGGCGACTCCCGCGGTTATCTACTGCGTGACGGTGAGCTGACCCAGATCACCAAAGACGACACGTTCGTCCAAACCCTGGTGGACGAAGGCCGGATCACTCGGGAAGAGGCACACAGCCACCCGCAGCGATCGCTGATCATGCGGGCGCTCACCGGTCACGAGGTCGAGCCCACCCTGACCATGCGGGAAGCGCGCGCCGGTGACCGCTATCTGCTCTGCTCCGACGGGCTATCGGACCCGGTGAGCGACGAGACGATCCTCGAGGCGCTGCAGATCCCCGATGTGGCCGAGGCTGCCTACCGCCTCATCGAGTTGGCGCTGCGCGGTGGTGGCCCGGACAACGTCACCGTCGTGGTCGCCGACGTCGTCGATTACGACTACGGCCAGACCCAGCCGATCCTCGCCGGCGCGGTATCCGGCGACGACGATCAACTGACCTTGCCCAACACCTCCGCCGGCCGCGCCTCGGCCATCAGACCCCGCGAAGATATTGCCAAACGCGTTGCGCCACAGCCGGATACGCCAAGCCGGCCGCGATGGTCTCGCCGGCGGATGGCCACCGTTGCCACGCTCGCGGTGCTGCTGGTTTTCACCGGCCTCACCATCGGCTGGTGGGTCATCCAGCGCAACTACTACGTCGCCGAATACGACGGCAAGGTCTCCATCGTCCGGGGGATTCAAGGGTCGTTGCTGGGCTTGCCCCTGCAGCATCCCTATTTGGTGGCCTGCCTGAGCACCGGCAACGAGCTATCGCTGATCAGTTATGGCCAATCCGCTGGCCACCCCAATTGTCAGCTGATGACGCTGCAGGATCTGCGCCGTCCCGGACAGGTCCAGGTTCAGACCGGGCTTCCGGGCGGCAGCCTGGATCAGGCCGAATCCCAGCTCCGGCAATTGTTGGCCGCCTACCTGCTACCGACCTGTCCATCGCCACGCGCCACGTCCCCGCCCGAACCCCAGGTCCCGACCACCCCGAGCGGAACACCCACTGCCGCACCATCATCCACCACACCACCGCCTACAACTTCTTCCAGCGCCAGCGCTAGCGCCCCACCCGCCACCAGCGCCACCAGCGGACCCGCGACCACCTCGCCCGCCAGCCCCACCGCCACCGCGCAGACCCTAACGACGCTTCCACCACCCCCACTTCAGCCGGGCATCGACTGCCGGACGGTGGCATGACGACACAACTTCAGCCGCCAGTCGCGGTCACGCCTCCGCTGCCCACCCGGCGCACCGCCGAACTGCTGCTGTTGTGCTTCGCCGCGCTGATCACCGTCGCCGCGTTGCTGGTCGTGGAAGCCAACCAGCAGCGCGGTCTGCACTGGAACGTGGTGAGCTACGGAATGGTGTTCCTGATCGTGTTCGGGTCGGCGCACCTGGCCATCAGGCGCTTCGCGCCCTATACCGACCCGCTGTTATTGCCAATAGTGGCGTTGCTCAACGGACTTGGGCTGGTGATGATTCACCGGCTCGACCTTGTCCACAACGAGCTGAGCGGCCGCCATCACGCCAGCGCAAGTCAGCAGATGGCGTGGACCTTGATCGGGGTAGTCACCTTCGCGCTCGTGGTCACCTTCTTGAAAGACCATCGACAACTGGCACGCTACGGCTACGTATGCGGGCTGGCCGGCTTGGTGCTCTTGGTGATTCCCGCGCTGCTGCCGGCCTCGCTGTCCGAGCAGAACGGCGCCAAAATCTGGATTCGGTTCGGCGGCTTCTCAATTCAGCCCGCAGAGTTCTCCAAGATCTTGCTGCTGATCTTCTTTTCGGCGGTGCTCATCGCCAAACGCGGCCTGTTCACCAGCGTGGGCAAGCATTTCATGGGCATGACCCTGCCCCGCCCGCGAGACCTGGCGCCCCTGCTGGCCGCCTGGGTCATCGCGGTCGGCGTGATGGCCTTCGAAAAGGACCTCGGCACTTCGCTGCTGCTGTACGCGTCGTTTCTGGTGGTGGTCTACCTGGCCACCCAGCGCTTCAGCCTGGGTGGTCATCGGCCTGGTGCTGTTCGCCGCGGGAAGCGTTGTCGCCTATTTCGCTTTCGAGCACGTCCGGGTTCGCGTGCAGACGTGGTGGGACCCGTTCGCCGACCCCGACGGCAACGGCTACCAGATCGTGCAATCGCTGTTCAGTTTCGCCACCGGCGGCATCTTCGGCACCGGGCTCGGTAACGGTCAGCCCGACACCGTGCCCGCCGCGTCGACCGATTTCATCATCGCCGCGTTCGGCGAGGAGCTCGGGCTGGTGGGGCTGGCCAGCATTTTGATGCTCTACACGATCGTCATCGTGCGCGGACTGCGCACGGCGATCGCGACCCGCGACAGCTTTGGCAAGCTGCTGGCCGCGGGTCTGGCATCGACGCTGGCCATCCAGCTGTTCATCGTCGTCGGGGGCGTCACGCAGCTGATACCGCTGACCGGGTTGACCACGCCGTGGATGTCCTACGGCGGGTCTTCATTGCTGGCGAACTACGTGCTGCTGGCCATCCTGGCACGTATCTCGCACAGCGCCCGACGCCCCTTGCGCACCCGTGCGCGGGACAGGTCGTCGATCGCGGCGGCCGGCACCGAGGTGATCGAGAGAGTATGAACACCTCTCTCCGCCGCATCTCGTTGACCGTGATGGCGCTGATCGTGCTGCTGTTGCTCAACGCCACGATGACGCAGGTCTTCGCCGCCGACAGCCTGCGGGCCGATCCGCGCAATCAGCGGGTCCTGCTCGACGAGTATTCCCGCCAACGGGGCCAAATCGTCGCCGGTGGCCAGCTGCTGGCCTATTCCGTGGCCACCGACAGCCGCTTCCGGTTCCTGCGGGTCTATCCCAACCCGGAGGTGTACGCGCCGGTCACCGGCTTTTACTCGCTGAGCTACTCCAGCTCGGGCCTGGAACGTGCCGAGGACCCGCTTGCTGAACGGCTCCGACGAGCGGCTGTTCGGGCGCCGGCTGGCCGACTTCTTCACCGGTCGTGATCCGCGCGGCGGCAACGTCGACACCACGATCAACCCCCGGGTCCAGCAGGCCGGCTGGAACGCGATGCAGCAGGGCTGCGGTGGGCCGCCGTGCAAGGGCGCCGTCGTCGCCCTGGAGCCGTCCACCGGCAAGATTTTGGCCATGGTGTCGTCGCCGTCCTACGACCCCAATCTGTTGGCGTCACACGATCCCGAGGTGCAGGCGCAAGCATGGCAGCGGCTGCGCGACAACCCAAACAATCCACTGGCCAACCGCGCCATCTCGGAGACCTATCCACCCGGCTCCACATTCAAGGTGATCACCACCGCGGCCGCACTGCAGGCCGGCGCCTCCGACACCCAGCAGCTGACGGCGGCGTCCTCCATTCCGCTGCCCAACAGCACCGCAACCCTGGAGAACTACGGTGGGGAACCGTGTGGCAACGAGCCGACGGTGTCCCTGAAGCAGGCCTTCGCCCTGTCCTGTAACACCGCCTTCGTCCAGCTGGGCCTGCTCACCGGAGCCGACGCCCTGCGCAGCATGGCGCACTCATTCGGCCTGGACAGCACGCCGAACGTCATTCCCGCTCCAGGTCGCGGAATCAACCATCGGGGTCATCCCCGACGCCGCCGCGCTGGGCATGTCGAGCATCGGCCAAAAGGACGTCGCGCTGACACCGCTGCAAAACGCCGAGATCGCCGCCGACCATCGCCAACGACGGGGTGATGATGCAGCCCTACCTGATCGACAGCCTCAAGGGGCCGGACCTGGCCAACATCAGCACCACCGCCCCCTATGAGCAGCGCCGCGCGGTGTCGCCGCAGGTCGCCGCTAAGCTAACAGAGCTGATGGTCGGCGCCGAGAAGGTCGCACAGCAGAAAGGGGCAATTCCCGGCGTGCAGATCGCATCCAAGACGGGTACCGCAGAACATGGCACCGACCCGCGTCATACGCCGCCGCACGCGTGGTACATCGCCTTCGCACCCGCACAGAGTCCGAAGGTCGCGGTGGCGGTGCTGGTGGAGAATGGCGCCGACCGCCTGTCCGCGACAGGGGGTGCACTCGCCGCGCCGATTGGACGAGCTGTGATCCAGGCTGCGCTACAGGGAGGACCATGAGCCCGCGAGTTGGTGTGACGCTGTCTGGCAGGTACCGCCTGCAGCGCCTGATCGCCACCGGCGGCATGGGACAGGTGTGGGAGGCGGTGGACAGCCGGCTGGGCCGGCGCGTCGCGGTCAAGGTGCTCAAGCAGGAGTTCTCCCAGGACCCGGAGTTTATCGAGCGGTTCCGCGCCGAGGCGCGCACCACCGCGATGCTCAACCATCCCGGCATCGCGGCCGTGCACGATTACGGCGAGAGCCAGCTGGACGGGGAAGGCCGCACCGCCTACCTGGTGATGGAGCTGGTCAACGGGGAACCGCTCAATTCGGTGCTCAAGCGCACCGGCCGGCTGTCGCTGCGGCATGCACTGGACATGCTCGAGCAGACCGGTCGGGCCCTGCAGGTTGCGCACGCGGCCGGCCTGGTCCACCGGGACGTCAAACCGGGCAACATCTTGATCACCCCGACCGGCCAGGTGAAGATCACCGACTTCGGTATCGCCAAGGCCGTCGACGCCGCACCGGTGACCCAGACGGGGATGGTGATGGGCACGGCCCAATACATCGCGCCCGAACAGGCCCTCGGGCACGACGCGACCCCGTCAAGTGATGTGTACTCGCTGGGAGTTGTTGGCTACGAGGTCGTTTCGGGTAAGCGGCCATTCACCGGTGACGGTGCCCTGACCGTGGCGATGAAGCACATCAAGGAACCGCCGCCGCCGCTACCGGCCGAACTTCCGCCCAATGTGCGGGAACTCATCGAGATCACGCTGGTCAAGAATCCGGCGATGCGCTACCGCAGCGGCGGGCCTTTCGCCGACGCCGTGGCCGCGGTGCGGGCCGGTCGCCGCCCCCCGCGGCCCAGCCAGTCACCGCCGCCCGGCCGGGCGTCCCCGGCGGCCATTCCGTCGTCGGGCGCGACCACGCGGGCGCCGGCCGCGACCGGCGGCCGCGCCGCCCCGCCCCGTCGGTCCCGGCCGCCCACCGGCAGCCATCGCCCGCCGCCGGCCCGGCGCACCTTCTCGTCGGGCCAGCGCGCACTGCTGTGGGCCGCGGGCGTGCTGGGCGCATTGGCGATCATCATCGCGGTGCTCATCGTCATCAATTCGCGCGCGGAAAGCGGGCAACAGCCACCGCCCCCGACGGTCACCGACACCGGGGGCCCGCCGAGCGGACCGCCGCCGGCAACCAAGACACCCAGCGGTTCCGCCCCCGGCCCCGGCCTGCGCCTCGATTGGCCGGAGCGCGGGACCGTCGTTAATTCTGGACTGCGGAACGCGCCGGTGGAGTCCGGCTGGGTCAGGCCAATGCCACCCGCCGTGTCATCGGTCCGACACGAGACACCGCAATGACCACCCCTCAGCACCTGTCCGACCGCTACGAACTGGGCGAAATCCTCGGGTTCGGGGGCATGTCGGAGGTTCACCTGGCCCGCGACGTCCGGCTCCACCGCGACGTCGCGGTCAAGGTGCTGCGCGCCGATCTCGCCCGTGATCCCAGCTTCTATCTGCGTTTCCGGCGCGAGGCGCAAAACGCCGCGGCGCTCAATCACCCGTCCATCGTCGCGGTGTACGACACCGGCGAGGCGGAGACCCCGTCGGGTCCGCTGCCCTACATCGTCATGGAGTACGTCGACGGGGTCACGCTGCGCGACATCGTGCACACCGACGGCCCGCTGCCGCCGCGGCGGGCGATCGAGATCATCGCCGATGCCTGCCAGGCGCTGAACTTCAGTCACCAGAACGGGATCATCCACCGCGACGTCAAGCCGGCGAACATCATGATCACCTCCACCAACGCGGTGAAGGTCATGGATTTCGGCATCGCGCGGGCGATCGCCGACAGCGGCAACAGCGTCACCCAGACCGCGGCCGTGATCGGGACGGCGCAGTACCTCTCACCCGAGCAGGCCCGCGGTGAGCCCGTCGACGCCCGCTCCGACGTCTATTCGCTGGGTTGCGTCCTTTACGAAATCCTCACGGGCGAACCACCTTTCACCGGGGACTCGCCCGTCGCTGTGGCCTACCAGCACGTGCGCGAAGACCCGGTTCCACCGTCGCAGCGGCATGAGGGCATCTCCGCCGACCTGGACGCCGTCGTTCTCAAGGCGTTGGCCAAGAACCCGGACAACCGCTATCAGACAGCGGCCGAGATGCGGGCGGACCTGGTGCGGGTGCACAACGGTGAACCCCCGGAAGCCCCCAAGGTGCTCACCGACGCCGAGCGATCCTCGCTGATGCTGCCCGCGGGTGCACACGGCGTGGGCCCGCGCACCGATCCGCTACCTCGCCAACCTCTCGGGGACGGCGACGACGACAACGGCGGTTCGGTCGGTCGCTGGATTGTCGCGGTCGCGGCGCTGGCCGTGCTGACGATCGTGGTGGTCATCGCCTTCAACACGTTCAGCGGCATCACGCGCGACGTTCAGGTTCCCGACGTGCGCGGTCAGGTGTCCGCTGACGCCATCGCGGCGCTGCAAAACCGCGGCTTCAAGACCCGCACGCTGCAAAAGCCCGATTCGACGATCCCGCCCGACCACGTCATCAGCACCGACCCGGGGGCCAACGCGTCGGTGACCGCCGGCGACGAGATCACCATCAACGTCTCCACCGGTCCCGAACAGCGAGAGGTGCCCGACGTCTCCTCGCTCAGTTACGCCGACGCGGTCAACAAGCTGAAAGCCGCGGGCTTCGGCAAGTTCAAGCAGGCGAACTCGCCGTCGCCCCCCGAGCTGCTGGGCAAGGTGATCGGGACCAACCCGCCCGCCAACCAGACCTCGGCGATCACCAACGTGATCACCGTCATCGTCGGCTCGGGGCCGGAGACCAAGGAGCTGCCCGACGTGGCGGGCCAGACCGTCGAGCTCGCGGAAAAGAACCTCACCGTCTACGGCTTCACCAAGTTCAGTCAGGCCTCGGTGGACAGTCCCCGGCCGGCCGGGGAGGTGATCGGCACCAACCCGCCCAAGGGCACGACAGTTCCGGTGGACTCGGTCATCGAGCTGCAGGTGTCCAAGGGCAACCAGTTCGTGATGCCCGACGTGACCGGTATGTTCTGGACCGACGCCGAGCCGCGGTTGCGGGCGCTGGGCTGGACCGGGGTGCTGGACAAGGGTCCCGACGTGGACGCCGGTGGCTCCATGCACAACAAGGTGGTGTATCAGAACCCGCCGGCCGGCACCGGGGTCAACCGGGACGGGATCATCACGCTGAAGTTCGGTCAGTAGCGGACGCGTCGGCAGGGAAATACGGTCGCACCGCGGCCCGGACATCATTTTCGAGCCGGCGGACCAGTGTGTCATCGCGGGTCCACCCGCAAAAGGCGAGCCAGTTCGCCAGCATTCGATGCCCGCTCTCGGTCAGGATGGACTCCGGATGGAACTGCACGCCGTGAATCGGCAGCTCGGTGTGCCGCACACCCATGATCACGCCGCTGCGGGTGCGGGCCGTGACCTCCAGCACCGGGGGCAGCGATTCCGGCAGGATGGTCAGCGAGTGGTACCTGGTCGCGGTGAATGGATCCGGGAGCCCTTGCAGCACACCGACATTGGTGTGGAACACGCTGCTGGTCTTGCCGTGCAGCAGCTCGGGCGCGCGGTCCACGGTGGCGCCGAATGCCACGCCGATCGCCTGGTGGCCCAGGCAGACGCCGAGCAGCGGGGTGTTCTGGGCGGCGCACGCACGAACCAGGTCGATCGAAGCACCCGCGCGTTCCGGGGTGCCCGGTCCCGGGCTGAGCAGAACGCCGTCGAACCGGGCGGCGATGGCCGCCTCCTCGGAGAGCCGGGCGTCGTCGTTGCGCCACACGTCGGCCTCGACGCCGAGCTGGCCAAGATATTGCACCAGGTTGAACACGAAGCTGTCGTAGTTGTCGACAACCAGGATCCGCATCGTGTCAGGGTACCGTCCGGGCCGAATCGCCGGCCGTGCTCAGTACCCCACCGGACCGGCCGGCTGCGCGTAATGCAACCGCTCCGGTTCCGAATGACCGACGACCTGCACGTCGGTTTTGACTTCTTCGTGGTAGCCGAGGCCGAATCGCACCACGTACTGCTTGTAGAGGATCACCAGGGGAGCGGCGGCCAGCGCGGCCTGCATCGCTGCCGCATCGCCGATGGCGGTGATCATGTAGGGCGGGCTGTAGGTGCGCCCGTTGAGCAGCAGCGTGTTGCCGACGCAGCGGGGCACGGAGGTGGCGATGATCCGCTGGTCCTGCATCTGGATGGCCTCCGCGCCGACGCTCCACAACGCGTTGAGGACGGCCTGGATGTCCTGCTGGTGCACCACCAAGTCGTCGGGAGACGCATCGCGCGGGAAGCGGCCGTTGGCGTCGCGCTGCGCGTCTTGGAGGGTCACGACCAGTCCCGGCCCGTGCACGGGGTCCATGCCCGCCTCGCCGGCCAGCTCGGCGGAGCGCCGCCGCATCGCCGCCAACGCGGCATCGGAAGAGCGTCCGTGCGTCGAGTCGATCCGGTTCGCCAGGGCCTCGCGTTGTGCGCTGAGACGATTTACCGACGACTGCGCCTCACGAACCAGGTCGACCAGTCGTGGGGCATCGCTGCGGCGGATCTCGGCGCCGCCGGACACCCCATGAGTGGCTGCCAGCAGCAGTCCGGCCAGCAGGCACACCAGTGGGACGCCCAGGCGCCAGGGCGAACGCCGCGTGTCAGTCATGGACTCTCCGTTTCCTGGTCACCGCGCCAGGTGAGTTAGTCTCGTAGCCAAGCTATGGGTGCAGCCGCGGTCTTCATCGTTGCATCCCGTCCCGCTCACCGTGTTGTTGAGGTAACCCGAGGTAATCATGCCCAAGTCGAAGGTCCGCAAGAAGAACGACTTCACTGTCGGCGCGGTCAGCCGCACGCCGGTGAAAGTGAAGGTCGGGCCGTCCAGTGTGTGGTTCGTTGCGCTGTTCGTCGGCCTGATGCTGATCGGCCTCGTCTGGCTGATGGTGTTCCAGTTGGCCGCCGTCGGAACCCAAGCGCCGACGGTGCTGAACTGGATGGCGCAACTGGGCCCGTGGAACTACGCCATCGCGTTCGCTTTCATGATCACCGGTTTGTTGCTCACGATGCGCTGGCACTGACCCCGATGCCCCGCGAAATGAATTCATTTCAGTATTGATTTGTTACCGCGCCAGCAACTTTCCGCTCACCCAATCACACGCGTGTGATTTATCCCCACTGTTGATAGCGTCTGTGGATAACTGCATCGGCAGTGGTGGGAGGGGCTAAGAAGCGCGTGCAGCAAACACAATGGGAGCCGCGTGCGGCGGGAATCGCTGGTTGTGGGGTCGGCGGTGTCTTAATGGCTATCGCGAGTGTGACCATGGTCACAGACGTCCCGGGGCGCGTTTTGGCGGCGATTGCCGCGGCGGGTCTGATCTTGTTTGCGGGCGTCACGTGGCGGGCGCGCCCCAAGCTGGCAATCACGCCCGGCGGCCTGGTGATTCGGGGCTGGTTTTCGACGCATGTATTGCAGCACGCCGACATCAAGATCATCCGGATCATCGAGTTCCGCCGCTATGGACGCACAGTTCGATTGCTCGAGATCGAAAAGGCCGACGGCGCGCTGGTGCTCTTCTCGCGTTGGGACCTGGGAACGGACCCTTTGCGGGTGCTCGACGCGCTCACGGCCGCCGGCTATGCGGGCCGTCCGACCCACTGAACGCCGCGGTCGGGGCTTGGCCCGCCTAGGAGATGGTGATCGACTCGATGACGACCGGCTCGGTGGGACGGTCGTTGCCGTCGGTCGGCGTCGCGGAGATCGTCTCGACCACTTGCTGCGATTCCGGGTCGGTCACTTCGCCGAAGATGGTATGCCGCCGGTTCAGGTGCGGTGTCTCGCCCACCGTGATGAAGAACTGCGAGCCGTTGGTGCCCGGGCCCGCATTCGCCATTGCCAACAGGTAGGGCTTGTCGAATTGCAGTTCGGGATGGAACTCGTCGGCGAACTTGTAGCCCGGGCCGCCGCGGCCCGTTCCGGTGGGGTCGCCCCCCTGGATCATGAAGCCCCGGATCACCCGGTGGAAGACCGCGCCGTCGTAAAACGGGCCGGACGAGCCGCCCGATGCGTTCTGGGTCGAGTACTCCTTGGTGCCCTGCGCCAAGCCAACGAAGTTGGCGACGGTCTTGGGCGCGTGGTTTCCGAACAAGGCGACCTTGATGTCGCCGCGGTTGGTGTGGAGAGTGGCGGTAGCAGTCTGAAAGGGGCTGTTAGTCACGGCATCAGAGTCTGCCACTACCCGCCGGTGTGTTCGCACCCGGTGTCACCCGAACGAGTCCGCCACCGAAAACCCGGCGTTCGCCCACCGGGCCCGCCGGCGTCCCTATGCTGGCAGTCTGTCAGGTGCCGGACTAGTCGTGGACTAGCTTCACGACAGGCTGCATCAACAGCACAGAAAGGCGGCAGATGAGCGCAAAGACGGAATCCCGACTGTCCCCCCGCGACCGGCTGGCCCGGGGTCTGACCTATTCGGCCGTCGGACCGGTCGACGTCGCACGAGGAGTCGTCGGGCTGGGGGCCCAGTCCGCGCAGTCCGGCGCATCGCAGCTTCGCCGCCGTTATCAGGAGGGGCGTCTGGCGCGGGAGATCGCCGCGGCCCAGGAGACGCTGAGCCAGGAGTTGGCTGCGGCGCAGGAGGTCGTCACTAACCTGCCTCAGGCGCTGCAGGACGCGCGGCGGGCGCAGCGCCGGAGTAAGCGCCCGTGGGTGATCACCGGTGTCGCTGTCGTGGTCCTGGCCGGTGGCGCCGTCACGTTCAGTGTGGTCCGGCGCTCGGTGCGCGCTGGGCGCGAAGAGCCTTCGCCCCGGCCGCCCAGCGTCGACGTACAACCGCGCCCCTGAACGCGGTCTCGCCGTGCAACCGTGGGATTAAATACCGGCTCTAAGATGCGCGTCGCGCAGGATGGCCGGCGCGGACTGCTCGCCGACGCACGGCCTTGAATGCAGACCAATCCGGATTCGCCAGGTCGCCGGGGCGCCGGTCCGGCGCAGGCACGGTCGGGGAGGTTCCCCCTGTCGTCGGAATTGCACCCGCACGCCGCTAAGACGCTGTTCATGGGTCCGATCTTGCCGGTCATCAGACTCACCATCAGGCCGAGATGCAATTCGAGGTTGTCGCGCCACTCGTACGTGTTTGGCCACCGCATGTATTTAGTACAGGGGATGACCTGAGAATCTCCGAACGAAGGACTGAGAATCAACACTCGAATATCGCGGCATTGACTTGTGGAGCCTAGGGGAATCGAACCCCTGTCTTGACCAGGCAAAATGCTGGTTCACCTGCAGGTTCGCTCCGTCTCATTCCGATTCGGTTCCGTTCGTTACCTGCGGTTTTGTTTTCGGGTCTTGACGGCGTCAAGACGTGCCACTGTGCCCATCTCGTGCCCACGGCGTACCCTGGACGCCGGAAGTCGGTGCAGGACCTCGCGTCCCTCCGTTCGTGGCGTGGTACTAGCTGGGTGCAGCTTCTCCTTGGTGACGCTTCCAGACCAGGGCACCCGGCTTATTTGTATACCCAAAAACACCGCGAACAGGAGATGATTTCTGTGAACTCTCGCGAGCACAAGACGCAAGGATGGCCCAGTTACACGCACAAATGAACCGCATTGTGGCCGTAATGAGAGAAGTTGTACCACCGGAATTTCACCAGGCTATTTTGGATAAACTGGAAGGGAAAGGGACAACACGGATACCGATTAGGGCCGAGCCGGTAAGGGATGGGCAGATCGAGGAATTCGACCCCGGTGATGATTTCGAGGAAGAAGACTGAAAAATCCTTCTTGTATTTCCCGATGGCCGTGCCGACCGCCGACAGTCATCAATCGCTCGTAAGACTCGCGTGAGACCCGGAAATAATGGCCCGTGCTGGCGTCGGTGCATGTCATGCCTGTTAGCGCGCTGTCGAGGCTGATCGGGTTCGCCGACCATGTGCTGCCAAACTGAGTGTCATTAATCCGTTGCGGCGCAGCGTATCTGAGTCGCATACCAGCGACGCTGCGATACCCTGATGCAAAACGAAGCGATCACTCCAGGCCCCTCGCGCCGCTCCGGGGCCGCGGTGCCGCCAAGGTGTGGTTGGCCTCCCGCTCGTCATCGCGGTCCGGCGAGGCCGGTGTCGAAGCCGGCCGATTGTCCCGAGAAGCTCCGTTCGTCTTAAGAGGTGAAGTATTGGCGGTCCACCCGCGGTCACGCGATCGGCCGAAATGGCCTGTGCGACGCAATGTTCACACAGGTTAGTGCCCTCCAAGAGGCGGCATTTGTGGCTCCAAGGATTCATCAAGGATGTGGCAAGTGCGTGGGCAGACCCTTTACCCATAGCCCGAGGACGCGGGCAACAGCGAAGGGATGCAGATGTTCACCACTACCGGGAGCGACCTCAAGACCCACTTCGCCCTCGTGACCGCTCTGATCGGTGTTGCGGCGATGTTGCCCGTTCAGTGGCGTGCCGGTGCCGAGCGGGCCTGGTCATACGGCGTGTATTACATCGGGTATCGACTGCTGTCGGTTCAGTTGACGTGCGGCTCGCTGGCCGTCACCGCGCTTCCCTGGGTGGCGAAACACGCGTAGGGCCGGTTCACTTACCCGCTTTGCGTTGGGGATCAAGTTGTCTGAGTCGTACCGCGAGCAGGATTACCAGCACGAGTGCCTGCACAGCGCATGCACCCGCGGCTATCAACCAGCTACTGGTCTTGTAATCCCACATCGGATCTTCGTCGCCACCCGCGGTCCGGCGCAGGTCGTTGAGATCGACGGTCGAGGCGGCCATCGCATAGGCCCACCTTGACGGCGACAGCCATGCCAGCTGCTCCAGCGGGATCCGGCCCTTCACCCCGAACATCCCGCCACACAGCACGAGTTCGGCCATTACCACCAGCACCAGCAGCGGCATGCCTCGATCGGCGTTGCCGATCACCGCCGAAATCAGGAGACCGATCATCATGGAGACCACGGTGACGGCGACGACCGCAACTGCCACTTCGACCCTTGGCCAGGGCAGTACCACTGCCTGGTCTGGAGGAGGTAAGCCCACGACACCGAGGAACCCCAGAATCAACCCCTGCAGTGCGGTCAATGCCGACAGAACCACCAACTTGGAGGCCAGGTAGGCGCCGCGCGACAACCCGATACCGTGTTCGCGCTGATAAATCGCGCGTTCCTTGACGATTTCGCGGATCGAGGCAGCGCAGCCCATCAGGCCGCCACCGATGATTAGCAGCACCAGTAATTGAGAGGGTTGCGTGGACTTCGTCTCGATGGCCTTGCTCAGCGACAACCCAGCCTTGCCCGGGACGGCATGCGCGAAGAGACTCAGCAGCAGCGGCAGGATCAACAAGGTCACCGAATACTGGCGATCAGCGGCGATGACCGCCAGATACCGTCGGCACAGGGTGATGAACTGGGCGAATGCGCTCTGTTGAGCGACCGCGTTCGCGGGGGCCGCAGGTTGCGGCGCCTTGTGGGCAGGGTGTGGCCCGGTGAGAGCTTCGTGCAGGGGTGACGCGACGAACCGGCCGGTCCAGTCGGTCGCGGTGTCGTGTTCGAGGAGGTTGAACAGGTCGGCGAAGTCGCTGCAGTTGAAGTAGCTGAGTGCCTGTTGCGGCGGACCGAAGTACGCCAGGCGCCCGCCGGGCGCCAAGATGAGTAGCCGGTCGCACAGATTCAGCTGGGCGGTGTTATGGGTGACTACCACCACGGATCGTCCGTCGTCGGCCAAGGTGCGCAGGGTCTGCATCACTGATTTTTCGTAGCCTGGGTCAAGGCCCGAGGTAGGTTCGTCGAGGAACAGCAGCGACGGCTTGGTCAGCAATTCCAGCGCGACGCTGGTGCGTTTGCGCTGACCACCGGACAGACTGTCGATCCGTTGATTGGCGTGTGCTGCCAGCCCGAGCTCGCTGAGGACCTCTTCGATGCGCTGCTTTCGTTCCTTCGCGGAGACGTCGTGCGGGAACCGTAGCCGCGCAGCGTAATTCAACGCTCGCCGCACCGTCAGCGGAGTGTGCAGGATGTCGTCCTGGGGCACGAAGCCGATCCGATGCCTGAGCTCGGCGTAATTCTTGTAGAGGTCGCGGTCGTCGTATCGCACCTCGCCGCTGCCGGCCGGGCGGAACCCGGTCAGTGCGCCCAACAGCGTGGATTTCCCGGCACCACTTGGCCCCACCACCGCCATGAAGCAGCGTTCCGGCAGGGCGAAACTCACGTCGGCCAACAACACCTTGTCTTTGTTGGTGACCACCCGCAGGTTCGACGCCTCGTAGGACACATCGCCGGTGTCGACATACGCTACGAGCCGGTCACCGGCCAGGTGCAGCAGCTG
Organism: uncultured Actinomycetota bacterium; assembly: GCA_963800315.1. GTDB lineage: Bacteria > Actinomycetota > Actinomycetes > Mycobacteriales > Mycobacteriaceae > Mycobacterium. Next base: position 227,028 of record CAWDAS010000004.1, read on the forward strand.
GTGGCCGATGCCGACAATATCGTCGGGTCCGATGAGCGCGCGGTTGATCCGGTTGCCGTTGACGTAGGTTCCGTTGGCGCTGTTGTTGTCGACTAGCTCCCACTGATTACCGGAGCGCCGCAACATGGCATGACGGCGGGAGACCAGCAAGTCGTTGAGGACCACGTTGTTCTCCGGAGCACGGCCGATTGTGACGACTATCTGGTCAATCGCGTGTACTGCGGTTGGCGGCCGGGCGACTGTCGTCTCGTCCCGGCGTGGGGGCGGCGCAACGGGTTGTGGCCTAGGCGGGCTGACCTGTTGGGCAATGGGGGAAACCCACAGCATCTCCCCGGAGGACGCCGACCCCAGCACCACTGTGATCGGCTGACTTATCGTCAGGCTCTCCACCCGCTGCCCGTCCACGAACATCCCATTGCTGCTGTGGTTGATCAGGACCCACCCCGCCGGGGTCGGCTGGAGCACTGCGTGATCCCGCGATACCCGAGGGTTCTCCAGATGGATGTCGGCTTCGTTCGCGCGGCCAATGCTCCAGGAGCGGCCGCCGCTGGCCTGCCAGGTGCGTCCGGCAGCCCGCAGCTCCAGCCGTGGTGGATTGCTGGTGGCGATATCGGTCCTGTCGTCCACGCGTAGCCTCCGCTGCGATTAGCTAGCTGCCTTGAGGGGTGTCATGAGTGCGACGTCCACCACTTGTATAGCTGATCCAGGTTTGGTCCTTGTGGTTTTCCGCCGACGAGCGCGAACATCATCGTTTGCTGATTGGTCCACATCACCTGCGGCTCGTCACCTTTGTAGGTCCCGCACGCGAGTTGACCGACGACGGTGTTTGGGTCTTTGGTATGCCACCAAGTGCCCGGCGATGCCTTTCCTCTTGGGCAGGGAACGATCGTGTCGCTTCCTGTGAAGCCGGTGAAGGCGTCCTGCAGGCCTTTCAGATCCGAGAACAGCCCGAGGCCGACATTGTCGGGCCATTGGAATCGGTGTTTTGACCACACGTCACGGAGACCAACGCACCCGGCATCGGTTTTCCCTCTGGCTTGCAGGTGCCGGGCGGGTAGCCGGCAGGCAGCAGGGCCAGCAGGCGGTTTTGGGCGTCGGGGGGCGGGGTCGACAGCGATGTGTATGTCGTTGTCGTGGTGGTCGTCGTGGCGATGCTCGTGGTGGTGCGGTCCGCATTGGGTGTCGTGTTGTCGTCGCCCCCGATGGCCATCGAGATACCTATAGCGGCGAGGACGAGGACGAACACGACGGCAGCCGCGCCGGCGACGATCGCCCATGGGTTGCGTTTGCCCAGTGGTGGGGCCTGGTGCTCATGACTCCAGGGTGCTGGGCCGGCGAACTGTTGTGGCTCGCTCGGTGGCGGACCGCCCCAGCTGGCTTGGTAGTGCTGGGGATTGGGCGAAAGTTGGTTGGCGGGTTGGTTCGCTCCGCGCATGGGTCCGCCATCGGGGGCCCGGATAGGGCTCCCGGATCGCGAAGACCGCGGTACCCGCCCGGAACTGGCTGGGTCGGCGACTGGCGCGCGCGGGCGCTGGACGGATTGAATAGCGCCTTTGAGGCCCGGCAGGGTGGATTCCTCACTGCGGCGCAGGATGTGGGCGGCCTGGTTCTGATCGGGATTGGTGAGCCCTTCATGGGCAGCGCGTGCCAGATCACCGGCGCTGGCATAGCGATCCTGCGCCTTTTTGGCCATGCCGCGGGCGATCACCCTGTCGAAGGCCCGGGGAATGCCCGACCGCTTGGTGCTGGGCTGCGGGATGGGGTCCAACATGTGGGCGCTGACCAGGACCCCGGCACTGTTGGATGGGTACGGCGGGGAACCCGTCAAGCATTCGTACAGCACACAAGCCAGCGAGTAGATGTCGGCGCGGTAGCCCACTTCGCCAATGGAAAACCGTTCGGGGGCCATGTATTTCCAGGTGCCTACCGCGATGCCGAGCTGGGTGAGCTTCTCGTCGGTAGTGGCGCTGGCGATCCCGAAGTCGACCAGGTAGGCGAAATCGTCGCCGGTAACCAAGATGTTTGGTGGTTTGACGTCACGGTGCAGTACGCCGGCGGCATGGGCTGCGTCCAGTGCCGAGGCGATCTGGGTCAGGATGGCCACTGCCCGTGGCGGGGTTAGTGGGCCAAAGCGTTTGAGCAGGGTGTCTAGGTCGGTGCCCTCGATGAGGCGCATCTCCAAGAACATCAGGCCATCGATTTCGCCGTAGTCGTGGATGGGGACCACATGGGGTTCCTGCACACGGCCCGTAATGCGCGCTTCGCGCTTCATCCGCTCGCGAAATACCGGATCGCTGCTCACGGATTCTGACATCAGCTTGAGCGCCACCGTCCACCCTTTGACAGTGTGTTCGGCTTCGTAGACCTCGCCCATCCCGCCACGGCCAAGGGGCCGTTTGAGCTGATAAGGCCCGAACATCGACCCAGCCCGCGAGCCTGGCGCCCCGGTCATTGCTGATCCTCCAAACCAACACCGAACCCCGCCGACACTATCAACAACCTCCACGCAAATCGCCTGCCGCGAATCCAGGGCCTAGCAACCATGACGGTAAGCCCCCATCAAACCGGCCGCACGCAAACCGCGACATCAGGCCGTGCCGGACGGGGCGGGACGGAAGGGCCGGACAGCGATGCCGGTGAAGTCACTGGCTGCCCTGATCCAATGCTGTTGGGCTGCTTGGGCTTTAGCGTCGATTGTACACACGCAACCTGGATCATCTGCAATTGGACAGAAGAGCTCTCGTCGATCGAGCGATCCGAAGTTGGCTAACGGCTGTCAGAATGGGGCTGCGTTGCCTCGCTTGTCAGCGCGACGCCGCAGATGCCGCGGCGTCCGTCAAAGTGGCGTTGAAGGGAAACGCCTGTCCGCGTTGTGGTTTGAGCAGAACTGACAGCCTTGAGGTCAGCCGTACTTCTCCCACCACGCGTGCAGATCCGCGATGGCCGGGGGGTCTCCGAAGACATCACTGAGCATTAATTTGGCCTGGTTGCTCCATATCACGTTCGGCTGGTTCTTATAGGTGGCGCAAGCGACCATCCCGGCCGTCACCGTCGGGGTCTTGTCGTAGTGCCAGCTGTCCGGTGATTGTCCTCCACCGGGGCAGTCCATCAGCTGCACATCGGCGATGTCGTCGTTGAATGCCTTGTTCAGCACGTCGGGATTAGCGAACATTCCGTAGACCGCGCGAGATGGGCCCCCCGGGTTAGTGTTTTGACCGCAGTCGACCATGGCCACCACATTCACCCATATGCTATTCGGCTTTGGAGTGGTCGGTGTGCAGGTGCCGCTGGGGTAGCCCGCGGGCAGCATGCTGAGCAGCTTGCTTTGGAGGTTGCCGGCCGGGGTAGTCGTTGTGGTCGGGATCGTGGTCGTCGGGGTAGTGGTGCTCGTCGAAGTGCGGTGCGCCTGCGGGTTGTTGTCGTCGTCTCCCCCCATGGCTATCGAAATGCCGATGGCGGCGAGGACGAGGACGACTACCAGGGCGGCGCCGACGGCGATGATGGGCCAGGGGTTGCGTTTGGGTTTTGGTGGGGGCTGGTTCCAGGTTGGGCCGCTGAATTGTTGTGGTGTGCTCGGGGGTGGGCCGCCCCAGTTGCCGCTGCTGCTTTGGTGGTAGGGCGGCGTGGGGGTGGGTTGGCTGGCGGCGGGTATCGGGCCACTGGAGGGGGCCCAGGGTTGGCCGGTCTGTGCAGGCCGCGGGATCGGACCTGAACTGGGGCCCGAACCGACTGGGCCGCCGTAGAGTGCCGGCGAACTCTGGACGGGCGACGGTGGTGGTGTTGTGACCGGTGGCTGGGGAGGTGCCATGGTGGCGGCCATGGTGGGCGGTGGGGTGGGTTTGTCGGAGGCGGGCAGGGTGGCTTCTTGGCTGCGGCGCAAGATGTTGGCGGCGTGGTCTTGATCGGGGTCGCTGAGTGCATCGTGGGCGGCCAGTGCCAGATCACCGGCGCTGGCGTAGCGGTCCTCGGGCTTTTTGGCCATGCCGCGCGCGATCACGGCGTCGAAGGCTTTGGGGATGCCCGAGCGCAGCGTGCTGGGCTGGGGGATGGGGTCCATCAGGTGGGCGGTGACCAGCGTGCTGGCGCTGTCGGCCCGGTAGGGCGGGGACCCGGTCAAGGCCTCGTGTAGCACGCAGGCCAGTGCGTAGATGTCGGCGCGGTAGGTGACTTCGTCGTTGGAAAACCGTTCGGGGGCCATGTATTTCCAGGTGCCTACCGCGGTGCCGAGCTGGGTGAGTTTTTCGTCGGTGGTCGCACTGGCGATGCCGAAGTCGACCAGGTAGGCGAAGTCGTCGCGGGTGATCAGAATGTTTGGTGGTTTGATGTCGCGGTGCATCACTCCGGCGGCGTGGGCGGCATCGAGTGCTGAGGCGATCTGGGTGATGATGGCGACCGCGCGCGGCGGGGTCAGCGGGCCGAACCGTTTGAGCAGGCTGTCTAGGTCGGTGCCCTCGATCAGGCGCATCTCCATGAACATTTGGCCGTCGATTTCGCCGTAGTCGTGGATGGGCACCACGTGGGGTTCCTGCAAACGCCCGGCGATGCGGGCTTCGCGCTTCATCCGCTCGCGAAACACCGGGTCCTTACTGAATTGGTCGGACATCAGCTTGACCGCGACAGTCCACTCCTTGACGGTGTGCTCGGCCTCATAGACCTCACCCATCCCACCCCGGCCCAGCAGCCGTTTTAGGTGATAGGGCCCAAACATCGACCCCACTCGCGAATCCGGCGCGTCGCTCATCGCTGCTCCTCCAAACCAACCCCAGACCCGCCGACCATATCAACAATTGCGGGCAGATCACCGGCCAAACCGTGTAGGGCTAGCAACCATGACGGTAAGCTTCTACCGGCGCGGCCGTGCGACAACCGCAAGATTTCCGTCGGCTGCACGCAGCGCGGGTCGGCTCTGCGAGTCCATCCGTGTGGACCGCGGGCTAGGCGTGGACAGGGTCTCGTCTGGACATAGGCGCGATTCGGCGAAAAGACTTGGGGCGACAGGTCATGCAGCTGTCCGCGGTGGAGCTACTGACTTGAGATCGCAGCGCTTGGGACGTGAGGACGAGCACCGGCCGCGGGGGTGAGGATGACGGGCGGATGTGTGCACAACTGCAGCGGAAAAATTCTGCGCAGCAAGCAGATTCAGCTGGGTCCGAGCGTGTCCAAGTCCCTGTGCCTAACCCTCGCTCCTGTTGCCCGCGGCGATCTGGAACGTGAATTCGTGGTCGCAGATGCGAATGTGATCGCCATCGTGCAGCGTGGCCGCAGCTCGGATCCTCTGGTGTTGCACATGCACGCCATTCGATGACCGAAGGTCGTTGATGATGTAGTTGGTCCCGGTGTCGACGATGACGGCGTGGTGGCGGCTGACGTTGGCACTCTCGAGGACGATGTCGTTGTCGGAAAGACGCCCGATCCGGGTCGCCGCCGATTGTAAGGGGTAGCTGCGACCGGAGTCATCGTGCAGGTAGGCGACGGCTTTCTGCCCAGAGACCATGGTGCGTTGATCGAGCACGGTGACGGTGCCGGCGGCAGTGGTTTTGGCGCTTTTCCTGACGTCGAGCGGTTCCTGCCGCAGGATCCGATCATTGAGGACACGGAGGGTCTGAACAGGGTCGATCCCGAGGTCATCGGCGAGTGTTGCTTTCACGCGGCGGTAGGCGGCCAACGCGTCGGACTGGCGGTCGGCGAGGTAGTAGGCGGTGATCAACTGGGCCCACAGCTGCTCGCGGTACGGGTGTTCCATGGTCAGAGCTTCGAGTTCGGTGATCACGGCAGAGGCGCGTCCGCAAGCGATTTCGGCCTCCGCTTTTGCGATGTGGACGAGAATTTTGTCCTCGACGAGGGAAGTGGCAAAGGTGTCGACGAACTGAAAGTCACGCAGGTCCTCGAGTACCGGTCCACGCCATTCCGCCAACGCGGCCGACAAGTGCCCGCTGGCCTGTTCGAATCGGCCAGCAGCGGCCGCGTGCACGCCTGCGGTCTTCTCGACGATGAATCGTCCAAGATCGCACGCATTGTCGGGGATGCTGAGTCGGTAACCCGGAGGCGCTGCGGCCAACACCGCTCGAGGGTCTATCCCGACGCCGCTAAGGAGCTTACGCAGATTTGGATACGTAGGAGTGAATGCTGGCCCTTGCCCCCGACGGGGGCCAGCCTTCCCACAGGGCTGTGATAAGCCTATCGACGCCAACCGGACTGTTGCGGTTCATCAGCAGCATGGCCAGCACCGCCCGCTGTTTGGGGGTGCCCAATGGCGCCAGGGCGCCGTCAACACTCATCTCCAACGGTCCGAGCAGACCGAATTCGAGACGTTTGTCTACCATTGCGGTTACCAGCCCTTCAGTGTCCTCCGCGGCGTCACATGCCAAGGTGCCAATAATGTGTCGTTACTTGTCATTGTGATACGAAGTTGGCGGATTCGGTGAAAACCCTGAAGATTGAGCCCACTCGACATTTGCATTTCATTCATTCCGTATGGGGCCGGGTATAAAAGGCACCCTCGCCGGATGTCGAGTCGTCGCGCGTAGTCTGTAGCCGCCGTCCGGTGCCTGTTTCCGGGAGGCCGAAATGTGTTCCCTAGCGCGGTAATCATTGATAGCTTGCGCGAATCAGATTGGCGTCCATCAGAACACGCGTACTGCGGGCGATTGACATGCTCTTGCCGATTAGGTGGTGGCGACCATCAGCTCGTTGCTGGCATCCCACGCTTGAACGAAGAGCGCCATCGGGATCTGCTCGTCGCGGCCCTCTGGGGTACCGCTGTCGTTGAGGTGCACCACGTTGTTGGCGGTGTCGACGCCGGTCACCACCACGGCGTGGTCACCCTGTGGGTTGCCGTTTTCGTCCTTCGTCTCGACAGGCTGGTGCCAGATGAGTTCGGCGTTGACGCTGACGATCACCTTGTGGCCGGCGCCCAGTTGCTGTTCGAGTCCCTCCATCCCCGGAACGATGCCGTCTTTAGCCGCGTGGGTCTTGTTGGTGATCACAGCGTCGACCTTGTACTGAGCCAGCAGCGTTGGGGCGTCCGCAAAGCTGGTGCCCATGCCCGAATTCGGGTTCTTGGTGTCAGCCGGCTTCGTGTAGATCGTGCCGGGGTGGACGACGCTGGGAGTCGATTGGGCCTTTTTGATGATGGCCTGCTCGGAGGGCTCCTTACCGGTCATCTGACCGATCACGTCCGCGGTCGCCAAAAGGACGCAGTCGTCGTATTTCTGATTGCGCCACCACTGGGCGGCAGCTGCGGGGTCGCCGTACATGGTGCCGGCAGCCGCGTTGGCCGGGCCGGCCAATCCGGCTCTTCGATTTTGACCGGGCAATCAGCATGAAGTCTGGGTTGCGACCCGCTGTTTGCGGGTGCAGTGGAATCGTATCCGGCGGGCCGAGTTGGCTGGGTTGCGGAACCCGCACGCGGCACGTTTGACCTGTTTAACGAGCCGGTTGTAGCCCTCGATGCGGGCGTTGGTGATGCCGGTGGCGATGAAAGTGTTGATCTCGGGCCACCAGGTGTCGATGGTGGTGGCCAGGGTGAGCAGCTCAGGGATCTGTGAGTCGATGCACCAGGCCAGGAACCGGTGCAGCCGATGCCGCGTCAGGTGTGCGTCGCCGCCGGCGCGCACGGTTGACAGCAGGGTGCGTAGTTCTTCCTTGGCGATCCACGCCGACAGGATCTGGCCGGTGTCGTCCTCGGTCACGATCGCGTTCCACATTTTCGCGAAGCGCTTGTTCGACAGGCGTTCTCGCGCCAACAGCAGCCGGCGCCGGTTAGCCCATTCCGGGTCGGCCCGCCGGCCGCGCCGATCGCGCAGATCCCAGGTGACCCGGCGGCGCACCTTCGTCAGCGCATCGTTGGCTAACTTCACCAGGTGGAAGTGATCGACCACGACCGTCGCATTCGGCAACAACCCTGGCGTGCGGATCGCCGTCGCGTAGACCGCGGCCGGGTCGATCGCCACGTACTCGATGCTCGCGCGGAACTGCTCGCTGCGCTCGGAGAGCCAGTCGATCACTGTCGCGCAGGTGCGGCCCTCGCGTTGCCCCAGCAGGCCCTGATCGCCGGACAAATCGACGAACCCGGTGTCCCATGGGTCGATCCGCACCCAGCGGCCGGTGTCGGCGCACTGTTGCCAGCGGGGTTTGCCGCGTCGGGTCTCATCAATGCCGAGCACTGCCACCGGCTCGGGTTCGGCCAGCAGTGTCTCGGCGTGGGCGACAAACGCCCGGTGCGCGGTCGGCCACGACACCGCATGGGTGTCGGCGACCTCGGCCACCGCACGACCGGCGTCGCCGATCGCCTCCCCGATCTGGGTGCGCAACCGCGTAGTGGTGCGCGCCCGCGCCGGGACCTGCGCGATGGCCTCGGTGAACGAGGACTTCTGGCAATAGTCCTCCCAGCAGCGCCAACGGGTCTTGTGCCAGCGCACCACAATGTCGCCGGAGCCGTAGGGGATGTCCTTTGGCGAGGTCGTCACGTGCTCCTTGACCGAAGTCGACACCACCCCACAGCCCGGGCACGCCGCGGCCGTTTCGTCGGCGGTCGCCACGTGCACCACCCGCGTCCCATCAGGGCGCTGTTCGACACGCTCCACCTGTACTCCTGGCAGCCCAAACAACAATGTCGTACCGTCAGACACGGCCCTCAGTTCCCTTCCTCCGCCTGAATGCTTCGCAACTTTCAGACTTCGGAAGACCGAGGGCCTCCCCATGCAACGACACGCCCTATCAGAGCGAAATCACAACTGCCCGTTTAAAATTGAAGAGCCGCCAATCCCAGGGCGAGGGCCCCCGCGACCACAGCTAAGGTGGCGGTCTTGGCGATGGTGGCGATCTTGACGGCCTTCATGGCTTGTCCTTTTCTCGTTCCGCCCTGTTGCGGGTTGGTTGAGAAAAGGTTCCGATGTTGGCCTTTTCGTTATCTCTACGAATTCTTGAAGTGATCTGGCGCCTTCTTGGCGGACAACACAGGCCACGAAAGAAGGTCAAAAGCATTGGTCAGAGGATGTTTGGGGGTGCACGCGTGCTGGCACGCGCTGGTGTTGTGGATCCGCTCGGCCGGTTTGGAACAACGCGGCTTCGTAAACCGGGTCGGCCGCCGTCGGCGACGGCTTGGCGCGCCGGGACTCTACGCTCGCGGCCGGCTGTTGTGAGACCAACCGTGGTCGGCCCCGCGGGCCCGTTGGATCAGCGCCCGGGGTCAATCCCCCTATACCGGAGCGGCGACTGCTGGTCCGGGTGGATCAGCCGTGCACCGGGACATGCCGGACTTGTGTCCACGGCGGCAGGGGACGTGCCGCACTCGCCTGGTGGCACGGCCTAGTTGCAGCCCCAGGCGTCGATCGTCCCGCTGCCGCCCCCAAGATTGTTCACGGCGTCAACCTCTGCGGCGGTCAGCGTGGGGCCGGACCCTCCCGCGTACGCCGTGGCGTTCTCGGCGACGGCGCCGCAGTCGGTGAAGGTGACCAACACCTTGCAGTCGGATTGGCCGCAAGCACTGATCGCCCCAGCCACCGCCGCTGATTTCGTCGAGGCGTACAACGCTCTGCCGTACACCTTGTGAGCGTCGGAGATGGCGATCGCACCGACGTAGCCGTCGGCGCCTGCAGCCGGAGCCAGTACGGCGGACATCGCCGTTATCGCTGCCATGCTGCCGACCGCGACCGCAGCCCGTCGCTGAAAAGCGCGCAATTCCATGATGGTTCCTTTCCCAGGCCGACGGTCGGGTGGATTTGAAAACGGTTTGGAATACATGGGTGTTGTGTTCGGTGACGGCTACACGGGTTTGGTGGCGGTGACCTGCTTGCCCCACTCGGACATGGTCAGCGTGACCGTCCCGTTCTCGACTGGGACGATCTGGAGCTTGACGAGGTGGTGGGACCCGTCAGACGCGATCCAGACGGTGGTGGGTGTCGTTGTTTCGTTCTCCGGGCCCAGACGCGATCCGGCCAGTCTCGCGATGTCGCTGGATGACAACGTCCCGGTGATCTTGGTGGTCGCGACGCCGTTCACCTGCTCGGTTCCGGCCACCTTCGGGTTCTTGAGGTTGGACAGGATGCTGGCCAGGCCCCTGTTAGGGTCGAGGAGCGTCGACACGTCATAGATTGACACGCCGTCGCCGTAATCGGTGTACTTGCCGCCAGGATCTGCGACGTCCGAGTACAGGTGGCCGTCGACAAAGACGAACTTCGAGTCCACTGATTTCTGGCCGACGGTTAGCGTCGCGGTGCCCGTGGCAACCGTTTGTGGCGTGTTGGATACGTCGCCGTCGAGTTTGGTAACCGACAGGTTGGGCACGTTGCCCTGCACCGCAACGTTTAGGTGCATCCCCGTAACCTGGCGCATAGCGTCGGCGGCCTGTTTGACGACGGTCGCGGCGTCGACATTCGCCGAAGAGGGGGACGATCCGCCGTTGCTCGTGCCGTGGTTCGAGGTGGAACAGCCGCCGATCGCGAGTACGACGGCGAGCGCTGCGGCCGCGGCGGGGATAACTGTTCGATGTAGAAGCTTCATCAACATCTCCTTCGGTTGGCTCACAGCTGTTTGCCGCATAGGAATTCCCGTGCAGCGAGTCAACAGCCGAACATAGAGCTTAATGAGGTTGACGTGCGGTGTGGATGCTTTAGAGAAAATATCGCGCGGACTTAGCTAACTAGGCGACCGCGCTGGGCAGCCGGGAAATCTCATTTCCTGGTCTGAGAAGCGATGGCGGAACCCGTACTGAAACGGGACGGATGGTCGGCTGCCCTGTAGGTAACGCCACCGCCTGGGACCGGCTACGCCTGAGTCATCGCGTAGTAGGCCCCCGCCGGGCCAACAGTTCGGCGTGATTGCCTTGCTCAACGATCTGGCCGGCCTCGACCACAAGAATGCGGTCGGCATCCCGGATTGTCGAAAGACGATGCGCGATAATAAAACTCGTCCGATCCTGACGGAGATCGCACATGGCGCGCTGAATGAGGGCCTCAGTGCGGGTATCGACCGAGCTGGTCGCCTCGTCCAGGATCAACAGCTGCGGGCGGGCAAGAAATGCGCGTGCAATTGTGATGAGTTGCTTCTCGCCGGCGCTGATGTTGGCGCCGTCGCCGCTGATCCGGGTCTGGTAGCCGGCCGGCAGTGTGTGCACGAATCGGTCGACATAGGCCGCCTTGGCCGCTTCTGCGACCTCGTCTTCACTGGCCCCCGGTCGCCCATAGGCAATGTTCTCCGCGATCGTCCCGTCGAAGAGCCAGGTGTCTTGTAGCACCATGCCAATTCGCGATCGCAGCGACTGCCTGCTCACCGTGGTGATGTCGACACCGTCGACAAGGATTCGGCCGGAGTCAACGTCATAGAACCGCATGAGCAGATTCACCAGCGTGGTTTTCCCGGCGCCGGTTGGCCCGACGATCGCCACCGTGGTACCCGGTTCTGCCACCATCGACAGGTCTTCGATCACCGGGGTGCCCGGGCGATAAGCAAAGCTGACGTGCTGGAATTCGACACGCCCACTCGTCTGCGCGCCCTGCGGCATCGCAGGTGCGGGATCCGGCGATTCCTCGGCCTCGTCGAGCAGGTTGAACACCCGCTCGGCGCTGGCCACCCCGGATTGCAGGGTGTTGTACATCCCGGCCACTTGGCTGAGCGGGGCATTGAACTGCCGGACATATTGAATAAGGCCTGGATACTGCCGAGGGTGATATGCCCGGTGGCCACCTGCAACCCGCCCACCACGGCGACGGCAACGTAGCCGAGGTTGCCGATGAACGTCGTCGCCGGCGCCACCAGGCCCGAGAAGAACTGGGCGCCGAAACTGGCCTGGTAGCGTCGTCGTTGAAGCCAGCGGAACTGCTCGCGCGCTGCGGCCGGTGGCCGAACGTCTTGACCACGGTGAACCCGCTGTAGGTCTCCTCGATATGGGCGTTGAGGCGTCCGATGCTGGTCCACTGGGCCACGAATAGGCGCTGAGAACGTGCGCGCGATCGCTCGCGTCGCCAGCAGCGCCGAGGACACCGTGGCGCCGATGCCGCCGGCCCCGCAGTTGTGGTCGGTGTCGAGTCCCGCAGCCTGCGCGGCGCGGGTCATCACCGCCCCGACCCCCGCCGGCGGCACGTCGCAGGCCAGCGCGATGCGGGCCAGCTTGTAGGTCGTGGCGTTCAGCGCGGCGTTGCGGGTGCCCGGCTCGGTGCTGCCGAACTCGGCCAGCAGCCTCGCCTCCGCGCGCCGGTAGTACGGGTGCCCGCGATCGCCCGCCGCGCCGGCGTAGCCCGTCACGGCGGTCACCGCACGCCGTGGCTTCGGCGCCTGCGGTGGCTTCGTTTCGGGTCGGTACTCCTGCAGGGCCCGGCGCAGCTCGGCCAGCGCAACCGGCTCTCCCGGCAGGTCGTGGGCGATGACCGGGTGCGGGGGGCGGTACTTGGCGTTGACCGTCCCCGGTAGGCGCAGCACCCTGGCCAGGTCGAAGATCGGGTCCAGCGTGATGCCGTGGTTGGCGCCCACCAGGCCGGCCAGTGTCCGCCAGCACAACAGCAGCTCTTTGGCGCCCAGCGTGGAGAAGTCCCCGCCGATCTCGCCCCGCGCCACCGCCCAGTGGAGGTGCCAGCCGCCACCGGATCGACGATCCCCACCGGGGCCGCGCCGAT
>CAWDAS010000005.1:0-750150 GCA_963800315.1 uncultured Actinomycetota bacterium
ACCGGTATCGCCGCAGCCACACCAGCAGCCGACGACAAGCCCTCCGGACACACCCGCCACAACTCATCGGACAATTCCCCCGCGCCACCCAGCCGGCCCAAATAGTTGAACCCGATCACCGGATCGGCCCCCGACAAGTCCACCTCGGGGTACAAATACCGCAACACCCCATAAGACAGACCATCGGGCAGCGCCCGCAGCTGTTCTTTAGCGGCTTTGACCAGCGCCCCCAACACCGGCTCCCCGGCGATCACCTGCCCCCAGTCCAGCCCCCCCACGCTCAACACCACCGGATACTTCGTGGTGAACCAGCCCACCGTGCGCGACAAGTCAAGATCAGGCGCCAGGTCCTCGGCGCGCCCGTGGCCCTCCACATCAACACCCACCGGCCCGCTCGGTGCCCACAAACTGCGCCACCGCCAGCCCGAACGCGATCACCAAAATGTCGTGGACCCCGGCATGAAACGCCGCGGGCACCTCCCCCAACAACAGCCGGGTCGTCTGGACGTCCAACTCCACCGCCAGGCGCCCCGCACTGGCATAGGTATCCACCGCAGGATCCCCCGCGGGCAACACCGCCGGGGCCGCGGCCACCTGCCGCCACAGGTCGGCCAGAGCCACCACCTCCGGTCGGCGCGCATACCCCGCCAGCAGCGACGCCCACCGCCTAAACGACGTCGCGCCCCCCGGCAGGGCCACCGGCTGCCCGCCCCGGTGCTGGGCCCAGGCAATGTTGAGGTCCTCCACCAGGATCCGCCACGACACCCCATCAACAGCCAAATGATGAACGACCACCACCAACTGCCCGCTCGAGCAAACCCACAGCGCCGACAGCATCACCCCCGCGGCCGGATCCAACCGCGACCGCGCCCCGATCAGCGCCGCCTCGGACAACACCTCCACGGTCTGCACACACTCGCGCGCCTCCACCGACCCCGCCTCGGGCACATTTAGCGACCAGCCCCCGGCCCCCTCGTCGTCCACCCGCAGCCGCAACATGGCATGCCGATCCAGCAACCCCTGCACCAGGACCACCACATCGGCCTCACCCACCCCGGCCGGGGCCTGGACCACCATGGTCTGGTTGAACTGCCCCACCGGCCCCCCAACACCGGCCAGCCAGCACATGATCGGGGTGGCCACCACCGCCCCCACACCCGCATCGACCACACCACCGGCATCGGTAGCCACCGTGGCCACCCGCGCCAACCCGGCCACACTTTGCTCCACAAACACATCACGCGGCCGACACACCACCCCCGCCGCCCGAGCCCGGGCCACCACCTGCATCGACAAAATGCTGTCCCCACCCAACTGGAAAAACGAGTCCTCCACCCCCACCCGCTCCACACCCAGGACCTGGGCATAAATCCCGGCCAGAATCTCCTCCACCGCGCTGCCCGGAGCCCGATACCGATCGGCACCGGTGTAGTCCGGTGCCGGCAACGCCCGTTTATCCAATTTGCCGTTGACCGTGAGCGGCAACGCCTCGAGCACCACCACCGCGGCCGGCACCATATAACCCGGCAACCGCTGCGCCAACATGCGCACGCAACCCGACCGGGTCGGCGGTCCCGGTCACATACCCCACCAACCGCTTCTCGCCGGGCCGGTCCTCGCGGGCAACCACCACCGCCTGCTCCACCCCATCCACCCCGGCCAGCGCCGCCTGGACTTCACCGCACTCGATGCGATACCCGCGGATCTTGACCTGCTCATCAGCGCGCCCCACATACTCCAACTGCCCATCAGCGCCCCAGCGCACCAAATCCCCGGTGCGATACATCCGCGCCCCCGCACCCCCGAACGGGCACGCCACAAACCGCGACCCCGTCAACCCCGCCCGACCCACATACCCCACACCCACCCCAGCACCAGCCACATACAACTCCCCCACCACACCCGCCGGCACCACACGCAACCACCCATCCAGCACAAACAACGCCCAGATGAGCCAACGGCACCCCGATCGGGCTCACCGTGCCCTGGGCATCGGCTGCGAGGATCTCGCGGAACGAGGCATGCACCGTCGTCTCGGTGATGCCATACATATTGATCAGCCGCGGTGACCCCGGATGAGTGTCCAACCACCCCGCAAGCCGCCCGGGCTCGAGCGCTTCCCCGCCGAACACCACCGTCTGCAACTTGAGCTGTTGTCCCAACTCCGGTGCGAGCGCATCAGCGGTTTGCAACGCATAAAACCCCGACGGGGTCTGACTTAACACACTGACCTGTTCACGGACCAGCACGGCGTGCAGATCTTCTGGCGAGCGCACCACCGCCTCGGGCACCACCACCAGCCGCCCCCCACCCAGCAGGGCACCGAAGATCTCCCACACCGAAAAGTCAAACGCCAACGAGTGACACTGCGACCACACCCGTTCGGGTCCCGGCTCCAGGCCGACGTCCAGGGAGTCGATCAGTTGGGTGACGTTGTGGTGGGTGATGGCCACCCCCTTGGGCACCCCGGTGGTGCCCGAGGTGTAAATCAGGTAGGCGATATCGTCTGGGGCCGGCACCGGCAAACCCGTGCCCGGATAGCTGTCAATGCGGGGATCGTTGATATCGATGACCGCCAGATCATGCCCCTCGAGCCGGTCGGCCAACTCGCTGGTGGTGAGCGCAGCGAGCGGGGCGGCATCCGCGAGCATGAACCCGATCCGGGCCGCCGGCAGCCCCGGATCGATCGGCACATACGCCGCCCCGGTCTTGAGCACCCCCAGGATCGCCACCACCGCCTCGCGCCGAACGCGGCAACAGCAACCCCACACACCCACCCGGGCCCACACCCCGGTCGGTCAACAGGTGCGCTAGCCGGTTGGCGGCCTGCTCCAGCTCCCGATACGTCATCGAGGCGCCCTCACAACTGAGCGCCACCGCCTCCGGCGTACGCATGACTTGGGCAGCAAACACCGCCGGAATCGACACCGCAGATGACACGCCCGTACTCAACACGGCTCGGTTGCCGACCTCATCCAGCCGGGCATGCTCCTGCGCATCGAGGACATCAATCGAACGCCACCCGCCGGCCGGGATCAGCGGTCATGGCCTCCAGCACCCGCTCGAATCGCTTGATCAGCGCCGCGATGCTGGCGGTGTCGAACACCTCGGTGTCGTATTCGACGCGAAGACCCAGTTCATCCCCCGGCACGGCCGCCACCGTCAGCGGGTAGTGGTTGTATTCGCGGGCGCTGATATCGGTGATGGCCAGCCCGTCGACGCCCGAGACCGTGGTGGTGTCGATGGGATAGTTTTCATACACGAACAAGGTGTCGAACAGCTGGTCATGGCCGGTGAGGCGGTGGATTTCGGGCAGTGCCAGGTGCTGGTGTTCCAGGGTGTGGTTGTGGGCGTGGTGCAACTGCTCGAGCAGCTCGGCGACGGTGGCGGCCGCGGTGATGGTGCGCGCGTACCGGCACGGTGTTGATCAACAACCCCACCATCGACTCCGCGCCGGCCACCTCGGTGGGCCGCCCCGACACCGTGGTGCCGAACACGACATCATGCTGGCCGGTCAACTGGCACAACAACTGCGCGAACCCGGCCTGCAACACGGTGTTGACCGTGGTGCGGTGCGAGCGCGCCAACGCGCCCAGGGCCCGCATGATCTCGGCCGGGCACCCGATACGATTCCACCCCGCGCCGCCCCAGCCCCACCCGATCGGGCGGGCCGACCATGGTGGGGGTGTCCACACCGGCCAACACCTCACCCCAGGCCGTGCGGGCGGCCTCCAGGTCTCGATCGGCCAGCCAGGTCACAAACCGGCGATAGGGCACCGCCGCGGCCAACCGCTGCCGGTAATAGCCGGCGAAGATTTCGCGCAGCAAGATCGGCAACGACCACCCATCGAGCACAATGTGGTGATTCGTCACCACCAACCGGTGCCGATCAGCTGCGGTGCGGATCAACGCGGCCCGAAACGGCGGCTGGCCGGCCAGATCGCAGACGGCGGCGCGTTCGGCGGCACACAGTTGCTCGATCTGCTCATCGACATCGACCTGGGTGCCGTCGGGGTCCAGGTCGACATAGCGCCACGGCGCCACCGGATCGGCGGGCGAGGATCTGCACCGGCTCGCCGAACCGTTCACAGAAGCGGGCCACCAGGTGCGGATGGCGGCCCACCACGGTGTGCACCGCCTCACCCAGCCGGTGCGGGTCCAGCGGGCCGCTTACCGTGATCTCCAGCTGCACCGCATACACATCCTCGCCGGGGCCCGCCGCGGCGCCGGCGTGGAAGAGCAACCCCTGCTGCAACGGGGTCAACGGCAACACATCAGCGATCTCATATTGCCGCTCGAGCTCCCCGATCTGCTGTTGGCTAAGCCGGGCAGGAGCCAGATCCGAGGGCGTCAACCCACCCCCACCAGCGACGCACATGCGCACAGATCCCGGCCAACGCCGCAAACCACAACTCGCTCAGCCGGCGCACCTGCGCCTCCTCGAGCCTCGAGGGCGCCCACGACCACGCGGCCTGCAGGCGCGGGCCGGCCTGGGTGTCGAGGGTGGCGGCATTGAGTTCCACCGTGTGCGCCAACGGCACCGGTATCGCCGCAGCCACACCAGCAGCCGACGACAAGCCCTCCGGACACACCCGCCACAACTCATCGGACAATTCCGCCGCGCCACCCAGCCGGCCCAAATAGTTGAACCCGATCACCGGATCGGCCCCGGCCAGGTCCACCTCGGGGCACAAATACCGCAACACCCCATAAGACAGACCATCGGGCAGCGCCCGCAGCTGTTCTTTAGCGGCTTTGACCAGCGCCCCCAACACCGGCTCCCCGGCGATCACCTGCCCCCAGTCCAGCCCCCCCACGCTCAACACCACCGGATACTTCGTGGTGAACCAGCCCACCGTGCGCGACAAGTCAAGATCAGGCGCCAGGTCCTCGGCGCGCCCGTGGCCCTCCACATCAACACCCACCGGCCCGTCGGTGCCCACAAACTGCGCCACCGCCAGCCCGAACGCGATCACCAAAATGTCGTGGACCCCGGCATGAAACGCCGCGGGCACCTCCCCCAACAACAGCCGGGTCGTCTGGACGTCCAACTCCACCGCCAGG
Organism: uncultured Actinomycetota bacterium; assembly: GCA_963800315.1. Classification (GTDB taxonomy): domain Bacteria; phylum Actinomycetota; class Actinomycetes; order Mycobacteriales; family Mycobacteriaceae; genus Mycobacterium. Next base: position 5,065 of record CAWDAS010000005.1, read on the forward strand.
CGCCCCGCACTGGCATAGGTATCCACCGCAGGGTCCCCCGCGGGCAACACCGCCGGGGCCGCGGCCACCTGCCGCCACAGGTCGGCCAGAGCCACCACCTCCGGTCGGCGCCCATACCCCGCCAGCAGCGACGCCCACCGCCTAAACGACGTCGCGCCCCCCGGCAGCACCACCGGCTGCCCGCCCCGGTGCTGGGCCCAGGCAATGTTGAGGTCCTCCACCAGGATCCGCCACGACACCCCATCAACAGCCAAATGATGAACGACCACCACCAACTGCCCGCTCGAGCAAACCCACAGCGCCGACAGCATCACCCCCGCGGCCGGATCCAACCGCGACCGCGCCCCGATCAGCGCCGCCTCGGACAACACCTCCACGGTCTGCACACACTCGCGCGCCTCCACCGACCCCGCCTCGGGCACATTTAGCGACCAGCCCCCGGCCCCCTCGTCGTGCACCCGCAGCCGCAACATGGCATGCCGATCCAGCAACCCCTGCACCAGGACCACCACATCGGCCTCACCCACCCCGGCCGGGGCCTGGACCACCATGGTCTGGTTGAACTGCCCCACCGGCCCCCCAACACCGGCCAGCCAGCACATGATCGGGGTGGCCACCACCGGGCCCACACCCGCATCGACCACACCACCGGCATCGGTGGCCACCGTGGCCACCCGCGCCAACCCGGCCACACTTTGCTCCACAAACACATCACGCGGCCGACACACCACCCCCGCAGCCCGGGCCCGGGCCACCACCTGCATCGACAAAATGCTGTCCCCACCCAACTGGAAAAACGAGTCATCCACCCCCACCCGGTCCAGCCCCAGGACCTGGGCATAAATCCCGGCCAGAACCTCCTCCACCGCGCTGCCCGGAGCCCGATACCGATCGGTGCCGGTGTACTCCGGTGCCGGCAACGCCCGTTTATCCAATTTGCCGTTGACCGTCAACGGCAACGCGTCGAGCACCACCACCGCGGCCGGCACCATATAACCCGGCAACCGCTCGGCCAGCTTCGCGCGTGCAGCCGCGGGGTCGGCGGTCCCGGTCACATACCCCACCAACCGCTTCTCCCCGGGCCGGTCCTCGCGGGCAACCACCACCGCCTGCTCCACCCCATCAAGCCCGGCCAGCGCCGCCTGGACTTCACCGCACTCGATGCGATACCCGCGGATCTTGACCTGCTCATCAGCCCGCCCCACATAATCCAACTGCCCATCAGCGCCCCAGCGCACCAAATCCCCGGTGCGATACATCCGCGCCCCCGACACCCCCGAACGGGCACGCCACAAACCGCGACCCCGTCAACGAGCCCCGACCCACATACCCCACACCCACCCCAGCACCAGCCACATACAACTCCCCCACCACACCCGCCGGCACCACACGCAACCACCCATCCAGCACAAACAACGCCGCCCCCGACACCGGGAAACCAATCGGCGGCACCCCCGACCCCGGCGCCAGCCGCGCACTGACCGCCACACACATCGTGGTCTCAGTCGGGCCATAGGCATTGACCATCACCCGCTCATCAGCAGCCCAGCGGTCCACCACCCCGACCGGACAGGGCTCACCGGCCATCACCAACGCCACCGACCCCAAACCCTCACCCGACAACGCCCCCACCGCCGACGGGGTCTGGGTCAACACGCCGACCCGTTCTGAGACCAGCACAGCATGCAAGTCCTCCGGCGAGCGCACCACCGACTCGGGCACCACCACCAGCCGCCCCCCACGCAGCAGGGCACCGAAGATCTCCCACACCGAAACGTCGAACGCATACGAGTGACACTGGGCCCACACCCGCCCCGGCAGGCGGGTATCCAGCGAGTCGATCAGTTGGGTGACGTTGTGGTGGGTGATGGCCACCCCCTTCGGGACACCCGTGGTGCCCGAGGTGTAGATGATGTAGGCGATATCGTCAGGGGCCGGCGCCGGCAAGCCCGTGCCCGGATAGCTGTCGATGCGGGGATCGTTGATATCGATGACCGCCAGATCATGCCCGTCCAGCCGCGAGCGCAGGTCCGTGGTGGTGAGCGCGGCGAGCGGGGCGGCATCCGCGACCATGAACCCGATCCGGGCCGCCGGCAACCCCGGATCGATCGGCACATACGCCGCCCCCGTTTTGAGCACCCCCAGGATCGCCACCACCGCTTGCGCCGAACGCTCCAACAGCAACCCCACACACCCACCCGGGCCCACACCCCGGTCGGTCAACAGGTGCGCCAACCGGTTGGCGGCCTGCTCCAGCTCCCGATACGTCCACGAGCGCTCCCCGCAGCTGAGCGCCACCGCCTCCGGCACGCGCGCCACCTGGGCAGCAAACAACGCCGGAATCGACACCGACGGCGGGCGGAGCCGGGTCAACACCACCCGATTCCCGACCACATCCAGGTGGGCATGCTCAGCCGCATCGAGCAGATCCATCGACGACAACGACCGGGTGGGATCAGCGGTCATCGCCGCCAGCACCCGCTCCAACCGCTCCACTAAATCCGAGACGTCGAAATTCGAAAACGGCTGCCCCGCGCCCGCCGTGCTCAGAGCAAGCTGGTCACCAAATCCCAGGAAGTTCAGCCCAAAGAGCCCCACCGGGCCATGAGTGGTGTATGTCGCCGTCGCCGGAACACCAGCAAGGCTCAGGGTAAGTCGGGACGGGACGAAATTAATCGCTACCCGATTTGCCACCTGCCTCGCGCCGCGAAGACCACCGTCACCCTCCGGAGCGTGCACCGGAAACCGCTGATGCCGCAGCGCTTCTCGTATGCGCGTATCCACATGCGCACAAAAATCGGCAACCGTAGACCCCGGCGACACCGTCAACACCAGCGGCACCACCCCGGTAACCATCCCGGGAAGCATCTTCGACTCCGGACGCACTCGCCTGCTGACCGGGAAATCGAACACCACCTCCGAACCCTCACCGCACCACCCCCGCACCAACAGCGCGCACGCCGCGGTAATCACCGCATGCCGACGCACCCCCAACGCCTTAGACAACTCTTTGACCCGGCCGGCAACCGACGGGTCAAATTGGACCGGCGCCGAAGGCCAATACGGATCCCGCTCACCCGCAGCTTCGGCCAACCGATAAACCGGGCCACTCTCCGACGGAAGATTCCGAGCCCAATAAGCCTGATCGTCCAGATAATCGGCGGACGCCTCGTACTCCAACTCACAATCAACCAAATCCTGCAACGAACCAAAAAACGCAGGAGAAATCGGTGTGCCAGAAACCAGTGCAGAATAGATAGTCGCGACCCGACGGCTTACCAGCGCCATGCCCAATCCGTCGGCGATTATGTGATGGCAGCACGCGAATAAATAAAATTCATCGGGCCGGGTTCGGAATAACGCAAATTTGAACAGCGGCCCAGTCAACGGCATCGGCGCGCGTTGAATCGACGCTGCTATCCCACGGACCTCCCGCACGGGATCACCCACGCTGCACAAGTCATAGCAGTCCAGCCCGACCTCCGGGTCATCGATCACCCGCTGGAAAACCTGGCCATCCACCTCAAAAAAAGCGGCCCTGCATGCCTCGGCCTCTCGCACCGCTTGACCGATCGCCCGCTCCAGCACATCAGCCTTGACCGTGCCCTCGATCCGCACCAACAAACCAAGCTGCCACTGCGTACCGAAGCGACCCGTCTCCTGCGCAAGCCAGATATCCAACTGCCCGCGCGTCAGCGGAAATGCCCGGCCACCAAGTTCCATCCGACTAACCCAACCCAGACGGTCTACCTATCAAAAGCCCAGCCCGCTGCCAGTCCTCTCGCGCAGACTCTTCAGCCCTACATCAGTCCAGTTCTGCTCGATGCAGTCCACACCCGCGGCGCGGTCCGCTTCGCCGCAAACCACCCGCCAGCCAGCTACAACATCGGCCAAACCCGGCAACAGACTGTGCTGCTCCTCTCCGTTGACCCCGACGAAACAGCTGCCAGCGTCGTCAGCGAACGGATTAACGCTCAACCAGTTCCCCCAGACCTTCTCGTCACGATGAGTGAAACCCGTTCTAAACGGTAGTGGAGGCCCACAGGGCCTGTCCGGGGTTTCGCCAAAGCTCCACATGACCCACCAGGACCCCCGACACAGCACAATAATTAGCGCGCACGACGCTCCGGCGCCGCCGACTTCCGGTCCTGCAACCTGCAGCAACGGGATTAGCGGCAGACGACGGTATTCGTGGATCTGACACTGTCGTTGACGGCAGTCACGACAGATGGCGCCACCGCTCGACCACACGTTGTGCATGACGGCCCGCTGTTGCCCGCTCTGCCGGCCAGCGCCGCGATCGCCGGGCATCTTCTCATCTGTCGACCTCGACGACCGCCGACTCTACGATGGCGATCTGGCGGCCAACGTCCCGATGCAACAAGCGGTCGAGATGGGGCACGCTCGGTGGTCGGCCGCAGCGAAGGAGTGGGTGGCACCGGCGGAGTCGGACCGGATCACAATCGTTGGTGCGCCGGCCCCCACCTGGCATGTGACACCACACCTCTAACATCCGCCAACACTGCCACCTCCGTGGCCGCGTTGCGCTACGCTTCACCCGGAAAGTGCCTTCCCGCCAGGATCATAGGAACCCCGAAAGGTCTCATTATGCCTTGCAGGACAGGCACTGTCGCCTATCTGTACCCTGCGTGCTGCGTAATCGCGCGAAGAATCCAGGTTGGGAGACTGCGTGAATCGAATTATCAATCACCATAATTCTGATAGCGCACTGCAGAGTGCTGGTGCGGAAATTGCATGGGTAAAATAAATGGTCGAGGAATGCCGACGGCCCAGCCCTGGTGGATCCCACCAGCTCGTATGCGCTGCATGTGGTAAGGCCTACGACGACGACGGGTACCGTCTACGGTGCGACGGGGAACATGAAGAAGCAATTCTTAGAACACGATATCCCGTGGGACGCTTCGCGCCAAATAGTCAAGTGTCGGGATTGGCCCGGTACGCTTCATGGCTTCCCATCACTTCCCAGCTTTCAGATAACGCTGAAAGATGTGCTGTATTCCGCTCGGGTGCGCTTGCCAGAGAGATCGGTCTAAATAATCTCTGGATTGCATTCAGTGGATATTGGCCCGAGCGTGGAATCCGGTTCGCAACCGGCACCTTCAAGGAGCTTGAAGCAAACGTCTTGATAGCGCGGCTTCCACGGTCGTCACCTCCGATAGTAATAGCCTCGGTGGGGAATACTGCCGCGGCATTGGCTAGGATATCTTCCCTGGCCGATAGACCTTGCATAGTGGTGATTCCGGAATTTGGTCTAAACAGGATCCGGTTCGCGACAGAGATCGGTTCCTGTGTCAGGGTCGTATGCCTCCAGAACGGTTCCTACCAAGACGCGATTGACTTTGGGCAGTTCCTGTGTAGACGATTCGACTGGGTGTGGCCCGGGGGGGCTCTGAACGTCGCCACACGCGATGGGCTGGCGACCGTGATGTTGGCAGCCTTCGAAGAAATGGGAAGTCTGCCCGAACATTATTTTCAAGCCGTCGGTAGCGGCGCTGGAGCAATCGCAGCATGGGAGGCTAGCAGACGATTGCAACCGACAGGCCATCGGATACCAAGGTTGACGCTGTGTCAAAACGCTGAACTGGCTCCCATTGTTTCAGAATTGACTGCAGATCCGGCTGAGAATTGGACGGTCGAAGGGCGTGCAAATAGCAATGGACAAATTCCCTACGCTGATGAGCTAACTAACCCCAAGCCACTGGTATGGATCAAGGGCGGTGTACGGGACGCTCTTGCTGACAGTCAGGGGAATGTTAGAACTGCGTCCGCTCAGCAAGTTCGGGAAGCCTCGAGGCTGTTTGCGGAAGTTGAGGGTGTGGACATCGAACCGGGACCGGCCGTGGCAGTCGCATGTCTGCGCAATGCGGTAAACGATGGTTCTGTATCGCCTGATTCATCTGTGCTACTGAATGTAACTGGCGGTGGGAGGAGCACCTTGGAGCTGACTCGCGGGAACCAAGGACCTCAGCATGTCGAACTCATCAACCTGGAGCAAAGTCGTGAGGTCTCCGCGGATCGCATTTTCGATGCTTTTTCTAAGGCCTATTGCTAGCAGTCCTCACATTGCCATGAGGCGATGTCAGCAACATTCACGTTATTGGCCGTTCTGTGCTGGTGGCAACATTAGTGTCATGTACTCGGCGGAACGATGGTGCCGACCAAGCCGCTCAAGCCCACGCCGATCTCCTCGGGTTGGCAGCTGACTCCGCCGGCAACCTCTACGTCGCCGATGCCGGCGTAACCGGCTCTTCGCGAATGAGCGTGCAGCGGTGGCTGGGTATCGGCGGGGATGTGTCGTGTCGATGAGCTGAGATGGGGCCTCGGTGGGTGAGGATTCCGGTTCCTACACCTGCCAACCACCGCACCGAGGGGACCCGTGCCCGAGGCTACTGCCTGCCCGCCGTCTGTTGTTGCCGACACGATCATGCGCACCGGCCGAGACTGCCACAATGGTGCCGGTCATCAACGCCTTCCAGACCGCTCATCAGCTCTGCGGTGTCACCGCCGTCGCCGACGCCGGGATATATTCGGCCCTGCGATGTCGGTGGGCGACCGTGAGTCCTGCGCGGCGGGTGGCTAGGCTTTTTGGCCTGAGTGGTGGCGGGTTTTGTGTCTGGCGTGATTGGGGAGTTGGGTGAGGGGTACGGGCACGGTTGTTCGGTTCGATCGCGTGCGTGGTTATGGGTTCATTGCTCCGGATTCTGGTGGCAACGATATTTTCTTACATGCCAATGATTTGGAGTTCGAGAAGTCATTGGCGACGCGGCATGTCAGGGTTTCGTTTGATGTTGAGGATGGCCCGCGGGGTGAGTTTGCCACGTCAGTGCAACTAGTGACCCCGCGGTCGGGCCACGTTGAGCGTCCCTCCCCGAGTGCTGGGCCGGAGTCGGATGACTATTTCGATGTCCTTGCGGCATCGGAGTTGCAGCATGTGGTCACTGAGGTCCTTCTTGACATCACTCCGTCACTGACCGGTGAGCAGATTGTGCGGGTGCGCGCCTCGTTTGAAACGCTCGCCCGAAAATACGGCTGGGTTGAATAGGCGGTGCGTGCGCCAGGCGTCGGCAGCTTCTGTGTCTGGTACTGCGTTCGCTGCCTGAATCGCCCTGCTTGTAAAGCGGCTCCTCGCGGATGAACGTGCAGTGGTGGCTGGGTATCGGTGGGGATGTGTCGTGTCGATGAGTTGAGGTGGGGCCTCGGTGGGTGAGGATTCCGGTTCCTACACCTGCCAACCACCGCACCGAGGGGACCCGTGCCTGAGGCTACTGCCTGCCCGCCGTCTGTTGTTGCCGACACGATCATGCGCACCATCGAGTTGGGCGTGACGATCACCGACGCCGCTGTCGACGATGAGCGGACCACGATCTTCTGCGCGCCGGTGCCCGTGATCCCCGCTGTCCCGACTGCGGCCGGGATGGAAAATATCGTGACACCGTGGTCCGTGTGTTGACCGACCTGCCGGTCGCGGGCTACCCACTGGTCCTTCGGGTCGCCGTTCCCCGCTAGCGCTTCATCATCGCGGAGTGCCGGCGTGCGGTGTTCAACCAGGATCTGGGAAAGCTGGCCGCCCCGCGAGCCTCCACGACACGGCGCTGCGCCCGGTATGTATTGCGGCGGTTAATGATCGACCGCACAACCATCTCGGCGATCGCGGAGGAACTCGGCCTGTCCTGGCACACCGTCAGCTCGATCGCGATGCGCACCGTCGCAGAGCTGGTCACCGCTGCTGGCCCAGACCGCCTGGCCGGTATTCGTGTCATCGGCGTTGATGAGCATCGCTGGGCCGCCGCGGCGACCCGGCACCCAGGGGTTTGTCACGCTGATGATCGACCTCACGTCGGTGCTCGACAAGACTGGTCCGGCGCGGCTACTGGATCTGGTGACGGGGCGCTCAGCGGCAGCCCTCAAGACGTGGCTGGCCGAGCAGCCAGCGGCATCTAATGAACGGGTCGAGGTAATCGCCATGGACGGATTCGGCGGCTACAAGAGCGCCGCGACCGATCAGCTGCCCACCGCCACGGCGGTGATGGACCCTTTCCATGTCGTGGCGTTGGCCGCGGCCAAGCTCTACCTGATCCGCCAACGCATCCAACCACTGACCTGCGGTCATCGTGGCCGCACCGGCGACCCGCTCTATGGTGTGCGCCGCACCCTGCACACCCGCTTTCTACTGCTGACCACCCGGCAACGGACACGACTGGAACCGGTCTTCGCCGACGACAATCATCTCGCCGTCATGGTGGTCTGGAGTGTCTATCAGCGCGTCATCGCCGCCTACGCTGACCCCAACCGCCGCCGCCGCAAGAACGCGATGATCACGCTGATCGACCCCTACGCCGCGGCGCGCCTGCCGCGCTTGAGGAACTGGCCCAACTGGGACGCACCCTGCATCGCCGCCGCGCTGACATCTTGGCATTCTTCGACCACCACGTCTCCAACGGACCCACCGAAGCCATCAACGGCCGCCTGGAAGCCCTGCGCCGCAACGCCCTCGGATTCCGAAACCTTACCCACTACCGCTGGCGCTCACTCCTCCACAGCGGCGCACTCCACCAACTGATCAATGCACTCTGAATCACGAAGAGCCGCATAACCGGGTTGTGAAACTGGCGGTCGGGTAGCGCGCGGTCGACGCGTGCATCACGACTTATCGCAGGGCAAGCTGAGCCGGAACTGCGCGCCTCCCTCGCGCGGCAAACAGGCCAATTCGCCGCCGTGTGCGCGCGCCAGCGCGCGAGCGATCGCTAACCCCAGCCCGGCGCCGCCGTGATCGCGGGCGCGGCCGGCGTCCAAGCGCACCAGCCGCTCGAAGATGCGGTCGCACTCGTCGTCCGGGATGCCCGGGCCGGTGTCGGTGACGGTGACCTCGGCGGTGCCGTCGCGGCTCCGGACATCGACGTTGATGGCGCCACCGGCCGGCGTGTACCTACGCGCGTTGTCGAGCAGGTTGGACATGATCTGGGCCAGCCGCGTCGCGTCGGCGTTGAGGTTCAGTGCGGTCAGGCCGGTGCGGATCACGGTGAGTTGCGGCGCCAGCATGGCGGCCCGGTCGGCTTCGGCATCGACGACGGCGGCCAGGTCGACGTCGTGCAGGTCCAGCGGGATCCCGGCGTCGATGCGACTCAGATCCAGCATGTCGGAGACGAGTCGCCCGGCGCGTTGGGCATCGGACAGCAGCAGGCTGGCGCGACGGTATTGACCGCGGGCCGCGTCGTCGTCGTGGTGCTGGGAGGCGTTGGTGGCGAGCTGCTCGGCGGCGACCTGGATGCCGGCGATCGGGGTGCGCAGCTCGTGGGCGGCGTCGACGAGGAAACGCCGGGTTGCCGTCTCGGCCCGCTGGGCGGTGTCGGCGGCCTGCTGGGCGCGGCGCTCGGAGGCTTCCAACGCGTCGAGCATGCCGTCGAAGGCGCTGGCGGCGCGGCCGAGTTCGGTATCGGTGCGGTCTGGACGCAATCGTCGGCCTCGGTCCCCGGTGGTGATGCCGTTGGCTAGCGCGGTGAGACGGTCCAGCGGGCGCAGCGCCGCCCGGCTGACCGCAACCAGCAGCAGCGCCGCGACCAGCAGGGTGACCACGCCCGCCCCGATCATCAGCTGACGGAGCTGGTGGGTCACTTGCGTGGTCTGGGTGGTGTCGGCGACCAGGATCAACCGGGCACCGTCGGGCAACAGGTCCACCATGGCCGTCGCGGTGGCGTCCGGCGGGGGGCCGGGCGGCGGTGGAGGCGGCGGCGGACCGGGCGGCATGCCGTGCGGCGCGAACGGCGGGCCGGGCGGTGGCGGTGGCGGAAACGGCGGGGGCCGAAAGGGCAGCGGGGGCGGGGCGACGGGGCCCGCGGTGGTGTTCGGGTCGATGCCGTGATCGCCGTAGCTGGCCCCGTCGGCGGTGACCAGCAGGGCCCGCACGCCGCCGCCGTTGAGTTCGGCGGCGAGCAGATCGGGCGCGGTGTGCGCGGCGACCAGCGCCTCGGCGCGCGAGGTCGCCGCGAGCAGCCGGTCATGCAGGTTTCGGCGCGCGAGAACGCCGAGGCTGACGTCGATGGTGACACCGAGCACCACCAGCAGCACGGCCAGCAACGCCAGCACCACCAGCGTCACCCGGCGTTGCAGTGACGGGGTCGGCGTCGCCGGGTCGGCGGTCATGACCGCTGCGGCTGCAGGCGGTAGCCGATGCCGCGGACGGTGTGCAGGATCCGCGGGCCGTGGGCCTCGAGCTTGCGTCGCAAGCCGCTGACATGCACCTGCACCAGGTTGGGGTCGTAGGCGTCATAGCCCCACACCGCGTTCAGGATCTGGGTGGCGCTGACGATCCGGCCGCGCTGCTCGACGAGGAAGGCCAGCAGCCGCAACTCGGTTGCGGTCAGGTCCAGCCGGTGGCCGTCGCGCGCGGCGACACGCCGGCGTCGACGTCGAGCATCAGGTCGCCGACCTGGACGACCTGCGGCAGCCGTCCGCGCCGGCGCAACACCGCCCCGACCCGCGACACCAGTTCGGCCAGCTCGAACGGTTTGATGACGTAGTCGTCGGCCCCGCCGTCCAGGCCGCGCAGCCGATCCGGCAGGCCGTCGCGGGCCGTGATCAACACGATCCCGATGTCGCCCCATTCGCGGATGACGTCGATGAGGGCGAATCCGTCGCGGCCCGGCAGCATCACGTCGAGCACCACCAGGTCGGGCCGTAGCCCGTCGAGCACGTCTTCCAGCCCGTCGCCGTCGGCGCGCGCATCGGTGTGGTAGCCGACGTCGGTGAGCGCTTCGCTGACCATCTCGCGGATGGTCTCGGAATCCTCGACCACCAGCACCCGCGGCGTGCCCGCGGTGAACCGCTCGGCCCGTCGCGGAGCCGGGCGGGTGCCCGCGTGCCAGGAATCGGCCATGCCCCATTGTTAGCGCTTCGTTCCTGAGATCGGCCTGAAGACGCCGGTTTCGTCGGGATATGCCGCGGCCACTTCTTCAGATCCACTTCAGTTCCGGCTCCTACCGTCCGGAGACATGACAACCAACACCAACGACAACGACAACGACATCAACGCCAACCCCGCTCCGGCCACCGCGCCACCACCGGCGGGCACCTACCAGGGACAACGACCTCGCCACTCCACGGGCGTGGTGATCGGGGCCGGGCTGGCCGGCGTGCTGGTCGGCTCGATCGGCACCGTCGCGGCGATCGCCTTCGCCTGGATCGTGGGCGCCGGACCCGCCGGGCCCCGCCGCCCCCGCCGCCGATGCTGGCCCCGGCGATGCATCACGGGCCGCCGCCTCCCCCGATGTTCGGCCCGCCGCCGGGGGGACCGCACGGCTTCTTGCCGCCACCGCCGCCGGGCGGGGATTTCGGCCCGGGGCACCCTCCGGCACCGCCGTCCGCGGCCACCGCACGCCTGAAACGCGGCGGCGGCGGGTGTCGCGCGCTACTACCGTCCTCAGGTACGCACATCCGACGACCCTGGGGAGCGAGATGACCTCCGAACACGCCAATACCGGTGCCCGTAACCCCGCGCCGCCGCCCGCCGCGGCCCCACCCCCGCAATCCGGCCGTCGCTTTTCCACCGGTGCGATGGTCGGCGCGGGGTTGGTGGGCGTGGCGCTCGGGGCGCTGGCCACCTTCGCGATCACCGGCCTGGTCTGGACCGTGCGCGTCGAGCTCCCCCCGCCGCCATATCCGCCGCCGCTGTCGGGTTACGTTTCACCGCCCTCCCCGACGCCGCCACCCGGGCCGGGAGTCGTGCCGCCGCCGCTGCCGCCGGCACCGCACGGCTGAGGTATTCACTGCGACCCGGATCTCGTCGCGTGACCATCTGTCGCGGCTCTTGGTGGCTTCGGTGTTCATCGGACGAGGGCGTACCCGCACCCCCGCGTCTACGCTCGACTAAACAATCATTTACAATAGTAAACGTGCATTCACCCCCGCCCGACGACCGGACCGCGCGAGCACGAATCCGCGACGAAGCGTTGCGGCTGTTCGCCGAACGCGGCCCCGACGCGGTCACGATGCGCGACATCGCGGCCGCCGCGGGCGTCTCGGCAGCCCTGCTCATCAGGCATTACGGCTCGAAGAACGGACTGGTCGACGCCGTCGACAACCACGTGGTCGGCACCTTCGAGCTACTGCTGACCCGGATGACCGAGGAAACCGCCGCGGTCGGGCTCGAGCCGACCGCGGTGCCGAGCCTGCTCGACGGCCTGGCCACCCACCTACCGCCCGACTCCGCGATCCCGGCGTATCTGAGCCGGCTGCTGATCTCCGGCGGTCCGGCCGGGTCGGCCCTGTTCGACCGGCTGTTCCGGCTCAGCCAAGCCACCCTGGACACGATGGTTGCCGCGGGGATCGCCAGTCCCGGGACGGACAGCGCCGTGCGGGCGGCTTTTTTGCTTGTCAACGACCTGGCGGTACTGACGCTGCGACCCCGCCTGATCGAGGTGCTCGGCGTCGATCCGCTCTCGGAACCGGGGATGCGGCGCTGGGCCGGCGAGGTGTTCGCGATCTACCGTGACGGGCTTGCCGGCGACTGAAAGTGACAGAAGAAATGGAGGTATTGATGTCCGACACAACCCTTTTGGTCAGGGTCTTCGAACGGCTGTTGCGGTCGCGCCGGCTCATGCGCGCCCCGATCTGGATCTACAAGGCCCGCGCCGGCGCGCTGTTCGGTTCGCGCATCCTGATGCTCGAGCACATCGGCCGCAAGTCGGGCGTGCCGCGCTACGTCGTACTGGAGGTCGTCGGCCACCCCTCCCCCGACACCTACGTCATCGCGTCCGGCTTCGGCCGAAAAGCCCAGTGGTTCCGCAATATCCAGGCCAACCCGCGGGTCCGTGTCTACGCGGGCAGCCATGCGCCCAGGCGCGCCACCGCGCGCGTCCTCGACCAACCCGAGGCGGACCGCGCGCTGGCCGCCTACCGAAGCCGTCATCCCCGAGCGTGGGAGCAGCTCAGCCCGGTGCTGGAGGAGACGCTCGGCGCTCCGATCACCGACACCAACACGCCGCTGCCGATGGTCGAGTTACGTCTGGACTAGCGCCGATTCGGGCCCTTGGCGGTCATCACGGCGAACGTGACCAGAAACGTCGCCGCCGGAAGGGCGTTGACGACCTTGTCGTGCGCGCGGGCGTGCGCGCCCACGGCCAACACGAAGTACACCGTCAGCATCGCCGTGGTCAGCCGCGCCAGGGCCGGAAACCAGGTCACCGACAGCAGGCCCACCGCGGCGGCGGCCTTGACCACCGGCAGGACGCGGCGAACGCTGTCCGGGATTTCGAGGTCGTCCAGAACTTTCTTGATGGGAGCCACCTGCACCGCGCACCCCACCGCGTCGACGGCATGGAACACGGCCAGGCGCGGTGTAGGTCCTCGGTGACGTCAAAGCACTCATACGTCGATCCTATTGACCCAACTCCGGCGGTAGCCGGCCGTCCACCGGCTTGCGGGCGATCGCCTCCGCCTTTGCCACCGCCTGGGCGATCGCGGGGTCGGTGTCGGTGGAGAACCAGTCGGCGACGTCGGCGTCGTCGGTTTCCGGCATGGGCGCGTCGTCGACCGGGGACGGCTCGAATCGGAACACCCCGTCCTCGCCCGGCTTGCCCAGCATCCTGGTGAACCCCTGCAGCGCCGCGCTGAAGTCGCTGGGCACCACCCAGACCTTGTTGGCGTCGCCGCGCGCCATCTCCGGCAGCGTCTGCAGGTACTGGTAGGCCAGCATCTCCGGGGTGGGCCGGCCGGCCTTGATCGCGGCGAACGTCTTCTCGATGGCCTTGGCCTGCCCCTGCGCATGCAGGTAGGCCGCCGCCCGCTCGCCCCGCGCGCGCAGCATCCGGGACTGCCGGTCACCCTCGGCGGCCAGGATCGCGGCCTGCTTGGCACCCTCGGCGGCCAGGATCTGGGCCTGCTTGGCACCCTCGGCCTCCTTGATCGACGACTCCCGCATCCCTTCGGCGGTCAGGATCATGGCCCGCTTCTCCCGGTCGGCCTTCATCTGCTTTTCCATCGAGGCCTGGATCGACGGGGGCGGGTCGATGCTGCGCAGCTCGACCCGCGCCACGCGCAGGCCCCACCGGTTGGTGGCCTCGTCGAGCACGCCCCTCAACTGGGCGTTGATCACCTCGCGGGAGGTCAACGTCTGCTCCAGCGTCATGCCGCCGACGACGTTGCGCAGCGTGGTCGTGGTGAGCTGCTCGACGCCGACGATGTAGTTGCTGATCTCGTAGACCGCCGCCTGCGGGCTGGTGACCTGGAAGTAGACCACGGTGTCGATGTTCAGCGTCAGGTTGTCCTCGGTGATCACCGGCTGCGGCGGGAACGACACCACCCGCTCCCGCAGGTCCACCCGCGCGCGGACGCGGTCGATGAACGGCACCAGCAGGGTCAGCTGACCGCTGACCGTGCGGCTGTACCGGCCCAACCGTTCGATCACCGCGGCCTCGGCCTGCGGAACCAGCGCGACCGACTTGGCCACCACGACGATGGCGAAGATCACCAAGACGGCCAGCAACACCAAACCAGCAACCGCACCTTGCACCGGAATTCCCTTCTCTCGCAGCGTCTGTCGAACGCCGTTACACGCTTCTGAACACCACCGCGGTAGCACCGTCGATGTGCACGACGGTTACCGACTCCCCCGGCTCGTAGCTATCGCCGTCATTGAGCGGGCGCGCGGTCCACACCTGGCCGTCAAGCTTCACCTGGCCGTCGTCCCGGGTCACCCGATCGAGCACCAGCGCGCTTCGGCCCTCCAGCGCCTTGATCCCCAGCTGCGCCGCGCGGGGGGTCAGCCGTCGCCGCAGGCCGGGCCGAACCAGCACCAGCAGCAGCACGGAGACGATCAAAAACACCAACCCGTCGGCCCACACCGGCCAGTCCGTCAACCAGCTGATCGCCGAGGCGGCCAGCGCGCCGCCCCCGAGCATCAGCAAGAACATGTCGCCGGTGAGCGCCTCCGCGCCGGCAAGCACCAGCGCGGCTATTAGCCAAAGCACCGCGGCGGGCATGCGGCCAGGATACGCGTGATCGGCCTTCGCCGGACAAAACAACTACACTGCGTGATCGTGTGGTGTCCCAGTGTCTCGCTGTCCCTGTGGGCCAACGCCTGGCTCGCAGGCAAGGCCGCGCCCGACGACGTCCTGGACGCTTTATCCGTCTGGGCGCCAAAGCAATCGGTGACCGCGTATGATGCCGTCGCCGCGGGCCACACCGGGCTGCCGTGGCCCGATGTGCACAACGCCGGGACCGTCTCGCTGCTGCAGATACTGCGCGCGGCGGTGGGCCGCCCGGCGTCGGCGCCCGACTGTCCCGGTCGGCTGCGCGGAACGATCAACGTGGTTTTGCCGGTGCCGGGCGACGTGCGCGGGCTGGCCCCGGGAACGCAGTTCCAGCGCGATGCCCTGGCCGCGGGTGAGGCGGTCATTATTGGCAACCCACACGAACCCGCGACCGCGGTCGGCCTGGTCCCCGAATTCTCCTATGACTATTTCGACGACCAGGAGGACGAGTCCGCCCTGCCGGAATTGTGTGCACTGTCCTGGACGGTGTACTCGCTGCCGGGGGCACCCGCATTGGACCATCACGAGCTTGGCGATGCCGAATACACGTTGCGGTCGGCCGTGCGGTCGGCCGCCGATGCGCTCGGCACCATCGGACTGGGCTCCGCCGCGGCCGACGTCGACGATCCGCGCGGACTCGTCGAACAGCTGCTGGAATCCGCACGGCAACACCGCATTCCCGACCATGCGCCGTCGCGCGCGTTGCGGGTGCTGGAGAACGCCGCGCACGTCGACGCGATCATCGCGGTCAGCGCCGGACTCAGTCGATTGTCCGACGCCTCCCGCGGCGCCCCGGACCGCTTCGCCGCAGTGGAACCGATCGCGGCGCAATCCTCTGCGGAGTCCCGGATCGCCAGCGACGCGCTGCGGCCACTGACCGCGGTGGTGCGGTCGGCGCGGATGGCCGCCGTCACCGCGATCCTGAATTCGGCCTGGGGCGACTAGCCTCGGTCCGGGGTTTCCCGCGCCGCGCAGTGCGGCGGACGGCACGGCTCACCGTTGACGCCGGCGAGGCAGCCGGCCACCGGATCCCGGCCGCTCACCCGCGCGGGCGGCCTGCCCGTGCGGACTTCGTCGATCAAATCCGCGGCGAGCCTGGCGAATCGCCGATCGGCGTTGGGCGTCGCGGCCCGGGCGAACGCCATCCCCGCCGCCTCGGCCTGCAAACGCAATTCGTAGTCGAGATCCCACACCACCTCGATGTGGTCGGCGACGAACCCGATGGGGCAGACGACGACGGCGTTGGTGCCGCCGGTGGCCAGCGCCGTGAGATGGTCGCCGACGTCGGGCTCCAGCCACGGAACCTGGGGCGGGCCCGATCGCGACTGCCAGGCCAGATCGTAATCGGCGTATCCGGCGGCGGCCGCGACGAGCCTTGCGGCATAGGCGACTTGGCGGCTGTACAGCCTGGGGCCGAAGCGTTGGTCGGCGGCCACCGGGATCGAGTGCGCGGTGAACACCAG
This sequence comes from uncultured Actinomycetota bacterium, assembly GCA_963800315.1. Classification (GTDB taxonomy): domain Bacteria; phylum Actinomycetota; class Actinomycetes; order Mycobacteriales; family Mycobacteriaceae; genus Mycobacterium. Next base: position 21,575 of record CAWDAS010000005.1, read on the forward strand.
CCGCGCGCCGGCTGGCACGCCGCGGGCCGCGGCCGCGACGGCGCCGGCGAACATCTCGACGAAGAGCGGGTGATCGAAGTACGGCCGCAGCTTGACCAATTCGGGCGCGCCCGGCCCGGCAGCGCGGCGCGCCCGGGCGATGTCTTCAGTGTACTGCGCGCAGCTGGAGTAGCCGCTCCACGCAGAAGTGGTGAACACCGCGGCGCGACGAACACCGTTGTCGCGCATGGTCGCAACGGTGTCCTCGACGTAGGGCTCCCAGTTGCGATTGCCGAAGTAGATCGGCACGTCCAATTCCGCGCGCAGCTCGGTGATCAGCGCGCGGTTGATCCCGTTGATCGGCGACACCCCACCGAAATGCAGGTAGTGCTCGGCGACATCGTCCAGGCGCTCGGGCGGCACGTTGCGGCCCCGGGTGACGTTCTCCAAGAACGGCCGCACCTGCTCGGGGCCCTCCGGCCCGCCAAAGGACAACAGCAGGACCGCATCGAAGTCCATTGCGTTCTAGAGTAATTGGGTGCTGGCGCCGCCGTCGGCGAAGATGATGGTTCCGGTGGTGGCCGGCAGCCACTCCGACAGCAGCGCGCACACGGTCTTGGCCACCGGCGTGGGGTCCTTCATGTTCCAGCCGATCGGTGCGCGTTGGTCCCAGCCCTCTTCCAGCAGCTGCATCTGGGCGCCCGCCTCTTCGCCGAGCGCGCCGCCGACGATCGCGCTCATCGCCAGCGTCCGGATCGGCCCGGCCGCAACCAGATTCGATCGCACACCGTACCTGCCGGCCTCACGGGCCACGAACCGGTTCACCGACTCCAGCGCGCTCTTGGCCACCGTCATCCAGTTGTAGGCGGGCATGGCCCGACTCGGGTCGAAGTCCATGCCGACGATGGATCCGCCCGGGTTCATGATCGGCAGCAGCGCCTTGGCCAGCGAGGCATACGAGTACGCCGAGATGTGGATGCCCTTGGAGACGTCCTCGTAGGGCGCGTCGAAGAACGGGGTGATCCCCATCCCGGTCTGCGGCATGAAACCGATCGAATGCACCACGCCGTCAAGCTTGTTGCCCTCGCCGATCGCCTCCGTCACCCGCTCGGCGAGCGTGTCCAGGTGCTTCTCGTTCTGCACGTCGAGCTCGAGCAGCGGGGCCTTTTCCGGCAGCCGGTCGGCGATGCGCTGGATCAGGCGCAGCCGGTCGAACCCGGTCAACACCAGCTGGGCGCCCTGCTCCTGGGCCACCCGTGCGATGTGGAACGCGATCGACGCGTCGGTGATGATCCCACTGACCAGGATTCGTTTGCCGTCGAGCAGTCCTGCCATGTCCGTCCTTTATGTCGTGGTTGAAATCAGTGGCCCATACCCATGCCGCCATCGACCGGGATGACCGCACCGGAGATGTAACTGGCATCCTCGGACGCCAGGAAGCTGACCACCCCGGCGACCTCGGCGGCGGTGCCAACCCGCTTCGCCGGGATGAATTGCAGTGCGCCCTCCTGGATCCGCTCATCCAGCGCGCGGGTCATATCGGTGTCGATGTAGCCCGGGGCCACCACATTCGCGGTCACGTTGACCTTGGACAGCTCCCGGGCGATCGAGCGGGCCATGCCGATCACACCGGCCTTGGAGGCCGCGTAATTGGCCTGGTTGCCGATGCCCCAGCTGCCGGAGACCGAACCGATGAAGATCATTCGGCCGAACCGCTTTCGCTGCATGCTGCGCGATGCCCGCTGAGCCACCCGGAACGCCCCGGTGAGGTTGGCGTCGATGACCTTCTCGAACTTCTCCTCGGTCATCCGCATGAGGAACGCGTCCGCGGACAGGCCGGCGTTGGACACCAGCACCTCGACCGGACCCTGGTGCTCTTCGACCTCTGTGAAGGCGCGATCGACGGCGTCGTTGTCGGTGACGTCACACTCCACGCCGAACAGCCCCTCGGGCACCCCGGATCCGCGGTGCGTGACGGCCACCTTGTGGCCGTCGGCTGCCAGCCGCTGTGCGATCGCCAGACCGATCCCCCGGTTTCCGCCCGTCACCAGGACCGAACGGGCTACGAACGCGGGTTTGCCCCAGTCGGCAGCACTTTTGGTCGTGTTGTCGGTGGCCGTGTCAGTCACCCCGTCAACCTATCGCCTCGCCGCGGTAGCCCCGTAATCGGCTCGTCGCGAGCGTAACGCCAGCGCGAAAAATCGAGCCGGATCTCGCAGTGGCGCTACGCTCGCGCGCGTTGTCGGCGGGCATCGGCACACTTTCGCCATGACGGAGCCATTTCTGGGCAGTGAGGCCCTGGCTGCGGGCAGGTTGACCCCGTATGAGCTACGGAGTCGGCATGTCGCCGTGCACCAGGATGTGTACGTTCCCCGGGACGCGGAGCTGACGCCCGTGGTGCGGGCGAAAGCGTCTTGGCTGCGCTCGCGACGCCGCGGCATCCTTGCCGGCTTCTCGGGGTCGGCCCTGCATGGGGCCCGGTGGATTGACCCGAGCCGTCCCGCCACGATCATCGACACGAACCGCCGCCGAACCGCCGGGATCGACGTCTGGGAAGAGCGCATCGAGCCCGACGAGATCGCCGTCATTGGCGGCATGCGCGTCGCCACGCCGGCTCGTACTGCGCTCGACCTGGCGAGGCGCTACCCCCGAGGGGTCGCGGTAGCGGCCATCGATGCCCTCGCGCAAGCAGTGGAGTTGAAGTTGGCCGACATCGAGCTTTTGGTCGACCGCTACCGGGGCCGCCGAGGCATGAAAGTGGCCAGGGCCGCTATCGAGCTCATCGACGGCGGCGCTCAGTCGCCGAAGGAATCCTGGCTACGCCTACTGCTCCTGAGCGCGGGATTCCCGCGGCCGCAGACACAGATCGCTGTGCGCAACGAATGGGGCTGGGCCGAGGCCTATTTGGATATGGGCTGGGAGGACATCTTGGTCGCCGTCGAGTACGACGGCGACCAACATCGGTCCAGCCGCGCGCAATACGTCAAGGACATCCGCCGGCTGGAGAAGCTCGAGCGGCTGGGCTGGATCGTCGTGCGGGTCATCGCCGAGGACCACCCCGACGACATCGTCCGCCGGGTACGCGCGGCGCGCGCTTCGCGAGCGTAACCTCACTGCGAAATCGAGGGGGGCAGAAATCGCAGCCCAGTTACGCTCGCGGCGCAAGCGCGCGGCTACTCCGGCAGCCGGCGGTTGATCAGCAGCGCCGCCAGCGCCGCGAGCGCCAGCACCAACGCACCCAGTCGCAACCAGCCCACGCTGGCATCGCCTTTGATCGTCTCGTAGCCGATCTGCTGCTGCAGCGTCGCGTAGACGGACTCCAGCTCCGACAGGCTGGCGGCGTTGTAGGCCTGCCCGCCCGAAAGCTGGGCCACCTTCTTCATGGTCTCGTCGTCGACGGGCACCGGCTGGCGCTGGTCGTTGATTTCGACGAATCCGTACGGGGTGCCGAACGAGATCGTCGAGATCGGCACGCCCTGGTCCTTGGCGGTGCGCGCGGCGGTGTAGGCGCCCTTGGGGTTGTCCGGGTTGGTCGGCATCGTCTCCTTGCCGTCCGAGAACAACACGATGCGCGCCGGCGGCGGCGTATCGCCGCCCCCGATCACCGCGCCGACCGTGGCGATGGCCTGCAGCGCGGTGAAGATGCCTTCCCCGGTGGCGGTGCGGTCGGCGAACTGCAGCTTGTCCAGCGCGCGCTTGGTCGCGTCCCGGTTGGTCGTCGGTGAGACCAGCACCGTCGCCGTCCCCGCGTACGCGATCAGCCCGAGGTTGATGCCGGGGGTCAGCTCGTCGGCGAACTGCTTGGCCGCCTCCTGCGCGGCGACCATCCGATTGGGTTGGACGTCGGTGGCCCGCATGGACTGCGACACGTCGATCACCAGCATCACCACCGCGCGGTTGCGGGGAATGCGGACGTCGTTGGTGGGCCCCGCCATCGCGATGGTGAACAGCACCAGCGAGGCCACCAGCAGAATCGCCGGGACGTGCCGCCATCGGGCGGGCCGCTTGGGGGCGACGCTTTCCAGCAGCTCCATGTTGGCGAAGCGCAGGATCCGCCGCTGCCGCGCCAGCTGCATCACCACGTACAGCGCGGCCACCCCGGCGACCACCAGGAGGAAGAGGAAGAACCACGAGTGCGCGAAGCCGGACAGCGACATCGGGCCGAGCAGCGGCAGCGTCACTGCCGCCCCGCCAGTGCCCCGCGGCGGCGGGACTCCACGAAACGGACGATGTCGGCGATCCAGTCGCGGTCGGTGCGCAGCGTCAGTATCGGGGCGCCGCAGCCGCGGATCGTGCGCGCCACGTCGGCGCGGTGGGCGGCGGCCGCCTTGGCGAAATCGTCCCGCAGCTGGGCATCGATGGTGAACTCGCGGGTGACTCCGGATTCGGCGTCCTGCAGCACGACGTCGCCGATGTCGGGCAGTTCGACATCGCGCGGATCGAGCACCTCGATGGCCAGCACCTCGTGCCGGGCCGCGATCGCCCGCAGCGGCCGCGTCCAGTTGATCGGTCCGAGGAAGTCGCTGATGATCACCGCCATGCCGCGGCGGCGCTCGGGCCGGCGCAGCGCGTCGATCGCCGTCGCCAGATCTCCGCGCACCCCGACGGCGGCCCTGGGCATGGTGGCGATGGTGCGCAACAGCGTCTGCTCGTGCTGGCGCCCGGAGCGCGCCGGCACGCGGGCCATCCTCGCGCCGTTGGTGACCACCGCGCCGAGCCGGTTGCCGCCACCGCTGTTGAGGAACGTGATCGCGGCCGCGGCCGCCACCGCCAGGTCACGCTTCTCGCACACCGTGGTGCCGAAGTCCAGGCTCGCCGACATGTCGACCACCAGCCACGTCTCCAGTTCGCGGTCGGCGATCATCTGCCGGACATGCGGGTGGGTGGTGCGCGCGGTGACGGCCCAGTCCATCCTCCGGACGTCGTCGCCGGGCTGGTACTCGCGTGACTCTCCGGGCTCGGAGCCCGGCCCCGGGATCAGGCCCAGATGGTCGCCGTGCAGGACCCCGTCGAGCTTGCGTTTGACCGTGAGCTCGAGGGTGCGCAGCGCCGCCGACAGCTTCGGATCGACGATCTGCCCGCGTTGCATCGACGGCGGGCGAACCACCCCCGGCTTCTGGGGATCGGTCACCGAGCGCTAGCCGCGCCGGCGGCCTGCATCACCGGTGGCACCGACTGGCCTTGCTGCGGAACGGCATTCACCTGAGGCAGGGCGACCGTCTGCAGCACCCGGTTGATGATGATCTCCGGCGTGATTTCGTCGGCGAGCGCGTCGTAGGTGAGCACCAACCGGTGCCGCAGGACGTCGGGAATGACGTCGACGACGTCTTGCGGGATCACATAGTCGCGGCCGCGCACCAGCGCCAGTGAGCGAGCCGCGGCGATGATGCCCAGCGACGCCCGCGGGGACGCGCCGAACGAGATCCAGGTCTTGACGTCGTTCATGCCGAGCTGCTCGGGGTGGCGGGTGGCGGTGACGACGCGCACCACGTAGTCGACCAGCGCGTGGTGGACGAAGTTGTTGGCCGCGATGTCCTGCAGCCGCAGCAGGTCACCGGTGTCCATGATCTGCTTGGGCTCCGGCGGCCGCACGCCCATCCGGTAGATGATCTCGCGCTCCTCCTCCGGCGAGGGATAGCCGACGTTGATCTTGAACAGGAAGCGGTCCCGCTGGGCCTCGGGCAGCTGGTAGACACCCTCGTGCTCGATCGGGTTCTGCGTCGCCATCACCAGGAACGGGTTGGGCAGCGCGAAGGTCTTGCCGCCGATCGACACGTGACGTTCCTGCATGACCTCCAGCAGCGCCGACTGCACCTTCGCCGGCGCGCGGTTGATCTCGTCGGCGAGCAGGAAGTTGACCACCACCGGGCCGAGCTCGGTGTCGAACTCCTCCCGGCCCTGGCGGTAGATGCGGGTACCGATGATGTCGGTGGGCACCAAATCGGGCGTGAACTGGATGCGCGCGAACGTGCCGCCGACCACCCGGGCGAACGTCTCCACGGCCAGCGTCTTGGCCACGCCGGGCACACCCTCCAGCAGGACATGGCCCTTGGACAACAGGCCGACCAGCATCCGCTCCACCAGCTGGTCCTGGCCGACGATGATCCGTTTGACCTCGAAGATGGCCCGCTCCAGGGTGTGGACTTCGGCGGCCAGGCCATCACCGGTACCGCCGCCGGACGGCGCTTGATGAGCCGGCGGGCCCGACTGCCCGCCCGGGCCCGAGTAACCACTGGCGCCCGGGGGCGGCCCACCTGCTGCTGTCATAAACCCTCCACCGCTCAATCGGACACGACTGCTGGCACGACGAATGTCGTGGGGCAGCGACGTGCCCGCGTCCAACTATTCCAGGCCAGCCGGAATCCGTCGACGCCGCGGTCCCCGCCCGGAATTCACCCGGGCAACCGGCCCGGGGTCAGTACTCGATGATCCTAGTCAGGTACGGCGTCATACCGGGCTTGCGGACCGGGCTGACGGTGACCTTGCCCGCGATGCTGGACGCCTCCAGCATCTGGCCGTTTCCCAGGTACATGGTCACGTGCTGCCGCCGCCCGGACCGTAAAAGATCAGGTCGCCGCGCCGGGCCTGGTCCGGAGGAATGTGGCGACCCGCGTTGTACTGGTCACCGGAGAACCGCGGGATCAACACGCCCACCCCGGCGAAGGCGTACCGCATCAGGCCCGAGCAGTCGAAGCCGACGGTGTTGGCGCCGGAGTCGACGCCCTTGCTGGGACCCTGCAGCGAGCCGCCGCCCCACGAGTACGGAACGCCCATCTGGGAGCCGCCCCGCTTGATCACGTACTCGATGGCCTGGCGGCCATAGACGCGCGGGATCTTGCCGCCGGGGTTGGTGGCGGCGGTGGGTGCGTCGTTGCCGCCGAGGTTGATGCCGAGCCCGCCGAGGAATTGCTTGCCCAGGTCGAGGGTGGTCTGGGTGGCCTGGGCGGTGGCCTGCAGCGACGCGTTGGCGACCGAGAGCGGGTCGCCCGGGGCGCCGGCGCTGATGATCGCCGGCAGGGTGGGATCCCACCCGCCCGGGTCGGCGGTGGCCGGGCTGGCCCCGGAAAGGACCACAGAAAACATCAGCCCGGTCACCACGGTGGTGATCCAGGCGAGGTTGATGATGCGAAACCCTCTGCGGCGCATGGCTCCCCGTTCAGTACTCGATGTAGCGGACTACGTACGGCGTCATACCGCTGGTGCGCACCGGCGCGACACGGACCTTCAGGCCGACGTCGGGGGCCTCGAGCATCTGGCCGTTGCCGAGGTAGATGGTCACGTGCTGGCTGCCGCCCGGGCCGTAGAAGATGACGTCACCCCGGCGCATTTGCGAGGAGGGGATCTTGCGGCCCAGGTTGTACTGCGAACCCGAGTAGTGCGGCAGCTTGATGCCCACCCCGGCGAACGAATACAAGACCAGACCCGAACAGTCGAAGCCGGTCGTGCCGGCCCCGGAGTCGATTCCCCTGCTGGGGCCGGCGGCGTTGCCGCCACCCCACGAGTACGGCACGCCGATCTGGGACAACCCGCGACGGATCACGTACTCGCTGGCCTGCCGCCCGTACACCCGCGGAATGCGGCCGGAAGACGAACCGGTGTTGGTGATGCCGGTGTCGTCGGGTTTGAGGATGCCCAGCTGCTGCAGGAAGTTGCGCCCCAGGTTGGCGGTGACCTGCGTCGACGTGGCCGAGATGCCGAGCACTCGGTTGATCACCGCGATCGGGTCGCCGGGGACGTTGGCGCTGGGAATCATCGGCAGCGTGGGGTCCCACAGGCCGTCCCAGCGGTGGCCGCCCGCGGGCGGCGCGGGCGCGCCCGGCGATTCGTTGCCCCACCGGTCGCCCGGGCCCGCAGCGCCGGGGCCGTTGTTGCCCGCCGACCATTTGCGCGCGGCCTCGCGCTGAGCCGCCTCGAGTTTGGCCTGGGCGTCGTCGCGCTCGGCGGCCAGGCGGGTGACCTGCTCGCGTTGCTCGGCGAACTTGTGCCTGGAGTTGGTGAGCGCCGCCACCGCGGCGTCCTGGCTGCCCTTGGCGTCGGCGGCGGCCTTGTCGGCCTTCTGCTTGGCCAGCCGCGCCGCCGACTCCCGGTTCACCTGCTCGGTCCGGGCCCGCTGCAGCTTGGCCAGCACCGCCTGCGAACTCGCGTTCAGGGTCCGGGCGGTGGATGCGGTGGCGATGATGTCTTCCGGGCTGGTCGCGGTCAGGTAGCTGCCCGACGGACCGTTCATGTAGGTGGCCGCCGCGAACGTGTCGAAGCGGCGTTGCGCCGCGGCGATCGCCGCGTTGGCGTCCTTGACCGCCTGCTGTCTGGCCTCGAGGTCGTGTTGGGCCGAGACGGCGTCGTCCCGGGCCGTCTCCACGTCGACCAGGGCCTTGTTGACGCTCTCCTGCTCGGTCTGGATTTCGGCGCTGAGATTTTCCAGCCGCTGGTTGGCCTGGGCGACGTTCGCGATGAGCGCGGCCAGGGTGTCGGCGGCCTGGTCGCCGTGCGCCAGTCCGGGCGTGCACATCAGCAGGGCCACGCTCACCACCGACGGCACGGCCGGCCGGATCAGCCTCGCGACCGGCCGCACGGAAGAGCCCCAGCGTCTGCGTCTCATTCGACTCAGGTCTCCTACGGCTTAACGCGACGGGTGGCGCCAGCCACGGCTTTCTAAAGGCGCCAAAGACAACACCAGCATCATTTGCACCGTACGTCACAGATGTGGGAGTGGAAACGCTCCTAACGAATCGCACTCTCTACGTGTGTTTAATGTGACCGAATAGTTATCTACGGTGTTTGCCACGCAGAGTCGCCGACGCTTGCCGGACGGACCGGATAAGCGAGGTTAGGCGGTGTTGGTGGGCGTCGCATCCTGCGTCGCCGCCGGGTCGGCTGACGTTGCTGACGGCCTGCTGCGCAGCTGCAGCAACCGGGTGACGACCGCCGCCGCGAGGACGGCGATCAGCAGAAAAATGGTCAGGCCCGTCCAGGGAAATTCGGGCGCGTCCAACTCGTTCAAGAAGTGCTGCGCCGAGACCACCGGGTTGCCCGTCTTGGCGATGTCCTCGCCGGCTTCCAGCGTGACCCGCGGGAATTGGGTGCTGTAGCTGCCGACGTAGTTGGGGCTCAGCGTCAGCACCGTGGCGTCGTGGTAGTCCGCGCCGACCACCGTCGAGATGTCGCGCAGGGGTGTGTCATTGGGAGGGTTGTGGTCGAGCAGCACGATCTTGAGGTTGATGCCGTGCGCGTGCGCCTGGTTTACCACGTCGAGCAGCCCCGGCATGGCCGCCGGTGGCGCGCTGACGTCGGACGCGGCGACCTGCGCCTTGATCGCGGTCATGTCGACGTCGACCGGAATGTAGACGGGCAACACCGGCTGCGCGGAAAAAGTCATCGTTTCCCTCCTGCTGCGGCGTCACGCTGGCGCGTCGCTCGGCCACGGCGGTCACTCTAGTGTGTCGCTCGGGGCGTATTCGAGCCCGAAGAGGGGTTTAAACCCCGGCCCGTCGCGACAAGACTGGAATGTACGGGTGCCGCCGTAATGCAGGACAAGCGTACTGTTAAAGTTGCACGCGCCGCCGACACGGCCCGTCGGCGGGAGAACTTAATCCCGGGAGTTGATGTGACTAGCAAGGATTCTGTGAACTCGTTCGGAGCACGCGACACCCTCCAGGTCGGCGACAAGAGTTACCAGATCTATCGCCTCGACGCGGTGCCCAACACCAAAAAACTCCCCTACAGCCTCAAGGTCCTCGCGGAGAACCTGCTGCGCAACGAGGACGGCAGCAACATCACCAAGGACCACATCGAGGCCATCGCGAATTGGGATCCCAACGCGGAGCCCAGCATTGAGATCCAGTACACGCCCGCACGCGTAGTCATGCAGGACTTCACCGGGGTGCCCTGCATCGTCGACCTGGCCACCATGCGGGAGGCCATCGGCGACCTGGGCGGCAATCCGGAGAAGGTGAACCCGCTGGCGCCGGCCGATCTGGTGATCGACCACTCGGTGATCGCCGACCTGTTCGGCCGGGCCGACGCCTTCGAGCGCAACGTCGAAATCGAGTACCAGCGCAACGGCGAGCGCTACCAGTTCCTGCGCTGGGGGCAGGGCGCTTTCCGCGACTTCAAGGTGGTGCCACCGGGTACCGGCATCGTGCACCAGGTGAACATCGAATACCTGGCCCGCGTCGTCATGGACCGGGACGGGGTGGCCTACCCCGACACCTGCGTGGGCACCGACTCGCACACCACGATGGTCAACGGCCTCGGCGTGCTGGGCTGGGGCGTGGGCGGCATCGAAGCCGAGGCCGCGATGCTCGGCCAGCCGGTGTCGATGCTGATTCCGCGGGTGGTCGGCTTCAAGCTGAGCGGTGAGATCCAGCCGGGCGTCACGGCCACCGACGTCGTGCTGACCGTCACCGAAATGCTGCGCAAGCACGGCGTGGTCGGCAAGTTCGTCGAGTTCTACGGCGAGGGCGTGGCCGAGGTGCCGTCGGCCAACCGCGCCACCCTGGGCAACATGAGCCCCGAGTTCGGTTCCACCGCAGCGATTTTCCCGATCGACCAGGAGACCCTCGACTACCTGCGGTTCACCGGGCGCGACGACGAACAGCTGGCGCTGGTCGAGGCGTACGCCAAGGAGCAGGGCATGTGGCACGATGCCGCAGCACGAGCCCACCTACTCCGAATACCTCGAACTCAACCTGGGCGACGTGGTGCCCTCGATCGCCGGACCCAAGCGGCCGCAGGATCGAATCGCGTTGTCGGACGCGCAATCCACATTCCGCGAGCAGATCCCCAATTACGTCGGTGACGACTCCGGCCAGGCGCAGTACTCCAAGCTGGACGAGGCCGTCGACGAGAGCTTCCCGGCCAGCGACCCGGCGTCGCTGTCCTCCAACGACAACGGCAGCCCGCCCGTGGAATCCGCTGCCGTGCACCCCAATGGCCGCCCCAGCAATCCGGTGACGGTGAAGTCCGACGAACTCGGCGAGTTCGTGCTCGACCACGGCGCGGTGGTGATCGCCGCGGTCACCTCGTGCACCAACACGTCCAACCCCGAGGTGATGCTGGGTGCGGCGCTACTGGCCCGCAACGCCGTCGAAAAGGGGCTGAGCTCCAAGCCGTGGGTGAAGACGTCGATGGCCCCCGGCTCGCAGGTGGTCCACGACTACTACGAAAAGGCCGGTCTGTGGCCGTATCTGGAGAAGCTCGGCTTCTATCTCGTGGGCTACGGCTGCACCACCTGCATCGGCAACTCCGGCCCGCTGCCCGAGGACGTCTCGAAGGCCGTCAACGACAACGACCTCGCGGTGACCGCCGTGCTCTCGGGCAACCGGAACTTCGAGGGCCGCATCAACCCGGACGTGAAGATGAACTACCTGGCCTCTCCCCCGCTGGTGATCGCCTACGCACTGGCCGGGACCATGGACTTCGACTTCGAAAACGAGCCGCTGGGCACGGACGAAGACGGCAACGACGTCTTCCTCAAAGACATCTGGCCGTCGCAGAAGGACGTCTCCGACACCATCGCCTCGGCAATCAACCGGGAGATGTTCACCAAGAACTACGCCGACGTCTTCAAGGGCGACGAGCGGTGGCGCAACCTGCCGACCCCCAGCGGCAACACCTTCGAGTGGAACCCCGACTCGACGTACGTGCGCAAGCCCCCGTTCTTCGAGGGCATGTCGGCCGACCCGGAGCCGGTCGGCGACATCACCGGCGCCCGGGTGCTGGCCCTGCTGGGCGATTCGGTGACCACCGACCACATCTCCCCCGCCGGCAGCATCAAGCCCGGCACCCCGGCGGCCCAATACCTCGACGAGCACGGCGTGGACCGCAAGGACTACAACTCCTTCGGTTCGCGGCGCGGCAACCACGAGGTGATGATCCGCGGCACATTCGCCAACATCCGGCTGCGCAACCAGCTGCTCGACGACGTCGCCGGCGGCTACACCCGTGATTTCACCCAGGACCCCGTAGATGGAAAGGCCCCGCAGGCGTTCATCTACGACGCCGCGCAAAACTATGCGGCACAAAATATTCCGCTGGTGGTACTGGGCGGTAAAGAATACGGGTCCGGCTCCTCACGCGACTGGGCGGCCAAGGGCACGCTGCTGCTCGGCGTGCGGGCGGTGATCGCCGAGTCGTTCGAGCGCATCCACCGCTCCAACCTCATCGGCATGGGCGTCATCCCGCTGCAGTTCCCCGAGGGCGAGTCGGCCGAGTCGCTGGGACTGGACGGCACCGAGGTCTTCGACATCACCGGGATCGACGCCCTCAACGAGGGCAAGACACCGAAGACGGTGCATGTCAAGGCAAGCAAGGACGGCGGGGACGCCGACAAAAAAGCAGTCGAGTTCGACGCCATCGTGCGCATCGACACCCCCGGAGAGGCCGACTACTACCGCAACGGCGGGATCCTGCAGTACGTGCTGCGCAACATGCTCAAGTCCGGCTGACCCAAGCCGCGCCCGTGCCAAAAGTCAGCGAGGACCATCTGGCGGCCCGCCGTCGCCAGATCCTGGACGGTGCTCGCCATTGCTTCGCCGAATACGGCTACGACAGGGCCACGGTGCGGCGCCTGGAGCAGGCGATCGGAATGTCACGCGGCGCGATCTTTCACCACTTTCGCGACAAGGACGCGCTGTTTTTCGCCCTGGCCCACGAGGACGCCGAGCGGATGGCCGATGTGGCGTCGCGCGAGGGTCTCATCCAGGTGATGCGTGACATGCTCGCCGCGCCCGACCAGTTCGACTGGCTGGCCACCCGGTTGGAGATCGCCCGCAAGCTGCGCAACGACCCGGCGTTCAGCCGCGGATGGGCGGAGCGTTCCGCGGAGCTGGCGGCGGCGACGACCGATCGGCTGCGCCGGCAGAAGGAGGCGCACCGGGTGCGCGACGACGTTCCCGGCGACGTCTTGCAGTGCTACCTGGAACTGGTGCTCGACGGCCTGGTGGCCCGGCTGGCGTCCGGCGAGGATCCGCGACGGCTGTCCGCCGTCCTCGACCTGGTGGAGAACTCGGTGCGCCGCAACGGTTCTGGGCCACCGGCGGCGAAGTGACGTTACGTCCGGCCGGCCCGGGAGGTGTGGTTGGGGCCGCCGCGGCTGCGCATCGTGGTCCCCGACTCGAGCAGCATGCTGTGAATCGACCGTAGGACCTGCCGGTGGTGGCGACCAGTTTGCGGATGCTGGCTCCGCCCTCATAGGCGTTGCGGAGCTCGTGCAGCAACTGGTCGCGTGTCTTCTTCGGCTTGTGCGCTGTGTTTTTCATGGGCCCTCCGCGCTCGAACACGGTCGCAAGCCCCAAGAGTAAGAACACGGGCGTCCGCCGCGGGCCGCTTTGGCCGAATCACCTGCGGCGAAAAGTCAGGCGAGCTCGATGAGATCCCGGTACTCGTCGGACCAATGGTCCTCGGTGCCGTCGGGCAACAAGACCACGCGTTGCGGGTCGAGGGCCTCGGCGGCGCCGGGGTCGTGCGTCACCAGCACCACCGCCCCCTGATAGCTGCGCAGCGCGTCGAGCACCTGTTCGCGCGATGCGGGATCGAGGTTGTTGGTCGGTTCGTCGAGCAGCAGCACGTTCGCCGTGGACGCCACCAAACCGGCCAGCGCGAGCCGGGTCTTTTCCCCGCCGGACAGCGTGCCGGCCGGTTGGTCGAGCTGGGGACCGCTGAACATGAACGCGCCGAGCAGGCCGCGCAGATCCTGCTCGCCGGCGTCGGGCGCGGCGTGCCGGATGTTCTGCCAGACCGTCGCGTCGTTGTCGAGGGTGTCGTGCTCCTGCGCGAAATAGCCGGTCCGCAAACCGTGTCCGGGCTCGAGCCCTCCGGCGTCGGGATCCTCGACCCCGGCCAGCAGCCGCAGCAACGTGGTCTTGCCGGCGCCGTTGAGCCCCAGCACGACCACCCGCGAGCCGCGGTCGATCGCCAGATCGACACCGCTGAACACCTCAAGCGATCCGTAGGATTTGCTCAGGCCGCTGGCCATCAGCGGTGTGCGCCCGCACGCCGCGGGGGTGGGGAATTTGATCCGGGCCACCTTGTCGGCGACCCGCTCCTCGTCGAGCGCGGCCATCATCCGATCGGCGCGCCGCAACATGTTCTGGGCCGCAACGGCTTTAGTGGCCTTCGCGCCAAGCTTGGCGGCCTGGGTGCGCAACGCGGCGGCCTTGCGTTCGGCGTTGCTGCGTTCCCGGCGGCGGCGCTGCTCGTCGGTGGCCCGGGCGTCGAGATACTTCTGCCAGCCCATGTTGTACACGTCCACCTCGCCGCGCACGGCGTCCAGGAACCACACCCGGTTGACGACATCGGCGAGCAACTCGACGTTGTGGCTGATGAGCACCAGCCCGCCGGTGTGGGCGCGCAGGAAATCCCGCAGCCAGCCAAGCGAATCGGCGTCGAGGTGGTTGGTCGGCTCGTCGAGCAGCAGCGTGGTGGCGGATCCGGAACCGCTGGCCCCTCCTTCAGCCGCGGCGAACAGGATGCGCGCCAACTCCACGCGGCGGCGCTGGCCACCGGACAGGGTGTGCAGCTGCTGCGTCAGCACCCGTTCCGACAAGCCGAGGCTTGCGCAGATGCGGGCGGCTTCGCTCTCGGCGCCGTAACCGCCGAGCGCGACGAAGCGCTCCTCCAGCTGCCCGTAGCGGCGGATCGCCCGGTCGCGGGCGTCGTCGTCGGCGACCTCGGCCATCAGCGCCTGCTGCTTTTCCAGATCGGTGAGCAAGACGTCCAGTCCGCGGGCCGACAGCACCCGGTCGCGGGCCAGCACGTCGAGGTCGCCCTCTTTGGGATCCTGTGGCAGATAACCGATGTCGCCGGTCCGGGCGACCGAGCCGGCATACGGTTCGCCTTCCCCCGCCAGGATGCGCAGCGTGGTGGTCTTGCCCGCGCCGTTACGCCCGACCAGCCCGATCCGGTCGCCGGGCTGCACGCGCAGGTCCGGGCCGTCGGGTGCGAGCAGGATGCGCGCACCAGCGCGGACCTCCAGGTCCGTGGCCGTGATCACGTGGCGCGCTCCTTGTTGCTGGCGAGTTATTTGTCGTCGGTGAACACCGGGGGCCTCTTCTCCGCGCGCGCGGCAACCGCTTCTTCGAAGTTGGCGGTGAGCAGGCGGACGAAAAGCTGGCCCAAGCCCTCGGCTTGCATGTGCCCTTCCAGGCTACCGGCGTCCAGTCCACCCCACAGTGTGCGCTTGGTCAACTCGATCCCGGGCCGGGAGAAGGCCGCTATCCGCGCGGCGATGGCATAGCAGGTGTCCAGCAGCTGCCCGTCGGGCACCTGACACGACACCAGCCCGATACGCTCGGCCTCTTCGGCGGTGACGTCGCGGCCGGTCAGCATGATCTCGAACGCCCGGGAGGCCCCGATCGCCCTGGGCAGCAGGTAGGACAGCCCCAGTTCGCTGGCGGTCAGCCCGTTGTTGATGCCCGCGGCGCGGAAGTACGCGCTGGTCGAGGCGACCCGGATGTCGGCGGCCAGCGCCAGGCACAGCCCGCCGCCGATGGCCGGGCCGTTGACCGCTGCGATCACCGGTTGGTGTAGCCGGCGCAGGCCCAGGATGACCTCGTCGAGGATCTCCATCGAGCGCAGCGCATAGCTGGGCCGGGTCAGCCCGTCGACATGGGGCACCGAGCCCGCGGACTTGTGGTCGGCGCCCGAGGAGAAGCCCCGGCCCGCCCCGGTCAGCACGACCACCCGCACGGAGTTGTCGTAGGTGACCTGCTCGAGGGCCTCTTTGAGCGGCACCATGACGTCGAACGCCATGGAGTTCATCCGCTCGGGCCGATTGAGGGTTATCAGCGCGACACCGGGCCGCGGGTGCTCTACCAGTACCAGACTCACCCATGCAAGGTAGCGCGTAGCCGCCTCGACCTGCGTTAAGCCCTATTCGGCTTGCCCGGCTTGGGCCGCGTCAACGTCGAAGGCCCTGACCTGCTGCACCAGGTCCTCCAGGGCCGCCGGCGGCAGCGCCCCGGCCTGGTTGAACAGCAGTTTGCCCTTCTTGAAGGCCATCAGCGTGGGGATGGAGCGGATTTGGGCGGCCGCCGCCAGCTGTTGTTCGGCCTCGGTGTCGACCTTGGCGTGCACGATGTCGGGGTGCTTTTCCGACGACGCCGCGAAAGTCGGGCCGAACTGGCGGCAGGGACCGCACCAGGACGCCCAAAAGTCGACGAGGACGATGTCGTTGCCCTCGATGGTTTCGTTGAACTTCTCGGCTGTGAGATCGAGTGTTGTCACATTTGCCGTAACGCGGCGAGCCGACGTGATGTTCCCGGAAGTCCTCGGCGGGCGCGATGGCGACGTGCCGCATGCGGGGTTTTTCGGCGACGGCCAGCCCCAACGGCACCGGCGAGATTGGTTTTTCGTCGCGGCGCAGGCTGCGTGTGCTCACGCCGGTCGCCCGGCCAGGCCGCTCGGTTTGCGGGCGTGCCGCTTCATCTCACTGAATTGCCCTATGGCGCAACACAACAGACTCACCACGGGTTCTTCCCCGCGACACCGGCGCGTCACCTGCTGGCGGCCCAACGAAGGTTACGGTTGCGTACGTTTTCCCACGTCGGACAGACTGAGGCTGACGATCCGCCGGCGGAGGGAATCGCGTTGAGCCACTACATCGCTAACGTCCGCGATATCGAGTTCAACCTGTTCGAGGTGCTCGATTTAGGCGCCGTCCTGGGCACCGGAAGCTTCAGCGACCTCGACGAGGACACCGTCCGCACGATCTTGGCCGAAGCCGCTCGCCTGGCCGAAGGCCCGGTCGCGGAAACCTTCGCGTTCGCCGACCGCCACCCCCCGGTGTTCGACCCGGCCGCCCACACCATCAGCGTGGCGCCCGAGTTGGCCAAAACGGTGCAGGCGATCAAAGAGGCCGGCTGGTGGCGACTGATGCTGGACGAAGAGATCGGCGGCATGGCCGCACCGCCGCCGCTGGCGTGGGCGGTCAACGAAATGATCATCTGCGCCAACCCCTCCGCGAACTTCTTCAGCCTGGGCCCAGTGATGGCCCAGGCGCTGTACGTCGAGGGCAACGAAGAGCAGCGACGCTGGGCGGCGGAGGGCGTGGAGCGCGGCTGGGCGGCCACCATGGTGCTCACCGAACCCGACGCCGGCTCCGACGTCGGAGCGGGCCGCGCCAAGGCCATCGAACAACCCGATGGCACCTGGCATATCGAGGGCGTCAAGCGGTTCATCTCGGGCGGCGACGTGGGCAACACCGCCGAGAACATCTTCCATCTGGTGCTGGCCAGGCCCGAGGGCGCCGGTCCGGGCACCAAAGGGCTGAGCCTGTTCTACGTGCCCGAATACCTCTTCGATCCGGACACGTTCGAACTCGGCCCCCGCAACGGGGTTTTCGCCACCGGGCTGGAACACAAAATGGGCATTAAGTCCTCCCCCACCTGCGAATTAACTTTCGGCGCAACGGATGTGCCCGCCGTCGGCTACCTGGTCGGCGACGTGCACAACGGTATCGCCCAGATGTTCACCGTGATCGAGCACGCGCGCATGACGATCGGCGTGAAGGCGGCCGGCACCCTGTCCACGGGTTATTTGAACGCGCTCGCGTTCGCCAAGGAGCGGGTGCAGGGTGCGGACCTCACGCAGATGGCCGACAAGACCGCGCCGCGGGTGACGATCATCCAGCACCCCGACGTGCGTCGCAGCCTGATGACCCAGAAGGCGTACGCCGAGGGGCTGCGGGCACTCTACATGTATGCCGCGGCACACCAGGATGACGCTGTGGCGCAACGCGTTTCGGGCGCCGATCACGACATGGCGCACCGCATCGACGATCTGCTGCTGCCGATCGTCAAGGGGGCGAGCTCGGAACGGGCCTACGAGGTCCTGACCGAGTCGCTGCAGACGCTGGGCGGCTCCGGCTACCTGGCCGACTATCCGCTTGAGCAGTACATCCGTGATGCCAAGATCGATTCGCTCTACGAGGGCACCACCGCGATCCAGGCGCTGGACTTCTTCTTCCGCAAGATCGTCCGTGACCGGGGTCAGGCCCTGCAGTTTCTGACGGGGCAGATCAGCCAGACCATCGACACCTGCGGCGAGGCACTGAAACCGCAAGCGCTGCTGCTGCAAACCGCGCTGGACGACGTCACGGCGATGACGGGCGCGCTGACCGGATACCTCATGTCCGCCGCGCAACATCCCACCGACATCTACAAGGTGGGGCTCGGCTCGGTGCGCTATCTGCTCGCCGTCGGCGACCTGCTCATCGGGTGGCGACTGCTGGTGCAAGCCGGGGCGGCGCGCGTCGCGCTCGACACCGATGCCGACCACGACACGGCGTTCTATCAGGGCAAGATCGCGACGGCGGCGTTCTTCGCCAAGAACGTGCTTCCCCGGCTGACCGCGCTGCGCAAAGTCCTCGAATCCATCGACGACGAGATCATGCGCGTTTCCGAAGACGCGTTCTGACGACTTGTGTTGCGCACAGGTTACTGACAGCTCCAACGGGTAATAACCCATTCGTTGGGCCCAACCACGATTGGAGAAATCGTTGATATCTGCCAGCTGTCATACGCCGCGACTCACCCGTCTTGCCATCCTCGCCGTCACCGGGGCGGCTGCGCTGTCCGTCGCAGCGTGCGGCTCGTCCAACAAAACGAGTCAGACCTCGACGTCGACCTCGACGTCGACGGTGACCTCGACGACCACGTCGCCAGCGCCAAATGGCGAAGCCCAGGTCAGCGGCCTGATCGCGTCGGTGGCGGGCAACTCGATTCAGGTCACCAAAGAAGACAACTCCAATGCCGCCGTGAACTTCACCTCGACGACCAAGGTCACCGAGGTCACTCCGGCCGCGCTGACCGACGTCAGCACGGGCAGCTGCGTCTCGGTGCGGCCCGCCAAGGAAAGTCAGCCAGGGCAGCCGGTCACCGCGGCGTCGGTGAAGGTCAGCCCCGCCGTCAACGGCACCTGCCCGCCGGGCAAGCAGCCCCCGCCGGCCCCCTCCGGCTCACCGGCTCCGCCGCCCCCGATGCCGGCGCCGATCCGGGGCTCGGTGGCTTCGGTGAACGGCAACACCATCAACGTCACGAGCACCGACCCCAGCGGCAACACTCAGCAGACGGCCGTCACGGTCGATGACCAGACCAAGTACACCAAGCAGGCTGCGGCCACCAGTGAAGCCATCACGCAAGGCAAATGCATTACCGCGCGCGGAACCATGGACAACGCCGGCACGCTGCAGGCGATGACGATCAAGCTGAAGCAGGCCGTCGACGGCAAATGCCCGCCCAAGCACATGCAGCCGCAGGGCCACGGCAGGTAACCGCAGTTCTACTAGACGGTGAAGCCGAGGGCACGCAGTTGCTCTCGGCCCTCGTCGGTGATCTTGTCCGGGCCCCACGGCGGGTTCCACACCCAGTTGATCCGCAGGTCGTCGACCAGGCCGCTGCCGACCAGCGCGCTGCGCGACTGGTCTTCGATGACATCGGTCAGCGGGCAGGCCGCCGAGGTCAGCGTCATGTCGATCAGGGCGACGGTGCCCTCGTCGCCCGCTGCCACGTTCAGGCCGTAGACCAGCCCCAGGTCGACGACGTTGATGCCCAGTTCCGGGTCGACGACGTCGTGCATCGCTTCCTCGAGATCGGCAAGCAACTCGTCATCCGGTGCGGCGGTCTCGCTCATCTGTACCTCCTGAAAAAGCTTCACTGGCCTGGGCCAGTGCGTCTTTGAAAGCCATCCATCCCAGCAACGCGCATTTCACCCGGGCCGGGTATTTCGCCACCCCGGCGAACGCGATGCCGTCGCCCAGGACATCCTCGTCGCCCTCGACGGCGCCGCGCGAGGACACCATCTCGGTGAACGCGGCGATGGTCTGCAGCGCCTCCGACACGTTCTGGCCGATCACCTGCTCGGCGAGCACCGAGGTCGCCGCCTGGCTGATCGAGCAGCCCTGCCCGTCATAGGAGACGTCGGCGATGCGTTCACCGTCGTCGGACAGCGTGACCCGCAGGGTGACCTCGTCACCGCAGACCGGGTTGACGTGGAAGACCTCGGCGCCGAACGGCTCCCGCAGCCCCCGGTGCTGGGGATGCTTGTAATGATCGAGGATCACGTCCTGATACATCTGTTCGAGGCGCAACGTCATTCTCTCCCAAAGAAATCGAGCGCCCGCCGCACGCCGGCCACCAAGCGGTCCACCTCGTCGGTGGTGTTGTACACCGCGAACGACGCCCGCGCGGTGGCGGCCAGGCCGAAGCGGCGATGCAGCGGCATCGCGCAATGGTGCCCGACGCGCACCGCGACGCCGTCGTCGTCGAGCACCTGCCCGACGTCGTGCGCGTGCACGCCGTCGACCACGAACGCGACCGGCGAGCCGCGGTTTTCCATCGATGTCGGCCCGACGATGCGCACCCCGTCGATGCCGGACAGGCCGTCGATGGCCGCGGCAACCAGCTCGCGTTCGTGGGCCTCGACCGCGTCCATGCCGATGGCGCCCAGATACCGCGCCGCCGCGCCCAAACCGACCACCTGGGAGGTCATCGGCGTGCCCGCCTCGAACCGTTGCGGCGCCGGGGCATAGGTGGACGCCTCCATGGTCACCGTCTCGATCATCGACCCCCCGGTGAGGAACGGAGGCAGCGCCGACAACACCTCGCGCCGGGCGTAGAGCACACCGATCCCGGTGGGGCCCAGCATCTTATGTCCGGAGAACGCGGCGAAGTCCACGTCCAGCGCGTGCAGGTCGACCGGCTGATGCGGCACCGACTGGCAGGCGTCGAGGACGGTGAGCGCACCCACCGCCCTGGCCCGGGCGACCAGCTCGGTCACCGGCGCCACCGCGCCGGTGACGTTGGAGTGATGGCTGAAAGTGACGATCTTCACGCGGTCGTCGAGTTGCAGCGAGTCCAGGTCGATGCGGCCCTCGTCGGTCACCCCGTACCAGCGCAGCGTGGCGCCGCTGCGGCGGGCGAGTTCCTGCCACGGGACCAGGTTGGCGTGGTGCTCGAGCTCGGTGGTGACGATGACGTCACCTTCTCCCACGGCCCGCTCGAACCGGTTGTCGCCCAACACATAAGACGCCAGGTTGAGCGCCTCGGTGGCGTTGCGGGTGAAGACCAGCTCGCCGGGTTCGGCACCGACGAACGCCGCGGCGTCGGCGCGGCCCTGTTCGTAGGCGTCGGTCGCCTCTTCCATCAGCTGATGCGCGCCGCGATGCACCGCGCCGTTGGACGTGACCAGGAACTCCCGCTCGGCGTCCAGCACCGGCAGCGGACGCTGCGACGTCGCACCGGAATCCAGGTACGCCAACCGGTTCCCGCCGCGCATGACACGGCGCAGGATCGGGAAATCGGCGCGGATCGCGGCGACGTCCAGCGCCGGGCGGCTCACCGAGGTGGTCATAATCAGGCTCCCCCAGAGGGCGTCGCCGCCGCTTCGGTGAAGCGCTCGTAGCCGGTCTCCTCGAGTTCGTCGGCCAGCTCGGGGCCACCGGATTCGACGATCCGGCCCCCGACGAACACGTGCACGAACTGCGGGCGGATGTAGCGCAGGATGCGGGTGTAGTGGGTGATCAGCAGGATGCCGCCCCGCACCGGCTGGCCGGTGCCGTCGTCCCAGGCGGCTTCGGCGTAGCGGTTGACGCCCTCGCTGACCACCCGCAGTGCGTCCACGTCCAGACCGGAGTCGGTCTCATCGAGGATCGCGATCTTCGGCTTGAGCAGCCCCAGCTGCAGGATCTCGTGGCGCTTCTTCTCCCCGCCGGAAAAGCCTTCGTTGACACTGCGTTCGGCGAAGGCCTGGTCGATGTCGAGGTCGGCCATGGCGGCTTTGACCTCCTTGACCCAGTGCCGCAGCTTCGGCGGCTCGCCGCGGACCGCGGTCGCCGCGCTGCGCAAAAAGTTCGACATCGACACGCCCGGCACCTCGACCGGGTACTGCATTGCCAGGAAGAGCCCGGCCCGGGCACGCTCGTCGACGCTCATGTCCAACACGTTCTGGCCGTCCAGCGTGATGGATCCGGACGTCACCCGATACTTGGGATGACCGGCGATGGCGTAGGACAAGGTGGACTTACCCGAGCCGTTGGGTCCCATCACCGCATGCGTTTCACCGGAATTGACGGTCAGGTTGACGCCGGTGAGGATGGGGATTTCGCGGTTGCCTTCGGCGGCATTGGGATCCTCGACGCTGACATGCAGGTCCTTGATTTCCAAAGTCGTCATGACGCTGTTGCTCTCGATTCCGTGATGGCCAATTCGTGTTCGATGGCGGCGGTCAGGCGTTCCCGGATGTCCGGCAGCGCGATCTTGGAGATGATCTCGCCGAAGAAGCCGCGCACCACCAGCCGGCGGGCCTGCTCCTCGGGGATGCCGCGGGACTGCAGGTAGAACAGTTGCTCGTCGTCGAAACGCCCCGTGGCGCTGGCATGTCCGGCGCCGGCGATCTCGCCGGTCTCGATCTCCAGGTTGGGCACCGAGTCGGCCCGAGCGCCGTCGGTGAGCACCAGGTTGCGGTTCACCTCGAAGGTGTCGGTGCCGGTGGCTTCGGCGCGGATCAGCACGTCACCGATCCACACCGTGTGGGCGTCGGGCCGCTGCGATGCCGGATCTCCTTGCAGCGCACCCTTATAGAGCGCATTGGACCGGCAGTTCGGCTGGGCGTGGTCCACCAGCAGCCGCGACTCGAGGTGCTGCCCGTCGTCGGCGAAGTACAGGCCGAGCAGTTCGGCGTCCCCGCCCGGGGCGGTGAAGCGCACGGTGGCCGACATCCGCACCACCTCACCGCCCAGCGTGACGGTGACATGCCGCAGCACCGCGTCCTTGCCCAGCCTGGCGTGGTGGGCGGACAGGTGCACCATGTCGTCGGCCCAGTCCGCGATCCACACCACGGTGAGCCGGGCGGCGTCGTCGACGATGAACTCGACGTTGTCGGCGTAGGTTCCGCTGCCGCGATGGTCGATCACCACGACGGCCTCGCCGAGCTCGGCGACCCGGATCTGCACATGCCCGTAGGCCACCGCGCCCTCGCCGGGCCCCGTCACGGTGATGTTGACCGGTTCGGCGATCTGCGTGTCGCGCCCGACGGTCACCACCGTCGCGGAGTTGAACGACGAAAACGCTTGGGCCGCAACCCGGTCGGCGGGCACACCGGCCTGCCCGAGCCGCTGGTCGCCGCGGCGGACGGTTTCGGTCTGGACGCCGGGTTGTTCGCCGACATCGATCGGCGCCCTGCCGGTGCTGGGCGCCGAGCCGTCGTGCAGGCCGCGCAGCCGCCGCAGCGGGGTGAACCGCCAGAGCTCGTCGCGGCCGCTGGGCACCTCGAAGGCATCGACGTCGAAGGACGCGAACAACTCGCCCTTGTTGATGGCAGCGGTCATCCGACCGCGCCCTCCATCTGCAGCTCGATCAGCCGGTTGAGCTCCAGGGCGTACTCCATGGGCAGCTCCTTGGCGATCGGCTCGACGAACCCGCGCACCACCATCGCCATGGCCTCGTCCTCGGTCAGCCCGCGGCTCATCAGGTAGAACAGCTGGTTGTCGCTGACCTTGGACACGGTGGCCTCGTGGCCCATCGTGACGTCGTCCTCGCGGATGTCGACGTAGGGGTAGGTGTCGCTGCGGCTGATCGTATCCACCAGCAGCGCATCGCATTTCACACTGGAGCGGGAACCGTGCGCGCCCTTGTTCACCTGCACCAGGCCGCGGTAGGAGGTGCGGCCGCCGCCACGGGCCACCGACTTCGAGATGATGTTGCTCGACGTGTTCGGCGCCAGGTGCAACATCTTCGCGCCGGCGTCCTGGTGCTGGCCCTCCCCGGCGAACGCGACCGAGAGCACCTCGCCCTTGGCGTGCTCGCCGGTCATCCACACGGCCGGGTATTTCATGGTCACCTTCGACCCGATGTTGCCGTCGACCCATTCCATGGTGGCGCCGGCTTCCGCGCGTGCGCGCTTGGTGACCAGGTTGTAGACGTTGTTCGACCAGTTCTGAATGGTGGTGTAACGGCAACGGCCACCGGGCTTTACGATGATCTCCACCACCGCCGAGTGCAACGAGTCCGACGTGTAGATGGGCGCGGTGCAGCCCTCCACGTAGTGGACGTAAGCGTTTTCGTCGACGACGATCAGCGTCCGCTCGAACTGGCCCATGTTCTCGGTGTTGATCCGGAAATAGGCCTGCAGCGGGATGTCGACGTGCACGCCCGGCGGGACGTAGATGAACGAGCCGCCGCTCCACACGGCGGTGTTGAGCGCGGAGAACTTGTTGTCTCCGGCCGGGATCACGGTGCCGAAGTACTGGCGGAAGATGTCGGGGTGCTCGCGCAGCGCCGTGTCGGTGTCCAGGAAGATGACGCCCTGGGCTTCCAAGTCTTCGCGGATCTGGTGGTAGACCACCTCCGACTCGTACTGCGCGGCGACGCCCGACACCAGCCGCTGCTTTTCGGCTTCCGGGATGCCCAGCTTGTCGTAGGTGTTGCGGATGTCGTCGGGCAGGTCATCCCAGGTGGCGGCCTGCTTCTCGGTGGACCGCACGAAGTACTTGATGTTGTCGAAGTCGATGCCCTCGAGGTTCGAGCCCCAGGTCGGCATCGGCTTGCGCCCGAAGATGCGCAGCGCCTTCAGCCGGGTCTGCAGCATCCACTCGGGCTCGTTCTTCTTCGCCGAGATGTCGCGGACCACCGCCTCGGAAAGCCCGCGCTGCGCGCTGGATCCCGCGATGTCGGAGTCCGCCCAGCCGTAGCCGTAGCGGCCCAGGGACGCGATCGCCTGCTCCTGGGTCATCGGCTCGGTGACGGTCCCGGCCGGGACCTTCTGGGCCTCTGGCGTGAGGGTCATAACGACGCTCCTTTGATGCTCGTGGTGTCGCGGCGCGGGCTGGGCGCCGTGCTCGGTGTCGGTGTCAGGGGAACGTGCGTGGTGCATGCGCAGTCGCCGTTGACGATGGTCGCCAACCGCTGCACGTGGGTGCCGAGCACCTCGGCCATGGCCTGCCGCTCGGCGTCACACAGCTCCGGGAATTCCTCGGCCACGTGGGACACCGGGCAGTGATGCTGGCAGATTTGCACACCGTGGATCGGTCCGCCGACCCGGGTGGTGGTCGCCACGTAGCCGGCTTTGGTCAGCGCGCCGGCGATCCGCTCGGCGGCCGCCTCCACGTCGGCGTCGGCCGCGCTGCCGGCGGCCGGAACGTCGGCCAGGATCGCGTCGATCCGCTGCCGGGCGAACGCCTGAACCGCTTCCTCACCGCCGATTTCGCGCAGTTGCCGCATGGCCGCCGCCGCCAAGTCGTCGTAGGCATGGTCGAGCTTCGCCCGTCCGGCCGCGGTCAGCCGGTAGCGCTTGGCGGGGCGCCCGCGGCCGACCTGTTGCCAGGCCGAAGCGGCCGTGGACTCGGCGTCGCCCGCCTCGATCAGCGCGTCGAGATGACGCCGCACGCCGGCGGCCGACAAGCCCAGCCGGTCACCGACTTCACCGGCGGTGATCGACCCGGACTCCAGCAGCAAGCGCACGATGGCCCGCCGGGTCTGCCCATCCGGCACCGAGCCGGGCGTGCACGCAGCAGCCGGCGCCGAAGTCGCAGGGATTTTCACAACACCAGTGTGACGCAATTCCGGGGATCGGTCCAGCAAGGGTGCCCTCTGTGCGGGTTGCGCTGGTCACACCGGCGGCAGTTGGTGACATGCCGCACCACCCGATCGCCCCACTAGGCTGCTGAGGATGGCAGCCCGCCACCACACGCTGAGCTCGTCGATCGCCAGTCTGCACGGCGACGAGCAGGCAGTGGGTTCGCCGCTGAACGACACCGAGCTCACCGCGCTTGGCCGCACCCGCTTGTTCGGCGCCACCGGCACCGTCCTGATGGCGATCGGCGCTCTGGGCGCCGGCGCCCGGCCCGTCGTCCAGGACCCGACGTTCGGGGTGCGGTTGCTCAACCTGCCGTCCCGGATCCAGACCGTGTCGCTGACGATGACGACGACCGGGGCGGTCATGATGGCGCTGGCCTGGCTGATGCTCGGCCGGTTCGCGTTGGGCCGCCGACGCATGTCACGCGGGGACCTGGACCGCACCCTGCTGCTGTGGGTGCTGCCGCTGTTGATCGCGCCGCCGATGTACAGCAAGGACGTCTACTCCTACCTGGCCCAAAGCCAGATC
This sequence comes from uncultured Actinomycetota bacterium, assembly GCA_963800315.1. Classification (GTDB taxonomy): domain Bacteria; phylum Actinomycetota; class Actinomycetes; order Mycobacteriales; family Mycobacteriaceae; genus Mycobacterium. The sequence continues at coordinate 47,651 of CAWDAS010000005.1, forward strand.
TCGCTGGACGGGCTCGACCCGTACCGGGTGGGTCCGGCGTCCGGCCTCGGCCTGTCCCACGTGTTCACCCTGTCGGTGCCCAGCCTGTGGCGCGAGACGCCGGCGCCCTACGGCCCCTTGTTCCTGTGGATCGGGCGCGGAATCTCGGTCCTGACCGGGGAAAACATCGTCGCCGCCGTGCTGTGTCACCGCCTCGTGGTGCTGATCGGCGTGGGGCTGATCGTGTGGGCGACCCCGCGGCTGGCCCGCCGCTGCGGCGTCGCCGAGGTCAGCGCGCTGTGGCTGGGCGCGGCCAATCCGCTGCTGATCATGCACCTGGTGGCCGGCATCCATAACGAGGCGCTGATGCTGGGGCTGATGCTGACCGGGGCGGAATTCGCGCTGCGGGGCATCAACGCCCAGCGACTGGCGCCCCGGTCGTGGCGGCCCGGCCCGGACTGGGGACCGCTTTGCATGCTGCTGATCGGTGCGATCTTGATCACGCTGTCGTCGCAGGTGAAGCTGCCGTCGCTGCTGGCGCTCGGCTTTGTCACCACGGCGCTCGCCTACCGCTGCGGGGGCACCCTGCGGGCGCTGTTGCTGTCCGGCGGCGCGATGGCGGCGTTGTCGTTGGCGGTGATGGCCCTGGTCGGCTGGGCCAGCGGGCTCGGATTCGGCTGGATCTACACGCTGGGCACCGCCAACGTGGTGCGCAGCTGGATGTCGCCGCCGACCCTGCTGGCCCTGGGTACCGGGCAGGTGGGGATCCTGCTGGGCCTGGGCGATCACACCACCGCCATCCTCGGGCTGACCCGTGGCATCGGCGTGCTGATCATCATGGTGCTGGTGGCCTGGTTGCTGCTCGCCGTCTTCCGCGGCCGGCTGCACCCGATCGGCGGTCTGGGCGTCGCGTTGTGCGTCACCGTGCTGCTGTTTCCCGTCGTGCAGCCCTGGTACCTGCTGTGGGCAATCATTCCGCTGGCCGCCTGGGCGACCCGTCCCAGCTTCCGGGTGGCGGCCATCGTCATCACCCTGGTCGTCGGCATCTTCGGCCCGACCGCCAACGGCGACCGCTTCGCGCTGTTTCAGATCGTGGACGCCACGCTGGCCAGCACCGTCATCGTGCTGGTGCTCATCGCATTGACCTACACCCGGTTGCCCTGGCGGCCGCTCCCGGCCGAGACTCAGGAACCGAGGGACGAAACGGTCGTCGGCACGGCCGCGGCGGCCGAGGCTCCCGAGACCCCTCGGCCGGCACCGGCGGCCGACGCCTACGCTGATTCCACGTGAGCTCGGTCCGGGAAGTCCCCGAAACACCGGAAACAGTCGTGCGGTTGCGCGGGGTGAGCAAGCACTACGGGTCCAATACCGCCGTCTCCCACCTCGACCTGGATGTGCGTGCCGCCGAGGTGCTGGCGCTGCTGGGCCCCAACGGCGCCGGGCAAGACCACCACGGTCGAGATGTGCGAGGGCTTCGTCCGCCCCGACGCCGGCACGATCGAGGTGCTCGGGCTGGACCCCGTCGCCGACAACGCCCGCCTGCGCGCCCGCATCGGGGTGATGCTGCAGGGCGGGGGCGGCTACCCCACGGCGCGCGCGGGCGAGATGCTCAACCTGGTGGCCTCCTACGCCGCCGACCCGCTGGACCCGGCGTGGCTGATGGACACCCTGGGCCTCACCGACGCCGCGCGGACCACCTACCGGCGGCTCTCCGGCGGCCAGCAGCAACGGCTCGCGCTGGCGTGCGCGCTGGTCGGCCGTCCCGAACTGGTGTTCCTCGACGAGCCCACCGCGGGCATGGACGCGCACGCCCGGCTGCTGGTGTGGGAGCTGATCGACGCGCTGCGCCGCGACGGCGTGACCGTGCTGCTGACCACCCACCACCTCAAGGAGGCCGAGGAGCTCGCCGACCGGCTGGTGATCATCGACCACGGGGTGACCGGTGGCCGCGGGCACGCCGGCGGAACTGACGCGCACCGGCGCCAAGGACCAGCTGCGGTTCACCGCGCCGCCGCGGCTCGATCTGTCCCTGCTGGCCGCCGCCCTGCCGGAGAACTACCGGGCCACCGAGGTCGACGCCCGGGCGGGTATCTGGTCGAGGGGCCGATCGACCCGCAGGTGCTGGCGACCGTCACGGCGTGGTGCGCGCGCATCGACGCGCTGGCCACCGACATGCGTGTCGAGCAACGCAGCCTCGAGGACGTGTTCCTCGACCTCACCGGCAGGAAGTTGCGGCAATGAGCGAACCCGCTGTTTCCCGCCGGGACCTTCACCCCGGACCCGCGCCCCAGCGCCGTGCCGCGGATGCTCGCCGCCCAGTTCTCGCCTGGAGTTGAAGCTGCTGCTGCGCAACGGCGAACAACTGCTGCTGACGATGTTCATCCCGATCACGCTGCTGGTCGGCCTCACGCTGCTGCCGCTCGGATCGTTCGGCGGCAACCGCGCCGCCACGTTCGTCCCGTCATCATGGCGCTCGCGGTGATCTCGACCGCGTTCACCGGGCAGGCGATCGCGGTCGCGTTCGACCGCCGCTACGGCGCGCTCAAGCGGCTCGGCGCCACCCCGCTGCCGGTGTGGGGAATCATCGCCGGTAAGTCGCTGGCGGTGGTCGCCGTGGTGTTTCTGCAGGCAATCATTTTGGGCGGCCATCGGCTTTGCGCTCGGCTGGCGGCCCGCTCTGGCCGGCGCTGGCGCTGGGCGCGGCGATCATCGCGCTGGGCACCGCGGGCTTCGCGGCCCTCGGCCTGTTGCTCGGCGGGACGCTGCGGGCCGAGATCGTGCTGGCGGTCGCCAACCTGATGTCGTTCGTCTTCGCCGGACTCGGCGCGCTGACCATCGAACACGGCGATGATCCCGACCGCAGTCAAGTGGGCGGCCCGGCTCACCCCGTCGGGAGCGTTCACCGAGGCGATGTCGCAGGCGATGAACCTGTCGGTGGACTGGTTCGGGATCGTCGTCCTGGCGGTGTGGGGCGCGGCGGCGGCGCTGGCTGCGCTGCGCTGGTTCCGGTTCACCTGATCGACCGTCGGCTCGGTCGCGACACATAAACCACGCACCCGACACCGGTGCGTCTCGACGAACGCCGGGCCGTACTACGAGCGCGTAGTTTTCGGTGGCCTACGATCGGGCGGTGCTTGGACGAGTGCTGTGGCGGTCGGTGGACCTGCTCCCCTGCCCCAGCCTGCGCGTCCAGCGCGTCATCGCCGCGGCCGTCATCCTGACCCAGGGCGCGATCGCCGTCACCGGCGCGATCGTGCGCGTCACCGCGTCGGGATTGGGTTGCCCCACCTGGCCGCAGTGCTTTCCGGGCAGCTTCACCCCGGTCGCCCACGCCGAGGTGCCACGCATCCACCAGGCGGTCGAGTTCGGCAACCGGATGATCACCTTCGCGGTGGTCATCACCGCGGCCGCTGGCCGTGCTGGCCGTGACCCGGGCCCGACGGCGCCCCGAGGTCCTGGCCTACGCGTGGCTGATGCCGGTGTCGACGGTGGTGCAGGCGGTGATCGGCGGGATCACCGTGCGGACCGGCCTGTTGTGGTGGACGGTGGCCATCCACCTGCTGACGTCGATGACGATGGTGTGGCTGTCGGTGCTGCTCTACGTCAAGATCGGCGAACCCGACGACGGAGTGGTCCACCGGCGAGTGGTCCATGCCGCTGCGCGCCCTGACCGCTCTGGCCGGGGTGAATCTGGCCGCGGTGCTGGTCACCGGCACGCTGGTGACGGCCGCCGGCCCGCACGCGGGTGACCGCAGCCCCACCCGGACGGTGCCGCGCCTGGGGGTCGAGGTCGCCACCCTGGTGCACGTGCACTCGTCGCTGCTGGTCGCCTATCTGGCGTTGCTGGTCGGGCTGGGCTTCGGGCTGCTGGCGGTGCGCGCCAGCCGCGCCATCCTGCTGCGGCTCGGCGTGCTGCTCGCCCTGGTCTGCGCGCAGGCCGCCGTCGGCACCGCGCAGTACTTCACCGGGGTGCCCGCCGCCCTGGTCGCGCTCCACGTGGCCGGTGCCGCGGCATGCACGGCGGCCACGGCGGCGCTATGGGCCTCGATGCGAGAACGGGCCAAGCCCGAGCCGCTCGCAGGCTGATTCCACGGCCAGCGCGAACTCGCGCTCGCCGAGGTCACGGCTGCCGGCGTCCAACCGCCCCCAGCCCAGCGACGGCTCCACCAGCTGCAGTTCCAGCAGCCGCGGGGCGCCGCGCTCGCCGACGACGTGCGCCCGCGCGTAGAGCAACTCGTTTTCTCCGATGCCCGCGCTGGCCGCCGCGGCGGCCAGCGCGGCGGCGCCGACCTCCCAGATTTCGAAGTCGGGCTCCGCCTGAACCAGCGCGTGCCCCCGCACCGCGAACGCGTGCGACGGCTCGCCGCCGAGGAAGACCAGCACCGTCTCGGAGGATGCTTCGCAGGCTTGCACCAGCACGCTGCGGCCCGCGTTGTGCAGTTCGCCGGCCTCCAGCACGGCCGACACCTTGTCGGCGCAACGAAGGGTCCCGGTGCCGATGGCCGGGCCGATGTAAACCTGGCCGCTGCGCGGCAACCGGACGGTCCGGCCCGGCGCGAAGACCTCCCCCGGCACCGTCGGGATCCCCCGGGCGGCCAGGTCGGCCAGATACCGCCGGTCGGCGTTCCAGGCCACGACGGCGGGCGGGTTCAGCACGTTGGCCATGCTGGCGGTCCAGGCCAGGAACGCGTCGAGCCGCTCGGCGTAGTCGCGGGTGGCCCGCAGTATCACCAGGTCCGCCAGGCCGGTTTCGGGGTCGTCCCAGGACAACCAGCGTGCATGCAAACCGCGGCGCCGGAGGGCGGCGACCAGGCCGGCGTCATCTCCGTCACCGGTGGGGTGCCGCGGGCCCCCCGCCAGCACGATGCGGGGATGGAAGACGTCCGGCCGGGCGGGCTTCATTCCCCGGCATGATAGGCGCATGCATGCAATCCAAGTCGCAGAAACGGGCGGCCCCGAGGTCCTGCGCTACGTCGACACGGAACGCACCCGCACCCGGGCCCGGCGAAGTGCTGATCGAGGCCGAGGCCATCGGCGTCAACTTCATCGACACCTATTTCCGCTCCGGGCAGTACCCGCGCGAGCTGCCGTTCATCCTGGGATCCGAGATGTGCGGGACCGTCGCGGAGACCGGCGAGCGAGTCCACGATCTGCGGGTGGGCGACCGGGTGGTCACCGCCACGGCGTCCGGCGGCTACGCCGAATTCTCCACTGCGCTAGCATCTTTGACCGCTAGGGTGCCGGACGGCGTGTTCTCCGACGTGGCGGCGTCGGTGCTGCTGAAGGGCCTGACCGCCCATTACCTGCTCAAGTCGGTGTACCCGGTGCAACGCGGCGACACGATCCTGGTGCACGCCGGCGCCGGCGGCGTCGGCCTGATCTTGACGCAGTGGGCCCGCCTGCTCGGCGCGCGGGTGATCACCACGGTGTCGACGCCGGAGAAGGCGCGGATGTCGAGGGAGGCCGGCGCCGACGAGGTGCTCTCCTACCCCGACGACGCCGCGCAGTTCGGCCAGCAGGTGCGCGCCTTGACCGGAGGCGCCGGAGTTCCGGTCGTCTACGACGGTGTCGGCGCGACCACCTTCGACGCCAGCCTGGCCAGCCTGGCGGTCCGCGGAACGCTGGCGCTGTTCGGCGCCGCCAGCGGACCCGTTCCACCTGTCGACCCGCAGCGCCTCAACGCCGCGGGCTCGGTGTATCTGACGCGACCCTCGTTGGCGCACTTCATTCGCAGCGGCGACGAGTTCGCCTGGCGGGCCAGCGAATTGTTCGACGCCATCGCCGGCGGTGACATCAACATCGAAGTCGGCGGGCGCTACCCGCTCGCCGACGCCGCCCGCGCCCACCAGGACCTGCAGGGCCGCAAGACCGCGGGCTCGTTGGTGCTGCTGCCTTGATCGGCTTTAGAACAGGGTGGGCAGCGCGATGACCGAATCGACCGCCAACGCGCAGAACACCACCGCCAGATAATTGTTCGATTGCAGGAACAACCGCAGCGGCTTGACCGGCTGACCGGCACGCACCCCGGCGTACAGCTGGTGGGCCATCGTCAAGAACCACACCCCGGCCGCCACCGCGACCGCCGCGTACAACCAGCCGGCCGCCAGCGCCAGCACCAGCGTGGTCAGCACCGTCAACCACGTGTAGATCAGGATCTGCTTGGTGACCTGACGCTCGGTCGCCACGGCCGGCAACATCGGGACGCCGGCCCGTTTGTAGTCGTCCTTGTAACGCATGGCCAGCGCCCAGGTGTGCGGTGGTGTCCAGAAGAAGATGATCGCGAACATCACCAACGCCGGCCAGCCGATGGTGCCGGTGACGGCCGACCAGCCGATCATCACCGGCATGCAGCCGGCCGCGCCGCCCCACACGACGTTTTGCGAGGTGCGCCGCTTGAGCAGCAGCGTGTAGACGAACACATAGAACGCGATGGTGGCCACGGCCAGCAGTCCGGACAGCAAGTTCGTCGTCCACCACAGCCAGAAGAACGACGCGACGCTGAGTACCAACCCGAGCACCAGGGCGTTGCGGGTCGGAACGGCCGCCCGTGCCAGCGGGCGGCGCGCGGTGCGCTTCATCACCTTGTCGATATCGGCGTCGGCCACACAATTGAGCGTGTTGGCGCCCCCGGCGGCGAGCATCCCGCCGATCAGCGTGTTGACGATCAGCAGCGGGTTCACCGCGCCGCGGTCGGCGAGCAGCATCGCGGGTATGGCGGTGACCAGCAGCAGTTCGATGACCCGCGGCTTGGTCAGCGCCAGGTAGGCCAGCACCGTGCCCGGTATCCGGGTCGGCGCGACGCGCCCGCGAACGCTCACGCAATAACTCCTTGGGGTCGCAGCAGCGCGCTGCATCTACTACGCACGATGGTAGACCGCGTGCCGGCGGTGGCCATCCCGCAGGGTCCATTCACCCGAATTTTCCGCCGATTTCAGGCCTGATTGCACAACGCGGGGGGCCGGCGCGTAATTTTCACACCAGCCGGCGACGGGTACCCAAAGTTCTGCGCTGCAAACGCCGGCACTCCCGCACTAGGGTGAGATTTGATCCAGCTCGATGACCCAAGGACTGAGTCTGTGACCACACTCGAAGAGATCTCCTCGCTGACCCGACCGCACCACCCCGACGACTGGTCCGAGCTCGACTCGGCCGCCGTCGACACCGTTCGGGTGCTGGCCGCCGACGCGGTGCAGAAAGTCGGCAACGGCCATCCCGGGACGGCGATGAGTCTGGCTCCTCTGGCCTACACCCTGTTCCAGCGCGCGATGCGGCACGACCCCGGCGACACCACCTGGCTGGGCCGCGACCGGTTCATCCTGTCGTGCGGGCACAGCAGCCTCACGCTGTACATCCAGCTGTATCTCGGTGGGTTCGGCCTGGAGCTGTCCGACCTCGAGTCGCTGCGCACCTGGGGCTCCAAAACCCCCGGGCACCCGGAGTTCCGCCACACCAAGGGCGTGGAGATCACCACCGGCCCGCTGGGCCAGGGGCTGGCATCGGCGGTCGGGATGGCGATGGCCTCGCGCTACGAGCGCGGGCTGTTCGACCCCGACGCCGCCCCGGACACCAGCCCGTTCGACCATTTCATCTACGTGATCGCCTCCGACGGCGACATCGAAGAGGGCGTGACCTCGGAGGCGTCCTCGCTGGCCGCGGTCCAGCAACTGGGCAACCTGATCGTGTTCTACGACCACAACGAGATCTCGATCGAGGACGACACCGACATCGCGCTGTGCGAGGACACCGCCGCCCGCTACGAGGCCTACGGCTGGCACGTGCAGCGCGTCGAGGGCGGGGAGAACGTGGTCGGCATCGAAGAGGCCATCGCCAACGCCAAGGCCGTCACCGACCGGCCGTCGTTCATCGAGCTGCGCACCATCATCGGCTATCCCGCACCCAAGCTGATGAACACCGGCAAGGCGCACGGCGCCGCCCTGGGCGACGACGAGGTCGCCGCGGTCAAAGAGGTGCTGGGATTCGATCCGGACAAGAAGTTCGAGGTGCGCGACGACGTCATCGCCCACACCCGCAAGCTGGTGGACCGGGGCAAGGAAGCGCACGAGAAGTGGCAGGCGGATTTCGACGCCTGGGCGCAGCGCGAACCCGAACGCAGGGCGCTGCTGGACCGGTTGACCGCCGAGAAGCTGCCGGACGGCTGGGATGCCGACATCCCGCGCTGGGAGCCCGGCTCCGATTCGGTCGCGACCCGCAAGGCATCCGGGGCGGTGCTGGCCGCGGTGGGGCCGAAGCTCCCCGAGCTGTGGGGCGGTTCGGCCGACCTGGCCGGCAGCAACGACACCACCATCAAGGGCGCCGATTCGTTTGGGCCGCCGTCGATTTCGACCAAGGAGTACACCGCCCACTGGTACGGCCGGACGCTGCATTTCGGCGTGCGCGAACACGCGATGGGTTCCATCCTGTCCGGCATCGTGCTGCACGGCCCCACCCGCGCCTACGGCGGCACCTTCCTGACCTTCTCCGACTACATGCGTCCGGCGGTGCGGTTGGCCGCGCTGATGGACATCGACACCATCTACGTGTGGACGCACGACTCGATCGGGCTCGGCGAGGACGGGCCGACCCATCAGCCGATCGAGCACCTCTCGGCGCTGCGGGCCATCCCCAAGCTGTCCGTGGTGCGCCCGGCCGACGCCAACGAAACGGCCTACGCCTGGCGGACCGTGCTGGCCCGCGGCAACGGCAGCGGCCCGGTGGGGCTGATCCTGACCCGCCAGGGCGTGCCGGTGCTGCAGGGCACCGACGCCGACGGTGTCGCCCGCGGTGGCTACATCCTGGGCTTGGAAAATGAATCCGACGATGGTGACCCCGACGTGGTGCTGATCGCCACCGGCTCCGAGGTTCAGCTCGCTGTCGAGGCGCGAAAGTTGTTGGCCGACAAAGACATCGTGGCCCGTGTGGTATCCATGCCGTGCGTAGAGTGGTTCGAGTCCCAACCCGAGGACTACCGCGACAGCGTGCTGCCCCCGTCCGTGTCGGCCAGGGTGGCCGTCGAGGCCGGCATCGCGCAATGCTGGCACAAGCTGGTCGGTGACACCGGGAAGATCGTCTCCATCGAGCACTACGGGGAATCCGCGGACTACAAGACCTTGTTCCGTGAATTCGGCTTCACCGCCGAAGCCGTCGCTGCCGCTGCGGAGCAGGTAGTGGACAACTGAGAAAGGGTGGTTCCACATGACCGGTCAGAACCCTAACCTGGCGGCGCTGTCCGCCGCGGGCGTATCTGTTTGGCTGGATGACTTGTCGCGGGAACGGCTGCAGTCGGGCAACCTGCAGGAGCTGATCGACACCAAGTGCGTCGTCGGCGTCACCACCAACCCGTCCATCTTCCAGAAGGCCCTCGCCGACGGCGACGCCTACGACGGCCAGATCGCCGAGCTGGCCGAGCGCGGCGCCGACGTCGATGCCACCATCCGCACCGTCACCACCGACGACGTACGCAACGCCTGCGACGTGCTGGCGCGCGAATGGGAACTCTCCGACGGGGTGGACGGCCGGGTGTCCATCGAGGTGGACCCGCGGCTGGCGGCCGAGACCGAGAAAACCATCGCGCAGGCCGTCGAGTTGTGGAAGATCGTCGACCGGCCGAACCTGTTCATCAAGATTCCGGCCACCCAAGCCGGGCTTCCTGCCATCACCGCGGTTCTGGCGGAAGGGATTTCGGTCAACGTCACGCTGATCTTCTCCGTCGAGCGGCATCGGCACGTGATGGACGCCTACCTGGCGGGCCTGGAAAAGGCACGGCAGGCGGGGCACGACGTGTCCAAGATCCATTCGGTGGCATCGTTTTTCGTGTCCCGGGTGGACACCGAGGTGGACAAGCGGCTGGAAAAGATCGCCACCGAGGAGGCACTGGCGCTGCGCGGCCAAGCCGGTGTGGCCAACGCCCGGCTGGCCTACGCGGCCTACCAGGAGGTTTTCGAGGGCGGCGACCGCTACGCGGCCCTCAAGGCCGACGGGGCCCGCGTGCAGCGTCCGCTATGGGCGTCCACCGGGGTCAAGAACCCCGACTACTCCGACACCCTCTACGTCACCGAGCTGGTCGCGCCGAACACGGTAAACACCATGCCGGAGAAGACAATCGATGCCGTCGCCGACCACGGTGTCGTCCGGGGCGACACGGTCAGCGGCACCGCCGCCGACGCGCAGGAAGTGTTCGACAAGCTGGCGGCGGTCGGCATCGACTTGACCGATGTGTTCGTGGTGCTCGAGGACGAAGGCGTCGAGAAGTTCGTGGATTCCTGGACCGAGCTGTTGGAGGAAACGCAAAAACAGCTCGGTTCCGCCGCCCAATGAGCCCGACCCGCACCGCAGCACAATGGCATAACCCGTTACGGGACAAGCGGGATAAGCGCCTGCCCAGGATCCCCGGCCCGTGCGGCATGGTGATTTTCGGGGTCACCGGCGACCTGGCCCGCAAGAAGGTGATGCCGGCCATCTACGACCTGGCCAACCGCGGGCTGCTGCCGCCCACGTTCTCCCTGGTGGGATTCGCCCGCCGGGACTGGCAAACACAGGATTTCCGCAAGGTGGTCTACCAGGCCGTCAAGGACCACTGCCGGACGCCGTTTCGCGAAGAGAACTGGGAGCGGCTGGCCGAGGGATTCCGGTTTCGTGCCGGGCTCTTTCGACGACGACGGGTCGTTCACCCGGCTGGCCGAGACCCTGGACAAGCTGGATGCCGAGCGCGGCACCGGCGGCAACCACGCGTTCTACCTGGCCATCCCGCCCAAGTCCTTCCCGGTGGTGTGCGACCGGCTGCACAAGTCCGGGCTGGCCCGCCCGCAGGGCGACCGGTGGAGCCGGGTGGTCATCGAGAAGCCGTTCGGGCACGACCTGGCAAGCGCGCAGGAGCTGAACAAGGCCGTCAACGCCGTCTTCCCGGAGGAGGCGGTGTTCCGGATCGACCACTACCTGGGCAAAGAGACGGTGCGCAACATCTTGGCGTTGCGGTTCGCCAATCAGTTGTTCGACCCGATCTGGAACGCCCACTATGTCGACCACGTGCAGATCACCATGGCCGAAGACATCGGATTGGGCGGCCGCGCCGGCTATTACGACGGCATCGGCGCCGCCCGCGATGTCATCCAGAACCACCTGGTGCAGCTGCTGGCGCTGACCGCGATGGAGGAGCCGGTCAGCTTCCACCCGAGGGCGTTGCAGACCGAGAAGATCAAGGTGCTCTCGGCGACGCAACTGGCCGAACCGCTCGACGAGACCACCAGCCGCGGCCAATACGCCGCGGGCTGGCAGGGCGGGGAAAAAGTCGTCGGACTGCTGGACGAGGAGGGGTTCGCCAAGGACTCCACCACCGAGACGTTCGCCGCCATCACGCTGGAGGTCGACACCCGCCGCTGGGCCGGGGTGCCGTTCTACCTGCGCACCGGTAAACGCCTGGGCCGCAGGGTGACCGAGATCGCCCTGGTGTTCAAACGCGCACCGCACCTGCCGTTCGACGCCACCATGACCGACGAGCTGGGCACCAACGCGATGGTGATCCGGGTGCAGCCCGACGAAGGCGTCACGCTGCGGTTCGGCTCCAAGGTGCCCGGCACCGCAATGGAGGTCCGCGATGTCAACATGGATTTCTCCTACGGCTCGGCGTTCGCCGAGGAATCGCCGGAGGCCTACGAACAGCTGATCCTCGACGTGCTGCTGGGCGAGCCGTCCCTGTTCCCGGTCAACGCGGAGGTCGAATTGGCTTGGCAGATACTCGATCCGGTGCTGGACAACTGGGCAGCCAACGGTAAGCCGGAACCCTATGAGGCAGGCACCTGGGGGCCGGAGTCGTCCTTCGAGATGCTGCGGCGCAGTGGCCGGGAATGGCGGCGGCCGTGATCGTCGACCTGCCCGACACCACCAGCACCGCGATCAACAAGAAGCTCGACGAACTGCGGGAAAAGGTCGGCGCCGTCACGATGGGGCGGGTGCTGACGCTGATCATCGCGCCCGAGAGCGACGCGGTGATCGAAGAGTCCATCGAAGCGGCCAACAACGCCAGCCATGAACATCCCAGCCGGATCATCGTCACGATGAGGGGCGATCCGTACGCCGACGATCCACGCCTGGACGCTCAGCTTCGGGTGGGCGGCGACGCCGGCGCCAGCGAGGTCGTGGTGCTGCGGCTGTCCGGACCGCTGGCCGGCCATGCCGCCAGCGTGGTTATCCCGTTCCTGCTTCCCGACATCCCGGTGGTGGCGTGGTGGCCCGACGTCGCCCCCGCCGTGCCGGCGCGAGACCCGTTGGGGAAGTTAGCGATTCGGCGGATCACCGACGCCACCAACGGCACCGACCCGTTGTCGGCGATCAAACACCGCCTGTCCGGGTACACCGCCGGCGACACCGATCTGGCCTGGGCCCGCATCACCTACTGGCGGGCCCTGCTGACCTCCGCGGTCGACCAGCCGCCCCACGAACCGATCGAGTCGGCGCTGGTTTCCGGGCTGAAAACCGAGCCCGCGCTCGACGTCCTCGCGGGCTGGCTGGCCAGCCGGATCGACGGCCCGGTGCGCCGGGCGGTCGGCGAGCTCAAGGTCGAACTGGTCCGCAACAGCGAGACCATCGTGTTGAGCCGGCCCCAGGAGGGCAGGACGGCCACCCTGAGCAGGACCGCCCGGCCGGACGCCCTGCTTCCCTTGGCGCGCAGGGAAACCGGCGAGTGCCTCGCCGAAGACCTGCGCCGGCTGGACGCCGACGAGATCTACCAAAAAGCGCTCGAAGGCATCGAGAAAGTGCAGTACGTGTGAATACCGTTGTCGAAATATTTCCGGAAAGCCAAACCCTGGCCGGGGCGGCCGCCAGGCGACTGGTCCGCACCATCCAGGCCGCCGTCGCAACCCGGGACCGCGCGCTGATCGTGCTGACCGGCGGCGGCAACGGCATCGGGCTGCTGAAGTCGCTCGGCACTCACGCAGAGCAGATCGACTGGACCAAGGTGCACCTGTTCTGGGGCGACGAACGCTACGTTCCCGAGGACGACGACGAGCGCAACGACAAGCAGGCGCGGGAGGCGTTGCTCGATCACATCGACATTCCGTCCAGCCACGTGCACGCCATGCCGGCCAGTGACGGGGAATTCGGCGACGACCTCGGCGCCGCGGCGCTGGCCTACGAACAGTTGCTGGCGGCCAACGCCGGCCGCGGCCAGCCGGTACCCAATTTCGACGTCCATCTGCTGGGCATGGGACCGGAGGGCCACATCAATTCCCTGTTCCCAGACAGCCCGGCCGTGCTGGAGGGCACCCGCATGGTGGTGGCGGTCGACGATTCGCCCAAACCGCCGCCCCAGCGAATCACCTTGACCCTGCCGGCCGTTCAGCGCTCCCGCGAGGTGTGGCTGATGGTGTCGGGGGCGGCCAAGGCCGACGCGGTGGCCGCCGCCATCGGTGGCGCCCCGCCTGTGGCGGTGCCGGCCGCCGGGGCGATCGGGCTGGAGACGACGCTGTGGCTGCTCGACGAGGAGGCCGCGGGCAAGCTGCCCGCCCGCCCGGGGTCATAATGACCGTCATGGCCGACAGAACCGTGGGCAGCGGGCACGAGCGCAGTCGCATCAAGACCCTCACCCAGGCGGCGTTGAACGCCGACAAGACCGTGGAGCAGGTCGAAGACGTCCTCGACGGCCTGAGCAGGACCATGAACGAGCTGAACAGCTCGCTGAAGGCCCTCAATGCCACGGTGGAACGCATGGAAAGCGGTCTTGATCATCTGGACGGCACCCTGTCCAGCCTGGACGAACTCGCCAAACGGCTGATCGTGCTGGTCGCCCCGCTGGAGGCGATGATGTCCCCGCTGTCGGCCACCGAGCACGCGGTGCGCGGCGTGGTGCACCGGCTGCGCAACCGCACGGTGCAGTAGCGACTCAAGACACTAGCCGCTGTTGCGCAGCGCGCTGGCCAGGCCGTTCATGGTCAGCAGGATGCCGCGCTGCACCAATTCGTCGTCATCGCCGGAGCGGTAGCGGCGCAGCAACTCCACCTGCAGGTGGTTCAGCGGCTCGAGGTACGGGAAGCGGTTGAACACCGAACGTGCCAGCGCGGGGTTGTCGGCGAGCAGATCGTCGTGCCCGGTGATGGCCTTGTGCATGGCGATGGTGCGCCGGTGCTCGTCGACGATCTTGTCGAACACCCGGTGCCGCAGTTCCTCGTCGGCCACCAGCTCGGCATACCGCGCCGCCAGGCCAAGATCGCTCTTTGCCAGCACCTGGGCCATGTTCGACAGCACGCTGCGGAAAAACGGCCACCGCTCATACAGCTCGTGCAGGATCTGGACCCGCTCGCTTTCGCTTTCCGGGCCGGCGGCGATCCATTGCTCGAACGCCGTCCCGGTGCCGTACCAACCCGGCAGCATCACCCGCGACTGGCTCCATGCCAAAACCCACGGGATGGCGCGCAGATCCGAGATCGACGCGGTGGGTTTGCGCGAGGTCGGCCGGCTGCCGATGTTCAGCGATCCGATCTCGCTCACCGGTGTGGACGCCATGAAGTACTCGACGAAACCCGGTGTATCGTGCACGAGTTCGGCGTAGGCGCGCTGCGCCAAGGTGGCCACTTCATCGAGCACCGCATACGCCGGCTCCGCGGCCTCACCCAGGCCCTCGACGTCGAGCAGGGTGGATTCCAGGGTCGCGGCCAGCAGGCTCTCCAAGTTGCGTCGCGCCGTTTGGGGCTCCGCGTACTTGGCGGCGATCACCTCCCCCTGCTCGGTGAGGCGCAGGGAGCCGTTCACCGCTCCGGGCGGCTGGGCCAGGATCGCCTGGTAACTCGGTCCGCCGCCGCGGCCGACGGTGCCCCCACGACCATGGAAGAGCCGCAGCCGGATTCCAGTTTTGCGGGCCACCTCGACCAGCGCCAGCTCGGCCCGGTAGACCGCCCAGCTGGAGGCCAGGTACCCGCCGTCCTTGTTGGAGTCCGAATAGCCGAGCATCACTTCCTGGCACTCGCCGCGGGCGGTGACCATGGCCCGGTAGACGGGCAGCTCCAGCATCGCGTGCAAAATCGCGGCGCCGTTGTGCAGGTCGTCGATCGTCTCGAAAAGTGGTGAGATGGCCACCGGACAGTACGGTTCTGGATCCGAGACATCCAGCAGCCCAGCCTCTTTCAGCAGGATCGCGGCCTCCAGGATGTCCGAGACCGAGCGGCACATCGAGATGACGTAGTTGGGCACCGCCGCGGGGCCGTAGCGCTCGACGGCGTGCGCCGCGGCCCGGACCACGTCGAGTTCGCTGCGGGCAAGATCGGACAATTGCGCGTGGTCCCCCACCAGGGGACGACGGGTGCTCAGTTCGTCCGCCAGCAGCGCGACCCGTTCGTCTTCGGGCAGGGCGCCGTAGTCCGGGTGGACCCCGGCCCACGCCAGCAGCTCGCCGATCACTTCCTCGTGCACATCGGAGTTTTGCCGCATGTCCAGGCCACACAGATGAAACCCGAAGACGCACACACCTTCTCGTAGCAGCGCCAGCCGATCGTCGGCCAGCAGCGCACTGCCGTTGGTGCGCAGCGAAGCGTCGATCGTGTCGAGGTCGGTCCGCAGTTCGGCCGGGGTGCAGTAGGCCGGCAGGCCCAGGTCAAGCCCGTCCTGCGGTCGCCGGTCCAGAATGTGGGCGCCGGTCGCGGTGAGCCGGGCGCGGACCACCCGCACCGCGCGCCGGTACGGCTCGTCGGCGCGGGCCTTCTCCTGGCAGCCCTCGGCGAGCGCGGCCAGCGCGGGCGTGACGGAGACCAGTCGCGCCGACATGGACAGCTCCTGCTCGAGGTGCGTCAGTTCGGACAGATAGTGGGCCAGCGCGGTGAACGCGGCGCTGCCGGTGGCCAACCGCACCACCTCGGCCGTCACGTTCGGGTTGCCGTCGCGGTCACCGCCGATCCAGGACCCCGGTTGCAGGATGGGCCCGGACAGCAGGTCGGCGCCGGGCCAGCGAGCCCGCAACGCGTTGCGGACCTCGGCGTTGACCTGTGGGATCACGGTGAAGAAGGCGGCGGGGTAATAGCGCAGCCCCACCTCGATCTCGTCGGTGATCTGCAGCCGGGACAACCGGATCAGCGCGGTCTGCCACAGCGTGAGGACCTGGCGGCGCAACTCGAGTTCGATGTTGCGACCATCGTCGGTCTCGGTGTGCCCCTCGGCGTGCAACCGCATCAATTCGGTGATCCGGTGCTGGGTGACGAAAACGGTGCGCCGCCGGGTTTCGGTGGGATGGGCGGTGATCACCGGGGAGACCAGGGCGCCCCGCAGGGCGTGGGCCACCGTGGCCGAATCGAGTTCCGCCACGTCCAGTTTGGCGTACGTCGCGGCCAGGCTGCTGTCCTGCGGCGGTTCGCCGGCGGCGACGTGAATCGCGCGCCGGCGCTCCCGGTGGATGTCCTCGGCCACGTTGGCCAGCAGCGCGAAGTGGCTGAACGCCCGGATGACCGGAATCGCCCGGTGGATGTCGAGCCCGGAGAACATCCGCGCCATGTCGGCGCGATCGATCTCCGAGTGGCGCACCCGAAACGATTCCACCCGCGCACGTTCGACGAGGTCGAACACCTCGTGACCGTTCTGCTCGCGCACCGTGTCGCCCAGGATGGCGCCCAGCAGCCTGATGTCGGCGCGCATCGGCTCCGTCGCCTCGCGGCCGATCTGCGTCCGATGGACGGCGCCGATCGGTTCCAGCGCGGTGTCAGAAACCTCGACCATGCATCCCAGTATCGGGGCGGATCACGTGGTCCGCCCGCCGACCGGTCAGCGGTATTTGATCTCCAGGGCAATACCGACGATGCACACCAGCCAGATGCCCACGATGAACAGCGTCAACCGGTCCAGGTTTTTCTCCACCACCGTCGACCCGGACAGGCTGGATTGCACGCCGCCGCCGAACAGCGTCGACAGACCACCACCCTTGGCGCGGTGCAGCAGCACCAGCAACACGACCAGGATGCTGGTGACCACCAGGGTGATCTGCAGGGCCAATTGCATGACCGGCAGCTTACCGGGTCGGGGCCGGCCGGCCGTAACCGCCGTTCGACGAGGGGCAGGCGCGGAACCTAATGCCTTGCCGCGAAGCGGTTTATATGTGACGATTAGTAACTAGAACGTTCGGCCGAGAAGTGCAGCGCCGGCGTCCGAGCGGGTCCTCGCAATAGTCGCTCTTTGCTTCCCTGCACATTTGCCACGTGCCAGAAACCTGAGACGTGGCGATGGTCGCTCAATTTCACAACGTCAACCCGGACGACGCGGTTGCCCAGGCTTTGGTGGGCGGTTCACCCCAGCGGATGGGAAAGTTTCGCTTCCACTTCGAGGACGAACGCTGGGAGTGGTGCGAACAGGTGGCACGGTTGCACGGCTACGAACCGGGCGCGGTCACGCCAACGACCGATCTGGTGCTCGCGCACAAGCACCCCGACGACCGCAACCAGATCGCCGCCCGCCTCGACGATATCCGTCGCAACCATGGCGCGTTCAGCACGCGGCATCGCATCATCGACGCGCAGGGCAATATCCACCACGTCGTGGTAATCGCCAACCAGCTCGTCGATGCGGCGGGCACGGTCGTTGGCACCGAAGGCTTTTACGTCGACGTGACGCCCTCCGACGACCAGCTACAGCAGGCCCTGGACAGGGAAGTGATCAAGTTCGGCAAGAATCGCGCCGTCATCGAGCAGTCCAAGGGCATGTTGATGGTGGTCTACGGGATCGACGAATCGACGGCGTTCCGTATGCTGACCTGGCGGTCCCAGGAGAACAATGTCAAGCTGCGACCGCTGGCGCGCCAAATCGTCACCGAGTTCCTGGCACTCTCGCGCAGAGATGCCCACCCGCGTCGCGCCGCTTACGACGACGTCGTGCTGACCGCCCACCTTCGGGTCGGCTCGCAGCGCCGCCGCGCCCCCGCGCAGGCTCGTTAAGGAAGTGGCCCACCGGCGGCGATCGCCGCCAGCGTCGCGAACTGCTCACCATCCAGTGACGCCCCGCCGACCAACGCCCCGTCGATGTCGTCGCGGGCGATGAGCTCGCCGATGTTCTTGGCGTTCACCGAGCCGCCGTAGAGCACCCGCACCGTGTCGGCGACCTGTGGTGAGGCCAGCGAGCCCAACTCGCTGCGGATCGCCGCGCACACTTCCTGGGCGTCGGCGGCGCTGGCCACCCGCCCGGTGCCGATCGCCCACACGGGCTCGTACGCGATGACGACGGTGCGGATCTGCTCGGCGGAGAGCCCGGCCAGCGAACCGCGCAGCTGCTCCACATTGTGGGCCACGTGGTTGGCGGCTTCGCGGACGTCGAGGTGCTCACCGATGCAGACGATCGGTGTCAATTCGTGCTTGAGCGCCGCGGCGGCCTTGGCGGCCACCAGCGCGTCGTCCTCGTCGTGGTAGGTGCGCCGCTCGGAATGCCCGACGACGACGAAGGTGCACCCCAGCTTGGCCAGGAAGGCCCCGCTGATGTCACCGGTGTAGGCGCCCGCGTCGTGCTGGGACAGGTCCTGGCCGCCGTAGGTCAGCCGCAGCTTGTCGCCGTCGACCAGGGTTTGCACGCTGCGCAGGTCGGTGAACGGCGGGATGACCGTGACGTCGACCTTGTCGTAGTACTTGTCCGGCAACGCGAACGCGATCTTTTGCACCAGCGCGATCGCCTCGAAGTGATTGAGGTTCATCTTCCAGTTGCCGGCGATCAGTGGCTTGCGGCTCACGAGTCTGCTGCCCCCTTGTTCCGATCAGGTTGAGGCCGACCGAGCACCTCGATGCCGGGCAGGGTCTTGCCCTCCAGGTATTCCAGCGACGCGCCCCCGCCGGTGGAGATGTGCGAGAAGTCGCCCTCCGGGATACCCAGGGAACGCACCGCGGCCGCGGAGTCACCGCCGCCCACCACGCTGAAGGCGCCCTTGCCGGTTGCCGCGGCGATCGCCTCGGCGACGCCTTTGGTGCCCGCGGCGAACGCCGGGAACTCGAACACGCCCATCGGGCCGTTCCAGAAGATGGTTTCGGCGTTGGACAGCAGCGTCGCAAACCGCTTGACCGATCCGGGCCCGATGTCCAGGCCCATCATCTCCTCGGGGATCGCGTCGGCCGCGACGGTCTGCGGGGTCGCGTCGGCGGCGAACTTGTCCCCCACCACGATGTCCACCGGAAGTCGCAGCACGTCGACATAGGTGTCCAGCAGCCCGCGGCAGGTCTGGATCATGTGGTCTTCCAGCAGCGACTTGCCCACCGAAAAGCCCTGTGCGGCAAGGAATGTGAAGCACATCCCGCCGCCGATCACGATGCTGTCGGCCTTGGTGGCCAGCTGTTCGATGACCCCGAGCTTGTCGGACACCTTCGACCCGCCGAGCACCACCGCGTAGGGCCGTTTGGTGGAACTGGTCAGCTGCTCGAGCACCCGGATCTCCTCGGCCACCAGCGTGCCGGCGTAGTGCGGCAGCAGCGTGGCCACGTCGTACACCGAGGCCTGCTTGCGGTGCACCACCCCGAAGCCGTCGGACACGAAAGCGCCTCCCGGCGAGACCAATTCGGCGAGCTGCCTGGCCAGTCCCAGCCGTTCGCCGTCGTCCTTGCTGGTTTCGCGGGGGTCGAAGCGAACGTTCTCCAGCAGCAGGATGTCGCCGTCGGTGAGCCCCTCGGCGCGGGCCAGCGCGTCGGCGCCGACGACATCGCCGGCCAACTGCACGTGCCGGCCCAGCCGCTCGCCGAGTGCCGCGGCGACCGGCGCCAGGGACAATGCGGGGTCGGGAGCGCCCTTGGGGCGGCCCAGGTGGGCGGTGACCACCACCTTGGCGCCGGCGTCGAGCAGCGCCGTCAGGGTGGGCACCGACGCGGCGATCCGGCCGGGGTCGGTGATGGTGCCGTCATCGAGCGGGACGTTCAGGTCGGAGCGCACCAGCACGGCGCGACCCGAAACCCCTTCCGCCAGCAGGTCTTCCAGAGTATGGACGGACACGGTCTACAGCGACTTGCCGACCAGGGCGACCAGATCGATGAGGCGGTTGGAGTAGCCCCACTCGTTGTCGTACCAGGACACCACCTTGGCCTGGTTGTCGATCACCTTGGTCAGGCCGGAGTCGAAGATCGAGCTGTGCGGATCGGTGACGATGTCGCTGGAGACGATCGGCGCGTCGTAGTACTTCAGGATGCCCTTGAGCCTGCCGTCGGCGGCGGCCTTGAACGCCGCGTTGATCTCCTCGGCGCCGGCCGACTTGGACAGCTCGGCGGTCAGGTCGGTGACCGACCCGGTCGGGATCGGCACCCGCAGCGCATAACCGTCCAGCTTGCCCTTCAACTCCGGCATCACCAGCCCGATCGCCTTGGCCGCACCGGTGGAGGTCGGCACGATGTTCAGCGCGGCGGCCCGGGCGCGACGCAGGTCCTTGTGCGGCCCGTCCTGCAGGTTCTGATCCTGGGTGTAGGCGTGGATGGTCGTCATCAGGCCCTTGACGATGCCGAACTCGTCGTGCAGCACCTTGGCCAGCGGCGCGAGGCAGTTCGTCGTGCACGAGGCGTTGGAGATGATGTTCTGGCTGCCGTCGTACTTGTCGTCGTTGACGCCCAGGACGATGGTGATGTCGGGGTCGGTGGCGGGCGCGGAGATGATCACCTTCTTGGCCCCGGCGTCCAGGTGCCCCTTGGCCTTGGCCGCGTTGGTGAACAGCCCGGTGGATTCGACGACGACGTCGACACCCAAGTCGTTCCACGGCATCGCCGCCGGGCCCTCCCTGACCTCGAGTGCGGAGATCTTGCGGTTGCCGACGACGATGGTGTCCTCGCCTTCGAGGCTGACGTCGTAGGGCAGCCGGCCCAGGATCGAGTCGAATTTCAGCAGGTGCGCCAGCGTGTGGTTGTCGGTGATGTCATTGACGGCGACGACCTCGATGTCGGCGCCACCCTGCTCCTGCTGAGCCAATAAGGCCCGGTAGAAGTTGCGCCCGATGCGACCGAAGCCGTTGATGCCTACTCGGACCGTCACTTGATGTCTCCCTGTCTTTCGGCTGTCTTCCTGAGTCCGCTGATGACGCGCTCGCCGTCAGCCTAGAACAGCGACGGGCACCGCTGCCGCGCTGGTAAGAGTGACGTCAGCCGCGGCGCTGCTTGCGCAGCCAACCCAGCGCCGCCTCGGCGGCGTAGAAACCGCATAGCCCGTGGATACCGGCGCCCGGGGGCGTCGACTGTGAGCAGAGGTACACACCCGGCACGCCGGTCGCGTACGGATCGACCGCGATGCGCGGGCGGAAGATGACCTGCAGCCGGTCGTTGGCGCCCCCGATGATGTCGCCGCCGATGAAGTTGGGGTTGTAGGCCTGCAGGTCGGCGGTGCTCTTGCTGACGGTGGCCACGACGCGGTCGCGGAATCCGGGGGCGAACCGCTCGATCTGGTCGACGACGGCGGCGGTGGCGTCGCCGGTGTAGCCGAACGGCACGTGCGCGTACGCCCAGATCGGGTTGATGTCGCCCGCGGACCGGGACCGGTCGGCCAGGTATTGCTGCCCGACGAGCACGAACGGGCGGCGCACCATCCTGCCCTGTGCGCGTTGACGTTCGGTGTCGGCGATCTCGGCGAAGGTGCCGCCGAGGTGGACGGTGCCGGCGCGCCCGCAGTCGGGGTTGGTCCACGGGATGTCGCCTTCGATGGCGAAGTCGACCTTGAAGGCCGACGAGCCCTCGCGGTAGCGGCGGTAGGACGCCTTGATCCGGTTGGGCATGAGATCGCCGTAGATCTGGTAGGCCAGCGCCGGGCTGAGGTCGAGCATGACGAGGTCGGCATCGGGGACGTCGCCGCGCTTGGTGACGGTCACCCCGGTGGTCACGGTGCCGCCGCGCTCGGCCAGGACGGCGGCCAGGGCGCGGGTGATCGACCCGGATCCGCCTGCGGCGACGGGCCAGCCGTACCGGTGCCCGCTGGCCAGGATCATCAGCCCGAGCGAGGCGGTCAGCGGCCGGTCCAGTCGGGTGTAGACGTGGGCGGCGGCGCCGCCGAACAGCGCGCGCGCCTGCTCGGTGTGGAACCAGTGGGCCACCGCGCTGGCCGGCAGCACCGCGCGCGGGCCGAAGGCGGCCAGCCGGATCGGGTGCCGCGGAATGTTGAGCATCGGGCGAAGCAGGTCTTCGGCCAGCGCATCGAATCCCGCCGCCAGGCCGCCGATCGCCCGCCGCCACCGGGCGGCGTCGGACCCCAGGCCGGCCGTGGTCGCCTCGATCGACTGGTACAGCACGCCCGCGGTGCCGTCGTCCAGCGGGTGGGCGCAGTCGGCCTCGGGCCACTTCCACACCAGCCCGTAGCGCTGCAGGTCGATTTCCTTCCAGAACGGCGACCCGACGCCCAGCGGATGAAACGCCGAGCAGTGGTCGTGGATCACGCCGGGCACGGTCAGCTCACCCGACCGCGCCCCCCCGCCGACCGTGTCGCGGGCCTCCAGCACCTGCACGTCGACACCGTTGCGGGCCAGGTGGATCGCCGCGGCCAGGCCGTTGGGCCCGGCACCGACGACGACCGCCCTAGGCATGGACGGTCATCGGGCGGTGCGCCGGGTGGTGGTGTGGACCGGGTACTCGTCGCCGGGCTCCGGCCACGGCTGACGGGTCAGCATGCTCTCGACATCGACGTAGCCTTCTTCGATCAAACCGCTCTTGGCGTCGACGATGCGATACCCCTGCCGCTGAGTCTGAATCGGCTGGCTTTCCAGGATGATCACCCGGACATCGCCGTCGTCGAACTGGCAGCGCCGCTGCACGGCGGCGAGCAGCTGCTCGTTGTGCAGGTGGCCCTCGCCGAAATTCCAGCCGATCAGCGGTCCGGCGATGATTTCGCCGTCGCGCAGGCTGTACTCGGCCTCGTCGGCGGCCAGGGCGCGCGGCACCAGCCCGTTGAGCGTCCGCCCGTGGGTGTGCATGGACCGCCAGCCCATCAACTTGTCGATCACGAGTTCGGCGGTGCTCGGACCGTACAGCCGGGCAAGCTGTTTGGGCACCAGCGCCGACGCCTTGGTGATGCTCGCCTCGATCTTGTCTTCGGCGCCCTTGCGCAGGCACCAGGTGCTGGTGGCCCAGTTCCCCGCGTAGTAGCGCATCGCGGGCAAGAACGAAATCTGGGTCGGGAACAGGTTTCCCACGATCGGCACCACCGCCAGCGCGGCGACGAGGATGGCCAGCAGCAGCGGGGAGCTCAGGTGAATCGCCGTGACACCGGCGTAATGCCCGAACAGATAGAACAGCGAGAAAATGAAGAACACGTTCCACTCCAACGGAACTCCCATCGGAATGGTGGAGGTGATGTTGAGGTGGAACAGCACCATGAAGGCGATCAGGAACCACGCCCACCGGTGCCCGTCGGCGAAGAAGACGAGAACCAACGGCACCAGGAACTCGGCCGTCGTGCCGCCGACGTGCGCCATGACCTTGGGCACCCACGAGGGGCGCAGGTCGTTGACCGGGTCGAGGTACAGCCTGCGCTTGAACCAACGGAACGCCTTGCTGCGCAACACCGGGCTGTTGCTCATCATGACCGCGACCACGTACGGGAAGTGGTGGTTGAGCTTGGACGTCGCCGCTCCCCACCACAGCGCGAGCATGATGATCTTGAAGGCGGCGATCTGGTCGGTGAAACCGAAGAAGAACACCAGCAGCGTCAGCCCGTAATGCTCGCCCCGCGCCGCGAGGAAGACCGTCTTGTCGCGCAGGCCCAGCAGCGCCAGCGCGACGATCGGCCGGGACGACCAGGACGGGATCGATCAGCCCGACGTCGCCGGCGGCCGTGACCGGCCCACCCCGCCCGGGTGATAGCAACGCCCAGACGCCCGAGCCCAGCACGATGGCATAGAGCGCCACGTCGACGACGGTGCGGCTGTCGCCGGCGGTGAACGGGACCTTCCCCGGCCACGGCGGCAGCCGAATCGTGTTGGGCCGCAACCAATACAGAAAGCCGCCGAACGGCGGCCAGAACCGCGCGGTCAGTGGTCCCGACCCGCAGCCCAGGCCCAGGATCTCGAAGAGCAGCGTGAAGAGGACCACCTTCTGGTAGACGATCGGCTGCGTCCACCAGTCGGCGATCCGGCCGAGCCCGCCCAGGCCCGGCGTCAGTGAGATCACCGCGGCCGCACCGATTGCATACCCGGCGATCTTGAAGACGTAGAAGAAATAGACCGCATACGGGGAGCCGAAGCCGTGTTCGACCCAGTGCCGGGTCATGATCTGCCGCCTGGTCGACCGCGGCAAGCTGGACCAGGTTTCCGGGTCGACGTCGGGAAGCTCGGGAGTCATGAATCCCATCGGCGGCCTCGTTCCCAAAAGCGCTGCGGTGCAGGTTGATTCAACCCTGGGCTGAGCCGCCTACCTGACCACGGAACGCGGCCGGGGAGCATGCGCGGCAGCGTCCGCCGAGGCCCGATGGGGAAACCGCCGGCGCAGCTTCTCGATCATGCCGTCGAGCGTCTGCCGATCCTGCTCTTCGATCTTCGCCAGGCGCCGTAAACCGCACGCGGCCTCGACGTCGCCCCTGGCGTCCGCGATGGCGATGGCCTTCTGGTGGTCGTCGATCCGGCGGTCGATGAGACTGCGCCTTTGGACGAGCAGGCGCTTGAAGTAGTCGGCCTGAAGCTGATCCGCCAAATCGGGCGCGGCGGGGGCGACCGGGTCGACCGCACCGGTCGGCCGGTCTACGACCGGGGCAGACCACGTCGGTCCCCGACCGACATGCGGCGACTCCGGGCGGACCACCCTGGCGTGGGGCCGACCTCGGTCACGAGCGCCATTGGGCCTGCGCGCGGCGCCCGGGCGGCCGCCACGCTCGTGGGACAAACCGGCCACATCCATCAGGCCCCCATTTCTCGAGGATCGGCTTGGAGCGTCGTAACCATAACGCGCCGAATCCGCCGGGCACCATATGCGCCGACGAGAAAGACAGAAACACCATCACGGCCACCCTGCCAGGGTCGCTACCATCGAGGGACTCGACGCGGCCCTAAACCTCAAGCGGCCTCGCGGGAGCGTCAAGGGAGGAACGTGAACGACAGCGACAGCGCTGATGGCGGGGACATCGGCAAATTCGACCCCGTCCTTACCCAGCGCCTGATGGCCGTGATGCGCCCGGCCCTGAAGACCTACTTCCGGTCGGAGGTGCACGGCCTGGACTCGTTCCCGCCCGGCGGGGCGCTGGTGGTCGGTAACCATTCCGGCGGCATGTTCCCCATGGACGTCCCGATCTTCACCGCCGACTTCTACGAGAAATTCGGTTACGGCCGGCCGGTCTACACGCTGAGCCACGACATCCTCATGACCGGCCCCACCGCATCGTTTTTCCGGCGCACCGGTTACATCCGGGCCAACCGGGAGAACGCGGCCGACGCGTTGCGGTCCGGCGGCGTGGTGATCGTCTTTCCCGGCGGTGACTACGACGCGTACCGGCCCACCTTCTCCGAGAACGTCATCGACTTCAACGGCCGCAAGGGATACGTGCGGACGGCGATCGAGGCCGGCGTGCCCATCGTGCCCGCGGTGTCCGTCGGCGGACAGGAGACGCAGCTCTACTTGTCCCGGGGCACCTGGCTGGCCGAGCGGCTGGGCGTGAAGCGCCTGCTGCGCAGCGCCATTCTGCCGGTGTCGTTCGGCTTTCCGTTCGGGTTCAGCGCGGTGATCCCGCCGAATCTGCCGCTGCCCACCAAGATCGTCAGCCAGGTGCTGGAACCGATCGACATCACCGCGCGGTTCGGCGAGGACCCGGACGTCGACGAGGTGGACGAGCACGTGCGCTCGGTGATGCAGCAGGGCCTCAAGGAACTCGCCGCCAAGCGCCGTTTCCCGGTTCTGGGCTGAGCGATGGCGACCAGTCTCAGCCAGACCCTCGGCCTGATCGGCACCATGCGCCGCGCCGGATTGATCGCGCCGATGCGCCCGGACCGGTACCTTCGGATCGCGGCGGCCATGCGCCGCGAAGGCATGGGCATGACCTCCGGATTCGCCAGTGCGGCCCAACGCTGTCCGGACCGGCCGGGCCTGGTCGACGAGCTGGGCGCCTTGACGTGGCGGCAACTCGACGACAGATGCAACGCGCTGGCGGCGGGGCTGCAGGCGCTGCCGGGTGGGCAGCCGAGCGTCATCGGGATCATGTGCCGCAATCACCGCGGATTCGTCGAGGCGCTGGTGGCGGCCAACCGGATCGGCTCCGACATCTTGTTGCTCAACACCTCGTTCGCCGGGCCGGCGCTGGCCGACGTCGTCAACCGCGAGGGTGTCGACGCGGTGATCTACGACGAGGAGTTCACCGCGACGGTGGACCGGGCGCTGGCCGACAAGCCCGACGCGACCCGCATCGTGGCGTGGTCCGACGAAGAGCACGGGCTGACCACCGAGAAACTCATCGCCGCCCACACCGGCCACCAGCCCGAACGCACCGGCCGCAAGGGCAAGATGATCTTGCTCACCTCCGGCACCACCGGAACTCCCAAGGGCGCCAAGCAGTCTGGCGGCAATGCCGGAATCGGCACGCTCAAGGCGATCCTGGACCGCACGCCGTGGCGGGCCGAGGAGCCGGTGGTGATCGTGGCGCCGATGTTCCACGCGTGGGGATTTTCCCAGCTGCTGCTTGCGGCGTCGTTCGCCTGCACGATCGTCACCCGGCGCAAATTCGACCCGGAGGCCACGCTGGATCTCATCGACCGCCACCGGGCGACCGGCCTGGTGGTGGTGCCGGTGATGTTCGACCGCATCATGGATCTGCCCGGCGACGTACGAAAACGCTACAGCGGCAAGTCGTTGCGGTTCGCCGCGGCATCCGGCTCGCGGATGCGACCCGGCGTCGTCACCGCGTTCATGGATCAGTTCGGCGACGTGATCTACAACAACTACAACGCCACCGAGGCCGGCATGATCGCCACCGCCACCCCGCAGGACCTGCGCGCGGCACCCGACACCGCGGGCCGGCCCGCGGGGGGAACCGAAATCCGGATCCTGGACCCGGAATTCAACGAGTTGCCCACCGGCGAGGTGGGCAGCATCTACGTGCGCAACAACACCCAGTTCGACGGCTACACGGAGAACTCCACCGGCAAAGGGAAGGACTTCCACGCCGGCTTCATGTCGTCGGGCGACGTCGGGTACCTCGACGACGCCGGGCGGCTGTTCGTCGTCGGCCGCGACGACGAGATGATCGTCTCCGGCGGGGAGAACGTGTATCCCATCGAGGTGGAGAAGACTTTGGCGGCTCATCCCGACGTGGCGGAGGCGGCGGTGATCGGCGTGGACGACGAGCAGTACGGCCAGCGGCTGGCGGCGTTCGTGGTCCTGGAACCGGGCGGATCGGCCGACCCCGACACCCTCAAACAGCACGTTCGCGAGAACCTGGCCAACTACAAGGTGCCCCGCGAAATCGCCGTTGTCGACGAGCTGCCCCGCGGCAGCACCGGAAAGATCCTGCGCAACGAACTGCACGCTCGGGTCAGCGGCTGATGCGGCCGCGCAAACCCCGGCCGCTGCTGCGCGCGACGGTGGAATTCATCAACGCCGCCAACGGATTACACCCCATCAGCCGGAATCCCCGCGCCTCGGTGCTGGTGTTCTGGTTCGGCTGGCCCACCTCGGAGGTGCCGGGCCTCTACACCGCCGCCTCCATGCTGGACGCCGTCCGCCGCGGCCTGCGCGGCGATTTCTCCGGACGGAAAGGAAAATTGGCGCTGGCCCTGACGGTGGCATCCTGGCCGGTGCTGGGAATGATCCGCTACCGCGGTGTGACCACCCCGGGTCCGGTACTGGAAGCCGGACTGGCCGAACAACTCGGATCCGATTACGCCGGCCAGCTGGCCGCGCTGCCCGCCGAGCCGACCCGCCCCAAAGATAGAAGTCGGCGCAATCCACCTCTCCGCACCACGGTGGCCCGGCGGCGCTTCGTCGACAAGCAGAACATCGTGTCTTACGGTCCGCATGGGCGCGCGAACCTGGCCGATATCTGGCGCCGCGGCGATCTGCCGCGTGATGGCAAAGCGCCGGTCCTGTTGCAGGTACCCGGCGGCGCGTGGATGATCGGGTGGCGCCGCCCACAGGCGTATCCCTTGATGAGCGAACTGGTTTCGCGTGGGTGGGTGTGCGTGTCGATGAACTACCGCGTTTCTCCGTGGCACACCTGGCCCGACCACATCGTCGACGTCAAGCGCGCGGTGGCCTGGGTCAAGGAGAACATCGCGGCCTACGGGGGCGATCCCAACTTCGTCGCGATCAGCGGCGGATCCGCCGGTGGTCATCTGTCCGCGCTGGCCGCCCTCACCGCGGGCGATCCCAAGTTCCAGCCGGGCTTCGAAGATGCCGACACGTCGGTAGCGGCAGCCGTCCCGTACTACGGGCGCTACGACTGGTATTCCACCGAGGCCGATGGACGCGCCGAATTCATCGAGGTGCTCGAAAGACTCGTGGTGAAACGCAAACTCGACACGCACCGGCACATCTATCTCGACGCCTCGCCGATCCAGTACGTACGGCCAGACGCACCACCATTTTTCGTTCTGCACGGGACCGACGACTCACTCATCCCGGTCGTCGAAGCGCGGGAGTTCGTCGACGCACTGCGGCAGGTGTCGAAGTCCCCGGTCGCCTACGCCGAGCTACCCTACGCCCAACACGCTTTCGACATCTTCGGTTCGCCGCGGGCGCACCGCTCCGCCGAGGCGGTTGCGCGGTTCCTGTCCTGGGTGTACGCCACGAGCTGCCCGACGGGGTAGCCGGCTACTCCTGTGTCGCGGCGTTCTCCAGCTCGGTCAGCGCCGGTTCGATCCGGTCGGCCATGTCATCGATGTCGTTGGCCACCTCCGGCGTCGTCACAAAGCCGAAGTCCAGGTAGTCCTGGTAGGAGAAGCAGGTGATGTTCAGCGCGACGTCCATGACCGGCGGGCCCAGCGGCACCAACGAGTCCAGTTTGGCGCCCGCCATGTACAGCGGGAACTGCGGGCCCGGAACGTTGGACACGACCAGGTTGATGGGGGCCAGGTTTCGCGACAGCCCACTGGCCGTGTAGGCCCGCGCGGCCAGGTGCAACAGCCCGGGCGGGGTGGTCTCGGTGAGCCCCATGATCTGGTGCGCCGACAGCGCCTTGGCCATCAACTTGGCACTCTGCGTGCTGTCGTGGATGGCCCGCAGCCGCTCGGCGGGGTCTTCGATGTCGGTGGCCAGGGACACGGTCATCGAGCTCACCTTGTTGCCGACGTCGCTCTTGTCGTCGTCGGTCCGGGTGGAGACGGGAATCTGCGCGATGAGCGGTTTGGCCGGCAGCTCGCCGCGCTTCTCCAGGTACTCGCGCGCGGCCCCGGCCACGACCGCGAGCACCACGTCGTTGAGCTTCACCCCGAAGGCGTCCTTGACCGCCTTGGCCCGGGCCAACTCGATGCGGGAGCCGGTGATCCGGCGATGCGGCGACACCGACGCATTGAACCGGGTCTTGGGCGCTTCGAAATACCGCGGCGGCCTGCTGCTGACACCGAGCGCGGCGATCTGCTGGCGCAGCGTCTGCTCCACCAGTCGGGCGATGCGGAACGGGGTCATGATGCCGACGTTGACTAGCGCACCCACGGCGCGCCGCTCCAGGCCCGGAAGCTGCAATCCCACCAGCGATCCCACCGTGTCCTGTTGCGGCGGCCGGGGTTCCGGCGTTACGTCCAACAGGATTTCACCCAGCCCCGCACCGGAAACGCCGTCGACGATGGCGTGGTGCATCTTGGTCAGCGACGCGATCCGGCCGCCCGCGACGTTTTCGATCACCCACATTTCCCACAGCGGTCGGGAGCGGTCCAGCTTGTAGGACATCAGCCGGCCCACGAGCTCCTCTAGCTCACGGCGCCCGCCCGGCGCCGGAACGGCGATGCGCCGGATGTGAAAGTCGATGTCCAGGTCCTCGTCTTCGACGAACCAGGGCCGGTCCAGCCCGAGCGGCGCCCCGGTGACCCGCCAGCGGAGCTGCGGCAGCTCCGGCAGGCGTTCGATGATCAGCTCGCGGAGCCGCTGAAAGCTGTATTCGGGCGCATCGCTGGGATCACAGATCGCCAGTGCGCCCACATGCATATGCCAGCCCGCAGTTTCTGCTGACCAAAACGCCGCGTCAACACTCGAAAGCCGCTTCATGCCCCGACCGTAACCCCCGTCCGCGCCCCGCGCGCAGATATCTACAACAAACTCCCGGCGCGCATCGTCGCCGGGCTAGGCGTCCTCCAGCAAGTCCGGCGTCACCGCCGACTCGGTGTCGGGGATCCCCTCGATCTTCGCCTTGCGGTCGGCCATCGACAACAAGCGCCGAATACGCCCTGCCACAGCATCTTTGGTCATCGGGGGGTCGGCGAGCCGGCCGAGTTCCTCCAGCGATGCCTGGCGGTGCTCGACGCGTAGCTTGCCGGCCGAGGCCAGATGATCCGGGACGGTATCGCCGAGGATTTCCAGCGCCCGCTCCACCCGGGCTGCCGCCGCGACCGCGGCCCGCGCCGAGCGGCGCAGGTTGGCGTCGTCGAAATTGGCGAGCCGGTTGGCCGTCGCGCGTACCTCGCGACGCATCCGGCGCTCCTCCCAGATGAGCCGGGTGTCCTGGGCGCCCATCCGGGTCAGCAGCGCGCCGATCGCCTCGCCGTCGCGCACCACCACCCGGTCGGCGCCGCGCACCTCGCGCGCCTTCGCGCCGACCCCCAGCCGGCGTGCCGCGCCCACCAACGCCAGCGCGGCCTCCGGTCCGGGGCAGCTGACTTCCAAGGCCGACGATCGTCCCGGCTCGGTCAGCGACCCGTGCGCCAAAAACGCGCCTCGCCATGCCGCTTCGGCGTCGCCGACGCTGCCGCCGACCACCTGGGCCGGCAGGCCGCGCACCGGGCGGCCCCGGTTGTCGAGCAGCCCGGTCTGGCGTGCCAGCGCCTCACCGTCGTTGGCCACCCGCAGCACATACCGGGTGTTCTTGCGTATCCCGCTGGCCGACAAGACATGCACGACCGCGGTGTATCCGTACAGCTCAAAGATGTCCTTGCGGAGCCGCCGCGCGATGTTGCCGAGATCTACCTCGGCCTCGACGACCACCCGGCCACCCACGATGTGCAGCCCCCCGGCGAACCTCAGCAGGGACGTGACTTCGGCCCGGCGCGCACTGACCGATTTCACGACCAGGCGGCTCAGCTCGTCCTTGACTTCGGTCGTCATCGCCACGCGTCGTCACCCCTTGGTCCGCTACCAGCCGGCCCGTTTCCACCGGTCGGTGGACTTTTACCGTCGACCCGGACCTCTGCGGTGGCCGTAACCGGAGGCGCTGAAGGACCCGTGTGGCCCGTTCGGACCTCCTCCAGGGCCGCCGCGAGTTTGCCTGGATCATGTAAAGGTGTACCAGGTCTGGCCACATCGGCGAAGCGGACCTGCGCCTGTAGCAGTGTTGCGGCGCGGCGAAGTTGCTCCCGTTCCCGCTCACTGGGCACCCGTTCGGCGTCGATGATGATGTCGTGCACGGTGAATCCCGGCGCGTGCTGGGCCAGGACGTGCAGGTGGCGCTCCACCGAAAAACCCGCGGTCTCGCCCGGCTCGGCCGCCAGGTTGAGCACCAGGGCGCGGCGGGCGGTGGTCGCCCGCAGCGCCGCGGCCAGCCCCGGCACCAGCACATGCGGGATCACGCTGGTGAACCACGACCCCGGGCCCAGCACCACCAGGTCGGCGGCCATGATGGCGTCGACGGCCTGCCGGGTCGCCGGCGGGTCGTTGGGAAGCAGCCGCACCCGCCGCACCTTGCCCGGTGTGGTCGCGATCGCCACCTGGCCGCGGATCAGCCGGAAAATCCGCGGGTCGGCCTCCAGGCCGGACACGTCGGCTTCGATCTGCAAGGCGATCGGGCACATCGGCAGCACCCTGCCTTTGACGCCGAGGATGCGTCCGAGCTCGTCGAGGGCCGCCACCGGATCGGCCAGCACCTCGGACAGCCCCGCGAGCATCAGGTTGCCGATGGGATGCCCGGCCAGGGCGCCGCTGCCGCCAAAACGGTGCTGCAGTATGGTCGCCCACAGCCGCCCATGCGGACTGTCAGAGGCCAACGCCGCCAACGCCATTCGCAGATCGCCCGGCGGCACCACGGCCAATTCGTTGCGCAGCCGGCCCGAAGATCCACCGTCATCGGCGACGGTCACCACGGCGGTGACGTGCGGGGTCAGCCGGCGCGCCGCGGACAGCGTCGCGTACAAGCCGTGTCCGCCACCCAGCGCAACGATGCTGTGGTTGGTCGGGGGGCTCGCCGCTGAGCTCATTCGCGACCCAAATCCCGGTGCAGCACCCGCACCGCAAGTTGTGCGTTGGGCTTGAGCCGCTGCATCAACGCCTCGGCGATCGCGACGCTGCGATGCTTGCCGCCGGTGCAGCCGATCGCGATCGTCATATAGCGCTTGCCCTCCCGGCGGTAACCCTCGACAACCAGAGACAACAGTTGGTGATACGCAGCGAGGAACTCGGCCGCCCCGGGCTGGCTCAAGACGTAGTCACGCACCGCGGGGTGTTGACCGGTGAGGGGGCGCAACTCGTCGACCCAGTGCGGGTTCGGCAGGAACCGCACGTCCATCACCATGTCGGCGTCCATCGGTAGCCCGTACTTGTAGCCGAACGACTCGACGGTGACGCTGACCGCCGTGCCGGCCTCGCCGCCGAAGGCGCGCTCGATGGTCTCCCGCAGGCCCCGTACCGACAGTGTCGACGTGTCGATGATCAGGTCCGCGGTGGCGCGCACCGGGGCCAGCATCCTGCGCTCGGCGGCGATGCCCTCGGCCAGGGTCTGGTCGCCCTGCAGCGGGTGGCTGCGGCGATTCTGTTCGTAGCGGCGCACCAACATGTCGTCGGATGCCTCCATGAACACCACGCGTGGGGAGATGTTGCGGGTGGCCAGCTCGGTGCGCACCTCGTCGAGGTCTCCGGTGAATCCGCGCGATCGCACATCCATCACGACGGCCAGCTGGGTGATCCGCGACCCGGCCGCCAATCCGAAATCGACCATCCGCGTGATCAGCTGCGGTGGCAGATTGTCGGCCACATACCAGCCCAGATCCTCCAGCACCTTGGCGGCGGTACCCCGGCCGGCGCCCGATAATCCGGTCACCAGAACGACGTCGATCCCGGCGGCGGCATCGCCCGGGGCGCTTTCGGCCAATTCACCCTTTCCCGTCATTGCGCGGCTTCCGGTTGCTCGGGTCGCAGCGCCTCCAGGACCGCGGTGGCGGTGGCCACCCCGATGCCGGGTACCGCGGTGATCTGGTCGACGGTGGCCTCCTTGAGGCGAGCTATCGATCCGAAATGGGTTACCAGCGCCTTGCGGCGATGTTCTCCCAATCCTGGCACCGAATCCAGCACCGACGCCGTCATTCGCTTGGATCGCTTGCTGCGATGGTAGGTGATCGCGAACCGATGCGCCTCGTCACGCACCCGCTGCAGCAGGTAGAGGCCCTCGCTGTTGCGCGGCATGATGATGGGATCGGGCTCGGACGGCACCCACACTTCCTCCAGCCGCTTGGCCAGCCCGATCACCGCGACATCGGTGATCCCGAGCTCGTCGAGCACCGCGCTGGCCGCATTGACTTGCGGCGCGCCGCCGTCGACCACGTACAGATTCGGCGGATAGGCGAACCGCCGCGATTTTCCTTCCGGGGAAAGCATATTCGGGGCAGTTCGGTCGCCTTGATCGCTCAGGTGCCGCAGGAACCGGCGCCGGGTGACCTCGGCGATGGAGGCGACGTCGTCCGAGCGTCCCCGCCCGGCGGCTTCCCGGATGCCGAAGTGGCGGTAGTCCGACTTGCGCGGCAAGCCGTCCTCGAACACCACCAACGAGCCCACCACGTCGGTGCCCTGCACGTGGCTGACGTCGACGCACTCGATGCGCAGTGGGGCCTCGGACAGGCCCAGCGCCTCCTGAATATTCTGCAGCGCAGCCGATCTGGCGTTGAAGTCGCCGGCGCGCTTCAGTTTGTGCTGTTGCAGCGCTTCTTTCGCGTTGCGCTGCACGGTTTCGGCCAGCGCGCGTTTGTCCCCGCGCCGCGGCACCCGCAGTGCCACCCGCGAACCGCGCAGACCGGACAGCCAGCTGGCCAGCTCGTCGGCATTGGACGGCAGGCACGGCACCAGCACCTCGCGGGGTACCGGATTGACGGATTCGTCGGCGGCACCGTCGAGTTCTGCCTGGTCGCCGTAGAACTGGGTCAGGAACTGCTCGACCAGCTGTTCCTCACCCGAATCGCCCGGGTCCGCTGACTTTTCGACGATCCAGCCGCGCTGGCCGCGAACCCGGCCGCCCCGGACGTGGAAGACCTGCACCGCCGCTTCCAGTTCGTCGTCGGCGAAGGCCACGACGTCAGCGTCGGTGCCGTCGCCGAGCACCACGGCCTGCTTCTCCATGGCGCGCTTCAGCGCGGACAGGTCATCACGCAGCCGCGCGGCGCGCTCGAAGTCGAGTTGCTCAGCGGCGGCGTTCATCTGCTGCTCCAACTCGCGGGCAAACCGATCGGTCTTGCCGGACAGGAAGTCGCAGAAGTCTTCCACGATCCGGCGATGCTGGTCGGCGCTGACCCTGCCGACACACGGGGCCGAGCACTTGTCGATGTAGCCCAACAGGCAGGGCCGGTCGATCTGCTTGTGCCGCTTGAAAACCCCAGCCGAACAGGTGCGTGCCGGAAAGACCCGGGTGAGCAGGTCCAGCGTTTCCCGGATGGCCCACGCGTGCGAGTAGGGCCCGAAATAGCGCACGCCCTTGCGGCGCGGGCCCCGATAGACCATCAGCCGCGGGAACTCCTCGTTGAGGGTGACGGCCAGCACCGGATAGGACTTGTCGTCGCGGTAGCGGACATTGAAGCGTGGATCGAACTCCTTGATCCAGTTGTATTCCAGCTGCAATGCCTCGACTTCGGTATTGACCACCGTCCACTCGACCTTGGCCGCGGTGGTCACCATCTGCCGGGTTCGCGGATGCAGGTTTGCAACGTCGGCGAAGTATGACGTCAGCCTGCCCCGCAGGCTCTTGGCCTTGCCGACGTAGATGACGCGCCCGTGCGTATCCCGGAATCGGTAGACGCCCGGCTCGACCGGGATGGACCCCGGCGCGGGGCGATACGTGGCGGGATCGGGCACCCATCCAGGCTAGTAGCCGCGAAAAGGGCCCCTGAAAAGGCTGGGCGCCGTCGGGATCGGGTCGCCGATATTGCCTGCGCTTCGCCGGATCGCCGACTTGGATGGTTTCCGCGGCTTGGCGGCTGAGCCGGTTGTCTCGCCGGCCGGCTGCGATGTAGCGGGCGCGGGCTTCGGCGCGGGTGCAGGTCCGGGTCGCCATCATCGCCCCCCTTCACGCAGCCGGGCCTGGGCTTGACGGGAGGCAACTCGCCGGTGGGGGGTACAGAAGGTCGGGAACTGCAGCGCGCTACCCGGGGTGGTCGTGGTCATCACGCAGGTGTGTCCATCGGGCAGAACCCAGATCACCGTGCCATCGGACAGCTGCCTGTCGCGCCAAACCCAGACGGTCTTGACCAAATGATGACACCGAATTGTCGAAGAAGCTTCAAACTGCTTTCCGCGCGGCGGACGAGCTCACAGTGCGGTGCATGGACGTGCCATCAACTCAACGCCAACGACCCGATATCGATCGCTGAGATGCGGGGCGTAAGGGTAGCGCCATAGCTCCCCTAAACCCCTTCTGCGCCCACCAACCAGGCAGTTACGTCGTAAACACCAGGGCCATCGGTAGCCGCGATTCTTTTACACGAGACGAAATTCGACGCGCCCGGTGCCAAGTCGTAGACGTATTGATTGTTCCACTCCTCGGATCCCTTTTGGCGTCGGGCCGCCACGGTCGCGCGGATAGAACCATCCTTCCAGTTGTTTATCACGTGCCAGGAAGAAAAGCCGCCGCACACGTTGTCCGGCCAGGATTCCACCGAAGCGAGGTTGTTGGGCTTGGTCGTGTCGTCGGCCAAGGCGATCCCGGGCACCCCGAGAGGCAGAACGCAAACAGCGGACAGCACAATACCTTCAGCCACGTATCTCACAATCACGCCCTCCCAAGATGAACACGCGCATCGTACCTCTATAGCACCTCAATCCAACCTCTAGGGGCAGAAGCTTGCGGCCCGGACATTGGGGGCGTTGGTCTTGTTTAGAGGGTCATCACATCGGCGAGCCGTCGACGAGTTGCCGGTCGCCTCGGTGACGGCCTCGGATCAGGGCGCGCGAGCCCAAGGGGTCGCCGGCAGCGCCCCGCAGGCCCCTGCCGGGCAAGCGGCGGGGCTGACCACTCTGGCCGGCGATGCGTTCGGCGATGGCCCGAGCATGCATGGGCTGCATGGGCGGAAATTAGCAAACGTATGAAATGAGCGATTAGAGTGAAAGGAATCCGATGTCAGGGGAGCCCCCAAATGTTCGAACACTTGCTGACCAGACTGGCCGCCACGGTCGGCGGTCTGGCATTGGTGTCGACCGCAGGGGCCGGTATCGCATCCGCCGCCCCCGATTACGGTCCGATGATCAACACGACCTGCAGCTACGACCAGGCGATGAGGGCCGTGCACGCGGAAAACCCGATGGCCGCCCGGTACCTCGACCAGTCGCCGCCGAACCAGCAGTTCTTGCAGCAGTACCTCGCCTCGACGCCGGACCAGCGCGTCAACCTGCTCCACGCGATCGAGCACAGCCAGGGCGCGCAGCAGGCCCTTCCGGTCTTCCAGCAGATGATGACCGACTGCGTCAACTACTAAGCGGGTCGTTTAGCGTCGGTGCAGATCCGGCCGATACCGTGCCAGCAGCGCCCGTACGGTGTCCATGGCTTCCACCGCGCGGTCCTTGTCGACCGCCTGGATGGCCATAACCGGGATGTACTCATCCTCGGGCAGATCGATGCGCGCCCAGCGGCTGCCCGCCGGAAACGAGACGCCGACAATCTCTGACCATCCGATCAGCCTGTCCCCCAGTAGGTTACGCACGGACAACCCCGTCGGGCCGACCCGAAGCCGGGACCGCGCGAACAACAGCACGACGCCGGCAAGCACCAGACCCAGAACGGCCATCGCCACCTGGTCGGAGGTCTGAAAGATCACCCCGCTGGACTTGATCTTGAGCAAGAAGCCCACCGCGATGTGCACGGCAGCGATGACAAACGCTGCGGCGTAGGCAAACAACGGCGTCCAGTGCGGACGCAGCTCAGCATCCCAGACTTCTCGGTCAGGCGGTGAAGTCACGACCGAGCGCGCAGTTCACGCAGGGTCAGCGCGGCGGTCAGCGCCGCCCCGGCCGCCTGCGCGCCTTTGTCCTCGGTCGACGTCGGAAGCCCGGCGCGATCCAGCGCCTGCTCCTCGGTGTTGGTGGTCAGCACTCCGTTGGCGACCGGCGTCGAGGCGTCCAGGGCCACCCGGCTCAGACCCTGGGTTACCGCATCGCAGACATATCCGAAATGCGGTGTCTCACCGCGGATCACAACGCCCAGGGCGATCACGGCGTCATGGCTGCGGGCAAGCTCCTGCGCCACCACCGGTATCTCGATGGCACCGAGCACCCGAACCACCGTCGGGCTGTCGATCCCCGACCTCGCGGCCGTTCTGCGGGCACCCGCCAGCAGCGCATCGCAGATCTCGGTATGCCACGTGCTTGCCACGATCCCGAGTCGCAGACCGGAGGCGTCGACCGCCGGTATTTCCGGCACGCCGGCGGCAGGGCTCACAAAGCACCGCCGAATTCACCTGGCAAATGGACCGATTCGTGAAAGTCATCCAACCCGACCAGGTCGTGACCCATCTTGTCACGCTTGGTCATCAGGTACCGGATGTTCTCCGCGTTGGCCCGCACCGGAAGCGGCACCCGCTCGATGATGTGCAGTCCGTAGCCGTCCAGGCCCACCCGCTTGGCCGGGTTGTTGGTCAGCAGCCGCATGGAGCGGACCCCGAGGTCGACGAGGATCTGGGCGCCGATGCCGTAATCCCTTGCGTCGGCTGGTAACCCGAGTTTGAGGTTGGCGTCGACGGTATCGTCGCCCGCGTCCTGCAGCTGGTAAGCCTGCAGCTTGTGCATCAACCCGATGCCGCGGCCCTCGTGGCCGCGCATGTACAACACCACGCCGCGCCCTTCCCGCGCGACCATCGCCATGGCCGCGTCGAGCTGGGGCCCGCAGTCGCAGCGGCGGGAGCCGAACACGTCGCCGGTCAGGCATTCGGAGTGCACCCGAACCAACACGTCGTCCCCGTCGGCGTTGGGCCCGGCGATCTCGCCGCGGACCAGCGCCACGTGTTCGACGTCCTCGTACATGCTGGCGTAGCCGATGGCGCGAAACTCGCCGTGACGCGTGGGGATCCGCGCTTCGGCGATCCGCTCGATGTGCTTTTCGTGTTTGCGCCGCCACTCGATCAGATCGGCGATGGTGATCAGCGCAAGGTCGTGCTCGTCGGCGAAGACCCGCAATTCATCGGTCTGGGCCATCAAGCCCTCGTCCTTTTGGCTGACGATCTCACAAATCGCGCCGGCGGGTTGCAGGCCGGCCATCCGGGCCAGATCGACGGCGGCCTCGGTGTGGCCGGGGCGGCGCAACACGCCACCGTCCTTGGCGCGCAACGGAACCACGTGACCAGGGCGGGTGAAATCGTCGGCGACGCTGGTGGGGTCGGCCAGCAGCCGCATTGTGGTAGCGCGGTCGGAAGCCGAAATCCCGGTGCCCACACCGCGTCTTGCATCCACGGTGACGGTGTAGGCGGTTCCGTGCTTGTCCTGGTTCACCGCGTACATCGGCAGCAGCCCCAGTCGGTCGCAGATCGCCCCGTCCAGCGGCACGCACAGGTATCCCGAGGTGTAGCGCACCATGAACGCCACCATCTCCGGCGTCGCCTTCTCGGCGGCGAAGATCAGGTCGCCTTCGTTCTCGCGCTCCTCGTCGTCGATGACGATGACGGCCTTACCCGCCGCAATGTCGGCAACCGCCCTTTCGACGGAGTCCAACCTCGTCATCTTGCTACCTCGCCGTCCCCGCTTCCGGGCGGGAACATCGTCAAACGGCTCACACGTGAAGCCCACGTGCTGCATTCAGTATGAACCACGGGGACGCCGACGTTATTGTCGCGGCTTTTTTGACCGTGACTCAACTCCGGGTGGGCGCGGTCTGCAGGAGCCGTTCAACGTATTTGGCGATCACGTCCACTTCGAGGTTCACCTGCGTTCCGACCGGAGCATGACCGAGGGTGGTGAGTTCGCGGGTGGTGGGGATCAGCGAGACCTCAAACCAGTCGCGCGGTTGGTTGCCCAGCCCGGAGACCGTCAGCGAGATCCCGTCGACGGTGATCGACCCCTTCTCGACGACGTAGCGGGCCACCGCCGCGGGGATCTCGATGCGCACCACCTCCCAGTGCTCGGAAGGCGCCCGGGCGGCCACCTGGCCGGTCCCGTCGACGTGGCCTTGCACGATGTGCCCGCCGAGCCGGCTGTTGACGGCCGCGGCGCGCTCCAGGTTTACCCGGCTGCCGGCCCGCAGGGCGCCCAGGTTGGAGCGGTTGAGGGTTTCGGCCATCACGTCGGCGGTGAATTGGCCGTCGGGCAGCAGTTCGGCGACGGTCAGGCACACCCCGTTGACGGCGATCGAGTCGCCGTGGCCGGCGTCGGCGGTCACGACCGGTCCGCGGATGGTCAGCCGCGCCGCGTCGGCGAGAACGTCGCGGCCGGTCACCTCCCCGAGTTCCTCGACAATTCCGGTGAACATCGCACCAGGTTAATGACTATTGTCGGGTCCCCGCACCCCACGCGTTCATCGGCCGCGTCGCCGCCACCCTCTACGATGCTGGGTATGCAGACCCGCCGCCGTTTATCGGCTGTCCTCGCATCCCTGACCCTCGCCACCGCCTTGGTCGCCGGCTGTTCGTCCGGTTCGAAGGAGAGCGGCGCGCCGCTGCCGGACGCCACGACCCTGGTCAAGCAGTCGGCTGACACCACCAAGAACGTCAAGAGCGCGCACCTCGTGCTGAGCGTGCAGGGCAAGATT
Organism: uncultured Actinomycetota bacterium; assembly: GCA_963800315.1. Taxonomy (GTDB): domain Bacteria; phylum Actinomycetota; class Actinomycetes; order Mycobacteriales; family Mycobacteriaceae; genus Mycobacterium. Next base: position 87,572 of record CAWDAS010000005.1, read on the forward strand.
CCCGGGTTGTCCGTCAAGACGGTCACCGGTGACGTCACCAATGCACCGGCCACGGCCGCGAAGGGAAATGCCACGATCACACTCGGCGGGTCGGAGATCGACGCTCAATTCGTGGTGGTCGACGGCATCCTGTACGCGACCCTGACGCCGAACAAGTGGAGCGATTTCGGTAAGGCGTCCGACGTCTACGACGTCTCGGTGATCTTGGATCCAAACAACGGGCTGGCCAACGCGCTGACGAACTTCAGCAACGCCAAGGCCGAGGGCCGCGAGACCATCAACGGGCAGACCACCATCCGCATCAGCGGCAACGTGTCCGCGGAGGCGGTGAACAAGATCGCGCCGCCGTTCAGCGCGTCGCAGCCGGTGCCGACCACGGTGTGGATTCAGGAGACGGGCGAGCATCAGCTGGTGCAGGCAAACATGCAGAAGAGCCCGGGCAACTCCGTCCAGATCACCATGTCGAATTGGGGCGAGCAGGTCCAGGTCACCAAGCCGCCGGTGACCTCGTGATCGCGCAGGCGGGACGCCGCGTCGCGATCAGCGCGGGCAGCCTGGCGGTGTTGCTGGGTGCACTGGACGCCTATGTGGTCGTCACGATCATGCGCGACATCATGAACGACGTTCACATCCCGATCAACCAACTGCAGCGCATCACCTGGATCATCACGATGTACCTGCTGGGCTACATCGCCGCCATGCCGCTGCTGGGGCGGGCTTCCGACCGGCTCGGCCGCAAGCTGGTGCTACAGGTGAGCCTGATCCTGTTCATGGTCGGTTCGGTGGTGACCGCGCTGGCCGGGCATTTCGGCGATTTCCACTGGCTGATCGCCGGCCGCACGATCCAGGGGGTGGCCAGCGGTGCGCTGTTGCCCGTCACGCTCGCCCTGGGCGCGGATTTGTGGGCGCAACGCAACCGCGCCGGCGTGCTGGGCGGCATCGGCGCCGCGCAGGAACTCGGCAGCGTGCTGGGGCCGCTGTACGGCATCTTCATCGTCTTTTTGTTCCACGACTGGCGATACGTGTTCTGGATCAACGTCCCGCTGACGTTGATCGCAATGCTGATGATCCAGTTCAGCCTGCCGTCGCACGACCGCAAGGACTCACCCGAGCGGGTCGACCTGGTCGGTGGTGTGCTGCTCGCGGTCGCTCTGGGTCTGGCCGTGATCGGGCTCTACAACCCCCAGCCCGACGGCAAGCAGGTGTTGCCGAGCTACGGGCTGCCGCTGGTGCTCGCGGCGATCGTCGCCGCGGCGGTCTTCATGGTGTGGGAGCGCTTCTCCCGCACCCGGCTGATCGAGCCGGCGGGGGTGCATTTCCGGCCGTTCCTGGCGGCGCTGGGCGCTTCGGTGGCGGCGGGCGCGGCCCTGATGGTGACCCTGGTCAATGTGGAGCTGTTCGGGCAGGGCGTGCTGGGCATGGACCAGGCGCAGGCGGCCGGGATGCTGTTGTGGTTCCTCATCGCGCTGCCGATCGGGGCCGTCATGGGCGGCTGGATCGCCACCCGGGCCGGTGACCGTGCGATGACCTTCATCGGTCTGCTCATCGCCGCCTACGGTTATTGGCTGATCTCGCACTGGCCGGTCGGTCTGTTGGCCTACCGCCACAACATCTTCGGCTTGTTCACCGTGCCGGCCATGCACACCGACCTGCTGGTGGCCGGTCTCGGCCTCGGCCTGGTGATCGGGCCACTGACCTCCGCCGCACTGCGGGTGGTTCCGTCGGCGCAACACGGCATCGCCTCGGCGGCCGTGGTGGTGGCCCGGATGACGGGCATGCTGATCGGTGTCGCCGCGCTCAGCGCCTGGGGCCTGTACCGGTTCAACCAGATCCTGGCGGGGCTGTCGGCCGAGATCCCGCCCAACGCCACCCTGATCGAGCGACTGGCCGCCCAGGGAACCATGTACATCAAGGCGTTCGCCATGATGTACGGCGACATCTTCATGGCCACCGTCGTGGTGTGTGTGGTGGGAGCGCTACTGGGCCTGTTCCTCAGCAGCCGCAAAGAACATGCCGAGGAACCCGAACTGCCCGAGCAGCAGCCGCTCTCGGTCAGTGAGCGCTAGGCGAGCCGCTAGCCGCCGCGCGGCACCAGGCTGAGCAACAGATCCGGGCCGACGCGGTCCACCCCGTCGAACTGCCAGCGCAACGCCCGCGACATCGTCGGCACCCCCACATCGCCGACCGCCGTGATCGGCCCACCCAGCAGGATCGGCGCGACGTAGGCCAGGATGCGGTTGACCGCCCCCGCCCGCAGAAAGGCACCGGCGAGGGTGGGGCCGCCCTCCAGCAGTACGTCGGTGCGGTCGGTCAACGCCTTGATCACCTCCAGCGGGTCGCGCGTGCGAATCACCATGGTGCGCGAATCGTCGTCGAGAACCTTTGCCTCCGAAGGTATTTCACGCATGCCCACCACCACTCGCAGCGGCTGTCGCTCGGCCAGCGAGCCGTCGGGCAGCCGGGCGGTCAATGCCGGGTCGTCGGCCAGCACGGTGCCGGTGCCGACCACGATCGCGTCGGCAACCGCACGGCGACGATGCACGTCCAACCGGGCGGCATCGCTGGAAATCCACTGGCTGGAGCCATCGGCGGCGGCGCTGCGGCCGTCCACACTGCTGGCGTATTTCCACGTCACGTGCGGAACCCCGGTCAGTTGCTTGTGCAGCCACTCGCGCAGCGGCCCGCCGGCCACCTCTTCGGCCAGCACGCCGCGCTTCACCTGCACGCCCGCCGCACTCAGCCGGTCCGCGCCCCCGGCGGCCAATGGGTTCGGGTCGGTGACGGCGTAAACCACCGTGCCGATCCGGGCCTCGAGCAGCGCGTCCACGCAGGGCGGCGTCTTGCCGTGGTGGTTGCAGGGCTCGAGGGTCACCACCGCGGTCCCGCCGGCCGCCGACGCGCCGGCCCTGCGCAACGCCACCACCTCGGCGTGGTCACTGCCGGCGGGCCCGGTGCCGCCGACGCCGATCACCCGGCCCTCGGGGTCCAGGATGACGGCCCCGACCGGGGGATTCGGGTACGTGGCGCCCTTGACCTGGTAGGACTGTTCGATCGCCAGGCGCATCGCGGCCTCGAGGCCGTCGACCGCGGGAACGGTCATCGACGCAGGTGCGCCGACGCGCTCGCGGCCTGTCGCCGCAGTGCCTCCACCGCGGCCTCCGGGTCCGCCGCGCCGTACACCGCCGACCCGGCGACAAAGCAGTCGACGCCGGCTTCGGCCGCCTGCTCGATCGTGTCCGCGTTGATGCCGCCGTCGATTTCGACCAAGATCGTCAGCTCACCGGCGTCGATCATCTTGCGCACGGTGCGCACCTTGTGCAAAACCTCGGGGATGAAGCTCTGACCGCCGAATCCGGGCTCGACCGACATGACGAGAAAGGTGTCGAACTGCGGCAAGATCTCCAGGAATGGATCCAGCGGGGTTCCCGGCTTCACGCTGAGCCCCGCTTTGGCGCCCGCGGCGCGGATATCGCGGGCCACCGACACCGGATTATCGGTGGCCTCGGCGTGGAAGGTGACGTTGTAGGCGCCCGCTTCGGCATAGGGAGGCGCCCACCGATCCGGATCCTCGATCATCAGATGGCAATCCATCGGGATCGACGTGGCGGCCAGCAGGCTCTCGACCACTGGCAGGCCGATCGTCAGGTTGGGCACGAAATGGTTGTCCATCACGTCGATGTGCAACCAGTCGGCGCCCGGCACGGCGGCCGCCTCGTCGGCCAGCCGGGCGAAATCAGCGGACAGGATCGACGGCGCGATCAGCGGCCGACCGGTATTGCCAGGCATATGGGCAAGACTATCCGCGGCGCAGCACGGCCGCGACGGAGCCCGTTGCGTCGCGCCCGCGCTACCCCGCCATGCGGCGCAGCACGGCGCGCGAACATGGCGTCGGTGCCGTGCCGATGCGGCCAGAGTTGAACGTAGGGCCCGTCGCCCAGCCCGACGACCGGCTCGAACAGCGGCCGGGCGTCCAGCGCGGATACCGGGTGGCGGCGCAGCGCGTCGGCGACGATCCCGACGGTCTCGGTGAGGTGGGGCGAACAGGTCGCGTACAGCACCACGCCGCCGGGCCGGGTCAGCGCAATCGCGGCGGCCAGCAGTTCGCGTTGCAGCTTGGCCAGCGCCGGCACGTCGGCCGGCTGGCGCCGCCACCGGGCCTCCGGCCGGCGGCGCAGGGCGCCCAGCCCGGTGCACGGCGCGTCGACGAGCACCCGGTCGAAGTTCGGCTGCAGACCGGTCCGCCGCCCGTCCACCCGCAGCACCTCGACGCCCAGCCCGCGGGTGTTGTCGGCCACCAGGTCGGCGCGCCGCGCGGCGGGCTCCACCGCCGTGACCCGGGCCCTAGACTCGGCGCCGATTCCGGCCAGCAGCGCGGTCTTACCGCCCGGCCCGGCGCACAGGTCCAGCCACCGGCCGGCGTCGCCGTCGACCGGCGCCAGCGCCAGCGCGCGGGCCACCAGCTGGCTGCCCTCGTCCTGGACCAGCGCGACGCCGTCGCGCACCGGCGCCAGCTGCCCCGGATCCCCGCCGGGCAGGTAGACCCCATACGGCGAATACCGGCCGACCGTGCCCCCCACCGCATCGGCCAGCTCGGTAGCGGTCAGCGCTCCCGGGCGGGCCGCCAGGTGCACCTGGGGCCGCTCGTCGTCGCTGGCCAAGACCGCGTCGAGTTCGGTTGCAGCCGCACCCAGCGCATCGGCGAAGGCCTGGGCGATCCAGCGTGGGTGCGCGTGCACGAACGCGGCGTGCCCGATCGGGTCCCGCGACGGGTCGGGGGCCAGCTCGTCGACCCAGGATCGCTCGTCGCGGGCTGCGATCGTGCGCAGCACCCCGTTGACGAATCCCGCTCGTGCCGAATCGAATTCGATGCCCGCCTGTTCCACCGTGGTGGACACCGCGGCGTGCGCGTCCACCCGGGTACGCAGCAGTTGGTACGCGCCGAGCCGCAGCAGGTCGAGCAGCACCGGATCGATGGCGTCCGGCGGACGTCGCGCGGCCGCACCGATGACCGCGTCGAGCAACCCGCGAGCACGGCAGGTGCCGTAGGTCAGCTCGGTGGCGAACGCGGCGTCGCGACCGCGCAGACCGCGTTCGCGCAGCAGCGCGGGCAGCGCCAGGTTCGCGTAGGCGTCGCGCTCGCTGACCGCCCGCAGCACGTCGAAGGCGGCGGCGCGCGCGGGGTCCAGCGGCTTGCGCCGCTTGCTGCGCCCTGGGTCCGGACGGCGGGGCGCGCTCATGTGGCCCGCGCCGCCGGGTCCAGCCGGGCACCCCGAGCCCAGTCGACGGCGTTCATGAATTTCTTTCCGGGAGGCTGGATTTGGCCGAGCCGTACCGGCTCCGAGCCGGTGCCGACCCACACGTTTTTGCGGTCCACGTGAATGGCGCCGGGGTGCAAGGGCATTGGCGCCGTGTCGATCTGAACCGGGCCGAGTTTGACGCGCAGGTCGCCGATCAGCGTCCAGGCGCCCGGGTTGGGCGTGACCGCGCGGATACGGCGCTCCACCACGAGCGCCGGCAAATCCCAGCGCACCCGGGCCTGCTCGACGGTGATCTTCGGCGCGATACTGACCCCCTCGGCCGGTTGCGGCCGAGGGGTCAACGTCGCATCCGCGATGCCGTCCAGGGTGGTCGACAACAGCGCCGCGCCCGAAAGCGCCAGTCGCTCAAGCAATTCGCCCGCCGTATCGGACGGTCGGATCGTTTCGGTCACCACCCCGTAAATCGGACCCGAGTCCAGGCTCGGCTCGATCTGGAATGTCGTCGCCCCGGTGATGGCGTCCCCCGCGGCGATCGCGGCCTGCACCGGCGCTGCGCCGCGCCAGGCGGGCAGCAGCGAGAAATGCAGATTGATCCAGCCTCTGGGCGGCACCGCCAGCAAGGCATCACGCAGCAGTGCGCCGTAGGCCACGACCGCGCAACAGTCCGGCGCCAACTCCGCGAGTTCGGCGACGAACTCCGCCGAGTTCGGACGCGACGGCCGCAGCAGCGGAATGCTGCGGTCGAGCGCCGCGCGGGCCACCGGCGAGGGCTCGGGCTTGCCGCGCCGGCCGACCGCGGCGTCGGGCCGGGTCAACACGGCGACCACCTCGTGACGTGGCGAGTCGATGAGGCGATGCAGCGCGGGCAGCGCGGGTTCGGGGGTACCGGCGAAGACGAGACGCACAGGCACAGTGTAGGGAACCCCCAGTTTGTCGATGCGCCGCTTGGGTAGGCGGTCGACGTCCCAGCTGTGCACGCCGAATCTGCTTCTGATGGAGGGCTATTGCGATGGACGAGCGGTCATCCCGCGTGGAGAACACGTTCAATGCCTTGGGGAAGCGCGTAGTAACCGCGCTCGGGCGTCAGGAGTGGCTGGAACGCCCGAGTTACCGGCTCGAGCACGCCCTGAGCTTCGCCTACCTCGCGCTGGGTGACGCCCGCGAGCGGGTGGTCAACCTGCTGAACGGCGTGTGGCTGGGTCATCCGCTGCACCCGCCGTTGACCGACTTCGCCATCGGATCGGTCGGCGCGACCGTGGCGCTGGACGCCATCAGTTTGCTTCCGGGCCGGCCCGCCTCCGGTGAAGCCGCGCGCCTCGCGCGGCACGGACTCGGCGCCGGGATCCTGGCCAATCTCGCCGCGGCCGCCACCGGGGTGACCGATTGGCAGCACACCCATGAGGAAGCCCGGCGCGTCGGTCTTGTGCATGGCGCGTTGAACACCGCCGCGACGGCGATGTATGCGGTCTCGTGGTGGGACCGTCACCGCGGTCGCCGGCGCCGGGGCATCGCGAGCACCGCGGCGGGCTATGGCCTCACCTTGGCCAGCGGTTACTTGGGCGGCAAGTTGGTGTTCGAATGGCGCATCGGGACCGATCATTCCGGCCCCCGCCTCGCCAGCCGCGAGTGGAGCGCGGCGCTGCCGTCGGCGTCACTCCAGGATGGTCAGCTGAACCGCGTCGAGGTCGACGGGGTCGGGCTGGTGGTGCACCGGGATGGTCAGCGGGTGACGGCGTTCGGCCAGTACTGCCCGCACCTGGCCGCGCCGATGGCCGACGGCTGGGTGGATCGGGGCAGGGTGGTGTGCCCGTGGCACGGCTCGCGCTTCGAACTCGAATCCGGCGAAGTGCAGCGGGGCCCGGCCACCTCGTCGCTGCCGTGTTACCAAGCCCGCGTGCGCGACGGCATGATCGAAGTCCGCGACGCGACGCACCAGCACGTTGCAGGAGGAAAGGCACGTTGCAGGAGGAAAGGAGTGACGCCGTGAACGCCTACGAGGTACTGATCGACCACCACAACACCCTGCGCGGGCTGTGCAAGAAGATGACGTCGCGCCCGCCGGGCAGCCCCGAGCGCCAGGCCTGCATCGACGAGCTGCTGCTCGAGCTCGACATCCACTTCCGCATCGAGGACGACCTGTTTTATCCCGCCTATTCGGCGGCCGGGGTCAACAACCTGGTCGCCATCGCCCATGGTGAGCATCGTCAGATCTTCGACCAACTCGCCACGGCGCTGCGGACGCCGCCGACGGCAGCCAGCTACGTAGACGAATGGGAATCGTTCACCACGACCTTGGACGCGCACGCCGCCGAAGAGGAGCGCGACATGATCCCCGCGCCGGTGCCCATCAGCGACGAGACACTCGACGAGGTGGGCCGTCAGATGCGTGCGTGCCAGGAGCGGCTGCGTAACTCCCCGATCGAAAAACTGCACGTCAGGAGCAGAGCGGCCCTCCTTCGGGCGATGTAGTCCCCACCCGGGCGCTCACGCGCCGGCGTCTAACTTGCGCGCGTATACTATTTCATATGCATACTGTTGCTAGCGGTTAGCGTCCGGGCGGGCGCGGCCGCACTCCCCTGCTAGCGACAATGACGTCGAGTTGGCAGTCCTTTCCTTTCATCCCAAGGAGGTCTGATGACACTCGACACCACCATCTGCGACACCACCATCAGCGACGCCAGCATCGGCGACGGCCACCTGCTTTCGGCGACGCATCGCACGGTATGGGCTCTGGGCGACTACGCCCTGATGGCCGAGGAAGTGATGGCGCCACTCGGCCCGATCCTGGTCAAGGCCACCGGCGTCGGCCCGGGCGTGCGAGCGCTCGACGTCGCCGCGGGTTCGGGCAACATCTCGCTGCCCGCCGCCGCGGCGGGTGCCGCCGTCGTGTCCACCGATCTGACGCCCGAGTTGCTGCAGCGGTCCCAAGCCCGGGCCGCGGCGCAGGGCCTGATCCTCGACTACCGCGAAGCCAATGCGCACGCCTTGCCATTCGGTGACGGCGAGTTCGACGTGGTGATGTCGGCGATCGGCGTGCAATTCGCGCCGGAGCAGCAGCGCGCGGCCGACGAGCTGATCCGGGTCTGCCGGCCGGGCGGGACGATCGGCGTGATCAGCTGGACCCCGGAGGGATTCTTCGGCCGGATGCTGGCCACCATCAGGCCATACCGGCCGTGCCTGTCGCCGGCCGTGCCCCCGGCGGCGCTCTGGGGACGTGAAGGCTACGTCACCGCGCTGCTGGGCGACCGCGTCGGCCGCATCACCACGCAGCGGGGGCTGCTGGAAGTGAGCCGGTTCGACGGCGCCGAGGCCGTGCACACCTACTTCAAGAACCACTACGGCCCGACGATCGAGGCCTACGCGAACATCGGCCACAACCCCGTGCTGACCGCCGAGCTCGACGCCCAACTTCTCGAACTCGCGCAGCACTACTTGGCCGACGGTGCCATGCACTGGGAGTACCTGCTGGTCACCGCAGAGAAACGATGAGTCAAGTCCCGTGCCGGGCCTCCCGCCCGGCACGGGACCCACACGACTACAGGTCGATCTCCGCGTCGACGTGGACGTCGGGTTCGCCGCCGGCGGCGGTGAACGCCGTCAGGGCGCGCACCAGGCCGTGCCGCTCCTGCGACGGCATCTTCTCCACGATGGCCGCGATTTCGGCGCGCCGGTGCGCGGTGACCTGACGCACGACCTCCCGCCCGCGCTTGGTCAGCGCGGCGAGCAGTTCGCGGCGCGAAGTCGGGTGCGGCAGGCGGTCGATCAGCCCGGCGGCGACGAGCCGGTCGACCATCCGGCCGGTGGCCGACGGTTGCACACCGAGCAGGCCGGCGAGGGTGGCCAGGTTGACCGGCCCCCGATTGGAGAGGATCACCAGGGTGCGGAACTGCGGAATGGTGATGGTTTCGTCGACCTGCCCGATCGAGCGGGCCGAAACCGCCACCAGCAAGCGGGAAGCCGTCAGCAACGCATCGGTGATCACATCGGTCGACGCGTCGGCTGTCGTCGTGTTGTCCCCTGCCATCTCGCCCCTCCTCCGGATGCGCTCCGGGCAATCGGTGGCTAAAGAATAGAAAGTGTAACAACCACTCATAATCGTAAAAAGGGATTATTTCCCAGACAAACAATCGCCCCCGGCCACCGTCGGTGATGCTAGCCGACGTGCAGGGGGTCGATCTGCACCCGGGCCGGCTGGTGTGTTTGCCGGGCGCTGAGCACGCCCACACCCCGGCGCAGCGCCGCCGCCAGCGCCAACCCCTGCTCGCGTGGGACGCGCACCAGCATCCTGGTCACGGCCTCGCCGGCCGGGGTTCCCGCCGGGCGGCGCACCCCCGGCGGCAGCTCCACCGGGCCCAGCAGGTCGGATCCCTCGGGCAGCCGGGCCTCGTCGAGCAGCGCCGACACGGCGCCGGGCGTTCCATCGATGGCCGCCATATGCACGCTCGGCGGCAGGCCGACCTCGGTCCGGGCCGTCAATTCGGCCTCCGCGTGGCCCACCGGGTCCCAACGGATCAGCGATTGCACTGTGGGAATTGATGATTCGGCCACCACCAGCACCACACCGCCGTCGCCGCGGGCGCGCACCAGGGCGGCGGCCGACATCCAGCGCCACAGCGCGTCCTCGGCGGCGCGCAGGTCCTGCCGGCCCAGCAGCGCCCAGGTGTCCAACAGCAACGCCGCTCCATAACCGCCGGACGCCCGGGGCTCTGCCCCGGGGGTGGCGACCACCAGGGCCGGCCCGGCGGCGACGTCCGTGACGACGCCGTCGCCCGACGAGGTGATCACCGAAGTACCCGGAAACGCGCGGCCGAGCTCTTCGGCGGTGCGGCGGGCGCCGACGACCACGGCGCGCACCGCGTCCGACCCGCAGCGCGTGCACCGTCGCGTCGGGTCGACGCGGCCGCACCAGCGGCAGACCAGCGCGGGCTCCCGCTCGTGCAACGACTCGGCCAGTGAGAGGGGCCCGGTGCAGTGCCGGCAACGGGCGATGGTGCGGCAGCGCGCGCAGGCCAGCGAGGGGACGTACCCGCGCCGCGGCACCTGCACCAGCACCGGCGCCGCGGCTTCCAGCGACGAGCGGGCGGCGCGCAGCGCGATGGACGGGATGCGTGCCGTACGCGCGGCCGGGTCGCGTTCGTCGGCGTAGCCGCTGTCGTCGAGGGCGACCACCCGTGGGGTGCGGGCGCGCACCACCGGCCGCGCCGCGACGATGTCGTGCGCCCATCCGCTGCGCACCAGTGCCTGGGCTTCGGCGGTGCGGGCATGGCCGCCGATCAGTGCCGCGCACCGCGCCTGATGGGCGCGCAACATCGCCACCTCGCGGGCATGCGGGTACGGCGCCCGGGGCTCGGCCAGGCTGTCGTCGCCGTCGGCCCACACCATGACCAGACCCAGGTCGCTCAGCGGCGCGAAGACCGCACTGCGGGTGCCGATCACCAGCCGCGCCGTCCCCCGCAGCGCGGCCAGCCACCGCCGATAGCGCGCGGCCGGCCCGAGGCCCGCCGACAGCGCCACGACGCAGTCCTGGTCGATCCGGGTGGTCGCGGCCCCCCACAGCGCGTCCAGATCGCGCTGATCGGGCACGACCGCCAGTGCCGTTCGCCCGGCGCGGATGGTCTGCGCGGCGGCCTCGGCGAATCGGTCCGCCCATGCGTCGTCCGGTAGCACCTGCCAAACGGCCCGGGCGGCCCGCGACTCGGCCAGGGCGGCCAGGAACTGGCCGCCGCGGCCGTAAACGTCCCAGCCCGACGGGTCGACGGGCGCGGGCGGCACCGGGACGGGGGCGGCGGGGGGTTCGCGCTCCACCCTGGCGTGCCGGGCCGGGACCGCCAGGCGCAACACGTCCGCTCGGGTTCCCGCGTATCGGGCCGCCACCGCCTCGACCAGTCGGCGGATCTCCGCGGTGAGCACCGGCTCGGCCGACACGACGCGGTCGAGCCAGCCCAGCTTTCCCGGATGGTCGGTGTCGTTGCGGCGCTCCAGCACGAACCCGTCCACCAGCCGGCCGTGGAACCGCACCCGCACGCGGACGCCCGGCTGGGCATCGTCGGACTGCTCGGCCGACACCAAGTAGTCGAACTCGCGGTCCAGGTGCGGCACCGACAGCATCGGCAGCACCCGGGCGATCGGTTCCACCTCGACGGGGGTGCGTGCAGCCGGGGTCACGGCGTCTCCGGACCGCGAAATACGTTGCTACGCAGGGGCGTCAGCGGATTCCTCTCGACCGAAGAAGAAGCCGGCGGTGATCAGGATCTCGGCCGCGGCGTAGGACCACCAGATCGGCACGGCCAGTGCCTCGTTGCCCAGGACGAACCGGCTGATGGCGATCATCGAGTCCGACGCCGCGAAACATACCGCCCCCACCGCCGTCCAGATCGTGGGCAGTCGCGCCAACAAGGCCGCGCACACCATGGCGGTCAGCACCACGATGTAGGCGGTCACCGGAAGGGTGTCGGGGCCCAGGCGCGGCCAGAACCAGGCCAGCAGCGCGGCAGTCGCCGAACACATCAGGACCACCGCGGCAAGGCGCAGCTTCGACGGCCGCGCCGCCAGCGGAAGCAATGCGGCCAGGAAACACAAGTGCGCCAACAAGAATGCCGCCAGCCCCACCACGAAGGACAACGTCCACCACGGGATGGCCAGCACCCAGTCGCCGGTGGCCGACAGCAGCAGCGCCACCATCAGCCAGCGCCGCTCCCGGACGATTGGGTGCCCCACCGCAGCGATGGTCAGCAGCAACGCCATCGAGGCCTTGAACAGCGGCTGCAGCACCCAGTGCCCGGTCAGCTCGCCCCCGGGCGGCGAGCCCAGTGCCAGCACAGTCAGATAGACGCCGTAGCCGAGGGCCACCCAGCCGGCCACCACCCAGGCGCCGGCCACCAGACGAGGTGCGTACGGTACCTCCATGCCCAGCTTGGCCAACACAGCCGAGGATAAGCCCGCTATCGACCCCATCCTGCTGAAGGTACTGGATGCGGTTCCGTTCCGGCTATCGACTGACGAGGGCGTCGACGCGGCCCGGCAGCGGTTCCGTGACCTGCCGCGCCGCCCGCTGCATCCCGAGCTGCGGGTCGAGGACCGGGCCATCCCCGGTCCGGCGGGTTCCGTCGACATCCGGATTTACTGGCCGCCAAGCCATTCCGACGGTGACGGTGGGGGCGTTGCCCCGCCCGTGGTGCTGTATTTCCACGGCGGCGGCTTCGTGGTGGGCGACCTCGACACCCACGACGGCTCGGCGCGCCAGCACGCGGTGGGCGCCGATGCGATCGTCGTATCCGTCGACTACCGGCTGGCGCCCGAGCATCCCTACCCCGCGGCCGTCGAAGATGCTTGGGCCGCAACGCTTTGGGTGGCCGAGAACGCCGCCGAGCTGCGCGGTGACGCCGACCCGGATCGCGGTCGCCGGGGATTCGGCCGGCGGCACCATCGCCGCCGTGATGGGGCAGCGCGCCCGCGAGAATGGCGGGCCGCGCCTGGCCTTTCAGCTGTTGTGGTACCCGTCCACACTGTGGGACGCGTCGCTGCCGTCGTTCACCGAAAACGCCAGCGCGCCGATCCTCGATGTCCGGGCGGTAGCCCAGTTCTCCCGTTGGTACGCGGGCGAAGTCGACCTCTCCGACCCGCCGCCGGACATGGCGCCTGGACGGGCGAAGGACCTGACCGGCCTGCCGCCGGCCTACATCGGCGTCGCCGGTCACGACCCGCTCCGCGACGACGGCGTCCGGTACGGCGAACTGCTGGCCGCGGCCGGGGTCGCCGCCCGGGTGCACAACGCGCAGACACTGGTGCACGGCTACCTGGGTTACGCCGGCGTGGTGCCGGCGGCCACCGCCGCGATGGAACGCGGCCTGGCCGCGTTGAAAAGCGCGCTGCACTACTGAACCCGGGGCGTACGGTGAACTCCATGACGGAGCCGACCATCGCCAGACCAGCGATCGATCCGACGTTCAAGACGTTGCTCGACGCGTTTCCGATGACCTTCAGCGCGGCCGACGGCGTCGAGGTCGCGCGCTCGCTGCTGCGGCGGCTCAAGGTGCCCCCGGAAATGCTCCCCGACCTGCGGATCGAGGACCGCACCATCGCGCACGGTGAGCTCACCGACATCCCGGTCCGCATCTACTGGCCCGACAGCGACGTCGACCCCCTGCCCGTCGTCGTCTTCTACCACGGCGGCGGATTCTGCCTCGGCGACCTGGACACCCACGAGCCCCTCGCCCGCGCGCACGCCGTCGGCGCCGAGGCCATCGTGGTGTCCGTCGACTACCGGCTGGCTCCCGAACATCCGTTCCCGGCCGCCGTCAACGACTGCTGGGCCGCGCTGCGGTGGGCCGCCGCGAACGCCGCCGAGCTGGGCGGTGATCCGCACCGGATCGCCGTCGCCGGCGACTCGGCGGGCGGCAACCTCGCCGCGGTGATGGCGCAGTTGGCCCGCGACAACGCCGATCAGGACGGACCGGCACTGAAGTTTCAGCTGCTGTGGTACCCGACGGTCACCGCCGACATGTCGTTGCCGTCGCACACCGAGAACGCCCGCGCGCCCGTCCTGGACCGCGACGTGATCGACGCCTTCCTCAACTGGTACCTGCCCGACATCGATACCACCGATCCCAAGGCCTTGCCCACCACGCTGGCCCCGGCCAACGCCGACGATCTGTCCGGCCTGCCGCCGGCCTACATCGGTACCGCGGAACACGATCCGCTGCGCGACGACGGGGCCCGCTACGCCGAGCTGCTCAACGCCGCGGGCGTGCCCGTCGAACTGAGCAACGAGCCCACCCTGGTCCACGGGTATGCCAGCTTCGCTCTGGCGATCCCGGCCGCCCGCGAGGCCACCGACCGCGGGCTGGCCGCGCTGAAAAAAGCGCTGCACTCCTAGGCGGGCACCGATGAGCTCACCCAGCCGGGAAACCCCCGACTACCAGACGCTGATCGTCGGTGCCGGATTCTCCGGGATCGGCGCCGCGATCAAACTCGACCGGGCGGGCCTATCCGACTATCTCGTCGTCGAAGCCGGCGACGGCGTCGGTGGGACGTGGCACTGGAACACGTATCCCGGTATTGCCGTGGACATCCCGTCGTTCTCCTATCAGTTCTCGTTCGAGCAGAGCTCACACTGGTCGCGAACCTACGCGCCGGGCCGCGAGCTGAAGGCCTACGCCGACCACTGCGTCGACAAATACGGCATCCGATCGCGAATCCGGTTCAACACCAAGGTGCAAACCGCCGAGTTCGACGACGAGCACAACCTGTGGCGGGTGCAGACCGACCCCGGCGGCGAAGTCACCGCCAGGTTCCTGATCAGCGCCAGCGGGGTGCTCACGGTGCCCAAGTTGCCCGACATCGACGGCGTGGACTCCTTTTGCGGCAGCACCATGCACACCGCGCGGTGGGATCACAGCCAGGACCTGACCGGCAAGCGCGTCGCGGTCATCGGCACCGGCGCCTCGGCCGTGCAGGTCATCCCCGAGATCGCGCCAATTGTCGCTCAGCTCGCCGTGTTTCAGCGCACTCCGATCTGGTGCTTCCCCAAGTTCGACGTTCCGCTGCCGGCGCCGGCGCGCTGGGCGATGCGGGTCCCCGGCGGGCGGCTGGTCCAGCGGCTGCTCAGCCAGGCCTTCGTCGAGCTGACCTTCCCGATCTCGGCGCAGTACTTCACGGTGTTCCCACTGGCCAAACGGATGGCGGCGGCCGGTCGGCGCTATCTGCGGCAGCAGGTCAAGGATCCGGTGGTGCGCGAGCAGCTCACCCCCGACTATGCGGTCGGCTGCAAACGGCCGGGCTTCCACAACGGGTATCTGGCCACGTTCAACCGCGACAACGTGCGGCTGGTCACCGAGCCGATCGACAAGATCACGCCCGGCGCGGTGGCGACCACCGACGGCGAGAGCCACGAGGTCGACGTGCTGGTGCTGGCCACCGGCTTCAAGGTGATGGACACCGACAACGTTCCGACCTTTGCGGTCACCGGAAGCGGCGGAAAGTCCTTGAGCCAGTTCTGGGACGAGCACCGGTTGCAGGCCTACGAGGGCATCACCGTCCCGGGCTTTCCCAACCTGTTCAGCGTGTTCGGCCCGTACGGCTACGTCGGCTCGTCGTATTTCGCGCTCATCGAGGCGCAGACCCACCACATCGTGCGGTGCCTGACACGGGCCCGGCGCGCATCGGCGACGCGGGTCGAGGTGACCGAGGAGGCCAACGCCCGGTACTTCGCCGAGATGATGCGCAAGCGGCACCGCCAGGTCTTCTGGCAGGACAGCTGCCGCCTGGCCAACAGCTACTACTTCGACAAGAACGGCGACGTGCCGTTGCGCCCGGCCACCACGCTGGAGGCCTACTGGCGCAGCCGCCGGTTCGATCTCGACGACTACCGGTTCACCGGGTAGCGCTACGCTGCACGGGTGGCAAAGGAGTATTCCCACCTCGATGAGTCGCTTCGCGAATTCATCGGCGAGCAGGCCGTCTTCTTCGTTGCCACCGCCCCCTCCGAGGGAGGCCGAATCAACCTGTCCCCCAAGGGATATCGCGACACGTTCGCGGTGCTCGACGAGCACACCGTCGCCTACCTGGATCTGTTCGGCAGCGGGGTGGAGACGATCGCCCACCTACGCGACAACGGCCGGATCACGATCATGTTCTGCTCGTTCATCCGCAACTCGCGGATCCTGCGGCTGTTCGGCACCGGACGGGTCGTTCGCCCGGACGAGGCCGAATTCGACCGTGTCAGCGCGCATTTCGCGGATCGGCACGCGGGCGTCCGCGGCGCCATCGTCGTCGAGGTCGAGCGGATCGCCGACGCCTGCGGGTTCGCGGTGCCCTACTACGAGCTCGTCGACGAACGGCCGGTGCTCGACGCCCACCACAGCAAGGCGTCCGACGACAGATTCGCCGGCCTCGCCGAACGCAATCGGCACAGCATCGACGGGCTGCCGGCGCTGGACGCCGACCACCCGCTGCCTAGACGGCGCGCTTGAGGTCGTCGACCTTGTTCAGCTGCTCCCACGGCAGTTCGACGTCGGTGCGGCCGAAGTGCCCGTAGGCGGCGGTCTGCGCGTAGATCGGGCGCAGCAGGTCCAGGTCGCGGACGATGGCACCGGGCCGCAGGTCGAACACCTCCGGAACGATCTTCTCGATCTTGACCGGGTCGACCGTGGCGGTCCCGAAGGTCTCCACGAACAGGCCGACCGGGGCGGCCTTGCCGATGGCGTACGCCACCTGGACCTCCACCCGCTCCGCCAGCCCGGCGGCAACGATGTTTTTGGCCACCCAGCGCATCGCGTACGCCGCGGACCGGTCCACCTTGGACGGATCCTTGCCGGAGAAGGCCCCGCCGCCGTGCCGAGCCCAGCCGCCGTAGGTGTCGACGATGATCTTGCGGCCGGTCAGCCCCGCGTCGCCCATCGGGCCGCCGAGGACGAACTTGCCGGTCGGGTTGACCAGCAACCGCGTCGACGCGGTGTCCAGCGTGTCGTGCGCGAGGTCGTCGAGCACGGTGTTGAGCACCTTTTCCCGGATGTCGGGGGTGAGCGTGTTCGCCAGGTCAATGTCGGCCGCGTGCTGGGTGGAGATGACCACCGTGTCCAGCCGGACCGGAACGTTGTCCTCGTAGCCGATGGTGACCTGCGTCTTGCCGTCCGGACGCAGATAGGGCAACACCCCGTTCTTGCGCACCTCGGTCAGCCGCCGCGACAGGCGGTGGGCCAGCGCGATGGGCAGCGGCATCATTTCTGGGGTGTCGCTGATCGCGTAGCCGAACATCAGGCCCTGGTCACCGGCGCCCTGGGCGTCCAGCGGGTCCGCGGCGCCCTCGACGCGGGCCTCGTGGGCGGTGTCGACACCCTGGGCGATGTCGGGCGATTGGGCGCCGATGCCGATGTTCACACCGCACGACAACCCGTCGAAGCCCTTGTCCGACGAGTCGTAGCCGATGTCGAGGATGCGCTCGCGGACCGTGTTGGTGATGTCGGCGAAGGCCTCTTTCGCCGTCGTGGTCACCTCGCCGACCACGTGCACCTGGCCGGTGGTGACCAGCGTCTCGACCGCGACCCGTGAGCGCGGGTCCTGCGCCAGCAGCGCGTCGAGGATCGAGTCGCTGATCGCGTCACAGATCTTGTCGGGGTGTCCCTCGGTCACCGACTCACTGGTAAACAACCGACCCTTTTCGCTCACAATCTCAATCCTTCCATTAATTAGTCAGCCAAACTATAGCCCGCGGCATCAATCGAAATTCGTCCGGTGGTGGAAGGTACCAGCCAGCAGCCGTTCCGAAGCTGCCCGGGACCCGATCGATCCCCTATCCGCTTCCGCCGTGCAGGAACGTGGCGATCGCATCAACGATACGACTGGCCATCAGCGTCTTGGAGCCGTGCTGCAGCGCGGACTCGGTGCCGTCGGATGCCAGCAACCAGCCATCGTTGCTGTCCACCTCAAAGGCCCTGCCCTCGCCCACGGCGTTGACGACCAGGAGGTCGCAGCCCTTGCGGCGCAGCTTTTCCCGCGCGTGGAAAAGCACGTCGCCGTTGGCATCCCCGGTCTCGGCCGCAAAGCCGACGATGGCCCGCATGTTGGGCAGCTCCCCGTGGGCACGGGCGCGCACCACGCCGGCCAGCACGTCGTCGTTGCGGACCAGGTCGACCGTCGGCGGCTTGTCCCGCTTATCCGGGCCCTTTTTGATCTTCGCGGCGGCAACCTGGGCGGGGCGGAAGTCGGCGACCGCGGCGGCCATCACCAGCACGTCGGCCTCGGCGGCGTGTTTGGACACCGCGTCGCCGAGCTGTTGGGCGGAGCTGACGTGCACCACGTCGACGCCGGCCGGGTCGATCAGCCCGACGGTGTGCCCGGCGATCAACGTGACCTGGGCGCCGCGCTGGGCGGCGACCCGCGCCACCGCGTAGCCCTGCTTACCCGAGCTGCGGTTGCCGATGAAGCGCACCGGGTCGATCGGCTCGCGGGTGCCGCCGGCGGTCACCAGGACCTTGCAGCCGGCCAGGTCGTAGGGAAGCGCGTCGTGGCGCTCCAGCAGCAGGTGCGCCAGCGTGGTGATCTCCTCCGCTTCGGGCAGCCGCCCCGCTCCGCTGTCGCTCCCGGTGAGCCGCCCGGACGCGGGTTCGGCCACCACCACTCCCCGGCGGCGCAAAGTCGCCACGTTGTCGACGGTGGCCGGGTGTAACCACATCTCGGTGTGCATCGCCGGCGCGAACAGCACGGGACATCGTGCCGTCAGCAATGTCGCGGTGAGCAGATCATCGGCCCGACCGGCTACCGCCCTCGCCAAGAGATCCGCGGTGGCCGGCGCCACCACCACCAGATCGGCCTGCTGGCCGATCTGGACGTGCGGCACGTCGGGCACGTCCTGAAAGACCCCGGTGTGCACCGGCTGGCCCGAGAGGGCCTCGAAGGTGGCGGCCCCGACGAAGCGCAACGCGGATTCGGTCGGGATGACCCGAACCAGGTGACCGGCCTCGGAGAGCTGACGAACAACGGTGCACGCCTTGTAGGCGGCGATGCCCCCGGAAACGCCGACGATGATCCGCTTGCGGTCCACAGCGCGCCCGGCCTTGTCCTGCTACTCGCCCTCGGTGTGCTCGAGCAGGTCGGCGTGGATCTCGCGCAACGCGATCGACAGCGGCTTTTCCTGCAGGCCGGGCTCGACCAGCGGGCCGACGTACTCGAGGATGCCCTCGCCGAGCTGGTTGTAATAGTCGTTGATCTGCCGGGCCCGCTTGGCCGCGTAGATCACGAGGGCGTACTTGCTCGAGACGCGCTCCAGCAGCTCGTCGATGGGCGGGTTGGTGATGCCCAGCGGGGTGTCGTAGGCGCCCTGTCCCCCTGCGGACGGGTCGAACCGATCCACGGCGGCCAGCGGCGCGTCGGACTGCGGAATACTCACTTAGGTCAATCTCCTTGGCGGGCTAGAACCCGAATGGCTTGGATAACCGCTAAAAATTTGATGCTCAATCTCGATTGGATCTGGCCTGGCCAGGCACGTCATGCCGGCCCGGGGCATTTCCCACCAGCAAGGATACCAATTCGGCACACGCGGACTCCAATCGACTGTTGACCACGACCTCGTCGAAGTCATCCTGGGCGTCCATTTCGATGCGGGCGGTCTCGAGGCGGCGCCGTATCGCCTCGGGCGTTTCGGTGCCGCGGCCGACCAGCCTGGCCTCCAGGTCCGCCCAGCTGGGCGGCGCCAGGAACACGGTGATGGCCTCCGGCATCGCCGTCTTGATCGCCCTGGCCCCGGCCAGATCAACCTCGATGAGCACCGGAAATCCGGCGGCGGTGGCGTCCCGGACCGGCTCGGCCAGGGTGCCCGAGCGCTGCAGTCCCCCGTGGATCTCGGCCCACTCCAGCAGCGCCCCCTCGTCGATGAGTTGCTGGAAACGAACGGGGGTGACGAAGTGATAGTCGACGCCGTCGACCTCGCCGGGCCGCGGCGCCCGCGTCGTGGCCGACACGCTGAAATGCAGGTCCGGTATCCGCTCGCGCAGACACCGGACCACTGATGACTTGCCGACCGCTGAGGGACCGGACAGCACGACCACGCGCCCCTTGCCGGGTGGCTTGGGACGTGCCCCGTGCTCGATGTCCGGTCCCCCGCCGGCGCTCACCGGCCCTCCCGGGCCGATGCGCCCGTAAGCCGGGCCGGCTTACCCGCCTCCTGCTCAGGCCGTCCGGCCTGCATCGTCGGCGGCGGGTTAGGAGCCGAACTTTTCCAGCAGGGCCTTGCGCTGGCGATCACCCAGGCCGCGCAGGCGGCGGGTGGGGGCGATCTCCAGCTCGGTCATGATCTCCTGCGCCTTGACCTTGCCGACCTTCGGCAATGCCTCAAGGAGCGCGGATACCTTCATCTTGCCCAGGACTTCATCGGTTTCGGCGTCCTTGAGCACCTGGGTGAGATTGGTGCCACCACGCTTGAGCCGGTCCTTGAGCTCTGCTCGCGCTCGACGTGCGGCAGCAGCCTTCTCCAACGCGGCCGCGCGTTGCTCGTCGGTCAACTGGGGAAGGGCCACGATTCCTCCGTATCTGATCAATCAGTCAATCGATCTTTTGTTGTCTCTGCCGGGTAGTTCAGCCAGCGCAGACGACCGTACTCAGGCCTCCTGACGAAATCTAACCCGCCCCCCTGGTTCCGGGGGCAAACTCGCAGCGTGTACCCGACGTTTGGGTGCCGCGAAGCGGCCGTTCGGGCGTCGCTGGGGACTGCTGCGGGTCGCGCCGTCGGGCCGGCGGCAGCGCCGCCGCACCGGGCTCGTTGCGCCTTCTACCAGCGGTTTTAGCCTTCCCACGGGTCGCTGCGCGGCGCGTTCTGGCCGCCGCCGCCGGCGGCGGCGGGTAGCCGCGACGTGCCATGCGAGGAATTACGCATTTTTGGTGACGTGTCGCGCGTGTCGCGTCGGCGGTCGCCGGCAGGTCAACGGCGTGGGTCCGCAGCGCCTCGCGGCGAACGCGGCTTCGCGCCGAGCGCGCGGACGCCGCCCCAGCTAACTCATCGGTTACCATCGAACGGTGTCGAACCTGCGGATTCGTCAGGCGGCTGAGCTGCTGGGAGTCAGCGACGACACGGTTCGACGCTGGATCAATCAGGGAACGTTGCCGGTCAGTCACGACGCGGCCGGCCGCAAGGTCATCGCCAGCGAAGACCTGGCCCGGTTTTCCCGTACCAACGCGCCCGCCCCGCCGCCGGATCCGCTCAGCATCTCCAGCTCGGCCCGCAACCGGTTCGTCGGGCTGGTCACCAAGGTCACCAGCGACACGGTGATGACCCACGTCGAGATGCAGTGCGGTCCGTTCACCGTCGTTTCGCTGATGAGCACCGAGGCCGCCCGGGAGTTGGACCTCAAGCCCGGCAGCGTCGCCGTGGCCGTGGTCAAGGCCACCACCGTCATCGTGGAAACGGCCAGGCCCAGTTCGGCGATCGCGTCGGACTAACGGCGTGCGCCGAGGCGCGGTCAAGCACCCAGATAGGCGACGGCCTGCAGCATCCGTTCCGCGGCCGCGCGCAGTTCCGCCACGCCCGGTCCGGCCCGCAGCACCTCCCGCGCCACGGCCGGCAACAGCTGGCCGGGCGCGGCCCCGCCCAGACCGGCGAGCGCCTCGGGCCGACCGCCCTGCACACCGAGCCCGGGCACCAGCACCGGCCCGTTCAGCGCGCTCAGATCCGGCGCCTGGAGCACCGTCGCCCCCACCACCACGCCGACGTATCCCGGACCGGCCGGGCCGGCGGACCGATTGACCACCGCCGCCTGGTCGACGACCAGCTGCGCCACGGTGCGGCCGTCGAAGGAGGCGCGCTGCACGGTCGCCCCCTCCGGGTTGGACGTGGCCGCCAGCACGAACACCCCCCGGTCGTGCGCCGCGGCGGCCTCCAGCAGCGGCCGCAACGAGCCGAACCCCAGATACGGCGAGGCCGTCACGGCATCGGCGGCCAGCGGTGAGTCGCCCGCCCAGGCGGCGGCGTACGCGGCCATGGTCGACCCGATGTCCCCCCGCTTGGCATCCGCCAGCACCAGCACCCCGGCCGAGCGGAACGCGGCGATGGTGCGTTCCAGCACCGCGAATCCGGCGGCACCGTAAGCCTCGAAGAACGCCACCTGTGGTTTGACGACGGCGAAACCGGAGAACGCCTCGACGCAGATGTCGCTGAACGCGGCCAGCCCCTCGGCGGTGGTGGGCAGATCCCACGCCCGCAGCAGCTCGGGATGCGGATCGACGCCCAGACACAGCGGCCCCCGGTGCGCCTTCGCCTCGGCCAGCCGGACGCCGAACCCGGTCACCGGGCCCCTTTATCGGAGCCGCCCTGGCCCAGCTGGCTGTGCAGCTCCTGCAGGCACCGCACCCCGATGTCACCGCGGATGCCCGCTTCGATGCCCTGCACGGCCGC
Source organism: uncultured Actinomycetota bacterium (assembly GCA_963800315.1). GTDB lineage: Bacteria > Actinomycetota > Actinomycetes > Mycobacteriales > Mycobacteriaceae > Mycobacterium. The sequence goes on from CAWDAS010000005.1 coordinate 109,712, forward strand.
AGAGGCGCCCTGCACGGTCGTCACGCAGGGAATGTTCATCGACACCGCGGCCGAGCGGATTTCGTAGCCGTCGATGCGTGGGCCGGAGTTGCCGTAGGGCGTGTTGATCACCATGTCGACGTCGCCGGCCTTGATCGCGTCGACCGCCGACACAGCGGGCCGGCCCGGTTGCGCGGGTTCGAAGTGCTTACGCACCTCGTCGCAGGGAATTCCGTTGCGTCGCAACATCTCCGCGGTGCCTTCGGTGGCGAGAACCCGGAATCCCAAGTCGGCCAGGCGTTTGACGGGGAACACCAGTGACCGCTTGTCCCGGTTGGCGACCGACACGAACACGGTGCCGTGGGCGGGCAACGACCCGTAGGCGGCGGTTTGGCTCTTGGCGAAGGCGCTGCCGAAGTCGCGGTCGATCCCCATCACCTCGCCGGTCGACTTCATCTCCGGGCCGAGCAGCGAATCGATGGCGGCGCCATCGAGCCGGCGGAAGCGGTGGAAGGGCAACACGGCCTCCTTGACCGCGATCGGGGCGTTCTGAGCCGCATGGGCGCCGTCCCCGGACGCCGCCAGCATTCCCTCCCCACGGAGTTGGGAAATGCTCGCGCCCAACATGATCCGGGCACATGCCTTGGCAAGCGGGACGGCAGTGGCCTTGGATACGAAAGGAACGGTACGGCTCGCTCTCGGGTTGGCCTCCAGGACGTAGAGCACGTCGTCTTTGAGCGCGTACTGTACGTTGAGCAATCCCACCACGCCGATGCCGTGTGCGATGGCCTCCGTCGCGCGGCGCACCTTCTCGATATCGCTGCGGCCCAGCGTGACCGGCGGCAGCGCGCACGCCGAGTCGCCGGAGTGCACGCCCGCCTCCTCGATGTGCTCCATGATGCCGCCGATGTAGACCTCGGTGCCGTCGCACAGCGCGTCGACGTCGATCTCCACCGCGTCCTCGAGGAAGCGGTCGACCAGAACCGGGTGCTCGGGCGAGAGCTCGGTGGCGCGGGTGATGTAGTTCTTCAGTGTCTCCTCGTCGTAGACGATCTCCATGCCCCGCCCGCCCAGCACGTACGACGGCCGCACCAGCACCGGGTAGCCGATCTCTTCGGCGATCCGGCGGGCCTGGGCGAAAGTGGTTGCCATGCCGTACCGGGGGGCCGGCAGGCCCGCCGTGGCCAGCAGGTCGCCGAAGGCGCCGCGGTCCTCGGCGAGGTCGATGGCTTCCGGCGGCGTGCCCACGATGGGAACGCCCGCGTCGGCCAACCGCTGCGCCAGCCCGAGCGGGGTTTGGCCGCCGAGCTGCACGATGACTCCGACCACGCCGGGCCCCCCTGCCGCCGACTGTTGTTCGGCGCGGAACACCTCCAGCACGTCCTCGAACGTCAGCGGTTCGAAGTACAGGCGGTCGGCGGTGTCGTAATCGGTGGACACCGTCTCCGGGTTGCAGTTGACCATCACCGTCTCAAAGCCCGCCTGGCTCAACGTGGTGGCCGCGTGCACGCAGCTGTAGTCGAATTCGATGCCCTGGCCGATGCGGTTGGGTCCCGACCCGAGGATCAGCACCTTGGGCTTCTCGGCCTGCGGGGCCACCTCGGTCTCGGCGGCCGGGTCGAGCTCGTAACTGCTGTAGTGGTACGGCGTCTTGGCCTCGAACTCCGCCGCGCAGGTGTCCACCGTCTTGTAGACCGGGTGGATGCCGAGGCGCCCGCGCAGCGACCGCACCCCGATCTCGCCGGCCAATTCGGGCCGTAGCGCCGCGATCTGGCGGTCCGACAGCCCATTGTGCTTGCCGCGTCGCAACAGCTCCGCATCGAGCACCGGGGCGGCGGCCAACTCGGTGCGCAGCGTCACCAGCTCACCGATTTGCGCGACGAACCACGGATCCACCCCCGAGGCCCGCGCCACGTCCTCCACCGAAGCGCCCAGCCGCAGCGCCAATTCGATGTCGTAGAGCCGGCCCTCGGTCGGGGTCTGCAGCCCCTTGAGCACCTCGGCCACTCCTCTTTCCGTCCCCTCCGGGTCGTCCGGCTTCGTCCAGAAGCCGGCGCGGTCGGTCTCCAGCGACCGCATCACCTTGCCGAGCGCCTCGACGAAGTTGCGGCCCAACGACATTGCTTCCCCCACCGACTTCATGGTGGTGGTCAAGGTGGGATCGGCGCCCGGGAATTTCTCGAACGCGAACCGGGGCGCCTTGACCACGACGTAGTCCAGGGTCGGCTCGAAGCAGGCCGGGGTCTCCTTGGTGATGTCGTTGAGAATCTCGTCGAGGGTGTACCCGATGGCAAGCTTGGCGGCGATCTTGGCGATGGGAAAGCCGGTGGCCTTGGACGCCAGCGCGCTGGACCGCGAGACCCGCGGGTTCATCTCGACGACGATCAGCCGGCCGTCCCGCGGATCGACCGCGAACTGGATGTTGCAGCCGCCGGTGTCGACGCCGACCTCGCGCAGGATCGCGATGCCCAGGTCGCGCATCCGCTGGTATTCCCGGTCGGTCAGCGTCATGGCCGGCGCGACGGTCACCGAGTCACCGGTGTGCACGCCCATCGGGTCGACGTTCTCGATCGAGCACACCACCACCACGTTGTCGTGGCCGTCGCGCATCAGCTCGAGCTCGAATTCCTTCCAGCCGTAGATCGATTCCTCGATGAGCACGTTGGCGCTGGGCGAGGCGGCCAGCCCCGCACCGGCCATCCGGTCGACCTCCTCGGCGGAATGGGCCATCCCCGAACCGAGCCCGCCCATGGTGAAGCTGGGCCGCACCACCACCGGCAGGCCGAGCTCCTCCACCGTCTCGCGGACCTCGGCAAAAGTGAAACACACCCGGCTACGGGCGGATTCGCCGCCCACCTTGGCGACGATGTCCTTGAACCGCTGCCGGTCCTCACCGCGCTGGATGGCGTCGAAATCGGCGCCGATGAGCTCGACGCCGTAGCGCTCGAGCACCCCGTTCTCGTAGAGCGCGACCGCGGTGTTGAGCGCGGTCTGCCCGCCCAGGGTGGCCAGCAGCGCGTCGATCTTGTTGCCGCGCTCGGCCTGCTGGGCGATCACCCGCTCGACGAACGCCGGGGTGATGGGCTCGACGTAGGTGAAGTCGGCGTACTCGGGGTCGGTCATGATGGTGGCCGGGTTGGAGTTGACCAGGCTGACCTGCAGTCCCTCGGCGCGCAGCACCCGGCAGGCCTGGGTGCCGGAGTAGTCGAACTCGCAGGCCTGCCCGATGATGATGGGCCCCGAGCCGATCACCAGCACGTGACGTAAGTCGGTACGACGCGGCACTAGCGTTTCTCCCCTGCCATCAGGTCGATGAATTGGTCGAACAGGTACTCCGCATCGTGCGGACCGGCCGCCGCCTCGGGGTGGTATTGGACCGAAAACGCCCGCCCGTCACCGAGTTTGACGCCTTCGACCACTCCGTCGTTCGCGCAGGTGTGGCTGACGATCGCCGGGCCGAACGGCGTATCGAAAGACTGGCCGGCCTCCCCTTCCAGCGCGAAGCCGTGGTTTTGTGCGGTCACCGCGACCCGCCCGGTGGCGTGGTCGATGACCGGGATGTTGATGCCGCGGTGACCGAAGACCATCTTGTAGGTGGACAGGCCCAGCGCCCGGCCCAGGATCTGATTGCCGAAACAGATGCCGAACAGCGGGATTCCGGCGCCGAGCACCTCCCGGGTGACCGTGACGACGCGGTCGGCGGTTGCCGGGTCGCCGGGGCCGTTGGACAAGAACACGCCGTGCGGCTTGATCTCGGCGATCTGCTCGAAGGTCGCGGACGACGGCAGCACGTGGCTGCGGACGCCGCGCTTGGCGAAATTACGCGGGGTGTTGGTCTTGATCCCCAGGTCCAGCGCGGCCACCGTAAAGCGCGGCGGCCCTTCCGGTTCGATGACGTAGGCCCGGGGTGTGCTGACCTCGCCGGCCAGATCGGCGCCCAGCATGGACCGCTGCCCTCGCACCCGCTCGATCAGCTCGGTGGGCTGGGCGAGCGCGTCACCGGAGAACACCCCGGCCTTCATCGAGCCGCGGGTGCGCAGATGCCGCACCACCGCCCGGGTGTCGATGCCGGCGATTCCCACGATGTGCTGGCGGACCAGCTCGTCCTGCAGCGTGCCGGTAGCGCGCCAGTTGGAGGCGCGCGGGGACGGGTCGCGCACCGCGTAGCCGGCCACCCAGATCTGGTCGCCTCGGCTCTCGGCGTCCTCGGCGTTCCATCCGGTGTTGCCGATCTGCGGCGCGGTGGCCACCACGATCTGGCGGTGATAGCTCGGATCGGTCAGCGTTTCCTGGTAACCGGACATACCGGTGGAAAACACGGCTTCGCCGAGCGTCTGGCCGATCGCGCCGAACGGTGTGCCGGTGAAGACGCGGCCGTCCTCGAGCACCAGTAGGGCCTTGTTCACGAGCGGCGCTCCTCCTCTGCCCGGCCGTCCAGCCAATCCCCGTAGTCGGCACGATCGTTCGCGCGGAATCCGGTGTCGATCTCCACGCCCGACGGCAGTCGCCATCGGATCGCCAGTATCGAATTACGGGCCGCGACCTTGCCGACCATGCCGCGCTCGGTGCGGACCGCGGCAATCGAGTCCTGCGGAATCCAGATCGGTTTGGCGCGGACCCGCTCCAGCAGGATGCCCTCCGGGTAGCGGGTCAGCACCGCCTTACTGCGATACCCCAGATCGTCCGCCGTGATCCGGTCATTCCAGGCCGGTGACAGCGTGCACCCGACGTAGACGCCGCGCAGGGTGGTGGTCGCCGTGCCGACCTGCTCGGGCACGTCGGGCAGGGTGCCGATCAGCTCCGCCTGCCGCTGCGCGCGACGGTGCCAGCCGCGCATCATCAGCTGGATCACCACCGCGATCGCCACCACCAGCACGGCCGCGAAGATCAGCGACCCCACCAGCGTGCCCGAATTCATGCCGGGCACTTCCCGTCTCGTGCGGTGACCTTCCCGCGCAGCAGGGTCGCCGTCACCGTCGCCGGCAACGCCATCGACTCGTAGGGCGTGTTGGCCGACCGGCTGGCCAGATCGGACCCGGCGACGGTCCAGGTGGCGTCGGGGTCCACCACCGTCAGGTTGGCCGGCTCCCCCACTTCCAGCGGCCGGCCGTGATCGGGCAATCCGACGATGCGCGCGGGATTTTCGCTCATCACCCGGGCGACGTCGCGCCAGGTCAACAGCCCGGGCGTCACCATCGTGGCCACCACCACCGACAGGGCCGTCTGCAGCCCCAGCATGCCGGGACGCGCCGCGGAGAACTCGACGCATTTCTCGTGCTCGGCGTGCGGGGCGTGGTCGGTGGCCACACAGTCGATGACCCCGTCGGCCAGCGCTTGACGCAACGCGACCGCGTCGGCGGATTCGCGCAACGGGGGGTTGACCCGATTCACCCCGTCGTAGCTGACCAGCCGGCTGTCGTCCAGCATGAGGTGATGCGGGGTAACCTCAGCGGTGATGGAAATCCCTTGCCGCTTAGCCCATTTGAGGATCTCAACGGTGCCCGCGGTGGAGGCGTGGCAGATGTGCACCCGGGCGCCGGCGTCGCGGGCCAGCAGCGCGTCGCGGGCGACGATCGATTCCTCGGCGGCCCTGGGCCATCCCGACAGACCCAGCCGGGCGGCGGTGGGACCCTCGTGGGCGACCGCGCCGACGGTCAGCCTGGGCTCTTCGGCGTGCTGGGCGACGAGCACCCCGAGGCCGGTGGCGTACTCGAGGGCGCGGCGCATCACCAGCGGGTCGTGCACACAGCTGCCGTCGTCGGAGAACATTCGCACCTGCGCGGCGCCGGCCGCCATCATGCCCATCTCGGTGAGCTCCGCGCCGGCCAGTCCGACGGTGACGGCGCCGACGGGGTGCACGTCGACCAGGCCCACCTGCTGACCGCGGTGCCAGACGTGGTCGGTGACCACGGGGCTGTCGGCGACCGGGGTGGTGTTGGCCATCGCGAACACCGCGGTATAGCCGCCCAGAGCGGCTGCGGCCGAGCCTGTTTCGATGTCCTCGGCATATTCGCGGCCCGGCTCGCGCAGATGGGTGTGCAGGTCGACGAAGCCGGGCAACAGTACCTGTCCGGTGGCGTCGATGACCTCGGCGGTATCGGGGATGGCCAGATCCGCCCCGATGTCGGCGATCTGGCCGTCATCGACCAGCACGTCGACCCGGTCGCCCTCGCCGTACAACCGGACCCCACGCAGCAGCACGCTCATGCCGCCCCCTCATCTCCGGCCGATTCGGCGCCGACCAGCACATGGAACAGCACCGCCATCCGCACGTGCACACCGTTGGAAACCTGTTGCAGCACAGCCGATTGCGAAGAGTCCGCCACCGAGGAGGCGATCTCCATGCCGCGCACCATCGGCCCCGGGTGCAGCACCACGGCGTGGCCGGGAAGCATTGCCTGCCGGCGGTCCGACAGCCCGTAACGGACCGAGTACTCGCGCACCGACGGGAAGAACCCGCCGGTCATCCGTTCGGCCTGCACCCGCAGCATCAGCACGGCGTCGGCGGCGGGCAGTTCGGCGTCGAAGTCGTGCGAGACGGTGGCCGGCCAGCCGTCGACGCCGACCGGCAGCAGCGTCGGCGGGGCGACCAGCACCACCTCGGCGCCCAGCGTGGCCAGCAGCACCACGTTGGAGCGGGCGACCCGGCTGTGCAGGATGTCGCCGACGATCACGATGCGCCGGCCAGCGATCTCGCCGAGCCGCTGGCGGATGGTCAGCGCGTCCAGCAGCGCCTGGGTCGGGTGTTCGTGGGTGCCGTCGCCGGCGTTGATCACCGAGGGGCCGTCACCGGTATGGGAAGTCCATTCGGCCAGCAGATGCGCGGCGCCGGACGCCGGGTGCCGGATGATCAGCGCGTCGGCGCCGGCCGCCCGCAACGTCAGCGCGGTGTCGCGCAGCGACTCGCCCTTGCCCACCGACGATCCGGCCGCGCTGACGTTGATCACGTCCGCACTCATCCACTTGCCGGCCACCTCGAACGACACCCGGGTGCGGGTCGAGTTCTCGTAGAACATCGTGACGATGGTGCGCCCGCGCAGCGTCGGCAGCTTCTTGACATCGCGGCCCACCAGGGCTTGGGCGAACCGGTCCGCGTCGTCGAGGATGGCGGTGGCGTCGTCGCGGCTCAGGTCGCCGGCGGCCAGCAGGTGGCGCGTCATCGCGAGATCACCACGCCGTCGCGGTCGTCGTGCTCGCTCAGCAGCACGTGCACGCTCTCGCTGCGGGAGGTGGGAACGTTCTTGCCGACGTAGTCGGCGCGCAGCGGCAGTTCGCGATGGCCGCGATCGACCAGCACCGCCAGTTGCACCGCCCGCGGCCGCCCGACGTCGCGCAGCGCGTCCAGCGCCGAGCGCACGGAACGGCCGGAGTACAGCACGTCGTCGACGAGGATCACCAGCGCGTCGTCGATGCCGCCGGCCGGAATCGAGGTCGCCTCCAGCGGCCGCGGCGGCTTCTGCATCAGGTCGTCGCGGTACAGGGTGATGTCGAGGGCGCCGTGTGCGACGTCCACCCCGCTGTACTCGGCGATGTTGGTGGCCAGCCGGTTGGCCAGAATCACGCCGCGGGTCGGGATCCCCAGCAGCACTACCCGCGGGGCGGGCCGTGCCGCATCATCTAGAGCGGTCTTCTCGATGATCTGATGCGCGATACGGGAAATGGTGCGACTCACGTCGGCCGCCGACATCAATTCCCGGGGTTCGCTGCCCAAGCCGGTGTCGCCCGCAGCACCCATACGAAACTTGACCTCCTTCTCCGCCTCGCCGGACGGATCGTTAAAGGATGTCGATCGCACGGCAGCGTAGCACTTCGGGCGAGGGCGCCGCCGCGGGGCGCGCTCGAGCGCTGCCGGCCCGCTGGAGGAAAGTCACCGACACACCGATACTCCACCAGTGAGCGACAGGCTCCGCGGGGCAAGCGACTGGTGCCGCGTCAAGTCGGCGAACCCCGCGCTACCCTGGCGAAAATGACAGGCTCGGCGTCGTCGTCAGGATTTTCCGGATTGCAGCGCATGGACTTCGACGCGCTCTACCGCGGTGCGAGCCCCGGCGACGGGATCCCGCCGATGACCACACCGCCCTGGGATACCAAGGCCCCCAAGGACAGCGTCATCGCGTGGCATATCGGTGGCTGGGTGCGCGGTGACGTTCTCGACATCGGCTGCGGGCTCGGCGACAACGCCGTCTACCTGGCCCGCAACGGCTATTCGGTGACCGGGCTGGACATCTCCCCGACGGCGCTGATCACCGCCGAGCGGCGGGCCCGTGACGCCGGGGTCACCGTGCGGTTCGCGGTGGCCGACTCCACCAGGCTCGAGGGTTACACCGACGCCTTCGACACCGTGATCGACAGCGGCATGTTCCACTGCCTCGATGACGACGGCAAGCGCAGCTATGCGGCCGCGGTGCACCGGGCGACCCGGCCGGGCGCGACGCTGTTGATCAGTTGCTTCTCCGACGCCAACCCGGCCGACGAAGGGTGGCCGCGGCCCGCGGTGTCCGAGCAGACGCTGCGCGACGTTCTGGGCGACGCGGGCTGGGACGTCGAGTCGCTGGAGCCGGCCACGATGCGCCGGGAAGTGGACGGGAACGAGATCGAGATGGCGTTCTGGTACGTCCGGGCGCGGCGGCTAACCTGAACCGGGTGAATCTTGACCTCAATGCGGCCTCCATCCGCGAAGTGTGCGAGGCGGGCCTGCTCGCGGGCGCGGTGACGGTGGTCTGGCAGCGCGGAGAAGTGTTGCAGGTCAACGAGATCGGCTACCGCGACGTCGACGCGGGCCTGCCGATGCAGCGCGACTCGCTGTTTCGGATCGCGTCGATGACCAAGCCGGTCACGGTGGCGGCGGTGATGAGCCTGGTCGACGAGGGCAAGCTGGCGCTGAACGACCCGATCGTGCGCTGGGCGCCGGAGCTGGCCGACGTGCGTGTGCTGGACGACCCGCGCGGCCCGCTGGACCGCACGCACCCGGCGCGCCGGGCCATCCTGATCGAGGACCTGCTCACCCACACCAGCGGCCTGGCCTACGGATTCTCGGTGTCCGGGCCGATCGCCAAGGCCTACGTGCGGCTGCCGTTCAATCAGGGCCCGGATGTCTGGCTCGCCGAGCTGGCCAAGCTGCCGCTGGTGCATCAGCCGGGCGCGCGCGTCACCTACAGCCATTCGATCGACCTGCTGGGCGTGATCGCTTCCCGCGTCGAGGGCAAGCCGTTCCACCAGGTGCTCGACGAACGGGTGCTGGGCCCGGCCGGCATGCCCGACACCGGGTTCTTCGTGTCCGCCGAGGCGCGCCGACGCGCCGCGACCATGTACCGGCTCACCGAGGACCATCGGCTGCAGCACGGCGTGATGGGACCGCCGCACATCACCCCGCCCTCGTTCTGCAACGCCGGCGGCGGGTTGTGGTCGACCGCCGACGACTACCTGCGGTTCGTGCGGATGCTGCTCGGCGACGGGACGGTCGACGGGGTGCGGGTGTTATCGCCCGAGTCGGCCCGCCTGATGCGGACCGACCGGCTCACCGAGGAGCACAAGCGGCACGACTTTCTCGGCGCGCCGTACTGGGTGGGCCGCGGCTTCGGGCTGAACCTGTCGGTGGTGACCGATCCGGCCAAGAGCGCGCCTCTGTACGGGCCCGGCGGTCTGGGCACGTTCAGCTGGCCCGGTGCCTACGGGACGTGGTGGCAGGCCGACCCGAGCGCGGAGCTGATCTTGCTGTACCTGATTCAGAACCTGCCCGACCTGACCGTGGACGCGGCCACCGCCGTCGCGGGCAACACCTCGCTGGCCAAGCTCCGCACGGCGCAACCGAAGTTCGTCCGCCGCACCTATCAAGCGCTCGGCCTCTGACGATTGCGCGCCATGCCCGACCACCCGCCTGACCGCATCACCGGGCCGCGGCTGCTGCTGCGCCCGCCCGTGCTCGACGACGCCGGCGCACTGTTCCAGAGGATCGCCCGCGATCCCGAGGTCACCAGGTATCTGCTGTGGGCACCGCATCCCGACGTGGCGGCAACGCGGCGGGTGATCACCGAGAAGCTCAACGTCGGCGGCGTCGAGCGGACCTGGGTCGTCGCGCTGCGCAACAGCGGCGACGTCGTCGGGCTGGCCAGCTGCCGGCGTCCGGTGCCGCACTCCGTGGAGATCGGCTACTGCCTGGGCCGCCGCTGGTGGGGCAAGGGCTTGATGGCCGAGGTGCTCGACCTGCTGCTGGCCGCCCTCGACGCCGACCGCGAGGTGTATCGCGTCTGGGCCACCTGCAGCGTCGACAACGAGCGGTCCGCGCGGCTGCTGGAGCGCGCCGGCTTCGTGCTGGAGGGACGGCTGGCCCGCCACGCCGTCTACCCGACGATGGGTCCCGAACCGCAGGACAGCCTGCTCTACGCCCGGATCCTACGGTGAGCGTGGCCAAGCCGACCGTCTTGATCAGTGGCGCGGGGATCGCCGGGCCCGCCCTTGCCTACTGGCTCACCCGGGCCGGCTACCGCGTGGTGGTGGTCGAGATCCACGACGGCGTCCGTCCCGGCGGCCAGACCGTCGACCTGCGGGGCGCCGGGCGGGCGGTGATCCAGCGAATGGGGCTGCTGGACCAGATGCGCGCCCGCAGCCTGGACCAGCGCGGCGTGCGCTGGGTGAAGGCCGACGGGCGGACCCGCGCCGAGATGCCGGTCGAGGCGTTTCACGGCAACGGGATGGTGAGCCGGCTCGAGATCCTGCGCGGTGACCTGGCCGACGTGCTGTACCACGCCACCGCGGACCACACCGAGTACCGGTTCGGCACCCGCGTCACCGCTTTGGCGCAGTCGGACAAGGTGTTGGCGACGTTGTCCGACGGCACGACGGTCCACGCCGACCTGGTGGTTGGGGCCGACGGCCCGCATTCGGCGGTGCGACGACTGGCCTTTGGGCCCGAGGAGCGGTTCGCCCACCCGCTCGGCGGCTACCACGCCTGGTTCACCGCACCCGACACCGTCGGCCTGGACGGCTGGTTTCTGATCTATCAGGCGCCCGGTGGTCTCAACGCGTCGATGCGCCCTTCGCACGATCCGGCGATTGCCAAGGCGGGTTTGGCGTTCCGCTCCGGGCCGATCGACTACGACCGCCGCAACGTCGACGCGCAGCGTGAGCTCGTCGCCGCCCGATTCGCCGGTGCCGGTTGGCAATCCGATGCCCTGGTCGCCGCCGCACGCCGGGCCGACGACTTCTATTTCGACGCGTTCGCCCAGGTTCGCCTGGACACCTCGTCGTCCGGGCGGGTCACCCTGGCCGGTGACGCCGGGTATTGCGCGTCGCCACTGAGCGGCATGGGCACCAGCCTGGCGCTGGTCGGCGCCTACGTGCTGGCCGGAGAGCTCGGCCCGGCGAGTGGATCCGGCATCGATGCGAAAAGCCTTGCGGCCGCGCTGCATCGCTATCAGGCGGTGCTACGGCCCTACGTCGACAGGTGCCAGACGCTGGGCAACACCGTCGACCGCTATGCGCCGGATTCCGCGGTTGACATCGCCATCACGGCCATGGTGATGAAGTACATGCAGCGCTGGCCATTCCGCGGTTTCGCCGAACGCAAATGGTTCACCACCGCCGAAGCCATTGAGCTGCCGAACTATCCGTCCTCGCGCTGACCCAGCTCCGGGGCGCTATTCGCGGCGCCCACCGGATTCACCGGGGACCAGCCAAAAGCGCAGAACCTGCTTTGCCGTCCACGGGCGGGCGGGACCGCATGGCGGGCGCCAGCGGCACGGCCGCCAGGGGGAACAAGCCGCAAAGCGCCCAGGCCGCGGGATATCCGGCCGCCAGGATCACGGCACCAAACAGTGGCGGCCCGGCGGCGGCCATCAACCGCTGCGTGGTGTTCTGGATGCCCAGCGCGCGTCCGCCCCAGAATTGCCCCGCGAACTCGGTGATCGCGGTGGCCTCCAGCCCGTTGTCGAGCACCGCGATCACCGAAATCGCGACCATGAGCCACACGTCGTAACCGGAAGCGGTCTTTTCGGTGAGGGCGAGCAGGAACAAGGTCAGCGCGGCGACGATGGCGATGGTGCGGACCGGTCGCATGCGCGAGCCGACGCGATCAGACCAGCGTCCGACCGTGATTCGCCCCAGCGCCCCGACTAGTTGACACACGGTGACCAGCCCGCCGGCGGCCGCCACCGACCAGCCATGGCGATCGATCAGCCAGACGAGCATGAACGTCACGGTCACCGTCTGCGGCATCATCAGCAGGGCGGCTACCCCGTGGATTCGCCACAAAACGGACGACCGGCGATACGGACTGGCGAGTTCTTCGGCAGTGGCTTCCTTGCGGGATTTCCGCGGCGGATCGAGAATTCCGAGCGCGCTGGCCGCCGCCGCCACCGTGCACATCAGCGCGAGGAACATCAGTCCCGAACGGGGGCCCCGCTCGGCCAACTCCGGCACGACCAGCGCACCCAATGCGATACCCAATGGTTGCGCCGTTTGGCGGATTCCCATCGCCAGACCCCGTTGCTGCCGCGGGAACCACGCCGACACCAGCCGGCCGCCGGCAGTATTGCAACTGGCCGCGGCCATGCCACCCAAAAACAGATAGAGGCCGACGAGCACCATCGAATGGGCCGACGCCGCAGCGTAGGCCGCGGCGGCGGTGAGCGCCGAACCCATCGTCAGCACGACCCGCTCGCCGACCCGGTCGAGCACATAACCCCACAGGACCAACGTGACCACCATGCCCGCACTGGGCATCGACGACAACAGGCCGGCTTCGGTCAACGAAATACCGCGGCGAGCCTGCAGCGAAGGGATCAGGAATGCAACGCCATTGATGAAAAGGAACGAAGTCGCCGTTACCCCGAGGGAGATGATCATGATCGACCAGCGCGGGCCGGCTGAAAGTTGGCTGTCGCTGCCCGCTTCCCTAAGCATGCAACCCATATTGCACGGCATTGCGCGTGCGGTTGGCACCGCGACTTCCGCAGGGGCGCTGTAAGTTATTGAACGCTAAGGTAATTCCTAAGTAACCGTCGGGCCAAGGCGCGCATCTGCCATCGCCAGAACCGCGAGACCTGTTGAGCGCGTGTGAATTTGGCGCAGCAGCAAGAATTCCGACTCATGTTCCCACGCGTCGGCAACAAGACGCAATTCATACGTGAGTCACAGCGTCTTCTTAGCGACGCAGCGACCTGTTGTAGCCAGGAACCAGTTGCCCGCCGGCAATCGAACGGCCCCCTGCCGTTCGTGGCATCGATCTCAGCGTTTTCTCAGCGCGGCTACCGTAGGCATGCATTGAACGACGACACAGGAAGATGACTGTTGATGAATGACGTCGCGAAACAAGCGTTGACCAAGGTACCCGCGGTCACCCTGGGCTTCTGGGTCATCAAGATCTTGGCGACGACACTGGGCGAGACGGGCGGCGATACCGTCACGATGACGCTGAACTGGGGCTACGCGGTCGGGGTTGCGCTTTTCGGCGTCGCGCTGGTGGGACTGGTCGCCGCTCAGGTCTTCGCCAAGCGCTTTCATCCGACTCTCTACTGGGCGACGATCGTGGCTTCGACGACGTTCGGCACGACGCTGGCCGATTTCGCTGATCGATCGCTGGGCATCGGTTACACGGGTGGATCGCTGCTGCTTTTGGGTTGCCTCCTGGTTACCTTGGGGCTTTGGCGTTGGTCGCAGGGCACCGTATCGGTCACCACCGTTTCGACGCCGAAAGTGGAGGCCTTCTATTGGGCAACCATCACGTTTTCGCAGACGCTGGGCACCGCCCTCGGCGATTGGCTGGCCGACACCCGCGGACTCGGTTACGAACGCGGTGCGTTGATATTCGCGGCCGGTTTGGCCGCGGTCATCGCCCTCTACTACTGGACCGCAGTGTCACGCGTCACCTTGTTCTGGGTCGCGTTCATCCTCACCCGGCCGTTGGGGGCGACGGTCGGCGACTTCATCGACAAGCCGGTCGCCGACGGTGGTTTGGACCTGAGCCGCCCACTGGCCTCGGCGGTGATTGCAGCGGTCATCGCGGCTTTGCTCATCGTGCTGCCACAACGCCCGGGACGCCACCCCGCCGCGTCGCGCGAAGTAGCGTAATGACATGAGAGTCCTGCTCGTCGAGGACGAACCCCGGCTGTCGGCGACTTTGTCGATGGGGCTCAAGGCCGAGGGGTTCGTCGTCACGGCCGTCCACACAGGCGTCGACGGCCTGCAGGAGGCGATCGAAACCGGCTTCGACGTCGTCATCCTCGACATCATGCTGCCCGGCCACAGCGGGTATGAGGTGCTGCGCCGGATGCGGGCGCACAACGTCTGGACACCGGTGCTCATGCTGACCGCCAAGGACGGTGAGTATGACGAGACCGATGCGTTCGATCTGGGAGCGGATGACTATCTGACGAAACCGTTCTCCTTCAGGGTGCTGGTGGCGCGGCTGCGCGCGTTGGTTCGTCGCGGTGCGCCGGAGCGGCCCGTGGTATTGACCGCGGGATCGCTGTCCCTCGATCCCGCTCGGCATACCGTGCAACGTGGTGGCACCCCGATCACACTGACCCCCCGCGAGTATGGGGTTCTCGAGTTTCTGATGCGCAACAAGGACATGGTCGTCACCAAGGCCGACCTGTTGCGCAACGTGTGGGATGCGCATCATCGCGGTCCCGACAATGTGGTCGAGGTCTATGTGGGATATGTGCGCCGCAAGATCGACGTTCCCTTCGGTACCAACACCATCGAGACGATCCGCGGTGTCGGTTACCGATTGTTGTGTTGAGGCAGCGCGACGATAATTCTGGTTCCGCCGCCCGGTCGGTCGTCGATGGTGACCGTGCCGCCGTGCGCGGTGACGACCTCGGCGACGATCGCCAGGCCCAGGCCGGCTCCTCCGCCGCTGCGGGCGCGATCCGAATCAAGACGCACGAAGCGTTCAAACACCCGGGCCCGTTCGGCGGGCGCGATTCCGGGGCCGTCGTCGCAGACGGTGAGTACGGCCGTTCCCCGTTGGCTGCCGACGCCAATGGTGACGCGCGAATTCGCATAGCGGACAGCGTTGTCCACGAGGTTGCGGATCATGCGCGAGATGGCCCCCGGGTCCCCGGTGACTCGCGCCGGGCAGATATCGGTGTGGATTGCACACCCCGCTTCGCGCCGCACCCGGGCGGCTTCGGCCTCGGCCAGGTCATCGAGGGCCATTTCTTCTCTGCGCCGCACCAGGCTCTGCTCGTCGGCCCGGGCCAGCAGCAACAGGTCTTCGATCAGCGCATGCATGCGTTGCGCCTCGGGCAGCAGGGTGTTGACGGCCAACTCTGCATCGAGGAGATCGGGATGGGCCTCGGCGACTTCCAAACCGGAGATGATGGTCGCCAGCGGGCTGCGCAGTTCATGGGACGCGTCGCCGAGAAACCGTTGCTGGGCGCGGTGCCCGGCTTCGATGCGCGACAGCATCTCGTTCATGGTGACCGCCAGGGCCGCAATCTCGTCGTGGCTGTTCGGAACGGGTACCCGTTCGGCGAGATCGGACGTCGAGATTTCGGCTACGTGCGCGCGGATCGCATCCACCGATTGCAGCGACCGACGCACCAGCCAATAGCTCGCCGCCGCCGCCACCGCGATGATGATCGGCGCGCCGCAGGCCAACCCGATCGCGACGGTCCGTGCCGTCGCCTCGACCGTCTCGCTGCCCCCTCCCACGATCACCGTGTAATCGCCTGACGGAGTTGCGACTTTTTGACCGCTGACGCGCATGTCGTCATGGGGCACCACATCGTCGGGCATGCCGCGGCGCAAGGTGCTGTCGAACTCGGTAACGGGCACCAATGGTGTTCTGGGTGCGGAGCCGGACCGCCTTACCACCCTGCCATCGGGGGCGATCAACTGGATCGCAACCACGCGTTGGTCGGTGGTCAGCAGGGCGCTGTCGAGGTCGTCGAGCGAATCGGCCCGCAGGGCCGCCGCGATGTCGCGAACCCTGGCGGCGGTGGCATCATCGACACCCCCCAGCAGCGACCGGTAGAGGATCGCGTCCAGTCCCGCGCCGGCCAGCGTGAGCGCGGACAGCACGACGACCGCGGACACCGCGGCTGAGCGAGCGGAGATCCCCAACTGACGGAAACGCGAGAAACGCACGCTGTCGATTCTGCAGGGCCGCGGATCCGCTGGGAACACCGCAGCTCAGTGAGCTTCTCAGCGGCTTCTCAGCGATCCCCGCCTAGGCTGACGCCGTCATGCTCAGTACCGCACCCCTTGCCGTCCGGGGACCGAGGTCACGGACTCGCCCGCTTCGCACCGTGTTTCATCGCAAACCCGACGAGGTCGGGGACCGATGAACGTCGACCAATTGCGCCGCGTGCTCGCCGACCTTCCGGGTGAAATGCCGATCGCCGTTGAGGATTCCACGATGGGCTGGATGGAGAACACCGCGCTCTATGTCGCGCCCGCGCACATCGACCGACGCGTCTCCGGCAATTATCTGTACGCGTGCCATCGAGACGACACCGACAATTGTCATGCGCTGCTGATCAGCAGCCTTCAACAGTCCGACGCGAGTGTCGTCGACATCACTCCCCAGCCCGCTCGGCCCACGGTGATCGATGCCGAAGCTGACATCCCGCAAACCCCGGCCCGGCGTGGGTTCGGCTAAAGGAGAAGGCGTCATGTCGCGCCGTGTGCACATCGAGATTGTGATCAGCGTTGCCATCGCTCTCGGCTTCGGAGTCACCGGCACGGCACGGGCCGGTGCCGACCCGAGCGCGTTCAGCACGCTGCGCTGTAACTGCCAAGAGCACGCTCCGGCCGGCAGCCCGGTTCGCAACGACGAGATAACTCGGGGAATCCGGCAGGGTCTCGCCCACTGATCGCTGGGCTTAGGCGTCCTCGGCGACCGCGTGCACGGCGCCGTCGCCGTTGCGGGTCGAGGCATCCGACGGCACCTCCAGCACCGGGAACGGAAACGCGGAACCCACCGCGGCCACCGCCGCGTTGCGTCGGGCCTCCATGCGCGTCAGCGCGGCCTCGGTGAAGACCGACAACCCGAGGTCCGGGTTGTATCCATGGATTTCCTTGACGTCGAGCTGGGCGAGGAAGTAGATGATCTCCTTGGAGACCACCTGTCCGGGCACCAGCACCGGGAAGCCGGGCGGGTAGGGCACCACGAACGTGGTGGACACCAGCGTCTTGCCCTCGGCCAGTCGCCGCCCTGCCATGCCGATCAGCACGTGCTCCCGGTCGGATTCTTCGTACCCGGCGTAGAAGGCCGACCGCATGTCGCCGAAGTTGCATTCGTCGACGGGACGGAACGCGACGTCGAACTCGCTGAAGTCGGGCAAGTGCGGCAGATCCTCGGTGATCTCCTCGACGTGGCGTTGTTGCAGCGCCCGGTCGGCCACGCTGGCCGCCTTCTCGTTCCGGTCGAAATCGGTTGCCACCCGGCGTAACACGTCGAGCAGATAATGCACGCTTGACCACGTGACACCGATCGTGAAGATCAGCAGCACGCTGTTGATCGACGTCTTGTTGATCTGGATGCCGAACCGCTCCATCAGGATTTTCTCGCGGAAGTCATAGCCGTTCATCCCGGTCTTGCCGATGAACAAGGTGACCCGCGTCGCGTCCAGCACGAACTGGTCGGACCGCCACGCCTCGTTCCACTGGGCCAGCGCGCCCTGCCTGACCTCCCGGTAGGAACTCACCGACGAGGTGCGGAACTCCTCGGGCACCAAATCCGATTCGTCGAGGATGCGGAACCACTTGCTGATCAGCCGGTCCTTCCGGACGCGGTGGCGAAAGACCAGCGCCATGTCGTAGACCTGCCGCACCAGTTGGAACCCCTCGATGTCGACCTGCCGGCGCGCCAGGTCCAACGAGGCCAGCAGTTGCTGGTTCGGCGAGGTCGAGGTGTGCGTCAAGAACGCCTCACCGAACGCATCCCGGGTGAGCGCGTTGAAATCCTGGTCGCGGACGTGGATCATCGACGCCTGCCGCAGCGCCGACAACGACTTGTGCGTGGAATGGGTGGCGTAGACCCGGACCCGGGCGCGAGCGGGGTCCGCCAGCAGCCGGCGGTCGAGCCACTCCGACCGGTCGACCCCTTCCATCGATGCCGCCCACTTCTTGTACTCCGCAGCGTATTCCGGCGACGCCAACATCTGTTCGAGACGCTCGGCGGACACCATCGCGGTGCGCTGCCGGGCCCACGGCACGGCGGTGGCGAACGCGTACCAGGCCTCGTCCCACAGGAAGCAGATGTCCGGCTTGATCGCTAGCACCTCCTGCATGACCTGCAGCGGGTTGTACACCACGCCGTCGAAGGTGCAGTTCGTCAGGAGCAGCATGCGCACCCGGTGCAGCTGCCCGGCCGCCTCGAGATCGAGCAACGTTTTCTTGATCGTGTGCAGCGATACCGCTCCGTAGATCGCGAACTGCGGCAACGGATATGCGTCCAGATACAGCGGATACGCACCGGCCAGCACCAGGCCGTAGTGGTGCGACTTGTGGCAGTTGCGGTCGATCAGCACGATGTCGCCGGGTCGGGTCAGCGACTGCACGACGATTTTGTTGGCCGTCGACGTTCCGTTGGTGACGAAGTAGGTGTGGTCGGCCTTCCACGTGTGCGCGGCCTTGTCCATCGCCTTCTTGATGTTGCCGTGCGGGTCCAGCAGCGAGTCCAGCCCGCCGGACGTGCTCGAGGTCTCGGCCATGAAGATGTTGCGGCCGTAGAACTCCCCCATGTCCTGCAGCGACTTGGAGTTGAAGATGCTGGCGCCCCGCGCGACGGGCAGGGCATGAAATTGGCCGACCGGGGCGGCGGCGTACGCTCGCAGGGCGTCGAAAAATGGTGTGGCGAAACGATTCCGCAAGCCCGCGAGCACCGTGCTGTACAGGTCGGTGACGTCGTTGAGCCGGTAGAACGTCCGGTCGTAGACGTCGGGTTCGTCGTCGCCGCCGGCCGCGATCGATTCGTCGGTGAGCAGGTACAGATCGATGTGCGGCCGCAACTCCCGGATCCACTCGCCGCACTCCACCCAGTCGTTGGCGGGGTCGACGGCGTCGACATCCTCGTTGGCGCCCAGCAACGTGGTCATCAGCGGCAGCCGGTCACGGGACCGCAGCGGCAGATCGTGGCGGATGATCGCGGCCTGAATCTCGCCGTTGAGCGCGACCGCGGTGATCGCGTCCTCGACGCTGGGGGCGACCAGGATTTCGAACTGCACGTCGTCGGACGGGCTGCGCAATGCCCGGAGCTGTTCGGCCAGGCAGTCCGGCGCGGTCGTGCGGCGCGTCGTCGGCGAGCAGCACCGTGTAGAACTGCTGCTGCTTGGCTTGCGCCACCAACTCCTGATCGGCCAGCGGCGCGGAGGTGTCGAAAAGGCCTGCGCGGTCGCCGTATTCGCCCAACAGGCGCACGGCCAGCGAAACCTCTTCGGTGAGCCGAACCGTGGAAAGACCCTCGAGGTGCGCGCGGAAGGTCGCCAGGTTCTCCGCGCCCGGATACAGCCAGTACCGCTCGTAGGCGCCGATGCGGTCCATCAGCCGCTTCACCCGGGCCACCTCGTGGGTTTTGTCCATCCCGGCGAGGTCCACCGCCGCGAGGTGACGGCAGGCGTCGTCGAGCAGGTTCCACGTGTCGATGCGCGCGTACGACGGGTTAGCCACTGCCGCCAGCGCGGAGACCCGGAGTCGTCGCGGCTGGGCGCTGTATCGGTTCATGACCCCACCTGTCCTATTCGCGGATTACCGCCGTCGGTGCAGCTCGTATTGTGACCCCGCGGCGCCGCGCGCGTAATCGTTTCGCGCCAGCTCGCTCAGCGATCCGGCTCGTCGTCGCTCTCGTCGCTATCCACGACGCGCCGGTTCCCGAGTACGCGCCGTGCCGGCAACTCCGTGACGTCGCTCAGCGACCGCACCACGGCCTGCGTCAGGCCCATGATCGCGGCCATCACCGGCAGCAACGGCTGCAGCGGCTTGGCCGCCGAGCGGACCGTGCTGATCCGGCGCGCCACGATCAGCCGCTCCACGCAGTGATACAGCCACGCGCCCACACCCAGCGCATAGATCGAGAGCGCCGACGCGACGATGGTCAGGCCATAGGCAGCGCACACCACGGCGCCCATCACCACCGTGCCGGCCAGCAGACCCGCAACGGCGACACGCAGCTCCAATGGGGTCATGATTGTTCGGGATCCGCGCCCCGGACCGCCCGGGCGGCCGCCCGGATCTGCGGTGTCACCAACATGACGTGGCCCAGCACTCCGTTGACGAACCCCGGCGAGTCGTCGGTGGACAGTTCCTTGGCCAGCTGCACGGCCTCGTCGACGGCGACCGGCTCCGGCACGTCGTCCGCGTACAGCAACTCCCACACCGCGACCCGCAGGATGGCACGGTCCACGGCCGGCAGCCGGTCCAGCGTCCAGCCCTGCAGGTGGGAGCTGATCAGGTCGTCGATGTGCGCGGCGTGCTCACCAACCCCCCGGGCCACCGCGACCGTGTATGGGTGCAGCGGACGCGACGTCCGGATTGGCTTCGGCCAGCGTGGTGCGGACGTCGACGACCTCCGCCGGGCTCAGCCCGCGCGCCTCCGCTTCGAACAACAGGTCCACGGCACGCTTGCGTGCCTGATGCCGTCCCCTGACGAGACGGCTCACGCGTTGACACGCCCCAGGTAGCTGCCGTCGCGCGAGTCCACCTTCAGCTTGTCCCCGGTGTTGATGAACAGCGGTACCTGAATCTCCGCGCCGGTCTGCAGCGTGGCGGGTTTGGTGCCCGCGCTGGACCGGTCCCCCTGCAGGCCCGGCTCGGTGTGGGTGACCTCGAGCTCGACCGACACCGGGAGCTCGAGGTAGAGCGGGGCGCCGTTGTGGAACGCGACCTGCACCGGCAGGCCCTCCAGCAGGAACCGTGCGGCGTCGCCCACCAGCGACTCCGGCAGCGGGTGCTGCTCGTAGTCCTGGCTGTCCATGAACACGAAGTCCGAGCCGTCGCGGTACAGGTAGGTGGTGTCGCGCCGGTCGACGGTCGCCGTTTCCACCTTCACCCCGGCGTTGTAGGTCTTGTCGACGACCTTGCCGGACAGCACGTTCTTCAGCTTGGTGCGGACGAAGGCGGGGCCCTTGCCGGGCTTGACGTGCTGAAAGTCGACGATCTGCCACAGCTGGCCGTCGATCACCAGCACGAGTCCGTTCTTGAAGTCGGCGGTGGTTGCCACGGTCGGTGTATCTCTCCTAGTGGATGGGCAAGGTTGGTATCGGGCGATGGTGACCGGTCGGACGCCGCTACTCGGCGTCCTGCAACCGCCGGTCGGGCGACTTCATCGGCCTGATCATCGTCAACACTGGAAGGTTCAACCTTAGGCCGTCGCCGATCGGCATACGAATCGCGAAATACACGATCTGCAACTCCAGCCGCATGTCCTGCAGTTCCAGCCGCGTCTCCCGCATGGGCTGGGCGTACATGTCCCACCGGAAATCCCGGAGACGCGCCCGGCCACGTTGGATCGCCCCACCGGATTCACGCGCTCGACACTACCCTCGGCGCCTCGGCCCGCGGCGTGGGCGGCCCTAGGCCAGGACGGCCAGTTCCTTCGGGAATTTGGTCAGCAGTTCCGGCGTGTGGCCATCGGTTCCGTCGGGCACGACCAGCGTGTCCTCGATGCGGACACCGCCGCGGCCCGGCAAGTAGACGCCGGGCTCCACGGTCACCACGGAGCCGGCGAGCAGCGTTCCGGTGGACGTGGCCCCGATGCCCGGCGCCTCGTGGATCTGCAGGCCCACGCCATGCCCCAGACTGTGGCTGAACTGCTCCCCGTAGCCGGCATCGACGATCGGCTGTCGCGCCGCGGCGTCCACGTCGCGCAGGTCGGCGCCCGACCGCAGCGCCTCCCGGCCGGCCCGCTGCGCGTCGGCGACCAGCTGGTAGATCTCCAGCTGCCAGTCGGCGGCCGCGCCGAGGACGAAGGTACGGGTCATGTCGGAGTGGTAGCCGGCGACCAGCGCGCCGAAATCGATCTTGACGAAATCGCCGTCGGCCAGCACCGCGTCCGTCGGGCGGTGGTGCGGAATGGCCGAATTCGGCCCGGCCGCCACGATCGTCTCGAACGAAATCGCGTCGGCGCCGTGGTCGAGCATCAGGGCCTCCAGCTCGCGACTCACCTCGCGTTCGGTTCTGCCGGGGCGCAGGCCGCCGCGCTCCACCAGGTCGGCCAGCGCGGCGTCGGCGGCCTCGCAGGCCAGCCGCAGCAGCGCCACCTCGCCGGCGTCCTTCACCTCACGCAGCGCCTCGACGGTGCCGGCCGCCCGCACCAGCTCGACATCCGCCTTGCGCTCGCCAAGCTCGCTGGTCAGCGCGTCGAAACCGTCCACGGTGACCACGTTGCTTTCGAAGCCGACCGTGCGCGCGCCGCCCTCGGCGGCCCGGCCGACCAGGTAGCGCCCCAGGGCACGCTCGATGGCGATCTCGAGCCCGGGCGCCTGCTCGGCCGCCTGGGTGCGGTATCGGCCGTCGGTGGCCAGCACGGGACCGCGGTCATCGGCGAAGACCAGCAACGCGCCGTTCGACCCGGTGAAACCCGACAGATAGCGCACGTTGATCAGGTCCGTGACCAGCATCGCGTCCAGCCCGCCGGCAACCATTTGCGCTTTCAGATTGTCCCGACGCTGAGAATGTGTCACGACCCTTGACGGTACTCGCTACGCTGAGCACCCATGAGGAACTGGATGCTGCGCGGATTGGTGTTCGCCGCGACGATGGTCGTCGTCCGCTTGTTCCAAGGGGCGCTGATCAACGCGTGGCAGACGCAGGCCGCGCTGTTCAGCTTTGTGCTGCTGCTGCTTTTCGTCATCGGCGTGGCCGTGTGGGGGGTGATCGACGGGCGGGCCGACGCCACGGCCAATCCGGATCCAGATCGCCGGGGCGATCTGGCGATGACCTGGCTGCTGGCCGGCCTGGTGGCGGGGGTGCTCAGCGGCGCGGTCTCCTGGCTCATCGCGCTGTTCTACACGGGGCTTTACACCGGCGGCCTGATCAACGAGGTGACCACCTTCGCGGCCTTCACCGCCCTGCTCGTTTTCCTGCCCGGAATCGTCGGCGTGGCGGTGGGGCGCTGGCGGGTGGACCGCAATCCCCCGCCCCGCGGGCCGGCCGGGGCCGACGAGGAGCGCGCGGACACCGACGTGTTCTCCGCCGTTCGTGCCGACGACACGCCGACCGGCGGGATCGCCGTGGCCGAGACTCAGGCCGAGGAGCGGCCCGCGGCGGTGGCGACCGCTGAACGCGAGGCACCCACCGAAATCATCGGCACCGGCGAGCGCGACACACCGACGGAGGTCATTCCGACCCCGCAGCGTGACGCACCGACCGAGGCGATCGGCACGGCTGGCGGCGAGGAGCCCACGCAGGTGCTCCCGACCGAGGGCGAGGCGGGGTCGACCAAGCCGAACCCGGAGCAGGACAAGCACTAACCCACGGGTCGCGCCGCGACGAGGCTACGGCGCAGCGGTGATGGTCGCCAGGTAACGCAGGGCGAGCAGGTACCCCTGCACCCCCAGCCCGACGATCACCCCGGTCGCCACCGGGCTCAGGTAGGAGTGGCGGCGAAACTCTTCGCGCGCATACACGTTGGAAATGTGCACCTCGATCAGGGGCGCCTTCAACTCGGCGCACGCGTCGCGCAGCGCCACCGACGTATGGGTGAGGCCGCCGGCGTTGAGGATCACCGGCTGCCCCGCATCGGCGGCCGAATGGATCCAGTCCAGCAGTTCGGCCTCGTTGTCGCTTTGCCGCACAACGGCCTTGAGGCCGAGCGCCGAGGCCTCACGCTCGACCAGCGTGGCCAGCTGCTCATGCGTCGTGCCGCCGTACACCTCGGGTTCGCGCCGGCCCAGCCGGCCCAGGTTCGGGCCGTTGATGACGTTGACCGTCACTGTCATCTGGCACCCACTTCCGGGCAGATCCCCGCGTAGGCGGCCGCCAGCAGCGACGGATCGGGTCCGGCCAACCGGCCGGGCCTGGCCAGCCCGTCGAGGACCACGAACCGCAGCACGCCGGCCCGCGATTTCTTGTCTTGGGCCATGTATTCCAGGAGCTGGGGCAGCGCGGCGGCGTCGTAGCTGACCGGCAGCCCGAGCGCCGTCAGGATGGTGCGGTGGCGCTGCGCGGTGGCGTCGTCGAGCCGGCCGGCAAGCCTGGCCAGCTCCGCGGCGAACACCAGGCCGACCGACACCGCGGCGCCGTGCCGCCACCGGTAACCCTCCCGGCGCTCGATGGCATGCGCCAATGTGTGGCCGTAATTCAGGATTTCGCGCAGCTCCGACTCCTTCTCGTCGGCCGCAACGACCTCTGCCTTGACCACGATCGCGCGCCGGACCAGCTCCGGCAGCACGTCGCCGCCGGGATCCATGGCGGCCTGTGGATCGGCCTCGATGAGATCGAGGATCGCCGGGTCGGCGATGAACCCGGCCTTGACCACTTCGGCCATCCCGGCGACGAGTTCGTTGCGCGGCAACGTCTTCAGCGTGGCCAGGTCGACCAGCACTGCGGCCGGCTGATGGAACGCCCCGACCAGGTTCTTGCCCGCCTCGGTGTTGATACCGGTTTTGCCACCGACGGCCGCGTCGACCATGCCCAGCAAGGTGGTGGGCACATGCACGATCGAGACGCCGCGTAGCCAGGTGGCCGCCGCGAACCCGGCGACGTCGGTGGCCGCGCCGCCACCCAGGCTGACCACTGCGTCTTTGCGGTCGATCCCGATGCGGCCCAACACTTCCCAGAGGAATCCGACGACCGGGAGGTCCTTGCCGGCTTCGGCGTCGGGGATTTCGATGCGGTGCGCGTCAACGCCCTTGTCGGCCAGGTGGCTTCGCATCTCCTCGGCGGCCTGCGCCAGCACCGGTTGATGCACGATCGCCACCCGATGCCGGCCGGACAGCAGTTCGACCAACTCGGGCAACAGGTCCTTGCCGATCAGCACCGGGTACGGCGGGTCGACGGCCACCCGCACGGTGACCGGTGCGCTGGATTCGGTCATGAGCGCCGCTCCTCCGCATCGCTCCGCTCTGCATCGTCGCCGGCGCGGGTCATGTGGCCGCGCCCGCGTTCTGCGGCGCCTGCAGCTTGGCCACGATGTGGCGCACCACCGCCCCGGGATTGCGACGGTTGGTGTCGACCCGGATGGTGGCCACCCGCCGGTACAGCGGAACGCGTTCGGCCATCAGCGCCTTGAATTTCTCGGTGCGGTCGGGACCGGCCAGCAGCGGCCGCACGGTGTTGCCGCCGGTGCGCCGCACCCCTTCGCCCGCGGTGATCTCCAGGTAGACGACGGTGTGCCCGGCCAGCGCGTCGCATACCCCCGGGCTGGTGACGGCGCCGCCGCCGAGCGAGACCACACCGTCATGGTCGGCCAATGCGGCGCGCACCACGTCCTGCTCGATGCGGCGGAATCCCTGCTCCCCGTCGGTGGCGAAGATGTCGGCGATGCTGCGGCCGGTCTGCCGCTCGATCGCCGCATCGGTGTCCAGGAAGCCGACCCCGAGCGCCCTGGCCAGCCGCCGCCCGATGGTGGACTTGCCGGAGCCGGGCAGCCCCACGAGCACCGCCTTCGGGGCCATCACGCGGTACCCCGGGCCGCCGGCGATTCCCGGTCGGCGACCGCGCGCTGGTAGGCCTCCATGTTGCGGCGGGTCTCGCCCAGCGAATCGCCGCCGAACTTCTCCAGCGCCGCGCGGGCCAGCACCAGCGTCACCATGGCCTCGACCACCACCCCGGCGGCCGGCACCGCACAGACGTCCGAGCGCTGATGGATCGCGACGGCCTCGTCGCCGGTCGCCATGTCGACGGTGGCCAGCGCCCGCGGCACGGTGGAGATCGGTTTCATCGCGGCCCGCACCCGCAGCGGCTGACCGTTGGTCATGCCGCCCTCCAGCCCGCCCGCGCGGTTGGTGGAGCGAACCACGCCGTCGGGTCCGGGATACATCTCGTCGTGGGCGCGGCTGCCGCGGCGGCGAGCCGTTTCGAAACCGTCGCCGATCTCCACGCCCTTGATCGCCTGGATGCCCATCACCGCGGCGGCGAGCTGGCTGTCGAGCCGGTTGTCGCCGCTGGTGAACGACCCCAACCCCACCGGCAGGCCCAGCGCGACGACCTCCACCACGCCGCCGAGGGTGTCGCCGTCCTTCTTGGCCGCTTCGATCTCGGTGATCATCGATTCTTCGGCCCGCTTGTCGTACGCACGCACCGGGCTGGCGTCGATCGCGGGCAGGTCTTCCGGGCGCGGCGGCGGACCGTCGTAGGGCGCCGACGGGCCGATCGCGATGACGTGGGAGAGCACCTCGACGCCCAGCGCCTGACGCAGGAACGACCGGGCGACCGTCGCGGCCGCGACCCGCGCGGCGGTCTCCCGGGCGCTGGCGCGCTCCAGCACCGGCCGGGCGTCGTCGAAGCCGTATTTGAGCATGCCCGCGTAATCGGCATGGCCGGGCCGCGGCCGGGTGAGCGGGGCATTGCGCGCGGAGCTTTCCAGTTCCGCCGGGTCGACCGGGTCGGCGGCCATCACGGTTTCCCACTTCGGCCATTCGGTGTTGCCGATCTCGATGGCGATGGGCCCGCCCAGGGTGATGCCGTGGCGTACCCCGGACAACACGGTCACCGCGTCGCGCTCGAAGGCCATCCGGGCGCCGCGGCCGTAACCGAGCCGCCGGCGGGCCAGCTGATCGGAGATTTCGGTGGACGTCACCTGCACGCCAGCGACCATGCCCTCCAGCACGGCCACCAACGCGCGGCCATGCGACTCCCCGGCGGTGATCCAGCGCAACACCTGACCATCTTCCCATGTCGTCCCGAGTGCTCTAGCCCAGCAAGACCAACCCCGCCGCAGCGCCGATTGCCACTGCGCCTGCTCACACAGCGTTTGCGCCGACTACAAGATGTCGTGTTCGAAGGCGAATGCGGCGGCCGCGGTCCGCGAACCGACATCGAGTTTGGCGAAGATGTTGGAGAGATGACGCGCGACCGTTTTCTCGCTCAGCACCAGCGCGTCGGCGACCTCCGGGTTGCTCTTGCCCGCCGCGACCAGCCTCAGCACCTCCGTTTCCCGGGCTGTGAGGCCACCGGGTGCAGGCGAATCCCGCAGCCTGGCCACCTCTCGCTCTGCAGGAACGGCGCCAAGCTGGTCGAACGCGCGACGCGCGGCATCGAAATCGGCTATCGCGGAGTCCTCATCCCCCATTCCGCGCAGCGCCCGGCCGATCAGCACGCCGCAGCGGGCGACTTCGTACGGCGCTTCCAGCTCAGCCCATCTTCTGGCGGCGTCGCGCAGTTTCGGAATGGCACCGGCGTAATCAGCCCGCGCCAGGGCGACCGAGCCGGCCGCGTAGTCGGCCATCGCGCTCAACGCCGCACAGCCGAAGTCAGTGGCGATGCGCGCCAGCTCGGCGCGGGCCTCGCCCGCGCCGTCGACGTCGTCTGCGGCGAGCAGTATCTGCACTCCCGAAGGAAGGAGCTGCGATCGGCCCACGTCGTCACCCCGTTCGGCCAGCAGCCGTCGCATCGCCATCGCCGCAGCGCCGGTCCGGCCGCGCGCCTGCCAGAGCAATGCCAGTCCCGGTTGCGGCTCATATCCGTGCTGGCGTGCCTCGGTATAAGCGTCTTCGGCGGCATCGAACTCGCCAAGAATCCGCAACACTTCACCACGCTCGGCGAACGCCAACCCTGCCGCGGCGGGCATTCCTGCCGCCCGGTAACGCCGTATCGCGAGTGAAAACTCCTGCAACGCTTCGGGATAACAGGCGCGGATCCGCATCAGCTGACCCCGGTGGACGGCACACTGACCGGTGAACGCGACCAGGCCCGGCTGTTCGGCGCACCAGCGGGTCAGCGCCATCGTCCACTGCGCCGCACGGCCGAAGTCTGAGATCTCTTGACACGCTTCGATCATCGAGCAGTAGACGTCGCCGGCGAAGATCGTCGACACGTTCCCCGCCGCGACTCCGAGCATGGCCTCGTCGAGCAACGTGAGGCCCTCGGCGACGCGCCCCTGGTAGAGCGCAAGCCGTCCCTGCGACGACATCCCGACGGCGAGGAGGTCGGAGTCTCCGAACCGTATCCCGTAGCCTGTTGCCGTCTCGGCGCATTCGGCCGCCGCGGGGAAGTCGCCCTCGGAAATGTGCCGGAACATCATCAGCACCTGCAGGTATCCGCGTTCGACGACGTCGTCGGTCAGCTCATCGAGCAACCGGCGCATCCGCGCCAGCCATCCGCCGGCGATCGCGGACTCGCCGGCAGAGTTGAGGGTTTGTGCGAGCCAGAACGCGCACCGCGCCGCGGCCGGCGCACTTCCACCGTCCAGGTGCGACTGATAGGCGCGCTGCAACGCCTGAATGCAGTCGTTCGTATGACCCGTGAGATAGGCGGCGGCGGCAAGCCGAGCGAAGTCGTCGGCCTTCAACGCCGCAGAGTCGAGATCGGATAGCCGCGCGTACGTCGCGACCCAGTCGCGGCGCTCGTAGGCCTCATGTGCCGTATGCAGGGCTTCAACCAAACCCAATGCGCCTCACCCGGAACCGACGATACGCCGTCGACAGGTGCAGATCATGCGGCCCGGTGGATTGCTCCGGTACGTTGAGCGTTTGCCACGATTTGCCGCGCGATGTACTCCGTGTCGCGGCCAACGCCGGGGAGCACCATCGAGGCGAACGCGAATTGGAAGCTCAGGCCGCAGAAGTACAGCCCGGGAGCCTGGTCGACGACCCCGCGATACTCTCGCGGCCAGCCGTCGTCTCCGAATACGTGCAGGTCGATCCAATCGAACGTCTGGCGGAATCCGGTGCACCAGATGACGTTACGGACGTCGAGCACGGTGCCGTCGTCCAGCTCCGGCAGTCCGCGATGCACCCCGGTAACCCGGGATGTGCGGCGTCGGACGCCACGGTCGGCCAGGTCGGAGCGCTTGACGCGGACCATGGGTCCACCGTGCGCGCGCACCTGCGCCATCTCCTTCCGACCCAGCGACGATCGCCGTGTCAGGACGTGGCGCCAAACGAACACCAGCAGCGGCAGCGTGACGCGCAGCAGCCGGGAATCCCATCGGATCGGGATCTGGCCGCAGTCTCGGCCCGCCAAGATCGTCTCCCGCCCGGCGGCGAGTTCGAACGCGATGTCGGTGCCCGAATGCGATGCTCCTACCACCAGCACCGCCCCGTCCTGAAGCTGCCGGGAGTGCTTGTACCCGGAAGAGTGCATCTGCCGGATGCCCGGATCCAGTCGTCGGGCCAGATCGGGTACGTAGGGCGTTCGGCCAAAGCTGCCGGTGGCGACCACGACGTTGTCGCACGTGATGTCGTCGGCACCCACGGTGGCGAGGTAACCGCCGCCCGCCCGGGCGCTCAGCCGGTCAACCGTCGTGCTGGTCCGCACCGGCAGATCGAACCTTGCCGCATATCGTTCCAGGTACTCGGCGACGTCGTCTTTGCCCGGAAAGACCCAGCCATGCCGGGCCGGGAACGGCAGCCCGGGCAGGGCGTTATACCGCGCCGGGGTATACAGCCGCAATGAGTCGTAGTGCTGTCGCCAGTTGTCTCCTATCCGGCCATTGCGATCGACGATCAGCACGCGACGGTGCCGTTTTTGCAGGTGGTAAGCGGTTGCCAAACCAGCCTGGCCGGCCCCGATGATGAGCGTTTCGACGTGTTGGGATGTCATGTCACTTTCTCCTCGATGACGGGTATGGCCGACGCTAGGAGTCAGACGTGCCGGACGTCATCGGGCGATCTGCCCATCTGCGCGGCGATCGCAATGGGGATATCCATGTAGGCGGGCGAGTGGCCGCGAGCCCTACGCCCGGGCGCTCAGAAGAACGCCAACCCCGCCGCGGCGGCGGTGGCCGCGCACATCGAGGGACCGTGCGGCACGGGCGGCGCGCGCGCCGCCGCAAAGCCGGTCGCCACGCCCCACAGCGCGGTCAGCAGCGGCGCGGCCAGCGCCGCCAGAAACCACACCGCGACGCCGAAGCAGCCGGCCAGCCCGCCCAGACCGATGGCCAGCTTGACGTCACCGGCCCCCATTCCCGTCGGGGCCAGCCAGGTGAACCAGCAGGTACAGCGCGGTCAATGCCGTCGCGCCGGCCAGCGCGCGCCACCCGTGCCCGGCCGACGCGGCGGCCAGCAAGATCACCGCGGCCCCGGGCAGCGTCAGCAGGTTCGGTAGCCGGCGTTGGCGGAGGTCATAACAGCTCAACACGGTCAACCAGGCCAGGACGGCGGCCGTCGCGGTGATCCGCATGCAGCGGCACTCTTATGGCAAAGCCGTCAGCGCGCAAGCCATCGCCTCGCGCGGCGCGGGCAGCCCGGTGAACTGCTCCACTTGCGCGAACGCCTGATGCAGCAGCATCTGCAAGCCGCCGATCACCCGCCCGCCGGCGGCGGCCACCGCGGCGGCCAGCGGCGTGGGCCACGGCTCGTAGACGGCGTCCAGCAGCACCGGGATCGTGGCGAAGGTGTCGGCGTACCGCGCCGCCACGTCGGCCGGGATGGTGCTGACCAGCACCTGCGCGGTCGGCCACCCGGCCGGCCAGCTCGTCGCTGTCCAGATCGCAGAACCGCGTCGCCACCCCGATCCGCGTGCCCAGCTCGACCAACCGGGCCGCCTTCTGCGGGTTGCGGGCCACGACGGTGATCGCGGTGACGCCGAGCTCGGCCAGACCCACGACGGCCGCCGGCGCGGTGCCGCCCGACCCGCACACCAGCGCCCGTGCGGACGCCCACGTCGATGCGGGCCCCAGCGCCCCCGCCACGCCGTCGATGTCGGTGTTGTCGGCCCGCCAGCCCGCCGGCGTGCGTACCAGCGTGTTGGCCGACCCGACGCGCTCCGCGCGTTCGGGTGCGCTCGTCGGCGAACCGCAGCGCGGCGAACTTGCCCGGCATGGTGACCGACACCCCGACCCACTCGGGCCCGAACCCGCCGACCACGGCGGGCAGCTCCTCGGCATCGCACTCGATGCGTTCGTAGGTCCAGTCGTGCAGGCCCAGCGCGCGGTAGGCGGCCAGGTGCAGCTGCGGGGACCTCGAATGGGCGATCGGCTTGCCCAGGACCCCGGCTTTGCGGGCTGGGTTCCTAGCAGGGCCGCTAGCGCGCGGAGTCGAGGACACCGTTGCGCTTAGCCAGCTCGATATTGGCCAGGTGCTGTTGATAATCCCTGGTGAACAGCGTCGTCCCCTGCGAGTCGATGGTGACGAAGTACAGCCAGTCGCCGGGCTGGGGATGCTCCGCGGCGCGCAGCGCATCGGCTCCGGGCGAACAGATGGCCGTGGCGGGCAGACCCGGGGAGACATAGGTGTTCCACGGCGTCCGCTGGGCGCGGTCGGCGTCGCTGGTCGCCACCTCGCGGCGGTCCAGCGGGTAGTTGACCGTCGAGTCGAATTCCAGCGTGCGGTGCTCGTGCAGGCGGTTGTAGATCACCTGCGCGACCTTGGCGAAATCCTGGGAGTTGGACTCCTGCTGCACCAGCGACGCCACCACCAGGATGTCGTACGGGGACAGGCCCATCGCCTGCGCGGAGTCGACCAGCCCGGATTTCATGTACTCCACGGCTCCGGCGCTGATCAGGGTCGCCAAGATGGTTTCGGCCGACGCCGAGGGATCGATGTTGAAGGTTCCCGGTGCGATGAGCCCCTCGATCCGGCGGTGGTCTTTGCCGAGCTCGGTGACCGGTTGCAGGGCCCACGGGGGCACCGCCAGCGCGGTGGGGGTGCCGTTGGTGGCCGCCGCGCGCAGGTCGCCCACCGCGACACAGCGGTGGTCCCCGTCGAGGTCCACGCAGGTGGCACGGGAAATCAACGTCAGGATGCCCGGGGTCACCACGTTGGTTTTCATGTCGGTGGTGTCGTCGAGTTGACGGCCTTCGGGGACAACCAGCCGGCCCACCCGGCTGTTGGGGTCGGCCAGCCGCGCGACGGCGTTGGCCGCCGGGATTTCGGTCCGCATCCGGTAGTAGCCCGGCTGGATCGAGTCGATCGCGGCGTTGCCGTGCGCGGCGTTGACGAAGGCCCGGACCGTCTTGACCACGTGCCGGTTCTGCAGCGTCTCCCCGATCATCGTGGTCGAGTCGCCGTCTTGGATGTGAATGACGATGTCCTGCTGACCGGACCCGGTGTAGTCGTAGGCGGAACCGAACATCGTGTGCCACAGCTTGACGCCGCCGAACCCGACACCCACCGCGACCACCACGAACAGGGCGAGGAACATTCGGCCCGCGAAATGCCGCCGCCCGCGGCCCCGGTGGGCGTGGTTCCGGTCGGCGCGGCTCATCTTGTGCCGGGGCTTCCCGACCGATTCGGGCTCGGCCCGCTGGCGCCGTGCGCTGTCAACCATCGGACCAGTCCCCCGCCACCGCGGCGCGGCGCTGATCGAGCCAGCTCTGCAGGATCGCCACCGCCGCCGCCTGGTCGATCACCGACCGCTGCTCCTTCGCCCGGACACCGGCCGCGCGCAGCGCCCGCTGCGCGCTGACGGTGGTCAGCCGCTCGTCGGCGAGCCGGACCGGGGTGGGGGCGATGCGCTCGGCCAGTTTGCCGGCCAGGTCGATCGCGTCGCGCGCCGAGGGGCCGGTGCGGTCGGCCAGCGTCCGGGGCAGGCCGACGATCACCTCCACCGCCTGCAGGTCGGCAGCCAGCTCGGCCAGCCGCCGCACATGCCTGCCGGAACGGTCGCGGCGCACGGTTTCCACCGGGGTGGCCAGGATGCCGTCGGGATCGCTGCAGGCCACGCCGATGCGCACGCTGCCGACGTCGATGCCGACCCGTCGTCCCCGCCCGGGATCCTGGTCAGGGTCGCCGGGCCGGTCGGGCACACGATGCTGTGTCGGATCCACTCAACCGACCCGCGCTATCACGGCGATCTCGGCGCGGACCGCGTCCAGCGCGGCGTCGATGCCGCCGGGGTCCTTCCCGGAACCCTGCGCCAGATCCGCCTTGCCCCCACCGCGGCCGTCGACGATCGTCGCCAACCGTTTGACCAGGTCATTGGCGCGGATCCCCAGCTCCTGGGCGGCCGGATTGGCGGCGACCGCGTACGGCACCGTCGTCCCGCCGTCCGCCTCCGCGATGAGCGCCACCACCGCGGGGTCGCTGCCCAACTTGCCCCGAATGTCGCCGACCAGGGAGCGCAGGTCGGCCGCCGTCATCCCGCCGGACATCCGTTGCGCCACCACACGGACGTTACCGATACGCTCCGCGCCGGCCGCCGCATCCGACGCGGCGGCGCGCGCGCCCGCCAGCCGCGCCCGGTCCAGCTCCTTCTCCGCGGCCTTGAGGCGGTCCACCAAACCGGCCACCCGGGCGGGCACCTCCTCGGAGGGCACCTTCAGCGAGGACGCCAGGCCGGCCATCAGCGCGCGCTCCTTGGCCAGATGACGGTACGAGTCCAGCCCGACGTAGGCCTCCACCCGGCGGACCCCCGAACCGACCGACGATTCGCCCAGGATGGTCACCGGCCCGATCTGAGCCGAGTTGTGCACGTGGGTTCCACCGCACAGCTCCAGCGAAAACGGCCCGCCGATCTCCACCACGCGCACCTCGTCGGGATAGCTCTCGCCGAACAGCGCGACGGCCCCCATCGCCTTCGCCTTGTCGAGTTCCTCGGTGAAGGTGTGCACCTCGAAATCGGCCTGCACGGCCTCGTTGGTCACCTCTTCGATTTGGCCGCGCTGCTGCTCGGTCAGCGGCCCCTGCCAGTTGAAGTCGAAACGCAAATAGCCCGGACGGTTCAGCGACCCCGCCTGCACCGCGTTGGGCCCCAGCACTTGGCGCAGCGCCGCGTGCACCATGTGGGTGCCCGAATGCCCCTGGGTGGCACCCCGGCGCCATTGCGAGTCGACGGCCGCGACGACGGTGTCGCCCTCCACGAATTCTCCGGACTCGACATTAACCCGGTGCACCCAAAGGGTTTTGGCGATCTTCTGGACGTCGGTGACCGCGGCCCGGGCGCTCTCGCCCGCTCCGGTTCCGCTGATGGTGCCCTCGTCGGCGATCTGCCCGCCGGACTCGGCGTAGAGCGGGGTGCGGTCCAGCACCAGTTCGACTCGATCCGCCCTGTCGCCATCGTGGGTGACCACCGGGACCCGTTTGCCGTCCACGAAGATACCCAAAATTCTGGCCTCCGAGGTCAACTCGTCGAATCCGGTGAACTCGGTGGGGCCGGCGTCGATCAGCTCGCGGTAGGCGGTCAGGTCGGCGTGCGCGTGTTTGCGCGCCGCGGCGTCGGCCTTGGCCCGGCGCCGCTGCTGCGCCATCAGTTCGCGGAAGCCGATTTCGTCGACCCGCAGGCCGGCCTCGGAGGCCATCTCCAAGGTGAGCTCGATCGGGAAGCCGTAGGTGTCGTGCAGGGTGAAGGCATCCGAACCGGAAATCGCTGTGGCGCCCGACGCTTTGGTGGTGCCGGCCACCTCGTCGAACAGCTTCGAGCCCGACGCCAGCGTGCGATTGAACGCGGTCTCCTCGGCAACGGCGATGCGCCTGATCCGGTCGAAATCGGCGACCAGTTCGGGATAGGACGGCCCCATCGCGTCGCGCACGGTGGCCATCAGATCGCCGACGACGGGCCCCTCGATGTCGAGCAGCTTGGCCGAGCGGATGACCCGGCGCAGCAACCGGCGCAACACGTATCCGCGTCCGTCGTTGCCGGGGGTGACGCCGTCCCCGATCAGGATCGCCGCGGTGCGGCTGTGGTCGGCGATGACCCGGTAACGCACGTCGTCCTCGTGGTTGCCTTGCCCATTTCCTAAGTCATACCCACGCGGCGCCCGGGCGGCCACGGCGTCGATGACCGGCCGCAGCAGGTCGGTTTCGTAGACGTTGTGCACGCCCTGCAGTACGAACGCGACCCGCTCCACACCCATGCCGGTGTCGATGTTCTTGCGCGGCAACGGCCCGAGAATCTCGAAGTCGGTTTTGCCCGTTCCTTCGCCGCGTTCGCTCTGCATGAACACCAAGTTCCACAGCTCGACGTAGCGGTCCTCGTTGGCTATCGGGCCGCCGCCCACGCCGAACTCTTCGCCGCGGTCGTAGTAGATCTCCGAGGACGGGCCGCACGGACCCGGGATGCCCATCGACCAGTAGTTGTCTTCCATGCCACGGCGCTGGATCCGTTCGGCCGGCAGCCCGGCGATCTCCTGCCACAGCCGGACGGCCTCGTCGTCGTCGAAATAGACTGTCGTCCAAATTCTTTCGGGGTCCAAGCCGTAACCGCCGTCGTCGGGGCTGTTGGTCAGCAGGGTCCACGCGAGCTCGATGGCGCGGCGCTTGAAGTAGTCGCCGAACGAGAAGTTGCCGGCCATCTGGAAGAACGTGTTGTGCCGGGTGGTGATACCGACCTCGTCGATATCGGGTGTGCGGATGCACTTCTGGATGCTGGTGGCCGTGGAGTACGGAGGGGTGCGAGCGCCCAAGAAGTACGGCACGAACTGAACCATGCCTGCGTTGACGAACAGCAGGTTGGGGTCGTCGAGGATCACCGACGCACTCGGCACCTCGGTGTGGCCCGCCTTCACGAAATGATCAAGAAACCTCTTCCTGATCTCGTGTGTCTGCACTTTTAGTCCGCTTCTTCCTGTTGCACTGATGTTCTTCCCAGCCTATTCGCCGGGAAACGAGTAGGGCCGTTCGCCCCGATACCGGGCCGCTAACCCTCCAGAAAGCTCAACCGGACCGAGCGGCGCGGATTGTCGCGGTTCAAATCGACCAGCACGACGCTCTGCCAGGTGCCCAGCAGCAGGTCACCGCGCGACACCGGCACCGTCACCGAGGGCGCGACGAGCGCCGGCAACACGTGGTCCGCGCCGTGGCCCGCCGAGCCGTGCGCGTGGCGGTACCGGCCATCCCGGGGCAACAGCCGTTCCAACGTGTCGACCAGGTCGTCATCGGAGCCGGCACCGGTCTCGATGACGGCGACCCCCGCCGTCGCGTGCGGGACGAACACGTTGCACAGGCCGTCCCCCCGCGACCAGCAGAACCCGCGCACCGCATCGGTGAGATCGACGATGCGGCGACGGGAGGTGTCCACGTCCAGCACATCGGTATGCACCCGGTCCAGCCTACGGGCGGGGCCCCGACCTGCCCAGCGACCAGCGGGCAGGTTGTGAGCGCGGCCACAGCAAGGCATTGCGGCGGGTGGCGGGCAGGAGGAAGGTAGCTGTTGGGACCGGTGGCGCCACCGGGGCGCTGCCCCGACACAGGAGGGGTCGGTCGTGTACGCACGCTCTACAACCATCCAGGCGCAACCCTTGTCGGTCGACATCGGAATTGCGCACGTTCGCGACGTCGTCATGCCCGCGCTGATGGAAATCGACGGGTATGTCGGGTTGTCGCTGCTGGTCGACCGGCAGTCCGGCACCTGCATCGCCACCAGCTCCTGGGAGTCGGTGGCGGCGATGCGCGCCAGCGCGGAGCGGGTGGCGCCCATTCGCGACCGGGCCGCGCTGATGTTCGACGGCAGCGCGCGAGTCGAGGAATGGGAGATCACGTTGCTGCACCGCGACCACCACTCGCACCCGGGCGCCTGCGTGCGGGCCACCTGGCTCAAAGTGGTTCCGGATCAGCTCAGCCGATCGCTGGACTTCTACCGGACGGCGGTCCTGCCCGAAATGCAGCATCTCGACGGGTTCAGCAGCGCCAGCCTGCTCGTCGACCACCCCGCGTGCCGGCGGGCGGTGTCCTGCTCGACGTTCGACAGCATGGACGCGATGGCCCGCAACCGCGACCGGGCGACCGAGCTGCGCAGCCGGCGCGTCCGCGAGCTGGGCGCCGAGGTGATCGACGTCGCCGAATTCGAGTTGGCGATCGCCCACTTGCGGGCGCCCGAGCTGGTCTAGGGCGGGCTAGCGACCCTTCCTGCGGATGATCGCCCGCAGCCGCTCCAGCCGGCCGGCTATTTCCCGCTCGGCGCCGCGACCGGTGGGCCGGTAGTAGTCCACCCCCGCCAACTCGTCCGGCGGATATTGTTGCGCGACAACGCCGTCCGGGGCGTCGTGCGAATACCTATAGCCCTGGGCATTGCCCAGCGCCGCCGCGCCCGAATAGTGCCCGTCACGCAGGTGGGGCGGCACCAGGCCGGCCTTGCCGGCCTTGATGTCGTCCATCGCCGCCGCCAGCGCGGTGGTGACCGCATTGGATTTCGGCGCGGTCGCGAGGTGGATGGTGGCATGGGCCAGCGTCAGCTGGGCTTCGGGCATGCCGATCAGCGCCACCGTCTGCGCGGCGGCGACCGCGGTCTGCAGCGCGGTCGGATCGGCCATGCCGATGTCCTCGCTGGCCAGGATCATCAGCCGGCGCGCGACGAAGCGCGGATCCTCCCCCGCGACGAGCATGCGGGCCAGGTAGTGCAACGCGGCGTCGACGTCCGAGCCGCGCACCGACTTGATGAAGGCGCTGGTGACGTCGTAGTGCTGGTCGCCGTCGCGGTCGTAGCGCACCGCGGCCTCGTCCAGGGACTGCTCGATGACCTCGACGCTGACCGGCTCGCCGGCCGCCTCGGCCGCTTCGGAGGCCACCTCCAGCGCCGTCAACGCCCGCCGGGCGTCGCCGGCGGCCAATCGCACCAGCAGGTCAACGGCCTCGGACGCCACCGTGACACGCCCGCCCAATCCGCGGGAATCCTCGATCGCCCGCTCGACCACCACACGGATGTCGTCGGCGGTCAGCGGCCGCAACTGCAGGATCAGCGAGCGGGACAGCAGCGGCGCCACCACCGAGAACGACGGGTTCTCCGTGGTCGCCGCCACCAGCAACACCACCCGGTTCTCCACCGCGGACAGCAGGGCGTCCTGCTGGGTCTTGGAGAACCTGTGCACCTCGTCGATGAACAGCACCGTCTGCTCGCCCCGAAGCAGCGCGCGCCGCGCCTCTTCTATCACGGCGCGAACGTCTTTGACACCCGCCGACAACGCCGACAGGGCCTCGAACCGGCGGCCGGTCGCCTGCGAGATCAGCGCGGCCAGCGTGGTCTTGCCGCTCCCGGGCGGGCCGTACAGGATGGCCGACGCCACGCCCGAGCCCTCGACCAGCCGGCGCAACGGCGACCCGGGGGCCAGTAGGTGCTCCTGCCCGACGACCTCGTCCAGCGACGCCGGACGCATCCGCACCGCCAGCGGGGCGCCGGCGGACACACCCGGGCCATGACGGGTCGGCTGCGGCGCGCCGGGCAGGTCGAAGAGACCGTCGGACACGGTTTCAGGCATACCACGGGTAGCGGACAGCCGCGCCGGTGCGGGACGCACGCGAACAATCCGCGCGCCCGTGCCGCAAATTTGCTAAGTTCCGGTTGCCAAGTTCCGTGCGCGCGCCCGCAGAGCAAATCAGACAGCTAGGACGGACATGAGCCAGCCCCCCGAGTATCCAGGCACCCCGGCCGATCCGCACGGCAGCGAGCAGAACCCCGCGGGCTATCCACCACCGCCCAATTACGGCTCGCCACCCCCGCCGCCCGGCTACGGCACACCGCCCCCTCCGCCGCCCCCCGGTTACGGTCCGCCTCCAGGTCCGCCGCCCGGCTACGGTCCACCCCCGGGTCCGCCGCCCGGCTACGGGCCGCCTCCCGGCTATGGTCCGCCGCCCGGACCGCCGCCCGGCTATGGCCCACCGGGCGGGTACCCCCCGCAGCCCGGCTACGGCGGCCAGCCCAAGCCCGCGTTCAGCGTCGGTGAAGCGTTCAGCTGGGCGTGGAACAAGTTCACCCAAAACGCCGTAGCGCTGATCGTTCCCACCCTCGTCTATGGCCTGCTCTTCGGCGCCGCCTCCGCTGTGACCGTGATCGGGCAGAACATGGGCGGGACCACCACCTCGACAGACGATTTCGGCTTCGTCTTCTCGACGAGCCTCACGGGTGGCGGGTGGGCCGTGGTGACCTTCGGCTACCTGCTGACCTACGCCGTGCAGGCATTCGCCTTGTCCGCGTTCCTGTCCGGATGCCTGGAGTTGGCGGACGGCCGGCCGGTGACAATCGGGTCGTTCTTCAGGCCGCGCAACCTGGGGATGGCGTTCCTCGCCGCGCTGCTGGTCGGCATTCTCACCACGCATCGGCTACGCGTTGTGCTTCGTTCCGGGGCTGATCGTGGGCATCTTCACCCAGTTCACCATCGCGTTCGTCGTCGATCGCTCGCAGTCGGCCATCGCCGGGTTCACGTCGAGCTTCTCGACGGTCACCTCGAACTTCGCGCAACGCCCTGTTGGTGTGGCTGGTAGAGCTGGCGGTGGTCGTCGTCGGTGCGCTGGCGTGCGGCGTCGGCCTGTTGGTGGCGGCCCCCGTCGCCGCGCTCATCATGGTCTACGCCTACCGCAAGTTGTCCGGCGGTCAGGTCGTCCCGCTGGAACAGGCCGGTTACCAACCGGGCCCGCCGCCCGGACCGCAGCCGGCGTAGCGTCGGACTGGGCCTCCCCTATTGCGGCAACCCCAGCCGCAACCGCGGTGCGCTGCGGCGTACTGGCGAGTGTGATGGGATCAGCGGTTATGAGCATCAAAGTTGCGCTGGAGCACCGCACCAGCTACACCTTTGATCGGCTGGTCCGGGTGTATCCGCACGTCGTGCGGCTGCGCCCGGCGCCCCACTGCCGCACGCCCATCGAGGCCTACTCGTTGCGCATCGAGCCGGACGCGCACTTCATCAACTGGCAACAGGACGCGGTGGGCAACTTCCTTGCGCGGCTGGTGTTTCCGGATCCCATGCGGCGGCTGACCATCACCGTCGGACTCATTGCCGACCTGAAGGTCATCAATCCGTTCGACTTCTTCATCGAGGACTGGGCCGAGACGTGGCCCGCCGGCGGATTGACCTACCCCAAGGCGGTCGCCGACGACCTGGAGCCGTACCTGCGGCCCGTCGATGAGGCCGGCGACGGGTCGGGCCCCGGCGAGCTGGTCCGGGCCCGGGTGGCTGCCTTCTCGGTGCCCGAGGGCACTCGCACCATCGACTTGCTGGTCGCGCTCAACCGCGCGGTCAGCACCGACGTCGCGTACAGCGTGCGGATGGAACAGGGCGTGCAGACCCCGGATCACACGCTGCGCAGCGGGGTCGGGTCGTGCCGGGACTCGGCGTGGCTGTTGGTGTCGATCCTGCGCCAGCTGGGGCTGGCCGCCCGCTTCGTGTCCGGCTACCTGGTGCAGCTGGCATCCGACATCGAGGCGCTCGACGGGCCGTCGGGACCCGTCGCCGACTTCACCGACCTGCACGCGTGGGCGGAGGTGTACATCCCCGGTGCGGGCTGGATCGGTCTGGACCCGACGTCGGGGCTGTTCGCCGGTGAGGGCCACATCCCGCTGGCGGCCACGCCGCACCCGGCGTCGGCGGCGCCGATCAGCGGCGGCACCGAACCCTGCACATCGGTGCTGGAATTCTCCAACACCGTCACGCGCGTCCACGAAGACCCGCGCGTCACGCTGCCCTACACCGACCAGGCGTGGCAGGCGATCTGCGAGGTCGGCAGGCGGGTCGACGAGCGGCTGGCCGCCGCCGACGTCCGGCTGACCATCGGCGGTGAGCCGACGTTCGTGTCGGTGGACGACCAGGTCGCCAAGGAGTGGACCACGGCGGCCGACGGGCCCCACAAGCGGCAGCGGGCATCGGATCTGGCCGCCCGACTGAAGGCGGTGTGGGCACCGGGCGGGCTGATCCAGCGCGGGCAGGGCCGTTGGTATCCCGGAGAACCGTTGCCGCGCTGGCAGATTGCGCTGTACTGGCGCACCGACGGGCGGCCGCTGTGGACGGACGACGCGCTGCTGGCCGACCCCTGGGGCGGCGCACCGGCCACACCGGTCCACACCGAGGCGGCCCGCGAGGTGCTCGCCGCGATCGCCGACGGCCTGGGGCTGCCACTGACACAGGTGCGGGCCGCCTACGAGGACCCCCTGCACCGGCTGGCGGCCAAAGTTCGGCTGCCCGAAGGCGATCCGGTGGACCCCGGCGACGATCCCGCCGCCGACTCCGGCGCCGGCCGGGCCGCGCTGCTGGCCCGCCTCGACGAATCGGCCACCGCCCCGGCCGCCTTCGTGCTGCCGCTGCACCGCCGCGCCGACGACACGGGCTGGGCCAGCGCCGACTGGCGACTGCGGCGCGGCCGCATCGTGCTGCTGGCCGGGGATTCGCCGGCGGGACTGCGGCTGCCGTTGGATTCCATCAGCTGGCAACCGCCACGCCCGAGGTTCGACGTCGATCCCCTTACCGTGGGCGACGCGCTGTCGACGGAGTCGGACGACGCGGTGCTCGAGGACGACGACACCGCGCCGCCGACGGCGATGGTCGCCGAGGTTCGGGACGGGCTGCTGTACATCTTCATGCCGCCCACCGAGGCGCTGGAACACTTCGTCGACCTCGTCGCCCGGGTGGAGGCGGCGGCCAAAGGCCGATTGCCCGGTGGTGCTCGAGGGCTACGGTCCCCCGCCGGACCCACGGCTGAGGTCGACGACGATCACCCCGGATCCCGGCGTCATCGAGGTCAACGTCGCGCCCACCGCCAGCTTCGCCGAGCAAAATCAGCAGCTGGAAACCCTGTACCAGCAGGCCCGGCTGGCCCGCCTGGCCACGGAGTCCTTCGACGTCGACGGCACGCACGGCGGCACCGGCGGCGGCA
This sequence comes from uncultured Actinomycetota bacterium, assembly GCA_963800315.1. Lineage (GTDB taxonomy): Bacteria > Actinomycetota > Actinomycetes > Mycobacteriales > Mycobacteriaceae > Mycobacterium. Next base: position 151,252 of record CAWDAS010000005.1, read on the forward strand.
ACCACATCACCCTCGGCGGGGTGACGCCCGCGGACTCACCGCTGCTGCGCCGTCCGGACCTGCTGGTCTCGCTGCTGACGTACTGGCAGCGGCACCCGTCGCTGTCGTATCTGTTCGCCGGCCGATTCGTCGGCACTACGTCGCAGGCGCCGCGCGTCGACGAGGGCCGCGCCGAGGCCCTCTACGAACTCGAGATCGCGTTCGCCGAGATCGCGCGGTTGTCGGCCGGCGGTGCCGGCAAACCGTGGGTGATCGACCGCGCGCTGCGCCACCTGCTGACCGACATCACCGGCAACACGCACCGCGCCGAATTCTGCATCGACAAGCTCTACAACCCCGACAGCCCCCGCGGCAGGCTCGGGCTGCTGGAACTGCGCGGCTTCGAGATGCCGCCGCATCTGCGCATGGCGATGGTGCAGTCGCTGTTGGTGCGCTCCCTGGTGGCGTGGTTCTGGGACGAGCCGCTGCGCGCCCCGCTGATCCGGCACGGCGCCAACCTGCACGGGCGCTACCTGTTGCCGCACTTCCTGATCCACGACATCGCCGCCGTGGCCGCCGACCTGCGCGCGCACGGCATCGCGTTCGAGACCAGCTGGCTGGACCCGTTCACCGAATTCCGCTTCCCGCGCATCGGCACCGCGGTGTTCGACGGCGTGGAGATCGAGCTGCGCGGGGCGATCGAGACGTGGAACACCCTGGGCGAGGAGTCCACCGCGACCGGCACCGCCCGCTACGTCGACTCGTCCGTCGAGCGCATCCAGGTCCGCATCATCGGCGCCGACCGGCACCGCTACGTGGTCACCTGCAACGGCTACCCGGTCCCGTTGCTGGCCACCGACAACGCCGACATCCACGTGGGCGGCGTGCGGTTCAGGGCCTGGCAGCCGCCCAGCGCGCTGCACCCGACCATCTCCCCCGACGTTCCGCTGCACTTCGAGCTGGTCGACCTCACCAGCGGCACGTCGCGCGGCGGCTGCACCTACCACGTCGCCCATCCCGGCGGGCGGGCCTACGACGAGCCGCCCGTCAACGCCGTCGAGGCCGAAGCGCGCCGCGCGCGCCGCTTCGAGGCGGCCGGCTTCACCCCGGGCATGCTCGACCTGGCCGACCTCCGCGAAAAACAGGCGCGGATCCTCACCGACGTCGGCGCGCCGGGCATCCTTGACCTGCGCCGCGTGCGTACCGTGCAGCAGTAATGGCGTTTGCGGACATGGCACTCGGCGTGAATGGATGGTCGGCGGCTCCTAGCGGCCGCTACGACGTCGACCGGCTCCTGGACGGGTACCGTGCGGCGCGCGCGCAGGAGGCGCTGTTCGACCTGCGCCCGCCCGGCTCGGTGGGCCCGGGAATCGGCTACGACGAATTCATCGGCCACGACGGAAAGGTGCGGCCGGCCTGGGCCGAGTTGGCCGACGCGATCGCGGGGCGCGGCCGGGCCGGGCTGAACCGGCTGCGTTCGGTGGTGCACGGCCTGATCGACAACGACGGCATCAGCTACACCGAGGTGGGTCCCAGCGGGCACGGCCTGGAGCCGAGGCCCTGGAGCCTGGACACACTGCCGATCGTGGTCTCCGCGGCCGATTGGGAGGTGCTGGAGGCGGGGCTGGTGCAGCGGTCGCGGCTGCTGGACGCCGTGCTGACCGATCTGTACGGCCCGCGCAAGTTGCTCACCGAGGGGCTGCTCCCACCCGAGTTGCTGTTCGCCCATCCCGGCTATGTGCGCGCCGCCAACGGCATCGAGGTGCCCGGGCACCACCAGCTTTTCCTGCACTCCTGTGACGTCAGCCGGCTACCGGACGGCAGCTTTCAGGTCAACGCCGACTGGACGCAGGCGCCGTCGGGCGCCGGCTATGCGCTGGCCGACCGCCGCGTCGTCGCGCACTCCATCCCCGACCTCTACGAGAGGATCGCACCGCGCCCGACGACACCGTTCGCCCAAGCGCTGCGGCTGGCGCTGATCGACGCGGCACCCGACCTGGCGCAGGACCCCGTCGCGGTCGTGCTCAGCCCCGGCATCTACTCCGAAACCGCTTTCGATCAGGCGTATCTGGCGACCCTGCTGGGTTTCCCGTTGGTGGAGAGCGCGGATTTGGTGGTGCTCGACGGCAAGTTGTGGATGCGCTCCCTGGGCACCTTGAAACGCGTCGACGTCGTGCTGCGCCGGGTCGACGCCGACTACACCGATCCCCTGGATCTGCGCGCCGATTCCCGGCTCGGCGTGGCCGGTTTGGTGGAGGCGCAGCACCGCGGGACGGTGACCGTCGTCAACACGCTGGGCAGCGGCGTCCTGGAAAACCCCGGGCTGTTGCGTTTCCTGCCCGGGCTGGCCGAGCGGTTGCTCGGCGAAGCCCCGGTGCTGCACACCGCGCCGGTTTACTGGGGCGGTATCGCCACTGAACGCTCACACCTGCTGGCCAACCTCGCCTCGCTCCTGGTGAAGTCCACGGTTGGCGAGAAAACCCTTGTCGGACCGACTCTTTCGGCCGCGCAGCTGGCGCAGTTGGCCGCCCGCATCGAACAGATGCCCTGGCAGTGGGTCGGCCAGGAGCTGCCGCAGTTCTCGTCGGCGCCCACCGACCATGCCGGTGTGCTGTCGTCGGCGGGCGTCGGCATGCGGTTGTTCAGCGTCGCCCAACGCAGCGGCTACGCGCCGATGATCGGCGGTGTCGGCTACGTGCTGGCGCCCGGGCCGTCCGCCTACACCCTGCAAACCGTTGCGGCAAAGGACGTCTGGGTACGTCCGACCGAGCGGGTGCTCGCCGAGGCGGTGAGCGTTCCATCGGTGGAGCCGCCGGCGAAGACCGCCGCGGGGACCTGGGGCATCAGCTCGCCGCGTGTGCTGTCCGACCTGTTCTGGATCGGCCGCTACGGCGAGCGGGCGGAGAACATGGCCCGGCTGCTGATCGTCACCCGCGACCGCTTCCACGTCTACCGGCATCACCAGGACACCGAAGAAAGCGAGTGCGTCCCGGTGCTGATGGCCACGCTGGCCCGCATCACCGGGAGCGACCTGCCAGCGGACGGCGATGCGGCCGAGATGATCGCCGTCGCGCCCTCGACGCTGTGGTCGCTGACCGTGGACCCCGACCGGGCCGGATCCCTGGTGCAGTCGGTGGAGGGCCTGGCCCTGGCCGCCAGGTCGGTGCGCGACCAGTTGTCCAACGACACCTGGATGGTGCTGGCCTCGGTGGAGCGCGCGCTGGCGCACCCGCCCGACCCACCGGACTCGCTCGCCGAGGCCGACGCCTCGCTCGCGGCGGCCCAGTCGCAGACGCTGGCCGGGATGCTGACACTGGCCGGGGTGGCCGGCGAGTCGATGGTGCGAGACGTGGGCTGGACGATGATGGACATCGGCAAGCGCATCGAACGCAGCCTGTGGCTGACCGCGCTGCTGGAGGCCACGCTGACCGCGGTGCGCGGCGCGGCCGCCGAACAATCGATCATCGAAGCGACGCTGGTGGCGTGCGAATCCTCGGTCATCTACCGGCGCCGGACCGTCGGCAAGGTCAGCGTTGCCGCCGTGGCCGACCTGATGCTGTTTGACGCCAACAACCCGCGGTCGCTGCTGTATCAAGTGGAGCGGCTGCGGGCCAACCTCCGCGACCTGCCCGGGTCGTCGGGCTCATCGCGCCCGGAGCGGCTGGTGGACGAAATCGGCACCCTGCTGCGCCGGTCGCACCCCGCCGAGCTGGAAGAGGTCAGCGCCGACGGCCGCCGCTCCGCGCTGGCGGACCTGCTCGACTCGGTACACGTCCAGCTGCGCGAGCTGGCCGAGGTCATCACCACCACCCAGTTGGCGCTGCCCGGCGGCATGCAGCCACTGTGGGGCCCCGACGAGCGACGGGTGATGCCGGCCTAGTCCATGGTGTTCGCGTTGCCGGCCACCTGCTGAACCACAGCGCCGGAAGGGATGCTCACACGTTCGATTTCGCCCGATCCAAGGCGACCCCACGGTAGCGGTGTGGATCGGGCAGTCGCCGACGACGCACCATATGCACCAACACCAGGACCGACAGCACGGCGGCGTAGATGCACCACAGTGACGCGAACGCCTGTACGTAGAGGACAGCGACCACGATCAGCCCCACCAGGTTCGCCAACCCAAACACCACAATGGAGCGATAGCCCGACATCAATGCCGGCCCGATGACCGCGACGATGTAGAGCACCGCCCACAGGTAGCCGTCGTGCACGCCGGTCTGGTACTTCAGCGCGTGGGGGCACGTCGTCACTCCGACTGGTTCGGTGAGGACGACGACAGCCAGATAGGCCGACACGACGGCGCCGAGCACCGCAAAAGGCGCCACCCGTAGTCGGGCACCGCGCGGTTCGAGCATTAAGACCGCCGAGGGGACCAGTGCGGGAAGCAACGGCAGTGCGATGAAGATATATGCGCGCAGCGCCAGGTGGGCCATCCCGGCGGGGACAACGCCGTTGGGCCACACCGCCGCCTCGAGGAACTGGTGGACTGCGAACACCGTCGGCAGCGAAGCAAACGGCACTTCGCGCCAGTGCTTCACCTCGCGCAGGGCCCCCACCGCGACCGGTAACAGGGCGGTGCCCGCCACCAGGTCCGCCGTCATCGAGAAGCACACCGTCGCAGTGTGCCCGTTTGTGGCGCGGCCAATCGTGGCTACGGTGCGCCAGCGGCGCTCGCGTCAAGCCGGAAAAAGACGGCCCGTTACCTTGACCGGCAATCAGCAATCAGCAATCGGATGCCCGCCTAGCTGGCCACGGTGGCCGGTCCGCGCGCCTCCGAAGTCAGCTCGTCGATCACGGTGTGGATGAACTTCATCTTCCCCAGCACCGCGACCGGTAGCACGAAGGGGTACAGGTCGTCGTGGCCCATGGAACGGTTCACCATGTTCAGTGACCACGACAACGGCAGCCACATGTCGATGATCGTCTGAAAAGCGCTGGGGCCCAACACCGGCCGGTCGAACGTCGCCGTGGCCGGCGCGAAGCCGCACCAGGCGGAGGTGTCCAGGGCGTCGCGGATGTGCAGGTAGTGGGCGAACGTCTCGGCCCAGTCCTCGGCGGGATGCATCGTGGCATACGACGACACGAAGTCTTCCTGCCAGTCCTCGGGCGGCCCGTCGCTGTAATGCCGGTCCAGCGCCTCCTGATAGTCGGCGTCGGGGTCGCCGAACAGCTCGCTGAACCGGGCCAGGTACTGACCGGACGGGGCGATCAGCCGGTAGAAGTAGTAGTGCCCGATCTCGTGCCGGAAGTGCCCCAGCAGGGTCCGGTACGGCTCGTCCATCTCCACCCGCAGCTGTTCGCGGTGCACGTCGTCGCCCTCGGCCAGATCCAGTGTGATGACGCCGTTGTCGTGCCCGGTCATCACCTTCTCGTGCGCGCTGGACAGCAGGTGGAACGCCAGCCCCTGGTCGGGGTCCTCCTCGCGGCCGACGATCGGCAGCTTCAGTTCCTGCAGCTCGGCGATCAGCCGCCGCTTGTCCGCCTCGGCCCGGGCGAACTCCGCCAGGCCCGCGGCGTCGGCGTCGTTGGGCCGCACCGTCGTCAGCGCGCACGACTCGCACAGCCTGCCGTAACTGTTCTTCGGGACCAGCCAATTGCATTTGGCCAGATGAAGATTGCCGCACAGCTGATACTCGGCGGCGTCCACGGCGCCGGCGTGGTCACCGCCGTCGCCCTCGGTGATCACCAGCAGGGCCATCTGGTTGAGGGAGAACCCGAGCGAGCTGCCACAGGACAGGCACGCCGAGTTCTCGAACGCCAGGCGCTGGCCGCAGTTGGGGCAGTGGAAGTCACGCATGAAGCACATCGCCTTCGAAAGGCACGACGTCGACGGCGACGTCGATCACACTGTGTTCTGAGTCGGTGTAGATGATGCCGCGCAGGGGCGGCACGTCCGCGTAGTCGCGGCCGCGGCCCACGATGATGTAGCGCTGGTCGACCATCTGGTCGTTCGTGGGATCCAGGCCCAGCCACTCGAACTGGCCGGTGTCCTGGGGAGTCCACACCGCGGCCCAGGCGTGGGTGGCGTCGATGCCGATCATCCGATCCTTTCCGGGTGGCGGGTCGGTGGCCAGATAACCGGACACGTAGCTGGCCGCGAGACCGTTGGCTCGCAGGCAGGCGATCGCCAGCCTTGCAAAGTCCTGGCATACCCCTTCTCGCGCCGCCAGAACCTCGTTGACTCCGGTGGAGATCGTCGTCGACCCCGACCGGTAGGTGAAGTCGTGGAAAATCCGCGACGCGAGATCGCGCAACACCTCGACCAGGGGGCGCTCCGGGGCGAAGCTGGGGGCCGCGTACTCGCGCACCTCGTCGGTGATCTCGGGCGGATGCAGATCCAGGGTGAACTCGGTCGCCAGCGCCCCCTTGCGCCCGGCCGGGCGGGCCGCCTCCCACGGTTGCAGCGCGGGCCCACTGGTGTAGAGCCCCGGCGCCGGCGGATATACGTCCACGATGGAGTCGCTGGTGACGGTCAGGGTGCGGTGCGGCTCGGTGACATGGAAATACGAGCTGACGTTGCCGTAGACGTCACGGCTGGTGGAGCTGTCGGCGGGAGCCGGCTCGACCGTCAGCCGGTGCGCGACGCAGCGCTGCCGCAGCGAGTCCCGCGGCGTCAGAAAACCGCGGCCATAAGAGCTGGTCACAATGTCCGAATAGCGGTACTCGGTGCGGTGGGTGACGCGATGACGATGCGCGACGGGAGCTCCCTCTTCTGGTAAGGCTTCGAGCACAAGGCTGATCACATCACACGCCCGCCGGTTTTGCGCCACGCCTGCCGCAGCGGGAGCACAATCGAGGTGTGGCCACCTGGGACGACGTCGCCCGCATCGTCGGTGAGCTGGCACTTACCTCGGAGCCGTCACCGCATGACTGGCGGGTCGGCAAGAAGTTGCTGGCGTGGGAGCGGCCGCTACGCCCGTCCGATCGTGAGGCGCTCGAGCGCAGCGGGTCGGAGCCGCCGGAGGGCGACATCCTCGGGGTGCGGGTGTCCGACGAGGGCGTCAAGTTCGCCTTGGTCACCGAGGAACCGGGGGTCTACTTCACCACCGCGCACTTCGACGGCTATGCGGCGGTGCTGGTCAAGCTGGCCGCGATCTCGGTCCGCGACTTGGAGGAACTGATCACCGAGGCGTGGCTGACCCAGGCGCCGAAGAAGTTGGTCCAGGAGTTCCTCGCCGACTCGCTGTGAGCCCGTCCCGCCCGGCTTCAAAACTGCCGCAGCTCGATCACGCGTTGCAGGTCGTCGACGCAGGAGGCGACGACGTTGGCGAGCACGATGTCTCTCTGTTCGTGGGCGGCCGACTGCAGCCCCGACGCGTGGTGGCGCGCGGCGGTGTGCGGCCGCCGCTGCCGGATCCGAGTCGGCATGCTCGGTCGCCGTGGTGAGGTCGGCCAGCGCGGCGCGGAGGGTGGGTCCAGGCCCGCCGCGGCAGCCCTCGACGGCGGGCGGGACGGTCCGGGCCAGCTGCAGCACCGAGCTGGCCAACAGGGCCACGTGCATGGCCTGGTGCTCGGCGGCCTCGACGGAGCCCCGCAGCCGCCAACGTCGCGGCGCTATGCGCACCACCTGGCGGGCGGTGATGCGGGCCTGGATCAGCCCCCCAGCTGTTCGTGCACCCGGTCCACGGCCGACAGCGGCCATTCGCCGGTCGGGGCTGCGCCGGCGGCGGCGATATCCGCGGTCCGCGTCAGCACACCGTGCAGCACCCCCAGCACGCCGGTGCGGGCGCTGGCCAGCACCCGCACCGGGTCGGCCGGGAAGAGCACCACGGCGAACACGATGGCCAGGACGCCACCGATCAGCGCGTCGAAGATGCGCTCGAATCCGACGCCGCTGCGGTACAGGGCCAGCACCAGGATCGCCGAAATGGCGGTCTGGTTGGCGAACATCATCCCCTGGCCGATCGGGCCGTGGCCGATGAACACCGCGACGCACAACGCGATCAGGGCGGCGAGCGCGATGGCCACGGCCCCGGGCCCGAGCAGCGCCTGCACCAGGCTGCCCACCCCGATCCCCAGGGTCACCCCGATCATCATCTGGACGGCGCGTTGCGCGCGTAACACATTGCTGATCGACAACGACACCGCGGCCGCGATCGGCGCGAAGAACGGCTGCGGGTGATCGAGCAGGTCGTGGGCGAGGTACCAGGACAGGCCCGCGGCGACCGAAGTCTGCACGAGTGTGAACCACACCGCGCGCAGCCGGTCGATGCCTGCTCGCACGGTTGGCGTTAGGTCCGCTGCAACTCGAACAGCGGAATCATCCGGCTGGTCTTGGACTGGTACTCGGCGAATCCCGGGGCTGCGGCGCCGACCTTTTCGAACAGCTCGTCGCGTTCCGCGGACGGCAGCTCGCGGGCGGTCACGTCGAAGGCGTCTATCCCCGAGTCCAGGCCGACCTCGACGTGTGCCCGCGGGTTGGCCCGCAAATTGTGCACCCATGCGGGGCTGACGGGGGCGCCGGCGAACGACCCGATGATGATCAGCTTGCCGTCGATGCGGAAATACGCCAGCGGCGACACCCGGGGCTGGCCGGACTTGGCGCCGGTCGTGGTCAGCAGCAGCAGGTCGGCGCCCTCGAACTGGCCGCCGACCTTGCCGCCGTTGGTGCGGAACTCGTCGATGATGCTGGTGTTGAACGCGTTGATGGTCGCGGTGTCGGGCACGTCAGTCATGGGCGCCGCTCCTCTCCCCCACAAGCGGGAGGTACCCCCACATTGCTTCGCGCTGCATCGTCGCCGGCGCGGGTCATGCCCCGTCAACCTTCTTGGGCGCGGCGTCTATTCCGGACTCCTTGCGCTGCTGGGCGGTGATGGGCGCGGGCGCATCGGTGAGCGGGTCGACGCCACCGCCGGTCTTGGGGAAGGCGATCACCTCGCGGATGGAGTCCACCCCGGACAGCAGCGCGTTGATCCGGTCCCACCCGAACGCGATCCCGCCGTGCGGGGGCGCGCCAAAGGTGAACGCCTCCAACAGGAATCCGAATTTCTCCTCGGCCTCGGCCTGGTCCAGGCCCATGACGGCGAACACCCGTTCCTGGACGTCGCGGCGGTGGATACGAATCGAGCCGCCGCCGATCTCGTTGCCGTTGCAGACGATGTCGTACGCGTCGGCCAGCACCGCGCCGGGATCGGTGTCGACCACGCCCTCGTGCTCCGGCTTGGGCGAGGTGAAGGCGTGGTGCACCGCGGTCCAGGCCCCCGAGCCGACGGCCACGTCACCGGCGGCGGTCGCCTCGGCGGCGGGCTCGAACAGCGGCGGGTCCACCACCCACACGAACGCCCAGGCGTCCGGGTCGATCAGGCCCAGCCGACCGGCGATCTCACCGCGGGCCGCCCCCAGCAGCGCCCGCGAGGACTTCGGCGGGCCGGCCGAGAAGAAGATGCAGTCGCCGGGTTCGGCCCCGACATGGGCGGCCAGGCGAGAGCGTTCGGCCTCGCTCAAGTTCTTGGCCACCGGGCCACTCGAGGGTGCCGTCATCGCCGACCAGCACGTAGGCCAGGCCCCGGTGCCCGCGTTGCTTGGCCCACTCCTGCCAGCCGTCCAGGGTGCGTCTCGGCTGCGAGGCCCCGCCGGGCATCACCACCGCACCCACGTAGGGCGCCTGGAAGACGCGGAATGTGGTGTCTTTGAAGAACTCCGTGCACTCGACCAGCTCCAGCCCGAACCGCATGTCGGGCTTGTCGGAGCCGAACCGGCGCATCGCCTCGGCATAGCTGATCCGCGGGATGGGCGTCGGGATCTGATAGCCGATCAACGCCCACAGCGCGGACAGGATCTCCTCGGAGATCGCGATGATGTCCTCGGCGTCGACGAAGCTCATCTCCAAGTCGAGCTGGGTGAATTCGGGCTGCCGGTCGGCGCGGAAGTCCTCGTCGCGGTAGCAGCGGGCGATCTGGTAGTAGCGTTCCATCCCGGCCACCATCAGCAGCTGCTTGAACAGCTGCGGGCTCTGCGGCAGGGCGTAGAACGAACCGGGGTGCAGCCGGGCCGGCACCAAAAAGTCGCGCGCCCCTTCCGGCGTCGAGCGGGTGATCGTCGGCGTTTCGATCTCGACGAAGTCGTGCCGCGCGAGCACCGAACGGGCGGCGGCATTCACCTTGGAGCGCAACCGAATTGCGGCGGCCGGTCCATCGCGGCGCAGGTCGAGGTAGCGGTACTTCAGCCGCAGCTCCTCGCCGGCGGGCTCGTCGAGCTGAAACGGCAGCGGCGCGCTCTCGCCGAGCACGGTCAGCGAGGCGGCGTTGACCTCGATGTCGCCGGTGGCGATCTCGGGGTTGGCGTTGCCCTCCGGGCGGATCTCGACGACGCCGGAGACCGCGATGCAGAATTCGGCGCGCAGCCGGTGCGCGTCCTTCAGCACGTCGGGGTCGCGGAACACCACCTGCGCGATGCCCGAGGCGTCGCGCAGATCGATGAAGATGACGCCGCCGTGGTCGCGGCGGCGCGCCACCCAACCGGCCAACGTCACCTGCTGGCCGGCGTCGCCTTTCCGCAGCGAACCCGCGGCGTGGCTGCGCAGCACAAACACTCCCTCTCACGCAGTTGGAATGACTGACCAGTCTAGAGGAGGTAACTTCGGCCCTATTGCCGCAGATGTTGTTTTCAAAATCGCCCTCGTCGGTCCCGGCGCCGTCGGCACGACGGTGGCCGCGCTACTGCACCGGGCCGGGCATTCCCTCCTGGTCTGCGGCCACACCCCCCGTGACAGCATCGAATTGCGGCCCGACGGCGCGGATCCGATCGTGGTCCCCGGTCCGGTCCACACCGATCCCGACGACGTCAGCGGGCCGGTCGACGTGGTGATCCTGGCGGTCAAGGCCACCCAGAACGACGACGCGAGCGGTTGGCTGGCGCGGCTGTGCGACGAGCACACCATCGTCGTTGTCCTGCAAAACGGCGTCGAGCAGGTCGAGCAGGTGCAGCCGCACTGCCCGGCGTCGCCGGTGGTGCCCGGAATCGTGTGGTACGGCGCCGAGACCCAGCCGGCCGGGTGGGTCCGGTTGCGCACCGAACCCGCACTGGTGCTGCCCAGCGGGCCCTCGGCGCAGACCATCGCCGAGCTGCTGCGCGGCGCGGGCTGCCGGGTGGACTGCGACCCCGACTTCATCACGGCGGCCTGGCGCAAGCTGCTCACCAACGCACTCGCCGGGTTCATGGCGCTGTCCGGGCGCCGGTCCGGCATGTTCCGCCGCGACGACGTCGCCGCGCTGTCGCGCCGCTACGTCGCCGAATGCCTAGCGGTCGCCCGGGCCGAGGGCGCCCGGCTGACCGATGACATGGCCGACGAATTGGTTGAGCTTTTCCGGCGGGCTCCCGAAGACATGGGCACGTCGATCCTGGCCGACCGGGAGCATCACCGGCGGATGGAATGGGACATCCGCAACGGCGTGATCGTCCGCAAGGCCTGCGCGCACGGCCTGCCCACCCCGATCAGTGATGTGCTGGTGCCGCTTCTGGCCGCGGCCGGCGACGGCCCAGGCTAAATTCGAGCCATGTTCCCCTGCGAGCGCGTCGACACCAGCTTCGTCGACACTAGCCCTGTCAAGGGCCGCTACCGCTTCCAAAACAGCGTCGAGCTGGCCATCACGCCCGAGCAGCTGTTCGAGGTGCTTGCCGATGCCGACTCCTGGCCGCGGTGGGCGTCGGTGATCACCAAGGTGACCTGGACCAGTCCCGAGCCGCGCGGTGTCGGGACCACCCGCGTCGTCGAGATGCGCGGCGGCATCGTCGGCAACGAAGAGTTCCTCGCGTGGGAACCCTTCACGCACATGGCATTCCGGTTCAACGAGTGCTCGACTCGATCCGTGGCCGCGTTCGCCGAGGATTACCGGGTCGAGGTCATCCCGGATGGCTGCCGCCTGACCTGGACGATGGCGCAGAAACCGGCCGGCCCGGCACGGCTGGCGATGTTCGTGGTGGCGCCGCTGCTGAACTTGGGCCTGCGCCGGTTTCTGCGCAACCTGCGCAGCTACACCGACACCCGGTTCGCCGCCGGCCAGCGGAGTTAGGAGCGTGCGATGACCTTCAACGAGGGAATGCAGATCGACACCAGCACCGCGTCGTCGTCCGGCGGCGGCGGGATGGGGATGGCCATCGGGGGCGGCGGCGTCGGGCTGCTCATTCTGATCGGGGCGTTGTTGCTGGGCGTCGATCCGGGCCGCGTGATGAACCAGCAGCAAACGGACATGGGCGGCTACTCGGCGCCCGGTTTCGACCTGAGCCAGTGCAAGACCGGCGCCGATGCCAACAAGTACGTGCAGTGCCGCGTGGTCGCGACCGGTAACTCCGTGGACGCGGTGTGGCACCAGCTGATGCCGAGTTACACCCGCCCGCGGGTGCGTCTCTTCACCGGGTCGGTCAGCACCGGCTGCGGACCGGCCACCACCGCGGTCGGGCCGTTCTACTGCCCGGTCGACCAGACGGCCTACTTCGACACCGATTTCTTCCAGGAGCTGGTCGACAAATTCGGTTCCAGCGGTGGGCCTTTCGCACAGGAGTACGTCGTAGCGCACGAATACGGCCATCATGTGCAACAGCTGCAGGGCGTGCTCGGCCGCTCCCAGCAAGGCGCACAGGGCGCGGGCGGCAACGGGGTCCGCACCGAGTTACAGGCCGACTGCTACGCCGGCATCTGGGCGCACTACGCGTCGACCGTCAAGCAGGACAGCACCGGCGTGCCGTACCTGGAACCGTTGAGCGACAAGGACATCTCCGACGCGCTGTCGGCCGCGGCGTCGGTGGGCGACGACCGCATCCAGCGGGAAGCCACCGGCCGCGTCAACCCCGAATCCTGGACACACGGTTCGTCGGCGCAACGGCAGCATTGGTTCACCGTCGGCTACCAGACCGGTGACCCGAACAAGTGCGACACGTTCGACGCGACGAACCTCGGCTAAGCGCCGATGCACGCCGTGGCGGGGCGAGGTGGGGGTACCTCCCGCTCGCGGGGGTGAGTGCGGCAATCGGGCTAGTGCCGTGAGTCATCTAATTCGCTTGCAGTGAATCCATCCGCCGACTGTGGGTGATATGTACCAAAGTGCCTTGAAATCCGTGCATAACCACCACACTCGGTGCGCATAAGAGGCCGAATCGGCCGTCCTCTGGTGTCGGTGAACTACCGACTCACGACACTAAGCGCCGGCCAGCAGCTCCCGCAGCCCGGCGCGCCCCTGCTCGTCGAGCGGCAACAGCGGGGCGCGCGGATCCCCGACCGGGTGACCGAGCAGCTCCAGTCCGGCCTTGACCGTGGTGGCCAGTCCCCCGGCGACGATGAACTGCAACAGCGGCTTGAGGTCGTCGTAAAGAAGCTGGGCCTTCTCGAAATCGTGCGCGCGCACCGCCTCGTACAGGTCGATGCACGGCTGGGGCCGCAAACACGGTGCGGCCGTGCACCATCCGGACGCTCCGGTCCGCAGCGCGTCGAGCACCAGCGGGTTGCTGCCGTTGTAGAACGGAAGCCGACCGCCGGACAGTTCGTCGATGCGCTGCATCCGGGACAGGTCGCCGGTGGATTCCTTGACCATGGTGACGTTGTCGATGGTGTCGAACATGCGCACCAGCAGTTCGGGGCGCATGTCCACGCCGCTGGTGGCCGGGTTGTTGTAGGCCATGATCGGGATGGTGATGGCGTCGCTGATGCTGCGGTAGTGCTGGGTGATCTCCCGTTCGGTGAGCTTCCAGTAGGAGACCGGCAGGATCATCACCGCGTCGGCACCGGCCCGCTGCGCGTACTCGGCACGCCGAATCGTCTTGGCGGTGGTCACATCCGACACACCGACGATGACGGGGAGCCGGCCGGCGACGGTGGCGATCGTGGTGTCGACGACGGTGTCGAACTCGGGTTCTTCCAGATAGGCCAGCTCGCCTGTGCTTCCCAGCGGGGCGATCGCATGCACGCCGGCGCGGACGAGCTGCTCGACGAGCGCGGTCAGGCGCCCGGTGTCGATTCCGTCCCGGGCGAACGGGGTCACCGGGTAGGCGATGATGCCGTGGATCACGGAAGGCCCCCTCGAGTGGTCAGCGCGTCGGGATGGCGCGCCACGGCGCGGCGCGCGTAGTAGGCGAAGTTGGCGCGGCTGCGCTGCGGCGACAGCGTCCAGTCGTGGGCCTCGCGGGCCAGTTCCCCGGGCAGTTCCCTGACGGTGCCCGCGGCCATGGCGGCCAGTTGCAGTTTGGCGGCGCGCTCGATCAGGATCGCCAACGAGCACGCCTCCTCGATGCTGGCACCGGCGACCACCTGGCCGTGATGCGCCAGCAGGACCGCCTTCTTGTCGCCGAGGGCGGCGCTGATGATCTCCCCCTCCTCGTTGCCGACGGGCACACCCGGCCAGTCGGCCAGGAAGGCGCAGTCGTCATAGAGCGGGGTGGTGTCCATGTGGGAGACGATCAGCGGAACCTCCAGCATCGACAGCGCCGCCACGTGGAAGGCGTGGGTGTGCACGATGCACTGCACGTCGGGGCGGGCGCGATAGATCCAGCTGTGAAAACGATTGGCCGGGTTGGCCATTCCATCACCGTTGAGGACGTTGAGGTCCTCGTCGACCAGCAGCAGATTGTCCTCGGTGATCTCGTCGAATCCGAGCCCCAGGCGCTGGGTGTAGTAGGTACCGTCCGCTTCGGCCCGGGCGGTGATCTGGCCGGCCAACCCCGAGTCGTGGCCGGCGTCGAACAACGCGCGGCAGGTCAACGCGAGCTTCTGCCGAGTGGTCAACTGCGAATCGGCGCCTTCTTCGGTTTGGCAGGCCGTCAGCTGTTCGGCGGCCCGCCGCATGAGTTCGGATTTCGAATCGTTGAACGAGCCGGCCATATGACACAATATATCAGCATAGGAAACCTTGTGTCATCGGAGGTTTGGCTCGTGACAGCACTGCTGCGCGCGGTGCGCCGGCAACGCGGCCTGACGCTGGAGGGGCTCGCCGCGGCCACCGGGCTCACCAAGAGCTACCTGTCGAAGGTCGAGCGGGGGCGGAGCACACCGTCGATCGCGGTGGCCCTGAAGGTGGCGAAGGCGCTCGATGTCGATGTCGGCCGGCTGTTCTCCGACCAGGCGGCGCAGGAGAAGATCACCGTCGACCGGGCGCCGGCCGGCGGCGCCGATGGCGAACGCTACCGGGTGCTGGCGTCGTCGCTGCTGGGCAAGACGATGTCCCCGTTTGTGGTATGCCCGACGGAAAAGCTGGCCGACGATCCCCACCCCGAGCACGCGGGCCAGGAATTCCTGTTCGTGCACGCCGGCAGCGTCGAACTCGACTACGGGGACCGCACGATCACGCTGCACACCGGCGACAGCGCCTATTTCGACGCGTCGGTCGGCCACAAGCTACGCGCGGTCGGCGCGCAGCGGGCCGAGGTGCTGGTGGTGACTACCAGGGACGCGTAGAGCAGGTGACGCCGGTGGTCGCGTTCTGCGTCACCACCACCTTGCCGTCCACGGCGATCTCGCAGTGCAGTTCGGGGGTGACCCCCGCACCGCAGTCCGGCCAGTGACACCCGCCGCTGGCGTTGACGAAGGCCCACTGGTCCGGGTTGGCCAGGGTGGTGGTGTAGACCAGCGGCTGCCCGGCGGCGAACGCCGCCTGCGCGGTGGTCATGTACTGCGACGAGTTGGCGTTGAAGGCGGCCTGGCTGGGCGGATCGCTGTTCATGTACCGGACTTGGCCGGTCAGATTGCCGGTGGCGGTGACCATGTAGGTCACCTGGTGACCGGCGGGGTCCGCGTATGACGTCGCGGGCGCGACAGCCACCGCCAGGGCTGCTGCAAACGCCGCCGCGGCGACCCGACTGGTCACTGTTCGCACGTTCGTCATATCGCAAACGCTACCGGATTCGTTACCCCGGGCCGTGGGCAAAAGTCCCTACTATGCATCTGTGCCCACGGCATTCGTGTTGTCCGGCGGAGCCAGCCTCGGCGCCGTCCATGTCGGGATGCTGCTGGCGCTGGCCGACCAAGGCGAACGGCCCGACCTGATCGTCGGCACGTCCGTGGGCGCGGTCAACGGTGGGTGGATCGCCTCACGGCCCGATCCTGCCGGGATTCGCGGCCTGGCCGACCTGTGGATATCGCTGTCGCGAAAGGTCATCTTCCCCACCCGCCCGATCGCCGGGGCGATGGGCGTGCTTGGCCGCCGGTCGCACCTGGTGCCCAGCATCGGGTTGCGGCGCGTGCTGGCCGACAATCTGGAGTTCGCCCGGCTGCAAGACGCGCCGATCCCGCTCCACGTGGTGGCCACGGACGTGATCTCGGGCGGCGATGTTCTGCTGTCTTCGGGAAACGCCGTCGACGCGATAGCCGCCAGTGCGGCGATCCCGGGCGTATTCCCGCCGGTGCGGATCAACGGGCGCGCTCTGATGGACGGCGGCGTGGTGAACAACACGCCGGTGTCGCACGCCGTCGCGCTCGGCGCCGACCGCGTGTGGGTGCTGCCGACCGGGTACTCGTGCGCCCTCCCCGCCGCACCGAAGACGGCGGTGACTATGGCGTTGCACGCCATGACGCTCGCCGTGAATCATCGCCTGGCCGTCGACGTCGAGCGCTTCGAGCAAGCCGTCGACCTGCGCGTCATCCGGCCGCTATGCCCGGTGGCCACCTCTGGAGCGGACTTCTCGCACGCCGCAACGCTTATCGAGCGCTCACACGCGGCCACCCGCGAGTGGCTGGCCGCCCGCCCCCCGGCCACGGGCCAGGCCGGGTTGCTCGAGCCGCACCGCCACTAGGGCGTCCCGTTCCGCGGGCGTTCACCCCGTTCGGGTATGAAGCAGGAGTGGTCGACGATCCGGAACCCCCCGGCGGCAGTGATCCGCCCGCGCCGGGCGTCAGCCGCCGCAGGTTGCTGGCGACCGGCGCGGTCTCGGCCGCGCTCGGGGCGGGCATCGGCGGTGGGGCCGCGCTGCTGTGGTCGCGTGGCCCGTCGCTCTGGTATCGGCCCGACCGCCACGGTGCGCCGCCGGTGGTCGGTCTGCATCTGCAGTTCGGCCGGGACGCCGCCACCGAAGTGGTGGTGTCCTGGCACAGCACCGAGGCCGTCCGCAACCCGCGGGTCATGCTCGGGACGCCGACGTCCGGCCTCGGGCGCGTGGTGCCGGCCGAGACGCGAACATACCGGGACGCCAAGTCCAACACCGAAGTTCGCGTCAACCACGCGCGCCTGACGAATCTGAGCCCGGATACCGACTACGTGTACGCCGCGGTACACGACGGCACGGAACCGGAGCAAGGGACCGTACGAACGGCGCCGTCCGGACGGAAACCGCTGCTTTTCACCAGCTTCGGCGATCAGTCCACCCCCACGCTCGCCAAATTGCCCGACGGAGGCTACGCCACCGACAACATCGGATCGCCCGCGGCCGCCGATACCACCCTCGCGATCGAGCGCCTGGGTCCGTTGTTCAACCTGGTCAACGGCGACCTGTGCTACGCCAATCTGGCACAAGACCGGATCCGCACCTGGTCGAATTGGTTCGAGAACAACACCCGTTCGGCGCGGTACCGGCCGTGGATGCCCGCGGCGGGCAATCACGAGAACGAATTGGGCAATGGGCCAATCGGTTACGGCGCCTATCAGGCGTATTTTGCGTTGCCCGATTCCGGCTCCAGTTCGGAAACCCGTGGCCTGTGGTACTCGTTCACCGCCGGCTCGGTGCGGGTGATCAGCCTCAACAACGACGATGTGGCCTTCCAGGACGGCGGCAACTTCTACGTGCACGGGTACTCGGGTGGAGAGCAAAAACGTTGGCTCGCTGCCGAACTCGCCGCCGCCCGGCGCGATCCGAATGTTGATTGGGTGGTGGTGTGCATGCATCAGACCGCGATCTCCACCTCCGACCGCACCAACGGCGCCGATCTGGGCATCCGAGAGGAGTGGTTGCCGTTGTTCGACCGGTACCACGTCGACCTGGTGGTGTGCGGCCACGAACACCACTACGAGCGGTCGCATCCACTGCGCGGAGAGCTGGGCACCGACACGCGAACGCCGATACCGGTGGACACCCGCGACGACCTGATCGACGCGACCACGGGGACGGTGCACCTGGTCATCGGCGGCGGCGGCACGTCACTGCCGTCGAACGGGATGTTCTTCCCCGAGCCCCGGTGCCGGGTGTTGACCGCGGTGGGCGCTTTTGATCCCGCGATCGGGCGCAAGGCGCCGATCTATGTGCTGGAGGACGCGCCGTGGTCGGCGTTTCGCGACCGGGACAATCCCTACGGCTTCGCGGCGTTCGAGGTGGACCCGGGCCAACCCGGCGGCAATACCTCGATCAAGGCGACGCATTATGCGTTGAGCGGACCGTTCGGTGAGGTCACCGTGGTGGACCGGTTCACCCTGGCCAAGCCGCGCGGCGATAAGCCCGCGTAGTTCAAAACAGTGTCGGCTGACCGGGTTCCGGCGCCGCAGCCCCCGCCGCGGCGGGCTGCCGGAACGAGCGCTGGTCGCCGGCCAACCGGTGCTTCGCGATCAGCGGTGCGGCCCGTTCCCGCAGCATGGTGCGGTAGCTCGGCGGCAGGTAGGCACCGCGCCGGTACAGGTCGCGGTAGCGGCTGACCAGTTCGGGATGCGAACGCGCCAGCCAGGACATGAACCAGCCGCGAGTGGAGCCGCGCAGGTGCAGGCCGAACACCGTGACGCCCGTGGCGCCGGCCGCCGCGATGTCGCCGAGCAGTCGGTCGAGGTGCTCGGGGGAATCGGTGAGATGAGGCAGCACCGGCGCCACCATCACATGACAGCCCAGCCCGGCGTCGCGGATTGCGGCGACGAGGCCCAGCCGTGCTTGCGGTGTCGGCGTGCCGGGCTCGACGTCCCTGTGCAGGTCCGGATCGCCGACCGCCAGCGACACCGCCACCGACACCGGCACACGCCGGGCCGCGTCGGCGATCAGCGGCAGGTCGCGCCGCAGCAGGGTGCCCTTGGTCAGGATGGACAGCGGCGTGCCGGATTCGGCGAGGGCGCCGATGATGCCCGGCATCAGCGCGTAGCGGCCCTCGGCGCGCTGGTAGGGATCGGTGTTGGTGCCCAGGGCGACGGTCTCGCGCTGCCACGACGGCCGGTGCAACTCCCGACCCAACACCTCGACAACGTTGGTCTTGACCACCACCTGGGTGTCAAAGTCGGTGCCGCTGTTGAAGTCCAGGTATTCGTGGGTGGGCCGGGCGAAGCAGTAGCGACAGCCGTGCGAGCAGCCGCGGTAGCCGTTGACGGTGTAGCGAAACGGCAGCGCCGCCGCGTTGGGCACCTTGTTGAGCGCGGACTTGCACAGCACCTCGTGAAAGGTGATGCCCTCGAATTGCGGCGAGCGCACGCTGCGCAGGAAGCCGATCCGCTGCAACCCCGGTAGCGCCCCGTCCTCGACGGGCTTCCCGTTCACCGCGACGGCCTGGTTGACCCAACGCATGCCTATATTCGAACAATAGTTCGATGGCTAGTCAAGTCATCCGCTGGACGGGCGTCACTTGGTATCGCCGCAGCCCTGGCCGTCGAGCAAGGCCGGAATGACGACGCACTCCGGCTGGGCTTGGAGTCAGAGGCGCAATCGCCATCAACACGCTCGGAGGCGGCGCCGTGGCATTCTGGCTCCGTACGCCTGAGGCTGCGGAGATTTCCGCTGGCCGTGGCGTCGTTGTGCGGCGTTGCTTTCGTCGTATTTGCGATCGGCGCCTTCGAGGCATGGGGACTACGACGGCAGGAAATAGGTAAGCGGCCCGTTCAGATCACTGTGCCAGCCGACAGATGGCAGTTTCCTAGGTCCTGTGAGCCCCGCCGCGCTGCTGCTCCGATGCCAAGTACTCCACCATCTGGCAAAGGTTTACAACAGCCGCGCTCAACTTGTAGATGGTGGCGTCCCGATCTTCCATGCACGACTGCCAGTCCGGGAACTCCTGCGGCAATTTCTGGTTGTCTGCGTTGGCGTGGATTTTCTGCTCGATTTGGTCGCACAAGTCCGCGAGGGTCAACTCTCCCGGCGCAGGGATGTCGGAGAACCATTTATCAATCATTTGAGATCGTCTCCTCTCCAAAGAAATAATGCCCCCGAATCTCGCACGCTATCGGGTCGCTGTGATGAGGTTTCGGCGGGCCCGCTGTTGACGACTTATGGCTGAGGTACCCCGAGCCGGTGCCGTGCCGAATTGGGACCCAAGGGGCAACAGCCGGCGGGCGTCGCCGACCGGCGCTTTAGGGTGCAGCTCAGACCAATTCCCGTGCCGTCAGGGAGGTGTTTGACGACCAGGCCACCGAGCAGCAGACCCACAGCACCTACCTATCGACGACTGCCCCCACCGTCGATTCACTCGCAGCCTCCGCGGTTTCATCCGAGTCATCAGGTTCGGCTGGCGACTCACCGCAGGGCAGGTCGGACGGCGAATCGATGCGCAACTTCTTGGCGACCGGCACGTCGGTGCTGGAATGCGCCACGATCGAAAGCACGATCGTGATGGCCACCAGGTCGAATACTTCCGCGGCGTGCGGAATGCCGGATTTGAGCACCAGCAACCCGTACACCACCGAGGCGAAACCCTTGGGGCCGAACCACGCCGCGGCATACCGTTCTCGTGCCGGCAGCCGCGACCTGATGAGTGCGAGAAGCAGGGACACCGGGCGCACGAGGACGATCGCGATCCCCGCGAGCAGCCAGGCTTGCCAGGCAAACTGCGACATCCGATCCGGAGCGATCAGCGCACCGAAGACAAGCAGTGCCGCGAACTTCGTGCATTCGGAGAGCAGATCTCCGAACGGCTCGAACGTCTGCGCTGCAACATGATCCATGCTCGCCAATGTCGATCCGGCGGCAAACGCGGCCAGATACGGATTCACGTGGGTCAGGTGGCATCCGGCATAGACAACCGTCGCCACGGCCAACGGCCCCAGTGGCTGCAGCCGGGGGGTCACGTTGAGCGCGGGAATCTTCCAGGCCAGCGTCGCGAGCGCGGCCACCCCGATGCCGAGCAGCAGCCCCAGGATCAACTCGGCGCCCACCGTGAGCAGCGATGCGGTGTCGTGGCGTGTCATGGCCAAAAAGACCAGGACAAACGGCAACGCCAGACCGTCGTTGAGCCCGGATTCAACGTTGAGCAGCCGACGCAGCCGCAGCGGAACGTCGCAACGACCGACCAGCGCGGAGGCGAACACGGGATCGGTCGGCGACAGTATCGCGCCCAGCAGGAGCGCCGTGGTCCAGTCCAACCCGGCAATGAAGTGACCGGGAATCGCGATGCCGATCATGGTGAGCGGCATCGCCAGGCCCAGCGCCCGCCCCGACAACCGCCAGCTCCGTCGCAATGCCTGCCAGTTGGCGCGCTGGCCGTCGGTGAACAGCACGGTGAACAGCGCTAGGTCGGCAAGCGTTTCGACGATCGTGTCGTGCGGGTGAAGGGTTGCGATATCGAGGAAACCCCAACCGAGCAAGACGCCGGCGCCGAGGAATAACAGCGCGGTGGACAGCACCGTCCTGGCGGCCACACCCGACAACGAGACGCTGATCAGCAGCACGACGCCGAATGCCAGGATGAGCGCCACATCTACCTCTCTGTCATCGCCGCCGTCCGGGTTAGGCGGCCGTGACGCGGACAGCACGGGTCGCCCGCGCGATCACGAGCTACCCAGCAGGGTGCCCACTCGGCACGCGGCTGAAACACCGTGCGCTCACCGCGCGGAGCCTAAGCGCCGGGTACGAGCTTCGAAAGAACCTCGGCCACAACGGAATCCGCCGCAACGGCCACTTGGTCGCCGGTCGCGAGGTCCTTCACCGCGACAGTCCGGGCCTCGATATCACGGTCCCCCAGCACCAGCGCGATTCGGGCCCCGGAGCGGTCGGCCGCACGCATCGCACCCTTGAGCCCGCGGTCACCGTAGGCCAGGTCGACGCGGACGCCGGCGGCACGCAACCGCGCGGCCAGCACCGCCAGCTCCAGTTTGGCCTGCTCGCTCAATGGCACGCCGAACACGTCGCAGCGGGTGGTCTCCCCCACGCTCTTGCCTTCGGCGCGCAACGCCAGCAGGGTCCGGTCCACCCCGAGCCCAAATCCGATGCCGGACAAGTCCTGGCCGCCGAGCTCGTGCATCAGACCGTCGTAGCGACCGCCGCCGCCGATGCCGGATTGGGCGCCCAGGCCGTCGTGCACGAATTCGAAAGTCGTCTTGGTGTAGTAATCCAGCCCCCGCACCATTCGCGGGTTGATGACGTACGGCACCCGCAGGGCGTCCAGGTGAGCCAGCACGGTTTCGAAGTGTTGCTTGGCGGCATCCGACAGGTGATCGAGCAGGATCGGGGCGTGGGCCGTCATCGCCTTCACATCGGGTCGTTTGTCGTCGAGCACCCGCAGCGGGTTGACTTCGGCGCGTTTGCGGGTTTCTTCGTCGAGGTCTAGCTGAAAGAGAAAGTCCTGCAACAGTTCCCGGTACTGCGGGCGGCAGCTCTCATCGCCCAGCGAAGTGATCTCGAGCCGGAACCCGTCGAGCCCCAGCGAGCGGAATCCGGCATCGGCGACCGCGATCACCTCGGCGTCCAACGCCGGGTCGTCGATGCCGATCGCCTCCACGCCGACCTGCTGCAGCTGACGATAGCGACCGGCCTGCGGACGCTCATAGCGGAAAAAGGGCCCCGCGTAACAGAGTTTCACCGGCAGCGCGCCGCGGTCCAGGCCGTGTTCGATCACCGCGCGCACCACGCCCGCGGTCCCCTCGGGCCGCAGCGTCACCGAGCGGTCCCCGCGGTCGGCGAACGTATACATCTCCTTGGAGACCACGTCGGTGGATTCGCCGACGCCGCGGGCGAACAGGGCGGTGTCTTCGAAGATGGGCAACTCGATATCGCCATAACCGGCCCGGCGCGCGGCACCCAGCAGGCAAGAGCGCACGGCCACGAACTGCGCCGAATCCGGCGGGACGTAGTCCGGCACGCCCTTGGGAGCGACAAACTCCGTCACGGGCCCAGGCCTTCCAGGAACGGGTTGAAGCGCCGCTCGGCGCCGATGGTGGTGGAGTTGCCGTGCCCCGGCAGGACCACCGTCTTGTCGTCGAGCACCAGGAGCTTGCCGATGATCGAGGTCAGCAAGTCGCGGCCGCTGCCGCCATGCAGGTCGGTGCGGCCCACCGACCGCTCGAACAACGTGTCGCCGGTGAAGACGACATCGTGTCCGTCCGTGCTCGCCTGATGCACCCGGAATACGACCGACCCGCGGGTGTGCCCGGGGGTGTGGTCGACATTGACGGTCACGCTGCCCAGATCGAGCTTGTCGCCGTCGCGGTCCAACTCGACAACCTGCCTGGGCTCGCGAAAGAACGCCCCCGCGACCAGCTGCCCCAGCCGCGGGCCCAGGCCGTAGATCGGGTCTTTCAGCATGAACCGGTCCTCGGGATGGATGTAGGTGGGGCAACCGTAGGTGTCGGAAACCTTCTGCGCCGACCACATGTGGTCGATGTGCCCATGGGTCAGCAAGACCGCGGCCGGAGTCAGCCGATTCTCGTCGAGGATGCGCCGCAGCGGGCCCATCACCCGCTGGCCCGGATCCACGATGACAGCGTCCGTTCCCGGCCGTTCGGCCAGCACATAGCAGTTGCACTGCAACATGCCGGCGGGAAATCCGGTGATCAACACGGTTCCCAGTTTCCCACGGGCCCCACTTGACACGAGTCGCAGCGCCCACATTAGCCTGGGCTGGCCAGCTCGCCCCCGACTTACCAACCATGGAGGCATACCGCCGTGCCGACCAATGAACAGCGACGTGCCAACGCCAAGCGCAAGCTCGAACGGCAGCTGGAGCGCCGGGCAAAGCACGCCAAAATGCGCCGGACCCTGCTGATCGCCGCGGGCGCGCTGGTCGCCGTGGCCGTGATCGCCGCGGTCGTGATCACCGTCATCAACACCAAGCACGAGCACAAGAGCACTACCGCGGCCACGAGCACGCCCAGCAGCTCAGCCGCGTCCACCACCGAGGCCCCTCCTCAGCCGGGGGCGGTTCCGCCGTTGCCGCCGTTCAAGCCGTCGGCCAACCTGGGCGCCGACTGCCAGTACCCGGCGACACCGCAGGAACCGGCCGCCAAGCAGGTCAAGCCGCCGCGGAGCGGCAAGGTGCCGACCGATCCGGCCACCGTGAGCGCCAGCATGGTGACCAATCAGGGGCGCATCGGGCTGATGCTGGCCAACAACAAGTCACCCTGCACGGTCAACAGCTTCGCCAGCCTGATCGGCCAGGGCTACTTCAAGGACACCAAATGCCACCGGCTGACCACGTCCCCGACGCTGGGCGTCCTGCAATGCGGTGACCCGAAGGGCGACGGCACGGGCGGTCCGGGCTATCAATTCGCCAACGAGTACCCGACCGACCAGTATCCGCCGAACGATCCGCAGCTGCAGGAGCCCGTGCTCTATCCGCGCGGCACCCTGGCGATGGCCAACGCCGGGCCCGGCACCAACGGCAGCCAGTTCTTCATGGTCTACAAGGACTCCCAGCTGCCGCCCCAGTACACCGTCTTCGGCACCATCCAGGCCGACGGGCTGGCCACGCTGGACAAGATCGCCAAGGCCGGGGTCGCCGGTGGCGGCGAAGACGGCCCGCCAGCCGAGGACGTCACCATCACGTCGTTGCTGCTCGACTAGCCCCAGGCCGTCAAACCGCGCCTAAGCCGCAGACGTCACCCGATAGACGTCGAAGACGCCTTCGACGTTGCGCACCACGTTGAGCAGGTGCCCGAGGTGCTTGGGGTCGCCCATCTCGAAGGTGAACCGGCTGATGGCCACCCGGTCACCGGACGTGGTGACCGACGCCGACAGGATGTTGACCTTCTCGTCGGCCAGCACGCGCGTGACGTCCGACAGCAACCGGTGCCGGTCGAGCGCCTCCACCTGGATGGCCACCAGGAACACCGACGACGGCGACGGCGCCCAATGCACTTCGATGATGCGCTCGGCCTGCTGCTGCAGGGAGGCGGCGTTGGTGCAGTCGGTGCGATGGACGCTCACCCCACCGCCACGGGTCACGAACCCCATGATCGCGTCGCCCGGCACCGGCGTGCAGCACTTGGCCAGCTTGGTCAGGATGCCCGGCGCGCCGGGGACCGACACCCCGACGTCGTCGCTGCTGCGCGGCCGGCGCAGCATCGTCGTCGGCGTGGACCGCTCGGCCAGCTCCTCCTCGGCCTGGTCGATGCCGCCCAGCTCGGCCAGCAGCCGCTGCACGGCATGCTTCGCCGACACATGCCCCTCGCCGATCGCGGTGTAGAGGGCGGAGACGTCCGCGTAATGCAGTTCCCGGGCCACCGCCCCCATGGATTCGCCGTTGACCAAGCGCTGCAACGGAAGTCCACCCCGGCGCACCTCGCGGGCCATCGCCTCCTTGCCGGCCTCCAGCGCCTCCTCACGCCGCTCCTTGGCGAACCACTGCCGGATCTTCGCCTTGGCGCGCGGTGACACCACGAACTGTTGCCAGTCCCGCGACGGCCCGGCATTGGCCGCCTTGGACGTGAAAACCTCGACGACTTCCCCGTTTTCCAGCTTGCGTTCCAGCGCCACCAGCCGGCCGTTGACCCGGGCACCGATGCAGCGGTGGCCGACCTCGGTGTGCACCGCGTAGGCGAAGTCCACCGGCGTCGACCCGGTGGGCAGGGTAATGACATCCCCCTTGGGGGTGAACACGAAAATCTCTTGCACCGCAAGGTCGTAGCGCAGCGACTCCAGGAACTCGCCGGGGTCGGCGGCCTCTCGTTGCCAGTCGAGCAGCTGTCGCATCCACGCCATGTCGTCGATCTCGGCGGTGGCATGCGGATGCGGAACGCCGTTGCGGCCCTTGGCTTCCTTGTAGCGCCAGTGCGCGGCGATGCCGTATTCGGCGGTGCGGTGCATGTCGCGGGTGCGGATCTGAATCTCCAGCGGCTTGCCCTCCGGCCCGACGACCGTGGTGTGCAACGACTGGTACACCCCGTATCTCGGCTGGGCGATGTAGTCCTTGAACCGCCCGGCCATCGGCTGCCACAGCGAATGCACCACGCCGACGGCGGCATAGCAGTCCCGGATCTCGTCGCACAGGATGCGGATGCCGACCAGGTCGTGGATGTCGTCGAAGTCGCGACCCTTGACGATCATCTTCTGGTAAATCGACCAGTAGTGCTTGGGACGCCCCTCCACCGTCGCTTTGATCTTCGACGCGTTCAGCGTGTTGACGATCTCGGTGCGGACCTTGGCCAGGTAGGTGTCGCGGGAAGGCGCGCGGCCGGCGACCAACCGAACGATCTCGTCGTACTTCTTGGGGTGCAGGATCGCGAAGGACAAGTCCTCCAGCTCCCACTTGACACTGGCCATGCCCAGCCGATGCGCAAGGGGCGCAATGACTTCCAGCGTTTCGCGGGATTTGCGTGCCTGCTTTTCCGGCGGCAGGAATCGCATGGTGCGCATGTTGTGCAGCCGGTCGGCGACCTTGATCACCAGCACCCGGGGATCGCGCGCCATCGCGGTGATCATCTTGCGGATGGTCTCGCCTTCGGCGGCGCTGCCCAGCACCACCCGGTCCAGCTTGGTCACCCCGTCGACGAGATGGCCCACCTCCTCGCCGAATTCCTCGCTCAAAGCCTCGATCGTGTACCCGGTGTCCTCGACGGTGTCGTGCAAGAGCGCGGCCACCAAAGTTGTTGTGTCCATGCCCAACTCGGCCAAAATGGTGGCGACGGCCAGCGGGTGGGTGATGTAGGGATCACCGGAATGGCGCAACTGGGTGGCATGCCGCTGGTCGGCGACCTCGAAGGCGCGCTGCAGCAACGACACGTTCGCCTTGGGATAGATCTCCCGGTGCACCGCCACCAGCGGTTCCAGTACCGGGTTGAGGGCGCTGCGCTGGGACGTCATCCGCCGGGCCAGCCGGGCGCGGACCCGGCGAGACGCACTGCTGGGGGGTTTGAGGGTCTCGGCCGGCGACTCCGGTGGCTCGTTGACCGGCTGCGCAACCGGCTCGGTGACCGGCGGCGACTCCGCAGGCGCCTTGAGAGCCTGCGTTGTGCGCTGCTCGTCCGCCACGTTGGTCACCTCCGATCTCGAGGATATCGTGTGATCTGCGACGCTAGGCGCAGCTCAAGCTGTGCAATGGCAACGGCGCGATCGCCTCGCGGCCCCCCAGCGCGGTCAGTTCCACGACCACCGCCGCGGCGGTGACGTGGGCCCCACCGCGCTCGAGCAACCGGGCCGCGGCGGCCAGGGTCCCGCCGGTGGCGAGCACGTCGTCGATGATCACAACGTTGCGGCCGCGCAGATCGATCCCGTCGGCCGGGATTTCCAGGGTGGCGCTGCCGTACTCGAGGTCGTACCGCTCGGCGTGTACCGGCGGGGGCAGCTTTCCGCCCTTGCGGATGGCCAGGACGCCGGTACCGAGCCGGTCGGCGACGGCCGCGGCCACCAGGAACCCGCGGGAGTCGACGCCGGCCACCAGGTCGGCGCCCGAGACGATGTCGGCCAGCGCGTCGACCACCGCCGCCATCGCCTTCCCGTCGGCGAACACCGGGGTCAGATCCTTGAACTGGACACCCGGCTCCGGGAAATCGGCCACTTCACGGGTCAGCGACGCGATCAGGTCGGCCACCGGCGCGGGCCCGCTCACACTGGTCACTCGAACCTCATTCCACCAGGGCCCATCGGTCCATGTTCCAGCCCGCGCCCCAACGAGTCGGGTTCTCGCTCACCGCGTACGTCTTCTTCGACATCAACAACGTCCGCTGCTGCCGGTAGAGCGGCAACGTGGGCATATCGCCCCAGAGTACCGGGGCGGCCTCCGCCAGCAGCCTGACCCGCTCCGCCGGGTCCGCCGACACCGCCAACCCCGCGATGACGCCGTCGACCTGGGGGTTCGTGTACCCGGACAGGTTGTTGCCGTTGCCGCTGTGCAGGTCGTACGCGTCCATCGCCGACGACCCGGTGGATCCGCTGCCGGTGGCCCCACCGGTGCTGGCCAGCAACGCGTCGATCTTCCCGTCCTTGAGGGCCTGGGGGCCCGAGGTGTCCAGGGTGACGTTGGAGACGCTGATACCGGCCCCGGCGCACGATTTGGTGATGACCCCGACGGTCACCGCGAGCCGCGCGTTGGGCCCCTGGTAGCCGATCCGCATAACCACCGGCGCGGCGGCACCCAGCGCGTCGCGGGCGGCGCCGGGATCGGCCTTGTTGAACTGGGCGGACTCCTTGGCACCGTCGCCCGCGGTGACGGCATCGTCGGTGGCCGGGTTCAGGCGTGAATTGGCGATCGGCACCCCGGCGTCGTGGGCGATCGTGTCGCGCGGCGTGCACAGGGCGAACGCGCGCCGGACGTTGGCCAGCGCCAGCGGCCCCCGCGGCGCAAAGATGAGCTGCTCGATGCCGTCGGACGGCGCCTCGCTGCGCTCGTAGTTGTCCGGCGTGGCGAGCGCTCCCGAGGATCCGGTCGCGACGTCGACCACGTCGACGCTGCGGTTGTTGACCCGATCCTGAATGTCGGGGCCCTGCGGCCACACGGTGACCCGCTTGGTGATCGCTTTGCGGCCCCACCAGCGGTCGTTGGCCACCAGCACCACCGCGCCGCCTTCCAGGACGGATTCGATCTTGTACGGACCCGACGACGGGAAGCGCTTGAGGTCGATACCCGGTTTGAGGTCCCACAGGGTGTTCCACAGCTTGGCGATCTGCTGCACCCGCGGGGCGTCGTTGCCCAGCAGCGCCGCGGTCACATCGACGTTGAGCTGGTCGGCGATGACGTGCGACGGCATCATCGAGGTGGCGGTGAACAGCTGGTTGTAGTCGACGACGCTGCGGTCCGGGGCGAACGACACCCGGGCCTTCTTTTTCCCCGGCATGCAGTCGATGTTGGCGATGTCGACGTAGCCGGCCTGGCTGGCGGCATCGAACTCCGGATGCCGACCGGATTGGGCGGCCCAGGTGAGCACCAGATCGTCGCAGGTGACCGGCTTTCCGTCGGAATACACGGCGTCGTCGGCGATCTGGTAGTCGAGCACCAGGGGCGCGCCGCTCACCACCGAGATGGTGCCGAAGTCGCGGTCGGCGACGACCTGCCCGTCGGGGCCGTGATAGCTGAAGCCGGTGAGCGTGCGGGCGAAGGCCTGCGCCCCGGCCGACGCGGCGCCGACGACGGTGTTGGTGTTGTAGCTGACCAGCGGGCCGTCCACCACGTAATCGATGTTCGAGGCGGCGCTGCCCGAGCATGCGGTCAGCGTGCTCGCCGCGGCGAGCGGCGCGGCCAAGCCGACGGTCACCCACGCCATCAGGCCGCGCCGGCCGGTCCGGATGGCCATCGGGACTACCGCCGGCCGGCGTTTCGCTTGCCCGAGGGACGCCGGGTGCCCGCCGGCCGCACCGGGCGTGCCCCCGGGGCCGGCTTGCTCGGCGCGGGCTTGCCGGACGACGCGGGCGCCACCTCCGGCGGGGCGGTGCCGGAAGCCGGTTCGTCGTCGGGGGTGCTCGACTGCTCCTGCTGCGTGCCGGGGCGGCGCCGCCTCATGACCCGGCGGGTGTGGGTGCGCACCAGTTCGGTGCGTTCACGCAGGGTGACCAGCAGCGGAGTGGCGAAGAAGATCGACGAGTAGGTGCCGATCATGATGCCGATCAGCTGCACCAGCGCCAGGTCCTTCAGGGTGCCGACGCCCAGCAGCCACACCGCCACCACCATCAGCGCCAGCACCGGCAGCACGCCGATCAGGCTGGTGTTGATCGACCGCATGAACGTCTGGTTGATCGCCAGGTTGGCCCACTCGGCGAACGTGCGCCGGTTGGTGTGCTGGAAGCCGTTGGTGTTCTCCTCGACCTTGTCGAAGACGATGACCGTGTCGTACAGGGAGAAACCCAGGATGGTCAGCAGGCCGATGACGGTGGCCGGGGTGACTTCGAAGCCGACCAGCGAGTACACGCCCGCGGTGACGGTCAGGTCGAAGAACATCGCCGCGATCGCGGCCAGCGTCATGTAGCGCTCGTAGCGCACCGTGATGTAGAGGGCGACCAGCGCCAGGAACACCACCAGCGCGATCACCGCCTTGTTGGTGATCTGATCGCCCCAGGTTTCCGACACCGCCGAATCGCTGATGGCCTGCGCGCTGGGCTTGCCGTCGGCGCCCTTGGGCGCGAATGCGTCGAACAAGGCGCCGCGCAACTTCGCGGTCTGCTCGTTGGACAGGGTCTCCGAACGGATCTGCACCGTCGCCGACGCGCCGTTGCCGACGATGACCACCGAGTCCGGGTCCTTGCCGATGGTGTTCTTGAAGACCTCCTCCACCTGGGCGACCTGCGCGGTGCCCTTCCCGCCCGCGGCGGGCATTGACACCGTGGTGCCGCCGTTGAAATCGATCCCAAAGGTGAAGCCCCGCACGAGGATGCTGATGATCGCGACCGCGACGATCGCACCGCTGATGCCGAACCACAGCCGGCGCCGCCCGACCACCTCGAACGCGCCGGTGCCGGTGTAGAGCCGGGTGATGAAGCTGTGCCGCGGCAGTTGGGTGGCGCTGCCGGTCAACTCCTCGGCGTCGGAGGCTTCGGTGAGTTCGGTCGCTTCTTTGGAGGCCTTGGAGGCACTCATGCGCTACCCCGTCCCGTCTTCACGTGCGACGAAGCCCGGCGTTCGCGGGCGACCTGCTGAACGGCCCCCAGGCCGTTGTACGCGGGCTTGGCCAGCGTCGGGGACTTGGAGGCCAGGTACAGCAGCGGCCAGGTCACCAGGAACACCACCACCAGGTCGAGGATCGTGGTCAGGCCCAACGTGAAAGCGAATCCCTTCACCTGGCCGATCGCCAGGAAGTACAACACCGCGGCGGCCAGGAAGGTGACGGCGTTGCCGGACACGATCGTCCTGCGTGCCCGCACCCAGCCTCGCGGCACCGCCGACCGGAACGAACGGCCTTCGCGGATCTCGTCTTTGATGCGTTCGAAGAACACCACGAAGGAGTCGGCGGTGGTGCCGATACCGATGATCAAACCCGCGATACCGGCCAGGTCCAGGGTGTAGTTGATATATCGGCCCAACAGCACCAGGATGGCGAAAACCATTGCGCCGGAAGCAATGAGCGATAACGCCGTGAGTAAGCCCAGCACCCGGTAATACAGCAGCGAGTACAGCAGCACCAGGACCAGGCCGATCGCCCCGGCGATCAGGCCCGCCCGCAGTGAGGTCAACCCCAACGTCGCCGACACGGTCTGCGCTTCCGACGATTGGAAGGACAGCGGCAGCGACCCGTATTTGAGGACGTTGGCCAACTGGCGCGCGGTGGAGGCGGTGAATGGCGGATCCCCGCCGGTGATCTGGGTGCGGCCGCCGGGGATGGCCTCCTGGATCACGGGGGCGCTGACGACCTGGGAGTCCAGGGTGAACGCGGTCTGGGTGCCGATGTGGGCGGCGGTGAAGTCGGCCCAGGTGTTGGCCGCCGCGGGCTTGAACTGCAGATCGACGACGTAGCCGATTCCGTGCTGGTTCATCCCCGAGGTGGCGTTTTCGATCTGATCGCCGCTGATGATCGACGGCGCCAGCAGGTAGGCCACCTTGTGGTCGGTCGAGCAGGTCACCAGGGGCAGTTTCGGATCGTCGTTGCCGGCCAGAATGTCGTCTTTGTCGCAGCGGGACGCCTGAAACTGCAGGGCCAGGAACTGGACGCCCTGGCGGGTGCTCTGCCGCCACTTCTTCTCATACGCGATGCGCTCGGCGAGATCCTTGCGTGGATCGGGGGGCGCGGGCGGCTCCTCCGCCGGCGCGTTGTTCGCGGGTTCGGGAGCAGGAGATTCGGGAGCAGGAGACGGGGTGGGCGCGGGGCTGGGAGCGGGCGGCGGGTCCTGCGGGTAGGGCCGCGGCTGGGCCCCCGGCTGGCCGCCCGGCGCGGGTTGGGCCGGCGCCGGTACCGCGCCCGGGGGGACCGGAGCCGGTGCGCCCGTGGGCGCCGGCTGGCCGGGGGCGGGCGCACCCGGCCCGGGCGGCGCCCCGGCGGGCTGCTGCGGCGCGGGCTTGGGTTCTTCGCTTTGGGCCGGGATGGAATTGAGCACGGGCCGGATGTACAGCCGTGCGGTTTGCCCCAGGTTGCGGGCCTCGCTGCCGTCGTTTCCGGGGACGGTGATGACCAGGTTGTCGCCGTCGACGACGACCTCCGAACCGGAGACGCCCAGCCCGTTGACCCGGGAACTGATGATCTGCTGCGCCTGCGCCAACGCTTCCCGGCTGGGGGCCGAACCGTCCGGGGTGCGGGCGGTCAACGTGACGCGGGTGCCGCCCTGCAGATCGATGCCGAGCTTGGGGGCGGCCCGCTTGTCCCCGGTGAAGAACACCAGCAGGTAGACACCGACGAGCAACAGCAAGAAAACCGACAGGTAGCGGGCAGGGCGCACCGGCACGGAAGTCGATGCCACGTTCCTTCTCCTCGAGAATCGGTTTCTTACCCCGGACAGAGCCTACGTGTCCGGCACGCGCCCTTTGCGCAAGCGGTCCGCCGGTTCGGCGTGCGGCCGGAAATCCGGTCAGGAATCCTTGGTCACCCGGCTCTCGTCGGCGGGGCCGACGGCGTCCTCCAGCGCGTCGGAGTCGTCCTCGTCGGCAAGGTCGTCGGCGTCTTCGGGCAAGATCTTGTCCCGGATGGCCAGCTTCATCCAGGTGGTCACCACGCCCGGGGCGATCTCGAGGTCGACGGTGTCGTCGGTGATCGCGGCGACCGTGGCCTGAAGGCCCGAGGTGGTGTGCACCCGGTCCCCCAGCCGCAATGACTCGTGCAGGTCAATGGTGGCCTGCATCGCCCGCTTCTGGCGACGCGACGAGAAATACATGAACCCGCCCATGATGAGCAGGAACGGCAAGAACAGAATCAGACTTTCCATGACGGCACTGTCTTTCGTATCGGTCTTTCGGGCTTCGGTGGTCCAGTGTGCCCGTCCAGTCTGGCAGGCCGCTGGTTGCAACCGACCGCGGCGGTGCGCGGGCCGCCGGCCCGCGCACCGCCGGATAGGCTTTAGTCGCGACGTGACCGGCGCGCCGCGGTGAGGAGGATTGTCGTGGCCAGCCTCGAGCAGACTCGCCAGCTGGTCACCGAAATCCCCGGTCCGGCGTCGCTGGAACTGACCAAACGCCGGGCCGCGGCGGTGTCGCAGGGTGTGAACGTCTCCTTGCCGGTATTCGTGGCGCGCGCCGGCGGCGGCATCATCGAGGACGTCGACGGCAACCGGCTGATCGACCTGGCCTCGGGCATCGCGGTGACCACGATCGGCAATTCCTCGCCCCGGGTGGTGGACGCGGTGCGCGCACAGGTGGCCGAGTTCACCCACACCTGCTTCATGGTGACGCCGTACGAGCAGTACGTGGCCGTCGCCGAAGAGCTCAACCGGATCACCCCGGGCTCCGGCGAGAAGCGCTCGGTGTTGTTCAATTCCGGCGCCGAGGCCGTCGAGAACGCCGTCAAGGTCGCGCGCTCCTACACGCATAAGCCCGCCGTGGTGGCGTTCAACCACGCCTACCATGGGCGCACCAACATGGCGATGGCGCTGACCGCCAAGTCCATGCCCTACAAGAGCGGGTTCGGGCCGTTCGCCCCGGAGATCTACCGCGCGCCCCTGTCCTACCCGTACCGGGACGGGCTGATCGACAAGGAGCTCGCCACCGACGGGGAGAAGGCCGCCGCGCGGGCCATCGACGTCATCGACAACCAGGTGGGCGCCGACAACCTGGCAGCCCTCATCATCGAACCGATTCAGGGTGAAGGCGGGTTCATCGTTCCGGCCGAGGGCTTCCTGCCCGCCCTGCTGGACTGGTGCCGCAAGAACGAGGTGGTGTTCATCGCCGACGAGGTGCAAACCGGGTTCGCGCGCACCGGCGCGATGTTCGCCTGCGAGCACGAGGGCCCGGGAGGTCTGGACCCCGACCTGATCTGCACCGCCAAGGGCATCGCCGACGGGCTGCCGCTGTCGGCGGTCACCGGCAAGGCCCAGATCATGGACGCCGCGCATGTGGGCGGTTTAGGCGGCACATTCGGCGGAAACCCGATCGCGTGTGCGGCCGCGCTGGCCACGATCGCGACCATCGAGAACGACGGCCTGATCGAGCGGGCCCAGCAGTTGGAACCCCTGATGACCGAACCGCTGATGCGGCTGCAGGCCGGCGACGACCGCATCGGCGACGTGCGTGGTCGGGGCGCGATGATCGCCGTCGAGTTGGTGAAGTCGGGAACGGCCGAGCCCGACGCGGAACTGACCAAGAAGCTGTCCACCGCGGCGCATGCGGCCGGGGTCGTCGTGTTGACGTGTGGCATGTTCGGCAACATCATCCGGCTGCTGCCTCCGCTGACCATCAGTGACGAGCTACTGCACGAAGGGATCGACATCCTCAGCGGGCTGTTGGGCGACCTCTAGACCTGCGGCACCGACGCTCGCCGCGTGGGCAATCTCACATCTCCGGCCGCGAGCCGATGATGGAGGAATACCGTTACTTTAGCTAACGTTCTATCCGTCAGCGCATCGACGCGGAACTGACTCACAATCTTTCATTGCAAGGGAACTGTTATGTCGACTATCACTCCTGACGAGCGGCTCGACCGCCGCGTCGAGGACCTCACCGCCAACGACCCACAGTTCGCCGCCGCCCGGCCCGACCCGGCGGTCGAAGCGGCCCTCGAGCAGCCCGGACTGCGACTCCCGCGGGTCATCCGGACCGTCCTCGAGGGGTATGCGGACCGCCCGGCGCTGGCGCAGCGGGTGGTGGAGTACGTCGTGGACCCGTCGACCGGGCGCACCCGCCTGGAGCTGGTCCCCCGCTTCGAGACCATGAGTTACCGCGAGCTGGGTGCGCGGGTGGCAGCGCTGGGCCGCGCGTGGGCCGGCGACGCGGTGCACACCGGTGACCGGGTCTGCGTGCTCGGTTTCAACAGCGTCGACTACGCCACCATCGACATGGCGCTGGCCACGATCGGCGCGGTGTCGGTTCCGCTGCAGACCAGCGCGTCGCTCACTTCGCTGCAGCCGATCATCACCGAGACCGAGCCCACCGTGATCGCGGCGAGCGTGAACGAGCTGCCCGACGCCGTGGAGCTCATACTGAGCGGCCACCGTCCCGCCAAGCTGGTGGCATTCGACTACCACCAGCAGGTCGACGACGAGCGCGAGGCCGTGGCAGCGGCGCGCGCCCGGCTGGCGGACGCCGACGTGGTCGTCGAGACGCTGGCCGAGGTGATCGAGCGCGGCAAGGCCCTGCCGGAAACGCCGCTCCCGGCGAGCGAGGAGGACGACCTGGCGTTGCTGATCTACACCTCCGGCAGCACCGGTGCGCCCAAGGGCGCGATGTACCCGCAGAGCAACGTCGCCAAGATCTGGCGCCGCGGCAGCCGGAACTGGTTCGGGGAGAGCGCCGCGTCGATCACCCTCAACTTCATGCCGATGAGCCACGTCATGGGGCGCGGCATCCTCTACGGCACGCTGGGCAACGGCGGCACTGCCTACTTCGCGGCCAAAAGTGACCTCTCGACGCTGCTGGAAGACCTCGAGCTGGTGCGGCCCACCGAGCTGAACTTCGTCCCGCGCATCTGGGAGACGCTGTTCGGCGAGTTCCAGCGCCAGGTGGAGCGGCGGCTGTCCGACGGCGCCGACCGCCAGGCGGTCGAGGCCGAGGTGCTGGCCGAGCAGCGGCAATACCTGCTGGGCGGGCGGTTCATCTTCGCGATGACGGGCTCGGCGCCCACCTCCCCGGAGCTGCGGAACTGGGTCGAGGCCCTGCTGGAAATGCACCTGCTGGACGGCTACGGCTCCACGGAGGCCGGCATGGTGTTGTTCGACGGGGAGGTCCAGCGTCCGCCGGTCATCGACTACAAGCTCGCCGACGTGCCGGACCTGGGCTACTTCAGCACCGACCGGCCGTACCCGCGCGGCGAGCTGCTGCTGCGCACCGAGAACATGTTCCCCGGCTACTACAAGCGGGCCGGGATCACCGCCGATGTGTTCGACGCCGACGGGTACTACCGCACCGGCGACGTCTTCGCCGAGGTCGCTCCCGGCCGGCTGGTGTACGTCGATCGCCGCAACAACGTGCTCAAGCTGGCGCAGGGCGAGTTCGTCACCCTGGCGAAGCTGGAGGCCGAGTTCGGCAACAGCCCGCTGATCCGGCAGATCTACGTGTACGGCAATAGCTCGCAGCCGTACCTGCTGGCGGTGGTGGTGCCGACCGAGGAGGCGCTGGCGAGCGTCGGCGACCTCGAGACGCTCAAGCCGAAGATCGCCGACTCGCTGCAGCACGTGGCGCGCCAGGCCAACCTGCAGTCCTACGAGGTGCCGCGCGACTTCATCATCGAAACCACACCGTTCAGCCTGGAGAACGGCCTGCTGACCGGGATCCGCAAGCTGGCCTGGCCGAAGCTCAAGCAGCACTATGGCGAGCGCCTGGAACAGCTCTACGCCGAGCTGGCCGAGGGGCAGGCCAACGAGCTGGCCGAACTGCGCCGCAGCGGCGCCGACGCGCCCGTGCTGCAGACGCTGAGCCGGGCCGCCGCCGCCATGCTGGGCACGGGGACCAGCCAGCTGACCCCCGACGTGCACTTCACCGACCTCGGTGGGGACTCGTTGTCGGCGTTGACCTTCGGCAACCTGCTCCGCGAGATTTTCGACGTCGACGTGCCGGTGGGTGTGATCGTCAGCCCGGCCAACGACCTGCAGGCCATCGCCGCCTTCATCCAGGCTGCGCTTGCGCCCGGCGGCACCAAGCGGCCCAGTTTCGCGTCGGTGCACGGCCGCGACGCCAAGCAGGTGCGGGCCAGCGACCTGACGCTGGACAAGTTCCTCGACGGGGCGACGCTCGCCGCCGCGCCCGACCTGCCCAAGCCGAAGGCCGAGGTGCGCACCGTCCTGCTGACCGGTGCGACCGGCTTCCTGGGCCGCTACCTGGCTCTGGACTGGCTGGAGCGGATGGACCTGGTCGACGGCAAGGTGATCGCCCTGGTCCGGGCCCGCTCCGACGAGGAGGCCCGCGCCCGGCTGGACAGGACCTTCGGCGTCGGCTCTGCTGAGGGCGACCCGGAACTGGTGGCGCACTACCGGGAGCTGGCGGCCGACCATCTCGAGGTCGTCGCCGGTGACAAGGGCGAGGCCAACCTGGGCCTGGACCCGCAGACCTGGCAGCGGCTGGCCGACACGGTCGACCTCATCGTCGACCCCGCGGCGCTGGTCAACCACGTGTTGCCGTACAGCGAGCTGTTCGGCCCCAACGCGCTGGGCACCGCCGAGCTGATCCGGATCGCGCTGACCACCAAGCTCAAGCCGTACACCTACGTGTCGACGATCGGGGTGGGCGACCAGATCAAGCCGGGTGAGTTCGTCGAGGACGCCGACATCCGGACGATCAGCGCGACCCGGGCGATCAACGACAACTACGCCAACGGCTACGGCAACAGCAAGTGGGCCGGGGAAGTGCTGCTGCGCGAGGCGCACGACCTGTGCGGCCTGCCGGTCGCGGTGTTCCGGTGCGACATGATCCTGGCCGACACCAGCTACGCCGGTCAGCTCAACCTGCCGGACATGTTCACCCGGCTGATGCTGAGCCTGGTCGCCACCGGGATCGCGCCCGGTTCGTTCTACGAGCTCGACGCTAACGGCAACCGGCAGCGGGCGCACTACGACGGCCTGCCGGTCGAGTTCATCGCCGCGGCGGTCTCCACGCTGGGCGCTCAGGTGGCCGAGAACTACCAGACCTACCACGTGATGAATCCCTACGACGACGGCATCGGCCTCGACGAGTACGTCGACTGGCTGGTCGACGCGGGGTACTCGATCGAGCGCATCGGCGATTACCGGGAGTGGTTGCAGCGGTTCGAGACGTCGCTGCGGGCCCTGCCGGAGCGGCAACGCCAGTACTCGCTGTTGCCGCTGCTGCACAACTACCAAAAGCCGGAGAAGCCGATCCACGGATCGATGGCACCCACCGACCGGTTCCGCGCCGCGGTGCAGGAAGCGAAAATCGGCCCCGACAAAGACATTCCGCATGTCTCGGCGCCGGTCATCGTCAAGTACGCCACCGACCTGCAGTTGCTCGGACTGCTGTAAGGCACCGACAAAA
This sequence comes from uncultured Actinomycetota bacterium, assembly GCA_963800315.1. Classification (GTDB taxonomy): domain Bacteria; phylum Actinomycetota; class Actinomycetes; order Mycobacteriales; family Mycobacteriaceae; genus Mycobacterium. Next base: position 189,248 of record CAWDAS010000005.1, read on the forward strand.
CCGATCGCCCAGCCCCCCGTTGGGGCTGGGCGATCGGTTGTCGCGTCAGACGTTACTGGGAATGACCCACTGGCTCACGCGAGCGGTGTCGCCGCAGCGAAATCCTTCTACCGTGCTGCGGCTCGGACTCCGTCTCCTCAGGCGAAGGTTCCGCCTCGGTCCGCGGCTCGGGGGCCGGCTCCGATGCCGAAGGTTCGACCGGCGTGAAGGGCTCGACGTCACGCGCCAGCCGAGCGACCAGCCGCGCCAATACCGCCCCGCCCAGAAAGACGATCAGGGCACCCAGACCCGAGAAATACGTCACTTCGAGCCAGGCCCGCTTGAGCTCAGTCGAAGCAACCGGATCGCCGACGGCGCCGATGCGCAGCACCGGGGCAAACGCGGGGCCGATCACGAACCATGCACCGCCGAGGACGGCGAGCCAACCGCCCAGCATCGCGCTGGCGCGATCCTTGGACACGATCAGCAGCAGGCCACCGGCCGCGGTTGCGATTCCCGGGAGCACCTCGAGCCAACCGCGGACCGCGGTCCACACCCACTGCTGTCCGGGCGTGTAGGCGAACTCGAAGTACGGCCCGATGAACGGGATCAGCGCACCCCAAGCGCCCAAGGCGACCAACAGCAATCCCGTCAACGCGCCGCGCGAGCGCGGCATCCACAGCCGGCCGGGACGTCCATTCTCCGTGTGTTTCATGGCAACATCTCCTCGATAAATACCCCGAGGTTCGGGTACCCGGACATGCCAAGAGCTAACCCCGGCTACTGCTGAGGATGCGGCCAACGCAGGTACGCGGCGTTGGCCGGCGCGCCTTTGCCGTTGCCCCGCCATCCTCGCTTCGGCTCGGCGTCGGGGGCCGTCACGCGCGGCTTGGTCAGCGCGCTCGATGACACCTCGGGCGACGGCTCATAGGTCGGGTCCCGGTACGGCAACGGCTCGGAGGCCATCGAGGTCGCCGGTTCGGCGACTGTAACGGGTTGCACGTCACGCGCCAACCGTACGGCGGTGCGCGCCAACACGACTCCCCCGACGAAGATGATCAGCGCGCCCAGCCCGGAGAAGTAGGTCACCTCGAGGACGGCCCGCTTGCGCTCGGTCGCGGCAATCGGGTCGCCGGCCGATCCGATCCCCAGCAGCGGGGCGAGCTGACCGCCGACGACGAACCAGGCACCGGACAGGACCGCCAGCCAGCCGCCCAGCACCGCACTCACGCGGTTTCCGGCAATGATGAGCAGCAGGCCGCCCAGCACGGTCGCCGCCCCGGGCAGCACTTCCAGCCAGCCCCGGGCCGAACTCCACGCCCAGACGCGGTCCGGCGTGTAGGCGAAATTGAACCGCGGACCGATGAACGGAATCAACGCACCCCATGCCCCCAAGATGACCAGGATCATTCCGCTGACCACGCCGCGCGAACGCGGCATGCTCAGCCCGCGGGGTTGGCCGTTCTCTGCGTATTTCATGACATCTCCTCGATAACTGCCGGGCCCTTCTCCGGCCCGCCCTGGGTACCCGGCGGTATCGAGAAGTAATCGGCGCGGGAGGCAAAACCGGCCGGTAGGCGTGGCTATTGGGGCCCGTGGGGCTGGCGTTAGGAGTTGGCCGCGAGCACCAGCAGGACGATCGCGATCACCGGGAAAACGCCCTGCGTCACCGCGGCCCGCGCCTTATCCGGTGCGGACACCGCGAGCACCGTCGCGGCCGCGGCCATGGATCCGACGCCGGCGAAGATGAGCGCCGCGCCAACGGCGTTGTGCCCCATGGCAACCGCGGCGATGCCGATGCCGCTGACAATCGCCAGGAACAAGTTGTAGAAGCCCTGGTTGAAGGCGAGCAACTTGGTGGTCTCGGCTTCCTCGGTACTGGTACCGAACGCGGCGCGGGTGCGCGGCGAGGTCCAGGTCAACGATTCCATCACGAAGATGTAGACATGCAGCAACGCCGCCAGCCCGGCGAATATCAGCGCGGCCGTAATCACCTGCGTTCTCCTCTAATCGAACAGTCCGGGTTGACCAAGGCCGGTCACCCCGGCCGGCGGCGCCATGCCGAGGTGCGTCCAGGCCTGCGCGGTGGCCACCCGGCCCCGCGGCGTGCGCGCGACCATGCCGGCGCGGACCAGGAACGGCTCGCACACCTCCTCAACGGTCGCGGCCTCCTCGCCGACCGCCACCGCCAGCGTCGAAACCCCGACCGGGCCACCACCGAAGCTTCGGGTCAGTGCGGACAGCACCGCCCGGTCCAGCCGGTCCAGGCCCAGTTCGTCGACGTCGTAGACCGCCAGCGCGGACTTGGCGACGTCGCGGGTGATCACGCCGTCGGCGCGCACCTCGGCGAAGTCCCGCACCCGGCGTAGGAGCCGGTTGGCGATGCGTGGCGTCCCGCGCGAGCGCCGGGCGATCTCCTCGGCCGCCTCGGCGCCGAGCTCGATACCCAGGATCCCGGCGGACCGGGCCAGCACCCGCTCCAGCTCGGCGGGCTCGTAGAAGTCCATGTGGGCGGTGAAACCGAACCGGTCGCGCAGCGGCCCGGTCAGCGCGCCGGACCGGGTGGTCGCGCCCACCAGCGTGAACGGCGCCACCTCGAGCGGAATCGACGTCGCCCCCGGGCCTTTGCCGACCACCACGTCAACCCGGAAGTCCTCCATCGCCAGATAAAGCATCTCCTCGGCGGGCCGGGCGATGCGGTGGATTTCATCGATGAAGAGCACATCGTGCTCGACCAGGTTGGACAGCATCGCGGCCAGGTCGCCGGCGCGTTCCAGCGCCGGCCCCGACGTCACCCGCAGCGACGACCCGAGCTCGCCCGCGATGATCATGGCCAGCGACGTCTTGCCCAGTCCGGGCGGCCCGGACAGCAGGATGTGATCCGGTGTGCTGCCGCGGTTCTTGGCGCCTTCGAGGACCAGCTGCAGCTGTTCACGCACCCGCGGCTGGCCGATGAACTCGCGCAGCGAGCGGGGCCGCAGGTTGACGTCGATGTCGCCCTCCCCGACGCTCAGGGCCGCGGAGACTTCCCGCACGTCGCGATCGAGCTCATCGTCGGTCATCGGGACTTACCCAGCAACGATAGGGCGGCCCGCAACGCGCCGGACGTCGTCGCGTCCTGCTCGGCGGTCAGCACCTTGTCGGTGGCCTCCTCGGCCTGTTTGGCGGCAAAACCGAGACCGATCAGGGCCTCCACCACCGGGCCCCGCACCGCGTGGCCGTTAAGAGCGGCGCCCGCCGGCGCACCCGCAGCGGCGGCCCCGACCTTGTCGCGCAACTCCAGCACCATCCGCTCGGCGCCGCGTTTGCCGATCCCGGGCACCCGGGTCAGCGCAGCGACGTCGGAGTCGTGCAGCGCCTGCCGCAGCGCCGCGGCGTCGTGGACGGCCAGCGTCGCCATCGCCAGGCGCGGCCCCACGCCCGACACCGAGAGCAGCGTCAGGAACAGGTCACGGGTCTCGGAATCGGTGAACCCGTACAACGTCATCGAATCCTCGCGCACGATCATCGCGGTGATCAGCCGTGCCTCGGTCCCCGCGCGCAGCGTCGCCAGCGTCGCCGGGGTCGCGTTGACCCGGTACCCGACCCCGGCGGCCTCGATCACCGCGTGGTCGAGGGCCACCTCGAGCACCTCCCCGCGCACCGAGGCGATCATCGTGCGGCCTTCAGCTTGGCCGCCACCTTGGCCCGGTAGTCCTGCCGCTGCCGCGCGGCCAGCGCCTCGGCCGCGGCCATCCGGGCGATCATCGGCGCCCGCCAGCAATGACAGATCGCCAACGCCAGCGCGTCGGCGGCATCGGCCGGCGTGGGTTTGGCTTGCAGCCCAAGGATTCTGGTGACCATCGCGGTGACCTGTGCCTTGTCGGCGGCGCCGTTGCCGGTGACCGCGGCCTTGACCTCGCTCGGCGTATGAAAGTGCACCTCGATGCCGCGCTTGGCCGCCGCCAAGGCGACCACGCCCCCAGCTTGGGCGGTGCCCATCACCGTCGTCACGTTCAGCTGGGAGAACACCCGCTCGACGGCAACCGCCTCCGGTTGGTGGGTGGCCAGCCAGTGCTCGACGGCATCGCTGATCGCCAGCAAGCGCTGGGCGACCGGAGCGTCCGACGGCGTGCGCACCACGTCGACGTCCAGCGCGATGACCTGGCGCCCGCGCCGGCTCTCGACGACCGATAGCCCACATCGGGTCAGCCCGGGATCGACGCCCATCACCCGCATTCCACGCTCCCCACTACTGCCGAACAGCTGTTCGATAGCCTAGCGGGCGGCGCCGACCGGTCCGGGTACGACACGCGCCCCGAGGGCCGCTTCTTGCGCCGCGCAGTTCCTGCGCCGGGCCCAGGTAAAAGCTGTTAACTTAGGCGGACGTTTGCTCAACCGGGCGGAGGGTCCGTGGGGACACTGCTGTTTGTGGTTGCCGCGGTGCTGTTCATCGCGTCCATCATCGTTCTCGTCGTGGCATTGCGCCGCCCCAAGGGCCCGGCCCGCCCGCGCGGACGTCAAGACCCGCTTTCCTTCAACGCCATGCCGGAATTCGGGCCGCGGCAACTCGGTCCCGGGGCGATCGTCAGCTACGGCGGCGTCGACTACGTGGTCCGCGGTTCGGTGACGTTCCGCGAGGGGCCGTTCGTGTGGTGGGAGCATCTGCTGGAGGGCGGCGACCAGCCGATCTGGTTCAGCGTCGAAGAGGACGACGGGCGCCTCGAGCTGGCGATGTGGGTGAGCCGCAAGGACCTCACGGTGCAGCCGGGCGGCCAGTACGTGGTCGACGGTGTCACGTTCCACGAGTCCGAGCACGGGCGCGCCTCATACACCACCGAAGGCACCACGGGCCTGCCGGCCGGCGGTGAGATGGAGTTCATCGACTGCAGCAACTCGGACGACACCGCGCTGCTCTCCTTCGAGCGCTGGGCTCCGAACATGCCGTGGGAGGTGTCTACGGGCAAGCCGGTGCTGACCGGCGAGCTCACCGTCTACCCCGCACCACCGCCCGCCACTTCCTAGGACCGCGTCGGTGCCCCTTCATCAGCTCGCCGTCACTCCGGCGGACGTCTCCGGCGCGAGGCTCGGGCTCGCGCTCAACGTTCCCGCGCCGCCGCCGCTGGCGGCCTGCGTTTTGCACCACCCGAATGGCGGTGTGCTGCGGCTCGGAGTCCTCGGCGCATCGCACGTCGTGACGATCGAGCACGCCGAAGGCCGCTTCTCCGAACAGGTCTCGTGCACCGCCCGCAAGTTCGGGGCCGAGCTGCCGAAGCGCACCGACGCGCCCGGTTACTACCTGGAAGCCCGCACCGAGATGCACGACGAGGCGGCCTTCCGCCGCATCGCGGGCGAACTGCGCCGGCAGTGCATGGCCGAAACCGGCTGGCTCGGCGGCACCTTCCCCGGCGATGACGCCGCGCTGACCGCGCTGGCCGCCGAAGCCGACGGCGCGGGGTGGCGTTGGCAGACCTGGCACCTGTATCCGGCGCCGCCCGGCGGGATGGTCGTCCACACGGCGAGCCGGTGGCGTCCATGAGCCGCAACCGGCTGTTCGTGGTCGCCGGTGCGCTGGCCGTCGCGGCCACCGTGTGCCTGGTGTTCGGCATCGTGTTGCAGAGCAAGAACATCGCGTCCTACATCGCGAGCCACTATCACGAGTACTCGCGCGACGTGAACGGAACGCGCTACCAGTGCACCGGATCCCCCGACCAAGTCGCCGACTCGCTGGCCGACTATCAGGAGCCTCAGGCGCGCGCCTCCAACGGCAACAACGAGTACCTGCGCTACAGCAACAACATCGTGATCGTCGGGCCCGACGGCAATTACCCGTGCAGCATCCGGTTGGAAAGCCTCAACGCCGGATACAACCACGGCGCCTTCATCTTCCTCGGCCCCGGATTCTCCCCCGGATCCCCGTCGGGCGGCTCCGGCGGCAGCCCAGGCGGCCCCGGCGGAACCAAGTGACGCCCAACCGGATGTAAACACCCTTTTAGTTCAAGGAGACAACCATGTACCTCGCCGTTGAGCTCGGAACCATCGACCTCAATCCCGTCGCTGAAGGGCGTCGTCGCGACGATCCTGTACTTCTTGGTCGGGATGGCCGTGCTGATCGTGGGGTTTCTCATGGTCGACCTGTTGACCCCGGGAAATCTGCGTCAGCTGGTGTTCATCGATCGCCGCCCCAACGCCGTGGTCGTCGCGTGCTCGATGTACATCGCGCTCACCACCGTCATCGTCAGCGCCATCGCCAACGCCTACAGCCAGCTGGGCCAGGGGCTGGTCGGCGTCGCGGTGTACGGGTTGATGGGGGTGCTGCTGTTGGGCGTCGCGATGCTGAGCGTGCACTTTTTGATACCGGGTAACTTCCACGAGCACGTCGACGACCCCGCGCTGCATCCCGGGTCGTTCGCGGTGGCCATGATGCTGCTGGCCGTGGGAGGGGTAACCGCCGCGGCGGTGTCATGACTTCCGTCGAATCGCCTGATCTGCCCAAGCCCGCGGCGCTCCCGTCCACGGAATCTTCGGGACGCTGGCGGGCCCTGCTGCTGGCCGCCGTCGCGGCGTGCGCGGCGTGCGGCATCATCTACGAACTCGCGCTGCTGACCCTGTCGGCGAGCCTGAACGGCGGCGGCATCGTCGCCACCTCACTGATCGTCGCGGGCTACATCGCCGCGCTGGGCGCGGGCGCCCTGCTGGTCAAGCCGCTGCTGGCGCACGCGGCGATCGCCTTCATCGCCATCGAGGCGCTGCTGGGGATCGTCGGCGGCCTGTCCGCGGCGGCGCTGTACGTGGTGTTCGCCTTCGTCGACGGCTCGGTGTGGGTGTTGGCGGTCAGCACGGCGCTGATCGGCGGCCTGGTCGGCGCCGAGGTGCCGCTGCTGATGACCCTGCTGCAGCGTGGCCGCACTGCCCGCGCTGCCGATGCCGGCCGCACCCTGGCCAACCTCAACGCCGCCGACTACCTCGGGGCGCTGCTGGGCGGGCTGGTCTGGCCGTTCGTCCTGCTGCCGCAGCTGGGCATGATCCGCGGCGCGGCCGCCACCGGCATCATCAACCTGGCGGCGGCGGCCGTCGTCGCGATCTTCCTGCTGCGGCGCGTCGTTTCCGCCCGGCAGCTGGCGACGGCGCTGTGCGCCCTCGCCGCGGCGCTCGGGCTGCTCGCCACGCTGCTGGCGCGTTCGGCCGACATCGAGACGACGAGCAGGCAACGGCTCTACGCCGACCCGATCGTCGCCTACCGGCACACGCCCTATCAGGAGATCGTGGTGACCCGCCGCGGCGCCGACACCCGGCTCTACCTCGACGGCGGCCTGCAGTTCTCCACCCGCGACGAATACCGGTACACCGAAAGCCTCGTCTACCCCGCGCTCGGCGCCGGCGCACGCTCGGTGCTGGTCCTCGGCGGCGGGGACGGGCTGGCCGCCCGCGAACTGCTGCGCCAGCCCGGCGTCACCAGGATCGTGCAGGTCGAGCTGGACCCCGCGGTGATCGAAGTGGCCCGCACCACGCTGCGTGACGCCAACGCCGGTGCGCTGGACAACCCGCGCGTGCAGATCGTGATCGACGACGCGATGGGCTGGCTGCGGGCACCGCACCCGGAGCTGAGCCGGGGCTTCGACGCGATCATCGTCGACCTTCCCGACCCGGACACGCCCGTCCTGGGCCGGCTGTATTCCACCGAGTTCTATGCGCTCGCCGCGCACGCGCTCGCCCCCGACGGGCTGATGGTGGTGCAGGCGGGCAGCCCCTTTTCCACCCCCACGGCGTTCTGGCGGACGGTGTCGACGATTCGCGACCGCCGGCTACGCGGTCACCCCGTACCACGTGCACGTACCGACCTTCGGCGACTGGGGTTTCGCCCTGGGCCGGCGCGCGGGCTCGCCGCCGGCACCCCGCGTTCCGCCCAACGCGCCTCCGTTGAGCTTCCTCAACCAGCGGGTGCTCGACGCCGCGACCGTGTTCGCCGACGACATCCGCCCCCGCGCGCTGGAGCCCTCGACGCTGGCCGATCCGCGCATCGTCGATGACATGCGCCGCGGGTACGACTAATCCGGTGTCAGGCCTCGATCTGCGCCAGGATCTCGTCGGGGATGTCGGCGTTGGTGTAGACGTCCTGCACGTCGTCGCTGTCCTCGAGCGCGTCGACCAGCTTCATGATCTTCTGGGCGCCGTCGGCGTCGAGTGAGACCGTCACCGACGGCTGGAATCCCGCCTCCGCGGAGTCGTAGTCGATCCCGGCGTCCTGCAGGGCGGTGCGCACCGCGACCAGGTCGGTCGGTTCGGAGATGATCTCGAAGCTGTCGCCGAGATCGTTGACGTCCTCGGCGCCCGCGTCCAGCACCGCCGCCAGCAGGTCGTCCTCGGTCAGTCCGTTCTTTTCCAGGGTGACCACGCCCTTGCGGGTGAACAGGTAGGACACCGAGCCCGGGTCGGCCATGGTGCCGCCGTTGCGCGTCATCGCCACCCGCACCTCGCTGGCGGCGCGGTTGCGGTTGTCGGTCAGGCACTCGATCAGCACCGCCACGCCGTTGGGCGCGTAGCCCTCGTAGGTGATGGTCTGCCAGTCGGCGCCGCCGGCCTCCTCGCCGGCACCGCGCTTGCGGGCCTTTTCGATGTTGTCGTTGGGCACCGAGCTCTTCTTCGCCTTTTGAATGGCGTCGTACAGCGTGGGGTTGCCCGCGGGGTCGCCGCCCCCAACCCGTGCCGCGACCTCGATGTTCTTGATCAGCCGGGCGAACATCTTGCCGCGGCGCGCGTCAATGACGGCCTTCTTGTGCTTGGTGGTGGCCCACTTGGAATGGCCGCTCATCAGTGTCTGGTACCTCTTCTGTTTCTCGAAGTTCGCCCAACGAGTCTACGTGGGCGGCTTGCTGCGCCGAGCGTCCCGCCAGAGTGACGACCGCAGCCGAGCTGGGGGCACCTCCCGCTTGCGGGGGACACGCCAGAGTGACGATCGGCCGACTCACACCTCTCCGCGGACGATGTCGACGAACAACCGGTGGACACGACGGTCCCCGGTCATCTCGGGGTGAAACGCCGTGGCCAGCACGCGGCCCTGCCGCACCGCGACGATGTGGCCAGCCGCGCGCGCCAGCACCTGCACCTGGTCGCCGGCCCGCTCGACCCAGGGCGCGCGGATGAACACCGCGCGCACCGGATCCGCCAAACCCGCGAACGCGACATCGCCTTCGAAGGAGTCGACCTGTCTTCCAAAAGCATTGCGCCGCACCGTCATATCGATCGCGCGCAGGGGCAGCGCCTCCCGGCCGCCCGCGCCGGCGTCGAGAATCTCGCTGGCCAGCATGATCATGCCGGCACAGGCACCGTAGGCCGGCAGCCCGTCGGCCAACAGCGCACGCAACGGCTCCAGCAGGTCGAGGTCGAGCAGCAGATGGCTCATGGTGGTGGATTCCCCGCCGGGAATGACCAGCGCGTCGACCGATTCGAGCTCGCTGCGCCGGCGCACCGGCATCGCGTCGGCGCCGGCCTCGCGCAGCGCGGCCAGGTGCTCGCGGGTGTCGCCTTGCAGCGCCATGACCCCGATCTTGGGTGTGCTCACTGCTGGGTCGGCAGGTATCCGCGGGGGAAGCGGGTCAGGCCCTCCTGCATGACCGCCGCGACCATTTCACCGGACCGGGTGAAGATTTTGCCCTGGCACAGGGCGCGGCCGCCGCAGGCCGACGGCGAGGACTGGTCATAGAGCAGCCACTCGTCGGCCCGAAACATCCGCATGAACCACATCGCATGGTCCAGCGACGCCACCTGCAGGTGCTCGCGCTCGTCGAGGTGGTTGACCTGGGCCGATCCCAGCAGCGTCAGGTCGCTCATGTAGGCCAGCGCGCAGATGTGCAGCACCGGGTCGTCGGGCAGCGGGTCGCGGTGGCGAAACCATACCTGCTGCTGGGAGGCCTTGCCGGGCAGGCGGGTCAGGCGGTCCTGCGGCACGATGCGGACGTCCCACTCCTCGAACTGCCGGAATCCGGCGTCGTCGAACACCTTCATCGAGCTCAGCCCCGGCAGGCCGTCCGGTGGCGGGGCCGACGGCATCACGTCCTGGTGGTTGATGCCTTCCTGATCGCTCTGGAAGGACGCCGACATGGAGAAGATGGTCTCGCCGTGCTGGACGGCATTGACCCGCCGGGTGCAGAACGAGCCGCCGTCACGCAGGCGTTCGACGATGAACACCGTGGACGCCGTGGCATCCCCGGGCCGGATGAAGTAGCCGTGCAGCGAGTGCACCAGGTGTCCGGGCTCGACCGTGCGCACCGCGGACACCAGCGACTGGCCGGCCACATGGCCGCCGAAGGTGCGCTGGAAATAACCCGAGTCCGGGCTGAACACGCCACCGCGGTAGATGTTGACCTCAAGTTGCTCGAGATCAAGGATCTGCTCGATCGACACGAACTGTTCTTACCAGCCGCGCTGGGCCAGGCGCTGCGGCTGGGTAAGTTGCTCGACGTTGATGCCCACCATCGGCTCCCCCAGGCCGCGCGACACCTTGGCCAGCACGTCGGGGTCGTCGTAGAAGGTGGTGGCCTTGACGATGGCGGCGGCCCGGTGTTCGGGGGCACCGGATTTGAAGATGCCGGAGCCGACGAAGACGCCCTCGGCACCGAGCTGCATCATCATCGCCGCATCGGCCGGCGTCGCGATGCCGCCCGCGGTGAACAGCGTGACCGGCAGCTTGCCGGCCCGGGCCACCTCGACGACGAGCTCATAGGGCGCCTGCAATTCCTTTGCCGCGAAGTACAATTCGTCTTCCGACAACGACGTCAGCCGGCGGATCTCGCCGCCGATGGCCCGCATGTGCGTGGTCGCGTTCGAGACGTCTCCGGTACCGGCTTCACCCTTTGACCGGATCATGGCCGCGCCCTCGCTGATGCGCCGCAGCGCCTCACCGAGGTTGGTCGCCCCGCACACGAACGGCACGGTGAACTTCCACTTGTCGATGTGGTGGGTGTAGTCGGCCGGGGTCAATACCTCGGATTCGTCGATGTAGTCCACGCCGAGGCTCTGCAGGATCTGCGCCTCGACGAAGTGCCCGATGCGCGCCTTGGCCATCACCGGGATGGTCACCGCGGAGATGATGCCCTCGACCATGTCGGGATCGCTCATCCGCGACACCCCGCCCTGGGCGCGGATGTCGGCCGGCACCCGTTCCAGCGCCATCACGGCGACGGCGCCGGCGCCCTCCGCGATCCGGGCCTGCTCCGGGGTCACGACGTCCATGATGACGCCGCCTTTGAGCATCTCGGCCATGCCGCGTTTGACGCGCGCCGTTCCGGTTTGCCCGCTGCCGTTTGATGCGGCGGTATCCACTGCTGATCTCCTTCAACCGTTGTCGATCCAGTCTAGTGGTGAGCGCCAAACGAAATTACGCGCAGCGTCGAGGTGACGCAGGCCACCCGCGATCGCCCTCCGCTCTTGGATGGAGCAACGCGCGGTCGCTCCGCTCCGGCGGCGTCACGACCCGCCGCCGGGCTTCGCCAGAAATAAACTGCCGCCACAAGTTTCGGGGCGTGTCGTCACAGACGTTTATGTGTCGCGGAGCACCGTCGTGCCGCGTCAGACGCGCGCCGTCAGCTGATCGACCGCAGCGGGCCCGGCGTCCCGCCGCCGGCCAGCGCGGCCGCGGTGCTCAGCAGTTCGGGCAGCTGCAGCGGATACACGGTCTCGCCACCGGCCACGAGTTCGGCGATGTCGGCAGCGTCACACCAGCGGTGGCCGTGGATGTAGCGGCGCTCCAGCTCGGTGCGGCCCACCCACGACGGCTCGAACCGGCGGGTGCGGTACACGAAGAAAAATTCTTCACTGTCGATCAATGCGCCGTTGAACTCGAAGACCTCGTCGCGCCGCCAGACGGGTCCAACCATGTCGGCCGCGGGAACGCGCAGACCCGTTTCCTCGGCCAACTCCCGCGCGGCGGCCTCGACCAGCCGCTCGCCCTGGCGCACTTCGCCGCCCACGGTGAACCACCACTTCGGCGCCTCGTGCTCGGTGAGCGCCGGATCCGACCCGCGCAGCAGCAGCACCGCGCCGGTGTCGTCGAGCAGCACCACCCGCGCCGAGGTGCGGTGGTTGAGCACCCCATGGTCGCCGTGCGCCAACGCGTGGGGCCGCTCAACAATCTCGAAATAGCTTGGGAGCGCGGCAGTTCCGCCCAACCGGAACAGGCGCACCATCAGTCGCTCGCGCAGTGCCAGGGTGTCACGCACCGCGTCGTTGTGGAATCGGCGGGCCAGCACCACCCTGGCCTCGGCGTCGGCCAGCTCGGCGATCAGGCCCGCCGGCAGCGACGCCGGATCGATGCCGGAAAGCGCGGCGGACAGCTCGTTTTCGCAGGACTCACGCGCGGGCCGCGGCGCGGCCTCCGCGGCGTCGGCCAGCGCCGCCAGCCGCCGGCCCTGCGACGCGCCGCCGTAGGCGTCGATCGCGACCGCGCGCGCCACCACGGCGCGCCGCGCCAGTGCCCCGTCGAGCGCCTGCCAGGACAGGTCGTAACGGACATGGAGCCGGTCCAGCCGGTTGGCGGTCCGATACGCCCAGACGCCCACCGCCGCCAAGATCAGAACCAGCAGCGTGACGGCCACGATCAGCCAGGCCATCAGCTGGCCACCTGAACCTTGGCGCCCGACCCGGCGACCGTCTCGTACACCCGCGTGATCTGACTGGCCACCACCGACCAGTCGTATTGGTGCACCGCTTCGGCAGCGGCGGCCACATAGCGATCCCGCAACATGTCATCCTCCAGCACCGAGATGAGCGCTGCGGCCAGCGCGGCGCCGTCGCCCACCGGAACCAGGCACCCGACCTCGCCGTCGTGCAGCACGCGCCGAAAGGCGTCCAGGTCGCTGGCCACCACCGGGGTGCCGGCGGCCATCGCCTCGACCAACACGATGCCGAAACTCTCCCCTCCCGTGTTGGGCGCGCAGTACACGTCGGCGCTGCGCATCGCCGACGCCTTCCCGGCGTCGTCGACCTGACCCAGGAAGCGGATGTGCTTCATCAGGCGGCCCGCCTGACCGCGCAATTCGTCCTCGTCGCCGCGGCCCACGATCAGCAGCTGGACGTCTGGGTAGCGCTCGATCACCCGGGGCAGCGCGTCCAGCAGCACCGACATGCCCTTGCGGGACTCGTCGTAGCGGCCCAGGAACAGCGCCGTCTTGCCCGGCCGCGGATATCCGTCCAGTCGCGGCGCCGACGCGAACGACCCGACGTCGACCCCGTTGGGGATCTCCACCGCATCGGTGCCCAGCGCCTCCATCTGCCAGCGCCGGGCCAGGTCGGACACCGCGATGCGGCCGACGATCTTCTCGTGCATCGGCCGCAGGATGCCCTGGAACACCGTCAGCGTCAGCGATTTGGTGGTCGACGTGTGAAACGTCGCCACGATCGGTCCCGCGGCGATGTTCAACGCCAGCATCGACAGGCTCGGCGCATTGGGCTCATGCAGATGCAGGACGTCGAAATCGCCGTCGGCAAGCCACTTTTTGACCTTGCGGTGGGTCGCCGGGCCGAACCGCAGCCGGGCCACCGACCCGTTGTAGGGAATCGGGACGGCCTTGCCCGCGGAGACGACGTAGTCGGGCAGCGCCGCGTGGGGCGAGGACGGGGCGAGGACGCTGACCTGGTGGCCGCGAGCGCGCATCACCTCGGCCAGTTGCAGCACATGCGACTGCACCCCGCCCGGCACATCGAACGAGTAGGGACAGACCATCCCGATGCGCATCAGGTTTCCCGCAGCCGGGCGAGCTTGACCCGCCTTTCAGCGGACAGGTCGGCCAGCCATTGCGGCTGCACCATGTGCCAATCCTCGGGGTGGGCGGCGATGTTCTCGGCGAACTGGTCGGCCAGCGCCTGGGTGATGGCGCCGACGTCACCGCTGCTGCAATCCAGTGCCGGTTGTATCGCGATGCCCCAGCCTTGAACGTCATGGTCTTCGAACCAGCAGTGCGCGGGCAGCAGGGCCGCGCCGGTCTTGATCGCGAGATTCGCCGGTCCGGCCGGCATCCGGGTGGGTTCGCCGAAGAAGTCGACCTGAACCCCGCTTCGGGTGAGGTCGCGCTCGGCCATCAGGCATACCACCCCGTTGTCCCGCAGCCGCTCGCACAACACCTCGAAGGGTGGCCGCTCGCCACCGGACAGCGGCAGCACTTCGAATCCGAGACGTTCGCGGTAGGCGATGAAACGCCGGTAGAGCGACTCGGGTTGGAGGCGCTCCGCGACGGTGGCGAACCTGCCGTGGGTCTGCGCCAGCCACACTCCGGCCATGTCCCAGTTTCCGCTGTGCGGCAACGCCACCACCGCGCCACGGCCCGCCGCCAGCGCCCCATCCAGATTGTCGGTGCCGCATATCGATTCGTCGAGCCGGCGGGCCAGCGCCCGGTGGTCCATCGTCGGCAGGCGAAACGCCTCCCGCCAGTAGCGGGCATAGGACGCCAGCGAGGCGCGCATCAGCGCATCCGGCACCTCGTCCGGCCGCACCCCGATGACGCGGGCCAGGTTCTTGCGCAGCTGCTGCGGCCCGCCGCCGCGGGCCGCGTAACGCGCTCCGGCGCCGAACGCGGTGCGCGCGGCAAACTCCGGCATCGCCCGCAACGCCATCCACCCGGCCGCATACGCCCAGTCACTGGCGACACCGCCGATCAGGCGGCGCGGTACCTCGACCAGTTTCAGGCCCGCCGGCGTTGCGATCACGGCATGGGCTCCGTCGCGCCCGGAGACTTCCGCACCGTGTGCAGCCGCTGCACGCAGGTGACCACGCTGGCCGCCGCCAACAGCCACATGGCCACCGGCAGCGCGGGCGGCCAGGCGACGAACGGGAAATCCGACACGCCGGCACCGACCAGGACGATGATCAACCGTTCCGGTCTTTCGATGATGCCGCCGTCGCCGCGCAGCCCGCTGGCTTCGGCCCGCGCCTTGATGTAGGAAATCACCTGCGACGTCACGAGGCAGATCAGGGTCGCCACCGCCAGCGGCTTGTCGTGCATGCCGAAGGCGATCCACCACAGCAGCCCGCAGAACACCGCGCCGTCGCTGAGCCGGTCGCACGTGGCATCCAGCACGGCGCCGAACCGGGTACCGCCCCCGCGCTCGCGGGCCATGGCCCCGTCGAGCATGTCGAACACTACGAAGAACCACACCACGCAGCCACCCGCGAACAGCTTGCCCATCGGGAAGAGCGTGAGTGCCCCCGCCACAGATCCGGTGGTGCCCAGGATGGTGACCACGTCCGGGGTCAATCCCATCCGCAGGCACGCCCTGGCGGTGGGCGTGGTGAGTCGCGCGAACGCCGCCCGCGAGAGGAACGGCACCTTGCTCATGACTGCTTTGCCCACTCGGTGGCCAACAGCAGGCGAGTCTCGCGCAACAACTGCGGGATCACCTTCGATCCGCCGATGATGGTGATGAAGTTCGCGTCACCGCCCCAGCGCGGCACGACGTGCACGTGCAGGTGCTCGGCCAGTGAGCCACCCGCCGATGTTCCCAAGTTCAGTCCGACGTTGAAGCCGTGCGGCCGCGACACATTCTTGATGACCCGGATCGCCTTCTGTGTGAACGCCATCAACTCCGCGCTCTCCGCATCGGTCAGGTCCTCGAGTTCGGATACCCGGCGGTAGGGCACCACCATCAGGTGCCCGGGGTTGTAGGGGTAGAGGTTGAGCACGGCGTAGACGAGTTCGCCCCGGGCGACCACCAGGCCTTCCTCGTCGGACAATTGCGGGATGTCGGTGAACGGCTGCTCGGTTTTGCCGGTGTCACGCTTCATCGGCGCTTCGGCCAGGTAGGTCATCCGGTACGGCGTCCAGAGCCGCTGCAGGTGGTCGCGCTCGCCCACGCCCCTGTCAAGGATGGCGTCCTCGGCGCCATCCTCGCGTGGCTCGTTAGTCATGGCCGGCCACCTTCACCAGTTCGGCCGTAGGAGCGGTGTTTTCGCGATCGGCGATCCACTTCACGATCGCGTCGACCGCGCCGTCGCGGGCCACGCCGTTGATCTGGGTGCGGTCACCGAAGCGGAAGCTCACCGCGCCGGCCTGCACGTCGCGGTCGCCGGCCAGCAACATGAACGGCACCTTCTGGGCGGTGTGGTGAACGATTTTCTTGGCCATCCGATCGTCGCTGGCATCCACCTCCACCCGGACTCCACGCGACTTCAACTGCGCCGCAACGCTTTCCAGATACTCCACATGCTCGTCGGCGACCGGGATGCCGACCACCTGGACGGGCGCCAGCCAGGCCGGGAACGCGCCCGCATAGTGCTCGGTGAGGATGCCGAAGAACCGCTCGATCGACCCGAACAGCGCACGGTGGATCATCACCGGGCGCCGGCGGGACCCGTCGGAAGCGGTGTACTCCAGCTCAAAACGCTCGGGGAAGTTGAAGTCCACCTGGATGGTCGACATCTGCCAACTGCGGCCCAGCGCGTCGCGGGCCTGCACCGAGATCTTCGGGCCGTAGAAGGCCGCACCGCCGGGATCGGGAACCAGCTCGAGGCCCGATTCGCGCGGCGACCGTGGCCAGCGCGGCGGTGGCCTCCTCCCAGATCTCCTCCGAGCCGACGAACTTCTCCGGGTCCTTGGTGGAGAGCTCCAGGTAGAAGTCCTCCAGGCCGTAGTCGCCGAGCAGGTCGAGCACGAACCGCAGCAGCGACGCCAGCTCGCCGTGCAGCTGCTCGCGAGTGCAGAAGATGTGCGAGTCGTCCATGGTGAACCCGCGCGCCCGGGTCAACCCGTGCACCACCCCGGATTTCTCATAGCGGTACACCGTGCCGAATTCGAAGAGCCGCAACGGCAGCTCGCGATACGAACGCCCGCGGGACGCGAAGATCACTGTGTGCATCGGGCAGTTCATCGGCTTGAGGTAGTAGTCCTGGCCCGGCTTACGCACCGTCCCGTCGTCGTTGTACTCGGCGTCCAGATGCATCGGCGGGAACATGCCGTCGGCATACCAGTCCAAGTGGCCCGAGGTGTGGAACAGCTGCGCCTTGGTGATGTGTGGGGTGTTGACGAATTCGTACCCGGCCTCGATGTGCTTGCGCCGCGAGTACTCCTCCAGCTCCCTGCGCACGGTGCCGCCCTTGGGATGGAAAACAGCCAAGCCGGAACCGATTTCGTCGGGGAAGCTGAACAGGTCCAGCTCGGCGCCGAGCTTGCGATGGTCCCGGCGCTGCGCCTCCTCGATCAGCTCCAGATGGCGGTCGAGCGCCTCCTGCGACTCCCACGCGGTGCCGTAAATGCGTTGCAGGCTGGCGTTTTTCTGGTCGCCCCGCCAGTAGGCGGCGGAGCTTCTGGTCAGCTTGAACGCCGGGATGTGCTTGGTGGTGGGGATGTGCGGCCCCCGGCACAAGTCACCCCAAACCCGTTCCCGGCTGCGGGGATTGAGGTTGTCGTAGGCGGTGAGCTCGTCTCCTCCCACCTCCATGACTTCGGGGTCGCCGGACTTGTCGTCGACAAGTTCGAGCTTGTAGGGCTCGCCCGCCAACTCGTTGCGCGCCTGCTCTTTGGACTCGTAGACGCGCCGCTCGAACAGCTGTCCCTCCTTGACGATCTGGCGCATCCGCTTTTCCAGCGCCGCCAGATCCTCCGGCGTGAAGGGCTCGGCCACGTCGAAGTCGTAATAGAACCCGTCGGTGATGGGCGGCCCGATGCCCAATTTCGCTTCCGGGAACAGGTCCTGGACCGCCTGGGCCAGCACGTGCGCGGTCGAGTGCCGGATCACGCTGCGCCCCTCGTCGGTGTCGGCCGCCACCGGGACGACGTCGGAGTCGACGCCGGGCACCCAACTCAGGTCGCGCAGCTTGCCTTCGGCGTCGCGCACCACGACGATCGCGTCGGACGCCCCCCGGCGCGGCAACCCCGCCTCACCGACCGCGGCGGCCGCGGTGGTGCCGGCAGGGACCCGGATCCGGGCTTGCGGCGACCGCAAACCCGGCGCTGCCGGGTGCCGCGGGTCGCCGCCATCGGCCCCTGGGATGGGCTCTACGGGGGCGCTCATCGGGTTGGTTCTCCAAAATTACGTGGCCTGTTATTCCTGAATGGTCGCTGCCATGCTAGCCGGGCCGACCCGCCTCAGGGCTGGCCAGGCTTGAGCCGCACAAACAGAGCGTCCGCTTCGGTCAGCAGCGTGTCGCCGTCGGTCAACCGCCCGGAAACAAAGATCTTGCGCCCGTCCACCCGGTCGACTCCGGCGTCGAACTGCAGTTCCCTTTCGATCGGCACGACGTGGCGGTAATCGATCTTGAGGTATGCGGTGCGCTGGTAGGGACCCCCGGTGAGCACCGAGGACGTCAACCCCAGCACGCTGTCGAACAGCATCCCCAGGGCGCCGCCGTGCACGGCCCCGTTGCGTCCCAGATGAAAGCGGGCGAATCGCGCCCAGCCATGGATCCGGCCGTCGTCGGATTTCCGTGCCTTCATCGGGATCGACAGGATGTTTCCGCGCATCGGCAGGTCCATCCGGCGCCCCGACGGCGAGGCCCACTCGTCGGCGTCGAACGGGCTCAGTAACGCCGACACTTTGTCCAGCAGATCCGCGGCCTCGGTGATGACCTCGTCGGGCGCATCGACGGCGCGGGCGTGGTCCTGCAACGTGCGCACCGCGTCGATGAACCTGCCGTAGTCGGGCCCGCCCTTGGTCGTCGGGTCCGGCGGGTTGAATCCACCGCCGGGGTGTTGCTGATGTTCGGCCACCACAACACCGTATTGCCCGGCGGACGGGCTCTCGCGCGATGGTTAGACCGTCTGCTGCGCCCCGGCGGCCGACAAGGCTTCGAACTCGTCGTCGGTCAGCGTGATCTGGGCGGCGGCGACGTTCTCCTCCAGGTGGGCCACCTTCGACGTGCCCGGTATCGGCAGCATCACCGGTGAGCGTTTCAGCAGCCAGGCCAGCGCCAGTTGGGACGGCGTCGCGTCATGGTCGGCGGCGATGCGCTGCAACGGGCCGTCCGCGGCGGCCAACGGCCCGGCGGCCAGCGGGAACCACGGAATGAAACCGATCCCCTGGCTGGTCGCGGCGTCCAGCAGCGGTTCGGCGCCGCGGGCGGCCAGGTTGTACATGTTCTGCACCGACACGATCTCGGTGACCCGCTGGGCCGCGGCGAGCTGATCGACGTCGATCTCCGACAGGCCGATGTGGCGGATCTTGCCTTCGTTCTTCAGCGTGAGCAGCTCGCCCACCTGGTCTTCCAGCGGGAAGTTCGGGTCGACCCGGTGCAGCTGGAATAGGTCGATGGTCTCCACGCCGAGGCGGCGCAGGCTCATCTCGCATTCCTGACGCAGGTAACTCGGGTTCCCCAGCGGAATCCAGACGTCCGGCCCGGTGCGCAGCAGGCCCGCCTTGGTCGCGATCACCAGGCCCTCATACGGGTGCAGCGCCTCGTGGATGATGTCCTCGGAAATGTAGGGGCCGTAGGAATCGGCGGTGTCGATGAAGTTCACGCCGAGTTCGACGGCACGCCGCAACACTCGGACGCATTCGTCGCGGTCAGCGGGCGGGCCCCACACCCCTTTGGCGGTCAGACGCATGGCGCCGAAACCGAGCCGGTTGACGGTCAGGTCGCCGCCGAGCGTGAACGTTCCGGACGCTTCAGCAACAGTTTTCGAATTTTGTGCGGTCACCTTTACGACCGTACGCGCCAAAACACGCCACGCATGTCGGCGTGGCAAGCTGGGCGGGTGGACCTAGCCGCGCTCGAGGAGCTTCCGCTGACGTACTCGGAGATCGGGGCGACCGCGTCCGGCCAGCTGCCGGCGGGGTATGGCCATTTGCACGTCGAAAAGCAGATCGGCACGGGGCGGCAGCGCTTCGAGCGGGCCGCCGAGGCCGTCATGCACTGGGGCATGCAGCGCGGGGCGGGCCTGCGGGTGCGGGCCAGCTCCGAGTTCGCCGCTGTCGATGCGGTGTTGGTGGTGCGGATGGGCTTTCTGCCGGCGCCGTGCCGCGTGGTGTATGTGGTCGACGAACCCGATATGCGCGGCTTCGGCTACGGCACGCTGCCCGGCCACCCGGAATCCGGCGAGGAGCGCTTCGTCGTACGCCGCGACCCCGACACCGCTGCGGTCTTCGCGGAGGTTTCCTCGTTCTCCCGGCCCGCCGCCTGGTGGAGCAAGGCCGGCGGCCCCCTGGTCAAGGTGGCCCAGCGCGTCATCGCCGGGCGCTACCTGCGCGCCGTCTGACGCGCGGGTTACGACGCCCAGCCGGAAAGCAAACGCTGCGCGCCCGTACACATTTCGGCGATGACTTCGCCGACCGACGCGTCGTCGTTGATCATCCCGACGCTCTGGCCGGCATCCACGGGCGCGATCCTGCGATCGTCGCCGGCGATCGAGGCGGCCAGCTCCTGGCGGGCCGCCCGATCGGCGGCGAGGGCGCCCTCTTTTCCGGTCCAGCGCGCGACGAAATCATTGGCCAACACCCGCGACGGGAACCGCGCCGGCCAGGGCAGGCCCCTGGCGACGTCGAAGACGCGGGTGATCACGGTGTCGGCCGGCCCGGCCGAGATCAGCGCCCGGCGACTGGTGTCGCCGGTCAGCGCCTCCGGGCAGGCGGCCAGCCGGGTGCCGATCCATGCTCCGCTGGCCCCGGCGGCGAGCACGGCGGCCAGGCTTCGGGCCGAGCCGATGCCGCCGCCGGCGAGCACCGGCACGCTCACGGCATCCAGAACGGCGTCGAGCAGCGGCAGCGTCCCGAGCTTCACCTCGCCGTGCCCGCCGCCCTCGGACCCGCGGGCGACCAAAACGTCGACCCCGGCGTCCGCCGCCCGGCGGGCACCAAGGCCGTCATAAACCTGTGTGGCGGTCGGGATTCCGGCGTCGTGCGCCTTTGCCACCCACGACCAGTCGGTTCCGAAGCTGACCGACAACAGGGCGGGGCGAGCGGCCAGCGCGTCTTCGAGCAGCCCGGCCTCGCTGCGCATCACCCAGTCGACCAGCCCGATCCCGAACCGTCCATCGACGTGCCGCAACTGGTCCCGGAGCAACGCCCTGGTCGCGACGCTGCCCATGCCGACCATGCCCAGGCCGCCCGCGGCGGTGACCGCCGCGGCCAGCCGGCCCCCGGCGACCCCGCCCATCGGCGCGTTGACGATGGGTGCCCGCAGGCCAAAACTCGCTGACCAGGGCGTCGACAGCATCGACGGCTAGCGGGCCGCCGATGGCATGGTCTTGAGCACGGTCAGCATGATCACCGAATCCTCGACCGCGTGCACGGCGTGCCGTTCGGAGGGAATGGCGACATAGTCGCCGGCCTTGCCGTCCCACGACTCACCACCGGCCGTCAGGCGCACGTGCCCCTGCAGCACCTGCAACGTCGCCTCGCCGGGGCTTTCATGTTCGGAAAGATCGTGGTCGGCCAGCAGCGCCAGCACGGTCTGGCGGAGTTCGTGGGTGTGGCCACCGTGGATGGTGTGCGCGGCCCGCCCGCTGTGCGATTGTTTGGCCTCGTCGAGCTTTTCGGACGCGAGGCTGGTCAACGAGATCGATTCCATAGCTTGTGTCCTTTGGGGTTGCAGCGCCGTAATCAATCGGTCAGTAGGAGTATCCCCGTCGCGACCAAGGCGGCCACCTTGACCACCTCTAAACCGATGTAGGCGTAGTGGGCCCGGGAGCGCGGCTCATCCGATCCGGCGAGCACCTCGTCGGAACGACGGGTCAATCGCGGGCGCACCGCTATCAACTGGATGGCCAGGGCGGCGACAGCGACGCAAAATGCCACGGCGACGCGGGCCGGTGTCGGGCCGGCCGCCGCGACGGCGGCGATGACGAGGGCGAAACCGACCTCCGCCGTGTTGAGCGCGCGAAAGACCAGGCGTCCTATGCCGAGCCCGATCTGCAACGTCACGTTGGGCGCGCGAAACTTCAGGGGGGCTTCCAGGAACGAGATCGCCAGCACCATGCCGAGCCAGACGAACGTGACCGCGACTTCGATCGCCGGTCCGGTATTCACCTGGCCGCTGCTTGCACCGTCAGGTGGGCCACGCACAGGTCCGGCTCGACGAACGCTTCGAGCCGGTCGACCGACACCGGTGTTCCCCAGGTTTCCATGGCTCCTTGCATCATCCCCAGGTGCAACGGGCAGATGACGCTGGTTCGATTTTCGGCCAGTTCCAGAAACGGGCAGTGGCGCAGGCCGACCTGCTGGTCGCCAGCGGTTGTCCGGCGCTCGGGCGCGAAGCCGAGGTCGTCGAGCACATCGACCAAATGGTCGATGACCTGCTCGGTGGTGGTGGCATCGGCGGGAAGCGGTTGCAGCTCGGCAGGCATTTTCCGGCCCCAGGCCCGCCCCGCGGCCACCGCCTTGGCGGGCGCATCGCGCTCGGCGGCAAACGCCGTGGTCAGGATCTCGGCCAGCAGCCGATAATGCCGCGCCCCACCCCGATCCATCTGCCGCACCGCGCGGAACATCAACGGTGGGCGCCCGGGCCCCTTGCGGTCCGGTTCGACCTGCTCCACCTGCCCATCGCCGACCAGGCTTTCCAGGTGGAAACGCACGGTGTTGGGATGCACACCCAGCGTGTCGGCGATCGCGACGATGCTCATCGGATCAGACGACGCCCGCAATACCCGCAACACCTCGCGACGGCGTCCGGCTGATTCCCCGATTGAGGTCACGATGTCCCTCACGCTCCTTCTCGAAATGCCCGCTTCCCGGCCCTGTACACCGTGCACTAGAGTTTACACAAATTTTCTTGTAAGAATATCCGCGTTATGGTCGGGAGAACCTATGGGCCGCAACGAACTTGACGTTCCGGAGCTGCATAAGCCGGCCAAACGTCCGACTCCGCTGCCCTCGTCGGGCCGCACCGACGACACCGTGGCGGGCCACTGGCTGCTGGCACGGCTCGGCAAACGGGTGCTTCGTCCCGGCGGCGTCGAGCTCACCCGCGACCTGCTGGCCCGCGCCGAGCTCAGCAACGCGGACGTGGTCGAGTTGGCGCCGGGCCTGGGCCGCACCGCCGCCGAAATCCTGACCCAGGGCCCACGGTCGTATGTCGGCGCCGAAAGCGACCCCGACGCGGCCAACGTCGTTCGCGGCGTGCTCACCGAACTCGGCGCGGAGAACGGCGCCGTCCGGGTTGCCGACGCTGCCGCCACCGGGCTACTCGACTCCAGCAGCGATGTCGTCGTCGGAGAGGCGATGCTGACCATGCAGGGCGACGCGGCCAAGAACGCCATCGTCGCCGAGGCGGCGCGAGTGCTGCGGCCGCGGGGGCGCTATGCGATCCACGAGCTCGCCCTCACACCGGACACCGTCGCCGACGAAATTGCCACGGACATCCGGCAATCGCTTGCCCGCGCGATCAAGGTGAATGCGCGGCCGCTGACGATTGCGGAATGGTCGCGACTGCTGGCGGAACACGGGCTGGTGGTCGACCACGTCACGGCCGCACCGATGGCCCTGTTACAGCCCCGGCGAGTGATCGCCGACGAAGGGCTTCGCGGAGCGCTGCGCTTCGCCAAAAACGTGCTCACGCATCGTGATGCCCGCAAGCGAGTGCTTACCATGCGTCGCACGTTTCGCAAGCATCGTAGGCAGCTGATCGCCGTCGCCATCGTCGCCCACAAGGCTGCGGTGGCGCCCGCCCGCTAGGGCCGGCGCCACCGAGGACTTGCGCCCTGCCGGCTGGTGACTAACGGCTCTGACACCGGATGTCGTCGCGCCAATACGGTTGTGCACGAACGGCAAAGCCAACCAGCAGGGCGACGAAGTGAGGGCGGGCCATGTCATCGCGCAACGGATCTATGGGAATTGTCGTCGGCATCGACGACTCGCCGGCCGCGCGGGCGGCGGTGCAGTGGGCGGCGCGCGACGCCGAGCTGCGGAATGTTCCGCTGACGCTCGTGCACGCGGTCTCGCCGGAGGTTTCCACATGGCTGCGGACGCCGGTGCCCGCGGGCGTGCTGCGGTGGCAGCAAGACCACGGTCGCCGGCTGGTCGACGGTGCGCTCAAGGTCGTCGAAGAGGCCACCGCGCCTGGCGGTCCGGTGAGAGTCCAGACGGAGATCTTGTCGTCGGGGGCCGTCCACACCCTGATCGACCTGTCCAAAGACGCGGAGATGCTCGTCGCCGGGGCGCAGGGCAGTGGGCGCTGGCCCGGCCGGCTGCTGGGTTCGGTCAGTTCGGCCCTGCTGCGTCACGCGCATTGTCCGGTGGCGATCATCCACGACGAAGACGCGTCGGCGCCGGACACCAGTCAGGCACCGGTGCTGGTCGGCATCGACGGCTCACCGGCCTCCGAAACGGCGACCGCGATCGCCTTCGACGAGGCCTCGCGCCGCCGCACCGGCTTGGTCGCGCTGCACGCGTGGAGTGATCTCGACGTCTCGGAGTGGCCCGGAATCGATTGGCCCGCAACGCAATCGATGGCCGAGGAAGTATTGGCCGAGCGGCTGGCGGGTTGGCAAGAACGGTATCCCGACGTGCCGGTAAGCCGGAACGTGGTGCAGGCCCAGCCAGCACGCCAGCTGGTCGAGCGTTCCGACGAGGCGCAACTGGTCGTGGTCGGCAGCCGGGGTCGCGGCGGATTCGCCGGAATGCTGGTGGGTTCCGTCGGCGAAACCGTTGCGCAGATGGCGCGGGTGCCGGTGATCGTGGCACGCGAATCGATGTCGTAGACCTGCGTATCGCCGTGCCCGGTTTAGTTACCGGGGGTGATCCGCACCCGGTTTCACTTCGTCCGGCCGCAGCCGCAGCCGTCGTTCCACCACCGCCCGCGCGACTTCGGGAAGGGGCTTGTGGTGGGCGTGGGCGTATGAGCGCAGCCGCACCAACGCCTGCAGCGCCGACACACCGAGTTCCGTCGAGAGCATGCCGGCCGCCTGGTGAACCTCGGCGTGCCAAAGCACCGGACCGTGGCCGGTGGGATATTCGCTATCCACCGGGGTGGCGATGCCGCTCTGCGCGTCCAGCGTCAGCAGCAACGCGGTGTCGGCGTAGATCAAGGCGTCCACCAGCTGGCGCTGATCGAGGTGGCCCGGGGCATCGTTGTACAGGTCGAGCACGCCGACTTCGATCGCGCCCAACGCCAGCGGAAGGCTGTACATGCCGCAGATGCCAAGCCGGCCCGCTTCCGCTGTGAATCGCGGCCACCGGTAGGCACTCATCGGCGCGCCCAGGTCCCCCACCAGCACCGGGCGGCCCGACTCCAGCGCATCGGTGCTCGGGCCCTGGCCCAGGGTGGCCTGCAATTCCTCGACCTCACCGATGCGCGAATCCGTGACATACACCGGTTCCAGCGAGTTCGAGCCGCCCATCAGCATCAGCCCGGCGCCGCTGACGCCGACCGCCTGCACGCACGCGATACACGCGTGCACCGGCGATATGAATGCTCCGTCACGCTGTGCAAGGACCGCGATGGACGTCCAGATCCGGGACGTGCGGCTACCGTTCACGGCCGGCTCGATAACACCCAATCACGTTGCACTCGACGATCATTGCCGTGCGGTGCGCGGCGCGTAAGAGCCAAAAGTCACCAGCTGCTAGTGCCGGACGACCAGCACCGAGCATTCGGGGTGGCGAAAGAGGGGATGTCCGGTAGGAC
Source organism: uncultured Actinomycetota bacterium (assembly GCA_963800315.1). Classification (GTDB taxonomy): domain Bacteria; phylum Actinomycetota; class Actinomycetes; order Mycobacteriales; family Mycobacteriaceae; genus Mycobacterium. The sequence continues at coordinate 214,749 of CAWDAS010000005.1, forward strand.
CGACGAGCCGCGCCAGCTGGTCGGCCTCTGCGCCACCGATCACCGCGAGCAGAACCCGCTCGTCGTTGGCCCTGAGGAAGTCGGCGATGGCGCCCTTGGTGGTGATCGGGTAGACATGCACCTCGGGATGGCGCTGCCGCCAATCGTCGACCCGACGCTCGAATTCCCCGTCGGCGTGCTCGGTGAGCGCCTCCACCCTGCCGCCCAGTACGAGCATGGGGGCCTTGCGCAATTTCGCTTCGGACGAAGCGTGTTCGACGACGGCGTCATTGTCGGGTGCGTCGGTCATCCGTACCGCTATCCAGTTGATGTCGGGCGGCGGCTGGTCGAGTTCACTACGTATCACCGCCACCGGGCAATGCGCCTTCTCGGCGAGTTCGGTTGCCGTCGAACCCAGGATCGCGCGGGCGAATCGGCCGACGCCGACGGACCCGACGCAGACCATTTGGGCATCGCGGGACGCCTCCACCAGCGCCGGCCCGGCCGGGCCACGCACGATCTCGGTCTGGACCTCGACGCGCTTCCCACTGCCCTCAACCGCCGATTGTGCTGCACGCAATGAGGTTTCGGCACGCTTGAGGTCGCGCTCGTAGGCATCCGGCGATGCATGAGTCATGTTCATCACCGCGATCAAACGCAGCGGTACGGCACGGCCGATGGCCTCGTCGATCGCCCACAGGGCGGCCTTGATGGCGGCCGGTGAACCATCGACACCAACGATGATCGGTTTCATGGCCCGCATTCCTAGCGATGCGCGGCCAGGTCCGGCCCGGGATGCGCGAGCCGGTAGACGTCGATCAGCCGTGCGACATCGGTCGGCGTGAGGATGCCGACCACTTGGCCGCCCTCCACGACCAGGGCACGGCTGCGCGGACCGGCCGGTGTCATACGTTCGAGCAGGGCCGTCAGCGGCTCCTGCGGCGTGGCGGTCGGCACCGCGTGCAGCGGTAAGGCGATCTCCGCCACGCTGATCGAGGCGCGCCGGGCGGGTGCAACATCGCGCAGCTGTCTCAGCGTGACCAGGCCGACGATCGTTCCGCTTTGGTCGGCCACCGGGTACGCCGAGTGACGGTCACCGAGCACATAGCGCTGGATGAAGTCGTCAACGGTGATCCATCCGGGGGCGGTGTGCGGCCGGGCCGTCATCGCGTCGGCGACGCGCACCCCGGCGAATATCTGTTGGGTCGAGATCCGCGACTCCTCCTCGCGGCTGGCGGCGAAGATGAACCAGCCGATGAACGCCAACCAGACGCCACCGACCAGGCCGCCGGCCACAAATTCGGCCAATCCCAACGCGATCAGGATGAAGGCGACCACTCGCCCGGCATGCGCCGCACCGATGCCGGCGCGCACGCTGTCGCCGTGGCGGCGCCACAGAAAGGCCCGCAGCACCCGGCCACCGTCCAGCGGGGCGCCCGGCAACAGGTTGAACAGGCCCAGCAGCAGATTGATCGCGGCCAACCAGGAGGCGACGCCGACCACGATGGGAGCGGCCCGCACGGTCTGCAACGCTACGACCATCCCACCGAAAATGGCCGCCAGCGCGAGGCTGGTGGCCGGGCCCGCGATCGCGATCCGGAAGGCCGCTTTGGGTGTCTTCGCTTCGCCACCGAGGGTGGTCACACCGCCGAACAGCCACAGCGTCACGTCGCCGACGGCCACCCCCGAGCGGCGGGCGACGACGGCATGCGCGAGTTCGTGAGCCAACAGCGATGCCAGGAGCACCAGTGCGCCACACACTCCGGCCACCCAATACGCCACCGACGAATACCCCTTGACGGCGCCCGGGAGCGTGCTGGCCAGGCTCCAGGTGAACAACCAAAGGATGACCAGCACGCTCCAGTGGACATTCACCGAGAAACCGGCGATCCGCCCCAGTGGGATCGCATCGCGCACTTGAGTTACCTCCACAGTCGATGTGAGGCGCGGTTCGCCGCCTCTTGCCCGAAAGTAAGGCGGCGCCATGGCCGGCGCTAGGGCCGTTCGACCCTCGGCCGGCGGCCAATCGGCCCGCTCAAAACTCCGTGGCGGTTCGGCGCCTGCACCCGCCAGATGGGATACGGCCCGGGCCTCGTCGTGCGGGCCTGTCACCTACCCGAAAAAATTCACGGCTCAACGAGTTTCAGCGGCCGATCGTTCGAGGCCTCGGTCGCTGGCGACTGCTCCACCCGGTGCTTGATGCCCAGCAACAAACCCCGGGTGCTCAGCGCGACCACCGGCCTGATCAGTTCCAGGGCGAGCACCTCGCCCGGGTGGCACAAGGCGATCCTGGCGCGGGTGAGGAGCCGGACCCGGTCTTCCCAGTGCGGCTGGACGTGGAACGACCACACCGCGTTCCAGCGCTGACCCGGCCGCGTGGCACTAAGCACCAGGTGCTTGCCGGGCACGATCTCGGCGACCCGCAACGCGACCCCGTTCGGTCGGCCCATCCACCCGTCGGGAGCCAGACGCACCAGATCCCCCACCGCAAGGTGTTGCCATTCCGGATGGATCCGGTCGGCGTCCTGATGGCCAAGGCCGGCCAGGTTTTTGAGTCCTTCGCAACCGTAGAAACCACCACGGTCCTGACCCATCTGCAACAGCCAGGGCCACACCGCGGAAACGGGCGCGTCGATGTATGCCGCCTCCGTTGTCTGAATGGCCGGATCGGCCACCAACATGTCGCCGGGCAGCACCATCTGGCACTCCGCTTTGGTTGCGCCCCAATTGCGGTAGTACCGCCGCGCGCCGTACAGCACCGCCAGCCCCGCCGCCGTCTGCGTGATTCGTCTCGTCGCGTTGGCCATGCCGCCAGTCTGGGCGGACGGCGCGTCGGCCCGACAGGGCCAATGGTCCTCGCTCGCCGGGGCCCTCGGCACCGGTGATGACTTTGGACTCTTTTCGCAATCAGCGCGTGACGCCATGATGGCGTGGTCTGGCGTAACTTGGCTGCGGCGGTTTGCGGGGCGAACAAAGGAGTATGACGGCTATGGGCGCTAACCCACCGTTGTTGTTGTCAGATTCTGACGTCGATGCCCTGGCTTCGGAATTCCTGCGGTCGCGCTACATGGGGCCGATCTACGCCGACTGGTCACCCGATCGACGCCTTGACACGTTCTTGCGGCGGCAGGGCCTCGCCCGTGTCGCTGATGACGGCGACCTCTCCAGCTTCGTCCTGGACCGCATCATGGCCCACGTGGGCCGGGCCTCGGCGTTGGCGCGACGTTAACCCACGGGTAGACCGACCCAGCCGCTTCGGGACCAACGGCACTATCGACTCCTGCGCCGCGCGGCGACAGTGATGCCGATCGATGATCGGAGATGAGCGCAATGGATCAGCTGACCAGTCATCAAACGCAACACGACGCGCTTGACGCCGGCGGCCGCAAAGCGTTGCTCGAGTGGAGATTCTGGGTGGCACCGCTCGTCATCTCCCTGGCGCTGCTGTCCGGGTTCGCCATGCTCTATTTCGGCGGCATCCTCAATCCGACCACCAACCTGCGGCATTTGCCGATCGCGATCGTCAACCAGGACACCGGGCCGACGGGCAAGACCATCACCGACACATTGGTGGCGAACACGGACAAGAGCCAGTTCGACCTGCGGGTGCTGTCGGCCGATGCGGCCCGCCACCAACTCGACACCGCACAGGTGTACGCGGAAGTGTTGTTACCGCAGGACCTCACGCAACGACTTCTGGTGCTGCCGCAGGCGACACTGCAGCCCGGGCAGCCGGCCAAGCCGGTGATCACGATCGTGACCAACCCGCGAGCCAGCGCCATGGGCGCCGCCATCGCCGAGAGGGCCATGAATCAGGCGATGGCGGCCGTCAACGCCAGGGCCGCCGCCCTGCTCACCCCGTTCCTGCCACAGCTCAACCGTGGGGCCGCTCCGCCGGGCGGGGCCACCCTGGCGTTGGCCAACCCGATCGACGTGCAGACTTTCGCCGACAACCCGCTGCCCGGCGGCACCGGCGCCGGCCTGTCGGCCTTCTACTTCTCCTTGCTGCTGCTGATCGGTGGAGTCACCGCCGCAATCGTGGTGAGCATGACCACCGACGCGCTGCTCGGATACGTGCCGGCAGAGTTCGGCCCGTGGTACCGGCTGGCCAACAAGGTCAAGGTGTCTCGACTGCGGACCCTGCTGGTCGAGTGGGCGTTGGTGATCCTGATCGGCCTGGCGTCCTCGGCTGTCTACCTGTGGATCGCTTCCGCGCTGGGCATGCCGGTGCCGCATCCCTGGTCGGTGTGGCTTTTCGGCACCTTCGTCGTCGCCGCCGTCGGCATCACGTCGGCCTCATTGATCGCGGCCGTCGGGTCGCTGGGCACGCTCATCAGCCTGTTCGTGTTCCTGTTCTTCGGCCTGCCCGCCACCGGCGCCACGATTCCGCTGGAGGCCACGCCGCGATTCTTCGGCTGGCTGGCCGGATTCGAACCCATGCGCCAAGCCTTCCTGGGGTGTCGGGCGTTGCTGTACTTCGACGGCCGCGCCGATGCCGGGCTGTCGCGCGCGGTGGTCGTCGGTGTGGCCGGCCTCGCGATCGGCCTGTTGTTCGGTGCCGTGGTCACCTGGTATTACGACCGTAAGGGTATTCATCGCATCGACGCCGTGGCGGACCCGGCATCGCCGGCCGAAGTGCAAGCGGCAGAGCCTGTTTCAGCGGGCACCGAATAGCTCAGACACCAACGCCCAGAGCGGATTCGAGCTCGCTCAGGCACTGCTCGGTCAGCGGTATGAATGTCTCGATATCGGGGATCACGTCGCGGCCCGCGGCGTAGCCGAATCCGACCCGGTCGGCATACAAGCACGTCGTAACGTTCAGCGCGTGACCGTCGTAGACGGTCGACACCGGGAATATCTCCTCGACACGAGCGCCGTTCCAATACATCTCGGCCGCAGGACCGCGAACGTGCGAGACCGGCAGGTTGTATCCGGTCCGCAATTTCTGGGTGAACGGCAGCAGCGGGCCGATCGCCGTCGCGGCGATGCTTCCGGCGTTCGTCAGCAGCGATGCCGCCGCTCCGCGTTTGGCCACCCACTGCTTTCCTTCCGACATCGACCGGTGGATCGAATCCAGTCGGGCGACCGGATCATCGAGGTGGGTGCCCAGCGGGCACAGCCAGAGGCCGAACCTGTTGCCGTGCCGGTCATCTGCCGCATCGTGTTCGCGATCGCGCACCGTGACCGGGCAGGCGGCCACCAGCTGCTGCCCGGGCAGTTCGCCGCGATCGCCCAACCATCGCCGCACCACGCCGGCCGCCATCGCGGTCAGCACGTCGTTGCCGGTCACCCCGGCGGCCTGTTGCACGGCGCGGATGCGATCCGTGGCCCAGCTGCCCCCCGCGACCGCACGCTCGGGCCCCAGGCGACCGTTGAATCGGGTGTACGGGGCCCCGAACGGTAGCACCGTGGTGTGCCCGACCAGGGTGTCCAGCACGGTCGACACCTCGCCGGTCACCACCCGCCCGATCAGTCCCACCCCCGACGACGCCGTGCCGGCCAGCGACCGTAACGGTGCCACCAGGCGGGACACCAGCGGCGCCGACGTCGGCGGCGCCGCGGAGCCGCGGCGGCAGTCGGCATAAAAGGGCGGCATCGATCGACGTTCCGGATCGCTGCTCAACGCGGCGGTGATCATCTGGAAACCGGCCACACCGTCGACGACCGTGTGATGCACCTTGATATAGAAGGCGAATCTGTCGCCGTCGAGGCCGTCGATCAGGTACGACATCCACATCGGCCCGGACCGGTCCAGGGGCACCGCATCCAACTCGGCGATCAGCCGCCAGAACCCGTCAGCGCCCCCGGATACCGTGCGGCGCTGGCAGTGTTGGCGCAGGTCGACGGTGCCCCCGTCGCGCCAGACCCACATTCCGCCGGTGTCCACACCGCGATGCGGATATCTGCGCAGCCTCGGATCGATCGGATCGTTTCCGGCGAGCGTCTCGCGGTGCAGCGCGTTAACGTAGTCGGGGCCGGCGTCGCCGGGCGGCGACAGCACCAGCACGGCGCCGACATGCATCGGGTTGGACACCAGCTCCGCGGTCATCATCGCCGCGTCGAGTGGATCCAGCAGGTTCATCTTCGTCCTCCGCAACTAGGCAGGGCGGTCGCGCTGCGTCGATGCCCCCTCCAGGAGCCCCGATTGCAGGAGCGCGGCCTGGACGAACCGCTGCACCGGTCGCGCGCGGAAGAAGCCGGCATGACCGCCGCGGTACCACACGATTTCGGGTTTGCCCCAGTGCTCCCAAAGGCGGACCACCTGTTCGCGTGGATGCACGACCTGATCGGCTACGCCGGCGTAGATGAAGCGCCCCGGCATGGGCACGAGCGGCGGAAGCGACAGCGGCGATGTCATCCGGCCGATGGGCTCGGCCAGTTCCATCGTCCGACGGCGGGGATCATCGGGGCCGAGCCCGGAGTGCCGGCCCAGCAGCGCGACCAGATCGGCCACCGGGACACCGAGGATCGCGCAGGTGAGGCCGCGTTCCAGGCCGGCGACCAAGGCGGCGACGTAGCCGCCCAGTGACAGACCGTTCAACCCGATCTGGGACTCCGGCTCTTGCCGACGTATCCAGGACAGCAGCCGCCGGATGTCCCACACCGCCTGCGCCGTCGCATGCACGTCATCGAGGATGTCCTCCCCCGGAAACACCGCGTGCCTCGGCAGGCCGCGAGCCCGCGGGCCGTGCATCGGAAGGACCGGCAGGACGACGTTCAGGCCCAGATCCTCGTGGAGTTTCCAGGCGCGAAACACCGCCAGATCGACTGCGGCCCGGCCCATTTCCGTTCCGTGCACGCACACCAGCCAGGGTCGCGGTTGCGGGTGGCGTAGCAACAGCGCGTACTCACGGTTGTTCGCCGTGTAACCCGTCCACCGCTGGGCGCCCGGTTCACCCGGCCGGGGCAGATACCCGCTGTCGAAGGCGATGCGATAAAGGGACTTCCTGCGCCCCTTGGCCTTTCGGACCGTGACATCGGCAAGCGGCGGCGGCGTCCCGAAGAATCTCTTCGGGTGGTCGAGCCATCCCCTGTCGCCGTAGAACTCCAGCGCCGCGACCACCTCGCGGGTGATGCGCTCGAAAGTCTCGGGGCGGCTGACCGGCCGTCGCGCCTTGAGACCCATCAGGACGACTTCGTCGCGAAAGGCCTGCGCCGCCAGGGCGAGGGTGGGCCGTGCGATCGGCAGCTCACCCGGCTCCTGATCGAGGTATTCGCGCCATGACTGGGCGACGTACTGGCCGGTATGCGTGAACGGTTGGACGGCACCGCCTAGGCCCGCGACACTCGGCAGGCCGAGGTGGGCAGGCCCCGGCCGTTCGGCGTCACCGGAGGGTCGCTCTGTTGGCTTGGGGTCGCTCATGAGGCGGCCCGGGAGCGTGCGACTCGGTTGCGCAGACGTTCGGCGAAGGCGGCGGCCCGCCCGAGGTCGTGATCGTCCGGCCGTCCCCTGTTTATCCCGCCGATGAACCCGAACGGCCCGACCGTGTCGAAGCCGCGGCACGAGAACGAACCGAGGACCTTGAAACCCTTCGCGGCAAGTCGGTTTCGGACCGGCTTGGTGTAGTCCACCAGCGGGATCTCCCGGGCGCCGCTGGTGAAGAAGGTGAACGCATGGACGCCGTTGACCTGTGGTAGGCGACGGATCAAGGCCGGTATCCTCGAGTCGAACGTCATGTAGTAGATGCCGGACCCGAAGCCGACCAGGTCGTATTCGCAAAGTTTTTCGGGGTCAACCGATTCGGCGTCCACGACCTCGGCATCCAGCACTTCGGCCATCCGCTCGGCTACCCGGCGGGTATTGCCGTGCGATTTCGAAACGCAGACGATCAACGACTTCACGGCCCAACTCCTCGAGGAACATGACGTGGAGGAATCCATGCTGTGCGCTCCCCCGCCCCTCGGATAAGGGTGCAAAGGCACCAAAGCCTGGGGCTATGGTCACTTCCGGGGGTCATTTCCGGGGTCATCAGTCGAATGCATGGATCACCTGTTGAGCCACATACCGGATCTGCCGGCAGGTGGCGGAATCGAGGGGTAGGTTATCAAAGCGGGGGATCGCCCCCGTCGTCGTGACCACCCCGGGTTCTTCGTGCTCCCAATTGGCGTTCACCAGGCCGCCCAACGCCCGCGCGGGCGGATTATCGGACAGCACGCGGGCGTGAAACCTTCTGATGCCGTCAACGCGCGCCGCGACCGCCAGCGCACCGAGCAGCAATGTCCCGATCCCCCGGCCCTGGTAGGCGTCCGCCACGGTGAGCGCAACCTCCGCCGAGGCGGGGTCGTCGTCGTCCCGGATGAAGCGGGCGTCGGCGACGACCGGCCCGTCCGGTCCGCCGACAACGATCCAGACGAAGTGGTCGACGTAATCGACCTCGAACAGATAGGCCAGCCGCCCTTCGGTCGGCGTGCCACCCTGGTACCGCCGGTACAGCGTCTCCCGCGAGAAGGAGCCGTTGCTCTTGAACCGCTCGGCATCACCGGGCAGAACCGGGCGCAGCAACAGCTCGGCGCCGTCTCTGGTCAACACCGGGATCGGGGCGATATAGCCGGCCAACCGTTGCCGAGCGGTGCGGATCATCCGATCGGCGCCGACCGGCATGTCCAACATGCAGTCGAAGGCGTCGTTGTCTCCGGTGTAGCCGCGCACGTCGTCTTTGGCGGTCACCGTCGCCATTCTGGGCGCGTGCCGCAGCAAGGCGATCTCGCCGACGATCGTCCCCGGCGGCAGCTCCACGATCGTGACTTGCCTCTTCGGGCCGACGTGTCTGATCTCGACGCGACCGGACGCGATGATCGCAAACGACTCCGCTCGTTCACCCTGCCGCATCAGGACCTCACCGGCGCTCGCACAAAGGGGCTTTAGACAGGCGGCCAATGCCGTCAGGTCCTGCGCCGGGATGCCCGCGAATACCGGCACCGCCGCCAGCTCCTCGGTGCTGACGGCGCTCACGCCTGCCCGTTTGCCTACCGGCGAGACCAGTGGCGAATCACGCCCCGATTGCGAATCCATTGCTAAAGAGGTCATCTCGTAAATTCCGCATTCCGGTGTCCTCGAAACAGGTACCCTGACAATGCGCTATCCCTCGATGTACGGTACGCGACCGGGGCTGCCATCGCCGGAGAAGTAGGTAGGTAACAGGTGTGACAAAGGACCCTGTCGGACTGGGACTTCGGCATATCAGAAGCGAGACTAAAGCCTTTCGGTAGTCGTGCTTTCGGCCTCTACGGCCGGGCCCGCGGGCCTGGTTTGATGGACCGTCAAGGCTAACGGGGAGGGGACCATGAATTTAGCGAAGCGGCGGCATCATTGGCCACAGCGCCATCCTAGGACCACGATCTATCAGTTGACCGATCGGCTACACGAGGGACATATTGCGCGGGTGCCCGCTCACCAGATCACCGCGACGGTGTCCGCGTGGCTGGCCGAGCTGGGTGCCCACAGCCCGTTGGTCGATGACCTCGAGCGCGCCGTCAGCAGCGGCGATTGGTCCGCGGCACACGCCCTCGGCGAGTGCTTGTCCATTGAGATAGCTCTGGCCGACTGAGAGCGCCCGCCGCCCGGGAGGCGGCATAACGGGGACGTTTGCCGATCCCGGCATGACTTTCGTCACTAGCGCGCAGCTACCGCACCCCAGCAGCATCGAGGGTACTACCGGCTAATGACCCCCCGCCGGTATTCGACTCGGCATCAATGGATTAGCACCATGAACTCACCAGTGGCCTCGATGGAGAGGCCTGACTTCAGCAAGATCGAGAATCGCGCGCCCTCGGTGGCACACCTGTTCCTCGACCGCATTGCCGCCACCCCGCACGCGGAAGCTTTTCGTTACCCGCAAGACCACAGCTGGGAGAGCGTCAGCTGGCAACAGGTTGGCGACCGGGTCCGTAACCTCGCCGCGGGGCTGATATCGCTGGGGATCGCCCAGGAGGACCGGGTCGCGCTCGCGTCGGCGACGCGCTACGAGTGGGTGCTCACCGATTTCGCCATCATGTGCGCGGGCGCCGCGACCACCACCGTGTATCCGACGACCAACGCCACCGACGTGGCTTTCATCGTCGCCAATTCCGGTAGCCGGGTGGTGATCGCCGAGGACCAGACCCAGCTCGACAAGCTGCTCGAACACCGCGCCGAGCTGCCCGACGTGAGCAAGGTCGTCCTCATCGACGGCAACGGCGACGGCGACTGGGTGATCACGCTCGCCGAGCTGGAGCAGCTGGGCAAGCAACTGCTCGCCGACTCGCCCGACGCCATCGACGAGCGGGTCGCCGCCATCGGTCCGGGCCAGCTGGCCAGCCTCATCTACACCTCCGGCACCACCGGGCGGCCCAAGGGGGTGCGGCTGACCCACGGGGCGTGGACATACACCGCCGCGGCCATCGACTCGCTGGGCATCCTCGGCCCCGACGACCTGAACTTCCTCTGGCTGCCGCTGGCCCACGCATTCGGCAAAGTGATGCTGGCATTGCCGCTGCAAATCGGCTTCCCCACCGCCGTCGACGGGCGCGTCGAACGGATCATCGACAACCTCGCGACCCTGCGTCCCACCATCATGGGTGCGGCACCGCGCATCTTCGAGAAGGCACACGCCCGCGTCCAGGACATGGCCGCCGACCGGGGCAGGCTGACGAAAATCATGTTCGACTGGGCGGTCGGGGTCGGTATGAAGGTGTCGGAAGCACGGCAGGCCGGAAAAAAGCCGTCGCTGGCGTCGTCGCTGGCCTACAAGGTGGCCGATCGGCTGGTGTTCTCCGCCATCCGGGAGCGGTTCGGTGGGCGGTTGCGGTTCTTCGTTTCCGCGGCCGCCGCCCTGGACCGCGACGTCGCGCAATGGTTCGACGCCGTCGGCATCATCGTCCTCGAGGGCTACGGGCTGACGGAGACCGCGGCGGCATCGTTCATCAACCGGCCCAACGCCTATCGGTTCGGCACGGTCGGCTGGCCGTTCCCGGCAACGGAGGCACGGATCGCCGATGACGGCGAGATTTTGCTCAGGGGGCCCGGGGTGATGACCGCCTACCACGATCTTCCGGACGCCACCGCCGAGGCGCTCGACGGGGACGGTTGGTTCCACACCGGCGACATCGGCGAAATCGACGCGCAAGGGTTCCTGCGGATCACCGACCGCAAGAAGGACATGTTCAAAACCTCGCAGGGCAAGTACGTGGCGCCGTCGGCGATCGATGCGAGATTCAAAGGGATGTGCCCGTATGTGAGCGAGCTGGTGGTCTATGGCGAGGGCAAGCCTTACTGCGTGGCGCTGGTCGGCCTCGATAGCGAAGCGATCACCGACTGGGCCGACAAGCACGGACTGGCGGGCAATTCCTTCGGTGAGGTGGCACGCGACGAAACGACACAGCGGCTGATCGGGGGATACATCGATACGTTGAACTCCGAACTCAATCGCTGGGAGCAGATCAAGGCATTCACCATCGCCGACCGCGAACTCTCGATCGAAGCCGGCGATCTGACGCCGAGCATGAAACTTCGCCGCAAGGTCGTCATCGAGAAGTTCGCGGATCAGCTCGCGGACCTATACGAGCACCGGGATGCATGACGCCCCAGCGGTTTTCGGCGCTATTCACCGATCTTTACGAGATCACGATGGCGCAGGCCTACATGGTCGAACGCATGTCGGGCGTCGCCGTGTTCGAAACCTTCTTCCGCAAGCTCCCCCAGGGCCGATCGTATGTGATGGCCGCCGGCCTGTCGGAAGTGCTCAATTTCCTTGAGGAATTTCACTTCTGGCCAGCCGACATCGATTACTTGCGGAGATTAGGACTGTTTGACGAGGGATTCCTGCAGTCACTTTCCGAGGTCCGCTTCACCGGAGATGTGTGGGCGGTCCCGGAAGGGACGGTGGTCTTTCCCAACGAGCCGATCGTTCAGATTATCGCGCCGATTGTGGAGGCCCAACTCGCCGAAACGTTCGTAGTGAATCAGATTCACCTACAGAGCGTCATCGCCAGCAAGGCCGCCCGAGTGGCCGACGCCGCTCGCGGACGACAGGTCGTGGATTTCGGCGCGCGGCGCGCACACGGCACCGACGCGGCGCTCAAGGTGGCACGTGCCGGCTACCTCGCCGGCCTGGCCGGCACGTCCAATCTGCTCGCCGCTCGCGAGTATGGGATCCCCGCGTTCGGCACCATGGCCCACAGCTTCATCCAGGCCTTCGATGACGAGCTCGCCGCGTTTGAGACGTTCGCCCGCCTCTATCCCGGCACCACGTTGCTCGTCGATACGTACGACACGCTGCGGGGCGTCGACCACGTCATCGAACTCGTCGAGCGGGAGCGCCTTGATGTGGGAGCGGTCCGACTCGACTCTGGTGATCTCGGTGCCCTGTCCAAGGCGGCCCGGGCAAAGCTCGACGCGGCGGGTCTGAACCACGTCAAAATATTCGCTTCGTCGGGCCTCGACGAGTACCGCATTGCGCAGCTGATTGACGACGGATGTCCGATCGACGCCTTCGCCGTGGGCACCAAGCTCGTCGTCGCCGAAGATGCGCCCGCACTCGATATGGCATACAAGCTCGTCGAGTACGACGGCATCGGACGGACCAAGTTTTCCAGCGGCAAGGTGATCTATCCGGGACGCAAGCAGGTGGCGCGCCGATTTCATCACGGATTCTTCGCCGGCGACACCATTGGCAAACCCAACGAGCAGCTCGACGGCGAGCCGCTGCTGGTGCCCGTGATGAAAAACGGCCGGCGCCTTCCGCAGCACGATCTGACGGCGTCGCGAAACTGGGCGCGCCAGCAGGTTGATCGGCTCCCGCCCCAGCTTCGTTCACTGGACACGACCGGCTGGTCTTACCCCGTTGACGTCAGCCCGACGGTCGAAGGCGAACTCGAAGAGCTGCGTCGCGCCCGGCAGTCGATGAGTTCACCGGCCCAGCAATCCGGGACCTAAGACCCGCAGCTGGGGGCTAACGGCCCTCGCCGGGGCGTGTTGCCCTCCATACGGTTGGCAAACATCGGAACAATCGTGGAGGGCTGGCATGCAATCAGATCGCCTCCGGTGGCTGGTAACAGCTGACGCACCGTTCGCCTCGATCTATTTCGACGACTCACACGACACCTCCGACGCCGTCGAGCAGCTCGAAGCGAAATGGCGCGCCATTCGCGGCCAGCTCGAGGACATGGGTGCGGACGGCGAGATGCTCGGTACGCTCGAGCAAGCCGTGCTGCACCATCGAGCGGCCGTCGGGCGGCGGGGCCGCGCTGTGATCGCGACCGGCAATCAGGTGCTGGTCAACGAGCAGCTGATCAGCCCGCCACCGGCCACGGTGGTCCGCCTGTCGGAGTACCCCTACGTCGTTCCGTTGATCGACATGCAGATGCAGCGACCGACCTACCTGTTTGCCGCGGTCGACCGCACCGGTGCCGACGTACGCCTGTGCCGGGGGGGCGCCGTCAGCTCCGAAAGCATCGACGGCGGCGGCTACCCGGTGCACAAACCGGTCACAGCCGGATGGAACGGTTACGGCGACTTCCAGCACACCGCCGAGGAAGCGATCCGCATGAATTGCCGCGCGGTCGCCGACGAACTCACCCGGCTGGTGGATGAGACGGATCCGGAAGTCGTGTTCCTGCGCGGGGAGGTGCGTTCGCTTGCGGACCTGGTTCCCGAACTGCCGGAGCGGGTAGCCGAACGTGTGTCACAGTTGCATGCCGGGGCGCGCAAGAGCGGCATCGACGAGAACGAAATCCGCGAACAGATGGCGGCGGAGTTCGATCGCCGTCGTGACATCGCGGCGGCCGAGATCGCCGATCGATTCGAGGCCGAGATGGGACGCGGTTCAGGGCTGGCGGTCGCGGGACTATCCGCCGTATGCGCGTCGCTGCGTGACGGCAACGTCGACACGTTGATCGTCGGCGGGCTGGGTGACGTCACCGTGGTCGCGGGCAAAGCGCCAACCACGATCGCTCCCAATGCCGACGCGCTGTCCGAACTCGGCGAAGCGGTGGAACGTGTGGCAAGGGCCGACGAGGCTCTGCCGTTCGCCGCGATCGCGGTCGACGCGTCGCTGGTTCGGGCGGATCACCGGATCTCGCCCGCCGACGGGGTCGGGGCGCTGCTCCGGTACCCCGCGGCCGACAGGCTTGCCAGTCGGCAATCGTAGGAGGCTCCCCGATGAGGGACGAGGAAATCCGGGTGACCAGTGGACCGGTTTCGGTGGCCGGACGCCTGACCGTTCCCGAGCGCCCGAAGGGTGTGGTCCTGTTCGCGCACGGCAGCGGCAGCAGCAGGCACAGCCCGCGCAATCGATACGTGGCCGAGGTGCTCAATGCCGCGGGACTCGCCACGGTGCTCCTGGACCTGCTGACGTCCGAGGAAGAACGCCACCGCGCCAACGTCTTTGACATCGACATGCTGGCGCGCCGATTGGTCGACGTCACGGCCTGGCTGGCCGGCCAACCCGACACGGGCTCCTTGCCGGTTGGGTACTTCGGCGCCAGCACCGGAGCCGGCGCGGCACTGGCCGCGGCCGCGCATCCCAGCGTGAAGGTGGCGGCGGTGGTATCCCGCGGCGGTCGCCCCGATCTTGCGGGCGAGGCGCTGCGCGACGTGCACGCCCCGACCTTGTTGATCGTCGGCGGACGCGACGAGACGGTCCTTGCCCTCAATCGTCAGGCGCAAGCGGCGATCCCGGGCGACTGTCAGGTCGCCGTGGTGCCCGGGGCAACACACCTTTTCGAGGAACCGGGTGCGCTCGAGCAGGTAGCCGCGCTGGCGCGCGACTGGTTCATCGACCACCTGGCACGCCCGGCTAGCGAAGGCTGAAGTTTGCGCGGCGGTCCCGGACGGGGGGATGCCGGGACCGCCGCGGCATCAGGGTGGCCTAGGGGGCCGATACGGCGCTCAACTTGCCGGCGTGATGAGGCCGTAGTGGCCGTCGTAGCGGTGATACAACACGTTGCCGCGGCCTCGGGCGGTATCGACGAAAAACAGGAACGGCAAGCCCAGCAAGCCAATCCGCTGGATCGCCTGCTCGACCGTGAGCCGCGGAGCCGGCTGCGGGCTGACTGTCACCGGTATGCTGAACGGCGCCAACTTGTCGGCGGCTTCCGGGTTTACCTGTGCGAGGCGGTATTCCGCGGGCCCCCCGCGATACAGCACGCTGTCCTGCCGCGTGCTTTCCTCGGTAAAAAGGTGGAAATCGTAGTCGAGCGCTTCCATTTCGAACGCGGCCTCCTCGACGGTGCAGGCCGGCAGGCTGTACGACTTGTGCCGCACGATTCGGCGTTCGCTTTCGGGCCGGGGGAAGTAATTCGGCCGGTGGGTGGGCTCGGACTGGTGCCGCCACTCGTGTGGGCCCGTGGCCGGGGTGCGGCCTCGTTTGGCTTCCCAGTGTTCGGCGGCGCGTGCCAGTCGATGACGCAGTCGGCCCTCTAGGCGATCGATCGCTTCCCGCGCGGTGACGCCTTCGACCTGCGCGCGTACCAGCCGGCCGTTGACGTCCAGGTTCGCCTGCGCGACCACCCGGCGGGCCACCGCCGGGTCGCCGTGCTCAGTCAACTTGACGTGGGCATGCAGCACCGGTTCGTGGGTGAGGCGACCGAGCTCGCCGATCTTGGTCCGCGCATAGTCGTCGGCCCCGGGCAGTTGCCCATGCGTCGTCACCTGCACGTCAAGAACGGCGGGCAAATCCGGCCGATGTCTCATGATTCGCACGCTTTCGTATTCGTTGCGGTCGTCGGGGCCATATTCAGCGGTGCAGGCCCGTGACCGGTTCGTGGGTACTGGCTTGGATATCGATCGATGTCAGAGCGAGCAGCTGACTCGACAGGTCGGACAACGCCCGGGCGATCGCGAGCTCGTCACCGATCTTGGCCACCGGCTCGTCGGCCGGATCGAGTCGTGCCACGCCAATGCCCACCAGGTCCTTTGCCCCCCAAGACAGCCGGGCCTTTGCCCGAGTCCGGTCGTCGCGCTCTTCGATCAGCACCTCGACGCGGCACGCCTTGGTGCTATCGTTGCCTGCCATCGCGTGTCTCCTAGCCAGTCGATTCGCTGACGCCTTAAATGCGACCATCCGGGCGCGGGCGCACAGTAGGGGCGGAAGTCCCGAGCCGGGAGGTCGTTCGTCCGCTGCGCCATGAGACCGGGACGCGCCGCTCGTTGCCGGCCGACACGAAATTCGAACGCCCCGTCGACGGCGCCGGGAAATGCACCGAAATTGTTCGACAGGGCGTCGAACTTAATCGACATTATTGTTGGTTGTCATCAACAGTTTCTCTGGCGGAAATGCACGTGCCCATAAAGTAACGAGCGTGTCCGACCCCCCGACACAGACCAAGTATCCGCATGCCTCCCGGGGCCGCCGTCCGTCGCATCACTCGGGCGACGAGCGGGAGCAGGCGATCCTGGCCACCGCCGAACGTCTCCTGCAGCAGCGGCCGCTGGCCGACTTCTCCGTGGATGACCTGGCCAAGGGTGCGGGCATCTCCCGTCCCACCTTTTACTTTTACTTCCAGTCGAAGAACGCGGTGTTGCTGTCGCTGCTGGACCAGATGAACTCCAAGGCGGACGCGGCACTCAAGGGGCTCGGCGGCATATCGTCCGGCGACCCCGCGTCGTTCTGGCGGGCGCGTATCGAGTCGTTCCTCGAAGTGTCGGGATCTCATCGGGCGGTCGCCGTGGCCGGCGCCGCGGCCAAAGCGACCAACCCCGAAGTCCGGCAACTGTGGTCCACGCTCATGCAGCGGTGGATCTTCTACACCACCGCCGCCATCAAGGCCGAGCGGGGGCGCGGCGCCGCGCCCGACACCATCCCGGCCGAGGATCTGTCGGTCGCGCTGAACATGTTGAGCGAGCGGGTGATGGCCGCGGCGTTCACCGCCGAGGAGCCGGCGATCCCCGAGGGCCGCGTGATCGACGCGCTGCTGCACATCTGGCTGGCCGGCATCTACCATCGCTGACCGAGCGCCCGCGCAGCGCGATCCAGGCTCGCGTCGATCAAACGGTCGACGGCGCCGAAATAGGTGACCGACGGCTCTTTGCCGGCCAGGTCGGCGATCGCCCGTTGTTCGCCGAGAATATATGCGGCATCAAGGTTTTCGGCCATCCGCTCAGGATTGACCGTCAACCCGGCCAGCAGCTCACCGCACTGGGAGCCCGCGACCAGCGTGCGCCTGCCCAACGTGCGCAAGGTGTCCCATTCGGCATGCCACGCACCATCGGGTCGTTCATCGTTGGCCAGTGCGGCCGCGAGGTGCAGGGTCGCCGACAACTGCGGTGCCGACATGGCCGCCCGCCGGATCAGGATGGATAGCACCGGGTTTCGCTTGTGGGGCATCGAGGATGACCCGCCGCGGTTGTCGGCGGCCGGTTCGCTCAGTTCGGCGATTTCCGGGCGAACCAGGGTGACGATGTCGGAGGCGATCCGGCCCCAGCTGTCGGTGCAGCTGACGAAGGCGTCGGCGGCCGCCGTGACCGGTGTCCGCGTCGTGTGCCATGGTGCTCGGAAGTCCAGTACCAAAGTGGTTGCCACGCCCCGCACTAGGCCATCAGCGACCGCGGCGGGGTCGGCGGCACCGGTGAGCAGAGCCGCCAATTCGGCGGTGGCCGCCCAGGTGCCGGCGGCGCCGCCGATCTGAATCGGAGTGACCAGCGCGTCGACCCGCTCGAAGGCGTCGACGACGCCGTTCAACCAGCCGGCCACCTTCGTGCCGAACGTGGTGGGCGCCGCGTGCTGGGTGAGGGTGCGGGCCACCATCGGTGTCGCGCGGTGGCGGGTCGCGAGTTCGGCCAGCGTTGACATCTGCGCCTTCAGCTGTGACACCAGGTCATCGACGAGGGCGCGGACGGCGAGCATCAGGCCGGTGTCCAGGACGTCTTGACTGGTCAGTCCGCGATGAATCCACGGCGCGATCCCCGGTGTGGCCCGCTCACGCAGCAGTTCCACCAAGCCAAGGACCGGGGTGCCGCCTTCTTCGGCGGAAACCGCGAGCGATTCAGAATCGTTGTCTTCCAACAGGTTTGGCAGGTTCGCCCCGGCACAATCGGCCGGCGCAAGACCGCCGGCCACCAGGGCGCCGAGCCACGCGGCTTCCACCGCCACCATCGAACCCAGCAGCGTCCGATCCAGCATGTGTTCGCCGGCCCGATGGTCGCCCGGCCACAACAGGTTGGTCATCGCCGGCCATCGCGATATGCCAGGAACACGGTCTCGCGCGGACCCTGCAGGTGGATGTCGAATCGGTACCCCGCACAGCAGTTTTCGGCGACACAGAGCAACGTGGACCGTCGCTCGGCGTCGACACTCACCAGTAGCGGGTCGGCCTCCGGGTCGCCGCCGGGCAGATAGGCGCGGGTGAACAACCGGTCCAGCAACCCCCGCGCGAACACGGTGAGGGCGAAGAAGGGCGGTCGTCCGGTGCCCGCCGAACCGGGTGCCAGAGTGGTGAATCCGTACCGCCCGGCGGTGTCGGTCGCACACCGGCCCCACCCGGTGAACGCCGCGGGGTCGCGCCGCAGCGAGCCGCATTGGCGCGGAATGCGACCGGTGCTGTCGGGTTGCCAAAGTTCGACCAGCGCGTCCGGAACGGCGGCGCCGTCGCCGTCGTAAACCGTGCCGTGCAATCGGACCGCGTGCGGATGGCCGGCGCCGACCAGGGCGCTGTCGCCGGGATACGGCAATCCCAGGGCGAGGAACGGGCCTACCGTTTGCCCTGGCGTGCGGGCCGATTCAGTCATGCGGGTCCCGCGTCCAGGTTCGGGCGGCGCCGGCCAGCACGATGTCCCACCGGTACCCGGTGGCGTACTCCGGCTCGGTGAGGTCGTGGTCGTACCGGGCGATCAGCCGTTGGCGCGCCGCGGGCTCGAGGATCGACTGGAAGATCGGGTCCAGGTCGAACATCGGGTCACCCGGGAAGTACATCTGGGTGATCAGGCGCTGCGGGAAAGCGGTGCCAAACACGGAGAAGTGGATGTGCGCCGGGCGCCACGCGTTGTGATGATTGCGCCACGGATAGGGGCCGGGCTTGATGGTCAGGAAGCGATACGTCCCGTCCGGGCCGGTCAGGCAGCGGCCGGCGCCGGTGAAGTTCGGGTCGAGCGGAGCGGGGTGTTGGTCGCGCTGGTGGCGGTAGCGGCCGCCGGCGTTGGCTTGCCAAATCTCGACCAGCTGACCCGCCACCGGCCTGCCGGATTCGTCGAGGACCCGCCCCGTCACGATCATCCGCTCGCCGATCGGCTCCCCCGGATGACCGGCCGTCAGGTCGGCGTCGAGCGGGTCTACGTCCTGGTGGCCGAAGCACGGCGCCCAGCGTTCGACCTCCTCCGGGTCGACCGGCATCAGGGGTCGTTTCGGATGGCGCCGGATGCTGCTGCGGTACGGCGGGTAGTCGAGCCGCGGCTGCGCGTCGCCCCCGGCGCCCCGGTATTCGGCTGCGATGCCGGCGATCTCCGCGGTGATGTCACCCTGAGATGCGACACACTCGGGGGTCATGTGCCGTGACGCTACTCTCGATGACCCGCCAAGCTCCGGCCAAACGGGTTGGTGTCGCGGCCTACAGGGCGCGTACCAGCGCCGCCCGCCCCTTGGTGCGCATCCGGTGCAGGGCGGAGTTGCGGTACTCCTCCATCTTGGCGGCCATCTTGTTGCCCAGCTCTTCGAGTTCGGCGTCGGTGATGTGGACCTCGGGCGGAGCGGGAATCAGGTCGCGCTCCTCCTCGTCGGCGTGCGCCTCCAGCACGGTCTTGAAGGAGTTCCACTCGTCCTCATAGCCGGGCGCGCTCTGCGGGGTCTTGAGCAGCACCGACAGCTGGTCCACCACCTGGCGGTGCTCGGCATGGGCGACCGCGATCAGTTTGGTGGCCTCCTTCAGGGCCGGGTAATAGAAGTCATCCTCGATGCGGAAGTGAATGTCGAGTTCGATGAGCATGTCGTCGAAAAGCTCATGCCGCTCTTCGGAGTTCACCGGTGCGTCGCTGATCTTGCGGCCCAGGCCCTTGATCACAATGTGGTGTTCTTTCAACACGTCGTAAGCGTTCACTGAGCTTCTCCCTTGTCAATCCCTACTGCTCCGCCGAGAGCGGGCTGTTGCTCGCCGCGGACTTCGACCATTCCGTTGGCCAACCTGGCCTCGTAACAGGGCAGTGGAGCCGCCGCTGGGCCCCGCAACACCTCTCCCGACTCGGCCGCGAACCAGGAGCCGTGCCAAGGGCAGACGAGCCGGCCGCGGTCGAGCCAGCCGTCGGCCATCGGAGCCGCCAGGTGCGGGCATAGCTCGCCGAAGGCCGCGACCTCGCCGGGTTTGGTCTGGCACACCACCAGCCCGACCCCGTCGACCTCGACGCGCACCGGTTTTCCGTTCAACGAGCTCGCGGGCAGCACCGGCTTCCACTCCGTGGTGCGCAGCCGCGCACCCGACTGGTCGATTCCGATGCCGGACTCGAAGACCAGGGCCCCGCCCAGGTAGCTGCCGGCGACGGTGATGCCGTAGCCCAGGGCGGTCAGCGCGATCCCCCGGCGATGACGGCCGCGGCGGCGGTCCCACCAGGATTGGGCGTACAGCGCGGTCGCGGCCAGGTTGACCAGGCCGTGCACCACACCGACCCGCCGGTCCTCCTCGTGGGTGTGCTGCCAGTCCGTGACGCCGGTGACGGCGGAGCCGATGCTCGCCAGGATGCCCAGCCCGAGGGCGCGGGACGCGAACCGCGATGCGTCGCGGACTTCGGTGGCCGGCTGGCCCGGCAGCAGGCTGAGCGCGTCGAGCGCCACCGTCGTGCCGAGGGCCCCGCTGGTCAGCGACGCCAGCGGCGGGTGAACCGGGTGCCCGAGCCAGGCGCCGTGCAGCGCGTTGGTGACGGTGTTTCGCGCACTGCCCAGACCGTTGTAGGCGAAGCTCAGCACATGTTCGAACCGATAGCTCGGCCGGTCGAGCCACTCTTGACGTCCGATAGCGGACACCACTTGCGCTCCGACCTTCTGCAATCGACCCTCCCGGGACCGACCAACCATGGCACCCGTCCTTCCTCGAATCAGCGCCAGACGACCTGCAGCCAGAATCAACGATTACCCCGCGGTTACCTCGCGCTCACATGGGCGGCAGGCCTACCGTGACCACCGTAACTTCGGCCCTTCGATTCCAGGATTACCCGCGGCCTGTGAATTAGCACAAAGGATTCTTGTAGAAACCTGACCGTTTGGGCGCCGCGGCGATTGACCAGGGCGCCAGAGTGCGAGATTCTCTTATACAGAGAGAAGTTCTGCACAGTGGATACGGTCCGAGGTGGGGTTCATGTGACAGCTCATCGCGACGCCCTCGACGGCGTCTTTGAGAATGTCCGCCGGGGGATGGTGCCCGCCCACATCTATAACGACGCGGAGCTGTTCGCGCTGGAGAAGGAACGGCTGTTCGGCCGGGCGTGGACGTTCGTGGCCCACGAGTCCGAGATCCCGCAGGAGGGCGACTATGTGGTGCGCCGGGTTCTCGACGACTCGTTCATCATCACCCGCGACTCGAATGGCGACGTGCGTGCCCTGTTCAATATGTGCCTGCACCGCGGCATGCAGGTGTGTCGCGCGGAGATGGGCAACGCCTCCAATTTCCGCTGCCCGTACCACGGCTGGACGTACCGCAACGACGGCCGGCTCACCGGTCTGCCGTTCCACCGGGAGGCCTACGGGGGCGACGAAGGGCTCCGCAAAAGCAACCAAACCCTGCTGCCCGCACCGAATTTCGCGAGCTACAACGGCCTGTTATTCATCAGCATGGATCCGAACGCGCAACCGCTGGAGGATTTTCTCGGCGACTTCGCCTTCTACCTGGACTTCTACACCAGGCAAAGCGCCGGCGGCGTGGAAGTGCGGGGACCGCAGCGCTGGCGAATCAAGGCGAATTGGAAGATCGGCGCGGAAAACTTCGCCGGCGACATGTACCACACGCCGCACACCCATGCGTCGATCGTGGACATCGGCCTGTTCCGCGAGCCGAAAGCCCAGAAGCGCAAGGACGGCGCCACATACTGGGCCGACCGCGGCGGCGGAACCACCTACAAACTCCCGCCCGGCAACTTCGACGCGCGGATGCGTTACGTCGGCTACCCCGACGAGATGATCGGCCGCATCAAAGACGTCTGGACGCCCAGGCAGCAGCGCGTCGTCGGCGAGGACGGATTCATGATCTCGGCCGCAACGTGCTTTCCCAACCTGAGCTTCGTGCACAACTGGCCCAAGGTGCACGACCGGGACGATCAGGTGGTGCCCTTCATCTCGATCCGGCTGTGGCAGCCGATCAGTGAGCATGAAACCGAAGTGTGCTCGTGGTTCGCGGTGGACTCCGCCGCTCCCCCGCAGTACAAACGGGACTCGTATAAGGCGTATTTGATGTGCTTCGGCTCGACCGGCATGTTCGAACAGGACGACGTGGAGAACTGGGTGTCGCTGACCACCACCGCCGGCGGCTCGATGGCCCGGCGGCTGCTGCTGAACAGCCGGATGGGTCTGCTGCCCGACGACCGCACGGTCGTCGAGCCGCTGCCCCCCGAGTCCTTCCACGGCCCCGGACGCGCCCAGGTCGGCTACAACGAACACAACCAGCGCGCGCTGCTCGCCTTGTGGGCCGACCACCTACAGGGGGTCGGCGCATGAGAAAGCCTCTGCCGTTCAACGACAGTCGCCACCTACGGGCGCACCAGTTCCTGGTGGACGAGGCCTATCTGCTGGATGGTCAGCACTACGAAATGTGGCTGGACACGTTGACCGACGACATCCGCTACGTCATGCCGGTTCGCGTCACCACCGCGCGTGGTGCCGGGTTCGACACGCCGGCGGGGCGGGGGCCGGGAATGGCCCACTTCGACGAGGACAAGTATTCGCTGAGCCAGCGGGTCGCGCGGATGGGCACCGAACACGCCTGGGCCGAGGATCCACCGTCGCGGCTGCGCCACTTCATCACCAACGTGCGGACTTTCGAGTGCGACGACCCAGATGATGGGGCCCACCTGGTGGTCGAATCGGCCCAGCTGCTCTTCCGGAGCCGAGGCGATGTCAACGAAAGCGCATTGCTGTCCTGCGGCCGCGAGGACACGCTGCGCTGGTGTGACGGAGCGCTGAAGTTGGCTCGCCGCAACATCATTGCCGACGAGTCGGTGCTACGGATGCAGAATTTGGCGGTGTTTTTGTGAAAGAGCTGCAGCAACTGGTGGACGGCACCGTCGGCGAACCGCTTGCTATCGCAAACGAATTCACCGAAGTCCAGGTGCGGCGGGTCGACACCCGGAACGGATCCCGGCTGTTGATCAGCGCGCCCCGATCCGGGCAGTGGATCAGCCTGGACCCGCTGGAGGTCGAGGCGTTGACGCGGCAGAACCCCCGCACGCTGGCGGCGATGGTCGGCAACACCGCCGGTCCGCTGCTGCCCGACGAGGGGGAAGCTCGGCCATGACCGACTGGCTGCACGGCAAGCGCGCCCTGATCGTGGGGGCCGGATCCGGGATCGGCCGCGCCGTCGTCGATGCCTTCCTGTCGGAAGGCGCGAAAGTGGCGGTCCTGGAACGGGATCGGGCCAAGTGCGACGCGTTGCGGGGGGAGTTACCGGGGGTGCCGGTGGTCGAAGGCGACGCCGTCACCGCCGAGGCCAACGAACGCGCCGTCCACGCCGCGGTGGACGCCCACGGCGGGCTGGACACCCTGGTCAACTGCGTCGGGATCTTCGACTTCTACAAGGGCATCGGCGACATCGAAGCCGACGAGCTGCCCGGCGCGTTCGACGAAATGTTTCGCACCAACGTGCTGAGCCACCTGCAGTCGGTCAAGGCCGCGCTCTCGTGGCTGCGCGCCGGGGCGGGTCCCTCGATCGTCCTCACCGAGTCGGCGTCGTCGTTCTATCCCGGACGCGGCGGCGCGTTGTACGTGTCCTCGAAGTTCGCCGTGCGGGGTCTGGTGGCGGCGTTGGCCCACGAACTGGCACCGCACATCCGGGTCAACGGGGTGGCGCCGGGCGGCACGCTCAACACCGATCTGCGCGGTCTGGCCAGCCTCGGGCTCGACAGCGTGCGCCTCGACGACACCCCCGACCGGGCACGTGAGGTGGCCGCGCGCACACCCCTGAACGTCGCGCTGTCCGGGGAAGACCACGCGTGGAGTTTTGTGTTCTTGGCGTCCGACCGATCCCGCGGGATCACCGGCGAGACCGTCCGGCCCGACGGCGGATTCGGCATTGGCGGTCGCCACCATGCTTGACGAGCAGCGGGCCCTGGTGGCGCAGGGCTGCCGGGTCGCGGCGGCCCGCGGCCTGGTCGACGGCAACCTCGGTCACCTGAGCCTGCGGGTCGACGACGAGCGGCTGCTCGTTCGATGCCGCAGCGACTCCGACACGGGCGTGGCATTCACCCGGCCCACCGACATCCGGCTCGTCGCCATCGACGGCACCGCCGGGGCCCCAGGCGAACTCGACGGCTACCGCGTTCCCAACGAATTGCCGATCCACGTCGAAACCATGCTGGCCGATGCGCGGCACCGGGCCGTCGCGCACCTGCACCCGCCCGCCGTGGTCGCCGCCGACCTCGCCGGCATCGCGATCCGGCCGATCTACGGCGCCTATGACATTCCCGGCGCCCGGCTGGCGCGCACCGGCGTACCCGTGTACGGACGCGCGGTGCTGATCCGGAACTCAGCGCTGGGCAAGGAAATGGTGGCGGCGATGCGTGGTCGGCCGGTGGTGATCTGTCGCGGACACGGAATCACCAGCGCTGCCGCCACCGTGCCGCAGGCGGTGCTGCAGGCCATCAGCGTCGACGCGCTGGCCCGCATGTCGTTGCAGGTGCGCGCGGCCGGCGGCACCCCGCGCGACATCGACGACGCGGACTGGGATGAATTGCCGGACTTGGGGTCTGCGTTTACCGTCGAGGCGGCCTGGCGCCACGAGGTGGCACGGCTAGGCCCTCAACCGAGTTGATCGCCAATCTCCTTGGCGGCCTTGCCAAGCGCCGCGGCCACAACGCTGTAGCGGGAACTGTCCAGCCGGTGTTGTGGTGCGGCGGCGTTGAGCGCGAGCCGCAGACCAGGTGCCCGCGTCGGTATCGGCACGGCAATCGAGGCGACACCTTCTTCGCTCTCCTCGCGATTGATGGCGTAGCCCCGCTCGCGGATACCGGGGAGTTCGGCTTCCAACTCGGTGCGGCTGCCGATGGAGTGGGAGGTGATGCGTTCCAATTGCTCGTGCGGCAAGAGCTGACGCAATTCCGCCTGTGGCAACTGGGCCAGCATGACTTTCCCCGTGGAGGTGCAATGCGCCGGTATGGCCCGTCCCAGCCGGGAGGCCACCCGAACCGCGGCCGGACCCTCGACGGCGGCCAGGAAGCGGACGCTGGCGCCGTCCAGCATCCCGACGTGAATCGTTTCGCGCAACTGTTCGCTGAGGGTGCGCATGACCGGGGTGGCGGTGCGCGCAATGTCGACGCGGCCGAAGATGGCGAACGCCACACCGGTCAACGACGGCCCGGGCAGGTACGCCTTGGACACCGGGTCTTGCCGGACGAACCCACGGTAGGCCAGCATCGCCAGCAACCGGTGCGCGGTGGACGACGCGACCCCCAGATAGCGGGTTGCCTCGCTGAGCCGGATTTGGGGCTGTTCGCCCAGCAGCAGCAGTAGCTTGAGGGCATTGTCGACCGACTCGATCGGGTACTGCGGCGCAAGCGAATCGGCGCCCGGCCCGCGCTTCTTCTGCATGACAGAGACGGTACCCGCGACAACATCGAGCGCTGCGCGACTCACAGAAGCGTTAACACGGTCCCGCCGAGTAATCCGGCCGCGATCACCGCGACCGTTGCGGTCGTGGTGGCCTTCCACCCGAAGCTGCGGGCGACCATCGCGGCGCCAGGGACGCTGACGGCGGGAAGCGTGATCAGGAGCGCCCCGATCGTCCCCGATGAGGCGCCCAGCAGCGCCAGCCCCTGCAGCACCGGAATTTCTCCGGCCGTGGGGATCACGATGAGCGTGCCGACGATCGCGGCGATCACGACGACCAGCAGGCCGTGCTGCGCCGGATGCCCCAGGGTGATGAGCCAACCACGGAAGGCCCCGACGAGGAGCACCAGGATCGCGTACTCGGGCAACAGGATCAGGCAGAGATACAGCAGGGCGCTCACGAACCTGCGCGGCCTGGCCGCGGATTCCGGTGCGCTGGATGCGGTGATCGCCAAGGGCGGCGGCGCGCCGGCGCGCCCGCGGGCGACGGCCCCCACCGCAACCGCAGCCCCAAGCACCGTGGCGACCCCGATCACCAACCGGGCCAGCGTCCACTGCCACGGGGCAACAAAGAACAAGAAAACCAGAACCGCCGGGTTCAACAACGGATTCCCCAGCCAGTAAGCGACGGCCGCGGGCGCGGTGACGCCGTTGCGCCGCAAGGTGACGGCAACCGGGGCGGCGCAGCACATGCACATCATCGACGGCATACCGGCGACCCCACCGGCCAGCGCGCTCCAGGTCGATCGGCGGCGGTTCAGCGCGGACGGCAGCCACGATCGAGGCAGCAGCGCCTGAATAGAGGCGCTGATCAGCAGCGCCACCACCAGCGCCGGCCAAATCGATGACAGGTACGCCTGGAAGAAGCTCGTGGCGGCGTGCCATGTCGGGTGATCGCCGGCGCGCACCCCGCCCACGCCGAGGATGCTTGACCCGGACCAATGGTGGGAACGGCGCAGCCACCACCGCCTTGGCCACGTAGGGCAGCCACTTGGCCCACAGCAGCCCCGCCACGAACACAGCTGACGTGAGGAAGACGCCGGCCGCGACGTCCGCGCGGTGCCAGCTGCGAATCGCATTGAGCTTCAACGGCGTAGCCACGGTCAACGACCTTAGCCTCAACCCCCCGCCAGGCCGGCGCCGGATTTCGGGTGCGCCGGTGCCCTCGACCTCCCGCACGAGCATTCGGATGGCTATTATTCTCGGCTTCGTGTGCGGGGCTATTCCCAATGGATATCGCCGTTATGTCGCCATCGGAGACAGTCAGACCGAGGGCCTATGGGACGGTGACGACGCCATCGGCCTGCTCGGA
Source organism: uncultured Actinomycetota bacterium (assembly GCA_963800315.1). Lineage (GTDB taxonomy): Bacteria > Actinomycetota > Actinomycetes > Mycobacteriales > Mycobacteriaceae > Mycobacterium. The sequence goes on from CAWDAS010000005.1 coordinate 241,746, forward strand.
TTCGCCGACCGGCTCGCCGTCATGGTCGATTCGCTGTATCCGGGCCTGCACTACGCCAACCTCGCGATCCGCGGCAAGCGGATCGCCGACGTCCGCAACGAGCAGCTTCCGCTGGCCCTGGAGATGCGGCCGGACCTGGTCACCGTGTGCGCCGGGATGAACGACGTCATCCAGCCGGGACGATCCTTCGGTCCGGCCCTCGTCGACCTCGAATACGTCTACGCCGCGCTGGCCGAATCCGGGGCCACGGTGGTGACGACGACGTTCCCGAACGTGGCGCAATTCCTGCCGCTCGGACGACTGGTGTCGGGACGGCTGCATCGGATCAACGCCGCCATCAGGTCGGCCGCCGCTCGCTATGGGTTCAGGCTGGTCGACCTGTACAACGCGCCCTCGATGCGCGAGTTGGACACGTGGGCCGTCGACCGGGTTCACGCCTCCACCAAGGGACACATCCTGTTCGCCGCCGCGGCGGCCGAGTCGCTCAATCTCCCTGACAGCAGCCATGATTGGGCGCACGCGAGTCCCAATCCCACTCGGCGATCGGTTACCGGCGGCGCCTACGAACAGCTGCGCTGGACGCACGGCAGTTTCTTCCCGTGGATCTGGCGCCGGATGCGCGGCCTGTCGTCGGCCGACGGGCGGGTGCCCAAACGTCCGCGGCTGGAAGCCATCAGCACCTACAGGTCGGACAATGCGGCGCAGACATAGCGCGGGCGATTTTTGCTGCGCGAATCCACCGCCGGTCAGGCATTCTTGACGCATGAATGTGGAGGCCCTGCTGCACTCGATCCCGCCGCTCGCGGTCTACCTCGTGGTCGGCGGCGTGGTGGGGATAGAGAGCCTGGGCATTCCCCTTCCGGGCGAGATCGTGCTGGTCACCGCGGCGCTGATGTCGTCGCATGACAACCTGGCCGTCAATCCGATCGGGGTCGGCGTCGCCGCGGTGATCGGCGCCGTGGTCGGCGACTCGATCGGCTACACGATCGGGCGCCGGTTCGGCATGCCGCTCTTCGACCGGCTCGGGCGGCGGTTCCCCAAACACTTCGGTCCCGGCCACGTCGCGCTCGCCGAGCGGCTGTTCAGCCGGTGGGGAGTTCGGGCGGTCTTCTTGGGCCGCTTCATCGCGCTGCTGCGAATATTGGCCGGGCCGCTGGCCGGCGCCTTGAAGATGCACTACCCCCGGTTCCTCACGGCCAACGTCTCGGGCGCCATCTGCTGGGCGGGCGGCACCACCGCACTGGTCTACTTCGCCGGCATGGCCGCGGAACGCTGGCTGCAGCGGTTCTCCTGGATCGGGCTGGTGGTCGCGGTCGTGGCCGGAGTCGCCGCGGCAATCCTGCTGCGCGAACGCACATCCCGGGCGATCGCCGAACTAGAGGCCGAGCATTACCGCAAGGCCGACACGACCGCGGCCGACGCCGTGTGACAGCCGCCCCGACGGGGCTGCTAACCCACCGCCTCGCCGACGTCCAGCGGCTCGACCGGCCGGTGCTCGTCGAGCAGGGCGCTGGCCATCTTGCGGGCACGCAAGGCGGCGTCCAGGTCACCCACGGCCGCCAGAATGATGGCGCCTTTCATCAGGAGGTGCCACGACGAGGCGAACTCCTCCACCTCGGTCAGCCCGGCGGCAACGGCGCGCTGACGCACGATATCGCGGACGTGGTCGATGTGCTCGATGCTGGCCTGGCCGGCCGGGTGGTCCGGCCCCAACTCGAGCAACACGTTGATGAACGAGCAGCCTTCAAAACCGTCGCGGAGCTGGAACCACTCATGCATGACGTCGAAGATCGCCAGCAGCTGCTCCTCGGGTGTGTTGCCGCGCTGCCGTGATTGCTCCTCGATCAGACCGTGAGTCCACAGCTCCTCACGACGCTCCAATACGGCCAGCACCAAGTCGTTCTTCGTCGCGAAGTGGCGGTACAGGGTTGCCCTGGCCACCCCGGCGCGCTCGATCACCTCATCGGTTCCGACCGCACGGATCCCACGCCGGCTGAACAGCTCATATGCCGCCGCCAGGATTCGTTCACGGGCCGACGGGGCAGGCGTAACGACATCGGGTGTGGTCATCGCGGGCTTACCATACTCTTAGGGCCGACATGTAGACAGACCGCCCTGTCTCGTTATACAAATGAGGTTCGCATTCGCGAATAGTCTGTCTTCAGAGAGCAGGACGGGCATCCGTCCCGGAGTCTTCGACACCGGTTGATTAGGAGGTCCACCATGAGCTCGGTCATTCTGGAACCGATGTCCACCACCCATTTGATGCTCAGCACGAAGCTCGTCTACGAACTGGGTGACCCGAACAGCACGCTGAGGGCCACCACCGACCGCAGCGGCGCGGCGGTGCTGATCAATGCGGGCGGCGAGGTCGATGCTTGCAACGAGCACACGTGGCGCCAGCTGGTCAGCGAGGCGGCCAACGTCGTCACCGCGCCCGGCCCCTTCATCGTCGACGTCACGGGTCTCGTCTTCATGGGTTGCTGCGCGTTTGCCGCCCTGGCCGACGAGGCACACCGCTGCCGGGAACGAGGCATCGAATTGCGTTTGGTGAGTCAGGAGCCGATCGTGGCCCGGATCGTCGACGCATGCGCGCTGGGCGGCGTACTGCCCATTTACCCGACCGCCGACGCCGCGCTCGCAGCGGACGCTCGCCGGTAGGGCTGCGCGAGAACGGGTTTCGTCACGTCACCGTGACCAGGCGATAGAGCCCGACAAGTCCGACCACGACGATGGTGGCGCGCAGCGCGTTTCCCGACAACCGACGCCCATACCGGGCCCCGGCGAAGCCCCCGACCAGGGATCCCGCCGCGATCAGCCCGGCGACCGGCCAGCTGATCCGGTCGGAGGCCACCAGCGTATAGCTCACTGCGGCAACCACATTCACCAACAATGTCATTAGGTTTTTGGCCGCGTTCATGCGCTGCACCGACTCCGGCAGCAACGCACCCATCACGCCCACCAACAGGATGCCTTGTGCGGCAGTGAAATAACCGCCGTAGACGCCGATAGCGAAGGTCGACAACACCAGGACAGCCAGCCGCGTCCGCGTGATCTTTTCGGTGTCGCGGCCCGCTTCCTCCGCGCGGCGAAACGCCCAGGACTGAAGCCGCGGGCCGATCACCACCAGCACCAAGGCCAACACCAACAACACCGGAACGATCGCGGCGAACACCGTCACGGGCAGGTGCAAAAGCAGGAAGGCGCCGAGCGCGGCGCCCGCCAGCGAGGCCGGGATCTGCCATCGCAACCGGTCCCACTGACCGCCCAGTTCGGCGCGGTAGCCCCAGGTCCCCGACACGCTGCCGGCCACCAGACCCGTCGCGTTCGACATGGTGGCCGTGACCGGCGGATAGCCGAGGGCGACCAGCGTCGGGAAGGTGATCAGGGTGCCAGATCCGACAAGCGCATTGATCGCGCCGGCACCGAACCCGGCGACGACGATCAAGACGATATGGGAAGGCGACACCGAAGAGTCAGACGCGAGGCGCCTCGGGACCCCGGTCGACACCGGTGCGGAGCTTGACCGACGCCGAATACGCCAGGGTCCGGAACCGAAGGACCGGATCGTCGGAGGGCTCAATGCCGCCGGTCACGCGCATCGGGTCGAACACCACGATGTCACCGCCCCGCTCCCGCTCGGTGTCCAGGCCGGTGATCACCAGGGTTCCAGCGGTGACGATCTGTGTGCTCTGCCAGGCCGCCGACGGGTCGACCGTCGAATCCGTGGGCCCGGCAATCTGTACGCGAAAATCGAATCGCACCGGGCCGCTGTCCAGGCGGGCGTTCAGCTCGTCGGTGAGAAAGTCCGGGGCCTTACCTTTGGTGTCCGCCCCCGACAGATAGGCCTCGGCCGCGGCGGGGACCAGGTGATAGCGGACGAATCTGGCGCTGCCGTCGGCGGCGACCCAGCGGAAGGCGTGCAAGCCGTGGTATTCGGTGGTCGCGTAGCTCGCCGGGACCCGGCTGGCGTCGCGCAGCACGGGTAGGGCGCCGAGCACCCGGGGATGGGTGAGAAAGTATCTGCCCATGCGCAGCGGCGTGGTCAGGCCGGGCCGCATCGCCTTGAGCAGGTCGATAAATCCGTCCGGGGTGCTCGACACGAACAGCCGGGCGGTCTGCGTCGATACATCGGTGGTCGACCCGTCCGGCAGCGTGAACTTGACCGCCATCCCGCGCACCCCGGGTAAGCCGTCACGCTGCGCGGGGTTTCCCGATCCGTTGGAGAAGCGGATCAGTGCCGGCACCGTCGAGCCGTCGAGATGCTTTGCGTGCGAAAGCATGGCCGCATCGGGCGTCGCGGTAAACGTGCCGCGGTACAGCGTGCCTTTGGCGTGCAGGGCCCGGCAACCCGGCTGGGCTCCCCCGGCGCCTCGAATCGCCTCGATCGCGTCGTCAGGATCAAGTGGCCGTCCCATGGGCGAATCCTAGTCGCATCAGAAACGTGGTGGCCTCAGTCGGGAAAGCCGAAGAGTTGCACCACGCCGTGATCGCGGCCGGCGGTGTAGCCGCCGTCGACCGCGATCGCCTGGCCGCTGACGAACGAGCCGTCTGCAGACAGCAGGAATGCCGCCATGGCCGCGACCTCCTCCGGCCGGCCGAGCCGTTGCAGGGCATGTTCGGCGGTGATCGAGGCCAGCGGGCCCTCCATGCCCGGCAGGCCGAAGACGCTGTGGGCCATGGGCGTGTCGATGAAGCCGGGGCAGATGGCGTTGGCCCGGATACCGCTCGGGCCGTAGTCGAGCGCGATGTTCTTGGTGAGCAGCACGACGCCGCCCTTGGCCGCGTTGTACGAGCTGCCGCCCGCCGTGCCTTCCAGGCCCTCGACGCTGGCGACCGTGACGAGCGAACCGCGCTCACCGCCGACTCGGGGCTGCTCGATCATTCTGGCCAGAGCCGCCTTGGCCACCAGGAATGTGCCGGTGAGGTTGACTCCGATCACCCGGTCCCATTCGGCGCGGTCGAGCAGGTGCACGGGGCCACCACCGGCGACGCCGGCGGCGTGCACGACCCCGTCCAGGCGGTCAGGCACTGCGGCCAGCACCGCGGCGACCGCGCCTTCGTCGGTCACGTCGGCGGTCACGAACCGAAACTCGGGGCCCAGATCGGGCGGGGCGGCCAGGTCGGCGCCGACGACCGTGCCGCCCTCGGCCAACAAGCGCCGCGCGGTGGCCAGGCCGATTCCGGACGCGGCGCCCGTGACGACGAATGTGCGGGAACGGGCGCGGTCAGCGTTAACCATGTCTGGCCCTCTCGGAATCGGGTTTGCCGCAGCCATGTTGACACACCGCGCCTATTCCGGATTGAGCCGGTTGCATTTGCGTGACCGAGAAAACGTCGCGGAGATGTCGCGAACACACTTTGCCGCATTTCGAAATACGCCTTGGCCTCCATAGAAAGGGCGGACTTGGGTGGATATTGCCGACTCCAGCGCGCAGGTGCACGTCGCGGCGAGACCCCCAGATCCGACGAATTAATGGGTTTGCCAAAAATAGCCGAGTGTCAGTCCCAAAGTGCCGGGAATGCGGCCGGTTAGCAGTTCGCCCCGGGAGTGCAAACGGTGTCGCCGGTCTGACCGCCACCCGCCGGTGGCGCGGACGGGGCGCTGGACGACTGCACCGCCGAACAGCGTAATCGCCTGCCTCGCCTTCGAAATCATCGGCCTCTCGATGTCATTCCGGCCATCAGTTCGCCCCAAGCGATGGCTCACCAACTGGCGTTCGACTCGAACTATTCATCGCGCGACGCGCCGAGCATAGGGTCAGAAGTCCAACAGACGGGACTTAACGGCATAGTGCGATTGCATCCAGCGGTGATAAGGTCAGGCTCGGTGGCGTTGGTCGACAAGATCGAGAACAAATTCGCGAATGGGCTAAAACATGCACCCATATTGCGATCTGTACTTTACGATCTTGCCACGAACACGACTTGTATTCGCCGGCGCGGCGTCGGTGGTGATCCCTGAGTGAGCCGCTTAAGAGTCGTTGCCGCGCAACGTGTTAGCCGCCGAGGACCGGAGGAGACGATGGATTGCCCGAATTGCTCGACCCCACACCCTGACGCCGCACGCTTTTGCAGCCGTTGTGGCACGCCGCTGCATTCGTCCGTCGACCGCTCCCAGCATTTCGCTGCCCATCCCGAAGAACCGGTGCGGGCGCTGGCGGTGATGAGCACACTGATGCCACACCTTGCGGGTGGGCGCCACCACATCTACCGCGGCGTGATCGGCTCGGCGCTGCTGGCGTCGTTGGTCGCCGCCGCGTTCGGGGTACTGTCGATCGCGCTGATATTGGCCGCGATTGCGCTGCCGGCCGTCGTGCTGACCTATGTGCATGACCACGACATGTGGCATGACGAACCGGTCACCGTCATCGGTGTGGCATTTGGGCTCTCCCTGGCGCTCGGCGTCGGCGTGGGGCTGCTCGAAGACCAATTCACCAAGCCTGTGCTGCTTGCCGGGCCGAATCACCGGATGCCCACCCTCGCCCCGATCCTCGAATTGGGTTTGCTCATCCCGGTCGTGGCCTTCGTCGCGTTGCTGATTGCGGCGCTGTTGACCACCGCGCGCAGCGCGTTTCGGCACCCAGTCGACGCCGTGGTCATCTGCGCGCTGAGCGGTGCCGCACTCTCATTGGGGCTAAGCGTGGTCGTGCAACACGGCGCGTTCACCTACCCCGTGACGCTCGCCGGGGTCCCGGCGCAAGGAGCGTTCAGCGGGCTGACCATATCCCCGACGCACGTGGCGTTCATCGCGCTGACGCTCGGGTTTCTGCAACCCATCATCTTCGCCACCGCGGCCGCCATGGCGGTGGTGCCGCTGCGCGGCACCGGCCTCAACACCGCGTTGGGACTGGCCAAGGGTCTGGTGCTGGTGGTGCTTTACGAGTTGGCCACCGTCCTGCTCACGCCCTACGGCAGCCGCGGCATCGTGCTGACCACCCTGGCCGCGCTGGCGCTGGCCGCGGCCGGGCTGCTCGGCACTCGCGACACGTTGCACACCGCACTGCTGGCCGAAGCGCAGGCCGCCCTCGGCGGGGACCGCGCGTTGCACCGCGCCCCTGACGTCCAGCAGGTTTGCGCCCACTGCGGCGCAGCAATCGGCGCCGGCGCCGCGTTCTGCCAGGCCTGCGGGACGGCCACGGCGGCACTGGTCCGCCACCCGGTCGCCACCGACGGCCGCAGCGACAACAGCCCAAAGGCCTGAAGACTAGGAGCCACGATGTCATCGACCCCACCGCCTCCCCCGCCGCTGCACTATCCCGGCCACGGGGGACGTGTGGGGCACCGACTGCGGCCGGTCGCGATCGTCGCCGTCATCGCGCTGGTCCTCCTCATCGCCGCCGCCGTAACCGCGCTAATCGTCCTAGGAGGCACACCCAGCCCGCACAAACCACCGCCGATGCTGCCCGACAGCCACGGCGCCGCGGCGGCCCCCAAGGCCACCGACAAGCCAGCCGCGCGCGGCATGGCGGTCAAGCTCACCGCGGCCGACCCCGTCGACATCGCGCAAGGCATCTCGACCACCCTCGCACCGGGCTGGACGCTCGCGGACCGGGGCCCAAACTCGGTCACGCTCTACAACGGCGACTCGACCGCACGCATGCAAGTCGAGGTCAAACCAGCCGGCGGGACCGATGTCGTCGCCGTGCTGCAGGCCGACATCAACAGGTTGACCGGCACAGCCTCGACCGGATTGACCAACGTGGTGTACCTGAGCGGGCCCGCGACGAAAACGCTGTCAAGGGCCACCTTTCAGCAGCAAGCCTCGATTGACTACACCGCCGACATCTCAACACAGCAGGGCACGGTCCCCATCCTCGGGGCCTTCGATGAGCTGCTGAACACCTCGAATCAGCTGTCGGCATTCATCGACTACCGGCAGGACGGCAACTCGACCACTCAGTCCGCCAGCGACGGCGGAATGATGATCCGATCCATGCTCTGATGCCATGTCCATTCACACCCGTTATTACTCAGTGCTACAAGGGACTTGGCCTTAAGCTGTTCGCGGTGCGACTAGTGTGCCCACTCAGCCAGCGCTTGGACGATCCGTTGTCGGGCTCGCCTCGTGTGGAGCCGGTCGATTGGGTGCGGGTGCCCACCCGACGTAGGTCAGATACAGGCCAACCACGGCGACGCAGACATAGAACACCCGCCACAGTGGATTGGCCCCCGAGACCGGGTTTGTTATCGACATGAAGGTCGAGGGAAAGGCCAGGGCAAAGAACCCGCGCAGTGCCATCAGCCAGCCCATCGACGACACAATGACCGCTGCGAGGTCTCGCCAGTGCTGGTGAAACGCGATCACGATAAGGCCTGCCATCAAGAGAAAAGCGCCTGTGGCCCACGGCCATACCCCTAAGTCCGAAAGTAGTGTTCGCGTTTGCGGAGCGCGCGCCGCGGCGATGACAGCAATGATCAGATAGAACGGGCCGAGCACCCGAGCGAACAGGCGCGTCGCAACCCGCGGCTCTTGCAAAGAGCTCATCGCTGTACCTCCAATCAACGTCGGACGTTGCGAACGACAGCCGCTCTTCGTGCTTGGAGCTCGAAGCTTCTTGTGAATCCAGCCATTTGACCGGCGGACAGCGATTTCAAATCGTTTGCCACAAGCAGCGGAGCTTCAACCCCACCGTCCTTGGAATGTGGCCGGCCTAGCAGTTGGCTCCGGGAATGCAACCGGTGTCATTGGGCGCATCGTTATCTGCCGTCGGCGCGGACGGCGCGCTGGACGAAGGGGTCGACGAAGGAGTCGTTGTCGGCGTATTGCTTGCCAAGTTACCGCTGCCGCCACCAAATCCGAATGCCAACACGAACACGGCCGCACCGCCGAACAGCGCAATCGCCTGCCTCGCCTGTGAATTCATTAACTTCTTGATTTCACTCGAGCCGTTAATCCATACCGGCCATGACCCATCGCTTTGGCTCACAAACTGCCTTTAGCTAGAACTATTCGTCGCGTAACGCACCGGAGATAGGGCCAAAAGTCCCAACAGACGGGAACATACCGGCGCAGTGTGATTGCATCGAACGCTGTAGTAGGGTCCGACTCGGTTGAATTGGGTTGACAAGGTTGCGAAGAATTCGTAAATGGACCACAAGATCCGCCCATACTGCGGTATGTAAGATCTTGGCCACGACACGACTTGCGTCCGCCGGCACAGCGTCGGTGGTTGGCGATCGTTTTGCCCCAGCGATGCAACGTTGGTGCACAAGGCTTTAACCGCCGACAACCGGAGGAGACGATGGACTGTCCGAATTGCGGGACCCCACATCCTGACGCAGCCCGCTTCTGCGCCCGTTGCGGCACTCCCTTAGACCCGGCCGTCGATCGATCGGCGCATCACGCCGCCCATCCCGAAGAACCGGTGCGAGCGCTGGCGGTGATCAGCACGCTGATGCCGCACCTGGCGCCCGGGCGTCACCACATTTACCGCGGTGTCATCGGCCTGGCGTTGCTGGCGGCGTTGGTCGCCGCCGCGTTCGGGGTGCTTTCGATCGCGCTGATATTGGCCGCGATTGCGCTGCCGGCGGCGGTGCTGATCTATGTGCATGACCACGACCTGTGGTACAAGGCGCCGATCACCGTCGTCGGCGTGGCGTTTCTGCTGTCCCTGATACTCGGTGTCGGCGTGGGGCTGCTCGAACGGGACCTCACCAAGCCTGTGCTGCTGTCCGATCGCGAGATGCCCACCCTGACTCAAATTCTCGAACTGGGCATACTCATCCCGGTCGTGGGCTTCGTCGCGGTGCTGATTGCGCCGGTGCTGACCACCGCGCGCAGCGCCTTTCGGCACTCCGTCGATGCCGTCGTGATCTGCTCACTCAGTGGCGCTGCGTTCTCACTGGGACTGAGTGTGGCCCTGCAACGCGGCGCGTTCAGCCACATTGGGTCGACTGCCGGCAACCCGGCGCACGTGGCGTTCATCGCGCTCACACTCGGGTTTCTGCAGCCCATCATCTTTGCCACGGCCGCTGCCATGGCCGTGGTGCCGCTGCGCGGCGTCGGCGCCAGCACCGCCTTGGGACTGACCAAAGGCCTGGCGCTGGTGGTGCTTTACGAATTGACCACCATCCTGCTCACCTCCTTCGGCAACCATGGCATCGTGCTGACCACCCTGGCGGCACTGGTGCTGGCCGCGGCCGGGCTGGTTGGCGCCCGCGACACGTTGCACACTTCGCTGGTGGCCGAGGCCCAGGCCGTCCTCACCGGGGGCCGCAGGTTGAACCGTGCCCCTGACACCCACCAGATTTGCGCCCACTGCGGCGCAGCAATCGGCGCCGGCGCCGCGTTCTGCCAGGCCTGCGGGAAGGCCACGGCCGCACTGGCCCGCCACCCCGCCCCCGACAGCGGGCGCAGCGAACCACGCACCGACGGCCTCAATACCACCGCCGAAGCAGGGGCTACGATGTCATCGCCGCCACCGCATACTCCCCCACCGCACCCCGACGACGGGGTGCGGGTCGGGCACCGACTGGGGCCGATCACTATCGCCGCCATCATCGCGGTGGTCATCCTGATCGCCGCCGCGGTGACTGCGGCGATCGTCCTGACCGGCACAACCGGCCCGCGCAAACCATCGCCGCTGCTGTCCGGCAGCGGTGCCGCCGCGACAGCCCTCGCTAACGCCGGCATTCCCCAACCGGCCAACCCGTCAGACGAGCCCGCGCGCGCCCCCAAAACGGCGCGGAGCATGGCGGTCACGCTCACGTCCGCCGACCCGATCAACATCGCACAAGGCATCTCGATTACCCCCGCGCCGGGCTGGAGGCTCACCGGCCGGGGCCCGAACTGGGTCACGCTTGCCGCCGCCGACAATAGCGCGAAGATGCACGTAACGGTCAAAGCAGCGGGCGGGACGGACGTCGCCGCCGTGCTGCAAGCCGACATCAACAACAAGTTGGCCCACACCGGTATGACAAACGTCAACGTAATGGGCGTCCCCGCGGTCAGGGCCCTGCACAGTCGCAACTTCCAACAGGCAGCCTCCACGGATTACAGCGCGGACTACTCGGCACAGCTGGGCACCACCCACCTCCTCGGCGTATTCATGGAGCTGCTGAACACCTCGACTCATCTGTCGGCCTTCATCGACTTCAGGGAAACGCAAGACGCGACCACTCAACCCACCGGCGCCGGCCAAATGATGATTAATTCCATGCTGTGACGAGCGCACATATCGTGCGTGATCACAAGGCGCACAACACTGTTAGTTAGTCGAGGTTTCCTCACGCCCGGGCACCGAGGCATCGAAGGCGTTGAGCGTGATGGCGACCATTGAGAAGCACGAGACTCCGGCTGGTGGCGGCAACGGCAGGCGCAAGTTTGACGGCATGGCGGAATCGTGCGCCCCGCCGGGCGGGCTATGCCACGACTTGTTTGTGACCACCGGTAGGCGCAGCTTCGGAAGAAAACGGTGGGCCGCCGTGGCGTGCGCAGATGCGACCGCGTATCACAGAGTGGAACAAACCGAACGCGGAGGGGTCATGCCACCAGCCGACATCACGGCCAGGAAGGCGAATACGCTCGCCGGATTCGTCGAGCAACACGCGCGGCGGCGGCCCGACGGCATCGCGATCCGCTACGGAGACCGGCAGTGGTCGTGGGCCGACTGGGCGTCGCGGATCGGTCGCGCGGCCGGAGCGCTGCGCGACGCCGGTGTGCAACGCGGCCAGTGCGTGGCATTCCTGGACAAGAATCACCCCGCCTGCCTCGAAATCCTTTTCGCCGCCGCATCACTCGGGGCGGTTACGACCGTCGTCAATTGGCGGGCGCTGGGTGACGAACTCGTCCACGTGCTCGCCGACAGCGGCGCACGCGTGCTCTTTGTCGGCGCCGAGCTGCGTTCCGCCGCCGAGGCCGCCGCCCAGCGCGTGCCGGGCCTGGAACGCATCGTCACGGTGGGCGGTGACGGCGACGAGTACGAATCGCTGCTCGCCGCGGCGTCTCCCGGTGCGACCGGCACCGAGGTCGACGAAAACGAGACCGCGCTGGTGATCTACAGCTCGGGCACCACCGGGCGACCGAAGGGCGTCTTGCTGAGCCAGCGGGCGCTGGTCAACCACTCGGCGAACCTGGCGCCGGCGTTCCCTTTCGCCGAGGGGGACGCCAACCTGGTGGCGATGCCGCTCTTCCACGTGGGCGGCATCGGATATGCACTTTTCGGGATCAGGGCGGGGGTGCCGACGATCATGACGCGCGAGCCCGACGCCGCGGCCCTGATCGGTGCGGTGCACGCCGGCGCCACGCACGCCTTCTTTGTGCCGCCGGTGATCGCCCGGTTCCTGGACGGCGGCCAGGCGGCGACGGCCGCGATCTCGGGTTTGCGTTACATCGTCTACGGAGCCGCACCGATGCCCTTGCCGCTGCTGCACCGGGCGCTCGCGACGTGGCCGGAGATGAAGTTCGTCCAGGTGTACGGGCAGACGGAACTGTGCGGGGCGGTCACCGCGCTGACCGACGCCGACCACCGCGATCCGACGCGGCCCGGGTTGCAGCTGTCGGCCGGAAAGGCCGTGCTGGGCACCGAGATCCGAATCGTTCATCCCGAAACGGGTGATGCGCTGCCCGCCGGGGAGCCCGGCGAGATCTGGGTGCGGAGCAACCAGAACATGAGCGGCTACCTGAATCGGCCCGAGGCCACGGCCGAGACGATCACCGCCGACGATTGGGTGCGCACCGGCGACGTCGGGCGCCTCGATGCCGACGACTACATCTACATCGAAGACCGCCTCAAGGACATGATCATCACCGGCGGTGAGAACGTCTACGGGCCCGAGGTGGAAAGCGTGCTCATCGAGCATCCCGCCGTCGCCGACGCCGCGGTGATCGGGGTGCCCGACGACTTTTGGGGGGAATCCGTCAAGGCGATCGTGGTGACCACCGCCGAGACCGACGCGAAAGACATCATCGAATTCTGCCGCCGGCACCTGGCCGGCTACAAATGCCCGCGGACGGTGGACTTCGTGGCGTCGCTGCCCCGCAACGCCAGCGGGAAGATCCTCAAAACCGATCTCCGCCAACCGTATTGGCGAGACCGCGCGCGGGGAATATGAGCGCGCAGGTGGACGCGCAGCGACGCGACTGCGCCATCGGCGTGCTGGGCGGCCCGACGACCGTCGTCGACATCGCCGGGCGCAGGATCGTCATGGATCCGACTTTCGATCCGCCCGGGGTGCACGCTTACCTGACCAAGCTCACCGGCCCCGCGGTGGGCGCCGACGCGCTCGGCCCGGTGGACGCGGTGTTGATCAGCCACGACCAGCATCCCGACAACCTGGACGACGCCGGCCGCCGGATGGCGCTGGCCGCGCCGCTGGTGCTCACCCATCCCGGTGCGGCCGGCCGATTGGGGCCCCCGGCGTTGGGTCTGGCGCCCTGGCAGACCTGCGAGCTTCCCGGCGGTGCGGGACCCCTTGCCGTGCAGGCCGTTCCGGCCGTCCACGGCCCGGCCGACGGCCAACGCGACGCCAGCGGCCACGTCAACTGTGAGGTGACCGGCTTCGTGCTGTCCGGGCCCGGCCTGCCCACCGTCTACCTCAGCGGGGACAACGCCTCGATGGGGACGGTCCAGGAGATCGCCGGTCGTGTCGACCGCATCGACATCGCGGTGCTCTTCGCGGGCGCGGCGCGCGTGCCGACCAAGGAGCGTGGGCGACCGCTGACGCTGACCGGGGCCCGCGCGGCCGCTGCCGCCGAAATCCTCGGCGCCACGGTGGTGATACCGGCGCACGTGGACGGCTGGGCCCACTTCAGCGAGGGGGTCGACGACGTCGTGGCGGCGTTTGATCAGGCCGGAATCGGCAGTCTGTTGCGGGTTGTTCCCCACGGGGAGTGGATCGACCTGGGGTAATCACAGGCGCCCCTCCGTCCGCAATTGCGGATGCACCCAGTCGGGCGAACGGCGTTCCTTGAACGCCCGGAAGCCGTCACGCGCCTCGGCGTCGCTCAGGCTGCTGCTCATGCCGATGCGGTCATACAGGCCCAGATAATTGTCGATGCTGGACTTGATGACGTTGCGGGCGCGTGGTGCGGTTCGACAACATTGCGCCAGTAGATCTTTCGCCGTGGTAAGCAGGTCTTCGTGCGGCACCACCCTGGTCACCAGACCCCAGTCGAGGGCCTCGGGCGCGGTCAGCACCCGCCCGGTGAACATCAGGTCGCGGGTGCGCACCGGACCGATGACGCGGGCCAGCATCTGGCTGTAGTAGGTGTCGGCGTAGCCGCGGAACAATTCGGGCACCCGGAAGGTCGCCCGCTCGCTCACCACTGACAGGTCGCTGCACAAGCGCGATCTGGAACCCCCCGCCCTGGCACAGGCCGTTGACCGCGGACACGATGGGTTTGCCGGAGGTGCGCACCGCGTCGAACGGGGTGACGTCCATGCCCAGCGCCGCGCCGAAGGTGATCCAGTCATCGGCGCCTCCCCCGCCGCCCATGTCGCCACCGGGCGCGAAGACGTCCCCCGTTCCGGTGATCAACAGCCCCGCCAGGTCTGGGTCCTCGTTGAGACGCCCGACCGCGCAACGGATCCCGAAGTACATGGCGGGCGTCAGGGCGTTACGCGCCTCCGGGCGGTCGATGGTGCAGACCGCGATCGGCCCCTGGCGCTCGAACGTCAGGTACGGCGTGCCCAGCCAATCTCCCTCGGGCGGGCGGGGGGTGCTCGGGGATGTCTGCGCCACGGGAGTCCTTTCGCGTCGGCGGCGGTGCCGGTCGTCGCGCCGCACGACGGCTACTGTAGCGCTTACGGTACCCGCGCCCAGCTACAGATACGGCAGCGTGGCGCTGCGGTAGTTCTCGGATGCGTCGCCGATCAACTGCGCGAGTTGGTCCTGCAGGGTTGCCGTGGCATCCCCCACCGGTTTGTCGCAATGTCGACAGTGCGTTTTGAAGTGCGGCTGCTCGTCCTCATCCGGCCAGAACCGGCGGGGGCCGACCGCGGCCCCGGGGTCGTATTGAACTGACTGATGCGGGGCCTCTTTGAGAATCCTGCCAACGGGATGTCCTTGCGGGCACTCGAGTTTGAGCACGCCGATACCTTCCTGATTGCCTACCATCGTCACGATCCTTCGCAGTTCCGGTTCTTCGGTGTCTACGTATTGTCACCCGAGAGCCGATCGATGGCCCCGGTCAGCGCCGACCGATTTCGACGACGAACGACTAGCTGCAGGGCTAACCGGGTATGCCGGGCAATAATGAACGACAAGGCACCCATTGCCGAGCTGCTGTCTCCGCACGTACTCCGCGAATACGCCGTGCTGGCCGACGGAGAACGAGGTGTCGTCATCGGGCCGCGCGGCGACTGTAGCTGGCTGTGCATGCCCCGCTGGGAGAGCCCCGCGGTGTTCAGCTCCCTGCTGGGAGGCGGCGGCACCTACGTCGTCGCCCCTGCGCATCCACGGTTTGTGTGGGGCGGTCGCTACGAGGAACGGTCGCTGATCTGGCGGTCGCGGTGGGTGACCACGGACGGGATCGTGGAATGCCGCGAAGCGCTGGCGTTCCCCGGCGATCGGCACACCGCGGTGCTGCTGCGCCGCTGCCGGGCAATCGACCAGCCGGTGCGCATGCAGATCGCGCTCGACGTGCGCGCGAACTTCGGCGCGGAGAAGATGAACGATCTGTCGCTGCACGACGGGATCTGGACGGGGCGGTCGGGTCCGCACCGGTTCCGATGGATCGGGGCCGGGAACGCCGAGATATGCGAGGACGGGTCACTGCAAGCGTTCATCCGGGTGGAACCGGGGCGCGACCACGACCTCGTCCTGGAACTCTCCGACAACGAGCTTCGCTCCGACGTGCCACGGCCGAACGATTCCTGGCGCGAGACCGAAAACGCTTGGCACCAAGCCGTTCCGCAAATCGCGGGCACCGTGGCCGATGCCGATTCACAGGGCTGCTATGCGGTGCTCCGCGGGTTGACCAGCAGGGGCGGCGGGATGGTCGCCGCCGCAACGATGTCGTTGCCGGAGCGGGCCGAGCAAGGCCGCAACTATGACTACCGGTACTGCTGGATCCGGGATCAGTGCTACGCCGGGCAGGCGGTGGCCGCCGCCGGCGCCCACCCGCTGCTCGATGACGCCGTGCGCTTCGTCAGCGAGCGTGTCCTGGCCGACGGTCCCGCACTCAAGCCGGCCTATTCGGTGTCGGGCGGCCCGGTACCCCACGAGGAAGCCCTGGACCTGCCGGGGTACCCCGGCGCCTCCGTCAAGGTCGGCAACTGGGTCACCGACCAGTTCCAGCTCGACGCGTGCGGCGAGGCACTGCTGTTGTTCGCGGCCGCGGCACGTTTGGACCGCCTCGACGGCATGCACTGGGAGGCGGTGCAGACCCTGGTCCGGACGATCGAAAAACGATGGCGCGAGCCCGACGCCGGGATCTGGGAATTGGAAAACCAGCGGTGGGCGCACTCGCGATTGACCTGCGCCGCCGGGCTCCGGCGCATCGGCGAGGTGGCGCCGGCACACCAGGGCGCCGAATGGCAGCGCCTGGCCGATCTGCTGGTCAGCGACGCCGCTTCCGACTGCACGCATCCAAGCGGCCGATGGCAGCGCGCGCCCGAGGATCCGCGCGTCGACGCCGCCCTGCTCATACCGGCCATCCGCGGCGCCACTCCGCCGACCGATCCACGCCACACCGCCACGGTCGATGCCGTGCGCAGGGACTTGGCCCAGCGCGGCTTCGTGTATCGCTACAAGCCGGACGAGCGCCCACTGGGTGAGGCCGAGGGCGCGTTCCTGCTGTGCGGGTTCCTCATGGCCTTGGCCGATCACCAGCTGGGCAACCGCGTGCCGGCCGTGCGATGGCTGGAGCGCAACCGCACCGCCTGCGGTCCGCCCGGCTTGTACACCGAGGAATTCGACATCGCGCAACGGCAGCTGCGCGGCAACCTACCCCAGGCATTCGTGCACGCGCTGTTGTTCGAGGCGGCGCATGTGCTCGACGGCGATTATGAGCCTTCCGTCGGCAAGGGAACGGGATGCTGAACCGGCCCAGCCGAATAATGCGGCTCTCCGGCGCCGACGCTTGCGGGGCCTTCCGATTGCTGACCCGCAGGTGAAGTGAATCGGCTTTTTGGAGGGGGAGTGTCGTCATATGAACCGGGTCAAGGTGGTGCAGCAGGCGCTCGACAGTCGGGTGCAGCCGGTTTACCTCGAGATCGGCGTTGAACGCGGCTTCGCGTTCCGGCTCTTTACTGCGGACGAGAAGATCGCCGTCGACCCGTCCTTCAAGCTCTGGGGGCGATGATCAGGGCGACGTCGATGCCGCGCCGCTCTAGGAGGTCGGCACACGACTGCAAGCTGGCCGACGAGAAGGCGCGGGTCAACGGGCTCCATACCTACGAGCAGGCCCTGCGCGACGTCGAGAACACCCTGCGGTACCTCCACGACGACGGCGTCATCGTGCTGCACGACTGCAACCCGGCCCTGGCCTCGATCGCTGCGCCCGCGATGACGTACGCCGAGTTTCGTGCACAGAACCGCTGGTGGGACCTCTTCTGGAGCGGCGACGTGCGGAAGGCGATCGTCCACCTCCGCAGCACCCGGGACGACCTGCAGATCGCGGTGCTCAAGTGCGACTTCGGTGTCGGGCTGATCCGAAAGGGAATTCCGGAATCACGACTGTCCTATTCGCCGGAGCAGATCGAGGCGCTCACCTACGCGGATCTCGCCGCCGATCGCGCGAACTTGCTCAACCTGAAGCCGCCCGCGCATTTCCACGAGTTCATGTAATCGGCCAAAGATGTTGCGCAAAAACAGCTTTGAGTAAGTAGTTCCTTTGGGCGGCCGCGTCAGTGGTCGCCCGGTAGGGATCGCATCCGGCACCACCGCCGCGGCCTCGTAGGGTCGCCCGCGGGCCGGTGCGTTTCACGGCGCAAATTTGCGGGTCACTCCCCTGCGTGTTCCTGGGACCCATTCCGCCCCGGCCGTGCAAGCGCTGCGGCCCAGCGCTGCTCGACGCCGGACGGGGCCACTGGGGGTGTGGATTGTGCCCCGGCCGTGACGCGGGTGTCGGCCACAGCAGCGGTTCACGCTGCTCTCTGCCCAGCCGACGCTCGCGGCGCCGCAATATCGCGAATTACCTGCGCAAATACTTGTGGTCCCGGCTGGGATCGAACCAGCGACCTTCCGCGTGTGAAGCGGACGCTCTCCCACTGAGCCACGGGACCGGCGCCGAGAGGCGAACGAGGTCGAAGATTAGCACGAGCCGGGTCTCGGCCGTGCATGCCGCATGCGCCCGCTGGGGCCGGGCGATAACCTAGAGCCGCAACGTGCCAAGAGATTTGTAAGTGCCCGCTTGGGTGGACTATCGTCGTGCTTCGCACCGGGCGACGATCTCGCCCGTGGCGTGCGGATGTAGCGCAGTTGGTAGCGCATCACCTTGCCAAGGTGAGGGTCGCGGGTTCGAATCCCGTCATCCGCTCGAAGGTGCAAGTGGCATCAATCCCAGCGGTGGAGTGGCCGAGTGGTGAGGCAACGGCCTGCAAAGCCGTGCACACGGGTTCGATTCCCGTCTCCACCTCCAAGTTTTGACCCCCCGGCGCGATTAGCTCAGCGGGAGAGCGCTTCCCTGACACGGAAGAGGTCACTGGTTCAATCCCAGTATCGCGCACCAGAGCCTTCCTAGATCACCGGTCGTCGCTACCAGTTCGGCGCCTGCCCCGCCATTTTTGGGCGGCGATTTCAGGCCTCATTACCGCATTCACCGCGGCCGTCGCGCTGATCATCGGTACCATTTGCCAGCATCGCCACCGCTGCGGCTGACCCAATATGCGGAACGCCTGGGAAGCCGCCCCGCGCGGGCCCGGGAGCGCCCCCACCGAGCAGCAGTGCGCATTGATCGCCCGGCGAACGTGGACGTCGTGCAACTGACTCGGGGTGGCGGTGCCCGCCGGAACCCCGGGCGGTATGGGCCGAAAACGCCGGGTCGCCGCTCGTTGAGCGCCACATTACCGCCGTACGGCAGTGCAAATCCGTTGTCAACTCCGGAAAATGTTGCACCTCAGCGCTGTTCGCCGGAAGCGTAGAGTTGAGGCATAAATGTGGTCGAGTGGCTGAGGATTCCGCGCTACCTGCGCACGCGCCTGGAGATGGAAACCCGACCCTTGCGGAACCTGGAAATGGAACTCGTGTTCCTCGAGGTCTACGGCAGCGCCGCATTACTGCGCTTGCCCGTCATGTGCATGATCTTGCCCAAGGGAACCTCGCTCATCTCCCGGTCGCGCGGCCCGTCCGCACAGACCGATGACACTTCGCCCGAGTAGTTAGCTCTCGTTACCGACAATCTCCGAAATGACCCGAAGGCGCCACAACGGCGCGCCGCAACACCCCCCGAATTCCTTTTCCTGGGCCTCTCTACCCATAGCCGCCGACAGTTCGCAGCTTTTGCATAACGGCGAAACATGACTGGCGTGTCGAAGCGCACAACACAACCTCGATCGCCGCATCATGTTGGCGGAGGCGTCGATTCGAGAAGAGCTGGCCGAAATGACCTCGGACGTGTGGCAACCGGTGGTGCGCGTCGGTAAACCCAAGTTCATAGCGGGCAGTGGATACAGGATCAAGGTCGAGCTGAAGACAAAGGGATGGCTCAGCCGAGACTGGCGCGGCTACTTCGGGTGCCAGATAGCGCGACAGCAACTCGATGCCAGATTGGCTTCGTTCGACTTTGACGAAGTCTAGCGCATCGAGGGATCGTGCGCCCAGGAGGACGCCGAGCCCTACATCGAGTTGATCGACGCCGCAATTCATTACGCGAACACCAAGTTTCAGCGTGAGGGCTTGCCGAGGCTGGTGATGCGAGAAAACCGGCGGAATGGTACCGCGGATCCCGTCCACAAGCGCCAGGCCGCGCTCGACGCCCTGGCGAAGAAATTGGCGAAGCCCGACAGGTAACCGGGAAGCGGTTTCTCGGCACCAACGCGCGGGGCGCCCGCGACCCATGCAACACTCCGTGGAGTTCCAATCGAACCTACTTCGAGGGCGCACCGTGTCGACATCTGAAATGCCTTCACTCGACCAACCCACAGCCTCCCCGGCGGAGGCGATGCAGCAGCTGATCCTCGCAGCATGGATGTCGCAGGGCATCACCGCGATCGCCGACCTGCGCGTCGCGGACGCGCTCGCCGGCGGTCCGCTGGCGATCGACGAATTGGCCGACAAGGTCGGGGCCAGTGCGGATGCGCTGCGGCGGCTGCTGCGGGCCATGGTCAGCAGGGGCATATTCGCGCAACGCGATGACGGCCGCTACGAGCTCAATCCGATGGCCGAGCTGCTGCGCACCGATGCGCCGGTCTCGATGGCGGCCATGGCGCGATTCGTCGGCGCGCGGCATCACCGCGAGCATTGGAGCCTGCTCACCGAGGCGATCAGAACGGGCGGCTCGGTCGTGCCGGCGCTGCGCGGGAAGGACTTCTTCGACTATCTGGGCGACGAGCCCGAGTTCGCGCAGATCTTCAACGACGCCATGACTGGCTTGTCGGGGGCGGCAATCGGACCGGTCGTCGACGCCTACGACTTCACGCCGTTCCGCACGATCGTCGACGTCGCCGGCGGCCATGGCCGTCTGCTCGCCGCCATCCTGGCATCGGCACCCCACGCGCAGGGCGTGCTCTACGACCTGCCCGAAGTGATCGCCGGAGCGACACCACTGCTGCGGGAATTGCAGGTCGCCGACCGCGTCCGGCTTGCCGAGGGCTCATTCTTCGACAGCGTGCCGGGCGGTGGCGACGCCTACGTCCTCAAGCACATCATCCACGACTGGGACGACGACCCATCCGTGCAGATCCTGCGGAATGTGCGGTCGGCCGCGGCCGATGGCGCCGCATTACTGCTCGTCGAAGCGGTCATCCCCGAGGACCACAGTGAATCCCTCGCCAAGTGGACCGACATGGAAATGCTGCTGATCAACAGCGGCCGGGAACGCACCGCCGGGGAATACCGGCGCCTGCTCGAGCAAGCCGGTTTCCGGCTGACTCGCGTGGTCGACACCGCGTCGCGGTTCAGCGTCATCGAAGCCCGCGCGGCTTAGGGCCTAGCCGCTCAGTTGTTGCCTTCTGTCGGCTTCGCGTCCGGATCGGGGCCGCCGGTCAGGTACTTCGGACAGTAATGCGACGACGAGAGGAAGGTGAACTTCGCGGCGCCGGCACCCTGGAATGCGGGGTTTCGGTTGCGAAGTTCCGTCACGATCTCCGCGTCTGACTTCCCGTCGTCGAGCAGCTGACAGACCGACTTGCCGGCCGTTATCGCTTTGTTGGGGTCCTGGAAGGTGATCCCGGCCTGTTTGAGGTCGGTGAGAAAGTCTTGGTCGTTGTCGATGTCGGCGTATGCCGGCGCGGCGAGCCCGATCAGGGCCGCAACGCTCGTCACCATCAGTAGAAGTCGCATAACCCGGTGATTGTCTCAAACGTGCCCGGGCGCGCGCATCTCGTCGGGCAAACGGGTGGTGAAATGGGAGCGTGTCCGCGGTGACTTCCCGCTAGGCCGCCGGCGCCTGGGAAACCTTGGAGGCTCGCGGCGCCGGCCGGCTCAGCTGCAGCGATTCGGGCAGCGCGCCAGCTTGCCGGCCCGCCGGGATCTCCCAGATACCGCCGTCGAGGACACCGGGCAGGCCCGCCTCGCTGGCAATGAACCGCGGCACCTTCCCCTGCACGAATTGGTGGTGATAATCCTTGAGCGCCGCGAACGCCCACTTGCCCAACAGGCAAATGGTGAACAGGTTGACGATCGCCATCACCGCCATCGTCAGGTCGGCAAGGGCCCACACCAGCGTGAGGTTGGCCATCGCCCCGAACGCGATCGACAGCAGCGTGACGACCTTCAGCGCATTGGCCGCCATGCGCCGCCCGCCGAGGAAGAACAGGTTGGCCTCGGCAACCACGTAATTGCTCAGCACCGAGGCGAACGCGAAGACGAAAACGATCGCGGTCATCAGCACGGTGGTCCACGACCCAAGGTCGGCGGCGATCGCGGACTCCGTCAGGCTCGCCCCGGCCACCGCTCCCGTGCTGGCCGGGTTGTAGGTCTCGGGGCCCGACAGCAGCACGATGAACGCCGTCGCCGTGCAGATCACCATCGTGTCGACGAAAACGGCGAGCGACTGAATCAGGCCCTGTTCCACCGGGTGCCAGACTGTTGCGGCGCCCGCGATGTTGGGCGAACTGCCCATCCCGGCCTCGCAGGCAAACAGGCCGCGCTTGACGCCGGTGAACATCGCGGCCAGCACACCGCCCGCGAATCCGCCTGCCATCTGGCGGATTCCGAACGCCCCGCCGATGATCTCCTTGATCACCATCGGCAACTCGGTGATGTTGACCGCGACAATCGCCAGCGCCAGCAACGTATACACCAGCGCCACCACCGGTAGCACCGATCCCGCGAACTGGGCGACCCGTCGCACCCCACCGAACAGCACCGGTGCCGCCAGCACCGCCAGAACCACCGTCGTCCAGCCGACGTCGATACCGTGCGATGACTGCAAAACCCCGCTGATCGCGTTGGTCTCCACCATGTTGAAGGCGGTGGAGAAGGTGACCACCAGCAACGTGGCAAAGACGACGGCGCCCGCCCGCGAGCGCAGCCCGCGCTGAATGTAGAACGCGGGACCGCCGCGGAAAGCGCCGTCATCCGAGCGGACCTTGAAGATCTGGGCCAGGGTCGCCTCGATCACCGCGGTGGCCATGCCGACCGCGGCCACCACCCACATCCAAAAGATCGCGCCGGGACCGCCGACGGTGAGCGCGATGGCGACGCCGGCGATGTTTCCGGTACCGACTCGCGACGCCAGGCCCACGCAGAACGCCTGGAAAGAGGAGATCCCACCGTCGTGGCGATGGGATCTCCGGAGCTGGCGAAGCATGCGCCCGAAGTACCGGATCTGAATGAATCGGGTGCGCACCGTGAAATAGATGCCGACACCGATCAGCAAATAGATCAGGATGTGCGTATTCAGGACGTTGCTAACCGGATCGACCAACTGCCGCTGAAGGAAGTCCAACCCCTGCTTCCTCCTCGACTAGCGGCCGCCGTCCGTCGCCGAAATGCTATGGGCGAAATATTGACTACAGGTTTCGTTAACCCCCCGTTAGTGGGCGGAATTGTAAAAAGCGGCTCACATTCGCGCCACGCCGCTGGGCCGCGAGCGCAGCCGCTCAACCCGATTGAGGGGCAACTAGCCCGTGGTGGCGCTCGTGGTCGAGACTGTGTCTGGGCAGTACGAGGTGGCAGCGATTGCCGCGAACGTGTTGGCCTTCTCCGGCGTCAGTGAGGTGTTCGTCGATTCGATGATCTGGACGACATCCGGCATCGCCATGTTGTGATTGACCACCGTGTCGCACACCCATTTGCCGGCGTCTACGGCCTTACCCGAGTCGCTGTAGGTGATGCCGGCCGCTTGCAGCGACGCGATAAATTCGTCGTCGGTGCTATCGGCGTGCGCGGGCACAGCCATTCCGATTATCGCGGCAAATGATGCCGCAGTTAGCAGTAGTTTCATGAATTTCAGATTGTGACAGAGGGACGGTCACCCCGCATCTCGTGCGCCAAACAGGCCGCCCAGAAGCGGACGGGATCACAATCGCCGCCACTTCCGCTAAGCGGCGCCGTGGTCCGTCCCGTTGATGATCGAGATCGCTTGCGGACAGTACGCGGTGGCCGCGATCGCCGCGAACTTGGCGGCGTTGTCCTCGTTCAATTTGGGGTTCACGCTCTGGATCTTGTGGACGACGTCCACCATCGGCTGGCCCTGGCCGACCAGATTGCACACCGCCTTGCCGGCCGCTATCGCCCGGCCGGGATCCGGATACGTCAGGCCCGCCGCTTGGAGTGAGGCGAGAAATGCGTCGTCGTTGCCGTCGGCGTGCGCGGGCACGGCCAGGCCGATCAGGGCGGCGAGGCAGCTCAGGGTCAGCGTCAGAAGTTTCACGGCTTCCCGATCGTCTCAAAGGCGCGGTCGGCGCGCATCCCCTGGTGCGTACCGTCGAAGCCCGAGCGTCAACTCCCGGTTGACAGCCTCCCGCCGTCAACCTACCGTTGACGGCATGTCCGACCCGACGCCCATCGTCCTACCCGGTCCGCCTCGACGAGCTGATCAGCGCCATCAAACGGGTGCACACCGACGCGCTGGATCAGCTGGCCGACGCCGTGCTGGCCGCCGAGCACCTGGGCGAGGTCGCCGACCACTTGATCGGGCACTTCGTGGACCAGGCCCGCCGCTCCGGAGCGTCCTGGACCGACATCGGCAAGAGCATGGGCGTCACCAAACAGGCCGCCCAGAAGCGGTTCGTCCCGCGAGCCGAGGCCGCCACCCTGGACCCCGAACAGGGCTTCGGGCGCTTCACCCCGCGGGCGCGCAATGCCGTGGTGGCGGCCCAGAACGCCGCGCACACCGCCGCCAACACCGAGATCACCCCCGGCCACCTGCTCCTCGGCCTGCTCGGCGACCCGGCCGCCCTGGCGACGGTGTTGCTGCTGCAGCAGCATGTCGATACTGACGCCCTGCGTGCCGCCGTGGAGCTGCCCGCGGCCGGCACCGAACCGCCGGAGCTGATCCCGTTCAGCGGACCGGCACGCAAAGCCCTCGAGCTGACCTTCCGCGAAGCGCTTCGGCTCGGCCACAACTACATCGGCACCGAGCACCTGTTGCTGGCGTTGCTCGAACTGGAAGACGGCTCGTCCGTCGAAGGGCCGCTGCGTCGATGCAGGGTCGACAAGGACCGGGTCGAGGCCGATCTGATCGACGCCCTGGAATCGCTTCGCGGCGGCAAAGACCGCTGACCGGCCGCGGATAACCCCTCCCCCTCGCCTTACCGCGTGTGCAATCATGCGAAGATGCGCCGCTGGCTGATCGTGCTCTCCGCCTTCTTCGTGGCCGCCGCGGGCGTCACCGCGATGCCCATGGTCGCTCCGCGCGCCTCGGCCGGCGACGCGCCGATCGGCCACATCGGGGACACACTGCGGGTGGACACCGGCACCTACGTCGCCGACGTCACCGTCAGCAGCGTGGGACCCTGCGACCCGCCGCCGGGCTTCGGCTACACGCGCAGCGGCACCTATAAAGGCTTCCCGGGCAGCACCGTGGAGCGCGCCGACGTGACCGTCCGCGCGGTCCGGGTGCCCAATCCGTTCATCATGGCGACCAACTTCAACTTCGACGGGGTGACCCCGAACGCCGACGCCTACGTGCCGCGTCACACCGACGCGCCCGACGCGCTGGACAACGTGCTGGTGAACGCGCCGAACGGGGCGATCGTGCGCGGCGAAGTGTATTGGGACGCCTACCGCGATCCGGTTTCCACCGTCGTCCTGTTGGACAAGAAGACGGGCTACCACCTTGCGCAGTGGAATCTTTGAGTTCTGAATCCTTGACGCTGTCGGTTCGCGTCGTCACGGCGGGTTTGGTCGACACCGAAGAGCTGGCCGCCGTTGCGGCGCAGACCTTTCCGTTGGCCTGTCCGTCGTCGGTGGCGCAGGAGGACATCGCGTCGTTCGTGGACACGAACCTGTCGGCCGAACACTTCGCGAAGTATCTTGCCGATTCGCACCGCGCCGTCATCGCCGCCACACAGAATGGCCGGATCATCGGCTACGCCATGCTGATTCGCGACGATGCCGCCGCCGCGGAGTTGTCGAAGATATACGTGCTGCCCGACCACCACGGCGCCGGGGTGTCGGCCGCGCTGATGGACCTCGCGCTGGCCACCGCCCAAGGATGGGGCGTCCGGTGCGTGTGGCTGGGCGTCAACCAGGCAAACCAACGCGCTCAACGCTTTTACACCAAGAACGGCTTTACCGTCGGCGGTACCAGGACATTCCAAGTGGGCGACCGTCGGGAGAACGACTTCGTCATGGTCCGCGCGCTTCGCTGACCCCGGCGGTCAGCGCCAAGAGCCGAGACAGGGTCCGCAGATACTTCTTTCGGTACCCGCCGGCCAGCATCTCCGCGCTGAAGATGGTGTCCAACTTGGACCCCGAGGCCACCACCGGGATGCCGGCGTCGTACAGCCGATCGGTCAGCGACACCAGCCTCAGCGCCACGTTCTGGTCGTCGATACCGTGCACGCCGGTCAAAAACACCGCGGCCACACCCTCGATGAGCGCCAGATACCGCGACGGATGCATGGTGGCCAGGTGCGCGCACAGCGCATCGAAGTCGTCCAGCGTCGCCCCGTCGACCCTGCCGGCCCGGGCAGCCACCTCCCCGTCCGACAAGGGCCGCGGCGCCGGCGGCAGGCCGCGGTGCCGGTAGTCCGGCCCCTCGATCCGCACGACCGTGAAAATGCTTGCCAGCGTGTTGATTTCACGCAGGAAATCCTGGGCGGCGAACCGGCCCTCGCCGAGCTGCTCGGGCAGCGTGTTGGAGGTGGCGGCCACCGACACGCCCCGCTCGACCAGCGACGAGAGCAACCGCGCGATCAGCGTGGTGTTGCCCGGATCGTCGAGTTCGAACTCGTCGATGCACACCGCCGTGTAATGGGCCAGCAGGTCGACGCATTCGGCGAACCCGAACACCCCGGCGAGCTGGGTCAGCTCCCCGAACGTCGCGAACGCCTTGTGCGCCGGGGCGTCCGGCAACGCGTAGTAGGCCGACGCCAACAGGTGCGTCTTGCCCACGCCGAACCCGCCGTCCAGATACAGCCCCACCCCGGGCAGCACGACCCTCCTGCCCAACAGGCTTCGGCGGCCCGCCCGGCGCTGCACCGCGTGCCGGCAGAAATCCCGGCACGCCTCGACGGCGGCAGCTTGTGTGGGCTCGGCCGGATCGGGGCGATACGTCGCGAAGCTCACGTCGGCGAAGGTTGGGGGCGGCCTCAATTCGGCGACCAGCCGCTCCGGCGACACCCTCGGATGCCGATCCACCAGGTGAGCCACCGGGGCGGAAACGCGTGGTGCGTTCGCGGGGGTGGACCCGTGCATGCACGAACTGTAGCGGCGTGCTGCAATCGAACCCATGCCCGACGCCGGCGCCACCGGGACCTCAGCCAGTCCAGAGACGCCGCTGACGCTGCTCGGATCGGTAGGTGAACTCGGCGCCGGTGAACTCGTCCGGCTGTATGACTATCCCGACCGCAACGACATGTGGGTGCGGGCCAACTTCATCACCAGCGTGGACGGCGGGGCGACCGCCGACGGCAGCAGCGGCGCACTGGGCAGTCCGGGCGACCGGTTCGTTTTCAACCTGCTGCGCGAGCTCGCCGACGTCATCGTGGTCGGCGCCGGCACCGTGCGGGTCGAGGGCTACTCGGGCGCGCACCTGAGCGTCGCCGAGCGGCAGCGGCGGCAGGCCCGCGGTCAAAGCGAGGTCCCGCAACTGGCGATCGTCACCAAGTCGGGGCGCCTCGACCGGGATATGGCGGTGTTCACCCGGACCGAGGTGCCGCCGCTGGTGCTCACCTGCACCGCGGCGGCCGACGCGGCGCGCCACCTGCTCACCGGCCTCTGCGAGGTGGTCGACTGCTCCGGCAGCGATCCCGGCACGATTGACGAGGCCGCCCTGCTGGCGGGTGCTCGGCGAGCGCGGAATGCGCCGCATCCTGACCGAAGGCGGCCCGACGCTGTTCGGCTCCTTGGTGCAGCGCGACATGCTCGACGAGCTGTGCCTGACTATCGCGCCCTTCGTGGTCGGCGGGCTGGCGCGCAGGATCGCGCGGGGCCCGAGCCAGCTGCTGACCCGGATGCGCTGCGCCCACATCCTGACCGACGATGCCGGCTACCTGTACACCCGCTACGTGCGGGCCTAGCCGGGGCGGGGTGGCTACTGTGGTCGGCATGAGTCGGCAGATCACGTCCGCCACGGTCCTGGTTGCGGTGCAGCGCGGTCCTGGCCGGCTGCGTCCCGGGTCTGGCCGCCGACCCGCGCTTTGCCACCAATTCCGGCGCCCGGCCGCAGGGGGCGGCCACCACGAAGCCGCCTCCCAGCGGCCCGCCGCAATTCGCCGCACCCAAGAACGATCTGGCGTGGCACGACTGCACGTCGGGGGTGTTCAGCGACGCGGGAGAGCCCGCGGCGCCGGGCGTCCAGCTGGACTGCGCCAGCTACGACGCCGACCTGGACCCGGTCAACGGCGGGTCGGGCACCCTGACCATCGGCGTGGTCCGCGCCCGCTCGGATCAGACCCCGCACGACGCGGGCCCCCTCGTCTTCACCACCGGCTCCGACCTGCCGTCCTCGACGCAGCTGCCGGTCTGGCTTTCCCGGGCCGGCGCCGACGTCCTGCAAATCCCACCCCATCGTCGCCGTCGACCGTCGCGGCATCGGCCTGTCCAGCCCGATCGACTGCCGGGATAGCTTCGACCGCCAGGCGATGCGCGACCAGGCGCAATTCGAAAGCGGCGACGATCCCGTCGCCAATCTCTCCGACGTCTCCAACACCGCCACCACGAACTGCACCGACGCCATCGCGCCGGGCGCCTCCGCCTACGACGACGCGCACGCCGCCTCGGACATCGAGCGACTGCGCAGCCTGTGGGATGTACCCGCGGTGGCGCTCGTCGGCATCGGCAACGGCGCGCAGGTGGCGCTGGCCTACGCGGCATCCCGGCCGGACCGGGTCGCCCGGCTGATTCTCGACTCACCGGTTGCGCTGGGGGTGGGCGCCGAGGCCGCCGCCGAACAAAAGGTCAAGGGCCAACAGGCCGCGCTCGATGCGTTCGCCGCCCAGTGCGTTGCGGTCAGGTGCGCGCTGGGTCCCGATCCCAAGGGCGCCGTGAGCGCGCTGCTGGCCGACGCCCGCGCCGGCAAGGGCCCCGGGGGCGCGTCGGTGGCCCAGGTGGCCAACGCGATCACCGTCGCGTTGGGTTTCCCCTCCGGCGGCCGCATCAACACCACCACCGACCTGGCCAATGCGCTGGCGAACGCCGGCTCCGGCGACGTCAACCCGCTGAACAACCTGATCAACCACGCCGACGCCGTCCAGGACTCAGACGGGCAGTTCGTCAACAGGTGCAGCGACGCGATCAACCGGCCCACCCCCGACCGGGTGCGCGAACTCGTGGTGGCGTGGGGGAAGCTGTATCCCCAATTCGGCACCGTCGCCGCGCTCAACTTGGTCAAATGCGTGCACTGGCCCAGCAGTTCGCCGCCGCAGCCACCGAAGGAGCTGCGGGTCGACGTCCTGTTGCTGGGTGTGCAGAAGGACCCGATCGTGGGCACCGAGGGGGTCGCCGCGACCGCGGCCACCGTCATCAACGCCAACGCGGCCAGCAAGCGGGTGATGTGGCAGGGCATCGGCCACGGCGCCAGCATCTACTCGGCGTGCGCCGTTCCTCCCGCTGATCGGCTACCTCAACAGCGGCAAGCTGCCCGGAACCGACACCTACTGTCCCGCCTGATACTTCGGGCCTATCGCCGGTGTACGGTGCGCTGGTGACGAACCGAACCGGCTTGCACGATTGGATCCTGGCGGCATTTCGTCCTCGCACCTGCGCACCCAGCGCGGCGACGATATTGCGGTCGGCGTTGTGGCCGGTGGCCATCCTCTCGGTGCTGCACCGCAGCATTCCACTTTCCCTCAACGGCAACATCACCGACGATTTCAAGCCGGTCTACCGGGCGGTGCTGAACTTCCGGCACGGCTGGGATATCTACAACGAGCACTTCGACTACGTCGACCCGCACTATCTGTACCCGCCCGGCGGCACGCTGCTGATGGCGCCGTTCGGCTACCTGCCCTTCACGCCGTCGCGGTTTCTATTCATTCTGATCAACACGGCGGCCATCCTGATCGCCTGGTATTTGCTGCTGCGGTTGTTCAAGTTCACGCTGTCGTCGGTGGCGGCCCCCGCCCTGCTGGCGGCCATGTTTTGCACCGAGACGGTGACCAGCACGCTGGTGTTCACCAACATCAACGGCTGTGTGCTGCTGGCGGAGATGCTGTTTCTGCGCTGGCTGCTGGACGGCAAGAAAGGCCATCAGTGGTGGGCCGGCGCCGCGATCGGTCTGACGCTAACGCTCAAACCCGTGCTGGGACCGCTGCTGTTGTTGCCTCTGCTGAACCGGCAGTGGCGGGCAGTGGTCACCGCGATCGTGGTTCCCCTGATGATCAACCTGGCCGCGCTGCCGTTAATCAGCCACCCGATGGACTTTTTCACCAAAACGCTGCCGTACATCGGGGGCACCCGGGACTACTTCAACAGCTCGATCGAGGGCAACGGCGTGTACTTCGGCCTGCCCACGTGGCTGATCGTGTTCCTGCGGATCCTGTTCACGGTGCTGGCGATCGGCGCGCTGTGGCTGCTGTACCGCTACTACCGCACCCGGGACCCGCTGTTCTGGTTCACCAGCTCGTCGGGCGTGCTGCTGCTGTGTTCCTGGCTGGTGCTGCCGCTGGCCCAGGGCTACTACTCGATGATGCTTTTCCCGTTCCTGATGACCGTTGTGCTGCCCAACTCGCTGATCCGCAACTGGCCGGCCTGGCTCGGGATCTACGGCTTCATGACGCTGGACGACTGGCTGATTTACAGGTGGATGAGGTATGGCCGCGCGCTGCAGTACCTCAAGATCACCTACGGCTGGTCGCTGCTGCTGATCGTCGCGTTCACGGTGCTGTACTTCCGTTACCTGGACGCCAAGGCCGAGGACCGGCTGGACGGCGGCATCGATCCGGCGTGGCTGACGGCCGGGCGCGGGCGGGCTAGCGTGGACGCATGACCTCCCGTGACACCGGACATCCCAAGCTGCAACTCTCTGATGACGAGTGGCGGCAGAGACTCAACCCGCAGGAGTTCGACGTGCTGCGTCGCGCCGGCACCGAGCGGCCGTTCACCGGTGAATACACCGACACCAAGACCGAGGGCGTCTACCAGTGTCGCGCCTGCGGCGCCGAGTTGTTCCGCAGCACAGAGAAATTCGAGTCACACTGCGGCTGGCCGTCGTTCTTCGACCCCGCGAACTCCGACGCGGTGATCCTGCGCTCCGATGATTCGATAGGTATGCGGCGCACCGAGGTGCTGTGCGCGAACTGCCACAGCCACCTGGGCCACGTGTTCGAGGGTGAGGGGTACCCGACGCCGACGGATCAGCGCTACTGCATCAACTCGATCTCGCTGCGCCTGGTGCCGGCGGGTTCGTAGCGCCACGCTCCGCACTCGCGACACATAACCAGTTGTGACAACACGCCTCGGCGCGCCGTCGCAGACGTTTATGTGTCGTGGCCGCCGCCGCACCCCAAGCGGCAGACCGCGGGCCCTAGTCCACCCGGGTGGCGTGCACTTCCCAGAACGGGGCGTGCACCCGGCCGCCCTCCAGCCACGGCTCCATCGCGCGGAACCGCTCCAGCAACCCCTGCGCCTGATCGGCCATGTCCGGATTGCGCGCCGCCATCATCTCGATGGTCTGCACGCTCATGTTGACCAGGTAAGTGGTCGGCCCCAGGTAGGTGATCTCCCAGCCGCCGAGCGACAGCACATCGCGAAAGTCGTTCTCCGACAAGGACCGCATCATCTTGAAGCCGTTGACGTCATGCGCGCCGAACTCGAACATGTACAGCCGCGCTCCGGGCTTGGTGGCCCGGCGCAGCGCCTGCACGTAGGACTTCTGCAGGTCGGGGTCCGTGCTGAAGGTGTGGTAGAAGGCGCAGTCGACGACGGTGTCGAACCGGCCCTCCAGCCCATCCAGCTTGGTGGCGTCGGCCAGCTCGAAGTTGACCGATACCCCGGCCCTGCGCGCGTTGTCCCGCGCCCGCTCCAGGGCGCCCGCCGAGCCGTCGATGCCGGTCGCCGAGTAGCCCTTCGAGGCGTAGTAGATCGCGTGATGCCCCGGCCCGGTGCCCGGGTCGAGCACCTCACCTTTGACCGCGCCCAGCGCCACCAGCCGCTGCACCACCGGCTGCGGGCCGCCGATGTCCCACGGCGTGGCCGCCGGCAATCCGTGCGACGTCCGGTCGTCGCGGTACATCTCCTCGAAGCGGGCGGGATCCGTGACGTCCGGGTGGCTCATGGCAGCGCGTTCACCAGCTGCTCGACCGGCACCCGCGGCCCGGTGAAGAACGGCGTCTCCTCGCGGGTGTGCCGGCGGGCGTCGGTGGCGCGCAGCTCGCGCATCAGGTCGACGATGCGGTGCAGCTCCGGGGCCTCGAACGCCAGGATCCATTCGTAGTCGCCCAGCGCGAACGCCGGCACCGTGTTGGCGCGGACGTCCTTGTATTCACGCGCGGCCATGCCGTGCTCGGCGAGCATGCGGCGGCGTTCCTCGTCGGGCAGCAGATACCACTCGTAGGACCGCACGAACGGATACACGCAGATGTAGGCGCCGGGCTCCTCGCCGGCCAGAAACGCCGGGATGTGGCTCTTGTTGAACTCGGCCGGCCGGTGCAGCGCCACGCTGCTCCACACCGGCGTGCAGGCCTGGCCCAGCGCGGTGGTGCGCCGGAAATCGGCGTAGGTCGCCTGCAGCGCCTCGACGCGTTCGGCGTGGGTCCAGATCATGAAGTCGGCGTCGGCCCGCAGACCGGCCACGTCGTAGAGGCCGCGCACCACGACTCCGCGCTCCTCTTGCTGCTTGAAGAACGTCGCCGCGTCATCGATGACGGCCTCGCGCTGGTCGCCGAGCACGCCCGGCCGCACGGAGAACACCGAGAACATCAGGTACCGAATCGCCGCGTTCAGGGCGTCATAGTCGAGCTTGGCCATGGAACCTATCGTGCCACTTCCGAGTCGGAGGCCTCGACGATGGACTGGGCCGCTCGGCCCGCGGCCCCGACGCACGCCGGCACCCCGATGCCATCCAGGTAACTGCCGGCCACGGCCAGCGTCGGCGGCAGACCGGCGCGCACGTCGGCGACCAGATCGGCGTGACCGGGGCCGTACTGCGGCATCGCGTCGATCCAGCGCTGCACGCGGACATCGACGGGTTCGACGGCCAGATCGAACACGTCGACCAGGTCGCTCAACGCCCATCCCAGCAGTTCGTCATCCGAGACGCTGGTAGCCACGTCATCACCGAAGCGCCCGAACGACAACCGCAGCAGCTGCGTGTCCCCCACCGAACCCCACTTGCGGGAAGACAGCGTGATCGCCTTGGCCCGCAGCCGCTCGCCGCTGGCCACCAGCACACCGGAACACTCCGGCAACGGCGTACCGGCGGGCACCGCGAGGGCCACCACCACCGACGAGGCGCTGGTGATCCGGCCGGCGGCGGCGACGCTGCGCGGCGCGACCTCCTTCAGCAGCGCCGCCGCGCGCGGGGCCGGGACGGCCAGGATCACCGCGTCGGCGTCCCAGCGCGCACCCGTCCCATCGACCAGCACCCAGCCCGGTTCAAGCCGCCGCACGTCGGCACGCACCCAGCGCAGCCGGCTGCGCCGGACGAGCTCGTCGACCAGCACCCGGTAACCGCCGTCCAGCGCCCCGAACACCGGCCCGCCGGCGGCCGGGGGCAACGCTGCGCGCACCGCGTCGGTCAGGCTGGCCGCGCCACCGTCGAGGGCGGCCGCCACCGTGGGGGCGGCCGCGCGCAGACCGATCGTCGCCGCGGAGCCCGCATACACCCCGCTCAGCAGCGGATCCACCGACCGGGCCACGACCTGCTCGCCGAACCGATCCCCCACCAGGTCGGCCACCGCGGGATCGCCGCCGGGCTGCCAGGCCAGCGGGCGGGTGGGTTCGGCGTCGATCCGCGCGACGGTCGCCGCATCGACCAGTCCCGCCACCGAACTCGCCGACGACGGGATCCCGACGACCGTGCCGGTGGGCAGCGGGTGCAACCGCCGCCCGCTGTAGATCAGCGGCCGGGCGCCGGTGGAGACCCGTTGGCGATCCGACAATCCCAGCTCGGCCAGCAGCGCCGGCATCTCGGGCCGGCGCAGCACGAACGCCTCGGCACCCAGGTCCATCGGCTGTCCGCCGACCAGCTCGGTGCGCAGGATGCCGCCGAGTTCTCCCGGGTCGAACAGCGTGATGGTCGCGTCCTCGCCAGCGGCCGCGCGCAGCCGGTACGCCGCCGTCAGCCCCGAAATCCCGCCCCCGACAACGCAATACGAGTGGGTCATAGCGAATGGACCAGCGACACCAGCTCGGTCAGCACACCGGGGTCGGTCTCCGGCAACACGCCGTGACCGAGGTTGAAGACGTGACCGGTCGCGCCCGCGTCGACGGCGCGGCGTCCATCGTCCACGACGGCGCGCGCGGCATGTTCCACCGCCGGCCACCCCGCCAGCAACACCACCGGATCGAGGTTGCCCTGCAGCGCGGTCCCGGGTGCGACGCGGGTCGCGGCATCGGCGAGCGCGGTGCGCCAATCCACGCCCACGACCGTGGCTGTTCCTGGTTTCAAAGCGGCCGACATCGCACCCAGCAGTTCGGCGGTGCCGACGCCGAAGTGGGTCATCGGCACGCCGTAGTCGGCCAGTGCGGCGAACACCCGCGCGCTGTGCGGTTGCACGTAGGTGCGGTAATCGGCCAGCGACAGGGCGCCCGCCCACGAGTCGAACACCTGGATGGCGTCCACCCCGGCGTCCAGTTGCGCCCGCAAAAAGCCGACGGTGATCTCGGTCAGCTTTTCCAGCAGCGCGTGCCAGTTGTCCGGTTCGGCCAGCATCATCGCCTTGGTGCGGGCGTGGTGGCGGCTGGGACCGCCCTCGATCAGGTACGACGCCAGGGTGAAGGGCGCACCGGCGAACCCGATCAGCGGGACGTCGCCGAGCGCGGCCACCAGCAACGTGACGGCATCGGCTACCGGTTGGACCCGTTGTGGCTCAAGGGGTTTGAGCGCGTCGACGTCGGCCGCGGTGCGCACCGGCGAGGCGATGACCGGTCCGACCCCCGCGACGATGTCCAGGTCGATGCCGGCGCCGAGCAACGGCACCACGATGTCGGAGAACAATATCGCCGCGTCGACGTCGTGGCGGCGCACCGGCTGCAGGGTGATTTCGCAGACCAGCTCGGCGTCGAAGCAGGCCGCCAGCATGTCGTGCTGGGTCCGCAGCGCCCGGTATTCGGGCAGCGACCGGCCGGCCTGCCGCATGAACCACACCGGCACCCGGCTGGGTTTGCGGCCGGTGACGGCGGCCAGGTAGGGCGACTCGGCAAGGTCGCGGCGCATGTTCATCGGCTTCAATGCTGCCATGGCGCCCCGATAGCCGGCCCCGCCCGCCGGACGCCGCTGCGTAACATCACGAAGATGCCAGTTAGCCATCCACCCGTGAATTACGACGAGTTCCCCAGCCTGCGCTGCGAACGCGGCGAGAACGGGGTGCTGACGCTGGTTCTCGACGCGCCCGGGCTGAATTCCGTGGGGCCGCAGATGCACCGCGACCTCGCCGACATCTGGCCGGTGATCGATCGCGACCCCGACGTGCGCGTCGTTCTGGTCCGCGGTGAGGGCCGGGCGTTCTCCTCCGGCGGCAGCTTCGACCTGATCGAGGAGACCATCGGCGACTACGGGGGCCGCCTCCGCATCATGCGCGAGGCCCGCGATCTGGTGCTCAACATGATCAACTGCGACACCCCGGTGGTCTCGGCGATCCAGGGACCGGCCGTCGGCGCCGGCCTGGTGGTGGCGCTGCTCGCCGACATCTCGGTGGCCGGCCGGACCGCGAAGCTCATCGACGGGCACACCAAGCTCGGGGTGGCGGCCGGTGACCACGCCGCGATCTGCTGGCCGCTGCTGGTCGGCATGGCCAAGGCCAAGTACTACCTGCTCACCTGCGAGACGCTGCTGGGTGAGGAGGCCGAGCGCATCGGCCTGGTCTCGACCTGCGTCGACGACGACGACGTGCTGACCACCGCCGGTCGCATCGCCGAGAACCTGGCGCAGGGCGCGCAAACGGCGATCCGCTTCACCAAGCACAGCCTCAACCACTGGTACCGAATGTTCGGGCCGACCTTCGAAACGTCGGTCGGGCTGGAATTCCTCAGTTTCAGCGGCCCCGACGTCCAGGAGGGCCTGGCCGCGCATCGCGAGAAACGGCCAGCGCGATTCACCGGCTGAACCGCCCCTGATCAGGCGCGATGTCCTTCGTTGGGGCCAGGTCACAGCTTGGTCGCGGCGGGTGCACGGCCCGGCGCGCCTGTTACCCCGTGTCGGGCGATAGGTCTACGGTCGAAAGTTGTGACCCGCGCCTGCGACGACGCAGAGCGCCGCGAAAAGGAGGAGCGGCGCCAGTGAGCTCAGTTGAACCGGCCCCATTCCGCGAGGCGGTGGCGGCGATGAATGCCGTCACCGTGCGGCCGGAGATCGAGCTGGGCCCGATCCGGCCGCCGCAACGCCTGGCCCCTTACAGCTACGCGCTGGGGGCCGAGGTCAAACATCCCGACCGCGAGATCGTCCCGGAACAGTCCGACGGCGACGCCTTCGGCCGGTTGATCCTGCTGTATGACCCAGAGGGCGCCGACGCGTGGGACGGCACCATCCGCCTGGTCGCCTACATCCAGGCCGACCTGGACCCCACCGAGGCCGTCGACCCGCTGCTGCCGGAGGTGGCCTGGAGCTGGCTGGTCGACGCGCTGGAATCCCGCATGGAGCAGGTCACCGCCCTGGGCGGCACCGTCACCGCCACCACGTCGGTGCGCTACGGCGACATCTCCGGCCCCCCGCGCGCCCACCAGTTGGAGCTGCGGGCCTCGTGGACGGCCACCACCCCCCAAGTCGGCGTCCACGTCGAAGCGTTCTGCGAGGTGCTGGAACACGCCGCGGGCCTACCGCCGGCCGGCGTCACCGACCTGAGCTCACGCTCGCGCGCCTGACATGGGCGAACCGGCAGCCGATGAAGCCGGCAGCACCGAACCCCAGCCCACCCCGCTGCTGCACCCCGCCGAAGGCCTTCCCACTCTTTCCGTGAGCGTCCGCGAGATCGAGGCGGCCGCGCAGCTGCTCGACCGGGGGCGCGGACCGTTCGCGGTGGATGCCGAGCGGGCCTCGGGCTTCCGCTACTCGAACCGGGCCTACCTGATCCAGATCCGGCGGGCCGACGCCGGCACCGTGCTCATCGACCCGGTCAGCCACGGCGCCGACCCGCTGGCCGCGCTGCGGCCCGTCGCCGAGGTGCTGAGCACCGACGAATGGATCCTGCACTCCGCCGATCAGGACCTGCCCTGCCTGGCGGAGGTCGGCATGCGGCCGCCGGCCCTCTACGACACCGAGCTGGCCGGACGGCTGGCCGGGTTCGAGCGGGTGAACCTGGCGACCATGGTCGAGCGGCTGCTGGGTTTCGGGTTGGCCAAGGGGCATGGGGCCGCCGACTGGTCCAAGCGCCCGCTGCCGACGGAGTGGCTCAACTACGCGGCCCTGGACGTCGAACTGCTCATCGAGCTGCGCGCGGCGATCGCGGATGTCCTGGCCGGGCAGCACAAAACCGCTTGGGCGGCAGAGGAATTCGACTATTTGCGGGCCTTCAAATCGGGAGAGGCTTCCCAAGAGGGGGCACCGGTGGCGCGGCCGGACCGGTGGCGACGGACGTCGGGGATCCATCGGGTGCGGGACCGGCGCGGCCTGGCGGCGGTGCGCGAATTGTGGACGGCGCGTGACCGGATCGCCCAGCGCCGCGACATCGCGCCGCGTCGCATCCTGCCCGATTCGGCCATCATCGAGGCCGCGATCGCCAACCCGACGACCGTCGAGGAGCTGATCGCGTTGCCGGTGTTCGGCGGGCGCAACCAACGCCGCAGCGCCCCGATGTGGTTGGCGGCGCTGGAGGCGGCCCGGCAGAACAAGAATCCGCCCCCGCAGGCGGAGGCGCCCAACGGCCCGCCACCGCCGGCGCGGTGGAGCAGGCGCAAGCCGGAGGCGGCCGCCCGGCTGGAGGCCGCCCGGGCGGCGCTGGCCGAAGTGTCGGAGCGGGTGCACGTTCCCGCCGAGAACCTGGTCTCCCCCGATTTGGTGCGACGGCTGTGCTGGGACTGGGAGGGCGCACCCGATCCGCTCGAGGCTGTCGACGGCTTCTTGCGGGCCGGCCAGGCGCGGACGTGGCAGCGTGAACTGGTGGATCCCGTCCTGGCTCGAGCGCTGCAGCCGCCCGCCGACGCCGACGACGGCTAGTCGAGGTGCTCGCGGATCTCGGCCTCCGAAACGAGGCTGCCCAGTGCGGCGACCCAGCCGGTGATCCGGCGGGCCACGTCCTGGTCGGTCAACCCCAGATCGGCCAGCAGCTCACCCCGCGAAGCGTGCTCGTAGAACTCCTGCGGTAGCCCGACGTCGCGACACGGGACGTCGATCTCCGCGCGTCGCAGGGCGGCCGACACCGCCGAACCCACCCCGCCGTTGACTCCGTTGTCCTCGCACGTGACAACCAGTTTGTGCTGCGCCGCCAGTTCGAGCACGACCCCGGATACCGGCAGCACCCAGCGCGGGTCGATCACCGTGACGCCGATCCCGTGGTTGTGTAGCCGCTTGGCCACCGCCAACGCCATCGACGCGAACGCGCCGACCCCGACCAGCAGCACGTCATGGTTGCATCCACTGGCCGGCACCGCCA
The DNA here is from genome assembly GCA_963800315.1 of uncultured Actinomycetota bacterium. GTDB lineage: Bacteria > Actinomycetota > Actinomycetes > Mycobacteriales > Mycobacteriaceae > Mycobacterium. Next base: position 280,151 of record CAWDAS010000005.1, read on the forward strand.
GGATGTCCACGCCAGAGCGCCGTTCTAGGGCCGGAATGTCTTCGCCGACATCGCCTTTCGGAAACCGTATCGCCGTGGGCCCGTCGTCGACGTCGAGCGCCTCGCCGAGTTCCTCGCGCAGCCGGGTGGCGTCCCTGGGCGCGGCCACCCGAATGCCGGGCACGATGCCCAATATCGACAGGTCCCACATGCCGTTGTGGCTGGCACCGTCCGAACCGGTGATGCCGGCCCGGTCGAGCACCATGGTGACGGGCAGCTTGTGCAGCGCCACGTCCATCATGATCTGGTCGAAGGCCCGGTTCAGGAACGTCGAATAAATCGCCACCACCGGGTGCATTCCACCCATCGCCAGCCCGGCCGCCGACGTCATCGCGTGCTGCTCGGCGATTCCCACGTCGAACAGGCGGTCCGGGAACTGCTGGCCGAACGGCGTCAGCCCGGTGGGGCCGGGCATCGCCGCGGTGATCGCCACGATGTCGCGGCGCTTTCGCGCGTACGCGATCAGCGCGTCGGAAAAGGTGGCCGTCCAGCCGGGGCCGGCGACCTTGGTGGCCCGGCCGGTGACCGGGTCGATCACGCCGCAAGAATGCATCTGCTCGGCCTCGTCGTCCTCCGCCGGCGGGTAGCCCATCCCCTTGCGGGTGACGACGTGCACGATCACCGGGCGCCCGAAACCGCGGGCATGGCGCAGCGCGGCCTCCACCGCGCGCTCGTCGTGGCCGTCGACCGGGCCGACGTACTTCAGCCCCAGGTCGGTGAACAGCAGCTGCGGTGACAGCGAGTCCTTGATGCCGGCCTTGACGCTGTGCATGAAGCGGTAGGCGATCTTGCCGACGAGTGGCATCGCGCGCAGCGCGTCGCGGCCCTTCTCCAGGGCCTGCTCGTAGGCCGGCTGCAGCCGCAGCGTGCCGAGATGGTCGGCGACACCGCCGATCGTCGGCGCATAGCTGCGGCCGTTGTCGTTGACGACGATGATCACCGGACGGTGAGAGGCGGCGATGTTGTTCAGCGCCTCCCAGCACATGCCGCCCGTGAGCGCGCCGTCGCCCACTACCGCGACCACGTGCCGGTTGCGGTGACCGGTCAGCTCGAAGGCCTTGGCCAGGCCGTCGGCGTAGGACAACGCGGCGCTGGCGTGGCTGGACTCGACCCAGTCGTGTTCGCTTTCGGCGCGCGACGGATAGCCCGACAGCCCTCCCTTTTTGCGCAGGGTCTCGAAGTCTTGGCAGCGCCCGGTCAACATCTTGTGCACGTAGGCCTGGTGACCAGTGTCGAAGATGATCGGATCGTGCGGTGAGTCGAACACCCGGTGCAGCGCCAGGGTCAGTTCGACCACGCCGAGGTTGGGCCCCAGGTGTCCCCCGGTGGCAGCGACCTTGTGGATGAGGAACTCGCGAATCTCGGCGGCCAGTTCGCGTAGCTGCTGCCCCGAAAGGTGCTGCAGATCGGCGGGCCCGCGGATCTGTTCGAGCATCTCGTCAGTCTACGCAGCGACCGCCGAGTGGTCCCGCTAGCCGGTTTGCGATTTCTGCCATCCATCGCTGCAGCCGCGCCTTTGGTAGCGTCAGTCCGCGGTGAGCCGGGAAGCCTGGTCGGCAATGAATGCCCGAGTTGTCCCGCGACCCCGGAGTACGCCGTGAGCCTAGACGCCGACCATGCCGTTGCGACGTATCGTCACACTATGCGCGCTGAGCAAATCGCCGAAGCCTTTCCTGTCGTCAGCATTGACGCCGACGCACTGGAGGCAGCCCAGATGCTCGCGGAGCACAGACTGCCCGGGCTCTTGGTCACCGACGCCTCGGGAAATCCCTACGCGGTGTTACCCGCCTCTCAGGTCGTACGGTTCATCGTGCCCCGCTATGTGCAGGACGATCCCTCACTGGCCGGCGTGCTCAATGAATCGACGGCCGACCGCTGCGCGGAGAAGTTGAGCGGCAAGAAGGTGCGCGATGTGTTACCGGACCATCTGATTGACATAACTCCGGCCAATGCCGACGACACCATCATTGAGGTGGCCGCGCTCATGGCACGGCTGAGAAGCCCGCTGGTCGCAGTGGTCAAAGACGACAGATTAATCGGGGTGATCACGGCGTCGCGCGTCCTCGGGGCCGCGCTGAAGCATTGATTGCAACGGATTTGGCGATCACAGGTCCGCGGGCAGAACCACAGGAAAATCGATGAGCGTCATTGCGATCGTCGTGTTCGTGGTCGCTTATGCGCTGATCGCCAGCGATCGGGTCAACAAGACGCTGGTGGCGCTGGCGGGCGCCGCGATCATGGTGCTCTTGCCGATCATCAGATCCGACGACATCTTCTACTCCCAAGACACCGGAATCGATTGGGATGTCATCTTTTTGCTGCTGGGGATGATGATCATCGTCAGCGTGCTGCGCCAGACCGGTGTGTTCGAGTACGTCGCAATCTGGTCAGCAAAACGGGCCCGCGGCTCCCCGTTGCGGGTCATGATCCTGTTGGTAGTGGTCACCGCGATCGCGTCGGCCCTGCTCGACAACGTCACCACGGTGTTGCTCATCGCGCCGGTCACGCTCTTGGTATGTGACCGGCTGGCTATCAATCCGGCGCCGTTTTTGATGGCCGAGGCGTTCGCCTCGAACATCGGCGGCACCGCGACCCTGGTCGGCGACCCGCCCAACATCATCATCGCCAGCAAGGCCGGCCTGACCTTCAACGACTTCCTAGTCAATCTGGCGCCGATCGTGATCATCGTGATGGTTGTTCTGGTCGCATTGCTGCCGCGCCTGTTTCCCGGTGCGTTCAGCGTCGAACCCGAACGGGTCGCTGACGTCATGGCGCTGGAAGAAAAGGAGGCCATTCGCGATCACGGGCTGCTCATCAAGTGCGGCGTTGTCTTGGTGGCGGTGTTCACGGCGTTCGTCGCCCACTCGGCGCTGCACATGGATCCGTCCGTCGTGGCGATGTTGGGCGCCGGCATCCTGGTCGTGCTGTCCAGGCTCGAGCATTCTGAGTACTTGTCCAGTGTCGAGTGGGACACGCTGCTGTTCTTCGCCGGGCTGTTCATCATGGTCGGCGCCCTGGTGAAGACGGGCGTCATCAAGCAGCTTGCGCACCTGGCGATTACCGCCACCGGCGGCAACACCTTGATTGCAACGATGGTGATCCTCGCCGGGTCGCTGGTGATCAGTGGGATCGTCAACAACGTTCCGTACGCCGCGACCATGACGCCGATCGTCGCCGATTTGGCCCCCGCCCTGGTAGACCGCATCGACCCCGGCGTCTTGTGGTGGGCTCTTGCGCTTGGCACCGACTTCGGCGGCAACCTCACCGCCGTGGGCGCCAGCGCCAACGTCGTCGTCCTGGGAATCGCCGGACGCGCCGACAACCCCATCTCCTTTTGGGAATTCACCCGCAAGGGCATGGTGGTCACGGTGATGTCCCTGGTGCTCTCGGCGGGCTACCTGTGGCTGCGCTACATCGCGGTCGGCTGACGCCTCACGTGTGCTTGGCGCGGAACCGGCCCAACAACGCCCGGGCGATCACCGCGTTGTAGCCGAAGCCGGCGAGCAGGTACGGCCACCAGGTGCCATTGGCGTCGGCAACCCAGAACGCCTTCGCTGCCCAGTAGGGCGGCAACACCCCGAACGCGAGGTTCCAGCCGGAGTGGATGAACCACGGCAGGCAGGGCAGGCCGGCAATCAGCATGCCCAGGGCGCGCACCATGGCCAACCCCTGAATCTTGTTGCTGGCCACAGCGATGATCAGCAGCAGGGTGACCACGGCCGAGAGCCCCGCCAGCAGTCCGATCGCGATGAGCTCGGGAACCAGTCCGGGCCTCAATAGCCCACTGAATGACATCGTCGCGATCACATACACAGTGGTCAAAACCAGCACCGTGGCCGCCCGATAGGCAAAGAAACTCGGCAGCGGCACCGGGGTGACCCGCAGCGCGGTCAGGGTCCCGGCGTCAACCTCGTCAAGGACCAGGAACGCCGCCAGCGCGCCGACGATGATGATGCTGGTCAACAACAGGAATGCGGTCAGGACCAGCGGGTAATACGGGACCAGGTCAAATCCGTTGCGGCGCGCCAACAGCGCGGTCACCCGCGGGGTCAGCACCGCGACGCCGGTGGTCCAGATGACCGGCGCGACGACCACCATGACCAGCAAGGGATCTCGGTAGGTGCCGCGAATGTCATTGCGCCCGAACGCGGCCCACGCCCGTGCCGTTCCCATCACATGCCGCCCGACTTGGCGACGACGTAGCGGCCGAACAAGGCCTTTGCCGCCCGGCACAATCCGGCCAGGCACAGCACCGGATACACCACGGCGTACCCGGCTCGCCACGGGGTCAGGCTCACCTGATCGAAGGCGCTTCCCAACAGCAGCAAGGGTCCCTGCGATGGCAGCAGGTAGAGCACCGGGTTCGGCCACACCCCGGACAGGTACAGGATCGGTAAGTTCAGCACCGCCAGCGGGATGGTGGCCGCCAGGAACCAATCACTGATCGAGGTGAACGGCAGCGACGTGGTGAATCCCACCAGCAGCATCAGCAGCGTTCCGAGCGCCACGCCGAGAATCATCGGGACCGGATGGTAGGCGCGCCCGTGCGCGATCGAGACGACCACTACCGCGACTGACAGCGAGACCGCAAGCAACACAGCCAGTTTGGCGGTCAGGTATTCGGTGAACCGCAGCGGGGTGGAGATGATGGCGCTGAGCGTGCGTTCTTGCCTTTCGAAGAACACCGTGCCCGCGACGAAAAAGAAGCCGATGATGGTGGTGTCTCCCGCCAGAACGTAGGGCTCGGCGACCGGACGTAAGCCGGGCGACATCGGCAGCAGCACCGCCAGCCAGATCAACCCGGAGAACAGCGCCGCGTGCAAGAACCGCTGCCGGACTTGGAGGGTCAGCTCGAGTCGCACCGCACTCGCCAGCCGGGTCATGCCAATCGCCTGCCGGTGATCTCGACGAAGACGTCGTCGAGGCTGGCCTCCCCGCTGTGGATCGTCTCGACGTGGCGGTCGCGCAGCAAGGCGTGAAATGCCGGGTCGTCGGCCAGGGAGTCCATCGGAAACTCGGCGGCCTCGAGCCGTTCCCGCTCGCCCCGATATTCGACGCGGACGAGGCGCTTGCTACGGGCGATCTTCAACTCGGCCGGCGTGTCGAGGGCGACGATCGTTCCGTCGACGACGAAAGCGACCCGGTCGCACAACTCTTCGGCGGTGGCCATGTCGTGGGTGGTCAAAAACACGGTGCGCCCCCGCGCCTTCAGGTCCGAGATCATGCCCTTGACCGTGCGGGCGTTCACTGGGTCCAGGCCCGAGGTGGGCTCGTCGAGGAACAGCAACTCGGGGTTGTTGATCAGGGCACGGGCGAACGTCAACCGCATCTGCATGCCCTTTGAGTACTTGCCGACCCGGGTATGGGCGTCGTCGGCCAGCCCCAGGGCGGCCAGCAACTGCATCGGGTCGGCCGTCGCGCCACCGTAGAGCGACGCGAAGAACCGCAGGTTCTCCAGGCCGGTGAGCTTTTGGTAGTGGTTGGGCAGCTCGAACGACACCCCGATGCGCTCGTAGTAGTCCGGTCCCCAGTCCAGCGGGTCGCGACCCCATACCGAAGCCGTTCCACCATGTCCGCGCAGCAAGCCGATCAGCAGCTTCTGCATGGTCGACTTCCCGGCGCCGCTGGGCCCGAGAAACCCGAAGATCTCGCCCCGGCCGACCGTGAAATCCATGCCGCACACGGCCGGCCCGGGGGCCCCCGGGTAGGTGAACGTGAAGCCGCGAACCTCGATCACGTCGCTTCCGGTGCGCGGGGGCGCTGGTTCGAGGTTCCGCATGACGCGCTATGCCTCCCGGTGGGCGCGGTGCGCCGGGCGGCGCCGTCGTACCGCAGATACGGAATCGGGTTCCGACCAGACTTCCCGGAGCGCCGTCGCCAGCATAGGTTGCTCCGGGCCCCGTCGCGACGGCGCGGTCGTCGAGCCCGCGGTGACCACGCGGGGCCCTAGCGGGTCAGCAGCGCGATGCATTCGGTGTGGTGCGTCAGCGGGAAGGCATCGAACACCTTGATCTTCTCGACGACATACCCATGACCACGGTACAGGCCGATGTCGCGGGCGAAAGACGCTGCCTCGCAGCCGATGTGCACCACCCGCGGCACGTTGGCGGCGGCCAGGAGATCGATGACGTCGCGACCGGCACCCGCACGCGGCGGGTCCAGCACCGCCACGTCCGCGGCCGTGCGTTGCGCCATCAGCGCCCGCCGCACCGAATCGGTGACGACCTGCACCTGCGGCAGATCGGCCAGGGCGGCCCGGGCGGCCCGGGTCGCCCCGCGCGAGGTGTCGACGGTCAGCACCCGTCCGGACTCCCCGACCGCGTCGCCCAGCGCCGCGGCGAAAACACCCGCACCCCCATACAGATCCCAGGCGGTCATGCCGGCGCCGGGCTGTGCCCAGTCGGCGACCACACCGCTGTAGACCGCGGCCGCGTCCCGGTGCGCCTGCCAGAAGGCCGTTACCGGCACCTGCCAGCTGCGCCCGCACAACCGCTGCACGGCTTGGTAACTGCCCTCCACCACCGTGGTCGTCGTGCGTCTCCCCTGCCGCAGGGTCCGCACCACGTGGCGCACCCCGTCGTCGTCGACGGCCACCTGCAGTTGGGCGGCCGGCGGCCACTCGGTCCCGGCCAGCCCGTCGAGCATGCCGGCCGGCAACTGCGCGCACCGCAAATCGGTCACCAGTTCGTTGCTGTGGTAGCGGTGAAAGCCGGGGCGATGGTCCGCGCCCACGTCGAGCCGGACCCGGGTGCGCCAACCGGTGGGCCCGGAATCCGACAGCGGTTCGGCCTCGCCACTCCAGCGGTGCCCGCCCAGCCGTTCCAATTGGTTGGCCACGACGTGCGCCTTGAGCGCGCGGGCCGCCTCCGGGGCGGCGAACGCCAGATCGCAACACCCGGCACCGTCCACCCCGGCGATCGGGCACAGGGAGGACCTCCGGTCGGGCGCCGCGTCGATCACCTCGATAACCTCTGCGTGACAATAGGATCCGCGGTCCGCGGTGACCCGGACCCGTACCCGTTCGGCCGGCAATGCATAGCGGACGAACACCACGCGACCTTCGTGGTGCGCCACGCAGCTACCGCCATTCGCCGGGGCGCCGGTGACCAAAGTCAGCTCCCCGAACGGGGACGCCGCCGCGCCGGGTGTGCGGGTCGATTCTCGAGTCAATCGAAGATTCCCCGCCGAGCGTCACCCGGAGCCACGTGTGGCTGCAGCATCTGGCGTCGTTCCGAGGACTGCAACTGCCATGGAACCGACGTCACCATCACACCCGGCATGAAGAGCAGCCTGCCCTTGAGCCGAAGCGCACTCTGGTTGTGCAGCACCTGCTCCCACCAGCGACCTACCACGTACTCGGGAATGAACACCGTGACCACGGTGCGCGGCGACTCCTCTCGGGCTCGTTTGACGTAATCCAATATCGGGCGGGTGATTTCACGATACGGCGATGCGATGACCTTGAGCGGCACACTGATGTCGCTTTCCTCCCAGTTGTGCACCAGTTCGCGGGTTTCCTCGTCGTCGACGCTGACCGTCACGGCCTCCAAAACGTCGGGCCGGGTCGCCCGCGCATACGCCAGCGCACGCAGTGTCGGCAGGTGCAACTTCGACACCAGCACCACGGCGTGGTTGCGGCTGGGCAACACGATTTGGTTTTCCTGCGCCGCGGCCTGTTCCCGCAATTCCCGGTTAACGGCGTCATAGTGCCGGCGGATCATCTTCATCACGATGAACAACGCACCCATGGCCACGATCGCGATCCAGGCTCCGGCAAGGAATTTCGTGACCAGCACGATCACCAGGACGGTGCCGGTGGATACCAAGCCGATCGCGTTGACCACCCGGGAGCGCATCATCTTTCGGCGTTCCGCAGGATCGGTCTCGGTGCGCAGCAACCGGGTCCAGTGCCGGACCATCCCGATCTGGCTGAGCGTGAACGAGATGAACACGCCGACGATGTAGAGCTGGATCAGCGCGCTGAGTTCGGCGCGAAATGCCATCACCGCCGCGACCGCCGCCGCCGACAGAAACAGGATCCCGTTGGAGAACGCCAGCCGATCCCCGCGGGTGTGCAGCTGGCGCGGCAGATAGCTGTGCTGCGCCAGGACCGAGCCGAGCACCGGGAAGCCGTTGAACGCGGTGTTGGCGGCCAGCACCAGGATCAGCGCCGTGACCGCGGTGATCGCAAGGAACCCAAGGTGGAAGCTTCCGAACACGGCCTGTGCCAGTTGGGTGACCAGCGTCTTCTGTTGATAGCCCGGCGGGGCGCCGCTCAGTTGGGTGGCTGGATCGTCGACGAGTTGCGCCCCGGTCTGCACGGCCAGCACGACCATGCCCATGAACATGCTCACCGCGATGACGCCCAGCATCAACAGCGTCGTTGCCGCATTACGCGATTTGGGCTTCTCAAACGCCGGCACCCCGTTGCTGATCGCCTCCACACCGGTCAGTGCCGCGCACCCCGAGGAGAACGACCGCGCCACGAGAAATGCCAACGCGACCCCGAGGACTTGGCCGTTTTCGGAGTGCATGACAAAGCCGGCGGATTCAGCCCGCAGCGGATTGTCCAACACGTAGATCCGGAACAGGCCCCAGCCGAGCATGGCGGCGATGCCGAAGATGAATGCGTAGGTCGGGATGGCGAATGCCACACCGGATTCCCGGACTCCGCGCAGGTTCATCGCCATTATCACCAGGATGGCGCTCACCGCGAAGAACACCTTGTGGTCGTACACGAACGGAACCGCCGAGCCGATGTTCGACATCGCCGAAGCTATCGAAACCGCAACGGTGAGAACGTAATCCACCATCAGGGCACTCGCCACCACGAGGCCGGCGGTGTCGCCGAGGTTGGTGGTCACGACTTCGTAGTCGCCGCCGCCGGAGGGATACGCGTGCACGTTCTGCCGGTAGCTGGACACCACGACCAGCAGCACCGCGGCCACCGCCAGCGCTATCCACGGCGCCATCGCGTAGGCGGCCAGGCCGGCGACCGACAGCATCAGGAAGATTTCCTCGGGGGCGTAGGCCACCGAGGACATCGCGTCCGAGGCGAATACCGGCAGGGCGATGCGCTTGGGCAGCAGCGTGTGACTCAGCCGGTCGCTGCGAAACGGCCGACCGATCAGCAGCCGGCGCGTGGCGGTTGAAAGTTTGGACACGAGAGCCAAGACTAAGCCCATGCGGGGTTGGCGGTAGCGTTCGTAGGGAGAATGTTCGCCGACCGAAATCGGCTGGCCGACGAGGGTTACCGACAGAGGGCACTGGACGCAGCCGAGAGGACCTCAAGTGCGCGTAGTGGTGATGGGCTGCGGCCGCGTGGGCTCTTCGGTGGCCGACGGGCTGTCCCGGATCGGTCACGAGGTCGCGGTCATCGACCGCGACAGCACCGCCTTCCACCGGCTCAGCCCGGAGTTCGCCGGCGAGCGGGTGCTGGGCCAGGGCTTCGACCGCGATGTGCTGCTCAGGGCCGGCATCGAGGAGGCGGACGCCTTCGCCGCGGTGTCATCCGGAGACAACTCCAACATCATCTCGGCGCGACTGGCCCGGGAGACCTTCGGCGTCAAGCGCGTCGTCGCCCGCATTTACGACGCCAAGCGCGCCGAGGTCTACGAACGCCTCGGCATCCCGACGATCGCCACGGTGCCCTGGACCACCGATCGCCTGCTCAACGCGCTGCTCCGGGAGAGTGAGACCGCCAAGTGGCGGGACCCGACGGGCACCGTCGCCGTCTGCGAGGTGGTCCTGCACGAGGACTGGATTGGGCACAAGGTCACCGACCTGGAGCAGGCCACCGGCGCGCGGGTGGCGTTTTTGATCCGGTTCGGAGCCGGCGTGCTGCCGGAACCGAAATCGGTCATCCAGGCCGGCGATCAGGTCTATGTCGCGGCGATATCCGGCCGCGCCGCCGAGGCGGTGGCCATCGCGGCGTTGCCGCCCAGTGAAGAGCAGCAATGAGCGACCTGTTTGAGGAGCGGCGCAAATGAAAGTAGTTGTCGCCGGGGCCGGTGCGGTCGGCCGCTCGGTCACCCGCGAACTCGCTCGGAAACGACCACGACGTGACCCTGATCGAGCGCAACCCCGATCACGTCGACGTCGACGCCATCCCGGCCGCCCACTGGCGTCTGGGCGATGCCTGCGAACTGAGCCTGCTGCAGTCGGTGCACCTACACGAGTTCGACGTGGTGGTGGCCGCAACCGGCGATGACAAGGCCAACGTCGTGCTGAGCCTGCTGGCCAAGACCGAGTTCGCGGTGCCCCGGGTGGTGGCCCGGGTCAACGACCCTCGCAACGAATGGCTGTTCACCGACGCCTGGGGCGTGGATGTGGCCGTCTCCACGCCGCGGATGCTGGCCTCGCTCATCGAAGAGGCCGTCGCCGTCGGCGACCTGGTGCGGCTGATGGAATTCCGCAGGGGGCAAGCGAATCTGGTGGAAATCACCCTGCCCGACGACACCCCCTGGGGCGGCAAGCCGGTGCGCAAACTGCAGTTGCCCCGGGACGCGGCGCTGGTGACGATCCTGCGCGGCCCGCGGGTCATCGTGCCGGAGGCAGACGAGCCGCTGGAAGGCGGTGACGAGCTGCTGTTCGTCGCGGGCGCCGAAGTCGAAGAGGAGCTCCACAAGCTGCTGCTGCCGGCCACCGAGCCCGCCGACTAATCGCCGAGGGTATCCGCCTCGATCTCGACGCCGGCCGATATCGCACGCCGCGCCGATTTGATCGCCGCGTACGTCGCCAGTGCGGCCATGACGGTCAGCGGCCAGCCCATCCCGATCCGGGCGACCGCCAGCCAGCCGGTCTGGTCGGCGTCGTAGAGGATTCGCTGCACGACAAACCGGGCGCCGAACACCAGCACCCAGCCGAGCGAGGCGACATCGAACGCGTAGAGGGCCCGGGGGACGCCTCGCCAGCCATAACCACGCCCGCTGGCCCAGCCCCAGACGTAGCCGACCAGGGGCCGGCGGATCAGCACCGACACCGCGACGACCACCGCCCACAGCAACGACATCCAGATGCCCAGCAGAAAATAGCCCTTGGACTGCCCCACCAGGTAAGCGAAAAGCGCGCAGATTGCGACGCCGGCGAACCCGGAGAACGCCGGGTGTGCGGATTCCCGGCGAATCAACCGCCACAACAAAACCAGTGCCGCCACGCCCAGCGCGGACGCGATCGCCGGCAGCAAACCCGACAGGTTGGAGGCGATCACGAAGGTCAGCACCGGCAGCGACGAGTAGACAACACCACTGATCCCGCCCGCCTGCGCCAGCAGCCGCTCCGGGTTGATGCGATTACGGGTGACGCGCTCCGGGGAGGCCGGTTCCCGCGGGGGCGGTGGGCCCGCCCCCAGATTGCCGGGGAGGGTCACCGCTGGATTTCGTAGTGCGGGTTGTAAATCGCCTTGGCGCCGTTTTCCAGCTTGCCCAGGCGGCCCCGCACCCGCAGCGTGCGGCCCGAATCGATGCCGGGGATGCGTCGTTGGCCCAACCACACCAACGTGACGGTGTCGGTACCGTCGAACAATTCGGCGCGCACGCCGCCGGAGCACCCCTTGCCGTTGGTTTCCACGCTGCGCAACGTGCCGATCATCGTGACCTCCTGGCCACGCTCGCAATCGATCACACGCTGTGCGCCGGTACTCGCGACCTCGTCGGACAATTCCTCGCTGTCGCGTTGCTCCGGATCCTCCGTCAACCGACGGGTCAGCCGGCGCAAATATCCCTGGGCCCCCATGGCCACTCCTGACAACCTATCGGCGCTTCCATCAAATGCCAACGGACACCGTAGACCTGTTGGTTCCCCAGCGCCAACCGAATCAAACCTGATGTTGGAGGGCGAGCGAACGCCGGGGCACTATCGAGGAGTGGTTGTCGATCTGCGCGGTGTCACCACCGTGTTGCTGCCCGGAACGGGTTCCGACGACGACTACGTCGACCGGGCATTTTCCGGTCCCCTGCGCGACGTCGGGGCGCTGCCGGTAGCGCATGCGCCCGAGCCGGACCGGTTGATCCACGGCTACCTGTCGGCGTTGGATGCCGCCGCACGCAGTGGACCGATCGCCGTCGGCGGTGTCTCCATCGGCGCCGCCGTGGCGGCCGCCTGGGCGCTGGCCCATCCCGATCTCGCGATCGCCGTCCTGGCCGCGCTGCCGGCCTGGGCCGGGGCCCCCGGGGCCGCCCCCGCGGCGGTGGCGGCGCGGTACTCGGCGGCGCAGCTTCGCACCGACGGACTGGCGGCGACAACCAGCCAGATGCGGGCATCGAGCCCGCCGTGGTTGGCCGCGGAACTGGCCCGGTCCTGGCGTGCCCAATGGCCGCAATTGCCCGACGCGATGGAACAAGCCGCCGCCTACGTCGCTCCGAGCTGCGCCGAGCTGACCCGGCTGGCCGCCCCGCTGGGCGTGGCCGCGGCAACCGACGATCCCATCCATCCGCTGCAGGTGGGGCTGGACTGGGTCGCCGCCGCGCCGCGCGCGGCCCTGCGGACGGTGACGCTGCATCAGATCGGCGCGGACCCCGCCGCCCTCGGTGCGGCCTGCCTGGCCGCGCTCGGCGAGCTTTAACCGCCGGTGGTGCTGCGCAATTGCTGCATCGCCGATCCGTCGGCGCTGCGACGTGCGGCCGCCTCGTCGGTCGCCCCCGGTGCGTCGCTTTGTTGTGCGGCCTGCTGCGCGGCCGCGGCTTCCCGCAGCTGCTGCGCCATCGGTTCGGGCAGCTCCACCGTCAACGGCGTCCGCACCGGAAGAGGGGTGGCACCGCGGCGAACCACGGTGTCCGCCAGCGCCGCACGCGCCTCCTGTTCCAACGCCTCCATCGTCTCGTGCGAGCCGTTGATGACGCAGCGGATCATCCAGCGGTAGCCGTCGACCCCGATGAAGCGGACCACGCCGGCGGCGGTGCCGACCACTTCCCGGCCCCACGGGCCGTCCTTGATGCTGACCTTGGCCGAGTCCTTGCGCAGCGACTCGGCGAGCTCCCCGGCCACCTCGCGCCACAGGCCGCCCGTCTTCGGCGCCGCGTAGGCGGCGATGGTGAATCGGCCATTGGCTGTGACGACCCACACCGCGCTCGGGACACCCGTCTCGGTCAGCTCGACCTGCAGCTGGCCGGCCTCCGGCATCGGAATGAGCACCGAGCCCAGGTCGAGACGGGCCAGCTCCGCGAGCGCAGGGTCGTCGAAGTCTTCGATATCAAACGGACCCTCGAGCTCTGCTGCGTCTTCCGAGCCCTGCTCGTCGTCGGCTTGCGCCACAACGTCGACCTCTGGTTCAGCGTGCTCGTCGTCTTTGCCTGAACGTCTACCGAATGCCATCACAGGCGCTCGCTCTCCCCCGCACGCGGGTGGTACCCCACCTCATCGCGACTCCCTTCTGCATCGTCGCTGGCGGTCACAAACTCGCATGCCCGCCGGAGGAACCGTGACCACCGTCGCCACGGGTCGTCTCGGCCAGCCCGGCCTCGTCGAACGACGCGACCTCGACCGGCTCCACCAACTCGACCCGCTGCACCAGCAACTGGGCGATGCGGTCGCCGCGGTGCACCACGATGGGCTCGGCGGGGTCGAGATTGATCAACGAAACCTTGATCTCGCCGCGATAGCCCGCATCGATGGTGCCCGGGCTGTTCACGATCGAAAGCCCAAGCCGCGCGGCCAAACCCGAACGCGGGTGGACCAAGCCGACCATCCCGAAGGGGATGGCGACCGCGACGCCGGTACGCACCAGGGCGCGGTGCCCCGGCTCCAGCTCGACCTCCTCGGCGCTGTAGAGATCCACCCCGGCGTCGCCGTCGTGGGCGCGACTGGGCAGTGGAAGCTCGGGGTCAAGGCGGACGATGGCCAGACTGGTCGACACGGGGCCACAGATTACCCTTGACTGCGTGTCCGAGACGCGCGTCGCGCCGCAGAGCGTGCGATATCGCGAACGGCTATGGGTGCCATGGTGGTGGTGGCCCCTGGCCTTCGCGCTGGCGGGACTGATCGCTTTCGAAGTCAACCTCGGTCTAGCCCCCAAACCTTCCTGGCTGCCGTTCGCAACACTGTTCGCAGTGGCGGCCGGGGCGCTGTTGTGGCTGGGCCGCATCGAGATCCGGGTCACCGCCGGCGACAGCGGGGTCGAACTGTGGGCTGCAGAGGCCCACCTGCCCGTCACCGTGATCACCCGCTCCGCCGCCGTCGCGCCCGCTGCCAAGTCCGCAGCCCTGGGCCGTCAACTCGACCCGGCGGCCTATGTGCTGCACCGCGCCTGGGTCGGACCCATGATCCTGGTGGTCCTCGATGACCCGGATGACCCGACACCGTACTGGCTGGTGAGCTGCCGTCACCCGGACCGGGTGCTGTCGGCATTGCGCAGCTGACCTTCGGCAGCTCAGGCCGCGCAATCGGTACAGATCATCACGCCGTTCTTCTCGCTGGCCAACCGGCTGCGGTGTTGCACCAGAAAGCAGCTCGAGCAGGTGAACTCGTCGGCCTGCTTCGGAATGACGCGGACCGACAGTTCTTCGCCAGACAGGTCGGCACCAGGCAGCTCGAAGGACTCAGCGGTTTCGGATTCGTCGACGTCGACCACCGCTGACGCCGCTTCGTTCCGTCGTGCTTTGAGCTCCTCCAGCGAGTCCTCCGAAACGTCATCGGTCTCGGTACGCCGCGGAGCGTCATAGTCGGTAGGCATATCTATTTCCCCTGCCCTGTTCCCTCTGCATGCCCTCGTTAACCCAAGCAACGCTTTGTACCAGCGTCGAACGCATCCACCAAACGATTCGTGCCCGTATCACGGCTCATTAAAGTGTGATTTACGTCACACCCCAGTATTGGCCCTTGTGTTCGGCTTTGAACAGTGCGTTTTACGTGCGACTAGAGTGCAGCTGTGGTCGCTCAAATCACCGAGGGTACAGCCTTTGACAAGCACGGTCGGCCCTTTAGGCGACGCAACCCCCGGCCCGCCATCGTCGTGGTGGTCTTGCTGGTTGTGGCGACGGCCGTGGTGTGGACCGTCGCGCTGACCCGGCCGGCCAAGGTGCACGAGGCCGCGGTGTGTAACCCACCGCCGAAGCCCGACGGGTCGTCGGCGTCGGCGCAGCTCGGTGAGCAAGTGTCACGCAGCGCGATGATGGACGTCACACCCGCCAAACTCAGTGACACCAAGGTTCGCGTCCTCAACGCCAGCGGCCGTGGCGGGCAAGCCGCCGACATCGCGGGCGCGCTGAAAGATCTCGGCTTCGCACAACCGACCGCCGCCAATGACCCGGTCTATGCCGGCACGAGGCTCAACTGCCAAGGCCAGATCCGCTTCGGAACGGCGGGGCAAGCCACCGCTGCCGCGGTGTGGCTGGTGGCGCCGTGCACCGAACTGTTCAACGACAACCGCGCCGACGACTCCGTCGACCTGGCGCTGGGGACGGACTTCAACGCATTGGCCCACAACGACAACATCGATGCCGTGCTCGCCACCCTGCGCCCCGGCGCCACCGCGCCGTCAGATCCCGTGCTGCTGGCGAAGATTCACGCCAGCAGCTGCTGACCGGTCAATCCAGGATCGGGTCCAGGCCGCCCCACCGCTCCAGGACCGCCAACAGCTCTTCGGCGATTCCGGGTGCGGCGGCCACCACCAAGCCGGCCCCGTTCGTCCCCGGCGCCGGCAGGAACACCCGCGCCCCCGCCTCGGCCGCGATCAGCGCACCCGCGGCGCAGTCCCACACCTGCAGACCGTGCTCGTAGAAGGCGTCCAGCCGGCCCGCCGCCACCATGCACAAATCCAGCGCCGCGGAACCGATGCGGCGCACGTCGCGAACCACCGGCAACATGCGCGCCAACAACGCCGCCTGCGCCGCACGGCGCTGCCGCGCGTAACCAAATCCTGTGCCCAGCAACGCCATTGACAGATCGCCGACCGTGGCACACCGCAACGGGAAAACGCCTTGCCCTTCGATGACATGCGCGCCAAGCCCGGCCGCCGCCGAGTACACCCGGCCGCCGACGACGTCAGCGACCGCGCCGGCCACCGACACACCGTCAACCTGCACGCCAACCGACACCGCGTATGCCGGGATGCCATAAACGAAATTCACTGTGCCGTCGATGGGATCGAGCACCCAGGTGACCGCGCCACCGGGCGGCGTCGCCCCCGGGCCCCCGGCATCGGCGGGCCCGCCGCCCTCTTCCCCGAGAATCGGGTCCCCGGGCCGCAACTCCGCCAACCGATCTCGCAACAGCCGCTCCGTTTCGGTGTCCACCACGGTCACCGGATCGGTTGGCGTGCTCTTCGACCGCACCGCGCCGCTCTCCGTCGGGCGCCGGGTGGCCGCCTCGGCGCCGAACACCTCGGCACGGCGGCGCCTCACGAATTCGGCGGCTTCGGCGGCCAGCGCTTCGGCCACCGAGCGCAACCGCCCGGGCTCGGCCTGCTCTTCAGTGGGTCGCGTCACCGGTCTATCGCATCACAGTCGCCACGGCCCCGCAGACACCCCAACCCGCTTCGCCACCGGGCTAAGGTGGGCGGACAGCCCAGTCCCGTCGAGGAGATTCGATGACCAGCACCGACTCGACCACCGATACGCCCGGCACCCAAGCGGCCGTCGGCACGCCCCGGCGTCGTGGATTCGGCATCGACGTCGGCGGCAGTGGCATCAAGGGCGGCATTGTCGACATGGACACCGGGCTGTTGATCGGCGAGCGGATCAAGCTGTTGACGCCGCAACCGGCAACGCCGTCCGCGGTCGCCAAGACCATTGCCGAGGTCGTCCGCGGCTTCGAGTGGACCGGACCGCTGGGAGTGACGTATCCCGGGGTTGTCACCTACGGCGTCGCGCAGACCGCGGCCAACGTGGACAAGTCCTGGATCGGCACCAACGCCCGCGACGTGATCAGCGCCGAACTGAACGGCCAGGAGGTCACGGTTCTCAACGACGCCGACGCCGCCGGACTGGCCGAGGAACACTACGGCGCGGGCAAGAACCGGTCCGGCCTGGTGGTGCTGCTGACCTTCGGCACCGGAATCGGCTCCGCGGTCATTCACAACGGGACGCTGATACCCAACACCGAGTTCGGTCACCTCGAAGTCGGCGGCAAGGAGGCCGAAAAACGGGCGGCGTCCTCGGTCAAGGAGAAGAACGATTGGAGCTACGAAAAGTGGGCCAAGGAGGTGACCAGGGTGCTGGTGGCCATTGAGAATGCGATGTGGCCGGATTTGTTCGTCGCCGGGGGCGGCATCAGCCGCAAGGCCGACAAGTGGCTCCCGCTGCTTACCAACCGCACCCCGGTGGTGGCTGCGGCCCTGCTCAACACGGCCGGCATCGTCGGCGCGGCCATGGCCGCGACCTCCGACGTCACGCACTGAATTTTGCCCGGCAGGCCAGTAGGATCGCGCACTGTCGTTACAATGGTCCTCGGCGAGACAACCCGAACGACAGCGTGCGAATACTCACGCTGATACCAGCGCCGACATCGACATAGCAGACACTTTCGGTTTTCCATGCCCATACCCACCGGAAGTGCGTCCAAACGAAGGGGTGTAAGTGGCAGCGACCAAGGCAAGCTCGGCAACCGACGAGCCGGTGAAACGCACCGCCACGAAATCTCCGTCGTCCCCCGCTAAGCGCCCGGCGGCCAAGGCCGCCAATGGCTCGGCCCCCGCCAAACGGGCCGCCAAGGCGGCGCCGCGGGCCGGCAAGTCCACGACACGGCCCGAGGCCGTCGCGGCGAACGAGACCCCGAAGAAGACCCGGGCCGCGGCGAAGAGCGGCGACGCCAAGGCGCCGACGGCCCGCGGCAAGAAGGCGGCCAAGGGCGCCGCGGCAGATGCCGATGCCGTCGTGGGAGACCTCGAGTCCGACGGTGCTGTCGAGGATGTCGACGCCGAGCCGGACCTCGAAGGGGATCCCGACGAAGAGCTCGATATCGACCCCGACCTGGCCCTCGATGACCTCGAGGACGACGTGGCGTCCGAGGGCCCGGACGCCGACGCCGACCCGGCCGACGTCGACCCGGCCGCCGCCGAGGAAGACGTCGTAGCCCCGGCCGCCGCGGCTGGCGCGACCGCCGCCGACGAGGACGACGAGATCGCTGAGCCCACCGAAAAGGACAAGGCCTCAGGCGATTTCGTCTGGGACGAAGACGAGTCCGAGGCGTTGCGCCAGGCCCGCAAGGACGCCGAACTCACCGCGTCGGCGGACTCGGTCCGCGCTTACCTCAAGCAGATCGGCAAGGTGGCGCTGCTCAACGCCGAAGAAGAGGTTGAGCTGGCGAAGCGGATTGAAGCCGGCCTGTACGCCACCCAGCTGATGACCGAAATGGCCGAACGCGGCGACAAACTGCCCGCCGCCCAGCGCCGCGACATGGCGTGGATCTGCCGGGACGGAGACCGCGCGAAGAACCATCTGCTGGAGGCCAACCTGCGACTGGTGGTCTCGCTGGCCAAGCGGTACACGGGCCGTGGGATGGCGTTCCTCGACCTCATCCAGGAGGGGAACCTGGGCCTGATCCGCGCGGTCGAGAAGTTCGACTACACCAAGGGCTACAAATTCTCCACCTACGCGACGTGGTGGATCCGCCAGGCCATCACCCGGGCCATGGCCGACCAGGCCCGCACCATCCGCATCCCGGTGCACATGGTCGAGGTGATCAACAAGCTCGGTCGCATCCAGCGCGAGCTGCTGCAGGATCTGGGCCGCGAACCCACGCCCGAAGAGCTGGCCAAGGAAATGGACATCACACCGGAGAAGGTGCTCGAGATCCAGCAGTATGCCCGCGAGCCGATCTCGCTGGACCAGACGATCGGCGACGAGGGCGACAGCCAGCTGGGTGACTTCATCGAAGACAGCGAAGCGGTGGTGGCCGTCGACGCGGTGTCGTTCACGTTGCTGCAGGACCAGCTGCAGTCGGTGCTGGAAACCCTCTCGGAGCGCGAGGCCGGCGTGGTACGGCTGCGCTTCGGCCTCACCGATGGCCAGCCGCGCACCCTCGACGAGATCGGGCAGGTCTACGGCGTGACCCGCGAACGCATCCGCCAGATCGAGTCCAAGACGATGTCAAAGCTGCGCCACCCCAGCCGTTCCCAGGTTCTGCGCGACTACCTGGACTGAGCAACACTCCTGTCGACATCGACGGCCGCCGACAACACGACGGCAGCTACACCCGCCTGATCTCGGTCTACCTGAGCGAAGACGGCGCCAGCCTCACCAGCACCGGCGCGCGGAGACTGGCCGCGCACCCAGTCGCCGCGGCCGACAAGCTGGACCGGCTGACGCGGGTGCCAGCGTAGCTCCGCGCGGCGTGCCGGCTGGGCCGTTTGTTGGGCCCGGTCGGCTGACGCGCTGAGGTGAGATTTCGAGGAGTTCTGAAATATCGCGAACAAACACGCCGTAGGTGGCGTAGAAATCCGACAGTTCGCCAAATCTATCGAACCGGATGAAAGGGACAACAAAATGAGTTCGACCAACGTAACCGTGAGGCGCGATGAGGAGGGGAACGTACACGCTCACTGGGTCGGCTCGGTGACCTTCGACCCGAGCATCTATGGCGACCCCGGCTCATTTCGGTCACTGATGAATGAGTGCGTGGAGAACTTCACAAGGCAATTGCAAGCTGAGATCAACGCGAACTTTGAAGGGTTTTCCGGGCAGTCAACGGGGTGAAGCGATAAAAGCCCCGAGGCCCCAGGTGGTTGCCACCAGTCCAAGATATTTGGCGCTATGGCGCATGCGCGCGAGCAGCGTTCACCGATTTGGCGCACAGCGCTGACCGGACACTGGTGCGCGACTACCTGGACTGAGAGTCCCGCCAAACTTCCTGCAGCCCCAGCCAATATTCGCTGCATCGGCCCTAGTCGCCGTCGTACGGTGACCGCATGTCAGCCAACCGTAAAGTTGTCCTGTCCGGGTCCGACTTCGAGGCGACGGTCGGTTACGCCCGTGCGGTCCGGGTCGGTGACCATGTGGCGGTCGCCGGGACGACGGGCGCGGGACCTGCCGACGATATCGTTGCACAAACCCGAGACGCGTTGCACCGCATCGAGATTGCGCTCCACCAAGCGGGCGCGGCGCTCACCGACGTGGTACGCACCCGAATCTACGTCACCGATATCTCCCGCTGGCGCGAGGTCGGAGCGGTGCACGCGCAGGTTTTCAGTGCCATCCGTCCCGCGGCCACCATGGTCGAAGTTTCCGCGCTGATCGCACCCGAACTGCTGGTGGAGATCGAAGCTGACGCCTACGTGGCCTCTCCGGCCTCTGCGGCCTCCCCGGCCGGCGCAAAAGTGCCGTCGGGCCCCGGCGGATAAGGGGTGACCCGGACCACTGCGCGCACCGGCAGCGGACCGTACAGATGCGGGAACAGCATCGACTCGGGATCCGTTGTCACTCCGGGCTCCCAACGCACCGGCGAGTCGAGTCGCGCCGGGTCGATGTGCAGGAGAACCAGGTCGCCGCGACCGCGGTAGAGCCGGTTGGCCGGCAGATGCACCTGGTCGGGCGCCGAGAGATGGATGAACTGGCCGCCACCGGCGGCTCCGGGGCGGATTTCGCCGCGCGCGTGTGCCCGGGACCACTCGTCGAGCCCGCACAGGTGCACCAGTTCATCGGGAGCGAAAGGCCACAGTCGGTCACCTTAAAGAGGCCGCAAAACGGCCGGAAGAAGGGGCGTGAGCACCTCGTGAGAAACGACACACCCGATAACGATCGGGGAACAACGCGAAAACCCCATACGTCTGAGAGAGTAGATAAAAGCAAGAACGGAGAAGCCATGAATGCAACTCTGACCAGTCCCGAGCTCACCAGAGCAGACCGCTGCGACCGCTGTGGTGCTGCGGCTCGAGTCCGTGCCAAGCTGCCTTCTGGAGCTGAGCTCCTGTTCTGCCAGCATCACGCCAACCAGCACGAGGCGAAGCTGACCGAGCTGTCCGCGGTTCTGCAGGTCAGCGGAAGCTGACGCAGGCGGACTCACCTGCCGCGAATGTGGGTTGCCCGCGCCGTAATCGGTAATGCTGGACTGGTATGAGCGATAAGGTCGCAAAACCGTCCCGCCACCACATCCGCCGAATCGGCCTGAGGACTCTGTCGAAAAGCTGGGATGACTCCATCTTTTCCGAGTCAGCGCAGGCGGGGTTTTGGTCGGCGCTGTCCTTGCCGCCGCTGCTGCTGGGGGTGCTGGGCAGCCTGGCCTATGTGGCCCCGCTCTTCGGGGCGGACACATTGACCTCGATAGAGAAAAGCATCATCTCCACCACGCGCAACTTCTTCTCCCCCAGCGTCGTCAACGAGATCATCGAGCCCACCATCCGCGATGTCACCGCCAACGCCCGGGGCGAGGTGGTTTCGCTGGGCTTCCTGATTTCGCTGTGGGCGGGATCGTCGGCGATCTCGTCGTACGTCGACGCCGTGGTGGAGGCCCACGACCAGACTCCCCTGCGGCATCCGGTGCGGCAGCGGCTCTTCGCGCTGTTCCTCTACATCGTGATGCTGGTGTTGGTGGTGACGACCGCGCCGGTGATGGTGGTGGGCCCGCGCAAGCTGAGCGAGCACATCCCGTACAGCCTGGCCAGCGTGCTGCGCTACGGCTATTACCCGCTGCTGATCCTTGGCCTGCTCATCGGCGTGGCCATCCTGTACCGGGTATCGCTGCCGGTGCCCCTACCGACGCACCGGCTGCTTTTCGGCGCCGTGCTGGCGACGGCGGTCTTCCTGATCGCCACGCTGGGCTTGCGCGTCTACTTGCGGTGGATCATCAGCACCGGCTACACCTACGGCGCGCTGTCCACGCCGATAGCGTTTTTGTTGTTCGCATTCTTCGGCGGATTTGCGATCATGCTGGGCGCCGAACTCAACGCTTCGATTCAGGAGGAATTCCCGGCGCCGAAGACCCACGCCCACCGGCTGCGCCACTGGCTGGTGTCACGCGCGCGGGCCCTGCGGCAAACGGTGGACCCGCCACCGAACCCCGCACCGCCGCAAGGGGACGCGGTGCCCGCTGAGCCACCCGCGTGATCAGCCCTTCTTGAGCTTTTCGTAAATCTGCTTGCACTCCGGGCACACCGGCGAACCCGGCTTGGCCGCCCGGGTGACCGGAAATACCTCACCGCACAACGCCACCACGTGGCTGCCCATGACCGCGCTCTCGGCGATCTTGTCCTTCTTGACGTAGTGGAAGTACTTGGGTGTGTCGCTGCCGGTCCCGTCATCGACGCGTTCGTCGGTCTCGGTGCGTTCGATCGTCTGGGTCTGCATACCCCACATTGTGCACTGCCCGACCCGGCCAAATCCGAATGAGCCGGAATCGTTCGAGTGTGGAACAGTGGAGGCATGAAGCGCGGCTCCGATTTGGGGTTCGACGATGAGGGGCGGCCGGTGCTCATCACCGCCGCCGCGCCGTCTTATGAGCAGCAGCATCGCGCACGGGTGCGTAAGTACCTGACCCTGATGGCGTTCCGCATCCCGGCGCTCATCCTCGCCGCCGTCGCGTATGGCGCCTGGCACAACGGCCTGATCTCACTGTTGATCGTGGCCGCGTCGATACCGTTGCCGTGGATGGCCGTGCTGATCGCCAACGACCGGCCCCCGCGCAGCCCCGACGAGCCGCGACGGTTCGACGCCGAACGGCGTCGCACGCCGCTGTTCCCCACCGCCGAGCGGCCGGCGATCGAGGCGCCACGGCACCCGCAAACGGATTGGTCCGCCGAGCCCCAGCACTGGGATTAGTCGGCGCGGGGTAACGGGCTCCCGCGACCGCTCGCTGGCCGTACTTCTCAGGAGTTTCTCAGGTCGTGGGCACATTTCTGCACGTCAAGACGTGTGAGAAAGAGCGCGCGTGGGAACTCTGAGGCCTGACCTGTCGTTAATCCTCGTGACAGGACAAGCCGATCGGGAGGTCGCTATGGCGAACGCCACCACAAGCAGGTTTGACGGCGATCTGGATGCTCAAAGCCCCGCAGCGGACCTAGTGCGCGTATATCTCAACGGAATCGGTAAGACGGCGTTGCTGAATGCCGCGGGCGAAGTTGAGCTGGCCAAGCGCATCGAAGCTGGGCTGTATGCCGAGCACCTGCTTGAAACTCGTAAGCGCCTCGGCGAGAACCGCAAACGCGATTTGGAGGCCGTTGTGCGCGATGGCGAGGCTGCCCGGCGTCATCTGCTGGAAGCGAACCTTCGCCTGGTGGTGTCGCTGGCCAAGCGGTACACGGGCCGTGGAATGCCATTGCTGGACCTGATCCAGGAGGGCAACCTGGGGCTGATCCGCGCGATGGAAAAGTTCGACTACACAAAGGGATTCAAGTTCTCGACCTATGCCACGTGGTGGATTCGCCAGGCGATCACCCGGGGTATGGCCGATCAGAGCCGCACCATTCGGCTGCCTGTTCATCTGGTTGAGCAGGTCAACAAGCTGGCGCGGATCAAGCGTGAGATGCACCAGAACCTGGGGCGGGAGGCCACCGACGAGGAACTTGCCGCCGAATCCGGCATCCCGGTCGAAAAGATCAACGACCTGCTCGAGCACAGCCGCGACCCGGTGAGCCTGGACATGCCGGTCGGCTCCGAGGAAGAGGCCCCGCTGGGCGATTTCATCGAGGACGCCGAAGCGATGTCCGCCGAGAACGCGGTGATCGCCGAATTGCTGCACACCGACATCCGCAGCGTGCTTGCCACCCTCGACGAGCGTGAGCACCAGGTGATCCGGTTGCGCTTCGGGCTGGACGACGGCCAGCCGCGCACCCTGGACCAGATCGGCAAGCTGTTCGGCCTGTCCCGCGAGCGGGTGCGGCAGATCGAGCGCGACGTGATGTCCAAATTGCGCAACGGCGAGCGCGCCGAGCGGCTACGGTCGTACGCGAGTTGAGGCACGAACGGGCCTCCAGGTAGAGCCAGGTAGCAAGACAGTATGCCCGCCGCGTCAGCGCGGCGGGCATACTGCTTGGCTGGGACGCGTTACACCCATTCATGCAGCTGGCCAAGTAGACTCGGCGTCAATGGAAGGTGCTGAATGAACGACCTGGTTGACACCACCGAGATGTATCTGCGGACCATCTACGACCTCGAGGAAGAGGGCGTGACGCCGCTGCGTGCCCGCATCGCCGAACGTCTCGATCAAAGCGGGCCGACCGTCAGCCAGACCGTGTCCCGCATGGAGCGCGACGGGCTACTGCATGTGGCCGGGGACCGCCACCTGGAGCTCACCGACAAGGGCCGTGCGCTGGCCATCGCCGTGATGCGCAAGCACCGGCTCGCCGAACGGTTGCTCGTCGACGTCATCGGCGTCCCCTGGGAAGAGGTGCACGCCGAGGCATGCCGGTGGGAGCACGTGATGAGCGAGGACGTCGAGCGGCGGCTGGTGAAGGTGCTCAACAACCCGACCACCTCCCCCTTCGGCAACCCGATTCCCGGTCTTTTGGACCTGGGGGTGGGCCCCGACTCCGGCGCCGGCGAGGCCAATCTCGTCCGGTTGACCGAGTTGCCCGCCGGCTCGCCGGTGGCCGTGGTGGTCCGGCAGCTCACCGAACACGTCCAGGGCGACATCGACCTGATCACCCGGCTGAAAGACGCCGGTGTGGTGCCCAACGCCCGGGTGACCGTCGAGACCAGCCCCACCGGCGGCGGGGTCACCATCGTCATACCGGGCCACGAGAACGTCACCCTGCCGCATGAGATGGCGCATGCGGTCAAGGTCGAAAAGGTCTGATCTCGCGCATGGTGGCGACCCGCTTCGCCCGGCAGCGCCGCGCTCGCGATCGCCACGCCCCCTAGCCTGCGCGCCGGCCGAACGCCCGCCGCGGCGGCAGCGGCACGCCGAGGCGTTCGGCCAGCCGGTAGCCGGTGTACGCGAGTTCGCGGATTTCCTCGGGTCGTAGACCCGACTGCAACGCCGTGTCCAGCATGCCCGCCATGCGATGGTCGGGCGCGCAACCCAGCGCGGCCTCCAGCGACACCCCGGCGAGCGGCCCGTCGCCGCGCGCATACGCGCTGAACGCCAGCAAGACCAGCGCCTCGGCCCGCCACGGCGGCGGCAGGGTGCGCGCCAGCAGCGCCCACAACGACTCGGCCTCGCCGGCGCTCTCGCCGACCGCGAGGGCGTACAGGACGTCGCGCACCTGCGGGTCGCTCAGCGCGCAGCCCAGCTTTGCCAGCTCGGCGTCGGGCAGGGATTCGCCGGACGTGACGCGGGAGGCGGCGGCCATCGCGTTCTTCACGTCGCGACGGGCGCAGCGGGACGGATCTGCGCGATGCGCCGCCCGTCGCCTGGCCTCCTGGCGCCTGATGCCGGTGGTCAACTCGGCGCTGCGCGCCGGGTCGACGACCGCGATGACGGCCTGCAGGTCGGCGCGCCGCGGATAAAGCCGCCTGCCCTCCAGCACCGCCGCGGCGGCCAGCGGCGACGCCGAAGGATCGTCCACCGGGCCGCTCGCGCCGCAGCCGTCCACGCAATGCCAGCGCCCGCCGACCGCCACCCGATCCACCACATGGGCGGCCCACAGCTCGATGTGGTGCCGCGACAACGCTTGCGTGAGCACCGTGCACAGCCGCCGGTAGTCGTCGTTGCAGCTCGGACAGCGCGCGCCGGCCGCGTCGACGATCACCGCGATCGCGGCCTGCGGCCCGGCCGCGGCGGCAACCTCGGCCAAGTGCCCGACACGGTCGGCGAGTTCCTCGGACAGGTCGACGCGCATCACCGCTCCGAGCTCGCCACCATCCAAAGACACCAATATCAATGAATTTTCGGGAACGAAGCCGAGAATGGCGGGCAGCGCGGCGATGAGTGCGCCGGGGCGGTTCAGTTCGAAGTCAGGTCGATGCGTCGTCATGAGCACCAACGCTGACCGCCGCCACCGTCAGCCGGTGCTCACGTTCGCGGGTGGGGTCGCTGACCTGTGAATGAACTCGGCACTGTGAGTTCCACTGATCTATGTTTAGCGCATGGGCTCGACGCAAGAGTACGACATGGTGGTCATCGGGTCGGGGCCCGGCGGACAGAAAGCCGCCATCGCCTCGGCCAAGCTGGGCAGGTCGGTCGCGATCATCGAACGCGGCCGGATGCTCGGCGGCGTGTGCGTCAACACCGGCACCATCCCGTCAAAGACGTTGCGCGAAGCGGTGCTTTACCTCACCGGAATGACTCAGCGCGAACTGTACGGCGCGAGCTACCGCGTGAAAGAGCGAATCACCCCGGCCGACCTGTTGGCCCGGACCCAGCACGTGATCGGCAAGGAAGTGGATGTGGTGCGCAACCAGCTGATGCGCAATCGCATCGATTTGCTGGTGGGCCACGGACGGTTCGTCGACCCGCACACCATCGTCGTCGAAGACCCGTCCCGCCGCGAGAAGATCACGGTCAGCGGCGAGTACATCGTCATCGCCACCGGTACCAGGCCCGCGCGGCCGTCCGGGGTCGAGTTCGACGAGGACCGGGTGCTCGACTCGGACGGGATCCTGGATCTCAAGACGCTCCCGGCGTCGATGGTGGTGGTCGGCGCCGGTGTGATCGGCATCGAATACGCGTCGATGTTCGCCGCGCTGGGCACCAAGGTCACGGTGGTGGAAAAGCGCGACGACATGCTGGACTTCTGCGACCCCGAGGTCGTCGAGGCGCTCAAGTTCCACCTGCGCGACCTGGCCGTGACGTTCCGGTTCGGCGAGGAGGTGACCGCGGTCGACGTCGGCGCGGCCGGCACCGTCACCACGCTGGCCAGCGGCAAGCAGATTCCCGCGGAGACGGTGATGTATTCCGCCGGCCGGCAGGGCCAGACCGATCATCTCGACCTGCAGAACGCCGAGCTGGAGGCCGATAATCGCGGTCGCATCTTCGTCGACGACACATTCCAGACCAAGGTGCCCCACATCTACGCGGTCGGCGATGTCATCGGCTTCCCCGCGCTGGCCGCGACCTCGATGGAACAGGGCCGGATCGCGGCCTACCACGCGTTCGGGGAGCCCACGGACGGCATCACCGAGCTGCAGCCCATCGGCATCTATTCCATCCCGGAGGTGTCCTACGTGGGGGCCACCGAGGTGGAGCTCACGAAGAACGCGATCCCCTACGAGGTCGGGGTGGCCCGCTACCGGGAGCTGGCCCGCGGCCAGATCGCGGGCGACTCCTACGGCATGCTCAAGATGCTGGTGTCCACCGAGAACCTCAAGCTGCTCGGCGTGCACATCTTCGGCACCAGCGCCACCGAGATGGTGCACATCGGGCAGGCCGTGATGGGCTGCGGAGGCACGGTGGAGTACCTGGTGGACGCGGTGTTCAATTACCCGACCTTCTCCGAGGCCTACAAGGTGGCCGCGCTCGACGTGATGAACAAAGTGCGAGCGCTCAACCAGTTCCGCCACTAACACAGCTGTCGTCGAGGTCGTTCGGCACCGTATCGCCGGGGCCGCCGGCCTCGGCGCGGGCCAGCAATGCCGCGATGTGGTCGTCGAACGGTGCCGAGTACGACACGTTCGCGACGCACCCACCGCGTTCGAAACCACCGATGAGCCCGGTCAGCGTGGTGCCACTGACCCACGGTGCGCCGCTGGTGCCGTCCACCAGCCCTTCGCACGCCAGTGCGGGAAACCCGCTCTCGTTGACCGACGTACTGGCCTGGCATCCGATGGGTGAGCCACCCACGCCGGCCGGGTACCCCACCACGGTGACGTGACTGCCCGGAGGCGGTGTCGTGCCCAGCGTCAGCGCCAAACCGACGTGGGATTCAACCGAGCCGCCGGCGTCGTTGCTGATCCGCGCGATGGCGTAATCCGCGTGCGGATCCTTGCTGGCGATCCAGCGCGGATCGAGAAAGACGGCCTCGGCCTTCCACACACCGGTGGGCGCGGCATCGCCGGCAAAACCCGGGACGAAGCCGATCTGGGAGGTTCCGGCCAGGCAGTGCGCCGCGGTCATCATCAGGTTTCCGCCCGACGAATGCACCACGGAACCGGTGCAAACGTGCAGGGGGCCGTCGCCGATGAAGACGGCGCCGACGCGCCTGTCGGGGTCCACCGGGGCCGCGACCGCGCCGCGGCGGGGCTGGCTGAGCCGCTGGGCCGCCGCGCTGGACTGTGTAGACGACGCGGTGTGGCTCGACGCATGACCGGGGGGCCGGCCGCACGACGCCAACAACGTCGCCAGGCCGACCACCGGGCAGAGCAGCACCACCGGTATGCGCATCGTTGTCATCATGCCCGACCACGATGCGGTAAGCAGGGTTCGACGCGTCGCGGGGCGCCGGCTGGTTTGCTGGCGGAACATCGCCGGCGCGCCGGAAATGTTCCATGCGGATTACGTTTCGGCGTTATCGCGTTTTATGGATACATCGCGAACAGATTCGCTATTCGATATAGGTGCCCGTTGATTCGGGGGACACTGGTTAGGGCACCCTGGAGAAACCCCCGAGAGGAGGCATTCCCAATGGTCCACGATCAAGGCCCGCACGACCAGGGCTACCAGCCCGGGCAGGCCGGCATGTACGAGCTTGAGTTACCGGCGCCCCAGCTGGTGACCTCCGACGGCCGCGGCCCGGTGTTGGTACACGCGTTGGAGGGCTTTTCCGATGCCGGTCACGCGATCCGGCTGGCCGCGTCCCACCTGAGGGCGGCCCTGGACACCGAGTTGGTCGCGTCCTTCGCGATCGATGACTTGCTCGATTACCGTTCGCGGCGGCCGCTGATGACTTTCAAGACCGATCACTTCACCCACTATGAGGACCCAGAGCTGAGCTTGTATGCGTTGCGTGACAGCGTCGGCACCCCGTTCCTGTTGCTGGCCGGCCTGGAACCGGATCTGAAGTGGGAGCGTTTCATCACCGCGGTGCGCCTACTGGCCGAGCGGCTCGGCGTGCGCCAGACCATCGGGCTGGGAACGGTCCCGATGGCGGTTCCGCACACGCGGCCGATCACGATGACCGCGCACTCCAACAACCCGGAGCTGATCGTGGATTTCCAGCCATGGATCTCCGAGATTCAGGTTCCCGGCAGCGCGTCCAACCTGCTCGAATACCGCATGGCCCAGCACGGTCACGAGGTGGTCGGGTTCACCGTGCACGTGCCGCACTACCTGACCCAGACCGACTACCCGGCCGCCGCTGAGGCCTTGCTGGAGCGCGTCGCCAAGACCGCGGCGCTGGAGTTGCCGCTGTCGGCGTTGTCCGAAGCGGCAGCGGTCATCCGGACCAAGGTCGACGAGCAGGTGGAGGCAAGCGCGGAAGTGGCCCAAGTGGTGGCGGCGCTCGAGCGCCAGTACGATGCCTACATCGACGCTCAGGAGAACAGATCGTTACTAACTCGCGACGAGGACCTGCCTAGCGGCGATGAGCTTGGCGCAGAGTTCGAGCGATTCCTGGCCCAGCAGGCGGAGAAAAAGTTCGACGACGACGACCAGGCTTGAACATCGTGGAACGCCCGTAGCCTGGCCCGACGACCGGAGTTGGCGATATGACCGAGCGGAAGCGCAAGAGCACTCTCCGCTCGGTGCGCGAAGTGACCGCACCCAGGCTGGAGTTCCGCACCATCCATGGTTACAAGCGGGCGTACCGGATCGCCGGTGCCGGCCCGGCGATTCTGTTGGTCCACGGCATCGGTGACAACTCCACCACGTGGAATGCCGTGCAGGCCAAGCTCGCCCAGCGGTTCACGGTCATCGCCCCGGATCTTTTGGGCCACGGGCTCTCCGACAAGCCGCGCGCCGACTACTCGGTGGCCGCATACGCCAACGGGATGCGCGATCTGCTCAGCGTGCTCGACATCGAGCGGGTCACCATCGTCGGTCATTCGCTGGGCGGCGGGGTGGCCATGCAATTCGCCTACCAATTCCCGCATTTGGTCGAGCGGCTGATCCTGGTCGGCGCCGGGGGCGTCACCAAGGACGTCAACTTTGTGTTGCGGTGGGCGTCGTTGCCGATGGGCAGCGAAGCGATCGCGTTGTTGCGACTGCCCTTGGTGCTGCCCGCAATTCAGCTCGTCGGCCGTGTGGTGGGCACGGCGCTGGGCAGCACCGGCCTGGGCCGCGACCTGCCGAACGTGCTGCGGATCCTCGATGACCTGCCCGAGCCGACGGCTTCAGCGGCATTCAGCCGGACCCTGCGGGCGGTGGTGGACTGGCGCGGACAGATCGTCACCATGCTCGATCGATGTTATTTGACCGAGGCCATCCCGGTGCAGATCGTCTGGGGCACCAAGGATGTGGTGGTCCCCGTCCGTCACGCCCGGATGGCCCATGCCGCGATGCCCGGCTCCCAACTCGAGATCTTCGAGGGCTCCGGCCACTTTCCGTTTCACGACGACCCGGCCCGCTTCATCGAGGTCGTCGAACGTTTCATCGACGCCACCGCGCCCGCCGAATATGATCAGACCGCGCTTCGCGCGTTGCTCCGCACCGGCGGTGGCGCGAACACCGTCACGCGGCTCGGCCCCCACGCGCGTCGCCGTTCTGAACGCCATTGGCTCCGACGAACGCAGCGCTACCTGATATTTCGTTGCTGCGGTCCGGACCGGCATCGTACAGTCGGGCCATGGGTATCGACGTGACGGTGTTACGCGTATTCACCGATCCGGACGGAAACTTCGGTAATCCGCTCGGTGTGGTCGAGGCCGGCCAGGTCGCACCCGCCGACCGCCAGCGGCTGGCAACTCGATTGGGCTACAGCGAAACGATTTTCGTCGATCTTCCCGCCGCGGGCGGGGCGACGGCGCACGCCACCATCTACACACCACGGACCGAGATTCCCTTCGCCGGGCACCCGACCGTCGGCGCGTCGTGGTGGCTGCACGCGAACGGGTTTGCCATCAATACGCTGCAGGTGCCGGCGGGCATCGTGCAGGTGAGCTACGGTGCCGGTGCAGCCGGCGACCTCACCGGGATCAGCGCCCGCTCGGGATGGGCGCCGGAACTTGCCCTGCACGACTTCGATTCGGTCGAGGAGCTGCTCGCCGCCGATCCTGCCGATTTTCCCGACGACACGGCGCACTACCTGTGGGCGTGGTCCGATCGGTCCGCCGGAGCGCTGCGTGCCCGGATGTTCGCCGCCAACCTCGGTGTGCCGGAAGACGAGGCGACCGGCTCGGCGGCGATGCGCATCACCGACTACCTCAGCCGGGACCTGCGCATCACCCAGGGCAAGGGATCGATCATCGAAACCGCCTGGGACGCCGAGGGCTGGGTGGGAGTGGCCGGGCGTGTCGTCAATGACGTTGTGCGGCACCTGGACTGAGCGGGGCCTGGAAGCAGGCTCAGCCCTTACGGTGTAACACCGCGGCGAGGTGGTCCTGCAGGGGCTGCCCGACCGCGCCCATCCGGACCGAATACGAAAGCTCGTCGCCGTCGAGGCGAAAGTGACGGTCGAGCCCGGTCACCTGCTTGGCGGTCGGTGTCAAGCCGATCGTCGTTGTGGACAGCTCGATTTCGATGAGGTCCCCGGTGACCGAGTACGTGCCCACCTCGATTTCGGTGATACCGCTCGGGTGAGCGAGGACCAGCTCGACGTGGCCGGGCTGCGGGACGCGAAGATAGCCCGTCTCGGCGTGCATCGGTTTGCCATCGGTTGCCGCCCTGGTCTTTTGGGCGTAGGCCAGAAACGGTTTGCCGACATGGGAGAACACGGCCTCCTCGACATAGTCGAAGGGCTCGATGGTGGGGTATTTGCCCGAACCCTGGCCGGCCCATGTCCCAAGGAGTGGGGACAACGCCTCGAGGTCGGGATGCAAGTCGGGGGCCATGACTTTCTAGCCTAGCCCGACGACGATGCGGGCCGGATGGCCCGCTTGGGCACTCAGCTGGGAGTCGACACCTTCCGATGCTCGCGCAGCGCCTGGATCTCACGCTCGAAGTCGTCCGCGGACGAGAAGGACCGGTATACCGAGGCGAACCGCAAGTAAGCCACCTCGTCGAGGTCGCGCAGCGGCCCCAAGATGGCCAGACCCACCTCATGACTGGGGACCTCCGGTGAACCGGCGGCCCGCACGCTGTCTTCCACCTGCTGGGCCAGCAGGTTCAGCGCGTCGTCGTCGACCTGGCGGCCCTGGCATGCCCGGCGGACCCCGCTGATGACCTTCTCCCTGCTGAAGGGCTCGGTGACGCCACTGCGCTTGACCACGGCCAGGACTGCGGTTTCCACGGTGGTGAAACGTCGCCCGCACTCGGGGCAGGATCGACGGCGCCGGATGGCCTGCCCTTCATCGGTTTCCCGTGAGTCGATCACCCGGGAATCGGGGTGACGGCAGAACGGACAGTGCATGACCGCTCCTTCGCCGTGCCGACAACCGGGTACCGCAGGACTCCGAGCGTACCCGTGCGCTGACCTGCACGGCTAATGCACGCGCAAAGCATGAGCCGCCCGTCAGCCGACCGGCGCAATCAAGGTTTGGCCCGCGGACAGGGCCGACGAGTTCATGTCGTTGAGCTCGCGGATGCGCGCGGCGACCTGCCGAGCCGGCGCGTCCGGCGCCACGCGGTGGGCGACGTCCTGAAGCGACTCGCCCGCCTCAACCCGCACGACGGCGAGCCGGTCCGGAACGTGACCGGCCGAGCTCACGGAGTCGCCGTTGAGTACCTGGCCTACGTTCGCGACAAGGCCCAGCCACAGCGTGATCATCCCGGCTACCAACGCCAGGCCGACGGTCGTTGCCACGGTGACCGGACGCCTCCGATGAGGCGCGCGGGACATCGCGACGCCCGTGCCGTAGTAGCGCGGTGGCGCGCCCGCCGGCCTCGACGGGCCGGGCCTGCGCGACCGGGTCAGCCCGTCCCTGCCGTAACGGAGCCCCTGGACCGGTCCGTTGACCGGACGCGTAATGCTGCTGGCACGCGGTGAAAGCGTGTGGACGATTGTCATCTGCGTTCCTCCGGTCAACTATGTCTCGCTCGTGTGTTCGACTATAATCGCTCGTGTGTTCGATACCGAACATTTGAGCGAAGCGTGTCGGACGAGCAAAACGCTAGACCACACCACCGACAACTTCGGCGGTCGATACCACTGACATGGGGTCCAAATACCCGATTCGCCGGAGAGTTACACACTTGTTATTCGCGACGTGAAGCACGGTTTTGCCGGTCCGCAGGGCGGCGCGACACGCTAGTCGAACAAATGTTTGATTCTTGGGGGCGATGCGGTTACATTCAGTGCCATGAGCGACAGCACCGACACCTCATCGGCCGGCGCGGCCGGCCGGTTACACCCGGTCGATTCATCGCTGACCGAACGGCAACGCACCATCTTGAATGTCATCCGCACGTCCGTCACCAGCCGCGGCTACCCGCCGAGCATCAGGGAGATCGGCGACGCCGTGGGCCTGACGTCGACGTCCTCGGTGGCGCACCAGCTGCGCACGCTGGAGCGCAAGGGATACCTGCGCCGCGACCCCAACCGCCCCCGGGCCGTCGATGTCCGCGGGGCCGACGACGCCGAGGTGGTGGCGCGCGCCACCGAAGTCGCCGGCTCGGACGCATTGCCGGAGCCCACGTACGTCCCGGTTCTCGGACGCATCGCCGCCGGTGGACCCATCCTCGCCGAAGAAGCCGTCGAGGATGTCTTCCCGCTGCCGCGTGAGCTGGTCGGCGAGGGCACCCTGTTCTTGCTCAGGGTGGTCGGTGACTCCATGGTCGAGGCCGCGATCTGCGACGGCGACTGGGTGGTGGTGCGACAGCAAAACGTCGCCGACAACGGCGACATCGTCGCGGCCATGCTGGACGGTGAAGCGACCGTCAAGACGTTCAAACGCGCGGGCGGTCAAGTGTGGCTGATGCCGCACAACCCCGCGTTCGATCCCATACCCGGTAATGACGCAACCGTGCTGGGCAAGGTCGTCACGGTAATCCGCAAGGTATAGCGCCCGTCGGCGCCGCCGGCCGGCGGCCCCAATCGCGAGTCAGTCGGCCTTGATGAAGCCGTTGGCTTGCGCGACCTCTTCGCTCGACAACCAGAGTTCGGCGAGCGTGTCATGGTAAAGCTCGCTGCCCGGCGTGTAATACAGGCCGAAACGGGCACTTGCCTTGATCGGATATCCGTCGGGCACCTGGTACGGGTCGTCGAGCGGCAGATGGATTGTGGGGCGCGCAGTCCCGACGTCCGCGCTCTGAGAAACGTCGCTCTCCACCGCCGCATGCCGCCCGGTCCTCGGCGTCTCGGCGGCGGCCTCCAAAAATTCGCCATCCGCGGGGGCATGCTCTATGGCATCGTGCGGGTAGCCCGCCGCGGGAGCCGCGGCGTCGGGCGTGCCACCCGCGAGGTCAGTGTCCGGAGGGGTGTGCGGGACGGCAACGTCGGGATACCCGACGTCCGCGTAGCCCTCATCGCCGTGGTCGTCGCCGTGGTCGGCATCGGGGTAGCCGGCCTCGTCGGCGGCGTCGTAGGGGTGCTCGTCCTCGGCGGCGGGATAGCCCGCCTCCACCAGGTCGGCCTCGGAGATGACGGGTATGGAATCGGTGTCCACCACGTCGGGATCTTCCTCTTCCATCCCGAAGGGGCCATCGAAATATCCGGCATCCTCTTCGCTTCCGGCCGGCCCCTCGCCGTAGGGCCCCGCCCCCCCACGCGTCCAGCTGACCCGCGCGGCCTGCCCCGCGTTCTCGTGGTGCAGGTCGCCGACGGGGAAATGCTCGGTGGCGATGTCGGCGTCCGCGTGTTCCCAGTGCGGGTCCATCGCGGCGTCATAGCCAACCTCCGCGTCCCCGTCGGGCGCGTAGGCGGCACCCTCCTGGCCGGCGCGGCGCCGCCGCCCGAACGCCAGCCACACCGACAACACGATCAGGATGAGCACCGGGATGGCGGCCAACAGCCACCACCAATGCCAGGTGAACTTCTTGGCCTGCGGCGGCATCGCCGAAACACTTGGCTGGTTCTGCCCGGAGACCTGCAGGCCCGACAACAACGGCGCCAGGTTGGGCGGATCGGTGGTATAGGTGTTCTTCGCCCGGTTCCAGGAGATCTTTCCGCCGGTGAACTGCTGCGAGACCACGTCGCCGTCAACGCTCTGATCGCCGACCGGTGCGCCCAGTTTGCCGGTGGGACCGCGGAGTTTGTCCCACGCGGCTTTCATCGCTCCGCGCACGACGAAGGCGCCGTGGTCGGCGGTCCAGAAGATCACCGGCTTGTCGGCCCCGGAGAATGTGCAGATCCGGCTGGACGGTATCCCGCCGTCGGCCTCGTTGGCGGTGGGGAAACCCAGGTCGCTGCCGGCCGGACCGCCCAGCGACTCGTATTTGGCCAGGATGTCGCTCTCTACGGCGTTGGCGCCGGTGGCCGGGCTGAAATAGACCTTTCCGCCGGCGAAGTCCTGGGCGATGCCGTCACCGCCGATGGGATGCTGCCCGCCCTGCTTGGCGCCCAAGGGCCCATTGGCGCCCCCGGCCGCGCGCCAGGCCATGTTGATCGCCGCGGTGGGATCAATCGCTACCTGCAGGCCCTTCAACTGGTCGGCCAGCACCGGCGGGTCCGTGGCGAATTGCTTCGTTTGCCGGTTCCACGAAACCTGACCACCGCTGAACTTCTGGGAGGAAATCTCCCCGTCGTAGGTTTCGTCGCCGACCGGGACACCGAGGACACCGCCCGAGCTGCCCAGCTTGTCCCACGCGGCGTTGATCGCGCCGCGCACCACGAAGGCGCCGTGGTCGGGCGTCCAGTAGATCACCGGCTTGTCGCTGGCCGAAAAGGTACTCACCCGGCTGTCGGGGCCGGCGAGGCCGGGCACCTCGTTGATGGTTGGGAATCCCAGATCGCTACCGCCCGGTCCGCCCAGTGATTCGTATTTATCCAGGATCGGGCCGTACAGGAAATGGGCACCGGTCGCCGGCGTGTAGAACATCTTGCCGCCGGCGAAATCCTGACCAAAGCCATCGCCGACGGGGTAAACATCGCCGACTTTGGCGCCCAGGGTGGAGGTGTCGCCACCGGCCTTGTCCCACGCGGCCGTGATGGCGTCGTCGGCGTCGCTAGTTGGGGTCGCCGACGCGGCGGGTGCCAACAAGACGGCGGCTAGTGCTGTGGCCGCCAAGCCGACCAGCGTGCTCCCGACCAGCTTGCGCATGTGACCTCTCTGCCCGTTCACCAAGCCTCCCAGCCAACGGGTACGTCCCGAGCTGCGGCCATGCCCGTACCTGCACACCTGGCGCGCGGGGCGTACCCCCTCCGCGGGGAAGCAACCCCAATACGATCCGGATTACCGCCAGGCTCGCATAACTTTGCTCCAGTCGACCGGGAATGCGAAGTCGAATTACAAATTGTACAAAAATGGATACCGCTCAGATGTCGAAATGATGCCGGGCCAGACCCATATCGCGACCAATCGGGGCACGGTTGACGCGCCGTTTCGATTCCGTCGCCGAAAGTTAGCGGCAACACAGGCCACACCGTCCGGCTACGGCCGCGCGAAAATGCGCCGCGCCAGCACGTGTGGCGGAACGTCGAACACATGCGCCGACGGTACGTGAGGCCACCAACCCGTCAACGATCTACCCTGCTCAAAGTGCCAAACGGGACCGGATCGGCGCGGCGGCCGCCGAAGCACCCCGGCACCCAAGTCGATCCATCAACGCCCGCCCAGCCGGGGACCGATACCGTTGTCCGGCATCGTATCCGCCGCCATCCGGGATGATTTTCATTGGCTGGAGCGGACTTTCATCAATCCACCCGCGCGGCCGGCTAGACACCGAGGCTGCGGCCGATGATTTCCTTCATGATTTCGGTGGTGCCGCCGTAGATCGTCTGCACCCGGGCATCGAGATAGGCACGGGCGACCGGGTATTCGCGCATGTAGCCATAGCCACCGTGCAGCTGCAGGCAGCGGTCGACCAGATGCACCTGCTTTTCGGTGGAATACCACTTCGCCATTGCGGCTTGTTCGGCGGTCAGCTCCTTGTCCAGGTGCAGTCGGACGAACTCGTCGACCATCATGCGCACCACGGTCGCCTCCGTCGCCAGCTCGGCGAGTACGAAGCGGCTGTTTTGGAAGCTGCCGATCGGCTTGCCAAAGGCCTTGCGCTCCTTGGTGTATTGCAGGGTGTCTTCCAGCACCTGCTCCATGGCGGCCGCGGCCATGATGGCGATCGAGATCCGTTCCTGCGGCAGGTTCTGCATGAGGTAGATGAAACCCATACCCTCTTGGCCCAGCAGGTTTTCGGCCGGGACCTTGACATCGGTGAACGACAACTCGGCCGTGTCCTGCGCGTCCAGCCCGATCTTGTCGAGGTGGCGGCCCCGCTCGAATCCCTCCATGCCGCGCTCGACAACGAGCAGCGAAAAGCCCTGCGCGCCCTTGTCGGGGTCGGTCTGCGCCACCACGATCACCAGGTCGGAGTTGATCCCGTTGGTGATGAACGTCTTGGCGCCGTTGAGCACATAATGGTCACCCTGTTTGACCGCGCGGGTCTTGATGCCTTGCAAATCGCTGCCGGTCCCCGGCTCGGTCATCGCGATTGCCGTGATCAGCTCCCCGGTGCAGAACTTGGGTAGCCAGCGCTGTTTCTGCTCTTCGGTGGTCAGGGCCAGGAGGTAGGGCGCCACGATGTCGTTGTGCAAGCCGAAACCGATGCCGCTGTAGCGGCCCGCGGTGGTTTCCTCGGTGATGATCATGTTGTACCGGAAGTCGGGATTTCCCCCGCCGCCGTACTCTTCGGGGACCGCCATGCCAAGGAAGCCCTGCTTGCCGGCCTCGAGCCACACGCCGCGGTCGACGATCTTCGCCTTCTCCCATTCGTCGTGGTGGGGCGCGACGTGGCGCTCCAGGAAGGCCCGGTAGGACTCACGGAACAGCTCGTGCTCCGGCTCGAACAGAGTGCGTTGGTACTTGACGGCACTGCTCATGGACGACCTCCGGCGACTGGGTTCTCTGCCGCCCAACATATACCAACCGGGCGGTTGGTCGGCGGCCACCGGGTGGGTTCGGGCCGGCTTGACGCGGCTTGACGCGGCTTGTCAGCGGGCGGAAAACTCCCGCAGGCGCCCGGCCAGCGCCACCGGGACGCGGGCCTTGATCCGGGTGCCGTCGGCACTGTGCTCCTGCTGCTGGACGCGCCCATCGGCGTGCAAACGGGCCACCAAGTCACCGCGGTGGTACGGGATCACCACGTCCACGGCCGTATCTGCGGAAACGGCAACCTCGGCCATTCGCCGCCGCAAGGCGTCGATACCTTCGCCGGTACGGGCCGAGACGAACAGCGCGCCGGGTAGCGCGTGGCGCAGCTTGGCCAGTGTCAGACCGCTGGCCGCATCGGCCTTGTTGACCACCAGCAGCTCGGGCGGCGGATCGCCGTGATGGTCGGCGATCACTTCCGAGATCACCGCGCGCACGGCGTCGATCTGCGCCAGTGGGTTGACGTCGGAGCCGTCGACCACGTGGACCAGCACGTCCGCATCGACGACTTCCTCCAGCGTGGAGCGGAACGCCTCGACCAGCTGGGTGGGCAGGTGCCGGACGAAACCGACGGTGTCGGTGAGCACGAACGGCCGGCCGTCCTCGAACTCCGCGCGCCGGGTGGTGGGCTCCAAGGTGGCGAACAACGCGTCCTGGACCAGCACGCCGGCCCCGGTGAGCGCGTTGAGCAGGCTCGACTTGCCGGCGTTGGTGTAGCCGACGATGGCGATCGACGCGACGTCGCTGTGCAGGCGGCGGCTGCGCTGCGTGTCGCGAACCTGCTTCATGTCCTTGATCTCGCGGCGCAGCTTGGCCATCCGTTCGCGGATGCGGCGCCGGTCGGTCTCGATCTTGGTCTCACCGGGACCGCGCAGGCCCACCCCGCCGCCGCTGCCGCCGGCGCGGCCGCCGGCCTGCCGCGACATCGACTCACCCCAGCCGCGCAGTCGCGGCAGCATGTACTCCATCTGCGCCAGCGACACCTGCGCCTTGCCCTCCCGGCTGGTGGCGTGCTGGGCGAAGATATCGAGGATCAGCGCGGTGCGGTCGATGACCTTGACCTTCACGGCCTTTTCCAGGGCGGTCAGCTGCGCCGGTGACAGCTCGCCGTCGCAGATCACGGTGTCGGCACCGGTCGCCAGCACCACTTCACGCAGCTCCCGGGCCTTCCCGGAGCCGATGTAGGTCGACGGGTCGGGCTTGTCGCGGCGCTGGATGAGCCCCTCGAGCACCTGGGAGCCGGCGGTTTCGGCCAGGGCTGCCAGCTCGGCCATGCTGGCCTCGCTGTCGGCGGCGCTGCCGTCGGTCCACACGCCCACCAAGACGACCCGCTCCAGTCGAAGCTGGCGGTATTCGACTTCGGATACGTCGGCGAGCTCGGTCGACAACCCGGCGACCCGGCGCAGCGCCGATCGCTCTTCGAGGGCCAGTTCGCCCGTGCTTGGCTCCGCAACGGGCGGAGCGTAATTGGAAGATTCCGGATGTGTCATAAGCAATAAAAGATGATGCACGGCGTATCGGCGTCGTGCATCCGAATTAACGCTGCTGCTCGCGCCACCATTCCCCGCTAACCTCCCCGTGTGCGACCAGGACCGAGGGCCCCCGCAAGTAGCTGGTGGCATCGGTGACGGTGACGACGACCTCGCCGCCGGGTACGCAGACGGTC
Source organism: uncultured Actinomycetota bacterium (assembly GCA_963800315.1). GTDB lineage: Bacteria > Actinomycetota > Actinomycetes > Mycobacteriales > Mycobacteriaceae > Mycobacterium. The sequence continues at coordinate 319,652 of CAWDAS010000005.1, forward strand.
AGCGTGCCGGTGTCCGCACCGGTACTGGCCAGCGCCGCCACCGTCGCCGCGACCGTCCCGGTGCCACACGAGCGGGTCTCGCCCACGCCCCGCTCGTGGACCCGCATCCGCACCGCCCCGCCGGCCGGCGCCGTGACGACCTCGACGTTGACCCCGTCCGGGAACTGGGCGTGGTCGAAGCTCACCGGTGCCGCCACGTCCAGCGCCGCCAGGGCTTCGGCGGTCAGGTCGGAAGCCACGCACGCCAGGTGCGGGTTGCCCACGTCGATCGCCAAGCCGGCGAACCGCCGGCCGCCGACGATCGCTTCTCCGGGCCCCAGCGCGTTGGCCTTGCCCATGTCGACGGTGATGTCGGCGTTGGTCGCGTCGCCGCTGTGCACGGTGATCGGCCGGGGACCCGCCAGCGAACCGACCACGAATTCGTCCCGGGTTTCCAGACCGCTGGCGCGCAGGTAGTGCGCAAAGACCCGGGCGCCGTTGCCGCACATCTGGGCGACCGAACCGTCGGCATTGCGGTAGTCCATATACCAGTCGCCCGCATCGACACCGTCCGGCGGACGGTCGAGCACACCGGCCGCCATGGCGGCACCGGCGGTGGTGACCCGCAGCACCCCGTCGGCACCCAACCCGCGCCGCCGGTCGCACAACGCCGCCACCCGGGCGGGCGTGAGCTGCAACGCGGCCTGCGCGTCGGGCAGCACGACGAAGTCGTTCTGGTTGCCGTGGCCCTTGGCGAAGATCACCTGCTCAGGATACGTGGCGCCAGACACCCAACACCTCGTCGACGAGCCGGGCGCCCGCACTTGCATCCAGCCAGCGCACCCGGTGGTCGCGGCGAAACCAGGACCGCTGCCGACGCACATAGCGTCGGGTGCCCACGTAGGTCTGCTCCCGCGCCGCACCCATTCGGTCTCCTCCCCCACCGGCGTCGAGCGCGGCGATGACCTGGGCATAACCCAGGGCCCGCGATGCCGTGACCCCTTCGCGCAGCCCTTCGCCGAGCAGCGCGGTCACCTCCTCGACCAGACCGAGCTCGAACATGGTGTCCGTGCGCCGGGCCAGCCGTTCATCGAGAACGGTTGTGTCACAATCCAATCCGACGATGGCGGTATCCCACCGCGGTGTGCCGATGCGCGGCGCGGACGCGGCGAACGGCTGGCCGGTCAGCTCGACCACTTCGAGCGCCCGCACCGTGCGCCGGGCGTCGGTGGGCAGGATGGCCGCGGCCGCGGCCGGGTCGCGCCGGGCCAGCTCGGCGTGCAGCACGCTCACCCCGGCCTCGGCGAGGCGCTGTTCCCAGCGGGCCCGCACGGCGGGATCGGTCGCGGGGAACGACCAGTCGTCGAGCAGCGATTGGATGTAGAGCATCGAACCGCCCACGATCACCGGCACCGCCCCCCGGGCCGCGATCGCTTCGATGTCCGCCGCGGCGGCCCGCTGGTAGCGGGCGACGGTCGCGGTCTCGGTCACGCCCAGGACGTCGAGCTGATGATGCGGGATGCCGCGGCGCGCTTCGACGGGCAGCTTGGCGGTGCCGATGTCCATGCCGCGATAGAGCTGCATCGCGTCGCCGTTCACGATCTCGGCGCCGGCCTTGCCGCCGAGCCTTTCGGCCCGTTCTGCAAAGTCGAGCGCCAACTCCGACTTGCCGGTACCGGTGGGGCCGATGATCGCGAGTGGTCGCACGGCCGCCTCAAAGCTGCCAGGCGCCGGCGAAGTAGCCGACGCCGTAGGGCGCTCCCCGGTACAGCTCCTTGGCCGATCGCGGCCCCGGCTCGGACAGGCCGGCCAGCACCTGAAACGCCACCCGCCCCAGGATTTGCCGGGGCAGGCCGGCCAGCGCGGCGACGTCACCGTTTGCCAGGGCGTCGTCCAAGGCCAGTTGCGCGGCGGCGTTGTCCGGGTCGTATCCGCCGGGGGCGGTCGGGGTCAAGGTGTTCGCGCCGTCGGCCACCACCAGCACACCGGTGGGATCGGGGAGTCGGTCGATCTCGGCGCGCAACTGCCTGCCGCGGGTGAGCGCGGTGTCGACGTCATGGTCGGCGCGGAAGACGTGCACCTGCGCGGTGGCCTCAGGACGGACCCGGCCCCGCACCCAGCCGGCCAGCAACGCGCACACCGGAAGCGCGGCCGGCGGCTCGGCGGCGTGGGCCCGCGGGGAGAGCTCGACGCGCACGTCGGCGCCGAAACCCGCGAAGGTGCCGACGGTCCGGGGATCCAGGACGTCGTCGGTTTGGCCGGCCCCGATCACCATCCAGCGCGACGGCAACAAGGCGGCCGCCGCCAGCACCGCCGCGGTCAGGTCGGCCACCTCCGCGGCGGCCGCTCCAGCGAGCTCGGGAACAAGCACCGGGGCCGCCGGAACGATCGCAATGGCGCTCAGCACGCCACCAAACTAACGTCTTGGGGCCGCTACCCGTCGGCACCGATGGCCGACGTCGGGGTACCCAACCCTGCTCCGGCTCCGCCGCCCGCGCGGGGAGCGCTCCACGCCGGGCCGTCCGCCGCGATAACGGGCTCGCTATCCGGGCCGGGCGCGCCGTCGGCCGCGAGCCGCCACGACCGCGCTTTTCGCGCGGCGCGGCCCCTGTCTCGCCCGGTCTTGGCAGCCATCGTGGCGGCCTCGCCGCGGGCCAGCGCGATCGTCGCGACGATCATCACCGCCACCGCCGCGACCAGCACGAACGCCTCCGGGCCGCCGGCGTTGAATGTCTCGCCCAGCACGAGCACCCCGAGCAAACCGGCCACCACGGGTTTCGCCACGGTCATCGTCGGCAGGGAGGCGGTCAGCGCACCGGCGCGGAAGGCCGACTGCTGGAAGATCATCCCGGCCAACGCGACCAATATCCAGGGGATGAACTCCGGTGCGCGCAGCACGCCCGCCAGGCTGTGCTCGCTCACCTCGACAATTCCCTTCGTCAGCACCGCGAACAGCGCCAACGAGGAACCCGCCACCACCGCGAGCAGCACGGCGGCGAACGGGCTCCCGCGCCAGATCCGCGCCGCCAGCACACACGACACCAGCAACGGCACCAGCACCACTCCCACGATGACCCACGTTTGCAGCGGCGCCCGCTGGTAACCGGCGGCCGGGTCGCCGACGGTGATGACGACCGCCAAAGCGCCGGCCAGCACGACGGCCCACATCCACTCCCAGCGGGTCACCCGGTGATCGGCGAGACGCGCATAGATCGGCAACGCGAACAGCAGCGCCGTCACCTGCAGCGCCGTCACCAACACGACCGAGCCCCACGCCAGGGCCCCGGCCTGCAGGCTGTAGTTGACGACCGCCGCCAGGCCGCCCAGCCACCAGCGGGTGTCCCGCAGGGACATCCGGAACAGTTCCAGGTGGCCGACGTTCTTGTCCGTGATTTCCTGGGCGGAGCGTTGGCGAATGACATCACCGATCGCGGATGCCAGCGCCGCGCACAGCGCAAGCAACGCGGCGACATCAACCTTGGACATGAGCGACCCCTCACCTGACGAGTGTTCACACCAGCTTTCCCGCGGACAGCGGTGCATACACTTTCTATTTGCGATCAGTTCAACTACAACTTGATGACTTTGCGGACCCGGCGCCGAGCGGCGGGCGGGTAGCCGTCCTATTATTAGTTCAACAACCTATGTAATTGCTGTGGCAAACCTACGAGCCACACCTGAAACCCTCCCCACCCCGACGTGCGGCCCGCGAGCCGCTCACGGCCTTGCCACCGCTGCTCGAGACGACCCCCGCGGTGCAGCAACAGGACGACGGTACCTGCCCGGGCCGACGGCGTGCCGTCGCCGCGCGGCAACTACGCCGGTTGGCCGACGGCACCCCGCGGCGCCGCGTCGACTCTGTTGCGGGTCGCGACGGCGTCGCCGCGCGCGAGCTCGAACGTCGCCGCCGTCATCACCAGCGCCGCCACCGCCAGGGCGACCATCCCGGTGCGCCCGGTGTTCAGCGTCTCGCCGAGCACCACGACACCCAGCAAGGCCGCGACCACCGGCTGGGACACCTCCAGCGTGGGCATCGACGCGGTCAGCGCACCGGCCCGGAACGCGGACTGCTCCCACACGAAACCTCCGAGCGCGACCAACAGCCAGGCATATAGCTCGGGTGTCCGCGCCGCCGCCCACCCGCCCTCGCCGAGCCGGTGCACGACGCCCTTGGTGAGCACCGCGAAGATGCCCCACAGCGAACCGGATGCGAACGCGAACAGCACCGCGGCCAGGGTGCCACCCCAGATCCGGGCGGCCACGACGCATCCGATGAGCAGCGGCCCGAACACGACCGCCACGGCGGCCCACGTCCGCGGCGATGCCGTCGAATGACCGGCCTGCGGGTTGCCGACCGTGACGATGACGGTCACCGCGGCGCTCAGCAGGAAGCCCCACAACCACTCCCGCCCGGTCACGGCGCGGTGCGCCAGTCGCGCGCTGATCGGCAGCGCGAACAGCAGCGACAGGACAAGCAACGCCTGCACCAGCAGCACCGAACCCTGATCGAGCGCGGCCGCCTGCAACACGATGCTCGCCACGAGCAAGGCGGCGCCCCACCGCCACCGCCGATTGCCCAGCAGCCGCGCGAACAGTTGGAGCTGACCGACGGACGTATCGGCGATCCGGTGCGACGCACGTTGCTGCAGCACATCACCGAGCGCAACGAGCAGCGCGGAACTCAACGCGAGCACAGCGGCGATATCCACCTTGTCCATGGGGTTCTCCGTCGATGTCGGGGGCCACGATTCGAACCTGCTGCCTTCCACGGTCGCACAGCCGGAGAACGCAGGGTGGCGGCATGCGGACCGGCAAGCTGCTTGAATACTGTTAAGCACCTGTTGGGAGACCTCGACGGCCGGCGGCCCCGACGAGTGCTGGACAAGTGGAGCAAACGGTGCCGCTACGCGCGGCAGGTGCGCGGGACCCTTCCGCGCGAAAGGGTGCGAAAGAGTGGTGACGAGCGAATGACGGCCAACGAGCCCCGCGGCAACGATCCAGCCCACCCCGTTGCGAAGCCGGCGCCACGTCCGGGACCACGGCCCGGCGCCCGGTCTCTGAGCTCGGGGCCGCGGCCCACCGTCCATCCGGTGCCGGCGCCCCCGCCCAGCAACCCGCACCAGTTCGGCCGGGTGGACGAGGACGGCACGGTATGGCTGATCAGCGCGGCGGGCGAGCGCATCGTCGGCACCTGGCAGGCCGGGGACCGCGAGGCCGCCTACGCCCACTTCGGGAGGCGATTCGACGACCTGAGCACCGAGGTCACGCTCATGGAGGAGCGGCTGGTGGCGGGCACCGGGGACGCCCGCAAGATCAGGGCCCAGGCGGCGACACTGGCCGAAACGTTGCCGACGGCAACGGTGCTGGGCGATATCGACGCGCTGGCCGGCCGGCTCGCCAGCCTGATCGAGCAGGCCGAGGCCACCGTCGCCGCGGACCGCTCCCGGCGCGAGGAGTATCGGGCCACCCGGACCGCCCGCAAGGAGGCGCTCGCCGCCGAGGCCGAGGAGCTGGCCGCCAACTCGACCCAATGGAAGGCCGCCGGCGACCGGCTGCGCGCCATCCTCGACGAGTGGAAAACCATCAGCGGCCTGGACCGCAAAGTCGATGACGCGCTGTGGAAGCGCTATTCCGCGGCCCGCGAAACCTTCAACAGGCGGCGAGGCGCGCATTTCGCCGACCTGGACCGGGAACGGTCGGGGGTCCGCCAGGCCAAGGAGCGGCTCTGCGAGCGGGCCGAAGAGTTGTCCGATTCGACGGACTGGACGGCCACCAGCGCGGAATTCCGCAAGCTGCTCACCGAATGGAAGGCGGCGGGACGGGCTTCCCGCGACGTCGACGACGCCCTCTGGCGACGCTTCAAGGCCGCCCAGGACACGTTTTTCACGGCCCGCAACGCCGCGACAGCCGAGAAGGACACCGAGTTGCGCGCCAACGCCAGCGCCAAGGAGGCGCTGCTGGCCGAGGCGGAAAGGCTCGACACCAGCAACCATGACGCGGCCCGGGCGGCGCTGCGCTCGATCGCGGAAAAGTGGGACGCGATCGGCAAGGTGCCGCGGGAACGGTCCGCCGAGCTGGAGCGGCGGCTGCGGGCGGTCGAGAAGAAGGTCCGCGACGCCGGCGACGCGGATTGGTCGGATCCACAGGCACAGGCCCGTGCCGAGCAGTTCAAGACCCGGGCCGAGCAGTACGAGCAGCAGGCCGAGAAGGCCGCGGCGGCGGGCCGGACCAAAGAAGCCGCGGAGGCCAAGGCCAACGCCGAACAATGGCGGCAGTGGGCGGAAGCGGCGGCTGCGGCGCTGAGCCGCAAACCCTAACGGCCGCCGTCGGAATCCGGGGGCGTGCCGGTGCCCGGGTCGCCGTGCTCGTCGGGGCCGGCCGCGTCGTCCAGGGTGCCCAGCAGGGTCGTCGACTGCTGCTGTCCGACCACCCGCCGGCGCTCCTCCTCTGCCGCGAGTTGCACGATGGTGCGCGCCCAGACCACGCGGGCCCACTGGTACGTCAGCGCGATGACGGTGATCCACGCCACGATCAGCCCGACACCGGGGCCCGGGTGTCCTGCGGCCACGGTCTGGCGCGACCAGATGGCCAGCAGCCCGGCCGCACCGGCGACCGTCGAACCCGCCAGGGCCACCCACGCCAACGCCCAGCGCCGAGTTATCAACGCCAGCATCGAGACGCCGACACCGAACACCAGCGCCAACCAGGCGAACACCCGGGAAGGCAAGGCCACCGCCGCTGCGCCCGCGCCGTGGCTGCTGAACAGCACGTCCCATCCCCGCACGTCGCCGGTGTGCGGCAGGATGAACGTGCCCAGCAGCACGAAGACCAGGATCGACACGACGAAAGCCCGCGGGCCGGGATCGATGCCACGCGCCACCCGGCGTTCCGCGGCCTCGATCTCGGTGCGGAGCGCATCCAAGTCGGTCCGGTGTTTCTTCATCGGGTACATCCCACGGGCGCCACGGTTGCTGCGGAACGGGTCGGCGGCCCCACCGGGGGCATGCCGAGGCCGATAGTGCCCGGTCGCTGCCCGGCGGCATAGGCGTCCCCCGCCCGGGTGCGGCGGTGGGTGCGGATGCCCGCGTCCGCAATGAGGTGATGCGGTGCGGCCTGGGTGATGACCGCGGTGACGATGTCGCCCGGCCGTACCTGTTCGTGCGCGGCGAAGTGCACCAGCCGGCCATCGCGCGCCCGCCCGGTCATGCGCGCCGTGACGGTGTCCTTGCGCCCTTCACCGCTGGCGACCAATAATTCGGCGGTCTGCCCGACGAGCGCGCGATTGCCCTCCAGCGAGATCTGCTCCTGCAGCTCGACCAGCCGCTCGTACCGTTCCTGCACAACGGCTTTCGGCAGCTGGTCGTCGAGCTCAGCGGCGGGCGTGCCCGGCCGCTTGGAGTATTGGAAGGTGAACGCGGCCGCGAACCGCGCCCGGCGCACCACGTCGAGCGTGGCCGCGAAGTCCTCTTCGGTTTCGCCGGGGAATCCGACGATCAGGTCGGTGGTGATCGCCGCGTGTGGCATGGCCGCCCGAACCCGGTCGATGATGCCGAGATAACGCTCGGCGCGGTAAGAGCGCCGCATCGCGCGCAGCACCCGGTCGGATCCCGACTGCAGCGGCATATGCAGGGCGGGGCAGACATTCGGTGTCTGCGCCATGGCCTCGATGACGTCGTCGGTGAATTCGGCCGGATGCGGCGAGGTGAACCGCACCCGTTCCAGCCCGTCGATGCGCCCGCAGGCCCGCAGCATTCGGGCGAAGGCGCCGCGGTCGCGGGGTAACGCCGGGTCGGCGAACGAGACCCCGTACGCGTTGACGTTCTGGCCCAGCAGCGTGATTTCGAGCACGCCGTCGTCCACCAGCGATCGCACCTCGGCCAGGACGTCGTCCGGACTGCGGTCGACCTCCCGGCCGCGCAGCGACGGAACGATGCAAAAGGTGCAGCTGTTGTTGCATCCCACCGAGATGGAAACCCATGCGGCATAAGCCGATTCGCGCGCGCTCGGCAGGGACGACGGGAACTGCTGCAGCGCCTCGGCGATTTCCACCTGGGCGACCTTGTTGTGCCGGGCGCGGTCCAGGAGCGTGGGCAGCGATCCGATGTTGTGCGTGCCGAAGACGACATCCACCCACGGCGCCTTGCGCAGCAAGGCCTCGCGATCCTTTTGCGCCAGGCAGCCACCGACCGCGATTTGCATCTCGGGGTTGCCGCGCTTGCGGGGAGCCAGGTGACTGAGGTTGCCGTACAGCTTGTTGTCGGCGTTCTCGCGGACGGCGCACGTGTTGAAGACCACCACATCGGCGTCTCCAATATCTGAGCCGTCGGCCGCTCGCTGATAGCCGGCAGCTTCGAGCAGACCCGCCAGCCGCTCGGAGTCGTGGACATTCATCTGACAGCCGTAGGTGCGGACCTGGTAGGTCCGGGTAGCCGTCGATGAAGTCACGGGGCCATGGTACGGCGAGCGGTCGGTGCCCGGCTCGTGCCACCGGGCTACACCCGCCGGCGCTCCCGTTCGGCGGCCAGCTCGGCCAGGACGACCTCACCCGCCAGGGTTTGGCCGTAGCCACGGCGGGCCAGCATCGCCACCAGCCGGCGACTCACCCGCGCGTCCTCTTTACTGTCCCCGCTCAGCGTCTCCCGACGCAGCTTGGCCCGCACCAGCCGCTCGGCCTGGTCGCGCTCGGCACCGGCGTCGATCCCCGCGAGCGCCGCCGTGATCACGTCGTTGTCGACCCCCTTTGTGTGCAATTCGGCGGCCAAGGCGCGCTTGCTCTTACCGCCGTTGGCCCGCCGGGACCGCACCCACTGCTGCGCGAAGTCGGTGTCGTCCACCAGGCCGACGGCGGCCAGCCGGTCGAGCACCCGGTCCCTGACGTCGTCGGGATAGCCGCGTTTGGCCAGCTGACCGGACAGCTCGGCCCGGGTGCGCGATCTCGCGGTGAGCAGGCGCAGGCACAACGCCCGCGCCTGCTCTTCGCGAGAGGGCTCAGAAATCGACCGGGGCGGGCAGGACACTGTCGCCAGAGGGGTCATCGGTCACGACCGCGCCAATGCCAAGCTTTTCCTTGATCTTTTTCTCGATCTCGTTGGCGATGTCGGCGTTCTCCATCAGGAAGGTGCGGACATTTTCCTTGCCCTGGCCGAGCTGCTCGCCCTCATAGGTGAACCAGGAACCGGACTTGCGGATGAAGCCCTGCTCCACACCCATATCGATCAGCGAGCCCTCCCTGCTGATGCCTCTGCCGTAGAGGATGTCGAATTCGGCCTGCTTGAACGGCGGGGCGCAGTTGTGCACGACAACGCCTTCCGCGACGAGGTTGTGCAGTTCCTCGACCTCGAGGTCGAACGTCCGTACCCGCCGCGTTGGCAGCACTTCTCGGATCACCGAGTACCGGAGTTCTTCTGCTAGCACATCATGCAGAAACTTGTCATCCAAGGCATCCGCGAGCACCTGCACACGATCCCTACGGAGACGGCTGGCACCTAAGACCTGCTTCATTCCGCCACGAGGGTTCCCGGCGCCAGCACCGATCATTGCTGCGGCCTCCTGCGCGGTCACGCCACGCTCGTCAAGGTAATTCAGCACGGCGTCGGCCACCTCCGCGGCCAGATATGTCGCCTGCGATCCACGCCGCCGACCCTGCATAGCCTCCGGAATCGCCTGAATAAGAGCGATACCACGCGGGCCCCACATGGGGACTGATTCCGCGAACGCTGTGACGTTCTCCATACCAGAAACCCGGACTTCGAATACTTGACGCCGGCCCTGGATCCGTCGGCCATTCACGATGCTCGGCCGCTTCTGGGTCGGATCGTAATCTCGAACGGTGCTCACGATACCGAATCGCAGTAGCAGCCAATGAATCTGGTGTGCGAGCTGTTCAGAGGTCGTCGTGTAACCGACCCGAAGCGCTCCTGTCTGTTCCCGGCTCACCCAGCCGTCGCTCTCGAACAGGCCGAAGAGCAGATTGGCGACAATGTCGGCCGTGATATCTGGCTCGAAGAACCAGTTCGGAATCGTCTTCTCCCATGCGAGCTTGCCGTAGATACCGGCCTGCCGACAAAGGTCTACAACACCGTTGCGCTCGCCGGGTCGATGAGCGATCGCAAGTGACATACGCCCCCGCGGACGGGCCACACAACCGAGTTCCGCAGCGATTCGCGTCACGTCATCAATGAGTACCTGCTGAACATTGATGAAGTTGACCGGAGTCTTACCCCCCACGTAGCCATCCCCAATCAGATAGCCAAGCAGCCGTGCATGATCCGCCGAAATCGGCGCATTGTCACCGAACCCATCGAAGCGCCGCGGTTGGGCCACCCGGTCTCCCTTGCGGAGTTCCCGGGCCTGGCGCCAGCCGTACTCTGTCAGCACCTTGTGATCGGGTGTCGCCCACACGGTTGTGCCACCGGAGATCCGCAACCCGGTCACATCCTGCGTTCCCTGGTCGAACCAGGACACTACGGGCCGCGCATGCAACGTTCCGTCCTTGGCCGCAGCCACGACATGAATAGGCTTGCGCCCGTCGACAACATCCTCAATGCGATGTGTCATACCGGTAACCGGATCGAAGATCCGAGTGCCCTCGGCGAGGCACTTGTTCTTGACGACCTTGACCCGGGTGCGGTTGCCGACGGCATTGGTGCCGTCCTTGAGTGTCTCGATCCGGCGCACGTCCATGCGCACCGAGGCGTAGAACTTCAAAGCCTTTCCCCCCGTGGTGGTTTCCGGGCTGCCGAACATCACCCCGATCTTTTCCCGGAGCTGGTTGATGAAGATCGCCGTGGTGCCCGAATTATTGAGTGCGCCGGTCATTTTCCGCAGCGCCTGGCTCATCAGCCGGGCCTGCAGTCCGACATGGCTGTCGCCCATCTCGCCTTCCAGCTCCGCGCGCGGCACCAGGGCCGCCACCGAGTCGATGACCAGGACGTCCAGGGCGCCGGAGCGGATCAGCATGTCGGCGATCTCCAGCGCCTGTTCCCCGGTGTCGGGCTGGCTGACCAGCAGGGAATCGGTGTCCACGCCGAGCTTCTTGGCGTAATCCGGGTCCAGGGCGTGCTCGGCGTCGATGAACGCCGCCACGCCGCCGGCGGCCTGGGCATTAGCCACCGCGTGCAGTGCGACGGTGGTCTTACCGGAGGACTCCGGGCCGTAGATCTCCACGACCCGCCCTCGGGGCAGGCCGCCGATGCCCAGGGCCACGTCCAGTGCAATGGATCCGGTCGGGATGACCGAGATCGGCTGACGCATCTCGTCGCCGAGACGCATTACCGAGCCTTTGCCGTAGCTCTTTTCGATCTGGGCCATCGCCAGTTCGAGAGCCTTCTCACGGTCGGGGGCTTGCGTCATGGTGCCTCTCCTATAGTCGGTGTTCTTCTGACCGGTATCGGTCGGTTGGCCGTGACACTAGAGAAGGCCACCGACAAGTCGACTCAGGCGAACGCCCACCACACTAGCCGAACAGATGTTCGACTCAAGAAGACACGCCGTGCGGTCCGAAAACTCGCTGCGCGCGCCGGCCTCCCGCGGGCGCAGGCGCGTCAGCGTCCCGTCGCCGGGGGCGCGGGTTCGACAGTGACCAGCTCGGTGAGGCCGCTGATCGTGAGCATGGGGATCAACAGGGGGTGGGCGATGAGGTGGATGTCGTCCGCGCGGGTGAACAGGGCGTTGATGGCGGCGCTGTCCAGGTATTCCACCGCGCTGAGGTCGACGGTGAGCATCGCGCCGCCGCGCGCGGCCTCGCCGGCGGCGGTGGTGAGGGCTTGGCTGAACGCGTCGATGTTGCTCAGGTCGATTTCCCCCGCCGCGATCAGCATGGGCTTCCCGTCGATGGAGCGGGCGGCGTCGAGCGTGAGCGACGTGGGCATCAGGTAATCCTCACGGATAGCTCGACCGTGGTTCCGGCGGTGTCGGCCGCAATGCTGACGTCCTGCATGAGCGTTCGCATCAGGGGGATGCCGCGGCCGCGATGGGGATAGGTGGCCGGTTGTGGAGTTTTCCACGAGCCGGTGTCGGTGATGGTCAACTGCAGGTGGTCGCCCAGCGCGGTCGCACCCAGGCTGATCGTGCCCCGCGGACTGTGGCGGTGACCGTGCTCGATGGCGTTGGCGACGGCTTCCCCCGCGGCGACGAGCACGTTGAGGGTTTGATCCGGGTTCACCCGGGCGCGGGTCAACCAGTTGCGCAAGGCGGTCCGGGTGGGGGCGAGCTGGCTGACGTCGGCGGGAAACTCCAGCTCCAGCGGGGTGGGATGGCGATAGAGCAGCAGCGCGACATCGTCCTGATAGCCGCCGCTGGGCGCGAGACCGGACATGAGCTGGTTGGCCAGCTCGTCCAGCGTGGCGGAGCGGCCGTCCTGAACGAGGGCGGCGACGCGGGAGATGCCCTGCTCGAGCGCGATGCGGCGGCGCTCGACCAGGCCATCGGTGTAAAGCAGCAGGGTCGCGCGCGCCGGCATGATCACGTGGCCCTCCGGGCGGGACCAATCGGGCCGTACCCCCAGGGCAATGGTGTGGGCATCGTCGAGCATCCGGGTGGTGCCGTCGGCGTGCACCAGGATGGGCGGCGGGTGCCCGGCACTGGAGTACAGCAGTTCGCCGGTCTCGGGGTTGAGCACCGCGCAGACGGCGGTGGTGCACTGGGCACCGGGCAGCCGCGCAGCGAAGCGGTCCATCCCCGCGAGAGCCGCACCGGGACTGGGGTTTTCGAACAGCAGCGCGCGGCAGGCGCTGCGCACCTGCCCCATCACCGTGGCGGCGGCGAGACCGTGGCCGACACAGTCGCCGACGATCAACGCGATGCGCCCGTCTTCCAGGTCGAAGACGTCGTACCAGTCACCGCCCACCTGCAGGGGCCGGCTGGCGGCCTGATAACGCACCGCGAACCCATGCGGCAGCTGAGCGGGGCCGAGGATCGCGTGTTGCAGCGCCAGCGCGGTTTCGCGCTGCTGGTCGACCTGGTGCACCCGCTGCAGGCCCTGGCCGAGACGGCCCGCCAGCACGGTCAGCAAGGTCTGGTCCTCGAGGGTGAACGGTCGTTGCTCGGCCAGATCAATCCAGACAACCAGGACGCCCTCGGGATGCTGCAGCGCGATGCCCGCCGTCCCGGGTTTTGCGGTGTTGGGGGTCAGTAGGTCGCCGTCGCGCAACGAGTCGAGCAGCTGTCGGGTGTCGGCCGGCAGACCGGCCCACTGCGCGGGCTCGCCGACCGACACGACGAGCGGTGCGGCGTACGACGTTCCGGTGGCCGAACCGCGGGTCGGGAAGGTGATGGCCAGCACGCGACGCGCCCGCCACAGCCGACGCAGTTCCTCGGCCGCCGCGCGCACCGCGTCATCGACGGTGTCCGCCTGTGCGAGCTCCTGGTTGAGGGCGTGTTCGCGACCGGCCGCCAGCGCCAGGGCGATCGCGGCGTGCCGGGCGAAGTCGCTGACCAGCTCCAGGTAATCGTCGCCGAATGGCGGCTGCTGCGGGTGGCGCGCGACAGCGATCACCCCCAGCACCCTGCCGTCCGCGATCAGCGGCATGACGATCGCCGAACGTTCACCGACGTCGGTGAACCCCTCGATCGGATATGCGAAGGAGTCGGTGATCAGCGGCAGGCCGCGGCGCGCGACGCCGCCGGTGGTGGAGCCGTCCATCGGAACCTGCCGACCAATCACCTCCGAGGCGTACCGGCCCGCCGTGGCGGCCACCACCAGGGTGTTGACTTCCGCGGCGGGTAGGTCGGGCTCCCTCGGCACCAGCAGGATCGCCTGCTCGGCATCGGCCAGCTCCAGCGCCCGGTTCACGATGAGCTGCAATGGTCCCGTTTGTGGGTCGCCGGACAGCAGCGCGGTGGTGATCTCGCGACTGGCCTTGGTCCATTTCGCCGATTCACGCTCTCGCTCGAAGAGCCGCGCGTTGTCGATGGCGGCCGCCGCCGCCGTGGCCAGTGCTCGCACGGCGCTCTCGTGGTAGTCGGAGAACGCCCGGCCGGGTCGGTCGTCGGCCAGGTAAAGGCTCCCGAAGTCGGCCGCCCGCACGACGATCGGTATCCCCAGGAGCGCCCGCAGCGGTGGGTGGTGCGCGCGCAGCGCGGCGGCCTGCCGATGCCCCTCCATATCATCGACGCGCAGACCCTCGCCCACCGGCAGATCGCCGAACCGCCGCGCCGTGTCGTCGTCGACGCCCGCGCGCACGAACGAGACCAGCGCACCGTCGGGTGCGCGGATGCCCAGCGCTCCGTACTTGGCGCCGGTCAGCTCCATCGCCGCGTCGACGATTCGGTTCAAGGTCGCATCCAGGTCCAGATCGGAACCGATCTCGACGATCACCCGCACCAGTCGTTCCATCTGGTCGCGAGCCGCCACCAGCTCGTCGAGCTGTTCGTGCACGCGACCCGCCGACTTGCGCCGGCCCCGCCGGGCGGAAGCGGGTTCACCCCCCTCGTTGGGCATAGGGATAAACCTAATCGCAAGGACAGGGACTGATTTACTCGACTGTCGGCGCTTCCTCGCGACAACCGGCGCCCGATTTCCCGAGATTGGTTGGGCATACATGGACATCTCCGCTCAGCTGGCCGAAATATCTTGTTACGGAGGGTTTTTCGCGCTCACCGTGGGCGGCGACGCGACGGGATGGCATCCGGTCGGCCGGTCGTACGCCGACGGGTGCGCGGACTTGATCGACGCCACCGTCCGGCGCTATCGCACCACCGACCGGCGGATCGGCGCCTCGCTGGTTCAGCTCGGTCACGCGGCACGACTGTGGTCACCGGTGCTCGCGTGTGCGCTGGCCCACGGCGTCGTTCCAGGCCTGGGCGACCTGCAGCGCGCCGACGACGGGGCGCGGCTGCGCTTGCCCGAACCCATCGGGGCGCCCGTTGACCCGCCGCCGCCGGACCTGCTGTATCGCATCGTCGTCCAAGACCACCTGGAACCGCTGGCGGCCGGATTGCGGGTGAAGATGGCGTCCGCCCTGCTGTACGGCAATATCGCGTCGGCGCTCGTCGGCACGTCCCGCGCGTTGCTTTCGGCCCGGCCCGACCTGCGCCGGGCGATCACCCGGATCACCGACTCGCTCCTGGGCACCGGCGCCCTGGCCGGATCCGGCGAAATCACCGGCGCGGACCTGGCCTTCCGGCGGCGCAGCTGCTGCCTGCTCTATCGCACACCGGTCGGCGCCAAGTGCGGCGATTGCGCCCTCTAGCGCGCCGGGCGCAGACCCGAAATCCCCCGACTCACCACTGCTCGCGGGGCACGTCGAAGTCGACGCACAACGCCCGCCACACATCGCGCGGCTCGACGCCCTGCTCGATCGCCTGGGTGGCGGTCCGCCCCTCGAGTCCGGTCAACACGTGGTCGGCCAGCACCGATGGTCCGTAGGCGGCGCCGAATCGCAGGACAACCCGCTCGTGAAACTCCGTTAGCCGCACGGCAGCCAACATACCCAGCCGGTCATCCCGCCAACGCAAGCGCGTCGTGACACACCCGCACCGGATCGGCGACACCCGCGGCGCCGGCCGCGGCGACACCCGCGGCGCCGGCCGCGGCGGCTTGCGCGGCCGCCCGGAAGCGGGGCGATGACAGGACCTCGTTCACGGCGGCCACCAACGCGTCGGCGGTCAACGGCCGAACCAGCCGCGCACTCCCCTGCCGGACCGCCCGGTTGGCCAACTCCCACTGGTCCCCGCCGCCGGGCACCACCACCAGCGGCACCCCGGCCAGCAGCGTCTTGGCCAGCATCCCATGACCGCCACCGCAGATCACCAGGTCGGCGTGCGTCAACAACTCGGCCTGGCTGCCCAGCCCGACCACCGCCCACGGCGGCACCGCCAGGTCCGCCCCGCCCAGCCGCGAAACCACCAGCCGCGATCCCGCCGGCAGCGTGTCCCCCGGCGTCAGGCACCCCAGCGCGACTTCCGCCAACCCCTCGGTCCCGGTCAACGCGGTCGACGGCGCGACCACCACCACCGGCCCGGAGCCTACGGGGATTTCCAGCAACCGGTCGGTCGGCTCGAAGTGCAACGGGCCCACCACCACGGCCTCCGCCGGCCAGTCCGGCCGGGGCACCTCCAGCGCGGGCAGGGTGGCGATCAGCCGCCGCAGCGGCCCCGGGTCGCGGGCCGGCAACCCGATCTCGGCCCGCACGGCCGCGCGCTGCCGCAGGCCGGCCCGCCAGGACCGGGCCGTGAGCGCCCGCATCGCGGCATCCCGCAGCCGGCCGCGCACACCGGCGCCCGGTGCCAGTCCGCTGCCGATCGGTGGCAGTCCCCTGGACGGCAGATACAGCGGGTGCGGGCAGAGTTCGATCCACGGGATGCCCAACAGCTCGGCGGCCATGCCGCCGCCCGCGGTGATGACGTCCGACACCACCAGGTCGGGCGCCAGGTCGCGCAGCGCCGGCACGTTGAGCACGGCCATCCGGGCCGCACGCCGGTGGATCCTGGCCCCGGCGTCGAGGTCGTCGTCGGTGGCCGCGAGCCCGTCCAGCGGGGCGGCGTCGATGCCGGCGGCGCGGGCCGTGTCGATCCATTCCGCGCCGGTGAAAAGGGTGGGCTCATCGCCCGCGTCAGCGAAGCGCCGGCACAGCGCAATCGCCGGAAACGAGTGCCCCGGATCCGGCCCGGCGACCACGGCGACGCGCATCCGCCTTACCCTGCCACACCGGCTCGCCTAGGCTGGCAACCATGACCGAGCTGACTGGGCCGGCCGTCGCGAACACTCGCACGGTCGAGGGTTTCCTGTACGCCCTGCAGGATGGGGATTACCAAACCGCCGAGGCCGCACTGGACGACGACCTCGTCTACGAGAACGTGGGGTTGCCGACCATCCGCGGCCGCCGCAGAGCCATCGAGTTGTTCCGCCGGATGGACGGCCGCATGCGATTCGAGGTGAAGTTTCACCGCGTCGCCGCCGACGGGGCCGCGGTGCTCACCGAGCGCACCGACGCGCTGATCGTCGGGCCACTGCGGCTCCAGTTCTGGGTCTGCGGCGTGTTCGAGGTGCACGACGGTCGGATCACGCTGTGGCGGGACTACTTCGACTTCTTCGACATGTTCAAGGCGACCGTCCGTGGTCTGGCGGCGCTGGTGGTGCCCTCTCTCAAGGCATCGTTTTAGTCCGCGGGAGGACCGTGATGAGTGAAGGCCCGGGGCGCACCCGGCCCAATGCCCTTCAGTACGTCCGCTATTGCTGCGGGGGCCGGCTGCCCGACTCGATGCGCGACTGGGTGCGCAACGACCTGGTCGGCAAGGGCGCGACCACCCGGATGATGCGTCGCGTCGCGGTGCCGGCGGTTTTGGTGCTTGCCCCGTTCTGGCTGATCCCGACGACGCTCGACGTGCACCTGAGCATGACGCTGCCGATACTCATCCCGTTCGTGTATTTCTCCCATGCGCTCAACAAGGTGTGGCGCCGGCACATGTTGCAGGTGCACGGCCTGGACCCGGACCTGGTCGACGCGCGCGACCGCGAACGCGACGCCCACGTGCATCGGTCCTACATCGAGCGCTACGGCCCACGACCGGATCCCGATCCGCCGCGGCGGAGCGACACCGGAAGCTAGCCCCGGGGCAGTCCGCCGAGCTCGTCGAATGCCTGCGCCCAACCGACCAGGCGGTCGGTGGCCCCGGCCAACTCGGCGCGGTAGCGCTGCGATTCCACCGACCCGCCCCCGTTGGCCGCGGACACCAATTGTGCTGCGGCGGTCACCATTTCGTTGTACTGGCGCACCCCGGCGCTCAACTGTGCGGTGAACGCGTTGATGGTGGGCACCAGATGCGACCGCGACGATTCGGAATACTGCGCCGCCCGCTCCATCGACACCACCTCCGCGGCGGTGGCCGCCATCGCCGAGGAGGTCTTGTTGGCCGCCGCGGTCAGGTCACGGATTTCGGCGGTGGGCAACATGGAGCCACGTTCCATCACGCCCAGCAACGAGAAGAACCCGCGCTCGGAGGCGCCCAGCGCGTACATCGCGGGCCGCGCCGCCGAACCGTGCGGTGGGAGCCGACGCGCGTTGGCGGGCCGGGGTGGCGGCAGCGGCTCCGAGCGCAGCCAGCGATAGCGAAACAGCAGCAACGTCGCCGGAATGGCCTGCACCACGGCGATCAGGCCGGTGATCTCCAGCAGCAACGCGAACCAGCCCCAGGCGGCCAGCAGCATCGTCACCACTGCCCAGAACAGGCACCCGGCGGCGAATATCAGCCCCCACCGCAGCGCGCGGCGGCGCCGGCGCAGCAGCCGCGCCCGGGGATCCGCGGCGGCGCTGACCTTCCGGGCAAGCAGTTCGGAAAGCTCGGCGGCGGTGTGCAACCCGTGGTCCAGCAACGCGCGCCACGGCCCGCGCCGAGTCGCTTTCACCGCCATCGGAAAGACCGCTGCGACTACTGGCCGAACGGCTGCTCGGGAACCGCGCCCCCGGCTTGCTCCGCGGCCACCGGAGCGGCGGGTGTCCCCCCGGTCGGCAACGCTTCGCCGCGCATCGAGGCGCGGATCTGCTCCAGCCGGGAGTGGCCGGCCATCTGCACACCGGCCTGCTCGACCTCCAGCATCCGGCCCTGCACCGAACCCTGCGCGAGTTCGGCGGCACCGATCGCGTTGGCGTAGCGGCGCTCGATCTTGTCGCGCACCTCGTCGAGGCTCGGGACGTTGCCCGGCGCGGCGATCTCGCTCATCGACCGCAGCGACGCGCTGACCTGCTCCTGCATCTTCGCCTGCTCGAGCTGGCTGAGCAGTTTGGTCCGCTCGGCGATCTTCTGCTGCAACACCATCGCGTTCTGCTCGACCGCCTTCTTGGCCTGGGCCGCCGCGTTCAGCGCCTGGTCGTGCAGCGTCTTGAGGTCTTCGACGCCCTGCTCGGCCGTCACCAGCTGGGCCGCGAACGCCTCGGCGGCGTTGTTGTACTCGGTGGCCTTGGCGGCGTCACCGGCGGCGGTGGCCTGGTCGGCCAAGGTCAGGGCCTGACGCACATTGACCTGGAGCTTTTCGATGTCCGCCAGCTGGCGGTTGAGCCGCATCTCCAGCTGGCGCTGGTTGCCGATCACCTGTGCCGCCTGCTGGGTCAGCGCCTGATGCGTGCGCTGCGCTTCCTCGATGGCCTGCTGGATCTGCACTTTCGGGTCGGCGTGCTCGTCGATTTTCGCGTTGAACAGCGCCATGAGGTACTTCCACGCCTTGACGAACGGATTGGCCATGAGTTAGCTCCGCCTTCGCTTCTTGTGGGCCGAGGGGCCTTGCTTGAGGGCTCGACGCTTACCTTGTCGCTCAATTTAGTGGGTGGACGCCGATCGCCCCACCCCTTGCGCTGGATCCGTCGGTGCCGCCCGGCACTCAGGCGACGGCGAGGGACGCCACCGGCGGGATGACGACCTTGGTGCCGGCGTCGATGCTGCTACCGCTCGTGCCATCGGCCGGCGCCCGAGAGGCCGCGCGTTCCTCGCCGGCCATTCGCTCCCCGGCGTCGGTGAGGACGGAGGACAGCGGGACACGCAGCGCCTCGCAGATCGCGGTGAGCAGTTCGCTGGATGGCTCCTTGCGACCGCGCTCGACCTCCGAGAGGTATCCGAGGCTCACCCGCGCCGAATCGGAGACCTCGCGCAACGTCCGGCCCTGTGACACCCGGGCCGCGCGCAGCACGTCGCCGATGATTTCGCGCACCAATGGCGGCATTCTGCTCTCCTTCGTCCGATCGGCCCTGCTCGGCAGGCGCTCATCTAGGTGAACGCCGACGCCGGTGGTCTGGTTCCCGTCAGCCGGTCGGGCGTCGAAGTTCCCTGGCGGTCGACACCAGATAGTCGATGCCGGTGACCACGGTCAGCACGATCGCGGCGCCCATCACCACCGAGGCCGCCACCAGAAATGGCCCCGACAGCGGTAGCACGAACAATCCGATCGCCACCGCCTGCACCACGGTCTTGAGTTTCCCGCCCCAACTGGCCGGAATGACCCCGCGGCGAATGACGGCCAACCGCAGCAGCGTCACCCCGATTTCGCGACTCATGATCAGCAGCGTGACCCACCACGGCAGGTTTCCGAGCATGGACAGCCCGATCAGGGCCGACCCGATCAGCGTCTTGTCCGCGATCGGGTCGACGAACGCGCCGAATTCGGTCGCCATGCCGTAGTGGCGGGCCAGCAGACCGTCCAACCGGTCGGTGATGCACGCCACGGCGAATATCGCGAAAGCCACAATGCGGAAGCCGATTTCGTGGCCGTTGCCGGCGAACAAGGCGAGCAGGAAAATGGGCACCAGAACCAACCGCGACAAGGTCAGCATGTTGGCGAGGTTGGCGATTCGGGCACGGCCCACCATGGGACCCGTTTGAGGCTGCCCGGACACGGAGACAGAATAGCGGTTGACCAGTTCACCCGTACCTATGTCGATACTGTTACCCGTGACCGAAAGCCCGCAGGACCAGCTAGCGGTGGTCCGACGCGCGCGAACCTCGGACGTGCCCGCGATCAAGCGACTCGTCGACACGTATGCCGGGACGGATCCTGCTGGAAAAGAACCTCGTGACCCTCTATGAGGCCATCCAGGAGTTCTGGGTGGCCGAATGCGAGGGCGGCGTGGTCGGGTGCGGTGCGTTGCACGTGATGTGGTCCGACCTCGGCGAGATCCGCACCGTCGCGGTCGATCCGGCGATGACCGGCCACGGCATCGGCCATGCGATCGTCAACCGGCTGGTGGACGTCGCCCGCGAGTTGCAGCTCAAGCGGGTGTTCGTATTGACCTTCGAAACCGAGTTCTTCGGCAAGCACGGGTTCACCGAAATCGAGGGCACCCCGGTCACCGCCGAGGTGTTCGAGGAGATGTGCCGCTCCTACGACATCGGTGTCGCCGAATTCCTGGATCTCAGCTACGTCAAGCCGAATATTCTCGGCAATTCCCGGATGCTGCTGGTGCTCTAGTCGGCGGCGGCGTCGTCGGAGGCCTCGGACCCGCCCTGCCCGCGGATCGCCGCCAGCGTCGCGGCCAGCTCGTCGGGCTTGACCAGCACGTCGCGCGCCTTGGACCCCTCGGACGGCCCGACGATCCCGCGGGTCTCCATCAGATCCATCAACCGGCCGGCCTTGGCGAACCCGACGCGCAGCTTGCGCTGCAGCATCGAGGTGGAGCCGAACTGGCTGGACACCACCAGCTCGACGGCCTGCAGGAACACGTCCATGTCGTCGCCGATGTCGGGGTCGACGTCGGTGCGTTCGCCGGTGGGCTTGGCGGTGGTGACGCCGTCGGTGTATTCGGGTTCGGCCTGGTCTTTGCAGGCGGTGACGACGGCGTGGATCTCCTCGTCGGTGATGAACGCGCCCTGCAACCGGATGGTCTTGCTCGCGCCCATCGGCAGGAACAGGGCATCCCCCATGCCGATCAGCTTCTCGGCGCCGGCCTGGTCCAGGATCACCCGGCTGTCGGTGAGCGACGACGTGGCGAACGCCAGCCGGGACGGCACGTTGGTCTTGATCAGCCCGGTGACCACGTCCACCGACGGGCGCTGGGTGGCCAGCACCAGGTGGATGCCCGCGGCGCGGGCTTTCTGGGTGATGCGCACGATGGCGTCCTCGACGTCGCGCGGCGCGGTCATCATCAGGTCGGCCAGCTCGTCGACGATCGCGACGACGTAGGGGTAGGGCCGGTACTCGCGCTGGCTGCCCAGCGGCGCGGTGATGGCACCGGAGCGCACCTTGTCGTTGAAGTCGTCGATGTGGCGCACCCGCGAGGCCTGCATGTCCTGATAGCGCTGCTCCATCTCCTCGACCAGCCACGCCAGCGCGGCCGCCGCCTTCTTGGGCTGGGTGATGATCGGCGTGATCAGGTGCGGAATGCCTTCGTAGGGCGTCAGTTCCACCATCTTCGGGTCGATCAGGATCATCCTGACCTCTTCGGGGGTGGCCCGCGTCAGCAGCGAGATCAGCATGGAGTTGACGAAGCTGGACTTACCCGAGCCGGTGGAGCCGGCGACCAGCAGGTGCGGCATCTTGGCCAGGTTGGCCGAGATGAAGTCGCCCTCGATGTCCTTGCCGAGGGCGATCACCAGCGGATGGTGGTCGCGGCGGGTCGCCGGCGCGGTGAGCACGTCGGCCAGCCGCACCATTTCCCGGTCGGTGTTGGGCACCTCGATGCCCACGGCGGACTTGCCGGGAATCGGGGCCAGCATGCGGACGCTTTCGGTGGCCACCGCGTAGGCGATGTTCTTCTGCAGGGCGGTGATCTTCTCCACCTTCACCCCCGGCCCCAGCTCGACCTCGTAGCGGGTGACGGTGGGCCCGCGCGTGCAGCCGGTGACGGCCGCGTCCACCTTGAATTGGGTGAGCACCTCGCCGATGGCGTCGGCCATGACGTTGTTCGCGGCGCTGCGCTTCTTGGGCGGATCGCCGGCCACCAGCAGGCTCAGCGACGGCAGCGTGTAGGGCCCCTCGACGACCCGGTCCAGTTCCACGGTGTCCTTGTCCGCGGCTCTGCCGCGCCGGCGGCTGCGGGTGACCGCGGGTTCGGGAACGGTGGGCATGTCGTCGTCCAGGGCATCCTGGGCCGACCCGGCCGACGGCCACGCCGGTGGCTCGTGGTCGGGGGCGTCCGAGGCATACGGGGATGGGTCGTAGTAGCCGTCGGAAAAGTCTTCGCGGGCGTCCTCGTCGAACTCGTCGGCGTAGTCGTATTCGGCCTCGTCGTCGTAGTCGCGCGGGAGCAGCCGGGTGCCGAACATGGCGCGCACCACGTCGGGCACCTCGCGGATCGTGGTCCCGGTCAGCAACAGCAGGCCGAACATGAAGCCGATGAACAACAACGGCGCGGCGATCCAGGCCGTCAACCCATCCGACAGCGGCCCGCCGATGGCGAAGCCGATGAACCCGGCGGCGCGCCGCCGCGCTTCGGGGTCTTCCGGCGAGCCGGACCACAAATGGCGCAGGCCGAGCACCGAAAGCGCGATCAGGCAGACGCCCAGGATCAGCCGGGGTCGCGCATCGGGATTGGGCTGGGTTCGCATCAGCGTTACCGCGATTGCGGCGGTGACGACCGGCAGCGCCAACACACCGGCGCCGATGAACGTCCGCAACAGCGTGTCGACCCAGGCGCCGAGCGGCCGGGCGGCGTCGAACCACGAGCTCGCGGCGACCACCACGGACAGGCCCAGCAGCAGCAGCGCGATGCCGTCGCGGCGGTGTCCCGGGTCGATGTCGCGGGCCCGCCCGATCGACCGGGCCGCGCCACCGGTGCCGCGGGCCGCCATCACCCAGGTGGCGCGCAGGGCCCGCCCGCAGGTCAGCCCGGCGGCGAACAGCAACGACTGGTTACGCCGCTTGGCGGGCCTGGCCGCCTTGCGGCGGGGCGCCGCGGGCCGCGGGCGCCGGGTTCCACTTCGCGAAGTGGCCTTTGACCTGCTCGTTCTGGTTCCGGAGCGGGCGGCGGTCTTGTTAGCCATGACGGCAAGCGTAGTCGCAACGGCATCATCTCCACCACCCGCCACACTGGTAACCACTCTCTTGTGAGCCATACGACGGACTGGACGGCGGAACCCGTGAGTAGGGTGACAACCGGTGAACAAAGTCGTGCGCGTCACCCGCCCCTCAAGCCGCCAGGAGGCCCCAGCATGCCCGTCGTCGTCGTCGCCACCATGACCGTCAAACCCGAATCGGTCGACACCGTCCGCGACATCCTCACCCAAGCGGTCGAAGAAGTGCACGACGAACCCGGCTGCCAGTTGTACTCGCTGCACCAAACGGGCGAGACCTTCGTCTTCGTCGAGCAGTGGGCCGATCCCGAGGCGCTCAAGGCCCACAGCACCGCGCCGGCGATCACCAAGATGTTCGGCGCGGTCGGCGAGCACCTGGCGGGAGCGCCGGACATCAAGATGCTGCAGCCGGTTCCCGCGGGCGACCCGGGCAAGGGACAGCTGCGCGCCTGATGGGACGCCCGCTGGAAGGGAAGGTCGCCTTCATCACCGGCGCCGCCCGCGGCCAGGGACGCGCCCACGCGGTGCGGCTGGCCGCCGACGGCGCGAGCATCATCGCGGTCGACCTGTGCGAGCAGATCGCCAGCGTCCCCTATGCCCTGGCCACCGCGGACGACCTGGCCGACACCGTCAAGCTTGTCGAGGACACCGGCGCTCGCATCGTGGCCGCCCGCGGCGACGTCCGCGACCGGGCGTCGCTGTCGTCGGCGCTGCAGCCCGGCCTGGACGAGTTCGGGCGGCTCGACATCGTGGTGGCCAACGCCGGGATCGCACCCATGCAGTCCGGGGACGACGGCTGGCGCGACGTCATCGACGTCAACCTCACCGGCGTGTACAACACCATCAAGGCCGCCATACCCGACGATGGTCAAGCAGGGCGAGCGGCGGGTCGATCGTGCTGATCAGTTCGTCTGCCGGACTGGCCGGCGTCGGCAGCCCGGACGCCGGTTCGGTCGGCTACGCCGCCGCCAAGCACGGCGTGGTCGGGTTGATGCGGGTATACGCCAATCTGCTTGCGAGCGCAATATATCCGGGTCAACTCGATCCATCCCTCCGGCGTCGAGACCCCGATGATCAACAACGAGTTCACCCGGGAATGGCTGGCCAAGATGGCCGCCGGCACCGACACACCGGGAGCCATGGGCAATGCCATGCCGGTCGAGGTACTGGAGGCCGAAGACATCGCCAACGCGGTGGCATGGTTGGTGTCCGACCAGGCGCGCTACGTCACCGGCGTCACATTGCCGGTCGACGCGGGCTTTTTGAACAAGTAGTCACTCATGGCACGAAACCCCGCAGCGCAGACCGCTTTCGGACCGATGGTGTTGGCGGCCGTCGAACAGAACGAGCCGGCCGGCCGCCGCCTGGTGGACGACGACTTCGCCGAGCTGTTTTTGCCGGCCGCCGCTGCGCTGGCTCGTCGGTGCGACCCAATTCGGGCCGATCCGCCGCTTTGATGATCCGCGGATCGGAGTGGTTGGGCCCCGGGCTGTGGGCGAATCTGGCCTGCCGCAAGCGTTTCATCGCCGACAAGCTCAAGGACGCGCTGGACGACGTCAACGCGGTCGTCATTCTCGGGGCAGGACTGGATACCCGGGCCTACCTGTTGACGCGGCGAGTCCGCATCCCGGTGTTCGAGGTCGATCTGCCGGTGAACGTCGCCAGGAAGTTCAAGACGGTCCGCCGCGTGCTGGGCGAGCCACCGCTGTCGGTTCGGCTGGTGGCGCTGGACCTCGAGCGTGACGACCTGCTCACCGCGCTCGCCGAGCACGGTTACCGCACCGATTACCGGGTCTTCTTCATCTGTGAAGGGGTGACCCAATACCTCACCGAAGCGACCGTGCGGCGGACGTTGGAGGGGCTGCGCGCGGCGGCGCCGGGCAGCCGATTGGTGTTCACCTACGTCCGCCGGGATTTCATCGACGGCACGAACCGCTATGGCACCCGGACGCTGTACCGCAACGTGCGTCAGCGGCGGCAATTGTGGCACTTCGGTTTACAGCCCGACGAGGTTGCCGGCTTCCTCGCCGAGTACGGTTGGCGGCTGCTCGAGCAGGCCGGGCCCGACGAGCTGTTCCAGCGTTACGTCGAACCCACCGGCCGCAAACTCAAGGCGTCGCAACTGGAATGGTCGGCCTACGCGGAGAAGACGTGATTCAGACCTCGATCACCGTCGGCACGATCATCGGCTGGCGGCGGTAGGTTTCGCCCACCCATTTGCCGACGGTCCGGCGCACGCCCTGCGCGATGCGGCTCGGATCGGTGATGTTGGCGGCGACCAGCGATTCCATCTCTTCCTCGACCTTGCGCACGACGGGTTCGAGCGCCTTGGGGTCTTCGGAGAAGCCGCGTGAATGCAGGTGCGGCGCGATTACCGGGCGCCCGGTGCCGCGCTGGACCACCACGGTCACCGCGACGAAACCCGACGACAGAATCAGCCGTTCCCCCAGCGTGATATCGCCGACGTCGCCGTTGATCAGACCGTCGACGAACATCTTGCCGACCGGCACCGCTCCGGCGATAAAGGCCCGACCGGCGACCAGGTCGACGCTGACCCCGTTCTCGGCCAGCAGGATTGATTCCTCCGGCACTCCGGCGCGGGCCGCCAGCTTGGCGTTGGCGCGCAGCATCCGCCACGTCCCGTGCACCGGCATGACATGGCGGGGCCGCACACCGTTGTACAGGAACAGCAGCTCACCGGCGTACGCGTGACCCGAAACATGCACCCGGGCTTGGGCATTGGTGACGACGCGCGCCCCGATCTTGGCGAGCGAATCGATCACGCCGTAGACCGCCTCCTCGTTGCCCGGGATCAGTGACGACGCCAGCACGATGAGGTCACCCGCGGTCAACGTGATGCTGCGATGCTCGCCGCGCGACATCCGGGACAACGCCGACATCGGCTCGCCCTGGGTGCCGGTGGTGATCAGCACCACCTGGTCGGGTGCCATCATCTCGGCCGCGCCGATGTCGATCACGTCCGAATCCGCGACCCGCAGGAATCCGAGCTCCCGGGCGATGCCCATGTTGCGCACCATGGATCGCCCGACGAACGACACCCGCCGACCCAATGCCACTGCGGCGTCGACGATTTGCTGCACCCGGTCCACGTTGGAGGCGAAGCACGCCACGATGACGCGGCCGTCGGCGCCCCGGATCAGGCGGTGCAGCGTCGGGCCCACTTCGCTCTCCGAGGGCCCCACACCGGGGATCTCGGAGTTGGTCGAGTCGCACAGGAACAGGTCCACGCCCGCGTCGCCGAGCCGCGACATGCCGGGCAGGTCGGTGGGCCGGCCGTCGAGGGGAAGCTGGTCCAGCTTGATGTCACCGGTGTGCAGGATGGTTCCCGCGCCGGTGTGCACCGCGATGGCCAGCGCGTCCGGGATGGAGTGGTTGACGGCGAAGTACTCGCACTCGAAGACGCCGTGCGTGCTCCGCTGCCCCTCCGCGACCTGGACGAGCACCGGCTTGATGCGGTGTTCGCGGCATTTGGCCGCGACCAGCGCCAGGGTGAACCTCGATCCCACGACCGGGATGTCCGGCCGCAGCTTGAGCAAGAACGGAATGCCCCCGATGTGGTCTTCGTGCGCGTGGGTCAGCACCAGCGCCTCGATGTCGTCGAGCCGATCCTCGATGTGGCGCAGATCCGGCAGGATCAGATCGACGCCGGGTTCGTCGTGGGTGGGGAACAGCACCCCGCAGTCGATGATCAACAGCCGGCCCAGGTGCTCGAAAACCGTCATGTTGCGGCCGATTTCGTTGATGCCGCCCAGCGCGGTGACCCGCAACCCACCATTGGCCAGAGGACCTG
Organism: uncultured Actinomycetota bacterium; assembly: GCA_963800315.1. Taxonomy (GTDB): domain Bacteria; phylum Actinomycetota; class Actinomycetes; order Mycobacteriales; family Mycobacteriaceae; genus Mycobacterium. The sequence goes on from CAWDAS010000005.1 coordinate 346,878, forward strand.
GTGGGGCGAGTTCTTCGTTCACGTGTGAATCACCCGCTGAGTCACCGGAGCACCGAGGCCGCACGCATGTCGGCGGCCAGCGCATCGATTTGCTGGGGTGTCGCCGCCATTTGCGGCAGCCGGGGATCGCCCGCGTCGATGCCCTGCAGACGCAAACCCGCCTTGGACATCGTCACCCCGCCGAGGCGGCTCATCGCGTTGCACAACGGTGCCACCGTGACGTTGATCTTGCGTGCGGTGGCGATATCCCCGGACGCGAAGGCGGACAACAACTCTCGGAGCTGGCCCGCCGCCACGTGCGAGATCACGCTGATGAAGCCGGTGGCGCCCATCGCCAGCCACGGCAGGTTCAGCGCATCGTCGCCGGAGTAGTAGGCCAGCCCGGTCTCGGCCATCACCTGACCGCCGCTGTGCAGATCGGCTTTGGCGTCCTTGACGCCCACGATGTTGGGGTGCGACGCCAGCGTGCGCAGCGTGTCGGGCTCGATCGGCACCACCGACCGCCCCGGGATGTCATAGAGCACCATCGGCAGCGCGGTCGCGTCGGCAACCGCGGTGAAATGCGCGATCAGCCCGGTTTGCGGCGGCTTGGAGTAGTACGGCGTGACCACCAGGAGTCCGTGGGCGCCTTCGTCCGCGCAAGCCTTGGCCAGCCGGATGCTGTGGGCGGTGTCATAGGTGCCGGCGCCGGCGATGACCCGCGCCCGGTCGCCCACCGCCTCGAGCACGACACGGAGCAACTCGCGCTTCTCGTCATCGGTGGTGGTCGGCGACTCGCCGGTGGTTCCGGAGACCACCAGGCCGTCGCACCCCGCGTCCACCAGGTGGTTGGCCAGTCGCGCGGCGACTGTGGTGTCAAGGGAGCCATCGGCGCCAAACGGTGTGACCATTGCGGTCAGCACGGTCCCCAACCGTGCCGGGGCGTCGAATCCGACGGTACTCACGGACTTCAGGTTACCTGCCGGCGGCAAGGTGTTTAGCATCCGCGCGGGGGTGCGTTGCCCGCCGACTCACGCTTCGGTGGCCGAGCCCGATTGCCACCTGCAGCCTTCGCCGGCTCGCGCCGGCTCAGGCTTCGGTGGCCAGGGGGCTGGTCGCGACCTCGGTGCCGTCGGCCAGGGTCGAGATCTCGAAGTCGGCGAACACCGCCGGTGCCACCTCGGTGAGCTGACGCAGGCATTCGACGGCCAGCCGCCGGATTTCCACGTCGGCGTGCTCGCTGGCGCGCACGGCGATGAAGTGCCGCCACGCCCGGTAGTTTCCCGTCACGACGATCCGGGTTTCGGTGGCGTTGGGCAGCACCGCGCGAGCGGCCTGACGCGCCTGCTTGCGCCGCAAAACCGCGTTGGGCTGGTCGGCGAATTTGGCTTCCAGCCCGCTCAGCAGCTCGGCGTAGGTGGCGCGGCTGGCATCGGCGGCCCCGGCCAGGATCTGCTGCAGTTCGGGATCGTCTTCCATGCCCGGCGGGACGACGATCTGCGATTCCGTTTCCGGCACGTAGCGTTGCGACAGCTGCGAATAGGAAAAATGCCGGTGCCGGATCAGCTCATGGGTGCACGATCGCGAGACGCCGGTGATGTAGAACGTCACACTCGCGTGCTCGAGCACCGAGAAGTGCCCCACGTCGATGATGTGCTTGATGTAGCCGGCGTTGGTGGCGGTCTTGGGATTGGGTTTCGACCAACTCTGGTAGCACGCCCGGCCGGCGAATTCGGTGAGCGCGGAGCCGCCGTCGGCGTCGGTGGTCCACGGCACGTCCGGCGGCGCCAAGAAGTCGGTCTTGGCGATCAGTTGCACGCGCAGCGGCGCGGTCTCGGCCACGGCGCTCACCTTAGCCCGGCGACGATGCGGGCCGGAACACGGCCCGAGGAGAAGCCCGGCAATCGAGTCAGCCCGGCGACGATGCGGGCCGGAAAGGCCCGAGGAGAAGCCCGGCAATCGAGGTCAGCCCGGCGACGATGCGGGCCGGAAAGGCGGCAACCCCGCCCATCAATTCCCGCGCGCGAAGTTTGGGGGATGACGCGTTGTCCGCCAAGGCCCTCCACAGCGTGTCCTTGAGCTCCTTCACGGCGTCCGTCAGCCGGCCCGCTTCGCGGCCGAGCGGAGCTCCCCCGCCAGATCGCCCCGGTCGGCGACGCTCAACCCGCCCAGGCCCAGCCACGACGCCATCGTGTCCAGTTCGCCGGCCAGGGCCGCGGCGACGCGCGGTCGCGGTATCTCCGGTTCACCGAACGCGCCCACCACCCGCAACCTGTCGGCGGCCCGGTCGGCCTTGAGGTCGACCCGGGCGACGAGCCGGCCGTCCAGCAGCAGCGGCCACACGTAATAACCGTACTGGCGCTTTTCGGGCGGGGTGTAGATCTCGATGCGGTAGTGAAAACCGAACAGCCGCTCCACCCGGGGCCGGAAGAAGATCAACGGGTCGAACGGGCACAGCAGCGCGGTCCCGCGATCCCGTCGGGGCACGGTGCGCCCGGCGCGCAGATACCCCGGCGCCGGCCAGCCGTCGACGTCGACCCGTTCGATCTCCCCGGTCGCGAGCAGCTCGGCGACAGCGGGCTTGACCTGCTGGGCCGTCAGGCGAAAGTAGTCGCGGATGTCGGCCTCGGTGCCCACGCCCAGCGCGGTGGCGGCCCGCAGCGTCAGCTCGCGGATTGCCCGCTCGTCATCGACCTCGCGGGACAGCACCTCGGCCGGCAACACCCGCTCCACCAGGTCGTAATGGCGGGCGAAGCCCACCCGGGTGGCCGTGGTGAGCACCCCGGAGGCGAACAGGGCTTCGGACACCCACTTGGTGTCGCTGCGGGTCCACCAGGTGCCCTTTTTGCGGCGCGGCTCGGCGGCCAGGTGCGCCTCGATCTGCCCGGCGGTGCTGGGCCCGAGTTCGGCGACGGCGGCGACGATGTCCTCGGCGAGCCGCGGATTGGCCTTGACGATATGGGTGCCCCACCGGCCGTGCCGGTACTGGCGCATCCGCCAGCGCAGCAGTGGCCAGTCGTCGACGGCCATCAGCGCGGCCTCGTGCGCCCAGTACTCGGCCAGCAGCCGCGTCCGTGCCGGGCCCCACGCGGCGCGGTCCAGCACATCGCGGTCGTAGGGGCCCAGCCGGCTGAACACCGGCGCGTAGTGGGCGCGCACGGCCACCGACACCGAATCCAGTTGCAGCACTTGAATCCGGGAGATCAGCCGCCTCAGGTGGGCTCGGGCGATGGGGCCACCGGGGCGCGACTCGCTAAAGCCTTGGGCCGCAACGGCTATCCGCCGGGCCTGCGTGGCGGTCAACCGTGGTGTCCGGATCGGCACGGCGCCGAGAATACCGCTCCTCGCCGGCCGCGGTCGGTGGCTACCCGGTGCTGACTTTCTCATCCGACGGCGCCGACCCGTTCGGTTCCGGGCTGGCCTCCGGCGGATCCTTGCCTTCCTGGTATGCCGACTCAAGAGCCGCCGGGACGGCTTCCAGGTCGCGGTAGACGCCCATCAGTTGCTCCAGGACCTTGATCCGTTGCTGACTCGCCTCGTCCGCCGCCCGCCGGGCCTGCTCACGATAGTGATCGGCTCGCTGCTTCGCGTCGGCGAGGAGCTGCTCACGCTCCCGCTGGGCGTCCTGCCATGCCGCCTCGATCGCCGATTCGGTTTCAGCGCGCATGCCGGCGAGTTCGGCCTCGTGCTTTTGCCTTGTTTCGTCATACTCGGCCTCTAGCGCTTTGAGCTGCGCGGCCATGTCCGCCAACAGTTCTTCGTGCTTTCTGCTGCTCGGCCTCGACCTCGGCGCGCGCCTCGGCCTGCATCTGCGAAATCTCGTCGACCGCACGCCGCAGCATCTTCGCCATCCGGTGTTGCATCGCGTGGGGCGAGGATGACGTGTCCGCGAGGACGCCGACCTCCTTGCGCAGCGCGGCCACTTGATCGCCGGATTCGGCCAGCCGGGCCCTTAGGCTCTCGACATCGTCGAGCAGCAACTTCTGCTTGGTGGTCAACACCTCGATGTGGGCATCGACCGCAGCCGGATCGTAGCCCCTGAACGCCCGAGAGAACGTCTTTGCGGGTTCGGTTATCACTGCCAATTCCCCCTTCTGGAAACGCCTGGTGGCGGACCGACCCCCGGTTCCGAGTATGTCAGATCACGCGGTTAGCCCCGACACGAGCGCTTAGCGCTTACCCCCGGCGGTAGCTGTGAAACCGGTAGCGCAGGCCCGCGCGGCTGACCAACCACTCCCCCGTGTCGCCCAGCCACGTCTCATCGAGCACCGGGGCCAGCGCATCGCCGTCGTCGCGCGGCAGGTCGACGTCGACCTCGGTGACCTCACATCGGGTGGCGATCGGCAGCGCGAGCAGGTAGATCTGTTCGCCGCCGATCACCCATGCCTCGGGGTCGGTCTCGGAAAAAGCTAAAGCAGCCTCGAGTGACCCCGCCACGTCGGCCCCGTCGGCCACGAAGTCGGGCCGGCGGGAGAGTACGACATTTCTGCGGCCCGGCAACGGCCGAACCCGGGCCGGCAGCGACTCCCACGTCTGCCGGCCCATGATCACGGTGTGTCCCATGGTCACCTGCTTGAAGCGGGCCAGGTCTTCGGGCACCCGCCACGGGATGTCGCCGCCGCGGCCGATGACGCCGGACGTCGACTGAGCCCACACCAGGCCCACGCGCCTCATACAGCGACGGGGGCTTTGATCGCCGGGTGCGGATCGTAGTTCTGCACGACGACGTCGTCGTAGGTGTAGTCGAAGATCGAATCCCTCTGCGCCAGGACGAGTTCGGGGTAGGGCCGCGGTTCGCGGCCGAGCTGCAGCCGCACCTGTTCGACGTGGTTGTCGTAGATGTGGCAGTCACCGCCCGTCCAGACGAACTCGCCGACGCAGAGACCGGCCTGGGCGGCCATCATGTGGGTGAGCAGTGCGTAGCTGGCGATGTTGAACGGCACACCCAGAAACAGGTCGGCGCTGCGCTGATAGAGCTGGCAGCTCAGCCGCCCGTCGGCCACATAGAACTGGAAGAACGCGTGGCACGGCGGCAGCGCCATTCGCGGGATCTCCCCGACGTTCCAGGCCGACACGATGATGCGGCGCGAGTCGGGATCGGTGCGCAGCAGCTCCAGCGCCGCGCTGATCTGGTCGATGTGCTCGCCGGACGGGGTGGGCCAGGATCGCCACTGCACGCCGTAGATGGGCCCGAGATCGCCTGTGGGGCTTGCCCATTCGTCCCAGATGGTGACGCCGTGCTGTTGCAGCCAGCTGACGTTGGAATCGCCGCGCAGGAACCACAGCAGCTCGTAGACCACCGACTTGAAATGCACCTTCTTGGTGGTGAGCAGCGGAAAGCCGGTCGAGAGGTCGTAGCGCATCTGCTGGCCGAACAGGCTTCTAGTCCCGGTGCCGGTGCGGTCGGATTTCGCCGCGCCCCGCTCGAGCACCAGGCGCAGCAGGTCCTCGTAGGGGGTCGGGATCGGCACGCGGTCAGCTTAGCGGCGATCGCAAGCGCGGCGAAGCCGGGCGCGGCGGGTCGGCGCCGACGAATTTAGCGTCGATCGCAAGGAGTACAACGGAGGTCATGCCGAAGATCACCGACACCGTCACAACCGCCGACGGCACCTGCGCCGTCCAGCTCTTTACCCCCGAAGGGCCCGGCCCATGGCCCGGCGTCGTCATGTACGTCGATGCCGGCGGGGTTCGCAACACCTTCGAGCGGATGGCCGCCAAGCTGGCCGGATACGGCTACGCCGTGCTGCTGCCCGACGTGTACTACCGCAGCGGCGACTGGGCCCCGTTCGACATGGCGACCGTCTTCGGCGACGAGCGCGAACGCAAGCGTCTCTTTTCGATGATCGGCAGCATCACCCCGGACAAGATGACCAGCGACGCCGGCGCCTTCTTCGACTACCTGGCCGCTCGCCCCGAGGTGTCCGGGGACCGATTCGGCGTGTGCGGCTACTGCATGGGCGGGCGGACGTCGTTGGTCGTGGCGGGACGGGTGCCGGACCGTGTCGCCGCGGCGGCGTCCTTCCACGGCGGTGGCCTGGTGACCGACACCGCCGACAGCCCACACCTGCTGGCCGACCGGATCAGCGCGACGGTGTACGTCGGTGGCGCCGAGAACGACGCGTCCTTCACCGCCGATCACGCCGAACAGCTCGACAAGGCGCTGACGGCGGCCGGGGTGCGGCACACCATCGAGTGGTACTCGGCCGGCCACGGGTTCGCGGTCCCGGACAACGTGCCCTATGACGTCGCCGCCGCCGAGCGGCATTGGGCGGCGATGACCGACCTGTTCGGTTCGGTGCTGCGGGGCTAACCGACCGGAAGGTCGACCAGCTCGGCCAGCCGGGCGCGGTGCCGGTAGGCGGTGCCGAAGGCCAGCTGGTCGCTCTTGGCCCGCTTGAGGTACAGGTGCGCCGGATACTCCCACGTCATGCCGATGCCGCCGTGCAGCTGTACGCATTCCTCGGCGGCGTGCACGGCGATGCCGCTGCAGTAAGCCTGCGCAATGGCCGCCGCGACGCCCGCATCGCCGTCATCCCGCGCGCACGTGTCCGCGGCGTAGCGGGCCGCCGCCGTCGCCGCGCTGACCTCGAACCACAGGTCCGCCAGCCGGTGCTTGATCGCCTGGTAGGAGCCGATCGCGCGGCCGAACTGCTTGCGCTGCTTGGCATAACCGAGCGTGGTGTCGAAACACCACTGGGCCACGCCGAGTTGCTCGGACGCCAGCAGGGCCGCCGCGGTCAGCAGGGCCGCGCCGATCGGCGCATCCGCGGGCCCGACGCGTGACGAGGGGACGGCCGAAAAGCGCACATCGGCAAGGGGTCTCGTCATATCCAGTGCCACCAGCGGTGATACCTCCACCCCCGCCGCGGCGCGGGAGACGGTATGCAGCTCGAGTCCGTCCGGACCGGTGACGGGTACCACCAGCACGTCGGCCTCGGCGGCACCGGCGACGCTGGTGACCGATCCGCTCAGCCCGCCCGCGCCGCCACTCACCCCGGAGATGGGGTCGCCCGGCGCTGTCGACAGCGGCACCACCAACGCCGCGGTCGACTCCCCGCGCGCCAACGCGGACACCGTCTCGGTGTCGCCGGCCCGCAGCAGCGCGACCGTGGCCAGGACCCCACTGGACAGGAACGGCACCGGAGCGACGGCCCGGCCGATCTCCTCCATGACGACCGCCGCCTCGCGGGCACTCGCGCCGGCGCCGCCGAGCGACTCGGGCACCAGCAGGCCGGCGACGCCCAGCTCGGCCGAGAGCGTCCGCCACACACCCGAAAAGTCTTGCGGCTCCGGGTCGTAGGCGTGCGCGACCGATTCGGGCGGGCATCGGTCGGCGAACAACTGGCGGACGCTGTCGCGCAGCGCGTCCTCGGTATCGGTGTACAGCAAGTCGGCACCGCTCATCGGGGTATGTCCTTCCACGCGACGTCCTTGTCCACGCGGTACTCGCCCGGCAGGCCGAGGATCCGCTCGGAGATCGTGTTGCGCAGGATCTCCGACGTGCCGCCCTCGATGGAGTTGCCGCGCGCCCGCAGGTAGCGGTATCCGGGCTCACGCCCGATCAGGTCGACGACTTCCGTCCTGCGCATGGCCCAGTCGTCGTAGGCCAGCCCGGCCTCGGCGTGCAGCTCGATGTCGAAGCCCGAGATCGCCTGCGCCAGCTTGGCGAACGCCACCTTCATGCCGGCACCTTCGGGGCCGGGCTGGCCTTTGACCGCCTGCTGCCCCAACCGTTCCCCGGCCAGCCGAAGCACCTCCGCGTCGACCCACAGCCGCATCAGCTCGTCGTGCATCGCTGGGTTGCGCAGCTCCGGCTCGCTGCGCCAGGCTTCGGTCACCTTGCCGATGATCCCGCCCTCCCGCGGGACCCCGGGACGGGAACCGATCGCGACCCGCTCGTTGTTGAGGGTGGTGGTCGCGACCCGCCAGCCCCCACCCACCGGGCCGAGCCGATTGGCATCGGGCACCCGGACGTCGGTGAGGAACACCTCGTTGAACTCCGCCTCTCCGGTGATCTGGCGCAGCGGCCGGACCTCGACACCCGGTTGCGTCATGTCGCACAGGAAGTACGTCAGGCCGGCGTGTTTGGGCACCGTCGGATCGGTGCGGGCGACCAGGATGGCCATCTGCGCGTGCTGGGCCATCGAAGTCCACACCTTTTGCCCGTTCACGATCCAGTCGTCACCGTCGCGGACCGCGCGGGTGGCCACCCCGGCCAGGTCCGATCCCGCGCCCGGTTCGCTGAACAGCTGGCAGTAGACCTGCTCACCGGTGAACAACGGGCGCAGGAACTTTCGTTTCTGCTCGTCGGTCCCGAAGGCCGCGATCGTGGGCGCCGCCATGCCCATCCCGATGAAGTTCTTCACGGTGCCGCCCACCGGCGCGCCCGCCGCGGCCAGCCGGGCGTCGACCCGCTCCTGGGCTTTCCGCGGCAGGTCCAGTCCCCCGAAACCGTGCGGTAGGTGAACCCAGGCCAGGCCGGCGTCGTACTGCGCGCCGAGGAATTCTTGCGGGTCGGTGGTCGTGGGATCGTGCTCGTCGAGCAGTGCCTGCACCCGTGCGTCCAGGTCGGCCGCATCGACGGCGGTCATTGCTTGCCGTCCGGGCGAGCGCGGAATCCCCGAGCGTCGCCGAGCAATAGGCCGCCGTCGATGACCATCGTCTCGCCGGTGATCCAGCTCGCCGCGTCGGAAACGAGGAAGGCGACCGCCGCGGCCACGTCGCTGGGTTCGCCGATCCGCCCGAGCGCGATGGTCGACGCCAGCGGATCCTCGTTGTCCTTCCACAGCGCCTCGGCCAGCCGGGTGCGTACCACGCCGGGACTGATCGCGTTGACGCGGATGCCCGGTGAAAGTTCCAGCGCCAGTTGTTTGGTGAGGTGTATCAGCGCGGCCTTCGTGGCGTTGTACATGCCCATGGCCGGCGACTGGTGCATGCCGCCGATGGAGGCGGTGTTGACGATCGCGCCGCCGTGCTCGCCCATCCACGACTTGACCACCAGCGAGGTCCACAGCAGCGGGGCCCACAGGTTGACGTCGAAGATCTTGGTGAAGCGGGCATGGTCCTGATCGATCAGCGGTCCGAATGCCGGATTGGTTCCGGCGTTGTTGACCAGGATGTCCACGCTGCCGAAACGCTCCAGCGTGAGGTCGACGCAGCGGCGCGCGGCCTCCTCGTCGACGGCGTGAGCGCCGACCCCCACCGCCTTCTCGCCCACCTGCGCCGCGGCCTCGTCGGCGGCCTCCTGCTTGCGCGCGGTCAGCACCACATTGGCCCCGGCCGCGGCCAGCTGCTGGCCGATCGCCAGCCCGATTCCGCGCGAGGCACCGGTGATGATCGCGGTGCGGCCGGTCAGGTCAAGTGAGCTCATGTCGGGATGCCTTCTGTTGCGTGGCGCCGCTCGTCCCGGCGATGTTTTGTAGGCGATGTTTTGCACACGTGTCTACGTGGTATGCGACAGGCATGTTAGCGAAACTAAACCTCATGAAAACGCTGGTGGTGGCCGGGGCTGCTGCGGCCGCGGTCGCCGCTGGACCAGCAGCCGCGCCCGGCGCCCTTGAGGCTGCTTCGGCGACCCCTGCGGCGCTCACGCACGTGGTCGTCAAGGACACCCCGGGCGGCGGCGGCTGCGACAACAACGGCAACTGCGGTTGGGGCGGCCAGAACGGCGGTCCCGGCGGCGGGCCGGGCGGTCATGGTTGCGTCCCAGGCGTCGGTTGCGGCTCCGGCGGCCAGTTCGCTGGCCCGGGTAGCGTACCGGGCGGGCGCGGGTGCCTGCCGGGTGTCGGTTGCGGCTCGGGCCACGGCTGACCCGTCCGGCCCTCAGCCTCCCACTAGCCTGGTGATCCAGGCCCGGGAGTCTGCCGGGTCGATGACGTCGTCAAGCTCGAACGTGGTGGCCGACCGCAGCGCCTTGCCGTGCTCGTACGCGGCCGCCACCAGGCGGTCGAACAAGTTTTGACGTTCGACGGGGTCGGTCGGCGGCGGCCAGCTCCTTGCTGAACCCCAGGCGCACGGCACCCTCCAGTCCCATGCCGCCGATCTCCCCGGTCGGCCACGCGATGGTGAATTGCGGTGCCCGGAACGAACCGCCGGCCATCGCCATGGCGCCCAGCCCGTAACCCTTGCGCAGGATGATCATTCCCAACGGCACCGTCAGCCGCGCGCCCAGGACGAACATCCGGCCGAACCGGCGAACAGCGGCCTCGTTTTCCGCATCGGGCCCGACCATGAAGCCGGGGGTGTCACACAGCGAGACCACCGGCAACCGAAACGACTCACACAGCGCGAGGAAGTCGCCGACCTTGTCCGCCGCCTCGGCGTCGATAGCGCCGCCGAGGTGGTGACTGCTGTTGGCGATCAGCCCGTACGCCACCCCCGCCACCCGCACCAGCGCGGTGACGATCCCGACGCCGTAGTCGGGTCGCAGCTCGAGCACCGAGCCGACGTCGACGATCGCCTCGATCGCCCGGTGCACGTCGTAGGCGCGTAACCGGTTCTGCGGCACCACGTGTCGGGCCAGCCGCGGATCGGGCGCCTCCCACTCGTTCAGGCCGCCCTGGAAGTAGGACAGGTACTGCCTGGCCAGCGACACCGCATGCGCCTCGTCGCGGGCCACCAGGCCGACCACCCCGTTGCGCCGCTGGACGGCGATCGGGCCGATCGCCTCCGGCGGGTACACCCCCAGCCCGCCGCCTTCGATCATGGCCGGTCCGCCCATCCCGATGTTGGCGTCCGGGGTCGCGATGATCACGTCGCATACCCCGGCCAGCGCGGCGTTGCCGGCAAAGCAGCGGCCCGACACGATCGATATCAGCGGCACCCGCCCGCGCAGCCCGGCCAGCATCCGGAAGGTCGGCACGTCCAGCCCGGCGGCGCCGCCGACGTCGGTGTCCCCCGGCCGGCCGCCGCCGCCCTCGGCAAAAAGCACCACCGGCAGGCGTTTCCGCGCGGCCAGGTCGAAGACGCGGTCGGTTTTGGCGTGGTTGCGCATGCCCTGCGTACCGGCCAGCACGGTGTAGTCGTAGGACACCACGACGGCCTCGGCGGCCGCTGGGCCGAAGCGGTCCGCGCCGATGGTGGCCAGCCCGGCGACCAATCCGTCGGCCGGTGTGTTGGCGATCAGGTCCTCCTCGGAGCGCCGGCTGCGCTGCGCGGCAATGGCCAACGCGCCGTATTCGACGAAGCTGCCGGCATCGACGAGGTCGGCGATGTTCTCTCGCGCGGTCCGGCGGCCTTGCTTGTGCCGCTTGGTGACGGCGGCGTCGCGGCCTTCGTCGCGGGTCAGCAAATGCCGCCTGTGCACCTCGTCGAGGTCGGCGCGCGCCCGGTCGAGATCGACTGCAGCAGAGATTGATTCGCTGTCGGCGTCGGACCCCGTGCGGGTGAAGACCAGCAGCGGGTCCCCGGTCCCGACGACCTGCCCGGGCGACACCAGATATCCGGACGGTCCGCAGCGCGTCCGGGGCGACCAGCACGTGCTGCATTTTCATCGCCTCGAGAACGACCAGCTGGGATCCGGCACCGCACTCGGCGCCCTCGGGCGCCACCTCGACCACGGTGCCCGCCAGGTGCGCGCGCAGCACGTCCTCGCCGGGATAAAGCTCCACGGCGGCGACCCGGACGTCGTGCTGGTGGGACAGCGCCGCGGCCGCCAACTCGGGAAGCCGCTCGTCCAGGAAGGTGGTGCTGACCGCGCCGGTTTGGATTCGACTGTCCGACAGCAGCTCGCGCAGGAAGCCGATGTTTGTGCTCACGCCCTCGATGCGGAACTCGCCCAGGGCGGTCCTCGCCTTGCGCACCGCCGCGTGCACCGACGTCCCGTGCACATGGGCGACGACCTTGGCCAGCAGCGAGTCGTACTGGGGGCTGACCACGAGCCCCGGCAGCCCGTAGGTGTCGACGCGCACTCCCGGACCGCTCGGTGGCGAGAACACCGTGAGCGTGCCCGCCGTGGGCAGCACGGAGAAGTCGGGACCGAAGGTCTCCATGTTGACCCGGGCCTGCACCGCGGTGCCCCGGTGCACCGACGGCTCACCGATGACTTCGCTGCCGTCAGAGGCGATACCGGCCGGGAGCCCCAGCCGGTAGTAGGACGCGCCGCCGGCGATGGCGAGCCCGACGGCCACCAGGTCGAACCCGGTGGTCTCCTCGGTGATCGTGTGCTCGACCTGGATTCGGGGGTTGATTTCGAGGAAGACGAAGCTCTCGCCGGAGACCAGAAATTCCACGGTGGCCAGCCCGCGCAGCGAAACCCTGCGCGCACAACCGGGCCGCGGCCTGATGCAACTCCCGGCGCAGGGCGTCCGAGAGTCCTTGGGCGGGTGCTATTTCGATGAGCTTCTGGTAGCGGCGCTGGATGCTGCAGTCGCGGTCGCCCAGGGCGAGCGCGTGCGTCTGGTGCCCGGCAGGCGCGGCGACGACCTGCACTTCGATGTGCCGCGCGTCGTCCAGCAGCGCCTCGGCGAACAGCGCCGGGTCGCCGAAGCCCAGCTGGGCTTCCGCGGCGCATTGCCGGTAGGCGTCGTCGATCTGATCGGCGCTGCGCACCCTGCGCATGCCCCGGCCGCCCCCGCCGGCCAGCGCCTTGATCATGATCGCGCCGTCGCGGGAGGCGAAGAACGCTTTGACGTCGGCGACGCTGCTCGGGCCTTCGGTGGCCGGCAGCACGGGCACCCCGGCGGCGAGGGCGGCATCGCGGGCCGACGACTTGTTGCCGACCAGCTCGAGCACGTCGGCGTCCGGACCCACGAACGTGCAGCCGGAGGCGGCGCAGGCGCGCGCGAATTCGGCGTTCTCGCTGAGGAACCCGTACCCGGGGTGGATCAGGTCGGCGCCGGAGCTTTTGGCGGCCGCCAGCAGCGCGGCCTGGTCCAGGTAGGCTCGCGGGCCGGCGCCGACGAGTCCGATCGCTTCGTCGGCGGCGTGCACGTGCGGGCTTTGCCCGTCGTCTTCGGCGTAGACCGCGACCGTCCGCATGCCCAATTCGGTTGCCGTGCGGATGATTCGCAGCGCGATCTCACCGCGGTTGGCGATCAGCAGCGTCTGGCTCATCGCAGCGGGTCGCCCCACTGCACCTGCTCACGGAGCGTGCCCTTGAGCAGCTTGCCGCCGGCGTTGCGCGGCAGCGCACTGTCCACCACCGTAACGTATTGCGGGACCTTGTAATCGGCGAGCTGTCCGCGGCAGTGACCGAGCACCGCGGGCACGTCGATCTCCCCCGCACCGCCGAACAACACCGCTCCCACCTTTTCACCCATCACCTCGTCGGGAACCGCGAGCACACACGCGTCCGCGACATTGGGCGCCGCCAGCAACACGGCCTCCACCTCGACGCTGGAGACGTTCTCGCCGCCGCGGTTGATGATGTCCTTGAGTCGATCGACGATGTGCACCCGGCCCGCGTCGTCGATCCGCACCACATCGCCGGTGTGCAACCAGCCGTCCACGAAGGTGGCCTCCGAAGCCTTGGTGGCCTCGGGCCGGTTCCAGTAACCGGCGGTGACGTTGGCTCCGCGCGCGACCAGCTCGCCCACCCCGGGGTCGTCGCCGAAGGGGATCAGCCCGAGATCCACCGAGGGGACCGCATACCCGACCGAGTCGGCGTGCTCGACGGCATCGCGGTCGGGCAGCACGGTCATCAGCGAGGCCGTCTCGGTCATCCCGTACCCGTTGAACACGGTGGCGTGCGGGAACGAGTTCTTCACCGATCGCACCAATGACGGGGCGATCGGTGCCCCGCCGTAACCCACCCAGCGGACCCCGGAGACGTCGGCACCGGCGAACGCATTGTGCCGCAACAGCAATGAGTAGATCGCGGGAACGGTCACCATGACGGAGATACGCTCGGCGGTCAGCGTGGCGATCAGCTCGTCCAGGTTGAGCGCGGGCATGATCACCGAGGCGCCCCCGAGGCGAGCGGCGGCCAAAAGCTGTGAGTTGCAACCGGTGACGTGGAACAGCGGCACCGAGATGAGCGTGCGCATCGCCTCGCCCAGATCCCTGGGCTGCTCGAGACAACGCAGCGCGTTTTCGGTGTTGGTGAGGAATGCCTCGTGGGTGGTGGGCACCCCCTTGGGGTGTCCGGTGGTCCCCGACGTATAGAACAGCGCGGCCGGGTCCGTGCGGCCGAGTTGTTCGGTGACGTACGGCCGGCCGTCGGGCAGCGGGGTGTCGGCCGCCAGGTCCATCGCGGCGCCGGAGTCGGCGAGCACGAACTCGACCTCCGGTTGCGCGGACCGTGTATTGACCGCCACCGCAACGCCACCGGCCATCACGGTGCCCCAAAAGGCCAGCACCCAATTGAGGCCGGCGGGGTAGCGCACCGCGACGCGATCACCGGCACGCAGGCCGGCCGCGCGCAGCCCACCGGCGACCCGGGCGGCCCGGTCCCACAGCTGCCGGTAGGTCAATCGGCCTGCGCCCACCTCGATTACGGCGTCGCTGTCCGGGCGGATGTCGACCTGTTCGGCGAGCATGTCCAGCAGCGTGGCCGGCAGATCGTCGTAGCGCGGAACGCCGGCGGCGTCGCGGGACACGCCCGTTGTGGGGAACGGGTTGTGGCCGCGCGAGATTTCGATCACTGGAGGCATGCCGGTCCCTACTATCCTCCTGTCCTATCGTGATAGCGGTGACGACCGACGACTCCGCCATCATGCCCGAGGCCTTCTTCACTGTCGACGGCGACTCCTATCTGCCGGGCAGCATGACGCGGGGCCCGTGGGGTGCGGCGATGGGTGGCCAGATCGTCGGCGGGCTGCTGGGCTGGGGAATAGAGCGATCCGGCATCGATCCCGACTTCCAGCCCGCCCGCTTCACCGTGGACCTGTTGCGTCCGGTCTTGCTCGAGCCCGTGCAGATTCGGACCTCGGTGCAGCGGGAGGGCCGGCGCATCAAGCTCGTCGACGGCACGCTGGTGCAGAACGGCAAGACGGTCGCGCGGGCCGGCGCCCTGTTCCTGCGGCGCGGCGAGCACCCCGACGGGCAGGTCTGGTCGGCCTCGGTGCGTATGCCGCCGCTGCCGGCCGACGCGGACGGCTTCCCGGCCGACATGCCGTTTCTCATCTGGGGCTACGGGGCCACCGCGGGAGGCAGTCCCGGCATCGCCGCGGGCGAATGGGAGCAGTCCCACTCGCAGAAGTTCGCGTGGGCGCGGATCTTTCGTCCGATGGTGCACGGCCACCCGCTGACACCATTTACCCGGCTGGCCTTCGTCGGCGACATCACGAGTTCGCTCACGCATTGGGGCACTGGCGGATTGCGCTACATCAACGCCGACTACACCGTCACCGCGAGCAGGCTGCCCGACGGGGAATTCATCGGCCTCGCGGCCCAGAGCCACTACGGGGTGGCCGGCGTCGCCACCGGCGCCGCGACCCTGTTCGACCGCCGCGGGCCGATCGGCACCAGTTCGGCGCTGGCCCTGGCCCAACCCGCCGAGGCGTTCCGACCGGCGTACGGGTAGCCGACTCATTCCATCAACTGGGCGGCGACCGTCGCCCCGAGGTTCCAGCATGCTTCGATGTCGGACTTGCTCGGCTTGCCCATCACCACCACCGTCTCAACGGCTTTCGTCCAGCCCAGCCCGGCGGTGATGGACATGACGCCGCGTTCGGCCCCCTCGGTGCCCTCGTTGCCGTGCAGGTACAGGCCGAACGGGCGGCCGCGGGTCGCGTCGAGGCACGGGTAGTAGCAGACGTCGAACGCGTGCTTGAGTGCACCGCTCATGTAGCCCAGGTTGGCGGGGGTGCCCAGCAGATAACCGTCGGCCTCGAGCATCTCGGCCGGCGCGAGGGTGAGGGCGGGTCGCCGCACCACCTCCACCCCCTCGATCTCGGGGTCGGTGGCACCGGACACGACGGCCTCGAACATCTCCTGGGTGTGCGGGGACGGCGTGTGGTGCACGATCAGCAACGTCTTACTCATGGGCGTCCCCCTGGAGCGCAAGGGCGGTCTTCATGGTTTCCCGCGCGCGCCGGCGATCGCCGGCGTAGTCGTAGGCGCGGGCCAACCGATACCAGCGCCGCCAGTCGTCGGGGTCGTCTTCCACCTCGGTGCGCACCGACGCGAACAGTGCGTCGGCCGCGTCCCGCTCGATGCGGCCCGACGGGCGCCGCGGCAACGTGCTGATGTCGAGTTCCATTCCGTCCGCGGCGATCAGCCGCGCGAGCCGCTGGTGCGCGAACCCGGACCGCAGCGTGGCGACCATCGCCCACAGCCCGACGGCCGGCATGATCAGCACCGCCAGCCCCAGGCCCACCGCGGCGGCGCGCCCCGAGGCGATCAGCGCGACGGCCGTCCGCGCCAGCAGCACGAAGTACGCCACCATCGCCACGCACATCATGGCGATGAGCAGTTGGACGCGCAGCGTGGCATTCATTGCAGGTCGAGCAGGGGCTCGAGACCGACCGTGAGGCCGGGCCGTTCCCTGATGCGCCGCACCGCCAACAAGACGCCCGGCACGAACGAGGTGCGGTCCAGGCTGTCGTGGCGGATGGTCAGCGTCTCCCCCTCGGTGCCGAACAGGATCTCCTGATGGGCGACCAGCCCGGCCAGCCGCACCGAGTGCACCGGGATGCCGTCGACGGCGGCCCCGCGAGCACCGGGCAGACTGGTGCTGGTGGCATCCGGGTTGGGCGGCAACCCCTTTCGGGCCTCGGCGATCAGCTTGGCGGTGCGGGCCGCGGTGCCCGACGGGGCGTCGGCCTTGTGCGGGTGATGCAGCTCGATCACCTCGACCGAGTCGAAGAAGGGCGCCGCCTGCTGGGCGAAATGCATCAACAGCACCGCCCCGATCGCGAAATTCGGCGCGATCAGCACCGCTGTCCCGGGCTTGCCGGCCAGCCACGCCTGGACCCGCTCCAGGCGCTCGGCGGTGAAGCCGGTGGTGCCGACCACGGCGTGAATCCCGTTGCCGATGAGGAACTCGAGATTGCTCATCACCACGTCGGGGTGGGTGAAGTCGATGACCACCTCGGTGTTGGCCTCGGTCAGCAGGCTCAGCGGATCGCCGGCGTCCACCTCGGCGGACAGGGTCAGGTCTTCGGCGGCCTGCACGGCCCCCACCATCGTCGACCCGACTCTGCCCTTCGCTCCCAGCACGCCTACCCGCATGGTCTTCACCCTAGACCGGCGCACTTCATCCACGGTTGGGTGTTTATCCACAGCGGCCGCCCTCGGCGATGGCCCGGGTCGCCGCCACGGAATATGATTCGAACATGCATTCGATTGAGGTTCCGCCGCAGGTGCGCGCCGCCATGGAAGCGCAGGACGCTGCCGATGCGGCGATGCGGCGGCTGAACTTCGCCGTCTTGAGCCCCGCGCTGCGGCTGCGCGTGCTGGAGCAGATGGAAACCTCTCGGCGGCGCCACACGGCGCTGAGTCACGACGTGATCGCCGGCCTGGCGCAGGAGGATCCCGCCGACATCGGCGGCCCGGTCCACAAAGTCGTGGCCGACTGGCTGCGGATCAGCTGCGCGGAAGCCTGCCGCCGGCTGCGCGATGCCCAACAGCTTTCTCCCCGCGTGACTCTGACCGGACAGGAGTTGCCACCGGAGCTGCCGGCCACTGCCCGGGCGTGGCGCGACGGCTCGCTCGATGGTCAGCATGTGCGGGTGATCCAGACGTTCGTGCGTGACCTTCCCGAGGCCATACCGGTCGATACGGTGGAGAAAGCCGAACGATTCCTGGCTCAGCAAGCCACCACTTTGCGTCCCGACCAGCTGGCGAAGGTGGCGCAGCAGTGTGCGCTGCGGCTGAACCCGGACGGGAAGTTCTCCGACACTGACCGCGCGCGTCAGCGGGGTTTCAGCTGGTGCGGCCAGCGGCCCGACGGAATGAGCGTCGGCAAGCTTTGGGCCTCACCGGAATTGCGCGCCAACCTCGACGCGTGGCTGGCGCGGTTCGCCGCCCCTGGCATGTGCAATCCGGACGATGAAAGGCCTTGCGTCGAGGGCGAACCCAGCGAGGATGCCGCGGCCGCCGACCTGCGCAACCCCGCCCAGCGCCGGCACGATGCGCTCAATGCCTTGGTCCGCGGGCAGCTGGGCGATCCGAAGCTCGGTCTGCACAACGGATTGCCGGTCGCCGTCATCGTTTCGACCACGCTGCGGGAGCTGACGGCGGGCACCGGGCACGCGGTGACGGGCGGCGGCACGCTGTTGCCGATGCGCGACGTGATCCGGATGGCCCGCCACGCCTGGCACTATTTGGCCGTGTTCGACCAGCACTCGGAGCGGCCCTTGTATCTCGGGCGCACGCGCCGCATCGCCTCACCGGATCAGCGCATCGTCCTCTACGCGAAGGACCGCGGCTGCACGCACCCGGGCTGCGACGCGCCGGGCCACTGGTGCCAGGTTCACCACGTCGACGAGTGGGCCGCCGGCGGATTGACCGATGCCGACAGGCTCACCTTCACCTGCCAACCCCACCACAAACTAGTCGAAGACGGATGGCGGACAAGAAAACTCCCCGACGGGCGCACCGAGTGGATCCCGCCACCGCAGTTGGACCGCGGCGCGCGCACCAACGACTACCACCACCCGGAGCGCCTCTTCGATGACGACGGAGTGCCTTAAGGCGCCTCGGCGCGCGCCTACTTCTTGAAGCGCCCGGCGAAGGCGCGCAGCGGCAGGTCGGCGCTGGTGATGAGGCCCGGCTGCGCCGCGACCACGGATTTGATCGAGGCGAGCGCCGGCATGCCGGTCACGGTCATGCCGATGGAGGCGAAGTTGTCGGGGTTCGACAGGTCGACGCCGGGCTTGGGGAAGATCATGTGCTTGTTGTAGACGCACGGGTCGCCCTTGATCTGGGTGATGTAGCAGCCCTTGATGTTCCAGCTCGGGTCGGTGTGCGGCGTCATCTGCCATTCCAGGTGCGTCTCCACCCGCGGAACACCGTCGACGATGCCCTGGTACTTGAGGTAGTTGCCGCCCAGCGAACCCTTGGGCAACGTGTACCAGCCCAGGTCGACGTCCTTGGTGCACGCGCCCAGCTCGTAGCTGAACTTGACCTCGTCCAGGGGCAGATCGAAGCAGTCGGCCATCATCAGCACGCTGTCGGCGAAGACGCGGGTGTACTTTTCCAGCTTCGACGGAATCTCCGGGTCGTCGACCGGTTGACCGTAGCCCACCTCGATCCAGGTGTCCTTGGAGTGATGGCACGACACGTCGACGGACTCGATCGTGGTGATGTTCTCGATTTCGGCGACGTCGGCCGAGCACACCACGCCCAGGATCTGGTTCAGCCCCGGGTTCATCCCGGTGCCGTAGAACGTCGCCCCGCCCTTCTCACAGGCCTCGGCCAAGAGCTGGGTCACCGGCTTGCCCGACGGATGCGGGTGGTTTTTGTCGCGGTGCCAGCCGGTGATCCAGTCGGCGGTGGTGACGATGTTGATGCCCGCCTCAAGCACTTTGACGTAGAGGTTCTCGTCGGGGAACACGCCATGAAAGGTCAGCACGTCCGGCTTGGCCGCGATGATCTCCTCGATGGTGCCGGTGGCCTTTACACCGTTGGGCGACAGGCCGGCGAGCTCGCCGGCGTCCTTCCCGATCTTCTCCGGCGAGTAGCAGTGCACGCCAACGAGTTCCAGGTCGGGCTGCGAGGCGATCCGCTTGATCATCTCCGAACCGACGTTGCCGGTGGCCACCTGGAAGACGCGGATCGGTGCTGAACTCATTCCGTTGAGCCTTTCTTCGATGCGAATACCTCGGGATAGAACTGCTTGGCCCATGTGCGGATCGCGGTGAAGCCCTCGTACTCGGCGCCGGCGAGCGCCGGTGGATCCGAATAGCGCTGGTGCGACCAGATTTCGATGTCCTGGGTGAACTGGCGGATGACTTCCTGCCCGAATTCGGCCGCCTTGCGCTCGGCCCGGGCCGGGTCTTTGCCGGGCGTCCGGCCGATGTAGACCATGAACCGGACGTCGGAGGTGGATTCGTCGACGGGGGTGATCGCGGAGATGGTGCGGTTGTCGACCATCCCCCAGCTTTTGGTGACCGCGATGCCCAGTCCGCCGTTGATGGCCTCCACGCCGCTGTTGACGTCCTCGATCTTTTGCCCGTCGTCGCCCTCGAAGGTGATGGTGAAGTCGACGAACGACACCGCGTCGGCGAAGTCGTGGCGGGTGAAGATCGGCACGATCGGGGTGTTGTGCACGTACTTGAAGTGGGCGAAGTCCACTCCGTTTTCCAGGACGTACTGCGGGTGCAATTCCAAACGGTCCCGGTACAGCCGCTGCTGCGGGTAGTAGTCGCCCGCGCTGGTGCCGTCCTCGAAAGCGCCGAACACGTCGGGCGCGGCGAAGTAGGGTTCGCGGCCCTGCACGTCGTGCCAGATGTAGACGGATTCGTTGCGTTCCACCACCGGATAGGTGCGGATCCGCCGGCCGCGGTTGGGGTGGTCCTGATAGGGAATTCGGACGTTGCGGCCCTGCGCGCTCCACTGCCACCCATGGAAGGGGCACTGCAGTACCTCGCCGACGACCCTGCCGCCGTAACCCAGGTGCGCCCCGAGGTGTTCGCAGTAGGCGTTCATCACGGTGAGCTCGCCGGACTCGGCGCGCCAGGCGACCATCTCCTGGTCGAAGTACTTCATCGTGTGCACATCGCCGAGGCCGATCTCGTCGGACCAGGCGACCTGGAACCATCCGGTCGGCTTCATCGACAACGGCGGCTTGGCCATGTGGAGTCCCTCCTTGGGTAGGAATGATAGGCCCCGCCGTGCCCCAAAATAAAAGTACCCTCTATGAAAATTTCCCGATAGGCTCATAAGATGACTCGGCAGGTCAGCGGCGCCGGAATCGCCGGGCGACGCCCCAACCGGCGTGGTCACGCCACCCGCGAGAGCATGCTCGGGGCCGCGCTGAAGTCGCTGGCCTCCGGGGAGCCGGGCTCGGTGTCGGCCAATCGCATCGCCAAGGAGATCGGCGCCACCTGGGGCGCGGTGCAATACCAGTTCGGCGACACCGACGGTTTCTGGGCCGCGGTGCTGCACCGCACCGCCGAGCGGCGCGCCGCCACGTTCTCGAATCTGTCGACGCCGGTCTCCGCGGACGCTCCCCTGCGGGAGCGCGTCGGCGCCATCATCGACACCCTCTACCTCGGCCTGGCGGCACCGGATTCGCGCGCGATCGAGAACCTGAGGGCCGCGCTGCCCCGGGACCCCGACGAGCTGGAGCGCCTCTACCCGCGCACCGCGGCCGAGCTGTTCTCCTGGGGCAGGAGCTGGCTGGAAACCTGCCAGCACGCCTTCGCCGGCCTCGACGTCGACCCGGATCGGGTGCGTGAGGTCGCCGCCCTCATCCCCGGTGCGATGCGCGGTCTGGTCTCGGAACGCCAGCTGGGTTCGTACGCGGATCTCGACATGGCGCGGCGGGGTCTGACCAACGCTTTGGCTGCCTACCTGGAGCAGTCCCGGCGGTGATAAGCACGGGAAGTCTTTAGCCTTGACGTGTGAAATCCAGCGGTATCAGGCTCCGTGAGGCCAAGCCGAGCGACTTCGCCAAGGTCGCCGAGATGCATTACCGGGTTTGGCGACGATCCTGGAACGGGATAGTCGCGGACTTCCTGCTCGACATCATCGGCACGCCGCGGCACTGGGCCACGACGAGCTACCCGCAGACCCTGAGTCAGCGCGGATGGAGCATGTGGATCGCCGAGTCCGGCGGCAAGATAGTCGCCATGACCGTCTTCGGGCCCGACGCCGCCAATCCCGGCGACCTGCAAATCGAGGCCCTCTACACGGCGGAGGAAAGCCAACGGTGCGGCATCGGCGGTCGCCTGCTCAACAGGGCGATACGCGCGAATCCCTCGGGTGACGTGATTTTGTGGTGCGCCGAAAAGAACGCCCAGGCGCGTCGCTTCTACGAGAACAAAGATTTCGAGGTCGACGGCCGCACCTACCTGTGGAAGCCGTTGCCCGGCGTGAGCGTGCCCCACGTGGGTTACCGGCTCAGGCGTCAATGACCACCCGGCTGCCGTGTGCCCGCGACACGCAGACCAGCATTTCGTCGTCGCCGACCGCAAGACGGCCGCGGTGATCGACCTGCCCGGCAAGCACTTTCACCTTGCACGTCCCGCAGAAGCCCTGGCGGCACGAGTGCGGAGTCGTCGGATCACGATCGAGCATGACATCGAGCGCCGACCGGTTCGCCGGAACGCCGAGCACTTCGTGCGAACCCGCGAGCTCCACCTCGAACGGAACCCCGTCCACCACCGGCGGCGGGCTGAACCGTTCGTAATGCAGTGGTGCGCCGGCGTGTTGGTGACGGGCCGTGCGTACCGCCTCCAGCATGGCAGCCGGCCCGCACACGTACACGGCCGTCGTCGGTCCGGCGCCGGCCAATAGCTCCGCCACGGTGGCGAAGCGCCCGTGCTCGTCGTCCGCCCAGACCGTCACCCGATCCGGTGCAACCGACACCACCTCGTCGAGCAAGGGCATGTACTCCCGGCTGCGACCGGCATAGATTGCGCGCCAATCGGTTCCGCGCTGCGCGGCCACCCGGATCATCGGCAGAATGGGCGTCACGCCGATGCCGCCGATCACGAACAGCACGTCACGCTCGGCGTTGCCAAGATAGAACGCGTTACGCGGACCCTCGAATTCGCAGACGGCGCCCACCTGCAACGCCTCGTGCATCTCGATCGAACCGCCGCCGCCGTCGGCGATCCGGCGGATGGCGATGCGATAATCCGCGCGCCGCCCCGGTGGACCGCACAACGAGTATTGCCGGCGCCGACCCGAGGGCAACCGCACGTCGATATGCCCGCCGGGCGTCCAGGACGGAAGCAACCCGCCGGCCGGGTCGGCCAGCGTCAGGGCGACCACGTCGGGCGCCACCAGCTCGCGCCCGGTGACCACCGCGCGTTGCGTCCGGCGCACCGGCTGCACCCGCGAGGGCTGCCACCGCGAGGTCAGGGCGAAACCCTCGAACAACAGGCGCAGGCCCCACAGCCCCGAGAAGAGACGATCCCGGTCGCGCCGACCGTAGAGGTCGGCCGGCCTGCTTGACCAAATACTCTCCGGCACAGTGGTTTTCCTTACACCGAGCACCCGTCGACCCAGTCGGCGGTCAGCCGGGCGATGAGGTCCGGCCGCGACGTCACCACCCAGTGCCCGCCTTCGATCGGTACCACCCTGCCGCCGGCGGGAATCGAGCCGGTGAACCGCTGCAGGGCGGGCGTCACGAAAATATCCCAGCGCGGCACCAGGGTCTGGACCGCGACGGTCGTCTTGGGCGGCTGCGGGCCGGGCGAGACCAGCGGACCCGGCATGTTCTCCCGATACAGGTTGAGGCCGTTGACATAGTCGGTGATGGACCGCAGCGTCTCGGGGCGTTGACCACCGGTACCGGACCCGCCGATGAGTTCACACGCCTCAACGACTTTCACGCCGATCCTCGACCGAAAGAAGAGTTCCGGCACACCGGGGCACAGAAAGAAGCCGATATAGCCCGACGCCACCAGCTGTCTGACCACCTGGGCCGCCGCCCGCGGGGTGCGCGCCGAGCGCAAGAATGCGCCCGCGTACCGCAGGTGCGGGCCCGAGATCGACGTGAACGAGCCGAATCTGCCCATCACCGAGTCGTCGGTGACCGCCGCCCAGCCTTGGATCGAACCCCAGTCATGGCCCAGCAGATGCACCTGTTCGACGCCCAGGCTGTCGATCACCACACCGACGTCCGACACCAGCTGGCCGAATGCGTATCCGGATCGCCTTGCCGGGCAGGATGATTCACCCGCTCCCCGCACGTCGTACGCCACGAAGTTGTAGCGCTCCCCCAGCGCGGCCATCTCCTGCCCCACCCCGTCCCAGACGTGGTGGTTGTCGGGCCAGCCGTGCACGGCGAGCACGGTTGGGCGCCGCGGGTCGACTCCGGTGTACCGGTGCACGGCCAGGGTGACGCCGTCGGTGGCGGTGACGCGCGACGTGGTGGTCATCGGTCAGTGCGACGCGCGCGCGGCGGGCGAGACGGCCAGGTAATCGACCGCCAGGCCCACCCCGCCGAGTTGCGAGGGGTGAAAGCCGGGCCGGTAGTAGTTGGCAACCGCCCGGATGAACCGCAGCGGCCCGGGCAGCAGACCGCGGTGCGCCGCGGTGAAGTAGTCCCGCCAGCGTGGTTTGGCCCCCGACGGCAGGTAGGGATCCACCGAGTACAGGAACCGCACGCCACGAATCCACAACAGCAGCATGGCCGGCGTGACGACCAGCTGAGCGCGCACTTGCCGCCAGTACCCGGCCTGCAGATGCTTCATCGTGTCGAAGGCCACCGCCTTGTGCTCGACTTCCTCGGCGCCGTGCCACCGCAGCATGTCCAGCATCACCGGATCCGTCCCGATCTTGTCGTGCGCCGGCGTGCCGAGGATCCACTCCCCCAAAATGGCGGTGTAGTGCTCGATCGCCGAGACGAACGACACCTGCTCGAGCAGCCAGCTGTGCTGCCGTCGCCGGCTCGGCCCGGTGCGGGGCCCCAGCACCTTTTCGAACATCCAGCGGATCTGGTCGGTGAACGGGGTCACGTCGATGCCCTGCGCGGCGAAGTGGGCCAGCACCTTCCCGTGGGCCCGGGAGTGCACGGACTCCTGGCCGATGAATCCCTGCACATCCAGGCGCAACTGATCGTCTTTG
The DNA here is from genome assembly GCA_963800315.1 of uncultured Actinomycetota bacterium. GTDB lineage: Bacteria > Actinomycetota > Actinomycetes > Mycobacteriales > Mycobacteriaceae > Mycobacterium. The sequence goes on from CAWDAS010000005.1 coordinate 371,481, forward strand.
ATCATCGGCAAGGTTTTCTTGAACGCCTCGACGAAGAACTCTTCACCGGCCGGCAGCAGCATGTGCAGGACGTTGAGCATGTGGGTGGTGAACGGCTCGCCGGGCACATAGTGGAATGGCAGTCTTGCCCAGTCGAAGTCCACGCCGCGCGCCTCGAGGACCAGGCGTTCGCGGTCCAGCGAGGCGTCATGCGGACCCGCCGCCCGGTCGTCGACGGTGAACATCGTGTCCCCTCCCCATCGAGTGCTGGCCAGTATAGGACCCGGCCGTCAACGTGCGGCGGAATGCCGGCGCAGCTCGTATTCGTGCGGATCCGTCCGTGCCAGCATGGCGCGATGTTCGGCCGGTGTGAAGGGCCACACTTCGGGCACGCCGTCCTTGTTCAGATACCAGCTGTCACAACCGGTGGTCCACACGGTGTCCGGCATCGCGGCACGCAGCTTCGCGTTGAACTTCTCGGTCGCCGACCACGTCGGCTCCACCGTGTCGAATTCGCCGCGCCGCCAACGCTGTATCCACCGCAGTATGTGGTCGGCCTGCGATTCGGCGACGGTGGTCAGCGCGAGGTTGCCGACCGGACTGTGCGGTCCCAGCATCATGAAGAAATTGGGAAAGCCCGGCAGCGCCACGGTGTGGTACGCCCGCGGGCCGTCGCGCCACACGTCGTCGGCGGCGATCCCGTCGCGGCCGATCAGCTGCATCGGCCGAAAGAACGCGTGGGTGTCGAATCCGGTGGCCAGCACGATGATGTCCGCCTCGTGCAAGACGCCGTCGTCGGTCACGATGCCGCGCCGTTCCACGTGGTCGATGCCGGTGGTGACCAGGTCGACGTCGTCGCGCTGGATGGCGCGGTAGAAGCCGCTCGACATCACCAGTCGCTTGCACATCGGCGTGTAGTGGGGGGTCAGCGCCCGGCGCAACTCGGGGTCGCGGACCTCGCGGAGGCTGACGCGGCACAGCGCAGCCATGATCTTCCGGCGCAACCCCGGCCTGGTCAGCCCCACCGCGAACAGGTCGAAGGCGAAGCTGTACCCGCGGTAGGCCAGCCGGTCGAGCCACGGAAACCTGTTGCGGGTGATGCCGGTGAACCTGCTGTACCGCGGATTGGGCAGCCGAAGCACCCATTGCGCCGTGCGCTGGAACAGCATCAGGTGGCCCGCCACGCCGGCCAGGCCACAGACGAGCTGCACACCCGTCGACCCGTTGCCGATGATCGCGATCCGGCGACCGGGCAGCTCGACGGAGTGGTCCCAGCGCGCCGAGTGGAACGCATGCCCGCCGAAGTCGTCCAGGCCGGCGATCGACGGCAGGCGCGGATGGTGCAGCACCCCGGTGGCCGAGATCAAAAAGTCGACCTCGCTCTTTGCCCCGGTGTCCGTGCGCAGCACCCAGCGGCCGCCCTCGAACCGGGCGCCGACGATCTCGGTGCCGAACCGGATGCGGTCCCGGAGCCCGAAGCGGTCGGCGACGCCGGTGAAATAGGCCTGGATTTCGCGGCCGGGTGAGAACACATGCGACCAGCTGGGGTTGCGGGCGAACGTGTACTGGTAGACCCGCGACGGTATGTCACAGACCAGGCCGGGATACGTGTTCTCCCGCCAGGTGCCGCCCACCTCGTCGGCCTTCTCGTAGATGGTCACGTCGTTGATCCCGGTGCGCAACAAGGCAATCGCGACGCACAGGCCGGACATGCCCGCGCCCACGACGGCCACGGTGGGATCGCGCATCGGCATTCCGGTTCCGCCTTCCCCGGCTATCCGGCCTCGGCGCGTTCTTTCAGGCGCTGCAACGTAAGCCGGATGTGCTCGGCGTTGGCGCCGGCCCGATCGCTGACGCCGGTGGCCCTGCCGGCGAGCTTGCGGAACCAGCCGGGCCTGCGGTCCCAGGTGCTTTCGGTGACCCGGCAGCCGCCGTCGTCCGCGACGATGTCGTATTGCCAGCGCGCGATCGGCAGGACGGTGTGGGTCACGTCGAAGGCGAAGAGGCGGCCCGGCTCTGCGTCGGTGATCGTGCACTTGGTGCTCCAGCGCCGACGGGCGCTCGCGTTGTGACCGGTGAACACCGCCCCCGGGCGCACCGCATCACCTTTGCGCCACTCCATCGCGACCGCCTCCTCGGCCAGCGAAGCCAGCGTGGGCAGGTCGGTGATCAGCCCATACACCATCTCGGGGCGAGCGTCGATCTGGACGGTGGCCGTCACGGCAGGTTCGGTCATCCGCCGATCATAGCCAGCGGGCCTGCGCTTTCATTGCGGCCTGTGCGAACTTTCTCCACACTTGAAGGCGAATCTGGCGACGCAAGGGGCGATCATGCGAGTCGGTGTACCGACCGAGACCAAGACCAACGAGTTCCGGGTGGCCATCACCCCGGCCGGTGTCACCGAACTGACCCGCCGCGGCCACGAGGTGCTCATCCAGGCCGGTGCCGGAGAAGGGTCGTCCATCCCCGACGCGGAGTTCAAGGCGGCGGGCGCCCAACTGGCCGGCACCGCGGAACAGGTGTGGTCCGACGCCGACCTGCTGCTGAAGGTCAAGGAGCCGGTCTCGGCCGAATACGGCCTGCTGCGGCACGGTCAGATCCTGTTTACCTATCTGCATCTGGCCGCTTCTCGCGCGTGCACCGAGGCGCTATTGGCTTCCGGCACAACGTCGATCGCCTACGAGACCGTGCAGACCCCCGACGGCGCGCTTCCGCTGCTGGCCCCGATGAGCGAGGTCGCCGGTCGGCTCTCCGCCCAGGTCGGGGCCTACCACCTGATGCGGACCCACGGCGGGCGCGGCCTGCTGATGGGCGGTGTTCCGGGCGTCAAACCCGCCGACGCCGTGGTGATCGGCGCCGGCACCGCCGGCTACAACGCCGCGCGGGTGGCCGGCGGCATGGGCGCGGCGGTCACGGTGCTCGACGTCAACATCAACAAGCTTCGGCTACTCGATGCCGAGTTCGGCGGCCAGATCCGCACTCGCTATTCGTCGTCCTACGAGCTGGAGAACACCGTGACACGTGCCGACCTGCTGATCGGGGCGGTCTTGGTGCCCGGCGCCAAAGCCCCCACGCTGATCCCGAATTCTCTTGTGGCGCAGATGAAACCGGGTGCAGTGCTGGTGGATATCTCCGTCGACCAGGGCGGCTGCTTCGAGGACTCCCGGCCGACCACGCACGACGACCCGACATTCGCCGTGCACGACACGGTGTTCTACTGCGTGGCGAATATGCCCAGCGCGGTGCCCAAGACGTCGACCGTGGCGCTGACCAACGCAACCATGCCCTACGTGCTCGCCCTGGCCGACCATGGCTGGCAGGCGGCGTGCCGGTTGGATCCGGCTCTGGCGAAAGGTCTTTCGACGCACGACGAAGCGCTGCTGTCCGAACAGGTGGCCACCGACCTGGGTCTGCCGTTCACCGATCCGGCCGGCCTGGTGCGTTAGACGGTCGCTAGCCGGTCGCCGCGAGAGTGGCGATGATGTCGGCCGCCGGCCCGGGCTTGGCTTCCTGAAACGCCGTTCCGGCCCACAGCGCCATTCCGTTCGGGTCTTCCAGGGCGGCCGCCGCCTCGCGGATCGGGCTCGTCATTTGGTGGACCTCCGGATAACCCAGCGGCGCCACGTTGTCGAGCATGCGCGTGAACTCGTTCTCCAGGCCACGCCCGTACCGGCCCGAGAACGCCCGCGTGACCACCGTGGTGCCGAACACCGGGTTCTTCAGGGCCGTGCGGTGCGCCGCATTGGTACCCGCTTCGTCGCTGAGCAACAACGCGGTGCCAACCTGCACGGCCACCGCCCCCCTGTTCAGTACGTCGGCGACCTCCCGGGCGTTGCCGATGCCGCCGGCCGCGACGAGCGGCACATCGTGCGCGCTGCGGATCCGGGCGAGCAACTGGTGCAGCGATTCGTTACCGGGTTCCATGTCGGGGGCAAACGTGGCGCGGTGCCCGCCGGCACCCGGGCCCTGGACCACCAGGCTGTCCGCACCGGCGGCGATGGCCACCCCGGCCTCGTAGGCCGACGTCACGGTGACCATCACCAACACGCCCAACGAGCCCAGGCGGTGAATGACATCGGGCGGCGGCGCGCCGAAGGTGAACGACACCAGCTCCGGATGGAGGTCGGCCACCGCCTCGAGCTTGCGCTCCCAGCCGTCGTCGTCGCCGTACCGCGGGTGACCGACCTCGACTTGGTAATGGTCGGCGATCTCTTCGAGTTCTTCGGCGTAGTAGTCCAGCTGCATCCAGTCCGCGACGCTGGGCTGGGGCACAAACAAGTTGACCCCCAGCGGCCCGGTGGTGGCCGCGCGCGCCGCGGCGAAGTCCTCCGCGAAATCCTCGGCGGGCCGGTGTCCCGCCGGGATGAACCCCAGCCCGCCCGCGTTGGACACCGCCGCCGCCAACTCCGGCGTACCCGGACCACCGGCCATCGGCGCGGCGACGATGGGAACCGCGATGTCCCAGAAGCCCAGTACCATCGGGACTAACTTACCATCGCCCGAAGTTGTTGGGGCAGCGATCGTTTCGAAGCATACGGGCCCAGCACGGCGGCGCCGTAGCGCTGCCTCAGCAGCCGGCGGGCCACCGCGTTGACCTCCTCGACGGTCACCTGGGCGATTTGCTGCAGGGTGTGCTCGATGCTGCGGTGCCTGCCGTAGTTCAATTCGTTGCGGCCCAGCCGACTCATCCGGGAGCTGGAATCCTCCAAGCCCAGCACGAGCCCGCCGCGCAACGAACCCTTGGCGATGCGGCATTCCGCCTCGGTGATGCCGTCGCGGGCCACCGATTCGAGGACGTCGCTGGTCACCCGCATGACGTCGGTGAAACGCTCGGGCTGGCAGGCGGCGTACACGGACAGCGCGCCGCTGTCGGCGAAGACATCGACCGTCGAGTAGACCGAGTAGGCCAGCCCGCGCAACTCGCGAACCTCCTGGAACAGCCTGGAGCTCAGGCCGCCGCCCAGCGCGGTGTGCAGCACCGACAAGGCCCAGCGATGCTGCCAGCCGCGCCCCGGTGTCCGCACACCCAGCGAGATGTGGGTCTGCTCGGCGTCGCGGTTGCCCAGCACCAACCGGGGGCGCCCGGTCACCCGCCCGGCCCCCTTGCGCGGAGTAATGGGCTGGCGGCCGCGCACCAGATGCGCCCCGAAGTGCTCGCGCACCAACGCGACCACCTCGTCGTGGTCGACATTGCCGGCCACCGCGACCACCATCCGTTCCGGCGTGTAGCGCCGGACATGGAACGAGTGCAGTTGGTTTCGCGTCATCGACGACACCGAGTGCACGGTGCCGATCACCGGGCGGCCCACCGGGTGATCGCCGAACAGCGCCGCCAGGAACATGTCCCCCAGCGCGTCCTCGGGGTCGTCGTCGCGCATCGCGATCTCCTCGAGGACGACGTCACGCTCCAGCTCGACGTCCTCGACGGCACAGCGACCATTGAGCACCACGTCGGCAACCAGGTCGACCGCCAGCTCCAGATCGCTGTCGAGCACGTGCGCGTAGTAGCAGGTGTGCTCCTTGGCGGTAAACGCGTTCAGCTCTCCGCCGACGGCGTCCATCGCCTGGGCGATGTCCACGGCCGTGCGGGTCGGGGTCGACTTGAACAGCAGATGCTCGAGGAAGTGCGCGGCCCCGGCCACGGTGGCGCCCTCGTCGCGCGATCCCACCCCAACCCAGACCCCGACGGACGCGGAGCGCACCGACGGCAGGTGCTCGGTGACCACCCGCAGGCCACCCGGCAGCGTGGTGCAACGCAGTGCGGCCGACGGTTCGGCTTCGAGGGTGTGCTTGCCGCGGCGCAGGGCTGCGGCGCGGTCAGCTGCTCGTTGCCGTGGCATCGGCCGGTGCGGCCTCCGGAGAATCGGCGGGGGCCGAGCTGTCCGCTGAGCCCGCCACATCGTCGTCGGCCACCAGGACCAAAGAGATCTTGCCGCGCTTGTCGATGTCGGCGATCTCGACCCGCAGCTTGTCGCCGACGCTCACGACGTCTTCGACCTTGGCGATGCGCTTGCCCCGGCCCAGTTTGGAGATGTGCACCAGACCGTCGCGCCCCGGCAGCAGCGACACGAAAGCTCCGAAATCCGTTGTCTTGACCACGGTTCCGAGGAACCGCTCGCCCACCGTCGGCAGCTGCGGGTTCGCGATCGCGTTGATCTTGTCGATCGCGGCCTGCGCCGAGAGCCCGTCGGTGGCGCCGACGAACACGGTGCCGTCGTCCTCGATCGAGATCTGCGCGCCGGTCTCCTCGGTGATGGCGTTGATGACCTTGCCCTTGGGACCGATGACCTCACCGATCTTGTCCACCGGGACCTTGATGGTGGTCACCCGCGGCGCGTACGGGCTCATCTCGTCCGGCGCGTCGATGGCCTCGGCCATGACCTCGAGAATCGTCAGGCGCGCATCCTTGGCCTGGGCGAGAGCACCCGCCAGGACCTTTGACGGGATCCCGTCGAGCTTGGTGTCCAGCTGCAGGGCGGTGACGTAGTCCTTGGTGCCGGCACACTTGAAGTCCATGTCGCCGAACGCGTCCTCGGCGCCCAGGATGTCGGTCAGGGTGACGAAGCGACGCTCACTCTTCCCGTCGACATCGACGTCGTCGGACACCAGACCCATCGCGATGCCGGCCACCGGTGCCTTGAGCGGCACCCCGGCGTTGAGCAGCGCCAGGGTGGAGGCGCAGACCGAACCCATCGACGTCGAACCGTTGGAGCCCAGCGCTTCGGACACCTGGCGGATGGCGTACGGGAACTCCTCGACGCTGGGCAGCACCGGGATCAGCGCCCGCTCGGCGAGCGCGCCATGGCCGATCTCGCGCCGCTTCGGCGAACCGACGCGGCCCGTCTCGCCGGTGGAGAACGGCGGGAAGTTGTAGTGATGCATGTACCGCTTGCTCGTCTCGGGCCCCAGCGAGTCGATCTGCTGGGCCATCTTGACCATGTCCAGCGTGGTCACCCCGAGGATCTGGGTCTCACCCCGCTCGAACAGCGCGCTGCCGTGCGCCCGCGGAACCACGGCGACCTCGGCCGACAAGGCGCGGATGTCGGTGATGCCGCGGCCGTCGATGCGGAAGTGGTCGGTCAGGATGCGCTGGCGGACCAGCTTCTTGGTCAGCGACCGGAAGGCGGCGCCGACCTCTTTTTCCCGGCCCTCATAGGTCTCGGCGAGCCGCTGCAGAACCTGGGTCTTGATCTCGTCGGTGCGCTCGTCGCGCTCGGCCTTGCCGCCGATGGTCAGCGCGGCGGCCAGCTCGTCGGTGGCCACCGAGGCCACCGAGTAGTACACGTCCTCGCCGTACTCGGGGAAGACCGGGTACTCACCGGTCGGCTTCGCCGCCGCGCCGGCCAGCTCCTGCTGGGCCTTGCACAACGCGGCGATGAACGGCTTGGCCGCCTCCAGGCCTTCGGCCACAATGCTTTCCGTCGGCGCCTGGGCACCGCCCTCGACGAGGGAGATGACGTGCTCGGTGGCCTCGGCCTCGACCATCATGATGGCCACATCCGGCTTGCCGTCTGCTTCGCCGACGATGCGCCCGGCCACCACCATGTCGAACACGGCCCGCTCGAGCTGCTCGACGGTGGGGAAGGCGACCCAGGTGCCGTCGATCAGGGCCACTCGCACACCGCCGATGGGGCCGGAGAACGGCAGGCCGCTCAGCTGGGTGGAGGCGGACGCGGCGTTGATCGCCAGCACGTCGTACAGGTCGTTGGGGTCCAGGCTCAGGATCGTCACCACGACCTGGATCTCGTTGCGCAGCCCGGCGACGAACGACGGGCGCAGCGGGCGGTCGATGAGCCGGCAGGTCAGGACCGCGTCGGTGGACGGGCGGCCCTCGCGACGGAAGAACGAACCGGGGATGCGGCCGGCGGCATACATCCGCTCCTCGACATCGACCGTCAGCGGGAAGAAGTCCAAATGCTCCTTGGGGCTCTTGCTGGCGGTGGTCGCCGACAACAACATGTTCTCGTCGTCCAGGTAAGCGACCACCGCGCCGGCGGCCTGCTGAGCCAGCCGGCCGGTCTCGAAGCGGATGGTGCGGGAGCCGAAGCTCCCGTTGTCGATAGTGGCGGTCGTCTCGAAGACGCCCTGTTCAATTTCAGCTACAGACATGGGTGTCCGTGCGGCCTCTCTCGTATTCGGCTGTTTCGCGTCGTCACATGCGACCGGGAGAGGTCCACAGGGCGACTCACCGACCCCGATGGGTCCGCGAGTCATCCCTGAGAGCTTTAGCGCAAAGTCTGAATGCGGCTACGGCCATCGATCGAAGCGGCCGACCTGCCCCAGATCCGAAGAGCCCGGCCGCCACTACCGAAGACCGCCCGATGCAGACTGGGCTGCTCCCGTCGTGACACGCTGGAACGGCACGCGCGGATCTGCGCGGCCGCACCGTTTGCCCAGGCCGAACCGGCCCAGAACGCCCCCACTCTACACGGGGGAAGCAAGCCCGCTACCAGGGCTCTAGACTTGCCGACCCGGCCGCCGGCGTCAGCGACGCAGGCCCAGGCGCTCGACGAGCGAGCGGTACCGCTCCACGTCGATCTGGGACACGTATTTGAGCAGCCTGCGCCGCCGCCCCACCAGCAGCAACAGCCCCCGCCGCGAGTGGTGGTCGTGCTTGTGCACCTTCAGGTGCTCGGTCAGGTCGGAAATCCGCTTGGTCAACAGCGCGACCTGCGCCTCCGGGGACCCCGTGTCGGTGTCATGCAGGCCGTAGGTGGTCAGGATTTCTTTTTTCTGCTCGGCTGTAAGCGCCACGAAACTATCTCCATCAATCGGTCCGCGATCATGAGATTCACAGCGCGGCCACCGCGAACTGCAGCACGCGCCGATGTCGTCCGGCAGTTTAGCAGTGGCTCAGCCGCAGAACCCAAACGTCGGAGCCAAACGTCGCGTCGCGGCGGCGTCTCACCCCGCCGACAGCAGGGCGCGCGCCCGGTCGGTGTCCTTGCCCATCGCCTCGATGAGGTCTTGCACCGAGTCGAACTTGCGCTGTCCGCGGATGCGTGCGACGAAGTCCACCGCCACATACTGCCCATACAGGTCGGCCGTGCTGTCCAGGACGAACGCCTCGACGGTGCGGGTGCCGCCCGGAGAAGGTCGGGTTGGTGCCGACGGAGACCGCGGCCTGGTAGCGCTCGCCCGGGACGACCGTGCCGGTCACCGGTCCGTGCCCCAGCACGGTGAACCAGGCGGCATACACGCCGTCGGCCGGGATGGCCGAATACATCGGCGGCGCCACGTTGGCGGTGGGAAAGCCCAGCTCCATGCCCCGCCCCTCGCCCCGGACGACCACGCCCTCTACCCGGTGCGGGCGGCCCAGCGCTTCCATGGCGGCGCCCATGTCCCCGGCGTCCACGCAGGACCGGATGTAGGTCGAGGAGAAGGTCACGGTCTCGTTGCTGTGATGCTCGGACAGCAATGACATCGACTCGACCGCGAACCCGAACCGCTCGCCGGCCCGTCGCAGGATGTCGACGTTGCCGGTCGCCTTCTTGCCGAAGGTGAAGTTCTCGCCTACCACGACCTCGACGACGTGCAGATTTTCCACCAGCAGCTCGTGGACGTAGCGGTCCGGCGTGAGTTTCATGAAATCGCTGGTGAACGGCATCACCAGGAAGACGTCGATGCCCATCTCTTCGACCAGCTCGGCGCGCCGCGCCAGGGTCGTCAGCTGTGCGGGGTGGCTGCCGGGATAGACCACTTCCATCGGGTGGGGGTCGAACGTCATCAGCACGGTCGGCACGTTGCGGGCTCGCGCGGCTTTGACCGCATGCGCGATCAGTTCGGCGTGGCCACGGTGCACACCGTCGAACACCCCGATGGTGAGCACGCATCTGCCCCAGTCCGTGGGGATCTCGTCTTGGCCGCGCCACCGCTGCACGCCCGCAAGCCTACGGGGCCAGGCGGTCCGCCGGGAGATCTGCACGCGCGAGGGTGTCGAGCAGCACACGATTAGGCGTGGGTTGCCTAAACTTGCTCGTTGTGAGGGCTGACGAAGAGCGTGGCGGTCTCACCGCGGTCGGCCAGGACTATTTGAAGGTCATCTGGAACGCCCAGGAGTGGTCGAGGGAGAAGGTCAGCACCAAGATGCTGGCCGAGAAGATCGGGGTGTCGGCCAGCACGGCCTCGGAGTCGATCCGCAAACTGGCCGAGCAGGGTCTCGTCGACCACGAGAAGTATGGCGCGGTGAGCTTGACCGAGGCGGGCCGACGAGCCGCGCTGGAGGTGGTGCGCCGCCACCGGCTGCTGGAGACCTTCCTGGTCAACGAGCTCGGCTACGGCTGGGACGAGGTGCACGACGAGGCCGAGGTGCTCGAGCACGCGGTGTCGGACCGCCTGGTCGCCCGGATCGACGCCAAGCTGGGGTTCCCGCAGCGCGACCCGCACGGCGACCCGATCCCCGCATCGGATGGGCAGGTGCCCACCCCGCCGGCCCGTCAGCTGTGGGCGTGCGACGACGGAGACAACGGGACGGTGGCGCGCATCTCCGATGCCGACCCGGAGATGCTGCGCTATTTCGCCGGCGTCGGGATCAATCTGGACGCCCGGCTGCGGGTGCTGACCCGTCGCGAATTCGCCGGCATGATCTCGGTGGCGATCGAATCCACCGACGGCGCCGAGACAACGGTCGATCTGGGCAGCCCGGCCGCCCGGGCGATCTGGGTGGTCTAGATCTGAATGGTCTAGATCTGGATGGTCGAGATCTGAATGGTCTAACCCAGCAGGCCCTTGGCGATGTGGGTGACCTGGACCTCGTTGCTGCCGGCGTAGATCATCAGTGACTTGGCGTCGCGGGCAAGCTGTTCCACCCGGTACTCGGCCATGTAGCCGTTGCCGCCGAACAGCTGGACGGCCTCCATCGCGACGTCGGTGGCGGTTTCGGACGAGTACAGCTTGATCGCCGACGCCTCGGCCAGCGTCAGCGGTTTCCCCGCCTGCTGCCGCTCGATGGTGTGAAACACCATGTTCTGCACGTTCATCCGGGCGACTTCCATTTTGGCCAGCTTGAGCTGGATCAGCTGGAATTGCCCGATGTTGCGGCCCCACAGCGTGCGGGTCTTCGCGTAATCGACGCACAGCCGGTGGCATTCGTTGATGATGCCCAGCGCCATCATCGCGATCCCGATCCGTTCGGCGGCGAAGTTGTCGCGGGCGCTCTCGCGACCGTCACCGCCGGCGTGGTCGAGGGTCTCCCCCAGCAGGCGGTCGGGGCTCAATCGCACGTTGTCGAAGAACAATTCGCCCGTGGGCGAGGACATCATGCCCATCTTCTTGAACGGCTTGCCCTGCGTCAGGCCCGGCATGCCCGCGTCGAGCACAAAGACCAGCACCGGCCGGTTCCGCCTATCCACGGATGGGTCACCGGCAGTGTCTTCAGCGAGTTTGGCGTAAACCACCAGCACGTCGGCGCAGGGCCCGTTGGTGATGAACGTCTTCTGCCCGTTGAGGATGTAGGCGCCGTCTCCGTCGCCGGAGCGCCGGACGGTGGTCTTCATGCCGCCGAACGCATCCGAGCCGGAATCCGGCTCGGTGATGGCCCACGCCGCAATCTTTTCCAGCGTCATCAGCTCGGGCAGCCAGCGTTCCTTCTGGGCCAGCGTGCCGCGGCTCATGATGGTTGCCGCGCCCAGCCCCAGGCTCACCGACACGGTGCTGAGCAACCCGATGCTGACCGCGGCGACCTCGGAGACCAGCACCGCAACCATCGATCCCTGAGCCGCCATCCCGCCGAAACCACCCGGGCTGCTTTGCTTTTCGTCGATTCCCGCGCCGTCCTGCTTGGCGCGCTCGGAGTCCAGCATGTTCTTGACCGCGTCGGCGGCCATCGAGTCGAGGCCAAACTGGCTGAACAGCTTGCGGGCGATCGGATAGGGCGAGAGCTCGCCGGTTTCCAGTTCGTCCAGATGCGGGCGGATCTCCTTGTCGATGAACTGACGAACGGCATCCCGAACCATCAGATCGGTGTCGGACCATTCGAACATGGCGCCGTTAGCGTTCGGCTCGCTGGTAGGCGGTGACGACGGCGGCGCCGCCCAGCCCGATGTTGTGTTGCAGCGCGGCGCTGACGCCCTCGACCTGACGCTTGTCGGCCTTGCCCCGCAGCTGCCAGGTCAGTTCCGCGCACTGCGCCAGCCCGGTCGCGCCCAGCGGGTGCCCCTTGGAGATCAGCCCGCCGGACGGGTTGACCACCCAGCGCCCGCCGTAGGTGGTGTCGCCGTTGTCGATGAGCTTGGGCGCCTCGCCCGGCCCGCACAGGCCCAGGGCCTCGTAGAGCAGCAGTTCGTTGGCCGAAAAGCAGTCGTGCAGTTCGATCACCTGGAAGTCCTCGGGACCCAGGCCTGATTGATCGTAAACATGTTGTGCCGCTTGCACGTTCATGTCATGGCCGATGAGGTTTTTGGCGCTCCCGTCGAAGGTGGACGCGAAATCGGTGGTCATGGCCTGACCGACGATCTCCACCGCCTGGCCGGCCAGCCCATGGCTGTCGACGAAGCCCTCGGAGGCCAGGATCGCCGCGCCCGACCCGTCGGAGGTGGGTGAGCACTGCAGCTTGGTCAGCGGGTCGGAGATCATCCGGGCCGCCAGGATATCCTCGAGCGTGTAGGACTCCTGGAATTGCGCGAACGGGTTGTTCACGGAGTGCTTGTGGTTCTTGTAGCCGATCTTGGCGAAATGTTCGGCGGTGCTGCCGTATTGCTTCATGTGTTCGCGCCCCGCGGCACCGAACATCCACGGCGCGACGGGCATCGCGAACTCGTCGATCGCGGCCATCGCCTGCACGTGCTTGCCCATCGGCGATTCGCGGTCGGTGGCGCCGCCGCTCAGCGAGCCGGGTTGCATCTTCTCGAAGCCGAGCGCGATGGCGCAGTCGACGATTCCGCCGCGGATGGCCTGCGCCGCCAGGAACAGCGCCGTCGAGCCGGTTGAGCAGTTGTTGTTGACGTTGACGATCGGAATGCCGGTCATGCCCAGCTCGTAAAGCGCCCGCTGCCCGGACGTCGAATCGCCGGCGACGTAGCCGACGTAGCCCTGCTGGACCTCGCGGTAGTCGACGCCGGCGTCGGTCAGCGCGTTGGTGCCCGACTCCCGCGCCATGTCCGGATAGTCCCAGCCCTCGCGGCGGCCGGGCTTTTCGAATTTCGTCATGCCAACGCCGATGACGTAAACCTTGTTGGACATAGGGCGCCCCTTCTTCGACAGGCTTGGAGGTCCGCGTCTCAGCCTATTCCTCCAGGGTCGCGGGTCTCAGGTCGGATTGGCCGCCTTTCCCCCTCGCCGCTCCGCGGCTGGGGGGACCCCCACCTCAGTCCGTTCCGGACTGCATCGTCGCCGGGCGGATCACCACCACCGACTTGGTCCGCGGCCCCTCGTCGCGCAGCAGCGCGATGACGCGGCCGGCCGGGTCGCAGGCGGCGTAGACGCCGTCGATGCCCGCCGATGGCAGGGACCGCCCATGGCCGGCCGCCTCGGCCTCCCCGGCGGTCAGGTCGCGGCGCGCAAACAGCAGCAGGCACGCCTCATCCAGAGTGCAGGTCAGCCGGGGCCGCTCGGCCAGGTCGTCGAGCGCGACCGCACGATCCAGGCCGAAGCGCCCGACGCGGGTGCGGCGCAGCGACGTCAGGTGCCCGCCCACTTTCAGCGCGGCGCCGAGATCGCGGGCCAGCGCCCGGACATAGGTGCCCGACGAGCAGTCCACCTCGACGTCCACGTCGACGAGGTCACCGTTGGAGCGAACGTCGCGCACCTCGAACCGGTCGATGCGCACCGGCCGGGCCTCCAGCTCGACGGCACGCCCCTCGCGAGCCAGCCGGTAAGCGCGCTGGCCGCCCACCTTGATGGCGCTGACCGCCGATGGCACCTGCTCGATATCGCCGCGCAGCCCGGCCACCGCGGCGGCGATTTCCCCGGGCGTCAGGTGCGCGGCCGGGACGCTGTGCAGCGGTTCGCCCTCGGCGTCTTCGGTGGACGTGGTCTGGCCCAGCCGGATGGTGGCGAGGTACGACTTCGAGGCCCCCGTCACCAGGCCGAGGATCTTGGTGGCGCGGTCGACGCCGATCACCAGCACGCCGGTGGCCATCGGGTCCAGCGTCCCCGCATGGCCCACCCGGCGGGTGGAAAAGATGCGGCGGCAGCGCCCCACGACGTCGTGACTGGTCATTCCGGCCGGCTTGTCGACGACCACGATTCCCGGCCCGGTGCGGCTTTCGCTCATAGCACGATGGCGGTCAGCACCAGTCCGCGGTCGACCGACCAGCGGCCCCGCAGCGCGGTCAGCGGTGGACCGGACAGCGCCTCCGGATCGATCAGGATCTCCGAGGCGAAACCGCCCGCCGCCGAACCCGGGCCGTCGGCCCCGTCGGCCTCGTCGACCTCGTCGCTCTCGTCGGTCTCGAAAGTGATGTGGGCGTCCTCAAACCCCAGCCACCTCTTGGTCAGCGGGAACCAGGCCTTGTACGTGGCCTCCTTGGCGCAGAACAGGATCCGGTCCCAGTGCAGGCCCGGCGGCAGGCTTGCGGGGATCTCCGCGCGCTCCTCCGGCAGGCTGATCGCACCCAGCACGCCATCGGGTAACACGTCGTGCGGTTCGGCGTCGATGCCCACCGAGCGCACCGCGCCGGTGCGCCCCACCACCGCGCCGCGGTAGCCCGTGCAGTGCGTGAGGCTGCCCACCACGCCGTCGGGCCAGAGCGGTTCACCCTTGTCGCCCTTGAGGATCGGCACCGGGGGCACGCCGAGCCGGCCCAGCGCGATCCGGGCACAGTGCCGGACGGTGATGAACTCGTTGCGCCGCTTGGCGACCGACTTCGCGATCAGCGGCTCCTCGTCGGCCAACGGGGCAAGGTCCGGCGGGTCGGAATACAGCTCCGCGTACGCCAGCTCTTCGGGCGCCGCCCCGGGCAGCACCGAGGAGACCAGCGGCTGCCCCGTCATCGTGATTGCCGCTGGCGCAACCGTTCCCGGAACTGCGCGGCCTGTCGCCGCATCTCGGGGGTGATCACGAAGTGACCGCCGAATTCGTTGAGGTAGCCCGGCGCATACTGCGGATCCGGCAACACCTGACGCAGCCAGCTGAACGGCTTGCGGCGCCGCCACTCCCGCGGGTAGCCCACCGACACCTCCTCGAAGCGCACGTCGTCGTACCAGGTGGTTCGGGGAATGTGCAGGTGACCGTAGACCGAACAGACGGCGTTGTAGCGGGTGTGCCAGTCGGCGGTCTTGGTGGTTCCGCACCACAGCGAGAACTCCGGGTAGAACAACGCGTCGCACGGATCGCGGACCAGCGGGAAATGGTTCACCAGCACCGTGGGTGTCATCCAGTCGAGCTGTTCGAGGCGGGCGCGGGTGGCCGCGAGCCGCTCGCGGCACCAGGCCTCCCGAGTGGGGTACGGCTCCGACGAGAGCAGGAACTCGTCGGTGGCCACCACGTTGCGCTCCCGCGCGATGGTCAGGCCCTCGGCTTTGCTCGCGGCGCCCTCGGGCAAGAAGCTGTAGTCGTAGAGCAAGAACATCGGCACGATGGTGGCCGGGCCGCCGCGCTCGGTCCACACCGGGAACGGATGCTCGGGGGTGACCACGCCCATCTCGTCGCACATGTGGACCAGGTACTCATAGCGCGCCCTGCCGAAGATCTGCATCGGATCCCGGGTGGTGGTCCACAGCTCGTGGTTGCCCGGCACCCAGATCACCTTGGCGAACCGCCGCCGCAGCACGTCAAGCGCCCACCGGATCTCGTCGGTGCGCTCGGCGACATCCCCGGCGACGATCAGCCAATCGTCCGGCGACGCCGGGTGCAGCGATTCGGTGATCGGCTTGTTTCCGAGGTGTCCGGTGTGCAGGTCGGAAACCGCCCACAGCGTCGGCTCCCGGCCGTTGGCCGGCCCGTGCCCCGAATTTTGCTCCGATTCTTTGCGAGCCACGATTAACCACCCTAACGACCGCGACCGGACAAGGCCGTTTCCCTACCCTTGGCACGGGTTTCCCTGTGACGGCGCGTGCGGGACTTGTACACTCCCGGGCAAGGGACCGCCGAGGTGTCAGGGGGTGTCGTGTTCGCCAATGTGCGTCTGATGGGGGCACTCGGTGCGCTGGTCACCGCTGTCGTAGGCGGCGCGGTGGGCGCGCAGAGCGCACCGCCCGCGCCCGCCGGTCCCGGCGCCGTCCAGCTGCGGTCGACCGCCGCGCCGATGGAGACCACGATGAAGAGCCCGATCGTGGCGACCACCGACCCGCGCCCGTTCGATGCGTGCGAGGACATCCCGTTCGGTGTCATCCAGCGGCTCGGCCTGGGGTTCACGCCCCCCGAACACGAGGACGGCCTGCGCTGCCACTTCGACGCCGGTAACTACCAGGTGGCCGTGGAGGCCATCATCTGGCGCACCTACGCCGAGACGCTGCCTCCCGACGCCGTCGAGACGACGATCCAGGGCCACCGCGCCGCGCAGTACTGGGTGCTCAAGCCGACGTATCACAACAGCTACTGGTATTACTCCTGCATGGTCGCGTTCAAGACCAGCTACGGCGTGCTGCAGCAGGCGCTGTACTACTCGACCATCTATTCCGACCCGAACGTCGACTGCATGTCGACCAACTTGCAGCGCGCCAACGACCTCGCGCCGTACTACAAGTTCTAGGCGCCGGCAGTGCAACCACAGCCACCCGACCGGATCTCGGCCGGGGGACCATGAGCACGACCGCAACCCGACCCGCGCACCGCGACAGGCACACGATGCGCGACCTCGGCGCCAAAGGCCTCGGCCGCCTGCTGGGCCTGCCTCCGGCGACCACCGACTACACCGTGAACCGCGTCCGCATTCCGATGCGCGACGGGGTCCAGCTGGTGGCCGACCATTACGCCCCCACCACCCCGTCCCCCGCCGGCACCCTGCTGGCCCGCGGGCCGTACGGCCGCGGTTTTCCGTTCTCGCTGATCTACAGCGGCCTGTACGCGGCCCGCGGCTACCACGTCGTGCTGCAGAGCGTGCGCGGAACGTTCGGGTCGGGCGGCGACTTCGAGCCGATGGCCAACGAGGCCGCCGACGGCGCCGACACGGTCGCATGGCTGCGCGAACAGCCGTGGTTCACCGGTCGATTCGCAACCATCGGCGCGTCGTACCTGGGCTTCACCCAATGGGCGCTGCTGCAAGACCCGCCGCCCGAACTGGCCGCGGCCGTGATCACCGCGGGCCCACACGATTTCGGCGCCGGCACCCGCGTCCGCATCCTGATCACGGGCAGCTGGTCGCCCCGGTACGCGCGCAACCTCGGCACCGGAGAGCCTGCACTGACCGGCCGGGAAGCCAGGCCGGCCGTCCACACCGTTGGCTACGGGCGCTCCCGGCTGCTGCTTCCGGTCGGCGCGACCGATCTGTCAGCCGACGGCGTCGCGGACCCGGACGGCGACCTCGGCTAGCGCCGCTTTGTCGTGAACGGGGCCGTGCACCGGCGCCGCCAATGGCGCCCGCACGGCAAGGTCCACCCAGCTTTTGCAGCCCCCGTACTCGGGGACGCGCGCGATTGTCACCGGCTCGGCCAACGGAATCACCGACACCACCAGCACGGCCAATTTGTGCCTGGGCCGGAAGTCGAGCCGGTCGGCGCGCACCGATTCGTCGGTCCAGATGTGCAGATCCTCGATCGCAGAAAGACCTTCTGGCCGATTAACCGGCAGTGCGGCAACGACTTTCGCGGCGGCCCGCACCACCAGACGATCGTCGGTGCTGTCGGCGGCCGCGGCCTCCAGCAGGTCCCGATGCTCGGGTCGGACGCGCGCCGCATGGCTGTGGGCGACCGTCGGGAACAGCAGGAACTCGCGGGCCGCCAACTCGAATCGCTTTTCGCCGATGCCGCCCTTGCGCAGCAGCACCCGCTGGCGGCCGTCCAGCAGCGCATGCACCACCGCGCTCCACTCCTTGAGCGCGGGCATCGTTGCGGTCTGCGTCATTTCGCTCCGGCCAGGCGGGCCACCACGGCGGGGCGACGCAACGGCGGGACGGTCTTCGGCGGCTGGCGCCGCGGCGGCAAGGACCGCAGCAACCGCGTCGTGGCCTCGGTGACCTCGGCAACCGCCGCCTCGAACGCCTCGGCATTGCCGGGCGACGGATGGGTGATGCCGCTGACCTTGCGCACATACTGCCGCGCCGCCGCGGCGATCTCCTCGGCCGTGGCCGCTGGCTGCAAACCGCGCAGTTCGGTGATGTTCCGGCACATGCATTCAACGATAGGCGGCCCGCCGGTCCCGGTGAGCGACCCTTTACGGTGATGTGATGACCGACGACATCCTGCTGATCGACACCGACGAGCGGGTGCGCACCCTGACCCTCAACCGCCCGGGGTCGCGGAACGCGCTGTCCTCGGCGCTGCGGGACCGGTTTTTCGGCGCCCTGACCGAGGCGGAGACCGACGACGACGTTGACGTCGTCATCGTCACCGGCACCGATCCGGTGTTCTGCGCCGGCCTGGACCTCAAGGAGCTGGGCGGGCAGTCGGCACTGCCGGACATCTCGCCGCGGTGGCCCCCGATGACCAAGCCGGTGATCGGCGCGATCAACGGCGCCGCCGTTACCGGCGGCCTGGAGCTGGCGCTGTACTGCGACATCCTGATCGCGTCGGAGAACGCCCGCTTCGCCGACACGCACGCCCGGGTGGGCCTGCTGCCGACCTGGGGTCTGAGCGTGCGGTTGCCGCAGAAGGTGGGCGTCGGGCTGGCCCGGCGCATGAGCATGACCGGGGACTACCTGTCGGCCGCCGACGCGCTGCGCGCCGGCCTGGTCACCGAGGTGGTGCCGCACGACCAACTGTTGACCACCGCTCGCCAGGTGGCGGCATCGATCGTCGGCAACAACCAGAACGCGGTACGCGGATTGCTGGCGTCCTACCACCGCATCGATGACGCGCAGACCAGCGCGGGGCTGTGGCTGGAAGCGATGGCGGCCCGACAGTTCCGGACCAGCGGCGACGACATCGCCGCCAACCGGGAAGCGGTGCTGCAACGCGGGCGGGCGCAGGTGCGCTAACTTACCCATACGGTCACCAGGGCAGGAGGAGCCGATGCGTGCGGTCGTCGCCCTCATCATGCGGGCCCTCGCCGGCCTGACTCTGGCGGCGGCAGCTGCGATCGCGGGGTCCACGCCGCCGGCGGCCGCCGAGCCGCCGCCGGGCTTTCCCAATCTCGACGGCTTCACGCCTGTCTCGGCGGATGGCTACGTCACGACTGCCGGCCCGGGCACCGCCCCCCGGATCAGTTTCTCCGCCCCCTACCCGCTGGTGTGTGACTTCTACGGCGGGCCCGCGCCCGCGCCGCACCCGTCCCAGGACGTCAAGTGCACCGGGGACATGCCCGGAATGGACGACGTCACATTCCCGGGCGGCGCCCATCCACGGCCCGGCGATTGCGTCGTGGGTTCGGTGAACTTCAAGGGACCGGGCTACCAATTGAGCCGCATGTCCTACGGCGGCTGCGACGGTAAACCCGCCGCCCTGCCGTCGACCGGCAAGCCGTTGGGCGTGGGACAGAAATTGTCCTACCTCAACGTGACGTGCGCCGTCGGGACCGACGAGCTCGTCGCCTGTCTGGATACCACCAGCGGAGACCACGGATTCGTGCTGCAAGGCTCCGGCAGCTGGGCGTTCTAGCGTTCCAGCGTTCTAGCCAAGCGCCGCGCGCAGCGACGCCACGGCATCCTGGATCGAGCCGGAAGTCGAGTAGCCGGCGGCCAACCGGTGGCCCCCACCGCCGAACCCGGAAGCGACCGTCGCCAGATCCACGTCCGCCTTGGCCCGCATCGACACCGACCACCGTTGCGGGTCAACCTCTTTGAAGACCGCTGCCACCTCGGCCTGCTGGGTGGTGCGCACGATGTCGACGATGCTTTCGACTTCCTCCTGGCGGGAACTGATCCAGTCCTGGTTGTCGACAACGGCGTAGACCAGGCCGCGACCGCCGACCGCGTCGGGCACCAGTTGCGCCGAGCCCAGCACGCGCGACAGCAACGGGAGCCAGCCAAACGGGTGGCTGTCCATCAGCGTTCGGCTGATGGCGGCGTTGTCCACGCCGATCT
Source organism: uncultured Actinomycetota bacterium (assembly GCA_963800315.1). Lineage (GTDB taxonomy): Bacteria > Actinomycetota > Actinomycetes > Mycobacteriales > Mycobacteriaceae > Mycobacterium. The sequence continues at coordinate 391,517 of CAWDAS010000005.1, forward strand.
CGACCAGCCGGGCCGCCAGCCGAAGGGCGTGCGCACTGGCCCAGCGGAAGGATCCGGTGTCGGTCGTCAGCCCGGCATAGATGCAGTCCGCGACCTCCCGGTCGATGGGCTTGCCCCAGGCGTCGAGCAGTTCGGCGATCATCATGGTGGTGGAATCCGCCGACAAATCAACGAAGTTGGCGGTGCCGAACATGTCATTGGACGCGTGGTGGTCGATGACGAGCAGCTGTCGGCCCGGACCGGCCAGGTCGCTCAACCCGCCGAGCCGCTTGACGCTCGGAACATCAACGGTCACAACCAAATCCACATCGCGACGCATCGCATCGGGGCCCACCAGCAGGTGACAGCCCGGCAAGGACGCCAGCGACTCCGGCAGCTTCGCCGGCTCGGCGAAGCCCACCTCGACCCGCTTGCCGTATTTCTCCAGCACCAGAGCCAGTGCCAGCCCGGCGCCGATGGTGTCGGCATCGGGATGGACGTGGGCGACCACCGCGATCGTCGCCGCACCCGACAGCAGCTCGACCGCACCGAGGGCGTCGACGCGGGCCCCGGCGCCCGCGGCGCCGGCCAGCTCAGTCTTCGCGTCGATCGTCGTCACCGATTTCTCCTCCGCGGGCGGCCGGCCCACCGTCACGGTATGGATCGGCTTCGCCGGCCGGCTTGGCACCGGAGCGTACCCGCGCCAGGTCGGCGTCGGCGGCGCGGGCTCGGGCCAGCAGCTCTTCCATCCGTTGCACGTGGTCGGACGTGGTGTCGCGGGTGAACGTCAGGGTGGGCGTAAACCGCACGCCGGTGCCCGCACCCACCCTGGTGCGCAAGGCACCTTTGGCCCTTTCCAGCGCGGCCGCGGCGGCGGCGTAGTCCGGCTCCTCCTCCAGCGTGGGTCCCATCACGGTGTAGAACACCGTCGCGTCGTGCAGGTCGGCGGTCACCTTCGTGTCCACGATGGTCACCCCGTCCAGGCCCGGGTCCTTGATCTCGAACTCGATCGCCGAGGCGACGATCGTGTTGATCCGTTTGGCCAGCCTGCGCGCCCGGGCCGGATCGGCCATCAGGTGCGCTCCTTTTGGACCAGCTCGTAGGACTCGATGACGTCGCCCTCCTTGATGTCGGAGTAGCCCAACGTCATACCGCACTCGAAGCCCTCCCGGACCTCCGTCACGTCGTCCTTCTCCCGCCGCAGTGAGCTCACCGTGAGGTTTTCGGAGACCACGATGTTGTCCCGCAACAGCCGGGCCTTCGCGTTGCGACGCACCACACCGGAGGTGATCATGCAGCCGGCGATGACGCCGACCTTCGAGGACCGGAAGATCGCCCGGATCTCGGCACGACCGAGCTCGTTCTCCTCGTAAATCGGCTTGAGCATGCCGCGCAGGGCCTTCTCGATGTCATCGATCGCCTGGTAGATCACCGAGTAGTAGCGGACTTCCACACCTTCGCGGTTGGCCAGCTCCGTCGCCTTGCCCTCGGCGCGCACGTTGAAGCCGATGATCACCGCGTCGGAGGCCGACGCCAGGTTGACGTTGGTTTCGGTGATGCCGCCGACACCGCGGTCGATGACGCGCAGTTCCACCTCGTCGTCGACCTGGATGCCCATCAGGGCCTCCTCCAGCGCCTCGACGGTACCGGCGTTGTCGCCCTTGAGGATCAGGTTCAGCTGGCTGGTTTCCTTCAGCGCCGAATCCAGGTCCTCCAGGCTGATCCGCTTTCGGGAACGCGCCGCCAGCGCGTTGCGCTTGCGGGCGCTGCGCCGGTCGGCGATCTGGCGGGCGATGCGGTCCTCGTCGACGACCAGGAAGTTGTCACCCGCGCCGGGCACCGACGTGAAGCCGATGACCTGCACCGGCCGCGACGGCAACGCCTCCTCGACGTCCTCGCCGTGCTCATCGACCATGCGGCGGACGCGACCGTACGCGTCGCCGGCCACCACCGAGTCGCCGACGCGCAGCGTGCCGCGCTGCACCAGCACGGTGGCGACGGGTCCGCGGCCGCGGTCCAGGTGCGCCTCGATCGCCACGCCCTGGGCCTCCATGTCGGGGTTGGCCCGCAGGTCCAGGGCGGCGTCCGCGGTCAGCAGCACCGCCTCCTCGAGCGCCTCGATGTTGGTGCCCTCCTTGGCGGAGATGTCGACGAACATCGACTCGCCACCGAATTCCTCTGGGACCAAACCGTATTCGGTGAGCTGCCCGCGGATCTTCTGCGGGTCGGCGCCTTCCTTGTCGATCTTGTTGACCGCCACCACGATCGGCACGTCGGCCGCCTGCGCGTGGTTGATCGCCTCCACCGTCTGCGGCATGACGCCGTCGTCGGCGGCCACCACCAGGATGGCGATGTCGGTGGCCTTGGCACCGCGGGCACGCATGGCGGTGAACGCCTCGTGGCCCGGGGTGTCGATGAAGGTGATCGGCCGTTCGGTGCCGTCGAAGTCGACCGACACTTGGTAGGCGCCGATGTGCTGGGTGATCCCGCCGGCCTCGGCCTCGCGAACGCTGGCGTTTCGGATCGTGTCCAGCAGTCGGGTTTTACCGTGGTCGACGTGGCCCATCACGGTCACCACCGGCGGACGGGTCCGCAGGTCTTCCTCGCCGCCTTCGTTTTCGCCGTAGGTGAGGTCGAAGGACTCCAGCAGCTCGCGGTCTTCGTCCTCCGGGCTGACGACCTGGACGTTGTAGTTCATCTCGCTGCCCAGCAGCTCGAGGGTCTCATCACCGACGGACTGCGTGGCCGTGACCATCTCGCCGAGGTTGAACAACGCCTGCACCAGCGCGGCCGGGTTGGCGTCGATCTTCTCGGCGAAGTCCGACAGGGACGCGCCGCGCGCCAACCGGATGGTCTCGCCGTTGCCGTGCGGCAACCGCACGCCGCCGACGACCGGCGCCTGCATCGAGTCGTATTCCTGACGCTTCTGCCGCTTGGACTTGCGGCCGCGCCGGGGCGCGCCGCCGGGCCGGCCGAACGCGCCGGCGGCACCGCCGCGCTGTCCGGGGCGACCACCGCCGCCTCCGCCGGGCCGGCCCCGGAAACCACCACCGCCGGGTGCGGCACCGACGCCGCCGCCGCCGCGGTAGTTACCGCCGCCGCCGTCGGAGCGGCCGCCACCGGGCCCACCGGGCCGGCCACCGCCGGGCCGCGCGCCACCCGGGCGTCCCGGGCGGGGCGGCCCACCGACGCCACCGGGCCGGGGCGGCATGCTGCCGGGTGAAGCGCCCGGGCGCGGCGCACCGGGCCGAGGCGCCCCCGGGCGGGGCGCCGGCGGACGCGGGATGGGCCGGTCGACGGGTTGCGCCGACGAGAACGGGTTGTTGCCGACGCGCGGGGTGCGGACGCCGGGCTTCGGCATCGGACCGGGACGCGGGCCGGGCGTCATGCCGGGGTGCGGCGGCTGTCCGGGCGTGGGCGGTTTCGGCTGCCCGGGGGACGGCGCCGGGGGCCGTCCGGGAACCGGCCCGGGCCGGGCGGGCGCCTCCGTCGGCGCGTCCTGCGCGGCGGCGGGCGGCGCTGTGTCGGCGGGCTTGGCGGGCGCACTCGCCGCTTCGCCATTGCCGATCGCCTGGTCCAGGGTTTGGTCGAGCGACTTGTCGGGGCCTTTGGCGGGCGCCTTGCCGGCGGCCTTCGCAGCGGCCTTTTCGGGTGCCGGCTTGCCGCCCCCGAAAGACTCGCGCAACCGGCGAGCGACCGGCGCCTCTACCGTCGACGATGCGGATTTGACGAATTCGCCCTGTTCATTCAGCCGGGCGAGGACTTCCTTGCTGGTGACACCGAGTTCCTTTGCCAACTCGTGTACGCGGGCCTTACCTGCCACTACATCTCCTGTCTATGAGGCGACAGTCGTAGGGCCGCGCCTCGGGTTTAGCTATGACGCATTGTCATCGGGACTTCACGGTGTGCTCATGTTCTTTGCTACCTGTTCTGTTGCCGGGCGAGTCGGGCGCACCTAGCAACTCTAAATGCTCGACCACCGCGGATGTGTCCGGTGAACCGGTGATGCGCAGCGCTCTGGTGAAAGCATGCCGCCGAATCGCCTGTTGCGCGCACTGCGGTACGGGATGCAGCCATGCACCCCGCCCCGGCAGGTTACTCGCTGTGTCAACGATCACGGCATATTCGCCGTTCCCGGTCGGTACAGCCACCACGCGAAGCAGTTCGACGGCCAGCTCTCGCTTTCGGCACCCGACGCAGGTTCGCACTGGTTTACCCACGTGCTTGTGCGTCCAGCTGTTTCGGGGGCCGAAGGCTCACGCTGGATCACGGCTCAGTCTAGCGTCACTTGATTCGGTGGTCAGAACCACCCGCGGATGTGGCGCGGCGCCCCCTTCGGAGAGCTAGCGATCGTGCGCCATTCCGTGGGCGGCGCCGTGTCCGGGCTGGCTCTCGGAGTGCGCGTCGGAACTGGCCGGTGAATCGCCGCGGATGTCGATGCGCCACCCGGTGAGCCGGGCGGCCAGCCGCGCGTTCTGCCCCTCCTTGCCGATGGCCAGCGACAACTGGAAGTCGGGCACCACCACGCGGGCGGCCCGGGCGGCCTGGTCGATGATCGACACCGAGACCACCTTCGCCGGCGAGAGCGCGTTGGCGACGAAGCGGGACGGGTCCTCGTCGTAATCGATGATGTCGATCTTCTCCCCGGAGAGCTCGCTCATCACATTGCGGACCCGCTGCCCCATCGGCCCGATGCAGGCTCCCTTTGCGTTCAGGCCGGGAACGTTCGACCGCACCGCGATCTTGGAGCGGTGGCCGGCCTCGCGGGCGACGGCCACGATCTCGACCGACCCGTCGGCGATTTCGGGAACCTCCAGCGAGAACAACTTGCGCACCAGGTTGGGGTGGGTCCGCGACAGGGTGATCAACGGCTCGCGGGACCCGCGGGTCACGCCGACCACATAGCATCGCACCCGGTTGCCGTGCTCGTAGCTTTCGCCCGGAACCTGTTCGGCCGCGGGGATCACACCCTCGGAGGCCTTGGTCTCGGTGCCCATCCGGACCACGACCAGACCGCGCGCGTTGGCCCGGCTGTCCCGCTGGATCACGCCCGCGACGATCTCGCCCTCGCGGGTGGAGAACTCGCCGAAGGTGCGCTCGTTCTCCGCGTCCCGGAACCGCTGCAGCATCACCTGACGCGCGGTGGTGGCGGCGATGCGCCCGAAGCCCTCGGGAGTGTCATCCCACTCGCTGATGACGTTGCCATCCTCGTCGGTCTCGCAGGCAACCACGCGAACGACACCGGTCTTGCGGTCGATCTCGATACGCGCGTCATTCTGGTGGCCTTCGGTGTGCCGGTAGGCGGTGAGCAACGCCGACTTGATCGTCTCGAGCAACTCATTGACCGAGATGCCCCGATCCACTTCGATCGCATGCAGCGCGCCCATGTCGATGTTCATGTTCCGGCCTCCGTCCTGGGGCCCTGATCTACGGTCGCCAGTTCCAGCTCGGCCTGGGATGGAGGCGAAAACTCCACCTGGACAACGGCTTTAGCGATCTCAGCGAGGGGGATCTCGCGTACCGTCCAGTCGCGGCCGGCGCGGACCACCAGCGCGACCGCACGATCGCTCGTCTCGCCGATGCGCCCGGTCAGCTGCGACCCGTCCGACAGCACCATTTCGACCTTGCGCCCGCGGGCGCGGCGGAAGTGCTTCTCGCTGGTGAGCGGGCGGTCCACGCCCGGCGAACTGACCTCGAGCACGTAACGGTTCTCGAGGCGGTCCAGACCATCCAGCAAAGCCGACGCCGAGCGCGACAAAGTGGCTATCGTCTCGAGGTCCAGCGCTTTGTCACCGTCGGCGATCACCATGATCCGCGGCGGACGCGTCCGGGCGTCGATGACCACGTCTTCGATCTCATAACCCGCGCGCGCGAACTCACCACTGAGTAGCTCGATCACCTGCGTCTGCGAAGGTAGCCCGGTGGTCACGGCGAGCTCCTCATCTTGAGTTGTCCGGTCATCTGGAGGATGTCGCCGCCCGGCTCAGCGTTCGGGCGGCTCCGGTGTCCCGACGGAACCCAACGGCTGCTGTTCCGCGAGAGCCAGCTACCAACGATACGCCAGGAATCGCCGATGGCCACGGGATCGCGTCGTCAGGGTCTGGGGCATCGGGCCTGCGTTCGCACCAATGGCAGGATGTGCTTGTGCCCAGTGCAGTACCCGTCACCAACAGGCGGGGTCTGCTTGTCGGTGGCGCGGCGCTGGCTGCGCTGGGGGCGGTGGCGTCCGCCTGCGGCGAGCCCCCGCCCAAGCCCCCACCCGTCGAGGAACTGCTGGGACCGTTAGACCAGGCCCGACACGACAGCGCGCTCGCGGGTGCCGCCGCCGCGGCCGTCGGTCTGGCGCCGCAGCTCGCCGCCGCGCTCACGGTGGTGGCCCGTCAACGCGCCGCGCATGCCCGCGCCCTGTCCACGGAGATCTCCCGGGCCGCCGGCAAGCTGACCTCGTCGTCGTCGAGCGAAACGACAAGCCCCAGCCCGGCCGAGGCGAGCGCGCCACCGCCGCCCCCGCCGCCGGTGTCCGATGTCCTGGACGCGCTGCGCGCCTCGGCCGACAGCGCCGGCCACCTGGTGCCCGCCACGTCGGGCTACCGGGCGGGGCTGCTCGCATCCATCGCCGCTTCCTGCACGGCGTCGTACACGGTCGCGCTGGTGCCCGGTGGCCCGTCGATATGACCTCGGGTAAGGACGCCGACAACGCGGCGCTGTGCGAGGCGGTGTCCGTCGAGCACTCGACCATCTACGGCTACGGCATCGTGTCGGCGCTGTCACCGCCCAGCGTCAACGACTTGGTGGTGGAGGCCCTCACCCAGCACCGCCAGCGCCGCGACGACGTCATCGCGATGCTGGCCGCCCGCAAGGTCACCGCGCCGGTCGCCGCGCCCGGCTATCAGCTGCCCATGCTGGTGGCCAGCGCCGCCGACGCGGCGCGCCTCGCCGTGCGGATGGAGAACGATTGCGCGACGGCGTGGCGCGCCGTCATCGAGCACGCGGAGACAGCCGACGACCGCGCGTTCGGCTCGACGGCCCTGATCCAAAGCGCGGTGCTGGCCGCCCGCTGGAGCCGAGTGCTGGGCGCCTGGCCCATCACCGCCGCCTTCCCGGGCGGCGACGAATAGCGCGGCGCTAACCGTTCAGGGCGGCCACGATGTCGGTGGCCAACGACGTTCCGGCGGCCAGCTCGCGAGTCTGCCCGCTGAAGCGGTCCCGCAGCTCCACGACGCCGTCCGCCCAGCCCCGGCCCACCACGACGATCCACGGCACGCCCAGCAGTTCGGCGTCCTTGAACTTCACCCCGGGCGATGCCTGACGGTCGTCGAGCAACACCTCGACACCCAACCGGTCCAGGTCGGCGGCCAGCGTGGTGGCCCCGGTGCGCGCCTCGGCGTCCTTGTTGGCGATCACCAGGTGAACGTCGAACGGCGCCACCGCCGGCGGCCAGCGCAGCCCCAGCTCGTCGTGGTGCTGCTCGGCGACGACGGCCACCAGTCGTGACACCCCGACTCCGTAGGAGCCCATGGTCAGCCGCACCGGCTTGCCGTCCTCGCCGAGCACGTCCGCGGCGAAGGCGTCGGTGTATTTGCGGCCGAGCTGGAAGATGTGCGCGATCTCGATACCGCGCGCCGATACCAGCGGGCCGGCACCGTCGGGACAGGGGTCGCCGTCGCGCACTTCGGCGGCCTCGATGGTTCCGTCGGCGGTGAAATCGCGGCCCGCCACCAGGTCGACGACGTGGCGGCCGGGCTCGTCGGCTCCGGTGATCCAGCTGGTGCCCTCGACCACGCGAGGGTCGACGAGGTAACGAACTCCGTTGCTCTGCAACGCTTTCGGACCGATATAGCCCTTCACCAGAAACGGATACCGGTCGAAGTCGTCGTCGCCGAGCAGCGCGTACTCGGCCGGTTCCAGCGCCGCGCCCAGTCGCTTGTCGTCGACCTCGCGGTCGCCCGGGAGCCCGATGGCCAGCAGCTCCCACTCCCCGCCGGGTTGGCGCACCTTCAGCAAGACGTTCTTCAGCGTGTCGGACGCGGTGACGGTGCGACCCAGGTCCGCCGTGTTGGCCCACTGGACCAGGCTGGCGATCGTCGGGGTGTCGCCGGTGTCGTGGACCACCGCCTCGGGCAGCCCGGCCACGACTTCTGCGGGCCGCGCCTCCGGGCGCGCGGTGACGACCGCCTCGACGTTGGCTGCATAACCGGACTCCAGGCAGCGCACGAAGGTGTCCTCACCGACCGGGCTTTCGGCCAGAAACTCCTCCGACGCGCTGCCGCCCATCGCTCCGGATACCGCGGACACGATGACGTAGCGCACCTGGAGCCGGGAGAAGATGCGCTGATAGGCCTCCCGGTGCGCGTGGTAGGCGGCCTTGAGCCCGTCGTCGTCGATGTCGAAGGAGTAGGAGTCCTTCATCACGAACTCCCGGACACGCAGAATTCCGGCCCGCGGCCGCGCCTCGTCACGGTACTTGTTCTGGATTTGGAACAGCAGCAGCGGAAAATCCTTGTAGGAGCTGTATTCACCCTTGACGGTCAGAGTGAAGATCTCTTCGTGTGTCGGGCCGAGCAGGTAGTCATTGCCGCGGCGGTCCTGCAGCCGAAATACGCTGTCGCCGTACTCGGTCCACCGGTTCGTCGTCTCATACGGCCCGCGGGGCAGCAGGGCGGGGAACAGGATTTCCTGCCCGCCGATCGCGTTCATCTCCTGGCGAACGACGCCCTCGATCTTGCGCAGCACCCGCAATCCGAGCGGCAACCAGCTGTACAGGCCGGGCGCGACGGGCCGAACGTATCCGGCCCTGATCAGCAATTTGTGGCTGGACACTTCGGCGTCGGCGGGATCGTCGCGCAGCGTGCGCAGGAACAGCTCGGACATCCGGGTGATCACAGCGGGCCAGCCTAGTGGTCACGGTAAGTCCGGCGCAGCGGGGTTTCTCAGCCGCGCGTTTCGGGTCCGGGCTCATCGCCCCAGGTCTCCGGCAGCAGCGGCTGGCTGGGGCCACCGCCGAATTCGTCAGCGGCCAAGGTGACCAGGCCGGTGCTGCTCGACGGACGCGCCGTGTTGCTCCTCGAGCCACCACGTCTACGGGCGAACGGCAACCGAACGTGGCGCACCGCGCCGCGATCCATCGTCAAACAGTACTGACGCGGCGGGAGCTACATCTCCCCGGCGTCGATCGCGTCCTTGACTTCTTGCGCCTGGGCGACCTCCGCAGGCGTATAGCCGATGAAGATCGCGGCCCCGCCGACGACGACGGCGGCTCCGGCCACCCACAGCAGGCCGTAGGTGTAGCCGTGGTCCAGCGCATGCAGCTGGGCGTCATTCATGAACTTCACCGGGCCGGTGGTGCCGCCGAGGTAGAGCGTGCGCGAGGTGATCACGGCCTGAATGACGGCCAGGACCAGCGGTCCGCCCAGGCTCTGCGCCATCAGCGCGATCGCCGATACCGGACCGATCTGATCGAAGCCCACGCCGGCGATGGCCGACAGCGTCAGCGGGACAACGGCCATGCCGATGCCGATACCACCGATCACGATGGGCGCCACCAGGTTCGGGAAGTACGGCACGCCGCGGCTCATGAACAACCAGCCGTACAGCATCGCGGACACCAACAGGTAGCCACCGGCGATCGTCAGCACCCGCGGCGAAAACCGCGACACCAGCTGCGAGGACACCCCCAGGCCGATTCCCATCGCAATGACGAACGGGATGAAACCGATGCCCGCGCGCAGCGCGCTGTAGCCCAGGATGTCCTGCACGTACAGACCGATGCACACGGTCAGGCTGAACATGACACCGCCGGCCAGGAAGATGGCAATGAAGGTGAACAGCCGGTTCCGGTCGAAGAACAGGTGGAACGGCACCACCGGATTTTCGGCGGTACGTTCCACCAGGATGAAGGCCAGGGCGGCGGCCATCGCCACCGCGGCCGAACCGATGGTGGTAAGCGAGATCCAGCCCTTTTCCGGCCCCATCGAGAAGGCGAAAACGGCGGCGGTGCACGCCAACGTGGCCAGCATGGCCCCGGCCGCGTCGAGCTTCATCCGCTCCCTGTTGGTCTCCCGCAGCGCGGTACGGGCCAGGTAGATCATCACCAGGCCGATCGGCACGTTCACCAGGAACGCCAGCCGCCACGACACCTCGGTCAGCGCGCCGCCCACCACCAGGCCCATCACCGAGCCGATAGCCGTCATCGCGGCGAACACCGCGGTGGCGAAGTTACGCGCCGGGCCTTTCGGGAATGTCGTGGCCACCAGCGCCAGGCCGGTCGGCGATGCGATGGCCGACCCGACGCCCTGGGAAAGCCGGGCGATCACCATGGTCACCTCGTCCCAGGCCACCGCGCACAGCACCGAGGAGATGGTGAACAGCGCGACGCCGACGATGAAGGTGCGCTTGCGCCCGATGGTGTCGCCGAGGCGGCCGCCCAGCAGCATCAGCCCGCCGAAGGTGAGCACGTATGCGGTGATCACCCAGCTGCGGCCGGCGTCGGACAGGCTCAGCTCGTTTTGGATCTTCGGCAGCGCCACGATGGCGACGGTGCTGTCCATCGTCGCGAGCAGCTGCATACCACCGATAGCGATCACGGCCGCGATGAAGCGACGCGAGGGCAGCCAGGCCGGGTAGTACTTGCTGATACGATGTGGGGGCGGTCTCCGCCGCGCGCGTGGAGCGCATCGGGGCCGGACGATCGGGGCGCGCGGACGTCCAGTTCTGGGCTGCGCGCTCAGTGTCGTTGAGAGCCGTCATAAAAGGTTACCTTACAGTAATCTTAAGAATCGTTTAAAGCCCGAACGCCGCCACCGGCCCGATCACGATGATCGCGGGAGGTCGGATCCCCTCGGCGCGGATCTTTTCGGGCGTGTCGACAAGGGTGGCCCGCAAAGTTTGCTGAGCCGCCGTCGTTCCGTGTTGTACCACTAGCACTGGCGTATCCGCAGGCCGGCCGCCCTTTATGAGCGCATTGGCGAAAAGTTCGATGCGTTCGACCGCCATCAGCAAAATGATGGTGCCCGACAATGCAGCCAGTGCGTCCCAATTCACTAACGATTCGGGGTGACCGGGCGCGAGATGGCCGCTGACCACCACAAACTCGTGATTTATCGCCCGATGAGTGACCGGAACACCGGCCAATGCGGGCACACCTATGGCACTTGTCACACCCGGGACGACCGTCACCGGGATCCCGGCGTCGGCGCAGGCCAACACTTCTTCGTAGCCGCGGGCGAACACAAAGGGGTCACCACCTTTGAGGCGCACCACGAAGCTCCCCGACCGGGCCCGCTCGATCATGACGTTGTTGATGGCTTCCTGGGCCATCGCCCGCCCGTACGGAATCTTGGCGGCGTCGATGACCTCCACGTGCGGCGGCAGCTCGGCGAGCAGCTCGGGTGGCGCGAGCCGGTCGGCGACCACCACGTCGGCCTGGGCGAGCAGACGACGGCCACGCACGGTGATCAGTTCGGGGTCGCCCGGGCCGCCGCCGACCAGCGCCACCCCACCGCGCACGGCATCGGAGCCCACGGGGCTCTCGGCGGTGATGACGCCCGTCTGCAGCGCCTCCCGGATGGCCGACCGGATCGCCGCCGACCGGCGGTGCTCGCCGCCGGCCAGCACCCCCACCGACAATCCCGCGTAGCTGAACGACGCCGGCGTGACCGCGGTCCCCTCGACGGCGATGTCGGCGCGGACGCAAAAGGTTTGGCGCCGCTCGGCCTCCGCGACCACGGCCGCGTTCACCTGCGGGTCGTCGGTGGCCGCGATCGCGTACCAGGCCCCGTCGAGATCGCCGTCGCGATACTCCCGCAATGCCAGGGTGATCCCGCTCATCGCCTCGACGGCCGGGGTGGCGGAACGGGAGATGACGTGCACATCGGCACCACTGGCGATGAGCAGAGGCAGCCGGCGCTGGGCAACGGTGCCTCCGCCGACGACGACGACCTTCTTGCCCGCGAGCCGCAATCCAGCGAGGTAGGCGCTCTCGGTCACCCGGGCAAGCCTAGTGGCGACCGCTAGCGCGGCGAAGCCGGGCGCGGCGGGTCGCCACATCGACCCAGTGGCGACCGCTAGCGCGGCGAAGCCGGGCGCGGCGGGTCGCCACATCGACCCAATGGCGACCGCTAGCGCGGCGAAGCCGGGCGCGGCGGGTCGCCACCATCGACCCAATGGCGACCGCTAGCGCGGCGAAGCCGGGCGGGTGCGGGCGGCCGCGTGCGCGACGAAACGCCGCACCGCCCCCGGCGCCGCCGCCGGATGCGTGTGCAGGTACGACGCATGCACGCCGGCATGCACGACGCCGTCGCGCACCGGTGCCGCCGCATCATCGCCGTCGCGGTACGCCCAGGCGGCCTGGTAGCTAGCGGTGAATGTGACTGCGGTCCGGTGAAATTCGTGCCCGACGACGCGCTGGCCGACGCGATACAGCGGCGAATCGGCCATGGCGACGGCGTCGCGATACGCCAACGTGAGCGTGGACGTGAACCGTGCCGATCCGGCGAGCACGCCGCACATCGGGTGGCCGTCGAGTTCGGCGGCCAGGTAGATCAGCCCGGCGCATTCGGCATGGATCGGCCCGCCCGCGGCGTCCAGCTCATTGATCTGCCGGCGGACCACGTCGTTGGCCGAGAGCTCCGCGGTGAACTGTTCGGGGAAGCCGCCGGGCAACAGGACCGCATCCGTGCCGGCGGGCAGCCGGTCGCTGAGCGGGTCGAACTCGACGACTTGCGCGCCCGCGGCGCGGAGCAGTTCGGCGTGTTCGGCGTAGCCGAAGCTGAATGCCTTGCCGGCCGCCAGGGCGACGGTGGCGCGCCCGCCGGGCGCCTCGCCGACCGCCGTCGCCGGGTCCCAGGGCGCATCGGCGGCCCGGATTCCGGCGACCGCAGCGACCGCGGCCAGGTCGACGTGACGGGCCACCAGGGAGGTCATCGCGTCCACGGCCAGTCGCGCCCGTCGCCCGTACTCCACGGCGGTCACCAGGCCCAGATACCTTGACGGCACCTCTAATTCGGCGGTGCGCGGAATGGCGCCCAACACCGGGACGCCGGCCTGCTCGCACGCCTGTCGCAGCACCTGCTCATGCCTGGGCGAGCCGACCCGGTTGAGGATCACCCCGGCGACCCGGGTGGCGGTGTCGAACGTCGAGAAGCCGTGCAGCAATGCGGCGATGCTGTGGCTTTGACCGCGCGCATCGACCACCAGGATTACCGGCGCGCCCAGCAGGCCGGCGACGTGCGCGGTGGAGCCCGCCGCGGCGGTGGTGACGGCGGGGCCGATCCGCCCGTCGAACAGCCCCATCACGCCTTCGATCACGGCGATGTCCGCGCCGCCGGTGCCGTGGGCGTACAGCGGGCCGATGAGCTCCTCGCCGACCATGACCGGGTCGAGGTTGCGCCCGGTCCGCCCGGCGGCCAGGCCGTGGTAGCCGGGGTCGATGAAATCCGGGCCGACCTTGAACGGCGCAACGGTGTGGCCGGCCCGTCGCAAGGCACCGATCAAACCCGTTGCCACGGTGGTCTTTCCGCTTCCCGATGCGGGTGCGGCAATGACCACCGCGGGAACACTCACCACTCGATCCCCCGCTGACCCTTGCGCCCCGCGTCCATCGGGTGCTTGACCTTCGTCATCTCGGTCACCAGGTCGGCGGCCTCGATCAGCCGCCGCGGGGCATCGCGTCCGGTGATGACCACATGCTGGTGGCCGAGGCGCGCCAGCAGGACTTCCACCACCTCGTCGACGTCCACCCAGCCCCACTTCAGCGGATACGTGAACTCGTCCAGCACATAGAAGTCGTGACGCCGTTCGGCCAGGCGGCGCGCGATCTCGGCCCAGCCGTCGGCCGCCGCCGCGGCGTGATCGACTTCGCTGCCCGCCTTGCGCGACCAGGACCAGCCCGCGCCCATCTTGTGCCATTCGACGGGTCCGCCGACGCCGTGCCGCTGGTGCAGTTGGCCGAGTTGGGCGAACGCCGCCTCCTCCCCCACCTTCCACTTGGCGCTCTTGACGAACTGGAACACCGCGACGGCGAGTCCGGCGTTCCAGGCCCGCAGGGCCATCCCGAACGCGGCGGTCGACTTGCCCTTGCCGGCGCCGGTGTGCACCGCCAGCACCGGGGTGTTGCGGCGGGCCCGGGTGGTCAGGCCGTCGTCGGGGACCTGCGGCGGAACTCCTTGTGGCATAAGCGGCTACCTCCCTCAGGCCGCGTCGCGCACGGCACGGGTCAGCGAATCCGCGTGCAACTGCTCCAGCCGCACGGCCGGCGCACCGAGGTGACGGGCCAGTTGCTCGGCCAGCCCCAGCCGCACATAGGACGTCTCGCAGTCCACGACCACCGCGGCGGCGCCTTCGGCGACCAGCCGGGCCGCCGCGGCGCGACTGCGGCCCAACGCGTCCGGCCCGGCGGTGGCCCGGCCGTCGGTGAGCACCACCACCAGGGAGCGCCGCGCCCGATCTCGCGCCTTTTCCCGGACGATCAGCTCGCGCGCGGCCAGCAGGCCTTCGGCCAGCGGCGTCCTGCCGCCGGTGTCGAATCGAGCCAGCCGCCTGCCGGCGATGTGCGCGGAGGATGTCGGCGGCAGCAACAGCCGCGCCTCCCGCTGGCGGAACGTGATCACGGCGACCTTGTCCCGGCGCTGGTAGGCGTCGCGCAGCAGGGACAGCGTGGCGCCGCTGACCGCGGCCATGCGATCCCGGGCGGCCATGGAACCCGACGCGTCGACGACGAAGATCACCAGGTTGCCTTCGCGTCCCTCGCGCACGGCCCGTCGCACGTCGTCCGGCCGTGGCCGCAGCGGCCCGGCGCCGGCGCGCTCGGCGGCCGAGAGCAGGGTGGCGAACAGGTGCAGCCCGTGGGCCGCGGAGCTCGCATCGTTGCCCTCGGCGGCGGCGATCACGCTGCCGGTGGCGTTGCGGGCGCGCGATCGCCGTCCCGGCGCACCGGCACCAACCCCCGGAACGGTCAGCGCCCGGGCGCGAAAGACCTTGGACGGCGGCGCGCTGGGCTTCGGCGGCTGGGGCTGCGACGGTTGGGGCTGAGGCGCTTGGGGCTGTGGCGCTTGGCGTGAGTCCGTCTGCGGCGCAGTGTCATTCGCGGGCTCACCGCCTCCGGGCGGGTCGGGATCCGGTTCGGGATCCTCACCGCCGGCGCGCGACAGCGCCTCGTTCAACTGGTCGGGGTCGATGCCGGGGTCGTCAAACGGGTCCCGACGGCGCCGGTGCGGCAACGCCAGTTCGGCCGCCACCCGGACGTCTTGCTCCTCGACGCGATTCGCCCCGCGCCAGGCGGCGTGCGCGGCCGCGGTGCGGGCCACCACCAGATCGGCCCGCATCCCGTCGACGTCGAACGCCGCGCACACCGCGGCGATGCGGCGTAACTCGTTGTCCGGCAACACCACATCGTCGACGATTGCGCGCGCCGCGGCGATTCGCCGGGCCAGCTCGGCGTCGGCGCCCGCGTACCGCTGGGCGAACCCGTCGGGATCGGCCTCGTAGGCCATCCGCTGCCGGACGACCTCCACCCGCACGTCCACGTCGCGCGACGCGCGCACGTCGACGGTGAGACCGAACCGGTCCAGCAGCTGCGGACGCAGTTCGCCCTCCTCCGGATTCATCGTGCCGATCAGCACGAACCGGGCCTCGTGCGAATGCGAGATGCCGTCGCGTTCGATGTGCACCCGGCCCATCGCGGCCGCGTCGAGCAGCACGTCGACCAGATGGTCGTGCAGCAGGTTGACCTCGTCGACGTAGAGCACCCCGCCATGCGCGCGGGCCAACAACCCCGGCGAGAACGCGTGCTCACCGTCGCGCAGCACCCGCTGCAGGTCCAGTGAACCGATCACCCGGTCTTCGGTTGCGCCGAGCGGCATTTCGACCAGGCCCGCACCGCCGCTCCCGGTCGCGGCGGACAGCAACGCCGCAAGGCCGCGCACGGCGGTCGACTTGGCGGTGCCCTTTTCACCGCGGATGAGCGCGCCGCCGATCTCCGGCCGCACGGCGCACAACAGCAGCGCGAGGCGCATCTGATCGTGCCCCACGATGGCGCTGAACGGATAGGGCTTCACGGCAGCTCCGTCAGGCCCGAGCCGGGCCGCAGCATCGGCACGTGCGGAACGCCGTCGTCGACGAAATCGTCGCCGTCACGGACGAATCCGTGCTGGGCATACATGTCGGCCAGATACGTCTGCGCGTTGATCCGGCACGGGTAGTCGCCCACCTCGGCCAGCGCGGCGCGCAGCAGCCGGGTGGTGTGGCCCTGCCCGCGTGCGCTGCGTTTGGTGCACAACCGGCCGATCCGGAACGTCTTCTCGCCCCCGGCGTGCTCCTCCATCAACCGCAGCGTGCAGATCACCTCGCCGCCAGCGGTTTCCAGCCAGAAGTGCCGGGTCTCGGCGAGCAGATCGCGTCCGTCGAGCTCCGGATACGGACAGGCTTGTTCGACGACGAACACTTCTACCCGCAACTTGAGCAATTCGTAAAGGGTCGCGGCGTCAAGGTCTTTGGCCCAGACGCGACGCAGCGATTCGGTCATGAGCGCACACCCTCCGGCTCGAGCTGCAGTACCTTGGTGCCCCACGACCACACCTGGTCATACAGCGCCGGCTCGCCGGACAGCTCCACCCCCAACGATGGCACCATCTGTTTCAGCGTGGGCAGCCAGGAGCGATAACGGCCGGCGAAGCATCGCCGCAACACGTCGAGCATGGCGGCCACGGCGGTCGACGCTCCCGGGGAGCCGCCCAGCAGTCCGGCGATGCTGCCGTCGTCGGAAGCCAGCACGGTGGTGGTGAAGTCGAGCACCCCGCCTTTGCGCTTGTCCCGGCGGATCACCTGCACGCGCTGACCGGCCACCGTCAGCTCCCAGTCCGAACCCACTGCGGCGGGGACGAATTCGCGCAGCGCGTGCAGCCGTTCCGGTCCGGAGAGCCGCAGTTGGCCGATCAGGTAGTTGACCAGCGGGAGCTGGGTCACGCCCACACCGAGCAGCGATGGCAGGTTGTCGAGCCTGACCGAGCGCGGCAAATCGGTGACATGGCCGTGCTTCAGGAACTTCGGCGACCAGCCGGCGTACGGCCCGAAAACCAGCCACGACTTGCCGTTGACGAATCGAAGGTCCAGATGAAGCGCGCCGAGCGGTGGGGCTCCCGGCGCCGGAGCTCCGTACACCTTGGCCCGGTGCCCGGCGGTCAGCGCCGGGTTGTCCGCGCGCAGGAACCGGCCGCCGATCGGGAAGCCGGCGAAGCCCCGGACCTCTTTGATGCCGGATTTCTGCAGCAGCGGCAGTGCGTCACCGCCGGCCCCGACGAACACGAACTTGGCGTTCAGCCGGTACTTTTCGCCGGTGCGGCGATTGCCGATCCGCAGCGCCCAGCCGCCGTCGGATTGGCGGGTCAGGTTGCGGACCTCGTGACCGAACAGCGCGGTGGCACCGCCCTGCACGCAATAGCCGATGAGCTGTCGAGACAACGCACCGAAATCCACGTCGGTGCCCTGCGGGGCCCAGTTGAGCGCAATCGGCTCGGCGAAGTCACGTTTGGCGGCCATCAACGGCAGCCGGCGGGCGAACTCGCCCGCGTCGTCGATCAATTCGGTGCCGGCGAACAGTGGGTTGGCGGCCAGCGCCCGCTGACGTCGCCGCAGATAGTCGACGCGCCGCGCCCCGCGCACGAAGCTCACGTGCGGGATCGGGTTGACGAAACCGCGATCGGTCAGGATGCCGTTCTCGACGGCGTACGCCCAGAATTGGCGGGTCACCTGGAACTGCTCGTTGATGCGCACCGCCTTGGTGATGTCGATCGAGCCGTCGGGTTGCTCCGGGGTGTAGTTCAACTCGCACAACGCGGAGTGCCCGGTCCCGGCATTGTTCCAGGGGCTGCTGCTTTCGGCCGCGACGCCGTCCAGCCGCTCGATCACCGTGATCGACCAATCCGGCTGCAGCCGGCGCAGCAACGCACCCAGCGTGGCGCTCATGATGCCCGCGCCCACCAGCACGACGTCCGTCCGTGCGGTTCTGGCTAGCGATGACACCGGTTCGTTGATCCTTTTCTCGACTGCGGCCGGTCCCAGGTTATCCCGAGGCGATGCGCGCACCTGCGGCATGCACCTCCCGGTGACCAGCAAAGGCTTTAAGCTGGCCTGGTGACTGGCTGGGTGCCCGATGTCCTGCCGGGTTATTGGCAGCGCACCATCCCGCTCGGGCCGGACCCGGCGGGCGAGGGCGACATTGCCGCTACCCTGATTCGGCGCGGACCCGACACCGGGCCGGCCGCCGACGCCGAGCACGCGGTCCTGGCGGTGCACGGCTACACCGACTACTTCTTCCACACCGACCTGGCCGATCACTTCGCCGAGCGCGGCTTTGCCTTCTATGCGCTGGACCTACACAAGTGCGGCCGGTCGCGGCGGGACGGCCAGACCCCCCACTTCGTCACCGACCTCGCTCACTACGACACCGAACTGCAAGAGGCACTATCGGCCATCGGGGCGCGGGCGCGGCCCGGCCGTCCCCCCGCGTCCTGGTGTATGGGCATTCGGCCGGCGGGCTCATTGTCTCGCTGTGGCTGGACCGGTTGCGCCGGCGTGACATGATCACGCACGCCACCATCGGCGGCCTGGTGCTCAACAGCCCCTTCCTGGATCTGCACGGCCCGGCCCTGCTGCGCCACTCGGTGACCTCGCGAGTGATCTCCGGACTGTCCCGGATGCGCTCCAAGGGCGTCGCCCGGGCCCCGAAAGACGGCGGTTACGGCATCACCCTGCACCGCGACTACCACGGTGAATTCGACTACAACCTGCACTGGAAACCCGTGGGCGGCTTCCCGATCACCTTCGGCTGGCTGCACGCCGTCCGGCACGGCCAGGCCCGGCTGCATCGCGGGCTCGACGTCGGCGTGCCGAATCTGATCCTGCGGTCGGATCACAGCGTGGCCGAATCCACCGACCCGATGTCCATGCATCGCGGCGACGCGGTTCTCGACGTCGCACAGATCGCCAGGTGGGCCGGCTGTATCGGGAATCGGAGCACGATCGTTCCGGTGGCCGACGCCAAACACGACGTGTTCTTGTCGTTGCCGGAGCCCCGCCGAATGGCCTATCGCCGCCTGGACCTCTGGCTGGACGGCTACCTGGGCACCGACAGCACCTTTAAAACAGACACCTCGGCGTCTTCGGAAGAAGGGTGACGGCCCACCAAGGATGGAAACGTACGACATCGCGATCATCGGAACGGGTTCGGGCAACAGCGTTCTCGATGAACGCTATGCCGGCAAGCGGATAGCGATCTGCGAGCAGGGCACCTTCGGCGGCACCTGCCTCAACGTCGGATGCATCCCAACGAAGATGTTCGTCTACGCCGCCGAGGTCGCGACGACGATCGAGAATGCGGCGCGCTACGGCATCGACGCGCACATCGACCGGGTCCGCTGGGATGACATCGTCTCCCGCATCTTCGGGCGGATCGATCCGATCGCGCTCAGCGGCGAAGACTACCGCCGGTCGGCGCCCAACATCGACGTGTACCAGCAGCACGCCCGGTTCGGCCCCGTTCAGCCCGACGGGCGCTACCTGTTGCGTACCGACACCGGCGAGGAGTTCACCGCCGATCAGGTGGTGATCGCGGCGGGGTCGCGGCCGGTGATCCCGCCCGCGATCCTCGCATCCGGCCTCGACTATCACACCAGCGACACCATCATGCGGATCCCCACCTTGCCCGAGCATATTGTGATCGTCGGAAGTGGCTTCGTGGCAGCGGAATTCGCGCATGTCTTCGCCGCGCTCGGGGTGCGGGTGACGTTGGTGATCCGGGGCCCCTGCCTGCTGCGGCATTGCGACGACACCATCTGTGAACGGTTCACCCGCATCGCCTCGACGAAATGGGAACTGCGCACCCACCGCAACGTGGTGGGCGGCACCAACCGCGGCTCCGGCGCCACGCTGCAACTCGACGACGGGTCCACGCTGGACGCCGACCTGCTGCTGGTCGCGACCGGCCGGGTGCCCAACGCCGACCGATTGGACGCCGAGCAGGCCGGCGTCGACGTCGAGGACGGCCGGGTGGTGGTCGACGAATACCAGCGCACCTGCGCGCGGGGCGTGTTCGCGCTCGGCGATGTCTCGTCGCCCTATCAGCTCAAGCACGTCGCCAACCACGAGGCCCGCGTCGTGCAACACAACCTGCTCTGCGAATGGGACGACACCGAGTCGATGGTCATGACCGACCACCGTTACGTGCCGGCCGCCGTATTCACCGATCCCCAGCTGGCGAGTGTCGGGTTGACCGAAAACCAAGCGCGCCAAGGCGGATTCGATATCTCGGTTGCGATCCAGGACTACGGCGACGTCGCCTACGGCTGGGCGATGGAAGACACCACCGGGATCGTCAAGCTGATCGCCGAACGCCCCAGCGGGCGGCTGCTCGGCGCGCACATCATGGGTTACCAGGCATCCTCGCTCATCCAGCCGCTGATCCAGGCGATGAGCTTCGGCCTTACCGCCCCGGAGATGGCACGCGGCCAGTACTGGATTCATCCCGCGCTGTCCGAAGTGGTCGAAAACGCGCTGCTGAAACTGCGACGTTAGCGTCCCGAGCGTTTGAGCCGCCGCGGCTCGCCCTTGTCGATCTGGCACCGCGGACACAGCCCGTGCAGGGTCAGGCCGGCCGCCTCCGACAGCGCGAAGGAGCTGCCCGCCATCGCGTGCTCGAGCGCCGAGCTCAGCTTCCGCGCGGGCACCTCGATGATCGAGCCACACTTCGTGCAGACGGCGTGGTGGTGCGGCGCGGTCGCCATCCCGTAGGTCGTGACGCCGCCATCGAGGGTCAACGCGTGCAGCACTCCCTGATCCACCAAGGTCGTCACCGTGCGATAGATGGTGGCCAGGTCGGGCGCCTGGGTGCCGGGCGGCAGACACGCCCGCACCCGCTGGTGAATCTCCGCCACCGGCAGGTGTCCGTCGACCGGCTC
Source organism: uncultured Actinomycetota bacterium (assembly GCA_963800315.1). GTDB lineage: Bacteria > Actinomycetota > Actinomycetes > Mycobacteriales > Mycobacteriaceae > Mycobacterium. The sequence continues at coordinate 412,444 of CAWDAS010000005.1, forward strand.
GAGCACCGCCAGCACCTGAATCCGCGACGCCATCCGCCGCAACCCGCGCGCCCGCAGGAAATCACCGATCCGCGCGGTGACGGACGGATCCAGTACCGGGGGCTTGGGCGTCACCAGTCCAGTGTCTCGCCCAACAGCCCGGATTGCCACTTTTGCGGCCAATTCCGCGTGGCGGTTCCTGCAAGCAACTTGCATCAGGCTGGCCGGGGAACTTACAGTCGGGCGGGTTGTCTTTGCCGATGGTGGAAGGAAACCCAGTGGTCACGACCGAGCTCAACCGGCGGCCGTCATGGTGGTCCAGACTTTCCGGTGCTCTGGCGCCGGCGGAGTGGTGGCGACTGGCATCGATGCTGGCGATCATCGTCGCGCTGCACGTGGTGGGCTGGTTCACGCTGGCTTTTCTGGTGGCGCCAGCCCAATTCAGCTTGGGCGGCAAGGCCTTTGGCGTCGGTATCGGACTGACGGCCTACACCCTGGGCATGCGGCACGCCTTCGACGCCGACCACATCGCCGCCATCGACAACACCACCCGCAAGCTGATGAACGATGGGCAGCGCCCCCTTGCCGTCGGGTTCTTCTTCTCGCTGGGCCACTCGACGGTGGTCTTCGGGCTGGCGGTACTGCTGGCGACCGGCGTCAAAACCCTGGTCGGACCGGTCCGGGACGACTCCTCGACGCTGCACCACTACACGGGCCTGATCGGCACCAGCGTCTCGGGTGTGTTCCTCTACGCGATCGCCCTCCTCAACATCATCGTGCTGGCCGGAATCCTGCGGGTGTTCGCGCGCCTGCGCCGTGGCGACTTCGACCCGGATAAGGACGGGGCGGAACTGGAACAGCAGTTGGACAACCGCGGCCTGATGAACCGGTTTCTCGGCCGCTTCACCAAGTCGATCACCAAGTCCTGGCACTGCTACCCCGTCGGGTTGTTGTTCGGGCTCGGCTTCGACACCGCCACCGAGATCGCACTGCTGGTGCTGGCGGGCACCAGCGCCGCCGCCGGGCTGCCCTGGTACGCCATCCTGGTTCTGCCCGTGCTGTTCACCGCCGGCATGTGCCTGCTGGACACGATCGACGGCTCATTCATGAACTTCGCCTACGGGTGGGCCTTTTCCAACCCGGTGCGCAAGGTCTACTACAACATCACCATCACGGCGCTGTCGGTGGCCGTCGCCCTGCTGATCGGCACCGTCGAGCTGCTCGGCCTGTTCGCCGACCAGTTCGGCTGGCGGGGCGCGTTCTGGAGCTGGATCGGCGGGCTGGACCTCAACGCGGTCGGCTACTTCGTCGTCGGCATGTTCGTCCTCACCTGGGCGGTGGCCCTGCTCGTCTGGCGCTACGGACGCATCGAAGAAAAATGGGACGCCGGCCGAGACCGCGAGCTGAGGTTCAGCTGACCCGCCATTCGGGTGTAGAACAGTGCTCATGGGATCCCCAGCGGTCCGGCCTGCCAGCGAACGCCGGTGATCGGCAATGCACGAGCTGTCGTTGTGCGAAGCCATCGCCGGTGTGGTCAAGACCCACGCCGACGGTCGGCACGTCGATGTGGTGCGGGTGCGCATCGGCGCTCTTCGCCAGGTGGTGCCGGAATCGCTGTCGTTCTGCTGGACACTGGTCCGGGACGCCGAGGACATGCCCGACGCCGAGCTGGAACTCGAGTGCGTCACCGCCGAGGTGCGCTGCCGTGCCTGCGGCCGGCAATCGGAGATCACGTCGGCCTGGTCGATCTGGTGTCCGCGGTGCGACAGTTCCGACGTCGAGGTGCTCCGCGGCAACGAATTCCTGGTGACATCGCTGGACGTCTCGTGAAAGGTGTCCACTATGAACGGATTTGACGATGGGTAGATTTCATCGGCACGACGACGGGACCGTGCACACACACGAGCACGATCATCCGGACCATGACCACGAATTCGGCGATCACAGTCGCTACCAGACGGGCAAGCAGCGGATCGACGTGCTCGAGGCGATCTTCGCCGAGAATGACATTCTCGCCGATGCCAACCGCGCCGCCTTCGAGAGCAACGGGATCCGCGCCCTGAACCTGATGAGCTCACCGGGCTCGGGCAAAACGACCATCCTGGCGGCCACGCTGGACGAGCTGGCCGGCGAATTCGCGATCGGGGTGATCGAGGGCGACATCGCCACGGATCTGGACGCGGCCAAGCTCAGCGGTCGTGGCGCCCAGGTGGCATTGCTCAACACCAGCAATGGCTTTGGCGGCGAATGCCATCTCGACGCCCCGATGGTCAATCGTGCGCTGCCGGGCCTGGCGCTCGGCGGCCTGGACCTGGTGATCATCGAGAACGTCGGCAACCTGGTCTGCCCGGCGGAGTTCGACGTCGGTGAGCACGCCAAGGCCATGGTGTACTCGGTGACCGAGGGCGAGGACAAGCCGCTGAAGTACCCGGTGATGTTCCGATCGGTGGATGTTGTGTTGCTCAACAAGATTGACCTGGTGCCCCATCTCGACGTCGACGTCGACACCTACGTCGCGCACATTCGCGAGGTCAACGCGACAGCGACCATCCTGCCGGTCAGCGCGCGCACCGGGGCCGGCATGGGCGGGTGGTTCGGGTGGCTGCGCCGGTTCGCCGACGGCTCGCCGGCCTGACAAACCGGCGAATACGCGACGGATTCCTGCAAATTACTTGCAGGAAAGTCCGGTCCGTCGCGGCAAAAGGAAACATATTAATTAGCCCGACTCAGTGAATTATTGCGGCCGACTTGCCGTTGCCCAAATTTGTTGTGCCACAACACCATCAACCCAAAATTCAGCGCTATACGACATATATCTACTAACCCGGAAAGCGGGGCCCGTTGACAACGCTCACCGGCGGGAGTAGACCCAAAAACAGCGCTGCGCAAGTGGGCCGAAGGTCGACTCCGGCGGCGCAGGGGCCCCAGCCCGCCCCGGAAAGCTGCAGCATGCCAACGGAAGCAGCAGTCAAAGCAGAGGAAACATTGATTCATGTTCTATGGATTAATGCCGGCCTGAGTTGTGACGGCGATTCGGTGGCGTTGACTGCCGCCACCCAGCCCAGCGTCGAGGAGATCGCACTAGGAGCGCTCCCCGGCCTTCCGAAAGTCGCCGTGCACTGGCCTTTGATCGACTTCGAATGCGGACCCACCGGCGGGGCGGACGACTTCCTCGAGTGGTTCTTCAAGGCCGATCGCGGCGAATTGGAACCCTTCGTGCTCGTCGTCGAAGGATCCATCCCGAACGAGAAAATCAAGGACGAGGGCTATTGGTGCGGGTTCGGCAATGACCCCGCCACCGGCCAGCCGATGACCACCAGCGAGTGGCTGGACCGGCTGACGCCCAAGGCCACCGCAGTCGTCGCGGTCGGGACCTGCGCCACCTACGGCGGGATCCACGCGATGGCGGGCAATCCGACCGGGGCGATGGGGGTTCCCGACTACCTCGGCTGGGAGTGGAAGAGCAAGGCCGGCATCCCGATCGTCTGCGTTCCTGGCTGCCCAATCCAACCCGATAACCTGGCCGAGACGCTGACCTACCTGCTCTACATGGCCACTGGCCAGGCACCGATGATCCCGCTCGACGACGCGCTGCGCCCTACGTGGTTATTCGGCAACACCGTGCACGAGGGTTGCGACCGGGCCGGCTACTACGAGCAAGGCGACTTCGCCACCGAGTACGGCTCGCCGAAATGCATTGTCAAGCTTGGCTGTTGGGGCCCCGTCGTCAAGTGCAACGTTCCCAAGCGCGGGTGGATCAACGGTGTCGGGGGTTGCCCCAACGTCGGCGGGATCTGCATCGGGTGCACGATGCCCGGATTCCCGGACAAGTTCATGCCCTTCATGGACGAGCCCCCGGGCGGCAAGTTCTCCAGCGCCGCGTCCGGCCTGTACGGGACCGTGATTCGCAATTTGAGGGGTATCACGGAGCGCACCCTCGACAAGGAGCCGCGCTGGCGCCACAACGGCGACCAGCTCACCACCGGAGCCCGCCGCACCTGGTAGGTTGCGGCGCTTCATTTCTCATCTGACATGGAGAGATTTCGATGACAACTATCGTCCCCGAGCCGACCACCGCCAAGCGGGAACCCGGCCAGCTCGTCGAAATGTCCTGGGACCCGATCACCAGGATCGTGGGCAGCCTCGGCATCTACACCAAGATCGATTTCGAGAACAAAGAAGTCGTCGAGTGCCACAGCACCTCGTCGATCTTCCGCGGCTACTCGATCTTCATGAAGGGCAAGGACCCGCGCGACGCCCACTTCATCACCAGCCGCATCTGCGGGATCTGCGGCGACAACCACGCCACCTGTTCGTGCTACGCGCAGAACATGGCCTACGGCGTCAAGCCGCCACATCTGGGTGAGTGGATCGTCAACCTGGGCGAGGCCGCGGAATACATGTTCGACCACAACATCTTTCAGGAGAACCTGGTCGGCGTGGACTTCTGCGAGAAGATGGTCGCCGAGACCAACCCCAGCGTGCTCTCCCTGGCCGAGAAGACTCCGGCGCCGCACGCCGACGCGCACGGGTACCGGACGATCGCCGACATCATGCGCTCGCTCAACCCGTTCAGCGGCGAGTTCTACCGGGAGGCACTGGTGGTCAGCCGCTGGACGCGCGAGATGTTCTGCCTCATGGAGGGCCGCCACGTGCACCCGTCGACGCTGTACCCGGGTGGGGTCGGCACCGTCGCGACCATCCAGTTGATGACCGACTACATGACCCGGCTGATGCGCTATGTCGAGTTCATGAAGAAGGTCGTGCCCATGCACGACGACCTGTTCGACTTCTTCTACGAGGCGCTGCCCGGGTACGAGAAGGTGGGGCTGCGCCGTACCCTGCTCGGTTGCTGGGGATCCTTCCAAGACCCCGAGGTGTGCAACTTCGAGTACAAGGACATGGAGCGGTGGGGGAACGCGATGTTCGTCACCCCGGGCGTGGTGGTCGACGGCAAGCTGGTCACCCACTCGCTGGTGGACATCAACCTCGGCATCCGAATCCTTTTGGGCAGTTCGTATTACGACGACTGGACCGATCAGGAGATGTTCGTCAAGACCGATCCGCTGGGCAACGCGGTGGACCGGCGCCACCCGTGGAACCAGCACACCAACCCGCACCCGCAGAAGCGGGACATGGACGGCGGCAACTACAGCTGGGTGATGTCACCGCGCTGGTTCGACGGCAAGGACCACCTGGCGCTGGACACCGGTGGCGGTCCGCTGGCCCGGCTGTGGGCGACCGCGCTGGCCGGCCTGGTCGACATCGGCTATGTCAAGGCGACCGGCAACAGCGTCAAGATCAACCTGCCCAAGACGGCACTGAAGGGGCCGGTGGAGTTCGAGTGGAAGATCCCCCGGCACGGCAGCAACACGATCGAACGCGACCGGGCGCGCACCTACTTCCAGGCCTACGCGGCGGCGTGCGCGCTGCACTTCGCCGAGCAGGCGCTGGGCGAGATCCGGGCCGGGCGCACCAAGACGTGGGAGCGCTTCGAGGTGCCCGACGAGGGCATCGGCTGCGGCTTCACCGAGGCGGTGCGCGGTGTGCTGAGCCACCACATGGTGATCCGCGACGGCAAGATCGCCAACTATCACCCGTACCCGCCCACGCCGTGGAACGCCAACCCACGCGACAGCTATGGCACGCCCGGGCCGTACGAGGATGCGGTGCAAGGTCAACCGATCTTCGAGGAGAACAGCCGGGAGAACTTCAAGGGCATCGATGTCATGCGCACCGTGCGCAGCTTCGATCCGTGCCTGCCGTGCGGTGTGCACATGTACCTGGGGAAGGGCAAGACCCTGGACAGACTGCACACGCCGACGCAATCGCCCGTCGGGGAGTGACGCATGGCGGATCGCCCGGAGCCCCCGGAGAACGACACACAGTGGCGCAGCGCGGGCGATCGAATCCAGACACTGCTGGATTCCTGCGCGGCGGGCGGCACCGCCGCCTATGAACGCGCCCAGCAGCTGGTCCGCGAGGTGGTCGGGCTCTACGGGGCCGGGCTGCAGCGGATCATCGCATTGGCCGGAGACCCCGGCTTAGCCGAGCGGCTGGCCACCGACGACCTGGTGGCCAGCCTGCTCCTGGTGCACGGCCTGCACCCGCACGACGTGCACCGCCGGGTTTCCGACGCGCTGGACCGGGTTCGCCCTTACCTGGGGTCGCACGGCGGGGACGTCGATCTGCTGGAGGTCGCCGACGGATCCGATGGTGCTCGGGTGATCCTGGCTTTCAAGGGCTCCTGCAAGAGCTGCCCCTCGTCGGCGGTGACGCTGGAGCTGGCGGTGCAGGACGCGGTCCGGGCCGCCGCACCGGAGACCTCCTCGATCGAGGTGGTGACGGCCGAGCCCGCCGGCCTGATCTCCGCCGAATCGCTGCTGGCTCATGTGCATTCGAATGGGCACGGCCGGACCACCTGGATCCCGGTGCCCGAACTGGCCGACCTGGAACCCGGCGAGGTCGCGGGCTTCGTCGTCGCCGGTGCCACCGTGCTGGCGTGCCGGGTGGGCGATCAGACGTTCGCCTACCGGGACCGGTGCCCGGTCTGTGACGACACACTGGCCGGAGCGGATATGCAGGGCGCGCGGCTGCGCTGCCCGCGCTGCGGATCGCAGTTCGACATCGTGCATGCGGGCGCCGGCCTGGACGTTCCCGCCGGTGCTCACCTCGCTCCCCTCCCCCTGCTGAGCCGTGACGGCGTGCTGTCGGTGGCGCTGGGGGCCGAACCGATGGGCGCTCCGGCATGACCACTCCGTACGAGGTCCTCACCCGCATCAGAAGCGACCGGCGGGCGCCCGAGCCGGCCGGCGAGCGCTGTGAGATGTGCTCGGAGTCGATCGCGGACGAGCACCAGCATGTGGTGAATGTGGCCGGTCGCCAGCTGATGTGCGTCTGCCGCGCGTGCTATCTGCTGTTCACCGATTCCGGGGCCGACCTGCGCTACCGCGCGGTGCCGGACCGCTACCTGGCATTCGACGACTTCGCGCTGGACCGCCGCGCGTGGGAGGCGCTCCAAATCCCGGTCGGTGTCGCCTTCTTCTTCGCCAACTCGGCTCTGGGGCGCATCGTCGCCTTCTATCCCGGCCCGGCCGGGGCGACCGAATCCGAGTTGGACCTGGACGTGTGGGACGCCATCAGCGGCGACGACCCGCGGGTGGGGCTGCTGGCCGACGATGTGGAGGCGCTGCTGGTCCGGGTGCCGGACGACTCGGAATCGGCCCCGCCGCAAAGCTATCTGGTCCCGATCGACGCCTGCTACGAGTTCGTCGGGCGGCTGCGGATGCTGTGGCGGGGCTTCGACGGCGGCCAGCAGGCGCGGGCCTTCATCGACGACTTTTTCGCCGACATCAAAGCCCGCTCCGTAGCAACACCCGGGACGGCGCGATGACCGAGCAACCGATGGACGTGACGTTTGCCGTTCTCGACGTCGCGCCCGAACCCTACACCGTGAGCCCGGTGCTCACCGCCCGCGTGGGCGTCGCCGCCACCGCGGACGACCCGGTACACGCCATCGCCTTGCGCTGCCAGGTGCGGATCGAGCCGCTGCGACGCCCCTACTCCGATGACGAAGCGGCCGGGCTGATCGACTTGTTCGGGCCCCGCGAGCGCTGGGCAACGACCCAACGCACCTTCCTCTGGCAGCATTGCACCGCAATGGTGCCGGGATTCACCGGTAACACGACGGTGGCACTTCCGCTGGACTGCACCTACGACTTCGAGGTCGCCGCCGCCAAATACCTGCACGCGCTGCAAGACGGGACGATTCCGCTCCAATTCCTGTTCAGCGGAACCATTTTCGTCAAATCACAGCGCGGCTTCTCGGTCCAGCAGGTGCCGTGGGACCGCGAAGACCGCTACGACATGCCGGTCGCGGTCTGGCGGGCGCTGATGGCGCAGCACTATCCGAACACGGGCTGGGTGCGGCTGAGCCACGAAACCGTCGCGGCGCTGGCCGGCTACAAGTCGGCGCGGGGACTGCTCGACCTCGACCACGCGGTCACCTCCCTGCTGGATGCCGAACGGGAGACGGCGCGGTGACGTCATCCGGGACTTCCAGCTGGGACCGGGCCCGCGCCGTCGCCGACGCGGTGCTCTACGAGGGTTACCTGCTCTACCCCTACCGGGGGACGTCGAGCAAGAATCAATCGCGTTGGCAGTTCGGCGTTGTGGGCCCGCACGGCGCCGCGGCGGCCGGGCTGGGCGAAGACGACACCCTGTCGGCGGAGTTTCTGGTCGACGGGGCCCAGGCGATCACCCTGGTGCTGCGGTTCCTGCAACTGCAGCACCGCCGGGCCGAGCGGGAAACCGCCGACGGGAATTTCGAGCCCGTCGGGGAGCTGACCACGCCCTCCGGATCGTGGCTTTCCTGGGACGAGGCGGCCGAATGCGAAATCCGTTTCGGGCCAATAGCGTTCGATGACAAACCACGCACGCTGCCGGTGATCGCGGAGGCGGCAACAGAGATCGAACCGGTCGACGGCGGTCGCCTGGTCCGTGAACGCCGGCAGGTGCGTGGCGAACTCACGGTTGCCAGCGAGACCGACGACAACCTGCGGCGGGTCTCGGTGCAGGTCAGGAACGTCGGCGCTGACGCAACCGACAAAACCGATGCGATCGCGCGGTCCATGATCGGAGCCCACCTCATCGCCGAAGTGGTTGGCGGGCGGTTTGTTTCGCTGTTGGAGCCGCCGCCGTCCGCGACCGACGCGGTGTCCCGGTGCAGGCAGCACCGCTGCTTCCCGGTGCTGGCCGGTCCGCCAGGCACCCACGACGTGCTGCTGATCTCACCGATCATTCTGTACGACCACCCCGAGGTCGCCGAACAGAGCAACACCGCGCTGTATGACTGCACGGAGATCGACGAGATCCTCACCCTGCGCGTCATGACGATGACCGAAGAAGAGAAGGCGCAGGCCCGGGCCACCGATCCGCGGGCCGCCGCGATCATCGACCGGTGTGACGCGATGTCGCCCGAGGCGATGGCGCGCCTGCACGGGGTGCTGCGTGATCCACACGACCCGGGACTTTCCGCCGGCCTGGTCCCCGAGGTACCCGAAGGCGTCGACTGGTGGGATCCGCTGGCCGACAACGCTGTTCGCCCCGAAATCGACGCCGTACTGGTCAACGGCATGCGCGTCGCGCGGGGCAGCCGGGTCCGGCTGCGGCCGCGGCGCAATGCCGACGCGCAGGACATCTTCGTCGCCGGCAAGACCGCCCGCGTCACGTCGGTGCACGAGGACGTCGAGGGTAACGCGCACATCGCGGTCGTGGTCGACGACGACCCGGCCGCCGACCTGCACGACTGGTACGGCCGCTACCTCTACTTCTCCCCCGACGAAGTCGAGCCCTTGCAGACGCAGGGCAGCCCAAGCCGAACAACCCCGTGAAAGGAGCCCACCATGGAAGTCTTAGGCTGGATATTTATCGCCATCATCGCCGCGGTGGTAGCGGTCGCGCTGGCGCTGGGAGTGGCATCCCTGCCCGACGCCCGCCGCTACCTGAGGCTGAGGCGGATGTAGTCAGACAGGGAGCCGATGACATCACGCATCCTGGTAGCCGGCATCGGCAACATCTTCTTGGGGGACGACGGATTCGGGTCGGAAGTGGTCCGCAACGCCGAGGTGCCACAGGATGATCCGAGCGTGTGCGTGATCGACTACGGCATCCGGGGCATGCACCTGGCCTACGACCTGCTCGAGGAATGGGACGCACTGGTGCTCGTGGACGCGGTGCCCAGCCGCGGCAACCCGGGTGCGTTGCACGTGTTCCAGGCCGACTACGACGACCGGGTAGCCGACCGCGAACCGGCTTTCGGCACAGTCGGTCTGGATGCACACAGCATGGACCCGGCCGCGGTGTTCGCAAGCCTGCGGGCATTGGGCGGCAGTCCGCCGTACACGGTGGTCGTCGGGTGCGAGGCGGGAAGTGTCGAGGAGGGCATCGGCCTCACCGAGCCCGTCGCCAACGCGGTTCCCCGGGCCGCGCGGGCGGTGGAGGAGATCGTTGCGGCATTGCAGATTCCTTCGGCTTCCACCTCGAAGCGACAGGAGTGTTGAGCATGTGTCTGGGCATACCGGGTCAGGTGGTCAGGATGCTGGAGGGCTACGCCGGACAGCTCGCGCTGGTGGAGGTCGCCGGCGAGCAGCGCAGGATCAACGTCGGCATGCTGCCGGAAGAGACGTTCGCACCTGGTGACTGGATAATCATCCACATGGGCTTCGCCATCGAGAAGACAGATCGCGCCGGGGCCGACCAGGCGATGGCGGGTCTCGAGCTGATGGGGCGGGGCTACTCGGAGTCGGCCGACGATCCGGGGGGCGGGTGAGATGACCGGGTCCCCCCTGACGCTCGCCGTGGTTTCCGGCGCGAAGACGTCCGTCAGCGATTCACCGTGACCGGCGTGGTTCAGGGGGTCGGGTTCCGCCCGTTCGTCCACCGCATCGCCAGCGAGCTGGGCCTGGCCGGGTTCGTCGGCAATGACTCGAGCGCGGTATTCCTCGAGGTGCAGGGCGAACGCGCGCGCGTGGCAGAATTCGGCCGTCGGCTCCGCGCGCAGGCCCCTCCCCTGGCGCGGATCGGCGCCGTCCGGGTAACCGAGGTCCCGCCCGATGTGACCGGTGAGCGTGAGTTCCGGATCGTGACCAGCCAAACCAACGCCGGCGCTGATATTTCCAGGACACCGATCCCGCCCGACATCGCGGTGTGCCAGGACTGCGTCGCCGAATTGTTCGATCCGCGCGACCGCCGGCACCGGCACCCGTTCATCAGCTGCACCAACTGCGGGCCGCGGTTCACCATCATCCGCGAGTTGCCCTACGACCGCCCGGCCACCACCATGTCGGCGTTCGCGATGTGCGGGCGCTGCGCCGGCGAATACCACGATCCGGCCGATCGCCGCTTCCACGCGCAACCGATCGCCTGCCCGGATTGTGGCCCGTCGCTGTGGTTCCGCTCCGCGGCCGGGCGGATCGGCGGATCCGATGCCGCGCTCGCGGCCGCACAACGCGCGCTGGCGGCCGGCGAGGTCGTCGCCATCAAGGGAATCGGCGGTTACCACCTGGCCTGCACCGTCGACGACGGAGCGGTGGTCGCCACCCTCCGAGCACGAAAAGCCCGCGGCGCCAAGCCCTTCGCCATGCTGGTCCGAGACCTCGATGTCGCGCGCCGCTACGCCTACATCGACGAGTCCGAGGCGGCGGTGCTGTCCAGCCCGGCCCGCCCGATCGTGTTGCTGCGGCGGCGCCCCGGCGCGCCGGTCGCCGAGGCCGTCGCGCCGGGCAGCCCGCTGCTCGGGCTGATGCTGCCGTATTCCCCCGTTCATCACCTGTTGCTCGCGCCCGTGCCCGGTGCCGCCGGCCCGGCGCCCGATGCGCTGGTGCTCACCAGCGCCAACCGTTCCGACGAGCCGATCTGCTTCACCGACGATGATGCGGCGCTCAGGCTGCTGCGGCCGTCCGCCAACTTGTGCGATGCGGTTCTCGACCATGACCGCCCCATCCACATCCCGTGCGACGACTCGGTGGTGCGCGTGGTCAGCGACGACGAAGGGGCGCGGGAGCTGCCGATCCGCCGGTCCCGCGGCTATGCGCCGCTGCCGGTCGATCTCGGGCGGGATGGCCCGGCCGTCCTCGCCGTGGGCGGGGAACTGAAGAACACCTTCTGTCTGACCGACGGCGCACGCGCCTACCTGTCCGGGCACATCGGCGACATGGCCACCTGGGAGAGCCTGCGCGCGTTCGAGCGTGCGGTCGGGCAGCTGACCGAATTACGCGGTGAGCCACTGCGATTGGCCGCGGACCTGCACCCGGGGTACCACACCCGGAGTTGGGCGGAGCGGCACCTCGGTGATCGACCGCTGGATCTGGTGCAGCACCACCACGCGCATGTGGTCTCGCTGCTGGCCGAGCACGGACGCATCGGCGAACCCATCGTCGGAGTCTCGTTTGACGGCACGGGGTATGGCTGCGATGACACGATCTGGGGCGGCGAGATCCTCACCCTGGGAACCGACAGCCACCGTTTCGTGCGCGCCGGCCATCTGTTGCCGGTGCCGCTGCCCGGCGGTGACGCCGCGGTGCGTAATCCGTGGCGGATGGCGCTGTCCCAACTGTGGATGGCCGACATCGACTGGACCCCCGATCTGGCGCCCGTCGCGGCGGCCACCCCGGAGGAGTTGCGGCTCACCCGTTCGCAATTGGAAAGCGGAACGGGATGTGTGCCGTGTTCGAGCATGGGCCGCCTGTTCGACGCGGTCGCCTCCCTGCTCGGGGTGCGGCACCGCATAGACTACGAAGGACAGGCCGCCATCGAGCTGGAGGCACTGGCCGAATCGGCGGACGGCAGCGTCGGGCCGACGCTGCCGCTGGCGGTGCGTGCCGGCGGCGTGATCGATCCCGCGCCCATGGTGCAAACGATGGTGGCCGCCCTCTATGCCGGTACTCCGTCCGCGCTGCTGGCCGCGGCGTTTCACCGGGCGATCGCGGTCGCCGTCGCCGAGGTGGTCACCCAGGTGGCCGGCGGGGTGCGGCTGGTGGGCCTCACCGGCGGGGTGTTCCAGAACGTGCTGCTGCTGCGTGCGTGCCGAAAGCGATTGCGGCTGTCCGGGTTTGAGGTGCTCACCCACCATGCCGTGCCGCCCAACGACGGTGGGCTGGCGCTGGGCCAGGCCGCGATCTCGCTGCTGACGGGCTTGGCGGAGGGCCGGAGCGGGGCCGGCGCATGATCACCACCGCAATCGATCGGGGACTCGGCGCCGAACTGGCCGAGGACCTCGCCGCCACCGCATTCACACTGGCCAAGCGGTTTTCCGCGGGCGCCACCATGTGGTCCATCGCGCCGGCGTGGGAACCGCATGCGCTGCACATCGCGGTCGAGTTCGTGCACCCGGTGATCATGGGAAAGCGGGCGTTGCCGGCGGTGGCGCTGACCGGACCCGACATCGTCGACCTGGCGCGGGTGTCGGTGCGTCCCGGCGACATCGTGGTCGCCGTGTCCGGTGCGGACAACGCGCACGTGCGCTCGGTGCTGCGCCGCGGCCCGGCCTGGGGCGCCACCACCATTTGGATCGGCAGCGGCGAACGACCCGGGGCCGGCGCGGCCGATCACGTGCTGTGGCTGGACGACCCCGATCCGCGCGCGCCCGCCACGGGCGGCTTCGTGCTGTTCTACCACCTGTTGTGGGAGCTGACCCACGTGTGTTTCGAGCACTCCGGCTTGCTCAAACCCGGACGCGGCGAAGACGTTTGCGTCACCTGCAGCGACGAGGGGCGCCTGGGCGAGGTGGTGGGCGCATCCGAAGGGGGCCTGGCCACCGTGCGCACCGCGCGGGGCGTCGAGAACGTGGTCACGGCACTGGTCGACCCGGTCGCCGCCGGGGATCTGGTCCTGGTGCACGCCGGCACCGCGATCGGCCGCGTCGACGAGGAGGACGTCTGATGCCTGACGAGCCAACCAACTTCCTGTACCCGTTCATCGACGCCGAGGAGGACGACGCCACGTCGCTGCTCGCCGACCTGGCCGCGTCGGCGCAGGCGAAGGCAAGTGAGAGCCTGGCGCTGCGGCGTTCCACGCTGCAGGCAAACGCCGAGCTATTGCAGGCCGCCGGCACCGAAATGGCGCGGCGTTTCGCCGCGGGCGGGCGCCTGTTCACGTTCGGAAACGGTGGCAGCTGCACCGATTCCACCACACTGGCGGGGTTGTTCGCCCGGCCGCCCACCGGCGGGCCCGAAAAGTCCCTGCCGGCCTGGTCGTTGACCGCCGATCAGGCGATCCTGACCGCGCTCGGCAACGACGTGGGGTTCGAGTTGGTGTTCGCCCGCCAATTGATCGCCCGCGCGAAGGACGGCGATGTCGCGATCGCGATGTCGACCAGCGGCAATTCGCCCAACCTGCTGGCCGCGCTGGCCGAGGCCCGCCACCGTGGGCTCTACACCATCGGTTTCGCCGGCTACGACGGCGGCGCGTTCGCGGACAACCCGAACGTGAACGCCTGCTTCGTCGTTCGTTCGCAAAGCGTGCACCGGATTCAGGAAGCGCAGGCGCTGCTGGGCTACGAGCTGTGGCTGGCGGTCCACGATCGGCTGGGCCAACACGGTTTGGGGGCCGCATGAGCAAGTCAGCGGGCGACTACCTGTCGTCGGGGCCACAGTTCGCCGAGGGCGAGGTGATCGAGCGCATCGAGTCGTTCCGCCGGCGCCGTCCCCGGCTGCGCGACGACCATGTGACCCTGGCGCACGGGGCCGGCGGAAAGGCGTCCGCGGCGCTGGTGGACGCGGTGTTCGTGGAGGCGTTCCGCAACCCACTGCTGGAGTCGCTGGGTGACGGCGCGGTCCTCACCCTGCCCAGCGGGGAACGCCTGGCGCTGTCCACCGATTCGTTCGTGGTGTCGCCCAGGCGCTTTCCCGGCGGCTCCATCGGCGCACTGGCCGTCCACGGCACCTGCAACGATCTGGCGATGGTCGGTGCGGTCCCGACCTGGATCTCGGCGGCGTTCGTGCTCGAAGAGGGTTTCCCGATCGCCGAATTGAAAGAGATCGTCGCCGACATGGCCGCGGCGGCCGTCGCCGCGGGCGTGCAGATCGTCACGGGCGACACCAAGGTGGTGCCCAGGGGTGCGGCCGACGGCCTGTTCATCACCACGACCGGGGCCGGCGTCATCGCGGCGGGCCGGACCCTGTCGGCGGCCTCGGTGTGCGCCGGTGACAAGGTGCTGTTGTCCGGATCGATGGGCGATCACGGCATGGCGGTCATGCTCGCGCGGGGCGATTTGGCCATCGAGGCCGACATCGCCTCCGACACCACATCGTTGAGCCCGTTGGTGGAGCTGCTGCTGGCGGCCGCCCCTGCCACCCGATGGCTACGCGATGCGACGCGCGGTGGGGTGGGCACCGTGTGCAACGAACTGGCCCAGGCCTGCGGGCTGGGGGTGCTGCTCAACGAGGAGCGACTACCGGTGGCGCCCATGGTCAACGGCGCGTGCGAGCTGCTCGGCATCGATCCGCTGTACGTCGCCAACGAGGGCAAGTTCGTCGCCGTGGTCGCGCCGCAGGAGGCGCAGGCCGGGCTGGAGGCGCTGCGGTCCCATCCGCTGGGCGCCGATGCGGCCGAGGTCGGCGAAATCGTCACCGAGCCGGCCGAAACGGTGGTGCTGCGTACCGGGTTCGGCGGCACCCGGATTGTCGACATGCTCGTCGGTGACCCGCTGCCCCGAATCTGCTGAGTTCTGCTGAGAGGAGAGGATCTGCAATGTGCCTTGGGATTCCGGGTCGGATCGTCGAGATCACCGATCCCGCCAATTATCTGGCGAAGATTGACGTCAGCGGGGTGCAACGCACGATCAGCGTCCGGCTGCTGGAGGACGACATGCCAGCACCCGATGACTGGGTGCTGGTGCACGTCGGGTTCGCGATGGCCAAGATCGACGAAACCGAGGCGCTGCTCACCCTGGCCGCCATCAAGAAGCTCGGCGACGCCTACAGCACCGAAATGGAAGCCTTCGACTCGTCGGCCATCGTCTAAAGGGGAACGCACATGAAATTCGTTGACGAGTTCCGCGATCCGGCCGCGGCCCGCCGGCTGCTGGTCGCCATCGAGCACCTGGCCGGCGACAGCGACCAATTCAAGTTCATGGAGGTGTGCGGCGGGCACACGCACACGATCTACCGGCACGGCATCGAGCACCTGCTGCCCGACAATGTCGAACTGGTGCACGGGCCGGGGTGCCCGGTCTGCGTGATCCCGATGGGCCGCATCGACGATGCGATGTGGCTGGCCGGTCAGCCCGACGTGATCTTCACCTGCTTCGGCGACATGATGCGGGTGCCCGGATCGTCGGGCAGCCTGCTGGACGCCAAGGCACGCGGCGCCGACGTGCGGTTCGTCTATTCGCCGCTGGACGCGCTGAAGATCGCGATCGACCAGCCCGACAAGCACGTGGTGTTCTTCGCCATCGGTTTCGAGACCACGGCGCCGTCCACCGCGGTGACGCTGGTGCGGGCCCGCGACCTCGGCGTGCCGAATTTCAGCGTGTTCTGCAACCACGTCACGATCGTGCCGCCGATCAAGGCCATCCTCGAGTCGCCGGACCTGCGGCTGTCGGGCTTCATCGGCCCCGGGCATGTGTCGACCGTGGTCGGCAACCGGCCCTACCGGTTCGTGCCGGAGGTGTATCGAAAGCCCTTGGTGGTGGCGGGGTTCGAGCCCCTGGACATATTGGCGTCGGTCGCGATGCTGCTCCGCCAGCTCCGCGAGGGCCGATGCGAGGTGGAGAACCAGTACAAGCGCGTGGTGCCCGAACACGGCAACCCGGCCGCCCTGGCGCTGATGGGCAAGGTTTTTGCGCTACGCCCGCACTTCGAGTGGCGCGGGCTGGGATTCATCTCGCAAAGCGCGCTGCGGCTGCACGACGATTTCGCCGCGTTCGACGCCGAGCTGCGGTTCGCGATGCCGGGCGTGCGCGTCGCCGACCCGAAGGCCTGCCAGTGCGGCGAGGTGCTCAAGGGAGTGCTCAAGCCTTGGGAATGCAAGGTTTTCGGCACCGCATGCACCCCCGAGACCCCGATCGGGACGTGCATGGTGTCCCCCGAGGGGGCGTGCGCGGCGTACTACAACTTCGGCCGCATGCACCGGGACACCGTCAAGCTCGCGGGGCGCACTTGACGCCCGACGCCCGCGGCGCCGAGATGTTCGCCCGCTACGCCTACGCACCGAATGCGCTGGGCTACTGCGGTCCCCCGCTGGGGGCTACCCTGCGGGACGGTTCGGTCGACGAGGTGCGCCGCGCGGCGACGAGGTTTACCGGGGCCTGGCCGTACCTGCGGGTGCTGGCCGGGCTGACCGGGATCGCCGACCCGCTGGACCATCGCCTGGTCGAGTCGTATTGGCTCGGCGGCGGCGTCGGGGCCGGCCTCGACCCACACGACTTCTTCGAGGCGTTGCTGGCGATCATCGGCCCGCAGGCGGGTCGCTACTGGTCGCATCTGACGGCCGACCTGGCCGGCGAGGCCGCCGGCAATCACAGCTTCCACGTTTTCGGCGTGTACCCGTGGACGAGGTTCCTGGGCCGCGGCATGGACGAGCATCCGCTCAGCGTGCTGGACAACTGCCGGATCGCTTGGGCCACAGTCGTTTCGCGTGCCGGCGACCGCGTCGAGGCGCGGTGCCGGAAGCTGAACTGGGATGGTCGGGCGCTGACGCTCTCGCAACCCGCCGCGCGGGTGCTCGAGGTGTGGGCCGACGGGTATAGCGCGGTGCCCGACGTGGCCGTCGGTGACGAGGTCGCGGTGCACTGGGGCCGGCTGTGCGGGCGACTCTCACCGGATCAGGTCCGCGCGCTGACCGAAAGCACGGAGCGTCAGCTGCGGGTGACCAGTCATCGGCTGGCCCACGTCTAGTGGCCCGCCACCCCGGCCTGCGAGACTGACCCCCGTGCCCGGATCGATCTGCGACGTGCTGCCCGCCGCGGCGGCCCTGCTCGGGGTTCCGGGCGCCGAAGACAGGCTGGCGCTGACGGACTGGGTTGGCGTCGATCGGGTCGATCGCGTGGCGGTCGTCCTGGTGGACGGGTTGGGCTGGCACCTGCTCGGCGAGCTGGCCGACAGTGCGCCGCTGCTGGCCTCCGTGCTGGCCGGTGACACCGGGCGGCTGAGCCAGCTCGTCTGTACCTTCCCGTCGACCACGCCGACCAGCCTGGTCTCGCTGGGCACCGGTGCGCAGCCCGGCGAACACGGGATCCTCGGCTTCACCCTCAACGTCCCCGGCACCGATCAGGTGGTCAACCACATCCGGTGGCGCGACGACCCACCGCACGCGACATGGCAGCCGCTGCCAACCTGGTTCGAGCGGCTGCGGCGGGCCGGCGTCAGTGCCCGCGCCGTGCTGCCCGCGGCGTTCATCGGCAGCGGACTGACCGACGCGGCCTATCGCGGCGCCGAGTTTCGTCCGATGCGGACCGACGATGAGTACGCCTTGCAAATAGCCGACGAACTGCGGGCGGCGCCGGGACTGGTCTACGGCTACACCGCCGAACTGGACACGGCGGCCCACGTTTTCGGCATCGGCTCGCCCGACTGGCACACGGCGGCGGCCCACGTCGACGCACTGCTGTGCCGGCTCCTCGAGGCACTGCCCGGAAATGCGGCACTGCTGGTGACCGCCGACCACGGCGGGCTCAATGTGCCACCACACGCCCGCGTCGACCTCGACACCGACCCGCGGCTGGGCCGCGGGGTGCGGGTGGTCGCCGGCGAGCCACGGGTGCGCTACCTGCACACCGAGCCGGGCGCCGCGGCGGACGTGCAAGCCACCTGGAGCGAGCTGCTGGACGGCCGGGCCGGGGTCTACAGCCGCGAGCGGGCCGTGGCCACCGGAATGTTCGGGCCCGTCAGCCCGCGGAATCTGGCGAGAATCGGCGACGTCGTGGTCGTCTGCACCGGCGATGCCGCCGTGCTGGCCACTGCGCACGAGCCGCCGGAAAGCGCCCGCCTCATCGGCTTTCACGGCGCAGCCACCGCGGCCGAAATGGCCATTCCGTTGATCGCCTGGCGCGGCTGACGGCGCACCACCCCACCCCGGTGGCCGTGTTGCGAACGCTTTGCATTAATGTTGCAAACGGATTGCATTTGAGCACCTTGCGTAGTTAGCTCTTTTATTGCGGGACTTCACTTCCGACCCGAGGAGTCGCCACATGATCGGCCCGTTGCGCAGGCCGCAAGCGGCTACTTGGGTCTACCCCAAGTCCCGGTCACCGCCGCGCCAGGGCACCTGACAAAGTTCCGGTAAGCGCTGCGCCGCTCAGCACCCGGCCATCAGCGCACGGAATCACAACAAGGGTCGACGACCGTGGCATCCACGCGGTCCGATCGCGCTTGGCCATTGAATCCACTGCGCCAAGCCAACTCCCACGCACGTCGGCACGTCGCCGACGTGCGGCGTCGTCGTGCATCCACTGCCGGAGATCACCGGTACGGGCCAATTACCAAGGGATGTCATGTCGTTCGCCGCCATCCTACCGAAAAATCGCTACGCCGCTGCCCGAAACACGCGAGTTGTCCACGCCGACGCCCCGGCCGTCTGAGGAAAGGTTTTCTAGCAATGGATTTCGCAGCACTTCCACCCGAAGTCAACTCCGCACGCATGTACGCCGGGCCGGGCTCCGGCTCGATGTTGGCCGCCGCGGCGGCCTGGAACGGCTTGGCCTCCGACTTGTATTCGGCGGCGAACAACTACGGCTCGGTGATCGCGGACATGACCGGCGGTTCTTGGCGGGGCCCGGCAGCGGCGTCGATGGCCGCCGCCGCCGCACCGTATGTCGCATGGATGGGCGCGACCGCGGCGCAGGCCGCGCAGGCCGCAAGCCAAGCGATGGCGGCCGCCGCGGCGTATGAAGCGGCGTTCGCCATGACGGTGCCGCCGCCGGTGATCGCGGCAAATCGCGCGCTGTTGGCCACCCTGGTCGCCACCAACGTGCTGGGGCAAAACACCCCGGCGATCGCGGCCACCGAGGCGCACTACGGCGAGATGTGGGCGCAGGACGCCGCTGCGATGTACGGCTATGCGGGCTCTTCCGCGGCCGCGACTCGGCTGACGCAGTTCACCATGCCGGTGCCGAACACGAACCCGGCTGGGCTCGCCACCCAGTCCGGCGCGGTCGCCCACACCGTCGGCACCTCGGCCGGCGCGACCACGCAGACCACGCTGTCGCAGCTGACCTCCGCGGTGCCGTCGGCGCTGCAGAACCTCACCGCCCCCGCGACGTCCACGGCGTCGTCGTCGGGGATTCTGGACGTGCTGGCCGGGAACGGCACCTCGACAACGGGAGTGGCGGGCCTCTTCAATGACATTTTCAGCCCAAATGGCCTGGGGCTGAACTCCAACTTCTGGAACACCATCTTCTCGTCCGGCTTTTACATGCCCGGCAACTACTTGGGCACCATCATGGATGTCGCCGGCTTCGGCGGGGCGGCTGCCGCCGGTGACATCGCCGGGGACGCGGCCGCGGGAGCCGCCGCTGCGGAAGGCCTGGGTTCGGGCGCGCTCGCGGCTCCGCTCGGCGGTCTGGGCGGCATGGGCGCCGCGGTGTCGGCCGGTGTGGGCCATGCCACCTCGATCGGGCCGCTATCGGTGCCGCCCAGCTGGGCGCCGCCCGTGCCGTCGCCGGGCCCCCTCGCCTCCACGTTGGGCGCTACCCCGCTCACCGCCCCACCGGTCGGAGGCGTGCCGGGCATGCCCGGCCTGCCGGTGGCCAGTGCGGCCGCGAACGGCATGTCCATCACTCCCAAATACGGCTTCCGTCCGACGGTGGTGGTGCGACCGCCGGCCGCCGGGTAATCGGCGGCCGGCCGAGCTTCGCGATGCCGGATTACCGACACCGCCCGACACCGCCCGGGCCCCGAAATGTCGCTTCCTCTCTTCGTGTTCACCTTTCTTACCCAGGTGACCGGTCATCACCGCTGGTACAGTTGAGCCACTGTGATTGTCCGCGACGCAGGGACGCCTTCACGGTGGCGATCGCTCATTGCCATCGTCGCCGTGCTGTGCCTGTTGAGCGCCCTGGCCGGGAGCTGGGCGGTGCGATTCGGACCGGCCGCGTCCGCCGCGCCGGAACCGGCGACGGCGTCGGCCGACGCGATCATTCCGGTCGATAGCGGCCAGGCGCGGCTCGTCGCCGATCCCCGAGCCGCGGGCGATATCGACCACAACGGCCCTTCGTCGACCAATCAGAAATCGTTCAAAACCGCCGGGATCAAACGCGATCGGCCGCCGAACTGGTCGCGTTCGGCGCCTCCGGAATGGTGGCTGCCCACACCCTCGTCGCTGATCACTTCGGATATTGGGCGGGGCGCGCCGCATTCCCGTGCGCCCGCCACCCCGCGAGACGGCCAAGAACTGTTGAGCCGGCTCTGCATCTCCAGGTGCTGATCGGTTAGCGCGCGCTGATCGTGGTATGTCGCTGGGCCTTGCGCCGCTAGCGGCCGTTCGTCCGTCCGCGTCAGCCGTGGCATCTCTGTGAAGCGGAAACGCATTCGGCCTCACCAGTCCCCCGAGTAATTGACGCCGCCGTGTGGTTGCACGCTGCCGGCGGCCCGCACCGTATCCCCATGTCGTGAGGAAACTTTCATGTTCTGCTGCACCGTCGAATTCGACACCGTCCGTCCCACCGCACCCAAGGAGAGGTAGCGATGGACTACGGCGCATTACCACCGGAAATCAACTCCGCGCGGATGTACAGCGGTCCCGGATCGGGGTCGATGCTCGCCGCCGCGGCGGCCTGGGACGAGTTGGCCGCCGAGCTGTACACCGTGGCGACGTCCTACGCTTCGGTGATCTCGGGGCTGGCGGCCGCATGGACCGGGCCGGCGGCGGCATCGATGGCCCAGGCCGCGGCACCCTACGTCGGGTGGCTCAGCGCCACCGCCGGCCAGGCAGAGCAAGCCGCCATCCAGGCCAAAGTGGCCGCCAGCGCCTATGAGACGGCGTTCATGGCGATGGTGCCACCGCCGGTGATCGAGGCCAACCGCGCACAGCTGCTGCTGCTGGTCGCGACGAACGTGCTGGGGCAGAACGCTCCGGCTATCGCTGCCACCGAGGCACAGTACGACGAGATGTGGGCGCAGGACGCGGCCGTCATGTACGGCTATGCCGGCGCGTCCGCGGCCGCCGCCACGCTGACCCCGTTCAGCCAGCCACCGGCGACGACCGACGACGCGGGGTTGGCCCGCCAGGGCGCCGCCGTGGGGCAAGCGGCCGCCTCCTCGGCCGGAACGCAGGCGCAGGAGGTCATCGCTAACGGCTCTCAGGTGATGTCAATGACGCCCCAAGCACTGCAAGGGCTGAGCGCACCGCCGACATCCACCGCCACCTTCACGTCCACGTCATCGACAACGCCCCTCTCCACGTTGTCGTCGGCCATGTCGAAATTCAACACCTTGACGGGACCCGCGAAATTCGCGATGTACCCGATGAATTTCCTCCAGAAGGGGATGACGATGTCGAAGATCGCGACCGCGCCGGTCGCGGCGGCTAAGGCCGTGGAATCGAGCCTGGCGCGCGGGGTCGGGTCCGGCGCGCAGGCGCTGGGAATGGGCTTGCCTGGATTGGGCCTTGGCGGCAGCGGCTCGGGACTTTCGGCCGGTCTGGGCCGTGGGATCTCGATCGGGGCCTTGTCCGCGCCGCAAGGCTGGCTGGCCGCACCGACAGCGGGCCATGTGGCCGCGGGCCTGCCGACGGCGGGCTGGACCGCCCCGTGGACCGACTCAGCGATGAGCGGACCGGCGGGGGTAACGCCGACGGGCTTACCCATGATGCCGCTGGCGGGCATGGCGGGGCGCGGTGTCGGCGGCCCGGCCGGGTCCCGGTTCGAGCTGCGCGCCAGCGTCGTCCCCCGCTCACCGGCGGCCGGATGAGCGCGGTCGGAACGGCGTCGCCGTGGGCGTCTTCGGACGTCACCGGGGCATTGCGGTCCGCGCGAAGCACGCACCGGACTTTGATCGTATTCACAGCTGACAGGGGTTGCCGCTGAAGGCTGGTGTTGTACGGTCAGGGCACTGTGGACCTTCAGGGCGCCGGTAGCACTCGAGGATGGCGAACGGCCATCGCAGTCATCGGCGCGCTCAGTTCGTTCATTGCCCTCGTTGCGGGTTCGGCGTTGCGGCCCCAGTTTGCCGCGGCCGCGCCGCCGGAACCGGCGGTGTGGGCAATGGCCGCCCCGGGCGACGGCGCGCATGCCGCCCATCCGCAACGTCACGATCGTTTCCAATCCGCGAGCTACGTTGTGCGCGATACTTCGTCGAGTTCGCCCCCGACACACAAAAAGCCATTCCACAGCATGTGGATGACGCGCGATCGGCCGTCAGCGTGGACCCGGGTATCGCCGCCGTGGGTTCGGCCGCCGCCATCGGATTCGTTGCACCCCTTGGCATTCCGGGCACACAGCGCACGGCGCGGTTCGCCCTCGGATCGGCTTGCCGACCGCGATATCCTGGCGCAGCTCTGCGTTGCGCGCCGCTGATAGGTCAGCCTCAAGCCGTCGCACCAGTTGACTCGGCCGGGTTCGGCCCGATCACTACACCGCTCACTTCGCACACCCGACCCCAAGTGAGACAAGCATGTACTTTGCGACCCTACCGCCGGAAATCAGCTCCGCGCGAATGTATTCGGGCCCGGGCTCGGGTCCGATGATCGCCGCCGCCGCGGCCTGGCATGGGCTGGCC
Organism: uncultured Actinomycetota bacterium; assembly: GCA_963800315.1. Classification (GTDB taxonomy): domain Bacteria; phylum Actinomycetota; class Actinomycetes; order Mycobacteriales; family Mycobacteriaceae; genus Mycobacterium. The sequence goes on from CAWDAS010000005.1 coordinate 435,636, forward strand.
ACCCGGTTACGGGACAACGCGGCAGACTACAGTTCGGTGACCGCAAGCCTGGCACAGCGAGGGCAGGGCCCCACCGCGACGGCGATGGCTCGCGCCATGGCGCCCCATATCGAATGGCTGAACACGACCGCCGCACGCGCCGAGCAGGCGGCCACCCGGGCCCGAGCGGCCGCAAGCGCCTATGACGCGGCGCTGGCGGCGATGGTGCCCCCCGCGGTGATCGACGCCAACCGCGCGCGGCGGCGGTCGCTGGCCTCGACCAACTGCCTGGGCCAGTCCGCCGCGGCAATCGCCGACTGCGAGGCCGAATACGAACGAATCTGGGCCGACGACACCCGCGCGTGGTACGCCTATGCCGGCGCCTCGGCCGACGCCTCGAAGGTCACCCGGTTCAGCTCGCCTCCGACCGGCGGGGCGCCGGCGCGCCGGTCCGCGCCGAGGACCCGGGTCCGGGGCAATTGGGCACTGGCGTCGGCGCCGGATGTCATATCGGCCGGCCACCAAGTGATGTCAACCATCCCAAGAGCGCTCGAAGCGCTGTCCCTGACACCGCTGGCGACGTTCGGTGCGGTGCTCTCACCCGTCACGCCGTCCCTGTCCAAGCTCGGTGCGCTGTCCGCCCCGTCGGGTGTGGCGATCAGCCACCTGAGTTCCCGTAACAAGGCCGCGGCGTTGCGATCGCTCTTCCCGAAGCCGGCCGGTCTCCGGCGTCCGACGCTTACCGCGGGACTGGGCCGGGGCGCGTCGATCGGGTTGTTGTCGGTGCCGCGGACCTGGACGGGGGCCACCGCGCCCGACCCCGTTGCCGCGCACCCGAAGCGGGGCTGGGTAGGCGAGCCGTCTGGTGAAAGCCGGCGAGCCGCCCAGTTAGAGCGGGGTGACATAGGCCGAGCTGATGCCGCCGTCCACCAGGAACGTCGAGGCGGTGATGAAGGAGGCATCGTCGCTGGCCAAAAACGCTACGGCAGAGGCGATTTCGTTGGGCTCGGCGAAGCGTCCCAGCGGGACGTGCACCAGCCGGCGGGCGGCCCGTTCGGGGTCCTTGGCGAAAAGCTCTTGCAGCAGCGGGGTGTTGACCGGCCCCGGGCACAGCGCGTTGACCCGGATGCCCTGGCGGGCGAATTGCACCCCCAGCTCCCGTGACATGGCCAGGACCCCGCCCTTGGAGGCGGTGTAGGAGATCTGCGACGTCGCCGATCCCAGCACCGCCACGAACGACGCGGTGTTGATGATCGAACCCTTCCGCGCGGGCACCATGTGCCGCAACGCCGCCCGGCAGCACAGGTACACCGATTTGAGGTTGACGTCTTGAACTCGCTGCCACGCCGGCAGTCCGGTGTTCTCGATCAGGTCATCGTCCGGTGGGGAGATCCCGGCGTTGTTGAAGGCGATGTCGACCGAGCCGTAGGACTGCGCCGCGGCGTCGAACAGCGCGTTGACCGCGACTTCGTCGGAAACATCGGTGGGCACAAACAATCCGGACAGCTCGTCGGCCGCCGCGGCGCCGGCATCGTCGTCGATGTCGGCCACGACGATCCTCGCGCCTTCGGCCCGCATCCGCCGCCCCGCGGCCAAGCCGATCCCGCTGCCACCGCCGGTGATCACCGCCACCCGGCCCGCCAGCCTACGGGTCAGGTCCATCAGGGTGCCTCCTTGATCGCGATGAACACGTTCTTGGTCTCGGTGAAGTGCAGCGGTGCGTCCGGGCCCAGCTCGCGGCCCAGCCCGGACTGCTTGAAACCACCAAAGGGCGTGTTGTAGCGGACCGACGAATGCGAATTGACCGACAGGTTGCCCGCCTCGACCCCCCGCGATACCCGCAGCGCCCGGGACAGGTCGTCGGTCCAAATCGATCCCGAGAGTCCGTAGGCGGTGTCGTTGGCCAGCGTGATGGCGTCGTGCTCGTCGTCGAACGTCAACACCGTGACGACCGGACCGAAGATCTCCTCGGTGACGGCACGATCGGTGCGCGGTGGCGTCAGCACCGTGGGCGGGAACCAGAATCCGCGCCCCGACGGCGCCGTGCCACGAAACGCGACGGGGGCACCGTCGGGCACATAAGACGCCACCTTGGCGCGGTGCGGGGCCGACACCAGCGGACCCATCTGCGTCTCACGGTCCCGGGGGTCGCCGACGACGACGCCGCGCACCGCCGGCTCCAGCAGCTCCATGAACCGGTCATACACGCTGCGCTGCACCAGGATCCGGCTGCGCGCGCAGCAGTCCTGCCCGGCGTTGTCGAACACCCCGGCCGGTGCGCTCGCCGCGGCGCGCTCCAGATCGCAGTCGGCGAAGACGATGTTGGCGCTCTTGCCGCCCAGCTCCAGCGTCACCCGTTTGACGTGCGCGGCCGCGCCGGTCATCACCTTTTTGCCGACTTCGGTGGACCCGGTGAACACGACCTTGCGGATGCCGGGGTGGGTGACGAACCGCTCCCCGACCACCGCGCCCGCTCCCGGCAGCACCTGCAGCAGGTCTTCGTCGAGCCCCGACTCCGCCGCCAGCTCGCCGAGCCGGATCGTGCTCAGCGGCGTCCACTCGGCCGGTTTGACCAGCACGGCGTTGCCGGCGGCCAGGGCCGGCGCGATGCCCCACGACGCGATCATCATCGGGAAGTTCCACGGCGTGATCACCCCGACCACGCCCAGCGGTTCGTTGAAGGTGACGTCGAGTCCCCCGGCGACCGGAATCTGCTTGCCGGACAACCGCTCCGGGCTGCCGGCGTAGAACGCCAGCACGTCGCGGACGTGGCCGGCCTCGGCTTCGGCCGACGCGATCGGATGCCCGGAGTTGGCCACCTCGAGTGCGGCCAGTTCGTCGGTGTGGGTGTCGACGGCGGCGGCGAATGCCCGCAGGCCGGCCGCGCGCCCGGCCGGGGGCAAGGCCGCCCAGCGGCGCTGGGCGGCCCGCGCGCGCTGGACCGCGTCGTCGACCGCGGCGGCGTCGAGGTGCTCGACCGATCCCAGCACGTCCTCGGTCGCCGGGTTGATCAGCTGCACGGCGCTCATCGGCTGCTCGCATACGACCGGGCCGCGTCGATGATCGCCGAGAACAGCCGCACGTCGGCCAGGTCTTCTTCCGGGTGCCACTGCACCGCGAGCGCGAACGCCTCCCCCGGCACCTCCAGCGCCTCGATCACCCCGTCCGCGTCCCACGCGCTGACCACCAGGCCCTCACCAACGTCGGCGACCGCCTGGTGGTGGTAGCAGCGCACCTCGGCCGATTCCCCCAGCAACGCGGCCAGCCGCGTCCCGGGCACCGCGCGCACCGGTAGCGAGGTGAACACCGCGTTGCCCGCCCGATGTCCGGTGTGGCCGAGGACGTCGGGCAGATGCTGATGCAGCGTCCCTCCGAACGCGACGTTGAGCACCTGCGCGCCGCGGCAGATGCCGAGCACGGGCAGGCCACGCCGCAGCGCGCCCCGCAGCAGCGCGAACTCCCAGGCGTCACGGACCGGTCCCGGCTCGTCGGTGTCCGGGTGCGGTCGCTGACCGTAGGCGGCGGGGTCGACGTCCTTGCCGCCGGTGATCACCAGACCGTCCAGGCCGTCGAGCACCCGTTCGGCGATGTCGGAGTCGACCGGTTGCGGCGGCAGCAGCAGCGCGATGCCGCCGGCCATGGTGATCCCCTGAAAATAACTGGCCGGCAAGAAGCCGGCCGGCACGTTCCACACGCCCGTCTGCGCCTGCTCCAGGTAGGTGGTCAAGCCCACCACCGGTGCCGGCCTAGAGGCGTTCAAACCCACGCATCCTCTCCCAATCGGTGACCGCCGCGTTGAACGCCGCCAACTCCACGCGAGCGTTGTTCAGGTAGTGGGCGACAACCTCGTCGCCGAACGCCTCCCGCGCCAGCGCCGAAGCGCCGAACAACGCGGCCGCCTCGGCCAGCGTCGCGGGCAGCCTCGGGGCGCCGTTGGCCTGATAGGCATTACCCGCGCACGGCTCGGGCAACTCCAGCCCGCGTTGGATACCGTACAGCCCTCCGGCGATCAGCGCCGCCACCGCCAGGTAGGGGTTGACGTCGCCGCCGGGGACCCGGCACTCGACCCGGGTGTGGCGCCCGTGGCCGACCACCCGCAGGGCGCAGGTGCGGTTGTCCAGCCCCCAGGCCACCGCCGTGGGCGCAAAGCTGCCGTCCGCGAATCGTTTGTAGGAGTTGATGTTCGGCGCATAGAACAACGTGAGCTCGGGCAACGTGGCCAGCAGGCCCGCAACGAAATTGCGAAACGTCGGCGACATGCCGTGCGGGCCGCCGGCGTCGGCGAACACCGCCGCACCGTCCCGGTCCCGCAGCGAGAGGTGGATGTGGCAGCTGTTGCCTTCCCGCTCATCGTATTTCGCCATGAACGTCAGGCTCTTGCCGTGCTGGTCGGCGATCTCCTTGGCGCCGTTCTTGTAGATGGCGTGGTTGTCGCAGGTGACCAGCGCCTCGGCGTAGCGGAAACCGATCTCTTGCTGGCCCATGTTGCACTCGCCTTTGACGGCCTCGAATCGCAGTCCCGCCCCCTGCATACCGTGCCGGATGTCGCGCAGCAGCGGCTCCATCCGCGACGACGCCGAGATCGCATAGTCGATGTTGTAGTCGCTGGCCGGGGTCAGCCCGCGGTATCCGCTCGCCCACGCCTGGCGGAAGGGCTGGTCGAACACGATGAACTCCAGCTCGGTAGCGACATCGGCGGCCAGCCCGCGCTCGCCCAGTCGATCGAGCTGGCGGCGCAGGATGGCCCGGGGGGACACCGCGACCGCAGCGCCGTCCACCCCGGACAGGTCGGCCATCGCCAGCGCCGTGTTGGGCAGCCAGGGGATTAGCCGCAGGGTGGACAGGTCGGGCGTCATCACCATGTCGCCGTACCCGGTGTCCCAACTCGACATCGCATAGCCGCTCACCGTGTTCATGTCGACGTCGACGGCCAGCAGATAGTTGCAGCACTCGGCGCCGTGCGCGGCCACCTCGTCGACGAACAGCCGCGCGTCCACCCGTTTGCCGACGAGCCGGCCCTGCATGTCGGCGAACGCCACGATGACGGTGTCGACCGCGCCGATGCCTACCAGTTGATCCAGCGCCGCCAACGACAACATCTCAGAATCGGGGTCGGTCACAGCACTTCTGCACTTTCTGCGCGAGCCATGGCCGCTAGTCAACCAGGCGCTACCAGGTACTGGTGCGCAAGATGATTTCCGCCGCCAACTGTGCGGTCGATTCCTGCACGGTGCGCCGTCCCAGGTGCACCACACGGTATTCGGCGTAAACGAACCGCTGGCTGGCCCGGGCGACCGCCCCCGCGGACGGGGAGCTGAACAGCACGGTGGTGCCGATCTCCACCGGCGGGCAGTGTTCGTCGCGAACCACGCCCTCGCGATCGGCGACCCGTGGGTGTCCGCATTCGAGCACCACCAGACCGACGAACCGCCCCAGCTTGGTCGCCGCCAGCTCCCAGGCGAGGTCGCCACCGGCACGGTCGCCGACCACCACCGCCCACCCGATCCCGAGCGCGTCGAGAATGCCGACCACCGACTTGGGAGTCAGGCGCGGATCCAGGCCGATCACGACCGTCCGCAGCGCGGCGGTGTGCAGGCGCTCGCAAACCCCGTCATAGGCGGCGGGCGCGCGCTCCTTGTCGCCCAGTATGACGACGACGATGCCCTTTTCCGGACCTGCTACGCCCACCGGGACGGGAAACCCGTCGAGCGTGGTCATCATCGAAGGCACCTCCGCACGCTACAACCGATAGGCCTGCGCGCGCGGCGATTCCTCCACATCTGTGCCCCCTGCGCCCCGCCCGTCGGCGCCGCTTGGCGCGCCGTCATGGCCGCACCCGGGTGGCCAGCCGCGGTCTGCGTGGCGGTGGACCGTCGAGCAAACCGAGGACGGCGTCGAGGTCGAGATGGGCGGCCAGCAGATCGGCGATCAGGTCCAGTTGGGCATCGCGTCGCGCGGCGACGTTGGTGTCGGCGAGCACGAAGCCGCTGCGGCCGGCGGCAGCCGCGACACGGGTGAGCCACGCGCGCCGGAAGTCGTCGTTGTCGAGCAGGCCGTGCCAATGCGTGCCGAAGACGGCGCCGCGCACCACGCCGTGCGGTTCGGACTCCGGGTCATCCCCCACGTCGAACCAGCGCTCTTCGGAACACCGCGACAGCCGCCCGTGATGGATCTCGTACCCGGCCAGCGGCTGCCGCCAGCGCCGCAAGGTTTTCGCCTCGCGAAAGTCGATGTCGGCGTCCAACAAATCCAGGCCGGCGACCTCCCCGCCGCCGGATTCCACCGGGTCGTCGATGCGCCGGCACAGCATCTGAAAGCCCCCGCAGATACCCAGGACCGGCTTGCCGGCCCGGGCGTGCGCCACGACCGCGCCGGCCAGGCCGCGTTCCCTCAGCCAGGACAGGTCGGCGACGGTGGCCTTGCTGCCGGGCAGCACGATCAGGTCGGTGTCGGCCAGGTCGGCCGGGTCGGTGCTCCAGCGCACCAGCACGCCGGGTTCGCACGCCAGCGCCTCGACGTCGGTGGAGTTGGAAATCCGGGGCAGCCGGATCGCGGCCACCCTCAACCACTCCCGGCCGCACGGTGGCGCCGGCGTCCCGACGACGCGGTGCGCGACGACCGACAGCGAGTCCTCGGCGTCCAGCCACAGCTCGTCGGCGTAGGGCAGCACCCCGTAGGTCGGCCGGCCGGTCATGGCGTGCAGCCGGCGCAGTCCCGGTTCCAGCAGCGCCGGGTCACCGCGGAACTTGTTGACGACGAAACCGGCGATGAGCGCCTGGTCGTCGGGCTCGAGCACGGCGACCGTCCCGAACAGGTGAGCGAGCAGGCCGCCGCGGTCGATGTCACCGACCAGGATCACCGGCAGATCGGCGGCCCTGGCCAGTCCCATGTTGGCCAAATCCGTGGCACGCAAGTTGATTTCGGCCGGCGACCCGGCCCCCTCGCAGATCACCGCGTCGAATTCCTTGCGCAAGCACGATAATTCGTCGAGGACGATGCCTGCGAGCCGGTCGCGGTGCCGGACATAGCTTGTCGCGGTGACCGCCTCGGCGACCTGGCCCCGGATCACCAGCTGCGACGTCCGGTCGCCGCCCGGCTTGAGCAGGATCGGGTTGAATCGCACGCTGGGGTCCAACCCCGCCGCCCGGGCCTGGATCGCCTGGGCCCGGCCGATCTCGCCGCCTTCGACGGTGACCGCGGAATTGTTGGACATGTTCTGCGCCTTGAACGGCGCCACCCGGACACCGCTGCGCGCCAGCAACCGGCACAGCCCGGCGACCAGTATCGACTTGCCGGCGTCGGAGCTGGTGCCGGCGACCAGCAGGGCCCCGCTCACCGCGTGTCGGCGAGCGCCGGGAGCGTCATGGCAGCGTGAGGATGTCGACGCCGGTGTCGGTGACCAGCAGGGTGTGCTCGAACTGCGCGGTCCACTTGCGGTCCTTGGTGACCACGGTCCAGCCGTCGTCCCAGATCTCGTAGTCCAGGCCGCCGAGGTTGATCATCGGTTCGATGGTGAACGTCATGCCCGGTTGCATGATCGTCGTCACCGAGGGCTGATCGTAGTGCAGCACGACCAGGCCGTTGTGGAAGGTGGTGCCGATGCCGTGCCCGGTGAAGTCGCGAACAACGTTGTACCCGAAGCGATTTGCGTAGGACTCGATGACCCGCCCGACCACCGACAGCGCGCGCCCCGGTTTGACGGCGTTGATCGCCCGCATCGTCGCCTCTTTGGTGCGCTCCACCAGCAGCCGGTGCTCCTCGGAGACATCGCCGGCCAGGAACGTCGCGTTGGTGTCGCCGTGCACGCCGTCGAGGTAGGCGGTGACGTCGATGTTGACGATGTCACCGTCGGCGATCACCGTCGAGTCGGGGATTCCGTGGCAGATCACCTCGTTGAGCGACGTGCAGCACGACTTCGGGAATCCCTTGTAGCCCAGAGTTGACGGGTAGGCGCCGTGGTCGATCATGTACTCGTGCGCGACGCGGTCCAGCTCGTCGGTGGTCACCCCGGGCGCGACCGCCTTGCCGGCCTCGGCCAGCGCGCCGGCCGCGATCCGGCCGGCGACGCGCATCTTCTCGATCACCTCCGGGGTCTGCACCCACGGCTCGCTGCCCTCCTGGGCCGTCGGCTTGCCGACGTATTCCGGACGCGGGATGCGGCCGGGCACCGGCAGAGTCGGGGACAACACTCCGGGGGAAAGCGCGGTGCGAACGGGCATGGGGCCAGCTTAACCGGGCCGGCCCGTCCATCGAGCGTGCGTCGGCGGCGTCGGGCGTGAGCCTACGGCGGCGACACGCCGTATTCGGCCGCCGTCACTTCACACCCGGGGCCGGCGCAGCAGCGACCGGCGCGGTCCGCGGATGGTCACCGACCCGCACACCACCCGACCGGTCAGTATGACGTGCGGCCTGCCCTCCCCGGGCGCGTCTTTGCGGCGGTCGCGGGCGCTGCCCACGTAAACCTCGACGTCGTCGATCGAGGCGCTGGCGCCGTCGGGCAGCCGGATCTCCACCGAGCCGAATCTCATGTCCATCTCGATGACCACCACCGGGCCCGCGAACCGCGCCCTGGTGAGGTCGAGTTCCACCGAACCCAGGCGGCGCACCAGCGCCAGGCGGGTGGGCACCATCCATTCGCCCTGGCGCTTCAGCGAGCCGGCCCAGCCGCGCAGCTCCACCCGGTCGGCCGCGGAGGTGACGATGGCGCCGGGCCCGGGCAGGTCGCCGACCAGCCCGTCCAACTCGCCTCGGGTGCGCGCGTAGGACACCTGCGACGAGCGTTGCTCGAACTCGTCGATATCGATCAGCCCGAGCGCGACGGCGTTGTGCAATCGCCGCATCGTGCCGTTTCGGTCGGCGTCCGAGATCCGCAGTGACATCGGGGCCACCATGTCTCCACCGGTCTCCGTCATCGCCTTTCCTGACGCTCCGCCTAAATGTGGGCTTACCCCTCGCAAACTTACCGCTGTCAGGGGCGGGGTGAGAGGCCAGCGGAGCCGCCCCTAGGCCAGGAAGTCCGGCGGCAGCGATTCGAACATCACCTTGGTCATCCGGACCGCGTACTCCGAGCTGCCGCCCCCGACGATCAGCGAGGCGAAGGCCAGGTCGCCGCGGTACCCGGCGAACCAGGAATGCGATCCGCCCGGGAACTCGGCCTCACCGGTCTTCCCGTAGACCGCCCCGCAGCCGGCGATCTCCTTGCCGGTCCCGTTGGTCACCACCAGCCGCATCATCGGCCGCAGGGCGTCGATCATCTTGGGGCTGATCGGCGTGGTGTCGCCGGAGACCGCCGTCGGCCGCCCGGCGATCAGCTGCGGCACCGGGGTCTTGCCGGCGGCGACCGTCGCCGCCACCAGGGCCATGCCGAACGGACTGGTCAGCACCTTGCCCTGACCGAAGCCGTCTTCGGTGCGCTCGGCGAGGTCCACCGTGGGCGGCACCGACCCGGTGACGGTGGTGATGCCATCGACCTGGTAGTCCAGCCCGATTCCGTACCTGCTGGCCGCCTGCGTCAGCCCGCGGGGCGGCATCCTGCTGCTCAGCTCGGCGAAGGTGGTGTTGCAGGAACTGGCGAAGGCGCGCGACATCGGGACCACGCCGAGATCGAAGCCGCCGTAATTGGGGATGGTTCGGTGACCGATGTCGATGTGGCCCGGGCATCCCAGCATCGTGTTGGGCGTGGCCATGTCGCGATCCACGGCGGCGCCGGCGGTGACCATCTTGAAGGTCGACCCGGGCGGGAACAGGCCGGTGGTGGCCAGCAGGCCCTGCGCGTCGGCGCCCCCGTTCTGCGCGATGGCGAGGATTTCCCCGGTCGACGGCTTGATCACGACGATCATCGCTTTGCCGCCGCGCGTGTCCACCGCGTGCTGGGCGGCGTTCTGCACCGCCCGGTCCAGCGTGATCGAGATCGACGGCGCCGGCGATGCCGGGACCTCGTGCAGCACTTCGACCTCGACACCGTTCTGGTTGACGCTGACCACCCGCCAGCCCGGATCGCCGTCGAGCTGGTCGACCACGGCCTTCTTCACCTCGCTGATGACCGCCGGCGCGAAATGCGGGTCGGTGGGCAGCATCTCGGGCTGGGGCGTGATCACAATGCCGGGCAGCCGGCCGATCGCCGGGAAGACCTTGTCGTTGTCGTCCGGATGCAGGGTCACCAGGTCCATGGGCTGGGTCGCCGAGCTGGCTTGTTCGGCGAGCAACTGCGGGTCGTTCAGCGTGTCATTGAACGGGTGCAGAACGTCGACCACCGCGTGTGCCGTGCCGATCAGGGCGGCCCCGGAGCCGGCCTGGGTGGCGTCCAGCGTGTAGTGATACAGGTAGCCGGGCACCAGTACATCGCTGCCCCCGACCTCGTTGACCCTGGCCCGGCGCGGCTGGTCGGCCCGCAACGCGAACGTCTGATGCTCGCCCAGCTTGGGGTGCAGCCCGGTGGTGGTCCACCGCACCTCCCAGCGCCCCTCGTCGCGCGCCATCTTCAGTTGGCCGTCATAGGTCCACGTCCGGTTTTTGGGCAGCTGCCAGGTGAACCGGTAGCCGACCGTGCCGGTGTCCTCGGCGTACTTGGCGTTCAACACCTGCGCATCGAGGTGGGTCGCCTGCAGGCCGGCCCACGCCGCGTTCAGCGCTTCGCGGGCGTCGTTGGGGCTGTCGGTGAGTTGGGCGGCGGTCGCGGTGTCGCCGATCGCCAGGGCGCCGAAGAACTTCTCGGCGGCCGGCCCGGGGCCGTCCGGCCGCGGCGTACATCCGGACAGGGCGAGGACCGCGGCGAGCAGCGAACCGACCGCCAGCGATACAGCTGTTACCCAAGGGGTTTTTGTTGCCATCGTTACTGATGTTAAGAACGGCAACGGTGACACCGCCGCAGACACACCGAGACCGGACGGTTATGCGTGCTTTGGGTGTGCGTGCTTTCGGCGCGACCCTAGTGCCGAGTGTGCGGCCGGCGGGCTCGGGCACTCAGTCCAGCAGCACCGTCGCGAAGGTGCCGACTTCGGCGAAGCCCACCCGGGCGTACGCGGCACGCGCCACCGTATTGAAGTTGTTCACGTACAGGCTGGCGGTTCGCCCGCTCCCGACGATCACCGCGGCCACCGTTGCGGTGCCGTTGGTCCCCAGCCCCAGGCCGCGCCATTCCGGGTGCACCCAGACGCCCTGGATTTGACCGACCGCAGGGGATTGCGAGCCCACCTCGGCTTTGAAGACGACCTGGCCGTGCTCGAATCGGGCCCAGGCGCGACCGGCCGCGATCAGGCTGGCCACCCGCCGGCGGTAGCCGCGACCACCATCACCGATGCGCGGGTCGACCCCGACTTCGCCGATGAACATGTCCACCGCGGCCACCAGGTAGGCATCCAGCTCGTCCGGCCTGACCTGCCGCACCCCGGGGTCGATGTCGCAGTTGGGGTGGGCCGAGAGCGCCAACAGCGGCTGGTGGTCGCGCACGTCGCGGGCCGGACCCCACGCCGACTCGAGCCGCTCCCACATCGGCATCACCAGCTCAGCCCTGCCGACCAGCGACGAGCAGCGCCGCGTCCCGCTCATCGCCTCGTCGGCGAAGGTGGTCAAGTCGGCCGGCGTGCCCCGCAGCGGGATCAGGTTGGCGCCGGCGAAGCACAGCGACTCGTCCGCGCCGCGAAGGGTCCACAGTTCCCCGCCGATGGAAGTGGGGTCGACGCCGTGGTCTGCCACGCGGGCGGCGACCATGCACGACCCGACCGGGTCGTCGTCGAGGACCCGCCACACCGCCGCGGCGTCGCGCACCACCGACACCCGTCGCTCGCCGACAAGGCGGAAGATGGGCGGAGCCGACATCTGGCGAACTCTCTGTGGTGCGAACTCGAGACCGGCAGGGGTGCTGCCGGCCCTTATCAGCTTACGGTCACAATAGGCGAACCGCTTGGGGTTGTGCCCTGACCGTGACCGCCGGTTGGTGCGCCGTTCGCTTCGGGACCCAATTCGGCGGCAATCCGCATGGCCTCCTCGATCAGCGTCTCGACGATCTGGGACTCGGGCACGGTCTTGATCACTTCGCCGCGAACGAATATCTGGCCCTTGCCATTTCCCGACGCGACGCCCAGGTCGGCCTCGCGGGCCTCGCCGGGACCGTTGACGACGCACCCCATCACGGCCACCCGCAGCGGCACATCGAGACCCTCCAGCCCGGCGGTGACCTCGTTGGCCAGGGTGTAGACGTCGACCTGGGCGCGGCCGCACGACGGGCAGGACACGATCTCCAGCGAGCGCGGCCGCAGGTTCAGCGACTCCAGGATTTGATTGCCGACCTTGACCTCTTCCACCGGCGGCGCCGACAGCGACACCCGGATGGTGTCGCCGATGCCCTTCGACAGCAGCGCACCGAAGGCGACCGCGGACTTGATGGTGCCCTGGAAGGCGGGGCCGGCCTCGGTCACCCCGAGGTGCAACGGGTAGTCGCACCGGGCGGCCAGCATCTCGTAGGCGGCGACCATGACCACCGGGTCGTTGTGCTTCACGCTGATCTTGATGTCGGAAAAACCGTGCTCCTCGAACAGGGAGGCCTCCCACAGCGCGGACTCCACCAGCGCCTCGGGGGTGGCCTTGCCGTGCTTGGCCATGATCCGCTTGTCCAGCGAGCCGGCGTTCACCCCGATGCGGATCGGGATGCCGGCCTCGCCGGCGGCCTTGGCGACCTCGCCGACCCGGCCGTCAAACTCCTTGATGTTGCCCGGATTCACCCGCACCGCCGCGCATCCGGCATCGATGGCGGCGAAGATGTACTTCGGCTGGAAGTGGATGTCGGCGATCACCGGGATCTTGCTCTTGGTGGCGATCGTGGCCAGCGCGTCGGCGTCCTCCTGACGCGGGCACGCCACCCGGACGATGTCGCAGCCCGCGGTGGTCAGTTCGGCGATCTGCTGCAACGTCGAGTTGATGTCGTGGGTCTTGGTGGTGCACATCGACTGCACCGAGATCGGGTAGTCGCTGCCGACCCCGACGTCGCGAACCATCAGTTGGCGCGTTTTCCGCCGGGGGGCAAGCGTGGGCACCGGAGCGTCCGGCATGCCCAGGCCAACAGTCACTGTTTGGATTCCTTAGCTATTGGAAGAGCCTGATCGGATTGACCAGGTCAGCGGTCACGGTCAGCAGCATGTAGCCGACCACAAACACCAACACGACGTACGTCGCGGGCATGAGTTTCAGATAGTTCACCGGCGCGGCCGCGACCATGCCGCGAGCCGACCGGACGAGGTTGCGGATCTTTTCGAACACCGCGATGGCGATGTGGCCGCCATCGAAGGGCAGCAGCGGCACCAGGTTGATCGCGCCCAGGATGAGATTCAGCTGGGCCAGGAAGAACCAGAACGCCACCCACAGCCCATGGTCGACGGTGTCGCCGCCGATGATGCTGGCCCCCACCACGCTCATCGGCGTCTGGGGGTCACGCTGTCCGCCGCCGATGGCGTGCACCAGCGCACCCACCTTGGTCGGGATGGCGGCCAGCGCCCTGCCCACTTCGACGGTCAGGTCTCCGGTGAAGGCAAAGGTGGCCGGCACCGCCGAGAGCACGCCGTAGTGCGCGGGCGCGACCCGCACGGCGCCGACGCCGATCGCACCGACCGTCGACGGCTGCGCCTGACCGCCCCGCCCGTTGGCCCCATCACTCAGGAAGCGTTGGGTGGGCGTGACGTCGACGTAGGTGGTGATGGGGGCGCCGTCCCGCTCGACGATGACCGGGACGGTGCCGTGCACCTTGCGGACCGCGGCGGCCATGTCCTCGAAGGTGGACACCGGGGTGTCGCCGACCTTGACGACGACGTCGCCGGGGCGGATTCCGGCGAGCGCCGCCGGCCCGGGCCCAGCGCAGTCCCCGACCTTGCCCGGAGCCACTTCGGGCGCGACACAAGCGGTTTCACCGATGACGGCACGAGTGGGCGGGTGCAGGTTCGGCAGGCCCCATGCCAGTGCGATGCCGTAGATCAGGACCAGGCAGATGACGAAGTTCATGCTGGGACCCGCGAACAACACCGCGACCCGCTTCCAGGTCGCCTGCTTGTACATCGCGCGCTCGGTTTCATCGGGTTCCAGCGGCTCGACGGTGGTCATACCGGCGATATCGCAGAACCCGCCCAGCGGAGCCGCCTTGACGCCGTACTCGGTCTCACCACGCCGGGTCGACCACAGCGTGGGACCAAACCCGACGAAATAGCGGCGCACCTTCATGCCGGTGGCGCGCGCCACCCACATGTGGCCGCATTCGTGCAGGGCCACCGAGACGAGAATGGCAAGGGCGAACAGCACAATGCCGATCACGAACATCATCTTTGCTGCAGGACCTTTCTCAGACCATTCCGGATATCTTGGCGGCGCTGGCGGTGGCGACGGCGCGCTGCGCGCGTTCCCGGGCCCAGCGCTGCGCGTCGAGTACTTCATCCACGTTAGCGGGTGAAACCACCCATTGGTCGGCGGCGTGCAACACGTCGGCGATGGTTTTGACGATGGCGGGGAACCCGACCCGCCCGGCGAGGAAGGCCTGCGCCGCCTCCTCGTTGGCGGCGTTGTAGACGGCGGTCATGCAGCCGCCGGTCTGGCCGGCATATCGGGCCAGCTCGACGGCGGGAAAGACTTCGCTGTCCAGCGGCTCGAATTCCCAGCTAGAGGCGGTGCTGAAGTCGCAGGACGCGGCCACTCCGGGCACCCGGTGCGGCCAGCCCAAGGCCAACGCGATGGGGAGCTTCATGTCCGGGGGGCTGGCCTGGGCGATGGTCGAGCCGTCAATGAAGGTGACCATTGAATGAACGATTGACTGCGGGTGCACGACCACCTCGATGCGGTCGTAGGCAATGCCGAACAGCAGGTGGGTTTCGATGAGTTCAAGCCCCTTGTTGACCAGCGACGCCGAGTTCAGCGTGTTCATCGGGCCCATTGACCAGGTCGGGTGGGCGCCCGCCTGCTCGGGGGTGACGCCCTCCAGATCGGCGGCGGCCCAGCCGCGGAACGGCCCGCCGGAGGCGGTCAGCACGAGTTTGTCCACCTCCTCGGGGGCGCCGCCGCGCAGGCACTGGGCCAGCGCGGAGTGCTCGGAGTCGACGGGCACGATCTGGCCCGGCCGCGCCGCGCGCAACACCAGGGGGCCACCGGCGATGAGGGATTCCTTGTTGGCCAGGGCCAGCCGCGCCCCGGACTCCAGCGCCGCCAGCGTGGGCCGCAACCCCAACGCTCCGACCAGCGCATTCAGCACGACGTCGGCTTCGGTCTCCTGGACCAGTCGGGTGACCGCTTCGGGTCCGCGCAAGGGGACCCGACCGAGTTCGTGGCCGATCAGCTGCGCCGCGCGCTCATCCGCCACGGCGATATTGCTGACCCCCGTCTCGGCGCATTGCCGCAGCAGGGCGTCCGGGTTGGCGCCGCCGGCGGCCAGGCCGACCACCTCGAAGCGGTCCGGGTTCGCCGCGATGACCTGCAGCGCCTGGGTGCCGATGGAGCCGGTGCTGCCCAGCACCAGCACGCGCAGGCGGCCCTCGGTCGTCGGGATGGTCACTCACTCATTGTGCCGCCCTGCCGGCCCTCCAGCCACGGAGCGGGCGCCGGCGGCGGGTGTGCCAGAATCTCCCCTGGAGAACCCAACCCGATCCGAAGGGATTCGCCGTGGCCAGTACCGAGGTGGAACACTTCACCGGCGTCGACACCGCTGAGGTGCCGTCAGCAGCGTGGGGCTGGAGCAGGATCAATCACCGCACCTGGCGTTTCGTCGGCGCTTTCAGCGTCATATTCCTGCTGGCGATGCTGCGCGGCAACCACGTCGGGCATATCGAGGACTTGTTCCTGATCGGGTTTGCCGCGCTGAGCTTGCTTTTCCTGGTCCGCGACTTGTGGGGCCGCCGGCGCGGCTGGATCAGGTAGCCCCGCCTTCGGCGGCCAGCTGCCCACAGGCCGCACTGATCTCGCGGCCGCGGGTGTCGCGCACCGTGCACGAAACGCCCTTCGACCGGACCCGCCGGACGAACTCCCGCTCCACCGCCTTGGGGCTGGCATCCCAATCGCTGCCCGGGGTCGGATTGAGCGGGATCAGGTTCACGTGCACCAACGGCCCCAGCGCACGATGCAGCCGCTGACCGAGCAGGTCGGCCCGCCAGGGTTGATCGTTGACATCGCGGATCAGCGCGTATTCCACCGATACCCGCCGGCCGGTCACCTCCGCGTAATACCGGGCGGCATCCAGGGCCTCGGCGATCTTCCACCGGCTGTTGACCGGGACCAGCGTGTCCCGCAGCTGGTCGTCGGGCGCGTGCAACGACAGCGCCAGGGTCACCCCGAGCCGCTCGTCGGCAAGTTTGCGGATCGCCGGGACCAGCCCGACCGTGGACACCGTCACCGAGCGGGCCGAAATGCCGAATCCGTGCGGCGGTGGGGCGATGATCCGGCGCACCGCGCCCAGCACCCGGGCGTAGTTGGCCAGCGGCTCCCCCATGCCCATGAACACCACGTTGGACAGCCGCTGACCAACCGGGCCGTAGTCGTCGCGCAGGGCCGCGGCGCCGGCCCGCACCTGTTCGAGGATCTCGGCGGCGGACAGGTTGCGGGTCAGCCCGCCCTGCCCGGTCGCGCAGAACGGGCAGGCCATACCGCAGCCGGCCTGCGACGAAATGCACACCGTGTTGCGTTGCGGGTAGCGCATCAGCACCGACTCGACGGTGGCGCCGTCCAGCGCCCGCCACAGCGTCTTGCGGGTCTGGCCGGCATCGCAGGTGACCTCGGCGGCCGCGGCGAGCAGACCCGGGAACATCGCCTCGGCGATCCGGTCGCGCACCGACGCCGGAAGATCGGTCATCTGCCGCGGATCGCCGATCAGCCGGCCGTAGTACTGGTGCGCGAGCTGCTTCGCCCGAAACGCCGGCAGGCCGAGCTCGGCGACGGCCGCGGCGCGGCCGGCCTCATCGAGGTCGGCCAGGTGCCGCGGCGGCCTGCTCGGGCGCGGTTCGGAGAAGATCAGCTGCTGGACCATGACCATCCCAGTATGAGGCCGGTTCAGGGCACCAGTGTCAGCACCGTCCAGGCGGCGACCGCCGAGGGGAGCACGCCGTCCAGCCGATCCATCAGGCCGCCGTGGCCGGGCAGCAGGCGGCCCATGTCTTTGATGCCGAGGTCGCGCTTGACCTGGGACTCCACCAGATCGCCCAGGGTGCAGCTGAGCACCAGCACGACACCGAGGAGCACGCCGATCCAGGGTGGCTTGCCGGCCAGGAATGTCGCGGTCAGGGTGGCTGCGGTGATCCCGAACACCAGCGAGCCGACGAAGCCTTCCCAGGACTTTTTCGGGCTGATCGCCGGCACCATCGGATGCTTGCCGAACAGCACGCCCACGGTGTAGCCGCCCACGTCGGAGGCGACGACCGTGATCATCAGGCAGAACACCCGCCCCGCGCCGTCGTGAGGGTAGACCAGCAGCGCGCCGAAGGAGGCGAACAGCGGGACCCACGCGGCCAGGAAGACGGTGGCCGATGCGTCCCGCAGATAATTCGCCGACGGCGAACCGGCGAACGGTTCGGGCCGTTGGGTGTTGTCCTGCATGAACAACCGCCAGAAGTTGCAGACCACCACGGTGGCACCGAAGCCGGCCAACGCGCCGGCGGCATGGAACGGCCAGGTCAGCCACACGGTGACCTGGCCCCCGATCAGCAACGGGATGACCGGGATCACGTACCCGGCTTCGCGCAGCCGCCGCACCACCTCGTGGGTGGCAACGAAAATGGCCACGGCCACGATTGCCACCCAATAGCGCGGAGCGAACACCAGTGTCGCGATGAGGACGCCGCCGATGCTGGCGCCGACCACGATCGCGGCGGGCAGATCGCGTCCCGCCCGGGGGGTCTTCTTCGCCGGCTGCTGCATCGTTTTCTTGGCCCCGCGCGCCGGCTCCTCGGGCGGAGTGCCTGCGCCGGTATCGGTAGCTGCCACGGCCTTAACGGAGTCAGTTGCTGAGCGGCCGCTAGACCTCCAGCAGCTCGCCTTCTTTGTGCTTGACCAACTCATCGATCTGGGTGGTGTACTGATGGGTGGCCTTGTCGAGGTCCTTTTCCGCCCGACCGACCTCATCCTCACCGGCCTCGCCGTCCTTGCGGATTCGGTGCAGTTCCTCCATCGTCTTGCGGCGGATATTGCGCACCGAGACCTTGGCGTCCTCCCCCTTGCTCTTGGCCTGCTTGACCAGCTCCCGGCGGCGCTCCTCGGTGAGCTGGGGTACCGCCACCCGAATGAGGGTGCCGTCATTGGTGGGATTCACACCCAGGTCGGAGTTGCGGATCGCCGTCTCGATCGCGCCGAGCTGACTGGCTTCGTAGGGCTTGATGACGACAAGTCGCGCCTCGGGCACGTTGATGCTGGCCAGCTGCGTGATGGGGGTGTTGGCGCCGTAGTAGTCGATCACAATCCGGGAGAACATGCCCGGGTTGGCGCGGCCGGTGCGAATGGTTGACAAATCGTCACGGGCCACCGCTACGGCCTTCTCCATTTTCTCTTCGGCATCGAAGAGAGCCTCGTCGATCATGTGCGCCGTCTTCCCCTTAAGTGGTGACCAGTGTCCCGATCTTCTCACCCGCGACCGCACGGGCGATATTGCCATTGGTCAGCAGGTTGAAGACCAGGATCGGCATGCCGTTATCCATGCACAGGCTGAACGCGGTCGCATCGGCCACTCGTAGCCCCCGGTCGATCACCTCGCGATGGCTGATCGCGGCGATCAGCTCCGCTTGCGGGTTCTGCCGCGGATCTTCGGAGAACACACCGTCGACCGCCTTGGCCATCAGGACCACCTCGGCGCCGATCTCGAGCGCCCGCTGCGCGGCCGTGGTGTCGGTGGAGAAGTACGGCAGCCCCATGCCGGCCCCGAAAATCACCACCCGGCCCTTCTCCAGGTGGCGGACCGCCCGCAACGGCAGGTAGGGCTCGGCCACCTGGCCCATCGTGATCGCGGTCTGGACCCGGGTGACGATGCCCTCCTTCTCCAGGAAGTCCTGCAACGCGAGGCTGTTCATGACGGTGCCCAGCATGCCCATGTAGTCCGAGCGGGAGCGTTGCATGCCGCGCTGCTGAAGCTGCGCGCCACGGAAGAAGTTGCCGCCGCCGATGACGACGGCGACTTGGACACCGCCGCGGACCACCTCGGCGATCTGTCGGGCCACCCGTGCCACGACATCCGGGTCCAGTCCCACCTGGCCGCCCCCGAACATTTCGCCACCAAGCTTGAGCAGCACCCGCGAATACTTGGGGCGATTCGCCGGGTGGCCGGACGCTAGCCCGTTCTCCGGTGCA
Source organism: uncultured Actinomycetota bacterium (assembly GCA_963800315.1). Lineage (GTDB taxonomy): Bacteria > Actinomycetota > Actinomycetes > Mycobacteriales > Mycobacteriaceae > Mycobacterium. Next base: position 454,908 of record CAWDAS010000005.1, read on the forward strand.
GATGTCGGTGCGCCGTTGCTGGCGTTGGTCGGCTCCGGCTTCGGAGCCACCGGGCCGGCGGCATCAGACTCCGTCATCACACTCCTCGCATGACAGTGCCATCCCGGGCGACCTCATCCGGAACGGCGTTTCACATCCTGCCTCATCGCAACACAGCGTGGCGGGGGCGGGGTGCATTATCCGGGCAGTCGGCGACATCAAATGTTTGAGGGACGGGCGGCAGGGGAAACCGCTGCATCGCGGTGAGACAACCCCGGTCTTGAGAATAAGGACCACGCCTCGCCGCATGACCGGACCGATCGCAGCCGCGATCGGCATTGAGCGTGAATCGCTCAACGTACGCCAACGAGGAGGAACTATCCATGGCGGACACCAACAACTCGGGACCTGCTGAAGCCGTGAAGGGCGTCGTCGAGGACGTCAAGGGCAAGGCCAAGGAAGCCGTTGGCGCGGTGGCTGGTCGGGACGACCTCACTCGCGAAGGCCAGGCCCAACAGGACAAGGCGGAAGCACAGCGCGACGCGGCGAAGAAGGAAGCCGAAGCCGAGGCGGCGCGCGGCGGCGCCGAAGCGGCCGAGGAGCGCCAGAAGTCCAACCAGTAACTTGCCGGAAAAGATGGGTCCGGTCTTTAAAAAGGCCGGGCCCATCGACTTTCCGCATGATCGCGAAAACATTTCGCATAATTTGACTTTCGTCGGGTATCCAATGCCGGCAGACACACGGTTTGTTTGGAGACGCGTTGGACGTTCTACTGGTGACCGACGAGGACGACTTTGAATCGGCTTTACCGGAGCTGACGTCTTTTGCGCAGTCCGTGTGGCGTGTGCCCCTCACCGACCACGACGACGCAAAGCACGAGGCCGCGGACGTGGCGATCATCGATGCACGCAATGACCCCGCGACGGCCCGGCAGCTGTGCCGCCGGCTGACCGCCAACGCTCCCGCCCTCGCGGTGGTGGCCGTCGTCGCGCCGGGCGGCGTGATGGCGGTCGACGTGGATTGGCATTTCGACGACGTCATGCTGCCCGCCGTCGGCCCGGCCGAATTGCTGGCACGGCTGCGACTGGCGATCGGCCGTCGGCGCAGCGCAACGACCGGCGCCCTGAAGTTCGGTGATCTGCTCCTTCGCCCGGCGAGCTTCACCGGGACGCTGGACGGCAGCGACTTGTGCCTGACCCTGACCGAATTCAAACTGTTGAATTTCCTTGTGCAGCATGCCGGTCGGGCATTCACCCGGACCCGCCTGATGCATGAAGCGTGGGGCTTCGACTGCAACGGCCCGGTCCGTACCGTCGACGTCCACGTGCGACGGCTGCGCGCCAAACTGGGCGCCCGGCACCAATCGCTGATCGACACCGTGCGGGGCGTGGGCTACATGGTGGCGACGCCGCCGCTGCCGGAATGGATCGTCGCCGAGGCGGCCCCCGCGTATCCCCTTGCGCTGCCCGGTGGTTTCGCCGTGTAGTCAGGCGAACAACGGCAATACGCGCTTGCGGGCCAACGCGTCCATACCGTCCTGGATGGCGTCTTGGACCTCGTGGTATTTGCGCTCGACGTAGTCGTCGTCATCGGCGCGCGCGGGGTCGTGATCGAGTTCGACGGCCGGCATGAACCGGGTTCTGATCTTGGCCGGCAATGGCAACTGGGGAAGCGCCGCCGGCGCCAGCCCCCACGGCAGCGAGACCGCCAGCGGAAACACTTTGAGCCGCAGCAGGCGGTCCAGACGCAAGGCCTTCGACAGCCGGTCGCCGCGCATCAGCACCGGCATCGCGTCGGCACCGCCGACGGTCGCGATCGGCACCACCGGGACGCCGGCACGAATCGCCATCTTGACAAAGCCTTTCCGCCCGGCAAGGTTGGCGCGATCGCGTTCGGTCCACGGGCGCAGCGAATCCACTTCCCCACCGGGCCACAGCGCCACGTCGCGCCCCTCCGCCAGGGCCGTGGCGATCGCGTCCGAGGCGGCCGGCAACACACCCATCGACCGGAAGTAACGGCCGATCACCGGGATCGCCATCAACGCGTCGTGGGCGGTGCCGTGCAGCGGGCGGTCCTGGCCGAAGCGACGCCACCATTGCAGGCCGACCGTCCATGCGTCCCAGACGAACGGGGCGCCCGAGTGAATCCCGACCAACAGCACCGGCGGTCCCGGTATGTTCTCCCAGCCGTCGATCTCCATCCGGAACCAATAGTCGACGAGCGCGTTCCACAGATACTTCTGTCGCTGCAGCGTCGCCTCGTCCTGACCCCGAAGGTCCCAATCGCCGGCGCGCTCGACGACCCAGCCGCTCAAGCCGCCGTCCTGGTCGCTGCGCCGCTCCTCCATGACCGCCCGTGCCTGCTCGGCGTTTCGCCGTGCCTGGGCACGCACGGCTGCCGGCCTATGATCCGTCCAACTCATTTGTGCCGGGTACCCGATTCGGCCGCAGAAGATGCAGCGCCGGAGCGCATCGCCCCGGTCGCAAAAAGGGAACCTCCCCGCGTCGATCGCGACGCGGGGAGGTTGTGGCGGCAGATACGACCCGTCGGTCAGGCGTTGCTCGTCCAGATCAGGACGTCCTGCCCGCCCGACTTGTACACGACGCCGTTCGGCGACTGGCCGGTCACGTCGAAGTACAGCGTTCCGCTCCGCTGGCCACCCTGGTTGAGCGGGGCCGGGCTAAGCCCGTTCGGAACCGGAACATTGTTGATCACGTTGTAGGTCTGGCCATCGGCCGCGCGGGCATTGAAATCGGCGACCACCGGGGTAACCGTTCCACTGGTAGCTGTCGCGGTGATATCCGCCTGGTACAGCTGCCCCTTGGGCTGGTACCCCGCAATGACGGCGTCGGTGGCGTGCAGGTTGCCCACCGTGTAGGTGGTGACCATCGGGCCGTCAACGAGCCGTTCGCTGGTGCCGAATTGCTGGATGGTGGGCGGCGCGGCAGTAGCAGTAGCTGCAGTGAAAACAGCTGCTGCCCCTATACCCCCAGCGGCGATAGCAGTCTTTACGGCGTTCTTAGTGAACTTCATGCTATTTCCTTTCGCGTCGAACATTCCCCCGAAGGGCATTTCGTTCACTTCGGCCTGATAGCCATTTGGCGGCGGTGCTAAACATGGATGCCCGCTTTAGTGGCGCGGCAATTGGGTTTCCCGCCCGGACCGTCTCTTTCTGTGCGACAGCATCTTTGGCATCAGGCCTTGACATCTGTATCTCTGTTAACACCCGCGCAGGGGCCGGGTCCGGCGATTAATTCCCGTGGTGGCGGGTAGTCGGCGTCCCGGGGCTTGTCCCAGGCAGACGGGCGTCTGCCACCGATGGACGAACGCCAAAAGCGCGAACACAGGAGGCCGTCCGTGGAACGTGGGAACTCCAAGCACAGTTCACGCGAGGACGATGAACTCAAGCACGAGTTAGCGGGCACCGTGCGTGGCAACCGGCCCAGCCGCGCCGAAGAATGGCGCGGTCCCGAGCCGCAGGATGCGGCGCTAAACCCTCCGCCGGCCCGCCTGGCACCGCACCAAATTCGATTCGAATTCACCTGCGGTACAAGGTATTTTAATCGCGGAGGGCGGATCCGTGCGCGCGCGTACGGATCCGCCGCGCAATCAATGGCCGCAATTGTGATGGACCGGTACGACATCGATGCCGTCGCCGCGTTCGACGCCGCTCGCTCAGGAGCCGCGGTGCTCGCCGGGCTCGTCGGCGATGGTGAGCGACGCGGTGACCGGGCACCGGCGAAGTTGGCCAGGGGTGGCGGACGCGACCTTGGCGATCGGCGTCATGTCAGCGGCCCCGGGCCCGTCGGTTGTGCTTCTTGCTCGCGTTGGCGTCGACCCCCTCGGCCGACGGCCCGCTGTTGCGGGGGCCACCGCCTTCGGCGCCCTTGTCCGAAGGGCCCTTTCGTTTCTTGGCCTCCCAGTGGTCGCCCACCTTTTCGAAACTGTGCTTGAGGGCGGAGTAGGCCACTCGGTGGGCGCGCCGCTCGCTGCCGTACTCTTCGGCCGCCGAGTCATTGCGCCTTGGCGAACGTCCGCTGGGCCTTCGGGCTGGAACGCTGCAATGTGCTCGGCAATTCGCTCATTTTCGGCTTGCCGCCTTTTGTCGTCTTCGGCATCAAACCTCCTCGGTGCAAATTCGAGAAGCTGCGTCCGGCTTTTCGGTTACCCCGTCGTGTGCCGGGCAATCAGAATTTTCGACGGGGATGCACATAGAGACAGCGAATATATGTCAATATCGTTGACATGGTTCAGGCCGACGACGCTCCGCTGGGTTACCTGCTGTACCGCGTGGGAGCCGTGCTGCGACCGGAGGTGTCCGCCGTGCTGGGTCCGCTCGGGATGACGCTCCCCGAATTCGTTTGCCTGCGCATCCTTTCGATGTTCCCGGGAATGTCCAGCGCCGAACTGTCCCGGCACGCCAGCGTCACGCCGCAGGCGATGAACACGGTGTTGCGCAAGCTGGAAGACATTGGGGCGGTGGCACGGCCCGCGTCGGTGTCCAGCGGGCGCGCGCTACCGGCCACCCTGACCGGTCCCGGCCGCACCCTGCTCAAGCGCGCCGAAGGCGCGGTGCGCACCGCCGACGCCCGTATCCTGGCCAAGCTGACCGAAACTCAACAGCGCGAGTTCAAGCGGATGCTCGAAAAACTCGGATCCGACTGACGATCAGGCCGCGGCCTGGATGCGGGCCCACGGCCGGGCTTCTTCGAGTTCGAAGGCCAGCTCCAGCAGCAGCGCTTCCTGACCGAAACCGGTCGACACCATCATGCCGACCGGCATGCCGTCGGCGGATTGGGCCAACGGCAGCGAGATCGCCGGCTCGCCCGTGACATTTTGCAGCGGGGTGAACGAGACCCAGTCGATCAGCCGGTCCATGACCTGCTCGTAGTCGATGGGAGCCAGGTGCCCGATGCGGGGCGTCTCGTCGGCGAGGGTCGGCGTGAGCACCGCGTCGTAGGTGCCGAAGAAGCGCGCGGTGCGCCTGCGTATCCTGCGCAGCCGCACGATCGCCAGGGGAAGCCGGTGGATGTTGCGGGCGGTGTGCCGCTCCAGACCCAGCGTCAGGCTGTCCAGCCGGTTGCGGTCGAACGTCTTGCCGAACATGCGCCGCCCGGTGCGCACCTGAGCCAACGCGAGGAATCCCCAATACAGCACGAAATCGTCGACGAAATTGGCCGGCACCGGGGGCTCATCGACGTATTCGACGCGGTGACCGAGCTGCTCGAGCAGGCCGGCCGACTTCAGCGTCAGTTCCCGCACCTGGGGGCTGCACTCCCGCTGCACCGAGCGGGTGATGACAGCGATCCGCAGCCGCTGCCGATCGGGCCCGGTGACGTCGCCGACGGGCGCCAGCTTGTGGTTACGCCAGAGGCGCTCGGCCTCCCGATAGAACGCCGCGGTGTCCCGCACCGACCGGCTCACCACGCCGTTGGTGACGATGCCCACCGGCAGCCGGCGCAGTCTCGGATCCAGCGGCAACCGTCCGCGCGACGGCTTGAGCCCGACCAGCCCGTTACAGGAGGCCGGGATGCGGATCGAGCCGCCGCCGTCGTTGGCGTGCGCGATCGGCACCACACCGGCGGCGACGAACGCGCCCGATCCCGAAGAGGAGGCGCCGGCGCTGTAGTCGGTGTCCCACGGGTTGCGGACCGGCCCCAGCCGGGGGTGTTCGGCCGACGCGCCGAACCCGAACTCCGACAGCTGCGTCTTGCCCAGCGAGGTCAGCCCGGTGGCCAGGTACAGCTCGGTGAACTCGCTGTTGCCGACGGCGTTCCAGGGCGTCCACGCGTCGGTGCCGTGCATCGTCGGCTGGCCCGCGATGTCGATGTTGTCCTTGATGAACGTCGGGACGCCAGCAAAAAAGCCGTCCGCGGGGGCGGCCATGGCCGGAGTTTGGGCCGCGTCCCGGGCCTGCTGAAACGCGGCGTAGGCCAGGCCGTTGAGGGCCGGGTCGACGGCCTCGGTGCGCGCGATGGCGGCTTCGATCACCTCGGCTCTGCTGACCCGACCGGCCCGGATGGCCTCGGCGAGGCCGACCGCGTCCAGGTCACCGAGGGCGTCGTCGCCGAAAGCATGCACGTGTCGCATAGCACCGACGCTAGCCCGCCCGGCGCCGTCGGTTAAGCCTGACCCACCTCGAAGCGAACGAATCGCGTCACGGTCACGCCGGCCTCGTCGAGCAGCGCCTTGACGGTCTTCTTGTTGTCGGACACCGACGGCTGCTCGAGCAGCACCGCATCCTTGAAGAAGCCGTTCAGCCGGCCCTCGATGATCTTGGGCAGTGCCTGTTCCGGTTTGCCCTCGGCCTTGGCGGTTTCCTCGGCGATGCGGCGTTCGCTGGCCACGACGTCTTCCGGCACCTCGTCGCGGGTCAGATAGCGCGCCTTGAGCGCGGCGATCTGCAGGGCGACGGTATGCGCCGCATCTGCGCCCTTGCCGTCCGAGCCCCCTGTGAATTCCACCAGGACACCGACGGCGGGCGGTAGGTCGGCGGCGCGCTTGTGCAGGTAGGTTTCGACGTTGCCGTCGAAGTACTGCACGCGGCGCAGCTCGAGCTTCTCACCGATCTTGGCCGACAACTCGGCGATGGCCTGCTCGACCGTCTTGTCGCCGAGGGGAGCCGCCTTGAGTGCCTCGACGTCGGTGGCCTTGGCATCCAGCGCGGCGTCGACGATCTGGTCGGCCAGGGCCTGGAACTCCGCGTTTTTGGCGACGAAGTCGGTCTCCGAGTTCAGCTCGATGAGCGCGCCGGCCTTGGCGGCGACCAGGCCCTCGGCCGTGGCCCGCTCGGCGCGCTTGCCGACGTCCTTGGCGCCCTTGATCCGGAGCGCCTCGACAGCCTTGTCGAAGTCGCCGTCGGATTCGGCCAGCGCGTTCTTGCAGTCCAGCATGCCGGCGCCGGTGAGCTCCCGAAGCCGCTTGACGTCGGCGGCGGTGAAGTTCGCCAATGATCAGCCTTCCTATGAGGGGCCAGTGGTTGATTCGGTTGCGCCCGCGGCGGCTTCGTTGCCGACAGCGGGGGCGGCGGTGGCGGTCGGCGGAGGCGAGCAGCTCTTGCTCCCATTCGGCGAGCGGCTCGGCGGCCACGGCCTCGGGCTTGCCGTCGCCGCGGCCGAGCCCGGCGCGGGCCTGCAGGCCCTCGGCGACCGCGGAGGCGATCACCTTGGTCAGCAGCGCGGCCGAGCGGATCGCGTCGTCGTTGCCGGGTATCGGGTAGTCGACCTCGTCGGGGTCGCAGTTGGTGTCCAGGATCGCGATGACCGGGATGCCCAGCTTGCGGGCCTCGCCGACGGCGATGTGTTCCTTGTTCGTGTCGACGACCCAGACCGCCGACGGCACCTTGGCCATGTCGCGGATACCGCCGAGGCTGCGCTCCAGCTTGTTCTTCTCCCGGGTCAGCATCAAGATTTCCTTCTTGGTGCGGCCCTCGAAGCCACCGGTCTGCTCCATCGCCTCGAGTTCCTTGAGGCGCTGCAGCCGCTTGTGCACGGTGGAGAAGTTGGTGAGCATGCCGCCCAGCCAGCGCTGGTTGACATACGGCATGCCGACGCGGGTCGCCTCGGCGGCGACGGACTCCTGCGCCTGCTTCTTGGTGCCGACGAACAGGACGGTGCCTCCGTGGGCGACGGTTTCCTTGACGAACTCGTACGCCTTGTCGATGAAGGTCAGCGTCTGCTGCAGGTCGATGATGTAGATGCCGTTGCGGTCGGTGAAGATGAACCGCTTCATCTTGGGATTCCAGCGACGGGTCTGGTGCCCGAAGTGGGTGCCGCTGTCCAGCAGCTGCTTCATGGTCACGACGGCCATGTTTATGCCTTACTTGTGGTCGGTTGTCGCCCGGCGTCGGGTGAGGCCGGGCCCTGGCGCCTGCGGCGATGCCGGACCCAGCCAGGAAAAACCTGGTCGGGACCGCCCGGCATGCGATGCGAACTCCTGAAAAGCGGGAGCCGCGGTGCGGACGCGCGAAGTCAGCCCGCGAACGAGCTGCGACCAGGAGTTTACACCGACTGCGCAGGTGGTTTCTCCACAGCACCGGCCGCCCCGACTGGCGGTGCCGCCGGCGTGGCAATGGACTGAGCCGATGCGACGGGTTTTGCGGCTGACGCTGTGCCTGGCGATGGTCGGCGCGGCACCGGCGACGGCCGAGGATGCCCGGCTGGATTGGCCGCTGCGGCCGCCGCCGGGCGTCGCCCGGGGATTCGACGCCCCGTCACCCGACTGGCAGCCCGGGCACCGTGGCGTCGACCTGCCCGGCTCCCCCGGCCAGCCGGTCTTTGCCGCGGGCAGCGCCACCGTGGTGTTCGCCGGGCTGCTGGCGGGGCGACCGGTGGTGTCGCTGGCCCATCCCGGCGGGCTGCGCACCAGCTACGAACCGGTCCGGGCGGCGGTGCGGGCCGGCCAGCCCGTGACGGCCGCGACCGTGATCGGTGAACTGGTGGCCGGCCACCCCGGCTGCCGGGCCGCGGCGTGCCTGCACTGGGGCGCGATGTGGGGCCCGGCGGCCGGTGCGGACTACCTCGATCCGCTGGGCTTGCTGAAGTCCACGCCGGTCCGGCTCAAGCCACTGCACGGCTGAGCGGCATCCAGTGTGAACCCTGGGTGGCCCGCCACGGCGTGTCGTCGCCCTGGCCGCACGCTCAAACGCCCTCAGGGCACACTCAGGCGCGGGGGTGGGCCTGATCGTGCACCGCACGCAGCCGCGACACCGCGACGTGCGTGTAGAGCTGGGTGGTCGCCAGGCTGGAGTGGCCGAGCAACTCCTGGACCACCCGCAGGTCGGCCCCACCTTCGAGTAGGTGCGTGGCCGCGCTGTGCCGCAGCCCGTGCGGCCCCATGTCGGGCGCGCCGTCCACCGCCGCGACCGTCTGGTGCACGACGGTGCGCGCCTGGCGCACGTCGAGCCGCCGGCCCCGCGCACCCAGCAGCAGCGCCGGCCCCGAGTCCGCGGTCACCAGCGCGGGACGCCCGTCGGTCAGCCAGGCGCCCAGCGCGTCGGCCGCCGGCACCCCGAACGGCACGGTGCGCTGCTTGTTGCCCTTGCCGAGGACACGCACCAGCCGGTGCCGGGTGTCCACGTCGTCGACGTCCAGGCCGCACAGCTCGCTCACCCGGATTCCGGTGGCATACAACATCTCGACGATCAGGCGGTCCCGCAGCGCCAACGGATCACCTTGCTGCGCACCGGATTTCGCGGCGGCCATGGCGTCCAGGGCTTGATCCCGGCGCAGCACCGCGGGCAGCGTGCGGTGCGCCTTGGGCACCTGCAGGCGACCGCCCGGATCCGCGGCCAGCAGGCCGCGCCGCGCCGCCCAGGCGGTGAACGTCTTGACCGCCGAGGTGCGCCGGGCCAGCGTGGTGCGGGCCGCACCGGCACCGGCCGACGCCGACAGCCACGACCGCAGGACCGGCAGGCTCAGCCCGTCCAGGCCGATGCCACGTTCGCCGAGGAACCCCAGCAGCGAGCGCAGGTCGCCGAGATAGGCCCGGCGGGTGTGTGCCGACCGACCGCACTGCAGCTCCAGGTACTCGTCGAACTCCTCGAGGATCGCCTCCACGACCTCACGTTCGCAGGAGCCGTGGGCCTGGCTCAGTCGACGCGCCGAAGCGTGTCCGGGGTGAGATCTTTGAGCGCGGGATATCCGTCGACGGCCATTATCAGGTCGGCCTCGGCGAGCATCGCGCGCAGCACGTGCACCACGCCGTCGGCGCCGCCGAGCGCCAAGCCGTACGCGTACGGGCGGCCGACACCCGCCGCGGTCGCCCCCAGCGCGAGCGCCTTGATGACGTCGGCACCGCTGCGGACACCCGAGTCGAACAGGACCGGCAGGCCGTCGGCCGCCTCGACCACCCCCGGCAGGCAATCCAGCGCCGGCAGGCCGCCGTTGGCCTGGCGGCCGCCGTGGTTGGAGCAATAGATGCCGTCGACGCCGCCGTCCTTGGCGCGCCGGGCGTCGTCGGGGTGGCAGATGCCTTTGACCAGCAGCGGCAGATCGGTCAACGACCGCAGCCAGCCCAGGTCGTCCCAGGTCAAGGCGCTTCCGAAGACCTGTATCCAGCGCAGGACCGCGGCTTGCGGGTCCTCCTCCGGGGGGCGTTGCAGGCCGGCGCGGAAGACCGGGTCGCTGGTGTAGTTGGCCAGGCAGTGCCCGCGCAGCTGCGGAAAGTTCGACGTGCTCAGGTCGCGGGGCCGCCAGCCCGTCACCCAGGTGTCGAGCGTGACGACAATACCCCGGAAACCGGCCGCCTCGGCGCGGCGCACGAAGCTTTCGGCCAGGTCGCGGTCGTTCGGCGTGTACAGCTGGAAGAACCCCGGGGTCTCGCCCAATGCGGCGGCAACGTCTTCCATCGGGTCGACGGACAACGTCGAGGCCACCATCGGGACGCCGGTGACCGCGGCCGCGCGCGCGGTGGCCAAGTCGCCGTGCCCGTCTTGGGCGCACAGGCCGATGACCCCGATCGGCGCCATGAACATCGGCGCCGGCAGGGTGATGCCGAACAGCTCGACGGCCAGGTCGCGTTTCGCGGCGCCGACGAACATGCGCGGGATCAGCCCCCACCGGTCGAAGGCCTCGCGATTGGCCCGCTGGGTGCGCTCGTCGCCGGCCCCGCCGGCGACATAGGACCAGACCGAGGGCGACAGCGCGGTGGCGGCCTTGGCCTCCAGTTCGGCGAAGGCCATCGGCAGCGATGGCACCACCCCGGCCAGGCCCTGCAGGTAGATCTCGTTCTGGTAGTCCCCGAAATGCGCCATGCGATGAGAATGCCAGCCGACGGTCAGGGACGGCGAGCCCCTAGGAAGCCCCGGCCTCGGCCTGCGCCAGTTCTTTCTTCCACTGCCGGAAGGTTTCTTCGGTGCGGCCGCGCCGCCAATAGCCGGAGATCGACGACGCCCACGCGGCGTCGACCCCGCGCTCTTTGCGGATGTAGGGCCGCAGATTGTGCATGACGGCTTGCGCCTCGCCGTGGATGAAGACGTGCACCTGCCCCGGGAGCCATGGCGTAGTGGTGACCGCCTCGATCAGCGGCGCGTGATCGCCGGCGCGGTCCTCGGGCACCAGATCGGGCCGCCCGCCGCGGTAGACCCAGTGCACCTCGACGCCTTCCGGCGCGGTCAACGGGATCTCATCCTCCTGGCCCGCCACCTCGATGAACGCCTTGCCGATCGCGTTGGCGGGCAACGCTTCCAGCGCGGCGGCGATGGCCGGGAGCGCCGATTCGTCGCCGGCCAGCAGATGCCAGTCGGCGGCCGGGTCGGGCGTATACGCGCCGCCGGGCCCCATCAGGTAGATCGGCTGTCCGGGCCGGGCCCCGGCCGCCCATACCCCCGCTATCCCGTGCTCGCCGTGCACCACGATGTCGACGGTGATCTGGTGGGCCGCAACGTCGACGCGACGAACCGTCATGGTCCGTACCGACGGTTTCTTCTCGGCGGGCACGTCGGCGAAGCTGTCCAGTGTCAACGGCTGTGGCAAGCCGGCCACGTCGACGTCTTCTTGGACGAACGCCAGCTTGACGTAGGAGTCGGTGAATTTGCTGGGCACGAACGAATCGAAGTTCTTGCTGCCCAGCACTACCCGCACCATGTGCGGCGCCAGTTGGTTGGTACCGACAACCTCGAAGCGTTGCAGAGGTCGACCTGCCACTTGTCCTCCTGTCCAGACCCGACCCCCGTCGACTATACGAGCCGGGTCGTCGGTGCGGCCCGGACGGCACCGTCACGGACGATTCGCCACCGCGCGTCGTGGCACCGCACCAGCCCGGCCAGTTCGAGGATCGCCAGCGGTCCCAGCACCTGCTCGGGCACCAGGCCCGAGGCGACCGCGATCTCGTCGACCGTGACCGCGCCCCGGCCCGGCACCGCGTCGTAGACCCGGCGTTCGGCCTCGGTCAGCTCGTCGAACGCCGTGGCGGGACGCGGCTCGTCGGGGGCCAATTCACCGATGCGACCGACCAGCTCGACGACGTCGTCGGCGCGGGTGACCAGCTGCGCGCCGTTGCGCAGCAGCGCGTGGCAGCCGGCCGAGGCCGACGACGTCACGGGCCCGGGCACCGCGGCCACCACCCGTCCCAATGCCCGCGCCCACGCGGCGGTGTTCGCGGCGCCGCTGCGCAGACCCGCTTCCACCACCACCGCGGCACCGGCGACGGCGGCGACCAGCCGGTTGCGGGTCAGGAACCGGTGCCGGGCGGGCCGGACACCGGGCGGGTATTCGGTGAACAGCAGCCCGTGCTGGCCGATGCGGTGCAGCAGGCCGGAATGGCCGGCCGGGTAAGGGATATCGAGCCCGCCGGCGAGGACGGCCACGGTGATTCCGTCGCAGGCCAGCACTGCGCGGTGGGCGGCGCCGTCGATGCCGTACGCGCCACCCGAGACGACCGCGACGTCGCGTTGCGCCAGCCCGGCGGCCAAATCGGTGGTCACCTGCTCGCCATAGGCCGTCGCGGCCCGCGTTCCGATCACCGCGGCCGCGCGTTGCGCCACCTCGTCGAGTCGCGTAGGCCCCTGCGCCCACAACACCAGCGGCGGCCCGGCCCGATATCTTGTTCGGCTCCCGGCGCCGTCGAACGCGGCGAACGCGAGCAGCGGCCACTCCGGGTCGTCGGGCGTGATCAGCCGCCCACCACGACGGGCGAGTAGGTCGAGATCGGCTGCTGCACAGTCTATTTCACGCCTGGCCCCGGTGTGGCGCGCCAGCTCGTCATCGACCAAACCCCGCCGCACCCGGTCGGCCGCCTCCACCGGGCCGTCGCGCCGCACCAGTGCGGCGAGTTCCGCGCAGGGCGGTTCGGCCACCCGGGACAGGTAGGCCCATGCCCGCCGCGCGGGATCGTCGACCGCCGTCGTCATCGCTGCGCTCCCGGTTGCCGGAAGCTGAGCGCCGCGGCCACCTCGTCGGGGCCGGGCGACGTGCCGCCCGCCAAGTCAGCCAAGCTCCACGCGACTCGCAACGTGCGATCCAGGCCGCGGATGCTGAGCAGCCCCCGATCCAGCGCGCGTTGCAGCGGGGTCATGGCCGCATTGGTGAGACGGAATTTTCGGCGCAGCAGCGCCCCGCTGACTTCGGCGTTGGTCGCAAATCCGTAGCGGCAGCCAACGCTGGGCCGCGGCCTGGCGGGCCAGCGCCACCCGATGACGAACCTGTGCCGTCGATTCACCGCCGACGCCCGAGAACGCCCCCGCTCGCACCGGATGCATCTGCACCCGGAGGTCCACGCGGTCCAGCAGGGGCCCCGACAGCTTGCCGAGGTAGCGGCGTTTGACCGCCGCCGCGCAGATGCAGTCCTGCGGGTCGGCGGGCGCGCAGGGGCACAGGTTGGCGGCCAGAACCAACTGGAACCGGGCGGGGTAACAGGCCACCCCGTCGCGCCGGGCAAGGCGGATTTCGCCGTCTTCCAACGGTGTTCGCAACGCTTCCAGCGCGTGGGTGCTGATCTCGGCGCATTCGTCGAGGAAGAGCACCCCGCGATGCGCTCGGCTCACCGCGCCCGGGCGGGCCATCCCCGAACCGCCACCGACGAGCGCCGCGACGCTGGAGCTGTGGTGCGGCGCCACAAACGGCGGCCGGGTGATCAGCGGGGTGTCCCCCGACAGCAGGCCGGCCACCGAATGTATCGCGGTGACCTCCAGCGACTCGGTGTGCGACAGCGGCGGCAGTAGACCCGGAAGACGTTGCGCCAGCATCGTTTTGCCCACGCCCGGCGGTCCGGTCAACATGAGATGGTGCGCCCCGGCGGCGGCCACCTCGACCGCGAACCGCGCTTGCGCCTGCCCGACCACGTCGGCCAGGTCCGCCGAGGGCTCCGGGGCCGTGGCTTGCGCGCCGATCCTGTTGTCCAGGGCGGCCGACCCGCTCAGCCAACGCTGCAATTGCCCCAGGGTCCGGACGCCCCCCACGTCGATGCCGTCGACCAGGCTGGCCTCGGCGAGGTTGTCCACCGGGACGACGACGGCCGGCCAGCCGTCGCGTTTGGCGGCCAGCACGGCGGGTAGCACCCCGCGCACCGGCCGGACCCGCCCGTCCAGCGACAGCTCACCGAGCAGCACGGTTTTCTCCAGGCGATCCCACGGGGTCTTGCGCTGCGCCGACAGCACCGCCGCGGCCAGCGCCACGTCGTAGACCGATCCCATTTTCGGCAGGGTCGCCGGCGACAGCGCCAGGGTGAGCCGCGCCATCGGCCAGCTGTTGCCGGTATTGGTCACCGCGGCGCGGACCCGGTCGCGGGACTCCTGCAGGGCGGCGTCGGGCAGGCCCACCAGGTGCACGCCCGGCAGGCCCGAGGTGATGTCGGCCTCGATTTCCACGATTTCGCCGTCCACGCCGCGCACCGCGACGGAGAAGGCGCGGCCCAGCGCCATCAGCCGATGCCTTGCAGATGGGTGATTTCGGGGGTGCGGCGGCGCCCGACCCGCACCCCGATCACGTCGATGCGGAGTGCCGCCCAGCGCTGATCCTGGCCGGCCAGCCACAGTCCGGCCAGCCGGCGCAGCCGTCGGACCTTGCGCTCGGTGACCGCGTACGCGAGCCCGCCGTACCCGTCCCCGGTTCGCGTTTTGACCTCGACGAACACCACCGTTCGGGTGGCGCGGTCGCAGGCGATCACGTCGAGCTCGCCGTAGCGGCAGCGCCAATTGCGGTTCAGGATCGACAATCCGATCCTCGTCAGGTGGTCCACGGCGAGCGCCTCTCCCAATGCGCCCAGCTGGACTCGGGTCATCGTCTCTCGGGTCGTCATGCCGGCCACCTTGCACGGTGGCCCCGACGCGGGGCCGTGTGATCGGCGCGTGCGGCCGCCGGGGTGGACGGTTATCCCCAGTCGCGTGCTTGTCCACAGCCGGGCGAACAGAGACTAGGTGATGCGATCGGCCCTGGTGTAGACGTTCATCGAGTCCTCGCGCAGGAATGCCACCAGCGTCACACCGGACTCCTCGGCCAGCGAGACCGCCAGCGAGGAGGGCGCGGACACGGCGGCCAGCACCGGAATCCCGGCCATCACGGCCTTCTGCGTCAACTCGAACGATGCCCGCCCGCTGACCAAGAGCACCGAGGCGGCCAGCGGCACCCGCCGGTGTTCGAGCGCCCAGCCGATGACCTTGTCGACCGCGTTGTGCCTGCCGACGTCCTCGCGAACCACCAGCATCGCGCCGTCCACCCCGAACAGCGCCGCGGCGTGCAGCCCGCCGGTGCTGTCGAAAACCTTTTGCGCGGCGCGGAGTTGGTCGGGCATCGCCTTGAGGGTGGCCGCCGGGACCGTGGCCCGGTCGGCGCCGGGCGAGAAGCGCCCGGTCAGCCGCACCGCTTCGAGCGACGCCTTGCCGCAGACCCCGCACGAGGAGGTCGTGTAGAAGTTGCGGGTGACATCGAGGTGGGGCGTCTCGACCCCGGCAGCTAAGGTCACATCGAGGACGTTGTAAGCGTTTGCGCCGTTCTCGTCACGCCCCCCGCAGTAGCGAACGGTCAGCACGTCATCGCGGCCCGTGATAATCCCTTCGGTCAGCAGGAAGCCTTGGGCCAGTTCGATATCCGAGCCGGGCGTGCGCATGGTCACGGTGATCGCCGCGCCGTCGATGCGGATTTCCAGTGGCTCCTCGACCACCAGCGTTTCCGGCCTGGTGATCACCTTCCCGGCGGTGAGATGCTGCACCCGCCGGCGCGCCGTTACTTTCCCCACGAGGCGATTTCACCATCGGCCCGGGTGTCGCCGGACACGGCTGAACGCTGAAACCTCACTGCCTGAACGTACTCCGACCAACCGAGCGGGGTGGGTGCAGCTCGATCCAAAGTGACGCCGGCGGTCACACCGCCGAAGCCAGCGCGGCCAGGGTCTCCGCCGAGGAGTGAATTGGTCGCCAACCGAGTTGGGTCCGCGCCTTGGTGGTGTCCATGACCACCGATGTCCGGGCGACGTGCAGCCATTCCAGCATCGACGGCACGATCGGCACCCGCGAAATCGCCGCCGACGCCGCCGAGGCAGCCAGGGCGGGCACCCGTACCGGACGGCCGCCCAGCGCCCTGGCCACGTCCGCCAGCGTCACTACGCCGTCACCGGCGAGGTTGTATGCCCCCGGCGGTACCGGAGCGGTGGCCGCCAGCGCGATCGCGGTCGCGACATCATCGTGGTGGACCAGCTGCAAGGGGAAGCCCGGATCCGGCACGACCGGCTTCAATACGGGTACCGCCTTGACCACGGCGCGCATCGGGCCGGGCAGCTGGTTCCAGGGCATCGCGTCGGCCAGGGCGGTGGCGTCGGATCCGGCCACGATGCACGGCCGCAGCACGAAAACCTCGAGCGACGAATCCTTGGTGATGTCGGCGAGTAGCGCCTCACACGCCGCCTTCTGCGCGGAGTAGTAGTGCTCGGCGGAGCCCCGGGTCGGCACGTCCTCGGTCAGCGGGACGGGGTTGTCGGAGTGGTAGCCGTACGCCGCCACCGACGAGGTGTACACCAAACGGCGTGGCCGCGCGGCGGCCACCGTTGCTTCGAACACGTTTCGCGTGCCCTGCAGGTTGATGCGGGCGCTTTCTTCGCGCGAGCCCATGATGATGAACGCCAGGTGGATCACCACGTCGGCCTGCGCCACCAAGGCGTCGACGGCGTCGCGGTCCAGGATGTCGCCCTGCTGGTAGGTGGTCTTCGTCCAGCCGCGCGAAGCCGGGTCAAACGGCCGGCGCGCCATCCCGACGATCTCGTCGACGGCGGGCTCGCGCTCCAATGCGGTCACCGCGGAGATACCGATCTCGCCGGTTGGTCCGGTCACGGCGACGGTAACTCCCACTCGAAGGTCGTTGCCCGCCCTCGCCGCGCCGAAACCTGAGGTGGGAAATGTCACCCGGGGACGGCGGCGCGCGCCGGGCGCGTTGCCAATGTGAACAGCAATTGCGGTGATTTGCCGCAGCCGGGCGGACGGCGTTGTGAGTCTCGTCCGGGCGACCGATAATCTACGGCGATCGAACGCGGGGCGGAGCGCCGACAACGCAGGAAAAGAGGCAGCACATGGCGGACGAATCGAACGCCGACACGGGGGGATCGCAACCCGGTGGGGAGACGGCGGATCCCGGGACGGTTTTCGCCGCCCTGGCCGAGATCATTTACCAGGGCTCGGACGCCAACGAGATGTATGCGGCCATCTGCGTCGCCGCCACCCTGATCGTCCGGGGCTGCGACCACGCCAGCCTGTTGGTACGCGAAAACGACCGTTACGTCACCGTCGGCGCCAGCGATCGGCTCGCGCAGCAGATTGACGATCTCGAACGGCGCGCCGGCGACGGCCCCTGCATCGACGCGATCGAGGAAGAAACCCCCCAGATCGACCCGGACCTGACCACGCCCTCGCTGTGGCCCAAGCTGGCGGCCGTCCTCGTCGCAGAGACACCGGTGCGCGGGGCGATGGGGTTTCGGCTGCTGGTCGACAAACGCAAAAGGGCCGCGCTCAACCTGTTCAGCGACACCCCCAACATGTTCGACGACGAATCCGCCGGACGGGCGGCGGTGCTGGCCGCGTTCGCCAGCGTGGCCATCAACGCGGTCGCCAAGGGCGAAGACGCCACCAGCCTGCGGCGCGGACTGCTCAGCAACCGCGAAATCGGCAAGGCGGTCGGGATGCTGATGGCGCTGCACCAGATGACCGAAGAGCAGGCGTTCGACCTGCTGCGACATCACTCCCAGGCACTGAACATCAAACTGGCCGACGTGGCGCGGGAGGTCATCGAAAGGCGCGGTCAACTGCCCGTGTCCGACGACAACCAGCCGCCAACCCGGTAGGGCTATTCCGGCAGCCGCAGTTCGGGCTTCTCGACCTCTTCGATGTTGACGTCCTTGAAGGTGACCACCCGCACCTGCTTGACGAACCGCGCCGGCCGGTACATGTCCCACACCCAGGCGTCGGACAGGCGCAGCTCGAAATAGACCTCGCCGTCGGCGTTGCGTGGCACCATCTCCACGCTGTTGGCCAGGTAGAAGCGCCGTTCGGTTTCCACGACGTAGCTGAACTGGCCGACGATGTCCTTGTATTCGCGGTACAGGGAGAGCTCCATCTCGGTTTCGTACTTTTCGAGATCTTCTGCACTCATCTGCCACTCATCTGCTCAGACGTCCTTCTCCGGAGACAACTTCCCGGCCGGGTGGGAACCCTGGCCCCATCTTTCCTCACCGATATCCGCCACGCTCGAGCGGAGGGTCGGCGAGTTTGCATTCGGCCACCACCCGGGTGTCCGAGCCGGTCGCCACCCGCCGGACGTTGATGAACGAATAGCGGTGCTCCGGGCAGGGGCCCAGATGGGTCAACGCCGTGCTGTGCGCCGGTGTGCTGTACCCCTTGTGGTCGGCGAAGCCGTAGCCGGGGTGGTCGGCGTCCATCGCGACCATCAGCCGGTCCCGGCTGACCTTGGCCAGCACACTGGCCGCGGCGATACATGCCGCCACCGCATCGCCACCGATCACCGGCAACGACGGCACGGGCAGCCCGGGCACCCGAAAGCCGTCGCTCAGCACATAACCGGGCCGGACGGACAGGCCGGCCACGGCGCGGCGCATGCCTTCGATGTTGGCGGCATGCACACCGCGGCGGTCCACCTCGGCCGGCGGGATGAACACCACGTGGTAGGCCAGCGCGTAGCGGCGGATCACGGGAAACAACTTCTCCCGCACGGCCTCGGCGAGTTTCTTCGAATCATCAAGTGCAGCAAGGCTTTCTAACTTGCCCGGTCCGAGCACACAGGCCGCGACCACCAGCGGGCCCGCGCAGGCCCCGCGGCCCACCTCGTCCACCCCGGCGACCGGCCCCAGGCCGCCGCGGTACAGCGCGGACTCCAGGGTGCGCAGCCCCGACGATTTGCGGATCACCGTCCGCGGCGGCCACGTGGTGGCCATGGTTACTGATTCTGCTGCGGGTTCACCGAATCCACACCGCCCCAGCGGGACGGCGGCCACACGATGAACCTGGCCTTGCCGATGACGTTGGACACCGGCACGGTTCCCGACATCGGATCGCCGGTGCACAGGATGCCCTTGATCGCCTCGGCGGGGACGCTGGTGCAGTGGGCGCGCGAGTCCGCCGAATGCGTCCGGTTGTCCCCCATCACCCACAGCCGCCCCGGCGGAACCGTGACCGGCCCGAACTCGCTGCCCAGGCACGGGTACACCGACGGGTCGGCCATCATGGTGGCCGCGCTCAGGTAGGGCTCCTTGAGGGGCTTGCCGTTGACCGTCAACCCGGTGTCAGCCCGGCACTGCACCGTTTGCCCTCCGACCGCGATCACCCTCTTGACCAGGTCGTTTTCGTCCGGAGGGACGAAACCGATGAATGACAGCGCGTTCTGCGCCCAGCGCAGCGCGGTGTTGTTCGAACGGATCGACTTGTAGCCGAGGTTCCACGACGGCGGCCCCTTGAAGACGATCACGTCACCGGGATGCGGTGAGCCGAAGTCATAGATGACCTTGTCCACCATGATCCGATCGCCGACGCAGCCCGTGCAGCCATGCAGTGTGGGCTCCATGGATTCCGACGGAATCAGGTAGGGGCGCGCCACGAACGTCAACATGACGTAGTAGAGGACCACCGCGATCAGCGCCAGAATCGCGAATTCGCGCAGCGCCGACCGCTTGGTGCGGTCCGGTTCGTCCGCCTCGGACGCCGCTCCGGTTTCGGACCCCGATTCGGCCGCCTGCGGGGTGTCGCCGGGGGGCGCGTCCGGGTTGCGGGTAGAGACATTCGGCTCTGACTGGCCGGCGCCGGGCTGGGGCTCAGGTGGATCCGTGGGATCGGTCACGAGATCAGGGTAGCCAGCACGGTTTGTGGCGCCGCAAGGCGGCGAGGTTCCCCGGCGGCGCCGCCGGGGCGGCGCAGCTCAGCGCTTCTCCTTGATCTTGGCCTTCTTGCCCCGAAGCTCGCGCAGGTAGTACAGCTTGGCGCGGCGGACGTCACCACGGGTGACCACCTCGATATGGTCGATGTTCGGCGAATGCACCGGAAAGGTCCGCTCGACGCCGACGCCGTAGCTCTCCTTGCGCACGGTGAACGTCTCGCGGATGCCCGCACCCTGCCGGCGGATCACCGCACCCTTGAACACCTGGATACGCTCCTTGGCGCCCTCGATGACCTTGACGTGCACGTTGACGGTGTCGCCCGGGCCGAAAACCGGGATGTCGTCGCGCAGCGACGCTTGGTCGACGAAGTCCAGCCGGTTCATGTGAGAAGACACTTCCTTGCGTTTCGCGGCTCGCGGCAGCTGCCCCCAGGCACGTGGGGGGCGGTCACCAAGCCGATGGTTTCGGGCTTCCTGGCGTATCTCGCAGCAGACGGGAAGCGGCCCGGCCGGCCGAGAACCGCTGGAGACAACTGGTCAATTGTGCCAGACGGTCCGGGTGCCGTGAAAATCACAGCTCGACCGCGGTTCGCGACGAGCCGAAGGCGCTGGTGAATGGTACATATGACTGGGATCGAAACTCCCGCTCATGCCGCTTTCAGGTCGGAGGGAAGGAATGCTGGTACGGCCGCGCACGCTGATCACCGCCATCGCGGCGGTGGCGGTGATGGTCGCTGCCGGCTGCGAAGCGAGCGTCCAGGCCAGGGCGCACGGCGTCCCGGTGAGTCCCGCACCCGATCCGGCCTCCCCGCCACCGCGGCCCCAACTGGCCGAACTGATGCTCGAGACCATCACGCCGTCGCTGGCGCTGCAGGCATCGCCCGGGGTCGGGTTCGAGGGCCTGCAGGTTCGCCTCCAGCACGCGGCCGACGAGGCCGCCGCCAGCGGCGCCACCCTGTCGGTAGCGATCCTGGACCGCGCCACCCACCAGCTGGTCTCCAACGGCAACAGCCAGGTCGTCGGCACCGCGTCGGTGGCCAAGCTATTCATCGCCGACGACCTGCTGCTGCACGAAGCGCAGGGGAAAGCCGCGCTGACCCCCGACGACCGCCAGGCGTTGGACATCATGTTGCAGTCATCGGACGACGGCGCCGCCGAGAGGTTTTGGGGCCAGGGCGGCGGAGCGACCATCATCACCGCGGTCGCCAACCGATACGGGCTCGCGTCGACCACGCCACCCGGCGACGGGCGCTGGTGGAACACCATGAGCTCGGTGACCGACCTGATCCGCTACTACGAGATGCTGCTGGACGGGTCCGGCGGGCTGCCCGCCGAGCAGGCCAGGATCATCGTCAACGACCTGGCCCAGTCGACCCCGAACGGCATCGACGGGTATCCGCAGCGGTTCGGCATCCCCGAGGGCCTGTATGCCGAGCCGGTGGCGGTCAAGCAGGGCTGGATGTGCTGCATCGGCAGCGACTGGATGCACCTGTCGACCGGGGTGATCGGCGCGGACCGGCGCTACATCATGGTCGTGCAGTCCCTGCAGCCCTCCGATGACGCCACCGCGCGAGAAACCATCACGCGGGCGGTCAGGACGATGTTCCCCGACGGCCGGATCTGACCGGCCGCCCCCGCTGATATAGATCGAGTTGGTCCTTCTCAAATGCCTCCGGAGGTGTCAGGAAGGGATCTGTAACTGATTCCTGTCGGGGTCCGTGTGTTGGCGCACGTGGACCCTCCTGACACGCTCCGGAGGTGTTGTTGTGTCTGTGCAAGTAGCTCCAGTCACGTCGTCCACGATCGTCGTTGCCGTTGATGTCGGCAAGACCTCGGCGCTGTTTTCGGTGACCGACGCGGCTCGGCAGCGATTGGTTGGTCCGTCGGAGTTCGTGATGAATCGCGCGGGCTTGACCGCCGCAGCGGCTCGGGCGATGGCCGTGGTGCCGTCCCCGGGGCGTGTCAAGGTCGCCGTGGAGGCGGCCGGCCATTATCACCGTCCGGTGCTCGACTATCGCTGGCCACCCGGGTGGGAGGTGTTGGAATTCAATCCCGCTCATGTCGCCGAGCAGCGCCGGGTGCAGGGCCGGCGGCGGGTTAAGACCGACGTGATCGATTTGGAGGCGATCACCGAGTTGGTGCTGGCCGGGCATGGACGCCCCGTCACCAACGGCAATGTCGTGATCGGTGAGTTGAGCGCCTGGGCCGCCCATCGGAGTCGGCGGGTGGCCACGCGTTCTGCCACGAAGAACCAGCTGCTCGGTCAGCTCGATCGAGCGTTTCCCGGGCTGACCCTGGCGCTGCCTGACGTGCTGGCCACCAGGATCGGCCGGCTGGTCGCCGCGGAGTTCTCCGACCCGTCCCGGTTGGCCGCGCTCGGGGTCAACCGGCTGATTCGGTTCGCCGCGGCCCGGGATCTGCAGCTGCGGCGCCCGGTCGCTGAGCGTCTGGTCGCCGCGGCACGTGAC
Source organism: uncultured Actinomycetota bacterium (assembly GCA_963800315.1). Lineage (GTDB taxonomy): Bacteria > Actinomycetota > Actinomycetes > Mycobacteriales > Mycobacteriaceae > Mycobacterium. The sequence continues at coordinate 477,160 of CAWDAS010000005.1, forward strand.
GCGCTGCCCACCCGAGACGCAGTGATCGCCCGCCAGATCCTGGCCGCAGACCTGAACCTGCTGGCCGATCTCGACAACCAGATCCACTCCGTTGAGACCGGGTTAGCGGTGCTGCTGCCGCGCAGCCCGTTCGCCACATTAACTTCGGTGCCGGGCTGGGGCGTGGTGCGAGCATCCAATTATGCTGCCGCCCTTGGTGATCCGACCCGGTGGCCCGGCCCGCGGCAGATTTACCGCGCATCGGGGCTTTCCCCGATGCAGTACGAATCCGCTCACAAGCGGCGCGATGGCGCCATCAGCCGCGAAGGCAGCGTAGCGCTGCGCCGCGCCCTGATCGACCTCGGTATCGGACTGTGGCTGAACGAGACCGCGGCCAAGACCTACGCCCACGGACTCAAAGCCCGCGGCAAGCGCGGCGGAATCATCGCCTGCGCATGAGCCCACCGCGCCACCCGTATCGCCCACGCACTGGTTCGCGACCACACCACCTACGATCCGGCCCGCTGGGCCTAGAACCCGCCCGACCAAGAAAGGAAAACAGCAGACCCTTCACAACCGCCCGTCGGTGGTGCCACGCTAAGCGGACGGGACGAAGGGCCGGATCAGATGCCGTACCCGCTATGGCGGACCCTCCAGGGTTACGCCGAGGCTAGCTTGGCACCCGGCCCTTCGCCTCCACGGACAGCCCGAACGACGCCAGATGACCCATCCCCTCGACGAGGTCGCATACATCAGCGTGGGCGCCCAGGCACCCTCCCCTCACCGAGCACACCGTCGACCGCACAACACCAACGCCCCAAATCGAGGGCGTCGCCCCGCTACGTCCGCACACCCCCCTTGACTCGACCTACAGCCAGCTAGTCCAACAGCTCCGGGCGGCGTTCGCGGGTGCGCCGCAGCGATACCTCGCGCCGCCATGCGGCAATACGCGCGTGGTCGCCGGACAACAGAACCTCGGGGACGTCGAGCCCGCGCCAGCTCGGCGGCCTGGTGTAGCTGGGCCCCTCCAGCAGCCGGTCCATCCCCGGCGAATGCGAATCTTCGTGCAGCGATGCGGGATTGCCCAGCACCCCGTCGATCAGCCGCAGCACGGCCTCGATCATCACCACAGCCGCCGACTCTCCGCCCGGTAGGACATAGTCGCCGATCGAGACCTCTTCGACCCGCATCCGCCGCGCGGCATCGTCGATGACCCGCTGGTCGATGCCCTCGTAGCGACCGCACGCGAACACCAGGTGCTGTTCGGCACTCCAGCGGTGCGCGGTGGCCTGCCCGAACAGCGCACCGGCCGGGGTGGGAACCACCAGAAGCGTTTCGGAAGAGCAGATTTCGTCCAGCGCCGCCCCCCACACCGGCGCCTTCATCACCATGCCCGGGCCGCCGCCATAGGGCGCATCGTCGACCGAGCGGTGCATGTCATGCGTCCACCGCCGCAGGTCGTGCACCCGCAGGTCGACCAGACCCGACTGGATCGCCTTGCCCGGCAACGATTGCCGCAGCGGATCGAGGAAGTCCGGGAAGATCGTGACGACGTCGATTCTCATGCCAGGTCCAGCAGCCCCTCGGGCGGATCGATCTCGATGACGCGATCGTCCAGCGAGACCGATGTGGCGATCGCGCTGACGAAGGGCACCAACACTTCCCCGCCGTCGCCACGGCGCACCGCCAGCAGTTCACCGGCCGCGGTGTGCAACACCTCGGCCACCACACCGACCTGCTGGCCCGTCGTCGTGCGAACGTTCAGGCCTTCGAGCTGGTGGTCGTAGTAGGTGTCCGGCTCGTCGATCGCCGGCAAGTCATCGGAATCGACGACGAACACACTGCCCCGCAACGCATCGGCGGCGGCGCGGTCGCCCACCCCGGCCAGTCGCACCAGCAGCCGGCCACCGTGTTCGCGCGCGGCCTCGACGACATGGCTGCACTCCCCGCCGCCGCGGGATTGCTTGGTGCGCAACGTGGTACCGGGCGCGAACCGGGCAGCGGGATCGTCGGTGCGGATTTCCACGACCACCTCGCCGCTGACGCCGTGCGCCTTCACGACGCGCCCGACCGTCAACTCCAAGGGAGTTCCATGCGCAGCGCCCCGCTACTGGTCGGTGTCCACCACGTCGACGCGGATGCCGCGGCCACCGATGCCGGCGACCAAGGTGCGCAGCGCGGTGGCGGTGCGTCCCCCGCGACCGATCACCTTTCCCAGGTCGTCGGGATGGACATGGACTTCCACAGTGCGCCCACGCCGGCTGGTCACCATGTCCACCCGGACGTCGTCGGGATTGTCGACGATCCCGCGGACCAGATGCTCAACAGCGTCGACCACGACCGTACTCACCGAGATCAGCCTTCGGTCGTCGGCTCGGGCTGCTCGCCGCCCTCGGCCGGTGTCTCTGCCGGGGCGGCCTCGGCGACGGGGGTCTCCTCGCCGGCGGCGGACTCGACCGGTGATTCGGCCTCAGGGGCGGCCCCGGCGGCCTCGGGGGCGGCCTTCGCGGCCTTCTTGGCCGGGGCCTTCTTTTTCGGCTTCGTCGCCTCGGTGGTGGGACCGCCCTCGGCCTCGGCCAGCGCGGCGTTGAACAGCTCTTGCTTGCTGGGCTTGGCCGGGGCGACCTTCAGGCGGCCCTCGGCGCCCGGGATGCCCTTGAACTTCTGCCAGTCTCCGGTGATCTTCAGCAGCTTGAGGACCGGCTCGGTGGGCTGGGCGCCCACGGAGAGCCAGTACTGGGCACGCTCGGAGTCGATCTCGATGAGGCTCGGGTCTTCCTTCGGGTGGTACCGGCCGATGACCTCGATCGAGCGGCCGTCGCGCCGCGTCCGTGCGTCGGCGACGGCGATGCGGTACTGGGGATTGCGGATTTTGCCAAGCCGGGCGAGCTTGATCTTCACAGCCATGGTTACGCGATTTCTCCTGTAAGTGTCACGCTGCAATTCAGCGACCAGGGCGGGATGCCCGGATCCGGTTTTGCCTCGCGTGTCCGTCTCGCCGAGCGGCGCGCGGGCGCGCGGTCCCGGCGGACAGCCGCCTATTGTGCCAGAACAGGTGCGCCGAGCAGAAATGCGCCAGACGTTCGCCGCCGCGGCTCACATCACTTTCTGGAAGACCTTCGTCTCGACCCGGCGGGTCATCCGCCAGCCCTCCGCCGTGCGGACGAATACGTCGTCGTACCACAAACCGCAGAACAGCACCTGGTCTTTGTTACCAGGTGAGTCGCCGCCGAGCACCATCGGGTTGAAGCAGATCACCCGCGACGACGCCGTGTCGCCCTCGATGCGCACGGAGAAGTTGCCGAGCATGTGCGCATACACCGGGAAGTTCGGCAGCACCTCCGACAGCCACTTCTTGACTTCCGGGTAGCGCCCTTCGATACCGCCCAAGGCCGTGTAATCGATGTACGCGTCTTCGGTGAACACCTTGTCCAGGTCGTCGAAGCGGCGCTGGTCAATGGCGGTGGAGTAGTCGACCAGCAGCTGCTGGATCTCTAGGCGATCGGAAATCTCGGCCAGGCTCAACATGCATCGGACAGTAACTGAACGGCCACCCGAAATACCTCGAAGCCAGAGCCCGGAGTTAAACTTTGCGGCCATGCGGAAGCTGATCGCCGCGGTCACCGCCCTGCTCGCGGTCGGTGCGGCCGCCACCGCCCCCACGTCCCGGGCCGACAGCATGCAGCCGATCGGCTCGGTGCCGATCCCGGACGGGCCGGCCCAGACCTGGATCGTCGCCGACCTCGACAGCGGCCGGGTGCTGGCCGGCCGCGACCAGAACGTGGCCCACCCACCCGCGAGCACCATCAAGGTGCTGCTGGCGCTGGTGGCCCTGGATCGGGTCGACCTGGACTCCACCGTCGTCGCCGACACCGCCGACACCCAGGTCGAGTGCAACTGCGTCGGCATCAAAGCCGGCCGCACCTACACCGCGCGCCAGCTGCTGGACGCCCTGCTGCTGGTCTCGGGCAACGACGCCGCCAACACGCTGGCACACCTGCTGGGCGGCGCCGACGTCGCGGTCGCCGAGATGAACGCCAAGGCGGCCTCGCTGGGAGCCACCAACACCCATGCGGTGACGCCGTCCGGCCTGGACGGGCCCGGCGGCTCCGGGTCCTCGACCGCGCACGACTTGGCCGTCATCTTCCGCGCCGCGATGGCCAATCCGGTGTTCGCCCACATCACCGCCGAGCCGTCGGCGATGTTCCCCGGCGATAACGGTGATCACCCGATCGCCAACCAGGATGAGCTGCTCCAGCGCTACCCCGGCGCGATCGGCGGCAAGACCGGCTTCACCAACGCGGCCCGCAAGACCTTCGTCGGCGCCGCCGCCCGCGGCGGCCGGCGACTGGTGATCGCCATGATGTACGGGCTGGTGAAGGAGGGCGGGCCGACGTATTGGGATCAGGCCGCCACCCTGTTCGACTGGGGCTTTGCCCTCAACCCGGAGTCGGGCATCGGCTCGCTGTAATCGGTTGTCAGGGGCCCGGATTCGGTAGCGCCGCGGTCAGCAGCGCCGTGAGCACCGGGATCCGTTGCGCCGCGATCTCCGGCTGCGGCAGCACGCCTTCCACCACGGCGGCGCCGTCGAACACGTTCGTCATCAGCGCCACCAGCACCGGGAACGTCTCCTCCCCGAAGCCCTCGGCGCCGGGCAGCGCCCGGGCGGCGTCGTGAATCTTTGCCGCATACTGGCCGAGCTCGTGTTGCAAAGTGTCCCTGAGCTTTTCGTCGGTGCGGGCGGCGATCATCAGTTCGTACAGCACCGCGTTGGTGGGGCCGCCGGTGATGTCCCGCAGGATGGTCAGCGCCGCCTCCAGAGCCGGCCGGTCGGGCGGTATCGCTTGTATGTCAGTGACCTGCTTGGTGAATGACTCCAGCTGGCGGCGCAGCACCTCGGACGCGGTCGCGGCCATGAAGTCGCCCATCGTCTCGAAGTGCCGGAACAGGGCGCCCACGGACACCCCGGCGCGCTTGGTGATCACCGCGGCGGAGGCCCGGGCGTAGCCGACCTCGACGATGGTGTTGATGCAGGCCTCGAGGAGCCGGCCGACCGTTTCCTCCCGGCGCTGCTGCTGGGTTCTGGCCATCTCAGGCTCCGGCCCGGGCGACGCTCGGGGTCGCGTGCCGCGCGCCGGCCCGCAGGTAGCGGCCGGACCTCACGGTCTGGCCGTAGCCGTCCCGGAATCGGCCGCCCAATGGGCTTCCGCGAAACACCACGGCGCCGCCCACTCCGGTCGCGACCACGGCGTCGTCGTTGCGGTTGACCATGCGCCGCAGGCCCCCGTAGAAGGGAACCTCTTCCTCGTAGTAGCCATCGACCGATTCGCCCAGCCCGGCCGGGTCGATCACCACGAAATCCGCGCGGTCGCCCTCGCGCAGCGTGCCCGCGTCGACGCCGAACCACTCCGCCAATTCACCGGTCAGGCGATGCACCGCCCGTTGGGTGGACAGGAACGGCGTGCCGGCGCGGGCGGCGTCCCGGGTGCGCTTGAGCAAGCGCAAGCGGGAAGTTGTAGAAGGCCATGTTGCGCAGGTGCGCGCCCGCGTCGGAGAAGCCCATGTGGATGCTGGGATCGGCGGCGAGCTTGTCGAGCTGCTTGGGCCGGTGATTGGCCACGATGGTAGTCCACCGCACGTTGCGCTCACCGTTCTCGACGAGCACGTCGAGGAACGCGTCCAGCGGGTGCAGTCCGCGCTCGTCGGCGATCGCGCCGAAGCTCTTGCCGATCAACGTGGCGTCGGGGCACTCGACGATGACCGCGTCGTGAAAGTCGCGGTGCCACAACGACGGTCCGAGCTTGCGGCGGTCGAACTCCCGCCGGAACCAGCGGCGGTATTCCTTGTCGGCCAGCAGCTCGTTGCGCTCCAGCTGATCGCGCAGGTGCAGCGCCGCCGTTCCCGCGCCGAACTCTTCGAACACCGGCAGGTCGACTCCGTCGGAGTACAGCTCGAACGGCACCGGCAGATGCTGGAACCGCACGCTCGAGCCCAGCAGCTTGTTCAGGATGCGGGTGCCGAGCCCGAACGTGTGCACGGCAAGGGGCATCGACTTGGCGTCGGCAGACACCAGCATGCTCATCCGAACCCCCTTGCGGCCGTTGAGTATCCGGCTGCTGGTCAAGAAGAACAACAGTGCCGACGCGGGGTTTGCGACGTCCGGCGCGCTCTGCAGCATCCGGCCGCGCCTGCGCAACACGTTGATCAGCCTGCGGCGCTCCCGCCAGGTGGCGAAGGTGGACGGCAGCGCGCGCGAACGGAACCGGTCGCCGTCGAGCTTGTCGATCGCCGCGTCCATGCCCGACATGCCGAGCACGCCGGCGTCCAGCGCCTCCTCGAGCAGCGTCGCCATTTTCTCCAGCTCGGCGTCGGTGGGTTTGACGGTGGGGTCGGTGGCCCGATCGAGTCCCAGCACCGCGGTCCGCAGGTCCGAATGACCGAGCAGCGAGCCGATGTTTGGCCCCAGCGGCAGCGCGTCGATGGCCTCGATGTACTCCGCCGCCGTCGACCAGGTCTTCGTGGACTCCAGCGCGCCGTAGACGTATTGGCGCGGCACCGCCTCCACCCGGCTGAACAGATCGGCGGCGTCCTGGGCACTGGCGTAGACCGTCGACAACGAGCAGTTGCCCAGCAGCACCGTCGTGACCCCGTGGCGCACCGACTCACGCAGCCCGGGGTCCAGCAACACTTCGGCGTCGTAGTGGGTGTGCACGTCGATGAAGCCGGGCACGATCCACTTGCCGGCGGCGTCGATCACCTCGGGGCAACCGGTCTCGTCCAGCGACCCGTCGGACGGGTCAGCCACCGTGACCACTATGCCGTCGCGGATGCCGAGGGTACGGGTCTGCGGTGCGCTGCCGGTGCCGTCGAACCACAATCCGTCGCGAATGATCACGTCGTAGGTCATGGCGTCCTCCAGGTCGTTGGTGCCACGACCGTAACATAGATAGTAATCACTCGCAATCTTTTCCTGACGGCGTGTCAGGCCGCATGACAACGCTGGTCAAAGCGGTGCGTCGGCGATCAGCGGTGGGGTCCGGACGGCGCCGTGGTCGGCCCCGTGGTCGGCGGGTCGGGGTGCTGCGGACCCGCCGCCGGGTCCGGCACCGTCACCGCCGGCGGCACCTCGCCCGTGCGTTCGGCCCCCGCGGGAATCCGGATGACGGCCGAGCGCTGGCCGCATTCGTCGCTTTGCACGGTGAGAACCTGTTCCCCGCTGAAGCCGCCGTGCGGCTGCGGTCGCAGCGACAGGACCAACGTCGCGGCCTGAGTCGCCGCCGATCCGTTCCGCTCGATGCACGGGAAATCAGTGCGTTCCGGCTCCGACTGCCATTGGCCGTCCGCGAACCGCATAACGAAAGAACTGCCACCCGGCGCCTTCTCGTGCATGTGGTCGTTGTCGTCGAGCCGGGTCGCGGCGGCGGTGCACGCCGCCGGCGTGCACGAGGTGCGGAACGCCCACCAGCTCTTGACGTCCGGTGGCTGTGGGTCGGCGATGTAGTTGTAGGTCTGCTTGGTGCGCTCCACCTCGATGCGGTACGTGCCATCGAGCGGGACCGGCCCGCTGGCCGGGGCGGTGGTCGTGGGCGCACCGGCCGCGGCCGACGAGTCCCGCGCGCCGCCGGCGGCCCGGCTTCCGGTCGTGACGGTTGCGCGTCCGATGACGATGCCCAGCGCCAGCGCCCCGGCCACCAGCACCGCCACCGCCAGGCTCAGCACCACCTTTCGGGGCCTGCGTCGCAGCGGCAAGGTGACCCGGGCGCCTCCGCCCAGCCGCCTCGGGCGCGGGTCGGCGGCGGAGAAGGTGTCCAGCCGGCGCGCCATCGACGCCGCCGTCGACTGCAGCCTGGTACCCGGCCGCGGGTGCTTCCGGGCGTCCGCGCCGGACCGAGGTGGTGATGCGGCGGTGGATCCGTCGTCGGTCCCGGGCCAGGCGTAGGCGGGGTAGTCGACGGCCAGCACCGACCCCGGCCGGCGATCACCGGATGCGACACCCGCCTGCGCGCTTGCCGCCTCGGCGAAGTCGAGGCAGGTCTCGAAGCGGTCAGCCGGTCGTCGGGCGAGGGCTTTGGCGAACACCCCGTCAAGGCAGGCGAGTTCGGGGCGCTGGTCGCTGAGCCGTGGTGGCGCACCGTGGAGAAGTCGGCGCAGCGCGGCGGCCGGGTCGGATTGTTCCACCGGCGGCGCCCCGGTCAGCAGGTGAAAAGCCGTCGCCGCCAACGCGTACTGGTCGGCGGCGCGGCCGCCGCCGTCGTCGCCGCGCAGTTGCTCGGGTGCGGCGTAGGCGACCGTGCCCGCCGGGATGTGCCTCGCGTCGGCCCCGGCGGCCGCCCCGATCCGCCGGGCGATGCCGAAGTCGGTCATCAGGGTGTGTTGTTCACCCTCCCCGCGGCCCGTCAGCAACATGTTGGCGGGCTTGACGTCGCGATGCGACAGGCCGCGCTGGTGGGCGTAGTCGAGGGCCCCGGCGGCGGCGGTCACCATGGCCAGCACCTCGCCGGCCGGTGAAACCGCCGGGAAACGGCCGGCCATCAGCTGCGCGGCATTGATGCCCTCGACATAGTCCATCGCGACGTAGAGCTGGCCGTCGAACTCGCCGCGGTCGTGCACCTCGACGATGTGCGGGTGATAGAGGTTGACCGCGACGGGCGTCTCGGCGTGAAACCGCCGGCGGAATTCGCGGTCCGCCGACATCGTGTGCGAGAGAACTTTCAGCGCCTGCCAACGCGACGATCGGGGATCTTGGACGAGGTACACCTCACCCGTCACTCCAGCACCCAGCCTTCGGGCGACAACGTATCCGGCAAACGTCGCGCCGCTAGGCAACGCCATTCCCCGATCCTATCGGTCTGGGCGCCGCGCCGCCTGGCTAGTGCCTGGCTAGTCCCTGGGGACGAAAAATCTTGCCGCGCAGTATCACCAGATCGGGGCGGTTCAGCACCGCGGCACCCGACCGCGGGTCCCGCGAGTAGCACAACAAGTCCGCCGAGGCGCCGTGCTCCAGCCCGGGCCGGCCCAGCCAGCGGCGGGCGTCCCAGCACGCCGCGCCCAACGCCTCCGTCGGGCTCATCCCGATGCCCGTGAGCGCTTCGACCTCGTCGGCGATCCGCCCGTGCGCGACCATGCTGCCGGCGTCGCTGCCGGCATACACCGGCACCCCCGCCTCCCGCGCCGCCGCCACCCGCGCCGGGCAGCGGGCATACAGGTCGCGCATGTGCGCGGCGTACGTCGGGTACTTGGTGGCCGCCTCGGCGACGCCCTGGAAGTTGTCGAAGACGTTGATCAGCGTGGGGACCAACGCGGTGCCGTGCTCGCGCATCAGGGCGATGGTGTCGTCGGTGAGCCCGGTGCCGTGCTCGATGCAGTCGATGCCGGCGTTGACCAGCCCGGGCAGGGCGTCCTCGCCGAAGACGTGGGCCGTGACCCGGGCGCCGTGCGCGTGCGCGGTGTCGATCGCGGCCTTGAGCACCTCGTCGGACCACAGCGGCGCCAGATCGCCGACGCCGCGGTCGATCCAATCGCCGACCAGCTTGACCCAGCCGTCGCCGCGCCCGGCCTCCTCGGCCACCGCGGCCGGCAGCTGCGATTCGTCTTCGAGTTCACGCGAAAGGCCCGCCGCGTAACGCTTCGGCCGGCCCAGGTGCTTTCCGGCCCGGATGATGCGGGGCAGGTCGGCGCGGTCATCGAGGCTGCGGGTGTCGGTCGGGGCGCCGCAGTCCCGCAGCAGCAGGGCGCCCACGTCGCGCTCGGTTTCGGCCTGGGCGATCGCCTCGTCGAGCGGGATCTCGCCGTGTTTGCCCAGCCCGACGTGGCAGTGCGCGTCCACCAGCCCGGGCAGGATCCAGCCCCCTCCAGAAGCTCCGAAAACCGTGTCGGATCCGGCGACCGGCTCGGTGCTGATGCGGCCATCGACAATCCACAGCTGCGTCTCGGTCTCGTCGGGCAGCCCCCGGCCCCGCACGTGCATGCGCACGAGGCGGCTACTTTCTTCCTGGGTTGCCCGGGAACTTCAGCTTGGACAGGTCGAAGTCGGCCAGCCCGGGCGGCAGCTCGTTGAGGCCTTCGGGCATGTGCGACAGGTCGGGAAGCCCCGCGGGCATGCCCGGCATGCCCGCGCCGAAGGGGCTTTTGGCCTTCGGCGGCGTCGGGCCGCGCGCCCCCTTCTTGCCTTTCTTTCCCGCCTTTCCCTTCGCGCCTTTGGCTTTGCGCGTCGCGGATTTGCGGCCCATGCCGGGGATGCCCATGCCGCCGAGCATCGACGACATCATCTTGCGGGCCTCGAAGAAGCGGTCGACCAGCTGATTGACATCGGACACCGCGACGCCCGACCCGTTGGCGATGCGCAGCCGCCGCGACGCGTTGATGATCTTCGGGTCGGCCCGCTCCTGCGGCGTCATGCCACGAATGATGGCCTGCAAGCGGTCGAGTTGCCGGTCGTCGACGGCGGCCAGCGCCTCTTTCATCTGGCCGGCCCCGGGCAGCATGCCCAGCAGGTTGCCGATCGGACCCATCTTGCGGATGGCCAGCATCTGCTCCAGGAAATCCTCCAGCGTCAGCTCGCCGGTGCCGATCTTGGCGGCGGCGGCCTCGGCCTGCTCGGCGTCGAAGACCTGCTCGGCCTGTTCGATCAGGCTCAGCACGTCGCCCATGCCCAGGATGCGGCTGGCCATCCGGTCGGGGTGGAAGACGTCGAAGTCCTCGAGCTTCTCCCCGGTGGAGGCGAAAAGGATTGGGACGCCGGTCACCTCGCGGACCGACAGCGCGGCACCGCCGCGCGCGTCACCGTCGAGCTTGGTCAGCGCCACGCCGGTGAACCCGACGCCCTGGTTGAAGGCCTCGGCGGTGCTGACGGCGTCCTGACCGATCATCGCGTCCAGGACGAACAGGACCTCGTCGGGGTTGACGGCCGCGCGGATGGCGGCGGCCTGGGCCATCAGCTCGTCGTCGATGCCCAGCCGCCCGGCGGTGTCGACGATGACGACGTCGAAGTGTTTGGCCCGCGCCTCGGCGAGCCCGGCGGTCGCGACGGCGACGGGGTCGCCGGGGCCGGAGTCCGGCGACTCCCCGGGATGCGGCGCGAACACCGGCACCCCGGCGCGCTGGCCGGTGACCTGCAGCTGGTTGACGGCGGCCGGCCGCTGCAGGTCGCAGGCCACCAGCAGCGGCGTGTGCCCTTGGCCGCGCAGCCAGGCGGCCAATTTGCCGGCCAGCGTGGTCTTACCCGAGCCCTGCAGGCCGGCGAGCATGATGACGGTCGGCGGCGTTTTGGCGAACGCCAGCCGGCGGGTCTCGCCGCCCAGGATGCCGACGAGTTCTTCGTTGACGATCTTGACGACTTGTTGCGCCGGGTTGAGGGCACCGGACACCTCGGCGCCCCGGGCGCGGTCCTTGATCCGGCCGACGAACGCCCGCACCACGGGCAGCGAGACGTCGGCCTCGAGCAGCGCCAGCCGGATTTCGCGGGTGGTGGCCTCGATGTCGGCGTCGGTCAGTCGACCCTTGCCGCGCAATCCCTGAAGGGCACCGGTCAATCGGTCAGACAGCGATTCAAACACCCCGCCAGCCTAGTGGTACCGCAAGTGCGGCGAAGCCGGGCGCTGCGGGTGCCGTGGCTGCCGTGGCTGCCGTGGCTCCGCGACACATAAACCACGCACACGACGCGCCGCCGGGCGGGTTCGCCGTGGTTTATATTTCGGCGCAGCGGGGGCAAGCAAACGAGGGTCAGGCTCATGCTCGAGGTGATCGACAAGGGGTCCAGCAGCCACGCGCATCCCGTGCCGCTGCTTTTCGTGCACGGCGGCTGGCATGCCGCCTGGTGTTGGGAAAACTTCCTCGACTTCTTCGCCGACGCCGGGTATCGCGCCGTCGCGGTGAGCCTGCGCGGGCATGGCGCCAGCCCCGCGGACAAGCCGTTGCACCAGGTTTCCGTCGCCGACTACATCGACGACGTGCGTTCGGTGGCCGACGACCTGGGCGGCGGGCCCGTCCGCCACCCCGTCCTCATCGGCCATTCCCTGGGCGGCTTCGTGATCCAGCGCTACCTCGAAGAGCGCACCGCCCCGGCCGCGGTGCTGGTGGGTTCGCTGCCGCCGCAGGGCGTGCTGCGGGCGGCGCTGCGCGTGTGGCGCCGCCGCCCGTGGATGTCCGTGGAGTCGTTCGCCGACCCCACGTTGGTCAAATTCCTCAGCACCCCGGCGCGCACCCGCGAGTACCTCTTCTGCGCCGACACGCCCGAGGCCATCGTCGAATCCTGCTGGGAACGCGCCGGGGCCGAGAGCATCCGCGCCGCCATGACTGATCCGATGTTCCGTCGGGTCAAAACGCGGCAGGTGAGTACCCCGATGCTGGTGCTCGGCGCCGTGCACGACGGCTTCGTCAGCGTCGGCCAGGTGCGCGCCACGGCGCGCGCCTACCGGACCGAGCCGGAATTCTTCTCCATGGGCCACAACGTGATGCTCGAGCCCGGCTGGGCCGACGTCGCCGAACGCATCCGCACCTGGCTGCAGGCCCGCGACCTGGCGAGCCAGGTACCGTAGTCGGCCTCGAGTCGCTCCCCCGCCGAAAAGCGTTGGCGTGCTAGATTTCACAGCCGCCACCTCATCGAGCTGGCCACATCCGAAAGCGACTATCCGGGGGGAGCTGTGTCGGTGCAACCGGTCAGCCGCACTGACTCGCGCGTCCAAAACGACGACGAGAACAGCAGGCCGTTGCGGGGCTGGCAGCGCCGGGCTCTGGTCAAGTACCTCGCCGCCCAGCCACGCGATTTCCTGGCCGTGGCCACCCCGGGATCCGGAAAGACGGCGTTCGCGCTGCGGGTGGCGGCCGAACTGCTCGGCCAGCGCGCCGTCGAGCAGATCACCGTCGTGGTGCCCACCGAACACCTCAAGGTGCAGTGGGCGCAGGCCGCGGAACGGCACGGCCTCGCCCTGGACCCGAGGTTCTCCAACACCAGCCCCCAGACGTCGCCGGAGTATCACGGCGTGATGGTCACCTACGCCCAGGTCGCCTCGCATCCGACCCTGCACCGGGTGCGCACCGAGCAACGCAAGACCTTGGTCGTCTTCGACGAGATACACCACGGTGGCGACGCCAAGACCTGGGGCGAGGCCATCCGCGAAGCCTTCAGCGACGCCACCCGCCGGCTCGCCCTGACCGGCACGCCGTTTCGCAGCGACGACAGCCCGATCCCGTTCGTCAGCTACGAATCCGGCGCCGATGGCGTGCTGCGCTCGGCGGCCGACCACACCTACGGCTACACCGAAGCCCTCAGCGACGGAGTGGTCCGGCCGGTGGTGTTCCTCGCCTACTCCGGGGCTGGCGCGCTGGCGGGACAGCGCCGGCGAAGAGCACACCGCCCGATTGGGCGAGCCGCTGTCCGCCGAGCAGACCGCGCGGGCGTGGCGGACCGCGCTGGACCCGGCCGGCGAATGGATGCCCGCGGTGATCGCGGCGGCCGACGAGCGGCTGCGCCAGCTGCGCGTGCACGTACCCGATGCCGGCGGCATGATCATCGCCTCCGACCGCACCGCGGCCCGCGCGTACGCCGCGCTGCTGACGAAAATGACCTCGGAAGAGCCGACGGTGGTGCTGTCTGACGATCCCGGATCATCGGCGCGCATCAGCGAATTCGCCGGGAGCACCAGCCGGTGGCTGGTCGCGGTGCGCATGGTCTCCGAAGGAGTCGACGTGCCCCGGCTGTCGGTCGGGATCTACGCCACCAGCGCCTCGACGCCACTGTTCTTCGCCCAGGCCATCGGCCGGTTCGTGCGGTCGCGCCGGCCGGGCGAAACCGCAAGCATCTTCCTGCCGTCGGTGCTCAACCTGCTGCAGCTGGCCAGCGAGCTGGAGGCCCAGCGCAATCACGTGCTCGGCGAGCCGCACCGCGAAGCCGAGGACCCGCTCGACGGTGATCCCGCCACCCGGACGCAGACCGAACCGGGCGACACAGACAACACCTTCACCTCGTTGGGCGCCGACGCCGAACTCGACCAGGTCATCTTCGACGGCTCGTCGTTCGGCACCGCCACGCCGGCCGGCAGCGACGAGGAGGCGGACTACCTGGGTATCCCCGGGCTGCTCGATGCCGACCAGATGCGCGCGCTGCTGCACCGGCGCCAAGACGAGCAACTGCAGCGGCGGGCCGCGCGGTCGACGTCGGACACGGCGCCGGAAACGGCGCCGCCATCGATGCATGGCCAGCTTCGCGAGCTGCGCCGCGAGCTGAACACGCTCGTCTCACTCGCCCATCACCGCACCGGCAAGCCGCACGGCTGGATCCACAACGAACTCCGCCGCCGCTGCGGCGGGCCGCCGATCGCGGCGGCGAGCCGCGACCAGATCAGGGCCCGCATCGATGCCCTGCGGCAGCTCAACTCTGAGCGGTCGTGACCGGGCCAGTACACCTAGTCGCCGACCGGCTCCTCGAGCACCTCGACGGCGGGACCGCCCAACACGGCCAGCAGGTGTTGCTCGAGCGCGTCCCGCGACCCGTGCCCGGCGCCGGCCGGCACCGTCACACAAAACACGTCGGCCGCGGTCGACCCGAACGTGTTGACCTTCGCCCAGACGATGTCGGCTCCCGCACGCTCGAGCGCCCGCGTGAGCAGCGCCAGCAGACCCAGCCGATCCATGGCGCGGACCTCGACGAGCAGCTGGCCGGCGGCGGCGGCGTCGAGCCACAAGATGCGGGGCGGCGCGGTCGAACGGGTCAGCGGCGCCCCCGCCTGAACCTCCCCGGCCCGCGCCGTGGCCGAGTTCGCCGCGTCGCTGTTCCGCTTCTCCAGCGTGCCGAGAATGTCGACGTCGCCCTTGAGGGCACCGGTGAACTGCTGGCGCAGCAGGCCCGCTTCGGGCGGGGAACCAAACAGCGGCGAGGCCACGAATTCGACGATCGCGACACCGTCGTGAGTGTTGGCCGACGCCGAATGGATCCGCAGCGAGTTCAACGCCAGCACCGCGGCGGCGTTGGACACCAAGCCCCGCTGGTCGGGCGCAAGCATCACCACGTGCAGGCGCTCACCGTCGCCGGGATTGATCTCGACATGCACGCCGTGATCGTTCGCCAACGAAAAATAGTGCGGCGCACTGGGTTCCGCTTGCGGCAGCGGCTCACCGGCCATCGCCATCCGGCAGCGACGGACCAGGTCTTCGATCAATGAGGCCTTCCATTGGTTCCACACCCCGGGCCCGGTGGCCTTGGAGTCCGCTTCCGCGAGCGCGTGCAGGAGTTCGAGCAGTTGCGGATCCTCGCCCAGGGCCTTGGACACGCCTTCGATTGTCTTGGGGTCGTTGAGGTCGTTGCGGGTCGCCGTCACGGGCAGCAGCAGGTGGTGGCGGACCATGCCCGCGAGCGTGTCGATGTCGCGGGGGGACAGCCCCAGCCGCTTGCCGATCGGGATCGCCAATTCGGCCCCCAGCACACAGTGGTCGGTGCCCCGCCCCTTACCGATGTCGTGCAGCAGCGCTCCCAGGGCAAGCAAGTCCGATCGCGCCACGCGGGTGGTCAGCGGCGCGGCGTTGACGGTCGTCTCGACGATGTGTCGGTCGACGGTCCATTTGTGCGAGACGTCGCGCGGCGGCTGGTCGCGGATCGCGTCCCATTCCGGGCAGCAGTCGGCCCCACAGCCCGGTGCGGTCGAGCGCTTCGATCGTCGCGACGGTGGTGGGGCCCGCCAAGAGCACGACCAGGAGGTCGTCCAGCGATTCGCGCGGCCATGGAGTGGGCATCTCGGGCACGCCGGCGGCGAGGCGGCTCAGGGTGCCGGCCCCGATCGGCAATCCGGCGGCGGCCGAGGCGGCGGCCACCCGCAGCACCAGACCGGCGTCGGTTTCCGGGCGGGCGTCGCGGGCCAGCACGACTTCCCCGGCATACTCGACGACGCCGTCGTCCAGCGGCCGGCGCTTGGGCCGCCGCACCAGGGCCGTGATGCCGCGCCGCGGCACCGCGTTTTCGGCGGTCCGCAGCCCGGTTTCGGCGTGGTGGGCGATGGTGCGGGCGGTGGCGGACAGCATGCGCGCCAGGTCGAACCTGTCGCCGAAATGCAGGGCCGCGCTGATCTCGTCGGCGAACTGGGCCAGCAACAGATCGCGTCCGCGGCCGGAGACCCGGTGCAGTTCGGTGCGCACGTCAAGCAGCGTCAAATAGGCGGCGTCCAGGGAACCGCCCGGCATGTCCGGGTTGGCCATGCCGTGGCGGTCGATCAGCTGGGCGACGCCCAGGGCGTCCAGCAGTTGCACATCGCGTAGGCCGCCGCGACCCGATTTCAGGTCGGGCTCGGCCCGCTGCGCGATCCGGCCACAACGGTGCCAGCGGGCGTGCGTGACTTCGACAAGCTCGTCCATCCGGGAACGGATCGCGCTGCGCCACTGCCGTCGCGCCCCGTCGATCAGTTCCGTCGACAGCCGCGCGTCCCCGGCGATGTGGCGTGCGTCCAACATGCCCAGCGCGGCCACCATGTCGGCATTGGCGACGCCCAGGGCCCCGGACACGGTGCGCACGCTGTGATCGAGCCGGATGTTGGCGTCCCACAACGGATACCACAGGCCGTCGGCGACCTGCTGCAACACGTCGGCAGACTTGTTGTCGTGCAACAGCATTAGATCCAGATCGGAATACGGCAGCAGCTCACGGCGGCCGAGGCCGCCGACCCCGACGATCGCGAAGCCGCTGCTATCGGCGATGCCGAGGTCGGCGGCTTTGGCCACCAGCCAGGATTCGTGTAGCTCCAGCCAGGCTTGCCGCAGCCCGGCGGCGTCAAGCGGCCCGGCATCCGACAGCAGTCGGCGCCGCGAGGCAGCCAATTCGCTTGCCCCGCAGGCGCTTCCTGTCCCCGATATCTCCGATGCCCCGGACGGACCGGGCCGCTTCGGTGTCATACCGTCGGCGCCCGCCCGGGATGGATCAGCAATTGGCGGCTGGCGTCACAAGGCATCGGTCCCGCGTTCGCCCGTGCGCACCCGCACAATGGTTTCCACCGGGCTCACCCAGACCTTGCCGTCACCGATCTTGCCGGTGCGCGCCGCCCGGACGATGCTGTCCACGACCTTGTCGACGATCGAGTCGTCGACAACGACCTCGATCCGCACCTTGGGCACGAAGTCCACCGAGTATTCGGCACCCCGGTAGACCTCGGTGTGACCCTTCTGCCGTCCATAGCCCTGGATTTCGCTGACCGTCATCCCCAGGACGCCCGCGTCCTCGAGGCTGGTCTTGACGTCATCGAGGGTGAACGGCTTCACGATCGCGGTGACGAGCTTCATTTCTGCTCCGCCTCAACTTTCTCGCCCACTGGCTCCTCCTCCAGGCCGTTCCGGGTATCCCCCATGGCGACCCGCGGAAGGACCGAGCCGGTCGCCACGGCGAAATCGTAACTGCTCTCGGCGTGCTCGGCCTCGTCGATACCCGCGGCTTCCGCCTCGGGACTGAGGCGCAGGCCCATGGTGTACTTCAGGATAAGGGCCAGGATGAGGGTGACGACACCGGAGTAGGTCAGAACGCTGAACGCGCCGATGGCCTGTTTGCCCAGCTGGTCCCAACCGCCGCCGTAAAACAGCCCTTTGACCGCCGCCGGGGCCTCCGGCGCGGCGACCAGACCGACCAGCAGCGTCCCGGCCAGACCGCCCACCAGGTGCACCCCGACCACGTCGAGTGAGTCGTCGAAACCGAACCGGAACTTCAGGCCGACCGCCAGCGCGCACAGCACCCCGGCCGCCGCACCGACCACCAGCGCGCCCAGCACGTTGACCGACGAACACGACGGGGTGATGGCCACCAGACCGGCGACGATGCCCGACGCCGCGCCCAGCGTGGTGGCCTTGCCGTCACGGATGCGCTCGGTGGCCAGCCAGGCGAGCATGGCCGTCGCCGTCGCGATCGTGGTGGCCATGAACGTCGATCCGGCGGTGGCGTTGGACGTCAGCGACGAACCCGCGTTGAAGCCGTACCAACCGAACCACAGCAACCCGGCGCCCAGCATCACGAACGGCAGATTGTGCGGGCGGAACAACGTCGTCGGCCAACCTTTGCGTCTGCCCAGCACGAGCGCCAGCATCAGGCCGGCCACACCGGCGTTGATATGGACCGCGGTGCCACCGGCGAAGTCGATCGCATGGATCTTGTTGTTGATCCAGCCGCCGTGCTCGGCGACGCCCCCGTCAGCGGCGAAGACCCAGTGCGCGATCGGGAAGTAGACCAGGGTCGCCCACAGTCCCGCGAACACCAACCAGGCGCTGAACTTGAGCCGGTCGGACACCGCGCCCGAGACCAGCGCGACGGTGATGATCGCGAACATCAACTGGAAAGCGACGAATACGGTGGCCGGCATGCTGCCGACCAGGGGGATGTCGACGGCGGCGGTACCGGCGGTCGGGTCCGCTTTCGCGGCATCGGGGCCCATGAGACCCTTCAGTCCCCAGAATTGCAGCGGATCCCCGACCACGTTGCCCTTGTCCTCGCCGAAGGCCATGGAGTAGCCGTAGAGCACCCACAGAATCGTCACCACGCCCATCGCGCTGATGCTCATCATGATCATGTTGAGCACGCTCCTGGCGCGCACCATGCCACCGTAGAAAAACGCCAGCCCCGGCGTCATCAGCAACACCAGCGCGGAACTCGCCAACATCCAGGCGGTGTCGCCGGTATCGGGCTGGCCCATTGTCGGGAAACTCACTCGCTATCACCTCCGGTCGGCCCCGCAACTGGTCGTCAGACATCCGTCTGACGACCTGATCCTGAACCTTGCGCAATGCTTGTTTCGGCAGTGGGGCCACCGTGTTTCGGCGGCATTAACGTCACGCTCGCCGTGTTAGGAGTGCTCAGCCGAGCAGGGCGTCGACGAAAGCCGCCGGCTCGAACGGTGCCAAATCGTCGGGGCCTTCGCCGAGTCCGACCAGCTTCACCGGCACGCCGAGTTCTTGTTGGACGCGAAACACGATGCCGCCTTTGGCCGTTCCGTCCAGCTTGGTCAGGACGGCGCCGGTGATTTCGACCACCTCGGCGAACACCCGGGCCTGCGCCAGCCCGTTCTGCCCGATGGTGGCGTCGAGCACCAGCAACACCTCGTCGACCGCGGCGCGCCGGGTCACCACGCGCTTGACCTTGTCGAGTTCGTCCATCAGCCCGACCCTGGTGTGCAGCCGGCCGGCGGTGTCGATGAGCACCACGTCGGCGCCCGCGGCGATGCCCTTGTCGACGGCGTCGAACGCCACCGCCGCCGGATCGGCGCCTTCCGCCCCGCGCACCACCTCCGCGCCCACCCGGGCCGCCCAGGTCTGCAGTTGGTCGGCGGCGGCGGCCCGGAACGTGTCGGCGGCGCCCAGCACGACCCGCCGGCCGTCGGCCACCAGCACCCGCGCCAACTTGCCGACGGTGGTGGTCTTGCCGGTGCCGTTCACGCCGACGACCAGCAGCACCGACGGTCCGCCGGCGTGCGGCAGGGCGCGGATCGAGCGGTCCATGTCGGGCCGCAACTCTTGGATCAGCACGTCGCGCAGCACGGCCTTCGCGTCGGCCTCCGTGCGCACATCGCTGCCGGCCAGCCTGCTGCGCAGCGCGGTGATCACCGATTCGGTGACGACCGGGCCCAGGTCGGCGATCAACAGGGTGTCCTCGACGTCCTGCCAGGCGTCTTCGTCCAGATCGCCGCCGCCGATCAAGCCCAGCATGCTGCGCCCCAGCGCGTTGTGGGATCTGGCGAGCCGGCCGCGGAGCCGTTCCAGCCGGCCTTCGGGTGGCGTGATGGCCTCGATTTCCGGGGCCGCCGGGGCTTCGGGCGGCTCGGGAGGCTGCGGTGTCGGCGGGGCCGGCGCCGGCGTGGGGGTTTGGGGTTCGGGGAGTTCGACCTCGGAGATGGTGCGTCGCGGCGCGTCCCGCGGAATGGTCGCGTCGTCGCCTACCCCGGGCAGCCCGGTGGTGTCGATCCGATCCGCCGGCGCGGCCGGCGCGCTTTGGCTGAACGTGATGCCGGACGACGCGGTGTACCCGCCCGAACGGTCAATGGCGCCGGGTGGCGGCGGGGCCGAGAAGCTGATCCGTCGCCGGCGGTATCGCGCCAGCCCCAATACCAGCGCGACGATGACGACCAGGACGGCGATGATCGCGATCGCGATCCAAAGACCTTGTGACACGCTGACATTCTTTCAGCCGCCCTACGGGTGCCGGTCGGCGGCGGCCGCTACCGGCGTCAGGGAGAAGCCGAAGCCAGTTGCTCCACCTGCTGGCCGCGCATCCGCTGGGAGATCACCGCGGTGATGCCGTCGTCCTGCATGGTCACGCCGTAGAGCGCATCGGCGACCTCCATCGTCGGCTTCTGGTGGGTGATGATGATGATCTGGGACTGGGCCCGCAGCAGTTCGAACAGCCCGATCAGGCGGCGCAGGTTCGTGTCGTCCAGCGCGGCCTCCACCTCGTCCATGATGTAGAACGGCGACGGCCGGGCCCGGAAGATCGCCACCAGCATCGCCACCGCCGTCAGCGCCTTCTCGCCGCCGGAGAGCAGCGAGAGCCGGGTGACCTTCTTGCCGGGCGGACGCGCCTCCACCTCGATGCCGGTCGTGAGCATGTCGTCGGGATCGGTCAGCCGAAGCCGACCTTCCCCGCCGGGGAACAGCACCGCGAAGACTTCCCGGAATTCGCGCTCCACATCGGTGAAGGCGTCGCTGAACACCTGCAGGATGCGGGCGTCGACGTCGGCGACGACGTCCAGCAGATCCTTGCGGGCGGCCTTGACGTCCTCAAGCTGGGTGGACAGGAAGTTGTAGCGCTCCTCCAGCGCGGCGAACTCCTCCAGCGCCAGCGGATTGACCCGGCCCAGTTCGGCCAGCTCGCGCTCGGCCCGCTTGGCACGGCGCTCCTGGGTGGCGCGGTCATAGGGCATCGGGGCGGGCGCGACCACCTGCTCGCCGCGTTCCCGGGCCTGTTCGAACTCGGCCATCTCGAGCTCGCTGGGCGGCAGCGCATTGTCCGGACCGTACTCGGCGATCAGATCGGCCGGGGCCATCCCGAACTGCTCGAGCACCATCTGCTCGAGCTGCTCGATGCGCAGCGCCGCCTGGGCGTTGGCCACCTCGTCGCGGTGCAGGGAATCGGTGAGCGCGGCCACCCGGGCGCCCAACGCGTTCACCTCGTCGCGCACCGCGGCCATCGCCGCCGAACGCCCGTGGCGTTCGGTGACCAGCGCGTCGCGCATCGCCGAGGCCGCGGCGACCACCCGGTCCAACCGCTGCGCCAGCAGCCGCCCGGCTTCGGCCACCGCCGCCGCCACCGCGGCCGCCCGCAGCCGCGCCTCGCGCGCCTGCCGGGCCCGCAGCCGCGCTTCGCGTTCGGCGGCGGCCGCACGGCGCAACGAATCCGCGCGCCCGCGCACCGCGTTGGCGCGCTCCTCGGCGGTCCGCACCGTTAGCCGCGCCTCCACCTCGACGCCGCGCGCGCTGTCGGCGGCGGCGGCGATCTGCTGGCGGTCAACCGGTTGTGCGGCGTGCACGTGCTGGGTCTCTTGGGCGTTGCGCAGCCGGGTCTCGAGTTCGGTGACCTCCGCGACGGTCTGCGCACGCCCGGCTTCCAGTTCCTCGCGCTGCCGCAGCAGGCTGGTCCACTCGTCTTCGGCCATCCGGGCTTCCTGCCCGAGCCGGCCCAGCTGCTCGTACATCGCCGAGATCGCGGTGTCGGATTCGTTGAGCGCGGCCAGGGCTTGCTCGGCGGAATCCTGCCGGGCGCCCTGCTCGGTCAGCGCACCGGACAGCGCCGCGGCGAGCTGGGCGACCTGCGCCTCCGCGGCGGCCAGCTCGCCGGAGGCCTTGTCGATTTCGGAGGTGACTTCCAGCGTGGACAGCTTGCGGTCCGAACCCCCGCTCACCCAGCCCGCACCGACCAGGTCACCGTCGAGTGTGACCGCACGCAATTGCGGACGCGCCGCCACCAGGTCCAGCGCCTGGTCCAAGCCGCTGACCACCGCCACGCCCGTCAGCATCGCGGTCATGGCGCCGCGCAGCCGCGCCGGCGCGTCGATCAAGTCGAGCGCCCACAGCGCACCGCCGGGCAGGGCATCGTGCGGCGAAGAGTGGTCGGCCGGCCAGTCGCCCAACACCAGCGCCGCGCGGCCCCCGTCGGCCTCCTTGAGGGCGGTGACCGCCGAACGGGCCGCCCCCAAGCCGTCGGCGGCCAGCGCGTCGGCCGCCGACCCGAGCACCGCGGCCAGCGCCGCTTCGTAGCCGGAGCGGACCTTGACCAACTTGGCAAGCGGTCCGAGAAGTCCTGCGCCCGTGTGGTTTTCGGCGAGCCATGCCGCGCCGTCCTTGCGCGCCAGGCCTACCGAGAGCGCGTCGATGCGCGCCCGCAACGACGCCACCTGACGCTCGGCGTCCCGCTCGGCGGCCTGCAGTTCGACGACGCGCGCGTCGGCCAGCCGCAGGGCGGCCACGGTGCGCTCGTGGTGCTCGTCGAGGCCCACTTCGCCTTGATCGAGTTCACCGACGCGTCCCTGCACGGTTTCGAATTCGGCCCGCGACTGCTGCGCGCGAGCGGCGGCCTGTTCGATGCGCTGGGAAAGGCGCCCCACGCTGTCATCGATGGATTCGACGCGTGCCCGCATGGTCTCCACCTGACCGGCCAGCCGCGCCAGGCCCTCGCGGCGATCCGCCTCGGCCCGGACCGCCGCCAGATGAGCCCGATCCGCCTCGGCCGCTTCGCGCTCGCGGTCGGCCAATTCGGCGCGGGCGGCGTCGAGCCGGGTGCGCGCCGCGGCCAGCTCCGCCACCAGCCGCTGCTCGGCGACCGCCACCCGCTCGGCCTCGGCTTCCAGCGCGTCGGGGTCGGTGTCGCTGGGTGCCACCGGCTCGACATCGAGATGCTGGGCGCGCTCGCTGGCGATGCGCACCGTCGCGGCCACGCGTTCGGCCAGTGCGGACAGCGCGAACCAGGTGTGCTGGACCGACTCGGCCCGCACCGACAGCTCGGCCAGCGCGGTCTCGTGCGCGGTCAGCTCCTCGGATGCCACCGCCAGGCGCGCGGCGACCTCGTCGTGCTCGCGACGCATGGCGGTCTCCGCCTCGAAGATGGCGTCGCGTTCGGTCTGGCGGCCGACCAGGTCGTCGGCGGCCAGCCGCAGCCGGGCGTCACGCAGGTCGGCCTGGATGGTCTGGGCGCGCTGGGCCACCTCGGCCTGGCGGCCCAGCGGTTTGAGCTGACGGCGCAGCTCGGTGGTCAGGTCGGTCAGCCGGGCCAGGTTCGCCGACATCGCGTCGAGTTTGCGGAGCGCCTTTTCCTTGCGCTTGCGATGCTTGAGCACGCCGGCGGCTTCCTCGATGAACGCGCGGCGATCCTCGGGCCGCGACTGCAAGATCTCGTCGAGCTTGCCCTGCCCCACGATGACGTGCATCTCACGGCCGATTCCGGAGTCGCTCAGCAGCTCCTGGATATCCATCAATCGGCAACTGCTGCCGTTGATTTCGTATTCACTGGCGCCGTCGCGGAACATCCGCCGCGTGATGGACACCTCGGAGTATTCGATCGGCAGCGCGTTGTCGGAGTTGTCGATGGTGACGGTGACTTCGGCGCGGCCCAGCGGGGCCCGCGACGACGTGCCGGCGAAGATGACGTCTTCCATCTTGCCGCCGCGCAGCGTCTTGGCGCCCTGTTCGCCCATCACCCAGGCCAGGGCGTCGACGACGTTGGATTTGCCGGAGCCGTTGGGCCCGACGACGGCGGTGATGCCCGGCTCGAAACGCAGAGTCGTCGGCGATGCGAAGGACTTGAAGCCCTTCAGCGTCAGACTCTTGAGGTACACGGCGTGCCAGACTACCGCTCAGATCGCCCGGGTCAGCCGCACCGAGGGGTGTCGCATTTCCCGAAATTGACTCGGTCGGCACAGTTTGACGCACTGGCCACAGTGGTCACATCAGTCACCGCTCCACGAAGCCACTGAACCGCTCTTGCGGCTGCGACCAGTCGGCGACCACGTTGTCGACGCGACCCGGCCTGGGAGGCCACGAAGCGCCTCCTTCCAGCAGCTGCAGGAGTTTCTCACCGTCTTCCCGCGGCCCCTGGGCGACCACCAGGACGCGCCCGTCGGCCTGGTTGGCCGCATAGCCGGTGAGGCCCAGCTCCAGCGCCCGGCAGCGCGTCCACCAGCGGAAACCCACGCTCTGCACCGTGCCGTGCACCCAGGCGGTCAGCCGGACGTCAGGCATCGGCGACCTCGAAGTCGACTTGCGTACCGGTCTTGAGCGTGCGCCCGACGGTGCAGGCCTGGCCGATGGCCCGGCTGACGACGAGCAGCAGGCGTTCCTTCTCGTCCGCGGACAGTCCGGACAGGTCCAGCTCGAGCTTTTCCTCGAGCTGCGGGTAGCGCTCCTGCTCACGATCGGCGGCGCCGGACACCCTGATCACGGCCTTGTAGTCGTCGCCGAGCCGGCGGGCCAGCGGATGGTCACTGGACATGCCGCTGCACGCGGCGAGCGCGATCTTGAGCAGCTCGCCGGGGGTGAACACGCCCTCGACGTCCTCCGAACCGATGAGCACCTGCGCGCCCCGCGAGCTATAGCCCGTGTAGCGGCGAGTCCCGGTGCGTTCCACCCACAGATCGGTCATAGCTCATTTCTACCGGGCCGTTGTCGCGTTCCACGCGCCTAGCTCCGCGGCCCCTCGGGTGTGAATCGCGGGCGTCATCGCTCGGCGTGTCGCGACCCTGGGTTCACGCGCAGCCCTGGACGCACACTCACCGCCGCGGCCGGGGCTGGCATTTCGGGCAGTAGAACGACGACCGGTTCATGAACTTCTCCCGGCGCATCACCGCGCCGCAGCGCCGGCAGCTCTCGCCTTCGCGGCCGTAGGCGTCCAGCGACCGGTCGAAGTAGCCGGATTCGCCGTTGACGTTGACATACAGCGAGTCGAACGACGTGCCGCCCTGCGCCAGCGCATCGCGCATCACGTCGGCGGCCGAGTCCAGGACGGCGGCGAGTTGCCCGCGGCTCAGCGTGGCGGCGATCCGGGCGCCGTGCACCTTGGCCCGCCACAGCGCCTCGTCGGCGTAGATGTTGCCGATCCCCGATACCACCTGCTGATCGAGCAGCTGCCGCTTGAGTTCGGAATGCTTGCGCCGCAACACCTTTACTACGGCGTCGGCGTCGAACCGGGGGTCCAGCGGGTCGCGCGCGAGGTGCGCGACGGGCCCGGGCACGATGCTGCCGTCGACGCACACCAGGTCGGCGAGCATCCACCCGCCGAAGGTGCGCTGGTCGGCGAAGCTCAGCACCGTCCCGTCGTCGAGCAGCGCGGAGATGCGGACGTGGTCGGCGCGGGGCACTTCCCCGAACAGCATCTGCCCACTCATGCCCAGGTGCACCACCAGCGCGGTGTCACCGTCGAGCAGCAGCCACAGGTATTTGCCGCGCCGGTCGGTGCCGGTGATCCGCGCGCCGAGCAGCCGGGCGGTGAGATCGGCGGGCCCGGCCTCGTGGCGGCGCACCGCGCGGGGGTGATGCACGCGGACCGCGGTGATCGTCTTGCCCACCACGCGGGCCTGCAAGCCGCGGCGCACCACCTCGACTTCGGGCAGTTCGGGCATCTAGACGGACGTTTTCCCCGCAGTGTCCAGCACGTCGAGGGCTTTCCAGGTCGCGGCCGCCGCCTTTTGCTCGGCCTCCTTTTTCGAACGGCCCACACCGGTGCCGTATTCGGTGTCCATCACCATGACGACGGCGGTGAATTCCTTGTCATGGTCCGGGCCGGTGGAGGTCACCACGTAGGACGGGGCGCCCATGCCGCGGGCGGCGGTCAGCTCCTGCAAGCTTGTCTTCCAGTCCAGACCGGCCCCCAGCGTCGGCGCGGCGTCCAGCAGCGGGCCGAACAGCCGCAGGATCACCTCGCGCGCCGTCTCGATCCCGTGTTCGAGGTAAATAGCGCCGAGCAGCGATTCCATGCCGTCGGCCAGGATGCTCGACTTGTCGGCCCCGCCGGTGTTCGCCTCCCCGCGCCCCAGCAACAGGTGAACGCCCAGACCCGCGTCGGCCAGGTTTCGCGCGACGTCGGCCAACGCCTGGGTGTTGACGACGCTGGCCCGCAGCTTGGCCAGGTCGCCTTCGGTGCGGTCGGGATGGCGATGGTAGAGCTCGTCGGTGATGGTCAGGCCCAGCACGGCGTCGCCGAGAAACTCCAGGCGTTCGTTGGTCGGCAGCCCGCCATGCTCGTAGGCGTAACTGCGATGGGTCAACGCCAGGGAAAGCAGCTCATCGGGCAGCTCGACCCCGAGCGCATCGAGCAAAACGTGCCGTGAACTCACCGCTCACCCCGCGGCGCGTCCGACTCGGGGAAGATGCCGGCCAGCTTGGCCCACCGCGGGTCGATGCGGTCGTGGTGATGGCCGGGCTCGGCCGCGAGTGAAACACCGCATTCGGGGCACAGCCCCGGGCAGTCGGGCGAGCACGCGGGGGAGAACGGGAGATCCAGTCCCACGGCGTCGATGATGGACTGCTCGAGGTCGATGGTGTCATCGACGATGCGACCGACCTCGCCCTCTTCGGTGGTGGCCTCGGTGGTGCTGTCCGGGTACGCGAACAGTTCGGTCAACCCGACTCGCACGCGGCCGGTCACCGGCGTGAGGCAACGGGCGCATTCGCCGACGGTGGGCGCGGCCACCGTGCCGGTCACCAGCACGCCTTCCGACACCGACTCGATCCGCAAGTCCAGTTCCAGCGGGGCGCCCGCATCGATGCCGATCATGTCCAGTCCGATGCGCGACGGGCTGGGCACGGTCTCGCGCAGGGTGACCATCGCTCCCGGGCGCCGTCCGAGCCGGGTGATGTCAACCCTCATCGGCGAGATCGGATGGCGCCGCGCCGTGCTGCTGTGCTGCCGCGTCATACCGGAAATCCTACGGCGCGGCCCGCGTAAAGCCAGGGCGCGGTCATCGCGCCCCGGGACTGCGGGTACCGCTAGCGCGTCGCGTAGTCGTGGGTGCCGGCCGCCGTCCGAAGTTGATGGCGACCCCGGCCCACGGACCGCAGCGTCCCGTTGAGGAATTCCTCGAACTCGGCGAGCTTGTTGTCGACGTAGATGTCGCATTCCCCGCGCAGCCGATCGGCCTCGGCGTGGGCGGTGTCGATGAGCCGCGTGGCCTCGGCGGTGGCGGCCTGCACCACCTCGTTCTGCGACACCAGCCGCTGCTGTTCCTTGATGCCCTCTTGCACGGCCTTCTCGTACGAGATGTTGCCGTTTTCGATCAGCCGGTCGGCCTCGGCCTGGGCCCGGCCGACGGTCGCCTCGTACTCGCGTTTCGCCGCCGTGGCGATGCGCACCGACTCCTCGCGGGCCTCACCGACCATCCGCTCGCTGTGCTGGCGCGCCTCATTCACCATCCGATCGGCCTGGGATTTCGCGTCGGACAAGATCCGGTCGGCCTCGGCGCGGGCATGGTTGAGCATCGACTCGGACTCGGTGGTCGCCGAGGACACCATCGATTCGGCGTGCCCCTTGGCGTCGTGCAGCATCGAATCGCGCGCGTCGAGCACGTCCTGGGCATCATCCAACTCGCCGGGAATCGCGTCCTTGATGTCGTCGATCAGTTCCAGGACGTCGCCGCGGGGAACCACGCAACCGGCCGTCATCGGAACGCCACGGGCTTCTTCGACGATGGCGCCCAATTCATCCAGCGCTTCAAAGACTCGGTACACGGCGATACCCTCCTGGCGTCGTTGTTGTTACCAGTGTGCCTGGTGTTGTCCCTGTGACAGCGGTGGTGAGCCCGGTGTGTCGGCCATTGGCGCGAGGGAGCACCCGTGCTGGTCAGCGTACCGGCCACCACGCTGACCAGCAGCTACGGGTGCCGGATCGGCGAAAACGCGCCTCCGGCCGCGCCCAGGCCCGATATGGTTCCGCGGCCGCGTCGGATGGCCGGGCTGTCAGGCGTGGCTCATCGCAATTTGCCATTGTCGGGCAAAAGGTGCCGAGAACCGGGGCCGAACCGAAGCGGCAATGAATTAGCTGTACAGCCGGCTGGGGATGGCCGGCGGGACTGCGTCGCCAGCCCGACCGGTCCGGACCTCAAAGTTTGCTACGCGCGAGACCCGCGATCGGCCCCGCGCTGGCGGCCCGATCGCGGAGCTCGGCCGGCCGGCCCGGGTGGCGGGCCAGCGCCGCGGGGAACGTCCCCACAGTGCGCAGCCAGAAGGTGGCAATCCGGTGCGCTAGTCCCAAAACCGGCATGCTGCCCCGCTCAGCTCGCTGCAGCGGTTCCAGTGCCGGGTGCATCGTCGCCTGGGCGCCGCGCCGCAATGAGCGAGCATGAGCACCCCCGGTCATGACACCTCCACGGCGAGGAACCTACCTGGTCCGACGCGCCCCCGTCAGCGAATCAGCGCAATGTGAAGGAACACACGTTGACCTGCCCTCATCGTGCGACGGCCCGGACCTGGGTATTTACTTCGCGTCACGATTGAAGTCGGGCCGGGCGGGACCGGGCCGGGCTTCGGCGCCTGGGCTCACCGGCCGCCGGACAACCTCTCCCGCAGCCGGCGGTTCACCGCTTCGGGCAGCAGCTCCGACACATCACCACCCAACAGGGCGACCTCTTTGGCCAGCGACGACGAGACGAACGAATACCGCGGCGTGGTCGCCACGAAGAAGGTGTCGACGCCCGCGACGTGATTGTTCATCTGCGCCATCTGCAGCTCGTACTCGAAATCGGTGCCGGTGCGCAGACCTTTCACGATGGCCGTCATCCCCCGCGCCCGGACGAAGTCGACGACCAGGCCCTGGCCGCTTTCCACCCGCAAGTTGGGCAGATGCGTCGTCGACTCCTCGATCATCGCGATCCGCTCGTCGAGGTCGAACATCCCCTCCTTGGCGGGGTTGGTCAGTATCGCGACCACCACTTCGTCGAACTGGGCGGCGGCGCGTTCGAAAACGTCGATGTGGCCCAACGTCACCGGGTCGAACGACCCCGGGCACACCGCGCCGGCCATACGCGTTGACGGTACACGCCCGCCTCAAAGCCGTTCGGCCAGTTCCAGACGCGTGTCGCCGTAGACGCGCGGGGGCCACGCGGACCAGCCCGCCGGCCAGGTGAGCGCCGCCCCGGCGGCCGGCCGCTCCACCACCGCGACCGTCCCCCCGCGCACCCAGCCGTGAACGGCCAACGCGGCCAGCACGGCGTCCACCTCGGCCGCGTCGACGGCATAGGGCGGGTCGGCCAGCACCAGGTCCACCGCGGAATCGGTCCCGGCCGCCAGCACGGTGGCCACCGCGCCCCGGCGCAGCGTCGCCCCGGTCAGACCCAGGGTCTCGATGTTGCGCGCGATGACCGCCGCGTTGCGTTGATCGGACTCCACGAACAGCGCGGAGGCGGCCCCGCGGGACAACGCCTCCAACCCCAGAGCGCCCGACCCGGCGTAGAGGTCCAGCACCGCCGCACCGGCCAGATCGCGGCGCGCGGTGAGGATGTTGAACAGCGACTCGCGCACCCGGTCGGTGGTCGGCCTGGCGCCCCGCGGCGGGACGGCGAGGCGCCGACCGCCGGCGACGCCGCCGATGATTCGCGTCACCTGACCGCACCTAGACCAGCGTGGACCAATAGTCCCAGAACCGGACAACGATCAGCAGGAACACCGCGGTGAACCACAGCACCGTGATCGACCACCGCCACTGGTAAAGGCCCCGCGCCACACCGGTTTTGGCCCCGACTTCGCGGCGTTCGGGCACCGGGCGAAACATGATGGACGCGACCACCACCAGCGACACGATGGTGACCGCCCACACCACCATGCAGTAGGGGCACAACGCCCCGATGCGATACAGGCTCTGGAAGATCAGCCAATGCACAAACGCCGCGCCCACCAGGAGCCCGACCCCTAGGCCGGCCCAATACCATTGCGGCAAATCAACTTTCGCCACGGCCAGCACCCCGGTGACCAGCACCACGGTGAAACCCATGATGCCCAGCAGCGGGTTGGGAAAACCCAGTATGGATGCCTGCGGGGTGACCATCACCGAGCCGCAGGCGACGACCGGATTGATGTTGCACGACGGCACGTAGGACGGGTTACGCAGGATCTCGATCTTTTCCACCGTCAGCGTCATCGCGGCGGCCAAGCCGATCACACCGGCGAGCAGCACCCACCACGCGCTGGGCGCGGCCACGCGCACCCGGTGACCAGGTTCCGGGGGTGCCGCCGCCGGGGCGCTCACGTCTGCGCGGGAGTGACCGCGGTGTCGAGCCCCGGCACGTCGCCCACGATCTGCTTGATCTTGTTGACCAGCGCGTCGGGCGTCGACGGGTCGTAGTCCTCGCCGTTGATCTTGATGGTCGGGGTCGCGTTGATATGGGCTGCCGCCGCCTCGCCGGTGACCTTGGAGATGTATTTGCCGCTGTTGATGCAGTCGGAGACCTTGCCCGCGGCGCCGGCTTCGCGGGCGATTTCGATCAGCCGCGCGTTGTCCGGGAAGCTCGAGCCGCGTTCGTCGGGCTGGATGTTGGTGCTGAACAGCGCGGTATGAAAGCGGCGGAAGGCGTCGATGGACTCGTCGGCGACGCACAACGCGGCGGCGCCGGCACGCGACGAATAGTTCTGGTTCCGTTGGTTGTCCAGGATCGCCACCATGGAGTAATCGGCCGCGATGGCGCCGACGTCGATGAGCTTGGACACCGTCGGACCGAACGTGCGCTCGAAATTGCCGCAGGCCGGGCACAAGAAGTCCTCGTAGAACGAGACCACGGCCTTGGGGTTGGTGGTCCCCGGCTGGGTGACGAGTTTGCTCGACGTCACCCGCACCGTGTCGCCCGCGCCGGTGCTGCCGGCCTTTTTGTGGTGCGACGTCACGATGTAGAAGACGAGCGCGACCGCGAAGATCACGATGAAGGCGGTACCGCCGATTTGGACGAGCCGGCCGGATTTGCCGGTGCCGGCCTTCAAGTCATAGCGCGGGGGGCGTTTGGGTTTGTCGGCCACAGGTTCGAAGTTCCTTTTAGTTTTCGGGTTATCGGCTGGCCGGTCGCTCGGACAGCGGCGCCTCTAGATTACCGGCGGCGACCGGCCAACAGGTTAGACCCGGCTCAGGTGCGCACGCAGGGCCGAGATCAGCTCGGTGGTGGCAACGGCACTGCCGCCGCCCAGCTGGAACAGACTGGCGAACCCGTGCGTCAGCGAACCCATGCAACGCAGGTCCACCGGGGTCCCGGCCGCCCGCAGCGCCACCGCGTAGCTCTCGCCTTCATCGCGCAAGGGGTCGAAACCCGCGACCGCGATCAGCGCGGGCGCCAGCCCGGCAAGCGACCCGGCCAGCAACGGCGATATCCGCGGATCTGCCCGGTCGAGGCTCGCACGCCGCAGGTATTGCGACTCGAACCAGTCGATGTCCCGCTTGGTCAGCAAAAAGCCGCGGGCGAACAGGCTCAGCGACCGGGTTTGCGCGGTGAAGTCGGTCCGCGGATAGATCAGCCACTGCAGCACCGGGGCCGGCCCACCCGCGTCGCGCGCCAATTGGCACACCACGGCGGCCAGGTTCCCGCCCGCGCTGTCGCCGCCGACCGCGACCCGCCCGGGCGTCGCACCGAGTTGCTCGGCGTGCTGGCAGGCCCAGGTGAAGGCCGCGTACGCGTCCTCGACCGCGGCCGGGGCCGGGTGCTCGGGGGCCAGGCGGTAGTCGATGGACAGCACATGGACCCCGGCGTCACGGCAGGTCAGCCGGCACAGCGGGTCATGGGTGTCCAGGTCGCCGATCGCCCACCCGCCACCGTGGTAGAAGACCAGCAGGGGCGCGGCGCCGCCGCCGGGCGGGCGGTAGTGCCGCGCGGGGATCTGTCCGGCCGGGCCGGGTAGCGAGACTTCGTCGACGTCGACGTGAATTAGCGGCCCGGGCAGTGCCGCGGTCGTCTCGCGCATCTGGGCGCGGGAAGCACCCGCGTCGTCGTCGACGACCAGGCCGTCGATCCCCACGGCGCGCAAGCCCGCGAGCATCAGCTGCAGCGTGGGATCGAGCGTGTTGCCGTCGATGATGACCGAACGACCGGCAAAAAGCGCCCGCTTGGCGACGGCCGGGATCCACGGGATGACCTTGACGCCGGCGGTGGCGACCGCACCCTTGATGCGACTGGCCAGGCCCATCGGTGCGGGTTTTGCCCCGACCTGGAGGTCCGGCGCGCCTGGCGGGCTCTCGGTCATGGACTGCTCCCTCGACAACGACTGCGTCTGGATCAATGACGGTGATTCGATCCCCACCGTTGGGCTCGGAGTCTTCCAGCCCCCACCGGCGGACACCGGGCGAGCGGTTGCCGATTCCGGTGTGCCGCGCGACCAACTGTACGTGGTGACCAAACTATGGAACGCAGACCAGGGCCCCGAACGGACCGAGGCACGGGCGCCGCCGGGCCAGGGGACGCCAGGTGTTGATTAGGTGGCGCATCCACGTGGGTAATATCGTGATCCCCAAGTCGGTGAACCCGTCACGGATCGCGAGCAACTTCGAGGTGTTCGATTTCGAACTCAGCGCCGCTGCAGGCCTCGATCTCCTCGCTCGATGATGGAACACAGCCTGGTCCACGAACCTTCAATCACAGGCAGGTGAATGACGTTGACTCGCGAGTCGGGCGCCGCCGTACCTTCCCTAGCTCTCAATGACGAGAACACGATGCCCGTGCTTGGTCTGGGCGTTGCGGACTTGTCCGACGACGCGGCGGAACGCGCGGTGTCGGCGGCCCTGGAGATGGGTTGCCGCCTCGTCGACACCGCGGCGGCCTACGGCAACGAAGCTGGCGTCGGCCGCGCGATCGCGGCCTCCGGGATTCCCCGCGCGGAGCTGTTCGTCACCACCAAGCTGGCCACTGCCGACCAGGGTTTCACCAAGTCGCAGGAGGCCTGCTCCGCCAGCCTGGAGCGACTCGGCCTGGAGTACGTCGACCTCTACCTGGTGCACTGGCCGGCGCCGTCGCTCGGCAACTACGTGGACTCCTTCGGGGGGCTGATCCAATGCCGCGGGGAAGGCCACGCCCGCTCGATCGGCGTCTCCAACTTCACCGAGGATCACCTGTCGATGGTGATCGACCTGACGTTCGTCACCCCGGCGGTGAACCAGATCGAGCTGCACCCGCTGCTCAACCAGGATGAGATGCGCAAGGCGGCTGCCCAGCACAACGTCGTGACGCAGTCCTACACGCCGCTGGCTCTGGGCAAGTTGATGGACAACCCGACGCTGGGCGCGATCGCCGCCGAATACGGCAAAACGACCGCGCAGGTGCTGCTGCGGTGGAACCTGCAACTGGGCAATGCGGTGGTCTTCCGCTCGGCCGAACCCGAGCACATCGCCGCCGACCTGGACGTCTTCGACTTCGAATTGGCCGCCGGCCACGTGGACACCATCAACGGGCTCAACGACGGCACCCGGTTGCGCCCGGACCCGAACACCTACGACGGCTCCTGATGCGCTAGCCCGCCGGGCAGGTGGCGGCGGCCTGGCGCAGTACGCCCGTCGACGCCTGGTCGACCGGCAGCGAATACCCGCGCAGCACGGCAATGAACTGCATGGCGTATTGACATGCGAACGCGGCGTTGGGCGGCATCCACTGGGCCGGCGGCGAATCCCCCTTGTCCTGATTGGCCGGCCCGTCGACGGCCAGTAGGTTGGCCGGGTCGTTGGCGAACCGCAACCGTTCCGGGGCGGACCACCCGGAGGCGCCCATGTCCCAGGCGTAGGCGAGCGGAACGATGTGGTCGATCTGGACCGATTCGCCGACCCGGGCGCCGCGCTGAAAGGCGATGGTTTTGTTGGTGTACGGGTCGTGCAGGGTGCCGGTGGCCACGGCGTCCGGGCACCGTTTGATCGACACATACGTCTTGTCGACCAGGTCCCGGTTGAGGATGTCGTCGCGGGTGTCGCACCCGTTGTGCCCGAGCGGGGCGTCGTTGTCGTCGTCCCACGCGTCGCCGAACGCCGCCCGGCGGTAGTCGTAGCGGTGTCGGCGTAGCGGCAGCACCTCGACACCGGCCAGCACGTCGGTCCCGGGTTGCACGGTCGGAACGTCGGCGCGTGCCGCGTATTCGTCGGCGTGCCTGGCCGCCGAGGAGCCCACGGTCTGGTAGGCCACCGCCAGTGCGAGCACCGCGGCCGCGGCCAACCACAGCAGCACCTTGCGGTTCACGACTTGTCCAGGTATTCGATGCGGTCGGTGTTGGTGAAAGGCGCGGCCAGCAAGGCCAATCCGGTGTTGGCGGGGTTCCGCTGGTAGGCCTCGACGCAGTACTCGCGGGCCGCCTCAATGAATTCACGGTGGTCCGCCAACGACAACAGCCGCAGGGTGATCGCCCTGCCGGACTGGCTGCTGCCCAGCACATCTCCCTCTCGACGCTCCTTGAGGTCGAGATCGGCCAGGGCGAAGCCGTCCAACGTTTCGGCGACGGCACGCAACCGCCGGCCGGCCGGCGATCCCGGCGACGACCAGGTGACGAGCAGACACAGGCTCGGGTGCCGGCCGCGGCCGATGCGGCCGCGCAGTTGGTGCAGCTGGCTGATTCCGAACCGGTCGGCGTCCATCACCAGCATGACCGTCGCGTTGGGGACGTCGACGCCCACCTCGATGACGGTGGTGCACACCAGCACATCGATCTCGCCGGCACGAAAAGCCGCCATCGCGGCCTCCTTGTCGTCGGCGGACAGCCGCCCGTGCATCAGCCCCAGCCGGACGTTGGCCAGCTCACCGGAATGCAGTCGGGCGTAAAGGCCCTCGGCGGTCTCCGACGGCCTGGTGTTTTGCTCGCCTTCCTGGGGGTCGTCGGTCTCGTCGATGCGCGGGGCCACCACGTAGGCCTGGCGGCTGGCGGCGACCTCTTCGGTGATTCGCTGCCAGGCACGGCCGAGCCACCCGGGCTTGTCCCTGACGAAGATGACGTTGCTGGTGATCGGCTGGCGCCCCCGCGGGAGTTCGCGCAGCGTCGAGGTTTCCAAGTCTCCGTAGACCGTGAGCGCAACGGTGCGCGGTATCGGTGTCGCCGTCATCACCAGCAGGTGCGGCGTGATGCCGGCACGGGCTTTGGCGCGCAACTGGTCTCGCTGCTCGACGCCGAACCGATGCTGTTCGTCGACGACCACCATGCCCAGGTGGTGGAATTGCACCGCGTCCTGCAGCAGTGCGTGGGTGCCGACGACGATTCCGACCTGACCGCTTGCCACCTCGTCACGGACTTGCTTCTTCTGCGCCGCCGTCATCGAACCGGTGAGCAGCGCGACCCGGGTGGCATTCTCCGCACCACCCAGCTGGCCCGCCATCGCCAACGGGCCCAGCACGTTGCGAATCGATTGAACATGCTGTGCGGCAAGGACTTCCGTCGGCGCGAGCAGCGCGCACTGGTAGCCGGCGTCAACCATCTGCAGCATCGCCAGCACGGCAACGATCGTCTTGCCCGATCCGACTTCGCCCTGCAGCAGGCGGTTCATCGGGCGCGTCGCCGCCAGCCCGTCGGACAGCACATCGAGCACTTCATGTTGTCCCGCGGTCAGCTCGAACGGCAACCGCCGCAACAGTTCCGCGGACAGACCGTCGGGGCGCGGGGGCGCCGGGGGCCCCGATTCCGACAGCTCGCTGTGCCGCCGGGTGACCAGGGCCCACTGCAGCCCGACGGCCTCGTCGAAGGTCAACCGCCTACGCGCACGCCGGCGTTCGGGCTCGTCCTCGGCGAGATGGATGGCGCGCAGGGCTTGGTCTTCGGAGATCAGACCGAGTTCGGCGCGCAGGTCGGCGGGCAGCGGGTCGTCGACCGGATCGAGGACGTCGAGCACTTGACGCACCGAGCCGAAGATGGTCCAGCTCTGAAGTTTGGCGCTGGCGGCATAGATCGGGAAGAAGTGATGTTGGTAGGCGTCGGCGATGTCTTCGCCGCTGGTGGCGTGTGAGGCGTCGGCGATGCTCTTGAGCGATGCGGTGCCGCGGTTCTTCCCGTCCGGCGGGTCGAGGAGGAGAAACGCCGGGTGCGTCAGCTGCATGACGTTCTTGAAGAACCCGACCTCGCCGGAGAGCATCACCTTGGTGCCCTTGGTGAGGTCCTTTTTGATGTAGTTCGCGTTGAAGAACGTGGCGGTCACCCGGCCGGTGCCCGACCCCAGGGTGATGCGGTGACACACCTTCTTCGGGTTCTTTTTCATCGGAAACGTCTCGGTGGCGGCGATCGTGTCGATGATCGTGATGTGCTCACCGGCCGGTGGGCGCTCGTCACCGGCGCCCCATCGGGCCGCGCCTTCGGTGTAGCTGCGGGGGTAGTGGCGCAGCAGGTCGCCGACGGTTTGGATGCCGAACACCTCGTCGAGAAGGTCCGCGACTTTGGCACCCACGACGTAGTCCAGCCGGTCACCCAGCGCCACCACGGCTACTCGACCCCGATCAACAGCGCATCACCGCGGTGTCCGGTGCGATAGGTGACCAGCTCGGTCCCCGGGTGGTGGTCGTGCATGTGTTCTTCCAGGATGTCGACCACCGCGGCGGCATTGATCTCCGGGTCGTCCGCCTCGATGCCGGCGCCGATCAGCACCGTGACCAGGTCACCGCCGGACGCCAGCAACAGGTCGAGCAGGCCGATCGCCGCCCCGACCGCATCGGCGGCCACGATTAGCACCTCGTCGCCCGCGATACCCAGGCCGTCACCCGGCTGGCAGCGGCCCGCCCAGGTCAGCGCGCTCTCGGTGGCGATGCGCACCGATCCGTGCCGGGCGGCGCCGGCGGCGCGGGCCATGGTGTAGCCGTCGTCGACGACCTGCCGGCCGGTTTCGTGGACGGCCAGCGCGGCCAATCCCTGCACCATCGACCCCGTCGGGATCGGCACCACGTCGATACCCCAGCCGATGGCCGCGGTGCACCCGGCCACCAGCTCCTCGGCGGCCACGTAGCCGTTGGGCAGCACCATCACCTGCGCGGCGCCGGTGTCGATCACCGCCCGCATCAGTTGGTGAGCGCTGATCTCGGTGGCCGGATCGGTGGCCACGGGATCGTGTTGCAGCACGCACGCCCCCTCACCGGCGAACAACTCGGCCGCGGCGGCACCGTCGACGACGGCCAGCACCGCCCGTTCCCGCGTCCAGCCGCCCGCCGGCCGCCCCGGGGTGCCGGCGCTCAGCGCCGAGATCACGATCCGGCTCAGCCGCCCGGCCACCAGTCCCGCTTCGACCGCGGCGCCGGCGTCGTCGGTGTGCACGTGCACCGAATAGGTGGCCTGATTGGTGAAGGGCGCGGCAGCGATGGCCACGGAATCACCCAACTTCACCAGCCGGTCCCGCAGGGCGTTCGCGGCCGGCGGATTGCAACCCTCCAGCCGGTACATCACTTCGAACTGCGGCGCCGGGCGTTCGGCGGACGCTTCGGGCTGCGGCGCCCGCGGTGACAGCTCGTACACCGTGCGGGCGGGGGTCTGCCCGGTCATGGTGGAACGCAAGGCGTCCAGCAGGACCAACAGGCCCCGCCCGCCCGCGTCCACGGCACCCGCCTCGGCGAGCACGTCGAGCTGCTCGGGCGTCTTCTCCAGCGCGATAACCGCCGCGTCACCGGCGGCGACGATCGCCTGGGCAAGCCCCTCCCCGCCCTGCGCGCAGTCCTGGGCGGCATTGGCGGCGGCGCGCAACACCGACACCACGGTTCCCGGGACCTCCTGCCCACCCATCGACGTGATGACCAGGTCCACCCCGCGCCGCAGCGCGGCCGCGAGGAGGACCGCATCGATGTGGGGCAGCTCACCACCCGAGTCGGCCGCCGCGGTCGCGGTAACGTCGGCGATGCCGCGCAGGATCTGCGACAAGATCACCCCGGAATTGCCGCGGGCGCCGTTCAGCGCACCGGTCGACAGGGCCGCCGCGGCCCGGGCGACGCACGCCGAGCCGCCATCGGCGTTGGCGCCCGCCTTGGCCTCGGCCAGCGCGGAACGCATGGTGAACAGCATGTTGGCGCCGGTATCGGAGTCGGCAACCGGGAAGACGTTGAGCCGGTTGATCTCGTCGATGTGGGTGATCAGGTCGCTGACGGCGGTGTGCGCCCAGTCCCGCAGGGTCATCGCGTCCAGCAAACGATCCTGCGATGTACCAGCAGGGCCCAGTGTGCCCACCTCCTCCGCACCTCCCAGTGTCAGCACCCGGTGGGCGCCAGCGTAGCTCGACGACACCACGTGCGGCCGCCACCCGCGGCAGGGGTGCACCGGCGCATTGAGCCTAGCCAGAGTGGGCGACAGCGGTGGCGATCGTTTTGGCGGTTGCCACGACAGTCGGTATTCTGGGTGGGCCCGGGCCACCCGGGCTGTCCCGGCCGGATCGCCGGACCCCCGAGATTTGAGGAGCTTGAACAATGGCCGCTGTGTGCGACATTTGCGGGAAAGGCCCCGGCTTCGGCAAGTCGGTGTCGCACTCCCACCGCCGCACCAGCCGCCGGTGGGACCCCAACATCCAGACCGTGCGGGCCGTGACCCGTGCGGGCGGCAACAAGCAGCGCCTCAACGTCTGCACGTCCTGCATCAAGGCCGGCAAGGTCGTCCGCGGCTGATTATGGCGGCTTGTCACGCTCTCGCGGCCGACTCGCACGAGTTGCCTGCGAAATCAGAGGTCTAACACCAAGTCGCTCTGCGGGGCTGCCGAGCAGATCAGGACTGTCCGCCGCTCGGGTGGCTCGAGCGGTGTTCGGACATATGTAATCGTTCCGGAGACAATGCCCGTCTTGCACAGGTGACACACCCCGCTTCGGCAGGCGAAGCGAGTGGGAACGTCACAGGCCTCAGCCAAGTCGAGGATGTTGTCGTAGTCTCGCGACCAGTTGACGGTGAGTCCGCTGCGGGTGAAGGCAATAGACGGGCCCGTTCCCGCCGCCCCAGCCGGTGGATGCGGCGCCTTGCGCGTACCTCCGTCGATGATGCCGGGGTTTATTGGCGGCATGGCGCCGAACAATTCGCGGTGAATATGCGCGGGGTCGAGTCCTGCTGCTATAAGAGCAGCGCGCATGTCGGTCATAAAGTTTGTTGGCCCGCACAGGTACACCGCGGCGTCAACGGGGAGGCGCAGCGCTGTAATCGCCGGCGTGTCCAATCGTCGCTGCGTTTGCGAGTAGAAGACCTGCTGCCGAGCGTTGGCAAGCGTTTGGATCAGAGCGTCGACTTCGGCCGCAAAGGCCTGAGTTTCGCGACTGCCAGTGGTATGCAACCACCAGACGCCCCGGTTGCTGTGGGTCATCGACAGCGAGTGCAACATCGCCAGGACCGGAGTGATTCCGATACCTGCTGAGATCAGGACCACCGGGTTGGCGCCATCGGTGAGATAGAAGTTGCCACGTGGGGCGGCCGCCTCGAGGACGGATCCGGCCGCGGCATGGGCGTGCAGCCATTGGCTGACCAGTCCGCACTCTTCCCGCTTGACGCTGATGCGATAGCTACCCCCGTTGGGGGCACCCGAGAGCGAGTAGCTCCGCAGCGCCGCCGGGCTGCCCACCTCGGGAATCCTCACCGTCAAGTACTGGCCTGGAAGCGGTGGTGGTAGCGAACTGTGGTCTTCGGCTTCCAGCCAGATCGATATCACCTGCGGGCTTTCCCGGCGTAATGCGCTGACTTGCAGCGGGCGAAAACCCTTCCACCCCGGCTCGACTCCGATCGGCGGCGTGGTGGTAGGCGCGGAGTCGTCACGCGCTGCCAGCAGGTCGCGAAACGACCGCTGCCAGCCGGGGCTCAGAGCCGGAACGTCGACGATTTTGCGCAGCTTGTCGATGTCGGGGTTCGGGAGATAAAGCGAAGCGTCGACATCGGCGACGCTGAGTTGGTGACGGCCGCGACGGATCCGGATTATGTCGTCGCCGGCCCGAACTTCTCCCTCTTTGAGCACCCGGAAGTAAAAGCCGGGGCGATGTTGAGATACAAGCAGATTGGGCATTCGTGGTTCGTTTAGTCGAAGACCCACACGAAAGCAGGTGGCCCGGGGCTGGGTGACCTCGAAGACGGCCTCCCCGATGCGGTAGCGGTCGCCGATACAAACCGCATCGTCGGCGAGTCCGCTGATGGTGAAGTTTTCTCCGAAATGACCGGGCACGAGGTCGCGTCTGTTCAAGAAGGACTTCCAGAATTCGTACGACTCTGTCTGGTAAACCATGACAGCGCGTTGTTCACCGCCGTGACTGGCCAAGTCGCCCTGAGCGTCCCCTTCAATGTTGAGACGCCGCACCATGACTGGCCCGTCGACCGGCGTCTTCCATATTGCCGTGCAAATGGTCTTGTCTCGCCACTCCACGTGCTGGGGCATGCCTACATTTACCGAAACAAGCCTGGCCATTAGCGCCTCCTCGCGGTAGCTAGACCCTAAACCTGTCTAATGGCGAACTCATGCGCATATCCTTCAACTGCCCTGGGGGACTTCAGCAAATCCAGGTTGTCCAGCGTCTACGACGGAGTTGAA
Source organism: uncultured Actinomycetota bacterium (assembly GCA_963800315.1). GTDB lineage: Bacteria > Actinomycetota > Actinomycetes > Mycobacteriales > Mycobacteriaceae > Mycobacterium. Next base: position 517,520 of record CAWDAS010000005.1, read on the forward strand.
CCGGTACCGGGTTTCGAGGCGGTGGTTGATCTCTTGTATCGCGCTGTCGGGAAGCGCAGTGACATCGAAGTTCTCGCTGATGCGTGCGGGCGTGACGGATGCCGTGAGAACTGCGCTGCCGCGCTGAATACCCCAGGCCAGCAGCACCTGCGCGGGGGTCTTTCCAAGACGCCGGGCGATCGAGACAACGAGCGGGTCGTCGAGCAGTCGCGGTTCCAGCGCGTGCCCCAGCGAAGCAAATGCCAACAGGACGATGCCTTCCGCCTTGCACAACTCATGTAGTTCCCATTGCGGGTGATAGGGGTGGGACTCGACCTCCACGACCGCTGGCTTGATTCGGGCGGTACTGACGATCTCTCGGGCGCCTTCGGCGTCGATATCGGACAGGCCGATCGCGCGGGTAAGCCCCTCATCGACAAGGGCCTCCATCGCAGCCCAGGTTTCCTCCAACGTGACTCCGCGGTCGTACACGACAGCGCCGTGGTGGTCGCGGGGATCTTGGTCATCGCCGGGCCTGAACGCGAACGGCGTGTGCACCAGATACAGATCGACAGCGTCCAGCCCGAGTCTGTCCAGGCTGGCCTGCATCGCGAGCTTGACCCGTTCCGGTCGATGGTTGTTGTTCCACAGCTTGGTGGTCACGAACAGGTCGTCACGGCGGACCGTTGCGTCGGCGAACAACTCTTTGAGCGCTGCGCCGACCTCCGCCTCGTTGCGGTACCGTTCGGCGGCGTCGAGGTGGCGGAACCCCACCTCGACCGCGGCCTTGACGGCATTTCGCGTCTTGCTGTTATCGGAAAGCGACGTCCCAAACCCGAGCGCCGGAATCTCACCGCTGCCATTGTTCAAGGCAAATCTATGCTGACTCAGGTTCTCATTCGTTGCCATGGCTTTCAGCCTCCTTGTTGTGCTCATTTGGGTTAGCTACGCCTCGGCCGCTGAATACGTTCCGGGGCAACAAGTTCCGTGGTGCCAGCGGCGGCAGGGGCGTGGTCATCGGTGACCCTCCTTGAGCAGCTCGACGGCCTCGGCGGTGGCCCAGATGGCACTGGCGAGGAACCGGAAGTTCACCAGCGCTGCGAGGTAGCCGCCGCCTTCTGGGAGGCGCGGGCCGGCCGTGGCGTTCTTCACAGCGGCGACCTGGAAGCCCTGCTCGATGAGTTCGCGCAGATGGCCTTCGACGCACAGGTTGGCGGCCATCCCTGCCAGGATGACCTGGTTCACTCCGCGCTTGCGCAGCTGAAGCACGAGGTCGTTTAACTCGGGGCCGACGAGCTTGTGGGGAGAGGCGATCACCGTCTGCCCGTCATGGATGTGCTGGTGGTACGCCGACAAGAAGTCGTCACCAGAACCGACGAAGCCGTCCGTCGTGTACGCGCCCTGGCGCCCGAACATGCCGACGGCGCTCATGAACTGCTCGAGCGGGTCACCGAATAGCCACTGCCTGTCGGTCGGGTAGAAGTAGTGCGGCGACACCGCGACAGTGATGCCCGCCAGCTTCGCTGCGTGGAACAGCTCGCCGATGTGAGCGACGGTGTTGTTGTCACGAATGCTGTCACCGAAAACCGGCCATGACACACCGTCGGGGCTAAGGAAATCGATCTGCGGATCAGTGACTACGAGTGCGGCGTGCTCAAGATCGAGCACGAAGCCGGAACTCGGCAGCGCGGGGTTTTGCGGCTCGGCGTAGCTGGTCGGGCCTGTCATGGGGGCCGTCCCTCCGGGTCGGTCAGCGGTAGTCCGTCTACCGTACTATAGATGACCAGTCGTCTATTTAACAAGAGCCGCGGAACCACAATTCCAGGCTTTAGCAGATCAGTGGAGAAGCGCCGGGACCGTGGCCGCTTCGAACCGGTCGTACGGAATACGACTGCGGGTCACTTTCCCGCGCAGGGCCGCACCTTCCCACGCCTCGATCAGCCGGGAGGCTAACTCCCCCGCATCGAGATCCCCTCGAATGTCACCGGAGCCCCGCTGGCCGGAACGCACACACGCCGTCAGAGCCGCGTCCCAGCGGTCGAGAATGCGGACAAGCGCGGTGCGTACCGGTTCACTCGAACCGCCAAGCTCGAGCGACAGGTTGCCGACCAGGCAGCCGAGCAGGAAGTCGCCGGCTTCATGTTCGTCAGCGAGCGCATGGAAGAAGCGGGTGATTCGCTCCTGCGCCGGCCCGTCCGCGTCAAGGACCGGCAGGAGCCGCATCTCGATATCTGCCCAGTAATGTTCGAGGATCGCCGCGGCAAAAGCCTCTTTGCTGGGGAAATACGCGTAGAACGACCCCTTCGGCACGCCGGCCGCGTCGGTGATGTCTTTGACGCCACTGGCGGCGAATCCACGTGCGTGCTACGAGGTCGAGCCCCGCTTTAAGCAGCCGGCGGCGTGCCTCTGGATTCGGTGGGCGAGGCATGCCGCCGATAGTAGTCGACCGGTCGGTTATCTTCCACCAGCTGTGCAGGGCCTTCAGGGTGACAGCGCATAGACGGCATCGGCGGCTACAGCCGCGACGCCCAGTTCGGCCGCAACCGCATCGATCGCTTGCTGCGCGATCTTGAGGTCCACCCGGCGGTCGGGGGTGAAGTACGGGCCGACGTAGCGTTCGTAGTGTTGTTGCGCTTCAGCGCGCGTGAGTCGGTTGAGGAACCAGGCGATGTAGTCGACGGCCAGGCTGGGTTGTTCGGCAAGGGTGCGCAGCGCCCGCTGGTTGGCCCGCACCAGGGCCTGCGGGGCGGGGCTGTCCAGCGGGATGTGGGCGGGGTCCACGGCGACACCCACGGTGGGGATCTGGAAGTGGTCGCCGACCCACGCCAGCACGTGGAACCCCTCTTCCGCGGCAACCTGTTCGGGTGAGAGCGTGCTGCCTACATAGGCGGCATCGATCGTGCCGTCCCGAAGGCGCCGCAGGTCCATCTGGTAGTCACCCGGATGCCGCACCACACATTGCAAGTCGCGGTCGGGGTCCAAGCCGTGCCTACGCAGGACGATCCGGGCAAAGGTGCCGGGAGGGTTATTCGCGGCGTGGACGGCCAGGCGCCGCCCGCGAAGATCCGACATGGACGTCACGTCGGCCTTGCCGAGGAACCAGAACAGCGGACGATCGGTGTTGACGCTGAGCGCTGTCCAACCGATCCCGTCGGTCAACCGCGACAACAAAGCCCGGCCCAGACCGATCACCGCGCCGCGGCGCAGTCGCTCCGCTTTCCAACCGATTCCGTCGCGGATGGCGACGTGGACGCCTTCGTCCTCGTAATAGCCCTCCTGGTCGGCAATATGGGCGACCAGCTCTTCGTGGATACCACGCCCGACATAGGCCAGATCGATTGTCTCCAAAGCCAAAACCTCTCTTCCAATCTACTGGCTTCCGTGGCGGCGGAACCTGTTTTAGTCCATGGCGAGGCCGCCGTTGACCTCCAGGTAATGGCCGGTGGTGAAACCGGAATCCTCACTGGCCAAGAAGGCCACCGTCTTGGCGACCTCGTCGGGGCGCACCAGGCGCCCCATGGGGTTAGTTGCGCCGAGGTGATCTACCTTGTCGTCCGCTAACTGCCCGGTCACCTTTGTTTCGGACACCGTGGCGGGCGCGACGAGGTTGGCGGTGATTCCGTGCGGCGCCAGCTCGAGTGCGACGTAGCGGACAAACTGGTCCAGCGCCGCCTTGGCGGTGCCCAGCGCGATCATTCCTTCGCGGGGCCGGCGGGACAATCCCGTGCTGAGATAGACCAGCCGGCCATAATTTCGGGAAATCATCTCCGGCACAACAGCTTTCGTAATCAGAAATGCGGCACGCAGCTCTCGGTCCAGCTTGCCGCCGAGCTGCTCCCAGCTCAGATCGGCGAAGGAGGTGACGGCAAATGGGATCAGTGCATTGTGCACGAGCACGTCGACTCGGCCCCACCGCCGTTCGGCTTCTCGGACCATTGCGGTGACATCGTCGGCTGCGGTGACATCTGCCCGAATCGCCACGGCCTCACCTCCAGCCGCGGTCGCGGCACGGACCACCTCGTCTGCCTGCTCAGCACTGGACCGGTAGTTGACGACCACCCGAAACCCTTGCTCCGCGAGGACTAATGCGGTCGCCGCACCGATTCCCCGGCTGGCTCCGGTGATCACCGCAACGCGACTCATCAACGTTACCTCCGTGCCGATCTACTGGCTGGGTTGCCAATCTGCGACAGCGCCCTGGCGGCCAGACGGAGGGACGGATCTCGAAGTCATCGAACGCTGACGATTCCTGACGAACTGTCAGGACGACGCAAGCTGGCAGGCCGAAACAATACACCTAGGACACATTTCGGTAAAGGGTGCCGCGCAAGTGAAGCGTCGGGCGCTTGGGACCTGGCTCCTGGTTTCGCCGGGGTGGTACATGTCTTGTTATCTCCCCACCGGCCGGTCAGCGAACCGGATCCCATCCCTGGTGTGGTCGGTGGAATCGACTACCTTCCGGGCGAATTCGACGAATTGCGTCGCCCGCAGGATCGTGTACCGGATGCCGGGGCTGATGATCCTGCTCTCCTGCGCGACCTTGGCCCGCATGTATCCGCTGCCGGGCATGCGGTCGGCACCGACAACCGACAGCGCGATGTGATGGGCCACTCCGGCGGTCCTTTCGGCGCCGACGAGATCAACGGTGGAGGTGGTGAAGAAATTCATCAGCGCGCGTCATCTTCGTAAGACCGGGGAATCGGTGACGTCGACCACCAAGACAACCAGGATCTTTCCATCAATCACAAACCATGATCCTCACGCGGATCAGGGCTATCGCTGAGGGGCGGACACGTCGTCAGTCCCGGACGACGAGGACGGTCTTGCCGGCGCGCCGGCCCGTTCGCCGCCCGCTTTCGAACGCTTCCCGGCCCCGGGCCAGGGGGTAGGTCGCCGCGATCGCCACCTGCAGCCGGCCGCCATCGACGAGGGCGGCGAGCTGGCGGAGCTGTTCTCGATTCGGGGCAACGATGAAGAACGTTGCCGTGACACCGTATTCGTCGGCCCTGCCCGCCGGCGGCGGCGCCGACAGGGTGATCAGCCGGCCCCCGCGGCGCAGCACCCCAAAGGATCGCTCCAGCACCGCGCCGCCGACGGTGTCGATCACCACGTCATAGGCGGTCCCGGCGTCGTCGAATGCCTCGGTGCGCACGTCGATCACCCGGGCCGCCCCGAATCCCCGCACCAGCTCGGCGGTGTCGCTGCGCACGGTCGCGGTGACCCGGGCGCCGAGGATCGCGGCGAGCTGAACCGTCAACGCGCCCACGCCCCCGGCGCCGCCGTGCACCAGCACCGCCTCCCCGGGTTGCACGGCGGCGTGGTCGACCAGGGCCTGCAGCGCGCTCAGCCCGGCCAGCGGCAACGCGGCGGCGACGGCATGCGTCACGGTCGACGGCTTGGCGGCCAGGTCGGCCGCGGGGACGGCGACGAAATCGGCTGCCGCGCCGTCGCGGTCGAATCCGATCAGTCCGAACACCTCGTCGCCGGGCGCGAAATCCGTGACGTCCGTGCCGACCTCACACACCACGCCGGATACTTCGTGCGACGGGATCACCGGCGTCCGGCTGACGCCGCCGCGGGTCCACGTCTCCTCCCACGTCAACTCGTCGAACGTGATGGCAGCGGCGTGCACCGCCACCAACACCTCGCCGGGGGCGGGGACCGGTACGGGCGCGGGCTCGACAACCAGTTCCTCGGGCCCACCGCGGCGGTGCGCCCGCAACGCCGTCATCTCGGTCAGGGCAACCGCCAATCGACCGGGTCGGCGCCCATGCTCGCCAGTAGCTCGTTGGCGCGGCTGAACGGACGGGAACCGAAGAACCCCCGCGACGCCGACAACGGCGAGGGATGCGGCGATTCGATCGCCACGCAGTTACCTTCGGCCAGAATGGGTTTGAGCGTGCAAGCATCCCGGCCCCACAGGATCGCCACCAACGGCTGCGAGCGCGTGGCCAGCGCACGGATCGCGCACTCGGTGACCGCTTCCCAGCCCTTGCCCCGATGCGACGCCGGGTTGCTGGGGCGCACCGTCAGCACCCTGTTCAGCAGCAGCACGCCGCGCTGCGCCCACGGCGTCAGGTCGCCGCACGAGGGTTGCGGGTGCCCCAGGTCGGCGGTGTACTCGTCGAAGATGTTGGCCAGGCTGCGGGGCAGCGGACGCACCTCGGGGGCCACCGAAAAGCTCAGGCCCACAGCATGTCCCGGCGTCGGGTACGGGTCTTGGCCAACGATCAGGACGCGGACCTTGTCGAACGGGAAAGTGAAGGCGCGCAAGACATTCGGTCCCGCCGGTAGATACCGGCGCCCGGCCGCGATCTCGGCCCGCAAAAACTGCCCCATCTGCGCAACCTGATCGGTCACCGGCTCGAGCGCGGCCGCCCAGCCCTGCTCGACGAGTTCGCTCAACGGGCGCGCGGTCATCGCGGCCCCTGCGCCATCGCGTCGACGATCACCGCGCTACCTTAACGCTCATAGGACTGCCAGCCGGCGTAGCCGCTGAACTCCTGGCCGTCGACGAGGACCTGGGCCGGCCCGTCGAGTACGCGCCCGATGACGCGCCACCCGGCCGGCGCGGGACCGGCGAAACAGGCCACCAGGGCGTGGTCTTCGCCGCCGCCCAGCACCCACGACCAGGGGTCGGCACCCGCCGCGGCGGCGGCCGCGGCAAGGGCGTCGTGGTCCGCGGTCAGCGCCGCGGTGGACAGATCCATGCCGGTCCCGGACGCCTCGGCGACATGCCGCAGGTCGGCGACCAGACCGTCGGAGACGTCGATCATGGCTTGCGCACCCGCGGCGGCGGCCACCGCGCCCTGGCCGTAGGGCGGCTCGGGAACGAGGTGGCGACGCCGCAGCTCCGCGAAGCCCTCAATGCCCTTCTCCCACAGGGAAAAGCCGGCGGCCGAGTGGCCCAGGTCACCGGCGACGGCGATTACCGAGCCGGCTTTCGCCCCGGACCGCAACACCGCCGCCCGCCCGTCCAGGTCGCCCAGCACCGTCACCGAGAGCACCCACTGCGGGCAGTCGACGAGGTCGCCGCCGGCGATACCGGCCCCGACGCGCTGCGCCTCCTCCCACATGCCGTCGACCAGCGCGTCCGCCTGCGCCGCCGGCGTGTCACCGGGAGCGGCGAGGCTGACCACGAAAGCCGCTGGTCGTGCCCCCATCGCCTCGATGTCCGCGGCGTTCTGGGCGATCGCCTTCCGGCCGACGTCGTGCAGGGTCGACCAGTCCAGGCGGAAGTGGCGATCCTGCACCAGCATGTCGGTCGACACCACGGCGCGACCGTCCGGCGTGGCCACCACCGCCGCGTCGTCGCCCGGCCCCAACATGACCGCGGCCGGCTGTCGGCGGCCCCGCACCAACCGGTCGATGACGGCGAACTCGCCGAGCTGGCGCAGCGTCGGGGATTCACCCGATGTCCCTGCGGGATGGTCGCGCACGGCACCTCCTGCCGCGTGTGGGCCGCGGTACGGTCACCCGGCCCGGGAGTAGATTCAGTCCCTGCCCGCGCGAGCGGACCGCGCCAGTGTATGAGGTATGAGACAGGAGGTGCGCGGGCGGTAATGGGCGATTCGGATGCGGACACCGGACCGCCGCGCGCGGCGATCATCGCCGCGGTGGCGCTGGCCGTCGTGGCGATCGGCGTGATCCTGGTGATCGCGGCGACCCGCGCTGCGCCGCCGCAGGCGGTCGTGCTGCCCGCCGTTCCGGCGCCGCAGGCCGGTGGCCCCGCCTGCCGGGCGCTGGGTAAGGCGCTGCCGCAGCGGCTCGGGGACTATCAACGCGCGTCGATTGCGCAGCCGGCGCCCGAGGGCACCGCCGCATGGCGAGCCGGGCCGGACGGCGAGCCCGTGGTGCTGCGCTGCGGGCTCGACCGGCCCGCCGAGTTTGTGGTGGGATCGCCGATCCAGATCGTTGATCGGGTGCAGTGGTTTCAAGTGCGCGCCGAACAGCAATCCGCCGGTGACGCGGGCAGATCCACCTGGTACACGGTGGACCGGCCGGTATATGTGGCGCTCACGCTGCCGTCGGGTTCGGGCCCGACGCCGATCCAGCAGCTCTCCGAGGTGATCGACCGCACGATCGGGGCCGTGCACATCGACCCGGCTCCGGCTCGTTAACGGCCCGTCAGCGCAGACCGACGCCGCGAGCCAGGGCCGTGTCGACCATGATCGCCAGCAGGGTGGGATAGTCCACGCCGCTGGCCGCCCACATCCTTGGGTACATCGAGATCTGGGTGAACCCCGGCATCGTGTTGATCTCGTTGAGGATCGGTCCGTCGTCGGTGAGGAAGAAATCGACGCGGGCCAATCCCTGGCAGTCGACGGCCTTGAAGGCCCTGATCGCCAAGTCACGCACGGCGTCGGCGATCTCGTCGTCGACCTTTGCGGGCACGTCCAATTCGGCCGCATCGTCGAGGTATTTGGTGGCGAAGTCGTAGAACGAATCCTCACGTCCCCGCACCCCGGCCACCCGGATCTCCCCCAGCGTGCTGGCGTGCACCGAGCCGTCCGGCATTTCGAGCACACCGCACTCCAGCTCGCGACCGCTGATCGCCGCCTCGACAATCACCTTCGGGTCGTGCCGGCGGGCGTTCGCAACGGCGGCGGCCAGCTGGTCCCAACCCGTCACCCGGCTGACGCCGATCGACGAGCCGCCCCGCGCGGGCTTGACGAACACCGGTAAACCCAGTCGCTCGCGTTCCTCGGGCTGCAGGGCCGAGCGGGACGGCCGCAGCACCGCGTACGCCCCGACCGGCAGGCCCTCGGCGGCGAACAGCTTCTTGGTGAACTCCTTGTCCATGCCGGCGGCGCTGGCCAGCACGCCGGCCCCGACGTAGGGCACCCCGGCGAGCTCCAGCAGGCCCTGGATGGTGCCGTCCTCTCCGTACGGGCCGTGCAGCACCGGGAAGACCACGTCCACGTTGGCCAGCACCCCGCCGGCGCCGGGTGGCAGGGCGACCAACTGGCCGCCGCGCCGCGGATCGGCCGGCAGGGCCAGCTCGGTGCCCGAGGCGGCGGTCACCTCCGGCAGCCGCCGGTCGGTGATCGCCAGGGCGGCCGGATCGCCATCGGTGAGCACCCATGAGCCCTCCGGGGTGATGCCGATGGCGACCACGTCGAACCGCTGTGGATCGAGGTTGCGCAGAATGCTGCCCGCGGACACGCACGAAATGGCGTGCTCGTTACTGCGCCCGCCGAAGACGACGGCGACGCGCACCCGCTCGCTGGCATTCACAACTTCAAGAGGCTACCGGGTGGCCGGCGCCCGGGCCCTGTGTCACGCCGCCACCTGCGTTTTTACTCGGGCTTGGTGCTGCGGCCCAGCAGCAGCGCCATCGCCTCGTCCACCGAAAGTCCCTTGTGGCAGACCCGGTCCACGGCGTCGGTCAGCGGCATTTCGACGTCGTAACTGGACGCCAGCGCCAGCACCGACGCGCACGACGTCACACCCTCCACGACGTGCCCGTCGCCGCCGTCGGGGGTGCCGTGCAGCACCGATTCGATGGTCGCACCCCGGCCCAGCCGTTCACCCAACGAGCGATTGCGCGACCGGGGCGAGGTGCAGGTGGCCACCAAGTCACCCACACCGGCCAGGCCGGCCAGCGTCGCGCCCTTGGCGCCGAGCGCTATCCCCAGCCGGATGATCTCCGCCAGACCACGGGTGATGATCGCCGCCGCGGTGTTTTCGCCGAGCCCGACGCCGGCCGCCATCCCGCAGGCCAGCGCGATGACGTTCTTGCACGCCCCGCCGACCTCGGTGCCGATCACATCGCTGTTGGTATAGGGACGAAAGTATCCGGTGTTCAGCATGCGTTGCAGGGCAACGGCGCGGCCGGAGTCGCTGCAGGCGATGACCGTGGCGGCGGGCTGGCATTCGGCGATCTCACTGGCCAGGTTCGGTCCCGAGATGACCGCGACCTGGGCGGCTTCCACGCCGGTCACCGAAAGGATGACCTGGCTCATGCGCATCAGGGTGCCCAGCTCGATGCCTTTGGCCAGGCTGACCAGGGTCGCGCCGCCGGCCACCAGGGGCGCCCATCGCTCGAGATTGGCCCGCATCGTCTGCGCCGGCACCCCCAGCAGCACCGTCGTCGCGCCGGCCAGCGCCTCGGCCGCGTCGGCGGTGGCACGGACGCCCGGCGGCAGCAACGTGCCGGGCAGGTAGTCGGGGTTGTATCGGGTGGTATTGATTTGGTCGGCGACCTCGGATCGCCGGGCCCACAGCGTGACTTGTGCTTCCGGTCCCCCGGCCTCAACGAGCACCTTGGCCAGCGCGGTGCCCCACGCACCGGCACCCATGACCGCGACGGCGCCCGCCGTGCTGCCCATCTACCACCCCCAAGCTGTCGTCTCCGGCATGTCCGTGCGGCACCCGCAGCCGCTACACCCTAGACCAGCCGGCATCCGGGCGTCACGCCAGCGGCCGTGTCCGCGGGCGTCGCTGGCAGGATGACACCCCATGAGCGGCACACGGGCCGACCAGGCCGGCGATATCGCCTTGATCATCGCGGTCAAGCGGTTGACGGCGGCCAAGACGCGGCTGGCCCCGGTGTTCTCGGCGCGGACCCGGGAGCAGGTGGTGCTGGCCATGTTGGTGGACACCCTGACCGCGGCGGGACGCGTGGCCGCGCTGGGCTCGATCACCGTCATCACCCCCGACGAGGCCGCGGCCGCCACGGCGGCCGAGCTGGGGGCTGATGTGCTGGCCGACCCTACCCCCGAGGGCCATCGGGATCCGCTGAACAACGCCATCGCCGCCGCGGCGCGGGCGGTCGCCGAATCGTTTTCCAATGTGGTTGCGCTGCAAGGTGATTTGCCAGCGTTACAGTCTCAGGAACTGGCCGAGGCGATCACGGCCGCGCGCCAGCACCGGCGCAGCTTCGTCGCCGACCGGCTGGCCACGGGAACCGCGGCACTGTTTGCGTTCGGCGTCCCGCTCGATCCGCAGTTCGGGCCGGATTCCTCGGCACGGCACCGCCGTTCGGGCGCGATCGAGCTGACCGGTGCGTGGCCCGGCCTGCGATGCGATGTCGACACTCCCGCCGATCTGGCCGCCGCGCGCCGCCTCGGCGTGGGGGCGGCGACCGCGCGGGCCATCGCGCCGCATTGACTACCGCGGCGCGGGACAAACTGTCCGCACGATGAACGCCACCCCAACGGCGAATGGATGTCCGTCGAGCGCTAGCAGCACCAGCACCTGATGAGCGATGATCGCAGGGTGACTGAAATCGAAGCGCAGGCGCGACCCGACGAGAGTATCTGGCATCCGGGCGACTCGGCGGTGGTGGCTCCGCCCGCCGCGACCGCTGCCGCGATCACCGACCTGCCCGAGGACCGTTACCTCAACCGGGAACTGAGCTGGCTGGACTTCAACGCCCGCGTGCTGGCGCTGGCCGACGACAGCTCATTGCCGCTGTTGGAGCGCGCCAAGTTTCTGGCGATCTTCGCCTCCAACCTCGACGAGTTCTACATGGTGCGAGTGGCCGGCCTCAAGCGCCGCGACGAGATGGGGTTGTCGGTCCGCTCCGCCGACGGTCTGACGCCGCGCGAGCAACTGGCCCTCATCGGGGAGCAGACGCAGCGGATCGCGACCCGGCACGCGCGGGCGTTCCTCGATTCGGTGCGCCCGGCTCTTGCCGAAGAAGGCATTCATATCGTCACCTGGGCCGACCTGGATGACGATGAGCGCGACGAGCTGTCCACATATTTCACCGAACAGGTCTTCCCCGTCCTGACCCCGCTGGCCGTCGACCCCGCTCACCCGTTCCCGTTCGTCAGCGGATTGAGCCTGAACCTGGCGGTCATGGTGCGCCAACCCGAGGACGGCGGCCAGCACTTCGCCCGGGTCAAGGTGCCCAACAACGTCGATCGCTTCGTCGAGCTGGGCAGCCGCGGCATCGGGGACGACGAGGGACAGGACATCGTGCGCTACCTGCCGATGGAAGAACTGATCGCGGCCTTTTTGCCCGTGCTCTTCCCGGGCATGGAGATCGTCGAACATCACGCCTTCCGCATCACCCGCAACGCCGACATGGAGGTCGAAGAAGATCGCGACGAAGACCTGCTGCAGGCGCTGGAACGGGAATTGGCGCGCCGGCGGTTCGGTCCGCCGGTCCGGCTCGAGATCGCCGACGACATGACCGAAAGCATGCTGGAACTGCTGCTGCGCGAACTCGACGTGCATCCCGGTGACGTCATCGAAGTGCCCGGCCTGCTCGACCTGTCGTCGTTGTGGCAGATCTATGGGCTGGACCGACCGGCGCTCAAAGACCCGGCATTCGTTCCGGACACCCACCCCGCCTTCGCCGACCGGGAAACACCCAAGAGCATCTTCGCGACGCTGCGCGAAGGCGACGTTCTGGTGCACCACCCCTACGATTCGTTCTCCACCAGCGTGCAGCGCTTCATCGAACAGGCCGCCGCCGACCCCAACGTGCTGGCGATCAAGCAGACGCTGTATCGCACATCCGGTGACTCCCCGATAGTCCGGGCGCTGATCGAAGCCGCCGAGGCGGGAAAGCAAGCGGTGGCACTCGTCGAGATCAAGGCGCGCTTCGACGAACAGGCCAACATTGCGTGGGCACGCGAACTGGAACGAGCGGGCGTGCACGTCGTCTACGGCCTCGTCGGCCTGAAGACGCACTGCAAGACCTGCCTGGTGGTGCGCCGCGAAGGTCCGACTATCCGCCGGTATTGCCATATCGGGACCGGCAACTACAACAGCAAGACCGCGCGGCTGTACGAGGATGTCGGCCTGCTGACGGCGGCCCCGGATATCGGCGCCGACCTGACCGACTTGTTCAATTCGCTGACCGGTTATTCGCGGAAGTTGTCCTACCGCAACCTCTTGGTGGCCCCGCACGGCATCCGCACCGGCATCATCGAGCGCGTCGAACGCGAGATCGCCGCGCACTCCGAACGCGGGAACGGGCGGATCCGCCTGAAGATGAACGCCCTCGTCGACGAGCAGGTCATCGATGCGCTGTATCGCGCGTCACAGGCCGGTGTGCGGGTCGAGGTGGTGGTGCGCGGCATCTGTGCGCTGCGCCCGGGTGCGGAAGGCTTTTCGGAGAACGTCTACGTGCGCTCGATTCTCGGCCGCTTCCTGGAGCACTCGCGGATCATGCATTTCCGCAACCTCAACGAATTCTGGATCGGCAGCGCCGACATGATGCACCGCAATCTCGATCGCCGCGTCGAGGTGCTGGCCCAGGTCAAGGACCCCAGGCTCACCGCGCAGCTGGACGATCTGTTTGAATCCGCGTTGGATCCGGCCACCCGGTGCTGGGAGCTCCGGCCCGACGGGCAGTGGACCGCGTCGCCACAGGACGGCCAGTCCGTGCGCGACCACCAAGTATCGTTGATGGAGCTGCACCGGAGCCCCTGAGGCGCTGTGGTAGCTTTGCGGGTCACCACCTACGGTGAACGAGCCTGACCGAATTGACCTGCAGGAGTGAAGGTGTCGATCCCGAACCCGCCCTCCGGCCGGCGCTCGGGAAGCCGGATCGTTTACGCGGCGGGCGCGGTGCTGTGGCGACCGGACAACGCCGATGCGGCCAACCCGAACGTCGAGGTCGCCCTGATCCATCGTCCCCGGTATGACGACTGGTCGCTGCCCAAAGGCAAAGTCGACCCCGGCGAGACGGCGCCCGTCGCCGCGGTGCGCGAAGTATTCGAGGAGACGGGCCAGCGCGCCATCCTCGGCAGGCGGCTCGACATGGTGAGCTACCCGATCGAGGCCGGCGTCAAGAAGGTCTACTACTGGGCGGCGCGCGGCACCGGCGGGGAATTCACACCGGGCACCGAAGTGGACCAGCTGGTCTGGGTCCCGGTCGCCGACGCGCTCGGGAAGCTCACCTATGCGCACGACCGAAAGATGTTGCGCCACTTCAGCAAAAAGCCCGCCGACACCCACACCGTACTGGTGGTCCGGCACGGCACCGCCGGCCGGAAATCCCGCTTCAAGGGTGAGGACGCCAAACGGCCGCTGGACAAACGGGGAAGGGCGCAGGCCGAGGCACTGGTTCCGCAGCTGCTGGCATTCGGCGCCTCCGACGTGTATGCGGCCGATCGCCTGCGCTGCCACCAGACGGTGGCACCGCTCGCCGAGGAATTGGGCGTGACCGTGCACAACGAACCCGCCCTCACCGAGGAGTCCTACGCCAAGAACCCTAAGCGCGGCCGCCGCGCGATGCTGCGCATCGCGGAGCAGGACGGCACACCGGTGGTCTGCACGCAGGGCAAGGTGATTCCGGGCTTGATCGCGTGGTGGTGCGAACGCGACGGAGTGCGCCCCGACAAAGCTCGCAACCACAAGGGCAGCACGTGGGTGCTCTCGCTGTCAGCCGGCCGGTTGGTGGCGGCCGACCACATCGGCGGCACGCTGGCCGCCAACGTGCGGGCCTAACGCGCGAATACCCTTTGGGGGCATCGCTGCCGCCCAAAGGGTATCTGCGTGCAGAACCCGGTCTGCTGCCTTACCTACGGCCGCGACGCGCGGTCGCCTTCTTGGCGGGAGCCTTGCTGGCCGGTCTCTTTGCCGCGGCCTTCTTGGCGGGAGCCTTGGTCGCCGCCTTCTTGGCCGCGACCTTCCGGGCCGGAGCCTTCTTCACCGCGGCCTTCTTCACCGCGACCTTCTTGGCCGGAGCCTTCTTCACCGCGGCCTTCTTGGCCGGGGCCTTCTTCACCGCGGCCTTCTTGGCCGGGGCCTTCTTCACCGCGGCCTTCTTGGCCGGGGCCTTCTTGGCCGCGGCCTTCTTGGCCGGGGCCTTCTTGGCGGCGGTCTTCTTGGCGGCGGTCTTCTTCGCCGCGCCCGCTACAACTCCACGCTTCACTGCAGGACCTTCCGACGGGAGGCGCTGTGCGCCAGACACAACCGCTTTGAATTGGGCACCGGGACGGAACGCCGGGACGGACGTTGGCTTCACCTTCACCGTCTCGCCGGTACGCGGGTTGCGGGCCACGCGCGCTGCGCGGCGACGCTGTTCGAAAACACCGAATCCGGTAATGGTGACGCTGTCGCCCTTGTGTACCGCACGCACAATGGTGTCGACGACATTCTCGACGGCCTCGGTCGCGTGCCGACGGTCCGTGCTCAATTTTTGTGTGAGCACATCAATGAGCTCTGCCTTATTCATCCAACCCTCCGAAGCTAGTGGTCCCTGATTTGAACCGACTAGTGCACACGGTAAACCCTCACCCAGCAAATTTCCAAGAGCCACGCGCAATTTCAAGGCCCTAGAACCGGCGATTTCGCAATCCGGTTGCCGCCCTTGACCGGTGGCGGGGCGGGAAAATCGGCCCAGGATTACTTAGATGACCGAGCAGAAATTCCGTTCGGTCGGCCGTTCAGGAGGCCGGCGAAGTGCGCGGTTTCCACGCCGGATACGCCGCCTCGAAAGATTCGATTTCGTCGAGTTTCCGCAGCGTAAGGCCTATATCGTCGAGCCCTTCAAGCAGTCGCCAAGCGGTATGGTCGTCAATCTTGAACGGCAGCACCGTCGTTCCCGCGGTGATATTTCGATCTTGAAGATTGGCAGTGATTTCCAAACCCGGGCTCTGCTCGATGAGCTTCCACAGGAGTTCTACGCCGTCTTGAGAAACTTCGGCCGCCAGCAGCCCGGCCTTGCCGGCGTTGCCCCGGAAAATGTCACCGAATCGAGACGAGATGACCACCCGGAACCCGAAGTCCATGAGTGCCCACACCGCATGCTCGCGTGACGAGCCGGTCCCGAAATCGGGACCTGCCACCAGGACTGAGCCCCGGTCGAAGGGGCTGAGGTTGAGCACAAACGAAGGGTCCGACCGCCAGCTGGCGAACAATCCGTCCTCAAACCCCGTTCGGGTGACGCGCTTCAAATACTCCGCCGGAATAATCTGATCGGTGTCGACATTGGAGCGCCGCAGCGGCACACCGATGCCGGTGTGGGTGTGAAAAGCTTCCATGCTCATTCCTTCGATCGAACGGGTCAGCCCAAATCGGCCGGGGCGGACAGTGTGCCGCGAATTGCCGTGGCGGCGGCAACGGCCGGAGATACCAAATGTGTGCGGCCGCCTTTGCCCTGGCGCCCTTCGAAGTTGCGGTTGGAGGTCGCCGCGCAGCGCTCCCCCGGCGCAAGCTGATCGGGGTTCATGCCCAGGCACATCGAGCAGCCCGCCTGCCGCCACTCGGCGCCCGCCGCGGTGAAAATCTCGCCCAGTCCTTCGGCTTCGGCCTGCGCGCGCACCCGCATGGAGCCGGGCACGATCAACATCCGCACCCCCGGGGCGACCCTGCGACCACGCAGCACATCGGCGACCGACCGTAGATCTTCGATACGACCGTTGGTACAAGAGCCGACGAACACCGCGTCGACCGCGATATCGCGCATCGGCATTCCCGGTCGAAGCCCCATGTACGCCAACGCTTTGTCGGCGGCCTGCCGGTCGGCGTCGTTGGTCATCAGCTCGGGATCCGGCACGTCACCGGCCAATGGCACCCCCTGACCGGGATTCGTTCCCCACGTGACGAACGGGCTCAACGACGCCGCATCCAGGTAGACCTCGGTGTCGAAAACGGCTCCGTCATCGGTGCGCAGCCGCTGCCAACACCGCATTGCCGCCTCCCATTGCGCGCCCTTCGGGGCGTGCGGGCGGTCGCGCAGGAATTGGTAGGTGGTGTCGTCGGGGGCCACCATGCCCGCCCGGGCGCCGGCCTCGATGCTCATGTTGCAGACCGTCATGCGGCCCTCCATGGACAGCGATTCGATGGCGCTGCCGCGGTATTCGATGACGTGCCCCTGCCCGCCGCCGGTGCCGATCTTGGCGATCAGCGCGAGGATGATGTCCTTGGCCGTCACGCCCGCGGGCAACTGCCCTTCGACATTGACCGCCATCGTCTTGAAGGGCCGCAGCGGCAACGTCTGGGTCGCCAGCACGTGTTCGACCTCCGAGGTGCCGATGCCCATGGCCAGCGCGCCGAATGCGCCGTGCGTCGAGGTGTGACTATCCCCACACACGATCGTCATTCCCGGTTGAGTCAGGCCCAATTGCGGGCCGACGACATGCACGATGCCCTGCTCGATATCGCCCATCGGGTATAGCCGGACACCGAATTCGGCACAGTTTCGCCGCAATGTCTCGACCTGAATGCGCGACACGGGGTCGGCGATCGGCTTGTCGATGTCGATGGTGGGCACGTTGTGGTCCTCGGTGGCCAGCGTCAGATCGGGGCGCCGCACCGGCCGGCCGGCCAGCCGCAGGCCGTCGAAGGCCTGGGGGCTGGTGACCTCGTGCACCAGGTGCAGGTCGATGTAGATCAGGTCGGGCGCCCCTCCCTGATCCGGATCGCCCCCCGCAACCACAACGTGGTCGTCCCAGACCTTTTCGGCCAACGTGCGCGGTCGGCCGCCCCCGTCGGGCTTGATGTCGGTTCCCATCTCGAACTCGCCTCGATTCACCTCATCCGCGCCTCGCCGGTCAATTCGGCTGTAATCTCAGAATGCGAGACGCTAGTATCTTCTTGTGAGACAGCATAGCGGCATCGGAGTCCTGGACAAAGCCGTGGGACTACTGCACACGATCGCGGAATCACCATGCGGACTGGCCGAACTGTGCGAGCGGACCGCGTTGCCCAGGGCCACCGCCTATCGGCTGGCGGCCGCGCTGGAGGTCCATCGCCTGCTGGCGCGCGACGACGAAGGCCGTTGGCGCCTCGGTCCCGCGGTCACCGAGCTCGCCGCCCATGTCAACGATCCGCTGCTGACCGCCGGCGCGGCGGTGCTTCCGCTGTTGCGCGAGACCACCGGGGAAAGCGTGCAGCTGTACCGCCGAGAGGGCACCACGCGGGTCTGCGTGGCCGCCTTGGAACCCGCTGCGGGCCTTCGCGATACGGTTCCGGTCGGGGCACGACTACCGATGACGGCGGGCTCGGGGGCCAAGGTGCTGCTGGCCCACAGCGACGCGGCCACCCAGCAGGCGGTGCTGCCAACGGCGAAATTCACCGAGCGGGCACTGGCCGAAGTACGGCGGCGCGGCTGGGCACAAAGCGTGGCCGAGCGCGAGCCGGGGGTGGCGAGTGTGTCGGTGCCGGTGCGGGATAGCCGCGGCGTCGTGATCGCCGCCATATCGGTGTCGGGGCCCGTCGACCGGATCGGTCGACGCCCCGGGGCGCGCTGGGCCGCCGATCTGCTGTCCGCGGCCGAAGCGCTGACCCGCCGGCTCTAGGACGGTCGAGTCCGCGTCACGGGCGGGTTCGACGCCGTCAGCGCAGACTCGGGGCAAACTCGGGCGGACGATTTGACAGACTGACGCCATGGGAACCAATCAGCGCGCGAGCATCGTCATGACCGAAGACGAGATCGCCGATTTCGTCGTCAAGAGCCGCACCGGGACGCTGGCCACCATCGGCGCCGACGGCCAACCCCACCTGACCGCGATGTGGTACGCCGTCGTCGACGGCGAAATCTGGCTGGAGACCAAGGCCAAGTCGCAGAAGGCGGTCAACCTCACCCGCGATCCGCGGGTGACCTTTTTGATCGAAGACGGCGATACCTACAACACGCTGCGCGGGGTGTCCTTCGAAGGGGTCGCGGAGATCGTCGACGATCCCGACGTCTCGCACCGGGTCGGCGTCAGCGTGTTCGAGCGCTACACCGGCCCCTACACCGATGAGATGAAGCCCTTCGTCGAGCAGATGATGAACAAGCGGGTGTGCGTGCGCATCGTGGCGCGCCGCGCGCGCTCCTGGGATCACCGCAAGCTCGGGTTGCCGCCCATGCCGGTGGGTGGGTCCACGGCGCCGGCCGCGCTGGGCACCGGCGGTGTAACCGCGTAGTGAACGGATTTGTAGCCCCGATGGGATTCGAACCCACGCTACCGCCGTGAGAGGGCGGCGTCCTAGGCCGCTAGACGACGGGGCCAGACACGATCCGGCTTGCCAGCATAACTCACCCCGCGAAGCCCGCCTAATCGCTTGCGGTGGTGAGATTTTGCTGGGGTACCAGGACTCGAACCTAGAATGGCTGAACCAGAATCAGCTGTGTTGCCAATTACACCATACCCCATTGGCCGCCTAAAACCGCTGGTCACAACAGTCATGCAGGGTCTGCAGAGCGTTATGGCCGGAAGTTAGCGGCCTTTGTAAGCCGCAGTGCAGACTACCAAAAACTTAGACCGCACCGTCGCGCGCGGCCCGCAACCGCCGCATGCTGCGGTCACGGCCGAGCAGCTCCAGCGATTCGAACAGCGGCGGGCTGACCGTGGTGCCGGTGGCGGCAACCCTGATCGGACCAAAAGCCTTCCGCGGTTTGAGCTCGAGACCCTCGATCAGCGCGGCCTTGAGCGCGTCCTCGATGCCCGCCGTGGTCCAGTCGGCCACCCCCTCCAGCGCCGCCAGGGCGGCGTCGAGCACCGGGCCCGCGTCCGGACCCAGCTCCTTGGCGGCGGCCTTGGGATCGATCGCGTATTCGTCCTCGTTGAGGAACTTCAGCAGGTCCCATGCGTCACCGAGCACCACGATGCGGGTTTGCACCAGGTGGGCGGCGGCGGCGAAGCCGGCGTCATCCAGCCCGATGCTGTGGCCGTGCGCGGCGAAGTATTCCCGCAGTCGGGCGGTGAAGTCGTCCGCGCCGAGCATCCGGATGTGCTCGGCGTTGAGCGCATCGGCCTTCTTCTGGTCGAACCGGGCCGGATTGGAATTGACATCGACAACGTCGAACGCGGCCACCATCTCATCGAGACTGAACAGGTCGTGGTCGTCGGCGATTGCCCAGCCGAGCAACGCCAGGTAATTCAGCAACCCCTCGGGGATGAAGCCCCGCTCGCGGTGGGTGAACAGGTTCGACTGCGGGTCGCGCTTCGAGAGCTTCTTGGTTCCCTCCCCCAATACCGTTGGAAGGTGAGCGAACTGCGGAATACGCTCGGCGACGCCGACCCGGATCAGCGCCTGATACAGCGCCAGCTGGCGCGGGGTCGAGGGCAACAGGTCCTCGCCGCGCAGCACGTGGGTGATCTTCATCAGCGCGTCGTCACAGGGGTTGACCAAGGTGTACAACGGATCTCCACTGGCGCGGGTCAGCGCGAAGTCGGGCACGCTCCCCGCGGCGAAGGTGGTGGTGCCGCGCACCAGGTCATCCCAGCCGAGGTCGCCGTCGGGCATCCGCAGCCGCACCACCGGCTGGCGGCCCTCGTCGAGGAACGCCGCGCGCTGCGCATCGGTCAGGTCCCGATCGAAGTTGTCGTAGCCCAGCTTGGGATTGCGGCCCGCGGCGACGTGCCGCGCCTCCACCTCCTCGGGCGTGGAAAAGGCGTAGTAGGCCTCGCCCGCGTCGAGGAGCTTGGCCACCACCTCGCGGTAGATCTCCCTGCGCTGCGATTGCCGGTACGGTCCGTAGGGGCCGCCGACCTCGGGCCCCTCGTCCCAGTTCAGCCCGAGCCAGCGCAGCGCATCGAGCAGCGCCAGATAGCTTTCCTCGGTGTCGCGCTGCGCGTCGGTGTCCTCGATGCGAAAGACGAAGGTGCCGCCGGTGTGTCGGGCATAGGCCCAGTTGAACAGCGCGGTGCGCACCATCCCGACGTGGGGCGTGCCGGTGGGCGACGGGCAGAACCGGACTCGTACTGTCACGACTTTCCTTTACGGACAACGGGATTGGTGAGGGTTCCGATGCCCTCGATGGTGATGGAGACCGTGTCGCCGTCTTCGAGGGGGCCGACCCCCGCCGGTGTTCCGGTGAGGATGAGATCCCCGGGCAGCAACGTCATCACCGCCGAAATCCACTCCACGATGGCGCCGACGTCGTGGATCATCTGCGAGGTGCGGCTGTGTTGCTTCACTTCGCCGTTGACCTCGGTGCGCAGTTCCAGATCCGCGGGGTCGACATCGGTGACGATCCACGGTCCGGCCGGGCAGAAGGTGTCATAACCCTTGGCCCGCGTCCACTGGCCATCGGCCTTTTGCTGGTCGCGTGCCGACACGTCGTTCCCGATGGTGTAGCCGAGGATGTTCCCGGCGGCCGCAGCGGCCGCCACGTCCTTGCACGGCCGGCCGATAACGACCGCCAACTCCCCCTCGAAATGCACCGGTGATGCGTTGGCGGGCAGACGGATCGGCACATTGGGCCCGATGATCGCGGTATTGGGCTTGAGGAAGATCACCGGGTCCGCCGGTGCCGGGCCCGTCTGGCCGCCCATTTCGGCGATGTGGTCGGCGTAGTTCTTGCCGACGCAGACCACCTTGGTGGCAAGTATCGGAGCCAATAGCCGAACGTCGGCCAACGGCCAAGACCGGCCGGTGAAATTCGGCGTGCCGAACGGGTGCTCGGCGATCTCGCGGGCGGTCATCCCGGCGGGGTCGGCCAAATCGCCCTCGATGCTGACGAAGGCGACACCGTCCGGGCTGGCGATTCGACCGAGGCGCATTCGGTCGAGCCTACTGAGGGGTGCCGATCGCCGGCGCAGCCGGGCGTCGGATCGCGCCCCGCCGCACCGGGATTACCAGCGGTTTTCACGGCCTGTGCGAGCATGGGCCAATGCGGACGGGCACGACCGACGAGCGCCAACTCGGCGCGGGCGCGCGTTGGTCGATCATGGCCGTGTCGCTGGTCGCGACGGCAAGTTCGTTCCTTTTCATCAATGGCGTTGCGTTCCTGATTCCCTCACTACAAACCGCGCGCGGAATACAGCTCGACGAAGCCAGTCTGTTGTCCTCGATGCCGAGCTGGGGCATGGTCGTGACGCTGGTGCCGTGGGGCTACGTGCTCGACCATGTCGGCGAGCGGATCGTGTTGACCGCGGGTTCGGCGCTCACCGCGGCGGCGGCTTACGCCGCGGCGTCGGCCCATTCGATGGTGTGGGTCGCGGTCTGTCTGTTCCTCGGCGGCATGGCAGCGGCCAGTTGCAACACCGCCGGCGGCAGGCTGGTATCCGCCTGGTTCCCGCCGCAGCGGCGCGGCCTGGCGATGGGCATCCGCCAGACCGCGCAACCGCTGGGAATCGCCTTGGGCGCGCTGGTGATTCCCGAGCTGGCCGAACACGGGCCGCGCGCGGGCCTGCGGTTCATGGCGCTGGCCACCACGGTGGCGGCGGTGGCCAGCGTGATCGGAATCGTCGACCCGCCGCGGAAACCCCGCGAGCACGCCACCGAGGACGAACTTTCCAACCCGTACCGGAAGTCGTCGGTGCTGTGGCGAATCCACGCGGTGGCCGGCCTGCTGATGATGCCGCAGACGGTGACGGTGACCTTCATGCTGGTGTGGCTGATCAGAAATCTGAACTGGTCGGTCGCGGCGGCCGGTGGCCTGGTGACGCTTTCGCAGCTGCTCGGCGCGCTCGGCCGCATCCTGGTCGGCCGCTGGTCCGACCGAGTCGGCTCACGAATGCGACCGGTCCGCATCATCGCCGCCTTGGCTGCTGTGACCCTTTTCCTGCTGGCCTGGGCCGACCACCTGAATTCGCGATATCAAGCCGCACTCATGGTGGCCATCTCGGTGATCGCGGTGCTCGACAACGGGTTGGAGGCCACCGCCATCACCGAATACGCCGGGACGTTCTGGAGCGGTCGCGCGCTGGGCATCCAGAACACCACCCAGCGGGTGATGGCGGCCGCCGGGCCTCCGTTGTTCGGTGTCTTGATCACCGCCGCAAAATATCCGCCGGCGTGGACGCTATGCGGACTGTTCCCACTGCTGGCGGTGCCGTTGGTGCCGGCGCGCCTGCTGCCACCCGGGCTGGAAGCTACAGCGCGGCGGCAATCCGTTCGCCGACTGCGCCGGTGGCGAGCCGTTCGTCGCCCCGCGTCGCCAGATGATTCGCGACCGCCCGGTCCACCCGGCTAGCGGCCTCGTCCTCGCCGAGGTGGGCCAGCAGCAGCGCCACCGACATGATCGCCGCGGTCGGATCGGCAATGCCCTGGCCGGCGATGTCGGGCGCGCTGCCGTGCACGGGCTCGAACATCGAAGGATTGGTGCGACTGGCGTCGATATTTCCGCTGGCGGCCAAGCCAATTCCGCCGCACACCGCCGCGGCCAGATCGGTGATGATGTCGCCGAACAGGTTGTCGGTGACGATCACGTCGAAGCGGCCCGGGTCGTTCACCAGGAACATGGTCGCGGCGTCGACGTGCTGATACCCCACCTCGACGTCGGGGTAGTCCGCGCCGACGTCGGCCACGATCCGCGACCACAGTGTCCCGGCGAACGTCAGGACATTGTTCTTGTGCACCAGCGTCAGGTGCTTGCGACGACGCCGCGCGCGCTCGAACGCATCGGCCACCACCCGACGCACGCCGAAGGCGGTGTTCAGGCTCACCTCGGTGGCCACCTCGTGGGGCGTTCCGGCGCGGATCGCGCCCCCGGTACCGGTATAGGGACCCTCGGTCCCTTCGCGCACCACCACGAAATCGATGGCGGGGTTTCCGGCCAGTGGGCTGCGCACGCCCGGATACAGCCGGGCGGGCCGCAGGTTGATGTGATGATCGAGTTCGAAACGCAAGCGCAGCAACAGGCCTCGTTCCAGCACACCACTGGGCACCGAGGGATCGCCGACCGCCCCAAGCAGGATGGCGTCGTGCTCGCGTAGCTCCCCGATCACCGATTCCGGCAAAACCTCACCGGTGGCATGAAAACGCCGGGCCCCCAGATCGTACGGGGTCTTCTCGACGCCGGGCTGCACCACATCGAGGACTTTGATCGCCTCGGCCACCACTTCCGGGCCGATCCCGTCCCCGCCGATGACGGCCAACTTCATTGGCGCCGCCCCCCACAAGTGGGAGGTACCCCCACTGCATCGCCGCCGGCACGCCTCACGACAGATCAACCACCTCAAGCTTGTTCGCGCCGACCGCCGCACCGATCGCCGCCCGCACGTCGCTTGGCACGTCTTGGTCCAGCCGCAGCAGGATCGTCGCGCCGGGGCCCTCGGCGTCTTCGGACAGTTGCGCGGCTTCGATGTTGACCCCCGCCGAGCCCAGCAAGGTGCCGATCTTGCCCAACGCGCCGGGCTGGTCGACATAGTTGATCACCAGGTTGGTGCCCCGCGCGCGCAGATCGAAGTTGCGGCCGTTGATTTGCACGATCTTCTCCACTAGCTGCGGCCCGGAAAGGGTGCCGGCGACGTTGACCGCGGCGCCGCCGGAGGCGACCGCGCGGACATCGACGACGCTGCGGTGGTTGGGGCTCTCCGAGGCCTTGGTGATGTCGGCGGTGACGCCGCGTTCGTCGGCCAGCGCCGGCGCGTTGACGAAAGTCACCGGCCCCTCGATGACGGCCGAGAACAGCCCGCGCAGGGCCGAAAGCTTCAGCACCTCAACGTCTTCGGAAGCCAGCTCACCGCGCACTTGCACCGACAAGCTCACCGGTGGCCCGTCGCACAGCGTGGCGGCCAGCAGCCCGAGCTTGCGCACCAGGTCCAGCCAGGGCGCCACCTCTTCGTTGACCACGCCGCCGCCGACGTTGACGGCATCGGGAACGAATTCCCCGGCCAGGGCGAGCTTCACGCTTTCCGCGACGTCGGTGCCGGCCCGGTCCTGGGCCTCGGCGGTGGACGCGCCCAGGTGCGGCGTGACGACCACCTGCGGCAGCTCGAACAGCGGGCTGTCGGTGCAGGGTTCCTTCGCGAACACGTCGATCCCGGCCGCACGCACCTGGCCGCTGCTCACCGCTTCGGCCAGCGCGGCCTCATCCACCAGGCCGCCGCGGGCGGCGTTGACGATGATGACGCCCGGCTTGGTCTTCGCCAGCGCCTCCTTGCCGATCAGGCCCGCGGTCTCGGGCGTCTTCGGCAGATGCACCGAGATGAAGTCGGCCCGGGCCAACAGGTCGTCGAGCGGCAGCAGCTCGATGCCCAGCTGCGCGGCGCGGGCGGGCGACACATACGGGTCGTAGGCGACGAGGTGGGTGCCGAAGGCCGTCAACCGCTGGGCGACCAACTGCCCGATCCGGCCGAGGCCGACCACGCCGACCGTCTTGCCGAAGAGCTCGGTACCCGAGAACGACGACCGCTTCCAGGTGTGCGCGCGCAGCGAGGCGTCGGCCTCCGGGATCTGCCGGGCCGCGGCCAGCATCAGCGCCAGCGCGTGCTCGGCGGCGCTGTGGATGTTCGACGTCGGGGCGTTGACTACCAGCACGCCGCGCTCGGTAGCGGCGTCCACGTCGACGTTGTCCAGCCCGACTCCGGCGCGGGCGACGATCTTCAGCTTGGGGGCCGCCGCCAGCACCTCGGCGTCGACGGTGGTGGCCGAGCGCACCAGCAGCGCGTCGGCCTCGGGCACCGCGGCGAGCAGCTTCTCCCGGTCGGGGCCGTCCACCCAGCGCACCTCGACCTGGTCCCCCAGGGCGGCGACGGTTGATTGGGCGAGTTTGTCGGCGATCAATACAACAGGCAAATTCACCCGGCCAGCCTATCGGCTGCGGTGAACGGGTCGACGGCCGAGCCACCAAGATGGTTCCCCCGATGCGGCCACTGCCTACGATGACGCCGTGACCAGACTCGCGATCATCTACTACTCGGCCACCGGTCACGGCACCGCGATGGCACAGCGCGTCGCCGCGACGGCCGAGTCCGCCGGCGCCGACGTCCGCCTGCGCCACGTCGCCGAAAACCAGGACCCGGCCTCGTTCGCCCACAACCCCGCGTGGACCGCGAACTACGAAGCGACCAAGGATCTTCCGGCGGCCACCGGTGACGACATCGTCTGGGCCGACGCCGTGATCTTCGGTTCACCCACGCGCTTCGGCTCTCCGGCCGCGCAATTGCGCGCCTTCCTCGACTCGCTGGGCGGGCTGTGGGCCGACGGCAAGCTCGCCGACAAGGTGTACGCGGGCTTCACGTCCTCCAACACGCTGCACGGCGGCCAGGAAACCACCCTGCTGTCGCTCTACATCACGCTGATGCATTTCGGCGGCATCATCGTCCCGCCCGGATACACCGATCCGGTCAAGTTCGTCGACGGCAACCCCTATGGGGTGAGCCTGGTTTCCACCCACGACAACATCCACGAGTTCGATGACGCCACCGTGAACGCGCTCGACCACCTGGCCCGCCGGGTGGTACGCACGGCCGAGCGCCTCCGCGACACATAACCTACGTACACGACGCGCAAACGGCCGCCGTCGTTTATGTTTCGCGGCAGCCGGACGACCCCTAGGCCGTTTCGGTGATCGGCCGGTCGACCCAACTCATCAGGTCGCGCAGCTTCTTGCCGGTGACCTCGATGGGATGCTCGGCGTTCTGCTTGCGCAGCTCCTCGAGTTGCCTGTTTCCGCCCTCGATATTGGCGACCAGCTTCTTGACGAAGGTGCCGTCCTGGATCTCGCGCAGGATGTCACGCATCCGCTCCTTGGTGCCGGCGTCGATGACGCGCGGACCCGAGAGGTAACCGCCGAATTCGGCGGTGTCGGACACTGAGTAGTTCATCCGGGCGATGCCGCCCTCGTACATCAGGTCGACGATCAGCTTGAGCTCGTGCAGCACCTCGAAGTACGCCATCTCCGGCGGATAGCCCGCCTCGACCATCACGTCGAAACCGGCTTTCACCAATTCCTCCGTGCCACCGCACAACACGGCCTGCTCGCCAAAGAGGTCGGTTTCCGTCTCGTCCTTGAAGGTCGTCTTGATGACGCCGGCCCGGGTGCCACCGATGGCCTTGGCGTAGGACAGTGCCAGCGCCTCGCCCTTACCGGTCGGGTCCTGGTCGACGGCGATCAGGCAGGGCACGCCCTTGCCGTCGACGAACTGGCGACGCACCAGGTGGCCGGGGCCCTTGGGGGCCACCATCGCGACGGTGACCTCGGCGGGCGGCTTGATCAGCCCGAAGTGAATGTTGAGGCCGTGCCCGAAAAACAGCGCGTCGCCGTCTTTCAGGGTGGGCTCGATGTCGTTCGTGAAGATGTCGGCCTGGGCGGTGTCGGGAGCCAGCAGCATGATCACGTCGGCCCACTTGGCGACCTCGGCCGGGGTGTCGACGTCCAGGCCCTGCTCGGACACCTTGGCCCGCGACTTCGAACCCTCCTTGAGCCCGACGCGCACCTGCACGCCGGAGTCACGCAGGCTCAGTGAATGCGCGTGTCCCTGGCTGCCATAACCGATCACACCGACTTTGCGGCCCTGAATGATCGACAGGTCTGCGTCGTCGTCATAGAACATCTCCAATGCCTGCCCAGACGGGTTGGCCACTTCACTTTCTCCTTCTGTTGCAGCTGAAAACTACTTGGCGGCACCGATTCCACGCGGACCACGCGACAACGACACCACTCCAGACTGGACGATTTCCCGGATGCCGAAAGGTTCCAGCACCCGCAGCAGCGCCTCGATCTTGCCGCGGTCACCGGTGGCCTCAATGGTCAGCGCCTCCGGGGATACGTCAATCACTTTGGCGCGGAACAGGTTCACCGCTTCGATCACCTGGCTTCGGCTGCCGGCGTCGGCACGCACCTTGATCAGCGCCAGCTCGCGGGACATGGAGTTGTCCCCGTCCAGCTCGACGATCTTGATGACGTTGATCAGCTTGTTGAGCTGCTTGCTGACCTGCTCGAGCGGCGTTTCCTCGGCGGACACCACGATGGTCATCCGCGACATGTCCTTGCACTCGGTGGCGCCGACGGCCAGCGACTCGATGTTGAAGCCGCGCCGGGAGAACAGCGCCGCCACCCGCGCCAGCACACCGGGTTTGTCTTCCACCAGCACCGACAACGTGTGCGTTCTCGGTGCGTTCGCGCTGCCCATCAGGCGTGCCCTTCGCTCTCGTCGTCGAACAGCGGGCGAATCCCGCGGGCGGCCTGGATCTCGTCATTGCTCGTCCCGGCGGCCACCATCGGCCACACCTGCGCGTCCGCGCCGACGATGAAGTCGATCACCACCGGACGGTCGTTGATCGCGCGGGCCGCCTTGATCACGTCGACGACGTCTTCTGCACGCTCGCAACGCAATCCGACGCAACCCAACGCCTCGGCCAGCTTCACGAAGTCCGGGATGCGATGCGAATGGGTGGCCAGGTCGGTCTGCGAGTACCGCTCTGCATAGAACAGGCTCTGCCACTGGCGCACCATGCCCAGGTTGCCGTTGTTGATCAGCGCCACCTTGATCGGCGCGCCCTCGATCGCGCAGGTGGCCAGCTCCTGGTTGGTCATCTGGAAGCAGCCATCGCCGTCGATCGCCCAGACCTCGGCGTCCGGGCGGGCGATCTTGGCGCCCATGGCCGCCGGAACGGCGAACCCCATGGTGCCCAGCCCGCCCGAGTTGAGCCAGGTGCGCGGATTCTCGTAAGAGATGAACTGCGCCGCCCACATCTGATGCTGGCCGACGCCGGCGACGTAGACGGCATCCGGACCGGCCATCTCGCCCAGCTTTTCGATCACGTATTCCGGGCTGAGGCTGCCGTCGCTCTGCGGGCCGTAGCTCAGCGGGTAGGTGGACTCAACGTTATCCAGGTAGGCCCACCATTCGGTCATGTCTGGGACTGCGGGGGCGCCGGCACCGCTGTCGTGGCGCAGCATCGCGATGAGCTCGGTGATGACGGCCTTGACGTCGCCGACGATCGGCACGTCGGCATGCCGGTTCTTGCCGATCTCGGCCGGGTCGATGTCGGCGTGGATGACCTTGGCCTCCGGGGCGAAGGTGTCGAGTTTTCCGGTCACCCGGTCGTCGAAGCGGGTTCCCAGGGCGACCAGCAAGTCGCTGCGCTGCAGCGCCGCCACCGCGGCCACCGTGCCGTGCATGCCGGGCATGCCCAGGTGCTGCCGATGGCTGTCCGGGAACGCGCCGCGCGCCATCAGCGTGGTGACCACGGGCATGCCGGTCAACTCGGCCAGTTCGCGCAGCTGCTCGGTCGCCTCGCCGCGGATGACGCCGCCGCCCACGTAGAGCACCGGCTTGCGGGCGGCCGCGATCAGCTTGGCGGCCTCCCGGATCTGCCGGTTGTGTGGTTTGGTGTTCGGTTTGTAGCCGGGCAGGTCCATGCGCGGCGGCCAGCTGAACGTGCACTGGCCCTGCAGCACGTCCTTGGGGATGTCGACGAGCACCGCACCCGGGCGGCCCGAGGACGCGATGTGGAACGCCTCGGCGATCACCTGCGGGATTTCGTCACCGGAGCGGACCAGGAAGTTGTGCTTGGTGATCGGCATCGTGATGCCCGAGATGTCGGCCTCCTGGAAGGCGTCGGTGCCGATCAGCGCCCGACCGACCTGGCCGGTGATGGCGACCACGGGGATCGAGTCCATCTGGGCGTCGGCCAGCGGGGTCACCAGGTTCGTGGCGCCGGGGCCGGACGTTGCCATGCACACCCCGACCTTGCCGGTGGCATGCGCGTAGCCGCTGGCGGCGTGACCCGCGCCCTGCTCGTGGCGGACCAGCACGTGGCGCAGCTTCTTGGAGTCGAACAGCGGGTCATAGACCGGCAGCACGGCGCCGCCGGGAATCCCGAAGATGACCTCTACGTCGAGTTCCTCCAGCGACCGGATCACCGACTGGGCGCCGGTAAGTTTCTCGGGCCCAATACGTTTCGGCTTGACCGCCGGAGACTTCGCGGCGGGATCCCCCGCGTCTGAGGCGATGTCGGCGGCGCGCTGTGCCTGCGGGGCGTGCGGCCTGGTGGGAGCGCTCACTGTCCTGTAGTCCTTATCCACTGTGGGAGTCTCGCTGTGGGCAACAAAAAACCCTCGACAGCTCAGCTGCTGCACGAGGGTTGCGCGTTGGTCTGGATAGCTTCAAATGCCGAAGAGGCTAGTCAGGCACCAACGCGCCGACTAATTACTACGAGCATCCCGGGCTTTCCGGCGGTATCCATAGCGTCCGACGGTAGTCTTCGCACAGCTCAGCCGTCAAATCCGCTCCAGAGTCCCGCGGCCGCTGGGCGCGCCGGGTGAAATGATGGTCGGGTGGCTACTGCTTCGTCGTCCCGCACACCCGTCGTGATCAAGGTGTCCCCGATGGCCCACCTGGCCGTGGGGTTCACGGCCCTGGGGTTGCTGATACCGGTGATGCTGTGGCCGCCGTCGGCGCCGTTGCTGGCCATCCCGGTGGTGTTGTCGGCGATGATCGTGCGGTTACGCACCGTCGCCGACGACCGGGGCGTGACCGTCCGCACGCTGCTGGGCAGCCGGACCGTGCGCTGGGAGGAGATCGACGGGCTACGCTTCCACCGAGGTTCCTGGGCGCGCGCCCGCCTCAAGAGCGGCGCGGAGCTGCGGCTGCCCGCGGTGACGTTCGCCACGCTGCCGCAGCTGACCGAGGCCAGTTCCGGCCGGGTTCCCAATCCCTACCGCTGAGGGTTCGGCTCAGGCGATCGGATTCACGCCGTTGAGCAGCACCCAGACCCCCACGCCGGCGGCGATGCCGGCCAGCAGGGCAACGAACGACCCGATGAAGGGCCGATGGGCCCAGCCGCGGCCGGCGTCGAGGCCGTAGCGGCCGGGTCCGCACAGGATGACGCCCACGGCCAGGATGATCAGCGTGATCTGGTATTCGTGGCCGTCCGGCAGGAAGAACGAGAAGTGCGCATGGGGCCGCGCCGAGAGGGTGGCCAGCAGACCGTTGATCAGGAACGCCAGCGCGCCCGCCGCGGCCACCGGGGTGAACAACCCCAGCACCAGCAGCACCCCCGCCACGATCTCCCCACCTGCGCTTACGTAGGCGAGGATGTCGGCATGCTGGTAGCCGACATCGGACAGCGAGTTTTTGAACCCGGTCACCCCCGAGCCGCCCCACCAGCCGAACAGCTTCTGCAATCCGTGGGCACCCAGCACCACGCCCAGCCCGACCCGCAGCACCAGCAAACCCAGATGCTGTGTTCCGCGGCGGCCGATCTCGTGCAACCGGCCGCGGTGCTCGTCGGCGTCGATCTCGGCGGGCTCGGCGGCCGCGTGCCGCGCCACCGGCTGCGGCTGCACATACGGCAACGACTCCTGCTGGTCGAGCAGGTGGTAGCCGGCGGCCCCGGGTGCGGCGGGGTCGCCGGCGTAGGGGATGACGGTGGTGGTTCCGGTGCTGGGGTTGAAGTCGCCCGGGTAACCGACGGGAGTCAAATCATCTTCGGGGTCGACCAAGCGCGCCGAGGCGGGGCGTCCCGGGACTGGCTCGGGGGATTCCCCGGGCCGCTGCCAATGTCCGTCATTCGATTGACTGGTCACGCGTGCAAGGGTAAGGGCATTTGGTCCCAAATTGGGGATTTGAGCGGCGCTTTCGCCACGCAATCAGCGGTTTGTCCGCCAAACGGGCCCGGATTGGCCCCGAATCGCCCCACTTGCGCGTTCACCGGCCTCACGACGGGAGAATCCGCGCCGAAATCGACGGGGTGTCGCCCGCGTTTGGGCAACCGCCCGACCGCGCTCCCGCGCCGCACACCAGCACGCCTGTGGCGGCGGTGCCCGCACTTTCCGTAGCCTGTCGGTCATGCGATTACGGCGGCCAGTTCAGCGCACGCTCGCCGCGCTCTGTGCGGTAGTGCTGGCGTTGAGCGGCTGCGCACGGTTCAACGACGCCCAGTCCCAACCGTTCACCACCGAGCCGGAACTTCGCCCGCAGCCCAGCTCGACGCCGCCCCCGCCGCCGCCGCTGCCGCCGACACCGTTCCCCAAGGCCTGCCCGGCCCCCGGGGTGATGCAGGGGTGCCTGGAGAGCACCAGCGGCCTGATCATGGGCACCGACAGCAAATCCGCGCTGGTCGCCGAACGCACCACGGGTGCCATCAAGGAGATCTCGGTCAGCGCGGAGCCGAAGGTGAAGATGGTCATCCCGGTCGACCCGTCCGGCGATGGCGGCTTGATGGACATCGTGCTGTCGCCGACCTATACGCAAGACCGCCTCATGTACGCCTACATCAGCACGCCCACCGACAATCGGGTGGTCCGGGTGGCCGATGGTGACATCCCGAAGGACATCCTGACCGGGATCCCCAAGGGCGCCACCGGAAACCGGGGCGCGTTGATCTTCACCAGCCCCACCACGCTGGTCGTGCTGACCGGGGACGCGGGCAACCCGGCGCTGGCCGCCGATCCCAATTCGCTGGCCGGCAAGGTGCTCCGCATCGAACAGCCGACCACCATCGGCCAGGCACCGCCGACGACGGCACTCTCCGGTATCGGCTCCGGCGGCGGAATGTGCATCGATCCCGTCGACGGCTCGCTGTACGTGGCGGACCGCACCCCGACGGCGGACCGGTTGCAGCGCATCACCAAGACGTCGGAGGTGTCCTCGGTGTGGACCTGGCCGGACAAACCCGGCGTGGCCGGGTGTGCGGCAATGGACGGGACCGTGCTGGTCAACCTGATCAACACCAAGCTGACGGTGGCCGTCCGGCTCGCGCCGTCGACGGGTGCGGTCACCGGCGAACCCGACGTCGTCCGCAAGGACACCCACGCCCACGCCTGGGCCCTGAAGATGTCGCCGGACGGCAACGTGTGGGCCGCCACCGTCAACAAGACCGCCGGGGACGCCGAGAAACTCGACGACGTGGTGTTCCCGCTGTTCCCCCAGGGTGGCGGCTTCCCACGGAACAACGACGACAAGACCTAGCCCGGCTTCGGCCGCAGCCGAAGGCCCTTGTTGCTAACCCTGCCCGCAGGCGGCCAGGACCAGTTCACGCACCCGCGCCGCGTCGGCTTGCCCGCGGGTGGCTTTCATCACCGCACCCACGATCGCGCCGGCCGCGGCCACCTTGCCGCCGCGAATCTTTTCCGCCACATCGGGGTTGGCGGCCAGCGCCTCGTCGACAGCGGCCTGGGTCACCGAGTCGTCGCGCACCAGCTCCAGCCCGCGGGCGGTCATCACCTGTTCGGGTTCGCCCTCCCCGGCCAGCACACCCTCGACGACCTGGCGGGCCAGCTTGTTGGACAGCTTGCCTTCTTCGACCAGCGCCACCACCGCGGCAACCTGGGCAGGAGTGATCGCCAGTTCGTCTAGTCCGATGTTGGCCTCGTTGGCCTTCTGCACCAGGAAGTTTCCCCACCAGGCCCGTGCCTGCTCACTGGGTGCACCGTGCTTGACGGTCTCGGCGACCAGTTCGACGGCGCCGGCGTTGACGAGGTCCCGCATCACCTCGTCGGAAACGCCCCATTCCTGTTGAATCCGCTTGCGGCTCAACCATGGTAGTTCGGGAATGGTCTGGCGCAGCTGCTCGACGAGTTCGCGGCTGGGCGCGACGGGTTCCAGGTCGGGCTCGGGGAAATAGCGGTAATCCTGCGCGGTCTCCTTGGCGCGGCCCGGGCTGGTGTACCCGGCCTCGTGAAAGTGCCTGGTTTCCTGGATGATCCGGCCGCCGGAGGCCAAAACGGCGCCCTGGCGTTGCATTTCGTAACGCACGGCGACCTCGACGCTTTTCAGCGAGTTGACGTTTTTCGTCTCGGTCCGGGTACCGAACTCCTCGGTCCCGATTGGCTTCAGCGACACGTTGGAGTCACAACGCATCGAGCCCTGGTCCATTCGCACATCGGATACCGCCAAGGCGCGCAACAGGTCTCGCAATGCCGTCACATAGGAGCGGGCGATCTGCGGCGCCTGGGCGCCGGCACCCACGATGGGCTTGGTGACGATCTCGATCAGCGGCACGCCGGCCCGGTTGTAGTCGAGCAGCGACGTCGTCGCACCGTGGATGCGGCCCGTCTCGCTGCCCAGGTGGGTCAGCTTGCCGGTGTCTTCTTCCATGTGCGCCCGCTCGATCTCCACCCGCCAGGTGGTGCCGTCTTCCAGCGGTGCGTCGAGGTAGCCGTTGATGGCGATCGGCTCGTCGTACTGCGAGATCTGGTAGTTCTTCGGCATGTCGGGATAGAAGTAGTTCTTCCGGGCGAAGCGGCACCAGGGCACGATCTCGCAGTTGAGCGCGAGCCCGATCCGAATGGCCGATTCCACCGCGGAGCGGTTGAGCACCGGCAGCGAGCCGGGCAACCCCAGGCACACCGGGCACACCTGCGTGTTGGGTTCGGCGCCGAACGTGGTGCTGCAGCCGCAGAACATCTTGGTGGCGGTGGACAGCTCAACGTGCACTTCGAGGCCGAGCACCGGATCGAAACGGGCGATGACGTCGTCGTAATCCATTAGTTCGGCGGCGGCAGCAACACTCATGCCGTCGATCGTAGTGGTGATCGCGAGCGCGGCGGAGCCGGGCGAAGCGGGTCACCACCGATCAACACAGTGGTGATCGCGAGCGCGGCGGAGCCGGGCGAAGCGGGTCACCACCGATCAACACAGTGGTGATCGCGCTATCTTCCCCTGCCCGGAAACATATCGGCCAGCGCGGCCGCCATCTCCAGGTAGCTGCGCCGGCTTTCCTTGCTCAGCCGGTCGAGCTCGATCTGCTTGCCTTGATGCACATGCCGATCGAACGGCAACACCACCGTGGCGGCGACGCGAACGGATAAGCGATCGAGTTCCCGCAGGGCAACGGTGTCGACCTTGGCTTGTTCGACGTGGTTCACCGCAAGTATCGTCGATCGCAGCAACCGCCCATACCCGTTGCAGCGCAACCATTCGAGCGTTGTCGCGGTTTTTCGTATCGCATCGATCGAGGTGCTGGTGACCACCACGAGGGCCCGTGCTTCCGCTAGTACCGCATCCATCACGGGCGAGTTGAGCGCCTTGACACAGTCGACCAAAATCACCGAGTAGTGATTGCGCAGAGTCGAAAACGCTCGCACAACGTCGTGACGCTCGAGCCGCCAGGCCGCCTGCGCATAGTCGGGCAGTCCGAGCACTTCCAGGCCGAAGTTGTTCATGTAGGTATGCGCCCGTACATCGTCGTAGCGCGTGGCCGCCGCGTCGGCGAGCAGGTCGGCCATGCTCAGGGGGTTGCGACGACCGTGCCGCTCCGCCAAGTCCCCGGCGTCGATGTCGACGGCGATGACGCGATCGTCGCGCACCTGGGCGAAGACCGAACCGAGCGCCTCCACCACTGCGGTCTTTCCGACACCGCCTTTGAGGTTGAGCACGGCGATCGGAAAGGCGCCGCCCACGGCCGTCCGGATCCGATCCCGGAGCTCCTGTTGGTACCGCGAGTCTTTGCCCGGCCCCACGTTGACGCCGGTGAGGCGGTGGATCAGATCTCGCCAGCTGAACGCCTCGGCGGGGCCGTCGGTGTCCCAGTGGTCGAACCGGTCGAGCGCCGTTCCCCCCAGCGGCCGGGCCGGTCTGGCCGGCGGCCGGGGCCCGGACGCGGTCGGGCGGTAGGGCCGCGGCATGGTGGGGGCTGCCGGGTCGGCGGCGACGCGCCCCCCGGGGGCCTGCGGCTGTTGAACGACTCCGCGAGTGGATCCGCGGTTGCTCATACCCCCGGTATAACCGCGCGCACCCCGTCCGGAAACCACGAAAAAGCGCCGATCGCGCCCGAGCAGGGCAAATCGTGGGCACATTTCAGATGGCCGTCAGGCCGGCGCTACCTGTTGTTCGCCCAACCGGGCGCCCTCAGCCGAAGAAGGCGGCGGCGTCGTCGTAGCGGCTTTCGGGCACCAGCTTGAGCTGGCGCACGGCGTCCGCCAGCGGCACCCGCCCGATGTCCTGACCCCGCAGCGACACCATCTGACCGTACTCACCGGCGTGGGCGGCGTCGGCGGCGTTGACGCCAAAGCGGGTGGCCAGCACCCGGTCGTAGGCGGTCGGGGTACCGCCCCGCTGGACGTGGCCCAGCACGGTCACCCGGACTTCCTTGTTGATCCGCTTTTCCACCTCGAAGGCCAGCTGCGCGGCCACACCGGTGAAACGCTCATGGCCGAATTCGTCAATCCCGCCTTCCCGCAAGGTGATCGAGCCAGCGACCGGCTTGGCGCCCTCGGCCACCACGCAGATGAAGTGCGAATCTCCGCGCTGGAAGCGCCGTTTGACGAGCCGGCAGACTTCTTCGACATCGAAGGGCTGTTCGGGGATCAGCGTCATGTGCGCGCCGGACGCCAGCCCCGCGTTCAGCGCGATCCAGCCCGCATGCCTGCCCATCACCTCTACCAGCATCACCCGTTGGTGCGATTCGGCGGTGCTGTGTAACCGGTCGATGGCTTCGGTCGCTACGGTCAGCGCGGTGTCGTGGCCGAAAGTCACGTCGGTGCAGTCGATGTCGTTGTCGATGGTCTTCGGCACCCCGACCACGGGAACGTTCTCCTCCGACAGCCAGTGCGCGGCGGTCAGGGTGCCTTCACCGCCGATGGGGATCAGCACGTCGATCCCGTTGTCGTCGAGGGTCTGCTTGATCTGGCTCAGCCCGGCCCGCAGTTTGTCGGGGTGCACGCGCGCGGTGCCCAGCATCGTTCCGCCCTTGGCCAGCAACCGATCGTTGCGGTCGTCGTTTTGCAGCTGGATGCGCCGGTTCTCCAGCAACCCGCGCCACCCGTCCTGGAATCCGACCACCGACGAGCCATACCGGGCGTCGCAGGTGCGCACCACGGCCCGGATGACGGCGTTGAGCCCGGGGCAGTCGCCGCCTCCGGTGAGAATTCCGATCCGCATGTCCTCATCTTGCACTGCGGCCCCGCCCGGTGCCGCGAGCAGCGCTAAATGGCGCTCGGCAGCGGCCCGCGGGCGGCCTCGTAGGCGGCGCCCACCCGGTACAGGCGGTCGTCGGCCAGTGCGGGCGCCATGATCTGCAGGCCGACCGGCAGCTCGTCGTCCGGCGACAACCCGGACGGCACCGACATGCCGCAGTGGCCGGCCAGGTTCAGCGGCAGCGTGCACAGGTCGAACAGGTACATCGCCAGCGGATCGTCGACCTTCTCCCCCAGCGGGAACGCCGTGGTCGGCGTCGCCGGCGACACCACCACGTCCACGGATCGGTAGGCCTGGTCCAGGTCGCGGGCGATCAGCGTGCGCACCTTCTGCGCCTGGTTGTAGTAGGCGTCGTAGTAACCGGCCGACAGCGCGTAGGTCCCGATCATGATGCGCCGCTTGACCTCCGGTCCGAACCCGGCGGCCCGGGTCAGCGCCATCACCTCTTCGGCGCTGTGGTTGCCGTCGTCGCCGACCCGCAGCCCGTAGCGCATCGCGTCGAAGCGCGCCAGGTTGCTCGACACCTCCGACGGCAGGATCAGGTAGTAGGCGGCCAGCGCGTATTCGAAGTGCGGGCAGTCGACCTCGCTGACCTCGGCGCCCAGGGCGGTCAGCTGCTCGACGGCGGCCGCAAACGAGGCCAGCACCCCAGGCTGGTAGCCCTCGCCGCGCAGCTGCTTAACCACCCCCACGCGCACCCCGCGCAGGTCACCGGAGGCGCCGGCTTGGGCGGCGCCGACGACGTCGGGCAGCTCGGCGTCCACGGAGGTGGAGTCGCGGTGGTCGTGCCCGGCGATCACCTGATGCAGCAGCGCGGTATCCAGCACGGTGCGCGCGCACGGGCCGCCCTGGTCGAGCGACGACGCGCAGGCCACCAGCCCGTAGCGGGACACCGTGCCGTAGGTGGGTTTGACACCGACGGTCGCGGTCAGCGCCGCGGGCTGCCGGATGGAGCCCCCGGTGTCGGACCCGATGGCCAGCGGCGCCTGGAACGCCGCCAGCGCCGCCGCGCTGCCACCACCGGAGCCACCGGGCACCCGGTCGACGTTCCACGGGTTGCGGGTGGGGCCGTAGGCGGAGTTCTCCGTCGACGAGCCCATCGCGAACTCGTCCATGTTGGTCTTTCCCAGGATCGGGATTCCCGCGGCACGCAACCGCGTGGTGACGGTGGCGTCATAGGGGGAACGCCAGCCCTGAAGGATCCTGGACCCGCAGGTGGTGGGCATGTCGACGGTGGTGAAGACGTCCTTGAGCGCCAGCGGGACCCCGGCCAGCGCCGAGGGCAGCCGCTCCCCCGCGGCCACCGCCTCGTCGACGACCGCCGCGGCCGCCAACGCCTCGTCGGCGGCCACATGCAGGAAGGCGCGGTACCGGTCGTCGGTGGCCTCGATCTGGTCCAGGCAGGCCCGGGTCACCTCGACCGACGACAGCTCCCCGGCGGCGATCTTGGCGGCCAGGGTCGCGGCGTCGAGGCGGACGATGTCGTTCACTCGGCGTCCCCGAGGATCTGCGGGACGGCGAACCGGCCATCGACGGCTTCGGGGGCCTCGGCCAGCGCCTCCTGTTGCGTCAGGCAGGGCGCCGGCTCGTCCGCACGCGTGACGTTGACGTCCTTGAGTGGGTTGTCGGTCGGTTCGACGCCGGTGACGTCGACGGCCTGCACCTGGCTGACGTGGGTCAGGATGGCGTCGAGCTGGCCGGCGAAGTTATCCAGCTCGCTATCGCTCAGCGCCAGCCGGGACAGCCGGGCCAGATGCGCCACCTCGTCGCGGGAGATCTGGGACACGAGCGAAAAGCCTAACGGTGGCGACCCCGGAAGCTCCCCGCAGGCCGCACCGCCGGGGGACGACGCGGGGTCCGAGCCGACATGCCGGGAACGCGCCGCTGTGCAACAGTGTTGGCCGTGCCATCGTATCTGTTGCGCATCGAGCTGGCCGATCGCCCGGGCAGCCTGGGCTCGCTGGCGGTGGCGCTCGGCTCGGTGGGCGCCGACATCCTGTCGCTCGACGTGGTCGAGCGCGGCCTGGGTTATGCGATCGACGACCTGGTCATCGAACTGCCGCCGGGGGCGATGCCCGACACGCTGATCACCGCCGCCGAGTCACTGCCCGGTGTCCGGGTGGACAGCGTCCGTCCGCACACCGGACTGCTGGAAGCGCATCGCGAGCTGGAGCTGCTCGACCATGTCGCCGCGGCCGGCGACAACCCGACCCGGCTGCAGGTGCTCGCCAACGAGGCGCCCAGGGTGCTGCGGGTCAGTTGGTGCACGGTGTTGCACA
Organism: uncultured Actinomycetota bacterium; assembly: GCA_963800315.1. Classification (GTDB taxonomy): domain Bacteria; phylum Actinomycetota; class Actinomycetes; order Mycobacteriales; family Mycobacteriaceae; genus Mycobacterium. The sequence goes on from CAWDAS010000005.1 coordinate 556,209, forward strand.
GTTCCCGGGGGCAGCTGCTGCGCCTCGCCGGTAGCGCGGGCGCTCCGGAGACCAAGGCGAATTCGGCGCCGTGGCTGCCGATCGAGCAGGCCGCAACGCTGGACAACACCGCCGAGTGGGTGCCACAGGTGTGGCGCGACATGGATACGACGATGGTCGCGGCCCCGCTGGGTGACCCGCACACGGCGGTGGTGCTGGGCCGCCCGGGCCCCGAGTTCCGGCCTTCGGAGGTGGCCCGCCTGGGCTACCTGGCCGGCATTGTGGCCACCATGCTGCGCTGAACGCCGGCTACACGGGCACCCGGTCGACCAGGCTGTGGTAGATGGCGAGGATCTTCTCGGTTTGCAGTGACTGCCGACCGCTGTCCCGGTGGTCGGCGACGACGCCGGACATTTCCCGCAGTCGGTCACGATCCGAGACGAGCACACGAATCGCGGCCGCCAGTGCGGCGGGCGAGGGGTCGGCGGCGAGAATGCCGCCGCCTTCCGGAACCGTTTCGCTCAGCGCGGGGTCGCAATAAATGACGGGCGACGCCATGGCAACCGCCTCCAGCAGCACGAGTCCCTGGGTGTCGAAACCGTAGGACGTGAACAGCACCGCATCGCTCGATCCCATCGCGACCAGACATTCTTCGCGGCCGACCCGACCGTGCAGGCGAATTCGTTGAGCAAGGCCGGCGGCGTCGATGAATTTCCTCATCGGCGCCTCGAGGTGGCCCTGGCCGTAGATGTCGAGTGTGCAGTGGTCGACCCGGGCGACGGCCTCAATGGCTTCCAGCGCCCGCTTCTCCGACGAAAGGCGCCCACACCAGACAAGACGGAGCGGTTCGTCGTCAGACCAGCCGGCTCCCACGGCAGCCCGGGCCCGGTCGATGACGTCGTCGTCAACGCCATTGGAAATCGCCGAGATGGGACGGGTCACCCCGCGTCTGGCCAGCGACCGCGCAAAATGCCGGGTCGGTGTGATCTCGTGGTCCACGGCTTGGGCGGGCGCCACCATGAACCGCCAAGCCAGTCGGGAAGCCGCACTCTCCGTTTCGGGGGTCAACTGGAAGTCCTGTGCGATGTAGCGCTTCTGCCCCTGGCTGACCAGCATCGCCAAAGCCAGGGGGGCCGGGGGGCTTGCTCGAAATACACGTCGTAGCGGGTGTGTTTGGTTTGGACCACCGGAACACCATGCCGGCGAGCGGCGTCCACGCCGGCTATCGCCACGCCCAAGTCACCGTGGGTGTGCACGATGTCGATGGGCCCGCGGCTGCCGAACACCTCGTCGATGATCGCGCGATTCGTCTTGGAGGGCCATACCAGAACAAAGTCCTCATGCCTGCCCAATGCGCGGACCAGCGGGTCGATGACCGGGACCGGCCTCAACTCGACGACGCACGGGTCGGGGTCCACCGAGCCGGGCATCGGTGCCGTGAAGGCCGTGACCCGGTGCCCACACTGCTCGAGCGCACGACGCTGCGTGGCCACCGCACCCTGCGCCCCCCGAGGCCATCGGGGTGAAGATCGGTGAAGAGTGCGACATGCATCCAGAACCTCTCGAAGAGTTGAGTCGGGTGACGGTGCCCATCGGCTTTGGTCAGCGACCTACGCTGGCCCCGTCCGCTCTACTGCGCGCGAAGGTCAAGTAGTCGTCGGGCACATACTACTGATCGAGGTGGCCCGCCGGGCTCCCCGGCCGGTTTCGTAGCCACCATGCCGGGCTGATCGACCGGCCGGCCGCTCAACGCGACAGCACCGCCGGGTCGTCGTCGTCCCACAGCAGCAACTGGCGGACCGCCGGACGCGGCCCGTACGGGCGCAGCATCTGGCTGGCCGGGCGCGGACGCACCCGCTGGGGCCACCAGAACCAGCGCCCGAGAAGCGTCGCGACCGACGGTGTCATGAACGACCGCACGATCAGGGTGTCGAACAACAACCCCAGGCCGATGGTGGTACCGATCTGACCGAGCACCTGGAAACCGCTGAACACGAACGCGCACATCGTTACGGCGAAGACCACGCCGGCCGAGGTGACCACGGACCCGGAGCCGGCCATCGCCCGAATGATGCCGGTCTTGAGGCCGGCGCCGATTTCTTCCTTGAAGCGGGAGATCAACAGCAGGTTGTAGTCCGAGCCCACCGCCAACAGCAGGATGACGGCCAGCGCCAGCACCACCCAATACAGCTTGATGCCAAAGATGTACTGCCACACCAGCACCGACAGCCCGAACGAGGCGCCCAGCGACACGGCCACCGTGCCCACGATGACGAGCGCGGCGATCAGGCTGCGCGTGATGATCATCATGATCAGCAAAATCAGGCTGAGCGCCGCGATTCCGACGATCATCAGGTCGTACTTGGCGCCGTCCTGGATGTCCTTATAGGTCGCCGCGGTGCCGCTGAGATAGACGTGGGCGTCGGCCATGGGCGTGCCCTTCAACGCCTCGTGCGCGGCCCTCCTGATCGGCTCGATGTGCGAGATGCCCTCCGGCGTCGCGGGATCGCCCTCGTGGGTGATGATCATGCGAGCCGCCTTGCCGTCGGGTGACAGGAACAGTTTCAGCCCGCGCTTGAAATCGGGGTTGTTGAAAACCTCGGGGGGCAGGTAGAAGGAGTCGTCGTTTTTCGCGGCGTCGAAGGCTCGTCCCAGCGCCGTCGCATTTTCGATCGCGGCCGCCGTCTGGGCGTAGATGCCGGACAGGGTGGCGTAATTCTCCAGTGTCAGTTGGTGATTGGTCTCCTGGCTGGCGATCTGGGGCGGGATCAGCGCCACCAGTTTCGGCTGCAGCGCGTCGAGTTTGTCCAGGGTGGCGGTGAGGTCTTCGAACCTTTCACTGAGCTGGTCGATGCCGTCGAGCGCGTCGAAGACGGACCTGAGCGCGAAGCAGGCGGGGATGTCGTAACAGTGCCTCTCCCAATAGAAGTAGCTACGAATCGGCCTGATGAAGTCGTCGAAGTTCGCGAGCTTGTCGCGCAGGTCCTTGATGGTACCGATCGTGTCGTGAAAGCTCTGGGCCTCGCTGTGGGTGGTGTCGGCCAGCTGCTGCTGCAGGACGTACTGCTGCTTGAGGATGTTGATCGTCTTGCCCAGTTCCCCGGCCTGCTTGAGCAGGTCGTTGGCGCGATCCCGTTGGTAGGTCAGGTTTTCCTGCTGGTTGGCGCTTTGCGCGCTGATCTGGAACGCGAGCGAGCTGTGGTCGATCGGGCTGCCCAGCGGCCTGGTGATGGCCTGCACCTGGGCGACCCCGGGCACGTGGAACACCCCCTTGGCCACCCGGTCCAGGATGAGCATGTCGGCCGGGTTCCGCATGTCGTGGTCGGTCTCGACCATCAGCAATTCGGGTTCCAGCCGGGCCCGGGAAAAGTGCCGCTCGGCGGCCGCGTATCCGATGTTGGCCGGCGCGCTGGCGGGCATGTAGGGGCGGGTGTCGTAACTCGTCTTGTAGCCGGCCAGGGCGAGCAGACCCACCATCGCCAACGCGCACGCCGCGGACAGAATGGGGACGGGCCAGCGGACGATGGCGGTGCCGATCCGCCGCCAGCCACGGGTCCTCATCGCGCGCTTGGGCTCGAACATCCCCACGGCGGCGCCCAGGGTGAGCACGGCCGGACCCAGGGTGAGCGCGGCGCAGAGCGCCACCAGGATGCCCAGGGCGGCGGGAACACCCAGACTTTGAAAATACGGCAGCCGGGTGAACGTCAGGCAGAACACCGCGCCGGCGACGGTCAGGCCCGACCCCAAGACGATGTGGGCCGTTCCGCGGAACATGGTGTAGAAGGCGGTTTCTCGGTCCTCGCCGGCGCCGCGCGCTTCTTGGTAGCGGCCCACGACGAAGATCGCGTAGTCCGTCCCGGCGGCGATGACGAGCAAGGTGAGCAGGTTCGTCGAGTATGTCGACAGCCCGATGATCCCGGCGTTGCCCAGAAACGCGACGATGCCCCGGGCGGCGGCCATCTCGATGAGGACCGTCAGGAGCACCAGGATCGTGGTCAGCACGGAGCGGTAAACGAAGAACAGCATCAGCGCGATCACGCCGATGGTGATGGTGGTGACCTTCGCGGTTCCCTTGCTGCCCACGTCGAATTGATCCGAGATGAGCGGCGCCGGGCCGGTGACGTAGGCCTTGACGCCCGGCGGCGCCGGCGTGTGGTCGACGATGTCGCGCACGGCGCCGACGGCTTCGTTGGCCGATGGCCGAGCCCTGATTACCGGTCAGAAAGACCTGAACATAGGCGGCCTTGCCGTCGGCGCTCTGCGCTCCGGCCGCGGTCAGGGTGTCTCCCCAGAAGTCCTGGACGTGCTCGACGTGCTTCGTGTCCCGTTCGAGCTTGCCGATCATCGCGTCGTAAAAGCGGTGGGCGTCGTCGCCGAGCGGCTTATCGCCTTCCAAGACGATCATCGCCGAACTGTCGGAGTCGAATTCGTGGAAGACCTGGCCGATGCGCTTGATCGCCTTCAGGGAGGGCGCGTCGGGTGAATTCAGCGCCACGTTGTGGACTTTTCCGACTTCCTCCAGCTGCGGCACCGCGATGTTCGGTATGGCGGCCAGCGCCAGCCAGAACAGCAGGATCGGCAACGCGAGCCGGCGGATGGTGTGCGGCGCGAGGGGCCGCGCGGGTTGCTGGTCGCTCATCCGGACTTGTCCAGGCAGAAGGTGTAGGCATCAACCTTGTTGACGGTGCGTTCGTCCTTCACGTCGCCGTTGACGATGATGCGGCAGCCGAGGGTGTCGCCATTGCCCTGTGCCACAACGTTGCCGACGACCGCGGGCTCGGTGGTGGTGATCGTGAACGACCAGGGCAAGGGCGCGTCCCGGACCTGTTGCGGCTGGGCGTTGACATCCAGGTAATTGATGGTGGCCACCGCCCCCGGTGCGCCGAAGACCTCGAGGACCACCCGCTTGGGGTTGAACGGGACGATCTCGTTGGAGATGCCGCCGGCAGCCGCAGTGTCGTTGTGCGAACCGAAAATTCCGTGCAGGCGATAGATGGCAAAACCCGCCAGCGCGACCACCGTCACCGCGACCAGCAGCATCCACCGTCGTCTGACCAGGGTCGCAACCGAAATCCCTTTCACCCGTATGCCTTTCGATCGTCGGGCGAAACGCCGGCGGGCAGGCTCGACACGTCGAGCGCGATCAACAGCTATGACAGTACGGTACTGGACAGTACTGCACAAGAGACGCGAGCGTACACATTGCGGGTACGCGCCACCGACTTCGCGGGGAGTTCGGCTACCCGCTGGGCCGAGTCAGGCCGGGGAGAATGACCTCGTCGACCAGGATTTCGACGGTGCGGCGGCTCGGCGGGCGGCTGGGGATGATGGACCGGAAGATGAGGTAGCCGGGCAACAGATCCCACAGTTCCTCGGTGATGGCGGCTTCGGCGATCTCGCCCCGGTCGACGGCCTGGTGCAGGATGTGCTGGATCAGGGCTTTGCGTTGATCCATGAATTGATGCTGCAGGGCGTCGCCGAGTGCGGGGTGGCGGGACGCTTCGACGAGTACGGCGCGAATGGTGCCGGCCAGCTGGCCGCCCTGTTGGCAGATTCCCTCCCCGACACGCAGCAAGTCCCCGCGCAATGTGCCGGTGTTCGGCGGAACGGCGACCTGGCGGACGCCCTCGATGAAGGCGGCCAACACCAGCTCGGCTTTCGAGGGCCAGCGGCGGTACACCGTGGCCTTGCTGGCGCGGGCGGCACTGGCGACCGCGTCCACCGTCAGCCCGTCGTAGCCGTGTTCCTGCAGCAGCCGCAACGTCACCGCCAGTAACTCGGCCTCTCGGGGAGACCACGGTGACGCCGCCACGCACCGGTCGGCCGTCTGGGTCATAGCGCCTACCATAGATCCGCGGCGGTGTACGGCCCAGTACCGCCCGGTCCTAGGGTCCGGCCTTGGCCTGCTCCCGCGCCGCCAATGCCGCCGGTGAGTGCGCCAGGTAGTCCATCGCCATCTGCGTGGACGCCTCGGTGTCGGGATGGTGACGGGGCCGCAGATAGCGGAGCGGCACCGTCACGATGATCTTCCACGGCCCCGGCACCCGGTACTGCCGGGCGGCCCGCAACCAGTCCCGCCAGCGCGGCATGGCGTCGATGCTGGGGTCACGGACCATCAGGAATCGCACTCCGGCGAGCCACCAGAACAGGAACTGGGGCGCGGTGAGCAGCATCGAGAACGCCCGCAGCGGGTAGCTCCCGCACACGTTTTGATAGACGTCGAAGACCAGCGAGCGGTGCTCGATCTCCTCGGCCCCGTGCCAGCGCAGCAGGTCGAGCATGGTCGGATCGGTGCCCGCATAATCGAGGCCCTGGTTTTGAATGACCCATTGGCCCAGCACGGCCGTGAAGTGCTCCAGGGCCGCGACATCGGCGAGCCGCCGGTACAGCCACCAGCGTTGCAGTGCGCGCGGCCACTTGGGCTTTTGGTCACCGAGCGTGGACAGCCATTTCTGCAGCTTGTCGGTGTAGGGCTTGGTGTCGATCCCCTGCTCGGCCAAATGATCGAGCACCATCTGGTGCGCCCAGGCGTGCCACGCCTCCTGCTGGATGAACGGCTTGATGGCCGCCCGCAGTTCGCGGTCGTCGACCATCGGCTCGGCCTCGTTGACGACCTGGATGAACCACCGCTCCCCCGCCGGCAGCAGCAAATGCAGCACATTCATCATGTGCGTGGAGAACGGGTCGTCGGGGACCCAGTGCAACGGGGTGTTCGACCAGTCGAAGCGGACCTTCCGGCGGTACGCCGGGTACCCGTCGTGGTGTACGGCGACATCGGCGACATCGGTCATCGGAAATTCCCCCAATCCAGTGGTCACGGCCTGTGATCGGGAGTACCCGCCACGGCGGCGCGCAAGCACCCCGGGGGTCGCCGGTGGCGATCGCCCGGTTACTCCCCGGCGGGGCCCTCCGCCAGCAGCCGGCGAAACCCGTCCTCGTCGAGGATCGGCACGCCGAGCTCTACCGCCTTGTCGTACTTGGAGCCCGGCGAATCGCCGGCGACGACGTAGTCGGTCTTCTTCGACACCGAGCCGGCGGCCTTTCCGCCACGCGAGACGATCGCCTCCTTGGCGTCGTCGCGGGAGAATCCGGGCAGCGAACCGGTGACCACGACCGTCAGCCCTTCCAGCGTCCGCGGCACGCCGGCGTCGCGCTCGTCGGCCATCCGCACCCCGGCGGCCCGCCACTTGTCGACGATCGCGCAATGCCAGTCGACGGTGAACCACTCGGTGAGCGCGGCGGCGATCGTCGGGCCGACCCCCTCCACCGCGGCCAGCCGCTCGGTGGATGCCGACATGATCGCGTCCAGGCTGCCGAACTCGGTCGCCAGGGCGCGCGCCGCCGTCGGTCCGACGTGCCGGATCGACAGCGCCACCAGCACCCGCCACAGCGGCACCTGCTTGGCCTTGTCCAGGTTGTCGAGCAGCCGCCTGCCGTTGGCGGACAACGCGCCGGCCTTGGTCCGGAACAGCTCGGTGCGCAACAGGTCGTCCTCGGTGAGGGCGAACAGGTCGCCCTCGTCGGCGATCACCCCGGCCTTCAACAGCGCGGTGGCCGCCTCGTATCCGAGTCCCTCGATGTCCAGTGCGCCGCGGCCGGCGACGTGGAAGACCCGCTCGCGCAGCTGCGCCGGGCAGGACCGGGCATTCGGACAGCGGATGTCGGCGTCACCCTCCTTGGCCGGCGCCAGCGGCGTGCCGCACTCGGGACACGTGGTGGGCATGACGAATTCGCGCTCGGATCCGTCCCGCAGGTCGACGACGGGGCCCAGCACTTCCGGGATGACGTCGCCGGCTTTGCGGATCATCACGGTGTCGCCGATCAGCACCCCCTTGCGCTTGACCTCGGCGGCGTTGTGCAGGGTGGCCAGCCCCACGGTCGAGCCGGCCACCTTGACCGGTGTCATGAAGGCAAAGGGCGTGACGCGTCCGGTGCGTCCGACGTTGACCCGGATGTCGAGCAGCTCGGTCTGCGCCTCCTGGGGCGGGTACTTGTAGGCGACGGCCCACCGCGGCGCCCGGGACGTGGCCCCCAGCCGGCGCTGCAACGCCACGTCGTCGACTTTGACCACCACGCCGTCGATCTCGTGGTCGATGTCGTAGCGATGCTCGCCCCAATACCGGATCCGGTCCTCCACGGCGGCAAGGCCGCGCACCCGCGCGGTCTGCGCCGCCACGGGCAGCCCCCAGGCTTCCAGCGCGGTGTAGGCCTCGTGCAGCGTCTTGGCCGTGAAGCCCTCGGTGCGGCCGATTCCGTGGCAGATCATCCGCAGCTTGCGCCGGGCGGTGACGGCCGGGTTCTTCTGGCGCAGCGACCCGGCCGCGCTGTTGCGTGGATTGGCGAACGGCGCCTTCCCGTCCTCAACCAGGCTGGCGTTGAGCGCCTCGAAATCGGCGAGCAGGAAGAACACCTCGCCACGCACCTCCAGCACGGCGGGGGTCGGGAAGTCGGCACTGGCGCTGAGGCGTTCGGGAACGTCGTCGATGGTGCGCGCATTGAGCGTCACGTCCTCGCCGACCCGGCCGTCGCCGCGGGTGGCGGCGCGGTCCAGCCGGCCGTCGCGGTACACCAGCGACAGCGCCACCCCGTCGATCTTGAGCTCGCACAGGTAGTGCGGGTCGGTGCCGATCTCGTTCTCGACGCGACGGGTCCAGGCGACCAGCTCGTCGCGGTCGAACACGTCGTCGAGGCTGAGCATCCGCTCGAGGTGCTCGGCCTCGGTGAAGTCGGTGGCGAAGCCCGCCCCGCCCACCAGCTGCGTCGGGGAATCGGGCACGCGCAGCTCCGGGTGGCGATCCTCCAGCGCGACGAGCTGGTTGAACATCGTGTCGAATTCGGCGTCGGAGACGATGGGCGAGTCTTTGATGTAGTAGCGGAACTGGTGTTCACGCACCTGGTCGGCCAGGTCCTGCCACTGCCGCCGCACCTCGGGCGGCACCGAATCAGCTTCAGCTGAGCTCACCCTCGCAGGCTATCTCCTCGCGCCGACATTGCCGTGATGGTCGTTCTAGGCGCCCCGGTCACAGCCCTGGCGGCAATCTCGCCGCACCGGCTAGATGGCGTCCGGATCCTCCGCGAACATCTCGGCGGCCTTGCGGGCGAGCTCGATCGCGGTGCGGGCCCACTGGGGCGTCGCACCCGCCCCCAGACCACAGGTCGGGGTGACGCCGATGCGATCGCGCAGCGCCGAGCGGCCGAACCCCAGCCGATCGATCACCGCGGCGACCGCGGCGGCCACCTCCTGCGCCGACGGCCGGCGTTCTGGAGCGCTCGTGGCGACCACCCCCAGCATGACGGTGCGACCCGATTCGACGAATGCGGCGATGCCGTCCAGATCCACCGCGTGCAGCGTGCCGGCATCCACGGATACCGCACCGATTGTGCTGCGCTGCAACAGGTTCCACGGAAGAAGTTCCGGCGCGCAGCTGTGTAGCAGCACTTCACCGCCGACCGTGGCGACGCAGCTGTCGAGCAGCTCGACGGCCACGGCCCCGTCCAGCGGTGCCACCGGGCTCAGTGCGGTCACCCCGGGCAGCCGGCCGCCGAGCGCCTCCGGCAGCGACGGCTCATCGAACTGCACCACCACCGGTGTCTCGAGTCGGCGGGCCAGCGCCGAGCGGTGCGCGGCAACACCTTCGGCCAGCGACACCGCCAGGTCACGCACCGCGCCGGGATCGGTGATGGCCCGGTGCCCGTTGGCCAGCTCGAGCTGGGCGGCCAGCGTGATCGGCCCGGGCGCCTGCACCTTGACCGGGCGGCCGCCGCCGCGCAGCCCGGCCGCTTCCCAGGCCTCTTCCAGGGCGTCGGAGTCCTCCGCGAGGAGGCTGACGGCGCGGCGGGTGACCGCGCCGGGCCGGGCGGCGACCCGGTAGCCGCGCGGCACGGTGTCGATGGCCACGTCGATCAGCAGCGCGCCGGCCCGGCCGATCACGTCGGCGCCCACTCCCCGCGCGGGCAGCTCCACGATGTGGGCCAGCGCGTCCGCCAACTCACCGACGACGATCTCGGCGGCCCGCCGCGCCGCGGTGCCGGGCCACGAGCCGACGCCGCTGGCGTTGGCGAAGGGATGGGCGAAAACATTCACCCGCCCAACCGTATTCGACGTCACATCGCACCCGGGTGACCAGGGGTGTTTGCCGCGGCGCCGCGGGGGTAGTTTCGACGCAAGAACGGCGCACGAAACGGTGTGGCAGATGGCGAAATCGATGCGGCCGCTGTTGTTATGCGGTGCGGTGGTGCTGGCGGCCGCGTGCACCCGGGTGGTGGACGGCACGGCCCTGCCGGGGCCCGGCGCCACCCGTGGGGATGGCGGCCGGGGTTTCAGTGTCGACACGATCCTGCTCGATCAGTCCCGGATGCGCGCGATCACCGGCGCCGGCGAGCACCTGACGATCATCCCGTCGATGGACGGCACCAACCCGGTGGACATCGACGCGCTGGCCGATCACGCGCCGCCGGAATGCCGGTTCCTCTTCGCCGAGACGGCGACGTTCGGGCCCGACATCGAGAAGTTCCACAAGACGACCTTTCAAGACCCGCCCGACGGCGCGCTGATCTCCGAGGGCGCCGCCGCCTACCGAGACACCGACACCGCCCGGCGGGCCTTCGGCGCGCTGGTGGCCACCGTCGGCAACTGTGCGGACAGCTCGGCCGGCGACCTGCTCGTCGGCGACTGGCAGGCCGACGCCACCACGCTGCACCTGCGGCCCGGCGGCTGTGGCCGCGACTATCGGATCCTGTCGGTGGCCATGCTGGAAGTCACCTTCTGCGGCTTTGCGCAATCGGTGTCCGACATCGTGATGACCAACATCGCCGCGAACGTGCCGGGCTAGCGGCGAGCGCCGGCGATGGTGGCGCTGGCGAGCACCTCGTCGCCGTCGGGGTCGGGCCGGTACAACACCAGCGTCTGGCCGCGCGCCACACCGCGAAGCGGGGCCCGCAACCGCACGATCAACTCGCCGCCAACCAATTCGGCTACCGCGCTTGCCGTTTCACCGTGCGCCCGCACCTGCACCGCGCACTCAAGGGGACCGGACGGCGCGGTTCCCGCGAGGAAAACCGGATCCCGGCCGACCAGTTCATGCACGTCGAGGTCGGCCGCCTCGCCCACCCGCACGGTCGCGGTGTCGGCATCGATTGCCGTCACGTAGCGCGGGCGGCCGTCGGGTCCCGGCCCGGCGATGCCCAGGCCTTTGCGTTGGCCGATGGTGAAACCGTGTACCCCGTCGTGCTCGGCGAGCACCGTGCCGTCCGCATCGACGACGGCGCCGCGGCGCACCCCGATGCGCTCGCCGAGAAAGGCGCGGGTGTTTCCGGACGGGATGAAGCAAATGTCGTGACTGTCCGGCTTTTCGGCGACCGCCAGGCCCCGGTGGGCCGCCTCGGCGCGGATCTGCGGCTTGGCCGTGTCCCCGATCGGGAATGCCGCGTGGCGCAACTGCTCGGCGGTCAGCACCGCCAGCACGTAGGACTGGTCCTTGTCCCGGTCGACGGCGCGGCGCAGCCGCCCGGCGGACAGCCGGGCGTAGTGGCCGGTGACCACCGTGTCGAAGCCCAGCGCGAGACCTCTCGCGGAGAGGGCCGAGAACTTGATTCGCTGGTTGCATCGCACGCAGGGGTTGGGTGTTTCGCCGCGGGCATAGGACGAGACGAAATCGTCGATCACGTCCGCCTTGAACTTTTCCGCGAAATCCCAGACATAGAATGGTATCCCCAGCACATCGGCGACGCGGCGCGCGTCCGAGGCGTCCTCTTTGGAACAGCAGCCCCGCGACCCGGTGCGCAGCGCGCCAGGTGCGGCGGACAGCGCCAGGTGCACGCCGACCACGTCGTGTCCGGCGTCGACCATCCGAGCCGCGGCGACCGACGAGTCGACACCACCACTCATGGCAGCGAGGACCTTCACTTACGAAGCCCCCGCGGCGGCCAGCGTGGCCCGACGCGCGCGGTCCACCGCGCCGGGCAGCACCCGCAACACCGCATCGACGTCGGCGTCGACGCTGGTGTGCCCCAACGAGAGCCGCAAGGATCCTCGAGCGGTGGCCGGGTCGGCCCCCATCGCGATCAGCACATGCGACGGTTGCGCGACGCCGGCGGTGCAGGCCGATCCGGTCGAACACTCAATGCCGTTGGCGTCCAGCAGCATCAACAGCGCGTCGCCTTCGCAGCCGCGGAAGGTGAAGTGCGCGTTGCCGGGCAGCCGCAGCGGGTCGCGGGCGCCGTTGAGGGTGACGTCCTCGATGTCGGCCAGGACCCCCTCGACCAGGCGATCCCGCAACACCCGCAGCCGCGCGCTGTTGGCTTCGAGCCCGTCCACCGAGATCTGGGCCGCCGCCGCCATTCCGACGGCCCCCGCGACATCGGCGGTGCCCGAGCGGATGTCGCGCTCCTGCCCGCCGCCGTGCGACAGCGGTACACAGGTGACGTCGCGGCGTAGCAGCAGCGCGCCCACCGCCGCAGGACCGCCGAACTTGTGCGCGGCCACGCTCATCGCCGACAGCCCGCTGGCGGCGAAGTCGACGGGCAACTGCCCCACCGCCTGCACGGCGTCGCTGTGCATCGGCACCCCGAATTCGGCCGCGACCGCGGCCAGTTCGGCGGTCGGCAGGACGGTGCCGACCTCGTTGTTGGCCCACATCACCGACACCAGCGCGACATCGTCGTGGCGCTGCAGCACCTCGCGCAGCGCGGCCGGCGACACCGATCCGTCCGCGGCGGTCGGCAGCCAGCTCACCTCGGCGCCCTCGTGGTCGACGAGCCAGTTCACCGAGTCCAGCACGGCGTGGTGTTCCACCTCGCTGGCGACGATGCGGCGGTGGCGCGGCTCGGCGTCGCGGCGGGCCCAGAAGATGCCCTTGACGGCCAGGTTGTCGCTCTCGGTGCCGCCGGCGGTGAAGACCACCTCGGAGGGACGCGCACCCAGCCTGTCGGCGATCAGCTCGCGGGATTCCTCGATCCGCCGCCGCGCCGCCCGGCCGCTGGTGTGCAGGGAGGAGGCGTTGCCGACGGTGCCGAGCACGGCCGTCATCGCCTCGACGGCGGCGGGGTGCATCGGGGTGGTGGCGGCGTGATCCAGGTAGACCATGACGCGCCCCACGATACCGGCAGGTCGGAAGGCTCAGGCCACCAGCATGTGCCCGTGACCGGTGTGACGGGACGCTCCCACGCCCGCCGCGGACTGGCAGCGGCCGGCCAAAGCTCGCCGATCGGTCCCCGGCAGCTGCAGGGATTCGACGTGCACCCGCGCCAGCGTGCGCCGCACGGCGAGCAGCCGGCGGATGGACCCCAGCAGCGTCTCGTCACCGACGAAGGCCGGGGCGGTCGACACGCTGCCGTCGACGTGGTGATAGGTCAGCCGAAGCGGCTGCACCGGACGCCCGGCATCGATCGCCGCCTGAAACATGGCCGGATAGAACGCCCCGCAGTCCCGGCCACACCAGGTGGTGCCCTCCGGGAAGCACACCACCGTCTGGCCGGAGCGCAGCCGGCGGGCCACGGTGTCGACCACCCCGGGCAGCCGGCGCAGGCTGGACCGCTCGATCGGGATGATCCTCAGGATGCGGGCCACGGTCCCGATCGCGGGCCCGGTGAACATGTCGGCGCGGGCGACGAACGACCCGGGCAACACCGAACCGATGGCGAAGACGTCCAACCAGGACATGTGCGGGCTGACCACCAGAACGCCGCGCAGGTTGCGGATCGGGTTGCCCGAGACCGCGATCCGGATACCGAAACAGCGCAGCACCAGCCGGCAGTAGACGCGCTGCACCCGGGTGCGGCCCGGCAGTGGCACCGCCAGGAGCGGCACCCCGGGCAACAGCAGCAGCGCCAGCGTGACCCGCAGCGTGACCCGCAGCGCCACCGACAGCGGCCGCGGCGCGGCCACGTCGCCGCCGCTCACACACCCGGCGTCGCAGGATGCGCGCGGAAGCCAGGGGTGGGCGTCGACCGCGGGAACGTTCATCGCGCGCCGCCGGCCATCGCCCCGGTCATCTCGGACGCCGCCGACACCGACCGCAGCCGCCTCAGATATCGGGTATCGGCGCGCCGCTTGTCCAGCAGCGCGCAGAAGTCGCCGACATCGAAGTCGGGGTCGTGCGCCGGCTCACCGCAAACCTGGGCGCCCAGCCGCAGGTAGCCGCGCATGAGCGCCGGCACCGCCGGCCGCGGCGGCGCGGGGATGTCGTCGAGGGCCGCCCCGTCGACGAGCACGGGCCGGTGCGGATGCACGCGGTACTGCGCCGGTGCGGCGTGCCGGGCCAGGATGAAGTCGCGGACGCCGCGGAGCTGGCTGCCCGGAGCCCGAACACCGGGTTCGCCGTCGATGGGCACCGACACGCACCCGGTCACGTAGTCGTAGCCGTAGCGGTCCAAATACGCCAGGATGCCGGCCCACATCAGCAGCACGACGCCGCCGTTGCGGTGGCCGTCGCGCACCACGGCGCGTCCCATCTCGACCAGCGACGGCCTGAGCGGGTCGAACGCGCGGATGTCGAATTCCGTCTCGGTGTAGAGCCCGCCGGCGGCGATCGCACCGGCCGGCGCCAGCATCCGGTAGCAACCCACCAGCTCGCCGGTGCCGTCATCGCGAACCAGCAGGTGGTCGCAGTATTCGTCGAATCTGTCGACGTCGCGTCGCGCCCCGCCCGCCACCGGCAGTGCGAAGCCGGGAGTGCTGCTGAACACGTCGTACCGAAGCCGCTGCGCCGCCTCGATCATGCCGGGATCGGTGGACAGCAACAGCGAGTAGCGCGGCCCGGCGCTCGAGGTGGCCGCCACACCGTCCGGTTCGTCGCTGGGTATCAGGACAGAAGCAATGCTCATGCCACAAACGTGTCGCAGTCGATGAGCTAGTCGGCATCGGCGCTGTGACGTGTCGGTGCACGCCAGATGACGAATGTTGCGCACATCGCCCCACATCCCCGGCAATGCGACGCAGGTCACGCATCTATTTGACGATGCGGTGAACGGAACGTTCACTGCTGCCGACCGGACGGCGCGGTGACCGATGGGCGACTTTCAGATCCGATATCACCTGCGCTATCGGATTCGGATGACCGTGAGGTGGTGCGCGCACGGTGCAGGTGTGGCGTGCGTGGTCGCCGGGCCTACACCGTGGGCGTCAGACTCAGCCCTTGCGGGCCTTGACGGCGTCGGTCAGCTGCGGAGCGACCTTGAACAGATCCCCCACGATGCCGTAGTCGGCGATCTCGAAAATCGGCGCTTCCTCGTCCTTGTTGACCGCGACGATCGTCTTGGACGTCTGCATGCCGGCGCGGTGCTGGATGGCCCCGGAAATGCCCAGCGCGATGTAGAGCTGCGGCGACACCGTCTTACCGGTCTGACCGACCTGGAACTGGCCCGGGTAGTAGCCGGAGTCGACGGCGGCGCGCGACGCCCCGACGGCCGCACCCAGCGAGTCGGCCAGCGCCTCGACCACGCTGAAGTTCTCCGCGCTGCCCACGCCGCGGCCACCGGATACCACGAAGGTGGCCTCCGTGAGCTCCGGACGGTCGCCGGCGACGGCCGGCTCCTGGGCGGTGACCTTGGTGGCGTTCTCGGCGGGCGCCGGCACCTCCACGGTGACCTGCTCGCCCGCGCCGGCGGCCGGCTCCGCGTCAATGGCCCCGCCCCGGACCGTGATCACCGGGGTGTCGCCGTTGGCCTGCGATTCGACGGTGAACGCGCCACCGAAGATCGAGTGCACGAACTTGTTGCCCTCGGCGACACCGACCACGTCCACCAGCAGGCCGGACCCGATCCGCGCCGCGAGCCGGCCCGCGATCTCCTTGCCGTCGGCGTTGGCCGACAGCAACACGGCGGCGGCGTTCGATTCGGCCAGCGCGGCCAGCACGTCGACCACCGGGGTGATCAGGTACTTCTCCACGTCGTCGGACTCGGCGACGTAGATCTTGGCGGCGCCGGCCTCCTTCAGCCCGTCGACCAGCGGGGCGGCCGTCCCGGGCGCACCCACCACGACGGCGGCCGGCTCGCCCAGGGCGCGGGCGGCGGTGATCAATTCGGAGGTGACCTTCTTCAGTGCGCCTTCGGCGTGCTCGACGAGCACCAAAACTTCAGCCATGGGTTATATCGCTCTTCTCGTCAATTGGGGTCGTTGCTCGTTCAGATGATTTTCTGGGCGACCAGGTACTGCGCGATCTGGTTGCCGCCCTCGCCTTCGTCGGGGACCTTCTCGCCCGCGGTCTTGGGCGGCTTCGGCGTCGACGACAGCACGCTCGACCCGGCGTTGGCCAGCCCGACCTCGTCGGCCTCGACCCCGATCTCGGCCAGGGTCAGCACCGTCACCTCTTTCTTCTTGGCGGCCATGATGCCTTTGAAGGACGGGAAGCGCGGTTCGTTGATCTTCTCGGTGACGCTGACCACCGCGGGCAGGGTGGCCTCGAGGGTGAAGACGCCCTCGTCGGTCTCGCGCTCGCCGGTAACCTTGCCGCCCTCGAGGGACAGCTTGCGCAGGTGGGTGAGCTGCGGAAGGCCCAGGTACTCGGCGACGATGGCCGGTACCGCACCGCCGGTGCCGTCGGTGGCTTCGTTGCCGGCGATGACCAGCTCGGTGCCTTCGATGGTGCCCAGCGCGCGCGCCAGCGCCCAGGCGGTCTGCACGACGCAGGAGCCGTGCATGCCCTCGTCCTTGAGATGGACGGCCTTGTCGGCGCCCATCGACAGGGCCTTGCGGATCGCCTCGGTGGCGCGCTCGGGGCCCGCGGTCAGCACGGTGACCGACCCCTCGACGCCGTCGGCGGCTTCCTTCTCCCGAATCTGCAGCGCCTCTTCCACCGCGCGCTCGTTGATCTCATCCAGCACCGCGTCGGCGGCCTCGCGGTCCAGCGTGAAATCGCCGTCAGTCAGCTTGCGCTCCGACCAGGTGTCTGGGACCTGCTTGATCAGGACCACGATGTTCGTCATGAGTGTGGTTTGTCCTCCTCGAAGGGGCCCCGCAGCGCTCGACTGCGTGACCTCGGTACGCGTTTCGCAACGCACGCACGTGTTACTACTCGGTAACTTTGTGCGGTCTGCATTCACACCATAGCGGGTAGTCGTGCGGGTTCTTGCGGCCCGTCTGCCCTCTACAAGCGGGGGTGCCCAGTTCCCGGTTCGCGAATCCGACACTTCGCGTTAGCCTGCCTATGCGATGAGCGCACTTGTCCCCGATGTTCCGCAGCACGTCCCCGGCGATACCGCGTCGGGGTCGGATGCGGTGCTGACGCTGACCGGCGAACGCACCATCCCGGACCTGGACATCGAAAACTACTGGTTCCGCCGCCACCAGGTGGTTTACCAGCGTCTGGCCGGCCGCTGCGCGGGCGCCGACGTCCTCGAGGCCGGCTGCGGCGAGGGGTACGGCGCCGACCTGATCGCCGGTGTCGCCCGGCGGGTCCTCGCGGTGGACTACGACGAGGCCACGGTGTCCCACGTCCGTGGCCGCTACCCCCGGGTGGACGTCATGCAGGCGAACCTGGCCAAGCTGCCGCTGCCCGACGCGTCGGTGGATGTTGTGGTGAACTTCCAGGTCATCGAACACCTGTGGGATCAGCCACAATTCGTGGCCGAGTGTGCCCGGGTGTTGCGCCCGGCGGGGTTGCTGATGGTGTCCACGCCCAACCGAATCACCTTCTCACCGGGCCGGGATACGCCGATCAATCCGTTTCACACCCGCGAACTCAACGCCGAGGAGCTGACCGCGCTGCTGGTGGGCGCCGGTTTCACCGAGGTGTCGATCAGCGGGTTGTTCCACGGGCCGCGGCTGCGGGAGATGGATGCCCGCCACGGCGGCTCCATCATCGACGCGCAGGTCGCGCGGGCGGTGGCGGATGCGCCGTGGCCGCCGCAGCTCGCCGCGGACGTCGCCGCGGTCAGCGCCGACGACTTCGACCTGGTGGAAAGCGGGGTCGACAGCGGCCGGGACGGCCACGACATAGATGACAGCCTCGATCTGATCGCAATCGCGGTGCGGCCTTGAGCGCCTCGCGCGGCCAGGTCCCGGGCCTGTTCACCCTGGTGCTCCACACGCACCTGCCCTGGCTGGCCCACCACGGCCGGTGGCCGGTCGGCGAGGAGTGGCTCTACCAGTCCTGGGCGGCGGCCTACCTGCCGCTGATGCGGGTGCTGCACACGTTGGCCGGCGAGGATCGGCGGGGGCTGCTCACGCTGGGGATCACGCCGGTGGTCAACGCCCAGCTCGACGACCCGTACTGCCTCGACGGCATGCATCACTGGCTGGCCAACTGGCGGTTGCGGGCACAGGAGGCCGCCAGTGTGCGGTCCGCTCCCCGATCGAAGTCCGCCGGCTACCAGTCGTGCGCACCGGAAGCGTTGCGGGCGTTGGGGATTCGCGAATGCGCCGAGGCGGATGGCGCCCTCGACGACTTCGCCATCTGGTGGCGGCACGGCGGCAGCCCGCTGTTGCGCAGCCTGATCGACGCCGGCGCGGTCGAGTTGCTCGGCGGCCCGCTGGCCCATCCGTTCCAGCCATTGCTCGCGCCGCGGCTGCGCGAGTTCGCGCTGAGCGAGGGCCTGGGCGACGCGCAGCAGCGGCTCGCGCACCGCCCGGGCGGGATCTGGGCGCCCGAATGCGCCTACGCCCCCGGCCTGGAACACGACTATGCCGCCGCGGGGGTCACGCACTTCATGGTCGATGGCCCGTCGCTGCACGGCGACACCGCGCTGGGCCGCCCCGTCGGCGACACCGACGTGGTCGCGTTCGGGCGCGACTTGCAGGTCAGCTACCGGGTGTGGTCGCCGAAGTCCGGCTATCCGGGGCATGCCGCCTACCGTGATTTCCACACCTATGACCACCTCACCGGGCTCAAGCCGGCCCGGGTGACCGGCCGCCATGTGCCCTCGGAGGCCAAGGCCCCCTACGATCCCGAGCGCGCCGACCGCGCCGTCGACGTCCATGTCGCCGACTTCGTCGACGTGGTCCGCAGCCGGCTGACGAGCGAATCCGAGCGCATCGGGCGGCCCGCGCACGTGATCGCCGCGTTCGACACCGAGCTGTTCGGGCACTGGTGGTACGAGGGTCCGACGTGGCTGGCGCGGGTGCTGCGCGCCCTGCCCGCGGCCGGGGTGCGGGTGGGCGCCCTGAACGACGCCATCGCCGGCGGATTCGTCGGTGGCGCGGTCGCGTTGCCGCCCAGCTCATGGGGTTCGGGTAAGGACTGGCAGGTGTGGGCCGGCGAGCAGGTCGCCGATCTGGTCCAGCTCAACACCGAAGTGGTCGATACGGCGCTGAGCACCGTCGACAAGGCGCTGTCGCAGGTGGCGTCGCTGGACGGGCCGCTGCCCCGCGACCACGTCGCCGACCAGATCCTGCGCGAGACGTTGCTCACCGTGTCCAGCGACTGGCCGTTCATGGTGAGCAAGGACTCGGCCGCCGACTACGCCCGGTACCGCGCGCACCTGCATGCCCACGCCACCCGGGAGATCGCCGGGGCGCTCGCGTCGGGCCGGCGCGACACCGCGCAGCGGCTCGCCGCGGGGTGGAACCGCGCCGACGGACTGTTCGGCGCCCTGGACGCGCGCAGGCTGCCTCGATGACGAGGGCGGCCGCGTGAAGATCCTGATGGTGTCGTGGGAGTACCCGCCGGTGGTGATCGGCGGACTCGGCCGCCACGTGCACCACCTGTCGACCGCGCTGGCCGCGGCCGGGCACGAAGTCGTGGTGCTGTCGCGGCGTCCGTCGGGCACCGACCCCAGTACGCACCCCAACTCCGACGAGATCGCCGAGGGGGTCCGGGTGATCGCGGCCGCGCAGGATCCGCACGAATTCACCTTTGGTACCGACATGATGGCGTGGACGCTGGCGATGGGCCACTCCATGGTTCGCGCGGGGCTGTCGCTGAAGAAGCAGCGCGCCCACCGGCCGTGGCGACCCGACGTGGTGCACGCCCATGACTGGCTGGTGGCCCATCCGGCGATCGCACTCGCGCAGTTCTACGACGTGCCAATGGTTTCCACCATTCACGCGACCGAAGCCGGGCGGCATTCCGGCTGGGTCACCGGAGCGCTCAGCCGCCAGGTGCATGCGGTCGAGTCGTGGCTGGTGCGCGAATCCGATTCGCTGATCACGTGTTCGGTGTCGATGGCTGACGAGATCACCGAACTGTTCGGTCCCGGGCTGGCCGGGATCACCGTGATCCGCAACGGCATTGACGCGGGGCGCTGGCCGTTCGCGCCCCGCCGCCCGCGCACCGGGCCGGCCGAACTGCTGTACCTGGGGCGGCTGGAGTACGAGAAGGGCGTGCACGACGCCATCGCCGCGCTGCCGCGGATCAGGCGTACCCACCCGGGCACCTCCCTGACCATCGCCGGGGAGGGCACCCAGCAGGAGTGGCTGATCGACCAGGCTCGTAAACACGGGGTACTCAAGGCGACCCGGTTCCTCGGCCACCTTGACCACGCCGAGTTGCTGGCGGTATTGCATCGGGCCGACGCGGCGGTGCTGCCGAGTCATTACGAGCCGTTCGGGATCGTCGCGTTGGAGGCCGCGGCGGCCGGGACTCCGCTGGTGACGTCGAACATCGGCGGTCTGGGCGAGGCGGTGATCAACGGCCAGACCGGGGTCTCGTGCCCGCCACGCGACGTGGCGCGGCTGGCCTCTGCGGTGCGCACCGTGCTCGACGACCCGGATGCCGCGCAGCGACGCGCCCGCGCCGCCCGTGACCGGCTCACCTCGGACTTCGACTGGAAGACGGTGGCCAGCCAGACCGCACAGGTGTACCTGGCGGCCAAGCGCGGCGAGCGGCAGCCGCGGCCCCGGCTGCCGATCGTCGAGCACGCATTGCCCGATCGTTAGCTAACGTCGAGTAATGGGACTGGAATATTCGAGCCTGGTCGACGCGCCGATCGCCGACGTCTTCGCCTGGTATGCCAGACCGGGGGCGTTCAACCGCCTCTCGCCGCCGTGGCAGCCGATGCGGCTGGTCAGCGAGGCCGCCTCGCTCAAGGACGGGCGCGCCACGCTCGCGCTCCCGGGGGGGTTGCGCTGGGTCGCCGTCCACCGGCCCGACGGCTACGATCCGCCGCGGCGTTTCGTCGACGAAATCGGCGGCGACGGGCTCGCCACGCTGCCGGCACGAGTCGCGGTGCGCTGGCGGCACAGCCACGAATTCGAGGACGCCGGCGACAACCGCACCCGGGTCATCGACCGGGTGGACACCCCGGTGCCCGCGTCGTTGTTGCGTCCCATGTTCACCTACCGGCACCGTCAGCTGGCCGACGACCTGGCCGCCCACCGGCTGGCCGCCGAGAACGGTCTGGGCCCCGCGACCATCGCCGTCACGGGATCGTCGGGGTTGGTCGGTTCGGCGCTGACCGCGTTCTTGCGCACCGGCGGCCATCGCGTCATCCAGCTGGTGCGCGGCGCCCCGTGCGACGACGACGAGCGGCGGTGGGACCCCGAGGATCCCGATCCCGGGCTATTGGCGGGGGTGGACGGCCTCATCCATCTGGCCGGCGCATCGATCGCCGGCCGGTTCACCGAAAAGCATCGACGTGCCATCCGCGACAGCAGGATCGGCCCCACCCGCCGGCTGGCCGAACTGCTGGGCCGCACCGGTCCCCGGCCCGCCGTGCTGATCTCGGCGTCGGCGATCGGCTATTACGGCTACGACCGCGGTGATGAACTGCTCACCGAGGACAGCGAACGCGGCGACGGGTTTCTGGCAGAGGTTGTCGCCGAGTGGGAGGACGCGACCACGCCCGCGGAGCAGTCCGGCGTGCGGGTGGTGCGGGTGCGCACCGGCATCGTGCAATCCCCGCGCGGCGGCACGCTGAAGCTGATGCGCCCGCTGTTCGGCGCGGGGCTGGGCGGCCGGCTGGGCGACGGACGGCAATGGCTGTCCTGGATCGGGATCGACGATCTCGTCGACGTCTATCACCGCGCGCTGTGGGACACCGGATTATCCGGGCCGGTGAATGCCGTTGCCCCCCAACCGGTCCGCAACAGCGACTACACCCGCACCCTGGCCCGCGTCCTGCACCGGCCCGCGGTCTTGCCGGTGCCCTCGCTGGGACCGCGGCTACTGCTCGGCGACCAGGGCGCCCGCGAACTCGCCTGCGCCAGCCAGCGGGTGATTCCGGCCAAACTCACCGCGACCGGCCACCGGTTCCGCCAACCCGACCTCGAGCAGACGTTGCGGCACCTGCTCGGGCGCGAGGGCTGAAGAGAAGCCCTAACCATTTGGGCCTGATCAAGCCCCATCCGCGCACCCGGATGGTTCAATTTCTTAATGACCTCAGGTGCGCTCCTCCGGCGTGCCCGCCGGACGAGCGCGGCCGTGCTGGGCATCGTCGCGGTGGCCGCGATAGTGCTCGCCCCGCGCCAGGCCCGGGCCGAATCGACGGAAGCGGACAGCACGACCGAGGTCGCGTGCGCAAGCGAGACCCGGACGGTGCCGACGACCTGGTATTTCCCGAGCACGCCGCCGCTGGGATTGGTCTGGCTGCAGCATGGCTTCGTCGAAGGCAAGAAGGTGTGGTCCTCCCTGGCCACCGAGCTCGCCGACAACGGTTACCTCGTGCTGGCCACCACGCTGTCCACCGTCAGCCGCTTCGGCTGCACCGTGGAGCACCTGATCGACAACACCGGCTTCCTGGACAACATCGCCGATGTCTTTGCCCACCAGGACGATCCGAATGGCGCGTTGGCGGTGTCCTTTGCAATGGCGGCGGCCAAGCTGGGCCGACCAGCCACCCCGTTACCCGAAAACTTGGTTTTCGTGGGACATTCGGCGGGGGCGGAGGCCGTCGAATACGTCGCCGAGCGCCTGCATAGGGCCTACCCGGCCACGTTCGCCCACCTGCGCGGCATCGTCAGCGAAGACGGCGTGAAGTCGTTCATCGGTTCCAATACCGACGACGCGCTGGCAGGTCTGGCAGAGACCGCGCTGCCGATCTACGCCACGGCATCGCCACACCTGCTGTGCAACTTCTTCCAACGCGGCACAAAGGCAATCGAACGGTATCTGTCCGATCGACCATTTCATGGGGTGAAGGTCACGACGGGTGCCCACGGCGACGCGCTCGGCCCCTCGTCGCCGATCTACGAGGACCTGGTGTGTGGTCGCCCGAAGCCGGCCAACATCGCCGCGGTATGGGGCCTGACCCGAGGCTGGATCGCCGACATGTTCACGGGAACGACGACACCCGATTTCTACCCCGGCGGAAGCTACTACACCGAACTGTTGACGGCGGGCACGATCAGCACGCTGCCGTGACTACTCATGGCACCTGGCGCACGGTAGGCGGCCCGTTGCACACATCACGGGTGCTGTGGACGATCGCATAATTCACCCTCGAAGTGCCGCATTGCGTCGATCAGTGCGGCCAATACCCGATGGGCGGCCGTCAGGTCGGCGTCGGGCAGCTCCTCAAGGGCGATACGGGTATGCGTACCGAGCGGACCGAAGAACGAGGTGGCGGTGGCCAGACCGGCCTCGCCGTGTCGCAAGGTGACTTTGCGCCGGTCGTCGGGATGGGAGTCACGGCGGATATGCCCGGCGTCGATCAGCCGATCCACCAGGTAGGTGATCGCCGACCCGGACAGGCCCATCCGCTGGCTGAGATCACCCGAAGTCATCGGCCGTCCCGCGGATTCGGCAACGGTGATGTGCAGAAGGGCACGAAAATCGTTGGACCGCAACCGATGTGACTGCGCAAATAAGCGGCCGATCTGGTCGGATTCGGTTGATATCTCCCGCAGATCGGCCGAAATCAACGCCTCCAGCGCGTCCCGCCTGGAGGACCGCTCATCAGCGTGCATATCGGTGTGCAGCATATCTCCCAACGACGATCATTTCACTTCCTTAACGTTTAATTACCTGAAACTCGTGCCCGTGATGCGGGTGGCAGTCATCCCGGGCGTTACCGCACGCCCCCAGATCCGGCCGGCTTCCGCTGGCCAAGCGCCATCACCTTCAGTAAGTTAATGTTTAAGTTATTGAACCTAGGCCGGTATTTCGTGTCAGCTGCGTTCGCCTGCGGACGCCACGCCGTCCGGGAAGGAGCCCGTGGGCAACATGCGTGCTGTGTCGTTGAGTCGCGTCACGGAACCGCTGCCAGAGGCCGCGGGCCGGCTAGGCCTCGCCGAGTTCGACGCGTGGCGCGCGACTGTGCGGCGGGCCGTCCTGGCCGACGTCGCCAGGTTCGTCGCCATCCGCGGTGCGGCCGAGTTGAAGCACACCGGCATCGAGGCGGCCGGCGACATCTTGGTCGAGTTCGTGTCCGGCGGCAAATGCCTGCGGTCGACGTTCATGTACCTGGGATGGCTATGCGGTGCGCCGCCCAGCGAGGCGGCGTTGCGGGCCGCGGCCAGTTTTGAGTTGGTGCACGCGTTCGCGCTCCTGCAAGACGATGTCATGGACGGTTCGGCCGAACGCAGGGGGCGCCCGTCGGCGCACCTGCAATTCGCCCAATGGCACCGCGAACGCGGATTATCCGGCTCGTCGCGGCGCTTCGGCGAATCATCAGCCATCCTGCTGGGCGACCTCTGCCTGATCTGGGCCGAGCAGATGCTGCGCGAAAGTGGTGTCGAGCCCCGTCGCCTGCAACGGGCGTGGCCGCGCTACGACGCGATGCGCATTGAGCTGGCGGTGGGCCAGTTCGCGGACCTGGCAAGTGATGTACGGCGGATGCCTACGCTGGAGGCCGTGCTGGAGGTGGCGCGACGAAAGTCGGGCAACTACACCGTGCGCCGGCCGCTCGAGATCGGCGCCGCGATGGGCGAGTGCGACGATAGGACGTTGTCGCAGCTTGGTCGCTACGGGGCCGCGGTCGGTGAAGCGTTTCAGCTTCGCGACGACGTGCTCGGGATTTTCGGCACGTCGGCAACGACAGGCAAGCCCTGCGGTGGAGATCTGCTCGAACGAAAGGCGACCAGCGTCGTGGTGGCCGCCCACCAGCTGGCCGACCCGCGGACCCGGCGAGAACTCAGCGACCTGATGAACAGCGAATGCCTCGACGACCGCGCGCTGGACCGGTGCAGAGAGTTGATCGCGGCGACGGGCGGTGTGCGGCTGATCGAGGAGATGATCAGCCATCGCGTCTCCTCGGCCCTCGACACCGTGCGCGACATGGCGGTCGGCGAGTCGATTCGCGCGGTGCTCGCCGAAATGGCGAGCGCATGTGCGGATCGCGCCGAATGAGCGGTACGAATCTGGGAGCCTATTGACCATGCGGACAATCGAGGGGCGCAGCGATCACGTGGTGGTGGTCGGCGCCGGGCTGGCGGGGCTTTCCGCGGCGCTGCACCTGGCCGGTCGCGGGCGGGCGGTCACGGTGGTGGAGCGGCACGCGTGGCCGGGCGGACGGGCCGGGCGGCTCGACGTCGACGGCTATCGGATCGACACCGGCCCGACGGTGCTCACCATGCCCGACATCATCGACGAGACGTTCGCGGCCGCCGGCCAAAGCCGGTCCAGCCGCCTGGAGCTGCTGCCGATTGACCCGGCGTACCGCGCCGTCTTCGCCGACGGCAGCGGGCTCGACGTGCACAGCGACGCGGATCGGATGGCGGCCGCCGTCGAAGAGTTCGCCGGGCCGGGGCAGGCGGCCGGCTACCGGCGGCTGCGCGACTGGCTGACCCAGTTGTACCGGGTTGAATTCGACGGGTTCATCTCCGCCAATTTCGATTCCCCGCTGTCCCTGCTCACGCCGCAACTGGCGCGGCTGGCCGCCATTGGCGGGTTCCGCAAGTGGGATCGCGTCGTCAAGCGCTATATCAGCGACTCACGACTGCAGCGGGTGTTCACCTTCCAGTCGCTGTACGCCGGTGTCGCGCCGCGGGACGCTCTGGCGGTGTACGCGGTCATCGCCTACATGGACACCATCTCGGGTGTGGTCTTCCCGCGTGGCGGCGTACGCGCGCTGCCCGACGCGCTGGCCGCCGCGGCCGTCGACGCCGGCGTTCGCTTCCGTTACGACGCGACGGTCACCGGGCTCGAGCGCACCGGCGGGCGGGTCAGCGCCGTGCGCACCGACCACCCCGAGCGCATTGCCTGCGATGCGGTGGTGCTGACCACCGAACTGCCGCAGACCTATGCAATGCTGGGCCGCACGCCCAGGCGCGCCCTGCGGCTGCGACACGCACCGTCGGCAGTCGTGGCTCACCTCGGCTGTCGCACTCTGCCATCCGAAACGGCCCACCACACAATACTGTTCGGTGAGTCGTGGGATCGGACCTTCACCGACATCATCCGCGACGGGCAACTCATGGCAGATCCGTCGCTGCTGGTGACGCGCCCCACCGCCAGCGACCCGGCGCTGGCTCCCGACGGGCGCGATCTGCTCTACGTCCTGGCCCCGGCGCCCAACCTGGATCGCGGCACCATCGACTGGGCCGGTGTCGGCGAGGCGTACGTCGACCAACTCATCGACCACGTCGCGCAACGGCTGCTGCCGGGTTTGCGCGAGCAGGCAACGGTGCTGGGCGTCGTCACACCCGCCGACTGGGCGCGTCAGGGCATGGCGGCCGGCAGCCCGTTCGCGCTGGCCCACACGTTCGGTCAGACCGGCCCGTTTCGGCCGGCCAACATGGTTCGCGGCATCGACAACGCGGTGCTCGCCGGGTCGTCGACCGTGCCCGGCGTCGGTGTCCCGACCACACTGATCTCCGGGCGGCTGGCCGCCGACCGCATCACCGGGCCCGGTCCCGGTCGAGCCGGCCGGACGGCGGCGCGCTTCGACATGAAGGCCCGATCGAAATGATCCGCAGCGAGTTGGACGCCGCCGGGATCGACGACCCGCGCCTGCGCGAGGGGTATCGCCGCTGCCGCGAACTCAATGCCGCGCACGGACGTACCTTTTTCCTGGCCACCCGGCTGCTCGCGCCCGACCAACGGCCGGGCGTGCACGCGCTGTACGGCTTCGCCCGGTACGCCGACGACATCCTCGATGACCTCGATCCCGAGGTGGGCTCCGACATTCGGGCCGAGCGCCTGCAGCACCTGGCGGACCGGTTCTTCGCCGGCGGGGATCACCTCGATGATCCCGTGCTGGCCGCGGTCACCCACACCGCGCGCCGGTACCGGATCGGGTCCGAGTTGTTCGACGACTTTCTGGCATCGATGCGGATGGACCTCACGGTCACCGACTATCCCGACCGCGAAGCGCTCAACTTGTATATGCGTGGCTCCGCGGAAGCCATTGGGCTGCAAGTGCTGCCGATACTGGGTACCGTGACGCCGGTCGAGGAAGCGGCACCCTACGCCGCGGCGCTCGGCAGGGCGTTCCAGCTCACCAACTTCCTGCGCGACGTCGACGAGGACTTGCTGCGGGGACGGATCTACCTGCCCGCCGACGAATTATCAGCGCACGGGGTCGATCGCGACCTGCTGATGTGGTGTCATCTGCACCGCCGCACCGATCCGCGGGTGCGCGACGCCCTGGTGGCCCAGCACGAAGTCACCCGGCAGACTTACCGGTTCGCCGCGGCCGGGATCGACATGTTGGCACCCCGGTCCCGACCGTGTGTGGCAACCGCGGCGGCGCTGTACGCCGAGATCCTGGACTGCATCGAGGCGAGCGACTTCGCGGTGTTCAATCACCGGGCCACCGTCGGTAGGGCTCGACGACTGCAGGTCGCCGGTCTCGGGCTGATACGGTCGTGGCGGGCGCGGCGCAGCGGGCCGGGTGTTTCTGATCTCAAATCGGGGGCCGCATGAGCGATCGGTGGCAATATCTTGTGGTTTTGGCCGCATGCCTGGCGATCACCGCGCCCCTCGAGATATTCGGCCCCGGGGTCTACCGCCAATGGCGCCGACTCATCAAAGCGGTGTTCCCTGTCGCCGCAGTGTTTTTGGTGTGGGACGAGATCGCGATCGCCGCGCACGTGTGGACGTACAACGGCGCCTACCTCAGCGGCCTGAGCATCCCGTTTCGGGTGCCGATCGAAGAGGTGCTGTTCTTCGTCGTCATCCCGGTGTGCGCGCTGCTGACCTACAACGCGGTGACCACCCTCCTCGGCAGGGTCAACCGGCGATGACCGGTCTGGGTTACACCGTGCCGGCCGCTGCGGCGGTGTTGACCGTCTGCGCAATGGAATTGGCGGTGCTGCGGACCGGACTGTTCCGGCGGCCGGCCTACTGGTTGTCGATGCTGATCGTCCTGGGATTTCAGATTCCGGTCGACGGCTGGCTGACAAAGCTCAGCTCGCCGATCGTCATCTATGACGATCGCCAGATCACCGGCCTGTGTTTTCCCTTCGACATCCCGATCGAGGATTTCCTGTTCGGCTTCGCCATGGTCACCGCGGTACTGCTGTTGTGGGAACGGCAACGTGCGCGTCGGTGAAACCCGCCCCGCTCCCGGCGAGTTGTCGGCGGCGTTCGACGCCGGCGCCGCGGCATACGACCGGCTCGTCGGCGCCAGCCCCGGTTACCACGCGCAGCTGCGTCTCTCGGCCCACCGCATGCGAATCCCTGAGCGCGGCAAGGGCTTACGCTTGCTCGATGCCGGATGCGGCACCGGGGCGTCGACGGCCGCGCTGCTCGCCGCCGCACCGGAAGCCGACATCGTTGCCGTGGACGCGTCGCGGGGAATGCTCGATGCGGCGCTCGCGAAGGAGTGGCCGCCATCGGTGCGGTTCGTGCACACTCCCGTCGAGCGCCTGGACGAGCAGAACATCACCGGACCGTTCGACGGCATCCTGGCCGCGTACCTGATCCGCAATGTCGCCGACCGGGACGCGCAGTTGCGGAGGTTTCGCATGCTGCTGCGGCCGGGCGGCACCCTGGCGGTGCACGAATATTCGGTGCGCGACTCGCGCGCGGCCACCCGAATCTGGCACGCCGTGTGCTGGGGCATCATCATTCCGGCCGGTTGGTGGCGCACCCGCGACACCGCGCTGTATCGGTATCTGTGGCGCAGCGTGCTGGCGTTCGACGGCGCAGCACAGTTCCGGGCGCGCCTGGCCCGCGCCGGCTTCACCGCGGTGCACAGCGAAACGATGCCCGGCTGGGAAGCCAACATCGTGCACACCTTCTTGGCCGATGCACCACGATGACAGCTAGCCGGACCGATCGCCGTCGCGAAGAGCAGCCCGCGCCAACCGGGTTGCCGGACGCCGGCGCGCTGCCGTCGCGCCCGAGGGCGGTCGTCGTCGGCGCCGGCATCGCGGGGCTGGCCGCCGCCACGGGACTGGCCGAACGGGGCGTCGCCGTCGAGCTCATCGAACGCGAGCACTACCTCGGCGGCCGGGTGGGCGGCTGGACCGAACAGCACGACGGCGTCGACCTGGCTATGAATCGCGGCTTCCATGCGTTCTTCCGGCAGTATTACAACCTGCGGGCGCTGCTGCGGCGAGTCGATCCCGCGTTGCGCATGCTCACGCCCGTCGACGACTATCCGCTCATCGACGGCGCGGGCCGCCGCGACAGCTTCCGCGGGCTGCCGCGCACCCCACCCTGGAATGCGGTGGCCTTCGCGGCCCGCAGTCCGACGTTTCGGCTTCGCGACTTCCTCCATATCGACGCTCGCGCGGCCGCCCCGCTGGCCGCGGTGTCGGTGCCGGGGATCTACGAGCGGCTCGACCACATCGACGCCGAAACTTTCCTGGCGAACATCCGATTTCCCGAGGCCGCCAGGCATTTGGCCTTCGAGGTGTTCTCCCGCAGCTTCTTCGCCGAACCATCGAAGCTTTCCGCGGCCGAGTTGGCGACCATGTTCCACATTTACTTCCTGGGATCGGCCGAGGGCCTCATCTTCGACGTTCCTACCGCGAACTACGACACCGCGCTGTGGGACCCGCTGCGGCGCTATCTCGAAGCGCGAGAGGTGCGGTTTCGGCTCGGCACCAGTGTGCTGCGCATCGACCCCGATTCGACCACGCCCTTTTTCGTGCATACCGATTCCGATGAACAACTTGGGGCCGACGCGGTGGTACTGGCCACCGACGTCGCCGGCTTGCAGCAGATCATTGCGGCGTCGACCGGCCTGGCTTCTCACCTGTGGCGTGCCCAGATAGCGAAGATGCGCACCGCGCCGCCGTTTGCCGTGCATCGGTTATGGCTCGACCGCCCCGTCGAAGCACGGCGGCCGGCCTTTCTGGGCACGGCCGACCACAAGCCGCTCGACAACATCAGCGTGCTGGAGCGATACGAACGCGAAGCCGGCGAATGGGCGCGAAAGCACCGCGGTTCGGTGGTCGAATTGCATTCCTATGCACTTGATTCTGCGCCGTCCCGGACGGCGGCGTTACGGCAACTGCACCGGATATATCCGGAAACCGCCGCGGCCCAAGTCGTTTGCGAGCGGTTGCTGCATCGCAGCGACTGCCCGCTGTTCGCACCCGGTTCCCATGCGAACCGGCCCGCGGTGGTCACGCCCCAGCCCGGCCTCCTGTTGGCCGGCGACGCCATCCGCATCGACCTGCCGGTGGCACTCATGGAGCGCGCCGCCACCACTGGCTGGTGCGCCGCCAATCAACTACTGAGACAATGGGGGCTGGCCGGGCATCCGTTGGAGACCGTCCCCACCCAGGGCCGGTCACCACTGCTGCGCTGGCTTGCCACCCGCGAGAGAATCAGTCGACGATGAATATCCGCAAACAGTTGCACCAACTGTGGCCCTCAGGCGGCCCTAAAGACTGGCCGTTACAGGTGGTCCCGCGGCTGTCCTGGGCGGATCAACGTCCGACATACCGCGACGCGCAACCCGCGATCATCGAGGCCGCACTGGAACGATCCCAGCGCAAACCCACCGGCAATTGGTACGCGTTCGCCGCCAGCCGGGACGTGTGTGCCGGGCGGCCGTTCGGCGCGCGTGTTGCCGGTGTCGACGTCGTCGCCTGGCGCGACGCGCAGCGCCGTCTCTGCGTCGGACCGCGCCGTTGCCCCCACCTGGGCGCCGATCTCGCCACCGGGACCGTGCACCGCGGCACGTTGATCTGCCGATGGCACGGGCTGACGCTGGACGACAATGCGCGCGAACTCGGCTGGAGCCCGTTGCCCAGCCACGACGACGGCACCCTGGCGTGGGTGCGGCTCGACAAGGTGGGCGGGGAGGCGCCCCTGGCGGAGCCGCTGATCCCAGCCAGACCGACCGGTGACACCCTGGCCGCCGTCGCCCGCCTGGTCGGTGTGTGCGAGCCGACCGACATCCTCGCCAACCGGCTCGATCCCTGGCACGGCGCATGGTTTCACCCCTACTCCTTCACCCGGCTCGAGGTGCTCACCACGCCCACCGAGCACGCCGATCGCTTCCTGGTGGCGGTGACCTTCCGGATGGGCCGCATCGGTGTTCCCGTCATCGCGGAATTCACCTGCCCGGAGGCGCGCACCATCGTAATGCGCATCGTGGACGGCGAGGGGTCCGGCAGCATCGTCGAAACCCACGCCACGCCAATGGGATTGGATCCAGACGGCCGTCCCCGCACCGCTGTGCTCGAGGCCACCATCGCGCATTCGGACCGTCCCGGCTTCAGGCGGGCGTCCCGGGTGGCCCCGCTGATCTCGCCGTTCATGCGCTATGCGTCCAGCAGACTCTGGCGCGACGACCTTGCCTACGCCGAGCGCCGCTACCAGCTGCGTGCGGCCCAGCCATGAAAAAGGCCCATTCCGCCACCGTCGCACTGATCGTCGGCGCGCACTTCGCCTATCTCGTCTACGTTCCGAGCGGTGGCTTTCTCGCCCTGCGCTGGCCCCGCACCATCGTGCTGCACGTACCCGCCGTCGTCTGGGGCGTCGCCGTCATCGTCCTGCCACTCCCGTGCCCACTGACATCACTGGAAGCGTGGGCACGCCGACGGGCGAGCATGGATCCGCTTCCGACGACGGGCTTCATCGACCGCTATGTTGCTGGTCTCCTCGTCCCGTCCGGCCGGATCGGCGTCGCGCAGGCGCTGGCATTCGCCGCTGCCGCCGTTTCGTGGGGGCTTTTCGCGAGGCGCCGCGGGGAATCGGCGTGAGCCGGCTCCGAGTCGGCGGCGCGCCCGCGAGACTGACGTCGCCACATCGTCCACGCGGCGACCGAGAGCAGGATCGCCAGCAGGATGGCGGTGGGCCACAGGGCCAGCTGCGCAAACCACAAGCGTCGCTCCAGGCGCAGCAGGGTCCGCCGGCCGCGCCGGATGCGCCGAGACGTCTCCGTAACACTCATCGCGACCACATACCCATTTAGCCAGCAGCTTAACTATTAACTTTGTTAATCGGTGGATCGCCGTCCCCGCGATGCGGTTGGTCCGTGGCGCGAGTGCGACGGCGGCTCGCCGGTGGGCCGCCGCCGGCCGGCGATGCCGTAGGCTGATGGCCACCCACCGGCGGCAGCCAGCGGTCGCCGATACGCCGGTCGGCGTATTTTGTGAGAAGGATGCGGGTAAGTGACCAAGCGCGGCACAGCTGTTCGGCGACCGGACCGGACCGAACTAGAGAAGCTGATGTCGGCCGACATGCGGGCAATCACAGCGCAGTCTGACCGCATCGGCCGCCACTTCGCGCGCCAACACGACGTCAGCGGCACCGACTTCCACGCCTTGTTGCACATCATGGTCGCCGAAACGGCCGGAACGCCGTTGACGCCCGCCCAGTTGCGACAGCGCATGGACGTGTCGCCCGCTGCGATCACCTACCTGGTGGATCGCATGATCGACGCCGGCCACGTCCGGCGCGAACCCGATCTCGCGGATCGGCGTAAAACGCTGCTCCGCTACGAGAAACCCGGGATGGCGTTGGCCCGCTCCTTTTTCACTCCGCTCGGTGCCGAACTCCGCGGTGCCCTCGCCGATCTGCCTGATCGCGATTTGGCTGCGGCACACCGCGTTTTCACGGCGATGATCGACGCGATGTCCGCATTCGAATCCCACCTCGGCGCACCGGGTTCCAAGTCGTCGGCGAACGACGAGAAGCCCGGCGCCGCCAAGAGCCGCCGCCGCTAGCGAATCATCCGCTCGGCCGCGGAGCCGAGCACCCGCTGCTCGATCAAGTCAGCCCCGCGGGCCACGCCTCCGGTCGCGGCGAACCCGGCGGCCACTCGGCGGGCGCCGCCGGCCATCGTCAACGCCGCGTGCACCTTCGCCCGCAGCCGCGCCGGGCTGAGCTTCCTGGCTGTCAGGCGGGTACCGCACCCGGCGACCTCAACGCGCCGGGCAACTTCGGCCTGGTCGCGCGCGAAGGGCACGACGCAGACCGGCACGCCGCGGTCGAGGGCCTTCAGCGTGGTTCCCATCCCCCCGTGCGTGATCACGCAGCTGGCGCGATCGAGGATGGCGGAGTGGTCGATGAACTGACTCACGGTCGCGTTGGCCGGCCGCGGCAGATCCGGCGGGATGCCGGCTGGAAAGGTCGCCACGACGTGGACGGGCTCGTGGGCCAGCGCTCGCAGCGCGGTCCGTCCCAGGGCGGCGTCGGGCTGCCTGATCGAGGACGTGTTCACCAGCACCAGCGGGCGGTCGATGGCAGCGAGCCAGTCCGGCGTACTCGTTGGCGCGGGCCGGAATTCGCAGGCGCCGATGTGATGGACCAAGTCGCCCCACCCGGGATGCGGGTATTCGAATGGCTCGCCGCCGGCGGCCAGCAGCAGCGGCGCGCGGCGCATGAAATCGTCCACGGAGGTGATCGGTGACAGCCCCAACTCAGCGCGAATGGCATTGACGCGCGGCAGCATGGGCCGGTCGAAGACGTGCCGCACGAATGGGCGCACCGCGGCGTCGCGGATATCGCCGACGATCCCCGGAAGCGGACGCAGTCCCGGGCCGAACGGCGGCACGCCGCGGGACCGCAGGTAGGGGGTGAACGGCGAAAACACCAGCCACGGTAGGCCTTCGGCCTCCGCCGTCGACATGGCGCCCCAGCAGTTGGCGTCGACGATCACAGCATCCGGCCCGACGGCATCGAGCGCACGCCGCAGGTCGTGGACTTCAAGCGCAGCTCGGCGACACAGCACGTCGATCGATAACTTCAACACTTCCAGCGCGTTTCGGGCCAGCCAATCCTGCCCCACGATCGCCTCGATTCCCGGGTCGACGGGCTCGGCGTGCACGCCGGCCGCGCGCATGGTCGCCACGCCCGCCGACATCGTACGCACGTGCACGTCATGCCCCCGCCGGGCCAACTCCCGCAGCAAGGCGCCGACCGGGAGCAGATGGCCCAGGGCCGGCGAGCCGTACGCCAGTATCACAGCCACGTCGCCGGTAACCTACCCGATGGGCAGCACGTGGACGTCGCGCAGGTCCGAAAGGTTCGCGGCGCCACACCCGTGCAGACACACCCGGAGCTCGTCGATGAACGGCTCCAGCCAATCGATGACGGCGGCCGCGGATTCGATCGCGGCGGGCAGCAGGGGCCGGGCCACCGCCACAACGTCGGCACCCAACGCGATCGCTTTGGCCGCGTCCATGCCGGTGCGAATGCCACCGGATGCCACCAATGGGATCCGCGGCAGCACCTCGCGCACCTCGACGATGGCTTGCGCGGTCGGGATGCCCCAATCGGCCAGGTGCGGGTAGCGCAGTTCGCCGTAGCGGACGAACTGCTCGACCCGCGACCACGACGTGCCGCCGGCGCCCGCAACGTCGATCCCGGCCACCGGTGATTCACCTTCGGCCCCAAGCAGTTCCACGGCGGCCGCGCGGCCGATGCCGTGGCCGACCTCCTTCAGCAGCACCGGGTAGCCGATCTCGCCGGCCGCCCCGCGCAGCCGGTCCAGCGAGCCCGAGAAGTCGGTGTCGCCGTTGTGCTGGATCGCTTCCTGCAACGGATTGGTATGCACCGCAAGGGCGTCGGCGCCCACCCGATCGAGGGCCTTCGCCAGATCCCGCACGGTGGCGTCGGTCAGCTGCGACAACCCGATGTTGCCGAACAGCAGGACATCCGGGGCCACGTCACGAACGGCGAAGCTGGCCGCGGCCCGCTCTCCCAGCGCACTGTCCAGCATGATCCGCTGTGAACCGAGCATCATCCCGATGCCCAGTCGTTGAGCGGCCGCGGCCAGATTCCGGTTGATGGTCCCGGATAACTCGGCACCGCCGGTCATCGCGCCGATGAGTATCGGAGCCCGCAGGTCGCCGCCGAAAAATCGGGTGGACAAATCGATGTGGCGCAGGCTGGTCTGGGTCAGGGCGTTGTACGGCAACCGATAGCGTTCCAACCCGGTGCTCACGCCGTCATATCCCACCTGCTCGGCAAGACACACATCGATGTGCCGCCGCTTGCGGGTGGTCATGGCGCGGCGCTCAGCGGTCACGCCAGCACCCCGGCCCGACAAACCCTCGGCCGCCCTACCTCCATGATGTCCATAGTGCCTCCTCGGGGTGCCGCCGCGCAGCAGCGGACCGGTCGCGAAAAACCGGCCAGTTTGCGCCGGCCCCGGTCATTTCAGTGGATTAATGTTTAATAAACTGAAATGATTATATCCGTGGCGTGGCAGCGTGTGGCAGCGGCCGTGACGGGCCGCCGGTCCTGGCTGCTGGGATTGGGAGCCGTCCTGCTGGGGGTCGGCTTCATGGTGCTCATCGGTCCGAACGCGGCCGCCGGCCAGGCGCCGCGGTCGGTGCCCGCCGACTCCGATTCCGCGAAGGTCGACGCCCTGGCCCAACGGTTTCCCGGCGGCGACCGGGTTCCGCTGATTGTGGTGGTCAACCGCGCCGACGGCGCGGTGTTGCATCCCGCCGACGTCGCCGCCGCCCGGGCGGCCCACGACCGGACGCTGGCCGCCACCCCGGCCCGCGCGACCGCCGGCGCGGCACCGGTGCGGGTGTCGGACGACGGCAGGGCGGCCATCGGGGTGGTGCCGATCAGCGCCGCGCTGTCCGGACTGGCCCTGGACGACGCGGTCACCGGGCTGCGCACGGCCGCCGATGCCGGCCTGCCGGCGCAGCTGCGGGCCCACGTCACCGGCGGCCCGGCGTTCGGCGCCGACATCGCCAACGCCTTCACCAATGCCAACGTCACCCTGCTGGCGGTGACGGCGTCGGTGGTGGCGCTGCTGTTGATCGCCACCTACCGCTCCCCCGTGCTGTGGCTGCTGCCGCTGCTCGTGGTCGGGTTCGCCGACCGCGTGGCGGCCGCCGTGGGTACCGCGGTGGCGCCGCTGACCGGGCTGAGCTTCGACGGCGCCACGTCCGGGATCACCAGCGTGCTGGTCTTCGGTGCGGGCACCAACTATGCGCTGCTGCTGATATCTCGGTACCGGCAAGAGCTTCGGCGCCATCGCGACCACCGCGCGGCCCTGCGGCGGGCAGTGCGCATGGCCGGGCCGGCCATCGTCGCCAGCAATGCCACCGTGGTGCTGGCGTTGCTCACGCTGCTGTTCGCCTCGACGCCAAGCACCCGAAGTCTGGGCGCGCTGGCGGCGTGCGGACTCGTCGTCGCCGCGGTGTCGGTGCTGGTGGTGCTGCCACCGCTGCTGGCGGCGTGCGGGCGGCGACTGTTTTGGCCCTTCATCCCCCGGCCGGAGGACGACGCGTCCCTCGATTCGGGGGCCTGGCACCGCGTCGCCGAGTGGGTCGGCGGGCGTCCCGCGCTGGTCGCCGGGACCGCGATCGCCGTTCTCGCGGCCCTCGCCACCGGCCTGGTGGGCACTCGGATCGGTTTGTCGCAGACCGAGCAGTTCCGGGTGCGCGCGGATTCGGTGTCCGGCTATGACATTGTGGCCGCGCATTTTCCGGCCGGCATGGTCAACCCCACGCTGGTGATCGCCGCCACCGCCCGGGGGTCGCAGGTGCGGCAAGCCATCTCGGCGACCCCGGGGGTCGTCTCGGTGACCGAGGCCGGCCGCTCGGCGTCCGGGCTGACGAAGTGGTCGGTGGTGGTCGACGCCCCGCCGTCATCCGATCGCGCTTTCAATACCGTTGCCGGGCTGCGGCGTTCAGTCGCATCGGTCGACCCCGGTGCGCTGGTGGGCGGTGCCGACGCCCAGGCGCTGGACGTCCGCGACGCCGCCACGCATGACCGGTTGGTGCTGATCCCGGCTATCCTGGCCGTCATCCTGGCCGTGCTCTATGTGCTGCTGCGATCGGCGCTTGCGCCACCGACCCTGTTGGCCGCAACGGTTCTCGGCGCGCTGGCCGCGTTGGGCCTGGGCGGCTGGGCCAGCATGCATGTCTTCGGTTTCCCCGCCCTGGACAACAGCACCCCGTTGTTCGCCTTCCTGTTTTTGGCCGCCCTCGGCGTCGACTACACCATCTTTTTGGTCACCCGCGCCCGCGAGGAGGCCGCACACCGCGGGGCACGCGGCGGCATGATCCGCGCGGTGTCGGCTACCGGCGGCGTGATCACCAGTGCGGGAATAGTTCTGGCCGCCGTCTTCTGCGTGCTCGGGGTGTTGCCGTTGATCGTGCTGACGCAACTGGGCATCATCGTCGGCCTGGGAATCCTGCTCGATACCTTCGTCGTGCGCACGCTGGTCATCCCCGCCCTGTTCGCCCTCATCGGCGACGGCATCTGGTGGCCCACCGATCCTTCCCATGCCAACGTCGTTGGCCGGCAAGACGAATCAACCCAACAAGAACGGAGCACACCGTGAACAAGTCCATCCTGGCCGCGACGACCGTGGCCGTGGCCGTGGCCGCGGGCAGCGGAAGCATCGCCAGCGCCAAAGGCATCCCGGAGTGGTATGCGCGACTTCGCAAGCCGCCATACCAGCCGCCCAATGCCGCCTTCCCGGTGGCGTGGACCACGCTGTACGGCGACATCGCCACCACGTCCGCGGTGGCGATCGACCGGTTCCGGGCGGCGGGACGGCACGACAAGGCGCGTCGCTACACCGCTGCCCTGACCGTGAACCTGCTCCTCAACGCCGCATGGAGTTGGCTGTTCTTTCGGTTTCACAAACTCGGGGCGTCCGCGCTCGGTGCCGCGGCGCTCACCGCCAGCAGTGCGGACCTGGCCCGCCGGGCCGCGCAAGCCGACCGCCGGGCCGGGGTGGCCCTGTCGCTCTATCCGTTGTGGTGTGCCTTCGCGACCGTCCTGGCCATCGGAGTCTGGCGACGCAATCGCTGAGGCGGAATCCCATGAGTCTGGCGTTGTTGTGGTTTCGCCGCGACCTGCGGTTGCGCGATCATCCGGCCCTTGCCACCGCCGCGCGGCACCAGGAGGTGCTGGCCTGCTTTGTGCTCGATCCGCGCCTGGAGGCGTCATCGGGTCCGCGCCGGCTGCAGTACCTGGGTGACTCGTTGCGCCAGCTGCGTGCGGGCCTGGGTGGTCGGCTACTGATCACCCGCGGGCGGCCCGAAGAGCTGATCCCCCGCATTGCCGGCCAGGCCCGCGCGTCGTCGGTGCACGTATCGGACGACTTCGCGCCGTTCGGGCGGCGCCGCGACCAACGGGTGCGCGCGGCGCTGGGCTCGGTGCCGCTGGTGGCGACGGGGTCGCCGTATCTGGTTCCACCCGGCCGCGTCACCAAGCGAGACGGCAGCCCCTATCAGGTGTTCACACCCTTTTTCCGCGCGTGGCGGGACACGGGTTGGCGCCCACCGGCGCGATCGGGTCCCGACTCCGCCCGCTGGGCGGACCCGGCGCGGGTCGACATCGCGCAGTGCGAGATCCCCAACCCCGGCGCCACCCCCGATCTCGCCGCGGGTGAGGCGGCGGCGCTGCTGGAATGGGAGGCGTTCGTCGACGACGGGCTGCAGCGATACGCCGAGGATCGTAACCGTCCCGACCTCGAGGGCACCAGCCGCATGTCGGCGCACCTGAAGTTCGGCACCATCCATCCCCGCACCATGGTCGCGGGGCTGGACCTGCGACGGGGCGGGGCGCAGGCGTACTTGCGGGAGTTGGCATTTCGTGACTTCTACGCCGACGTGCTGTATCACCGGCCGGCCAGCGCATGGCACAACTGGAACAGCCGGTTCGACGGCATCCGCACCGACACCGACGCCGCGGCGAGACGCCGCTTCGAGTCCTGGAAGGCCGGCGAAACCGGCTTTCCGCTGGTGGACGCCGGGATGCGGCAATTGCGCGAGACCGGCTTCGTGCACAACCGGGTCCGGATGGTCGTCGCATCGTTTCTGGTCAAAGACCTTCATCTGCCGTGGCAGTGGGGCGCGCAATGGTTTCTCGAGCAACTCGTCGACGGCGACATGGCCAACAACCAGCACGGGTGGCAGTGGTGCGCGGGGTGCGGCACCGACGCCGCGCCGTACTTCCGGGTGTTCAACCCGACCACCCAAGGCGAGAAGTTCGATCCGTCCGGGGATTACATCCGGCGCTGGGTGCCCGAGCTGGCCGCCGTCGCCGACGTACATCTGCGTGGCGGCGAGCGGCCGGCCGGCTATCCGCCCCCGATCGTCGACCACGGCGCCGAGCGCGCCGAAGCGCTGCGGCGCTATCAGGGCATCTGACCGTTGCGAGTGAGTGATCTTTAGTGCTCACGCGACTCGCACCCCGTCTCGGGGTTGTTCGGCAGCCTTAGGGCTGCGTCCCTTCCGCGCTTCACGGCCACCTGCCCGGCTCAGCCGGGTCTTACGGTCGGCTCCACGCTTGACGGCGGCCCCAACTGGGCCGACGACGCTAACGGTTTCCTCGTAGCGCGCGAGGTTCACAGCGGCGTTGTCATCCCGCTGATGTGATGCCGAACACGACTCACAGATCCAGTGTTCAGCCCACTCAATGTTCTGCATATGCCCGCAGGCGTGGCAGATTTTCGATGAGGGGAACCAGCGATCGGCGATCACCAGTTCCGATCCGTACCAGGCCGCCTTATAGGCCAGGTGGCGCCTGGGTGTGCCCAGGGCGGCATCAGAAAGGCCCCGCCTGCGGGCCCGCGCCCCCGGAAGGCCCTTCTGCCGCAACATTCCCGCGGCGTCCAAGCCCTCGACAACAACCCGGCCGTGAGTTTTGGCCAAGCGCGTTGTCAGGACGTGTACATGATGCGTACGGACATCGTTGACCCGGCGATGCAGCCGGGAAATCTCGGTGGTGCGCTGCCGGTACTGACGCGAACCTTTCACGCAGCGCGACCGGGCACGACTGACGTGCCGCAACTGTGTAAGTGCGGCGTCCAGCGGTCGTGGATTAGGTACCTGCTCAATGACATTCCCGTCGGCGTCGGCGACGGTGGCCAGACGGCGCACCCCCACGTCGACACCGACCCGTGAATCAGGTTGGGTGGCATGGGGTTGCTGGGGGCGCTGCACCAGCACGCGCACACTCGCGTCCAGCCGGATACCGTTGCGGCGCACGCTGATTGCCAGCACCCGCGCCCGGCCTCTAGAGGTCAGCCGTTCAATCCGGCGGGTGTTCTCATGCGTACGGACCGTCCCGATCACCGGCAATGTCAGGTGGCGGCGATCCGGTTCGACGCGTATCGCCCCGGTCGTGAAGCACACCCGGTCGGCGTCGCGTCCCTTCTTCTTGAACCGCGGAAACCCGACGCGTTCTCCCGGCCCGCGCGCCGGCACGGCTCTGCTGCCAGTTCCAGTACGCGTCCACTGCCCCACGAACTCCGTCGGCGTAGGCCTCTTTCGAGCATTCCCGCCACCACACCTGCCCGGTCTCAGCGTTGACACACACGCCGTCCTTGGCCTGGTTCCAGCGGTCCCGCATCCCCCGAAACGACGGCTTCTCGGTCTCGACTCCGGTCGCGTGCCAGGCGGCGATGTCCGCTTTCAGCGCCGCAACAGTCCAGTTGAAGGCCTTACGGCGGGCGCCGAAATGCCTTGCCAACGCGTGAGCCTGGTCCTCTGTCGGGTCGAGCGTGAACTTGAATGCCTGTACGGTCCAGCCGTCGGGAATCTCAAATTTCGCCACCTCAGGCCACCTCGCACTCATCAGCAGCGGCAGCGGTGATGGCACGTTTGGCCCGGTTGGCCGCAGCCCGTTTGCCGTAGAGCCGAGCGCACATGCTGGTAAGGATCTCGGTCATATCGCGCACCAAGCCGTCGTCGACCCCGGATGAATCCACCACGACGAGTTCTGGGCCCTGGGCGGCAAGTGCGGCTTCGACGTATTCAGAACCCAACCGGCAGAACCGGTCCCGGTGCTCCACCACGATCCACGTGACCGCCGGGTCACGCAGCAACGCGACAAACTTGCGGCGATGCCCGTTGAGCGCCGAACCCACCTCGCTCACTACCTTGTCGACCGGGATCTGCTCAGCCGTGGCCCACACGGTCACCCGAGCCACCTGCCGATCCAGATCCGCCTTCTGATCCGCTGACGAGACCCGCGCATACACCGCAGTTCGTGACCGCCGACCCTTCGACGCGGTCGGGTCGTCGACGAGAATCAGCCGGCCCACCCGCTGCGCAGGAACCGGCAGAATGCCAGAGCGGAACCAGCGATACGCGGTCACCCGCGCAACACCGTTGCGCTCAGCCCACGTCGCGAGATTCATACACCAGTTCCTACAGCACACCACCGACAACTACCGACCACTCAGAACGCAACAGCTGGCAACCCTCCGGCGCCGCATCGCCGTTCGGTGAATATTTGCTGAATCGCCCACCCGAAGCTGTTTGGCATGTAACTATCAGCTAATTCACAGTCGTCAATACACCCTCGGGAGGCGTGATGGCCCACTCGATCGTTCGCAGGTTGCTGGTCTCGGGCGCCGCTGTCGGGCTGGTGGCCAGCGCCGGCGCGTGTTCGTGTTCCATCGGGTCGTCGCATTCGGTGAGCAAGAGCGACGTCGCCAGCCAGATCACGTCCAAGATGACCGACGCCGCCGGCAACAAGCCCGATTCGGTGACGTGCCCCAACGACCTGCCCGCCAAAGTCGGGGCCCAGCTGAATTGCGAGATGAAGGTCAAAGACCAGACCTTCAACGTCAACGTCACAGTGACCAGCGTCGAGGGCAGCAACGTCAAGTTCGACATGGTGGAGACGGTCGACAAGAACCAGGTCGCCCGGGTGATCAGCGACAAGCTGACTCAGCAGGTGGGTGTCCGGCCCGACGCGGTGAACTGCCCCGACAACTTGAAGGGCGTCGAGGGCGCGACGCTACGCTGCCAGCTCGTCGACGGCACCAAGAAGTACGGGGTCGATGTGACGGTCACCAACGTCGATGCCGGTGACGTCAACTTCGATTTCAAGGTCGACGACCACCCCGAACCCGCAAGCTAGCGGGCGGCCTTCTTACGCTCGATATCGGCCAAGGCGGCCGCCAGCTCGGCGCGCTGTGCCGCCGAGCTTTCCCAGGAGAGCTGGCGGTTCTTGACCACCTTGGCCGGCGCCCCGACCGCAATCGAGAAGTCCGGGATGACGCCGCGGACCACCGCGTGCGAACCCAGCACGCAGCCGCGTCCGATGGAGGTGCCGCGCAGCACCGTCGCCTTCACGCCCACCCAGGTGTCCGGCCCGATCCGGACCGGGGCCTTGACGATGCCCTGGTCCTTGATCGGGATGTTGATGTCGTCCATGCGGTGGTCGAAATCGCAGACGTAGCACCAGTCGGCCATCAGCACCGAATCGCCGAGCTCGATGTCCAGATAGGCGTTGATGACGTTGTCTCGGCCCAGCACCACCTTGTCGCCGAACCGCAGCGAGCCCTCGTGCGCACGGATGGTGTTCTTGTCGCCGATGTGCACCCACCGGCCGATCTCCAGTTGCGCGAGTTCGGGAGTCGCGTGGATCTCCACGTCCTTGCCGAGGAACACCATGCCGCGGGTGATGATGTGGGGGTTGGCCAGCTTGAACTTCAGCAGCCGCCAGTACCGCACCAGGTACCACGGGGTGTATGCGCGGTTGGCCAGCACCCACTTCAGCGAGGCCAGTGTCAGGAACCTGGCCTGGCGTGGGTCGCGCAGCATCGATCCGCGCCAGCGGCGATGGAGCGGCGCGCCCCACATCGTCGTCATGGCCGGAGAGCCTAGCTCGACAACGATGCCCGCCGAAACGGCGGTCTCTGGGGCCGGGCGATCAGGTCTACCCCAGCCGCGACGGGTTACCCTCACCTGTACTCACTCGCTGCTCATGCCGAACGCTGCTGCGGAAGGATCTGGGAACCCGAGGTGCTTACCCGACATCTCCCGCGTGGGCTTCGGCGTTGGTCAGTTGCGGCGTTGTCGGTCGCGCTCACGGTGGGGCTCGGCGGGTGTGGCAACACCGACTCATGGGTGGACGCGTCGCCCGCGCAGGGCTGGCCCGCGCCCTACGGCGACGCGGCCAACAGCGGCTACACCACCACCCGCGGCGCCGCCAAGCTGTCGCTGCAGTGGACGCGGTCGGTCAAGGGGAGTTTGGCGGCCGGGCCGGCGCTCAGCGCGCGCGGTTACCTGGCCCTGAACGCGCAGACGCCGGCCGGATGTTCGCTGATGGAATGGGAGGCCAACGACAACGGCCGCCAGCGCTGGTGTGTCCGGTTGGTCCAGGGCGGCGGCTTCGGCGGCCCGTTGCTCGACGGCTTCGACAACCTTTACGTCGGCCAGCCGGGGGCTTTCCTCTCGTTCCCGGTGACCCAGTGGACGCGATGGCGACAGCCGGTGATCGGGATGCCGACCACGCCACGATTTGTCGAGGGCGGGCGGCTGCTGGTCGCCACGCACCTGGGCCAGGTGGTGGTTTTCGACGCCCACCGCGGCAGGGTGGTCGGCAGCCCGCTGGATCTGGTCGGGGGCGTCGACCCCACCGACGCCACGCGCGGC
The DNA here is from genome assembly GCA_963800315.1 of uncultured Actinomycetota bacterium. Classification (GTDB taxonomy): domain Bacteria; phylum Actinomycetota; class Actinomycetes; order Mycobacteriales; family Mycobacteriaceae; genus Mycobacterium. The sequence goes on from CAWDAS010000005.1 coordinate 599,719, forward strand.
CTGGCCGATTGCACGCGGGCCCGCGCCGGCTGCCCGATCGCGGCCGCCCCCGCCTACTCCCCCACCACCGGGATGGTGGTGTTGGGGGTGTGGCAGCCGGGCGCCGCGGCCGCGGGGCTGGTGGGGCTGAAATACCGCGCGGGGCAGCTCACCCGGGAGTGGACCAGCGACGCCGTGGGCGCCGGTGTCATCGCCAGCCCGGTGCTGTCGGCCGACGGGTCGACCGTCTATGTCAATGGCCGCGACCAACGACTGTGGGCGTTGCACGCCGCCGACGGGAAGGTGAAGTGGTCGGCGCCACTGGGTTTTCTGGCACAGACGCCGCCCGCGATCACCCCGCAGGGACTCATCGTGTCGGGTGGGGGCCCCGACACGAGGTTGGTGGCGTTCAAGGATGCCGGGGAGCGCGCCGATCAGGTGTGGCGCCGCGATGACGTCGTGCCGCTGTCGTCGTCGAGCCTGGCCGGCACCGGTGTCGGTTACACGGTCATCGGTGGGCCGCCCGCCAACGGCGCACCGGGCATGTCGGTGCTGGTCTTCGATCCGGGCAACGGCAAAACGCTCAACAGCTATCCGCTGCCGGCGGCCACCGGATATCCGATCGGGGTGTCGGTGGGCAGCGATCGCCGGGTGGTGGCCACCACCAGCGACGGTCAGGTCTACGGCTTCGCGCCGGCCTGAACCGGCTCCTAGAGGGCCAGCGGCGGAATGGCGTTACGCGGCACCGGTGCCTGCAGTGGGCCGGCAAAAGCCGGCAGCATCTCGCCCGGGGCGAAGTAGAAGATCAGCTGGTCGTCGGTGATGGCGAAGTTCTGATAGTGCGACGGGTCAAGCCCGATCGACGGCAGAATCGCTGCGCCGAACGGGCTTTGCCGTTCCAGATCGCGCTGGACGATCGGGAAGATGCTGTCCAGCGGCGCAGTGCCGGGCGCAAACAGAGTGTCGAAGGTGATGGGCTGCTTGGCCCCGAGGTTGTAGTTGAAAGACTTGTACCAAGTGGACGGATGCGATCCCCCGAGTTCCTGGAAGAACTTCAACACCACGCTGCGGGTGTTGTGGGGCGGTTGACCGGAGGTGTGTTGTTCGGTGGTGGCTTCCATCTGGTAGGGCTGGTCGCGCCCGCCGGAACTCTGCGCGACGTTGACGAACCCGTCACGGTTTTGCGTGATGTAGTCGGTCAGCGCCTGTTGGTCGGGATAATCGGCCGGAAACGTCATGTTGAGCATGTACGTGGGGCCGGTCGCGTGCACGTGACACAGCTGCCCGGCCCCGATGGTCCCGCCCAAACTGGCGCAAGACGGTGGCTCGGCCGCCGCCGGGCAGCCCAACAGGACCGCCGTTGCCAGCAACGCGGCCGCAAGCAGATAACGCATCGTCGAATCGTCCTCGCAGACTCGCTGGGGCTGGAGGCCTGGAAGGGGGACCGCAGCCAGCGTACCCGGCGCTATCGGGACGGTCGGCAAACGAACACCCTGGCGTGCCCGGCGGGCCCGGAGCCGATGCGGGTGACGACCGCCGACAGGGATCGGCCGCCGCGCAACCGCATCCGTCTGCGCAGCGCATCGGGGTCGAGCTGCACACCGCGAACCAAGACTTCCAGCGCCCCGCAGTCCAGCGCCGACAGCGCCTGACGGAGCCGTCGCTCGTCGAACACCAGCTGCTCGAGCACCTCGAAGCCCCGGACCCCCGGCGGCAGCCGCTCCCCCGACAGGTAGGCGATGTCGGGGTCGAGTTGCCACAGCCCGTGCCGGGCGCCGTAATGGCGCACCAGCCCGGCCCGGACCACCGCGCCGTCGGGGTCGACCAGCCATCGCCCCACCGGCCGCACCGGACAGTCGTCGGGTTCGGCGTCGGTGATCTGTTCGCCGCGATCGAGGACACTCGCCCGCCGGCGGACACCGGGCTGCGCCAATCCTGCCGACCACAGGCACGCTTCGCGGACCGAGCCGCGATACGAGGTCACCTCGATCTCACCGTCGAAGCCGAGGCGCACCACTTGGTCGAAAGGTATTCCCGGAGCGCACTTTACGACGAGATGGCGGCCGCGATAGGCGTCGGCCAGCTCGCCTAGACCGGGCCGGTAGGCATCGAGACCGAACCGCCGCCGCCCGCCGAGGCGGCGCGCCGGATCGACGACGACCACCGCGTCGCGGGTCACCGGATGCAGCGCGTCGGCGCGGCACAGCACGGCCGACTCCGCCACGTTGTGGCGCGCCATCGCCAGCCGCACCGGGTCGATGTCGCTGCCCACCGCCCGGACCCCGGCGCCGCGCAGCGCGGCCAGCTCGGTGCCGATGGAGCAGGTCGCATCGTGCACGACACCCCCCGCTTTGGCCAGCCGCTTGGCTCGGTGCACGGCGACCGGCGCCGCGGTGGCCTGCTGCAACGCCTCGTCGGTGAACAGCCAGTTCGACACGTCCGCCAGCCCGCCGAGTTTGTCGGCCGCGCGCCGGCGCAGCAGCGTCGTCTCCACCAGCACCGCCGCCCGGTCACCGAATCGGGCCCGCGCGGCGGCGATATCCGCCACCCGGGTGCGGTCGGTCAGCTCGAGGTCCGCGACTATCGCCAGCGCCGCGGCGCCCGGATCCGACCGCAGGTAGGCGACGTCGTCGGTACCGAAGGCCAGCTGGCTCAGGAGGGTTTGACCCCGGTGACCATCACGTTGTAGAACCAGCCCTTCGGCGCCACATGCCGCCACAGGTTGGCGTCCACCCAGCTCAGTGCCTTCCAGCTGGTGAAGGCGAGTTTCGCCCAGGCCCACCCCAGCCGCCCGGGCGGCACCGCGCATTCGAACGTCCGCAGCGGCCAGCCCAGCATGGCGGCGGTGAATTCCACGGTGGCGGTCTCGACCTCGACCGCGCGGGCGTTGGTGGCCATCCGCTCCAGGTCGCCCGGGGTGAAGGTGTGCAGGTCGACGAGGGCCTCCAGCGCGGCGGCGCGCGAGGATTCGTCGAGCTCGGCCTGCGGTCGCCGCCAGCCTCCCAGGCCGGGCAACTTGGTGGCGTTGGTGGCGATTCGCCAGGTCAGCGTGGACAACGTGCGGGCGTAGACGTCGCCGGTGGTGGTCGGCTCCCCGGCGAAGACGAACCGGCCGCCCGGGCGCAGCACCCGGATCACCTCCCGCAGCGCCAGCTCGACGTCGGGAATGTGGTGCAGCACGGCGTGCCCGACCACCAGGTCGAAGCTGTTGTCCTCGTAGGGGATCCCCTCGGCATCGGCCACCCGGCCGTCGATGTCCAGCCCCAGTGACTGACCGTTGCGGGTGGCGACCTTCACCATGCCGGGTGACAGGTCGGTGACCGACCCCCGCCGGGCGACACCGGACTGGATCAGATTGAGCAGGAAAAACCCTGTCCCGCAGCCCAATTCCAGGGCGCGGTCGTAGGGCAGCTCGCGCAGCACCTGGTCGGGCACGATCGCGTCGAAGCAGTCGCGGGCGTAGTCCACGCAGCGCTGGTCGTAGGAGATCGACCACTTGTCGTCGTAGGACTCGGCTTCCCAGTCGTGGTAGAGCACCTGGGCGAGCTTGCTGTCATGCCGCGCCGCTTCGACCTGCTCGGCGGTGGCGTGCGGGTTGGGAACGGCGTCGGTCGAACTCGTCGTCATGCAGGGCAGCCTAACCGCCGCCGGACCCGGACTTCTCGGCACCGCCGTGACCAGCGGGGAAGACGGCGGCGTTGATACCGGCCTTGGCGGCGGCCAGCGCGTCCCGCGGGCCGTCCAGGAAGCGGCGCGCCCACGCCGCGGCGGCGTCGTAGACGTCGTCCGGGGCCACCATCTCGTCGATCAGGCCCAGCGTCAGCGCCTCCTCGGCGTCGAAGAACCGCCCGCTGAACACCAGCTCCTTGGCCTTGCTCGCCCCCGCCGCCCGGGTCAGGCGGGCCATGCCGTCGCCGCCGGGAATCAGGCCGGCCAGAATCTCGGTCGCCCCGAACTTCACGTTGTCACCGCTGACCCGCCAGTCGGCGGCCAGGGCCAGCGTGAGCCCGGCGCCCAACGCGTACCCGGTGATCGCGGCCACGGTCGGTTTGGGGATCTGCGCCACCGCGTCGATGGCTTCTTGACGCGCCCGGGCGGCGGTCTCGGCTTCCGGGGCCGTCAGCGTCCGCAGCTCGGGCATGTCGTCGCCGGCGGAAAAGATCTCGTGGCCACCGAACAGGATCACCGCGGCCACGTCGTCGCGCCGCCCCAGCTCGGCGGCCGCGGCCACGATCTCGCGGTAGACCTGGCGGGTCAGCGCGTTGGTCGGCGGCCGCGACAACAGCAGCATGGCCAGCCCGGCATCCTGCGAGCCGTCGCTGACCACGACGCTGACGAACTCACTCAATGCCGCCATCCCATTCCGCCCGATTCCCGCGCCCGGTGGTAGCGGTCGGAGTCGAAGAACTCGAACACCCAGTTGTCGCCCTGGATCTCCAGGTGCGGCTGCACCGGCACGATCTGACGTTCGACGGCCAGCACTTCGGCTACGGTGTGTCCGGCCAGCGAGTCCAGCTGCGTCCATGTCGGCGGCAGCAGGAAACTGCGGCCGGCCGCGAAGTCGTCGATGGCGGCCCGCGGTGTCGTCCAGCCGGCGCGGTCGGATTCGGTGTTCTCACCGTCGGCGCGCTGTCCCTCGGGCAGGGCTGCCACGAAGAAGTAGGTGTCGTAGCGGCGGGTCCGCTCGGCCTCCGGGGTGACCCAGTTGGCCCAGGGCCGCAGCAGGTCCGAGCGCAGCTCGAGGTTTTCCCGGCGCAGGAAGTCCGCGAACGACAGTGTCCCTTCGGCCAGCGCGCGACGCGCGTCGCCGTACACCGAGGCGTCGCCGACGATACTGTCCGGTGCCGTACGGCCCCGGCCGGCCGGCCCGGCGAACAGCACGCCCGATTCCTCGAACGTCTCGCGGGCGGCGGCGCAGACGAGCGCCTCGGCCAGCTCGGCGTCGATGCCGAACCGCCGCGCCCACCACTGCGGCGGCGGGCCGGCCCAGGCCCCCAACCGCCCCAAGTCGGCGTTGCGGTCGCGGTCGTCGACGCCGCCGCCGGGAAACACCATCGTCCCGGCGGCGAATTGCATGTTCGCGTGCCGGCGCATCAAGAACACCGAGAGGCCGGCCTGCGAACCGGCCGGGGCGTCGCGGACCAGCATCACGGTGGCGGCAGGCCGGGGTACCAGCGGAGCCTCGTCCTGCGATGTGGTCATACGCCCCTCCGATGGGCCGCTTTGGTGCGCACGCGCCGCGCGAAATAACGCCCGTCGACAACTTCGAGGGCGATCGCTTGGCCGAACGCGATGGACAGGTTCTCGGAGGTCAGCACGTCGGGCAGGAGCCCGGCGGCGACCACCTGGCCCTCCGACAGCAGCATGCAGTGGCTGAAGCCGGGCGGGATCTCCTCCACGTGGTGGGTGACCAGCACCAGCGCGGGAGCGTCGGGGTCGGCCGCCAGGTCGGCCAGCCGCGCCACCAGCTCCTCGCGGCCGCCCAGGTCCAGGCCGGCGGCGGGTTCGTCCAGCAGCAGCAGTTCGGGATCGGTCATCAACGCACGAGCGATCAGCACCCGCTTGCGCTCACCTTCCGACAGCGTCCCGTAGGTACGGTGCGCCAGGTGCTCGGCGCCAAGGCTTTCCAGCATGTCGATCGCCCGGCGATAGTCGACGTCGTCGTAGCGCTCCCGCCAGCGCCCGAGCACCGCGTAGCCGGCCGACACGACCAAATCGCGCACCACCTCGTCGCTGGGCACCCGCTGCGCCAGCGCGGAGGAACTCAGCCCGATCCGCGCCCGCAATTCCGAGACGTCGACCCGCCCCAGCCGCTCACCGAGCACAAAGGCGACTCCCGAGGATGGGTGCTCGGCCGCCGCGGCGATGCGCAGCAGCGACGTCTTGCCGGCTCCGTTGGGGCCGACGATCACCCAGCGCTCGTCGAGTTCGACCGCCCAATCCAGCGGCCCCACCAGAACATTGCCGCCGCGGCGCAGCGACACGTCGCGCAGATCGATCAGCAGATCGGGGTCGGCTGACTCCCTTCCGTTTTCGGGCACCCGACCATCGTGCCGTACCGCGGGGCCCGAATACCCGCCGGGTCGCCGGTCACTCCGATGCGTAGCGATCCGCTACGCCCGGCTTCGCCGCGCTTGCGATCGCTACGAGTCGGACGGTATTTCGACGCGGCGCACGTCCCCGGTGATCGCGTCGGCCGCCTCGATCTCGCCGCGCGTCACACCGAGGAGAAACAACACCGTGTCCAGATACGGATGGCTCAACGACGCGTCGGCGACCGCACGCAGCGCCGGCTTCGCGTTGAACGCCACACCCAGCCCGGCCGCGGCCAGCATGTCGATGTCGTTGGCGCCGTCGCCGACGGCGACGGTCTGCTCCAGCGGGACACCGGCCTGCCGCGCAAAGTCCCGCAGCGCCTTGGCCTTTCCGGCCCGGTCGACGATGGGGCCGAGCACCCGGCCGGTGAGCGTGCCGTCGACGATCTCCAGCTCGTTGGCGGCGACGTAATCCAGCTTCAGCTCCTCGGCCAACGGTTCGATGATCTGGCGGAAACCCCCGGAGACCACGCCGCAGTGAAAACCCAAGCGCCGCAACGTCCGCAACGTGGTGCGGGCGCCGGGCATCAGCTCCAGCTGATCGGCGACCTCGTCGAGCACCGTGGCCGGCAGGCCCGCCAGCGTCGCCACCCGCTGCAGCAGGGACTCCGCGAAATCGAGCTCACCGCGCATCGCCGCCTCGGTGATGGCGGCGACCTTTCCCTCGGCGCCCGCACGGGCGGCCAGCATCTCGATGACCTCGCCCTGAACCAGCGTCGAGTCCACGTCGAACACGATCAGCCGCTTGGCCCGCCGCTCGAGGCTGTAGCCCTCGACGGCCACGTCGACCCGCTCTTCGCTGGACACCCGGTTCAGCGCGGTCCGCAGCGGCCCATCGGCCCCGGGCGGCACCGACACCCGCAATTCCAGCCCGGTGACCGGATAGTCCGAGACGCCGCGGATGAGGTCGATGTTGACGCCCAGCGCCGCCACCTCCCGGGCCACCGCGCCGAACGCACCGGCGGTGATCGGCCGGCCCAGCACGAAAATGGTGTGGGTGGAGGGGTCCGGAATGATCGGAACGTCGTCACTGCGCTCGATGCTGACGTCGAGGCCCACCCCGTGGATGGCCGATTCGACGTCCTTGCGCAACTGATCACCGTCGGCGACGTCCGGCGGGCAGCACACCAGCACACCCAGGGTGAGGCGGTGCCGGATCACCACCTGTTCGACGTTGAGCAGCTCCACGCCGTGCCGGGACAACGCCTCGAACAGCGCCGACGTCACACCGGGTTGATCCACGCCGGTGACGGTGACCAGCACCGACACATTGGGTGGTGCACTCACCCGAAATTGCCGTCGCGACAGTCCATTAGCCGCGCACGCTCACGTCGTCGGCCCGGGTGACATCGCCGCTGTCGGGGCCGTGTGCTCGACCTACATGCGCCTCGCGGCGGAGCCGTTCGATCATGTGCGGGTAGTGCAACTCGAACGCCGGGCGCTCCGAACGGATCCGGGGCAGCTCGGTGAAGTTGTGCCGCGGCGGCGGGCAGCTGGTCGCCCACTCCAGCGAGTTGCCGTAGCCCCACGGGTCGTCGACGGTCACGACCTCGCCGTAGCGCCAGCTCTTGAAGACGTTCCAGACGAACGGGAACATCGACGCGCCCAGGATGAAGGCGCCGATGGTGGAGACGATGTTCAGGCCCTGGAAGCCGTCGGTGGGCAGGTAGTCGGCGTAGCGGCGCGGCATGCCCTCATCGCCGAGCCAGTGCTGCACCAGGAAGGTTGTGTTGAACCCGATGAAGGTCAGCCAGAAGTGCAGCTTGCCCAGCCGCTCGTCGAGCAGGCGACCGGTCATCTTCGGGAACCAGAAATAGGTGCCGGCGAACGTGGAGAACACGATGGTGCCGAACAGCACGTAGTGGAAGTGCGCGACCACGAAGTAGCTGTCGGTGACGTGGAAGTCCAGCGGCGGGCTGGCCAGGATCACCCCGGTCAGACCGCCCAGCAGGAAGGTGACCAGAAAGCCGACCGCAAACAGCATCGGTGTCTCGAAGGTCAACTGGCCCTTCCACATGGTGCCGATCCAGTTGAAGAACTTGATCCCGGTCGGCACCGCGATCAAATACGTCATGAACGAGAAGAACGGCAGCAGGACGGCGCCGGTGGCGAACATGTGGTGCGCCCACACCGCGACCGACAGCGCGGCGATCGACAGCGTGGCGTAGACCAGCGTGGTGTAGCCGAAGACCGGCTTGCGGGCGAACACCGGGAAAATCTCGGTGACGATGCCGAAGAACGGCAGCGCCACGATGTACACCTCGGGGTGCCCGAAGAACCAGAATAGATGCTGCCACAGCAGGGCTCCGCCGTTGGACGGGTCGAAGACGTGGGCGCCGAGGTGGCGGTCGGCGGCCAGCCCGAAGAGCGCCGCGGTCAGGATCGGGAACGCGATCAGCACCAAGATCGAGGTGACCAGGATGTTCCAGGTGAAGATCGGCATCCGGAACATCGTCATCCCGGGTGCGCGCATGCACACCACGGTGGTGATCATGTTGACCCCGCCCAGGATGGTGCCCAGACCCGCGACGATCAGCCCCGTGATCCACAGGTCGCCCCCGGAGCCCGGCGAGTGCACGGCGTCGGACAGCGGGGTGTAGGCGGTCCAGCCGAAGTCGGCGGCCCCGCCCGGAACGAGGAAGCCGCCCGCCGCGATCAGCCCGCCGAAGAAGAACAGCCAGAACGAGAAGGCGTTCAGCCGCGGAAACGCCACGTCCGGCGCGCCGATCTGCAGCGGCAGCACCAGGTTGGCGAACCCGAAGACGATCGGAGTGGCGTACAACAGCAGCATGATCGTGCCGTGCATGGTGAACAGCTGGTTGTACTGCTCATTCGACAGGAACTGCAGCCCGGGGGCGGCGAGCTCGCTGCGCATCAGCAGCGCCATCAGCCCGCCGATGAAGAAGAAGGCGAAGCAGGTGACGCAGTACATGATGCCGATCATCTTGTGATCGGTCGTGGTGATCAGTTTGTAGACCAGGTTCCCTTTGGGACCGGTCCGGGCCGGGTACGGACGAACGGCCTCGAGTTCTCCCAACGGGGGCGCTTCGGCTGTCAACAGCTTCTCCAAACATACGGATCGGACAGGGGCGCAGAAACAGTGATGACTGGAATCTTAGCCGCCATTCATGACGGCGGCAGGGGTGGTCCTACAAACTGTCGTAAATGCCTCAGCCGCGCGCCGCGTCGGTCCCCGCCGCGCCGGAAGCAGGCTCCCCAGCTGGCCGGATGTTAGCGTCGGACGCGTGCAACTCGGCGTGATCCGACCCACCCGGCTGCTCGTGGCCGCCGCCGTGGCGGCAGCGGTCGCCGCGGCGTGCGGCGGCTGTGGATCGGGAAAATCCGGCACCGCGTCGACCCGATCCCTGGTCACCCCGACCACCCAAGTCGCGGGGGCCGGAGTGCTGGGCAACGATCGACGGCCCGACGAGGCCTGCGCCAGAGATGCCGCCGCCGCCGATCCGGGGCCGTCGACCCGACAGGCCCACAACGCCGCGGGCGTCGACCCGGACGTGGTGCGGGTGCCCGCGGAGGCGCAGCGCATCGTCGTGCTCTCCGGTGATCAGCTCGACGCCCTGTGCGCGCTCGGCCTGCAGTCGCGGGTGGTCGCGGCGGCCTTGCCGGACGGCTCGTCGAGCCAGCCCAGCTATTTGGGCGGCGCGGTGCACGGCCTGCCCGGCGTCGGCACCCGCACCAACCCCGACGTGAGCGCCATCGCCGCGGCCCACCCCGATCTCATCCTGGGCTCGCAGGGGTTGACGCCCACGTTGTATCCGCGGCTCGCCGCGATCGCCCCGACGGTCTTCACGGCGGCGCCCGGGGCGGCCTGGGAGGACAATCTGCGTGGCGTCGGCGCCGCCACCGCCCGCGGCGCCGCGGCGGACGCGCTGCTCAGCGGCTTTACCAAACGGGCTGACCGGGTCGGCGCCAAGCATGACGCGACCCACTACCAGGCGTCGATCGTGCAATTGACCACCACCACCGTTCGCGTGTACGGGTCGAACAACTTCCCGGCCAGCGTGCTGTCCGCGGTCGGCGTGGACCGGCCGCCATCACAACGGTTCACCGACAAGGCCTACGTCGAGATCGGTGCGTCGGACGCCGACCTCGCCAAAACGCCGGACTTCTCCGCCGCCGACGCCGACATCGTCTACGTGTCCTGCGCGTCACCGGCGGCCGCCGAGCGCGCCGCCACCATCTTGGACAGCGACTCCTGGCACAAGCTGTCCGCGACCCACGACAACCGGGTCTTCGTGGTCGACGACGAAATCTGGCAGACCGGCGAGGGATTGGTGGCGGCCCGCGGGATCGTGGCCGACCTGCGTTGGGTCAACGCCCCGATCAACTAGCGCGGCCGGGCACCCGCGGTTGGCCCGAGAACATTACCTTAGCTAAACTTTCCTGGGCACGACTATTCGAAGAGGGATATCTATGAGCACCGTTTCGGCGTATGCCGCCACGTCGGCAACCGAACCACTGACCAAGACCACCATCACCCGCCGGGACCCGGGTCCGCACGACGTGGCAATCGAGATCAAGTTCGCCGGGATCTGCCACTCCGACATCCACACCGTGAAAGCCGAATGGGGGCAACCGAATTACCCGATAGTCCCGGGTCATGAGATCGCCGGTGTGGTGACCGCGGTGGGTTCCGAGGTCACCAAGCACAAGGTCGGCGACCACGTGGGCGTGGGGTGCATGGTGAACTCCTGCGGCCAGTGCAGCAGCTGCCGGGCCGGGCTGGAGCAGTACTGCAAGCCGGGGGCGACCTTCACCTACAACTCGATCGACAAGGACGGCGAGTCGACCCAGGGCGGCTACAGCCAGGCGATCGTCGTCGACGAGAACTTCGTCATGCGCATCCCCGACTCGCTGCCGCTGGACAAGGCGGCACCACTGCTGTGCGCGGGGATCACGCTCTATTCGCCGCTACGGCACTGGAACGCCAAGCAGGACACCCGGCTGGCGATCATCGGCCTGGGCGGCCTGGGCCACATGGGCGTCAAGCTGGGGGCGGCGCTGGGCGCGCAGGTGTCGGTGCTGTCGCAGTCGCTGAAAAAGATGGAGGACGGCCTGCGGCTGGGGGCCAGCCACTATTACGCAACCTCCGACCGCGCCACCTTCCGTAATTTGCGCGGTAGTTTCGACCTGATCCTGAACACCGTCTCGGCGAACCTGAAACTCAACGACTACCTGAACCTGCTTGACGTAGACGGCACCCTCGTCGAACTGGGCATCCCCGAACATCCCATGGAGGTGGGGGCGTTCCCGCTGGCGTTGGCGCGGCGCAGCCTGTCCGGGTCGAACATCGGCGGGATCGCCGAGACCCAGGAGATGCTGAATTTCTGCGCCGAACGTGACGTGACGCCGGAGATCGAGCTGATCGAGCCCGATTACATCAGCGAAGCCTATGAGCGCGTGCTGGCCAGCGACGTGCGCTACCGCTTCGTCATCGACATCTCCAAGCTATGAGGCAACCCCTGAGGGAGCTTGCGGCGTAGCACCGCGCGCCGCGATTTGTTCGGCCGCCTCCGCGTCGTCATCACCGGGGATTACTTCGCTGACGTCGATGCCGGCCAGCGGCCATCCGGCGGAGGCCAACGTGCTGGCCACCCGGATGACGTTCTCCGGTCCGGCGTCGTAGTGCGTCATGTCGGCGATGAACTCGGCGATTTCGTCGCGGTCGATGGCGTGGTCAACGGTGGCCGGGGATCCTTCCACCGCGGTGATGTCGCGCACCACGTCCCGAATCTGCTCTTCGGTCAGCGGGGTGCTGCGCAACAGGGCCAGCAGCGGCACTCGGTCGGGTCCGGGGACGCCCTCGGGGTAGCCGGCTCGTAACCAGCGCAACACTGAACGGCAGAAATTATGGTGGTGGTCGGCGTGCGAGGAGGGGGTGTTCGTCACCCCATCAGTGTCACGGCAGGGGCGTCGCGGGCGCCAGCGCGGGGTGGCGCCGTGCCGACAATTCACACGCCGTTCATTACCGCTTAGAAGTGGAAGTCCCCCTGGGGGACCATTGGCGGCATCCTCCGCGTCGGACGACGAGATAGAATCCAAGGCGACGTGCAGAAATCCATATGATCCCCTCATTCCCAAGTGCGACACTGTTTCGGGTGACGGCGCAGCCGCCGCTACCCGTGCGGGCCACTTCCGCTGGCCGCAACTCCCCCAGCCGGTGCGGTTCCCGAGAGGTCACGCGATGAAAGTTCTCGGGATGGTGGCGGCAGTCGCCATCGCTTTCGCGCCGCAATCGCTGGTCGTCACCGCACCCGGGGTGGCCCAGGCCGCTCCCTGCGCCGGCGCGGGGTCCAACCCCAAAAGCTGCCAGTTCTGCCTGTATCTGGTGGGGCAATACCACAGTTCGTCGACGCGCCCGTGCTACGAGGCCCCGCCGCCACGGCCGGCGCAGGCGCCCCCCAGCCGGGCGCCGGAGGCTCCGCCGCTGCCCGATCTGCCGACTTATGCGCCGCCAAGCACGGTGCAGACCCCACAGGTCGTTCCGCCGAGTCCCCCGGCCACGGTTCCGGTGAAGATCAATCCGCCGGCCGCCGGGGCGCCGACAAACGCCCCGTCGGTGGCACCGCCGAAGGGGCTGGATGCGCCATCGCCGGCGGTCGCGGCCGCCAAGGCCGCCCCGGCGACCCGGATCAACCCCGCCAGCCCGCCGGAGCCACCGATGCAGGTGTACGACTTCAATCAGCAGGTACAGAACGTGGTCAACGCCCACAGCGCCAACATTGACCTGGTAAAAGCCGACAACCAGACACTGGTGCGCCCGCGACATTGGGACTACATCGACTACGACGAGTACCACCGCCCGACCCTGTACAACCCGCTTGATGAGGCGATGACCTTCCGCTACTTCTATGACGGCGCCTATCGGCAGGCGTTCGTGCCGGCCGGTGGCCGGATCGTGCTAGATGCCGCCACCGCTGGCCTGTTCCCGTTCACCGCCGTCGGCTACAGCCATGTGGCGTCGGGCAGCTTCTACGGCGGGGCCTCGATACCGCCGCCCGGTGCCGACGGCCCGCCGCCGGATTACACCGCGAGCACGCCCCCGGAGGTGTACCGGAACGTATTGGCCGCTGTCCCCGCCGATGACCAGGTCGTGCAAGTCGGCCAGGTGCAGGTGGTGGCCCACGACGAGAGCCAACCCGTGGGCAGCCGGGACACCTTGCTGCTCGACGACTCGACCTTGGCCTGGGGTCAGGTCAACGATCCCCGCACCAGTGCCCAGATCAGGGTGACCAAGACTCAGCCGATGCCCGGCGTCGGGCCGACCGACAACGGCAGCTTCTTGGTGGCGCTGGCTGCCCACCCGGAGCCCACCCAACAACCCAACCGACCCTGGTGGCCCATGCTGCTGGGCTACGGGGTCTTGGGGTTAATGGTGGGCCTCGTGGCCTGGGCCGTCGAGCGCGGGAGACGGAACGCGGAAGAGACCGCCGACTCGCGGGTTTAGAAGTCCCAGTCTTCGTCCTCGGTGACGACGGCCTTGCCGATCACGTACGACGAGCCCGAGCCGGAGAAGAAGTCGTGGTTCTCGTCGGCGTTGGGCGACAACGCCGACAGGATCGCCGGGTTCACATCGGTCTCGTCGCGCGGGAACAGCGCCTCGTAGCCGAGGTTCATCAGCGCCTTGTTGGCGTTGTAGCGCAAGAACTTCTTGACGTCCTCGGTCAGCCCGACCTGGTCGTAGAGGTCCTGGGTGTATTCCACCTCGTTGTCGTAGAGCTCGAAGAGCAGTTCGTAGGTGTAATCCTTCAGCTCGGCCCGCTTGGCCTCGTCGACCAGCGCAAGGCCGCGCTGATATTTATAGCCGATGTAGTAGCCGTGCACAGCCTCGTCGCGGATGATCAGCCGGATCATGTCGGCGGTGTTGGTCAGTTTGGCCCGGCTCGACCAGTACATCGGCAGGTAGAAGCCGGAGTAGAAGAGAAAGCTCTCCAGCAGCGTGGAGGCCACCTTGCGCTTCAGCGGCTCGTCGCCGCGGTAGTACTGCATCACGATCTCGGCCTTGCGCTGCAGGTTGGGGTTCTCCTCCGACCAGCGGAAGGCGTCGTCGATCTCGGCGGTCGAGCACAGCGTGGAGAAGATGTTGCTGTAGCTGCGCGCGTGCACCGACTCCATGAACGCGATGTTGGTGTAAACGGCTTCCTCGTGCGGGGTCAGCGCATCCGGGATCAGGCTGACCGCCCCGACCGTGCCCTGGATGGTGTCGAGCAGCGTCAGGCCGGTGAACACCCGCATCGTCAGTTGCTTCTCGCCGGCGGTCAGCGTCCCCCACGACGGGAGATCGTTGGACACGGGGACCTTCTCGGGCAGCCAGAAGTTTCCGGTCAGCCGGTCCCAGACCTCGGCGTCCTTCTCGTCCTGCAGCCGGTTCCAGTTGATCGCCGAAACGCGGTCAATCAGCTTCATGTTTTCGGTCACCAGAACCCCACTTCACCAGACGGTTTGCCTGCAGTTGCCTAGAGCTCAAACACTACCCCTGGGGTACGACAAGGCGGCGCAACACAACAAGTTGTGCTCGCGTGTCGCCCTGCCGCGGCGCGCGTCAATCCAATCCGGCTTCCCGCAAGGTGTGCGTGAGGCCGTCCTCCAGCGCGCTGAGCGCGATGTCGGTCAGCCGGCTCAGCTCGTCGATCTCTTCCCCGCCCTTGCCCATCCACGCGTCCAGCGCCACGAACACCGCGGTGGCCAGGCTGTGTGCGGCGATGTCGGCGATCATGGCCCCGTCGGCCGTGGGCTTGGACCGCTGATGGATGAAGCGCGCGATCTCGTCGGCAACCTGATCGCGCATCCGGCGGATGTGGGCGGTGATGATGGCCTGGTCGAGGTCGCGGGACCGGATGGTGGCCGCCTCGCGGACCATCGCGAAATCGAAGGGAAACGCGTCGACGGCCTTGCGCACCGACGCGGTGATCGGTTCCCCGTGCGGGCGCAGCGCCAACGCCCGGGCGAACCATTCGAACCCGATGTCGTAGTCGGCGAAGATCACCGCGTGTTTGGACGGGAAGTGCCGGTAGAAGGTCCGCTCGGTCACCCCGACGTCGGCGGCGATGTCGGCGACGCTGGTCTGGTGCACCCCGTCGGCGACGAAGCGCTTCATCGCCGCCTGTTGCAGCGCCTGACGCGTGCGCCGGCTACGAGATTCCACGGTCCCAGCACACACCAATGTCACCATTGACGCAAATATGTCAGATATGACATTGTGCCCTCAGCTGAAGGATCACCTCCAAGGAGTCGCCCATGTCCGACTACGACGCGATCATCATCGGAGCGGGCCACAACGGCCTGGTCGCCGCCAACGTGCTGGCGAAGGGCGGCGCGAAAGTGCTTGTCGCCGAACGTGCCAACTTCCTCGGCGGGATGGCCGCCACCCGCGAGCTCTTCGACGGATACAAGCACAGCGTCGGCGCCTGGGCGGTGCTGATCTGGCGGCAGGAGATGACCGAACGCCTGGAGCTGACCAAGTGGGGCTTCGAGCTGATGGACCAGTGGACCTCGACGTGCACCTTCGGCCCCGGCATTGAGGCCGCCGACACCCCGTTCGTGATGTACAACGACCTCGAACGCATGGCGCGCCACCTGCTCGACGACCACGGGGCCGACACCGCGGCGGCCCTCGGCGGCCTGTTCGCCCATATCGGCCGGTTCGCACCGTATTTCGTCGACTCGGCCTTCGGTCCCCCGCTGGACATCATCGAGGTGATCGCCTCCCAGCCCACGCCGGCGGATCGCCACGATTTCGCCCAGATGTGGTACGGCAGCACGATGGACACGGTGCGCCGCTTCCTGGCGCCCGACCAGGGCCGCTGCATCCAGGGCTCGCTGGCGGCGATGTCCATCGATGCGTTCGACGGCGGCCCGTGGACCCCGGGTTCCAACGCGTCGACGCTGTACCACTACCTGATCGGCGGCGGCAACGTCGAATACATCATGCCGCGCGGCGGCATCGGCGCGCTGAGCGCGGCGCTGTGCCGGCGCGCGGAATCGTTGGGCGCCGAGGTGCAGATGAAGACGCACGTCAAGCAGATCCTGGTCACCGACGGGCGCGCCACCGGCGTCGAATTGCGCGACGGCACAACGATTTCGGCCGATGTCGTGCTCTCCTCGCTCGACCCGTACACCACCTTCGTGAACCTGGCCGGCGCCCAGCACTTTCCGCCCGACTACATCCGCAAGATCAAGGAGATCAACTTCAACCTGGGCTACATCCAGGCGCATCTGACCATCGACCAGGCACCCCAGTGGATCGAGCGGTTGCAGCCGTACATGCAGGACCAGGGCCACTGGTGCCCGACGGTGGCCTATGCGCCGTCACCGGAATACATCAGCGACGCCTGGGAGCAGTACCGCAAGGGTCAGCTTCCCGACGCCCCGCCCACCTACCTGTACATCCCGAGCATGGTCGACTCGTCACTGGCGCCCGAAGGCAAGCACAGCGCGACCATTTTCACGCCGTACTTTCCGACCGGCCTGGACGCCGACGAAAACCGAAGCTGGAAGGAGCAATACGCCGACACCTGCGTGCGGATCTTCGACACGTACGCGCCGGGATTCGCCGACTCCGTGACCAACCGCGTGGTGTTCTCCAACCGGTACTTCGGCAGCACCTTCAGCGCCCACGCCGGCGACTACTCGCACGGCCTGTTGCAACCCAACCAGCTGTGGACCGGCCGCGTCGTGGAGGGCGCCGACAAGTTCGCCACCCCCGTCGACGGGCTGTACCTCTGCGGCCAATGCACCCACCCGGGACCGGGCGTGACCGGCATCCCCGGATGGAACGGCGCCGAGGCGGCACTCGAGCAGTTGAACGCCCGTGTCGGATAGCCCTACCCAGAACCCGATCCTTTATGTACCATTTGGTACATGTTTACCGAAGACAGTATCGAGATAGACGCGCCGCCGCAGGTCGTGTGGGATGTCTTCAGCGACGTCGAGCGCTGGCCCGAGTGGACCGCCTCGGTAACCTCCCTCACCGGGAAGGACGGACCGGCCCTCGCCGTGGGCAAACGGTTCACGATCAAGCAACCCGCCATGGCGAAGCTGGTCTGGAAGGTCGCCGAGATCGACCCCGGCTCGTCCTGGACCTGGGTGCACCGCTCCCCCGGCGTCCTGGTGACCGCACGCCACTACGTCACCGCCCTGCCCGGCGGGCGCACCCTGGTGCGCCAGGAACTCGATCAGCGGGGTGTCCTCGGCGCGCTGGTGGGGCAGTTGACGGTCAAGCGGACCAAACGCTATCTCGAGATGGAGGCCCGGGGTCTCAAGGCCCGCTCGGAGGAACTCAGCCGCGCCGATGGCCCGCACGCCTGACCTGAAGCGGCGCCGGGAACTCCTGCATACGCTCTTCGACGAGTTCGCCGCGAACGGCATCGGCGACCGCTCGCTTCGCGACGTCGCGGCGGCGGTCGGCACCAGTCACCGGATGCTGTTGCACCACTTCGGTTCTCGAGAAGACCTGCTGATCGCGATCGTCGAGGAGGCCGAGCGCCGACAGATGGCGCTGGTCCCCGGCTTGCCGGGGAATCCGGCCGACGGCTTCGCCGCGATGTGGGCCGATCTGCGTCGCCCCGAACTGCGCCAATTGGAGCGCCTGTTCTTCGAGTGCTATTCGCGCGCGGCCCAGGGCGAAAAGCCGTTCACGCGGATGGTTCCGAGCGCCGTGGACGGCTGGCTGCGTGAGGTCGAGTCGGCCGCCGCCGGTGTTCCTTACGACGGCGCGATGGCGAGGCTCGGGCTGGCCGTCACCCGCGGCCTGCTGCTCGATCTCGTGGCCACCGACGACGATGACGGCGTGGACGCGGCCGCGCGGGCCTTCACCGAGCTGCTCAGGCGCTGGCCGTCATAGATTTCCGCCGACTGTGGGTGATATGCACGAAAATTCGTTGAAATCGGTGCATAACCACCACGCTCGGTGCGCATAGGAGGCCGACTCACGACACTAGCGCCGCTTGGCTTTTCCGATCCCGAAGAACTGGTATTCGCCGCGTTTGACCGAGCGGGTATCGCGCCAGTACTGCCAGGTGTAGCCGCCCCACAGCACGGTGTTGCGCCCGTGCTCGTCGAGATACCAACTGCTGCAGCCGCCGCTGTTCCACACCGAGGGGCCCAGCTTGCGCTGCAGCTCGTCGTTGAACGCTTCCTGCGCGGCGCGCGTCGGGGCCAGCGCCTGCGCGCCCAGCTTGTCGCAGGTCTTGATCGCATCGGCGACGTAGTGGATCTGGGACTCGATCATGAACACCACCGAGTTGTGCCCCAGGCCGGTGTTGGGTCCCAGCAGGAAGAACAGGTTGGGCACGTCGGCCACGGTGATGCCGCGATGCGCGGCGATGCCCTCCCGGTTCCAGCGGTCCACCAGATCCTCACCGTTTTTCCCCTTGATCTGGACATAGGTGTAGGAGTCGGTGACGTGGAAGCCGGTGCCGAAGACGATCACGTCGACCGCCCGCTCGGTGCCGTCCGCGGTCACGATCCCGTCGGGCGTGATCCGCGAAATGTGGTCGGTGATCAGCTCGGCCTTCGGGTCGGCGACCGCGCGGTAGTAGGTCGACGAATTGAGGATTCGCTTGCACCCGATGCGGTAGTGCGGGGTCAGCTTGCGACGCAACTCGCGATCCTTGACCGACCGGCGAATGTTGTATTTCACGTAGGCCTCGATGAACTTCAGCATGTCCGGCCGCTTCGTCATCCCGATTGCCAGCGCCTCTTGCGCCCAATAGATCCCGAGACGCACCAGCGCGCGCAGTCCGGGAACGTTCGCCATGGCGCGGCGCAGCGCCACGGGAAGCTCGGGGTTGGAGCGCGGCACCACCCATGCCGGAGTCCGTTGGTAGAGCTGGAGTTCGGCGACCTGCCCGATGATCTCGGGCACGATCTGGATCGCGCTGGCACCGGTTCCGATCACCGCCACCCGCTTGCCGGTGAGGTCGACGCTGTGGTCCCACTCCGCGGAATGGAACGCGGGGCCACGGAATTCGTCACGGCCGTCGATGTCGGGGATGGACGGGATGTGCAGCGCGCCGGCACCCGAGATCAAAAACTGACCCACGAATTCACGGCCGTCGGTGGTGAAGACGTGCCAGCGCTGTTCGTCGTCGTCCCAGTGGCCACGGTCGACGTGCGACTTGAACTCGATGTAGCGGCGCAGCCCGTATTTCTCGGTGACGCCCTCGAGGTAGTCCCAGATCTCGGGCTGGTAGGAGAACGGGTTGCGCCAGTCCGGCTTGGGCTCGAACGAGAACGAGTACAGGTGCGACGGGATGTCGCAGGCGCAGCCGGGATAGGTGTTGTCCCGCCAGGTGCCACCGATGTCGTCGGCCTTTTCCAGGATGACGAAGTCCACGCCCTGCTGCTGCAGCTTGATGGCCATGCCCAGGCCGGAGAACCCGGTCCCGATGATGAGGGCGCGGGTGTGCACGGGTTCTCGCGCCAGCGTCGTCGGCTCGGCGTGTGTCATGGCATTGGTCACGGTCGATCGGATCTTCCTGTTGGCTCTCGCAAATACCCAGTACCCAGGGTATCGAATGGCACGAGTGTTATCGACGGCCGCGACGATGTCAACGTCGCGGTGGCTCAGCTCGCGGCGGGGTTGCTGGGCATCACGCTGTGGATGGGTTGGTCGGGGTTCATCGAGATGCCGAGCGCCTCGGCGGTGCCGGCGATGACCCCCACCATGATGGTGGTCAGGTGGGCGACGAACTGCTCGCGCGGCATGCGTCGGGGGGTGTCGGCGTCGGGGCCCAACCACCACTCGGTGGCCGAGGCGGCCGACCCGAAGGCCGCGTGGCCGGCCAGTTCTACCGCCGCGTGGTCCAGCTCCATCTCGCGCAGCTCGTTGTCGAACATGTCGGCCACGGCCAGCGTGATGCCGCGGCCCTCGTTCAGGATCTGGGGGCTGGCCGCGGAGCGGCCCTGGATGAAGACCCGCAGCACGTTGGGGTGCTGGTCGACGAGGTCGACGTACTCCTCGACGGCGCGCCGGATCACCTCGCGGGCCGACTCGGTTTTCAGGTCGATCGAGGAGAAGATCGCCGCCCACAACATGTCGCGCAGGCGTTCCCCGATCGCCTTGAACAGATCGGACTTGTCGTGGAAATGCCGGTAGATCTTCGGCTTGGCGGTACCCGCCTCTTCGGCGATTTCCCGCACGCTCAATTCGGGGCCCAGGCGGTCGATGGCGCGAAACGCCGCGTCGACGATCTCGCCGCGCACCTTCTTGCGGTGTTCGCGCCAGCGTTCGCTGCGCGCGTCGACCTTGGCCCCGGGCTTCACAGCCGGGTGGGGTCTAGAAGGTCGAGGCATTCTCACCACGTCATGCACCATACCCCGTCGTAGCTGCTGACCTGGGCAGACCGGCTCGCCGAGTGTGCTCACAGCATGCAGGACACGCAGCCCTCGACCTCGGTTCCTTCCAGGGCCATCTGCCGGAGCCGGATGTAGTACAGCGTCTTGATTCCCTTGCGCCAGGCGTAGATCTGCGCCTTGTTCACCTCGCGGGTGGTGGCCGTGTCCTTGAAGAACAACGTCAGACTCAGCCCCTGGTCCACGTGCTGGGTGGCCGCGGCGTAGGTGTCGATGATCTTCTCGTAGCCGATCTCGTAGGCGTCCTGGTAGTACTCCAGGTTGTCGTTGGTCATGTAGGGCGCCGGGTAGTAGACCCGCCCGATCTTGCCTTCCTTGCGGATCTCGACCTTCGACACGATCGGGTGGATCGAGGACGTCGAATAGTTGATGTAGGAGATCGACCCGGTCGGCGGCACCGCCTGCAGGTTCTGGTTGTAGATGCCGTGCGCTTGCACCGACTCCTTCAGCCGGCGCCAATCGTCCTGGGTCGGGATGCGGATCTCGGCGTCGGCGAAGATCTGACGGACGTGCGCGGTCTGCGGCTCCCACACCTGCTCGGTGTACTTGTCGAAGAACTCCCCCGAGGCGTACTTGGACTTCTCGAAACCGCCGAATGCCCTGCCCCGTTCGATCGCAATGCGGTTCGACGCACGAAGCGCGTGATAGAGCACGCAGTAGAAGTAGATGTTGGTGAAGTCGATGCCCTCTTCGGACCCGTAGAAGATGCTCTCGCGGGCCAGGTAGCCGTGCAGGTTCATCTGCCCCAGCCCGATGGCGTGGGATTCGTTGTTGCCCTGCTCGATTGACGGCACCGATGTGATGGACGTCTGGTCACTCACCGCGGTCAGCGCCCGGATCGCCACCTCGATCGTCTGGGCGAAGTCCGGCGAGTCCATGGCCTTGGCGATGTTCAGCGAACCGAGGTTGCACGAAATGTCCTTGCCCACCTTGGCATACGACAGGTCGTCGTTGAACTCCGACGGCGTGGAGACCTGCAGGATCTCCGAGCACAAGTTGGAATGCGTGATCTTGCCCTCGATGGGATTGGCCCGGTTCACCGTGTCTTCGAACATGATGTATGGGTAGCCGGACTCGAACTGCAACTCGGCCAGCGTCTGGAAGAACTCCCGCGCCTTGATCTTCGTCTTGCGGATGCGGGCGTCGTCGACCATCTCGTAGTACTTCTCGGTCACCGAGATGTCGGCGAACGGCACCCCGTAGACGCGTTCGACGTCGTACGGCGAGAACAGGTACATGTCCTCGTTCTTCTTGGCCAGCTCGAAGGTGATGTCGGGGATCACCACCCCCAGGCTCAGCGTCTTGATCCGGATCTTTTCATCGGCGTTCTCCCGCTTGGTGTCCAGGAAGCGGTAGATGTCCGGGTGATGGGCGTGCAGGTACACGGCGCCGGCGCCCTGGCGCGCGCCCAGCTGGTTGGCGTAGGAGAACGAATCCTCGAGCAGCTTCATGATCGGGATGACGCCCGAGGACTGGTTCTCGATGTTCTTGATCGGGGCGCCGTGCTCGCGAATGTTGGTCAGCAGCAACGCGACTCCCCCACCCCGCTTGGACAGCTGCAGCGCGGAGTTGATCGATCGCCCGATCGATTCCATGTTGTCCTCGATGCGCAGCAGAAAGCAGCTCACCGGTTCACCGCGTTGCTTCTTGCCCGAGTTCAAGAACGTCGGGGTGGCCGGCTGGAACCGTCCGTCGATGATCTCGTCGACCAGCTTTTCGGCCAGGCCGGTGTCGCCGGCGGCCAGGGTCAGCGCCACCATGACCACCCGGTCCTCGAAGCGCTCCAGGTACCGCTTCCCGTCGAACGTCTTCAGCGTGTAGGAGGTGTAGTACTTGAACGCGCCCAGAAAGGTGGGGAACCGGAACTTCTTGGCGTAGGCGCGGTCCAGCAGCTCCTTGACGTAATTGCGCGAGTATTGGTCGAGAACCTCACGCTCGTAGTAGTTCTCGCGGATCAGGTAGTCGAGCTTCTCGTCCTGATTGTGGAAGAAGACCGTGTTCTGGTTGACATGCTGCAGGAAGTACTGACGCGCCGCGAGGACGTCCTTGTCGAACTGGATGTTGCCGTCCGCGTCATACAGGTTCAGCATCGCATTGAGCGCGTGGTAGTCCATCTCGCCAGGCAGCGCGTGCGCGCCCGAGGTTACCGGCTCTGCAGTGACGGTTGGTGGCACGTCTGTTCCTTCCAGAAGTCAGCCCAGAAATTTGCTAAGCCCGTGCGGACGGCGTCCACGTCGTCCGGGGTTCCCATCAGTTCGAAGCGGTAGAGGTATGGAACGCCGCATTTGCGGGAGACGACGTCGCCGGCATAGGCGAACTCCGCGCCGAAGTTGTTGTTGCCCGCGGCGATGACGCCGCGGATCAACGACCGGTTGTGCTCGTTGTTCAAAAAGGCGATGACCTGTTTGGGGACATAGCCGCCCGCGTTGAGGTCGGGCGTGGCGCGGCCCCCGCCGTAGGTGGGCACGACCAGCACGTACGGCTGGTCAACCTCGATACGCCCGTGCAGCGGTATCCGCGTGGCGGGAACACCCAGCTTCTGCACGAAGCGGTGGGTGTTCTCCGACACCGAAGAGAAATAGACCAGGTTGCGCGACTGCACCGCAACCTCCTTACCTAACTTCTACCCGCGCTACGCGCTCAGCTCGGCACTGGCGAGCGCCTTGATCCGATCGGGCCGGAAACCCGACCAGTGGTCGTTTTCTGCCACCACCACCGGGGCCTGCAGATAACCCAGCGCCATCACGTAGTCGCGTGCCTCGGAGTCCAGTGAGATGTCGACCTTCTCGTAGGCAATGCCCTGCTTGTCCAATGCCTTGTAGGTGGCGCTGCACTGCACGCATGCCGGCTTGGTGTACACGGTGATGCTCATGGAATGCCGCTCCTTTGCGGAAGGTGAGAAACCAACGGACTGGCAACTACTTGGGTCCTGCGTCTTTGCTACGTTCAGCGATCCGTCAGACCCCCAGATTCCCGTCGCGCGGCCGTCGGTTCCGATGACCTGGCTTCGGACCTTCGAGCCGATTCCGGGAGGTTCACCAGGCCTGGCTGGCTTGGAGACCCTGGGATCTGCCGGTGCTCGAAACACTACACCTAGTGGCTGACAAGATCTCCGGATACAAGATGTTCTGAATAACAATTCTGAAATTCCCTGGTCGTACCGCCTGTCTTCGACACCCGCCCGGCGTGTCGCAGATCACACGCCGCGCCGCGGGCGCCTCTGCGCTCTGGTATAGCACCGGGCACCGACAAACGGCGCCGCCAGCGACGGGCGGGCCCACGGCCAGCAAAGAAGTGGCTGGTCGCGGCGGGGGCTGGTTGGCTGCCGGCGGATTCAGCTGATCTCGGCGGCGAGCTTGCCCACGACGTCCCGCACATTCTGGGTCAGTTCGCCGTGCTCCGCGGGATCCTGGCCCGCCAAGGATTGCAACGGCACCGACAGTTTGATCGTCTCGATCACCCGGGCCCCGGCGATTCCAAAAGACTTGCGGATGTCGTCGTGCGCCCATACCCCGCCGTACCGGCCCATGGACCCGCCGATGACCGCCAGCGGCTTGTCCTTCAACGCGCCATTGCCGAAGGGGCGAGACAGCCAGTCGATCGCGTTCTTGACGACGGCCGGCATGCTGCCGTTGTACTCCGGGGTCACCACCAGCGCGGCGTCCGCATCGGCCGCGGCGGCGCGGAGCGCGGCCACCGTGGCCGGCGGCGGGGCGTCGGCGGTCATCGCATCGTCGATCTCTTCGTTGTAGAACGGCAGTTCGCCCAATCCCTCGAACACCGTGACCGTGACGCCGTCGGGAGCAACAGCGGCCGCCAGTTCGGCGATCTTGCGGTTGATCGACGCCGCCCGCAGGCTGCCCACTAACGCCAACACGTTGATGTTTTCCGGCACTGTTCCGTTCCCTTCGGTTGTCGTCCTACATCCTCGCATGACAGAACCGGACCCGGGTCCGGTTTATTCCGGCCGCGTTACAGTGCAGGAGTGAGCGGTGCCGAACGGCCGGACGAATTGCCAGTGTGCGCTCCGCTGCTATCCCAACATGAGCGCGGCGACGCGGCGCGCAACCGCGCACTCCTGCTGGGCGCGGCCCGCCGCCTGGTCGCCGAACGTGGCGCCGACGCGGTGACCATGGATGACATCGCCGCGGCCGCCGGGGTGGGCAAGGGCACGCTGTTCCGCCGCTTCGGTAGCCGGGCCGGCCTGATGATGGTGCTGCTCGACGAGGACGAACGGGCCAACCAGCAAGCTTTTCTGTTCGGCCCGCCGCCGCTGGGGCCCGATGCGCCGCCAACCGATCGGCTGGTGGCGTTCGGCCGCGAGCGGATCCGCTTCGTCCACGCCCACCACGCGCTGCTATCGGCGGTCAACCGCGATCCGCAGAGCCGTTACAACGCGCCGGCCATGGTGCAACGCACGCACGTGCGGGTGCTGCTGGAGGCCGCACATACCACCGGTGACCTCGATGCCCAGACCGAAGCGCTGCTGGCCCTGCTGGACGCCGACTACGTCGAGCATCAACTCAACGAAGGCGGTCACACTCTGCGGACTTTGGGCGATGCCTGGGAAAGCCTGGCGCGCAAATTGTGCGGCAAGTGATGGATCCAGCCTGGATCTTGCATGTCGATCTCGACCAATTCCTGGCATCGGTGGAGCTGCGCCGCCACCCCGAACTGGCCGGGCTGCCCGTCATCGTCGGCGGCAACGGCGATCCGGCCGAACCGCGCAAGGTCGTCACCTGCGCCTCCTACGAGGCGCGCGAGTTCGGTGTGCACGCCGGGATGCCGTTGCGCAACGCCGCCCGCCGCTGCCCCGACGCGACGTTTCTGCCGTCGGATCCGGCCGCCTATGACGCGGCGTCCGAACGGGTGATGGGCCTGCTCCGCGACCTCGGGCATCCGGTCCAAGTGTGGGGCTGGGACGAGGCGTATGTCGGCGCGGACGTCGACGACCCGGTGCGGCTTGCCGAAAAGATCCGCTCCGTCATCTCGCTTCGGACCGGTCTGTCCTGTTCGGTCGGCATCAGCGACAACAAGCAGCGCGCCAAGGTCGCCACCGGCTTCGCGAAACCCGCCGGCGTCTTCGTGTTGACCGATGCGAATTGGATGACGCTGATGGCCGACCGCTCGGTCGACGCGCTGTGGGGCGTGGGGCCGAAGACGGCCAAAAAGCTTGCGGCGCTGGGGCTCACGACCATACGGGAGCTTGCCTACGGCGACGCGGAACTGCTCAGCTCCACGTTCGGCCCGCGCACCGGCCTGTGGCTGCTGCTGCTCGCCAAGGGTGGTGGTGATACCCACGTCAGCGCCGAACCGTGGATCCCGCGGTCCCGTAGCCACGTCGTCACCTTTCCCCGCGACCTCACCGACCGGGACGAAATGGGTACGGCGGTAACGGAATTGGCCGACCAAGCGGTGGCGGACGTGTTGGCGTCGGGGCGGATCGTTACCCGGGTGGCGGTGACCGTGCGCACCTCAACGTTCTACACGCGCACCAAGATCCGCAAGCTGGACGCACCCACCACCGATCGCGACACCATCGTCGCCGCCGCCCTGCGCGTACTGGACCTCTTCGAGCTGGACCGCCCGGTCCGGTTACTCGGGGTGCGCCTCGAGCTGGCCATGCCGGACTAGCGGCGCCGGGCCGGGCCGAAGCGCCCGGGTGAACACCAGGTTCGCCTGGCGCATGGCGAAGCTGTAGGGCCACCAGGCCAGCCGCTTGAACGCGTACAGCGCCCGGATGTCCGCTGAGGTGTAGATCAGGTATCGGTTCTTGGCGACTCCGGCCAACATCTTCTCGGCTGCCTTTTCCGGCGAGACGGCGTGAACGGTGAAGCGGTTCACCCAGCGGGCGACCTTCGGGTCGTCACGGTCCACGCCGGCGATCTCGACCGTGTTGACCAGCGGGGTGTTCACCGCGCCCGGCACCACAACCGACACCCCGATGCGGTGCCGGGCCAGGTCGAAGCGCAACACCTCCGACAGGCCACGCAGCCCGAACTTGCTGGCGCTGTAGGCGGCGTGCCAGGGCAGGGCGACCAGCCCGGCCGCCGACGACACGTTGACCAGGTGCCCACCCCGGCCGGCCGCCACCATCGGCGGGACGAACGTCTCGATGACGTGGATCGGACCCATCAGGTTGACCGCGATCATCTTGCTCCACTGCTCGTGGGTCAGCCGGTCGACGGTGCCCCAGGCCGACACCCCGGCGATGTTCATGACGACGTCCATGCTCGGATGCTCGCGATGAATGTGGGCGGCGAAGGCCGCCACGGCTTCGTAGTCGGCGATGTCCAGCGCACGGTCCCCGGATACCCGGGCGCCCAGCGCGCGGGCGTCGGCCACGGTCTGCTCCAGGCCGTCCCGGTCGCGATCGGTCAGGAAGAGCTCGGCACCGTGGGCGGCCAGCCGCAACGCGGCGGCCCGCCCGATGCCGCTGGCCGCGCCGGTGACCAAGCACCGTTTCCCTGTGAAGTGCCGCCCGGTTGCCTGCTGCGCCATGGCCGTGACGATACCGACGTTCGTTACGCCCCTAGGGACTGCCGCCCCACAGCGCGTGCAGCCACAACCGCTCGAGCAGGCGCACGCAGCGCTCGCGATCGCCGTCGGGGCCGACCAGCACGGGGTCGCCGGTCAGCATCAGCGCGGTGGTACCCGTCAGGGTGCGGATCAGCGTCGGGATGTCGTCGCTGATCGGATGCGCGGTCCCGGCCTTCATCTCGGCCTCGACGATGGCGACGATCTGGCGGAGCACCACCTCGACTTGCTGATCGAGGAGATTGCGGATCTCGACGTCGGTGTGGCGGGCCTCGTTGCAGGCGGTCATCACCGGATCGTTGTGCGCGTAGACGGCGGCGGCGCTGCCGACCATCCGCTTGGCGAACTGCTCCGGCGACTCGCCCGGCTGGCGGGGCGCGAAATCCTGCGTGAGTTCTTCGAGTTCCTCGGCGGCCACGGCCAGGAGCTGTGCCAGCACCGCGTACTTGGAGTCGAAGTAGAAGTAGAAACCGGAGCGGGCCACCCCGGCCCGCAGGCTGATCGCGCTGACGGACAGCTCGGCAAACGGGGTTTCCTGGAGCAATTCACGCACCGCCTGCAGGATCGCCTGGCGCTGTCGGTCGCCGCGGCGTCGCATGACCGGCTCCGAATTGGCGGCGTGACTGCTCACCCCCCTGACCTTGCACCACGCCGTCCAAAAAGCAAACTTGACAGGCGTCAAGTTTTTCCCGAAGGATATTGATTAGTGACCGTTGTCACCAGTCCTGGGCACGCAAAGGAGCGTTTATGGTCGCCACCGTCAGCACCCCGCACTATCTACTCGACCAGGCGCGGCGCCGGTATACCCCGACGCTGAACACCATCCCGGGGATGGGCGCGGTCGAAAAACGCCTCCTCGCTCATAACTGGAAGACGAAAGTCATGGCCGAACCGCCCGCAGGCAGTGGCCTCAAGCCGGTGGTGGGCGACGGCGGCCTGCCGATCCTCGGCCACATCATCGAGATGTTCCGGGCCGGCCCGGACTATGCGCTGCATCTGTACAGAACCCGGGGTCCGTTGAGCTACCTGGACTCACCGATCATGCCGGCGGTCGCCGCGCTCGGGCCCGATGCCACCCAGGCGGTGTTCTCCAACAAGAACAAGGACTTCTCCCAGCGGGGCTGGCACCCGGTGATCGGGCCGTTCTTCAACCGGGGCCTGATGATGCTCGACTTCGAGGAGCACATGTACCACCGGCGCATTATGCAGGAGGCCTTCACCCGGACCCGGTTGACCGGCTACGTCGAGCACATCGACCGGGTGGCGACCGACATCGTCGCCAACTGGCCGACCGACGATGCGCGGTTCCTGTTCCATCCGGCGATGAAGGAACTCACCCTGGATGTCGCGTCACTGGTCTTCATGGGGCATGAGCCCGGCGCCGACCACGACCTGGTCACCAAGGTCAATCAGGCGTTCACGATCACGACGCGCGCGGGCGGGGCGATCATCCGGAAGCCGGTCCCGCCGTTCAAGTGGTGGCGCGGGCTGCGGGCCCGCAAGCTGCTCGAGGACTACTTCGCCCAGCGGGTCGTCGAACGCCGCAACGCCACCGGTACCGACATGCTCACCGTGTTGTGCCACACCGAGGACGACGACGGCAACAGCTTCACCGACGAGGACATCGTCAACCACATGATCTTCTTGATGATGGCCGCCCACGACACGTCCACGTCGACGACCACCACGATGGTCTACAACATGGCCGCACACCCGGAGTGGCAGGAGCGGGCCCGCGAAGAGTCCGCCCGGCTCGGCGACGGACCGCTGGACATCGAGGCGCTGGAGAAGCTGGAAACGCTCGACCTGATCATGAACGAATCACTGCGCATGGTGACGCCGCTGCCGTTCAACATGCGGCAGGCCATTCGGGACACCGAGTTGCTGGGCCACTACATCCCGGCCGGGACCAACATCACCATCTGGCCCGGGATGAATCACCGGCTCCCCGAGTTGTGGACGGAACCGGACAAGTTCGACCCGGACCGCTTCGCCGAACCCCGCTCGGAGCACAAAAAACACCGGTACGCCTTCGCGCCGTTCGGCGGCGGCGCGCACAAGTGCATCGGCATGGTGTTCGGGCAGCTGGAGGTCAAGACCGTCGTGCACCGGCTGCTGCGCCGCTACCGACTCGAGCTGGCCCGGCCGGGCTACCAGCCGCACTGGGACTACGGCGGCATGCCGATACCGATGGACGGCATGCCGATTGTGCTGCGCCCGCTCTGACGCTTCCGCGCCGCCGTCGATCTCGGTGGCATCAGGCGAGCAGCCGGTTGGCGCAGGCGATCACCGCGCGCAGCGCCGACTGCGTCGGATCGTCCGAGGAGCCCATGCCCCACTCGGCGCTGCCTGCCGTCACTGCCGTAGATGAAAGTGGCGGTGGCTGCCCCGGATCGCATTTGGTGGAATTTCACGATCTCGACCGGGACCCCCCGCTGGTGCAGCATCGCGGTGAGGGCCGCGATCGGACCGCTGGCGGAGGCGGTCGAGGTGGCGATGCGGTCGCCGACCGCGATCACGGCCCGGAAGTTGCGGGCCTGGGGTCCGAGCCGCCCCGACGGCCGCTCGGCATCCGTGCACTCCCAGTGGCCTAGTCGCAGCGGGCCCGTCGTGAGCCCGTAGGTCGCGACGAAGCTCTCCCAGGACATCGCGTCGACCCGTTCGCGCAGGCCGCGCGGCAATGCGGCGGCAACCGACCGATGCGCCGGGTCCAACTCCGAAGCGGAGGGCGAGGAAAGGGAAACAGACATTGTGCCGGTCTTCTCTGGTCAGCAGGAGCGACCGACGGCAGTAGCTATCCGACCCACAGCGGGGGGTCGGTCCGGATCAGACCCCGCTGCGGGTGCTAGCTACTACGGCACGCTCAAGAAGACGCACGAGGGTCGACATTAGACGCAGATGGGCCGGTCGTGCAAATTCTTTGCTCTCGATGCCCGTGCACACGTGATATTCAGGCGTTAGCGCAATTTCAATACAAAGGCCGCGATGGAGACGACCGCCAGCATGCCAGAGAACGCCAAATTGATGCGTGTCGGCAGCGCGGTGCTCGCGGCCTCTGCGCGCAGCAGCTCCAGACCCAACCGGCCGATTCCATAAGCTGCGGCCGAGCCGAGGAACAACAAGCCCGGATGGCCGGACGGCTGATACAACAGCACCCCGACGATCAGAATCGCGGCCGACCAAGCCGCTTCAAAGAGTTGTGACGGATAACGGCGCTTCCATTCGCCGCGGTCATCAGGCAGCCACATCCCGAAGGGTCCATGGGTTTCTCGTCCGGAGCAGCAACCGTTCATCAGGCAACCAATACGCGTGATGGCCATGCCGACCAACATAACTATGGCCGCACCGTCCCAGAATCGCCAGAACTCTACCCCCATGAGGCGCAGCACCGGCCAAGACACCGCGAGACTGAGAATCAAGCCACCGTACAGTCCGGCACCGGCGTCTTGCACCCGCACGGCACCGGTACGGTCGCCAAGGAACTTCGGATGACCGACGAGGTACCAGAGGCGGGAACCGATTAGGGCGAACACGAGAAGGATGAGCGCGGATGCCGCGAAACGCGGGTAATCAAGGCCCGTTTCGTACCCGCCCAACGCCACCCCAACCGCAAAGCCCAGATACAGCAGTGCTGCGAAGCTCGGAATGCGAAGTCGCCCAACGCTAAACAGATAACGTCGTCCCAGCCAGCGCGATGACCGCGTCGAGTCCGGCATGCTCACGTCAACCCGATCCGTCCAAACGGCACACGGGGCAGCGTCGCAACGACTCGACGAGTGCACCGCATGCAATCAGATCAACCATGTGGCTGAGGCCGCCGATCACGATGCCCAAATCCCACCATATAGACGGCGGGACGGAACTTTGTTTTACCGGACGGATCTGAAGGTAGCGCACTCAATCGTTTTCGTCGCGGTGGGTGAGGGGCCATCGTCGATGCCGTGTACCTGACGTCGGCACCGCGATACGCACCCCCGGTCCGACATTGACTACGAGCTGATGCAGGCCCGTAAACCGCTCTCCGTCGATGATCGGCGACAACGCCTCGTCTTTGTTTTCGACCGTGATCGTCATTGTCCGGCCGACGGTGTCGCGTAGCTGGTCACCTCGGACGGGCATACCGAGCGCCAGTGCGGGCAACTGCGCAACGATCGTCGCGGGCGACATCTCACCGGCTTGGAATTGAAGCATGCCCGGTTCACGCGCCTGCGGGAAAACCCGCAGCACGCCGCCCAGGTTCACATCGAATGCACCGGCATGCAGCGCATTGTGCATCCGCGTCGGTACCTCCTCGCCGTCGATCACAACCTTGGCAAGTGTCGGTCGGAACAGGTCTGGCCGGCTCGCATGTTCCGGGCGCACTGCGTAGGCGGCCATGTCGGCGACCGTGCGTGCGATCACTTTGATGATGGTGGCCCGGCCGGGATTCGGAGCTTGGTAGTACTGGTCGAAAAATCGGCAACCGACGCCGCCGGCCGCCAGCGCGAAACCGAGACGGTGACACGATGCCCCGTCGGCCGATCGCCCGTCGAGACTCAGAGTGTCGAGCTGTACTTCGGGCGGCGGTTGATCCGACTTCGCGGCTCGGGTGAGGGCGCTCACAATCGACTCGGGTCGTCCGTGCACACGCGCCTTACGCGCCACAAAATCGATGGTGCCCGCACGAGCAGGCACGAACGCTGGCCAGCGTTGCGGATCGGCGGCCTGGCTGCGAACCTCGTTGATCAACCAGTGCAGTGTGCCGTCGCCGCCGTCGCTGACCAGATGGCTGGCCCGGGGCAGCAGCCCGGCGACGATCTCGCCGAGATCATCGAGAGACTTCGACTCATGCACCTCACCCCACGGGCCGACGATGTGGCGGAATCGAGCGCAACGATCGTCTGTGCTGGCACGGTTCTTAGCCGCGAGTGGATTCAGAACGACACCCAGATACATGACGGTTACCGTAGCCGCGTCAGCGTGGAACAACGCCATTGCCAGGTCCCGAAAGCGCGTAATCGACTCGCGTCGGCGCGCGGCAAGCTTCTCTAGTGGCGTTGCCACAGTGGGTGATCGCCAGGAAAATGGGGAGTTCATCCGCGCTTGAAAACTCATTCGATTTAGATTCGAGACCAGTTCTGCCGCTGGTGCAATGCACCGACGACGAAACGGAATGCAAAGGGGGACCGGGTCCACAACGACCCCGGGCCCTGCGCAGGGCGTTGCTCGAGGTCGGTATCCGGGCAGCCGGCCCGGATATGAATTGCGCTGGCACGCAGTTGTTCTGCGCGTGGCCGCCGTGGGTGCCGGTTCGCCGGTGGTGTCGCTGCTGGACAAGGTGGCGCCGTTGCTGATGGCCGCGATCGATAGAGGATGTGCGCATCCGGTGGGGTGTCAGCCTACGCGCTGATAGATAAAGAGAACGGGCGTAATCAGGCAGGTGAAAAATTGCTGTTCAATAATCGAAAACCCGGTTCCCCGTACCGGGTGATGGCGATAGCATCACTACTGGCGGGAGTTCAATAACGGGCTATGCACCCGCAGAAAGGCACGATCATGAACGCAAAGAGCAAGAAGACCCTCAAAGTTGCCGCAGCGGCCGCGGGACTGGCCGCAGTGTTGTTACCGACGGGATGTTCGATGCAGAATCCAGATGGCACAACCGCGGAGGCTCCGGGATCGCCACACACGGTCGTGGCTCCGCCAACCGTTGACTAACTAAGTACCACGGGCAGACCCTCCGGGAACCGCTTCGATCGGTTCCCGGAGGGTTGTCTGACTGCGCTTCATCCATTCGGCCACGGCGACGGGTCAAACCGAAGATAAGCCCTAATCGTCGTTCCGGTCGCCGTGGTGTGGGTCCGCACCAAATCCGATATCGCGTTCACCAAGAACAGGCCGCGACTGGCGGGGCCGCTGGGACCCGGGTCCATCCGTCCCATCAGCGGGTCATCGAATCGCCCCGTGTCACGCGCCTCGCACACCAAGTGCTCGTCGTCCCGCCAGAAGGCCAGCTGGCAGGCGCCGTCGGTGTACATCAAGCTGTTGGTCGCCAGCTCCGTGGCGACCAACTGCAGATGCTCGAGACCGTCCTGCGATAGACCGACCCAGTAGGCGTAGTCGACAGCGAACGACCGGGCCGGCCGCAGGTCGGCCGACTCGTTGACCTGGTACGTGACGGCCCCGGGATTCCCGGGTAGCGGTTGGTTGCAGCGCTGAAGAACATCAACCGGCGCGTAGTCGGAGCTGTGCTGCAACGAACCGCTCCTCCACAGCAGAGGGTGGGTCGCGCGGGCGTCGGCCAGCACATCGTCACCCAGCCGGGTCGCGTCGTATAGGCATAACCCGGTCACCCGGTACCCGTCCAGGGCCTCGTTGACCAGCGCCTCGTGCTCGATGCAGGCGACGAACTCATCGTTGGTCCGGCCCGGCCAGGAAAGTTGGCTGACAATCCGTACCCGTCGATCGGGGTGTTTGTCGGCGAACGACTCCTCCAGCGCCATGAACCGGGCCGGGTTACGGCAGACCTCGGTGATGTCGACCATGCGCAGTCCGGCCGGCTGTCTTCCGCCCGCGCACAACACGTCGCGCAGCGATGCCAGTTCGCCGCGAGGCACCGCGACCAGCACCGCCTCGTCGGCGGCCAGGCCGTCGGCCACGAAGCCGGCCACACAATCCAGGTACTCCCGCTGCGAGTGGTAAATGAATGCCGAATGAACGAACCCGGGATCCTCGGTTTCGGTGGCCGCGGTCATCCCGGCGCTCTCGCTTTCGATCACTAACGCCAACCCCCTGCTGGACCGGCCGTCTACGCTCCCCCTCCCCATACCCCGACGCGCCTTCGCTCTACCGCGTTCCACATCACAGCTAGGTCACGGAACCCGGCTGCGCTCGCCCGCTACGGCCACCACGAGGCGGCGGCGTCTAGATGACGACGGACGCGATAGCGGGCCAGGCTGTCGTCGCCCGCCTCGATCGCCTCCAGAATCCGCAGGTGAGCATGGTCGACGGCCATCCCGTCCGTCCAGGTCGGCAGCGCCCGCCCGGTGCTGGTCCAATGCCGCCGGAACAACTCCACGATGATCCGGAGAAACAGGTCCAGCGGCGCGTTGCCCGCCAGTCGTGCCAGTCCGACGTGGAACCGAGACTCCTCGACCGCGCTCGTGCGCCCATCGCCGGCGGCCACCTCGCGGTGCTCTCGCAGCGCGGACCGATGCGCGGCGAGGAAGGCCGCCACCTCCGGCTCGTTGCGGCGCTTGACGACTTTGGCGACATTGTCGATCTCGATCGCGTCCCGGACGCAGCGCAGGTCTTCGCGGGTCGGGTTGCGGTACTGCAGGTACAGCGCGATGGTGTCGATGCTGGCCTGGGCATGCGGTACGGCGATGACGAGGCCGCCGCCGGGCCCGCGGCGCATGTATGCGATCGAGTGGTATTCGAGCAGCCGCACCGCTTCGCGGAACACCGCGCGGCTCACCCGGTAGCGCTCCAGCAACGCGGTCTCGGTGCCGAATACCGAACCGACCTGCCAGCCGCTGGCGGCGATATCGTCGCCAATGGTGGCCGCCAGCAGCTCCGCGAGCTTGCCCTGGGGCGCCTCGATGTCCAGCCGCCGCGCCCGGCGTGGCTTCCGCACCCCGCTCCCGCTGCCGGGGTGATGCCGCTGCAGCCAGGCCGTCACCGCCTCGACGTGGCGTTCGGTGAGGGTCTTGGCCCGCGCCGAGTCGCCGGCCGTGACGGCCGCGACGACGCGGGAGTGGTCGATGTGCATGTGGTCGACCGCCTCGACGGCCTCGGTTGCCGAGTCGGTCCGCGACTGTAGGGCGTATCGCGTGGTGAGCCTCATCAGGATGTCGATAAACAATTGCAGGACCGGGTTTTTGGACTGCTCCGCCAGGGCGATGTGGAATTCGTCCCGCGGCGCGGGCAACCCGGGCCGCCACTGCTCTTCGGCGCGCAACACCCCCCGCAGCCGGGCGATGCCGGCTTCGTCGATCCGTTCGGCGGCAAGCGCGGCCGCCAACGGCTCGAGCACCAGGCGCGCGTTGAGCAGGTCGCCCAGCGTCGTGTCCAGGTACTCGAGATAGATGACGACGGCGCGGGTCGCCGGGCCCGCATCGGGTTCGCAGGTGATCAACCCGCCGCCCGGCCCGCGGCGCATCCGCGCCACCTGGTGATGTTCGACCAGGCGGATGGCCTCTCGCAGCACCGACCGGCTCACGCCGAAGCGTTGTTGCAGAGCGTGTTCGGAGCCTAGCGATTCGCCGGTGGCCCAGCCGCGACGAACGATATCGGCTTCGATGTCCCGCGCGATTCCCGAAGCCAGCGTGTTCGCCCGGACGGTCTCCGGGGCCGTGCTCAGTTCACGCTCAATAGTGTTCTCCCGCAATGATTCTCAGCATGTGAGCAGCATGCATCCGGCAACGGGCCCGCCGCCCACCGAGACGACACCCACCTCCGGGCGGCGCGCCACCTGCCGCTCCCCCGCGTCGCCGCGCAACTGTAGGCATCCCTCGTGCAGCGCCCAGTAGCCGTGCATGCGCCCCGCCGAGAGCTGGCCGCCGTAGGTGTTGAGCGGCAATGCGCCGTCGCGGGCGATCCGCTCACCGCCCTCGACATAGGGACCGGCCTCGCCGTCACCGCAGACCCCGAGGGCTTCCAGCCACGCGAGGGTGAGGAACGTGAACCCGTCGTAGAGCTGGGCGGCCTGCAGATCGGCCGGTCTTAAGTCCGTCCGCGACCACATCTGCGCCGCCGCGTCCGACATCGCCATCTTCGGGTAGTCCGCGCGGTGAAACCAGCCGCCGGCCCCGTCGGAACCACCGATCGCGTCCACGTGCACCGCGCGGTGCGGGCAGTCGTCGCCGTACTCCGCATGCGACACCACCACCGCGATCGAGCCGTCGATCGGAACATCGCAGTCCAGCAGCCCGAAGGGGGTGGATACCGGCCGCGCGCCCAGGTAGTCGGCCATCGTCATCGGTTCGCGGTACACCGCAAGGGGATTCAATGCGGCGTTACGCCGGCCGTTGAGGGCCACCCAGCCCAGCTGCTCTTTGGTGGTCCCGTACATCTCCATGTGGCGGCGGCAGTTCAGCGCCAGCCAGTTCGCGGCGGAATAGGCATGCGCGGCAACCAGATCGTTGACGTCGTCCATCGCGCCGACGGCCGGCCGTGGCGCGCCCTCCGGCGTCTCGAACATCCGGGCCAGGGGTGGGGCGGGCGCATTCTCTTGCGGCTGCACCGGGACGGTCCCGCCGAGCATTTGTATCGTCCGGTACACCACCACATGGCGGGCGCGACGCTCGGCGACCGCGCGGCAGGCCGACATCACCGGGCTGAGCAGGCCACCGGTGCCGAAGCCGGATCCGCAGTCCGCCGCGTCGATGTGCAGTTCGGTGTTGACGTCCGCGGCGGGGGTGTCGCCGAGCGTCGCGATGCCGTCGATGTCGGCGGGGACCAGCCCGGCGTCCGCGACGGCGGCCCGAACCGCCTCCATGGTGAGGTCCAACCCGGGAATCCCGGTGCGACGACCGATTCGCGAAATCCCGATGCCGGAAAGGATCGCGTCTTTCTCGAAATGCGCCATTCACACCGCCCGTCAGACCAAAACTCAGCCGCCGCGTCAAACCAATAGAGTGTACTGTAATCGTCGTGCCAGGCGAGCCGACCTCCCCGCTGCTCATCGAATATTGCGACGTTTGCGCACGTTGGGTGCATCCGGCGGCCGGTGAATGTCGTGAATGCGGCGGACCGCTTGTCGCGCGACCGGTTTCCGGGCGTGGCACGGTGTTCACCTACACGGTCAACCACCATCCGTACAACCCGGAGATTCCCGTCCCGTACGTGATCGCCCTCGTCGAACTCGCCGAACAGAAGGGCCTGCGCGTGGCCGCCAATATCGTTGGCTGCGAACCGGATGCGGTCACGTGCGGGATGCCTGTGGATATCACGCCGGAGAAGGGCAGCGGCGGCGCTCCGGCGTTCGCACCGCCCTTGATGGGTGCGAGCTAAAGCTAGTTGATCAGCGGGTCGCGCGGCATGCCGAGGATCCGCTCGGCGATCTGGTTGCGGGTGACCTCCGAGGTACCGCCGGCGATCGCCATGCCGCGGGCACCCATGATCAGTCGGCCCGGCGCCGCGCCGGGCCCGTCGACCAGCGCGACCTCGGGCCCGGTCAGGGCCGCCATGATCGCGGCCCCCTCCACCATGTGCTCGGCCAGCTTCAGTTTGGTGACGTTGCCCTCCGGACCGGGGCCCGCGCCTTCGACGCTGCGGGCCACCCGGCGCAGGTTGAGCAGCCGCAGTGCGGTTTCGTTGGCAAGGTAGGTTCCGACCCGGATATCCGCGCCCGCCAACCGATCTGCGTGCTGGCCGGCCAGCTCTACCAGCGCGGTGGCCAACCCCTCATAGAAGGAGCCGCTGCCGCCGATGCTGACCCGCTCGTTGCCCAGCGTCGCCCGCGCGACCGTCCACCCGGAATTGGGCGCCCCCACCACGTCTTCGTCGGGGACGAACAGGTCGTTGAAGAACACCTCGTTGAAGTCCGAGCCGCCGGTGATCTGCCGCAGCGGCCGCACCTCGACCTCGGGCGCCTTCATGTCGACGATCACGGTGGTGATGCCGGCGTGCTTCGGCGCCTCGGGGTCGGTGCGCACGGTGGCCAGGCCGCGCGCGCAGTAGTGGGCCCCGCTGGTCCACACCTTCTGCCCGTTGATCTTCCAGCCGCCGTCGACCCTGGTGGCCCGGGTCTTGATGGACGCCGCATCCGAACCGGCGTCGGGTTCGGAGAACAGTTGGCACCAGATCTCGTCTTTGCGCAACGCTTTCTCGACGAATCGTTCGATCTGCCAGTCAGTTCCGTGCTGGATCAGGGTGAGGATGACCCATCCGGTGATGCCGTAGTCGGGGCGCTTGATGCCGGCCGCGCGGAACTCCTCCTCGATGACCAGCTGTTCGACCGCGTCGGCCGCGCGACCCCAGGGCTTGGGCCAGTGCGGCATGACGTAGCCGGTCTCGATCAGCTTGTCCCGTTGCGCGTCTTTGTCCAGCGCGGCGATCTCGGCGGCCTCGGCGTGGATCCGGGTGCGCAGCTCTTCGGCCTCGGGAGGCAGGTCCAGACTGTTCTCCCGGACGGCGCCCGCCGCGGTGCGATCGAACACGTCTCGGGCCGGTGCGTCACCGCCGAAAAGCGCGGACGCCACCAGCGCCCGGCGCAGGTGCAGATGCGCGTCGTGCTCCCAGGTGAAGCCGATGCCGCCGTGCACCTGGATGTTGAGTTCGGCATTGCGGCTATAAGCGGGAAAGGCCAGGGCCGCGGCGACCGCGGCGATCAGGCGGAACTGGGCTTCGTCCTCCGATGAGTCCTCGGCCGCCGCACGCGAGGCGTCCCACACCGCGGCGACCGCCGCCTCGACGGCCACCAGCATGTTGGCGCAATGATGCTTCACCGCTTGGAAAGTGGCGATGGTGCGGCCGAATTGCTGGCGTACCTTGGCGTAGTCGACGGCGGCGTCGACACAGTCGGACGCGCCGCCCACCGCTTCGGCGGCCAGCAACGTGCGCGCCCGGGCCAGCGCGGAGTCCCGCGCCCCCGCAACGATGTCGTCAGGACCGACAGTCACGTTGTGCAACCGGACGCGTCCGGAACGCCGGGTCGGGTCGAGGTTGTCCGGCACCTCGATCGACACGCCGGCGCGGCCGCGTTCCAGCAGCAGCACGTCGTCGCCCGCGGCGATCAGCAGCAGCTCGGCCAGCCCGGCGCCCAACACGATCCCGGCCTCGCCGTCGGCCACCCCATCGCTGACACGCACCTTGCTGTCCAGGCCGATTCCGGCGGTGACGGTCCCGTCGATCAGGCCGGGCAGCCACCGCGACTTTTGTTCGGCGCTACCGTCTTTGGCGATCACCGCCGACGCGATCACGGTCGGGACGAACGGTCCCGGCGCCACCGCGCGACCGAGTTCCTCGACCACCACCACCAGTTCGGGCAAACCGAAGCCCGAGCCACCGTGCTCTTCGTCGACGTGCAGGCCGAGCCAACCCAGTTCGACCAGGTTCTGCCAGAACGGGGGCCGGGACTCCTGCGACGCGTCGAGCAGGGATCGGGCCGCCCAGCGCGCCTTTTGCGAGGTCAAGAACGCGCGGGCCACTTCGGCGAGTTCGCGGTGGTCGTCGGTCAGTGCGATACCCATCAGGGGCCCTCCTCGCTACCGGGCTGGTTAGCCTGCCCCGCTCCGAGGGGAAGCGGGGCGGCTGCCTAAAGAGTGTACTTAATGCAAGGAGGGCTCCCGGCGGGGGTGGCTACTTGGGCGCGAACCGCTGTCCGGCGTCCAGCCGCAGGCACTGACCGTTGAGCATCGGGTTGTCCACGATCGCCGCGACCAGCTTGGCGTACTCCTCGGGCCGGCCCATCCGCTTGGGGAAGGCGGCGTCCTTGGTCAGTGCGGCGGCCATCTCGTCGGGAACCATGGAAGTGATCCCGGTCAGGAACAGGCTCGGCGCGATCGCCAGCACCCGGATGCCCATCGATCCCAGGTCACGGGCCATGGTCAGGCACATGCCGGCGATACCGGCTTTGGCGGCGGTGTAGGCGATCTGGCCGATCTGGCCCTCGAAGGCCGCGATCGACGCGGTGTTGATGATGACGCCCCGCTCTTCGTCCTCGGGATCGTTCTTGGCCATGTGCGCGGCCGCGAGCCGGCTGATGTTGAAGGTGGCGATGAGGTTGAGATCGATCACGGACTGGAAGGACTCGAGGTCGTGCGGACCTTCCTTGGTCAAGGTCCGCTTGGCGATGCCGCCGCCGGCGGTCGTGACGATGACGTGCAGGCCGCCGAGCTTGTCGACCGCGGTTTGCAGCGTCTCTTCGGTGCCGGTGAAGTCGGTGACGTCAACCGGGTAGAACGCGCCGCCGATGGCGCTGGCAACGCTCTTTCCGTCGGAACCCTCCCGGTCGAGTATCGCCACGTCGGCGCCGCGTTCGGCCAGTAACTCGGCGGTGGCGCGCCCCATCCCCGACGCGCCGCCGACGACGACGGCCTTCTTCCCGTTGATCTCCATCGGACCTCCTTGTCAGAATCCTTGCAATCTGTAACGTTACGTAGGCACGCTAGCTTGTCCTGCCCACGGCGGTGTCGGCGAGCCGTGCCAAGCTGAGCTTCGTGCTCCTTTTCGACGTGGCCACCACGTCGCGCGACGTGGGCGGCGTCTCATCGCGGCTGGCCAAGGTCGCGCACATCGCCGACCTGTTGCGCCGGGCCGCGCCCGACGCCGCGTTGGTCGCCGTCGTCGTGTCGTGGCTCTCCGGCGAGTTGCCGCAGCGCCAGATCGGCGTCGGCTGGGCGTCGTTGCGATCGCGGCCGCCAGCGGCCGCGCACCCGGTGCTGACCGTCACCGGCGTCGACGCCACGTTCTCCGAGATCGGCGCCGTCGCGGGCAAGGGATCACAGGCGCGGCGCGCCGAACTTCTCGACGCGTTGTTCGCCGCCGCGACGGAAACCGAGCAAACCTTCCTGCGGCGGCTGCTGAGTGGTGAGCTGCGCCAGGGGGCGCTGGCCGGGGTCATGGCCGATGCCGTGGCCAGGGCCGCCGAGATCCCGGTCGCCGCGGTGCAGCGCGCGGCGATGCTGGGCGGGGACCTGCCCGCGGTCGCCGCCGCCGCCCTGTCCGGCGGGGCCGCGGCACTGAGCGCGTTCTCCTTGCGCGTCGGCCGGCCCGTCGGCCCGATGCTCGCGCAGACCGCGACAAGTGTGGCCGACGCGATTGAGCGTCATGGCGGGGCAACGATTTTCGAGGCGAAGCTGGACGGGGCCCGGGTGCAGATCCACCGGGCCGGAGCTGAGGTCACCATCTACACCCGCAGCCTCGACGACGTGACGGCCCGCCTGCCCGAGGTGGTGGAGGCGACGCTGGCGTTGCCGGTGACCGAACTCATCGCCGACGGTGAGGCCATCGCCCTGCGGCCGGACAATCGGCCGCATCGCTTCCAGGTCACCGCGTCCCGGTTCGGCCGATCGGTCGACGTGACCGCGAAAAAATCGGGAGCCGTTGCGGCCCAACCGCTCTCGGTGTTCTTCTTCGACATCTTGCACCGTGACGGCGTAGACCTCCTCGACGCGCCGACCAGCGACCGGCTGGCCGCCCTGGACGCGTTGGTGCCGGCCGGGCAGCGGGTCGACCGGCTCGTCACGTCCGACCCGGTCGAGGCGGCCGGCTTCCTGGACGCGACGCTGGCCGCCGGCCACGAAGGGGTGCTGGCCAAGTCGCCGGCCGCGCCGTACCAGGCGGGCCGCCGCGGAGCGGGCTGGCTGAAGGTCAAGCCGGTGCACACGCTGGATTTGGTGGTGCTGGCCGTGGAGTGGGGTTCCGGGCGCCGGCGCGGGAAGCTTTCCAATATTCACCTGGGCGCCCGTGATCCGGCCACCGGCGACTTCGTCATGGTGGGAAAGACTTTCAAGGGCATGACCGACGCCATGCTGGAGTGGCAGACCGCCCGGTTTCGCGAACTGGCCTTGCCGCAAACAGGTGCCGGGACGGACGGTCATGTCGTTGCGCTGCGACCCGAGCAGGTGGTCGAGGTGGCCTTGGACGGCGTGCAGAAGTCGACGCGCTACCCGGGCGGGCTGGCGCTGCGGTTCGCCCGCGTGGTGCGCTACCGCGACGACAAGGGCCCGGCCGAGGCCGACACCGTCGATGCCGTGCGCGCCCTGTATTGATCTGGCGTCGGTAGATTCACACTCGCACTCGAAAGGAGGTGACGTGGCCGACGAGAACGCGGGGGTCACTTATATCCGCACCGACGACGACCTGCCGCCCGTCGCGATCGTCGACCGCTCCCCCATCGGCGTCCGGCACAAGATCGTCTTCGCGGTCATCGCCGTGGCCGGTGCCGCCGCGTGGGCCGTCGTCGCGTTCGCGCGCGGCGAGACGGTGAACGCGGTCTGGCTGGTGGTCGCAGCGATCTGCACGTACGTCATCGGGTTCCGGTTCTATGCCCGGCTGATCGAGGCGAAGATCGTTCGCCCGCGCGACGACCGCGCCACCCCGGCCGAGCTCCTCGACGACGGCGCGGACTACGTGCCGACCGACCGGCGGGTGGTGTTCGGCCATCATTTCGCCGCCATCGCCGGGGCGGGACCGCTCGTCGGTCCGGTGTTGGCCACCCAGATGGGCTATTTGCCCTGCAGCATCTGGATCGTCATCGGCGCGGTGCTGGCCGGCGCGGTGCAGGACTACCTGGTGTTGTGGATCTCCACCCGGCGACGGGGACGTTCGCTGGGCCAGATGGCCCGCGACGAGCTGGGCGCCGCCGGCGGCGGCGCCGCCCTCCTCGGGGCCTTCGTCATCATGGTGATCATCATCGCGGTGCTGGCGCTGGTGGTGGTGCGGGCGCTGTCCCAGAGCCCCTGGGGCGTGTTCTCCATCGCCATGACCGTCCCCATCGCCCTCTTCATGGGCTGCTATTTGCGATTCCTGCGGCCCGGGCGGGTGGCCGAAGTGTCGCTCATCGGTTTGGCGCTGCTGCTGGTCGCGCTGGCCTCCGGCGAATGGGTCAGCGAAACCCCCTGGGGCGCCGCATGGTTCAACCTGTCGCCGGTGACGCTGTCGTGGCTGGTCATCGGCTACGGTTTCGTGGCCTCGGTGCTGCCGGTGTGGCTGCTGCTCGCGCCGCGCGACTACCTGTCCACGTTCATGAAGGTCGGAGCCGTCGCGTTGCTGGCGCTCGGCATCTGCATCGCGCGCCCGGTCCTTCAGGCACCCGCGGTCTCGCGGTTCGCCGCCACCGGCGACGGGCCGGTGTTCGCTGGCTCGTTGTTTCCGTTCCTGTTCATCACCATCGCGTGCGGCGCGCTTTCCGGATTTCATGCCCTGATCTCTTCGGGGACGACGCCCAAGCTGCTGGAAAAGGAAAGCCAGATGCGGCTGATCGGCTACGGCGGCATGCTCACCGAGTCGTTCGTCGCGGTCATGGCACTGATCGCCGCGGCGATCCTGGACCAGCATCTCTACTTCACCCTCAACGCCCCGGCCGCCAAGACCGGCGGCACCGCAGCCACGGCCGCGAACTACGTCAACCGGCTCGACCTGTCGGGGCCGCCGGCGACCGCCGAGCAGCTCGGACGGGCCGCCGCCGCCGTGGGCGAAAAGTCGATCGTGTCGCGCACCGGCGGCGCGCCGACGCTGGCGATCGGCATGTCCGAAGTGCTGCAGCGCGGCTTCGGCGGCGCGGGCCTCAAGGCGTTCTGGTATCACTTCGCGATCATGTTCGAGGCGCTGTTCATCCTGACCGCCGTCGACGCGGGCACCCGCGTCGCCCGTTTCATGCTGTCCGACACGCTGGCCAACCTGGGCGGTCCGCTGGCCAGGCTGCGCAACCCGAGTTGGCGGCCGGGGGCGTGGGTCTGCAGCCTGGCCGTGGCGGCCGCGTGGGGCGGCATCCTGCTGATGGGCGTGACCGACCCGCTGGGCGGCATCAATACGCTGTTCCCGCTGTTCGGTATCGCCAACCAGCTGCTCGCGGCCGTCGCGCTGACCGTCATCAC
The DNA here is from genome assembly GCA_963800315.1 of uncultured Actinomycetota bacterium. Taxonomy (GTDB): domain Bacteria; phylum Actinomycetota; class Actinomycetes; order Mycobacteriales; family Mycobacteriaceae; genus Mycobacterium. The sequence continues at coordinate 643,226 of CAWDAS010000005.1, forward strand.
CGTGATCGTCATCAAGAAGGGCCTGCTGAAGTGGGCCTGGATTCCCGGGCTTCCGCTGCTGTGGGACCTGGTGGTCACGCTGACCGCGTCGTGGCAGAAGATCTTTTCGGCGGATCCAGCTGTCGGCTACTGGACGCAACATTTCCAGTACGTGGCGGCGCGGAACGCCGGCAAGACGTCGTTCGGTTCGGCCAGGAACGCCCATCAGCTGGGCGACGTCATCAGGAACACCGCCATCCAGGGCAGCCTGTCGATTCTGTTCGCGATGGTGGTCGTCATCGTGTTGATCGCCGGAGTGATCGTCGCGCTCGGGGCGGTTCGCGGCCCGGACAGTAGGTGGGGTAGACCGTTGGCCGAGGACGAGCCGGTGCCGTCGCGATTGTTCGCGCCGTCGGGTCTGATCGCCACCGCCGCGGAGCGGGAGTTGCGGAAACTGTGGGACGCGCCCGACGGCAAAAAGGTCGTACCGAAATCCGCGGCGCGGCCCTAAGATTGCGCGATGCGAGTCGGCATCGACTTCGGCACCACCCATACCGTTGTTGCGCTCGTCGACAGAGGCAACTACCCCGTCATCTCCTTCGATGGAGTGGACGCATGGCCGTCGATCATCGCCGGCAACGCTGCCGGGGAGCTGCGGTTCGGCGCGGACGCGGCCGCCGTCCGCCACCAGCCGGGCTGGTCGGTGCTGCGGTCGTTCAAGCGTCTGCTCACCGATGCCGGACCGCAGACCACGGTGAACCTCGCCGGCCGCAGCCATCGACTCACCGACCTGCTCGCCGGCTTCCTGGCCCAGCTGAAGAGCGACCTTCAGCGTCGCTCCAACGTCAGCCCGGCGCCCGGTGAAACGATCGAGGCCGCCATCAGCGTGCCGGCCAATGCCTCGAGCGCCCAGCGCCTGCTGACCCTGGATGCGTTCGTGGCGGCGGGTTTCCACGTGGTCGGGCTGCTCAACGAGCCTTCGGCCGCGAGCCTCGAGTACGCGCATCGGTACCGCTCCACCATCACCGCCAAGCGCGAGTACGTCCTCGTCTACGATCTCGGCGGGGGCACGTTCGACGCCTCGCTTCTGCAGATGACGGGCCACGCGCACGAGGTCGTCATCAGCGAGGGCATCCAGCGCCTCGGCGGCGACGACTTCGACGAGGCGATCCTGAACCTGGTGCTGGAGGGGTCCGATCTGCACACCGTGGATGCCGCGACCAGCGACCTGCTCAGAGAGGAGTGCGCCGCTCGCAAGGAGGCCATCGGACCGCAGACCCGCCGCTTTCTGGTGGACCTGACGGGGGTTGACGGGGTCGACCGGCCCCCGTTTTCCTGCCCCGTCGACGACGTCTACTCGGCATGTGCGCCGCTGGTCGACACGACGATGACGCTGCTCGACCGGGTCCTGCACGACCCGACCCGGGGCGGCAGGGACGTGGCGTGGTCGGAGGTGGCGGGCATCTATGTGGTGGGCGGCGCCGGTAGCTTCCCGCTGGTTTCCCGGATGCTGCGCACCACGTTCGGCGAGAAGCGGGTGAAACGCTCGCCGCATCCCTTCGCCGCGACCGCCATCGGCCTGGCCGTCTTCCTCGACAAGGAAGCCGGTTTCGCGTTGTCCGAACGCTTTTCCCGCAACTTCGGGGTGTTCCGCGAGGCGGAAGCCGGCGCCAACGTGGTGTTCGACCCGATCGTGTGCAAGGACGTCTCGCTCCCGGCCGACGGGCAAACCCCGCTGGTGATCCGTCGGACCTACCGGGCGGCGCACAACATCGGGCACTTCCGGTTCGTGGAATGCAGCCGAGTGGTCAACGGCCGGCCCGACGGCGACGTGACGCCCTATGACCCGGTGCTCTTCCCCTTCGACCCGGCGCTGTACGACCGCGACGACCTCGGGCGTCAGCCGGTCGGCCGGTACAACGACGGGCCGGACGTCGAGGAGCGCTACGTCATCGCCCCCGGCGGCGCGGTAGAGGTGACGCTGACGACGCGGCCGGCCGGATTCGAGCGCACTTTCCGCCTGGAGCGGCGCGCCGCGGCGCGTGGGTGAGACGCGCCGCCATGGAGCTCTACGACGTCATGCGAACAACATTTGCGGCGCGCGAGTTCACCGACGACCCCGTGCCCGACGGTGTGTTGTCGCGCATCTTCGACAACGCCCGGTTCGCCCCCAGCGGGGGCAACCGGCAAGGCGCTCACATCACCGTGGTACGCGACCCGGCGATTCGTCGCCAGCTGGCCGAGCTCGGCACGGCCGCCGCCCGCCGCTACTTCGCCCAGCTACAGGCGGGTGAAAACCCCTGGAATTCAATCGATCCCAGCGGTGTGCCGCAGGGCGTCATCGACGCGACGGAAATCCCCGACACGTTCATCGCACCGATTGTGAAAGCGCCCGTCGTCCTGGTCGTTTCGGTGGACCTGACCGTTGTCGCCGCGCTCGACCAGGACCTGGACCGCGTCGGCCTCGCCGGTGGAGCATCGGTGTATCCGCTGGTCTGGAACGTCCTGCTGGCCGCCCGCAACGAGGGTTACGGCGGCACCATGACGACGATGGCCATCGCGGCCGAGCAGCGAGTCTGCCGACTGCTGGGCATCCCGGATCTGCACGCGGTCGCCGCGATCGTGCCGATCGGCAAACCGGTGCGGCAGCTGACCAAGCTGCGCCGCAGGTCAGTTGCGGAGTTCGTCACCAATGGGCGCTTCGACGGCCCGGCATTCGGAGGTTGAAGCTCATGTCCACCTGGCTCATCACCGGATGCTCAACCGGGCTCGGTCGTGCGCTCGCCGAAGCTGTCGTTGAGGGCGGCCACAATGCCGTCGTCACTGCACGCGACGTCGCGAAGGTGACGGATCTGGCCAAAGCCACACCGGAGCGGGTGCTGGCCGTCGCCCTTGACGTCACCCAACCCGCACAGGTCACCTCGGCCGTGCAGCAAGCCCACGAGCGGTTCGGCGTCGTCGACGTCCTGGTCAACAACGCCGGCTACGGTTATCGCGCCGCCGTGGAGGAAGGCGACGACGACGAAGTACGCACCCTGTTCGAGACGCACTTCTTCGGCACCATCGCAATGATCAAGGCCGTGCTACCGGGGATGCGGGCGCGCCGCAGCGGCGCGATCGTCAACATCTCCTCGATTGGCGCAACGGTGACGCCGATGGGATCCGGCTACTACGCCGCGGCCAAAGCGGCCATCGAAGGCATGAGCGGGGCACTTCGCGGTGAGCTCGCGCCGCTGGGCGTCTCCGTGACCATTGTCGAGCCCGGTGCATTCCGCACCGACTTCGCCGGACGTTCGCTCGTCCAGTCGGCGACGATCATCGACGACTACGCGGACACGGCCGGCAAGCGCCGCAAGGAAAACGACACCATGCACGGCAACCAGGCCGGCGATCCCGCCAAGGCCGGTGCCGCGATCATTGCCGCCGTCGAGTCGAGCGAAGCCCCGGCGTTCCTGCTGCTCGGGCCTGACGCGCTCGCCATCTATCGCTACGTCGCGGAGCGGCGCGCGAACGAGATCGCGAAATGGGAAGAGCTGACCGGCGGCACCAACCTCGACGCCTAAGGCCCCGCGGTCAGAACCGGATCAGCCCACGAAGGTTCATCCCGGCGTGCATGTCGTCGTAGCCTTGGTTGATCTCCTCGAGGGTGTACTCACGGGTGACGAGTTCGTCGAGCTTCAGTTTTCCGGCGCGATACAGGTCGAGCATCCGGGGAATGTCGTGCCGGGGATTCGACGATCCGAAAAGCGATCCTCGAACCTGCTTTTCGTACAGGGTCAAATCGAACAGCGACATGTCGACGCGGGTGTCAGTCGGGTGCGGGATCGCGGTCATCACTACCCTGCCGCGCTTGCCGACCAGACCCAACGCCTGTGCCACGTACGCGCCCTCGGCCGAGTCGGTGCTGACCACGCAGACGTCGGCCATCTGGCCGCGCGTGAGATCGTTGATCAGGGCTTGGGCCTCGTCGACGGTCGCGGCGGTGTGGGTGGCACCAAACTCGAGGGAACGGCGGCGTTTGTACTCGACGGGATCGAGCGCGACGATGACCCGGGCGCCCGCGATCCGTGCGCCCTGCACCGCGTTCATGCCGATCCCGCCCACCCCCATGACCACCACGGTGTCGCCGTCGCGTGCCTCGCCGGTGCGCACCATGCTGCCGTAACCGGTTGTGACTCCGCACCCGACCAGGGCGGCGGTGTCCAGTGCGGTGCGGGGATCCACCTTGATCACCGAGGACAGCGGCACCACCGTGTACTCGGAAAACGTTCCCAGCACGCACATTTGGCCCAGCCCCTGGCCTTTGGCGTGGAACCGGAAGGTGCCGTCGAGTTGCGGTCCGGCGATGATGGCGGCGCCAAGCACGCACAGGTTGCTCATGCCGCGCGAACACGGTCCGCAGCGACCGCAGGCCGGGATGAAGCTCAGCACCACCGAATCTCCCTCGGCGACGTCGGTGACGCCCGGGCCGACGTCGACGACGATGCCGGCGCCCTCGTGTCCGCCGACCACCGGTAACTGCATCGGCATGTCGCCGGTGATCAGGTGGTCGTCGGAGTGACACAGTCCGGCGGCGGCCACCTTGACCAGCACCTCGTTCTCCTTGGGCCCGTCGAGGTCGACCTCTTCGACTTCCCACTTCTGGTGCAGCCCCCACAGCACCGCGGCTTTCGTCTTCATCGAAAATTCCTTGAGCTCAGCGCTTCTCGGGCGTCCAGGTCGCAGGCAGGCTGTTGATGCCATTGATGAAGTTGGCGAGGGCATAGTTGGGCTCTGGCGCCGAGATGTCCGGGATGCGCGTGTACACCTCGGTCAGCAACGCCTTGAGCATCGTGCGGGCCAGCGCCGCACCGAGGCAGAAATGCGGGCCACCGCCACCGAAGGCGATGTGCGGGTTCGGGTTTCGCAGGATGTTGAACGTATGCGGGTCCTCGAAGACGTCCTCGTCACGGTTGCCCGAGTAGTACCACAGCACCACCTTGTCGCCGGCCTTGATATGCGCGTCGCGGACGGTGATGTCCCGGGTGGCGGTGCGGCGCATGTGCAGCAACGGCGATCCCCAGCGCAGCACCTCTTCGACGGCGGTGCCGACCCGGCCCTCGACGTCCTCGGCGAGCAGCGCGCGCTGGTCTCCGAACTTCGAGAGGGCGGCGATGGCGTGGGCCGAGGCGTGCCGCGTGGTGTCGTTGGACGCGACGCCCATCAACACGAAGAAGGCCCGCAGCTCGTCGTCGGTCATCTTCTTGCCGTCGAACTCGGCCTGCACCATCCAGGTCATCAGGTCGTCACCGGGATTGGTCCGCCGCTCGGGGATCAACACCGTCGCCACTTCGTGCAGGTCCATCACGGCGCCCATGAACAGCTCGAGTTCGCTCTGTTCGCCGCGGATGTTCGGGTCGGTCCAGCCCACCAGCCGCTGCGCGGCGGTGACGGCCTTGTCGCGCAGGTCGCCTTCGGGCAGCCCGAAAAAGCTGCCGAAGATCCGGCCGGGCAGCTTCACCGACACGAGCTGGACGAAGTCGCCCTCACCCAGGTGGGCCATCTCGCTGACCAGGTCGTGGGCGTGGCCGCGGATCCAGCCCTCGAGCCGGCGCACGTTCTTGGGCTTGAATGCCTCCGTCGTGATGCCGCGCAGCTGGGTGTGCCGCGGGGCGTCCATCGCGATAAACGACTGCGCGATCTCGACCGCTTCGGGCGCGAAGTCCTCCATCGTGATGCCCTGAGCCGACGAGAAGATCTCCGGGTGGCGACTGGCCATCCGGATGTCGTCTTGCTTGGTCAGCGACCAGAAGCCCTTGGTGTTGAGTTCGGGGGGCAGCAGATCCGACTCCGCCGGGCGGCTCCACGGCACCGGGTTCTCCGCGCGCAGCACGGCGAACGCGGCGTCCCGATCTTCCGGGGGTTTCGCCCAGAAGGCGCGGGCGCTCAGATCGATGTCCTTGTGGGTGGGGGCCGTGGTGGGTGCGGTCATCTCGTCATGGTGGCCAGCGCGGCGGCGGCGCGGCACAGACGCGCGTGCCAATCGCTGGCCTCTAAGGGCCAACGCCTACGGCCGGCGATCAGGCGACGGGTGCGCGGAACGTGGCGACCAGGCCGCCGCCGTCGCGCGCGGCGAAGTCGACCCGGCCGCCCATCGCCTCGGCGATCTGCTGGACGATCCACAGGCCCAGCCCGGCGGTGCCGCGCCGCCCGCCGGCGCTGACATACTTGGTGGTCAGCTCGCCGAGGCTCTCGACCGGGACACCCGGACCGCGGTCGGCCACCGCCAGGACCAACTCGTCGCCGTTGCGCGAGCATGTGACATCGACCGGTTCACCTCGGCCGTGCCGGGAGGCATTCTCCAGCAGGTTGGTCAGCACCCGGCGCAGCCCCTGGGCGTTCATGACCACGGCGCCAACGTCGCCGCTGACGCTCAGCCGCAGCCGCGGCGCCGCCAGGCCGACCGCATCGGCGGCGGCAACCACCAGGTCGGCCACGTCGATGCGGCGTATCCGGCCGGCCGAAAATGTCGGGCGGCGACTGAGCGCGACGTCGGACAAGGCGTCGAGCATGTCGGCCAGGTGGTGCACGTGCCGGGCCACCAGCCGCAGACTGGTGTCCCGGTCGGCCCACGACATTGGGTGCGTCGAAGTCAGCGCCTCTGTCAACGCCTCCAAAGACGTGACAGGGGTGCGGAATTCGTGCACCAGCACCTGCAGTCCGTCCTGTTGCGACTGATAGGACCGCAGCAGGCGGGCCCGCAGGTCGCGTTCCTCTTCGGCGGCGGCGTGTTCGGCCTCGGCCTCTACCAGTGCCCGCAGGCGGGAGCGGTGTTCGCGTTCGGCGAGCGCGGACAGTCCCGCGGTGATGATCGCGACGAAGATCAGATACAGCGCCGACCAGCCGGCCTGTAGCGCCGGGGCCGCGGTGACCGGAAGCCTCGGCGATGACGTCAGCGCGATGGGAATGTAGGCGGCGCCTACAAGGAACGCGACGAGCAAGGTTTCGTTGAACGACAGCCGCGCCGCCGAGGCGATGACCGCCAGCGCCAGCACCGCGACCACCGGGCTGTAGACGCCTCCGCTCAGGGCGATGAGCGCCAGGGTGAACGCCGAGTCGGAGCCGGTGACCAGCCACGAGTACCGAGTGCGCCGGACCTCCAGTTGCGGATAAGCCACCAGCACGGCCGAGTAGAGCATCGCGGCGCCCAGCACCGCGACGGTGACCGCCGCGTGCTGGCGGACCCAGTGTGGTCCGATCGCCAGCAGCACACCGATCGAGGTGACGACGGCGACCCGAACCGCGACGACGGTGCGGGCCAGCCCGTAGTCCTCGCCGTCGACGTCCATTGTGGTTCTGAGCTGATCGAGCGGTCTCACCCGGCTGACCATAGGGTTGGGGTTAGCATCGCGGCAATGACCCGCTCGCCGTATGTCGTGGTGATCGTGGACGACCACGAGTTGTTCGCCCAGGGCCTGGCCCTGCTGCTCACCCGCGAATGGGGCGAGTTGTTCACGGTCGGCGGCCAGACAACGTATGTCGAGGAGGCCGCTGACCTGGTAGCCCGCTGCGATGCCGATGTCGCGATCATCGACCTGTCGATGCCGCCGCTGGGTGGGGTGGCCGCCATCCGGCACATCAAGGCGCGCCACCCGAAGACTCGGATCCTGGCACTGTCGGGGACGGACGATTTGAGGCTGGCCGAAGAGGCGTTGCGGGCCGGTGCCGACGGTTTCCTGCCCAAGACCGCGCGCCCGGAGGCACTGGCCGGCCCGCTGTGGACGATCGCCGAGGGGTTGCGGGTCATCGACGCAGCCCTGCTCGATGCGCTGCTGGGCAACATTCGCAAGCCGCCGTCGGAACTGCTGGACAGTCTCAGCGCCCAGGACCTTCGGCTGTGGACCCTGCTGGCGACCGGGATGGAGACCGGCGACATCGCTCGCCGGATGGTGGTGTCGGAGCGCACCGCCAAACGCATGGTGGCCGCGCTGCTGCACAAACTCGGGGTCAGCAACCGCATCGCCGCTGCCGCGCTAGCCGGCCGCTACCGGTTGCTTGATGATGTTGCCGAAACCGAGCGGCTCAGTTGAGGATTCGGATCGCTTGCGCGGGGCACATCGCGGCGGCCCGAATCACGCGGTCGCGGTCGGCTTCGGGCGGGTCTGGCTCGAGCACGACTACTTGTTCGGCACCGTCGGGAATGTCGAACACGTCGGGGGCGGCCAGCAAGCACTGCCCGTGTCCCTCACATAGGTCGTAGTCGACAGCGATGTGCATGAGCCCCAGTATCGGCGACGGCCGCGCACCCCCGACGGTCCGCACGCGCCAGATGTGGCCTGCCCGGGCCAGCTCGTCGAGGGCCTTTCAGCCCTACTTTGCATCGAGGCAAACGGCGTAGCATCGGCTCATTCTGGAGACCCCCAGTGTCCCTTCCTGAGTCGAGAACGCGATCATGACCACTACGCAAACCGAGTCCGCCTCCTCCATCGAACCAGCCGCGGTCGATGAGCACCGCAAAGGCGAAGTCGACTCCATCGTCGACGCGGCGGCCGAGGCGGCGCGAGCATTCCGCAAGCTTGACCAGCAGCAGGTCGACGCGATCGTCGAGGCGATGGTGCGCGCCGGGGTCCGCGCGGCGGCGGAACTGGCGGGGGTAGCGATCGAGGAGACTGGCTTCGGTGTCTTCGAGGACAAGGTCGTCAAGAACTATGTGGCCACCGAGTTCTTGCACGACTATTTGCGGGGCAAGAAATCGGTGGGCGTCATCGACGAGGACGTCGAGCACAACATCGTCCACGTGGCCGAACCGATCGGGGTCGTGCTGGCCATCACCCCGGTGACCAACCCAACCTCGACGGTGCTGTTCAAGGCGATCGTGGCCGCAAAGACCCGCAACGCCATTCTTTTCCGACCGTCACCGTATGCGGTGCGCTGCTGCGAACGCAGCGTCGAGATCCTGCGCACGGCGGCCGAGGCGGCCGGGATGCCTCCGGGGGCGCTGCAGGTCATCCCCGACGCCGCCCACGAGGTGACGCACTACCTGTTCAAACACGCAGGAGTTGACTTCATCTGGGTGACCGGCGGACCCAAGATCGTCGCGCTGGCGAATTCGGCGGGAAAGCCGGGGCTGTCCGTCGGTCCCGGCAACGCGCCGATCTACATTCACAAGACGGCGGACCTCAAGGGCGCGGTCGTCGACATCCTGATCTCGAAAACGTTTGATTCGTCTGTCATTTGCCCGGCCGAGCAGACCTGCGTCATCGACGACGAGGTATACGACGAGGTGATGGCCGAGTTCGAGCGGATGGGCGCCCAGGTGCTGACCCCCGACGAGGCGAAGGCGGTGGCGGAGTTCGCATTCGGCTGCGGCGACAAGATCTCGCACGAGGCGGTCGGGCAGAGGGCATCGGAGTTGGCCGCCCGAGCCGGCTTCAGCGTCTCACCGACCGTGAAAGTGCTGTTGGCGCCGCTGTCGGCCGACCTGGACGAACTCGCCGCGCACCCGTTGGTGCAGGAGAAGCTGATGCCGGTGCTCGGGGTAGTGCGCGCGCGCAGTGTCCAGCACGCCATCGACGTTGCCGTTCTGGTCACCGAGCACGGCGGACTGGGCCACACCTCGGCGATCTACGCCAACGACGACGACGTGATCGACGCATACGGTCTAGCGGTTCGCACCGGGCGCATCCTGGTCAACGCGCCCACCGCGGTCGGCGCACTCGGCGGGGTCTACAACGACCTCACCCCCACGTTCTCGTTGGGTTGCGGCACCTGGGGCGGGTCGAGCACGACTGAGAACGTCAACTACCGGCAGCTGCTGAACATCAAGACGGTCTCGCGGCGCCGCACCCCGCCGCAATGGTTCCGCGTCCCGTCCAACACCTACTTCAACGAAGGCGCGATCGACAACTTGCGCGAGCTCGACTGCGAAACCGTGGTGGTGATCACCGATGCACTGACCGAAGAGCGGGGCGTGGTCGACCAGCTGCGCGGCAGGTTGCGCACCAAGCACGTGCAGGTGTTCAGCGAGGTGACACCAGAGCCGGACGAGTCGACCATCCGCCGCGGTGTCGCTCTGCTGCAGCGGGTGCAACCCGATCTGCTAATCGCGGTTGGTGGCGGTTCGGTGCTTGACGCCGGCAAGGCGATCAGGCTGTTCTACGAACACCCGGAGAAGAGCCTCGAGGAGTTGACGATGCCGTTCCTCGACCCCCGCAAGCGCGTGGCCGACTATCCGACCGACCGTCATCGCGTCCAATTAGTCGCTATCCCAACGACATCGGGAACCGGGTCGGAAGTGTCACCGGCGGCGGTGCTGACGGTGCGCGGGAAGAAGGAGACGCTCGTCGACTATAGCCTGGTGCCTGACCTCGCAATCGTCGACCCGGTCCTGACCTCGTCGATGCCGCAGAAACTGACCGCCGACACCGGCATCGACGCGCTGACCCATGCGCTGGAGGCGATCGTCTCGATCTTCGCCTCGCCGTACACGGATGCCTTGTGCGCCCAGGCGGCGCGACTGATCTTCGAAGCTCTGCCCAGAGCCTGCGAAGATCCCGACGATCTGTCCGCGCGAACGGACATGTCCAATGCGGCAACCCTTGCCGGGCTTGCGTTCTCGAATGCCTTTGTCGGGACGAATCACGCGCTCGCCCATGCCGTCGGGGCGAAATTCGGAATCGCGCACGGCCGGGCGAACGCGATCTTCCTGCCACATGTGCTGCGCTACAACGCGAGTCTGCCCAGCAAGTTCATGCCCGCGCCCGGATATTCGGCCTACATCGCCCCGACCAAATACGCACAGCTCGGCCAGTTGGTCTTCGGTGGCCACGACGCCGATGAGGGCCGCCGTCGGTTGTTCCAAGGGGTTGACGACCTGCTGGACCGAGTGAACATGCCGCGATCGCTGCGGGAGTTCGGCGTCGACGAGGAGGCCTTCCTGGCGGCGCTGCCGACCCTGGCGATGACGGCGTTCGAGGACCTCAGCAACCGCACCAATCCGCGGATGCCCTTGGTCAGCGAGATCACCACATTGCTTCGGCTGGGATACTACGGCGATACCGGCCTCGGGAAGTCACCCAACCACGACGGCCAGGGCGACTCCCGTTAGGGATCCATTGACCGCTGCACTCGGGCTTCGGCGCCACCTGGATTCGGCGCTGCAGCAGTTGTCCGGCCGGCCCCTCATTCGATGGCATCGCCATAGACGTCCAGGAGCCGAAACCTCGTCGCGTCGAGATACTCTCCGAGTATTGCGATGACACGCTTCTGCAGCTCGTATCCGAGTTCGTGATCCGTTTCGCACTTCTCACGCAGGCACTTGCCGTCGAAGACGATCGCCCGCGTCACCTCCGCCGCGCGCGCATCGAACCGCCAGCTATACGGCGGTACCAACCACGACCATCCCAGGATTTCCCCGGCCCCGAGCGTCTGAATGGTCAAACCGCCACGGCCGGGAACGCGGATTTCGAGTGCGATCTTGCCGGCGCGAATGAGATAGAAGTGATTGGCCGGCTGGCCTTCATGGCAGATCAGCTCGCCGGCGTTGAAGCGCAGGTTTGACGCGCATCCGACCGTCAACTCCAGATAACGTGGGTCCATCCCGTCGAAGAACGGATGCCCGGCCAGAACGCCTTCGAGCGTCCTCACTGCGTGTTCCTCTCACCGTACCCATCAACGCCCCTGAGACGGACCATAGAGGACTCGGACGCCATGCGTCCACGATCGCCCAAAAACGATTGCCGGCAAAGAATGATCCCCGGGCACCGACTGCCGCCGCGCGCGGCGTCGCCAAGGTCGCCGCGGCGGTCCAGCACCAACTCCGACTGAGCCTCACCCGCGCAGCGCGGGCAGCACGTCTTGCTCCCAGGCCTTGAAGAACCCTTGCATGTCGGGTCCGATCTGCTGCACGTAAACCTCGTCGATGTCGGCGTCGATGTACTCGCGCAGTTGTGCGGCGTGCTTGTCCGGATCCGGGCCGCAAGCGACGTTCTCGGCGACCTTGTCCGGTGGCACCAGCGGCATGAGGGCGCCAAAGTCCTTCGGCCGCGGCAATATCTGTCCGCTCTGCCCCGGCAACGCCTCGTTGGCCCACAGTCGATGCGCCGTCTTCAGCGCGGCGTCGGCGTCCTGGTCCCAGCAGACCTTGGCACCGCCCTGCACCGGCTTGTCGCCGCCGCCGGACTCCCGAAACATCTTGACCAGCTCGGCATCGGGCATGGCCAGGGTATACCCGTCGCCGATGCGTGCGGCCAGCGAAACGGCCTGCGGACCGTACCCGGACACGTAGATCGGCACCGGCTGCTCGGGTCGGGTGTAGATGCGCGCTTCCTGCACCTCGTAATGCTTGCCGTGGTGGCTGACCTCGTCGCCCCGGTGCAGCAACCGGATCACCTCGACGGCTTCCTCCAGCATCTCCAGTCGCACGCCGGGGGACGGCCACGGGTCGCCCAGGATGTGTTCGTTGAGGGCCTCGCCGCTACCCACCCCGAGCACGAAGCGGCCGTCGAGCTGCACGGCCGCGGTGGCCGCCGCTTGGGCGACGATGGCCGGGTGCATGCGGATGGTCGGGCAGGTGACGGCGGTGCTGACGGGCAGCGACGTCGCCTCCGACACCGCACCGATCACCCCCCACACGAACGGGCTCTGCCCCTGCTCGTCGTTCCAGGGATGGAAGTGGTCCGAGATCCACAACGCGTCGAATCCGGCGGCCTCCGCCCGCTTGGCCTGGTCGAGGAGTTCCTTGGGGCCGAATTGCTCGCAGGAAAGAAAGTATCCGATCTTGGTCATGCCCGCGGGCTACCCGCGCCGTGCCGCACTAAGCACGGACGAGCGATCCAAGCCATCGCCGACCCGAGGAGAATAGCTTCGCTAATTTGGAGAAGGTTGTTCTCCTCAGCCGAGAGACCTACGATCACGGTGATCGAAGGAGCCTGACATCGACGCCTGGATTGTCGACGCGGTACGCACCCCCCGGGGACGCGGACGCAACGACGGCGCACTGCACCGCGTTCATCCGCAAGCCTTGTTCGCCCGGTGCCTCACCGCACTGGCCGAGCGCACCGGCTTCGACCCGGCCGACGTCGACGATGTGATCGCCGGCAACGGCATCCTCAGCGGCGACCACGGCGACGACATCGCTCGCCTGGCGCTTCTGGTGGCCGGCTGGCCCGAGACCGTTCCGGGCATGACGCTGAACCGATTCTGCGGGTCCGGCCAGCAGGCCGTCACCGTCGCGGCGACCGCGATCGCCGCCGGCAGCGAGGATTTGGTGCTCACCGGCGGGGTGGAATCGATGTCCCGGTGGGGCGTCACCGCCGGGGTCCCCACCATCGACGGCAATAATGCAGACTTCCGTGCGCGGTATCCCACGGTGCCGCAAGGCATCTCGGCCGACCTGATCGCGACGCTGGAAGGCTTCACCCGCGAGGTCGTGGACGCCTATGCCGCGCAAAGCCAAAGCCGGGCCGCCACGGCGATCGCGGACGGGCGGTTCGACCGTTCGCTGGTCGAGGTGGCCACCCCGGACGGTCCGTGCGCGCGCGACGAACACCCCCGCCCCGGCACCTCCGCGGAGAAGTTGGCGCAGCTGGGGCCCGCGTTCGCGGCGATGGGGGCGATGCGCGCCGATGGCGAGGAACGGACCTTCGACGAGATCTGCCTCGATCGCTACCCGGGCATCGACCACGTCGACCACGTCCACCACGCGGGCAACTCCTCCGGGGTCGTCGACGGCGCGGCCGCCGTCGTGGTCGCGTCCTCGAGATGGATGCACGCCCACGGGGTCGCGCCGCGCGCACAGGTCCGCGCCGCCGCCGCGATCGGCAGCGAGCCGATCATCATGCTCACCGCGCCCGGGCCCGCGGCCCGGCTCTGCCTGGAACGCGCCGGCATGAACGTCTCCGACATCGACCTGTGGGAGATCAACGAAGCCTTCGCCGCCGTCCCACTCAAAACGATCAGAGACCTCTACATAGATCCCGGCGTGGTCAATGTCAACGGCGGCGCGATCGCGCTCGGCCACCCCATCGGCGCCACCGGGGCCATGCTCATCGGAACCGTGCTCGACGAGCTGGAACGCCGTGATCTGACAACGGGATTGGTCACCATGTGCACCGGCGGAGGGATGGGCACCGCGACCATCATCGAGCGGGCCTGACCATGCCGGACACCCTGGAACTCGACCGCCCCGCCGACGGCGTCGTGGTCCTGCGCCTGAATCGCCCCGAGCGGCTCAACGCCATCAACGAGGCGATGCAGGCCGACCTGGCGCAAGCGTTGGGCGACTTGAGCACCGACCGCGCGGCCCGTGCCGTCGTGTTGACGGGCGCCGGACGCGGCTTTTGCGCCGGGATCGACATGCGCGACTTCGGGCCGTCCCTCCCGGCGGCCACCGCGCCCGCGCTGGACCGGATGCGTTTCCAGGAGCAGATGGCCGCCCTCGCCGAGGCCGTCCGCGGGTTGCCGCAGCCCGTCATCGCCGCGGTCAACGGCCCCTGTGTGGGCGCCGGGCTCGCGCTGTGCCTGGCCGCCGACGTCCGGATCTGTTCGGCCGCCGCGTCGTTCGGCAATGCCGCCATCCTGCTCGGCCTCTCCGGCGCCGAGATGGGCATGAGCTACCACCTGCCGCGCATCGTCGGCACCAGCGTGGCCGCCGATTGGATGCTCACCGGCCGCACGGTCTCGGCCACCGAAGCCGACCGGCGTGGTCTGGTCAGCGAGGTGGTCGAGCCGGATCGGCTGGCCGAACGCGCGGTTGAGCTGGCTTCGCTGATCGCTGGCCATTCGCCGCTGGGGGTGCGGCTGACCAAGCGTGCCCTGCAGGTCAACACCGACGCTGCGAGCCTCGCGGCGGCGCTGGAGCTGGAGAACCGTAATCAGGTGATCTCGCACGCCAGCGACGAGGCGGCCGAACGCCGCACGAAGTGGTCTTCATGACCAGAGCAACCGAGAGGGGCGATAGATGGCGTGGGACTTCTCCACCGACCCGCAGTGGGCCGAACAACTCGAATGGGTCGAGGACTTCGTGCGCGAGGAGTGCGAACCGATCGATTTGATCGTCAAGGAGTCCCACGATCTGGGCGATCCGGTGCGCCAGGCGCTCATCCCACCGCTGCAGGAAATCGTGAAGGAGCGCGGCCTGTGGGCCACCCACCTCGGCCCGCATCTGGGCGGTCCGGGCTACGGGCAGGTGAAATTGGCGCTGCTCAACGAGATCCTGGGCCGGTCGGAGTGCGCGCCCATTGTCTTCGGTTCGCAGGCGCCCGATTCGGGCAACAGCGAGATCCTGGCGCACTACGGCACACCGGAACTCAAGGCCCGCTACCTCGAGCCGCTCCTGGACAACTGCATCGTTTCGTGTTTCTCGATGACCGAACCGCAGGGCGGTGCCGATCCGAAGGTGTTCCGCACCACCGCCGTGCCCGACGGTGACCACTGGATTATCAACGGGGAGAAGTGGTTCTCGTCGTTTGCCTCGATGGCGTCGTTCATCATCGTGATGGCGATGACCGACCCCGGCGCCCCGCCGTATCAGCGGTACTCGATGTTCGTCTTGCCCGGCGACACCCCGGGCATCAACGTGCTGCGCGACGTGGGGCTGGGCTATCAGCCGTTGGGCGGCGGACGGGAAGGCTACGTCCGCTACGAGAACGTGCGGGTTCCCGCGGATCACATGCTGGGCCCGCGGGGTGGTGCCTTCGTCGTCGCGCAGACCCGGCTGGGCGGCGGTCGGATTCACCATGCGATGCGCACGGTGGGGCTGGTCCGCCGGATCTTCGACATGATCTGCGAGCGGGCGGTGTCGCGCTACACCCAGGGCGAGGTGCTGGCCAACAAGCAGCTCGTCCAGGAGATGGTGGCCGACTCCTGGATGGAGATCGAAGCCTTCCGGCTGCTGACCCTGCAAACGGCTTGGAAAATCGACCAATTCAACGACTACAAGGCCGTGCGAGCCGACATCTCGGCGGTGAAGGCGATGATGCAGAAGGTGCTGCATGACGTGTCGGCGCGGGCGCTGCAGCTGCACGGGTCGCTGGGCACCACCCATGAGATGCCGTTCGTGCAATACCTGGTGGAGTCGTTCGTGCTGGGGCTCGCCGACGGTCCCACCGAGGTGCACAAGGTGACGCTGGCCCGCATGTTGCTGAAAGGCCGTCAGCCGGCGCCCGATCTGTTTCCCTCCGAGCATTTGCTGCGGCTGCGCGCGGCCGCCGAGGCGAAGTTCGCCGACAAGCTGGCCGACATTCCCCGCAGCTAGTCCACCAACGACCGCGCACGCGCCAGCAGCCGCGGCGGCGTCGCCGCCATGGCTTCCAGTTCGGGTTGCGGCGAACGCCTTCGCCGATTGTGCTTGACGATCAGTGACCACGTCGCCGCCGACTTGAAGCACGCCAGCGCGGTGAACCAGGCCAGGTCGGTCACGTCGCGGCCGAGCTCCTGTTGGTAGATCGCCGCGAGTTCGGCGGTCGGCGGCGCGAGGCCGACCGAGGCTGGAACGCGCCGGTAGGTGTCCGGGTCGCAGTTGATCAGGAACCAGCCCGCATCGATGCGCGGATCGCCGATCGACCAGATCTCCCAATCGATCACGGCGTTAATCTGGGCGCCGACGCCCAGCAGATTGCCCAGCCGGAAGTCGCCGTGCACCACGCTGGGTCTCATCGGCGTTGGCGCACAACCCAATAAGGCGTCGCGCACGCCGTGCCAGTTGGGCACCAGCGCCGAGTCGACGGTCTGCAGCGTCGCACACCAGCGATGGACCTCGGCGACCGGATCGACGACCGGCTCGCCGCCCAGCCCGAGCTTCGTCGGCGACAGACGATGCAGCGCCGCCATGGCCCGGCACGCGTTGCGGTACCGCTCGGGCAGGTCAGAAGCCGGCGGGCAACCGTCGAAAAGTGGCTCCACGAAG
This sequence comes from uncultured Actinomycetota bacterium, assembly GCA_963800315.1. Taxonomy (GTDB): domain Bacteria; phylum Actinomycetota; class Actinomycetes; order Mycobacteriales; family Mycobacteriaceae; genus Mycobacterium. The sequence continues at coordinate 660,090 of CAWDAS010000005.1, forward strand.
TCGCCTCCGATGCGTGACATCACGAACAAGGGCGGCGCATGCGGGGGGTCACCGGGGTCTTCGTGTAGCACCTCGGGCACCGGAACCGGGGTTGGGGCAAGCGCTTTGATGATGCGGGCCTGACGCAGTACGTCGCGATGCGCGACCGGTTCGACCCCGGGCGGAGCGACCTTGATCACCACCGCCCGACCGTCGAGGGCGCCCCCGAAAGTGAGGCTGGAGGCGCCCCCGGAGAGCTCGGTGACCTCGGTGACGCCGGTGTCGGCCAGTCGCCGGCGCAACTCGCCCAGGTCGAGCTCGGCCATTCAGCGGGCCGGCTCGGACCAGCCGACCTCGGCGAGGAAAGGCTGGGTGTGCGCGATGCGCCCGGTCAGGGTCTTCGGATCGCCGGTGCACAGCCGGAAGGCGGTCTCGGTGATCAGGTCGATGTCCTCGGTGTCCGTCTTGGCCAGGTCCAGCGTGCCGGCACCCGGTGTGGCGACCGGATTGGACGGGGCGGCGGCGTTGACGGCGATGCCGTCGTCGTACAGCTCGGCCGCAAGGCTTTTCGTCAGCCGATTCAGCGCGGCTTTGACCGTGCCGTAGATGCCGAAGCCCGCGGCCTGGTCGAACTCGGAGAATGGCGGCCCGGGGGGCAGGTCACCGGCCACCGAGGTCAGGTTCAATATCCAGCCCCGTCCGCGCTCGCGCATCGCCGGTATCGCCAACTGACTCAGCTGCAGGGGCGCCAGAACGTGCATCTCGATCATCAGCCGGGCCCGGCGCTCGGGAAAGCCGTCGAGGGCCCGCAGGAACGTCACCGCGGCATTGTTGACCAGGATGTCGGGCGCGCCGATGGCGCTGACCACCTCGGCGAAAAGCCTTTCCCGCTCCTCGGATTGGGACAGATCCGCCTGGATCGCGATGGCCTGACCGCCGCCGGCCACGATCTCGTCGCGGGTCTGGCACAGCGACCCCTGGTACTTGGGGTCGGGATCCATCGTGCGGGCGGTCAGTGCCACCGTGGCGCCGTGGGCAGCCAGCCGTGCGGCGATCGCCTTGCCCAGGCCTCGGCTGCATCCGGTGACCAGAGCCACCATCCCGTCACACCGTTGGTCAGCGGGCATCCTCGACCTCCTCCGGGCGGAAATGGACTCTCCATGGGAGAGAATGCCATTATCGCCAGTCCAGCGGAAGCCTCGGGCCGGATCGGCGTCGCTAGTCCCCCGCGACCATGCCCGCCCAGGCGAGCAGTCGTCGCCACAGCCGGTGCCGACTGGACGCCATGTTGTGGCAGTGCGCGCTGTCGGCCAGGACGACGGTGGTGACGTCGGGGCTGGCGCGATACATGCCGGCCTCGGCTCGTGGATCCGGGGAGACGTCGACGACGCCATAGCCGACGAGCACCGGAACGTCGATTCGGGCCGCGTGCTCGGCGACGACGCCGGGGATCATCGCGGTGCCAAACACGCGCGGCACTACCGACTTTGCGGTGACGCAGTCGGCGGCGACCACATCGGCGGGAACATCGGCGAGGTGAAACCAGCTTTGCAGGTGTTCGCGGGGGCCCTCGAAATACGGCTGCGGAAGGGCCGAAAGGATCTCTTTGGCAAGCTCGGCGCGCCCCGCCGGGGTGGCCGAGCGGGCGATGAACGCCGGGTCCAGGTTCAGCGGCGCGACGTGCTGATTGGTGCAGCCCAGGACCGCCAGCCCGGCGTAGCTGGAAAACAGCGATTGTTGAGTGATGGCCAGATAGCCGCCCAGCGAATGCGCTACGGCCACCGGCGCCCCGTGGTTGCCGGTCAATTCCGGCAGCGCGGACACGGCGCGCGCGAGGGTGGCGGCGATATCGGCGAAGTCGAAATCGCATGCGGGCCGGGAGCTTTCGCCGGTACCCAACGGGTCTATCGTCACGACGGCATATCCGCTGTCGGCAGCGTAATCGGCGAAGCTATACCCGCGATGTCCGGGAATCTTGAGGTCCCAGTATTCGCGGCTGTAGGTGCCGCCCGGCAAGCAGACGAGGACCGCGCCGGCCGCAGCTGCGGTGCGCCCCGGGTAATAGGTCCCCGCCAGCGACGCCTGTTCCCCGATCGCGTCGCTGACGTCGAACTGCAGCGGTTGCGCGGCAAACGTCATACGGCGCAACTCCTTCATGTCATGTACACACTTCCATGTACGTCCGTGCCCGAGGAGGCGTCTTGACCTATTTGTTCCTGTTGTGCGCGATCTTTGCCGAGGTGGCCGCGACGAGCCTGCTCAAGAGCACGGAGGGTTTCACCCGGCTGTGGCCGACCGTCATCTGCCTGGCCGGGTACGCCGTGTCTTTCGCCCTGCTGGCCTTGTCGATCGGGCGCGGCATGCAGACGGACGTCGCCTACGCACTGTGGTCGGCGATCGGCACCGCCCTCATCGTGCTGATCGCGGTGCTGTTTCTTGGCTCGCCGTTGTCGGTGACCAAGGTCGTCGGCGTCGGCCTGATCATCGCCGGGGTGCTCACGTTGAACCTGACCGGCGCCCATTGACCGTCGTCCATTCGCGCCGCCCATCCGGCAAATGTGCGCCAAGTTAGGTCCGCGGGTACGCTTCGTCAACCGACTTGGTGGCCGATGTCCATCCTGAACACCGCACGCAGCGGCAAGTTTTCGTCGGATCGCGCCATCGCCGAGTACTGCGATGAGATTTGGAACGTCTGGCCGCTGAGCGTGAAAATCTAGCGGTGGCCCGTCAACGGGTCTCTTTTGCGACGAAGATGGCGACGTAGCCGATCGGGATGCCCGTGCGGGCGGCGACGCATTCTCGCGCCACCAACTCGACCGTCGCCCGGCGCCTGGCGCGGGCAACCGCACCGATCTCGGGAATCCGGATGAGCCACCCATCGGATTCGCGGGTGATTTCGACGTCGAAGCATTGACCGATGGTCGGGACGTTCACCCGATGAGTGAGATCCTGGAAGCGACCGCTGCGCATCGATCGCGCCCGTCGCAGTGTGGGCTGAGTAGGCATGGTTTTTCCTGAGTCAACGATGAGCCGGGCGCAAGAGTAATCCCAATCGGGACAAATACCTAATTTCGATAGCCGGGCAGATCAGGCACCCCGCTGGCGGTCAGCCACCCACCGCCGTCGACGACCAGCGTCGCGCCCGTGACGTAGGACGCGGCGTCGCTGGCCAAGAAGAGCACCGCCTGGGCGACCTCGGTGGTCGATCCGGCCCGCTGCAGGGGGTTCTGGGCGAGGCGGTGCTGGTTTTCGCCGGCGATCCTCTTCACCCCTTCGGTTCCCGACATCGCCCCGGGGGCAACGATATTCACCCTGACGCCGTCGGGTCCCCACTCGATCGCGCAGGCTCGGCTCAGCGCATCGACGCCCGCCTTGGCCGACACGACGTGTGCCTGCAGGGCCATCCCGCGGTACTGGATTGCCGCGCTGATGTTCACCACCGCGCCGCCGTGCTCACGCAGCCATAAGTCGTAGGCCGCCTTCGATACGTTGAACGTTCCCAGCAGGTCGATGTCGACCACGGCCTTGAATCCGTTGGGGCTGAGCTCGCTGATCGGGACCGGAAAGTTTCCGGCGGCATTGTTGACGACGATGTCGAGCCGGCCGAGCGTTCGCAACACTTCGTCGACGACTGCCGTGACCTCGTCGTGACGGCGGACGTCGCATAAGCCGTAGACGGCGTCGATCCCCGCTTCCCGCAATGCCGCAGTGGCCGCTTGAAGATTGGCCTCCTTGCGGCTGCAGATGCCGACGCGTGCGCCGTGACTGCCGAGTACCCGGGCGATCTCGAGGCCCAGGCCGGTAGCGCCGCCGGTGATCAGCGCCACCTTGCCCTGCAGCAGGTCGGCCCGGAACGGACTCTGATGGGTGCTCACGCTGGGCCCGCCGCGTCGACGCGCTCTTTGCCGGGGCCAACCGCCGTCCGCATGCAACGAGATTACGTCGCGGCATCCTGATTGCCATGGTGGTGATCGGAGCGATCGCATGCGTCGCGCTGTACGATCACGCCTCGACGAACTTCCGGCTGTAGGTGCCGGTGGGTTTGATCGTCCTGGTGGGGCTGGTCGTCCGCGACGCGGTCAGGAAGCGCTGAGCGAGCCTGAAATGCCGGCGCTGACCTTCCAACGCGCGACACGCTCCCGGCCCTGGGAGTAGCGTTTCGAGGAGCCTTCGATGGTTCGGCAGCGGAGCAAAGGACTGAAATGATGAGTTCGGCTTTGTTCGGTTATCTGACGTTACTCACCCTGGCGCTGGCGCTGGTGTTCGCTGCCTTTGCCGCCGTCTATGTGAAACGGCTGGGCGACCGAGCTCCTACCCCAATCAGCGAAGAAATAGGCAGCGCCAAAGCGGTTGTGTACAAAGTGCGTAAGCGCGAACCGATGTCGCAGGATGAGTTGGACTATGCGAAGCAAGTCATTGCTGACCGTAGCGCCTTGATGGCGTTCTGCATCCCCGGCGCGCTATTCATGGTCGGGTGCTTTTATGTGTTCGGCAGCCTTTACCACTTGCAGGGAGCGACGCCCTCCGAGCGGACATTTCTGGGGGTGTTTCCCATGTTGGCCGCCACAAACTTCACGATCCGATTTCTCAACAGCGCAAGGTTGCGAAGGCGCGTGTAGAAGATGTCTTGAACCACCCCAAGGCGTCCGGTGCGGTCAACGGCAGCTGGTAAGCCCACAGGTCTTCGCGGATGAGTCGCGTTCCGACCGCGGTGCCGATAGTCTCTATGTCCATTGGGCACATGACCGTCTACTATTTGGACTGGCATGAGGGTCGACGGAGCGAGAACACCAGGTCTGGCACCTGCTTCGGGGAGGTGGTCGAGTGAGCCCTCGTTCGGTCGGCAGGACTGTCTTGGCGCGAGCCTGGATGCCGTTGGTCGCCGTCGTCGCGCTCGGGGCGGGAGCGGTCGGCATGTGGAAGGTGCACCAGTTCTCGGCCCCCCCGCCCGTCATCACGGTCAATGGCCCGGCGGCACCCCCGCAGTTCAATACCAAAGAGCTCACGTATGAGTTGTTCGGCTCCGTCGGGGACGGGGGGATGCTCGTCTACTTGGACATCGACGGGCATCCGCATCAGGTTGATCTCACGTCCCTGCCGTGGTCACACACGGAGACGACCACGCTCACCGTGGTGTCGGGCAGCATCTCGGCGCAGGTTCATGGTGGTCAACTCGGCTGCCGAATGCTGGTGAATGGCGTCATCCGCGACGAACAATCCGATACCCATGGGGATGCACACGTCATGTGCAGGGTGAAATCCGCATGACCGAGCCTCGGGCGAGACGACCCTTCGTCCCCAGAGCGGTCCGCGTCCTCGCAATACCGATCATCGCCTTTTGGGCGCTCCTCGCCGTGTCGACGAACACCTTCCTGCCACAGGTGGAGAGGGTCGCCGAAGAACTCGCGGGGCCGATGGTCCCGCACTACGCGCCGTCGCAGCGGGCATTGCTGGCCATCGGCGAGAAGTTCCACGAGTCCAATTCGACCAACTTGACCATGCTCGTGTTGGAAGCCAACCGCCCGTTGGGCGATGTGGACCATCGCTACTACGACGATTTGGTGCGCCGGCTCAAGCGAGACCCCAAGCATGTGCAGTACGTCATGAACCTGTGGGGGAAGCCGCTCACCGCGGCGGGGGCGCAGAGCCTCGACGGCAAGGCCGCGTACGTGCTGTTGCGTCTCGCGGGCGACATCGGCCAGATGCGAGCAAACCGGTCAGTCAACGCCGTTCGGGATATCGTCGCCAACGACACGCCGCCGCGCGGGCTGAAGGTCTATGTCAGCGGCGCGGCTCCGCTCGCCTCGGACACCGTGGCTATTGCCAATTCGAGCTTGAACGACATCACGATCGTGGTGATCTTCCTCATCATCGGGATGTTGCTGCTGGTGTACCGCTCTGTCAGCACCCTGCTGGTGCCCTTGCTCGGAGTCCTGATCGAGATGCTAGTGGCTAAGGGGGTTATCGCCACCCTCGGCCATCTCGGGTACATCGAGCTCTCGTCATTCGCCGTGAACATCGTCGTCGCGCTCACCCTGGGAGCGGGGACGGATTACGGCATCTTCCTCATGGGCCGCTATCACGAGGCGCGACAGGCCGGCGAAAGCAGGGAAGACGCGTTCTACACGGCGTACAAGGGTGTCACGCCCATCATCATCGGCTCGGGGCTGACGATCGCCGGGGCGTGTTTCTGCCTGGTTTTCGCGCGACTCAACTACTTCCACACCATGGGGCCCGCCGTTGCCATCGCCATGCTGTTCACGATCGCGCAAGCGCTGACGCTGGGCCCGGCCATATTGACCGTGGGCAGCCTGTTCGGCCTCTTCGATCCGCGGGGAAAGGTCAAGGCGCATCTGTATCGGCGGATCGGGACGAGCGTGGTGCGGTGGCCGGTGCCGATCCTCGTGGCCAGTGCCGGTGCCGTCCTGCTCGGAGCCATCTTCGTGCCGACGTACCGGCAGAACTACGACGACCGTGCCTACCAGCCGCACAATTCCCCCGCCAATCTGGGTTTTGCGGCGGCCGATCGGCACTTCCCCAAGAGCAAACTGTTCTCCGAGATGCTGATGATCGAGACGGATCACGACATGCGGAACTCGGCCGATTTCATCTCCTTGGACCGGGTGGCCAAGAGCCTCATCCGCCTTCCCGGCGTCGCGATGGTGCAAAGCATCACCAGGCCGCTGGGTCGACCACTGGAACATGCCACGATCCCCTACTTGTTCACCACCCAGGGCAGCGGGAACGGTCAACAGCTCCCCTTCAACAAGCAGCAAAACGCCAATACGGACCAGCAGGCACAGATCACGAAGCACACTGTCGCCGTCTTGCACAAAGAGATCGGCTTCTTCCAACAGATGTCGGATGAGATGCACAAGACGGTTATCACCATGGAGGATATGCAGCGGGTCACTGACGAATTGAGGTCGGAGCTCTCGAATCTCGAAGACTTCTTTCGGCCGATCCGCAGCTATTTCTATTGGGAGCGGCACTGTTTCGATATACCCGTTTGCTGGACGTTCCGATCGCTGTTCGAGGCGGTCGATAACCTCGACAAGATGGCCGACGACATCAAGGACGCCGTGACGTCCCTCGAGGTCATCGATAAGGTCTTGCCGCAGATCATCACGCAGCTAAAACTCACGGCCGACGACTCGGAGGAGTTGGCCAATCTCTTGGTCAGCACCTACGGCCAGTCGGCGCTGCAGTCCACGCAGACCGACCAGACGTTCGACGACCTGGTCAATGTCGGGCTCGACTTCGACCGGTCCCGCGACGACGACTTCTTCTACATCCCGCATGAGGCTTTCGCCAACGAGGACGTCAAAACCGGCATGCAGCTGCTGATGTCGCCGGACGGCGAGGCCGCCCGGTTCATCGTCACCCACGAGGGCGATGCCATGGGACCAGAGGGCGTGCAACACGTCGAAAAATTCCCGACGGCGATCACCACGGCGCTCAAAGAGACCTCGCTGGCCGGCGCGAGGGTGTACCTCGGAGGCTCGGGATCCAACGACAAGGACATCAAGGAATACGCCGCGTCGGATCTGCTGATCGTGGCGATCGCGGCCTTCGTGCTGATCTTCTTGATCATGTTGTTCCTCACGCGAAGTCTGATGGCCGCGTTGGTCATTCCCGGCACGGTGGCCTTCTCCTACGCCGGCGCGTTCGGGCTGTCCATCCTCGTCTGGCAGCACCTCATCGGCCTGCCCCTGCACTGGCTGGTGCTGCCACTGACGTTCATCATCCTGGTGGCGGTCGGGTCGGACTACAACTTGCTGTTGATCGTCCGGGTCAAAGAGGAGCTGCACGCGGGGATAAACACCGGCCTCATCCGCGCGCTCGGCAGCACCGGCGGCGTGGTGACGTCCGCGGGGCTGGTGTTCGCGTTCACCATGCTGGCGATGCTGACCAGCGACCTGAGGGCGATCGGTCAGGTCGGGTCGACCGTATGCATCGGCCTGCTGCTCGACACGCTGATCGTGCGTTCGTTCATCGTGCCGTGCATCCTGCGAATCCTCGGGCCGTGGTTCTGGTGGCCAACTCTGGTTCGTTCCCGCCCGCTACCGCAGCCATAGCGAACGTCGCGGGCTTTACACTGGTGCGGATGATGAAGATCGCCGCCGGCGGGCTCATTGTGCTGGCCCCGCTGTTGAGCCCGGGCATCGCCCGTGCCGACAGCGGCACCGAGCAGGAAGCCTGCCAGCTGATGGATGATCCGGCGGCCGCTGAATCCGGTTACGCCCCAGCCGAATACGCCTTCATGATGCTGCGCGCCAAGATGTCGGCCGAGGCGGCGCGGAATGCGATGTCTTTGGGGGTCCACAGATTTTGCCCCAATCACATCACCGACCTGCCGGCCGGCTGGCGGTAGACGCGCGCGCCTGCTAGCCGGCGCCCTTGCCGTTGTCGACTCGATAGACGGCGCCGTGGACAGCGGCCGCGGCGTCGCTGGCAAGAAACGCGATCACATTCGCGACGTCAAGCGGCTGCATCATGCCGCGCGGCGACGCCGTGCGCATGATCAGGTCGAAGTTCGGGTTGTCCGGCGCGCTGAAGTGTTCGAGCTGCGGTGTCAGCATGCCGCCGGGGCATACCGCATTGACCCGCAAGCGATCCGCGGTGTACTCCACCGCCAGCGCGCGGGTGAGCCCGATCAGCCCGTGCTTGGCGGCGCAGTAGCCGGCCGAGTAGGCCTGGCCCTCGACACCGGCGATGGAGCCGACATTGACGATGTTGCCGCCGCGCTCCAAGAGATGCGGCAGCGCTGCCCTGCACAGGTAGAACGGCCCATTCAGGTTGACGGCAAGATCGTCTGCCCAGTCGTCGTCGGTCATCGACTCGGTCCGGCGCATCTGGTGTCGCCCGGCGACGTTGATCAGAATGTCCAGACCGCCCCACTCGCGGACGCACTGCCCCACCGCGTCCCTGCAGGCCCGCGCCGACGCGACGTCCACCGATGCGTAGGAACCGCGTTCGACGTCGGCGAATACCTCGGCCAGGCGCCCGATGTCCCGGCCGATGCCGAAAACCGTTGCACCCTGCCGGGAAAGCAGCCGGGCCGTCTGGGCGCCCAGGCCCGACGATGCACCGGTCACCAGCGCAACCTTGCCCTGTAGTGACATACCAATCCTCGTCGCTCAGTAGGACCGCATCCGCGCGACGCTACCCCGCAGCAGCCCGAGTGGCGCGCCACGCCTCAGTCCCCAGAGGAACACCGCGTCGCGGAGGATCTGCTCGGCCCGGAAGCTGCGCTGGATGCGGCGCGCGGCCAGCAGCGCGAGCAGACCGATCGCTCGCCTTCCCAGCGCGCTTCGACTAGTGCGCTTCTTCCAGGTTGTCGGTGTGGAGCCCGCGCGCCGCCCGAAGTAGTAGCCGACACATGTCGCCATCACGAGAGCGGCGATTCCCGCAAGCACCGTCATGATGATGAGCGTTCTTGCTCGCAGTCGCGGCGAGGTCACACGCGGGACACACGTTGGCCAATAGTGAGGCCGATGGTGGAGCTAAGGGGATGTGCTACGCATGAATTCTTTGGAGGCTCGACGGCGAGTTTCTGTCGGCGTCAGCCAGCGCCTTGAGCGTGGCCGCCAATTGAGTGGCCGCTTCGGTCGAAAGTGCTCACGCACAGGCGGGACGAAGGTATGTCCCGACTCCTCGATCGACGGCAACTGCCACTTCGACGCGCATCACTATTGACTAAGACCGAATCAACAAGCAGTGCACAGTGCATGAAGGCGCGGATGCGGCGGCATGGGGGGAAGGACGAACATCAATCCCGCCGGCCCCTGTTGTGGCGTCAGCAGCAAGAGGCGGTCGCCACGGCTTCTGTATCGCCGGCAGCCGGCGATCCACCACAGCACGCAGCGCCCTCGGTTTCGCGATCGCGGTGCCGGGGGCTTGATCCGAACGTCTCCGAATCGGCCAGCACCGTGTAGACCTCCCACTTCTCCCCGGCCGGCCCGGTCACCCAGACCTTGTCCTGGGTGGCAAAGCAACAGGTCGTCCCGATCTCCTCATCGGTGAACAAGCCCTCGCCCTGCAACCGGGCGATTTCCTCGCGCACTTCCTCGCTGGACTGAACCTCCACTCCCAGGTGGTTGAGCGTGCCGCCCTTGCCGGGGTTCTCCAACAGCACCAACTTGAGCGGCGGCTCAGCGATGGCGAAGTTGGCGTAGCCGGGCTTGCGTTTAGCCGGCTCGGTATTGAACAGCTTGGAGTAGAACGTGACCGCATCGTCGAGGTTGTCGACGTTGAGGGCGAGTTGAATGCGGGACATGAGAGCGACCTCCACTACCTGTGAGACATATATCAAACTTGCTCGACTCGCTCAGCATGCCACCTTTTCGATATAAGTCAAACATCTGTGGCAGAATCGCACCGTGCCGAAGACACTGCCAGTGGTCGACATCACCGCGCCGATATGCTGCGCGCCGCTGGCCGCCGCACCGATGAACGATGACGACGCCCTGCGGGTGGCCTTGCGCCTCAAGGCGCTGGCAGACCCGGCCCGGGTCAAGATCATGTCGTTGCTATTCAGCTCATCTGCCGGTGAGGAGAACACCAGCGATCTGGCCGCCGTTCTCGGGTTGACCGAGTCAACCGTCAGCCACCACCTCAGTCAACTTCGCAAGGCGGGCCTGGTCGAATCAGACCGTCGCGGCATGAACGTCTATCACCGCGCCCACCGGGATGCCATAGCCGCCCTCTGTGCCGTCATCGACCCGAGCTGCTGCAGCTGACTTCGCACTACACCGGTGGGCACGCGTCGGGGCTTCCCGGCCGCGGCGCGGTCGTTGTTACCCGTCGCCATCACGGCCTGTGACAACCGAACGCGGCAGGTGCTTGCGTCACACTTCGTGCCCACCGATTGGCAATTGATTCGGGATCTGCCAATATAGAAGGATGTCAAATCAGGCCGTGGTCATGGGTGCCCCGCAGTGCTCACCCCTGGCCCGTGCACCCCTGAGCGAGGCTTCGGCCGCGACGCTGGTGCCGATGTTCAAGGCGCTGGGCGACCCGGTGCGACTGCGCTTGGTGAGCCTGATCGCCAGCCATCCCGGCGGGGAGGCCTGCGTATGCGACATCTCCGCAACCATCGACCTGTCCCAGCCCACCATCTCCCATCACCTCAAGGTGCTGCGCTCGGCAGGACTGCTGGGCAGCCAGCGCCGCGGCACCTGGGTCTACTACCGGGTGATTCCCGCAGCGCTGCAGCAACTTTCAGCCATCCTGGAGATCGGGTGCGGGCCCGCCACCCCGTCCGATGCCTGCACCGAGGAGGTCGGCCGATGAGAGCCCCCGCCAACACCGAGCACCCCGCTGTGGTCAAAAAACTTTCGGCGCCGGACCGGATGCTGCCGGTGTGGATCGGCCTCGCCATGATCGCGGGGCTGCTGCTGGGCCGGGTGATCCCCGGCCTCGGTGACGCGCTCAGCGCCGTCGAGGTCGACGGAATCTCGCTGCCCATCGCCATCGGCCTGCTGGTGATGATGTACCCGGTGCTGGCCAAGGTGCGTTACGACCGACTCGACACCGTCACCGGCGACCGCAAACTCATGGCGACCTCACTGGTCTTGAACTGGCTCATCGGCCCGGCACTGATGTTCGCGCTGGCCTGGCTGCTGCTGCCCGACCTGTCCACATACCGCACCGGTCTGATCATTGTGGGACTCGCGCGGTGCATCGCGATGGTCATCATCTGGAACGACCTCGCCTGCGGCGACCGCGAAGCCGCCGCGGTCCTGGTGGCGCTGAACTCACTATTTCAGGTAGTGATGTTCGCCGTGCTGGGTTGGTTCTACCTCTCGGTGCTGCCGGGCTGGCTGGGTTTGGAACAGACCACCATCAACACCTCGGTGTGGCAGATCGCCAAATCGGTGCTGATCTTTCTGGGCATCCCGCTGCTGGCGGGATTCCTCACCCGCCGCTGGGGCGAAAGGGCCAAGGGCCGAGAGTGGTACGAGTCGCGGTTTCTGCCCGTGATCGGGCCGTGGGCTCTCTACGGGCTGCTGTTCACCATCGTGATCCTGTTCGCGCTCCAAGGCGATCAGATCATTTCCCGGCCCTTGGATGTCGCGCGCATTGCGCTTCCGTTGCTGGCCTACTTCGCCATCATGTGGGGCGGGGGCTATGTGCTTGGCGCTGTCCTCGGCTTGGGCTATGAACGCACCACCACGCTGGCATTCACCGCCGCCGGCAACAACTTTGAGCTGGCGATCGCGGTCGCGATCGCCACCTACGGCGCCACCTCGGGGCAAGCGCTGGCCGGGGTGGTGGGTCCGCTGATTGAGGTCCCCGTACTTGTCGCGCTCGTCTACGTCTCCCTCGCCCTGCGTAAGCGGTTCGCGCAACCGACGCCACCAGACTCGTGGGCCGCGAAAGCGGCCACATCCAACACCGAATCCTGATTCCGCGCGGATCAGGTTCAAACCCGGAATGGTTGACCCCATGGCTTCTCGCCCCAGCGTCTTGTTCGTCTGCGTTCACAACGCCGGCCGTTCGCAGATGGCCGCCGGATTCCTGGCCCATCTCGCCGGCGACAGGATCGAGGTCCGCTCGGCCGGTAGCGCCCCGGCCGACACCATCAATTCGGCCGCCGTCGAGGCGATGGCCGAGGTCGGCATCGACATCTCGGACCAGTCCCCCAAGATCCTCACCCCCGGCGCGGTCGAGTCCTCCGATGTGGTCATCACCATGGGCTGCGGCGACGCCTGCCCGGTGTTCCCGGGCGTCAGCTACCGGGACTGGGCGTTGCCCGATCCTGCCGGCAAGGGCATCGAGGCGGTCCGCCCGATCCGCGACGACATCAAGGCGCGGGTCGAAAAGCTGATCGGCGAACTCGTCCCCGCTACCCGCCCCCAGGGGAGCCTTCCGTGAGAAAGCCCTCGGTGCTGTTCGTGTGCGTCAAGAACGCCGGGAAGTCGCAGATGGCTGCCGGCTTGATGCGCAAGGTCGCCGGCACCACCGTCGATGTGTATTCGGCCGGGACGAAACCCGGCCGCAGCGTGAACACCCTGTCGGCGGACGCGCTGCTCGAGGTTGGTGTCGACATCACCGGCGAGCACCCGATGCCGATCGACCCCCAGCTCGTTTGCGACGTCGACGTCGTCGTCACGCTGGGAAACGAGGCCCACGTCGAGCCGGTCCAGGGCACCAGGTTCGAGACCTGGGACACCGACGAGCCGTCCACCCGCGGCATCGACGGCATCGACCGCATGCGGCTGATCCGCGACGACATCGCGGCCAGGGTGCGAGTGCTCGCCGAGCAATTGCGCACCACATCACCGGCACAAACCAAGGAGATCGTTCGATGAGCAAGGTTGAGGTGTTCGAGCCCGCATTGTGTTGCGCCACCGGCGTCTGTGGCGAAGACGTCGACCAACAACTGGTCAGGTTCTCCGCCGACCTGGACTACGTCCGCAGCCGCGGCGGTGACGTTTCCCGCTACAACATGGCAAGCGAACCGCGCGCGTTCGCCGAAACCGACACCGTGAAAGCGTTCCTGCACGTTGCCGGATCCGACGGGCTGCCGCTGGTCCTGGTGGACGGGGTCACCGCGATGACCGGGCGCTACCCCGACCGCGCCCAGCTCGCCGCCTGGGCCGGCGTCGAGGTTCCCAGACGAGCCGGACCGACCGTCCTCGATATCACCGAGACGACCACTGCCGGAAGCGGTTGCTGCAGCAGCGACAGCTCAGGCACCACCGGCTGCTGCTGAAAGAACGGGCCCTTCCCATGAAGTTTCTGCACTCTCCGCCACGATTTCTGTTCTTCACCGGCAAGGGCGGGGTGGGCAAGACCTCCATCGCGTGTGCCACCGCGATCACGATGGCCCGCCGCGGCAAGAAGGTGCTGCTGGTCAGCACCGACCCGGCGTCCAACGTCGGGCAGGTCTTCGGGCTGACGATCGGCAACACCATCACCGCGATCCCCGCCGTCGAGGGCCTGTCGGCCCTGGAAATCGATCCCGAACAGGCCGCCGACGCCTACCGCGAACGCATCATCGGCCCGGTGCGCGGGCTATTGCCCGATGCGGAGGTGGCATCGATCACCGAACAACTCTCGGGCTCGTGCACCACCGAGATCGCCTCCTTCAACGAATTCACCGAACTGCTCACCGATTTCGACGGGGAGGTCGCCCGGTTCGACCATGTGCTGTTCGACACCGCCCCAACGGGGCACACCATTCGGTTGCTGCAGTTGCCGGGCTCGTGGACCGACTTCCTCAACGCGGGCAAGGGCGATGCGTCCTGCCTCGGGCCGCTGTCCGGTCTGGAGAAGCAACGCGCCGTCTACGCCGGGGCGGTGGCCGCGCTGGCCGATCCCCGGCGCACCCGCCTGGTGCTGGTGGCCCGCGCCCAGAGGTCGACCCTCGCCGAGATCACCCGCACCCACCGTGAACTCGCTGCGATCGGCCTGACCCACCAGTACGTCGTGATCAACGGTGTCCTGCCCGCATCTGCCGGGCACAGCGACCCGCTTGCTGCGGCGATCTACCAGCGCGAACAGCAGGCGGTCGCGTCGCTGCCCGACGAACTACGGGCGCTGCCGCTCGACCAAATCGACCTCAAGCCCACCAACATCGTCGGCCAGGACGCCCTGGCGTCACTGTTCACCTCGGATGCGGACGTACCGGATGAGCAACAAGAATTGGCCCTCGCCGTGATCGACACCCCGCTGGCGAGTCTTATCGATGAACTCGCCACCGGGGACCACGGATTGATCATGTGCATGGGCAAGGGCGGGGTCGGCAAAACGACGATCGCCGCCGCGATCGCTGTCGCCCTCGCCGAGGACGGTCACCAGGTGCACCTGACCACGACCGATCCCGCCGGGCACCTCACCGACACGCTGCACGGATCGCTCGAGAACCTGCAAGTGTCGACCATCGACCCGGTCGAGGCGACCCGCATCTACCGCGATCGTGTGCTCACCACCAAGGGTGCCGCGCTCGATGAGCACGGGCGGGCGACGCTCGCCGAGGATCTTCGCTCGCCATGCACCGAGGAAGTCGCCGTGTTCCAGGCGTTCTCGCGCGTCATCGGTGAATCGCTGCACAAGTTCGTCGTCGTCGACACCGCCCCGACCGGGCACACGCTACTGCTCCTCGATGCCACCGGCTCCTACCATCGCGAGGTCGCCCGGCAACTGGGCAACCGACACTTCACGACTCCGCTGATGAGGTTGCAGAATCCGCAGCAAACCAAAGTCATCATCGTCACCCTTGCCGAAACGACCCCGGTCCTCGAGGCCGCCGGACTGCAGGAGGAACTCGAACGCGCCGGCATCCGCCCCTGGGCCTGGGTGATCAACAACTCGCTTGCGGCGGCAAAGCCGACCGCACCACTGCTCCGGCGGCGCGCCGTCGCGGAACTGCCGGAGATCGACAGGGTGAAGGGTCAGCACGCGGATCGGGTTGCCGTAGTGCCGTTGCTTGCGACCGAACCGGTGGGTATCCCCGCACTGGAAGCGCTCGGGATGGCCCGAGGCGTCATGGCCCGGTGAGCAGCAGCAACATCGACGTCGATGTCATCCTCGATGATCGGCCGGGGTCCGGCGGCGTCTGGGGACACACCTCGCGGTCGCTAGGGTTGTTCTCCCTCATCGCAATTCGCATCACTCGAAGGCGGTGCTGCAAAGACGGGACCTGAGCCGGATCCTGACATCCGCGCAGATCGATCATTCCGTCGACGCGCTGGTGGGCTGGCCGTGCTTCCTTGAACCACGCGACATCGACTGCATGTTCCACAGCCTGTGCGCCCGGGCAGAGGCTCCGCAGCTGCGGGTGCATGATCTTCGCCACTCGTGCGCCACCCTGTTGTTCACGATGGGTGTACCGCCGGGGACCGTGCAGCGGATTTTGCGACACAGTTCGATCACGGTGACTACGGGAACCGACGTCGAAGTGATCGAAGCGGTGCAGCGTGACGCCTCGGACTCGATGGGCGCCCTGTTCAACATCTTCGCGACGAGTCGTCGGACCGGTTGTCGTCAAACGCGCTGAAAATCAGCGCTCTGAAACCAGCATTTTGACTGGTGGAGCTAAGGGGACTCGAACCCCTGACCCCCACACTGCCAGTGTGGTGCGCTACCAGCTGCGCCATAGCCCCAAGTCGTGCCAATCGAAGCTACACCACGGGCAACCGTCCTTCAAAGTCGCTGGTCAGGCCAGGTCACGTCGGCCTGAGCCGGCAGCAGGCCGGGGGCGGAATCCAGTTCCGCCGTCCGGGTTTCCGGCGCCAGCACCCAACCGCCGGCGGCGATCAGCAGAACCACGCCGCTGATGGCGAAGTCCCAGCCGAAACTCAGATGCTGGGCCACCCAGCCCACCGTGATCGAGCCGACGATGGCACCCAGGTCCGACATCATCTGCACCGCCGCCACCGGAGTGCCCGCGCGCGCCTCACTGCCCAGGATGTCGGCCACGGCGGCCTGCATCGGTGACATGAAAATGCCCGTGGTCGCGCCGGACACGCACGCCGCGACGAGAAACGCCGGCAACGACGACACGATGCCCAGCCAGACGGTCGCCACACCCGACGCCGCCAGGCCAACGATCAACAACGTGCGTCGTCCCATGCGGTCGGACAGGTAGCCGCTGGGGACCACCGCCAGGGCATTGCCGGCCGCGAACGTCGCAAGCACCACGCCGATGATCCCGATGCCCCGGCCCATGACGTCGGAGATGAACAGCGGGACCAGCGCGACGCGAAGCCCGAACGCCGACCACCCCATCGCGAAATTGGACAGCAGCGCCGACCAATACGCGCGGAACCGCAGCGCCTCCCGCATCGTCACCTTCGATCGTGTCGGCGGGCCGGGCGCGGCCAGCGTCGAGTGCCGCAGGCCGTAGAACAGCACCACGGCCACGCCCAGCAGCGCGGCGCCGTAGACGACGAACGGAGCGGTCAGCCCCCAGCCCGCCGCCAGCGCTCCGACCGCCGGGCCGCCGACGGCGCCCACCATGAACGAGGTGGTGAAGATGCCCGCGATGCGACCGCGCTCGTCGACCGGGCTGATGTGGATCATCAGACCCAACGCCGAGACAAAAAACAGCGTCGACCCGATACCGCTCAGCGCACGGAACATCAAAAGTTGCCAGTAGGTATGGGAGAACGCACACGCGGCGGTGGATACGGCCACCAGCAGCAAACCGCTGATGTAGATCCGCCGCTCACCCAGCCGCTGCACCAATAGGCCGCTTACCGGCGCAAAACACAGCCGGCTCAACGAAAACACGGTGACCAAGAAAGTCACCGCGTTGATGCTGACACCGAATGTGCGCGCAAAGGATGGCATCACCGGCGAAATGACGCCGTAGCCCAGGGCGATCATGATATTCGCCCAACTGAGGATCCAGACTTCGCGCGGCAGCGGCGTAGAGAGCGACCCGCGTCCCCCCGGGCGGGCGCGGCGGAGGGAAAGGGTCACCCGATGACTTTATTAACCACCTCGCGCGCAGTTTCTTGCACCTCGGCCAAATGCTCGGGCCCCTTGAAAGACTCGGCATAGATTTTGTAGACGTCCTCGGTGCCCGACGGCCGCGCAGCAAACCACGCGTTGGCCGTCGTCACCTTCAGCCCGCCCAGCGGCGCGCCGTTGCCGGGCGCGGCGGTCAGCTTCGCGGTGATCGGCTCCCCGGCCAGCTCCGTGTCGGTGACCTGGTCGGCGGAAAGCTTGGCCAGCCGGGCTTTCTGGTCACGGTCGGCGGGCGCGTCGACCCGCGCATAGAACGGTGTCCCGTATTCGGCGGTCAGTTCCTGGTAGCGCTGCGACGGGCTGAGACCGGTGACGGCCAGGATCTCGGAGGCCAGCAACGCCAGGATGATGCCGTCCTTGTCGGTGGTCCACACCGAGCCGTCGCGCCGCAGAAACGACGCCCCCGCCGACTCTTCGCCGCCGAAGCCGATGGTGCCGCCGATCAGGCCGTCGACGAACCACTTGAAGCCGACCGGCACCTCGACGAGCTTGCGGCCCATCCCGGCGACCACCCGGTCGATGATCGAGGAACTGACCGCGGTCTTGCCCACCGCGATGCCGGCCGGCCACGACGGCCGGTGCGTGTACAGGTAGTCGATGGCGACGGCCAGGTAGTGGTTCGGGTTGAGCAGCCCCGCGTCGGGGGTGACGATGCCGTGCCGGTCGGCGTCGGCGTCGTTGCCGGTGGCGATCTGGTAGCGGTCGGGGTGGGCGGCCATCGTGGAAAGAAGCCCTGCCATCGCGTCCGGCGAGCTGCAGTCCATCCGGATCTTGCCGTCGTGGTCGAGCGTCATGAACCGCCAGGTCGCATCGACCAGCGGATTGACCACGGTCAACTCGAGGTTGTGTCGCTGCGCGATCTCACCCCAGTAGTCGACGCTGGCCCCGCCGAGCGGGTCGGCGCCGATGCGCACCCCGGCTTTCCGGATCGCCTCGATGTCGACCACGTTGGGCAGGTCGTCGACGTAGTTGCCCAGGTAGTCGTGGCGCTGGACCTCCTGCAGGGCGCGGGCCAGCGGGATGCGGTACACCGGTGTTCCGTTGCGCAGTATTTCGTTGGCGCGCTTGGCAATCGCGTTGGTCGCGTCGGTGTCGGCCGGGCCGCCGTTGGGCGGGTTGTACTTGAAGCCGCCTTCGGGCGGGGGGTTGTGCGACGGCGTCACCACGATCCCGTCGGCCAGCGCGTCGGTGCGGCCCCGATTGTGGGTGAGGATGGCGTGGCTGATGGCCGGCGTCGGGGTGTACCGGTCGCGGCTGTCCACCACCGCCAGCACTTCGTTGGCGGCCAGCACCTCCAGCGCCGACACCCACGCCGGTTCCGAAAGGCCATGCGTGTCACGGCCGATGAACAGCGGCCCGGTGGTGCCCTGGGCGGCGCGGTACTCGACGATCGCCTGGGTGATCGCCAGAATGTGGGCCTCGTTGAACGCTCCGCCCAGCGCGGAGCCGCGGTGCCCCGACGTGCCGAACACCACCTGTTGGGCGACGTCGTCGGGATCGGGTTGTATCGAGTAGTAAGCGGTTACCAGGTGGGGCAGATCGACGAGGTCTTCGGGCTGGGCCGGCTGACCGGCTCGCGGGTTGGCCACCATGGCTCCCAATTCTGCCCGTATCCGGGGCACGGCGCCCGTGCGATCTTCTCAGGTACTTCCCGGGTTTACCCACTGGTAAGGCGACCCCTACGCTGCTAATCGCGCCCGTCGCACACGGAAGGAAATCGACCAGTGGCAAACGACTATCGCGAATTGGCCGCGATTTTCGTCGGTGGAGCACTGGGCGCGATGGCCCGTGTGGCGCTGCGCAGCGTCCTGGTCCCCGACCCGGACCGCTGGCCGTGGTCGACGTTCACCGTCAACATCGTCGGCGCGTTCCTGGTCGGCTATTTCACCACCCGCCTGCTGGAACGGCTGCCGCTGTCGAATTATCGGCGTCCCCTGCTCGGCACCGGGTTGTGCGGCGGGTTAACCACCTTCTCGACGGTGCAGATCGAAACGCTGACGATGATCGAGCACGGCCACTGGTGGATGGCCGGCGCCTACACCGTCAGCAGCATCGCGCTGGGACTGCTGGCGGTGCATCTGGCCACCGCGGTGGTCCGCCGGGTGCGGGTACGCCGATGACCGCCACGACCATCTCACTCTGGGTCGGCGTCGCGCTGCTCGGCGGCAGCGGTTCGGTGCTGCGCTTCCTGGTGGACCGCACGCTGGCCCGCCGGGTGGCCCGGCCGTTCCCGTTCGGCACGCTGACCGTGAACGTCAGCGGCGCCGTGCTAGTGGGCTTTCTCGGGGGCCTGGCGCTCGACAAGGAAGCGGCCCTGCTGGCCGGCACCGCGTTCGTCGGCGCTTACACCACCTTTTCCACCTGGATGCTGGAAACCCAGCGGCTCGGCGAGGAGCGACAGCTCCGCGCGGCGCTCGCCAACATCATCGTCAGCGTCATGCTCGGTGAAGCGGCGGCGCTCATCGGGCTGCGGATAGCCGAGCAGATCTAGGGATCAGGTCGCGCGCAGGCGGGGGACGTCGCCGGGAGTGCGCGCCAGCGCGTACAGCGCCATCCGCCGGTTCGACATGTCGTGCTCGCCGAGGAATACGCACCCACCACGCTCACAGAATCGGCGCGCCGTTTTGTTTCGGTGGTCGGGGTCGAACATGATTCGGCGGCACCGCGGCTCGGCGGCGAGCACGCTGGCCACGAAGTGGGGCAGCAGGTACTGCGCAATGCCCTGGTTGATCAGGTCCAGGTCGGCGATGGCGGCATGGATGCCCAGGTCGTAGGGATCGCACTCGTATCGCGTCGCGATGGAATCCTTTGCGGCCCTGTATAATTCGACGTACCCGTGGTCTTCTCCGTCAAGACTGCCGACGAACGGGCGCGAGTAGCCGCCTTCGCGCTGGGCGCGCAGGTAACGGCGCCACCGCTCCGCCGGCCAGACCGATTCCCACGCTTCGGCCAGGTGCGGGCGGCTCATCCACTCAGCGATCATCTCGGCGTCGGCGTCCGGATCGGCCAGACGAAACGCATAGGGCGCGGGCACCTCCGGCATCGGCGGCGGCGGAACGTTACGAACCTCGTCGCTGATATCGGTCAGTTCCCGCGGCAGAATCAGTTCGGGCTCGGTCATGTCAAAGGCGGAGCCTAATCTAGCGGCTTGTCAAAACCTTCGACAGGACGGCCGCTTGGCTGATGTCCACTTCGCGGGTTGCGGTGACCAGGGTTACGACGCCGCGCCCGGCCAGCTTGCGCAACTCCTCCAGCGCCGGGCTGTCCCGCAGTTCCGCCTGGTAGCGCGACGCGAATTCGTCAAACCGCTCGGATCGATGGTGATACCACTCGCGCAACTCCTTCGACGGCGCGACGTCCTTGCACCAAATGCCGACCCGCGGGTCGTCCTTGCGCACTCCTCGCGGCCACACCCGATCGACCAGCACGCGCTGGCCGTCGTCGGGACTGACGTCGTCATAGACCCGCGCTACGCGGACGTTGCCGCTGATGCTCACCCCGCCAAGGTTAGCGATATCGATGTCGGCGGGCCGCGCTATCATCGAACGCATGTTCGGATACCTTGCCGCGGTTGACCCGGCCGCCGACGAATCGGCGCTGATCGAGCGCATCGCCGAGCTGGAGAAGGTCAAGTCCGCGGCGGCGGCGGGCCAGGCCCGAGCGGCGGCCGCCCTGGACGCCTCGCGCCGAGCCACCGAGGAGGCCGCCGGTGTGCCCGCCGCCCAGCGTGGACGTGGGCTGGCCAGCGAGATCGCCCTGGCGCGACGGGACGCACCCGTGCGCGGCGGCCGCCACCTCGGCTTTGCCAAGGCCCTGGTGCACGAGATGCCGCACACGCTGGCGGCGCTGGAGCGCGGGGCGCTCTCCGAGTGGCGGGCCACCCTGATCGTGCGCGAAAGCGCATGCCTGGATGTCGAGGACCGCCGCACCTTGGATGCGGAGTTGTGCGCCGATCCGGCCGGCCTGGACGGTATGGGCGATGGGCGAGTGACCGCGGCCGCAAAGGCGATCGCCTACCGGCTGGACCCACACGCCGTCGTCGAGCGGGCGGCCAAGGCCGAGGAAGAACGCACGGTCACCATTCGGCCGGCGCCCGACACCATGACGTACCTGACCGCGCTGCTCCCCGTAGCCCAGGGAGTCTCGGTGTACGCGGCGTTGCGCCGCGAGGCAGACACCCGCTGCGACGGGCGCTCACGCGGACAGGTGATGGCCGACACCTTGGTGGAGCGGGTCACCGGCCGCGCCGCGACGGTCCCGACCCCCATCGCGGTCAACCTGGTCCTTTCGGATGACACTCTGCTGGGCGGTGAGAATGCACCGGCCGATCTCTGCGGCTACGGCCCGATCCCCGCGGCGGTCGCCCGGGCGATGGTCGCCAGCGCGGTAACCGACCGGCGCTCCCACGCCACCCTGCGTCGGCTCTACGCCCACCCGAGGGGCGGGGGGCTGGTGGCGATGGAGTCACGGGCGCGGCTGTTCCCGCGCGGCCTGGCCGCCTTCATCGAGTTGCGCGATCAACGTTGTCGCACCCCCTATTGCGACGCGCCGATACGACACCGCGACCATGCGCAACCCTGGGCCGAAGGCGGCCCCACCACCGCGGAAAACGGTCTTGGATTGTGCGAGCGGTGCAACTACGCCAAGGAAGCCACCGGCTGGCGGGTCAGCACGGACGTCGACGAGAACCATTGCCATACAGCGAAATTCACGACACCGACCGGCAAGAGCTACCGGTCGGCATGTCCGCCGCGTGCACCCACGATCACGGTCAGCGACGTCGAAATCCGGATCGGCATCGAACTCGCGCGCCATGCCGCATAGGTCGGCGGGTCAGCCACCACCGGTGAGGCGCTCGACATCGATGACTTCACCGCGATTGATGCTCACCCAATCGCGCCCGTCGAGGTAGGGACGCAGACTGCGGCCGATGAGCTCTGCATCGGCGGGCGCCTTGGGCCGCTGGAGTTCGTAGACGTGCGGCAGTTCGGCCATACCGGTGACGACGTTCCACAGCGTCAGGGCGCGCGACCCGGTCGGCGGGTCCACCAGGACCGGCCCGAACAGGCATTGCCCAGCGAGAAACAGGGTCGGCACACCGAATCCGCCCGCGTCGATGACCCGGTGATGGTCGGCGCGAACGTCGTCATGGGTGCTCGTGTCGGCCAGCGCCGCATCGAGAACCGTTGCCTCCACACCGATGTCGCCCAGTAGGCGCCGGGCAACCTCGGGCTCGTGTGGTTTGCCGCCAAGGTTGTGCAGTTCGTTTCCGATCGCGGCGTACCACCGATCCAGCAACGACATGTCGCTTCGACGCAGCAGCGCCCCGATCCGCATCAACGACCAGCCATAGGACCACTCTCGCTCCCACGGATGTTTCTTGCCCTCCGACCGGTTGACCTCTTCGAGGGAAAAGAACCGCCAGTTGATGGTGATGCCGAGCTGCTCGCGAACGTCGCGGATCCACACCGAGGTCTGGTAGGCGAACGGGCACATCGGGTCGAAGTGAAAATCCACGGCGATACTCATCGGGCCTGGTCCTCAACTCAGTAGTGATAGGTATCCGATGGCGCGGGCGAATGAACCCGTTCGTCATCAAACTCCGAGGCCTCGATGCCGTAGGCACGAGCCAACTCCAAGATCTTGGTGGCGCGGGCGATACGCGGCAGGTCGGAGCCGTTGCGGATCTCTCCCCCGTCACGTTCGAATTCGCCGAAGAACTCTTTGGCCCAAGAAATTTCGTCCTGTGACGGTGACAGGCCTTCGTTGACGACGGAGCATTGGTCGGGGGTCAGGCAGATCTTGCCCGTCATCCCGAACTCGGCGGACACGGCCGTGGCCTCGATCAGCTTCAGCGGATTGGAACCTATCGTCGGTCCGTCGATCGCGTTGGGCAGGTTGGCCGCCTTGGAGGCGATCGTGAAGCGTGATCGCGCATACGCCAGGGTCGCCGGGTCTTCACCGAAACCGGTGTCACGGCGGAAGTCACCGATTCCGAAGGCAAGCCGGAAGGTGCCCTTGGCCGCGGCGATCTCGGTGATGCGCTCCAAACCCCGGGCGGTTTCGACCAGCGCAACGATCAGCACGTCGGGCAGTCGCAGCGCCGTCTCGGTCACATGATCCACCGACTCGACCATCGCCAGCATCACCCCGCCGACCGGGGTACCGGCCAGCGCCGCCAAGTCGTCCGCCCACCAGGGGGTGCCGAAGCCGTTGATGCGGACCCAGTCCGTGTTTCCCTCGCGCAGCCAGCGCACCACATTGTCGCGGGCGGCGTGCTTGTCTTTGGGCGCGACCGCATCTTCGATGTCGAAGACGACGATGTCAGCGCGGGAGTGCACCGCGGACTGGAACCGCTCGTCGTGCGCGCCGTTGACAAGTAGCCAGCTGCGGGCGAGGACCGGGTCTATCCGGGAGCCGATCTCTTCGGACTCCGTCGCGTTGCTGTGGGCATGTTCGTACATATCGGGTGATCTGTCGCCTTCGCATTGTGTCGATGTCTCCCTAACCGTAGCGACATCATGCTCGCGGCCCCCACTGTGACCTGCGGCGGCCCATCGTGCTGCGGGTTTAGCCGGTGCGCAATGGGGTATTTGTTGGCGAGCGGGCACACAGCCCATCGTGCGCGCTCCCCCAACTCGTCAACACTGGAGGTATCGGCGATGGCCGACATGATTGTCCAATCGCCCGACGAAGTCGTCGCGTTTCTGAAAGCGCAGCACAACCTGATCGAGGACATGTTCGACGAAGTGCTGCACGCGTCCGATCCCGAGGCGCGCGAAAAGCCGTTCGTGGCGCTGCGCCAACTGCTGGCCATCCACGAGACCGCCGAGGAGATGGTGGTGCATCCGCGGGTGCGCCATGAGGCCGACGCCGGCGACGCGCTCGTCGATGCCCGCCTGAAAGAAGAGCATGAGGCCAAGGAGCTGCTGTCGCAGATCGAGAAGCTCGACATCACCTCGCAGCAGTTCATCGACGAGCTGACCAAGCTGCGCGACGCGGTACTGGAGCACGCGCAGCATGAGGAGAACGACGAATTCCCGGTGCTACAAAGGGAACTCGACACCGACGACCTCAAGCGGATGGCAACGGCGGTGCGGGCGGCCGAGGCCATCGCACCCACCCGCCCACATCCCGGGGTCGAATCGGCAAAGCTGAACTTTGCCCTCGGGCCGTTCGCCAGCATGCTCGACCGCGCCCGTGATCTCATCGACCAAACCCTCGGCTGACCTTCCGTAGTCTCGGTGAGGTGGGCGCTGCACCGGATATGACCGTTGCCTTACAAGACCGGTTCCTCCGCGAATTGCCGGAGATGGCCGTCCGCTGGCACGCCGAGCCACCTCCCGACGTGCGGCTGCTCGTGCTCAATGAGCCGCTGGCCGCGGAGCTCGGCCTGGATGCCGACTGGCTGCAAAGCGCCGAGGGGCTGCGGTTTCTGGCGGGCGACCTCGTCCCCAGCGGAGCCGCCCCGGTAGCCCAGGCCTACGCCGGACATCAGTTCGGCGGCTTCGTGCCGCGGTTGGGCGACGGGCGGGCGCTGCTGCTGGGCGAGCTCGTCGACGACGACGGGCGCCTGCGCGATATCCACCTCAAAGGTTCCGGTCCCACACCGTTCGCGCGCGGCGGCGACGGCCTGGCGGCGGTGGGACCGATGCTGCGTGAATACCTCATCAGCGAGGCGATGCGCGCGCTGGGTGTGCCGACGACCCGGTCCCTGGCCGTTGTGGGCACGGGACGTCCGGTGCAACGCGAGACGGAGCTGCCCGGCGCCGTGCTGGCCCGCGTCGCCAGTAGCCACCTGCGGGTGGGCAGCTTCCAATACGCGGCGTCTACCGGCGACGTCGGCCTGCTCCGACGCCTCGCCGACCATGTGATCGCCCGCCACCATCCCGGCGCCGCCGAGGCCGAGCGCCCCTACCTGGCGCTGTTCGCGGCGGTGGTTGCCGTGCAGGCAACGCTGGTTGCCCGATGGATGCTGATCGGGTTCGTCCACGGCGTGATGAACACCGACAACATGACGATCTCGGGCGAAACGATCGACTACGGGCCATGCGCCTTCATGGAGGCCTACGACCCCGAGACGGTCTACAGCTCGATCGATTTCTGGGGGCGCTACGCCTACGGCAACCAGCCGGTGGTCGCCGGGTGGAACCTGGCCCGCTTCGCCGAAACACTCCTGCCTTTGCTCTCCGACGACGTCGAGGAGGCCATCGCGCTCGCCGAGAAGTCCTTCGGGGTCTTTCAAACCACCTACGACGCCGTGTGGTCGTCCGGTATGCGCGAAAAACTCGGTCTGGCCGCGGACGTCGATGCCGAGATCGCCACTTCGTTGGTCGACGAGGTGCTCCGCCTGCTGAAGGCGAGCCGCGTCGATTACACGTCGTTCTTCCGTCACCTCGGCCACGCGGCGCGAGGCGACACAGACCCCGCGCGCGGACTGTTCACCGATCCCGCCGGCTTCGACGACTGGCTGGCGCGGTGGCGTGCCCTGGGCCCCGACGCCGAGGCGATGGACCGCACCAACCCGATCTACATACCGCGCAACCACCTGGTGGAGGAGGCCCTGACCGCCGCGACCGCAGGCGATCTCGGCCCGGTCCAGCGACTCCTTGCCGCGGTGACCGCGCCATACGACGAACGACCCGGACTCGAGCGCTACGCCAGCCCCGCCCCGGAGGACTTCGGCCCCTACCAAACGTTTTGCGGGACTTGATCCCTAATCCGCGATGGGGGCCGCCGGCGCTTCGCCGGCCCCAGTGCTCCTCCGCGCCGCGCCCCAGAGCCCGACGCCGACGCCGACGACCGCGCCGCCCAGGCCGATAAACCGCTGGGAGGGCTTCAAGTCGCGGTGCACGCTCATCCCGCCGAGCAGGTCGGCCGCGTCGGCGCCACCGGACGCCAGGAACCAGCCGCGGGTGTTTTTGCCACGCAGGGCCGCCGTCGCGAGCAGCCCCCCGATCAACGCGTCGCGGTATCCCATCGACCGCAACAGCAGTTGGGCCGTCGGCGTCGGCGGCTCCGGATCGCCCCACAGCCGGTTCGCCCGCAGCGGGTCGACAAGGAACGAGATGCCAGAGGCGAATCGGATGCTGCCCGCGATCAATGCGGCCCGGTCGATTGACATGATCGGCAGCCTAAGAGCACACCCCGCCACCGCGCACGGGTTCAACGGAAGAGCCGCTCATGGGAGTGGGCATGCATGGGCGATTTGGAGAGAAGCCGGCCACAACGCCGTGGTGAGCCCGAAGGCCGCGACGTCGGCAGCCACCGGCGACACGGTTTCTATTCGCGCCTGGATCCGCCGCGTCTCGTCGGGGTGAACGGTCGTCCACACGAAGCCAATTGCCAAGTAGGGAATCGCCAGCCACAGCGCCACTTCGATCAGCGCCCCGACGCTGACCTGGTGTTGCAGCATGCGCCGGAGCAGATTCATCGCGCGCTCGACGCGGCCCGGCGATCCAGGCACTGCGCCATCCGATGCCCGCACGTACCCATCCTGACACGCGAAGGTGCCGCGAACCGCGGGTTAACATCTCGAACGACGCGCGAATGCACACGCTTCAAAGGACCGCCGATGCTCACCAAGTTCCGCCAGGTGCTCAGCTACCAATTGACCATCGCCGAATTGCTCGGCATCGCAGTCATACTCGGCACGCCATATCTGATGATCGGGGTTGTCTGGTCGTGCACCCACACCGAGCACTTGCGCCAGCTGCGGGGGGCCGACCTGGTCGTGTCCTTCCTCGGTTCAATCGTGTCGTGGCCCGTCCTGCTGTTTTCCAACGTCTGTATGACCTGACGTCAGCCCGCACAGCCGGCACAAAGCGGCGAAGCCGTCGGGCGTGCCGGGCCAGTGCATGGCAAGCGCGTCGCGCCCGGCCGTGCGGGCGACCCAGCGCAGCACGAGGGCGACGATGACGACGTCATCAGCGAAACCGATGACCGGAATGGCGTCCGGGATCAGGTCGATGGGCGACACCACAAACGCGATCACGACGAACAATGCCATCCGGATCCGCCGCGGCAGCGCAGGGTCGACGGCCAGGCGTTTCAGCAGCCGAAGCAGGTCGGGCAGCAGCCGCAGCGAATCGTGCATCCTGGCCGCATCCGGTTTGACCAGCCACAGCGTGACCGCAAGGACCAGCCAGATCACCGCAACCGCGGACAGGATGCCGATCGGGATCATCCACGGGTCGGACCACACCGCTTACAACGTTCGAGTGCTGCCTAGCCAGCGGGTGGCGCCGGCCACGGAAACATCGGCACGATATCCGATGACGACGGCGGCGGTGCCTGCGTGGTCGGCTCCCCCAGATGCTGCGGGCAGTAGTCGGTCACCGCGACCGTGGTGAACTTGGCGGCGTCCGACATCGAGAATCCGGGATTGCTGGTCGACACGTTCTTGATGACGTCGACCTCGGAATAACCCTGGTCCATCAGTTGGCACGCCCTTTTGCCAACCGCGACGGCGTTGGCGCCGTTGTGATACGGAACGCCGGCTTTGTTTAGCTCGGACAGAAACGTCGCATCAGGATCCGGACCATTGCTGCCCGGATCGGCCTGCGCCGGCGCGGCCACACCGATCACAGCGGCAAGGCACGCAAGCACGACAAGCATTCGCATCGCCTCATCCTCATACAGATCGGCGCCGTTGCATAGCTGCCGGTCCGCGCTGAACGTGGCCGGTAAACGGCTAACTGGTGAACGCCGTGTCGCCCTGCTGTAGCAGCTTGGCCATCTCCGGGATCACCGTCTGCAGGGCCTTGATCGGGCGCAGCATCACCTTGACCGAGGTGATCTTGTCCCCATCGTTCCAGTGGATCATGTCGATGCCGTTGACATGAATGCCGCCAATGTCGGCGACGAACTCCAGCACCGCGGAGCGGTCGCTGTACCAGTGCTCGACATACCGGAAGCCGGTGCCGGCGAAGAGCTTCGCCGCGGCCGCCAGGTAGGCCGCGGCTTTGGCCCGGCCCTCCTGCGGCGTGAAGACCGCCGGTGAATAGAAGACGGCGTCCTCGGCCAGCAGGTCGTTGAGTTCGTCGGTACGACCGCTGTCGATGATCTCGATCCAGCATTGAATCACCGGTGGTGTCACACCGCAAAACTAGCGTCCGGGCTGGAGTGTGGTAGACACGGGGCTATGTCTGCGCCGGACCGTCACATTTGTTGAAAGAGTCAGCGCGTGCGCGACGATCGACTGCTGATCCCCGGCGAAACGTGCTGGCGTATAGCGCGCGCCGACCAATTCGCCTGCATCATCGACGCGGCCGACTATTTCAAGCACGCCAAGGCGGCGATGTTGCGCGCCCGGCACCGAATCATGCTGGTCGGCTGGGACCTCGACGCCAGAATGACTTTCGAACGGGGCGTCAAGACGCTGCCCGGTCCGAACCAACTGGGCGCCTTCCTCTATTGGATACTGTGGAAGCGACCGGCTCTCGAGGTCTACCTCCTGAAATCCAACCTGCGTCTGCTGCCGGCCTTTGACGGCATCTGGTACGGGCTCACGCCTGTGGCGATTGTGAACCAAATCACCAGCAAGCGAATGCATTTCGAGATCGACGGCGCCCATCCGACCGGCTCCGTCCATCACCAGAAGATCGCGGTCGTTGACGACGCCGTGGCGTTCTGCGGTGGCCTCGACCTGACCATCGACCGATGGGACACCCGCGCGCATAAGACTGACAGTCGCCGTCGTCGGACGTTGGGGCGCGGCTACGGGCCGCGACACGACGTCGCGGCCGCCGTCGATGGCGCGGCCGCGCGCGCACTCGGCGAGCTGGCCATGGCGCGGTGGCGGACCGCGACGGGCCAATCGTTGACGCCAATCGAGGCCAAGCACACCGCCTGGCCCAGCAAACTGAAGCCGAGCCTGCGCAACGTCGACGTGGGGATCGCGCGCACGCTGCCGGCGCTGGACGGTCGGGGCGAGGTCCGGGAGGTGGAGGCGCTCAACCTTGCGGCCATCGCGGCGGCACGCGACACCATCTATCTGGAGAACCAGTATCTGGCGGCCCGCCGCATCGTCGACGCCCTGGCCGCTCGGCTGAGGGAACGCGACGGTCCGGAGATCGTTATCGTCCTTCCTCGCCGAGGCAACAACACGCTGGAACGGGAAACGATGGACGGTGCACGCCACCGGCTCATTCAAGTCCTGTGGGAAGCAGACGAACATGGCCGGCTGGGCATCTACTGGCCGGTGACGGACAGCGGCGCGCCGATCTACGTGCATTCGAAAGTGCTGGTGGCCGACGATCGGCTGCTGCGCGTCGGGTCGTCGAACATCAACAATCGCTCGATGGGATTCGACAGCGAGTGCGATGTGGCCATCGAGGTCGACCCCACCAGCCGGGAACACGATGACGTGCGCCGCCACATCACGGCCGTGCGGCATCAATTGGTGGCCGAACACCTGGGGGTGTCCGTCGGCGAACTCGAAAGTGCGATGCGGCGATGGCGGTCGTTACGCTCGGCCGTCGAGACACTTCGGGGACGGGGCAGGACGTTGCGGCCATTCACCGAGCAGACGGTGTCGGACGAGGCGAGCCCGCTGGCGGAGAACGACTTGATGGATCCCGACCATGTCCCACGGTCACTGACCCGAAGCCTGCAGCGGTTCATCGCGGGACTTCGGCACTGAGGCCAGCTTCGCCTACGAAGGTGGTGGCGGACCCGGCGGTGTATTCGGACCGTTCGGCGGACCGTCCGGCGGGGGCTGGGCAGGCGGTGACTGATGTGGGCAGTCGGGGAGGAAGATCCACACACCGCCCGTGCGCGTCCAGGTAACGCCGCACGGAGCCGGTGCCTCGGTGGCGGTGCCGGCCGTGGCAATCGGAGCCAGGATCATTCCGGTAACCATCGCCGGAAGGATGAGGCGGAGGAAGAACATCAGCGCTACGCGGCGCGGCGACCGGGTGGCGTCGGCCGTTCGTTTTCGCTCTACTGGGAGGCTGATCTCCCAAGTCTGTAGTGGGCCGCGGCCGGACGCAACCTGGGCGGCTGCCGCCACCCCCGGGACCATCCCCTATTCGTCGCGGCGCGGGACGTTGAACAGCCCGAGTCCGAGTGTGTGCGCGATCTGCGCCACTGCCGCTTGTGCCCGCACGCTGTTGCCTACCCGGTCCAGCGGCGGCGAGAACGCCGCAATCGCCAGCTGACCCGGCACCACGGCAACCAGCCCGCCTCCCACCCCGGTCTTGGCGGGCAATCCCACGTTGTAGGCCCAGTCGCCCGAGCGCGTGTAGACGCCTTCCATCGTCATCTGGGCGAGCACATGCGGAACGTTTTCGCGCGCGACGACCGGTTTGCCCGTGAGCGGATTGGACCCGCCGCTGGCCAGCGTCGCTCCCATCACCGCCAGGTCCACCGTCGAGACCAGCGTCGAGCACTGCCGGGTATAGATGTCGCAGGCTTCCATCGGGTCGCAGTAGATGGATCCGCCGTCGCGCAGCAGCCAGGCGATTGCGCGGTTATGGAAGTTGCAGGACTGCTCGGAAGCATTGAGTCTCTTCGCTCATCACGACCTGATGACCCGCGAAATCGCTTTGCACTTGCAGGATCTGCCGCCAGCGGTCGTCGACGTCGATGGCGTCCACCAGGCTGGCTGTCGCTATCGCGCCGGCATTGACCAGTGGCGACATCGGCTTGTTGTTGTGCATTTCCAGTGCCGATACCGAGTTGAAAGGATGACCGGTCGGGCTGGCGCCGACCTTGCGGAGCACCTCCTGGGGGCCGCGTTGTTCGATCACGAGCGCGAGCGTGAACACCTTCGAGATCGATTCCAGCGCAAATTCGTACCCTGCGTCACCGGCGGCGAATATTTGCCCGTCGACGGTCGCGACACACACGCCGAAGAGATTCGAGGGCACCTTCGCGAGCATCGGAATGTAGCTGGCGTTCGTGCCGCCACGCCTGTTCTTCTGCTTCTCATGCGCGTCGACGACTGTCTTCTGGATCCGATCGGGCGAGACAGGAGTGGGGGTCATGTACTCATTCTGACTCGATGTAGGTCCAGGGCTGCTGGGGCCGGTCCTTCAAGCAGCCGCGCTGCCAATTCCATTGCGGGTGCCTGCGAAGAAAGTCTTCGGCGATGAACTCGGCACCGTCGGCTCGACCGAACCTCGCCCACAAGCTCATCGACTCGACATCGGCGGACGTGACGACCTTGCCGTCCACCGATCCATGCGGGTCGAACGGTGTCACGTCGTTGAACTGGCACGGATCGGCATCGTAGTGGCCGCAAATGGTCCGGGCAGACGGCTGCACCTGGCCCAGATACGGGTCGAAGGTGTCACCAAGCATCCGCCGGGCGGTGTCGGAGTCGATGTGACCGTCGTGCTGGTCAAGCAGCTGTTGCCAGCGGACCTCCCGCGCGCCGTTGGGGGTCCGAATGTCGCTGAACCCGGTGGCGCTGCACTCCAGATGGCGGATCCGCGGATCCTTCGGGGCGTTGTCGCCCCAAAAGTAGCCGTCCGTCTTCCGAGTGAGGCTCTGGTACAGCAATCCTTGTTCATAGCAAGCGATTTCACCGGTCTTGACATCACCGATCAGCCACGAACAGGCGTACCCGCCATTGTTATCGGTGTTGAGTATCTCGATCCAGTGGTCGATATCGTGAGCGTACTGACCGGCCTTGCGTGCGCGGACGAACTCCGGTGTGCGGGTCTCGTCATAACCCTTGGATCCCTGGTAGCCACTGATCGTCGTCTCGCTGATGGCCAGCCCCGCGCTGGTCAACCAGAAATCGGTCATGCTGGCGATCCAGCCGGGTGCGGCCTGCATGACCATTCGGTTGCCGTCGTCGGGTGTCAGGTCCAGGATGACGTTCTCGAACTGGCCCTGCCAGAAGTCGGTGAAGCTGGTGTGGCCCATCACGATTGATCCGTCGGCGGTCGCGCTGCCGGTGGCGATGAAGGCGCTGCAGTGGCTGCCCTGGCCGCCCATGGGCGCCACGGCGGCATAGCGATCAGCGTTTTTCGGCCACCAGTCACTGGTGAGTTCCATCCAGTCGTTGATGCCGAGCACGTCGTTGAAGGTCGCGGCGACCCCCGCTGCGGTGAGTCCGGCGGCGATGCCTTCCATCTCCTCGCGCAGCTCGTCCGGGACTTTGTCGGCATGCAGTTCGCCGGCCGTGTCGACGAAGAAGTCGTAGTCCATGCCAAGCTGCTGGTACGTCATCTCCTTATAGACGCGGATCGACTCCGCATACTCGTTGGCGACGAGGTAGCCGTACTGGAACCCACGCGCCGCCGGCGACCCTTTGACCGTGACGTGAATCCACCCATCGACCTCGCGTCGCGACGCCTGGCCGAGCCAGGCCTGCTGTTGCGCGGTGAGTTTTGCGGGGCTCGAGTTCGTCGGTTCCATGTTCATGGGCTCTCCGGTAGGTGAACGGCCAACATTTGGCTTACCCACCTGAAGCCCTCATTCACTGTGAAGCTGCCGGGAATCGAACCCGCCCCAAATATGAACCGCCAAAACGGGGACATGATTGCGCGAAACGACGTGAGGCGACGGCGGATACTGCGAAAGATGTTGACGCCGTCAACGCGAGTCCGGCAGTAAAGGACTCCTCGTGCCTTTGGTCCTTCAGCTAGCATCTCTTTGGCCCTTAAATGACTGCCGCCCTAGACGGATCCTGCCAGTGCCTACTCAGCCGATCAGAAGCGAACCGATGCTGCAACCATCACGTCGCGGGATCTTGGTAGGCGTTGACGGCTCAGCATCGGCACTGGCGGCCGTCCGGTGGGCGGCCCAAGATGCCGCGGTGCGGGGTGTGCCGCTGACCCTGGTCCATGTCGTCGACGTTCCGGTACCCGGGTGGCCCCGGGTCCCCGCGCCGGCCGGCTTGAGGCAATGGCAGGACAAGCGGGCATGCGAAATTCATCAAGTCGGCGATCGAGGTGGTCGAAGAGAGCCACCGGTGAGCGCGGTCCAGTGCAAATCGATAGCAAGGTGTTTTATTCGGCCACCGTCCCGACGCTCGTCGGCCTTTCCAAAGCGGTGGAGATGGTCGTGGTGGGCTATCGGGGGCATGGCGGCACGGTGGTCCGCAACTTCCTCGGCTCGGTGAGTTCGGGATTGGTCTACCACGCACATTGCCCAGTCGCCGTGATCCACGACGACGAACCGAAGGTCACCAACGTCGCGCGGGCGCCGGTGCTGGTGGGCATCGACGGCTCGCCGGCGGCGGAAGCAGCGACTGCGATCGCATTCGAGGAAGCGTCACGACGAGGTGTCGGTGTGATCGCCCTGCACGCCTGGACTGATCTGCGGGTTTCCGACTTCAAAGAGATGTTCCCGAACGCTAATTGGGATACTGAGCTAGCCCACGAGGAGGAGACGCTCGCTGAACGGCTGGCGGGCTGGCAGGAACGCTATCCCGACGTCAGTATCCGTCGCAAAATCGAAATTGGTGAGCCGGCGAGCCCGCTGATCGCGGCGGGCGAATGGGCGCAACTGCTTGTCGTGGGCAGCCACGGCCGCGGTGGGTTCGCCAGCACGTTGCTGGGCTCGGTCGCGGCGGCGGTGGTCAACAGGGCCAGGATGCCTGTGATCGTGGCGCGTCAGTCCTGACGGCAACCTTCGTGGGTTGGCATTGCGACCTCGTCGGACAGGTTTGAAATCCGCAAGTTTGGATACGCCCCCAGGGTGGTCGAGCAAGCGGCTCCCGCTTCTAGACCACAGGATCCTAGGGGAAGGAGTTCGGCATGATGCTCTCCAAGGTCGCCATGAAGACGACGGCAGCCGCCGCCAGCATCGCGACGGCAGGAATCCTGACGGCGACACCGGCGTTCGCGGACCCGGAAGTAGTACCGTTTGGCCAATCGGCAGAAATTTCCAGCGCAAACGGCGCAGAGGTCATCGACTACACCGTGAACAACCTGCAGCCCAGCGGCCATAACGACGGCATCTGGTACTCGGATGTCACGGCCAGGAGTGTGCAAGGCTCCCCGACTCCGGTCATCGCCGATTTCAACGCGCGTGCCGTTAACAGCTCGACCTACGCGGTTATGAAGGGGCACGAAGTGGACGGCCTTCCTAACCGACCGATCGCGCAGGGCACCCAAACAACCGGACGGCTTTACTTCGACGTTCGAGGGGGCACGGCACCCGACAGCGTTGTCTACCGGGATGCCGCCGGCATCGACAAGGTCGTCTGGAAAGGTTAACGGCGACGCAGTCCAAGCTCGTCTGAACTGTCGTTTTGTTCCATCTGCAGGCACTGGACATACCTGCCCGATGATCGGCGTAGCAGTTCCGCCTGCACGGCAATCTGCTTGGGGCCGTTAAAAGGTCAACCGAGTACAGTCCGTTCCGATGGCCCTTTCCCCGTCGAATGAGCGGATGATCGCCGGCGTCGCCGCGGCGTCCGTCTCGCTCGGGGTAGCCCAACTCGTGAGCATCCCGTTCGGCGCGCCCGCCGATGCGCGCATCGCGATCGGTTCGGCGGTCGTCGACCTGACACCGGGCCCCGTCAAAGAATGGGCCATTCAGACCCTTGGCTCCCTGGACAAGCTCTTCGTGTCCGTCGTTGTGCTTGTGGTGATCGCGACGATCGCTGCGATCGCCGGGACCCTCGAGACTCGGCGCCGCCCGCTCGGCAGCGCCATGATCGTCGCGGCGGGCGTCCTCGGATGCATCGCGGTGCTGTCGCGGCAGAGTGCGACAGCACTCGACATGGTCCCCACCGTCGCGGCCGCCGCCTGCGGCGTCACGACCCTCCGCTTGCTCACCCGGGGGTTCCGGCCCGGCCCGCAAGACTCAGCCGACCATGACAAGCCGGATGCCGGCAGGCGCAGGTTGGTCGCGCTCGGATTCCTCGGATTCGGAATAGTGAGTGGCGCGGTGGGCGCGGTCATCACCAGGTCGGTGCATTCGGTGGCCGCTGACCGCAACAGCTTCGCGCTACCCCGACCGCGCACGTCTGCGCCGCCGATACCTGCCGATGTGCAACCGAACGGCGTTGCGCTACCGAGTTTTATCACCCCCAGCGCCGACTTTTATCGGGTGGACACCGCACTCAGCGTTCCCCAACTCAGCCGCGGCGACTGGCGGCTACGCATCCACGGCATGGTGGACCGCGAAACCACCTACCGCTTCGATGACCTCGCCGGCTTCGACGTCGTCGAAGCGGTGACGACGTTGACCTGCGTGTCGAATCCGGTTGGAGGGAAGCTGATTTCGACCGGAATCTGGACAGGCTATCGGCTGGCCGACCTGCTGGCGGCGGCCGGCGTGCACGCGGACGCCAACATGGTGCTCTCGACGTCGATCGACGGGTTCACCGCCGGCACGCCGGTGGAGGCGCTTACCGATGGCCGCGACGCGCTGCTCGCGATCGGCCTCAACGGCCAACCACTGCCGAGCGAGCACGGCTACCCGGCCCGGCTTGTGGTGCCCGGGCTCTACGGATACGTGTCGGCCACCAAGTGGGTCGTGGACCTGGAGTTGACCCGCTTCGACCGAGCCAAGGCCTACTGGACGCGACAGGGCTGGGCTCCGCGCGCGCCCATCAAGACCGAGTCGCGGATCGACGTGCCGAAAGGCGGCCAGACCGTGCCGGCGGGTCCCGTGGTGTTCGGTGGTGTCGCGTGGGCACAGAATCGTGGCGTGCGCGCCGTCGAGGTCCGAATCGACGACGACGTGTGGTGGCCCGCCCAACTGGGCGCGAGCTATTCCAACCAGACGTGGCGGTTGTGGAGCTTCCCTTGGCAGGCGAAAAAGCCCGGCAAACACACCATTACCGTGCGCGCCACCGACAACACCGGTGCCGTCCAGACCGCCGAGCGGGTTGGTCCCGTCCCCGATGGCGCCACCGGCTGGCACCAGGTGGACTTCACCGTGGCGTAGGAATGACTACTTCGACGAGAGTTTTCGCCAACTGAATACCGCAATCACGATGCCGGTCAGCACCGTGACCGGACCGATGACGGACCACGTCGTGGTGTTGCTCATCGGGCTACCACCAAGCACTCCGAATCCCTGCAACGCCCAGATCAGACCGAACAGTGCGACGATCAACCCGAACGCGAAGCTGACGACGAAAGCCCTCTTCATAAAGAAACCGTACGCGCCGCAGACGGGATTTCGCGCCTACGATCGGAAGGATGACGGTCCCGACACCACCGCGGACCTGGCCGGCTCCGACCCGACGGAGCGTGCTGCGCGGGTCGGTAGTGCTCGGCGTGCTCGCCGGGTGTGGCTCACTGGGTGATTCCATCGCGGCCGGCGCTCCGGGCACTTCGAGCGATACGTTCGAGGTCAGCCATACCGACGCGGAGTGGCGGCAACTTCTGACCCCACAGCAGTACGCCGTGCTTCGCACGGCGTCGACCGAGATGCCCTACAGCAGCCCGCTCAACGATGAGCACAGGCAAGGGATCTTCAGCTGCGCGGGGTGTGGACAGGACCTGTTTTCGTCAACGACCAAGTTCGACAGCGGCACCGGCTGGCCGAGCTTCTGGAAAGCACTGGACAACGCCGTACTCGAGCGGCAAGACAACACCTTGGGCATGACACGCACCGAGGTGCTTTGCCGCCGCTGCGGCGGGCACCTCGGCCACGTCTTCAACGACGGCCCCCAACCGACCGGGCTGCGCTACTGCATGAACGGCGTGGCGCTGAAATTTCGACCGACCTAGTGACTCTGTTGTCGAGCTGATCGCGATTTGCTCCGCCTGGGTGTGCAGACCTAATTGGCCGGAGGCATCGTCGGGGTGTCGAGGGATCACACCCTGCCTTCGGTCCTCCAGTCCTCGCAAACTCCAGATTTGGCGATGCGCTTCGACAGGCCGCAACTAATTGCACTAATCGCCCGCGCGGGCTATCGAAACCTCGGGCTACCAAAACAGAGCCCTCGCTTCCAACGGTTGCACATCGCCACACAACCCTTCGCCGGGAAGCCCTTCCTGTTCACAGACGAAGAATGGCAGGCCATTGCCGACCGGCTACCCGGTTGACGGCACCACCTGATGCGTCGGCATATGGTTCCGTGCGCCCAAGTTGGCGGGCCATCGCATAATCGGACCACAGTCCGGCCAGCATCGCCCGATGTGCGGCCAGCCCTGCCCTAGGCTCACCCGCCCACAACGTGTCCCAAGATTTATACGACATGCCGAGCGGGAGGTGCGAATTGTTATAGAAGCCGGGGAATATCCAAACAGTGGCCAAGTACTCCATGAGGTTTACCCAGGACTGCCAGGAGGCCGTGGACGCGATCTTGAACGCCGTCGCCGCCATCGGCGAAGAGCGCCGCCAACACCTCAGGGACGCCAAACTCGCAGTTGGCAGGGCCCTGCATGATGCCTGCAGCGGTGAGCAGTGGTATCTGGCCGATCACCTGCGCCAGTCGATCAAGGACATGGAGATTACGGTTCGCACAAGCTAAAGGGGCGCTGCAGGGACGGCGTGCCGACCGGCTAACCGTGCCGGTTTGTAGGCTTTCGTGCATGCCGTTGAACAACGGCGAGGTCTTCGCTGGCTACGTTATTGAGCGCTTGCTCGGCACTGGTGGCATGGGTGAGGTTTACCTCGCCCAGCATCCTCGTCTGCCTCGCTATGACGCGTTGAAAATCTTGTCATTGGCCGCAACAGCCGACGAGGAGTTTCGGGCAAGATTCAAGCGCGAAGCCGAATTGGCAGCGACGCTGTGGCACCCACATGTCGTCGCCGTTCTCGATCGTGGCGAGTTCAACGGCCGGCTCTGGATCTCGATGGAGTACGTGGACGGCACTGACGCCGGCCGACTTGTTCGGGAGCACTACCCGGGCGGTATGCCAGAACAAGACGTCTCGGACATCGTGACAGCGGTGGCTGACGCGCTCGACTTCGGTCATGATCGCCGGCTGCTCCATCGTGACGTCAAGCCTGAGAACATCCTCGTGACCGCGTCCGATGACCACCGGCGCAGGGTGCTGCTAACCGACTTCGGCATCGCTCGCAGAATCGATGACGTCAGCAACCTCACTGACGCCAACGTCGCCGTGGGAACTATCAATTACGTCGCCCCCGAGCAACTCTTGGGCAAGCCGCTTGACGGCCGAGCGGATCAATATGCGCTGGCTGCCACGACCTTTCACCTGCTAACCGGCACCCCACCTTTTCACGACTCAAATCGCGCTGTCGTAATCAGCCGCCATCTAAGTACGCCGCCACCGCGGATTTCAGAGCGCCGACCCGATCTCGCGCACCTCGACGCCGTGCTGGCAAGGGCGCTGGCCAAAGACCCCGACGAGCGGTATCCGAGTTGCGTCGAGTTTGCCCGAGCTCTCACACAACAGGGTCCCTGCCGCGACGCCGCTCCACCGCATTCGCAATCCGGCTCGCGGATGTCGGGGTCGGACTCCACCGGGGACCTCGGTTCAGGCGGACGTCCACCCACGCAGCGTCTCGAGCGGATGGTCGTTCATGGGACAGCGCGCGGCGTACAGCAAAGCGCCGTCGGTGCTCAACATCAGGTCGGGATCTTGTCGTTCCAGGTGGTCCCACATGACCCACTAGACAACCGGCGTGCTCCTCTTCCGGTCGAGATACAAGCTGATCTCGTAGCGGGTCAGCTCGCAGACGGGGATGAGGTCGAGGTCAGCGGCGTCTGGGACGGCGACACCCTCGATGCCGATGAAATCGTCAACCTTTCGGCCGGAGATCATCCGAAGCGACGCCGGTCCCAGGTCCGGGCCAAATCGCCGCGAAACAAGGCACCGAAAAGCAGAAAGGTCCGGATCGCTGCGGTCGTCGCCGTCGCCGGTGTGATCGCGTTGACCGCGGCTGCGGTTCTGTACTTCACCGGGGGATTCGGCATCTGGACTCGCGTCGGACCAATCGTCAAGCCAGTGAGCGCGACGGTATTTTCACCCGACGGTGTCCCCGACAATCCGCAGAACGCCAACTTGGCGATCGATGGCAACCCGGACACGGCGTGGTCCACCGTTACCTATAAGGACGCCGTCCCTTTCCCGAAATTCATCAAGGGAATGGGTCTATTGCTGCACCTGTCCGAACCGACCGCGCTGAGCGCCGTGACGATCGACGTGTCCAGCACAGGAACCCAGGTGCAGATCCGCTCGTCGCCCACCGAAGCCCCAGCCAAATTGGCGGACACCAGCGAACTGACCCCGACCACGCCACTGCAGCCAGGACGCAACCGCATAGCGGTGCATGACCGAACCAAGACCTCCAACGTGCTGGTGTGGATCTCCACCTTGGGCACCACCGATGGCGAGAGCCGGATGGAAATCTCTGACATCACCCTGCGGGCGGCTGCGTAAGCCCGTCTTCCTCCTGGGTGACCGCGGCAAGACTGCGTCCTACGGCCAGCGACTCGGCCGTTCTCGGTGGAGCTGCCGGGAATCGAAACCGAGGCTCTACCAGGCAATATGGCGCCAAAACTGCCGATTCGTTCCCTCTCGTTCCGATTCGTTACCTGCGGTTTTGCTTTCGGGCCTTGACGGCGTCAAGAGTGAATCGACACCTGTCAATCAGCCGCAACGGCATGAAATGTCTGGTTGAGCGGGGCCATCGGAGTGCCGATGCTACGGCGACACCGGTTCCGGTATGGCCGTAATAGCGGATGGCGTGCCGGACGGGTCCACAGAGCGCCGAAGACGTGCTCGATGGACAGCTCGCCGAGCTCGTCGGCGAATCCGCCGTCCCGGATCGAGGTCATGTGGTCAGGAATGAGGCCTGGGAGCATGCCTCGGAATACGTTCAAGCCCTGTGTTCGCATGTCGGTCCAGGTGATGCCTTCCTATGTTTTGGGTTCGCGGGACAACTCCCTGTGTCGGGAAATGACAAAAGTATGTCGGGAACTGCGAAGACCGACGACCGCACTCTCGACGATCCTGTTCTGCGAGTCCCTTCATCCGAATTCCTCGCGCCCGAGCGAATTCTCCGCGACTCGCTTCACGAAAACTAACGATCCGCCTTGCGGAGAAAGTCTTGTTCCCGGTCCTCATCCCAGCGACCGTGAGCTCAGTCGGCGCGATCACCGACGTTCGCCAGAGCAAGCGTGAAAGGATCGCCAACTCGCTCAGTGATGGTGTCGGATCTATTGGTGGGCAGTCGATCTCGTACGAGAACACTCGTCGGGCCGCGGGTCGGCTGACGGACGCGGGCGCATAGCGTGACCACTGGCACAGCAGTAACGCCACTTCGACGTCAAGCCGCCGGGCTATGCGAGCCCCGCATCGACCAGCAGACGTGACAGCCCAAGTTCGGCACACTGCGCGGCTACTGGCGCCAGTTCGTCTCGGGCGCTAGCTTTCCGGCCGGTGGTGGTGAGCGTTTCGATGCGGAGCAGTTGCGCCTGCAGCGCCGCCAGCGGTCTGCGCTCGGCATCGATTGCAGCGGCGAGATCGGCGGCCCGTCGGCATGCTTGCTCGTGGTCGTCCGCAGAATCGCTGGCGGACAACAGACGAACCGCGGAGTCCTCGTCGAGTTCGGCTGTCATCGTGGCGATTCCATCGTCACGGGGAATGGTGCGGGGCGATCGCAAACCGGCGGCAACCGCCTGAGGTAGCTCGATGCCCAGCCGGATGCGCTCATTGTTGATTCGGGCGACAAGCCGTGGCAGCCGCAGGCGGACCGCGGCCTTCGCCCCGGCGGCAAGACGATCAGCCGCAGACCCATGATCCCCCTGCGCGGCCTTGATCCGCGCACCAATCACGTACCTGGCGGCCAAATAGTCGACGATGCCACCGTCGGCTCCGAGCAGATCGCTCTCATCCATTA
This sequence comes from uncultured Actinomycetota bacterium, assembly GCA_963800315.1. GTDB lineage: Bacteria > Actinomycetota > Actinomycetes > Mycobacteriales > Mycobacteriaceae > Mycobacterium. Next base: position 701,283 of record CAWDAS010000005.1, read on the forward strand.
GCCGCGTGGCCTCGGCCAGGTCGCCAGTCTCGTACAGCAATTCACCCAGCAGCGCACCGGCGAGCCGGGCCGCGTGCGAGTGGGGTCCGACTCCCGTGGCGATCTCGAATGCCCCTCGGAAGCTCGTCAAAGCGGCGGGAATGTCGAGTTGATACCTGGCGGCCATGCCGCCGAGGCAGCGTCCATAAACGGTGCCGAATGGTCCCATCATCTCCTGGTAGGGCGCGGCCCAGTCAAGCAGCCGGTGCGCGCCGACGAAGTCGAAGCGGCAGATCGCGGCGAACGCCGCGGCGTTTCCGGCGGACCCAGGTACGCGCGGATGCAGGGTGTCTGGCCTCGACATTGCCTCGGCCACGAGATCGTCCACGCGCTCGACCCGATCGGCGAACGTTTCGGCGACTGCTCGCAGCACGTCCGCCTCAACTCGCAGATCCGCACGCATTGCATCGGTGAGGTCCGCGCGGCCCACGGCCGCCTCGAAGCGGTTCAGTGCGCCCGCGGGGAGCGTCGAACGCTGCAACAGGATGTTCGCCCAGGCGATGTCGAGTTGGAGCCTGGTCCGCGAAACCACCAATTGCGGCGGCAGCTTCTTCACGATTCCGAGCAGCGTCGTCATCTTCGATTGCTCCAGCAGGCTGGTCCCATCCTGTTCGACAAGATCGACGGCGCGGGCGGGATCGCCCGCAGCCAGTGCGTGGTCGACGGCCTCGTTGAGGTAGCCGTTGTCGGCGAACCACGCCGATGCGGTGCGGTGGAGTTGTTCGACCCGATCGGGCCCGTCATGTTCGAGCCGACGGCGCAGAAATTCGACGAACATCTGGTGGAAGCGGAACCAATTCGGGTCGTCGTCGATCCGCTGCAGGAACAGGCCGCGCTGCTCGACCTCGTCCAGCATCGCGCCCCCGTTGGTTACCCGCGCCAGCACGGCGGCCAGTCCGCCGCAGGTCCGCTCGGTGATGGATGTCGCCAGCAGGAACTCACGCAGATCGGGATCGAGGGTATCCAGCACGTTCTCGCCCAGGAATTCGCGGATCACGTCGCTGGCGCCGGAAAGTCGGCGCAGCAGGCTGTTCGCATCGCCGCCACTGCGCAGCGACAATCCGGCCAGTTGCAGGGCTGCGGCCCACCCGTCCGTCGATGTGGTCAGCGCCTCCACGTCGCCGCGCGACAGCTCTAGGCCACCGAAATCGTTCAGCAATAAGGCCGCCTCGTCGATGTCGAAACGCAAAGCACCGGAATCGATCTCGATCAACTCATCGCGGATCCGCAGCCTGCTCAATGGCAATCCGGCGCGAGACCAGCTGGTCACGATGATCTGCAGGTGGTGACATCCATTGTCCAGCAGGAAACCGAGGGCGGCTTTGGTTTGGCTGTCGGACACGCGATGCCAGTCGTCGATCACTACCGCGATCCGGTCGTCGTGTTCGTGGATTTCGTCGATGAGCGACGTCAGCACATAGCGGCAGGCGTCATCGCCGTGCTCTTCGAGCACCTGCCCCAACGACTCGGCGAGCTCGGGACGGACCCGCCGGATCGACTCGAGTAGGTGCGCCAGGAACCACACCTCGTTGTTGTCGTCATCGTCGACCGTCAGCCAGGCGACCGCGGCGCCTTCGCTCGAGAGTTCCTCACGCCACTGCGCCGCCAGCGTGCTCTTGCCGAACCCCGAGGGTGCGTGGATGAGGATCAGCCGCCGCCGTCCGCCGGCGCGAAGGAGGTCGGTGAGCCGGCTGCGGGCGACCAGTGACCTGGTGGCGACCGGAGGCCGGTACTTGGTCGCGGGTGTCGGGGGCGTCTGGAACGTCGGGGTGCCGCCGGTATCCCGATGAACCGAGCGTGCCACGGACGAGCGTCGGCGCTCCACGCCCAGCTCGACGGGACGGGGCATCTCGTCGACGATGACGCCGTTGCTGCGCTGAACTGCACGAAGCTCGTCGCCGAATGCTGCCGCCGTGGCCGGACGATCCGCCGGATCCCTCGCCATTGCCCGTTCGATGACAGCGGCCACACCGGCCGGCAGTCCCTGGGTTCGCAGGTCCGGGGTGGGTTGCGACGTCACCCGCAGGAACTGGGCGATTACCTGCTCACCGCTGCGCCGCTCGAACGCGGCATGACCGGTCAGCGCACAGAACAACGTCGCGCCCAGCGAATACACGTCCGATGCCGGCGTCGGCGATGCGCCCTCGAGCACTTCCGGCGCGGTGTAAGCCGGCGAACCGGTGATCACCCCCGTCGCCGTCTCGAAACCCCCGGCGATTCTGGCGATTCCGAAGTCGGTCAACTGCGGTTCACCGTAATCGGTCAGCAGGATGTTCCCGGGCTTCACGTCACGATGCAGTGTGCCCGCGCGATGCGCGGCTTCCAGCGCACCCGCCAGCTTCACGCCGATAGAGAGCGTCTCGCACCAGTCGAGCGGGCCGTGCCGGCGGATCAGTACCTCCAGCGAGTCCTTCGCGTGATATGGCATCACGATGTAGGGCCGGCCACTGGCCAACACGCCCACCTGCAAAACGTTCACGATGTGTGGGTGTCCGGAAAGGCGGCCCATGGCGCGCTGCTCACGCAGGAAGCGGTCGAGCGTGTCCGGGTCAGGGTCGGTGATCGACACCTTGACGGCGACGGCGCGGTCCAGCATGGGCTGGTCGCAGCGGTAAACGATTCCGAATCCGCCGCGCCCGATCTCCTCGACGTTGTCAAATCCCGCCTGTTGTAATTCCGCGGGAATATCCGGGACCAGGTCCCGCCGCGTGGCAGGCGGATCGACGTCGGTCATCGACGGTCACTATCCTCGGCCGAGAAGCTTTTCACCATTAGTTTCATCGACTGTAGTCGCAGGTTACCCGTGCGCCGACGACTTGGACACCGATAGATCGTCTCGGTACTGGCGAGGCGTCTTGCCAAACCAACGTCGACACGAGCGGTTGAGTGCGCTCTGTTCGGAATAGCCGAGCAGGACCGCGATCTGGCTTAGATACAACCCCGGTTCGGCGAGGTATCTCGCCGCTTGATCGCGGCGTTCCCGCTCGATGAGGTCCTGGCATCGCACGCCCTCGGTGGCAAGGCGCCGTTGCAGCGTTCGTGGGTGCATGGCGAGTTGGTCGGCGATCACCTCGGCGGTGCATTGGCCGATGGGCAGCAAGCGGCGGGCCAACTCGGCCACCTGTTCGGACAGCAGGGCGGTACTTGGCAGGTAATGGGACTCCAGGTATTTCGTGGCGATGCGCCTGGTTTCCGGATCCGCGTTGTCGATGGGCCTGCCGGCCAGACGGTGAGGCACCTCGAATCCACACCACGTCTGGCCGAACCGCACGGTACAACCCAGCGCGTCTTTGTACGCGGCGTCCGAGCCCCGTTGGTGGTGCATGAATGAGATAACGCGGGCTCGCGCTTCCGGTCCGCCCAACAGGCGGATCATGCGGACTGCGTTGGCCATGCTGAGCTCGTATCCCTGGAGCGGATAGGGAATTGCCGGATCGGCCACCTCGTAGCTGAACTTGACATTGGCCCGTGCGGTGGGTGGTGAAACCGTCAGGGTCAAGGCAGGCGAATGGACGTACAAGTAGCGCCCGATCGCCTCCAACCCGGCGAGCAAGGTCGAAGCGTTGCGCGCGATGACCGCTATGGGGCCCAGAATGTCCAGGCCCTGCCAGCGCGAAAGGCGAAGTCCGAAATCCGGACAACCGAGCTCGGCAGAGCTGGCTTCCAGCATGCGAACGAACCCGTCCAACGACATGAACGCGTCCTCCTGGCGTTCGATACCCAGCGGGATCTCGAATCGCTTCAGGAAGGGCCGCGGGTCAGCGCCCAGCTCACGCATCAGGTCGCCGTACCCCCACAGGTTGGTGGCGCGGATGAGGCTGCCCATTTCGATCAACTCCCTGTGTCGGGAAATGATAAAAGTATGTCGGATCGTGTCAATACTTGCCAAGGCGCCCTCGACCATTCTGTTTGTGCAGGTTCTGCGAGCGCAGTAGGCAGGAGCCCGAGGATGCCATGACACACAACATTTCGACGCCCTGATCATCGGCGCCGGTCTGTTCGGTACCGGACCGTCCGGCCAGGTGCGGGCCGCGCCGCCGAACCGAGCATCGCGGTGGGGGCGATGAACGCGCACACCTTTACGGAGTTCTTCGACAAGCGATTGGCCATTCGATCCCCGGAATTGGCCGCGGAGCCGCTAATTTCATTGCCGCCGGGCGTGGCGAGATTCCTCCCGTGGGCGAGTTAAGCAACGCCACCAACCGCGTACCTCGGGAGGAATGCCATGCCCAATCTCAGCCTGAATCTCGTTGCCACGGCAAGCGATTATCCTCACCGCCCAGCACTTCGATGCGACGAGCTCGAAGTGACCTACCGCCAATTCGACGCGGCGGCGGGACGGGTCGCCACCTTCCTCGAACGTGAAGGCATCGAACCCGGCGACCGTGTCGGGCTGATGCTTCCCAACACACCGGCCTTCGCGGTGGCTTTCTACGGAATCCTGCGCCGCGGCGCCGTCGCGGTTCCGATGAACCCGCTGTTGAAGGCCCGCGAGATCGCGTTCTACCTGACCAACACTGGCGCGAAGGCGCTCTTTGCAACCCCGGCCTTCGCCGAGGAGGCTGCTGCGGGAACCGCGGCAGCGCGAGCAACATGTTGGTTGACCGACGACGCCAGCCTCGCGAAGATGACCACGGACCTGCCCGAGCAGCAGAGCCCCGTCGAGCGTGCCGACACGGATACCGCGGTCATCCTGCACACCTCGGGTACGACCGGAAAACCGAAGGGCGCCGAGCTAACCCACGGCGGGCTCAACCGCAACCAAGAAGTCAGCACCCGCACCTTGATCGAGGTCGGCCCCGACGACGTCATCATGGGTTGCCTGCCGCTGTTCCATGTCTTCGGCATGACGTGTGGATTGAATGCCGCGGTGGCCGTTGGCGCTTTGCTCACCCTGATCCCGAGGTTCGACCCACAAAAGGCGATCGAAGTGATCGCGCGCGATCGAGTCACGGTCTTCGAGGGGGTGCCGACAATGTACTCCGCTCTGCTCGGCGTGGCCCAGGACATAGCTCCTGATGCCATCGAATCGCTGCGCGTCTGCGCATCGGGCGGTGCATCGCTTCCCATTCAAGTCCTCACCGATTTCGAGAAGGCGTTCAGTGCAACGATTCTGGAGGGTTACGGGCTCTCGGAAACCTCCCCAATCGCGTCGTTCAACCATCCCGGTCGTGACCGCAAGCCAGGATCGATCGGAAACCCGATCGAAGGTGTCGAGATGCGGGTCGTCGATCCGAACGGCAACGAACTCCCACCGGGTGAGGCCGGTGAGATCCAGATCCGCGGCCACAACGTCATGAAGGGGTACTGGAATATGCCCGAGGCGACGTCGTCGGCCATATCCGCCGACGGCTGGTTCGCCACCGGCGACATCGGAAAGGTTGACGACGACGGCTATTACTACATCGTCGACCGCAAGAAGGATTTGATCATCCGTGGCGGCTTCAACGTCTATCCACGCGAGATCGAAGAAGTCCTCTACGAGCATCCAGATGTCACCGAAGCAGCGGTCATCGGCTTACCGCACGATTCGCTCGGCGAGGAGATCGGCGCGGCAGTAGCGCTGAAGGTTGGCACGCAGACAAGTCCCGAACAGTTACGCGAGTTCGTTAAGCAACGCGCGGCCGCCTACAAGTATCCCCGCCACATATGGATCCTCGACGAGCTACCCAAAGGCCCCACCGGCAAACTTCTCCGTCGCGAAATCACCCGTCTCACAATCGAGCACGCAAAGTCGCCATGACGATTCCGGTCAAGAGTCCCGACGAGCCGGCAGTTGACAAGGGTCGGGTCGACTTAACCCGGGCGTCGACTCCTCCCGGTCACACCAGCGGATTCAACGGCAAAATCCAGTGGGTGCAAATCGATTTGGAGCAGGACGCTACGGACGCCGACCACGGCCTCGCCCCCGGACGAACACCTCCGCATCGCTATGGCGCGGCAGTAATCTGCGCAACCGAGACGGCGACGCTCAAAGGCAGAGGCCGTCCCACCTCGAAGCGGATCGGCTGACCACGGCAATGGCCGTTGATATGGGCTGTTCGGCTATGGCGCATACGGGTCGGCAGCACCCGCGGAATGGGGCGGGTGCTCGTTGAGACCTGGTTTGAACTCGGTGATCATCTTCGACGCTGCCATCACTACCCACAGGCTCCTTGTGTCGGGAAATGACAAAGAATTGTCGGAAGTTGTCAAGACCAGCGATGGCGTCCTCACCGATCCTTGTTCTACCACGTCCTGCGACAACGCAGGCAACGTGGCGCCTCGGCGCCCACGGCTCACACCCACACCGGAGGAGATCCATCATGACCGTCGACCGCGGCTCTCTTTTCATCGACGGTGGCTGGGTGGCGCCGTCGACCTCGTCGCGCATCACAGTGCTGAATGCGGCGACCGAGGAGGCCCTCGGCACCGTTCCGCTAGCCGACGTGGCGGATGTGGATCGAGCTGTGGCGGCGGCGCGAAACGCTGTCGCGAACTCCGAATGGTCGCACGCGTCCCCCGCGGATCGGGCCGCCGCAATGACCCGGTTTGCGGACGAATTACAAAAACGCTCTGGCGAATTGGCCCGCACGGTGAGCCAGGAAAACGGGATGCCGATCGGACTGAGCGAGGTGTTTGAAGGAGGCTTCGCGATCGGCTTGCTCCGGTATTACGCGGACCTGGTGGCGACAATGTCGGTCGAGGACGTGCGGCCATCGCAGATGGGCCTGGAAACCGTGGTTCGGCGATCGCCGGTGGGTGTCGTCGCCGCGATCGTGCCGTGGAATTACCCGGTGGTACTCGCGATGAGCAAGATCGCTCCTGCACTGGCGGCGGGGTGCTCCGTCGTGGTGAAACCGTCACCGCCTGCGACGGTCCTGGACTGGTTCATTGTCGCCGAAGCCGTTGAGGCAGCGGGAATTCCGCCAGGAGTCATCAACTGGGTACCTGGTGGTCCCGATGTCGGAGCGTATCTAGTCTCGCACCCCGGAGTGGACAAAGTCGCCTTCACCGGGTCGACGGCAGCAGGGCGTTCGATTGCCACAGTCTGTGCGGGACTGCTGCGTCCGGTGACTCTGGAGCTCGGGGGCAAGTCGGCCGCGATACTGCTCGACGACGTCGACATGGACGCAATCATGCCCAACCTGCAGTTCATCACCTTTATGAACAACGGACAGACCTGTGTCACCTGTAGCCGGGTCCTGGCGCCCGTAGGACGCTACGACGAGGTGGTTGAGGCGCTGGCAACCCAAGTCTCTTCGCTACGGGTCGGCGATCCTTTGAATCCGAGCACCGACATCGGGCCCATGGCGACCGCAGCCCATCGCGAGCGCGTCGAGACGTACATCGAAAAGGGCAGAGGGGAAGCAAGATTGGTTGCCGGTGGTGGTCGCCCTAAAGGCATCGACAAAGGCTGGTTCGTCGAGCCGACGGTATTCGCCTATATGACCAACGACGCAACCATCGCACAGGAGGAGATCTTCGGTCCCGTGCTCTCGGTGATCCCCTACAAGGACGAGGCGGACGCCGCGCGAATCGCCAACGACTCCGTGTACGGGCTGGGCGGCACAGTGTTCAGCGCGGACGCCGAGCGTGCGAAGAATGTCGCGCGCCAAGTACACACCGGCACCATCGGCATCAACGGATACCCGGTGGCCATCGGTTCGCCGTTCGGCGGAGTAAAAGACAGCGGGTCCGGCCGCGAGTTCGGCCCGGAGGCGCTGAACAGCTACCTGAACCTCAAATCGATGTACATCGCCGGGTGACGACCAATGGACCAAACCAAAGAGGGGCAAACAGTGGACAGCTTCGACTACATAGTAGTGGGCGCCGGCTCCGGCGGGGCTGTACTGGCGAGCCGCCTTTCGGAAGATCCTGACGTACGTGTGGTGCTGGTGGAAGCTGGTGGCTCGCACGTAAACCCTGCTGTGCAAACCCCTGCCGCGTTCCCGCAGCTCTTCAAATCGCCGCTGGATTGGGAGTACTACACCGAGCCGGAACCACATCTTGGCGGGCGCGAGGTTTACCAGCCGCGCGCTAAGATGGTCGGCGGCTGCAGCTCGATGAATGCGATGATCTACATCCGCGGTAGCCGGCACGACTTCGATCATTGGGCCACGGACGGTGCTACCGGGTGGTCTTACGACGACTTATTGCCGTTGTTCAAGCGGTCGGAGAACAACGAGCGTGGCGGCGACCTCTACCACGGGACGGGCGGCGGACTCAACGTCGCCGACCTGCGTTCGCCGACTGTGGTGAGTCAAGCGATTATCGCGGCTGCCGTTGAATCGGGTCTGAGCGCGAATCCGGACTTCAATGGGGCTGACCAGTTGGGCGCAGGTCTATTTCAGGTCACGCAGAAAGGGGGAATTCGCTGTTCAACCGCGGAAGGGTTCATCGACCCAAGTCGGGGTCGACCAAATTTCACCGTCCTAGAGAACACACTGGTCGAGCGCGTACGAATCGAGAACGGCCGCTGTATCGGCGTGATTGTGAAACGCGGTGGCGAGTCGGAGTTGATTCGCGCGGAACGCGAGGTGATCTTGTCGGCGGGCGCGTTCGGCTCCCCACAGCTGCTGATGCTGTCGGGTATCGGCCCCGCTGACCATCTGGCGGAGCACGGAATTTCGGTCGTGGTAGACAATTCGAACGTTGGATCGCACCTCATGGATCATCCGTTCTACGTCTTGAACTTTGCGACCGGCGCCTCCGGCACTTTGGCAGATGCGCTTACGCCTGAGTCGGCCGCGCAGTACGAAAACCACCGGACAGGGCTGCTCAGTTCAAACATCGCGGAGGCAGGCGCCTTCTTCCACACCCGGAACGACGCTGCGCCAGATCAGCAACTGATCGGTGGCCCGACCTATTTCCACAATCATGGTTTCGATACTCACCCGACGCCGGCCTTCTTCTTGGGCGCGTCGATGGTCGGAGCTCGCAGTACAGGTACCGTCCGATTGCGCAGCGGTGATCCTGAGGCGAAACCCTCGATCCTGTTCAACTACTTCGCGGACCCGATTGACCTGGACTCGATGGTGTCCGCCATCGAACGATTACGCGACATCGCATCACAGCCCGCGCTGCGTGAATTCCTAGTACGGGAAATAGATCCCGGCGCCGGCGTTGTGACACCGGCTGATCTCGAGGAGAGTGTGCGTCGCGAAGCTGAGCACACCTACCATGCGTCGTGTACCGCGCGGATCGGTTCGCAATCCAGCGGTGTCGTCGGCCCCGACCTCAAAGTCCACGGGGTGACGGGACTGCGTGTTGCCGACGCGTCGGTCTTTCCAAGCATTCCCCACGGCAACACTAACGCTGCTTCGGTGATGGTTGGGGAGAAAGCTGCGAGCCTGATTCAGGCGCGGGACATCGCCTCCACTCCCACGATCCGGGTCCTTAGAACCCTGGCGAACAAGCGATGACCCTTAACCGTGTCCAGGCACTGAAGACCTGCACATCATCTGACGAGCCGCTTGTGGCTGGGACTCGCCGGGGTGCCCCATTCCGCACTAGTCCGATCGTTACCGGCAGCTGGCTTCCGGGTCGCCCCCTTCCATCGATCAACTTCTGTGTCGGGAAATGATAAAAATATGTCGGAAAGCGTCAAGACCTACGACCGAGGCATCGGCGATCCTGTTTAAACAACATCCTGCGAGCACAGCAGGCGAGAAGTGCAAGGGAAGCCATGACCGCACAACATTTCGACGTCCTGATCATCGGCGCGGGCCTGTCAGGTATCGGCACAGCGTGCCATCTGCAGGCAGCTCTGCCGCGCAAGACCGTCGCCGTGCTGGAGCGGCGCGAGCGGATGGGCGGCACCTGGGACCTGTTCCGCTATCCCGGCGTCCGTTCGGACTCCGACATGTACACCTTCGGCTTCAAATTCCGTCCGTGGATGGACGTCAAAGTCCTCGCCGACGGCCCGTCGATTCAGCAGTACATCGCCGATACCGCTGCCGAGTTCGGCATCGACGAGAAGATCCACTACGGGTTGAAGGTGCTGACCGCCGAGTGGTCTAGCCCAGAGAGCCGCTGGACAGTGACGGCTGCGCACGAGGCAACCGGCGAGACCCGCGCATACAGCTGCAATTACCTCATTAGCTGCACCGGCTACTACAACCACGACGCCGGCTACCTGCCGACCTTCCCCGGGGTCGAGCGGTTCAAGGGGCAGTGCATCCACCCCCAGTTCTGGCCGGAAGACCTGGACTACACAGGCAAAAAGGTCGTCGTAATCGGTAGTGGCGCTACCGCGGTCACCCTCATCCCGGCGATGGCTCCCGACGTCGAGCACATCACCATGCTGCAGCGCTCGCCGTCATACATCTTCAATTTGCCCGCCCTGGACAAAATCTCGGCGTTTCTCGGACGGTTTCTTCCCGACAATTGGGTGTACGGGTTAGCGCGCAAGCGGAACATCGCGGTTCAGCGTTGGCTGTATAAGGCCTGCCGCCGCTGGCCGACCCAGATGCGCCGGCTTCTACTCTGGCTGGTTGAAAAGCAGGTCGGGCCGGCCGTCGACATGAGCGACTTCACGCCCAACTACATGCCGTGGGACGAGCGGTTGTGTGCGGTGCCCAATGGCGATCTGTTCAAGGTGCTGAAATCCGGTGCGGCGTCGGTAGTCACCGACCAGATCGACACCTTCACCGAGAACGGCATCCTGCTGAAATCCGGGCGGGAACTCGAAGCCGACATCATCGTCACCGCAACCGGTCTGAACGTCCAGATGCTCGGCGGCGTGGAACTCTTCGTGGACGGTGAAGCGAGGGAGCTGCGCGACCGGATGACCTACAAGGCGGTGCTGGTCGAGGACATCCCTAACCTCGCCTGGATCGTCGGATACACCAACGCGTCGTGGACCCTGAAGTCCGACATCGCCGCCACCTACCTCTGCCGTCTGTTGCGGCACATGGAGGAGAACGGCTACGCGGTGGCCACACCCCGGGATGTCGACGACTCCCGTTTGGACATAGGGATATTCGACACGCTGAATTCCGGCTATGTGCAGCGCGCGAAGGACACGCTCCCGCGGCAAGGCTCCAAGCAACCGTGGAAGGTGCTCATGGACTACGAGAAAGACTCGAAGATGCTGCTCGAGGACCCGGTGGACGACGGTGTGGTGCGGTTCGACAGGGCACCTGCCAGCGTGGCTGTCGCCTGAGTGCGCTTGCCCCGCCATACATATCCCATCGACAAGAGGTCACCATGAGAGTCAACAAGCGTGTCATCCGGGCCGTCCTGCGAGGCGCGCGGCCGCTGTTCGGATCCCCCCGCATGGGCGTCGCTGGGCGGCGCATCATGCTCGCGACGCTCACAGCCGCAGCCCGCCCACCCAAGGGCACTCGCTTCGAGCGCGTGGCCATCGCGGGTGTTCGGGTCGATCGGGTGCAGCCACCGCAGGCCGCACCGACTGGAACCCTGATCTACCTGCACGGCGGCGCCTATGCCCTGGGTAGCGCACGGGGCTATCGGGGCCTGGCCGCACAGCTCGCCGCGGCCGCCGGAATGACGGCGCTGGTGCCCGACTATTCCCGCGCACCGGATGCGCAGTATCCCATCGCCCTCGAGGAAATGGTCGATGTCTACACCCAACTGCTCCGTGACGGGCTGAACCCGAAAAACACTGTTATCTCAGGTGATTCGGCAGGCGGCGGGCTAACGCTGGCGCTGGCCATGGCGCTGCGTGATCGTGGAATTGCCGCACCGGCCGCGCTTGGCCTGATTTGCCCCTGGGCCGATCTCGCCATCGATGTCGAGGGCATCCGACCGGTGCTGCGCGATCCGTTGATCCTTCCGTACATGTGCTCCGAATGGGCGCCGCGTTACGCCGGGTCCCTCGATCCGCGGTTGCCCGGCATCTCGCCGGTGTACGGCGACATGACGGGCCTGCCGCCGATCATCATGCAGACCGCCGGTGACGATCCGATCTCGGCCGACGCGGAAAAGATCGAAACTGCCTGTGCTGCTTCGAAGACGACTCTCCTGGACCACCGGCGGTTCGACCACATGTGGCACGACTTCCATCTTCAGGTCAGTCTGCTGCCCGAAGCGGGCGACGCAATCGCCGACCTCGGCACGAAACTGCGCAACCACCTCCACACCCAACGAAAGGCCGCAGTCACATGAGCTCATTCGCAGGAAAAGTCGCCGTCATCACCGGAGCCGGCTCCGGCATCGGTAGGGCGCTGGCCCTCAATCTCGCGGCCAAGGGAGCAAAACTTGCGCTTTCCGACGTCGATACCGACGGACTCGCCGAAACCGTCCGCCAGGTCCAAGCACTCGGCGCGCACGTGAAGTCCGACCGGCTCGATGTCGCGGAACGGGAAGCCGTGCTGGCATACGCCGACGCCGTCGTCGCCCACTTCGGCACGGTCCACCAGGTCTACAACAACGCCGGCATCGCCTACAACGGCAACGTCGAGGACTCCGAGTTCAAGGACATCGAGCGCATCATCGACGTCGACTTCTGGGGCGTCGTCAACGGCACCAAAGCCTTTTTGCCGCATGTGATCGCGTCCGGTGACGGGCACATCGTCAACATCTCGAGCCTGTTCGGGCTGATTGCCGTTCCCGGCCAAAGCGCCTACAACGCCGCCAAGTTCGCCGTCCGCGGCTTCACCGAGGCGCTGCGCCAGGAGATGCTGGTCGCCAAGCATCCGGTCAAGGTGACGTGCGTGCATCCCGGCGGTATCAAGACGGCCGTCGCCCGCAACGCCACCGTCGCCGACAACGAGGACCAGCAGAGCCTTGCGGCGTTCTACGACAAGTGGCTCCTCATCCATACGCCGGAAATGGCTGCAAAGACCATCGTCAATGGAGTCGCCAAGGGCCACGCCCGGGTCATAATCGGCTTGGAGGCCAAGGCTGTCGATGTGCTCGCTCGAATCATGGGCTCGTCGTATCAGCGGATCGTTGCCGCCGGCGCGGCGAAATTCTTCCCGTGGGCCAAGTAGTCGAGCAAGGGACACCACAATGAAAACCACTGCTGCAGTATTGGTTGAGGCCGGCAAGCCGTTCGAACTGATGGAGCTGGATCTCGATGGGCCAGGTCCTGGCGAGGTGCTGATCAAGTACACCGCCGCAGGACTGTGCCATTCGGACCTGCACCTCACCGACGGCGACCTGCCGCCACGGTTTCCGATCGTGGGCGGCCACGAGGGATCCGGGGTTATCGAGGAGGTAGGCGCTGGCGTCACCAAGGTCAAGCCCGGCGACCACGTCGTCTGCAGCTTCATCCCCAGCTGCGGGACCTGCCGCTACTGCTCGACCGGGCGGCAGAACCTCTGCGACATGGGTGCCACCATCCTGGAGGGCTGCATGCCGGACGGCAGCTTCCGATTCCATGCCAAGGGAATCGATTTCGGCGCCATGTGCATACTCGGCACCTTTGCCCAGCGCGCGACCATCTCGCAACACTCGGTGGTGAAGGTGGACGAATGGCTGCCGCTGGAGACCGCAGTGCTGGTCGGCTGCGGTGTGCCGTCCGGTTGGGGTACCGCCGTCAATGCCGGAAACCTGCGGGCGGGCGACACGGCCGTCATCTACGGCGTCGGCGGCTTGGGCACCAACGCGGTCCAGGGCGCGATCGCCGCAGGGTGCAAGTACGTGGTGGTCGTGGATCCGGTAGCACTCAAGCGCGAGACCGCGCTGAAGTTCGGCGCCACCCACGCGTTCGCCGATGCGGCCAGCGCCGCGCAGAAGGTCGACGAGCTCACCTGGGGGAAGGGCGCCGACGCGGCGCTGATCCTGGTGGGCACCGTCGACGAAGAGGTTGTCTCGGCGGCGACCGCGGTGATCGGCAAGGGCGGCACCGTCGTCATCACCGGCTTGGCAAACCCAGCCAAACTCACCGTCCACGTCTCCGGAACCGATCTGACGCTGCACGAGAAGACAATCAAAGGATCGCTGTTCGGTTCCTGCAATCCGCAGTACGACATCGTGCGGCTGTTGCGACTTTATGACGCCGGTCAGCTGAAGCTGGACGAGCTCGTGACCCGCACCTACACCCTCGAGGAAGTCAACCAGGGCTACCAAGACCTGCGCGACGGTAAGAACATCCGCGGCGTGATCGTTCACTTACGCTGATCAGATTGGCCGAAAACATCATTCGGCGAGACGCTCAGGTCGCGTCCGGGTACAGCGTGGCAACCCAGATCCCTGCCAGCACGGCCGCGACCGCTTCCGGGCGGGCGTGGTCCATCGTGACGCGCTCCGTCATGTAGTTGACGTTGAGGAGGATCAGCGCGCGTGCGACCTCGTTAGGATTGGCGACTTTTGTTAGGCCCTGGCGCTTTTCGCGGCGAATGAGCGTTGCGATCTGATCGATGTACTGCTGAACGACGCCGCCGCGGTAGTACCGCTGCGCAGCCTCGTCGTGATAGGACGCTTCGTTCATCGCCGCCAGTACGTCGGCGTGCCGGCTCCAGATCCGGACGACATCGCGCAACCCTTGCCGCAATGCGGCGACCCTATCGGGGTTCTCGCTTTCGAGCCAGCGTCGCGTGGCGGCGAACATCTCGCCCCCGATCCGATCGACGAGTCGCATGACCAGCTCGTTGCGGTCCTTGAAGTAGTTGTAGAAATTCGACCTCCGCATGTTCGCCGCCGCCGCGACGGCGTCGACCGTGAGATCGCGGAACCGGACTTCCTTGAGCAACTCCTCCGCGGCGTCGAGTATCTCGCGCTCGGCGTCCTCGGGCTTGCGTCGTATGCGCCGCTTCGCGCTCATCGAAGTCAGCCTAGCGGCGGGAGTGGTACTCGAACCTAATGACACGACGTCCACACTCATCGATGCGATCAGAGGATCCCGGCGGCCTTTGCTCCCGCGATCGTCTCGCGCAAGGTGTCCGCCGCATCGTGGCGCGGGCGCCAGCCGAGTTCGCGGTGTGCCTTTGCGGTGTCCATGGTCACGGATCGCCGTGCGACGTTGACCCAAGCGAGTTCCTGCGGGAGTAGACGCCCGAGCCGCGTCACCAATCCGATCAAAGCCTTGACGGCCAGACCCGGCAGTGGGACCGTCCGCCAGCCGAGCTCGCGCGCGATATCCGTCATCGTGACCACGCCGTCTCCGGCGAGGTTATAGATGCCGGGGGCTCCGCGGCCCTCGATCGCAGCGAGGAGGGCGTCGGCGCAGTCGTCGTGGTGCACGAGCTGAAACGACATCCCGGTCTCTGGTATCACCGGAGATGCACCCGGGATCACTCGGATGAGATCTCGTTCCAGCGGCAGGCGCCCGCCGAGCTGGAAGCGCTTGACGACGTCGTTGATCAGCGCCGGCGCGTCGCGTCCCCCGACGATGCTCGGCCGGAAGATGTACGCCTCGATGCTGGAGCCGTCGACCAGCTCATGGAACAGCGCCTCGAGTTCGGCCTTCTGCGCCGAGTAGTAGAACTCCTCCGTTCCCCGTGGCATGACGTCCTCCGTCACAACGTCGGGATTGTCCGGGTGAAAGCCGTATGCCGCGATAGATGACGTGTAGACGAGCCGGCGCGTGCCCGCCTTCACGCACGCCTCGAATACGTTGCGGGTGCCCTGCAGGTTGACCGTTCGGGTCTCCTCGCGATCGCCGAAAATGATGAACGCGAGATGCACCACGACGTCCGCGTCGGCGACGAGTTCGTCGACCGTCGAACGGTCCAGCACGTCACCACGGCGATATTCGACCTTCTTCCAACCGAATTCGGCCGGGTCGAACGGCCGTCGCGCCATGCCCAGCACGCGCTCGACCTGATCTGAGCCTTCCAGTGCGGCAAGCAGCGAGCGCCCGACCTCCCCGGTGGGCCCGGTCACGGCCACCGTGAGACCTGTGTCGGGCGTCTGTGCGCGCGATGGCTTTTTCGTCGGTGTCATGGTAGCCGATGGTAAGCCGTTAACGACACGGCGTCAATAACTAATGACACTGCGTCGTTAAATCATTGACACTGTGTCATCAAGGCCTTAGGGTCGCTCGTAGCGAGACGTGGAGGAGGCCCGAACGTGATGAGAAGACTCAACGGTGTCGATGCGCTGATGCTGTACCTCGATGGAGGCAGCGCCTACAACCACACACTCAAGATCAGCGTGCTCGACCCGTCGACGGACCCCGACGGCTGGTCGTGGCCAAAGGCGCGGCAGATGTTCGAGGAGCGCGCCCACCTGCTTCCGGTCTTCCGTCTGCGATACCTGCCCACGCCGCTTGGCCTGCATCACCCGATCTGGGTCGAGGACCCCGAATTCAATCTCGACGCGCACGTACGCCGGGTCGTCTGTCCCGCTCCCGGCGGGATGGAGGAGTTCTGCGAGCTCGTCGAGCAGGTTTACGCCCACCCGCTGGATCGCGACCGGCCGCTGTGGCAGACCTGGGTCGTCGAGGGCCTCGAAGGCGGCCACGTCGCACTCGTGACGCTGCTACACCATGCCTACTCCGACGGCGTAGGCGCGCTGGACATGCTCGCCGCGTTCTATAACGACACGCCTGACGATGCCGCGGTGGTGCCGCCCCCATGGGCACCGCAACCGCTGCCGTCGACAAGGCGGCGACTGGGTTGGGCGCTACGAGACCTGCCCTCCAGGCTCCGCCGGGTCGCGCCGACCGCACGGGCCGTGCGCGATCGGGTGCGCATCGAGCGCGATTTCGCTAAAGGCGGCGAGCGGCGCGTCCCATCCGCCTTCGACCGCTCCACCCCGCCAGGCCCTTTCCAGTGCGGGCTGTCGCGCAGCCGACGGTTTTCCTGCGAGACGTTCCCCCTCGCCGACGTTCGCGAGGTGAACAAAACGCTCGGCGTCACGATTAACGACGTCTTCATGGCCTGTGTCGCGGGTAGCGTTCGCCGCTATCTCGAGCGTTCGGGCTCACTTCCCGACGAAGCGATGGTGGCCACGATGCCGCTCGCGGTCACTCCAGCGGCCGAGCGCGCTCACCCGGGCAACTACTCGTCGGTCGACTACGTCTGGCTGCACGCCGAGATCGCCGACCCGCTCGAGCGGTTGCGCGCGACCAGCGCCGCGGCCGAGGCCACGAAGCAGCACTTTGCCCAGACCAAGGACGCCGACGTCGCCGCGGTGATCGAGCTCCTGCCCGAACGCCTCATCTCGAGCCTTGCCCGTGTCAATGCGCGGACCAAGGGCCGCTTCGACACGTTCAAGAACGTGGTCGTGTCCAACGTGCCGGGGCCGCGTGAACCGCGCTACCTCGGCCGGTGGCGCGTCGATCGGTGGTTCTCCACCGGGCAGATCTCCCACGGCGCGACGCTCAACATGACCGTCTGGAGTTACTGCGACCAGTTCAATCTGTGCGTCCTTGCCGACTCCGTCGCTGTTCCCGACACATGGGAGTTGGTCCGCGGCTTCCGGGCCTCGCTCGACGAGCTGCTCGCGGTCGCCCGTGCGCAGGCCACGTCCGCCGGGTCCCCCACTCCGTCGATCGCAGACACGCCGGCGCACTGATGTTGTTCGATCCGCCCGAGGGCGAGCGGGCCGGACTTCGCCCACCGTCAGTCCCGACCACGGCGCCCACACCAGCAGATTTCACCACAAGGAGATGGCTACATGACTCGCATCAGCCCGACCGATCTGTCATTCCTGCTGCTGGAGAGAGCCAACCGGCCATTTCACATGGCTGCCTTCACCATCTTCCAAAAACCGAAGGGACAGGAGTCCACTTTCGGGCCGCGCCTGTTCGACGCCTATCGGCACAGCCAGGCTGTCAAACCCTTTAACTACAAGCTCAAATGGCTGGGCAAAGATGTCGCGGCGTGGGAAACGGTCGAGCCGGACATGCGGAATCACGTACGACACATTGACTTACCGGCGCCGGGTTCCATCCAGCAGTTTTATGAGATGGTTTCCTTTCTGAACACCGGGCTGCTCGACCGTGGTCATCCGCTCTGGGAGTGCTACATCATCGACGGTATCGAGAATGGCCGTATAGCGGTCATGCTCAAAGTGCACCACGCGCTAATCGACGGGGAAGGCGGTTTGCGCTTAATGCGCAACTTCCTGAGCGATTCACCGCGCAACAAGACGTTTGCCGCTCCCTGGATGGCTCTTGAGAGCGGCGACAAGCCACGCCGGTCGCGGCCCAGCGTTTCCCAAATACAGCGACTGCAAAGCATGCTCAGGGGACTGACCAAGCTGCCAGGAGATGTAGTCGGCCTGGGTAGTGACGTGCTCGACCTCGGCGTGCAATCACTGAACTTGAAGCCGCGAAAGGCGTCCCTGCCTTTCACCGCGCGGCATACCCTCTTCAATAACACTGCGAAGTCGGCGGCGCGTGCCTACGCAAACATAGAATTGCCGCTCGCCGACGTAAAGGCCGTGGCCAAGGCGACCGACACCTCCGTCAACGATGTGGTCATGACCACCATCGACGATGCCCTACATCACTACCTCCGCGAACACCAGGCTCCTACCGACAGACCCTTGGTGGCCTTTATGCCCATGTCGCTGCGCGACGAATCGGGCGGGGGCGGAGGTAACCAGGTGAGCGCTGAATTAATCGCGATGGGTGCCCCCGAGGCGAGCGTCGGCGAGCGCCTGCGGCAGATACACGCCTCGACAAAGAAAGCAAAGGACAAAGGGCGCGGCATGCAAACGACGTCGCGCCAGGCCTATGCGCTGTTGCTGTTTGCCAGCCTAACCATGTCGGATGCCCTGCCTTGGTTCGGAAAGGTGCCGAGCGCCAACCTAGTGATATCGAACATGAAGGGGCCGACCGGGCAACTTTATTTGGCCGGCGCGCCATTGGTCGCGTTCCATGGCCTGCCGATCCTGCCGCCCGGCGCCGGACTCAACGTCACCTTTGCCAGCTTCAACACCGAGCTGTGCATCGCCATAGGCGCAGCGCCGGAAGCCGTCCACGAGCCCTTCCGACTTGCCGAACTCATTGAACAGGCATTCCGGGCGCTCCAAATCGACGCTGGCGCAACGAGTCCCACAATGAATCCCATAAAGGCGGGTAGCCGCCCAAGCGTGCGTGATCGCAACGTCAACCACACAACACCGAACTCGAGAACCCCATGAAGAACATTGGCTCCATGCTCAGACAACGCGCAACCGTTTCGCCGCAGCTCGAGGCCTACGTCGAGCCATCCACCAACGTGCGCATGAACTACGTGGAGATGAACGCACTGGCGAATCGCTGCGCCAACATGCTCACCTCGCTCGGGGTCGGCGAAGGTGACCGCGTGGGGTTACTGATGCCCAATAGTGTCGAGTTCTGCTGCCTGTTCTATGGCGCAGCCAAGATCGGGGCCGTGGCGGTCCCCCTCAACACCCGCCTTGCGGCGCCTGAGGTGGATTTCATTCTGTCCGACAGCGGCAGCAAAGTAGTGGTCTACGGTGCAGCATTGGCGACGGTAGTTGACGCCATCAAGGCGGATACCGACTCTTCCTGCACCGTAAGCCACTGGGTGCCGGCAGGGGGCAGCACTGACTCTCTCGGCGAACGCCTGAAGGCCGCAGCTGCCAACGAACCGGCTGGCGAATTCGGCGGCGCCGACAACTTGTTCATCATGTACACCTCGGGCACCACCGGACATCCAAAGGGAGTGGTGCATACCCACGACTCGGTGCACTCGGCGGCAAGTGCATGGTCCCTGACGGTCGATGTGCGCTATCAGGACCGCGTACTGCTACCCCTGCCGATGTTCCACGTGGCGGCATTGACGACGGTCATCTTCTGCGCCATGCGCGGCGTCAGCCTGATCTCGATGCCGCAATTTGATCCGATGAAGGTGTGGTCACTGATCGTCGATGAACGGGTTTCCATTGGTGGTGCCGTGCCGGCGATCCTCAATTTCATGCGCCAAGTGCCCCAGTTCGCCGAACTCGACGCGCCTGACTTCCGCTACTTCATCACCGGCGGCGCGCCCATGCCGGAGTCCCTGATCAAGATGTATGCCGCCAAGAACATACAGGTCGTGCAGGGCTATGCACTCACCGAATCGTGCGGCGGCGGCACCCTGCTGCTCGGCGAAGACGCGCTGCGCAAGGTCGGCTCGGCCGGACGCGCAACCATGTTCACCGACGTTCGCGTGCGCAGTGACGATGGCGTGATCAGCGAACGCGGGGAGGGCGAAGTCGTGATCAAGTCCGACATCCTGCTCAAGGAATACTGGAACCGCCCAGACGCCACCCGCGCTGCCTTCGATGGCGGATGGTTCCGCACCGGCGACATCGGCGAGATCGACGATGAAGGCTATCTCTTCATCAAGGATCGGCTGAAGGACATGATCATTTCCGGCGGCGAGAACATCTACCCGGCGGAGATCGAGAGCGTGATCATCGGCATTCCCGGGGTCAGCGAGGTGGCGGTCATCGGCTTGGCCGACGAGAAGTGGGGCGAGATCGCCTGCGCCATCGTCGTTGCCGACCAGAGCGAGGTCAGCGAGCAACAAATCGTCGAGTTCTGCGGAACAAGACTCGCGCGCTACAAGTTGCCGAAAAAGGTGATCTTCGCCGAGACCATTCCACGCAACCCGACGGGCAAGATCCTCAAACGGCTACTGCGCGAACAGTATTCCGTGATCGTCCCAACGTGATGCATAGCCGGCCATAGCCCGAGCGTGTCCAAAGCAAACGACGAGGTCGTGCCGCTATTTTCGACGGAACGCGAAGTGTTTGTTGTGGCTTCTACGACGCTGCGAGCCGCACGATGCCGGGAACGAGGTAACGCGCAAAGTACGCGCGCAAGCCCTCGTCGCTGTCGACCGGGATCGGGCCCTCCCGTGTGAGGACCAGCGACATGCCCAGTCGGGTAATCCCCTCCGCCACCATCTCGGCGTCCTCGTCGCTGAGCGGCCCGCCGCCGCTGGCGCCGAGCCAGTCGGTGATCGAGCCCCGCACGACCGCGATCACGCTCACGCCGTCGGTCGTGAGCGTTCGCAGGAACGACTCGGGTTCGATCCGCAGCACCTTCGCGAACAGGGGGTGGTCGCGTAGTTCTTTCACCGACGCGACGAGGGCCTCGGTGAGCCCGGTCTCAAGGTCGCGCGCGCTCTCGAATACCGCCTGGACGCGCTTGGTCGCCTGTCCGACAACCCGGAGCAAGACGATCTGCACGAGCCGGTCCTTGCTGTCGAAGCGCCGGAAGACCGTCGTGCGCCCGACTCCTGCCGCGCGGGCAATGTCGTCCATCGAGGTGCGCCGAATCCCAAGTTCGGCGAAGCATGCAAGCGCGGCTTCGACGATCCGTTCCCCGGCTTCGTCGGAATCCTGTTCTGGCACAGGCCAACGATATGACAGGTCAAGCGCGGTCGAGGACAACGCGTCCGCCGTGCTTGGGGACAAGCGAGATATTCATGCGCACCGCCGGCTCGATCGGCGTGGCCGCCACGCGAAAGCGCGCGTGGCGAAGGATCGTCCGCAAGATCACGCGGACCTCGAACAGCGAGAAGGCAGCACCCAGGCAACGGCGGGTGCCTCCCCCGAACGGGATCCACTCATAGGTCCCGGGTCGTGTGCCGATGAAGCGCCCCGGCTGGAACCGATCGGGCTCGGGGTAAAGGTCCGGCCGGCGGTGCACGGCGTAGGTGAACGGCATGACGATGCGGCCGGGTTCCAGCACGGGGCCATCGAGGCCGTCGAGCGCGAACGGCTGGACCACGTAGCGGACATTGAAGGGGACGGGCGGGTGCATCCGAAGGACCTCGTGAATCGTCGCGTCGATCCATTCCGGATCGTCACCCTGCGCAGAATCGGTCAGGCGTTCGAGCAACTCCGGCTGGCGGGTGATCTCGTTCCCTAGCCAGGACAGTGCCTGGCTCGTGGTCTCGTAGCCGGCGATCAGCAGGCTCGCTATCTGCTCGCGCAGCGCTTTGTCGGGAATCGGATTGCCCTCGTCGTCGCGGACGCCGAGCATGATGCCGAGCACGTCGTCGCTGCGGTCGTTTCCGGTGCGGCGGCGCTCGTCGATCTCCTCCTGCACCAGGGCCTCGACGACGAGGCGCGCGTCTGTGATCCTGGCGTAATTTCCGGTCCACTTGCCGCCGCGGCTGGTTGCCCACGCGGTTTGGATGGCAAGCCGCGCGCTACGGATTGTGTCGAGCCAAGCAATCGCCCCCACGCGCACGCGCTCGGCGCGCCGATTGTCGGTCACACCGAAAATCACCTCGGCGACGATGTCGAGCGCAATCGGACCGGAGCGGTCGCGAAAGCTGACCTCCTCGCCCATCGGCCACGTGGCGAGCGCCTTCTCAGTCAAGCGCACCATGGCCTGCTCGTAGGACCTCATCGCCTTTCCGTGAAACGGCGGGCTGGCGTAGCGCCTGTTGGTGAGGTGCTCGTCACCTTCCATGCTGATCAACGTGTGCTCGCCGAAGATCGCATGGTGCGGCGTGAAGCGGTCCATCGCCGGCGTCAGCTGAAGGATCGAGTTGCCGGCCGTGAAGACCTTCTTCACGTCGACCGGATTGGTGACGCACAACGCGTCGACGGCGCCCGGCAAGTTGAACAGGAACCGATCTCCAAGTCTTGTGGTGCGTGTATAGAACCGCTCGGGAGCCAGCCAATATTCAGCCGCAAATGCGATCGAGGATATTTGCACAGGGACCTCCCCCACTGCGGGTATTTTGAAACTAAATAAGTATCAGAGTACCACGGGCTGCCTTTGCATCGGCCCCAATGGATACCCGCAAACCAATTCCAAATACTCCGCTGCGCGAACCCTGGAGGCAGTGGCCTGAGCGTCTAAAGGTGAGCTGCGCGAGAAGTTCACGTCGAGCTGACCGCACCAGCTTCTCAGGGGCACAGTGCCACCCGGTCTCATTGCCGGGGACGTCGACGAGGGGTACGGCAGAGTTGCCGACGTTTTTCGCCGTAACATACTCAGCGGCAAAGAGGTTGGCGCAGCTGTCGCCGTCTACCGCGATGGCGTCAAAGTCGTCGATCTGTGGGGCGGCTACCGCAATGGCATCACCAAGGTGCCGCGGCAAGAGAACACCCTCGTCAAAATGTTCTCGACCACGAAAGGTGTTTCCTCGCTTGCGATCGCAGTCGCGGTCGCTCGGGGACTCATTGCGTATGACGCCCAGGTGGCTGATTACTGGCCGGAGTTTGCGCAAGCGCCCAAGGCTCGATCACTGTGCGGCAGCTACTTTCTCATCAGGCGGGGCTGCCCGCGATTGACGCGGCCCTGACACTGCACGACCTGGCGGACCCGGCGAAGATGTCGGCGGTGCTCGCGGCGCAGGCCCCCGCGTGGACTCCTGGGACCAGACACGGCTACCACGCCGTCACGCTGGGCTGGTATGAATCCGAACTCATCCGCCACGCGGACCCCTTGGGGCGTTCGCTTGGGCAGTTCTTCGCACAGGAGGTTGCCAAACCGCTCGGGCTGGATTTTTACATCGGACTGCCCGCCTCCGTCGAACGCAACCGCATCGCACACTTGCACGGCTACTCCAAAAGCGAGCTGCTGCTGCACCTCAATACGATGCCGCCCCGTTTTGTGGCTGCAATGTTGAATTCGCGCGGCCTGACAGCTCGAGCACTCTTTACTGCCAAGGGTATCGGCGGTCTCCACGCCTTCAACCGAGAAGATGTGCGCGCAGTCGAGATACCAGCTGCCAATGGCATCGGTACCGCACGGTCGGTGGCCAAAGCCTACGGCTGCGTCGCGACGGGCGGTTCTGATCTCGCCTTAACCGCGAGCACCCTCGATGCTCTAGCCAATCCCGCGATTCCACCTACTAAGGGGTTGCGCGACAAAGTGCTCCATGTCGACACCACATTCTCGCTCGGCTACATCAAACCCTTCCCCAAGTTCACCTTCGGTTCGTCCGACAAAGCGTTCGGAACCCCCGGAGCCGGCGGCTCGTTCGGGTTCGCCGATCCCGATACCGGTATCGGGTTCGCCTACGCGATGAACAGAGCCGGCTTCCACCTGTACAACGATCCACGAGAACTCGCGCTTCGCCAGGTCCTATTCCACGACATCGTCGGGGCCAGGTCGCAAACCTGACTTGGAGACACTACTGCCGCGCCATGGCAATCCGGAAGCGTTCGTCGGGGTCGACGTAGTGGTCGGCGTCTTTGGCGTCCTCCCCGAGATCGATTCGGACCCAGTTGATTTTGCCGTTGAATCTGCTGGTGTGAGCGGTGTAGTCGGGGCTGACGGTGGTGCCGGATTCGTAGCCGACGTCTGTAGTTTCGTCGGCCGAGAAGATGAAGCCTTGGGTTTGGTCGACGCGCCCCTTGCCGACTTCCTTGCCGTCGCAATAGAGCGTGACGTCACCGCCCCTGCCCATGCCGCCGCCGTCATAGGCGAACTCCATGCGCACCTGGGTGGTGCCGGCCGGGATCGGCTCGGTGGCTTCGATGTCGTATGCCTTGATGCCGAGCACGTTGTAGTGGAATTTGGCTCTGCCGTCTTTGGCGTACAGGCTCCAGCCGCCAAACCGGCCGCCCTGGGCGATGATCACGCCCTGGGTTCCATCCGATGGCGCCTCCAGTTCGGAGGTGATGGCGAACGATTTGTTCTTGATGTCGAGCACACTGTTCTCCGATAGCCGGCCCATACCCGCGAACAGCAGCTGCGAGTTGCCCTTGATCAGACTGGGGCGACCGGCGGTAGCGGGGTTGATGCGTTCGATCTGTCGGTCATCGAGCGGGAGCACGTTGTACTTCACCGCCTCGATCAGCCAAAGGCGTTGCAACTCATGCAATTTGTCCGGGTGCTCCTTGGAGAGATCTTTGGACTGCGTCCAGTCTGAGTTTCCGTCGTAAAGTTCCCAGACGTCGTCATCGAAGGCGGGCATCGCCTGCCCGCCCATCTGCCAGGGTGTGCGGTGCTTTGTCACCGCGCTCCAGCCTTTGTGGTAAATACCGCGGTTGCAGAACATCTCGAAATACTGGGTCTCATGCCGCTCGGGCGCTTGCGCGTCGTTGAAGCTATACAGCATGCTGGTGCCCTCGTACGGACTCTGCATTACTCCGTTGACGATGGTCGGCTCGGGGATTCCGGCCGCCTCCAATACGGTGGGTGCCAGATCGATGATGTGGGTGAACTGGTTGCGTATCCCGCCTTTGTCGTCGATCCGCTTGGGCCAGTGCACAATCGTCCCGTTGCGCGTGCCGCCCCAATGCGAGGCCACCTGTTTGGTCCACTGATACGGCGTGTCCATCGCCCAGGCCCAGCCCACCGCGTAGTGCCCGTATGACCCTTCGCCGCCGAATTCGTCGAGTTTGGACATCATGAACTCGGGGGTCTCCATGTCGGCCATTCCGTTGAAGTTGGCCATCTCGTTGAACGCGCCCTGCAGCGTGCCCTCCGCCGATGCGCCGTTATCGCCGACGAAGACGTAGACGAGCGTGTCCTCAAGTATCGGTTCGATAGCATCGATCAACCTGCCGACGTGATAGTCGGTGTGCTCAAGGAATGCGGCGTACACCTCCATCTCGCGTTCCAGCACCGGCTTGAGTTCGGGATCCATGTCGTCCCACGCGGGGATCTCCTCGTGGCGCGGGGTGAGCACCGCGTCGCGCGGAATGACGCCGAGTTCCTTCTGCCGCTCGAAGGTGATCTCACGCTGGCGGTCCCAGCCATGGGCGAACTTGCCTTTGTACTTGTCGATCCACTCGTCCGGCACCTGATGGGGTGCGTGCGTGGCACCCGGCGCGAAGTACATGAAGAACGGTTTGTCAGGCATGAGTGCCTTCTGCTGGCGCACCCAGTTGATTGCCTTATCGGCTAGATCCTCGGTCAGGTGATAGCCCTGGGCCGGAGTCTTCGGAGGCTCGATCGGGGTGGTGCCCTCGTACAGGGCCGGGTCCCACTGATTGTTCTCTCCGCCGATGAAGCCGTAGAAGTACTCGAATCCGCCGCCGCCCGTCGGCCATGCGGTAAATGGTCCCGCCGGGCTGGTCTGCCAGACCGGCACCTCGTGGCACTTGCCGAACTGCGCAGTCGAATAGCCGTTGAGCTTGAGCGTCAGCGCCAGCGGTGCTTTCGTGTTCGGCAACACCGAGGTGTAACCCGGTGCGGCGGTGGCAGTCTCGGTGATGTTGCCCATACCCACCGAATGATGGTTGCGGCCCGTGAGCAGAGCCTGCCGGGTCGGCGAGCACAACGCCGTGGTGTGCAACCGGGTGTACTTCAACCCACCGGCGGCGAGCTTCTCAAAATTCGGGGTCTGGCACGGTCCCCCAAAGGCGCTGCTGGCGCCAAACCCCACATCATCGATCAACACCACCAGCACGTTCGGCGCGCTCCGGGGCGGCCGCACATCCCTGATCGGCGGATAGCTGGTGTCCGGGTCCTTTGCGTCGTAGGTCGTCAGCCCGACGTGACCCACATCCGGAATAGGCAGAATGTCGCGCCGCACCTCGGGCTGATCCGGCACCGCCGCGGCGTCGTCCTGCCTGTTGCCCTGCGTTGATGAAGTTGCCATGGTGGTTCTCCCTTGAGAAATTGCGGTGTACGACAGCGCCATCGCGATAGTGGCGAGCGTGCGTCGTCACAATGACTGCCGTTCGGTCGCGGCGGGTTTCGGACCGCCTGGATTCTGTCCAGAAAGCCGGAGGCAAGCTGCCCGGGCCCGGTTGCCCACCTCCGCTCCAGCCGGATACCGTCAGACTAAATTGTCCGGCCTATCTATGAAGTCGCTTTGACCGCCAAGTCGACGGCGGTTAGGGGCCGTTACCAGGATCAGGCCGAGCGAATTCGCGCGCAGCGCGAGCACAAACCTGGGGGCCTGTCGTGAGCGCCTTCCGGCAACGAGGGTCAGGCGATCCTGTTCACCAATGGCGATGCATCCGGTCCGGACTTCACCGGAACCCCGTTCGCGCTCCGCGACGGCGGCATCTACTCTGCCGCCACCCCCGGTGGAACTCCGGCGAATCCGCCGGCCCCTCCGACTTCGATCTTCGCCAGGCAGGGTTCCTACTACGGAGACGTCACGGTCCTGGCCTCCGGCGCCATCGCCTTCACGGAGACGGAATATAGTGCGGGAGTTTTGTCGAAGAGCATCCAGGTGCTCGACGCACAGTCATCTGTGCCACACACGATGATCACCAACGCCGCCGATGACGGCCCGGGGCCGGTGTGGGGAGCGGGCGACGTCGTCGCCTACGTCGACACCTCCCCCGGAAAGCCCCTCATCATCACCGATTTGAACAACCGCACCCCCGAACAGGTCGACAAAGGGGTCGACGCTGTCGCATGGCCGCCGTAAACAACCGCCACGTCGCGAAACCCTCCCGAAGCGTTGTCGTCTAAACAGTTGCCCATTCACGGGATTGTCTGAAAGCCACCCCGCGGGCGACGGGTGCTCGCAACCAAGCCGGTCAGCGACAGTACGAGCGGCGTCTGATCAGCCAGCGCCCCGAGATACCTTGGCGGCCAAGCGCGCCCGAGGACAGCGACTGGGTGCAGTGCCGGCTCGAAGGCGGGGTTGGACGGGATGCGCCCCGCCTTGACCGCCGCGTTGAGTGCTGACGACAGGAAGCCGTACCTGTTGGCGACAGTCTTGCCCGACGCGCCCTTGTCAGACATGGCGTGCATCGACTGGGCGACGGCGTCTCGGGACAGCGCCGTCGGCGGCAGGTCAACGAGCACCGGAGCGATGGCGTCCTTCAGATCGGACTTGTAGTCGTACAGGGCCGACTTTCGCGGTCCGGTCAGGTGGCTCGGATTCTGACGTCTGTCATCGGACCGGGTCGACATGGCTCCGTAAGGAATGGAGTTGAGCCGAAGTCCCCAGGACGATCAGGATCGCGTCGGGATCCAGGCGCCTGTCGGCAGCCGGGTTCGCCACGAACTGGCCACTCGCGGTCCTTATCGCCAGCAACAGCGCCCCGGTCGTCAACCCAAGCGCCGTATCGGCCAAGCACCGACCAACCAGAGGCGAGGCGGGAGTGATCTTGATTTCCTCGATTCGGTAATCGAGAGTCTCGTCGTGCATGACGACGTCAAGGAACTCGGCCACGTGAGGCTGCAACGCAAACGCCGCCATCCGCCGCCCGCCGATCAGTTGCGGATTGACGGCCCGGTTGGCTCCGGCCCGCAATAATTTGGACTTCGATTCCCCCGCGCGGGCACGGGCGATGATGACGAGATCGGGTCGCAACGCTCGACTGGACAAGGTCACGTAAACGTTGTCCGCATCGGTGTCCAGCGCCGCGATCAGCGCATAGGCGTGCCCGATGCCAGCGGCCTCCAGGATGCTGTCGTCGGTGACATCGCCCAGCACCGTCGGATAGTCGAGACCCTGCAGGCGGGCGGGGTCTCGGTCGACGACGACGACCTGTTTCCCGAGTGCGTCGAGATACAGCATGCAGGCGCGACCAACGCGGCCCGATCCGCAGATGATGACATGATCAGTCATCTGGCCTATCTGCCGGTCCATCCGCCGCCTCCCCAGCTGCTGGCGTAAGTCCCCCTCGATGAGCGCTTCGAGCAGGATCCCGAACGTGTACAGCGCGGTTCCCACACCCATGAGGATCAGCGCGATCGTGAAAAACTCGCCCACCGTCGACAGCGGGTGAACCTCGCGGAAACCTACCGTCGTGATCGTCGTGACCGTCTGGTACAACGCATCGACAAATCCGAACCCGAGGATCACGTAGCCCACAGTCCCGGCAACGATCACCAACATAAACGCTAACAGCGCTCGCCCAATACGCCGAAGAGAACTCACTTCGTAGATTGTGCACCCAGGCGCGGACCAATCTCATTCGGCGCCCTGCGTATTTGCCGGGGGCAGCGCCAATCGCACTTCACATCGGTGGGTTGACTCGACTTGGCGGGGACCGGGTACAGAGGACACGCTCGCCGCAAGAGTCCAACGGACTTGGTAAGACCGCACCGTCGGGAGTCCGGGGCCTAGTTGCGCAGCTACGACGTCAAGCTGATGCTGGGCCGCTACTCCGGCGCGGTATTCCGCGCTCGGACTGCTGGACAAAAACGCCATCGATTTCGGTGGCGGCCCCTGATCATCTGACCGGGTCAGCGCCCTTCAGCCCGAGCTTCGTGGCTGTCCGGGTTTGCTTGCCGTCGAGCCGGTAGAGCACCTGAACATAGGTGCTGCCGTCCTTGCGCACACCGCTGCGCAGCGATGCCATAGGAGATGTTGATGGGGAAAGAAAGCAGACACGAATTTGCGGCCTTGACCTGCATCTTTCTCAGTGGAGCTGCCGGGAATCGAAACCGAGTCTCTACCAGGTGTTTTCGTGTCTGATCAGGCGATTCGTTCCATTTCGGCCCCGTTCGGTCCCACTCGTTTCCTGCGGCTGCGTTTTCAAGTCTTGACGGCGTCAAGAGCCGTGTAACCCCTTCTCTTCATCACGAGCTAGCCTGATCGCAATGGTCTAGGGATGGAAGCAAGTGGTGAGGACTCATCCCAGTTGATGTCCTTGAAGCGTCGGGGCGCCCTGCCGGCGGAAATGCTCGCAGCGGTTGTCGTGCTGGCGCAGTGCACCGCCACGCCGCCACCGCCTGCAGCCACACCATCATCGTCTGCGTCGCCGTCGCCGTCGGCCGCCGCGGCGTCGTCGACCAGCGCGACGCCGACACCTACCGCTGCGACCGTGCAGCCGGTCACCGCCGCCGAACTCGGCGCGACCTGGCGGCCTGGTTGCCCCGTTGAGCCGGGGCAGCTGCGGCGGGTCGACGTCGCCTACGTCGGTTTCGACGGCCAGACCCACCGCGGCGAGCTGATCGTGCACGAGGGCCTGGTGCCGGATGTCATCGCGATCTTCGAGCAGCTTTACCGACTGGGCTATCCCGTCGAGAAGATCCGCACGGTCGACCACTACCCGGATGCGAATGACGAGTTATCCATGGAGGACAACAACACTTCAGCGTTCAATTGCCGACGCATCCCAGGGACCAACGAATGGTCTCCACACGCTTACGGTCGGGCCATCGATATCAACACTCTTCTCAACCCGTGCCTCTACGCCAGCGGGTATTTCGAACCGGTGAACGCGGCGGCCTACCTGGACCGCAGCCGCACCGACCCGGGGCTCTTACACAACGGCGACCCAGCGGTGCACGCCTTCACGGATCGTGGCTGGCGGTGGGGTGGCGAGTGGACGGCTCCCCTCGACTATCAACACTTCGAACGGCCCTGAGCCCTTAAAGACCCAGGGCTCGGGCCGACGCCGTCGCGACCTCACCGCGCAGATCCGATATCGGCGGGCTGCCCCGCGTGTGGATCGAATTCGAAAGCAGAACCAGGTAGGTATCCGAGCCTGGATCCATCCAAATCGAGGTTCCGGTGAACCCGGTGTGGCCGAAGCTACCGATGGGGAAAACCATGCCCCGCGCGGAAAGGACTGTATCGATATCCCAGCCAAAGCCGCGCAGGTTTTGCCCGGGGATCGCCGGATAGCGCGGCGCGAGCAGCGGATCCCTGGTATTCAGTCTCTTCGCGACGGCTTCTCGGGTGGCATCGTTGGCTGCTTGGAGCTGTCGAGGCGTATGTCCCGGCTGCTGCGGAGCCGTCATCAACTCCAAAGTTGTTTGTGCCAAAGGGAACTCGCTCGGACGGCCTGCGAGCCGGTCAAGCAAAGCTTGGGCAAAGATGCCGACATCGTGTGCGGTCGAGAACACGCCGGCGTGTCCGGCCACTCCACCCATGCGCCGCGCTGTCGTGTCCTGCACGGTGCCCCGAAGCAGGCGATCAAGATCGGGATTCTTGCTCGGATCGGCTCTGCCCTCTTCGTCACGTGCTGTCGGTGCGATTCGCGGCAAGAGGCCGGTGCTCCACGTACCCGCAGGACAAGCGTCCGGTGCACTGCCTTTTGGCGCGGGAGCCCAAGCGATCGCAGACCCTATCGTCGTATGCGGGCCACATGCCGTGGCGGGGGGAAGGAAGTGGGTGTCTTCCATGCCGAGCGGCTCGAATACGTGCTGCTGAGCGTAGACGTCGAGGGCCTCACCTGTGACCTTCTCGATCAGCGCACCAAGCAGAATGAAGTTGATGTCCGCATAGCGGAAGCCCTCACCGGGACCCGACTCCAGCGGCGTGGTGAGCGCACGATGAATGCCTTCTGCTTTATCGGCTCCGTCCAGTCCCCACGCATCCCTAAGATCGACATCACCCGGTTCTCCTGACGTGTGGGTAAGCAACATGCGGACGGTCACCTTCGCCCGCCGTGGATCGTTCGCCGTGTTGAAGTCGGGCAAGTACTGCTGCACGGGATCGTCGAACCGGACCTCACCTTGCTCGTAGAGCTGCATGACCGCCGTCGCCGTTGCGAGGGTCTTAGTCAACGACGCCAAATCGAAGATGGTGTCTTCGGTCATCGGCTCTGCGGGTGCAGGCGATCCATCGAGCCCGGGTTCGCCTGCCAGCTTGCGCGAGCCGTAGGCCTGGTGGAAGGCGACCTTGCCGCCGTGACCGATCACAAGAACCGCACCCGGCAGCCTGTCTGCCGCAATCGCATCGTTGATCAGCTTGGAGACAGGTGCGAAATCGGCTGTGGTGGCCGCGTCGGGCACCTCGGAAAGTGTTGCGAAGTCCGGTGTCTGAGCCGCAGCTGGCGTCTGCGTTACCTTCCCGCTTTCGCTCACTGCCCGGTGCGCCGCATCAACACGCGAGCAACCCGCAATCAGCGCAAGAAAGACAGTTCCAACGGCAGCGACCTTTCGCATTGGCTTACCGAAGGCAAGACCGCCAAACGAGCTGTCGTCGTTCACGTGATTTCCCGCCGCTACATTCACAGAATTCCACCGGTAGTCGTCCTCCCGCCATGATGCTGGGTCCGCCGGAGCGGCTTGTCAAGCGTTCGTCAACTGCAGGCCTGGGGCGACGAACGCATGGTCCGTCGCCTTTGCCCCTAGATCTACCTCTCTTCATTGGAGCTGCAGGGAATCGAAACCGCTTCTCTGACAGGCCACTTCCTTCAGACCGGGTTTACGGAGCAGCGAAGTCGCCGACGACGGTCATTTTGTTGCCGTCCCAGGCGGTGGCGAAGCCGGCTGCGGTGTAAGCGCAGTTCAGAATGATCGCTCTGTGCGGAGGGCTTTGCATCCACAAGTCGAGCGCTTCGGTCGGAGTCGCGGCGGATCCGGTGCCCCAGAAGACGACCTCACCGCTGTAGTGGGTCCGGTAGCCCGCGTCGGTAATACGCACCAGCGGTGAAGAGCCGTCCGAACCGATATGGCCGTGCACACCGTTCTTCAGCATGTCGTTGGCGTGCCGGCGCGCGGCTTCTGCCAGACGCGGGTCGTCGCCGATGGGCCTGCACCCTTCGCGAAGCAGGTTGACACCGCTGTACAACGCGGACCCTGAATCGTCCGCGCGCGCGGCAAAATCAGCGGACCCGGGAGCCGTTACGAAAAGGGCACCGATCGCGAACACGGCAATAGTTTTTACGTTCGTCGTCATGTTGCCTGTCGCCACGCATGGTTTTCGGTCGCCGGCAAAGAAGCGTTACCGACTTGTGATCATGAAAGGCGAGATCGCATATCCATGAGGTAGTTCCCTGGCGGTTCTATAAAGCAGAGATAATGAACGCCATGAAGTCCCAACCACCACCCTCACCCGCGCCGAAGCCGTCACGGGTGCACGTCACGCCCGAGGACTTGGAGAGGTTCGAGGACGAGGATATGATGCGGCGGGCGTCGAACGATGACTGGCTGCGCGATGAGGTACCACCGCACCACCGCCCATAGCACGCCGCGCCGATCACGCCGGCCCGGCAACATTCAGTTGTGGAGCTGCCGGGAATCGAACCAGACACATCAAACGGCATGAGCTGCGGAAACGCCGAATCTGACGACGCGAAACGACGCGACACAATGGGAAACGACCTGCTGATACGCGGCAGTTGTTGATGTCATCAACAACTGCCGCGCCCCTGTTGTCGGTGTCGCTGGCGATATCCAACCGCGGGCACATCTCAGGTGAAAGCGCGGCGCGTTGATCGAGGAGTTCGGCTACCTGGACTGATGAATGCGGGCGTGGAACTGGTGACTGGCCTTGGAACTGGCCTGGGATCCAGAGGATTTCGTAGCTTTCATGGGAATCAGTGTTCAATCACAGGAGCGATCCGGTGACTTTTTGCTCTTATCGTTCGGTCCACCGCTGTTGGACGATTGCGGCTTAGCGATGGTCATGCCTACGTGACCGCTCAGCCCGCAGAGGAACGAGGATGCGGTGGACGCCGGAACAGACGTCAGCACGATTGGGCCGACCCAGTTGATCGCGGTCGGGTTCAAACCCAGAGTCGATTTCGTCAGCACCATCATCAAGCAGATCGACGAGCTAGAAGGACATGGCGTGCTTCGCCTGCTCGACCTTCTCGTGCTGACCATCGACGATGATGGATCACTGACGCGCGTGGAGATCGCGGACGAGGACTTCGGCGACCTGCTGATCGCCGGCGCCCAACTCGACCCCTTCGATGTGTTCGCCATGTTCGAGGGCCGTGGCGTCGAGGTGTTGCAGAGCGTGCGAGCCCAGGCTCTGGTGCAGTCGCTGGTCCCGGGTTCGGGCCTGGCCCTGATCCTGGTGGAGCATCGGTGGGCCAGGCCGTTGTTCGATTCGATCGCGGGTCTGGGTGGCGTGGTGTTCAGCGAGGGTTTCATCGGAGAACAGACCGAGAAGCTCGTCGGTGTGCAACTCGCGGCCCTGGAGGACACCGCCCGGGTGATCGACGAGGCGTACGCCGCGCAAACCGAGGCGGTGGCGGCGTCGACCGCGGCGATTGAGGCGGCTGCGCATAAGGCGGACGAGGCCGCGGTGGCCGCCTCGGTCAGCGGGGTCGAGCTGCAAGTCCTGCGCTACTTGCCGACCAAGATGACGTTTGCGCTGGTGGCCGACAAGCTTGGGATCTCTCGCTCCGCCGCCAAAGAACGCGCCGAGCGTGCCTACAAGAAGCTGGGTGTGCACAATCGCGCCGATGCGGTCGCCCGTGCCCGCGAACTCGGATTGATCAGACACCTGGCCTGAGGACCCCAAAGTAGGAGAAGACACTGTGAGCGGTACGGATAAGGCGAAGAACAAGCTCGAAGAGCTTGCCGGAAAGGTCAAGGAAGCGGTCGGCAAGGTCACCGGCGACACCAGCACTGAAAATGAGGGCAAGCGCGACCAGGGGAAGTCCAACCTCAAAGACGCCGGCGAGAAGGTTAAGGACGCCTTCAAAAAGAAGTAGGTGCGGGGTAACGATACCCTGCTTTCACCGGTCGACCGTGCACGCTGCCACCCGGTGGCCTTTACGGTAGGTGCGCTGACCAATCCGCTGACGCCGATTTTGTTCGGTCCAGCATTGCTGTATCCAATCCGCGTCGCCGGGCGCTGTCGTCGCGCACGCTCGACAAGTGCGATCGTTTCCCGACATTGCGGAACCTGTTCTCCGACGCCGTCTCGGGTGCGTCATCGGAGGTGGCGGTGAGGAACCGGTCCGGGAGCGCCAGCTTGGAAATGGTGCGCAAAGTCAGCAGGTACTGGCGGGCTAGCGGACCGGTGGTATACGGCAGGTCGTAAGTGGCGCACACCGCCTGAACCCGTGGGGCGATCTCCGCGTAGCGGTTACTCGGCAGATCGGGGTAGAGGTGGTGTTCAATCTGGTAGCACAGGTTTCCGCTGAGGAACGCCAACACCGGCCCGGCGCGAAAGTTCGCGGTACCCAGCATTTGTCGCAGATACCATTCGTGCTTCGTCTCACCCTCGAGCGCGGCAGGAGTGAACTTCTCCGCCCCATCCGCAAAGTGCCCACAGCAGATCACCACATACGCCCACACATTGCGTAGCAGGTTCGCCGCGGCGTTTGCCGTGAGCGTACGGCGCCACCGTCGAAGACTGAGAGCGGGAAAAAGCACATAGTCCTTGCCGGCCTGCCGGGTAATCTTGCGGATCAGCGCTCGGGTGTAGGCGGACTTCTCCGCGTCGGTCGCCGCGCGCTCATGCTCCGAATGCAAGCCGTGCAATGCGATGCCCCATTCGAACGTAATGGCCAACAACACGTTTCGCAAAGGCTGCAGTAGATTGCTGGGCTGCCATCGTTGGTCACGGGTGACCCGCAGGACACCGTATCCGAGGTCGTCGTCCACGCCGATGACGTTGGTGAACACGTGGTGGCGGTAGTTGTGCGAGTACCGCCATTGCGACGAGACACCCGCCATGTCCCATTCCCAGGTACTGGAATGGATTTCCGGGTCGTTCATCCAATCCCATTGGCCGTGGCCGATGTTATGGCCGAGTTCCATGTTTTCGATGCTCTTGGCCACGGCGAGTGCCGTGGTTCCGAGCGCCCAGCCGACCTTGCTGCGGCTCCCGCCGATAACGAGCCGCGCGGCGACGTCGAGGCATCGCTGAAAAGCGATGGTGCGCTGGATGTATGTCCTGTCCTTTTCGCCGCGCGAATCCTCGATGTCGCGGCGGATCGCCTCCAATGCGACCGCAAGCGCATCGAGGTCGGCCTCGCTCAGATGAGCGTATTCGGCGACGTTTGTGATTGCCATCGACGCCTCACCAACATTCAGGCGAGGTGGCCTGCCGCCCCACTCGCGGGCCGACGGACACGCCGCGGAAATTCGAGTGCGGCAACATCGTGGTCACGTCCGTTTCTTGGTGGCTTTGGTTACGTCGACCCGGGACCGGAGACGCCCGCGTGGGAGCAGCATCAGGGAGGCCGAGTTTGGTGGCCGGCCAGCTGAGCAGGATGAGCCACGTTCTGGCGCCCCGATATTTCACCTTCGCCCCGTTCGACGTCGTACCCGACGCGCTCGTGTTGCAGTGCAAGCACGCGGGCCGGCGTCATCGAGGGCAACGCCCCATTGGTGCGGTGTGGTTTCGTCGGGGACGACGAGGCCACGTTCACGGCTCAAAGTGCCAGGACATCGACGAGGCCACACCGTCACCGTCCGAAGTCCCCGTTGACACGACGATCACCCCGTCATTGGTGCTGGGGTTTACTGTGGTCGGCGGACTTCGGGGTTTCGGGTGTCTGCGAGTCCGGATCCAACTCGTTCGCGCGGTCCCACTGCTCGTTGAGTTGGTCACGGGAGGTGGCTGCCTCGTTGCGGTGGGCGGCGGCTTGCTGTTGCAGACCGGAGGCTTGGGCCGCCTTGACGTCGGCTTCGGCCTGGGCGGCGCGGGCTTTGGCGGCAGTCTCGTCGGCGAGTGCCTCCCGCTGCCTGACGTGGAGTGTTTCCTCGTTGGCGGCGCCGCGGATCTTGTCGGCTTCGACGTGGCGGTGTTGGTTGCGTTTGGTGCGCGCCAGCCACGCCAGCCCTGCGATGAGCAGAATTGCCGCGACCGCGACGACGACGATCAAAACGATAGTGCCGGTAGTCATTTCGGTTCCTTACTGTGGTTGAGCATGGTCGATGGGTTCCTCGGTGGCGACGTGACGGTGCTCGTCATGAGCTGGGTTTAGGCACTGTGCAGTTCGTCACTTTGGGGTTGACCCCGAAGTAATTCAGGGGTCCGGCGATCACGGTGACCGCGATCGTC
Source organism: uncultured Actinomycetota bacterium (assembly GCA_963800315.1). GTDB lineage: Bacteria > Actinomycetota > Actinomycetes > Mycobacteriales > Mycobacteriaceae > Mycobacterium. Next base: position 737,687 of record CAWDAS010000005.1, read on the forward strand.
CCGGCGCTGGCACAGTTTTGTGCGGCGTGGGTGAAATACCCACGTTGGCCGGCCGCGACGGCGCCAACGACGAGCCATACGAGCACGAGCAGTCCGACGATACGCATTATGTCTGTCTCCTTGGATAGTCGACCACCGGGAGGCCCGGGCGGCGAGTCATGAAAAGAGCGACGGGGTCATCTGGTGACTGCCGTTGCGTGTTCTCGATATCCCGTCGCCGGGCCGCGGCGGTGGTCGTGGCCGTGTTCGCAATGCGGGGATTCATGTGCCGTCGAATCGGAACAGTCGCGTGGTTTGCGGGTGGCCGGTCAGTAGTAGTGGCGGCGGCCGCCGACAGCGTGTCCCGTCCGTCCCAATATCCACAGCACCGCTCCGATGACGAGGAGGACGACCCCGATGGGCACCAAGGGCAGGTTGGTGTGGAACACGAATCCGGCGATGATGAGGATGATTCCGAGGATGATCATGGTCTTTCCTTAGTTTCGATGTCGAGGCAGCTGTTCCGGGGCCGGTTAGTCAGTGCTTGAAGGCGTCTTTGACTTTGGCCCCCGCCTGTTTTGCGTTGGCCTTAGCCTGATCGGCGCGGCCCTCGGTGCGCAGCCGGGTGTTGCCGGTGGCGCGGCCGAAATATTTCTTGGTGGCGCCCTTGGTGGCTTCGGCCTTGTGCGCGAGCTTCTTACCAATGCTCATTGCGGTTTCCTTCCATCGGTTTCGGTGAGCACAGACCGCGACTGCGGGCTGACAGTATCGACTTTGCTTCGGTGCCCACCGGGTTCGTCGACATCGGTGCTACCCGTCGGTTGCCGACGCCGCGACCAGCGACCGAGCAGGGGGACCCTGTTCCAACGGGTCGTGATCGGCTGCGAGTTCACCGGTGCGCCCGCGGCTGTGCCGACCTGCTGGCTGTGTTCGAGGCATTCGTCGCGTTCTTGCTTCAGAAACGCCGTTTCGCGTTGAGACTTCGCGAGGTCGCGTCGGGCATCTCGCCCGCGGCCCGCGGTGCGCCGGGCACCGGCCAGCAGCACGCTCAGTCCCAGCATCGCCACCGCGCCGATCACGATCCCGAAAAGGAACAACGTGCCGGTCGACCCGGTGACGTGATAGCCGGATACCGAGAAGTTCTCGGTCAACGGGTGGGCGGCCCCCGAATTGTTCAGCACACCGACGATGGCGACAATCACGGCGACGAGCAGGACAACCAATCCAACAATGACAAGCATGATGGCGCCTCTGTTTCTGCTGCCAGATCTTTGAGTAAACGCCGAGTTCGTACGTCTGTCAACACTGTGGACCCATACCGCTGGTCTACAGTGACGAACAGAAGGGAAGTGCTACTACGATGTCGAACCAGCCGACCGGGCTCGACGGAGCCGATGGAGCCGATGACCCCCTCCGTCGCGGCCGCCGGACCCGATAGCGGCCAGGTCACGCCGCCGCTCATCCTGCAGACCGCGTTAGCGATTATCGACCGCGATGGTGTGGACGGCTTGTCTATGCGCCGCCTCAGCGATGCGGTGGGCCGCGATCCCGCGGTGCTGTACCGGCACGTGCCGAACAAGGCCGCAGTGCTCGACGGTGTCGCGGAGATCGTCCTCGCGCAACTCGCGGTGGACACCGCAGACCCGGACTGGGCCGGCCAGCTGCGGGTCGTCGCGCACGACTTCCGACGGTTGGCCCTGGCCCACCCGAACGTGGTGCCGCTGTTGGTCACTCGACCGTTGTCCACCCCGCTCGGCCAGCGCCCGCCCGGAACCCTGAGGCACCTGGAAGATGTCCTCGCGCTGCTCACCTCCGCCGGGTTCACCGGCGACGATGCGCTGCACATCTACCGAGTGTTGTTCGCCTACCTGTACGGCCACGTCCTCACCGAGTTGCAAGAGGTCATTGAGCGGCCCGAGGAAACCGACCACGTACTGCGGCTCGGTCTGCACCGGCTGGCGATTACCGAGTTTCCCCTAGTGCGTGCCCTGGCACCGGCCTTGGCCTCCTACGACGGCGCCGCCGAACTCGACCGCGGCCTCGATCTCCTGCTCCCCAGCCTGGCTTCAAAGCTCACCCGCGCGGACGGATCACCCCGAACCAAGTGAGTCGCCACGGCACCATTGACCGCCAGCTGTTCGGGGCACGACGAGTGGTTGTTGTGAATGGGTGTTTTAGCCTGATTTGGTGAACGCTCAGGTGCGTTGGCTGGACGGGCTGCCCCGACCAGTTGGGTACGTGCTTGGCGGAGGCGCCAGCCTTGGCGCGATCCAAGTGGGCATGCTTCAGGCGCTCAGCGAGTACGACGTCATTCCCGATCTCGTCGCCGGAACCTCGGTTGGGTCGCTCAACGGCGCGGTCATCGCCGCGGACCCGAAGGGTGCGGTGAACCGGCTCTCGCATGTGTGGGCACGAATGACGCGAGATCAGGTGTTCCCGGGCGGTTTGCTCGCCCAAGCCTTGCTGCTGCAGAGGGTCAAGACGCACCTGTTCCCCAACACCGGACTGGCCGCGGTGATCACCGACTTTATCGGGCAGGCAACGATATTCACCGATCTGACACTGCCGTTCGCCGCAGTCACGACAGATATCGCCACGGCTCGGCCACACGTTGTGCGTGACGGTCCGCTGCTGCCCGCTCTGCTGGCCAGCGCGGCGATCCCGGGCATCTTCCCATCCGTCGACCTCGACGGCCACCAGCTTTACGACGGCGGTCTGGTGGCCAACGTCCCGATGCGCCAAGCGGTCGAGATGGGCGCACGCTCGTTGGTGGTGCTCGACTGCAATTTTCCCGGCCAACTGCCGGGTTCGACTGACACCATCGCCGACATTCTGCTCTACACGGCGATGGTTGCGATGCGGGCACAGTCCGTGCTCGAGGCTCCCGTCATCGCCGGCGGGATCCCGGTCGTGTACCTTCCCGGGCCCGCGCCCAGACTGCTGTCGCCACTTGACTTCACCCACACCGCCGCGTTGATCGAGGCCGCGTATGTGTCCGCTCGCTCGTTCCTGGCGCAACTGCGCATCACAGGTCCGGGCTTGTACGGAACCCCATCCCCCTGATCGTCTCGCCGCGCGTGCAAGGCACCAGCGCGGCGGGTGTGCTGCCAATCCCGCGGCGGCGCACCGGCTGGATCGTTGAGTTCCCCAACAGCAACGCGGACCACTCGCCGTCGCACACGGCGAACTTCAAGGGCTCACCAAACAGCAGTGGAGCTGCCGGGAATCGAACTCGGCGCATAAATCGAGCTGACCTGCGGTGATGCTGAATTTGACGACGCGAAAGCACGTGAAACGACGCGAAATGACCTGCGGATACGCGAGACGTGTTGATGGCATCAACATCAACTCCGCCCAAGCCTGACGCACTCGCCGACACCGCGCGTTCAGTCAGTCGGGGTCGGCCGCATGTACCACGGCGTCGACGATGTGGCGGATCCGGGTGGCGGCATGGTCAGGGTCGGGCTGGCCGGCGTCTAGCCAGGCGATGACGGCATCTGTGGTGAGGGTGGGTAATAGTCGAGCTGCCCAGCTCCGCCAGCGATCGTCGGTGATGGCCGTGAGGTAACGGTTGGTGATCTCAGTCCAGCCGGACCGCAGAGAGTCAATGACGTCGCGGAACTCGGGTTCGCGACTGGCGTGGCGGAACAACAGTCTGAAGGCGTCAGGGTTGGCGGCGCCGGCGCGTACGACAGCAGCGATGCTGGCGTCGTCGAAGTCGTCTGCTCCGGTGGCCTCTCGGAGCCGGGCGTACGCGCTATCGAGGACTTCCCGGTACAGGTCGGCCTTCGAGGCGAAGTGGCGGTAGAGGATTGCGGGGGTGACACCGGCTTCGGCGGCGACGACGTCGAGGCCGGTGTTGGCAAAGCCGCCGCGGGCGAAGGCGCGAGTGGCGGTCGCCAGGATCTGTTCGTGCCGTTCGGCCCGCGGCATCCGCCGAGTGGGTACCGGTACAACCGCCGTCACCGCCATCTCCTCTTGTCCATACGTCATTGTACAAATAGACTTGTTCTTACAGCTTGTATAAGTCTGAGTATACCTTAGGAGGATGCGGTGACGACCTCCGCCCAACCACCTGTGCAGCAGACATCCCCACCAGGGGCCACACCGGGATCGCCAACACCGCAGTCGCACGGCACGATTCACCGGATCCGTACCTCGGTTGGCGACGAAGCCTGGCTGATCACCGACTACACGCACGTTCGACGACTTCTCGATGACGACCGCCTCGGCCGGTCGCACCGCCAGCCCGAGGCTGCCGCGCGCACCGGGCAGTCGGCACTTTTCGGTGGCCCGCTGGGCAGCTTCGACACCGAAGCGGAAGACCACGCCCGGTTCCGGGCATTGCTGCAACCACATTTCTCGCCGAAGCACATGCGGTCGCTGGCGCCGAGGGTGGAGGCTCTCACCGCGGGGCTGCTGGATGACTTGGCAGATCAAGGCCCGCCGACCGATCTGCACGCCAAATTGGCGCTGCCGCTGCCGGTCCTGGTGATCTGCGAACTGCTCGGTGTGCCCTACCGCGATCGGAACCAGTTCCGCACGTGGACCCAGGACGCCGCCAATGTGCTGGACCCCCTCCGCTCCGAACTGGGGCTGGCCCAGCTGTACGACTACGGAATCACCCTGGTCGGGCACAAGCGTGCCCGCCCCGCAGACGACGTCATCTCCCGGTTATGCGCGATCGACGGCGTCGCCGACGAAGAGGCGGCCACACTGGCGATGGGGCTGCTGTTCGCCGGCCACGAGACCACAGTCGTGGCGATCGGTTTGGGGACCTTGTTGTTGCTGACCACTCCAGGTCAGTGGCGGGCCCTGCTGGAGAACCCCGCGCTGATTCCCGATGCGGTTGAGGAGCTGCTGCGCGCAGCGCCTTTCGGGGACAGTGTCGGCGGCATTCCACGCTATGCGCGCACGGACTTGGAGATCGATGGCGTTGCGATTCAGTCCGGCGACCTCGTGCTGCTTGACATCGGATCGGCCAACCACGACCCGTCGATGTTCAGCAATCCGGACCGTGCGGACATCTCCCGCAAGCACGCCGCCCACCTCACCTTCGGACACGGCGCGCACTATTGCATCGGGGCGCCGCTGGCGCGTATCGAGCTGAAAACAGTTTTTGCGCAGATGATTCCACGATTCCCGTCCATGCACTTGGCCGTCGACGCCGCGACGCTGACGATGCGTGACGATGTGCTCGCCGGTGGGCTGCTCGAGCTTCCCGTGTCGTGGTGAGCCCCGATCCCGCATAGCGATCCCACCAGAGAACGACGCCTACAGGCCTAATTCGCTCTCGATCAGTGTGCCGCGATGACGCGGGCCAGGGCCTCGGAAATGACGTCACTGGCCGCTTTTGGGCGAGTGATCGGCCGGACGCAAAGAAGTTGAGTGTTGATGTGAGGCCAGCGAGCCGGAAAAGGGTCGCTGACCTGGATGTATTGGTGGAGCTGCCGGGAATCGAAACCGACGCTCTACCTGGGCTTTTACCTCCTGAGCTGCAGTTTCGTTACTTCTCGTTCCCGTTCGGTCCCGCTCGTTACCTGCGGCTTCGTTTTCGGGTCTTGACGGCGTCAAGAGCGCAGGATCCGGGAGTAGTGCGAGTCGCGGCATTCCACCGAGGGCTGCGAATCACCGATCCAGCCGCGCTCAGCGCTCATTACGTTCTCCGACAATCCATGGTGCCCGGCCAGAATCCAAGTTCATCAGCCAACTCGCGCAACCTGGCCATCTCCAATTCAGCCATGCTTACGCCCAGCCACGTACTGGTCGGCTATCTGCAAGGGCGGCACATTCGTCGGAGATGGCATGCTGGGAACCAGGTGGTCAGGATTGGTTGAGGGCGTCAGGCACTTTCGATAGTCGTAGCGGCCGCCCTACACCCCAGTTGGAACCCGTTTGACGAAACCGGCCGTTCCGGGAGCACCCACCGCGAAAAATGCGTCGTCGCACAGCACCCCTGGACTATCCTTCACCCGCCGATCGCAGAAAGGGACGCCATGACCAACCACACCTACCGGGTGATCGAAATAGTCGGTACATCACCCGATGGCATCGACGCGGCTATCCGCAACGGGCTGGCCCGAGCGGCAGAGACGACACGCGGACTCGACTGGTTCGAAGTGCAGTCCGTCCGCGGCCACCTGGAGGACGGGCCCGTCGCACACTTCCAGGTGACGCTAAAAGTCGGCTTCCGGCTCGAGGACGCTTAGTAAATCGGTTAACCAGGCAACGGCTCCCGGCTCGGGGAACGGCGAACCGAAGTCGGCCACCCTGTCGAACCCGTGTTTCCGGGTTCAACCCACCCCCAGTGTCGAGTGGCCTGCGGGTCGTGAACTCCTCGTGAACTCCGGCTCGGTCGAGAGGCGCCGAAGTCATGACCCTGGACATCATGTTGGCGGCCCGATGGCTCATGGGCATGAGTTCAGACTTTCGTCTGACATGCAACGGAAACCGTCCACACCACGCAGACGTTCCCGATGATCCTGCATACAGGAGCCGACTAGCTGTCCTGCCAATGCGAGCCGCCGCCAGTCGCTGCGGGACGGAGTGGTCGGGCGGCATCCGGTAGAGGGCCATGGCCGGGCCGATCACGCAGTGTGGTCAGGCTTCGCCGACGCCGACAAGTAGCCTGCGACGGCCCATCGAAATCATCCCGCTGAACGGGTGACCGGGCCTACTCTGTGAAGGGGGCGTGCGTAAGGGGCCGACTGTGCAGCAGCTGAGTTGGACCGATGACATGATGCTGCGCGCGGAGGGACCCGCAACGCCGTTGCAGATTCAGTTGCTTTTGATCTATGACCCGTCGACCGCCCCGGGCGGCAAGGTGACCTTCAAGGGGATTCTCGAGGAGCTCGACGCCCGGCTGCATCTCGCGGATGTCTTTCGGCGGCGGTTGACCGAGCTGCCGGGCGGTTTGCATAGGCCGTACTGGGTCGAGGACCCGGAATTCGATCTTGAGTATCACGTCCGTCATATCGGGCTGCCCCAGCCTGGTGACTGGAGGCAGCTCTGTATCCAGGTCGCGCGGCTGCACGCCCGGCAGATCGACCTGCGACGTCCGCCGTGGGAGATCACTGTCATCGAGGGCCTGAATGCCGTGCCGGAGGTGCCGGAGGGCTCGTTCGCGATGGCGTTGAAACTGCACCACTGTGCGGTCGACGGTATGGCGAGTGTTCAGATGATCGCGGCAATGCACGACGTTGCCGCTGATAGCCCCCGCCCTGCTGGGCCGGATAGTCCCTGGCGCCCCGACGCTCTTCCCTCGAACGCGAATTTGCTCTCGCGCACGGCGATCGACATAGCGCTTTACCCGTTGCGGGCGGGCCTAGTACTCGCGTCGAATGCCCCGAAGATAGTCCGCGGCTTAGCCGGCATGCCGGGCAAGCTGGTCGGCGGTGTCGCGTCCAGGGTCGCCGGGGGTAGTTTGCCGTCGTTTCCACCGAAGACCCGTTTCAACCAAACGGTGTCGCCGCATCGGGTATTTGAGGCCCGGTTCCACGATCTGGCCGATTTCAAGCGGATCAAGGCCAGCGTGCCCGGCTCGACGGTCAACGATGTGGCGCTCGCATACGTTGGCGGGGCCCTTCGCGAGTATCTGGATGGCCACGGCGAGCTTCCGGATGAACCGCTTGCTGCGGTGTGCCCAATCTCAATACGCGACGCGGGCAATAAGGGCAGCGGCGGGAATATGTTGTTCGGCCGGCTCCAATCGCTCGGTACCGACATCGCTGATCCGCTCAAACGGCTCGCCATGATCGCTGAAGAGACCGCGCCGAGTCGTGCGGAGTCGGATCAATCGACCAGGACCCAGCTGCTCGAGCTGGTTGGGATAGTGCCAACCTCGCTGCTCGGGATGACTGCAAAGGCCGCGAGCGTGCTTCCCTTCTCTGGCCCAACCCTCGCGAACACGACCGTGACCAATGTGACAGGTCCAACCGGATCGCTCTTCTTCAGCGGTGCCCGACTTGTACGCGTCGCCGGTCTCGGCCCCCTGGTGGCCGGCTTGAACCTTATCCATGTGGTAGCCAGCTACAACGGAATTTTGTCGATCAGCGCCACTGCGGATCGCAACGCCCTGCCGGACCCGGCGACGTATGCCGAATGCATGGAGAAGGCTTTTCAGGAGTTGCTCGCAGGCGCGGGCTGAGTGGTGGCTGGTCATGGCCGCATCCCCGCTGGCCGCGGGCACAGTTACCTGAGCGGCGCCGAGCGCGTCCAGCGTTCTCCTGCCCGGGCGATCGGCTGTGCGTGATGATCGTCAGATGAACAGTAAGCGGCCAGTTTTCGAGCCCGATCAATACCGTTGACCTGCGAAGATCGCTCCCTTCCCGCGGCGCTATGGGAGCCGGCACGAGAGACCAAGCCAAGCTGGTACCAGGTCTCGGCCAAAGACCGAATGATCCCACCGCAGAACAGCGGTGGATGGCTCAGCGTATCCACGCCCGCGAAACCATCGAGCTCGACACCAGCCACGCCGCGTTCGCCACCCGGCCGACCCAGGTACTCGAACTGATCACCAACGCCGTCTCGGCCATCTGATGCGGCACTCTCCGAAACCCTTAGGTGACCACCGCGCATGAGCGCTGCACGGGGTGTTGCCAAAAGCCGCTCTTACGATGCGGGCGCCACCCAAGGACACGATCACCCAGCTCGCAGAGTGCTTGCTTCGGCGAGCAGACCGCTACCCGGCTTCGGGAGGACGGCACAGACGAGTCGGATGGCCCTCCTGATGAAAAGGAGCGCCATCCGAAGCACCAACCACCTGGTTACCAAGCGTGCCTGATGGCGCGGTGAAATGTGGCCTCGGCGTCAGGAGAGAGTTACCCGCCTGACGCAAGCCCACCGCGCTGTGCCCAGTTGATGGGCTTTGCTTCGCGTGGGTGCCTAGTGATCGTGCTGGGCGCCACAGCCGAGAGGAGGAATCTTTTCTTCCGATCCGACCTTGGTCTGCCATGGATCCGTCCTTTCACCCTACGCCTGTGCAGGTAAACAACAGGAGTTGGGTCGAGCGTTCGACGCGCATCTCGCCGACCATCACCAATTCCTTTGCGCGCAAACGACATCGACGAGCAGATCGAGGCGCGTCTGGCCCCTTTCATGTGGAAGGCGATCCTGGACACCAGGGTCCTCATCGCCGAAGACCAGGGCGCAGCGCCGACACCCCTGGTGCTCGCGCCGGTGGAGTGCTAAACCGGAAGGAGCGCAGCCAGCCGACACCCGTCGCGATGGCGCGGTGCGGCAACCGACATCTAGGGAGGTGGTTGCTGTGCTTCATCCCGATCCATTCCGTGACGTTGACAGACTCGCCGCGCAGCTGCTCGGTACGTCGCCCGGATCCGCCCGAGTCCCACTAGCTATGCCGATGGACCTCTACCGCTCCGGTGATCACTACGTGCTTCACGCCGACCTCCCGGGCGTGGACCCCGATTCGGTGGACGTCAGCGTTGATGGCGGCATTCTCACCGTGACGGCACAACGCAGCGAACGCACCGAACACGACGTGCAGTGGCTGAGCTCCGAGCGCTTCACCGGCAGTTACCTGCGGCGCCTGTCCCTTGGTCAGGACATCGACGCCGACCACATCGCCGCCACCTATCAGAACGGGGTGCTGACGGTAACCCTCCCCGTGGCGGCAAGGGCCAAGCCGCGCCGCATCGAGATCAGCCACGGGGCACGTGAGGAAACAAAGATCGTCGAGCCCAGCGACTCATCCGACCAGCACACCACGACCTAACCTCTCTTCACCCGACGGGGACCAGACCGGTCATGCCAGCGGGCCTTGACAATTGGTGATGCCCATTTCGCATCGAGCGCGCCAATAGCACCCGGCGCTCGGCCAGAGGGCGATATGTCCCTCGTAGCCAAGCGTTCTCGCCTTGCGCGGTAGCGATCCCGAAGTGCGCGTAGGTCGCGGTATCGCCGTGAGCCCGCGCCAGTAGAACGTGTAGTCGCGACAGCGGGACGTCGCATAGGACGAAGCCATCCACGCGCATGCCTGCCAGACGGTCAATCGCGGCCTCGGCTTGCGACGTCACCGTCGGCCAATGTCAGCCCACGAGCTGATGTGACTTCGACGCTCACGTCCGACGAAGTGGCCGATTAACCAGCTCCCGCTGTCCGCCTCGCCACTGAACGACGCGAATCTGATGGCCGGTTTGCACTCCGGTGACCGGGTCGACACGAAACCGACCGAACAAGGTGGTGGTGTCGAGTCGTTGTGACGCGGCCCGCACCGGCAGTGGTTCAACAGTTCCGGCCTCCTTCACGCAGCGCTGCCAAACGACACCCGCGGCGAAGGCCGCAGCAGCCGGATAGGGCGGCTCAGTACCGTTCGCGTCCCGGTAACAGTGGCTGAACCACTCGCTGTTAGGTCCGTCCGCGGGATCATCTGTCCCGTCGTCGAACCACTGGCACGGTCCGCAAAGCCCCTCAACGCGATCACCGATGGCGTGCCGGAGCTCATCGACTCCGGCGGCGACCAACCCAACTGCGCGCCAACGGCGTTCGCTGGCCCACTGCGCGATGGCGACGTCATCGTCGAAGGAACCGGCCGATAACAGCACATCGCCCGCCGGGACCTGCGCCAGCACGTCTCTCGCCCGGCCTGGCCGAAAAGTGACCGGCCGCCGTAGGAGACCGAGTCGCCGGGCCACCACCGCCGCCCCTTGGGCCACCTCGCGGCCGAACCCCGTGTCGACATGGGTTATTACCACCTCCGACCCCTCACGAAGACCTTCGGCGGCAAGGGTTTCGAGCACCGCGGCGAGATAGCGGTAAGCGGGAGACTCCATGTTGACGACACCCGGATACGCCGGCCGCGCCAGCCGGGCGGTGGCGCCACCGTGGTTCCAGACGACCCCTTTGCTGGCGGCCGCGGCCGCCAGCGCCGGCCCCGAACCGTAGGGCCCGAACACCACGTCGGGCCGGCTAGCCTCGGCGGCCCGTATCGCGGAGGCCGCGGAAGGGTAAGCGTCGATCACCTCCAGACTTACTCCGGAACGCTCGGCCCACAGAGCGAGGGCGCTCGCCCCTGCCTTCCCGAATCTGGCCAGCGGCCCCGACAGTGCGGTAGCCAGGACGGCGCGAGCTCTCATGCCCACAAGTTAAGCGTGTCGAACAACCGCCCACTCCCCCCGGGGCAGTACCGATCGTGGCATCCCACTGCGGTTCAACACCGTTGCCGGGGGTGCTGTCGATGACCACTCCCGGACACGCCTAACCCCTGGCAGATCCGTCGGCCTCGGCCACTGCACGCGCTAAGCGCGCCGACCCAGCCAACATCCCCGCCTGAGCCGCAGGGCACCTCGCTTCAGAGCCGCTCCAACAATCCAGGCCCTATTCATACCGGCTCGGATGTGGCCCACGAGGTACGCGTGCTACTCGCGTGCGTTGGCCCCCCGCTTCAACCACTCCCCTCCCGGGAGGGACCAACAATACGACGGGATCGAATATGCAGGGTCACCAGTAGACTGCTGGATAGTGCGAACCGCGCTGTAGTGCAACAGCTTTGAAATGCTCTTGCGTACCGATAACCGCGGTTCACGGTGAACCTTTCCCTTTCGGCGTGCGGGCCGGTCGGCCGGCAGCTTCCCGGCAACAAGGTGCGGGCATTATCCGAATCCGCGAACAACGCAGCCGCGACGGCCTGCTGCTGGTCAACGAAATCCCGCGAGACTGGCGTCGCAGTGTCATCCGCGTTTCGCGCGCACCCACTGAAATAGTGCCGAATTCTTGGTCCGCACGCTGCAGAAGCCGTGGTCTTCCATGATGTCGCCCAGTTCGTCTTCGCCGAACACATTGGCTCCGACGTTGGGCATCCGCCGCCAAAGCCGGGCAGCACGACCGGCGGTGGGTACCAGCACGGCCAGTCGCCCGCCCCGGCGCAATACCCGCGCCATCTCTGCCAGCGCGGCCACCGGGTCAGGCCTCAACTGCAGCACGGCCATCGAGACCACCGCATCGACCGTCGTGTCGCGCAGCGGAAGCCGTTGGGCGTCCGCGTCCTCGACCGACCCGGGACCCAGCAGATCGAGATAACCGCGGCTGACGTCGGGTTGCGCGGGCGGATCGGCGAGCAACTCGAGCGCTCGGCGTAATGCGGGAGGCAATGTGGTGTTCAGTTCGCTCACTCGCGTTCCTTCGATCAAATACCAAGCCGCACAGGTGGTTGATGTGGTGCTCGATCCACTCGTGCACCGTCGTGGCGGAGCACTGCGGGTCAGTGCCGAGAGCCTCTAGGGCCTTGGCAGGTCCGAACTTGTCGACCAGCTTCTGGAACTTGGTGACCGAAGCGAGGTCCTCGAACGAGGTCGAAGATTGCTTGCCGTTCAGCCGGTAGAGCACCTGCACGTAGGTGTTGCCATCCCTGCGCGTGCACAACGAAGCGACGCCATGGGGTGGAGCTTAACCGGCACATGTTGATGAAAAATGTTGATGAAAAAGAAAGCTGGTCAGGACTCACGTCCCTGACCAGCGCATTCTCAGTG
>CAWDAS010000006.1:0-16678 GCA_963800315.1 uncultured Actinomycetota bacterium
ACCCGCAATCGAAGGGCATCGTGGAGAACTTGTGCGGCTACGCCCAGGACGACCTCGCCGTCCCGCTGCTGACCGAAGCCGCCATCACCGGCGAACCCGTCGATCTGCGAGCCCTCAACGCCCACGCCGCCACATGGTGCGCCGAGGTCAACGCTGCGGTGCATTCGGAGATCTGCGCGGTGCCCGATGAACGGCTCGCCGAAGAGCGCACCGTGCTCAAGGCGCTGCCGTCGCTGCGGCTCGAGATCGGGATGGGGTCGGTGCGCCGCAAGGTCGACAGCCTGTCGTGCATCCGGTACGGCTCAGCCCGCTACTCGGTGCCCCAACGGCTCGTCGGGGCCACGGTGGCGGTGGTCGTCGATCACGGTGCCCTGATCATTCTGGAGCCGGCGACCGGGGTGATCGTGGCTGAGCACGAGTTGGTGGGCCCGGGTGAGGTCTCGATTCTCGATGAGCATTACGACGGACCCAGACCAGCACCCTCGCGCGGACCGCGACCGAAAACCCAAGCAGAGAAACAGTTCTGCGCCCTCGGCACCGATGCCGAGCAGTTCCTCGTCGGTGCCGCCGCGATCGGCAACACCCGGCTGAAATCCGAGATCGACACCCTGCTCGGGCTCAGTGCCGCCCACGGTGAGCAGGCGTTGGTCGACGCGCTACGTCGGGCGGTGGCGTTTCGACGGTTCCGCGCCGCCGACGTGCGCTCCATCCTCGATGCCGGCACCGGCACCCCACAACCCCGCCCCGCCGGCGATGCCCTGGTCCTCGACCTACCCACCGCCGAGATCCGGTCCTTGGAGGCCTACAAGATCGCCGGCACATCGACAGACGGGACGGCGTCATGACCACCACCAAACCGGTGCCACCGGCCTCAGTAGCCCCGTTGGCCGCTGACCTTGACGCCGCGCTGCGTCGGCTGAAGTTGGCCACCGTGCGTCGCAATGCCGCCGAGGTGTTGCAGGTCGCCAAGACCCAACGCTGGACACCGGAGGAGATCCTGCGAACGTTGATCGAGGCCGAGGTCGCCGCCCGCGATGCCTCCAACACCGCCAACCGCCTCAAGGCCGCAGCGTTCCCGGTCACCAAAACCCTCGACGGGTTCGACGTCGCCGGATCATCGGTCACCCAGGCCACTGTCGACTACTTGTCGAGTCTGGAATGGATTCGGACACAACAGAATCTGGCGGTCATTGGTCCCCCCGGTACCGGCAAAAGTCACCTCCTCATCGCCTGCGGACACGCTGCCGTGCACGCCGGATTCAAGGTCCGCTACTTCACCGCCGCCGACCTGATCGAAGTGCTCTACCGCGGGCTGGCCGACAACACCGTCGGCAAGATCATCGACACGCTGCTGCGTGCGGACCTCGTCATCTTGGATGAGATCGGCTTCGCTCCGCTCGATGACACCGGGACTCAACTGTTGTTCCGGCTCGTCGCCGCCGGTTACGAACGCCGCTCGCTGGCCATCGCCTCACACTGGCCCTTCGAACAATGGGGACGATTCCTGCCCGAGCACACCACTGCCGCCAGCATCCTCGACCGGCTGCTGCACCACGCCACCATCGTCGTCACCAACGGAACGCAAAGCTGCAGTTGACCGTCGTTCTGGCTCCGGCGGAGGCCGTCGCGGGGCTGTATGTGCATCCTGATCACCGGCGTCGACGGCGGCGGCCGGTTGTTCGGAGTGAGTTGGATGTCTAGTAATTATAGCCGCATATCTAGCGTTAGATGCCGCATGATCCGCTGGTATGACTTTACTAGTGGCTATTTCGCTGCGCTTGCAGCCATCGATCGCCGACACGCGGCAGTAAATGATAGACGCTACGGATGGCGGGGCTTAGGCTCGGGCGTGGGAGGTGAGGCCGGTGAGCGACACGACACGGCTTCGGGCGTTGACCGAGGCGGGGTTGCTGCATCCGAATCCCGACGGGGTGTTGGCGCCGTTGTTCACCGGCGAGTCGGGTTTCTTTCTGGCTTCCGACAAGGTGCAGGTGAAGTACGAGATGTTGCGGGCGCGTCTGGTCGACGGCCTGCCTGTATCGGAAGTTGCTGCAGTACATGGCTATTCGCGCGCAGCATTCTATCTGGTGGCAGCGGCGTTCGACCAGTCGGGGATGGCCGGACTGGTGGACGAGCGGCGGGGCCGCCGTGGCCCGGTGAAGCTGCGCCCGGAGATCGTGGAGTTCATCCGCGCCGACGCCGGGTCGGGAGCCCAGATCGCCGAACAGGTGGCCGACCGGTTCGGGGTGCGGTTGCACCGGCGCACCATCGAGCGGGTACGCGGCCGGTGAGCGCCCGGTCGTTCTGGCCGCCGGTCGAGGCGGCGCAGGTCGACTACGAAACGCTGCGGGCGCACGTGCTCGAGCACTCCCGACTACCGCAGAGTCTGGCTGCAGCCCGGTTCGCCCGCCGCGGCCTGGCCGGGTTGATCGCGTGGCCGAGCGCCGAGCCGGTGTTTGTCGCCGAACTCGTCGCCGCTGCCCGTCCGGCATGGACACCGCACGACGATCCGCGCGTATCGGCGCTGGCCGCGGGCTACCAGTTCCTGCTCGACACCGCCGCACGCGTGGATCCGGTTGCCGCACTGGCACCACCGGAAAGAGGCCTGCGGTGAGGGCGGCGCTGTACGCGCGGGTGTCCACCGAGCGCCAAGCCGACCGCGGCACCATCGGCTCGCAGCTGGTGCTGTTGCGCGAACACATCGCCGCCGCCGGTGACGAGCTGGTCGGCGAGTACGTCGACGACGGACATTCCGGCGCCCGACTGGACCGCCCCGGCCTGGACGCGTTACGTGATGCCGCCGAGGCGGGGCTTGTGCAACGGGTGTGGTGCCTGTCGCCGGACCGGCTCGCCCGCGCTTACGCCTATCAGGTGCTGGTGCTCGACGAGCTGGACCGCTTCGGGGTCACTGTGGCATTCACCGACTCGCCTGGGCTGGCCGCCGACGACCCGCAGTCGGTGCTGCTCACCCAGGTGCAGGGGGTGATCGCCGAATACGAGAAAGCCAAGATCGCCGAACGATACCGGCGCGGCAAACTGTTTAGGGCCCGCGCCGGCGAGATCGTCACCTGGAAAGTTTCCTACGGCTACCGCCGCATTGCGCGCAGCGCCGCCACCGGCCAGGCCCACCACGAGGTCTACGAGCCCGAGGCCGCTGTGGTGCGGCAGATCTTCACCGACCGCGCCGCCGGCATCACCGTGCGCGAAATCTGCCGACGGCTCAACGCCGACGGGTTGCCATCACCGACCGGCAAACCCACCTGGGGCCATTCCACGCTCAGCCGGCTCCTGCGCAACGAGGCCTACATCGGCCGGGTGTACTACAACCGCACCGAATCGGTGCCCGACCGGCGCCCCACCCGCCGCAACCGACAGGTCCCGCGCGACCGCGACGAATGGATCCCGATCGACTGCCCACGGATCATCTCCGATGAGCTGTTCCAGGCCGCAAGCCGAGTCGCCACCGACAACAGCAAGTGGAGCCCCCGCCGCGCCGAACCCGGCCAGTGGCTGCTCAAAGGCCTTGTCAAATGCGGTGTTTGCGGTGTGGGCACCAACTGCCACAAGATGCGCGGCCGCAACGGGACCTGGCACCGCTACTACTACTGCCGCAACCACGACCCGCTGCGCGCTGGCGGCGAACAACACCGCTGCCCCGAACGCAACATCCGCGCCGACGCGCTCGACACATTCGTGTTCGACCATATCCGCACCGCGATCACCCACCCTGACCAGCTACTGGCCGGCGAACAAGCGGTCACACTGCACACTCCCATCCCCGACGACGAACTCCTTGCCGCCGAACTGGCCCGGCTGGACCGCAAGATCGACGCCGCCGACGCCGAACGGCGTCGCCTGATCGACCTCTACCAGGGTGGGTTCATCGAACTTCCCGAAATGCAGCGCCGCGCCACCGAAGTCGCCGCGCGCCGAAAAGAGCTGCAGCACAAGCGAACCAGCCTCGCTCACGAACGAACCGCGCTCGCCCGTGACAACCAGCTCCGATCCCGCGTCCACGATTTCGCCGCCCGCATCCACGCCGTCATCGACACCCTCGACGACATCCAGAAACAACAGCTGTTGCGCCTACTCGTCGAAGACGTCCGGGTCACAGGCTGGCACGTCCAGATCCGGCTCCGCATCGCGCTGGACCCGTCACCACCCGACCCGCCACAGCCAACCAGCCCAACCGGCAAACCATTGCCAGTCCCGCACCCAGTGTCAACCCAAGACGGTTTGCGTTCCGTTGGTGGTCACCTCCGGTGAGTCCTACCGGATGCGTCACGCCGACCACAAGAAGGGAGCCACCAAGAGTTAGCTGATTACCCGCAACGGGGTGGGGACTTTTCCTGGCCACCAGCGGGGACTTCTACTTGGCCATTGACAGCCAGCACGGGCCATTATTTCCGGGTCTCACGCGAGTCTTACGAGCGATTGATGACTGTCGGCGGTCGGCACGGCCATCGGGAAATACAAGAAGGATTTTTCAGTCTTCTTCCTCGAAATCATCACCGGGGTCGAATTCCTCGATCTGCCCATCCCTTACCGGCTCGGCCCTAATCGGTATCCGTGTTGTCCCTTTCCCTTCCAGTTTATCCAAAATAGCCTGGTGAAATTCCGGTGGTAGAACTTCTGTCATTACGGCCACAATGCGGTTCATTTGTGCGTGTAACTGGGCCATCCTTGCGTCTTGTGCTCGCGAGAGTTCACAGAAATCATCTCCTGTTCGCGGTGTTTTTGGGTATACAAATAAGCCGGGTGCCCTGGTCTGGAAGCGTCACCAAGGAGAAGCTGCACCCAGCTAGTACCACGCCACGAACGGAGGGACGCGAGGTCCTGCACCGACTTCCGGCGCGTCCAGGGTACGCCGTGGGCACGAGATGGGCACAGTGGCACGTCTTGACGCCGTCAAGACCCGAAAACAAAACCGCAGGTAACGAACGGAACCGAATCGGAATGAGACGGAGCGAACCTGCAGGTGAACCAGCATTTTGCCTGGTCAAGACAGGGGTTCGATTCCCCTAGGCTCCACAAGTCAATGCCGCGATATTCGAGTGTTGATTCTCAGTCCTTCGTTCGGAGATTCTCAGGTCATCCCCTGTACTAAATACATGCGGTGGCCAAACACGTACGAGTGGCGCGACAACCTCGAATTGCATCTCGGCCTGATGGTGAGTCTGATGACCGGCAAGATCGGACCCATGAACAGCGTCTTAGCGGCGTGCGGGTGCAATTCCGACGACAGGGGGAACCTCCCCGACCGTGCCTGCGCCGGACCGGCGCCCCGGCGACCTGGCGAATCCGGATTGGTCTGCATTCAAGGCCGTGCGTCGGCGAGCAGTCCGCGCCGGCCATCCTGCGCGACGCGCATCTTAGAGCCGGTATTTAATCCCACGGTTGCACGGCGAGACCGCGTTCAGGGGCGCGGTTGTACGTCGACGCTGGGCGGCCGGGGCGAAGGCTCTTCGCGCCCAGCGCGCACCGAGCGCCGGACCACACTGAACGTGACGGCGCCACCGGCCAGGACCACGACAGCGACACCGGTGATCACCCACGGGCGCTTACTCCGGCGCTGCGCCCGCCGCGCGTCCTGCAGCGCCTGAGGCAGGTTAGTGACGACCTCCTGCGCCGCAGCCAACTCCTGGCTCAGCGTCTCCTGGGCCGCGGCGATCTCCCGCGCCAGACGCCCCTCCTGATAACGGCGGCGAAGCTGCGATGCGCCGGACTGCGCGGACTGGGCCCCCAGCCCGACGACTCCTCGTGCGACGTCGACCGGTCCGACGGCCGAATAGGTCAGACCCCGGGCCAGCCGGTCGCGGGGGGACAGTCGGGATTCCGTCTTTGCGCTCATCTGCCGCCTTTCTGTGCTGTTGATGCAGCCTGTCGTGAAGCTAGTCCACGACTAGTCCGGCACCTGAACAGACTGCCAGCATAGGGACGCCGGCGGGCCCGGTGGGCGAACGCCGGGTTTTCGGTGGCGGACTCGTTCGGGTGACACCGGGTGCGAACACACCGGCGGGTAGTGGCAGACTCTGATGCCGTGACTAACAGCCCCTTTCAGACTGCTACCGCCACTCTCCACACCAACCGCGGCGACATCAAGGTCGCCTTGTTCGGAAACCACGCGCCCAAGACCGTCGCCAACTTCGTTGGCTTGGCGCAGGGCACCAAGGAGTACTCGACCCAGAACGCATCGGGCGGCTCGTCCGGCCCGTTTTACGACGGCGCGGTCTTCCACCGGGTGATCCGGGGCTTCATGATCCAGGGGGGCGACCCCACCGGAACGGGCCGCGGCGGCCCGGGCTACAAGTTCGCCGACGAGTTCCATCCCGAACTGCAATTCGACAAGCCCTACCTGTTGGCAATGGCGAATGCGGGCCCGGGCACCAACGGCTCGCAGTTCTTCATCACGGTGGGCGAGACACCGCACCTGAACCGGCGGCATACCATCTTCGGCGAAGTGACCGACCCGGAATCGCAGCAAGTGGTCGAGACGATCTCCGCGACGCCGACCGACGGCAACGACCGTCCCACCGAGCCGGTCGTCATCGAGTCGATCACCATCTCCTAGGCGGGCCAAGCCCCGACCGCGGCGTTCAGTGGGTCGGACGGCCCGCATAGCCGGCGGCCGTGAGCGCGTCGAGCACCCGCAAAGGGTCCGTTCCCAGGTCCCAACGCGAGAAGAGCACCAGCGCGCCGTCGGCCTTTTCGATCTCGAGCAATCGAACTGTGCGTCCATAGCGGCGGAACTCGATGATCCGGATGATCTTGATGTCGGCGTGCTGCAATACATGCGTCGAAAACCAGCCCCGAATCACCAGGCCGCCGGGCGTGATTGCCAGCTTGGGGCGCGCCCGCCACGTGACGCCCGCAAACAAGATCAGACCCGCCGCGGCAATCGCCGCCAAAACGCGCCCCGGGACGTCTGTGACCATGGTCACACTCGCGATAGCCATTAAGACACCGCCGACCCCACAACCAGCGATTCCCGCCGCACGCGGCTCCCATTGTGTTTGCTGCACGCGCTTCTTAGCCCCTCCCACCACTGCCGATGCAGTTATCCACAGACGCTATCAACAGTGGGGATAAATCACACGCGTGTGATTGGGTGAGTCGGAAAGTTGCTGGCGCGGTAACAAATCAATACTGAGATGAATTCATTTCGCGGGGCATCGGGGTCAGTGCCAGCGCATCGTGAGCAACAAACCGGTGATCATGAAAGCGAACGCGATGGCGTAGTTCCACGGGCCCAGTTGCGCCATCCAGTTCAGCACCGTCGGCGCTTGGGTTCCGACGGCGGCCAACTGGAACACCATCAGCCAGACGAGGCCGATCAGCATCAGGCCGACGAACAGCGCAACGAACCACACACTGGACGGCCCGACCTTCACTTTCACCGGCGTGCGGCTGACCGCGCCGACAGTGAAGTCGTTCTTCTTGCGGACCTTCGACTTGGGCATGATTACCTCGGGTTACCTCAACAACACGGTGAGCGGGACGGGATGCAACGATGAAGACCGCGGCTGCACCCATAGCTTGGCTACGAGACTAACTCACCTGGCGCGGTGACCAGGAAACGGAGAGTCCATGACTGACACGCGGCGTTCGCCCTGGCGCCTGGGCGTCCCACTGGTGTGCCTGCTGGCCGGACTGCTGCTGGCAGCCACTCATGGGGTGTCCGGCGGCGCCGAGATCCGCCGCAGCGATGCCCCACGACTGGTCGACCTGGTTCGTGAGGCGCAGTCGTCGGTAAATCGTCTCAGCGCCCAACGCGAGGCCCTGGCGAACCGGATCGACTCGACGCACGGACGCTCTTCCGATGCCGCGTTGGCGGCGATGCGGCGGCGCTCCGCCGAGCTGGCCGGCGAGGCGGGCATGGACCCCGTGCACGGGCCGGGACTGGTCGTGACCCTCCAAGACGCGCAGCGCGACGCCAACGGCCGCTTCCCGCGCGATGCGTCTCCCGACGACTTGGTGGTGCACCAGCAGGACATCCAGGCCGTCCTCAACGCGTTGTGGAGCGTCGGCGCGGAGGCGATCCAGATGCAGGACCAGCGGATCATCGCCACCTCCGTGCCCCGCTGCGTCGGCAACACGCTGCTGCTCAACGGGCGCACCTACAGCCCGCCCTACATGATCACCGCCATCGGCGATGCGGCAGCGATGCAGGCCGCGCTGGCCGCCGCTCCCCTGGTGATCCTCTACAAGCAGTACGTGGTGCGATTCGGCCTCGGCTACCACGAAGAAGTCAAGACCGACGTGCAGGTCGTCGGTCATTCGGAACCGGAGCGGTTGCATTACGCGCAGCCGGCCGGTCCGGTGGGGTACTGAGCACGGCCGGCGATTCGGCCCGGACGGTACCCTGACACGATGCGGATCCTGGTTGTCGACAACTACGACAGCTTCGTGTTCAACCTGGTGCAATATCTTGGCCAGCTCGGCGTCGAGGCCGACGTGTGGCGCAACGACGACGCCCGGCTCTCCGAGGAGGCGGCCATCGCCGCCCGGTTCGACGGCGTTCTGCTCAGCCCGGGACCGGGCACCCCGGAACGCGCGGGTGCTTCGATCGACCTGGTTCGTGCGTGCGCCGCCCAGAACACCCCGCTGCTCGGCGTCTGCCTGGGCCACCAGGCGATCGGCGTGGCATTCGGCGCCACCGTGGACCGCGCGCCCGAGCTGCTGCACGGCAAGACCAGCAGCGTGTTCCACACCAATGTCGGTGTGCTGCAAGGGCTCCCGGATCCATTCACCGCGACCCGGTACCACTCGCTGACCATCCTGCCGGAATCGCTGCCCCCGGTGCTGGAGGTGACGGCCCGCACCCGCAGCGGCGTGATCATGGGTGTGCGGCACACCGAGCTGCCGATTCACGGCGTCCAGTTCCATCCGGAGTCGATCCTGACCGAGGGCGGGCATCGAATGCTGGCGAACTGGCTCGCCTTTTGCGGGTGGGCCCGCGATGACACACTGGTCCGCCGGCTCGAAAACGAGGTCCGGGCCGCGGTGCGGCCGTATTTCCCTGCCGACGCGTCGGCTACTGACCGAACTTCAGCGTGATGATCCCGTCCCGGTTGACCCCGGTGCCGGCCGGCGGGTTCTGATACACCACCTTGTTGTGCATGGAGCCACCGGCGTCCACGTCGGGGCCCTTGTCCAGCACCCCGGTCCAGCCCAGCGCCCGCAACCGCGGCTCGGCGTCGGTCCAGAACATGCCGGTCACGTCGGGCATCACGAACTGGTTGCCCTTGGACACCTGCAGCTCGATGACCGAGTCCACCGGAACCGTCGTGCCCTTGGGCGGATTGGTGCCGATCACCTCCCCGGCCGGCCGGGGACTGTCCACCGAGGCCTGACTGAACTTGGTGAAGCCGTAGACGGTGAGGTTCTTTTGCGCGAGCTCGACGGTCTGGCCCGCCACGTCGGGCAGCTGCTTGGTCTCCGGCCCCGAGCCGACGATGACGGTGATCACGTTGGTGATCGCCGAGGTCTGGTTGGCCGGCGGGTTGGTCCCGATCACCTTGCCCAGCAGCTCGGGGGTGGACGGCGAATTGGCCTGCTTGAACTTGCTGAAGCCCGCGGCTTTGAGCTTGTTGACCGCGTCGGCGTAACTCAGCGAGGAGACGTCGGGCACTTCTCGCTGTTCGGGCCCGGTGGAGACGTTGACGGTGATCTCGTCGCCGGCGGTCACCGACGCGTTGGCGCCGGGGTCGGTGCTGATGACGTGGTCGGGCGGGATCGTCGAATCGGGCTTTTGCAGCGTGCGGGTCTTGAAGCCGCGGTTCTGCAGCGCCGCGATGGCGTCAGCGGACACCTGGCCCCGCACGTCGGGAACCTGGACGTCGCGGGTGATGCCGCCGAACGTGTTGAAGGCGATGACGACCACGATCGTCAGCACCGCCAGCGCGGCGACCGCGACGATCCAGCGACCGACCGAACCGCCGTTGTCGTCGTCGGTGTCGCC
Source organism: uncultured Actinomycetota bacterium (assembly GCA_963800315.1). Taxonomy (GTDB): domain Bacteria; phylum Actinomycetota; class Actinomycetes; order Mycobacteriales; family Mycobacteriaceae; genus Mycobacterium. The sequence goes on from CAWDAS010000006.1 coordinate 9,962, forward strand.
GAGAGGTTGGCGGGGTAGCGGATCGGTGCGCGGGCCCACGCCGTGTGCACCCGCGGGCAGCATCAGCGAGGTTCGCTCGGCGTCGGTGAGCACCTTGGGGGCTTCCGGCGGTTCACCGTTGTGCACCCGCACCAGGTCGGCGCGCATCTCGGCCGCGGTCTGGTAGCGGTTGTCCGGGTTCTTGGCCAGCGCCTTGAGAACGACGGCGTCCAGGTCGGCGGAGATGCCCTCATGCCGCTGCGACGGTGGAATCGGGTCTTCGCGCACATGCTGGTAGGCCACCGCGACGGGCGAGTCGCCGGTGAAAGGTGGTTCGCCCGTGAGGATTTCGTAAAGGACGCAACCCAGCGAATAGACGTCGGAGCGGGCGTCGACGGGCTCGCCGCGGGCCTGCTCGGGTGAGAGGTACTGGGCCGTCCCGATCACGGCCGCGGTCTGGGTGACGCTGTTGCCGCTGTCGGCGATCGCCCGCGCGATGCCGAAGTCCATCACCTTGACCGCGTTGGTGGTGCTGATCATGATGTTCGCCGGCTTGACGTCGCGGTGGATGATGCCGTTCTGGTGACTGAAGTTCAGCGCCTGGCAGGCATCGGCGATGATCTCGATGGCCCGCCGCGGCGGCAGCGGGCCGTCGGTGTGCACGATGTCGCGCAGCGTGACGCCCTCGACGTACTCCATGACGATGTAGGGCAGCGGACCCGGCGGGGTCTCCGCCTCGCCGGTGTCGTACACCGCGACGATCGACGGGTGATTCAGCGCCGCGGCGTTTTGCGCCTCGCGGCGGAAACGCAGATAAAAGCTGGGATCGCGGGCCAGATCGGCGCGCAGCACCTTGACCGCGACGTCGCGGTGCAACCGGACGTCGCGGGCCAGGTGAACCTCCGACATACCCCCGAAACCGAGGATTTCGCCCAGTTCGTAGCGGTCGGACAGGTGCTGAGGGGTGGTCATCGCGGTGTCTCGTGTCGGGCCGGTGACGCGACGGGCGTCATGGTTGACCCAGCCGGACTCGGCCGGCGCGTTCCGCAGTCCAGAATTAACGACGGTCCCGCGCTCCGGCCAATCGAGGCGCAGGCCGGGCCGGGGGCGGAACCGCTGGGGGTCTTGCTCGCCGGCGGCGGTGCCGCTCGGCGGGCCGCCGGTGTCGGTGACCGTCGGGGGCGGTGGCTGTTGCTCGCTGTCCCCGCGGGAATTGATGACGATGAGCACCGCGATGATGATCGCCAGCGCGCCCAGCACGCCCGCGGCCCACAGCAGTGCGCGCTGGCCCGACGAGAAGGTGCGCCGGGCCGGGGGCGGGCGATGGCTGCCGGTGGTCGGCCGGGATCGCCGTGGCGGGGCGTGCGTCCGCGGTCGCGGCCGGCGACCCTGGTCGCGCCCGCCGACGGAATGGCCGCCGGCGAGGCCCGGCCGGGCGGCGGTGACTGGCTGGGCCGCGGCGGGCGGCGGCCGGCCCGCACCGCGGCCACGGCGTCGGCGAACGGCCCGCCGCTGCGGTAACGCATCGCCGGATTCTTGACCAGCGTGATCTCGATGAGTTCCCGCACGTTGGGCGGCAGCTCGGCGGGCAGCGGCGGCGGCGGCTCCTTGATGTGCTTCATCGCCACCGTCAGGGCGCCGTCGCCGGTGAACGGCCGCTTCCCCGACACGACCTCGTAGCCGACGACGCCCAGCGAGTACACGTCACTGGACGGGGTCGCGTCGTGTCCGAGGGCCTGTTCGGGCGCGATGTATTGGGCGGTGCCCATCACCATCCCGGTCTGGGTCACCGGCGCGGCGTCGACGGCCTTGGCGATACCGAAGTCGGTGATCTTCACCTGGCCGGTGGGGGTGATCAGGATGTTCCCCGGTTTGACGTCGCGGTGCACCAGGCCGGCGGCGTGGGCGACCTGCAGGGCCCGGCCGGTCTGCTCGAGCATGTCCAGGGCGTGCCGCAGCGACAGCCGTCCGGTGCGCTTGAGCACCGAATTCAGCGGCTCCCCGTTGACCAGCTCCATGACCAGATAGGCGGTGCGGCCTTCGCCGTCGAGCTGGCTTTCGCCGTAGTCGTGGACCTGGGCGATGCCGGGGTGGTTGAGCATCGCGGTGGTGCGCGCCTCGGCGCGGAACCGCTCGATGAACTCGGGGTCCTGGGAGAACTCCTGTTTGAGCACCTTGACCGCGACGCGACGGCCCAGCCGGCTGTCCACCGCCTCCCACACCTGGCCCATGCCGCCGGTGGCGATCAGGCGCTGCAGGCGGTACCTGCCAGACAGCGTCACACCTACTCGCGGGCTCATGGTCCCCCCTGTAGCGCGGCCGGGATCACAGCCCGTCCGATCGGCGCGGCGAGCGCACCCCCGGTCGCGGACAGGCGGTCGGCGCCATTCTCCACCACCACCGCCACGGCGACCTTCGGACTCTGTGCGGGCGCGAACGCGATGTACCACGCGTGCGGCGGCGTATGACGCGGGTCGGTGCCATGCTCTGCGGTACCAGTCTTGGATGCGATCTGCACGCCGGGAATTGCCCCTTTCTGCTGTGCGACCTTCTCGGCGCCGACCATCAGCTCTGTTAGCTTAGCGGCGACCTGCGGCGACACCGCGCGGCGCTGCTCATAGGGGGCGGTGGTGCTGATGTTGGCCAGGTCCGGCCCCTTGAGGCTGTCGATCAGGTAGGGCTGCATCATACCCCGTCGTTGGCGATGGCGGCGGCGATCTCGGCGTTTTGCAGCGGTGTCAGCGCGACGTCCTTTTGGCCGATGCTCGACATGCCCAGCGCGGCGGCGTCGGGGATGACCCCGATGGTTGATTCCGCGACCTGAAGGGGAATGACGTTCGGCGTGCTGTCCAGGCCGAATGAGTGCGCCATGCTGCGCAGGGCGTCGGCTCCGGTGAGCAGGCCCAGCTGGACGAAGGCGGTGGTTATCGACCGTCGCATCGACCAGATCGCGCTGTATCAGTAAAGTGCGCGCCAATCACAATTCTCACCGGGCGGCGGCCCGCGAGCGGACATGCACAGCGCCCTGACGGCAGCGATCCGGCTCGGGCTGCGGAGCACCGGGCTCTACCGGCGCGGCGAGCGCAACGCGCGCGACGTGCGGCTGGTCGAGATCGAGTGCGCGCTTCCGCACCTGCCGGCCGCGTTCGACGGGTACCGTCTGCTGCATCTCACCGACCTGCATATCGGCCTCTCGCCGCCCAATACCGAGCGGGTGATCGAGATCGCCGCCGACACGCCGTGCGACCTCTGCGTCATGACGGGCGACTTCCGGCCCGACCGGTGCACCGATCCGGACGCGATCCTGCCGGAGATGCACCGGATCGCGGCCGCCGTGACTGCACCCGACGGCATGTTCGCCGTACTCGGCAATCACGACCACCGGCGCCTCGCGCGCACACTGCGCGACGCCGGGATCGAGGTGCTGTCGAACCGCGCCGTCGCCGTCCGCCGCCAGGGTGAGGCACTGAACGTTCTGGGCGTGCAGGATCGCCATCATCGGGTGGGGCCGGCCGGACGCGCCGCGCTGGACCGGACCCCCGAGGGATTCGTGGTCGCGCTGGTCCACTCGCCGCGCTACGCCGCGCTCGCCGCGCGGGCCGGAATCGATCTGTATCTCTGCGGCCACACCCATGGCGGCCAGATCTGCCTGCCGGGCGGCATGCCGATCTACCTGCCGCGCGGAATTTCATATCGCCGCGTCGCGGGATTGTGGCGCGCCGGGCGGATGATGGGCTACACCTCGCGCGGCGCCGGTCCGTCCGGCGTGCCGGTGCGGTTCAACTGCCCGCCGGAGGTGGTGCGTTTCACCCTGCGCCGTGCGGGGGCACCGCAAGGAAGGTGACGCGATGAGCTCGATTTCCCCGGCGTTGCGCGGCGCGGCCTGGATGATGGTGACGATGCTGAGCTTCGTCGCCATGGCGGTCGCCGGGCGCGAGCTGTCGCACCACATGTCGCCGTTCGAGACCGTCGTCATGCGCTCGCTGATCGGGCTCGCGATCCTGCTGCCGCTCGCCGCGCGCGACCGGTTCCGCGCGTTTCGCACCGACCGGCTGGCGCTGCACGGGCTGCGCAACACGATCCACTTCGCGGGACAGGTGGCCTGGTTCTTCGCGCTGGGCGTGCTGACCATCGCCGAGGTGACGGCGATCGAGTTCACCATGTCGCTGTGGGCCATCGTGTTCGCCGGGCTGTTCATGAGCGAAACGATCGACTCGCGGCGCTGGGCGACCGTCGCCATCGGGTTCGTGGGCGTGCTGGTGATCCTGCGGCCGGGCGTGGCCGCGATCCACCCGGCCTCGCTGGTCATGCTCGCCGGCGCGGCCTGCTACGGCGCCTCGATCGCCATGACCAAGTCGCTGACCCGCGCCGATTCCGCCTTCTCGGTGGTGCTCTACATGAACCTGATCCAGCTCGTGCTGGGGCTGGTGCCGACCGCGTTCGACTGGGCGACGCCCCTCTGGTCCGATGCGCCGTGGATCGTGCTGGTGGGCGTCTGTGCGCTGTCCGCCCATTACAGCTTCGCCCGCGCGCTCGCGCTCGCCGACATCAGCGTGGTCTCGCCGATCGACTTCCTGCGCCTGCCGACGGTCGCACTGGTCGGCTACCTGGCCTATCGCGAGACGGTCGACGCGTGGGTGTGGGCCGGCGCCGCGCTGGTGATCGCGGCCAACTGGTACAACGTCTGGCGCGCCTCGCGCACCGCCCGCGCCCCGGCCGCGGCTTGAACGGCCAAGGACGACGTTCCTATAGCGCGACGCTCGTGCTACGCCTTCGCGCCCTGGCCGGCGAGCTGGGCCGACTCGTCGACCGGCTCCCCGCCGAGCGCCGTCAGCGCCGCGATCAGCTCGGCCAGCACCGCGTCGAGCCGCGCCGGGTCGGTGCCGCGCAGGACGACGCTGACCCCGAACGAGCCGCGCCGCATCGCCGGGTAGCTGCCGATCTCGATATCGGGGTTGGCGTCCTGCAGCCCGCTCAGCGTCTCGGCGATGGCGCCCTCGGCGAGCTCGACCCGCACCGAGCGCGAGCCCATGGTAAGCCCGCCGCGGAGCGTGCCCTTCACGCTGTCGAACATCGCCTTCATCACGGCCGGCACGCCCGCCATGACGTAGACGTTCTCGTAGCGGAAGCCCGGCGCGGCCGAGACCGGATTGAGGATCAGCTCGGCGCCTTCGGGCACGGTGGCCATGCGGAGCCGCGCCTCGTTGAGCCCGCCGGGCGGCAGATAGGATTCCAGGATCGCAACCGCCTGCGGATTGCGGTGCAGCTTCACCCCGAATGCCGCGGCGACGCATTCCGACGTGATGTCGTCGTGGGTCGGCCCGATGCCGCCCGAGGTGAACACGTAATCGAACTTCGCCCGGCACTCGTTGACCGTGGCGACGATCGTCACGGGGACGTCCGGGATCACGCGCGCCTCGATGAGCCGCACCCCCGCCTCGTTGAGGCCGCGGGCCACGTAGTTGAGGTTCTCGTCCTGCGTGCGGCCCGAGAGGATCTCGTTGCCGATGATCATCATGCAGGCGGTGACCGTGCGCGTCTCTGGCATGGGGCCTTCCCGTTGGAGCGGGCGCATCATAGACCCGGCACGGCCGGTGGGCCAGCGTCGGCGCCGTTGAAACGGACGGCACGGAGGCTTACCTTTGGCCCTGTTGTGTGTCTTTCCCTGAAACGACGGGCGGGCCGATGAACGGCAGGTTCCCTTCCGCGGTGCGCGAGGCCGACGATCCGCGCATCACGCTGCACCGGCCCGAGGATTACGAGGGCATGCGCCGCGCCGGCCGGCTCGCGGCCGAGACGCTCGACTACATCACGCCCCACGTGCGTGCCCGGCGTAACGACCGAGCGGCTCGACGATCTGTGCCACGCCTTCATCGTCGAGCACGACGCCGATCCCGGCGCCGCTCAACTATCGCGGCTTTCCCAAGTCGATCTGCACCTCGATCAACCACGTCGTCTGCCACGGCATTCCCGGCGACCGGCGCGCTGCAGCGACGGCGACATCGTCAATATCGACATCACCGTGATCCTCGACGGCTGGCACGGCGACACCAGCCGCATGTTCCCGGTCGGCGCAGGTCGGGCGTGAAGCGCGCAGCGCCTGATGGACGTGACCTACGAGGCGATGATGCGCGGCATCGAGGTGGTGCGCCCCGGCGCCACGCTCGGCGATATCGGCCATGCGATCCAGACTTTCGCCGAGGCCGAGCGCTTCTCGGTGGTGCGCGATTTCTGCGGCCACGGGCTCGGCCGCGTGTTCCACGACGCGCCCGGCGTCCTGCATTACGGCCGCCCGGGCGAAGGCGCCGAGCTGCGCGAGGGGATGTTCTTCACCATCGAGCCGATGATCAATGCCGGCCGCTGCGAGATGAAGATCCTGGCCGACGGCTGGACCGCCGTCACCAAGGACCGCTCGCTCTCGGCGCAGTTCGAGCACTCGATCGGCGGTCACCGCCGACGGCTACGAGATCTTCACCCTTTCGCCCGCGGGCCGCACCAAGCCGCCCTACGCGGCCTGACCGGTCTCAGTTGATCGCGGCCTTGCCGTCCGGCGGGCCGCTGGCTCCCTTTTCGCCAAGCAGCTTCTCGACCGAGCCGACGTCGCCGGCGATCTTGAGCGCGGCCTGGATTCCCTCCATCGACGGGGGGCCGACGACCGAGGCGAAGGCGGCGGCATACTTGGTTTTCATCATCGCCGCCTCCTCGGACTCGCGCAGCGCAGCAGTGCCTGGATGCGTG
>CAWDAS010000007.1:0-110662 GCA_963800315.1 uncultured Actinomycetota bacterium
GCTTTGCATGTGACGCGCCGATTACCAAAGGCTCACAGATAGCCGACCGCTTCAACTCGTCGATCGTTTCGCGAAAACGCTATCGCGTGCGATACCGGTTTTTCCAGTGGCGTGCGCCCGATCCGGAGGTGCCGGGGTGCCGCGTGTGACAACGGTCAGGCGTTCAGCACCCGCTCGCCGATGACCCGCTCGGCCCGCAGACCCGGCCACCTGGTCCGCCGGACAGGCCCAGGCCGCGCAGGACTTCGTCGTTGTGCTGGCCGAGAGTGGGCGGGGCCGTGCGGTGGTGACGAACCGGCCCTGGGGTGATGCGAAACGGCCACCCCGGGTAGCGGTGCGGCCCGGTGACGGGGTGCTCGAACTCCTCGTAGTATCCCCGGGCGTCGAGCTGCGGGATGTCGTACATCTGATCGCCGGCGACCACTGATTCGGCCGGGATACCCTGTGCGCGAAGGTTTTCCACGATAATCTCCGGCAGCCTGCGTGCGGGTCCAGCCGGTGACCATCTGGTCGAATACGTCATGGTCGACCTGACCATTGTCGGGCACGCGCCAGCGCCACCCACGCGCCGTCCGCGGTCGGGTAGACGCCCTGCAGATACCCGCGCCGGCGGTTGCCGGCGCGCCCGGCGCACCACGCCGTTCATCGAGTACTCGATCACCGGTTCGGCGGTCACCGCGGCCGCGACCTCGATCTGGGCGATCTCGATCAGCTGGCCCTCCCCGGTGCGGTTGCGGTGCTCGAGCGCGGCCAGCAGCGCGACGCCCGCGTGCACGCCGACGATGGGATCGGCGGGCCCCTGCGGGTTGCACGGCGGGCCGTCGGGGTAGCCGGTGACCGCCGACATCCCCGCCGTCTGCTCGAAGTTCAGCGCCCAGCCGACGTAGTCGCGCCACGGGCCCTGCAGGCCGTACCCCGGCATCCGCACCGCGATCACGTCGGGCCTCAGCGACACCAGCGAGTCGTAGTCCAGGCCGAACTGCTCGACCACCCGCGGCGAGAAGTTCTCCACGACGACGTCGGCCCGCGCGGCGAGCCGGCGGGCGATGTCGCAGGCCCCGGTCCGAGGTCAGGTCGAGCGTGAGGTCGCGCTTGTTGAGGTTGGTGCCCTGCCAGATGGGGCTGCGCTCGTACCAGTCGTCGCCCTCGTGGGCGAACGCCCCCGAGTAGCGGTGACCGTCGGGCCGCTGGATCGACTCGACCTTGACGACATCGGCGCCGAACGCGCCCAGGTAGCAGGTCAGGTATGCCCCGGCCCAGAACGTGGTCAGATCGAGCACGCGCAGCCCGGCGAAGGGCAGCGAGCCCTCCGTCGGCGAAAGCGCTCGGGCCTCGGTCGCCCACGGCCCGGGCCGCGCGTCCAGGCGGGGCGCCGGACGAGGCTGCGGCACCGGGCTTTTCGAGAACCGGAACGCCGGGCCGGGGCGCTGGAACGACCAACCCGGCCCGCCGCCCGTGACGAAGAATCCGCGCTCGGCGTACTGGGGACAGTCCAGCACCGTGGCGCCGTCGTTGACCGGGGACGTCGGGATGCGCAACGCCTGGCCCAGTTCGACGATCTCGGCGACGGTCCGCCCGGCGAGCAGCGGCTAGCGCCTTCGCGAAGAATTCGGCACGCTCGGGCCCGCCCAGCATGATCGCGATCTGCTGCTCACCGTATTCCGGCAGGCCGAGCATCGCGCACACGTCGAGCCAGTGCTGCCCCGTCAGGCAGTTGATACCCACCCATCCGTCGGCGGCCCGAACGACGCCCAGCATGGGCGCCGACCGCAGGTTCGCAGGCAAGCCGAGGCGCCGCATCCGCTGCGCCATCAACATCGGATACGGCAGCGTCGATAGCAGCGATTCCAGCTGGGAGACATCCACTTCCCTGACGCGGCCGACCGGTTGCAGCCGCAGCGCGGTCATGGCACCCAGTGCGCCGTAGGCCCCCGCGACGTACTCGGCGATCCGCGCGCCGACCTGAACCGGCGGGCGCTGCGGATCCCTGGCGCTGATCCAGCCCGAGGCCGCCTGCAGGGTCAGCGGCGTGGCCCGCCGATGACGCCACGGCCCGGACTGGCCGAACGGAGATATGCGCAATACCACCAGGTTTGGGTTCAGCCGTTCCAACGCCTCTACGCCCAGCCCGCGGCCCTCCAGCGTTCCGGGCGCGAAGTCCTCCACCAGCACGTGCGCTCGGGCGATGAGCTCGCGGGCGGCGGCCATGTCCTGCGGAGCGGACAGGTCCAGGGTGGCGCCGCGCTTGCCGGCGTTGAGGTATTCAAACAGGCCGCAGCGCTGCGAGTCGGGGATTCCGCCGGGAAAAGGTCCCCACCGGCGCAGCGGATCCCCGCTCGGGCGGTTCGACTTTGGTGACCTCGGCGCCGAGGTCGACGAAAAGCTTTGCGGCATAAGGGCCAGAGATCTCGTTGGCGAATTCGACGACGCGCAGCCCGGCCAGGGGTCCCGTCACGCGGGAATCCCGATGGCCTTCACCTCCATGTACTGCTGCAGTCCGCGTATCCCGCCGCTCTCGCGACCGAATCCGCTCAGCTTGAAGCCGCCGAACGGGGCGTCGCCGGGCCCGACGCCGTTGACCGCGACCTGGCCGGTGCGGATGCGGCGGGCGACGCCGACGGCCCGGTCCACGTCGGCGCCCCACACGGCGCCGGACAGCCCGTAGCGGGAGTTGTTCGCGATCGCGACGGCGTCGTCGTCGTCGCGGTAGCGCAGCACCGTCAGCACGGGCCCGAACACTTCCTCCTGGGCGATCGTCGAATCCGGCTCGACGTCGGTGAGGATCGTCGGCTCGAAATAGAAGCCGACGTCCAAGCCCGGCCGGACGACCGCCGCCGGTCACCAGTTTCGCGCCGTCGGTGATCGCACCGTCGACGTGCGCCTGGACGCGCTGCCGTTGCGCCGCGCTGATCAGCGGGCCCATCTGTGCGTCGGGGTCCCTGGGGTCGCCGACCTTCACGTCCCGGGCCAGCGCGACCAGCCGGTCGACGACATCGTCGTGCAGCGACTCGGGAAGCAGCAGCCGGCTGTGCAGGATGCAGGCCTGCCCGGCATGCAGCGAGCAGCAATCGAACAGCAGCTGCTCGAGCATTTCGTCGGTCACGTTGCGCGTCGTCGAGGACGATGCTCGCCGACTTCCCGCCGCACTCCAGCAACAGCCGCTTCATGGCGTCGCCCGCGGCCCGCATGACCTCGCAGCCGACGGCCGAGCTGCCGGTGAAGCTGATCATGTCGATGCGCGGGTCGGTGGTGAGCAGCTTGGCGGCCTCGAGGCCCGACGGCGTGACGACGTTGACCACGCCCGGCGGGATGTCGGTGTGCTCGTCGATGATGCGGGCCAGCGCGAGGCCGGCCAGCGGCGTCAGCGGCGACGGCTTGAGCACGACGGTGTTGCCCGCGGCCAGCGCGTTGTTCACCTTCATGACGTTGAGGCAGTGCGGGAAGTTCCACGGCGTCAGAATCGAGACGACCCCGAGGGGCTCATGGCGCAGCACCGTGGTCCCGGCGCCGATTCCGGTGACCGGCTCGTCGACCAGCTTCGTGGCCAGCTGTGCGGCGTGCATGGACATGTATCCGGTGCCGTCGATTTGCATCATGCGTTCGTTGGCGACGCAGCCCCACTCCGCCTGCGACAGCGCGAAGAACTCGTCGGCGTGCTTCAGCAGTGCGTCGCCGAGCTGGTTGAGGCAACCGGCCCGGTCCTCGGGTCCCATGCTGCGACCACGGGCCCGTCGTCGAAAGCGCGCCGCGCGGCCGCGATCGCGTCGCCGACCTGCGCGACGCTCGCGTCGGGTGCGGTGGCGATGGTCTGCTCGGTGGCCGGGTCGATGTCGTCGTAGCGGCCGTCCCCGGGTTCGACCCATCCGCCGTCGATGTAGAGCTGGTAGGTGTCGACAAGCCCCGGAGGTGATAGCTCGGCCATGTGTTTCCTCACCCGACGTCGGTCATCTAAACACCTGGTGTACACCCCCGTGCCTGCGGCGTCAATCACCAATGTGGCGAATTTTCCGCCATTTCACAGCCTTGCGCGCGTATTGACAGGGGTGCTCGGCCGGGAGTAGACACAACGTCGCAAGACACATCGCGCCAATGTGTCGGATCGTCCGTTCAGGGAGGCTGGACCGTGCAGACTACTTTTCCGCTGCACTCCCCCGACTTCTACGCGGGCGACCCCTACCCGGCGTACCGGGAGCTGCGCGCCACGTCGCCGGTGTGCTGGAACGAGGTCACCAACTTCTGGGCGCTGCTGAAGTACGAAGACATTCGCTTCGTCTCGAGCAACCCGGGCACTGTTCACCTCGACCAAGGGCATCACTATCCCCGACCCGCACATGCCGAATCCGGTGCAGGAGGGCAACCTCATCTTCACCGACCCGCCGCGACACCGGCAGCTGCGCAAGCTGATCAATTCCGGATTCACCCGGCGGCGGGTGAGCGTCCTCGAGCCGAAGATCCGCGAGATCGTGCGGGGCATCCTGGACGGGCTGCAACCGAATTCCGTCGCACGAGTTCGCCGAGGAGATCGCCGCTCCCCTGCCCACCCGGATGATCGCCGAGCTGATCGGCGCCCCGCCCGACGACTGGGAGCAGTTCCGGGCGTGGTCGGACGCGGCCACCGGCACCGCCGACCCGGAGATCGAACTCGACCCGATGGTCGCGATGGGGCAGCTCTACGAGTACTTCCAGAAACTGATCGCGGCCCGGCGCACCGACGCGCGCGACGACCTGCTGTCGGTGCTGGCCGGCGCGGAGATCGACGGGCATCGGCTCACCGACGAGGACCTGCTCAACTTCGCGTTCCTGCTGCTGGTCGCCGGCAACGAGACCACCCGCAATCTCATCGCGCTGGGCACGCTGGCGCTGATCGCCCATCCCGACCAATGCCGCCTGCTGGTCGAGGATCCCGGTCTGATCCCGGGCGCCGTCGAGGAGATGCTGCGCTGGAACAGCCCGGTGGTGCACATGGCGCGCACCGCGACTGAGCGACGTCGAGATCCGCGGTCAGCGCATCGCCGCGGGCGACGTGGTGGTGATGCTCTACGGGTCGGCCAACCGGGACGAGGACATCTTCGGTGCCGACTCCGAAGAGTTCAAGGTGACCCGCCACCCCAACCCGCACATCGCGTTCGGGTGCGGCGAGCATTCCTGCGTGGGTGCGCAATTGGCGCGCCTGGAGGCGTGCGTGATGTTCGACGAGCTGCTGCGCCGCTTCCCGCGGCTCGAGCTGGTGGGTGAGGTGGACCGGATGCGGGCCACCATGGTGCCCGGGGTCAAGCGCATGCCGGTACGGCTCGGGGCCTGACCATGTACCTGGAATACACGCCCGAGCAGGAGCGGTTGCGCGCCGAGATCCGCGCCGACGCTGGAACGGGTGATGACACCGGAGCGCACCGCCGCGGTCCGCGAGCGCATGGAGGGCGGGCCGAAGGTCCGGGAGTGCGTGCGCGCCCTGGCCGCGGCCGACCTGCTCGGCGTCGGCTGGCCCAAAGAGTATGGCGGACGCGGGTTCTCGGCGATCGAACAGTTCATCTTCTCCGAGGAGGCGCGCCGGGTCGACGCCCCGATCCCGCTGGTGACGCTCAACACCGTCGGCCCGACCCTGATGCAGTGCGGCACCGAGGAGCAGAAGCGGGAGTTTCTGCCCGGCGATCCTCGACGGCAGCGTCGAGTTCGCGATCGGCTACTCCGAGCCCGGCGCCGGCAGCGACCTGGCATCGCTGCGCACCACCGCCGTGCGCGACGGCGACGAGCTAGAGGCGGGATGGGTCATCAACGGCCAGAAGATGTTCACCAGCGGCGCCGCCTACGCCGACTACATCTGGCTGGCCGCCCGCACCGACCCGGATGCCAAGAAGCACAAGGGCATTTCCATCCTGATCGTGCCGACCTCGTCGCCCGGGTTCTCCTGGCAGCCGCTGCACACCATGCCGGGCGTCTCCACCTTCTACACGTTCTACGACGACGTGCGGGTCCCGGCCAGCGCGCTGGTGGGCGGAGAGAACCAGGGCTGGCAGCTGATCACCACCCAGCTGAACTTCGAGCGCGCGGCGCTGGGCAACCTGGGCGCGCTTCGAGCCGCTGTTCGAGAAGACGCTGCAGTGGGCCACCGACCACCGAGCTCGACGGCGGTCGCGTCATCGACCAGCCGTGGGTGCAGCTCGCGCTCGCCCGGGTCGAGGCCCAGGTCGCCGCCTACAAGCTGGTCAACCTGCGGGTCAACGCCGCGATGACCAAGGGCGCGCTCAGCATGGGCGAAGCCTCGGCGGCGAAGGTGTTCGGCACCGAGCTGACCCAGCAGGTCGCCCGCCAGCTGCTGGAGGTGCTCGACCACAACGGATTACGCCGCGGCGCCGACGCGCCGCTGCGCGGGGCGCTGGAGGCCGCCTACCGGTTCGCCGTCATCAACACGTTCGGCGGCGGCGCCAACGAAATCCAGCGTGACATCATCGCCATGGCCGGATTGGGCATGCCGCGCGCGCCTCGCGACCTTCGTGCTACCCACAATGGTCGGGACGAAGGAGGACAGAGTCAGTGACCGAACCAGATCACGCGTTCAGCGCCAAGCTGCGTGCGCTCGTCGGCCAGCCCACCGGCGGCACCGGAAAGCCCTCGGTGGCACCGGATCCGGTCAACCAGCCGATGATCCGGCACTGGGCGCACGCGCTGGACGACATGAATCCGGTCTATCTCGACCCGGAGTTCGCGGCGCATCGCGGTTCGGCGGCATCGTGTCACCGCCGGTCATGCTGCAGACCTGGACGATGCCGTCGCCAAAGCTGGAAGGCATCGGGGACCGCGGCGGCGCCCCCATCGAAATCAAGAGCAACCCGACGGCGTTCCTGGACGAGGCCGGATACACCAGCACGGTGGCCACCAACTCGGAGTTCGAGATCGAGCGCTATCCCCGACTGGGCGACGTCATCAGCGCCGACGGCGGTGTACGAATCGGTCTCCGACGAGAAGAAGACGGCGCTGGGCACCGGCTTCTTTCTGACCTGGGTGACCACCTACACCGACCAGAACGGTGAGGTGCTGGGGCGGCAGCGATTCCGGGTGCTGCGATTCAGGCCGGAGCGCTGATGGCGACGCGCCTGGCGCCGGCGATCAGCCCGGACACCGAGTTCTTCTGGAACGGGCTGCGCGAGCACAAACTGCTGATCCAGCGCTGCCGCGGATGTCGGGCGCTGCGCCACCCGCCCCGCCCGATGTGCCCGAACTGCCGGTCGCTGGACTGGGATCCGATCGAGTCGGCCGGTCGCGGCACCGTCTACAGCTACGTGATGCCGCACGAGCCGCGGTTCCCGTTTTTCGAGTATCCCTACATCGTCGTGCTGGTGCAGCTGGACGAGGGCGTGCGGCTGGTGTCGAACCTGCTGCGAGATCGATCCGGCCGATGTCACGGTCGGGATGGCCGTCGAAGTCTTCTACCAGGCGTTCGATGACGACCTGGTGCTGCACCAGTTCCGGCCCACCGGGTAGGCGACGCGATGGACTTCACCTTCACCGAAGAGCAGGAGACGATCGCCGAAGCTCGCGCGCGACCTCTTCGAGCGCCGGGCCACGCCCGAGCGCCTCACCGAACTCGAAGCCGGCGAAATCCGCCACGACGCCGCGCTGTGGAAGGAACTCGCGGCCGCCGACCTGCTCGGGACCGCGCTGCCGGAGAGGTTGGGCGGCACGGGCGGCGGCTTCGTGGAACTCGGGGTGCTGCTGGCCGAGGTGGGCGCCGGCGTCGCGCCGGTGCCCGCCTACGCGACGCTGGTGCTGGGCGCCGACCCGATCGCCCGGCACGGCACGGCGGAGCAGCAGCAGCGCTTCCTGCCCGAGGTCGTCGCGGGCAGACCGCATCCTGACCGCGGGGCTGGCCGAGCCGGGTCGCTCCGACCCGACGAGTCCCGTCGACCACCGCGCGTCGCGACGGTCCGAATTGGCGGCTGGACGGCGCCAAGGAGCTGGTGCCCGCCGCCCAAATCGCCGACACCGTACTGATTCCCGCCACCACCGACGACGGTGACGTGGGCCTGTTCCTGCTGCCCTGCGAGGCGCACGGCGTTGAGGTCCGGCCGGCGGCGACCACCAACCATGAGCCGCACGCGGACGTATTCCTCGACGGCGCAATCGTTTCCGCGCAGGACCGGATCGACGGCCCGATCGACTCGCTCTACACCCGCGCGCTGGTCGGGCTGTGCGCGATCCAGCTCGGCGTCTGCGAGCGCGCGTTGCGGATGGCCGCCGACTACACCAGCGGGCGCGAACAGTTCGGTCGCCCGATCGGCAGCTTCCAGGCGGTGCAGCAGCGGATGGCCGACGCCTTCATCGACGTCGAGGCGATCCGCTGGACCACCTGGCATGCGGCCTGGCTGATCGCGCACGACCGGCCCGTAAAAGAGGCCCGCCGGGCGGCCCGCATCGCGAAATTCTGGGCCGCCGAGGCCGGCGCCCGGGTTGCCGCCACCGCCCAACAGGTGCACGGCGGCATCGGCATCGACATCACCTATCCCCTGCACCGCTACTTCCTGTGGGCCAAACACAACGAGCTCGCCCTCGGACCGGCCACTGCCCAGCTCGCCGCCATTGGCAGCACCTACACCGAAGGAAACCGATGACCACCGCCAAAACCCGCACCACTACGCTGCAGTGGGCCGATATCGAGGTCGGCGACGAGGTGACACCGCTCGAGATCCCCATCACCACAACGATGATCGTCGCCGGCGCGATCGCATCGCGCGACTTCATGCCGGTGCACCACGACCGCGACTACGCCAACAAGCAGGGTTCCCCCAACCTGTTCATGAACATCCTGACCACCAACGGGCTACTGCGTGCGCTTCCTACCGACTGGGCCGGGCCGGAGGCGATGGTCACGAAGCTGTCGATCCGCCTTGGCGTGCCGTGCTTTCCCGACGACCCGCTGCGGTTCACCGGCAGCGTGACCGGCAAGACTCGCGGTTCAGAAGGGGATTCGGCGGGTGAGAACTTCGTCGAAGTGACCTTCAAGGCCTCCAACAGCCTCGGCGACCATGTCTCGGGCACCGCGGTGCTGAGCCTGCTCGACGGGGCCTTCGAAAGAGACGAAGCATGAGCAGCTCGCTGCCCGGCGCCACGGCGATCGTCGGGATCGGCCAGACCGAGTTCTCCAAGGAGTCCGGGCGCAGCGAGCTGCAATTGGCATGTGAGGCGGTCAGTTCCGCGCTCGACGACGCCGGCCTGGCGCCGGCCGATGTCGACGGCATGGTCACCTTCACCATGGACTCCAGCGACGAGATCGACATCGCGCGCAATGTGGGCATCGGCGACCTGAGCTTCTTTTCCCGCGTGCATCACGGCGGCGGCGCGGCGGCCGGCACCGTGGTGCACGCGGCGATGGCCGTCGCCACCGGCATCGCCGATGTCGTGGTGTGCTGGCGCGCCTTCAACGAACGGTCCGGGTTCCGGTTCGGCGGCAGCGGACGCACCGACCTGGGCACCCCGCTGTTCATGGCGCACTACGCGCCGTTCGGGTTGCTCACTCCCGCAGCGTGGGTCGCGATGCACGCCCAGCGCTACATGTCGACCTACGGGGTGACCAACGAGGACTTCGGCCGGATCGCCGTCGTGGACCGCAAGCACGCCGCCAGCAACCCCGACGCCTGGTTCTACCAGCGCCCGATCACGCTGGAAGACCACCAGAATTCGCGGTGGATCGTCGAACCCGTGCTGCGGCTGCTGGATTGCTGCCAGGAAAGCGACGGCGGGGTCGCGCTGGTGGTGACCAGCGCCGAGCGCGCCCGCGACCTGCGGCAGCCGCCCGCCATCATCACCGCGGCCGCCCAGGGCGCGGCCGCCGACGGCGAAATGATGACCAGCTACTACCGCGAGGACATCACCGGGCTCCCGGAGATGGGGGTGGTCGCCGACCAAGCTGTGGCGCGATTCCGGCCTCAAGCCCCAAGACATCCAAACCGCCTTCATCTACGACCATTTCACGCCGTTCGTGTTCACCCAGCTCGAGGAACTCGGCTTCTGCGGGCGCGGCGAGGCCAAGGACTTCGCCACCGTCGAACGGCTGTCGCTGGGCGGGGAACTGCCGATCAACACCAACGGCGGGCTGCTCGGCGAGGCCTACATCCACGGCATGAACGGCATCACCGAGGGGGTGCGCCAGGTCCGCGGCACCTCCTACAACCAGGTCGACAACGTCGAACACGTGCTCGTCACGTCGGGCACCGGCGTGCCCACCAGCGGCCTGATCCTGGCGCCGGCCGGGTGAGGACGCCGGATGACTCAGGCTCAAGCGACCGACACCCGCGAGCTGATCGTCGAATCCGCGTATGCCTGTTTCGGCAAGCAGGGACTGCAGAAGGCGACGATCGTCGACATCGCGAGAACGGCCCGCGTCTCCCGCAGCACCATCTATGAATACTTCAGCGACAAGGGTGCCATCATCGAAGCGTGCGCCGAACACGCATCCCAGCGGTTCTATCGTGAGATGTCCAAAGCGATGGATCAGGGCAGCTCACTGGAGGAAAAGCTGAGCCGCGCAGCGGTGTTCGTGACGCAAGCGCGGCGGGTCATCGCCTCCGAGAGGTACTTCGACGAAGACGCGATCAGCCTGCTGCTCACCAAAGACGCCGCCGTGCTGCTGCGCGAGTGCGTCGATTTCCTCGCGCCCTACCTTTCCGCGGCCAGGCTGACCGGCGAGGTGCGCAAGGACCTCGACGTCCAGGCCGCCGGGGAATGGTTCGCACGCATCTTGTTCTCGCTGTTCAGCACGCCGTCGTCGGTGCTGGATATGGACAATCCCGAGGTGGCGGCCGAGTTCGTGCGCGCGCACGTGGTGCGCGGCTTGGCGGGCGATCGCCCGCGGCCCCGTCGCGGCTAGACCTTAGCTGCCGCGTCGAGTGTGAATCGTGGGCTTTGAGTGTGAGCTGGTGGCGGGACTTCGGCGAATTTCCCGCCACCAGTTCACACTCAGTGACCACGAGCCGCCAGCGCCCGCAGGAAGAACGTCAGGTTGGCGGGCCGTTCGGCGAGCCGCCGCATGAAGTAGCCGTACCACTGCGTGCCGAACGGCACGTACACCCGGACCTGGCTGCCGGCGTCGGCCAGCCGTCGCTGCTCGGCGTCGCGGATGCCGTACAGCATCTGGTATTCGAAATCGCCGGCGCCCCGGCCGGCTTGGTGGGCCAGCGCGGGTACCGCCTGGATGATGGCCGGGTCGTGCGAAGCGACCATCGGGTATCCCGAGCCGGCCATGAGCGCTTGTAGGCACCGCAGGTAGGAGTCGGTGACCGCGGCGGGGTCCCGGTAGGCGACCGATGCGGGTTCGTCGTAGGCGCCCTTGCACAGCCGGACCCGCGCGCCGGCGGCGGCGAATTCCTCGCAATCGCCAAGCGTGCGCCGCAGGTACGCCTGCAATACCAGGCCCAGCCAAGCGAAGTCGGCCCGCAGGTCGCGCACGGACGACAGCGTCGAATCCGTCGTCGTGTGGTCTTCGGCATCCACCGTCACCCACACCCCGGCCCGCTGCGCCGCCTCACAGATCGCATACAGGTTTTCTCGAGCCACCTTCTCGCCGTCGCGGTCCAGCGACTGACCCAATGCGGACAATTTCACCGACACCTCGAGCGGCCGGATGCCGCCGCCGCCGCGGCCGCCGCGACCGCCGCCCATGTTGTCGATCAGATCCAGATACACCCGCATCGCCGCGTCGGCGTCGTCCACGTCGGTGACGTCCTCACCCAGATAATCGATGCTCACATAGCGGTCCGAATCGCGAAGCACGGCAACGCTGTCCAGCACACTGTCGATCGTCTCACCGGGCACGAACCGCCGCACCACCTTGCGGGTGACCGGCAATCGTTCGGCGGTGCGGCGCAACCCTCGCCCGTGGCTGGCGGCCAGGATCACCGGGCGCAGGGTGGTGGCGAACAGCCCGGCCATCAGTCGGAATCCATGTGCGGGTAGGTGTGCCGGGTCGCCGGAACGAACGTCTCCTTGATGGTGCGGGCCGACGTCCAGCGCATCATGTTCAGGATCGACCCCGCCTTGTCGTTGGTGCCCGAACCGCGCGCACCCCCGAACGGCTGGCGCCCGACGACCGCGCCGGTCGGCTTGTCGTTGACGTAGAAGTTTCCGGCGGCGAACCGCAGCCGGTTCTGCGCGCTCAGCACGGCCGCACGGTCGTCGGCGATGACGGCACCGGTGAGCGCGTAACGAGTGCCGGTATCGATGATTTCCAGGATTCGGTCGTAATCCTCGTCGGGATACACGTGCACCGACAGCAGCGGTCCGAAGTACTCGGTCGCAAAGGACTCGTCGGTCGGGTCGTCGGACAGCAACACCGTGGGCCGCACGAAATAGCCGACGCTGTCGTCGTATTCGCCACCCACCGCGACGGTGACGTGGGCCGCGCCCTTGGCCCGTTCGATGGCGTTGACGTTCTTGGTGAAGGCGCGCGAGTCGATCAGCGCACCGCCGAAGTTGCTCAGATCGGTGACGTCGCCGTAGCGCAGCGCGGCGGTCTCGCCCAGGAAGTCGTCGCCCATGCGTTGCCACACCGAATTGGGAATGAACGCCCGCGACGCCGCCGAGCACTTCTGGCCCTGGTAGTCGAAGGCCCCGCGAATCAGCGCCGTGCGCAGCACGTCCGGCCGCGCCGAGGCGTGCGCGACCACGAAGTCCTTGCCGCCGGTCTCACCGACCAGCCGCGGGTAGCTCTGGTAGCGGCCGATACTGGCGCCCACCTGCTGCCACAAGTGGCCGAAGGTGGCCGTCGATCCGGTGAAGTGGATGCCGGCCAGTCGCGGATCGGCCAGCGCCACTTCGGAAACCGCGAAGCCGTCACCGGTAACCAGGTTGATCACCCCGGGCGGCAGCCCCGCGGCCTCGAGCAGTTGCATGGTCAGGTAGGCCGACAGCGTCTGGGTGATCGACGGCTTCCACACGACGGTATTGCCCATCAGCGCGGGCGCGGACGGCAGATTGCCCGCGATCGAGGTGAAGTTGAACGGCGTGATGGCGTAGACGAAGCCGTCCAGCGGCCGGTAGTCGCTTCGGTTCCATTCCCCGGGGCCGCTGAGCGGCTGCTGGTCGAGGATCTGACGGGCGAACGCGACGTTGAACCGCCAGAAGTCGATCAGCTCGCAGGACGCATCGATCTCGGCCTGGTAGGGGGATTTGGACTGCCCGAGCATGGTTGCCGCCACGATCTTTTCCCGCCAGGGGCCGGCCAGCAGGTCGGCGGCCCGCAGGAATACCGCCGCCCGCTCGTCGAAGGGCATTGCGGCCCAAGGGCTCTTCGCGGCCATCGCGGCCTCGATGGCCGCCGTGGCGTCGGCGTGTCCGGCGTTGGTCAGGGTGCCCAACTTCGCGGCGTGCCGGTGCGGCTGGACGACGTCGGCCCGCTCCCCGTCTCCCATCCGGTGGCGACCGCCGATGACGTGCGGGAGATCGATCGGGTGCTCGCCCAGCGCGGCCAATTCGGTGCGTAGCCGGGCGCGTTCGGGGGACTGCGGCGCATAGTCGAGGACCGGCTCGTTGGCCGGCGTCGGCACCTGAGTTATCGCATCCATGCCGCCAGGATCCTCGCCATGACCAACCACCGTATTAGCTGATCGGACAATAACTAGGCCGAGTGCTAGTAAGATCGGACAACATGGTCGGTGTGGGGCTGGGTCAGCTCTTGCTGGCGCTGGACGCGACCCTGGTCAGCCTGGTGGATGCCCCCCGGGGGCTGGACCCTTCGGTGGGATCGGCGGCGCTCATCGATTCCGACGATGTGCGGCTGGGTCTGGCGGCGGCCGCGGGCGCGGCCGATGTCTTCTTCCTGCTGGGCGTCACCGACGACGAGGCGCTGGGATGGATGGACAAGCAGGCGCGCGAGCGCGTGCCGGTGGCGGTCTTCGCCAAGGAGCCGTCGAACGCACTGGTGAGCGCGGCGGTCACGGCCGGGTCGGCGGTAGTGGCCGTCGAGCCGCAAGCCCGTTGGGAGCGGCTCTACCAGTTGGTCAATCATGTGTTGGAGCATCACGGGGACCGCACCGATGCGACGGACGACTCGGGCACCGACCTGTTCGGCTTGGCCCAGTCGTTGGCCGACCGCATCCACGGCATGGTCAGCATCGAAAACGCCCAATCGCACGTGCTGGCTTATTCGGCCTCCAACGCCGAAGCCGACGAGTTGCGCCGCCTCTCCATCCTGGGCAGGGCCGGCCCGCCCGAGCATCTCGAGTGGATCGGCCAATGGGGCATCTTCGATGCGCTGCGGGCGGGCGGTGAGGTGGTACGCGTCGCCGAGCGCCCGGAGTTGGGCCTGCGTCCGCGGCTGGCGGTCGGGATCTACCAGCCGGCGGCCGATGCGCGCCGACCGCCGGTATTCGCCGGCACCATCTGGGTGCAACAAGGGTCGCAACCGCTGGCCGACGACGCCGACGAGATGTTGCGGGGCGCGGCCGTGCTGGCCGCGCGGATCGTGTCGCGGCTGGCGGCCCGACCGTCCACGCATGCGCGGCGGGTGCAGCAACTTCTCGGACTCACCGACCCCGAAATCACTACGCCCGCCGACGTGGCCGCCGTCGCCCGCGAGCTCGGCATCGCCGCCGATGGCACCGCCGCATTGATCGGCTGGGACAGCACGGCGGACGGAGCCCGTCCCGGACGGCTGGGAGACGTAATGGCACTGAGCGCCAGCGCCTTTCGCCGCGATGCTCAGGTCGCGTCGCAAGGTTCGAGGGTTTATGTGCTGCTGCCCCAGGCGCACACCCGTTCGGTCACCTCGTGGGTCCGCGGCACCATCGGCGCCATGCGGTCCGAGCTCGGGGTGCAGCTGCGGGCCGCCATCGCCGCGCCGGTGGCCGGCCTCGCCGGGGCCGTCGCGGCGCGCAGGGAGGTGGACCGCGTGCTGGATAGCGCTGAGCGCCACCCCATTTCGATCGGGCAGGTAACATCGCTGGCCGAAGCGCGCACCACCGTCCTGCTCGACGAGATCGTCACCCTGGTCGGCAGCCAGCAACGGTTGGTCGATCCGCGGATCGCGGACCTGCGTGCGCGGGACCCGGTGCTGGCCGAGACGCTGCGGGTCTACCTGGACAGCTTCGGCGACATCGCCGAGGCCGCGCAGTCGTTGCGAGTGCATCCCAACACGGTTCGCTACCGGGTGCGACGGATCGAAAAGCTGTTGTCGACCTCGTTGGGTGATCCCGAAGCGCGACTGCTCTTTTCACTGGGACTGCGGGCTCTGGAGAGGAGCTAGCCCGGTACGGTGAACCCAATGCCGTCCCGAGGGCTCGCTTTGCTGATTTCTCGTGCGCTCCCATCGGCATCAGCGCGCAGCACGGCCGTGGACTCCACCTGGGCAACGTCACGGGGATCGTCAGCGGCGCCGAGCGGATTCACCCCGTCACGCTGGACCGGTTCTGCAAACGGTTCGCTCCGTACAATTTTCGCGACCACATGATGCGTCCCTCCTACGGTCTGGCGGAAGCCACCGTCTACGTCTCCAACCGCACCGTCAGCGGCGCGGAAGTCGTCCACTTCGAGCCCGAGAAGCTGTCGGAGGGCAGCGCGGAACGGTGTTCCGCCGAGACCGGCTCGCCGCTGCTCAGCTACGGCATGCCGAAGTCGCCGACGGTGCGGATCGTGGACCCCGACACCAGCAGGGAGTGCCCGGCGGGCACGGTCGGTGAGATCTGGGTCAACGGCGAGAACGTGGCCCACGGCTACTGGCAGAAGCCGGAGGAACCCCGGCGCACTTTCGGCGCAATCCTGGCCGACCCGTCACCGGGTACCCCCGAAGGGCCGTGGCTACGAACCGGCGACCTGGGGTTCGTCTCCGAAGGCGAGATGTTCATCGTGGGCCGGATGAAGGACTTGCTGATCGTCTACGGGCGCAACCACTATCCGGAGGACATCGAGTCGACGGTCCGGGAGATCACCGGGGGCCGGGTCGCCGCGATCTCCGTTCCGGTGGATGAGACCAGCCGATGACCATCATCGAGCTGAAGAAGCGCGGCGGGTCCGACGAGGACCTGTTGCGCGGGCTCGATGCCGTCAAGAACGACGTCACCGCGGCGATCTCCAACTCGCACGGCCTGAGCGTCGCCGACCTGGTCCTGGTACCGCCCGGGTCGATTCCCACCACGACGAGCGGCAAGATCCGCCGCGCCGCCTGCGTCGAGCAGTACCGCCGCCAGCAGTTCACCCGGCTGGACGCCTGAGCGGACCCGCGCGACCGCAAGTCAACCCGCCCCGTTCTGCACCATCGTGGTGATACGGCGCGCCCTACGTGGGCTGGCCCTCGAATCCGGTAGTGAAGACGTCGGTTTCGGTGGAGGCCCCGACGGGTTCAGCGGGCGGACCGCTCTCGGTGGGGACGCCCTCGGCGTCTTCGGGCGCATCGGACTTGAGCAACGGCCAACCTCTACGCAGGACGTAGTCCAGCCAGGCACCGGCAAGTTGCGAGGTGAGCACGGCGGCGACCACGAGGGTGGTGTAGAACTTCGAACTGATGATCCCGGCGTCGAAGGCGACGCTGGCCAGCACGATGCCCGGCCCGCCGCGGGCGTTGGTGGTGATCCCGAGGTTGATCAGTTCCAGGCCCCGGAATCCGGCCAAGCGCCCCGCCAGGCCGACCGACGCCATTTTCACCACACAGGTGCCGGCGATGAAGACCACCATCATCGTCAGCGAGACGCCCCGGATGAGGTCCAGCTTCAGGCCGACAATCGCAAAGTAGACGGGGATGAAAAAGGCGAAAGCGACCTTGCTGATCGCGTCGAGCGCGTCGTCGAAGATTCCGTGCTCCTTGTCCACCAGGGCGAAACCGGCGAGGAATGCGGCGAAGACGAGGTTGACGTCGAGCGCCCCGGCGACCGCGCAGTAGGTCAACAGGACCGCGATGGCATAGCCGGTGGGCGAGTGCCGCGCCAGAACATTCCAGCGGGCCTTGTTCATGAGCTTGATGGCGCGCGGCACCACGGTGAGCCCGAGGGCGAAGTAGACCACCGTCACCGCCAGGTGCAACGCCATCAGCGAGGGATGCAGATGGGATTTGGCCGCGATCGACGTCGCGATGGCCAGCGCGAGCCACAGAACAATGTCCTCGAGCACGGCCACGCCCAGGATGAGCCGCGCGAACCGGGTGTCCAGGATGTGGAGGTCGGCGAAGATCTTCGACACCACCGGCACCGAGGTAACCGCGACGCCGACGGCAAGAATGATGATGAGCGACACGCGGTTGCCGTGCGGCCCGGCCAGGCTGGGACGGATCAGATGCGGCCCGAAGGCGAGCCCCAGCAGGAACGGTATGCCCGTGCCCACGATGACGAGCCAACTCACGTTACGCCGCTCGCCCCGGCCGAACAGCTGTTGGACTTCGGCGCCGGACACGAACATCAGCAGCAGCAACCCGAGCCAGTAGACGAAGCTGAGGATGTGGCTGTCGTGCTTGGCGGTGCCGATGGCGTGCTGCATGAAGGGCAGTCGGCCGAGGAGTGCGGGCCCCAGGATGACGCCGGCCAAGATCTCGCCCACCACCTTGGGTTGACGAAGTTTCATGAAAAAATAGCCCAACAACTGGGCCAGGCCGACAAGTAAGAGCAGCACGAATATGACCGCGGTCAGTTGGGAATTCGACACTATGCACTCCTCATATTTTCGGGGATACTCCGGGCGGCGCGACCGTGGCCGGTGACCCAACGTTGGTAGAGCAAAAAGGCGAGCGTCAGTGCTCCTGTCCCGATAGCCACGGAGATCGGGTATTTGATACCGGGAGAATCGATGACAAGCGGAAGAAGTCCGACCGCCAGCGCGGGCGGCATATGAAGGCGCAAGGAACGAAGCGTCATGACGCCGAACACCATCGCGCATCCCGCCGCGAGACCGCCGCTCCCGAACAGACTGACAGCGGCCCACCCCGCGGTCGACACCAGTACGCAGGCAGCGGGAAGTGCCAGCGGTTTGCCAACCCACGGACAGGTGCTCGGGTGGGCGAACATTTCGTACGCGATGACGATGAGTGGCGGAAATAAAACGAGTCGCAGTCCCGAGGCCGTGGCGCAAAGGGCCAGCACCGTCACGAATGCGAAGAACGGTAAGACCCAGGCATTCCCGCGCGGCGGGCTCTCCAGAACGTCATCGCGGTTCGGCCGGGAAACGTGGTGCCACTGATACTTTCGTCGGCTAAACCGTTGCCAGGGCAGAAGTACGGCAACCAAGACGACAAGGCTGACCAGAATCGAGGCGGGATAAAGCCAGCTCTTGATACCCAGGAAGAGCGGCAGCACCCCGGCCGCGATCGCCGGTGCGATGTTCGACTTCAGCAGCGTGAGCAGCAGCAAGCACGACGTCACCACCAGCAAAATGGCCGGGACACCAAAAGGCAATGTTCGGGTGATGAGCGTCCCGGTGGCCGCCCCCACGACCGGCGTCACGACAAGCCGCGCAGGCTGACTCGCCCACTTACCCCAGGGCCGGGTCAACGCGTCGTGCGAAAGTGCCGCGAGACCGGGGAAGAACAGGTAGTGCCAGCCGTTGGATTGGGCCGCCACCACGATGTAGGCCAGGGCGACCGCCTCCATCAGGAGGCGGTCGCGGAGCACCAGACCTCGATCAGCCATAGACGCTGGATTCTCCTGTCGCGAAGCGGGACTCCGCGCTACGGCGAAGTCCCCCGACACCGCGACGTCGTTTCTCGTCGGCTCAGCCGGCCGCGGGGCGTTCGCCCGTCTCCAGCCAGTGGGCGCAATCCGCGCCCAGCTTTTCCAGGGCGACGCGGTCGAAGCGCTGAACCTGCTCCGACGTCAACTCATTGCGGTGGTCGCGCTTCAGCCCCTTGTGGAAGAAGGCCTTGGCACTGGACATGTGCGATCCACCGAACGGCGCCATCTTCTCCGCCCGCTCGCTCATGTAGTCGAACGAACAGTGCTCAACGATGACGTCCATCCGCAGCGACGCCGGGTCGATGGAGAAGAACTCCGCGAGCCGCGTGATCTGACCGCGCAGGTCCTTCTTCAGCTCGGAATAGTGCAGCAGAAGCACATTCGGCTCGTTGCGGAGCCGCCACCACGAGTTCATGATGTCGAGCAGGTCGCAGCACTGGTAACCGTCGGTGTCCAACCACAGGTCGAAGAACTCCTGCATGTCCTCCGGAATCACCAGAGGCGCGGGGTCGCCCGACCACTCGGCGTGGATCTTGTTGATCGTCGCCATGGTCGCCGGATTGAAGTTGTAGAGATAGTTGTGGAAGCTGATCCCAAGGTCTTTGCCGTTTCGGCCGACAAACACGTAGCGGGCCTCGGGCGCGATCGGCAGGGCGTCCGCGGGCAGATGCGATTTCATGACCCGCCGCATCCCGGCCTCGCGCTGCTCCTTCAACACCTTGAGCATGCCGGCGTGATCACCCCAGCTGGAATCCAGCCACGGCGACGTGTCGGAGAGCCCACCCTCCGACTCCTCGCCGTTGTGCAGAATCTGCTGGACAATCCTCTGCGTCCAGGTGGTCCCGGCCTTGAACGGATCCGCGACGACGATGTCGCTCTCGACAAAGCCCCCCTGGGCCAGGAAGTCCTCCCAGACCCTGGAATCGGAGAGGTAATCCCGCAAAACTCTGGTCGGAGCGATCAGTTGCTTCTCCACAGTGCATGTGCCTTTCGTAAGTTCAGTTCACAGAGCGCGTTTCACACGCTCCGGCCAGCAACACGGCCTTGTATGTCGGTTCAGAAAAGACGCCTTTCCGAACGTCGGACCTTCCTGCCCCGCCGGTTCGGCGGGCAGAGTTGCTATTCATCAGGCAAAACGGGCCACGAGCCGCCCCGGCTGAACGGAGCTCACTCTGACCTCGAGCTGGCAGGCACAAACGGAAACCTCCACCACCCAGATGGCAGAACGACCGCCCACGCCTACTTAAACTCGTGATGATTGTTAGTATGGACAGGCAACCTGGCAACTCCCTGTAGTTTGGTTGGATTCTTCCTGTCCTTTGCCGGCAAATCAGCGTTCACCGACGAGCCCGGTCTCCAGTCCTGGCCGCGACACTCATTGCGCGGCGAACGATCCGGGGAAGAGCGATCGACGCGTCGAAACGCTGCCAATGGCGCCCCGCCGGGCGATCTCGAATACTCCCTTATCACAAGGTCTTTCACGGCACCCTGCGCTTACGATGCGGTGGTTCGGCGCGGCCGACCCGCCAAACCGCAAGCTGGGCGGGCGTGCGGGCCGGCGGCGGGGCGCCAACCTCACGACTCTGGTCGTCGCCGCGGCCAGCTAATGGGCAACACGTCGATGAGAAAACGCCGACCGACGACTGGACCATGACCAATCGTCGGTCGGCGCTTACGATTCTCTGGTATCGTGCGACACCACTAGCGGCGACCCGTCAGGATTGCGCTTCCTCCAGAAAGCGGCCCATCACATCGGGGCCCGTGGACTGCATCTTGATCGACAGCTCCAACAGCCTGTCTTTCGCTTGCTTCGGAAGCAGCTCAATGGACTTGGTGGTGGCGGAGTCGTACTTCGCCCCCGGAAACCGCTGCAGCAGGAGATTCTTCTGCTCTTCCGTCGTGTAAATCTCCAGCAGCTTCATCCCGGCGAAGGCGTCGTTTGCCAGGTCCGCCATTCCGGCGTTCGCGAGCGCCTCGAGCCGCTCCTCGTTGATCCAGACGTTGATCTTGATGTTGTTCGCGGTGCTGCTCATGAATCCGATCCCTCCAGTTGGTTCAGCGTAAAGACCGGGCGCCGGGTCTTGAGATATTCCTCTGTCACAAACGGTGAACCCTCGCCGTACTCGGCGGCGCACTCCATCACGACCTCGAACACCTCGTGCCGCATGACCTTCTGGGTCGGCTTGACTTCGTCGGTCAGGATGCTTCTGATCAAGCTGCCGCTGAAGCTCTGCGATTCGTCGTCGTGACCGCAAAGCGCCGAGTTGGTGACTTCCAAACATTTTGGGCAGTACCAGTTTTCCCTGAGGAACACCGGTTTGATGCCCAACTCACTTCTGTACTGCTTCAGCAGATTTTGCGCATCGTATGGATCGTAGAAGTCACCCACGCCGGCGTGGTCCCGGCCGAACATGTGATGCGTGCACCCGAGGTTCGTCCGCAGGATTGCGTGGAAGATCGCCTCGCGCGGTCCCGCATAGCGCATGTCCCAGAGCGTGAAAGACACCTTGTGGACGTTGGGCCGGAAGTAACCGCTGGTGTTTAGGGCATTCTGCGCCAGCAGGATTGCTTCGTCGATATAGTCGCCGACCCGCTTCTGGCCGATGATGGCATTCACCAGCACGCCCGTATTCAGGTCGTTCACCGGCATGTCCTCATTCGCCGCGAACCAGGCTTGCTTCATCAACGCCTCGTGCCCGGTATGCGGCACGTTCCGGGTCTGATGAGCCACGACGTGCTTCCAGTCGTTCTCCGCCAACGCGTCCATATGCTGCTTCGGGGTGAGCCAAAAGCTCTTGAACGGCTCGTTGAAAACCGGTTCGTTGATGAGTGTGATCTCGCCGCCGATGAACCGATTTTCGTAGGCCAGGGTCTTCTTCACCCCCGGATGCCGCGGATCAGATGTGCCGTAGGTCTTCTCGGCCATGCGCTCGAGGTCGTACTCGTAGATCTCGGATATTTCGAAGATGGCCATGGGGGCGTCGAGATATTCGAGAACGACGCTGTCGCCTCCTTTGATGTCCAGCTTCCCGATGTCATCAGCGGACATATCGAAGACGATCGGAATGCTCCATAACGTTCCGTCCGGCAGCTGCATCTTGTCCAAGGTCCCATCGACCTCCTGCCGACCCATGAATCCCGCCAGCGGAGTGAAGAACCCGTACGACAGGCTGATCACCTCGTGCGCGGTGGCTTTTGATATGGGAACGCGTGGCATACCTTTGATCTGGTCAGCAGCATTTTCGGTGCTCACCCGTTCCACGATCGGTTTCCCGTTGTGCCCCTGGTAGTTCATGTCTTGACCTCATTTCCCCGATACGTATTCAACAGTTGCATCCTCGAGCTTCCTGAGCCCTTCTCCGCGTATGTGCCGGCCGATTTCGCACGCGACAAGTCAGCGTTGGGCTCTCCGCCGGCGCGGACCCGGTCCTAGACTTCGACCATCCCTTCCCGTGAGTTTTGGCGCCGAGAATGGGCTGGGATGACACCGGCTTTCTCGAGATAAGAAACCACTTCCGTGGCCAGTGTGTCCGCGTCCTTCGCGCCGCCCTCGAGCCGCAGTTCCGGCTTCGCCGGGGCCTCGTAAGGATCGTCGATTCCGGTGAACCCCTTGATCTCGCCGGCGCGAGCTTTCTTGTAGAGCCCCTTGGGATCGCGCTGTTCGCATATCGCTATGGGCGTGTCGATGAAGATCTCATGGAAATCGCCATCTTCGAGCGTGGCGCGCACCGCATCACGATCACGACGGTAAGGGCTGATGAAAGCAGTCAAAGCGATGACACCGGCGTCGCAGAACAGCTTGGAGACCGCACCGATCCGCCGGATGTTCTCCTCGCGGTCTTCGGCGGAGAAGCCCAGACCGAACCGCCTGGCGAAGTCGGCCCCATGGCGCTCCTCAAGGGTATTGGGCCCGGCGTTCAGCCCGTAGCGGACGTTGTCCCCGTCCAGCAGGAAGCTTCGTACGCCACGCTCGTACAGCTTTTGCTCGACGAGGTTGGACACCGTGCTCTTGCCACTGCCACTTAGCCCGGTGAACCAGATGACGCACCCTCTGTGACCGTTGAGCTTTTCACGATCATCGCGACTTACGTGGTGGTCGTGCCAGGTGATGTTGTTTGACATTATTAGCTCCTTAGCAGCATTTGAGGTAAACCCCGACAATTCCCGAAAGCCGAAATCCCCCACGGCTTCCTGATGCGATCACGTCTTGACCGTCTCCTCCGCACTCGGCTGCCGCGCCGGCACCGTCGCACGTTTGCCCGGGCGCCGCACGTAGCGGGCCCAAACCAGCACCGCGGCGACGATGTAGCACGCCAGGAAAATGCAAAACGCCGGTGTCTCGGTGCCTTCGGTGTCATAGGACTGGCGCAGGGCCAAGTCGATTCCCACGCCGCCGAACGCACCGAAAGCGCCCGCGAGTCCGATCAACGCCCCCGACCTGACCCGAGCCCAGTGATGCCGTTCGCCGTTGCTGAGAGCGAGTGCGCGGCCGCGCTCCTCGAATACCGATGGGATCATCTTGTACACGGCCCCTTTGGCGGCACCACAGAAGATGAACAGCGCGATGAAGCCGACGATGTAGCCGAGCATCGTCAGGCCCGTTACCGCAGAACCGCGGTCCTCGGCAGCATCCGCTTGCATACTGACCCCGACCAGAAACCCACCGGAAACGATCGCCGCGACGAAGACGCTCAGGGTGACATGGCCGCCGCCGAACCGGTCGCTCACCTTGCCCCCGACTATCCGCGCCAGAGATCCGAGCAGCGGCCCGATGAACGCGATCTCGGCGGCGTGCAGCGACGCCTGGCCGTGGCTTTCACCGGCGGCCACGAAGTTGTGCAGCAACACCTGGCCGAAGGCGAACGCGAAACCGAGGAATGAGCCAGACGCGCACATATAGAAGAAAGAGATGGCCCACGTGTCGGGCACGGAAAGTATGGAGCGGTAGTTGGCCAACGACAGGCCGGTTCGGTGCGCGACGACGTTGTCCATGAAAAAGGCCGCACCGATCCCGCCGATTGCCAACAGGACCAGGTAGATCGCACATACCCAGTACGGTGCCCGGTGCCCCGCGGTGGCCAGCACCACCAGTCCGACGGCCTGGATGCTCGCCGACCCGAGATTGGCCATTCCACCGATGAGACCCAGGGTCACGCCCTTGAGCCGCTGGGGGAAAAGTCCGTCGACCTTGGCCAGCGACGCCGAGTAATTGCCGCCACCCAGCCCGGTCAAGGCGGCACACACCAGATACGGCCACAGGGGCAGGCCGGGGTGAGCCAACAGCACCATGGCCCCGAAGGTGGGTATCAGCAGCACCGCCGCCGAAAACATTGTCCAGTTGCGCCCGCCAAACCAATTCGCGGCCATCGCATATGGGATGCGCGCGAGCCCTCCAACCAATGAGGCGGTGGCGCCGATCAGCAGCTTGTCTCCGGTCGAAAAGCCGTAGACCGACTCCGGCATGAACAGCACCATCACCGACCAGAGGTACCAAATCGAAAAGGCGACATGCACATTCACGACCTGCCAGAACAGGTTTCGGCGGGCGATGGCGCGATTGCCGGCGTCCCAGGCCTCGCCGTCCTCTGGATCCCAGACCGAAATGCGATGCGAACGCGCCACGCGATATCTACCTCTCACAGTCGATGTTGGCGTAACCGTCAAGCCAACCTGACCGCTCGTGCCGTCAGGTTCGGTTGGGGTCGTCAACAATTGAGAGCCTGCCGATCCAGAAGGCCTCGAGCTGTGGTGTCCGGCGCTGCCGGCAGAGATGCTCGCGCGATCGGTCGCGATCGAGCATGTCGCATCCTCCTGTGTCGCGTGTCGCTGCATGACTGGCGAACCGGGCGCGTACCTGTCGCAGGGACCGTGGACCGCCGACGACGACGCGCTGACATGGCGAACCCCGCCACCACCGTGCGTTGACATCGGCGCACCCATCCCGGCAATGCACCTTCACCACATTGCCCGCTAGTCAAACCTGATTTTGGCTAGTCTACAAGTTAAGATGGTCAATTTACAGGAGATTTCCAGCCAACGCCGCCGAGACGCCCAGCTGGCTCCTCGTGTGCCGGGGCTCACATCAGGCCCCCGGGACCAGGCGGGGACCCCGCCCCCCCACCGCACGCGAAGAGAAGCGCACCTGTGAGCCACCGATCGCCTAATCCCTATTCAGGTCATCATGCTTATTTGCTAGCACGGCGGTTCACGACCATAACCCGACGTGACACAGCCCGATGCCAGGCACGATGGAGCCGCGCAAGTAGCTGAGCATAACTATGCAATTAGCTGGAAGTGTCCTGTACATCGGCGATTTTCGGTTGTCGAACGGGTGTCGGTTCCTTTTGACTGTCAAGTAGCAGTTCAAGTTGCGGTGCCTGGGCAGTGCCCCTGACGGCAACGCACGACGGTGGTGGGGCTCGCCATAACTGCGCGTCACTGTCGACCGCCAACGGTCCCTTCCGAACAGATCAGTACCTGGCCGGCCAATCAGGCGGCAGCCAGGTGATGAAAAGGACCGACCGTGATCATTCAATTTTTGCCCCGTCCCCCGATCGAGACGCTCGGCCCGCGTGCCGATTGGTGCACCGCCCGGCGCCGTGACCGGCCGGACGGCAGGTCATCACGGCCCGTGACGGCCCACCCACCCCGGCGCCTGATCGGGGCAGGCCGATGAAGGGGGAATAGAGATGCTGGATTACGGGGCGCTGCCGCCCGAAATCAACTCGACGAGAATGTATTCGGGTCCGGGCTCGGGACCGCTGATGGCGGCCGCCGCGGCCTGGGACGTACTCGCCAACGCCTTGGAGTCGGGCTCCCGCGGATACTCGTCGGTGATCGCGCAATTGCAAGGCGAGGGTTGGTCGGGCGCCGCGTCGGAAGCGATGGCAGGGGCGGCCGCGCCGTATGTGGCATGGATGACGACCGCGGGCGCGCAGGCCGAGGAGGCCGCCAGCCAGGCCAGGGCTGCGGCGGCCGCCTATGAGGCGGCATTTGCCGCCACGGTGCCACCAACGCTGGTGGAGGCCAATCGCTCCCAGTTGGCGGCGCTGGTCGCCACCAACGCCTTCGGGCAGAACACCGGATTGATCGCCGCCACCGAGGCCGCCTACGAACAGATGTGGGCCCAGGATGCCGGCGCGATGTACGGCTACGCCGCCTCCTCGTCGGCCGCGACCACGTTGACGCAGTTCAGGGAGCCGCCCCAGACAACCAACGCCACGGGGCCGTCCGCCCAAACCGCCGCGGTGGCCCAAGCCACAGGCACGTCGACGGCGGGGAAGGCTCAGACATCGCTGTCCCAACTGATGTCGAGCATGCCGCAACAACTGCAGAACCTCGCTTCCGGCGGGTCGGCGAATGCCGCAGCGGACCCCTCCGCCGCGGCGACGTCCACACCCGTACTCAACGCCTTCAGTAACTTCAATACCCTCACCGGTCCGGCGGCGTTGGCCTCGAACTTCAGTCGTACCAGCACGTCGGCGATGAGCGGCTACACCGGGATCTACCGGTCCGGCATCCAGGCGGGTAAGGATGCTGCCAAGGCGGCCACCCCGGCTGCCGCCGAGGCTGCCACCTTGGGCTCGGGAAGCGTCCGCGGCCCGGTGCTGGCGAGCGTGGGCAACGCGACACCGGTCGGGAAACTGTCCGCCCCGCCGAGCTGGGCGGTAACGAATCCCGCGGCGACCCCCGTTGCCGAGCCGCACTGGCTGTCGGACGCCGACATCAACGGTGCCCCGTCGTGGGAAGAAGTCCCCGCGACCAACATGTGGAACGGCGTGCCCGCCGCGGGCGCGCCGCGGAGCTCAAGCGTGTTATCGGGCTCCTCGGTCAACAACGCGCTGCGGGTGGGGCCGCGCAAGTTCACCATGCCGCGGCCTTCGCCCGGCGGATAGCCGATAGCGGCACCTCATAAGCGCAGAACATGACCGCCCCGGCTGTCTCGGGCGACGGTTGACGCACCGTTGAGAAAGGAATGGCGATGTTTGATTTCGGGGCGCTCCCGCCCGAGATCAACTCGGCCAGAATGTATTCCGGCCCCGGCTCGGCGCCGTTGATGGCCGCCGCCTCGGCCTGGGACGCACTCACCGCACAGCTGGAGTTGTACACAGCCGGATACTCCTCGACGCTCTCGGAGCTGCAGGGCTCATGGTCGGGCGGGGCGTCGATGGCGATGGCCGGCGCGGTCGCCCCGTATGTGGCGTGGGCGACGGCAACGGCCGCGCAGGCCGCGCAGGCCGCCGGCCAGGCGCGCGCGGCGGCCGCCGCCTTCGAGGCCGCTTTCGCCGCAACGGTGCCGCCGCCGGTGATCGCTGCCAACCGAATTCAGTTGGCAGTACTCGTCGCAACCAACTTCTTCGGACAGAACACCGCCGCGATCGCAGCCACCGAAGCGCAGTACGCCGAGATGTGGGCCCAGGACGCGGCCGCCATGTACGGCTACGCCGCGTCCTCGTCGGCCGCGGCGGCCCTGACACCGTTCACCCAGCCGCCGCAGACCACCAACACCGGCGGCCAATCCGCCCAGGCGGCCGCGGTGTCGCAAGCGACGGGCACCTCGACCGGACAGGCCCAGACGACTTTGGCTCAGCTGACGTCCGCGCTACCGCAGCAACTGCAAGCCCTCCCGTCGGGGACGTCGACCGGCACGTCGGCGGCCGACCCACCTTCGTTGTCATCGTTGGGGTCATCGCCGGTACTCACCGCCTTCAGCGACTTCAACACTCTGACCGGACCGGCGAATCTGGGCGCGGCGTTCAGTCGTACCGCGACTTCGGCGATGAGCGGCGGGACAGGGGTTTTCCGCTCCAACATCCAATCCGGCGCCAGCGGTAGCCATCCCGTCGTCCCGATCGGGCGGTCGGCCCCAACCGGCGTGCGGGGACCGGTGCTTGCCAGCGTGGGCAACGCGGCGCCGGTCGGGAAATTGTCGGTTCCGCAGGGCTGGGTGGACACGACTGCGGCGGCCGAACCGGCCCACGGACGGGTCGCGTTGCCGGACAGCACTTTCCGGACGACCCCGGTGGCGGCGGCGCACCCGCCGTCGAACATGATGGGCGGAATACCGGGCCGGGGCACACAACCCATGGGCAGCGTGGTCCTGCGCAACGGACGGCGCCGCTTCACGATGCCCCGCCCGCCCTACGGCGGCTGACCTCACCGCTCGTCGGCTCCGGCCGGGGATGTCGGTGCTGCCCTTCGCCTTCTGCTCGACACAGCACCGGATGTGCTGCGGTCAGGAGGCCGACGGTGCGGCTTCCAGATCCGCCAGTTCGTCGCACAGGTGTTCCGCCAGACCGCGAACGGTGGTGATCTTCGTGGGGCTGATGCGAACACCCGTTTCGGTCTCGATGCGGGTCCGCAGCTCCAAGTTGCCCAGTGAGTCCAAGCCGTAGTCGGACAGCGGCCGATCCGGATCGATCGTGCGCCGCAGCAACAGGCTGATCTGGCCGGATATCAACCGGCGAATGGCCGCGGGCCACTCCTCACGGGGCAGCGCCTGGAGTTCGGCGAGGAACTTGCCCGTGTCCGGTTTGCCTTGCCCCATCGACTGGAACGCTTCGGCGAAGCGGCTGCGTTGCGCGAACGATGCCAACCACGGCGTTCCCATGATGGGCGCGTAGCCCGAGTACGGGCGGTCGTAACGCAGCAACGTGTGGAACGCCCGATAACCCTCGGCCGGCTTGATCGCGGCGCCGGCGTCTTCTGCCAGGGCCGTGGCGCGGCCAACCTCGGACCACGCTCCCCAAGCGATCGCGGTGCCCGGCAGACCCTGGACGCGGCGCCAGTGCGCGAAAGCATCCAACCAGCTGTTGGCCGCGGCGTATGCCCCCTGACCCGGAGAACCCACCAGCGCGGCGGCCGAGGAGAACGAGCAGAGCCAGTCCAGCGGGCAGGCCATACCGATGATGGCAACCGGTGCGGTAGTTGCGGCATGCAATATGCAGTCCCCCGTTCTCGCCCAACGGCGTCGGCTCGTCGCTGGCTGTGCGAATGCCCATAGGAGCCCCGTGCGCTCCGGCGCGCACCGTCTCTCATGCATCCGGGCTCATGTATCCGATTGTCGACTCAAACCAGGTCAGCTTAGCGGTAAAGGATTACTCCCGCGTGTTCTACCGCTCGGCCGGGACGTCGCGAAACCCACGTTGCGAGTGCGCAATTGCGCGTCTTGGCGCCGCAACGTCGGCAAATGTGTTGCAACAGGCTGCACACAGCCTCCCCGTCCGATGGCCAAGACGCGGCCGCCGGCGCACGGAACCCTGGCACATTTGAAGAAGTTGTGGCGGGTGCACCTACGCACAAATCTCAATGCGAATGTTCAAAGTGTCTCGCGCCCAAGTTAACTGCGCCATGGCGACCGAGCCGGCCTTTGGGTCGCGCGGATCACGTTCGGCTGGGTCGATCGGTCTCGTCGGCCTCGCCGTCCTTGGCGGGGTCCTCGAGCACCTGATAGACCGGGTCGAACATCGCGATGGGGCGACCGCCGGTCTGCCGGGCCTTGCCGGTGACCCGCACCAGCTGACCAGGCTGGATGTCGGCGCCCCCGCGGCCGGGGCGAAAGGTGATCTTCACCTCGCCGCTGCTGTCACCGACGACGACTTCCCGGAGGGTCTGGCCACGCTGGCTGACATCCTGGACTTCGCTGACCCGTCCTTCGATGGTGGCGCGCTCCCCGGAGATCAGGCCCGCCACCAGGATCACCGATGGCGGCCGCTCGGGGTGTTCGTAGGCCTCGACATTCTGGTCTTCATCCCTGGACAGCCGCGCCTGCAACTTGTCGACTTCGTGCGCGATGCGCTGCTCCAATCGGTCGGGGTAGGCCTCCGCGATGCGCGATTCCACGTCGTAGGGCACGATCGTCGCCGCGGCGTCGGGGATGAGGCTGATGGCGCGGGCGATCTTGTCCGCGGTGCGGTCATGCAGCAGTCGACCCAGCAGTCGCCCGAAGGTTCGGCGCGGCAGTAGCACGGTGACGTTGCTGTCGGGGTGTTCTTCGCGCGCTTTCGCCACGAACACCTGCGCAGCCCGGCTTATTCGCCGGTCCGGGCAATCCACGACGCGCAGTGGGGTATCCAGATCGAAGTGATCCCAACGCTTTCGCAGCTGCGCGGCATGGGCGGCGTCAACCATAAAGTGCACCGCCACCAGCTCGTCGGCCCGTAAACCCTTGCCGTAGCGCAGCGCCTCGATCACCGCCAGGTCGACGGAGTCGACGAAAACGAAAACCCGATGCCGCGCATACTTCACCAGCTCCGGGCGGTCGGTGCGGAACATCTCGAGAATGGCCGCTTCGGCTCGATATTCGCGGTTGAGCCGTATCAGCGCGAAAACCAGCAGCGGGAAAACGACGACCACCAGCCACGCGCCCTCGGTGAATTTCGCCACCGCGAAGATACCCACCACGATCGTCGACATGATTCCCGCGGACAGGTTGATCGCCAGCCGGCGTCGCCAACCCGGTTCCCGATGAGTCAGATGGTGTTTGGTCATCCCGTAACCGGCCATCGAGAACCCGGTGAACACGCCGATCGCATAGAAGGGAACCAGCGCACTGACCGAACCGCCGGTCGTCACCAGCAACAGCACCGACAGCGCCGTGAGGGTGATGATGCCGTTCGAAAACACCAGGCGGTAACCGCGTTTCGTCAGTTGCCGCGGCAGGAAGCGATCCTCGGCGACGAAACTGGCCAGCGCCGGAAATCCGTTGAAGCTGGTGTTACCGCCGGTGAACAAGATGGCGGCGGTCGATATCTGGAGCAGAAGGTAGAGGGCCTGCCCGATCGGGCCGGGCCCGAAGACGGCCCGGGCCACCTCGGACAACATCGAGGGGTATTCGTCGACATACGGGGTGGCGTGGGTGACATAGGTCAGGTAGGCCAGACCGGCAAGCAGGAAGCCGAGAATGCACGCCATCGTGGTGAGGACGCGACGCGCGTTGAGGCCCTGCGGTTTTTGGAAGATGTTGACGGTGTTGGAGACCGCCTCGACACCCGTCAGCGACGACCCGCCGTTGGCGAACGCGCGCAGCAGCACCAAGACCGTCGCGCCCATCACCAAGCCGCTGCCCTGATGGACCGGGACCGCACCGGCGATATGCTGTGGATCGTATCTTGGCAGGCCCCAGAAGATTTCGCGAACCACGCCGACGACGATCATCAGCGTCATCATGGTCACGAACGCGTAGGTCGCCGCCGCGAACGGCCGGCCGGCTTCACGCAAGCCACGCAGGTTCGCATAACACATGATGAGCACCACGGCTACGGTGATTTCCAGGCTGTAACGACCCAGCGGGGTGATAGCCGACACCACCGCCACCGTGCCCGCCGCCGTCTGCACCGCCACGGTGACCACGTAGTCGATCAGCAGCGCCGCCGCAGCGATCTGGGCCACCCGCGGTCCGAAATTGTCGCGCGCCACGATGTACGACCCGCCCGCTCGGGTGTAGGCCATGACGACCTGTCGATAGGACGCCGCCACCAACACCAGAATCAGCAGGATGACGCCGGTGATGGGAAGCAGCAACACGAAGGCGGCCACGCCCGCTTGCGGCAGCAGTTCGATCAAGACCTGCTCGGGGCCATACGCGGTGGATGAGATCGCGTCGGGCGAAAGCGCGCCCAGTGCAACGGGATTCGATAGTCGTTCGGATGCCAGGTCTTCGGTGATCAGCGGCTTGCCCAGAAAAATCCGCTTGGCTATGTCCCCGATCGACAGTGGGATGCGCGGCTTACTCGCCGAAGTTGTCACGACCACATTCCTTACCGAAGTGAAGCGCGCAGCAGCACCTGGGTGATGCCTACCGATGCATTCTGCCGTTTGCCGCGCCCGCGCAGCAGCCGGCCAGGCTAAGTCCGATGGCCCGGCTCCTCACTCGCGCCCCTCCGGCGCTCGCCGTCGCCGGGCTAAGCCAGCCGGGCGACCGCGGCGGCGATGCGCTCGTCGGTGGCGGTCAGCGCGACTCGCACGTGCTGCGCACCGCTCGGGCCGTAGAAATCGCCGGGCGCCACCAGGATGCCGCGGGTGGCCAGCCAGGTGACGCTGTCCCAGCAAGACTCGTTGCGGGTGGCCCACAGGTACAGGCCGGCCTCGGAATGATCGATGGCGAAGCCCGCTGCGCGCAGCGCGGCCACGAGGGCGGCCCGCCGCCCTTCGTAGCGCTCCCGCTGCAACTTCTCGTGGGCGTCGTCGTCCAGCGCGGCAACCATGGCCGCCTGGACCGGCGTCGGCACCATCATCCCGGCGTGTTTGCGCACGGCCAGCAGCTCGGCGACCAGGGCCGGGTCCCCGGCGACGAAGCCGGCCCGATAACCGGCCAGCGACGAACTCTTCGACAGGGAGTAGATCGCCAGCAGCCCGGCGTGGTCGCCGTCGCAGACCGAGGGATGCAGGATCGACAGCGGCTGGGCGTCCCAGCCCAAACTCAAATAGCACTCGTCGGATGCGACCACGCAGCCCCTCTCCCGCGCCCATCCGACGACTTTGCGCAGGTGATCGACGCCCAACACGCGCCCGGTCGGGTTGCTCGGGGAGTTCAGGTAGACCAGCGCCGGGGTTTGCGGACCCACCTGGGTCAGCGAATCCGCGCGCAACACCCGCGCCCCGGCCAGCCTGGCCCCGACGTCATAGGTCGGATAGGCCAGCTCGGGAACCACGATCAGATCGGCGGGGCCCAGACCCAGCAGGGTCGGCAGCCAGGCGATGAGTTCCTTACTGCCGATCACCGGCAGCACATTCGCCTCGGCCAGCCCGGTGATTCCGAAGCGGCGGTCCAGCGCGGCCACCGCCGATTCCCGCAGTCGCGCGGTGCCGGCGGTCGCCGGATACCCCGATGCGGAACCGGCGGCTGCCAGCGCCTCTTGGATCACCGGGGCGACCGGGTCGACCGGGGTGCCGACGGACAGGTCGACGATTCCGTCCCGGTGGGCCTCGGCCAGTGTTTTTGCGTCGGCCAGGGTGTCCCACGGGAACTCCGGCAGCAACGCCGACACTCTCCCGTGCGGGGCTCGCGCCCCCACGCCGGGCTTGTGCAGCACCGGAGCGCTCAGTCGCCTTCGCCTTGCGGCGGCAGGTCTTTGACCACTTGCGGGTCGTTCTCGGTCATGCCGACCTTGGCCGCGCCGCCGGGCGATCCCAGTTCAGCGAAGAAGTCGGCGTTGATTTGGGTGTAGTGGGTCCACTGTTCGGGCACATCGTCTTCGTAGTAGATCGCTTCCACCGGGCAAACCGGCTCGCAGGCCCCGCAGTCGACGCATTCATCGGGGTGGATGTACAGCATCCGAGCCCCCTCGTAGATGCAGTCGACCGGGCACTCCTCAATGCATGCCTTGTCCTTGATGTCGACGCAAGGTTCGGCGATCGTGTACGTCACAGACATCTCCTCCATGTACTGGCTCAGTGCGGGCTGCGGTCAGTTGCCCGGCGCTTTCAGCGCTTCAGACAAAGCTTTCGGTTACTGATACTAGACGTTGCACATACACGTCAACCACTGGGCACGCCCGGCGCCCCACCCGGGCGGCGCTCCCGGACGCGATAGTGGTGCCGGCGTCCCCACGAGCCCGGATCGGGCCGCGCGGAGGCCCCCCGGTTCGACCGCCGTCCCGGAACGGATGCACATCGCCGCGCCACCGGCCGCGGGGAGCGCCCGGCGCACCACAGCAAAAGCGCGCCAGGCCCGCCGCCGGGGTCCGGCCCCGGGTGGGCACCGCCGCCGCGGGG
Source organism: uncultured Actinomycetota bacterium (assembly GCA_963800315.1). Lineage (GTDB taxonomy): Bacteria > Actinomycetota > Actinomycetes > Mycobacteriales > Mycobacteriaceae > Mycobacterium. The sequence continues at coordinate 33,354 of CAWDAS010000007.1, forward strand.
CCCGAGGGGGCGGTCCCGGCCCGCCCCGCGTTCGCCGAACGCGAACACCGCCAATGCGTTGCTGACCTGCGCAGAGTTACGGCCGGCGGGCGTCGCCCGATAACCATCGGTAATGGGAATGTCCGCGGCGCCTGGTAGTCTCGACGGCAGACGGCAACCGCTGGGCAAAATGTCGTCGCCGTCGGATGGCGGTGCACTAACTGGGGAAGGTGTCCATAAAATGGTGAAGCTGTCATTGAGGAAATTGGCAGCCGCGGTCGGCGGTGTGGCAGTGGCGATGACCGCCGCGGCCGGGGTCGCCTCGGCAGATCCGCTCGATCCGGTTGTTAATACGACCTGCGACTACGGGCAGGTGATGGCAGCGCTCAACGCGATCGGATCCGGCGGCTGCGGCGCAGTTCAACTCCTCGCCGATCGCGCAGGGCTACTTGCGTCAATTCCTGGCATCACCGCCGCCGAAGCGCGCGCAGATGGCCCAACAGATCCAGGCCATGCCGTCGGCGGCGAAGTATTTCAACGACATCCAGATGGTCGCCAGCACCTGCAACAACTACTGAGCCGCTCGGCGCTGACCCTGCTGATCGGCCGCCGCCGCGGCCCGGCTCAGGGCGGGCGATCCGGCCGAGCAGCGCCTCCCACGGGTCCATCGTTGAGGGCGCGCGGGATTCCTCGCGTTCCCGGAAGCCGCGCGTGCCGACCGGTTCACTTAATGGGCGCCGAGCACGCGAGCCGGCTCCTCGGCGCTCCCGGCCTGATGGCTTAGCGGGCGCCAAACCGGAAACTACGCCGCCAACGTTGTGTAGGTGGTGGTGCGTTGACGCGCCGGGCGTCCGATTCCTTGCGCGATCGCGGTCAACTCCGCCACCGACTTCGCCGACCCGTGTTCGGAACCCGCCATCCGGGAAATGGTCTCCTCCATCAGCGTGCCACCCAGATCGTTCGCGCCACCGCCCAGCATCACCTGTGTGCGCTCGACACCCAGCTTGACCCAGCTGGTCTGAATGTGAGAGATGCGGCCGTGCAACATGATCCGCGCCAGCGCATGCACCGCCCGGTTGTCGCGATGGGTGGGCCCGGGCCGGGCCGCGCCGGCCAGATACAACGGCGAATTCTGGTGCACGAACGGCAACGGCACGAACTCGGTGAAACCGCCGGTGCGGTCCTGGATTTCACGCAGCACATTGAGGTGGCCGACCCAGTGCCGCGGGCTGTCGACGTGCCCGTACATCATCGTCGACGACGAGCGCAGGCCGACCTCGTGTGCGGTGGTCACGATGTCGATCCACAACGACGTCGGCAACTTGCCCTTGGTCAGCACCCAGCGCACTTCGTCGTCCAGGATTTCGGCGGCGGTGCCCGGGATGGTCCCCAGCCCCGCCTCGCGCAGGCTGATCAGCCACTCGCGAATGCTCAACCCGCTCTTGGTCACACCGTTGGCGATCTCCATTGGTGAAAACGCGTGCACATGCATCGACGGCACCCGGGCCTTGACGGCGCGAACCAGGTCGGCGTAGCCGGTGACCGGCAGCTCCGGATCGATCCCGCCCTGCATGCATACCTCGGTGGCACCTTCGACGTGCGCCTCCCAGGCGCGGTCCGCGACCTCCTCGGCCGACAGCGAATAGGCATCCGCATCACCCTTGCGCTGCGCGAAGGCGCAGAACCGGCACCCGGTGTAGCAGATGTTGGTGAAGTTGATGTTGCGGTTCACGACAAAGGTCACGTCGTCGCCGACCGCATCTTGGCGCAGCGAGTCCGCCAGTGCCGCAACCGCGTCCAGCGCGGGACCATCGGCGGTCGCCAACGCCAGATACTGGTTGTCGTTGCAGCCGGCCGGATCGCGTTCGGCCGCCCGCAGCGCGGCAAGCACGTCGGTGTCGATGCGTTCGGGAGCGCGCGCGGCCAGCTCGTGCACGTGCGCACGGATCGATTCCCAATCGCCGAAGGCGCTGTCCAGATCGCTGCGGGCTGCGCTGTTGCGGCCGTCGATGTCGATCGCCGCGTTGAGGTCGGTCCGCCCGGAGGACTCGACGTCGTCGGGCTCCTGCCAGGGCAGTCCCACCGGATTGATGTCACGGGCCAGGCCGGTCGCGGGGTCGGCCAGCGCCGTCACATGGCCACGCACCCGCGGGTCGATCCAGGCCGCGCCCGCCAGGACGTATCTGGGTTGGGCGGTCAACCGCTGGACCAGGTCGTAACCGGCCTCGGCGGTGACGGCGGCCAGCTCGTCCAAAGCGGGCCAGGGCCGTTCCGGGTTGACGTGGTCGGGCGTCAGCGGTGAAACACCGCCCCAGTCGTCGACCCCGGCGCCAACCAGCGCCAGGCATTCCTGGCGGGACACCAGATTGGGCGGTGCCTGAATCCGCATGCCCGGGCCGAGCACCAATCGCGCGACCGCCACCGTCGCCAGGTAGTCCTCGATCGCGGCGTCGGGGGTGGTGGCCATCGCGGTGTGTTCCTTGGCCCGGAAGTTCTGCACGATCACTTCTTGCACGTGCCCGAATTCCTTGTGCGACTTGCGAATCGCATGCAACGTATCGGCGCGTTCGGCCACTGTCTCGCCGATACCGACCAGCAGACCGGTGGTGAACGGGATGGACAGCCGGCCGGCGTCGGTGAGCGCGCGCAGCCGAACCACCGGATCCTTGTCCGGGCTGCCATAGTGCGCAAGCCCTTTCGTTTCGAACAGCCGCCGCGACGTCGTCTCGAGCATCATGCCCATCGACGGCGCCACCGGCTTGAGCCGCGCCATCTCCGACCAACTCATCACACCGGGGTTCAGGTGCGGCAACAGCCCCGTCTCCTCGAGCACCCGGATGGCCATCGCCCGCACGTAGGACAGCGTGGAGTCATAGCCTCGTTCGCCGAGCCACTGGCGGGCCTCTGGCCAACGATCCTCGGGCCGATCACCGAGGGTGAATAATGCTTCCTTGCAACCGAGTTCGGCCCCGCGGCTGGCGATCCCGAGAATCTCGTCGGGCTCCAGATACATCCCCGCCCCTTGGGCACGCAGCTTGCCCGGCGCGGTGACGAAGGTGCAGTAATGGCAGTTGTCGCGGCAAAGATGGGTGACCGGGATAAAAACCTTGCGCGAATAGGTGACCTGCAGCCGACCGTCCGCGCCGCGCCGTCCGGCCGACTGAAGACCCGCGTCGCGTACCCGTGCCGCGGCAGCGCACAGGTCCGCGAGATCCGCACCGCGCGCGGTCATCGCGATGGCGGCCTCATCGACATTCAGCGCCACGCCATCGCGAGCCCGTCGCAAAACCCGCCGCAGCGCAGACGCGCTGGCCTTCGGTGGAACCACACGATTAGGAAGAGCGTTCGGCTCTTCGCCCGGAGTCAGCGGCACCTTGGTGTAACTTCCCCACGATTGAATTTCATCCACGCGTCCCAACATGTGAAATCTTGACACCTATGGCCGGTCCCATATCCGCAACAGTCAACAGTAGCGCCAGGCCCGCTCCGGCAAGCGGGCGACGTCCCGGCACCCGACGCCGCGGTCGGCTATGACCGAAACCGGCCTACGCCGACCTCAGCCGCGGCGGCTGCGCCGCCACAACACCCAGACCGGCGGCGCGACGCCCAGCACCACCAGCAGCAGCGCCGAGTAGGCCATCACGCCGCGACCCCCCAGGATGACGTCGTCGGCGGGCCCACCCATGCTGATCACCGCCACGGTGAGAAGCCACATCCACAACGGCAGTGCGGCCAGCCGCGGCGACCTCGTCCATCGCGCGGCGGCCCATACCAGTGCCGCGTTGACCAATCCACTGATCAATCCACTGATCGGAAAGGGAATCGTTCCGATATAGCAGGGCAGCAGCAGGGCCCCGGCCAGCGCGGAGAGAACCCCGTCGACGGCCAACAGCGCGAGAACGACGACACGACTCGCGGGATCCGTCGCGCCGGCGTCGTCGACGGACGCGGCGCGCGGCTTGGTTTCGATCAGGTCGGGACGCTGTCGACTTGGGAGAGTATCGAGCCGATAACCCACTGCAGGCTGTCGAGGCGGTCCTGCCAGTGCTGCATGTTCGGGTCCATGTCAGGGTCCATGCGAATTCCTCCCGTGGCTGCCTGTTTCGCAGCCTACCGCGTTACGGCCGCAGTGAAACCAAGCCCGGCGAGCAGATCTGTTTCCCACCCGCGCTCATCGCGCTCCCCCGCGGTGCCGGCGGCCAGAATGTAATGCTCGTGCCCCACTATCGGCAGCGCCACGTTGTTGGACAGGGCGCAGGCGCGGCCGGTCGGCCCGACCACGACCTGGGTGGCGTGCGCGGCGAGGGCCGCCCGTTTGGCCGCGCACGCATCCGGGGCGGCCTCGACGACGGCATCGATGTCGGCGTCGGCATACCCGAAGGTGAACTCTCCTTCCGGCGGAATCGTCCATTCGGGCAGCAGATCGTCGCGATTCAACGCGTGCAACGCGGCCACGAAGGAGCGTGTCGAAAAGACCGACCAGTAAAACTTCGGCACCGTCCAGGGCTCGCCGGGGTAGTCGGTGGCGCCGGGCCCCAGACCGCAAGAGGCCACCGCGGCCGCGGTGATGGTGTGGGTGTGGACGTGATCGGGGTGGCCATAGCCGCCGCCCGGATCGTAGGTCACCACGACGTGTGGCCGGTGCTGGCGGATGAGGGCGACCAGAGCCCCGACCGCCTCGCGTTCGTCGGCGTCGATGAATCGCTGCCGACGTCGCGTCGGGCTGCCGCGCATGCCCGAATCGCGCCAGCGACCCGCACCGCCGAGATAGATCGGTTCGCCGACGCCCAGCGCACGCAACGCCGCGGTCAGCTCGCCGATCCGGTAGCCGCCGAGTTGGTCCGCCCGGTCCACGGCCAGTTCGCTCCAACGATCGCCGATGACCTCGCCTTCCTCGCCGAGCGTGCAGGTGACCACCCGCACCTCCGCCCCGCGGGCGGTGTAATGGGCGATGGTGGCGCCGTTGCTGAGGCTCTCGTCGTCGGGATGAGCGTGGACGAACAGCATCCGTGGAGTCTCGGGCATGGAGGCACCCTAACCCGCAGGCCCGACTTCTTCGTGGGTCTCGCCAGGTCGCACCGGATAGGAACGCCAACGGCTACTATCGAGAAATGCCGCAGCTCAGCGAAGCTAAGCCGAGTAGTAACCGCCGCCGCCGGGGCGAGGTCCTCGAACGCGCCCTCTACGAGGCGACGCTGGCCGAGCTGGCCGAGGTCGGATACGGCGGGCTGACGATGGAGGGCATCGCGGCGCGCGCCCACACCGGCAAGGCGGCGCTGTATCGGCGCTGGGCCAGCAAGTGCGAACTGGTGCACGCCGCGCTGGTTTTCACCCTGCCGCCATTGCCCGAGTTGCGCGCGGGCCGCTCGGCCAGGGAGAACCTGCTGACCATGCTCACCGCCCACCGGGACATGCTGGCCGGCAAAACCGCCTTTCCCGGGCTGGACATCATCCACCAACTCCTGCACGAACCCGAGATGCGGGCCATCTTCGCCGACGCGGTGGTGGGCCCGCGCCTGAAAATCGCCGAATCGATCCTGCAAGCCGCCGTCGACGCCGGCGACATCGACCCCGCCACGATCACCCCGCTGACCGCGCGCATCGGAGCGGCGCTGATCAATCAGCACTTCCTGCTCACCGGGGTGCCGCCGAACCGGCGGGAGCTGGCGCTCATCGTCGACACGGTGATCCCGCCACGCGCACCGCAGGCGTCCGCGGACTAGCGCGGGCTATGGGCCGGTTTTGGTCCATTGGCCGGCGTCGCCGACGATGCCCACCGGCACCGCACCCGTCAGGCTGACGTTTTTCACACTCGGCCCGGCCGCGACGATCGTGGTGTCCTGCAGGATCGGCAAGACGGTGGACATGTTCCACAGTCGCGGTTCGACCGCGGCGATCACGTCGTTGATGTTCTTGCTGCCATCCAGGGCGGCGTCGATGTTCGATTGGATGCTGCGATCACAGATGCCGGTGAGGTTCGAGGGCGCCTGCACCAGCGCGCCGGGGTCGGGCGGCGGACTGGGCGGCGGCGCCGGCGTGGGCGTCGCGAGGGTGGTGCCCGGACCCGCGGGTGACCCGGCCGGGCCAGCGGTACTGGTCGTCGCCACCGTGGAGGCCGGTACCTGTGTCGACTGCAGCGCGGGGCAGCCATACCGCGAGGCCAGCAGCGTCGCCAGGTTTCCGCCCGCTTGACGCCAACCGACGATCGCGTCCACGCGGTTGTCGTTCAGCGCGTCGCGGTACAGCGTCACCGGGTCCAGCGCCTGCACGCTGGCGGCGATGCCGACGTCGCGCAGCTGGTCGGCGGCGGTGTTGGCCACCGCGACCGAGGTCGGGTCGTTGGAGGCCACCCCGATGACAAGCGACAGCTGTCGGCCGTCCTTGCTGATCCGGCCGCGGATGACTTCGGGCGGCACGGTGCTCGCCGGGGTCGGCGCCGGCGCCGCGGACGCGTCGCTCTCGACCGTGTATCCCGCCGCCTCCAACATCGCCAGTGCCGCCGGCGTCGTCATTGCGGGCGGCGCGGTCGGCTCATAGCCGGGGTCGCTCGGCGACCGGATGAGGGCCTGGTCCAGCGTGACGGTGTTGTCGCTGCCCGCCCCCACCGCGGCGAGCAGGTCGACGTCGAGCAATCCCAGAATCGCCTTGCGCACCGGCGCGTCGGACAGCTTGGGCTCGTTCGCGCGCAGCGTCAGCTGCATGACCCGGGGTGTCACGATGCGGGCGGTCCGCACATCGGGGATGGCGGACAGCTGCGCGAAGGCCGCCGAACCGCCATGCACCTGGGCCACCTGGGTATCGCCGTTGCGCACGGAATCGGCCAGCGCGGCCGGCGCACCGGCTCGGCGGAAAAGGATCAGCGCGGGCTTGGCCGGTGGCCCCCAATAGCGATCGTTGCGGGCTATCAGGATTTCGTCGCGCTGCGGGTCGATGCTCTCCACCCGGAACTGTCCGCCGGTGACCGGCAGCGCCCGGGCCAGCCCGGCCGCGAAACCGCCCGGCACGTCCTTGACGATGTGCGCCGGCAGCAGGTCGTTGAACAGTTCTTTCCACGCCGGGTACGGCTCGGAGAAGGTGACCACCGCCTGCTTCCCGCCCTCGAGGGACTGCACACCGGTGATGAGGTCGTAGCCGGCCGGGTCGACCACGCCGGGCTGGCTGACCATCTGCCGCCACAGGTACCAGAAGTCGTCGGCGGCGATCGGGGCGTTGTCCGTCCACTGCGCCTCCGGCCGGATCTTGTAGGTCACGGTAAACGGGTCCTGACTGGTCACCTCGGCGGACACCAACAGGGTCGGATCCATCTCCCAGCGTGACCCGGTCGGCGTATTGGGATCGGGCACCGGCCGAAACGCGCTGGGCAACACCAGCGCGCCGATCGCCGCGTTGACCGGGGACAGGTCGGACAGCAGATGCGGGTTGAAGCCCGCTCCGATCCAGTCGATGCCCATGATGATCTGGCTGACGCGGGGCGGCGGCGGCGGCGAGTTGTGCGGTGTGTCGGTGCTTTGCGGCGCCGGCGGCGGGTTGACCGTGCACCCCGACAGCACCAATCCGACCAGCGCGAGCACCACGCCGACCACCATGAAGAAGCGGCGCACTGGTCTCGGCACGCCGATCAGGGTATCGAGCGGCCGCCCGGCAGCCCGGTCCACCACGCGGCGCTAACCTCGGGCCTTGGCCCGCGCCCGGCTGCGGGCCCGGGTGGTCGCGTCCAGCTCGACTTTGCGCACCCGGACGACCGCGGGGGTCACCTCGACGCATTCATCGGGCGCGCAGAACTCCATGGCGCGTTCCAGATCCAACTCGAGCGGCTTGGCCAACGTCTCCATGACGTCCGCGGTCGACGACCGCATGTTGGTCAGCTTCTTCTCCCGCGTGACGTTGATGTCGAGATCCTCCGGGCGCGGGTTGATGCCGACGACCATACCCGCATAGGTCTCCTGCCCGGGCTCGACGAAGAACTGGCCCCGGTCGGCCAGCTGGAGCAGGGCGAACGGTGTGATGGCGCCGGACCGGTCGGAGACCAGCGACCCGGTGTGTCGGGCCCGGATCTCCCCCGCCCACGGTCGATAGCCGTCGAACACGGCGTTGGCGATGCCGGTGCCGCGGGTGAGGGTGAGGAAGTCGGTGCGGAAACCGATCAAGCCGCGGCTGGGCACGATGAAGTCCATCCGGACCCAACCGGCCGCGTGATTGGTCATCTCTTCCATCCGGCCCTTGCGGGCGGCCATCAACTGGGTGATCGCGCCGACGAACTCTTCGGGGCAGTCGATCGTCATCGCCTCGAACGGCTCGTGCAGCCGACCATCGATGGTCCGGGTGACGACCTGCGGCTTGCCCACGGTCAGTTCGAAGCCCTCCCGGCGCATCTGCTCGACCAGCACGGCCAGGGCCAACTCGCCGCGGCCCTGCACTTCCCACGCGTCGGGCCGGCCGATGTCCACGACGCGGATCGACACGTTGCCCACGAGTTCGGTGTCCAGCCGGTTGCGGACCATGCGCGCGGTCAGCTTGTGGCCGGACACCTTGCCCGCCAGGGGCGAGGTGTTGGTGCCGACGGTCACCGAAATCGCCGGTTCGTCAACGGTGATGCGGGGAAGCGCGTGGGCGTGGTCGGGATCGGCCAGCGTGTCCCCGATCATGATCTCGGGCAGTCCGGCCACCGCCACGATGTCGCCGGCGATGGCCTCGTCGGTGGCGGTGCGCTCCACGCCTTCGGTCGCGAGCAACTCGGTGATCTTGGCGCTGGTGATGACGGGCAGCCCGTCGACCTCGCGCATCCAGGCGACCTGCTGGCCCTTGCGCAGTTTGCCGTTGTAGATGCGGATCAGGGCGAGCCGCCCGAGAAAGGTCGAGGCGTCGAGGTTGGTCACCAACGCCTGCAGGGGCGCCTCCGGATTCCCCGACGGCGCCGGGATGTGCTCCATCAACACGTCGAACAGCGGGTCGAGGTTGGTGCCGTCCGGTATCTGGCCGTCGGCCGGCGCGGTGGTGCTGGCCACCCCGGCGCGGCCGGATGCGTACAGCGTCGGCAGGCCCAGCGCGTGCTCGGCGGCCGCGGCCGCTTCGTCGTCGAGGTCCGATGCCACGTCGAGCAACAGGTCGTGGCTGGCCTCCACCACCTCGGCGATCCGCGCGTCGGGCCGGTCGGTCTTGTTGACGACCAGAATCACCGGCAGGTGGGCGGCCAGCGCCTTGCGCAGCACGAACCGCGTCTGCGGCAGCGGCCCCTCGGACGCGTCGACCAGCAGCAGCACCCCGTCCACCATGGACAGGCCGCGCTCCACCTCGCCGCCGAAGTCGGCGTGCCCGGGGGTGTCGATCACGTTGATGACCGTCACGGTTCCGTCCGGGTTGTGGCGATGCACGGCGGTGTTCTTGGCCAGGATGGTGATGCCCTTTTCTTTCTCGAGGTCACCGCTGTCCATGATGCGTTCCTGGGTGTCGTCACCGCGGTGGTGCAGCGCCCCGGACTGCCGCAGCATGGCGTCGACCAGGGTGGTCTTGCCGTGGTCGACGTGGGCGACGATGGCGACGTTACGGAATGGCACGTCGGTGATTCTGGCAGTGGGGCTCATGGATAGCGAACTGGGCTGCGTGGCGACGCCGGTGCCCGCAGAGTCGGTCGCTGACGAAGCCCCTACCACCCGCGCCGGCGCGGTGCCGAACCGACCAGTTCCCCCTCGGCCGCCACGTCGCGGCTGCGGTAGACGATGTAGGGCCTGAACAGGTAGGCGATCGGCGCGCTGAACGCATGCACCAGCCGGGTGAACGGCCACAGCGTGAACAGCACCATGCCGATCAGGGTGTGCAATTGGTAGTCCAACGGGGCGTTCACCATCACCTCCCCGTGCGGCTGCAGCAGCCAGATCCGGCGGAACCACAGGCCGACCGTGTAGCGATAGTGGAACTCCCCGCCGTGCGGCCCGGTGCCGATCAGGTCGCAGTACAGGCCCACCACGATGGCCAGCACCAGCACCACATACGTCACCTTGTCGCTGGCGCTGGTGGCCGCCGACACCGCCGGACGGGTGAAGCGGCGATAGATGAGCAGGCCGATGCCGATCAGCGTCGCGACGCCGGCGATCGACCCGGCGATGACGGCCTGCATGTGGTAGGCGTAATCGCTCACTTTCAGCCAGTGGGTCACCCGCGGTGGGATGAACAGCCCCATCACGTGCCCGGCGAAGACGGCCAGGATGCCGAAGTGGAAGATCGGGCTGCCGATGCGCAGCAGCCGCGATTCGTAGATCTGCGAGGAGCGGGAGGTCCAGCCGAATTTGTCGTAGCGGTACCGCCACCAGGTGCCGAGGATCAAGACCGTGAGCGTGACGTAGGGCGCGATGTCCCAGAACAGCACGTTGCTAAACATCTGACGCTCCTCCTTGGCGTCGCGGCGGCACGGTGAGGGTAAACGGTTGTAGCCCAACGGCTTCCGCGGGCGGCCCCGCTTTCGCCAGGCGCTGTGCGCGCCGCATCTCCTGATCGGATGCCACCGGCAGGGTCGCGCAGACGGCCGCCACGGTGGGCTCGTAGGGCGACTTGGCGTCGGCCAGGGCGCCCCGCAGCACATCGATCGGGACCCGATGCTCGCTCAACAGCCGCCGCCCGACCTCGGGATCGACAGTGGCCGCGAATTCCAGCACCACGGGCAGGTGATCCGGCGCCTCGGCACGGGGCGGCTGCACACCTGCCTCCCGGTAGGCGGTGGCGAACGCCAGCATCTCGCGGCCCCGATTGCGCGTGTCCCCGGCCGTCCAGTACGTCAGATACATGGTGCAGCGCCGCCGCATGTCGAATGTCGCCACGTAGTCCATCGCGGCCGCCATCGGCTCGCGGGTGCGCAACGCCGCGGCCGTTTGGCCCAACAGTGCCGCCGCGGTCCCGTCGAGGTGGCCGCGCAGTTCGTCGACGGTGTCCAGACGCCCGGCCAGCCCGTCGTCCGGATAGGCCAGCAGCAGCGATGCCGCCTGCCACACCAGGCGGTCCTGCATGGTGCGGCTGTTCGACCGTTGCCGAAACAGGAGTTTCATCGCTGCTGCTCTTCGGGAAACATTCCGGCGGGTACCTGGCCGCCGTCCCAATTGAGCAAGTTCACCCTGGACCGTTGCACGGCATGGAACGATTCCACCGAAACGGGCACCGGTTCACCGTCGGCCGCGCCGATCGGACCGGACTCGTACATGCCCGGACCGCCCTCGCCGGACAACGAGCAGCCCATCTGTTCGAGGTCGCGGGCCTGCGGGTTGAAGGCAGTCGGAATGACATATCGCTCTTCGTATTTCGCGATGGCCAGCAGCCTGTACATCTCGTACATCTGTTCTTCGGTCATGCCCACGGAATGCGGTATGTGCGGCTGGGTTTCGCGTCCGAGGTTGATGTCGCGCATGTACGAGCGCATCGCCGCGAGCCGCCGCAACACGGCTTCGACCACGGTGGTGTCGCCGGCGGTGAACAGTTCGGCCAGGTATTGCATCGGGATGCGCAGCGCCTCCAGCGCGCCGAACAGGTTGCCCACGTCCTCGCCGTCGTGCCCGTCGCGGCTGACCGCGTCGACCACCGGCGACAGCGGCGGGATGTACCAGACCATGGGCATGGTCCGGTACTCCGGGTGCAACGGCAGCGCCACTTTGTACGTGTTGATCAGCGCGTAGATCGGGGAGCGCTGTGCGGCCTCGATCCATTCGTCGGAAATACCCTCGGTCCGCGCGGCGGCAATCACCTCCGGATCGTTGGGATCCAACAGGATCTGGCGCTGCGCCTCGTAGAGGTCGGTATCGTTTTCCACCGACGCCGCCGCCAGCACCCGGTCGGCGTCGTAGAGCACCAGGCCGAGGTAGCGCAGCCGGCCCACGCAGGTCTCCGAGCAGATGGTCGGCAGGCCGACCTCCATCCGCGGGTAACACAGCGTGCACTTCTCGGCTTTGCCGGTCTTGTGGTTGAAATAGACCTTCTTGTAAGGACATCCCGAGACACACATCCGCCAGCCGCGGCAGCGGTCCTGGTCGACCAGCACGATGCCGTCCTCGCTGCGCTTGTACATCGCACCCGACGGGCACGACGCCACGCAGGACGGATTGAGGCAGTGCTCACAGATCCGCGGCAGGTAGAACATGTAGGTCTCTTCGAGGCGCAACTTGACCTCTTGATTGACTTCGCCGATCTTCTTTAAAATCGGGTCTTCCGCCAGGATTTCCGTGGACCCGGACAGGTTGTCGTCCCAGTTCGGTCCCCAGGTAATCTGCATCGGCTTGCCGCTGATCAGGCTTTTCGGCGCGGCCGTGGGGAAGGTGTCACCCGCCGGCGCCGAGATCAGATTCTCGTAGTCGTAGGTCCACGGCTCGTAGTACTCGTCGATGGTGGGTAATTTGGGGTTGGCGAAGATCCGCAACAGTTTCTGAATGCGGCCGCCGTCGCGCAACCGCAGCCGGCCCTTCTTGTCGCGTATCCAGCCGCCGCGCCAACGCTCCTGGTCCTCGTAGGTGCGCGGATAACCTTGGCCCGGGCGGGTTTCGACGTTGTTGAACCAGATGTACTCGGTGCCGCTGCGGTTGGTCCACGCCTGCTTGCAGGTGACCGAGCAGGTATGGCAACCGATGCACTTGTCGAGGTTCATCACCATCGCCAGCTGCGCCATGACTTTCATGAGGACGTCACATCCATCAGTACTTCACATCCTGACCGCGACGGCGCACCACGGTGACCTCGTCGCGCTGGCTACCGGCAGGACCCAGGTAATTGAACGCGAACGCATGCTGACCGTAGCCACCGGCCAGGTGGCTGGGCTTGATGCGCACCCGGGTCAGCGCGTTGTGGTTGCCGCCACGCTTATTGTTGGTCTCGCTGCGCGGCGTGTCCACGGTGCGCTCCTGGACGTGGTAGACGAACACCACGCCGTCGGGCATCCGGTGCGAGACGATCGCCCGGCACACGTAGATGCCGTTGGCGTTGACCGCCTCGATCCAATCATTGTCGCGCACTTTGATTTTCGCCGCATCACCGGGGCTCATCCACATCGTCGGACCGCCACGCGACAACGCCAGCATATACAGGTTGTCCTGATAGGTGGAGTGGAACGACCACTTGGAGTGCGGGGTTACGTACCGCACGGTCAGGCCGATGCCATCATCGGTCGGACCGAGCTCGGGCTGACCGAACAACCGCGCCATGTCCAGCGGCGGACGGAAGACGGGCAGATGTTCGCCGAGCTCCTCGATCCAATCGTGGGCCAGGTAAAAGTGCATCCGCCCGGTGAGCGTGTGGAACGGTTTGAGGTTCTCAATGTTGACGGTGAACGGCGCGTAGCGGCGACCGCCGGTTTCGCTGCCCGACCATTCCGGGCTGGTGTTGACCTGGACGGGCCGCGCCTGGGTGTCGGCGTAGGTGATGCGGCGGTCTTCGCTGCCCTCGGCCAGGTGGGCGAGCCGCTGGCCGGTGCGTTTCTCCAGCTCGCGGAATCCCTCGACCGCGAGCCGGCCGTTGCACGTTCCGGACAGCAGGAGCATGACATCGGCCATCCGCTCATCGGTGGTGACCGCCGGGCGGCCCACCGCGGCACCGGAATTCATCACCCCGAATTTGGCGGATAACTCCTCGACCTCCCGGAACGGGTGCACCGTGACACCCTTGGTGGTCATCCCGAATTGCTCGACGAGCGGGCCCAGCGTCCGCCACTTGTCGTAGATGGCAGTGTAGTCGCGCTCCACGACGGTGAGTTTGGGCATCGTGCGCCCCGGTATCGGCGTCGCACCGGTGTGCAGCCAATCGTTTTCGGAGCCATCAGGATAGATCATCGCGTCCGGCGTGTCGTGCAGCAGCGCGGTGAGTACCACGTCGCTGCGGGTGCCCAGATGGCGCTTGGCCATCGCACTGAAGGCACGAGCGATGGCACCGAAAGCCTCGAAGTCCGAAAGGGTTTCCCAGGGTGGGTCGGTCGCGGCACTGAACGCGTGCACGTAGGGGTGCATGTCGGTACTGGAGATGTCGGCCTTCTCGTACCAGGTCGCTGCCGGCAGCACCACGTCCGACACCAGCGTCGTCGAGGTCATCCGGAAGTCGATCGACATCATCAAGTCGAGTTTGCCCTCCGGGATGTCCCCCTCGCATACCACGTCGACGGGCGCTATCCCGTCGACCGGCGGCTTTGCCTGAATGTTGGAATCGGTACCCAGCAGATGGCTCAGGAAGTACTCGCCGCCCTTGCCCGACGAACCGATCAGGTTGGCCCGCCACACCGTCAGCACCCTAGGCCAGTTGGCGGGGTTGTCGGGATCGGTGACGGACAGCTTGAGTTTGCGCTGGCCGAGTTGCTCGGCGACGTACTCGGCGACGTCGCGGCCCGCGGCGCGTGCCTCGTCGGCGACGTCCAGACTGGACCTGTCGAACTGCGGGTAGAACGGGCTCCAGCCCATCGCGGTCGCCGAGGCCAGCAGGTCCATGGTGTGCTTGCCCGCGAACCTGCCCCGGCCCACCGGGCTGGCCAGTTTGGCTGCGTCGTAGCCGTCGTAGCGCCATTGGTCGGTGTGGGCGTACCAATACGAGGCGCCGGGCAGCTGGCGCGGTGGGCGCACCCAGTCGGTCGCCATCGCCATGGTCTGAAATCCGGTGAGCGGACGCACCTTTTCCTGTCCGACGTAGTGGGCCCACCCGCCGCCGTTGCGTCCCATCGACCCGGTCAGCATTAACAGGGCCAGCACCGCCCGGTAGGTGGCGTCGCCGTGAAACCACTGGTTGATGCCGCTGCCCATGATGATCATCGACCGGCCGCCGGATTCCTCGGCGTTGCGGGCGAATTCCCGGGCGACCCGAATAGCCTGTGCCGCCGACACATTGGTGATCGGCTCCTGCCATGCCGGGGTGTTCTGGTGAGTCGAGTCGTCGTAGCCGGTGGGCCATTCACCGGGCAATCCCGGCCGCGCCACCCCGTAGTGGGCGAGCATCAGGTCGAAAACCGTGCACACCAAGTGTTTACCGACGCGGCGCACCGGGACTCCGCGCGCCACGGTGGTGCCTTCGCCGTTGACCGTGTCGAAGCTGGGCAGGCGGATGAGCGCGGTGCTGTGATCTCCGTTGGCGGCGTGCGCATAGGCCACGCTGAGCGCCGGTTGCAGCCCGCCGAGATCGAGGTTCCACTTTCCGACGCCGTCCTCGCCGTAACGGAATCCCAGTGAGCCATGGGGCGCCACAACGGAGCCGGTGAGTTCGTCCAGCACCGCGGGTTTGAGCGCGGCGTTCTCGACGGCCTCGCCCAGGTCGGCCGCCGTGAGGTTCTTCCCCGGCACCAGCATGTCGCCACGTTCCTCCAGCTTGACCAGGAACGGCAGGTCGGTGTAGCGGCGCGAGAAGTCCACGAAGAACGGGACTTGCTTGCGCACATAGCATTCCGAGAGAATCACGTGGCCCATGGCCATGGCAAGCGCGCCGTCGGTGCCCGCCGCGCACGGCATCCACTCGTCGGCGAACTTGGTGTTGTCGGCGTAGTCGGGGCTGACGCTCACCACCTTGGTGCCCCGGTAGCGCGCCTCAGCCATCCAGTGCGCGTCCGGGGTCCTGGTGATCGGCACGTTGGAGCCCCACATCATCAAATACGCCGCGTCCCACCAGTCCCCGGATTCGGGCACATCGGTCTGGTCGCCGAACACCTGCGGCGAGGCCACCGGGAGGTCGGCGTACCAGTCGTAGAAGGACGTCATGGCGCCGCCGATCAGCTCGAAGAACCGCGAGCCGGCGGCATACGACACCATCGACATGGCCGGGATCGGCGAGAATCCGGCCACCCGGTCCGGACCGTAGGTCTTGATGGTGTGCACGTGGGCGGCGGCGATGAGCTCGGTGGCCTCGGCCCAGCTGACCCGGACCAGCCCGCCCTTGCCGCGGGCTTGTTGGTAGCGACGACGGCGCTCCGGGTCCGCCTGGATATCGGCCCACGCCAGCACCGGGTCGCCCAGCCGCGCCTTTGCTTCCCGGTACATCTCGACCAGAACGCCGCGGGCATAGGGATAACGCACCCGGGTGGGCGCGTAGCTGTACCAGGAGAACGACGCACCGCGGGGACAACCCCGCGGCTCGTATTCGGGCCGGTCGGGGCCCACCGACGGATAGTCGGTTTGTTGCGTTTCCCAGGTGATGATCCCGTCTTTGACGTAGATCTTCCAGGAACACGAACCGGTGCAGTTGACCCCGTGGGTGGAGCGGACCACCTTGTCGTGGCTCCACCGGTCGCGGTAGAACACGTCGGCTTCCCGGCCGCCCCGACGCGTGACGGTGCGCAGGTCGGCCGAGAAATCTCCTGGCGTGAAGAATCGCCCGCTGCGCTCCAGTAGCTCCTCGAGTTGTCCACCAACGTGAGGTGTAACTGTCAAGAGGTACCCCTCCTACTCCCCGGCGTCGCGCCTCGTCGCTGGGCCGTTCGTTCGACCCTGCCTGCTCGGTGTTCAGGGATCCGCCCGTCGATCCGCCCACCAACACCGACTCGGCTCGGTGTAATCATCGGCATCGGCGCCCCCGCGCTGTGGAGCGATAAAACACCAGCATAGGTCGCCGGTGATAGGCCCACCACATTCGCGGTGCGCAGCCCGTCGGCGTGATCCGTTGTCATTGACGTGCGGTTTCCGTACCAAGAGGCGCCCGGCGTTGGAAGCCGTGACCACACCGTCCAGACATCCATCGGGATCGCTTCCGGCGCGCACATCCAGGTCAGTTCATGTGACGTTAGTAATTACAAGTTACGTTGTTATATCCCAAGTTCACGCGGGCGACCTTCAGCGGCGCTGTACGAAAGCTGCGGGAAACCTGTGGACTCGTTATGAGGCCGTCTCACAGGGCTTTCGCCAGATCTTCGAGCCAGCCGCGGTCGGCGGGCACCCAATCGACGTCGTGCACCTCCGCCGCCGTCACCCAGCGCAGCGCCCGGTGATCGCGCGGGTGCGGTTCACCGCGCAGCAACCGTACGCGATACGCCCGCAGCGTCATCCGGTCGTCCAGCGCGATGTCGGCGCCAAGCCGGTCGCCCACCGCGACGTCGCCGACCTCCAAGCCCAACTCCTCCGCGAGTTCGCGGGCCAGTGCATGGCGCTCGGTCTCACCCGGCGCGACCTTACCGCCGGGCAGCTCCCAGCGGCCGGCCAACTCCGGCGGCCGGACCCGTTGCGCCACCAGGACGGTGGAACCGTGGATGACGGCCCCGGCGACGACGATCTGGGTCGGCATGGCCAGTGACGGTATACCGTCGAATTATGGCTGTGTTAACGGATGAGCAAGTAGACGCCGCACTGTCCGATCTCAACGGATGGGAGCGTGTCGACGGCGCCCTGCGTCGGTCGATCAAGTTTCCGACCTTTCTCGCCGGCATTGACGCCGTGCGGCGGGTGGCCGAGCACGCGGAGAGCAAAGACCATCACCCGGATATCGATATCCGTTGGCGGACGGTGACTTTCGCTCTCGTCACGCATTCGGAGGGCGGCATCACCAAGAATGACGTGGCGATGGCGCGCGATATCGACGGGATCGTCGGGGACTAGGCCTTCGCGGCGCGTCCGCCGGTGGCCGCAATCCAGCTCAAGGTCGCCACCGCCGCCACGATGTAGACCAGCCCCGCCCAGGCCAGATACCACGGTCGGCTGACCTGCCAGATGGTCGGCTGCGCGAAGCTCAGCAACCACGGCACGCCGACGATGGTGAGCGCCAGCCAGCCCCAGCCCACCACCCGCGCGCCGGGGCGCTCGCGCAGCGGGCCGTGAATGGCCCAGATCATCAACGGCACCAGCCACACCCAGTGGTGCGTCCAGGAGATCGGCGAGAGCAGCAGCCCGAACAACTCGACCACCAGCAACCTGCCCAGCCGGTCGGAGCCGTCCAGCGCCCGCCAGGCCAGGATGACCAGCACCGCGGTCACGGCGAGGGCGGCCAGCACCGGCGGGCCGAAACCGGCGTCGTGGCCCACGATCCGGGAGATGCCGCCGCGCCACGACTGATTGAACGAGGTGGCGATGGGCCCCACCCGGTGGGCATCGCCCAGCAAGTCGGTGAAGTAGTAGCGCATCTGATCGCCGACGACCGCGGCCGATATCGCGACGGTGGCCAGAAACACCACCGCCGAAAACGCCGCGGCGGCCCACCGCCGAACGCCGACCAGATAGAGGCCGGCGATCGCGGGCGTCAGCTTTATCCCGGCCGCCACACCGACCAGTGATCCCGATAGCCACCACCGCGTGGTGCTGACCGCCCACAGCACCGGCAGCATCAGCAACACATTGACCTGCCCGTAGTCGAAGGTGCTGCGCAGCGGCTCGATCCAGATGGTGATCGCGGTCCACAGCATTGCGAGGCGCTGACCGTCGGGGCCGGGCGCCACACCCAGTAACCGCTGGCTGATCCGTACCGCACCGTACAGCGCGGCCATCGTCGCGACCTGCCACAGGAAAGCGACCAGCCCGAACGGCAACAGGTGCAGCGGATAGAACACGACCGCCGCGAAGGGCGGGTAGGTGAACGGGAGCGGGAAGTCCGGCGTTTGCTCGGCGTAGACGTAGCTGTAGAGGGTGCCGGGATGGTCGATTGCGGCCGCGCCGCCGAGGTAGACGTGCAGGTCGACGAAGTTCGCGCCGTTCGGGGCCAGGTATGTCCAGCCGAGTCGCGCGGCGACGCTCGCGGTCAACAGCAGCGGCGCGGCCGCCCGCAGCAGACTCGCCAGCCGCCGGGTAAGGGGTGCCGCCGCGGCGGCCGAGGTGGTGTCTATCCGCCCGACTTTAGCGAGCCCGGACGTCGCGATCGAGCGGTCGGTCACCGTCGTCGCTCGTCTCAGTAACGATCGAATAAATGCCACACGTGTCACTTGAGTCCCACCAGTATCACCGTAACTTCAGCCCGGAACCCGTTGTCGACAACCAGGGAGAGTCATGCCAACCATGTGGACTTATCTGCGTGCAACCGCCGTCGTGGTCGGTTCGTCCGCAGCGCTGCTGACGGGCGGTATCGCCCACGCCGACCCCGTGCCGGCCCCACCCGTGCCGAACATTCCGCAACAGCTGATCGCTTCGGCGGCCAACGCGCCGCAGATCCTGCAGAACCTCGCGACCGCCCTCGGCGCCACCCCGCCGATGGCTCCGTCCGCCCCCGGCATCAGCTTCCCGGGTGTGCCCCCGGCCGCGGCACCCGCCGCCCCAGCCGGCCTCCCGTCGATTCCCGGGTTGACCCCGGCGGCGTCCCCCGCCGCCCCGGCCGCCACTTCGGCTCTCCCGGGACTGAACTCACCGATCCCGGGCCTGAACTCGATTCCGGGCTTGACCCCGTCGGCACCCGCGGCACCCGCCGCCCCGTCGGTTCCGGGCCTGCCGGTGTCGATCCCGGGGCTCACGGCGCCGGCGGCCCCCGCTACGCCGCCCGCTCCTCAGGTGCCGCAGGCGAAGGTCGACATGCCGGCGCTGCCGGCTGGGTTGCCGGTGAACGTGCCGCCGCAGCTGACGCTTCCGCAGGATCTGCCGGCACTGGCCTCGGGTACCACCCCGGGTGCGCCCGCCGCGCCGGCATCGCCGCCGTCGCTGCTTTCCGCCATCCCTTGAGCAGTCCCGTAACCGGCTAACCACTACCTACGACCGGAG
This sequence comes from uncultured Actinomycetota bacterium, assembly GCA_963800315.1. Classification (GTDB taxonomy): domain Bacteria; phylum Actinomycetota; class Actinomycetes; order Mycobacteriales; family Mycobacteriaceae; genus Mycobacterium. Next base: position 52,934 of record CAWDAS010000007.1, read on the forward strand.
GACACCGTGGCAAGCACTTGGAATCTGTCCAAAGGTTTGGCCGCTGTCGTCACGGCATCGGCTGCCGCGTTCGGGCTCTCCCCGAGCGCGGCAGCCGACCCGGCGGCACCGCAACCGAACTCGACCCAGGAAATGCCGGGCCTGCCCGCGCTATCGCAGCTGAGCCCGATCATCCAGCAGGCCGCCGGCAACCCCGCACAGGCGACCCAGCTGCTGATGGCCGCCGCGCAGGCTTTCACCCACAATCCGACCGCACCGAACGAGTCCAAGAACGTGGCCGAGTCGGTGAATCAGTTCCTGCAAGAGCCGATCCCCGGCGCGCCGGCCCCGAACGGTGTGACCCCGCCCGACGCCGCGCCGGCGCCGCACGTGCCACCGCTGGGCATCGAGCCCGGCGGCCAGGCGCACCTGCCGACCGGCATCGACCCGGCCCATGCAGCCGGTCCGAGGCCCGACGCGCCGCCGATGCCCACAGCCGCGCCGGTGCCCGGGGCCTACCGGCCGAGTCCCGCACCCACCGCGGCACCCGCACCGACACCGGCCGCGCCGGAGGCGGCGGCCCCCGCGCCGCAGGCCGCCCCCGTCGCGGCTCCCCCGCCGGACGCCGCGGCCGCACCAGCGCCGGCACCCGCCCCGGCACCGGCCGGCGCCCCCGCGCCGGCTCCCGGCTTCGGGCCCGACGCCCCGCCCACGCAGGACTTCATGTATCCCTCGATCGGCACCAATTGCCTGACGGACGGCAGCAGCTCCATCGCCACCGCGCTGTCGGTGGCGGGGCCGGCCAAGATCCCGACCCCGGGCCCGGCGCCCGGCCAGACCGCCTACGTGTTCACCGCCGTCGGCACCCCGGGACCCGCCGAGGTGCAGAAGCTGCCATTGAACGTCACCTGGGTCAACCTGACCACGGGCAAGTCCGGAACGGTGGCGCTCAAGCCGCGCGCCGACATCAATCCCGACGGGCCGACGACGTTGACCGCGATCGCCGACACCGGGTCCGGCAGCATCATGTCGACCATCTTCGGTCAGGTCACGACCAAGGAAAAGCAGTGCCAGTTCATGCCCACGATCGGCTCCACGGTGGTGCCGTAGAAAGCGCCAGCGCCGTTTCGGTGCCCTGAGCGCGCGTGTCCCCCGGGGCACGCGCGCTCACGTTAGCCGAGCACTTCGTCAGTACGCCATGAACAAGATCGCGTCACGGTCGTACTCGAGGCCCGGATGAACGCTGGCAAGGTGCGCTTGGGTCAGTTCGACCAGCTCGTCCTCATCCTTGCCGACGATGGCTTCGCCGCACGGACACGTTATGTGTGTCTTCACGTTGCCGCCTTTCCCTTCTGCTCAACCTTGGCCGCCGCCTTCATCTGTTTCTTGTGTGATCGCACCTGCCCAAGCGAATGGGCGTCGACGATATCGGCGACGGATATGTGGGTGCCCGGCTGGCCGAATTGCCCGGCCGCTTCCCGCCAGCCGGCCGGGTTGACACCGTACTGTTTGCCCAGCAACGCCAGGAAGATCTGCGCCTTCTGCTCGCCGAAACCGGGCAGTCCCTTGAGCCGTCGCAGCACCTCCCCGCCGTCGGGCTGGCCGGATGTCCACAACGCGGCCGCATCGCCGTCGTAGCGGTCCACGATGATCTGCGCCAGGGCTTGGATGCGCTTGGCCATCGATCCCGGGAAGCGATGTATTGCAGGCTTTTCCGAGCACAACGCCGCGAACTTGTCCGGGTCGTAGTCGGCGATCTCGCCGGCGTCGAAGCCACCCATCCGGTCGGCGACCTTCTTCGGCCCCGCGAAGGCCGTTTCCATCGGTACCTGCTGGTCGAGCAGTACACCTATGAAAAGAGCGAACGGATTCTCGTCCAGCAGGGCATCAGCTGCCGGATCACCGGTTAGTCGCAGGTTCGGCACTCGGCCAGTCTAGGACAGCGCGGCGGTGAGGTAGCCCGTCGATTTAGCGTTTGCCCGAGAGAGCCCCATGGGTGGCCCGACCGTGTTGGAATCATGGTCATGACGCAGCAAGAGCCCTTAGCCATGCCGCTCGAAGAGGCGATGCGTACGCAACGGGCGATCCGTCGGCTCAAGAGTGACCCGGTTGACGACTCGCTGGTGCTTCACATCCTCGAGCTGGCAATGAAGGCGCCGACTGGTTCGAACGCCCAGAACTGGGAGTTCATCGTGGTCAAGGACCGCGAGGTTGTCGCGAAACTTGGCCGCCTGAACCGCCTCGCGATGAATGCCTTCGGGCCGATTTACAAGCGCACCCTACAAAAACGCATGGACGACAAGATGCTTCGCATCGAAAAGGCCGTGCGATGGCAGGCTGACCACTTCGACGACATCCCCGTGGTCGTGGTGGCATGCATCAAAGGTGTCATTGCGCCGTATCCAACGATCGCGGCCAGCAGCGCCTACGGCTCCATCTATCCCGCGGTGCAAAACCTCTTGTTGGCGGCCCGTGCAGCCGGACTGGGCGCGGCGCTGATCACCATGCCGCTGTGGAGCACGTTCGCGGCGAAGCGAGTCCTGGGCTTGCCGTGGAACGTCACTCCATGCGCGGTGGTCCCTCTTGGCTGGCCGATCGGCAGATACGGTCCCACGACGCGCAGACCGGTCGGGGAATTCGTTTCGCTTGATCGGTACGGCAATCGAGCGTTTCTGTAGGCGGGCCGACAGTTTGTAATCGTCTACTGCTGGTCGAGCAACATGCCGACCAGCAATGCGAACGGGTTGTCGTCCAGCAGCGCGTCGGCGGCCGGATCTTGGACGAGCTGCAGTTTCGGCACCCAGACAGTTTAGATCCGCCGCGAAAGACCCGCGTTGAGGGCATCTGGACGGGGGCGAAAAGCCTGCTGCTCCAACGAGTGCGAGAGCTAGCCGCTCTTGCGGCGGAATTCCCGACGGTTCTCCACCGGACCGTGCGCCCGCGGCTGCCTGCCGCCGGCGTCCTTGGGATCGGATCCGCCCGACGACTTCGCCATCTTGCGTTCGAGGGCATCCCGGAACTTGCGCTTGGTGTCGTCCTCCGACCCCGATGGCTCGGGAGCCTTGGATGACTTTGAACCTTGCGACGAGGTCGATGCAGCCATATGGGCAGACTAGCCCGGTTTGGCCCGGTGGTCTGTTAGACGGCGGGGCTAGCGCACACCCGGCGGCATGCCGTAGACGTGCGAGATCGGCAGGGTCAGTAACACCCGCCGGTCGGTGACCATCGCCTGCCGGTAGTCATCCCAGTCCGGGTGCTCACCGGCGATGTTGCGATACAACGCAATCAGCGCCTCGACGGTGTCGTCGCCGGGGGCAGCGGCCGGGGGCGTGAGTTCGGCCGTGCCCTCGGCGACCGCATACGACCAGCCGTCGTCGGCGTCGACCAGGATCGAAGCCCGCGGGTCGCGACGCAGGTTGCGGGTCTTGGCGCGCGGTTCGGTCACCGAAACCTGGATGACCAGGCTGCGCGGATCGAAGTGGTACTGCACATTCGACAGCTGCGGGCGTCCCTCGCGTTTGATGGTGGCCAGCACCCCCAGGGAGTTCCCGGCGATCACGGCCAACAGCTTGTCGTCGAACACCTGGCGTCCCATGCCGAAAGCCTACGTCGCACGCCCACCCAGGCCGGTCCCGGATGGCGCCGTTTGCCGTACGGCTGATGCAATCGACGTATGACGAAGTACGCGGCATTCCTGCGCGGTGTCAACGTCGGCGGCGTCAACCTCAAGATGGCCGAGGTGGCGACCGCATTGACCGACACCGGATTTACCCGGGTGCGCACCGTCCTGGCCAGCGGCAACGTCCTGCTGGAGTCGCCCACCGGCGCGGCCGCGGTACGCAGGAAAGCCGAAGCCGCGTTGCGCCAGAGATTCGGCTATGGCGCGTGGGTGCTGGTCTACGCCGTCGACACGGTGCGCGCCCTCGTCGCCGCTTACCCGTTCGAGCGCGAGGTCGACGGATTTCAGTCCTACGTGACGTTCGTCGCCGACGAAACGGTGCTCGACGAACTCGCCGGGCTGATCGAGGGAGCCGGTCCCGATGAGAAGATCAGCCGCGGCGACGGCGTTATCTATTGGCAGGTGCCCAAGGGCAGCACCCTGGACAGCACGATCGGCAAGACGATGGGCAAGCCGCGCTACAAGTCATCGACCACCACCCGCAACCTGCGCACGCTGGCCAAGGTGTTGCGCTAAAAACTTTGCCCGCCAACCCTACTCATCGGGCACGTTGGTCAGGTAGCGCATCGCGTCGGATTTGGTCAGCCCCAAAGCCTTGGCCACTTCGACGTACTCCTTGGCGGCCGCGGCCATCGCGGCGTCGGTCGGATCGAAGCGGGAGATGAAAGTGCCGAAGCGACCACGCGTTTCGACGATGGCCGCCGACTCCAGCTCGCGATAGGCCCGGGCCACGGTGTTTGCCGCGACGCCGAGCTGACCGGCCAGGTCGCGCACCGTCGGGAGCCGCGAGCCGGGCGGCAAGGCGCCGCTGCGGACTCCGTCGATGACCTGGGTCCTGAGCTGGTCGAACAGCGGTTTGCCCGCTTTGACCTCGACCCGTAACCAATCGCGAAGCTCCACGCAACTCAGTATCGCGCACGCCCGGCTATGTTGGGGGGATGCGAGTAACGGTGCTCAGCGGCGCGGGGATCTCCGCCGAGAGCGGCGTGCCGACATTTCGCGACGACAAGAACGGCCTGTGGGCCCGCTTCGATCCCTACGAGCTGTCCAGCACCGAGGGGTGGCGCGACAACCCCGAGCGTGTCTGGGGCTGGTATTTGTGGCGTCACTACCTGGTCGGCAAGGTCCAGCCCAACGCGGGTCACCACGCCATCGCCGCCTGGCAGGACCACGCCGAGGTCAGCGTCATCACCCAGAACGTCGACGACCTGCACGAGCGTGCCGGCAGTACACCGGTACACCACTTGCACGGGAGTCTCTTCGAATTCCGTTGTGAGCGTTGCGGTATGCCCTACTCCGGCACGCTGCCCGAGATGCCCGAACCGGCGCTGGAGGTGGAACCCCCGATCTGCCACTGCGGCGGCATGATCAGGCCCGACATCGTGTGGTTCGGCGAGCAGCTGCCCGACGAGCCATGGCGGCGCGCCGTCGAGTCGACCGAAGCCGCCGACGTCATGGTGGTGGTGGGGACCTCGGCGATCGTCTATCCGGCGGCCGGGCTGGCCGAGCTGGCGCTGGCCCGCGGGACGGCCGTCATCGAGGTCAACCCCGAGGTCACACCGTTGTCCAAAAGCGCCACGATCAGCATCCGCGAAACCGCCAGCCAGGCGTTGCCCGGGCTGCTGCAGCGGCTGCCCGCGCTACTGAGGTAACCGGCACCGGGCATCCTGCATCGGCGGTAGTGGCGCCGAGTCCGCGCACAGATCGCGGTTCACTCGCCGCACCACGCCGTCAGCACAGTCTCGGCCGCGGAGGGGCTACGGGCGGCGCGCCCGGCCGAGCGCCAGCTCCGACACCGGAAACGGCGCCCAGGCCGGCAACGTCCACTCCCGCCGGGACGTGTCCACCTCGAATCCGGCGGCGATGATCGCGCGCTCGGTATCGCGGTGGGTGTGACAGTTGCCGAACAGCCGCGGCCAAACCGTCGCGTCGACGAACCGCTGGAACCGGCCTCGCGCACCGGCGCTGGCCACATGCTCGAGAAACCGCAGTTCCCCACCCGGGCGCAGCAACGAATGCAGGCGCCGCAGCACGCTGTCGGGATCGCCCACCGAGCACAACACCAGCGAGCACACCACCGCATCGAACGGTTCGGTGCCGCTGAAGCTCTCCGCCGTATCGCCCGTCACGACCACCCGAGCCGACGCCGCGTCCGCCGCGGCGCGAGCATGGGCCGCCAGCCGCGGCTCGGGCTCCACGGCGACCACCTCCTCGACCGACCCCGGGTAGTGGGGAAAGTTCGTCCCGATGCCCGCGCCGATCTCCAGGACCCGGCCCGACAGGCCGGACAGGTTCTCCCGGCGAAGCGCCCGAATGGCCTCGGTTTCGTGGGCGGCGACAACGGGCCAGATCCTTGCGAAGAGCGGGTTATCGACCGCCACTGCCATACACGTCAACCTTTCGACTCAGTTGAGCCCCAGAATAGGCTTCTTTCCGACGAGACCTCTGACCGCCGCTGCGCCGCCACCCAGCCCATCAACTGCCGGGGTGTGGTGTCCGGGCCGGCGAACCCGGCGACCACATGCCCGCAGAAGACCGAGCACAGCACCCGGTCGGCGAACGCCTCGGCATCGCCAAAATGCAAGTGCGGCTTGGCGATCAACATAGCAGCCACCCCGTGCGCCGCGCTCCAGAATTCCAGCGCGACGGTGGTGGGGTCCTCGGGCAGGTAGGTGCCGTCCTCCATCAACTTCTGCACGGTGGCGCGCATGTGCTTGAACGCCGAACTGTCCAGCGCCACATCGATGTGGGTTCCGGATCGCCATTCCCTCATCGTCGCGATCCGGTACAGCTCCGGGGTTTGGGTGGCGAACCGCACATAGGCCAGCCCCTGGGCGCGCAGCGTCTCCACCGCGGAGGTGGGTTCGTCGGCCAGTCGCCGCAGCTGCGCATCGAGCGTTGCGAAATACCGGGCGCACACCGCGTCCATCAAGGCATCTTTGTTCGCGAAATGCAGATAGATGGACGGCGGTGTGATGCCGACACGTCGGGCCACCGAACGGATTGACACCGACCTGGCTTGCCCGGTTTCCAGCAGCAGCCCGGTGGCCGCGTCCAGGATCTCCTCTCGGAGCCGGTCGCCGGACCCACGGGGCGCTCTGGCGCGACGCAGGCCACCGATCGACACGCTAACCAACCTTCGTCACCGACTCCTCGAACGTGCCCCGATCGGTCTTCACCGCTTCTTCGCGTCCGATTTGGGCGGGCCCCTCGCTGATGCCGAACCGCTCGTGCAGCCACACCAGCGGCCTGGGCGCCCACCAATTCCACCGCCCCATCACATGCATGAACGCCGGAACGAGCATCATCCGCACCAGGGTGGCGTCCGCGAACACGGCAAGCGTGAGACCGAGCCCGAACATCCGCATGAACGACACATGCGCGGCGATCAGTGCGGCGAACGACATCGACATCACCAGCGCGGCCGCGGTGATCACCCGGCCCGTGCGGGCGACACCGAGCGCCACGCTTTCGTCGTTGGCCGAGTTCGCCTGCGCCGCGCTCGGCCGTGCCGGCCGGGCGGCTCCGGACGCCAGCCAGTACTCCCGGATCCGCGACACCAGGAACACCTCGTAATCCATGGACAAGCCGAACGCGATGCAGAACAGCAGCACGGGCATGTTCGCCACCAGCGTGCCGCTCGGGGTCGTGCCCAGCGCGCCCAGGTGGCCGTCCTGGAAAATCCACACCAGCGCGCCGAACGCCGCGGTCAGCGAGAGAACGTTGCACATCAGTGCCTTCAGCGGCAGCACCACGCTTCCGGTGAGCAAGAACAGCAGCACGAACGTGATGGCGGCCATCAGGCCCAGCACCAGTGGCAGCCGGTTCGTCACCGCGTCGACGCTGTCGCGGTTGACCTGCGCGACACCGGCCATCTCGACGGATCGACCGGCCGGCCCGTCTACCTCGTGCAACCGCCTGAGCTGGGCATCGGAGGCCGCCGAAAACAGCGGCGCGGTGCTGCTCACGGTCAGGAACGCGCTGCCGTCGGCCAACCCTGTCGCCGCGGCCGGCGGGCCCGCCCGGTTGCCCGCCACGAACGTCCCACCCGGCGCGGCCACAGCCGACACGTCCGGAACCCGCGATAGATCGGCGGCGTACTTGTCCAGGTCCGCGCCGCTCAGGCCGCGGGCGTCGGGCACCACCACGGGCACCGCGGTCGCAGAATCGTGGGCGAAATCGGTGCGCAACCGGTCACCGACCTGATGCGCCGACGCCGACCGCGGAAGCACCCGGTCGTCGGGGAAACCCCACTTCACCCCCATGAACGGAAGCCCGAGCAGCACCAGCAGCGCGGTGACGGCCAGCCCGACCGGCAGCCAGCGCCGCATCACGAATTTGCTCGACCGGTACCAGAACAGCTGCTCGACGGGTTTATGCATCGGGTCCCCGCGGCCCAGCGCCCGACGCACCAGCCGGCGCGCATCAAGCGCGTCCAGCCGATCACCCAGCAGCACGATCGCGGCCGGGGTTAGCACGATGGACGCGGTCGCGACGAACGCCACGGTGGCCACTCCGGCGTAGGCGAACGATTTCAGGAAGTACATCGGGAAGGCCACCGTCGCCGACATGGACAGTGCGACGGTGACCGCGGAGAACACCACCGTGCGACCGGACGTGGTCATGGTCCGGATCAGTGCCTCTTCCCGGTCACTGCCCTCGGCCAGCTCGTCGCGGTAGCGGCTGACGATCAGCAGCGTGTAGTCGATCGCCAACGCCAGGCCCAACGCCGTGCTCAGGTTGAGCGCGAAGATCGACACCTCGGTGGTGAACGTGACGAGCCGCAGCACCGACATCGACCCGACGACGGCGAGCGCGCCGAGGGCCATCGGCAATGCCGCGGCCAACAGCCCACCGAACACCCAGACCAGCACCAGGAAGCTCAGCGGGATCGCGATCACTTCCATCACCAGTAGGTCGTCCTGGTTCTGCTTGTTGATCTCGGCGTACTCCATCGCCGCGCCGCCGGCGCGGACGGTGACGCCATCGCGATCGTGGACGAATTCGTCGGCCAGGGTTTGGGCGTTCTTCTGCACGTAGTTCTCGCCGCCTTTGAGGTTGACGACGATCAACCCCGACTTGCCGTCGGTGCTGAGCAGATTGGCCGCCGCGCTCGGCGGCCCGGTCCAGGGCGAGGACACGTTGTAAACCAACGGCGACCGCTGCAGATCGCCGACCAGATCGGTCGCCACCTTGGTGGCCCGCGCACTGTTGGCGCCCGCGGGGGATGTCACCAGGATCATCATCTGCTGGCCGCTCCGCCCGAACTTGCTGGCCAGCACGCTGATGGCACGCGCCGACTCAGAGTCGGGATCTTGGAAGCCCCCGGGAGACAGGCTCTTGGCGACGGGGATGCCGAAGGCCGCGGCGGCTATGAAGATCAGGATGCCAACCGTGATGATCCGTCGCGGCGCGGCAATGGCCACTCGAGCGATCCCCTGCAGCAATGTGGAGCCCTCCCCGCGCCGGTGCCGATCGCCCCGGCCGCCGATGTGTCCCGGGTAACTTAACAACGCTAACTTACAGGTGTCAAACAGCGTCTTTCTCATAGGACGGGGCCGGGTGAGCGATGGTTCAACGCCGTTTTCAAACCCGGGTGGCGCTAAGAGTCCGGCCAGCATTTTGTGCGGCAAGTAAGCAGCTCACGGGCCAAATCCCGCGCTCGACGACGAGGAACCTACCCGAGGGTAAATTGCCAACGTTTTCCGAATCGTGACTCAAAGATTCCTTAATGGTGGCCCATACGCTCAGTGTCATGTGGATCGACGACTCGAGTGCCGACGTCATCAAGGCTGACTTTGAGGCCCTCTACCACGGCGACGTGCTGGTGGAAGGCGATACCTCGGAGCAGTTCGACGACTGGCTGCAGACGGCAAGCTGACCCAGGACAGGTTGAGACCATGAGTGTGCTTGCACGGCTACTAATGGCCGAACCCGCCGTCAGTCGATGGTTCCGTCGATCGCATTGATCTTTCCGCGATGTCAGCCCCCCGCTCACTGCGGGGGGCTTTCTTGTTCGCTCAGCGCGGCGCCATCCGGATGGCGCCGTCCAGACGGATGACCTCGCCGTTGAGCATCGGGTTCTCGATGATGTGCACCGCGAGCGCGCCGTACTCGTCGGGCTTTCCCAGCCGCGACGGGTGCGGCACCTGCTTGCCCAATGACTCCCGGGCCGGTTCCGGCAGACCGGCCAGCAGCGGCGTGTCGAACAGGCCGGGGGCGATGGTGACCACCCGGATGAGGTGGCTGGCCAGGTCGCGTGCGATCGGCAACGTCATGCCCACCACGCCGCCCTTGGACGCCGAGTAGGCGGCCTGACCGATCTGCCCGTCGAAGGCCGCCACCGACGCGGTGTTGACGATGACGCCGCGCTCCTGGCTGTCCGGGGGGCCGACGGGCTCGGTTTTGGCGATCCGCTCGGCGGCCAGCCGTAGCACGTTGAAGGTGCCGACCAGGTTGATGTCCACGATCTTGCGGAACGCGTCCAGCGGGAAGACGCCGTCCTTGCTCAGCACCCGCAGGGCGTTGCCGGTGCCGGCGCAGTTGACCACGATGCGCAGCGGACCCATCGCCTCGGCAATGTCCAGGGCCCTGCCGACGGCGGGCTCGTCGGTGACGTCGGCCGGCGCGAAACGCGCACGCTCGCCGAGCTCGCGAACCACGTCTTCGCCGCGCAGGTCCAGCACCACCACCTGCGCCCCGGCGTCCAGCAGCCGCTGGGTGGTGGCCAGGCCGAGGCCCGACGCACCTCCGGTGACGACGGCTACGGCGTCTTTGATCTCCATGCGAGTCCTTCCCTAATCGTCAGCTGCCCTGCCGGCCACCTTGTTGGCCGGGGACTATACCCAGTCCCTGAGTAGGGCTTCGGCGTCGGTCAGCGGCGTCGCCACGGGGCGCGGCGTGTCGGGCGCCGTGCGGGAGAACCGCGGAGCCGGCAACGGCTGCAGCCCGCCGTCTACTTCGTAGAAGGTGCGCCGCTCGGTGATGTGCGGCTCTGTCTCCACCTCGCCGAACGCCAGCACCGGCGTCACGCAGGCGTCGGAATCGGCGAACACCTTCGCCCAATGGTCACGGTCGCGGCTCGCGAAGGTTTCCGTCAGCACCGCCCGCAGTTCGGGCCACTGGGCGACATCGTTCTGCGGGGGCAGGTCGGCGGTGTCCAGACCCAGCCCGGCCAGCATGGCCGCATAGAACTGCGGCTCGATGGCGCCGACGGCCACGTAGCGCCCGTCGGCGCATTCGTAGGTGTCGTAGTAGGGCGCGCCGCCGTCGAGCATGTTGGTCCCGCGCGTGTCCGACCACATGCCCATGCCCCGCATCGCCCACATCATCTGGATCAGCACGCTGGAACCGTCGACCATGGCGGCGTCGATGACTTGACCCTTGCCCGAGTTCTGCCGTTCCCACAGCGCGGCCAGGATGCCGACCAGCAGGAACATCGAGCCGCCGCCGAAGTCGCCGACCAGGTTCAGCGGTGGCACCGGCCGCTCGTTCATCCGGCCGATGGCGTGCAGGATCCCGTTCAGCGAGATGTAGTTGATGTCGTGGCCCGCTTGTTGACTGCGGGGACCGGTTTGCCCCCAGCCCGTCATCCGGGCGTAGATCAGCCGGTCGTTGACCTTTGCGCAGTCTTCGGGGCCGAGGCCGAGCCGCTCGGTCACGCCGGGACGGTAGCCCTCGATCAGCACGTCGGCCCGGGCGACGAGCTCGAGCACCAGCTTGCGTCCCTCGTCGGATTTGAGATCGGCCGTCACGATGCGCCGGTTGCGCAGCATGGCGTCCTTGGCTACCCCTCCTGGACCGCCCGCGCCGCCTTTGGGGGGCCGGTCGATGCGCACCACGTCGGCTCCCAGATCCCCGAGGATCATCGCGGCGTGCGGGCCGGGCCCGATGCCCGCCAGCTCCACCACCCGCAGTCCATTCAACGGTCCAGCCATGATCCACCGACCTTTCGTCCGCTTTGACGCTCGGCCGGGAGAAAACGACCGGCCGTTCGCATCTTCGCAGCCGCCCGCAACGGGCGCGCACCCCGGTCGCCTAGGGTTGGCCCATGCCGGATTCTGGAATCGCCACGCTTGCACCGGTCGCAGGTCTCGACGTCACGCTGACCGCCGGTGTGCTGTCGGTGACCATCAACCGCCCCGAAAGCCTCAACTCGCTAACCATCCCGGTGATCACCGGGATGGCCGATGCAATGGAACGCGCTGCCACGGACCCCGGCGTCAATCTAGTCCGGTTCGGCGGTGCTGGTCGCGGCTTTTGCTCCGGAGCGGGCATCAGCGCCGACGACATGTCCGCCGGCGGCGTCCCGCCGGACGACATCATCCTGGAGATCAACCGGCTGGTACGGGCCATCGCTGCGCTGCCGCATCCGGTCGTCGCCGTCGTTCAGGGGCCGGCGGCCGGCGTCGGCGTCTCCATCGCCCTGGCCTGTGATGTCGTATTGGCCTCCGAGGAAGCATTTTTCATGCTCGCCTTCACGAAGATCGGCTTGATGCCCGACGGTGGTGCGTCGGCGTTGGTCGCAGCTGCGATCGGCCGGATCCGGGCGATGCAGATGGCACTGCTGCCCGAACGGTTGCCAGCCACCCAGGCGCTGTCCTGGGGCCTGGTCACCGCGGTGTATCCGGCCGAGAATTTCGAGGCCGAAGTGGGCAAGGTGATCGATAGGCTGGCGGCGGGCCCAGCAGTGGCGTTTGGCAAGACCAAGCGCTCGATCAATGCGGCCACGCTCACCGAGTTGGACGCGGCCTTACAGCTTGAATTCGAAGGACAGTCGCGCCTGCTGGGGTCACACGATTTCAAAGAGGGCGCCACGGCATTCCAGCAACGCCGCACCCCGAATTTCACCGACCGCTGAGTGGGGTTGCCCGATCGCGACGTGAGCCGCCGAACCCGCCGGCGATCGGGTTGGAGTGGGCGTTCGCTCGCAAGGGCGCTTATTGACGAATGGAGCCGGCAATCCTCTGCGTCAGTCGCGGATACTGACAAGCGAGGAACGGAGAACCGATGGTTGAACGGGTCAGCTGCCTGGTGACCGGAGCGACCGGCTATATCGGCGCCCGGCTGGTGCCGCGACTGCTGGACGAGGGCCATCGAGTCCGCGCATTGGCCCGCAACCCGGCCAAGTTGTCCGACGTGCCATGGCGAGAACAGGCCCCGGAACAGGCCCCGGAACAGGCCGAGGTGGCGCGCGGTGACCTAGCCGATCTCGATTCGCTGATCACGGCCTTCGAGGGCATGGACGTCGTCTACTACCTGGTCCATTCGATGGGCACGTCAAAGGATTTCGTCGCCGAGGAAAGCCGCGCCGTGCGCAACGTCGTGACGGCCGCTCGCCGCACCGGGGTGCGGCGGGTGGTGTATCTCAGCGGGCTGCATCCGGAGGGCACCAGGCTCTCGCCGCATCTCGAGTCGCGCGTGGCCGTGGGCGAGGCCCTCATCGACTCCGGGATCGAGGCCGTCGTGCTGCAGGCCGGTGTGGTCATCGGGTCGGGATCGGCGTCGTTCGAAATGATCCGGCACCTGACCGACCGGTTGCCGGTGATGACCACCCCGAAGTGGGTGCACAACAGAATTCAGCCGATCGCGGTGCGCGACGTGTTGCACTACCTGGTCGCCGCGGCGACGGCCCGCGTGCCGTCATCGCGCACCTGGGATATCGGCGGACCCGACGTGTTGGAGTACGGCGACATGATGCGCGGCTACGCCGAGGTGGCGGGGTTGCACCGGCGCTACTTGATCGTGCTGCCGTTTTTGACGCCGACGATCGCCAGCCTGTGGGTGGGGACCGTCACCCCCATCCCCCCGGGTCTGGCAAGGCCACTGATCGAATCGCTGGAATGTGACGCGGTGATGCACAACGCCGACATCGACACCATCATCGAGCGGCCACCGGGCGGCCTTATCGGCTACCGCCGCGCCGTCGCGATGGCGCTCGGCCGCGCGCAGCGGGGTCTGCCCGACGCCTCGTGGGCCTCGTTGCGATCGGAGCCGGCCGAGGCGCTGCCCAGCGACCCGGACTGGGCCGGCGAGATCGTCTACACCGACGTGCGGACCGCTTCGACCAGCGCGGAACCCGCCGACGTCTGGAAGGCGGCCGAAAATGCCGCCCCCGGCTGCCGGTGGGGGCTACGCCGCTCGGCCACGCGGTGGAGCGTGGCCGAGCGCGAGCCCGGCTCCAGGCTGCGGCTGCGTGCCCAGGCGCGCGCGCCGGGTCAGGTGTGGCTCGAGATCACGGTTACGCCGCAAGAGGGCGGTGGCACCAGGTACACGCAACGGACCATCTTCTGGCCGAGCGGCATCCTGGGCCGGTTGTATTGGTTTGTGGTGTGGCCCCTGCGTACTGCGGCGCTGAGCGCGCTGGCACGCGACATCGTCGGATCCGCCGGTTAGCTCACGTCACACGCCGAACATGGGTGGCAATACGAGCACCATGATCAGACCCCACACGAAGTGGGTCAGCACGGGTGCGAGCACCCCGCCGCTGGCGCGGCGCTCCAACGCACACACCGTCCCCAGGACGATCGCGGCGAACCCGAGCATGGGGTTTCCGCTGGCCATGGCCGCGCACGCGTACAAAATGGTCGATATGACCACTGGCTGATACCGGCCCAACGCGGTGTAGAGCGCACCGCGGAAGAACACTTCCTCGGCCATGCCGTTGACCACGGTGATCACCACGACCAGCAAGAACGATCCCTGATGGGCGAATTGCAGCACCCGGGTGATCCAGGCCGCAACGGGCGGAATCTCCCTGGCGATCAGTCCGCCCAGCACGAAGGCGCCGCCAACCAGCAGACCGATCGTCGTGCCGGAGATGACCGGGCGCTGGTTGCGCCCGCGCCAGCAGATGCCCCCCAGATGCAGCGGCCCGGAGATGAAAGCCCCGGCGAACCACACCACCGCCAGCGCCAGCATCAGCCAATAGAAGCTGGACTCCCCCGGATGCCGCCGCAACGAGAAGGCAAGCACCGCGGCGCCGATTACCAGCGTGATTGCGACGATGATGCGTCGGCGTCGCACGACACCCGGCGGTTCATTATGGGGCACGGCAACATTGGTCATCGCACGGCGTAACTCGGCGGAGACGCTGGTGTGGTACGGACTGGTCGACTGGCTCATGCAGGACGCACTTTCGGGGTCAAGGCGACGAGGATGTCGATGCCGGTTCGAAGCGCTCCGGCAAGCGGGCCGGGGACGACGTTCACCAGCCTCAGGGTCGGCCGCACGACGGACGGGGTTACCGCCCGTGCCAGTCGGCGGATGCGCAGCGCATCACCACCGGCCCAGTCGGGATCGCTGTTGGCGAGGTGATGGGGATCGACCAGGGCGTTGACGGGCCGGGGCTGACGGTTCGACCCGTCGGCCAGCGCCCGGGCGATCGCTTCGTCGATGCCGAGCAGCCCCCCGGGCGGGTCGGGCACCCGGTCGCGCAGGTCGCTGGCGGATGCCACCATCGGATGGTCCAGCGACTCGACCAGGTCTCCGGCCAGCCCCTGGGGCACCGGCAGTGCCACACCCGTGAGCAGCGAAGCCAGCCCGGTGCCGACCCGGCCGACCGGCAAACCGGCATGCCACCTGCCGGAGACGCGCGCATACGTCCGGAGCAGCTCGCTGTAGGAGGTGGTTCTGGGGCCGGAGATGTCGTAGGCGCCGGCGGGCACCAAGCCGGGGTCGGCGGCGGCGACGAGGTAGTGCAACACGTCGCGGATGGAGATCGGGTCGATCGGGTTGTCCATCCAGCTCGGTATCGGCATGAGCGGGAACCGGTCCCCGACGTACCGCATCATCTCGAAGGACGTCGAGCCGGCACCGATGATCATCGCCGCGCCCAGCCACACCACTTCCGGGCCGTTCGGTACGGTCAGGGCCTCGCCCACCTCGGCCCGGCTGGCCAGATGCTCGGACAGGACCCGGTCAGCGGGCACGAAGCCGCCCAGGTAGACGATGCGTCGCACACCGGCCTCCGTCGCCGCGACCACCAGGTTCGCGGCGGCGGCCCGGTCGGCGTCGCGGAAGCCGGGCTGCCCGATCGCGTGTACCAGGTAATACACCACGTCGACCGGCCCGGCGCCGGCGAAGGCCGCCCGCGCCGACGCGGGGTCGGACACGTCGAGGGTGACCGGTGTGACGTCGTCGAACCAACCTAACCGCTTGAGGCGCTCCGGGTTTCGGGTGGCCGCCACCACGTGGTGCCGGTTCGCCAGCAGCGCCGTGATCAGCCGCGATCCCACGTAGCCGGTGGCGCCGGTGACCAGTATCCGCATGAGTCCGACCCTACCGGCGAAGAGGTGCGCGCCGGAGTGACGTTACATTCGCGCCCGAGCCGGAGCCCGGTTGAACCGATGCGGCGGCCGCGCCGTCAACGTAGCGCGCCCAGTCAAGAGATAGTGGAGAGATGTATTACCTGCTGGTCCTGGCGGTTGGAATCGAACGCCTCGTTGAGTTGGTGCTGTCCAACCGAAACGCCCAATGGTCGTTTGCCCAGGGCGCCAAGGAGTTTGGCCGATCCCACTATGCGGTGATGGTCGTCATTCACACCGCGCTGCTGGTCGGCTGCCTGGTCGAACCGTGGGCGCTGCATCGGCCGTTCATCGGATGGCTGGGCTGGCCGATGCTGGCGGTGGTCGCACTGAGCCAGGGACTGCGCTGGTGGTGCATCGCGACGCTGGGTCGACGGTGGAACACCCGGGTGATCGTGCTGCCGCAGGAGCCGTTGGTGCGCAAGGGTCCCTACCGGTGGCTGCACCACCCGAACTATGTTGCAGTGGTGGCTGAAGGGTTCGCGCTCCCGTTGCTGCACACGGCATGGCTGACCGCGGCGATTTTCACGCTCGCCAACGCGATGTTGCTGCGGGTGCGTCTGCAGGTGGAGAACTCGGCTTTGGGCTACACGTGAGCGACTACGACACCGATCTGCTGATCGTCGGTGGCGGCCCGGGCGGCCTGGCCACGGCGTTACACGCTCGCCGCCAAGGACTTTCGGTGATCGTGGCCGAGCCGCGGCCCAGCCCCATCGACAAGGCGTGCGGCGAGGGTCTGATGCCCGGTGGACTGGCCGAACTGATGTCGCTCGGCGTGGACCCGGCCGGCATGCCCTTTCACGGGATCGCCTACGTGAGTGATCATCGCCGGGCGCAGGCGCGGTTTCGTGGCGGTCCCGGCCGCGGCGTGCGACGCACCACGTTGCATGCGGCGCTGGCGGCACGGGCCAAAGAGCAAGACACCGAATGGGTCCGGACGCGCGTGACCAAGGTCGAACAAGACGCGCATTCGGTGACGGCCGGCGGTGTGCGCGCGCGATGGTTGGTGGCGGCCGACGGTCTGCATTCGGCGGTGCGGCGGTCCGTGGGGATCACCGCGACGGCGGGAACGCCGCGGCGCTACGGCGTCCGCTGGCACTATCGGGTGCCTGCGTGGTCGGAATTCGTTGAGGTGCACTGGTCACGCTGGGGTGAGGCGTACGTGACGCCGGTGGAACCGGATCTGGTCGGCGTGGCGATCCTGTCGCGCGGGCGACCCGATCTGGCCTGGTTTCCGCGGCTGGCCGATCATCTGACGGGCGCCGGCCGGGGCAGCCGCGGGGCTGCGGCCCGTTGCGGCAGGTGGTTTCCCGCCGGGTGGCCGGGCGGGTGCTGCTGGTGGGCGACGCCGCCGGCTACGAGGACGCGCTGACCGGTGAGGGCATCAGTCTGGCGGTCAAACAAGCGGCCGCGGCCGTCGATGCCATCGTCAACGACGCACCGTCGTCGTATGAGGCGGCGTGGCACCGGGTCACGCGGGATTACCGGCTGCTCACCCGCGGGCTGGTGCTGGCCAGCACGCCGCGCGCGGTGCGCCGCGCCATCGTGCCGGCGTGCGCGCTGCTGCCCGCGGTGTTCGAGCGCGGCGTCAACGTCCTGGGGAGTTAGCGCGCCTTCCAGACCGGCTCGCGCTTTTCGGCGAAGGCCAGCGGTCCCTCCTTGGCATCCTCGGATCTGATCAGGGAACGCATTTCGCGCATGGTGCGCTCCCAGCCCGGTTCTTCCTCGGTGATGATGCCGTCGTCGACCCCGTAGGCGATGCGCTTGCTGGCCTGCACCGACAGCGGCGCGTTGACAGTGACCCGCGCGGCCAGCTCAAGGGCGGCGTCCAGCACCGCGCCGTCCTGGACGACGTGGTTGACCAGGCCCCATTTCAGGGCGTCGGCGGCGGTGAGCGGCTCTCCGGTCAACAACAGTTCCATCGCCATCTTGCGGGGCAGATGCTGCATGATCCGGAAAACACCCCCGGCGGCCGCGATGAGGCCCCGCTTGACCTCCGGCAGCCCGAACCTGGCGCTTTCGGCGGCCACCACCAGATCGCTGGCCATCGCGATCTCGGTGCCGCCGCCCAGCGCGGCGCCGTTGACCGCGGCGATGGTGGGCTTGTCGACGAAGTGGTGCACGTAACCGGCGAAGCCCCACTCGGCGCGGTCGGGGTGATAGATGTTCTCCCGGCGGGCGATCGCCTTGAGATCGGCCCCGGCGCAGAACGACTTGTCGCCCGCGCCGGTGATCACCACGGCCCGCACGTCGGGGTCGTGTTGCGCTTGCTCGAGCGCGTCCCCGACGCCGATGCTGACGGCACCGTTGATCGCGTTGCGGGCTTCGGGCCGGTTGATGGTGATGACCATGACGTTGCCGCGGCGGTCGACCAGCGCTGCCGGCCGGCCGCCGTCAGCCTCCGTCACAGCAATTCCACGATGGTGGCGTTGGCCTGGCCGCCGCCCTCGCACATCGTCTGCAGGCCGTAGCGAATCCCCTTGTCGCGCATGTGGTAGAGCAGCGTGGTCATCAACCGTGCCCCCGACCCGCCGAGCGGGTGGCCCAGCGCGATGGCCCCGCCGTTGGGGTTGAGCTTCTTCTCGTCGGCGCCGATGTCCTTCAGCCACGCCAGCGGCACCGGAGCGAAGGCCTCGTTGACCTCGTAGGCCCCGATGTCGCCGATGGAGAGCCCGGAGCGCTTCAGCGCCTTCTGGGTCGCCGGGATGGGCGCGGTGAGCATTATCATCGGGTTGGCTCCGGCCAGTGTCGCGGTGTGCACCCTGGCGATCGGCTTGAGTCCCAGCGACTTTGCTTTTTCGGCGGACATGAACAGGAGGGCCGCCGAACCGTCGGAGATCTGCGAGGAGTTGCCGGCATGGATGACACCATCCTCCTTGAACGCCGGCTTGAGCGACGCCATCTTTTCCATCGGCGTGCCGCGGCGGATGCCCTCGTCCTTCAGCACCACATTGCCGTCTTGGTCCTTGATACCCACGATCTGATCGTCATACGCACCGGAATCCTGTGCCGCCGCGGCCTTCTCGTGCGAAGCCAGGGAGAATTCGTCGAGCATGGTGCGGCTCAGGCCCCACTGCTCGGCGATCATCTCCGCGCCGATGCCCTGGTTGGGGACCTTGCCCTGGTAGCGCTCCATGAATGCCGCCGGGTAGGGCCGCCCGCCGTTGGCCAGCGACGAACCCATCGGGGTGCGTGACATCGACTCCACACCGCCGGCGACGACGACGTCGTAGTGTCCGGCGACCACGCCCGCGGCGGCGAAGTGGATGGATTGCTGGCTCGAGCCGCACTGGCGGTCGACGGTCACGCCCGGAACGGTCTCCGGCCAGCCGGCGGCCAGCAGCGCGGTGCGGCCGATGTCGAGGGCCTGTTCGCCGGCCTGCATGACGCAGCCCCAGATGACGTCATCGACGATGCCCGGGTCGATGCCGGTCTTGTCGACCAGCCCGTTGAGGACCTGCGCGGACAGGTCGGCCGGGTGCACCCCGGACAGCCCGCCGTTACGCTTGCCGATCGGGGAACGAACTGCCTCGACGATGACGGCTTCAGCCATGGTGTTGTCTCCTTTGACGCTGGGACCTTGGGTCGATTGTCAACCAACGCGTTGGGAGGGCGGACCGCGGGGTGGTCCGGCGGCCGATTTGCCCCGGGCCGTCCCGCTAAACGACTTACGGCCCCTCGAGGAAAGGCCGTAATGCCCTGGCCGGGGGCCATCGGCCGAGAGACACTCGCTGGCAGGTTCGGATCATTTGAGCGCCCGGACCAGAGGACGCAATCTCGCTAAGGAAGTGCACAGATGTTAAAGAGCGTAACGGTCCACAACAACCAGGTTCCTCAGCAACGCGCGCAGGACGCCGAACTATTGAAGAAGTCCGGTGTGCACAAGCTCGTCGTCGCAGACCGCGACGGCAACTGCTTAGCGTTCGTATTGGCTTGGGACAGCTTCGATTATGATGCTGAGACCGATACGTATGTGTGCGTTGCCGACAGTGATGGCAGAGAACTCCTGACCATGTACACCGCCGGCGAGATTAAGTCGGCGCCGGGGTCGAACATGTATGTCGTGACTGCACCGAACAAATACAGAGGCCCCAAGCCCTGCTGAGCCACGCCATTGGCTAGGTGGGCGACATTCACGCCGCGGCGGTTATGATAGACCGTTCGTACGGTTAGTCCAGGTCGAGGGGTTGAAGATGCCCAGATCACCCGGCAGGCGTAGCGAGATTCTCGACGCGTTCGTCCGCTATGTCGCCGAACGTGGCTATGACAGAACGAATATCGGCGACATCGCCGACGAGCTTGGCATGTCCAAGGGCACCATCGTTCATCATTTCGGGACCAAGGCGCAGATGCTGCGGGAGCTCGAAGAAACCCATCTGGCCCGCCAGCTCGACGTGCTGCGACTGGTGTGGGATCGACTGGCCGCGCCGCACGAACGCATCGCCGCGATCATTTACACCTCCGCCCTGCTACAGGTGCTCGCCCGCGACGCCACGGTGGCGAGCCAGCGCGAGGTGGTTCAGTTGTTCGACCACCCGACGATGCAGCAGGTGCGAAAGCTGCGTCATCAGTTGCAAGCCTTGACGATTGACGAGATTCGCACCGGCGTAGCGAGCGGCGCGTTCCGCAGCGTGGATGTCGAACTGGCGGCGCTGCAATTGTGGGGATCGCTGGAGTGGATGTGGGTGTGGTTCGACCCCGCCGATTCGCGGACGCCCGAACAGGTCGGGGCCGCCTTCGTCGACGTGTTCCTGGGCGGGCTGCTGCTCGACCGCTTGGGGCTCAGCAAGTGGACCGACCCTGCCACGGAAGTCGTCGCGGTGGTGCGCGACTCCCTTGCCGCGGTCACGGGTACGACAGCTTGACCGCGTAACGCCGGAATGCTTTGCGCGGGCATCTAGTTAGCTGCCACCGATTATTGCGGTGCGGAACCGGAGCGCCGTCGGGCGCGATCCGGCGAGCCGACCAAAACCGTGCGAGTGGTCGACGAATGCGCCCGGGGAAGGCCGACGAAACGCGCGCCGGCCGTTCCGGGACATTGTTGACTGACCGTACGGTCTAATGCCATAGTTGCTCGTGGTGAAAATGCGGTCGATATGGAGCCGCACTGCACGGGCCGAGGTTGCCGGTTGGGAGGGTCCAGTGGTCGACCGGCGTCGGAATCAATGCGACATGCCACGCCGCGGGTCACACCACGAACCGTCGCGCCGGCCGTCGGGGCGCAGCAGGCGGAGCTCGCCACCCGTCGTGTCAAGCGCGAAAAGCTTTTCCACGAACCGCTTTTCGCCGCACCATGATCCGGCTTGCGAGCGCACGCCACGGCGGGGGGTGCACCGATGACCACCTCGACTGCCTCTCACGTGGTCGCCGGCAAAATGGGGAACCACCTCTTGGCAGGGACGGAAGTGGTCGGCGGCTTCTTCCGGATGTGCGTGCTGACCGGCAAGGCCCTGATGAAGCCGTTCGAATGGCGAGAGTTCATCTTGAACGGCTGGTTCATCATGCGGGTATCGCTGCTGCCCACTATCGCGGTGTCCATCCCGGAAACCGTGCTGCTCATCTACGTCATCAACATCCTGCTGACCGAGATCGGCGCCGCCGACGTGTCCGGAGCCGGTGCCGCGCTCGGCGCGGTCACCCAGCTCGGCCCGATCGTGACGGTGCTGGTGGTCGCCGGCGCCGGGTCCACCGCCATCTGCGCCGACCTCGGCGCCCGCACCATCCGCGAGGAGATCGACGCGCTCGAGGTGCTCGGCATCGACCCGATCCATCGGATGGTGGTGCCCCGCGTCGTCGCCTCGACGGTGGTCGCGGTGCTGCTCAACGGCCTCGTGGTCGCCGTCGGCCTGGTGGGCGGCTACCTCTTCAGCGTGTACCTACAGAACGTCTCGAGCGGTGCGTACCTCTCCACGCTGACGGCGATCACCGGCCTGCCCGAAGTGATAATCGCGATGATCAAGGCCGCGACGTTCGGACTGATCGCCGGCCTGGTCGGCTGCTACCGCGGACTGATCGTCCGCGGCGGGTCCAAAGGTCTGGGCACTGCCGTCAACGAGACGGTGGTGCTGTGTTTCATCGCGCTGTTCGCGGTCAACGTGGTGCTGACCACCATCGGTGTCCGGTTCGGAACGGGGCGCTGACATGACAGGGGCTACAGCGACCGCCGGACTGCGCGTACGCTTCCCGCGGGCGGCCGCCACCCTCCGCGGATACGGGGACGCCCCCGCCCGGCTACTGGTCGAACTCGGGCAGATGGTCTGGTTCGCACTGACCACAGTCGGGCTGATCCCCTTCGCCCTGCGGCGCTACCGCACCGAGATGCTGCGCATAGTTGCCCAGTTCGGGATGGGTACCGGAGCGATGGCCGTGGTCGGTGGCACCGTCGCCATCGTCAGCTTCATCACCATGGCCACCGGCTCACTGGTCGCCATCCAGGGCTACGCCTCGCTGGGCAACATCGGCGTCGAGGCATTCACCGGATTCGTGGCCGCAATGGTCAACGTGCGGTTCGTGGCGCCGGTGGCCGCCGGTCACGCGCTGGCCGCCACCGTCGGCGCCGGCGCCACCGCCGAACTGGGCGCCATGCGCATCAGCGAGGAGATCGACGCGCTGGAGGTGATGAGTATCAGGTCGATCGCCTTCCTCGCGTCCACCCGGGTGGTGGCGAGTTTGGTCGTCATCACCCCGCTCTACGCGCTGGGAATCACCATGGCCTTCGTGTCCCAGCAGGTCACCACGGTGTTCCTCTACGGGCAGTCCACCGGCACGTACGACCACTACTTCCACACATTCCTGCGCCTCAACGACGCGGGCTGGTCCTTCCTGGAGGTGATCACCATTGCGGTGGTCGTGATGACCACCCATTGCTTCTACGGCTACAACGCCAGCGGCGGTCCGGTCGGCGTCGGTGAAGCAGTCGGCCGGTCGATGCGGCTGTCGCTGGTCACGGTCGTCGTCGTGGTCGTACTGACCGCGATGGCGGTCTACGGCAAAAACCCGAACTTCGCCCTCACGGTGTAGCCGTCATGACGACCCCAGTGAAGGAGAACCCGCCACGTATCCCGCCGTACAAGACCGCGGCCCTGG
Organism: uncultured Actinomycetota bacterium; assembly: GCA_963800315.1. Classification (GTDB taxonomy): domain Bacteria; phylum Actinomycetota; class Actinomycetes; order Mycobacteriales; family Mycobacteriaceae; genus Mycobacterium. The sequence continues at coordinate 75,983 of CAWDAS010000007.1, forward strand.
TGTTCTTGTTGGTCGCTGCGCTGGTGTTGGCGCTTGTGTGGTTGCAGTTTCGGGGCCGGTTCACGCCGAAGACGCCCTTGACGATGCTGGCTGCCCGGGCCGGTTTGGTGCTGGATCCGGGGTCGAAGGTCACCTACAACGGGGTGGAGATCGGCCGGGTGGACAGCATTTCGGAGATCGAGCGTGACGGCAGGCCGGCGGCCAAGTTCATTTTGAACGTGAATCCGAAGTACATCACGCTGATTCCGGCCAACGTGGACGCCGACATCACGGGGACCACGGTCTTCGGCAACAAGTATGTGTCGCTTACCTCGCCGAAACACCCCACGCCGCAGCGCATCACCCCGCAGCACATCATTGACGCGAGATCGGTGACGACGGAGTTCAATACGTTGTTCGAGACGATTACCTCGATCGCCGAGAAGGTGGATCCGGTCAAGTTGAACCTGACGCTGAGCGCGGCCGCGGAGGCATTGACCGGGTTGGGCGACAAGTTCGGGCAGTCGATCGTCAACGCCAACGCCATCCTCGACGACGTCAATCCGCAAATGCCGCAGATCCGACATGACATCGCGCAGCTGGCGGCCCTGGGCGACATCTACACGGATGCCGCCCCGGATCTGTTCGACTCGCTAGACCACGCGGTAATCACGGCACGCACGCTGCACCGACAGGAAGCAGACCTGGATGCCGCGTTGCTGGCCGCGGCCGGCCTGGGCAACACCGGCGAAGACATCTTCGCCCGCGGCGGGCCCTACCTACAGCGGGGCATCGCCGATCTGGTGCCCACCGCCGGGCTGTTCGACACCTACAGTCCCGAGATCTTCTGCACCATCCACAACTACTACGACGCCGAACCCGCGGGCTATGGGACGACGGGCGGCGGCAACGGCTACTCGCTGAAAACCATGACCGAGCTGACGTCAGGGTTGGGCGGCATCCTGACCCTCCCAGGGTTGGCCGGCACGGTGGGCACAATGGGACTGCTGGGCCTGGCCGGACTGATAGGCGGGGCGCCGAATCCCTATGTGTACCCGGACAATCTGCCGCGGGTCAACGCCCGCGGCGGGCCGGGGGGTGCGCCTGGTTGCTGGCAGCCCATCACCCGTGATTTGTGGCCGGCCCCGGCTCTGGTGGTAGACACCGGCGCCAGTCTCGCGCCGTACAACCACGTAGACACCGGCTCACCGTACGCAATCGAGTATGTGTGGGGCCGCCAGGTCGGGGACAACACGATCAACCCATGAAACTCACCGGCACCGCCATCAAGCTCGGCAGCATCTCGTTGGTGCTGCTGCTGATCACCGTGGCGATCGTGGTGGTGTTCGGTCAGATGCGCTTCAACACCAACAACACCTATTCCGCGGAGTTCAGCAATGCCACCGGCTTGCGCGACGGCCAGTTCGTTCGCGCCTCCGGCGTGGAGATCGGCAAGGTCAAAAAGGTCCAGCTGATCGACGGCGGCACGCGAGTACGGGTGGACTTCGACGTCGACCGCTCGATACCGCTCTACCAGTCGACGACCGCGCAGATCCGCTATCTCGACCTGATCGGCAATCGCTACGTGGAGCTCAAGCGCGGCCAGGGTGAGGGCGCCGACCGGGTCCTGCCACCCGGCGGATTCATCCCGCTGTCCCGGACTTCACCGGCCCTGGATCTCGACGCCCTGATCGGTGGTTTCAAGCCGCTGTTCCGGGCGCTCGAACCGGAAAAGGTCAACACCATCGCGTCGTCCATCATCACCGTGTTCCAGGGTCAGGGCGGCACCATCAACGACATCCTCGACCAGACCGCGCAAGTGACCGCCCATATCGCCGAGCGCGACCAGGCGATCGGCGAGGTGGTCAAGAACCTGAACATCGTGCTGGACACCACGGTTCGGCATCGCAAGGAGTTCGACCAGACGGTAGACAACTTCGAGAAACTGATCACCGGGCTGAGCAACCACGCCGATTCGCTGGCCGCCGGCACCGCGCATATCAGCAACGCCGCCGGAACGGTGGCCGACCTGCTGGCCGACAACCGCGCTCTGCTGCACAAGGAGATCAACTACCTGCAGGCTTTTCAGCAGCCGCTCATCGACCAAAGCGATCAGCTCAGCGATCTGATCCACAAGACGCCGACCGCACTCAACCTGATCGGACGCAGCATCGGCCTCTACGGAGACTGGGTCAACTTCTACGTGTGCGACCTCACGATCAAGTGGAACGGACTGCAGCCAGGCGGCCCGGTCCGCACGGTGCGGATCTGGCAGCAGCCCACGGGCAGGTGCACACCGCAATGAGAACACTGACGGAATTCAACCGCCGGCGTGCCGGGCTCATGGGCATCACCGTGCTGGTGCTCGTCGTCGCCGTGGGCCAAAGCTTCACCAGTGTCCCGATGCTCTTTGCCAGTCCGAGCTACTACGGGCAGTTCGCCAACACCGGTCAACTGAACAAGAACGACAAGGTGCGAATCAGCGGCGTGGATGTCGGCAGGGTGCAGGCGCTCGACATCGAGGGCGACCACGTCGTGATCGAGTTCTCCATCGGCGGCAACACCATCGGCACCGAAAGCCGGCTGGCGGTCAAGACCGACACCATCCTCGGTAAGAAGGTGCTCGAGATCGAGCCTCGGGGAACCAAGGCGTTGCGGCCCGGGGGCGTGTTGCCGCTGGGCCAAAGCACTACCCCTTATCAGCTCTACGACGCGTTCTTCGACGTCACCAAGGCCGCCGCGGGCTGGGACATCGACACCGTCAAACGGTCGCTGAATGTGTTGTCGCAGACCGTCGATCAGACCTATCCGCACCTGAGTGCCGCACTCGACGGTTTGGCCAACTTCTCCGACACCATCGGTAAACGCGACGAACAGATCAAACACCTGCTCGCGCAGGCCAACCAGGTCGCCAGCGTGCTCGGTGACCGCAGCGAACAAGTCAACCGGTTGCTGGTCAACGCGAAGACGCTGCTGGCCGCGTTCAACGAACGTGGACGGGCCATCGACGCCCTGCTGGGGAACATTTCCGCCTTCTCGGCCGAGGTGAAGGGGTTCATCAACGACAACCCGAGCCTGAATCCCGTATTGGAGCAGTTGCGTGCCCTCAGCGACTTGCTGGTGGCACGCAAAGACGACCTGGCTCAAACCCTCACGTATGTCAGCCAATTCGCCGCCTCGCTGGGAGAATCCGTCGCGTCAGGACCGTACTTCAAGATCGTCCTGTCCAACCTGCTGCCGTACTGGATCTTGCAGCCGTTTGTTGATGCCGCCTTCAAGAAGCGTGGTATCGACCCGGAGGACTTTTGGCGCAGTGCCGGGCTGCCCGCGTTCCGCTGGCCCGACCCCAACGGCACCCGGTTCCCCAACGGCGCCCCGCCGCCGGCGCCTCCGGTGTTAGAAGGGACCCCGGATCATCCGGGACCGGCCGTCCCACCGGGAACGGCGTGTTCGTACGTCCCGGCGCCCGGCGCGTTGCCGCGGCCCTGGAACCCGCTGCCGTGCGCGGGCGTCGACACCGGCCCGTTCGGCGGCAGTTTCCCCGCGCCGATCGACGTGCAGACGTCGCCGCCGAACCCGGCCGGCCTGCCACCGACACCGGGGATCCCGATCGCCGGGCGGCCGGGCGAGCCGCCGCCGGATGTCCCGGGCACACCGGTGCCGCTGCCGTCCAACGCGCCGCCGGGGGCGCGCACGGAGAACCTACAGCCGGCCGGCCCCACCCCGCCACCGTCGACGTTCGCGCCGGGGCTGCCGCCGGGGACACCCGCGCCTGAAGGACCCGGGCCGCAGCTGCCGGCGCCGTTCGTCACACCGGGCGGGACGGGAGGCAGCGGCATAACGGGGGGTAGCCAGAATTGAGCACCGTCTTCAATACCCGCAGCCTGCGGTTGCCGAAGCCGCAGCGGAGATCGCTGATCATCGGATCGCTGGTAGTGCTGGCCCTCGTGGCCGGATTCGTCGGCTGGCGGCTCTACGACAAGTTGACCAACAACACCGTGGTCGCCTACTTCCCCGAGGCAAACGCGCTCTATGCCGGGGACAAGGTCCAGATCATGGGCGTTCGCGTGGGTTCAGTCGACAAGATCGAGCCGGCCGGCGACAAGATGAAGGTGACGTTCCACTACGACAACAAGTACAAGGTGCCCGCCAATGCGTCCGCGGTGATCGTGAACCCCACCCTGGTGGCCTCGCGCAGCATTCAGTTGGAGCCGCCCTACAAGGGTGGTCCGGTGCTGGCCGATAACGCGGTGATCCCGATCGAACGCACGCAGGTGCCGACGGAGTGGGACCAACTGCGCAACAGCGTCGCCAACGTCATCTCCAAACTCGGCCCGACACCCGAACAGCCCAAGGGCCCCTTCGGTGAGGCCATCGAGTCGTTCGCCGACGGGCTGGCCGGCAAGGGCGAGCAGATCAACACCACGCTGAACAGCCTGTCGCGCGCGTTGACGGCGCTGAACGAGGGTCGTGGCGACTTCTTCGCGGTGGTGCACAGCCTGGCGCTGTTCGTCAACGCCCTGCACAAAGACGACCAGCAGTTCGTCGCTTTGAACAACAACCTGGCCCAATTCACCGACAGCTTAACCGGCTCCGACCGCGACCTCGCCAATGCGATACAGCAGTTCGACGGCCTGCTCTCCACACTGCGCCCATTCCTGGACAAGAACCACGAGGTGCTCGCACACGACGTCGACAACCTCGCCAACCTGACCACCACACTGGTCCAACCCGACCCGCTGAATGGTTTGGAAACCGCACTGCACGTGCTGCCGACGCTGGAGACGAACCTCAGCCAGATTTACCACCCGTCGCACGGCGCGGTCATGTCCATCCCGGCGATCCCGAACTTCGCCAACCCAATGCAGTTCGTCTGCAGCATGATTCAGGCCGGCAGCCGGCTGGGCTATCAGGAATCCGCCGAACTGTGCGCGCAGTACCTGGGGCCGATTCTCGATGCGATCAAGTTCAACTATCTCCCGTTCGGGCTGAACCTGTTCAGCACCGCCGAGGCGCTGCCCAAGGAAGTCGCCTACTCCGAACCCCGGCTGCAGCCGCCGAGCGGGTACAAGGACACCACGGTGCCCGGCGTCTGGGTACCCGACACCCCGACCTCGCACCGCAACACCCAGCCCGGCTGGGTCGTCGCGCCGGGCATGCAGGGCACACAGGTGGGGCCGATCACGGCGGGACTGTTGACCCCCGAATCTTTGGCCGAATTGATGGGCGGCCCGGACATCGCACCCCCGTCGTCAGGGTTGCAGACCCCGCCGGGACCGCCGAATGCGTACGACGAGTACCCGGTGCTGCCGCCCGTCGGCGTGCAAGCCCCGCAGGTGCCGATCCCGCCACCGCCGCCCGGGCCGGGCGTCATTCCGGGACCGGTCGCGCCGACGCCCGCTGGACCACCGCCGCCCGCGGAGGCGGCCGCTTCGACAGGGGCAGGCTCGTGAAGCGAAGTACGTTGCGCGCGTTAGGCTTTCGGGTCCGATGCCGGGCCCGCCAGGGGCTGGCTCTACTAGGGGCCGCCGTGGCGCTGACGTCGTGCGCGAACTGGCACGGAATCGCGAATGTGCCGATGCCCGGCGGCCCGGGCACCGGGCCCGGCGCTTACACCGTCTACGTACAGATGCCCGACACGCTGGCCCTGAACAGCAACAGCCGGGTGCGGGTGGCCGACGTGTTTGTCGGCACGGTACGCGCAATCGAGCTCAAGAACTGGGTGGCCACGCTGACGCTCGGTGTGGCCAAAAACGTCAAGCTACCCAAAAACGCCACCGCCAAGATCGGGCAGACAAGCCTCCTGGGTTCTCAGCATCTGGAGCTGGCCGCGCCACCCAACCCTTCCCCGGAGCCGCTGAAGGACGGCGACACCATCCCGCTGAAGAACTCGTCCGCCTATCCCACGACCGAGCAGACGCTGGCCAGTCTCGCCCTGATCTTGCGTGGAGGCGGCATCCCGAACCTCGAAGTGCTGCAGAACGAGGTCTACAACATCGTGAACGGGCGGGCCGGACAGATCCGTGCCTTCCTCGGCAAGCTGGACACCTTCACCGCCCGACTCAACGAGCAACGCGATGACATCACCCGGGCCATCGATTCCACCAATCGGCTATTGGCGTACGTGGGTACCCGCTCGGACGTCCTGGATCGGGTCCTCACCGAATTCCCGCCGCTGATCAAACATTTCGCCGACAAACAAAATCTATTGATTGACGCGGTCGACGCGATCGGACGGCTCAGCGGAGTTGCCGACCAATACCTGTCCCCCTCGCGGAGCAACCTCCACCAGGATCTGCTGTCGCTGCAGTGCCCGCTGCGGGAGTTCGGCCGTGCCTCACCGTATCTCATCCGCGCGCTCAAGCTGATGCTCGTCCGGCCGTTCGACATCGACGCCGTGCCGAAGTCGTTCCGCGGCGACTACTTCAACCTGTCACTGACGCTCGATCTGACCCTCAGCGCCGTCGACAACGCGATCCTCACCGGGACCGGATTCTCCGGAGCGCTGCGCGCGCTGGAGCAATCGTGGGGACGCGACCCCGAAACGATGATCCCCGACGTCCGCTACACGCCCAACCCTAACGATGTCCCGGGCGGGCCGCTTGTCGAAAGGGCGGACAGACAATGCTGACCCGCTTCATCAAGAGCCAGCTGATCGTGTTCACGATTCTGAGTGTGATCACCGCGATTGCGCTGGGCGGGTACTACCTGCGGATTCCCAAGGCGATAGGAATCGGCCAGTACACGCTGAAGGCGGACCTGCCCGCGGCGGGCGGTCTGTACAAGACGGCCAACGTGACCTATCGCGGACAAACCATCGGCAAGGTCACCGCCGTCGAGCCGACAGAGGCCGGAGCAAAGGTGACCATGAGCATCGCCGACCGCTATCAGATCCCGATCGACGCGTCGGCGAACGTCCATTCGGTGTCGGCGGTCGGTGAGCAGTACCTGGACCTGGTGTCGGTAGGCAACCCGGGCAAATACTTCTCACCGGGACAGACCATCACCAAGGGCACCGTGCCGACAGAAATCGGGCCGGCGCTGGACGCCGCCAACCGCGGCCTGGCCGTACTGCCCAAGGACAAGATCGCCGCGCTGCTCGACGAAACAGCCCAAGCGGTCGGCGGGTTGGGCCCCGCGCTGCAACGACTGGTCGATGCCACGCAGGCGCTCGCCGGCGACTTCAAGACCAACATCGCCGATGTCGATGACATCATCCAACACTCCGGGCCGATCATCGACAGCCAGGTCAACTCGGGTGACGCGATCGAGCGCTGGGCGCACAACCTGGACATCCTGGCCGCGCAGAGCGCGGAAAACGACCAGCACGTGCAAAGCATCCTGACCCAAGCGGCGCCGACCGCCGATCAGGTCAACGCGGTCTTCGGCGACGTCCGCGAGTCGCTGCCGCAGACACTGGCGAACCTCGAGATCGTGCTGGAGATGCTCAAGCGCTACCACAAGGGCGTCGAGCAACTGCTGGTGGCCTATCCGCAGGGCGCCGCGGAAGGCCAGGCGGTGACGGCGCCGTTCCCGGGCTACGCTGCCCTGGGCACCCACCTGACGATCAACCAGCCCCCGCCGTGTCTGACCGGGTTTCTCCCGGCATCCCAGTGGCGGTCCCCGGCCGATACCAGCCTGGCGCCGATGCCGGCCGGAACATATTGCAAGATCCCGCAGGACACCCCGGCCAACGCCGTGCGCGGGGCGCGGAACCTGCCCTGTGTCGATGTCCCCGGCAAACGCGCTGCGACGCCGCGGGAGTGCCGCGACAACAAACCCTACGTTCCATTGGGTACCAACCCCTGGTATGGCGACCCCAATCAGCTCCTCACCTGCCCCGCGCCGGCGGCGCGCTGTGATCAACCGGTGAAACCGGGTCAGGTGATCCCCGCACCATCGATCAACAACGGCCTCAACCCGGCGCCATCCGACCGGGTGGCGGGCACCCCGCCTCCCGTCAGCGACGTCCTGCAGCGGCCCGGGTCGGGGACCGTCGAATGCAATGGGCAGCAGCCAAACCCCTGCGTCTACACCCCCAGCGGCCCACCCAGGGCGGTTTACAGCCCGCAGAGCGGAGAGCTGGTCGGGCCCGACGGGGTCCGGTACGCGGTCGAGAATTCGAGTAAGACCGGAGACGACGGATGGAAGGACATGCTGGCGCCGGCCGGCTGAACGCTGCCGGGCCGCACCGCTGGTGGTGCGTTCAATCATGCTGATTTACAGTTCTTTTCGCCCGAATCCGGGACTGTCGGCGAGCACCCCGGCCCGTCCCGCCCCAGGCCATTCGTGCGCCCGAGGCCGGTGGCGGCCTATTGACACTGACCGCACGTACAGTCATATACTTACCCCGGCGGCAGGCCGAATTGTTCGAGTGCCCGGAATCGGAGCGAAATGCGGGAAGTGATTGGCCTAGGCCAACTCCGGAACAACACGTGTACGTATCTCGAACGGGTCGCCGCCGGGGAGACGATCGACGTCGTCCGCCGCGGCAAGTTGGTGGCACGGATCTTGTCGGTCGGTGACTGGAGGGTGGCCCCGATCCCGGCGCGATCCGTCAAAGCGGCATCGGACGTTGGCGGGTGGGTCGAGCTTGACGAATTGCGCAGGCGTGCCGGGCGGTGCTTCGATCGGGTTGCGGCCGGGGAGACGATCTATGTCGTCCGTGGCGGCAAGCTATTGGCGCGGATCGTGTCGGCCGGTGACGCAACGACGCCGGCCCCGGCGGACACCGGTCAGCCAATCGAGCTGGACGAACTGCGAAAGCGTGCGGGGCGTTATTTCGACAGGGTTGCGGCAGGACAGCCGATCGAGATCACCCGCGGCGGCAAGCTGGTTGCTCGTATCGTGTCGACCGCCAGAAACGACGCCGGCAAAAGCCGCCTCGCCCGCCACACGTCGCGCACCACGGTCGACTTGCCGCAACCGTGCGAAGCCGTCTCGCGCGGCTTGGTAGTCAAATGAAGGCCTATCAAACCGTGGTCGTCGGCACCGACGGCTCCCAGTCCTCGCTGCGTGCGGTCGACCGGGCAGGCACGATTGCCGCCGAGTCCAACGCGAAGCTGATCATTGCGACCGGGTACCTTCCCCAGCGGAACGATTCGCGCGCGGCCGACGTCCTCCGGGACGAGGCCTACAAGGTGCAGGGCAGCGCGCCGATCTACGCGATCCTGCACGAGGCCCGCGATCGGGCCCGGGCGGCCGGGGCGAAGGACATCGAGGAACGGCCGATTCAGGACGCGCCGGTACATGCGCTGGTGGACCTCGCCGAGAAGGTTGACGCCGATCTGCTCGTGGTCGGCAATGTGGGACTGGACGCGCGATCCGCGCTCATCGGCCGGGTTTTCTCCATCCCCGGCGGGATCGCCACCAAGGCCACGATCGACGTGCTGATCGTCCACACCGCCGGCTGAGCCGGCGGCCCGCTGCCGACTACGCCGTCACCCGGCGGGATACCCGACCGACTTGATCTCGGTGTACTGGTCGAATCCGGCCACACCGTTCTGGCGTCCCACCCCGCTTGCCTTGTATCCACCGAATGGTGTGTCGGCGCCGTAGCAAGCACCACCGTTGACGCCGATGACGCCGGCTCGCAGCCGATGGGCCACCTCCAGCGAGCGCTCGAGGGAACCCGACATCACGTTGCCGGCCAGCCCGTACGCGCTGTCGTTGGCGATCCGGATCGCGTCCTCCTCGTCGTCGAAGGGGATGACGGCCAGCACCGGACCGAAGATCTCCTCTTGGGCGATCGTCATGGAGTTGTCGACGTCGACGAAAAGCGTTGGCCGAACGAAGAATCCCTTGTCGAAGCCGGTGGGGGCCTCGGGCCCGCCGACAAGTGCCGTGGCGCCCTCTTCGATGCCCTTGTTGATGTAGCCCAGCACCCGCTTGCGCTGCTTGTCCGAGATCAGCGGGCCGGTCAGGGTGGCGGGGTCCTGCGGATCACCCGGCATGACGTTTTCGTAGATGCTCTTGAGGATCGCGACACCCTCGTCGTAGCGGGAGCGCGGGAGCAGCATCCTGGTGGGAATGGCGCAGCCCTGTCCGGCGTGCATGCACGGCGAGATGCCGATCGCGCACGCCGTCCCGAAGTCGGCGTCTTCCAGCACGATCGTGGCCGACTTGCCGCCCAGCTCGAGGAACAACCGTTTCAACGTCGCCGCGCCCTTTTCCATGATCCGCTTCCCGACCGCCGTGGAGCCGGTGAACGAGATCAGGTCCACCTTCGGCGACAGGGTGAGTTCCTCGCCTACGAGGTGATCCGATGCGGTGACCACGTTGACGACTCCGGCCGGGATATCGGTCTTCTCGGCGATCAGCCGACCGAGGCGGGTCGCGTTGAACGGGGTGTCCGGGGCCGGCTTGAGCACTACGGTGTTGCCGGTGCCCAGCGCCTGGCCGAGCTTGTTGATGGTGACCTCGAACGGGAAGTTCCACGGCACGATCGCGCCGACCACGCCCACCGGTTCCCGCCACACCTTGCGGGTGGTCAGCGTGCCGGTGAGGCTGACGACCACATCGCCCAGATCGGTTTCCCACGGGTACTCGTCGATCAGCTTGGCGGGATAGCGGAGTCCCTCGGCCAGTGGGGCGTCCAGCTGGGGGCCGAAAGTAATCGCCCGGGGAGAGCCGACCTCGAGGATGAGCTCCTCGCGCAGTTCCTCCTTCTCCGATTCGATCGCCTCGTGGAGCTGCAACAGGCAGCGCTTGCGCAGCTCGCGATTGGTCGACCAGTCGGTCTCGTCGAAGGCCCGCCGGGCGGCGTCGATGGCCCGCTGCATGTCTTCCTTCGACGCGTCGGCGACCTCGCCGAGCGGCTCCTCGGTCGCCGGGTTGATATTGGTGAAGGTGCCGGCCCGGCCCTCGACGAGCTTGCCGTCGATCATCATCTTGGGCTCGAAGCGGACCTTTACAGCCTCAGTCATGTTTGTCACTCTCTTCTGAGTCGTTGAGGGGCTACGGAGAGCCTTACCGGAAACTAGCCGATTGGCAAGGTGCCAGCATTGCGGGGTCGCCTATTGGGGATCGAACAGCACCGGCAGTGACGTCGGCGACCGGAAGACCTGCCCGCGGATGTGCGGGTCGTCCCCGTCGGGATCCAGCCGAAGGTTCGGCAGCCGGTCGAGCAGAAGGTTGACCGCGGTGCGCATCTCGAGCCGCGCCAGGTGCATACCGAGGCAGACGTGCACACCGTGACCCCAGCCGAGGTGTGCCCGAGCCTGCCGGTGAATGTCGAACGTGTCCGGATCGGGGTAGCGATCTTCCTGCCGGTTCGCCGAACCCAGCATCGGCATCACCGTCGCCCCGGCCGGGATCGCCACCCCACCGAGTTCGGTGTCGCGCGTCGCAACCCGGGTGATGGTCAGCAGGGGCGGTTCCCACCGCACACCTTCTTCGATGGCTTGGGGCAGCAGCGACCGGTCGGCGCGGATCGCGTCCAATTGCGGCGGATCCGACAACAGGCCGAAGAGCAGGCTGCCCAGCGACCGGTAGGTCGTCTCGACGCCGGCGGGGAGCAACAGCCGGAGGAACGAGAAGATCTCTTCGTCGGCGAGCTTCTCCCCGTCGACCTCGGCCGCGGCGAGCGCGCTGATCAAGTCGTCCTTCGGCTCGGCGCGGCGGGCCCGCAGGATCGGGGCGAAGTAGTCGCACAGGGCGGCCGACGCCGCAAGGCCGCGTTCGGGATTGAGGATCCAGCTCAACAGCGAGATGGACCAGCGCTGAAACTGCGGGTAGTCCTCCCGCGGCAGGCCCAGCAGGCCGGCGATGATCTGGCTGGGGTAGTCGAAGGTGAAATCCTTGACCAGATCCGCCTTACCGTTCGCCGCGAACTTGTCGATCAGGCCATTGCCCACCGGCCCGACCAGCTGGTCTTCCCAACGCGCCAAAGCCTTCTGCGAGAACGCCTTTGATACCAGAGAGCGCAGCCTGCCGTGGACCGGCTCATCCATGCCGAGCATCACGCGTTCGCCGAGCACCGGTCCGAACGCCGCGATGACGGCCGCCGACGAGAACGTCTCGTTGTCGCGCAGCATCTGCTGCGCTTCCTCGTGGCGGTAGACGATGAAGACCGGTTTGGACTCCTCGTGGGGCATCCCGGAGGTATCCAGTCGCTGAACGGGCTCCTCTCGGCGCAGCCGGGCCAGTTCCGCGTAGGGGTCGCGCACGTCGCCGGACACCGCATCGTCGAAGGCGCCGAAGTCTTCCAGGTCGTCGAAAAGCTGTTCCATCAATGCTCCTTAAATCCTTGACGTCTTGCGGCTAAGCGCTGCAGCACCGGCTGCGGAAGAATGCGCGCGGCGAGCACCATCGCCCTTTGGGCCGAGGTCAATGGGTACGCCCCGCCCCGCATCGAACCCTGTCTGGGTATGCCCAGCACGATCCGCGACACGTGGTGCATGCCGGAGGACGGAAGGATCCTGTTGGCGGCCAGCAGCATCGAGGCATCGGGACCCACGCCGCGGCGGCGGAAAGGCTTCTGGTCGGCCAGCGCCTTGAGCAGGCCGTCGGTGAACCGGACGGGTGGGCGGGCCAATTTCATCGCGAAACGCCCGCGGGTATTCATGGTGTTGTGCAGCCGGGCGTACGGGCCGTCGAAATTGCGATCATCGGTGGTGCCCGCGTCGGTGATGATTTCGGTGTCGTACGTGCCGGCCACCAAGACGGTGACACCGAGACCAAAGGGCGCGATCTCGCACGCCATGGATTCACCCCACCGCTCCAACGCGCCCTTGGCCGCCGAGTACGGCGCGGTGGCCGGCTGCCCGCGCACCCCGGCTGCGCTGGACACCAGGACGATGCGCCCCTCGCCCGCCGCCCGCATCGACGGCAGCAGGGCCTGGGTGAGCGCGACGGGGCCCAGGACGCTGGTGGCGAACATCTTCTGCCACAGCGCCATGTCGGTCTCCTCCACCATCCCGGCGGCGGAAATTCCCGCGTTGTGCACCAGTGCATACGGCGCACCCGCAGCTTCCTCGATCGCCTTGGCCGCCGCGCAGACCGACGCGGTGTCCGTCAGGTCGAGCTGCACACCGATCAGCCGGTCGTCGCCGTCCGCGGCCCCCGTCGCCTGCCGCAGCAGCGGCATCCCGCGGTCGGGTGTCCGCATCGCCGCGACCACGCGCCACCCCTCGCGATACAGGCGCACGGTCGAGGCGAACCCCAGCCCGCGCGACGCGCCGGTGATCACAACCGTGCGCGGGTCAGCCATTCTTGCTCGGTAAAGAAGAAGTCGCACAGGGGCCCTGGCCCGGCGGCGGCGGTCGACGTGCGGTCGCCCGTTCGGCTCGCCACTCATCCAGGTCGACCAGATACCGACCGAGTACGGTCCCTGGGCGCCGGCCTTCTCGTAGAAACCTTGCGGGTCATAGACTTTGGCTTCCGGATAGGGCCACGGGCAGGCGACGGAGGTCGCCGCTTTGGTGACCTTGATGACGGCGAACCACGCTCCGTAGGCGAAGTAGGACACGTTGATGATGGCGAACATCACCAGGAAGGTGCCCAGCACCGGACGCGTCGGAAAGATCTTCGCCTTCGCGGCCAGCTTCTCCGCGACCGACTTACCGGTGTCGTCGCGATAACACAGGATGGCCGCGGGCACCATCACGAAGGTCACCGAGAACGACTCCCAGATCAAGCGGGAACTGGAAGGTCGTGCCGGTGAAGACCGAACCCCACGGAATCACCTGCGAGTAGATGTACATGCCCATGTGGACCAGCTGGATCTCCAGCCACGCGTCGAAGATGAAGCCGATCACGCACGCCAGCAGGCCCAGGCTGACCAGTGGGTGCCGCGACACGAACGCCTGCGGCCCGTACTTGGCCTGCAGTTTGCGCAGGATCCAGATCGCGGGGAAGTAAGGCCCGAAATAGAAAGTGACGTAACCGAATACGACGAACGGCTCGACGGTCGGCGACAGCGACACCAGCGGCCACGACTCCGGCCAGTGGATGAGATCGGGGTTGTACACCGCGAACGGCGCCCAGTTCATGATCGGGTCCTGCCACACGATCAGCGTGGTGCACAGGAACATCAGCATCACCGGACTGCCGGGATTGCGGCGCCAGCCCCTGATGAACACCACCAGCAGCACGAGCAGCATGATCACGGTGGAGATGTGCAGGAAAGTGATGTAGTCCAGGCCGAAGACGAACCTGACCGGACGGGGCCGGCCCTGCACGTTCGGGTTGGCGACGCGCGGGTCCAGCGCGACGCGGCAGTTCGCGATGAAGAAGAGCGCGAACGCCGCCAGCGCGGCGCCGGCGACCCAGCCGCCCCATCGGCGTTTCGCGCGTCCCTCCGGCCCGGGGGGCGTCCCGGCCGCCTTCGGGGGTACGGACTGTTCCTCGGAAATCGAGTCGGTCATCGACCTCCGCCTTCCTCTCCGAAGCGGTCGACCAGGTGCGAGTTGACACCGTCGGCATCCAGGGTCCGGGCCACCAGATAGCCGGCGCCCATCCAGGCCCGCCGCGTCCACTTGCCGAACGACACCCGGGTGCCGGGCGCGCCCGCGGCGGCGGGCATCATCTTCACCCGCTCCAGCGCCTCTTTGACCCCGCGGGGGCTGAGCGGGTGCGCGTCGGTGAATGCGCGCACGAGGGTGGCGGCGACGTCCCGGTTGACCACCGGCACGCAATATTCGGGGCGCCGGCCGCCGTACCTTGCGGCGTAACGGTCGAGAAAGTCCTGGCCGAGCCGATTCCCCTCGTCGTACTGGTCGACCCCGGTCCAGCCCATGAACGCGTTCCACATGATCGGGTTCACCCACGCGTTCTGGAACGCCGTGGTCGTGAATCGGGGCGGGTCCCAGTCGACGGCCTGCAAGGCGGGGTTGATGAACACGATCCCGAAGCCGAAGCCCAGATGCACGATAGCTTCCGCCTTCGCGTCGTGCAGGGTGCGCACGGCCTCGTTGATGTCCTGCGCGGTCTGCGCGATCGCCGCTTCGGCGACGATGCGAATGCCCTTGCGGCGGCACGCGCTTCGCAGATTCTTCAGGTAGCTCTCGCCGATCAGGTTCTGCTCGACGAGGACCCCGATCTCGGCGAGCCCGCGTTTGGCGACCAGGTCCGCGATGAAGATCGGCTCGTCGGTCATCGAGCCCTGCGGGAAGGCGAATGTCCATTCGCCCAACCAGTCGTCGGTGCCGGTGACGCTGATGGCCGGGACCTTGAACCGCTCTTCGATCGCCTCGCGGGTGGGCACGCAGTTGTCGGTGATGTGCGGCCCGAACACCACCAGGCAGCCTTCGTCGACGAGCTCACCGAACGCGTCGATCACCGCCTTGACCGAGCCCTTGGGCAGGCCCTCCACTTCGCGGTACACCATCTGGACGGACCGGTCCAGCAACCCGTCTTCGGCGGCCTCGGCAAAGACGAGGTCGAAGCACCGGGTGAAGTCGGCCAGCATCTCTTCGGGGAATCCCGGGGGCAGCGTGAAGTCCATCAGGTAGCCGACCTTGATTGGCTCCGCACTGCTTTCGTAGGACATCTGACCTCCCGGGTGACGAACTCACGCGCACCAAGCCACAACCGACCTAATATTTGTTCCGACCCTAGCGTGCGCGGTATGCTGCGTCAATCATCGGACCCGTCCGCCCCGGCCAGGTAGAGCTCGATCATCTCGGTGAGGTCCCGGCCCACCGCCACGTCGTCGGTCAGCGGTCCCGCTATCGCGGCCAGCGCGGCCTCTTGCATGCTCAGGCCCGCCGCGATGAGCCTGCCCGCCGCGATCAGCACCCGGGTCGACGCCACCTCGCGCAGACCGCCGGTCTCCAGGCGGCGGATGGCCTGCCCGAAGCGCACCAGCTCGACCGCGATGGTGGCGTCCACGCCCGATTCGTGAGCGACGATCCCTTCCTCGACATCGGCTGCGGGGAACCCGAATTCGATGGCGACCATCCGTTGCCGTGTCGAATCCTTGAGATCCTTGAGCACGCTTTGATAGCCGGGGTTGTAGGACACCACCAGGCCGAATCCGGGCGCCGCGTCCAGCGTGACACCCAGCCGCTCGAGCGGCAGCTGCCGCCGGTAATCCGCGAGCGGATGCAGCACCACGGTCGTGTCCTGTCGGGCCTCCACCACTTCGTCCAGATAGCAGATCGCGCCCTCGCGCACCGCGCGGGTCAGCGGTCCGTCCACCCACACCGTTTCGTCGCCGCGCAGCAGATACCGGCCGACGAGATCCGCGGTGGTCAGATCGTCATGGCAGGCGACGGTGATCAGCGGCCGGCCGAGGTCGTGGGCCATCGCCTCGACGAAGCGGGTCTTGCCGCACCCCGTCGGCCCCTTCAGCAGCAGCGCCAGCCCCTGACGGTAGGCCGCCTTGAAGATGGCCTCCTCACTGCCGATCGCCTTGTAGTAGGGTCGCACTGTGTCCGCCTCGGGGGTCACGCCGTTCCGGTAAGCAAGCCCGGATTCGTTGGCCATCGCTTCCCTTCTGCCACCCGTAGCGCCGTGTGCTCGGAGCCTATCGCGGAACAGATGTTTGTTTCAACCGTCCTGACGAGCATGGTTGCGGTGCTATCGTCGCTCCTCACGACACCGTGCGGCGGACCTCCGCCGCCCGCAGCGCGGACCGGAATAACGGCCCGATGACACCGGCGAGTTGGTCCGGGCGCCCGATGGTCGCATGCGCGGCGCTGCCGAACACCCTGCGCAGCGACGGCACGTCGGTTCCCGCGCCGATCGTCAGGCAGACACAACCGGTGCCGCGGCGGCGGGCTTCGGTCAGCGCGCGGCGCGCGTCCGCAGCGCCGTAGGCACGCTCATAGCCCTGGTCGTAGGCGAGCCCGTCGGACAGCAGCACCAACAGCCGCCGTGCCGTACCTCCGCGGGCCTCCAGCACGGCCGAACCGTGGCGGATGGCCGCACCGAGGCGGGAGTACGCGCCGGGTTCCAGGCTGTTCAGCCGCTGCATGACTCGGGAGTCGAGGCGGTCGTCAAATCGTTTGACGGGCACCATGCTCACCGCGCGGCGACCCTGTGAGTAGTAGGCGTACAACGCGACCCGGTCCCCCAGGTCGTGCAGCGCCACGGTGAGGTTGGCGACCGCCGCGCGTTGTTGCTGGTGCACCGTCCGCCCCACCGTGCCCGGCTCGGCCGCCGACCCCGAAACGTCCAGGAGCAGCAGCACGGACAGGTCGCGCCGGCGCCGCAGGCTGTCGAGATAGACCGCCTCGTCTGGCACCGACCCGGCGAGCAGCTCGACTCGGGCCTCGACGGCCGCGTCGATGTCGATGTCGTCGCCCTGCGACTGGCGGTGTCGGCGGTGCAGACCCATCCCGAGGCGGGACAGCGGCCGCCGCACGCTGATGGCGGCGTCGATCGCGTGCGTCGCGCCCGGTTTGGTCTTCGGCTCGACCTCACGCACGGTGCACCATGCGGGCCGGTACCTCTTGCGCGTGCCGTCCCACTCCGGATACGTCACGCCATCCGCCGCCGATTCAGCCTTGAGATCCGCAGAATTCCCGCCGTCCGCACCCGAGGTCGAGGCGAGCGACGACACGGCGTACGCACCCCGGTTCGCGGAGTTCGTCCGATGCGTCGGGCTGTCCGCGCCGGGCGGTCCGCCGCCACTACCGGTTTTACGCGCCGAAGACAGCATCTTTTTCAGCCACTTGCCGATGAAACCGCCCCCACCGACCGGACTGGTGAACGGATCGGGCTCGTCGGAATCGTCGACCTCGCCGTCATCAAGCTCTTCCAGTTCGTGCGCGCCGCGCCGTCGCGGGACATGCGCGGTGTCCGGCCGGTCCTGGCGTCCGGTCGCCCGCGCGCACTCGGCCAACACCTTTGCCGCACGGATCATGCCGAATTCCGGTGCGGGGTCGTCGATCGCCGCCTTCCCCTCCGCGATTCTCAGCGAGGCGGCGGGCGAGTCGCTGCGACTCGCGATGTCCCGGTTGCCCACCGACGCCAGGCCGCCCGGCAGCAGGGCGCTGTTGGCGACCACCGCGCGGTGACCTTCGACCGCCAAGTAGCGCCTGGCCAGCCGGCGGTGCCGGACCAGCGGGCCCATGACGTCGGGAGCCAGGCTGCCGGCCGCGATCATCGACGCCTGGACCGCAATGGCCTCGAGCTTGGCGCGTACTCGCGCGCCAGCATCGACGTAAATCGTCTGGCCGTCCGTCCACGCAAGCTCACCCGGCGCCAGCTCCGCAACCGCCACCGGTCGGCCCGCAAGTGCGGATGCGAACATGCTCAGGCCCTGCCACTGTTCGCCACGAGCGTCGCTAGGCACGCCCAACCTCCGAACCATGGGGACCCCGTTGACCAAATATCTGTTCCACCGTAGAGTCCGGTTCCACCGCAGTCAATCGGATCGCCTGTCGCAGATCACACCCCCACTCAGGAGCACTTCATGATTGACTTCACCGGCCAGGTGGCCGTCGTCACCGGCGCCGGCCGCGGACTCGGCCGGCTGTACGCGCTGGACCTGGCACGCCGCGGCGCCGCCGTGGTCGTCAACGATCTCGGCGGCTCGATGCGTGGGGAGGGCGCCGACTCCGGTGTCGCAGACGAAGTGGTCGACGAGATCGGTAAGGCCGGTGGCACGGCGATCGCCTCCTATGACTCGGTCGACAGTCCCGGGGGCGGCCAAGCGATAATCGACGCCGCCGTGGGCGCGTTCGGGCGGCTCGACGCGGTCGTCAGCAACGCGGGAATCTTCGGCAGCGCGCCATTCGAAGACCTCTCGCCCGACGAGTGGACCCGCATGCTGCGCGTGCATCTCGACGGGGGCTTTCATCTGGCCCAGCCCGCGTATCGCGTGATGAAGAACAACGGGGGCGGAAGGTTCGTGTTCATCTCGTCCTCCGCCGGGATCTTCGGCCAGCCGATGGAGGCGCATTACGCCGCGGCCAAGGCCGGCCTGGTCGGGTTGATGAACGTGATCGCAATCGAGGGCGAGGCACACGGAATAGTCGCCAATTCGGTTATGCCCACCGGATTTTCGCGGATGGTCACCGAGACGGTCGGCGACGAGAGGTTCCTCGCCGAATCCGGCTTCATGCGGGCCATCCGGCCCGAACTGGTCGTGCCGCTGGTGACGTTCCTCGCCAGCAGTGCCTGCACGTTCACCCACCGCAACTACTCGGCCTCCGCCGGCCGCTACGCGCGGGTGTTCGTCGGGCTGAGCCAAGGGTGGCTGGCCGACTCCGGGAGCCAACCGACCGCCGAAGACATCGAGGCGCATCTCGAGCAGACGTCATCGACGGAGAAGTTCATCGTGCCGGGGTCGATAGTGGACGAGGTGCTGGAAGTGTGTGAGCGACGTGGCGTCAGCGCGATGCCGGGCAAGGCCTTGGACAAAGCCGAAGTCGCATTCCCCGAACCGCAACCCAACAGGAGCTGATCGTGGACGACGAGCTGCGAAAAAGGTTGCGGCTTCTCACCGACCGCGCGGAGATCTATGACTGCATGCAGTGCTACGCCCGCGGGATCGACCGGCAAGATCGCGCGCTGCTGCGATCGGCCCATCACGACGGTGCCGTCGACGACCACGGCACACGCACGCCGCGCCACGATACGACGGACCCGTCATACGATCGCCCGCTCGCGGCGTCGCGCGCAGGCGTTGTTGACCAAGTATCTGCCCAACCGTAGAGTCCGACTTGGTCACAGGTTCAAGGGTTTTAAGACAAGGAAAAGTGGATTTCTCGTACCCGGCGGAGGTGGAACAGTTCCGCATCGAGCTGCGTGACTGGCTGTCCGCGAACCTGACCGCCGAGCTGGTCGCCGCCCGCCGGTCCGCTGGACGCGATGAGGCGACATTTCAGCTGCTGCGTTCGTGGAACCGCACCATGGCCGACGCGGGGTGGGCGGCCGTCTCCTGGCCGCGCGAATACGGGGGCCGCGGCGCCACGGTGCTCGAGCAGCTGGTCTACACCGAGGAAACCACCCGCGCTCGAGCCCCTTTGCCGCTCAACGTCATTGGGTTGAACAACATCGCTCCCGCGATCATGCAGTACGGCACCGAACACCAGAAGCTCACCCTGCTTCCGCGCATGATGCGCGCCGACGACATCTGGTGCCAGGGAATGTCGGAGCCCGAAGCCGGCTCCGATCTCGCGGCGCTGCGCACCCGCGCGGTGCGGGATGGTGATGACTTCGTCGTTACCGGCCAGAAGATCTGGACCTCGCTCGGGCATCGGGCGGACTGGTGCCAGCTGTACGTGCGCACCGATCCCGACGCCCCGAAGCACAAGGGGATCTCCTGCCTGATCGTCGACATGACGCTGCCCGGCATCGAGGTCCGTCCGCTGGTCACGCTCAACGGCGAGGCCGACTTCGCCGAGGTGTTCTTTCACGACGTGCGGGTGCCGGCGGACGCGTTGCTCGGGCCGCTGAATGCGGGCTGGCAGGTGGCCACCACCACGCTGAGCCACGAGCGCGCCGGGGCCGCCCGGTTGTACGCGGAGATGCAGACGCGGCTAGAAGAGCTGGTGGATGACATCGCCGCGGCGGACCCCGGCGCCCTCGACGATCCGGTGACGCTGTGTCGCCTCGGCGAAATCGCTTTGCGCATCAAGTATCTCGAGGTGCTGTGCCAGCGGTCGATCTCGGCGACACTGCATGGCGGTGATGCTTTGGGGTCTGCCAGCCTCGCCAAGACCGTGTGGGGCGAGATCGGGCAGGATTTGGCCGCCCTGGCCTTCGACGTGCTGGGCACCCGCGGCGGCGGCGCGCCGTGGGCGAACTATCGCCTGACGTCGCGCTCGTTGACCATCGCCGGCGGCACCACCCAGATCAACAAGAACATCACCGCGCAGCGGGTCCTCGGGTTGCCGCGCACATGAACCTCGAACTCACCGACGAGCAGGTGGCGCTGCGCGACACCACGCGGCGCTTTCTCGCCGAGAAGGCACCGATTTCGGGCCACGTGCGACCGCTGCTCGACGATCCGACCGGCACAGAACCAGCGGTGTGGCGCGGTCTCGCCGACCTGGGAACGACCGGGTTGTTGGTACCGGAGGAACACGGCGGGGCCGCCATGACGATGGTCGAGGCGGGCGTCGTCGCCGAAGAGCTGGGCGCCGCGCTGCATCCGGGGCCGTGGTTGTCGACCGCCGTAGCCGCCACCCGGGCACTGACCCGGCTGGGCGCCGGCGACGCCGCGGCGAAGCTGTTCAGCGGGATCGCGGACGGCACCACGGTCGCCACCGTCTGCTTCCTGGATTCCGGGAACGCTTCCGTTGTCCCGCAGGGTGACGACGTCGTCTTGCGGGGCGAGAGCGCCGCGGTGTCCGACGCCGCCGCCGCCGACGTCCTGTTGGCGCTCGCCGACGATTCCCACGGCAGAGGGCTTTTCGCGGTGAAGACCGACGCGTCCGGTGTTTCGGTCACCCCCGAGCCGGGTATCGACCAGACCCGCA
Source organism: uncultured Actinomycetota bacterium (assembly GCA_963800315.1). Taxonomy (GTDB): domain Bacteria; phylum Actinomycetota; class Actinomycetes; order Mycobacteriales; family Mycobacteriaceae; genus Mycobacterium. Next base: position 97,336 of record CAWDAS010000007.1, read on the forward strand.
AGCAGTTCCGGGTCACGTTCGGCGCGGCACCCGCCCGACGGCTGGGCGCGGCCTCCCCGGAAGGCGTGGCGGCGGCGGTGGACGACGCGCTGATCGCGGCCGCCGCCGATGCGCTGGGCGCCGCGCGCGCAGTCATGGACCTCGCCGTCGAATACGCGAAAACCCGAAAGCAATTCGGCCAGCCGATCGGCTCATTCCAGGCGGTCCAGCATTTGTGTGTGGACATGTATGAGACCGTCGAGCTGGCCCGCAGCGGGGTGCTCCACGCGCTGTGGGCCGCAGACCACGCCGACCCCGCCGAGCGACATCTTGCCGCGCTGCGGGCCAAGGCGTTCGCCGGGCGACTGGCCACCGTGGGGGACACCGCCATCCAGGTGTTCGGCGGCATCGGCTACACCTGGGAACACGATGCCCATCTCTACCTCAAGCGCCTGCTGAGCTGGAGCGCCCTGCTCGGTGGGCCCGACCGGTACCTGGTCGAACTCGGTGCGCGCCTTGCAAAGAGAGGCAGTCAATGATGGACATCGAGTACCTGCTCACCGCCACCCCGTCGGCGCGCAAGTCGCTGGACCTCGACGCTCCGGTCGACCTCGGGGATATCCGCCAGTGCCTGCGGGCCGGGCGCAGCTTCCGCCCGGCCCGTCGGCGGTCGGTCGACGAGGTGGTCGCGCGCGACGGCTGGGACGGCCCCGCGCTCTAGAATGGGCTGTCACCGCTTTATGCAGCGCATTCGCCGCGGACGGTCTGATAACCTTTAACAAACATTTGGTTCGGCGAGAGGGACGAATGCGCATGTTCGCGAATCCGCACTCGCCCAGATCAGCGCGCGGTTAGTCATGGCGAATGCCAGGCCATTGCGAGCCAGCGGCGCAGTCGATTTCGGGACGCGCCGCGCCGAGATCCTGCGGACCGCGGCGTCGTTGATCGCCTCATCGGGATTGCGGACGTCCTTGCAGGAGATCGCCGACGCGGCGGGCATTCTTCCCGGCAGCCTGTATCACCACTTCGAGTCCAAAGAGGCCATCCTCGTCGAGCTGATCCGCGACTATCAGGACGATCTGGACCGCATCGGGCAGACGGCGCAGGCGCGGCTGGACGAACCCGACGCACGCCCCGTGTCCGAGAAGATCATCGAGCTGGGATCGGCGATCGCCGACTGCGCCGTGCGGCATCGGGCGGCCCTGCAGATGTCGTTCTACGAGGGGCCGAGCACAGATCCGGAATTGATGAAGCTGACGCAGCAGCGGCCCATCGCGATTCAGGAGGCGATGCTGCAAACGCTGCGCGCCGCCAGGTGGAGCGGCTACATCAAGCCCGACATCGACCTCCCGACGTTGGCCGACCGCATCTGCCAGACCATGCTGCAGGTCGGCCTTGACGTCATGCGCCACAAGTCTCCCGGCGACCAGGTGGCCCAGTTGCTGTGCCGAATCATCCTGCAGGGGTTGGCAACCCGACCGCCCACCGACTCAGCGCTGGACCGTTCAAAAGCCCTCACTGCCGCCAATGAGGTCATCGAGACGTGGTCCGACGACAGCGAGGCCGATCCGAGCGACAAAGCGGCACTCGTCCGTGCCGTGGCACGAACGGAATTCGGTCGCAAGGGCTACGAGGTCACCACCGTCAGGGACATCGCATCCGCGGCCGGTCTGGGTACCGGGACCGTCTACCGGGTGATCGGATCAAAGGACGAACTCCTCGCCTCGATCATGGAATCCTTCGGGAGGAAGGTCGAGGCGGGCTGGGTGAGCGTCCTGCGCTCGGATGCCACCACCGTCGAGAAACTGGACGCGCTGAGCTGGGTCAACGTCAACGCGCTCGACCGGTTTTCCGACGAGTTCCGGATTCAGCTCGCCTGGATGCGGCAATCGCCGCCAGACACGCCCAACCCCGGTTGGTTGTATGCCACGCGCCTTCGGCAGATGAAATCACTTCTTTCCGAGGGGATCCGCGCGGGAGAAATCACCATCGAGGCTCCCTCCACGACGATGCTGGCGCGGTGTGTCATCGGTCTGCAGTGGATACCCGAGAACATCCTGGGCGACGTGGGCAAACGCGCGGCGCTGCTGCACGCCCGCGACACGGTTTTGCGGGGTGTGGCGGTTCGGGGCAGGTAGGTGTTGAACCAAATAACTGTTACCCATACAGTTGGGCAGTTAGAACCGGGTTGGCAGTGAACGAGAAGGGGATTTCCATGACTATTGTCGATCGGTTGCGCTATGACGGCAAGCGGGCGCTCGTCGTCGGCGGCGCGACCGGCATGGGCGCCGCGGCGGCCAAGTCCGCAGCCGAGCTCGGCGCCGAAGTCATAGTGATGGACTACGCGCCGGTGAACTACGACGTCGCCAAGTCCATCCAGGTGGACCTACGCGACCCGGCGTCGATCGACGCCGCGCTCGAGCAGCTGGACGGTCCGATCCACGCCGTGTTCTCCGCCGCCGGCATTGCCGACGGGACCACCGACCTGATGGCAATCAACTTCCTCGGCCACCGCCACCTCATCGACCGCCTGCTGGAGAAGAACCAGCTTCCCTCGGGCTCGGCGATCTGCTTCATCTCGTCGGTCGCCGGCATGGGCTGGGAGAACGATCTGGAGCTGCTGACGGAGTTCCTCGCCATCCCGGACTTCGCGTCGGCGCAGGAGTGGGTCAAAGCGCACGAGTCGGAAGGCATCATTCACTACGGCTTTTCCAAGAAGGTCGTCAACGCCTACGTGGCGACCCAGGGTTACCCCCTGCTCAAGAAGGGCATCCGGATCAACGCGATCTGCCCGGGTCCCACCGACACCCCCCTCGCCCAATCCAACGCCGACCTCTGGCTTACCTTCGCCCAGGACTACCGCGACGAGACCGGCTCCAAAGTGCACACCCCGGAGCAGATGGGCGACGTGATGGCGTTTCTCAACAGCGCCGCCGCCTTTGGCATCAACGGGATCACGCTGCTGGTCGACTACGGGCACACGATGGCGTCGCTGACCAACGCCTACCCGCCCGGCAAGCCGATCATCGACATCATCATGGGTCGAGTGAAGCTCTAACGACGGTAACGTCGGAGCCATGGCACGCATCGTCATCATCGGTGGCCACGGCAAGGTCGCGTTGCAGCTGGCCCGCGTCCTGACCGAACGCGGCGACGAGGTGAGCGCGGTGTTCCGCAATCCCGACCACTCCGACGGCGTCGCCGCCACCGGTGCCACTCCGGTGGTGGCCGACATCGAACGGCTGGACACCGACGCGCTGGCCGGCCTGCTCGCCGGCCACGATGCGGTGGTGTTTTCCGCCGGGGCGGGCGGCGGCGACCCGGCCCGGACCTACGCCGTCGACCGTGACGCCGCGATCCGGGTCGTCGACGCCGCCGGACGGGCGGGGGTGCGGCGGTTCGTGATGGTGTCGTACTTCGGTGCGGGGCCGGATCATGGTGTACCGCAGGATGATCCGTTCTTCGCATATGCGGAGGCCAAGGCGGCCGCGGACGCTCACCTGCGGGCCAGCGACCTGAGGTGGACGGTGCTGGGCCCGGGGCGGCTCACCCTGGATGCACCGACCGGCCACATCATGCTCGGAGAGGGGAAGGGGGACGTTTCGCGCGCAGACGTAGCGCTCGTGGCGGCCGCCGCGCTGGCCGACGACTCGACGATCGGCCGAACCATCGACTTCAACAACGGCGACATTCCCATCGCCGACGCGCTGGCAGGCTGACTGGTCGCGAATGTGACTCTATGGTCACATTCGGCGCCGACCGTGACCGTGGGGTCATGCTCGGCGCCGGGGAAGGCCGTAGTCAACGGGCGGGGTAAACTCCGCCACGCAGGTGGTCTGCCGGCGCCGCAGCCGTGGTGTCGGCATCGAGCGAAGCATGCTAGTGGCGCTTCGCGAGAGGGAACCCGGTGAGAATCCGGGACTGTCCCGCAGCGGTATGCAGGAACGACCGCCGTCAACAGCACTGGTCCTCCAAAGATCCGGGACCGGGAAGCGACGGCCAGTAGGAGCACCACCGGGTGCGTGCCTGCGAGTCCGAAGACCTGCCAGCTGTGCCGGGCGCGCCGCGTCCGGCGGCTCATCGCCTCGTGGAATGGGCGTACGGCCGTGGCCGTTGCGACGTGTGTACCGCGGGTGCGCACCGCAACGGAATCGGCTGTGCGGTCCTCCGGCGGTGACCACCCGTCGATCGATAGGACGAAATCGTGACCCCCCACCAATTCACCGCCACGGTCACCGGCTCACCGCGGATCGGCCCGAAACGGGAACTCAAACGCGCGACCGAAGGCTATTGGGCCGGACGCACCAGCCGGTCCAAGCTGGAGTCCGTCGCCGCGACACTGCGGCGCGACATGTGGTCGGGCCTGGCGGCCGCCGGCCTGGACTCGGTGCCGGTCAACACCTTCTCTTACTACGACCAGATCCTCGATACGGCGGTCATGCTGGGCGCGCTGCCGGCCCGGGCCGCGCAGATCCCGGACGCCCTGGACCGATACTTCGCCCTCGCGCGCGGCAACGCCGACATCGCTCCGCTGGAGATGACCAAGTGGTTCGACACCAACTACCACTACCTGGTTCCCGAGATCGAGCCCACGACCCGGTTCACGCTAAACCCCGACAAGGTGCTCTCTGAGCTCAAAGAAGCGCTCGCGCAAGGCATTCCCGCGCGACCGGTCGTCATCGGACCGGTCACCTTCCTGCTGCTGAGCAAGGGCGTCAACGGCGCCGGCGCACCGATCGACCGGCTCGAGGAGCTGATGCCGATCTACTCCGAGCTGCTGGCGTTGCTCGCCGACAACGGTGCGCCGTGGGTGCAGTTCGACGAGCCGGCGCTGGTGACCGACATCTCGCCCGACACCCCCGCGCTGGCCGAGGCGGCTTACAACGCGCTGGGCGCGGTGGGCAACCGGCCCGCCATTTACGTCGCCACCTACTTCGGTGACCCCGGCGCTTCCCTGGCGGGGCTGGCCCGTACGACCGTCGAAGCGATCGGCGTCGACCTCGTCGCCGGTGCGCAGACCGCAGTCGCGGCGGTGCCTGAGCTGGCCGGCAAAACCCTGGTGGCCGGCGTCGTCGACGGACGCAACGTCTGGCGTACTGACCTGGAATCGGCGCTGAGCAAACTGGCGGCCCTGCTGGGTTCGGCTGCGGCAGTGGCGGTTTCGACGTCGTGCTCGACGCTGCACGTGCCGTACTCGCTGGAGCCCGAAACCGGCTTGGATGACAACCTGCGCAGCTGGCTGGCGTTCGGCGCTGAAAAGGTGCGCCGAAGTCGTCGTTCTCGCGCGCGCACTGCGCGACGGACGCGACGCGGTCGCCGACGAGATCGCGGCCTCCAATGCCGCCGTGGCCTCGCGCAAGAGTGATCCGCGGTTGCACAACGAGCGGGTCCGGGCCCGTATCGCCTCGATCGTCGCGTCGGGTGCGCACCGCGGCGACGCGGCACAGCGCCGCGCCAAGCAGGACGCCCGGCTGCACCTGCCCCCGCTGCCGACCACGACGATCGGCTCCTATCCGCAGACCTCGGCGATCCGCAAGACGCGCGCGGCTTTTCGGGCCGGCGGGATCGACGAGGCCGAGTACGTCGGCAGGATGAAACAGGAGATCGCCGACGTCATCAGGCTGCAGGAGCACCTGGGCCTCGACGTGCTGGTGCACGGCGAGCCGGAGCGCAACGACATGGTGCAGTACTTCGCCGAGCAATTGGAGGGCTTTTTCGCCACGCAGAACGGGTGGGTGCAGTCCTACGGCAGCCGCTGCGTGCGCCCGCCGATCCTGTACGGCGACGTGTCGCGGCCCCACCCGATGACGGTCGAATGGATCAGTTACGCACAGTCGCTGACCGACAAGCCGGTGAAGGGCATGCTGACCGGGCCGGTCACGATCCTGGCCTGGTCTTTCGTCCGGGACGATCAGCCGCTGGCCGACACCGCCAATCAGGTCGCGCTAGCCATTCGCGACGAGACCGTGGATCTTCAGGCCGCGGATATCGCGGTTATCCAGGTCGACGAGCCTGCGCTGCGTGAGCTGCTGCCGCTGCGTCGCGCCGAGCAGGACGACTACTTGCGTTGGGCGGTAGCGGCTTTCCGCATGGCCACCTCCGGCGTCGCCGACTCGACGCAGATCCACACCCACCTGTGCTACTCGGAATTCGGTGAGGTGATCGGGGCCATCGCCGACCTGGACGCGGACGTCACATCCCTGGAGGCGGCGCGCTCGCACATGGAGGTGCTCGACGACCTGAACTCGGTCGGGTTCGCCAACAGCGTCGGCCCGGGGGTCTATGACATCCACTCCCCGCGGGTGCCCAGCACCGACGAGATGGCCGAGTCACTGCGCGCCGCGTTGAGAGCAGTGCCGCCGCAACGGCTTTGGGTCAACCCCGACTGCGGGCTGAAGACCCGCAACGTCGACGAGGTGACCGCGTCGCTGCGGAACATGGTCGCCGCGGCGCGGGAGGTCCGGGCGGGCGGGGCTTGACCAGCTGATTCGCGAGCGTACCGCACTGCGATTTTCGGCTCGAACTTTCGCATTGTGGGTACGATCGCGAACCTCTTCACATCGAGAGCGCCGACCGGAGGAATCAGACCACGCTGCGCTGACGCTTCCGCCAGCGTGACGCTCGGCGCCGGGCATCACCGGCGTCCTCTGGCGTGACGTTCGGCGCCTCTCGGACAGCACCTGGACCGGCACATCGTCGGCCCAGGGCTGGCGGGTCACCATGTCGGCGACCTTGACCACGCCGCGCTCGAACTCCCCGGTCGCCGCGTCCACCAGCCGGTACTCCTGGGTCTGCTTGTGGATCGGCTGCGCGTCGAGCAGGACCACCCGCACCTCACCGGGCTCGAAGCGGCAGCGCTTCTGCAACGCGGCGATCAGCTGCTCGTTGTGCATGTGACCGTCGCCGAAGTTCCAGCCGATGGCGGTGCTGCAGATGCGCTCGCCGTCGGTGATGACGTAGTCGTCCTCGTTCTGGCCCGCCATGGCGCGGTGCGCCAGCGTGAACAGCGCCCGGCCGTGCGTGTTGAAGCCGCGGAACGCATACCCCATGTAGATCGGGATCTGCGCGGCGTCCGGGCTGCCGTAGAACCGCTCCAGCTGGGCCTGCGGCATGCTGGCGATCGCCACGATGCCCCTGCTGATCTTGTCGTTCGCCGAAGGTTTGATGCACCACAGCGTGGTGTCCCAGTTGCCGGCGTAATACCGCATCCCCGGCAGGAACGAGATTTTGCGCGGAAACATGTTGCCCAGCACGACAATTCCCGCGATGACCACAAACAATATCGCCACCACCACCGGGTGTCTGAGGTCGGCGAGCCCCAGGCGGGCGTGTGCGACGAACAACGACAGCACACCGAAGATCATGAAGACGTTCCACTCCAGCGGCACCCCCATCGGAATCGACACCAGGATCCCGAGGTGGAAGCACACCATCACGACGGCGGCCACCGTGGTGGGCCAGCCGCCGTGGCAGAAGAACAGCGGCAGGGGCACCAACATCTCGATGGCGGTGCTCAGGTGCGCCAGCCAGCGGGACAGCGGTCCGGGCCGCAGGTCATCGGGGAATTTCTCGAAGAACCGCCGTTTCAGCCACCGGGGCCGCACCAGCGGGTTGTTGGACATCATCGTCGAGATCACGAACGGGAAGTGCTTGTTGAGCTTGGAGGTCGCCGCGCCCATCCAGATCACCAGGAACACCACCTTGGACGCGACGATCATGTCCACCCCGCCGAAGAGGAAGGTCACCGCCATCGTCGCGTAGACCTCGCCGCGAGCGGCCAGAAAGATCACCTTGTCGCGCAGCCCGAGCACCCCGAGGATCAGCAGGATCAGCACGATCTTCCACGTCGGCAGCAGCCCGACCGTGGTGCCCAGCTCCGGCACCGGCCCGGTGCCGTTCGAGAACAACGCCCCCAGCGTCACCAGCAGCAGCAGCGCGTACAGCGCGACATCGACCGGCTTGCGCTTGGTTCCCCTGGTCAGCGGAACCCGATCCGGCCACGGTGGCAGCCGGATGGTGCCGAACCGCATCCAGTACAGGATCGAGCCCATCGGCGGGAAGAACCGGTTGTTCAGCGGCCCGAAGCCGCAGCCCAGCCCGATCACCTCGAACAGCATCGTGTACAGCACGACCTTCTCGAACACGATCGGCTCCGACCACCACGAGCCGACGGCGGTGAATCCGTCAATGCCCTTGGTGGCCAACGCGAACAGATAGCCACCCAGGATGTAGAGCAGGATTTTGACGACGTAGAACAGGTGCATCGCGACCGGCGTGCCGAAGCCCACCTCGGCCCAGTGCCTGGCCATCGGGCGGATCTTCTCGCTACGGGTGCCCTTGCTCCACTCGGCCATGTCGAGCTGCGGCAGGTCGGGCTTCAGAAATCCCATGGTTTCACAGACTAGAACGTGTTCTAGGCCACGTGCCGAGGTTCCTTGCCGAATCCTTTGCCGGAAGACCCGGCGCGGCGGTACCGTTAAGCCCGGGTTTCCTGGTTGCGGCCGCCTACTGAGAGCTGAGGAGATGTCCACAATGACCAGAATTCGGTTTGCCGTGTTGGCTATGATCACTGCGATCTCACCAATCGTCGCCGTCGCCGGGAGCGGCATCGCGCAAGCCCGAGGGCGCCCAACCGGGTGATTCGTGCACGGTATTGCACGCGACCACGGTGGACGCCGACGGTCAGACGATGTGGTGCAACCCGACGATGACCGGCAACCACAGCCTGGTGTGGCAGTACGGCGGGCCGTCCGCTAACCGTTCGAGCTGCCGGGCTAACGCGAAGATTCCCGGCGGAGTCGCCGGCGCCTGCCGCAGCACCCGCGGGTCAATCACCACGATTCGAGCGCATCCAGAGCGCCCGCCCGCAGCTCGGCCAACGAGTCGACGGCGCCGCAGAAACCTGTTGCCGCTCGGCGGGTTCCACCACGTCGGCGGTGAGCTCGGTGAACTTCTGAACGTACTGCCGGCGGCGGAACGGCCGGGCGCCCAACGGATGGGCGTCGGCCACCGCCAACTCGTCGACGATCACTTCCCCGCTCTTCAGCGTGACCTCGGCCCGCGCCCCGAACGCCTTCTCGGCCGGATCGGTCGAGTGGTAGCGGCGGGTCCACTCGGGATCCTCGACCGTCGAGATCTTGTGCCACAGTTCGACGGTGTCGGGCCGGTGCGCCCGCTCGCGAGCATAGGAGCGTTCGTGGTGCCAGCCGCCGTCCTGCAGCGCGACGGCGAAGATGTAGGGCAGCGAGTGGTCGAGCGTTTCCCGTGACGCGTCCGGGTCGAACTTCTGCGGGTCTCCGGAGCCCGTTCCGATCACGACGTGGGTGTGGTGGCTGGTGTGCAGCACGATGGTCGCGATCCGACCGAGGTCACCGATCCGTTCGCGCAGCCGCCGCGCCAGGTCGATCGGCGCCTGGCCCTGGTATTCCGCCGAGTGCTCTTTGGTGTAGCTGTCCAGGATCGCGCGCTTGGGTTCGCCGGGCGCGGGCAGCGGCACGTGGTACTCGTGCTCGGGTCCGCCCAGCAGCCAGGCGATCACGCCGTCCTCGCCCTCCCAGATCGGAGCCGGCGCCTTCTCGCCGCGCATGGCCCGGTCGACCGCCTCGATGGCGACCTTTCCGGCGTGTGCCGGGGCGAAGGCCTTCCAGCTCGAGATCATGCCTTTGCGGGATTGGCGGGTGCTGGTTGTCAGGTGCAGCGCCTGTCCGACGGCCTGATAGATAGTCTCGCTGTCCAGCCGCAGCATGGTCCCGATACCGGCGGCCACCGCGACACCGAGGTGCGCGACGTGGTCGAGTCTGTGTTCGTGCAAGGCAGATTCCGCGAGCCAGGTCGATCTGAATCTCGTATGCGGTAGCCAGCCCACGGATCAGGTCGGGGCCCGCCACGGCGAGCTGCTGTCCCACCGCGACCAGCGGGGGGATGCTGTCGGCGGGGTGGGAGTACTCCGCTGCCAAAAACGTGTCGTGGAAGTCCAGTTCGCGCACCGCCACGCCGTTGGCCCAGGCCGCCCATTCCACCGCGTAGGCGCCGCGGGAACTGGGGACGCCGAAGACCCGCGCGCCCCGCCGTGCGGGATGGGCCAGCGCCTGGTGTCGGGCCACGGTGACCGGCCGGTGCAGCACGGCCGCAGCGCTGACGGCGGCGTTGTCGATGATCCGGTTGGCGATCATCTCCGCGACGTCGGCCTCGACCGGCACCGGGTCGGTCGGCGACGTCCGCGATCTTGGCCGCCAGGTGTTCACCACGCGGGAAATCCTCGGAGCTGCGCCGCGTCCGCACCGTATGCGTCAACACAATCCGCAGCCTAGAACCGCCCGAGAAATTAACCCGAACGCGCTGCTGCCGATGTCGCGATCGGTGTAGTTTGCTGCCTGGGGCGAGACTAGGTGAGGAGCCAGTCGTGTCAGAGGTCGATTTTTGCGTGGTCGGCGCGGGATTCGCGGGTTTGACGGCCGCCCTGCGGTTGACGCGAGCGGGCCGCTCCGTGGCCTTGCTGGAGGCGCGCCACCGCGTCGGCGGGCGGACGTTCACCGAGACCCTCCCGGACGGGACATGGATCGATCGCGGCGGTGCGTGGGTGGGACCGGGGCAAGACCGGATCTACGCGCTGATGAAAGAGTTCGGCGTGCGCGAATACAAACAGCACCACGACGGCGACGCCATGATGATCGTCGACGGGAAAAAGCACCGCTACGGCGGCACCATCCCCTGGACGATGAGCCCGTGGGCGGTCACCAACCTTGGCCTGGGCCTGCTCGCGGTGGAAAAAATGTGCAAAGCGGTTCCCCGCGAAAAGCCTTGGGAAGCAAAGGATGCCGAGGAATGGGACCGGATCAGCCTGGGCGAGTGGCTCGAAAAGAACACCATGTCCAGGCCGGCCCGCGAGATGCTGGACATGGCCCTGGCCGGAACCTACACCTCCGCCGCGTCCGAGACGTCGTTGCTGTGGGTCCTCACGCAGATGGCGTCCGCCGGCGGACCCACCTTCGTCATCTCGGGCAAGGGCGGCTCCCAGGATGCCCGTCCGGTCGGGGGGATGGGCGCCATCTACCGCCCGATCGTGGCCGAGCTCGGTGAGGCGGTGCACCTCTCCCAGCCGGTCCGGGAAATCCGCCAGGATCCCGACGGTGTGACGGTCCGGGCGGACGGCATGACGGTACGGGCGCGGCGGGTCATCGTCGCGATCCCGCTGGCGATCGCCAGCTCCATCGTCTACGAACCGATGCTGCCGGTGGACCGCGCATTCCTGCACCAGCGCATGCCCAGCGGCGCGGTCATCAAGACCTCGATCGTCTATGACGAGCCGTTCTGGCGGACGGACGGATTTTCCGGCCAGTCGACTTCGCCGGGATCGCCGGCCACGCTGACCATCGACGCCTGCACCGATACCGGGGACCCGGGGATCATGTGCGTCATCACGGAGGGACCGGCCGCGCGCCGGCTGACAAAGCTCGACGAGGCCGATCGGAAGGCGGCCGTCATCGGCGAGCTGGTCGACCGCTTCGGCGACAAGGCGAGAAAGCCCGTGGAGTACCACGAGCAGAACTGGACCACGGAGCGCTACTCCGGGGGCGGGATGATCAGCCACGCCCCGACCGGCGTCCTGACGGAATTCGGTTACACCCTGCGCCAGCCCTGCGGGCGCATCCACTGGGCCGGGACGGAAAGTTCGGCCATCATGTGCGGCTGGATCGACGGCGCGATCCGCTCCGGCGAGCGCGCCGCGGCCGAAGTGCGGGAAGCCGAGACCGCCGCGGTCGGCTAGCGGCCGGACCCCGCGGCTCCGCCGGAGGATTTAATGCCCGCGTTTCGGAAAAGCCCGCCTTGAACCCGCGCACCGGCCCGCCTCGTGAACCAGCTCAGTGGCACCGCAGCCTAGGGGAGGGGTAGCCGCCATGACACAGAAGCTGACGCCGCACTTCCACGACGTGCAGGCACACTATGACCTGTCCGATGACTTCTTCCGGCTGTTCCTCGACCCCACCATGACCTACAGCTGCGCCTACTTCGATCGCATGCGCGACATCACGCTGGAAGAGGCACAGATCCGCAAGATGGACCTCGCGCTGGGAAAGCTGGGCCTGCGGCCCGGGATGACGCTGCTGGGTGTCGGCTGCGGCTGGGGCGCCATGATGCGCCGCGCGATCGAGAAGTACGACGTGAACGTCATCGGTTTGACATTGTCTAAGCACCAGGCCGCCCGCGTGCAGCGGGCGTTCGACCAGATGGATACGGCGCGCAGCAGGCGGGTGTTACTGCATGGGTGGGACGAGTTCGAGGAGCCCGTGGACCGGATCGTCTCCATCGGCGCGTTCGAGCACTTCGGGTATGACCGCTACGACAATTTTTTCGAGATGGCCTACCGCATCCTGCCCGATGACGGCATGCTGCTGCTGCACACGATCACCATGCTGACCCCGCCGCAGATCGTCGAACGCGGCCTGACATTGTCCGAAGAGCAGACAAGCTTCAACGAATTCATCGCCACCGAGATCTTCCCCGGCGGCCAGCTGCCGGCGATCGAGACGGTGGAGTTCCACGCGTCGAAGGCGGGTTTCAACGTGACCCGCAGGCAGTCGCTGCCGCTGCACTACGCCAGGACTCTCGACCACTGGGCCGCGGCGTTGCAGGCACACCACAGCGAGGCCGTCCAAATCCAGTCCGAAGCGGTTTACCAGCGATACGTGAGGTACCTGACCGGTTGCGCCGAGGCATTCCGGGACGGCTACATCGACATCAACCAGTTCACGCTGGGCAAGTAGGTCCCCGCGGGGCCGTGGCTATCCGGCCTGCTTGGCCGGCGGCCGGTAGAAGATCACCAGCTGCCCGATCGCCCCGGCGAGGCCGAGCACCACCGATATCAGCAGGCCTTGCCAGCCGTCCATCCAGTTCTTGCCGAAGATCACCCAATCCAGGCTGAACCTGCCCGCACCGAGGGTGGCCACGGCGACGGCGCTGACCGCCAAGACCAGGTTGTATTCCCAACCTTCCTTGACGATGAAGAAGCCGTTGGGGCGGTGCACCGTCCAGGCCGCGACCAGCATCAAGGAGACGAAGCCGGCCGCCGGGATCGGCGTGAGCAGCCCGGCCGCCAGGCCCAACCCGGCAGCCATCTCCGTCGTGGCGGCCACGGTGGCATGGAATTTGCCCGGCTTCATGCCGATGCTCTCGAACCACCGCGCGGTGCCCGGGATGCGGCCACCGCCGAAGAACTTGTTGTAGCCGTGCGCGGCCAACGTCACGCCCAACACCAGCCGCAGGATCAGTAACGCGACGCTGAAAGAAGTGTCGTAGGGAGTCATAGTGCAAACCTAGATCATGCGGTAAAGCGGATAACAGCAGCGGC
>CAWDAS010000008.1:0-48104 GCA_963800315.1 uncultured Actinomycetota bacterium
CTTCGACTTTGACCGGGCATTCAGCATGAAATCTGGGTTGCGGCCCGCTGTTTGCGGGTGCAGTGGAAGCGTATCCGGCGGGTGGAATTGTCTCGATTTCTGAACCCGCACCCGACGCGTTTGACCTGTTTGACGAGTCTGTTGTAGCCCTCGGTGCGGGCGTTGGTGATGCCGGTGGTGACGAAGGCGTTGATCTCGGGCCACCAGGTGTCGATGGTGGTGGCGAGGGTGAGCAGCTCGGGGATCTGCGAGTCGATACACCAGGACAGGAACCGGTGCAGCCGGTGGCGGGTCAGGTGCGGATCGCCGCCGACCCGGACGGTCGCGAGCAGGGTGCGTAGCTCCTCCTTCGCGATCCACGCCGACAGGATCTGCGCGCTCGGGTCCTCGGCGGTGATCGCGTTCCACATCTTGGCGAAACTCTTCTCCGACAGGCGTTCCCGCGCCGCAGCAGCCGGCGCCGGTTGGCCCACTCCGGGTCGAGCTTGCGGCCGCGGCGATCCCTGAGGTCCCAGGTGACGCGGCGGCGAACCTTGGTCACCGCGTCGTTGGCGAGCTTGACCAGGTGGAAGTGATCGACCACCAGCGTCGCGTTGGGCAGCAGCCCGGCGTGCGGATCGCCGAGGCGTAGACCGCGGCCGGGTCGATCGCGACGAACTCGATGCCCGCGCGGAACTGCGCGTGCGCTCGGACAGCCAGTCGACCACGGTCGCGCCGGTGCGGCCTTCGCGCTGCCCCAGCAGGCCCTGTTCGCCGGCGAGGTCGACGAACCCGGTGTCCCACGGGTCGACCCGCACCCAGCGGCCGGTGTCGGCGCAGTATTCCCACCTGGGCTTTCCGCGGCGGGTCTCGTCGATACCGAGTACTGGGGCCGGCTCGGGCTCGGCCAGCAGCGCCTCGGCGTGGGCGACGAAGGCGCGGTGCGCGGTCGGCCACGACACCCCATGGGTATCGGCGACCTCGGTCACCGAACGGGCCGCGTCGCCGATCGCCGCGCCGATCTGGGCGCGCAACCGCGCGGTGGTGCGCGCCCGGGCCGGGACCTGCGCGATGGCCTCGGTGAACGAGCCGCGCTCGCAGTAGTCCTCCCGGCATCGCCAGCGGGTCTTGTTCCACCGCACTACAATTCGTCCTGACCGTAGGGAATGTCCTTCGGCGAGGTCGACACGGCCCTTCACCGAGGTGGACACCACCCCACAGGCCGGGCACGCCGCGGCCGTTTCGTCGGCGGTCGCCACGTGCACCACCCGGTCCCCGCCCGGCGCCGCTCGACACGCTCAACCCGTACTCCTGGCAGCCCGAACAACAATGTCGTACCGTCGGACACGGCCCTTGGTTCCCTTCCTCCGCCTGAATGCTTCGCAACTTTCAGACTTCGGAAGGCCAAGGGCCTCCACATCAACGACACGCCCTATGAGAGCGAAATCACAACTGCCCGCTTAAAATTGAAGAGCCGCCAATCCCAGGGCCAGGGCCCCCGCGACCACAGCTAAGGTGGCGGTCTTGGCGATGGTGGCGATCTTGACGGCCTTCATGGCTTGTCCTTTTCTCGTTTCCGCCCTGTTGCGGGTTGGTTGAGAAAAGGTTCCGATGTTGGCCTTTTCGTTATCTCTACGAATTCTTGAAGTGATCTGGCGCCTTCTTGGCGGACAACACAGGCCACGAAAGAAGGTCAAAAGCATTGGTCAGAGGATGTTTGGGGGTGCACGCGTGCTGGCACGCGCTGGTGTTGTGGATCCGCTCGGCCGGTTTGGAACAACGCGGCTTCGTAAACCGGGTCGGCCGCCGTCGGCGACGGCTTGGCGCGCCGGGACTCTACGCTCGCGGCCGGCTGTTGTGAGACCAACCGTGGTCGGCCCCGCGGGCCCGTTGGATCAGCGCCCGGGGTCAATCCCCCTATACCGGAGCGGCGACTGCTGGTCCGGGTGGATCAGCCGTGCACCGGGACATGCCGGACTTGTGTCCACGGCGGCAGGGGACGTGCCGCACTCGCCTGGTGGCACGGCCTAGTTGCAGCCCCAGGCGTCGATCGTCCCGCTGCCGCCCCCAAGATTGTTCACGGCGTCAACCTCTGCGGCGGTCAGCGTGGGGCCGGACCTTCCCGCGTACGCCGTGGCGTTCTCGGCGACGGCGCCGCAGTCGGTGAAGGTGACCAACACCTTGCAGTCGGATTGGCCGCAAGCACTGATCGCCCCAGCCACCGCCGCTGATTTCGTCGAGGCGTACAACGCTCTGCCGTACACCTTGTGAGCGTCGGAGATGGCGATCCCACCGACGTAGCCGTCGGCGCCTGCAGCCGGAGCCAGTACGGCGGACATCGCCGTTATCGCTGCCATGCTGCCGACCGCGACCGTAGCCCGTCGCTGAAAAGCGCGCAATTCCATGATGGTTCCTTTCCCAGGCCGACGGTCGGGTGGATTTGAAAACGGTTTGGAATACATGGGTGTTGTGTTCGGTGACGGCTACACGGGTTTGGTGGCGGTGACCTGCTTGCCCCACTCGGACATGGTCAGCGTGACCGTCCCGTTCTCGACTGGGACGATCTGGAGCTTGACGAGGTGGTGGGACCCGTCAGACGCGATCCAGACGGTGGTGGGTGTCGTTGTTTCGTTCTCCGGGCCCAGACGCGATCCGGCCAGTCTCGCGATGTCGCTGGATGACAACGTCCCGGTGATCTTGGTGGTCGCGACGCCGTTCACCTGCTCGGTTCCGGCCACCTTCGGGTTCTTGAGGTTGGACAGGATGCTGGCCAGGCCCCTGTTAGGGTCGAGGAGCGTCGACACGTCATAGATTGACACGCCGTCGCCGTAATCGGTGTACTTGCCGCCAGGATCTGCGACGTCCGAGTACAGGTGGCCGTCGACAAAGACGAACTTCGAGTCCACTGATTTCTGGCCGACGGTTAGCGTCGCGGTGCCCGTGGCAACCGTTTGTGGCGTGTTGGATACGTCGCCGTCGAGTTTGGTAACCGACAGGTTGGGCACGTTGCCCTGCACCGCAACGTTTAGGTGCATCCCCGTAACCTGGCGCATAGCGTCGGCGGCCTGTTTGACGACGGTCGCGGCGTCGACATTCGCCGAAGAGGGGGACGATCCGCCGTTGCTCGTGCCGTGGTTCGAGGTGGAACAGCCGCCGATCGCGAGTACGACGGCGAGCGCTGCGGCCGCGGCGGGGATAACTGTTCGATGTAGAAGCTTCATCAACATCTCCTTCGGTTGGCTCACAGCTGTTTGCCGCATAGGAATTCCCGTGCAGCGAGTCAACAGCCGAACATAGAGCTTAATGAGGTTGACGTGCGGTGTGGATGCTTTAGAGAAAATATCGCGCGGACTTAGCTAACTAGGCGACCGCGCTGGGCAGCCGGGAAATCTCATTTCCTGGTCTGAGAAGCGATGGCGGAACCCGTACTGAAACGGGACGGATGGTCGGCTGCCCTGTAGGTAACGCCACCGCCTGGGACCGGCTACGCCTGAGTCATCGCGTAGTAGGCCCCCGCCGGGCCAACAGTTCGGCGTGATTGCCTTGCTCAACGATCTGGCCGGCCTCGACCACAAGAATGCGGTCGGCATCCCGGATTGTCGAAAGACGATGCGCGATAATAAAACTCGTCCGATCCTGACGGAGATCGCACATGGCGCGCTGAATGAGGGCCTCAGTGCGGGTATCGACCGAGCTGGTCGCCTCGTCCAGGATCAACAGCTGCGGGCGGGCAAGAAATGCGCGTGCAATTGTGATGAGTTGCTTCTCGCCGGCGCTGATGTTGGCGCCGTCGCCGCTGATCCGGGTCTGGTAGCCGGCCGGCAGTGTGTGCACGAATCGGTCGACATAGGCCGCCTTGGCCGCTTCTGCGACCTCGTCTTCACTGGCCCCCGGTCGCCCATAGGCAATGTTCTCCGCGATCGTCCCGTCGAAGAGCCAGGTGTCTTGTAGCACCATGCCAATTCGCGATCGCAGCGACTGCCTGCTCACCGTGGTGATGTCGACACCGTCGACAAGGATTCGGCCGGAGTCAACGTCATAGAACCGCATGAGCAGATTCACCAGCGTGGTTTTCCCGGCGCCGGTTGGCCCGACGATCGCCACCGTGGTACCCGGTTCTGCCACCATCGACAGGTCTTCGATCACCGGGGTGCCCGGGCGATAAGCAAAGCTGACGTGCTGGAATTCGACACGCCCACTCGTCTGCGCGCCCTGCGGCATCGCAGGTTCGGGGTCCGGCGATTCCTCGGCCTCGTCAAGCAGGTTGAACACCCGCTCGGCGCTGGCCACCCCGGATTGCAGGGTGTTGTACATCCCGGCCACTTGGCTGAGCGGGGCGTTGAACTGCCGGACATATTGAATGAAGGCCTGGATACTGCCGAGGGTGATATGCCCGGTGGCCACCTGCAACCCGCCCACCACGGCGACGGCAACGTAGCCGAGGTTGCCGATGAACGTCGTCGCCGGCGCCACCAGGCCCGAGAAGAACTGGGCGCCGAAACTGGCCTGGTAGACGTCGTCGTTGAAGCCGCGGAACTGCTCGCGCGCTGCGGCCTGGTGGCCGAACGTCTTGACCACGGTGAACCCGCTGTAGGTCTCCTCGATATGGGCGTTGAGGCGTCCGATGCTGGTCCACTGGGCCACGAATAGGCGCTGAGAACGTCGCGCGATCGCTCGCGTCGCCAGCAGCGCCGAGGACACCGTGGCGCCGATGCCGCCGGCCCCGCAGTTGTGGTCGGTGTCGAGTCCCGCAGCCTGCGCGGCGCGGGTCATCACCGCCCCGACCCCCGCCGGCGGCACGTCGCAGGCCAGCGCGATGCGGGCCAGCTTGTAGGTCGTGGCGTTCAGCGCGGCGTTGCGGGTGCCCGGCTCGGTGCTGCCGAACTCGGCCAGCAGCCTCGCCTCCGCGCGCCGGTAGTACGGGTGCCCGCGATCGCCCGCCGCGCCGGCGTAGCCCGTCACGGCGGTCACCGCACGCCGTGGCTTCGGCGCCTGCGGTGGCTTCGTTTCGGGTCGGTACTCCTGCAGGGCCCGGCGCAGCTCGGCCAGCGCAACCGGCTCTCCCGGCAGGTCGTGGGCGATGACCGGGTGCGGGGGGCGGTACTTGGCGTTGACCGTCCCCGGTAGGCGCAGCACCCTGGCCAGGTCGAAGATCGGGTCCAGCGTGATGCCGTGGTTGGCGCCCACCAGGCCGGCCAGTGTCCGCCAGCACAACAGCAGCTCTTTGGCCGCCAGCGTGGAGAAGTCCCCGCCGATCTCGCCCCGCGCCACCGCCCAGTGGAGGTGCCAGCCGCCACCGGATTCGACGATCCCCACCGGGGCCGCGCCGATCTTCTCTGACAGCTCGACAGCGAAGCCGCACACCGTCTCGACGCTCGCGCGGCCGTTCTTGTAGCCGTCGACCTCGACCGGCAGGTCGGCCAGTCGGGTGACCTCGTCGGCCCTGCCGCGCTTGGCGGTGTCGCGGCGCACCGGGTTGATCAGGAAGTAGTGATTTAAGCCAGCGCCGGCCATCGCGACGTGGTTGGCCAGCCGGTGCGGGTCATACCCGACCACCCGATGCCGCCAGGGTGAGTCGCCGGGGCACTTCCAGCTCAGCGAGATGTATTCGCCCGCCGTGAACCCCAGACGCCGGGTCAGCTCGACCGCGTCGATCCTGCCGTCACCGCTACCGGCCTGTCGGTGCTTGATATCTTCACCAGCACCGTCGCCGCTGGTAAAATGGCGTTTACCAGCGTCTTTGTCTGTGTTGGTGTTTTGGTGGCGAGGGGCCGTTTGTGCGGCGGCCCCTTTCCCATCGGTCACGGGGTGTCACCCCCCAAAAGGCTTTTGGCCTCATGCTCGGCAAACCACTCTTGTGTGCGCTGGCGGGAGTAAAGAACCCTGCGACCGAGAATCACCCAGGGCGGCCAGGGCAAGCCCAGCGACCGTGCCCGTTTCTCCATGCTGTCGTCGATGTTGTATTCGCGCAGGAACGTCAGGCGCGGCATCTTGTCGTCTCTGTCGTAAAGCATCGTCACCTCCAACCGGCGGGGCAGGAGTCTTCCCCTCATCTCTTCCGGGTCCGGGAGGGGCAAAAACCCTTGCCGAGAGCCAAAGTTTTTGCAGCACGCCGCAGCACTCCCGACGTCACCGTGACGTGTTGAAGCCGGCAGCGATTCCCGGTCCCGCTCGCGGTGGTCAGGCCCGTCCGAGCCGGTTCCCGCACGGGCTCTGGCGCGGGCTGAGGTGCGGGACGGCTTGGCTCCTGCGCTGGCTTGCGTATCTGCGTTGCCGGCACCCTTATGACCCTCCGCCGCGGTTTCCCGATGTCACCCATCTTGGTTCCTCTCTCCTGGTGGTTCATCGAGTCCGTAGATGTGGACCATCACATCCCGGTCGAAGTACCGGCGTGTATCTGGGCTGCTGGCCGCGCACGCGGCGGCCAGCTCGGGGTCGTCCTCCGCGCACCAACACGCCATGATCTGCGCCGCGTTGGCCTTCACCCCGTTGTCGCCCTCGATGGTCAGGCCATCCAGACGAACGACCGCGACGATGCGGCAGGCGAAGTCCAGATACTGGTTGAGCAGCTCCTCGACGCTCCAGAAGGCGTAGACGCCACACGTGCAGTCGTCCGACGGCACCTCATGGTCGGCGTCCTCGGGGTGGGTCAGGCAGATCGCCTCGCACTTGCCTTCCTCCCAGAGTGGCTGCCACGCTGGGCGATGGACGCCAGCCTGCCGTCCTTCACGTCGAAGGTGCGCAGTGCGTAGGCGTCACCGACCTCGATGTCGGTCGGCAGATCACTCATCGTCGTCCCCCTCGTCTGTAGCCGATGTAGCCCCTGTAGCCGCAGATGGCAGGTAGCGCGACCAGGCGTCCTCGAAGTACTCTCGCCGGTAGCCCTTGGTGACCTTCGTGCCGATGCGCTGGTCCTTGTTGGTTTGGTTCATTCCGTAGCTGTGCAGCATGCGGGCCAGCCTCTTGCCGTCGAGCCTTCGCCAGCGCGGGTCCATGCTGGATAGCTCGGCCAGCAGGTCCTTTGTGAAGATCGCTTCAACCTTCAGTCGGTCGAAGACCGTCCTGATGTCGGCGAGCAGTTCAATGCCGGGGCTGGGTGTGGTCTTGACTCCATCAGCGGCTACAGCGGCTACAGCGGCTACACGCGCCCGTTCCGGCCAGTGCCCACCGGCCAGTTCGGCGACCGCCAGCAGCGGCTCCCACACGTCGGCGTCACGGTCCTCGATGTCCTTGGGCAGCACCGGATGACCCGGTCTCACGTATTCGAGGGCGTAGGGGTGGACGAGCTCGGCCCAGCACTGCAACAGCCGGCGCAGCGACTCGGCCTCCACGGCACTTTCGCGTCGGGTCCACCGCTCGATCTCCTCATCGGACTTCCGGCGCTGCATCGGGATGGTGATACTGCGGGTGCGGATAGTTTCCGGCACGTCGTAGATCGCCATCTTCCCGGCCAACGCCATCGGGCTGAAAACCTGGAATCGCTTGGTGGTCTTGCCGATCTTGCGGGCCACTCGCTCGCTGCGATCGTGGCCGGCATTGATCAACCGGCGCATGTCCTCGTTTTGCTTCCTATTGCCGTTCTCAGCAGTGCCGAACACGGTGTCGAACTCGTCAAACAGGATGGTCGGCCGACCACCCTTGAGCTCCATCGCCTCGTCAATGCTGTGGTACAGGGCAGCCGGGGTGAGGTCCGCGACGTGATCCGCCCGTGGCACAAGGTGCTTGGTGACGATCAGAGCCTTGGTCTTGCCGCAACTGGCTTCCGGTGAGACGAACAGCAGCCGCGGGGTGTGCTCCCAGCAGGGCATGAGCAATACGTGCGCGCACCACAACGTGTGCGCCGTATATGCGTGCTCGTTGGGCAGAGAGAGGAATCGGCTTGCGAAGCCTTGGACGAGATCCAGCACGCTGGCACCTAAGTTCGGCGCGTCCCAGTAGCTGGCGCCTTCCAGCAGCAGCCACTTGACATCGTCAGCCAGATACCTTGTGGCCTCGGGGCTGAACTGTTTACTCATCGGTGTGTTTTCGTCCTCATTCGCCGGATGAACCCCGAACGCATGTAAGCCAGGGCGTCGTCGTAGTTGTGCCGGATCTGCTCAACGCGGGTGACTTTTTCGCCGTGTTGACCGGCACTCAGGATGGGCATGACGGCGGCACTGGCGGTGAGGATGTGTGGGTATGAAATGACCCCGCCGGGCGGTGTCCGGCGGGGTCGGTGGTGTTCGGGGTGTCGGGGTGGTGTTCAGTCTGCCGTGACTTCGGCGACGGCGGTGCGAGTGGAGGATTCGTCGACGATGGCTTTGTCGGCGGCGAATGCGGCGACGAGGGCTTGCAGGGCGAGATTGTTGACTGCGCGGGGATAGCCGCGGCTGGTCTGGTGGACCAGTGCGGCCGCATCGTCGGAGAACAGGGTGTCCTCGCGTCCGGCCAGCTTGAGGTGGTGGCGCAGGTAGCTGCTGGTTTCTGTGTCACTCATGGGCGGCATCGTGTAGCGCAGCCCGATGCGCTGGTCGAGCGCGGCGAGCACGCCGAGTTTCATTCGTCGCCGTAGCGTGGGCTGGCCGACGAGCAGGCAGGCGAATGGGCTCGATGAGTCGAGCTCATGGTTGGTCAAGAGCCGCAACGCTTCCAATTGGTCGTGGCCAAGGAGGTGGGCCTCCTCGACGACCACGACGGGTGTGCGTCCCCGCTCGGCCTGTTCGGCGGCTAGAGCGTCGGCGGCTTGCGGGGCCAGGGTCGCGTGGTGGGTCAACGGTTGCCCGCCCAGCGAGGCCACGATGCGGTGGTGGATGCCGCGCACCCCGACGGTGGGATCGGGCAGGTAGATGACGGTGTGGCGGCTACGGTCCAGGCCGGCCAGCGCGGCGCGCACGGCGACGGTTTTACCGGCGCCCACCTCGCCGGTGATCACGCCGATGCGGCGGTCAGCGACACACCAGCCGATACGGGCGACCGCTTCGCTGTGGGCGCTGTGGCGGTGCAGCATGGAAGGGGCGAGGTCGCGGCCGAACGGCATCCGGGAGAAGCCGTAGTAGGAGATCAGCTTGTCCATCATTGGGGTGCCACCTCCTGGCCGGTGAGCAGGTCGAGCTGTCCGGGGATGTGGTCGGTTGCCCCGGTGAGGGCGGCGTAGTTGACGCCGCGGGCCAGCTCGGTTTGATGGGCGATCTCGATCAGCCGCGCGTAGTCGATACCGGAGGGTTGCGGTGGCGCCGATGGGGTTTCGGGTTTGGCCTTGGGATGGGAGTGACGCCCGATGTGGTGCGGGATCGCCAGGCCCATCGGCGCGCCGGCGCGACGCACCTCGATGCGGGTGAGGTCGAACGGGTCGAACACCAGCTCGACCTTGCGGCCGACCAGCCCCGGGTCGACCTCGTAGCTGTTGCCGTGCAGCGACACGGTTGCGGTCTTGGTGACCTGGCGGTGCTCCTCCCACAGGAATGCCTCGGTGAGCGCCTCGGGTGCGGGCAGGCCGACCGGTCCGCCAGCGCACCAGCGTTGCAGGGGGGTCTGCCCGGTTTCGGAGTGAACCGTGCGGTGGTAGACAGTTTCGACCCAAGCCGCAAACAGCCGATTCAATTCGGCGAGGTCGGTCACGTAATGTCGGCCGACGGTGTCGGGTTCGCTGGTGATCTCGACCAGGAACTGCTCGCGCACGGTGCGAAACAGCCTCTCTATCTTGCCCCGCCCTTCGGGTCGGCCTGGTGTGGAATGCACAAGGCGCACACCGAGTTTCGCGCATGCCCGCAACAACCACCGGTCGGCGTAGGCCGAGCCATTATCGACATAGACGGCCTTGGGGACACCGCGGGAGGCCAGCGCCGGACGCAGCGCGGCGGCCAGGCGCACCGTGTCTTCGGCGTGGCCCCAGCGGTAGCCGGGCAACAACCGGGAATGATCATCTAAAAACGCGAACAGATACGTCTTGCGGGCCGCAATGCGTATGCCGTGCAACGCATCCCCGGTCCACAAGTCGTTGGGATGCTCGGCCTCGAACCGGCCGAACACCGGCGCCGATCCGGCCGCCGTGCCGCCGGTGAGGCCCAGCCGGTGGAAGTTGCGTTGCAGGGTGCGTTCATCGGGCGCCCAGCCCAGCTGGGTGCGCAAGATCCGCCGGATCGCCGCCGCGGTGCGATCCGGGTTTTCTCGGCGCAGCGCCACCGCCAGCTCCAGCACCTCGGCCGGGGTGCGTGGGGTGCACTGACGCGGGTTGGGCACCAGCGCGTCGAACCCGCCGGCGCGCCAGTCGCGGATCCAGCGGTCGATGGTCTGGCGGCTGATACGCACTCGCCGCCCGAACGGGTCGATGTGCTCCCGGGAAGCCAGCTCGCGCACCAACTTTCCCCGTTCCTTGGTGGAGTGCGCCGTATCGGCGGCCTCCCGGACCAACTGGTAGCGAAACAACCCGATCGCCCGCGCACGCTCCGCGCGCACCTTCTCCTCATCGTCGCTGACCGCCACCGGCCGCTCCTTTCTGTTAGCTGTCCGTGAAAACACACAACAGCGCACAGATTTACGGCCTCATCGGCGCCGCCGGCAGGGTCGACTCGTGTTGCACCGGCTCGCCGGGCCAGCCCGGCGCCAACAACCGGCCACCCGAGACCGCCACCGCCGTCTCGGCCAGCGACACCTCGGGCAGCACAAACCGGTGTGTGATCGCGGTCGCGACCGCCGCAATCACCATCACCGCGTCGGCGAACACCCCGCCGGCCGCATCCGGCATCACCGGATCGGCAGCCACCGCGGCCAGCCACACGGTGAACACCGAGCGCACCGCCTCGGCCCGCTCGGCGAACCGGCGCAGCCAACCCCGCACCGTCTCGGCCGGACGCGCCAAATCCGCAGCCACTCGGCGAAACCCCACCCGGGTCGTGGCCTTCGCTGCCAGCGCCGACACGATCACCGCCGCGGTATCAGCGCGGCGCAGCAACGCCGTCACCGGCAACAGCACATGCGTCACCCCGCACCCGGTGCACCGCGACCGGCGCGGGCACAGCCCCACCGGCCCATCCGCGCCCCGCAACTGCCGCGCTCGCCCCCACCCCCAGCCCGCCAGCACACCCCCGCAAGACGGGCAGCTCAGCTCACCAGCCGCCAACCTGCGCTCGACTTGATCGACATCTGCTTCTACGGTGACCACAGCGCCTCCGAGCGCACACAGGCGGCCCTCCCGTAGCACTCGGCCAAGAGACGACGGGAGGGCCGTCACCTACCAAGGACTTGATCACCGTGCCGCCCCGGCACCACACACACGAAACCGGGGCACAACCGGCCCACACGCTGCTCACCGTCAGCGCCGGAACCCTACCCCCAAGTACTCACCCTGAATGCCCCCGAACAGCATGGTCCTCGTCGGACATCCAGGCTCATTGTTTGGTCTGCTTTACGTGGGCAAATAGATCGAAAATCGCAAGGTCGTGGAATGGGTCGAGGCAGCGCACCCCGAGCTTGAAGAGGAAGCCGTAGCCATCGCATCGTGGGCAGCGCCCCTCCGCCGGAAAAACATTGATGCCCCCTTCCTCTTTAGCTCTCATCGACACCACCACCCCGCAGCACCTCGGCGATACGCTCACGGGCCTGATCCGACATCGGGACGGTGCACAGGATGTGGGCCAGCGCCTCGTCGAGGGCCTGGTTCTTGATCCGAGTGGTCTCAGCATGGGCAGCGGCCATTGCGGCGGCCTCGCGGCGCGCTCTGGCAGTATTCGCACTGGGTGAATAGGCCCCGCTTGGCTGGTCTCGACCGGGGCAGTCTTTTCCGGGCATCACCGCTCACCCCGGCGCATCCGTCGAGCGGTATCGGCGTCATCGAACCGACTTGCGGGACTGCAGGAATGGCGACACCAGCGGGCGGTGGTGACTGGGGGGCCACTGCACAACGTCTTACGATCTCGTCAAGACCGTCCTCGGACAGCATCCATTTTCTGCCAACTTTGCGGCTAGGAAACCGGCGAGCGCGAAGCTGGTCGGCAAGCCAGCGCGGCTTGCAGCCGAGAACGGTAGCCGTCTGATCGAGGGTGAAAAGCAGTGGTGTTGCAGCGGCCACGGGGACAGCACTCCTGGAGAACGGAACGGACCAATAACTTTGGTGGCCGGTGCCTGCTGTCGTTACCGTGCAGCCGTCGCTCTCTTCTAGAACGACCCTCGGACGCCCCGCTGCCGATCCAGCGCCCGAAGCACGTCCGCCACATTACCCGACGTTACGTGCCGCTGCGAGCAAAAATCTCTGCGGC
Source organism: uncultured Actinomycetota bacterium (assembly GCA_963800315.1). GTDB lineage: Bacteria > Actinomycetota > Actinomycetes > Mycobacteriales > Mycobacteriaceae > Mycobacterium. The sequence goes on from CAWDAS010000008.1 coordinate 12,213, forward strand.
GCAACCGAACTCGGCGCTTTGTACCTATAGCGAAGCTATAGTCCGCAGGTCAGGTGGGGTCAGGCAGTTACCGAACTTTTCTTCGTGGAATCCTTCGGCCTGAGGGCCTTGCCGACCACATCGGCCACCACCCGCGACGACCTACGGTCCAGATGCCCATAGCGATCAACCGTCGTCTGGATGGACTCATGGCCGAGATGGCGCTGGATCACCGGCAGCGGGACACCGGCCTGGATCAGCCAGCTGGCGTTGGTGTGGCGCAGGTCGTGCACGCGGGGTGACTTGGTCAAGCCTCGCTGTTTGGCCCGAGCCATAGCCGGGTGCCAGACGTTGGAGTTGAAGTTGTAGCCCCGCACCGGGCCAGCCTCACCGTGCCCACCCCGGCCCGAGTTGGTGAACACCCAATCGCCGGTCAGGTCCAATTTGGCCAGGGTGGTTGCTGCCATGTCGATGGTCCTGGTGCTGCGTCTGGTCTTGGGCGGCCCCAGCTGATAGCCCTCGCCGGAGACATATCGCCACGCTCGCCGGATGTCAACAGTGCCCTCGGCCAGGTTGATGTCGGTGGGCTTCAGAGCGCTGGCCTCACCCCACCGGACCCCGGAGGCGACCAGGAACTCCACCAGGGGTTGCCAGGGCTCGGTCACACACGAGCGCAGCAGGGCGAACTCGTCGTTGGTCAAAAACACCATCTCGGTGATCTCGTCGCGGGGCAGCCGATTGCCCTCACTGGGGTTGGCCTTGATGAACCCGGCGCGCACCGCCGCATTGAGCGCACCGGACAAGAAGCCATGCTTGTTGGAGGCCGTCTTGGCCGAGCCGGCGAGGCTGTTGAGCCACGCGGCCACGTCATGGTTGCTCAGTGCCGTCAGCGGTAGGGGGCCGATCTTGGACGGAGCGATGTCGTTGGCGACGTAGGCTCGGTACTTGGTTCTGGTGGCCTGGTTGACGCCGGTCAGGTGGTCGATGTGATGGCTGCACCAGCTGATCACAGTGTGCCCGTCCTCGGTGGACCGCTTGGTCTGCCACACCTCGATGGCCTTGGCCGGGCCGACCCGGTTGACCAATCGCTGGAAGTCGATGGCCTCTTGGTGGTCGTTGAACGACGCGCTGGTCTGCTTGCTGTTCAACGTGTAGAGCACGGCGGTGTAGGAACTGCCGTCCTTGCGCGAACGGACCCGGAGGGACGCCATACACCCATCCTACTTGACGGGAGGTTTGACGTGGATTAGAGAACGAGTAGATTTAAGTCTGTGACCAGCAGATATTTCAGTGGAGCCTAGGGGATTCGAACCCCTGACACCTGCCTTGCAAAGGCAGTGCTCTACCAACTGAGCTAAGGCCCCTCATCGCGACCGGGTGGATGACCGGGTGTGTCGGCCACCGCCACGTGCCAGACCTCGACTTCACGTCGTGACCGGGCCACCGCTGCCACTGCGGCGATCAACGCCAGTGGCAGTCCAAGTCTTACGCAACGTCTTGACGGGCACATGGTTGTGGGCCTAGGAGGACTCGAACCTCCGACCTCTTCGTTATCAGCGAAGCGCTCTAACCGCCTGAGCTATAGGCCCGTACTCAGGTACGGCCGAGCGACGAGACTACCGCAATCGCCGCCCGACCCCCAAAACGCAAGATCCAATCTAGTCGCGGTCCGCGAGGGTCACTTCGATGCCGCCGATCAGGTCGGTGGTCAGGTTGTAGACGAACGCGCCGATGGTGGCCATCGCGGTCAACAGCACGATGTTGACCAACCCGATCAGGAAGGCACCGCCGAAGATGGTGCCGCTGGAGACCAGTTCTCCGCTGCTGCCGCTGGTGTTGTTCAGCAAGTCGCCCACGTTGCTGTTCAGCTTGGACCACACGCCCATGCCACCGAGCACGAGATACAGGAACGCCACCGCGATCATCCAGACAAAGAACAACGCCACCGAGAGCAACAACGACACCTTCAACGTGCTCCACGGGTCAATGCGGCGGATCTGCATGCTGGCCCGCACGGGGCCCCGCGTGCGCCGCGACACCTGGACACGATTTTCGCGCGCTTCCCGGCTTTCGCGGTTTTCCGGCGCGGGCGAACGGCCCGGTCCCGACGAACTCGCCGTTTCCGGAGTGCGGTCGGGCGCGGTCTTGCGTTGCGGGCCGCGGGGAAGTGGTCCCGACAGGTCGGGCAACTCGCTGGCGTAGGCCTCCACCGACGGTCCGTCGCCGCGTGACGGCGCAGCATCGGAGTCGGGCGGCGGGGTCTTCGGCTGTGGACGCGCGCCGGCTCCCGGCGCGTTCCCCCCGGCAATGAAGCGGTTCAGCCGGGCCTCGACGCCACCGGGGGGGCTTGGGTTTGGTGGCCGCATCTCGCTGTGCGGTTCGGCCTGGCGATGCGGGGCCTGCGGGGCCCGGGCGCCGCCCCGCTGCCAGGGCGGCGAGTCCCCGGCATCATGAGCACGGTCACCCTGTGCGGGCGCGGCGCGACGTGCCCCGGCACGGTCGGCCGAGCCATCCCCATTGAGGTTGTCGCCCTTTTTGGGGGCGCCCGGCTCGTTCGGTGAGGTCACCCCGACTCCTTAGTTTTGCTACCTGGCCGCCCAGGCGGTGGCAGTCGCATTAGGTCTGGTCCGGCTGAGTCTAATTGCCCGACCAATCCTGGCGGGCAGCGCTGGCCCGCACGTTACCGATTAGTCGTCCGACTCCCCAGCACCCTCGGCCGCGGCGACGGCTTCGTCGGCGTTTTCTTCGGCGTTGCGTGCAATGGCCAGCAGCGTGGTGCCCTCGCCCAGGTTCATCAGACGAACGCCCTTGGTTTGCCGCCCCGCCTTGCGCACCTGGCCCGCCGCGGTGCGGATCACGCCGCCCCCGGAGGTGATCGCGTACAGCTCGCTGTCATCGTCGACGATCAACGCACCGACCAGCTTGCCGCGCCGGCGGTCGTACATCACGGTCAGCACGCCCTTGCCGCCGCGGCCCTGAACCGGGTAGTCCTCGATCGCGGTGCGTTTGGCGTAGCCCCCGGAGGTCGCCACGAGCAAGTACGTGCCCTCGCGAATGACGTTGAGGGACAAGAGGTAATCGTCGGTGTTGAACCGCATGCCCTGCACGCCGGAGGTGGCGCGTCCCATCGGTCGCAACGCCTCGTCGGTCGCCGAGAACCTGATGGACTGGCCGTTGGCCGACACCAGGAGCAGGTCGTCGTCGGCGGAGCACAGCACCGCACCGACCAGCTCGTCGCTGTCGCGCAGGTTGATGGCCACGATCCCACCCGACCGGTTGGAATCGAACTCGGTCAGCTTGGTCTTCTTGACCAGACCGTTGTGGGTCGCCAGCACCAGGTACGGCGCGTCCTCGTAGCCCTGGATCTGGATGACCTGCGCGATGCGCTCCTCGGGCTGGAAGGCCAACAGGTTCGCGACGTGCTGGCCGCGAGCGGTCCGCGAGGCCTCCGGCAGTTCGTATGCCTTGGCGCGATAGACCCGGCCCTGCGTGGTGAAGAACAGAATCCAGTCGTGCGTCGAGCACACAAAGAAGTGCCGCACGATGTCGTCTTGTTTGAGGCCGGCGCCCTGCACGCCCTTGCCACCGCGCTTTTGGCTGCGGTAGAGGTCGGTCTTGGTGCGCTTGGCATACCCGGTCTCGGTGATCGTGACGACGACGTCCTCGCGGGCGATCAGGTCCTCATCACTGACGTCACCGTCGGCGGCGACGATCCGGGTGCGGCGGTCGTCGCCGTGCTTGTCGACGATCTCGGCGAGCTCGTCGTGCACGATCGCACGTTGCCGTTCCGGTTTGGCCAGGATGTCTTCCAGGTCGGCGATCTCGGCCTCGATCTTGGCCAGATCGTCGACGATGCGCTGGCGTTCCAGGGCCGCCAGCCGACGCAGCTGCATGTCGAGGATCGCCTGGGACTGGATTTCGTCGATGTCGAGCAGCTCAATCAATCCGGCCCGGGCAATGTCGACGGTCTCCGAGGCCCGGATCAGCGCGATCACCTCGTCCAGCGCGTCGAGCGCTTTGACCAGACCGCGCAGGATATGGGCCCGTTCATTGGCCTTGCGCAACCGATAGGTGGTGCGGCGGACGATCACGTCGAGTTGATGCTCGACGTAGTGCCGGATCAGCTGGTCGATGCGCAGCGTGCGCGGCACGCCATCGACGATGGCCAACATGTTGGCGCCGAAACTGGTCTGCAGCTGGGTGTGCTTGTAGAGGTTGTTCAGCACCACCTTGGCCACCGCATCGCGCTTGAGCTCGATGACGATGCGCAGTCCGACTCGATCGCTGCTCTGGTCTTCGATATTGGCGATCCCGGCGAGCCTGCCGTCGCGGACCTGCTCGGCGATCGAGGTGATGAAGTTGTCGTGATTGACCTGATAGGGCAATTCGGTGATGACCAGCGAGGTGCGGCCCCGCGAATCCTCCTCCACTTCAACGACACCGCGCATCCGGATGGAACCGCGGCCCGTCTTGTAGGCGTCGGCGATGCCCTGGGATCCGACGATCAGCCCGGAGGTGGGGAAGTCGGGGCCCTTGACGCGTTCGGTGACCGCGGCCAGCGTCGCCTCTTCATCGGCGTCGTAGTTGTCCAGCGCCCAGAACACCGCGTCGGCCAGCTCACGCAGGTTGTGCGGCGGGATGTTGGTCGCCATGCCGACCGCGATGCCGCCCGAACCGTTGGCCAGCAGGTTGGGGAACCGGCTGGGCAGCACCGTCGGTTCCTGCACCCGGCCGTCGTAGTTCGCGATGAAATCGACTGTCTCCTCGTCGATTTCACGCAGCATCTCCATCGCCAGCGGAGTCAGCCGCGCTTCCGTGTTGTGGCTGACAAAGCCGTTAGTGAGGAATGCGTGGTCTTCGGTGTCCACGCGCAGGCTGTAGACGGGCTGGGCGCCGGCCGCGGTAACCGAGGCGACCCGCGCGTAGTAGAACCGGCCGTCGGTGAGGTCGTTCGCTATGGCCGATGCGTCCGTGTCGTCCGGGTGGACGCGCAGGAATTCGGCCAGTCCGGGTACCTCGTCGACCGTGGGCGCTAGGCACGCCGTCGTCGGCGTGTTGCGTGCATGAGCCACACACTCGGAGCTCATGACGGCGTAGTCGCCCGGCCGGATCTCCTCGATCAGCTGCCACAAAAGTGTTGGCACACCGCCGAGATTCACCAGGCACAGCAGCGGGTGGTTCGACGTGCCGGTGATTTCGTGCCCGTCCACCGTCCGCACGCAGAAAGTCGGGTGTTCACCCGAATGGAATAGGCGATCGGCCGAGACGGGCACGCCGTGCCGGTCGAGTACCTTCAGGTCAACGACGTTGTCGCTGTTCGGCTTAGCGCCCGGCACCACATCGGCGATGCGGATCGAACGGCCCTCGGGCAGCGCCACCAAGGCATCCCCGGTGACGCAGTACCTCATGGCGGCCGGCGGGTCGTTGCCCGGCGAGCCGAAGTTGCCCTGACCGTCGACCAGCGGATAGCGCAACGACCACGGCTGCGCCATGCGCACCAGAGTGTCGTAGATGGAGGCGTCGCCGTGCGGGTGGTAGTTACCCATCGTCTCGGCCACCGACCGGGCCGACTTGGCGTGGCTGCGGTCCGGGCGGAACCCCGAGTCATACATCGCGTAGAGCACGCGCCGGTGCACGGGCTTGAGGCCGTCGCGCACCTCGGGCAGCGCACGGCCCACAATCACGCTCATCGCGTAATCGATGTAGCTGCGCTGCATCTCCTGCTGGATGTCGACGGGTTCTATCCGCTCTGCGGGCTGGTCACCCGGCAGCGTGGTGTCAGTCATCTATTCCTCGTTTGGGTTTGGCGCGTCTGATACGTCAGACATCCAGGAAGCGAACGTCTTTGGCGTTGCGGGTGATGAAGCTTCGGCGCGCGTCGACGTCTTCGCCCATCAAAATGGAGAACAGCTCGTCGGCCGCCGCGGCGTCGTCGAGGGTGACTTGTCGCAGCACCCGCACCGATGGGTCCATCGTCGTTTCCCACAGCTCCTTGGCGTCCATCTCGCCGAGCCCTTTGTAGCGCTGGATGCCGTCGTCTTTGTTGATCTTCTTGCCGGACTTCAGGCCCGCCTCCATCAGGCCGTCGCGCTCCCGGTCGGAGTAGGCGAACTCCGGCTCGGCGCGCTGCCACTTCAGTTTGTACAGTGGCGGCTGCGCCAGGAAGACGTGCCCGTTCTCGATCAGCGGCCGCATGAACCGGAACAGCAGCGTCAACAGCAGGGTCGAGATGTGCTGGCCGTCGACGTCGGCGTCGGCCATCAACACGATCTTGTGGTAGCGCAGCTTGGTGAGATCGAACTCGTCATGGATCCCGGTGCCCAGGGCGGTAATGATCGCCTGGACTTCGGTGTTCTTCAGCACGCGGTCGATTCGGGCCTTTTCGACGTTGATGATCTTGCCGCGCAGCGGAAGGATGGCCTGGAACATCGAGTCGCGGCCGCTCTTGGCCGAGCCGCCGGCCGAATCACCCTCCACCACATACAGTTCCGATTTCCGCGGATCGGTGGAGCGGCAGTCGGCGAGCTTGCCCGGCAGGCCGCCCAAATCCGTTGCGCTCTTGCGGCGCACCAGCTCTCGCGCCTTGCGTGCCGCGATCCGCGCCTGCGCCGAGGAGACCGCCTTGTTGACAACCACCTTGGCGTCTGAGGGGTTGGCTTCGAACCAGTGCGTGAGCTGTTCGTTGCACACCTTCTGGACAAACGATTTGACCTCGGTGTTGCCCAGCTTGGTTTTCGTCTGGCCCTCGAATTGCGGTTCGCTGACCTTCACCGAGATGACCGCCGCGAGGCCCTCGCGGATATCGTCGCCGGTGAGGTTGGGGTCCTTGTCCTTGAGCAGCTTCTTGTCTTTGGCGTACTTGTTCACCACCGACGTCAACGCGCTGCGGAACCCCTCTTCATGGGTGCCGCCCTCGTGGGTGTTGATGGTGTTGGCGAAGGTGTGCACCGACTCCGAATAGCCGGCGTTCCACTGCATCGCGATTTCGACCTCGTGTCCGTCGCCTTTTCCGTCGAAGTCGATGATGCTCTGCTGGATCGCGTTTTTGGTCCGGTTGATGTGTTTGACGAAGTCGACCAGGCCGCCGGGGTAGTGGAACGTACGACGCTTGACCTTGTGGGGCGCAGTCGATTCGGCCGCCTTCTCCTGAGCGGACTTGGGTGCTTCGGCGGTATCGCTGACGACCTCGTCGACCACCTCGTCGTTGCTGACCCGTTCGTCGGCGAGGTTGATCGTCAGGCCCTTGTTGAGAAACGCCATCTCCTGCAGACGGCGCGCCACCGTCTCGAAGTCGTACTCGGTGGTTTCGAAGATGTCGGGATCGGCCCAAAACCTGATGGTGGTTCCCGTCTTCTTGGTGGCCTCGCCCTGCTTGAGGGTCCCGGGGACGGCGTGGTCGTAGTACTGCGACCACATATATCCGTCCCGGGCGATGTCGACCTCGAGCCGCGTGGACAGCGCGTTCACCACCGACACACCGACGCCGTGCAAACCACCGCTGACGTTGTAGCCACTGTTCTCGCCACCGAACTTGCCGCCGGCGTGCAGTTGCGTCATCACGACGTCGACGGTCGGGGCGCCGGTGGAGTGCATCGCGACGGGGATTCCGCGCCCGTTGTCGGTGACCTCCACGCTGCGGTCATCGAGCAGGCGCACGTCGACCTGCGTGGCATAACCCGCCATCGCCTCGTCTACCGAGTTGTCGACTACCTCCCAGATGAGGTGGTGCAAACCACGCTCACCGGTGGACCCGATATACATGCCCGGGCGTTTGCGGACGGCCTCCAATCCCTCCAGTACGGTGATTTGGTCAGCGCCGTATCCGTCTTGGGATTTCTTCTTCTGGGCAGCCACGGTCCGAGTGCTCTCCTTGGGGTTGCATGCGAGCGGTCCAATCGCCGCAGTTATCGCATCGAGCCAGTCTACCGTGAACGGCCGTCAGCACCGATTCTCTGGGCGTGTTTCTACCCAGCTAACCGCGCCGTGCACACGATTTCTTCATTCCCGCCGCGTCCCGACGTGCATCAAGGGCGTTCGCCTCGTCCTGGCCGCTTTGAGCGCCCTGTGGAGGAAACCGTATCTGTGCATCGTTGGCCTCGTTGAACGGCCTACCCGTAGGTATCGCGGGGCCCCCGCCCGGCGATATGGCGCGGCCCCTTCCGCCACGACGGGGCGGCCGGGCCGGTGATTTTCAGCGAGGTCACCACCCCGTTGCCGACCGCGGCGGCAATCTTGGCCAGCAGCTGGGATTGGATCATTCGCAACTGGGTCGCCCACGCCGTCGATTCGGCGGTCACGTTGAGCACCCCCTCATTGAGCGCCGTGGGCACCGCATGGTCGGCAATCTGTTGGCCGACCACCGCCGACCAGTTACCCAGCACCGTGCCCTCCGCAACCTGGCCGGACCACCCGCGTTTTTTCGCCAGATCGCGCGCCAACCTGCCCAACGGCTGCGGATCACGAACATCGGGGCCCGGACCCGACCAGCTCCGCCGCTGCCCCGCAACACGCCGCGGGACTGACGGCACCGCACGCCCCCGACCGGCGTCCTTTCCCTGTGCGCGGGCGGCCGCGCGAGCCTCCTCGAGGGTGCGCCGCACCAAATCGATGCCGGTCAAGCGGGCCGGCTTCGCGGTCTCATCGGGACTCGGCCCGTCGTCCATGCCCGTCATGATCGCACCATCGATACCCGTCCGCCGTCGTCCTCGCGCAGATCGATTTGCACCTCCCTGGCCGCCCACCCCGCCGGTATGTCATCCACCACCGCCGCGGTGACCAATACCTGCTCGGCGGATTCGGCCACCGTCGCCAACGCGCGACGTCGAACCGCGTCGAGTTCGGCGAACACATCGTCGAGCAACAACACGGGTTCACTACCGTCGGCTCGCAGCAGCTCATACGCGGCTAGCCTCAGTGACACCGCGAAGGACCACGATTCCCCTTGGCTGGCAAAGCCTTTCGCGGGCTGATCGCCGAGCCACAATTCCAAATCGTCGCGATGTGGGCCGACCAGACACACGCCCCGTTCCAATTCTGCAGCGCGACGCGCCGACAAAGCCGCCAGCAGGGCAGCCTCCAGGAATTCACGATCGCTCCCGCCGCCGCTTGCCGTCGTCTCGGCGCCGAGGCTGGCCCGGTAGACGATCGATGCCGGCCGCGATCCCGGTGCCAGCAATTGGTAGGCCTTCTCCACCTCCGGCGCCAGCTCATTCACCAAATCGATTCGGGCGGCCATCAATTCGGCGCCATGCTCGGCCAGCCGGCTGTCCCACACCTCGAGGGTGACAAGAGCACCCTGATCACCTCGGTGCCGCGCACCGGACAGCGATTTCAACAAGGCCGTCCGTTGCCGCAAGACTTTGTCGTAATCTGCGCGCACCGCGGCGATCGCCGGCCGCCGCACCGTCGCCAGATCGTCGAGGTAGCGGCGCCGGTCGGCCGGGTCCCCGCGCACCAGCGCCAAGTCTTCGGGCGCGAACAGCACCGCACGTAGGACCCCGACGATCTCGCGGGTGCCGCGTACCGGTGATTTGTTCAACCGCGCCTTGTTGGCCCGCCCCGCCGCGATCTCCAGATCGACCGCACATTCTCTGCCCTCATTCACCACAATGGTCGAGACCACCGCGCGGGTCGCCCCCGCACGGATCAACGGCGCGTCGGTGCCTACCCGGTGCGAGCCTAGCGTGCTCGAATACCACAGCGCCTCAATGAGATTTGTCTTACCGAACCCATTGGAGCCGACGAACACCGTCCGGCCCGGCTCCAACTCGAGGTCGGCCTCCGCCCAAGACCGGAAATCACGCAGGCCCAAATGCCGGACGTACACCTAGCCGGGCAACCGGACTGGCATCAGCAAATACACGTAGTCCGTCGGCAAGGCCGCGAACGGCCCGTTACCGGTGGGGAGGCGGTCGTCCGCCGAAGCCGGCCTCAATAAGGCCGGCTTGCCCGGGGTCGTGAAACCAAACGACACCCGCTCCGAATGGACGGATCCGAGCCCGTCGGTCAGGTAGGTCGGGTTGAACGCGATCGTCAGCGGTTCACCAACGAAGTCGACGGCAAGGTCTTCCTCGGCGCGACCGACATCGTCGGCACCGGCGGACAACCGCAGCATGCCGTCGGAGAATTCCATCCGCACCTGCGCCCCTCGATCGGCCACCAGCGCAACCAGCTTGATCGCCTCGGTCAACTCGGCGACGTTGATGGTGGCCACCGCCGTGTGTTCCGCCGGCAGCAACTGGCGAAACTTCGGGAACTCCGCGTCAAGGAGTCGGGTGGTGCTGCGCTTGCCATTCCCGCTGATCCCGAGCAGACCGTCTTTCCCGACCCCCGTGCCAGCGCCCAACGCCAGGCGAACGTCGGAGCCATCGGCACCCGCTCTGGCGGCCTCGGCCAACGTCTTGGCCGGTACCAGCACCGCGGTCTCGATGTCCGGCGATGACGCCGACCATGTCAGCTCGCGCACCGCCAACCGGAATCTGTCGGTGGCCGCCAAAACGACCGTGTCACCCGATATCTCGACCCTGATCCCGGTCAACATGGGCAAGGTGTCGTCACGGCCGGCCGCGACGGCCACCTGACTGATCGCCTCGGCGAACAGATCCGCGGGCAGGGTCCCGGTCTCATCCGGCAGCGCAGGCAGCGTCGGATAATCCTCGACCGCCATCGTGGGCAACGAGAACCTGGCGCTCCCGCAGTTCAGGGCGACCCGATTGCCATCCACGTAGACGTCCACCGGCTTGTTCGGCAGTGCCCGGGTGATGTCTGACAGAAGCCGCCCGGACACCAAAACGCTTCCCGGAGAAGCCACTTCGGCAGGAACCTGCGCTTCGGCGGAAACCTCGTAGTCGAATCCGGAGATGGTCAGGCCGTCCTCAGAGCCGGACAACAACACTCCCGACAGCACCGGCACCGCCGGCCGGGCCGGCAGATTCTTCGCCACCCACGAGACGGCGTCGGCGAAGGATTCCCGCACCAAACGAAACTTCAAGTCGCTGAGGCCAGCCGTTGTCGTCGCCGCGTCCATAGCGTCCCTTCACCTATCCAGCGTTCCCAATCCCAGTGGCTAGCCTCCCCCCGCTAGCACGGGGGCCCCCGGAACGGACGTCGATGACGCGGCATGCGTCATGACAACCGCAACGGCAGTCGAAGAACAACCGTAGATCTTCTGGGGCCATCTTGAAAGCTAATCGCGAAGGCCGACAAACCGGGTCGACGAGGAGCTTCATCCGGCTTGTGATGCAGGTGTCCCCAACGCTGTATTTCAAAGAAGAACCAACGGAGAGATCTCAGTAGCAGTAATAAGGGCTGTGCATCCTGGGGAGAGCTGTGCCTTGGCGCAGCTTGGGACGAGTGACGGGTTGTGGATGACAGCGTTGGTAGCTGTGGGTCGCGTGTGGGTCCGGTGGGGATGGCCGGAGGATGTGCACGTGGGGCCGATTAGTGCACCGTTGTTTGGCTCGTCTGTGCACAGGCCTGCTCACAGCATCGGGGTGTGGCTGTTGTGACAGGCGAGCGAGAAGTTTTTTTGAAAAAATTACGTCAGTGCGGCTGGATCAGCGCTTGGAACGCTGACGGATCCGAGTGGTGAGCTCCTTGACGTGATCGAACACCTCACGCCGCTCGGCCATCTCGGACAAGATCTTTCGTTGTGCGTACATGACGGTGGTGTGATCGCGGCCGAATGCCTGGCCGATCTTGGGTAGTGACAAGTCGGTGAGCTCGCGGCACAGATACATCGCGATTTGGCGAGACTGAGCCAGCGCCCGAGTCTTGCCCGGCCCGCGCAGTTCTTCCACCGTGGTGTCGAAGTACTCGGCGGTGGCGGCCATGATGGTCGCCGCACTGATCTGCATGGTGCTGGCGTCGGCGATGAGGTCGCGAAGCACGATCTCCGCCAGCGCCTTGTCGATGGGAGTTTTGTTCAGCGAGGCGAACGCGGTGACCCGAATGAGCGCGCCTTCGAGCTCACGGATGTTGCGCTCGATGCTGCTCGCGATCAGCTCGAGCACGTCATCGGGCACCGCAAGCCGTTCCATCTGAGCTTTCTTCCGCAAGATGGCGATGCGGGTCTCGAGTTCGGGGGGCTGCACGTCGGTGATCAGGCCCCACTCGAACCGAGTCCGTAGCCGGTCTTCGAGGGTCGCGAGCTGCTTTGGCGGCCGATCAGATGAGATGACGATCTGTTTGTTGGCGTTGTGCAACGTGTTGAAAGTATGGAAGAACTCTTCCTGGATACCTTCTTTGCCCTCGATGAACTGGATGTCGTCCACGAGCAGCACGTCCACGTCGCGATAGCTGCGTTTGAAGGCGACCTTGCGATCGTCGCGCAGCGAGTTGATGAAGTCGTTGGTGAATTCCTCGGTGGAGACGTATTTGACGCGCATTCCCGGGAAAAGTCGCTGGGCGTAATTGCCGGCGGCATGTAACAGGTGGGTTTTGCCCAGTCCGGATTCTCCCCAAATGAACAAGGGGTTGTAGGCCCGGGCCGGTGCTTCCGCAATGGCCAACGCCGCGGCATGAGCGAACCGGTTGGAAGCGCCGATGACGAACGTATCGAACGTGTAGCGACGGTTGAGGCTCGTCTCGCCGGCGATGGCCGAGTCGGGGGTGTGGGGGCGTTCGGTGAAGTAGTTGGGCCAGCTCTGGTCGGCGCCCTCGGGGATTTCACCGTTTTCGAAGGGCTCGTCGGTATCGATGAGGGTGTCGTCGGGCGGGGCGAAGGCGTCGGCGTGGGCGAAGGCGTCCGGTTGTGCGGCCCCACTGTCGTCGCCGTGCTCGGACGGCGGGGCGATGCGCACCCCGAGCTGGATCTGCTGGCCCAGCCGTCGGCTGAGCGCGTCGGTGATCGGTGCGCGCAGGTGACGTTCGATCTCGTTTTGGACGAAGCTGCTGGGTACGGACAACAGCGCAAACCCCTCGACAATCGTGAGCGGCTGAACGAGGTTGAGCCAGGCTCGTTGCTGAGGGGTCAGGGGGGTGATGAGAGTTGTGCGGTTGGCGCCGACGCCGTCTGGTGTGGGATCGCCGTTCAGTTCGGAGACGACCGCGTTCCACACTGTCGTGAAAGTTGAACCGGGGTCATCGGTCAACGACGCATCTCCCTGGTTCTCGAACGTCCCGGGTTGAGGTACAGCTTCGCTTGGCGACAAAGCAACTGTCCACACAGTTATACACAGATGTGGACAAGATAGTTGCGTGCGAGCCACAACCTACCGGAGACGGCTCGCGATCTCCGTGCTGAAGATAACCCCTCGAGGAGGTTGTCTAGGCAGCTAGTCGATCCACCATCCTCGCTTCATTGTCGAGCGCTGCTGCGGTCTTAAAACGACCTTGGCAGAAGCTAACAGTTTTCCGTGCGGCTGCCAACCGTTCTGTTGCATTCCAATCGAGTTGTTTAGGGTCGCTTGGGCCTGGGTCGGCCCTGCCCTCGTGGTGAGGCCGGGACCCGGGGCGGGCGGACGTTGCGGCAGGTCAAGTTTGACCCGGCGAAGGCTCGTCAGTACCCTCAAACAGTCGCCCGAAAGTCGGCGATGCGGCTGCGACCTGGACCTGTCCGGGGACCGCGCCGGCCAGTAGCAAGACCACCTCCGACCGACCCGCGGGCGAGCCTATCTGCGGCCGGCTGGCGGGGAGAGTTTCGAGCGAGAGATAACGAGGAGAACGCCGTGGCCAAGGGCAAGCGGACCTTCCAGCCGAACAACCGGCGCCGAGCCCGCGTGCATGGCTTCCGGCTGCGAATGCGTACTCGCGCCGGACGTTCGATCGTGTCGAACCGGCGCCGCAAGGGTCGCCGCGCGCTGTCTGCCTGATCGCAAGGCGAGGTCTTTCGGCGGTGCTTCCCGCACACAACCGCATGAGGCGGTCAACGGAGTTTGACGCCACGGTGAAGCACGGAATTCGCAAGGCGCAGCCCGACGTCATCGTCCACGTTCGGCGGGGGAGTGACGGCGATGAAAGCGCGGCCCCGCGCCTCGGGTTGATCATCGCCAAGTCCGTGGGTTCGGCCGTGGATCGCCATCGGGTTGCCCGCCGGCTGCGGCATGCCGCCCGCACCATCCTGGGGGACCTCGATCCATCCGATCAGGTGGTAGTCCGCGCGTTGCCAAGTAGCCGCACCGCATCGTCGGCGCGACTGCAGCAGCAGCTGCGTCGTGCTGTCGAGTCGGCGGGAACACGACCGTGAGGGCGTCGGCGCGGTTGTCTGCGGTGATTCACGGTGCGGGCGAGGCGTCCGTACGTGGCCTGGTATTTCTGATCCGGCTATACCGGCACATGGTGTCGCCGCTGCGGCCGGCGACGTGTCGCTTCGTCCCGACGTGCAGTCAGTACGCGGTGGATGCGCTCACCGAGTACGGCCTGGTGAGGGGCAGCTGGTTAGCAGTGGCCAGGCTCGCCAGGTGCGGACCATGGCATCCGGGGGGATGGGATCCGATACCGGATCGTCCTGGCTGTCGGATGAACTTCGAAGACACCAGCACCGCAGCGGGTTCCGCGGCGGTGCGAGGGGAGAGTGAACCCTTTGTTTGATTTCTTCAGCCTCGACATCTTCTACTACCCGGTGTCGTGGATCATGTGGGCTTGGTACAAGCTGTTCGCCTCCGTGCTGGGGCCGTCGAACTTCTTCGCATGGGCGCTGTCGGTGATGTTCCTGGTGTTCACCTTGCGGGCGCTGCTCTACAAGCCGTTCGTGCGCCAGATCCGCACCACGCGTCAGATGCAGGAATTGCAACCCCAGATCAAGGCGCTGCAGAAGAAGTACGGCAAAGACCGCCAGCGCATGGCGCTCGAGATGCAGAAGCTGCAGCGCGAGCACGGGTTCAACCCGATCCTCGGTTGCTTGCCGATGCTGGCGCAGATCCCGGTGTTCCTCGGGCTGTATCACGTGCTGCGGTCGTTCAACCGAACTACCGGGGGCTTTGGTCAACCGCACCTGTCGGTCGCCGAGAATCGTCTCACCGGGAACTACGTATTCAGCCCGACCGATGTGGCCCACTTCCTGGATGCAAACTTGTTCGGCGCACCCATCGGCGCGTTCATGACGCAACGCACGGGGTTGGACGCCTTCACTCACTTCAGTCGGCCCGCCGTGATCGCGGTCGGGTTGCCGGTGATGATCCTGGCCGGCGTTGCGACGTACTTCAACAGTCGGGCATCGGTGGCACGGCAGAGCGCGGAGGCCGCCGCCAATCCGCAGACCGCGATGATGAACAAACTCGCGCTCTACGTCTTTCCGCTTGGCGTGGTCGTTGGTGGGCCGTTCCTTCCGCTCGCGATCATCTTGTACTGGTTCTCGAACAACATCTGGACCTTCGGTCAGCAGCACTTCGTGTTCGGCATGATCGAGAAAGAGGAAGAAGCCAAGAAGCAAGAAGCGATCCAGCGCCGGGCGGCCAACGCGCCGGCACCGGGAGCCAAACCGAAGCGCAATCCGAAGGCAGCGGCGGGTGGCAACGGTGCGTCCACGGGCGGCGATCCGGCCGGTGCGGCGGAAGCCGAAACGGGGTCGGCGGAGGGCGCGGCGGATGCGCCCGATGGCCAAGGAGCCGACGCCACTTCGGCGAGGGCTCAGGGGGACAAGCCGAATCCGAGCGGACAGAACAACACGGCGAATAACCGCACCCCGCGGCCCGGGGCGCGACCAAAGAAACGCAAACGCTGACAAGAGCGGCCGGCCCGCGTTCTCAGCTGCCCCGGGTGGGCAGCGACTCGATGAGGGAGAGAAAGACATGACAGACGCCGAAACCACCGAGCGCGACTTGGATGCAGAACCGGACACCCAAGGCTCGGTCGAGGAAGCCGCGGACGGCGGCGCCGACGAACTCGACGACCTGGAGGAGCGGTTGGTCGCCGAAGGAGAAATCGCCGGCGACTACCTGGAAGAGCTGTTGGATCTGTTGGACTTCGACGGTGACATCGACCTCGACGTCGAGGGCAACCGTGCCGTCGTGAGCATCGACGGCAGCGAAGACTTGAACAAGTTGGTGGGCCGCGGCGGCGAGGTGCTCGATGCGCTGCAGGAGCTCACCCGGCTGGCCGTACACCAGAAAACGAGCGCCCGTAGCCGGTTGATGCTCGACATCGCCGGTTGGCGGCGGCGGCGCCGCGAGGAGCTGGCGGCGCTGGGCGACACGGTGGCGCGGCGGGTGCTGGAGTCCGGGCGGCGGGAGGAACTCGCCCCGATGACGCCGTTCGAGCGGAAGATCGTCCACGATGCCGTGGCGGCCGTGGACGGTGTGCACAGCGAAAGCGAGGGCGTCGAACCGTCCCGCCGAGTCGTGGTCCTGCACGACTAGGCCAGCCGAGTTACAGCCGTGTAGTTCGCGGCGATCCCCATGGCCGGGACTGCGCCAGCCAACCGGAGGATGTTTCACGTGAAACATGTCGGCCCCACCGAGCCCCCGTGGGAGGGTGAGGCGCCGACCGCGGCGCCGCCGGCGATCTTCGGGCCGGCGCTCAACGTAGCGCAGCGGTATGCGGAGCTGCTTGCCGGCGCCGGGGTTGAGCGCGGACTGCTGGGCCCTCGGGAAGTGGACCGAATTTGGGATCGCCACCTACTCAATAGTGCCGTCATCGCCGAGCTCCTCGGTCCCGGCGAGCGGGTGATCGATATTGGGAGCGGGGCCGGGTTGCCCGGCATACCGTTAGCGATTGCGCGGCCGGATCTCGACGTCGTGCTCCTCGAACCCCTACTGCGGCGCAGCGAGTTTCTCAACGAGGTCGTCGAGGAACTAGGGTTGGCCGTCGAGGTGGTCCGCGGCCGTGCCGAGGAACTGTGGGTGCGCGACCAGTTTGGGAAGAGGGATGCGGCGGTGTCGCGAGCGGTTGCGGCGTTGGACAAGTTGACGAAATGGAGCATGCCGTTGCTACGGTCGGGGGGGCGGATGCTCGCAATCAAGGGGGAGCGCGGCGCCGACGAAGTTCGGCAATACCGGCGTGTGATGGCAGCATCGGGCGCTGTTGATGTCAGGGTGGTGACATGTGGCGCGAACTATTTGCGTCCCCCCGCAACCGTAGTGATAGCGCGTCGGGGAACGCAGTCGCGCCACAAGTCGGCGGGAATGGGAGAGGCCGGAAGCCGATGAGTTCTTCTGGAGAGTGGACTGCGGCCGCGGCTACGCCGACGAGCGCTCCCGCGGGCCAACCGTCGGCGCCCCCCGCGGTTGCGCCAGAGGGCGCCGCGCCGCCCCATGTTTCACGTGAAACATCGGAGGACTTCGATACACCGATTGGCGCCGCCGCCGAACGGGCGATGCGTGTACTGCACACCACGTATCCCCCGTTGCGCCGGCCAAGCCACCGGCGGGTGTTCACCGTCGCGAACCAAAAGGGCGGCGTGGGCAAGACCACGACGGCGGTCAACGTCGCCGCCGCCCTCGCGCTTCAGGGACTCAAGACGCTCGTCATCGACCTCGATCCCCAGGGCAACGCGAGCACGGCGCTTGGCATCACCGACCGACAATCGGGCACCCCGTCGTCGTACGAGGTGCTCCTCGGCGACGTCTCGGTGAAGGACGCGTTACGACAGAGCCCGCACAGCCAACGATTGTTCTGTGTCCCGTCGACGATCGACCTGGCCGGCGCCGAGATCGAACTGGTGAGCATGGTGGCGCGGGAGAACCGGCTCCGCACCGCCTTGGCCGACCTCGACGACCTGGACTTCGACTACGTCTTCGTCGACTGCCCGCCGTCGCTCGGCCTGCTCACCATCAACGCGCTCGTCGCCGCGCCCGAAGTGATGATCCCAATCCAGTGCGAGTACTACGCGCTCGAGGGCGTGTCACAACTGATGCGCAACATCGAGATGGTGAAGGCCCACCTCAATCCTCAGCTTCAGGTGAGCACCGTGATCCTGACGATGTACGACGGCCGCACCAAGCTCGCCGACCAGGTCGCCGAGGAGGTACGTCGGTACTTCGGCGCCAAAGTGTTGCGGACGGTGATACCGCGCAGCGTCAAAATCTCCGAGGCTCCCGGCTACAGCATGACCATCATCGATTACGACCCCGGCTCGCGCGGGGCGATGAGCTATCTCGACGCGAGCCGCGAGCTTGCCGAACGCGACTGACACCATCCGAAGGGACGACCATGACGCAGCCGTTACGCAAGAAGGGCGGCCTCGGACGGGGCCTGGCTTCGCTTATCCCCACCGGTCCGGCGGAGGGCGACTCGCAACCGGCGACCCTGGGTCCGCGGATGGGTGATGCGGCCGCGGACGTCCTGATCGGGGGTTCGCGGCAGGACGCGGCCGCCGTCGGTGCGGTGTATCGCGAAATCGCGCCGTCCGACATCGAGGTCAACCCACGCCAGCCTCGTCAGGTGTTCGACGAAGAGGCGCTGTCCGAGCTGGTGCATTCGATACGCGAGTTCGGCATGCTGCAGCCGATCGTGGTGCGCGCGGTGGCCGGATCCAAGACCGGCGCGCGCTACCAGATCGTGATGGGGGAGCGGCGTTGGCGGGCGGCGCAGGAGGCCGGACTGACGGCCGTCCCGGCCATCGTGCGCGAGACCGGCGACGACAATCTGCTGCGCGACGCCCTGTTGGAGAACATTCATCGGGTGCAGCTCAACCCGTTGGAAGAGGCGGCGGCGTACCAGCAGCTGCTCGACGAGTTCGGGGTCACCCACGACGAACTGGCCTCCCGGATCGGCCGCTCGCGGCCGCTGATCACCAACATGATCCGCCTGCTCAAGCTGCCGATTGCCGTCCAGCGGCGGGTGGCGGCGGGAGTCCTGTCGGCCGGCCACGCCCGCGCGCTGCTGTCCTTGGAAGCCGGCCCGGAGGCACAGGAGGAACTGGCCGGCCGCATCGTCGCGGAGGGGCTGTCGGTGCGGGCCACCGAGGAGGCGGTCACGCTCGCCAACCGCAGCGGGGCCACCACGCCGGCACCGCAGCGGCGCAAGCCGATTCAGATGCCCGGCCTCCAAGAGGTCGCCGAGCGGCTGTCCAACGCGTTCGATACGCGGGTGACGGTCAGTCTCGGCAGGCGCAAGGGAAAGATCGTGGTGGAGTTCGGCTCGGTGGACGATTTGCAGCGAATCATCGACATGATGACCGCGACCAAACCGTGACCTGCCACCCACTGTAATTACGTCACTGTGACACCCGGGGCGGTACAGCGGTAGCACAACGCGCCGGCCGTCCCGCACCACGCCGAAACCGCGTGTGCACCAAACTGTTTCGGCGAGGCGCTAGCCGCCAGCACGCTGGCCGCTTGCCGGGAGGGGACGGGGCCGACCGGCAAAGCCAAAGCTGGCCCGATGACGACAAACTCTCCTATCCTGGAGGGGTTGCCGGCGCAGGCTGCAGTACCGCACGGAAGCCAGGAGGCTAGTGTCCGCTCGAATCACGCCGCTGCGGCTCGAGGCCTTCGAGCAGCTTCCCAAGCACGCGCGTCGCTGCGTGTTCTGGGAAGTCGATCCCGCGACCCTCGGTGACCAGGACCACCTCGCCGACCCGGAATTCGAGAAGGAAGCCTGGTTGTCGATGGTGATGCTGGAGTGGGGCTCGTGCGGGCAGGTTGCGACGGCGGTCCGCGGTGACCGAAGCGATACCGAATCGCCGTGCCTGGGATACATCCTCTACGCCCCGCCGCGGGCGGTGCCGCGGGCACAGCGGTTTCCGACCGCACCGGTGTCCGCGGACGCGGTGCTGCTCACCTCGATGGGCATCGAGCCCGGGCAGGCCGCCGACGATCTACCGCACGGGCTGATCGCGCGGGTGATCGACGAGCTGGTTCGCCGCGGGGTTCGTGCGCTGGAAGCCTTCGGCCGCACCCCGGCGACGTCGGAGTTGCAGGATCCGCGGATGGTCGGCCCGGATGTGCGGCCGGTGTTGGAAGCGCTGGGGGATTGCTCGGTGGAGCACTGCATCATCGACGCCGACTTTTTGAAAGATGTGGGTTTTGTTGTGGTGGCGCCACATCCGTACTTCCCCCGGCTGCGGCTCGAGTTGGACAAGGGGCTCGGCTGGAAAGCCGAGGTCGAAGCGGCCTTGGAGCGGCTGCTGGAAAGCGCGCAGCTGCAACAGCCGGTCGGCGCCGGTTTCACGGCGGGAAATACATTGCAGAGCAGGCAGAGCGGTTAAGAACCGCCCAGCTTGCTGGCCCGCTCCACCGACAATTCGTGTGCCAGCAACTCGGCGAACGTGAACGTACCGGTGGGCCGATCGTTCTTGCCCAGAAGGTAGAGCCGTTTGACCGCGGCGAGGATGCCTTCGGCGACGGCATCGCGGGTCTGGGTCGAGATCAGCATCGCACGGTCGCGCGGGTTGCTGATGTAGCCGACATCCACCTGTACCGTCGGCATTCGTGTCAAGCGGAGCAGATCCCACGTCCGGCCATGCGTACGGCAATCCCGTAAACCCGTGCGGGCCACCACTTCTCGTTGGATGAAGTCCGCCAGGTTGCGGCCGATGGTGGAGACGGAACCGTGCGAGTTGCCGAAGTGGAATGAGGCCACACCGCTCGCCGCCGGGCTGGGCTGAACTTCGCAGCGCAGGCTGATCATCAAGTCCGCGCCAACGTTGTTGGCGGTGGCGGCGCGTTCGGCGTCTGACGGGCTACCGTTGACCGGCCGCGACAGAAAGGTCTCCATACCGATGGCGGTCATCCGCCCCTCAAGCCGGCTTGCCAAGTCCCACAACACATCCGCTTCGCTGAGCGGGCCGGCTGGCCCCTGCATGATCAGGCCGTGATCCGCGCCGCCACGGCCCGGATCGATGATGATCCGCTTGCCCGACAGTTTGGGGCCCGATCGGCGGACCAGCTCTTCTTCACGGAGCGCGTGTGGGGAGCCGCCGGTGACCCGGGAACTAAGGAAATACAAGGAGCGCAACGTTTCGGGACCGCAGATACCGTCGGCGGCAAGGCCGTACTCGCGTTGATAGGACATCAAGGCGTTATGAGTCTGTAGCCCGAAGTGGCCGTCGACCAGGCCGGTGTAAAAACCGAGATCCTGCAGCCGCGCCTGCAGAGTGGCGACGTCGTCGCCGTACAGCGGGGCACCGAACTGGTGATACAGCGTGCGTGCGCCGAGCCGGTAGGACGCTTCCTTCAGGGCCCGGTAGGTGGCCTCGCCGACAATGCCGTCCACGAGCAGTCCGCGATGCTGCTGGAAGGCACGAACCGCCTGGTCCAACTCCGTGTCGAAAAGCTCGAGAGCCACGTGGCGGCCGGTATCGAGGTCTTCCTCGGAGCTCTCCAGCAACCCCAGCGTGGCCAGGGTGGCCCGGATCTCGGTCACGGCTGCGCTGCGGTCACCACAGCGCAGCGCATCGCCGTCTTCACGGCGCGGACTCGACATACCCAAGGGCCCTCCGGGACAAACTGACAGGCTGACAGACGGGGAACAGCTAAGCGTCATTGTCGCAGACGCTTCGCATATTCGGGAAAACCGCAGGCTGCGGCGTGGGGCGTGGTGCGGCGCACCAAATGCGGTCAGCTGAGGTTGGGCACCGCGTCGGCAAGCTCGCGTAGCAACGCGGCCTTGCCCTTGGCGCCGACGATCCGCTTCACGGGTTGGCCATCCTTGAACAGGATCATGGTGGGGATCGACACCACCTGGAAGTCGCGGGCCGTGGCTGGATTGGCATCAACGTCGAGCTTGGCGATGGTGAGCTGATCGCCACGCTCACTGGCGATCTCCTCGAGAACCGGCGCAACCATCTTGCACGGCCCACACCACGTCGCCCAAAAGTCAACCAGCACAGGCTTATTGCTGGACAACACCTCCGTGGAAAACGACGCGTCAGAGACTTCGATTGTGGCCCCGGCTTTTTGGGCGTCGGTCATTGTGGTGCTCCAATCATCTCGGTTTTGTCGGGAACTTCGGTTGCGTCGCTTTGGGCGGGCGTGCTGGCTTGTTCGTGTTCGGCCAGCCAGCGTTCGGCGTCGATGGCCGCCGCACAGCCGCTGCCCGCGGCGGTGACGGCCTGCCGATAGGTGCGATCCACCAGATCCCCGGCGGCAAACACCCCCTCGATCGCGGTGGCCGTGGTGGGCTGCGCCACCAGCACATACCCCTCGGGATCAACCTCAAGGACCTCACGCACCAGACCAGAGCGCGGCTCATGCCCGATCGCCACGAACACCCCCGTCACCGCCAACCGCGACTCCTGCCCGGTCACCGTGTCGGCCACCCGCAAACCCGTCACCGTCTCCGAACCCTCCACGCCCAGCACGGCCTTATTCGTCAAAATCGTGATCTTCTCGTTCGCCCGGGCCCGCTCCAGCATGATCCGCGACGCCCGAAACTCCTCACGCCGATGCACCAACGTCACACTGCGCGCAAAACGCGTCAAAAACGTCGCTTCCTCCATCGCCGAATCCCCACCACCGATCACCGCGATGTCGTGATCCTTAAAGAAAAACCCATCACAGGTCGCACACGAAGACACCCCGCGCCCCAGCAACTCCTGCTCCCCGGGCACCCCCAAATACCGGGCGGCGGCCCCCATCGCCAAAATCACCGCCCGCCCCCGATAGGTCTGCCCCTCGGCGGTCACCGACTTGACCGGCCCCACCAACGACACCGACTCAACATCTTCCATCCGCAACTCGGCACCAAACCGCAGCGCCTGCTCACGCATCTGATCCATCAACTCCGGACCGGTGATCCCGTCCCGAAAACCCGGATAATTCTCCACCTCGGTCGTCGTCATCAACGCCCCACCAAACGACGTCCCCTCAAACACCAGCGGCGCCAACTGCGCCCGCGCGGCATACAGGGCCGCCGTATACCCAGCAGGACCCGAACCAATGACGATGACGTCATGCACAGTGTCGGCGGTCATAGAAACCTTTCAGGCGATCGTCTCGGAGATTCCTACAAACGTCAGCGTAGGCGCGGGTGTTCCCGGGTGCCCCATACCAGCGGCGCAGCACACTGTCTCCACACTAATCGCGGGGGATCTCGGTGCTGGCCAACAGCCCGGTATCGGCCGCACTGCAATTCAGCGCCACCGCATAGACCAACAGCTTGTCGGGGGTGTCACCGGGCACTACCAGCACGACGCCGGGGCGGGCGTTGATCTCGACCGGCCGCGCGCCCAACACCTGCGTGGAAGCCGAATAGCCGAGGCCGGCGAGGCACGAGCCGCGCCGTGCCGGGTCGCTAAGGGGGCCGTAATCGGGACTGCGACGCAGCAGGGCGAGGATTTCGTCCCGCGAGAGCGGGATGACCATGGGCGGCGTCGAGACTGTGATGTGCTCGGCGGTGACCGGGGTGCTCGCCGTTGGCCCGGGGGCGCGCAGCAGTGCCACCGTCCCGACGCCGACCGCCGCGAGCACCGCGCAGACGCCGGCCACCGCTGCGACGACCCTGGCGGGCCGCACCGGTGGCCGGGCCGAGTGCGCGGCGCCCGGTGAGCCGTTCGACGGGGGATCGGCCGCCTGTAGCGCCGCCGAGATTCGGGCGGTGACGTGCGGGGGAGCGTCGGGAGCCGATCCGGGACTGGCACCGACGGCGGCGACGTCGCGGCGTACCTGGTTCAGGGCGCGCAGCAACCCTTCGGCGTCCGGGTCGGCGCGCACCCGGGTGCGCACCCGAGCCGCGGTTTCGTCGTCGAGCAGGCCGGCCTGGAGGTCGGCGAGGAGCTCGACCGTCAACGGCGGGTCCGCTTCCGCGGGGCCGTCGTCCGCCGCCTCGTTCTCCGCTGCATCCATCCGCCCCAGTGTCCGTCATGCACCGACCGACGGCCATGGAAGCCCGCGTCAGCGCTGACCGGCGGCCCGATCCGGCGTGGCGCCCGCGTCAAGGTAGCCGAGCAGCTCGGCGAGACGCATCCGGCCGCGGGCGCATCGGCTTTTGACGGTGCCCTCGGCGACCCCCAGCAGCCGGGCCGTGTCGGCGACCGAGTAGCCCTGCATGTCGACGGCCACCACCGCCGCCCGTTGCTCCACGGGAAGCCGCATCAGGGCCCGCTGCACCACTATGGCCGTCTCGACCTGGGTCGTCCGGTCGGCCACCGGGTAGACGTCCTCCAGCGGGGCGGTCGGGTGGGCTTTCGTGCGCCGCAGCCGGTCCAGGCAGGCGTTGATCACGATGCGGTGCAGCCAGCTGCGGACCGCGGCGTCGTGCCGAAACGAACCGGCGCCACGGTGCGCCGAGAGCATCGCGTCCTGCAGCGCGTCTTCGGCATCCTCGCGCGTGCGGGTGGTGAGCCGGGCCAGCCGGTGCAACTGCCGTTGGTGACGATGGAACAACTCGCCGAAGGCGTCGCGGTCACCGGCGACGTGGGCTGCCAGCAGCTCGGCGTCACTGCGGTCACGCTGGATGTTTCTGCCCAAGCCCACGGCCGGGACAGTAATCAATCGGGTGTGGCGCGGCACTTCACCCGGACGCACTCGTGTGAGCCGCCGGCCGCGACGACCGGTCAGGATGCAGCCTGGACCGTGATCTCCGAGATCGCCGCGCGGCTCTTGCCGTCGGTAGTCCCCAGCGTGCTGATCCACACCAGCAGGTTCGACGTCGGTGCGGCGTTTTTCACCGCAATGGTGTTGTGCCCCGGTTTGAGCGTCGCGGCGGGCACCAGCACCTTGGTGTCGTCCAGTTTCGCCGGCGTCGGCGTGGACGACGAGCGAAGCTCGACCTGGGTCCCGGTGCTGGAGATGTCGATGGAGACCGCGCCGATCACGGTGGGACTCGGCAGCTGCAGCATCAGCCCCTCACCGATCTTGAAGGCGGGGAACGGGACGGCGTCGGTATAGGTGTCGCTCTCCCAGGAGGTGCTCGGGTCGCCGTCGATGGCTAGACCGGCCTGTCCCGCGTTGTCGGCTTCGCCGTCGGGGCAGAAGACCGTCGCCCTGGTGGGCTTGACGATACTCCCGGCCGGCGCGGTAGCGGTCGGCGACGACGACGTCGATGCGTTCGGCCCGTTGAGGCCGAGCTCGTCTTTGTTGAGGCCACCGCCGACGTTGCCGAAGATCTTGCTCACCACCGACGCCAGCACCAACAGGGCCGCCACGATGACGACGAGGCCGGCGCCGACACCGATCATCACGTTGCGGCGCCGCCTCGCGAAGGTCGCGTAGTCGCGACCGATGGACACGCGACCGGCGGATGTCGCGGGCGAATCGTCGATCGGACCGAGCACCTCGGTGCGGTCAGCGACCGCGGTCGCTTGTTGTAGCAAGTTCAATAATGTTGACGCACTGCGTATTCCGCCGTCTTCCTGAACCGCCCGAACGGCGACCGCGGATATCTGGAACGGGATGGCGCGGTCGATGACCATCGGTTCGACGGGCTGTCCCGCGGAATCCTGCTCGGCCGGGGCCAGCCCGCTGCGCGCCCCGGACTCCGGCAGCGGCCAGCGGTTGACCAGCAGCGCGTACAGCGCCGCGCCGATGCCGCGGATGTCGTTCTGCGGGCTGGCGTCGGGCATGGTCGCCGGGTACGCGAGCACCACGTCGCCTTCGATGCTGACCCGCACCCGGCCGGGGTGGTCGATCGACAAGGCGACGCCGGCGCGGTGGGCCGCGTCGGCGGCGGCGGCCAGCGACTGCATCGCCCGGACCGCGCCGACGGGCGAGGGCGCCGTGTCGGCCACCTCCTGCAGCGAACCGCCGCGAACCCACTCCGAGACCACCAAGCCGCCGGAACCGGTGTGCACGACGTCGAGCACCCGCGCGACACCCGGCTTGTCGACCCGGCTCAAGCGCAAGGTGCGGGACAGAATCTCCTGCACCACCTCGTCGGGCAGCGCTCCGTCCGGATCGACGAAGGTCAGCGCCACCTGCCGGTCCAGCGCGGTGTCGAGCGCCTGCCAGAACTGCAGGGGAGGGGCACCGCCGTGGAAAACCAGCAGCCGATACCGGCCACCGGCGATGCGGGCGCCGGGGACCAGGTGGAGATCGTCGGAGTTACCGGACGGTTCCCCGCTGCGTTCGCGGGGCGCGTCAAAGGAGAGGGGCCCGCGGCGGGACCCGGCCGGCACGTCGCCGTTGAGCTGGTCGGACGGGCGCGCCGTCGAGGGTTCGTGCTCCCGCTCGGCTGGAATGTCGGGCTGGAAGTCGTCGGCAACCGGCCGTGACGACTCGGCACCTGGCCCTGAGCCGGGTCCGGCGCTGGACGCGGCGCTCTCCGCTGGGCGGTCGGTCACCTCCGGTCCTTTCGCTATCCGGGCTCGGGCTGCCCGCTCCGGAGGCCTGCGCGGGATCGGCTCCTGGACCGCATTTACCCCAGGCGGGGACGAATTCCTCTGCTCAGGGTACGTGACCGGGTTCCGGTCGGACGATCGATCCAGGACAGTGGATTTGCGGGACGCCGACGCCCGGCCCCCGATGCGGCGCCGGACGGCGTCCAGCGCCGCACGCGCCTCGGGGACCCGTGCGCGGAGCATGACCGCGGCCATGATCGGCAGCATGACGATGGCCAGCACGAACAGGCGCAGCAAAGATCCGGCACCGCCGCCGTGCGTGGTGAGCCGGCCCAGCCCGAACAGCCGATCGGCCACGTGGGCGACCAGACCGGCCAGCATCGACGCGGTCAGCGTGACCAGGATCGTCCGTGCCGCACCGGCGCCGATCAGGTGGCCGCCGGCCGGCCGCAGGGCGTGCCGCAAGAGGTAGTAGCCGATGATCGCGCCGGCCAGAAATCCCAACCCGTTGGCCAGCCCCAGAAAACCGGCCACCAGCTTGGGGTCGTTGGTGACGTGCGGTGCCAGCACCGAGCCGACGATCTTGACGGCCGTGATTACAAGAATGACGACGATCGGCGTCCAGGGCTGCTCGCGCGCGTAGAACACCCGTAGCTGCAAAAGCACCAGCCCGTAGGGGATCAACGTGAAGGCCGACAGCGCGATCGCGGCGCCCAGGTAGCCGGCGTCGACCCCGCCGAAGTGACCGTAGGCGAACAGCGCGCTACCGATCGCCGGGCCGCCGACGGTCATGAACGCCACGATCGGGATCAGCGTGATCAACGTCAGTCGGGTGGCCAGCGACAGGTCGGCGAGCACGGCCTTGGTGTCGTCGGCGGCCGCGTTGCGGCTCAGCCGCGGCATCACCACGGTCAGCACGGTCACGCCGATCATGCCGAACGGCAGCATCAGGACCAGCCAGGTGTAGTTGTAGATCGCCGGGCCGGAAGCGGCTGCGGTGCTGGCGATTTGGTTGCCGACCACCAGGCCGAGCTGGCTGATCAGCACGTAGAGCACCATGGCGCCGGCCATGGTGCCGAAGCGCTTGAGGCGCTGATCGATTCCCCACAGCGGCCGCAGGCTGACGTGCTGGCGCCGCAGCGCGACCAGCAGCATCGCGGTCTGCGCGAACACACCCAACGTGGTTCCGATGCCGAGCACCAGCAGTTTGGCGTTGCCCATCCGGACGGGATCGACCGAGAGCTCACCGGGAACGATCGCATACACCGCCAGGGTCGCGAGCGCGACGACGTTGTTGGCGACGGGCGCCCACGCCGTCGGGCCAAACACATTGCGGGTGTTCAGGATTGCCATGAACACCGACGTCAGCCCGTAGGCGAGCACCTGGGGAAGCAGCAGGTAGGCGAACGCGGTCGTCAGCGGCTCGTTGACCTGCGGGGCGCGGCCCAGCATCAGCCGCACCAGCAGCGGGGCGGCCAGCACCGACAGCGCGGTCGCGACCACCAGCAGCGTGGTGGTCAACGTGACCAGGCGTCGCACGAACGCGGCGCCGCCGTCCGGGTCGCTTTGCTCGGCACGGGCCAGCACCGGCACGAAGATCGCGGTGAACGTCGCCTCGAGCACCAGCGCCGCCACCAGGTTGGGCAGCTGGTTGGCCACCGAGAACGCACTGGACAGCGCGGCACCCAGGATCGCGGCCAGCAACACGATCCGGGCGAAGCCGGTGAGCCGGCTGATCAGGGTGGCGAAGGCCATCGCCCAGGACCGGGAGACCAGGGCGGCGTCGGACAGTTCGGGCCGTCGACGGTCCAGCCCGACGGGGACGGGGGGCAGCGGCCCGGTCGGCGGTGAACCCGGGCTGCTGTGACGCGGCGGCGGTGGCAGGCGGTGTCGTTGAGGTTGGGCCTGCCGAGAGGCAGGGTTCATACGCGGTGCTCTTGTTCGACCCGATCGTCGATTTCGTGCACCGCGCCGCGTCTGGGGGCGGGTTTGGCGTCCGGCGGGTCCGGGCGGTCCAGGTCGGCGGGATCGGGCTGGCCGCGGAACCGGTGCCACAGGCGGCGTCCGGCCAGCGCCACCAGCACCGCCGCGGCGGTGAGCGTGATGGCGAACAGCACCTTGCCATAGGCGTTGGAGTGCACCGACAGGCGCACCGGCTCGCCCAGCCGTAGGCCGTCCGGGGTCCGCAGGGTTACGTCGACGGCGACCCGCTGGGTGAAGTTCACCTCGATCGGTACCCGTAACGGTAGATAGCCCGGCGGCAATTCGATCTGGCCGACGTCGGTGACGTTCATCCCGGGTGGCGCGTCGACCTGCAGCTGCACCCGGATGGGAACGGCGAGCCCGTTGTGCAGCGCCAACGGCAGGGGACTGTGCTCGGTGGCCAGGGTGTAGGAGCCGCCGGGGTTGACGATCGTGACGGCGCCGAACAAGTCGTTGATCGTGCCGCCCACCACCGCCAGGCGCTGCTGAGCCAGCCCGTTGCGGGTGTCGGGCGGTTCGGACTGGCTCAGCGCGCGCAGCATGTCCTCGCGCAGCGGCGCCGTGTACTGGACGCCGGTCAGCCCGGTGCGCTCGTCGGTGCTCAGTGCGGACGTCAGGCCCCACAGGCGGCCGACCTGCTCGGCGATGTCAGCGGTGACGTCGTCGGTGAATCGGCCCCGAGCCTTGGTGGGGTTGCCCAGGGGCTCCGGTGGTTCGGTGCGGGCGGCGGCGTCGGCGATCACCGCGGGCAGCGGGCGCGGCACCGCCAGGCCGGAACGGATGCTGGTGGTGAGGGCGGTCAAGATGACTTGCGCGTCGTCGGCCTGCAGGTTCCAGGTGGCCGGCGGGACCAGGATCTGGGTGCGCGGCGCGGCGTCGCGATCCAGCGCGTGCCAGAAGATGGACCCCAAGGCGTCCTGGCGTCGAGCGGTCACCGAGTCGTGCGCGAGCCGGACCGTCAGCGACGAGTCCAGGTAGGTGGGGGCGGTGGGGCTGGTCCCGGCCGCGGCCAGCGCGGCGCCGACGGCCGGGTCGAACGGGGCGACCACGACCTGCGGGGACAACCGCCGGGGTGCCGTGTCGACGACGGGTTCCGACGAGCCGGGGGTGTTGCGGGCGGACAGGTCGGCGGCGGCAATCGCGACCGTGCTCTCGTTGGCGCCGAGCAGGCTCACCGCGCGGCCGGTCAGCGGGCCGTCGGGCAGCAGGGTGGCTCCGCGGGTGGACGGGACGTCCAGAATCCGGTCGACGATGCTGGCAACGCCGGTGGTGGCGGCGGCGCTCAGCCCGGGATCGTTGACGCGTTGCAAGGCGTCCAGGTCGGCCTGTGCGTACGGCAGCGGCGCCACGCATATCCGGTGGGCCAGCGTGCGCAGCCGGTTGAGCCAGTCGGTCGCGGCGGCCTGGCCCGTGCCGGGGTGGGTCGAGGTGCCCGGTCGTTGATCGGGTCCGTCGGGGGAGTCGGACACCACGTAGCCGGCGGTCATCGCGTTGACGGTAACCAGCAGGTCGGGGTCGATGGCCAGGCACAGGGCGCGGCCGACGGCGCCGTCGGGGTCGACGGCGTGGCTGGTGGCGACTTCGGCCGCGGACAACAGGATGTTCAGTCGGCCGCCGGGTGCCAGCGAGGTGGCCAACTCGTCGTCGACCAGCCGCACCGGGATGGTGCCGCCGGGCACGCCGGGGGCGAGCCGGGGACGGTCGGCCAGCGGCCACAGCATGGTGATCCACACGGGTTTGGAAGTGTCGGGTGCTACGGCGGACACCAGGTCATCGGACTCGTCGGGGGGCACGCCGACCACGGGCAGCAGGAAGCGCGCATTGTCCAGCCGGGCGGGCGCGCCGTAGTCGGGTGTGCCGTTGACATTGACCAGCACCGGGTAGATGCCGGGCTTCTTGATGCCCAGGGACGACTTGGTCAATGAGCGCAGCGGCGCCGACAGGGTGAAGCCGGCTTGTTGCCCGCGCTGCAGTTCGGGGGCCACCGTCAAGAATTCGGCGGCCGGCTCGTACTGGTCGGTGTCGCCGTCCAGGGAGGTGCGCAAGCCCGCCGACCCGGTGACCGCCGCGGCGTGCTCGAGCCGGACCATCACGTCGCGGACCGGGCGGTCGCCGATATTGGTCACCATGCCGCTGACGGTGACCACGGGTTGGCTGGTCGTGGTGACCACGTCGGGGCTGACCTGGTCGATGCGGACCCGGACGAACGGGGTCCCTCCGGGCTCGCCGGCGGCGGCGCGCGGCACGAAGGGCATCAAGGGGCCGGTGAGCAGTGCGAATCCGGCCACGATGCCGACCACAACGGCGAAGCGCAACCAGCCGGCCCAGCAGAGTCGCGACGCGGTCACGGCCCTGGCCCGTGACCGTTCTTCCGGCCGGTGGTCGGTTTGTCGGAATGCCGGGTGCGCGAGTGCGTCTGCGGACGGCGCCGAGGGGAGCTGGGCGGCAGTGGCGGAAGTGCGGCGGGGCCGTCGCTCTGCAGCTTGTCGATCAGCTCGTCGGCCACCCGGGCCAGCCGGCGTTCGTCGGCATAGGCCAACCGGGACGGCAGTTCGTGGATGGGCACCCAGGCGACCTCGGCGACTTCGAGGTCGTCGTCGGACAGTTTGCCGCCGGAGAAGCGCATTAGATAGTGGTGCACGGTCTTGTGCACGCGACGGCCGTCGGTGACGAACCAGTAGTCGATGCGTCCCAGCGCCGCCAGCACGCTGCCGCGGATTCCGGTCTCCTCGGCGACCTCTCTTATAGCGGTCTGTTCGGCGGTCTCACCGAGCTCGATGTGGCCTTTGGGCAGCGACCACAGCATGCGGCCACGCCGGTCGAGGCGACCGATCAGCGCCGCGAGCTGCGAGTCACGCGGCCCATCGATTCCGTCGATGACCAACCCCCCAGCGGACGTTTCGTGCACCGTACGCAGCCGGTCCGGGCCGCGGCGAGACGGCCGGGATCGGCGCGATCTGGTGGCCGTCGAGTCGCCGGTCGGTTGGCCGTTCGTCTGGTTCTCCGACGAACCCGCGCCGCCACGACCGCGGCGCCGGCCCCGGCGCCGACGTGGTTTGCTTTGTTCGCCGTCCGACACCCAAGCGATAGTAACTGGCACGGGCCAGTCTTCTGGACATACTCGCCGCTGGCGGGGGAGGCGCGGTCAGATCGGGCCGATCGCGTGGGCGATAGCCCACACGGCAGCAAAGATGATCAATGAAAGCGGTCCGGACAGGCTGCCGAACAGCATTCCGCGGCCCAGCTGGCCGATTTTTCCTGGACGCCAAGCAATCACGGCGGATAGTGCCATATAAATGAGCACCACCGGAAGCACCAGCACTATCGAGTACGGCATGAAAATCCAGGTGGTGAGGTCCACGATGAGAATGTGCACCATGGTGACCGCGAAGCCGAGCGGTCCGTAACGATCGTTCGATCGGTTGACAGTCAATTCAGTCGCCATTACCAGACCTCTAACGCAGGATTAGGTAGGCGTAGAAGGCCCCGCCGATCAGCACAGTGGCCGCGGAGCCTGCGACACTGAGGGAAAGACCACGATTACGCGGCGACGGCGATGTCAGCAGTACGGCGCTGAAGAACAGCGACACCAGAGTCGTGACGATGGTGGCGCTGAGCATCAAGGCACGTTCGCTGTGTCCGCTTTCGGTTGTGAACGGCCCCTTCCCCAACGCCCATATCGCGCCAAGGAGCAGACCCAAGACGAGCTGTACAACGAACGGCGCCGACAACGTCGCCGTACGCCACGTGCGTGCGTCGAGGTCACCTACCCGGGGAAAACCTGGCATACCTTGTCGCCTTCCTGTGACTTCGCGGTCAAGCCGGGATCGCCCCGCCGATAGTTAGCGGAGGCACCGACGGTGGGCTGGTGGCTGGACCGAACTCCGTGGGTGCTAGCGGGGCGGGCACGTCATACTTCGGATTCCATCCGCTGCTGTCGAACGGCGCAAACGCCTTGCCACCGAGCGGGCCAAGGTCGTGGTGCCCAGGCAGATTCAAAGCAGGGCCCCAGGATCTGCCAGACTGCGCCGGGTCTATAAGCACCGTGCGGGTGCTGCCATTCGGTAGGTCCTGATACACCCCTAGGGACGGGTAGTCAGTGCGCGTTCCATTTACTTGGACACCTTCCCGTCCGGGCGTGAAGACAAGGTCACCGTTGACCGTCACCGTATGGCCTGCAAAGGGCCCGGTGGGATCGGACGTAATGCTCGGCGCGAAAGGATTGCCGGCGTCGAACTTGATCCGAACGGCCCCGTCAGGAAGTTGAGTCACGCTGCCCTTGGGCGTACCGACCTTGACGGGGCCGGGTCCGCCGGTCGAGGTCTGCTCAACGGAGGGATTCTGCCGCACCACCACGATGCCGTTCTCGTAGTCGATGTACGTCGTGACCTTCGTGTC
The DNA here is from genome assembly GCA_963800315.1 of uncultured Actinomycetota bacterium. Classification (GTDB taxonomy): domain Bacteria; phylum Actinomycetota; class Actinomycetes; order Mycobacteriales; family Mycobacteriaceae; genus Mycobacterium. Next base: position 44,668 of record CAWDAS010000008.1, read on the forward strand.
CTCCGGGTCGAACTGTGCGCTGGGTCCCCTGTTGTTCCCGAGGTCGCGTTTCCAAGGTGGAAAGCTTGTCACATCCCGCTGTTCGATCCACTGAGAAACACGGACCACTCCTTGGCCCGGCACGGGGCGGATCTTCACCACCTCGATGCGCGAACCGACACCTCGGAAGTCCGGGTTATAGGTATGCGGGTCGAGGGCTGCCGCCGTCTCCCAATCAGCCTCCGATGTTGGCTCACGACCGAAAACTTGCTTGAACGCGTCGATCTGGTTGTGCAAGCGCTGCTGGCCCTCCGGAGTTTCTGGTCGGTGGCCGTCGATGCCCTCGATTAGGGCAGGGTCATATCCGTCATGCTTTCGGAGATTGGTGATCGAAATCTGGAAGTGTCGCGCATACTGATCGCGGATGTCGTTGAGCTTGCGTAACGATGCCTTGGTGTCGTCTATGGCGTGGTTTTCAAGTCCGTTTATGTAGTGATCGAGGAGCCGTCTTTCCCGCAACCTCAGATGGGGATTCTTCTCCAGCTCGACGGCCTCACCAATTTGATCGTCGATGTCATCCAGTTGGTTTTCGAGAGTTGAAATTTCGCGGTTTCCCGACCGCTGTGCTTCGGCGAGGGCGGCCGCAATGCGCTGGAGATCGACGCCGATTCTGGGTAACTGGGCTGCTTGCACCCCGAGCGTGGTGGTGGCGCGCTGAACTTCAGCCGAATCGTTGATCGGATTCTCACCGTTCTCGCCCGTCCATGACCGTTGGAAGCGGTCGCGCGCCTGACGGAATGCGGCCTCGGCTTCCGCCGTGGACCGGCTCGCATTGTGGAACGCTTGCGCAAGATCGGAAATTTGGGCGGGTCGCCCACTCTGCAGGGTGGCGTCGACCTGCCAGGGGTCGCCACCGGCAAACATGACCAGCGCGCCCCGGCTTATGTACCGCAGATCCACCGCGTCACCCCACCGTACGCCTTACTGTCGCGAATAACGCTACTGCTGTGCATCGGCTGGTCAATTCACCTTTCAATCGGTGGAGCACAACAAGTGTGTCGGCTGTCAAGCTCCTCACACCAGCGTTTCCTCGCTGTCCGACTACGCTGGTCGAACGTGCCTGACGCCGATGCCGAGCTGCTGACCGCCGCCGCGGTCGCCCTGAACGCTCACGCGCCCATGCTGCGCGAGTTGGGCGCGGCGTTCGATGCCGCGGGCCACCAGGTGTACCTGGTCGGCGGTTCGGTACGCGACGCCGTGCTGGGCAGGCTGAGTCCCGACTTGGACTTCACCACCGACGCCCGCCCCGAGCAGGTCCAACAAATCCTTGGTGGCTGGGCCGACGCGCTCTGGGACACCGGGATCGAATTCGGCACCGTCGGCGTCGGCAAGGGTGAGCACCGCCTCGAGATCACCACGTTTCGCACCGACAGCTACGACCGGGTGTCGCGGCATCCGGAGGTGCGGTACGGCGATCGCCTCGACGACGATTTGGTCCGCCGCGATTTCACCGTCAATGCGATGGCGGTGCGCCTCACGCGAACGGGGCCGGGTGAATTCCTTGATCCTCTCGGCGGTTTGGCGGCGCTGCGACAGGGGATGCTGGATACCCCGGCGGCACCGTCGCTGTCCTTCGGGGATGACCCGCTGCGGATGCTGCGCGCGGCGCGGTTCGTGTCGCAGCTCGGCTTCACCGTCACGCCGCGGGTGCGCGAGGCAATCGAGGAGATGGCGCCCGAGCTGGCCCGGATCAGCGTGGAACGGGTGGCCGTCGAGCTGGACAAACTGCTGCTCGGCGACGACCCGGTGGCCGGCATCGACCTGCTGGTGCAGACCGGGATGGGTGAGGTGGTGCTGCCCGAGGTGGGGGGCATGCAGATGGCCATCGACGAACACCACCAGCACAAGGACGTCTATCAGCATTCGCTGACGGTGCTGCGGCAGGCCATGGCGCTGGAAGACGAGGGTCCCGACCTGGTGTTGCGCTGGGCCGCACTGCTGCATGACATCGGCAAGCCGGCGACCCGGCGGCACGAGCGGAACGGCGGGGTGAGTTTTCACCACCATGAGGTGGTCGGCGCCAAGATGGCCCGAAAGCGGTTGCGGGCGTTGAAGTATTCCAAGCAGATGGTTGAGGACGTCTCGCAGTTGGTGTATCTGCACCTGCGGTTCCACGGTTATGGCGACGGCAAGTGGACCGATTCCGCGGTGCGCCGCTATGTGACCGACGCCGGTCCGCTGCTGGCCCGGCTGCACAAGCTGGTGCGGGCCGACTGCACGACGCGCAACAAGCGCCGCGCCGCCCGGCTGCAGGCCAGCTACGACCGGCTCGAGGCGCGGATCGCCGAACTGGCCGCCCAAGAGGATCTGGAGCGGGTCCGCCCGGATCTCGACGGCAATCAGATCATGGAGTTGCTCGGCATTCCGGCGGGCCCGCAGGTCGGCGAGGCGTGGCGGTATTTGAAGGAGCTGCGGCTGGAACGCGGGCCATTGTCGACCGAGGAGGCCACCGCCGAGCTGCTGGCCTGGTGGCAATCGCGCGGGAACCGGTAGCGGTGTCCGACCGTCCCAATATGCATGGACTATTGCTTGTCTGGGGACGACGGGGCGGCCGCGATGTGGCATGGCCAGCCCGACCTCGATCTTGATGGCGACGGCCGGCTTGATGCGGTCGGCCTGGACTTCGACGGCGACGGGATGCACGACGACGCACTTGCGGATCTCGATGGCGATGGTTTCGCCGATCACGCCGTGCTCGACCTCGACAACGACGGGACACCGGAGATCTACTTCACCGACGACGGATCCGGGACGTGGGCGGTAGCGGCCGACCGGGGCGGCCCGCTGCGCTGGCTCGGGCTTGACGGCGTCGAGCACACCGGCGGTCCGCTGGTGGACTTCGACGGCCACGGGCGCGCCGACGATCGGCTGCTCGATACCGACGGCGATGAGGTGGCCGACCGGGTGTTGTGCGCCGACGAGGCCGGCGTGACCGGATACGTCGACACCGATGGCGACGGCAAGTGGAACGTGCGGCTGACCGACAGTGACGGCGACGGCTTGGCGGATGGCGCCAGTTCTCTGTGAGGGTGGCTCGGGTGAATTGTTCGACCTCGCTCGCGGCGCTAGCCTGATCCGCAGCTAGCGCGAAGGGGGCCATGATGTTCGTCGAGCCGGACCTGCTGCACTCGGGCGCCAACGAATCGCATCGCGCCGGGGGAAGGGCGCGAGACGGGGCCGATCACCTCGCGCGCGGACCGCTCGCGTCGGGGATGTTCGGTGATTTCGCCGCGGCGGATACGTTCCACGAGGCGGTCAGCTCGGCGCATGCCCAGCACGTGAAAACGCTGCAGGGCCACCAGCAGTCGCTGACCGCGGTCGGCGCCAAGGCGCATCACGCCGCCCGCGAGTTCACCGCAATGGATGAGCGCAACGCCGATGAATTGCGGGCGGTTCGG
>CAWDAS010000009.1:0-931757 GCA_963800315.1 uncultured Actinomycetota bacterium
CCGGTCAACAGCGAGCCGCGCACCGGGCTATCCATGGGCGAGCACCAGGCGATCACCGCCAAGCAGATGGGCATCAAACGCGTCGACCAGGACGAGCTGGCCGCGGCCAGCCATCGCAACATGGCCGCCGCCTACGATCGGGGGTTCTTCGACGACCTGGTCACCCCGTTTCTGGGGCTGTACCGCGACGATAACCTGCGCCCCGACTCGTCGGCGGAGAAGCTGGCGAAGCTCAAGCCGGTGTTCGGGGTGAAGGCCGGCGACGCGACGATGACGGCCGGCAACTCGACCCCGCTGACCGACGGGGCTTCGGTCGCGCTGCTGGCCAGCGAGGAGTGGGCGCGCCGGGCATCGACTCCACTGGCCTACCTGGTGGACGCGGAGACCGCCGCGGTCGACTACGTCAACGGCCGCGACGGCCTGCTGATGGCGCCGACCTACGCGGTGCCGCGGCTGCTGGCCCGCAACGGGCTGGGCCTGCAAGACTTCGACTTCTACGAGATCCACGAGGCTTTCGCCTCGGTGGTGCTGGCGCACCTGCAGGCGTGGGAGTCCGAGGAGTACTGCAAGGAGCGGCTGGGCCTGGACGCCGCGCTGGGGTCGATCGATCGGTCCAAGCTCAATGTCAACGGCTCGTCGTTGGCCGCCGGTCACCCCTTCGCCGCGACCGGCGGGCGGATTCTCGCCCAGACGGCCAAGCAGGTCGCCCAGGCGAAGGCGGAGCGGAAGGCGGGCCGGCAAGCCGGTGCGGGCCTTGATCTCGATCTGCGCCGCCGGTGGTCAGGGCGTGGCCGCGATCCTGGAGGCCTGAGCCGGCGCGCCAGCGCGGATGCGAGATTCTCGCCACGCGCCGGTTAGCTAACGGGGAGGTAGGGGTACCTCACCAGGCCCGGATGGCCCCGTGTTGTGGTCTGACCCCCCGACCCCGACGGCAATACGGGGCATCCCTGATCGACAACGCTTTCGGCTCTCGTCCGCACGACGGGTGCGGGAGTACGAAAAGGGCCGCCGCTGGAAGTGAGAGGGATCCAGTGGCGGTCTTTTTGGTAGGCTCGCGACACGCTTAAAAGGACCCGCTTCTTGTGGAAGCGGGTCGCGTTTGTCTGCCTGAAAACGCATCTTTGGGCGCTTTTGCTCTGCCGCCGGATCAGAAGGCGGCTTCGTCGAGCTCCATGATGTCGTTGTCCAGCGTCTCGATCACCTCGCGGGTGCTGGCCAGCAGCGGCAGGAAGTTCTTCGCGAAGAACGATGCCACCGCGATCTTGCCCTCGTAGAAGGACCGCTCGTCGCCGGTGGCGCCGGCGTCGAGCGCCTGCACGGCCACCGCGGCCTGACGCTGCAGCAACCAGCCGATGACCAGGTCGCCGACGCTCATCAGGAACCGCACCGAGCCCAGGCCCACCTTGTAGAGGCTGGTCGACGTCCTCCTGCGCCGCCATCAGGTAGCCGGTCAGCGCCGCCGCCATCGCCCTGGACGTCGGCCAGCGCCTTGGCCAGCAGCTCGCGCTCGGACTTCAGCCGGCCGTTGCCGGACTCGTTGTCCACGAACTCCTGGATCTGACCGGACACATGCGCCAGCGCCACACCCTTGTCGCGGATGATCTTGCGGAAGAAGAAGTCCTGCGCCTGGATGGCGGTGGTGCCCTCGTAGAGCGAGTCGATCTTGGCGTCGCGGATGTACTGCTCGATCGGGTAGTCCTGCAGGAAGCCCGAGCCACCGAACGTCTGCAGGCTCTCGGTCAGCTTGGCGTAGGCCTGCTCCGAGCCGACACCCTTGACGATCGGCAGCATCAGGTCGTTGACCTTGACGGCAAGGTCGGCGTCGATGCCGTGGAGCGCCTCCGCGACCGCCGCGTCCTGGTAGGTCGCGGTGAAAGAGGTACAGCGCGCGCAGACCCTCGGCGTAGGCCTTCTGCGTCATCAGCGACGCGCCGCACGTCGGGGTGATGCGTGATGGTCACCCGCGGTGCGGTCTTGTCGGTCATCTGCGTCATGTCGGCGCCCTGCACGCGGGACTTGGCGTATTCCAGCGCGTTCAGGTAACCGGTCGACAGGGTCGCGATGGCCTTGGTGCCGACCATCATGCGGGCCTGCTCGATGACCTCGAACATCTGCGCGATGCCGTTGTGCGCCTCGCCGACCAGCCAGCCCTTGGCGGGCACGTCGTGCTGGCCGAACGACAGCTCACAGGTGGCCGAAACCTTCAGGCCCATCTTGTGCTCGACGTTGGTCACGAACACGCCGTTGCGCTCGCCCAGCTCACCGGTCTCGAAGTCGAACAGGAACTTGGGCACGAAGAACAGCGACAGCCCCTTGGTGCCCGGCCCGGCGCCCTCGGGGCGGGCCAGCACCAGGTGGAAGATGTTCTCGAACAAGTCGCCGGAGTCACCCGAGGTGATGAACCGCTTGACGCCGTCGATGTGCCAGGAGCCGTCGTCCTGCTGGACGGCCTTGGTCCGGCCGGCGCCGACGTCGGAGCCGGCGTCCGGCTCGGTGAGCACCATGGTCGAGCCCCACCCGCGCTCGGCGGCCAGCACGGCCCACTTCTTCTGCTCCTCGGTGCCGAGGTGGTAGAGGATCTGGGCGAAACCGGCGCCGCCGGCGTACATCCACACTGCCGGGTTGGCGCCAAGAAGGTGCTCGTGCAGCGCCCATAGCAGTGTCTTGGGCATCGGCATGCCGCCCAGCACCTCGTCGATGCCGACCTTGTCCCAGCCGGCTTCGAGGACGGCGTGCACGGATTTCTTGAATGATTCCGGCAGCGTCACCGAGTGCGTCTTCGGGTCGAACACCGGCGGGTTGCGGTCACCGTCGGTGAACGACTCGGCGACCGGGCCCTCGGCGAGCCGGCTCATCTCGGTCAACATCTCACGGGCGGTGTCGGCGTCCAGATCGCTGTACTCGCCCGTCGCCTAAGGCCTTGTCAACGCCCAGGACCTCGAACAGGTTGAACGCCTGGTCACGGACGTTGCTCTTGTAGTGGCTCACTACATTCCTCCTCGTTGAGAATGCCACATGTGGTTGGGTACTAGGGCTAAGTTACCCACCAGTAACACAGCTAAAAATATCGCTCGCGTTACTCCAGCGCAAGTCAATGTGAGCTACATTGCACCGGCTAATCAACCAACCGGTCGGGAAGGCCCAGGGAAGGGTTTCGCACCCTTTTCACCTGCGCAGATGCCGGGCCGGCGGCGATGTGAGCGCGGCCACAGCACGCACGCCGGCGCCATTCGTCCGGCACGCGGCAATCGCGCACCGGTACTCGCCGGGTCCCGACGACCGCGCGTGGGCCGGCTAGTAGGGTCGGGCACGGGAATTCCGTCCTCGACGTCAAGGGGCGAATGAAGTCCGGTGAACTCATGAACAAGCTGACACCGTCCACGCTTCGTGAGGCCTTCGGCCACTTCCCGTCCGGGGTGGTGGCCATCGCCGCCGAGGTCCGGGGAACCCGGGAGGGCCTGGCGGCCAGCACCTTTGTCCCCGTCTCGCTGGATCCGCCGTTGGTGTCGTTCTGCGTGCAGAACACCTCGACCACGTGGCCGAAGCTCAAAAGCGCGCCGATGCTGGGCATCAGCGTGCTCGGTGAGTCCCACGACGAGGCCGCGCGCGCGCTGGCCGCCAAGACCGGGGACAGGTTCGCCGGTCTGGAGACGGTGTCCAAGAGCAGCGGCGCGGTCTTCATCCAGGGCACCGGCCTCTGGCTGGAGAGCGCGATCGAGCAACTCATCCCGGCCGGCGACCACACCATCGTGGTGTTGCGGGTCAGCGAAGTGACGGTGGACGCCCAGGTGGCCCCGATCGTGTTCCACCGCAGCGGTTTCGCGCCCGGCGTCTGAACCGGGCTACTGTCGCCGTCACTGCGAGCGCCAGAAAGCCAGCTATCACACGTTGAAATGGTGGGCTAGGCATAGTCGCAGGTGACAGCTTCACGGCGGGACGTAACACCGGAAATCGTTGCGTGGCTCGGATTCCGGGACCGCGCCTACAGGCAGGGCTTATCCGACGGAACAGCTTGTTGCCCAGCCACACCACCGGGTCGTACTTGCGGTCGACGACCCGCTCCTTCATCGGGATCAGCGCGTTGTCGGTGATCTTGATGTTCTCCGGGCACACCTCGGTGCAGCACTTGGTGATGTTGCAGTAGCCCAGGCCGTGCTCTTCCTGGGCCTGGTTGCGCCGGTCCAGCGTGTCCAGCGGGTGCATTTCGAGTTCGGCGATCCGCATCAGGAAGCGGGGCCCGGCGAATGCCTGCTTGTTTTCGTCGTGGTCGCGGACGACGTGGCACACGTTCTGGCACAGGAAGCATTCGATGCACTTGCGGAACTCCTGGGAGCGCTGCACGTCGCTCTGTGCCATCCGGTATTCGCCCGGGCTGCAGCTCCTTCGGCGGCGCGAACGCCGGGATCTCGCGCGCCTTCTCGTAGTTGAAGGAGACGTCGGTGACCAGGTCCCGAATCACCGGGAACGTCCGCATCGGCGTCACGGTGACGACCTCGTCCTCGGCGAACGTGGACATCCGCGTCATGCACATCAGCCGGGGGTAGCCGTTGATCTCCGCCGAGCAGGACCCGCACTTGCCGGCCTTGCAGTTCCACCGCACCGCGAGGTCGGGCGTCTGCGTCTGTTGCAGGCGGTGGATGATGTCGAGCACCACCTCGCCCTCGTTGACCTCGACCGTGAAGTCTTGCAGCGCACCGCTTTCGTTGTCGCCGCGCCACACCCGCAGCTGCGCGTCGTAGCTCATTTAGTTCCCCGTCCTTGAGGTCCGTGCCGGGTGCTCGGCCAACTCGTCGTCGGTGTAGTACTTCTCCAGCTCGGCGATCTCGAAGAGCTCCAGCAGATCGGCCCGCATCGGCGTCTGGCCCTCGCGAGTGACGGTGATGTCGGGAATCACCTCATCGCCGCTTGCTGCGCGGCAGACCAGCAGCACCTTGCGCCACGACGAGTCCATCGACGGATGATCGTCGCGGGTGTGCCCGCCGCGGCTCTCGGTGCGCTCCAGCGCGGCCCTGGCCACACACTCGCTGACCAGCAGCATGTTGCGCAGGTCGATGGCCAGGTTCCAGCCGGGGTTGTACTGGCGGTTCCCCTCCACCGCAAGGTTCTTGAACCGCTCCCGAAGCTTGCCGAGCCGCTCGAGGGCCTGGGAGATCTCGTCGGCGTTGCGGATGATGCCCACCAGGTCGTTCATCGACTGCTGCAGTTCCAGCTGCAGGGTGTAGGGATTCTCCGCGGCGGCGCCGTCCGTGGGGCCTTCGAAGGGAGCCAGCGCCCGCTTCGCCGCCGCGTCCAGGGCCTCTTCGGCGATCGTCGGGCGGCTGCTCAGCGCCCGCACGTAGTCGGCGGCGCCCAGCCCGGCGCGCCGGCCGAACACCAGCAGGTCCGACAGCGAGTTGCCGCCCAGCCGGTTGGAGCCGTGCATGCCGCCCGAGCACTCGCCCGCGGCGAACAGCCCGGCGACCGTGGCCGCACCCGTGTCGGCGTCGACCTCGATCCCGCCCATCACGTAGTGGCAGGTCGGCCCGACCTCCATCGGCTCCTTGGTGATGTCGACCCCGGCCAGCTCCATGAACTGGTGATACATCGACGGCAACCGCCGCTTGATCTCCTCGGGCGTCAACCGCGACGCGATGTCGAGGAAGACCCCGCCGTGCGGGCTACCGCGGCCGGCCTTGACCTCGGAGTTGATCGCGCGCGCGACCTCGTCGCGGGGCAGCAGGTCCGGGGTGCGCCGGGCCGAGTCGTTGTCCTTGAGCCACTGGTCGGCCTCTTGCTCGCTCTCGGCGTACTGGCCTTTGAACACCGGCGGGATGTAGTCGAACATGAACCGCTTGCCTTGCGGAGTTCTTCAGCACCCCGCCGTCGCCGCGCACGCCCTCGGTGACCAGGATCCCCTTCACGCTCGGCGGCCACACCATGCCCGTGGGGTGGAACTGGACGAACTCCATGTTGATCAGCGACGCGCCGGCCCGCAGCGCCAGGGCGTGCCCGTCGCCGGTGTACTCCCAGGAGTTCGACGTCACCTTGAACGACTTGCCGATCCCGCCGGTGGCCATGACCACCGCGGGAGCCTCGAACACGACGAACCGGCCGCTTTCGCGCCAGTAGCCGAACGCGCCAGAGATCCGTCCCCCGTCTTTGAGCAGCTCGGTGATCGTGCATTCGGCGAACACCTTGATCCGCGCCTCGTAGTCGCCGAGCTCGGCGTGGTCCTCCTGCTGCAGCGACACGATCTTCTGCTGCAGCGTGCGGATCAGCTCCAGGCCGGTGCGGTCACCGACGTGCGCGAGCCGGGGATAGGTGTGCCCGCCGAAGTTGCGCTGGCTGATCTTGCCGTCTTTGGTGCGGTCGAACAGCGCGCCGTAGGTCTCCAGCTCCCAGACCCGGTCCGGGGCCTCCTTGGCGTGCAGTTCGGCCATCCGCCAGTTGTTGAGGAACTTCCCACCGCGCATGGTGTCGCCGAAGTGGGTCTCCCAGTTGTCCTTCGGGTTGGCGTTGCCCATCGAGGCCGCACAGCCACCCTCGGCCATCACCGTGTGGGCCTTGCCGAACAGCGACTTGCACACAATCGCCACCCGCAGGCCGCGCTCACGAGCCTCGATGACAGCCCGCAACCCGGAGCCGCCGGCACCGATGACGACGACGTCGTAGGCGTGCCGTTCGACCTCAACCATGAAATCCTCACTCAGCTATTTCTGGTGTTCCTGAAATGGCATCTCAGCCAACAAATCTCAAGTCGCCGATGGCACCGCTGGCCACCAGCGCGATGTAGAAGTCGGTGAGCATCAGGGTGCCCAGCGTGATCCACGCGTACATCTTGTGTCGGGTGTTGATGTTGCTGACCTGGGTCCAGATCCAGTACCGCACAGGGTGCTTGGAGAAGTGCTTGAGCCGCCCGCCGGTCACGTGCCGGCACGAATGGCAGGACAGCGTGTAGATCCACAGCATGATGACGTTGCCGACCAGGATCACGTTGCCCAGCCCGAAGCCGAAGCCACCCGGTCCGTCCTCGGAGTGGAACGCGACGATCGCGTCGTAGCTGTTGATCACCGAGATGATGCCGGCGATGTAGAAGAAATACCGGTGACTGTTCTGGATGATCAGCGGCAGCCTGGTCTCGCCGGTGTAGTGGACGCGGGGCTCGGCCACCGCGCACGCGCTGGGCGACTGCCACACCGTGCGGTAGTAGGCGCCGCGGTAGTAGTAACAGGTCAGCCGGAACAGCAGCAGGAACGGCAGCGACAGCGCCGCATACGGCAGCCACCACACGTCCGGCAGGAACTGCGGCCAGAAGTCGCCGGCCGCACCACAAGCCTTGCTGACGCAGGGCGAGTAGAACGGCGTCAGGTAGTGGTATTTCGGGACGAAGAAGTAATTCTGCTGGAACGCGCGCGCCGTCGCGTAGATGAGGAATGCGGCGAAGCCCAGGTCGATCCGCAACGGCGACATCCACCACCGGTCGGTGCGTAGGGTCCGTTGCGGGATGCGGGCGCGCGTGGGTGAAAAGACACCCGACGCAGGACGGTTCGCCGTGGGTGCGCTCATGAAGTGTTCCTCTTCGAACGGGCTGTTGGTCGAAGGGTACACAGAGAGCACCCCCTGGTTTTCGGGGGGCTTGGGTTGTCAGGACCTGCTGTGACCCCCGACACCCTCGTCGTCGACATCGCGCCAGAATTCGCTGTCGTACTCGGTGTCGGGAATGACGATCTTTTCGCCGGACTGCTGCACGGTGGCCCGGGTCAGATCCAATTCGGAGACGTCGGTGTCGAGCAGTTCGACGTCGGACAGGATCCGGTCGGCGTCGATGACGATGCGCCGCAGCGCCGGGCTGTCACCGTAGCGCGCCTTCAACGAGCTCACGCACCGCCGCAGGCCGCCGATGAGGTCGTGCAGTTCGGCGAGTTCGGCTGTGCCGGCGTGGCTCATCAAGGAAATCTCCTCGGCGGACGGTGTTTCGGATCACAGTACGCTCTCGATACTATCCACGGCACACGCCTGACGTCGGGCCATCGGTTGGGAGCAAACACCGCATGACAGGTGACACCACGTTGGCCGGCCGCGCCTCCGCGCTGCTGGAACTGCATCGGCCGGGCGCTCCGGTGGTGCTGCCGACCGTGTGGGACGCCTGGTCGGCCCGGCTTGCCACCGACGCCGGATTCGCCGCGCTCACCGTGGGCAGCCACCCGATGGCGGACTCGATCGGCAAGCCGGACGGCGAGGGGATGTCGTTCGACGACGTGCTCACCCGGGTCGCGCAGATCACCGCCGCCGTCGACGTCCCGGTATCGGTGGACATCGAATCCGGCTACGGGCTGCCGGCGGCCCGCCTGATCGAGGGCCTGCTGAGCGTGCGGGCCGTCGGGCTGAACATCGAGGACACGGTGCACTCCGAGGGCAAGCGGCTGCGGTCCTCGGGCGAACATGCCGAGTTGGTCGGCGCGCTGCGGTCGGCCGCCGACGCGGCCGGGGTGCATGTCGTGCTCAACGCCCGCACCGATCTGTTCCTGCGGCGCGACGGTGACGACGCGGATCGCGTCGATAGGGCGGTGGCGCGCCTGCGCGAGGCCGCGGCCGCCGGTGCCGATGTGCTGTACCCGGTGGGGCGCCACGACGCTGACACGTTGCGGCGCTTGGCCACTGACTTGCCGCTGCCGGTCAACGCGATCGCGCTGCCCGACCAGGACGACCCGGCCTCGTTCGGTCCGCTGGGTGTCGGGCGGATCAGCTTCGGGCCCTTCCTGCAGGCCGCGCTGGCGGGCCGGGCCGGCGAGCTGTTGGCCCGCTGGGGCTGACCGGATCGCGGACGCGGCGAATCCGGCGGAGTCGATGCGACCCCGCCGGATTCCTCCAATTACCGCTGGTTACTTGGTGATCGCGATGCGCTGCGCCTGGTTTCCCGCTGGGTCCTTATAGGCGCCGGTGACGCGCACCGTCAGCACGCCGGCGTCGTACGACGCCGTGATGGCGTCGCCGGTGACGTGCGCCGGCAGCTGGAAGGACCGGCGGAAGGATCCGTACCGGATCTCCCGCAGGGTGCGGCCGCCCTGTTCCTCGGCGCGCTCGTCGCGGTGTTCGCCGTGGATGACCAGGCGGCTTACCCCATGACTGGAGTCCACCTCGACGTTGACGTCCTTGTCGACGTCAACACCGGGAAGTTCGACGCGTACGACCGCGTCGTCGCCGTCCTTGACGATCTCGGCGGCCGGCCGGAAACCGCTGTTCGCCGGCTTGTACCAGTCGGTCGTGGCGGCGGGGCCGAAGAAGTCGCGGAACCACCGGTCGGTATCCCAAGCCGGTCGGGACCACACTGCGAGGTTGCTCATGGGGATCTCCTTACGCTTCCTTGTGAGTTAGCTGTGACCGGCGACTTACCGGCCCGCTGTATGTACGAACATGAGCGGACCACGCTTAAGTTCCACCTAGGCGTTCGCCGTGGGCGAACGAATATTCACAAGCGCCCCTGTGAATTGTGAGATCCTCGTCATAGGACCGTCACATTGGGCGAAATCGCGGTAATTTCTGGCCGCTACTGTGAAAGCCATGGCTGCAGACGGGATTTCGCGCACGAACTGTGCGGTCCGTCACATCATCGTAGTCGGACACGGCATGGTGGGTCACCGGTTCGTGGAGGCGCTCCGTGCCCGTGACACCGAGGGGTTGTGGCGCATCACGGTTTTCGCCGAGGAGGCCGACGCGGCGTATGACCGTGTCGGCTTGACCGCCTACACCGAAAGCTGGGACCGCAAGCTGCTGGCGCTACCCGGCAACGACTACTCGGGTGACGACCGGGTGCGGTTGGTGTTGAACACCCGCGTCACCGAGATCGATCGCGTAACGAAGACGGTGGTCACCTCCGATGGCCAGCGGCACGGCTACGACGCCCTGGTGCTGGCCACCGGGTCCTATGCGTTCGTGCCGCCGGTTCCCGGCCACGACCTGCCGGCGTGCCACGTTTACCGCACGCTCGACGACCTCGACGCCATCCGCGCCGACGCCCAGCGCACAGTGGACGCCGGTCACACCCCGGCCGGGGTGGTGATCGGCGGCGGGCTGCTTGGACTCGAGGCGGCAAATGCGTTGCGCCAGTTTGGATTGCAAACGCACGTTGTCGAGATGATGCCGCGGTTGATGGCGCAGCAGATCGACGAGGGTGGCGGCGCGCTACTGGCCAAGATGATCAGCGACCTCGGCATCGTGGTGCACGTTGGCACGGGTACCGAATCGATTGAATCCGTTGACCATTCCGACGGGCCGTCGGCGATGCGGGTACGCCTGAGCGACGGCAACGTCGTCGACGCCGGCCTGGTCATCTTCGCGGCCGGTATCCGGCCGCGTGACGAGCTGGCGCGGGCCGCGGGCCTGGACCTTGCCGAGCGCGGCGGCGTTCTCACCGACTTGTCTTGCCGCACCAGCGATCCCAACATATTCGCGATCGGGGAGGTCGCCGCGATCGGCGGCCGCTGCTATGGGCTGGTGGGCCCCGGCTACACCTCCGCCGAGGTGGTGGCGGACCGGCTGCTCGACGGTGTCGCGGAGTTCGGGGAAGCGGACCTGTCCACGAAGCTGAAACTGCTGGGCGTCGACGTGGCCAGCTTCGGCGACGCGATGGGGACCACCGAGGACTGCCTCGAGGTCGCCATCAACGACGCGGTGAACCGGACGTACGCCAAACTGGTGCTGTCCGACGACGCCAAAACCCTGCTCGGCGGGGTGCTGGTGGGCGACGCCTCCGCCTACGGGGTGCTGCGGCCCATGGTCGGCAGCGAGCTGCCCGGGGATCCGTTGGCGTTGATCGCGCCGGCGCAGGGCGGCGGCGGTGCGGCCCTGGGCGTCGGCGCGTTACCGGATTCGGCGCAGATCTGCTCGTGCAACAACGTCACCAAGGGCGACCTGAAATGCGCGATCGCCGACGGCTGCGGTGACGTGGCCGCGCTGAAGTCCTGCACGGCGGCCGGCACCTCGTGCGGGTCGTGCGTGCCGCTGCTCAAGCAGCTGCTGGAAGCCGAGGGCGTGGAACAGTCCAAGGCGCTGTGCGAGCACTTCAGCCAGTCGCGGGCGGAGCTGTTCGAGATCATCTCCGCCACCGAGATCCGGACCTTCTCGGGCCTGCTGGAGCGCTTCGGCAGCGGAAAGGGTTGCGACATCTGCAAACCCGTGGTCGCCTCCATCTTGGCCTCCACCGGCTCGGAGCACATCCTCGAAGGCGAGCAAGCCTCGCTGCAGGATTCCAACGATCACTTCCTGGCCAACATCCAGAAGAACGGCAGCTACTCGGTGGTGCCGCGGGTGCCCGGCGGCGACATCAAGCCCGAGCACCTCATCCTGATCGGCCAGATCGCGCAAGATTTCGGGCTCTACACCAAGATCACCGGCGGTCAGCGCATCGACCTGTTCGGCGCCCGGGTGGACCAGCTGCCGGAGATCTGGCGGCGGCTGGTCGAGGGTGGGATGGAATCCGGCCACGCCTACGGCAAGGCCCTGCGCACCGTGAAGAGCTGCGTCGGCACCGACTGGTGCCGGTACGGTCAACAGGATTCGGTGCAGCTGGCCATCGACCTCGAGCTGCGGTATCGGGGCCTGCGGGCGCCGCACAAGATCAAGATGGGGGTCTCGGGCTGTGCGCGGGAGTGCGCCGAGGCGCGCTCCAAGGACGTGGGCGTCATCGCCACCGAAAAGGGCTGGAACCTCTACGTCGGCGGCAATGGCGGCATGACACCCAAGCACGCCCAGTTGCTGGCCAGCGACCTCGACACCGAGACGCTGGTGCGCTACGTCGACCGGTTCCTGATGTACTACATCCGGACCGCCGACCGGCTGCAGCGCACCGCGCCGTGGGTCGATTCGCTGGAGGGCGGGCTCGACCACGTCCGCGAGGTGGTGTGCGAAGACTCGCTGGGACTGGCCGCCGAATTCGAGGCCGCAATGCAGCGGCATGTGCAGAACTATCAGTGCGAATGGAAGGGCGTGCTCGACGATCCGGACAAGCTCTCCCGCTTCGTCTCCTTCGTCAACGCCCCGGACGCCGTCGACTCGACAGTCGAATTCACCGAACATGCCGGGCGCAAAATCCCTGTGTCCATCGGCATGCCGCGGATCCGTCAGGGTAGTTCCGAAGGAACTGGGAGATAAAAGATGACTCTTCTCAACGACATTCAGGTATGGACGACCGCGTGCGCGTACGACCGGCTGATCCCGGGCCGCGGCGTCGGCGTGCTGCTCGACGACGGCACCCAGGCGGCGCTGTTCCGGCTGGACGACGGATCGGTGCATGCCGTGGGCAATGTCGACCCGTTCTCCGGGGCGGCGGTGCTCTCGCGGGGGATAGTGGGGGACCGCGGTGGCTGCGTCACCGTTCAATCGCCGCTGCTGAAGCAGGCCTTCTCGCTCGAAGACGGTTCCTGCCTGGACGACCCGAACGTCTGCGTGCCGGTGTTCCCGGCGCGCGTCACGGCCGACGGCTTCGTCCAGGTCGGTCGGACCACCGGTTAGCCGATATCGCCCACCAGGTAGCGCTGCATCGTGGGACCGATGGCGTCGACAATCGCGTCCACCGACATCGAGTGCAGCGGCTCGGAGCGCACCCCATAGCGCATGATGCCCAAGCCGACCAGTTGAGAAGCGCATAACGACGCGCGCACGGCCACCTTGTCGGCTCCCAGCATCCTCAGCACGGGTCCGAAAACCGGTCCGACGAACATGCTCTGCACGATTTCGGCGGTCTTGGCCATTCCCGTGGAGGCGATGGCGCTGGCCGCGAAAGGCCCACCGCCGGCCGCATCCCAGGTGGTGATCAGCATGTGCAAGGTCCGGCGGCCCACCTGGTTGACCCCACCGGTGACGATCCGGTCGATGAATTCCGGTGTGCCGAACGGCAACCGCAGCATCTTGGCGACCGGGTCCAGGAGCCCACGCGACGGCTGTTCGCGACGGGGCATGGTGTCAGGATCGCGGTTATGGGATCAAAGATCAAGCGTGGCCGAATCTCGGCGTGCCTTCTCAGCAGGGGCTTTACGCAGCCGAGTAGGCATGCCGGGCGGCGCCGGCCGGGACCGGTGGCGCGGCCCGGCGGAACCTGCTCGCAATCAGCCGCGCCAGCCCCGGGTGAGTGCACAGCGGCCGGCTGACCAGTTCGGCGCCGCTGTCGCGCAACCGCTCCTGGAACAGGCCGTCAGCCAGCAGGTACGAAGCAACCACGACGCGCGCACCGTTGCGCCGGGCATGCGTCCTTGCCTGGGTCAGAGTCTGATGTAAGGCGTCCTGCACCTGCGGATCTCCGGTAGCCGCAAAGCCCACGCTCACTCGTGATCCGGTCAGCGCCGACAACAGCGTCGCGGTGGTGTGCAGGTCGGTGCGCGCCCTGTCGTCCGATGTCCCGGCCGCCGCGAGAACCACCGAATCACCGGGGCGCCAACCACATTGCACCAACTGGTCACCGACGATACGGGCGATCTGGCCGCTCGGCCCCAACGCGGGGGCGACAATGACACTCCGATGTCCGCTGGCCGCCACGTGAGCGGGCAGGTCGGTGCGGACATGATATCCGCGAGACAAGAACGCCGGCACCACGATGGCGGGCCGCCCGGCGGCCTTCGCCCGCACCAGCACGTCGCTGGGTGTCGGTCCCAGCACGTCGACGAACGCAACCTCGACCGCGCGGCCGACGAGCGTGCTCACCTGCGCAGCAAGGTCTTCGATCATCGCGACACCGGCCGGCCGGCGGGTGCCGTGCGCCACCAGGATCAGGGCCATGGGGTGTCAGGCGTTTCGTCGATGGCGAGCCGGTAGCCGCGCTTGACCACCGTCGCGACAATGTTTCTGTCTCCCAAGGCCGTTCGCAGCCGCAGTACGGCGGTGTCGACCGCGTGCGGGTCGTTGCTGTTGCCGGGCAGCACCCGCAACAGGTCGCCCCGCGCGACAACCTCGCCGGGTCGTCGTGCCAGCGCGCGCAATATCGCCATTCCGGACGGCGACAACACCTTGATCGACCCGTCGACCAGCACGCAGGTTCCGCGGATATCAACCGCGTGGCCGGCGGCCTTCACGGTGCACGAGCCGAGCAGCGGTAGTTCCTCGGCAATATGCCGGGCCAGGGCGCCCAGTCGCATTCTTTCCGGCGATGAGGTTGGCACGCCTTTTCGGATCAACGGTTTGGAGGTCACCGGGCCGACGCACATCGCGTGCACATCGGTGCGCAGGGCCTCCAGCAGTGGGCCCTCGATGTCCAGCTCTCGGCCGCGCTCGAGTACCGCCGCCGCGGCGGGTGCCGACGTGAAGGTGACCGCATCGAATTGTCGACCCGCGATCCCGGTCACCAGCTGATCGAAGTTGCCGCCCAACGACGTTGGCTTCCATCGGTACACCCGGACGGGCACCACTTCGGCCCCCGCGAAACGCAGCCCGCCGAGAAATTCCGGGAACGGATCCCAGGCGTCGGCGGCGCCGTGCAGCTGCACGGCAACACGCAGTCCGGATACGCCTGATTCGAGCAGGTATTCCAGCACTTCCTGCGAGGACTCGGATTCCGGAGACCACTCCTCGTGCAGGCCGGCGGCGCGCAGCGCGCCGGTAGCCTTGGGCCCGCGCGAGACGATCCGGGACGACGACAGCGACGTGAGGAGCTGGTTGACCAACCCCCAGCCCTCGGCCGCCGCCAGCCAGCCGCGAAAGCCGATGCCGGTGTGCGCCACCAGAATATCGGGTGGCCGGGCGATCAATGCCTTGGTGTTGCAGTGCAGTTCATCGTCGTCGGGCAGCGCGATCATGTTGATCGCGGGCGCGCTGCAAACCTCCGCGCCCTGGCGGCTCAGCAGTGCGCACAGCTCCTCGGAGCGCCGAGCTGACGTCACTGCGATGCGGTAGCCGGTCAGCGGGGCGGTGTCTGGCTGGCCCATGTCACCTGTGTATGCCCATCAGATTTCGGCCACATTACCTGCCAATTGCCTACGCATTGCCCTCGTTGCAACCCGGCTCACAGTCGGGCGGGCTGCGAGTGAGCCTGCGACCGCGGCGCGCCCGAGGCGTCCGCCATATGGCGACGCACATACCTCGCCCAGGTCAGGGCCGCGGCGGCAATGTAGAAGAACAGGAAGGCCCAATAGGCCAATGTGTCGGTGCCGGTGCTGAGGTAGGACTGGCGCAGCGCCAGGTTGATGCCCACGCCACCGAGCGCGCCGAACGCCGCAACGAACCCGATCACGGCACCCGACGTCGCTTGTGACCACCGGCCGCGTTCATCCTCGGAAAGGCCGAGCCGGTGGCTGCGCGCGTCGAACACCGAGGGGATCATCTTGTAGACCGAACCGTTGCCCAACCCGGCCAGGATGAACAGCACCATGAAGCCGCCGACGTAGCCGATCATGGTGGCCACGGTGGTGAGGCCGCGATGGTGGTCGTCGTGGGTGCTGACGGCGACCAGGAACGCGGTGACCAGCGCCATGGCGGCCAAGACCGCCAGGGTGACCCGACTGCCGCCGACCCGGTCGGCCAGCCTGCCGCCATAGATCCGGGCCAGTGATCCCAACGCCGGCCCGATGAACGCGAACTCGGCGGCGTGCAGCGCGGCCTGCGGATGGCTTTGCCCGGCGCCCAGGAAGTTGATCTGCAGCACCTGGCCGAACGCGAACGAGAACCCGATCCAGGAGCCGAAGGTGCCCAGGTAAAGCAGCGCGAGCACCCAGGTGTCGCGCTCGGAGAGGATCGAACGCAGGTGGCTGCCGTCGTACGTGGCGTGCTCCAGGTTGTCCATGTAGTGGGCCGCACCCAGGGCGACGACGATCAACAGGGCCAGATAGAGCCCGCACACCCAGTACGGCTGGTGCGGTCCGGCCACGGCGATGACCAGCAGGCCCACCAACTGAATCATCGGCACCCCGAGGTTGCCGGCCCCGGCGTTGAAACCGAGCGCGAACCCCTTGCGGCGGTGGGGGTAGAAGAAGTTGGTGTTGGTCATCGACGCCGCGTAATTGGCGCCGCCCATTCCGGTCAGCGCGGCGCACACCAGGTATGGCCACAGCGGCAGGCCGGGGTGGGCGAGCAGCCAGATCGCGCCGATGGTGGGGGCGATCAGCACCACGATCGAAAACACCGTCCAGTTGCGGCCGCCGAAGGTGGCGATGCCCAGCGAGTAGGGGATGCGCAGGCACGCCGCCACCAAGGTGGCGGTGGCGCCGAGCAGGAATTTGTCGGCCGCGGAAAAGCCGTAGACCTGTTGCGGCATGAACAACGCCATGACCGGGAACAGGGTCCAGACGCCGAAGGCGATGTGGTCGCACGCGATGATCCAGAGCAGGTTGCGGCGGGCGATCTTGTTGTTGCCGGCCTCCCAGGCCGCGGTGTCTTCCGGGTTCCAGTCCGTGATGAGGTGGTTGCGGCTCATCCGTTCGTCACCTTTCCTCGACGGGCGTGTGTCCTGGGTGCGGCACGGCATCGTGCCGTCCTGCGGCGATGCCGATGCCGCCGGAGCTTCGGAGGTGCTCACGTTCATCCGCCCGTCGGCGAAACCGTCTGGGCGCGTTGGGGTATGGAGCGGCCACACTCTCCGGGTGTGCTGATCACACCCCTCGAGCCGGCGTGCATGTATATCCCTCCGTCAGGCCCACTGACCGGCGCATCGGGCTGCCCGTCGAGCCCAGAATCGTCCCGCTCGACCCGGGTTCCGGGGAGGAGCTGGCTGAGTCTGGCGTCGATGCCCTGGGTGGGCGCCCCGAACGAAGAGGCATGCCCCGCCGTATATTTCGATGCTCACATTAGGAATGTGAGCCCGTCAACTTAATCGGGCCCGTATCGCCTGTTAGTTGAATACCAGTTGTCTGGTAAGTCGCTGAATGGCAGCCGGTTTCGCGGATACCCCAGGTCAGAAGCGCTTCCGTGGCGGACTATCCGGGGTGTGACGGTGAAGATAATCCTACTTACCAAGTACTTTTGGAATGGTCGCACGGAATTTTGTGTGAGCTGGAATACATTTCATTGCTTGCGCCGTCGAATTGGCTTGCGGCAACGGAAACAGCGGCCCCGCGCGCCGGGCTGAACGAGCCGGCTCGCGCTAGGAGAGCGGGCTGCCCGCGGCACCGGCGAGGGTTTGGGCCGCAAACGGCGACCTGGGTCGTGCCCAGTGCAGCCGCACCGACTGGCCGGGCCGCACCTGGGCGATCTTGTCGATGTCGTCGTCGATCACCACGCCGACCACCGGGTATCCGCCGGTGACGGGGTGATCGGGCCCCAGGATCACCGGTAAACCGTTGGGAGGCACCTGGATCGCGCCGCGAGTGGTGCCCTCGCTGGGTAGCTGCCGGTCCGGGTAGCGGTACTGCAGCGGGCGGCCGACCAACCGCATCCCGACCCGGTCGCTGCGGTCGGATACCACCCAATCGGTGTGCACCACCACATCGGGATCGACGAACCAATCGTCGCGCGGCCCGGGCACCGCCGACAGCTCGACCACGTTCGCGGCGATGGCGGCCACCGGTGCCTGGTCCAGTTCCGGGTAGGCGTCGGTGTGCTCGCCGACCGGCAGCCGGTCGCCGGTCTGCAGCGGCGCCGGGCCGATGGCCGACATGACGTCGTAGCTGCGGGAACCCAGCACCGGCTCCACGCAGACGCCGCCGCGCACCGCCAGGTAGGTGCGCAGTCCGGCACGCGGAACGCCCAGCGCGACCACCTGTCCATCACGGACGTGGTGAATGCTGTTGGTACCGAAGTTGATTCCGTTGACGGTCGGGTCGGTGTCGGCTCCCGTCACCGCGATATCGACGTCGCCGCCCCGGATGCGGGCCGCGAAACCGCCGAACGTGACCTCGATGGTGGCGCGGTCATCGGGGTTGGCCACCAGCCGGTTGGCCAGCCTGTGTGCCCGCCGGTCGGCCGCCCCGGACCGGCTGACGCCGAGGTGGGCCAGTCCCGGCCGGCCGAGGTCTTGGACGACGGCGAGCGGTCCGGTGCGCAGGATTTCCAGGGTTGCCACGGCTTCTCTCCTTGGTTAGACGGCCCGGAACCGGACCCACATGCCCTGCGCCAGCAACGCCGGATCGGGACGCGCGAGGTCCCACATGACCGCATCGGTGTGGCCGATGAGCTGCCAACCGCCGGGGGATCGACGCGGATAGACCGCGCTGAACTCGCCGGCCAGGGCCACCGAGCCGGCCGGCACGGAGGTGCGCGGCTCCGAGCGGCGCGGCACCCGTAGCCGCGGATCGCCGTCGACCAGGTAGGCGAATCCGGGGGCAAAGCCACTGAATCCGACCCGCCACAAAGAACAGGTGTGGGCCTCCACCACCTGGGCGACGGTCAGCCCGGTGTGGTCGGCGACCTCGGCGAGGTCCGGGCCGTCGTAGACCACGTCGATCACGACGTCGGCGCCGCGCTCCGACGGCGCGGTCTCATCGGGTGTGACCCGCAGCTTGCGCAGGCGCTGACGGACGACCCCTTGGAAGCGGGGGCCGTCAAGCTTCACCAGTACGGTGCGGGAGGCGGGGACGATATCGACCACACCCGGCAGCCCCGCGGCGCGCAGGGCGGCCACCCATCCCAACACCTCAGCGGTACTGCCACATTGCAGCATCAGCGCTTGGTCGCCGTAGTCCAGCACGATGTTGCCGACCACGTCCGTCGGCAGGTCCCCGGGCAGGTCGTTGGGTAGGTCTGTCACGCTCATTACTCGACGGTAACCCCGGGATCGGGGCGTCGGCGAGTGCCGGGCAAGGGATTTTGGAGCACTGCCAGAGCTGCCTTAGCAAACGCTCAAACAGGCGGGACCCGGGCGCGAACTAGCCCAGGATCCGGCTGATTTGCGGGGGCAGTTGATCCGCGATCACGGGGTAGCTCAGCGCCGAGGCGAAGGCGATCGCGCCCGCCTGGTCCTTGGTGGTGAACAGGTGGCGGTGCTGCGCGGTCGCTTGCGACGCCGCCACGTCGGGGTCGGCCAATATCGCCTTTTGCTGATCCGGGTCCTCGGTTGTCCAGATCACCACGTCGGCCGAATCCAGCACCGCCTTGATCTGATCGCGCGGGATGACGGCGCGGTAATCGGCGCCGAAGGGTTTGATGCTGTCGGCGATGACGAGGCCCATCTGATTCAGAAAGTCGGTCCGCCAGCCCGCCAGGGTGGCGACGACCGTGCCCTGCCACAGCGTGCCATGCATCAGCAGGGCTTTCTTGCCGGTCCACTGCGGGTTGTTCTTGGCGATGGCGGCAAACTGCTGATCGACGCCGTCGACCAGCGACTTCATCTGGTCGGCCTGGAACACCGCCTGCCCGATGGTGGTGGCCTGCTCCTGCCACGGCTCGAAGAAGGCGTCGCCGTCGGATTGCGGCACGGTCGGGGCGATCGCGGACAGCTTCTGGTACGTGTCGGCGTCCACTCCGGCATTGATCGCGACGATCAGATCCGGTTTGAGCCCGGCGATCTTGTCGACCGGTATTCCATCCTCGAGGCTCAGCACCACCGGTTGCGCGCCGCCGAGCTTCTGCTGGGCCCACGGCCACACCGCGAAGGGTTGGTCACCGAACCAGTTGGTCACCGCGATCGGCACCACCCCCACCGCGAGCAGGTCGTCTTGCTCGGTGTAGCCGGCGCTGACCACCCGCTTGGGTGGGGCCTTGATGGTGGTCTGACCGAAGAGGTGGGTGATGGTCACCGATCCGCCGCCGGTGCCCGGACCCGGTTTGCGTGACCCGCACCCCGATGAAAACCCGGTTGCTCCGGCGACCGTGGCGGCCCCTGCGAGCTGCAAGAACCCCCGTCGGTTCCATCCCTGTCGCATCGCGTGAGATTATCGCGTTCCCCGGGTCCGCACCGCCGCGCGGCTGACGCTCAGCTCAGCGGCATGCCGGCGCGCATGGCCGAAAAGTTCTGACAGCCGGCCCCGGGCCGGTGCGATATCCACGTATCTCCCACGTAACTGCGCACACCACGACCGGTAACAGTCCGTCCCTAGCGTCGGGGCGTGACCACCACCACGACAAATGCCGCCCCCGTACTGCACCCCGCGCCACCGCGCAAGCATCAC
This sequence comes from uncultured Actinomycetota bacterium, assembly GCA_963800315.1. Taxonomy (GTDB): domain Bacteria; phylum Actinomycetota; class Actinomycetes; order Mycobacteriales; family Mycobacteriaceae; genus Mycobacterium. The sequence goes on from CAWDAS010000009.1 coordinate 20,004, forward strand.
CGGGGACGGCACTGGATCGACGACTGGCGACCCGAAGACCCCGCCTTCTGGGAGAAGACCGGCAAGGCGATCGCGCGGCGCAATCTGATCTTCTCGATCTTCGCCGAACACATCGGGTTCAGCGTGTGGATGTTGTGGAGCATCGTGGTCGTCCAGATGACCGCCCTATCGAATCCCGCAGTCCCCGGTCACCCCGCACACCCCTCGGCATCCGGCTGGGCGCTGAGCGCCAGCCAGGCCCTGTGCCTGGTTGCGGTGCCCAGCGGCGTCGGCGCCTTCCTGCGGCTGCCCTACACGTTCGCGGTGCCGATCTTCGGCGGCCGCAACTGGACGACCATCTCGGCGTCGCTGTTGCTGATCCCGTCGCTGCTGCTGGCCTGGGCGGTGAACCATCCCGACATCCCGTTCCCGATGCTGGTGGCGATCGCCGCGACCGCCGGCTTCGGGGGCGGCAACTTCGCCTCGTCGATGGCCAACATCTCGTTCTTCTACCCGGAGAAGGAGAAGGGGTGGGCGCTGGGCCTCAACGCGGCCGGGGGGAACATCGGCGTCGCGGTGGTGCAGAAGATCATCCCGCCGATCGTGATCGCGGGCGGCGGCGTGGCACTCTCGCGCGCCGGACTGTTCTACGTGCCGCTGGCCGTGGTGGCCGCGATGTGCGCGTTCCTGTTCATGAACAACCTCACCGAGGCGAAAGCCGACGTGCAGCCGGTATGGCGGTCGCTGCGTCATGCCGACACCTGGATCATGTCGCTGCTGTACATCGGCACCTTCGGATCCTTCATCGGGTATTCGGCGGCCTTCCCGACGTTGCTCAAGACGGTGTTCGGGCGGGGGGACATCGCCTTGACGTGGGCGTTCCTGGGTGCTGGCATCGGGTCGGTGATCCGGCCCCTCGGCGGCAGGCTCGCCGACCGGATCGGTGGGGCCCGCATCACCGCCGCCAGCTTCGTCATGCTTGCCGCCGGGGCCGCCGCGGCGCTGTGGTCCGTCACCGCCAAGGACCTGCCGCTGTTCTTCGCCAGCTTCATGTTCTTGTTCGTCGCCACTGGCATCGGCAATGGTTCGACGTACCGGATGATTTCGAGGATCTTCCAAGCCAAGGGCGAGCTCGCCGGCGGCGATCCCGACACCATGGTGGGCATGCGCCGCCAGGCCGCCGGTGCGCTGGGCATCATCTCGTCGGTGGGCGCCTTCGGTGGGTTTGTCGTTCCGCTGGCGTACGCCTGGTCGAGGTCGCAGTTCGGCGGCATCGAGCCCGCGCTGCGGTTCTACGTGGTGTTCTTCTTCGCCTTGCTGGTCGTCACCTGGTATTGCTACCTGCGCAAATCCAGCGCCATGGCGCGCGCCGGGGTTTAGCGGTTCTGGTGCCTCTCCCAGGGGCTGTAGTCGGCGATCAGCTCCTCCTGGGGCGGTCGCCGGTCGACCGGAACGTGCTGCAGGTTGATCCGGATGCGGTACCAGATCGAGCTCGGCCCGCGCATGCCGTCGACCAGGATGTCGGCCGGCCGCAGCCGCTCCGCCGCGGCCGGGTGGCGGTCGCGCCAGGTGTCCAGCGCGGCCATCGCCTCGTCCCTGGTCTTGGTGCGGGCGATCTCGATGAGCGGCATCACTGACTGGCGCCGGTGGCGCGCTCCGTCGGCGCGCTTACCCGACCCTTTGGGCGCACGCTCCGGCGGGCCCATCTCTTCGGCCAGCATGAGCAACCGATCCAGGCCGCCGACCGCGTCGTCCATCCCCGCCCACGGGTCACCCAGGTCGGCGAACCGGTCGGGCACGGTGGCGATGGTGAACGCCCCCGGGTCGCAGTCGGTGACCTCGTCCCAGCGCAGCGGCGTGGACACCCGGGCGTCGGGGGTCGCGCGCACCGAGTAGGCCGACGCTACCGTGCGGTCCTTGGCGTTCTGGTTGAAGTCGACGAAGACGCCCTCGCGCTCTTCCTTCCACCAGCGGCTGGTCGCGGCTTGGGGGATGCGCCGTTCCACCTCGCGGGCAACGGTTTGGGCGGCCAGCCGCACCTGCCGGAATCCCCAGCGCGGGGCGATCCGCGCATAGATGTGAAAGCCGCGCGACCCGGACGTCTTCGGCCACCCAACCAGCCCGTGGTCCTCCAGCACCTCGCGGGCCACCAGTGCGACGTCGACGATCCGGCCCCAGGAGACACCGGGCATCGGATCCAGGTCGACGCGCAGCTCGTCGGGGTGGTCGAGGTCGGCGGCGAGCACCGGATGCGGGTTGAGGTCGATGCACCCCAGGTTGACCACCCAGGCCAGTCCGGCGGCGTCGTGGATGACGGCCTCCGCGGCGGAAGTGCCCCGCGCGTAGCGCAGTTCGGCGACGTCGACGTAGTCCGGCCGGTTGGCGGGCGCCCGCTTCTGGAACACGGCTTCCTCGGAAATGCCCTTGACGAAACGCTTGAGGATCATCGGCCGGCCGGCCACGCCGCGCAGCGCCCCGTCGGCGACGGACAGGTAGTAGCGAACCAGGTCGAGCTTGGTGTAGCGGCCCCGCGTCTGCCCGGTGGTTTCGGGGCCGCTCTCGCCGGGGAACACCACCTTGTCCGGATGGGTGATGGTGACCTGGTGGCCGGCCACCTCCAGTGAAACCGGACCGGACATGCGCTTGATCGTAATTCGCCAGAGATTTCTGGCCGTACTGAGACGGACGTCACATATGGTGGATTTCATGCCGAACCTGATTGACCTGCCCGGGCAGACCGTGGCGAAACTCCAGCAATACTTCGAACGCGGCTCGGCCGAGCTGCACTATTTGCGCCGGATCATCGAATCGGGCGCGTTCCGTCTGGAGCCGCCGCAGAACTACGCCGCGATGGCCGCCGACATCTACAAGTGGGGCGAGTTCGGCATGCTGCCGTCGCTGAATGCCAGGCGCACGCCCGACCGCGCGGCCGTCATCGACGAAGAGGGCGAATTCACCTACGCCGAGCTCGACGCCGCCGCCCACGCGGTGGCCAACGGCCTGATTGACAAGGGCGTCCGCGCCGGGGACGGCGTCGCGATCCTGGCGCGCAACCACCGCTGGTTCGTCATCGCCAACTACGGATGCGCCCGGGTCGGCGCCCGCATCATCCTGCTCAACAGCGAGTTCTCCGGGCCGCAGATCAAGGAGGTGTCCGAACGCGAGGGCGCCAAGGTGATCATCTACGACGACGAGTACACCCAGGCCGTCAGCAAAGCCGATCCGCCGCTGGGCAAGCTGCGCGCGCTGGGCACCAACCCGGATGCCGACGAGCCGTTCGGCAGCACTGACGAGACGCTGGCCGAGCTGGTCGCGCGCAGCAGCAAAGCGCCCGCCCCCAAGGCGGACAAGCACGCGTCGATCATCATCCTGACCAGCGGGACGACCGGCACGCCGAAGGGCGCCAACCGCAGCACCCCGCCGACGCTGGCGCCCGTCGGCGGCATCCTGTCGCACGTTCCGTTCAAGGCCGGCGAGGTGACGTCGTTGCCGTCGCCGATGTTCCACGCGCTGGGATATCTGCACGCCACCATCGCGATGTTCCTCGGGTCGACGCTGGTGCTGCGGCGAAAGTTCAAGCCGCCGTTGGTGTTAGAGGACATCGAGAAGTACCGGGCGACCGCCATGGTGGTGGTGCCGGTGATGCTGTCACGGCTCCTGGACGCCGTCGAGAAGATGGACAAGAAGCCCGACCTGTCCAGCCTGCGGATCGTGTTCGTGTCCGGCTCGCAATTGGGCGCCGAGCTGGCGGCCCGTGCCCTCAAGGACCTGGGCCCGGTCGTCTACAACATGTACGGCTCGACGGAGATCGCCTTCGCCACCATCGCCGGGCCCAAGGACCTGGAACACAACGCGGCGACGGTGGGCCCGGTGGTCAAGGGCGTCAAGGTCAAGATTTTCGACGACAACGGCAAGGAGTTGCCGCAGGGCGAGGTCGGGCGGATCTTCGTCGGCAACAGCTTCCCGTTCGCCGGCTACACCGGCGGCGGCAACAAGCAGATCATCAACGGCCTGTTGTCGTCCGGCGACGTCGGCTACTTCGACGAGCACGGCCTGCTGTATGTCAGCGGCCGTGACGACGAGATGATCGTCTCCGGCGGCGAGAACGTCTTCCCCGCCGAGGTCGAGGATCTGATCAGCGGGCACCCCGAGGTGGTGGAGGCGACCGCGATCGGCGTCGAGGACAAGGATTGGGGCCACCGGCTGCGCGCCTTCGTGGTCAAGAAGGATGGCGCGCAAGTCGACGAGGACACCATCAAGGGATACGTGCGCGACCACCTGGCCCGCTACAAGGTGCCGCGGGAGGTGGTCTTCCTCGAGGAGCTGCCGCGCAACCCGACCGGCAAGATCCTCAAGCGCGAACTGCGCGAGATGGAGATCGACTAGCGGCTTTTGCCGCCGAGATTGCCGTCATGGCTGTGGTTCCGCCCAGAACGACGACCATGACGGCAATCTCGGCGCATGAGTTCGCGGCTTACGGGTCGCGGGGCAGACCGAGCAGCCGCTCGGCGATGATGTTCAGCTGCACCTCGGACGTGCCGCCGTAGATGGTGGTGGCGCGGCTGGCCAGCAGGTACTCGCCCCACTTGCCGGGCGGCTCGTTGGTGTCGCCGATCGCGGCGTCGGAGCCAAAGGAGGACACCGCGAACTCGGCATAGCCCTGGCCGGTGCGCATGGACAGCAGCTTGGAGATCGCGGCCGACGGCATGGCGTCCCCGCCGGCCAGCGTCAGCAGCGTGGAGCGCAGGTTCAGCACCTTGGCGGCATGACCCTCGGCGATCAACTGGCCCGCCCGGTGCTGCGCCACCTGGTCGAACTGGCCGTCGCGGACGAACTCGACGAACTGGGCCAGGGTGGCCAGGAAGTTCGCCTCGCTGCTGCCGATGGACACCCGTTCGGCGGTCAGGGTGCTGCGGCTGACCTCCCAGCCCCGGTTGACCTCGCCGAGCACGCAGTCGTCGGGCACGAACACGTCGTCGATGTAGACGGTGTTGAACATGGCGTTGCCGGTCAGCTCGCGCAGCGGCTTGATCTCCACACCCTCGCTCTTCATGTCCAGCAGAAAGTAGGTGATGCCATTGTGTTTCGGCGCCGACGGATCGGTCCGGGCCAGCAACGCCCCCCACTGCGAGAACTGCGCCGCGGTGGTCCAGATCTTCTGGCCGGTGATGCACCAGCCGCCCTCGGTCCGGGTCGCCTTGGTGGTCAGCCCGGCCAGGTCGGATCCGGCGCCCGGTTCGGAGAACAGCTGGCACCAGATCATGTCGCCGCGGAAGGTCGGCGGCAGGAACCGTTGTTTTTGCTCCTCGGTCCCGAAGGCGACGATCGACGGGATGATCCACGTCGCGATGCCCATCTGCGGTCGCTTGACCCGCCCGGCGGCGAACTCCTGGGCGATGAGGATCTGCTCCACCGGACTGGCGTCCCGGCCCCACGGTGTGGGCAGGTACGGCAGTGTCCAGCCGCCCTCGGCGATCGCGACCTTGCGCTCCTCGCGGTCCATCGCCTTGAGCGCGGCGACCTCTGAACGGATCTCGCCCCGCAGCTTCTCGGTGTCGGGGTCGAGGTCGATGTCCACCGCGCGCATGCCCGTACTGGTCGCGGTGTCGACCACTTTTTGCGGGTACTGCGAGCTGCGGCCGAAACAGGCGGCCAGCATCAGCGCGCGGCGGTAGTACACGTTGGTGTCGTGTTCCCAGGTGAACCCGATCCCGCCGTGCACCTGAATGCAATCCTGCGCGCAGCGTTGGGCGGCCGCCGGCGCCAGCGTCGCCGCCACCGCGGCGGCGAACTCGACCTTGGAACCGGCCGTGTCCCAGTTGTTTTGGCTGGCTTCGTCGATCGCGCGGGCGGCGTCCCACACCGCCGCGGTGGCCCGCTCGGTGTCGGCGATCATCTCGGCGCACTTGTGCTTGATGGCCTGGAACTGACCGATCGGCCTGCCGAACTGCTCACGGATCTTGGCGTACTGCGACGCCGTATCGGTCGCCCAGCGCGCCACGCCGATGGCCTCGGCGGACAGCAACGTCGATATCAGCGCGTGCGCCGTCGCCATACTCAGGTTGGTCAGCGCCGCGTCGTCGCCGACTTCGATCGCGTTGGCCCGCACATGCGCAATCGGACGCAGCGGGTCCAGGCTTTTCACCGGATCGATTTCGAGCTGGTCGGCGCGCAGCACCACCCATTCCTCGCCGCTCTCGATCGCGACCGGAAGCACCAGGACGGATGCCTGAGCGGCCGCGGGGACCGCGCGGACTTCCCCGCGGATCACCAGTCCCTTGTCGTCGGGGCCGTGCCGGGTGGCGGTCAGGCCCGAGTCCAGCGCGTAGGCGGCGATGGCCGCGCCGGACGCCAGCTCGGCGAGCACCTTGGCATCCGGGTCGTGCGCGCTGATCAGGGCGCTGGCGATCGCCGACGGCACGAACGGCCCGGGCACCGCCCCATAGCCGAACTCGGCCAGCACGATGGCCAACTCGAGAACGCCGAAACCCTGCCCGCCGACGGATTCGGCCAGGTGGACTCCCTGCAGCCCCTGCTCGGCCGCCGTCTGCCAGTAAGGTGGGGGGTTCTCCAGCGGGCTCTCCGGCCCAGTTTCCAAGGCCGCGTGCAGCACCTCGGACGGCGCCACCCGCGCCACCAGGGACCGCACCGAGTCGGCCAGCTCTTGATGCTCGGGAGTTATCGCGATCGGCATTGGTCGCCTTCCATTGCTTTCGGGTTCCGGTGGGATATTCCCGGCGCCTTCGTGACCAACCAAGTGGTCAAGCATTCAACAATCTAATAACCGGTCGGTTGGTTGACCACAGCGGCCATAGCGGGACTAGCGCCACCGTTTGGCGATCCACTTGGCGATGGTGTCGGCCTGCTCGGTGCGGGCCCCCGGGGTGGTGAAGTAGTGGTCGGTGTCGACCGAGGCCTGCGCTTTGTCGGTGCTGGCGAGCGCCTGGTAGATGCGTTGTGCATCGGAGGGAAAGACCCCGGTGTCGGCCTCGGCGTTGATGACCAGCGCCGGGCAGGTGATCCGGGACAGGTGTGGCTCGGCCCGGGTTTGCGCTACGCGAAGACTCCACATGCCCAGCCAATTGCGCAGCGTGCAGGCCGCGGCGATGCCGTGTGCCGAGCGGTTCGCCTTCGCCGGGACGCCCGCGTAGCACATGTTCGGTTGGCGCTTGGTGGGCTCGATGCTCGGGTCGACCATCCGCGGGTCGGCCCAGGTCCGCATCACGGTGAACGGCCGATCCGAAAACCCCGCGGCACGAACACGTTTGAGCTCCGTCTCGGCCCAGTCGGTGATGGCGTGGTTACGCGCGGTCTGTGCGCGGCGGTAGCGGTCGAGGAACTGCGGCGAGTAAGGCGGGCCGTTGTGCTCGTTGAACATATCGAGGTCGGAATCGGTGGCGACGGGGTCGGCTTCGTCGACGACGGCGCCATCCATCCAGGCCGCCAGCACGTCGGGGCGCCCGGGGTGCGCGGCGGTGGCCACGTAGCCGTCCGCGGGTGGCAACTCGGTCAGCCCGGCCGCCGGGCGCATGCCGTCCAGGGGTGTGACGTTGGGCTCCACGGCCTGCGACTGATAGGCGGCCATCAACGAACCGCCGCCCGAATTGCCTAGTAGCACAACGGAATCTATCCCCTGCACGTCGCGAAGCCAGCGCACCCCGACACCGATGTCGACGAGCGCGTGGTCGAGCAAAAAGCTGCTTTCGAAGCCGCGGAACCTGGTGTTCCAGCCGAGGAAGCCGATGCCCCGGGTGGCCAGGTAGTCGGCTAGATAGTGTTCGGAGAAGTCGATTTGGTAGTGCGTGGCGATCATCGCCACCTTCGGCTTGCGTCCGACCGCCCAGTGATACAGCCCCTGGCACGGGTGCCCGCCGGCCCCGGCGCGGCCGGCGGTGGGCGACGGCAGGCCGACGAATTCGCGGACGATTCCTGCCGCACCGGTATGACGGCTCACTTCAGCCCCCCTCCTCGGAGTAGATGACCCGGTAGTAGATGTTGGCGGGGTTTGGATGCACATCTGGTCGCCGTACCGCGTCGGCAATGAAAGCTATTGGTATCGGGGATATCTCGGCCCAATCCTGCGCGACGTCATCGTTGACCATTGTCGTGGCCAAAATGCCCTTGCGCGCGATGACCGCATGGGCGGCCATGTCGATCGCGGCCCGGGTCTGCCCGCCGCGATGCGTTGGCAGCTCGGCAGACTGGCCGCACCGGCCAGTTGGGTCTGCCGCGGTCGACACTTGACGAACCTCCCTGGGCCAAAACTGAACCTGATGTTAGATTCAGATTTAGATCTTGGCCAGGACCTTCAACCCGGCGACGGACAGGAGCCGCCAGATGATCAAGCCGCACAACACCAACACCGAATTCGAGCTCGGCGGAATCAACCACGTCGCACTGGTGTGTTCGGACATGGCGCGCACCGTGGACTTCTACACCAACATCCTCGGCATGCCGCTGATCAAGTCGCTCGACCTGCCCGGGGGGCAGGGCCAACACTTCTTCTTCGACGCCGGCAACGGCGACTGCGTCGCCTTCTTCTGGTTCGCCGAAGCCCCCGACCGGGTGCCGGGCATCTCTTCGCCGGGCGCCATCCCCGGCATCGGCGACATCACCAGCGCGGTGAGCACGATGAACCATCTGGCGTTCCATGTCCCGGCCGAAAAGTTCGACGCGTACCGGCAGCGACTCAAGGACAAAGGGGTGCGCGTGGGACCGGTGCTCAACCACGACGAAAGCGAGATGCAAGTCTCCGCGACGGTACATTCCGGGGTGTACGTGCGCTCGTTCTACTTCCAGGACCCCGACGGCATCACTCTCGAGTTTGCCTGCTGGGTCAAGGAATTCGAATCCGGTGATGCTCAGGCCGTACCCAGGACGGCGGCGGACCGACGACCCCCGGTGACCACCGGTCGGTGATGACCGGCGAAATCCTGACCGACGCGCAGATCGCCGCGCTGACGCCCGAGCAGCGCCGGGAGTTGATCACCCGGCTGGAGCAACCCCTGAGTGACGTCATCGACCCGGCACTGCTGGTCCGGGTGCGGCGCATCCGATTGAGCCTGATGATCGGCGGCTCGGTGGCGATGATTCCCTGGCTGGCGTATCTGGCCGTGACGTTGCCGGCAAAGTACGTTGCGCACAACTGGACCGTCACCTGGGTGGGCTTCGACGTTCTACTGGTCGGGTTCATGGTGGCAACCGCCGTGTTCGGCTACCTGCGGCGCCAGCTCCTTGTTCCGGCCGCGTTCACCACCGGGGTGTTGCTGATCTGCGACGCGTGGTTCGACCTGATGACCGCCGGGCCCGGGGACGTCTGGCTGTCGGTGATCACGGCCGTGCTGATCGAGGTGCCGTTGGCGGCCTTCATGATCTTCAGCGCCCAGCGGCTGCTGCGACTCACCCTGATGCGTCTGTGGTTGCTGGACCCCGGGATGCGGCTGTGGCGTCTGCCGCTGTTTCCCTGAGCCGGTCCGCATCTCACGCCGCCAGCATGCCCGAGTGGGCAACCAGATTACTGGTACGCACGTAAGAAAAGGCACGATTGCGGATCTGCACACAACCGCGAAAATGCCGCCCGCCTCGGCTGCCGTCCACACCAGCGTCATAGGGGGCGCAGGCGATGCCGTAAGTCCGGGCCAACGTACGGGGATACGTCGCACGATTCCCTACGCGAAGGAAATCACGTTGCACGCGGAAAGCCCTTCGCGTGCACTCGAAGATGGTCGTACTCGGAAGCATCAACGAATGGCAAACGGCGAACGGCCCGTTGACAACGTGGACGGCCACACCTGCGGCGCGGAAAGCGGCTCGCACCCGGAGATCAAGGACTGTATCGCGCTCGCCCGCGATACAGTCGTGATTGGCCGAGTTTCCCTCTGCTCCTTGGTGATACGTGGGCCAGCAGCAATGGCGACTTGTTGAGCGTTGACGTGTTGGATGCGGCCGACTATGTCGCCATGAGGTCGGTGTACCTCGGCGTGACCCGGGTGGACGATGCACCGCACCGATGGCGCGCTGGCATTGCTGTCGGGTAGAGCCCATGGACGAATTCAAAGCGGTGCCCGTGCTTAGGGCACACACTCGGTGTCTGCCGCTGTGTCCGTGAGCCGGTACAGGTTTGGCTCGGCGAGTTCGTCGAGCAGCGAAGCCAGCTGATCGATGAGCTGGTCCGGGTCGAGGTGCACGTCGCCGGCCAGCCAGGCGCTGATGGTCTGTCCCACGCCCCCGACCACGAAGTGGGCCGCGGCCTTGATGCGGTCGTTGGCCGGCACCTGCAAGGCGTTGCCGACGTGCTGGCCGGACAGCATGGCGAACAGGGCGCTGGATTCGGCGCGTTTGCGCACGATCACGGGGTCGGCCAGCTGTGTGCTGAACAGCAGGCGCCCCACGCGGGCGTCGTCGGCGATGGTCCGCACGATGTTGCCCATGCCCGCGCGGGTCTGCTCGCGCGCCGGCACCGCCGCGACCGCGGCCTGGGTGGTGGCGGCCAGCTCGGCCACCACCCAATCGAACACGGATGCGACGAATTCGTCTTTGTCGGCGAAACTTTCGTAGAAGTACCGGGCGGCCAGGCCCGCTTGGCGGCATACGCCGCGGACGGTGACCGCGGAGACGTTCTGCTGCCCGGCGCCGAGCAGATCCAGGCCCGCGGCCAGCAGCCGGTTACGGCGACTGGCCAGCCGCTGCGCGGCCTGCACGCCGCGATACGGCCGCGCGTTCGAGCTCCCGGTCATGCCCCCCATCTTGACAGCAACGCCACGGCCGCGACAATATCAGGAAACAAGTGTTCTCAGATTAGCAGGCGGGCGCCGCCGGAGGTCCGACTATGGCAATGCACCAGCCGGTTCACGAACCGATTCGGCATGTCGAGCGCGCCGTCGCCGACCCGCCCCACCCCCGGCGCAAGAGGCGGCGCAGGGCGCTGGGTATCGACGAGGGCCTGATGGGCATCGCGCTGTTGGCCGGCCCGGCAAACGTGATCATGCAGCTGGCGCGGCCCGGCGTGGGCTATGGCGTCATGGAGAGCCGCGTGGAAAGCGGCCGGGTGGACCTGCATCCGATCAAGCGGGCGCGCACCACCTTCACCTACCTGGCGGTGGCCAGCGCCGGTAGCGATGCCCAGAAGGAGGCCTTCCGCCGGGCGGTGAACCGGGCCCACGCGCAGGTGTACTCGACCCCCGAGAGCCCGGTGCGCTACAACGCGTTCGACGTCGACCTGCAGCTGTGGGTGGGGGCCTGCCTGTACAAGGGCGGGGTCGACATCTATCGGATGTTCGTCGGTGAGTTGGACGGCGAGGACGCCGACCGCCACTACCGCGAGGGCATGGCGCTGGCCACCACGTTGCAGGTGCCTCCGGAGATGTGGCCGCCGGACCGGGCGGCGTTCGACCGATATTGGGAGGAGTCGCTGGCCAAGGTGCACATCGACGACGCCGTCCGCGACTACCTCTATCCCATCGCCGCCAGCCGCGTCCGGGGTGTGACGCTGCCGCGGCCCCTGCAGCGCCTTTCGGACAACTTCGCATTGCTGATCACCACGGGCTTTCTGCCGCAGCGGTTCCGCGACGAGATGCGATTGCCCTGGGACGCCGCCAGGCAACGGCGCTTCGACCGGCTGATTGGCGTGTTGGCCACGGTGAACCGGTGCCTGCCGCGGTTCGTCCGGCAGTTCCCCTTCAACGTCTTGCTGGCCGATGTCGACCGCCGGATCAGGAAGGGCCTTCCCTTGGTCTAGCCAAGTTGATAACGACAATCATATTCATTAAGCTCCAAGGTCTGGTAAGCCCTCCAGCCCGAGGAGTACCCATTGACCGCGCCGATCTGGATGGCCTCGCCGCCGGAGGTCCATTCCGCGTTGCTCAGTGCCGGTCCCGGACCGGGATCGCTGCTGGCGGCGGCGGGGGCGTATTCGGAGCTGAGCACCGAATACGCCTCGGCCGCAGAGGAACTCAGCGCGTCGTTGGCGGCCGTGCAGGGCGGGGCGTGGGAGGGGCCGAGCGCGGAATCCTATGTGGCCGCGCACGCGCCGTACCTGGCGTGGCTGGCGCAGGCCAGCGCGAACAGCGCGGTCGCGGCCACTCAGCATGAGGTCGCCGCCACCGCCTACACCGCCGCGCTGGCGGCCATGCCGACCCTGCCCGAACTGGCCACCAACCACGTCGTCCATGGGGCATTGGTGGCGACGAACTTCTTCGGCATCAACACGATTCCGATCGCCGCCAACGAGGCCGACTACGCCCGGATGTGGGTGCAGGCGGCCACCACGATGACGACCTATCAAGCCGTCTCGAGTGCGGCGCTGGTCGCGACGCCGCAGACCGCCCCGGCACCGCAGATCCTGAAATCCAACGCCTCGAGCCAAGGTTCGGGGAGCATCATCCACGATCCCACGATCGACAACCCGCTGGATGACTTCATCGCCAACATCCTGAAGAACTTCGGGATCAATTGGAACCCCGCCCAGGGCACCGTGAACGGACTGCCCTACGACGCATACACGAATGCGGGACAACCGATCTTTTGGGTCGTTCGAGCCCTCGAACTTCTCGAGGACTTTCAACAGTTCGGCTACTACCTGGTGCACAATCCGGCCTTGGCCTTCCAGTACCTGGTTCAACTCGCGCTGTTCGACTGGCCGACTCACATCCTCGAAATCCTGACCACCGCGCCGGAGTTGCTGGCCCCCGCGGCCCTCCTCGCGGTCGCTCCCTTCGGGGCCATCGGCGGCTTCGCGGGACTGGCCGGGCTGGCCGCCATGCCCCACCCCGCGGTCGTTCCCACGCCGGCACCGGTCGCCCCGCCCGCTCCCTTGCCGGTCGTCGCGATGTCCCCGACTATCGCCGCGCCAGCCGCGGCCGCGGCCCCGGCCTCCGCCCCGGCGCCCGCCCCCGCTCCCACGGCGACCACCGTGGCCAGCACCCCGCCACCCGCACCTCCGGCCGCGGGGTCGCCAGGTTTCTTCCCGCCCTATGCCGTCGCTCCGCCGGGCATCGGGTTCGGCTCGGGGATGGGTGCCAGCGCCAGCTCGAGTGCCAAAAGGAAAGCGCCCGAACCCGATAGCGCCGCGGCGGCCGCCGCGGCATCCGCGCGTGCGGCGGCGCGGCCGCGCCGGCGCCAGCGCGCGACCCAGCGCGACCGCGGCGACGAGTTCGCGGACATGAACATCGACGTGGACCCCGATTGGAACGGGCCGGCGTCGACCGCGGCATCGGATCGCGGCGCCGGAGAGCTAGGCTTCGCCGGGACGGCGCACCGGGACTCCTCGGCCGCGGCGGCGGGCCTGAGAACGCTCACCGCCGACGAGTTCGGGAGCGGCCCCGGGATGCCGATGTTGCCCGGGACCTGGGACCCGGGCGGAGTCCGGGAGAACGGCGGCGACAGCCCGTCGGCGTAGTGTCGGTGGGGTGCGCAGCGAAGGTGATACCTGGGACATCACAACAAGTGTCGGTTCGACCGCCCTATTCGTGGCAACGGCGCGAGCGTTGGAGGCACAAAAGCCCGATCCCCTGGCCGTGGACCCATACGCGGAGATTTTCTGCCGTGCCGTCGGCGGTTCCGCGGCCGACGTCCTCGATGGCAAAGACCCCGAGCACGCGCTGAAGACCGCCGATTTCGGCGAGCATTTCGTCAACTTCCAGGGCGCCCGCACCAGGTATTTCGACGAGTATTTCGGCCGCGCGGCCAACGCCGGCGTGCGGCAGGTAGTCATCTTGGCGGCCGGGCTGGACTCCCGCGCCTACCGGCTGGACTGGCCGGCCGCCACCACGATCTTCGAGCTGGACCGGCCGCAGGTCCTCGACTTCAAGCGCGAGGTACTGGCCGGGCATGGCGACCAGCCCCGCGCCGAGCGTCGTGAGGTCGCCGTCGACCTGCGAGAGGACTGGCCACAAGCCCTGCGCGACAGCGGTTTCGATGCGGCCAAGCCGTCCGCCTGGATCGCCGAAGGCCTGCTGATCTATCTGCCGGCCACCGCGCAGGAACAGCTGTTCACCGGCATCGACGCGCTGGCCGGCCACGGCAGCCATGTCGCCGTCGAGGACGGCGCACCGCTGGACCCCGACGAATTCGAGGCCAAGCGTGAAGAAGAGCGCGCCGCGATGGCCGCGGGCACCGAGGAGCGGCCGTTCTTCCAGTTGGTCTACAACGAGCAATGTGAGCCGGCGACCGAATGGTTCGGCCGGCGGGGCTGGAACGCCGTGGGCACGCCCCTGACCGACTACCTGCGCCAGGTCGGCCGGCCGGTGCCCGGTCCGGACACCGAGGCCGGGCCGATGATTGCCCGCAACACCCTGGTCAGCGCCGTCAAGGCCTAACGGGAACTTTTCGGCCTCGCGCACCGACTACTAACTGCACCCCGATCAGTTAGGAGTCGCTGCGATGACGGCGCCGCTGTGGATGGCTTTGCCGCCGGAGGTCCATTCGGCTCAGCTGAGCACCGGCCCCGGGCCGGGGGGCCTGTTGGCCGCCGCCGCCGCGTGGGGCTCCTTGAGCGCCGCCTACGCGGAGTCGGCGGACGAACTCACCGCCCTGTTGGCGGCGGTGCAGGCGGGAGCGTGGCAGGGGCCCACCGCCGAGCAATACCTGGCGGCGCATGCGCCCTATGCGGCCTGGCTGGTCCGGGCCAGCGCGAACAGCGCGGCCGTGGCGGCCCAGCACGAGACCGCGGCCGCCGCCTACACCGCGGCCCTGGCCGCGATGCCGACCTTGCCGGAGCTGGCCACCAACCATGCGGTCCATGCGCGTGCTGGTGGCGACGAACTTCTTCGGGGTCAACGCCATTCCCATCACGCTCAACGAGGCCGACTATGCCCGGATGTGGGTGCAGGCGGCCACCACGATGGCCACCTACCAGGCCGTCTCCACCGTGGCGGTGGCGTCGGCGCCGCAGACTGATGCGGCGCCGGTCATCCTGCACGCCGATCACGCCGACGGCGGCGGCGACGAGAGCGATGGCAGCGGAATCATCGACAATGACGGCGGCAACCCGTATCAGCTGAGCTGGTGGATCAATCGGTTCACGGAGATCTTCCAAACGATCGCACGGGATTTGGAGGAATTCCCCGAGAACCCGTCCGCGGCGCTCACGCAGCTGTGGCACGACATCGGGCTGCTGATCGCCGACGAGTTCGGCCATGCGATCGAGGCCATCCAGGCGTTTGCGCCCCAGATCGCGGCGCTCGCGTTCGCCCTGCCGGCCGGCGCCGCAGCGGGCCTGGCCGGCCTGGCCGGCCTGGCCGGAATCCAATCCACCCCGGCCCCCGCCGCGGCGGCCGCGGCGCTGCCCGGGCCGCCCGCACCTACCTACGCGGCCGTCGGGAGCGCGCCCGCCGTCAGCGCCATGCCCACGACCGCGCCCGCGCCCGCCCCCGCGTCGGCTCCGGCGACCGCGCCGGCCCCCGCCCCCGCGCCCACAGCACCGCCCCCGCCGCCCGTCGGCCTCGAGGGTGCCTACCCGTATCTGGTCGGAGGCCCCGGCATCGGGTCGGGCACGGGAATGGGTTCCACTGCGCAGCGGAAGGCGCCGGAGCCCGATGTCGCCGCGGCCGCCGCCGCGGCCGCCGCGTCGGCACGGGCAAAGCGGATGGCGCGACGGCGGCGGCGAGCGGAGCTGAACGACCACCACCGCGGTCACCGGTACGAATTCATCGACTCCGGCAGCGAGGTCGAGCCCGACCCGCACCGGTTCGCGGCGCCGGCGGTGGCGTCCCGGCAGGGCGCGGGGACGCTGGGTTTTACCGGCACGGCGCGCACGGAGGCTGCCGAGGCGGCCGGCCTCGCAACGCTGGCCGGCGATGAGTTCGGCGGTGGGCCGTCGGTGCCCATGGTGCCGGGAACCTGGGACCCCGACCCGAGTTGATAATGAAAACGATTTTCAGTAAGCTTCTTATCTTGGGTCAGTATCCGAATATGCGGCTTACGCCCGCCATTAATATCCTCATCAGCGGTATTTAGGACGGGAGTGCGGTGGTGAGTCAGACGGGGCCTCGCGGCTCGACAGTTAGCTTATGCAATGCTAACTTCAGGCGAGTTAGGTTAGGGGAGGCTACATACGTGGGAAGTGGCGGCCGTGGAACGCGCTGACACCGGCATGCTCACAGCTGCGCCGGTCAATTCTCGGGCCGACGCGAAGGTCGACGGCGACATCGTGAGCCGTTTCGCCACGTGTTGCCGCGCGCTCGGCATTGCCGTGTACCAGCGTCGGCGTCCGGCCGATCTGGCCGCCGCGCGCGCGGGTTTCACCGCGCTGACCCGCATCGCCCACGAGCAGTGCGACGCCTGGGTCGGGCTGGCCGCCGCCGGCGACGTGTCGCTGCGTGTGCTCGAGGCGGTGTCGCAGACCGCGCCGACGGCGGGGGTATTGCAGCGGCAGGTGGAACTGGCGCCCGGCGCGCTGGGCTTCCGCTACGACACGGGCCTGTACCTCCAGTTCCGCGCCACCGCTGCCAGACGACTTCCACCTCGCCTACGCGGCCGCGCTGGCCACCGCCGGGCGGTTTGCCGACGCCGACGAGATTGTCACCGGCCTCACCGAGCGCCGCCCGGGCTGGCGTGCGGCCCGCTGGGTCGCCGTCGTCATCAACTACCGCGCCGAACGCTGGTCGGACGTCGTCAAGTTGCTGACCCCGATCGTCAACGACGCCGATCTCGACGAGGCTTTCTCGCACGCGGCCAAGATGACCCTGGGCACCGCGCTGGCCCGGCTGGGCATGTTCGCCCCCGCGCTGTCCTACCTCGAGGAGCCCGACGGCCCCGTCGCGGTGGCGGCGGTCGACGGCGCGCTGGCCAAAGCGCTGGTGCTGCGCGCCCACGTCGACGAGGAGTCGGCAAGCGAAGTGCTGCAGGATCTGTACGCGGCACATCCCGGAGAACGAACAAGTCGAAGAGGCCCTGTCCGACACCAGTTTCGGGATCGTGACCACCACGGCGGCCCGGATCGAAGCCCGCACCGATCCATGGAACCCCGACACCGAGCCCAGCCCCGGTGATTTCGTCGACCCCGGAGCCCAGGAGCGCAAGGCCGTGCTGCTGGCAGAGGCCGAACGCGAGCTCGACGAATTCATCGGCCTGGAGAAGGTTAAAGACCAGGTGGCGCGGCTCAAGAGCGCGGTGGCCATGGAGCTGGTGCGTAAGCAGCGTGGGCTCGAGGTGGCGCAGCGCACCCACCACCTGGTCTTCGCCGGGCCGCCCGGAACCGGTAAAACCACGATCGCCCGGGTGGTCGCCAAAATCTATTGCGGCCTCGGGCTTTTGAAGCGGGAAAACATCAAAGAGGTGCACCGCGCCGACCTCATCGGTCAGCACATCGGCGAGACCGAGGCCAAGACCAACGCCATCATCGACAGCGCGCTCGACGGGGTGCTGTTTCTCGACGAGGCCTACGCGCTGGTGGCCACCGGCGCCAAGAACGACTTCGGCCTGGTGGCCATCGACACCCTGCTGGCGCGGATGGAGAACGACCGCGACCGGCTGGTGGTGATCGTCGCCGGGTACCGTGCCGACCTGGATCGCTTTCTGGACACCAACCAGGGCCTGCGGTCGCGCTTCACCCGCAGCATCGACTTCCCGTCGTACAAGCCGCCTGAGCTGGTCGAGATCGCCAACTTCATGGCCGACCAAGCGTGACAGCGCTTTCGATCAGGGCGCGCTCGATGATCTGGAGGCGTTGTTCGCGCAGCTGGCCGACGCGAGTCGAAGCCTGACGCAGCTGGGGTTGAACGCCGCGGCCTGGACATCGCCGGCAACGGCCGATTCGTTCGTAACGTCGTCGAAAAGTCCGAAGAGGAACGCGAATTCCGATTGGACCACTCCGAGCACGCCGAGACCGGCGAATTCACCGACGAGGAGCTGGTGACGATCACCGCCGAGGACGTGCGCAATTCGGTGGAGCCGCTGCTGCAAGGCCTCGGACTGCAGGTGCCGGCATGACAAGTAATGAGCCGGATGGCGAATGGGCCGAGGAACGACGTTCGTTCGCGTCGCGAACCCCGGTCAACGACAACCCCGACAAGGTCGAGTATCGCCGCGGCTTCGTCACCCGCCACCAGGTCAGCGGCTGGCGGTTCGTGATGCGGCGGATCGCCTCCGGCATCGCGTTGCACGACACCAGGATGCTCGTCGACCCGCTGCGCACCCAGTCGCGCGCGGTGCTGATGGGGGTGGTCCTCGTGGTCACCGGCCTGGCGGGCTGCTTCGTGTTCTCGCTGATCCGGCCCAGCGGGACGGCGGGCACCAACGCGGTTCTCGCCGACCGGGCGACCGCCGCGCTGTACGTGCGGGTCGGCGACGAGCTGCACCCGGTGCTCAACCTCACCTCGGCCCGGCTGATCGTCGGCCGGCCGGTCGATCCCAACGATGGTGAAAAGCACAGAGCTGGACCGGTTTCCGCGCGGCAACCTGATCGGCATCCCGGGCGCACCGGAGCGCATGGTGCAGAACACCTCCCGGGACGCGAACTGGACGGTGTGCGACGCCGTCAGTGAGCCCGCGCACGGCGGCCACGCCGCCCACAGCACGGGCGTCACCGTGATCGCGGGCCCGCCGGACAGCGGCGGCGCGCGCGCGGCCACGGTCGGGGCCCGGCAGGCGATTCTCGTCGACTCACCCGGCACCGGGGCCTGGCTGCTGTGGGACGGCAGGCGCAGCCAGATCAACCTGGCCGACCACGCGGTCACCAATGCACTGGGCTGGGGAACCGACGTTCCCGCGCCGCGCCCAATTGCGTTGGGGCTGTTCAACGCGATTCCCCAGGCGCCCCCGCTGACGGCCCCGGCGATCCCGAACGCCGGCGCGCCGGCCGACTTCGCGGTGCCGGCGCCGGTCGGGGCGGTGGTGGTGTCCTATGCCCTGGATCAGAGCTCGTCGGCCGCGGCGCGGTACTACGCGGTGTTGCCCGACGGACTGCAGCCCATCTCGCCGGTGCTCGCCGCGATCCTGCGCAATACCAACTCCTATGGCCTGGACCAACCGCCGCGGCTGGCCGCCGACGCGGTGGCCAAGCTGCCGGTGTCGCGGATGCTGGACACCTCGCGGTATCCCGACCAGCAGGTCGCCCCGGTGGACGCGGCCAAAAGACCCTGTCACGTGCGCTTATTGGAGCAAGCCGGCCGGGGCCGCCACCAGCTCGGTGAGCCTGCTGTCCGGCTCGGCGCTGCCGGTGGCTGAATCGATACACACCGTCGACCTGGTCGGCGGCGGCTCCCCGCAGAATGGTACGGTGGCCACCCGCGTCGCGCTGGCCCCGGGCACCGGCTACTTCACCCAGACCGTCGGCGGCGGCGCCGGCTCACCGGGCACCGGGTCGCTGTTCTGGGTGTCCGACACCGGCGTGCGGTACGGCATCGACAACGAGGCCGAGAACGCGGCCACCGGGCACGGTAAAACCGTTGCGGCCCTTGGGCTGAACGGGCCGCCGGTGCCCATTCCGTGGTCGGTGCTGTCACTGTTCGCCAGCGGTCCGACGCTGTCGCGTGCCGACGCGTTGCTGGCACACGACGGTTTGGCGCCCGACAACAAGCCCGGCCGGGTGGCATCGGCCGAGGTGGGGGAACCCGATGAGCCGACTCATTTTCGAAGCCCGCCGGCGGCTGGCGCCACCCGCCGCCCGCAAGGGCACCATCGCCATCGAGGCGCCACCCGAGCTGCCCCGGGTGATTCCGCCGTCGTTCCTGCGCCGGGCGATGCCCTATGTGCTGGTGATCCTGATCGTCGGCATGATCGTCGCGCTGGTCGCCAACGGGCATGCGGGTGATCTCCCCGCAGACCCTGTTCTTCCCGTTCGTCCTGCTGCTGGCGGCGACCGCGTTGTACCGCGGCAACGACAACAAGATGCGGACGGAGGAGGTCGACGCCGAACGCGCCGACTATCTGCGGTACCTGTCGGTGGTCCGGGACAACATC
Source organism: uncultured Actinomycetota bacterium (assembly GCA_963800315.1). GTDB lineage: Bacteria > Actinomycetota > Actinomycetes > Mycobacteriales > Mycobacteriaceae > Mycobacterium. Next base: position 39,882 of record CAWDAS010000009.1, read on the forward strand.
CGGACCCAGGCCGCCCAGCAGCGCGCCGCCGCGCTGTGGTCGCACCCCGAGCCGACCGCGCTGGCGGCCGTGCCCGGGTCCCGTCGGCAGTGGGAGCGCGACCCGCACGACCCGGACTTCCTGGTGCTGCGCGCAGGTCGCCACCAGGCTCCCCTGACAACCGCGTTGCGGGTCAACGACACCGCCGATGAAATCGACCTGGAACCGGTGTCGCACAGCGCATTACGCAGCCTGCTCGACACCCACCGCATCGTTCGCGATGTGCCGACCGGGATCGACCTGACCGAGGTTTCGCGCATCACCGTCCTGGGCGAACCGGACGAGGTGCGGGCGGCGTTGCGCGCCTGGATCGCTCAGGCCGTGACGTGGCACGACCCGACGGTGCTCGGGGTGGCGCTGGCCGCCCGCGACCTGGAGGGCCCCGACTGGTCGTGGCTGAAGTGGTTGCCGCACGTCGACATTCCCGGCGAGCTCGACGGGGTCGGCCCGGCTCGCTTCATGTCGACCAACGCCGACGAGCTGGCCGCACTGCTGGGTCCGGCGCTGGTCGACCGCCCGGCGTTCGCCGGTCAGCCGGCCGACGCGCTGCGGCACCTGCTGATCGTCGTCGACGACCCCGACTACGACCTGGACGCGTCGACGCTCGCGATGGGCCGCGCGGGCGTGACCGTCGTGCACTGCTCGGCGACCCCACCGCACCGCGAGCAGTACTCGGATCCGGAACGGCCGATCCTGCGCATCGCGGGGGGCGCCATCGAGCGGTGGCAGACCGGCGGCTGGCAGCCCTACATCGACAACGCGGATCAACTCGGCGCCGACGACGCCGCCCACCTGGCCCGTCAGCTGTCGCGCTGGGACTCCAACCCGACCCACGCCGGGTTGCGCTCGGCGGCCACCCGCGGTGCCACCTTCACCACGCTGCTGGGTATCCCGGACGCGTCGGCGCTCGATGTGCCCACGCTGTGGGCGCCGCGTCGGCGCGAAGACGAGTTGCGTGTTCCCATCGGCGTCACCGCCACCGGCGAGCCGCTGATGTTCGACCTCAAGGACGAAGCCGAGGGCGGGATGGGTCCGCACGGCCTGATGATCGGCATGACGGGTTCGGGGAAGTCCCAGACCCTGATGTCGATGCTGTTGGCGCTGTTGACCACCCATTCGGCGGACCGATTGATCGTCATCTACGCCGACTTCAAGGGCGAGGCCGGCGCCGACAGCTTCCGCAATTTCCCGCAGGTCGTCGCGGTGATCTCGAACATGGCCGAGAAGAAGTCGCTCGCCGACCGGTTCGCCGACACGCTGCGCGGGGAGGTGGCCCGCCGCGAAACGCTGCTGCGGGAGGCCGGCCGCCGGGTGCAGGGCAGCGCGTTCAACTCGGTGGTGGAGTACGAGGACGGCCGATCGCGGCCGGGCTACGACCTGCCGCCGATCCCGACGCTGTTCGTGGTGGCCGACGAGTTCACCCTGATGCTGGCCGACCACCCGGAATACGCGGAGCTGTTCGATTACGTGGCGCGCAAGGGCCGCTCGTTCCGCATCCACATTCTCTTCGCGTCGCAGACGCTGGATGTGGGCAAGATCAAGGACATCGACAAGAACACCTCGTACCGCATCGGGTTGAAGGTGGCCAGTCCCGGCGTTTCCCGCCAGATCATCGGCGTGGAGGATGCCTACCACATCGAAGCCGGCAAGGAGCACAAGGGCGTCGGCTTCCTGGTGCCCGCCCCGGGCGCGGCCCCGATCAAGTTCCGCAGCACCTACGTCGACGGCATCTACGAACCCCCGCAGAAGACCAAAGCGTTTGTGGTGCAGGCTGATCCGGAACCCAGCCTGTTCACGGCGGGAAGGGTTGAGCCGCGATCTCAGACACGGTGATCTCCGAGGCCGGGTTGGAGGAAACGGCCTGGCCGCCGCGCAAGCTGATCGCGACCATCGGCGACCAGCTGGCCCGCTACGGCCCGCGTGCGCCGCAGCTGTGGCTGCCCCCGCTGGACGAACCGATTCCGTTGACCGCGGTGCTGGCCCGCACCCGGGTGCCGGAGCGCCAGTGGCGGTGGCCGCTCGGCGAGATCGACAAGCCGTTCGAGATGCGCCGCGACCCGCTGATCTTCGACGCCACGTCGTCGGCCGGGAACATGGTGATCCACGGCGGGCCCAAATCCGGGAAATCGACCGCGCTGCAGACGTTCATCTTGTCCGCGGCCAGCTTGCACTCGCCCCGCGACGTCACCTTCTACTGCCTGGACTACGGCGGCGGCAAGCTGCGGGCGCTCGAGGATCTGGCGCACGTCGGCAGCGTCGCGTCCGCGCTGGAGCCCGAACGCATCCGGCGCACCTTCGGCGAGCTGGAGCAGCTGCTGTTGTCCCGGCAGCGGCGAGAGATGTTCCGCGACAAGCACGGCCCGGCCCCCGACGACGGCTTCGGCGAGGTGTTCCTGGTCATCGACAACCTCTACGCGTTCGGCCGCGACAACACCGACCAATTCAACACGCGAAACCCGTTGCTGGCCAAGGTGACCGAGCTGGTCAACGTCGGGCTGGCGTATGGCATCCACGTCGTCATCACCACCCCGAGCTGGCTGGAGGTGCCGCTGGCCATGCGCGACGGCCTCGGGTTGCGACTCGAACTCAAACTGCACGACCCGCGGGACAGCAATGTGCGGGTGGTCGGCGCCCTGCGTCGCCCCGCCGAAGCCGTTCCCGCACGACCAGCCGGGCCGCGGGTTGACCATGGCCGCACAGCATTTCCTGTTCGCCAGCCCCGAGTTGGACGGGCAATCGAACCCAGTGGCCGCGCTCGGCGCCCGCTACCCGGGCATGACCGCCCCGCCGGTGCGACTGCTGCCCACCAACCTGGCCCCGGAGGCGGTCGGTGCGCTGTATCGGGGCCCGGAGCAAGTGGTCATCGGCCAGCGCGAAGAGGATCTCGCGCCGGTCGTGCTCAACTTCGCCGCCGACCCGTTGTTGATGGTGTTCGGCGACAGCAAGTCCGGCAAGACCACGCTGTTGCGCCACATCATTCGCACCGTCCGCGAGCACTCCTCGCCCGACCGGGTGGCCTTCACCGTGCTGGATCGGCGGCTGCACCTCGTCGACGAGCCGCTGTTCGCCGACAATGAATACACCGCCAACATCGACCGCATCATCCCGGCAATGCTGGGACTGGCCAACCTCATCGAATCCCGGCGCCCACCGGTCGGCTTGTCGGCCGCCGAGCTGGGCCGCTGGAGTTTCCAGGGGCACACGCATTACCTGATCATCGACGACGTCGACCAGATCCCGGACGCGCCGGCGATGACCGGGCCCTATATCGGGCAACGGCCGTGGACTCCGCTGCTCGGGTTGCTCTCGCAGGCCGCCGATTTGGGGCTGCGGGTGATCGTCACGGCGCGCGCCACCGGATCGGGACACAACCTGATGACCAGCCCGCTGCTGCGCCGCTTCAACGACCTGCAGGCGACCACGTTGATGCTGGCGGGCAATCCGCAAGACAGCGGCAAGATCCGGGGTCAACGGTTCGGGCGGCTGCCCGCCGGACGGGCGATCCTGTTGGGCGACAGCGATAGCCCGACGTACGTGCAACTGGTCAACCCCCTGGCGGGGGAGTCCGTGCTGGCAAGTGAACTCGGAACAGAAGGACTGGGGAAGGAGTAGCCATGACGTTGCGAGTGGTTCCCGAGGGGCTGGCCGCGGCCAGCGCGGCGGTGGAAGCGCTGACGGCGCGGCTGGCGGCCGCGCACGCGGCGGTGGCCCCCGCGATCACCGCGGTGGTGCCGCCGGCCGTGGACCCGGTGTCGCTGCAGACGGCCGCTCGGGTTCAGCGCCCAGGGTCAGGAACACGCCGCCGTCGCGGCCGAGGGCGTGGAAGAGCTGGGCCGGGCCGGGGTGGGCGTCGGGGAATCCGGCGCTAGCTATCTCGCCGGAGACACCGCGGCCGCCGCGACGTATGGGATCGCGGGCGGCTGACGAATGACTAGCCCCTTCGGGTCCATCCTCTGGATGGCTGCGCCACCGGAAGTGCATTCGACGTTGCTCAGCGCCGGTCCGGGACCGGGGCCGCTGCTGGCGGCCGCCGGCGCGTGGACGTCGCTGAGCGCCGAATACGCCGCGGCGGCAGCCGAACTCAGTGGCCTGTTGGGGTCGGTACGGGCGGGGGCCTGGGAGGGCCCCAGTGCCGAGCAATACGCGGCGGCGCACCTGCCGTATCTGGCGTGGCTGCAGCAGGCCAGCGTCGACAGCGCGGGGGTGGCCGCCCAGCACGAGGTCGCCGCGACGGCCTACACCGCCGCGCTGACGGCCATGCCGACGCTGCCGGAGCTGGCCACCAACCACATGATCCATGGGGTGTTGGTCGCGACGAATTTCTTTGGGATCAACACGATCCCGATCGCGCTCAATGAAGCCGACTATGCGCGGATGTGGGTCCAGGCCGCCACCGTCATGAGTGCCTATCAGGCAACGTCGGGCGTCGCGCTTGCCTCCGCGTCGCGCACCGCGCCGGCGCCGTCCATCGTGAACCCGGGCGGTCAAGCCAACCACGCCGCGGCCAACACCCTGCAAAGCACGTCCAATTCCGGGAATTGGCTGCAGCAACTGCTGCAGCAGCTGCAGAAGTTCCTGCAGAATTTTTCGCAGATCATTCAGAATTTCCTGAACAATCTGCCGGCGTTCCTGGCGGCCAATGGCCCACTGCTGTTCTTCATCGCCTATCAAGTGTTTTTCAACGCCATCGGCTGGCCCACCTGGGGCGCCATCTTGAGCGCGCCCTTCCTGTTGCCGTTGCTGCTCGGCCTCGGCCTGTCCACCTTGCTCACGCCGGCCACCGAGATCGCTCCGGTCGCGGCGGGCGCCGCCGGAATACCACTGGTGGCATCGACCAGGCCGCCGCTGTTGCCGGCGGCCGCGCTGGCCCCGACCGTGGCGACTCCCTCCGGGGCCCCCGCCCCCACCGCCGCCGCCGCCGGCTCCGGGGCGCCCGCCGCGCCGGCACCGGCCGCGACACCGGGAACCCTCGCTTACGCCGTCGCTCTCGGCGGGGACCCGGACACCGGCCTGGGACCGACGCTGGGGGGCCGCGGCGGCGTCAGGGCGCCGGCGGCCACCATCCCGGCGGCCGGTGCCGCGGCGCCGAGCCGGGCCGAAGCGCGGGCGCGGCGGCGGCGGAGGGCCGCGATGCGCCACCACAGCGACGAGTTCTTGGATATGGACTCCGACATAGGTGTCCCCCCGGATTACGGCGACGAGGAGCGGCTGGCCGCGGCGGTCGCCTCCGGGACGGCAGCCGGAACGCTGGGGTTCGCCGGAACCGCGCAGCAGGAAACCGCTTCCCGGGCGGCCGGGTTGACCAAGCTCGCCGGCGACGAGTTCGGCGGCGGCCCCCGGGTGCCCATGGTGCCCGGCACGTGGGAGCAGGATGCGGACGGCCCGGCGGGACCGGGTGAGTCGGAAGGGGGTGGGTAAGTCGGCAAATGCCCCTCAATGACCGAAACCCCAACGGAAGCAACAGAAAGGAATCACTATGAGTATGTTGGATGCTCACATTCCGCAGTTGGTGGCCGCGCAGTCGGCCTTCAGTGCCAAGGCCGCGTTGATGCGCAGCACGATCAGCCAGGCCGAGCAGGAAGCGATGTCGGCGCAGGCGTTCCACCAGGGCGAGTCCTCGGCCGCCTTCCAGGCCGCCCACGCCCGGTTCGTGGAGGTCGCCGCTCGTGTCAACACCCTGCTGGATATCGCCCAGGCCAACCTCGGGGACGCCGCGGGCACCTATGTGGCGGCCGACGCCGCCGCCGCGTCGGGCTACAACGCGTTCTGACTAGACCCTTTTTCGACCGCTACCTACCGCGAAAGGACTTGTGATGTCGCAGATCATGTACAACTACCCGGCGATGCTGGGCCACGCCGGGGACATGTCGGGCTATGCCGGCACGTTGCAGGGGCTCGGTGCCGATATCGCCAGCGAGCAGGCCACGTTGTCGAACGCGTGGCAGGGCGACACCGGGATGACCTACCAGGTGTGGCAGGCGCAGTGGAACCAGGCGATGGAAAGCCTGGTGCGGGCCTACCAGTCGATGGCCAGCACCCACGAGGCCAACACCATGGCGATGCTCGCCCGCGACCAGGCCGAAGCCGCCAAATGGGGCGGCTAGTCAGTGCCTAGACGGCCTTAAATGCAGGCAGCACCCAACGCCGTCGAGCTGACGGTCGATCACGCGTGGTTTATCGCGGAAACCATTGGGGCGGGCAGCTTCCCGTGGGTCCTGGCGATCACCTCGCCCTATCGTGATGCCGCACAGCGCGACGCGTTCCTGCAACGGCAGCGGGCCGAGCTGGTCGAGCTCGGCCTGATATCGGCCGGTGGACTCGTCAACCCGGCGGTCGCCGACTGGATCAAAGCGGTGTGCTTTCCGGATCGGTGGCTGGACCTGCGCTACGTGGGTCCGGCCAAGGACACCGGTGCGGCCACCGGCACCGCCGAACTGCTACGCGGCGTCGTGGCGCAGCGCACGGCCGGAACCGGTAGGCGCGCAAAGACGATCGTCGCGCTGCGCAGCGCGCAGCTGATCACGTTCACCGCCATGGACATCGACGACCCGCGGGCGCTGGTTCCGGTGCTCGGGGTGGGGCTGGCGCAGCGGCCGCCGGCCCGGTTCGACGAATTCAGCATGCCGATGCGGGTGGGTGCCCGGGCCGACGAGCGGCTGCGTTCGGGCGCTCCGCTCGCCGAAGTCCTTGACTACCTGGGCCTTCCGCGGTCAGCGCGACCCGCGGTGGAGTCGGTGTTCAACGGCCCCCGCAGCTACGTCGAGGTCGTCGCCGGCTGCCGCCGCGACGGCCGGCAGGCGAGCACCGAGGTCGGGATGAGCATCGTCGACGCGACCGCGGGGCGCGTGCTGATCAGCCCGTCCCGCGCGTTCGACGGCGAGTGGGTCTCCACCTTCAGCCCGGGCACGCCCTTCGCGATCGCCGTCGCGATCGAACAGCTGACCGCCTTGTTGCCGGACGACGAATGGTTCTCCGGCCAGCGGCTGTCCCGAGATTTCTCCGCCCAGTACTCATAACCGAAACGAGATAGAGAAGAGAGCACGATGTCCCAGCAACGGCCCCAGCAACTTTCGAGGGTCCGGTGACGGCCGGCACCGTCATGCCGATCGTTCGCGTGGCGATCCTCGCGGACAGCAGGCTGACGGAGATGGCCCTGCCCGCCGAGTTACCGCTGCGCGAAATCCTGCCCGCCGTCCAGCGTTTGGTGGTTCCGGCGGCCGGCAACGGCGACTCGGATGACGGCACCGGTTCTCGGGCATCGGCCGAGATCGGCGCGGCGACCCAACTGAGCCTGGCCCCCATCGGCGGCGCACCGTTCAGCCTGGACGCCAGCCTGGACACCGTCGGAGTCGTCGACGGTGACCTGCTGGCGCTGCAACCGTTGCCCGTCGGTCCCGCCGCGCCCGGCATCGTCGAGGACGTCGCCGATGCGGCGATGATCTTCTCGACCTCCCGGTTGAAGCCTTGGGGCACCACCCATATCCAGCGCGGGGCGCTGGCCGCGGCGATCGCGGTGACGCTCCTGGTGACGGGCCTGGCCGTCACCTACCGGGTCGCCACCGGGACGCTGTCCGGACTGGTCGCCGTGAGCGCCGTCGCGGCGGTTGCCGCGGTGACCGGTCTGCTGATCACGGCGCGTTCGGCGCGCACCGGGATGGCGCTGTCGATCGCGGCGCTGGCGCCCATCGGCGCCGCCGTGGCGCTGGCGGTGCCCGGCAAATTCGGCGCGGCGCAACTGATGCTGGCCGCGGCCGGCGTCACCGCGTGGTCGCTGATCGCGCTGATGGTGCCCAGCGCCGAGCGCGAACGCGTCGTCGGTTTCTTCACCGCAACCGCGGTCGTCGGGACCGGGGTGCTGCTGGCCGCCGGCGCCGAACTGCTCTGGCAGCTGCCGATATTGAGCGTCGGTTGCGGGCTGATCGCGGCGTCGCTGCTGGTCACCATCGAGACGGCCCAGCTTTCCGCGCTGTGGGCACGCTTTCCGTTGCCGGTCATTCCGGCACCCGGCGATGCCACCCCGTCGGCGCCGTCGCTGCGGGTGCTCGAGGACCTGCCGCGGCGGGTGCGGATGGGCGACGCGCATCAGAGCGGATTCATCGCTGCGGCGGTGCTGCTCAGCATCCTGGGCTCGGTGGCCATTGCGCTGCGCCCGGAGGCGTGCAGCGGCGTGGGCTGGTATGTGGTGGCGGCGACCGCGGCGACGTCGGTCCTGCGCGCCCGGGTGTGGGATTCGGCCGCCTGCAAGGCGTGGCTGCTCGCGCAGCCCTACCTGAGTGCGGGCGTCCTGCTGGTGGTTTACACCGCGACGGGACGCTACGGCGCCGCCCTCGGCGCGGCGCTGGTGCTGCTGGCGCTGCTGCTGGTGTGGATGGTGGTGGCGCTGAACCCGGGCATCGCCGCACCGGAAAGCTATTCGCTGCCGGTGCGCCGGCTGGTGGGCTTCCTAGCGGCCGGACTCGATGCCTCGCTGATCCCCGTGATGGCGTATCTGGTCGGACTGTTCACATGGGTGCTCAATCGATGATCAAGGCCGGATTGGCCTGCCTGGCAACGGCTCTGATCTTCCTGGAGGCCGGGGCGGTGTGGACCTGCCCGCCGGCGATCGCGATCAGCCCGCCGATGGTCGACCCGGGCGTCCCACCGCCCAGCGGCACGCCGGGACCCGTGCAGCCGATGGAGCAGCGCGGTCCGTGCACCACGCCCGGGCTCATCGCCGGCAGCGAGCCCGGCGCGGTGCCCCCCAGTCAGGCGATGCTCAACCTTCCCGCGGCGTGGCAGTTCTCGCGCGGCGACGGCCAGCTGGTGGCGGTGCTCGACACCGGAGTGCGGCCGGGCCCGCGGCTGCCCAACGTCGACCCCGGCGGCGACTTCGTGGAAACGACCGACGGCCTGACCGACTGCGACGGCCACGGCACGCTGGTGGCCGGGATCATCGCCGGGCAGCCGTCCGGTGACGACGGCTTCTCCGGCGTGGCGCCGGCGGCGCGGGTGCTGGCGATCCGGACGGCGTCGGCCAAGTTCTCACCCCGGACGCCGGGCGGTGACCCGGCGCTGGCGCGGGCCACACTCGACGTCGCGACGCTGGGCCGGGCGATCGTGCACGCGGCCGACCGGGGCGCCCGGGTGATCGACATCTCCGCGATCACCTGCCTGCCCGCCGACCGGCCCATCGACCAGGCCGCACTCGGCGCGGCGATCCGGTACGCGGCGGTGGACAAGGACGCCGTGCTCGTCGCCGCCGCCGGCAACACCGGGGCGACCGGATCGGTCGCCGGCGAAACCTCATGCGAGTCCAACCCGCTCACCGACCTGAGCCGTCCGGACGATGCCCGAAACTGGGCCGGCGTCACGTCGGTCTCCATCCCGTCGTGGTGGCAGCCGTACGTGTTGTCGGTGGCGTCCCTGACACCGGAAGGACAGCCGTCGAAATTCACCATGGCCGGGCCGTGGGTGGGCATCGCCGCGCCCGGGGAACACATCGTGTCGGTCAGCAACGGCGACGGCGGGGGACTTGCCGACGGCCTGCCCGACAACCACCAGCAGCTGGTCCCGCTGAGCGGCACCGGCTACGCGGCCGGCTACGTGTCCGGCGTCGCCGCACTGGTCCGCAGCAAGTATCCCGGCCTGACGGCCACCGAGGTGGTGCATCGCATCACCGCCACCGCGCATAACGGTGCCCGGGCACCGTCGAACGTCGTCGGCGCCGGCAGCGTCGACCCGGTGGCCGCCCTGACCTGGCAGCTGTCCGCCGACCAACCCGGCGTGGCACCGGCCAAACCGGTGGCCGCCCCGCCGGCACCGGCGCCCAAGGACAACACGCCGCGCACCGTCGCACTGGCGGGCACCGCCGCGCTGGCGGTGCTGGTCGCGGCCGCGGGCGCGGCCACCGCGATCGCCGCACGCCACCGAAAGGACCCCACGCCGTGAGCCTGCTTCGCTCCATACCGATTCCCGGACGCGCCCGGGTAACCCTGGCGCTGCTGGCCGTGGTGCCCGCGGTGATGGCCTATCCCTGGAGCTCGCCCCGGGACCACTGGCTGCTCGGCATCGCCGTCGCCGTGGTGATCGTGGTGTTCGGGTGGTGGCGCGGGCTGCACTTCACCACGATCCTGCGCCGCCGCTTGGCGATCATGGCGCGCCGCAACGCCATTCACCCCGAGGCCGAGACTGCTAGCGCAACGACCGTGCTGCTGCGGGTCGGGGCGGCGGACAGCGGCGCCGATGTGCTTCCGCTGCCGCTGATCGCCCGGTATCTGGATCGCTACGGCATCCGCGCCGACAAAATCCGGATCACCAGCCGCGACAACGGTTCCAATGCGTCACGACGGGACACGTGGATCGGGCTCACGGTATCGGCGGCCGACAACCTGGCGGCGCTGCGGGCGCGCTCGGCGCGAATCCCGTTGCGGAAGACCGCACAGGTTGCGGCGCGCCGGCTGGGCGACCACCTGCGGGAGATCGGGTGGGAAGCAACCCTGGTTTCCCCCGACGACGTGCCCCGGTTGCTGGCCCCCAACGTCCGTGAAACGTGGCGGGGGGTGCAGCGCGGTGCCTCGGACTACGTTGCCGCATACCGCGTTCAGGTGGACGACGCGCTGGAAGAAACCCTGGCTGCGATCCGGTCGCATTCGGCGCGCGAAACGTGCACGGCGCTGGAGATCGCCGGTGACGGGAGCCACCACACCATCGCGGCGGCCTGTGCGTTCCTGACCGAAACGCCGCCGGACCGGGCCGCGCCGCTGGCCGGACTGACCCCGCAGCGCGGAAATCACCGGCCGGCGCTGCTGGCGTTGGATCTGCTGTCCACGCAGCGACTCGACGGGCACACGGATGCGCCCACCGACTTGCTCGTCGGGCTGCGCTGGCCCGCGCCGGCGGGTGGCGCCCATCGGGCACCGCTCGCCCAGGCCGCTAGTACATCACCGCGCGCAGGAACTCGGTCATCCGGCGCAGGTAGTCCAGCTGGCTCACGTGCATGACGTGGCTGCCCGGGAACCAGTGCAGCGCACAACGATTCCAGTGCTCCCACAGCAGGACGGCATGGTCGGGCGGCGCCATCCGATCGCCCAGCCCGACGATGATCATCCGGCGGTCCTTTTCCAGCAGCGGCCGATAGTTCAGCGGGCAGTGGTAGGCCAGCCCGGCCGCCAACTCCGTCCTGGTCGATATCGGACAGGCGCAGTCCCAGCCGGACGAGCAGGTTGGCCGGGAACCATTCGTCGAACAGTTTCGCGGGGGTGACGACGGGGCAGTTGGGGATGACGGCTTCGAGCCGGTCGTCCACCGACGCCACCAGCGCCGACGTGTAGCCGCCCAGCGATATGCCGGTCAGCGCGATGCGGTCGACCCCGGTGTGACGCAAATAGTCGACAATGGACCGAAAGTCGTGCACGGCTTGGGCCATCGCCTCGGCGAACCCGCTCAGCCCGCCGGCGAAGTAGCCGAAACCGCTGAACGGCGACCACTTTTCGGCACGCTTGCCGTGAAAGGGCAACGTGTACATCAGCACGTCGTAGCCGGACCGGTAATACCAGGGCAGTGAAAAGAACCGTCCGTTGGCCAGATACGACGAACCCATGAAGCCGTGGATGACGCACAGCGTGGGGCGCGGGCCGTCGTCGTGACGCCAGTGTTGGGCGCGCACCACGTTGTTGGACTGCCAGCCGCTCCATTGCTTGCGCAGTGCCGGGTTGACCGCGGTGAAGCTGCTGGGAAACGCGATGTTGTCGACGGTGCCGCGGGCGATCCACTCCGCCAGCGGGTTGGCCCGCCGCGATGTGACCCGGGGCAACCGCGTCGGCGCCGGAAACGAAAGCACCGGATCTTGCTGCCGCCGCCAGTTCGGCGTAGAAGTCCAGGTTGGCGCGCTCGGAGCGCAAGTCCGCCCGGCGCCGGCCGGTGGCGACAACGACCGGCACCGTCGCGGCCAGCAGCGACGACACCCAGGTGCGCAGGGCGAGATCGCCGAACGCCGACGCGTCGACCACCATCCGCTGACGGCGCGACAACGCCGAGTAGGGCGGCAATCCGCCGGCGCCGGACGGCAGGTCGGCACCGGGAACGTCCGGAACGGGCAGGGGCGTATCGATCGGATCGGTGTCGCGCGCCACGAAGGCCGATGCTATCCCGGCGGGCCTGTGACGCACAGCACTTTGCGGCACCACTCGGACCGCGTCGGGCACGCATGCGGTAATACGGTTTGTCTATCAGCCGACACGCGACGGTGTGTTGATCAGGAGGACCGACATGTGGGATCCCGACGTCTACCTGGCCTTCGCGGACCATCGCGGCCGCCCCTTTTACGACCTGCTGTCCAGGGTGGGCACCGAGCGCGCGCGCCGGGTCGTCGACCTGGGCTGCGGGCCGGGTCACCTGACGAAGTATCTGACCCGGCGCTGGCCGGACGCGGTGATCGAGGCGATCGACAGCTCCCCGGAGATGGTCGCCGCCGCCAAGGAACGCGGGATCGACGCCGTCACCGGCGACCTGCGGGATTGGAAACCCAAGCCCGACACCGATGTGGTGGTCAGCAACGCGGCCTTGCACTGGGTGCCCGAGCACTCCGACCTGCTGGTCCGGTGGGCGGGTGAGCTGGCGTCCGGCTCGTGGATCGGCGTGCAGATGCCGGGCAACTTCGAGTCGCCGTCCTATGCCACGGTGCGGACGCTGGCCCGCCGTGAGCCGTATGCAAAACTCCTGCGCGACATACCGTTTCGGGTCGGAGCGGTGGTTCAGCCGCCGATCCATTATGCCGATCTGCTGCTTGATGCCGGATGCAAGGTCGACGTGTGGGAAACCACCTACCTGCATCAGCTGACCGGTGAGCACCCGGTGCTGGACTGGATCACCGGCACGGCGCTGGTTCCGGTGCGCGAGCGGCTCGGCGACGCGGACTGGGAGCGGTTCCGGCGCGAGCTCATCCCGCTGCTGGACGACGCCTACCCGGCCCGGCCCGACGGCACGACCATCTTCCCGTTCCGGCGGGTGTTCATCGTCGCCGAGGTGGGGGGTTCGCAGCGCTCAGGTGGGTAGCCCCAGCAGCGGCGCCTCCTGCCGGTAGCGGTCCACCCACTCGTCCGAGCGGTCATCGGCCTGCCGCTCGGTCACCGGCGGCGGCGCCAGCTTCGGGTCCAGTCCGAGCGCCTCGAGGACCGTGGCGACGATCGCGGTCAGGTTGCGCCACAACACCGGATACGCAATATCAATCGGCGTGATGCCCTCCTCGGCGAACCAGGCGCGCCAGCTGTTCTCTTGGCAGCGCAGGTTTTTGACGATGTGCGCGATCGCCCCGGCGTGGTAGGCGGCCCGCGCGTCGCGGTCCGGGTCCGCGGGGCCCTGCCAAACCTGGGTCTGCACGGCGCGCCAAAACGACACGGCCTGCGACACCACGTCCGGCCGGTAGACGTGCACGTAGACGGGTTCGCTGCCGATCACGTCGCGGATCGCGGCGCGCAAGCCGTTCCCGGAACGGTCGGGCAGCCCCGCGGCCCGCGCCACGAGCAGCGGGGTCTGGTTCCACATGATCTTGCCGCCCCAGACGCCGTTGGGTGTGCGACCGCGCCCGCGGATGCGCTCGCGCCAGGCAACCGGTGTCGCGGTGTCCGGGGTCCCGGGATCCAGCGGATCGAGCAGCCGCAGGATCGATTCCTCGTCGACCCCGGCGAACCATTCCCGCGGTTGCGGCGGCATCCCGGTGGTCGGCAGGCACTCGAAGAACTCCTCGGGATTGCCGGCGATGCCCGTTGCGCGCAGCGATTCCACCAGCAGCGTGCTGCCGCTGCGCTGAGTGGCGAGCACCAGGTAGGACTCCGGGGCGCGGGACACCGGACGAGCCTAACCGCAATTCGGCTTCGCGGTGAGTTCAGCGAATTACCTTCTCGGTGAGCACAACTATTGCCCGGCGGACCGTTTTTCCTCGTTGATGCCGCGGTCGACGGCGATCGCGGATTTGCTGGTGGGCGCGCTCGGATGGGTGCGCAGGTACGCATCGAGATTCCGCATCATGATGCGGGTGCCGGCGAAGTCCGAGGGGATGACGTCGCCGGTCCGTTGCCGCCAATCGTTCAGGCGCAGAGCCAGTTCGGCCGCGATCTCGTCCACGTCGCCGGCGCCGTCACGGGTCAGCAGGTTGGTGGTCTCGGTGGGGTCGGTGCGCAGATCGTAGAGTTCGCGGTCGGGACGCGGCCCTTCGAAAAGCGGTGCGGCGGCCGCCCACGACGGGCTCTCTTCGATGTCCAGCGCCATGTCGAGCAATGGGCGCGGGAAGTAATTCTCGATGTAGCTGTAGTCCTTGGTGCGGATCGCGCGAATGGGATCGAACGAGTCGTGATAGGTCTTCGCCGCGTACACGTGGTCCCTGACCGGTGCGGTAGGCGGCTGCGGCGCGAGCAGTGCGCGCGCGTGGGACATGCCGTCGACGTCGGCCGGGACATCGACGCCCAACAGGCCCAGCAGCGTCGGCACCAGGTCGACCCCGCTGAACAGCTCGTCGTACACGCCCGGATCCGGCGAGCGGTTGGCGGGCGGGCGCACGATCATGCCGATGCCGGTTCCCGCGTCGTACAGCGTGCCTTTCGCCCGGGGAAAGGCCGGGCCGTGGTCGGTGAAGAACACCACCCACGTGCTGGCGTCCAACCCGGTGTCGGCCAGCGCGTCCAGCAGCCGGCCCACCGCGGCATCGGCCGTGGCGATCGCCCCGTAGAAGGCGGCGAGGTCGCCGCGGACCTCGGGGGTGTCGGGCAGGTAGCCGGGCGGATCGACCCGCGCGCTGTCGGCGGGTGCGTACCGGTTCCGCGGGTAGGGGCGGTGGGTTTCGAAGAACCCGGCGGTCAACAGGAATGGTTCGGCAAGGGCCGCGGCCTTGTCGCGCAGCCATTCGGCGGCCCTGTCCGCCACGTAATCGCAGTAGGAGTTCGACACGTCGAACTCGTCAAAGCCCAGCCGCTTCGGGTAGGAGGTCTCGTGCTGCATCCCGAAAAGCGCCGAATACCAGCCGGATTCGGTCAATATCTGGGGGAGGGTCCGGACGCCGCTGCGGTATTCCCAGCCGTGGTGGGCCAGGCCGATCAGCCCGTTGGTTTGCGGGTAGCGGCCGGTGAACAGGGAGCCACGCGACGGCGAGCACTGCGGCGCCGTGGCGTGGGCCCGGGTGAACAGGATGCCTTCGGCGGCAAGCCGGTCCAGTCGGGGGCTGCGGACGTCCGGGTGGCCGTAGGCGCCCAGATAGCGCCCCAGGTCGTGCCAGTGCACGATCAGCACGTTGTCTTTACGGTCCGCACTCTCGCCCGGCGCCAACTCCGTCACCTCCACGTTGCCTTGCGACCGGCGACGATACCGCAGGCGGTTGCGACGAACCCGGGTGCGCCGACCGGGGCACGCGCCTACCGGTCCGGCGGCCGCCCCCACCCGTTCTCGCACACGAACTCCGACAGCGGGCGCGCGAAGGTCCAACCGTCCAGCTCCAGCGCCGGCCGATCGGGAAACTCGGGCACCGGACCCAGGCACAGAATGGCCACCGGCTGGGCGCCGTCGGGCATCGCCAGCAGCGACGACAGCCGCTGCGGATCGAACAGGGAAACCCAGCCCATGCCAAGGCCTTCGGAGCGGGCCGCCAGCCACAGGTTCTGGATCGCGCACGACACCGAGGCCAGGTCCATCTGCGGCAGCGTCCGCCGGCCGAACACGTGCTTGTCCCGGTCGTCGCCCAGCGCCACCACCAGGACCTCGGCACAGTCGAGAATGCCCTCCACCTTCAGGGCCAGGAACTCCTCGGCCCGCTCGCCCAGCGCCGTGGCGGTGAGTTTGCGTTCGTCGTCGACGAGTGCGTGAATCCGCCGCCGCAGCGAGTCATCGGTGATCCGGATGAAGCGCCACGGCTGCATCAGGCCGACGCTGGGCGCCGCGTGCGCGGCCTGCAAGAGGCGCGCCAGCACATCGGGCGCCACCACGCCCCCGGGCGTGAACCGGCGCATGTCGCGCCGTTCGGAGATCACCCGATAGACGGCGCGCCGCTCGTGCGGGCTGAACGCCTGATCGGTCACGCCATCATCGTAGGAAATCCGCGTTAGCGTGAATCGGGTCCTGCGAGACCACCGGTACACCCAGGAAAGGGAGTGCTCCATGAAGGCTTCCGACGTGCTCGACCAGTTGCCCGCCGATCGCGTTGCCCGCGGCGGTTACGGCGAGCCCTACCAGACTCCCGACGGCACCACCGTGATCACCGTCGCCAAACCGCTGGGTGTTTTCGTCATCCGGGACGGCAAGGCTTCCTGGGTGCCCGCCGTGGACACGAGCCGGGTCGCGCTGATCGGGGTGATCACCGGCCTGCTGGCGGCCGTGCTCGGCAGCCTGGCGGTGCTGCGCCAGCCGCCCTGGCCGCGCATCACGATCAGGGACTATAAGTGACGCCCACGGCGCGAAAGACGTATTCGGGCGGCATGTCGAAGGCCAGTGACCGCCGGGGCAGGCCGGTGAGCACGTCGGGTGGGATGGCGACCTTGTAATGCAGCGACAGTTCGCCGCTGAACTTCGGGTCGACCTGCGCGGCGTCGACGTCGACCTGCAACCCGGTGGCCGATAGCTCGACCTTCGCCGCCCCGACCTGTCGCGCGTCCCATCGGACGTTGACGGTCGGGCCGGCCAGCCTGGGCAGCATGGACAGCGTCGCCAGCACCCGCTCGGCGGTGAACACCAGCGAACCCGAGTAGCTGGCGACGCTGTGCGGCAGGCGCACCCCCGGGATGACTCCACTGAAACGCCGGGTCACGGCGACGTAGTCGGCAAGGTAGATCACGCCTTCCGCCTCGACCTCGGCGTGCAGATCGTCGGGCAGCTTGCCGATGCCGAACAACTTGCGGACAAAGACGGCCATGACGCCAGTATGACTGTCGTGGGACGGTTCGCGACTCCCCGCGGTCAGGCCGTTGCCGCCCCGGCGCCGCGATGCTGGTATCGAATAGGCATGACCCGCTCACGGACCGCCCTGGCCGTTTCGGTCGCGTCGGCCGCCTCGGTCGCCGTCGTCGCCGCGGTCGTTTATGCGGTCATGTGGGTGGGTTACCGCCAGGGCTGGGATTGGCTGCAGCGGGCCGATTGGTCGTCGTTGACCGGGGCGCGCGACATCGCGCTCAAGCACCCGATCTGGGTGCGGTTCTGGGCAGCGGTGTCCTTTGTGCTGGGGCCGCTCCCCTTGCACCTGCTCGGCGTCGTGGCCACGGTGGCTGCGGTGGTCAGGCGCGAGATGCGGGCGGCATTGGTGCTGCTGGCCTGTGCGCCGCTGAACGGATTGGTGACCGTGGCGGCCAAGGGCCTGGCGAACCGCCCGCGCCCGGCGACCATGCTGGTGCCCGAATCGTCCACGTCGTTTCCGTCCGGTCATGCGCTCGAGGCGACGGCCGCCCTGCTGGCGATGGTGTTCTTCCTGTTGCCGATGTTGAACCGGTTGCTGAGCGGTGTTGCGATCGCGGCGACCGCGCTGGCCCTGCTGGCGGTGGGGATTTCCCGGGTGGCGTTGAATGTGCATTACCCGTCCGATGTGCTGGCCGGATGGTCGCTGGGATACCTGTATTTCCTGGCGTGCCTGCTGATTTTCCGACCGCCGATCGGCGTGCCGAGCGCGCATGCCGAGCGCGCGTCCGAGCTCGCCGCGGCGCGCTGAATTGCCTGCGGCGGCGGGCGTTTGATCACGGCGCGGTGACCCGATTGGGGCTAAAGCTTTACTTGACCCTGAGGTCGCCGCGGCTCGACGATGGAATCCATGCGCCGACTGCTCGCTTCGCTGAGCGCTGCGGCGTGCGTCGTCCTCGTCTCGCCGGTGCTGGCGTCGGTGAGCCGCGCCGCCGGTGCGCCCTGGTTCGCCAACGCGGTGGGCAATGCCACGCAGGTGGTATCGGTGGTCGGCAAGGGCGGCTCAACCGCGACGATGGATATCTACCAGCGCACCGCCGCCGGGTGGCAGCCGCTGGTGACCGGCATCCCCACCCATGTCGGTTCGGCGGGCATGGCGCCGCAGGCCAAGAGCGGCGTTCCGGCCACCCCGATGGGCGTCTACACCCTCGACTCCGCGTTCGGCACCGCGCCGAATCCCGGTGGGGGACTGCCCTACACCCAGGTGGTGGGGAACAATTACTGGTGGAGCGGCGACGACCACAGCCCCACCTTCAACAGCATGCAGGTGTGCCAGAAGCCGCAGTGCCCGTTCAACACCGCCGAGAGCGAGAACCTGCAAATCCCGCAGTACAAGCACGCGGTGGTGATGGGCGTCAACAAGAACAAGGTGCCCGGCGGCGGCGCCGCGTTCTTCTTTCACACCACCGACGGCCACCCCACCGAAGGCTGCGTGGCGATCGACGACGCGACGCTGGTGCAGATCATCCGCTGGCTGCGCCCCGGTGCGGTGATCGCGATCGCCAAGTAGGCCTCAGGATAGTGCCGGCCCGGGTGTGAGCTTGAAGTCCAAGCCCGCCAACGACATTGTCGCTTCATAGGTCCGTTCGTAGCCGGTGGAGCTGATCTTCCAGCCATCGTCGGTGCGCCGGTAGGTGTCGCGGTAGAAGGCCGCGCCGATCAACATGAAGTTGAAATCGGCGACGATGACCCGGTCCTGCAGGTACCAGGTGCCCGTGGCCTCATCGCCGCTCACCGCGATCTCCGGGTGCGTCACGCGGTGTTCGGTGACCACGGCCGGGCCCAGCGATTTGCGCATGTAGTTCACCAGGTCGACGCGATTGGTGAAATGGTGCTCCTCACCGACCGACGACCCGTAATCCCCGACGACGTCGTCGGTCAACGTGTCGGCGAATTCGTCCCAGTACTTGGTGTCCAGCGCGCGCAGATACCGGTATTTGACGTTTTTGATGGCTTCGACGTCGGCGAAATCTTGGGGGTTCATCCCGTCATTGCAGCACATCGGAGGCATCACGTTGCAGGTAATGGGTGACCATATCGACCAGCGCGCGCCGCTCCCGATGCCAGTCGATCGAGGTGTCCATGATCATCTCGACCAGCACCACGCCCCGCAGTGCGGCCCAGATCACCTCGGCCACACCATCATTGGCCGGATCGTCGGTGATCAGCCGTCCGAGCTGGCCGATCGCCGAGTTCATGTCGAGCAGATGGCGCCGCGATGCCTCGCCCGGGCCGCCGCGGGTGGCCCGCAAAATTTCGAAGGCCGCCATCGACGTCGGGCTGCTGTAACAGCTCCACGCCGTGTCGATGACGACCTCGATGCGCTCGCGCAGCGGTAGCTCGCTGACATCGGCGGCGGACAGGCTGTCGACCAGCCCGGCCACCCCGTCGTCGACGACGGCCATCAGCAGGCCGTTGCGATCGCCGAAGTGATACTGGATGACCCCCCACGTCACGCCGGCGCGTTCGGCCACGTGTTTGGCGGTCGCGGCGGCAAACCCCTCCTCGATGATGCAGCGGACGGTCTCGTCGATGATCTTCGCCCGGGTGTCATCGCCGCGTTTGCGGGGCGCGCTGGTGCGCCTGGTCGGACCGGCCGAGCGCGCCTGGCCTGCGGAAATTGGCATTGTTGACTTTATAACATAGTCATGTCTATTTTTGGCAGGGTGACCCCATCCCGATACGCGCGGTTATCCCGTGAACAGCTCTCCGTCCTGGTTCCCGAACTGCTGCTGATCGGCCACATGATCGACCGCTCCGGCATGGCGTGGTGCATCAACGCGTTCGGCCGCGAAGAAATGGTGCAGATCGCCATCGAGGAGTGGGCCGGCGCCAGCCCGATCTACACCAAGCGCATGCAGCGTGCGCTGCACTACGAGGGCAACGACGTGCCCACCATCTTCAAGGGGTTGCAGCTCGACATCGGGGCTCCACCGCAATTCATGGATTTCCGCTACATCATCCACGACCGCTGGCATGGCGAATTTCAGCTCGACCATTGCGGCGCGCTGCTCGACGTGGAGCCCATGGGCCCCGACTACGTGTTCGGGATGTGCCACACCATCGAGGACCCGACCTTCGACGCCACCGCGGTGGCGACCAATCCGCGCGCGCAGATGCGTCCGATTCATCGGCCGCCGCGGGTGCCCGCGGATCGGCATCCGCACTGCGCGTGGACCGTCATCATCGACGAGTCCCACCCCGAGGCAAAGAGCATTCCGGCGGTCGACATGGTACGCCAAACACGCGCCGCCACATGGGAACTGGATCCCATCGACGGCTCCGGAGAGGGCCTGGCGGATTACTCCGGGCCGCTGCTGTCCGACCTGGACTTCGGCGCGTTCTCGCACTCGGCGCTGGTGCGGATGGCCGACGAAGTGTGCCTGCAGATGCACCTGCTGTATCTGTCGTTCGCCATCGCGGTGCGGGAGCGCGCCACCGACGACGCCCAGGCCGTCTCGGTGTGCACCCGCGGTCTGATCGGCGTGGCCGGGTTGGCCGCCGAGCGGATTCATCGTGCGTTGGGGTCCCCGGGTGGGATCGACGGGGTGATGCGGGTGCTCGAGTTGCATCCCCTGCTCAATCCCGCGGGCTACGTCGTGGCGGAGCTGGCGGAAAACCGGTTGGTCGTGCGCCGCTCGCCCGCCCACGATGATCGGGCGTGGATTTCGTTGTGCTCGCCGGCATCGGAGCAGCCGCTGCAAGCGATCGCCACCGCGGTGGACCCCCACCTCGAGGTTCATCTGAACGGCACGGATACCGACTGGACCGCCGAAGTGACGGAAACCGGCACCGCGGCGAGCGAACTGCCCGAGGTGTCGGTGGCAAAGTTCAGCGGGGGATCGACATTTCAGTTCGAGCCGAGAAGGTCGCTGCCGCTCACCGTGGTGTGAGCCCGACGCGTTTTGTCAAGGGGTCAGCGGTACCACTTCGGTGACACAACCGCATCGACCGGATACCGATGACATTGCAACCCATCGGCTTTCGGCGTGTCCACGGCTATGGTTAACGCTGGCCACCGACCCCTATAGACGAAAGTTTTCGCTCTATGTACGACCCAGTTGGGTTGTCGATCGGGACCACGAACCTGGTCGCCGCGTGTAACGGAAGCTCGCCGGTTGCCCGCCGTTCCGTGCTCACCCTGTATCCGCACCGGGCGCCGAAAATCGGTGCGCCCGAAGGGGATCAGTATCTCGATGAGCCCGGTGTGCCGATGAAGGGGTTTGTCGAGCGCATCGGCGAGTCGGTGGCGCTGGTGTCTGCCGACGGGGCGGCGCACGATCCCGAACTCCTGACGGTGGAGGCCCTGGACGCGATGGTGCTGGCCGTCGGTGCCGACGTCGCGTCAGCGGAGATCTCCATCGCCGTTCCCGCGTACTGGAAACCCGGTACGGTGCAAGCGCTGCGCAACGCATTGCGAACGCATGTGGGATTCGTCCGGAGCGGCATGGCACCGCGGTTGGTGTCGGACGCGATCGCGTCGTTGACCGCGGTGAACGCCGAGCTGGGCCTGCCGGCCGATGGGGTGGTCGGGCTGCTTGACTTCGGTGGCGGCGGTACGTCTGCCACGTTGGTGGATGTCGCCGGGGATTTCGAAATCATCAGCGCGACAATGCGTTACCCGGATTTCTCGGGAGACGAGATCGACCAGGAGTTGCTGCTACGGGTATTCGAGGAGCTCGGCCGCGGCAGCGGTATCGACCCGGCCAGCACCGCCGGGGTCGGACAGCTCGGCGAACTCGGGGAGCAGTGCCGCGCGGCCAAGGAGCGGCTGTCGACCGACGCGGCCACCGACATCGCCGCCCAACTCGGGGAACGAAGCTGCAGCCTGTCGGTGACCCGCGGCGAGCTGGCCGACCTGATCCAGGATCGGCTGACCGGCTTCATCTACGCCTTCGACGACATGCTGATGCGCTACCGCAAGAACTGGTCCGACCTTGCGGCGGTGGTCGCGGTCGGCGGCAGCGCGCGCATTCCGCTGGTCGCCGAACGCCTTGCCGTACACGGCCGGATCTCGGTCCTGACCCCGGCGCAACCCGCCCAGGCGGCCGCCGCCGGCGCGTTGCTGCTGGCTTCCCGCGGGGAGGAACTGGACATCCGGACGCGGACGTCGATAGGCCTGCTCGCGAAGGCCGACGTCGCCGGCGACGTCGTCGACCTGGGCGCCGGTGACGTGCTGGTGATCGACGACGAGGCGCTGACCGATCGCGAGCTGGCCTGGTCGCAGACCGAGTTCCCCGGTGATGTGCGGGCGCCGTTCGGCGGCGAGACCTACGACGAGGACGGTCCGTCCGGCTGGTCGATGCGGCTGAACGTGATCGATCCCCCCACCGAACGACCGTGGCGCCGTTTCCGGCTGTCCCAGTTGGTCATTGGGCTGTCGGCCCTGGTCGCCATGACCGCGATCGGCGGTGTGGCCTACACGCTGACCGGGATAGAACACCGCCAGGCCCCGCCCGTGCGCAGCGTCGTGCCCCGGCCGGCGCCGCCGGTCAGCTCCGTCCTGCCGCGTCAGGCTCCGCCCCCGCCCACCGCGGTGCCGCCCCCGCCCAGTGCCGAACCGGTCCCGAGCGCCGCGCCGCCGCCGCCCGCACCGCCGACCCAGCCGCCCGCGCCGCCGGTGGTTGTCACCACGCCGGCGCCGGCCGTGACCACCAGGCATCCCGCGCCACCGACCACGACGGCCACCACCGCTACTTCCCAGCCGCCGCCCGACGACCACGACGACCACGCCGCCGCCCACCACGACTCCGACCACCACCACGACCACGGTGGAGATGACCACGGAGTGGATCCACGTTCCGCTGCTTCCGGTGCCGATACCGGTTCCGGTGCCCAAGAGCCAGGTGCCGCAGAACCAGGCTCCGCAATATCAGGCCCCGCAATATCAGGCCCCGCAATACCCGGACAACTCCCAGAATCCCTTCCTGGGTCCGGGCTACTAGCCCCAATCCTCCCTGCGCAAGGCGGTCGACGAGCACACCCGGCCGCCCGCGGGGTAGCGTGGTGGTCACCCAGTCGGGCGGGGTCTATTTTCTGGTGTCCTGTGCGGGCGCCAGAAGAGTCCAGCGGACCTTGGAGGCGCAAGTGGACATCGTGCTTGGGGTTTCGATGGCCCCCACAACGGTCCGCCTGGTGATCATCGAGGGCCAGAATGCCGACGGTCTCACCGTCGAACAGGACGAGTTCGAGGTCGCGGCGGCCGGTCACTCGGCGACTGCCGGTGCGGTCGAGCAGGTGATTGCCGCGATCGGCGGCACCCGCGAGGGCGCGATCGAGGGCGGACACCAGCTCAGCTCGACGGGAGTGACCTGGACGGATCCCGCGGAGGTCGGCGAGCTGCGCGAGGCGATCGCCACCCGCGACGTCGGCAGCGTGATGCTGGTCTCCCCGTTGCTGGCCGCGGCCGCACTGGCACAGACGGTCGGTTACGCGCTCGACTACGAGCACATCGCGATGCTGTTCATCGAGCCCGCAAGCGCGACGCTGGCCGTCATCGATATCGCCGACGGTTCGATCGTCGACTTACACCGCCACCCGGTGGCATCCGCCCACGACGAAGGCGCACTGGCCGCCGAGTTGGCGACGATGATCGCCGGGCTGGACGCGCGGGGATCCTGGGCGGACGGCGTGTTCCTGGTCGGCTGCGGAACGGACATCGTGGCCATCAAGCCCGCGCTCGAAGCGGTGACCACACTGCAGGTGACCGCTCCCGAGGAGCCGGACCTGGCGCTGGCGCGGGGCGCGGCGCTGGCGTCGGCGAATGCGCCGCTGTTCGCGTCGTCGACGGCCGCGCTGGCCTACGCGCTGGACCCGGGCACCGGCGAAGTGTCCCCCCGGGCGCTCCATCCGACCTACCTCGACGTCGACGGCAACGCCCGGTTGGGCGCCGATGCGCTGGCCTACAGCGCCGTCGAGGACGACGACGGCGACGAACCCCCCCGCAGGCGCAGGACCTCGGTGCTGGCAGGCAGCGCGCTGGCGGCGATCTCCGCCATCGCGGCCGGCACGCTCGTGGTTTCGCTGGCGGCCGACCGGCCGACGTCCGCCGTCCGGCACCAGCCACGCGTCGGGGTGGCCACCCCGACGCACCGGCTGCCGGCCAACGCGCCGAGCAAGCCGCCGGAAGCGCACGTGCCCGCGCCCGCTCCGCCCGCCAGCCCCGCGCCGCCCCCGCCCGCCACGCAGGTGGCCGCCCCGCCGCCCGCGCCGCCACCACCGGAGCAATCGGCGCCGCGCACCCCGGTGCAGGCGTCGCCCCCGGCACCGGTCTACCACCGGCCCGCGCCCCGGTACGTGCCCGCACCCGTACAACACGCGGTGCCGGCGCCGGCACCGGCCGCCCCGCCACCGCCGCCGGCCGCCCCGCCACCGCCGCCGGCCGCCCCGCCCCCGCCGCCCGCGGCGCCGGCGCAGCCCCGCCAGCCGCTCACGACGGTTACCCTGCATTTTCCGTTCGTCACCGTGCCGATTCCGATCTACCCTCCACCGCCCCCACCGCCCCCACCGCCGCCTCAGTAGGCCATGGCACGCCAGGCGGAAGGAGCGCACACTGGCAGGAGGCGTGTGAGCGGCAAGGAGAATCGCGTGGGCGAGTACGGTGCGTTCGGATTTGATCCCGACGAGTTCGATCGGATGATCCGGGAGGGCAGCGAGGGACTGCGCGATGTGTTCGAGCGGATCAGCAGGTTCGTGGCGCCCGGCGCCGGGTCGGGCTGGTCGTCCATTTTCGAGGACCTGTCGCGGCGCCCGCGCCCGGCGCCCGAGACCGCCGGCGAGGCCGGTGACGGCGTGTGGGCCATCTACACCGTGGATACCGACGGCGGTGCGCACGTCGAACAGGTCTACGCGACCGAGCTCGACGCGTTGCGGGCCAACAGGGACAACGTCGATCCCATGCGCATGGTGCGGTTCCTGCCGTACGGCATCGCGGTCAGCGTCCTCGACGGCGATTCCGAAGAGCCCGCGTAGCGGCGGCCCTTGTCGGCCTCAGCCCTGTTGGACGACGTTCAAGTCGCCGGAATTGCTGATCTTCGGCGTGCCCGAGTGGTAGGTGATCTTGTTGTTGACGCCGGAGGCGTCGATGCTGTCGACGGCGTCGACCGTGATCACGTTCTGGACGCCGGCCACCGACAGGCTGGCGCAGTGACCGGTGATCGTCACCGTGTTGGAAAGCCCGCTGACGCTGACGATGCTGTCGTTGCAGGTGAAGGTCCGTTTCTCGGTGACACCGGAGACGGTGAGCTGGCCGCCCGCCCGGGGGGTAACTGACGTCGACGGCGTGGGTGTGCTGGTTCGGGCGCTCGCCGGCGGCCCAAAGGTGCCAGAGATGGTCGGCGGCGAGTTGATGATCGACCGCACACCGGACAGTTGGCGCCCGGCGAAGACGGCGATGCCCGCCGCCAGGGCCACCATGCCCACCACGATCACCGTGCCCAGGATCCACCACACCCGGTTGCCCGAGGGGCGCTGCGGGGGGGCCCGCCCGGGGAATGGGCCGCCATAGGTCCACGGGCTCGGTGGCGGCGGGCCGGGCGGGTAGGCCGGGCCCGGGGGCTGCGAGCTCCCCAGTTCGGAGCCGCGGGCCGAGTCGGCGAGTGGGCGCTCGAGTTCCCGGATCCGGTCTTCCGGGTCATCGTTTGCTGGCATGCACCGAATATGCCATTCGGTTCGGTGTTTTCGGCTCGTTCGGTAGTTTCTGCATCGTGCCCGAGTTGCCGAACCGCCAGATCTTGTTGCGTCGCCGCCCCACCGGGCTGGTCCAGCCCGGTGACACGGAGTTGGTCACCGCGGCGGCGCCGCGGCCCGCCGACGGTGAGGCGCTGCTGCGGACCACCTACGTCGGGATCGACGCCGCCGCGCGCACCTGGCTCGACGACCAGCCCAGCTACCTGCCGCCGGTGCAGCTGGGCGAGGTGATCCGGGCGGCCGGAATCGGCGAGGTGGTCAAGTCGCGGTGTGACGCCTTCGCCGTCGGCGACGTCGTCACCACGCTGACCGGCTTCTCCGAGTACGCAATCATCCGCGACGACGTGTTCAGCACGCCGATCCCGGGTGAGGACGACCAGCTGGCGATCATGTCGGTGTACGGGCCCACGGGGGCCACCGCCTACTTCGGGATGACCGACATCGGTCGCCCGGCGGCCGGGGAAACGGTGGTGGTCTCGGCGGCCGCGGGCGCCACCGGATCGGTGGCCGGGCAGATCGCCAAGATCGCCGGGGCCCGGGTGGTGGGCATCGCGGGCGGGCCGGAGAAATGCCGGGCGGTGGTGGAGGACTTCGGGTTCGACGCGTGCATCGACTACAAGAACGACGACGTGGCGGCGGCGCTCAAGCGGCACTGCCCGCGGCGCGTCGACGTCTACTTCGACAACGTCGGCGGGCCCATCCTCGACGCGGTGCTGGGCCGGCTCGCCCCCAAGGCGCGGGTGGTGCTGTGCGGCGTCATCTCCAGCTACCTGACCGGTGAGCATCCGGGCCCGGCCAACTACGTCAACCTGCTGTCCAAAACCGCGCTGATGCAGGGGTTCAACGCGCTCGACCAGTGGGGACGCTTCGACGAGGCGTTCGCCGCGCTGCGCCGGTGGGAGTCCGAGGGCCGGCTGAAGCACCGCCAGACCATCTACCAGGGCGTCGAGTCGTGCGTGGATGCGCTCAACGGGCTGTTCACCGGGGCCAACATCGGCAAGACGCTGGTTAAGCTCAGCGAACCCACGGCGTGAACCGCACCGCGCATGCCCGCATGTTTTGCCGGGCCGCGCGCCGGGGGGCTGCTATCGTCCGTTGCTTATGCCGGGAATGCGCCGTCGCCAGCTGATGAGGGCGGCCGGATTCGGCGCGCTGGCAGCGATTGTGCCCACGGGACAGGCGGCGGCCGCCGCGTCGCGGCCGGCGCCCGCGGCGCCCGTGGCGGCCACCGGAACCTACCTGTTCCACGACGAGTTCGACGGCCCGGCCGGCTCGGCCCCCGACCCGTCGAAGTGGGTCGTAGCAAACCACCGCACGCCGATCAAGAACCCGACCGGGTTTGATCGCCCGGAGTTCTTCGGCCAGTACCGCGACAACCGGCAGAACGTGTTCCTCGACGGCAAATCCAACCTCGTGCTCCGCGCCACCAAGGACGGCGACGACTACTTCGGCGGCTTGGTCAGCGGCACCTGGCGCGGAGCCATCGGCACCACCTGGGAGGCGCGCATCAAGCTCAGCTGCCTGGATCCCGGGTGCTGGCCCGCCTGGTGGCTGTCCAACGACGACGCCGGCCGCAGCGGGGAAGTCGACCTGCTCGAGTGGTACGGCAACGGGGAGTGGCCGTCGGGAACCACCGTCCACGCCAATCCGGACGGCACCGCCTTCGAGACCCACCCGATCGGGGTGGATGGCGCGTGGCACACCTGGCGAGTCACCCGGAATCCGGGCGGTATGTACTTCTGGGAGGACTACGTCGACGGCGCCGAACCGTACTTCAGCGTTGGGCAACCGGAATCGAGGATCTCAACGACCCGATCCGCATGTGGCCGTTCAACGACCTCGGCTACACGATGTTCCCGGTTGGAACCTCGCGGTGGGCGGTGCGGGCGGCGGCGACCCCGCGCGCGGAACCTATCCGGCCGAGATGCTCGTCGACTGGGTGCGGGTCTTTTAGTGCCCCCCATCCGGGTGCGTACCACCCCGGTGCGTGGTTTCATAACACCGTTTGCGAAAGTTGCCTCGGGGTAACCGCGCTACGTCTACAGGCCGGCTTTTCACGATTGGTGGGATGTGATGGATCGTCGCAGCATGTTGGTGATGACGGGGCTCGGCATGCTCGGCGCCGCGATGCGCATGCCAGAGGCCTGGGCCGCCCCGTCGGCGCCGCAGGCGCCCGCGTCGACGGCCGGGGGGCCCTACATTTTCTCCGACGAGTTTGACGGCCCGGCGGGCGCGGGGCCGGATCCGGCCAAGTGGACGGTGCAGACCTGGCAGGACGACGTGTATCCGCCGGTGGCGGGGATATACCGCGACGACCGCCGCAACGTGTTCCTGGACGGCAATTCCAACCTGGTGCTTTGCGCCACGCAGGAATTCGGCACCTACTACAGCGGCAAGCTGCGCGGCAACTTCCGCAGCATGATCAACCAGACCTGGGAAGCGCGGATCAAGCTGGACTGTTTGTTCCCGGGCCTGTGGCCGTCGTTCTGGGGCGTCAACGAGGATCCGCTGCCGGACGGCGAGGTCGACATCTTCGAGTGGTACGGCAACGGCCAGTGGGCCCCGGGCACCACGGTCCACGCGGCGTCCAACGGCAAGACCTGGGAAGGCCGATCGATTCCGGGGTTGGTGGACGGCGCGTGGCACACCTGGCGGATGCGCTGGGACGAGGACGGATTCAAGTTCTGGCGGGACTACGTCGACGGCGCCAAGCCGTACTTCAGTGTGCCGCCCAAGCCCATCCACGTGGCCGGCGGCGCCCCCGACGACTTTCGGTGGCCGTTCAACAATCCCGGTTACTGGATGACGCCCATGTTCACCCTGGCGGTCGGTGGGATCGGCGCCGGCGATCCCGCCCTGGGCAGGTTCCCGTCGGCCATGCTCGTCGACTACCTCCGGATTTGGTGACTCAGCGCACCGCCTTGATCACCTGAACCAGGTTGAACTGCCAGCGTTCGACCAGCCGGAAGCCGAGATCGTGCGGGACCGCGAAGGCCGGGGTTGGCCCGTAGCGCGGCCCCGGCGGGAGCGCGACGCCCCGCTCGTGCGCGGGCCTCGATTGGTCGGCCTGGGTGATGATCCACACCACCGCGCAGTGGCTCAGCGGCCCGGCGACGACCTCGGGGATGAGGTTGGTGTCGAAGACATCGTTGCGGTCGGTCGCCCGCTGCCACAGGGTGAGGTCGACCAGCTTGCGGTAGGCGTCCGGGCGCGCCGCCAGCAGCGGACGCATCGGGGCGGGCATGAACGTGACCGTGTCGTTGACCAGTAGGCAATCACCGGGCGCTGCCCGCGCGGTGATCAGGTCGGCCACCTGGCTGTAGTCCATTCCGTACTTGGCGTACGGGTTACGCTGTGCAACAACATAATTCGGCACGGCCGCCACCGCGAAAAGACCGACCAGCGCGGCCGTCGTCCAGGGCTTGACGGCCACCGCGGCCGCGCAGACGCCCAGCACCAGCGCCATCGCCGGCGCGGTGAAGGACAGATAGCGCGGCGTGTAGATCGACTGAACGAGCGTCGAGCCGATCACGATCGACACCGTCGGTATCACCAACCATGCCGCGGCAAGGATCAGCAGTTGCCGATCGGCCCGCGCCAAGTGTGCGGATCCGCTGAACCACAACACCATCGCCGCACCGATCACCAGCGCCGACAGCAGCGCGAACGGGGGGCTGCGCTCGAAATACTGTTGTACCGCCACGTCTTCGACCGTGCGGCGACCGATTGGTGCGATCCAACTTATCTGATGCGCCTGCCCGACCACCGTCACCAGGAAGGGCAGCAGCGCGCCCACCGCGGCGGCCGACGCAATGGCGAACCGCACCAACACCGTTCGCCGGCTCCGCACGACACCGAGGAAGGCGAGGTGCGCCACCGGCAACAGCACCAGGTAGGCGTCGAGCGCAATCGCTGCGGCCAGGGCGATGCCGTACCACAGCCACAGCCGAGCGGTGTCGCGGCGCGCGGCGCGAACCAGCAGCACCGCCAGCCACGCCGCGGCCATCATGGACAGCGCGTACGGGCGCGCCTCGATGCCCGCCCACGTCGTCCGGGGCAGGATCGCGCCGAAGACACCGGCAGCCACCGCGACCGTGCGGGACGAAAACTGCTTGCCCAGCACCACGATTCCGGCGGCCGCCGCCCCGACGGCCAGGCCGCTGGGCACCCGGGACCAGAACTCCGTCGGCGGGAAGACCTCAAACCAGCCGTGCATGAGCAGGTAGTACAGGCCGTGCACGGCGTCGACATTGGCCAGCATCCGCCACAACTGACCGACCGAGCGGCTGTAGGAGGCCGAAATGGTGGCGGCCTCGTCGTACCAGAACGAGGGGCGGCCGGCGCCGCCCAGGCTGACCGTCACGGCCAGCAGCCCGACGAGCGCCGGGTCGCACGCCCCGGCGCGCAGGGCGGCAAGCGGACGCCGCGACGTGCCGGGATCCGAGACGCTCACCGGGCCGCCACGCACGTCACAGCGGCTATGTTGCCAGAGCGGGCCACGGCGTCGGCCATACCCCGCACGGTTATTCGAACGTATGATCGATAAATGGGTCCGCTCGCGTCGATCGGCTACAACGGCCAGCCGGTCCGCAGCCCGTTTCGGGTGGTGCGCCCACCGATCGCGGTGCTGGTGGATTTGACGGTGCTCTTCCCGCGCGAGCCGCATCGCTCCGGGCGGTATCAGCCCAACGGCCTGCAGCTGCACAAGGTGGTCGAGGGACGGCTGAGCTGCTGGGGTTTGTGCGAGCAGGGCGACTGGTGGGGGCTGGTGACCTATCCGGTCGCCTACGGGTCCAAGCGCAAGACCGTGACGCACTGGGTACCGGCCTGGACGCTGCGCCGCAGGGGCTAGGCGGTGCCGCCGGTCCTCGGCCGGCCCCGGCCGACCGCTGCGGCCGCGGCGCCGCAATGCGATGATTGCTGCCCGTGGAAGCAGATTGGGGCCCAATGCTGACCAAGCTCGTCGCGCTGGCGGCGGTCATCGCGCTCTCACCGATCACGGTCATTCCGGCGGTCCTGGTCTTGCATGCGCCCCGGCCGCGACCGACCAGCCTGGCCTTCCTCGGCGGCTGGGTGGCGGGCCTGGCCGCGCTCACCGCGCTGTTCGTCGGCGGCTCGGAGCTGCTCGGCGGGCTGCACAAGGCGCCGCCCACCTGGGCGTCCTGGCTGCGGGTGGCCATGGGGTCGGCGCTGATCGCGTTGGGCGTGTTCCATTGGCTGACCCGGCACCGGCGCGGCAGCATGCCGCGCTGGATGCGTTCGTTTTCCGCGCTCAACCCGCTGCGCGCCGGGGTGACCGGCGCCGTGCTGGTGGTGCTGCGACCGGAGGTGCTGCTGTTGTGTGCGGCGGCCGGCTTGGCCGTCGGGAACAGCGATCTGACCGCCGCGGGGCAATTGGTGGCCGCGGCCTTCTTCGTCGTCGTCGCCGGGTCGACGGTCGCCATTCCGATCTTGAGCTACGCCGGTGCCGGCGACCGCCTCGACGACACGCTGGAACGGGTCAAGGTGTGGATGGAGGAAAACCATGGCGCACTGCTCGCGATCATTCTGGTGTTGATCGGTTTGATGATTCTCTACAACGGAATTCACGCCCTGACCTGAACACCGCGTGAAAGGATTGCTGCCCATGGCAGGAAGCTGGGGCACCGTGCTGACCGGGCTCGTTCCCCTCGGGCTGGTCATCTCGTTGTCCCCGCTGACGGTCATCCCGGCGGTGCTGGTGTTGCAGGCGCCGCGGCCGCGGCCGAGCAGCCTGGCCTTCCTCGGCGGCTGGCTGCTGGGGCTGGCCGCGCTGACAGCGGCCTCGGTGGCGGCCTCCCACCTGCTCGGCGGCCTGGACAAGTCGCCACCGAGGTGGTCGTCCTGGCTGCGCGTGGTCTTCGGGTCGGCCCTGATCGTGCTCGGCATCTACCGATGGTTCACCCGGCACGGCAACGCCGAGTCGCCCGCCTGGATGCGTTCGTTCGGCAGCATCACCCCGGCCCGTGCGGGGCTTACGGGGGCGGTGTTGGCCGTGGTGAGACCGGATGTGGCGCTCATCTGCGTCCCGGCCGGATTGGGCATCGGCACCAGCGGGCTGGGCCTCGTCGGTGACTGGGTGGCCGCCGCGTTCTTCGTCGCCCTGGCGGCGTCCAGCGTCGCGATCCCGATACTGGCCTACGCGGCGGCCGGTCACCGGCTCGACGATGCGCTGGCGCGGCTCAAAGACTGGATGGACGAAAACAACACCGCCCTGCTCGCCGCCGTCCTGGTGGTGATCGGCGCGATGGTGCTCTACCACGGGATTCACGCCCTGTAACCCCCGTCGGAAAGACCCGCGTCGCCTTCGAGTCGGTTCGTTTTGCGAAAAACCAACTCCCGCACCAATTCCCAGCCGTAATCTCGGATCATCCCCGCGTAGCCCCGCGCCGCCCATTGCCGGGCGTGCCGCTCTTCGTGGTGCAGCACCAGGTCCAGGTCGGGGTTGTGGCACGCGTGAGCCGACCGCACGATGCGGCGCAGCCGCGCGGCGGGGTCGGTCACGCGGCCCGTGTTGACCATGAAGATGTCCCCCCAGGTGGTGCCGCCCCGCCGGCTGAACTGCCGCTGGATCCAGTTGCCGCCGGTGCCCATCAGGATGCCGTTCGGGGTCGTGACGAGGCGCCCGCCGTTGCGGTCGATGAAGCCGACGTCCCGGCGGTAGCTCCAGGCGTTTGCGCGCTGCCGGTCGATGATCCGCGTCACCTCGGCCGCGGAGTAGGGGGTGGGCGGAAAGTCCGTGGGCCGGCCGCCGGCCTCGCCGTAGCCGGTGCCCGCGTTCAGGATGTAGGTCAGCAGTACGGCCCGGCGGGCGTCGTCCCCGCGCGTGCCGGCGGGGAGCAGGAAAAAGGATTTGCCGTGCGCATCCTGGATCTCCTCGAGCCGGTCGAGGACCCGGAAGCTGGCCGCGGTGATGCCGTGCCGCGCGGCGATCTCGGCGAGGACGCCCGGGGCCACGCCCCGACGATCGGCGTTGTCCCGCCATACCCTGCCGTAGCCCTGTGCCTTCATGTCTTGGAATCAACTTAGGGTGTAGCGAATGGACAGGCGGGGTTGGCAACGCGCGCGCGGCATCAGGCAGATCACTCGCGGACTGGGCACCCTGGATCGAGAACTGTTCGACGCGATCGCCGAGACCGACACCCCGCTGCTCGACACCGTCATGCCGCCGCTGACCCGGGCGGCCGACCATTCCAAGCTGTGGTTGGCCATCGCCGCGGGCCTGCTCGCCTCGCGGCGGCCGAGCGCGCAGCGCGGCGCGGCGCGCGGCGTCGCGACGCTCGGGGTCACCAGCCTGCTCACCAACCAGGTCGCCAAACGCATCCGGCAGCGCCCGCGTCCCGGCTACGACGCGGTGCCGGTGGTCCGGCGGGTGCGGCGGCGCCCCACGTCGAACTCCCTGCCGTCGGGGCACGCCGCCAGCGCCGCCGCCTTCGCCATCGGGGTGGGCCTGGAGAATCCGCCACTGGGCCTTGGGCTGGCGGTGCTGGCGGGGCTGGTCGGGCTGTCGCGCGTGGCCACCGGGGTGCACTACCCCGGCGACGTCATCGCCGGATTCGGCATCGGGGCCGGCGTCGCGGTCCTGGGCGGCCGGCTCGTCCCGCCCGTCGTCGAGGCCACCCTGCCGCGCACCGAACCGCTGCGCGTCACGGTCCCGGAACGGCCGGACGGCTCGGGGGTGGTGCTGGTCATCAACCCGGAGTCGGGCAGCGGCACCGGGGCCCGCGTGGTCGACGAGGTGCGGGCCGCACTGCCCAAGGTGGAGATTCGCGAACTGGGGCCCGACGACGACCCGGTCGAGGCGCTGCGGAGCGCCGCCGGGGGTGCCGAGGTGCTCGCGGTGGGCGGCGGCGACGGCACGGTGGCGGCCGCTGCGGCCGTCGCCGTGGAAGCGGGGCGGCCGCTGGCGGTCTTTCCCGCCGGAACGTTCAACCATTTCGCCAAGGACATCGGCTGCGACACCGTGGCCAAAACCGTCGACGCGATCCGGCGCGGCAGCGTGGCCTGTGTCGACCTGGTCTGCCTGAACGACAGCCAGATGGTGCTCAACACCGCCAGCATCGGCGCCTACCCGACGTTCGTGCAGCAGCGCGAAAAGCTGGAGAAACGCATCGGCAAGCCGCTGGCCGGGCTCTACGCGATGCTGCACACGCTGCGCCACGACGAGCCGGTCCGCATCAGCTACGACAACAAGACCCTGCTGACGTCGCTGTTCTTTCTGGGGAACTCGCTGTACCTGCCGACCGGATTCGCGCCGTCGCGCCGCATCCGCATGGACGACGGCCTGATCGATGTCCGCATCCTCGAAACCGGCCGGCGGTGGGCGCGGACCAGGATCCTGATCGCGTTGGCGCTGGGGCGGCTGGAAAGCAGCCCGCTCTACCACGAGTTACGGGTGCCGGAATTCAGCTTCCGCGCCGTCGACGGCCCCACCGTGATCGCCTGTGACGGCGAGGTCGGTGACGAGTACGAAAAGGCCGCCTTCACCGCGCGATACCGCGCGCTGCCCGTGTTCCGTCCGCTGGACTCTGCGCCCCCCTCGGTGAGGCCGCGCGGCCGCGCATAACGTTGTCGCACCGCGGGTGTCGGCGTGGCGTTGGTTCCCGGCTCACGAGTCACCGGCCCCGACGAGCGCCGCCAGCGTCGCCCGCGCGCCGCGGCGGTGCAGCGAGTCCAGTGTCCACAGGTACGGCTGCAGGAAGCGCGGCTCGTCGACGAGGTCACCGAACACCGCGCGGTTGGCCACAAATGCGGCCGGGTCGTCGCGCTGGGCGCGGGCGAGCGGGACGAGCGTGTCCGCGAGCCGGTCCACCACGTCGATGGGTTGGCCGTTTTCGTCGATGCCCTCCGCATAACGTGCCCAGCTCGCGACGATCGCCGCGGACAGCCGCACCGGGCCCCCGGATCGCAGGTTGTCCCGAACCACCGGGAGCAGCCACTTGGGGATGCGGTCGGACGATTCGGCGCACAGCCGGGCCACCGTGTCGCGGACATAGGCGTTGACGAACCGCGGGATGATCTTGTCCCTGAACCCGGCCAGACCCGGGACGCGGGCAAGTGTCGGCATCGCCTCGAAATCCAGGTAGCGGGTGAGGAATTCGGCGATCACCGGGTCCTGGGCGGCCTCGTGCACCAGCCGGTACCCGGCCAGGTACCCGAAGTAACACAGGCCCTGATGGCCGGCGTTGAGCAGGCGCAGCTTCATCGCCTCGTAGGGCGACACGTCCTCGACCAGCCGCACCCCGGCCCTGTCCAGTGGGGGCCGGCCGTCCGCGAAGTCGTCCTCGAGCACCCACATCGCGAACGGTTCCGCGACCACGGGCCACGCGTCCTGGACGCCGAACTCGGAGCGCAGCCGCTCGATCGCCTCCGCGGTGGTCACCGGTGTGATCCGGTCGACCATCGAGTTCGGGAACTTGGTGTGCTCGCGCATCCATTGCGCGAGTTCGGGGTTGAGCCGGTGCGCGTGCGACGTGAACGCCCGCCGTGCCACGTTCCCGTTTTCGACGATGTTGTCGCACGACACGATCGTTGGGGACGGAAGACCCCGTACCCGTCGTCGGTCGAGCGCCTCGGCCACCAGCCCGAAGACGTCACTCAACGGCGGGGTGTAGCCGCCCTCGGTGATGGTGAGCGAGACGATCCGGGTGGCCGGATTGGCGAGCAGCTCTATCACCGCTTCGGGATCCTCAGGCGCATAATGAAAGTCGACGATGGAGCCGATGACGCGCGGCTCCCGGGTGCCGTCGGGGTGTTCGAGAATCAACGTATACAGGTAGTCCTGG
The DNA here is from genome assembly GCA_963800315.1 of uncultured Actinomycetota bacterium. Lineage (GTDB taxonomy): Bacteria > Actinomycetota > Actinomycetes > Mycobacteriales > Mycobacteriaceae > Mycobacterium. Next base: position 75,317 of record CAWDAS010000009.1, read on the forward strand.
CTGCGCAACGCGTCGCGCATGCGCCGGTCACGCGGCAGCACGCCGACGCCGCAGATGCCCCAGTCCTGGGCGAGGCCGTCGTCGAGCAGCCTGTCGATGTACATGGCCTGGTGTGCGCGGTGAAACCCGCCGACACCGAAATGCACGATGCCGACGCCGATTTGGCTGCGTTCGTAGCGCGGGACCGGGATTTGCAGAGCGCTCAGGCTCTGTGTGCTCACCTTCATCGGAGTGACCGGTCGCACCGGTCAGCGGGGCACCGTTAGGCGCGTGGACACAGATCGAACAGGGCGTAGTCGACGAGGTCGTTTGCCTGTTGGACGCTCAGCCCGTTGGAGCCCGCGGAGCCGTCGGAGCGTTGCAAGGCCAGGTTTCTCAGCTCCGTGAGGGGAGCGCCATAACCGATCTGCTGGCATATTTTCCAGCCCGTCTGCAGCAGCGCCGCGTCACCGCCGTTGATCGCGTGGATCCCGGCCGCGTGCACGTCGTTGAGAAAGGCGGCCTCGTCGGCCCGCGCGGGGGTGGCCCAGCCGATCCCGCTGACCAGCAGCGGGCCACCTACCAGCGCGGTGCTCACCAACCGGCGACAGAACTGTTGTGCTGCCACAGCTAGCCCTCCTTGCCGTGTGCGTCGCTGACCGATTGATCAAGCCTACCCAGGGTCTTGCCGCCCGGATCGGGTGCTCGGCACGGTCGCCGGTGGGTGAAACTCAGCTCGCGGCTAAGCGTTGGGACACAGGTCGCGCAAGGCGAAGATCACGACGTCTGCCGCCTGCCGACCGTTGATTCCCCCGGTTCCCTGGTCGGCGTCGGAGCGCTGCACCGCCAGGTTCTCCAGCTGCTGGGGAGAAGCACCCCAAGAAAGCTGTTGGCATAGGTCCGCGCCCATCTGCAGCAGCGCGTCGTCGCCGCCGTTGATCGCGTGGATCCCGGCGCCGTGCAGGTCGTTGAGGAAGGCCGCCTCGTCGGCCCGCGCCGGGGTGGCCCAGGCGATCCCGCTGACCAGCAGCGGGCCACCGACCAGCGCCGTGCTCATAACCCGGCGATAGAGCTTTTGTGCTGCCACGAGCCGTTTCTCCTTTGCCTGTTTGCAGTCCAGAATTGGCACTCTTACATGAAAGCGTCCCCAAAAGCACGCTGTGAGGCGAACTTTTGGTAATGAAAAGCTTGCGCCGAGGGGCGGGCCATCCGGCAGCCGAGGGAACCGACGGCGCGAACCCGACCCGGCCTCTCAGCTTGGAAAAGTGGAACGTCACCATTTGGAAACGGCGCGGTGCGGCGCGGCGTGGGTTCCCCATGGACCGCTGACAATTGAGCCCGGTCGGCAAAACACGACTTCGGTACGCCCATGCGGTTCTGCTGCACCACCTGATTGCGGAAATATCGGAGCGCGAATAAAGGAGTTGACGTTGATGACGATCTTTGATCGATTCAACATCAAGGTAATTGCTGTGGGCGCTGGGTTGTGCGGGGCCGCCTTAGTTTTCAGCCCGGACGTGGCTGCCGCCCCGCTGAAAACGGGCGGCGCGTGCATCGAGGGGCAGGCGGGCGAAGTCGCCGGTGGACCGGCGGCCGCCGGTGGGGCGGCGGGCGCCGGTGGCGCGGCCGGCGGCGCGGCCGCCGCGGGCGCGGCCGCCGCGGGCACGTGCGGCCCGGCCGGCGCCCCGCTCACCGACATGTCCGGTGTTCCGCTGGTTGCGCCCGGGCCGCTGGTGCCGGTGCCAGCCGGCGCCCCGTTGATTGCGCTCGGGCCCCCCGTGCCGGTGGGTGCCCCCGTCCCGGTGGGTGCCCCCGTCCCGGTGGGTGCGCCCGTGCCGATCGGTGCTCCCCTGCCGATCGGTGCCCCCGTTCCGGTGGGTGCGCCGCTGCCGGTGGGCGCGCCGATCCTGGCCGGTGGCCCAGTCGGTGCGCCGATACCGGCTGGCGCTCCGATCATCGACATGGCCGGTAGCTACGGCGGCAAGGGCGACCCGACCGGTCCGCCGCCGGCCGGCGCGCCGGTCCCCGGCCAGCCGGTTCGGCCCGGTCCGGCGGGCTGAGGCCGAACCGCTTCGTCCGCAGCGAGTGGCGGGCCCCGGGTCACATCCGACCCGGGGCCCGCTTCATGTTTCGTGGATGCGTGTCGCCGAAAAGTGGCAACCCGGCTTGCGGCGGCCTCAACGGCCGCGCCGCTATTCCTGCACGATTACCGGGTCGCCAATGTTGACGGCGTTGTAGTACCACTCCGCGTCCGAGGGGCTCAGGCTGATGCAGCCGTGGCTGACATTGTCATAGCCGAGCGAATTGACGGCCCACGGAGCCGAATGCACGAAAAGGCCACGGCCGCTGATGCGAACGGCGTAATCGACCGGAATCCGGTAACCGTCGGGATCGGTAACGGGGATGCCGACGCTGCCCGAATCCATGATCAGCGAGCGATCCTTGGACAGCACGGTGTAGGAGCCGACGGGCGTCGAATACTCCGGCCTGCCCAGCGAGGCCGGCATCACCCCGGCTTCGCCCCAGTGGGGTCGGTGGTGCGGCGCCGGCAGCGACGGCGGCGGTCCCGATTCGACACCGTCGATGGTCACGGTGAACGTGTGCTTGGAGATGCTGGCGACGCCGACGACGGCGGGACCCGTCTTGAAGTCCGTGGACAGGGGGCCCACCGAAAGCGCGACCGCGCTGTGCGCCGGCCAGAACCGGTCGGGAACCCACTGCACAACTTCGTTGTCGAGCCATTCGAACTTGCCCGTCATCGCGGGCGTCGACCTGACTTCGAGGGCGCGCTCGGCCGCGCGCCGGTCGGCTATGCGCGCGCCGAACGTCACCACCACGGGGTGTGCCACACCCACCACCGCGCCCCGCGTGGGCAGCACCGACGCGATGGCGAAGTCATGCGACTGGTTTGCCGCAGCCAGGCTGACGCCGGCCGGTGCCGCAGCCACGCTCGCAGCGACCCCGACGACGGCAAGAACACACCGAACAAGCGTCCGCATGACCCCAATTCCTTTTTAATGACACAGTTGTAATAGTGATGGTAGGGGTGCCATGAAGGGTGGAAGTGAAAGGGCGCGTGGACAATTCGATCAAGCCTGGGTCACGTTTCGGCCATGGCAAGTTTGAGGAAAGTTGTGACGAATTCGTGACAGGCAACGGGCGTGTCGATCACCTTCGCGCCGCGCCGGCGGTGATCGGGTTTGGAGCCGATGACGGGAATCGAAACCCGTGTCTTCAGCTTGGGAAGTGGTTTCCGCGATCGTCAGTGGCGCGGCGTTGCGTCGCGCCGGAGGAACTGCGAAACAACGAAGTCGAAGGTATCGGGGTTTTCCAGGAACGGAAAATGAGTGCCTCCGTGGCGCCCGGTCACGCGCGCGAAGTGTGCACCGGGTATCTGCCGACATATCCATTCTTGCGAAGCAATGGGAACATTCACCGAGTCGCCGGCGACGACGAGTGTGGGCACGTCGATATGTGGCATCAGGGGGCGCCAGTCATGGGTGGCCACGTCGAAGATGAGCTCGGCGGCGTGCTGGCGGTTGAACGTCATGCTCTGGGAGATGAGCCGCGCCAACTGGTCAGGCGGAATTCCCGGTGAGGTGACTTCGGTCAGGAAGTTGCCCCGTGGGTCCGGGCCATCTGCGCGCAGCGAATCGGTGAACGCGAACAGCCCGGCGGCCTCCATCGTCGCTCCTGCTACGAGGGCCTGGCCGTCGGTCCATGTGGGATTCCTCAGGGCGCAGGGCATCTGGTCGACCAGTACCAGCGAGGCCAGCCGGTCACGGCCAAATAACTCGAGGTAGGACCAGATCACGGCGCAGCCCATCGAGTGGCCCAGGAGGTGTACCCCGTTGAGGTCGCGGGCCACCAGGACGTCCCGCAGGTCGGCAGCGAGACGATGGATGTGGTAGCCGATCTCGGGTGCCGAGGACTCCCCGTGGCCGCGATGGTCGATGGCCAATACCCGCCAGGACTGCGGCAGGGTCGTCAACTGTCTGAGAAATATCTGCGAAGACTGCGACCAGCCGGGCAGCAAAACCAGTGCCGGGCCGTCGCCCGCTTCGAGCTGGCGAATGACCGTGCCGTCGGCACAGACGGTTTCGCCGAAAGTGACACGGTTCCCTTGCCCAGACGACCCCACAGTGATTCAACTTAGGGCAGCCAGTTCTCGACCGGGTACGTTGGAGTGCTTCCAGGCCCTTCCAGGCAATACGTGGTGTACGTGCACCCGCTATGCCGTTCGACCGGTTTCAGTGCTGCTCACATGGAGCCGATGACGGGAATCGAACCCGCGTATTCAGCTTGGGAAGCTCTCCGGCGCAGTCGGCCCGGTTCTGTTCGAGCAAACGTTTTCGATGTGGATGGCTCGCCGACACGCGGTCAAACGACGGTGAACAGTGCCTTCGGGCAGTCGGTTGAGTCAACTAGACATGCCTCTAAGCTCCGGTTTCGCTGGAGCCGGTGACGGTGGAGTCGGCGACTCGGTTCGCAGGGCGGTCGGCTGATGGCCGAGCGGGAGTGGCCGGCAGGATCAGTCGCGAGGATCCGTCCGCGCCATGGTGCACGGTGTGGGTCGCCGCGACCAGTCGTTGCGCCGTAGTCAGCGGCTCGCCGGTGCCGAGATTGCGGTCGAATCGCGGATGGGCGCCGCCGGCGACGAGCAGGCGAATTCTCGACCCCGCCCGGAAGCGGTGCGCCACCGCCTGGAAGTCGATCTGAACGGCAGCCGGTTCTACCGTCGCGATCAGGCGCCGATATCCGTCGCTGACGTTGCGCGAACGTCCCTGCGAGTCGAGCTCGCTTATCCGCACGGCGAGGTCGACGTGCGCGATGTTGGCGGCGTGCGACAGCTCGAGCGTAGGGTGGCCGACAACGTAGAGATCCGACGGCAACGGCTCTGACGTGAAGCTCAGTACATCGGCGCGTCGAGCCAGCGCGCTGTCCTCGCGATATCCGGCCTGGGGTGCGAGCCCCAGCGGCCCGCCGAGGACAGGAGTCGGATCGGCGGGGTCGTAGGTGAAGCTCGACGAGCCGCCGCTACCACCCGGCCGATCCACCAGCGCCGCGCCCGCCGCCAGGTAAAGCAGTCGCGAAGACGACGCTGGCGGCCAACTGGGCAGCTCTATCCAGTCGTCGCCGTTGATGTACACACGTACCGGATTGCGGGCCGGTCCGGGCTGATCACCGGCCAGGTGCCGGTCGAGCCATTCCAGTGATTCGTGAGCCACCCGCCTCGCGCCGGTCGTCGTCAACTGGGCATGTGTCCACGGGCCTACGGTCAAGGCGACGTCGACACCGCGGTTGCGCAGCGTCTGATATTGCTCGAGTGTCTGGCTCAGGAAGCTGTCCTGCCAGCCGCCGATCAACAGCACCGGCGCCGTCACCCGGGTGAGGGCCGCGCCGAAGTGGTACGGCTCCCAGAACGGGGTGTCGGGCTCGCGGTGCTCGATCCACGACTCGAACCAAGCCGCGGAACCGTCGAGCAACGCGCGAGACGACTCACCGAGCGGCAGACCAGACATCGCCCGCGCAAGCCGGCGGCGCGCGCCGGCGGCCCAGATCATCCCGCGTAGCCGGCTACCGTGGTCCTGGTGAGACACCACATCAGACCAGCCGAGGACGTCGTCCAGCGTGAACGCGCCTGTGCTCCACATCGAGGCGCGCACGTCGTGCGGCGCCGCGGTGACGACGGCTGCGGCCAGTTCCGGCGGAGGGTCGGTCAGCAGCGCCCACTGGGTGACTCCGAGGTACGACTGGCCGATCGTCGCGAACCGCCCGGTGAACCACGGCTGGCGGCGTAGCCACTCGACGGTGTCGGCACCGTCGGACGCTTCGTCGACGAATGGGTGGAACTCGCCACCCGAGCCGGGGGTGCCGCGCACGCTTTGCAGCACCACGTGGTAGCCACGGGCGGCGTACAGCCGGCCGTACAGCGTCGAGAACGGAAACCCCCTGCCGTACGGGCTGCGGGCCAGCAGCGTGCCGAGGACACTCGCGTCGTCGGTCGGCGCGTAATGATCGGCGAAGAGGTCGACGCCGTCGCGCATCGGCACCCGTATGCCCTTTTCGACGGTGTAGTCGGTGATCGGCGAGCCCAGTCCGAACAGCCGCGAAAGGGCCCGGCGGCCGGACTGCCGCGCCGTGCGCCGAAGCCGCGATCCGGCCGGCCGCTCAGGGGTGGTGGTCATAAGTGGTCGTCAGAATTTGTAGTACGGGACGAGCTGTTGTGCTCGCATCATGTTCTCCGACGGGCAGTCTATGTGGGGTTCGAGTAGATCGGGAGAGAACTGCGACTATTGAATGAGGCCTTAGGTGGTCTTAAACATCACCCTTGCGCCTCTCGCATACGGGCCGCCGCGGGCCCGGCTCACGTCCTGGTATCAAGCACTATCAAAGATCTCGTCGTCGGATGGGGCCTTCATTTCGGCGACCGAGCCGAGCGCGCGCTGAGGGCGTTCCGGGTACGTGGCGTCTCTTAGCGGTGACTGGGGACGAGGAGAGGTGTTACAGGCGCCGACAATGGTACGACCGCAGTGGACCGCTGACGGTATCTCTGCTGGTAAGCGGTATTAGCGGCCGGGCAATCGTCGCAGTGACAGCCTTCGTTATCGCGTCGCCGCGTGCCGTGTCGTGCTCCCATCGTTGATCCTTGAAAGTCCTTGAGTGTCAACGCAAGCGGAAGTTTGAAGGGCTTAGGATTCCGTACCCTTTGACCACCCCTACCCGGGGGCGAAGTGCATTGGGGCGTTCTGCTGGGTGAGACGCTCCGTTCACACGGGCGCGGGGTGCTCCCGGGCCGCACGCTCAAGCTTCTTTAGCAGTCGCCTCTGATTGATCTGAAAGATGCGCCCTATGCCCGGCTCGATTTTGTCGAGCCAACCCGGAAACGACGCCGCGACCACCCAACGCAGCTTGCAGCGCTCAGACGACAGGGGCGCGATCTCGTAGACCTCGGTCAACGCGCTCACCCTGCCGATGCTCGCAGCGGTGACCGAGAAACCCATGCGACGACTGGGTTCCCATGCCCAAAACACCCCATCGAGGTTGATACCGCCTGCGAGCATCAAAGTGTGCGTTGGTCCACTACGGGCCGTCCTCGAGCGTGGCAAACAGTTGCTCTGCGCTCACCACCATCTTTCGCTCCGCGATAGCACGCGCTTTCGCGGTCTCCAGGAGGTGCTCGTTCACCGTCAAGACATGCATAAGCCCCTCTCCTTTGCTGGAAGGATTTAACCTAACGCCGCCAGATCCGCGTCAACCTGGGATTGAAAGCCTGGGGGGTCCGCCCGAGTTCGTGAACTGAGCGTGCGCCGAAAACATTGTGACAGTGTTACTTCGTCGTGCTCCGCGAAAATTGCCGCAGCGTCTTGCTCGTCCGGATGGTCGTTTTGCGGGATTTGCAGACCCCCACCTGACGGTCGCAGCTTGTCGGTCAGTCCTTCTGCCAGGTCTGGCAGCTATGCGTCACGAACGCCCTATCACTCGGCTGGATCGTCACTACCTGAGGACCAGTGCCGATGTCGCTATTGATGATGTCGGTTGGTTTGAGACTCCTCAGCCTCGCCCAATAGCAATCGGATTCGCCTTCAGGGCTAGTGCCGCCCGAGCGGTATGTGCCCGGCGCGATGTCGGTGCCCACTCGATACGTGCCATCGGTTTCCATGATCGTTTTGGGGGTGGATGGTGGCGGTGGCAAGGTCACCGTGACTGTTTTAGTGACTTCCAGCGTGGACGTCACCGTCACTGCTGTCTGGGTTACTGCTGTCTGGGTTGACCCGCCACCGCAACCCGCGAGAACTATCGCCGCTCCGGCGATCACAGCTGTCTTACCCTGCATTGGAAGGAGGGTAGCAAGGCAATCCCTCAGTTCCTACGCGCCGGATTGGCGGTAACGCGTTCGATGTACCCGTTGCGTTCCCACTCCTGCGCGACGTTTTCAGGCACGACTAGCCACGTCATCTTTGACGTAGGGCTTGTCATCGTGGACGACGCCACCGGTCAATTACGCTCACTTTGACTTGTTTCCAGGCACCTTTGTGGTCCTCGATGATCATGTCCGCTGGCGCTCTCTTGATGACTCTCACCCGGCGATTCTCGGCTTGGTTCTGTCGGCGCCGGTCCGCTCCAATGACCAGATCCTGCCGCGCCTGATGGTGGCGGTCATGACGTAGCCGGTGTCCGGCTCAGACGCTGACGGGACCCCTACCTGACCGGCGAGGACATGGCCATTCGCAGATATGGCGAATCGCCAGCCCTTGTTTAGGACGCGTCGAATACTTATGGGATGACTAGACCTATACCGCCCGTGCTGACGGTTCGATCTGACTGGTCACAGCGCAGTTTCGCAGCAGGCCAGGATGTCGTCGTTGGAAGTGACCTTCGTGCCGACATGCGCGTTGCCCATCCGCTGATCGTCCGCGCGCACCTGCTGCTGCGTTTCGATCGGGGAAAATGGGTAGCGATCGACAACGGGTCGCCGACGGGGATGTTCGTCAACGGTCGCCGGGTGCGGGTGGTCGACATCCGCGGTGGCCAGAGCATCAACGTCGGAAGGCCTGACGGGCCGCGTTTGACCTTCGAGATCGGACGTCACGAAGGGACGGTCGGCCAGCTACCGCCAACGGTGCAGGCGGTCCCGGTCATCGCGCCGCCCGGTTCCTCGAGGCCATCTCGTCCGGAGCCCGCACAGCAGGCCGGCATCTCTCGGCCCGGCATCGGGCGACCGCAACCCGCGCCGCTCCGTTACACCCCGGCCGGCAAGCCGCCGCAGACGTCGTATCCGGCCGGCGGCCCGCGCCGCGCCATGAGCTATCCGAGCCAATCGGTGCCGACCCGCGCTCCCAAACCGGTACCGCAGCCGGTCAGCGCAGCGCAGTCGGCGCCCGGGCAACCGCTCACCGAGATAGGAGCAAAGGCCCTCGAAGCCTCCGAGTTCGATAGCGCCAAACTGCGGCGTGCCGTGCAGCGGTCTCGATCGAAGCTCGGGGCGCCACCCGCCAGCGCCGCCGTCATCGGTCGCGCCCTCGACAGCGACATCGTCATCTCGGACGTCTTGGCGTCGCGCCATCACGCCTACTTGACTCCAAGCCCGGCCGGCATGGAGATCCACGATGCGCAGAGCATCAACGGGACTTTCGTCAACGGCACCCGAATATTGTCCGCACCGCTGACCGAGGGCGACGTGGTCACGATTGGCAACGTCGACCTGGTTTTCGACGGTGAAATCTTGCTCCGCCGCGCCGAAGCGGATACGCACACCGGCGGGCTAGAGGTGCGCGAGGTCGACTTTCAAGTCGATAGCAAGCCACTGATCCAGAAAGTCTCATTGACCGCCAGACCCGGCACGCTGACCGCTCTCATCGGCGGGTCCGGAGCGGGAAAAAGCACGTTGTCCCGGCTGATCGCCGGAGCCACCTGTCCCAGCTCCGGCTCGATCACCTTCGAGGGGCACGACATCCACGCCCAATTCGCGTCGTTGCGTAGCCGGATCGGGATGGTGCCCCAAGACGACGTCGTGCACCGCCAGCTGACGGTGAGCCAGGCGCTGAACTATGCGGCCGAGTTGCGGCTGCCACCCGACACCAGCAAGGAGGACCGCGCGCAGGTCGTCGCGCAGGTTATCGAGGAACTCGGGTTGACCAAGCACGCCGACACTCGGGTGGACAAGCTGTCCGGCGGGCAGCGCAAACGCGCCTCGGTGGCGCTGGAGCTGCTCACCGGGCCGTCGCTGCTGATCCTCGACGAGCCGACATCGGGTCTGGATCCGGCACTGGACCTGCAGGTCATGACGATGCTGCGGCAGCTGGCCGACGCCGGTCGCGTAGTGCTGGTGGTGACGCACTCGCTGAGCTACCTCGATCTCTGCGACCAGGTGCTGCTGATGGCGCCCGGGGGCAAGACGGCGTATTGCGGCCCGCCCGGCGAGATTGAGTCGACTATGGGAACCACCAACTGGGCCCAGATCTTCACGAAGGTGGGTGCGGACCCCGACGAAGCCAACCGTCGCTTTCTGGCCCAAGCCAAACCACCGCCGCCCCTAGCCGAGGCGGAGAAGCCAGCCGATCTGGGTGCCCCAGCGCGCTCCAGCGTCTGGCGTCAGTTCTCGACGATCGCCCGCCGCCAGATTCGGCTGATCGTCGCCGACCGAGCCTACTTCATATTCCTGGCGCTGCTGCCGTTTGTCATGGGCGCGCTGTCGCTCACCGTTCCTGGCTCGACGGGATTCCACGTCGCCGACCCGAGCGGTGAGGGGTCCGACGAACCCGGATCAGTATTGATGTTGCTGACCATGGCTGCCGTCTTCATGGGTACCGCGCTGACGATCCGCGACCTCATCGGTGAGCGCCCCATCTTCTGTCGAGAACAGGCGGTCGGCCTGTCAACCAAGGCCTACCTGCTCGCGAAGATGGCCGTGTTCTTCGTGTTCGCGGTCATTCAGTCGGCGATCGCGACCACCATCACCATTCTGGGTAAAGGGGCGCCAACCCGGCCGGCCCTGCTCCTCGGCAGTGCCACACTCGAGCTGTACGTCGCTACCGCCGCCATGTGCGTGGCCGCGGCGATGGTCGGCCTGGTCCTGTCCTCCCTGGCGCGCTCCAATGAGCAGATCATGCCGCTACTGGTGGTGTCTCTGATGTTGCAGTTGGTGCTCTGCGGTGGGATGGTCCCGGTCACCGACCGGATCGGTCTCGACCAGCTGTCGTGGGCGGTGCCCTCGCGTTGGGGGTACGCGGCGCAGGCCTCCACAGTCGATTTGTGGACGATAGAGCCCGGCCCCCTCGCCCCGAAAGACAGCCACTTCAAACACACGGCAGGCACATGGCTATTCGATGTAGGCATGCTGGGGGCGTTGACGGTCGTCTACGCCGGCTTCGTGGGGTGGCGCAGCCGGCTCAAGCACCATTGACCTATCTCCACCGCCGCTAAACGAAATCCAAGGCCTCGACCGTCGCAACAGGGCCTTCGTGGGTGGGCCGGTTTGCGCCACCAATGCAGTACACGGTGTTGCCAACCGTTGCGACCACCTCAGCGTGGCGCGGGGTCGGCATAGGGGGCAGTGTGCTCCACTTCCCGTCGGCGATGTCGTACATCTCGGCCACTCCCAACACCCGCGTCGGTTCCTCACCACCGACCGCCACGATTCGGCCATCGATGAACGTCGCGCCGTAGCTTCCACGCGGGGTCGGCATGCCCACCAACTTGGTCCACGTCTCCGATTGCGGATCGAACCGTTCAAACGCCGCGGAGTTCTTGTCGGCCGAAAGGAACCTTCCGCCGATTGTGTACACGTAGGTGCCATCCGACACCGCGGCGAGGTGTTCGCGCGGGGTAGGCATGTTGGCTGCATCGTGCCACGAGCTGCCGTCGAAGACCTCGGTCTGCGGGACGAGCTGCTTGGCGTTCTGCCCGCCGGCGACCACGAGTTTGTCACCAACCACCGCTGCTGCCGCTGCCGCCCGAGCGTGCGTGAGGTTGGGTAACTCAACCCAATTGCCTCCACGCAACGCGAACACCTTGTTGGACGCCTGCGTGAGGTCGCCGCTGGCACCCCCGAGCACCACCACCTCGCCGCGATAGGTTGCCGCTGCAGCGTGGTGAAGTGGGATGGGTAATGAAGGTTGCGCTTGCCAGGCGCCGGTGCGCGGGTCATAGCTCTCGACCGTCTGCAGAGCAACTCCCTCACGCAAACCGCCCATGATCCAGACTTTGTCGTTGAGCACAGCCCACGCCATCATCAACCTGGCAGTCGGTGCGTCCGGTAGGGAACGCCACTGCGCGGTCGGCTGGATTCGGCGCGCTGGTAGCCGCAGCGCTTCTGCCGACGAGATCACCTGGCCATCGCCAACATCAGCCGACCCACCGATCGCGTACACGGATTTCCCCACGGCGTTGACCGCCATACCATGCCGTGTTGTCTCCATGTCCGGCAAGCCGGCCCACGTTTTGGTCATCAGATCGAGCACTGCCACGCTCTTGAGGACTTGTCCCGCTGAGAGCCCCCCGGCAGCGACCAGACGTCGATCGGCGATTGCCACGCCGAGGTCACTGCGCGGTTGCGAAAGGTCGGGCAATCGGGTCCAGGTTTTCGCGGCCGGGTCATACGCCTCGACCGTCGCTAGGTCGGAGTTCCCGTTCGTTCCGCCCACTGTGTACACCAGCTTTCCGTCCGAGACCGCGGCCAGCATCTGCCGCGGAGTCGGTATAGGCGGGCCGAGCGTCCAGGAATTGCCGTCGAAGATCTCGGTCGTGTTCAGCAGCCCACCGTTCGCGTCAACACCGCCGGTTACAACGAGGCGGTCTCCCACCACTGCCGCCGACGCTGCCGCCCGTGGCTGCAACATATGAGGCAGCTCCACCCAGTGACTGTTGACTACCCGCCAAACCTGGTCGCTTGCAACCTTTTGCGCGCCCGCGGTGCGCCAGCCACCGAGCACAACCGGGTTTCCCTGCCACGTCACGGCCATCGCGTGCTGAACCGGAACCGGAAGATCGTCGCCGCTTTTCCAGGTGTCGATGACGGGGTCATAGCCCTCGTGGTTTGCGATGACAGCGCCGTCGCTTCCAATCCCGCCGAAGATCCAGATCGTGCCGTCGGCCTGCGTGGTTGCCACCGCGTCGCGCGCAATCCGTGCATTCGTAATCGGCTGCCACTTAACTGGTGTCTGGGCGCTCGGTTGACTCGCGGCGACCTTGTGATGGTTGCCGTGCGAAAGCAGGACGTAGACACCACTGGCCAGCAACAGCACAGCCACGACGGCCGCCGTGGCGATCAGCGGCGCCCTCATGCGGTTCCGCTTCTTCGACGGCGTGAACCACGCCACCGCCCCGGCCGCTAACCCGCGGGGCGTGACCGGACGTGGCTCCGGAGAACTCGGCGGCGCGATTGCGTCGGTGGCGCTTGTCTGATCTGCAATCGCTTGAGTCGGCTCAGACGTGTCTGGCGTAGTCGGAGTCTGTGCGCGCGTTTCCACGCTGTATGGGCCACGGAAGATGGTAGGCGCTCGCGCAAACTGCTGTCGACCAGCAGGCCGTGATGGTGGAAGCGGTGACGTCGCTTTCCTGCGATCGTTCGGCGGATTGATCAGAGAGGTGGCGCTTTCCGGGTCTGCAATCCGTGGGTTCGGTACAGCAATGCGCGGTCTCGAAACCGGCGTCTGCGTTTTCCCGCCCGGCGCGACGGGACGCCCTTCAAAAACACCCGCTGAGGTGCCCACCGTGCGCCCTGAACCAGCACCGACGGCGGTAATCGCCATCGAATCCGGTTTCAAGCCGTTGCGGCGCTGTTCGGCCTGCAACTCGCGGCCGAATTCCGCCGCCGACGCCGGCCGTTCAGCCGGGTCGAACGCCATCGCTTTCTCGATCGCCGAACACACCGCGTCCGGTACTCCGTCAGGACGCAAGTCCGGGACGCGCGTGCTACTGATCCGCGTATAGTGCGCAAGGAGGTCTTCGCCACTCCGGCGCTCGTATGCAGCGTTGCCGGCAAGGAGCGCATAGATCGTGGCGCCGAGAGAGTAAACGTCGGCGCCGATCGTCGCCGGATCACCGGTAATCACCTCGGGCGCGAGGTAGTCGACTGTGCCCGAGAAGAACCCGGCCGCCGTTTCATAGCCCCCTGCGATGTGGGCGGTCCCGAAATCAGTCAGTTGCGGTTCGCCGTAATCGTTGACGAGCACGTTCGCGGGCTTGATATCGCGGTGCAAAGTGCCGGTTAGGTGCGCGGTTTCCAGCGCCCCGCACAACTTCACACCGATCCGCAAGGCTTCGGGCCAGGGGATTGGCCCCTCTCGCTGCACCCGTAGGGCCAGGGAACCCGCGGCGCAATACGACATCACAATGTATGGCCGGCGACTTACAGTTACGCCGACTCGCTGGATATTGACGATGTTCGGATGGCCCGAGAGCGCGCCCATCGCGTAGCCCTCACGCAGAAAACGTTCCCGGCTCTCATCATCGATAAATGTCGGCAGCACCTTGATTGCTACGTTTCGCCCCAGCGCAGTCTCGCGACAGCAATAGACCACCCCGGCGGCGCCTCGAGCGATCTGGCGCGCATTCTCGAATCCGGCAGCGGCCAACTCCGCCACGATGTCGCTCGGTCCCGGCGCCGGGGCGCGAGCCTTGGGTCCTTCAGCCATTACCTGGCCTCAACTTCCCAGGCGATTAATAAATTGGGATCAAGGGTAGCGAACATGGACTCGCCGTCTCTACGGTTCCGGCGACGATCGTTCGAAGGCACGGCCTGTTGCCACGGCTCGCATTGACCGTCCTCGGCAAGACCGGATTCGGCCTTGCCGACCCCAATCGCAAGACGCCCACGAACTGCGGCCGGGTTCTTAGTCGAGCAACGTGGCGAATGTCGCGGTGTGTCCATACAAGCGCCGCCACGTCGGCAACCGGGGTGCCGGGCAGCAGGCCGAACCGAAGGTCGCCTGGCTTTGCCCTGCTGGACGTGGAGCCGATGACGGGAATCGAACCCGCGTATTCAGCTTGGGAAGCTGATGTTCTGCCATTGAACTACATCGGCGGTGTCGCCCACGAAGGCTAGCATCCGGGTGCTGGTAAGGCCCAAGTCATTCCACCATCGCCAGGCAGTACAACGCCAGAAACCCGGCGAAGAACATCATCGCCATCCACGGCCGTTCGGGCGTCTCGTGGGCCTCGACAAGGAGCTCCTCGACGACCAGCCACAGCAGCGCCGCCGCCGCGAAGGCGAGCACGAGGGACAGCACGGTATTTCCGGCCCCGCCCAGCACCAGCGCGCCCACCACGGCCCCCACCGCGGTCACCAGGCTCAGGCCGCCAGTGAGCACCGCCGCCCGGGCCTTGGGCACCCCGGAGCCCGCCAAGCGCAGCGCCACCGCCAGGCCCAAGAACAGCACCTCGAGCGTCAAGGCGATCGCGATGATGACCGCGGTGCGACTCGACACCCTGGCGCCCGTGGCGACCAGCAACCCGTCGATGAACAGGTCGACCGCGACCGCGCCCAGGAAGCCGACCGGCAGGGCGCTCTCGCCGTCGGGCTCGTCGTCCTCGAATTGCCGCAACAGCACCAGCAACGCGACACCGGCGCTGAAGCCCACGATGATCGCCCACAGCGGTCCCCGGGCGCGCAGATCGGGCAGCACCTCGCCGGCGACGGCGGCCATCACGACGCCCGCGGCGAAATGTTGTACGCCGGCGACCAGCGCCGCTGACGGCGACCGTATGACCGCGACCGTGGCGCCGATGATGCCGGCGAGAACGGGGAAAGCGACTAATGCGATGACCGTCGTTACTGTGCTGATCTCAACCCCTTGGATTTCGCCGCAAACATTCCATATTCCTGCGCTGAAAGCGGCGCCGTTGGTGTGAGCCTGCCCACTGAATTACTCGCTTCGGATCCCGACAATTCGATGTTTACCCTTTCGTTATATTTCGTTATCTCGTATCGTGCGTTCGGTGGGCAGGCATGAATTACCCAGGGTTCGGCGAAAGTCGCCGGTAACCCTGGCCGCGCTGGTCGCCCCCGTCGCCGCCGTGTTGTTCGCGGCGGGCGCCGATGTGCATCCGGTCGCCGCCCGGCAGGCGGCCGAGCCGGTCGTCGACGACGTCCCCGCGTGCTGCTTCGAGGTCGTGGCCGCGACCTCGGCTCCCTGGGCGTCGGACGTGCCCGCCGGCGCGGAAACCGTGAGCGCCGTCGCGCCCGAGTTCGCTGCGGCGTCGCGATTGCACAGGCAACCGCGATTTCTGCCGGTGGGTGTGGCGCCCGAGCACGGTTTGCAGGTCAGGACCATCCTGGTGGCCCGCGCCATCAGCGCGGCCTTCCCCGAGATCCACGAGATCGGTGGCGTGCGCGCGGATCCGCTGCCCTGGCATCCCAACGGTTTGGCGATCGACGTGATGATTCCCGATCCCGGTAGTGCCGAGGGCATAGCGCTGGGCAACGCGATCGTCGCGTTCGTGCGGAAGAACGCCGCCCGGTTCGGCATGCAGGACGCGATCTGGCGCGGCGTCTACTACACGCCCACCGGTGCGCAACGCAGCAGGCTCGGCCACTACGACCACGTCCACGTCACCACGACCGGCGGTGGCTATCCCACCGGTCGGGAGCTCTATCTTCGTTGAGTTAGCAATTCTGCGGCGTTGTGTGGGGTCGCGGTTCCCGGCCGAGGTCAGCACCTCGGCCGGGAAGGAGGAAACAGCATCGTGCCCGAAGTACTGCTCACCGGATTCGGACCATATGGCGTGACGCCGACAAATCCGGCCCAGCTCACCGCTGAAGCGCTGGATGGTAGCTCCATCGCAGGTGCGACGGTGGTCTCCCGGATCGTGCCCAACACATACTTCGGGTCGATCGAGGCAGCTCAGCAGGCCATCGCGGACATCGGTCCGGAGTTGGTGATCATGCTGGGCGAGTACCCGGGACGCAGCATGCTCACCGTTGAGCGGCTTGCGCAGAACATCAACGATTGCGGGCGCTACGGCCTGGCTGATGGCAACGGCACGGTCTTGGTCGGCGAGCCGACGGACCCGGACGGCCCGGTCGCCTATTACGCAACCGTGCCGGTCCACGCGATGGTCCTGGCCATGCGCAAAGCCGGGGTTCCGGCTGACGTCTCGGACGTCGCGGGCACGTTCGTATGCAATCACCTCATGTATGGCGTGCTGCACCACCTCGCGCGAAAGAACCTGCCCGTCCGCGCCGGCTGGATTCATCTGCCGTGCCTGCCCAGCGTTGCCGCTCTGGACCGCAACCTCGGCGTTCCGAGCATGTCAGTGGAGACGGCAGTCGCCGGGGTGACGGCCGGTATCGAAGCCGCCATCCGGCAGTCTCGTGATATCAGCGAGGCGGTCCCGTCCCGATTGCAGATTTAACGTCGCCAGCCTTTGGGTAGCCGAACGCTGGCCGACCGACGTGGTGCTAGCAGATAGGCTCTGCGGATGCTGCTCTCCGATCATGACCTCAGGGCCGAAATCGCCGCCGGCCGGGTGGGTATCGACCCGTTCGACGACACCCTGGTGCAGCCGTCCAGCATCGATGTCCGCCTCGACTGCATGTTCCGGGTGTTCAACAACACCCGCTACACCCATATCGACCCCGCGCAGCAGCAGGACGAGCTGACCAGCCTGGTCGAGCCCGTCAACGGGGAGCCCTTCGTACTGCATCCGGGCGAGTTCGTGCTCGGCTCGACGCTGGAGCTGTTCAGCCTGCCCGACAACCTCGCGGGACGTTTGGAAGGCAAATCGTCCCTGGGCCGGCTCGGCCTGTTGACGCACTCGACGGCCGGCTTCATCGATCCCGGCTTCAGCGGCCACATCACCCTCGAGCTGTCCAACGTCGCCAACCTGCCGATCACCCTGTGGCCGGGCATGAAAATCGGTCAGCTGTGCATCCTGCGGTTGACCAGCCCGGCCGAACACCCTTACGGCAGTTCGCGAGTAGGTTCGAAGTACCAGGGTCAGCGGGGGCCGACCCCATCACGCTCCTACCAGAACTTCATACGAACTACCTAGGTTCGGCAGGGCGACCGCACAGCTTCCCCGGCGAGTATGTAAAGGAGCGGTCCACGTGGCTTCCGCTCCGCCCAGACCCGTGGCTGACCGCCAAAACCTTGGGAGGCGTGGATATTGCATATCGTGCTCGGGGTGTCGATGGCACCGGAGTCGATCCAGATGGTGGTGCTGGAAGGTGAAAACGCCGACGGCGTCACCGTCGAAGAGGATGTCTTTGACGTCACCGCCGCCGGCGACGCGGCAGCTGCGAGCGCAACCGATCAAGTGATCGCCGCGATCCTGGGCACCCGCGAGGGCGCGGCCGATGCCGGCCTTGAACTGTCGTCCATCGGGGTGACCTGGACCGATCAACTCGAAGCGGCGGCGCTGCGGGACGCGCTGGCCGCCCACCGGATGGACAACGTCATGCTGGTGTCGGCCTTCCTGGCCGCGACAGCGCTGGCCCAAGACGTCGGCGGGGCAATGGGTTACGAGCGCACCGCCGTCCTGTACGTGGAGCCCGACACCGCGACGTTGGCGATCGTCGAGACCGCCGACGGTTCCATCACCGATGTCTACAAGCAACAGCTGCGTGCCGAGTCCTACGACGAGGCCACCGCCCAGCTCGCCGGGATGGTCGCCGGGCTGGAGCAGTTCGAGTCGGAGCCGGACGGCCTGTTTCTGGTCGGGTCGGGCGTCGACGTTGCCCTGCTGAAGCCGGCGCTGGAGTCGGCGACCTCGGTTGGGGTGAGCGTGCCCGAGGAGCCGGAGACGGCGCTGGCCCGCGGGGCGGCGCTCGCCTCGGCGAACGCACCGTTGTTCGCCTCGTCGACGGCCGCGCTCGCCTACGCGCAAGACCCGGGCACCGGGGCGGTCGACGGGTACGGCCTGCCCGACTACCTTCGCGTTCCCGCCGGGGACGAGCTCGGTGACGACGACGTCGCCTACAGCGCGGTGCCCGATGAGGATGCCAACGCGCCGACGGTCGTCATTGAGCGGCTTTTCGGCACCGAGCAGAGCGAATCACGGCGCAGGCCCGCCCTGCTGATCGGCAGCGGGTTGGCGGTGGTCGGCATCAGCGCGCTGTTGGCGTGGGAGATTGCGCTGGCGATCGGCATTCGCACCACTGGCACCGTTGCGTTGCAGCCGACCCCGGGTCAGCACCTCATCGTCCCAACCCAGCAGCCGCCGGCGCCCGCGCCGGTCGAGCCGTCCGCTCCGAAGCCGAAAATCGGCCTGGCGGCGCCCGCGGCGGCCCCTCGGCCGTTGGCTCCGCCAGTCGCCGCGCCGCCACCGGCGGCTCCGGTCCCCGCGGCGCCCCCCGTTCCGGCGGCACCGGTGATTGATCCGGTGGTACCCATTCCCATCGTGGTCCCTCGGCCGGTGCCGGTCGCGCCGCCGGCGGTGCACTTGCCTCTGCCCAATCCGATACTGACGCCACCGGTTGTCCAGGCCCCGCCGCACGTCGCACCCCCGCCCGTGCTGCGCCAACCGCCGGTGCACGTTCCCCAGCCGCAGTCGCCGCCGCAGGCCGGCGGCACCATTCCGCACTCGCCGCCGCACCAAACGCCCCCCGGCGAAGGCACGCCGCCCAAGCCGACCGGGCCCGGCGGCCCCGGCAAGCACGTTCCGGCCCCCGGTGCGGGCGCGGGTGGTTCGGGTGGTTCCGGTGGTGGGCATGTCCCGGCGCCCGGTGCGGGCGGGAGTGGTCCCGGTGGTGGGCATGTCCCCGCGCCCGGTGCGGGCGCGGGTGGTGCCAGCAGTGGTGAGCCCGGCGGGCCTGGGTCGGTCGGCGGCGGGGGGCTGTTTGGCGGCGGCCACGGCGGCGGACCCGGCGGACCCAGTGGCGGCCTCGGTGGACCCGGTGGTGGCCTCGGTGGACCCAGTGGCGGCATCGGCGGCCACGGCGGCGGACCCGGTGGCAGCCTTGGCGGCCACGGCGGCGGACCCAGCGGCGGCTTCGGCGGCCACGGCGGCGGACCTAGTGGCGGCATCGGTGGACCCAGTGGTGGCTTCGGCGGCCACGGCGGCGGACCCGGTGGCAGCCTTGGCGGCCACGGCGGCGGACCCAGCGGCGGCTTCGGCGGCCACGGCGGCGGACCTAGTGGCGGCATCGGTGGACCCAGTGGTGGCCTCGGCGGCGGCGGTGGTCTCGGTGGATTCGGTGGCGGCCACAGCGGCGGCGGTGGTCTCGGTGGATTCGGTGGCGGCCACAGCGGCGGCGGTGGTCTCGGTGGGTTCGGTGGCGGCCACAGCGGCGGCGGCGGCTTCGGGGGCGGCGGCGGTGGCTTCGGTGGCGGGCACAGCGGCGGCGGGCACAGGTAGCAACCCGTCCCTACCCGTCATTGGCCGGCACGAATACACGGTTAACCCACAGCCACAGGCTCCTCCTGCGCCCGTGCGACGCGGGTAAAGTCGAGATCGCGGCGCGGACCGAATGCGCGGCTCCGTTCACCAAAACTGCATAAGCCCAGCAATTAACCCGGATTACGGCTCGTGCACTGCTGTGGCAAAGAAATCCGTGGTGAATGCTGGAATGCCGTGTCGTCGACGCAATTGCGGTCGGCGCAGCAAACTGCACAGGGGGAGTTTAGGCCGTGGTGGGCATCGTGCTCGGCGTCTCGATGACGCCGACGAACGTCCGCATGGTGTTGGTCGAGGGGGAATGCGCCGACGGGGTCACCGTCGACCAGGACAACTTTGAGGTCGACGTCGACGCGTCGCCATCCACCGCACCCGCGCGGGTCATTTCAGCGGTCTTGGGCACCCGGGAAGGCGCCGCCGAGGGTGGCTACCAGCTGCTGTCGACCGGAGTGACGTGGACCGACCACGTCGAGGCCGCGATGCTGCGCGACGCCCTGAAAGCTCACAAGCTGGAGAACGTCATGCTCGTCTCGGCCTTTATGGCCGCGGCCGCGCTGACGCAGGCTGTCGGCGATGCCACGAACTATGCGCGTACCGCGCTGCTGTTCGTCGAGCCGTACACCGCCACGTTGGCAGTGGTCAACACTAATGACGGCTCGATCTCCGAGGTACGCCGGAGGCTCCTCGCTGAGGACGAAGACGAGGCGGTGGCCGAGCTCGTCGATATGGTCTCCGGCGCCGCCGCGCTCGAAGCACGCCCGGAAGGGCTGGTCGTCGTCGGTTCCGGCGTCGATATTCCGCTGATCAGGCCGGCGTTGGAGGCCGCGACGTCGCTCCAACTCTCCGTCCCCGACGAGCCGGAAACGGCTTTGGCGCGGGGTGCGGCGCTGGCGTCGGCGAATGCGCCGTTGTTCGCCTCGTCCACCGCCGCACTGGCGTACGCGCTGGATCCCGGCACGGGAGAGGTTGACCCGTCCGCACTCGCTGGGCAGTTTCCCGGATTACTACCCGGATACCAGCCCGTTCCCGAGTCGGATTCCCATGCCGACAACGCCAAGGAAAACGTCGCCTACAGCGCCGTGCCGGATGAGGAGGCCGACGCCCAGACTCTCATCGGGCTGGATGAGCGGGGGCAGCGGCGCAGGTCGTTTCTGTTGGTAGGCAGCACGCTTGCGGTGATCTTCATCACCGCCGTGGTGGCGCTGGAAATTGCGTTGGCGATAGGCATTCGCCCGACCGTCGCCTTACGCCCCAGCCCCAACGAAAACGTTATCGCGCCAACGCAACCCAAACCCGCGCCACCGGTTCAGGCGAAGCCAAAAGTCCAGTTGCCCAGGCCGGTGGCTGCGCCCCATCCCATGAACGCGCCCGCCAAAGTCCCCGCTCCCGCGGCCCCTCCGGTGCCCGTCCCGGTTCCGGTGGTTCCGCCGCCAGTCTTCGTGCCCGCGCCCCACGTGCCCGTCGTCCGGCCGCCCGCACCCCGGCTGGGAGGTGGCCACGGGCCCATGGCCCGACCGCCCGCACCCAGGGTGGGGGGTGGTCGCGGGCCCTTCGGCCGGCCGGGAATCCGCGGGCCATTCGGCGGTGGCAGGCCCGGCGGACCGTTCGTCCGTGGACCTTTCGGCGGCGGGCACGGATTCGGCGGCCACGGGTTCGGCGGTTTCGGCGGTGGCCACGGCTTTGGTGGTTTCGGCGGCGGCCATGGATTTGGTGGGGGCCACGGGTTCGGCGGTTTCGGCGGTGGCCACGGTTTCGGTGGTTTCGGTCACAGGTAGCCCCGCCCGAGGCCCCGCCGCCCGAACTCATCACAGGTGAAGAACGCGTAACATCGGGTCACCCGGGGAATACAAGATAGGGATTTAGCGACGTCCCGCGCCATCACACCGTGGGGCGGACTTCCTGACATCCAATTGGCTGGCAAGCGACGATGGGGGAGCTTTGGACACCGTACTTGGCGTGTCGGTGGCGCCGACGGCAGTCCGGATGGTGCTGGTCGAAGGGCCAAACGGCGATGGTGCCACCGTCGATGAAGACATTTTCGACGTCCCGGCGGATGCGGATGCGCCCACGGTGAGAGCGGCCGACCAGGTAGTCTCCGCGATCTTGGGAACGCGCGAGGGCGCCGCCCAGGGTGGCTACCAACTGGCCTCGGCGGGAGTGACCTTCACCGATCCCACCGAGGCGGCCGCGCTGCGCGACGCGCTGGCCGCGCACAAGGTCGAGAACGTGATGCTGGTTTCGGCCTTCCTGGCCGCGGCCGCGCTTGCCCAAACGGTGGGCAACCAAACGAACTATGCGCAAACGGCGCTGTTATACATCGAGCCTGATACCGCGACCCTGGCGGTAGTCGACAGCGCGGACGGGTCGATCGCCGAAGTCCGTCGGCAAGCGCTCCCGGAAGACGACGACGAGGCGGTGGCCCGGCTGGTCACCATGCTCTCCGATGTTGAGACGTTGGAGACGCGCCCGGAAGCCGTGTTCGTCGTCGGCTCGGGGATCGACATCCCACTGATCAAGCCGGCGTTGGAGGCGGCGACCTCGCTGCCCTTGACGGCGGCCGAGGAGCCCGAAACGGCGCTGGCCCGGGGTGCGGCGCTGGCGTCGGCGAATGCTCCGCTGTTCGCGTCGTCGACCGCGGCGCTGGCCTATGCGCAGGATCCGGGCACCGGTGCCATCAACCCGTTCGCGGTGGCGCCCGGGTACTTCGAAATCCCGGGCAACGCCGGCGAGGAGGCCCTCGCCTACAGCGCGGTCCCCGACGACGGGGACGACCTCTACATCGGCGAGCCCACGGCGGCGACCGAACTCGTCGACGGCGGCTATCGCCAGCGCCGCTCGGTTCGGATGGTGGGGGCCGCGGTGGCGGGGATCTTCATCGTCGGGGTGGTCGCGCTCGTCGTCTCCCTGGCGGTCGCCATCCGGCCGACGGCCGCGGTGCGGCCCGGCCCCGGCCACAACGTCGTCGCTCCCACTAAGCCCGCGCCTCAGGCACCTGCTCCCAAGGCCCCGGCGCCCGCGCCCAAGGCCCCGGCGTCCGCTCCGCAGGCGCCAGCCCCGGCTCCGCAGGCCCCGGCGCCCGCGCCCAAGGCTCCAGCCCCGGCCCCGCGGGCGCCCGCTCCGGCTCCGCAGGCTCCGGTGCACGCCCCCGCTCCGCCGCCGGCGGCACCCCCTCCTGCGCCACCCCCAGTGCAACTGCCCCCGATCATCATTGGCGGGCCAGGACCAAGAGGCCCGTTCGGGGGCGGTGACGATGACCACGGCGGAGGTGGCTTCCCCGGTCTTCCGCACGGCGGCTTCGGCCACGGCCACGGCCACGGCGGATTCGGGATTCCGGGGATACCCGGGCTGTAGTGCGCCCGGCCACCCCGGTGTCACCTGTCATCTGCAGTTTGCCTCCCGCTTAGCGGGACGATGCAGTTAGCTCATCGCGGCCACCTACACCTGTGGTATGCGATGCACCGTGTTCGGCACCGGGTACCTGGGCGCCACCCATGCGGTCGGGATGGCAGAACTCGGGCACGAGGTCATCGGGATCGATATCGATCCGGGCAAGGTCGCCAAGCTCGCCGGCGGCGACGTCCCGTTCTACGAACCGGGCCTGCGGAAGCTGTTGAACGACAACCTGGCTGCGGGCCGGCTGCGGTTCACCACCGACTACGACCTGGCCGCCGACTTCGCCGACGTGCATTTCCTCGGCGTCGGCACCCCGCAGAAGAAGGGCGAATACGGCGCCGACCTGCGTCACGTTCACGCCGTCATCGAAACGCTGGTGCCGCGGCTGACGCGGGCGGCGGTGCTCGTCGGCAAATCGACGGTCCCGGTAGGCACCGCGGCCGAGCTGGCCCAGCGGGCCGCCGCACTGGCGCCACCGGGAGTGGATGTCGAGATCGCCTGGAACCCGGAGTTTTTGCGGGAGGGCTTCGCCGTGCAGGACACTCTCCATCCGGACCGCATCGTGCTTGGGGTGCAACAGGATTCGGTGCGCGCCGAGACGGCGGTGCGGGAGCTCTACGCCCGACTGCTGGACGCGGGGGTGCCGTTCCTGGTGACGGACCTGCAGACCGCGGAGTTGGTCAAGGTCTCGGCGAACGCCTTTCTGGCAACCAAGATCTCGTTCATCAACGCCATCTCCGAGGTGTGCGAGGCCGCCGGTGCCGACGTCAGCGTGCTGTCCGACGCCCTGGGCTACGACCCCCGGATCGGACGCCAATTCCTCAACGCCGGCTTGGGTTTCGGCGGCGGCTGCTTGCCCAAGGACATCCGCGCATTCATGGCCCGCGCCGGTGAGCTGGGAGCCGACCAGGCGCTGACCTTCCTGCGCGAGGTGGACAGCATCAACATGCGCCGCCGCACCCGGATGGTGGAGCTGGCCAGCGCCGCCTGCGGCGGCTCGCTGCTGGGCGCCAACATCGCCGTGCTGGGCGCGGCGTTCAAACCGGAATCCGACGACGTGCGCGATTCCCCCGCGCTCAACGTGGCCGGCCAACTGCAGCTCAACGGCGCCGCGGTCAACGTCTATGACCCGAAGGCCCTCGACAACGCCCAGCGGCTGTTCCCGACGCTGAACTATGCGGTCTCGGTGGAGGAGGCGTGCGATCGCGCCGACGCGGTGCTGGTGCTGACCGAGTGGCGGGAATTCGTCGACCTCGACCCCGACGACCTGGCCGACCGGGTGCGGGCCCGCGTCATCGTCGACGGACGCAACTGCCTCGACGTCGCCCGGTGGAAGCGGGCGGGCTGGCGGGTGTTCCGGTTGGGTGCGCCGCGGCCCTAGCCGGACACACCCCGGCGAGTAGCCTGACCCGGGTGGACTATGCCGCCGCATTCCTCGCAGAGAACCGCGCCTTTGCCGAGCTTTTCCGCGACGCCGATGATTCCACGCCGGTGCCGACGTGCCCGGGCTGGACGCTCAAGCAGCTGTTTCGCCACGTCGGCCGGGGCGAACGCTGGGCGGCTCAGATCGTCAAAGACAAGCTCGAACACGCCCTGGATCCCCGGGCCGTCGAGGGCGGCAAGCCGCCACCCGATCCCGCGGACGCGATCTCGTGGCTGCACGGCGGAGCCCAGCGGCTGGTCGACGCGGTCGAGCTGACGGGCGTGGAAACGCCGGTGTGGACCTTTCTCGGGCCGCGCCCGGCGAACTGGTGGATCCGGCGCTGGCTGCACGAGGTGGCGGTGCACCGAGCCGACGCCGCCATCGCGACCGGCGCCGACTTCACGCTCGCCCCCGAGGTGGCGGCCGACGGGATCACCGAATGGCTCGAACGCGTCGCGATCCAGGCCGGAGGCCAGGGCACACCGCCGCCGCTGGAGGACGTCAACACCCTGCACCTGCACGCCACCGACCCCGGGCTGGGCGAGGCCGGCGAGTGGACGGTCAAGGTGGACCAGGGGCGGATCACCTGGGCGCACGAGCACGGCAAGGGCACCGCGGCCCTGCGCGGCGGGGCGACCGAACTGCTGCTGGCCATCCTGCGCCGGGTTCCGCTCGCCGACACGAGCATCGAACTCTTCGGCGACGAAGGTGTATGGCAAGTCTGGCTGGACCGTACCCCGCTCTAGCCACGGGCGCTCGACGCACACGGTAACTTGCACACCATGACCACATCGGAGATCGCCACCGTGCTGGCGTGGTACGACGCGCTCAACGCCGCCGACCTGGATACCTTGGTGGCCTTGTCCAGCGACGACATCGAGATCGGTGACGCGCACGGGGCCGCGCAGGGCCACGAGGCGCTACGCAGCTGGGCCGCCTCCCGCGAGGGGACCGCAGAGCTGGGCCGGATGTATGTGCACGACGGCGTCGTGGTCGTCGAACAGAAAGTCAGCACCCCGGACAACCCCGGGGCCACCAACGCCGCGTCGGCTTTCCGCGTGGTCCACGACCACGTCACCTCCGTGTTCCGGCACGAGGACCTGGCGACGGCGCTGGCGGCCACCGACCTCACCGAGGCCGACTTCGTCAACTAGGGCTCGACCCAGGCATTAGGAGAGCTACTCATGCGCGGGATCATCTTGGCCGGCGGCTCAGGCACGCGCCTGCACCCGATCACCCTGGGGATCAGCAAGCAGTTGCTGCCGGTGTACGACAAACCGATGGTCTACTACCCGCTGTCCACACTGATGATGGCCGGGATCCGCGACATTCTGGTGATCACCACCCCGCACGACGCGGCCGGTTTTCAGCGACTCCTCGGCGACGGCGCCCAGTTCGGCATCAACCTCAGCTACGTGGCGCAGGAGCGACCCGACGGGCTGGCGCAGTCCTTCGTCCTCGGCGCCAACTACATCGGCAATGACTCGGTGGCGTTGGTCCTGGGCGACAACATCTTTTACGGCCCGGGGCTCGGCACCAACCTGAGTCGCTTCCAATCCATCAGCGGTGGAAGCATTTTCGCCTACTGGGTGGCCAACCCCTCGGCCTACGGTGTCGTCGAATTCAGCGACGACGGCATAGCGCTGTCGCTAGAGGAGAAGCCCGCCACGCCGAAGTCGCAATACGCGGTGCCCGGATTGTATTTCTACGACAACGACGTGATCGAGATCGCCAGTGGGCTGAAGAAATCGGCGCGCGGCGAGTACGAGATCACCGAGGTCAACCAGATCTATCTCAACCGCGGTCGGCTGAGCGTCGAGGTGCTGGCCCGCGGGACGGCGTGGCTGGACACCGGGACGTTCGACTCTTTGCTGGACGCCAGTGACTACGTGCGCACGCTGGAACGACGGCAGGGCCTGAAGGTCGGTGTTCCCGAGGAAGTCGCCTGGCGGCAGGGCTGGATCGACGATGAGACGCTGGCCGAGCGGGGGCAGGCCCTGCTCAAGTCGGGGTATGGCGGCTACCTGCTGGAGATGCTGGAACAGCGGCGCTGACGTCGCCTACTGCCGGTAGCTGACCAGGAAGTTGCCCAGCCGGTCGATGGCGGCGGCCAGGTCGCGGGCCCACGGCAGCGTCACGATGCGCAGATGATCCGGTGCCGGCCAATTGAACCCGGTACCCTGGGCGACCAGAATCTTTTCCTGGAGCAGCAGGTCGAGGACGAGCTGTTCGTCGTCGGCGATGTCGTAGACCTCGGGGTCGAGCCGGGGAAACGCATACAGCGCGCCCTGCGGTTTGACGCAGGACACTCCCGGGATCTCGTTGAGCTTCTCCCAGGCGACGTCGCGCTGCTCGAGCAGCCGACCACCGGGGAGCACCAGGTCGTCGATGCTTTGGTGGCCGCCGAGGGCCACCTGGATCGCGTGCTGCGCGGGGACATTGGGGCACAGGCGCATGTTCGCCAGCAGGTTGATGCCCTCGATGAAGCTGCTGGCGTGATCCTTGGGACCGGTGATCGCCAGCCAGCCGGCCCGGTAGCCGGCGACCCGGTAGGCCTTCGACAGGCCGTTGAAGGTCAGGCACAACATATCGGGCGCCAGCGAGGCCACGTTGATGTGCTCGGCGTCGTCGTAGAGGATCTTGTCGTAGATCTCGTCGGCGAGTAGCAGCAAATCGTACTTGCGCGCCAGATCGACCATCTGGCTGAGCACTTCGCGGCTGTAGACGGCCCCGGTCGGGTTGTTGGGGTTAATCACGACCAGCGCCTTGGTGCGGTCGGTGATCTTCGACTCCAGGTCGGCGATATCGGGCTGCCAGCCCTGGGTCTCGTCGCACAGGTAATGCACCGGCGTGCCGCCCGCCAGGGAGGTCGACGCCGTCCACAGCGGGTAGTCCGGCGACGGGATCAACACCTGATCGCCGTTGTCGAGCAGGGCTTGCAGCGTCATCGTGATCAGCTCGGACGCCCCGTTGCCCAGGTAGACGTCGTCGACGTCGAAGCGGGGGAAGCCGTCGACCAACTCATACCGGGTGACCACCGCCCGCCGGGCGGGCAGGATGCCCTGGGAGTCGGAGTACCCCTGGGCGTACGGCAGGGCCTGGATCATGTCGCGCATGATCACGTCGGGCGCGTCGAACCCGAACGGCGCCGGGTTGCCGATGTTCAGCTTGAGGATGCGGTGCCCTTCGGCTTCCAGCCGGGCGGCATGCTGATGCACCGGGCCGCGGATCTCGTACAGGACGTCCTGCAATTTGGACGACTGCGCGAAGGTGCGCTGCCGATGATGAGCCGGGTGGTGCAGGGGCAGCTGGTGCATGGTCACGCTACTCATGGTGCCACTACTGTCCACCGAAATTTGCTATCCGGCGTTAAATCTCCAGGTCAGCGCTTGCCGGGCGGGCGGGCGCCGCGCGCGATGCCCAGCCCTTTAACGGGTGGTGCCGGCGGCGCCGGTGGCGCCCCGTCGCCGTCGGTTTGCTGTGCGGGCTCGGGTTCCGGCTTGGGCTCGGGCTTGGCTCCCGGTTGCTGTTCGGGGGCCTTCGGCGCCGCTTTCTTGGCCCCGGGGCGTTTGGCGCCCGCGGCGATGCCCAGGCCCTTCACCGGCGCGGCGGGGGCCTTGGCCTCCGCGGCTTCGGCGGGCGTCCCAGCCCCAGCCCCAGGCTCGGCGGGCGCCTCGGCCTGGGGGGCGGCCTCGGGCTTCGGAGCGGCCTTCTTGGCGCCCGGCCGCTTCGCCCCACCCGCGATGCCCAGGCCCTTGACGGGCGCGGCGGGAGCCTTGGCCTCCCCGGTCGCCTGGCCGGCGGCCGGGGCGGCGGCCTTCTTGGCGCCCGGTTTCTTGGCGCCGCCGGCGATCCCCAGCCCCTTGGCGGGCGCTGCCGGCGCGGCGGCAGCGGGCTTTTCGGCCGTCTTCGCCGGTGCTTCCTCGGACTTGGCGGGCGCCGCGGGCGCCTGAGCCGGTGCGCTCGCGGCGGCCTTGGGCTCGGCTTTGGGCCCGGGTTTTGGCTCGGCCTTGGCCGCCTCCTTGGCGGCCGTGCCCTTCTCCGGCAGCGTCACCGTGTCGCGGTCGAGGGACCCGAGCAGGATCTGGGCGACGTCGAGCACCTCGACGCCCTCGCGGCCGGCCTCCTCCTGCCGGTCGTTGACACCGTCGGTGACCATCACCCGGCAGAACGGGCAGGCGGTGGCGACGGTGGCCGCCCCGGTGGCCAGCGCCTCGTCGACGCGCTCGTGGTTGATCCGCTTGCCGATGTGCTCTTCCATCCACATCCGCGCACCGCCGGCGCCGCAGCAGAAGCTGCGCTCGGCGTGGCGCGGCATCTCCGTGAGGGTGGCCCCCGCGGCCCCGATCAGCTCCCGCGGCGCCTCGTAGACCTTGTTGTGCCGGCCCAGGTAGCAGGGGTCGTGATAGGTGATGTCTTGCGAGACAGGGGTCACCGGCACGAGCTTGTTGTCGCGGATGAGCCGGTTGAGCAGCTGGGTGTGGTGCAACACCGCGTAGTTCGCGCCCAGCTGCCGGTATTCGCGGCCCAGGGTGTTGAAGCAGTGCGGGCAGGTGACGACGATCTTGCGGTCGACGGTCTCCACGCCCTCGAACACCCCGTCCAGGGTTTCGACAGCCTGCTGCGGCCAGCTGCTGGAACAGGAATTCGTTGCCCGAGCGGCGCGCGGAGTCGCCGTTGCAGGTTTCCCCCGTGCCCAGCACCAGGTACTTCACCCCGGCGATGGCCAGCAGTTCCGCGACGGCCTTGGTGGTTTTCTTGGCCTTGTCGTCGTAGGCGCCCGCGCAGCCCACCCAGAACAGGTACTCGTAGCCGTCGAAGCTGTCGACGTCCTCGCCGTAGACGGGGACGTCGAAGTCCACCTCGTCGATCCAGTTGGTCCGGTCCGAGGCGTTCTGCCCCCACGGGTTGCTCTTGGTTTCCAGGTTCTTGAACAGCACCGACAGCTCGGAGGGGAACTCCGACTCCATCATCACCTGGTAGCGGCGCATGATCCACGATGTGGTCGACGTGCTCGATGTCCACCGGGCACTGCTCGACGCAGGCGCCGCAGGTCACACACGACCACAGCACGTCGGGGTCGATGACGCCGCCCTGTTCGGCGGTGCCGACCAACGGGCGGGCCGCCTGCTCGGGCCCGTGCCCGGGAACCCGGCCGAACCCGGATTCCGGGACATGGTGGCCCTCTTCCGCGACCGTCTCCAGGTCGAGACCCTCGAGCGGCTCCGCGTGCTTGTCGCCCAGGAGGTAGGGGGCCTTGGCCATCCAGTGGTCGCGCAGGTCCATGATGACGAGCTTGGGCGAGAGCGGCTTGCCGGTGTTCCAGGCCGGGCACTGCGACTGGCAGCGCCCGCACTCGGTGCAGGTCGCGAAGTCCAGCATGGCCTTCCAGCTGAAGTCCTCGATCTTGCCGCGGCCGAACACGGCATCCTCCGGCGGGTTTTCGAAGTCGACCGGCTTGCCGTCGGATTCGATCGGCAGCAGCGGGCCGAGCCCGTCGGGCAGGCGCTTGAACGTGACGTTGATCGGCGCCAGGAAGATGTGCAGGTGCTTGGAGTGCAGCACGATGATCAGGAACGCCAGCATGACCGCGATGTGCGCCAGCAGCGCCGTCGTTTCGATGATCTCGTTGGCCGGCTGGCCGAGCGGGCGCAGGATCGACCCGAACAGCTGCGACAGGAACGCCCCCTTGCCGTAGGGCAGTGTGCCGTTGTTGACCGCCGAGCCGCGGACCAGCACGTAGGTCCAGATGACGTTGAAGATCATCAACAGCACCAGCCAGGCGCCGCCGTTGTGCGAGCCGTAGAACCGCGACGCCCGGCCGATCTCGCGGGGATTGCGCAGGGTGCGGATGATCGCGAACGTGACGATGCCGAGGAATACGGCGGTGGCGAAGAAGTCCTGCAGGAAGCCCAGCGCGTTCCAGCGGCCGATGATCGGGATGTGGAAGTTCGCCTGGAAGAGGAACCCGTAGGCCTCGATGTAGACGGTGAGCAGGATGAAAAAGCCCCACATGGTGAAGAAGTGCGCCAGGCCGGGAATCGACCACTTCAGTAGCCGCCGCTGCCCGAAAACCTCGGAGATCTGCGTCCAGATCCGGGAGCCGACGTTGTCGGTGCGCCCGGACGCCGGCTGCCCGGACATCGTCAGCTTGTACAACCACCAGACGCGCCGTAGCGCAAAAAAGGCCACGACCAGGGTCATGCCCATTCCCACTGTCAGTCTGATGAGCATCTGCGTGGTCACAGAAGATCTCCCCACTGCATAGTTAAGTCAGCCTGCTCGTTTGCCTGCTTAGCCCCGCTCATAGTTACATCTCCGGGGCTTACGCCGCGAGAAAGGCTGCCCTAACTAGCCGCGCCGCCTCAGCGTCGGAGTGGGGGTTCGAAGCGCGGCAACAGCGGCCGTTCGCGCGTGGTGGTCGCTGCCGCGGTGGTCGTCGGCGCCGATGTCGTGGTCGGCGGCTGTGTCGTCGTGGTGGTCGCCGGTTGTGTCGTTGTGGTGGTCGGCGGCGGTGTCGTCGTCGTGGTGGTGGGCGATGCTTGCGTGGTGGTCGGCGGTTGCGTGGACGGCGGCGGCGGGGGTGGGACCACCGTCACGGTCGTGCTGTCGTTCGGGCCGGTGATGGTCATCGTTTGCGAGGTTTGCGGGGGCGCCGGTTCGGTTGGCGGCGGAGTCTGGGTCGGGTTGGACTTGGTCAGCAGGTTGATCGCCAATACGACGGCCACCAGGACCGCCGCGGCCGCGCCGGCGACCCCCAGGACCAGCGCCGTGCGCTTGTACCAGGGCAGCCCGCCCTCGTCCCGGTCGTAGCCCTCGTCCGCATAGTCGGACTCCGTGGCTTCACGGGCGTACTCGCCGGTCGCGTCGCGGCCGGTGTAGGGCACCGGCTCATCGGCCTCGTCGGCGTCTTGCGACCAGGCCAGGGCGGCCTCCCCCTCGGGGGCTTGGGCGGCGTGGGCGGCCATGGTCATCTCGGCGGGGGCGGTGCCCACCATTTCGGTCGGCGTTTCAACAGCGGCCCCTGCAGCGGTCGGCGGGCTTGCAACGGCTTGTTGCTCGCCCAGCACGGCCGCGCCGATCGCGGCGTTGAACATCGGCTGCGGTGTGGTGTGGACCGGTACTCCGAAGCGCTCCGACAGACGCGCGGTGAGCAGCGGGATGCTGGCGCCGCCGCCGACGGCCGCCACCGCGGCCAAGCTGTTCTTCCCAATCCCATTGCGCCGCAGGGTCTCTTCCACAGTGTCCAGGAATCGGTCCAGCGGTTCGGCGATGAACTGCTCGAGTTCGGTGCGGGACAGCCGAACTTCCGCGCCGGGAGCCGCCGCGATGGTGGTCATGGTGGCCGTCGATAGTTGTTCCTTGGCGCGCCGGCATTCGGCGAGCAGCCGGGTCTGTGAGCCGATCCGCGCGGTGCCGGCAAGCTCGGCGCTGGTCGCCCCGGGGTCGCGCAGCCGGGTGAGGACGAGCGCATCGATGGCGTCGCCGGAGAACTGCGAGTACCGCACCGACGGGCCCACACGCGCGAAGTTGGACCCGGCGTCCATCAGGGTGACGCTGGTGCCGCCGGCGCCGAAATCACACAGCGCCACAACGCCGTTGGTCGGGAATCCCGGTTTGCTGCGCAACGCCGCGATCGCGGCCGTCGCATCGGAAACCAGCACCGGTGCCACGCCGCCGCGCACCAGATCCGGCTGGGCGAAGAACTCATCACGGAGCGCGCTGGTCTGGGCTTCGGACCAATACGCGGGCACGGCGATGGTCACCGGGCTACCCCAGCCGGCGGTCCGTGCCATCGCCTCGATGGCTTCGACCGTCAGGACCTCGCCGAGGTACTTCGTCCCGTCGGCCGCCACCAATGGGGCCCGGTCGCCCACCCGCTCGACGAAGCCGCGCAGCACCAGCCCGGGTTCGGCCAGGTTCGGGTTCTCTTCGGGTAGACCGATTTCGGTGGGCCGGTGCTCGAAGAGGGTCAGCACGGAACTGCGGATGACCGGGTCGTTGCCCGCGCGGGCCGCGACCAGGTTGGCCACCCCGATCGACAGGCCGAGCGACTCCGTCATGTCCGCACCCCTGTGTCGATTGTTTTGCTTGCGATCGCCGGCGGTCCTCACCTTATCGGCCGTGGATTCCAGCGAGTGTAGGTGCGCGCACCGCGATCGATCAGCTGTGAAACCTTGACCTGGCCGCGACCAACTCGTTAGCGCAGGCCCGGCGGGACCGTGATCACCGTCGGGACCCCCGGGATGGTGATCACCGACGGCAGCTCGGGCAGATGATGCCGATGCGTTGGCCGCTGTGTCGGCTGGTGCGTTGGCTGCTGCGGCGGCGGCTCAACCGCGCTGCTGGTGGGTGGCGTCGTGCTGGTGGTGGTCGGCGGCGTGGTGGTGGTGGTCGTCGTCGTGCTGGTCGTGCTGGTGGTGCTCGGGGTGCGGCTGGTGCCCTGGTCGCCGTGGATCAGCTCGATGATGCCGTAGACGATCAGCGCGATCAGGATCAGGACGAAGACGATCCAGCCGATGAGCATTACCGGCCTGCGGTACCAGGGGGTGGGCTCGGCCTCCTGGTCGAAGTAGTCGCCGGATCCCGGCTGCCGGAATCGATCGGTCGGCTCGGGTGCGGGAGCCGCGGGGGGCGGCTCGCCGGATTGCGGTTGTCCGCCCTTGCCGTAATCGGCGTGCTGGGTCGGCTGGTTGTGGAAGTCGTCCCCCCGGCCTTTGCGTGCCACGGCAACGATGGTACTGACACCGCCTGGCGGTCCGCTGCCGTGCGCCCGCAGGTTCCGGGCGGCTCAGAACGTGTCGACCTTCTCGATGCTGACGAACATGCCGTGGCCGGTCCGGTCGTTGGTGAACCGGGTGCCGTCGGGGCTGGCGTTGATCGTCCAGCCCTGCGCGGCGTACGTCTTGTAGTCGATGGCGACGGTCGGTATGGCACCCAGGTTGCCCAGCACCCACTGCACCTTGCCGCCGGAGCTGATGCTGACGCCGTTGGCGTGCTCGCCGTCCTGCATGGGCGAGTTGAGGAACGGGGCCTCGCAGCCCACGGTGTCCTTGTTGATCTGGCACCGCGTTTGCCCGGACTTGGTTTCGATGAAGACGTAACCGTTGGCGTCGGGTGGGAGGGGAATCGCGCCGGCCGGCGTGAGCGGGCTGGTCGGGGCGGCCGGGGCCGGACTGCTGGTGGCGGTCGATGGGGTCGGCCCGGGGGTGGAAACGGTGGGCTCGGCTACCCCCGCCCCCGGCGAGGGGACCGGCTTGCCGTCGACGCTGGAGCTGCAGCCGGAAACGGGCATGGCGCTCACCAGCACGGGCGAGAGCGCCAAACAGCCCCCGACCAGGCCCCACCGCGCCTTCTGCGATAACCGCACGCGTACTCCCGACCATCCGGAATATCGAAATTCAGATTATTCACCGAACCAGGGCGCGTTACTGCGGTGACGCGCCAGTGGATGCGGGCAATTCGGCGCCGCGCATCGTCTCGGCGGCGCGATGGGCGGCCGCGACGATGCCCTGGTAGCCGGTGCACCGGCAGAAGTTCCCGGACAGGCCCTCGCGGATCTCGTGGTCGGTGGGATCGGGGTTGTCGCGCAACAGCGCGGTCAGCGACATGACGAATCCCGGCGTGCAGAAACCGCATTGCAAACCGTGGCACTCCCGCAGCGCCGACTGCACGGGCGACAGCGCGCCGTCCGGCGACGCGACGCCTTCGACCGTTGTCACCTCCATCCCGTCGGCCTGGACCGCGAACATCAGGCACGAGCGCACGGCGGCGCCGTCCAGCAGCACGGTGCAGGCGCCGCACGCGCCGTGTTCGCAGCCGAGGTGGGTGCCGGTGAGCCCGCACTCCTCGCGCAGGAAGTCCGCCAGCGTCATGCGCGGTTCGACGCTGGCCGCTACCGGAGTCCCGTTGACCGAGAACTGGACCGGGTGTTCAGGCATGGCTTGCTCCCGTCGCTGCTTCGGTTACGGCTTGTGTCCAGGCGCGCGCGGTCATGGTGGCGCCCACCGTGGTGCGGTACGACGCCGATCCCTGCAGGTCGGTCGGGACATCGTCGAGGCCCTTCATCGCGGCCCGGCCGATGTCCTCGGCCGCCAGCTCGCTGACCGGTCTGCCGATGGCGGCCACCTCGGCCGCCGTCGCCCGCCGGGGTGTGGCGCCCAGGCCCAGCAACCCGATCGCGCAGCGCGCCACCCGATCGTCGTCATCGAGCTGGACGGCGACCAGGGCGCCGGCGATCGCGTAATCACCGTGCCGGCGCGCAAACTCGTGAATGGAGAAACCAGATCTGTTGTGCCACAATGGGAATCGTACGCCGGTGAGCACTTCATCTGGGTCCATCGTGGTTTCCCACAGGCCCGTGAAGAAGTCCGCGGCGGCGATCTCGCGCCGTCCGCGTGGCGAGGCCACCTCCATCACCGCATCCAGCGTGAGCGCGACCGCCGGGTATTCGCCCGCGGCGTCGGCGTGGGCGATCGACCCGCCGAGGGTGCCGCGGTTGCGGATCTGGAAATGCCCGACGAACGGGGTCGCCCGCGTCAGCAGCGGAACCGCCTGGCGGACTTGCGCATCGGCGCCCACCGCGGCCTCGGTGGTGGCCGCGCCGATCCACAGGTGGTCGCCCCTGCGCTCGATGCCGTGCAGCTCGCCGAGCCGGGAGATGTCGATGAGATGGTCGAAGTAGGCCAGCCGCATCGCCAGCATCGGCACCAGGCTCTGCCCGCCCGCCAGGATTTTGGCGTCATCGCCCAGTTCGGCCAGCAGGCCCACCGCGTCGTCGACGGTATTCGGGCGGTGGTAGTCGAACGAAGCCGGCTTCACCGGACCGCCTCGGCCAGCAGCGACGCGATCGACGCCGGGCTGGCCGGCAGCCGGGTGACGGCCACCCCCAGGGGTGCCAGCGCGTCGTTGATGGCGTTGATCACCGCCGGCACCGAGCCGATGGCCCCGCCTTCTCCGGCGCCCTTGTATCCGCCGGGGCCGGGGCCGGGTATTTCGACGTGGCCGAATTCGATGGGCGGCACCTCGGTGGCGGTGGGCAACAGGTAGTCGACGAAAGTCGTTGCCAGCGGGTTGCCGTCGTCGTCGTAGACCAGGTCCTCCATCAGCGCGCCGCCGATGCCCTGCACCGTCCCGCCGGCGATCTGGCCCTCGACGACCGCCGGGTTGATCATCGGCCCGACGTCCTCGCTGACGATGTAGCGCAGCAGCGTCACTTTGCCCGTCGCGACATCGACTTCGCAGGTGCAGGCGTGCGTCGCGTTGGACCAGTGGATGGGGTGGGTGGAGTTGAACCGGGCGGTCGCCTCCAACAGGGGCGACAAGCCGGGCGGCAACTGTTGCGGTGCGTAGTACGCCTGGTAGGCCAGCTCGCCGAACGACACCGCCTTGGACGGATCGCCGCGCACGCTGGCCACCGAATAGGCGAGTTCGACTTCGGATTCGGCGACTTTGAGGTGGTGCGCGGCCAGCGCCACGATCTTTTCGCGCAGGATGGTGCCCGCCTCGCTGACCGCTCCGGCGGTCATCGGGCCGCTGCGGCTGCCCTGCGTCCCGGCCCCGTACGGGGTGATCGCGGTGTCACCCTGGATGGTGGCCACGTCGTCGATGTCGGCGCCCAGCGCGTCGGCGGTCAACTGAACGACGGTGGTCTCGATGCTGTTTCCGCTGGAGCCGCCGTTGACGTACACGTTGATCTTGCCGGTCGGCTCCATCGCGATGGTGGCGCCTTCGGTGGCCAGGTGGCCGGTGGCCGCGCCGGTCGGCTCGATGTAGGCCGAGAACCCCAGGCCCAAATAGCGGCCCTGGGCCAGGGCTTCGGCCTGTTCTTTGCGAAACCCTTCGTGGTCAAGGATTTTCACCGCCTGCTCGAACGTATCGATCGGCGCGACGTGGTCATACGGCATGCCGTTGGGGTTGACGTACGGCATTTCGTCGCGGCGCAACAGATTACGCCGGCGCAGCTCGACCGGGTCGAGGTTCATCGTGCGCGCGGCGATGTCGAGCAGGATTTCGCGGGCCAGCGTCTCGTACTGCCAGGGGCCGCGGTAGGCGGCCAGGCCGCTGGTGTTGGTGAAGACCGTCTTGTAGTTGAAGCTGGCCTTGGGGACCCGGTAGGGACCCGGGAAGAACATGCCGATGGCGGCCGTGGTCAGCACCGGGTACGGCGTCGGATACGCGCCGATGTCCTGGAGGAAGTCGATGTCCGCCGCGGTGATGTGGCCCTCGGCGTCGAAGGCCATCCGTGCGGTGCCGTCGACGTGCCGGGCCTGCCCGGCCGACATCAGGTTCTCGCGCCGATCCTCGATCCACTTCAGCGCCGCCGGCACCTTGCGGGCCGCCAGCATGATGCACATGTCTTCGCGCATCGGGACCACCTTCTGGCCGAAGCCGCCGCCGGTGTCGCGCATGATCACCCGAACCCGTTGTGCCGCAATGCCTAACAGGCGTGCGCAGAAGGCCCGCAGTTCGTGCGGGGTCTGGGTGGACGCCCACATGGTCAGTTCACCGGTCGCCGCCGTCCACTCGACGACCAGCCCGCGGGTCTCGATCGGCACCGGCGCATAGATCTGCTGATGGATGTTCTCGCCGACGACGAATGCCGACGTAGCAAAGAGCTCTTCGTCCGGCGGGGCCCCGCCCATCCCGCCCGCGACATTGTTGGCATATCGCTGGTCCGGGCCGTCGTGCACCAGCACGTCCGAGTCCTGCGCCTGGGTGAAGTCGATGATCGCGGGCAGCGGCTCGTAGTCCACGTCGACCAGTTCCAGCGCGTCCTCGGCGACATACCGGCTCTCGGCGACGATCAGGGCGACCGGGTCGCCGACGAACTTCGCCTCGCCCTCGGCCAGCGGCGGCCGCGGCGTGTCCGGGACGTCCCTGCCGGCGACGGCGTGCCACGCCTCCTTGACGCACACGTTGAGGTCGGCCGCGGTGAACACCGCGTGCACGCCGGGCAGCGCCAGCGCCGCCGACGCGTCGATGCCGTTGATCTTCGCGCGGGCAAACGGGCTGCGCACGAAGCAGGCATGCAGCATGCCGGGCCGCGAGATGTCGTCGACGAAGCTGCCCCGGCCGGTGAGCAGGCGGAGGTCCTCCACCCGTTGCACGCGGGTCCCGGCGTACCGGGGTGCCGGGCTGGTCGGGGTCGCTTGGACGTCGTGGGTCATCACGCTCCATCCGCTTGTCGCTGAATGAGAAGCCCAATGCCATCATAGGAGAGTGCCGTTATCGCAGTCGAGACTGCCGCCGCACCACGTCGGGGTCCTGCTCGCCGCCGGTGCGGGCCGGCGGTACGGCAAGCCGAAAGTGCTGGTCGACGGCTGGCTGGAGGCCGCCGTCGGCGCCCTGCGCGACGGGGGTTGCGCCGACGTCGTCGTGGTGCTGGGCGCCGCAGACGTCGCGACGCCGCCCGGGACGACCGCGATAACCGCCCCGCAATGGCAGGACGGCTTGAGCGCGTCGATGCGCGCCGGTCTGGCGCAGGCGGACCGCATGCACGCCGACTACGCGGTGCTGCACGTCATCGACACCCCCGACGTCGGCCCCGACGTGGTGGCGCGGGTCCTGGGCCGGGCGGTCGCGTCGGACAGCGGCCTGGCGCGCGCGTTCTTCGGTGACCGGCCGGGGCATCCGGTGGTCATCGCGCGGCGACACTGGCCCGCGGTGCTCTCCCAGCTCTCCGGTGATCGGGGCGCGGGCGGCTACCTGCGGACCAGGCCGGACGTCGAGTGTCGTCGACTGCGCCGACCTGGCCGGCGGGCAGGACATCGACGAGGCCCCTGAATACGACTAGGCCGCCAGGGGCGGCTCGGCGGCCGGGGCGGCGGGGCCGTGGGCGATGGCCCGCACGCGGTGGCGCACCACGAACCAGCCGCCGACGAACGCGGGAACGCCGACTATGACCGCGCCGATCATCCAAGGGCCCTGGGCCTTGTCCAGCAGCATCTCGACCAGGACGCCGGCCAAAAAAACCAGCGTGAGATAGCCGCTGTAGGGGGCCAGCGGCATCCGGAAGGCCGGCCGCTGCACCGCGCCGCGGCGGGCCAGCCGATAGAACCGCAGCTGGCAGGCCACGATCGTCGCCCAGGCCACCACCACGCCCACCGCCGCGATGTGCAGCACGATCTCGAACGCCTGGCTCGGTTTGACGGCGTTGAGCACGATGCCCAGCAGCCCGACGGCGGCGGTGAGCAGGATCCCGCCGTAGGGCACGCCGTTGTTCGACATCGGCGCGGTGAACTTCGGGCCGCTGCCGTTGATCGCCATGGACCGCAGGATGCGGCCGGTCGAATACAGGCCGGCGTTGAGGCTGGACAGCGCGGCGGTGAGGACCACGAGGTTCATGATGGTGCCCGCTCCGCCGAAGCCGGCCTTGGAAAAGAACGTCACGAACGGGCTGACATGGTTCTGGTAGGCGGTGTGCGGCAGCAGCAACGCCAGCAGCACCGTCGACCCGATGTAGAACACCGCGATCCGCAGGACCACCGAGTTGATCGCGCGGGGCATGATCTTGTGCGGATCCGCGGTTTCCCCGGCCGCGATGCCGACCAGCTCGACGGCGGCGTAGGCGAACACCACCCCCGAGGTGACCAGGACCAGGGCCACCAGGCCGCTCGGCAGCAAGCCCCCGTGGTTGTCCCACAGCGCCACGCCGGTGTCGTGACCGTCGACCTGGAAGCGCCCGACCAGAAAGACCGTGCCGACGACCAGGAACGTCACCAGCGCCAGCACCTTGATCAGCGAGGCCCAGAACTCCAGCTCACCGAAGAGCTTGACCGAGATCAGGTTCATCGACAGCACCACGACCAGCGCGATCAGCGCGAGCGTCCATTGCGGGATGGTGTCCAGCGCCCGCCAGTAGTGGCAGTAGTGCGCGATCGCGGTGGTGTCCACGATCCCCGTCATCGCCCAGTTCAGGCAGTACATCCAGCCCGCCACGAAGGCCACCTTCTCGCCGAAGAATTCGCGGGCGTACGACACGAAGGAGCCCGACGACGGGCGGTGCAGCACCAGTTCGCCGAGGGCGCGCAGGATCAGGAAGACGAAGATGCCGCAAATCGCGTAGACCAGGAACAACCCCGGCCCCGCCGAGGCAAGCCGTCCCCCGGCGCCGAGGAAAAGCCCGGTTCCGATGGCCCCGCCCAGGCCGATCATCTGTAGCTGGCGGTTGTTGAGGGCCTTGTGATAGCCGGCGTCTTCGCGGGTGAGCCGCTCGTCGGCGCTGTCTAGCGGTGGCATCGAGCTCCTGCCGTGGGGCCACTGGAACGCTCACGGTATCCCATGAATGTGCTGCACGCCGACTGTCAGCCGCGCTGGGGAACCGGCTGGCCCGCGGTCGACGGCGCCCCCCGGGAACAAGACGGGCGGTGCAGCCGTTAGCATGGTCGACAAGTTGAGTGAATCAGACTCAAGCTCGGGTTGACACCACGGCGTCGCCAGGAGCAGTCTTGAGCGAGGTTCACTCAGCATAGTGCACGAAAGAAAGCTCTACTACTCAGGAGGATTCACCATGGCTCGTGCGGTCGGTATCGACCTCGGGACCACCAACTCCGTCGTCGCAGTTCTTGAGGGCGGCGACCCCGTCGTCGTCGCCAACTCCGAGGGCTCCCGGACCACCCCGTCGGTCGTCGCGTTCGCGCGCAACGGCGAAGTGCTGGTCGGTCAGCCCGCCAAGAACCAGGCGGTCACCAACGTCGACCGCACCGTGCGATCGGTCAAGCGCCACATGGGCACCGACTGGTCCATCGAGATCGACGACAAGAAATACACCGCG
Organism: uncultured Actinomycetota bacterium; assembly: GCA_963800315.1. Lineage (GTDB taxonomy): Bacteria > Actinomycetota > Actinomycetes > Mycobacteriales > Mycobacteriaceae > Mycobacterium. The sequence goes on from CAWDAS010000009.1 coordinate 115,726, forward strand.
CAGGAGATCAGCGCCCGCGTGCTGATGAAGCTGAAGCGCGACGCCGAGGCCTACCTCGGTGAGGACATCACCGACGCCGTGATCACCGTCCCCGCCTACTTCAACGACGCCCAGCGTCAGGCCACCAAGGAAGCCGGCCAGATCGCCGGCATGAACGTGCTGCGCATCGTCAACGAGCCCACCGCCGCGGCGCTGGCCTACGGCCTGGACAAGGGCGAGAAGGAACAGACCATCCTGGTCTTCGACCTGGGCGGCGGCACCTTCGACGTCTCGCTGCTCGAGATCGGCGAGGGCGTGGTCGAGGTCCGTGCCACCAGCGGTGACAACCACCTCGGTGGCGACGACTGGGACGACCGGATCGTCAACTGGCTGGTCGACAAGTTCAAGGCCAGCGCCGGCATCGACCTGACCAAGGACAAGATGGCGATGCAGCGGCTGCGGGAGGCGGCCGAGAAGGCCAAGATCGAGTTGAGCTCGAGCCAGGGCACCTCGATCAACCTGCCCTACATCACCGTCGACGCCGACAAGAACCCGCTGTTCCTCGACGAGCAGCTGACCCGCGCGGAGTTCCAGAAGATCACTCAGGATCTGCTGGACCGCACCCGGCAGCCGTTCCAGTCGGTGATCAAGGACGCCGGCATCTCGGTCTCCGAGATCGACCACGTGGTGCTGGTGGGTGGTTCCACCCGGATGCCCGCGGTGACCGAGCTGGTGAAGGAGATGACCGGCGGCAAGGAGCCCAACAAGGGCGTCAACCCCGACGAGGTGGTGGCCGTGGGCGCCGCGCTGCAGGCCGGTGTGCTCAAGGGTGAGGTGAAAGACGTTCTGCTGCTTGATGTCACGCCGCTGAGCCTGGGTATCGAAACCAAGGGTGGCGTGATGACCAGGCTCATCGAGCGCAACACCACGATCCCGACCAAGCGGTCGGAGACGTTCACCACCGCCGATGACAACCAGCCGTCGGTGCAGATCCAGGTCTATCAGGGTGAGCGTGAAATCGCCTCGCACAACAAGTTGCTCGGCAGCTTCGAGTTGACCGGTATCCCGCCGGCCCCGCGTGGCGTGCCCCAGATCGAGGTCACCTTCGACATCGACGCCAACGGCATCGTGCACGTCACGGCCAAGGATAAGGGCACCGGCAAGGAGAATACGATCAAGATCCAGGAGGGCTCCGGCCTGTCCAAGGAGGAGATCGACCGGATGGTCAAGGACGCCGAGGCGCACGCCGAGGAGGACCGCCAGCGTCGCGAGGAGGCCGACATCCGCAACCAGGCGGAGACGCTGGTCTACCAGACGGAGAAGTTCGTCGCCGAACAGCGTGGGGCCGAGGGTGGGTCGAGCGTTCCCGAGGACACGCTGAACAAGGTGGATGCCGCTGTGGCCGAAGCCAAGACGGCGCTGGGCGGCACCGACATCTCCGCGATCAAGGCGGCGATGGAGAAGCTGGGCCAGGAGTCCCAGGCGCTCGGACAGGCGATCTACGAGGCCACTCAGGCCGCGGGAGGACAGGCCGGCGCCGAGCCCGGCGGACCATCCGGGTCGGCTGATGACGTCGTGGACGCGGAGGTGGTTGACGACGACCAGGAGTCCAAGTGAGCGAAGGGAATCAGGAACAGGTAACCGTCACCGACAAGCGGCGGATCGATCCTGAGACCGGTGAAGTACGGCAGGTCTCGCCCGGCGCCACGCCGGGCGAGACGGGGCCGTCCGGCTCGGGTGGCGGCAAGGCCGGCGAGGCCCAGACCAAAGTCGCCGAGTTGACCGCCGATCTGCAACGGGTCCAGGCCGACTTCGCCAACTACCGCAAGCGGGCGCTGCGCGACCAGCAGGCCGCAGCGGATCGGGCCAAGGCCGCGGTCGTCACGGAATTGCTGGGGGTGCTGGACGATCTCGACCGGGCGCGCAGGCACGGTGATCTGGAATCCGGACCGCTGAAGTCGGTCGCCGACAAGCTGGACAGCGCCCTGACCGGACTCGGTCTGACGGCGTTCGGCGAGGAAGGCGAGGACTTCGACCCGGTGCTGCACGAAGCGGTGCAGCACGACGGCGACGGCGGTGAGGGCTCCAAGCCGGTGATCGGCACCGTCATGCGGCAGGGCTACAAGCTCGGCGATCAGGTCGTGCGTCACGCTCTGGTCGCCGTGGTCGACACGGTCGAGTCCGCCGAAAGCGTTGCCGAAACCGCGCGGGACGCGGACGATAACGCCGACGCCCCGGGTGACTGAGGCACACAATCACAGACGACAAGAAAACAGTGCGGGGTGAGAGGAGGTGACGCGACATGGCCCAACGCGAATGGGTCGAAAAGGACTTCTACAAGGAGCTGGGCGTCTCCTCTGACGCCAGTCCCGAAGAGATCAAGCGCGCCTACCGCAAGTTGGCGCGTGATCTGCACCCGGACGCCAATCCCGACAACCCCGCCGCCGGCGAGCGATTCAAGGCGGTGTCGGAGGCGCACAACGTGCTGTCGGATCCGGCCAAGCGCAAGGAGTACGACGAGACCCGGCGGCTGTTCGCCGGCGGGGGCTTCGGTGGCCGCCGGTTCGACGGTGCTGGTTATGGAGGCGGGTTCGGCGTGGGCGGCGACGGCGCCGAGTTCAATCTCAACGATTTGTTCGACGCCGCCGGCCGCAGCGGCGGCAGCAACATCGGTGACCTGTTCGGCGGCTTGTTCGGCCGCGGTGCCGGCGCCCGGCCCAGCCGGCCGCGACGCGGCAACGACCTGGAAACCGAGACCCAGCTGGACTTCATCGAGGCCGCCAAGGGCGTGGCGATGCCGCTGCGGCTGACCAGCCCGGCGCCGTGCACCAATTGCCATGGCAGCGGTGCGCGCCCGGGCACCAGCCCGAAGGTGTGCCCGTCCTGCAACGGTTCCGGGGTGATCAACCGCAACCAGGGTGCGTTCGGGTTCTCCGAGCCCTGCACCGACTGCCGGGGCAGCGGCTCGATCATCGAGCACCCCTGCGATGAGTGCAAGGGCACCGGGGTCACCACCCGGACCCGCACCATCAACGTGCGGATCCCGCCCGGCGTGGAGGACGGACAGCGGATCCGGTTGCCCGGACAGGGCGAAGCCGGGTTGCGCGGTGCCCCGTCGGGCGATCTGTACGTGACGGTGCACGTGCGGCCGGACAAGGTGTTCGGCCGTGATGGCGATGACCTCACCGTGACGGTTCCGGTCAGCTTCGCCGAATTGGCTTTGGGCACCACGCTTTCGGTGCCCACACTGGACGGCAAGGTTGGCGTGCGGGTGCCCAAGGGCACCGCCGACGGCCGCATCCTGCGGGTGCGGGGGCGCGGCGTGCCCAAGCGCAGCGGCGGCCACGGGGACTTGCTGGTCACCGTGAAGGTGGCGGTGCCGCCGAACGTGGAGGGCGCTGCCGCCGAGGCGCTGGAGGCCTACGCGGCCGCCGAGCAGGCCAGTGGTTTCAACCCCAGGGCGGGATGGGCAGGTAATCGCTGATGGCCAAGAACTTCAAAAAAGAGGAATCGCGCACCTTCTTGATCTCGGTGGCCGCCGAGCTGGCCGGCATGCACGCGCAGACGCTGCGCACCTACGATCGCCTCGGTCTGGTCAGCCCGCGCCGCACTTCCGGTGGGGGACGCCGTTATTCGCAGAATGACGTCAACCTGCTGCGCGAGGTGCAGCGGCTGTCCCAGGACGAGGGGGTCAACCTGGCCGGCATCAAGCGCATCATCGAGCTGACCAACCAGGTCGATGCGCTGCAGTCGCGGGTGAAGGAGCTGACCGAGGAGTTGGCGCAGGTACGTGCCGGCCAGCGCCGCGACATCGCGGTGCTGCCCAAGAGCACCGCCGTGGTGGTGTGGCAACCGCGTAAATCGCGCGGCTAGCCCGCGTCGCTCAGACCCGGATGGAGAACTGGGTGACCGCCGGTTCGCCCGGGTGCGCACACCGGTAGTCGCCGCGACGCAACGCGTCGGTCGGTGCGGTCATCGGCTCGAAGCACACCACGCTCTCCGCGGGCGGTGCGAAGATCTGGGTCGCCGGATACCCCTGCTCGAAGTGGACCTGAAGGCGGCGACCCCCGCCGGACACGGTAAACACCGCGCCCTCGTCGACCAGATCGTAGGCATCGTCAAAGGCGTTGTCGCGCAAGGCTTCGTGCCGCGCCGGCTGCGGCTCGGACTCTCCGGTGGGCAGGCCGCGTTCGTCGAGACCCAAGTGCCGCAACGGTGGTGTCTCGATGACCCACTCGCCGCGGGCGACGCCCGGCAGGTGCAGGTAGGGATGGAAGCCGAAGCACAGCGGCACCGCCCGGTCGCCGGTGGCGCGGACCGTGGTGCGAACCGTGAGCGCCCGTTCGGCCAGTCGCACGGCCACCGTGAGGATATGGGGAAACGGGAAGCTGGCCAGCAACCGCGCATCGCTGCCGAAATCCAGCTCGGCGGTGAGTTCGTTGGCCGACTGGGCCGTCACCCGCCAGCCCGGGTAGGCGGCCAGGACGCCGTGGATGGGCAGCCCGTTGGGGTCGGCACGAACCCCGTTTCGGCCCGGCGTCAGCCTCACCGTCACGTCCTGGGCCGTGTAGGTGTTGGCGCCCAGGCGATTTGCCCACGGATACAGAATGGGGATGCCCATGGTCTTGCCCGCCCCGATGTAGGCGTCCAGGCCGCGTCGTTGCCCGAGCAATTCCACACCGGCGTCGGTGAGCGACGTGCCGATCATGCCCGCGTCCGGAACGAACTGCGCGGCCACCTTCGACGCCGGGTCCTTCAGGGTGACGATGTGCATGCCGTACCTCCGCTCACCTCGACAGGGGGTCGTGTTGAATGTGTTCCGGCGGCGCCCCTTTGGCGATCAGGGCGGCCTTGGTGGCCCGGACCATCGCCGGTCCGCCGCAGATCAGGATCTGCCGGTCGCCCCAGCCGCCGTATTTGGTGACCACCTCGGGCAGCCGGCCGGTTTGGTGGACGTGCAGGCCGCGCGGCGGCGTGACGTCGGGATAGTCGGCGGCCCACGACGGGTCGCCGCCATACTCCGAGACCGGCGAGACCGACAGCCACGGATTGTGGGATGACACCTGCCACAGGGTGGGCAGGTCGTAGAGCTCGCAGCGATAGCGCGCGCCGAAGAAGAGGTGGACCCGGGGGTTCACCGCGTACCGGCACAGATCCATGATCAGCGCCCGCAGGGGCGCCAGGCCGGTGCTGCCGGCGACCATCAGCACGTCGCCGCCCGCCCGGTTGATGTGCAGGCCGCCGTGCGGGCTGGACATCCGCCACCGGTCGCCAGGGTGGGTTTCGCCGACGATCGCGGTGCTGACCAGGCCGCCGGGAACCAGGCGGACGTGGAACTCGACGCCGCCGCCGGGATCCGCGGGGATGGCGGGGGACAGGTAGCGCCAACGGCGCGGGCATTGCGGCACGTGGACGTTGACGTACTGGCCGGGGTGGTAGTGCATCGGGCGGTCGAGCTGCAGCCGTACCACGGCCAGGTCACGGGAGACCCGCAGGTGCTCGATGACCGTGCCGTCCCACCAGGCGGGTCCATCCTCGGCGTCGGCGGCGCCGCTCATCACCCCGATGATCAGGTTGAGCGACTGCTGGGCCGCCTGCGTCGACGGCATCGGTCCACGCTTCGCCGAGGTGGCTCCGCAGCGTCGCCAGCAACGCGCGGCGCAACGTGTCGTAATGGGCCGGGCGCACACCGTACTTGCGGTGATCCCGGCCGAGCTGGGCGAGAAAGGCCACCGGCTCGGCGGCGCGTTGGGCGACCAGTTCGCCGTAGACCCAGTGCAGCGCGCGGGCGAAAGCGACACGCTGGGCGCCCATTTCGGGCGGGAACAGGTCGCGCACCGAGACGTCCAGGGAGAACCAGTGGGTGTAGAACCGGCGGACGAGCTCCGAGTCCGGGTTGAAGGCATCGCGCAACAGTCGCAACGCATCGGCGTCCTCGAGACTCACGGGCCCCGATTGTAGGCTCGGCGCGCGCGTCAGCCCTGCCGGACGACGTTGGACTTCCCGGTGCTGACGATGCGGGGCGAGCCCCAGTGATAGGTGACCACGTTGCCGATTCCTGACGTACTCACGGCGTCCGTGCTGTCGACGACGACGCGATTTTCGTTGCCGGAGACGCTGACGCTGGTGCAGTGGCCGGTGACGGTGACCGCATTGGTCTGACCGCTCACCGAGAGGTAGCCGCCGTGACAGGGGACGGTCTTCGTCGTGCCGGCCCCGCTGAGCTGCAGCGTGCCGGACTCGGGAACGCTCACGTCGGGGCTGTCCCCGACGAAATAGGTGCGCAACCCGGTGGCCGCCAGGCCGGCCAGTGCCAGCCAGCCGATCACGATGACCAGCCAGCATGCCATTCCCACCCGCAGTCGTGGCCGCAGCCTGCCCACCCAGTTCCCCGCCACGTCGCGGTCGAGGTCGATATCAGTCTGGTTCATGGACTAAAGACCCCTGTCGGAGTGCGCGCAAAAAACCTAAAATTGAGCGGAACAGACTCAACCTTGACGACGTTGAACAACCCGACAAGCATTTTTCAGACATACCCCAAGGAGCTGTCGTGGACTCTTTCAACCCGACCACCAAGACCCAGGCGGCGCTGACCTCGGCGCTCCAGGCGGCATCGGCCGCCGGTAACCCCGAGATCCGGCCGGCTCACCTGCTGATGGCCCTGCTGACGCAGGCCGACGGGATCGCCGGGCCGCTGTTGGAGGCCGTCGGCGTAGAGCCCGCCACCGTCCGCACCGAGGCGCAGCGCCTGCTGGGCCAGCTGCCGCAGGCCAGCGGCGCGAGCGCGCAACCGCAGCTGTCGCGCGAATCGCTGGCCGCCATCACCACCGCCCAGCAACTGGCCACCGAGATGGACGACGAGTACGTCTCGACCGAGCACCTGCTGGTCGGTCTGGCCACCGGGGACTCCGACACCGCCAAGCTGCTGACCGGCCACGGCGCCTCGCCGCAGGCGCTGCGCGAGGGCTTCGTCAAGGTGCGCGGCAGCGCCCGGGTCACCAGTCCCGAGCCGGAGGCGACGTATCAGGCGCTGGAGAAGTATTCGACCGACCTGACCGCCCGGGCCCGCGAAGGCAAGCTCGACCCGGTCATCGGGCGCGACAACGAGATTCGCCGCGTCGTGCAGGTGCTGTCCCGGCGCACCAAGAACAACCCGGTGCTGATCGGTGAACCCGGCGTCGGCAAGACCGCGATCGTCGAAGGCCTGGCCCAGCGCATCGTGGCCGGCGACGTGCCGGAAAGCCTGCGCGACAAGACCGTCATCAGCCTGGATCTGGGATCGATGGTGGCCGGCGCGAAGTACCGCGGCGAGTTCGAGGAACGCCTCAAGGCCGTGCTCGACGACATCAAGAACTCCGCCGGTCAGATCATCACCTTCATCGACGAGCTGCACACCATCGTCGGCGCCGGCGCGACCGGCGAGGGCGCGATGGACGCCGGCAACATGATCAAGCCGATGCTGGCCCGCGGCGAGCTGCGCCTGGTCGGGGCCACCACGCTCGACGAATACCGCAAGTACATCGAGAAGGACGCCGCGCTGGAGCGCCGCTTCCAGCAGGTGCTGGTCGGCGAGCCGTCGGTGGAGGACACCGTCGGCATCCTGCGCGGGCTGAAGGACCGCTACGAGGTGCACCACGGCGTGCGCATCACCGACTCGGCCCTGGTCGCCGCGGCCGCGCTGTCCGACCGCTACATCACCGCCCGCTTCCTGCCGGACAAGGCCATCGACCTGGTCGACGAGGCCGCCAGCCGGCTGAAGATGGAGATCGACTCGCGGCCCGTCGAGATCGACGAGGTGGAGCGGCTGGTGCGCCGCCTCGAGATCGAGGAGATGGCGCTGGCCAAGGAGGAGGACGAGGCGTCCAAGGAGCGGCTGGAGAAGCTGCGCTCCGAGCTGGCCGACCAGAAGGAGAAGCTCGCCGAGCTGACCACCCGCTGGCAGAACGAGAAGAGCGCGATCGACGTCGTCCGCGAGCTCAAGGAGCAGCTCGAGACGCTGCGCGGGGAGTCCGAGCGCGCCGAGCGCGACGGCGACCTGGCCAAGGCCGCCGAGCTGCGCTACGGGCGCATCCCCGAGGTGGAGAAGAAGCTCGACGCCGCGCTGCCGCACGCCGAGGCCCGCGACAACGTGATGCTCAAGGAGGAGGTCGGACCCGACGACATCGCCGACGTGGTGTCGGCGTGGACCGGCATTCCCGCCGGCCGCATGCTCGAGGGTGAGACGGCCAAGCTGCTGCGCATGGAAGACGAGCTGGGCCGCCGCGTCATCGGGCAGAAGAAAGCCGTGACCGCGGTGTCTGACGCCGTGCGCCGTTCGCGGGCCGGCGTCGCCGACCCCAACCGGCCGACCGGGTCGTTCATGTTCCTGGGGCCGACAGGGGTGGGTAAGACCGAGCTGGCCAAGGCGCTGGCGGAGTTTTTGTTCGACGACGAGCGCGCGATGGTGCGCATCGACATGAGCGAGTACGGCGAGAAGCACTCGGTGGCCCGGCTGGTCGGTGCCCCGCCCGGGTACATCGGCTACGACCAGGGCGGTCAGCTGACCGAGGCGGTGCGCCGGCGCCCGTACACGGTGATCCTGTTCGACGAGATCGAGAAGGCGCACCCGGACGTGTTCGACGTGCTGCTGCAGGTGCTCGACGAGGGCCGGCTCACCGACGGGCAGGGCCGCACGGTCGACTTCCGCAACACCATCCTGATCCTGACGTCCAACCTGGGGTCGGGCGGCAGCGAGGAGCAGGTGATGGCCGCCGTGCGCTCGGCGTTCAAGCCGGAGTTCATCAACCGGCTCGACGACGTGATCGTCTTCCACGGCCTGGAGCCCGGTGAGCTGGTGCAGATCGTCGACATCCAGCTGGAGCAGCTGCAGAAGCGGCTGGCGCAGCGTCGCCTCACGCTCGAGGTGTCGCTGCCCGCCAAGCAGTGGCTGGCGCAGCGCGGGTTCGACCCGGTCTATGGTGCGCGGCCGTTGCGCCGGCTGGTGCAGCAGGCCATCGGCGACCAGCTGGCCAAGCAGTTGCTGGCCGGTGACGTGCACGACGGGGACACGGTCCCGGTGAACGTCAGCCCGGACGGTGACGCGCTGATCCTGGGCTAGGACGGGGGCCGCTGGCCACCCAGCTCGAAGGAACGGGTCTGGGCGCCGGCGTCGATGGCCGCCTGTAATCGTTGGCGGGCGACCGGCTGTGCGAGGGTTCCGCGCATCAGCTGATCCTCGATGCGCAAGCCGGTCGCCAAGTCCGCCCGTCTGTCCAGGGCGGCGTCAATCGCGCGTTTGGCCGCCGCGATGGCCGTCGGCGGAGACGACGCGATGCGTGCGGCCAGCTTGTCTACGAACCGTCGCAGCTGGTCGGCCGGCAGCGCGCGGTCAACATATCCCCAGGATTCGGCAGTCGCGGCGTCGATGTCCATGCAGCCCAGGATGACTTCGAGGGCCCGCCCACGACCGACCAGCCGGGGTAGCCGCTGCGTGCCGCCGCCACCGGGGATGATCCCGACCGCCACCTCAGGTTGTCCGAAGCGGGCTTTGCCGAGCACGGCATAGCGCATGTCGAACGCCATCGCGAACTCGCTGCCGCCGCCGCGGGCGATGCCCTCGATGACGGCGATGGTGGCCTTGGGCAGGGTGCGGAAGAGCTCCATGGTTTCGTGGAAGGGCGTCAGCTCGTCGTGCAAGGCGACGTCGTCGGCCGGTAGGTCCAGAATCAGCCCCACGTCGGCGTGCGCGATGAAGATTTCCGGGTCAGCCGAGTCGACGATCAGCACGCGCACCTCGTCGTCGGCCGCGACCTCGCGGGTGAGGCGGTCGATCTCAGTCAGCAGCGGCACATCCAGCAGGTTGATCGGCGGATGGTCGATCGTCGCCCGGCAAATGCCGTCCTGCACCGCGATGCGAATGAGCTCGTAGTCCTGGTAGAGCATGACCGGAACAGTACGGAAGGCGCCTGCTGCAAGAAACCCACGTCCCAGCAAAGCTTGATGTGATTGGGGCCAGGTTCCTTAGAACTGCACCTGCGGCGGTGTCTGCTGGCCTTCCGGCGCTTGGTAGAACGGCCGCTTGTGCACACCCGCCAGACCGGTGAAGAACGCCCAGGGGATGGTGACCACTCGCTGGTTCAGGCTGGCCGCCGCGTCGTTGTAGTACTGGCGCGCGAAGGCCAGCTGGTTCTCGGTGTCGGCGAGCTGATCCTGCAACTGCAGGAAGTTGGCCGAGGCCTTCAGGTCGGGGTAGTTCTCGGCAACGGCGAGCACGTTGCCGATCGCCCGGTCCAACCGTCCCTGCGCCTGGGCCTTCTCCTCGACGGTGCCGGACGCCGCCGCTTGGGAGACGCCCGCACGGGCGGCGGCGACGTCCTCGAAAATCGACTTCTCGTGTGCCGCATATCCCTTGACGGTGTTGACCAGGTTCGGCACCAGGTCGGCGCGGCGAGTCAGTTGGACGTCGATGCCGCCGAGCGCCTCCTGGGCCTTCACGTCGAGTCTGCGCAGCGAGTTGAACGCGACGATCCCGAGCCCTACGAGCCCGGCCAGCGCGATCACGCCGATGATCACGAGAACACCCATTGACATATCACTACCTCCTCTGGACCGGGAGCACCCCGGCCCGATTGTCGTTGTCGCGCCGGTCATTTCCGGCTGCGGTCACCACGTACCCCCGCCCCCGCCACCGCCGCCGCCCCAGCTGCCGCCGCTGCTGCTGAAACTCGACCCTCCCGAGCTGGACGAGGAACTCTGCGCAGCGTTGTAGGCGCTGATCGACGCCGACACTGCGGAGTCGAAGCTGTTGAACCCGTCGGATGAGTACAGCGTGGCCGCCCGGCTGTCAGAGGAGATCGGATACCAGGTCGGGACCGGGGGCTCCGACCCTGTCGCGGTCCGGTATTTGGCGGCCCACTGTTCGGCGGCGTCGAAGGCCACAGCGTAGGGAATGTAGGAGATGAACAGGTCCTTCCGCGCGGCGTAGTCGAATCGGTCTTCGGCCGAGGGCGTGGTCAACAGCCGTTGGAAGCCGGCCGCGCGCGACCACATCCGCCGACCCGACGGGGTGCGGCGGGTACCGACGCCGCTGGCGAGCAACCCGATGCCGGCGATCGCGAATGCCGCAAACGGCAGGCCCCACATGGTCCACGTGAGAGCTCCCGCGAACCCGACGATGGCCAACACCAGGAAGACGATGACCAGCACCCGGCCGGCCCACTCCGCGGCGACACTCACCATCAACCCCTGGGTGCGGGCCCATGATCGGCAACTGGACACCAGCCGGGTCTTCGCATCCGACAGCTTCTGCCCCGCCGTCTGGCTGCCGGTGACACGGAGCTTGGCGCCGACGGCGGTGACGCCCAGTGCGTCGCCGACCTCCCGGGTCACCGGGTCGACGGCCGCCCACTGGTCCGGGGTGGCAAAGCCGGTGACGGTCCACTGCTTGGAGCCGGCACGGTCGAGGTGCACCAGTCTCCGCTCGGCCATGTACAGCAGCGTCGCCACCAGCGCGTGGTCGCCGACCTTTTCATTGACGATGTAGGTGGTCTGCACGGGTCCGAGCCCATCGGGCGGGACGTACAGGACCGGAGCGCCGGGGGACGCCTCGCGCGACCGTCGGTCCCAGAGATAACCGCCCAGGGCGGCAAGGACCGACAGCAGTGCCGCCACGGCGGCAATCGGAACCGATCGACCGAAGATCTTGTCGAAGCGCACCGTCCACGGCAGCGTGGCCCGGTGCGGAAGGGGCACCTGCAGGTCGAGTCGCACGGTGACCGGATTCTGCGGCGGCAGGACCGCGGTGGTCACCGTGACGTGGTTGGTACCGGCGCCGGCGATTGCGCACGGGATCGATCCGGTCTCGTCCGCGGCGCATTGGACCAGCCCGGACAGACCGGGCAGGTCGATGCTCACGTGCGCGGCATCGATCTTCATCGCCCAGAAGCCGACCACGTTGTAGTAGAAGGACGAGGTCGGTGCGGTCGGGTTTACCCCGGCGCGGTTGGTGAACTTTCCCGGGGCCGTCGGCGGTCGCACCAGCCCCCCGTCGACCGTGTAATTGATGGTGTAGGTGTGCGAGCCCGGACTCACCGTCACGTTCGGGTCGCCGATCCGGGCGACGTAGAAACGCCGGTTGTCGCGCCACTCATAACTCACTGGTACCGGGCGGCCGTCCAGCGTGATGCCGGTGACGGTGGGGACCATCCGCGCGTGCGGGTCGGTGGGGTCGGCCACCGGGAAGAACCGGAAGATGCCGTGGCGGTATGCGCCCAGTCGCACCGCGAGCGCCTCGGTGGCTGCGATGTGACCGTCGGCGGCCACGCGATAGGTCGCGGTGTAGTCGGTGATCTCGGACTGCGAATCCACCGCGGCTCCGGACTCCGAGCCGGCGCCCGGTAGCACGACGGGCCAGAACAAGCCGAGGCAGGACAGCGCGACAAGCACCGTCGAAAAGAAAAGCTTCTTGATGCCCGCGCGAACCGGCAACGGGCGGCGAAACACCTTCATCGCAACGGGTTCCTCCAGATGCGAGCAGGGCCGCCGGGTGCACGGAACGCGGCGATTCTCCCACGACTTTGCGTCATTGCTGCCCGGATCCGCGTCACCCGGCGTCGCCGCCGCCGCCGAATGAGCCGCCGGCCGCGCCGTCACGAGCCTGATGCGCGGTTGTGACCTGGTCGGTTTCTGTATTCCCGCGCGATTACGGATACCCTGTTTGGGATGGTCCCCCTCTGGTTCACGCTCTCGGCACTGTGCTTCGTCGGTGCGGGGGTGCTGCTGTACGTCGATCTCGATCGACGCCGTGGGCGCAGCAGGCGCCGTAGGTCGTGGGCGCGGTCGCATGGATTCGACTACGAGCGGGAATCGACCGAGATCCTGAAGCGCTGGAAGCGCGGGGTGATGTCGACGGTGGGCGACGTCGCCGCCCACAACGTGGTGCTGGGGCAGATCCGCGGCGAGGCGGTGTACATCTTCGACCTCGAGGAAGTCGCCACCGTGATCGCGCTGCACCGCAAGGTGGGCACCAACGTCGTGGTGGACCTGCGGCTCAAGGGGCTCAAAGAGCCGCGGGAGAACGACATTTGGCTGCTGGGCGCGATCGGGCCGCGCATGGTGTACTCCACGAACCTGGACGCGGCGCGGCGCGCCTGCGACCGGCGCATGGTCACCTTCGCCCACACCGCGCCCGACTCCGCCGAGATCATGTGGAACGAACAGAACTGGACGTTGGTCGCCATGCCGATCACCAGCACCCGCGCCCAATGGGACGAGGGCCTGCGCACGGTCCGCCAGTTCAACGACCTGCTGCGGGTGTTGCCGCCGCTGCCGGAGGAGGCCGCACACGAGGCGGGAGCCCCGGCGGGAATGCGCAATGCCTCGCCGAGCCGGCCCTTGGCGCCGGCCGGCCGCGCGGAGTTGCCGCCGAGGCGGCCGCAACAGGACGTCGCCGGGCTGCTGGGCCCGGACGTTCAGGCGGCGCGCCGTGCCCCCGAGCCGGTGCGACGGGACCAGGCTCGCCCGGAGGGTCGACCCGACGCGGTTCGCCGGCCGCCGCCACCGGGGCGCAACGGCCATCAGGCCAATAACTACCAGCACTGATAGCGCGCCGGGTGGGTGCGGCGGCGCCTGGGCCCGGCCCATTGCGCGGTCATTAGGATGGCGCACATGCCTCGCCCCGTCGCCCTGATCACCGGGCCTACCTCCGGGATCGGCGCCGGCTACGCGCGCCGCTATGCGGCGGACGGCTACGACTTGGTGCTGGTCGCCCGCGACGTGGACCGGTTGACCCAACTGGCCGCCGAACTGAAGGACAAGGCCGGCAGCATCGAGATTCTTCCCGCGGACCTGGCCGATCGCGCCGGCCGCGACAAGGTCGCCGAGCGCCTGGCCAACGGGGTCCGCGTGCTGGTGAACAACGCCGGGTTCGCCACGTCCGGTGAGTTCTGGGACACCGATCCCGCGCTGCTGCAGGCGCAGCTCGACGTCAACGTCACCTCGGTCATGCACCTCACCCGGGCCGCGCTGCCGGCCATGGTCGCCGCCGGCGCCGGCACCGTCATCAACGTCGCCAGCGTCGCCGGGCTGCTGCCGGGGCGGGGGTCGACCTATTCGGCGTCCAAGGCATGGGTGATCTCGTTCAGCGAGGGGTTGGCCGTCGGGCTGCAAGGCACCGGCGTCGGGGTGCACGCCGTGTGCCCCGGATACGTGCGCACCGAATTCCATGCCCGGGCCGGAATCGACATGAGCAAGTCGCCGTCGTTCCTGTGGCTCCACGTCGACGACGTGGTGGATCAGAGCCTTTCCGATGTCGCCCGCGGCAAGGTGATCAGCATTCCGGGCCTGCAATACAAGGCGCTCATCGCCGCCGAACGGATGATCCCGCGGACCCTGATGCGGGCCGTGACCAAACGAGTCGGCGGCGGCAGTGGCCGAACCTGAGCTGCGTGAGCTGGCCGACCTGGTGCGGCGGCTATCGGTGGTGCACGGCCGGGTCACGCTGTCGTCGGGCAAGGAGGCCGACTACTACGTCGACCTGCGGCGCGCCACCCTGCACCACCGGGCCTCGGCCTTGATCGGCAGGCTGATGCGCGAACTCACCGCCGACTGGGACTACGCAGTGGTCGGCGGCCTGACCCTGGGCGCCGACCCGGTGGCCACGGCCATCATGCACGCTGCGGGTCGTCCGATCGACGCGTTCGTCGTGCGCAAGTCGGCGAAAACCCATGGGCTGCAACGCCTTATCGAGGGCTCCGACGTCGTCGGTCAGCGGGCGCTGGTGGTGGAGGACACCAGCACCACCGGCAACTCGGCGCTGACGGCGGTGCGCGCCGTGCAGGACGCGGGCGGCCACGTGGTGGGGGTCGCCACCGTGGTGGACCGCGCCACCGGCGCCGCCGAGGCGATCCAGGCCGAGGGACTGCCGTACCGCAGCGTGCTGGGCCTTGCCGATCTGGGGCTGGGCTAGGTCCCCGTCGCTGTGCGCACCGTCATCGCCATAGCGGCCTGCCTGGCCGTGGTTCTGGCGGGCTGTTCGGGCTCCGACGACGCCGTTCGTCCCTACGGCGCCCAGGGGGCGCGGCTGGGCGAATCGCTGGCGCTGCTGGGCTGGAACATGTCGGTGTCGAATCTGCGCTGGGGCGACGACTATGTGTTGATCGACATTGATGCGTCGCCGAAGGATCCGCACGCGCCGCGCGCCAAACCCGAGGATATCCGCTTCGGGCTCTA
This sequence comes from uncultured Actinomycetota bacterium, assembly GCA_963800315.1. Classification (GTDB taxonomy): domain Bacteria; phylum Actinomycetota; class Actinomycetes; order Mycobacteriales; family Mycobacteriaceae; genus Mycobacterium. The sequence continues at coordinate 130,912 of CAWDAS010000009.1, forward strand.
CGGCGCGCTGGCGCACCCCATCGAGGCCGACGGACTGGGCAGCTGCGACAACGCGACGGCCAGCGTGCGCGATATCCCCGCGCCGCTGTCGGCGCCTCGCGACCGGCTCACCGGGACGGTTTGCCTTGGGCCGCTGAAGGATCGAAGCCAGGTCCGTGGCGTTTACGCCTACTCGCCGCGCGACCGGATCCCGAAGACCTCGGCGGCCTACCCGGTCGCGTTCCCGGTGGGGCTGGCGCCGACCAACGCCAACGACACCGGTCTGGTGGTCCAGACCACCAGCCTGTCGGCCTGGCACGCCGATGGCACCCCGGTGACCAAGGCGCAACTGGGTGAGGCGCAGGCGTTCACCGGCAGCGGCTACATGCTGCTGGGGTTGCAGGCTGACGCCCTCGCTGCCCGGTACCGCGACGACTCCGCCAAGCGCGGCGGCCCGATGATGCTGCTCGCGTCGCCGACCTTGCCCGGGGCGGGGATTGAACCCGGCCTGCGCGGCCTACGGGTCGGCGGTGCTGATCCTGCCCGACGCGTCACTGGACGCGGTGCACGTCAACGCGTCGTTGTGCACGCAGGGGGAGATCAACGAGGCGTTGCTGTACGCGACGGTGGCGGTCGACGGCACGCATGCCGGGGTGTGGACGCAACGATGAGTGAACCCGGGCCCACCGAATGGGGGACACCGGCCGGCGGCGTCGGCCCCTGGGCGGGCGAGCTCCCCGACGACCCCCGGTATGACCCAGTCCTGTTGCGCGAGGGCGACACCCGCAACGTCGTGGACGCCTACCGGTACTGGACCCGGGAGGCGATCATCGCCGACATCGATCGGCGCCGCCACCCCCTGCACGTGGCGATCGAGAACTTCGGCCACGACGCCAACATCGGCTCGGTGGTGCGCACCGCCAACGCCTTCGCGGTGCACACCGTGCACATCGTGGGCCGGCGGCGCTGGAATCGCCGCGGCGCCATGGTCACCGACCGCTACCAGCGGCTGTGTCATCACGACAGCACCGCCGGGCTGCTGGACTTCGCCGGCGACGCCGGCCTGACCGTGGTGGCGGTCGACAACGTCCCGGGTGCGACGCGGCTGGAGGAGACCCGGCTGCCGCAGGAGTGCCTGCTGGTGTTCGGTCAGGAGGGCCCGGGCATCACCGGCGACGCCCGCACCGGCGCGGCGCTGACGGTGTCCATCGCCCAATTCGGCTCGACGCGCAGCATCAACGCCGGCGTCGCGGCCGGCATCGCCATGCACGCCTGGATCCGCCAGCACGGGGACCTGACCCGCGCCTGGTGACGGCGACTCTTCAGGCGTTGAGTGTGAAGCCTTGGCTTTGTGTGTGAAGTGGTGGCGGGGATGGTCGGCGTGTCGTCGCCCAGGATTCACACCGGATGCAGCCCTCAACTCCACAGCGTGACGTGCACCTTCGGCCGGAACCTCGTCACGCCGACACCGCTGCCGCGGATCATCGCCTGGGTGCAGCGCGGGGTGGTGATGAAGCGGACGAGTTCCGACACCGCGGGCTGGCGGGCCGAGGGCGCCAACGTGGCCGCGCACCACTCGCCGGAGCGGTCCAGCCCGGGACCGTGCACGTGGGTCAACCGCCCGGCCGCGAGGTCCTTGGCCACCGCGAAGCCGATGGTCAGCGTGACACCACCAGCCCGCTGCACCTCCTCGAGCGCGGCCGCGTCGCTCTGGAAGATGCGCTGCGCGGACTCCGGAATCGCCAAGGCGCGCAACATGGTCGCGATCTCGCCGTCCACGCTGCCCGCCGACGGGCCGAGCATCCACTGCTGCTGGCGCAGCAGCGCGGGCGTCGGAGCCCCCACGGCCAGTGGGCTGTTCGGCGCCGCGACGGTGATGATCTGATATTTCAGGAAGGGCCGCACGAAGATCGAGTCGGCGGAGCCGTTCGAGCTCTCGCTGGCCGGGCCGATCGCGATGTCGACGGCGCGCGAGCAGATCAGGTCGCGGAACCGGCTGGTCGGGTGCACGCTCAGCTCGACCGACAGGTCGGCGGCCCGCGACGAGAACAACTCGATCAGGCCGGGCGCGGCGTGTTCGGCGAACGTGGTGGACGCGGCGATCCGCAACAGCCGGCGGCCGTGGGCGGCCTCGGTGACCTCGATCGCGGTTTGTTGCTGCAGACCCAGAATCTCGACCGAGCGGCTGGCCAGCCGCAGCCCACCGGGCGTAAACGCCAGGCCGGCGCCCGTCCTGGTGAACAGCGGATCGTCGAGTTCCTTGCGCAACGCCGCGATGTGCATGGAGATGCCGGCGTCGGACATGCCGAGTTCGGAGGCGGCCGCTCGCACCGAACCCAACCGAACGACCGCCGAATAGGCCCGAAGCTGAGCCGGGGTCACGGGTTTGAGCTTACTTTGGGATGCGTGCGTGACGTGCTTGCCGAGCTGATGACGGTCTGGCGCGCCGGTCAGACCGCGGGGCTGGGCACGGTGGTGCGGACCTTCCGGTCCGCGCCGCGCCCGCCGGGCGCCTCGATGGTGGTGGCGCCGGACGGTTCGGTGACCGGATCGGTGTCGGGCGGTTGCGTGGAGGGCGCGGTGTACGAGCTCGCCACCGAGGTGGCCAAGACCGCGACGCCGCGGCTGGAACGCTACGGAGTCAGCGACGACGAAGCCTTCGCGGTCGGCCTGACCTGCGGCGGCATCATCGACGTGTTCGTCGAGCCGATGTCGCGGGCGACATTTCCCGAACTCGGCGCGGTCGCCGACGACATCGCCGGGCGGCGGGCCATCGCGATCGCGACCGTCATCGCCCACCCGGACGCGCGGCGGGTCGGCCGCAGGCTGGTGATCCGGGCGGACCCGGGCGCCCCCGCGGCGGGATCGCTGGGTTCGGCGCGGGCCGACGCCGCGGTCGCCGACGACGCGCGGGGCCTGCTCGCGGTGGGCCGCAGCGAGGTCCTCAAATACGGGCCCGACGGGCAGCGGCTCGGCGACGGCATGGAGGTCTTCGTGTCCAGCTTCGCCCCGCCGCCGCGGATGCTGGTATTCGGCGCGATCGACTTCGCCGCCGCGCTGGCCCGGCAGGGGTCATTCCTCGGCTACCGGGTCACCGTGTGCGACGCCCGCCCGGTGTTCGTCACGCGGGCGCGCTTCCCGACCGCCGACGACGTCGTCGTCGACTGGCCGCACCGCTACCTCGCCGCCCAGGCCGAGGCGGGCGCCATCGACGCGAACACGGTGATCTGCGTGCTCACCCACGACCCGAAGTTCGACGTGCCGGTGCTCGAGGTGGCGCTGCGCCTGCCCCAGGTCGGCTACGTGGGCGCGATGGGATCGCGCCGCACCCACGACGACCGGATGACCCGGCTCAAGGCCGCGGGGGTCACCGACGCCGAGCTGAGCCGGTTGTCCAGCCCCATCGGACTGGACCTGGGCGCGCGCACCCCGGAGGAGACCGCGGTCTCGATCGCCGCCGACATCATCGCCCGGCGCTGGGGCGGCGGGGGCCGCCCGCTGGCCCAGACTGCTCGGGCGAATCCACCACGACACGCAGGTAGAGGGCGCCTTCGAAGCCAGTTCAGGGATCCCTTAACTCGCTATTGACGGCCCTGTCAGCGCGGCTGACACTGTGGCGCATGCAAGTACCCGGGCCCTTCGAATACGAACGCGCGACCAGCGTCGACCACGCCATCGGATTACTGGACCGGTTGGGGGAGGGGGCGCGCATCGTCGCCGGCGGCCACAGCCTGTTGCCGATGATGAAGCTGCGCATCGCCAACCCCGAATACCTCGTCGACATCAACGACCTCGCCCTCGAGCTCGGCTACGTGATCACCGATCCGACCCTGGTCCGCATCGGCGCCATGACCCGGCACCGCGAAATCCTGGAGTCCGACACCCTGGCCGCCGTGTGCCCGATCTTCCGCGACGCCGAACGGGTGATCGCCGACCCGGTGGTGCGCAATCGCGGCACCCTGGGCGGCTCGCTCTGCCAGGCCGATCCCGCCGAGGATCTGTCGACGGTGTGCACCGTGCTGGACGCGGTGTGCCTGGCCCGGGGGCCGTCGGGGGAGCGCGAGATCGCGATCGACGACTTTCTGGCCGGGCCGTACGAGACCACGCTGGCGTTCAACGAGATGCTGGTCGAAGTGCGAATCCCGTTGCGGCACAACACGTCCAGTGCTTACGCGAAGGTGGAACGCCGGGTCGGGGACTGGGCGGTGACGGCCGCCGGGCGCGTCCGTCACGCTCGACGGTGACGCCATCGCCGCGGCCCGCGTCGACCTCACGGCCGTCAACCCCGATCGGGCAGCACTGGCCGAACTCGCGGCGGCCCTGGTCGGCCGGCCGGCCACCGAGGAGACCTTCGCCGAGGCGGGGCGGCGCGCCGCGCCAGGCCTGCGAGCCGGTGACCGACATCCGCGGCACCGCCGAATACAAGCGGCACCTGGCCGCCGAACTGACCATCCGCACGCTGCGCACCGCGGCGCAACGGGTGCGGGCAGAAGGGAATTGATGATGCAGGTGACCATGACCGTCAACGGTGAACAGGTGACCGCGGACGTCGAACCCCGGATGCTGCTCGTGCACTTCCTGCGGGATCAGTTGCGGCTCACCGGAACCCACTGGGGCTGCGACACCAGCAACTGCGGGACCTGCGTGGTCGACGTCGACGGCGTGCCGGTGAAATCCTGCACCATGCTCGCCGTGATGGCCTCGGGCCACAGCGTGCGGACCGTAGAAGGGCTGGCGGTGAACGGCCAACTCGACCCCGTGCAGGAAGGGTTCATGCGCTGCCACGGCCTGCAGTGCGGCTTCTGCACGCCGGGAATGATGATCACCGCCCGTGCCCTGCTGGACCGCGACCCCGACCCCGACGAGGAAACAATCCGCGAGGCGATCTCCGGCCAGATCTGCCGGTGCACCGGCTACACCACGATCGTGCGCTCCATTCAATGGGCAGCCAAAAACGCCACCGCCGCGGAGGCCACGTCATGACCACGGCAAGAGAAGAAGTATCCAGGCCCCCGTCACCGGAAGACACCGCTGACAACGACCAAAAGCCGTGCGGCCACGGCCGGATGCTGCGCAAGGAGGACCCCCGCTTCATCCGCGGGCGCGGCACCTACGTCGACGACGTCGCGCTGCCGGGCATGCTGCATCTGGCCATCCTGCGCTCGCCCTACGCCCACGCCCGCATCGTGGGCATCGATGTCACTGCGGCCCTTGCCCATCCGAAGGTCAAGGCGGTCGTCACGGGCGCCGACCTGGCCGAGAAGGGCCTGGCCTGGATGCCGACGCTGTCCAACGACGTGCAGGCGGTGCTGGCCACCGACAAGGTGCGGTTCCAGGGCCAGGAGGTGGCGTTCGTCGTTGCCGAGGACCGGTATTCGGCCCGCGACGCGCTCGAGCTGATCGACGTCGAATACGACCCGCTGGACCCCGTCATCGACGTCCGCACGGCGCTGGACCCGGCGGCGCCGGTGATCCGCACCGACCTGGAGAACAAAAAAGACAACCACATCTTCGACTGGGAGACCGGTGACGCGGCCGCCACCGAGGCGGTGTTCGCCAAGGCCGACGTCGTGGTCAAGCAGGAGATGGTCTATCCCCGGGTGCATCCCGCGCCGATGGAAACCTGCGGCGCGGTGGCCGATTTGGACCCGGTCACCGGGAAGCTGACGCTGTGGACCACCTCGCAGGCGCCGCACGCCCACCGCACCCTGTATGCGTTGGTCGCCGGCCTGCCCGAACACAAGATCCGGGTGATCTCTCCCGACATCGGCGGCGGGTTCGGCAACAAGGTGCCGATCTACCCCGGCTACGTCTGCGCGATCGTCGGCTCGCTGGTGCTGGGCAAGCCGGTCAAATGGATGGAGGACCGCAGCGAGAACCTGACGTCGACCAGCTTCGCGCGCGACTACATCATGGTCGGCGAGATCGCGGCCACCAAGGACGGCAAGATCCTGGCGCTGCGGTCCAACGTGCTGGCCGACCACGGCGCGTTCAACGGTCAGGCGGCACCGACGAAGTACCCGGCCGGCTTCTACGGCGTGTTCACCGGCAGCTACGACATCGACGCCGCCTACTGCCACATGACCGCGGTGTACACCAACAAGGCGCCCGGCGGGGTGGCCTACGCGTGCTCCTTCCGGATCACCGAGGCGGTGTATTTCGTCGAGCGCCTGGTGGACTGCCTGGCCTTCGAGCTGAAGATGGACCCGGCCGAACTGCGGCTGCGAAACCTGTTGAAACCGGCGCAGTTTCCCTACACCACCAAGACCGGGTGGGTGTACGACTCGGGTGACTACGAGACCACCATGCGCAAGGCGATGGAGATGATCGGCTACGACGCGCTGCGCGCCGAGCAAAAGGAGCGGCGTGAGCGCGGCGAGCTGATGGGCATCGGCATGTCGTTCTTCACCGAGGCCGTCGGCGCCGGCCCGCGCAAGGACATGGACATCCTGGGCCTCGGCATGGCCGACGGCTGCGAGCTGCGCGTGCACCCGACGGGCAAAGCCGTTGTGCGGCTGTCGGTTCAGACCCAGGGCCAGGGGCACGAGACGACGTTCGCCCAGATCGTCGCCGAGGAGCTGGGCATCCCGCCCGACGACATCGACGTGGTGCACGGCGACACCGACCAGACACCGTTCGGGCTGGGCACCTACGGCAGCCGGTCGACGCCGGTGTCCGGTGCGGCCGCGGCGATGGTGGCCCGCAAGGTGCGCGACAAGGCGAAGATCATCGCGTCGGGCATGCTCGAGGTCTCGGTCGCCGACCTGGAGTGGGTGAAGGGCTCGTTCCACGTCAAGGGCGACCCGTCGGCGTCGGTGACGATCGCCGACATCGCCATGCGCGCCCACGGGGCCGGCGACCTGCCCGAGGGCATCGAGGGCGGCCTGGACGCCGAGGTCTGCTACAACCCGTCGAATCTGACCTACCCGTACGGCGCGTACTTCTGTGTGGTGGACGTCGATCCGGGCACCGCGGTGGTCAAGGTGCGGCGCTTCCTCGCGGTCGACGACTGCGGCACCCGGATCAACCCGATGATCATCGAGGGCCAGGTGCACGGCGGCATCGTCGACGGCATCGGGATGGCGCTGATGGAGATGATCGCCTTCGACGCCGACGGCAACTGCCTGGGCGGGTCGCTGATGGACTACCTGATCCCGACCGCGGTCGAGGTGCCGCACCTGGAGACCGGGCACACCGTGACGCCGTCGCCGCATCACCCGATCGGCGCGAAGGGCATCGGCGAATCGGCCACCGTCGGCTCGCCGCCGGCCGTGGTCAACGCGGTGGTGGATGCGTTGGCGCCGTTCGGTGTTCGGCATGCCGACATGCCGCTGACACCGTCGCGGGTGTGGGAGGCCATGCAAGGCAGAGCCAGGCCCCCGATCTAAGGAGCCATCGCGATGAACGAGCAGCGAGCGAGCGCGGCATGTTGGTCGGCACGCCCGACCCCGTTCGTGCACGCGACCGTGGTGCGCGCCCAGCCGCCCACCTCGGCATACCCCGGGGACGAGGCGATCCTGTTGGCGGACGGCACCATCGAGGGGTTCGTCGGTGGCCAGTGCGCGCAGAACTCCGTCCGCAAGGCGGCGCTGGGCGCGCTGCAAGCAGGCGAAAGCGTGCTGCTGCGGGTGCTGCCCGACGGCGACGTGCACTTCCCCGAGGCGCCGGGCGCCTGTGTCGTGGTCAACCCGTGCCTGTCCGGCGGGTCGCTGGAGATCTTCCTGACCCCGCAGCTGCCGCCGCCGCTGATCCGGATCCACGGCGCCACCCCGATCGCCGACGCGCTGGCCCAACTGTGCGGCGTCCTGGGCTATGACGTTCGCCGGGAAGGTGATCTGGCCACTGGGGAAAGTGCCACCGCTGTGGTGATCGCCAGCCACGGCGGGCCGGAAGCCGAAACCATCCGCGCCGCACTCGATCACGGCGTCGGCTACATCGGCCTGGTCGCCAGCGGGGTGCGCGGCGCCGCCATCCTCAACGAACTCGAACTCTCCGACGCCGAACGTGCCCGCGTGCACACTCCGGTCGGGTTGCCCATCGGCGCCAAGACCCCGGCGGAGATCGCGGTCGCCATCGCGGCCGAGCTCATCGCGGGCGTCCGCAGCGGCGGCCTGAGCCGCGAGGCTCCGCGGCGGCACCCCATCGAGGCCATCGACCCGGTCTGCGGCATGACGGTGCCATCGGGCCCGCCACCGAGCACGTGCGGCTGGCCGGCGCGGACTACTGGTTCTGCGGGCCGGGCTGCCGCGCGGCGTTCACCGCGGGGAAAGCCGGCGCGTGACGTTCACCAACCCCGACGAGGTGATCAGCCGGTTCGACGCGCACGACTACCTGCTCGACACCGGGACCGCCTCGGCGATCTACCTGGCGGTCACGCTCGGCCGGCCGCTGCTGCTGGAGGGTGAGCCCGGAGTCGGCAAGACGACCGCGGCCAAAACCCTTGCGGCGGTGCTGGATACCCCGCTGGTCAGACTGCAATGCTATGAAGGGTTGACCGCCAACGAGGCCCTCTACGACTGGAACTATCAGCGGCAGTTGCTGTCCATCCGGCTGGCCGAGGCGCACGGAGACGCCATTGAAGAGACCGACCTCTACACCGAGACCTACCTGGTCGATCGGCCCATCCTGCGGTGTGTGCGGCATCGCGGCCCGACGCCACCGGTGCTGCTGATCGACGAAATCGACCGGGCCGACGACGAATTCGAAGCGCTGCTGCTGGAATTCCTCGGCGAATCCGCGGTCACGGTTCCCGAGCTGGGCACCTTCGTCGCGCAGCGTCCCCCGATCGCGGTGCTCACCTCCAATCGCAGCCGCGACCTGCACGACGCCCTGCGCCGCCGCTGCCTGTACCACTGGATCGACTACCCGGAGGCGTCCCGGGCCGCCGCGATCGTCCGCCGGACGGTGCCGGGGGCGGCCGCACCGCTGATCGAGCACGCCACCCAATTCGTCGGCGCCGCACGCGATCTCGACCTGGACAAGCCACCCGGCGTGGCCGAGACCATCGACTGGGTCGCGGCGCTGGTGGCGCTGGGCGTCACCGACTTGGCTGCAGAGTCGGCCGCGGCCGCACTGACCACCCTGGGGGCGCTGGCCAAGACGCCCGACGACCGTACGCTGATTCGCGACGCGTACCACACTTTCGCCGAGCACAGCCGCACCTGAGAGGACCACAGCATGAAGATCGCCAACCAGTTCACCGTCAGCGCGCCCATCGAACGGGCCTGGGACGTGCTGTCCGACCTGGAGCAGGTGATCCCGCTGATGCCGGGGGCGCAGCTGACCGGCCATGAGGGCGACGACTACCTCGGCAAGGTCAAGGTCAAGGTGGGCCCGGTCACCAGCGAGTTCAGCGGCAAGGTCCATTTCGTCGAGCAGGACCGCGGCCAATACCGCGCGGTCATCGACGCCAAGGGCAAGGAGATGCGGGGGACCGGCAACGCGGCCGCGACGGTCACCGCCCAGCTGCGCGAGGACGGGGACCGCACCGGCGTCACCGTGGACACCGACCTGAAGATCGTCGGCAAACTGGCCCAGTTCGGCAGCGGAATGCTGCAGCAGGTGTCGGAGAAGTTGCTGGGCCAGTTCGTGGAGTCGCTGGAAGCCGAATTGGCGGCCAAGAGCGCACCGGCCCCGGCGGGTGCCGCCGAGGCGGAGCCTGCCGGGGGACCCCGCCACGCCGCGCCCGCCGCCGAGCCGGAGCCCATCGACCTGCTGCAGCTCGCCGGCGGCGACCAGCTCAAGAAGTACGGCCCGGTGGCGGTGGCGGTGCTCGCCGTGCTGGTGCTGATCTGGCTGCTGCGCCGAAGGCGTTAGCGGCCCGTGAGTGCTCCCTTGCTGTTGCGGGGTGTCGACCTGGCGGCCTTCGCGGCGGCCCTGGTGGCGCGGCTGCGCGGCGTGGGAGTGCTGGTGTCCGCGGACGGTCCGGCGAGTTTCGTCCAGGCGCTCCGGCTGCTGGCGCCGACACACCCCGTCGGCGCTGTATTGGGCGGCCCGACTGACCCTGGTCAACCGGATGGAGGACCTCGCCGCCTTCAACGCGCTCTTCGCCGCGGTGTTCGGCGCCATCGATCCCGACGCACCGAATCCGGCTGCGGCCCTGCCCCTTCCCGGCCCCAAGACACCCGCGGCGGGCACCGTGCGGCGAGCCGGCAACCGGTCCGGCGCCGCGCCGAGTTTGCCCTGGGCCACCCGGACCGCCACCGACGACGCCGACACCACGAACGTCACACGTGCCGGACGTCCTGCCCAGCCGCATCGCCGCACTGGCCGACGAACCGTTCGACAGCTTCGACGCGCAGGATCTGCGCCTGCTCGGCTCCTGGCTGGAGGCGACCGCGGCCCGCTGGCCCCGGCGGCGCAGCTTGCGCTTCGAGCCCAGCACCGCCGGCAAGCGGATCGACCTGCGCGCCACCATGAACGCCTCCCGCAGGACCGGCTGGGAAGCGGTGCTGCTGGCCCGCACCCGGCCCCGGCGCCGGCCCCGGCGCGTCGTCCTGGTCTGCGACGTGAGCCGCTCGATGCAGCCCTACGCGGCGATCTACCTGCATCTGATGCGGGCCGCGGCGTTGCGGCGGGCCGGGATCCGCCCCGAGGTGTTCGCGTTCTCGACGTCGCTGACCCGGCTCACTGCCGTGCTGTCGCACCGCTCGGCCGAGGTGGCGCTGCAACGGGCCAACGCGAAGGTCACCGACCGGTACGGCGGCACGTCCATCGGCCGCAGCGTCGCCGGCCTGCTGGCCCCGCCGCACGGCAACGCGCTGCGCGGCGCGGTGGTGATCATCGCCTCCGACGGCTGGGACAGCGATCCCCCCGAGGTGCTCGCGCACGCGATGGCCCGGCTGCGTCGCCGCGCCGCGTTGCTGGTGTGGCTCAATCCGCGTGCGGCGCACCGGGAATTCCAGCCGTTGGCCGGTTCGATGGCCGCGGCCCTGCCGTATTGCGACCTGTTCCTGCCGGCGCACTCGCTGACCGGCCTGCGCGAGTTGCTGCTGGCTTTGGCCGATAGGGGGACCGGCATTCGATGAGGCAGGATCGGCAGGTATGGAGCAGCTATGGGTCAACCGGGCGGCCACCTCCGAAGCGGCCGTCACACACCGACACCTGAGGCGACTGTGGGGGTTGCCCGGGACGCAGCTGGGCGTGGTGGCGTGGCCGGCGACGCGGCGGGACCGGCTGTTCGGCACCTGGCACTACTGGTGGCAGGCGCACCTGCTGGACTGCCTGGTCGACGCCCAACTGCGCGACCCGCAGCCACACCGGCACAACATGATCAACCGACAGGTCCGCAGCCACCGCCTGCGCAACAACTTCTCCTGGATCAACGGCTATTACGACGACATGGCCTGGCTGGCGCTGGCGCTGGAACGCGCCGACCGGATCGCCGGGGTGCGGCGCCGGCGCGCCCTGCCGAAGCTGACCGACCAGTTCGTCAATGCGTGGGTGCCCGAGGACGGCGGCGGCATCCCGTGGCGCAAGCAGGACCAGTTCTTCAACGCCCCCGCCAACGGCCCGGCGGGGCTCTTCCTCGCCCGCTGCTCCGACCGGCTGAAGCGGGCCGAGCAGATCGCCGATTGGATCGACCGCACGCTGATCGACCCGGAGACGCACCTGGTGTTCGACGGCATCAAGGCCGGTTCGCTGGTCCGCGCGCAGTACACCTACTGCCAGGGCGTGGTGCTCGGGCTGGAAACCGAGCTGGCGGCGCGCACCGGTGCGGAGGTCCGGGCCCGGCACACCGCACGCGTGCACCGGTTGGTCGCGGCCGTCAAAAAAAACATGGCGCCGACCGGTGTGCTGCGCGGCGCCGGCGGCGGGGACGGCGGACTGTTCGCCGGTATCACCGCCCGATATCTCGCGCTGGTCGCGACCACGCTGCCGGGTGCGGAGGCCGACGACGTCACGACCCGCGACACCGCCCGCCACATCGTGCTGGCCAGCGCGAAGTCGGCGTGGGACTGCCGGCAGACGGTGGACGGACTGCCGCTGTTCGGGCCGTTCTGGGACCGCGACGCGGAACTGCCCAGCGCGAGCGGTCGGGAAGCGGAGTTCATCGAGGGCGCGGTGAACGGTTCCGAGGTTGCCGAACGGGACCTGTCGGTGCAGCTGTCAGGCTGGATGCTGATGGAGGCCGCCTGTAACGTCACCGCCGTGACAGCAGCCGGCGGATAACTGGCCCGTGGTCTGGCAGTCTCGAGCCATCGCCGACGGGGCGGTCCAGCGTTGAGGAGCTTTCGATGACTTTTTCCAAGACTCGTTCCAGCACCAAAGTCCACCCCGACGCACAGTCGGCTCTGCGAGGTCTGCTGAGGGACGGCATCACCATCGCCGCCGGTGGATTCGGGCTGTGCGGTATTCCGGAGAATCTGATTCAGGCCCTGGTAGACAGCGGCGCTAAAGACCTGACGATCGTCGGGAACAACGCCGGCGTCGACGATTTCGGCATGGGTCTGTTGCTCAAGGGGCGGCAGGTCAAGAAGGTAATCGCCTCCTACGTGGGGGAGAATAAGGAATTCGAGCGCCAGGTGCTGGCCGGCGAGCTGGACCTCACGCTCACCCCCCAAGGCACACTGGCCGAGAAGTTACGCGCCGGCGGCGCAGGGATTCCGGGCTTCTACACGCGCACCGGCTTCGGCACCCAACTTGCCGAAGGCAAGGACATGCGGGTCTTCGGCGGCACCGAATATGTGCTGGAGGAAGGTATCCGCGCCGATGTCGCGATCGTCAAGGCATGGAAGGGTGACACGGCGGGCAATCTGGTCTATCGGAAGACGGCGCGCAACTTCAACCCGATGATCGCCACCTGTGGCACCGTGACCGTGGCCGAGGTGGAAGAGCTGGTCGAGGTCGGCGAGCTGGATCCCGACCTGATTCACACTCCCGGAATCTATGTGGACCGCATCATCGAGGGGCGCGGCTACGAGAAGCGGATCGAGTTTCGCACCACCAGCGGCGGCGCCGCGGTCAAGCATGACACCCCCATTCGCGAGCTCATGGCCAAGCGCGCCGCCCAAGAATTGCGTGACGGCTACTACGTCAACCTGGGCATCGGGATTCCGACGTTGGTCGCCAACTTCATCCCCGACGACATCAACGTGACTCTGCAATCCGAGAATGGACTGCTCGGCATCGGGGCGTATCCGGCCGACGACCACGTGGATCCCGATCTCGTCAACGCCGGTAAGCAGACCATCACCACGATCGCCGGCTCCAGCTTCTTCAGCAGCGCCGACTCGTTTGCGATGATCCGCGGCGGCCATATCGACCTGTCTATCCTCGGCGGCCTGGAGGCGGCCGAGAACGGTGACCTGGCCAACTGGATGGTCCCGGGCAAGATGGTCAAAGGCCCCGGCGGTGCGATGGATCTGGTGTCGGGGGTCAAGCGAGTGATCGTCGTGATGGATCACACCGCTAAAGACGGCAGCCCGAAAATCCTCAAGCAATGCACGCTGCCCCTCACCGGAAAAGGGGTGGTGGACATGATCATAACGGACCTGTGCGTCTTCGACGTCGACCCGCAGCGCGGACTAATCCTGACCGAACTGCATCCCGGGGTGACGGTCGCGGATGTCCGCACCAACACCGGCTGCGATTTCATCGTGGCGTGAACCGGCAGGAGCCGGCCGATCAGTCGGGCACCGACATCTGCTTCGGGCTCTCCCGGCTTCCGCGTCGGCGTCCCTGGTAGCCACGCCACGCCGCGATCATTGCCGGCAGCAGCGAGATGACGAGAATGGCCAGGATGATCTTTTCCAGGTTGTGGTGCACGAACGGCGCGGTGCCCAGGAAGTAGCCCGCCAGTGTGACACCGCCGCCCCAGGCGATGCCGCCGACGATGTCGAACCCCAAAAACAGCGGGTAGCGCATGTAGGAAACCCCGGCTATCACCGGGACGAACGTCCGGATGAACGGCGCGAACCGGGCCAGGATGACCGCCCAGGCCCCGTATTTCTCGAAGAACGCATGCGATTCGGTCACGTAATGCTTTTTGAAGAACCGGGAGTCTTCCTTCTTGAACAACGCCGGGCCGATTCGCCGTCCGATGAAGTATCCGGTTTGATCGCCCAGCACCGCCACGACGGCGACGCTGGGCGCCAGCACCCAGATGTTCGCCGGCGGGTGCGGATGGGCGGCCAGCAGTCCGCCGGTGAACAACAGCGATTCCCCGGGCAGCAGCGGAAACAGCAGCCCGGTCTCGATGAAGACGATCACCAGGATCCCGGGCAGCACCGCGGAGCCGAAGACGCCGTCGGCGCCCAGCCAGTACATGGGGTCGAGGATGTTGGGCAGGGCCAGCACGGCGGTGCTCATGATGTCTCAACATACCGGCGCGATCCGCCGGGTGTTGCGATACTGGGTGCACCCCGGCCGCCAGGAGGAATCTCATGCCCATCGCAACACCCGAGGTTTACGCCGAGATGCTGGGACGCGCCAAGGAGAACTCGTACGCCTTCCCGGCCATCAACTGCACCTCTTCGGAATCGGTCAACGCGGCCATCAAGGGCTTTGCCGATGCAGGCAGCGACGGCATCATCCAGTTCTCCACCGGTGGTGCGGAGTTCGCCTCCGGCCTGGGCGTCAAGGACATGGTGACCGGGGCGTTCGCGCTGGCCGAGTTCACCCGCATCATCGCGGCCAAATACCCGATCAACGTCGCGCTGCACACCGACCACTGCCCCAAGGACAAACTCGACAGCTACGTGCGGCCGCTGCTGACGATCTCCGCGGAACGGGTGGCGACCGGCAAGGACCCCCTGTTCCATTCCCACATGTGGGACGGCTCCGCGGTGCCGATCGAGGAGAACCTGGCCATCGCGCAGGAGCTGCTCAAGGAGGCCGCGGCCGCCAAGATCATCCTCGAGGTCGAGATCGGCGTGGTGGGCGGCGAGGAAGACGGCGTCGCCCACGAGATCAACGACAAGCTCTACTCCACTCCCGAGGATTTCGAGCGGACCGTCGACGCGCTCGGGCATGGCGAACACGGCAGGTATCTGCTGGCCGCGACGTTCGGCAACGTCCACGGCGTCTACAAGCCCGGCAACGTCAAGCTGCGTCCCGACGTGCTGGCCGAGGGACAGCGGGTGGCGGCGGCCAAACTGGGACTGTCCTCCGACGCCAAGCCGTTCGACTTCGTGTTCCACGGCGGCTCCGGCTCGCTCAAGTCGGAGATCGAGGAGGCGCTGCGCTACGGCGTGGTGAAGATGAACGTCGACACCGACACCCAGTACGCGTTCACCCGCCCGATCGCCGGGCACATGTTCAACAACTATGACGGCGTCCTCAAGGTGGACGGCGAAGTGGGCGCCAAGAAGGTCTACGACCCGCGCAGTTATCTCAAGAAGGCCGAAGCTTCGATGGCCGAGCGCGTCGTGGAGGCCTGCGACGATCTGCACTGCGCCGGAAAGTCCCTGAGCGCCTGAGCTGTTGGCCGCCGGCCCCGCCGACCGCGACACATACACCACGCACAAGACCCGCCGGGCGGATTCAAGCTGTCGCTGCGACGTATGCGGACGGGTCTGAGAGTAGTCGATCGAGTTCTTCGGCGGGTGTGCGGAAGCCGTGGCGTTTGCGGGGTCGTGCGTTGAGCTCGGCGGCGACTTGGTCGAGGAATCCTGGGCCCCAGAACGATAGGTCGCTGCCTTTGGGGAAGTACTGACGGAGTAGACCGTTGGTGTTCTCATTGGTGCCGCGTTGCCAGGGGCTGTGCGGGTCGCAGAAGTAGACCGGCAACCCGGTGGCTTCGGTGATCTTGGTGTGCAATGCCATTTCGGTGCCCTGGTCCCAGGTCAGCGACCGGCGCAAGATTTCGGGAATTTCCGGGATTTTGGCAGTCATCGCGGCGGCCACCGTCTCGGCGGTGTGATCGCCGGGCAGATGCAGCAGCATGACGAAGCCGGTGGTGCGTTCCACGAGGGTGCCGATCGCGCTGGTGTTTCCAGCCCCCATGATGAGGTCGCCTTCCCAGTGCCCGGGGATGGCGCGGTCTTCGGCCTCGGCGGGGCGTTCACTGATGCTGACCATGCCCTCCTTGAAGCGGCGTCGGTCAGCTATGTGGTTGCGGCCATGCGGTTTTCGTTTGATCCTTCCCGTGCGTAGCGCGGACTTGATGTCCTTGGCGAGCTCACCGCGGGGCTGGACGTAAATGGCTTGGTAGATCGTTTCGTGTGACACCCATTTCTCCGGATCGTCGGGGAACTCCGCGCGCAACCGACCCGCGATCTGTTCGGGACTGCGCCGCGCCTTCAAGCCTGTCAGAACCGCGGCCCACAGCGCAGCATCCTTGTGCAGCTTGCGCTGTTTTGGTCGCCTACGGCCGGCCTCAGCCGCATCTTGACCTACCCCGGCCCGATACCCCGAACGGGTCTGACCTCGCCTGATCTCCCGGTTGATGGTGTCTTTATGACGCCCCAGCAGCATCGCTGCCTGTGATGGGGGCCGGCCTGTTTCGAGCAGTTCTTCTAACCGGCACCGTTCAACAAAGGTCAACGGCGATCGAACTCGCGGTTGCAGGTCGAGGACCTCAGCGACGTCGTCGGGGGCGCGAACTTGGGTTCTGGGCACGTAGCCAGCCTGTTTCACCCAGACCAGCCCACATTGGTCCGACACGCCCGCAATTACTGAGGCCTCAGTCTGCGATGCTCCGGATTTCATCGCCGCCCAAAACGCTTCCTTCACCGCTGGCGGGTACCGGTTACCTCGATGCTTGGTGTCACGTGCGATCCCAGCGGCTCTGGCCCACTTCATGCCCGTGGTGTGAGACACCCCGGCCACCGTGGCCGCCGCCGCCTGCGACATTCCCGACCTCAACGCCTGGACGAAATCCTCACGCGCTGACTCCGGAACCCGGTTGTTGCCAGCCTTGCGGAACCCCATCAACAACACCCCTTGACCAATCAGGTGTTGCAGCGATCGATTGAGTCCACCCCGATCCGCGGCGCAGCGGTTTATGTCTCGACGAGTCTGAGAACCCCGGAGCCCCGCGGGCCGAGCCCGGCTAGCCGGTCGGGGACTGGCAGATCTTCCACTGGTCGTCGCGGTATTGCAGGTCCAGGCTGCGTGTCGAACGGAGCTGCGGGTCGTACGCCATGAACGTGGTGACGTTCGCCTCGGCGTGCTGGCCGTTGACGACCACCTGATCGACGCTGGCGATCACCGGGTACTGCTTGGCGGCCGAAACCCGCTGGAAGGTTTCCTGCCAGGCGCGTTCGTCGTAATCCACATACCCGTCGCGGGCGGCGCCGCACGTCATCGTCCGCAGGGCCGTGAGGTCACCGCGCTGCACCGCGACGTCGTAGGCCGAGATGGTGTGCCGGACCTGGTCTTCTTGTGAGACTTTGGTGTGTTTGGCGCGGGTCAGCAGCACCGTGCCCAGGATCGCGATCGCCACCAACGCCAGCACGATCACGATGAGCGCCAGGACCCAGCCCCAGTTGAATTGCCTGGAGGTGTTCAGCTTGCCCCCGAGCCGCGGTGGGATCGATTGCGGGACAGCGGGTCTGGGCGGGGAGCCAAACTGCGCCGTGGGGCCGTCGGCCCCCGGCGTCGTTGCGAAGACCTCGGTGGCCGGCTCCGGGGTGGTGGCGATGACCGCGGTCTCGTTCGCGTCGAAGCCGGGTGCGGTGAAGCGGCGTTCCCGCTGCTGGTTTTCCGGCAAGTCCTGGGGATCCCCGGGGTCGTTGTCCGGACCGGGCCGGTTGATCACCACGGTCTCGGTTTCGGAGTCGCTCGGTACCAGGGGGACGCCCTCGGTCGCGTCGTCGGCGGGTTCCCCGGGAAGGGGGGCCGGCTCCTCGCCCGGTTCGCCGCGCGATTGGCGCGGGTCGAACCCAGGCGGCTTCGGCGTGGCGCCGCGGTCGGGCTCGGATGCGTTGGGCATGACTGCTGCTGTCCTTCTACGAGTGGGGTAGTTGCAGAGCTTAGCGACCCGCCCCCGGGTTGCGGCGACGGTTGAGGTGCGCCAGCTCGTCGAGATGGGGCAACTGCAAAAATGGGGAGCATGACGCCGATAGGAGATCTGCTGGGACCGGACCCCATCCTGCTGCCGGGCGATACCGAGGCCGAGGCGGAACTGCTCGCGGGGGAGAACCCGGGCATCGTCGCCGCCGCGCATCCGTCGGCTTCGGTGGCCTGGGCGGCGCTCGCCGAGGAGGCGCTGGCCGACGACAAGGCCATCACCGCGTACGCGTACGCCC
Source organism: uncultured Actinomycetota bacterium (assembly GCA_963800315.1). Lineage (GTDB taxonomy): Bacteria > Actinomycetota > Actinomycetes > Mycobacteriales > Mycobacteriaceae > Mycobacterium. The sequence continues at coordinate 149,082 of CAWDAS010000009.1, forward strand.
GGACGGGCTACCACCGCGGCCTGGACCGGCTGCGGCGAAACGGCTGGAAGGGCTTCGGCCCGGTGCCGTATTCGCACGAGCCCAACCGCGGCTTCTTGCGTTGTGTGGCGGCGCTGGCGCGGGCCGCCGACACCATCGGCGAAACCGACGAGTACTCACGCTGCCTGGACCTGCTGGACGATTGCGACCCCGACGCGCGCCATGCGCTGGGGTTTTAGCAACTAGAACCAGCGGCCCCAGAAGCGGGTCAGCGAGTCGCCCCACGCCACCAGCAGGTGCGGCACCCCGGAGAAATCGAACAACCAGAGCACCATCGCAAAGAACCACTGGTTGAGCACCGGCGCCAGCAGCAGGAACAGCAGGATGAAAAACCCCCACCGCTTGGCCGGTGCCACCGCGCGCTGCGTCTCGGGACTCAAATGCGGCTCCAGGGCGTCGTATCCGTCCAGGCCCGGGATGGGCAGCAGGTTGAGCACCACTGCGGTGAGCTGCAGGAAGGCCAAGAACGCGACGCCCGACCACAGCACCGCGTGCAGCGGGTTGTAGAACAACCGGGTCAGCGCCAACAACAGCACCGCAAGCAGCAGGTTGGCCGCCGGGCCCGCCAGGCTGACCACGGTGCGGCGGGTGGGCGTCATGAACCACGTCCGCAGGTACACCGCGGCGCCCGGCAGGCCGATGCCGCCCAGCGCGATGACCACCATCGGGAGCAGCAGCGACAGCGCCGGATGGCTGTAGCGCCGCGGATCCAGCGTCAGATAGCCGCGCACCGCGGCGTCGTGGTCGCCGAACCGCCAGGCGGTCACCGCGTGCCCGAATTCATGCAGGCACAGGGAGACCAACCAGCCGGCGATCACGAAGATGAACACCCCGGCATACGACAGCGGTCGCACGGCCGCCCCGGCCAGCCAGGCCAGCGCGCCCCCGAGCGCCGTCGATGCCACGAGGGCCAGGAAGATGGGGCTGGGTCGCACCGATGCGTGCGCGGCGGGCAAGGTCACCGTTCGAAACTATCGAACCAGCAGCCATCCTTCGACGTGGCGGTAGAACGTCGACCGGCGCGCGGTGCGAGGGGCGCGGACACCGTCGCGCACCACGACGACGCCCGTGCCGCCCAGCTGGGCCGCACGCCCGGCAACCCACCGGCGCCCGATCCCGCCGTCGAGCGAGGCCCGCAGGCCCGGCATGGCCAGCGTGGGCTCGATGCGCACCGCGGCGACGTCGCCGTCGAAGAGCGTGGTGTCGTCGACGACCGCCTCACCGTGCAGGAGTTGCCCGTCGGCGGGTAGCCAGCCGGCCCGGCCGACGACCACCGAGCCCGTCTCGTCGCGGATCAGGGGCACCCGCCGGGTGGAGCCGCGCCGGGCGCGCCGCGCCGCCCGGCGTCCGGCGGACAGGCGGTAGATCCGGGTTGCCCGGGTGCGGCGCGGCGGCGCGTAGGCCACCTCGATGTCGAGCCGGTCGGCGCGCAGCAGCCGGGTCAGCACGGCGGCCAGGTCGGCGTCGGCGCCGACCACCACCACGCGCCGGTAGGGGCCGATCGCGGCGTCCACATCGGACTCGGTGTCGACGCGGTGGGTGGGCAAGCCGTGCAGCGGGGCGCGGACACGGCGATCGCCGAACACCAGCACCGCGACGACCCGATCGTCTTGCGTCACAAGCTATCCAATCGGAGCGGCCCAATGCGCTTGTCTTCCAATGCCTCTGGCCCGATCAATGGTGGGACGCCGGCCGCAGCGCCGAACCCTCGCGCCATTACGGCCCAATCACAACATGGTGTCGGACTGCGAAAGTTGTTGCGCCGCCGCCTGGGAACAACCGGATACTTTACTCCTGCCACAGAACCCGACAACGGAGAACCGCCATTCGCCGACTCACCGCCGTCCTCCCACCCAGGCGCCGTGCTGCTTTCCGCGGTCCTGCTGTGCACCGGATCGGCGACGGTCTCGGCCGACGAATCGATCGTGATCGACCTGGTGCGGCACGGACGTTCGGTAGCCAATGCGGCGGGCCTGATCGACACGTCGGTCCCCGGGGCCGCGCTCACCGCGCCCGGCCGGGAACAGGCGCAGACCGGGGCTGCGGGCGACACGGGTAGGGACCAAATGGACCTTCGGACGGGTGCGCCGTTACCCGACGTCTAGGATCGCCACGTGAGCGCGGCAAGCAAACACGCGTCCGGCTACGCGCACGGTCTTGAGGTGGCCAACCGAGGCGCCATCGCAGGTGGGCAGCTCGAGCCAGCGGGCGACGCCGAAAACCGTTGCAGGGCTGCACGATATGGCGCTTTGCCAGTAGAACCACGGTAAGCAGGCGGGAGCGAGTCATGCCGGCAATCGTCCTCATCGGCGCCCAGTGGGGTGACGAGGGCAAAGGTAAGGCCACCGATCTGCTCGGTGGGCGCGTGCAGTGGGTGGTGCGTTACCAGGGCGGCAACAATGCCGGGCACACCGTCGTCCTCCCCAGCGGCGAGAATTTCGCGCTGCACCTGATCCCGTCGGGGGTGCTGACCCCGGGCGTCACCAACGTCATCGGCAACGGTGTGGTGGTCGATCCCGGGGTGCTGCTCGACGAGCTGCAGGGCTTGGAGGACCGCGGCGTGGACACCTCCAGGCTGCTGATCTCGGCCGACGCCCACCTGCTGTTGCCCTACCACGTCGCCATCGACAAGGTCACCGAGCGCTACATGGGCAGCAAGAAGATCGGCACCACCGGCCGCGGGATCGGCCCCTGCTACCAGGACAAGATCGCCCGAATGGGGATCCGGGTCGCCGACGTGCTCGACCCGGAGATGTTGACCCACAAGGTCGAGGCCGCCCTCGAGCTGAAAAACCAGATCCTGGTCAAGATCTACAACCGCAAGGCGCTGGACCCGCAGCAGGTGGTCGACGCCCTGCTGGAGCAGGCCGAGGGGTTCCGGCACCGCATCGCCGACACCCGGCTGCTGCTCAACAACGCGCTGGAGGCCGGCGAGACGGTGCTGCTGGAAGGCTCCCAGGGCACCCTGCTCGACGTCGACCACGGCACCTATCCCTACGTGACGTCGTCGAATCCGACCGCGGGCGGCGCGGCCGTCGGCTCCGGGATCGGCCCCACCCGGATCACCACCGTGCTGGGCATCCTCAAGGCCTACACCACCCGGGTGGGTTCGGGCCCGTTCCCCACCGAGCTGTTCGACCAGAACGGCGAATACCTGACCAAGACCGGCGGTGAATTCGGCGTCACCACCGGGCGGCGCCGCCGCTGCGGCTGGTTCGACGCCGTCGTCGCCCGCTACGCCACCCGGGTCAACGGCATCACCGACTACTTCCTGACCAAGCTCGACGTGCTGTCCAGCCTGGAGACGGTGCCGGTGTGCGTCGGCTACCGGCTCGACGGCAAGCACACACACGACATGCCGATGACCCAGAGCGAGCTCGCCCGTGCCGAACCGATCTACGAGGAGCTGCCGGGCTGGTGGGAGGACATCTCGGCGGCGCGCGACTTCGGCGACTTGCCCAGCAAAGCGCGTGACTATGTGTTGCGGCTGGAAGAGCTTGCCGGAGCACATGTTTCGTGCATCGGAGTCGGCCCGGGGCGGGATCAGACGATCGTGCGCCGCGACGTTCTGGCGGCCCGCGCGTGACGGACTCTGCTGGTCCGGGACAGGATCCACGAGAACTCGACCCCGAATACACCCATCACGGCGGCTTCCCGGAATACGGCCCGGCCAGCCCCGGCCCGGGATTCGGCCGATTCGTCGCGGCCATGCGGCAGCTGCAGGACCTCGCCGTGTCCGCCGATCCCGGTGACGACCTGTGGGACGAAGCGGCCGACCGTGCCGGGGACCTGGTGAAGCTGCTCGCCCCGTTCCAGGCCGGCGAGGGGCAGGCGCCGGCCGGGCGGACGCCCGACCTGCCCGGCATGGGCAGCCTGCTGCTGCCGCCGTGGACGCTGACCCGTTACGCCCCGGACGGTGTCGAAATGACGGGGTATTTCACCCGGTTTCACGTCGGCGGCAACCACGCGGTGCACGGCGGTGTGCTGCCGCTGCTCTTTGACCACATTTTCGGGATGATCTCGCACGCCGCGGGACGCCCGATCAGCCGGACGGCGTTCCTGCATGTCGACTATCGCAAGGTCACCCCGATCGATGTGCCGCTGGCGGTGCGCGGGCGCGTCACCAACACCGAGGGGCGCAAGGCGTTCGTGGCCGCCGAATTGGTCGACGGGGACGACACCGTGCTGGCCGAAGGCAACGGCCTGATGGTGCGGCTGCTTCCCGGTCAGCCCTAGCCGGCCCGCGGCCGACCTATCCTTGAGCCGTGACCGACGGCGTGACCCCCCCAGCACCGGATGCCCAGGCCGACGTCAGGCCGAAGGTGCTGTTGTTGGGGTCCGGTGAGCTCGCTCGGGAGCTGGCGATGGCCCTGCGGCACCTCGGCGCGACGGTCATCGCCGCCGACGAGTACCCGCATGCCCCGGCGCACGGGGTGGCCGACCAGTCGTTGGTGATCCCGCTGACCGACGCCGACGAGCTTGCCAAGGCAATCCGGCAACTGCGCCCGGAGTTCGTGGCGACCGCCACCGACGCGGTCGCCGTTGACACCCTCGATGCGCTGGCCGACGGGCCCACCCAACTGGTGCCCGGCGCGCGCGCCGTCCGGCTCGCCGCCGACCGGGAGGGCCTGCGCCGGCTGGCCGCCGACGAGCTGGGCCTGCCCACCGCGCCGTTCTGGTTCGTCGGCTCGGTCGGCGAACTGGAGGCGGTGGGCGCCCACGCCGGGTTCCCGTTGCTGGTGAGCCCGGCGGCCGGGCCGGGACGGTCCGTGGTGGCCGGGCCCGACGACATCGGGCCCGCCTGGGACCGCGCCGGGGCTCGGCGGGCGCTGGCCGAAACGGTGGTCGACGTCGAGTACTACGTCACCCTGCTGGCGGTGCGCAGCGACGGCCCCGACGGTCCGGTCATCGAATTCTGCTCGCCCATCGGTCATCGGGGTGCCGACGCCGACGTGCCGGAATCCTGGCAACCCCAGCAGCTGAGCACGGCCGCGATGGACGCGGCCCGGTCGATCGCCGCACGAATCGTCAACGCCCTCGGCGGGCGCGGCGTCTTCGGTGTCGAATTGATGATCAACGGCGACGAGGTGTACTTCGCCGACGTCGCCCCCCGCCCGCGACGGAGCGCCTGGGTAACCGCCCGCAGCCAGCGGCTTTCGGCGTTCGAATTGCAGGCCCGGACCATTCTGGGGCTGCCGGTGGACACCATGATGGTGTCGCCGGGCGCCGCCCGGGCGCTCGACCCGGGCAGTTCCCCGACCCCCGAGACGCTGGTCGGTGCGCTGGATGTGCCCGAAAGCGACCTGCGCGCTTTCGGCCGCGGAGGCCACGCGCTGGCCACCGCGCCGGAGGTGGCGGCCGCACGTGAGCGTGCCCGCGAGGTCGCCGGCCGGCTGTCCCGGCCCGCCGCCTCCCCTAGCGCCGAATAGGCTTCACCAGCCGACGGGTCCTTCGGGCTTGCCGCGCAGGATCTCCAGCTCGTCGGCCACCTTGGCGAGCAGCCCGACGATGTCGATGCCGGTGTTCACGCTCAGCGGCTCGTCGCGGGGGTGGGACTCCATCCTGGCGAGCAGCGCCTGGACGTCGGCGGTCAGCTGTTCGGACATTTTGGCCCCCTCGCGCACTCACTGGGGATTTTGTACAAATCTAGCGCAATTTATTCCGGGTCGGGCCGACTCCGGGGCGGGGTGCGGCCATCACCTCGCTACCATCCGAGGTCAGGTATTGGCCGAGAGCTTGGGGGCAAGCATGGGCACAGAACACGGGCGCTCGTACGCGGGAGACATCACGCCCTTGGACGCATGGAAGCTGCTCAGCGACAACCCCGGGGCCGTGCTGGTCGACGTGCGCACCGACGCCGAATGGCGGTTCGTCGGTGTGCCCGACCTGTCCAGCCTGGGCCGCGAGGTGTTGTTCATCGAATGGAACACCGCCGACGGGGTGCACAACGACAACTTCGCCGACGAGTTGCGGCGGCGGGTACCGCCCGCGGAATCCGGCACCGAGCGGCCGGTGGTCTTCCTGTGTCGGTCGGGCGTCCGCTCCATCGGCGCCGCCGAGGCCGCGACCGAGGCGGGCATCTCGCCGGCCTACAACGTGCTGGAGGGCTTCGAAGGCCCTCTCAATGCGCACGGCCACCGGGGTGAGACGGGCTGGCAGGCAACGGGGTTGCCCTGGACGCAGCAATGACCGACTCGGTCCGCGCGCCCAGGGCGTTGCCCGACGGCGTCGGTCAGGCCACCCTCGGCGTGCGCGGCGGGCTGCTGCGATCGGGGTTCGAAGAGACCGCCGAGGCGATGTTTTTGACGTCCGGCTACGTCTACGAGTCGGCGGCCGTGGCGGAAAAGTCGTTCACCGGCGAGCTGGACCACTTCGTGTATTCGCGGTACGGGAATCCGACCGTGACGATGTTCGAGGAGCGGTTGCGCCTGATCGAGGGGGCGCCGGCGGCGTTCGCCACCGCGAGCGGCATGGCGGCGGTGTTCGTATCGCTGGGCGCGCTGCTGGCCGCCGGGGACCGGTTGGTCGCGGCGCGCAGCCTGTTCGGGTCGTGTTTCGTGGTGTGCAACGAGATCCTGCCCCGCTGGGGAATCGAGACCGTCTTCGTCGACGGGGACGATCTCGCCCAGTGGGAGGAGGCGCTGTCGATGCCCACGGCGGCGGTGTTCTTCGAGACCCCGTCGAACCCGATGCAATCCCTCGTCGACATCGCCGCGGTGACCGAACTCGCCCACGCCGCGGGGGCAAAAGTGGTGCTGGACAACGTCTTTGCCACGCCGCTGCTGCAGCGGGGCCTCCCGCTCGGGGTGGACGTGGTGGTGTATTCGGGTACCAAGCACATCGACGGGCAGGGTCGGGTGCTGGGCGGCGCCATTCTCGGCGACAAGGAGTACATCGACGGCCCGGTGCAGAAGCTGATGCGGCACACCGGGCCGGCCCTGAGCCCGTTCAACGCGTGGGTGCTGCTCAAAGGCCTGGAGACGATGGCGATCCGGGTGGACCACAGCAATACCGCGGCGCGCCGTATTGCGGAATTCCTGGAGGGCCACCCGGCGGTGAGCTGGGTCCGCTACCCGTATCTGGCCTCGCATCCGCAACACGACCTGGCCACCCGCCAGATGTCCGGCGGGGGGACGGTGGTCACCTTCGCGCTCGACTGTCCGGAAAGTGCCGCCAAGCAACGGGCTTTCGAGGTGCTGGACAAGCTGCGGCTGATCGACATCTCGAACAACCTCGGGGACGCCAAATCCCTTGTCACACATCCGGCCACCACCACGCACCGGGCGATGGGCCCGGAGGGGCGCGCCGCGATCGGCCTCGGCGACAACGTGGTCCGCATCTCCGTCGGGCTGGAAGGCACCGACGATCTGATCGCCGATATCGACCGGGCCTTGAGCTAACCGGCTTGCTTCTCGGCCGCCTCGATGCGTTCGGCCGCGGCTAGCGTCCCCTCCTGCGCTTGCCGCTCCACCCAATCCACCACCGGCCGGGCGTACATCATCTGGCTGGTGATGGCCATCTGGCCGCGGGTGCGACCCAGGAAGGAGATCCCCCAGGCGAACATGGCGGCGATGCGGTTGCGGTGGCCGACCAGGTAGTACAGGTGCAGCAGCAGCCAGGCCAGCCAGGCGATGAAGCCGCCGAACTCCAGCTTGCCGACCTGCGCGACGGCGCTGTAGCGGGAGATCAGGGCCATGCTGCCCTTGTCGAAGTACTTGAACGGCTTGCGGTTGGCGGGATCGTCGTGGCCCTTGACCGCCTGCTTGATCAGGGTGGCGGCGTAGTGCGCGCCCTGGATCGCGCCCTGGGCCATCCCGGGCACGCCGGGCACCGACATGAGGTCGCCGACGACAAAGACGTACGGGTGGCCCTTGACGGTGAGGTCGGGCTCGACGGCCACCCGTCCGGCGCGGTCGACGGCGGTGCCGTCGGACTGCTCGGCGATCATCTTGCCCAGCGAGCTGGCCTGAACGCCCGCCGCCCACACCTTGCACGCGCATTCGATGCGCCGCTCGGTGCCGTCGGGGTCCTTGACCGTGATGCCCATGTAGTCGACCGCGGTCACCATCGCGTTCAGCTGGACCTCGACATCCATCTTCTCCAGCCGCCGTTGCGCCTTGAGGCCCAGGTTGGGGCCCATCGGCGGCAGCACCGCGGGCGCGGCGTCGAGCAGGATCACCCGGCACTCGCTGGGTGTGATGGTCCGGAACGCCCCCGCCAGGGTGCGCTCGGCGAGCTGGACGATCTCGCCGGCCAGCTCGACGCCCGTCGGCCCCGCGCCCACCACCACGAAGGTGAGCCGGCGTTTGCGCTCGGCCGGGTCGGTGGCCACCTCGGCGGCCTCGAATGCGCCGAGGATGCGGGCCCGCAGCTCCAGGGCGTCGTCGATGGACTTCATGCCCGGCGCGAAGGCGGCGTACTCGTCGTGGCCGAAGTAGGACTGCTGGGCGCCGGCGGCCACGATCAGGCTGTCGTAGGGTGTCACGGTTTGCATGCCCATCAGGTGCGACGTCACCGTCTTCGCCGTCAGATCGATCCCGCCGACCTCGCCCCACAGCACCCGGACGTTCTTCTGCCTGCGCAGGATCAGCCGGGTCGTCGGGGCGATGTCGCCCTCGGACAAGATGCCGGTGGCCACCTGGTACAGCAGCGGCTGGAACAGGTGGGTGGTGGTTTTCGAGATCAGCGTGACGTCGACATCCGCGCGCTTGAGCGCCTTGGCCGCGTTCAGCCCGCCGAACCCGCTCCCGATGATGACGACGCGATGGCGCGACATACTCGTCCCTTCCGCTCGCACAGCTTCTTCGCGTGGTTACACCGTACGACGCCTACAGCGGCCAGCCGCTATTCGGCTTCACGCAGTCGTGATCAGGCGGGCGCTTTGTTGGGCGAGAAGCGGACTGATGAGGTCGACCACGACCCAGTCCCGTCTTGGCTCAAGTTAGTGCGCACATCAGCGGGGGATCGTGATGCGGGCCCTGGGTATCGGGTCGGCAGTGGTGCGGGCCTGGTTGTCGGCCTTGATTATCAAGATCCGATAGCAGTGGTTAGCGCCAACGAAATTCTTTCTGCCCCAACCCGTTTCGGCTTCGATACGAGGCTGCTGAGCAGCCTAGTTGTTTGTTGGTGGTGGCTGCGGCTGAAAGGGTTCGTACCACCACCAGTGGGCGCGCTCGCCGGTGGGCCCGGGGCACGGCGGGACGGCGGGCGGGGCAAGGGTGGGCGGACGCGCGAGCGATCCTGCGCGCAGCGATCGCCCAGCGCTGTCGGTGACGATGAGATCGACCGCGGGTCCACTGATGGTGATGACGCCGCGGTGGTGCAGCCGGTGGTGATAAGGGCATACCAGCACCAGGTTGGCCAACTCAGTGGGGCCGCCGTCTTCCCAGTGCCGAATGTGGTGTGCGTGCAAACCACGGGTCGCACCACAGCCGGGAACCACACAGGTGGGTTGGCGGTGCTCGAGCGCGCGGCGAAGCCGCCGGCTGATCTGGCGGGTCGCTCGGCCGGCGCCGATGACCTCGCCGTCACGTTCGAACCACACCTCACACGTGGCATCACAGGTCAGGTATCGGCGTTCGGCCTGCGTGAGCAGCGGACCCAGATGCAGCGCGGCGGCGCGCTGGGCAACGTCGACGTGCACCACCACCGTGGTGTGCTGCCCGTGTGGCCGCCGCGCGGCCTCGGCATCCCACCCGGCCTCGACCAGGCGCATAAACGCCTCGAGGGTGCCCGGGGGCGGCGCCGCGATCTCTGAGGCGGCCTCCCCAGTGCCGCGATCGTGGGTCCACTGGGCGATCAGCGCATCACGATGAGAGGCCAGTGCCGCGTCGAACTTCGCCGCCTCGGCGTGCGGCAGTGTGATCCGCCAACAGCTGAACTCCTGGCTGGAGGTCTTGGTGATCGAGGGTTGCGGTTGCGGCCGAGAATCGGGTGCCGGTCGTGGTTCCAGCTTGACCGCGGTGCGCAGCTGGTTGACCGTGGCGCAGCGCGCCAACTGCGCGTAATGCTCATCAGATCCCTCACCGGCGCGCGCCGCGATGACGCCGACCTGATCCAGCGACAGTCGACCCTCGGCCATGCCCTGCACACAGCGCGGAAACGCCTCAAGCCGGCGCGCGATGGTGCTGATCGTGTGGGCGTTTGCCGAGGACCAGCCCAGCTTCCAGGCCACCAACGCCTGCACCGACCGTGCCCCCGTGGCGCCGCACAGCTCGTCGCGATCCAGCTCGGCGACGATCTCCACGATGCGCCCATCAATCGCGTTACGCTGACCGGCCAACTCCGCCAACTCCTCGAACAGCACCTCCAGGCGCCGGCCAGGGCGCGTCGCCCCACAGCCCAACGATGCAGAGCCCAACGATGCGGTCACCGACATAACCTCATCATCGCAGCCGGGTACGACAAATCTCGGCTGCCCAAACCGCGCCGGGGGGTGACCGTCAACATCGGCCAAGCCGGACCGCCTGATTGGCCCCCAAACGCTGCCCACTGCAGCCATCAGCACGCCCACCTACGCTCCATCCTGCGCCCAACCACGGTGCTCGACCTCAGCGATCCACGTCGGAAAAAACCACACGATCTACACCGCGGTCGCCCCGAAGGCGCTCTTCACGATGCGCACATTGGCCGCCAGGGCAGCCCCGGCCCCCGACTTTAGTGCGCAGATCCCAGCAGCCCAAACCGAAAAACAACAGGTCAACCCGCTACGACTAGCGCGAACCGCGGATCATGAGCCAAGACATCCCTGGAAGTTGATTGTCAAGCAGCGGCGGTGTGTCGATGGGCCCATGCCGTGTTTCGGTCGTATCGGGTTCGGGCGTTGAGGCAGCCGTGGAGGACACCGACGAGCCGGTTGGCGACCTGGCGGAGAGCGGCGTTGTGCTTGGTGCCGCGGGCGCGGAGCTGGTCGTAGTAGCCGCGGACTTCGGGGTCGTGCAGAATCGCGCAGGAGGCCTGTCCCTGGAGGGCGTCGACGAGCCGATTGTTGTAAATGTAGCGGGCCGCGACGATCCGCACCTTCCCGGATTGCCGGGTGATCGGACTGGTCCCTGCATAGTTCTTGCGATCCTTGGAGCTGCGGTAACGGCCCGGGGCATCCCCGAATTCTGCGAGCACCCGGGCACCGAGGATCGGGCCGAGGCCGGGTTGGCTGAGGATGATTTCAGCGTCCGGGTGCTGGCCAAAATGGGCCTTCACCTCCGTCTCGAGGTGCGTGATCTCCTCGCCGATCACCGTCAGTACCGCCACCGATGAACGCAAGGACGCGGCATACGCCCGGGTCACCACCGGGGGTTGCCCGAGGTACTCCCCACGCAGGATCTGCTGAATCTGCGCGGCTTTAGCGTCCTTGTTCCGGGACCCTTTGAGCATTGGAAGGATCTGCCGCGCAGTGAGTTTCGCCGCCAACTCCGGAGTAGGAGCCTTACCCAGCAGCACCAGCAAGGGACGGCTGGTCAACGACAGGTCGACCGCGTCACAGACCGCCAGGATCGCCGGGAAGTACTCCCGCAGTGCGGCCCGCAGCCGCAGCATATGCCGGGTCCGCTCCCAGATCATCGTCTGATGCGCGCGGACCACGACCTTCACCGCCTCGGCGATCTCGGAGTCACCGCCTGCCTCACGCAACTGATGGCGGCCGGGTGCGGACCATGTCCGCGAGCCCATGCGCATCGCCCTTGTCGCTCTTGGCCCCCGAACTCGACAGGATCTCCCGATGCCGATGTGCCTGTTTCGGATCCACGCCGAACACCCGGTAGCCCGCGGCGATCAACGCGTTCACCCACGGTCCGCGGTCAGTTTCAATGCATACCAACACATCTGCGGCCTGTCCGTCCTCGGAGAGGAACCGGCCGACGAGCTCACCGAACTCGGTGATGCCGGCCATCCCCTCCGGCAGTCGCGCACGCCGCAGCACCCGGCCCTGCTCGTCCTGGACCTCCACATCGTGGTGATCTTCAGCCCAATCATCTCCGATGAACAACATCCCCAGCACCTCCTTGGCCTCGACAACGGGTGTCTTGTCGTGCGGCAGCTGAGCCGAGGAGGAGTACCCGCGGACTAATGGACCAGTGCTCACACCCACAACGAGCAGGGTCGGCACGACATCCCAACAGCGATCGACCTCCTGGCACACCACCGGGGGCACGGTCTTAGCTCAGGGCTCCAAACACACCCGGTCGGGAGGAGTGCTCACCCGGTGGCAGCTGCCAGCAGCCAAGTCTGCCGAACGCTGCCTAGGCTGGCCTGGCACTTCCCATTAGTCAGGTGACACCGTACGACGGGCCGCAATCGCGGCGTGATGATGCCACCCGCCGCAGAAGCCGAGAAGAGACCGCGCCCGCCGCCGCTATTCGGCTTCAGGCAGTCGTGATCAGGCGGGCGCTTTGTTGGGCGAGAAGCGGACTGATGAGGTCGACCACGACCCAGTGCCTTGTCTCATCGACGCCGGTTATCACGCCGAGGTTGTAGGTGGTGTCTTCCAGGTCAACTGTGACCGGAGAGCCGAGCACCCACCGTTCGATGGGCTTGTCACTGTCGTCTGCGGCCACGACCACCCGGGCAATACCGGCGGGTAGATCCTTCAGCTCTGGCGTGGAGGCCGGGTCGAGCACGTGGCCGGCCACGACGACTCCGTCGACGTTGCTCCACTTTGCAGACGCCGTGCGCTGTTCGGCCGGCTGTACCGCCTGAACGACGGCGCTTGTCGGTGTCTGGCCGTTGATCTTGAGACCCACGGGAACCGCCCAGTCTGATCGACCAGAGCTGAACACTGCGAGGGGCGACGTCGGGATCGTCCAGGGCTCGTGGGCAACTGCCGGTTGTTGATCGCCGGGAGCGACGTAGGTGAATTCGCCGACCGTGATTCGACGGGGTGGTTGGCCGGCGGCCTCCTCCTTCATCACAGAAACCGGTGCATGCGGCGCACCTTGAGAACATTGCGCGGAGGTGATGAAGGCGGGCAGCCGCTGACCAGCGTGGTTCGCGTCGGGGTAGTCGATATAAAAGCCGGCCTTGCACACCGTGGTCGCGGCTCCGTCGCCAACCATAATCGGAGATCCCGGTTGCAGCTGAGTCACCGGGCCCGATGTCAAAATTGGCGCGTTGATCGACGGCGGGGGTGGGGCGAATGAGGCGGTGGCTTTAGTGCTCGATGATGTTGTGCCCGAAGCTTTGTCGTTCGCCGTTGAGCCGCACCCGACCGTGGCGCCGAAGACCACGGCGGCGGTCAGGACCATTGGCGCCACTGCGTAGGCCTTCCCGCTTCGTCGAGTGATCGGCATTGCCTGCATGCGGGCGCTCAGCGGGTTGAAGTTGGGGTCGGGGTCGGACTCGTTGACCCGTTTGGCCACTGTATCTGGCCGTCGACAATTTTCGCTCCGCACCCCGTCACTTCTCGAATGAGGTCTCCCTGGTCGGCCAAGAGTTTGTCTTTCTTGGCCTGCAACTCCTTTCCGCGTCTGATGTAGTCTGCCGCCTGTCTGCGCTCCTCTGGGTCGTTCATATTGAAATCGTGTTTTTCGCGGTTATAGGCATTGATTTCATCGGTGAGTTTCGCGTCTCTCTTATTCCACTCGTCTACCTTTTGCATCAGCTCGGCAATATCTTCGGGGTCGCATTTGGAAGGCGGTGGCGGCGGAGACGTCGTCGTGGTCGTAGTTGTCGGACTATCCGCCGGGAAGATGTTTCCGATGCCGGCCATGGCCGTGGTAACTCTGCTGGCGACTTGCTGATCCAGCCCGATCAGTTGCCCGGCGCGCTGGCGGATGTCGCCGGCAAATGCTTGAGCCTGGGCTTGCCGGGCTGCTCGCGCCGCGGCTGAGCCACCCGTTGAACGGTCGGTGACCGTGAGGTCTTCACCAACATCGAATCCGGCATCACGGGCGTCTTCGACTGCGTACCGAACCCGCGACCTCGCCGCATACAGGTCTGAGGCACCGGCGCGCGCGGTGGTGGCTGCCTCACGCAACTGGTCGACTAGCCCGCCGACCTTGATGTTGTCCGCGTGGGTCCGGGTGTGCAGCGCCTCAGCTCCATTGCCCTTCCAGTCGACCGACAGGCTGTCGCGCCAGATCTGGTTGTAGACCTCATACCAACGATTACCGGCAGCCGTCCAGTAGTCGGCCGCTTCGGTCAGATGCTCCGTGGGCCAGGCCATAAGCTCTGACAAGCTCGGAAACGACGCGATCGCGGCCGCCATCGTTATCTTCCTCTTACCGGATCGACTACCGCAGCCAGCTGCGCTGCCGAGCTGGCCTCATTCGCGAGATACCGGGTGTTCGCCGCGGCGACTTTGGCTGCACTTGCCCGCACCCGCCCCGTCAGCGACGCCGTAGCAATCGCGATGGCCGCATGCCCGGCATTCACCGCCGCAGCAGAAGCCTGACACGACAACCCCGCCGCCGCTGGTGCGCTGACACCGAGGTTGGCAGCCTGCGCGTGCCAGCGAACGGGCATCACCTGCAGGTCCTCGACCCCAGCCCGCAGCATGTCCATGCGAAAAGTTTAGGACGTATCCGAATTTTACGTGTACGGCCACTTCTGCTGCGGAGTCCGGACGAGCCCGATCGCGGCACAGCATCAACCGGAGTGGCGTATTCCCTGATGCATGACTATCCAATCGGCACCTAGCATGAAGCCCCTCGTTGGCGACACGCTGAGCGTAAGGTCGCGACCATGACCGATCTGTTGAACGGCATTCCCCGAGTGGACCCGACGAGTAAGCCGGCGATTATGCGGCGCGCCGTGGGCCGCATCCTCGAGTCGACAATCGGTTCTGCCATCCACCGTAGGCTAATTGCACCGCTCGACGCGCCGCTGATGCGCCTAAGCCGTGGCCACGTCCATTCTGCCAAGGGGACGGTCCCGCTTGTGTTGTTGCGCACGACGGGGGCGAAGTCGGGAATGCAGCGGGAAGTGCCGTTGGGCTACTTCACCGACGGCGACGACGTCATCCTGATCGCCTCGAACTACGGACAAGCCAGACAGCCAAACTGGTACCACAACCTGCTCAAGAACCCGAAGTGCCAGCTTTTCGCTGACGGGCGTAGCGACAGCGGCGGTAGCTTCATCGCCCACCCAACCGAGGGTGCCGACCATGATCGGCTGTTCGCGCTGGCTGAGAGTTACGTCTCCAGCTACAAGTCCTACGCGGCCAACACCAATGGTATTCGCACCATCCAGGTGCTCCGCTTGACGCCCGAAGCTCTTTAGGTCGCCGCACAGCAACTATCGCCCCGCTTCGATGAACCCGACACTAAAAGGTCCTTCAAACAATCGCTGCCACCGATGGCTGAGGACATCAGGACGAGCACATACGACCGACAATATTCAGTGCGATTGCAGCCACTCAGTTCCTTCCCAAGTGGAAAGCTTGTCCTATGCCTAATGAAGGACCGAACCCGGTGTATGACCTTTACCTCGGCGCCCTACGCCGGTTGGGGCACTACAGATGGTTCGGGCTTATGTTCAAGCACCTCGGGACACCGGCAGATCGGGCGCTGATACGCGTGAGCCGAGGCCGACTGTCCATGGGCGGTTCCGAGTTGCCGACGATGCTGCTTACGACGACAGGCAGAAGAACCGGCAAAGAACGCACTGTCCCGCTGAACTACGTGCGGGATGGTTCGAACGTGATCGCGGTATGTGAGAACTTCGGCTTGGATACGGCCTCAAGTTGGCCGTACAACCTCCTCGCCGACCCCAAGGCTCGCCTTGAGATCAAGGGCATCGCCGCGGACTATCTCGCGCGACCCGCCACCGAGGAAGAAGTGGACCGCAACATGCCGAAGCTGATCGCGATGTGGCCAGCACATGACACCTATGTCAAACGCAGCGGCACACGCAAAGTATTCGTCTTCGAACCCGTGAATGCACGATCCTGAGCCGCTAGGAAAGTAGCGTGTCCGGGGACATCTCATGGCGACGCATCGGCGCGCCTGAACGTACTTCGGCGTTTCGCTGCCACCATCTGCTCAAGACGTTTTACCGGCTCCGACGGGTTGCACGACTGTCAAAAACCTGACGGCACCGTGGCGGAACTTCGCCGAGCGGACACGCTAATGTCACGAAACCCGTTGGCAGCCGGCTGTTTCTGGCCTTAGTGGTTGCGACGGAAACGATGACTCTGCCCCGGCGGCTACCGCGGACTGACGATGCCGGCCCGTCGACAAACCCGGACCCAGGAGCGCGCCGTCCGCATCGGCCGGAAGCGCGGCATCAACCAAGCCCGCCTGGCTGCGGATCCGCCGCCCGCCTACAGCGGCCAGCCGCTGGCGTTGTCTTTGTACTTCACGTTGAGATCGCTGCAGAAATCCGCGGCGGTGCCGGCGAGCAAGATGTAGTAGGTCTCGCCGCCATGGCGGCTCTCGTACGAGGTGGGGGTGGTCCAGCCGTTGTTGCACATCGCGTTTTCCCCGCCGGCCGTGGCCCTGCGCCAATTGGTCTTCACGCAGCTCACCAGGGCGTTGACGTCGGGCGTGCCGCTCTTGGTCGTGACCAGCATCGCGCCTCCCCATTTGCCGTCGGTGCGCCGGTAGGCGCGGGCCCCGAAGCCGGCGTTGTTGGTCTGGCACGCCAACCCCCGGCGCAGCAGCGCGAACGGCGCGGCCAGCGGCTGGTTGGAGACCGCGGCGGCGGCGGTGATGAACTGCGCCGCGTCCGAGCCGTCGACCTCCTGGACATTGGGAGTGCCGAAGCTGAACAGCTGTTGGGCGACCCCGGCATTGGTGCCGCCGCCGATGATCGGGCCGCCGCCGCCGGATGTCATCGGGGGCAGCGTGCCGGCGGGATCGGCGCCCGCGGTCGGCATGGCGGCCACGGCGCCCAGCGCCAACGCCGCGACAATGCTACGGATTCGGTGCGCGGTGATTCTCATGGCTCTCATTCCAGCAGATGTGCGTGCCCGGCGCGGTGGCCTTCGGCGATCATCGCGTTGAGCACGTGGCGGGTCTGCAACCTGATGTATGCGTCCAGGGTGTAGATGGGCCCGAAATGCCAGTGCTTGAGCGCCCACCCGTGGGCGATCAGCATGATGTCGAAAACCGTGAGGTCGACGTCGACGTCGCGGAAGACGCCCCGAGCGATGCCGGCCTCGATCACCGCGCGCAGCGGTGCGGCGGTGGCGATTTCGAGTTCCTTGATCTGCGTGCGGCCGATGGCCCCGAGGGTGCGGCTCTCCCGGTAGGTCAGCACCACGCCGTCGAGGTTCTCGTCGACGATCTGGATGTAGCGCCGCATCCCCGCGGCCACCTGCTCGACGACGTCGTCGCCGGCGGCATCCATCACCGGCGCCAGCTGATCGCGGAACACGTCTTGGATCCGCACGATCGTCGCCAGCAGCAGGTCTTCCTTGCCGCCGAAGTATCGGTAGATCAGGCCGACGCTGACCTTGGCCTCGGCGGCCAGGTCCTGCATCGACATCTGGTGAAAACCGTTGCGGCCCATCACCTTGACCGCGGCATCGAGCACCTGGCGGCGCCTCGAGCTGGCCCGGGCCGCGCGCACCGCCTCCTCGACGGGAAGCTCGCCGTAGTCAAATGCATCAGCGGCCATCAGATGCCTCTAGATGCCTAGGTCCTTGGCGATGATGGTCTTCATGATCTCGTTGGTGCCGCCGTAGATGGTCTGGATGCGGGCGTCGACGAAGGCCCGCGACACCGCGTACTCGCGCATGTAGCCGTATCCGCCGTGCAGTTGCAGGCAGCGGTCGGCGGTGCGCACCTGCAGGTCGGTGGTCCACCACTTCAGCTTCGCGGCCCGCGCGGCGGTCAGCTCACCGGTGAGGTGCTCGGCCAGGCAGTCATCGAGAAACGTTCGCGCGATGTCGATTTCGGTGGCCAGCTCGGCCAGCACGAATTGGCTGTGCTGGAAACCGCCGATCGGCGAGCCGAACGCCTTGCGCTGCTTGACGTAGTCCAGCGTCTGGGCCAGGATGCCCTCGGCGGCGGCCACGGCGCCCACCCCCAGCGCGAGCCGCTCCTGGGGCAGGTTTCCGACCAGCTGGTAGAACCCCGCGCCCTCCTGGCCCAGCAGGTTGTCTTTCGTCACTCGCATGTCGATGAAGGTCAGCTCGCTGGTGTCCTGGGCGTGCAGACCGATCTTCTCCAGGTTGCGGCCGCGGGAGAAGCCGGGTGTGTCCGCGTCCACCACCAGCAGCGACAGGCCCTGGTGCCGATCCGGTGCGGTGCGCACCGCGATGACGAAGAGGTCGCCGCTTTGCCCGTTGGAGATGAACGTCTTGGCACCGTTGACCACGTAGTGGTCGCCGTCGGGCACCGCCGACGTCCGGATGCCGGCCAGGTCGCTGCCGGCGCCCGGTTCGGTCATGGCGATGCCGAGGACGGTCTCACCGGTCACCACGCCGGGCAGCCACCGCTGTTGCTGCTCGGGGGTGGTCAGGTCGGTGAGGTAGGGCAGCACGATGTCGTTTTGCAGCGTGACCGCGATGGATTCCGCGGCCGCCCCCGCCCGCTGCAACTCGTCGATGACGATCGCGTTGTAGCGGAAGTCCCTGACTCCCGGGCCGCCGAGGTGCTCGGGCACCGAAAAGCCGAGCAGCCCAAGCTTTCCGGCCTCGATGAACAGCGAGCGGTCCCACTGGCCGTCGTGCTCCCAGCCCTCGTGGTTCGGCACCACCGTGTGCTGCACGAAATCGCGCACCAGTTGCCGGAACTGGTGATGCTCGGAGGTGTATTCCAGGCGTGCCATTCCAGTGCTCCTGTCAGCGGAAGGCGTCGCTGCCGGTGAACGCCTGGCCGAGGACCAGCTGATGCATCTCGGGGGTGCCCTCGTAGGTCAGTACCGATTCCAGGTTGACCATGTGCCGAATGACCGGGTATTCCAGCGATATCCCGTTGCCGCCCAAGATGGTTCGAGCGGTTCGGCAGATCTTGATCGCCTCCCGGGTGTTGTTGAGCTTGCCGAAGCTGACCTGCTCGGGACGCAGCCCGACGCTGTCCTTGAGGCGACCCAGATGCAGCGACAGTAGCTGCCCCTTGTGCAGCTCGACGGCCATGTCGACGAGCTTGGCCTGGGTCAGCTGGAAGCCGGCGATCGGGCGGCCGAACTGGGTGCGCTGGGTGGCGTAGTCGAGCGCGGCCCGCCAGGCCGACCGGGCGGCTCCCATGGATCCCCAGATGATGCCGTAGCGCGCCTCGGACAGACACGACAGCGGCCCGCGCAGCCCGGTGGCCTCGGGCAGCATCGCGTCGGCGGGCAGCCGCACGTCGTCGAGCACCAGCTCGCTGGTGATCGAGGCCCGCAGCGACAGCTTGTGGTGAATGGTGTTGGCGGTGAATCCCGGTGTGTTGGTGGGCACGAGGAAGCCCCGAATCCCGTCGTCGGTGCCGGCCCAGACGACCGCGACGTCGGCCACCGACCCGTTGGTGATCCACAACTTGCGCCCATTGAGCACCCAGTCCGATCCGTCGCGCCGGGCCCGGGTCTTCATCGCGCCGGGATCGGATCCGACGTCGGGCTCGGTCAGCCCGAAGCAGCCCAGCAGCTCGCCCGCGGCCATCCCGGGCAGCCACCGTTGCTTCTGCTCCTCGGAGCCAAAGTTCCAGATGGCGAACATCGCCAGCGACCCCTGGACCGACACCATCGACCGGATGCCGGAGTCGGCGGCCTCCAGCTCGGTGCAGGCCAGGCCGTAATGCACGGCCGAGGCCCCGCCGCAGCCGTAGCCGTGCAGGTGCATGCCGAGCAGCCCGAGCTGGCCGAACTGTTTGGTGAGCTGGCGGACCGGAAGGTCGCCGATCTCGAACCACTCCGCCACGTACGGGGTGACGTGCTCGGCGCAGAACTTGCGAACGGTGTCGCGCACCGCCAGTTCGTCGCCGGAAAGCGAGGCGTCCAGGCCCAGGGGGTCGTCGCGGTCGAAGGGGGGCGGTTTTTGGGTGCTCATAGGTCTCAGCCTGCCATCGTGAGGCCGCCGCTGACGCTGAGCACCTGCCCGGTGATGAATGACGCGGCCTCGGAGGCGAAGAACAACACCGGCGCGGCGACCTCCTCGGGCGTGGCCAGGCGGCGGAACGGGATCGCCTTGACCAATGCCTCTTTCAGCTTCGCGGGCTGGGCGTGAAACAGCGGGGTGTCGGTCGGGCCCGGGCACACGCAGTTCACCGTGATCTGGTGGCGGGCCATTTCCCGGGCCAGCGACTTGGTCAGCGCGATGACCCCGCCCTTGGCGCCGGCGTAGATGGACTCGCCGGCGCTGCCGACCCGGCCGGCGTCGCTGGCCAGGTTGACGACGCGTCCGCCGCCGTGCGTCTCGATCATCCCGGGCAGGAATGCCGCGCAGACGTGCACCGGCCCCAGGTAGTTGATCGCCACCACCTTGGCCGCGAATTCCGGTGTGGCGTTGAGGAATTGGTCGGTGCGGTCCCACCCGGCGGCATTGACCACGATGTTGGGTACCCCGACCCCGGCGTGGATGCTCGCCCGCAGCGCGTCGACCTGAGCGGGGTCGGCGACGTCCACCGGCAGCGCGGTGATCAACTCGGGTCGTTCGTTCGCCGTGGCCGCCGCGGCGCCCTCGTCAAGGTCGGCGGCGACCACCCGGTCGCCCCGCGCGGCAAACGCCAGCGCTATCGCCCTGCCGATACCCGACCCGGCGCCGGTCACCACCGCGAGGCCGCTGTGTGAATAGGCATTCATTCTCGACGAATTTAAGTTCACCACGGCCGCGGGGTCAAGCACTCCCGGCCCGGCCCGGTACTCTCGCTGCATGCGACGGCTGGGGTGGCTGGGGTCCCTGGTCGTGGACCTCATCGCCGTGCTGGTGTTCTGCGCCCTGGGGCGCCGCAGCCACGACGAGGGGCTCAACGTCACGGGCGTCGCCACCACCGCATGGCCGTTTCTCACCGGAAGCCTGCTGGGCTGGCTGGCATCGCGCGGCTGGCGGCAACCCACCGCCGTGGTCCCCACCGGGGTGGTCGTCTGGCTGTGCACCGTGGCGGTGGGAATGGTGCTGCGCAAAGCCACTGCGGCGGGTGTGGCGGCGAGTTTCGTCGTGGTGGCCGCGACGGTCACCGCGGTCCTGTTGCTCGGCTGGCGGGCGCTCGTGGGGCTGACCCTGCGGCGCCGCTCCGACGTCTGAGCGGACGATGGCCACCGCCGTTGGGTTGCCCGCCACACTGAGCGCCGCCGCCAGGGCCGTGGCCACCGACAAAGGGCTGCTGCACGATCCCTTCGCCGAGCCGCTGATGCACGCCGTCGGGGCGCAGCATTTCATCCAGGTCGTCAACGACGAGCGGTTCGCGGCGGACGACGGCGACAACCCCGCGGCTACCGGGCTTTTGGATCTGTGCGCGGCGCACACCCGGTTCCTGGACGAGTTTCTCGCCGCGGCGGGGAGGGCGGGCATTCGCCAGGTCGTCATCCTGGCCTCCGGGCTGGACAGCCGGCCGTACCGGCTGTGGTGGCCGCACGGCACCACGATCTACGAGGTCGATCAGCCGGAGGTGCTCGAGCTCAAGTCCGAGACGTTGCGCGGGCTGGGCGCACGGCTGACCGCGAACCGGTGCGCGGTAGGCGTTGACCTCCGCCGGGATTGGCCGGCGGCGCTGCGCCGGGTCGGTTTCGACGCCGCCGCGCCCGCGGTGTGGATCGCCGAGCAGCTGCTGGTCGGGTATCTGGCACCCGACGTGCAGCATCGGGTGCTGGACGGTGTCACCGCGTCCAGCGCGGCCGGCAGCTGGTTCGCCGCCGACCACATGCCCACCTGGAGCCCGCTGCGGCTGGAGGCGGAGCGGGCGTTCGTCGACGGCTTGCGGCGCCACGGACTGGACGTCGATCTGGCCAGCCTGACCTACCCCGGCCAATACCACTATGTCCCCGAGTATCTGGTGGCCCACGGCTGGGAGACGGTCCGGCGCAACGCCGCCGAACTGCTCGGCGCCATCGGGCTGCGCGGCGATCCCGTCGACACCGCGTTCATCCCGGAATACGTCACCGCGACACGGCCGTAAGGCGCGACGGCCGCCGATTGCCGCGTCGTCCCGTCGAACGCGGACCGTAGAGAACTTCAGATAGTTAATGTTTAATTAACTTAAACCAAGACGACAATCCTTGGTCGCCATGCGAAGTAAGGTCGGAACCGCGTTGTCAGCCCGCGCGAAGAGGAAAGGGGCGTCCCGGGTGAGCCTTAGTCATGCGAGTCGGCGCGCTCCCGGGTGGCGGGGAACGCCCGCCGTGACCTTCGATCGTGCGTTGTCGTTGCCGCGCCGCCCGGATCTCGCGGTGGACGACGACTGGCGAGGCAGCATCCGGCTGGCGGTGCTGGCCGTCCTCGCGGAGTTCATCTCCGCCCGCCGCACCGCTGATCTCGATTCCGTGGGGCTCGCAGCGGCCGCCGACATACTGGCCGAATTCGTGTCGGGCGGCAAATGTTTGCGGTCGACTTTCATGTATCTGGGCTGGCTGTGTGGCGCGCCACCGAGCGACGCGGCCCTCTCGGCTGCGGCCAGTTTGGAGTTGCTGCACGCCTTCGCGCTGCTGCAAGACGACGTGATGGACCATTCGGCGGAACGGCGAGGGCGCCCGGCGGCGCATGTGCAGCTCGCCCAGTGGCATCGCGAACGGGGACTGCCGGGGGCCGGCTGCTTCGGCGAATCGGCGGCAATCCTGATGGGTGACCTCTGCCTGGTGTGGGCCGAGCAGATGCTGCGCGAAAGCGGTATCGAATCCCGGCGCCTGCAGCGGGTGTGGCCACGCTACGACGCCATGCGCACCGAATTGGCGGTGGGCCAGTTCGCGGATCTGGCAAGTGACATCCGCCGCCTGCCGCCGCTTCAGGCGGTGCTGGACGTCGCGCGGCGCAAGTCGGGCAATTACACGGTGCGTCGCCCCTTGGAGATCGGTGCGGCCATGGCCGGCTGCGACGATCGCACCCTTTTGCACCTTGGACGCTATGGTTCCGCGGTCGGGGAGGCCTTCCAGCTTCGCGACGATGTGCTGGGCGTGTTCGGTTCGCCGACAGCGACAGGCAAGCCCAACGGCATAGACCTGCTCGAGCGCAAGGCGACCAGCGTCGTGGTGGCCGCCTACGAGATGGCCGACGCCGCGGTCCGCAGCGAGTTCGAAGAACTGATGGGCATCGACGACCTGGGCGACGCCGCGCTCGCGGGCTGGCGGACTCTGATCGTGGCAACGGGGGCCGTGGAAAGGATCGAAGAGATGATCAGGCACCGGGTTGCTGCCGCGCGAAAACACCTGGAAGGCACCGGGATCGATGATTCGGTCCACGCCGCGTTGGCCGACATGGCGGAGGCGTGCGCGGAGCGTTCGGCATGACGGGGCGAGGCTAGCGCCGCCGCACGGTAACTGATCGCCGATCCTGCCGGAGGACGCACATGCTATCTGGGCTGGCCCGGGTCGCCATCGCCGCGCCGCAGCGGGTCATCGCGGTCGTATTGTTTGTGCTGATCGCCGCGGCCGTGTTCGGTATACCCGCCGCGACCAGTCTGTCCAGCGGCGGATTTCTTGATCCGACATCCGAATCCGCGCGCGCCGCCGCGGTACTGGCCGACAAGTTCCATCAGGGTGAAATGGAGCTGACACTGCTGGTGAGTTCGCAACACGGGGTCCAGGACGGTCGGGCGCGGGCCGTGGGTACCGACATCGTCCGACAGCTCGCCCGGTCGCCGTTCGTGGCGCAGGTCGCCTCCCCATGGGACGCACCGCAACCGGCGGCCGGAATGGTCAGCACCGACGGCAAGTCCGCGTTGATCGTGGCCACGCTCAACGGCGGTGAGAACAGCGCCCCCAAGCATGCTCAAGCACTGACCGACCGGTTAGCGCACGACCGGGACGGCGTCACCGTGCAAGCCGGCGGTTTGGCGGTGATCTATGCGCAGGTCAACATCCAGACCGAAAAAGATTTACTCCGAATGGAATTGATCGCGATACCGATCAGCTTCGTTGCCCTGGTTTGGGTGTTCGGGGGGCTGCTGGCCGCGGCATTGCCCATCGTCGTGGGCGGATTCGCGACCTTGGGCGCACTCGCGGTACTGCGCGCGATGGCCTTGGTCACGGACGTGTCGATCTTTGCCCTCAACGTGGCGGTCGCGTTGGGGTTGGCGCTGGCCATCGACTACACGCTCCTGATCATCAGTCGGTATCGCGACGAACTGGCCGACGGAAAGCAGCCCGACGAAGCGTTGATCCGCACCATGACGACGGCGGGTCGCACCGTGCTCTTCTCGGCGATGACGGTGGCCCTGGCGCTGGTCGCGATGGTCTTTTTTCCGATGTACTTCCTCAAGTCGTTCGGTTACGCCGGCATCGCCGTGGTCGCCTTCGCGGCCGCTGCCGCGGTGGTGGTCACGCCGGCGGTGATCGTGGTGCTGGGTGACCGCCTCGACGCATTCAACGTGTGGAAAGCCGCGCGCCGGCTGCTGGGCCGTCCCGAGCCGTCGTCGCGGCCCGTCGAGCAGATGTTCTGGTACCGGACAGCGAAACTGGTCATGCGGCGGCCGATCCCGATTGGGCTGGCGATCATCGGATTGCTCCTCGCCCTGGGGGCACCATTTCTCGGCATCAAATGGGGCTATCCCGACGACCGGGTGCTGCCGGCGTCCTCGTCGGCACGAGTGGTCAGCGATCGGATTCGCAGCGACTTCGACACCAATTCCCAGACCAAGGTGACGATCGTGCTGCCCGAGATCGCCGGCGTGACAACGCCCGAGCTCGACACGTATGCCGCACAGCTGTCCCTGGTGCCCGACGTATCGGCAGTGTCCGCCCCGACCGGGACATTCGTCGCTGGTGAGCGCACCGGGCCGCCGTCCGCGCCCGCCGGAGTGGCGGACGGGAGCGCCTATCTGACGGTGGCCGGCACTGCACCGCTGTATTCCCGCGCCTCCGAAGACCAGTTGACCCGCCTGCACGCGGTCGCCGCACCGGGCGATCGGGTCGTGGAGATGACCGGAATAGCACAAATGAACCGGGACTGCGTCAAGGGAATTACGTCGCGGTTGCCGTGGGCTTTTGGCTTCATCGCGGTTGTCACGCTGGTGCTGCTTTTTCTGCTGACCGGCAGTGTGGTGCTGCCGATCAAAGCGGTGCTGCTGAACATGCTCTCGCTGACAGCGGCGTTCGGCGCTCTGGTGTGGATCTTTCAGGACGGGCATCTGCGGGCGCTGGGCACTACACCGACCGGCACCCTGGTGGCGAACATCCCGGTGCTGATGTTCTGCATCGCGTTCGGATTGTCGATGGACTATGAGGTTTTCCTGCTCTCCCGCATCCGCGAATACTGGCTGGCGTCGCGCCGAACACGCCCCGACAACGACGAGAGCATCGCGCTGGGTCTGGCGCGCACGGGCCGGGTGATCACCGCAGCGGCGTTGCTGATGTCGATCTCGTTTGCTGCCTTGATGTCGGCCGAGGTGTCGTTCATGCGAATGTTCGGCCTCGGGCTGACTCTGGCGGTGTTGGTCGACGCAACGCTGGTACGGATGGTCCTGGTGCCGGCTTTCATGCATGTGTTCGGCGCCCTGAACTGGTGGGCGCCCCGGCCGCTGGCCCGGCTGCACCGGCGGGTCGTCGGCGGTGGATCGGGCGCCCCGGGGCAAGCGCAACTGGCGGCGACGTAGGCGCGGCGCGTTGAATCGTGGCGTGATGCCCCACAGCGGTCAGTCATCCGCCGCCCATCGCCTCCGGTTCGTGCCGGCCACGCACGATGACCCGCTGGCGCGGCCGCTGCTGGCCGAACTGGCCGTCGAATACGCGCAGCGCTACGGCGGCACCCCGAGCACGCACCTGACGTGGTTGCCGGTGCCGGTGGCCCAGTTGGCGCCGCCGGACGGCGGGTTGTTGATCGGCGTCCTGGACGGCGTGCCGGTCACCGGCGGCGCGTTCACCCGGTACGACGCCGATACCGCCGAGCTCAAACGGATCTGGACCGACCGTGCGCATCGGCGCCGCGGGTACGCGAGAGTGTTGTTGGCCGCGCTGGAAGCGGAGACCGCCGCGCGCGGGTATCGGCGGCTGTACCTCATCACCGGCACTCGGCAGCCCGAGGCCGAGGCCCTGTACGACGCGACCGGCTACACCCGGGTGCCGCCGGATCCGCTGCCGTCCTGGGGGCCGTTTCGTCCGATCGCGTTCGAGAAGCGGCTGACATGACCGCTCAGGTGCTGGCACACCGAGCAATCCCGATTTGAGCAATCAGGCACCCCCGCACCGGATTTCCGAAGGCGTACTGCACATTCAATTCCACTATCGGATGTGATATCGCATTTGCGATCAGCGCCCGCGAACTTTGACGGGGCTGCAGTGGCTGGTGTGGCGATAGCTGTCTGGCCTGCGGTCATCCACCGGTAGCCAACGAGACGGCCGCAGTGGTCGCCTCCCGGATCGGGCCGCGCCACACGTCGCCGTGACCGGGCAGCAGGACCTCGGTGTCCTGCAGGGCCAGCGCGTCCAGGCTGCGCAGGCAATTCTGCTGGCTGTGGCTGAACACCGCCGGCAGCAGCTGTGGCCCGCGATGCCGCAGCAGCGGGTGGCCGGTGATCAGCGCGTCGCCGCTGGCCAGCACGCCGTCGACGACATACGAGCAGTGCCCGCTGGTGTGTCCCGGGGTGGAGACGGCCGTCGGGTGGCCCGGCAGGCCGGCGGCCACCTCGGCGGTCAGCGGCCGCGCCGAGGCGATGCCGTCGCGGATCAGGCCGCCGCTGCGCACCACGTGGAGGCCCCACAACGCCCACCGGGGCCGCCAAATGCGCAGTGCCACATCGAGGACCGACGCCTGTTCCAGGTATTCCCGCTTGGCGTGAGCCACCTCGTCGGCGTGGCAGTACACCGGGGTGCGGTGCTCGTTGGCGAACCAGATCGCCGAGCCCAGGTGGTCGATGTGCGCGTGCGTCAACAGGATCGCGCGCACGTCGCCGGCGTCGTGGCCCAGCTGGCGCAGCGAGGCGAGCACGTCCTCGCGGTCCCCGGGATAGCCGGCGTCGATCAACATGACGCCGGTGTCGTCGGCGACCACCGTCCAGTTAACGGCCTGGCCCCGGGCGAGGTACACGGTGTCGGTCACCTGAACAAGAGTCGGCGCCGGTCCCATGCCTAAGACTGTAGGAGCGATCGCAAGCGCGGCGAAGCCGGGCGCTGGGGGTACCCCCGCGGAGCTGGGGGACGGGTCGCGACCAAGCATCTAGGAGTAGAAAGAACGGGTGGCTGAACTGAAACTCGGATACAAAGCATCTGCCGAACAATTCGCACCGCGCGAGCTCGTCGAACTCGCTGTCGCCGCCGAAGGTCACGGCATGGACAGCGCAACCGTCAGTGACCACTTCCAGCCGTGGCGGCACGAGGGCGGGCATGCCCCGTTTTCGCTGGCCTGGATGACCGCCGTGGGCGAGCGCACCAACCGGATCGTGCTGGGCACCTCGGTGCTCACGCCAACCTTCCGGTACAACCCCGCCGTCATCGCGCAGGCGTTCGCCACCATGGCGTGTCTGTACCCGAACCGCGTCTTCCTCGGCGTGGGCACCGGTGAGGCGCTGAACGAGATCGCCACCGGGTACGAAGGCGAGTGGCCGGAGTTCAAGGCGCGATTCGCCCGGCTGCGCGAATCGGTGCGGCTGATGCGCGAGCTGTGGCGCGGCGACCGCGTCGACTTCGCCGGCGACTACTACCGGCTCAAGGGTGCCTCGATCTACGACGTGCCCGACGGCGGCGTCCCGATCTACATCGCCGCCGGCGGCCCGGCGGTGGCCAAATACGCGGGCCGGGCCGGGGACGGCTTCATCTGCACCTCCGGCAAGGGCGAGGAGCTGTACAAGGACAAGTTGATGCCCGCGGTGCGGGAGGGGGCCGCGGCCGCCAACCGCAATGTCGACGACGTCGACAAGATGATCGAGATCAAGATCTCCTACGACCCGGATCCCGAACTGGCGCTGGAAAACACCCGGTTCTGGGCACCGCTGTCGCTGACCGCCGAGCAGAAGCACAGCATCGACGATCCGATCGAGATGGAGAAGGCCGCCGACGCGCTGCCGATCGAGCAGGTCGCCAAGCGCTGGATCGTCGCGTCCGATCCCGACGAAGCGGTGGAAAAGGTCAAGGACTACGTCGACTGGGGTCTCAACCACCTGGTGTTCCACGCACCCGGCCACGACCAGCGCCGCTTCCTGGAGCTTTTCGAGAAGGACCTGGCGCCCAGGCTGCGGCGACTTGCCTGAACCCGCGACGCCTGTTTCAGGGATCTACATCGCCGCTCCGGAGCCGGAGACCGGCAAGTCGACGATCGCGCTGGGACTGCTGCACCGGCTGGCCGCGACCGTCGCCAAAGTCGGTGTGTTCCGGCCGATCAGCCGGCTGGGCGAGGACCGCGACTACATCCTGGAACTGCTGCTGGGGCACGCCACCGCGGGCCTGTCCTACGAGCAGTGCGTCGGCGTGACGTATCAGCAACTGCATGCCGACGGCGAGGCCGCGATGGCCAGCATCGTCGACTCCTACCACGCGATGGCCGACGCCTGCGACGCGGTGGTGATCGTGGGCAGCGACTACACCGACGTGGCCCGGCCCGCCGAATCTCGGTCAACGCCCAGATCGCGGTGAACCTCGGCGCGCCGGTGTTGCTGACGGTCAGCGGCCAAGGACCGCACCGCCGACGAGGTCGCCCGCGTCGTCGAGGTGTGTCTGGCCGAGCTGTCCGCCCAGCGCGCCCACACCGCCGCGGTGGTGGCCAACCGCTGCGCACCGGACGAGCTGTCGGCCGTGGCCGAGGCGCTGCAGACCTTCGCCCAGCGCAGCTACGTGTTGCCCGAGGAGCCGCTGCTGTCGGCGCCGACGGTGGCCGAATTGGAGAAGGCCGTGGGCGGGACACCGGTCAGCGGGGAGGCGTCGCTGCGGGAACGCGAGGTCATGGGCGTGCTGGTCGCCGGGATGACCGCCGATCACGTCCTGGAGCGGCTGCGGGACGGCATGGCGGTCATCACCCCCGGTGACCGATCGGACGTGGTGCTCGCCGTCGCCAGCGCGCATGCGGCCGAGGACTTTCCGTCACTGTCGTGCATCGTCCTCAACGGCGGGTTCGAGCTGCATCCGTCGATCGCGGCGTTGGTGGCCGGCCTGCGGCTGCGGCTGCCGATCATCACCACCGCATTGGGGACCTACGAAACGGCCAGCGCGGCCGCCACGGCTCGCGGCCGGGTCACGGCGACGTCGCAGCGCAAGATCGACACCGCGCTGGCGCTGATGGACCGCCACGTCGACGTCCCGGATCTGCTGGCGCAGCTGGCCATTCCGATCCCGACCGTGACCACGCCGCAGATGTTCATCCACCGGCTGACGCTGCAGGCGCGTGCGGATCGCAAGCACATCGTGCTTCCCGAAGGTGACGACGACCGAATACTCAAGTCCGCCGGCCGCCTGCTGCAGCGCCGGGTCGCCGAGCTGACCGTCCTGGGCGATGAGGGCCAGAGTCCGCTCGCGCGCGGCCGAACTCGGTGTCGAACTTGCGCGACACCCAGGTGATCGATCCGCGCACCAGCGATCTGCGCGATCAGTTCGCCGACCAGTACGCCGAGTTGCGCAAGGCCAAGGGCATCACCGTCGAGCACGCCAGCGAGATCATGCGCGACGCCACATATTTCGGCACCATGCTGGTGTACAACGGCATGGTCGACGGCATGGTGTCCGGTGCCGCGCATACCACGGCGCACACCGTTCGGCCCGGCGCTCGAGATCATCAGGACGGTCCCGGATGTCTCCACGTGTCCAGCATCTTCCTGATGTGCCTGCCCGATCGGGTGCTGGCGTACGGTGACTGCGCGATCGTGCCCGAATCCGACGCCGGAGCAGCTGGCCGACATCGCGATCAGCTCGGCGCGCACCGCGTCGCAGTTCGGCATCGAGCCGCGGGTGGCAATGCTGTCCTACTCCACAGGCGACTCCGGCGTCCGGGGCCGATGTCGACAAGGTCAGGGCGGCAACCGAATTGGTGCGCACCAGGACGCCGGGCCTGCCGGTCGAGGGCCCCATCCAGTACGACGCCGCGGTGGAACCATCGGTCGCGGCCGACCAAGTTGCGCGACTCGCCGGTGGCCGGCCGGGCGACGGTGCTGATCTTCCCCGACCTCAACACCGGTAACAACACCTACAAGGCGGTGCAGCGCAGCGCCGGGGCCATCGCGATAGGCCCGGTGCTGCAGGGGCTGCGCAAGCCGGTGAACGACCTGTCCCGCGGCGCGCTGGTCGAAGACATCGCGAACACGGTCGCCATCACCGCGATCCAGGCGCAGCGAATCCATGACCACTGAGACCAGCGCCCGCCTGGTGCTGGTGATCAACTCCGGCTCCTCGTCGCTGAAATACCAGGTGGTCGAACCGGATTCGGGCGTGGCGCGCGCGTCGGGCCATGTGGAGCGGATCGGAGAGGCATCGTCTTCGGTTCCCGACCACGATGCGGCGTTGCACCGCGCGTTCGACGAATTGGCCTCCGACGGCATCGATCTGAAGGCCTGCAGGCTGACCGCGGTCGGGCACCGGGTGGTGCACGGCGGCAGGACGTTCTACAGGCCGACCATCATCGATGACGCGGTGGTCGCGAAACTCAAGGACCTCTCGCCGCTGGCTCCGCTGCATAACCCGCCCGCCCTCGAGGGGATTGAGGTCGCGCGAAGGTTGCTGCCCGACATTCCGCACGTCGCCGTTTTCGACACGGCGTTCTTCCACGAACTGCCGGCGGCCGCGGCCACGTACGCCATCGACCGCGAGCTGGCCGAGAAGTGGCGGATCCGCCGGTACGGGTTTCACGGCACGTCGCATCACTACGTCAGCGAGCGGGCCGCGGACTTCCTGGGCAGACCGGTCGCCGAGCTGAATCAGATTGTGCTGCATCTGGGTAACGGCGCCTCGGCCTCGGCGATCGCACGCGGCCGGCCCGTCGACACCTCGATGGGGTTGACCCCGCTGGAGGGGCTGGTGATGGGCACCCGCAGCGGCGACATAGACCCCGGTGTGTTCAGCTACCTGTCCCGGGCCGCGGGGATGAGCGTCGAGGACATCGAATCGATGCTCAACCACGAGTCCGGGATGCTGGGCCTGGCCGGTGAGCGCGACTTCCGCCGGCTGGCGGTGATGATCGAATCCGGCGACAGCACGGCGCGATTGGCCTACGACGTGTTCATTCACCGGCTGCGCAAGTACATCGGTGCCTACCTGGCGGTGCTGGGGCGTGCCGATGTGGTCAGCTTCACCGCCGGGATCGGCGAAAACGATGCGGCGGTGCGCCGCGACGCGGTGGCCGGGCTGGGCGGGCTGGGAATCGTGGTCGACGATCGGCGCAACTTCAGCCCGCAGACGGGCGCGCGGCGCATCTCCTCCGACGACTCACCGGTCGCCGTGCTGGTGGTCCCGACCAACGAAGAACTGGCCATCGCCCGCGATAGCGTCAAGGCGCTGGCCCTCGACTAGCCCTGTGGATAGCCGAAGTCGCGGTCCGCGATCGATGTGCGATAGTTCGCCGCATGCGGGATGCGGAGCCGTTCATCGGCAGCGAGGCCTTGGTATCCGGCACACTGAGTCGGCATCAACTGCGCACGCGCTACCGGGCGGTGTTGCCGAACGTGTACCTGTCCAACGACGTCGAGCTTTCGCTCGAGCTGCGCGCCCGGTCCGCCTGGCTGTGGTCGGGACGGACGGCGGTCATCGCCGGAGCGGCCGCCGCGGCTTTACACGGCGCGAAGTGGATCCCCGACACCGTGCCGGTGGAGCTGGTCTGCGCCAATAACCGGCCGCCCGATGGCGTGTTGACCCGCCGTTGTGCGTTGACGGACGGCGAGACGCAGACCCTCGACGGGTTACCGGTCACCACGCCCGAGCGGACCGCCTTCGACATCGGCCGGCGCGGCGCGGTCCGTTCGGCGGTCGTTCGGCTGGACGCGCTCGCGCGCGCAACGGGTTTCAAAGCCGACGATGTCGTGCGCATCGCCGGCAGCCATCCCCGATCGCCAGGGCCGCGACGGCTGGAGACCGCGCTTGAGTTGGTCGACCCGGGCGCCCAGTCGCCCCGGGAGAGCTACCTGCGGCTGCTGCTGATCGACGCGGGCCTGCCACGGCCGCAGACCCAGATACCGGTGTTGGGTGCGGATGGAATTCCGGTCGCCTACCTCGACATGGGCTGGCCAGACCGGTTGGTCGCCGTCGAATACGACGGCGACCAACATCGCACGGATCGCCGGCAATTCGTCAAGGACGTCCGGCGCCTGGAAATGCTCGCCCGGATGGGGTGGATCGTCGTCCGGGTGGTCGCGGAGGACCGCCCCGCCGACGTCATCCGCAGGGTGCGCCAGGCGGTGGCCGCATCGAGTGTGAACTCACGGCTTTCGATGTGAACCCAGGGCGTCGCTCCTCGGCGTGTCGCCGCCGAGGATTCACACCGAGAAAGCGGGAAGACTAGAACGTGCTGGTGGGCCGCACCCTGTTCGCCATGTCCACCAGCGCGTAGCGGTGCCGTTGGGTGGGCGCGACCCGGGCCAGGTTGCGCAGCGACGCTTCGACCCCGAGCCGCAGCCCGTGCTTGGTGAACGGGAAACCGAGGATGTGGTTGGTGCTGGCCTCGTTGTCGTCCAGCCAGTCCATCGCGCAGCCCAACACCAGCGCGCGGATCTGCAGCACGCGCGGTTCGGTGGGCGGGAGCGCCTCCACCCGGCGGGCGGCGTCGCGGATATCCTCCTCGGTGATCTCACTCTTGGACCGGCCGGACAGCAGGGTGACCGCACTGGTCAGGCGCGCGGTGGTGAAGTGCCTGGAGGTGGCCGGCACCTCGTCCAGGGTGCGCACCGCGTCGGCCCGATCCCCCTCCGCGGAACGCGTTCTGGCCAGGCCGAAGGCCGCCGAGATCACGCCGTCGTTGGTCTTCCACACCGTCTGGTAGAACTTGTGCTCGTCGACGTCGCCGGCCAGCTCGGCGGTCGCGGCCAGCGCCAGCTTGGGCGCCAGCTCCCCGGGAAAGGTGTCCAGCACCTCGGTGAAATGCGTTGTGGCGGAATCGTAGTCGCCGGTGAGCAGCTCCGCGACGGCCCGGTACCACACCAGCCGCCACTGCCAGCCGACCCGTCCGGCCAGGTCATCGAGCTTGCGGGTGGCCTTGGCCACGTCGCCCAGGTCCAGCAGCGCGCGAACTTCCATCAGGGGCAGCTCGACCGACTCGGACACTTCGACGCCGTCGGAGTCCAGGGCGCCGTGGCGGGCCGCGCGCAGCGAGTCAAGGGTCTGCACCGGCTGCGAGAGCACCGTCGCCTGCAGCACGGGGGCGGCGACGTCGGCCGGATTGACCAGCGGCACTTGCAGTGCGGTCACGATTTCCCGGGCCGTCAGCTTCTCCGAATGCACCTGGCCGTCCAGGTAGACGTCGGTGTGCGCAACCAGCAGGTCCACCCCAAAGGTCGACCGGCTGGGGCTGAAGATGGTCGAGAGCCCGGGCCGCGGCACCCCGGTGTCACGGGCGACGACCTCCCGCAGCACGCCCATCAACTGAGCCGACATCTCCTCGGTGCTGGCAAATCGGCGCCGCGGGTCGGGATCGGTGGCGCGGCGCAGCAACCGCCGGAAGGAGTCGTAGGTCGTCAGCACCGGGTCGTCTTCGGGCAGACCGTCGACGTAGCGGCCGTTGCGGGTGGGCAGGTTCAGCGTGAGCGCCGCCAGCGTGCGTCCCACGGTGTAGATGTCGGTGGCCACCGTCGGGCCGGTACGCACGATCTCCGGCGCCTGAAAGCCGGGGGTGCCGTAAAGGTAGCCGAAGGAATTGACCCGCGACACCGCGCCCAGGTCGATCAGCTTGAGCTGCTCCTCGGTGAGCATGATGTTCTCCGGCTTCAGGTCGTTGTAGACCAAGCCGATGGAGTGCAGATAGCTCAGTGCGGGAAGGATTTCCAGCAGGTAGGCGATGGCCTCGGCGACGGGCAGCTTCTTGTCTTTGCCGCCTTTGGAGCCGTGCTTGAGCGACTGCCCGCCGATGTACTCCATGACGATGTAGCCGACCGGATCCCCGTGCCGGTCGACGTGCTCGACGAAGTTGAAGATCTGCACGATCTGCGGATGGACCACCTCGGCGAGGAACTGCCGTTCGGCCATCGCGATCGCCTGTGCCTCCGCGTCGCCGGAGTGCACCAAACCCTTGAGCACCACGGGCCGGTCGTTGACGTTGTGGTCGACCGCCAGGTACACCCAGCCTAGCCCGCCGTGCGCGATGCACCCCTTGACCTCGTACTGGCCGGCCACGATGTCTCCCGAATTCAGCTGCGGCAGAAACGAGTACGGGCTTCCGCAGGCCGGGCACCAACCCTCCGATGCGCCCTTGCCTTCGCCGCTGGTGCGGCCGACCGGCTTTCCGCAGTTCCAGCAGAAGCGCTTGGACTCCGGCACCACCGGGCTTGTCATCAGGGCCTCGAGCGGGTCGATGTCCCGCACCCGGGGGATCTCGACCAGGCCACCGCCGAGCTGCCGGACCGGCGGGAGCACCCGCGTCGCCACCGTCATCCGGTCCGCGGATTCGCTGTCCAGCGCGCCGAGCGTGATGTGCGGAAAGTCGTCGTCGTCATCGTCGAAGTCGGGCCGGAACAGCGCCTGCGTCGCCTGAGGCCGCCCCTCCGATGCCGCGCCGGCTTGGGCGTCCGCCGGCTGGGTGCCCGGGCCTGGGACTTCGGAGTCGTCGGGGTCCGCTGAGTTCGGGGCCTCGGCCATCAGTCCAGATACCTCGGTGTGGGCGGGGCGGGCGCGGGGCCCAGGACCGTCAACCACTTGCGGTACAACGTGTTCCACGTGCCGTCCCGGCGGATGCGTTCCAGGGTTCCGTTGACGAAGCGGACCAGCCCGGTGTTGTTCAGGTTGATCCCGACGCCGTACGGCTGGGTGGCCATGTTGGGTCCGACGATGTGCAGGTAGGGGTCCTCCTCGACCAATCCGGCCAGGATCGAATCGTCGGTGCTGACGGCGTCGATCTCGCGCTGCTGCATCGCCACCAGGCAGTCGGCCCAGTTCACCGCCGACACGATGATCGGTGTCGGGTCGATCTGCCGGATTCGGTGCAGCGAGGTCGTGCCCTTCGCCACGCACACCCGCTTGCCGGACAGATCGGCCGGCTTGGCGATCGCTGAGTCCCGTGGCGTGAGGATGCGCTGCTTGGCGTCGAGGTAGACGGTGGAGAAGTTCACCAGCTTGCGCCGCTCGCAGGTGATGGTCATGGTCTTGACCACGACGTCGACCTCCGAGCGCTGCAGCGCGGTGACCCGCTCGTCGGACGACAGAATGCGGTACTCCACGTGCGAGGGGGCACCGAAGATGTCGCGCGCGATCTCCCCGGCGATGTCGACGTCGAAACCGGTGATCTCGCCGGTGATCGGGTCGCGGAAACTGAACAGGTTGCTGCCGATGTCGAGCCCGACGATCAGCCTGCCGCGGGCACGGATGTCGGCGACCGCGGCGTCGGCCTCGGCCTTGGTGGGGAAGGGGCGCAGGCTGGCCGTCAGGTCGCAGTCGTGACCCGCGTCGTCGGCGGGCAGCGGCGGCTCCGGCGGCAGCTGTTCCATCCCGACCGGGGTGGGTGGCGGCAGCGACGGCACGCTGGCCACCGTCAGCGACTCCGTGTGCCCGCATCCGGACAGCGCCACCACCGTGGCGAGCACGGTGCACGCCCGCCGGAGGCGGGGCAGGCGGAGCATTATCGATACTCCTTCAGCCGGGGCCACAGGCCGAGGGCGACCGCGATGGCGGCGCCGAGGCTGAGCACCACACCACCGACCTGGGCGCCGGACAGTCCGCTGCGCGCGTTGATGACGTCGTTGCGCAGGTGGGTGCGGCTTTGGTCCATCGCCTTGACCAACTGGTCGTCGAGCTGGTCGAACGCGGGGGTGGAGTCGTCTTCGCCGCTCCCCAAGGCGACCTGGGTGGCGGCCCGGTAGTTACCCACCGAGATGTAGGAGTTGATCCGGTCGTTGGCCTGCCGCCAGCGCAGCAACAGCTGATCGGCGCCCTCCAGGTCGGGCTTGTCGACGGCATCGCTGCGGGACATGTACTTCTCGAGCTGGGAGTGCATGAAGTCGATGCGCTGGTAGAACGACGCCTTGCGCCTCTGTTCGTCCCCGCGACGGATCAGCGACAGGGTCTCGTCGGCTCGCGCCTGCTGGGCGGTGATCGCGACGTTGGTGACGATCCGCAGCGAGTCGGCGGCGGTGTTCTTGGCGCTACGGCTGGCGGTCGTGGAGATGGTTAGCGCAGTTCCGACCCATACCACCATGACGAGGATAGCGAGCCCGCCCACGACCAGGCCGGGATTGATTCGGCGCCGGGTGCGCCGGGCCAGCCACCGATGGCAGAACGCACCGAACACCACGGTGGTGCCGACTACCAGAATGACCGGTGCCGGAATCTGGGTGGAGGCGGTGGTTTCGCTGTCCACCCGCTCCGACGTGGCCTGATAGAGCTGGGCCGCGTCGGGCAGGATCGTCGATTGCATCAACCCCGATGCCTCCGACAGATACGCCGACCCGACCGGGTTGCCTTCCCGGTTGTTGGTTCGCGCGATTTCAATCAGGCCGGTGTAAACGGCGAGCTCGGCGTTGATCCGGCCCAGCAGTTGCACCAGCGGTTCATCGGTGAGTCCGCTCGATGCTCTGGTCACGGCCACGGCCGCGTCGGTGATGGCCTGCTCGTAGCGCTGTCGGACCGGTTGCGGCTCGGCTTCGGCGATGAACGCGGTGGCCGCCGCGGCGTCGGCCACCGACAGCGTGGTGTACAGCCGTCCGGCGGCGAACGACAGCGGCTCGGTGTGGTTGAGCACCGTCGTCAAGACCTGCTGTCGGTGGGTGATGGTCGTCGAGGTGGCAAACGCGCTGATGCCGCCGAGAGCCGCCAACACGATTCCGATGGTCAAGATGCGGCCCGGGGTGGTCGAGATGAACCACCAGCGCGGATGGGCGGGTTCGGCCGGCGACCGCGAACCCTTCGGCTCGGTCGACGGGTGCGCCAGCTCAACCGTCACGTCTGATCAGCCCTCGTCTTTCGGCCCACTGGGGTTCGTTGCCCGAAGCTCTATAAGCGAATTCTAAGAGCATGTTGCGGTGGATGGGGGGAGGCGGAGCAATTGTCCACAAGATGGCCCGCATATTCTGGACCGGTGCACGGCGACGGTGACGGATGGGTGGTTTCCGACAGCGGCGCTCACTACTGGGGTCGGTATGGCGCGGCCGGCTTGCTCCTGCGAGCCCCGCGATCCGACGGTACTCCCGCCGTGCTGTTACAGCATCGGGCGGTATGGAGCCACCAGGGCGGCACCTGGGGTCTGCCGGGCGGCGCCCGCGATAGCCACGAGACCCCGGAGCAAACGGCGGTCCGCGAAGCGTGCGAAGAGACCGGCCTGCATCCCGGACGGGTCGCGGTGCGGGCGACCCTGGTCACGGCCGAGATCTCCGGGATCGGCGGGACGCACTGGAGCTACACCACCGTCGTCGCCGATGCGCAGGAGTTGCTGCACACCGTGCCCAACCTGGAAAGCGCCGAGCTGCGCTGGGTCGGCGAGGACGAAGTGGCCGACCTGCCGCTGCATCCCGGCTTCGCGGCCAGCTGGCACCGGCTGCGCAGCGCCCCGGCGCTGGTGCCGCTGGGCCACGCCGACGAACGACGGCAGCACCTGCCCCGCACCGTCGAGATCGACGCCGGCGTCTTCGTGTGGTGCATGCCGGGTGAGGCCGATGCGGCGCACTCGCAGCTGAGTCGCCGGATCAGCTCGCTGCTGCAAGCGCCGAGCTGAGCTGCCGCGCCGCGGCCCGCGGGTCCTCGGCGGCGGTGATCGCCCGCACCACCACGATGCGGCGGGCGCCGGCATCGAGCAGTTCGGGCAGCCGCCGCGCGTCGATCCCGCCGATCGCGAACCACGGCTTGGCGCTATCCAGGCCGGCGGTCGACCGGACCAGCGGCAGGCCCGGCGCCGCGCGACCCGGCTTGGTCGGGGTGGGCCAGCAGGGGCCGACGCAGAAGTAGTCGGCCGCGCCGTTGGCGGCGGCGGCAGCCTGGGCGGGGTCGTGGGTGGACAGGCCGAGCAGCGGACCCGGCCCGACGATCTGGCGCGCCACCTCCAGCGGCAGGTCGCCCTGCCCCAGATGCAGCACGTCGGCGCCGGCCGCGCGGGCAATGTCAGCGCGGTCGTTGACGGCGAACAAGGCGCCGTGCCGGCGGGCCGCATCCGCCAGGATTTCGCAGGCGGCCAGCTCGTCGCGCGCCTCGAGTGGACCGAATCGCTGCTCCCCGGCCGACCCCTTGTCGCGCAGCTGGATGATGTCGACCCCGCCGTCGAGGGCGGCGTCGGCGAACTCGGTCAGGTCGCCGCGCTCGCGCCGCGCGTCGGTGCAGAGATACAGCCGCGCCGCTGCCAGGCGGGACACTCTCTGAGCGGGAGTCTGCACACCGCGACGGTAGCGCGCTAGCTTAGAACTCAGAAGAACCGAAGAATCACTAGACACGGGAGTCCCGGGTAGTCACGATCTGCAGGGCTGAGAGTGGGCACAGCCAGAGCAACTGGATCTGCCCTTACCGTCACACCTGATCCGGATCATGCCGGCGAAGGGAGGATGAGGATGGCGACCGACCCACGATGTTTGGCTGTCATCGGCGGCGGCGTCATCGGGCTGTCGGTGGCGCGCCGGGCGGCGCGGGCCGGCTGGTCGGTGCGGGTGCACCGCACCGCCGCCTTGGGTGCGTCCTGGGTCGCCGGCGGCATGCTGGCGCCGCACAGCGAAGGCTGGCCCGGTGAGGAGCGGTTGTTGCGGCTGGGGTGCGAGTCCCTGCGGCTGTGGCGCGAGGGCGACTTCATGGATGGGCTGCCGCCGGAGGTGATCACCGCCCGCGAGTCGCTGGTGGTGGCCGTCGACCGGGCGGATGCCGCGGATCTGCGCACCGTTGCCGATTGGTTGTCCGCGCAGGGGCATCCGGTGGTGTGGGAATCGGCCGCCCGTGACGTCGAACCCCTGCTGGCGCAGGGCATCCGGCACGGATTCCGGGCGCCCACCGAACTGGCGGTGGACAATCGCGCGGTGCTGGACGCACTCTGCGCGGACTGCGAGCGCCTCGGGGTGCAGTGGGCGGCGCCGGTGAGCGACCTGTCCCGGGTGGAAGGCGACGCGGTGGTGATCGCCAACGGCATCGACGCACCCGCGCTATGGCCTGGCCTGCCGGTGCGTCCGGTGAAGGGCGAAGTGCTGCGCCTGCGCTGGCGCAAGGGTTGTATGCCGCTGCCGCAGCGGGTAATTCGCGCCCGCGTGCATGGGCGCCAGGTCTACCTGGTGCCCCGCCCGGACGGGGTGGTCGTCGGCGCCACCCAATACGAGCATGGGCGCGACACGGCCCCGGTCGTCTCGGGAGTGCGTGACCTGCTTGACGACGCGTGTGCGGTGCTGCCGGCGTTGGGCGAGTACGAGCTGGCCGAGTGCGCCGCCGGACTGCGC
Organism: uncultured Actinomycetota bacterium; assembly: GCA_963800315.1. GTDB lineage: Bacteria > Actinomycetota > Actinomycetes > Mycobacteriales > Mycobacteriaceae > Mycobacterium. The sequence goes on from CAWDAS010000009.1 coordinate 188,573, forward strand.
CCGATGACACCTGACAACCTGCCACTGGTGCAGCGACTGGACGCGCGCACCCTGGTGGCGGCCGGGCACGGCCGCTCCGGGTTTCTGCTGGCGCCGTGGACGGCCGAACAGATCGTTTCCGAACTGGCCCCGGTCGGAGCGCAGCAATGATCGTCGTGGTCAACGAGCAAAAGGTCGAGGTCGACGAGCAGACCACGGTGGCCGCGCTGCTTCAGGCGCTCGGATTCCCGGACCGGGGCGTCGCGGTGGCGTTGGACGCCGCTGTGTTGCCGCGATCCGGCTGGACCACAAGGCTTTTCGATGGTGCCCGACTCGAGGTGGTGACGGCGGTGCAGGGTGGCTGAACAGAAATTGACGATCGGCGATCGTAGCTTCGCGTCGCGCCTCATCATGGGTACCGGGGGAGCGGGCAACCTCGCCGTGTTGGAAGAGGCGCTGGTCGCGTCGGGCACCGAGCTGACCACCGTGGCCATCCGGCGGGTGGACGCTGAGGGCGGCACCGGGCTGCTGGACTTGCTCAACCGGCTCGGCATCACGCCGCTGCCCAACACCGCGGGGTGCCGCGGCGCGGCCGAGGCGGTGCTCACCGCGCAGCTGGCCCGAGAGGCGCTGGATACCAACTGGATCAAGCTCGAGGTGATCGCCGACGAGCGCACCCTGCTGCCCGACGCGGTCGAATTGGTCCGGGCGGCCGAGCAATTGGTCGACGACGGGTTCGTCGTGCTGCCCTACACCAACGACGACCCGGTCTTGGCGCGTCGCCTGGAAGACGCCGGTTGCGCGGCGGTCATGCCGCTGGGCTCGCCGATCGGTAGCGGCCTTGGCATCACCAACCCGCACAACATCGAGATGATCGTCGCCCGGGCCGGCGTTCCCGTCGTGCTCGACGCCGGGATCGGGACCGCCAGCGACGCCGCGCTCGCGATGGAGTTGGGTTGCGACGCCGTGCTGTTGGCCACCGCGGTGACCCGCGCCGCCGATCCGGCCGCGATGGCCGCGGCGATGGCCGCCGCCGTCACCGCCGGCTACCTGGCCCGCCGCGCCGGGCGGATCCCCAAGCGGTTCTGGGCGCAGGCATCCAGCCCCCAACGATGAAACGTTATGTCGCGCTGGGCAGTTCGATGGCCGCCGGGCCCGGCATCCGGCCCCGAGCCGCCGGTGCTCCGCGGTGGTCGGGCCGATCCGCGCGCAACTATCCGCACCTGGTCGCGCAGCGCTGCGGCCTGGAGTTGGTAGACGTCACCTTTTCCGGCGCGACCACCGCCCACGTGCTCACCGATCGCCAGCGCGGCGCGCCGCCCCAAATCGACGCACTCGACGGCTCGGAGAGCATGGTCACCATCACCATCGGCGGCAACGACGTCGGCTACATTCCGCTGCTGATGGCCGCGTCGTTGCCCCGCCCGGTCCGGCACGTGCCGCTGCTGGGCGCGCGCATCGCCGAACTGCTGGACCGCGATGCGCGTGATCGGGCCCTTGCCGCCGTGTTCGATGCGCTGTGCGCCCTCGGCCGCGCCGTGCGCCAGCGCGCCGCGGGGGCGCAGGTCTTCTTCGTCGACTACCCGACCGTCCTGCCGCCCCCGGGCGCGCCCGCCGCGCCGCTTTCGGATCCGGTTGCCGACCTGGGTCGCCACGTGGCCGGGACCCTCGAGCGACTGACCGCCGAAGCGGCCGCGGCCACCGGCTGCGAGGTCGTCCGCGCCGCCGCGGCCAGCCGGCAACACCATGCGTGGTCGGCCGAGCCGTGGACCACCAGGCCGGCGCGTTACGGCGTGCCCCTCCCGGGCCGGCCGGCGCCGCTGCACCCCAATGCCGCCGGCATGCGTGCGGTCGCGGAACTCGTTGCGGCCCAGTAACGATCAGCCGTTAGCGCGCCACCATTGGTAGAGCGCCGCGACGTCGGTGTTGGATCCGCGAAGGTAGCCCAATATGTTCTTGGCGTCGGTGGTCCAGATGATCTCGGCGGCGTTCTGGTAAGTCCCGCAAGCCAGTTGGCCGGCATTGGTGGTGGAGCTGCCCTGGTGCCAGACGGTGGGGGACGCGGTGTCCCCGCACGCGGTCAGAACGTCGTCTTTGATGCTGGCCTTGAACGAACCGGCCATCTCGTCGCCGGTCTTGAACAGGATGTACTTGGCCAGCACGGGCCCGCTCGGGTCGGGGCTGTGCCCGCAATTCAGCGCCGCCAGTTCGCCGCTGGTGATGCCCTGGGCGGTGCAGTTGTTGAGGCCGTAGCCCTTCGACAGCGAGGCGGCCAGTGAGTTGATATCCGCTGGGCTACCGGTATTGGTGGGATCCGCGCTCGCCGTGGCGGTTCCCGCGAAGGCGAAACCACCCAGGAGCGCGGCGGCCGTCGCAGCGCGCAGCGCGTTGCTGGGATGAGACATCGTAGGACTCCTTAACGGTTGCCGGACCGCCGTGCGGTTGCGCTGAGATCCGCCGAGTGTATTTGCGCCGCTCACCGGAAAAGAAAGCGTCCGGTAATTAGCGATCGTAGGGCGACGCCACGGCAATGCAACACCTTCTGGTGGCAACTGTCTGTTTGGGCACCGTTGGCGGGGGAGTCGGTGCAATTTCGCTGCAATCAGGCGGTGCCGGCGTTGCCGATGCCGGAGCTCCGTCGATGCCGGAACCGAAAAGGTGTCAATTATTTTCGCGCTCGGGAAAATGTTTGTCGCGCAATCCCGCACAGGTGGGCCGGGAGGCGGAATAAGCCGGACCCGGCGACGTCCGATGGAAGGCCGCGTCGGGCCGCCGGGCGCCGGGCTCGAGCCGGATTTTTTTGATTGCTAGTGCCGTTGCGACGCTGCTCGGGTATGGTAAGCACCGCTTTACGCCAGCTAACTTCTCTCGACTGGAGAATCCATGACACAGCCGCCCCCACCGCCTCCGCAGCCCGGTTACCCGCCGCAGCAGCCCGCCGGACAAACGCCGAACAACTACCTGGTGTGGTCCATTCTCGCCACCCTGTTCTGCTGTCTTCCGTTCGGCATTGTGGCGATCGTCAAGTCGAGCCAGGTCAACGGGTTGTGGGCGCAGGGCCGCTACGCCGAGGCGCAGGCGTCGGCCGACAGCGCCAAGAAATGGGTGATCTGGTCGGTTGTCGCCGGCGTCGTCGTGGCGATCATCTACGGCATCTTGATCGCCGTCGGTGCTTTCAACACGGACGTCAACACGGCGCTCGGCGCGATGCTCTGAGTCCGCTGATGGTGACCCGCCAAGTTTCGGCGCCGCTGAGGTTGGCGGCGCCTTTGGCGGTGGCGGCGTCCGCGACGCTGGTGTGTGCCGCCATCTGGGTGGGTGACCCGACGACTCCGGGTGGCCTGCTGCCGGTCTGCCCGACCAAGGCTCTGCTGGGTATCGACTGTCCCGGCTGCGGCAGCTTACGCATGTTGTACTCCCTGCTGCACGGCAATCTGTTGGCGGCCGCCAGGTTCAATGCCTTGGGCCTGGCGGCGGTCGCGCTGCTGGTGTGGGCCTACCTCGCGTGGACCTATGGCCGCGTGGTGGGCAGACGGATCCAGGGATGGCAGCATCACCGCTGGTCTGCGGCGGTGACGTTGTCGTTGGTGGTGGCTTGGCTGGTGCTGCGCAACATACCTGTTGCGCCGTTCAGCGCCCTGTATGTCTGACACTGCCGTGTCCTGATCCCGGCCGCTTCTCCCCGCGGTCTAACCTTGGGCGCAATGGTGAAATCCAAGGCAATCCCGGCGCTGCTCGCCGCGCTCGCGGTGACCGCGTTTCCGACCGGCTGCTCCCATCGATCGGCGTCGTCGCAGCAGGCGACCGCCAACCCGGTCGCGACCCAGTTCGCCAACGTGTTGCACAAGAAGGTCACCACCGACGCGATGATGGCGCACCTGTCGAAGCTCCAGGACATCGCCAACGCCAACAACGGCACCCGGGCGGTCGGCACGCCCGGCTACGAAGCTTCTGTCGATTATGTCGTAAAAGCGTTGCGCGACAGCGGGTTCGAGGTGCAAATGCCCGAATTCTCGGCGCGGGTGTTCCACGCCGACAAGCCGGTGGTGACCGTCGGCGGCAAACAGGTCGAGGCTCATGCGCTGGACTTCAGTCTCGGAACCCCGCCGGACGGGGTGGGCGGACCGCTGGTGGCCGCGCCCGCCGACGACAGCCCGGGCTGCACGGCTTCGGACTACGACAACCTCCCGGTGCGAGGCGCCGTGGTGCTGGTGGACCGGGGCAATTGCCCGTTCGCGCAAAAGGAAGACGTCGCGGCACAGCGTGGCGCCGTCGCGATGATCGTCGCCGACAACGTCGACGAGCAACAGATGGGCGGCACCCTGGGGCCCAACACCGAGGTGAAGATCCCCGTCGTCGGGGTCACCAAGTCCGTCGGCGTGCGGCTGCGCACGCAGCCCGGACCCACCACCATCAAGCTGAATGCCAGCGCCCAAAGCTTCAAGGCCCGCAACGTGATCGCGCAGACCAAGACGGGGTCGTCAAGCAACGTGGTCATGGCGGGCGCGCACCTGGACAGCGTGCCGGAGGGACCCGGCATCAACGATGACGGGTCGGGAGTGGCCGCGGTTCTGGAAACCGCGGTGCAGCTGGGTAACTCGCCGCCGGTGAACAACGCGGTACGGTTCGGCTTCTGGGGTGCGGAGGAACTCGGACTGATCGGGTCGCGCAACTACGTCGAGTCGCTGGACCTCGGCGGGCTCAAGGACATTTCGCTGTATCTCAACTTCGACATGCTCGCGTCGCCTAACCCCGGCTACTTCACCTATGACGGTGACCAATCGCTGGCGTTGGACGCCCGCGGCCAGCCGGTCGTGCCCGAGGGGTCGGCCGGTATCGAGCGCATACTGGCCGCCTACCTGAAGTCGGCGGGCAAGACCGCGCAGGACACCGCGTTCGACGGGCGTTCCGACTATGACGGTTTCACCCTGGCGGGGATCCCCGCCGGAGGCTTGTTCTCCGGCGCGGAGAACAAGATGTCCCAAGAGCAAGCCAAGCTGTGGGGCGGGACCGCCGACCAGCCGTTCGACCCGAACTATCACCAGAAGACCGACACCCTCGAGCACATCGACCGCACCGCATTGGGCATCAACGGGGGCGGCGTCGCCTATGCGGTGGGTCTGTACGCGCAGGACCTGAGCGGACATAACGGAGTGCCCATCATGGAGGACCGCACGCGCCACGTCCTCAACAAGTCATGATCTGCCGGCTGGCCGCGACGTTGGCCGTGGCGACTGTGCTGGTGGCGGGTTGCTCGCCGCCACGGCCGGGGCCGCCGGTTGCCGCCGCCGATCTCGGTCGTGACCTGGCCGGCAAAGTGACCCGGGACGGGGTGTTCACCCACCTGCGTGCGCTGCAGGATATCGCCAACGCCAACAACGGAAACCGGGCGACCGGCACCGCGGGCTACGACGCCAGCGTCGACTATGTTGCGAAGGCGTTGCGCGACAGTGGTTTCGAGGTATCGACACCGCAGTTCGACCGGCTGCTCGCGGTCTCGCCGGGCAGGCCGGCGATGACGGTTGCCGGCCGCACCTATCCGGTCGATCAGGCGTCGCTGTTGGTCACCACACCGCCGGGCGGCCTGACCGGCCAGCCCGTCCGGCCCACGCGGCCGTCGGGTTGCGCCGCCAGCGATTACCCCGTCGTGGTGCCCAAGGGTGCGATCGCCGTCGTCGACGACAAAAGCTGCTCGGTGGTGGACAAGCAGGCCAGTGCGGTGGCCAGGGGCGCGGCGGGTCTGATCGTGCTCACCGTGCCCGACGGCCGGGGAGCTCCCCCAACGTTGTTCAACCCCGGCTACTTCAAGCAGCTCACCGTGCCGGTGGCCGTCGCCGATCCCAACGGCGCGGCCGCGCTGGCCCGCGCGACCGCACCGATACATCTGGTGTTGGACGCCCAAAACGTCAAGATCACCTCACGTAACGTGTTGGCGCAAACCAGGACCGGCTCACCGCACGAGGTCATTCTGGTCGGTGCCCACCTCGACAGCCCGCGCGCCGGGCCGGGCATCAACGACAACGGCTCCGGGGTGGCCGCGGTGCTGGAAACGGCGCTACGGCTGGGGCCGCTCGCTCCGGTGAACAACGCGGTGCGATTCGTGTTCTGGGGCGCCGACCAGGACGGGCGCGGCGGCGTCATGGATTACGTCTTCGGCATGGATCGCGACCGGCTCAACGACATCGCGCTGTACCTGAACTTCACCATGCTGGGTTCGCCGAACGCCGGCTTCTTCACCGACGACGGCGACCAGTCCGGCCCGCCCGGGGCCGGGGTGACGTTCGCCGACGTGCCCGAAGGTTCGGCCGGCATCGAACGCACCCTGGCCGGCTACCTGAACCTGGCCGGGGAGCGGCCCGCCGATATGCCGTTGAGCACCTGGACCGACTATCACCCCTTCATGGTCGCGGGCGTGCCGATCGGGGGCATGACCACGGGCGCTGCACAGACGAAAACCACTGTGCAGGCCCGGCTCTGGGGTGGCCAGGCCGGTGCGCCGTTCGACCCCAACTATCAGGGTCCCCGCGACACCATCGACAACGTCAACCGGGACGCGTTGGCGTTCATGGGCTCCGGTGTGGCGTTTGCGGTGGGCAGCTACGCGGAGTCGATCGGCGGCGTCAACGGCGTCCCGCCGCACGACAAGCGGCATCGCAACCGGCTGCCCTGACTTGTCACCGCCGGGTGGCATACTCGAATGTATGTTCGATGATGTGCGGGCCCGGTTCGACGAGTTGGTCGAGCGGCATTATCCGTCGAAGACGTCCGAGTCGGCGGCGTTGGTGGCGCGGATCGGGACGTCGGCGCGGGCGGAGAATCGGGCGGCGGCTGCGCAGTTGGTCGCGGTGGGGGAGTTGTTTGCTTATCGGCTGTCGCGGTGTGCGGAGACCGAGGAGTGGGCGATCGACACGATGGAGGCGGTGGCCGCCGAGGTGGCCGCGGCGTTGCGGATCAGTCAGGGGCTGGCGGCCAGCCGGGTGCGCTATGCGCGGGCGATGCGTGAGCGGCTGCCGCAGGTCGGTGCGATGTTTGCGGCCGGGGAGATCGACTTTGCGACGTTCACCACGATCGTGTTCCGCACGGATTTGATCACCGATCCCGACGTGCTGGCCGGCGTGGATGGGCAGTTGGCGGTCAAAGTGCCGCGCTGGCCGTCGCTGAGCCGGGGCCGGCTGGCCGGCTATGTCGATGCGATCGTGGCCCGCGCCGATGCCGAGGCGGTGCGCCGGCGTAAGGAGCGGGCGGCCGATCGGGAGGTGTGGATCGGCGATGTCGGTGAGGGTATGGCCCACATCCAGGGCAGTCTGTTCAGCTCGGATGCCCATGCGCTCGACAACCGGTTGAGCGCACTGGCCGCCACGGTGTGTGCCCGCGATCCGCGCAGCCGTGAGCAGCGGCGCGCCGATGCGCTCGGCGCGCTGGCTGCCGGCGCGGACCGGCTGGGCTGTCGGTGCGGGCGCGCGGACTGCGCCGCGCGGGCGCGACGGGCGGCGGGCCCGGTGGTGGTTCATGTGCTCGCCGAGCGGGCCAGCCTCGAGGGCACCGGCGCGGCCCCCGGATCCGAGGTGCGCGCCGATGGCCTGGTTCCGCCCGAGCTGATCGCCGAACTGGCCACCACGGCCAAACTCGTCCCGCTGGCCCACCCCGGTGATGCCCCGCCCGAGCCGGGCTATGTGCCGTCCCGGGCGCTGGCCGATTTCGTGCGCTGTCGCGACATGACCTGCCGCTGGCCCGGCTGTGACAAGCCGGCGTGGGCCTGCGATCTGGACCACACCATCCCCTATGCCGCCGGCGGGCCCACCCATGCCTCGAACCTGAAGTGTTATTGCCGCACTCAACTTCTCCGGACACGCTTCCAGAAGAAAGCGAAGTGGAAGATGGCTGCTACACAAGCTATGTTTGCGGATTCTCAGTCTCGGCGGGATTCGGAATCGCCGGGTTAGTGTAGGCCGGTGTCTGTGGCTCACCGCCGGGATTAGGATTCGCTACAGGTGGTGGTCCGGACTCTGGCTCAGCCAGTGGAGCCGGGGGTGCCCGGTGTTCGGGCGGTGGCGGCGTGGGCACCAAGTAGTTCTTCCACGCGCCCGGTGGGTTCGGTGCAGGGCCGATAGTGTTATCCGGCCAGCGCCATGAACAACTACCGCTAGCACCCCCTAGATCGCCTGCAGGAATGGTCAACCCAAAACCCAGAAAAGCTCCACCGACGGAGCCGCTGCCACTTGGACCAGCCAGGTTCCACCCGCCATATTCGCAGTGCCAATGCGTGCTGTTCTCTTCGATAGGAAAATCGCAGTAGTAGGTCACGGCCCCCGCCTCGAAAGTACTTCCGCCAACACCGGGATAGTCGCACACGCCGGGACCTGGAACGTTGCCGCCCGGCCCGGCCCAGGCCACGGGGGAATTGAGTATTACCCACGACGTGACCCCTAGTGCCACAAGTAATCCGATTCCCTTGCTCAACGATTCGCAATGGCAGCGTGTGCCTTCGAGGGGGACCACCCTAAAGTTTCTACACCGCCCAGGGACCATCGCGTGGGAAATTTTGGGTTTGTCGTCTGGACACGAAATCTCCGTAAGGTTCCCCGCCGTGGCTGGCGTTGCCGCTGGTATCGCTCGGTGAGTGAAAACCATTGTGCCGGCCCCAGCGAACTGCGTAATTTTCGCGCACTTCGCTGCCGGGGCGCCGTACGAAGCGGTATTCGCGCCGGAAGTGATTCCCGCATTCCGTTGAGCGCGACCTCGCGCCGTCGCTGTGGTCCCCGCCGAGCGCGGCGCCAAAAGTGTACTTTCTCAAATCGCTAGCATCATTTGGTCAAAACATTTTGGGGGTGGCGGGATCAGCAGCTGGCTGACGGCACCGTGATCCTGACCGCCCCCTCGGGGCGCACTTTTGTGACCACGCCCGGCAGCACCCTGCTGTTCCCCGCCTGTGTGCGCCGACCGGCGACCTGCCCGCACCGGCGCCCCGCACCGCCGAAACGTGCAGCCAGCGCACCGCGATGATGCCGCTGCGCACCAGGACCCGCGCCCAACACCGCGCCTCGCGCATCGCCACCGAACGCAACCACAACCGAATGGCTCGCACCACCCGCCGCGAGCAGCGCGAGGCCTACAGCCTCGGGCCGGGCGACGCCGTCGGTGACGGTGAGCCGCCGCCATTCTGACCTGGGTCAGCGGTTTTACGCAGAGGCGACGGCGAACAGGCGCCACTCACCGCGCACGCGCTTGAGCGCGTGAGCGCCGCGCTCGCACTCGCCGGTATGCAACCCCGCGCGCAACTCGATACCGATCGACTGCACCGCGTCGCGGATCGACATCGCGCAGTGATCACGATGCGGTGGATTCCATTTCACGTACGCTTGAGCACTCGCATCCACAATGCTGGCGAGAGCCGCTCCAGGTACCAAAATGTCTTCCACCACGCTGGCACCACAATGATCGCGTTTCCACGCAACACGGCCCGAAGGGCGCGCTCGGCGAATATTTCGGGTGCCATCGGCCGCAACCGCTCCCAAGATTTGAGGATTTCCTCGTCGCTGATGCCGGGGACCTTCCGTCCGTACTGACCGCCTGTGAGGATCGGGGTCCGGATCGCGCCCGGACAGAGCACCGACACTTGTACGCCGTGGCGCTCTGCCTCCAGCCGCAACGTCTTCGAGATCGCGACGACGGCGTGTTTGGTGGCGGTGTAGCTCCCCAGGCCCGGAGTGGTGATGAGACCGGCCATCGAAGCTGTATTCACGATGTGGCCGGAGTGCTGCCGGATCATGATCGGATAGACCGCTTGGATCCCGTGTACTACACCGTGCAGGTTCACGTCGAAGACGTCGTTCCAGTCATCGATCGTGTATGAGTCGATCTCGCCGCCGGCCGTAATGCCGGCATTGTTGAACAGATAGTCGATCCGCCCGGATTGCTGGACTGCCTCGGCGACGGTGCGCTCGAACGATGGGTAACTGCGCACATCGAGCTCGATCGCGTGCGCCTTTGCACCGCCACTGTTGAGGCGTTGCGCCAGCTCCTGCGCCTGGCCGACCTGACGATCGGCGATCCAGACCTCGGCACCCCCGTCGACCAACTTGGTCGTCAACGCTGCGCCGATGCCGGACGCGCCGCCAGTAACGAATGCAATCTTCCCGGATACGCTCGATGCCATAGCGGAAGGGTAATCGCTCGCCCTCGCAGGCCACAGGAGATTCGGGCGGCGGGGGTCGCTGGGATGGGTGCTGAAACGTACTTCGGCAATTCGCTAACATCATCTGGTCAAAACCTTTTGGGGGTGGGCCGAACAACAGCTGCCCGACGGCACCCTGATCCTGACCGCCCCCTCGGGGCACACCTTTGTGACCACGCCCGGCAGCACCCTGCTGTTCCCAGCCTGTGTGCGCCCACCGGCGACCTGCCCGCACCGGCCCCCCTCAGCACCGAACCGTGCGACCAGCGCACCGCGATGATGCCGCTGCGCACCAGGACCCGCGCCCAACACCGCGCCTCCCGCATCGCCACCGAACGCAACCACAACCGAATGGCCCGGTTAGGCGCCCACGTCGTAGAGACCGGCGCGGGTCCACCCGATCCCACCGACGAAGAACCACCGCCCTTCTAGCGCGCCAGTGCTCGCCGCACGGTCGTGGTCGGCAGTTTGCTGGACTCTCGCCTTTTGCACCTCTCGGTTATCCACGGCTCTAGAATGAGAACCCTTTGGTGCTGCCCCTGCACCCGGCCGGGATGAGGTTTGGTATGGAGAACCGCGCGCGCAACAAACGTCAGCCGGCCGGCCGCGGGTCGCCCCGGGCCAGCGCGTCGCTGCGGGCCGCATTCGGATGCGCAGTAGCGGTACTCGTGGCAGCCGGATGCACCACGTTCGTCGACGGTCGCGGTTTGTCCATGCTCAACGACCCGTTCCGGGTGGGGGGCCTGCCCGCGACCAACGGCCCCAGCGGGATCCGTTCGGGTGCACCCAGCCCGACCGGCACGGTGGTCAACACCGACAACGGGCCGATCGACAAGTTGTCATTGCTATCGGTCAACGACATCGAGGAATATTGGAAGTCGGTATACGGCCAATCGCTGCAAGGCACGTTTGTTCCGGTCGGCAAATTGGTGTCCTACAACTCCAAAGACCCGGACGGCCCGATCGTTTGCCGCAGCGATACTTATAAGCTCGTCAACGCGTTTTACACCTCGCGCTGCAACCTGATCGCCTGGGATCGCGGCGTGTTCATGCCCGTCGCACAACAGTATTTCGGCGATATGTCCGTCACCGGTGTGCTGGCACACGAGTTCGGGCACGCCCTGCAGCACATGGCGAAACTGGTGACCAGACACGACCCCACCATCGTCCGCGAGCAGCAGGCCGATTGTTTCGCAGGCGTCTACCTGTTTTGGGTCGCCGATGGCAAGTCGCCGCGCTTTACGCTCAGCACGGCCGACGGGCTCGACCATGTGCTGGCGGGCGTCATCACCACCCGCGACCCCGTGATGGACACCGAGACGGAAAATGACGACGAACACGGCTCGGCCCTGGATCGCATCGGCGCCTTCCAGTTGGGTTTCCTCACCGGCGCCTCCGCCTGCGCCGGGATCAACCAAAAGGAAATCGAGCAGCGCCGCGGCGATTTGCCCAACGCCTTGCGCACCGACGCCAGCGGCAATCCGGAGACCGGCGAGGTCCCGATCAACCAGGACACCTTGTCGACACTGATGGAGCTCTTGGGGAAGGTCTTCTCCCCGAACAATCCGCCGGCGTTGTCCTACCAGGCGGCCGACTGCCCGGACGCCAAGGCCAGCCCACCGGCGTCCTATTGTCCGGCCACCAACACCATCGTGGTCGACCTGCCCGGCCTGGTAACGATGGGCAAGGTCGCCGACGAGAACGAACACACCCTGCCGCAGGGCGACGACACCGCCCTGTCGGTCGTGATGTCGAGGTACGCGCTGGCGGTGCAGCACGAACGCAACCTGCCGATGCAAAGCCCGTGGACCGCGCTGCGGACCGCCTGCCTGACCGGGGTGGTGCACCGCAAGATGGCCGAACCCATCGACCTGCCGTCCCATAACGGGCTGTTGCTGACCGCCGGTGATCTCGACGAAGCGGTTGCCGGGCTACTCACCAACCATCTGGTGGCCAGTGACGCGGACGGCACCAGCGTGCCGGCCGGCTTCACCCGGATCGCGGCGTTCCGCGGCGGCGTGACCGGCAAGACGGATGTGTGCTACACCCGCTATCCGGGGTGACGAACGACTTTCCTTCTGGCTCAGCCGATCTGGGCGAGCTTGGGTATTACTTCATCGCCGAGGCGGCGGATGAAGCCGACCGGATCGGGGTTGCCGGGGAACGGGCCGGCATTGACCATTTCTACGCCCAGTTCCGCGTAGCGCTCGACGGTCTCGAAAAATCCATCGCGGTCCTCGAAGGGATTCACGAAGAAGCCCACCGTTTTCCGGATTTCGCCGGCATCCCTGCCCACCGTGTCGCAGTGGCGATGCAGCACCTCGATCTTGTGCCCGAGCTCGTCAACGTCTGTCACCGTGCTGTTCCAGATGTCGGCGTACTGGGCGACCAGTCGCAACGTCTTCTTCTCGCCATCGCCGCCGATCAGAATCGGCGGGCGCCGAATCGGTTGCGGCTCGCAGATCGTCTCGGCCAGCTGATAGTGCTTGCCGTCGTAAGGGCCGTCGTTGTCGCTCCACATTTGCCCGCAGATCTGCAACGTCTCTTCGAGCATCTCGAACCGTTCGCTTACCGGTGGATACGGAATCCCAAGCGCGGCATGCTCACGGTCATACCATGCCGCGCCGAGTCCCAGCATCGACCGGCCGTGCGACAGCACGTCCAGCGTGGTGACCGCTTTGGCGAGTACGCCGGGATAGCGATAGGTGACCCCGGTGACCAGCAGGCTCAGCTCGATACTCGTCGTCTGTCCGGCCAGGAAACCCAACGACGTGTAACCCTCCAGGAACGGATCCTCGGCGCGCCCGACGTTTTCCATTTGGAAGAAGTGGTCGGCGAGGGTGAACAGCGTCGCACCGCCCTGCTCGGCGGCCCGGGCCGCTTCGGCCAGTGTGGGCCCCAGCGCCGCTGGGTCTCCCGGTAGAAAATCGATGAAGTGCACTGCCAATTCCATTGCGGTTATTGCCCTCTCGTCATTCGGTCAACCGCTCGAGCAGCGTTAACGCATCGAGGATGACGCGACGCTCGCGTTCGGAATACCGCTCGTGGATGGCGCGTGCCAGCCACTCCTCACGGATCTGCCGGTCGCTCTCGGCGCGTCGACGCCCCGCCGGGGTCAGCGAAATCAGTTGTCGCCGTCCGTCTTCCGGGTCGGGCGCGCGCTCGATGAGCCCCCGCTGCTGGAGGGCGGCCACTATCGTGGCCATGGACTGTGGACGTACCCGCTCACCCGAGGCAAGGGCGCTCGCCGATGAGGCCCCCTCTTTCCAGAGCCGGTTGAGCACCGCGGTCTGGGAGGGAGTCAGGTCGCCGTCGGTGGCGAGCTCCCTCAACTGGCGTCGCAGCCGACTGAACATCACCCGCAGGTCGCGGGCTGCCGCAGCCGCCGACTCGGCGATGCCATCCACCACACCAGCCTAAGTTAGACAGCTAAAACTGTCCAGTCCAAACTGTCTAATTGTGTCCGAGCAGCCGCAATGCGGCGTCGACCGCGAGCGCGGGCACGTCGAGCGTCTTCGACCGCAAGTCGTGCCGCCCGCCGGCGATTTCGACGAGTGCGGTCGGCGCGGCGACCATGCGCCGCGGCCGCACCCACCTCGGCCGGCGTGCCGAAGGGATCCGATGTGCCATAGGTGAACACGGTGGGCACCGTGATGCCGGGCAGATGTTCGGTGCGCGAGCGCTCCGGTTTACCCGGGGGATGGACCGGATAGGAGAACAGCGTCAGCACGTCGACAGACGCCTCCCCGGCCGCCACCACCATGGATGTCAGCCGGCCGCCGTAGGAATGGCCGCCGGCGATCAGCGGACCGCCGGCAAGGCCGCGGCACCACGCGATCGCCTCCACGATTCCGGCGCGGTCGGCGGTCGCCGAACCCGACGGTGGACCGGTGGGCCGGCGCCGCCGGTAGGGCAGGTTGTAGCGCACCGCCAGCCAGCCACGTCGCGCCCACTCGTCGCACACCTGCTGCAGCAGGGGGGAATCCCGGTTTCCGCCGGCCCCGTGCGTGAGCACCACGATCCCGGACGGGGTGCCCGCCGGTTCGTGCGCGACACCGGCGATCCGTTCCAGGCTCATGACAGCCGAAACAAGGGGGATACCGGGCCGTGGCCCCCACCCAGCGGATAAGCGGCGCGCAAGCATTCGGTGACCCATCGCTTCCCGAACCCGACCGCGTCGGGGACGGTGAAGCCGTGCGCCAGCGCGCACGCGATCGCGGCCGCCAGCGTGTCACCGCCGCCGTGGTCGTTGCCGGTGGCCACCCGCGGCGCGTCGAACTCGTAGCAGGAGGTTCCGTCGTGGAGCAGGTCGCAGCTGCGCTCCGATGACCGCAGGTGCCCGCCCTTGACCAGCACCCACTGCGGACCCAGCGCATGCAGTGCCTTGGCCGCAGCCCGCTGCGAGGCGGGGTCGGCGACGTCGATGTCGACCAGGAGCCGCACCTCGTCGAGGTTGGGGGTCACCAGCGTGGCCAACGGAAACAGTTGGTCGCGCAGGGTATCCAGGGCGGTCGGTGCCAGCAGCGCGTCACCGTGCATGGACGCGCACACCGGGTCGACGACGAGCGGAACCGACAGCGCCAGCCGGCGCCAGGTGGCCGCCACCGCACCGATGATGCCCGACGATGCCAGCATTCCGGTCTTGGCGGCCTGGATGCCGATATCGGTGACCACGGCTTCCATCTGGCCGGCGACGACGTCCTCGGGGACCTCGTGAAAGCTCTTGACGCCCAACGTGTTCTGCACGGTCACCGCGGTAACCGCGATGCAGGCGTGCACACCCAGCAGCGCCATCGTGCGCATATCGGCCTGGATGCCGGCGCCGCCGCCCGAGTCCGATCCGGCGATGGACAGCACCCGCAGCGGGGTGACGCCCGGCGGCGGCACAGGCAGGTAGTTCACTGCGTGATCGGCAGATACACCCGATTGCCGTGCTCGGCGAACTCGCGCGACTTCTCGGCCATGCCGTCGGCCAGCATGGCTTCGATGTCCTCTTCGGTCTCCAGCCCGTGCTCGGCGGCATAGGCCCGCACGTCGGCGGTGATGCGCATCGAGCAGAACTTGGGGCCGCACATCGAGCAGAAGTGCGCGGTCTTGGCCGGCTCGGCCGGCAGCGTCTCGTCGTGGAATTCCCGCGCGGTGTCCGGATCCAGGGACAGGGCGAACTGGTCATGCCAGCGAAACTCGAAGCGCGCCTTGCTCAATTCGTCGTCGCGCTCCTGGGCGCGGGGATGTCCCTTGGCCAGGTCGGCCGAGTGCGCGGCGATCTTGTAGGCGATCACGCCGTCCTTGACATCCTTGCGGTCCGGCAAGCCGAGGTGTTCCTTGGGCGTCACGTAGCACAACATCGCGGTACCGGCCTGGGCGATGATCGCCGCGCCGATCGCCGAGGTGATGTGGTCGTAAGCCGGGGCGATGTCGGTGGCCAGCGGGCCCAGCGTGTAGAAGGGAGCCTCCTCGCACAGCTCCTCTTCCAGCCGCACGTTCTCCACGATTTTGTGCATGGGCACGTGCCCGGGGCCTTCGATCATGACCTGTGCGCCACGGGATTTCGCGATCTTCGTCAGCTCACCCAGGGTGCGCAGCTCGGCGAACTGGGCCGCGTCATTGGCGTCGGCGATCGACCCCGGGCGCAGCCCGTCACCGAGCGAGAAGGTGACGTCGTAGCGCGCGAAAATGTCGCAGAGTTCCTCGAAGTTGGTGTACAGGAACGACTCCCGGTGATGGGCCAGGCACCAGGCGGCCATGATCGAACCTCCGCGGCTGACGATGCCGGTGACCCGCTTGGCGGTCAGCGGAACGTACCGCAGCAGCACACCGGCGTGCACGGTCATGTAGTCCACCCCCTGCTCACACTGCTCGAGCACGGTGTCGCGGTAGATCTCCCACGTCAGCTGGGTCGGATCGCCGTTGACCTTTTCCAGCGCCTGATAGATCGGCACCGTGCCGACCGGCACCGGGGAGTTGCGCAGAATCCACTCCCGGGTCTCGTGGATGTTCTTGCCGGTGGACAGGTCCATGATGGTGTCCGCGCCCCAGCGGGTGGCCCACACCATCTTGTCGACCTCCTCGGCGATCGAGCTGGTCACCGCCGAGTTGCCGATGTTCGCGTTGACCTTGACCGCGAACGCCTTGCCGATGATCATCGGCTCGATCTCGGGATGGTTGTGGTTGGCCGGGATCACCGCGCGGCCGCGCGCGACCTCGTCGCGCACCAGCTCGGCGGGCATGTCCTCGCGGGCGGCGATGAAAGCCATCTCCGCGGTGATCTCGCCGGCGCGGGCGCGCTGCAGCTGGGTGCCG
Source organism: uncultured Actinomycetota bacterium (assembly GCA_963800315.1). GTDB lineage: Bacteria > Actinomycetota > Actinomycetes > Mycobacteriales > Mycobacteriaceae > Mycobacterium. The sequence continues at coordinate 205,029 of CAWDAS010000009.1, forward strand.
CGGTCGCGGACCACCCCTTCCCGCGCCGGCAGCCCAGCGGCCAGATCGATCGCCGCGCCCGGATCGGTGTAGGGGCCCGAGGTGTCATAGAGGTCGAAGTGTTCCCCGGTGGACAGGTTGACCCGCCGCAGCGGAACCCGCAGGCCGGCCCCGCCGTCGGGCGCCGCGACCTCGCGGTATGCCTTGCTGCTGCCGGCGATGGGGCCGGTGGTCACGGACTTCGGGTCCACGATGGTGGACAAGGACTTTGTCATGTTCATCTCCCTACGCCGGCATTACCCGATCAGGTTCGTACGGTCGACGGCCCCCAGCCGTCCTCTCAGCGCACTCGGCGTGTGCTCCCGCGTCGTATTTGGTTGGTTCGATCACCCGCACGCGAGGTTACCCCAATCACCGCGAATCGAGCCCTCCCTTTTCCGGCGGTGGCCGAGGGTATCCCCCGAATGGGAAGATGCAAACGTGCAAGAGCGCGAGCGGACGGGTGCGGCGACACCCACCGGGACCCCCCCGCGGCAGCCCGGCCCGGCCGAGCTCGCCGCGCAGTACCTGGACGTCGGCACCTTCCGCTTCTGGTTCGTCGGTCAACGCTGGGAATGGTCCGACGAGGTCGCCAGGATGCACGGCTACCCGCCCGGCGCCGTCGTACCGACGACGAAACTGCTGTTGTCACACAAGCATCCCGACGACCGGGCGCATGTCCAGGAGCTGCTGGACTACGCCTTGCGGTCGGAGGAGTCGTTCTCCAGTCGGCACCGGTTCGTCGACACCGATGGCATCGTGCACGACGCGATCGTGGTGGCCGATCGCATGCTGGACGAGTCCGGCGCGGTGCTGGGCACCGAGGGCTACTACATCGATCTCACCAACACGTTCGACGAGACCCGGCAAGAGGTGCTCGACGAGGCCCTGCCCGACCTGTTCGAGAACCGCGCGGCCATCGAGCAGGCCAAGGGGGTGCTGATGTATGTCTACCGGGTCAGCGCCGAACAGGCCTTCCGTCTCCTGCAGTGGCGGTCGCAAGAGACCAATGTGAAGCTGCGTGCGCTGGCGAGGCAACTGCTCGCCGAGGTGACAACCCTGATGCCCACGGCGGCCGCGGTGCAACATCAGTTCGACCATGTGCTGCTGACGGTCCATCACCGGATTCCCGGTGAGACTGCCGGGTAACCCAGCGCAATACGCGAACACAGCAGGTCGGACAGGGGTTAGTCTTCCAACACATCTTGGACCGCGCATGCTGCGCTCCGGGCGAAAGGCATCGAGTTGTTGGCGGTTGGACACGAGGCCCACGAGGACGCTGTCGTCGTGCGCGTCAAAGGTGACGTCGACTCCAGTACGGTCGACGAGCTCATTGCCCACCTGACCGCCGCTTTGAAGCTGGCTGCGACGCATCCGGCCCGGCTGGTGGTCGTCGACCTGCAAGCGGTCGACTTCTTCGGAAGCGCGGCTTTGAACGCGGTGCTCGAGTGCCACGAGCAGGGCAAGGCAACGGGCACATCGGTCCGGCTGGTGGCGGATCACGACAACGTGCTGCGGCCGATCCAGGTCACCGAGCTGGATCGCATCTTCGATATCTACCCCACGCTGTCCGAATCGCTGCAGCGCCAGCCGGACCGATGAACGCCGGGCTGCCGCCCGACCTGGCGGCTGCGGTCGCCTTGGGCGGTGAGATGGGCCGCCGCTTCGCCGAGTTCGACTGGGCCGCCCACCCGCTGGGGTCGCCGCATGACTGGTCGGCCGAGGTGCGGGTGGCCGTGACGGTGACGCTGACCTCGCGGTTTCCCATCGTGCTGTGGTTGGGCCGGGCGGATATGTTCCTGCTGTACAACGACGCCTACGCCCAGATCCTGGGTGACAAACACCCCGCGGCCCTCGGCTGCCCCGCGGAGCGGGTGTGGTGGGAGGTCTGGGGACGGATTTCCCCGATGCTCACCAGCGTCTTCGACAGCGGCGTCGCGACCTGGGCCGACGACTTGATGCTGCCGCTGGTGACCGGCGGGGAGCCCCGGGAGCGGTACTTCACTTTCACCTACAGCCCCATCATCGGCGGCGATGGCGCGGTCTCCGCCATCTTCTGCGCGGTGATCGAGACGACCGACCGGGTGTTGAGTGAGCGTCGGCTCCACCTGCTCAATGCGGTGGCGACCGCCGTGATGGACTCCCGCGCCATCGATGACGCCATGTGCAGCGCGGTCGCGGTGTGCGGCGCGCAACCCTTGGACCTGCCGTTTATTGCCGTGTATGTGGCCGACGATGGGGCCGAAGCGCACGACAGCACGCTGCGCGCAGCCACGCCGTCCATGCGCCCGCTGCTGCCGAATTCGCTCGCCGAGCTCACCGGCTGGGATGCGACACCACGTTCACGGACCGCGCAGGTGATTGACGAGCTCGCGGCGGTAATCCCAGGCATCGCCGAGGTTTTCGGCGAGAACTGCCCCCGGCAGGCCCTGGTGTTACCCCTCGGTGAGGGCAGGAACAGCGGGGCTGTCGTGATCGGAGTCAGCCCGCGCCGCCCCCTCGATTCGATGTACCGCGGCTTTTGCCAACTGCTGGCCGATCAGCTGTCGTCAACGCTCGCGTCGATAGTCTCCTACGAACGGCAGCGACAGCGAGCCGAAGAGCTGGCCGAATTGGACCGGGCGAAGACGGCGTTTCTGACCAACGTCAGCCACGAGTTCCGCACGCCCCTGACCCTGCTGCTCGGACCGCTCGACGATGCGCTCTCCGATGCCGCGCCCGGACAGCGTCCTGGCGGACCGGCTGAGCACCGCGGCACGCAATGCGCGGCGTCTGCAGCGCCTGGTCGACTCGTTGCTCGATTTCTCCCGCATCGAAGCCGGCCGGGCGAATGCGCGGTTGGTGTGTACCGATATCGGCGCGCTCACCACGCATATCGCGTCGTCGTTCACCGAGCTTTGCCGGCGGGCCGGACTCGACCTGGTGCTGGACTGCGCCCCGGCGCTGGCCGACGTCGACCCCGGAATGTGGGAAACGATCGTGCTCAACCTCCTGTCAAACGCGGTCAAATACACTGTGCGGGGCTCGATTTCGGTCGAGGTGCGCACCGACTCCGCGCACTGCTCAATAGCCGTGCGCGACACCGGGGTTGGGATCGCCGCCGAGGACCTTAACCACCTGTTCGAACGGTTCTACCGGGCCGACAACGCGCGCGGCCGCAGCGTCGAGGGCACCGGAATCGGGCTCTCACTGGTGCGTGGGCTCGTCGCTCTGCACCGCGGAACGGTGCAAATCGACAGCGAAGTCGATTGCGGGACAACGGTGACCATCCTGCTGCCGCTATCCGCGTCGCGCGCGGCGGTCGATCAGTCGCCCGCCGGGCCGCTGGATGAGACCAATCCGTATGTCGCGGAGGCACGGCAGTGGCTGACGTCCGTTTCGCACCCCGAGTCTGCGACGGCCGCACCCGACCGGTCGCGCCAGTTGGTGCTGATCGCCGACGACAACGCCGACATGCGGGGTCATTTGGACCGGGTCCTGTCGCCGCACTGGGAGACCGTGCTTGCCGCCGACGGCGAGTCGGCGTTGGCCGCGGCCCGCGACCTGCGCCCGGACGCGATCGTCACCGACGTCATGATGCCGGGGATCGGCGGCTTCGAATTCACCGCGGCCATCCGCGCCGACCCGGCGCTGGCGGCCACGCCGATCCTCATGCTGTCCGCCCGGGCCGGTGCGGAAGCCGTCGACGAGGGCTACGCCGCCGGGGCCGACGATTACCTGCCGAAGCCGTTCCGCTCCCAGGAACTGATCGACCGCCTCAAGTCCAGGCTGTCCGCCGTCACCCGCGAGCGCGACCGCCAGCGGCGGGCGCAGCTACACCTGGCCTCCGATCTGGTGCAACTGGACTCCGCGCTGCAGGCCACCGACTCGGTCGCCGGGATCATGGACGCCCTGCTGAAATCCCCGTTCGGTTCGGGCGATGCGGCCGCCGTCAGGATCGGAATCCTCGACGGGGAGCAGCACGTCCGGTTCCAATACGCCGGCGACCTGCCCGCGGAACTGCGCGACCGCTACCACCTGGTCGCGCTGGATGCCCCATTGGTCGGATCCGACGTCGTGCGCACCGGTGAGGCGATGGTCATCACGGACACGGCGGAACTCCCCGCGCGCTACCAGCAGGCCGCGCAGGACACCATCGCCAGCGTGCGGGCATGCATCGCCCACCCGCTGCGGGACAACTCCGGCCGCGTGATCGGGGCGCTGGTCCTGCTGTGGCCCACGCCGCGCCGGTTCGACGCGGCCGAACTCGACACCTTCAGCCGAATGGCCGAGCTGACTTCGGCCGCCGTGGAGCGGGTCCGGGTGATGGCGCGCGAACACCGGATTGCGGTGGACTTCCAGGAGCATCTGCTCGACCTGGATCGCGGCTCGACCGCCGCCGTCGTGGCGGCCGTGTATCAGCCGGCGGGGGAAGCGATGCGGGTCGGCGGGGATTGGTATTCGGTCACCCCGCTGGACCGCCCGGGCAGGCTGGGGATCTCGGTCGGTGACGTCGTCGGACACGGCTTGCCGGCCGCAATCGTCATGAGCAGATTGCGCGCCGCGGTGGCCGCGTCGGCGCTCACCGCCGCCGAGCCAAGCGCGGTCCTGGGCGCGCTGGACAGGTATGCGGCCAGCGTCGCCGGCGCGCGCTGCGCGACGCTGGCCTATGCCCTGGTCGACACCGAAGCCGGGACGGGTTGCGCCACCGTCAGCTACAGCTGCGCCGGGCATCCCTATCCGCTGCTGGTTCTGCCCGACCGCGGCCCGGTCTTCCTGAAGTCTGGCCGGCGTACCCCGGTAGCCGTTGCGGAGGGCGACGCGGAAAACCACTCCGCCGGGGCCACCGCGGAAGTGCACCTGCCACCGGGCAGTCTTATCCTGCTGTATACCGACGGGCTCGTCGAGCGGCCCGGCGAGTCACTCGACGACGGATTCGCCCGGCTGAAGTCCGTGGCCACCGAGTGCGCCGACCTTCCGGTCGAATCCGTCTGCGCCGAGTTGTTGTCGCGGATGGCCCCGCCGGCCGGCTACCGCGACGACGTCGTAGTGCTCGCGCTGCGTCCGACCCATTCGGCCGTGCGCAGCTTCGCCACCGTGGTGCCGGCCACTCCGGCGCAGATCCCTGTCGCGCGCGACCAGCTGAAGCATTGGCTGCACACCATCGCCGTCGCGCCGGCCCGCGAAAGGGACATCCTGTTGGCCACCGGCGAGGCGGTCACCAACGCGATCGAACACGGCAGTCACAGCGAGCCCCGCAACACGGTGTACGTCGAGGCCTTCGTGCGTCAGGACGCCGTCACGGTGACCGTCAGCGACACCGGCCGGTGGGTCGGCGATTCCTCGGCCAGCCTGCGCAGCCGGCGACGCGGACGCGGACTCACCCTGATGGGCGGGCTGGCCGACCGCGTCGACACCGTCCGCACTCCCGCCGGCACCCAGGTCACGCTGCAGTTCGACCGACCGTTCGTTACTACCTCGGCGACCTCGCCACGCTAGGCCTCTTCCATCGCCTCGCCGAGTTCCTCGAGGAGCTTGTTGTGGTGGGTGCTGGCCAGGAAGTGTCCGGCGGCGATGACCACGGCGACGGGCCAGTCGATCAGTTCGAACGCGGCCAGGGCGGCCAGGCCGCCGAAGTAGGCCAGCTGCTCGGGCCGCGGTATCTCGACCTGTCCCACCATCGGCAGGTTCACCACAAACGTCTCGCCTTCGCGGATCTTCTGCACCGCGTCGCGCTGGGATGTTCCCCGACGTGCCTTCTTTTCCGCCATCATTTGCCTTTCAGTAACGAAGGGTTTCCCGCCCCGCCGGGTGCCGCGACCAACGTCGGACTTATGTCGACGACCGATTCCATGGCCGATCCGCTCATCTCGTCGATTGCTTCGGTGCTCAAGGTGCCGTTGGTTGAACTCTATGCGCTGCTCTGGCGCGTCGGGGTGGTGGAGATTCACCATCCCGGTCGTCGGGCTCGTCGAGGCTCAACGGCGGCGTCGCGGGGGGCTCGGGGGCCGATTTGTCCGGACCCGGCAGCGCACGGCTCAGAATTCCTGTTGCGATGGTCGCAACCGCAGCCGCTCCCAGGCCTTGAGCCCAGCCGAGGGGGTCGAGCGGCGTACAGCCGAGCAGTTGGCTGACTCCCGGGGTGGTGATCAAGACTCCCACCAAGCCGAGTGAGCCCAGCGCGGTGAGCACCACCAACGGGGCCTGCGACTCCACCAGCGTCTGGCCCAGTTCGGTGCCCACCAGCGCGACCAGAGCGACCGTGGACGCGCGCTGCGGGAGCGGCGGGCCGGTCAGTCCCGCCATCGCCCATGCCGCCGTCGTCGCCGCCGCCGTGGTGACGCCGCGGATGGCGACCGCGTGCCACAGCGCGGGCTGATCCGCGCCGCGCAGCCTCGGGTCGATCGGGCCGCTGGGCTTGCTGACCGCCAGCGCCGCCGCCGGCAGTGCGTCGGTCATCGTGTTGACCAGCAACAGCTGGCGGGTGTTCAGCGGGGAGGTGCCCGTGATCGCGCTGCCGATGATGGCGAAGATCACCTCACCGGCATTCCCGCCGAGCAGCACCGACACCGCCGCCTGCACCCGTCGCCACAGCTGGCGACCTTCCTCGATGGCCTCCAGCAGCGCGTCGATGCGGCCGTCGACCAGCACCACGTCGGCCACCAGGTGGGCCGGGTCGCTGCCGTGCGCGACGACGCCGATGCCGACCGTGGCGGCCCGGATGGCGGCGGCGTCGTTGGCCCCGTCACCGACCATCGCGGTCCGTACCCCGGCGTTCTCCAGCGTCCGCACGACCTGGACCTTGTTCTCCGGTGTCATCCGGGCGAAGATCACCCGCTCGGTGACCAACCGCTCCTGGTCCTTGCGTGACAACGAATCCCATTCGGTACCGCTGATGACCTGGTCGGCGGTCACCGGCAGGCCGAGTTCCTCGGCAATCGCCTTCGCGGTGATCGGGTGATCCCCGGTGATCAGCTTGATGCCCACCCCCTGGGAACGCAGGGTCGGTGACCAGGCCGGCGGATTCCGGGCGCGGGGTGTCGGACAATCCGAGGAACCCCGCGAGGGTCAACCCGTCGGTGCAGTACCGGGCGATGTCATCGGGGTTGTCCCGGATGGCCCGGGCCTGTTGTGGGCTCAGCGTGCGCCGCGCCACGGCGATCACCCGCAGCCCGCGGGCGGCCAGTTCCGCGACGGTGCCCTCCAGTGCCGCACCGTCCTCGGACGCGGCCAGCACCACCTCGGGCGCGCCCTTGACCGTCAGCTCGGTCCCGGTCACCGAGGCCGAGAACGACCTGCCGGACCGGAACGGCAGGTGGGCGCTGGGGGCCGCGGGGTTCGAGCCGTTGCCGGTCGCACCGGCGGCCGCGGCCGCCTCGACGATGGCGACATCGGTGGCGTGCACGTGCGGGCCGCCATCCGTCGCCGGGGCGGCGTGCGCCGCGCAGCGCAGCACCTCCCGGTCCGAGAAGTCGGCCGCGGGGTGGACCTGGGACACCCGGAGGCGGTTCTCGCTGAGCGTTCCGGTCTTGTCGAAGCAGACCACATCGATGCGGCCGAGTGCCTCTACCGAACGCGGAACCCGAACCAGCGCACCGAATTTGGTCAATCGCCGCGCCGACGCCGACTGCGCCAGCGTCGCCACCAAGGGCATGCCCTCGGGGACCGCGGCCACCGCGATGGCGATGCCGCTGGACACCGCATGCCGCAGTGGGGTGCGGCGCAGCAGCCCGAGCGCGCCGACCACCGCACCGCCGGTCACGCTGACCGGAAGCGCCCGCGTGGTGAGTTGGCCGAGCTGATGCTGCAGGCCGATGTCGGACGACAGCTCGCCGGAGATGAGGTCGGCCGCGCGCCGCTGCTGGGTATCGGCGCCCGACGGCGGTGACCAGCGCGACCGCGGTACCCGCCACCAGGGTGGTCCCGGCGTACAACATGCAGCGGCGCTCGGCGAGCGGTGCCCCCGGCGTGGCGTCCACCTGCTTCTCCACCGAAAGCGACTCCCCGGTGAGGGTGGATTCGTCGACCTCGACGTCGACCTCGTCGAGGATGCGGGCGTCGGCCGGCACCACCTCGTGGGTGCGGACCTCGATGAGATCGCCCGGCCGCAGCTGCTCGGCGATGACCTCGCTGTAGGACCGCTGCCCGTCGGCACCGGTCACCACCTTCCTGGCCGGCGGAGTCTGTTGCGCCAGCAGGTAATGCAATCGCTTTTCGGCGCGTAGCCGCTGGGCGGCGGCCAGGATCGAGTTCCCGGTCAGTACCGTTCCGACCAGCACGGCATCGACGGGCGAACCGAGCACCGCGCTGGCCGCCGAGCCGAGCGCCATCACCGGGGTCAGCGGGTCGGACAATTCGGCGCGGACGGCCTTGGCGAGCTGCCAGACCGCCTGCACCGGTGTTTCGCTCGCTGGTGCGCCCCGGCGGACCGGGTGTGGCTCGGTGGGCGTCTCGGAGTGGGCCGCGGGCAATGCCTTACGGACCTGCTCGACCGACATCGCGTGCCATTCGCGCACGGCCGCCGGGCGCGGTGTGTCGGCGCCGAGGATGCCGCGGGCCAGCAGGTAGCCGGAGAGCAGACCGGCCGCGGCGCCGATGTTCACCGGGCCCCGCCCGACGCCCCGGACGCCGGGGATCAGGAAAAGCGAGCCCATCGCCGTCGCGGCGGCCGATATCCCCAGCCCCTGTTGCGTCGCGGTCCTGGCCGCGGGCAGCGCGTGCAGTACCCGCCACGCGGCGCCCAGGTCGGGCAACAACAGATCGGCGTGCCAGGGCGGCGGATCGCCGTCGTGCCGCGGCAGCACCCCGAGCGCCACGTCGGCCGACGACATCGCCCGCGCGCCAGACGAGGACAGCACGGCCACGGTTCGGCCGGCCTTCCGCAGGTCGGCCACCGCGCGGGCGAGCGCGTCGTCGATGGCTTTGGCCGTCTCGCTGCGCACCGGTCGGACGTCGTCGAACGCCGGCCGCAACTCGTCCAGCGACTCGACATCGACCGAGACCAGGTCCGTCCCGCTGCGGTGCGCCTCGGCCACCACGGCCGACGCCAAGGGATCGTGTGCGGGCAGGAACAGCGCCTCGATCGTGGAGTTCGGCCGATCGGCCGCCATTCCGGACACCGGCCGCCAGCCCGGGCGCAGGCCCTTTTTCTCCAGCATGAGCTGGGCCCGGTTCCATGCCGCGGACAGCTCGTCGTCGTCGGCGCCACGGATGCGCGCCACCCGGAGGGTCTCGGTGGACAAGATCCGGGGGTCGATGACGATCGCGTCGACCTGATCCAACCGGCGCAGCGCCTCGGGCCGCAGCGGCAACACCGCGTGGCGCTCGGCCAGTCCCCGTCCGAGCGCGGCGGCGAAGGCCTCGGGGGTGGTGCGGTTGGCCTTGGGCGCGGTCACCAGCGCCGCGGTGGCCGCCATGTTCGCGTCGCGGGTGCCGGCGCCGATCAGCCCGGCGCTGAGCGCCTGCAGCAGCGCAAGCCGGCGGGCGTGACGTTCGCCCGGCCGGGACTGACGGGCCCGCTTCAACCCCGGGCCCAGCGGCGGTTGGTCGGCATGCAGCGCCAGCGCCGGCTCATGGCGCTGCCAGGCCTGCGCCTCGGCGCGGCACTCGGCGGCCTTCAGCGACTGCATCGTCAGTCCCACCGACAAAGACATCGGTGACTGGGTGATGGTTTCCGCGGCCGCCGAGGTCAGCGTCAGCACGGTGTCGGTGGCGGGCCCGCCGATGCGGTCCTCGAGTAGGCGGCGCAGCCAGGGCTGGTAGTTCACCAGCGAAACGCCGGCCAGGACGGTGATCGGCGCCCGCGGCAGCCGCATCGCTCGACCGGTGAGCGCTATGCCCAGCCCGGCGGCGTTGACGGCAACGGTCACCGCTCTGGTCGCCAGCACCACACCGTCACCGGGCAGGCTCGTCGGGGCCGCGGTCGGACCACCCGCGCCCTGGCTTGGCGGACAACGCTTTTCGGCCTCTTCGACGATCCGGCATAGATCACCCAGTGGGATGTCGCGGTCATTGATGCCGACGACGACGCGTGACAGCGGGTAGTTCAGCTTGGCCGACGTGACGCCGGGGTGCGCCAGGACCGCGTCGAGCACGGCCCGCCCAAGTGCGCCGTCGGCCGCATCGGCAAGCCCGCGCACCTCGATCCACGCCCGGTTCGCACCGCGCCAGCAATGCCGGCGCAAAGTCTCGGGGGACAGGTCGGCGGACAGCGCCCTGACACCCTCGCGCACCGGGATGGCGGCGATGGTGAACGTCGTGTGCAGGCCCGCGGAGAGCGCACGAGACGGCAACGACTGCCGTATGGACGTTGCGATACTCAACAGTCGATCAAGGGTTCCTGGTCAGTTTGTGCTGCGCAGCTCGGTCGCGCCAGCCCGGCGGCCGGCCGGCTTTTTGGCCGCTTTACCGGCGGCCTTTTGCGCCGGTTTCCGGGTCTGCGGCGCGGGCTGCGGCTTGGTCGGCACCGTCGTGAGCTTCGCCTTCGGCGGCGCGGATTCGTTCTGCTTGCGCCCCAGCCGCTGCAGCACCAACGCCCCGCCACCCACGGCGAGCAGCACGGGCCACTCGACCAGGCCGGCGACGCCGAGCGCGCCTAACGCCACCGCGGCGGCCGCCGTCGACTTGCTGCCCTTGGTGATTCCCTCCTGGATGCCCTCGGCGGCCCCCTTGATGCCACCGACGACGCCGTTGACGGCCGCGCCGCCGACGGCGCCGGCGGTCGCGGTGGTTGCCGTCGCGGCACGATTCACCGTTCGCCCCACGCTGCGAGCCGCTCCGCCGACGACACCCATGATGACTCCCTGAAACCTATTCGTTCTCGACGCCAATCTTCTTGGCGATGGTGGTATACATCCGTGGACCGCATGGTTAACAGCATCTACGGAATTGTTAACAGCATCTTTCAATCAACAGCCTGCCACGTTGCAAACATGTAGACAACGAGCAATCGTTTTGGATTCGGTACGCGGATCGAGCTTACGCCGGGCGCGCTGTTCAGGCAGTGCTTATATCGATTTGCACCGGCGCGTGATCGCTGGCCGCCTTCCCTTTTCGTTCCTCGCGGACGATCTGCGCGTCCGTGACGCGGCCGGCCAACGCCGGTGAGGCCAGGATGAAGTCGATGCGCATGCCTTGCCTCTTCGGGAACCGCAGCTGGGTGTAGTCCCAGTAGGTGTAGACCCCCGGTCCCGGGGCGAAAGGCCTTACCACGTCGGTGAATTGCGCGTCGACAATGGCGTTGAACGCGCGGCGCTCCGGCTCGGAGACGTGGGTGGCGCCCGCATAGAATTCGGTGCTCCAGACGTCCTCGTCCGTCGGGGCGATATTCCAGTCGCCGGCCAGCGCGATCCGCGCCGCGGGGTCGTCGCGCAGCCACCCGGCCGCCGTATCCCGCAGCGCGGCAAGCCAATCCAGCTTGTAGGTGTAATGCGGATCGCCCAGCGCACGCCCGTTGGGCACGTAAAGGCTCCACACCCGGATGCCGCCGCAGGTCGCGCCCAGCGCGCGGGCTTCGGCCGTGGCGGCGACCTCCGGCTTGGCGCTCCAGGTGGGCTGGCCGGCAAAGCCGATCTGCACGTCCTCGAGGCCGACGCGGGAGGCAATCGCCACGCCGTTCCATTGGTTGAAGCCGACGTGCGCGACCTCGTAGCCGAGTTCGAAGAACGGCAGGGCGGGAAATTGGCCGTCCGAACACTTGGTCTCCTGCATGGCCAGGACGTCGACCTCGGCACGGGCCAGCCAATCGACGACGCGGGGCAGGCGGGTGCGGATCGAATTGACGTTCCAGGTGGCCAGCCGCAGGGTGCCGCCATCAACCGTGCCGCCATCAACCGTGCCGCCGGGCATGGTTAAACGCTATCCCAGGGGCCGGGCCCGGCCGGGACGTAGCGGCGACGATGATGCAGCCGGAAACCGAGCGATTCGGCGAGTTCCGGCGCCCCGGTGTCGTCGACGCACAGGTAGCCGCGGCTCGCGCCGCGGCCCGCGCCCCAGGCCAACAGCGCCTCGCACAGCGCCGCCGCGCCCCGATCGTCGCCGGGCCGAATCGTTGACAAGCCCACCCACCGGCTGCCGTCCGGGGCGCCGGTCACCGCCGCCCGCGCGGACGACCCGTCCGTATGGGTCCCGGACACCGACGCGCCATCGTCGACGGCATCGCCGGGGCGGGCCGACACGGTGACCGACGGGTCGGGTTCGCGTGCGGCCAGATCGGTGACGTCGCGCACCAGGACCCGTTCCGGGTGCTCGCCGGTCAGGCCGGGCGGCAGCGGCAGCAAGCGATCGGGAATGGCCAGTCGCGGTGTCAGGCCGCGCCGCTGGTACCAGTCCATGATAGCGGGGATGGTACGGGCATGGGCCGAGATATCCAACGGCACAGCGGAATTGACTGCCAGGGCGGCCCCGGGGCCGGCCCGCAGCAGCCAGCCGTCCAGCCAGGTCTCTTCACCGGCGGGCCAGGCCGCGGCCGCGGCGCGCTCGAGCGCGCGAATTTCGGAGGTGCGCACCGGTGCGTCGGTCAGCACCCGCAGTGCGACCACGTCGTCGGGTGGGAACTCGACGACGGCGCCCGTCTTCGTCCGCACCCGTACCACCGGGGCGACCGCCAGCAGGTATCCCACCGCGTCGGTCAGCGGGGGATCCGATCCTCGCGCGCGCCGGTAGCGAACCGTCACCCGGGTGCCCAGCTCTGGCCACGAGAACATCAGTGACCGAACGGGTCCGGGCCTTCTCCCGGCAGCCACGACAGACCGGGGACGCCCCAGCCGTGGGCCTTGACGGCCCGTTTGGCGCTGCGGGCGTACCGGCCGATGAGCCGGTCCAGGTACAAAAAGCCGTCCAGGTGCCCGGTTTCGTGCTGCAGCATCCGCGCGAACAAGCCGGTGCCCTCGATGGTGACCGGCTTGCCGCCGGCGTCGAGTCCGGTGACCCGCGCCCACTTCGCGCGTCCGGTGGGGAACGACTCGCCGGGAACCGACAGGCAACCCTCGTCGTCGGCGGCCGGATCGGGCATGGTTTCGGGTACCTCGGAGGTCTCCAGGACCGGATTGATGACGACACCGCGGCGGCGCTCGGTGATTCCGCGATCCTCGGCGCAGTCGTAGACGAACAACCGCAGCCCGTACCCGATTTGATTGGCGGCCAGCCCGACCCCGTGCGCGGCGTCCATGGTCTCGTACATGGTGGAGATCAGTTCGGGCAGATCCGCCGGCAGCGAACCGTCGGCGGCGACCGGCACCGGAGTCGTCGGGGTGTGCAATACCGGATCTCCCACGATCCGAATCGGTACCACTGCCATGGTCGGCTAAGCTACCGCACGCGTTTGCGCCGTGAATCCGGCGATCCGGCACGGCGCAATCCGGGTCAATCGGCCGACTCGCGGGTCTGGATGACGGCTTGAGGGTTTGCGGCGTGGTTCAATATTCGCCGAAACATGCCCTTAGGTAAGTCAAGTCATTAGAGCAGTTCGAGAATCCGCCGGAAGGGTTCAGGGGAAGCTATATGGACAGCGCCATGGCGCGGGCAAATCGATCGGGGGACGACGCTGAAATCACCGATGGCCTCACCCGCCGCGAACACGACATCCTCGCCTTTGAACGTCAGTGGTGGAAATTCGCCGGCGTGAAGGAAGACGCCATCAAAGATCTCTTCTCGATGTCGGCGACGCGCTACTACCAGGTACTCAACGCGCTCGTTGATCGACCCGAGGCACTTGCCGCCGACCCGATGCTGGTGAAGCGGTTGCGCCGGCTGCGTGCCAGCCGGCAGAAGGCGCGCGCGGCGCGGCGCCTCGGCTTCGAGGTGACCTGACTGGCTACAGTGGGCTCGATGAAAGAGCGAGTCCCCGACTCAACGGGGCTTCCCCTGCGGGCCATGGTGATGGTGCTGTTGTTCCTGGGCGTCATCTTCTTGCTGCTCGGGTGGCAGGCCCTGGGTTCGTCCGGGAACTCCGACGACGACTCGGCGTCGCCGATGTCCACCGTGACCACCAGCGCGTCGCCCACGTCGACGACCACCAAGCCCGCGGCAAACCAGGCCGAAGTACGCATCTACAACATCTCGCCTAAAGAGGGCGTCGCCGCGCGCACCAGGGACCAGCTCGCGGCCGCCGGTTTTAAGGTCACCGACGTCGGCAACCTGACGGTGCCCGACGTTGCGGCCACCACGGTGTACTACACCGACGCCGACGGCGAGCACGCCACCGCCGACGCGGTCGGCAAGAACCTGGGCGCGGCCGTCGAAGAGCGAATTCCCGCGCTCACCGACCAGCCGCCGGGCGTCATCGTCCTCGTCACGGGATGACGCGCGTTAGGCTCACGCTATGCCTAAGCCCGCCGGTTACCGCAATGTCGCCGTTACCCTCTCCGCGCTCAGCGCGGCTGCCTGCGTAGTGCCGCTGAGCGCCTGCAGCCCGGACCAACTCCCGGCCTCCACACCGGGTACCACGCCGTCGATTTGGACCGGCTCACCGGCGCCGTCGGGGAAGGGCAGCACGGAGAGCGCGCCGGGCGCGCTACCGAACATCACCACCCATCTGAAGGCGCCCGACGGCACCCAGGTGGCCACCGCGAAGTTCGAATTCAACAACGGCTACGCCACCATCACCATCGAGACGACCGCGGGCGGCCAACTCTCACCCGGCTTCCACGGATTACACATCCACAAGATCGGCAAGTGTGAGCCCAACTCGGTCGCCCCGACCGGTGGCGCGCCGGGGGATTTCCTCTCCGCCGGCGGGCATTTCCAGGCCCCCGGGCACGCGACCGAGCCGGCCAGTGGTGACCTGACCTCGCTTCAGGTCCGCCAGGACGGTTCGGCCATGCTGATGACCACTACCGACGCCTTCACTATGGACGACCTGCTCACCGGGCAGCAGACCGCGATCATCATCCACGCCGGGGCCGACAACTTCGCCAACATCCCGCCGGAGCGCTATACCCAGACCAACGGCACACCGGGTCCCGACCAGACGACGATGAGCACCGGTGACGCCGGCAAGCGGGTGGCGTGCGGTGTCATCGGTGCCGGCTAACCGGGCGCCCGGGGTCGACACCCGCATCGATTTCACCCGCTCGCCGCGACCCACCATCGGCGTGGAGTGGGAGTTCGCGCTCGTCGACGCGCAGACCCGCGACCTGAGCAACGAGGCCACCGCTGTCATGGCCGAGATCGGCGAAAACCCGCGCGTCCACCAGGAATTGCTGCGTAACACCGTCGAGGTGGTCAGCGGCATCTGTGCCTGCACGGCCGAGGCGATCGAGGATCTGCGCACCACGCTGGGTCCGGCCCGGCAGGTCGTCCGGGACCGGGGCATGGAGCTGTTCTGCGCCGGCGCGCACCCGTTCGCGCGGTGGGCGTCGGCGAAACTCACCGACGCCCCCCGGTACGCCGAGCTGATCAAGCGCACCCAGTGGTGGGGCCGGCAGATGCTGATCTGGGGGGTGCACGTGCACGTCGGGATCTCCTCGGCGAACAAGGTGATGCCGATCATGTCGTCCCTGCTGAAGTACTACCCGCATCTGCTGGCGCTGTCGGCGTCGTCACCGTGGTGGGGCGGCGAAGACACCGGATACGCCAGCAATCGCGCGATGATGTTCCAGCAGTTGCCCACCGCCGGGCTGCCGTTCCAGTTCCAGACCTGGGCGGAGTTCGAAGGTTTCGTCTACGACCAGAAGAAGACCGGCATCATCGACCATATCGACGAAGTCCGTTGGGATATCAGGCCTTCCCCGCATCTGGGCACCCTCGAGGTTCGGGTCTGCGACGGGGTGTCCAACCTGCGCGAGCTGGGTGCGCTGGTCGCGTTGACGCACTGCCTGATCGTGGACCTGGATCGCCGGCTGGACGCCGGTGAGACGCTGCCGACCATGCCGCCCTGGCATGTCCAGGAAAACAAGTGGCGCGCCGCCCGGTACGGCCTGGACGCGGTCATCATCTTGGACGCCGACAGCAACGAGCGACTGGTGACCGACGATCTCGCCGACGTGCTGACCCGGCTGGAGCCGGTCGCTAAGTCGCTGCACTGCGTTGACGAGCTGTCGGCGGTGGCCGACATACCGCGACAGGGTGCCTCCTACCAACGGCAACGCAGGGTGGCCGAAGAACACGAGGGTGACCTGCGCGCGGTCGTCGACGCGCTGGTGGCCGAGCTGGAAATCTGATGGCCGAATCCCTTGAGCTGGCGATATTTCCACTGGAGTCGGCGCTGCTACCCGACCAAGACCTGCCGTTGCGGATCTTCGAGCCGCGCTACGGCGCACTGGTGCGACACTGCCTCGAGCGCGGCGATCCCTTCGGCGTGGTGCTGATCTCCCGCGGCCGCGAAGTCGGCGGCGGCGATTCACGTTGTGACGTCGGCGTTTTGGCCCGGATTGCCGAGCACGCCGACCACGGTGCTGGCCGGTACTCGCTGCACTGCCGGACCGGGGAGCGAATCCGGGTGTCGCAGTGGCTGCCCGACGATCCCTACCCGCGCGCGATCGTGACGCTGTGGCCCGACGAGGCGGGCGAGCCGGTGACCCGCGGCCAGCTACTCGACGTCGAAGACCGGGTGATGGCGCTGTTCCAGCGGATCGCCGACGCCCGCGGCGCCGCGCTGCCGGACCGCGACGCGCTGCTGGGCCCCGACGACGGCGCTGGCGGCGGGCAACGTCTGTTCGCCCTGGCGTCTCGCATCCCGATCGGCACCGCCGACCGCTACGCGGTGCTGTCGGCGCCGTCGCCGGCCGAGCGCTTGGCCGCGCTCCGCGAAGCCGTGGACACGGTTGCCGCGATGGTGGAGTTCCAGCTGTCCGAATAGCGCCGCGCGACAGGAGCTTACGATGAAGGTGCATCTGCAGGTCAACGGCTCACCGGCCGAGGCGGCGGCGAGCGCGGCCGACATCGCCGCGAACGGCGCCGACGGCCTGTTCACCTTCGAGGGCCAGCACGATGTGTTCTTCCCGCTGCTCATCGCCGCCGACGCGACCGGCTGCGAGTTGATGACCAACGTGGCGATCGCCCCACCGCGCAGTCCGTTGCACCTCGCCCACGCCGCCTACGACTTGCAGCTTTACAGCGGCGGACGGTTCCGGCTCGGCCTGGGCTCGCAGGTGAGGGCGCACATCGAAAAGCGTTACGGCAGTAAGTGGGAGCGGCCGGCGGCGCGAATGGCCGAAACCATCGCGGCGATCAAGGCGATCTTCGCGGCGTGGGAAGGCAAGGAGCGGCTGGATTTTCGCGGTGAGTTCTTCACCCACACGATCATGGCGCCCAACTTCAACCCCGGGCCCAATCCGTTCGGGCTGCCTGCGGTGCTGCTGGGCGCGCTGGGCCCGATCATGACGCGCACCGCCGCCGAGGTTGCCGACGGGCTGCTGGTGATGCCGTTCAACAGCGCCCGCCACTTCGCCGAACGCACCGTCCCCGCGGTCAACGAGGGGCTGCGCCGCTCGGGGCGGAAGCCCGACGAGTTTCAGGTCATCGCCCAGGCCATGGTCGCAGTCGGCCGCGACGAGGCGGATCTGGCGGTCGCGGTCGAGGGGGTGGCAGGACTGATTTCGTTCTACGGCTCGACCCCGGCGTACCTGCCCGTGCTGGAGGCCGAGGGATGGGCCGATATCCAGCCCGAGCTCAACGCGCTGTCCAAACAGGGCCGCTTCGCCGAGATGCGCCGACTGATCGGCGACGAGGTGGTGGAGCGGATCGGAATCATGGGAACCCCCGAGGAATGCGCCCAGCAGATCGCCGCCCGGTTCGGGGAGCACGCCGCCGAGGTGTGCTGTTACTTCCCCGGCTACACGCCGCGTAGCGCCGACGTCGCCGACCTGATCGGCGCCCTGCACCGGGCCCCGGCACTGCGATGAGCCCCGACCTGACGGTCGAGGTCGACGCGGGCGTCGCGGTGCTCACGCTCAATCGGCCCGAGCAGCTCAACGCCTACACCGCCGAGCTGGGCGCGCTGCTGAGCCGGGCGTACTCCGACTGCGACGGCGACGACGACGTCCGGGCCATCGTCGTGACCGGGGCGGGCCGCGCCTTCTGTGCCGGGGCCGACTTCTCGTGCGGCGCAAGCCCTTTCGACGCGCCGGCCGACGAGACGTTTTCGGCGTCACCGATCACCCCGGCCGCCTTCGAGTTGCGCAAACCGGTGATCGCCGCCCTCAACGGCCACGCGATCGGCATCGGCCTGACCATCGCGTTGCAGGCCGACATCCGCATCGTCGCCGAGGACGCGAAATACGGTGTGGTGCAGGTCCGCCGGGGCGTGCTACCCGATTGCATGTCGCACTGGACGCTGGCGCAGCTGACCACGCTGGGGGTGGCCGCGGACATCCTGCTCACCGGGCGAACCTTCGGCGGGGCCGAGGCGGTGGCGCTCGGCATCGCGAACCGGGCCCTGCCCGCCGACCAGGTGCTCGGCCACGCGGTGGAGCTGGCCCGCGACATCGCGGTCAACGTGGCGCCGATGTCGGCGGCGCTGTGCAAGCGGCTGCTGTGGGACACCGCGATCAACAACTACACCCCGCGGCAGGTCGCCGCGCTGGAAACACAGCTGCACCAACGCGTGATGGGCACCGCCGACGCTCGCGAGGGGGTCGCCGCCTTCCTGGAGCGCCGGTCGCCGTCGTTCACGTCGCGGGTTTCGCGCGAGTGGACGGCGCTGCCGGAGCCGTGAGCGCGGCTGGCCTCATGATGCCGCGCACAACGTCTCGGACAGGGCCCACCAGTCGGCCGCGCGTCGCGCGTCGCAGGCGTAGGGCGCGATCTTCTCGCTGACCGCGCAGTTTTCCAGATACAGCCCACCCCGGCCGGCCAGCTCCGGGCTGACCGCCGCCCACACCTGGGTGGCCGACCCGCGGTCGGGTGTGGTGAAGTCGAGGTGGCCGTCGGTCGGTTCGCCGCGGGCGGCGCCGCTGGCGGCGGCGTATTTGCGCAGCCGCGAGAAATCCGACCGGGACATGTACCGCGCCAGCGAGGTGGCCACGGTGCCGGGGTGGACGGCGTAGGCACGAATTCCCTTGTCGTGCAAGCGACGGTCGGCCTCCATCGCATGCAGGATGTTCGCGGTCTTGGACGCGCCGTAGGCCACGAACTTGTCGTATTCACGACGCTCCCAGTTGGGATCGTCGAAGTCGACGTCACCCATGACGTGGCCGCCGGACGACAGCGTGACGATCCGGGCACCATCGGCGGCGGCGAGCTGGGGGACCAGGAGCCGGGTGAGCTCGAAGTGCCCGAAATGGTTGGTGCCGATCTGGATTTCGAAGCCGTCGTGCGTCCTGGCGAACGGCGTGAACATCACCCCGGCGTTGTTCATCAGAACGTCGATGGCCGGGGCGATGTCGCGGATTGCGCCCGCCGCCACCCGTACCCCGGCCAGCGCGGTGAGGTCGAGCTCGACGGTCGAGGTTCGCGCGCCCGGCACTTCGGTCGCGATCCAGCGGGCCGTCTGGCTCAGGGCATCGGGGTTGCGGGCGGCCAGGACGACGTGCGCGCCCGCGGCGGCCAGCGCCCGGGCCGACTCGCGGCCCAACCCGGAGGACGCCCCCGTGATCACACAGACCTTGCCGGGCAGGTCGATTCCGTCGACGACTTGCAGCGCGGTCGGATGCTCGGTCATGCCGGTATACGGTGCCACAGCGCGGCGCGCTTCATCAGCCGCGGCGCCACGGCACGATGCAGCGGGCCGACGACGGCCCAGACCGTTCGGGCGGTCAGTCTGCGGCGGTACTGCACGCGCGTGGTGAGGCTGGCGCGCCGATCGTCCTGGCGTCGCAGGGTCAGCTCGCCGTACATGAGCGGTCCGCGCGCGCTCAGCACTAGTTCGTCGTGATCCGAACGCACGATCGTCCAGCCGATGATGTGATCGGGCGACGAAGGCGGCCCGAGGCGGAATCCCAACACGTGGCGATGGATCCACGAGACAACGCCTCCTCCGGCGCCCGGGTCATGCCCCACCGCGTCGCGGAACGTCTGCTCGGCGGTGCGCGAGTCGCCCTGCGGGAGCGGGACTTCGAAGACGTCCGTGTAATCGGCCCGCTCGGCGGCCGTCGCAATCCGTCTCAGCGTCCACCGCGTGAGGACGCGGTGGCCGCCCGTGCCGATGACGAGGGCCCGGTAGATCTTCCCGTGCACGCCCGGGAAGGCCGCCCAGGTGGCGGCGCGCACCAGGGTGCGGCCCGCCGCCTCGTCTTCCAGCTCGAACACCCACCGATAGGCCGCGAACGGGTGGCGGCCCTTCAGCGCGAAGCGCGCCGGGGGTCGCGCCTCGTCCAGCGCGAAGCCGGTCGGCACGGTCGACGGGTCGCCCGGGACCCGGCACAGCACCCGCAACAGCGCCGACCACGTGTCCGCGCGGTCCGCCTCGACGGTTATGGCATGCTCATCGATGTAGGGTAATCGTTCCATATAGAAGGAATGTACTAGATCGTGGCACCTCCGCGGAAGCACGAAACCGATGTGATCCTCGACGCCGCCCGGGCCCTGGTGCTCGGCGGCGGACCGCGCGCGGCGAGCGTCGCGGCGATCGCCAAGACCAGCGGCGCCCCCGCGGGCACTCTCTACCACCGGTTTGGCAACCGCGACGGCATCCTGACGGCGGCGTGGCTGCGCGCACTCGAGCGTTTCCAGACGCGGGCGCTGGCCGCGGGCGGCGAGACACCGGCGGACACCGCCTGGGAAACGGCGACGGCCATGGCCGTGGCCGCCGTCACCTTCGCGCGCGAACTGCCCGACGACGCCCGGCTGTTGTTGACGATCCGGCCCGGTGACCTGCTCGACGACGAACCCGACGCGGCGTTCCGGCAGACGCTGGCCGCGATGAACGCCCCGCTGACCGAGCGAATCGGCGACCTGGCGCGGCAACTGTATGGGAACGACAAGCCCCGGTCGGTGGACGCCGTCGCGCGAGCGGTCGCGGACCTGCCCTACGCCGTGGTCCGGCGCCACGCCCACGACGACCCGATGCCGCGCTGGCTGGAAAGCGACGTCGCGGCGTCGGCCCTGGCCGTGCTACGGAGCTTTCGCGAACGCCCGTAGCGACTCCACCTGGGCGGGATCCAGTGAGGGGCGGACGGTTCGGCGGGCCGCCGCCAGGTCGGCGGCCGTCACGTCGGTGGCATCGATGGAGCGTCGCATCGCGGTCAGCGCGGCCTCGCGCAGCAGCGCCACGCAGTCGGCGGCGCTGTAGCCGTCGAGCCCGGCGGCCACCTCGTCGAGGTCGACGTCGTCGCTCAGCGGGACGGATTTACCCGCGGTGCGCAGGATTTCGCGGCGGGCGGCGGCATCGGGTGGCTCGACGAACACCCGCCGCTCGAGCCGGCCCGGACGCAACAGCGCCGGGTCGATCAGGTCCGGCCGGTTGGTGGCGCCCAGCACGACGACGTCGCGCAGCGGGTTGACGCCGTCCAGCTCGGTCAGCAGCGCGGCCACCACCCGATCGGTCACCCCCGAGTCGAAGCTCTGCCCGCGCCGGGGCGCCAGCGCGTCGATCTCGTCGAGGAATATCAGCGACGGCGCGGAATCCCGGGCGCGGCGGAACAGTTCGCGGACGGCCTTTTCCGAGCTTCCCACCCACTTGTCCATCAGCTCGGACCCCTTGACGGCGTGCACGGACAGCCGCCCGGTGCTGGCCAGGGCGCGCACCACGTAGGTCTTGCCGCAGCCGGGCGGGCCGTACAGCAGCACCCCACGGGGTGGCTCGACGCCCAACCGGGCGAACGTGTCGGGATGCTGCAGCGGCCACAGCACCGCCTCGGTCAGCGCCTGCCGGGCCTCGGCCATGTCGCCCACATCATCGAGCGTGACGTCACCGACGGCCACCTCTTCGCTCGCCGAGCGGGACAGCGGCCGGATGACGGTCAGCGCGCCGAGGAGATCCTCCTGGCTCAGCTTGGGCGGCTGGCCGTCGGTGCTGGCCCGCGACGCCGCCCGCAGCGCCGCCTCACGCACCAGGGCGGCCAGGTCGGCAACCACGAAACCCGGAGTGTGGGAAGCTATTTCGCCAAAGTCGAGTTCGCCGGTGGGCGCCGGCTTGAGCAGCGACTCCAAGAGCGCCTTGCGGGTGCCGGCGTCGGGCAGCGGCAAGCTGAGCTCCCGGTCGCACAGGTCGGGGGCGCGCAGCCGGGGATCGAGCTGGTCGGGCCGCGCCGTGGTGGCGATCAGCGCGACGCCCTCGGTGGCCACGGCGGCGCGCAGCTCGCCCAGGATCAGCGCGGCCACCGGCTCGGGGGTGGCCGGCAGCAGGGCGTCGACGTCGGTGATCAGCAGCACCCCGCCCCCGTCGCGGATCGTGCGCACCGCCGAGGCCACGGCCTTGAGCCGGTCGTCGGCGGCGAGCGCGCCAACCTCCGGGCCGTCGAGCTTGACCAGCCTGCGGCCGTCGCACACCGCGTGCACCAGCGTCACTTTGCCCACCCCGGCCGGACCCGACACCAGCACACCGAGGTTGGCCCCGGCGCCCAGCGTCTTCAGCAGGTGCGGTTCGTCGAGCGCGAGCTTGAGCCATTCGGCGAGCTTGGCGGCCTGAGGTTGCGAGCCCTTGAGCTCCTCGACAACCGTTTCCGGACTGGCCACTTCGATCAGTTCATGCGATGCCGCCGCGCCGCCGTACGGGGCGCCGGCCCCCCAGGTGACCAGCGAGTTGGGTTGCACGCTGACCGGTCCGTCGGGGTCGACCCCGGTGACGGTCAGCAGCTCCGAGGTCCAGCTGATGCCCACCGACGCCGCAAGTGCACGGGTGGCCGCCGACGTCGATGTGCCGGGGCCCAGGTCACGCGGCAGCAGCGACACGGCGTCGCCGACGGTCAGCACCTTGCCCAGTAGCGCCTGTCGCAGGGTGACCGGCGAGATCGACTGGGTGGCCAGCGACGAGCCGGACAGCGTCACCGACCGCGCGCCGTAGACGGTGACCGCGCCGACGATCACGGCGGTGTCCTCGCGCAGCCCGGCGTTGGACAGCGTCACGTCGTCCAGCAGCGCGATGCCGACCGGGGTGTCCGGGGCGGCGAGGCCCGCGACCGCCGCCGTGGTCCGCGCCCCGGTCAGCGACACCGCGTCCCACTCCCGGATGCCAAGGGCGGCGACGGCGCTGGGATGCAATCGGACGACACCGCGGCGGGAGTCGGCGGCGGAGGTGTTCAGCCGGGCGGTCAAGGTGAGTTGACGGCCGTCGGGCCTCACGGCAGGCGCCCGCCGGGCTTGCGCAGCCCCAGCCGCGCCATCGACCGGCGGTGCGGCTGGGCCTGGCGGATCGCGCGCCGCGCCGCGCGCCGTTGTTTGGGCTTGTCGGACCAGGCCTCGGGATGCTCGGCGAGCCAGCGCTGGTTGCGCACCGCGAACGGGACGTGGCACAGGTAGGCCACGATGATCACCCAGATCAACAGGTAGGGGGCCAGCACCGCGGCCGCCGCAAAGATCGCCAGCAGCGCCAGCAGCGGTGCCGCCCAGCTGGGCGGCACCGCGACGGCGTGCATCTTGCGCATCGGGATCTTGCTGACCATCAGCACCGACGTCCCCGTTATCCAGATGCACAGGAACAGCGTCGACGTCCACCAGCCCTCGCCGAACTGCAGCTTGAGTCCGATCAGGCCGATCATCGAGACCGCACCCGCCGGCGCGGGCATTCCGACGAAGAATTCGTGCGTGTAGGCCGGCTGGCTACCGTCGTCGAGCAGCGCGTTGTACCTCGCCAGCCGCAACACCACGCACACCGCGTACAGCAATACCGCCACCCAGCCGGCCGGCGACTGCGACAGCATCGTCACGTAGAGCACGATCGCGGGCGTGACGCCGAAGTTCACCGCGTCGGCCAGTGAGTCGATCTCCTCGCCCATTCGCGACTGGGCATCCAGGATCCGGGCCACCCGCCCGTCCAGCCCGTCCAGGATGGCGGCCGCGGCGATCAGCGCCATCGCGGCCTTCGGTTGATGTTCGAGGGCCAACTTGATCGAGGTCAGGCCGGCGCAGATGGACAGCACGGTCATCGCGCTGGGCAGGATCTGCAGGTTGACCGTCCGCCTGCCGCGCGGCTTGCTGATCATGGCAGCTCAGCCAGCACGGTCTCGCCGGCGATCGCGCGCTGGCCGACGCGCACGATCGGTTCGGTGCCCACCGGCAGGTAGGTATCCAGCCGGGAGCCGAACCGGATCAGCCCGTAGGTATCCCCGATCGACAGCTTGTCCCCGACGGCGGCGTCGCAGATGATGCGGCGCGCCAGCAGCCCCGCGATCTGCACGGCGACGACCTCGGCGCCGCTGGGCGTGCGGATCCGCAGGCTGGTGCGCTCGTTCTCGGTGCTCGCCGCGGCCAGATCGGCCGACCCGAAACGCCCCGGCCGGTGCTGCATGGCGATCACCTCGCCGCTCACCGGTGCCCGCTGTACGTGGGCATCCAGCAGCGAAAGGAAGATGCTGACCCGGGGCAGCGCCGCGTCGCCCATGCCGAGTTCGGCGGGCGGGGCCGCGGCATCGATCACGCAGATCACGCCGTCGGCGGGCGCGACGATGGCGCCGGGCCGAGCGGGCGGCACCCGCGGCGGGTGACGGAAGAACGCCGCGCAGGCACCCGCGGCCAGCAGACCCGCCCGGCGCACCCACCGGTGGCGGCGACCCGCCACCGCCAGCCCCACACCGGCGGCGATGAACGGGCGCCCGGCCGGGTGTATCGGCGGAACGGTGGAGCGGACCAGCTCGAGCACGTGCTGCGGACTGAAGGCCGGGTCCTGGAAGGCAGGGCCTTCCAGAGACGAGGGGGCGCGGGGGCGTCGTGCCACGCGGCCATCTTACGGAGCCCCGGCCGGGTTGGTTCCGCTGCGCTTAGCTCAAATCCCAGACCTGCAGCTCGGTCCCGGCGGCCACTTCGACCACGTCCTCGGGGATGTCGAGCAGCCCGTTGGCCGACGCCAGCCACCGCAAATGGTGCGAGGCCGGGGGGCCGTAGCTGACGACGGTGCCGGTGTCACCGTCGAGCACCGCGCGCCGGAACTGCCGCTTGCCGCGCGGCGAGGTCAACGATTCGGTGAGGACGGCCGGCCGCTGCGGGCGGTCCGGATCCGGCAGGCCCATGGCCGTGCGCAGCGCCGGCCGGATGAACACCTCGAAGGACACCAGCGCGCTGACCGGGTTGCCCGGCAGGGTGACGATCGTCGTGCCGGCCACCCGCCCGATGCCCTGTGGCATGCCCGGCTGCATCGCCACCTTGACGAACTCCACCCCCTGGTCGCCCTCCCGTCCGAAGGCGTCCTTGACGACCTCGTAGGCCCCGGCGCTGACCCCGCCGCTGGTGATGATCAGGTCCGCGTTCGCGGCGTGGCGGTCGAGGATCGCGCTGAACTGCGCGACGTCGTCTTCGGCGGTTGCCACGGCGATGACGTCGGCGCCGGCGTCGCGCACGGCGCCGGCCAGCATGATCGAGTTGGACTCGTAGATCTGTCCCGGCCGGAGCGGGCCGCCCGGCGGCACCAGCTCCGACCCGGTCGAGATCACCAGCACCCGTTGGCGCGGAATCACCGGCAGCGCCCCCATTCCCAGCGCGGCGGCCAGGCCCAGCACCGCCGCCGTCACCACCTGCCCCTTCCGCAGCACGGTGGTGCCGGGCGCGACGTCCTCGCCCGCGCGCCGGATGTGCTTGCCTTCCGGGCGGGCCTGCCGGATCGCCACCGCGTCCATACCGCCGTCGGTGTCCTCGACCGGCACGACGGCCGTCGCGCCGGCCGGCAGCGGCGCGCCGGTCATGATGCGGTGCGCGGTTTTGGGTTGCAGCGTCAATGGGTCGGTGCGCCCCGCCGGAATGTCCTCGGCGACGGGCAGCACCACCGGGTGCTCGGGCGTGGCGGCAGCGGTGTCCTCCGCGCGCACCGCATAACCATCCATGGCGGAGTTGTCGAACACCGGCAGCGCCAGCTGCGCGACCACGTCGTCGGCCAGCACCAGCCCTTGGGCCTCGGCCAGCGGAACCTGCACCGCCGGGCGGGCCCGGATCATCTCCCCTACGACACGCTGATGTTCGTCGACTGACCGCACGCTGCCATTATCCAAGCCATTGTTCGGCCCCTCAGACCGGGAACCGGACGCCGGTGAGGTCTTCGGACACGGCCCACAGCCGGTGTTGCAGCTCCTCGTCGTGCGACTGCGCGCTGGATTCGACGATCTTGGGGTGGCCGCGCTGCTCGAGGAAGCCGTCGGGGCCGTAGTACTGCCCGCCCTGAACCGCCGGATCGGTGGCGGCCCGCAGCGTCGGCAGCGCGCCCATCGCCGCGCTCTGGAACAGCACCGGTCCCAGCACGGCCCGCAGCGGCTGGAAGATTCCCGGCAGGTTGCGGGCCAGCTCGGTGTTGGAGCCGCCCGGGTGCGCGGCGACGGCGATGGTCTTGGCGTCCGGGCGGGCCGCCAGCCGTCGCTGCAGCTCGTAGGTGAACAGCAGATTGGCCAGCTTGGCTTGCCCGTAGGCGGCGACCCGGTCGTACCCGCGCTCCCACTGCAGGTCATCGAAGTGAATGGCGGCGCGCAGCCGGTGGCCGAGGCTGCTGACGGTCACCACCCGCGACCCGCGCACTCCCAGCAGGTGGTCGAGCAGCAGCCCGGTCAGCGCGAAATGGCCGAGATGGTTTGTGCCAAACTGTAATTCGAAGCCGTCCTCGGTCACCTGCTTCGGCGTCCACATCACCCCGGCGTTGTTGATCAGTAGGTCGATGCGCGGGTAGGCCGCGCGCAGCGCATCGGCCGCGGAACGCACCGAAGCCAGCGAGCCGAGGTCCAGCGCCTGCAGCGTGACGTCCGCCCCGGGGCGGGAGGCGACGATGCGGGACAGGGCGGCGTTGCCCTTCTCGAGATTTCGCACCGCGAGCACCACGTGCGCCCCGCGGTAGGCCAGGACGGCGGCCGTCTGGTACCCGATGCCGGTGTTGGCGCCGGTGACCACCGCGACGCGGCCGCTGAGGTCCGGCACGTCGGGCTCCGACCATTTGCCGCTCTCTTTGTCGTTGGACGCCATGGCCAAAAAGATACTCATCCGGGCCGGGCCCCGCCGGGTTGGCGACCGAGTGCCGGGCGGGCGCACCGAGCCAAGCAAACGGCTGAGTAAAGTCGAGAACGTGATTACCGGATTGGCCCACACCGGGGTCTGCGTTCGGCGATTGCGAGGCCGCGGTGGCCTTCTATCGAGACGTATTGGGCCTGCGTGTGCTCTCACCGCCATATGTCATGACCGGTAACGCCATTCGCGACGACATGGGCGAGCTGGTGTCCGACCCGTCGATGAAGGCGGCGATCGTCGGGTTCGGCGGCGACGGCGACCGGGTGCTGGAGGTCATCGAATACCTCGGCGTGAAAGGCTCCGATGAGCGGGCTCGTGCCGCGCTCACCGACCACGGGCTGTCCCACGTCGGGCTCATCTGTGACGATCTCGACGCCACCCGGGCGGAACTGGAACGCAACGGCGTCCGGTTTCTGGTCAGCGGCATCGCCGACGTCGCGCGGGTCCGCACCACCTGGTTCGTCGATCCGTGGGGCGTGGTGTTCATCCTGGTGGAAAAGAGCCGGCCGGAGCGACCCTACTTTTCGCAATGGGCCTGAAGCCGAGGGTGGGAATCATCGGCGCCGGAGCCGGTGGCATCGCGATGGGCATCCAGCTGGCCGAGGGCGGTTACGAATTCAGCATTTTCGACCGGGCCGACGGATTCGGCGGGACCTGGCGCCACAACACCTTTCCGGGCGCGGCCTGCGACGTCCCGTCCCACCTGTACTCGTATTCCTTTGCGCCCAACCCGCGCTGGAGCAAGACCTATGCCAACCAGCCCGAAATCCTGGCCTACCTCGAGCGGGTGGCCGCCGAGCACGGGCTACAGCCGCACCTGCGGCGGCGCACCACGATCACCACCGCACGCTGGTCCGATGGGCACCGGCGTTGGACGCTCACCGACGCTGACGGCGGGGAGCACGACTTCGACGTGGTGGTCAGCGCCGTCGGGATGCTCGATGTGCCCAGCATTCCACAGATTCCGGGGGCGGGGCGGTTTCGGGGCCGCCAATTCCATTCCGCGCGTTGGGATCACACCAAGTCAACGGCGGGGGAGCGGGTGGCCTCCATCGGCACCGGCGCCAGCGCGATCCAATACGTGCCCGCGATTGCGCGAGAGACCGCGCACCTGACGGTGTTTCAGCGCACGCCGATCTGGATCGCACCGCGGTTCGACTTCCCGTTCACGCCAGAGCAGCAGGAGCTGTTCGAACGCGATCGGGCCGCGGCGCAGAAGCTGCGTGACGAGGCCTTCGATGCCTACGAGTCGTCCAGCTTCGACGTCGATGCCGCGCAGACCCGGGAAGCGACCGAGCTGGCCCGCAGCTACCTGATGCGCAAGGTCGCCGACCCCGAGCTGCGCGCGAAGCTGACGCCGGACTACCCCGCCGGCTGCAAGCGCCCGCTGATGTCACGCGACTGGTATCCCACGTTCGCGCTGCCCAACGTCAGCCTGGAAACCACCGCGATCGCCGAGCTGACCGAGCGGGGTGTGTGCACCGTGGACGGCGTCGAACACCGCGTCGACACCATCATCTACGGCACCGGATTCAAGGCCGCCGAATACCTGGCCGGCATCGACGTGTACGGAACCGGCGGCCGGCACCTGCGCGACGAATGGAGCGACGGCGCCGAGGCCTACCTTGGCACGCTGGTGGCCGGGTATCCGAACTTCTTCACGCTCTACGGTCCCAACACCAACGGGGTCAACTCGATCATCTACATCCACGAGGCGCAGACGACGTTCGTCCGCCATCTCCTCGACGTGATGGGCAGCCGCGGGGCGCGCACGATCGAGGTGACACCCGCGGCACAGCGCCGCTACAACGACGAGATCCAGACGGCCATGGCGGGCAAGGTCTGGCTCGCGTGCAACAATTACTTCCGGCATCCCAGCGGCAAAGTCGTGACCCAATTGCCCTACAGCGGACGGACGTTCTTTGAGCGCACCCGCGCGATGATTCCCGGGGACTACTGGACCCAGTAGTTGTCGTGCCGGACGAACCACTCCCCGCGCTCGTCGTCGGTCATGTCGGCCAGTGCGCCGAAACCTTCGAAGTAGGCCTCCCGCGGCGCCCCCGGAGCGAAGAGCATCAGGATCGATGCCGGTTCGTCGGCCTCGTTGCGGAAACCGTGCACCCCGCCGGGCGGGACGTAGAGGAAGTCACCCCGATGCCCGTCGGCCCACCGGGTGCCGTCGTAGAGCTTCATCGTCCCGGACAGCACGAAGAACGCCTCGGACATGGCGCGGTGAAAGTGCGGCCCCGGCCCCCCGCCGGTGGGCGGGACGTCGACCCGGTACAGCCCGTAGTCGCCGTCGGTGTCCCGCTGGTTGGCCAGGTAGTGGTATTTGACTCCGGCGGTTTCGTAGTCGGGTGGCGAGTCGGCCCGCTTGAGCCAGGCGCTGACCTCCGGCTCGTCCGCGGTGTAACGGGGCGGCGGATACGGCGGCACGACGAGGGACATGGGTCCAGCCTGCCAGTTAGCATCGCGGGTGTGGAGGGGCCGACAGCCGAAGAAGGTGTTCGGGTGCGGCGGCTTCTCGACGCCGAGCACAGGGCGGCACAACTGTTCGACGAGATCGACCGGCGCGCCATGATCCGCCCCGGCGTCGGAGAACGTGAGCTCTCCGACGAGATCCGGGATCTCGCCGCCCAGATGTTCGGCGTGACCCGGCACTGGCACCGGCGGATCGTGCGGGCCGGCGAGAACACCCTGCAACCGTTCGCCGAGCGCCCGCCGGACCGGGTGATCGCCCCCGACGACATCGTCTTCCTCGACCTGGGGCCAATTTTCGAGGAGTGGGAGGCCGACTTCGGCCGCACCTTCGTACTGGGCGACGATCCTGTCAAGTGGGCCCTGCGCGACGCGCTGCCCCGGGTGTGGGAGGCCGGGCGCGAGCATTTCGACGACCACCTCGGCGTCACCGGGGCCGAGTTGTTCGAGCACGTCGTCGGTGTGGCCCGGGCCGAGGGGTTCGAGTGGGGCAGCCCCATCGCCGGTCACCTGGTGGGGGAGTTCCCGCACCGAAAGATCGCCGGCCCCGGCCGCGAGTGGTACGTCATGCCCGGATCGGACAAGCCGATGCGGCGCACCGACCCCCGGGGGCGCCGCTGCCACTGGATCCTGGAAATCCATTTGGTCGACCCCGCCCGCGGTTTCGGCGGCTTCTACGAGCAGCTGCTCGACCTGCCGCTCAGCTCAGCGGATAGACCACCCCGGTGAGCTGCTCCGAGACCTGCCACAGCCGCCGCTGCCGCTGCGCGTCGTGGGATTTCGCGCTGGACGCCACGAGCTTCGGGTCGCCGCGCAGCTCGGCGAATCCGTCGGGACCGTAGTACTGGCCGCCGAGCACGCCCGGGTCGGTGGCGGCGCGCAAGGTGGGTAGCGCGCCGGCGGCCGCGTCCTGCATGAGCGGGTTGAGCAGCGGGGTGACGATGCGCTCGACCAGCGGAGGCAGGTTGCGGGTCAGCTCGGTCCGGGAGCCGCCGGGGTGGGCGGCCACGGCGGCCGTCGTTCCGCGCGGGGCCAGCCGCCGCTGCAGTTCGTAGGTGAACAGCAGGTTGGCAAGCTTGGATTGCCCGTAAGCCCCCACCCGGCTGTAGCTGCGCTCCCACTGCAGGTCGTCGAAGTGGATGTCGGCGCGGATGCGATGGCCGGTGCTGCTGACCGTCACGACCCGGGACCCGGCGACGGGCAGCAGGTGGTCCAGCAGCAGGCCGGTGAGGGCGAAGTGGCCGAGGTGGTTGGTGCCGAACTGCAGCTCGAAGCCGTCCTTGGTTTTCGAGCGCGGCGTCCACATCACGCCGGCGTTGTTGATCAGCAGGTCGACGCGGTCGTAATCGGACTTGAGCTGTTCGGCCGCGGCGCGGACCGACTCAAGCGATGTCAGGTCGAGCTCGGCCAGCGCCACATCCGCGTGTGGGCTGATGGCCGTGATCCGCGCGGCGGCGTCCTTGCCCTTGTCGAGATTGCGCACCGCCAGCACCACGCGGGCGCCGTGGTCGGCCAGCGCGGCGGCGGTTTCGTAGCCGAGGCCGGTGTTGGCTCCGGTGATGACGGCGACCCGACCGGTCTGGTCGGGAATGTCCGCGGTGGTCCACTTGGCCATGGGATTGCTCCTGCAACTAGTAGAGTAATCGGGGCGAGCGCTCCGGTTGATGTCACTATACGGAACGTACGCCCCGTTTTGTCAATCCATGAGGTGGTGTTCGTCGGATGGCCCAACCCGCACGACCGTTGCGCGCCGACGCGGCGCGCAACCGTGCGCGCGTACTGGACGTCGCCTACCAAACCTTTGCGGCCGAAGGCTTGTCGGTGCCGATCGACGAGATCGCCCGCCGCGCCGGCGTCGGCGCGGGCACCGTCTACCGCCACTTCCCGACCAAGGAGGCGCTGTTTGCGGCGGTCATCGGAAACCGCATGCAGCGCCTCGTGGACGACGGCCACGCGCTGCTGGACACCGCGGGGGCCGCCGACGCGCTCTTCGCCTTTCTGCGCTCGATGGTGCTGCAGTGGGGGGCGGCGGACCGCGGCCTGGTCGACGCCCTGGCCGGTTACGGAATCGACATCTCCTGCGCCGCGCCCGAGGCCGAAGACGCATTCAAGGCCATGGTCGGCGAGCTGCTTCGCGCCGCGCAGGAAGCGGGTACCGCGCGCCGCGACATCGATATGCGGGATCTGAAGGCAATCCTCGTCGGATGCCAGGCGATGCAGGCGTACGACTCGGCGCTGGCCGAGCGGGCGACCGACGTCGTCATCGATGGTTTACGCGTGCAGCGATAAGGCCCGACGCTTTCTTGCACTCGGCATAGGCGAGTGCTAAGAATGACGTTGGCACTCGCGACCGGTGAGTGCTAGGTCGGGACGGTGAGACCAACTGGTCGTCCGTCGCGGGCACTGCGCCCGGCCAGCGTAAGTAATGGGGTGGCCGACCCGTGGCCACCTGGTGTCATCCCCGATCCGGAGGAATCACTTCGCAATGGCCAAGATAATTGCGTACGACGAAGAGGCCCGTCGCGGCCTCGAGCGGGGGCTCAACGCCCTCGCCGACGCGGTAAAGGTCACGTTGGGCCCCAAGGGCCGCAACGTCGTCCTGGAGAAGAAGTGGGGTGCCCCCACGATCACCAACGATGGTGTGTCCATCGCCAAGGAGATCGAGCTGGAGGACCCGTACGAGAAGATCGGCGCCGAGCTGGTCAAGGAAGTCGCCAAGAAGACCGACGACGTCGCCGGTGACGGCACGACGACGGCCACGGTGCTGGCCCAGGCGCTGGTCAAAGAGGGTCTGCGCAACGTAGCCGCCGGCGCCAACCCGCTGGCACTCAAGCGCGGCATCGAGAAGGCCGTCGAGAAGGTCACCGAGACCTTGCTGAAGTCGGCCAAGGACGTCGAGACCAAGGAGCAGATCGCCGCGACTGCCGCGATCTCCGCGGGCGACCAGCCGATCGGCGACCTCATCGCCGAGGCGATGGACAAGGTCGGCAACGAGGGCGTCATCACCGTCGAGGAGTCCAACACTTTCGGCCTGCAGCTCGAGCTCACCGAGGGCATGCGGTTCGACAAGGGCTACATCTCGGGCTACTTCGTCACCGACGCCGAGCGTCAGGAAGCGGTGCTGGAAGACCCCTTCATCCTGCTGGTCAGCTCCAAGGTGTCGACCGTCAAGGATCTGCTGCCGCTGCTGGAGAAGGTCATCCAGGCCGGCAAGCCGCTGCTGATCATCGCCGAGGACGTCGAGGGCGAGGCTTTGAGCACCCTGGTCGTCAACAAGATCCGCGGCACCTTCAAGTCGGTGGCGGTCAAGGCCCCCGGCTTCGGTGACCGCCGCAAGGCGATGCTGCAGGACATGGCGATCCTCACCGGTGGTCAGGTGATCAGCGAGGAGGTCGGCCTGTCGCTGGAGAGCGCCGACGTGGCGCTGCTCGGCAAGGCCCGCAAGGTCGTCGTCACCAAGGACGAGACCACCATCGTCGAGGGCGCCGGCGACACCGACGCCATCGCCGGGCGGGTGGCCCAGATCCGCAGCGAGATCGAGAACAGCGACTCCGACTACGACCGCGAGAAGCTGCAGGAGCGCCTGGCCAAGCTGGCCGGCGGTGTTGCGGTGATCAAGGCCGGAGCCGCCACCGAGGTGGAGCTCAAGGAGCGCAAGCACCGCATCGAGGACGCGGTGCGCAACGCCAAGGCGGCCGTCGAGGAGGGCATCGTCGCCGGTGGCGGCGTGGCCCTGCTGCAGGCGGCTCCGTCCCTGGACGAGCTCAAGCTCACCGGCGACGAGGCGACCGGAGTCAACATCGTCAAGGTGGCGCTGGAGGCTCCGCTCAAGCAGATCGCCTTCAACTCCGGGCTGGAGCCCGGGGTGGTGGCCGAGAAGGTCCGCAACGCGAAGTCGGGTGTCGGCCTGAACGCCGCCACCAATGAGTACGAGGACCTGCTCAAGGCCGGCGTTGCCGACCCGGTCAAGGTCACCCGTTCGGCGCTGCAGAACGCCGCGTCGATCGCGGGCCTGTTCCTCACGACGGAGGCCGTCGTCGCCGACAAGCCGGAGAAGGCGGCCGCTCCCGCGGGCGACCCGACCGGCGGCATGGGCGGCATGGACTTCTAGTCCGTAACGAAAAAGCCCGGTCCCCTTGGGGGCCGGGCTTTTTCGTGCGCGAGTGTGGGGGATAAGTACGTCCACACCTCGAAATCCGTCCACAGGCACCACGCTCGGCGCACACAAAAGCGCGGCCGCACGCTCACCATGACGCCGTGGACCCTTTTCGAGGCAGTCAAGCGCTCGCGTGTGGTGGCGTCACCCGCAGTGCATTGCGCACCCGGTACCGAGCGGTGTTCCGCGATGTGTACCTCGCTAAAGAGGCCGAGCTGACCGCGGCCATCAAAGCGCGCGCGGCCTGGCTGTCGACGGGTGCGACACTGGCGGGCCTGTCCGCGGCCGCGGTGTTCGGCACCAAATGGCTCGATCCGGCCGCGCCCGCGGAGATCGTGCGGGCCGATCGACACGGTCGGCCGGGCATCGTCGTACACAGCTATGCGCTGTCCGATGACGAGGTGGGCACGATCTGGGGAATGCGCGTGACGACCCCGGCCCGAACGGCGTTCGACATCGGTCGCGGCCGGACCGTCGCCGGGGCGGTACCGATCCTCGACGCATTGCTCAATGCGACGGATTGCAAACCCGCGGACGTCGCCGCTGTAGCCGACCGGCACCCGGGGGCCCGCGGCGTTCGGCGGCTGCGGGCCGCGCTGGAGTTGTCCGACGGCGGTGCGGAGTCGCCGCAGGAAACACGGCTGAGGCTGGTGCTGGTCGGCGCCGGTCTGCCGAAGCCGGAGACCCAGATCGAGTTTCGGGAGCTGCGCATCCGCGTCGACATGGGGTGGCGCCATTGGAAGGTCGCCGTCGAGTATGACGGCGTCCAGCATTGGGAGAACCGCTATCAGCGGTCGTGGGACATCGAGCGAATCGCGTTGCTGGAGGCGGCCGGCTGGGCCGTGATCAGAGTCAGCGCCGAGATGCTGTCGCGGCCGGACGCGATCGTCGACCGCGTGAGGGCCAAGCTCGTCGAGCGTGGGGCCTACGCACGAAATCGAGGCGGTTCCCCTGCGCAAGGCCCACACTCGGCGGCGTAGGTTCGACCCGTGGCCCTTCCGATTCCAACACCCACCAGCACCGCCGTCGTGACCGGGGCGTCGTCGGGCATCGGCGCCGACATCGCCCGCGAATTGGCCGGCCGCGGCCACGGCGTCACCCTGGTCGCCCGCCGCGAGGACCGGCTGCGGGACCTGGCCGGCGAACTCGCCGACCGCGTGCGCGTCGAGGTGATCGCCTGCGACATCGCCGATTCCGCCGCCCGCGCCGGCCTGTTCGACGAGGTCGACCGCCGCGGGCTGACGGCCGACATCCTGGTCAACAACGCCGGCATCGGCACCATCGGGTCGGTGACGAAGACGCCCGTCGAGGCAGAGATCGCCCAGGTGCGGGTCAACGTCGAGGCCGTCATCGATCTGACCACCCGCGCGGTCCAGCAGATGGTGCCCCGCGAACGAGGCGCGATCCTCAACGTCGGGTCCACGGCGGGCTACCACCCCTTCCCCGGGCAGGTGGGCTACTCCGCGACCAAGGCGTTCGTGAGGACCTACACCGAAGGACTGCGCGCCGAGCTCGCGGGCACCGGTGTCATCGTCGCGCTGCTGTGCCCGGGGCCGGTACGCACGGAGTTCCTGAAGAACGCGGGCATGGACGAGCGGACCTTCGCCGACGCGTTCCCGAAATTCATGTGGATGCCGTCGCGTGAAGTGGCGCGCACCGGAGTCGACGCGCTCGACCGCGATCGCGGAACGGTGATCCCCGGGCTGCCAAGCCAACTGTCCACCCGGCTGTTTCAGTTCATGCCGCGACGGCTGCTGCTGCCGCTACTGAAAAACCAGCACCCGGGCCTCAAAAGGGACCTAGGCCGGGACCGGTCAGCGAGCTAGCGGCCAACGCCGCATCCAGCCCTCCACCGGAAGCGCGAGCGCGTTACACAGCGTGCAGATCGTGCGGTACCAGCCCACGGCCGTGAGCAATTCGATCCGCTGCTCGTCACTAAGGAAGCGCCCCAGTGCATTCCACGTCGCCTCCGACCACGAGCCGGTGCGCTCCAGCTCGTCGACCGCCTCGATCAGCGTCTTATCGGCCGGGTTCCAGCGCGGGTCGGCGGGGGCATCCTCGCCGCCGGTGACCAGCGCGTCGCAGTCGTCGTCGCTGACGCCCGCGATCGGACCCCAGAACGCCGCCTGCCCGCCCCACTCGTACTCGCAGCCCACCAGCGCGCACGTACGCAGGATGGCGATGGTCCGCGTGCGGGGCGGCAAAAGCGCCGCGACGTAAAGGGATTCACCGAGCTTACGCAGCCGGCTGGCCAGCGCCGGGTGGCGCTGCAGGCAACGCACCAAAAGCAGCGGCTCATAGCTGCGGTCCGGGTGACCCCAGCTGTTGATGCTGGTGGCATCTTCCTCGCTCCACGGCGGGGCGAGTGGCGCGACGCGGCTCACCCGAATGACTGTACGGCGGTCACCCGGGCAGCGAAAACACCACGCAGTCGTGCAGGCAACCCTTGGCCGCGCCCGGCGAGTCGGGGTCGGCGTCGCGGTGCAGCAGCGCGCGAGTGGGCACGACGCCCAGCCGGACAGCGTCCCCGGCGCGGTCGGTCACCTCGGCTTCGCCGTCGACGATCAGGGAGTAGCCGCCCGGCTCGGTCGGTGGCCACAGCAGGGTGACGTCGGCGCGGTGGGCGAGGTTTTCGCGGGTGCGGCCGCCGATGAGTCCGACGTCGAGGGTCGCCTCGCGCAGCTGCGGCTCCACCGTCACGGTGTGCACGCGGTATCCGTCGTCGACGGTGATCAGGTACGCGAACGGGTAGTTGGGGAGAGCGGCGGCGAGCCGCTCGAAATCCACCCTCTTCTTCGTGCGCATGATGTCCCAGGATAGGCGCGGGGCCGCGGTCCTGGTCCTACTCCAGCCCGGGGTCGAGCGGACCCGGGTTCGCGACTGCCGGGTTGACGCCGCCGGTAGCTTCCGTCGGCGCGTTGAGCAGGCCCGACCCGGAGGGGGCCGGGCTCACGTCGCCCGTGACGTAGTGGCCGGAGCCGAGCGCGGCCGCACCCGGGCTGCCCTGGCTTTCCAGGCCGGTGCTGAAGGCCCCCGGGTTCGCCAAGCCGGTATTGCAGTTTGCGGAGTTCAAGATGCCGACGGTGCCATGGCCGGCGGTCGAAAAGCCGAGGCCACCGGTTCCGGAATGCAAGCCGGCCTGGGTATTGGCGGTCAGGGCCGGCGCGGACCCGGCGCCGCCGAAGTGCAGACCGAGGTTGTGCAGGGCCTGCTGCCAGGGCGTCATATGGGAGACGGCCGCCGACGCGTCGGCGTGATAGTTGGACATCGCCGCCACGTCGGATGCCCACATCTGCTCGTATGCGGCCTCGATGTCGGCGATCGCCGGCGTGTTCTGGCCCAGCGAGTTATTTGCCGCCAGCGCCTGCACGAGGGCACGGTTCGCCGACACCACCGCCGGCTGCACCGTGGCCGCCAGCGCCGACTCGAACGCGGCCGCGACGGCCGAGGCCTGGTTGGAGACCACTTCCGCCTGGGCCGCGGCCGCGTTCAGCCAGCTCACGTACTGAGTGGCGAGGGCCATCATCGCGGCCGAGGACGCACCCTGCCAGGACCTAGTGGCCAGGTCCGTGGTCACCGACGAAAACGATGATGCTGACGACGCCAGTTCCTCGGCCAGCCCATCCCACGCTTCGGCCGCAGCAACCAGTGGCGCGGCTCCGGGACCTGCGAAAATTCGTGCCGAGTTGATTTCTGGCGGCAACCACGCAAAATGCGGGTTCGTCACCGACCCAACTTAACCGGGAGGTCCCGGCCTTCGTGGCGTTATTGCGCGGGTACGGGGCAGCGCTGGCGCCCACGGACCAATTTGCCGGGACGCGCATCGGTGGGGGCGCCGTTTTCGGCGATCACCTCGCCGGACACGATCGTGGCGACGTAGCCGTCGGCGGTCTGATCCAGGCGCCGCCCACCGGCGGGCAGGTCGTAGCTGATCATGGGTTTGTGTAGCCGCAGTGCGGCATGGTCGATGACATTGAGGTCGGCCTTGTAGCCGACGGCGATGCGGCCGCGATCGCCCAGCCCGGCCACCCGGGCCGGCACCGAGGTCAGTTCGCGGACGGCTTCGGGCACCGAGAAGCGCCCCGACTTGCGGTCGCGCGCCCAGTGCGCCAGAAAGTACGTCGAGTAGCTGGCGTCGCAGATCATCCCGTAGTGGGCGCCGCCGTCGCCCAGCCCGAGCACCACGTCATCGCGGTGCAGCAGCTCGCCGACCGTGTCCAGCGAGTTGCCCTGCAGGTTGCTGGTCGCGACCAACAGCATGGCGCGGCCGTCGTCGTCGAGCAGCCGGTCGTAGGCCTCCTCCATGGGGTCCACCCCCCGGGCCCGGGCCCGGGCGCCGATGCTGGTCGACGGGTCCGGCTCGTAGTCGGGGGTGTCGCCCAGCGGGAAGATCCAGTCCCACATCTGCGCCACGTACAGGATCGGGTGCCCGACGCCGGGCTTGTCGGCCAGGATGCGGGCGCGGACCTCGGGCTTGCGCATCTCGGCGACCCGCTCGGCCAGCGGCAGGTGCGCGATCTCGCGGTAGCTGGGGTACAGCACGAACGGGTTGGCGCTCAGCTGCAACCCGATGATCAGCCCGATCGGCCGCGGCAGCAGCTGCGCGGTGACGTCCCCACCCGCGGCGTTGGCCTTCTCGATCATGGTGATGGCATCCGGCCACGTGGGGTCGCCGGCGTTGGCGACGACCAGGGTGAAGGTGACCGGCAGCCCGACGTCCTCGGCGACATCGAACACCGTCTGCAGCACGGACTGGTAGCCGCCGGCCGGGATGTCCGGCACGAATTGCAGCAGCCCACCGCCGCCGTCGACGACACCGCGCGCGATCTCCTCGATCTCCTCGCGGGCCGCGTCGTAGCTCGGGATCGGCGCACCGCTCTCGGTCTTGTGGATGGTCAGCCGTGACGACGCGAAGCCCAGCGCCCCGACCTCGATGGCCTCCCTGGCCAGCGCGCGCATCTTCGCCAAGTCCTCGGGGGTGGCCGGCTCGCGGTCGGCGCCGCGCTGACCCATCACGTACACCCGCAGCGGGGAATGCGGCAGATAGGCGGCCACATCAATATCACGCTGTCGCGTCTCTATGGCGTCCAGGTATTCGGGGAAGGTCTCCCAGGTCCACGGCAGGCCGTCGGTCATCACGACGCCGGGAATGTCCTCGACCCCGGCCATCACGTCGACCAGGACGTCGTGGTCTTCCTGGCGGCACGGCGCGAAGCCGACCCCGCAGTTGCCCATCACCACCGTGGTCACCCCGTGCGCCGACGACGGCGTCAGGCGTTCCGACCAGATGGACTGGCCGTCGTAGTGGGTGTGCAGGTCGACAAACCCCGGGGTCACCAGCAGCCCCGTGGCATCGATCTCGCGCCGGGCGGTGTCGCCGTTCAGGGCGCCGACCGCTTTGATGACGCCGTCCTGCACCGCGACGTCGCCGCCGTACGGCTCACCGCCCAGGCCGTCGACGATGGTGCCATTGCGGATGATCAGGTCGTAGGTCACCTAAATAATCTACGACCGCGTCGGCCGGTGATGCCAGCACGAATGCCTCCCGTAACGTCGTCGATATGGCCAACTCCGACGCATGCGTTGCCGAGCTGCTCCGCGACGCGTTCACCCGGTTGATCGAGCACGTCGACGACCTCACCGACGGATTGACCGACGAGGTGTCCAACTATCGACCCACCCCGAACGCGAACAGCATCGCGTGGCTGATCTGGCACAGCGCGCGGGTGCAGGACATCCAGCTGGCCCAGGTGGCCGGTGTCGAGCAGGTGTGGACCCGCGACGGGTGGGTGGACCGGTTCGGCCTGGACCTGCCCCGCAACGACACCGGCTACGGGCATGGCCCCGACGAGGTGGCGAAGGTGCACGCACCGGCGGACCTGCTGTCCGGCTACTACCACGCGGTGCACAAGCTGACCCTGGAATACGTCGCCGGCGTGACCGCCGACGAGCTGGCCCGCGTCGTCGACACCAACTGGGATCCGCCGGTGACGGCCAGCGCGCGGCTGGTCAGCATCATCGACGACTGCGCCCAGCACCTCGGCCAGGCCGCTTACCTGCGGGGGATTCAGTAGATTTCATCCCGTGCGATTCGCGGTGACGGCGGTGCTCTGGCTGGCCAGCACCGTGGCGCTCGCGGTGGCGGTCCCGGCGGCGTGGGCGCAGTTGCATGTCGTCGACGCCGACGGCTACGCCGCGCTGGCCGAGAACGCTGCGCACGATCCGGCCCTGCAGTCCGCGATGGCGGCCGAACTGACCACCCGGGCCATGGCGCTCATCGCGGCGCACGGCGGGGGCAGCTCGCCGATCGACGGCGCGCGGGTGCACGATGCCGCCAGCGCCTTCACGGCCGGGCCGGCGTTTCCGCCGCTGTTCGCCCAGGCGAACCGGGCGGCGCACGACTGGGTGTTTTACGGAAGCTCCGGTCGGCGCGGCGACCGATGGGTGGTTGACCTGGCCCCGATGCTCAAAGACGACTCGTTGCGGCCGGTGTTGAACAGCTACCACGTGCGGGTGCCCGCGAATCTGACCGTCCCCATTACGGTTTCGGTGCCGCAACCGTTGCGGCCGGGGCAGCTGAGCCCCCTTTCCCGGTGGGGCCCGTGGGTGAGCATCGGTGCGGTGGCGCTCAGCGGTGTCTGCGCCGCGCTGACGCTGCTGGCCGCGCGCCGCCGCGGCAAGGCGCTGACCAGCCTCGGGGTCTCCGCGCTGCTGGTCGGCGCGGGAGGATGGGCGGCGATCGAAATCGCCGGCCGGTACATCAACCATGCGCTGAACCGCACCACCGGCGACATCCGCCGGGTCGCCGAGGTGATGGTCGGCCACGCCGAAGCCGGTGTGCACCATTGGCTCAACCTGACGCTGGTCACCGGAGCCGGGCTGGTGGCACTCGGCGTCGTGGTGGCGGTGCTGGGCAGCCTCGGCAGGAAGGCCTAGCCGAAGGTGAACGAAAACACCTGTAGGCCCCGGCTGACCCGCATGTCCAGCTGATCGCGGTGGGCGGCAGGGTCGGTCGCGATGCGGTGCAGCGTGGGCGCGCCGCCGATCGCCGTCGTGGTCGTCTGCCGGTCGCGGGTCACGGTGATGGTGCCGGTGCCGCCGACGACGGCGTAGACGTCCTTGGCGGTGTAGTTCAGCCGGATGGCGGCGTCGTCGCTGTCGGCGGTGACCCCCTGGTCGTCCAGCGACCACCGGCCACGCAGGGCGAATCGGTTGTCGCCCAACGTCGCCGGATAGTTGAAGGTGGCGGTGCCCGGCCGGTAGTCGCCGTCTCCGCCGTAGTTTGCGCTCCGCTCGACGCCCAGGTAGGTCTCGGGGGTGAGCCTGGTGTGGGGAGTGGTGTCGACCCCGTGGGTGGGCGCGGGCAGCTGGGTGTTCGGGTCGGCGTCGATCAGCAGTTCGCGGATCAGTTTTTCGGTGCCGTCGTAGTCGCCTTCACCGAACTTGGTGTGCCGCACGGTTCCGTTCGCATCGATCAGGTACTCGGCCGGCCAATACAGGTTCTGGTAGTTGTTCCACGTCGTGTAATCGTTGTCCAGCGCAATGGGATAGGTGATGTGCAGCGCCGCGGCGCCGCTGGCCACATTCGCGGCAACCCGCTCGAACGCGTACTCGGGGGTGTGCACCCCGATGACGACGAACCGGTCCTTGTACCGGTCGTACCAATCGACGACATGGCCGATCGCGCGCTGACAGTTGATGCAGGAGTACGCCCAGAAGTCGATCAAAACGACCTTGCCCCGCAACGACGCCAGATCGATCGGCCCGCCGCCGGGGGTGTTGAGCCACTGGGTGATTCCGCTGACGGCCGGCGCCGGGCCGCACTGCTGGAGCCGGTCGGCGCCGCCGGTGCAGTCGGCCAGTAGGCCTCTGGCGGCGCCGCCCGGGCTGAGCCTGTGTCGAATGTCGTTGGCGCCGATGTCTTTTTGCATCGCCGCGGTGTAGTCGGGGACGGCGCGCTGCAGCATCGCGGGCAGGTTGAATACCAGTGCCACGGCCAGCACGATCATGGTGATTCCGCCGGCGACGTGGATGACGCGCTGTCGGCGGCGGAATCCGCCGACGCGCTCGGCGACGCCCCGCCCGGCCAGCGCGAAAACCAGCAGCGGCAGCGCGGTGCCGATCGCGAACGTCGCGGTCAACACGAGCGTCGGCACCCCGATGGACTTGGTGCCACCGGCGACCACGATGGCGGCCAGCACCGGTCCCGCGCATGGCACATAGAGCGCACCCAGCGTCAGGCCCAGGCCGAAACCTGTTCTACCACCACCGATCTGTAGCTGCGGAATCCGGGCGAACGGCCGCTCGATCAGGTGTTGCAGCGGCGGGAAGATCAACCCGAGGCCGATCAGGGTGAGCGCCACCAGGGCGGCCCAACGAATCGCGTCCTGCGGCAGGTGCAGCGCCGACAGCAAGGCCGAGCCGGCCAGGGTCACCACCCCGAAGCTGCACACCAGACCGCTGATCACCAGGTACGGCCGGAAGCGGGAGGTGCCGTCCCGGCTGTCCAGGCCGGAAAGGAACACCACCGGTAGCACCGGCAAAATGCACGGCGAAATGCCGGTGATCAAGCCGCCGAGAAATCCGATGAGCGCGACTGGGCCCATGCGGCTACCCGACGGGACCGGGTGGCTGCGTCATCCAAGCCGGGTGGCCGGAGCAATTCATATTTCGACCTTCCTCGCGGGATATGCCGCGCCGCAAATCACGCATTGTGCGTTATACAAATCACACGATGTGCGTTACGCTCTGCCGGTGGCGGAATTAGCCTTCCAACGCGCCCGCACCGAGGAAAACAAGCGCCAACGTGCGGCGGCACTGGTGGAAGCCGCGCGTTCATTGGCGATAGAGGCCGGCGTTGCATCCGTTACGTTGACCGCCGTCGCCACGCGCGCCGGCATCCATTACTCCGCAGTGCGCCGCTACTTCACCTCGCATAAAGAAGTGCTGTTGAACCTGGCCGCCGAAGGGTGGGTGCGGTGGTCGAGCACCGTGTGCGAGCAATTGAATGAGCCACCTCCCATGTCGCCGGTGCGGGTGGCCGAAACATTGGCCAACGGACTGGCGGCCGACCCATTGTTTTGCGATCTGCTGGCCAACCTTCACCTGCATCTAGAACACGAGGTGGAGATCGAAAAGGTTGTCGATATCAGGCGGACCATTTCGGCCGCCGCGATCGCGATGGCCGACGCGATCGAGCGCGCGTTGCCGGCGCTCGGCAGGTCCGGTGCCTTTGACATCGTGATCGCCGCCTATTCGCTCGCGTCCGCCTTTTGGCACATTGCCAATCCGCCGGAGCGGCTCACCGACGTCTATTCCGAAGAGCCGGGGGTGCTTCCACCCGAGTGGAACCTCGAATTCGCCTCCGCACTCACCCGGGTGCTCACGGCAACCTGCGTCGGCCTTGCGTCGGGATCGTCATGAACAGGAAAGGAGACCAGGGCTCTGTGGCTTGGCGAACTGCGGCCGGCGAGAACCACGCCGACCTTTCTGAGCGTTCCGCACCCGGGCAGGCCGCGCAGCCTTCCGCGGGCGACGGGTTTTCAGCGGAGACCACGCCCGCGCGGGGCCAGCCGAAGGGGCGCGGCCGCGACAAGGCGGCGCAAGGGGAACGGGTGGGCCGGAGCCCGGTCGCCGCCGCGCTGAAAAAGGTCTGGATCGTGCTGGTCATCGTGGTCGTGGTCGCGGTCGCGGGATTCTGCGTTGTTCGGCTGCGCAGCATTTTCGGCTTCCACGACAGCGGTCCGATCACCAGCGGCATGGCCGATGAGATCAAGCCGTTCAATCCCAAGCATGTGGTCTACGAGGTCTACGGCCCGCCGGGGACGGTGGCCAACATCAACTATCTGGACATCAATGCCCAGCCGCAGCGGGCCAGCAACGTGCCGTTGCCCTGGACGCTCTCGGTCATGACGACGCTTCCGTCGGTGAGCGTGAACGTGGTGGCGCAGGGAGATAGCGACCAGATCGGTTGCCGGATCATCGTGAACGACGTCGTCAAGGCCGAAAGGTCGACGACCGGAGTGGACGCCCAAACCTTCTGCATTGTGAAGTCGGCATGACCGACAACCAGGTGGCCGGGCTTCCGCACATGCCGCTTTTCGCGCGGTCGGTGCATAAGCTCGCGGTGCCGATCATCTTGTTCTGGGTGGGACTTGTCGTCGCTCTCAGCGTCTTCATCCCGCCACTGGACGTGGTGGCTAAGCAACATCAGGTGTCGATGAGTCCCCAGCAGGCGCCGTCCATGCAGGCGATGAAACGCGTCGGCAAGGTGTTCAACGAATTCAGCACTGACACCTCCGTCATGATCGTGCTGGAGGGTGACCATGCGCTCGGCGATGCCGCCCACCATTTCTACGACCAGATC
Organism: uncultured Actinomycetota bacterium; assembly: GCA_963800315.1. GTDB lineage: Bacteria > Actinomycetota > Actinomycetes > Mycobacteriales > Mycobacteriaceae > Mycobacterium. Next base: position 249,038 of record CAWDAS010000009.1, read on the forward strand.
GTGCACAAGCTCGAGGCCGACAACACCCACGTCCAGCACATCCAGGATTTCTGGGGGGATCCGCTGACCGCGGCCGGCTCGCAGAGTACCGACGGCAAGGCCGCCTACGTTCAGGTGTATCTGGCCGGAAATATGGGCGAGAGCCTGGCCAGCGAATCCGTCGAGGCGGTCCGCAAAATCGTGGACAGTGTCCCTCCGCCACCGGGGGTCAAGGCCTATGTCACGGGCCAGGGGGCCCTGATTGCCGACCAGTCGCACGCGGGAGACAAAAGCGTCCAAAAGGTCACGATGATCACCTTCGTGGTGATCATCCTGATGCTGCTATGGGTATACCGCTCGATCGTCACCGTTCTCGCCACCATGTTCATGGTTGCCATTGAGTTGATGGCGGCCCGGTCGGGCATCGCTGTGCTGGCCCATAACAACATCATCGGGTTGTCGACCTTCGCGGTGAATATCTTGGTGTTGCTGGCCATTGCCGCGTCGACAGACTATGCGATATTCATTTTCGGGCGATATCAAGAGGCGCGCTCACGGGGCGAGGACCGCGAACAAGCCTTCTACACCATGTTCCACGGAACCGCGCACGTCGTTCTGGGCTCGGGCCTGACCATCGCCGGCGCGATGTATTGCCTCAGCTTCACCCGCCTTCCGTATTTCCAGACGCTGGGGATTCCCTGCGCCGTGGGGATGCTGGTCGCCGTCATTGCGGCGCTCACCCTGGGCCCGGCGGTCCTTACCGCCGGCAGCTTCTTCAAGCTCTTCGACCCCAAGCGCCGGATGCGGACCCGGGGATGGCGACGGGTGGGCACCGCGATCGTGCGCTGGCCCGGGCCGATCCTCGCGGTGTCGGTCGCGATCGCTCTCATCGGCCTGCTCGCCCTGCCCGGCTACCAAACCAATTACGACAACCGGTTGTACCTACCCCCGAGCGTTCCCGCCAATGTCGGATATCTTGCTGCCGAACGCCACTTCCCTTCGTCCCGATTGAATCCCGAATTGCTGATGGTGGAGACCGATCACGATCTGCGCAATCCGGCGGGCATGTTGGTGCTGGACCGGATCGCCCGCGGGGTCTTCCACACTCCAGGTATCGCGCGGGTCCAGGCAATCACCCGGCCGCTGGGAACGCCGATCGAGCACACGTCCATTCCGTTCCAGATCAGCATGCAGAACACGACCCAGGTCGAGAACCAGCAATACATGCACAAACGCATGGACGACATGCTCAAGCAGGCCGATGCGATGCAGCAATCCATCGACACCATGCAGCGGATGTACAACATCACTGCGCAGTTGGTCGCTACCACTCATCACATGACGGGCCTGACGCATGAGATGACCGCCATCACCAAGGAATTGCGCGACAACATCGAGAATTTCGATGACTTCTTCCGCCCGATTCGCAGCTACTTCTATTGGGAAAGGCACTGCTTCGACATTCCCGCCTGCTGGGCGCTGAGGTCGATCTTTGACACGCTCGACGGTATCGATGAGCTCTCCGACAAGCTCACCGAACTTTCCGCGGACTTGGACAAGATGGATGTCCTGATGCCGCAGATGCTGGCACAGATGCCGCCGATGATCGCGACCATGACGACCATGAAGCAGATGATGCTGACCATGCACAGCTCCATGTCGTCGCTGTATGACCAGATGGACGTGATGAGCCAGAACTCGACGGCCATGGGTCAGGCTTTCGACGCGGCCCACAACGACGACTCGTTCTACATCCCGCCGGAAGTCTTCGACAATCCCGATTTCAAGCGGGGCCTGAAGATGTTTTTGTCGCCGGACGGCCACGCGGCCCGGTTCATCATCTCCCACGATGGCGATCCGGCCAGCTCCGAAGGCATTTCACACATCGATCCGATCAGGAACGCGGCAAAGGAAGCCATCAAGGGGACCCCGCTGGAGGGTGCCAAGATCTGGATTGCCGGCACCGCCGCGGTCTACAAGGACATGGCCGAGGGGGCCAAGTTCGACCTGATGATCGCGGGAATAGCCGCGGCCAGCCTCATTTTGATCATCATGCTGATCATCACCCGGAGTCTGGTCGCCGCGGTCGTCATCGTTGGCACGGTGCTGATTTCGCTGGGTGCGTCGTTCGGGCTGTCCGTGCTGCTGTGGCAGGACATCATCGGCTTCAAACTGCACTGGATGGTGCTGGCGATGTCCGTCATCTTGATGTTGGCGGTCGGATCCGACTACAACCTGCTGTTGGTTTCCCGTTTCAAAGAGGAAATCCACGCGGGATTGAAGACGGGGATCGTCCGGTCGATGGCCGGCACCGGCAGCGTGGTGACCAGCGCCGGCCTGGTGTTCGCCTTCACTATGGCGTCGTTCATCTTCAGCGACTTGAAGGTCACCGGGCAGGTCGGCACCACCATCGGCCTGGGTCTGTTGTTCGACACCCTGATCGTGCGCTCGTTCATGATGCCGTCCGTGGCCGCCCTGATGGGGCGCTGGTTCTGGTGGCCGCAGCAGGTACGCACTCGCCCGGCCAGCCAGCTACTTCGGCCCTACGGGCCGCGCCCACTGGTGCGGGCCTACCTGCTGCCCCGGGAGGATGACCCGCAGGCGGCGAACACCGATCGGTTCCCGGCGGTCTCGCCGCACTACTGATCGGGCCGCGCTACGACAGCGGGAAGAATTGCGGTCAGGCGGCGATTACGACCAGTTCCACACCGACATGTCGCCGGCCGGGTAGTTGTTGCACACGTCGGTGGCCTTGGCGACGACGCCCTTGTTGTTGAAGAAGATCTTCATGTGGTTGGGCCAGGCGAACCACAGCGGGTCGCCGTTGTAGAAGTTCTCCGAGTACTCGCGGCGCTCCACCGGCGTCATCGAGTAGAACCAGTGCGCCTTGTCGATCGTCGCCTGCTGCACGTTCGGGTGGTTGTTGAAGTCGATCATGTAGCGCTGGTAGTACACCGGGCTGGTGTCCCGGGTGGCCGCCAGCACCTGCTCGGCGTCGCACGTGGTGTTGATCATCCGGCGTGGGATTGGGAAGTCCTCGGTGGAATCGGCTACCGCGGTCTGCGGGAAAACCGCAGCTCCGATGCCGAGAGCGAGGAACATGGCGCCTGCACGCAGGCCGGTACGCAGCCTAGACATAGATGTCACGGTAGCATTTTTTGCGCTTCGGCGGCGGGTTCCTAGCACATCTCACTAAGCTTCGCGATCAGGTGCGATGACGTGCGTGGGATCGGGCCGCAGCTCCGGCGGGGCCTGGCTGTAGTCGCCGAACGGGCCGTCGCGGCGCTCGACGGCCGCGCGCACGCCCTGCGTCTCGGCGATCTTAATGAACTCGAGCGCGTCCGGGGTGTTGCGCATCAGGCCGTCCAAGATGCCGCCCAGGGTCTGAGTCGACGCCAACCCCATGTTCTCGTAGGCCTGGTTGACGATCAGCTTCTGCGCCCGCAGCTGCGACAACGGAATCTGCGCCAGCTCTGCGGCGATCTCGGCGACCCGCGCCTCGAGACGCTCGAACGGCACCGCCTCGTTGATCAGCTCGACCTCGGCGGCCTGAACTCCAGTCAGCGGCCGGCCGGTCAGCGAGTGCCACTTGACCCTGGCCAAGCTCAGCCGGTAGAGCCACATTCCGGTCAGATACGCCCCCCACATCCGGCTGTACGGCGTGCCGATCACGGCGTCCTCGCTGGCGATCACCAGGTCCGCGCACAACGCGTAGTCGCTGGCCCCTCCGACACACCAGCCGTGCAACTGGGCGATCACCGGCTTGGAGGCGCGCCAGATGGCCATGAACTTCTGGGTCGGCCCGGTCTCACGGGCGGATACCATCGCGAAATCCTTGCCAGGGTCCCACCGCCCAGCGGTCATCATGGAATCGCCCCAGTGCTGGAAGCCGCCGCCGAAGTCGTAACCGGCCGAGAACGCGCGGCCGGCGCCGCGTAACACGATCACCTTGATGGCCGGGTTCCGCTCCGCCAGCCCGATGGCGGCCTCGATCTCGTCGGGCATGGGCGGGACGATGGTGTTGAGCTGCTCAGGACGGTTCAGCGTGATGGTGGCAACCGGGCCGGCCGTCGTGTACAGCAGGGTCTCGAAGTCGGGTGTCGGCTTGCCAGTCGTCATAGCCCCAGCGAAGTCGGTCGGCGGCCCGGTGTCCAGCTAGACTCACGGGTCCGGCTGACGATTCTCCGGCGTCGACGCATATATTCGGTCGCCGATCTTGAGATACGGCGTCGACAGGTAGGCCGATCCGACCACGATGGCGGTGAAGACCAACGCCGAAAGAATGCCGTTCGGCCAGATCTTGCCCACCCCGATCGCAAAACAGACGATGCCGATGATCGAGGTCGTCCAGTAGTACCTGCGGCCCGCGCGGCGGTGCGTGATGTAGCGGAATCGCACCTGCGTCGCGCCGGCCGCGATGAAGATCAATCCGGTCGCCAGCAACGTCAGTTCGATACGGTCGGTCGTTGACACGTCGACGATCCTATGGCCGCGGGCCGGCGTTTGCGCAGCCACCGGGCCGGCGCGGCGATGTGAGCCCCCGGATCGGGTCGGTTAACCCTGAGGCCGCGACGAGAGCATTCGCCACAGGAACGAGTAGCTCAGCGCCGACTTGAACGCGACCTGCTCGTTGTCGGCCGCACCGGCATGGCCGCCTTCGATGTTCTCGTAGTAATAGACCCGATGGCCCGCCGCCTGCACCGCCGCGGTCATCTTGCGGGCGTGGCCCGGATGTACCCGGTCGTCGCGGGTGGACGTGGTCATCAGCACCGGCGGGTAGTGCCGCGTCGTCGAAATATTCTGGTACGGCGAGTATTCGGAGATGAATTCCCAGTCTGCGGGGTTATCCGGATCACCATACTCGGCGACCCAGGAGGCGCCGGCCAGCAACAGGTGATAACGCTTCATGTCCAGCAGCGGCACATCGCAGACCAACGCGCCGAACTTCTCCGGGTACTTGGTCAGCATGATGCCCATCAGCAGCCCCCCGTTGCTGCCACCGCGCGCGCCGAGCTGCTCGACCGTCGTGAGGCCGCGATCCACCAAATCGGTTGCCACCGAAGCGAAGTCCTCGGCCACCTTATGACGGCCCTCACGCATCGCCTGGGTGTGCCAGCCGGGCCCGTATTCACCGCCGCCGCGAATGTTCGCCACCGCGTAGGTGCCGCCGCGGGCCAGCCACAACCGGCCGAGCACCCCGTCGTATCCGGGCGTTCGGGATGCCTCGAATCCGCCGTATCCACTCAGCAGGGTGGGGGCGGGCCCGTCCGCGCCGGCGGGGCGCACGACGAAGTACGGGATGAACGTGCCGTCCTTGGATGCGACGAAATACTGTGCCACCGAGATGTTTTCGGCACCGAAGAAGGCCGGGGCAGACTTGACCTGCTCGAGTTGGCTATCGCCGGTGCCGCGCATCAGCCGTGACGGCGTGACGAATCCGCTGGAGTCGAGGAAGAATTCATCGCCGGTGTCGTCGGCGGCGACCACGACGGTGTTGGTGGCGGCCGGGATGCCCGGGATCGGCTCACGCTCCCAGGTGCCCGGTGTGACGGTCTCCACGCGGCCGGCCACGTCGGCAAGTGTGACGAGCAACAGCCGGTCCTTGGTCCACGCATAGTGATGCAGGGCGGTGTGCTCGTCGGGCTCGAACACCACCCGCAATTGCGCCGTGCCGGAAAGGAATTCTTCGTAGTCGGCGGCCAGCAGCGAACCCGCGGTATAGGTCTGGGTGCCGCGCTGCCAGTCGGTGCGCAGTTCGATCAGGAGCCACTGCCGGTGTATCGACACGCTGGCGTCGGTGGGCGCGTCGATGCGGATCAGCTCCGAGCCGCGAAGTTCGTAAACCTGGTCATTCCAAAAGTCAAGGGCGCGGCCCAGGATGGTGCGCCCGAAGCCCGGCGTGCGATCCACCGACACCGAGACGCGGACGTCGGAGCGGGTGCCCTCGAAGACCGTTTGCGCGTCGGTCAACGGCGTGCCCCGGCGCCACCGCTTGATCACGCGGGGGTAACCGGATTCGGTGAGCGAGTCCGGGCCGAAGTCGGTGCCCACCAGGACGGTATCCGGGTCGGCCCAGGTGATCTGCGATTTGGCCTGCGGCAGCGCGAACCCGTCGACGACGAATTGGCGTGTCAGCATGTCGAATTCACGCACGATGGACGCGTCCGAGCCGCCAGGGGACAGGCCGACCAGCGCACGCGTGTGGTCGGGCTCGATGACGCCGGCGCCGGCCCACACCCATTTCTCGTTGTCGGCGCGACCCAACGCATCGACATCGATCAGCACGTCCCACTCGGGTGCGGCGGTGCGGTAACTGTCCAGTGTGGTCCGTCGCCACAGGCCGCGCGGGTTGGCGGCGTCGCGCCAGAAGTTGTAGAGATACTCGCCGCGCCGCACCACGTACGGGATCCGGGCGTCGGTGTCGAGCACCTCCAGCGCCTCGGTGCGCATCCGCTCGAACTCCGCGTCACGGAATTCCGCCAGCGTCGGTTCGTTGCGCGCCCGCACCCAATCCAGCGCCTCGTCGCCGGTGACGTCCTCGAGCCACAGGTAGGGGTCGGTGTGCGCGGTAACGGAAGCCCGGGAAGCCCCGGAAGCCCCGGAAGCCCGCGGAAGCCATGGAAGCCATGGAAGCCATTGTGGCCCCGGCGGTACTGTGAGGTGTATTACACGTGGTGAGCGCAAGGAGTGAGAGCAGATGACCGTTTTCGCACGTCCGGGCGCGTCCGGTGCGTTGATGTCGTATGAATCCCGGTACGGGAACTTCATCGGGGGGGAGTGGGTCGCGCCGGCGCGGGGCCGGTATTTCGAGAACCCCACCCCGGTGACCGGCCAGCCGTTCTGCGAAGTCGCGCGCTCCGACGAGGCCGACATCGAGAGGGCGCTCGAGGCCGCGCACGCGGCGGCGCCGGCGTGGGGCAAGACCGCGCCCGCCGCGCGGGCGGCCATCCTCAACAAGGTCGCCGACCGGATCGAGGAGAACAAGGACGCGCTGGCGCTGGCCGAGGTCTGGGACAACGGCAAACCGATCCGCGAGGCGCTGGCCGCCGACATCCCGCTGGCGGCCGATCATTTCCGGTACTTCGCCGCGGCGATCCGCGCGCAGGAGGGCTCGCTGAGCCAGATCGACGAGGACACCGTCGCCTACCACTTCCACGAGCCGCTCGGCGTGGTGGGGCAGATCATCCCGTGGAACTTCCCCATCCTGATGGCCGCCTGGAAGATGGCGCCGGCGCTGGCCGGCGGGAATGCGGTGGTGCTCAAGCCCGCCGAGCAGACACCCGCCTCGGTGCTGTACCTGATGTCGCTGATCGGCGACCTGTTGCCGGCGGGAGTGGTCAACGTCGTGAACGGATTCGGCGCCGAGGCCGGCAAGCCGCTGGCCTCCAGCGACCGCATCGCCAAGATCGCGTTCACCGGCGAAACCACCACCGGGCGACTGATCATGCAATACGCCTCGCAGAACCTGATCCCGGTCACCCTGGAGCTCGGCGGCAAGAGCCCCAACATCTTCTTCTCCGACGTGATGGCCCAGCACGACAACTTCCAGGACAAGGCGCTGGAGGGCTTCACCATGTTCGCCCTCAACCAGGGCGAGGTGTGCACCTGCCCGTCGCGCAGCCTGATCCAGGCCGACATCTACGACGAGTTCCTGGAGCTGGCCGCCATCCGGGCCAAGGCCGTCCGTCAGGGCGACCCACTGGACACCGAGACGATGCTGGGCTCCCAGGCCTCCAACGACCAGCTGGAAAAGATCCTGTCCTACATCAGCATCGGCAAAGATGAAGGCGCGAGGGTCCTTTGCGGCGGCGAGCGCGCCGAACTCGGCGGCGACCTGTCCGGTGGCTACTACATGCAGCCGACGATCTTCTCCGGCCACAACGCAATGCGGATCTTCCAGGAGGAAATCTTCGGCCCCGTGGTGGCGGTGACGTCGTTCGCCGACTACGACGACGCGATCTCGATCGCCAACGACACCCTCTACGGGCTGGGCGCGGGCGTGTGGAGCCGCGACGGCAACACCGCCTACCGGGCCGGCCGCGACATCCAGGCCGGGCGGGTGTGGGTGAACTGCTACCACGTGTATCCGCCGCACGCCGCGTTCGGCGGCTACAAGCAGTCCGGCTTCGGGCGCGAATGCCACCAGATGGCGCTCGAGCACTACCAGCAGACCAAGAACCTGCTGGTGTCCTACTCCGACAAGGCGCTGGGTTTGTTCTAGATGGTGCCGGGTCCCGTAACAGGGGTGGTCGTCACCGCCGACGCCGCCGAACTGTTGGCGCGGCTGCAGCACCAGCATGGCCCGGTGATGTTCCATCAGTCCGGCGGTTGCTGCGACGGGTCCTCCCCGATGTGCTATCCGCGCGGGGACTTCCTCGTCGGTGACCGCGACGTGCTGCTCGGTGTGCTCGACGTCGGTGACGGAGTGCCGGTATGGATTTCGGGCCGGCAGTACCAGGCCTGGAAGCACACCCAACTGGTCATCGACGTGGTGCCGGGCCGCGGCGGCGGGTTCAGCCTGGAAGCGCCGGAAGGTGTCCGGTTTCTCAGCCGTGGCCGGGTCTTCACCGACGACGAGACGGCCGAGCTGGCGGCCACGCCGCCGATCACCGGCGCCGATTACGAGCGGGGCGAACGCCCGCCGGTGCGCGGCCCGGTGGTGGCGCTCAATGACGGGGGGGCCGCGCCGGGAACGTGCGGTCCCCCAACCCGATGACCGCAGTAATCTCGTCACCGTGATACCGCTTCCGCGTCCCTGGCTGCTGGCCGGCGCCATGCTGGTTGGGTGCGCGGCCGGGCTGTTGGCCGGGGTCGCGTTCACCGCGGTCCACGCCGGGGTCGGCCCGGACGTCGCGATCGCGCTGGTGGTCGGGATCCCCACCGCGCTGGGGCTGCTGACGATCCTCTTCTCCGGGCGCCGCTGGGTCACCACGCTGGGCGCGTTCGTCCTGGGGCTCGCGCCGGGGTGGTTCGGTGTGCTCGTCGCCCTGCAGGTGGCCTCCCGTGGCTGACGATCACGACCCCGCGTCGAGCCCGGGGACCGCGGCGTTCGTGCCGGACTTCTCCGACGACGAGGACACTGGTACCCGGCCCTGGGTGCCGGATTTCTCGGATTCTGACGACAGCGGCGCGCAGCCGGTGCCCCTCGTCACCGCGACCGAGGCGCCGGAGCCGCCCAGGCCCGAAGCGGACCGCGAGTCGACCGGCGCGCCGCTGCCGGTCACCGTTCCCGGTCGCTACCTCCACCTGAAGTGGTGGAAATTAGTCCTGGTGATCGCCGGCGTGTGGTGCGTGGCGGCGCCGGTGGGGCTGGGCCTGTTCTATTGGTGGTACCACACGATCGACAAGACGCTGCCGGTGTTCGCGGTGCTGGTCTACGTCGTGGCCTGCGCCGTGGCCGGCGTGCTGCTGGCGATGGTTCAGGGCAGGCCGCTGGTGGCGGCGCTGTCGCTGGCGGTGATGTCGGGGCCGTTCGCCTCCGTTGCCGCCGCGGCGCCCCTGTACGGCTATTACTACTGCGCGCGGGTGGGCCACTGTCTGGTCGGCGTCATTCCGCATTAACGCCGCGCCCGACCGGCCACTAGGGCAGGGGCCGTGACTTCCCACGGGATGTTTAGTGAGAAGCCACCGCCCACTACTGTGGGCTCGTGACTTCTCACTATGACGTCGTCGTCCTCGGGGCCGGTCCCGGCGGATATGTCGCAGCGATTCGTGCCGCACAGCTAGGCCTGAACACCGCAGTAGTCGAACCGAAGTACTGGGGCGGCGTCTGCCTCAACGTCGGCTGCATCCCGTCCAAGGCGCTCCTGCGCAACGCCGAGCTCGTGCAGATCTTCACCAAAGAGGCCAAGACCTTTGGGATGAACGGCGAGGCGACCTTCGATTACGGCATCGCCTATGACCGTAGCCGCAAGGTGGCCGAGGGCCGCGTGGCCGGCGTGCACTTCCTGATGAAGAAGAACAACATCACCGAGATTCACGGGTACGGCAGGTTCACCGACGCCAACACGTTGTCGGTTGACCTCAATGAGGGCGGCACGCAAGACGTCACGTTCGACAACGCCATCATCGCCACCGGCAGCAGCACGCGGCTGGTGCCCGGAACGTCGCTGTCGGCCAACGTGGTCACCTACGAAGAGCAGATCCTGTCGCGGGAGTTGCCGGAGTCGATCATCATCGCCGGAGCCGGGGCGATCGGCATGGAGTTCGGCTACGTGCTGAAGAACTACGGCGTGGACGTGACCATCGTGGAGTTCTTGCCGCGCGCGCTACCCAACGAGGACGCCGAGGTGTCCAAGGAGATCGAGAAGCAGTTCAAGAAGCTCGGTATCAAGATCCTCACCGCGACGAAGGTGGAGTCGATCTCCGACGATGGTGCGCAAGTCACCGTGGCCGTCAGCAAGGACGGCAATTCCGAGGAGCTCAAGGCCGCGAAGGTGTTGCAGGCCATCGGGTTTGCGCCCAACGTCGAGGGCTATGGCCTGGAGCGGGCCGGGGTTGCGCTGACCGACCGCAAGGCCATCGGCATCAATGACTACATGCGCACCAGCGTGCCCCACATCTACGCCATCGGCGACGTCACCGGGCTGCTGATGCTGGCTCACGTCGCCGAGGCCATGGGCGTGGTGGCGGCCGAAACCATCGCCGGTGCGGAAACTTTGGCGCTGGGCGACTACCGCATGCTGCCGCGCGCGACGTTCTGCCAGCCCCAGGTCGCCAGCTTCGGGCTGACCGAGGAGCAGGCTCGCGACGAGGGTTATGACGTCAAGGTCGTCAAGTTCCCGTTCACCGCCAACGGCAAAGCCCACGGCCTGGGGGACCCCAGCGGTTTCGTCAAGCTGGTCGCCGACGCCAAGCATCTAGAGCTGTTGGGTGGCCACCTGATCGGCCATGACGTGTCCGAGCTGCTGCCCGAGCTGACACTGGCGCAGAAATGGGACCTGACCGCCACCGAGCTGGCCCGCAACGTGCACACCCATCCGACCATGTCCGAGGCGCTGCAGGAGTGCTTCCACGGCTTGGCCGGCCACATGATCAATTTCTGAGCACCGATGCGCAGCGCCGTCACCCCCCAGACCATCCTGGGCGCCGTCGGTGGTCTGGCCACCGGTTATGTCCTGTGGTTGGCCGCAGTTTCGATCGTCGACGACAACGCGGCGGCGGGTCGATGGGGCCCGGTGGTGCTGGTCGTGTCGGTGGTGCTGGCGGTGTGCGCCGCGCTGTGGGGCATGCTGGCTCGCCGGCGCCAAAAATTTCTGTGGGCGTCGTTCGGTTTCGCCCTACCGATCCTGCCCGTGGTGCTGACGCTGGCCGTGCTGGCCGACGTCTACTTCTAAGCGGTCGGGTTGTCCAACGGGATCTCGAGGGCGGTGATCGTCGCCGCCAGCCCGTCGTATTGCGTTGCGAGTAAGCAGAATTCGATGAGCAGCCGGCGATCCAGATGCATCGCCAGCTGCTGCCAGGTGCCGTCGCTGACCGACCGGTCCTTGATCAACTCATCCGTCGCGTTCAGCAGCGACTGTTGACGGGCGCTCAGTATTTTCCGGGGCCCGTCGCTTTCCGGCGCGTTCGGCCACGCGAAGATGGTGGCCTGCATGCTGGCGTCCAGGCCCGCCTCGCGGGCCATCCGGCGATGGTGCTGTAGCTCGTATTCGCAGGACCGCAAATGCGCGACGCGCAGGATCACCAATTCGGTGTCGACGCGCGGCAGCCGGCCCCGCAGGAGCCGGCCGCCGTAAACGGACCACGCCCAAAACAGTCCTTGGCGCTGGCCGAGCGTCGTGAACAGATGCATCTCGGGCGACCGCGTGGTGCGGGCCGCCAGCTTCGCGAGCACCCAGTTGATCGGCCCCAGCTGGCGCAGCCTGCCCGACGGGATGCGACCGACGCCGGCCTGGCCGTTCTGAGCCCCGCTCACGGTTGCTTCACCAGGTAGGGGGACACGGTGCTGCGGTGTTCGTCCAGATCGAGCGCGCGCCCCAGGGCCGGGAACGCCCGCTGCGGGCAGTTGTCGCGTTCGCAGACACGGCAGCCCGCACCGATGGGTGTGGCGATATCACCCGACAAGTCGAGTCCTTCCGAGTAGACGAGCCGATGCGCGTGGCGAAGCTCGCAGCCCAGCCCGATCGCGAAGGTTTTACCGGGCTGACCATACCGCGCGGCGCGCCGTTCCACGGTGCGCGCCACCCACATGTAGTTGCGGCCGTCCGGCATCTGGGCGATCTGCACCAGGATCTTGCCCGGGTTGGCGAACGTTTCGTAGACGTTCCACAACGGGCAGGTGCCGCCACTGGAAGAGAAGTGAAAACCCGTGGCGGACTGGCGCTTTGACATGTTGCCGGCGCGGTCCACCCGGATGAAGGAGAACGGCACGCCACGCATCGAGGGCCTTTGCAGGGTGGAGAGCCGGTGCGCGATGGTCTCGTAGCTCACCGAGTAGAAGGATGACAACCGTTCGACGTCGTAGCGGAAGTTCTCCGCGACGTCGTGGAACTGGCGATACGGCAGCACCGCGGCCGCGGCGAAGTAATTCGCCAGCCCCAGCCGGGCCAGCGTGTGCGACTCGTCGCTGGTGAACTTGCCGTCGGTGACCAGGCTGTCGATCAGGTCGCCGAACTCGAGGTAGGCCAACTCGGCGGCCATCTTGAACACCTGTTGGCCCAGGGACAGGTGATTGCTGATCTCCAGCGTTTTGGTGTGGGGGTCGAAGCGGTGCAGCACAGTGTCGCCGAGGTCGATCCGCCGGTTGATGTGCACCCCGTGCACCTCGGTGAGCCGGCGGTTCAGCTCCCGGGCCAGGTCGCCGTGGTGCAGCCGCATCTTGATGGTGAGGTCCTCGGCGGCGGTGTCCAGCTCGTGCAGATAGTTCTGCCGCTGGTAGAAGTAGTCGCGGACTTCTTCGTGCGGCATGGTGATCGAGCCGGTGCCACTGCCGTCGGAGAACCGCTCCTCGGTGGCCGCGGCCAGCTGCGCGGTCGTGATCCGGTAGCGGCGGTGCAGGTTGACCACCGCGCGGGCCAGGCCGGGATGGGCGCTGACCATCTCCGCGACTTCGGTCGGGTCGACGGTGATGTCCAGATCGCGATCCATCGTCACCTCGCGCAGCTCGGCGACCAGCCGGGTGTCGTCCTGGGAGGCGAAGAAGGTCGCGTCCACCCCGAACACCTCGGTGATCCGCAGCAGCACGGCCACCGTCAGCGGGCGCACGTCGTGCTCGATCTGGTTGAGGTAACTCGGCGAAATCTCCAGCATCTGGGCCAGCGCGGCCTGGGAAAACCCGCGCTCGTTGCGCAGCTGGCGAACGCGTGACCCGACGAAGGTTTTGGACACCCACCGAGCGTACCGGGCTATGCGAAGATACAGTTCGCAGAGTTGGCATCGGGTGGCTCGCGGCGCGGTTGGTTTTTGGCGCCCGGCGTTGGCATGATTCGCAGCGGGGCTCCGCGGTTAATCTGGGGTCCGACGAGGAAGCGGGGAGCGTAGCCGTGAGCCTGGACAAACAACTGATGCCGGTGCCCGATGGCCATCCCGATGTTTTCGGTCGCGAATGGCCGTTGCGCGTTGGCGATATCGACCGTACGGGCCGGCTGCGGCTCGATGCTGCCGCGCGGCACATCCAGGACATCGGCCAGGACCAGCTGCGCGAGATGGGCTTCGAGGAGACCCACCCGCTGTGGATCGTCCGCCGCACCATGGTTGACCTGGTAAGACCGATCGAGTTCGGCGACATGCTGCGCCTGCGCAGATGGTGTTCGGGCACCTCGAACCGGTGGTGCGAGATGCGGGTGCGCGTCGACGGGCGCAAGGGCGGTCTGATCGAATCCGAGGCGTTCTGGATCAACATCAACCGGGAAACGCAGATGCCCGCGCGCATCTCTGACGACTTTCTGGCGGGTCTGCACAAGACCACCTCGGTCGACCGGCTGCGCTGGAAGAGCTACCTGAAGCCGGGCAGCCGTGACGACGCGGCCGAGATCCACGAGTTTCCCGTCCGGGTCACCGACATCGACCTGTTCGACCACATGAACAACTCGGTGTATTGGAGCGTGATCGAGGACTACCTGGCCTCGCATCCCGAAGTGATGCATCCTCGGCTGCGCATCACGATCGAGCACGAGGCGCCGGTTGCGCTGGGCGACAAGCTGGAGATCATTTCGCACGTGCACCCGGCAGGTTCGACCGACCGATTCGGGCCGGACCTGGCCGATCGTCCTGTTACAACGCTCACATACGCCGTTGGCGACGAGGCGAAAGCCGTCGCCGCGATCTTCGCTCGCTAGCCGAAACCGGCCGGCTTCGACTGCACCGTCAATTACCCGCGTGACCTGCGGCTTTATGGTTACCGTCAGGTAGCTTCTGTAACGGTTAAGTTGCGCAGCAACTTTGCAAGGTTTGCAAATTCGTTCGAACCCGTTGCTGAAATTGGCAATTGAAATGGGTGGACCCTGGTCAACAAGCTGTGCCATCGTCGAGTTAGCACACCAGTGAAGTTGAGCCTCCAGCTACCGCCGCTGAGACCTTCAGCAACCCAACAGCGAAGATCGTTAAGGAGCAAGCCCAATGTCTGTCGTTGGCACCCCCAAGAGCGCGGAACAGATCCAGCACGACTGGGACACGAACCCGCGTTGGAAGGACGTCAGCCGTACCTACACCGCCGCGGACGTCGTGGCCCTGCAAGGGAGCGTCGTCGAGGAGTACACCCTGGCCCGTCGTGGCGCGGAGGTCCTGTGGGAACAGCTCCACGACCTGGAGTGGATCAACGCGCTTGGTGCGTTGACCGGCAACATGGCCGTCCAGCAGGTGCGCGCCGGCCTGAAGGCCATCTACCTGTCGGGTTGGCAGGTCGCCGGTGACGCCAACCTGTCCGGGCACACCTACCCCGACCAGAGCCTGTACCCGGCCAACTCGGTGCCGCAGGTGGTGCGCCGCATCAACAACGCCCTGCTGCGCGCCGACGAGATCGCCAAGGTCGAGGGAGACACCTCCGTGGAGAACTGGCTGGTTCCGATCGTCGCGGACGGCGAGGCCGGCTTCGGCGGCGCGCTGAACGTCTACGAGCTGCAGAAGGCCATGATCGCGGCGGGCGTCGCGGGGTCGCACTGGGAGGACCAGCTGGCGTCGGAGAAGAAGTGCGGTCACCTCGGTGGCAAGGTGCTCATCCCGACCCAGCAGCACATCCGCACGCTGACGTCGGCTCGCCTGGCCGCCGACGTCGCCGACGTGCCGACCGTGGTGATCGCCCGCACCGACGCGGAGGCGGCCACCCTGATCACCTCGGACGTCGACGAGCGCGACCAGCCGTTCATCACCGGCGAGCGGACCCGGGAAGGCTTCTATCGGGTCCGCAACGGCCTGGAGCCCTGCATCGCCCGGGCCAAGGCCTACGCGCCCCACGCCGACCTGATCTGGATGGAAACCGGTACGCCGGACCTCGAGCTGGCCGCCAAGTTCGCCGAGGGCGTCAAGGCCGAGTTCCCGGACCAGATGCTGGCCTACAACTGCTCGCCGTCGTTCAACTGGCGCAAGCACCTCGACGACGCCACGATTGCGAAGTTCCAGAAGGAGCTCGCGTCGATGGGCTTCAAGTTCCAGTTCATCACGCTGGCCGGCTTCCACGCGCTGAACTACTCGATGTTCGATCTGGCCTACGGCTACGCCCGCAACCAGATGACCGCCTACGTCGAACTGCAGGAGCGCGAGTTCGCCGCCGAGGAGCGTGGCTACACCGCGACCAAGCACCAGCGCGAGGTCGGCGCCGGGTACTTCGATCGCATCGCCACCACGGTGGACCCGTCGTCGTCGACCACCGCCCTGGCCGGCTCCACCGAGGAGGGTCAGTTCCACTGACGATGAGCGGGCTCGCCCGCAAAGACGAAGTGGACCGATGGCTTGAGTCACTGAGCCACTGAGGATGAGGGCGAGCGCTCGGTGCGCTGAACAGAGGCTGAAGTAGCATAGGCCCCGCCCAGTCAACCTGGGCGGGGCCTATTGCGGTGCACCACAATACGGTCACCGGAGCGAACCGGAGAGAGATTAGTGAGCGACGCAGCGATTCAGCGGGTGGGGGTTATCGGGGCCGGCCAGATGGGATCCGGCATCGCCGAGGTGGCAGTCCGTGCCGGGGTCGACGTGACGGTGTTCGAGACCGCCGAGGCGCTGATCACCGCCGGGCGCAACCGCATCGTGAAGTCGTTGGAACGCGGCGTCAGCGCGGGCAAGGTGACCGAGCGGGAGCGCGACCGTGCGTTGAGCAACCTCACCTTCACCACCGATTTGAAGGACCTCGCCGACCGCCAACTGGTCATCGAGGCGATCATCGAAGACGAGGCCGTCAAGCGGGAGATCTTCGCCGAACTCGACCGGGTCGTCACCGATCCCGGCGCGGTGCTGGCGTCCAACACCTCCAGCATCCCGATCATGAAGATCGCCGCGGCGACCAAGAGCCCGCAACGCGTGCTGGGCCTGCACTTCTTCAACCCGGTCCCGGTGCTCCCGTTGGTCGAGTTGGTCAGCACGCTGGTGACCGACGAGGCCGCGGCCGCACGCACCGAGGAGTTCGCCGGTGCGGTGCTGGGCAAGCAGGTGGTGCGCTGCTCGGACCGGTCCGGCTTTGTGGTGAACGCCCTACTGGTGCCGTACCTGCTGTCGGCGATCCGGATGGTCGAGGCCGGTTTCGCCACGGTCGAGGATGTGGACAAGGCCGTCGTTGCCGGGCTGTCGCACCCGATGGGTCCGCTGCGGCTCTCCGATCTCGTTGGCCTGGACACGTTGAAGCTGATCGCGGACAAGATGTTCGAGGAATTCAAGGATCCGCAGTACGGACCGCCGCCCCTGTTGCTGCGCATGGTTGAGGCTGGCCGGCTGGGCAAAAAAACAGGCCAGGGCTTTTATACCTACTGACCCGCCGGCGATGACGTCGCGCTGCCGACATCGGCCGCGACAGCATGACAGCGTCGCGTAAACCGGCTATCATACTCGCGGTCGACAGCGAAAGGCATGTAACGAGCAATGACGGCGAAATTGAGACCGTATTACGAAGAGTCGCAATCCATTTATGACGTTTCCGACGAGTTTTTTGCGTTATTTCTAGACCCGACGATGGGCTACACCTGCGCCTACTTCGAGCGGGACGACATGACCCTCGAAGAGGCCCAAAACGCGAAGTTCGACCTGGCACTGGGAAAGCTGAACCTCGAGCCGGGAATGACGCTGCTGGACATCGGCTGCGGCTGGGGTGGAGCGCTCAAGCGGGCGGTCGAGAAGTTTGACGTCAATGTCATCGGAATTACGCTGAGCCGCAACCAGTTCGAGTACAGCAAGAAGAAACTGGCCGGAATTCCGACGCAACGCAACATCGAGGTGCGGCTGCAGGGCTGGGAGGAGTTCGAGGACAAGGTCGACCGGATTGTCACCATCGGGGCCTTCGAAGCGTTCAAAGCGGACCGTTGGCCCGCATTCTTCGAGCGCGCCTACGACGTCCTTCCCGATGACGGCCGGATGCTATTGCACACAATTTTGACGTATCACTGGCAACAGATGCCCGAACTCGGCATCAAGCTGACGATGAGCGACGTGCGATTCGCGCGATTCATTGGAACCGAGATTTTCCCGGGCGGACAGTTGCCGACCCAGGAAGATATTCGTAATGTTTCACAGGCCGCGGGCTTTTCGCTGGAAAAGGTGCAATTGCTACGCGAGCATTACGAGCGGACGCTCAACATTTGGGCGGCCAATTTGGAGGCCAACAAGGAGAAGGCCGTCGCCATCCAGTCAGAAGAGGTCTACGACCGCTATATGCACTATCTGACCGGGTGCGAAAACTTCTTCCGCAAAGGCATCAGCAACGTGGGGCAATTCACCCTCGTCAAATAACCCCGGCGGTGGCTACTTCTCGTACGTGAACTGGTTGACGTCGGTGTAGCCCTGGCGGAACAGCTTGGCGCAGCCGGTGAGGTACTTCATATAGCGGTCGTAGACCTCTTCTGACTGGACGGCGATGGCCGTGTCCTTGTTGGCCTCGAGCGCGACGGCCCACATTTCCAGGGTCCTCGCGTAGTGCAGCTGCAACGACTGAATCCGGGCCAGCCTGAAACCGGCCGCGGTCGCGTGCTCTTCAACCGACGGAATCGTCGGCAGCCAGCCGCCGGGGAAGATCTCGGCCAGGATGAACTGGGTGAAGTGAACGATTTCGTGGGTCAACGCATTGCCCTGCGCCCGGGCGTCTTTGAAGGTGGGACGCGTGATGGTGTGCAGCAGCATGATGCCGTCGGCCGGCAGCACTTCGTGGGCCATCTTGAAGAAGCGGCCCCAGCGTCGGCGGCCGAAGTGCTCGAAAGCGCCGATGGAGACGATGCGGTCGACGGGCTCGTGGAACTTCTCCCAGCCCTCGAGTAGCACCCGCCGGGTGCGGGGGGTGTCCATCTGGTCGAACATCTTCTGGACGTGCGCGGCCTGATTCTCCGACAGCGTCAGGCCCACGACGTTGACGTCGTACTTCTCGATGGCCCTTCGCATGGTGGCGCCCCAGCCGCAGCCGATGTCCAGCAGCGTCATCCCCGGCTCGAGGTTCAGCTTCCCCAGCGCCAGGTCGACCTTGGCGATCTGCGCCTCTTCCAACGTCATGTCGTCGCGCTCGAAGTAGGCGCAGCTATAGGTCTGGGTCGGGTCCAGGAATAGCCGGAAGAAGTCGTCCGACAGATCGTAATGGGCTTGGACGTTTCCAAAATGCGGCGTGAGCTGCACGGACATACCGAGATTGAGCCTTTCTGTCTGCGGGTGCGAGCGGGAGCCCACGTGATGCACCCTTCGTTACCCCCGCTGCATCCCCTGCATGCTAGCCGTTCAGACGACCCAAGTCGCCTTCCCGGGCCCTCGATAGCGTCACACCAGCGGTGGCCGGCCGCCCCGGGTCAGCGCTCGCGGGGTGGCACGATCGGCGAAGGATGCGGCTCGCCCCGGAACTTTTCCAGCGATCCGCCGACCTCGACGATACCTTTCAGCGCGTTCCAACTCAGCATGGTCAGGTAGTCGATCAGCTCGTCGCGGCTCATGCGCGGGTCCGACATCCACGAGTGGGTGGCCAGCTGCACCCCGCCGACGATGAGGTAAGCCCATGGCTCCACGCCGCCGGTGTCTATCCCGGCCTGTTGCATGCGGCGGCGCATCATCACCGCGAGCATGCGGGCGATGATCCGCTCGGAGTCGGCGATCACCTTGCTCTTGCTGGCCGAGCTGTTGGCCATCACGAACCGATACGGCTCGGGTTCGTCGGCGACTGTGTCGACGTAGACCCGAATGATTTCGCGGGCCAAATCGAAGCCGTCCAGATTGGATGACAGCGCCGCGGCCATGTTCGGGATCAAGGTGGTCTGGGCGAACCGCATCATCACGGCGGTTGTCAGGTCGTTCTTGTCGACGAAGTAGCGATACAGCACCGTCTTGGAGACACCGATCTCCGCGGCTATATCGTCCATGCTCAAGAAGCGGCCGTGCCGGCGGATCGCGTCGATCGTGCCATCCACCAGCTCGTTGCGGCGCTCCACCTTGTGTTGGTGCCAGCGCCGCTTGCGGCCATCCGTCTTGATGGTCACAGCCGATATCTGCTCTGCCACTGTTCGCCGATTTCCCATTCCCTAGACGCCCTTGATACTACGGCTTAGGGGGCTTATTTGGCGCCTGTGCGGCGCGTGGATGACCCCCGGCGGAACAGGTTCGTCACACCATTTGGTCCGGCGATAGATGATGGAGTGGTGGTACACAGAGCCTCACCGAGAGGCGAAGCGCCGGGCTTGCCGGTGGCGCGGCCGAATTCGATGACACCGTCGGCCGGGATCCGGCCGGCCCACACCTCCCTTGCGGAATCGTTCGCCGGTGCCGATCCGCAGGCCGACGCCGAGCGGCGGGTGGGGCTGCGCCGGATGAAGATCGTGGCACTGAGCTTTTTGGTCGGCGCCACCGGGGTGTTCCTCGCCTGTCGGTGGGCCCAGGCGCACGCCAGCGTGGGCGCCTGGGTCGGCTATGTCGGTGCGGCCGCGGAGGCCGGCATGGTGGGCGCGTTGGCGGACTGGTTCGCCGTGACCGCGCTGTTCCGGCATCCGCTGGGCATCCCCATCCCGCACACCGCGATCATCAAGCGCAAAAAAGACCAACTCGGCGAGGGCTTGGGAACGTTCGTGCGGGAGAACTTCCTGTCACCGCCCATCGTCGAAATCAAGCTGCGGGATGCGCAGGTGCCCGGCAGGCTCGGTAAGTGGCTGTCGGAGCCGGCGCATGCCGAGCGGGTGGCCAGCGAGACGGCGACGGTGCTGCGCGTGCTGGTGGAGCTGCTGCGCGACGACGACGTCCAGCAGGTCATCGATCGGATGATCGTGCGCCGCATCGCCGAACCGCAGTGGGGCCCGCCGGTGGGCCGGGTGCTGGCGACCCTGCTGGCCGAGAATCGGCAGGAGGCCCTGATCCAGTTGCTGGCCGACCGGGCGTTTCAATGGTCGCTGAACGCCGGTGAGGTCATCCAGCGGGTGGTCGAGCGTGACTCGCCAAGCTGGTCGCCGCGCTTCATCGACCACCTGGTGGGGGACCGCATCCATCGCGAGTTGATGGACTTCACCGACAAGGTGCGCCGCAACCCCGATCACGAATTGCGCCGTTCGGCGACCCGCTTCCTGTTCGAATTCGCCGACGATCTGCAGCACGACCCGGCCACCATCGCGCGCGCCGACGCCGTCAAGGAGCAGCTGATGGCGCGTGACGAGATCGCCAACGCGGCTGCCACGGCGTGGAAGACGCTGAAACGGCTGGTGCTCGAGGGGGTGGATGACCCCTCCAGCACGTTGCGGACCCGCATCGGCGACGCGGTGGTCCGCATCGGGGAATCCCTGCGTGACGACGCCGACCTGCGTGACAAGGTGGACAACTGGATCGTGCGGGCCGCCCAGCACCTGGTTTCCCAGTACGGGGTGGAAATCACCGCGATCATCACCGAGACGATCGAACGCTGGGATGCCGAGGAAGCGAGTCGGCGGATCGAGCTGCACGTGGGCCGGGACCTGCAATTTATCCGGATCAACGGCACGGTCGTGGGGTCGCTGGCCGGACTGGCGATCTACGCGATAGCGCAGCTGTTTTTCTAGGAATGCTAACAACTGCTTGCAATAGCAAGCGCTGGTCCGTACGCTGGTGCCAGTCAAGGCCAGCCATCGGACCCGGGAGTATGCAATGACATCGGAGGAGAAGCTCTCCACCAAGGTGTCCAGCGCTGCCTCCGACATGGCCTCTGACATCGGCAGTTTCATCCGGAGCCAGCGCGAGCTTGCGCAGGTCTCCGTGCGGCAACTGGCCGAAAAGTCCGGCGTCAGCAATCCGTACCTGAGTCAGGTGGAACGCGGATTGCGTAAGCCGTCCGCCGATGTGTTGAACCAGATCGCGAAGGCGCTGCGAGTTTCCGCCGAGGTTCTCTATGTGCGGGCCGGGATTCTCGAGCCCAGCGACAAGAGTCAGGTGCGTGACGCCATCATCACCGATACCGCGATCACCGAGCGCCAGAAGCAGGTCCTGCTCGACATCTACGCATCGTTTACTCAACAAAACGAATCCATTAACGAGGAGGGTTCGACCGAATCCGACAGCGACGAGTGAATTTCCCGTCCGGCCGGCATCGCCCGCGAATTCGGCGGGCTGAATCGCCAGCCCACGCCGCTAGGCGGACGGTGATGTATAGACAACCGGCCGGCGGGGTTACCCAATAACCGGATTTGACGTCTAGCAGTTCAACAGGAGACCCTCGGCCCTAGCTTCCAGACCACACACGTAGTAGGGCTGATAACGAGAACACCATGAAAGGAAACACCATGGCGGAAACCACAAATATCGAAGACTTGCGAGCTCCGTTGCTCGCGGCCCTGGGCGCGGCCGACCTGGCCCTGGCCACTGTCAACGATCTGATCACCAACCTTCGTGATCGTGCCGGGGAGACCCGCGCCGACACCCGCAGCCGGGTCGAGGAGAGCCGCGCTCGCCTGACCAAGCTGCAGGAGGACCTGCCCGACCAGTTCACCGAACTGCGTGAGCGGTTCACCAGCGACGAGCTGCGCCGGGCCGCCGAGGGCTACCTGGAGGCCGCGACCGGCCGGTACAACGAGCTCGTCGAGCGGGGCGAGGCGGCGTTGCAGCGGCTGCGCAGCCAGCCGGCCTTCGAGGACGCCTCCGCGCGCGCCGAGGGCTACATGGACCAGGCCGTCGAGCTGACGCAGGAAGCGCTCGGCAACGTCGCATCGCAGACCCGCGCGGTCGGTGAGCGCGCCGCCAAGCTGGTCGGCATCGATCTGCCCAAGAAGGCTCCGGCCAAGAAGGCGCCCGCGAAGAAGGCTCCGGCCAAGAAGGCTGCGGCGAAGAAGGCTCCGGCCAAGAAGGCTGCGGCTAAGAAGGTCACCCAAAAATAGGATCCCGAGCAAAACCGTCGACTCAGAGTCGCCCGCAGGGCGACTCTGAGTCGACGGTTGCGATGATGGCCTACGCTTAAGACGTGTTCCAAGCCGTGAATCTCGTCATGTGGGTCTTAAAGCTCGCCGTTCTGGTGACAGCGGTGTACGCATTCGTTCATGCGGCGCTGCAACGGTCCGACGCCTATACCGCCGCCGACAAGCTGACCAAGCCGGTGTGGTTGGTCATCCTGGGCGTAGCGACCCTTCTGAACTTGTGGCTTGGCGTAATGGGCATGGCGATCGCCGCCTGCGCGGCCGGCGTGTATCTGGTCGACGTGCGGCCCAAACTTCTGGAAATTCAAGGTAAGTCGCGCTAGCGGGATGAAGGCCCTGCTGACGGTGCTGGTCGCCCTCTGGGGCCCGGTGGCGGCGGCGGTGCCCGCTTTCGCCGATCCCGGCACCGGCGCCACCGGCCCGGTCAGCCCGTCGCCCCCCTTCATCGGGCACACCGAATGGACGCAGTGGCAAGGCCTGCGCAGCCTGCGGGTCTTCCCGACGGCGGCTGGGCGTGCGGCCCCCCGACAGACCGGAACAGCTGCCTTCGCCGACGAAGCCTGGGCCGAAGTGCGCGCGTTGTCGCCGGAATCCGACACCGCCGGGATGCGCGCGCAATTCATCTGTCACTGGCAGTTCGCCGAACTGGCCCAGCCCGGCAAGGCCAGCTGGAACCTGGAGCCGTGGCGGCCGGTCGTGGACGACGCCGAAATGGTCGCCGCCGGGTGCAATCCGGGTGGTTCGGCAGAAGCGTTCTAGTGGTGGGCCAACCTACCCGGGCGCAGGTGGCGGCGCTGGTCGACCACACCCTGCTCAAGCCCGAGGCCACCCCCGCCGACGTCGCCGCCCTGGTCGCCGAAGCCGCGGAACTGGGCGTCTACGCGGTCTGCGTCTCACCGTCGATGGTGCCGGTCGCGGTACGAACCGGCGGTGTACGAGTGGCCAGCGTGGCGGGTTTTCCGTCCGGTAAGCATGTGTCGGCGGTCAAGGCGCACGAGGCCGCCGAGGCGGAGGCATCCGGTGCCGGCGAGATCGACATGGTCATCGATATCGGCGCCGCCCTGGCCGGCGACATCGATGCCGTGCGCTCCGATATCCAGGCCGTGCGCGCCGCCGTTACCGGGGCCGTGCTCAAGGTGATCGTGGAGTCGGCGGCGCTGTTGGCGCACACCGATGATCGGGTGCTGGTGCAGGTGTGCCGCGCCGCCGAGGACGCCGGCGCCGACTTCGTCAAGACCTCGACCGGGTTTCATCCGGCGGGCGGCGCGTCGCTGCCCGCCGTCGCGGTGATGAGCCGGACCGTGGGCGGGCGGCTGGGGGTCAAGGCCAGCGGCGGCATCCGCACCGCCGCCGATGCCATCGCGATGCTGGATGCCGGTGCCACCAGGCTGGGCCTGTCGGGCACCCGGGCGGTGCTCGACGGGCTTGGTTAGCGCCCGAGCGTCAGAGGTTGGCGAAGCAGGGGTCCTGGCCGCCGCCACCGGTGGGGATGGTTGCGTTCTGGGTCGAAAAATGGCTCACCACCCCGGTGTCGGTGACCTGCACGCTGTCCGCGTGGATACCCAACGGGTAGTTCTTGGTCAGGTTGGCGGTGAAGTTGTCCAGCGTCGACTGCACGGACTCTTTCGGCATCGTGAAGCCGAGCGCGTTGAAGCTGATGATCTGCAGATTCAGGCCCTTGCCGGACACCACCGGCTTGGTCATCAGGTTGTCCAGCATGCCCTTGAGTTCGATGGTGCCGTCCTTGGGATGAGTGGTCACCGAGTTGGTGACGAAGGGGCCCAGCACGGGAATCGCGTTCTGCACCGACTGCTTGATGCCGTCCGCTGTCCAGGTGATGGTCGCGTCGAGGGATCCGATGGTGCCCTTGGAGTCGGCGGTGCGGTTGAGACGGACATCCTTGATATCGATGGCGATCTTCATGCCCTTGGCATCGCGGATCTGGTTGCCGGCCGTGGACACCGAGATATTGGTGTAATGCTTGGTGGCCAGCTGCCACAGCATCAGCGGTGCGACCCCGAACGACGCGGTGGCCTGATCCTTGACCTCACAGGCCACCGCCTCGGCGACCTTGCTGTCCGCGACATGCCGCGCGTACAGCTCGGCCCCGATCAGCCCGGCGATCACCAGCGAAAAAACGATGATGCAGATCAGCAGGATGGATAGCGGGTCGCGAAAGCGTCGTTTTTTCTTCACCGGGGACGGCTCGTCGTCGGGCGCGGCCAGCTTTTCCGTCGGCGCCGCCGGCGGCATAGGCGGAGGAGGGGAGCTGGGTTGCTGCATGTTCGGCTGCGCCGCGCCCAGCTGCTCGGTCTGACCGGGCCGCGGACCGGGTGCGACCGGCGGCGGTTGGTTCGGGCCGCCGGTGCTCATCCGCTCGGTGGGGGGCTGGCCGAAACCGCCCGGGTTGCCGGGACGGGCCCACGTCGACGGGTCTTGATTCGGCGGTCCTTGTGGGTTCGTCACCCAACCGATTCTGCCGTATCGAGCTGAGCGAAGTCTGAGCGGTTACGCAACACCGCGATGCTGTCGCGGGCCCGCGCCACCTTGTCGACGTCGATGTCGGCTACCAGCAGCTGCGGCTGGCCGCCCGCCGAGGCCACGACCTCCCCCAATGGCGAGGCCACCAGGCTGCCTCCCACCCCGGTGGGCGCACCCGATCCACTCAGCGCGTCGCCCGGGTCGGCCTGACCGGCCGCCGCGACGAAACTCATGGAGTCGAGCGCGCGGGCTCTGGCCAGCAACGTCCACTGCTCGAGTTTGCCGGGGCCCGCCCCCCACGACGCACCGACGACGATCAGCTGGGCGCCGCGGCGCGCCAGCTCGGTGTAGAGCGCCGGAAACCGAATGTCGTAGCAAACGGTCAGCCCCACCCGAACGCCGTCGATCGTGATCACCACCGGCTCGTTACCCGCCGCGACGGTCCGCGACTCGGTGAAGCCGAACGCGTCATAGAGGTGGATCTTGTCGTAGTGGGCGTCCGGCCGGTTGGGCACGCCCGGGCCGGCCGCGATCAGCGTGTTTTTCACCCGCCCATCGCCGGATGGGGTGAACATGCCGGCGATCACGGTGATCCCGGAGTCGGTTGCGATCCGGCGCACACCGTCCGCCCAGGGGCCGTCGACCGGTTCGGCGATGGGGGCCAGCGGTACACCGAACCGGCACATCGTCGCCTCGGGGAACACCACCAGCCGCGCGCCCGCGTCGGCCGCCTGGCGGCTGTAGTCGCGCACCAGCTCCAGATTTGCCGCCGGGTCGGTGCCACTGAGGATCTGCGCCAACGCGATTCGCATGGCGCCAGCTTAGGCTCGGCTCAGGCCCGGTCGGCGATCCACTCGGTGGTGAAGCGCTGTTCCGCCGCCACCAGCTCGGCCAGCCGGGTCCCGATGATGTTCTCCAACTTGCCGCCGATGATCGGGACCCGCACGTGCACGGTGGCCTGGAACGTCAGCCGGGCGCCGCCCGTCCCGGCGATCGGCGACAGCATGGCGGTGCCGGACAGGTTCACCGGGGCGTTCACGATCGAGCCCGCGACGGAACCCTCGGCGGCACCGCCGGTGACCGGCCCCCAGGTCTCCTCGCGCCGGATACACAGATCGCCGTTGTGCAACTGCGTGACCATCCCCGGCAGGTTGTCGCTGCTTATCACCTGCAACGTGACGACCTCGACGGTGTCGTCGTCGCCGGACCTGCCGCCTACCCGCATCGACTCCAGCCTGGCGACGTCGACGCCCGACCCGGCCAGCCTGGCCTGCCAGTACCTCACATCGGTGAACGCCCGATGGACTTCGGCAACGCTGCCGTCGTAGTCGGCCGACAAGTCGAATGAACGCGGCATAGCAGGTGAGGCTACCGTTACGGGCCATGAAACGGAGCGGCACCGGCTCGATCTTCGCCGGTGCGCAGGTCGCCGAGGCGGTGCCGCTGGCGCCGCTGACCACGTTGCGGGTCGGGCCGATCGCGCGTCGCGTAATCACTTGCGCCAGCACCGAACAGGTGATCGCCGTCGTGCGGCAGCTGGACGCCGAACGCCGCCAGGGGGACCGGCGCCCGGTTCTGCTGTTCGCCGGCGGTTCCAACCTGGTGATCGCCGACGGCCTGACCGACCTGACCGCCGTGCAGTTGGCCACCAGCGGCATCTGGGTCGACGGCAACCTGGTGCGCGCGGAGGCGGGCGCGGTGTGGGACGACGTGGTCCTACGGAGCATCGAGAGCGGCCTGGGCGGCCTGGAATGCCTGTCCGGTATCCCGGGCTCGGCCGGGGCCACCCCGGTGCAAAACGTCGGCGCCTACGGTGCGGAGGTTTCCGACACCATCACCCGGGTCCGGCTGCTCGACGCCAGCAGCGGCGAGGTGTGCTGGGTGCCGCGCAGCGAACTGCGCTTCGGGTACCGCACCAGCGTGTTCAAGCGGGCGGGCCAGGGCGGACCCGAAATCCCTTCGGTGGTACTGGAAGTGGAATTCGCGCTGGACGCCTCGGGCCGCAGCGCACCGTTGCGCTATGGCGAACTGGCGGCTGCGCTACGGGTGAGCAGCGGCGAGCGCGCCGATCCCCGCGCGGTCCGCGACGCGGTGCTGAGCCTGCGAACCCGCAAGGGGATGGTGCTCGATGCGGCCGACCACGACACCTGGAGCGTGGGTTCGTTTTTCACCAACCCGGTGGTCGCCCCCGACGTCTACGAGCGGTTAGCCGGAGCTGCCGCGGAGCCGGTGCCGCACTACCCGGCGCCGGACGGGGTCAAATTGGCGGCCGGCTGGCTGGTGGAACGGGCCGGCTTCGGCAAGGGCTATCCGGACAGCGAGGCGCGGTGCCGCCTGTCCACCAAGCACGCGCTGGCGCTGACCAACCGCGGCGGCGCCACCGCCGAGGACGTGATTGCCCTGGCCCGCGTCATCCGCGACGGAGTCCGTGACGTGTTTGGTATCACACTGGAACCCGAACCGGTGCTGCTCGGGTGCAGGCTGTAGCTTCAATTTCGGCGATTGGCCCCCGACCTCGAATTGTCGCGGCGGGCGCGACTGATTTTCGCCGGTATCTTTGTCTCTCGTGAGCACGCCCAGCGTCCCGCAGCCGATCAAACGGCGCGTGGCCTTAGCGACCCTCGGGCTCGGCGTCTTGTCTCCCAGCCTGCTGGCCGCCTGCTCCGGCACGGTGACCAAACAAGCCCAGAAACAGGAGCCGCCGGCGCCGCGTCTGAAGTTTCAGCCCGCCCTGAACACCCCAGCGGCCGACAACGTGGTGCCGATCGCGCCGATCAGCGTCCAGGTCACCGACGGCTGGTTCCAGCGCGTCGCGCTGACGAACTCGTCCGGCAAGGCCGTTGCGGGCAGGTTCAACCGGGAGCGCACCGTCTACACGACCACCGAGCCACTGGGTTACGGCGCGACCTACACCTGGAGCGGCTCGGCCGTCGGGCACGACGGCAAGGCGATCCCGGTCGCGGGCAAATTCACCACCGTGGCGCCCAGCAAGAAGATCGGTGGGGCATTCCAGTTGGCCGACGGCCAGACCGTCGGCGTCGCGGCGCCGATCATCATCCAGTTCGACGCGCCGATCAGCGACAAGGCCGCCGTCGAAAAGGCGCTCACCGTCACCACCAATCCACCGGTCGAGGGCAGCTGGGCCTGGCTGCCCGACGAGGCGCAGGGCGCCCGCGTGCACTACCGCACCCGCGAGTACTACCCCGCCGGCACCACCGTCAATGTCGACGCCAAGCTCTACGGGCTGCCGTTCGGCGACGACATGTACGGCGCCGAGGACATCTCGCTGAACATCCAGATCGGTCGCCGGCAGGTGGTGAAGGCCGCGGTTTCGTCGCACCGCATCCAGGTGGTCAGGGACGAAGGCGTCATCATGGATTTCCCGTGCAGCTACGGCGAGGCCGACAAGGCGCGCAACGTCACCCGTAACGGCATTCACGTGGTCACCGAAAAGTACGCCGACTTCTACATGTCCAACCCGGCCGCCGGCTACACCAATGCCCACGAGCGCTGGGCGGTGCGGATCTCCAACAACGGCGAGTTCATCCACGCCAACCCGGCCAGCGCCGGCGCCCAGGGCAACACCAACGTCACCAACGGCTGCATCAATCTGTCGACGGGCGACGCCCAGGAGTACTACCACTCGGCGATTTACGGTGACCCCGTCGAGGTCACCGGAAGCTCGATCCAGCTGTCCTACTCCGACGGCGACATCTGGGACTGGGCCGTGGACTGGGATACCTGGGTGGCGATGTCGGCGCTGCCGCCGGCGACCTCGCGTCCACCGTCGACGCAGATCCCGGTCACCGCACCGGTCACGCCGTCGGATGCGCCCACCCTGTCGGGCACGCCGACCACCACGACGACCCCGACCAGCACCGAGCCGTCTAGCCCCGGCGGTTAAACCGGGTGGCCGAGGCCTGGTCGCGCGGCTTGAGGACGATGAGATCCAGGTCGACGTGGGACGGCCGAGAGGCCACGAATCCGACCACCTCGGCCACGTCGGCCGCCACCAACGGGGTAAGGCCGCCGTAGACGGCGTCCGCGCGCTGCCGGTCGCCGTCGAAGCGGACCAGCGAGAATTCCGTCTCCACTGCGCCCGGGGCGATCTCGGTGAGCCGCACCGGCTTACCCAGCAGCTCGCCGCGCAGCGTGCGGTGCAGCGCCCCCTGGGCGTGCTTGGCCGCCGTGTATCCGGCGCCCCCGTCGTAAACTTCAAGCGCCGCAACGGAAGTGATTGTGACGATCAGGCCGTCGCCGGAGTCGATCAGTTTGGGCAGCAGCGCGCGGGTGACCCGCAGCGTGCCCATGACGTTGGTCTCCCACATCCAGCGCCAGTGGTCGAAGTCGGCGTCGGCGACCGGTTCCAGCCCGCGGGCGCCGCCGGCGTTGTTGACCAACACGTCCACCCGGCCCACTTGCGCCGCCAGCGCTTCGACCGCCGCGTCGTCTGTGACATCGGCCACAATGGCGGTTCCGCCGATCTCCCCGGCCAGGGCGTGGATCAGCTCCGCCCGGCGCGCCACCGCCACCACGTGGAATCCCTGTTCCGCGAGGGTGCGCGCGGTGGCCTCACCGATGCCCGAGCTGGCACCGGTGATCACCGCGACGCGTTTATTCCTGGTAGTTTCAGTCATAGAAACAAGTTTAGTGAGTGTGCTAAATTTTACCGTGTGTACCTCGGCGCCATGTCCAGCACGACCACCGCGTGTCTTTTCGCGGCGGGTGCGTGTTGTTGCCGCGCACTTTGCCGCCCCTGACCTTCAGGCGTGGCCAAGGACCGGCCAGTAAAACTCGGACAAAGGACGCTCGTGCGCACGAATACCCTCTCCCACACTCATCATTCGCCGAACCCGACCGGGCACCGGCGGTTACACCGTCGGATCATGCCACCGGCGTTGCATATCGCCGACTCGGCGGCGGCCTCGGTCTTCCGTGCCGTTCGCCTGCGCGGCCCCGTCGGCCGCGACGTCATCGCCGGGGTGACCTCACTGAGCATCGCGACGGTCAACCGCCAGGTCATCGCGCTGCTCGAGGCCGGGCTGCTGCGGGAACGCGCCGATCTGGCGGTCGCCGGGGCGATCGGCCGCCCGCGGGTGCCGGTGGAGCTCAACCGCGAGCCGTTCGTCACGCTGGGCATCCATATCGGTGCCCGGACGACCAGCATCGTCGCCACCGACGTGTTGGGCCGCACGCTGGACACGGTCGAGACCCCGACGCCGCGCAATCCCGCCGGGCCCGCGCTGGAATCGCTGGCCGATAGCGCCGGCCGGTATCTGAGGCGCTGGCACCGGCGCCGCCCGCTGTGGGTGGGGGTCGCGATCGGTGGCACCGTCGACGGCGCCACCGGCGTGGTCGACCACCCGCGGCTGGGCTGGCGGCAGGCGCCGGTCGGGCCCGTGCTCGCCGACGCGCTGGGATTGCCGGTGTCGGTGGCCTCCCACGTCGACGCCATGGCCGGCGCCGAGCTGCTGCTGGGCATGCGGCGATTCGTGCCCAGTTCACCCACGAGTCTGTACGTCTACGCCCGCGAGACCGTGGGCTATGCGCTGGTGATCGGCGGGCGGGTGCACTGCCCGGCCAGCGGCCCCGGCACCATCGCGGGCCTGCCCGTCCGCTCGGAGTTGCTCGGTGGCACCGGACAGCTGGAATCCACGGTCAGCGACGAAGCCGTGCTGGCCGCGGCCCGCCGGCGCAAGATCATTCCCAGCCTGCTGCCGTTTGCCCCCGCGGGTCGCAGCACCGGGTCCGCGACCGGCATCACCGACCTGGTGCGGGTGGCTCGAGCCGGCAACCAGCAGGCCAAAGACTTGCTGGCGGAGCGGGGCCGGGTGCTGGGCGAGGCGGTGGCATTGCTGCGCGACGTGCTCAACCCCGACGAACTGGTGGTCGGCGGCCAGGCTTTCACCGAGTACCCCGAAGCGATAGAGCACGTCGAGGCGGCGTTCGCCGCGCGTTCGGTGCTGGCGCCGCGCGACATCCGCGTCACCGCCTTCGGCAACCGGGTGCAGGAGGCCGGCGCCGGGGCGGTGTCGCTGGGCGGCTTGTATGCCGACCCGCTGGGTGCCATGCGGCGCGCCGGGGTGCTCGGCGCCGGCCTGCGCGATGTCGCGCCGGACGAGTCGTCCGCCTGACGCGGCCGCGTGTCCTGCGCGCTTGGGCCGGTCGACGGACCGTCCTGTAAAGATGACAGTGTGCGGCACGATGACGTCTTCCGGCTGAACGAACCGCGCCGCGTTGCGGTGTTGGCGGTGCACACCTCGCCACTGGCCCAGCCCGGCACCGGCGACGCCGGCGGCATGAACGTCTATGTGCTGCAAACCGCGTTGCACCTGGCCCGGCGGGGCATCGACGTGGAGATCTTCACCCGGGCCACCGCGTCCGCCGATCCTGCGGTCACTCGGGTGGCCCCCGGCGTGCTGGTGCGCAACGTGGTGGCGGGGCCGTTCGAGGGTCTGGACAAATACGACCTGCCGACCCAGCTGTGTGCGTTCGCGGCCGGTGTGCTGCGCGCCGAGGCGTCGCACGAACCGGGCTACTACGACATCGTGCACTCGCACTATTGGCTGTCCGGACAGGTCGGCTGGCTCGCCCGCGACCGCTGGGCAGTGCCGTTGGTGCACACCGCGCACACGCTCGCCGCGGTGAAGAATGCCGCACTGGCCGACGGCGATGCGCCCGAGCCGCCGCTGCGCACGGTCGGGGAGCAACAGGTCGTCGACGAGGCGGACCGGCTGATCGTCAACACCGATGACGAAGCCAAGCAGTTGATTTCGATCCATCACGCCGACCCGGCCAGGATCGACGTGGTCCACCCCGGCGTGGACCTCGACGTCTTCCGCCCGGGTGATCGCCGGGCGGCGCGGGCCGCCCTCGGACTGCCGCCCGACGCGCACGTGGTGGCGTTCGTCGGGCGAATCCAGCCGCTGAAGGCGCCCGACATCGTGCTGCGCGCCGCCGCGCAATTGCCCGGCGTGCACATCGTGGTCGCCGGCGGGCCGTCGGGCAGCGGTTTGGCCGCCCCGGACGGCCTGGCCCGGCTGGCCGCGGACCTGGGGATCGCCGCGCGGGTGACCTTCCTGCCCCCGCAGTCCCGCGCGAACCTGGCCACCGTGTTCCAGGCCGCCAGCCTGGTCGCCGTGCCGAGCTATTCGGAGTCGTTCGGCCTGGTGGCCATCGAGGCGCAGGCGTGCGGCACGCCGGTGGCGGCGGCCGCGGTCGGCGGCCTGCCAGTGGCGGTGCGCGACGGGATCACCGGCACGTTGGTGTCCGGCCATGGCGTCGACCAATGGGCGGATGCCCTCGACCGGCTGCTGCGCCTGAGCCCCCGGCGGGCGGCGGCCATGAGCCGCGCGGCGGCCGCGCACGCGGCCACGTTCTCCTGGGACAACACCACCGACGCACTGCTAGCCAGCTACCGCCGGGCGATCTGGGACTTCGCCGCCGAGCGCCGCGGGGTGGGCGCATGACCTCGACCGTGGAGCGGGTGATCGAGGATGCGCTGCAGGCCAGCGGACTGACCTACGAAAAACGCGCCGGCGCGCACGGCGGGCTGTCCGGACTCGTGGTGGAACTGCCCGGCGAGCGCAAGCTCAAAACCAACACCATCTTGAGCATCGGTGAGCATTCGGTGCGCGTCGAGGCGTTCGTGTGCCGCAAGCCCGACGAGAACCACGAAGGTGTCTACCGTTTCCTGCTCAAGCGCAACCGCCGCCTGTATGGCGTGGCCTACACCCTGGACAACGTCGGCGACATCTATCTGGTGGGGCGCATGTCGCTGACGTCGGTCGACGCCGACGAGCTCGACCGCGTGCTGGGACAGGTGCTCGAAGCGGTGGATTCGGACTTCAACACGTTGCTGGAGTTGGGTTTTCGCTCGTCGATCCAGAAGGAGTGGGACTGGCGGGTGTCCCGCGGCGAGTCGCTGAAAAACCTGGAGGCGTTCGCCCACCTGATCGACGACGAAGACGACGATCCGAGCCCATGAGAGACTTGCCGGCATGGGAGACACTGCCACGTTGGTGTTGCTTCGTCACGGCGAGAGCGAATGGAACGCGAGCAATCAGTTCACCGGGTGGGTGGACGTCGACCTGACCGAAAAGGGCCGGACCGAGGCGGTGCGCAGCGGCGAGCTGCTGGCCGAGCACCACCTGTTGCCCGACGTGCTGTACACATCGCTGCTGCGGCGCGCGATCACCACCGCCCACCTCGCGTTGGACGCGGCCGACCGGCTCTGGATCCCGGTGCGGCGCAGCTGGCGGCTCAACGAACGCCACTACGGGGCGCTGCAGGGGCTGAACAAGGCCGAGACCCAGGCCCGCTACGGCGAGGAGCAGTTCATGGCCTGGCGGCGCAGCTACGACACGCCGCCACCACCGATCGAGCGGGGCAGCAAGTACAGCCAGGACACCGACCCCCGCTACGCCGACATCGGCGGCGGTCCGCTGACCGAGTGTCTGGCCGACGTGGTGGTTCGATTCCTGCCCTACTTCACCGACGTCATCGTCCCCGATCTGCGCAGCGGCAAGACGGTGCTGGTCGTCGCGCACGGCAACTCGCTGCGCGCCCTGGTCAAGTACCTCGACCAGATGCCGGACGACGACGTCGTCGGGCTGAACATCCCGACCGGCATTCCGCTGCGCTACGACCTGGACACCGAGCTGCGGCCGTTGGTGCCGGGCGGCGCGTATCTCGACCCGGAGGCGGCCGCGGCGGGCGCCGCCGCGGTAGCTAGCCAGGGGCGCGGGTGAGGTCGGCCGGCGGGCCCGATCTGGGGCGTCAAAGGCCCGTTTGCCAAACATCGTGTGAACGGGAGCGGAACACCTGTGGCGCAAGATGTGACTTGTCCGATTTTGGCCTCGCTCCGCTAGGGCGGCGTTAAGGAAGATTTGTAGGATTTTCTATGTGACTGTGTTCTCGGCGCTGTTGCTGGCCGGGGTCTTGTCCGTGCTGACACTGGCCGCAGGTATTGCGGTCGGGCAGCGGCTGTCGCCGCGGGCGGTCCAACGCCGACAACGAGTGACCACCGAATGGACCGGGATCACCGTCGCGCAGATGCTGCAACGCATCGTCGCGCTGATGCCGCTGGGCGTCGCCGTGGTGGATTCCCATCGCGATGTCGTTTACCTCAACGAACGGGCCAAGGAGTTGGGCCTGGTGCGGGACCGGCAGCTCGACGACCAGGCGTGGCAGGCCGCACAGCAGGCGCTGACCGGCATCGACGTCGAATTCGACCTGCGGCCGGCCAAGCGCGCGGCGGGCCGGTCCGGGTTATCGGTACACGGGCAGGCCCGGCTGCTCAGCGAAGAAGACCGCCGGTTCGCCGTGGTCTTCGCCCACGACCAGTCGGACTATGCGCGCATGGAGGCGACCAGGCGTGACTTCGTGGCCAACGTCAGCCACGAGCTCAAGACCCCGGTCGGCGCCATGGCGTTGCTCGCCGAGGCCCTGCTGGCGTCGGCCGATGACTCCGAAACCGTGCGCCGGTTCGCCGAAAAGGTGCTCGTCGAAGCCAACCGGCTGGGGGACATGGTCGCCGAGCTGATCGAGCTGTCCCGGCTGCAGGGCGCCGAGCGGCTGCCCAATGTCACCGAGGTTGACGTCGACACGGTTGTCAGCGAAGCGATTGCCCGGCACAAGGTGGCCGCTGACAACGCCGAGATCGAAGTTCGCACCGACGCACCCAGCGGCCTGCGGGTGCTGGGCGACGAAACGCTGCTGGTGACCGCCCTGGCCAATCTGGTCTCCAATGCGATCGCCTATTCGCCGCCGGGTTCGCCGGTGTCGATCAGCCGGCGCCGCCGCGGTGACAACGTCGAAATCGCCGTGACCGACCGCGGTATCGGGATCGCCCTGGAAGACCAGGAGCGGGTCTTCGAGCGGTTCTTCCGGGGGGACAAGGCCCGCTCGCGCGCCACCGGTGGCAGCGGGCTGGGCCTGGCTATCGTCAAACACGTTGCGGCCAACCACAACGGCAGCATCGGTGTGTGGAGCAAGCCGGGCACCGGATCGACATTCACCCTGTCCATTCCGGCGGTTCCCCCGGCCCAGCCAGGCAACGACGAGCAACCCGAGCCACCGCAGGGTCGTGAGGTGCGGCCCAACCGGTCACAACGAGAGGAAGAACTAAGTCGATGACCCGCGCTGACGACGCTGCAGAGCGTAGCGATGAGAAGGAGTGGCGCGCATGACCAGTGTGCTGATCGTGGAGGACGAGGAGTCGCTGGCCGACCCGCTGGCGTTCCTCCTGCGCAAGGAGGGCTTCGAGGCCACGGTCGTAACCGATGGGCAGTCCGCGCTGGCCGAGTTTGAGCGTGGTGGCGCCGACATCGTGCTCCTCGATTTGATGCTGCCGGGCATGTCCGGCACCGACGTGTGCAAGCAGTTGCGCGCCCGGTCCAGCGTGCCGGTGATCATGGTGACCGCCCGCGACAGCGAGATCGACAAGGTCGTCGGGCTGGAGCTCGGCGCCGACGACTATGTCACCAAGCCGTATTCGGCGCGGGAGTTGATCGCCCGGATCCGCGCGGTGCTGCGTCGTGGCGGTGACGACGACTCGGAGATCAGCGACGGCGTCCTCGAGTCCGGCCCGGTCCGGATGGACGTCGAGCGACACGTGGTCTCGGTCAACGGTGACGCAATCACCTTGCCGCTCAAGGAATTCGACTTGCTCGAGTACCTGATGCGCAACAGCGGCCGGGTGCTCACGCGCGGCCAGTTGATCGACCGGGTATGGGGTGCGGACTACGTCGGCGACACCAAGACGCTCGACGTTCACGTCAAGCGCCTGCGGTCCAAGATCGAGGCCGACCCGGCCAACCCGGTGCATCTGGTGACGGTGCGGGGCCTGGGCTACAAGCTCGAGGGCTAGCGCGACGGCTCTGTCGGCAGGGGTCCGTTGGCGTCGAAAGCGGTCCGGACGTCGTCGCTTGCGCTCAACGTAACGCGCCGACGCATGTCCGCCGTCATCGGCGGAAGCTTGTCGAGGTCGAACCACGCGGCCGCGGTGCCCTCGTCGTCGGCTGCAAACGGCTCGCCGGATAGCCCCCGCATCCGAAACACGTGATCCAGATACTGGGCCTGATCACCGTTGGCGTGCACGGTCGGCCGGGTCACGTGCACCCAAGCGAGACGGGTAGCCCGCGCGCTGACCCCGGTTTCCTCGCTCACTTCCCTGGAAGCGCAATCCGCCGGATTCTCTCCCGGCTCGACGATCCCGGTCACCGCCGTCCAGGCACCGTTGTCGGAGCGCTTGACCAGCAATACTTCTCGGTCGCGGATCGTGACGGCCGTGATGCCGGGCAGCCACAACGGGGCACTGCCGACCGCGCGACGAAGCTCGACGATGAAGTCGGGGACCGGCATTCACCGTTCTTAACACATCGGGCGCCAGCGGCAATGCCGACGAGTGTGCGTTGACGGCGTCGCGCGTGAAATGGGGGCGGGAGCCACCGGCGTGTCGTCGCCCGGGACGCACACTCGACTAGCCGGCGCCGCCCACGTCGCCGACCACCTCGTCGGCCACACCCAGTGCCAGCGCCATGATCGACACCTGCGGGTTCACCTCCGGGCAGCTGGGCAGGATCGACGCGTCGGCCACCCAGACACCGTCGACCCCACGCAGCCGGCCGGCCGGGTCCACCGGGCAGCGCTGCTCGTCGGCGCCCGCGGCCGCGGTCCCGGTCGGATGGAACGCGGCCAGGTGCAGGCTTGTCGGATTGCTGCGCCCCAGCGCATCCTGCAGCGCGCGCAGCGAGGTGACCGTCGATGCCCCGGGCAGGCCGGTGAGCACCTCGACGGCGCCCGCGGCGAACAGCAACCGGCCCATCGCCTCGATCGCGACCACGAGCTTGCCGATGTCGTCCCTGTCGATGCTGTAGCGCACCAGGGTCTCGCCGCGCACGGAGAACACCGAGCCGACGCCGCGATCGGCCACCATGGCGCCGAACGTCGCGACCCGGGGCGCCCGGTCCAGCCAGCCGAGCAGGTCGGCGCCGTAGCCGGGGAACACCATCGACCCCATGCCCGGCGGCGTGGACGTCGCCTCGATCAGCACGCCGTGGGACTCGTGCAGCTCATGCACGGCGGCGCTCTGCAACACGCCGTGCCATGCCACGACGTCGTCGTCGAAGCGCCCGGCCAGCATCGTCGCCGGATGCAGCGCGAGATTTCGGCCCAGCCGCGGGTGTCGGCCAAGTCCGCTGCGCCGCAACAGCTCTGGCGTCTCGGTGGCGCCAGCGGCCACGACCACGGTGTCCGCCAGAACGTCGAGCGCGGTGCCGTCGGGCCGGCGGGCCCGCACGCCGCGGGCGCGTCCGTGCCGGTGCAGCACCCGCTCGACGCGCGCGTGCGAGATGATGCGCGCGCCGGCCGCGCAGGCCTGCGGCAGCGCGTTGAGGTGCACGCCGAACTTGGCGTTGCGCGGGCAGCCGATCGCGCACTGGCAACAGCCCCCGCAGCCCGGGGCGTTGCGCGGGATGGGTGCCGCCGCCCAGCCCAGCGTCGCCGCGGCATCGAGCAGCAGGCGACCGTTGCGGCCCATGATCTTCAGCGGCACCGGCGCGACCCGCAGCGTGCGTTCGACGTCGTCGAGGCGTTCCGTCAGCCGGTCGTGGTCGGCCAGGTCGAGGCCGAACTCGTCGCGCCAGCGCCGCTGCACGCCCGGCGGCGGGCGATAGCAGGTGCCGGAGTTCACCACGGTCGTGCCCCCGACCGCGCGCCCGATGGGCAGCACCACCGACGGGCGTCCCAGTGCGACGGTGGCCCCGGCGCCGCGGTACAACCCTGCGTAGCGATCGATCGGGTGGGTGGTGCGGAATTCCTCGACCGTCCAGCGACGTCCCTCCTCGAGCAGGACGGTGTTCAGGCCGGACCGCGCCAGGGTGCGGGCCGCCATCGCGCCACCGGCGCCCGAGCCGACGATCACCGCATCGGCGGTGATCACCGAGCGGCTGTCGACCGAGGGCGTGACGTTCAGGGCCGCGTCGGGGCGCGCCACGTCGTGCTGCTGGGCCCGCGAAAGCAGTTCCGGCGCATAGCTATCGGCACCGTTGGCGAGCAGCACGATCGCCTTCATGGCTTCGACGGCCGCACCGGCTTCCGGGTTGAGCGCGGCCACCCGGCGCAGCACCTCATCGCGTTGGGCGGGGCCCAGCCGCGCCAAAGACCGGCCGGTGGTGAGGTAGCTTGCCGCGCCCAGCTGACAGCAGCCCGGCCCGCATGGCCAACCGTGAGGTCGCGGGCAGCTGCCGCAGATAGCGCTCGACGCGGTCGACGAGCTGGGCCGATGCCGGGCCGCCGCATTCCTCGGGCAGCAGCGCGGTGCCGAACGACGCGACCGAGGCCCTAGCCCGCCCGGCGAGGCGGCTCATATCAGGCGGCCGAGGCGGCGACCCAACTTGATGAAGAACGGGTACGTCGCGAAGATGGCGCCCGCCGCGGCGTGCAGGGGCCAGCGCGCCTCTTCGGTGTTGACGCCGAAAACACCGCTGTTCCACATGAAGTCGCGGCCGTTGCGGGCGCGGAACGGCCGCCACAGCACGCCGAGCCCGGGCACGTTGTGGTAGAGCCCGAACGATCCGCCGAAGAAGACGCCGAGGGTGGCGGCCTCGGCGACGTCGCGACGATCGGAGGGCACACGCTGCTCGATGAGCACCCCGGAGGCAACCAGTAGCGGCGGGTCGAGCAGAAAACTCATGTCGGGATCCTTTCGTTGATGTGCGGGCGCCTCGCTGCCGCGCAGGCCCACTTCGGCGTGCCCGGTACCCAGTACCGACCAATGCCGCTCGTCGATCTCGATGTGCACGTCGGCTTGCTCGGTGTTGGTGCACACCGCCGTGGCGCCGTCGGGATCGGTATAGCTGAGGCTCACGCATCTGTCCGGGGGCTGGTCGACCCGGATGAGCACCCTGCGACCGCCGACGCGCCCCTCCAGCTGCCAGTGCCGCAGGCCCAGCGTCGTCCGCATCCGCAATGACGGCAAAACGCTTGCGGGCCAATCCTTTCCGTCGATGCGCAGGCGGACGAACGCCATCGGGGCCAGCTTGCGCAGCCCCGGCTTGTGCGACACGGCGGTGACCACCTCGCACACGTCGCCGCCGCCGAGGTCGGCGTGGATCCAGCCCCAGCGCTTGGCGTTGCCGTGTCCGTAGATGTGTGCGACGCCGCCGCGCCACCCCTCGATGGGCGCGGCGGTGTCGTCCACGGTCAGTGCGCCGGTGAAGTCGGCGGTGGGGGCCAGCACCACCTGGGCGCCCGGCAGCAGCTCGCGCTCCCACGCCGCCCGGGGGAACGTCCACAGCGGGGTGCCGGTGTCCGTCCAGGACAGGTCCCAGGCGATCGATCCGGCGCGTCCGGTGAGCTTCTCCGGGGCCACGGTCACCCCCGCCGCGTCGAACCAGGCCTCGAAACGGGGAAGCCGGCCGCGGGCCGGGTGGGCTCGGGACCGAACCGCTCGGTGCGTGGCGGGCCGTCGGGCGGAAACCAGGTGACCCAGCCGTGCGCGTAGGGGGCTCCCGACAGCGGCGCGACCGTCTCGCAGTGCACCCACAGCCCGGCGCGCGTCCGCGGGTCGGACAGGGTGGCGTACCACACTTCCAGCCGCCCGGCCTTGCCGTGCCAGCGCGGTGCCGCGGCCGACCGCATTTCGTCGTCCAATGCTCACCTCCTGCGCCGGTCCGTCCACTATATTGGTTGAGCCAATGAACCAGTCAAGCCTCGCTGCAGCCGCCGGATCGTCAGCGCGTGGACGAACAGATCGCCGCGTCGATCGCCGACGCGGTCCTGGACGGCGTTTTTCCGCCGGGTTCGACGTTGCCGCCCGAGCGCGAGCTGGCCGAACAGCTGGGCGTCAACCGCACGTCGCTGCGGCAGGGTCTGGCGCGGCTGCAGCAGATGGGCCTGATCGAGACCCGGCACGGCAGCGGCAACGTGGTGAAAGACCCGCAGGCGCTCACCCACCCGGCGGTGGTCGAGGCACTGGTCCGCAAATTGGGCCCCGAATTCTTGGTTGAGCTGCTGGAAATCCGCGCGGCGCTGGGCCCGTTGATCGGCCGGTTGGCGGCGCGGCGGGGGGGTCCCGAAGACGCCGACGCCCTGCGCGCGGCGTTGGCTGCGGTCGAGGAGGCCGGCAGCGCCGCGGCGCGCCAGGCCGCCGACCTCGCCTACTTCCGGGTGCTCATCCGCGGCAGTCGCAACCGCGCGTTGGGGTTGCTGTACCGCTGGGTCGAGCAGGCGTTCGGCGGCCGCGAGCACGAACTGACCGCCGCCTACGAGGACGCCACCGCCCTGGTGGCCGACCTACGCGCGATCACCGAGGCCGTGCTGGCCCGCGACGCGACGGTGGCCGCCGCGGCCGTCGAGTCGTACCTGCACGCCAGCGCGCTGCGCATGGTGGTGGCTTACCAATCGCACGCCACCTGACCGGGCCCGACTACTCGGCGATGCGAGTCGCCGGGTGAACCGCGATGAGCCCTAAGTTGCTGCGGCGCTTGCACATCGCCGCCAGCTCCGCGTAGGCCTTGGCGCCGAGCAGTTCGGTGAGTTCGTCGGCCATGCTCTCCCAGACCTGCCTGGCGCCGACATGGGCGCCGGGGTCGCCGGTGCAATACCAGTGCAGGTCGGCGCCACCGGAGCCCCAGCCGCGGCGGTCGTATTCGGTGACCCAGGTTTTGAGGATTTCGGTGCCGTCGGGCCGCGTCACCCACTCCTGGCTGCGCCGGATCGGCAACTGCCAGCAGACATCGGGCTTCATGGTCAGCGGGGCGCACGCCCAGCTTGAGGGCCTTGGTGTGCAGCGCGCAGCCCGCGCCGGCGGCAAAGCCGGGCCGGTTCAAGAAGATGCAGGCGTCCTTGTGCTTGCGGGTGCGGTACTGGGTTTGGCCGTCGTTCTCGTCGAGCTCCAGATAGCCCTTGCGGCCCAGGCCCTTTTCCCGGTACTGCCAATCGTCGTCGGTGAGCTGCCGGACGGCATCGTCGAGCCGGGCGCGGTCGTCGTCGTCGGACAGGAACGCGCCGTGCGAGCAACACCCGTCGTGGGGTCGGTCGGCCACCGTGCCGCGGCAGGCGGGCGTGCCGAACACACACGTCCACCGCGACAGCAGCCAGGTGAGGTCGGCCGCGATCAGATGCTCGGGGTTGTCCGGGTCGTAGAACTCCACCCACTCGCGGGCGAAGTCCAGTTCAACTTCCTGGCCCGGCTCGGGATGCGAATTCGCCACGGATTCCACGTTAGACGACGATTCCGGCGGCACGACCCGCTGACACCCGCGCGCGCAAGGGTCGTGGCGCGCCGCGCCCGGGCCGGGCCACAACGCGCGCGTGTCGGCTCCCGGCTACGTCGGATTGCCGGGCGCGCCCCCGCAAGCGGGCGGTACCCTCACCTCACTCCGCTTCGCGGAGCGCATCGTTGCCCGGCTAGGTTGTTTCCGTGCGATTGGGCGTCCTGGACGTGGGCAGCAATACGGTCCATCTGCTGGTGGTTGATGCCCATCGGGGCGGGCATCCGACCCCGATGAGTTCGACCAAGGCCACGCTGCGGCTGGCCGAGGCCACCGACAGCTCGGGCAAGATCACCAAACGCGGCGCCGAGAAGCTGATCTCCACGATCGACGAGTTCGCCAAGATCGCCGACAGCTCGGGCTGCGCCGAGCTGATGGCCTTCGCCACGTCGGCGGTGCGAGACGCCGAGAACTCCGAGGACGTGCTGGCCCGGGTGCGCAAAGAGACCGGCGTCGAACTGCGGGTGCTGCGCGGGGTCGACGAGTCGCGCCTGACCTTCCTGGCGGTGCGCCGGTGGTACGGGTGGAGCGCGGGCCGGATCATCAACCTGGACATCGGTGGAGGCTCGCTGGAGATGTCCAACGGCGTGGACGAGGAGCCCGAAGTCGCGTTGTCGCTGCCGCTGGGCGCCGCGCGGTTGACCCGCGAATGGCTGTCCGACGACCCGCCCGGCCGGCGCCGGGTGGCGATGCTGCGGGATTGGCTGGACGCCGAGCTCGCGGACGCCGCCGTGACCGTCCTGGAAGCGGGCGGCCCCGACCTGGCGGTGGCGACGTCGAAGACGTTCCGTTCGCTGGCCCGGCTCACCGGGGCGGCGCCGTCGGCGGCCGGCCCGCGGGCGAAGAGGACGCTCACGGCCAACGGGCTCAGACAACTCATATCTTTCATCTCTAGGATGACGACCGCTGACCGGGCAGAACTGGAAGGGGTGAGCGCCGAGCGGGCACCGCAAATCGTGGCGGGGGCCCTGGTGGCGGAGGCAAGCATGCGAGCGCTGTCGATTGAATCGGTGGATATCTGTCCGTGGGCATTACGGGAAGGTCTCATCTTGCGCAAACTCGACAGCGAAGCCGACGGAACCGCCCTCATGGAGACTTCCGTGCGCGATGCTGGAGGCCAGGTAGTTGATCGGGATGGGAACCGATCGAGAGGCGACAAACAATGACCGGACCACACTCCGAGACCGAGAGCCCCGGCACCCGGCCGATCTCGGTGGCCGAATTGTTGGCCAGGAATGGAACCATCGGCGCCCCGGCGGTGACCCGGCGGCGGCGGCGCCGGCGCGGCGACGGCGACGCGGTCACGGTCGCCGAACTGACCGGCGAGATCCCGGTCATTCGGGACGACGACGAAACCGAAACTGGTGCGGCGGAAGCGGTCGACGTCGCCGAGTCCCCGTCGCGCGTTGAACCGGTTGCCGACGAGGTCATCGCCGAGCCGGCCCCCCGAGACGAGTCGAGCACGGCGTACTGGTCCGAACCCGAGCCGCGCTGGCCGAAGTCACCGCCGCAGCCCCAGCGGGCGTCGGGGCCCGAACGCAGCGCTTACCCGCGGCCGGTGCGCGCTGTCGAGGCCGAGACCGACGACGACGGGCAACAGTCCGGTGCCGAGGAGATGAGCCCCGACCCGCTGGACCATTACGCCGATATCCCGGTGGATCTGATGGACTCCGAGGTCCGCGAAGCCGAACCTGCGACGGAAGATTCCGCCTACGTCCGGTCCTTCCTGCAGGCATCGGATTCGACCCTGGCGGGCGACGAAGACGCGGAGCAGGCCGAGCCGGACGCCGGGTCGCTGACCACCGAATTGCTGGCCGGCGAGGAACCCGGGGACGAGCATCTCGACGCCGGGGCTGGGCGCGTCGCGGCCCCGGAGGTCCGTCGGCCGCAGGGCAGGCTGCAGGCGCTGTGGCGCGGCAGCCTGGTGGTGCTGCAGTCGATTCTGGCCGTCGCGTTCGGGGCCGGGCTGTTCGTGGCGTTCGACGAGTTGTGGCGGTGGAACAGCATCGTGGCTCTGGTGCTCTCGGTGCTGGTCATCCTTGGCCTGGTCGTCGGCGTTCGGGTGGTCCGCAAGACCGAGGACATCGCCAGCACATTGATCGCGGTCGCGGTGGGGGCGCTGATCACCCTGGGGCCGTTGGCGCTGTCGTTGCAGTCGGGCTAAGACGGCACCACGCGACAGTGCGCCCAGCCATCAAAGTCGGACTTTCTACGGCTTCGGTGTACCCGTTGCGGGCCGAGGCCGCCTTCGAGTACGCGGCCCGGCTCGGCTATGACGGGATCGAGCTGATGGTGTGGGCCGAATCGGTCAGCCAGGACATCGACGCCGTAAAGAAGCTGTCCCGGCGGTATCGGGTACCGGTGTTGTCCGTGCACGCGCCGTGCCTGCTGATCTCGCAGCGGGTGTGGGGCGCCAACCCGATTCCCAAGCTGGAACGCAGCGTGCGGGCCGCCGAACAGCTCGGCGCGCAGACGGTCGTGGTGCACCCGCCCTTCCGCTGGCAGCGGCGCTACGCCGACGGTTTCACCGAGCAGGTTGCGACCCTGGAGGCGGGCAGCGACGTGATGGTCGCGGTGGAGAACATGTTCCCGTTCCGGGCGGACCGCTTCTTCGGGTCGGGCCAGTCGCGGGAACGGATGCGCAGGCGCGGCGGCGGCCCGGGTCCGGCGATCTCGGCGTTCGCGCCCTCCTACGACCCGCTGGACGGCAACCACGCGCACTACACGCTGGACTTGTCCCACACCGCGACCGCGGGCAGCGACTCGCTGGACATGGCGCAGCGGATGGGAGCGGGGCTGGTCCATCTGCACCTGTGCGACGGCAGCGGCCTGCCCGCCGACGAGCACCTGGTGCCCGGACGCGGCACCCAGCCGACCGCCGAGGTCTGCCAGATGCTGGCCGGCGGCCATTTCGCCGGGCACGTCATCCTGGAGGTGTCCACCTCCAGCGCGCGCAGCGCCAATGAGCGCGAAAGCATGCTCGCCGAATCGTTGCAGTTCGCCCGCAGCCACCTGCTGCGCTGATTTCCAGGAGACCCCCACGGCCTATGAATGCGTTGTTCACCGAGGCGATGACGCTGCGGCAGGTCGACCCAGGCGTGTTCGAAGGTGAACTGAACAAGCACTGGACCATCGGCCCCAAGGTGCACGGCGGCGCGATGCTGGCGCTGTGCGCCAACGCCGCCCGCACCGCCTGCGCCGACACGGCGACCGGGCCCG
Source organism: uncultured Actinomycetota bacterium (assembly GCA_963800315.1). Taxonomy (GTDB): domain Bacteria; phylum Actinomycetota; class Actinomycetes; order Mycobacteriales; family Mycobacteriaceae; genus Mycobacterium. The sequence continues at coordinate 293,466 of CAWDAS010000009.1, forward strand.
AACCGGTCGCCGTGTCGGCGAGCTTTCTGTCGGCCCCGGATTCGGGGGTCATGCAGCTGGTGACGTCGATCCGCAAGCGGGGCCGCCGGATCAGCGTCGTCGATGTCGAGCTCCTGCAGGGCGGGCGCACCGCGGTCCACGCCGTCGTCAATCTCGGCGAACCGGAGCACTATCCCCCCGGCGGTGACGTGGCGCCGCTGCTGTCGGCGAACCCGGTCATCGATCTCATGGCGCCCGAGCCGCCCGACGACGTCGCGCCGATCGGGCCGGGCCACCCCCTGGCCGGCCTGGTGCACCTGGGGGAGGGCTGCGACGTGCGGCCGCTGCTGTCGACGATGGGCCGCGGCCACGACGGGGGCCCGCCGGTGATTCAGATGTGGGCGCGCCCCCGCGGCGTGGCGCCGGACCCGCTGTTCGCGCTCATGTGCGGGGATCTCTCGGCGCCGGTGACGTTCGCCGTGGACCGCACCGGCTGGGCGCCCACCGTCCAGCTGACGGCCTTCCTGCGGGCCCGCCCGGCCGATGGCTGGCTGCGAATCATCGCGACCTGCATGGAGATCGGGCATGACTGGTTCGACGAGGACCACATCGTCGTCGACAGCTTGGGCCGCCTGGTGGTGCAGGCGCGGCAATTGGCGTTGGTCCCTGCCGCTCGCTAGTGCCCGGTGTCTGCGATGCTGTCCGGCATGGCAAGAATCGCGATCATCGGTGGCGGCAGCATCGGGGAGGCACTGCTGTCGGGTCTGCTGCGCGCCGGCCGGCAGGTGAAAGACCTGGTGGTGGCCGAACGCGTCCCCGAGCGCGCCAAGTACCTGGCAAACACCTATTCGGTGTTGATCACGTCGGTGGCGGACGCCATGGAGAACGCGACGTTCGTCGTGGTCGCCGTGAAACCCGCCGACGTGGAATCGGTGCTGGGGGAGCTGTCCCGGGCGGCCACCGCGGCCGAGAACGACAGCGCCGAGCAGGTGTTCGTCACGGTCGCGGCGGGCATCGCGATCACGTACTTCGAGTCCAAGCTTCCGGCCGGAACGCCGGTGGTGCGGGCGATGCCGAACGCGGCGGCGTTGGTCGGGGCGGGGGTGACCGCGCTGGCGAAGGGCCGTTTCGTCACCGTGCCGCAGCTCGAGGAGGTCTCGGCCCTGTTCGGCTCCGTCGGCGGGGTGCTGACCGTTCCGGAAGCCCAGCTGGACGCCGTGACCGCGCTGTCGGGGTCGGGCCCGGCCTATTTCTTTCTGCTGGTCGAGGCCCTGGTGGACGCCGGTGTCGCGGCGGGCCTGAGCCGTGTGGTGGCCACCGACCTGGCCGCCCAGACCATGGCCGGGTCGTCGGCAATGCTGCTGGAACGGATGGAATCCGAGCGGCGCAGCGCCGAGGGCGAGGCGCTGGGCGCCCGGGTGGACGCGGCGGCGGCGCAGCTGCGCGCAATGATCACGTCGCCCGGCGGCACCACCGCCGCCGCGCTGCGTGAGCTGGAACGGGGCGGGCTGCGGGCGGCCGTCGACGCCGCCGTTCAGGCCGCCAAAACGCGCTCTGAGCAGCTAAGAATTACATCAGAATAATTCAAGTATTTTGAACTGATTGTCCCCCACCAGTACCAGTAACCCCATCAGTCCCGCTATTCTCCTCTTGTATGCACGTGTGGGTGCCGGCGGAGGGGAAGCCGCTGGCATTGCGCGTGCCTGACACGATTGGGTTGCGATGACGTCTACGAACGGGCCATCGGCGCGAGATTCTGCAGGCAAGCGGGACACCGGTCCCGTCGATGGCCAGCAGGCCAGGACGCAATTTCTGACCGTCGCCGAGGTGGCTGCGTTGATGCGGGTCTCCAAGATGACGGTGTACCGGCTGGTGCACAACGGCGATCTGCCCGCGGTTCGGGTCGGGCGGTCGTTCCGGGTGCATGCCAAGGCGGTTCACGACATGCTGGAGACGTCGTACTTCGACGCCGGCTGACCCAGTCTGCCCGCGCGCCGAGGGACGGGCCGCGGAGCAGTCGCACGCGTGGCTTGCGCTCACGCGGCGCTTCACCAAATCCGGTTTGGTGTTTGGTGCGCCGTGCCGGTTAAAGTGTCCGGGTCCAATCTTGCAAGCAGGCCACGGGTTAGATAGCGGAGTTCATGGGTTCAGTAATCAAGAAGCGGCGCAAGCGCATGTCGAAGAAGAAGCACCGCAAGCTGCTGCGTCGTACCCGGGTGCAGCGCAGAAAACTCGGCAAGTAACCCGCCCGCCGGCCGCCCGCGGCGGTACCTGCCGCGGGCCGGCCCGGCCGCTACGCTGTTCGGGTGGATCCGTCGAGTGGGGATGACGCCGGAGCAGGTGGCACCGCGAGCGGTGTGCACTATCCCAGGGTTGTGCTGGTTACCGGTGCGTGCCGGTTCCTGGGCGGCTACCTGACAGCCCGGCTCGCGCAGAACCCGATGATCAAAGGCATCATCGCGGTGGATGCCATTGCCCCCAGCAAAGACATGCTACGCCGCATGGGGCGCGCCGACTTCGTTCGTGCCGACATTCGTAACCCCTTCATCGCCAAGGTGATTCGCAACGGCGAAGTCGACACGGTGGTGCATGCCGCCGCGGCCTCGTACGCGCCGCGGTCCGGCGGTAGCGCGGCGTTGAAGGAAATCAACGTGATGGGCGCGATGCAGTTGTTCGCGGCCTGTCAGAAGGCGCCCTCGGTGCGACGCGTGGTGCTCAAGTCGACGTCTGAGGTGTACGGGTCCAGCGCACACGATCCGGTGGTGTTCACCGAGGACAGCACCAGCCGTCGACCCTTCCGCGGGGGGTTCGCCAAGGACAGTCTCGATATCGAAACGTACGCGCGCGGCCTGGGCCGGCGCCGGCCCGACATCGCGGTGACGATTCTGCGCCTGGCCAACATGATCGGACCGGCGATGGACACCACGCTGTCGCGCTACCTGGCCGGGCCGCTGGTGCCCACCATGTTCGGCCGGGACGCGCGACTGCAGCTGCTGCACGAACAGGATGCGCTGGGCGCGCTGGAGCGCGCGGCGATGGCGGGCAAGGCCGGAACGTTCAACATCGGTGCCGACGGGATCATCATGCTTTCGCAGGCGATCCGACGGGCCGGCCGAATCCCGTTGCCAGTACCGGCTTTTGGCGTCTGGGCCCTGGATTCACTAAGGCGTGCTAATCATTATAACGAGATCAGTCGCGATCAGTTCGAGTATTTGAGTTACGGCCGGGTCATGGATACCACCCGGATGCGCTCGGAACTTGGCTACCAGCCTAAATGGACGACGGCTGAGGCGTTCGACGACTATGTCCGCGGCCGCGGCCTGACTCCCATTATCGACCCTCATCGGGTACGCTCCTTGGAAGGTCGCGCCATAGCCTTAGCACAGCGGTTGGGCAGCCGAAATCCAAGTCCGTGGGGTGGGGTCAGGTAGGTATCGTGGCGGGTGAAAACAGGGCGAATGTCATTCCGCTGCACAGCAATCGGGGCCGGGTAGCGGCCCGTCGCAGAGGCGATCAACGGGACCCGTCCCGGCAGCATCCCTCGTTACTCGCGGATCCGCGCGGGGGGGCGTCGGCCGAACAGATCGCCGCCGTCGTCCGCGAGATCGATGAGCATCGGCGTGCGGCGGGCGCGACATCAGCTGCCGATGCCCCGCTCAATGAGCTTGCTCAGCGCGTCGCCGGTGTCGCCGGTTTTTTCCGCCAGCGGCTGATGGGCGACTACACCGTCGACGAATTCGGCTTCGATCCGCACTTCAACACCGCCATCGTCCGGCCGTTGCTGCGGTTCTTCTTCCGGTCGTGGTTCCGGGTGGAAGTCACCGGTGTCGAGCACCTGCCGAGCGAAGGTCCCGCGCTGGTGGTGGCCAACCACGCCGGAGTGTTGCCGTTCGACGGGTTGATGTTGTCGGTGGCCGTGCACGACGAGCACCCGGCGCATCGCGACCTGCGGCTGCTTGCCGCCGACATGGTGTTCGACTTGCCGGTGGTGGGCGAGGCGGCCCGCAGGGCGGGTCACACCATGGCCTGCACGACGGACGCGCACCGGTTACTGGCCGCCGGCGAGCTCACCGCCGTGTTCCCGGAGGGCTACAAGGGGTTGGGCAAGCGCTTCGAGGATCGCTATCGGTTGCAGCGATTCGGCCGGGGCGGCTTCGTGACCGCGGCGCTGCGCACCAAGGCGCCGATCATCCCGTGTTCCATCGTCGGGTCGGAAGAGATTTATCCGATGCTGACCGATGTCAAGATGCTGGCGCGGCTGTTCGGCCTGCCCTACTTCCCGATCACGCCGCTGTTCCCGTTGGCCGGGCCCGCGGGCCTGGTGCCGCTGCCATCGAAATGGCGCATCGCGTTCGGTGAGCCGATCTATACCAACGACTACGCCGCTTCCGACGCCGACGACCCGATGGTCACCTTCGAATTGACCGATCAGGTGCGCGAGACCATCCAGCAGACCCTGTACCGGTTGCTCGCCGGCCGTCGCAACGTCTTCTTCGGCTGAGCCGCGCGTTCTTCGCCGCGAGCGTAATCTCACCGCGAAAATGCCCGGCGTGATTTCGCAGTGGCGTTACGCTCGCGAACGGCAAGCCCGCGACGCCAAGCCGCTTGGGGCTACTTCACCAAGGTGAACTGGCAGACATCCGTGTAGTGGTCGCGGAACAGGTCCGAGCAGCCCCGCAGGTAGTGCATGTAGATGTCGTAGGTCTCCTGCCCCTTCAGGGCGATCGCCTCGTCCTTGTGGGCCTCGAGGACGTCGGCCCAGGTGCTCAGCGTCGGCACGTAGTTCGAGCCGATCCGGTGGTAACGCTCGACCTTCCAGCCGGCGTTCGACGAGTAGTGGTCCACCTGGGAGATCCGGGGCAGGCGGCCGCCGGGGAAGATCTCGGTCAGGATGAACTTGATGAACCGCAGCAGGCTCATCGGCGACGTCAGGCCGAGCTCCTTGGCTTCCTCGGCGTCCGGGATGGTGATCGTGTGCAGCAGCATCCGGCCGTCGTCGGGCGTCAGGCTGTAGAACTTCTTGAAAAAGGTGTCGTACCGCTCGAACCCGGCGTCCCCGGCACCGTCGGCGAAGTGCTCGAACGCGCCGAGTGACACGATGCGGTCCACCGGCTCGTCGAACTCCTCCCAGCCCTGGATCCGCACCTCTTTGCGGCGGGGGCTGTCCATCTCGGCGAACTTCGCCACGTCGTGGGCGTACTGGTTTTCGCTCAGCGTCAGGCCGATCACGTTGACGTCGTACTCGGCGACCGCGTGCCGCATCGTCGAGCCCCAGCCGCAGCCGATGTCGAGCAGCGTCATGCCGGGCTCGAGGTTCAGCTTGTCCAGTGCCAGCTTGCGTTTGGCGTATTGCGCTTCCTCCAGCGTCATGTCGGGACGCTCGAAGTAGGCGCAGCTGTAGGTCATCGACGGATCAAGCCAGAGCTTGAAGAATTCGTTGGATTTGTCGTAGTGGGACCGGACCGCGTCGACCGGCGGCTTCAGTTGGGTGCCACCCGTTTCACCCTGGGACGTCATTGAATTGACCCTACTTTCCGGCTGATATGGATGCAATTGCGGCCATCGTCTCGTCCGCGCCCGCTTCTTGATGCGCGGCTTCCCCCAACATCGTGACCGTACTGGTGACCACCGGCTGCCCGTCGGCGTCTGTCACTTCACTGCGAATCTCCGCGATGACGGTGCCGTGGGACTCTAACACCGAGTCGAGGTAGGTGTCGAAGAACAGCTTGTCGTGGGTCAGGATCGGCCGGTGGAACCGGAACTTCTGGTCGCGGTGGAAAACTCGGGCGATGTTGATCGGGATGCTGAACTTGGTGAAGATCTCCAGCTGCACCCGCCGGCCGGCGATGGCCAAAAACGTCAGCGGCGCCACCACCGAGGGGTATCCGGCGGCGGCGGCGTCGGCCTCGCTGTAGTGCATCGGGTGGTCGTCCTTGACCGCGACCGCGAATTCGCGGATCTTCTCGCGCCCGACCTCGAAGTAGTCAGGTGCCCGGTAATGGCTGCCGATGAGCCCCTGGGCTTCTGGGTGAATTGTCATGGCGCTGCGCCCTCCGCTCGAATCCTCGCTAGCGGCGCAGCCTATCAGCGTGCATGGCGTCGCGACGCCAGAGCCGCCAGGGCGCCGCCGGCGGCGCCCAGCGCCAACGCCGACGGAACCCCGATCCGGGCGGCCTTGCGCGCGGTGCGAAAGTCGCGGATTTCCCAGCCGCGTTCGCGGGCCAGGGCGCGCAACCGGGCGTCGGGGTTGATGGCGACCGCGGTGCCGACCAGCGACAGCATGGGCACGTCGTTGTAGCTGTCGGAGTAGGCGGTGCAGCGTTTGAGGTTGAGGCCCTCGCGGATGGCCAGTGACCGCACGGCGTGCGCCTTCCCGGTGCCGTGCAGGATCTCGCCGACCAGGCTGCCGGTGAATGCGCCGTCGACCGACTCCGCGACCGTTCCCAGCGCGCCGGTCAGACCGAGCCGGCGCGCGATGGTCGCCGCGAGTTCGTATGGCGTGGCGGTGATCAGCCACACCTGCTGGCCCGCGTCGAGGTGCATCTGGGTCAGCTCGCGGGTGCCGGGCCAGATCTTGTCGGCGATGATCTCGTCGTAGATGTCCTCCCCCAGAGCGACCAGCTCGTCGACCGATCGGCCCTCGATGAAGGCGAGCGCCTTGCGCCGGCCCGCGGCGACGTCGTTGCTGTTCTCCTTGCCGAGCACCTGAAACTTCGCCTGGGCGTAAACGAAACCCAGCACATCGCGGTAGGTGAAGTAGTTGCGGGCGGCCAGCCCCCGGCCGAAATGCACCGCCGACGAGCCCTGCACCAGGGTGTTGTCCACGTCGAAGAACGCGGCCGCGGTCAAGTCGATCGGCGGCTGAGGGCCCTCGCCGGCGGCCGCTTCCTGCATGCCCTGCAGCGCGCGGACGGCGCTGGCGTCGGCTGCTATCGACTCCAGGTCAGCGCGACTGACGTCCGCGCCGTCCGGGTCAGAGGAAGCCATCGCCAAACCTCCTAGCTCGCTGTGCCGCCCGGTGGGCCCGTGGGTGACCGGTATCCAACACTATCCGGCAGATGTTGTGCGCAGGTTTACCCGCCTGGCCTGGTGGGAGGTTGCGACGCGAACCGAATGCGGCGGGCCTCAGCGGCGGCGGCTCACGACCACATGGCCAGGTTCGTCGACATCACGCCGGTGTAGTTGGCGTGTGCGGTAGCACCGGCGGTTTCCAACTGCGCCAACGCTTCGCGCATCAGCGCCGCGCCGCGCGCCCAGTGTCGATGCGCGTCGGCGTGCGCCGCCGCGCCGTGCCCCGTCCACGTCGCATGCAAACGCGCGACGCGGGAATCGATTTCGGTGAGCACGTCTTCGGCGTAGCGCTGAAATTCGGTCATCCGCCGCACCGCGTCGGCCAGGGCTTCGGGGTCGACGCGAAACGCCTCAGCCATCGCGCACCCCCCGCAGCTCCCCGGCCGCGCCCGTCTCGCCGTCCTGGTAAACCCCACCGGCCTGGGCCACCGAACGCGCCAATATCGACAGGCCCGCCTGCACCTCGCGGGCCCCGCGATGCCACAGCTCCCACGCCGACCCGTACGCGGTCCCCGACGCCCCGCGCCAGCCGCCCAGCACCTGGCCCACCCGATCGTCGAGCCCGGCCAGCTGACCCATGAGCTGCTCGGCCGCACCGCCGAGCGAGACGGCAGCACCCCGCATCACCGCGGGATCGACGCGCAGCGTCTGGTCGGCAGCCATAGCGGCAAGGTAATGAACCCCGCGCGGTGCCACAATTCACTCCATGACCGCACGCCGGCCGCAGGTGGAGCTGCTGACGCGCGACGGGTGCACCATCTGCGATCGGGTACGCGTCCGCCTCGCCGAACTCGCGGGTGAGCTGGGCTTCGACCTGTCGATCACCGATGTCGATGCCGCCGCGTCGGCCGGAAACCCGGGGCTGCGGGCCGAGTTCGGTGACCGGCTGCCGGTGATCCTGCTCGACGGCCGCGAACACAGTTACTGGGAGATCGACGAGGCCCGGCTGCGCGCGGATCTCGCCCGCTGACGGGGGAGAGTCCGGGCGGTCCGAAGCCGGCAATATTTGGTAGCCCACCAAAGAACCGACTACCGTGGATATCAAATTCACTAACTGACCGAGCAAGGGAGCTGGCCAGGTGATGCCGCTGTGAGCGTCCTGCTGTTCGGGGTTTCGCACCGCAGTGCGCCGGTCTCCGTCCTCGAACAACTCAGCATCGACGAATCCGATCAGGGCAAGATCGTCGACCGGGTGTTGCAGTCACCGCTGGTGACCGAGGCGATGGTGCTGTCGACGTGCAACCGGGTCGAGGTCTACGCGGTGGTGGACGCGTTCCACGGCGGGTTGGCGGCGATCGGGCAGGTGCTGTCGGATCACTCCGGAATGTCGATGGGCGACCTGACCAAATACGCGTACGTCCGCTACAGCGAGGCCGCCGTCGAGCACCTGTTCGCGGTGGCCAGCGGCCTGGATTCGGCGGTGATCGGCGAGCAGCAGGTGCTCGGTCAGGTGCGCCGCGCGTATGCCGCCGCGGAGACCAATCGCACGGTCGGCCGGGTGCTGCACGAGCTGGCCCAGCGCGCGCTCTCGGTGGGAAAGCGGGTGCACTCCGAGACCGCCATCGACGCCGCCGGCGCCTCGGTGGTCTCGGTCGCTCTCGACCTGGCCGAACGCCGGCTGGGTGGGCTGTCGGACAAGACCGCCGTGTTGATCGGAGCCGGAGCGATGGGCGCGCTGTCGGCCGCGCACCTCACCCGTGCCGGCAGCGGGCGGGTCCACGTACTCAACCGGTCGTTGTCGCGGGCGCAGCGGTTGGTCCGCAAGATCCGCGAATCCGGCGTGCAGGCCAACGCGCTGCCACTCGATCGCCTGGCCGACGTGTTGGTGGACGCCGACGTGGTGGTCAGCTGTACGGGCGCGGTGAGCCCGGTGGTGTCGCTGGCCGACGTGCACCACGCCCTGGTCGCGGCGCGCCGGGACGAGGCGACCCGCCCGCTGGTGATCTGCGACCTGGGCATGCCCCGCGACGTCGATCCGGCGGTGGGCGGACTGCCCGGCGTCTGGGTCGTCGATGTGGACCGGGTGCAGCACGAGCCGTCGGCGCACGCCGCGGCCGCCGATGTCGACGCCGCCCGCCTCATCGTGGCCGCCGAAGTCGCCGCCTACCTGGCGGGCCAGCGGATGGCCGAGGTCACGCCGACGGTGACGGCGTTGCGCCAGCGTGCGGCCGATGTGGTCGAAGCGGAGCTGCTGCGCTTGGACAACCGGCTGCCCGGGCTGGAAAGCGCCCACCGCGAGGAGGTGGCCCGCACCGTGCGGCGGGTGGTGGACAAGCTGCTGCATGCGCCCACCGTGCGGATCAAGCAGCTGGCCAGTGCGCCCGGTGGCGACAGCTACGCCGAGGCGTTGCGTGAGCTCTTCGAACTTGACCAGACCGCGGTCGATGCCGTCGCTGCGGGCGAATTGCCTGTGATATCAAGCGCATTCGACGTGGGCGGCGCAAAACCTTCCGCCGAGTAGCCGATTGGCGAACGTGATCCGGATAGGTACCCGGGGCAGTCTCTTGGCCACCACCCAGGCCGGCGTCGTCAGAGACGCCCTCATCGCCAACGGCCACGCCGCGGAGTTGGTGACCATCACTACCGCCGGCGATCGTTCGTCGGCGCCCATCGAAAGTCTGGGGGTGGGCGTCTTCACCACCGCGTTGCGTGAGGCCATCGACGATGGCCGCGTCGACGCCGCGGTGCACTCCCACAAGGATTTGCCGACCGCGCAGGATCCGAGGTTCACCGTGGCGGCGATACCTCTGCGTAACGACCCTCGCGACGCGGTGGTGGCCCGCGACGGACTGGTGCTCGGGGAGTTGCCGCCCGGCTCGCTGGTGGGCACCTCCTCCCCGCGCAGGGCCGCACAGCTTAGAGCATTGGGTCTCGGTTTGGAAATCCGCCCCCTACGAGGCAACCTAGATACCAGGTTGAACAGGGTAAGCAGTGGTGATCTTGACGCGATCGTGGTGGCCCGGGCCGGCCTGGCCCGGCTGGGCCGCCTCGACGATGTCACCGAGACGCTAGAGCCGGTGCAGATGTTGCCAGCACCGGCTCAGGGCGCGCTCGCCGTCGAGTGCCGCGCCGGCGATGAGTTGGCGGCGGTGCTGGCGGAGCTGGATGACGCCGACACTCGCGCGTCGGTCACTGCGGAGCGAGCCCTGCTGGCCGAACTGGAGGCCGGTTGCTCAGCACCGGTGGGCGCGATCGCCGAAGTGGTCGAGTCCATCGATGAGGACGGCCGCGTCTTCGAAGAGCTGTCGCTACGCGGCTGCGTGGCGGCGCTGGACGGGTCCGACGTGATCCGCGCGTCCGGCATCGGTAGCCCCGGTCGGGCCCGAGAGCTTGGCCTCTCGGTCGCCGCGGAGTTGTTCGAGCTCGGTGCGCGAGAGCTGATGCGCGGGGCGCGGGAAGACCCGGCGCGAGGAAATTAACTGAGAACTACGTGGGAGCGACAATGACGACGCGAGGGCGTAAGCCGAAACCCGGCCGCATCACGTACGTGGGCTCCGGTCCGGGTGACCCGGGACTGCTGACCACCCGGGCCGCCACGGTGTTGGCGAACGCCGCCTTGGTATTCACCGACCCCGACGTGCCGGAGCCGGTGCTGGCGCTGATCGGTAAGGACCTACCGCCGGTTTCCGGCCCGGCACCGGCCGAGCCCCCTTCCGGGAGCGGCGACACCGCCGGCGGTGGGAAGGATCAAGCCGCGGTGATCTCCGGCGGTCCCGACGTCCGTCCCGCACTGGGCGAGCCCGCCGAAGTCGCCAAGACGCTGACCGCCGAGGCGCGAACGGGCGCCGACGTGGTGCGGTTGGTGGCCGGTGATCCGCTGACCGTGGATGCGGTCATCACCGAGGTGAACGCGGTCGCGCGCAGCCACCTGCACCTCGAGATCGTGCCCGGCCTGGCTCCCAGCAGCGCCGTCCCCACCTACGCGGGGCTGCCGCTGGGTTCGGCGCACACGGTTGCCGACGTGCGCGGCGACGTGGACTTCGACGCGCTGGCCGCCGCGCCCGGGCCGCTGATCCTGCAGGCCACCGTGTCGCATCTGGCCGATGCGGCGCGGACCCTGATCGAGCACGAGCTGGCCGAGACCACTCCGTGCGTGGTGACCGCGCACGGCACCACCTGCCAGCAGCGGTCGGTCGAAACCACGTTGCACGGGTTGACCGACTCGGCGGTGCTCGGCGCCACCGACCCGGCGGGTCCGTTGACCGGGCCGCTGGTGGTGACGATCGGCAAGACGGTGGCCAGCCGGGCGAAGCTGAACTGGTGGGAGAGTCGCGCACTGTACGGCTGGACCGTGCTGGTGCCCCGCACCAAGGACCAGGCCGGCGAGATGAGCGAGCGGCTGACCTCATACGGGGCGCTGCCGATCGAGGTGCCGACCATCGCCGTCGAGCCGCCGCGCAGCCCCGCCCAGATGGAGCGGGCCGTCAAGGGCCTGGTCGACGGCCGGTTCCAGTGGGTGGTGTTCACCTCCACCAATGCGGTGCGTGCGGTGTGGGAGAAGTTCGGCGAGTTCGGCCTGGACGCCCGCGCGTTCTCCGGCGTGAAGATCGCCTGTGTCGGCGAGTCGACGGCCGACCGGGTCCGGGCGTTCGGCATCAGCCCCGAGCTGGTGCCGGCCGGTGAACAGTCCTCACTGGGTCTGCTCGACGACTTCCCGCCCTACGACAGCATTTTCGATCCGGTGAACCGCGTGTTGTTGCCGCGCGCCGACATCGCCACCGAGACGCTGGCCGAGGGGCTGCGCGAACGTGGCTGGGAGATCGAGGACGTCACCGCCTACCGGACGGTGCGGGCCGCCCCGCCGCCGGCGGAGACGCGGGAGATGATCAAGACCGGCGGGTTCGATGCCGTGTGCTTCACCTCGAGCTCCACGGTGCGAAACCTGGTCGGCATCGCCGGCAAGCCGCACGCGCGCACCATCATCGCCTGCATCGGTCCCAAGACCGCCGAGACGGCCGCCGAGTTCGGGCTGCGGGTGGATGTCCAGCCCGAGACCGCGGCGATCGGTCCGTTGGTCGACGCGCTGGCCGAACACGCCGCCCGGTTGCGCGCCGAGGGCGCGCTGCCGCCACCGCGCAAAAAGAGCCGCAGGCGTTAGCCAATGGCCTACCCGCGGCAGCGCCCGCGCCGGCTCCGCTCCACCCCCGCGTTGCGCCGCTTGGTGGCGCAAACGTCTTTGGAGCCAAGGCATTTGGTGCTGCCGATGTTCGTCGCCGACGGTTTCGACGAGCCACGGCCGATCGTCTCGATGCCGGGCGTGGTGCAACACACCCGGGATTCGCTGCGCAGCGCCGCGGCCGACGCGGTCGCCGCCGGGGTGGGCGGGCTGATGCTGTTCGGTGTGCCCCGCGATGAGGACAAGGACGCGATGGGGTCGGCCGGCACCGATCCCGACGGCATCCTCAACGTGGCCCTGCGTGACTTGGCCAAGGATCTCGGCGATGCCACCGTGCTGATGGCCGACACCTGCCTGGACGAGTTCACCGACCACGGGCACTGCGGCGTCCTGGACGCCAGGGGCCGCGTGGACAACGACGCCACGTTGGCCAGGTATGTGGAACTTGCTGTGGCGCAAGCTGAATCGGGCGCTCATGTGGTGGGGCCGAGCGGGATGATGGACGGCCAGGTGGGCGCCATCCGGGACGGCTTGGACGCCGCCGGCTACACCGACGTGGCGATCCTGGCCTACGCCGCGAAGTTCGCCTCGGCGTTCTACGGCCCGTTCCGCGACGCGGTGAACTCCAGCCTGGCCGGGGACCGGCGCACCTACCAGCAAGAGTCGGGCAACGCTCGGGAGGCGCTGCGCGAGATCGAACTGGATCTCGCCGAAGGCGCCGACATCGTGATGGTCAAGCCGGCGTTGGGTTATCTGGACGTCGTGTCCGCGGCGGCGTCGATCTCGCCGGTGCCGGTGGCCGCCTACCAAGTGTCGGGGGAGTACGCGATGATTTGCGCTGCCGCCGGGAACGATTGGATCGACGAGCGGGCGGCGGCGCTGGAGTCGTTGACCAGCATCCGGCGCGCCGGAGCCGATATCGTGCTCACCTACTGGGCGGCAGCTGCGGTGGGTTGGCTTCGTGAGCGCGCAGGCGGGTAACAAACACCAGTGAGGCTGCAGATGACATCAGCACGGAGGGCTACCAACCCGAAGCCGTTGTTCTATGAACCGGGTGCCAGCTGGTATTGGGTGCTGTCAGGTCCGCTCGCCGCGGTGTCGATGATTCTGATCGAGGTGTGGAGCGGCGCCGGTGTCGGATTACTGGTCCCGGCGATCTTTCTGGTGATGGTGTCGGCCTTCGTCGCGCTCCAGGTCAAGGCGGCACGCATCCACGTCTCGGTCGAGCTGACCGAAGACGCCCTGCGCCAGGGCACCGAAACCATCCTGGTACGCGAAATCGTCAAGGTGTACCCCGAGCCGGAGCATCACGAGGCCTCCGGCAAGGAGCTGGAGCGGTGGCAGTCGGCGCGGGCGCTCGGAGAGTTGGTCGGGGTGCCGCGCGGCCGGATAGGCATCGGGCTCAAGCTCACCGAACGCCGGACCGCGCAGGCCTGGGCGCGTCGGCATCGTCAGCTCCGGGCGGCGCTGACCCCGCTGGTCCAAGAGCGCGTGGAGCCGGCCCGATCCGATGTCACCGATGTGGATCGCGACGACGACGACTGGTCGGCGCAGTGACGGCCCGATACCGGGCGTCGCGGGCGGTCGTCGAACTCGGCCTGGCCTGCGCCGCGCTGGTAGGCGCGGGGCTGAGCTGGTCGAGCTCGCACCACACGGTGGCGGTGGCGCCCATCGCGGACGGGCAGCCGTCCACCACGTCGTTGGTGTATGACCCGCAGCTGCTGCTGCTCACACTGGTGCTGTTGATCACCGCTGGGGTGTTGGCGGTGGTCGGGACCACCGGGCTGCGCCGCTCTAGGCGGTATTCCTGATCAGCGGCAATACCAGCCGACGGCGGCTGGCGATGGCGTCGGCCAGGTCGCCGAGGGCCTCGTGCACCGAACGCACGACAGGGAACCTGGCCTCGTCGCCGAGCAGGTCGCTGATCTCCGGGCCGGCCACCAACGTCCACTCCACCCCGGCGGCGGCGCATGCGCCGTCGAAACTGTGCAGGAGCGAAATGACCGGCGCGGCATAGTTACTCACGTCACTCAGGTCGAGCACCACCGCGTCTCCCGCGAGAGTGAAACGCCCGATGTGCCCGCCGATCGCGTCGACGTTGATGGCGTCGATTTCACCGCGAATGGTCACCACCGTCGCCAGGTGATGACGGTGGGCGCGGACCTGGGCGTCACCGAAATCAAAGGTGCAGTTTCCCCGTCGAGTCGCAACGCTTGCGGTAGTCATCGGCAACCTCATTTCCCCTGGGTGGGCGAGGCCGAGTCAACGCCGACCGAGCCTGACCATAACGATTCCCCGCGAAGTTAAGGATACCGACAGTTACGTCTAACTCTTTGCTAAGAAGCGCGTCGGCGGCCAGCCACGCCAAACCCTCCCGCCCTCGCGGCGCCTGCGCTGTTAGGCTGCCATGGCTGCCGGTTGCAGGGCGGGGGATCGTCATTTCGCGAGTTCACCCGGTCAGCCCAACCAGAGGCGAACCAAACAGCACAGTCCAGACGGAAAGAAAGCCGTGCGCACCGGAGAGATCACGGGAGAGATCAAGGCCCTGACGGGACTCCGCATCGTCGCCGCGGTGTGGGTGGTGCTCTTTCACTTCCGTCCGATGTTGAGCGACGTTTCCCCCGATTTTCGGGACGCCCTTGCCCCGGTGCTCAATTGCGGCGCGCAAGGCGTCGACTTGTTCTTCATCCTCAGTGGTTTCGTGCTGACCTGGAACTACCTCGACCGTATGGGCCGGGCGTGGTCGACCCGGGCCACCCTGCACTTCCTGTGGTTGCGGCTGGCCAGGGTGTGGCCCGTATACCTGGTCACCTTGCACCTGGCCGCCCTGTGGGTGGTCTTCACCCTCCACGTGGGGCATGTGCCGTCGCCCGAGGCCGGCCAGCTGACCGCGATCAGCTACGTGCGCCAGATCCTGCTGGTGCAGCTGTGGTTTCAGCCGTTCTTCGACGGGTCCAGTTGGGACGGGCCGGCCTGGTCGATCAGCGCCGAGTGGCTGGCCTACCTGCTCTTCGGCCTGCTCGCTCTGGTGATCTACCGGATGCGGCATGCCACGCGGGCGCGGGGCCTGATGCTGCTGGCGTTCGCGGCGTCGTTGCCGCCGGTGGTGATGCTGCTGGCCAGCGGTCACTTCTACACACCATGGAGCTGGCTGCCGCGCATCGTCACGCAGTTCGCCGCGGGCGCGCTGGCTTGCGCGGCCGTGCGCCGGTTGCGGCTGACCGAGCGTGGTCGCCGCGTCGCCGGGTACGTCTCGCTGGCCCTGCTGGCTGCCGTGGTGGGCGTCCTCTACTGGTTTCACGCGCACCCGATATCCGGAGTCGTGGAGAACGACAGCGGCGGGGTGGTCGACGTGCTGTTCGTTCCGTTGGTGATCACGCTGGCGATCGGCGTGGGTAGCCTGCCGAGGCTGCTGTCGACCCGGGTGATGGTCTACGGCGGGGAGATTTCCTTTTGCCTGTACATGGTCCACGAGCTGGTGCACACCGGGTGGGCATGGGCCGTGATCCAGTTCAACCTGACTCCATGGGAGCGGGACAATCCGTGGAAGTGGAACGTGATCGGCCTGCTGGCGATCGCCGTGGTCATCTCGATCCTGATGTATCACTTCGTCGAAGAGCCCGCCCGTCGTTGGATGCGCAGGATGGTTGACGTCAGAGCCGTGACCGGCGGGCCGGCGAGCGCCAAGCCTCAGCACAAGGATCGGCCGCTGGAAGCCGTGTCCGTCCGGGCGGTGTGACGGGTGCTAGTGAGTCGTCCGGCCGCGCTCGTCGTCAGGCCCGCTCTCCTGGTCGCCGTGGCCGCTGTGTATCTGGCAGGCCCGGCGCCGATGCGGGCCTACGACACTCTGACGCTGGATTACCGGCTGAACCACGTCGCGGTGGTGGGCGACTCGTACACCACCGGCACCGACGAGGGCGGCCGGGGCCCAAGGTCGTGGACCGCGCGTGCCTGGCGGGCCCTGGCTCAACAGGGTGAGCGCATCGCCCCGGATGTGGCCGCCGAGGGCAGGGCCGGCTACGGCATGCCCGGCGACCACGACAGCATCTTCGAGGATCTGACCGCGCGCGCGGTCAAGTCCGACGATGCGCTGGTGGTGTTCTTCGGCTCCCGCAACGACCAGGGCGTCGACCTGGGGCTGCTGGCCGGAAAGGCCCACGACACTTTCGATCTGGCGCATTTGCTGGCGCCGTCCGCGCGCCTGCTGGTGATCGGACCGCCGTGGCCCACCGCCGATGTGCCGTTGAACGTGCTGCAGATTCGCGACATTCTGGGCGCCGCGGCCGCCGCCGCGGGGGCAACCTTCGTCGACCCGATCGCCGAGCAATGGTTCGTCGGCAGGCCCGACCTGATCGGCGCGGACGGCGTACACCCCAACGATGCGGGGCATCAGTACATGGCGGACAAGATCGCCCCGCTGATCCGCACGCAGCTGTCGACGTGAATGGCGGCTCAGTCGTCGGCGTGCCGCTCGTAATCCCATCGCTCCAGGCGCGCTTGCAGATTCAGCAAGCCCACTCCGGCGACTGGTGCGGCGACCGCAATGCAAGTCAGCAGCAACGGAGTCATCTTTGAAACCTCCAAAACCCGTGCACTGGTATGACGTTCGGCGGCGACGTGAAGTTCATTTCTGTTCAGCCATCTGCCAGGGCGCGGTCCACCAGCGCACCCATGACGGGCGCCAGCAGCTGCGCATACTCGGTCGTGACGTGGTTGTCGTCGCGGAACACCAAGGTGTTGCCGACAATCACCGGGCAGCGGTCCGGGCTGCAGAACAGGTCGGTCAGATCGGCGTAGCGACCACCGCCGCCGGTGGTCGCGGCCCGCTCGGCGGCGATGCCGTCGCCGTTGGCCGCGGCGGACCGTGTTGGCGCGCAGGCGCCCGCGTCGTCGAGGTGGGCCGACACGCAGGCGGGCACGACGGAATGGGGATCGGAGGCGGGCCCTAAGACCAGGACGGTGGCGCCGGTGCTGCGCAACTGCGCCACCGTGCGGCCCAGGGTGGCGACCCACGCCGGGTCGTAGGACGCGAAGCCGAAATCCGCGGCGTAGCGCCGGCTCATGCTCAGCACGACCAGACGCGGGTGTTCGGCCGCCATGCGGGCCAGGATCTGGCCGCGCCACTGTTCGCACTCGGTGTACTCGCGGCCCAGATACGGGCTGAGGATGCGCAGGTCCTGCAGCGGGCAGGTCACTTTGGCCAGCGTCTCCAGCCGCCAGTGCCGCTGCTCGGCAAGCCGCTCGAACGCGGGATTCCACATGGCCGCGTGTGAGTCCCCGATCAACGCCACGGTGGTCGGCGAGCCGGGATCGCCGGTCGCGCACTCGCTTTGGCCGACGTCGCGCCAGGACCGCACGCAGCCGTTGACGAACACCGCGGCCTTATCGGCGGGTGCCTTGGCGAGCGGCGGGTCCAGGTTCGACGGGACGGCCCGCAGGCCGGCCGCCGCCGCGAGCGCGTCCCGCGCCTGCGCGAACGCCCGCCGAACCGCCGCCTCCTGCGGACCGACGGCGGGGGCGCCGGTGGGCGGGACCACAACGATGTTGGCCCGGGGGGCGGCCAGTCCATGCCCCACGGGCGCCGGTATCACATTCAGCAGCAAGACGCAGGCGCTGGCCGCGGCCACGCTGGTGGCGCCGGCCACGGCCAGGCTGGTCTTCGCCGATCGGCGCAGCGCGGCGGCGAACCGGCCGGGATCTTCCACCAGATGCAAGGTGAGCACCGCGAGCCCGGCGGACACGGCCGTCGCGGCCAGCCTGGCCGGCAGCCCCGCGGGTTCACCGAACAGCGCCGGCATCAGCAGCAGCACCGGCCAGTGCCACAGGTACCACGAGTACGACACCCGGCCGATCGCACGCATCGCCGGACGGCACAGCAGGCGGCCGGGCCCCAGGCTGCCGGTGACGCAACCACTCCCGATGATCAGCGAGGTCCCCAGCACCGGCAGCAGCGCCGCGGCGCCGGGGTACGGGGTGGTGTCGCTCAGTTGGGTACAGGTCAGCAGGATCAAGGCCAGGCCGCCCCAGCCGGCGATCGACGCGGGCAGCGGCGACAGCCGGCGCCAGTGCCGGATCGACAGCGCCAGCAGCCCACCGGCGGCCAGCTCCCAGGCGCGGGTGGGCAGCGCGAAGAACGCCCAGGGCGGCGACGTGCGGGTCCACCACGCCGCCGCCGCCAACGACGCCGCGGCAACCACCGCGAGGACCATCGCGTACGGCGCCGCGGTTGACGCGGTCCCCCGAAGCGGCCCGATCCGCCGGACCAGCCACGCGGTGCCGATGATCAGCACCGGCCACAGCAGGTAGAACTGCTCCTCGACGCCCAGCGACCAGTAGTGCTGGAACGGCGAGGGCAGGTTGGATCCCAGGTAGTCGGTGCCTTGCAGGGCGAACCGGTAGTTGCCGACATACAGCGCGCTGGCGATGCCGTCGAGGAAGACGCTTCGCGCCTGCAGCGGCGGCAACGCGATGGCCGCACCGATCGCGGTGCAGACGCCCACGGCGGCCGCGGCCGGCAGCAGGCGACGCGCGCGTGCGCCGTAAAAGCGCCCGAGCCGAACGGAATTGGTGGTGGTCACCTCGCGAAAGAGCAGCCCGGTGATCAGGAAGCCCGAGATGACGAAGAAGATGTCCACGCCGATGTAGCCGCCGGTGACCCCCGGTATGCCCGCGTGGTAGAGCACGACCGCGATCACCGCGACCGCGCGCAGGCCTTCGATGTCCGGCCGAAATCCCTTCCGGAAGACTCCCGGCCCCGCGGGGTGCGGGTTGCGGGCGACTGGTTGCTGCCGGACGGTCATTTGGCTGGGCTAGGAGGCCATCCAGGCCAGCTCGCCAGGCAGTTGGGTGCGCCAGTAACCGACGTCGTGCCCGCCCAAGGAGAAGCTGCCTGCCGGTGGGTTCTTCAGTTGGCTGACGAATTGTTTTGTGGCGAAACAGAAGCGGTCGAAGGTGCCGCAGTCCACGCGCAGCGGAATCGAATTCAGCGCCGGCACGCCCAAGGCGCTGTTTTCGACCCAGTCCTGGTAGCTGTCGAACGCCCCCGGCGTGCTGCTGGTGAACGAGGTGAACAGGGCCGGGCTCACCGCGCAGATTCCCGCGGTGCGCTGCGGGCCCAGCTTGGCGCCCAGGTGCAGCGCCCCGTAGCCACCCATCGACCACCCCAAAAAGCCCACCCGGGAGGTGTCGAAGCCCATCGAGGACAGCATCGGCAACAGCTCGTCGAGCACCATCGCGCCGGAGTCCGCGCCGGAAGCCCTTTTGTGCCAGTAGGTATTGCCACCGTCGACGCCCACCACCGCGAACGGCGGCCGGCCCTCTTTGACCAGTCGGGCCAGCCCTTCCGGGACGCCCATGTCCAGCATCTGGTTGGCGTCGCCGTCCACGCCGTGCAGCGCGATCACGGGGCGCAGCACCCCGGTTTGGCCGGGCGGCATGGCGATCACATAGTTGGTCTTGACGCCCCCGCGGGCCGCCGACACGAACGAGCCGGTGAGCTTGGTCGGCAGCGTGGTGCCCGCCGTCGGGGGCTCGAACGGGGCGGGACCCTGCGGCGCCGGCGCCGCTTGGGGCTTGGTCGGATCCAGCAGGGCGCTCAGGGAGAACACGCCGGCGGCCCCCAGGCCGGCGCCGGCGCCCATCCGCAGCACCGCTCGGCGGGTGAGCTCAGGCATGATCGCAATAATGCCGCGCTGACCGCTCGTTATCGGCCGAGCCACGCCGTATTGGAAGCATTGTGTGATCTGGCGTGATCTCGCGTTCACGCAGCGGTGACATCCGGCGCACGACCCGGCTCACTCCCCGGCTCCCTCCCGCCGTGGCGGGACATGGCGATCGTCATCGCCGACGACGACCCGCACGGCTGGTGCGGCCACCAGTTGCCGGCGGTCGTATCGGCCTCTGCCGCAACGGAAGACGGTTGCAGCGATCGCAATGGTGCCGGCGCCCGCGCAAAACGATTACGTTGGCCGGTGCGCTGGACTACACCTGGGCCGGTTAGCGAACGGCTACGTCTACAAATCCGAACCGCCGTTCGCCGTCGGGAAATCGCAGGGAAGCGAGAAGGCAGTGACGACTGACGCGAACGTCGGCGGTTTCGAGCCAATGTACGGTGAGGCCGAACATACCGACGGACGGATCCCCTGGGACATCGGTGGCCCGCAGCCGGCCGTCCAGCAATTGGTCGCCTACGGCGGGATCCGCGGCGAGGTGCTCGACCCCGGTACCGGTCCCGGCTATCACGCGATTTACTACGCGGCACAAGGGTATTCGGCCACCGGCATCGACGGTTCGCCCTCGGCTATCGAGCGTGCCAAGCGCAACGCCGAGCGGGCCGGAGTGCAGGTTGATTTCCAGGTGGCCGACGCCACCGAACTGGAGGGGTTCGAGGGCCGGTTCGACACCGTGGTGGACAGCGCCTTCTATCACGTGTTCTTGAATGATAATGATGAAGCCGTCCAGACGCGGTACGCACCGGGCCACCAAGCCCGGGGCGCGGTTGTACATGTTCGAGTTCAGCCCGCACAACGTCAATGGCCTTCGGTGGACCGTCATCCCCGCCGACAACTTCGAGCGGGTGCTTGGCGCCGCCGGATGGCGCATCGACTACCTGGGTGGCACCACCTATCAGGCCCGCTTTCTGTCGGAGACGTTCGAAGCCATGAAGACGGTCGCGTCCGAGCAGCAGGGCGAGATCTTGCAGCGGATGCGTCCGCTGGTCCACCGGCTGGGCGTCATCGAACCGCTGTTGGAAGACCACCGGGTGCACCTTCGGGTCTGGTCCGTGGTGGCGACCCGGTTGGACTGATTGCGAAAGCACGGTATTTCGTAATCGCGCCCTAAGTACACAGTTGCACACTGCTATGAGTACACTCATGTGTCGATGTGAGAGCGACGGGCCGTCGGGGCCGTTTGCCCGTGTCCAGCGTGGCGAGTCGGGCTCAACCGGGATCTTGTCGCTTTCGCGCGACGGGATGCATCGTATGGTACGAGTTCGCCCCCGGTCCCCGGGGGGCACTGGCGCATTCCTTGACTACAGGTACACCGTGCGCGGGACCGAATTTGTTGGAATTGCGTTCGGGCGAGTAGAGAGAAAGGTTATATGTCCAGCATATCGGCCGCACGGGATAATCTGGAACTGGAATTACACGACCAAATTTATGGTAACGACCCACTGTCGGACCGTGCGACGGAGCTGTATCGCGCCGAATATGTGATGAGTTTCGTCGAAAAATGGGATGAATTGATCGACTGGGACGCCCGTGCCGAGTCCGAGGGCCGGTTTTTCGTCGACGTCCTGCGCGCGCGCGACAAGCACCACATCCTCGACGTCGCCACGGGGACCGGCTTCCATTCCGTTCGCCTGACCGAAACGGGTTTCGACGTGACGAGCGCCGACGGGTCCGCGGCGATGCTGGCGCAGGCCTTCGAAAACGGCAGGAAGCGCGGCCTCATCCTGAAGACCGTCCAAGCTGATTGGCGTGAGCTGAACCGGAGCATCCAGGGCAAGTACGACGCCATCATCTGCCTGGGGAACTCGTTCACCCACCTGCACGACGAGCACGATCGCCGCCGCGCACTGGCCGAATTCTATGCCGCCCTGCGTCACGATGGAATTCTCATCCTCGATCAGCGCAATTACGACGAAATACTTGACCATGGCTTCAAGTCGAAGCACAAATATTACTATTGCGGTGATCAAGTCACGGCGGAACCGGAGTACGTCGACGACGGCCTGGCACGGTTCAAATACACGTTCCCGGACGGCTCCGAATACACCTTGAACATGTTCCCGCTGCGCAAGTCCTATGTTCGCCGGCTCATGCGCGAAGCGGGATTCACGACCGTGCGCACCTACGGCGACTTCCAGGAAACGTATGAGGACAACGACCCCGATTTCTTCATTCACGTGGCGGAGAAATCGATCGACCTGGACGGGAGCGACGGGCCGGACGGCGAGGGCGGAACGACCGACAGCCTGCGCCAGTCGGAGGCCTACTACGACAGCACCGATGCCGACGCGTTCTACTCGATGGTCTGGGGTGGCGAGGACATTCATGTCGGCTGCTATGAGAACACCGACGACATCGGGGCGGCCGGCATCGAAACCGCGGACCGCATGATCGGCCGGCTGTCGAAACTCGACGGCGACACCGCCGTGCTCGATCTCGGGTCGGGCTACGGTGGCTCCGCGCGGCGCCTCGCCAAGGAGCACGGCTGCTCGGTCACCTGCCTCAACCTCTCCGAGGTGCAGAACGCGACCAACCGGGACAAGAACCGCCGCGCCGGCCTGGACCACCGGGTCCGGGTCCGTCATGGCAGCTTCGACGCCATTCCCGAGCCGGACGCCAGCTACGACGTGGTCTGGTCCCAGGACGCGATCCTGCACGCCACCGACCGCCGCAGGGTGCTCGAGGAGGCATTCCGGGTGCTCAAGCCCGGTGGCGAGCTGATCTTCACCGATCCCATGCAGGCCGACGACGTGGCCCATGGAGTGCTGCAACCGGTCTACGACCGGCTCAACCTCACCGATCTCGGATCGATGCGCTTCTATCGCGAGGCGGCGCAGTCGATCGGCTTCGAGGTGCTCGGCCAGATCGACCTCGTCGGCAACCTGCGGACGCACTACCAGCGCGTGCTCGAGGAACTCGAGGTCCGCCGCGGCGAGCTCGAGGAAAAATCCTCAACGGAGTACCTCGACAACATGGAGATCGGTCTGAAGAACTGGGTCAGTGCGGCCGACGACGGTCAGCTGGCCTGGGGAATCCAGCACTTCCGGAAGCCGAGCTGAGCCGGTTGTCGGGCTGCGCGGCGGTTCGGTTGGCGCCCGGACCCCCGTGCCGGCCGGTATCGTGATGCCCTCGGCTCCCGGGAAGGCAGACGCGATAGACACCCCGCCGGCACTGCACCGAGGACTGTCGCAGCGGCAGCTCAACATGATCGCCATCGGCGGGGTGATCGGCGCCGGCTTGTTCGTGGGATCCAGCGTGGCCATTCGCGCCACCGGCCCGGCGGCCTTTCTCACCTACACGCTTTGTGGTGCGCTGATCGTCTTGGTGATGCGGATGCTGGGCGAGATGGCCGCCGCGAATCCGGTGACCGGATCGTTCGCCGACTATGCGGGGCAAGCCCTGGGCGGCTGGGCCGGGTTCTCGGTCGGCTGGCTGTACTGGTACTTCTGGGTGATCGTCGTGGGGTTCGAGGCGGTTGCCGGCGGGAAGGTCGTCACCTACTGGATCCATGCGCCGCTGTGGCTGACGTCGCTGTGCCTGATGACGATGATGACCGCGACCAACCTGTTCTCGGTGTCGTCCTTCGGCGAATTCGAATTCTGGTTCGCCGGAATCAAAGTGGCGACCATTGTGGCCTTTCTCGCCCTCGGCATCGCTTTCGCCCTCGGGCTCTTCCCGGGCCACCACCTGGATTTCAGCAACCTGACCTCGCATGGCGGGTTCTTTCCCAAGGGCGTGGGTGCCGTGTTCACCGCGATCGTCGTCGTGATCTTTTCCATGACCGGCACCGAGGTCGTCACCATCGCCGCCGCCGAAAGTCGTGATCCCGAGCGCGCGGTGCAGCGGGCGATGAACTCGGTGCTGGTGCGGATCGCCATCTTCTTCGTCGGCTCGGTGTTCCTGATCGTGGTGGTACTGCCATGGGACGCCGTGCAGGCCGGCAGCTCGCCGTATGTCGCCGCGCTCAGGCACATGGGCATTCCGGGTGCCGACCAGATCATGAACGCGGTCGTGCTCACCGCGGTGCTGTCCTGTCTGAATTCGGGCCTGTACACGGCGTCGCGCATGCTGTTCGTGCTCGCCACCCGCGGGGAGGCGCCGGCACGGCTGGTCACGATCAGCGCGCGCGGGGTCCCCGCGGTGGCCATCCTGGCCTCGTCAGCGGTGGGTTTCGGTTGCGTCGTCATGGCGTGGTCCGCGCCGCGCACGGTGTTCACCTTCCTGCTGAATTCGTCGGGCGCCGTCGTGTTGTTCGTCTACTTGCTGATCGCGCTGTCGCAGATCGTGCTGCGCCGCCGGACGCCGGAAGAAAAGCTGCGGGTCAAGATGTGGCTCTTTCCGGGGCTGTCGATCCTGGCCGTGGCCGGCATCGTGGCGGTGTTGGTGCGGATGGCGTTCGACCACGCCGCCCGCAGCCAGCTCTGGCTTGGCCTGCTGTCGTGGGCGGTGGTGATCGGGTTGTATTTCGTCGCCCGCTCCCGCGGCCGGATGCGCGCCGGGCGCGAGATTGCTTCCAACGATTAAGCAGTCTGCTTCCGGTTGGCGTATCACGCGTCACCTCACCGGCGCGCAGTGCTAGTGGACTTGGCTCACGATTTGAGGTCCGCGGTGGTCGCAGCGGGTTGAGCTGTTGTTTTTCGGTTTGGGCTGCTGGGATGTGCGCACTGAAGTCGGGGGCCGGGGCTGCGCTGGTGGCCAATGTGGGCCTCGTGTAGACCGCCTTGGGCGCGACCGCGGTGTAGATCGTGTGGTTTTTTTCCGACGTGGATCGCTGAGGTCGAGCAGCGTGGTTGGGCGCAGGATGGAGCGTGGGTGGCCGTGCTGATGGCTGCAGTGGGGAGCGTTTGGGGGCCAATCAGGCGGTCCGGCTTGGCCAATGATGACGGTCCCACCCCGGGCGCGGTTTGGGCAGCCGAGGGTTGTCGTACCCGGCTGCGATGATGGGGTTATGTCGTCGACCGCATCGTTGGGCTCTGCATCGTTGGGCTCTGCATCGTTGGGCTCTGCATCGTTGGGCTGTGGGGCGACGCGCCCTGGCCAGCGCCTTGAGGTGCTGTTCGAGGAGTTGGCGGAGTTGGCCGGTCAGCGTAACGCGATTGATGGGCGCATCGTGGAGATCGTCGCCGAGCTGGATCGCGACGAGCTGTGCGGCGCCACGGGGGCACGGTCGGTGCAGGCGTTGGTGGCCTGGAAGCTGGGCTGGTCCTCGGCAAACGCCCACACGATCAGCACCATCGCGCGCCGGCTTGAGGCGTTTCCGCGCTGTGTGCAGGGCATGGCCGAGGGTCGACTGTCGCTGGATCAGGTCGGCGTCATCGCGGCGCGCGCCGGTGAGGGATCTGATGAGCATTACGCGCAGTTGGCGCGCTGCGCCACGGTCAACCAGCTGCGCACCGCGGTCAAGCTGGAACCACGACCGGCACCCGATTCTCGGCCGCAACCGCAACCCTCGATCACCAAGACCTCCAGCCAGGAGTTCAGCTGTTGGCGGATCAAACTTGCGCACCCCGAGGCGGCGAAGTTCGACGCGGCGCTGGCGTCTCATCGTGATGCGCTGATCGCCCAGTGGAAGCACGATCGCGGCACTGGGGAGGCCGCCTCAGAGATCGCGCCGCCGCCCCCGGGCACCCTCGAGGCGTTTATGCGCCTGGTCGAGGCCGGATGGGATGCCGAGGCCGCGCGGCGGCCACACGGGCAGCACACCACGGTGGTGGTGCACGTCGACGTTGCCCAGCGCGCCGCCGCGCTGCATCTGGGTCCGCTGCTCACGCAGGCCGAACGCCGATACCTGACCTGTGATGCCACGTGTGAGGTGTGGTTCGAACGTGACGGCGAGGTCATCGGCGCCAGCCGAGCGACCCGCCAGATCAACCGGCGGCTTCGCCGCGCGCTCGAGCACCGCCAACCCACCTGCGCGGTTCCCGGCTGTGGTGCGACCCGCGGTCTGCACGCACACCACATCCGGCACTGGGAAGACGGCGGCCCCACCGAGTTGGCCAACCTGGTGCTGGTATGCCCTTATCACCACCGGCTGCACCACCGCGGCGTCATCACCATCAGTGGACCCGCGGTCGATCTCATCGTCACCGACAGCGCCGGGCGATCGCTGCGCGCAGGATCGCTCGCGCGTCCGCCCACCCTTGCCCCGCCCGCCGTCCCGCCGTGCCCCGGGCCCACCGGCGAGCGCGCCCACTGGTGGTGGTACGAACCCTTTCAGCCGCAGCCACCACCAACAAACAACTAGCTTGGATTCCCAGCCTCGTATCGAAGCTAAAACGGGTTGGGGCAGAAAGAATTTCGTTGGCGCTAACCACTGCTATCGGATCTTGATCATCAAGGCCGACAACCAGGCCCGCACCGCCGCCGACCCGATACCCAGGGCCCGCATCAAGATCCCCGCTGACGTGCGCACTGATTTGAGCTCAGTCGGGTGCTAGTGCGGGCCGGTCGGCCTAACTGTCCAGATAGGTTTCGACTACGTCAGAAAGCCGCATTCGTGGCCGATGCGCGGCGTCGGTCACTTCCGGCAACGTCGCGGCGGCCCGAAACTGCGGATCGCCGGCATAGAGTTGCTCGACACGCGCGGCCCGCCGTTGTTCTCAGGCCAGATCAGTGGTGGTGCCAAGTCATTCGCGGCCTCCTCTCGCCACGGTCGAAGTCATGCGCACGCCGAGGCCGTACACCCGACCTGGCTCGGCCCGGTCAGGGCGGAAGTGCGTGGGTCAGCCGGTCTTGGTCAGCAGCACCGCTTGCTCGAACGGCAGTCTGGTGAAGATCGGCCGCCATCGGGGGGTGACATGCGGTGCCGCCTGCGCCTTGCTGACCACCCTCGGGTCGGTGACGCCGAAGGTCTTTCCGTAACGACGCATCCGCCCCCCGCCTGCCGCGGTGATGTTTTTCAGCCAGTCGCGGTTGGGACCGTAGCTCAGCAATATCGCCACCCCGGGGCGCCCGTCGATGTCGGCGCTGAATACCGCTAACGGGGTGCAGTAGGACTTCCCGGAGCGCCTGCCGACGTGCTCGAGGATGGCGTGCGCCGGGATCCGGGCGGCCCACAGCCGCTGGATGGGGTTGGTGACATGCCGGTTGAACCGGGCGAGCCGTTGTGGAAGCTGCATACGATATTAAACCTTTTAGGCGGTGGCCGGCCCCAAGCGTCCCGGGTTCGCTCGTCAACTCCCGGTGCCACGCTGGGCCGCGCCCCGCTGCCACGGTCCGGGCTGACTGGCCGCTCAACGATCGCCGTGATCCGCATTACCCGGTCTTGGTGAGCAACACCGCTTGCTCGAACGGCAGCCTGGCGAAAACCCGCCGGACCCGGGATGTGACATGCGTTGCCGCTTCGGCCTTGCTGACCACCTGCGGGTCGGCGATGCCGAAGGTCTTGCCGTTGTGGCGCATCCGCCCGCCGCCCGCCACGGTCAGGTTCTTCAGCCAGTCCCGGTCCGGGCCGTAGGTCAGCACAATCGCAAAGCCGGGCTTGCCGTCGACGGTGGTGCTGAACACGTTGACCGGTGTGCGGTACGTCTTGCCCGAGCGCCGTCCCGTGTGCTCCAGGATGGCGAACGGGGGCAGCCACCCGGCCCAGAGCCGCTGGACCGGGTTGGTGACGTAACGGTTGAACCGGGCGAGACCCTGTGGCATTTGCATACCGCTATCCAACCCGCGGACGGCTCCCGGTATCAACCCGCCATCTCGCGTCGGACGTCTAATGTCGTTCCGTGCCCGACTCACCGGGTGGCGAAGCCGCCCGGCGCGCCGAGGAGTTGCTGCGCGCCGAGGAGCTGCTGCGCGGGGAGGAGGAACTCGCCGCGGGGAAAGCCGTCACGGGGGAAGACGTCGAGCATGCCGCCGAACGGGCCGAGCGTGCCCACTAGCGTGACCTTGATGCGCACCGGCGTAGACCGGCGTCGCCACTACGAAGCCGGCGTCGTGCACGAGCGCGCCGCCGAAATTCAGGAACTCGCGGTTCAAGGGGGCCTTGGTGACGTCGCCGCTCACCAACGCGCGGCGGATAGGGAACGAGAAGCCGCCCGCCGCGAGCACCTGGCAGCTCATTAAGCCGACCGGCAGCAGCACGTGCAGCCCGTTCTGCTACACCCTGTAGTTGAATGAGCCGCGGGGGCTGGGACACTAGTCGTCATGGGAAGCAGTGACCGGGCGTCCGCGCCGGCCGGCGCGGCCACGACGGTGTCGGCCCGGCTGTTCGAGGACGCCTGCGCGGTCATTCCCGGCGGGGTGAATTCCCCGGTCCGGGCGTTCACGGCGGTGGGCGGGACCCCGCGTTTCATCACCGAGGCGAGTGGCTGCTGGCTGACCGACGCCGACGGCAACCGCTACGTCGACCTGGTCTGCTCCTGGGGCCCGATGATCCTGGGGCACGCGCACCCGGCCGTCGTCGACGCCGTCACCAAAGCCGCCGCGTCGGGCCTCTCGTTCGGGGCGCCCACCCCGGCGGAAAGCCAGCTCGCCGCCGAGATCATCGGGCGGGTGGCGCCCGTCGACCGGATACGGCTGGTCAACTCCGGCACCGAGGCCACCATGAGCGCGGTGCGGCTGGCCCGCGGGTTCACCGGCCGTGCCAAGATCGTGAAGTTCTCCGGCTGCTACCACGGTCATGTCGACGCGTTGCTGGCCGACGCGGGTTCCGGAGTGGCGACCCTGGGTCTGCCGTCCTCACCCGGGGTCACCGGCGCGGCCGCGGCCGACACGATCGTGTTGCCCTACAACGACGTCGACGCCGTGCGGCAGACGTTCGCCCGGTTCGGCGACCAGATCGCGGCGGTGATCACCGAAGCCAGCCCCGGCAACATGGGCGTCGTCCCCCCCGCGCCCGGCTACAACGCGGCGCTGCGCGAGATCACCGCCGAGCACGGTGCGCTGCTGATCATCGATGAGGTGATGACGGGGTTCCGGGTCAGCCGAAGTGGTTGGTACGGACTCGATCCCGTCGCCGCCGACCTGTTCACCTTCGGCAAGGTGATGAGTGGCGGTCTGCCCGCGGCCGCGTTCGGCGGGCGGGCCGAGGTGATGGAGCGGCTGGCGCCGCTGGGGCCGGTCTATCAGGCCGGCACGTTGTCGGGTAACCCGGTGGCCGTGGCCGCCGGCCTGGCGACGCTGCGCGCCGCCGACGACGCCGTCTACGCCACGCTCGATGCCAACGCCGACCGGCTGGCCGCGCTGCTCTCCGAGGCGCTGACCGACGCCGGTGTGTCACATCAGCTTTCACGGGCCGGCAATATGCTCAGTGTGTTCTTCGCCGAGTCACCGGTGACCGACTTCGCGTCGGCCCGGGCCAGCCAGACCTGGCGTTACCCGCCGTTCTTCCACGCCCTGCTGCAGGCGGGCGTCTACCCGCCGTGCAGCGCGTTCGAGGCGTGGTTCGTCTCGACGGCGCTGGACGACACCGCCTTCGACCGGATCGCCGCGGCATTACCATTCGCGGCCCGTCGGGCCGCTGCCGCGGCCGCCCAAGCGGACGGACCCCATGGCTGAGAAAACCCGAGTTCACGTGGTGCGGCACGGTGAGGTTCACAACCCCAGTGGCGTCCTCTACGGCCGGTTGCCCGGCTTCTACCTCTCCGAGAAGGGCAGGGAGCAGGCGGCCGCGGTCGCCGACGCGCTGGCTCACCGCGACATCGTCGCGGTGATCGCCTCCCCGCTGCAACGGGCGCAGGAGACCGCGGCACCCATCGCCGCCAAACACGACCTTGCGGTGGACACCGATCCCGATCTGATCGAATCGGCCAACTTCTTCGAAGGCCGCCGCGTCGGTCCCGGCGACGGCGCGTGGCGCGACCCGCGGTTCTGGTGGCGGCTGCGCAACCCGTTCACACCGTCCTGGGGCGAGCCCTACGCCGAGATCGCGGCCCGGATGAACAGCGCGGTGGACAAGGCGCGCGCCCGCGGCGCCGGACAGGAGGTGGTGTGCGTCAGCCACCAACTTCCGGTGTGGACGCTGCGGCTGCAAGTGACCGGGAGGCGCCTCTGGCACGACCCGCGGCGGCGCGAATGCGGGCTGTGCTCGGTCACCACCCTGGTCTACGACGGCGACCGCCTGGTCGACGTCGAGTACACCCAGCCGGCGGGCGCTTGATCATGTGGCGACTGGCGATGGCCGGGGTCGTGGTGACGACCCTCCTGGCCGGCTGTTCCGGTCGCGACGCGGTGGCCCAGGGCGGCACCTTCGAATTCGTCTCGCCGGGGGGCAAGACCGACATCTATTACGACCCGCCGTCGGGCCGTGGCCGCCCGGGCCCGCTGTCCGGGCCGGACCTGGCCGACCCGGCGCACACGCTGTCGCTGGACGACCCGATCTTCGCCGGCAACGTCGTCGTCATCAACGTCTGGGGGCAGTGGTGCGGGCCGTGCCGGGCCGAAGTCAGCCAGCTGCAGCAGGTGTACGACGCCACCCGCGCCGCCGGGGTGTCTTTTCTGGGCATCGACGTCCGCGACAACAACCGGCTGGCGGCGCTGGACTTCGTCAATGACCGCCACGTGACGTACCCGTCGATCTACGACCCGGCGATGCGCACCCTGATCGCGTTCGGCGGCAAGTACCCCACCACCGTGATCCCGTCCACGCTGGTGCTGGACCGCCAGCACCGGGTCGCGGCGGTGTTTTTGCGGGAGTTGCTGGCTGCGGACCTGCAGCCCGTGGTGCAACGCGTCGCGCAGGAATCCCCGGCGGGCCGGACCACGCCGGGACGGTCGGATTCTTCGAGATGACCGGCTTCACCCAGATCGCCGCCGCCGGACCGCTGCTGGTGGCCCTCGGCGTGTGCCTGCTGGCGGGACTGGTCTCGTTCGCCTCACCGTGCGTGGTGCCGCTGGTGCCCGGCTACCTGTCGTATCTGGCCGCGGTCGTCGGCGTGGACGAGCAACCCCCGCCCGGAGCGGTACAGGCGCCACCGGGCGCCCGGTGGCGGGTCGCGGGGTCGGCGGCGTTGTTCGTGGCGGGGTTCACCACGGTGTTCGTCCTCGGCACCGTCGCGGTCCTCGGGATGACCACCACGCTGATCACCAACCAGCTGATGCTGCAGCGGGTGGGCGGGGTGCTGACCATCGTCATGGGGCTGGTGTTCGTGGGCCTCATCCCGGCGCTGCAACGCCAGGCCCGGTTCAGCCCGCGGCAGTTCACCACGGTCGCCGGCGCGCCGGTGCTGGGCGCGGTGTTCGCGCTGGGATGGACGCCGTGCCTGGGGCCGACGCTGGCCGGGGTGATCACCGTCGCATCGGCCACCGACGGCGCCAGCGTGGCGCGCGGAATCGTGTTGGTGATCGCGTACTGCCTGGGGCTGGGCATCCCGTTCGTGCTGCTGGCGTTCGGCTCGGCGGGCGCGGTGGCGGGCCTGGGCTGGCTGCGCCGGCATACCCGGGCGATCCAGATCTTCGGGGGCGCGCTGCTGATCGCGGTCGGCGCCCTGCTGGTCGCCGGGGTGTGGAACGACTTCGTCTCCTGGCTGCGCGACGCGTTCGTGTCCGACGTGAGGTTGCCGATTTGAGGAAGCTTCTCGCCTGGGCGCGCAACACCTGGCGCGCGTTGACCTCGATGGGCACCGCGCTGGTGCTGTTGTTCCTGCTGGCGCTGGGCGCGATACCCGGGGCGCTGCTGCCGCAGCGCAGTCTGAACGCCGGCAAGGTCAACGATTACCTGAAGGCCCATCCCATGATCGGCCCCTGGCTGGATCGGCTGCAGGCCTTCGACGTGTTCTCCAGCTTCTGGTTCACCGCCATCTATGTGCTGCTGTTCGTGTCCCTGGTCGGCTGCCTCACCCCGCGGATGGTCGAGCACGCCCGCAGCCTGCGCGCCACTCCGGTGGCCGCCCCGCGCAACCTGGCCAGGCTGCCCAAGCACGCCGGCTCCCGCCTCCATGTCGGTTTAGGGGCCGGCCCCGCAGAGCTCAACGCCCTGGCCAACACCGTCACCCGGCGGCTGCGCGGGTGGCGCACCGCCATCCGCCACGCGGACAACACCGTGGAGGTGTCCGCCGAAAAGGGCTATCTGCGCGAATTCGGCAACATCGTCTTTCACTTCTCGTTGCTGGGTCTGCTGGTAGCGGTGGCCGTCGGCAAGCTGTTCGGCTACGAGGGCAACGTGATCGTCATCGCCGACGGCGGCCCCGGCTTCTGCTCGGCGTCGCCGGCCGCGTTCGATTCGTTCCGGGCCGGCAACACCGTCGACGGCACGTCGCTGCACCCCATCTGCATCCGGGTGAACGACTTCCAGGCGCACTACCTGCCGTCGGGGCAGGCCACCTCGTTCGCCGCGGACATCGACTATCAGGACGGACGCGACCTGAGCGCCAACAGCTGGCGGCACTACCTGCTCGAGGTCAACCACCCGCTGCGGATCGGTGGTGACCGGGTGTACCTGCAGGGCCACGGCTACGCGCCCACCTTCACCGTCACCTTCCCGGACGGGCAGACGCGCACGTCGACCGTGCAGTGGCGGCCCGACAATCCGCAGACCCTGCTCTCCTCCGGTGTGGCGCGCATCGATCCCCCCGCCGGCAGCTATCCCAACGCCAACGAGCGCCGCCAGCACGAGATCGCCATCCAGGGTCTGCTGGCGCCCACCGAGCAGCTCGACGGCACCCTGCTGTCGTCGCGGTTCCCGGCCCTGAACGCCCCCGCGGTGGCCGTCGACATCTACCGTGGCGACACCGGGCTGGACACCGGGCGCCCGCAGTCGCTGTTCACCCTGGATCCCCGGCTGATCGAGCAGGGCCGACTGACCAAGGAAAAGCGGGTCAACCTGCGCGCCGGCCAGCAAGTGCGGATCGACGCGGGCCCCGGGGCCGGCACCGTCGTCCGCTTCGACGGCGCGGTGCCGTTCGTCAACCTGCAGGTCTCCCACGACCCGGGCCAGACCTGGGTGCTGGTCTTCGCGATCACGATGATGGCCGGGCTGCTGGTGTCGCTGCTGGTGCGCCGCCGCCGGCTCTGGGTGCGGCTGACACCCGCCGCCGAAGGTACGGTGAACGTCGAACTGGGTGGCCTGGCGCGCACGGACAACTCGGGTTGGGGCGACGAGTTCGAGCGGCTGACCGAGCGGCTGTTGGCGGGCCTCGGCGAAGCCGCCGACCGTGGCGGGGCACCCACCGCGTCCAGAAGGAGCTTTCAGGTGGACGTCAAATGAATACCTTGCACGTCAACATCGGCTTGGCGCGCTACTCCGACTGGGCGTTCACGTCGGCGGTGGTGGCCCTGGTCATCGCGCTGCTGCTGCTGGCCTTCGAACTGGCCTACGTGGGCGGCCGCCGCGCCGACCAGCGCGAGCGGGTGTTGGCCGGTGCGGTCGCCGCGGACAGCGCCGCCCCCGGCATCGTGGTGGACACCCCGGGGCGGCCGTTCGACGAGCGGGTGGGGCGGGCCGGGCTGGCCGTCGTCTACCTGGGCATTGGGCTGCTGCTGGCGTGCGTCGTGCTGCGCGGCCT
This sequence comes from uncultured Actinomycetota bacterium, assembly GCA_963800315.1. Lineage (GTDB taxonomy): Bacteria > Actinomycetota > Actinomycetes > Mycobacteriales > Mycobacteriaceae > Mycobacterium. Next base: position 326,801 of record CAWDAS010000009.1, read on the forward strand.
GGCCACCCTGCGGGTGCCGTGGGGCAACATGTACGAGTTCATCAACCTGACCTGCCTGTGCGGGCTGATCGCCGGGGCGTTCGTGTTGCGCCGCCCGCAATACCGGTCGCTGTGGGTGTTCCTGCTGGTGCCGGTGCTGATCCTGCTCACGGTGTCCGGGCGCTGGCTCTACACCAACGCCGCACCGGTGATGCCGGCGCTGCAGTCCTACTGGCTGCCCATCCACGTGTCGGTGGTCAGCCTGGGCTCCGGGGTCTTCCTGGTCGCCGGCATCGCCAGCATCCTGTTCTTGCTGCGCACCTCGCAGCTCGGCGACCCCGGCCCAGACGGCACCGACGGCGCCCTGGCCCGGATGGTGCAGCGGTTCCCCGACGCCCAGACCCTGGACCGGATCGCCTACCGGACCACCATCTTCGCGTTCCCGGTGTTCGGCTTCGGCGTCATCTTCGGGGCCATCTGGGCCGAGGAGGCCTGGGGCAGGTACTGGGGCTGGGATCCCAAGGAGACGGTGTCCTTTGTCGCCTGGGTGATCTATGCCGCCTACCTGCACGCCCGGTCGACAGCGGGATGGCGGGACCGCAGGGCCGCCTGGATCAACGTTGCCGGGTTCGTGGCCATGGTCTTCAATCTGTTCTTCGTTAACCTGGTGACGGTGGGTCTGCATTCGTATGCGGGCGTGGGCTGATGATCAGCAGCAGGCCCGAGTAACTGCAACAAGGGGGAACGCAGGTGTCTGACGAGCAATCGACCGGCGTGGGAGCGCCGGATCATCCGACCACGCAGTTGCCACCCCAGGGGCCGCCATCGGGCGAGCAGCGGGCGGAGGACGTGGGCGAGGCGCCGACCCGCGCCTTTGCCGGATTCCGCACCGAGCGGCGGGGCCCCGGCCCCGAGCGCAGGGAGCCGGCGCCGCCCACCGCGCCCGCGCCCGCCGGGATGCCGCACTGGGATTCCACACCGGTGACCGGCATTCCGCGCGTCGACCCCACCGCCTATGGCGCCTACTACGCCGGTCCGGCCGACGCGCCGCCGACCGAAGCCCCGCGGCGCCCCGAGCCGCTGCCGCACACGCCGTATCCGGAGCTGTCCACCAGCATGCTGTTGCGGCCGGTCAAGCCGCCGCCGTCGGAGGGCTGGCGCCGGTTGCTGTATGTGCTGTCCGGCGGGCTGATCAACGTCGGCGAGAGCCCCCGGGCCGCCCGGTACAACAACCTGGTGGCCCAGGTGAACCGGCCGTTGCGGGGGTGCTATCGGATCGCGCTGCTGTCGCTGAAGGGCGGCGTCGGCAAGACCACCATCGCCGCGACGCTGGGGGCCACCTTCGCCTCGATCCGCGGCGACCGGGTGGTGGCCGTCGACGCCAACCCCGACCGCGGCACCCTGAGCCAGAAGGTCCCGCTGGAGACGGCCGCGACGGTGCGTGAGTTGCTGCATGACGCCGGAACCATCGAGCGCTACAGCGATATCCGCCGGTACACCTCCAAAGGCCCGAGCGGGCTGGAAGTGCTGGCGTCGGAAACCGATCCGGCCGTGTCCGAGGCATTCAGCGCCGAGGACTACGCCCGCGCCCTGGAAATCCTGGAGCGGTTCTACGGGTTGGTGCTCACCGACTGCGGCACCGGGCTATTGCACTCGGCGATGTCGTCGGTGCTGGACAAGGCCGACATGCTGATCGTCGTCAGCTCGGGATCCATCGATGGCGCGCGCAGCGCCTCGGCCACGCTGGACTGGCTGGACGCGCACGGGCACGAAGAACTGGTCCGCAATTCGATCGCGGTGATCAACGCGGTGCGCCCGCGGTCGGGCAAGGTCGACATGAACAAGGTGATCGATCACTTCTCCCGCCGGTGCCGCGCGGTCCGGGTGGTGCCGTTCGACCCGCACCTCGACGAGGGCGCCGAAATCAGCCTGGATCGGTTACGGCGGGGCACCCGCGAAGCTCTCGCCGAACTGGCGGCCGCCGTCGCCGACGGGTTTCCCGGCGACCAGCGCAACCCGGGGTGGGCTTAAGAGGGCCTAGCGCGGATTGTTGTCCCCGTGACCTAACCGCCGCAAGAAATCGGGATCGTCGTCGGGCCCGATGACGCGCGTCTTCGGCCGGTTGGCCTGTGACCGCGCCGCACGCCAGCCAACGTAGATCAGCGTCCCCAGGATCAGGACGAGCAGCAGGTAGAGCACTCAACACCTCCTTCGAGCGAATATACCCGCGCCGTAGGCTCGACTTGTGGCAGAAGCAGCGAGCGACAACAGCACTGGGGATCACGCCGGGGACGGCAGGGGCGGCGGCCGCGCCGTCGTCGACGTCTTGCTCTACGCGGCGGCGCGGTTGCTGCTGGCGGTCGCGCTCGCCGGCGTCGTCTACGGGGTCGCGCGGTTGCTGGGGGTCACCCAGTTCCCCCTCGTGGTCGCCGCGCTGTTCGCGTTGATCATCGCGATGCCCCTGGGCATCTGGGTGTTCAGCCCGTTGCGCCGGCGGGCCACCGCCGCGCTGGCGATCGCCGGCGATCGCCGGCGGCGGGAACGCGAACGGCTGCAGGCACGGCTGCACGGCGAGTCGGTGCCCGAGGAGGGGCCCGACGCGAGCTGAGCCGTCAACCGTTCGGCATCCGCACGACCTGTGCGGCATAGCTCAGGCCCGCGCCGTAACCGATCAGCAGGGCCAGATCGCCGGGCTTGGCCGCCCCGGTCGCCAATAGCTCGGCCATTGCCAGGGGAATGGAAGCCGCCGACGTGTTGCCCGTGTGCTCGATGTCGTTGGCGAGCACCGCGTCCGGTCGCAAATCGAGGCCCTTGGCCACCACCTCGTTGATCCGGCTGTTGGCTTGGTGGGGGACGAACACGTCGATCTCTTCGGGCCTGACCCCCGCCGCGTCCATCGCCTGCCGGCCGACTTTGCCCATTTCGAAGGCGGCCCACCGGAAGACCGCGCTGCCTTCGAGCCGCAGGAACGGTCGGGGGCCGGTCGGGTTCTCGGTGTAGGCGATCCAGTCGATGTCCTGCCGGATGGCGGTGGCCTGTTCGCCGTCGCTACCCCAGACGGTCGGCCCGATCCCCTGGGCGGGGGTCTCGCCCACCACCACCGCCGCCGCGCCGTCGGCGAAAATGAAGCAGTTACTGCGGTCGGCCATGTCCACCGTGGGCGACAGCTTCTCCGAACCGATGACCAACATCTTGGCGGCGCTGCCGCCCCGGATCATGTCGGCGGCGACGCCGAGCGCGTATCCGAAGCCGGCGCACCCCGCCGAGATATCGAACGCGGGCACGCTGGTGGCGCCCAACCCCGCCGCCACTATCGGGGCGGAGGCGGGGGTTTGCAGAAAATGGGTGCTGGTGGCCACGATCACGCCGTCGATGTCGGCCGCCGTCAGTGCGGCGACGGCGATCGCCTGCCGGCCTGCCTCGATCGCCATGGACGCGGCGGATTCCTCGGCCGCGGCGAACCGGCGTGTCTTGATGCCGGTGCGTGAGTAGATCCACTCGTCGGACGACTCGATGTTCTGACAGATCTCGTCGTTGGTGACCACCCGCGCGGGGCGATACGCTCCGACGCTGAGCAATCCGACGTTGTTCGGCCCAGTGGTCGCGGCGAGCTGCTTCATTGCGGTCCTCAATCGGTGTCATCCAGCCGGCGGCGTCTGTCCCGACACCGACCCTCATTGTTATCCGATCGGGTCACGCTTGGCTCATTTGCGTGGGTCTGCGCGGCGACAACTAGCCCGCCACCGCCAACGCCGCGGCCACCGCGATCGCCCATAGCACCATTGCCAGCCCGGTATCGCGCAGCACGGGGATGAGCTCAGGTCCGCCGCGGCCGCGTCGCACCGGGCCGGCGGCGCGCAGGGCAAGCGGTGTGGCCACCAACCCCGCCGCGCACCACGGCGTCGCCGCCATCAGCACCAGGGTCGACACGCCGGCCGTCCCCAACAGCGCCTGGTACAGGAGGCGGGTGCGGGCATCGCCCAGCCGCACCGCCAGGGTGATCTTGTGCGACCGCGCGTCGGTCGGGATGTCGCGCAGGTTGTTGGCCACCAGCACCGACGACGACAGCGCACCGATCGACACCGCCAGCACCAGGCCCACCCAGTCCACCCGTAACGCCTGGGTGTACTGGGTGCCCAGCACGGCGACCAGCCCGAAGAACACGAACACCGCGACCTCGCCAAAACCGGCGTAGCCGTAGGGTTTCGCCCCGCCGGTGTACAGCCACGCCCCGGCGATGCAGGCCGCGCCCACCACGATCAGCCACGGCGCGCTGAGCACCGCCAGCGCCAACCCGGCGAGCGCCCCGGCCGTCAGGCTCGTCACCGCGGCGGCCAACACCGAGCGCGGCGCCGCCAGCCGCGACCCCACCAGCCGCACCGGGCCGGCCCGGTCGTCGTCGGTGCCGCGGATGCCGTCGGAGTAGTCGTTGGCGTAGTTGACGCCGACGGTCAGCGCGACGGCCACGGAGAGCGCCAGCAGCGCCTTCCACCACACCGCGGCGTGCAGCCACGCCGCCGCGCCGGTGCCCGCGACGACCGGCGCCACCGCGTTGGGCAGCGTCCGCGGCCGCGCCCCCGAGATCCACTGCCCGAAACTGGCCACGAGAGCATCCTGCCAGGGCGATGCACCACAATGGGCGGATGCTCGGAGTCATCGGCGGCAGCGGCTTTTACACCTTCTTCGAATCCGACCTCCGCTCCGTCACCGTGGACACCCCGTACGGCGCGCCCAGCGCCCCGGTGACGATCGGCGCCGTCGCCGGGCACGAGGTCGCGTTTTTGCCCCGGCACGGGGCCGCCCACGAGTTCTCGGCGCACACCGTGCCGTATCGGGCCAACATGTGGGCGCTGCGCAAGCTCGGGGTGCGGCGGGTCTTCGGCCCGTGCGCGGTCGGCAGCCTCGACCCGGCAACCGGCCCGGGCACCGTGGTGGTGCCCGACCAGCTGGTCGACCGCACCAGCGGCCGCGCCGACACCTACTTCGACTCCGGCGGCATTCATGTCGACTTCGCGGACCCGTACTGTCCCACCCTGCGGGCCGCGGTCACCGGTCTGCCCGACGTGGTCGACGGCGGCACCATGGTGGTGATCCAGGGGCCGCGATTTTCCACCCGGGCCGAGAGCCAGTGGTTCGCCTCGGCCGGGTTCGGCCTGGTCAACATGACCGGCTATCCGGAGGCCGTGCTCGCCCGGGAGCTCGAAATATGTTATGCGACAATAGCTTTGGTGACCGATTTGGACGCCGGCATCGCCGTCGGTGAGGGCGTGAAGACCGTCGAGGTGTTCGCCCAATTCGAGAGGAACATCGAGCTGTTCAAGAAGCTGGTGCGCGAGGCGATAGGCCGGGTCACCACCGAACGCACCTGCACGCACTGCCTGCCCCATACCGGCGTCACGCTGCCCGTCGAGCTGCCATGAGGGTGTTGCTGACCGGCGCGGCGGGTTTCATCGGCGCGCGGGTGGACGCGGTGCTGCGGGCGGCGGGTCACGAGGTCGTCGGCGTGGACATGTTGCTGCCCGCCGCGCATGGCCCGGACGCGCCGCTGCCCCGGGGCTGTCACCGGGTGGATGTCCGCGACGGGGCGGCGCTGGCCCCGCTGCTGGACGGTGTCGACGTCGTGTGTCATCAGGCGGCGATGGTGGGTGCGGGCGTGGACGCCGCCGACGCGCCCGCCTACGGCGCCCACAACGATTTCGCCACCACGGTGGTGCTGGCGCGGATGTTCGCCGCCGGGGTGCGCCGGCTGGTGCTGGCGTCGTCGATGGTGGTCTACGGGCAGGGCCGCTATCACTGTCGCGAACACGGATTCGTCGAGCCGCTGCCGCGGCGGCGCACCGACCTGGACGCCGGGGCCTTCGAGCATCGCTGCCCGATCGGTGGGGAGGAGCTGGGATGGCGCCTCGTCGACGAGGACGCCGCGCTGCGGCCGCGCAGCCTGTATGCCGCCAGCAAGACCGCGCAGGAGCACTACGCGCTGGCATGGTCGGAGGCGACGGGCGGCGCCGTCGTGGCGCTGCGCTACCACAACGTCTACGGCCCCGGCATGCCGCGCGACACCCCCTACTCCGGGGTGGCGGCGATCTTCCGGTCCGCCTTGGAAAACGGCCAGCCGCCAAGGGTTTTCGAGGACGGTGGTCAGATGCGCGACTTCGTGCACGTCGACGACGTGGCCGCCGCCAACCTCGCCGCCGTGTCGTCGGGGGCCGAGGGCTTCACCGCGGTGAACGTCTGCTCCGGACGGCCGATCTCGATTCTGCAGGTGGCCACCGCGCTGTGCGACGCGCGCGGCGGCTCGCTGTCCCCGGTGATCACCGGCCAGTACCGCAGCGGCGACGTGCGCCACATCGTCGCCGACCCGACCCGCGCCGCCGAGGTCTTGGGTTTCCGCGCGGCCGTCGACCCGGCCGACGGCTTGCGTGAATTCGCGTTCGCGCCGCTTCGATAACCGGGCTAGGGCTGCGGCGGCGGCCGGTAGATCGTGGGCTTCCGCACGGGTATCTGCCGGGTGGCCGAGTCGTCCCCGCGGAAGATGCGGGGGGTCCCGGCCGGTTGCGGCATGCGGGTGGTCGGCGCAGCCGCGCCCGCCGGGACGGCGCGCGTGCGGGCGAGACGGCGCCGTTGCTGTCGCGCCCGCCGGCCGCCGAGGTGGCCGGTGATCACCGCGGCGGCCAGGATGCACAGGCCCAGCCCGCACAGCATCACATCGAAGGTGCTGGTGACCTGCTGGGCGAGGTTGTTTCCGTAGACGGGGTGGTGCGCGGGGGAGTCGGGCGAGGCGGCGAACCGCGGCGCCAGCGCGTCGCCCACGATGACGCGGGCGACGGTCAGGGTGGCGACCAGCCCGCACAGCGACGAGATCAATCGCGCGGACAACGCGTCGTTGGCCAGGTTGATGCGCAGCCAGATCGCCAGGACCGCCGTGGTCAGGTCGAAGGCGGCCAGCACCATGCTGTCGTATCGGGAGAAGGGGTAGTTCAGCGACACCGCGACGGCGAGGTCGGTGATCCGCAGCAGCATCGACCCCAGGCACCAGACGGCGATGAGCAGCAGGCCGTGTCGGGCCGCCGCCCGCCACGCATTCTCCTCGGTGCCCGATGCGCTCCGGTGACCGAACACCACCCGGGGCGCGAAGATGGCCGCGGCCGCCGCCCACGCCAGGTAGCCCTCGAACCCGACCCCGGCGGTCGACGTGTTTTGCGCTATGCCGTGAAAGGCGTCGATGTCACGACCCACCGGGAGCCCCCACACGAGGACCCCGGCCACCAGCGTCGACGCGCCCAGCGCAACGGTCGCCAGCCGCGCCGCCTTGGTGCTGCGCACCAGCCACACGGACGCGACCAGGACGGCAACCAGCGCCACCACGCCGTACACCACCGCGGTCGCGATGACCGCGACGTTCTGCTTGCCGAACTCGGCCGAACCGCCCGCGTTCAGCAGCGCATACCTCAGCCGCCAGTACAGGTTGAAGCCGAAGCTCAGCACGGCACCGACCATCGCCGCGTAGCCGATCAGCCGGGCCGACCTCAGCCACCCGGTGGGCTCCTCGCCCGCCGGGACCGGTCCCGTGCGGGCGCCGGTGATGGCCGTCTGCGCGCTCAACAGCGAGCCGGCGACACCCACCCACGCGCCCGGTCCGGCGCCGCCCGGCACGTGGACGGTGCCGCCGAACCGGACGGTTTCGAACGCTTCGAACGCGACGAAGGCGAGCACCAGCAGCAGGTACGGGACGTTCAGCACGAGCCGAAGCCGGCCGGCCGTGGCGGGATTGAACCGCGCGCCGGACGACCTCCAGGAGCCGGTCACGGCGACCGCAATGACGGATAGCACCGTCACCGCGAGCAGCACCGCGAAGAGGGTCGCGCTGCTGCCCGGAATCCCGACGCCGAAATACAGATTCCACGGCAGGAACACGGCGATGACGAGCAGCGCGACGGCGACCAGGTCGCTGATGATGTTCCAGCGCCGCGCCGGGTCACCCGACGGGGCGCGGCTCCGCGCGGCCCGGGGCGTTTGCTGCACCTGCCCGGGCCGCCCGTTGATGGGGCCGGTGGGCGTGTCGTCGCTGCCTTGCCTCACGGCGCCCTCCGGGAATCACGCACGGTTACTCTTGGCGCAGGTTCGGTGGTGCGGCGAGGGCACGCCTTGCCGGGCCGGTTGCACTGCTCGCTTGCGAACATATTCTCCGTTCGGACGCCGTGGCAGTGGCGGGGGCGGGCCCTCCGCGGGGTGATTCCGCGGCGACCGTCCTGTGTGTTTCGGAAGCTGGTTACGCTGCGCTAGTAGACAAATCGTGTCGCCGAGTGACCGATACTGCCAACGGTATCGCAAGTGTAATGATGCCGGGACATTGCTGGTGGTGGGGTAGCCAGCCGAAGGAGAACCGGGATGGACGTCGTTTTGGGGGTTGCGGTCACCGGCCCCGTTGCCCGCTTGGCGCTGGTCGGGTCGGGCACGCAGGGCACGGGCGTGATCGACCAATCCGTCGTCGCGCTCGACGACAATCCGGTCGACAAACTGGCCGAGACGGTGGTCGGCACCAACCGGCTCTTGGCCGACGAGAACCACCGGCTGGTCGGCACCCGGCTGAGCTGGGCCGACGAGCCGCAAGCCGCCCGGCTGCTTCAGGTGTTGCAGGATTCCGGCGTCCCGAACGTGGCGGTGCTCTCGCAGTCGCAGGCGGTGGCCGCCCTGATGCGCGCGGCCGGCCGGCCGGGCGCGGCGCTGGTGATGGACGACGAGACGGCGACGTTGTCGGTGGCGGGTTCGGCTGCCGGGGACCCGGATGCACCGCCGACCGTGCTGGCTCAGGAACCGCTCGCGGGCGCCTCGGGCGGTGATGCCACCGCCACGTTCGACACGATGATGGCGCAACTCGGCGGGCCGGACGCTCCGAACGACGTTTACCTAGTCGGCGCGTCTCCCGACCTCGCCCAGATCGCCGATCAGCTCCGCGGCGCGTCGACCATGCGGGTGGAGATCGCCGACGACCCCACCTTTGCGCTGGCCCGGGGTGCGGCGCTGGCCGCCGTGCCGCACGCCGCATCGGCGGCCGGGGATGCGACGGCGATGGCGCCGGCGGCCGGGCTGGCCGGCGATGCGACCGCGTGGGCGCCGGCGGCCGGGCTGGCCGGCGATGCGACGACGGTCGCGCCGGCGTCGGAGTTTGCCGATCCGAATGCCGAGGACCAGCAGTTGGCGTACTCGATGGCCGAGGATTCCGAGCTGCTGCCCGTGGACGAGTACGGCTCTGAATTCGACGGATACGACGACGTCGACGAGGCCGGGGCGGTGCCGGCGCGGCTCAACCGGCGGGCGTTGCTGATCAGCAACGCCGTCATCGCCTTCGCGGTGATCGGTTTCGCCTCGCTGGCCGTGGCCTTGACGGTCGCCATTCGCCCGACCGCCAGTCAGCAGCCGGTGGTGGGACATCAGAACGCCGCTCCGGGCAAGTTCATGCCACTGTTGCCGACGCAGCAGCAGGCGCCGGTGCCGCCGCCCCCGGCTGATCAGCCCAACGCCGGATTTCAGGGCGGCACCGTCCCCGCTCCGGGCGCCGGGGGCTCGATTCCGCAGGGCGGCGCCCCGGCTCCCGTTCCCGCCGGGCCGGGCACTCCCGGTTTCGTGCCCAACCCGAATCCGAATGTGCCGCTTCCGATTCCGATCATCGTCCCGTTCCCGAACTACCCGACGACGAATCCGACGCCCACCTCGAGCAGCACGCCGACGTCGAGCAGCACGCCGACGTCGAGCAGCACGCCGACGTCGAGCAGCACGCCGACGTCGAGCAGCACGCCGACGTCGAGCAGCACGCCGACCTCGAGCAGCACGCCGACCTCGAGCAGCACGCCCACGTCGAGCAGCACGCCGACCTCGAGCAGCACGCCGACCTCGAGCACGAAGACCACCACCCAGGCGACGCAGACCCAAGTGCCGCAGACTCAGACGCAGACCCAAGTGCCGCAGACTCAGACGCAGACCCAAGTGCCGCAGACTCAGACGCAGACCCAAGTGCCGCAGACCCAGACGCAGCAGACCGTGGCCCCGACGGGCACGCAACAACCGGCGACCCCGCAGCAGCCGCACAGCGGCGGCGCGCATCACGGGTTCTAGCGACGACTGCCCCTCGATTGCCATGCCCGATTCCGACGAGCTGGTCACGGTGGTGCTGCCCTGCCTCAATGAGGAGGAGTCGCTGCCGGCGGTGCTGGCCGCCATTCCCGCCGGCTATCGGGCGCTGGTCGTCGACAACAACAGCACCGACGACACCGCCGGAGTCGCGAGCCGGCACGGCGCCCGGGTGGTGGTGGAGCCGCGGGCCGGATACGGCTCCGCCGTGCATGCGGGCGTGGTCGCCGCCACGACCCCGATCGTGGCGGTCATCGACGCCGACGGCTCGATGGATGCTGGCGAGCTGCCGCGGCTGGTCGCCGTCCTCGAGCAGGGTGCCGATCTGGTCATTGGCCGCCGCCGGCCGGTGCCCGGGCTGCACTGGCCGTGGGTCGCCCGGCTGGGCACCGTGGTCATGAGCTGGCGGCTGCGCACCCGCCACGGCCTGCCGGTGCACGACATCGCGCCGATGCGAGTGGCGCGGCGCGAGGCGCTGCTGAATCTCGGTGTCGCCGACCGGCGGTCGGGCTATCCGCTGGAACTGTTGGTGCGTGCCGCGGCCGCCGGCTGGCGGGTGATCGAACTGGACGTCAGCTACGGTCCGCGGACCGGCGGCAAGTCGAAGGTCAGCGGTTCGCTGCGGGGCAGCATCACCGCGATCCTCGACTTCTGGAAGGTGATTTCGTGAGCGTCCTGCCGGTGACCCTGCTGGTGGTCGCCAAGGCGCCGGAGCCGGGCCGGGCCAAGACACGCCTCGCGGCGACGGTCGGTGACCGGCTCGCCGCCGAGATCGCCGCCGCCGCGCTGCTGGACACCCTGGACGCAGCGGCCGCCGCGCCCGTGGCGACGCGGGTGGTGGCCCTCACCGGCGACCTCGACGCCGCCGCCGGCGCCACCGAGATCCGGCAACGGCTGGAGTCCTTCACCGTGATCCCGCAGCGCGGCGACGATTTCGCCGACCGGCTGGCCAACGCGCACGCCGATGCGGCCGACGGGTATCCGGTGTTGCAGATCGGGATGGACACCCCGCAGGTGTCCGCCGAGCTGTTGGCCGGTTGCGCGCAACAACTGCTGGCGACGCCGGCCGTGCTCGGGCTGGCTTGCGACGGCGGTTGGTGGGTGCTCGGGGTGGGGAAGCCGGCGCTGGCCGAATGCCTGCGCGGCGTCCCGATGTCTCAGGCCGATACCGGGGAACTGACGTTAAGGGCGCTGCGCGCCAACGGTATCGACGTGACGCCGGTGCAACGACTGGCCGACGTCGACGTCGTCGACGACGTCGCGGTGGTACGCGATGCCTGCGGAACCGCCAGTCGCTTCGCCCGAGTCACCCGCGCGGCCGGGCTGTAAAAGTCCGCCGAAAAGACCGTCGCCGCCGCTGGCAAGAACGAGGGCGATCGGCGCAGAATGTAACAGCAGTGTTTCAGCAGTAACGGTGTTGTTTCATCAATGGGGCCAGGGAAGCCTGACTACGCAAGCACACGAGTGCCGTCGATCACAATTTGAAGGCGGTGAGCTGACGGCCCTGTCAGAACGGAACCCCTGCCATGTTCACCACCACCTCCCGCCACGCCACCGCCCTGCTCACCGCCATCCTGGTGCTCACCGGCGGGGCAATTGCACGCGGTGGCACGGCGGCGGCCGACCCGAGCCAGGACGAGCAGTTCGGGGCGCTGCTCGAAATAGTTGACATCCCCTCCCAGGCGAACATGCCCAGCCTTATCGCGACCGCCCACACGGGCGGCTCGCCGCCGTGGCGGGCCCCTATCGGGAACACCGGTCTGACTATGGCGCGCATGCCGCGGTGCTCGCCGCGCTGATCGGACCGGCGCCCTCCGGCGAGGTCACCCCGCACCCGCAGATTCCGCCGCCACCGCCGCCGACGGCGCAGATCAAGGCACCACCGCGGCCGATCGTGGTGCCGCACCAGCCAAAACAAGCGCCACCGCCGCCGAAACAGCCGCCACCCCCGCAGCGGACCCCGCCGCCCCCGCAACAACCCCCACCTCCTGCCGTCGCCCCGCACCCGGGGGGCGCCGCCGGCAGCGGCGGCGGTGGCGGCGGCGCCGGCGGCAACGGCCCCGGCGGTCCCGGCGGCCCCGGCAGCCCGGGCGGCGCCGCTCCGGGGCGGTCGGCACCGCAACCGCCCATGCCGCCGGGCGTGGTCAGGCTCGCGCCCTGACGACAGCTACCAGTTGGTCACCATGATGGTGTTCACCAACAGCGCGCCGGCGGCATTCAGCGCCAGCCACAGGCGATGCGACCGTACCGGCAGCAGTGCGGGTGCCGCGGTCAGCCAGATGGTGAACGGCAGCCAGATCCGCTCCACCTCGGCCTTGCTCAGCATGCTCAAGTCCGCGCAGGCGATGGCGGCCAGCATGGCCAACAGCAATAGGTGAAAGCCCGAGCGGCGGCGAAGGGCGGCCGCGTCGAAGACCCGGCCCAGTCCGGCGACGCTGCCCAGCCCGATCGCGCACACCACGCATGCCAGGTTGGCCCAGCTCCAATACTGAAACGGGCGGTCTTTGGCGATGCCCTGCCAATAGCGTTGCTGGACAAGGGTATAACCGTCGAACCAAGAAAATCCCGCGACGGCGAAGGTTACCGCCACCGCTATTGCGGCGAGCACCGCGGGGCCGAGGGCGCGAAGGGAGGCTCGCCGGTCGGTTGCCGACACGAGCACCGCCAGCGCCGGCAGGCCCAGCAACATCAGGCCGTAGCTGAGGAACACGCTCCAGCCGAGCAGCAGGCCGGCGGCGGCGGCCACCAGCGCGGGGAATCGAACCGCGCGGTGCACCGCCACGGCCAGCAGCGCGATCCCCCAGGCCGCGACCCCGGCGAAGTATCCGTCGGCGGAGACGGCGACCCAGATCGCCGTCGGCGCCACCGCGACGAACGGCGCGGCCCGGCGCGCGGTCTGCTCGTCGGCCAGCGCGCGGACGGCGATCAGCACGGCCGCCGCCGCACTGGAGCCGACTAGCAGGCACCACAGCCCGGCCCAGGCGCCGCCGTGCAGGCCGATCCGGTCCAGCCAGACGAACGTCAGCAGCGCGCCGGGCGGATGCCCCGAGACGTGGGTGGTCCAGGAGTCGGGTTGGTAGTCGATGATCCGGCCGGAAAACGTGCGCACCGCGGCCGGGATGTCGGTGATGGTCGGTACCTGCGACAGGTATTCGTCCTTGGTGGTGAGCCGGCCGGCGAAGCCGCGCTGCCAGCCGTCGATCATCGCCAGCGCGAAAGCCCACCCGCAGGCGGTGGCCCAGCTGCCCAGCGTCAGCACCCGCCAGGAAAGCCGCTGCGCCAGTAGCGGTCCCCACGCCACTGCGGCGACCGCGATGGCGATGGCCGGCCCGGTGCCCCAGCTGGCGTGGATCTCCCACGCGCCGAAGATCGGTGCGGCTCCCGCGTGGGTGGCGAACTTCTCCGGGCCGACGTCGAGCCGAGGCTTGACGCCCCAGTGCAGCCGCGGCAGCACGAAGGCCGCCGCCACCAGCACCATCCCGGCCACGACCGCTAAGGCTTCCCGGCGAGCGATCCTCACGATCGACCAGCCTATTGACCGGCGGCGCCGGCGAACCGGCGCACCAACGCCCCACGGTCGACCTTGCCGATGCCGCGCCGCGGCAACGCGTCGACCACGTGCAGCTCGCGCGGCGCGGCAGTGGCGTCCAGGGTGCGTGCCACGTGCGCCCGCAGGCCGTCCAGCGTGGGTGGCGGGCAATCGTCGCTCACCACGATCGCGGCGACCACCCGCTGACCCAGCCGGTCGTCGGCAACACCGAAAACCGCGCACTCGCTGACGGCGGGGTGGGTGCACAGCGCTTCCTCGACCGGCTGCGGCAAGACCGTCAACCCGCCCGTGCTGATCGCGTCGTCGGCGCGACCCAGCACGGTCAGGACGCCCGCGTCGTTGACGACGCCCAGATCGTCGGTGCGAAACCAGCCGGGCTCGGCGAACGGATCGGGATCGACCGGGTTGCGGTAGCCCTTGGCCAGCGTCGCCCCACCGAGCACGATGCGCCCGTCCCTCAGGCGCAGCCGCACCCCCGCCAGCGGGACCCCGTCGTACACGCAGCCGCCCGCCGTCTCGCTCATCCCGTAGGTGCGGATCACCGGGATGCCCGCGGCCGCCGCGGCGTCGAGCACCGGTGGCGGGGCCGGTCCGCCGCCGAGCAGCACGGCGTCCAGCGCGGCGAGCGCGGCCGTGGCCGCCGGGTCGGTGAGCGCCTTGGCCAGCTGCGCGGCAACCAGCGACGCGTATCGCCGGCCCGGGCCCAATCGCCGTATGGCGCCGGGCAATTCGGTGACGTCGAACCCGGCGGAGACATCCAGCTCGACCGGTATCGTGCCCGCGAGCAGGCTGCGCACCAGCACCTGCACCCCGGCGATGTGGTGCGGCGGCAACGCCAGCAGCCAGCTGCCCGGGCCGCCGAGCCGGTCGTGGGTGGCCGTCGCGCTGGCGGTCAGGGCGGCGGCGGTCAGCAGGGCGCCCTTGGGTGCGCCGGTGGTTCCCGACGTCGTCACCACCAGGGCCACGTCGTCGTCGATCGCCTCGCCGACTCGCAACGCGGCCGACGCGCGATCGTCGTGGGGCGCCAGGGCGACCAGCGCGGGGTCACGACCCTCCAACACCCGTTCCAGGGCGGGCAACAGCGACGCGACGGCCGAGCCGGGTGGGACGCCGAGCGCACGCAGGACGGCTATGCGGGGTCCTCGGCCGCGTCGGCGTCGTCGAACGGCCAGCCCTTGGCCGCCAACCGGAGCCGTACCCGTTCGACGTCGGCCGGGGTCGGCAACTCGTCGGTGATCTGGGTGATCAGCACGCCGATGTCGACATTGTCGAACTCGCCGCGCCCGATCAGCTCACAGGCCACGGCCTTGACGTCGTCGTTGGACAACCGGCCGGCCAACAGCGCGAGCACCGGGAAGGTGTCGGTCGGCGGCACGCCCTCGGGATACCCCGCGCGCAGCCACGAGACGATCGAACTGAGAAATCCGTTCATTCGCTACGACTCCGGTCGTGGGCGGGTGTTCGGGCGGCCATGACCGATGCTACTTGGGTTTGGCCCCCAACAGCGGATACCCGGTGTGGTGCGCAATGAAGTCTCGCGCAATGAAGAGCAAAGCGAAAATGATCACCGCGACAACCAGCCCGTAGATCACCCAGGCCGCCGCGATCAGCGCCGGGTTGCGTTGGCCCGAGCCGTCGACGCCGTCCACGCTGATGGCACCGTTGCCGGCGGCCTGCAGCCGGATCCCCAGGGCGAACAGCCCCGGCAGAAATGCACCCGCCAGCATGCTGAAAACCAGGATCTTCAAGCTGGCCTGGTAGTTGAACCAGTCGCTGAGGTGGCTCATGACACGTTCCCCGCATTGACCGACGGGTCATCGGAGCCGGACCGGGGTGATGCACCGTTGCCCGTCGTGCTCACCACTTCGGTCGGCGGCGGAATCTCGTCCGTGCCATCGAGCCCGGTCGTCAGGTCGCCCTGCCATTCGGCGTTGACGTTGTTGTGGTCCACCTTGACTTTGCGAGACCGGATGTAGATGACGGCCGAGACCGCGACCAGCATCGCAAAACCGATGATCGCGCCCGGGTAGCCGCCGATCAGGTGCACGATCCAGTAGGTGAGGGCACCGACCAACCCGGCCAGCGGCAGCGTGACCACCCACGCGACCGCCATCCGACCGGCGACGCCCCAGCGGACTTCGGCGCCGGGCTTCCCGACGCCACTGCCCAGCACCGAACCGGTGCAGACCTGGGTGGTCGACAGCGCGTAGCCGAAGTGGGCCGACAGCAGGATGACCGCGGCCGAGGACGACTCGGCCGCCATGCCTTGCGGCGATTCGATCTCGACCAGCCCCTTGCCCAGGGTGCGGATGATTCGCCAGCCGCCCAGGTAGGTTCCGGTCGCCATGGCTATGGCGCAGCTGACGATGACCCACAGCGGCGGCATCGAGGCGTTCTTGCTGATGGACCCGTAGGAGATCAGCGCCAGGAAGATGATGCCCATCGTCTTCTGTGCGTCGTTGGTGCCGTGCGCCAGTGAGACCAGCGACGCCGAACCCCACTGGCCGTACCGGAACCCGGGTTCGGTGCGCTCTTTGCGGACGCCGCGGGTGATCTTGTAGACCAGCCAGGTCGCCGCCGCCCCGACGGCGATGGCCAGGATCGCCGACACGACGGCCGGGATGATGGCCTTGGACACCACGCCCTTCCAGAGCACCCCGTGCGCGCCGACGGCAGCGATCGTGGCGCCCACGATGCCGCCGATCAGGGCGTGCGAGGAACTCGACGGGATACCGAGGAGCCACGTCAGCAGGTTCCACACCACGCCGCCGACCAGGCCGGCGAACACCAACTCCAGCGACACGATGTTGGAGTCGATCAGGCCTTTGGCGATGGTGGCGGCGACCGCGGTGGACATGAACGCTCCCACCAGGTTCAGCACCGCGGACAGCGCGACCGCCGCCTTGGGCTTGAGCGCGCCGCTGGCGATCGAGGTCGCCATCGCGTTACCGGTGTCGTGGAAGCCGTTGGTGAAATCGAAAGCCAATGCCGTGATTACGACAATGATCAAGAGGAACAATTGGATGTTCACAGCGCCTGATTCTCGTGGTAGCGGGATTCCATTGTCGAATGGAGGAACAGGCTAAGCGCGGGTGTATTTGGACTCGTCGCCTGATGTTACCTCTCAGTTAACCGGACTTTCCCTGCTGTTCACCTCGGGTGTCGCGGCGCAACGGGTGGTCCCCGGGCACTTCGACGAAAATCAGCGTGATTCCGTCCGGGTCGATCACGTGCATCTCGTGCAGGCCCCACGGTTCGCGGCGCGCCTCGCGGGCGATCGCTACCCCGCGGCCCCGTAGCTCCGCCTGGGTGGCCTCGATGTCCCGGACCTGCAGCCACAGCGCCCCGGGGAAGGGTCCCCGGGAGTGGTCGGGGGAGCCGTAGCCGGCGAGCTCCAGCAACGACTGGCCGGCGAAAAACACTGTGCCTGCACCGTATTCGCGGGCTATGGCCAGGCCGATCTGGTCGCGGTAGAAACTCAGCGATTGCTGATAGTCCGCCGGCCGGAGCAGCATCCGGCTGGCCAGGATCTCCATAGCTTCGTGTCTATCACGTCTCTGCCGCGTCGGGTCAGCTAGTGCCTTCGCGGTTGGGCTGGATGCTTTGGCGCTGCATCAGCGTGTTGACCCAGCGGGGACCGAAGGTGTCCAGCGCCTTGGCCGCGATGGCCATCCGCGGCGCGATCCGGACCGGCCGGGTGCGGGCGGCGGTGAGCATCCAGTCGGCGGCCTCTTCGGACGTCAGCGCCGGCACCCCCTCGTAGGCCTTCGTCGGCGCGATCATCGGCGTGGCCACCAGCGGGTAGTACAGCGTCGTGGAATGCACACCCCTTCGGCCCCACTCGGTTTCGATGACCCGGCTCACCGCCGACAGCGCGGCCTTCGAGGCGTTGTACACCGCGAACAGCGGCGACGCCTCCGACAGCACGCCCCACGTCGAGACGTTGATGATGTGGCCGTCGCCGCGCTCGAGCATTCCGGGTGCGAACCCGCGGACCAGCCGCAGCGGCGCGTAGTAGTTGAGCACGATGGTGCGCTCGACGTCGTGCCAGCGCTCCAGCGACTCGGCCAGCGGCCGGCGGATGGACCGGCCCGCGTTGTTGATCAGGATGTCGACTCCGCCGAGCCGCTTTTCGACGTCGGCGACCAGCGCGTCGACGGCGTCCATGTCCGAGAGGTCGCACGCGATGGCCAGCGCGGTGCCGCCCGCCTCGGTGATCCGGTCTGCCAGCGCGTCCAGCAGGTCCTGGCGGCGGGCGACCACGACCACCGTCGCGCCCGCGCGGGCCAGCAGTTCGGCGCCGGCCGCGCCGATACCCGACGACGCCCCGGTGAGCACCACCCGTTTGCCTTCGAGGTTGACCGGCCTGATCGGGGGACGGTTGACCAGCACTTGCGGCGACAGGGGCGGTCGCATGGTCGCCAGCACCAGCTGGTCGGCCAGGCGGCGCAGGGGGCTCTTGCTCACGGGGTGAGTCTAGGAGGCGGCGCGGGGGCCGCTCAGAAGTAGCGCGGGAACCGGCTCCAGTCGGGATCCCGCTTTTCCAGGAAGGCGTCGCGGCCCTCGACGGCCTCGTCGGTCATGTAGGCCAGCCGGGTGGCCTCCCCTGCGAACAGCTGCTGGCCCACCAGTCCGTCGTCGAGCAGGTTGAACGCGAACTTCAGCATGCGTTGGGCCTGAGGCGATTTGGCGTTGATCTCCGCCGCCCACTGCACGCCCACCTTCTCCAGATCGGCGTGGTCGACGACATCGTTGACCGCGCCCATGCGGTGCATCTGCTCGGCGGTGTAGGCGCGACCCAGGAAGAAGATCTCCCGGGCGAACTTCTGGCCCACCTGGCGGGCCAGGTACGCGCTGCCGTAACCACCGTCGAAGCTGCCGACGTCGGCGTCGGTCTGTTTGAACCGCGCGTGCTCGCGGCTGGCCAGGGTGAGGTCGCAGACCACGTGCAGGCTGTGCCCGCCGCCGGCCGCCCACCCGTTGACCAGGCAGATGACCACCTTGGGCATGAACCGGATCAGCCGCTGCACCTCGAGGATGTGCAGCCGGCCCGCCCGGGCCGCGTCGACGGTGTCCGCGGTGTCCCCGCTCGCGTACTGGTAGCCGGAGCGACCCCGGATGCGCTGGTCGCCGCCCGAACAGAACGCCCAGCCGCCGTCTTTGGGCGACGGCCCGTTGCCGGTCAGCAGCACCACGCCCACGTCTGGGGACATCCGGGCATGGTCGAGCGCGCGGTACAGCTCGTCGACGGTGTGCGGCCGAAACGCGTTGCGCACCTCGGGCCGGTTGAACGCCACCCGCACCGTGGCGTCGCTGACGTGGCGGTGGTAGGTGATGTCGGTCAGGTCGGCGAAACCGGCTTCGGTTTCCGAGACGGGCCGCCATGCCTGCGCATCAAAGGGGTTGTCACTCACCGCTGTCGAACTCCTACACCGGGTCGAATCGGAACACCGGACAGATCTCGGCCAGCGCCTCGAACTCTTCGGGGCGCCCGTCCTTGACCAGCCCGGAGCGCTTCATGAATCCGACGCCGGTGGGGACCTCGCCGGGGAATGCCCGCAGCAGCGGCCTGGCCTCCTCGGCGGACAGCTCCACCACCCGCGCCCGTTCCTGCGTGCGGCCGCGGCTCAGCGTCACTTCGCCTGCGGCCCGCACATTTTGCACCCAGTCCGCGCGCGGGAAGCCGCCGACCACGTAGCGCTTGCCGTCCACGGTCATCGGGGTGACCGGCGTCGACCGGGGCCTGCCGGACTTGCGGCCCGGGACGGTCAACACCACCGGGCTTTCGCCGCCGAAGCTCAACCCGAGCCGCGACATCCGGATGAAGACCTTGTTCGCCGGCTTCAGCCACCACGGCGGCCGGACGCGGTTGCCGCTTCCCATAGGCAGCGACGTTACCTCTGAACGGGCTCGACACCCTGGGGCCGGGGTTCCGTTGTACCGACGACGTCGAGCCGGGCCGGGCCGGCTCGACGCGAACGTGACAGCACAGTCACGCCGAGCCGCGAGCGTGACTGTGGCGTCACGTTGGAGGTGAAAGCTAGCCGACGGCGCGGCGGGCGCCCTCCCAGAACCGCGCCCGCACGGCCTTCTTGTCCGGTTTGCCCAGGCCGGTCAACGGCAGCGAGTCGACGACCACCACCCGCTTGGGCGACTGCACCGAGCCCTTGCGCTCCTTGACCGCGGCCTGGATCTCGGCGGTCATGGCCTCGACCGCGGCGTCGTCGGTGGGCGCGTCGGCGCGCAGCACCACCACCGCGGTGACGGCCTCGCCCCACTTGTCGTCCGGCGCCCCGACCACGCAGACCTGCGCGACCGCCGCGTGCTCGGCGACGACATCCTCGACTTCCCGCGGAAACACGTTGAAGCCGCCGGTGACGATCATGTCCTTGACCCGGTCGACGATGTAGTAGAAGCCGTCGGAGTCCTCGCGGGCCATGTCGCCGGTGTGCAGCCAGCCGTCCCGGAACGTCTCCGCCGTCGCCTCGGGCAGATGCCAGTAGCCGCCGGCCAGCAGCGGCCCGCTGACGCAGATTTCGCCGACCTCTCCCTGCGGCACCGGGTTGCCGTCGAGGTCCAGCAGCGCCACCCGCGCGTACAGCGTCGGCCGCCCGCAGGAGGTGAGTCGCTTCTCGTCGTGGTCGCCCTTGGCCAGGTAGGTGATGGCCATCGGCGCCTCGGACTGCCCGTAGTTCTGGGCGAAGATCTTGCCGAACCGGCGGATCGCCTCGGCCAGCCGCACCGGGTTGATCGCCGACGCGCCGTAGTAGACCGTTTCCAGCGACGACAGGTCCCGGGTGTGCGAATCCGGGTGGTCCATCAGCGCGTACAGCATCGACGGCACCAGGAACGTGGCCGTGATCCGCTTCTCCTCAATGGTTTTCAGCACCTCGGCCGGGTCGAACTTGGGCAGCACGTACATCTGGCCGCCCTTGACCAGGGTGGGCAGGAAATACGCCGCCCCGGCATGCGATAGCGGAGTGCATCATCAAAAATCGCGGCTGTTCCGGCCATTCCCACTCGGCGAGCTGGATCATGCGTCATGGTGGAGATCGACTGCGGCGGTGCCCATCACCCCCTTGGGCTTGCCGGTGGTGCCCCCGGTGTAGGTCAGGCCGATGACCTGGTCCGGCGGGAACTCCGCGGCCGCCAGGGGCTGCGGTTCGTACTTCTCCGCCTCCGCCGACACGTCGACGACTTGCCCTTTCAGACCGATCAGCGCCTCGGGCACCGGGCCGATGGTCAGGATCTGCCGAGCGACGGCACCCTTTCCAGCAGATCGAGTGCGCGCTGGACGAACATCGGGTTGGGGTCGATGATCAGCGAGCTGATGCCGGCGTCGGACAGCACGTAGGCGTGGTCGTCGAGCGAACCGAGCGGGATGCAGCGCGGTGCGCCGATAGCCGCGGGTCTGCCCGGCGCCGATGATCGATCAGCACTTCGGGGCGGTTGAGCGACAGCAGGCCGACCGCAACGCCGGTGCCCGCACCCAGCGCCTCGAACGCCTGGATGTACTGGCTGATCTCGCTCGGCCATCTG
This sequence comes from uncultured Actinomycetota bacterium, assembly GCA_963800315.1. GTDB lineage: Bacteria > Actinomycetota > Actinomycetes > Mycobacteriales > Mycobacteriaceae > Mycobacterium. The sequence continues at coordinate 347,997 of CAWDAS010000009.1, forward strand.
GCCGCCGGTCAGCGTGGTGTCGCCGAGAAACAACACCGGCTTGTTCTTGTGGCGCTTGAGCGCGCCCACCAGCATGTGGCCGTTATGGGTCGGATTGCGCAGCAGCTCGTCACTCATGGGGCAAGACTAGAACGTGTTGCAATTCCGGTCAGCCGGACCCTCCGACCGCTAGCATCCCTGCCTATGGCGCAGGCAGAGCTCGTCATCACCGGGACCGTATTGACCGTCGACGAGGCCCGGCCCACCGCCGAGGCGCTCGCCGTCGCCGACGGGCGGATCGTCGCCGTCGGCACCCGCTCCGATGTCGCCGCGTTCGTCGGCGCCGACACCCAGAGCATCGACATCGGCGACGGCTGCGTCATGCCGGGATTCGTTGAGGCACACGGTCATCCCCTGATGGAGGCCCTGGCGCTGTCGGACCGGATCGTCGACATCCGGCCGGTGACGGTGCGCGACCCGCGGGACGTCGTCGATGCCGTCCGGCGCGAGACGGCCGACCGGGGAGCGGCCGGCGCCTACCTGAGCGGCTGGGATCCGCTGCTGCAGGCCGGCCTGCCGGAGCCGACCCTGGCCTGGCTCGACGAGATGGCGCCGGACGGCCCGCTGGTCATCGTGCACAATTCCGGGCACAAGGCCTACTTCAACTCGGCCGCCGCCAGGCACGCCGGGCTCACCCGCGACACCCCCGACCCCAAGGGCGCCCGCTACGGCCACGGCGCCGACGGCGAACTCGACGGCAGCGCCGAGGAGATCGGCGCGGTCTTCCCGCTGCTGGCGGCGGCCATCGAGCCCAGCAGCTACCCCGGGATGCTGCGGGACGAATGCGCCCGGCTCAACCGCGCCGGGTTGACCACCTGCTCGGACATGGCGTTCGATCCCGCGTTCGCGCCCCTGCTCGCCCAGCTGCACGACGAGCTCACGGTGCGGCTGCGCACCTACGAGGTGTCGAACCCGCAGATGTCCACCGGCGCGACGCCCGGCGAGGGCGACGACCTGCTGCGCCAGGTCGGCATCAAGATCTGGGTGGACGGCTCGCCGTGGATCGGCAACATCGCGCTGTCCTTCCCCTACCTGGACACCGCCGCCACCCGCACGATCGGCGCGGCCGGCTCCTGCGGGCACGCCAACTACACCCGCGAACAGCTGGCCGAGATCGTCGGCCGCCTACTTCCCGCTGGGCTGGCAGATGGCCTGCCACGTGCAGGGCGACGCCGGCGTCGACACCATCCTCGACGTATATGAGGAGGCGCTGCGCCGCCACCCGCGCGACGATCACCGGCTGCGGCTCGAACACGTCGGCGCGATTCAGGCCCGACCAACTCCGCCGAGCCGCCGACCTCGGCGTCACCTGCAGCATCTTCGTCGACCAGATCCACTACTGGGGCGACGTCATCGTCGACGGGTTGTTCGGGCCGGAGCGCGGATCCCGGTGGATGCCGGCCGGGTCCGCGGTGGCCACCGGGATGCGGATCTCGCTGCACAACGATCCACCGGTCACGCCGGAGGAGCCGCTGCGCAACATCAGCGTGGCGGTGACCCGGACGGCGCCCAGCGGCCGGGTGCTGGCACCCGAGGAGCGGCTGACGGTCGAACAGGCCATCCGCGCGCAGACCATCGACGCCGCCTGGCAGCTGTTCTCCGACGACGTGATCGGCTCGCTTCAGGTCGGCAAGTACGCGGACCTGGTGGTGCTGTCGGCCGATCCGCGAGCGGTGCCGCCCGAGCAGATCGCCGATCTCGAGGTGCGCGCGACGTTTTTGGCGGGGCGCCGGGTCTACGGCCAGTGAGGCCGCCGGTACAAGACCTGCTGGACCGCCTGCACGTCGTCGCGCTGCCGATGCGGGTGCGGTTCCGCGGCATCACCACCCGGGAAGTCGCGCTGATCGAGGGCCCCGCCGGGTGGGGGGAGTTCGGGGCCTTCCTCGAGTACGAGCCGCCCGAGGCCGCCCACTGGCTTGCCTCCGGGATCGAGGCCGCCTACCGCGAGCCGCCGCCGCTGCGGCGCAACCCGCGTCCCGATCAACGCCACCGTGCCGGCCGTCGGGACCGGATCGGGTGCCCGCCGTGCTGGCCCGGTTCCCGGGGGCCCGCACGGCCAAGGTGAAGGTCGCCGAGCCCGGGCAGACGCTGGCCGACGACGTCGCGCGGGTCAACGCCGTGCGGGCGCTCGTGCCGACCGTGCGGGTGGACGCCAACGGCGGCTGGAGCGTCGAGGACGCGGTGCGGGCCGCGGCCGCCCTGACCGCCGACGGGCCGCTGGAGTACCTCGAACAACCCTGCGCGACCGTCGACGAACTCGCGGCGCTGCGCGCACGGGTCGACGTGCCGATCGCCGCCGACGAAAGCATCCGCAAGGCCGAGGATCCGCTCGCCGTGGTCCGCGCCGGTGCCGCCGACATCGCGGTGCTCAAAGTCGCCCCGCTGGGCGGGGTTTCGGCCCTGCTCGACATCGCCGCGCAGATCGACATCCCGGTCGTGGTGTCCAGCGCGCTGGACTCGGCGGTGGGAATCGCCGCCGGGTTGACCGCCGCGGCGGCCCTGCCGGTATTGCGGCATGCGTGCGGACTGGGCACCGGCGGGCTGTTCTCAGAAGACGTGGCGGACGTCGCCCCGCCCGTCGACGGCTTCCTGCCCGCCGGGCCGGTAGCGCCCGACCCGGCGCGGCTGCAGGCGCTGGCCGCGCCGGACGCGCGGCGGCAGTGGTGGGTCGACCGGGTCGAGGCCTGTTACCGGTTGCTGGCCTGATCGGTAGCGTGGTGCTCGTGGACAATGTGGCGAGGAACACCCGCACGGAGACCGCGGCCACCGCGCTGCGCATCGCTTTCGGCCTGATCTGGGCGATCGACGCCTGGCTGAAGTGGCAGCCCGGGTTCCGTGCGAGCATGCTGCCGAGCATGGTCGCCGCCGCGCAGGGGCAGCCGCACTGGCTGATGCCGTGGTTCGACTTCTGGATCCACCTGATGCGACCCGCACCGGAGTTGTGGTCGTATCTCATCGCCATCGCCGAGACGACGATCGCGGTCCTGCTCCTGACCGGGCTCGGCCGCCGCGCCGTCTACATCGGCGGCGCCCTCTACAGCCTGATGATCTGGTCCACCGCCGAGGGATTCGGCGGTCCGTACGGCCAGGGGGCCACCGACGTCGGGCCCTCGATCATCTACGTGCTGGTGTTCTTGGCCATGCTCGTGATGCTCCACCACCGCCTCGATCGCCACCTTGCGCTGGACAACGCGATCGCCCGCCGTGTGCCGTGGTGGCACCGTATCGCCGGCCCGGCGGTGCGTTAGCAGGGGTTGGCCGCAGGCCGAGGCATCACCCGGAGGCCGGCAACGTCGGCATTCGGTGCGCATTGGAGGCGCCCGAGCTAGCCGCGGACGACAGCTTGTACCGTCGTGCAAGTGATTAACCTGGCTTACGACGACCGCGGCTCCGGGGAGCCCGTGGTCTTCATCGCCGGCCATGGTGGCGCCGGACGGACCTGGCATCCGTATCAGGTCCCCGCGTTCATGGCGGCCGGATACCGCGTCATCACCTTCGACAATCGCGGGATCGGCGCCACCGAGGACGCGGAGGGCTTCACCACGCAAACCATGGTGGCCGACACCGCGGCGCTGATCGAAGGGCTCAACGCCGCCCCGGCCCGCATCGTCGGCATGTCGATGGGCGCATTCATCGCCCAGGAACTGATGCTCGCCCGGCCCGAGCTGGTCAGCGCCGCGGTGCTGATGGGTACCCGCGGCCGGATGGACCGCGCCCGGGAATTCTTCCGCGACGCCGAGGAGGAGTTGGACAACGCCGGTATCCAGCTGCCGAGCGCATACGACGCGAAAATCCGGTTGCTGGAGAACTTTTCGCGCAAGACGCTCAACGACGATGTGGCGGTCGCCGACTGGATCACGATGTTTTCCACCTGGCCGACCAAATCCACCCCGGGAACGCGCTGCCAGCTCAACGTCGCCCCGCACGAGAGCCGGCTGCCGGCGTACCGCAACATCGCGGCGCCGGTCTTGGTGATCGGTTTCTCCGACGACGTGCTGACGCCGCCCTATTTGGGCCGCGAGGTCGCCGACGCGCTGCCCAATGGCCGTTATGTGCAGATACCGGATGCCGGCCACCTCGGGTTCTTCGAGCGGCCGGAGGCCGTCAACGCCGCTGCGCTGCAGTTCTTTGCCGGCGTCAAAAGCTGACCTCGCCCGGCTGTGCCACTCTGTATGGGTGAACCCCTCGACGACCCAGGCCAGCGTCGTCGTTGACGAGCTGATTCGCGGCGGCGTCCGCGACGTGGTGCTGTGCCCGGGGTCGCGGAACGCCCCGCTGGCGTTCGCGCTGCAGGACGCCGACCGGTCCGGGCGGGTCCGGTTGCACGTCCGCATCGACGAACGCACCGCGGGCTACCTGGCCATCGGTCTGGCGATCGCGGCCGGCGCGCCCGTCTGTGTCGCCATGACGTCGGGCACCGCCGTGGCCAATCTCGGCCCCGCGGTGGTGGAGGCCAACTACGCGCGGGTGCCGCTGATCGTGCTGTCGGCCAACCGGCCCTACGAACTGCTGGGCACCGGGGCCAACCAGACCATGGAGCAGCTGGGCTACTTCGGCACCCAGGTTCGGGCCGCGATCAGCCTCGGCCTGGCCGAGGACGCGCCCGAGCGGCTGGATTCGCTCAACGCCACCTGGCGCTCGGCCACCTGCCGGGTGCTGGCGGCCGCCACCGGTTCCCGCACCGCCAACGCGGGCCCGGTGCAGTTCGACATCCCGCTGCGCGAACCCTTGGTGCCCGATCCCGAACCCCACGGTGCGGTGACCCCGCCGGGCCGGCCGGGCGGCAGGCCATGGACCTACACGCCACCGGTGACGTTCGACCAGCCGCTGGACATCGACCTGTCAACGGACACGGTCGTCATCGCCGGACACGGCGCGGGCACCCACCCCAACCTGGCGCAGCTGCCGACCGTCGCCGAGCCCACCGCGCCGGCACCCCCTTCCGGCGCCAATCCGCTGCACCCGCTGGCCCTGCCACTGCTGCGGCCCAAACAGGTCATCATGCTCGGCCGCCCGACGCTGCACCGGCCGGTGTCGGCCCTGCTGGCCGACCCCCAGGTGCCGGTGTACGCGCTGACCACCGGGCCGCGCTGGCCCGACGTCTCAGGCAACTCGCAGGCCACCGGCACCCGCGCGGTCACCACCGGGATACCGCACCCGGCGTGGCTGCACCGCTGCGCGGAGATGAACCGGCACGCGATCACCGCGGTCCGCGGCCAGCTCGCGGCGCACCCGCTGACCACCGGCCTGCACGTCGCCGCCGCCGTGGCGGACGCGCTGCGGCCGGGAGACCAGCTGGTGCTCGGCGCGTCCAACCCCGTGCGCGACGCGGCGCTGGTCGGCTTGAACACCCAGGGCATCACAGTGCGCTCCAACCGGGGCGTCGCCGGCATCGACGGCACGGTCTCCACCGCGATCGGGGCGGCTTTGGCTTATGAGGGGGCACACGCGGGACGCACCGTCGCGCTGATCGGCGACCTGACGTTCGTGCACGACAGCTCCGGGCTGCTGATCGGGCCCACCGAGCCGACCCCGCGCCGGCTGACGATCGTGGTCTCCAACGACAACGGCGGCGGCATCTTCGAACTGCTCGAGCAGGGCGATCCCCGGTTCTCCGACGTGTCATCGCGGATCTTCGGCACCCCGCACGACGTCGACGTCGGGGCGCTCTGCCGCGCCTACCACGTGGAGAGCCGGCAGATCGAGGTGGACCAGCTGAGCGCGGCCCTCGACGAATCCGGGGCCGGCATGCGGGTGCTGGAGGTCAAGGCGGACCGGTCGTCGCTGCGACAGCTGCACGCCGCCATCAAGGCCGCCCTATGAGGTTGCGATAGTGGCAATATCGCCAAAGAGATTGCTGCACATACTGCTCCATGGGCGCAGCGACGAGCCGCCGAGAACCCGGGCGCGAGTTGTGTTGCGGTGGGCCCGGATCGCGGTGCTGGTGATCGCCGGGTTGGTGACGCTGCAGTCGGTGTTGCTGGTGGCCGGCGCCTGGCGCGACGACCTTGCCATCCGGCACAACATGGGCGTGGCGCAGGCGGAAGTGCTCAGTGCGGGCCCACGCCGCTCCACCATCGAATTCGTCACACCCGAGCGGGTCACCTATCGCCCCGAGCTGGGTGTGCTGTACCCGTCGCATCTGGCGACCGGCATGCGGATCTACGTCGAGTACAACAAGAACGACCCGAACTTGGTGCGGGTGCAGCACCGCAACGCGGGACTGGCGATCATCCCGGCGGGGTCGATCGCGGTGGTGGGTTGGCTCGCGGCCGCGGTGATGCTGGCTGCGCTGGCGCTGGTGGACAGGTGGCTGGATCGTCGCACCGCCGTCACCAGCGGTTAAAAGCTTCCGAGCAGCAGATTTCGCATGACGTATGCCCGTAGGCAACCTTGTCGACAAGCGACGCTGACACTGTGATGGTGTGCGCGTTGCAATCGTCGCCGAATCGTTCCTCCCCGAGGTCAACGGTGTCAGCAATTCGGTGCTCCGGGTACTCGAGCATCTGCGTCGTACCGGTCACGAAGCGCTTGTCATCGCTCCGGACACCCCTCCCGGCCAACCCCGCGCGGAGCGGATTCACGATGGCGTCCGCGTGCATCGCGTGCCGTCACGGATGTTCCCGAAGGTGACCACGCTGCCGCTCGGGGTGCCGATGCCCAGGATGGTGAAGGTGCTGCGCGGGTTCGACCCGCACGTCGTGCATCTGGCCTCGCCGGCGCTGCTCGGCTACGGGGGGGTGAAGGCGGCGCGCTGGCTCGGGATCCCGACGGTCGCGGTATATCAAACCGACGTGCCGGGTTTCGCGGCCAGCTACGGCATTCCGATGACGTCACGGGCGGCGTGGGCGTGGTTCCGGCATCTGCACACCCTCGCCGACCGCACCCTGGCGCCGTCCACCGTTACGATGGAATCGCTTGTTACCCATGGTTTCCCGCGGGTACACCGCTGGGCGCGCGGGGTCGACGTGCTGCGGTTCGCACCGTCCGCGCGCGATGAGGCGCTCAGGCGCCGATGGTCGCCGCATGGCAAGCCGATCGTCGGGTTCGTGGGCCGGCTCGCGCCGGAGAAGCACGTCGAGCGATTGATCGGACTGGCGGCCGACGATGCGGTGCAACTGGTCATCGTCGGTGACGGCGTGGACCGCAACAAGCTCGAATCGGCCATGCCGGCAGCGGTTTTCACCGGCGCGTTGTACGGCGACGAGCTCGCCGCGGCGTACGCCAGCATGGACGTCTTCGTGCATCCCGGCGAGCACGAGACGTTTTGCCAAGTCGTGCAGGAAGCGCTGGCGTCGGGGTTGCCGGTGATAGCCCCCGACGCCGGCGGCCCACGTGACCTCGTCACGCCGTGCCGCACCGGTATGTTGTTGCCCGTCAAGGAATTCGAGGCACGGCTGCCCGCCGCCGTATCGGATCTGATTCAGGAACGGAATCGCTACGCCGTGGCCGCCCGGCGCAGTGTGCTCGGCCGCAGCTGGCCTGTGATCTGTGACGAGCTGCTCGGCCACTACGAGGCGGTGCTGTCGCCGTTCGCGCGGGCGCACGTTTCCTCGCGGCGGCGCCGACGCGCATAACGCGACGGCGATGTTCCGTCGACGGCGTCAGGGCATCAAGATGTAGGACATCCCGGGGACGTCCCTGACGTCGCGGGTCCACCACTGGCCGACGTCGCCGTGGGCCCCGTTGTTCATTTCCGTGATGTTTATCCACGTCCCGTCGCCGCGTTCTGACACCGAATTCACCCATGCGGCATGGCCATACGCGCTGATGCCCGGCAGCCACGGCTGGAACACGACGATCGCGCGTGGCTGCGCATCGGTGACGACGGTCCAACCGTGCGCCCGCGCCGAGTCGGCCCAGTCCATGGCGTTGCCATCGAGGGACGGGTAATAGCCCGCGGCCTCGAACCACTTGTGCAAAGCGCCCCAAGTGCATTGGCCCTCGGAACCGGGGTTCGTGAGCCGGCGTTGCCCCATGGCGTGCCCCGAACTGGCCGCGGGAACGACTCCGCGATCGTCCCGGCCGGCGCAGTCGGGCGCGACCGCGTTGAGCGTGCCCGTTTCGATGTCGACTCCGCTGACGAAATGCCCGTCCGACGTCTTGTACCAGAGCGCGTCCCAACCACCGTTGGCGCTAGTGGAACTGAAGAGTCCGGTGGTGGCCGGCCCCCGCGTCGAGCACACAAGCGTCAGCCGGTCGCCGGCGTTGTACCAGCCGTCCCGGCGGGAATTCGGCGTCGGTTCGGACATCCGGGGGGTCCTGGCCCTGACCGACCCGGACGGTTCGGCATTGGCGAAAGCGGCGAAAACCAAACCGCACACGGTAAGCAAGGCGGCCGCCGTGACGCCGGCGCGCGGGATGGCCCAACACCGCTGCCGCGATGCGGGTTCGGTGCCGACGACCAGGCCGAATCCCATCAGCGTCGTGCCTCCCTATCACACTGTGCAAAGTCGAGCGTAAGTAGCAGGCGGTGGCGGGGAAGGAAAACGTCAAGATTGGTGCGGGGTAGCGTCGACGTCGTGAGCCGTGCCGCGCTGGACAAGGATCCCCGGGATGTTGCGTCGATGTTCGACGGTGTCGCCCGCCGGTACGACCTGACCAACACCGTGCTGTCGCTGGGCCAGGACCGCTACTGGCGCAAAGCCACTCGCTCGGCGCTGATGATCGGGCCCGGTCACAAGGTGCTGGACCTGGCCGCGGGCACCGCGGTATCCACCGTCGAGCTCGGCAAGTCGGGGGCGTGGTGCGTGGCGGCCGATTTCTCGGTCGGGATGCTTGCGGCGGGTGCCGCGCGCGAGGTGCCGAAAGTCGCCGGCGACGCGACGCGGCTGCCGTTCGGCGACGGCGTCTTCGACGCGGTGACGATCAGTTTCGGGTTGCGCAATGTGGTGGATCCGCAGGCAGCGCTGCGTGAGATGGCCCGCGTCACCCGGCCCGGCGGCCGGTTGGTGGTGTGCGAATTCTCCACGCCCGCCAATGCCCTGTTCGCCACCGCGTACAAGGAGTACTTGATGCGGGCGCTGCCGCGGGTGGCACGCGCGGTGTCCAGCAATCCCGAGGCCTATGTGTACCTCGCGGAGTCGATCAGGGCCTGGCCCGACCAGGCGGAGCTGGCGCGCCAGATTTCACGGGCCGGATGGGCGGCGGTGCGGTGGCGGAACCTGACCGGCGGCATCGTGGCGTTGCATGCCGGGTACCAGCCCCTGCACTGACGGGGATTTAGTGAGCGCCGGCCGCCTGCACGACGCCGATCTGCTCGGGGCAGTAGTGGTCGGCCGCGGCACCGAGGAACTGGAACGCCTGGCCCTGCGTGGTTCCGCGCGGCAGGTTTTGCTGAATGAAAGTGGCTGACTGGTACGCGTCGTGATCCACGCCCCTGGCCAGTCGCTCACAGCTGATCTTGCCGAGCCACGCGAGGTAGTCCTGCGGACCGTAGATGCCGAAGTGGTTGACGGTCTGCTTGAACGGGTAGTCGTAGTCGTTGGCCGGCACGGCCTGCGCCGGCGCGGCCAGCGCGAGAGCAGCTGCGGCGGCGGCGCCGATAGTTGCCAGCTTCGTTCCCTTCATCAGCCGAACTATACCCTCCGTGACTTCGCGGCGTCCGCCGATCAGCGCAAGTGCGCTGCCAGCAGCCAGGCGCCGACGGATTGCAGGCCACCTGGCTCGTCGCGGACGCCGACGAAGCCCGGCATCCCGGCAATACCGTCCGGGAGCTTGGCGTAGAGCCGGGCCGTCCTGATTTCGTCGACGACCCAGTACTCGGACACCGCGTCGCGCAGCTCGTCGGCGGTGACCGCGTTGATCGGGCCCTCGGGCACGGCGGCCTTGTCGAAGACCAGGGCGTAGTAGGACGCTCCGGGCGCGGCCGCGCGGCTGATCGATCGCTGGTAGCCCTCGCGCGCCTCGACCGGGATGGAGTGGAACAGCGTGGAGTCGACGATGGTGCCGAACCGGCCGTCATACCCGGTGAACGACGAGATGTCGGCCACCTCGAAGTTGGCGTTGGTCAACCCGCGCTGCTGCGCCTCGCGCCGGGCCAGCTCGATCGCGGTGGGCGACAGGTCCAGCCCCACCGTGGTGTGCCCGCGTTCGGCGAGCGCCAGCGAGATCGCCGCTTCCCCGCAGCCCACGTCGAGGACGTCGCCGTGGAACTTGCCCGCCTCGATCAGGGCGGCCAGTTCGGGTTGCGGGACGCCGATGCTCCAGGGCGGGCGGGCACCCTCGCCGAGTTGGGTGGATTCACCGCGGTAGGCCGATTCGAACTCGAAATCCGTTGGTTGAGTCATGCCTACGTTTATATCAATCGCCCTGATATATGTCAATGAAGTTGATATGGTGCCGATTCATCGGTTCGTTCCGTGGCGGCGTGCTCAGCTGAACGGCGTTCGGCGATCGATCAGCCGGGACAGCCGGCCCCCGCCCCGCCACGCCCGCGCCACCCAGTCGGCGTCGTCGTCGGTGACCAGGTTGGCCATCACCCGCACCGCGATGGTCATCAGCGTCGTGGAGCGCATCGCGACCGGCCCGGTGGTGGGCAGGAACCGCTGGAAGGTCAGCAAGCAGCGCCAGCCTTCTGGCGACCGAGAACCCGCGGCCGTAGTGCTGCTGCAGCAGCGACGGCCACACCCGCGACAGGTCACGGCGGTCCAGCAGCTCGGCGGCCAGCCGCCCCGTTTCCAGCCCGTAATCGATGCCTTCCCCGTTGAGCGGGTTGACGCAGGCCGCGGCGTCGCCGATCAGCATCCAGTTGGGTCCGGCCACCCCGGAAACCGCGCCGCCCATCGGCAGCAGCGCCGACGCCACCGCCCGTGGCTGCCCGGTGAAGGCCCATTCGTCGCGGCGCAGGTCGGTGTAGTAGGAGATCAGGGGTCGCAGCGCCAGGTCCGCCGGCCGTTTCGACGTCGACAACGCCCCCACGCCGATGTTCACCTCGCCGTTGCCCAGCGGAAAAATCCAGCCGTAGCCGGGCAACACCGCCCCGTCGGGGGAGCGCAGCTCCAGGTGCGACGTCAGCCAGGGGTCGTCGGCGCGCGGGGTGCTCAGATAGCCGCGGGCGGCGACGCCATACACCGTTTCCTGGTGCCAGCGCCGGCCCAGCTTGCGGCCCAGCGAGGACCGGGCCCCGTCCGCCACGATCAGCTGGCGGCAGCCCACCTCGGTGCCGTCGGCCAACGTGAGCGATACCACCCGTCGCGACGAGTCATGGTGTGCGGCAACGGCCTTGGTGCCCAGCAGCATTCGCGCCCCGGAATCCTCGGCGCATTTTCGGATCCGGTCGTCCAACTCGAGGCGGGCCACCGCGCTGCCGGTCGACGGGAACGACGGGCCCGGCCAGTCGACTTCCACCTCGCCGCCGAACCCGCTCATCCGCAGTCCACGGTGCCGGATGCGGGTGTCCAGCCAGTCGCCGAGCCCCAGTCGTTCCAGCTCGGCGACCGCGCGCGGCGTCAGCCCGTCACCGCACGCCTTGTCGCGGGGGAAGCTGGCGGAGTCGATGACCAGGACGTCGTTGCCCGCCCGGGCGGCCCAGGCGGCGGCCGCCGACCCCGCGGGCCCGGCCCCCACGACCACCACGTCGGCTCTGGTGTGCACGTCCCCCAGTATGTTGGTCGGGTGAGGACTCCGGCGACGGTGGTGGCGGGCGTTGACTTCGGTGACGCCGCGTTCGCGGCGACCGTGCGCGACGGCGTCGGGCGGATCGAGCAGCTCATGGACACCGAGCTACGCAGCGCGGACGCGGTGATGACCGACTCGCTGACGCACCTCTTCAAGGCCGGCGGCAAGCGGTTCCGGCCGCTGTTCACGGTGTTGTCCGCGCAGGTCGGGCCCGACCCCGGCGCGGAAGAGGTGACGATCGCCGGTGCGGTGATCGAACTGGTGCACCTGGCCACGCTGTACCACGACGACGTGATGGACGAGGCGGAGGTCCGCCGCGGCACGCCCACCGCCAACGTGCGCTGGGGCAACAACGTCGCGATCCTGGCCGGGGACTACCTGTTCGCCACGGCGTCGCGGCTGGTGTCGCGGCTGGGCCCGGAGGCGGTGCGGCTGATCGCCGAGACGTTCGCCCAACTGGTCACTGGGCAGATGCGCGAGACCCGGGGCCTGAAGGAGGGGGCCGACGGGGCGGATCCCATCGAGCACTACCTGAAGGTGGTGTACGAGAAGACGGCATGCCTGATCGCCGCGGCGGGCCGATTCGGCGCGATGTTCTCGGGCGCCGACGGCGAGCAGGTGGAGCGGCTCAGCCGGCTCGGCGGCATCGTGGGCACCGCGTTTCAGATCTCCGACGACATCATCGACATCGACAGCGACTCGCACGAGTCCGGCAAGCTACCCGGCACCGACGTGCGCGAAGGGGTGCACACCCTGCCGATGCTCTACGCGCTGCGGGAACCAGATCCCGAGGCGGCGCGGCTGCGCGAGCTGCTGGCCGGGCCCATCGACGACGACGCCGCGGTGGCCGAGGCCCTGGCGCTGTTGCGGGCGTCCCCGGGCATGGCGAAGGCCAAGCGCTTCTTGGCCGAGTATGCGGCGCAAGCCCGCGAGGAGCTGGCCCTGTTGCCGGACGTCCCGGGCCGGTACGCGCTGCAGACACTGGTCGACTACACCATCAGCCGGCACGGCTAGCGACCGGAACAACCCTGCGGAACCAGCAACGTCATCCCGGGCGTTCAATGAGCTGTAGTCGGCAATAACTTGAGTGTTCCGAGGAGGACACCGATGACCTGGCATCCCAACGCCAACAGGTTCAAGACCTTCGCCCTGTTGGTCGGTATGTCCGCGTTGATCGTGTTTGTGGGCTCGCTGTTCGGTAAGACGGCGATGTGGCTGGCGGTGCTGTTCGCCGTGGGCATCAACGTCTACACGTACTTCAACAGCGACAAGCTGGCGCTGCGGGCGATGCACGCGCAGCCGGTCTCCGAGGTGCAGGCGCCGGCGATGTATCGCATCGTGCGGGAGCTGGCCACCGCCGCGCACCAGCCCATGCCGAGGCTGTACATCAGCGACACCAACGCGCCCAACGCGTTCGCCACCGGCCGCAATCCGCGCAACGCCGCGGTGTGCTGCACCACCGGCGTCCTGGGCATCCTCAACGAGCGCGAGCTGCGCGCCGTGCTGGGGCACGAGCTTTCGCACGTCTACAACCGCGACATCCTGATCTCGTGCGTCGCCGGTGCGATGGCGTCGGTGATCACCGCGCTGGCCAACATGGCCCTATGGGCCGGCATGTTCGGCGGCAACCGGGATGGTGAGAATCCCTTTGGGCTGCTGCTGGTTTCGTTGCTGGGTCCGATCGCGGCGACCGTGGTGAAGCTGGCGGTGTCCCGCTCGCGCGAGTACCAGGCCGACGAATCGGGCGCCGTGCTGACCGGTGATCCGCTGGCCCTCGCGTCGGCCCTGCAGAAGATCTCCGGCGGGGTACAGGCGGCGCCCTTGCCGCCCGAGCCGCAGCTGGCCAGCCAGGCGCACCTGATGATCGCCAACCCGTTCCGCGCGGGCGAGCGGATCGGATCATTGTTTTCGACGCACCCGCCGATCGAGGACCGCATCCGCCGACTGCAGGCGATGGCGCGGGATTAAGAGGATGTCCTGCCTCGGCGTGCACCGCTACACCTACCGCGTGGAGTGATCGCGCGACTATGACGAGTACGTCGGAGTCTGCATAGAACTCCCCTACATGAGGTGCGAGGCGCCGACGGCGGCCGAAGCCGTCGCCGCCATTGAGCAAGCCGTCAATCAGCACCTGCAGGACCTGCGGGCATCCGGAGAATCAGCCCCCACACCGCTTTCCGAGCGCCGCTATAGCGGGACGTTCATCGTCAGAAACATCACCGGAGCTGCACGCCCGGCCGATCCTGGAAGCCACCAGTGGATAGTTCAGACGCTCAGCGGGCGGGCGCCAAGCAGCACCTTCGGGCTGTCGGGATTTGATTGACCCCCCTCGTGGGCGCACCCCAATCAGGCAGCGGCGTCGGGCCTTTCGGGCTCGACCACCCGCGCGCGTTCGGCGCGGTGACCTGTGTCGGTCGCCCCGCGGATCCGAACCGAGCCGCCCGTGGCGCAATGCTGCCGCTCCCAGTCGCCGATCGCCTGTTGCGCGGCGTGATCGAGGTAGTGGACCGAAAGGAAGACGGTTACCGCCGCCCCTTCGGGGATCGACGCCAGCACCCGGGTCAGCCGCGGGAGCGCCAGGAAAGTGCACGCCGCACCCGCGATGAGCACGTGCCATTCGCCGTCGACGGGCTTGGCCTCGACCTTGGCCCGGATCACCCGCCCTCCGGTCAACGCGATCGCCAGGGCGAGCCCGATCATCACGCCGTGCAACAGATTGAGGAAGACCACGCTGACCGCGGTCACCACGTATACCGCGAGATCCCCGTGCTTGGAGGCGGTTTCGATGTGGGCGGGCTTGAGTAGCTGGATTCCGATGACGATGAGCAGGCCGGCAAGCGCGGCCGTCGGGATTTCGTCCACCAAACCCGCAAACGGGATGGTGAACAACAGGATCCAGACACCGTGCATGATCGCCGACGCGCGGGACTTCGCGCCCGCGTTGACATTGGTCGAGCTGCGGACGATGACACCGGTGATGGGCAGCCCGCCGATGGCCCCCGACACGATGTTGGCTGCGCCCTGTCCGACCAGTTCGCGGTTGAAGTCGGTGCGCGGCCCGTGGTGCATCCTGTCGACCGAAACCGCCGACAGCAGGCTCTCGACGCTGGCGATGAGCGCGACGGTGATGACCCCGACCGCGACCGCGCCCCAGTTGCCGTGCGGAACCTCGGGCAGCTGCAGCGCATCCAGCGGCGAACCCTCGAGATCGATGCGCCGCACGTTGAACGGGAAGGCCACCGAAACCACTGTCACCCCCACGATGGCGACCAGCGGGCCCGGGACGCGGCGCACTTTGGCGGGCACCCACCGCCAGGCGACCAGGATGACGATCACCAATGCGCCCAGCAGCACCCCGGGTTTATGTGCGCCGATGATCTGACCCGGCAGGCCGATGAGATTGTGCCAGGCGGTGCTCTTGGATTTTCCGCCCAGCAATACGTGCGCTTGTTGCAGCGCAATGGTGATTCCGATGCCGGCCAGCATGGCGTGCACCACCACGGGTGAGATCGCAAGGGCGGCTCGTGCAACGCGACTGGCCCCCAACACAACTTGCAGGACACCCGCGGCGACGGTGATCAAACACGTGATTCCCCAACCGAAATTGGAAACCAGATCGGCGACGACGACCGTCAAACCGGCCGCGGGCCCGCTGACCTGCAGCGGTGAGCCGCCGAGGGCCCCGACGAGGATGCCTCCGACGATCGCGGCGATCAGGCCGGCAAGCACCGGGGCGTTGGACGCGATCGCGATGCCCAACGACAGCGGGAGCGCGACCAGGAAAACCACCAGCGACGACGGCAAGTCGTGCCGCACCAGGGATCGCAACCGGCCCTGATTGCCGAGCTGTTGGCTGTTTAGCATCGGTGGTGTCCCTCGTCAGACCTTAGCGGGGGATGTTCCGATATCTGCCCCGATTGCGCATGGTTATGTTGGCATAACCAATTGACGCACAAGCGATTACCATTGTCCGGCCCGCAGCGGTGCGCCCGGGAACGCCTGGTTACCTTCTCCGACGGTAGTTTGCTGGCAAAGCGGGGGTCAAGCCGAATGGCCCGGCCCATAGCGAATCCAAATGTTTTGGTTACGCCGAGCTAACTGGCGCCCTTAGAAGCCCGAACCGTGCACCTCGTGCCCCGGGACCTCGACCATCAGGCCACGGTAGGCCTGCTCGACCGTCGAGCCGTGGTTGATCACCGCGTCGACCTCGCGGGCGATGGGCATGTTCAGGCCGAACTCATTGGCGAACTCCATGATCACGCTGGCGGCCTTGACGCCCTCGGCGACCTGGTTCATCGACGCGGTGATCTCGTCGATCGGCTTGCCCGCGCCGAGCTGTTCACCGACGTGGCGGTTGCGGCTGCGCTGGCTGGTGCAGGTGACGATCAGGTCGCCCAGACCGGCCAGCCCGGGGAACGTGTCGGGGTCGCCGCCCAGCGCGACGCCCAGCTTGGTCATCTCCCGCAACGCGCGCGCGATCACCAGCGCGCGGGTGTTTTCCCCGATGCCCAGCGAGTAGCCCATCCCGACGGAGATGGCATAGACGTTCTTCAGCGCCCCGGCCATCTCCACCCCGATCACGTCGTCGGTGGTGTACACGCGGAAGCGCCGGGTGCGGAACAACCCGGACAGCCGGGTCGCCAGGTGCTGGTCGGGCATGGCCAGCACGGCCGCGGCGGCGTAGCCCTCGCCGACCTCGCGGGCGATGTTCGGCCCGGCCAGGATGCCCGCCGGATGACCGGGCAGCACCTCCTCGATGATCTGCGACATCCGCATGTTTGTGCCCTGCTCGAGGCCCTTCACCAGGGACACCACCGGCACCCACGGTCGCAGCTCCTTGGCCAGCTCGGTCAACACGCCACGGAAGCCGTGCGAGGGGACGCCCATGACGACGACGTCGGCGCAGTTCGCCGCCTCTTCGAAGTCGGTGGTGGCGCGCAGGGTATCGCTCAGCATGACGTCGTTGCCGAGGTAGCGGCTGTTGCGGTGATTGTCGTTGATGTCTTGCGCGGTCTCCTCCGAGCGCACCCACTGCAGCGTCGGCCCGCGGCGGGCACAGATGGACGCCACCGTGGTTCCCCAGGAGCCGCCACCGAGGACAACGACGTTGGGTTCGCGCATCTGAGGTGCCATGGCGATCAGCGTATTGCCGACACCAAAGATTTAGAAGCAGTTCACGACCCAAGGACCCCATTCCAGGGGACTTCGGTCCCTACTCCCGCCGCGCGAGGTGCCGGATCGTCAAAGGGAACTCATCGTGAGGAGGAGCCATGCCCACAGGGCCTCATCGCGGCCGCGGACTGGCGTTGGCATCGGCGGCTGCTTTGGCGATGCTCGGCGGGTCACCGGGCATCGCGTCGGGCAATGACGGTCGTCCGCAGGCGAACCCGGAGGAACGGGCGGCGGCCATGATCCGGCCGGCCGTCATGTACCTGGGCGCCCAGGGTTACGGCCTGGTCCGCCTGCCCGACGGCCGAGTCCTGTCCCAATTCGGTGAGGGCACAAACATGCCGTTCATCGGAACCTGGGCCTGCACCGCATTCGTCGTCAATCCGGACGGTTGGGTGGCCACCGCGGGTCACTGCGTCGATCCGGAAAGCGCCAAGCAGCAGATCCTCAAGCGGGCGGCCGCCGAGTACATCAGCCAATTCCCCGACGCGCCCGAATCGCAAGACCCGGCCGCGACGTTGGAGTGGCTGCAGAAGAACGCGCGCGTCGAAGGCACCACGGTGGACCGCGGGCCGGAGATCATCCTCACGCTGTTGTACGGCACCGGCACCAACATCGTCGGGAAGATTCCTGCCAGCGTGGTGGACTTCCGTCCGCTGGGCAAAGGTGACGCCGCCCTGCTCAAGGTCGACAAGCACAACCTGCCGTCCTCCGAACTTGCCACCGACGCCGATGTCAGCATCGGCACACCGATTCTCTCGGTGGGTTACCCGCAGAGCACCAAAAACGTCACCGGTGCCTCGCTGGACCCGACGAACAAGAGCGGCAAGGTCAGCAAGAAGTCGGCCATCGGATCCAGCCCGGAGTATGAGATCGATGCGGCGGTCACCGAGGGCATGAGCGGCGGCCCCGCCATCGAGCTCGACGGCAAGGTCATCGGTATCAACAGCTTCGGGCCCGCGGGCGAGTCGCAGCCGTTCAACTTCGTCACACCCGCGGACAGCCTGGCCGCGATAATGGCCGCAAAGGGTGTCAAGGCCAGGCTCGGACCCGCCGACGTGTACTACCGCAAAGGGCTCGACCATTACTACTCGGGCCACTACACCGAGGCCATCGACGATTTCGACCTGGCCCTGTCGATGTCGCCGGACTATCCCGGGCTGGTCGATCTCAAGGCGAGCGCAGCCAACCTCCGCCAACAGTACGGCGATGTTTCGGTGTTCAGCGGGGCAAAGCTGTTGTGGTACGTCGTCGGCGGCGTCGTCCTGGTGCTGGCGGCCGGCGCCGGCTTGACCTTCATGGTGGTGCGAAGCCGCTGGCCGCTCTTCGCCCCGGCGAAAGCGGCTGGCTTGCAGCTGGTTTCGGAAGCCCCGGCCGATACCGCGAAACCGATTCGGGCACGGGCGGGCTTGAAAAAGGGCGCCGCCCGACTCATCGGGGTGGTTCCCGCCAAGGAAACGGCGGTGCAACCGCACTTCTGCTCGAGCTGCGGAGCGGAACACCACCCCGACGAAAAGTTCTGCCCCAGCTGTGGAAAGCAGATCCTCAGCGACGAAACCGCGTAAGAAGCGAACCGCATTCGCCGGGCGCCTACCCGGCCAACCGTGCCCGGTCGGCGACGCGGCCGAACACCATCGCCTCCTCAACGCGGTCGAAACGGTAATCGATGGCATCGGCGAGGTAGTTCTGCCGCACATTCCACGGCCGCTTGGTTCCTGACTTCGGCAGTGCGTGCAGCGACCGCAGCACGTAGCCGGCGTTGATGTCCCAGGACGGCTTCTCGGTCATCGGCTCGTTGCCGCGGTGCGGATAGGCGTGCGTGTAGCCGTAAGAGGTCATGTGCGCCAGCAGTTTTGCCGTGGCCCGGGCGGTGATGTCGGCGCGCAGTGTCCACGATGCGTTGGTATAGCCGACGCACCAGAACAGGTTCGGCACGTCTTCGAGCATGTGCGCCTTGTAGACGAAGCGGTCGCTGGGATTGATGTCGACGCCGTCGAGGCTGATGGTGGTTCCGCCGAGCGCCTGCAGCTGCAGGCCGGTGGCGGTGACGATGATGTCGGCGTCGAGGTGTCCGCCGGATTTGAGCGCGATGCCGCCGGTGTCGAAATGGTCGATATGGTCGGTGACCACCTCGGCGCGGCCGGCCGTGATGGCGTTGTACAGGTCGGCGTCGGGGATCAGGCACATCCGCTGGTCCCACGGGTTGTACCGCGGCTTGAAGTGGGTGTCTACGTCGTAGCCGGGTGGCAGGCTGTTGATCGCCTTGCGGCGCAACAGCCACCTCACCAACCCGGGTGCCTTGCGGGACAGGAAGAAGAACACCGCCTCGGTCAACGCGCTGTACATCCGGATGACAAGGTGAGAAGGCCGACGGGGCAGCAGCTTACGGGCGACGGCGGCAACCTTGCCGTATTTGGATGCCGAGATGAGATAGGTCGGCGAACGCTGCAGCATGGTCACTTCGCCGGCCCGCTCGGCCAGCGAGGGGAGCAGCGTCACGGCGGTGGCCCCGCTGCCGATCACCACGATCTTCTTGCCGGTGTAGTCCAGGTCCTCGGGCCAGTGCTGCGGGTGCACGACCGTGCCGGCGAAGTCCTCGATGCCGGGGAAGTCAGGGCTGTAGCCCTCGTCGTAGTTGTAGTAGCCGCTGCCGAAGAACACGAAGCGGCAGCGGTATTGCTTGCGGGCGCCACCTTGGTCGACGGTGACCGTCCAGGTGTCGGTGGCCGAATCCCAGTCCGCGGAGCGGACCTGGCTGTTGAATTCGATGTGCCGGTCGATGCCGTACTTGCGCGCGGTGGCGGTCAGGTACTCGCGGATGTGGACGCCGTCGGCGACGCCTTCTTCGCGGGTCCACGGCTCGAACGGGAAGGACAGCGTGAAGATGCTGCTGTCGGATCGCACGCCGGGGTAGCGGAAGAGATCCCACGTCCCGCCGATGCGCGCACGTCGCTCCAGGATCGCGTAGCTCAGGTTGGGGTTGCGCTCTCTGATCCGGTAGGCCGCGTCGATGCCGGAGATGCCGGCGCCGACGATGAGCACATCGAAGTAGTCGTCGCCGCGTCCGTTGGTATCGAAGGAACCGCCGGTGGCTTCCCGGGGAGTCACGGTCATCGCGTACCTCGCTTGCATTGTGGGCCTCGTCACCAGCCTAGAGACCCACCGGTTGGTCGGGCCAGCGGCCCGGCGGTCCGTCACGACGGCTCCATCAGCACGTCGACATGCAGGGGGGCGCACCGGTCGATCAGCCAGATCTGGTCGGCGGGGCTGGCGAAGATGCGGGCGTGCGACGGGTCCTGGCGCAGCGCGGGCGCGCACCGATCGCCGAAGAGGACATAGGCCTTGGTGTCGTTGCATTGCCGCGACATCCACACCAACCCGTCCAGCCCGGCGTCGTGCGCCGCCTCCGCCCACCGCACCGTGGTGTCGTAGCTGGACGCCGGGCTTGCGGTGAGCTCACCGGCGGTGATCTTCAGGCGGCGCAGCCCGGTGCCGTGCAGCACCGCGACGCGCACGGGCTGGGTCAGCTGCAGCCGGACCAGCACCTTGCCGGCGTATTGGTCGTAGGGGAGTAAGCCACCGTCGACCGGGATGTCGTGCAGTAGCGTCTCGGCGATGGCGGCGTCCTCGGAATCCGCGGCGTACATGATCGGCACCACCGGGTCGCCGAAGAAGCCGAACCGGGTTCGGGCGCCCAGCCCGGGGTTGAAGTCGGTGGCGGTGCGGGTCGCCGAGAGCACGCGGTAGAGCAGGTGTCCCGGCCGCACGGTGGTGATGGCGGGGTCGAACGGATCCGGTGGGCGTCTCACTGGCCCTTTACCACGAGACGGCCAGGGCCTCCGCCGCTACCGCGACGACGCGGTCGGGATCCGTGGCGAGGCGGTCGACGGGCCGGTCCCCGTCCAGATAGGTGGTGGGCGAGCAGAGCCACTGCACCAGGCCCGCCTCCGACCAGCCGTTGGCCTCCGCGATCTCACGCAGGCGGGCGATCACCGCCAGCGGTTTTCCGTCCGGCCCGAACTGGAACCCGGGATAGGCCAGGTAGTTGCCCCGGCGCACGGCGACCAGTGCCTTGTTGCGGTGCGCGGTGGTGGCCAGGTTGCGTGGTGCGCTGGACCGCGACCCCATCCGCTTGCCGGCTTGGGTGCTGGTCAGCATCCCGAACTCGGCGTCGATGCGGGCATACAGGTTGTGTTCGGCCTGCACCGCCCGGGCGACGGCGGGCTCGGTGTACACGGCGACCGACGACAGCGCCGCGCCCACCGCGTGGGCGCTTTCGCGGACGCGCCGGTTTGCGTCGGTTAGCTCGGCGACGGTGGTGGTGGGGGGCATGACAGTGCTCTCGCATTCGGTTCGTGCACCGCCAGTCTATCGCATGAACCGAACGATTCGAGCCCCTGGGACGCCGAGGGTAACGCCACTGCGAAAAACGGGGCGGCGATTTCGCAGTGGCGTTACGCTGGCGCGAAAGCGCAGGCCGGCTACCGGTAGTTGACGAACTGCAGCGCCACGTCCAGGTCGGCCTGTTTCAGCATCGCGATGACGGCCTGCAGGTCGTCACGCTTCTTGCTGGTCACCCGGATCTCGTCGCCCTGGATCTGGGCTTTGACGTTCTTGGGCCCGTCGTCGCGGATCAGCTTGGTGATCTTCTTGGCGTTCTCGCTGCTGATGCCCTGTTTGAGGGTGCCGGTGACCTTGTAGGTCTTGCCCGACGCCTGCGGCTCGCCGGCGTCGAACGCCTTCATCGAAATGTCGCGGCGCACCAGCTTCTCCTTGAAGACGTCGACGGCGGCCTTGACGCGCTCCTCGGTCGACGACGTCAGCTCGATGGCCTCGTCGCCCTTCCACGCGATCTTGGTGTCGGTGCCGCGGAAGTCGAAGCGGGTGGCCAGCTCCTTGGCGGCCTGGTTGAGTGCGTTGTCGACCTCCTGGCGGTCGACCTTGCTGACGATGTCGAACGATGAGTCCGCCATTCGCTTTAGTCCCTTCATCCGGTGATGGCCGTTTGTGCTTTGTCTACTCGCTCGTTGTAACCTGTCTGGCGGCAGGTTGCCCGAGCGGCCAATGGGAGCGGACTGTAAATCCGTCGCGAAAGCTTCACAGGTTCGAATCCTGTACCTGCCACCACCGTGATATCCGAAGGGCACGGTTGACAGGTGTCCCTCGGGCGTGATTTCCGCATTGGACGGCCCGGCGTTGCACCTGAAATCAGAGGCGTCGCAGATCAACTGAGGCCGAAGCACCACGCCGGTCGTTGTGCACAAGCGAATTGACCACCGCAGCGGCGGCAGTAGCCTTGTCCTCCCAAGCCTTCGGAAGGGGTGGCGATGCTTGTCGAGGCCGGTTTGCCGCACTCGTTCACCGGCGCAGGACCGCTGACGATTCCATGCAACTCCGCTACATCAGCGTCCCGGCGCTGATCGCCCGATCCGGCGGGAACCCGTGGGCCATCAATCGGAGCCTGCAGGCGGGCCGGCCCGCTCAGATCGCTGGCCTGGCGGAGGCGTTTCATGCCGCGGGCCGGTGCACCGCCGAGGCCAACGACGCATTCGCACAAGCACGTACCCGCTTCGACGCCGCCTGGAGTCACCAGGACGGTGATCACCCGATCAACGACTCCGCCGAAGTGCAGCGCGTGATCACGTCCCTGGGCGCACAATCCCTGCAGTTACCCAAGATCGGCGTCGATTTGGAAAACATCGCCGCCGGCTTGGCCGAGGCGCAATGCGCCGCGGCCGGGCGGATCGCGACGCTGGATGCTCGGCTGCGGCGGCTCGACGACTTCATCGGTCAAGCGGTGCAGATGGAAAACGATCCCCGCCTCACCGCACAAGATCGAGGCGCGCTTGACGCGTTCATCGCCGCTCGCGAGGACGACGCCATCGGTGACACCAAAGCCGCTGTGGTGCAGCTCCAATCGGTGCGCAACGGCTATTCCGACCACCTGCGGAAGTCGCTGACCACCCTGCGCACCGACGGCTACGACCCGGCAGCACTGCAGGCTTTGGACGCTCCGGAATCGCCGCCGAAACCCGAAGAGCCGATACCGCTTCCGCCGCCGGGAACCAGCGCCGAGGGCGTCGATCGATGGTGGAATTCGCTGAGCAAGCAACAGCGCGATCTGCTCGTCGCCCGACACCCGCCGGAGCTGGGAAACCTCAACGGCATTCCCGTCGAAACCCGCAGTCAGGTCAATACGGCGGTGATGAACGACGACCTGCACCGCGTGGAAGACCTTGCCCAACAAGGCGCGATCCCGGTCAACGACGTCGTGAGCGATCCCGGCAAATTCGGACTGTCGCCCAACGCGATCATGCGCTACCACAACGCCATTCAGGCACGCAACGGCCTCGCTACTTCTGCCAAAGCCGAGGACCCGTGGGGGCGTCACCCGCCCGTGTACTTGTTGAAATATCAGCCCGACGCGTTCGGCGGGGAGGGCGCCGCGGCCATCGCCATGGGCAACCCCGACACCGCACCCAACACCGCCGTGCTGGTCAAGGGCCTGGGCAGCGGCGTGCGCGAAGGCACCCTGTCCAACCCCGACGGCATGCGACTGTACCGGGAGTCCAACCGCGCCGATTGGGGCACGCCGACCGCGGTGGTGCTGTGGGTGGGCTACGACGCGCCGAACACCGTGTTGGACCCGGGCCTCTATGAGCCCGACTTGGCCCGCACCGGAGGCCAGCTGCTGGCCGGCGATGTCAACGGCTTGGGTGTCACCCATGCCGGTCCGCCCACCCACCTGACGGTCGTCGGCAATTCCTATGGCTCCACCGTCGTGTCCGACGCGGCGGCCGCCTACGGCATGCACACCGACGACGTGGTGCTGGTCGGTTCGCCCGGCACCGATTTAGCGCACTCCGCGGCCGACTTCCAGCTGTCGCCCGGGGGCCACCTCTACGTCGGCGCGGCCTCCGGTGACGCGGTGACCTGGTCGCCCGGACAGGTGCGGGGGCCCGGCCTGATCGGGCCCGTCCTGGGGGGACTCGGCGCCGACCCGACCGTCGACGGCTTCGGCGCCACCCGCTTCAAGGCCGAGAATCCCCATTACACCGGTAACCCGATCCATGACCACTCCCACTACTTCGACACCGGCTCGGAGTCACTGTTCAGCATCTCCGATGTGGTGTCCGGCCATGGCGACGCGCTGCAACACGACGGCATGACCGCACGGCACCGCGGGGAATACGGTTTGCCGGGATGGGTCGACCCGGAAGCAATACGGACGGCAACCACCGGACACACCCATCGCGCACCCGCGGGCTGACCCCGGGGCGCCACCCATATGGGGCGTCAGAAGGGAAGGGACGAGTGTGGACCCAGGCAGGAAGAATTGCCCTGGCGGCGGCCAGCATCGGCCTAACGCTCGGCGGGTGTGGTGACGTCGTGCGCAATCCCACGACACCATTGCAGGCCCGCAGCCAGGTCGTCGACGCCGCTCGGGACATCGTGGGTGCGCTGCACGCCCAGGTGACCGAGGCGACGTTGCGCTACGAATCCTGTAACGACCAGGGTGAGCCGCCGTTTCGGGGTGTTGTCCAGTTGTCGTTCTGGATGCCCGGCGTACCCCACAACGAGCCCGCCGATCCGCAGGCGGTGATCAAGGGGCTGGTCGCCGACGACTGGAGCACCAACTCCGATTTCGTCTCCCACGGGACGACCTTGAAGAAGAACGGCGTGAATGTCATCCTGGCCATTGCGCCGCGCCCTCCCGCCTCGATCGACCTGGTCCGCCACGTCGGCGCCGATATCAACGGCGAATGCCGCGACACGTCCGATCACCGCACCGACGGCTCCACCGCCCCGGTCGACATCAAAAAGGACATCCTGCAGCCATGACGGGCCCCGATCCGATGGTCACCAGGTGACCGGAACGGCTGCGACGCCGCCGTCGATGCGGTTGTTCTGGACGCTGGGTCGCGGTTGGCCGCGCCCTCGGAAACGATCACCAGATCGCCGCGGCCGATCGTGACACCGCCGATCTCGACGTCCTCGCGGGCAAACCGTGGCCGGCCCGTGTGGTGGTGCGAGGTCATCCGCAGGATCTCCTCGATGGTGGTGTCCAGCCGTGCGTCGATGTCGGCCATCAGCCAATCCCGCCGGCTCGGTTCGCTCAACAGGTAGAGCACACCGAAATCGATTCGGGCCACCATGGTTTCATGGCCCGGGGAGACCAGCCCCATCGCGAAGTATCTCAGGTCGGAATCGGAGAACGGGCCGGGATCGGACTCCTGGGCGGCCAACAGATGCGACACGATGTCGTCACCGCGGGTGTGCCGCTTGAGCGCAAACAAACGCGCTGCATATTTCCTGAGTTCGGCGATCGCCGTCATCCCATCGGCGGGGTCGGCGGTGCTGCCCATGCGATCGGACAGGCCGATGACGTAATCGCGGTCCTCATCGGGTACGCCGAGCAGAGCGCAGATCACCAGGCCCGGTAGCCGAAATCCCACCAGGCCATGGAAGTTCACGGCCTGGCCCGGGTTTCGCTCGTGCGCCGCGGCCATCGCGTCAAGGCAGCTGTCGGTCAATTCCTGGATCCGGCCGCTTACGACCTTGAGCCGTTTCGGCGCGAACCAGGGCAGTATCAGCTTGCGCAGTCTCGCCACCTGACGTTCGGAGTCCTCCAGCCGTCTCGCCATATCACGTTCGAAGTCGTTGCCGCCCAACGGTTGTGAAGTCGCATTCTCCGGGTCGGGATGGGCGTAGGTACCGAAGCGAGCCGGGTCGGCGAAAATCTCGCGGGCCTCTTTATAGGCCGTCACCAGCCACGCCGGCCGACCGGTCGGGGTCAAGACCCTGGTCAGCGGCGCCTGGCTGCGGAGCGCTTGGTATTGCGGCGCGATGTCCAGCACGTTGCACCGCCGCAACGGCAGCTGGACCGCGGGACGGTCGGTACCGGTCATCGGTCTCTCCGATCGGTGTGCCGGACCCGAATTCGGCGGTTACCGGCCGCGCGGCCCGGACCGGGCCGTCGCCGGCGCCGAGGCCGCCCGCATGTCCGGCTGCGAGCGTTCCGATGGCGTCAGGATCACGCCGAGCCATGTCACGGCCAGCGCGGTCACGGCGACGACGCCGATTACCATCCATGCGCAGGGGCGCGGAACCGTTCCCGGTGGTGCCGTCCGGTGCCACCACACCATCGCCCACCCGACGACGGTTGCGATGCCGCTGACATACGCGGCCGCGCAACACCAGCGGAACCGCCGCAGCGAGACCGCTACCGTTGACGCGGCAGCCGCGAGGACGAAAAGCGTTAGCGCGCCGTAGGAAATCCAACTGGTGATGGCCTGGCCGGCCATAGCCAGCCCGCCGCTGAGGGCGGCGCCCACCAGCGTGGCCGCCAGCGCGGTCAGCAGCGCGCGCACGCGGCCGCTCATCCAGACATCCTCGAGCACGCGGCGGCCGATCTTCCTCAGCACCGCATCGACGGGGATGTCGTTACGAGTGCGCACGGTCAGTGGTCGTGTCACGGCAGTGCAAGGTTCCCGCTCAGCCCGCTCGGTCATCGCGGTTGGCGGCGTCGAGCAGGTCGTCGCGGGCGCGGGCCACCCGGGAGCGGATGGTGCCCACCGGGCAGCCGCACACCTCGGATGCCTCCGCGTAGGACAGCCCGAGCACCTGCGTCAGCACCAACGCGTCGCGGCGATCGGTGTCCAGGCCGTCGAGCAGCATCTTGATCTCGATGATGTCCTCGAATCGGGCGGTCGCGCGGTGGGTGTCCACCACGCGCTCCACATCGACGCCGTGGGCGGTGCGGGGGCGGCTCTGGTTGCGACGGATCTGGTCGACGACGACGCGACGGGCGATGGACAGTAGCCAGGTCCGTGCCGACGATCGGCCCGTGAACCTGGGTAGCGACCCCAGCGCGCGCAGGAAAGTCTCCTGGGAGAGGTCGTCCGCACTGCCCGGGTCGGCCAGGAAGGCGAGGGTCCGCCAGACGTCGCGCTCGGTTGCCTTGATGAACTCTTCGAGTGCGGCGGAATCGCCGCGCCCGGCGGCCAGCGCCAGCCGGGTGACCTCGTCGTCGCCGCGCTTGCCCACGGGCACCCACCTTAGGCGATGACGTGTGGTTACCCAACCGGCGGGGACGTTGAGGCGCTGGTCACAACGTCGGCCGAGTACTTTGGTCGAGGAGAGCGGTGATTTTTGCCCGCCGAGGAACCAACGCCCGCAGTGAACCGACTAGTGGACATAAGCAGGCGAGGAGAACGATGACGCTAACCGTCGCAGCTGGGTCCGGCGCGCCGCAGCTCCGCCGGGTCGAGCTGGACGTGTCGGGGATGTCGTGCGGCGCGTGCGCGGCCCGGGTGGAGACCAAACTCAACAAGGTGGGCGGCGTGCACGCGTCGGTGAACTTCGCGACCCGGGTCGCCACCATCGACGCCCCAGGCGCGGTCGGTACCGAGGACCTGTGCGAGGTGGTACGCCGCGCCGGCTACCAGGCGGCGCCGCGGTCGCACTTGCCGGTGGATCGGCCCGATCCCGACGACGCGAAGGCCCGCGGCCTGCTGCTGCGGCTGCTGGTCGCGGCGGTGTTGTTCGTGCCGCTGGCCGATTTGTCGGCGGTGTTCGCCGTCATACCCAGCGTGCGGTTCACCGGATGGGCCTGGGTGCTGACCGCACTGGCCGCCCCGATCGTGACGTGGGCGGCCTGGCCGTTCCACCGCGTCGCGCTGCGCAACGCCCGGCACGGTGCCGCATCCATGGAGACGCTCATCTCGGTGGGCGTCACCGCCGCCACCGTCTGGTCGCTGTGCACCATCTTCGGCCCGAGCCGGCCCCGCCAGATCCACGGGGTGTGGCAGGCGGTGCTGGCCAGCGACGCGATCTACCTCGAGGTGGCCGCCGGGGTCACGGTGTTCGTCCTGGCCGGACGGTACTTCGAAGCGCGGGCGAAATCGCGGGCGGGCAGCGCCTTGCGCGCGCTCGCGGCGCTGAGCGCCAAGAACGTCACGGTCCTGCTGCGCGGTGGCGGCGAAATGGTGATCCCGGCCGATGAACTCAAAGAGCAACAGCGCTTCGTGGTCCGGCCGGGGGAGACCATCGCCGCCGACGGCCTGGTGGTGGAGGGCGCCGCGGCGATCGACATGAGCGCGATGACCGGCGAGGCCAAACCGGTGCGCGCGCACCCCGGCTCCAGCGTGGTGGGCGGCACGGTGGTGTGCGACGGTCGGCTCATCGTGGAGGCCGCCGCGGTCGGGGCGGACACCCAGTTCGCGGGGATGGTCCGGCTCGTGGAGGAGGCGCAGGCGCAGAAGGCGGACGCGCAACGGCTGGCCGATCGTATCGCCGGGGTGTTTGTGCCCGCGGTGTTCGCCATCGCGCTGCTGACGGCGGCGGGGTGGGCGCTCAGCGGCGCGGGGGCCGACCGCGTGTTCTCCGCCGCGCTGGCGGTGCTGGTGATCGCCTGCCCGTGCGCGTTGGGGCTGGCCACTCCGACCGCCATGATGGTGGCCTCCGGCCGGGGGGCGCAGCTGGGCATTTTCCTGAAGGGCTACCGGGCGCTGGAAACGATCCGCGCCGTCGACACGGTGGTGTTCGACAAGACCGGAACCCTCACCAACGGGCGGCTTGCGGTGACGGCGGTCGTCGCCGCGGACGGGTGGGAGGCCGCGGATGTGCTCGGGCTGGCGGCCGCGGTCGAAGCCGCCTCCGAACATGCCGTCGCGACGGCGATCGTGGCGGCCACCGAGGACCGCCCACCGGTCGCCGACTTCACGGCGAGCGCGGGACGAGGGGTCACCGGGACGGTCGGTGAGCGCCGCGTGGCGGTGGGCCGCCCCTCCTGGGTATCGCGCCGGACACCGGTTCCCCTTCCCATCGAACGGGCCCGCCGCGAGGGTGAAAGCCGCGGCGAGACAGTGGTGTTCGTTTCCGTCGACGACGTCGTGTGCGGGGCGATCGCGGTCGCCGACGCGGTCAAGGATTCCGCCGCCGACGCGGTGGCGGCCCTGCACCGGCGCGGGCTGCGCACCGTGCTGCTCACCGGCGACAACGCCGCCGCCGCGGGGGCGGTGGCCGCGCAGGTCGGCATCGACGAGGTGATCGCCGAAGTGCTGCCCGAGGGCAAGGTGGACGTTATCGAGCAGCTGCGGGACCGCGGGCGGGTGGTCGCGATGGTCGGTGACGGCATCAACGACGGACCCGCGCTGGCGTCCGCGGATCTGGGGCTGGCCATCGGGCGCGGTACCGACGTGGCGATCGGGGCCGCGGACATCATCCTGGTGCGCGACGACCTCGACATCGTGCCGCAGGCACTGGACCTCGCCCGGGCCACGCTGCGCACCATCCGGGTCAACATGGTGTGGGCGTTCGGTTACAACGTTGCCGCCATCCCGATCGCCGCGGCCGGCTTGCTCAATCCGCTCATCGCGGGTGCGGCGATGGCGTTCTCGTCGTTCTTCGTGGTGTCCAACAGCCTGCGGCTGCGCAACGTCGGCGGCCCGGGCGTCCGGGAAGGTTCCGACGAGCCGTCCACCGCCATGTCCATGTCAGCGACCTGAAAGGCCCGCCACCATGTCACGTCAGACCTTCGCCGTCGCAGGGTTGCACTGCCAGAGCTGCGTCAAAACCGTCAGCGAAGCCCTGACCGCCTTGCCGGCCGTCAGCGCCGTCGACATCGATCTGGCCCCCGACGGCCCCTCCACCGTTCGCGTCGACGCCGACGCCGACCTGAGCGTCGAGCAGATTCAAGCGGCCCTCGACGACGAGGGTGACTTCTCGGTCGTGCGGTAGCTCGCTCGCCCCGGCGACTGTGGGATAGTTTTCGGACGTCATCGTCGGCGGTGCGGAAACCGGTGTGATTCCGGTGCGGTCGCGCCACTGTTCAGCCAGACCTGCCCGCCGACACCACCGCGAAGGGGACGCGCAATCCCCGAGGAGGTCTGTGCCCAGTGGCCGCACCGGATTCCGGCGTCTCGACGGCGGGGGCCGTTCGCCGACTGATCAACTCGTGGGGCCGGCGAGACTGGCTGGAAGTCACCGCCTTGTTCGCGGTGATCGCGTCACTGCACGTGGCCGGGTTCGCCGCCCTGGTTGTGCTGGTGGCCCCGCACCGATACCACGTTGGGACGCAGGTCTTTTCGATCGGCCTCGGTATCACCGCGTACACGTTCGGGCTGCGACACGCCTTTGACGCGGACCACATCGCGGCCATCGACAACACCACCCGCAAGCTGACCGCCGACGGCGCCAGGCCCAAATCGGTCGGCTTCTGGTTTGCCGTGGGGCACTCGATGCTGGTGCTGGCGCTGGCGCTGTTGGTGATCGCGGCGACCCGAGCGGCCGGGGCGCTGCTCGACGACGGCTCACCGGCGCGCCGTGCCCTGGGCATCGCCGGCACGCTGGCCTCGGGCGGCTTTCTGTACCTCATCGGGATCATCAACGTGGTCGCCCTGGTCGGGATCTGGCGGGTCTTCGTGGCGATGCGGCGGGGCCGCCTGGACGAGGCGGAGCTCGAGACCCAGCTCGACAATCGCGGCCTGCTGGCCCGCCTGCTGCGCCCGATCATGAAGCGCATCACCCGGCCGGGGCAGATGTTCGGGGTCGGGGTGCTGTTCGGGCTGGGCTTCGACACCGCCACCGAGGTGGCGCTGTTGGCGTTGGCGGGCACCGGCGCCGCGGCGGGCCTGCCGTGGTACGCGGTGCTGACGTTGCCGGTGCTGTTCGCCGCGGGGATGACGTTGATGGACACCCTGGATGGATTGTTCATGACGGTGGCCTACGACTGGGCATTCGCCAACCCGGTGCGCAAGATCTACTACAACATGACCATCACCGGGCTGTCGGTCGCGGTCGCCCTGCTGATCGGCACCATCGAGCTGGTCGCGGTGTTGCACAACGATCTTGGCTGGGTCAATCCGGCGACCGACTGGATCAGCGCGATCAGCCTGAACAACTTCGGATTCGTCATCGTGGCCCTGTTCGTCGTGACCTGGGCCTGCGCGATCGCGTACTGGCGGTACACCGGAGCCGAACAACGCTGGCGGCCCGCGTCATCCGGCTAGGGCGACGAGGCCACTCAGCGGCGCGTCCGCGACAGCTCCCGGAGCATCGCGTTGTAGGCGTCGAGTTCTTCGGTGTAGCCGGCCTCGGCGTGGCGATCGCTGCGCGCCGCGGTGCGGCGATCCTGCTGCGCCCACTGCGCCACCAGTGCGATGACGACGACGAGGATCGGCAATTCGCTTGACCCCCAGGCGATCGCGCCACCCAGATGCTGGTCGTCGATCAGGCTCGACAGCCATGGCAGGTTGACATAGGGGTAGAAGCCGCCGCCGATGGGCGAGGCCATCGTCATCAGGGCGATGCCGAAAAACGCGTGAAACGGCATCACCGCGAACAACAGCCCCAGGCGGCCGATGAACGGCAACCGGCGCGGACCGGGGTCGATGCCGATGATGCCCCAGAAGAAGAGGTATCCGGTGATCAAAAAGTGCACGCTCATGAACTCGTGGCCCCAGTGATAGCGGACCAGCGTGTCGAACAACGGCGTGAAATAGACCGCATACAGCGACCCGACGAACAACACGAACGCCGTCGCCGGGTGGGAGAGGAAGGTCGTCACCCGTGAATGCACCAGCCGTACCAGCCATTCCCGCGGTCCCGGCGGCTCATCGGGGCCCGCGGCCGGCAGCGCCCGCAACGCGAGGGTGACCGGCGCCCCCAGCACCAGGGCCACCGGGACGAACATGTTGAGCGCCATGTGCTCGACCATGTGAATGCTGAACATCGCCGAGCCGTACGCCCTGATGCCCGATCCCGTGACGAATATCATTGCCGCACAGCCAATCAGCCAGGACGCCGTGCGGCCCGGCGCCCAGGCGTCGCCGCGACGGCGCAACCGGACCACCCCGGCGACGTAGAGCGCGGCCAGCACCGCCATACCGACGCCGATCAACGTGTCGAATCTCCAGAACGTCAACAGCCGCAACACGGTTGGCGGCTGGGACAGCGCGTAGCCGAGAAAGACATCCCATGCGGTGAACCGGTGCGCCAGCAGCCCCGGCGCCGTCTGGACCGCCATGGCGGAGATCGCTGCCAGGGCGCCGATGGTCGCCAGCGCGGCGGCGATCGCGGTTCCGGTGCCCCACGGGGTGGCGCCGGTCCGCGATCGGATGAGCATGACGAGGTCGACCAGCCAGCAGAGGGCCAACGCGGCCGCCGCGACCACGGCCAGCCGCCCATAGTCGGAGCCGGTGAGCGTGGCCGGCGGCAGCCGCAACCACAGCAGCAGCGCCCCGTAGAGCAGGGCCAGGACACCGGTGATCAGCTCGACCAGCAACACCCGCCGGCGCAGTTGCGGGCTCGGCGGCGTCAGCGTCGCGCATACCCGCACCCCGGTGAGCGCGGCGACGGCCACCGCGAAGACGATCACCGAGCTGGTGGCGTAGTCGTGATCCGGCCCTTGCCCGGCGTTACCGGTGACCGGGACCGCGATCACGCCGATCAGCGACGGCACCAGCAGCACGCAATGCCAGACCCACCGCAGGCTGAACCGCAGTGCCAACGCCACGACGCCGGCAAAGATGCTGACGGCGATCCAGGCCCGCCCCATCTCCGACGCCCCGAGGGCATCGCCGAGCGCCCCGGAGCCGATCAGCCGGGAGACCGCCACGCCGGAGTTGTCGGCCGCCTGGATGGAGATCATCGCCACCGCGGAGACCAGCCACACCAGCGACACCCGCTCGGCCAGGCGGTGCAGCCGGAACGACCGCGGATCCAGGATCCCACCGTGATCGGGGGTTGCCGTGGTCACGATGTAGGCGATGGTGCCGAGCACCACCGCCCCGGACAGCGTCGCGGTGAAATAGCCGACCACCTCGGCGACGCTGGTCAACGCTCCGGGGAAGGAGTCCCCCGTCGCGACGAAGCGGCGGTCTCCGGAGACGACCGCGTAGCCGGCGAGCCCGCCCGCCAGCGCGACATAGCCGACGAACAACCCGAGTCCGCCCGCGAATCGCACGCCTGCTTGGCTCGAGCCCATCTTCGTCGTCGCCTTCCCAACTGCAGGCCCCCAGTCTACGACCGCTCGTCGTAGCGAAGTTGCGGCGGCCGGAACTTTCGGTCGACCTCGATCGACCTATCCACACGGGACCCGTCCCCGGTTTCGAGCACCCGAATTGGAAGTCGTTTCCTGTGTATAGACCTACGTTGGCGCACGCCGTCGCGAGTTTCGTTCGACAACACTACCCCCGCGCGGGGGTGTGGCAGTGATTCATGATGTGGCCCTGCGCTGGGTCGTCACCGTCCTGTTCGGGCTCTGCGGCGCGGCCTTCGTGGTCGCCATCGCGCGCGGCCGCCGCTGGATCACCGGCGTCGGGCAGGCGCTGCACGTCGTGATGGCGGTGGCCATGGCCGTGATGGCCTGGCCGGGCGGCGCAAAGCTACCCACCACCGGACCGA
Source organism: uncultured Actinomycetota bacterium (assembly GCA_963800315.1). Classification (GTDB taxonomy): domain Bacteria; phylum Actinomycetota; class Actinomycetes; order Mycobacteriales; family Mycobacteriaceae; genus Mycobacterium. Next base: position 381,231 of record CAWDAS010000009.1, read on the forward strand.
TGGTTTTCTTCCTGGTCGCGGCGGCCTGGTTCGCCGCCCTGGCGTTGGCCCCCGTCGGGGCCGGTCACCGGGTGATCAACGCGTATCACGGCGTGATGATGCTGGCGATGGCGTGGATGTATGCGGTGATGGCGAAAATGTCGAAGATGCCGGGAATGGCGATGCCTGGCATGGGCCGCGCCGGGTGGCTCACCGCGGTGAACTCGGCCATCACCGTCGGGTTCGCGCTCGCGACGGTGGTGTGGATCTACCGCTATTTCACTGCACGGCAACGGGATTCGATGGAATGCGCCGACCAGCGACCGAGTATCGTGGGCCAGACCATGATGGCAGCCGGAATGGCCATCATGTTCGGTGTGATGCTGTAGGCGTAGGAGAGTGTGTCAGTAACACGGCGGGTTCGTTATGTCTGTGTGTAGAGATGATGAGGTGTGGCTGGTGATGCTGGTGAGGGGCTGTTTTCGATAGATCCTGCGCAGCGGGTTGACGCGCATTCTCGGGCGCCGAAACCGCCGGTGGATAAGACGTTTCGGATGTTCGATCCAGATCAGGGCTTGTTGCTGCCGCCGTCGTTGGATGACTGGTTGGTGGCCGAGCATCTGGCCCGGTTCATCGCCGAACTGGTGGATGAGCACCTGGACCTGTCGCGGATCCGGGCCGCCTATACGGAGGGACGTGGTGGCCCACCGTATGACCCGCGGCTGATGGTGCGGATCCTGCTCTACGGCTACACCATTGGAGTGCGCTCCTCGCGGGCGATCGAGGTCAAGTGCGATGACGACGTGGCGTTTCGGTGGCTGGCCGCAGGGACGGGACCGGATTATCGGGCGATCGCCCGGTTTCGTAAGCGGCACCTGTCTGCGTTGGGGCATTTGTTCGTGCAGGCGTTGGCGTTGTGTCAGGCCGCGGGCATGGTGCGGCTGGGCCGGGTCGCCCTGGACGGGACCAAGGTGCGCGCTAACGCCTCCAAACGCAAGGCGATGAGCTATGCCCGGATGAGCGAGAAGGAAAAGGTTCTCGCCGACGAGGTGTCGGCGCTTTTGGCCGAGGCCGAGCGGATCGACAAGGCCGAAGACGCCCGCTACGGCAAGAACAACCGCGGCGACGAGCTGCCCGAGGAGTTGCGGCGCCGGGAAACGCGTCGGGCGAAGATCCGCGAGGCGAAGGCCGCGCTCGAGGAAGAGGCCGCGCGGGCGGCGCGGCAGCGGGCCGAAACCGCGGCCCGCAACCGTGGTGAGGACGAGGACACCGCCGCCGCCAAGGGCGCCGCCGCGGCGGATGCGGCGACGCCGAAACCGAAGGCGCAGCGCAACTTCACCGACCCGGACTCCAAAATCATGCTCACCGGCGACGGGGCGTTCCACCAGTGCTACAACGCCCAGGCCGTGGTCGATGAGGACCATCAGGTGATCGTGGCCACCGACGTCAACACCAACGCCGCCGATGTGGGCAATCTGATCCCGATGACCGAGCAGACCACGATCAACACCGGCCAGGCCCCAGGCCAGATGCTCGCCGATGCCGGCTACTGCTCGGCGGATAACCTCGAGCGCGCCGGCGAGTTCACCGACCAGTACGGCACCGAGTTCTATGTGGCGACCGGGCGTCGGCGCCGCGACGAGCCGCCGCCGGTGGCTGCGCGCGGTCGGATCCCGAAGTCCGCGACCGCCAAGCAGCGCATGGCCCGCACACTGACAACCAAGAACGGCCACGCGATCTATGCCCGCCGCAAGGCGATCGTCGAACCGGTCTTCGGTCAGATGAGCACCCTGCAGAACGCCAAACACCTGTTGTTGCGCGGACTCGACCAGGCTCGTGGGGAATGGCTGCTGCTAGCCACCTGCCACAACCTACGCAAACTCCACGGCGTCATCGGTGTTCACGGGCTCGCCGCTCTCGCGCGGACCTGACCCGCGGGCTCGGCCCTGCCACCCAGCCCGGACCGCATAGACCCCCCGATCCGCAGCCTCCCACCACATCCGCCGCTGCATGATCAGGGTTCCCGACGCGCCACCCCCAGCCCCACTTCGGCAATACGGACCCACGCTCCTAGGCCGCCGAGCCGTCGGTCGGGTGCAGATGCCCGCGGCGGCGCCCCCGGGTCGCGTTGTCGGGCAACACGACGTCGTCCGGCGCGGCGTCCGCGCCCGGGGTGGGCTCGGTGGGACGGGTTGCGCGCCAGACCAGCACCGCCAGGACGGTCCCGACCAGCACCGGCAGGTGGCTGAGCAGCCGCATGGCGGTCACCGCTCCCGCCGCGGCATCCTTGATGACGAATCCCGTCAGCACGAGGCAGAACACCGCCAGCACCGCGGCCAGGCCGGGCGCGGCCGCCGGCCGCCACGCCGCAACGACCATCACCACGCCGAGCGCCGCCGACCACGCGGTCGACTCGTTGAGCAGGTGCCCGCTCATCATGGCGTGCCCGCCGGCCCGTAGCCCCACGTCGGTGCCGAGCCCCTGCGCGACGGCCAGGGCGACCTGAAGCACGCCGATGAGGGCGAGCGCCCATCGCCGCAACGTGGCCGTCGCCCACGCCCGCAGGGGGGCCGGGCCCGGCGGTCGGCTTCGCGGCTCGCGGACGGCCGCGACGTGCGAGCGGCCGACGAGCCGGCGCAATTCCTGCGTCTGCTCGACCGCTCGCGCATACCACTGGCAACAGCCGGCACACGAAGCGAGATGCTCGTCGACCCGGACGGCCGGAACGGGTTCCCGCTCGCCGTCGATCCGGGCCGACAGCGCCTCGCGGGCGACGTCACACTCCACGCTTCAATAGTCGCGTATGCGCGCCATGTGGTTCCAGCCACGAGCGACGGCGGCCCCGGTCACGCCGGGTGCAGGCTGACCGGTATCCCGGAGTAGCGCACCATGCCCGTCACCACGTCGATGTCGTCCTTGCTGGTCAGGCGATTGACGTTGGCGGCGTGGTGGCCATGCGGAATCGATACCGCCCCGCGCCGTGCAGACCCGGCAAAAGCTGCGGATCGTTTGCATACCCGGATAACGTACTCGCGCTATTTGAGAAGCACCATCGCATTTTCGAGAATGACGGCTCGTTTTTGAGAATGGCACTTCCCTTAGAACCACGGTCCGGGATAGTGGCCGTCCTGGTCCTGCACCATGACGATTTCCTTGCACTCCCCATTCGAGGACGGAGCCGTCTCGCCGCGGCATACCAGCGTCCAGCCGGATATCCGCTTGAAGGGACGCACCGACCAGTTCGACGCGACCGGATCGGTTGCCGGCAGGGCCATTACCGAAAATTTGCCACCAACGGTCGTGATGTAGAGGTGGTCGCCGAAGAAGGCCAGCTTCGAGATCGACATCTTCGCGGCGTCCTCGCGGTTCTTCAGCAAATCCCACTGCTGCGTGCGCAGATTCCACACCCCGAAGCCGAACTGCGAGTCGCTCGCGTCGCGGCCGTCGACGAATAGTTTTCCGTTCGACAACGTCGCGACCAGCCCGCCGCCGGAGATCCGGTCGGAATCGCCGATCCTGATGAAGGACTTGGCGTTCAGGTCATAGAACATCGTCGACACCACCGGCGGAGTGTGGGAGTCCCCGTGCGTGATCTGCACAAATTCGTTTGTGCCGTCGGATAATTCGCGATCCACGGTTCGTATGTCGTTGTCTTGGTAGATCACTTCTCCGCTCGGGCGGCGCAGCTCCGCCCCCGGCGTCTTGGCGGGGTCGGTGCTGCGCTGAAACGAAAGAACGTCCTGCCAGACACGGCCGGGCGCCGCGTCGCTCCACATCGTCGAGAGGTCGGCGCCGGAAAGGATCACGGTCCTCGGTGGCGCCGGGTTGGCCCGCCCATCGGTGAAGGCGTTCACCCACGCCACGCCCGATGCGGTTGAGGCGAGCCCCCATTCGGTGGGCGCGGTCAATTTCAGATCGGGGGTCGGCGGTTGCAGCTCTTTGGTGGCCACCGGCTGGGCCGACGTGAAATCGCAGACGTACGCGGTCGTTTTGGCGGCGGTCGTCACCACGTAGACGACCCTCATGTCATCCGCCGTGCCGGTGAGCGCGCACATGGCGCCGGTGAGGGTCTCCGCGGGGGGAATCGGGGGGACCGCCGGCGCCACGTATTGACCCGTTTTCGTGTCGAACACCTTGGGGCGGATGTCGTCCAGCGCCGATTTGCCCGGCGAGAATTTGTCGGGACAGCCGAAGTACGCCGTTCCGCCGTAGGTTTTCCAGTCCTTTTCCAGTGGGCCCGTGATCGGCGGGGGCGGGGGACCCGAAGCGGTGCTGGTGGCGATGGTGGAATTGGTGGTCGTCGGTGTGACGGCGGGCGGGGACGCGGTCTCCGAACAGGAGGCGACGACGAGACACGCGGCACTCGCCAGCCCCCGGATCGCACGCATCAACCAACCCCCGTTAAGTTCGTGTAACCAACGAGCGTAAAGCCGCTTTGCTGCGACCGCGACCCGGGTGCGGCGGTTTTCGTCACATGACGCGGGGCGGACTGACTATCGGTCGAACTCGATGGGCAGGCTCTTGGGGCCGCTCAGGGTCACCATCGGCTTCCATGGCGCGGGTCCGGCGATGCGCGGATTGTGCAGTCGATGGACGAGGACGTTCAGCGCCTCGGCGATCTCACGCCGGGCAAGGTTGGCGCCCAGGCAGTAGTGCACCCCGCCGCCGAACGTCAATATCGCCGGTGCGTCGTCGCGGGAAATGTCGACGCGGTCGGGGTCGGCGTACACCGCCGGATCACGGTTGGCGGCAGCGGTATTCATCAGGACCATCGTGCCGGCGGGGAAGAGGTATCCGGCGAGCTCGGCGTCCTCGACCACCAGGCGCAACGTTCCGCACACGATCGGCGAGTGGCGCATCGTCTCTTCCACCGCCCGCATCGCCAGTTCGGGGTGTTCTTTGAGCAGGCCCCATTGCTCGGGGTGCTCGCACAGGACTTGCACCGAGGCGGCCACCTGGTTCCGTGTGGTGTCGGTGCCCGCCAATAGCAGGCCTCCGGCCAGCATGCGCAGTTCGGCGGTGTTGAGCCGGTCGCCGTCATCCTCGGCGCGGATCAGGTCGGAGAGCAGGTCGTCGGTCAGGCTGTCGCGGCGCCGCGCGACCATCTCGTCGACGTAGTCGTCGAGCTCGCGCCACGCCCGCATGACGACCGGCTCGACCTCGCGCAGGTCCACGGTGAAGCTGAAGGCCTTGAAGACGTCGTCGGCCCACCGGGAGAACCGTTGCCAATCCTCGCGCGGCGCGCCGAGCAACGCGCAGATGATCGGCACCGGGTAGGGGCGGGCGATGTCGGCGACGACGTCACAGCGGCCCGCGTCGGCGACCCGATCGACCAGCCCGTTCATGACGTCGACCATGGTGTCGTGCAGGCGCAGAGGTCGCCCGGGGCGTGAATGCCTTGGACGTCAGGCTGCGCAGCCGGTGGTGCGCGTCCCCCTCGAGGCACAACAGGCTGTTGACGACTTTGTCCCACAGCGGGCCCGAGGTAACGCCCTGGGCCAGCAGATTGATGCCGGGCGGGATCTGGAACCGGGTGTCCCGGAGGACGGAACGCACCAGGTGATAGGAGAGCACTTCGGGCCCGTGCGGTCCCATCGCGATGGGGGCCTGGCGCTGTGCGGCTTGAAGGCGGGGATAGACCTCGGCGGGAGTTTCCTCGGGCTCATAGCTGAGCGTCGGGAGGTCGGCGTCGAAAACGCTTGCCGCAACGGTGGGGGAGCGGACCGACGGTCATGACAGTCTCCTTGGGGATCGAACCACGCCACGAACTGCGCGACGCTGCACAGCACGGCCGACACAAACATTGTCAATAACATCGGGGCGAACCGATTGGTCTGCCATTAGAGGATCCGGCGGGATCATTGACCACAATCAGCCCCATCGTTCACCTGCCCGACTAAAGCACCACGGTTCGGCCGGGGCAGCGGCGAGGACTCTTGCACTCAATGTATGGCCAGAGTTAATCGCTGTCAACGACGCGGTTTGCTGGGCACAAAGTTTGCGTTGGCTGCCGAGGCGGCGCTGTCCCACATAACTTGCCATGTGACAGGCAAAAGGGCGGCGAATCGCAGATACCTGTCACCACATTCACGCGACCGCACTCATGCCAATGGCCATACATATTACGGCGGCATGTATTGCCGGGCCAGAAGCCACGAAAGGCGTCGGCGCAATTAGCTACTTATCGAGACCGACGTCGGCCGAAAAGGGGGTGCACGTGGGCGGTGCGGGGTGTCGCCATATGTGCCGTGGGGCGTGGGTGCTGAGACGCCAAGCCGTTTCCGGCAGCGCACTTGAGCGCTGAAAAGCGCGGCTCGGATGGGAGACGATGCGAGATATTGACTGATCCGGCTGCTTTGTCGACGGACCAGCCGTCGCCCTGCCGTTTAGTTAGTATGGGCCGGGGCGAGCGCCACGACGGGAGGGCAATGCCGGGGTCCGGAGACATACTGCAGCGCTTCTTTTCCGCTGGGTCGCCCGGGGCGGCTACGGCGACCGGTGTCCCGGCAGACCGGGTGGCCGAGCTGTCGGCCGAGCTCGAGCCGGTGCTTGAACAGCTCACCGCGGTGCAGGAAGAAGCCCCGCGGATCCGTGCCGAGGCGCAGCGTGAAGCCGAGCGACGGCGGCAGGCCGCGGGCCAGGACGCCAGTGCTCTTGTCGCCGCCGCCCACCGGCAGGCGGCGGCCGAACGCGCAGACGCCGCCCTTCGCCTCGCCCGCCAGGCCGAGGAGGAGACTGCGGCGACTCTGGCTGCCGCCGAACGGGATGCCGTGACGGTGCGCAGCCGAGCCGCGGAAAGGATGCCGGCCTACGTCGAACGGGTGGTGTCGGCGACACGGGCCGCGTTGGACACGGCAAAGGAACACGCTTCGTGAGCTCGTCGTGGGTCGCGGGAGTGGTCCGCGCCAAGGCGCTGGCCAGACGACGTCTGGGTGTGGCGGGGGCGCGTGCGGTTGCGAAGTCGTCGGGACTCGGTCCGGCGGTGGCCGCGGTGGCTTCGTCGTCGTACGGGCACGACGTGCGCCCGGGTCAGAGTCTGGGCGCCGCTCAGCACGCGGTCGCCGCGTCATTGCTGTGGAACATGCGGGTGCTCGCGGGGTGGCTTCCCCGCGGGCAGGTGGACCTCGTGCGTCTCTTCGCGGCGGGTTTCGAGGTGGCCAATCTCGACGAGCACCTCTGGACGCTGCAACACTTTTCGACACCTCGCGGCGAGCCCGCAGATCCGCCCTACTCGCTCGGGACGCTCGAAAGCTCGTGGTCGCGGCTGTCGTCGACGACCACACTGACCGGGATTGCGGAGGTGCTCGAAACCTCGCGCTGGCGGTTGCGTGGTTGCCGGACACCGCGCGAGCTTCATCTCGGACTTCGCCTGGCCTGGGCCGATGCCCTGGCCGTCGGCGTGGCTGAGGCTGCCGGATGGGCGCGGGCCGCAGCCGCGTTACTCGTGCTCAAGGAGGTCGTCCTCGAGGGCCGAAGGCTTACCGAGCCGCTGGCGCTGCGCGCGTCGGGCGTGCTGGGACCGGCGTTCGTCGATGCTTTGTCGCCTCGCCTGGTCGACCTGGCGGGGCCGCGGGGCAGTCTGCCGTCCGGCGACAGGTGGGTACTCGACGGCCTCGATCGGGGGCAGGACCTCTGGCGCGGGGAAGCCGCGTGGTGGCACCGGGTCGAGCACGACGGGTTCGCATTGCTGCGCGGTTCTGGCTACGACCAGGGACCGGTGGTCGGTGCCCTCGCGGTGTTGGCTGTCGACGTGTGGCGGGTTCGTGCGGCGCTGGAAACGGCGGCGCGCGGTGGTGCAGGACCGACGCTTGAGGCCTTCGATGGGGTGGCGTGAGGCCGCTGCGCCGGAGCGGATGCAGCGGGTGGCTCTGGTCTGCCCCAGGGCGGTGCTGCGCGAGATGCTCGTGCGCGTCGCGGACGCCGGCGTCTCGAGATCGAACAACAAAACCTCGGGAGGCAACGCCGGCGGGCCCGGAACTGAGGCCGCCGGACTTCGCGGCGCGCGCCCCGGCGGATCACCGAATCCCCGTTTGTGCGCCACCGCACCTGAGCTCGTTGACCTCGAGCGTGCCGGCCGGGACGATCTGCTCACAGGGGAAGCCGAACTGGTGTCGTACGCCGACGAAGCGGTCGTCCGCGACGACGTCGCCGCTCTGGCCGGCTGGGTTCCCACCACGGAGTTACCTCACCTGACCGGCCGGCTGGCGGATGTCGGTGCCGGCGTCGTGCCGATCCCGGCACCGCGTGGGGTGGACCCCCCGACCTTGCTGCACCCTGGAAAGGGCATGCGGCGGTCGTTCACGCCGCTGGTCGAGACGTACGGGACCGTGCCGTACGCCGACGTCGACGTCAGCGCGCTCGCTGGTATCGCGTACGTGCTGATGTTCGGAATGATGTTCGGGGACGCGGGACACGGTGCCCTGCTCGTCGTTCTCGGATTCCTGCTGCGCACCGGGAGACCCCGCGTGCTTGCCCGGTTCCGGAAAGGCTGGCCATTCGTCGTCGGGTCGGGACTGGCCGCGATCGTATTCGGGCTGCTCTATGGGGATTTCTTCGGGCCCACGGGGGTCGTTCCGGTGCTGTGGCTGGCCCCGCTCGACGAACCGATCACGTTGATGGCTGTCGCGTTGGGTGTGGGCGCAGCGCTTCTTGCCGGTGCCCAGATTATCGGCACGATCAACCGCTGGCGCGAGGGAGGGTGGCCGCTGGCACTGAGCGCCTCCTCCGGAATCGCCGGTGCGGCCCTGCTGGCCGGCCTCGGCCTCATCGCGCTCGGGGCGATCGGCAGTCTCGGGTGGCTCATCATGGCCGGCGCCCTCGTCATCGCGGGCGGTGTCGCCCTGGCGTACATCGGATTTCTGGCCACGGCCGGTGGCGGCGGTGCGGGCATCACCCAAGCCTCCGTCGAAGTCTTCGACGCCGTGATGCGGGTCGGCACCAACCTGGTCTCCTTTACCCGCCTGGCAGCGTTCGGTCTCACCCACGCGGCGCTCGGCATGATCGTGTGGGACGGGACTGCCGCGCTGGCCAGGTCAGGTGGCGTCTTGGTGGCCGCTGCGGTCATCGTCTTCGTCGTCGGGAATGTGGCCGCTTTCAGCATCGAGGCACTCGTGGCCGGGGTGCAGGCTCTGCGCCTCGAGTATCACGAGCTGTTCTAGCGGATTTCCGTCGGCGAGGGCCACCGTTTCGCCCCTGGCACGTGCCCACCGATGGAAGCGGTGAATTCCAGTCCACGGATAGCTCGGCAATAATCGGCGCTACCCTCGGGAGGAAACCATGATGATCTGGGTTCTTGCACTTCCCGTCCTGGTCGCCTCCTACGCCGCGACCAGCTGGTTGCTGAGGCGTCGAGAGCGGACCGCAGTGCGAATCCTGCTCGGCCTCAATGCCTTTGTCTTCGTTGGCGCGCTTGTGGCGCTCGCTTTTATCGCCACCGCCGGCACCGGGGCGGCTGAGGTGACCACGGTCGCGGCGCAAGACGGCGGATCCGGGTCCTTGTCGTCGACCGCGCTCCTCGGCGCCGCCATCGCCGTGGCGGGCTCCTCCCTCGGGGCTGGCATCGCGGTGGCCTACACCGGCGCAGCCGCGCTGGCGGCGATGAGTGAGCGGCCCGAGTTGTTCGGCCGCGCCATGGTCATCGTCGGACTGGCCGAGGGAATTGCGATCTACGGCCTCATCGTCGCGATCATCCTGATTGGCAAGGGGTGAGTGATATGGGACGCGTCGCCGTCATCGGCGAGCAAACCGCGGTATCCGGCTATGCGCTGGCCGGCGTCCTCGTTCTGCCGGCCGAGGGCGACGACGCGGTCCGCGGCGCCTGGAGCGGCCTGCCCGATGACGTTCAGGTCGTCATCTTGACTTCTCGGGCGGCCCGCACCCTGGGCGATGCCCGTACCGCGAAGCTGCTCCCGTTCACGGTGGTCATTCGATCGTAACCGTGGCCCCGATAGCTGACTCGGTCGATCCACTCGCCCCCGTCCGAGAGGAATTGTTGGCACGGGCGCAAGCGGATGCCGAACGCGTGCTCGCGGAGGCCGATGCCGACGCCGCCGCGACCGTGGCGGCGGCGCGGAGCGAGGCGGACGCCATTCTCGATGCGGCGCGTGCAGCGGGGGAGTCCGACGCCGCGGCGGTGCTCTCCGCGAAGCGTGCGCAGGTTCGACGCCAGGCCCGGGCCCTCTTACTGGCCGCGCAACGCGAAGCCTACGACGAACTGCGTTCCCAGGTGGTGCAGGCCTTGCCCGCCATCCGGGATGACCCCGGTTACCGACCGTGGCGGGACCGGATGGCCGAGCATGCCCGGACCGTGCTGGGATCCGACGCCGTGGTGAGTGAGGCCCCCGAAGGCGGGGTGCTCGCCGAGACAAACGGTCGGCGAGCCAGCTTCACCCTGGTGGGACTCGCCGACCAGGTGATCGACACGATGGGTGCCGAGGTCGAAGGGCTCTGGTCGTCGTGAGCGCATTATGAGCGCACAAGTGTCCCGGGTATCGGGCTCGCTGGTCGAGCTCGAGGGTCTGGCCAGCGTGGCCATGTATGACGTTGTGCTGCTCGGTGAGCGCCGGCTGCCGGGAGAAGTCGTTGCCATCACCGATCGCCGGATCACCGTGCAGGCGTATGAGGACACCGGCGGCCTGGCCCCGGGCGCCCCGGTTGTCGCTCGCGGCGCGCCACTGTCGGCGAAACTGGGCCCGGGGCTGCTGGGCTCGGTGTTCGACGGACTGCTGCGCCCGCTGTCCGGGGCCGGAACCTGGCTGGTTCCGGGCGCGGCACCGGCGACCGCCACCGACCGAAGCTGGCAATTCACTCCCTCGGTCGCCGAAGGCGCCACCGTGTCGGAGGGTGACGAGCTCGGATCGATCGGCGGCGGCACTGCGTTGCCGCTGCGGATCCTGGTCCCTGCCGGCACCGCCGGTGTGGTGCAGCACATCGCGAAGGCGGGCAGCTATGCCGCGGACGCGGTAGCCGCGACGGTTGCCGGGGTCGACGTTGCGCTCACAAGCAGGTGGCCGGTGCGGCGTCCCCGGCCGCACCGCGAACGCCTCAACGCCGCGGAGGGCCTGCACACCGGGCAGCGGGTACTCGACCTGCTGTACCCGGTGGCCCGCGGCAGCAGTGCCGCCGTGCCGGGTGGATTCGGTACCGGTAAGACGATGCTGTTGCAGCAGGTCGCCAAGTGGTGCGACGCCGATGTCATCGTGTACGTCGGGTGTGGCGAGCGCGGTAACGAGATGGCCGATGTGGTCGCCGATCTCAGCGTGCTCGAGGATCCGCGCACCGGCGACCTGCTCAGTCGCCGCACGGTGTTGATCGCGATACACCTCGAATATGCCCATGCTGGCGCGTATTGCCAGTATCTACACCGGTGTCACGGTCGCCGAGTACTTCCGGGACATGGGGTATCACGTCGTGCTCATCGCGGATTCGACGTCGCGCTGGGCGGAGGCGCTGCGGGAGTTCGCGTCTCGGACCGGGGCCTTGCCGTCGGAGGAGGGGTATCCCGCGAGCCTCGCGTCCGCCACGGCGGCCTTCTACGAACGGGCCGGGCTCGTCGTCACTCTCGGTGGACGCCGAGGATCGGTCACCATCATCGGCGCGGTCTCGCCCCAGGGCGGGGACATGACCGAACCGGTTACCGCGCACACACAGCGGTTCGTCCGTTCGGTGTGGATGCTCGACCGGGACCTGGCCTACGCGCGGCATTACCCGGCGGTTGCGTGGTCGGGATCGTTCTCCCGCGACGCCGACGCGCTGAGCGTGTGGCATGCGCAGCAGGCGGATCCGGCGTGGGCGCACCGCCGGGAGCGGGTCAGCGCGTTGCTCTCGGACGCCGATCGGCTCGGCAACCTCGCCGATCTGGTCGGCATCGGCGCCATGCCGGGTGCCGAGCGCATGGTCATGCTGGCAGGGCGGCTGCTGCGCGAGGGGGTGCTGCAACAGAGCGCGTTGAGCCCCAATGACGTCTTCTGTTCCGCTGCCAAGGGTGCGGCGCTGGTCGAAGCCGTCCTCACGGTCATCGACCGATGCGACGCGCTCGTCGACTCGGGGGTTCCCGCTACGGCGATCGAGGAGCTGGACTTCGGCAGCGTGCTGCGTGCTGCGCAGGAAACCGGCCCCGAGGACTTCCAGGGAGTCCAGGAGCATCTGGAAGCCATGCTGACCCGACTCGGGGAGCTGTCATGAGTACGAGTACGTTCGGCGCGCTCGAGTACACGGATGTGGCCGAGCTGCGAGGGCCGCTGCTCGTCGTGCGCGGCATCTCGGGTGTGGGCTGGGACGAGTCCGCGCGCGTCGTGTTGGGTTCTGGGGAGGCCGAAGAGGTAAGAAACGGGCTCGTCCTCGAGGTCGACCGCGACCTGACGGTCGTCCAGATGCTCGAGGGAACCGAGGGTATGCGGCCCGGCGACACCCGTATCCGCTTCGCCGGGGAGACCCTGCACATCCCGGTGGGACCCGGCTGGCTGGGACGGGTCTGCAATGGCAGGGGAGAACCCGTCGACGGTGGCCCACCGATCTTCGGTGTGCGGCGGGCTCCGGTCTCGGGTTTCCCGCTCAACCCCACGCACCGCGAGCCGCCCGCTGAGCCGGTCATCACCGGGGTCTCGGCCATCGACGCACTGACGACCGTGGTGAGGGGACAGAAGCTGCCGGTGTTCTCGATTGCCGGGTTGCCGCATCTCGAGCTCGCGACACAGGTCGCCGCGCAGGCCACCGCCGGTGATGAGCCGTTCTCGGTGGTCTTCGCGGGCATGGGCCTGACCCACCTCGACACGGCGGCTGTCCGAGACGCCCTCGAGGCGCGCTCGGCAGCCGGCGAGCTGGTGTTGTTGGTCAATACGGCTGACGACCCGGTGGTCGAACGGATTCTGACACCCCGGATCGCGCTGACGGTCGCCGAGTATCTCGCTTTCGACATGGGCCGGCACGTGCTAGTCGTGATGGCCGATATGACGGCCTATGCGGAGGCGCTGCGGGAGGTGTCCGCGGCACGGGGCGAGATACCCGGCCGCCGGGCGTATCCGGGCTACCTCTTCAGCGACCTCGCCTCGCTCTACGAGCGGTGTGGCCGCATCCGCGGGGTGCCCGGATCGGTCACTGTGCTTCCCGTGTTGACGATGCCTGCCGGGGACATCACCCACCCGGTTCCGGACCTCACCGGATATATCACCGAAGGCCAGATCGTGCTCTCGGCCACGATGCAGGACGCCGGCATCTACCCGCCCGTCGAGCCACTGAACTCGCTGTCCAGACTCATGCGCAAAGGTGCGGGCCCCGGGCGGACCCGCGAGGATCATTTCGACGTGGCCGCTCAGACCCTGGCAGCGTTGGCCCGGGCCCGGCAAGCGCGTGAGCTGGCCGAGTTGATGGGCGAGGACGCACTCAGCGCCACCGACCGCGCGTATCTGTCCTTCGAGCACGCAGTGCAGCAGCGCCTGCTCAGCCAGCGCCGCGACGAGGCACGGACTCTCGACGAGACACTCGACCGCGCCTGGCAGGCGCTGCGTGTTCTTCCGCGCCGCGAGCTCACGATGCTTCCGAACGCTGTGCTCGATGCCCGGTATGCCGGCCCTTCCGCGGGGCGGTGAGCGTGATGGCCAACATCCTGCACATGCCCCCCGGACGGGCCGGTCGCCTGTGGCTGCAACATCGGCTATCCACCGCGCAGCACGGCGCGGATCTGCTCGACCACAAGTTACGCATCCTGCGTGCCGAGCGGGAACAACTCGTGCTGGAACGGGACATGATGGCTGCCGAGTGGGAATCGGCGAGCCGCGAGGCGGACAACTGGCTGTTGCGCGCAGTTCTGCTCGGCGGGCAGCGGTCGGTCCGCCTCGCCGCCGCACCGGCGCCCGCCGAGGTTCGGATCCTCTGGGAGCAGCCGATGGGCGTGCGCTATCCGGCCGAGGCCACCTGCACCGTGCCGGACCCCGCGCCGGCCGCGCCGCCGCCCGGCAACGCCGCGCTGGTGGCGGCGCGTGTCTGCTATCGACGCGCGGTACAGGCCGCCGTCCGGCAGGCAGCCCTCGAGACGGCTGTCCGCGTTCTCGAGGCGCAAGAGACGGCCACTCGTCGCCGACTCCGGGCCATCGTGGACCGGTGGATACCGCGCTTGCGGCAGGCGCTGACCGAACTGCAATTCAAGCTCGAGGAAGACGAGCACAACGACGTCGTGAGATTGCGCTGGGCGGCGGGCAATCGCACCCGCGCCGAGCGTGGCCCGGAGATTGTTGCCAGCGGGGAAATGCCATGACAGATGCCATGTTCCAGAAGGTCCTCGTCGCCGTCGACGACTCGCCGGCGGCCCTGGCCGCGGCCCGCGCCGCCACCGAATTCGCGGTGCGCACCGGCGCACAGCTACGTTTCGTGCACGTCACCAGCGACGGCGCACTGCTCCGCGCTCTCGCCGACAGGGGACACAACAACCAGCTGACGACCAGGCGCACCATGGCCGCGGTGGCGCTGCTGCACCACGTGGGAGCCGAGGCCGAACGAGCGGGAATCCCGGCCGAGACGAAACACCTCAAAGGTGATCCGGCCGCGATGGTGCTCGCGGAGGTCAGCGATTGGGGCGCCGCCCTGCTCGTCATCGGCAGATCCGACGTGCGGGGGGCCGGCAGGCCGTACGTCGGCACGGTCACCGGGCACGTCCTCGAGCTGGTCGACATCCCCGTCCTGGTCGTCCCGCGCCCGAGATGAGAACTGGCCCTTGTCCGACCGGAGGTGCGTGCGAACAGGTGACCAAAGCCCCCTGCCAGAGTGCGGCCCGCGACGTAACGTGACCGAGACCGACTGTCACATCTGGACACACCTGGAATGAGGGTCATCTGAGATGTCGGCCTATCCAACCGGTCGCGGCATCATTGTCGGCGTCGATGGGTCTTCGGCCTCCACCGCAGCGGTCCGATGGGCTGCGCGAGACGCGGCACCGCACAAGGTTTCGCTGACGATCGTGCATGCGGTAGCGCCGATTCCGGCCGCTTCGGGGCTGTGGGGGGAAGTCCCGGTACCGGCCGGCTATGCGCAGTGGCGCGAGAGCGAGGCGAAGAGAGTCATTGACGACGCAGTCCGCGTCGTCGAGCGCAGTACACCCGACATCGGTTCGGTGTCCGTGCGTACTGAGTTGGTCCACGGCGCGGCCGTGCCCACGCTGGTCGACTTCTCGAGCAAGGCCGACATGCTGGTGGTCGGCTGCCGGGGACTGAACGCGGCCAGCCGCGCCATGCTCGGATCGGTCAGCGCCGACGTGGTGCGTCGGGCGCACTGCCCGGTCGCTGTGATCCACGACGAAGACGAGGCCGCGGCACGGTCGGCGCACGCACCGGTCCTCGTCGGAATCGACGGGTCTCCATTGTCGGAGTTGGCCACCGACATCGCCTTCGACGAAGCATCGCGTCGCGGCGTCGAGTTGGTGGCGTTACACGCGTGGAGCGATCGCACCGAACTGGGCCCCCCGGCGATGGGTTGGTCGCCGGCGGAGTGGTTGGAAGTTCACGACCGCGAGGATCACCTGCTGGCTGAGTGGCTCGCGACCTGGCAGAAGCGGTATCCGACTGTGGCGGTGCGTCGCCTCGTGGTTGGTGGTCGGCCGGGCCCTGCTCTGATCGAGAATGGGGAAACCGCTCAGCTCATCGTGGTTGGCAGTCGTGGCCGCGGTGGGTTCGCAGGAATGCTGCTGGGTTCGGTCAGCCGGGCCGTCGTCAATTCCGTCCGCACGCCGGTGATCGTCGCCCGCACGCCGTAGTCGGTCGTCGGCCGGAGGCTTCGGCGGCCACCGTGCGCCGGTTTGGCCTACGGTCGGTAGGCAGCGGGGCGCCATCCATGCTCCATGCACTGTAGGGAGGTTGACCGGTGGATCCATTGAGCCCCGATCGGATCATGGCGATCGGCGCGGGCTACGGCCCATCAAAGGTATTGCTCACCGCGGTCGGGCTGGGGCTCTTCACCGAACTCGCCGGCGAGGCGATGACGGCGGACGCCATCGCCGAACGCTTCGGACTGGTCAAGCGACCCGCGACGGACTTCCTCGATGCTTTGGTGTCGCTGGATCTGCTGGAGCGCGACGGCGACGGAGCCGAGGCCCGGTACCGCAATACGCCGGCCACGGCGCACTTCCTCGATGAGGCCAGCCCCGATTACCAGGGTGGCCTCCTCAAGATTTGGGACGAACGCAACTATCGCTTCTGGGCGGATTTGACCGAGGCGCTGAAGACGGGGAAGCCGCAGAACGAGGTCAAGCACTCGGGTCGCCCCATGTTCGAGACGGTGTATGCCGATCCCCGGCGGCTCGAAATCTTCGTGGACGCCATGGACTCGGCGTCTCGGCGCAACGTCGAACTGCTCGCCGAGCGTTTCCCGTTCGGGCGTTATCAAAGCGTCTGCGATGTGGGCGGCGCCAACGGGCTGTTGTCGCGGATCGTTGCCACGGCCCACCCACACCTGCGGTGCATCAGCTTCGACCTGCCCGCCGTGACCGAGATCGCGCAGCGCAAGCTGACGGAACAGGGTCTGGGCGACCGGGTGCGCGCTGTCGCCGGCGACTTCCTGGCCGACCCGCTGCCGGCAACCGACGTCATCGCAATGGGCCAGATCCTGCACGACTGGAATCTCGACCGCAAACAACAGCTGATCGCCAAGGCCTACCAGGCCCTGCCCGAGGGCGGCGCCTTCATCGTGATCGAGACGCTGATCGACGACGCACGACGTGAGAACACGGAGGGGCTGATGATGTCGCTGAACATGTTGATCGAATTCGGTGACGCCTTCGACTACTCGGGCGCCGACTTCCGGGAATGGTGCACCGCGGCCGGCTTTCGGTCGTTCGAGGTGATCCCGCTTGCCGCCGGCTCCAGCGCGGCCGTGGCCTACAAGTAACGCAGCGCCTGCCGGCCAGGCCGCGTCGATTTCGCGGGTGAGGTGGCGTGGCGAGTGCGATTAGAATCAGCAAATGCCGCACGGTCGGACGCCACCGCGCCCCGAAGGGGCGCAGGCCGACGCGGAGGAATGGGCGCGCTTCTTCGAGTACTTCGGGCACGCCACGGTGCGGCGCGGAATTCGCGTCATCTCCCGCCTGCCGTCTGCTCCGCGGTGTGAGGCCTGTGGCAACCCGTTCTCGGGACTCGGTGGCTGGCTGATGCGGCGCGTGGGCAAAAGCCCATCGCGAAAAAACCCGCGTTGGTGTCAGGCTTGTTTCGAGAAGGCGCCCGAGGGTGGCGTGACGCTGCCGATCGGGGTTCTGTTCGCCGACGTCCGAGACTCGACCGCGCTGGCCGAGACGTTGGCACCCGATCAAATGGTCGCGGCCCTCAATCGCTTCTACTCGAAGCTGACGCAGGTGATCGTTCGGCACGGGATCGTCGACAAACTTATCGGCGACGCGGTCATGGGCCTCTACCTTGCGCCGCTCACACCCGACGGGCGCTATGTCAACTCCATGGTGAGCGATGCCCACGCCATTCTGCGTGCGCAGGGCTACGGCACTGCCGAGGGGCCGCAGTTGCCGGTCGGCATCGGCCTCGATGTCGGCCCGGCGTACGTCGGGATCGTCGGTGAGGGCGAAATCCGCGACTTCACGGCGATCGGGGATGTCGTCAACACCGCGTCGAGGTTGCAGAGCGTCGCGGCGGGCGGCGAAATCGTCATGTCCGAGGCTGTCGCGAACATCGCGGCTGTCGACGAGGGTGAGGTGGTCACGCTCGGTCTCAAGGGCAAGGCGCAACCGGTCTTGGCCCGCCGAATCACCGTCGCCGGCTGAAACCAATTTGGCGCCAAAGGCATATGCGGATGACAGTCGTCGACGCAGCCGCAGGCCTGGACACCGGTCGTAGAATTGTATTCATGGGCAATGATTCGCCTACCGCGCTTCCGCCCGGGCCTCGGCTTCCCCGGTCGGTGCAGGCCGCCTTGATGCTGGGTCACGGAAAGGGTTTCGTGGCGGGCTGTGAGCGTCGGTACGGCAGTGTGTTCACGCTGCGCGTCGCGGGAATGGGCACGCTGGTCTATCTGGCCGATCCCGCCGACATCAAGACGGTGTTCGCCGGCGATCCCCGCATTTTCCATGCCGGCGAGGCGAATTCGATGCTGAGCGGATTGCTCGGAGACACCTCGCTGCTGGTGATCGATGAAGACGTGCATCGCGACCGGCGCCGTCTGATGCTGCCGCCATTCCATCGCGATGCCGTCGCGCACCAAGCCGGGCTGATGGCCGAGATCGCTGCGGCAAACATCGCCGGATGGCCGGTGGGCACCACCTTCGCGGTGGCGCCGAAGATGTCAGAGATCACCCTCGAGGTGATCCTGCGGACGGTCATCGGCGCCACCGATCCGGCCCGGTTGGCGGCGCTGCGCGAGGTCATGCCGCGGCTGCTCAAGGTGAGTCCGTGGGCGACGCTGGCCCTGGCCAAGCCGGAGCTGCAGCGCTACCTGCCGTGGCGAGGGTTGCGTCGGCGAATTGCCGAAGCCGACCGCCTGCTTTATGCCGAGATCGCCGACCACCGTGCCGATCCCAACCTGGCCGACCGCACCGACGTGCTGGCCATGCTGGTTCGCGCCAGCGATGAGGACGGGCGCACGCTGACCGATCTCGAGCTGCGTGACCAGCTGATGACGCTGCTGGTGGCCGGGCACGACACCACCGCGACGGGGCTGTCCTGGGCGCTGGAGCGGCTGACCCGCCATCCGGCGGTGTTGGCCAAGGCGGTGCGGGCCGCCGAAGCCGGCGCGGCGGGCGACCCGGCCGGCGACGAGTATCTCGACGCGGTGGCCAAGGAGACGCTGCGGATCCGTCCGGTCGTGTTCGATGTGGGCCGGGTGCTCACCGAACCCGTCGAGGTGGCCGGCTACCGGCTGCCGGCCGGGGTCATGGTGGCGCCCGGGATGGGGCTGGTGCACGCGAACGCCGCGATTTACCCGGATCCGGACCGTTTCGACCCCGACCGGATGGTCGGTGCCGCCCTGAGCCCCACGACGTGGTTCCCGTTCGGCGGCGGCAACCGTCGCTGCCTCGGCGCCGGGTTCGCCATGGTCGAAATGCGGGTGGTGTTGCGCGAAATCCTGCGCCGGGTGGAGTTGCGCACCACCACGGCGGCCGGCGAACATCAGCGGCTCAAGTTCGTCGTCCTGGTACCGCATCGCGGCGCGCGCATCGCCGTCCTGGCGATCAGGCAGGTCCCCACGGCCACACCGTCCGCCAAGCACACGCCGGCACACTAGCTATATGCCGTAGTCCGGCAGCTCGAAGTCGTCGCGTATGCCGCCCGCGAAAAGCGTTGCCAGCGGCCCGAAATTCATCGTGCGCATGGCCAAGTGGCGGAACCACAGGCCGAATCGGGTCCGGGTGGCGAAAAATCCGATGTACCTCTCCGCTCCGGCTTGCTTGGCCCTGATGAAGGGACGCAGCCGCGCCTCGTAGGCGGCGAAGGCGCGGCGATGGTCGCCCCCCGCCCGCGCGAGCTCGCCGGCCAGCACGTATGCCTCGGTGATCGCCAGGCCGGTGCCCTCGCCGCCCAGCAGGGAAATGCACCCGGCCGCGTCACCCACCAGCAGCACCCGGTCGCGCGACCAGTGGTCCATCCGGATCTGGCTGACGACGTCGAAGTACAGGTCGTCGACGTCGTCGAGGGCCGCCAGCATGTCCCGGGCTTCCCAGCCGACGTCGCCGAACTCGTTGCGCAACTCGTCCTTTGGCGCCACCTCGCTGTCCGAAACGGATGGGTGCCCGGCGCGGAAGACGAACAGGAACATGGTGCGGTCATCGCGCAGCGCGACGCGCGACAGCTGCCGGCCGGGAGTGGCGTACATGACGTAGACCAATTCATCTCGTGGCCGGTAGCCGTCGACCACGCAGGCGGCGACCTTGCAGCCCAGGTAGTGCTCGAAGTTCGGTTCGGGGCCGAAGACCAAACGCCGCACGTTGGAGTGCAGTCCGTCGGCGCCGATCACCAGGTCGAAATCGCGCGGCGCGCCCTTCTCGAAGGTCAGCCCAACACCGTCGCCGTGCTGATCGATCGCGCTGATGCTGTCGCCGAAGATCGTTTCGACCTTGTCTTCGATGGTGTCGTAGATTGCCGAAGCCAGGTCACCGCGGGGCAAGCTGGTGAAGTCGTCGCCGAACTTGGAGCTGAGGAGGTCGACGTTGACGTCGGCCTTGATGCTGCCGTCGGGGCCGACGGAGCGCAGCCGCTCGATCTGGTAGCCGGCGGTGAGGACCTGGTCTTCGATGCCCATGCGTTTGGCCACCTCGTAGCCGACCCCCCAGAAGTCGATCATGTAGCCGCCGGTGCGGAACTGCGGCGCCTGCTCGATGACCGTCGGGGTGTGCCCGGTGCGATGGAGCCAGTGTGCGAGCGCGGCCCCGGCGACACCGGCGCCGCTGATAGCGATTCTCATGATGGCCTCTACGCTCGCACCCACCCCCAGGCGGCGTCCAGTCGTTGGCGGTCAAACGTCCGCAACTCACCGCTCATCACCATCGCCGCGGCGACGTTGACGCACCATCGCTCCCAGCGCGGCGCACCGACGACCGCGACCTTGTCGAAGTCCCGGCGGTGTCTGACATCGAAGACGGTGTTGACCCACGCGGCGCGCAGGCTCCACCCGCTGAATGGCTCATCGAGGAGAAACAGCACCTTGAGCGTGCCGAAACGGTCGAGCGACGTGCGCACCGCGGGCTCCAGCACCTCGCGGTAATCGCTCGCGGTCAGCTTTCCCGTCGCGCGCAGGCCCAGCACGTTGCCGTCGCTCTCGCGCATGATCTCGATCATCAGGCCCGCCCTCCGGGTTGGGTGTAGGCCGCGAACAGGTCGTCGGCGGCGGCGGCGGCCAGTTCGGCCGGGGCGTCGATGATCACGACGAACGCGTCCTCTTCTTGCTCGGTGCCGAACTGCAGGAACGGGCAACATTGTCGTTCACGGCGCACCAACTCCCGGGCCTGCGGGGCGGCCGACCGGCGGTATCTGAGCAGGATGCGCCGGCCGTCGCGCCGGTAGCCGTCCAGCGCCGTCGCGCCCAGCTGCGCGATCCAGGCGATCCGGGCCGCGTGATCGGCGGCGTCGAGGGTGCAGGCAACCTGCGGGGAATCGTGATCTGCTGGCATGACTCCAGGGTGGGACCTCAAGCGGCTTGAAGGTCAAGGGCGCACGCGCGACCATTGCGGGTATGGCTCTGCGGATCAGCGAGCTTGCCGATGCGGCGGGGACGACCCCGCCGACCATCCGCTACTACGAACAGATCGGTCTGCTGCCCAGCCCGCGGCGGGTGGGCGGTCAGCGTCGCTACGACGACGACGACGTGCGACGGGTGACGTTCGTGCGGCGCTGCCGCGACATCGATTTCTCGCTCGATCAGGTCCGAAGCCTGGTCGAGCTGATGGCGGACGACGGCCGCTCCTGTCTGGAGGCCCGCGACCTGGCGGAGACTCATCTCGCCGCGGTGCACGCGAAACTGATGGACCTGCGCGCCCTGGAGCGCAGCATCGCCGAGCTGATCGAGGCGGCGAAAGGTGACTGCGACGGCGGGCCTGGCGCGGAATGCGTTGTGCTCGAACGGCTTTCCGAGCCGGACTAGCGAGCCAGGGGACAGGCTCCGGTGTAGTCCACCGGCCAGTGCTTGATGCCGTTGATGAAGGATGACCGCAGCCGCTGGGGGTCGCCCAGCGGGGCCAGGTCGGGCATGTGGTCGGCGATCGCGTTGAACATGAGGTCGATCGTCATGCGCGCCAGGTTGGCCCCGATGCAGTAATGCGCCCCGGTGCCGCCGAATCCGACATGCGGGTTGGGGCTGCGCAAAACGTTGAAGGTGAACGGGTCGTCGAACACCTCTTCGTCGAAATTGGCCGACCGGTAGAACATCACCACCCGCTGGCCTTTCCTGATCCGCACCCCGCCGAGGTCGGTGTCGGCCAGCGCCGTC
Organism: uncultured Actinomycetota bacterium; assembly: GCA_963800315.1. GTDB lineage: Bacteria > Actinomycetota > Actinomycetes > Mycobacteriales > Mycobacteriaceae > Mycobacterium. The sequence goes on from CAWDAS010000009.1 coordinate 403,116, forward strand.
CGCTGAAACGCCGTGATCGGCGTGGCCCACCGGATGATCTCGTCGGCCGCGGTCTTGGGGCGCTGCGCCTTGAACAGCTCCCATTGGTCGGGGTAGTCGGTGAAGGCCATCATGCCCTGGGTGATCGAGTTGCGGGTGGTCTCGTTGCCGGCGATGCCCAGGGTGACGACGAACATGCCGAACTCGGCCTCGGAGAGGCGCTGGCCGTCGGCGTCGGCCTGGATCAGCGTGGTGACGATGTCGTCGGTGGGATCGTCGGCCCTGCGGGCCGCCAATTGCATGGCATACCACATCAATTCGCCCGCCGACGTCAGCGCGTCGTTGTCGGCGAATTCCGGGTCGTCGCCGCCGACCATCTTGTTGGACCAGTCGAACAGCTTGTCCTGGTCCTCCGGTGGCACCCCGAGCAGGCCGGCGATGGCCTGCAGCGGCAATTCGCAGGCCACCTGCAGGACAAAGTCGCCCGCCCCTTGCTCGACGGCCTGGGCGGCGATGCGCGCTGCGCGCTCGGCCAGGTCGGCGCGCAGCCGCTCGACCGCGCGTGGTGTGAAACCGCGGGCGACGATCTTGCGCAACCGGCTGTGCTCGGGGTCGTCCATCATGATCATCGACGCCCGCCCGGCCTCGATCTGATCGGCCGCCCACTCTTGCCGATAGTGCGGCACGATCGACTTCTCCGCCGACGAGAAGACGTCGCTGCGCAGCGAGACATCGCGGATGTCGCGGTGTTTGGTCACCACCCAGTAACCGCCGTCGCCGAACCCGCCTTGATCCGGTGGCTGCTCGTTCCACCAAATCGGCGCCGTCGCGCGCAGTTCCGCCAGCTCCTGGACGGGTAGCCGGTGGGCGTAGATGTCGGGATCGGTGAAGTCAAAGCCCGGCGGGAGGTGCGGAGTGGCCATGGGTTGTCTCCTCGGGCGTGGCCGCGGCGGTTAGGGAGATGGTAACCGGGAACGGTTGGCGTCGGTAGCAACGGCGACGAATTGGGGCGACAATCGCAGCATGCTGTTGATCCCGGCATGGGTGTGGCGCGGTGGTTTCGTGCACCGGGCGGTGTGCGCAGGCGTTCCGGCCGGTATCTTCCTGGCCGCCTTGGCCTTTGCAGAGTCGGGGGTGATGCTGGGCGCGGTGGCCGTGTTCGTGGTGGTCAGCGTCTTCAACGGGATCATGATGGCTCGGCGGATGGGCAAGGCGTGGCCCGCGGCAACCGATCTCAGCCCCGACGACCGCGTCGTCGTCAGCTCCGCGGTGCGCCGCGGCCGCCGCATCGACGAGCCTGCACTGGCGCCCGCCGCCATGGAGTACGTGGGCGCGCTGCGCGACGCCCGGCGGCAAGCTCGCCGCTGGCGCTGGCTGGTATGGTTGGCCGCCGCGGCAATGCTGGTCCTCGCGGCGATCGACAGCCTGTTTTCCACCCCGCGGGTCGCCGCCGTGTCGTGGTTGATCGTCGCGCTCTTCGCCGTCGAAATCCTTTGGTGGCCAAGGATCCAGGACCGCCTGGTGGCCAACGCCGAGCGGACCGTGCGCGCATTGAGTCGGCGCCGCGTCGACGACGAGTGAGCCTCAGCTGGCCGCGAGGCTGGGCACCTGAACGTTCTCGCGCGCACCGAGATTGGTGGCCGCGGTGACGACAGCCCGTTCGATCTGGCGCAGCGCATGCACCGCAGTGAGAAGTCGTCGGGTGTCCGGCCGCCGTTCGCCGTCGTCCTGCTGCCGGGCCAAGGTCTCAGCGGCATCGAGGTCGTCGGCGGCCGAAGCAATGGTCGGCGCATGACCGCCGTCGATGGCAGCGGCCAGCGCCTCGATGTTGCGTCGCGTCTGGGCGCGGCCGCCGTGAAGGATTCGCACCAGCGGTCGTGACCCGACCGGGTCCTGGTAGCTGCTCGCTGCTGCGCGCCAGGGTCCGCGCGTAGCGGTCGCACGCGGCGAATGTGCGCAGGGCACGGCGAATGCTGCGGCGGCCCGCCAGGCCGGCGACCCCGGCCAACAGCGGCTTGGCGGTAACCCGGAACTGTTGCAGGTCGCGATCCAGCCGGCGGGCTTGCTCGGACGGGCTCACACTCTCGTCTTCACCGAACATGGTCGCCGCGGAAATCTCGATCAGGGCCGACAGGCTCGTCAGAAACGCGCGACTGTCGCCGCGGATGGCGGTCCTGATATTCGTCGGCAACACCACGACGGCCACGGTGGCGCCGATGACGGCACCGATCGCGGTCTCCTCGATGCGCAGCATCAGCACGCCGAAAGAGAACTGGCCGAGCAACCCGTACAGCAACGCCAGCATCGTGGTGATCCAGAAGGTCATCAGGCTGTAGGTGACCGTCATGAAATAGAAGGCGCAGAACAAGCACACGAAGATCCCGGCGAGCGCGGCCGTCTTGTCGCCGGCGAGCAGCGTGGCCACCAGCACGCCGCAAGGCACGCCGAGCAAGGTGCCGAGCAGGCGCTGCCAGCCCTTGGTCAAGGTTTCGCCCCAGGAGTTGGTGCCGGCGAAGATGACGAACGCCGCGATCACCGCCCAATACCAGCGCGCCGGCGACACCAACTCGCCGGCGACGATGGCCAACGACGCGGCGACGGCGACCTGGATGGCTTGCCGCGTGGTTGGCCGTAGACCCGGTGCCGTTGCTCGCCCGTCGCCTCGGCCGCGTCGGGGGCGGCGCCGTCGGATGCCGAAGGCCGCTCGCTGTTCGGGGCTTTCGTCGGTGCCGCCGGCGGCCGCGCGGTCGACGATTGCCCGGACGTCGGAAGTCGCTGTCGCGGCGTTGATTATCGCCAGGGCAAGGCGGCGTACGGCGGCGTCGGCTGGGTGTCGGCGGGGCCGGGGCCGGACTGCTGCGTCCAGCAGCCGGTGCGCTTGGTCGGCGGCTCGCCGAAGGCCTTCGGGTTCGGGTAGCCGGATCGCCCGCGCCAGCTGCGTGAGCGCAGCGACGAGCTCGGCGCGAGTGGCGCCGGGTATCCCCGCCGGGACGACCGCCGCCCCGCGACCGGCGGTCGCCACCCATTCGATGGCCAGTTCGGCATCCAACAGCCAGGGGGCCAGCTGTTCGGCGGTGACGCCGGGCCACAGCATGGCGGGGTCGGCGTTGTCTTCGATCTGGCTTTGCACCATCAGGGCGGTTTCGTTGAGCCGGATGGCGCGCGCCCGCATCCGGCGCCGGCGACGTTCGTCGAAACGGCCGGTCCGCACGGCCTCGGCGGTGGTGTCGAGCACGATCGCCATGCGTGCCCGCAGCGCCCGTATGGTGGCCCGCAGCACGCTCTCGGGCCGGTCGGGCAGCACGTAGCTGGTCATCACGAACGTGCACACCGTGCCCACCGCGACCGCCCCGATCATCCACGGCAACTCCGAAAAGCGGGCCCGCAGATACAAAGTGAAGAAGTAGGACATAAATGCGACCATGCCCAGCGCCCGGCCCCGGGCCCCGAAGCGGCGAACGTAGGCGGCGGCGAACACGACCATCACGAACACCGCGTCGCTGACGACCGGGTGCGGCGCGAGCAGGGCGGCGGCCCCGATGGCCAGGGCGGCGGGCACGGGCAGCAGTGCCATCGTGATGCGCTGCCGGCGGGGGTCCGGCTCGTTGACGGATCGGGACGCGACCATGGTGATGACGACCCCCAGCAAGGCGACCGTCAGCGGTTGTCCGGTCGCTTTGGTCAGCACGTAGAGAACCACCAGCGAACAACCAAGGGCGGCCGTCGTCCGAGTCGCCATCCGCAGCCGAAGCAGCCCAGGATCGGAGCCGATCAGCCAGTTGCGGGCCCAACCGTAGAGCACAGTTATCGGGCGACCGCCTTTCTTGCGCGCACACCACATGGTTACCCGAACCGCCCCGCGGCGACCAAGCTAGTCTTCGACATCGTGACAGCGCCGACGCGGGCGAAGCTGGCCGATGGCCGTGACCTGCTGTTCTTCGCGTTGCCGGGGCACCGTCCGGCACCGGTCGAGGATCGCCGGCCGCTGCCGGTGCAAGACGCAGAGCAGTCGCAGTTGCGGTTCGACCGGACCACCGGGCAATGGGTCATCATCGCGGCCCGGCGCCAGGACCGCACCTACAAGCCGCCCGCCGACCAATGCCCGCTGTGTCCGGGTCCGACCGGGCTGACCAGCGAGGTGCCCGCCCCCGACTACGACGTCGTCGTCTTCGAGAACCGGTTCCCGAGCCTGGCCGGCATCGGTGCACCGGCGGCCGCGCCCGCCGGTGACGGCTTTGTGTCCGCGCCGGGGCATGGCCGCAGCGAGGTGATCTGCTTTTCGGCCAACCACACCGGCTCCTTCGCGGAGTTGAAACCGGAACACGCCCGGCTGGTGGTCGAGGCGTGGCGGCATCGCACCGGCGACCTGCTGGCCACCCCGGGCATCGAGCAGGTGTTCTGTTTCGAGAACCGCGGGGAGGAAATCGGGGTGACGTTGACCCACCCGCACGGCCAGATCTACGGTTACCCCTATCTGACGCCGCGCACCGCCGCCATGCTCGCGCAGGCACGCGAACACCGGATGCGACACGGCGGCAACCTCTTTGCCGACCTGGTGGCACGCGAGGCCGCCGACGGTGGCCGCGTTGTCGCGCGCACCGAGTTGTTCACCGCCTTCGTGCCGTTCGCGGCGCGCTGGCCGGTCGAGGTACACATCTATCCGAATAGGTTCGTGCACAACCTCATCGAACTCGACGAGCGCGAGCTCGACGGTTTCGTGCAGGTCTATCTCGATGTGCTGCGGCGGTTCGATCGGATGTATGCCCCGACCGTTGGCCCGCTGCCGTACATTTCGGCGCTGCACCAGTATGCCGACACCGATGCCCAGGCCGAGGGCTACTTCCATGTCGAGTTGATGTCGATTCGGCGCAGTGCGACCAAGCTCAAGTATTTGGCGGCCTCCGAGTCGGCGATGGACGCGTTCATCAGCGACGTCGCCCCCGAAGGCGTCGCCCAGCGGCTGCGGGAACTCCGATGACGGTCCGCTACGCCGCCCCCGGGCGGATCAATCTGATCGGCGAGCACACCGATTACAACCTCGGATTCGCGCTGCCGATCGCGCTCCCGCAGCGCACCGTGGTGACGTTCACGCCCGACCGTAGCGATGTGATCACCTTGGCCAGCGACCGCGCGGACAGCGCGGTGCGGTTTTCGCTAGGCACCGTTCCCGGCCGAGTGACCGGCTGGGCCGCCTATGTGGCCGGGGTGGTGTGGGCGCTGCGCCAGGCCGGCCATCCGGTTCCCGGGGGCGCGATGCGGATCACCAGCGACGTGGAGATGGGATCGGGCCTGTCCTCCTCGGCGGCGCTGGAATGTGCGGCCCTAGGCGCGATCTCCTCGGCCGCGGGCGTGCGCATCAACCTGGTCGAACAGGCGCGACTGGCCCAGCGCGCCGAAAACGACTACGTCGGGGTGCCAACGGGTCTGCTCGATCAGCTGGCCTCGCTGTTCGGGCAGCCCTCGACCGCGTTGCTGATCGACTTTCGCGACCTCACCGTCGCGCCGGTCGCCTTCGATCCCGACGCCGCCGGGGTCGCGCTCCTGCTGATCGACTCCAGGGTCCGCCACCGGCACGCCGGCGGTGACTATGCCGCGCGGCGCAGCTCGTGCGAGCGGGCGGCCGCCGCTCTTCAGGCGTCGTCACTGCGCGAGGTCCAGGATCGCGGGACCCTGGGTTTGGCCTCGGATTTGGCCTTGGATTTGGCCACCGTGCCCGACCCCGTCGACGCCCGCCGTGCCCGTCATGTGCTGACCGAAAACCATCGGGTGTTCGACTTCGTTGCGGCGCTGCGTGATTCGGACTTCGCCGCGGCCGGAAGGATCTTCACGGCCTCGCACGCGTCCATGCGCGACGACTTCGAGATCACCACCAAGCACATCGACCTGATCGCCGACACGGCGGTGCGCGCCGGTGCCCTGGGTGCCCGGATGACCGGAGGCGGCTTCGGTGGCGCCGTGATCGCGCTGGTGCCCAGCGACCGGACCGAAGCGGTCGGTGATGCGGTGCGTCGGGCGATGAGCGATGCCCGGTTTGAGCAGCCGGTGATCACCCGAACCCATGCGGCCGCCGGCGCGGGGCCGGGTGAGTGAACGGGCCGACCGGCTATGTCGAGGTTCGGGCCTACGCCGAACTCAATGACTTCCTGGCAGCCGAGTCGCGCGGGGCGGCGGTGCGGCGCCCGTTCCGGCCGCACCAGACCGTCAAGGACGTGTTGGAGGCCATGGGCATCCCGCATACCGAGGTGGACCTCATCCTGGTCAACGGGTCCCCGCAGGGCTTCGGTCACCGGCCGAGCGTGGGCGACCGCATCGCCGCCTACCCGACGTTCGAAGCACTGGACGTGGCTGCCACGGCCGGGCTGCGGCCGGTGCCGTTGCGCGATCCGCGGTTCGTCGTCGACGTCAACCTCGGCCGGCTGGCGTGGCTGCTCCGGCTGCTCGGGTTCGACGTGTGGTGGTCGAATGACGCCGAGGACACCACGCTGGCTGACATCAGCGGGGTGCAGGGGCGAATCCTGCTCACCCGCGACCGCGGCCTGTTGAAGCGCCGCGCGATCACCCACGGTCTGTTCGTTCACTCCGACGATCCCGAGGACCAGGCGCTCGAAGTGATCCGGCGACTGGACCTGCGGCGGCGGCTGGCGCCGCTCACGCGGTGCGTGCGGTGCAACGGCACCCTGACCCCAGTGAGCAAAGCCGAGGTGCTCGACCGGCTGGCGCCGCTGACTCGCCGGTACTACGAGGACTTCAGCCGCTGCGCCGAATGCGGGCGGATCTACTGGCCCGGGTCGCATTACGCGAGGCTGGTCGGGCGCGTCGACAGCATCCGCGCCCGACTTTGATGTCGGCCCCTTACCGCAGGCAGTAGCCGTAACGCCGGAGGAATAGCTGTAACGTAACGGCTATGGGTATGGCTATCTGTTCGATGTGCGGCAGCAGCTTCTCCGGCCGGTCCGATGCGGTCTACTGCTCGCCGGCATGTCGGCAGAAAGCTCATCGGGCCCGGACGGCCCGCCGAACGGCCGAGCTGCGCGAGCATCTCCGGCGGAGCTTCGTCCCCGGGCGGCCCGGCTCCGATGCCGCCCGATTGCTGCAGCGTTCTGTGGCTCACTCCGTGCAGCAGGCGCGGGCGCGGGTCGACCGATCCCGCGAACTGTGCCGCGTGTCGCGGCGCCGCGTGCAGGAAAGCGGCGCCATCCGGGAGGACTTCCTCGAAAAGCAGGCGGCGCGCGTCGAGTGGGCACGCTCCACCAAGGTGGTGCTATGGCCTGGGAGCTAGACGGCCAGACCGAAGCGGTCGAGCAGGCCCTCGCCGGTGGTACACCGCAGCGGGTGGGCTGGTTCCGGTTCTACTTCGAGGACCAGCGCTGGGAATGGTCCGAGCAGGTGCAGCGCATGCACGGCTACCAACCCGGGACGGTGACACCGACCACCGAGCTGGTGTTGTCGCACAAGCACCCCGCCGACCGTGCCCACGTCGCCGCCAGCATCGACGACATGGTCAATCGCCGTCGGGCGTTCAGCACCCGGCATCGCATCGTCGACACCGGCGGCGCCATCCACCACGTCGTCGTGGTGGGCGACCAATTCTGTGACGACGACGGCCAGGTCATCGGCACCCACGGCTTCTACGTCGACGTCACACCGGCATCCACCCTCAACCGCGAGGACGCCATCAGCGCGGAGGTGGCCGAAATCTCACGGCGCCGCAGCGCGATCGAGCAAACCAAGGGGATGTTGATGGTGGTCTACGGCATCGACCAAGACGCCGCTTTCAATCTGCTCAGATCGCTGTCGCAGGTGCACAACATAAAGCTGGGGCTGCTGGCCGAACAGATCGCCCACGACTTCTCGACGTTGGGTGAAGCCAATATCGGCTCGCGTCCGCAGTTCGATCAGCTCTTACTCACCGCACACCTGCGCGCCGCGGACCAAACGGACGGCGCCGCCGTGTGAGCGAATGCGGCGCTATCCGGCCGGAGTGAACCGGACCGCCGCCAGCTGCAGCCGGTCGATGGCCTCGGCGAACTCCTCACGCGTCGGCATGCGCTGATCGCGGAATTTCAGCCCCATCATCCGTTGCGCGCGCTGCACGCCGTAGGACTGGGCGCAGCGCAAGAACAGGTCGGGGACCACGGCGCGGTCGCGGATGAGTTCGCCCCGCATCGCGGTTGTCTTGCCGTCATAGACCGCCTGGGCATCGGCGCGGTCGCGGAAGTTCTGCTTCCACGGCGCGCCGGTCAGTGCGTACAGTTCGTTGTCGATCACGTGGGCGCTCACCGGAATCGAATACGGGCGGCCCGTCTTTCGGCCGGTGAAGCTCAACACCATCAGTTGCTTGCGGGCGGGGCCGGCGAGCGGGGTGCGCAGCAGGAAGCCCAGCACCGGGTTGACGAGGCGCAGCAACGCCGACGGCGGGTGCCCAGCGTCCACCGCATACGACTGTTCTGTCATGCCCAACACGGTAAGGCCGATCGGGCCGGCGGCATAGCGGTATGCGTCCACCACCGGCCCCGCCGTGGTGCGCGAACTGCTGACCATGTTTATCCACATCGTGATGGCTGCGGAAGCCGACGCATTGTGCGGCGTTGACAAGTCTGAGGCCAGGGCTATTCCGGCTGTGTGTGATCCCGGGCCCTTGGAAACACGTTGACGCAACCGCACGGTGACACAGGTGGACTCGATAGGGTTGGTTGCCGTCACCGTCCGGCCGCCAACCCGAACGACGGAACGCATCTTCCGATGCGTCACCCGGTTCCAGGCCAGCGGGGCCCGCCTAGTACGCGGTCGCCTCGTCGAGACGACCACGGGCGCAGCATTAGCGTGAGTTCCCAACCAGATTCGACTCGTGGGACTGCTGACCGGGCGCGAGCGCCGCTCGGTGAGAAGTGCTGGAGTCGCGTTCGCGGGTTCGCGTCCCAGGTTCGCTTCGGCGGCGTTCCCAGGCAACGTGACAATCGGTGGCCCAATCAGGTGGCGAATGACAGGCTTCTGGCATCCCGGGACTTTGGGCCCTCATGATTAACGACTTCTGGCGGTAATAGCCGATGCCGTACAGCACTGTCCGCGCTGGCTGTGGCGCCGACATTATTAAAGGTCTGGACCAGACTGTGTCGCGAAGGAGTACGCGTGTCCTCCCAACACCTGCCGTCTCCGCCGCCGCAGAGCGCCGCACCGTGCTACCTGCCGAATGTGACCGCGGCCATCGCCGCGAACGTGGGCATCATCGTCGGCAGCGTTGCCCCCTGGGCAACCCTTGCTTGGGTCACCGCGAACGGCGCCACAGCCAGCGTCTGGTGGCAGGGAAAAACCACCTTGATCCTTGGGGTAGTTGCTGGCATCGCGTTGTTCGGCCTGCTGAACCGCGGAAGAACCTGGTCCGGCACGCGGCGGCTAGCCCCACTGGCATGGATCGCCTCGGTCGCCGGACTCGTGTGTCTTCTCATCGCGATCATCAACATCGTCAACGTGATATCGACTGGCCGCCAACTTGTTGGACTTCAGGTCCGTTGGGGCTTGTGGCTGGTCGCCATCTCCGCTGTGGCTCTGTGCGCCATGGCATCTGTGGCTGCCGCGCAGATCGGTACGGTGACCGAAGGTTCTCGGGCAGCGATGCGCACGACGATCGTCATCCCGGTAATCATTTTGCTCGGCGTCGCCCTGTATTTCCCGATCCGGTGGGCCGCGATCAACCCTCAGCCGAGGCGCGACCCGCAACCACCAATGAGCGCGGCGACACCCGTGCCGTCAGCTCAGCCAACACCACCAGTCCCCATTCCGGCCACGCCCACCCCCCCGTCCCGCGATCCCGAGATCGCGGAGGTTCAGCAGCTGTGGCAAATCGCCCTACAGAAACATCACCCAGTTCAGGACTTTTTGGCTGCCGTGCAGGCGGCAGGCATCATCGGAATGGAACCGGCGCTATTGGACAACGGTTACAGGGTGTGCGGGGAGCTTTGGAAAGGCGGCTACAACGGTGTTCAGGCGACTGTGGCTCTGCAGAAGGGCTATCCGACACTGACTCTCAAGCAAGCGGCTCGTTTCGTTCTTGCTGCGGCTGAGAACCTGTGCCCGACGAGTGCCTATTCTGGTGTGTATGACTGGTGGCAATCCGGTGGCGGCGCTGGTGCTGGTGGCGGTGCCGGTGCTCCCGGCGGATGATCGCGAATCCGCGGGCACTCGTTAATCACCGCAATAAGCAGGCGGCAAGCCGTGGCAGGTGATGCGTCACTGGCGTTGGCGAACTTCCTGTGGCTCATCAGCCCGCCGTCTACCGCCTACGACTGTGCTGCCACCGCACCCGCGGCCGGTGCCGTGTCGGTCCCGGATGACGCAGCGCCAGGTAATGGTTGCTGTGGTCAAGTGCTTCACCACTAGATCTCTCGAAAATGGGCCGATACCAGCACCGGCCGCGCCCGGAGTCAGAGCATCCGAAATGGCGTACAACGTTGTCAGGATCTTTTGGATGTTTCGGCGGTGGCTGGCCTTGCCCGCCGATCGTTATCGAATTCGTCCGCAAAACACCCCGCGAATACACCGTGATCCAGTAATAGACAGGTATGCGGTCACGACGGGCCCTCCTCGCGCTTGTCGCGGCGTCGGCCGTCTTCCTGACGTTCGTCGCGGCGGCCCCACCTGTCGCGTATGACGGTGCGCCCGCATTCGTGCCGAACCCGGCCGACTACGTCGCCACGCTCATCGGCACCGGAACCGGTGGTACGACGGTGGGGGAGATCAACAACTTCCCGGGCGCGTCGGTGCCGTTCGGGATGGTGCAGTACTCGCCGGACACCGTCGGCAACTACGCCGGCTACAACTACGACAACTCCCGCTCCACCGGGTTCAGCATGACCCACGCCTCGGTGGGGTGTGCCGCGTTCGGCGACATCTCGATGCTGCCGACCACCACCGGGATCGGCCTGGAGCCCTGGAATGCCTGGGAAGGCATCGCCCACGACGACTCCGAACAGGGCATGCCGGGCTACTACGCCGTGCGGTTTCCCGAGACCGGGGTGACCGCGGAGCTCACCGCCACCACCCGCACCGGCGTCGGCCGATTCAGCTATCCACGCAACGGCCGGCCCGCCCTTTTCCATGTGCGCTCGGGCGCGTCGCTTGCGGGCAACTCCCGCGCGACCATTCAGATCGGGGAGGACAACACCACGATCACGGGCTGGGCCACCAGCGGCGGATTCTGCGGCAAGAGGAACACCTACACGGTGTATTTCGCCATGAAGTTCAACCGGCCATTCACCTCCTACGGCGCCTGGGATGGCTACACGGTCCGCCCCGGTGCCCGCAGCGCGAATTCGCCATACAGCGGCGGGTATGTGGAATTCCCGGCCGGCTCGGTGCTCGAGGTGCGCACCGCGATCTCCTACGTCGGCATCGAGGGAGCGCGGGCCAACCTGGCGGCCGACGGCACGGCCGGCTTCGACGACGTTCGCGCCGCCGCATCGCGGGAATGGAACGACACGCTGTCCCGCATCTCGGTGGCCGGCAGGAATGTCAACAACCTGGAGACCTTCTACACCTCGCTGTACCGATCGCTGTTGCACCCCAACACGTTCAACGACGCGGACGGACGCTACATCGGATTCGACGGCTTCGTACACACCGTGGCCAAGGGGCACACGCAGTACGCCAACTTCTCCGACTGGGACACCTACCGATGCCTGGCGGCCCTGCAGGCGTTGCTTTTCCCGGAGCGCGCCAGCGACATGGCCCAATCGCTGGTGAACGACGCCGAGCAGAGCGGAGCGTTTCCGCGCTGGGCGCTGGCCAACTCCGCGACCGGCGAGATGACCGGCGACAGCGTGGTACCGCTGATCGTGAATTTCTACACCTACGGAGCCAAGGACTTCGACACCGCAACGGCGTTGCGCTACATGGTCAATGCGGCGACCAAGGGCGGTTTGGGCCGCAACGGGTATGTGGAACGGCCGGGCATCGCCACCTACTTGCGGTTCGGCTACGCGCCCTTCACGCTGGAGTTCCGCACCGACGGCTGGATCGCCGACGCGTCGATCACCCTCGAGTGGTCGGTCGACGACTTCGCCATCTCCCGGTTCGCCGATTCGCTCGGTGACACGGCGACGGCCGCCGAGTTCCAGGACCGCGCGCAGTACTGGCAGAACCTGTTCAATCCCACCACCGGATACATTTCGCCCCGTAGCTTCATCGGATTCTTCCGCGAAGGACCGGGTTTCGTGGAACACCTCGCCGGCTTCGGCCAGCCCGGCTTCGACGAGGGCAACGCCGAACAGTACGTCTGGTGGGTGCCGCACAATGTCGCCGGCCTGGTGACCGCTCTCGGCGGCCGCACGGCGGTGGCCGGCCGGCTCGACCGGTTCACCGAAAAGCTCAACGTCGGCCCGAACAAGCCCCATCTGTGGGCCGGCAACGAGCCGGGCTTCGGGGTGCCCTGGCTGTACAACTACATCGGCCGACCGTGGATGACGCAACACACGGTCGACCGGGTGCGCGGGCTCTTCGGTCCGACACCCGACGGCGAGCCGGGCAACGACGACCTGGGGGCGCTGGCCAGCTGGTATGTCTGGGCCGCCCTCGGCCTGTACCCCAGCACCCCCGGAACGCCGATTCTCACCGTGAGCGCGCCGCTCTTCGATCGTGCCGTAATCGCGCTGCCCGCAGGCAAATCCATCCGCATCTCGGCGCCGGGCGCGTCGGGCTCGCGCCACCTGAGATACATCGGTGGCCTGAGCGTCGACGGCCACGCCACCGATCGCACGTCGTTGCCGGAGTCGATCATCCACACCGGCGGCGATCTGAAATTTTCACTGGCCGCCTACCCCGACAAGACTTGGGGCACAACCGAAGCCAGCGCGCCGCCATCGTTTGGCACGGGCAGTTCGGCGGTGACCGTCAACGTCTCCCCGCCCGTTGTGACCATCGCGCCCGGACATACCGGCACGGTGACCCTCGACGCGCAGCGGATGACCGACGGGGAGAGCGGTTACGCCGTCACCGGCACGTCCTCCGACGTCGGAATCACCGTGGCGCCCATGTCTGGCCAGTTCTCCCCCGACGGATCGACCGCCGTCACCGTCCCGGTCACGGTGGCGCAGTCGGTGCCCGAGGAGTACTACCTGGTGTACCTGCTCACCGCGGTGGGGCACAGCGTCCGCAGATCCACCATCTTCCTGGTCGCACAGGCCGCCACCGACGAGCCCTGACCGCACCCGTCAGACCATGTCGTTCTTGGTCAACCACCGCATCACCGGCCAGCCGACGAACACCGGAATCCAGCAGGTGAGCATCCGATACAGCAGCACCGACGGCACACCGACGGCCGCCGGCACGCCGAAGGCGGCCAGCCCACCGATCAGCGCCGCTTCGACGGCCCCCACGCCGCCGGGCGTGGGGGCGGCCGAGGCCAGTGTTCCGCCGACCATCGTGACTACCGTGACGGTGACGAACGTCGTACCGCCGCCGAAGGCTTCGATGCTGGCCCACAGCGCCAACGCCGCTCCCAGAGTTGTTCCGGCGGCGCCGAGTACGATCAGGGCCAGCCTCCTCGGTTCGCGGGCAAGCTTGACGAGGTCGCTACTTACCTCGTTCACCTTCGGGCGCACCGCCGTCGCCAGCCACCCGCGCAGCTTGGGGACGAACAAAAAGGTGCCGATGATGCCCAGCGCCACACCCGCAATCAGGTACAGCAGTGTGGCACTGGGAACGAAATGCGACAGGTTGGTCGAGGCGCCCGCGACGGCGCTGAACAAGATCAACAGCGCCAGATGCACGATCACCTGCACCGACTGCTGCAGCGCGACGGCCGCCGTGGCCCGCATTGCGGACAGGCCGCCCTTCTGCAGGAACCGGGTGCTGAGCGCGAGCCCGCCGACGCCAGCCGGGGTGGTAGTCGCGGCAAAGGTGTTGGCCACCTGCATGATTGACAACTTCCAGAAGCGCACCGTCCCGTCGGTGCAGGCCCACAAGGCGGCGGCCGCCCCCACGTAGGTCAGCGCCGAAACCAACAGGCCCAGCAGCGCCCACCACCAGTTCGCGGTTCTCAGCTGGGAGAAGAACGTGGGCGCTGTGCTGATGAAGGGATACGCGACGTAGACCAGGGCGCCGAAAAGCACCAACTGGATGACCTGGCTGCGGGTGAACCTGGTGATCGTCGCGGATTTGATCTGATCGGCGCCGGTTTGCCGTTTCACCTCGGCCCGGGCGTCGGAAATCACCGCCCCGGCGTCGGGTATTGACTTCCGAATGGCTTTCGGCACAGCAACTCTGGTCAGCCGGCGCGACGCGGTCAGGATGGTGTCCTTGCCGAACACGTCGATCGCGGCGCCCACCGCGGACTTCGGGTCGTACAGGGCCGACGTCGTCACCAGCAGCTGCGCGATGTCGGATTGGAGTTGCGCGTCGGTGGCGCCGTATTCGGCGCTGCCGAAGCCGCCGAATAGCACGGAGCCGTCGTCGACCGTGATCTCTTGGCCGCGCAGATCGCCGTGCGCGATCTGGTGATCGTTGAGGACGCGCAACGCTTCCCACGGTCGGCCGACCGGTAGCGATTTTGCGCACTTGTCGACGGGCACACCGCGAGGGGAGGTTCGCGCGTACATCATCCATCCGCGGTCCAGCGGGGCGACGGCGATGATCGAGACATTGGCGAGGCCCACTTCTCCGACGGCAATCCCCATCAGCGCGCGATGCTCGACGGTGCGTCGCATGGAGGTCACCAGGGGCGCGGTCTCGGAGTCGCGCAGCTTCAGCTTCCACCAGAGCTGGCGCAGCGCGCTGCGGCTGCGTTGATGCGGGCCGTACAACTCGATCGTCGCGGGGCACTCGGGGTTTTCGCATGCGGCCGAAAGGAGCAGCGGGCCGCGCCCGGCCGGGCGTACCACGGTGAGCCGCGAGACCACGAATCCGTGTTTGGCCATCGCGCGCACCGCGGCGTCCAGCGGCACCTCGAGCGCCGGAGTGCCGACCGCCAGCACCACCAGCGCACCGACGATCCACCCGACCGCCAGGCCCACCAACGAGCGGGCCGGAACAATGGCGCTGATGACCAGGTGGATGGGCACGAAAGCCAGCAGCAGCGCCCACCACCAACGCCGCCAGCGCGCGGGCAGCCAGGGCCCCGAAACGGTCAGCACCGCCGCCAGCATCGCGATCCAACGCGGGTCATCCAGGAACTGCGCCGGCAGCGTGCTGAGCCGGTCGGAGGCATCGAAGTGCCAGCGAGGTGCCGAGATGCGGGTGCCGCTGATCGACAAGAGGATGAGGGCGATCACCGCGGCGGCCGCATAGGCACCCAGCATTTTCCATTGGCCCGCGACGATCAGGCCGATCAGGATCATGAACGGCAACGCCAGAATCGCGAACCCGTATACCAGGTACACCGCCTCGGATTGCCTCGGCGACAGGACCCCGACGATCTGCGAGACGGATCGTTCGAGCGCTATCCATTCCGGGCGGGTGATCACCGAGCTGGTGATCACGACCGCGAGGAACGCCGCCGCCGAAACCAGCCGCAGGATGTCGTTGGTTCGTCTGGTCAGTGGTTGCAGCAAGCTGCCGGAAACGCTGATCTCGCGCCCGTCCACCCGCATGTTCTAACGATCCTTCGGATCCGCTCGGCACCGCTGGCTAATGCTGCTTACTGGCTCGCCGACAAGTTAACCGCATACCCGATTTGGTGACAGCTTCCCCACGCGCCCCGCGCGTAGGGTCGGGTCTGTAGGCGTGCTAGCGAATCGGAGGGCGAGCGTGGCGAGGACCGACAACGACAGCTGGGAGATCACCGAAAGCGTGGGTGCGACGGCGCTGGGCGTGGCGGCGGCCCGTGCCGCGGAAACCGAGAGCGAGCATCCACTGATCCGCGATCCGTTCGCGCGGGTGTTTCTCAACACCGTCGGCGAAGGCAGGTGGAGTTGGTTCGCGGCTCCCAACCTGCCCGCCCAGATCACCGAGGCCGAACCCGACTTGAAGCCGCGGATGCAGGGGATGGTCGACTACATGGCCGCCCGGACGGCGTTCTTCGACCGCTTCTTCCTCGATGCCGCTCACGCGGGCGTGCGTCAGGTGGTGATCCTGGCGGCGGGGCTGGACTCACGGGCGTGGCGGCTGCCCTGGCCGGACGGCACCACTGTCTACGAGCTGGACCAGCCGCGGGTGCTGGAATTCAAGTCCTCGACGTTGCGGGAAAAGGGCGCGCAGCCGACCAGCCGGCTGGTCAACGTGCCCGTCGACCTGCGCCACGACTGGCCGGCCGCGTTGCGCCAGGCCGGATTTGACGCCGGCGCGCCGAGCGTCTGGTCGGCCGAGGGGCTGTTGCCGTTTTTGCCCGCGGCTGCCCAAGAGCTGCTCTTCGAGCGGGTCCAGGCGCTCAGCACCCCCGGCAGCCGGATCGCGGTGGAGTCGCCCGGTCCCGACTTCCTTGACGAGTCCGCCCGGACCAAGCAGCGCGAGACGATGCGGCGGTTGCGTGACCTGATGGCCCAACTGGAGCCGGAACGCGAAATCCCCGACGTCGCCGACCTGTGGTATTTCGAGGAGCGCGAAGACGTCGGCAACTGGTTGCGTCGCCACGGCTGGGACGTGACAGTGACCGAGGCGGAGGAGCTGATGGCCGCCTACGACCGCAGACCTCCGCAAGACGTCGAAGACGCCACCCCCAAGACGCTGTTCGTGGCAGCGGAGCGGGCGGATACCTAGTGGCCCACTGAGGAGTTCGGGCCCCGTGTCGGCGGCGCGAATCGCTGCGCGGCCGAACGGTCGATCGTGGCGCCGGTCGGGGCGTTGCAACAGCACTGGCCCACCGTTGCTGCTGAGGAACCCACCTCAGACGTCTTTCTCTTTCACGTCGATCGTCTGCGGCCCGCGATTGAAGGCGCGGCGCGTGGTGGAGAAATTTCGGCTAGTGGTCTTACCACTTGACGTCTGGCCTCTTACCACTATACTAGGCGCATGGCACTGCAGCCGGTGATCCGCCGATCGGTGCCCGAAGAGGTTTTCGAGCAGATCGTTGCCGACGTGCTCAGCGGGGAGATGCAGCCCGGTGAGGCCCTGCCCAGTGAGCGTCGCCTGGCAGAGGTGTTTGGGGTATCCCGCCCCGCTTTACGCGAAGCGCTCAAGCGGCTTTCGGCGGCCGGGCTGGTCGACGTACGCCAGGGTGGCGTCACCACAGTGCGTGACTTCCGGCACTACGCCGGTCTGGACCTGTTGCCCCGGTTGCTGTTTCGTAATGGCGAACTCGACCTCTCGGTTGTCCGCAGCATGCTGGAGGCTCGGCTACGCAACGGTCCGAAGGTCGCGGAGCTGGCGGCCGAGCGACACGGACCCGAGTTGGCGGGATTGCTGGAGGATTCGCTGCGCGCGCTGCAGAACGAGCAAGATCCGATCGAGTGGCAACGCCATGCGCTCACGTTTTGGGACCAGGTGGTCGACAGCGCGGGGTCGATCGTATTTCGGTTGATGTACAACGCATTTCGAGCCGCATATCAGCCAGCGGTAACTGCACTGGCTCCCGCCATGTCCGCTGACGTCAAGCGTCCCGATGCCTACCGGAAACTGGCATCTGCGATCTGTGCCGGTGACGCCGCGAAAGCGAAGAAGATCGCCCACGACTCACTTGACCTCGCGAACACAGCCGTGCTGGCCGCACTCGAAAGCTCGGGGACTCGGCGATGACGACTCCCACCATGATCGCCACCTATCTCCGCGACCAGATCCAGCCCGGGGTCGACGCGGTCGGCGGGTTCTTCCGGACGTGCGTCCTGACCGGAAAGGCGCTGTTCCGGCGGCCCTTCCAGTGGCGTGAGACGATCGAACAAGGCTGGTTCATTACTAGCGTCTCGTTGCTGCCGACGCTTGCGGTCGCGATTCCGCTGACCGTGCTCATCATCTTCACGCTCAATATCCTGCTGGCCGAGTTCGGCGCCGCCGACATCTCCGGCGCGGGCGCAGCGCTCGGCGCGGTCACGCAGCTGGGCCCGCTGACCACTGTGCTGGTGATCGCCGGCGCCGGGTCCACGGCCATCTGCGCCGACCTGGGCGCCCGCACCATCCGCGAGGAGATCGATGCGTTGGAAGTGCTCGGCATCGACCCGATTCACCGGCTGGTGGTGCCCCGCGTCGTCGCCGCGACCATCGTCGCCACGCTGCTCAACGGCGCGGTGATAGCCATCGGCCTGGTCGGCGGATTCCTCTTCGGCGTTTACCTCCAACATGTTTCGGCCGGCGCCTACGTCGGTACGCTCACCCTGGTCACCGGCTTGCCCGAGGTGGTCATCTCGGTGGTCAAGTCGGCCACGTTCGGGATGATCGCCGGCTTGGTTGGCTGTTACCGCGGGCTGACCACCAAGGGCGGCCCCAAGGGCGTCGGCATCGCCGTCAACGAAACGCTGGTGTTGTGCGTGATCGCACTGTTCGCGGTCAACGTGGTGCTGACGACGATCGGCGTGCGGTTCGGGACGGGACGCTGAGATGTCGACAGCTGCCGTCCTGCGTGCCCGCTTCCCCCGAACGATCACCACCCTCAACCGCTATGGCGGCGGCCCGGCCCGAAGACTTCTGCAGATCGGGATTTTTGCGGGGTTCATGCGGACCAGCCTCGGGCAGATCGGGTGGGCATTGCGCCGCTATCGCCGGGAGACGCTGCGGCTCATCGCCGAGATCGGCATGGGTACCGGCGCGATGGCCGTCGTCGGCGGCACGGTCGCGATCATCGGTTTCGTGACGCTGTCCGGCGGATCGCTGATCGCCATCCAGGGCTTCGCATCGCTGGGCAACATCGGTGTCGAGGCGTTCACCGGGTTCTTCGCCGCACTGGCCAACACGCGCGTCGCAGCGCCCATCATCTCCGGTGTCGCGCTGGCCGCCACCGTCGGCGCCGGTGCCACCGCCCAGCTGGGGTCCATGCGGATCAGTGAGGAGATCGACGCGCTGGAAGTCATGGGCATCAAGTCGATCTCGTTTCTGGTGTCCACCCGCATACTCGGAGGCCTGGCGGTGATCGTGCCGCTGTATGCGCTGGCTCTCGACATGGCGTTCACCTCGGGCCAGCTCGTCACGACCGTGTTCTACGCGCAGTCGAACGGCACTTACGAGCACTACTTCCGCACTTTCCTGCGCCCGGAGGATGTGGGTTGGTCGGTCGTGGAGGTGGTCGTCATCGCGGTGGTGGTGATGATCACGCATTGCTACTACGGGTATACCGCCAGCGGTGGCCCGGTAGGTGTCGGCCAGGCCGTCGGTCGATCAATGCGCTTCTCGCTGGTTTCGGTGGTCGTCGTTGTCCTGCTGGCCCAGTTGGCGCTCTACGGCGTCGACCCGAACTTCAATCTCACGGTGTAACCGCTATGAGGATGCCGGCAACACGGAAGAACCGACGCGTGTGGGTGTACCTGGAGGGCGTGCTCCTGTTATTAGTCGGCGGGCTGGTTCTTGCGTTGGTGTACTGGCAGTTTCGCGGGGATTTCACGCCCAAGACAGAACTGACAATGGTCGCCTCCCGGGCGGGCCTGGTGATGGAACCGGGATCGAAAGTCACCTACAACGGGGCGCAGATCGGCCGGGTGGCCGATATCTCAGAGATCGAGCGTGACGGCAGACCAGCGGCCAAGCTGGTGTTGAACGTGAATCCGCGCTACATCCAACTGATTCCGGCCAATGTGGTGGCCAATATCGAGGCAGCCACCCTGTTCGGCAACAAGTACGTGTCGTTGACTGCACCGAAAAACCCACAACAACGCCGGATCTCGCCGCACGACACGATTGACGTGCGGTCTGTGACCACCGAGTTCAACACGCTGTTCGAGACGGTCACCTCGATCTCCGAAAAGGTGGATCCAATCGAGCTGAACGCGACATTGTCCGCACTGGCGCAGGCGCTGGATGGACTGGGCGGCAAATTCGGAGAGTCGATTGTCAACGGGAACCAGATTCTGGCGCAGTTGAACATGCGGATGCCGCAACTCCGTCACGACGTGCAGCGGCTGGCAGATCTTGGTGAGATCTATGCCAGTGCGTCGCCGGATTTATGGGACTTTCTACACAACGCGTTGACCACCGCGCGCACCTTGACCAGGCAACAAAGCGATCTGGATGCCGCGCTGTTGGCGGCGGTGGGCGCGGGCCACACCGGCGAAGACGTCTTCACTCGGGGCGGGCCGTACCTCTCGCGCGGGGCCGCCGATCTGGTGCCCACGGCGCGCCTGCTTGACACCTATAGCCCCGAACTGCTCTGCATGATCCGCAACTTCCACGACGCCGCGCCGGAAGTCGCGTCGGCGGCCGGCGGCAACGGCTATTCACTGGCGGCCGCCGGGACGATCGTGGGGGCACCCAATCCCTATGTCTATCCGGACAACCTGCCGCGGGTGAACGCTCACGGTGGACCCGGCGGGCGTCCGGGCTGTTGGCAGAAGATCACCCGAAATTTGTGGCCGGCCCCGTATCTGGTGATGGACACCGGTGCCAGCCTTGCGCCATACAACCACGTCGAGCTCGGCCGGCCGATGTTCACCGAATACGTCTGGGGACGCCAATACGGAGAGAACACAATCAACCCATGAAAACCACTGGCACAGCGGTCAAACTCGGCGCCTTCTGGTTGGTGCTGTTGATGTTCACCGTCATGATTATCGTCGTGTTCGGCCAAGTGCGATTCGACCGCACCACCGGGTACTCCGCGGTGTTCACCGATGCGAGCGGGCTGCGGGACGGGCAGTTTGTCCGCGCCGCGGGGGTGGAGGTCGGCAAGGTCTCCAAGGTGACGCTGATCGACGGGGACAGGCGAGTATTGGTCGACTTCAGGGTCGATCGCTCGCTGCCGCTGGATCAGGCGACGACTGCGTCGATCCGCTACCTCAACCTGATCGGCGATCGCTACCTGGAGCTCAAGCGCGGCGATAGCGGTCGCCGGCTAACCCCGGGTGCCACGATTCCGGTCGAGCACACCCAGCCGGCGCTGGATCTAGACGCACTGATCGGTGGGTTCCGCCCCCTTTTCAAGGCGCTGGACCCCGACAAGGTCAACAGCATCGCCCGGTCGATCCTCACAGTGTTCCAGGGACAGGGCGCCACCATCAACGACATCCTCGACCAGACTGCTTCACTGACCGCAACACTGGCTGACCGGGACCAGGCGATCGGCGAGGTCATAAGCAACTTGAATACCGTGCTGGCCACCACGGTCAAGCATGAAGGGGACTTCGACCGAACGGTCGACAACTTGGCGACGCTGATCACCGGACTGAAGAGCAGGGCCGATCCTTTGGCCGCCGCGGCGGCACATATCAGTGACGCCGCAGGAACACTGGCCGAGCTGCTGGGTGAGGACAGGCCACTGCTGCACAACACCGTCGGATACCTCGAGGGCATACAGCAGTCGCTCATAGCGGACCTGCCGACTCTCGACGACGTGCTGGGCAAGCTGCCGCAGGCCTACCGGATCATCGGCCGTGCCGGCGGCATCTACGGAGACTTTTTCAACTTCTACCTGTGCGACCTCTCGTTGAAAGTCAACGGATTACAGCCTGGCGGGCCGGTGCGGACCGTCAAGCTCTTCGGGCAGCCCACCGGGAGGTGCACGCCGCAGTGAGAACGCTGACGGAGTTCAACCGTGGACGTGTCGGGTTGATGGGGGCGACGATCACGCTGCTCGTCGTTGGTGTGGCGCAAAGCTTCACCAGCGTGCCGATGCTGTTCGCCACACCCACCTACTACGCGCAATTCGCCGACACGGGCGGCATCAGCACCGGCGACAGGGTGGACATCGCCGGGGTGAACGTCGGCCTGGTGCGTTCGCTGGCGATCCGTGGCGATCGGGTGCTGATCGGATTCACGTTGGCCGGCAGGACGATCGGAACGCAAAGTCGTGCCGCGATTCGCACAGACACCATTCTCGGCCGCAAGAACATCCGGATCGAACCGCGAGGATCAGAGCCCTTGCGCCCCAACGGCGTCCTCCCATCGGGGCAGACCACTACCCCCTACCAAATCTACGACGCGTTCGTCGATGTCACGAAGGCGGCGACGGACTGGGACATCGACGCCGTCAGACGCTCGCTGACCGTGTTGTCTGAGACCTTCGATCAGACCGCGCCGCACCTGAGCGCCGCCCTCGACGGCGTCAAGGGATTCTCCGAGACCATCGGCCGGCGTGGCGAGCAGCTCAAGCAGCTGCTGGCGAACGCCGGCAAGATCACCCGCGTGCTCGGCGACCGCAGCGAACAGATCAACGGACTACTGGTCGATGCCAACACCCTGCTGGCCGCGTTCCGGCAGCGCAGCCAGGCGCTGCGCATTCTGCTGAGCAACGTGTCGGCTGTGTCAACCCAGGTGTCCGCCCTGATCAAGGAAAACCCCAACGCCCATCATGTGCTGGCGCAGTTGGGCACGGTCAGCGACGAGCTGGTCAAGCGCAAAAAGGAACTGGCCGATGTGCTAATACTGCTCAGCAGATACACCGCATCCCTGACGGAAGCGGTCGGTTCCGGGCCGTACTTCAAGGCGGTCGTGGCGAATCTACTGCCCTACCAGATCCTTCAGCCATGGGTTGATGCGGCGTTCAAGAAGCGGGGCATCGACCCGGAGAACTTCTGGCGCGGCGCCGGCCTGCCGGCGTTCCGCTGGCCCGACCCCAACGGCAGCCGTTTCCCCAACGGCGCTCCGCCACCGGCACCGATGGTGCTGGAGGGCACGCCGGACCATCCGGGACCGGCCGTCCCCCCTGGATCGCCGTGTTCCTACACGCCGTCTGCCGATGTCCCGCCGCGGCCACAAAATCCGTTGCCCTGCACGATGTCTGATCAAGGCCCATTCGGCCCGACCCCGGGCGGTTTTCCGGCGCCGCTCGACGTCCAGACGTCACCGCCAAGCCCCGACGGACTGCCGCCCAGACCCGGGATACCGAGCGCGCGCCGGCCGGGCGAGACGCCGCCGGACGTTCCCGGCACGCCGGTGCCGCTGCCTGCGCACGCACCACTGGGGGCGCGGACGGAACCACTGGGACCGGCCTCCCCGGTCATCACGCCCGGCGGGACAGGCGATAGTGACCGATGAGCACCATCTTCGACATCCGTAACCTTCGACTTCCGAACGTATCCGGCAGGACAACGCTTGTCGGAGCGCTGGCGGTGGTTTTCGCCATCGTCGCGGCTCTCGCCGGAGCGCAGCTTTATCAGAAACTGACCACCACTACCGTTGTCGCGTATTTTCCTGAGACCCTCGCGCTGTACCCAGGTGACAAAGTTCAGATCATGGGTGTGCGGGTCGGTTCGATCGACAAGATCGAGCCGGCCGGCGACAAGATGCGAGTTACTCTGCACTACAACAACAAATACAAGGTGCCCGCCAAGGCCACCGCGTCGATCCTCAACCCCAGCCTGGTGGCCTCGCGCAGCATCCAGCTGTCACCGCCCTACACCGGTGGGCCGGTACTGAAGGACGGCGACGCAATCCCCGTCGAGCGCACCCAGGTACCCGTCGAGTGGGACCAGCTGCGCGATTCCATCAACGGGATCCTGCGGAAGCTCGGCCCGACGCCGCGGCAACCGAAGGGGCCGTTCGGCGACATCATCGAATCGGCTGCGGACAACCTGGCCCGCAAGGGCAAGCAGGTCAACGAAACCCTCAACAGCCTGTCGCAGGCGTTGACCGCGCTGAACGAGGGCCGAGGAGACTTCGTGGCGATCACGCGAAGCCTGGCGCAGTTCGTCAGCGCGCTGTACCAGAACGACCAACAGTTCGAAGCACTCAACGACAACCTGGCCCAGTTCACCGACTGGTTCACCAAATCCGACCATGACTTGGCCGACACGGTCACCCGGATCGACGGCGTGCTTACCACCGCCCGAAAGTTCCTGGACGACAACAGATCCCTGCTGGCTCACGATGTCAACAACCTCGCCGACGTGACCACCACGATCCTGCAACCGGATCCGCGGGACGGCCTGGAAACCGCGCTACACGTGCTGCCCAGCTTTGCGGGCAACTTCAACAACCTTTATCACCCGCTGCACGGCTCCCTGGTGGGCTTATTCGTGTTCCCGAACTTCGCCAACCCCATTCAGTTCATCTGCAGTGCCATTCAGGCCGGCAGCCGATTGGGCTATCAGGACTCGGCCGAGCTGTGCGCGCAGTATCTGGCGCCGGTTCTGGACGCCATCAAGTTCAATTACCCACCGGCCGGCATGAACTTGTTCAACTCGGCGGCCACCTTGCCCAAGGAGGTGGCGTACTCCGAGGAGCGGCTGCGCCCACCGCCAGGGTACAAAGACACAACCGTGCCAGGGATCTTTTCACGGGATACACCGTTTTCGCATGGCAACTCTGAACCGGGGTGGGTGGTCGCGCCGGGGATGCAGGGCACACAGGTACAGCCCTTTACGGCGAACATGCTGACCCCGGAATCGCTGGCCGAGCTCATGGGCGGCCCGGACATCGAGGCCCCGCCGCCGGGAACCAATATGCCCGGATCGCCGAACGCGTACGACGAGTCCAATCCGCTGCCGCCGCCGTGGTACCCGCAGCCCGTCCAGTCAGGGGCGGGCCGGTGAAGGGGCTGACCGTGGGCGGCGGCCGCCGTGCAGTGGTGTTGGTACTGGCGTTGTTACTGGTCCCGGTGGTGTTGACGTCGTGCACCTGGCGAGGTATCGCCAACGTGCCCCTGCCGATCGGCCATGGCACGGGTGCCGATCACCTGACCATCTACGTGCAGATGCCGGACACGTTGGCGCTCAACACCAACAGCCGGGTAAGAGTCGCCGACGTATGGGTTGGCACAGTGCGTGACATCAGGCTGAAAAACTGGATCGCGACCCTGACGCTGGACCTCGATCCGAGCGTGCGGCTACCGGCAAACGCCACCGCCAAGATCGGCCAGACCAGCCTGCTCGGCACCCAGCATGTCGAGCTGGCCGCGCCGAAACACCCGTCACCGCAGGCATTGAAGAGTGGTGACACCATCGGCCTGAAGAACTCCTCGGCGTATCCCACCGTCGAACGGACGCTGGCCAGCATCGCGGTGATCCTCAATGGCGGCGGCATCGGCAACCTCGACGCCATCCAAACCGAGATCATCAACCTCCTCGACGGCCATGTCGACCAGGTCCGCGAACTCCTCACGCGTCTAGACACCTTCACCGCCGAACTCAACCGCCAACGCGACGACCTCACCCGCGCAATCGATTCGACCAACCAACTGCTGACCATCGTCGCGCACCGCAACGACACACTGGACCAGGTGCTCACCGACATCCCGCCGCTGATCCAGCATTTCGCCGACACCCGCGAACTGTTCGCCGATGCCACAGAATCCCTGGGCCGGTTTAGCGACGTCGCCAACCGGGCGCTGGCCGATACCCGGCCCAACCTGCACCAGAGCCTGCAGTCACTGCAGCGGCCACTCGAGCAGCTCGACCGGGCCTCGCCGTACGTGGTCGACGCGCTGAAATTGGGCCTCACGGCGCCGTTCAACATCGACGACGTGTCGAAGTTGATCCGCGGCGACTATGTCAACATATCCGGCGCGCTGGACCTGACACTTTCCACCGTCGATAACACAATCCTGAGCGGGACGGGCTTGTCCGGAGCGTTGCGGGCGCTCGAGCAGTCGTGGGGACGTAATCCGGACACCATGATCCCGGATGTGCGCTATACGCCGAACCCGAACGACGCCCCGGGAGGGCCGCTGGTGGAAAGGGGCGAGTGAAAGATGTTGACCCGCCTCATCAAAACCCAGCTGGTGGTGCTGACGGGGGTGGCGGTGGCCGCGGTGGCCGTCCTTGGCTGGTACTACCTGCGGATACCCAGCCTTGTCGGCA
The DNA here is from genome assembly GCA_963800315.1 of uncultured Actinomycetota bacterium. GTDB lineage: Bacteria > Actinomycetota > Actinomycetes > Mycobacteriales > Mycobacteriaceae > Mycobacterium. The sequence goes on from CAWDAS010000009.1 coordinate 428,894, forward strand.
TCGGTCAATACACGCTGTATGCCGAATTGCCGCAGTCCGGGGGTCTGTACCGTACCGCGAACGTCACGTATCGGGGCATCACTATCGGCAAGGTCACCGACGTCGAACCGACCGAGCTGGGCGCACGGGCAACGATGAGCATCGGTAACCACTACCAGATACCGGCCGACGCGTCGGCCAATGTGCACTCGGTCTCGGCGGTCGGCGAGCAATACCTTGACCTGGTGTCTTCCCGCGACCGCGGTCCGTTCCTGCGGAATGGGCAGACGATCACCAAAAGTACCGTCCCCAGCCAGATCGGGCCGGCGCTCGATGCCGCCAACCGAGGGTTGGCGGTGTTACCCAAAGATAAGGTCGCGTCATTGCTTTATGAGGCGTCACAGGCGTTGGGCGGGCTGGGACCGTCCCTTCGGCGCCTGGTCGATGCCACTCAGGCGATCGCCCACGACTTCCGGGGCAGCATCGACGACGTCGACGACATCATCACGCGTTCGGCGCCCATCATCGACAGTCAGGTCAATTCCGGTGACAGAATCAAGCGTTGGGCCGCCAACGCGAACACACTGGCAGCCCAGACCGCGCGACAGGATCAAGCGCTGCGAAGCATTCTGACCAACGCGGCGCCGACCGCCGATCAGGTCAATGCCGCGTTCAGCGACGTGCGGGAATCGCTGCCGCAGACGCTGGCCAATCTCGAGGTCGTGATCGACATGCTCAAGCGCTATCACAATGGCGTCGAGCAGGCGTTGGTGTTCTTGCCGCAGTCCGGTGCCATCGCCCAGTCGGTGACTGCCGAATTTCCCGGTCAGGCGGCACTCGGCGTAGGCGCCATAGCGCTCAACGAACCGCCGCCGTGTCTGACCGGCTTCCTGTCGGCATCGGAGTGGCGAGCTCCAGCTGACACCAGCATCGCCCCGTTACCGGCCGGCACTTACTGCAAAATCCCCATGGACGCAACGAACGTCGTACGCGGCGCCCGCAACATCCCATGCGTGGACGTACCCGGCAAGCGGGGGGCGACCCCGCGGGAGTGCCGCAGCACCGAGCCGTATGTGCCGCTGGGTACCAACCCGTGGTATGGAGACCCCAATCAGATCCTCACCTGCCCCGCTCCGGCCGCGCGTTGTGATCAGCCGGTGAAGCCGGGCCAGGTGATCCCGGCGCCGTCGGTCAACAATGGCCTCAACCCGCTGCCCGCCGACCGGCTGCCAGGCACACCACCGCCCGTCAGCGACCCGCTGCAGCGACCGGGATCGGGCACCGTGCAGTGCAACGGACAGCAGCCCAACCCGTGCATCTATACCCCGGATGCGGTACCCACCGCAATTTACGACGTGCAGAGTGGCACGGTCGTAGGGCCCGACGGTGTGGTCTACTCCGTTGAGAACTCGAGGAATATCGGAGACGAGGGGTGGAAAGAGATGCTGGCAGCTGCCGGCTGAAACAATACGCCGCACGATCGTCGACGTCCGCGCGGTTCTCAGCCGCACCCGGCCTGACGCACCCGCACAGCGGCGTCGCGGTGCTTATGCACACCGGAATACAGAACTACGCGGCTCACGTAGGGTCGGAGATGGCGTGCTGCTGACGGAGAAGGAATGAGCGTGGCGAGAACCGACAACGACAGCTGGGAGATCACCGAAAGCGTGGGCGCAACGGCGCTGGGTGTGGCCGCGGCCCGCGCGGCAGAAACGCGGAGTGAGAAGCCGTTGATCAGCGACCCGTTCGCGCAGGTTTTCCTCGATGCGGTCGGCGACGGGGTGTGGAGCTGGCACTCCGATCCGCAGCTGCCCGCCGAGATCGTCGATGCCGAACCGGGGTTGCCGCTGCAGCTGCAGGCGATGGTCGGCTACATGGCTTCGCGCACAGCGTTTTTCGACCAGTTCTTCCGCGCCGCGACGGGTGCGGGTATCCGCCAGGCGGTGGTCTTGGCGGCGGGCCTGGACGCGCGGGCATGGCGGTTGCCGTGGCCGGACGGCACCACGGTCTACGAGCTCGATCAGCCCCGCGTATTGACCTTCAAATCGTCGACACTGGCCGAGCACGGCGCGGAGCCTGCCTGCAATCGGATCGCCGTCCCGGTGGACCTGCGTCAGGATTGGCCGGCGGCGTTGCGGCAGGCGGGTTTTGACCCCTCGGCGCCCAGCGTCTGGTCGGCCGAGGGGCTGATGCCGTATTTGTCGGCCGCGGCCCAAGACCTGTTGTTCGACCGGGTGCAGGGGCTCACCGTCGCCGGCAGCCGGATCGCCGTCGAGGCGCTGGGGCCGAAGTTTCTCGACCCGGAGGCACGCGCGAAGCGTCGGCAGCGAATGGAGCGAATCCAAACCATCATGGCCCAAGTGGAGCCGGGGCGGGAGATTCCCAGGACCGACGAGCTGTGGTACTTCGAGGAGCGCGAGGACGTTGGTGACTGGTTCCGCCGCCACGGCTGGGCGGTGACGGTGACACCGTCCGACGAGTTGATGGCCGGCTACGGGCGCAGACCTCCCAAGGAGGTCGAGGACACCGTGCCGGGGAACCTGTTCGTGTCGGCCGAGCGGGCGGGAAGCTAGCGGCCGGCCCGCCATCTCCGGTAGCCACGCTGCGCGGCGAACGCGCCGACGACGGCGGTCACGCACCACACCGCGATCGCCGAGTATGCCAACGCGGTCGACCGATTCCCGATCGAGGCGCCCAGCGCGGTGTAGACGAACGCCCGCGGCACCGAGCCGATGAACGCGCCAACGGCCATCTGCCACAAGGGAACTCCGAACGCCCCGAAGGCATAGGAAGCGAGCGCATCCGAGACGCCGGGGATGAAGCGCTGACCGACCACCGCCCACAACCCGCGACGCTGGATCAGCGTGTCGATGCGGTCGGCGCGTTTCGCGCCCAGCAGGGCTCGCGCGCTGTCCCGGCCGGCCCGACGTCCGACGAAACTCGCAACGATCGCGGTGCCCACCGTCGCGCCCAGCGTCACGAAGACGCCGAGTAGCGGTCCGAACAGCAGCCCGCTGGCCGCGGCCAGAATCGGACCCGGCACGAACAACGCGCCGAGGATGCCCGACAGCACGGCATAGGTCAGCGGCGCCGCCGGACCCGTCGCCGAGACCGCGCGCCGCACCTCCTCCACGTCGATCACCCGCGCCACGGCTACCAGGTAGAAGAGCCCAAGGAGGAAACCGGCGAACACGGCGAGCCGCGCGATGTGGCGTCCCCGGGATGTGGGCCGGGGCGGGGGTGCGGAATTGTCGTCTTCGTCGTGCGAGGGGGCCGCCGTCTCACCCATTGCCGCTGCCGCGCAGGCGCACCATCCGTGTCGTCGAGCTCTCGTCGAGCTCCACCAGGTCGGATCGGGAGCGCAGGAAGTCACTGAAAGACTTGAATCCCAGCGATTTTTCGCTGAACGACGGGTCCATCCGCTTCATCTGCGCCTTGACCGCGGAGTTGTGCAACCAGTCGAGGTCGTCTCGTTCCAGGCCGATCCGCAGCGCGCGCGTCAGCAGATTGGTGGCCGCGGCCTGCGGATCGGGGGGTTGCGGTTCCTCGTCATCGGCATCCTTGGTGCGGCGGGCGCGTCCCTTTGGTGCGGTGGCCTCGTCGGGCGCCGGCACGGGCTCGGGCACCGGAACCCCGGGCAGCGCGTCGTAGGTGACGAACTCGTCGCACGCGGCCGCCAGTGCGCGGCTCGACGCACCGGCCACCCCGACCCCCACCACGTAGCGACCGAGTCGTTTGCAGCGCTGCGCCAACGGGATGTAGTCGGAGTCGCCGGCCACGATCACCACATGGGTCAGATCGGGCAGGCGGAACATGTCCTCGACCGCGTCGACGGCCAGCCGGATGTCGGCGGCGTTCTTCCCGTAGGCCGCCGCCGGGAACAGCTGCACCAGGTCGACCGCGCGACCCACCAACTGCGCGCGGTAGCCGGTGTTGACCTCGTTCGACCAGTCGGCGTAGGCGCGGGTCAGCACCAGGGTGCCGAACGAGGACGCGAAGTCGATGATCGCGCCGACGTCGACGATCGCCCGCCTTAGTCGATCGGTGTTCTTGTCCAGCCCCTTGGCCTTGTCCTTTTGGAACGAGTTGCGCCCGTTCACCTGGTCGTAGCGGGAGATCACGATGTTGTCGAAGTCGAGGTAGACCGCAACGCGGCCGGCACCGGGATCCGTCATGGGTCCCAGTCTGGTCCATCGGCTGACCGGCGGTCCCGGATTGGGCACATCGGCGCGGCGCCGGGGGCGGACGCCTAACCCGCGACCAGTCGCTGCCGCAGCCCGCTGGCGCGGACCGCCCGGCGCTGGATGGCGGTGCGTACCGCCGCTTCGGAACCGGCGACACGGATCTTGGCCCTGGCGCGGGTGACCGCGGTGTAGAACAGCTCGCGGGTCAGCAGCCTCGAGTCTTCCGGGGGGAGCAGCACCGTGACCTCGCCGGCCTGGCTGCCCTGGCTTTTGTGGATGGTCATCGCATACATCGTCTCGACATCGGACAGTCGGCTCGTCGCGAAATCCAGCGGCCCGCCGGCGCCGGAGATCACCGCCCGCAACCCGTGTTGCCGGGCGACGACCACACCGGTGTCACCGTTGTACACGCGCAGCCCGTAGTCGTTGGCCGTCACCAGTAGCGGCCGACCGGCATACCACTCGTTCCATATCGGCTGGCCGGTCTCGTCGGCCAGCCATCGATGGACCTGCCGGTTCCACTGCGTTACCCCGTAAGGGCCTTCGCGGTGCGCGCAGAGCAGGCGGTGTTCGTCCAGCGCCGCCAACGCGGCGGCGTCGGCGCCCAGCACCGCGGCCTCGCGCACCCGAAGCGCGTGCGGGACCAGGATCGACCGCAGCCTATCCGCCGGATCATGGTCGTCGATCCACTCGATGTGCTCGCCGCCGGCCCGCAGCACCTCGATTGCCTGGTCGGCGTCGCCAATCCGGATGGCGTCGGCAAGGGCGCCGATCGACTCGCCGAACCGGTGCGACGTGTGCAGGGCGGCGACCCGCGTATCGGCGCGCGCCGCAAGGCCTTCGACCAGATCCGCCAGCACCGCACCGGCTTCCACAGACGCCAGCTGGTCGGGGTCGCCCACCAGGAGCAGCCGCGCGTCGGGCCGCACCGCCTCCAGGAGCCGCGCCATCATCGTCAGGGACACCATTGACGTTTCGTCGACGACGATCACATCGTGCGGCAACCGGTTGCCGCGATGGTGGCGGAACCGCACCGAGGTGTCCGGCCGGCTGCCGAGCAGCCGGTGCACTGTCACCGCTTGCAGCCCGGCCAGGCGCGCGCGGTCGCCGGTGTCGAGTTCGGCGACCTCTGCCGCGACCGCTTCGGTCAGCCGAGCGGCCGCCTTGCCGGTCGGCGCCGCCATCGCGATCCGCAGACCCGCCCTGCCCGACAGGTCCGCCTGTTCGGTCAGGAGTGCGAGTAGCCGCGCGACGGTCGTCGTCTTGCCGGTGCCCGGGCCGCCGGTGAGCACCGTAACCGGCTGTGACAGCGTGATTTCCGCCGCCGTGCGCTGTTCTGAGAAACCCGGCGGAAAGAGCCGCCGCAGGCTGGGCACCTCGACCGCGGCCCCGGGCACCGACAGCGCGAGCAGGTCGGCGCATACCTGGCCCTCCTCCAGCCAGTACCGATCCAGATACAGCAGCCGGTCATCGTAGAGCCGCAGCACCGGCGGTTCGCCCAGCAGCCCGCTGGCCCGAACCGCCGCCAGCCACGGCACCGGCTCCGGCCACGGCAGCTGCGGTGCCCCACAATCCGCGGCGACGGCCGACAGGTCGACGCACACCGAACCGCCGCGCAGCGCACGAACCACCAGCGCCACCGCCAAGGCCACCGCCTCGTTCGCCTCTTTGGCCAGTGCGGTAACACGTTGCGCCACATGCACATCGGCGGCGTGTAGCACACCCGCCTCGTTGAAGTCGCGCAGCATGCCGCCCGCGGCCAGTGCGAGTCGGCCGTCGAGGGGATCGTCGGTGACGCTCATGCCGCTTGGTGTCCTTCGTCGAGCAGGTCGGAGAGCGCGACCACCAGCTCGGCCGGCGCTTCCCAACCGAACACCCCGCAGGGATGGTCGTCCAGCACTGGTGTGTCGACGCCGCACATGCCGCGCACGAAGAGATACAGCACCCCGCCCAGGTGCTGCCCGGGGTCATAGCTTGGCTGCCGCCACCGCAGAAACCGGTGTAGCACAACCGTATACAGCAGCGCTTGCAGCGGATAGTCGGAGTGCAGCATCGCCTCGGTCAACCTGGAGAAGCCGTAGTCGGCCGCGGTGTCGCCTAGCGCGTTGGTTTTGTAGTCCACCACGAGATAGCGTGGCCCGGGCAACCGCAGCACGGCATCGATGGAACCGGACAGGTAGCCGCGCAGCGGCTGGCGGCCGAGCGCGTCGGACCTCAGCCGGTGGGCGTAAACCGTGAGGGGATCGTTGGCCCGAAGGTGCCGGCCGAGCAGCTCGCCGACATCGGAGACCCGGACGTCGGGGACCGCGCCCCGAATGTCGCCCCCGGCCAGCGGAATTTCAAAGTCCAACTCGCGCAGCCGATCCCGCAGCCCTATCTGGCGCAACGTTACACCCGAAGCCAGGGGGCCCAGCGGGGTGTCGTGCATGGGTACCAGCGCCGAGGCCAACCCGGCGGCATCCGCTTCCACCGGCCACCACGCCGACTGCCGCCGCACCTGCGCTTCCAGCTCGGCCGCCAAATCCGGCGCGAACGGATCGGAGTGCTCGAGCACCGCGTGCACCAGCGACCCGAACGTGGCGCCGGCCGGCAGCCCGGCCATCGGGGACGAGATGTCCGCACCGGCGGGCGGTGCCTTCGACGCCTTCGTCACCGGGGATACCTCAACCTCGTCGTCGCGGGCGGCGGCTTCGGGCTCGCTGCCGACGCCGGGCTCCTCGGCGGCGCGAATCAGCGCCGAGTACGAGGTGCGCCGCCACGCGGCGTCGATGGCGCGGTGAAAGTGCCGCACGGTCAGCCCGGTCCGCGGCACCGGTGGATGAAACGCCGGTACGCCGACGACCGCCGACTGCTCGACCACCGGGCCGCCGGCGGCTTCCCAGGCGCGAAAGCAGGCCAGCGCCGCGTCGTCGGAGACCGTCTTGGGATCACAGCGGTCCGGCACCACGTCCTCCCCGGGGCGCCGGCCCCGCATCAGCCGCGACAGGCCGCCGTTGGGTTCGTCATAGGACGGCGCCCACCATGCCACCACCTGTGACTGCGCCCGGGTCAGTGCCACATAGGTCAGGCGAATGTCGTTGCGGGCCGCCTCGGCTCGGCTCAACCTCTCGGTAGCGGGCAGGTCGGGACTGTCGGGCCCGCCGACATGCAGGCAGCGAACACCGGCATCGTCGTGAAACATCGGGATGTCCTCGATGAAGATGTGCCGGTTGAAGGCGAACGGTAGATACACGATCGGGAACTGCAACCCCTTGGCGCCCCATACCGTCATGATCTGAACGGCGGCGGCGTCGCTGTCGATGCGACGGTTGCGTTCGGGTGCACCGTCGCGCTCGTCGCATTGGCGGCGCAGCCAATCCCGCAACGCCGGCAGCGACAATTGCTCCCGGTGCGAAACCTCGTGCAGCAGTTGCGCGATGTGTGCCAAATCGGTCATCGTGCGCTCGCCGCCCTGCTCGGCAAGCACCCGTCTGCCCATCCCGGCCAACTGTGCCGCCTCGAACACCGTGGCCGGTCCCCGCCCGCGCAGATGATCGGCCCAATCCCGAAGAGTGGCGGCCACCTCATCGGTGAGCGCATCGCCGCCGGCGGCGAGCTGGTCGGCCGTCTCGCCGAAGAACACCGTCGCGGCGGCCGCGCGTACCATGCCGCTGCGGTGCGTCTGGTCGAACGCGTTGAGCAGACACAACCAATCCTTGGCGGCGTCGGAGACGAACACATCGGCGTCGCCGGTGTACACAGCGGGAATTCCGTTTTGTATCAGGGCTTTCTGACACGCCAGGGCGTCCTCACCGGTTTCGACGATCACCGCGACGTGACCGGCCTCCACCCGTGTGCCGTCGAATGTCGCGCCCGTCGTCAGCAGCGCGCCGATGTCGGCGGCCAAATCGGCGGAGATGTAGCGGCGAAGCTCGGACATCGGAATGGTTTTCGACTCGTCGACGCCGAAGCCGGCGCGGCCCACCAGTCGCACTCGGAACGGCGCGTTGCGCGGTGCGCCGGCCAGCCGGTGACCGGCCAGGCGGGCCTCGACGTCGCGCACGACGATATCCGGATCGCCCAGCGCGGCACCGCGCAACACGGTCTGCAGCCGCTCGACGAGCGCGGTGTCGCTGCGCCAGTTGACATCCAATGTGCGGCGTTCGCCGGCGGTGCGGGCGGCCCGAAGATAGGTGTAGATGTCTCCGCCGCGGAAGCCGTAGATGGCTTGCTTGGGATCGCCGATGAGCACCACGGCGGAGTGACCGCTGAACGCACGGTCGATGACCTGCCACTGAATGGGATCGGTGTCCTGGAACTCATCGACCATGACGATCGGCCAGCGCGCGCGCATCCGGTCGCGGGCAGCGGAAGCTTGAGACTCCGAGGCGCCCAACGTGTCGGCGAGCCTGCGCAGCAGGTCGTCATAGCCGAGGATGCCCAGGCGGTGCTTGCGCAGCTCGAGCTGCTCGAGCACATCGGTGGCGAACTGCAGTCGCACCGCGGCAACGCTGTCCGCATCCGGGTGCTGCGGACGCAGCTGGGCGCACATGTCACCGACCACCTTGCGGGCCAGGGCCAGGGCGTCGGGGTAGCCCAGTGCCGCTTCGTCGCGTTGTGAACCGAAATGCGCAAGGTAGAGGTCGTCGACGATCCGGGTGACGAGATCGTCGAGGCTTTCAACCAGCGTCACACCGGCTTCGGTGTCACCGGCCACGCCGAGGGATCTCAGCACCGTGCTGCAAAACTCGTGAGTCGTGGCGATCGTGGCCCCATCGAATGTTGCCAGCGCGTCGCGGAGCCGGCCGCAGCGCTCGTCGCGGTCGGCCGCGGTGCCACGCAGTAAGTGCGCCACCAGTTCGTTCGGCGCGGGTGCCGCCGGATCACACAGCGCGGCAACCGTATCCGCGATCTGTGCCCGTACCCGTTCGCGCAGTTCACGGCTGGCGGCGCGGCTGAACGTGATCAGCAGCATGTCCTCGAGGACGGCCGCGCCCTCGGCCACGTAGCGGGTGACGAGGGCGGCGAGCGCGAACGTCTTGCCGGTGCCGGCACTGGCCTCCAGCACCGTGGTGGATCCCGGCAGGGGCAGCGGGCCGAGCAGGTCGAAGCGTTCCATCACCGCACCTCCGCGCGCAGTAGCGGCAGCCACAGCCGCGCGGCCAGCGCACCCAGGCGGGTGTCCTCGCCGTCGATCTCCTCGCCGAGATGCGGTGCACCGAGCAGGACGGTGAGCGGAGCCCTTTTGCCCCATAGCCTTTCGTGCGCCGGCTCGGCGTTCTCGCCGCGGAAGTTGTTTTGCGACTGCCACCGCCAGCCGGCCGCCTTGACGGGGTTCCGGCCCCAGTGTCGTGCGTCGGCCCAGGCGAACGATGTCCTGACCGGCACCGGCAGTGGCTCGCGGCGTCCCGCATCATAGAGGCGAACCAGGTCGCCCAGCGCCGCCGCGGGATCCGGCGGCACCCCGAGCAGCCGCTGCTCGATGTGGTGGGTATTCTTGGCGCGCCCGATACACAGCGCCGTCCAGTCACGGTCGGGTATGCCGGCGCCCAACGCGAGCAGTGGGATCCAGGATTCCATCAGATGTTTGCCGCCCAGCTTGGAATAGGTGACCGACACCATGCGCTGCCCGAAAACCGGTGACACGGTGCCGGTGAGGCGTCGCGCGTCGCCGAGGTCGATGTCGATGTCGTACGCGTCCGTCTCGGCCTTGCGGTGCTGTAACGCCGCGCGTGCCAGCTCGGCCGCCTGATCGCGGATCTGGATGGCCTTGCGCATGCCGAGCTGGCCGGGCGGCAGCGTTCCCCGACGCCATTCGGCGTTGGCGGCGGTGTCCGGATGCATCCCGCCCAGCATGTCGCGCAGCATGCGATCGCCGACCGTCCACTCCTCGAGATTGTCGATCTCGACCGGGATTTCGTCTTTGAGGTCCTCGACTTCCCAGGGCAGTACGTAGTCCAGCGCGCGGAAGAAGCCCTTGACCGGATCCCTGAAGAAGGTGAGCAGATCGGCCAGCGCGACATCGCCGTGCGGCGGCTCGGGGAGCGGGTCGGCGAAGAACGGGGGTGTGGCGTGCCGGTCGCCGGCGGCGGCCTCGGCGGCCACCAGCGCGGCCGGGTCGAAGGTGAACGGTTGGCCCGGTACCAGCTCGCCGGGGGCAACGTTGCGAATATCGAAGGGCTGCAACGGGTGGTGCACGACGATGCGCTCGCGTACCGGCGTCCCCGTCGTCGTGTCCAGCGCGTCGAGCAGCTCCACCAGCGGCACCGCCGGGGGACGGGGGTGTCCGGTGTGCTCGTCGGCGCCGGTGTAGGTGATCACCAGCGTCTCGGTGGCCGCGCAGATCGCGTCGAGCAGCAATTGCCGGTCTTCCGAACGGATGTCGCGTTCCCCGGTCATCGGAACCCGCGCCAGGGCGTCGTCGCCATCGGCCCGGTTCAGCCGAGGGAAGACGCCGTCGTCGAGGCCGACCAGGCACACCACCCGGTGCGGGACCGAGCGCATCGGCACCATCGTGCAGACCGTCAACGTGCCGGTGCGGAAGTTCGCCCGAGTCGGGCGTCCGACCAGATGCTCGGCCAGCAGCGCGCGCGCGTCGGGTAGCCGCAAGATCGTCGCGACGTGAGAACCGGCTTGCTCCGACACCTTTGCAAACTCCCGGCGCAGCTGCTCGCGCTGCCAGGCGTCGCCGGCGCCGACCCGGGTCAGTGCGGCGACACCGCTGGTCATCGCGTCGATCCACTCGGTCAGCGGTCGGGGACCGTCGAGCGAGTCGACCACGGCCTGCAGCCGGGCGACGTATTCGGCCAGCCGCCCGGCCAGCTCCACCTTGTTGCTGCCGACGTCGTCGAGCGGCAACGCCGTGTCCAGCCAGGCCCGCGAGTCATCGGACATCGCGACACCGGCCAGGATGCGGTCCAGCCCGAAACGCCAGGTGTTGTGGACGATGTGGTCCAGCCCGTAGGGCCGGCGGTGTCGCTGGTCGAAGCCCCACCGGATGCCTGCTTCGCGCACCCAGACGGTGATCGCGTCGAGGTCGTCGTCGGTGAACCCGAAGCGGGCCCGCACCGGCGGCGCCTGGGCGAGGTTCAACACCTGCGTGGCGGTGGCGCGGGTTCCGCCGACGCCGAGCAGCGCGGTGGCCACGCCGAGCAGCGGATTCGTCTGCGTGAGCGAGCGGTCGGCCAGACGGACCCGCAGCCGGTGCGCCGGGTGGCTGTCCCCGGCCAGTTCGCCCAGACCGAACCCGGCGATGATCAACGGCGCATAGGTCTCGATGTCGGGACACAGCACCACGATGTCGCGCGGCTGCAGCGTCGGGTCATCCTCGAGCAGGCCGAGCAGCACCTCACGCAGCACGTCGATCTGTCGCGCCGGGCCGTGGCAGCTGTGCACCTGTACCGTGCGGTCCCCGGCGGCCGGCGTGCGGCCCTGCGGCCGGACCGCGTTGGCGGCGATGTCGGATTGCAGCCAGCCCAACAACGTGTCCGATGTGGTTGTGCGGCGGAGGTATTCGTCGGTCGCGGGCTCGGTCGGCAGCGACCGTTGCAGCTCGCGCAGGTCGCGGCCGAGGGTTTCCAGCAGGGGGTGGTGGGCGGCGTGCCGGCTGCTGTCCTCGCGTCGTGGGACCGGGCCGTGGGTGCCGACGAGCTCCCGCCACAGCGGGTCACTGGGATGCGGCAGCCACAGGTGCAGGTCGTGGTGGGCGGAGAGCGCGGCGAGGAGCTCCACCTCGGTGCACGCCAGGCGGGTATGGCCGAACAGCGACAGCCGGGCCGGCAGGTCGGTCGGGCCCGCGCGCAGCCGGGCGCAGGTTCTCTCGTGCCGGATGTGCGGGGGATCGGCGGGGACGGTGGCCACCAGCGCCCGCCACAGTTGCGGCTGCCAAGCCAGGTCGGTGTCGAGGTCACCCGGGCGGCCCGCGAGCCAGTCGATCAGCAGCTGCGGACGCTGCCTGGCATAGGAGGCGAACAACCCGGCCAGCCGGCGCGCCACCGAGTAGCGGCGGCCGCGGCGAAGTTCGGCCTCCATTTCGGTCGGCGCGAAGTGACCCAAATGCGTTGCCAGGGTTCGGCACCAAGGCTCGTCGAGGCTGCGGTCGATCACGTCCAGCAGCGGCCAGGCCATGGCATCCGGTGACCACGGATCGTCGTCGGCCGTACCGGTGATCGCAAAAATTTCAGAGATCAAGGAGCCAGGACTGCGGAACGCCACCCCGGCGCACACCCCGTCGCCGCCCCGCGCGCCGAGCACATGCGACAACCGCTGACTCAGCCAGCGTTCCACTCCGCGCGCCGGCACCAGCACCAGTTCCGCGGCGAACGGGTCGGGCAGCGGGTTGGCCAGCAGGGCGCCGAGACCGTCGGCAAGAAGATCGGTGCGCTCGGCACGATGGAGATGAAGCGCCATTTCGGTGCCACGATAGACCCCGACACCGACACCAGGAGGCGGCATGGCCGACGAGACTGCGTCCCCGCGCCTTTCGCCCAAGTTCGTCGATGCCCTGGGATACGCGGCGGGTAAGCACGCGCTGCAGACACGCAAAGCCAGCGAGGTCCCCTACCTCGGCCACCTGCTGTCGGTGGCCGGGCTGGTGATCGAATCCGACGGCACCGAGACACAGGCCATCGCCGCGCTGTTGCACGATGCGGCCGAGGACCAGGGTGGGGAACGGACGCTGGCCGAGATCGGCGAGAAATTCGGCGCCGATGTGGCGGCGATCGTCGCCGAATGCAGCGACACCTTGCAGACTCCGAAGCCGCCCTGGCGCGAGCGCAAGGAAAGCTACATCCGCCACCTGAGGGACGCGTCGGACGATGCCGTGCTGGTCTCGCTGGCCGATAAGCTGGACAATGCGCGCGCCATCCTGCGTGACCTCCGCGGACACGGGAGCGCGGTGTGGCAGCGCTTCAGCGTGCAGGATCCCCTGCTGCACCTGTGGTACTACCGGTCGCTGCTCGAGGTATTCGGTCAGCGCAGCCGCAGCTGGATGGTCGACGAGCTACGCGACGTGATCACGGCGCTCGAGCAGGCGATCGACCGCCACGGCGCTTAAGCGCGGGAGAAAGGGGCGAGATGGAAGCGTGGGAGGCGATCTGTGCTCGGCGCAACGTACGGCAATACCAGCCGCGGTCAGTTGCCGATGCGGACCTGAACCGCATCGCCGAGGCCGGCTGGCGGGCGCCGTCGGCGAAAAACCGCCAGCCGTGGGACTTCGTCATCGTCACCGACCGGGCCCAGCTGCAGGAGCTGTCCACGGTCTGGCGGGGAGCAGGTCACATCGCCGCGGCGGCCGCCGCGATCGCCTTGGTGGTGCCGGTGCCGCCGGACGATCGCAGACGGATCACGGATCAGTACGACGTCGGCCAGGCCACGATGGCGATGATGATCGCGGCCACCGACTTAGGGATCGGTACCGGTCACTCCTCGGTGGGGGATCAGGGGAAGGCCCGTGCCATTCTGGGCGTCCCCCACGACTACCTGGTGGCCTTCCTGCTCGGTATCGGATATCCGGCCGATCGTCCGCTCGCCCCGATCCGCAAGCCGAACCGGCGCCCCTTCGCCGAGGTCGTCCACCACGGGTGCTGGTGAGGTCAATTCTGGCACCGCTCGCCAATTCCTGTGCCACGCTTGGACCATGGTCGGCGTCGCGGATGCCATCGGATGGGTAAGCAAGCAGATCGTTGACCGGGTGCCCAAAGCCGACCTGGACCAGCGCGACCCGGACTTCATCCGCGAGCGGCTGCCCGGCACCTGGCTGGTGGCGTCGCTGTATTTCCGGGCCGACGTCCGCAGGCTCGACCGCATCCCCCCGGAAGGACCGGTGCTGCTGGTCGGCAACCACAGCGGCGGCAACGTACCGCCCGACACGTTCGTGTTCACGCTGGCGTTCTGCTCGTACTTCGGCGTGGAACGCCCCTTCTTCCAGCTGGCGCACAACCTGGTCACCCTGTATCCACCGCTGCGCTGGCTGCGCAAGTTCGGCACCGTGGCGGCCAGCCCCGAAAATGCCCGCCTCGCACTGGAAAACGGTGCCGCCGTGCTGGTGTATCCCGGCGGAGACTACGAGGTGTTCCGTCCGTCGTGGCAGCGCCACGTTGTCGACTTCGGCGGCCGGAAAGGCTTCGTGCGGCTCGCCCGCCAGACCGGCGTGCCCATCGTGCCGGTGGCCAGCGTCGGCGGCCAGGAGACGGCCTTGTTCCTCGGGCGCGCACAGTGGCTGGCCAGACTTCTGCTGCTCGACCGGGTGCTGCGGCTCAAGAGTGTGCCCATCTCGCTCGCGCTGCCCTGGGGGCTGAACGTCGGTGACCTGCTGGGCCATCTCCCGCTGCCCGCCAAGATCGTCATCGAGGTGCAGGAACCGATCAAGGCGCTCGACTCGGATGTGCTTGACCAGACGGTGTACGACGAAGTGGTGGCCAGCCTGCAGGCCGGTGTCGATCGGCTTGCCGCGCAGCGTCGACTACCGGTGATCGGCTGATGCGCGTCGAACGCCGGATCAGCGTCAACGCGGACAGCGACACCGTGTGGGCGGTGCTCAGCGACCCGGACCGCTACCCCTCCTTCCTGCCGCACCTGGAGCGCTGGGAAACGCTGACGGAAGGCCCGGCCCGGGTCGGTGCCCGCTACACGGTGTTGTGGAAGATCGGCTCGATCCCGGTGGGCGGGGTCGTCGAAGTCGTGGAATTCGACAGGGCGCGCGATCTTGCCTGGATCAGCATCACCGGCGTGACCCAGCGCGGCCGGTTCCGGTTGCGCGCCGCGGGGCCGGGTCGAACCGCCGTCAGCTTCCGGCTTGCCTACTATTCGGAAGGCGGGCTGCTCGGCCTGGTCGCCGACCGGGTGGCGACGTTTTGGGTGGGCCGCTCGCTCGATGAGAGCCTGAAAAATCTTCGGCGCCTTGTCGAGTCGTAGGCTGCCGTCTCGGCACCCGGGCAGGTGATAGGCATCAGCGCGCACGCCACCGCGCCGCCCGGCGGCCGCTGGTTTTCCACCCGCCTGGTCACCGCCCGGAAGCCGGCGAGAATCCGGTGTGCATGCTTGGGCCATGAACCGAAATGAGATCACCGAACGGATCGTCGTCGCCCGCCAACGGCTGGGGCTGTCGTGGCAGCAACTGGCCGACGCCATCGGCAGGCCGGTGGTATGGACCACGTCGGCGTTGCTCGGCCAGCACCCGATTCCCGCTGAGCTCGCCGGAGTCCTCGTGCGGATGCTCGAGCTCGACGAGTCGGTGGTGTCCGTGCTGGCGGCGCCACCCATGCGCGGCGGGCTGCCCACCCCAGTGCCGACCGACCCGACGATCTACCGCTTCTACGAGGCCCTTCAGGTGTACGGCGGCGCGATCAAGGAGCTGATCCACGAACGGTTCGGCGACGGCATCATGAGCGCGATCAACTTCAGCGTCGACGTGCAGAAGAAACCGCACCCGTCGGGTGATCGGGTCGTGGTGACCTTCGACGGCAAATTCTTGCCGTATCAATGGGTTTCGGCGGAAGGCTGAAGGCGGCCGCAGGGTGAAGTGACGGCACCTCGCACCCGTGTCAGACTTGCCGCGGAGGAGGCGAAACGAACGCGGTGGCCGGGCAGTACCGGCCGCCGCGTTCGCCTGGCGCTTACAGCCCGAACTCGGCTTCGATGCCGTCGATGCCGGCGCGGATGGCCGCCAGCGCGTCGGCCCGGGCGCGCAATTTGGTCGCGGCGTGGGCGTGTTGGTGCAGACCGGCGAACTCCCGCGCGGCCTCCTCGGCGCGGGAAAGCACCATCTCGGGCAACACGATCTCATCGACAAAGCCGGCGGCGAGGGCGGTTTCACCGAAGAACGTCTTGGCCAGGCCGACGGCTTGCTGATAGGCCGACCGGGTCAGGCGCAGCTTCATGATCTCCAGCGCGGCGTAGGGGATGACCATGCCGATCGCGACTTCGTTGGCCTGAATGTTGTATGCGTGGGCGGCCACCCGATGGTCGCCGGACGACAGCAGGAACGCGCCCATGGCGACGGCGTGGCCGGTGCAGGCCATCACCACCGGCTTGGGGTACGAGAGGAGTCGGTAGGCCAGCTCGAACCCGCCCCTGAGCATGTCGATCGCGGGCTGCACCTGGCCGGAGGTCAGGATCTTCAGGTCGAACCCGCCGCTGAACACCCGGTCGTTTCCCGAGATCACCAGTGCGCCGGCGTTGTCACGGTCGGCCTGGTCGATCGCCTCGCCCAAGGCCTGCTGCATCGTCGGGCCCAGGGCGTTGACCTTGCCGTCGTCCATCCTGATGACCGCGATGGAATCCTGGTGGCTGTAGTGGACCGGGCCGCTCATGGGTTGCTCCTTTGATACCGACAGCGGAGTCGATTGAATCAGATCGATGCCCGGCGGCCCCGGGGCGGTGTGACGTTCGCTGGCCGTCACGCGGGCTGGCTGTGGTGTTTGCCCAGCTCGTTTTCGGCGTCACCCCAGCGCAGGCTGACATCGGTGGGCTCGTCGAGCTGGCGGGTGCGCCATCTGTCCTGAGTTTCGCGCACCGCGTCGTTGATCCGTTCGATCTCGCCGCGGAACACCTCGGGACGGGTTTCCTTGCTCGCATAGTGGAAGTAGGTCAGCAGGCTGCGCAGCAGCTCGAGCTTCTGTTTTTCCCGCTTCGCCAGGTCATGCGTCGTCATCAGCTCGATGCGCTGGACCGGCGGCAGGGCATCCCAATCCAGCACCACCTGCGTCTGCAGCGGCGACCGCTCGCGCTGCCAGAACCGCCAACCGCGCGGCTGTTCGGGCCGGTCGTAGTAGCTCACGGTCCCGGTGAAGCGCGATTCGATGCCGCTGCCGATTTCGGCGCGGTCGAGCGCCGAATCCCACACCATGCGCCATTCCTGCCCCGGTGCCAGCACCGGCAACTCTCGGGGCAGCCGCAGTTCGACCACGTCGGCGTAGCCGTCAGTGGCGTTTTCGTATTCGGCGACCGTCGGCGGATTCAGAAATGAGAACCGGATGTCGTAGGCCGCGGTCTGCCCGAAATTGCGCACCACGAGCTCGATCACGTGCCAGTCGGCGGGATGCGGCTCCATGAGCATCCCGACGTGCGGCCGGGTTTGCTCCGCGGCCAATCGACGGTTGCGGGTGATCTGGTGGTTCGTGAAGACCAGCGTGATGATCGCGAGCGCGATCGCCGCCCACGCCGCCCACGCTATCCAGGTGCTGGACCCAACCTGCGTGACCCCGTGCCAGCTGTCCTGGATCCACCCCATCGAATCCATCCTCCGCTTATATCACAGTGCCGATCGGCCGCGGGATCGTCATGGTTGGGGGATCGCTTCGCCCCTCAGCCGCCCATCAGCATTCGCCACTGGCCAAGATCCGCGGCGCGATACACGTAGTTGGAACGCTTGACCTCCGAGAGGGCAGCGCTGGGCTCCGTCGAGTACCAGTGCCCGGGAAACACCGTCGGGTCACCGGGAAGCGTCGCGAGCTGCTGCAGGCTGCGGTACATCTCGTCGGAGTCGCCACCGGGGAAATCGGTGCGCCCGCACCCCTCGAGGAACAGCGTGTCTCCGGCGACGAGGCGGCCGTCGAGCAGAAAGCACTGGCTGCCGGGTGTGTGACCGGGCGTGTGCAGCAGCTCGATGTCGATGGCGCCCACGTTGACCTTGTCGTGGTTCTCATGGGCGGTGAGGTCGCTGAGGCTGATCCCGGTAACTCGCGACACCCACAGCGCCTCATGGGTATTGACGTGCACCGGGACGGGTGCCCTGTCCAGCAGCTCGGCCAGCCCCTGCAGCGAAAAGCCCATCATCGATCCGCCCACGTGGTCGGGATGATGGTGAGTCACGAGCACCCCGGACAGGTGCATGCCATCGGCCTGAAGGGCGTCGAGTAGGTCGCCGGCGGCGTACGCGGGGTCGACGACCACGCAGTCGCCGGTCTCACGGTCGCCGATCAGGTAGGCGAAGTTGCGCATCTGCGTCGCGATCATGTCGCCGGCAGCGAAGTCGCGACCGGAGAGCAATTGGCGGAAGTACAGCCGGTCTTCTGGCACGTGACCAGACTAGGACGTGGCCGCGCGCGGTCCGTCAGCGACGCTGCAACGACCGCGCCGCCGCGCTGCCGCTGACTCAGCCGGATAACGGCCGGGAACCAGCGATTGCCCTTGTGTCCAGTGGGTATTGTTGGCGCATGAGGAAGAGGCTCGAGATCGAGGTCGACACCGACCTCGTCGAAGAGGCGATACGCCGGTTCCATCTGGCGGATGCGCGCGAAGCCGTCCATCTCGCGTTGCGCACCCTCCTCGGTGAAACCACCGAGAAGGAGGACGAGTACGACGAGTTCAGCGACCTCAGCGCGTGGCAAGTTCCTCGCAGCGGCGATAGCGGGTGATCTCCGCGCACTTTTCGCCGATCACCGGAAGGACCCGGCACTTTTCGGTGACCACCGCAGGCCCTGGTCGTCAACGCTCGTGGTTTGGTGCCGCTGCCAGCCACGCTGTACCCTCTTTTAGGCCCGCGGCACTGTCGATTCGGGTGAACGGCCCCCTTAGCTCAGTCGGTAGAGCGTTTCCATGGTAAGGAAAAGGTCAACGGTTCGATTCCGTTAGGGGGCTCGGCGGACGCCGAGCAGGCGCGACCCCGACCCTAAGCAGGGTGGGCCAGAGGCGATGTAGCTCAGTCGGTTAGAGCGAACGACTCATAATCGTTAGGTCGCCGGTTCGAGTCCGGCCATCGCTACAACACAACAACGCAAACTTGCTACGGATTTGAGAGAGAACGGACATGGCTTCCAGTACCGACGTGCGGCCGAAGATCACCTTGGCGTGCGAGGTGTGTAAACACCGCAACTACATCACCAAGAAGAACCGGCGGAACGACCCGGACCGGCTGGAGCTGAAGAAGTTCTGCCCGAACTGCGGCAAGCACCAGGCACATCGGGAGACACGCTAGCGGTGACCCGCAAGCGTGTATTCAGTTCGACTAGGTAGATTCTAGAGCCGTGCCGTTAACCACGAACATCGTCGGGATGCACTATCGCTATCCCGACTATTACGAGGTGGAGCGCGAGAAGATCCGCGAGTACGCGGTCGCCGTGCAAAACGACGACGCCGCGTTCTTCGAGGAGAAGGCGGCGGCCGAGCTCGGCCACGGCGGGCTGCTGACTCCGTTGACGTTCATGTGTGTGTTCGGATATCAGGCGCAGACGTCGTTTTTCAAGCACGCGAACATCGCGGTCGAGGACGCACAGATCGTCCAGGTCGACCAGGTGCTGAGGTTTTTCGAGCCGCTCGCGGCGGGTGATCGGCTTTACTGCGACGTGTACGTGGATTCGGTGCGTGTGTCGCATGGGACCCAGATCATCGTTACCAAGAACATCATCACCAACGAAGCCGGCGATGTCGTGCAGGAGACCTACACGACCCTGGCGGGCCGTGCGGGCGAGAACGGAGAGGGATTTTCTGATGCCACTGCGTGAGTTCAGCACGGTGAAGGTGGGTGACCAGCTTCCCGAGAAGACCTACCCGCTGACCCGACAGGATCTGGTGAATTACGCGGGCGTCTCCGGTGACCTCAACCCCATCCACTGGGACGACGAGATCGCCAAGGTCGTCGGGCTCGACACCGCCATCGCGCACGGCATGTTGACCATGGGCATCGGCGGCGGCTACGTCACCTCTTGGGTCGGTGACCCCGGTGCGGTCACCGAGTACAACGTGCGGTTCACCGCCGTGGTACCGGTACCCAACGACGGCAAGGGCGCCGAGCTGGTCTTCAGCGGCCGGGTGAAATCGGTCGACCCGGACACCAAGTCGGTGACCATCGCGCTCACGGCCACCACCGGCGGCAAGAAGATCTTTGGCAGAGCCACCGCGTCCGCGAAACTGGCATAGGGCGGCGTGGTTTATGGCGCTCAAGACCGATATCCGCGGGATGATTTGGCGGTACCGGGATCACTTCGTGGTGGGTCGCGAGCAACTCCGCCAGTTTGCGCAATCGATCAAGTGCGATCACGAGGCCTACTTCGAGGAAGACGCCGCCGCTGAGCTCGGCTATGACAACATCGTTGCGCCGCTGACTTTTGCGTCAATCTTGGGAAAACTTGTCCAGCTGGACTTCTTTCGGCATGTCGACATCGGCCTGGAGACTTTGCAGATCGTCCAGGTCGACCAGCAGTTTTTGTTCTACAAGCCCATCCTTGCCGGCGACAAGTTGTGGGCCCGAATGGACATCCAATCGGTGAACGAGCGTTTCGGCGCCGACATCGTCGTCACCAAGAACACCTGCGTCAATGACGACGGGGAGCTCGTGCTGGAGGCCTACACCACCCTAATGGGCCATCACGGGGACGACTCCATCCAGCTCAGATGGGACAAGGAATCCGGGCAGGTCGTCAGAACGGCGTAAGTGGTATCGGATTTCCTGCGTTTAAGGGGAATCGAGTACACTCGGACCTCGGGGTTTTCCCTGCCATCAGCGCGCTTTCCGGGATTCGAACAATCGGGGAGCGCGCGTGTCATGTAAGCCCCGGTAGGTAAGCGCAGGTTGGCCTGCCAACCGCGAAGGGGCGTAGCTCAACTGGCAGAGCAGCGGTCTCCAAAACCGCAGGTTGCAGGTTCAAGTCCTGTCGCCCCTGCTGACGACGAACGTCCGACGACGATGCAGGCCGGAACGGCCTGAGGAGGAGACGGACTGTCGGTATCGTGCCATGGTGGACACTGGATGGTGTGCCGCACCACAGTGGCACGGCCGGCGGGACACTAGCAAACAAAGGAGCATGCGGTGAGCGACGAGGGCAACGCTGCCAACGGCGCCGCACGCGACGGCGACGACGTGGAGGACAGCCGCGCGAGCGGCGGCCGGACGGCCGTGGCGACAGAAATCGCGAGGCGGCCGCAACGCCCCACGGGCAAGCGGTCCCGGCAGCGCGCGGCCGAGGCCGACGACGACGTCGACGTGGCGTCGTCGGACGAGGTTGAGGCCGCCAAGGCCGACAAGACCAAAAAGGGCGGCAAGGCCCGGAAGGCCAAGAAACCGCGGAAACCTTCGGACCGTTCGGCAAACCCGTTGGTGTTCGTCTACAACTACCTCAAGCAGGTCGTTTCCGAGATGCGGAAGGTGATCTGGCCGAACCGCAAGCAGATGCTCACCTACACCTCAGTGGTGCTGGCGTTCCTGGCCTTCATGGTGGCGCTGGTCGGCCTCGCAGATTTCGGCCTGACCAAGCTCGTGCTGCTGGTATTCGGCTGAGCTTTCTTCACAGTGATAGAGAGGACTACAACACCGTGACTACCTTCGACGGCGACACGCCCGCAGGTGAAGCGGTCGACGTGCAAGAGGTCGCCGAGGCTCCGGTGGCGCCCGACACCGACGTCGAGGCCCTCGGCGCCGAGGCGCACGAGGAGCCCGAAGAGGTCGACCCGGCCGCCGCGCTCAAGGCGGAACTGCGCAGCAAGCCCGGCAACTGGTACGTCATCCACTCCTACGCGGGATACGAGAACAAGGTGAAAGCCAACCTCGAGACCCGCGTGCAGAACCTCGACGTCGGCGATTACATCTTCCAGGTGGAGGTGCCCACCGAAGAGGTCACCGAGATCAAGAACGGCCAGCGCAAGCAGGTGAACCGCAAGGTGCTGCCCGGCTACATCCTGGTGCGCATGGATCTGACCGACGACTCCTGGTCCGCGGTGCGCAACACCCCGGGAGTCACCGGGTTCGTCGGCGCGACCTCGCGCCCGTCGGCCCTCACCCTCGACGACGTGGTCAAGTTTCTGCTGCCGCGCGGAACCGCGAAGAAGGCCGCCAAGGGCGCGGCCAGCACCGCCGCCGCCGAAACGGGCGGCCTGGAACGGCCGACGGTGGAGGTCGACTACGAGGTCGGCGAATCGGTGACGGTCATGGACGGACCGTTTGCCACGCTGCCGGCCACCATCAACGAGGTCAACGCCGAACAGCAAAAGCTCAAGGTGCTGGTGTCGATCTTCGGCCGCGAAACGCCGGTCGAATTGACCTTCAGCCAAGTCTCGAAGATCTAACCGGCAGACACTCCCCGGCCGGATAAACCAGGAAGGAACACCAACATCTCATGGCCCCGAAGAAGAAAGTCGTTGGGCTGATCAAGCTGCAGATCCAGGCCGGGCAGGCCAACCCCGCCCCGCCGGTCGGGCCGGCGCTCGGCCAGCACGGCGTCAACATCATGGAGTTCTGCAAGGCCTACAACGCCGCCACCGAGAACCAGCGCGGCCAGGTCATCCCCGTGGAGATCACCGTCTACGAGGACCGCAGCTTCACGTTCGCGCTCAAGACCCCGCCCGCCGCCAAGCTGCTGCTCAAGGCCGCCGGCGTCGGCAAGGGGTCGGCGGAGCCGCACAAGACCAAGGTCGCCAAGGTCAGC
Source organism: uncultured Actinomycetota bacterium (assembly GCA_963800315.1). Taxonomy (GTDB): domain Bacteria; phylum Actinomycetota; class Actinomycetes; order Mycobacteriales; family Mycobacteriaceae; genus Mycobacterium. Next base: position 451,395 of record CAWDAS010000009.1, read on the forward strand.
TGGGACCAGGTCCGCGAGATCGCCGAGACCAAGAAGACCGATCTCAACGCCAACGACATCGACGCCGCCGCCAAGATCATCGCCGGCACCGCACGGTCCATGGGCATCACCGTCGAATAGGGATCCCGCATTCGTGGGAGGGCCAGCTTCGGCCCGCCAACCACGACCCAACACCAGATTGGATGAATCAATGAGCAAGAATAGCAAGGCATACCGCGCCGCCGCCGAGAAGGTGGACCGTGACAACCTCTACACCCCGCTGGAGGCGGCCAAGCTCGCCAAGGAAACGTCGTCGGCCAAGCAGGACGCGACCGTCGAGGTGGCGATCCGGCTCGGCGTGGACCCGCGCAAGGCCGACCAGATGGTCCGCGGCACGGTCAACCTGCCACACGGCACCGGTAAGACCGCCCGGGTCGCGGTGTTCGCGGTCGGCGACAAAGCCGAACAGGCGCAGGCCGCCGGCGCCGATATTGTCGGCAGCGACGACCTGATCGAGAAGATCCAGGGTGGCTGGCTGGAATTCGACGCCGCGATCGCGACCCCGGATCAGATGGCCAAGGTCGGCCGCATCGCGCGGGTGCTGGGTCCGCGCGGCCTGATGCCCAACCCGAAGACCGGCACCGTCACCCCCGATGTCGCCAAGGCGGTGGCCGACATCAAGGGCGGCAAGATCAACTTCCGCATCGACAAGCAGGCCAATCTGCACTTCGTCATCGGCAAGGCGTCTTTCGACGAGCAGGCCCTGGCCGAGAACTACGGCGCCGCGCTCGACGAGGTGCTGCGGCTCAAGCCGTCGGCATCCAAGGGCCGGTACCTGAAGAAGATCACCGTGTCGACGACGACGGGCCCGGGCATTCCGGTGGACCCGTCGGTCACCCGCAACTTCGCGGAGGCCTGAGTCCTCCGCCGCACTCGGCGATGCGCCGCCGCAGGAATTCGCGGCCCGGCTCGGATCCGTTGGACTCCAAAGCGACTCGGTACCAGGTGACGGCTTCGCCCAGCCTGCCCGCGCGCCGCAACAGGTCGGCGCGCACCGTCGCGACGAGATTGGAGCGGCCGAGCCGGGGATCGTGCGCCACCTTGTCCAGGGCGGCCAGGCCCGCGTCGGGGCCGTCGCGCAAACCGACGGCCAGCGCGCGGTTGGCGCGCACGACCGGCGAGTCGGTCAGCCGCACCAGCCGGTCATAGGCCGCGCAGATCGCCGGCCAGTCCGTCTGCTCCCAGGACGGCGCGGTCGCGTGCAGCGCGGCGATCACCGCCTGCGGCAGATACGGGCCCGTCGATCCCCGGGCCTGCCGCAACCGGTCGAGCCCGCGGGCGACGCGGCCGCGGTCCCAGCGGCCGCGGTCCTGATCCTCGAGTGGCACCAGCATCCCGGCGTCGTCCACCCGTGTCGCTCGCCGCGAATCATGCAGCAGCATCAGGGCGGCCAGGGCGTGCGCCTCCGGCTCGCCGGGCATCAGCGCGCACAGTTCGCCGGCCAGCCGGACCCCTTCGTCGCACAGTTCGTCACGGATCGCCGAGGGGCCCGCCGTTGACCAATACCCCTCGGTGAACACCGAGTAGATGCAGCCGAGCACGTGTGGTGTGCGCTCGGGGAGCAACTCGGCGGGCGGCACCCGCAGCGGGATGTTGGCGTGCCGAACCTTGTTCTTGGCGCGGGTGATTCGCTGGCCGACGGCCGCCTCGCTCTGCAGCAGCGCCCGAGCGATTTCGGGGACCGTCAACCCCGACACCAGCCGCAGCGTGAGCGCCAGCTGCGACTGCCGGTCGAGCGCCGGATGCGCGCAGGTGAACATCATCCGCAGCTCGTCGTCGCGAACCGGATGCGGGTCGGTGTGATCGGTGCGTGCCCGGATGTCGTCTAGCACAGCCGCCAATTCCTTTCCCGAGCGCACGGATTCCCGACGTAGCCGGTCCCGGGCGCGGTTGCGGGCGACGGTCACCAGCCACCCGCCGGGGTGGTCGGGTATGCCGTCGCGGGGCCAGGCGCGCAGTGCCTCGGCGCAGGCTTCCTGGACGGCGTCCTCGGCGACGGTGAGGTCGCCGGACCACCGCGCGAGTGCGGCGACGGCGGGTCCCCATTCGCGACGGAAGACGCCGTCCAGGTTGGTCATTGGCGCAGCTATAGTCCCGAGACGCCCGCCCTTTGCCGTACTTCCACGGCGGAGGCTGGGATCATCGACGCGACTTTGACTGCCTCGTCGAGGTCGGCGGCGCTGAGCACATAAAAGCCGTTGGCGACCTCGGCGCCTTCCGCGTAGGGCCCGTCTGTGATGAGGACCTCGCCGTCGCACACCCGCACAGTGGTCGCCGTTGACGGTGGATGCAGGCCGGCACCGCCCTTGATGTGCTGGCCCGCCGCAGCCCCGAACTCCTGGTGCTGAACCACCATCGCGTCCCACTCCGGCGTGCCGGGCGGAACCGGCCGGTCGGGCGGCTCTAGCAGCAGTGCGATCCAGGTGGTGCCTTCCAGCGGCTGGGGCTGCAGACCCGGGCCTGCCATCGGCCAGATCTCCACGGCGCCATATCTGGCGGCCGGCACGTCCCGAGCCAAAGCGATCGCTTCGTCCAGGTTTTCGGCTTCGAAAACGTAGTAGCCGCCCGCCACTTCGGCGCCTTCGGCGTACGGGCCGTCGGTGATGACGGGCGCATCCGGACCGCCGGTAATGCGCACCGCGGTCGCCGCCGGCAATAAGGCGTCACCACCGCGGATCGCTAAGGCTGCCTTGGCGTGGAAGGCCTGGTAGGCAGCCATCTCGGCCGCCCCCTCGTCGGGCGTGCGGTCACGCTCCCGGTTGATCAACAGCGCGAAGTACTGCATGTTCGTCACCTCCGATAGCGAGCGAAGCCTTGTGCTTCACTCTCTACCTGTTTGACGAACGGCGCAGCCCCGATGCGACAACCTAGGCGGCGGCACCGGGCTTGAGGTAGGTCACCAGGCTGCAGTCCAGCATCTCGTCGGTGAAGTAGTGTTCGCAGCCGCGGAGGTACTTCATGTAGCGGTTGTAGACCTCTTCGGAGGTGACCTCGATGGCCTTCTCCTTGTTGGACTCGAGCGTGTCGCCCCAGATGCGCAGCGTCTTGATGTAGTGCGGACGCAGCGAAAGCGGTTCGGGCACCACGAAGCCCGCTTTCTTGCCGTGCTCGACCATCATCTCGGTCGACGGCAGCCGGCCCCCGGGAAAGATCTCGGTGATGATGAACTTGATGAAGCGCGCCGTCTCGAAGCTCAGCTTCTTACCGCGGGCCGCCATCTCGAAGGGGTGGTAGCTGACGCTGCTCTGGACGGTCATCCGACCGTCCTCGGGCATGATGTCGAAGCACCGCTTAAAGAAGTCGTCGTAGTTTTCGTGGCCGAAGTGCTCGAACGCCTCGATCGACACGATCCGGTCGACCGGCTCGTTGAAATCCTCCCAGCCGTGCAGCCGCACCTGACGCGAACGGCTGGTGTCGAGCTGGCCGAGCACCTGCTCGGAGCGGGCGTGCTGGTTCTTGGACAGGGTCAGGCCGATGACGTTGACGTCGTACCGCTCGACGGCGCGCCTCATGGTGGTGCCCCAACCGCAGCCGATGTCCAGCAGCGTCATGCCCGGCTTGAGGTCCAGCTTGTCCAGGTTGAGGTCGATCTTGGCGTACTGCGCCTCCTCGAGCGTGAGATCCGGCGGCTCGAAGTACGCGCAGCTGTAGGTGCGGGTCGGGTCCTGGAACAGAGCGAAGAAATCGTCCGAGACGTCATAGTGCGCCTGAATGTCTTCGAAGCGCGTCCGCGTCTTGGTAGGGCTACTCGGTTGCTCAGCCATGGTGGTTTCGTTCTCCTGGGTGATGTTCGTTGCAACCATACCCACTGGGCCGCGTGCCCCCGAAACACACCGGTCGGCGCGAACCTTACTTTTCCAGCGTGAACTGGTTGCAGTCGACGTAGCCCGTCCGGAAGGCCCTGGCGCATCCGGTCAGATACTTCATGTACCGCTCGTAGACTTCTTCGGACTGGATCGCGATGGCCTCGTCCCGCCGCGCTTCCAGGGCCTCGGCCCAGAAGTCGAGGGTCCTGGCGAAGTCCGGCTGCAAAGACTGGATGCGGGTCACTTTGAACCCCACCTTCGTCGAGTGCTCCGCGACGGTCTCGATCGTCGGCAGCCGCCCGCCCGGGAAGATCTCGGTCACGATGAACCTGATGAACTTCGCCATCTCCATGGTCAGCGGGATGCCGCGCTCGATGGCCTGCTTGACGTGCACCCCGGTGATCGAGTGCAGCAGCATCACGCCGTCGGCGGGCATGGCGTTGTAGACGAACTTGAAGAAGTCGTTGTAGCGGTGGAAGCCGAAGTGCTCCAGCGCTTCGATGACGACGATGCGGTCCACTGTCTCGCCGAACTCCGCCCAGTCGCGCAGCAGCACGCGTCGCGAGCGGTTGGTGTCGATCTCGTCGAGCACGCACTGGCAGTAGGCGTGCTGGTTCTTGGACAGCGTCAGCCCGACAACGTTGACGTCGTACTTCTCGACGGCGCGTTTCATCATCGAACCCCAGCCGCAGCCGATGTCGAGCAGGGTCATCCCCGGCCGCAACTCCAGCTTGTCGAGCGTCAGGTCGATCTTGGCGACCTGCGCCTCGTGCAGCGTCATGTCCTCGCGCGGAAAATACGCGCAGCTGTAGGTGCGGGTCGGGTCTACGAATAGTGCAAAGAATTCGTTGGACAGGTCGTAATGCGCCTGTACATCATCCAAATTGGACCGCGTACGAGTAGCTGCCCGGCTATTAGACATGCGTCCTCCCAAAGGGGCAGGCACCGGTAGGTGACTATCCACGGCGACCCTACACGCCCCTGGTCAAATCCTGCGCATTTGAGCGCTTAAGTGGGCTTCGACTTTTCCATCGGCCCGCGCTGATAACGGTGTGCCCGTAAAACCATTGCTTTTCCAAGTGAATTAGACGTGTGTATAACGGCCCGCGATGCCCGGAAATCGGGGGTCCGGCGCAACGCGCCCGCGGAGACTGGCGGCGGTCAGGTGAAACCCGCAGTGGCCGAAGGCTTTCCATCTCCTGGCGGTGACGTCCCGCGCTACTTGGTGAGCGTGAACTGGGCCACGTTGATCAGCCCCCTGCGGAAGCGATCCGCGCATCCGGTCAGGTAGTGCATGAAGTTGTCGTAGACCTCTTCGGACTGGATTGCGATAGCGCGATCCCGGTTGCTCTCCAAATTGGCCGCCCACGTGTCCAGGGTCCGTGCGTAATGCGGCTGCAGCACCTGGATCTGTTCGACGGCGAAACCCCCGGCCTTGGCGTTGTCGACGATGTCGGGCTCGGAAGGACATTCCCCGCCCGGGAAGATCGACTCCCGCAGGAATTTGAGAAACCGGATGTCGCTCATCGTCAGCGCAATGCCCTGTGCGTGAAACCACCGCCGGTCGTAGGTGAACAGGCTGTGCAACAGCATCCGGCCGTCGGCGGGGAGGAGGTCGTAGGAGCGTTCGAAGAAGGCGCCATACCGCTCTTTGTGGAAGGCGTCGAACGCCTCGAAGGAGACGATCCGGTCGACCTTCTCGTCGAACTCCTCCCACCCCTGCAGCCGGGCCTCGGCGCGCCGCGTCGTTCCGAGGGCGGCCAGCCGGGCCTGGCTGCGCTGGCAGTGGCTGCGGGACAGCGTGATTCCGACGACGTTGACGTCGTACTTCTCCACGGCGCGGACCAGCGCGCCGCCCCAGCCGCACCCCACGTCGAGCACCGTCATCCCGGGCTCCAGGTTCAGCTTGTCCAGCGCCAGGTCCAGCTTGGCGAGTTGCGCCTCTTCCAGGGTCATGTCGTCGCGCTCGAAATACGCGCACGTGTAGACCCAGGTGGGGTCGAGGAACAGCCCGAAGAAATCGTCCGAAATGTCGTACGCCGCTTGCGAGTCTTCGTAATAGGGTCTCAGCTCGGCCATGGGAGACAACCTCCTTTGCAGCAAAGTATTCACCGACTGCGCGTTGGGCTCAGCCCGCCTTGGCGAAGTTGCTCGTCAGCACGCTGATCACCTGATCCCACAACTGCTGTGGCAGATCATGGCCCATTCCGTCGAATAACACCAATCGGGCGTCATCGATGGCTTTGGCGACCGCGCGACCGCCGAAGGGCCGCATCAGCTTATCGGCCCGACCGTGGATCACCACCGTAGGGGCGACGGTCCGCCGGTTGTAGCGGCGCAGGCTGCCGCTGCCCAGGACCGCGCCGAAGTGCCGCGCGACGCCCTGCGGGTAGTAGCTGCGGTCGTACCCCTCGGCGGCTTCGGCGCGGGCCTGCTCTTCGCGTATGCGATAGCGCGGGCTGCCGATGATGTTGCCGATCCGTACCGCATTGTCGATGATGACCTCACGCGGCGAGCCCGGCGGCGGGCTCTTGAGCAACGCCAGGAGCGCGCGCGGGGCCGGCGGCGGCAGAAACGGCGAATTGTTGCTGGAAAAAATGACTCCCAGGCTTTTCGTCCGCTCGGGGAATCGGGCGGCGAAGACCTGCGCGATCATGCCGCCCATCGACGCCCCAACGACGTGGGCGTGGTCGATGTTCAGGTGCTCCAGCAGCGTCGCGGCGTCGTCGGCCATGTCCTCCAGCCGGTATGCCGCCTTGCTCGGCAGCCCGAGCCAGGAGCGGGCCAACCGGGTCGCCAGCGGCTGCCCCGAGCTGCGGTGCTCGGTCTTGCTGGACAGACCGACGTCCCGGTTGTCGTAGCGGATGACGCGGTGGCCCTGGTCGACCAGCTTCTGGCAGAATCCGGTCCGCCAGAGCAGCAGCTGGGCGCCCAGCCCCATGATGAGCAGCACGGGCGGGTGGTCGATATCGCCCATGTCCTCGTAGTACAGCTTCACATCGCCCGAGGTGGCCCTCGAGGTTGCATAGCCGCTGCGGACCTGCACCATCGGACCCCTATACCTCGATGTCGGTCTGGTGCTCGCGGCTCACCTCGACCATGAAGTTCGCGAAATACCCCGTCAGCTGCGGGTCGGACATCATCTGCCATTTCGGCGCCAGCAGCTTCATGTAGCGCTCGACGTAGAGGAACTGCTTGCCGATCAGCACCAGCTCACGGGGGAGCTTGACGTCGTAGGCGTCGGCCAGTGTGGACAGCTGCCGGCCGATGTCGGCATACGACATGTCGCCCAGCGTCTGCATGGTCAGCGGCGTGGCGAAGCGCTCCAGGTCCTTGGCGGCCTCGGCCTCGGGCTTCATCGTCCCGACGGCGCCCATCAACACCACGATCTTGCCGGCCGCGGCGTGGTCCTTCTTGACCAGCAGCGCGTACACCAGCTCGCGCAGCAGCCAGCGGGTGCGCGGATCGATCCGGCCCATGATCCCGAAGTCGAAGAACACGATGCGGCCGGCGTCGTCTACGTAGAGGTTGCCCGCGTGCAGGTCGCCGTGGAACAGGCCGTGGCGCAGGCCGCCCTCGAAGAGACTGAACAGCAACGCCTTCACCAGCTCGGTGCCGTCGAAACCGGCCTTGCGGATGGCGGCGGCGTCATCGATGCGGATGCCTTGCACCCGCTCCATCGTCAACACCCGATCACTGGTGAAGTCCCAGTACACCTCCGGAACCCGGATGTTGCGACCCAACGGCGAGGCGTGCAGGTGCGCGACCCAGGCCTCCATCGACTGCGCCTCGAGGCGGAAGTTCAGCTCTTCGGCCAAATTGTCCGAGAAGTCGGCGACCACGTCCTGGGCGGAGAGGCGACGGCCCAGCTTGGCCAGTTCGACGGCCTGGGCGAAGCGCTTGAGGATCTGCAGGTCTGCCGCGACCCGGCGGCGGATGCCGGGGCGCTGGATCTTGACGACGACCTCCTCGCCGCTGTGCAGGGTGGCGTAGTGGACCTGGGCGATGGACGCCGACGCGAACGGCGTCTCCTCCCACTTGGCGAACAGCTCGGACGGGTCACGGCCGAGTTCCTCGACGAACAGCCGGTGCACTTCGTTGGTGTCGGCGGGTGGCACCCGGTCGAGCAGACCGCGGAATTCGCGGGACAGCGATTCGCCGAACGCCCCTGGGCTGGACGCGATGATCTGCCCGAACTTCACATACGTCGGGCCCAGGTCGGCGAAGGTCTGCGGGAGCTGCTTGATCACTTTCTGCTGCCATGGGCCCTTGCCCGGCAGCTTGGTGACGACGCGCGCGGCGGCGCGGGTAACCTGCCAGCCGGTGACGGCAACCCGGGCCGCTTCGATCGGCAGGGGCACCCGGTCGAGCCTGGCCAGCTCTCGGTGTTTGGTAGAGCTCATTCCAGCAGTCTGCCAAACCGGCGGTGTCAAGTCCCAATCCCTGTGGGCCCGCTCACCGGCTCCACGGCTTCACCCAAGACCGCGGTGGCCAGTTTTCCACCGCGGCGATCAACTCGTACATGGTGGCCCCGTCGATGGTTTCGCGGACGATGTCGGCGTGCCCGGCATGCCGCGCCAGCTCGTTGATCACATGCAGGATCACCCAGCGCACCGACCAGGCCTCCTGGTTCTTGGGAAACCAGGGGATGTCCCGCGGGACGGGCACCGCGGCGTCGAGGTCCGCGGTTTCCACCAGTCGCAGCGATGCCGCGCTCTGGGCTTCGAACGCCCGCAGCAGCCCGGCCAGGGTTTCGTCGGGCCGCATCACATGCTGGTCGGCGAACTCGTTGGCGATCTCCTCGAACGGGCGGGGGTCTTTCGGCGGTGCGTCCGGCGCGGCGGCGACCCGCCCCATCCAGCTGCGTTGCAGCCCGGTGGCGTGCTTGACCAGCCCGCCGATCGACAACGCACTGACCGACGGCGTGGACCGGGCCTGTTCGTCGGTGAGGCCGTAACTCACCGCGAAATACGCGCTTTGGTGGAACGCCAGAAACTCGCGCAGGGCGCTGCGTTCGTCGGCCACGGGCGGGGCGAGGGCGGGCATTCCCAGATGTTAGTGAGATCCTGGGTCCAGCGCGCCGTAAAGTGCGGGGATGCAGGTGGTTTCGGCGGAGCCCTCGGAACTGTTCGTGGGACCGCCGGGCGCGCCCCTGCAGCTGGTGCGGGTCACGGTGTCCGGATGCACCGAGCGGGCGCCGATCCGGGTGGACGGCGACGGCGTGCGCGGGGAGGCGATCGCCGACGCCGGGGACGAGACCGTCGAGGTCCCGATCGCCGTGCAGCGTCCGGTGGTCGGCGAGCGGCGGGCGGCGCGGGTGCACGCCGGCGGCGTGGCCACCCCGTTCGACTTCACCGTCGCCGAGCCCGGCTGGACGATGTTCATGGTCAGTCACTTCCACTACGACCCGGTGTGGTGGAACACGCAGGGCGCCTACACCAGCGAGTGGGTCGAAGACCCGCCGGGGCGGGCCCGCCAGGCGAACGGTTTCGAGCTGGTGCACGCGCATCTGGAGATGGCTCGCCGCGACCCGGACTACAAATTCGTGCTGGCCGAGGTGGACTACCTCAAGCCGTACTGGGACACTCGGCCCGAGGACCGCGCCGACCTGCGCCGGTTCCTCGCGCAGGGGCGCATCGAGGTGATGGGCGGCACCTACAACGAACCCAACACCAACCTCACCAACCCGGAAACGACCATCCGAAACTTGGTGCACGGCATGGGTTTTCAACGCGACGTGCTGGGTGCTGCTCCGGCCACCGCGTGGCAGCTCGACGTGTTCGGCCACGACCCGCAATTTCCCGGGTTGGCGGCCGACGCCGGCCTGACGTCCAGCTCGTGGGCCCGCGGACCGCACCACCAGTGGGGTCCGGCTTCAGGCGGTGGAGACGTCGATCGCATGCAGTTCTGCAGCGAGTTCGAGTGGATCGCGCCGTCGGGCCGGGGCCTGCTCACCCACTACATGCCCGCGCATTATTCGGCCGGCTGGTGGATGGACTCGTCGACCTCGCTGGACGAGGCCGAGGACGCCACCTTCGCGCTGTTCGATCAACTCAAGAAGGTCGCGTTGACGCGCAACGTGCTGCTGCCCGTCGGCACCGACTACACCCCGCCGAACAAGTGGGTCACCGCCATCCACCGCGATTGGGCCGCGCGCTACACGTGGCCGCGGTTCGTCTGCGCGCTACCGCGGGAGTTCTTCGCGGCGGTGCGCGCCGAGCTGGCCGAGCGCGGGTGCGCACCGTCACCGCAGACCCGTGACATGAACCCGATCTACACCGGCAAGGACGTGTCCTACATCGACACCAAGCAGGCCAACCGGGCCGCCGAGAACGCCGTCCTGGACGCCGAGCGCTTCGCCGTGTTCGCCGGATTGATCACCGGCACCGAGTACCCGCAGGCCGCGCTGGCCAAGGCGTGGGTGCAACTGGCGTACGGGGCGCACCACGACGCCATCACCGGTTCGGAGTCCGACCAGGTGTATCTCGACCTGCTGACCGGCTGGCGGGACGCCTGGGAACTCGGCCGCACTACTCGCGACAATTCGCTGGCGTTGCTGTCGGACGCCGTGGCGAGCCGCGGCGGCGACGTGATCGTGTGGAACCCGCTGGCGCAGCAGCGCACCGACATCGTCACCGTGCGGTGTGACGCGCCGCCGGGCACGGGGGCACGGGTGGTCGACCCCGACGGCGCCGTGCTGCCCGCACTCGTCGAGGACGACGGGCGGTCGGTGAGCTGGCTGGCGCGCGAGGTGCCGTCGCTGGGCTGGCGCGCCTACCGGCTGGTTCCCACCGAGGTGCCGAGCGGCTGGGAGCCCGTGCCCGGCGCACAGATCGCCAACGAGCACTACCGGCTGGCGGCCGATCCCGCGCGCGGCGGAGGAGTCGCCGCCCTCATTGACGTGAGGCACTCCGGTCGCCAGCTGATCGCCGACGGCCGGGTCGGCAACGAGCTCGCCGTCTACGAGGAATACCCGTCCCACCCGGCGCAGGGCGAGGGCCCGTGGCACCTGCTGCCCAAGGGGTCGGTGGTGTGCTCGTCGGAGGCGCCCGCGCGGGTGCAGGCCTTCCACGGCCCGCTCGGTCAGCGGCTGGTGGTGCGGGGCCGGATCGGCACGCTGCTGCGCTACACCCAAACCCTGACCCTGTGGCACGGCGTCGCGCGGGTGGACTGCCGCACCACCATCGACGACTTCACCGGCGAGGACCGCCTGGTGCGGCTGCGCTGGCCGTGCCCGGTGCCCGGCGCCATGCCGGTCAGCGAGGTGGGCGACGCCGTCGTGGGGCGGGGTTTCGCCGTGCTGCACCCCACCCCCGGCGCGGCGCGCTCGGTGGACACCGCGGAGCACCCGTGGACGCTGGACAACCCGGCCTACGGCTGGTTCGGGCTGTCCGCGGCCGCCCGGGTGCGCGTGGGACGCGGCGTGCGGGCGGTGTCGGTTGCCGAAGTGGTGTCGCCGGCGGAGGCGATCTCCGCACCCCTGGCGCGCGGGCTGATGGTCGCGCTGGTCCGCGCGGGCGTCACCGCCACCTGCAGCGGCGCCGACAAGCCGCGCTACGGCCACCTCGGCGTCGACTCCAACCTGCCCGACGTGCGGGTCGCCCTGGGCGGGCCCGCCCGCAACGCCTTCACCCGGGCCGTGCTGGCCCAGGCCGATCCGGTGTATACCGCCGAGCTCGACCGCCAGCTGGAAAAGACCGGCCGGGCCAGGCTGTGGGTGCCGCCCGCGACACCGCTGGCCGCGGTGTGGGTGCCCGGCGCCGACCTGCGGCCGGTGCGGGCCTTGCCGGTGCTGGTGATCGCCGGGCGCGACGACAACGACCTGCGCGCCGCGGTCGAGGCGGTGGCCGACGACCTCGGCGACGCCGAGATCGTCGTCACCCAGCGGGCTCCCGCGCACATGGACCCGTTCGAAGACCGCACCGTCGCGCTGCTCAACCGCGGGGTGCCCAGCTTCGCGGTCGACACGGAAGGCACCCTGCACACCGCGCTGATGCGATCCTGCACCGGCTGGCCTTCGGGTACCTGGATCGACGACCCACGCCGCACCGCACCCGACGGATCCAACTTCCAGCTGCAGCACTGGACGCACGCCTTCGACTACGCCCTGGTCTGCGACACCGGTGACTGGCGGCGGGCCGGGATCCCGGCCCGCAGCGCGCAGTTCTCCCACCCGCTGGTCGCCGTCACCGCCCGCACCCGACGCGGCACGCTGCCGCCGGCCGGGTCGCTGCTGCGCGTCGAGCCCGCCGGCTCGGTGCACCTGGCCGCCCTCAAGGCGGCCGGCAACCCGCTGGCGGCCGGCAGCGCCCGGCCGGTCGACCCCGGCTCGGTGGCGCTGCGGTTGGTGGAAACGACGGGCGCGGCCACCGGCGTCGCCGTCGACTCGGAGTTCGGCGACATCGGCCCACTGCGGCCGGCGGACCTGCTGGAAAAGCCGGGCGAGCGCGACGCGCCCGTTGCGCTGCACGGCTACCAGGTCGCCACCGCGCTGGCCCGGTTCGACCTGCCCCGGGTGCTCACGTCGGACGCCCAGCTGGCCCCCCGGGCCGAGACCGCCCAGCCGCTCTACGCGCGCTATTGGCTGCACAACCGGGGTCCGGCACCGCTCGGCGGGCTGCCCGCCGTCGCCCATCTGCACCCGGCGCTGGTCAGGGCCGAGCCGGGTAGCGAGGCGGTGGTGCGCCTCACCGCGGCCAGTGACTGCGCCGATTCAACGCTGGACGGCACGGTGGCGCTGGTGTGTCCGGATGGCTGGTCGGCCACCCCCGCCGAGCTGCCGTTGACGCTGTGCGGCGGCGAGCACCGCGAGGCAAACGTGGTGGTGTCGGTCCCGGCCCGTGCGGACCCGGGGCTGTATCCGGTCCGGGCCCAGCTCCGCCTCACCGGGGACCAACTCCCGGCGGCGTGGCGGCAGGTCGTCGAGGACGTATGCCTGGTGGCCGTCGGTGGGCAGGCGGTCGATCCGGGCGGCCTGCTCTATCTGGTCGACGACCCGGCCGAGATTGCGCTCGCGGCCGGCGATGCGGCCACGCTCACCCTCACCGTGGGCACCCGCGCCCGGGCCGACCTGGCGCTGGAGGCGCACCTGATCAGCCCGTGGGGTACGTGGGAGTGGATCGGCCCGGCCGCGGTCGGCGCGGTCCTGCCCGCGGGCGGCACGGTCGACCTCAGCTTCGACGTAGCGCCACCGGCCTGGCTGGACCCCGGTCGGTGGTGGGCCCTGGTCCGGGTCGGCTGTGCGGGCCGGCTGGTCTACTCGCCGGCGGTGCAGGTGACCGTGACATGAGCGGCCACCCGGTAGCCACCGTCGCCGGCGCGCCGGTGCCGGTCGAGGAGCTCGATGCGGCCGAGGCCCGGCTGCGGAGCGGTCCGCGCGCGGCGGCGCTGCCGGCGCGCGGCACCGGGGAGGGACGTCAATTGCGCCGCTGGCTGACCCAACTGATCGTGACCGAGCGAGTGGTCGCCGCCGAGGCGGCCGCCCGCGGCCTGACCGCGCGCGGCGCCCCGACAGAGGCCGAGCTGCTGCCCGACCTTACGGCCCGGCTCGAGATCGGCAGCGTCGCCGCGGCCGCGTTGGGCGATCCATCCGCGCGGGCGCTGTTCGCCGACGTCACGGCCGCAGTCCGGGTCGCCGACGACGAGGTGGCCGCCTACCACGCGCGCAACCCGCTGCGGTTCGCCGCGCCGCCTCCCGACCGGGACGGCTGGCGCGGCCCGCCCCGCGTCGGCCCACCCCTGAGCGCGGTGCGGTCGGCGATCGCCGAGCACTTGGGGGGCGCCGCGCGGCGACGGGCCTTCCGGGTGTGGCTGGACGCCCGCCGGGTCGCGCTGGTGCAGCTCGCGCCCGGCTACGAACATCCCGGCGACCCCCGCCAGCCCGACAACACCCACCGGCACTGATCACCATGCTCGCGCTCTGCCTGGACATCGGCGGCACCAAGATCGCCGCCGGGCTGGTCGATGCCGAGGGCGCGCTGGTGCACACCGCCCTTGCCCCGACCCCGGCCAACGCCGCCGCCGAACGCGTCTGGGACGTGGTCGCCGCCCTGATCGCCGACGAGTTGCGCCAGGCCGACGGTCCGATCGAAGCGGTGGGCATCGCTTCGGCCGGCCCCATCGACCTGCCCGGCGGGCGTGTCAGCCCGATCAACATCGCGGGCTGGCGTGGCTTCCCGCTGCGGGACAGGGTCGCGGCCGCGGTGCCGGGCGTGCCGGTGCGGCTCGGTGGCGACGGCTTGTGTATGGCGCTCGGTGAGCACTGGCGCGGAGCGGGAAGGAGCGCGCGCTATCTGCTGGGCATGGTGGTGTCCACCGGGGTGGGGGGCGGGTTGATCCTGGACGGCGTCCCCTACCCCGGGCGCACCGGCAACGCCGGTCATGTCGGGCACGTGGTGGTGGAACAGGACGGTTGGCCCTGCGCGTGCGGCGGCCGTGGCTGCGTCGAGACCGTTGCGTCCGGGCCGTCGATGGTGCGCCGGGCGCGGGCCGACGGTTGGTCCGCGCCGCCCGGCGCCGGCGCCAGGGACCTGGCCGCCGCGGCGGCGGCCGGTGATCCGGTGGCCCAGCGGGCGTTCCGCCGGGGGGCTACGGCGCTCGCTGCGATGATCGCCTCGGTCGGGGCGGTCTGCGACCTGGACCTGGTCGTGGTCGGGGGAGGCGTCGCCAAATCCGGTGGCCTGCTCTTCGACCCGCTGCGTGCGGCGTTGGCCGACTACGCCCGGCTGGACTTTGTGGCCGGCCTGCGCGTGGTGCCGGCCGAGCTCGGTGGTCAGGCCGGGCTGGTCGGTGCGGCCAGGCTCGCCACACTCGGCTGACCGCTATTGCGCCGCATGTGTTTTCGTCCCCACTCGCACAAGCTCTCCAGCACCGGGGCCAGCGTCATGCCGTATTCCGAGATCGAATAGTGCACGCACGGCGGCACCGTGCGGGCGTCGTGGCGCTCGATGATTCCCGCATCGACCAATTCGTGCAGGTGGCGAATGAGCATCCGCTCGGTGATGCCGGGAATGCTGCGCCGCAGCTGCGCGGTTCGCATCGGCCCGTCACGCAGCCGCCACAGGATGGTGCCCTTCCACCGGCCGTCGATCACCGACAGCGCGGCGTCAATCGGGCAGTCGCTGGCGTCCTTCTTCGATACGGCCACCTCGGCTCCCAGCCCCGTTGGCACTGACTAATTTGTCAGTACCTTGATATTTGGCAGCTTAGCAGCCAGTCTCATTGCCATGAACCACATCCTCGACGCACTCGCGACCGTGATCGCCGGCCCGCTGGTCGGAGTGGAGTTTGCGGTCGCCGCGTTCGCCAATCCACGGTTCGCCCGGCTGCCCGACGACTCCTTCCGTGTGGCTCGCGGCGAGGCCAGCCGGGTACTGGGCAGGGTGATGCCGTTCTGGTACATCGCCACCCAAGTGCTGTTGGTGGCGGCCGCCATCGGCGCGAACGGTGTCCGCAGCTGGCTGGCCGGCACGGCGGCGGTGCTGATGGCCGCCATTGTGTTGCTGACCGTGACGGTGCTGGTGCCGATCAACAACCGCATCGCGGCCTGGTCGGCCGGCGGCGAGCCGTCACGCGACCTCGCGGCCCGGTGGGATCGTCTGCACTGGGTGCGGGTGGCGGCTTTGCTGGTGGTCTTTGTGCTGCTGACCGTCGCCATCACCTGAGTCGTGCCGTTTTGGCTGATCGTGGGTGGTCACGCTATTGTGGTGGCCGATCCACCGAAGACCGTCGGTCACCGAGAAATCGGTTGAAGGTCCGGGAACATCCCGGCGGCCCACGCAGGAGGACGAGGCATCAGCGTCGGCCCGCCGACGCATCTCAACGCCCCGGCCGCTTCCTGCGGCGGGGCGTTCGTCGTTCCCCGGTCGATCACAGACGCACAGGATCTGACTTCAGGAGGTAGGCATGGCCACGGCTGACAAGGCCACCGCCGTTGCGGACATCGCCGAGCAGTTCAAGGAAGCGACCGCCACCTTGATCACCGATTACCGCGGCTTGACGGTGGCGAATCTGGCCGATTTGCGCCGGTCGCTGGCGGGGTCGGCCACCTACGCGGTGGCCAAGAACACGCTCATCAAGCGGGCCGCCGCCGAAGCCGGTGTCGAGGGTCTCGACGAGTTGTTCGTCGGCCCCACCGCGATCGCATTCGTCACCGGTGAGGCCGTCGACGCCGCGAAGGCCATAAAGACCTTCGCCAAGGACAACAGGGCGCTGATCATCAAGGGCGGCTACATGGACGGCCGCGCGTTGTCGGTCGCCGAGGTCGAGCGCATCGCCGACCTGGAGTCCCGCGAGGTGCTGCTGGCCAAGCTGGCCGGCGCGATGAAGGGCAACCTCGCCAAGGCGGCCGGCCTGTTCAACGCGCCCGCCTCGCAGGTCGCCCGGCTTGCGGCGGCGCTGCAAGAAAAGAAAGCAGCGGAACCCGGCGCAGCCGCCCCGGCCCCTGCCGAACCCACCGAATCCCCGGCTGAAGCCGAATAACCCCAACCGAAACCAGGAAGGACCCACACCATGGCAAAGATGTCCACCGACGACCTGCTCGACGCGTTCAAGGAAATGACGCTGCTGGAGCTCTCGGACTTCGTCAAGAAGTTCGAGGAGACCTTCGAGGTCACCGCCGCCGCTCCGGTCGCGGTCGCCGCCGCGGGCGGCCCCGCCGCCGGTGGCGCGCCCGCCGAGGCCGCCGAGGAGCAGTCCGAGTTCGACGTGATCCTCGAGGCCGCCGGCGACAAGAAGATCGGCGTGATCAAGGTGGTCCGCGAGATCGTCTCCGGCCTGGGCCTCAAGGAGGCCAAGGACCTGGTCGACGGCGCCCCGAAGCCGCTGCTGGAGAAGGTGGCCAAGGAGGCCGCCGACGAGGCCAAGGCCAAGCTCGAGGCCGCCGGCGCCACCGTCACCGTCAAGTAGCTCGATCCGCGAACGCCCCCGGAACCGCCGTTCGGCGGGAGGTTCCGGGGTTTTCGTGCGCTCAGCGCCCGCGCATCGCCGAGTGCCGGGACCGCTCCACCCGCTCGGGCGAATCTCCCAGGGCGACAAGCAGTTTTGAGGTCATCGAACCCAGCACCGGCGCGATGGCCGCGCCGTCGTCCCCGTAATACCCGGCCAGTTCGAGCATCACGAAGCCGTGGATCAGCGCCCAGAACTGGGCCGCGGTCGCCACCACCGCTTCGTCGTCATCGGGGGAACCCGCCCCGATGCGGCCCGCCAGCGTGCACCGGTGCACCCCGCGCACCACGTGCGCGAAGCTCGGGTAGTCCCGTTCGATCTCGGCGACCGTCAGGGTGAGCACGTTGGCCGCCGGCGCGTTGATGCCGTGCGCGCTGGTGCTGCCGAACATCAACCGGTACATGTGCGGGTGCTTGATGGCATAACGTCGGTAGGCCGCGCCGATGGCGAACAGGTCGGCGACCGGGTCCGCGGTTTGGCGCACGGTCAGCGCCACATCGAATTCGTTCAGGCCCTCCGCGGCGACCTCGGCGATCAGCCCCCGCATCCCGCCGAAGTGGGTGTAGACCGCCATCGTCGAGGTGCCCGCCGCCCCGGCGACCTTGCGGGTCTGCAGCGCGTCGGGACCGTGCTCGTGCAGCAGCCCCACCGCGGCGAGCAGCATCTCCTCGCGAACACCGCGGGCGCCGCGCTGCCCCGGTGAAGTCAGCTCTGAAGCCATCCTTGCCATCTTCTCATCCGTGGCGTAGCGTGTCTATAACGACGTCATATCAATGTTATACGAGGTGAACCGTGACCGCCATGCAGACCGCCGACACCCGCAATCCGTACCTCGAGGGCTTCCTGGCGCCCGTGCGCGCCGAAGTCACCGCGACCGAGCTGCCCGTCACCGGGCACATCCCCGAACACCTCGACGGCCGGTATCTGCGCAACGGGCCGAACCCGGCCGCCGAGGTCGACCCGGCCACCTACCACTGGTTCAGCGGCGACGGCATGGTCCACGGGGTCGCGCTGCAAGGTGGGCGGGCCCGCTGGTATCGCAACCGCTGGGTGCGCAGCCTGTCGCTGTGCGCCACCCGCGGGGAGCCGGCGCCCACCCGGCTCAACCCGCGGGCCGGCATGCTCAGCCTGGGTGCCAACACCAACGTGTTGAGCCACGCCGGGCGAACCCTGGCCCTGGTGGAGGGCGGCGTGGCCAACTACGAACTCACCGAGGAACTGGACACCGTTGGCACCTGCGACTTCGACGGCACCCTGGCGGGGGGCTACACGGCACACCCGCACCGCGACCCGCAGACCGGCGAATTGCACGCGGTTTCTTACTCTTTCGCGCGCGGACGGACCGTGCAGTATTCGGTGATCGACACTCGGGGCCGCGCTCGCCGGACGGTGGACATCGAGGTCGGCGGGTCGCCGATGATGCACGACTTCTCGCTGACCGACAAGTACGTCGTCATCTACGACCTGCCGGTGACGTTCGACCCGGTGCAGGTGCTGCCGGCGGGCATGCCGCCGTGGCTGGGTGTACCGGCCCGGCTGGCGCTGCAGGCGCTGATCGGGCGGGTGCGGGTGCCGAACCCGCTCAACGCGAGGATGAACCGCAACCCGAAGCACTCCGACCGGATGCCCTATGCCTGGAACCCCGGCTACCCCGCGCGCATCGGGGTGATGCCGCGCGAAGGCGGCAACCGCGACGTGCGCTGGTTCGACATCGAGCCCTGCTACGTCTACCACCCGCTGAACGCCTACTCGGAAGACCGGGATGGGGCCGAGGTGCTGGTGCTCGACGTGGTGCGCTACTCCCGCATGTTCGACCGCGATCGACGGGGCCCCGGCGACACCCCGCCCACGCTGGACCGCTGGACCATCAACCTGGCGACCGGCGCGGTGACCACCGAATGCCGCGACGATCGGCCGCAGGAGTTCCCCCGCATCGACGAGACCCGGTTGGGCACCCGGCACCGATTCGGTTACACCGTGGGCTTCGGCTACGTCGCGGACGGGACCTCCGGATCCTCGACCTCGCTGTACAAACACGACTACGCGACCGGCTCGTGCGACGTGGCCCCGCTCGATCCCGACCTGCGGATCGGCGAGATGTGCTTTGTTCCGAATCCCGCGGCGCGCGCCGAGGACGACGGCATCCTGCTGGGCTACGGCCATCACCGTGGCCGCGACGAAGGCCAATTGCTGTTGCTGGACGCCCAAAGCCTCGAATCGGTGGCTACCGTGCACCTCCCCCAGCGGGTACCGATGGGCTTCCACGGAAACTGGGCACCGGCCGGCGAACACCCGCGTTGAATAGCGGCGCCGACGCGTCCCGTGCCGGGATCTCGGCTCGGTCAATTTTCGCCCGCTGTGCCGCACAACCCCTGATGCCGCCCACCCGGCGTGCGCTACAGTGATTCATGCCACAGAAAAGGGCAGGTGGCGGGCACGAGCGTCGACGGAGGGATTCCGCATGGGCATCGCGATCGAGGTGAGAGGACTGACGAAGTCCTTCGGACCGTCCAGAATCTGGGAAGACGTGACGTTGGATGTCCCCGCCGGGGAGGTCAGCGTGTTGCTCGGCCCGTCCGGTACCGGCAAATCGGTGTTCCTCAAATCCCTCATCGGTCTGCTGCGGCCGGAGCGCGGTTCGATCGTCATCGACGGCACCGACATCCTCGAATGTTCGGCCAAGGAGCTCTACGAGATCCGCACCCTGTTCGGCGTCATGTTTCAGGACGGCGCCCTGTTCGGTTCGATGAACCTCTACGACAACACCGCCTTCCCGTTGCGCGAGCACACGAAGAAGAAGGAAAGCGAGATCCGTGACGTCGTCATGGAGAAGTTGGGCCTGGTGGGCCTGGGCGGTGACGAGAAGAAGTTCCCCGGTGAGATCTCCGGCGGTATGCGCAAGCGCGCCGGCCTGGCCCGCTCGTTGGTCCTCGACCCGCAGATCATCCTCTGTGACGAGCCCGACTCCGGTCTGGACCCGGTCCGCACCGCCTACCTGAGCCAGTTGATCCTCGACATCAACGCCCAGATCGACGCGACCATCCTGATCGTGACGCACAACATCAACATCGCCCGCACCGTGCCGGACAACATGGGCATGTTGTTCCGTCGCAAGCTTGTCATGTTCGGGCCCCGGGAAGTGCTGCTGACCAGCGACGAGCCGGTGGTGCGGCAATTCCTCAACGGCCGGCGCATCGGGCCGATCGGCATGTCCGAGGAGAAGGACGAGGCCACCATGGCCGAGGAGCAGGCCGCGCTGGACGCCGGTCAGCACGCGGGCGGTGTGGAGGAGGTCGAGGGCGTGCCGCCGCAGATCGTCGCCTCGCCCGGCATGCCGGAGCGCAAAGCCGTGGGGCGGCGCCAGGCGCGGGTGCGCGACATGTTGCACACGCTGCCGCAGAAGGCCCAGGCCGCGATCCTCGACGACCTCGAGGGCACCCACAAGTACCGCGCGCACGAGATCGGCACCTAGCCGCAGGAACAAGGGATCGGAGCGAATTGTCGATAACTTGGGGTGACTCACCGTCCTCTCCTCTTGACGGCACGGCGTAAAGCGGTCAATCTGTTGGGCAGCATGTGTCCAGCGGAAAGTCGAGATGCCAGCCAGCGCCGATGTCCCCTGGATCGGCAGTTGAGGAATGCGCCGTCCTGCGCTATTGTTGGACGTTGCGCTGGCTACCTCCTGCCCACCTCACCCGCCACTTGACACTGTGGTCTTAGCATGAGCCCCCTCCCTGCGGCTTAGCTATTTAGTTGCGCGCGTGAGACCCGGGCAGTTCGTTCGCCGGCCGAACCGACACAATTCGCGGCGAACGGGCCGGTGGGCCCGGTTCTCGTGAGCCGCACGAGGTGCTGGAAGGATGCATCTTGGCAGATTTCCGCCAGAGCAAGACGGATCGCCCACAAAGTTCCCCTAACGGAAGTTCCCTAAACGGCTCCGTGCCCGGAGCCCCTAACCGGGTTTCCTTCGCCAAGCTTCGCGAACCGCTCGAGGTTCCGGGCCTGCTGGACGTCCAGATCGACTCCTTCGAGTGGTTGATCGGATCGCCGCGTTGGCGGGAAGCCGCCACGGACCGGGGCGAGGGCAAAGCGGGGGTTATTCCGGTGGGGGGCCTCGAAGAGGTGCTTTTGGAGCTCTCGCCGATCGAGGACTTCTCCGGCTCGATGTCGCTGTCGTTCTCCGATCCCCGTTTTGACGAAGTCAAGGCACCCGTAGACGAGTGCAAAGACAAGGACATGACGTACGCGGCCCCGCTGTTCGTCACGGCCGAGTTCATCAACAACAACACCGGTGAGATCAAGAGCCAGACGGTGTTCATGGGCGACTTCCCGATGATGACCGAGAAGGGCACGTTCATCATCAACGGGACCGAGCGCGTGGTGGTCAGCCAGCTGGTGCGCTCGCCCGGGGTGTACTTCGACGAAACCATCGACAAGTCCACCGAGAAGTTGCTGCACAGCGTCAAGGTGATCCCGAGCCGGGGTGCCTGGCTGGAGTTCGACGTCGACAAGCGCGACACCGTCGGCGTGCGCATCGACCGCAAGCGCCGGCAGCCCGTCACCGTGCTGCTCAAGGCGCTGGGCTGGACCAACGAGCAGATCACCGAGCGGTTCGGTTTCTCCGAGATCATGATGTCGACGCTGGAGAAGGACAACACCGCCGGCACCGACGAGGCGCTGCTGGACATCTACCGCAAGCTGCGGCCGGGCGAGCCGCCGACCAAGGAGTCCGCGCAGACCCTGCTGGAGAACCTGTTCTTCAAGGAGAAGCGCTACGACCTGGCCCGCGTCGGTCGCTACAAGGTCAACAAGAAGCTGGGGCTGCACGCCGGTGAGCCCATCACGTCGTCGACGCTGACCGAGGAAGACGTCGTCGCCACCATCGAATACCTGGTCCGCCTGCATGAGGGCCAGGCCACGATGACCGTCCCCGGCGGCATCGAGGTGCCGGTGGAAACCGACGACATCGACCACTTCGGCAACCGCCGGCTGCGTACCGTCGGCGAGCTGATCCAGAACCAGATCCGGGTCGGCATGTCCCGGATGGAGCGGGTGGTCCGCGAGCGGATGACCACCCAGGACGTCGAGGCGATCACGCCGCAGACGCTGATCAACATCCGGCCGGTGGTCGCCGCGATCAAGGAGTTCTTCGGCACCAGCCAGCTCTCGCAGTTCATGGACCAGAACAACCCGCTGTCGGGGCTGACCCACAAGCGCCGGCTCTCCGCGTTGGGCCCGGGTGGTCTGTCGCGTGAGCGCGCCGGGCTGGAGGTCCGCGACGTGCACCCGTCGCACTACGGCCGGATGTGCCCGATCGAGACCCCGGAGGGTCCCAACATCGGTCTGATCGGCTCGCTGTCGGTGTACGCGCGGGTCAACCCGTTCGGGTTCATCGAGACGCCGTACCGCAAGGTCATCGACGGTGTGGTCAGCGACGAGATCCACTACCTGACCGCCGACGAGGAGGACCGCCACGTCGTGGCGCAGGCCAACTCGCCGATCGACGCCGACGGCCGGTTCGAAGAGTCGCGTGTCCTGGTGCGCCGCAAAGCGGGTGAGGTGGAGTATGTGCCCTCGTCCGAGGTGGACTACATGGACGTGTCGCCGCGCCAAATGGTGTCGGTGGCCACCGCGATGATCCCCTTCCTCGAGCACGACGACGCCAACCGTGCCCTGATGGGTGCCAACATGCAGCGCCAGGCGGTTCCGCTGGTGCGCAGCGAGGCGCCGCTGGTGGGCACCGGGATGGAGCTGCGCGCGGCGATCGATGCCGGCGACGTCGTCGTTGCCGACAAGGCCGGGGTGATCGAGGAGGTGTCCGCGGACTACATCACCGTGATGGCCGACGACGGCACCCGGCACACCTACCGGATGCGCAAGTTCGAGCGCTCCAACCACGGGACGTGCGCCAACCAGTCGCCGATCGTGGACGCCGGTGACCGGGTCGAGGCCGGCCAGGTCATCGCCGACGGTCCCTGCACCGAAAACGGCGAGATGGCGCTGGGCAAAAACCTGCTGGTGGCGATCATGCCGTGGGAGGGTCACAACTACGAGGACGCGATCATCCTGTCCAACCGCCTCGTCGAGGAGGACGTGCTCACCTCGATCCACATCGAGGAGCACGAGATCGATGCCCGCGACACCAAGCTGGGCGCCGAGGAGATCACCCGGGACATCCCGAACGTCTCCGACGAGGTGCTCGCCGACCTGGACGAGCGCGGCATCGTGCGGATCGGTGCCGAGGTGCGTGACGGCGACATCCTGGTCGGCAAGGTCACCCCGAAGGGGGAGACCGAGCTGACGCCGGAGGAGCGGCTGCTGCGGGCGATCTTCGGGGAGAAGGCCCGTGAGGTTCGCGACACCTCGCTGAAGGTGCCGCACGGCGAGTCCGGCAAGGTCATCGGCATCCGGGTGTTCTCCCGCGAGGACGACGACGAGCTGCCGGCCGGTGTCAACGAGCTGGTGCGCGTCTACGTGGCCCAGAAGCGGAAGATCTCCGACGGCGACAAGCTGGCGGGTCGGCACGGCAACAAGGGCGTGATCGGCAAGATCCTGCCCGCCGAGGACATGCCGTTCCTGCCGGACGGCACGCCGGTGGACATCATCCTGAACACCCACGGGGTGCCGCGACGGATGAACATCGGCCAGATCCTGGAGACCCACCTCGGCTGGTGCGCCCACAGCGGCTGGAAGATCGACACCGGCAAGGGCGTCCCGGACTGGGCCGTCAACCTGCCAGAGGAGCTGCTGAACGCCGAGCCGAACGCGATCGTGTCGACGCCGGTGTTCGACGGCGCCCGGGAGGCGGAGCTACAGGGGTTGCTGTCGTGCACGCTGCCCAACCGGGACAACGACGTGCTGGTCAACGGCGACGGCAAGGCGGTGCTGTTCGATGGCCGCAGCGGTGAGCCGTTCCCGTACCCGGTGACCGTCGGCTTCATGTACATCATGAAGCTGCACCACCTGGTGGACGACAAGATCCACGCCCGGTCCACCGGACCGTACTCGATGATCACCCAGCAGCCGCTGGGCGGTAAGGCGCAGTTCGGTGGCCAGCGGTTCGGTGAGATGGAGTGCTGGGCCATGCAGGCCTACGGTGCCGCGTACACGCTGCAGGAGCTGTTGACCATCAAGTCCGACGACACCGTCGGCCGGGTCAAGGTGTACGAGGCGATCGTCAAGGGCGAGAACATCCCGGAGCCGGGGATCCCGGAGTCCTTCAAGGTGTTACTCAAGGAGCTGCAGTCGCTCTGCCTCAACGTCGAGGTGCTGTCGAGTGACGGTGCGGCGATCGAGCTGCGCGAAGGCGAGGACGAGGACCTGGAGCGGGCCGCGGCGAACCTGGGAATCAACTTGTCCCGCAACGAATCCGCGTCCGTTGAGGACCTGGCTTAACCAACGTTTTTTCGGTAACTAAACCCGCAAGGGGAAAGGAAGTTACGTGCTCGACGTCAACTTCTTCGATGAACTCCGCATCGGCCTGGCCACCGCGGAGGACATCAGGCAATGGTCTTTCGGTGAGGTCAAGAAGCCGGAGACGATCAACTACCGCACGCTGAAGCCGGAGAAGGACGGCCTGTTCTGCGAGAAGATCTTCGGACCGACCCGCGACTGGGAGTGCTACTGCGGCAAGTACAAGCGCGTCCGCTTCAAGGGCATCATCTGTGAGCGGTGCGGCGTCGAGGTGACCCGCGCCAAGGTGCGCCGCGAGCGGATGGGCCACATCGAGCTGGCCGCTCCCGTCACGCACATCTGGTACTTCAAGGGTGTGCCTTCGCGCCTGGGATACCTGCTCGACCTGGCCCCCAAGGACCTCGAGAAGATCATCTACTTCGCCGCGTACGTGATCACCGCGGTCGACGAGGAGATGCGGCACAACGAGCTGTCCACGCTCGAGGCCGAAATGATGGTGGAGCGCAAGGCCGTTGAGGATCAGCGCGACGCCGAGCTGGAGGCCCGGGCCCAGAAGCTGGAGGCCGACCTGGCCGAGCTGGAGGCCGAGGGCGCGAAGGCCGACGCCAAGCGCAAGGTTCGCGACGGCGGCGAGCGCGAGATGCGCCAGCTTCGCGACCGCGCGCAGCGTGAGCTGGACCGGCTGGAGGACATCTGGAACACCTTCACCAAGCTGGCCCCCAAGCAGCTGATCGTCGACGAGAACCTCTACCGCGAGCTCGTCGACCGCTACGGCGAGTACTTCACCGGCGCCATGGGCGCGGAGTCGATCCAGAAGCTGATCGAGAACTTCGACATCGACGCCGAGGCCGACTCGTTGCGTGAGGTCATCCGAAGCGGCAAGGGGCAGAAGAAGCTTCGTGCCCTCAAGCGGCTCAAGGTGGTTGCGGCGTTCCAGCAGTCGGGCAATTCGCCGATGGGCATGGTCCTCGACGCGGTCCCGGTGATCCCGCCGGAGCTGCGCCCGATGGTGCAGCTCGACGGTGGCCGGTTCGCCACCAGCGACCTCAACGACCTGTACCGCCGCGTGATCAACCGCAA
Source organism: uncultured Actinomycetota bacterium (assembly GCA_963800315.1). Classification (GTDB taxonomy): domain Bacteria; phylum Actinomycetota; class Actinomycetes; order Mycobacteriales; family Mycobacteriaceae; genus Mycobacterium. The sequence continues at coordinate 476,678 of CAWDAS010000009.1, forward strand.
CAACCGGCTCAAGAGGCTGATCGACCTCGGCGCCCCCGAGATCATCGTCAACAACGAGAAGCGGATGCTGCAGGAGTCCGTCGACGCGCTGTTCGACAACGGCCGTCGCGGCCGCCCGGTCACCGGGCCCGGCAACCGTCCGCTGAAGTCGCTGTCGGATCTGCTCAAGGGCAAGCAGGGGCGGTTCCGTCAGAACCTGCTCGGTAAGCGCGTCGACTACTCGGGCCGCTCGGTCATCGTGGTCGGTCCGCAGCTCAAGCTGCACCAGTGCGGTCTGCCCAAGCTGATGGCGCTGGAGCTGTTCAAGCCGTTCGTGATGAAGCGACTCGTGGACCTCAACCACGCGCAGAACATCAAGAGCGCCAAGCGGATGGTGGAGCGTCAGCGCCCACAGGTGTGGGACGTGCTCGAAGAGGTCATCGCCGAGCACCCGGTGCTGCTGAACCGCGCACCCACCCTGCACCGGCTCGGTATCCAGGCCTTCGAGCCAATGCTGGTGGAAGGCAAGGCGATCCAACTGCACCCGTTGGTGTGTGAGGCGTTCAACGCCGACTTCGACGGTGACCAGATGGCGGTGCACCTGCCGCTGAGTGCCGAGGCGCAGGCCGAGGCCCGGATCCTGATGTTGTCGAGCAACAACATCTTGTCCCCGGCGTCCGGCCGCCCGCTGGCCATGCCGCGACTGGACATGGTGACCGGGTTGTACTACCTGACCACCCAGGTCGAGGGCGACAAGGGCGAATACCAGCCCGCCGCAAAAGATCGTGCGGAGAGCGGCGTGTACTCCTCACCGGCCGAAGCCATCATGGCCGCCGACCGCGGCCTGCTGTCGGTGCGGGCCAAGATCAAGGTGCGGCTGACCCAGCTGCGTCCGCCGGCCGAGATCGAGGCCGAGCTGTTCGGCGCCAATGGCTGGCAGCCGGGCGATGGCTGGATGGCCGAGACCACGCTGGGCCGGGTGCTGTTCAACGAGCTGATGCCGCTGGGCTATTCGTTCGTGAACAAGCAGATGCACAAGAAGGTGCAGGCCGCCATCATCAACGACCTGGCCGAGCGTTACCCGATGATCGTGGTCGCGCAGACCGTCGACAAGCTGAAGGACGCCGGCTTCTACTGGGCGACCCGCAGCGGTGTGACCGTGTCGATGGCCGACGTGCTGGTCCCGCCGCGGAAGAAGGAAATCCTCGACCAGTACGAGGAGCGGGCCGAAAAGGTCGAAAAACAGTTCCAGCGTGGCGCTTTGAACCACGACGAGCGCAACGAGGCGCTGGTGGAGATCTGGAAGGAAGCCACCGACGAGGTCGGCCAGGCGCTGCGGGAGCACTACCCCAGCGACAACCCGATCATCACCATCGTCGACTCGGGTGCCACGGGTAACTTCACCCAGACCCGAACGCTGGCCGGCATGAAGGGTCTGGTGACCAACCCCAAGGGTGAGTTCATCCCGCGTCCGGTCAAGTCGTCCTTCCGGGAGGGCCTGACCGTGCTGGAGTACTTCATCAACACCCACGGTGCCCGAAAGGGCTTGGCGGACACCGCCTTGCGTACCGCCGACTCCGGGTACCTGACCCGTCGTCTGGTGGACGTGAGCCAGGACGTCATCGTCCGCGAGCACGACTGCGAGACCGAGCGCGGCATCGTCGTGGAGCTGGCCGAGCGTCAGCCCGACGGCACGCTGATCCGCGACCCCTACATCGAGACGTCGGCGTACGCGCGCACGCTCGGCACCGACGCGGTCGACGAGGCCGGCAACGTCGTCGTCGCACGCGGTGAGGACCTGGGTGACCCGGAGATCGACGCGCTGCTGGCGGCGGGCATCACGCAGGTCAAAGTGCGCTCGGTGCTGACGTGCACCACCGGCACCGGTGTGTGCGCGACCTGCTACGGGCGGTCCATGGCCACCGGCAAGCTGGTCGACATCGGCGAGGCCGTCGGTATCGTCGCGGCCCAGTCCATCGGTGAGCCCGGCACGCAGTTGACCATGCGGACCTTCCACCAGGGTGGTGTCGGTGAGGACATCACCGGCGGTCTGCCCCGGGTGCAGGAGCTGTTCGAGGCCCGCGTCCCGCGCGGCAAGGCGCCGATCGCCGACGTCACCGGGCGGGTGCGTCTCGAGGAAGGGGAGCGCTTCTACAAGATCACCATCGTTCCCGACGACGGGAGCGAGGAGGTCGTGTACGACAAGCTCTCCAAGCGGCAGCGGTTGCGCGTGTTCAAGCACGAGGACGGTTCCGAGCGGGTGCTGTCCGACGGGGACCACGTCGAGGTGGGCCAGCAGTTGATGGAGGGCTCGGCCGACCCGCACGAGGTGCTGCGCGTGCAGGGCCCGCGCGAGGTGCAGATCCACCTGGTCCGCGAGGTCCAGGAGGTCTACCGGGCGCAGGGTGTGTCGATCCACGACAAGCACATCGAGGTGATCGTGCGCCAGATGCTGCGCCGGGTCACCATCATCGATTCGGGCGCCACCGAGTTCCTGCCCGGCTCGTTGATCGACCGCGCCGAGTTCGAGGCGGAGAACCGTCGGGTGGTGGCCGAGGGCGGCGAGCCCGCCGCCGGCCGCCCGGTCTTGATGGGTATCACGAAGGCGTCGTTGGCCACCGACTCGTGGCTGTCCGCGGCGTCGTTCCAGGAGACCACTCGCGTGCTGACCGATGCGGCAATCAACTGCCGCAGCGACAAGCTCAACGGTCTGAAGGAGAACGTGATCATCGGGAAGCTGATCCCGGCCGGTACCGGCATCAACCGCTACCGCAACATCCAGGTGCAGCCCACCGAGGAGGCCCGGGCCGCGGCGTACACGATCCCGTCTTACGAGGATCAGTACTACAGCCCGGACTTCGGCCAGGCCACCGGGGCGGCGGTCCCGCTGGACGACTACGGCTACTCCGACTACCGGTAGTCAACAAAGAAAAAGCCCCGGGTTCGCCCGGGGCTTTTTCTTTGCCGCCGAGTTCCTGACGCCGGTGTCCCGCAAAAACCCCGTCCGCCACATCTGTACCGGGCGAGCACCATTGCATGATCCGCGAAAGCGATAGCGATAGCGCCGGTGACATCGCTTTCGTAAGGCGCCCTAGTGGTCCGTGCTGCGCCGGCGCCACTCACTACACTGGCCCACGTGCTCATCGGTTCGCACGTCCGCAACGACGATCCCCTGGCCGCCGCTCAGGCCGACGGCGCCGACGCGGTGCAGTTCTTCCTCAGCAACCCACAGAGTTGGAAGAAACCGAAGCCGCGTGACGACGCCGACACGCTGAAGGCGTCGGCCATACCGCTGTACGTCCACGCGCCGTACCTCATCAACGTGGCGTCGGCCAACAACCGCGTCCGCATCCCGTCGCGCAAGATCCTGCAGGACACCTGCGACGCGGCCGCGGAGATCAACGCGACCGCGGTGATCGTGCACGGCGGCCACGCCGACGACGACGACATCCAGGCCGGCTTCGAGCGGTGGGTCAAGGCGCTGGACTACCTGAAGACCGACGTGCCGGTGTACCTGGAGAACACCGCCGGCGGCGACCACGCCATGGCCCGCCATTTCGACACCATCGGCAGGCTGTGGGATCACATCGGCGACAAGGGCATTGGGTTCTGCCTGGACACCTGCCACGCGTGGGCTGCGGGTGAGGAGTTGATCGATGCGGTGGAGCGAATCAAGGCGCTGACGGGACGCATCGACCTGGTGCATTGCAACGACTCGCGGGACGCGGCGGGGTCCGGTGCCGACCGGCACGCCAATTTCGGCACCGGCCAGATCGACCCGGAGTTGCTCGCCGCGGTGGTCAAGGCCGCCGACGCGCCGGTCATCTGCGAAACCGCCGACGAAGGACGCAAGGACGACATCGCGTTCCTGCGGGAAAAGACCAGCGGCTAGCCGGTATTACACGTCTTGTGCGGTTGTGGAAAAAATGTAACATGGGGGGCATGCCGGATACCCATGTCGTGACCAACCAGGTCCCACCCCTGGAGAACTACAACCCTGCGTCGTCGGCGGTGCTTGTCGAGGCGCTGATTCGCGAGGGCGGGCAATGGGGTCTGGAGGAGGTGAACGCGGTCGGCGCGCTGTCGGCCAGCCGCGAGGCGCAGCGATGGGGTGACCTCGCCGACCGCAATCGGCCCATCCTGCACACCCACGACGCCTACGGGCACCGCATCGACGAGGTGGATTACGACCCGGCCTACCACGAGCTGATGCGCGCGGCGATCGCCCACGGCATGCACGCCGCCCCGTGGGCCGACGAGCGGCCGGGCGCCCACGTGGTGCGTGCCGCCAAAACCTCGGCGTGGACCGTGGAACCGGGCCACATCTGCCCGATCTCGATGACCTACGCCGTCGTCCCGGCGCTGCGCTACAACCCCGAACTGGCACAGGTTTACGAGCCGCTGCTGACCAGCCGTGAGTACGACCCCGGGCTCAAGCCGGCCACCACCAAGCCGGGCATCACCGCGGGCATGTCGATGACCGAGAAGCAGGGCGGCTCGGACGTGCGTGCCGGCTCCACGCAGGCGACCCCCAACGCCGACGGCACCTACAGCCTGACCGGGCACAAGTGGTTCACCTCGGCGCCGATGTGTGACATCTTCCTGGTGCTGGCGCAGGCCCCGGGTGGGCTGTCGTGCTTCCTGCTGCCGCGGGTATTGCCCGACGGCACCCGCAACCGGATGTTTTTGCAGCGGCTGAAGGACAAGCTGGGCAACCACGCCAACGCCTCCAGCGAGGTCGAATACGACGGCGCCACAGCGTGGCTGGTGGGCGAGGAAGGCCGCGGCGTCCCGACCATCATCGAGATGGTCAACCTCACCCGGCTGGACTGCACCCTGGGCAGCGCCACCAGCATGCGCACCGGCCTGACCCGCGCCATCCACCACGCCCAGCACCGAAAGGCGTTCGGCGCCTACCTGATCGACCAGCCGTTGATGCGCAACGTGCTCGCGGACCTGGCCGTGGAGGCCGAGGCTGCCACCATGGTCGCGATGCGGATGGCCGGAGCCACCGACAAGGCGGTGCGCGGCGATGCGACCGAGGCGCTGCTGCGCCGCATCGGCCTGGCGGCCAGCAAATACTGGGTGTGCAAGCGCTCCACCCCGCACGCTGCCGAAGCCCTGGAATGCCTGGGCGGCAACGGCTATGTCGAGGAATCCGGCATGCCGCGGCTGTACCGCGAGGCACCGCTGATGGGCATCTGGGAGGGATCGGGCAACGTCAGCGCGCTGGACACGTTGCGCGCCATGGCAACTCGCCCCGAATGCGTCGAGGTGCTGTTCGGCGAACTGGCGGAGAGCGCGAGCCAGGATCCCCGGCTGGGCCGCCACGTCGAGGAGCTGCAGAAGCAACTCGCCGACCTGGACACCATCGCCTACCGCGCCCGCAAGGTCGCCGAGGACGTCTGCCTGGCGCTGCAGGGCTCGCTGCTGGTGCGCCACGGGCATCCCGCCGTCGCCGAGGCATTCCTGGCGACCCGGATCGGGGGTCATTGGGGTGGTGCGTTCGGCACCATGCCGGACGGGCTCGACCTGGCGCCCATCCTGGAGCGGGCCCTGGTAAAGGGCTGAGCCCCAACATGACTCACGAGATCAGGCCGGTCGACTTCGACAACCTGAAAACGATGACCTACGAGGTCACCGGCCGGGTTGCGCGGATCACGTTCGATCGGCCGGAAAAGGGCAACGCGATCGTCGCGGACACACCGCTGGAGCTTTCGGCGTTGGTGGAGCGCGCCGATCTCGACCCGAATGTCCACGTCATCTTGGTGTCCGGCCGCGGCGAGGGATTTTGCGCCGGTTTCGATTTGAGCGCCTACGCCGACCGGACCGGTTCGGCCGGCGGTACCGGCGCCTATGCGGGCACCGTGTTGGACGGTAAGACGCAGGGGACCAACCACCTGCCAAACCAGCCGTGGGACCCCATGATCGACTACCAGATGATGAGTCGCTTCGTGCGCGGGTTTTCTTCCCTGATGCACGCCGACAAACCGACGGTGGTCAAAATCCACGGCTACTGCGTGGCCGGCGGCACCGACATCGCGCTGCACGCCGACCAGGTGATCGCGGCCGCCGATGCGAAGATCGGCTACCCACCGACGCGGGTGTGGGGAATTCCGGCGGCCGGGCTGTGGGCGCACCGGCTCGGTGACCAGCGCGCCAAACGCCTGCTGTTCACCGGCGACTGCATCACCGGCGCGCAGGCCGCCGAATGGGGTCTGGCGGTGGAGGCGCCGGACCCGGCCGACCTCGACGAGCGCACCGAGCGACTGGTGCAGCGGATCGCGGCGGTGCCGGTCAATCAGCTGATCATGGCCAAGCTCGCGCTGAATTCGGCTCTGTTGCAACAGGGTGTGGCCACCAGCAGGATGGTCAGCACCGTCTTCGACGGCGTGGCCCGGCACACGCCGGAGGGGCACGCGTTCGTCGCAGACGCGGTCGAGCACGGCTTCCGCGACGCGGTGCGCCATCGCGACGAGCCGTTCGGGGACCATGGCCGCCGAACGTCCGGGGTGTAGTCGATGCCGAATATGACGGCCCGGTCGGTGGTGCTCAGCGTCCTGCTCGGCGCCCACCCGGCGTGGGCGACCGCCGGCGAATTGATCAGTATGACAGCCGATTTCGGCATCAAGGAAACAGCATTGCGGGTCGCGCTGACCCGCATGGTCGGTGCCGGCGACCTGATCCGGTCCGCGGACGGCTATCGGCTTTCGGATCGATTGCTGGCCCGCCAGCGCCGGCAGGACGACGCCATGCGCCCGCGCACCAGGCCCTGGCGTGGTGACTGGCTCATGCTGATCGTCACCAGCGTGGGCGGCGACGCACGCACCCGCGCGGCCCTGCGAACCACTATGCGCGACGAGCGTTTTGGTGAACTCCGCGAAGGGGTGTGGATGCGTCCCGACAACCTCGACCTGCAGCTGGATTCCGAGGTGGACGTCCGGGTACGGATGCTCAAGGCGCGTGACGACGCGCCCGCTGAGCTGGCCGGCGAGCTGTGGAATTTGCCCGCGTGGTCCGAAACCGGTCACCGGCTGCTGCGCGAGATGGCCTCCGCGCGTGGAGTTCCGGGCCGGTTCGTGGTGGCCGCGGCGATGGTGCGCCACCTGCTCACCGACCCCGTGCTGCCCGCCGAGCTGCTGCCCGACGATTGGCCCGGCGCCCGGCTGCGCGACGCTTACCACGACTTCGCCACCGAGCTGGCGCAGCGACGTGACTGGGCGGAACAAAAAGACGGGACCCAACTCCTGGAGGTGACATGAGTGATCCGGTGCGGGTAGAGCGCAACGGCCCAGTGACCACGGTGATTCTCAACCGGCCGCAGGCGCGCAACGCCGTCAACGGCCCGACGGCCGCCGCGTTGTACGCGGCGTTCGAGGAATTCGACCGGGACGACGCCGCGTCGGTCGCCGTGCTGTGGGGTGACGGCGGGACCTTCTGTGCGGGCGCGGATTTGAAGGCCTTCGACACACCCGACGCCAACGCCGTGCACCGGACCGGCCCGGGCCCGATGGGCCCGTCGCGCATGGTGCTTTCCAAACCGGTGATCGCGGCGGTCAGCGGCTACGCCGTGGCGGGAGGCCTGGAGTTGGCCATCTGGTGCGACCTGCGGGTGGCCGAGGAGGATGCCGTATTCGGGGTCTTTTGCCGGCGCTGGGGGGTGCCGCTCATCGACGGCGGCACCGTGCGGCTACCGCGGTTGATCGGCCAAAGCCGGGCGCTGGACCTGATTCTCACGGGCCGCGGTGTCAAAGCCGAGGAAGCGCTGGCCATGGGGTTGGCCAATCGCGTGGTGCCCAAGGGCCAGGCTCGGCAAGCGGCCGAGGAGCTGGCCGCCGAACTGGCCGCGCTGCCCCAGGACTGCATGCGGTCCGATCGGCTGTCGGCCCTGCACCAGTGGGGAATGCCGGAATCCGAGGCTCTCGACTTCGAATTCGCCAGCATGCACCGCGTCTCCGCCGTGGCGATGGAAGGTGCCCGGCGGTTCGCCGCCGGCGACGGCCGGCACGGCGCGCCCGCCAGCTAGCCGCCTTTGGTGATGGTGTTGCCCGAGCCGAGGTTGTCCACCTTGGGATCGCCGTCCTTGTAAGTGATCGTGTTGTTGACGCCCAGCACGCTGATGCGGGTGTCGACCTTGTCGATCGTGATCTTGTTGTTCATCCCACCGACCGAGACCGTCGCGCAGCTGCCGGTGACGGTCAGTGTGTTCTCCGACCCGCCGACGTTCAGCGATTTGCCGTCGGCGCAGTCCAACGTGGTGGTCGTTCCCAGCGATCCGTAATTGATCGTGTTGCCGATCTCGATGGACGCGGTGGTGCTTGCCCCGCTCGTGCCCGTCGTCGGCGCCGCCGCGCCGCTCGTCGTGGTCGGGCTGCTGGTGGTGGTCGTCGTCGAGCTTGCCGGTGGGTTCGCCGTCGAGCTGCAGCCGGCCAGTGCGAGCGCCGCAACGGCCGGTGCCACGGCGAGCGCGGCCAACCTGGATGGGTGGTCAATGATGTGAGCGCGCAATTGTTCTCGAATTCCCCTCTGTTGGATGGCTGGTGCGGTGGCTTGCTAGCCGGGTACTTGCTGGAGCCGGTTTGTCATCCCCAGTTCGCGGCCTCGGTCCCAGATGAACGGCTGACCGCTGTGGTAGAAGACCGTTTCGTCCCAGCCGTACACGGTGATGTCGTGGGTGACCGAGTCGGCCACGACGGTGTTGGACGAGCCCATTACCGTCACCGCCCAGCAGTTCCCCAGCGCCGTGACGCTGTTTCTGGTGCCGTTGACCAGCAGCGTGGAGTCGTTGCAGTCCACCGTCTGCTCGATCCCCTCCCCGATGACGTGGGTGTCGCCGTTCTTGGCGTGTGCGGCCGGCGGTGGGGCGGCGGGGGTGGCACCGAGGGCGATGGCACAGGTAGCCAGCGACCCGGCGACGGTTGTCCAGTTCACTGCGGCCCCCTCAAAGACGAGCGGATCTGCTCGAAACAGCCTAAGGGTATTTGCCTGCCCGGTGGCAGACTTATTTGCATTCGCCTGGCCAACTAGAGTCATTAGTTGACGTTCACCGGAACCGACGGTGACCCAGACCCGATCATCGCAATCGAAGGGCGATCGCCATGGCAGCTCAGCCGGAACCATCGGCGACCGGGCGCCCGCGTGCGGGGCGGGCCGCCTCTCGCCCGGCCAAGCTGAGCCGCGAAAGCATTGTCGACGGCGCACTGGCCTTTCTGGATCGCGAGGGTTGGGACGCGCTGACCATCAACGCGCTGGCGACGCAGCTGGGGACCAAGGGGCCGTCGCTGTACAACCACGTGGACAGCCTGGAGGACCTGCGCCGCGCGGTCCGGATCCGGGTCATCGACGACATCATCATGATGCTCAACCGGGTCGGGGAGGGTCGCGCCCGCGATGACGCGGTGCTGGTCATGGCGGGCGCCTACCGCAGCTATGCCCATCACCACCCCGGGAGGTACTCGGCGTTCACCCGGATGCCCCTGGGCGGTGACGACCCCGAATACACGGCGGCCACCAGGGGTGCGGCCGCACCCGTAATCGCGGTGCTGTTCTCCTACGGCCTGGACGGCGACGAGGCCTTCCATGCGGCGCTGGAATTCTGGTCTGCGCTGCACGGGTTCGTGCTGCTCGAGATGACCGGTGTGATGGACGAGATCGACACCGATGCCCTGTTCTCCGACATGGTGCTGCGGCTGGCGGCGGGCCTGGAAATACGCAGCGACAGGCGCGCCGCACCCGACGGTGCCAGGGGTTAGACCGCCGCTTTGACCTGCGAGACCGGCGGCGGGTATCGTGGTAGCTCGTGCCTGGCGGCTTACGGCGCCTAACCGTAAGGAAGTGGATGCCGGGCTAATTCGCATGTCCATGATGCATCGGATTTCTCCGGTGCGCAGCGCGTGCGACACACCCGGCCACGGGGTCATGCGGACGGGCATAACTGCAGTACGAAGACTTGGAAACCGCCTAAAAGACGGCAGAAGACGTAGCACACACGACACAGAAAGCCGGTAGATGCCAACCATTCAGCAGCTGGTCCGCAAGGGTCGTCGGGACAAGATCGGCAAGGTCAAGACCGCGGCTCTGAAGGGCAGCCCGCAGCGCCGCGGCGTATGCACGCGCGTGTACACGACCACCCCGAAGAAGCCGAACTCGGCGCTTCGGAAGGTCGCCCGCGTGAAGCTGACGAGTCAGGTCGAGGTCACCGCCTACATTCCCGGCGAGGGCCACAACCTGCAGGAGCACTCGATGGTGCTGGTGCGTGGTGGTCGAGTCAAGGACTTGCCGGGTGTGCGGTACAAGATCATCCGCGGTTCGCTCGACACCCAGGGCGTCAAGAACCGCAAGCAGGCTCGCAGCCGTTACGGCGCCAAGAAGGAGAAGAGCTGATGCCGCGCAAGGGGCCCGCACCCAAGCGTCCGTTGGTCAACGACCCGGTTTACGGGTCGCAGTTGGTCACCCAGCTGGTGAATAAAATTCTGCTGAAGGGGAAGAAATCGCTCGCGGAGCGCATTGTCTATGGTGCGCTTGAGAACGCCCGGGACAAGACGGGCACCGATCCGGTGATCACGCTCAAGCGTGCTCTCGACAACGTGAAGCCCGCCCTGGAGGTGCGCAGCCGCCGCGTCGGTGGTGCGACCTACCAGGTGCCGGTCGAGGTGCGTCCGGAGCGGTCCACCACGCTGGCGCTGCGCTGGCTGGTCAGCTTCTCGCGGCAGCGCCGGGAGAAGACCATGATCGAGCGGCTGGCCAACGAGATCCTGGATGCCAGCAATGGCCTCGGGGCCTCCGTCAAACGGCGCGAGGACACCCACAAGATGGCCGAGGCCAACCGGGCCTTCGCGCATTATCGCTGGTAGACGGCGCCACGCCCGGAGCCGGGCGGGCGACATCTGGCAGCGTCGCCGGAGGCAGAAAGACAGCTAACTAAGCAATCGAAAGAGTGGGAAGACTTCTGTGGCACAGAAGGACGTGCTGACCGACCTCACCAAGGTCCGCAACATCGGCATCATGGCGCACATCGACGCCGGCAAGACGACGACGACCGAGCGCATCCTCTACTACACCGGCATCAGCTACAAGATCGGTGAGGTGCACGACGGCGCCGCCACCATGGACTGGATGGAACAGGAACAGGAGCGGGGGATCACCATCACCTCCGCCGCCACCACCTGCTTCTGGAACGACAACCAGATCAACATCATCGACACCCCCGGTCACGTCGACTTCACCGTCGAAGTTGAGCGCAGCCTGCGCGTGCTCGACGGTGCCGTCGCCGTCTTCGACGGCAAGGAGGGTGTCGAGCCGCAGTCCGAGCAGGTGTGGCGGCAGGCCGACAAGTACGACGTCCCCCGGATCTGCTTCGTCAACAAGATGGACAAGATCGGCGCGGACTTCTACTTTTCGGTCGCAGCATGGAAGAGCGGCTGGGCGCCAACGCCATCCCGATCCAGCTGCCGATCGGCTCGGAGTCCGACTTCTCCGGTGTCGTCGACCTGGTGGAGATGAAGGCCAAGGTGTGGAGCGCCGAGGCCAAGCTTGGCGAGAAGTACGACGTCCTCGAATTGTCCACCCTTCCCGCGGACCTGCAGGAAAAGGCCGAGGAGTACCGCACCAAGCTGCTCGAGGCCGTCGCGGAGACCGACGAGGCGCTGCTGGAGAAGTACCTCGGCGGCGAGGAGCTGACCGTCGACGAGATCAAGGCCGCCATCCGCAAGCTGACCATCAACTCGGAGGCCTACCCGGTGTTGTGCGGCAGCGCGTTCAAGAACAAGGGCGTGCAGCCGATGCTCGATGCGGTCATCGACTACCTGCCGTCGCCGCTGGATGTTCCGCCGGCCGTCGGTCACGTGCCGGGTAAGGAGGACGAGGAGGTCACGCGCAAGCCGTCGACCGACGAGCCGTTCTCCGCGCTGGCGTTCAAGGTCGCAAGCCACCCGTTCTTCGGCAAGCTGACCTACGTCCGCGTCTATTCGGGCACCATCGAGTCCGGTCACCAGGTCATCAACGCCACCAAGGGTAAGAAGGAGCGGCTGGGCAAGCTGTTTCAGATGCACTCCAACAAGGAGAACCCCGTCGAACGGGCCAGCGCGGGTCACATCTATGCGGTGATCGGGCTCAAGGACACCACCACCGGTGACACCCTGAGCGATATCAACGACCAGATCGTGCTGGAGTCGATGAGCTTCCCCGACCCGGTGATCGAGGTGGCCATCGAGCCGAAGACCAAGAGCGACCAGGAGAAGCTGAGCCTGTCGATCCAGAAGCTCGCTGAAGAGGACCCCACCTTCAAGGTGCACCTGGACCAGGAGACCGGCCAGACCGTCATCGGCGGCATGGGCGAGCTGCACCTGGACATCCTGGTGGACCGGATGAAGCGCGAGTTCAAGGTCGAGGCCAACGTCGGCAAGCCGCAGGTGGCCTACAAGGAGACCATCCGGCGGAAGGTGCAGAACGTCGAGTTCACCCACAAGAAGCAGACGGGTGGCTCGGGTCAGTTCGCCAAGGTGATCATCAACCTCGAGCCGTTCACCGGCGAAGACGGTGCGACCTACGAATTCGAGAACAAGGTCACCGGTGGACGCGTTCCGCGTGAGTACATCCCCTCGGTGGATGCCGGCGCCCAGGACGCCATGCAATACGGTGTGCTGGCCGGCTACCCACTGGTCAACCTGAAGCTCACCCTGCTCGACGGCGCCTTCCACGAGGTCGACTCGTCCGAGATGGCGTTCAAGATCGCCGGTTCGCAGGTGCTGAAAAAGGCTGCGCAGCAAGCGCAACCAGTGATCCTGGAACCGATCATGGCCGTCGAGGTCACCACGCCGGATGACTACATGGGTGACGTGATCGGCGACCTGAACTCCCGCCGTGGCCAGATCCAGGCCATGGAGGAGCGGGGCGGTTCGCGCGTCGTGAAGGCGCACGTGCCGCTGTCGGAGATGTTCGGCTACGTCGGCGACCTGCGGTCCAAGACCCAAGGCCGGGCGAACTACTCCATGGTGTTCGACTCCTACGCCGAAGTGCCGGCAAACGTGTCGAAGGAGATCATCGCGAAGGCGACGGGTCAGTAAGGATCACCGCGGAGTAACCTTGCCGGGTCATTGGAATGCCTTGGGCGCGGCACACAACTGAAAACATCAACACTGCTTTTACAAGCACCAACAAGTCCAGGAGGACACAGAAGTGGCGAAGGCGAAGTTCGAGCGGACGAAGCCGCACGTCAACATCGGGACCATCGGTCACGTTGACCACGGCAAGACCACGCTGACCGCGGCTATCACCAAGGTTCTGCACGACAAATATCCCGATTTGAACGAGTCGAAGCGCGTTCGACCAGATCGACAATGCGCCCGAGGAGCGTCAGCGCGGTATCACCATCAACATCGCGCACGTGGAGTACCAGACCGACAAGCGGCACTACGCCCACGTCGACGCACCGGGTCACGCCGACTACATCAAGAACATGATCACCGGCGCCGCCCAGATGGACGGCGCGATCCTGGTGGTCGCCGCCACGGACGGCCCGATGCCGCAGACGCGCGAGCACGTGTTGCTGGCCCGCCAGGTGGGTGTGCCCTACATCCTGGTCGCACTGAACAAGGCCGACATGGTCGACGACGAGGAGCTGCTCGAGCTCGTCGAGCTGGAGGTCCGCGAACTGCTGGCCGCCCAGGAGTTCGACGAGGAGGCCCCGGTGATCCGCGTCTCGGCGCTCAAGGCGCTCGAGGGCGACGCGAAGTGGGTCGAGTCCGTCGAGGAGTTGATGGCTGCCGTCGACGAGTCGATTCCGGACCCGGTCCGCGAGACCGACAAGCCGTTCCTGATGCCCGTTGAGGACGTCTTCACCATCACCGGCCGCGGCACCGTGGTCACCGGTCGTGTCGAGCGCGGCGTCATCAACGTGAACGAGGAAGTCGAGATCGTCGGCATCAAGCCGACCAGCACCAAGACCACGGTCACCGGTGTCGAGATGTTCCGCAAGCTGCTCGACCAGGGGCAGGCCGGCGACAACGTCGGGCTGTTGCTCCGCGGTATCAAGCGTGAGGACGTCGAGCGCGGTCAGGTCGTGACCAAGCCCGGCACCACCACGCCGCACACCGAATTTGAGGGCCAGGTCTACATCCTGTCCAAGGACGAGGGCGGTCGGCACACGCCGTTCTTCAACAACTACCGTCCGCAGTTCTACTTCCGCACCACCGACGTGACCGGTGTGGTGACGCTGCCGGAGGGCACCGAGATGGTGATGCCCGGTGACAACACCAACATCTCGGTGAAGCTGATCCAGCCCGTCGCGATGGACGAGGGTCTGCGATTCGCGATTCGCGAGGGTGGCCGCACCGTCGGCGCCGGCCGGGTCGTCAAGATCATCAAGTAGCTCCACGGAGTCCGTCAGCGGGCCCGGCTTGCCGACATCGGCAGCCCGGGCCCGCTGCGTTTCACGTCGTGCCGAACCGGGTAAAACCCCGCAGCACAGGCACCCGCTGGGCTAGGCTTTTGCTACGGCGAGTGCCTGGCCGTAGGCACGGCCAGGGAGGTTCGGATGTCGTATGTAATCACGACGCCCGAGTACGTCGCCGCTGCGGCGACGGATTTAGCGAAAATCGGGTCGACAATCAGCTCAGCCAACTCAGCGGCGTTGAACGCCACTTCGGTCGTGCTGGCGCCGGGCGCCGATGAGGTGTCGGCGAGCATTGCGGCGCTGTTCGGTGCGCACTCGCAGGCCTACCAAACGCTGAGCGCTCAAGCGGCGGCATTTCACAGTCAGTTCGTGCAGCTGATGAGTGGCGGTGCGGCGCAGTACGCGTTCACCGAGGCGGCCAACGCCGCGCCCTTGCAGACCGCGGCGGCGCCGGCGTCGCTGGCATCCCAGATCCCTGCGGCGACGGCCGGAGTTGCCGGCGGTTCGGCGCCGGCCGTGGCCCCCGCTCCGGCGGTGGCGGCCGCGTCGGCCGTTGCCCCGGCCCCGGCGGTGGCGGCCGCGGCCGCTGCGCCGGCAGCTGCGGCTCCGGCCGGGTCGGCGGCGCCGGTTCCGGCCGGCACCGTCGCGGCAATGCGGGCGACGACGTCGGCTTATGCACCGACCGCCCCCCAGCCGGCGGCCACCCCCCAGGCGCCGGCGGCCACCCCGCAGGCGCCGGCGGCGCAGGGCGAGACACCGGGGGCTTCGCCGGCTCCGGCCGTGCCGGTGACGGCCACCAGGTCGTCGGCGACAACGCCGCCCGCGCCCGGGACGGCGGGTCCGGCCGGGTCTTCCGGGCGCCAGCCAACGGTGCAATCCAAGGCGCACTAAGGGGTCGGGTTCCGTTTGCGCGTATCGCACGCGCGGCTGCCTCGCTGGCGTTAATCTGACACGGACTTCCCAGCAAGTGAGGAGAACCACGTGTTGGCGCGCTACCTGAAGGCACAGCTGATTGTTTTGCTGTGTGGCGGCCTGGTCGGGCCGATCTTCCTGGTCGTCTACTTCGCCCTCGGGCAGGACAACCTCCTGCAGTGGATGTTTTATGTCGGTCTGCTCGTCACCGTGGCCGACGTGTTCATTGCGCTCGCGCTGGCCAGCTACGGGGCCAAGTCGTCCGCCCAGGCGGCGGAGCTCGAGCAGAGCGGGGTGCTGGCTCTCGCTCAGATCACCGGGGTCACCGAGACGGGGACGTGGATCAACAACCAGCAGCTGATCAAGGTGCAGCTGCACATCTCCGGGCCCGGGTTTATGCCGTTCGACTCCGAAGACCGGGTGATCGCCAGCGTCACCCGGCTGGGCAATCTCAACGCGCGCAAGGTGGTGGTGCTGGTCAATCCCACCACGAGCGAATACCGGATCGACTGGGAGCGAAGCGCCTTGGTCAACGGCCTGGTGCCCGCACAGTTCACCCTGGCCGAGGACAACAAAACCTACGACCTCAGCGGGCAAGCCGGGCCGTTGATGGAGATCCTGCAGATCCTCAAGGCCAACAACGTTCCGCTCAACCGGATGGTCGACATCCGGTCGAACCCGGTGCTGCGTCAGCAGGTTCAGGCGGTGGTGCGCCGGGCGGCCGAACAACAAGCACCGGCCGCGCAGCCAATGCCGGCCGCCCAGCCCGCAGCGGTCGTCACGCCGCCGCAACCCTCGATCGCCCAGCGCCTTCAGGAGCTGGACACACTGCGTGCGAGCGGCGCGCTGACCGATCAGGAATACAACAGCCGCCGGGCCCAGATCATCGCCGAAATCTGAATCCGGCGCGAAGCGCGGGCGAGTTAGAACACGTTTCAGTTTCGCTGCTAGCCTGTCCTTGCCAAACGAGGCGGTGGAAGGGGCCATAGGTGGCGGGACAATCACTGCAGGGGCGGGTGGCATTCATTACCGGCGCCGCCCGCGGCCAGGGCCGCGCGCACGCGGTGCGTCTTGCCGCCGAGGGCGCCGACATCATCGCGCTCGATATCTGCGCGCCGGTGTCGCCCACCGTGACCTATACGCCGGCCACGCGTGAGGACCTGGACGAGACCGTCCGCCTGGTCGAGGGCGAGGGCCGCAAGGTATTGGCCCGCGAGGTCGACGTCCGGGACGACGCCGCGCTGCGGCAGCTGGTGGCCGACGGCATCGAACAATTCGGCCGGCTGGACGTCGTGGTGGCCAACGCCGGGGTGCTGGGCTGGGGCCGGGTATGGGAGCTCACCGATGAGCAGTGGGACACGGTCATCGGAGTCAACCTGACCGGCACCTGGCGCACGCTGCGCGCCACGATCCCGGCGATGATCGAGGCGGGCAACGGCGGCTCCATCGTGGTGGTCAGCTCGGCGGCCGGGGTGAAGGCCACGCCGGGCAACGGCCACTACTCGGCCAGCAAATTCGGCGCTCACCGCGCTGACCAACACGCTGGCGATCGAGCTCGGCGAATACGGCATCAGGGTCAACTCGATCCACCCGTACTCGGTCGACACCCCGATGATCGAGCCCGAAGCGATGATGGAGATATTTGCCCAGCATCCCGCATTCGTGCACAGCTTCCCGCCAATGCCGTTGCAGCCGAAGAGCTTCATGTCACCCGACGAGGTGTCCGACGTGGTCGCCTGGCTCGCTGGCGCCGGCTCGGGCACATTGTCGGGCACCCAGATCAACGTAGACAAGGGCGCCTTGAAGTACTGAATCGCGATCGTGTATGAACTCCACGTGACCAGTAAGGGTTCTGAACCAGGGATCGTGATCGTCGGCGGCGGGCTCGCCGCCGCCCGGACCGCCGAGCAACTGCGTCGCTCGGAGTATCTCCGGTCGCATCACGATCGTCAGCGACGAGGTGCACCCGCCGTACGACCGGCCGCCGCTGTCCAAGGAGGTGCTGCGCAAAGAGGTCGACGACGTGGCCCTCAAACCACGCGAGTGGTACGACGAGAACGACATCACCCTGCGACTGGGTTCGGCCGCCACCGGTCTGGACACCGCGGCGCAGACGGTGACGCTGGCCGACAAAACCGTGCTCGACTACGACGAGCTCGTCATCGCAACCGGATTGGTGCCGCGGCGGATTCCGGCCTTCCCGGAGCTGGACGGCATCCGCGTGCTGCGCTCGTTCGACGAAAGCATGGCGCTGCGCGTGCACGCGTCCGCCGCACAGCACGCCGTCGTCATCGGCGCCGGCTTCATCGGCTGCGAGGTGGCCGCCAGCCTGCGGGGCCTGGGGGTGGACGTGGTGCTGGTCGAGCCGCAGCCGACCCCGCTGGCGTGCGGTGCTCGGCGAGCAGATCGGCGGGCTGGTGGCGCGGCTGCATCGCGCCGAGGGCGTCGACGTCCGCCTCGGTGTGGGCGTGGCGGAGGTGCGGGGTAACGGCCACGTCGACACGGTGGTGCTGACCGACGGCACCCAGCTGCCCGCTGACCTGGTGGTCATCGGCATCGGTTCGCATCCGGCGACGGACTGGCTGGCCGGCAGCGGCATCGCGGTCGACAACGGCGTGCTCTGCGACGAGGCCGGACGCACCAGCGCGCCGAACGTGTGGGCCCTCGGCGACGTCGCGTCCTGGCGTGACGCGACGGGACACCAAGCACGCGTAGAACATTGGAGCAATGTCGCCGACCAGGCCCGCGTCGTGGTGCCCGCGATGCTGGGACAGGACGTGCCGTCGGCCGTGGTCGTCCCGTACTTCTGGAGCGACCAATACGACGTCAAGATCCAGTGTCTGGGGGAGCCGGAGGCCACAGACGTCGTCCATCTCGTCGAGGACGACGGCCGCAAGTTCCTGGCCTACTACGAGCGCGACGGGGTGCTGGTCGGAGTGGTCGGTGGTGGCATGCCGGGCAAGGTCATGAAGGTCCGGGCCAAGATCGCCGCGGGCGCCCCCATCGCCGAGGTACTGGGCTGACGCTCCCATGCCCAGGGTGGCGATACTCGACGACTACGCCGGCTTGGCCCTGCGCCTCGCCGACTGGTCCGCGGTCGAAAATCTGGCCGAATTAACCGTTTTCGACCGCCACCTGTCCGAGACGGAGGCCGCCGATGCGCTGCGGCCGTTCGATGTGGTGTGCACCCTGCGCGAGCGCATGGCATTTCCGCGCACGCTCATCGAGCGGCTGCCGAACCTCAAGCTGATCACGATCGTCGGCAAGAGCCTGCCGAATCTGGATATGACGGCGGCCGGTGAACGCGGCGTCCTGGTCGCCCACTCGGACTTCGCCCATCCCCGCTTCCGCTCCGTCCGCGACGCCACACCCGAACTCGCGTGGGGCCTGCTGATCGCGACGGTCCGCAACCTGGCCGAAGAGCATCGGCGCATGCGTGACGGCGCATGGCAGACCACCGCGGGGGTGACGCTGTCCGGCAAGACGCTCGGGCTCCTCGGTCTCGGCAGGGTCGGCAAACGCATGGCCGAATACGCGAAAGTGTTTGGCATGGAGGTCACTGCGTGGAGCCAGCACCTTACGGGCGAGGCCGCGGCGGCGGTCGGGGCCCGTCGCGTCGAGAAGGCGGCTTTGTTCGCGGAAGCCGACGTGGTGTCCGTCCACCTGGTGCTGTCGGAGCGGACGCGGGGGCTGGTCGGTGCGCCCGAGCTGGCGCTGATGAAGCCGGACGCCTACCTGATCAACACGTCTCGGGGCCCGATCGTCGATGAGGCCGCCCTGATCGCCGCGCTCGGGGCGGGGCGTCTGGCGGGGGCCGGGCTCGACGTCTATGACATCGAACCGCTGCCGCCCGAGCATCCGTTGCGAACCCTTCCCACCGTGACGCTGTCTCCGCACCTGGGATATGTCACCCGGGAAATGCTGAGTGCCTTCTACTCCGACACCGTCGAAGCGGTGGCGGCCTGGTTGAGCGGGACGCCCGTGCGGATCGCCAACCCCGAGGTGTTGCCCGGGGGCTACAACTCGCCCAGGTAGAAGTGGCCGCCCTGATCGTCGGTGCATTCGGCGGTGACGCCGTACGGCTGGCGGGCCGGCTCAGCCAGCACGGTGCCGCCGGCTTCGCGGACACGCGCGACGGCCGTGTCGATGTCCGACACCGTCCACATCGGCACCGTCACCGGAAACGCGCTGCCGCCGGCCGCGCCCGCCATTGGGTGGGGCCCCACCACCTGCCAGCCGTCGGCCACCCGCCCGGGTTCAAACGTCCATCCCAGCACCCGGCCGTAGAAGTCGCGGAACCCAGCGGAATCGGGAACGTGGTAGGTGACGTACGACAGCTCACCGGGCCCGGACCCGTTCAGTTCCGGTCGCTTTTGTTCGGCCGGCGGCTCGTAGACCGCGAACGCCACGCCCTGCGGGTCGGTGGCGTCGAGCAGGACGCCGTAGTCGGTGTGACGAATTTCGCCCGCGGAGCCCCCCGCGGCGGTTATCGCGCCGCGGGCCGCCCGCACGTCGGAGACCGCGTAGCAGCAGAACAGGGTGGGGGGCCCGTCGTGCGCCGAAATACCGGTTGCCAGTTCGGTATTCGTTATCTGATGCGTCGCGGGGTCATAGGTCCAACCCAGGACGTGCTGGTAGAAGGCGGCCGCGCGCTCGATGTCCGGGGTCCACACCGAGACGTATCCGATGTCGCCGTGCCGTATGCCGGCAGTGGGTGTGACGGTGGGCCCGCTGAGCATCCAGCGGTGACCGAAAGGGTCGATGATGGTCGCATTCCGGGTTCCGTAGTTTTCGTAGGCCTCACGCTCGACGGTGGCGCCCTGTTGACGTGCCTGTTGCAGCGCCGCATCGGTGTCGGCGACGTGCAGCATCAGGCTGACCGAGACAGCCCGTGGCCCAGGCGCTTTCAGTCCGGACTCCGGGTATTCGTCGGCGAGGTACAGCACCCCGTCGCCGATGGCGATCTCCGCATGCCCGATGCGCCCATCGTCCATCACGATCGCTTCACCGACCGGGACGGCACCAAAGGTATCGGCGTACCACGCGATTGCCGCGCGCGCATTCGCCACGCTCAGGTAGGGTAGTGCGGCCGGTCGTGGGCCGGTAGCCGCGGGCTGGGTCAGTTCTGCCAAGGCGGTGGCGGTGTCGCTCATGACAACTCCTTCCGGGAGGGCGAGGGCGGATTCCAATCGCCGGCGCAGACGCGCGGCGAAGCTCGGATCGGGTTGGACCGGAAGGTCATCGGTGCGCAGCACGTTCAATGGGTCCCGGGCGTCTCGCTGAGTCATGACGTGCCTCCTTCCGGATATTCCCGTTTGAAAGCCCGGCGGGCCCGGACCAACAGCGCCTCGGTGGCGTGGACGGTGCGCCCGATCAGCTCGGCGCATTCACCGACAGAGCAGTCGTCCATGTAGCGCAGCACCAGCACCGTGCGGTGCGGCTCGGCCAGCCGGGCCAGCACGGCTTCGGCGACCATGCGGTCCAGCTCTGCGTCCCAATCGTCGGGCGGGTCGGCTGGCTCCGGCGGTTCCGCGACCGGCACGGCGACGTGACGGCGCCGGTAATGGTCGGCCAGCTTGTGGCGTGCCACGCCAAGGAGCCACGGCGTCGAGATCGGCGGCGGATCGTCCTTGCGTGCGGCATCCATAGCGGCGAGGAAGGTCTCCGACGTCAGGTCCTCTGCCGCGCCGCGATCGCCGCACCGCCGCACGAAATAGCCATACACCACCGGCAAGGCCTCGTCATACAGCGCGAGCAGCGCGCGTCGAGGGTCGGACCGGTTGTCCGCTTCGGCGCTCACACCTCTATCGTCGCCGCGGCGCGGCGATATCCGACGGTCTGGCCGGAAAAAACTACCGCCACTGCACCGGGGGGCCGTGCGGGTGACATTCGCCCAGCGTGTGGAACTGGCCACCGGGCCAGCCGCGGGCTCGCACCAAGAACCGGATCGGCGCGCCGGGTCCGTCGCGGGCGGGCTCGAGCGTGAGATGGGCGAAGGGTGACCGGACATCGGCCCGCCCGGCCAGTGCGTGCACCCGGGCGCGCACCGCGTCCCGCTCCTCGGTGGACAGGTACTGCCAGGTGATCGAATGCCACAACACGGTCAACGCGCCGTCGGCCAGCGTCAGCCCGGCGACGGCTTCGGCCGCCGTCTGCCGCTCCAGCCGCGCCGGGACGCTGCGGGCGACCGCGACGGCGCCACGCAGCCGGTCCAGCCGGGCCGTCTGGTCGGGCCAGACATAGCTCAGCACGGTCGTCTCCCCGTCGGGGTGGGTGACGTCGATGGGCGCGATGTCGTAGCCCCGCCGCTCGACGATTCGCACGTCGCCCGCGGGTGGCGGCGCGCCCTGCCAGGCGTCGTCGATGGTCACCGGCGAGTCGGCCGGCCCCCACTGGCCGTCGGCGAAGCGGTAGCGGTAACGGTCGGCGCGCAGGTTCAGCCCGGCGCTCGTTCCGATCTCGAAAAGCCTTATCGGCAAACCAAATTCGTGATTCATACGAAGCAACCCACCGATCAGGGCGGCGGATCGGCCCACCTCGTTGGTCTGGGGTGGCTGGTCGAGAGCCGCGCGCAGCGCATCGGCGTGGTCGGCCGCGGCGCCCAGGATGTCGGGCCAGCCCGACTGGGCGTCCCAGCTGCCTCCGGTGCTGGGGTACCAGCGACGCAATCGCGGCGCGCGTCCGTCGAGCGCCATCCGGTGCAGCCCGCCGAGCAGCCGAAGCGGCACCGCATGTCGCGATGGATCGTCCTGGTGGCCGGACAGGATGGTCGCAAAGGCGCCGCCGGCTTCGACGTCGCCGGCCACCAGCTCCAACAGGTCGCCGTACATCGGGGAGCCCGACGCGGCGCAGAACCGCCCCTGCGATCGCAGCATGTGCAGCAGGTGGTCGCCGTTCACGGATCGAGGCTGTCCAGCCCGGCGCCGGCGACGTCGAAGGCATTGCCGAGTGCCACCGGCAGCGGGACGGATTCGTCGCCCAGCCAGTGCTCGTAGGCGCTCAACGCCACCCCGAGCATCGTCCAGGCGACGGTCTGCGGTAGCAGGTCGGTGGTCTTGCAGTCCGATCGCCGGGCGACGAAACCGGCGATCACCTCGCGCCAGCCCGCATACATCGTCATCGAATAGGCCTGCAG
This sequence comes from uncultured Actinomycetota bacterium, assembly GCA_963800315.1. GTDB lineage: Bacteria > Actinomycetota > Actinomycetes > Mycobacteriales > Mycobacteriaceae > Mycobacterium. The sequence continues at coordinate 499,096 of CAWDAS010000009.1, forward strand.
TTCGGCCGTCTGCAGAATGACCCGCATGCGCTGGCGGTGCCGGGCAGTCTCGGACTCGTCAAAGGTATTGAACGCCAACAGCGCCGCGCGCAGCGCCGCGCCCAGCGGCACGCGCTCATCGACGTTGTCGAGCAGATCGCGCAGGTGCGCCAGGTGGTTGTCGAAATCGCCCCACGGGATGGCGTTTTTGGATGCGTAATAACGGAAGAGCGTCCGTCGGGAGATGCCGGCGGCCTGCGCGACGTCGTCGACGCTCACGTCGGCGAAGCCGCGGGCGGTGAACAGGTCGATGGCGACGTGGGTGATGTGCTGCGGTGTCGTCGAGCGGCGGCGTCCCACCCGCGGCTGCGGCATCATCGGACCCCGCCCTTCCATTTCGGCACTCGATGCCATATTCTGACCACGATTGTGACCAGATCGACCCAATCGTTGTCGAGACCCGTCGAAAGGGAAAGCCCCGTGGACCACGAGACCGAGACCGCCACCGAACTCGTCACCGAGACCCTGGTTGAAGAGGTGTCCATCGACGGTATGTGCGGGGTGTACTGACTCGCGTGTTCGACCCTGACCGCGGCTGGCGGTTACACCCACAGGTGGCGGTTCGGCCAGAACCGTTCGGCGCACTGCTGTATCACTTCGGCACCCGCAAGCTGTCCTTCCTGAAGAACCGCACCATCCTCACGGTGGTGCGGTCGCTGGGTGAGCATTCCGATGTGCGGTCGGCCTGCCGCGCGGCGGGTGTGGACGACGCGGGCCAGGGGACGTACCTGCATGCGCTGGGTGTGCTGGCCGATTCGCAAATGCTGGTGCCCCAGGAGGACCATCGATGACAGCCCCAACAGCCCGAGTGCCCGCCCTGATCGAGCAGTTCGAACGCGGGCTCGATGCCCCCATCTGCCTGACCTGGGAGCTCACGTACGCGTGCAACCTGGCCTGCGTGCACTGCCTCTCGTCCTCGGGCAAACGAGACCCGCGGGAGCTTTCCACCCGTCAATGCATGGACATCATCGACGAGTTGGAACGCATGCAGGTGTTCTACGTCAACATCGGCGGGGGCGAGCCCACTGTGCGGCCTGACTTTTGGGAGCTGGTCGACTACGCCACCGCCCACCACGTCGGCGTGAAGTTCTCCACCAACGGAGTCCGGATCACCCCGGAGGTGGCCGCGCGACTGGCCGCCAGCGACTACGTGGATGTGCAGATCTCGCTCGACGGCGCCACCGCGGAAATCAACGACGCCGTCCGCGGCCCCGGTTCATTCGACATGGCGGTGCGTGCGCTGGAGAACCTTGCGGGGGCGGGCTTCTCCGACGCAAAGATCTCCGTCGTGGTCACCCGGCACAACGTCGACCAACTCGACGAATTCGCGGCTTTGGCAAGTCGTTACGGCGCCACCTTGCGGATCACCCGGCTGCGCCCATCGGGACGCGGCGCCGATGTGTGGGAAGAGTTGCATCCCACCGCCGCCCAGCAAGTCCAGCTCTACGACTGGCTGGTCGCCAAGGGCGAGCGCGTGCTCACCGGTGACTCCTTTTTCCATCTCTCGCCGCTGGGCTCCTCCGGCGCCCTGGCCGGCCTGAACATGTGTGGCGCCGGCCGGGTGGTGTGTCTGATCGACCCGGTGGGCGACGTCTATGCCTGCCCGTTCGCCATCCACGACCGCTTCCTGGCCGGGAATGTCTTGTCTGACGGCGGCTTTGACAGCGTCTGGAAGAACGCCCCGCTGTTTCGTGAGTTGCGTGAACCGCAGTCCGCGGGCGCCTGTGGCAGCTGCGGGCACTACGACAGCTGCCGGGGCGGGTGCATGGCGGCCAAGTTCTTCACCGGCCTGCCGATGGACGGTCCGGATCCCGAATGCGTCCAGGGGCACAGCGCGTCGGCGCTGACGCGCGCGCGGGAAACCCCCCGTCCCCGGGCCGACCACTCCCGGGGGCGGCCGATCGGCGGGCCGGTGCCGCTCACGCTGACCACGCGACCACCCGCGCGCCTTTGTAACGAAAGCCCCGTTTAGTCATGGCGGAGTGGTTTGAAACGGTCGCCATCGCCCAGCAACGCGCGAAGCGACGGTTACCCAAATCCGTTTATTCGTCGCTGATTTCGGCCAGCGAACGAGGAATCACGGTCTCCGACAACGTCGAAGCCTTCGGCGAGCTCGGTTTTGCGCCGCACGTCATTGGCGCGCAAGAGAAGCGCGACTTGTCGACCACCGTGATGGGCCAGGATATTTCGCTGCCGGTGATCATCTCGCCCACCGGCGTGCAGGCGGTCCACCCCGACGGCGAGGTCGCCGTGGCGCGGGCCGCGGCCGCGCGGGGAACCGCGATGGGGCTGTCCTCGTTCGCCAGCAAACCGATCGAGGACGTCATCGCCGCCAACCCGAAGGTGTTCTTCCAGCTGTACTGGCTGGGCGGGCGCGACGCGATCGCCGAGCGGGTGGAACGGGCGCGGCAGGCCGGAGCGGTCGGCCTGATCGTCACCACCGACTGGACGTTCTCGCACGGGCGCGACTGGGGCAGCCCCGCAATTCCCGAGCAGATGAATCTGCGGACGATTCTGCGGCTGTCCCCGGAGGCGATCGTCCGGCCGCGGTGGCTGTACATGTTCGGCAAGACGCTGCGGCCGCCGGAGCTGCGGGTGCCCAACCAGGGCCGGCGCGGCGAGCCCGGGCCGCCGTTCTTCGCCGCCTACGGGGAGTGGATGGGCACCCCGCCGCCGACCTGGGAGGACATCGCGTGGCTGCGCGAGCTGTGGGGCGGACCGTTCATGCTCAAGGGCGTTATGCGCGTCGACGACGCGAAAAGGGCTGTGGACGCTGGCGTTTCGGGGATCTCGGTGTCCAATCACGGCGGTAACAACCTGGACGGCACGCCGGCGTCGATTCGCGCCCTGCCCGCGGTGGCGGCGGCGGTGGGCGACCAGGTCGAGGTGCTGCTGGACGGCGGCATCCGCCGCGGGGGTGACGTCGTCAAGGCGGTGGCGCTGGGGGCACGGGCGGTGATGATCGGCCGGGCGTACCTGTGGGGCCTGGCGGCGGCCGGGCAACCCGGCGTGGAAAACGTCCTCGACATTTTGTCCGGGGGCATCGACTCGGCGCTGATGGGTCTGGGGCGCTCCTCGGTGCACGACCTGAGTCCGGACGACATCCTGGTGCCGTCCGGTTTCGTCCGGGCGCTGGGTGTGCCGACCGGCGGGGGCGCGTAGCCGGCGCAAATTGGGGCAGGTCGGCCGATTTTCTCCGGATTAGCGGGCGCCTGCGGGAATCGTGGTACGCGCGAGGTAGCCGTGACGGACGAGCCGCAAATTTCGACCAGCCGATGAACCAGCCAGAAAAAACTTGCTTTCGAGGTACAACAATTGGTGCACACCAGGTGAATTCGGCCTACCATCACCGAGTGCCCGTACTCGGCGAATTGGGAATGGCGACTTCCAGCCAGCTATCGGGTACGTCGCCGTCGATCATGATCCCCCTGGGGTCGACCGAACAGCACGGTCCCCACCTGCCGTTGGACACCGACACCCGGATCGCGACCGCGGTCGCCCGGGGCGCCGCGATGCGGCTGGACCACGACTGGCTGGTGGCGCCGGCCATCGCCTACGGCGCCAGCGGGGAGCATCAGAGTTTCGCCGGAACGATCTCGATCGGTACGGAGGCGCTGACGACGCTGCTGGTGGAGTACGGCAGGTCGGCCGCCGGCTGGGCCCGGCGCCTCGTTTTCATCAATGGCCATGGCGGCAACGTCACCGCGTTGCGCAGTGCGGTGGCCAGGCTGCGCACCGAAGGGCGGGATGCCGGCTGGAGCCCCTGTCTGGCCGCCGGCGGCGATGCCCATGCCGGCCATACCGAAACATCGGTGTTGCTGCATATCTCGCCGACCGAGGTGCTGACCGATCGATGGCTCGCCGGTAACCGGGCGCCACTGCCCGAGCTGCTCGGATCGATGCGGCGCGGGGGAGTCGCGGCGGTCAGCCCGGCGGGCGTGCTGGGCGACCCGACCACCGCGACCGCCGCCGAGGGCAGGCGTATCTTCGCCGAGATGGTCGACGGGTGCGTCCGTCGCGTCGCCCGCTGGTCGCCCGGGTCCGACGGGATGCTGACGTGAGTCAACCCCGGCTGCCGGACGGGTTTGCCGTTCAGGTCGACCGCCGCGTGCGGATACTCGGCGATGGCTCCGCCCTGCTCGGCGGGTCCCCGACCCGCCTGCTCAAGTTGGCCCCCGCGGCCCAGGACATGCTCTGCGACGGCCGGCTGAAGGTCCGCGACGACGTCAGCGCCCAGCTCGCCCGCACCCTACTGGACGCCACGGTGGCCCACCCCCGGCCGGCGGGCGGTCCGTCGCACCAGGACGTGACCGTGGTGATCCCGGTGCGGGACAACCTTCGTGGTGCGCGGCGCCTGGTGAGCTCGCTGCGCGGCTTGCGCGTCATCGTGGTGGACGACGGCTCGTTTCCCTCGATCGAGCCCGATGACTTCATCGGCGCACACTGCAACATCGAGGTGTTGCACCACCCCCGCAGCAGGGGCCCGGCGGCGGCACGCAACACCGGACTGGCGGCGTGCACGACCGACTTCGTCGCATTCTTGGACTCCGATGTCGCGCCGCGCCGTGGCTGGCTCGAAGCCCTGCTTGGTCACTTCTGCGATCCGACCGTTGCCCTGGTGGCCCCCCGCATCGTCGGTCTGTCACACAGTGAGAATGTGGTGGCGCGTTATGAGGCCGTGCACTCGTCGCTCGACCTCGGTGAGCGTGAGGCGCCGGTGTTACCCCACAGCACCGTGTCCTATGTTCCCAGCGCGGCGATCATCTGTCGATGCTCAGCCATCCGCGAGGTCGGCGGGTTCGACGAGACGCTGCAGTCCGGGGAAGACGTCGACCTGTGCTGGCGACTGATCGAAGGCGGGCGCCCGGCTGCGCTACGAGCCGATCGCGCTGGTCGGCCATGATCACCGCACCGAACTGCGGGATTGGCTGGCACGTAAGGCCTTCTACGGCGGCTCTGCGGCTCCGCTGTCGATACGTCACCCGGACAAGACCTCGCCGGTGGTGATCTCCGGCTGGGCGCTGATGACCTGGACCCTGATGGCGCTGGGGACCAGCCTCGGGCAGCTGGCGTCGATCGTCGTCGCCGTCCTGACGGGCCGTCGGATCGCGCGGGCGATGCGCGGCAGCACCGAGACCTCGCTGTGGGATGTGGTGGCCATCGCCACTCGCGGCCTCGGGTCTGCCGCGCTGCAGCTGGCGTCGGCCCTGTGCCGGCACTATTGGCCGCTGGCGTTGCTGGCTGCCATGGTGTCGCGCCACTTCAGGCGCGTCGTCCTGGTCGCGGCCGTCATGGACGGCGTGGTGGACTGGCTTCGCCGTCGGGATGCCATCGGTGAGGATGCCGAACCGATCGGACTGCCGACCTACCTATTGCTCAAGCGGGTCGACGACCTCGCCTACGGCCTCGGGCTGTGGTGGGGGGTGCTGCGGGAACGCAACCTGCGCGCCCTGAAACCGCAGATCCGCAGCTAGCCACCACCTTGACCACAGCCCACAGCGACGTGCTGATCGTCGGCGCGGGCAGTGCTGGATCGGTTGTCGCCGAACGTCTTTCCGCCGAGTCCGGCCGCATGGTGACCGTCCTCGAAGCGGGTCCGGCACTCGCCGACCCGGGGCTGCTCGCGCAGACCGCCAACGGGCTGGCTCTGCCGATCGGCGACGGGAGCCCGCTGGTCCAGCGTTATCAGACCCGGCTTACCGATCGGCCCCCTCGTCAGCAGCCGGTGGTGCGCGGGGCGACGCTGGGCGGTTCGGGAGCGGTCAACGGCGGCTACTTCTGCCGCGGGCTGCCGCGCGACTTCGATCGCACCGGGATGCCCGGCTGGGCTTGGTCTGACGTCCTCGGCGACTTTCGAGCCATCGAGACCGACCTGGATTTCGACGGCCCGGCCCACGGCGACAGCGGCCCCATACTGGTTCGTCGTACCCGCGAGATGACAGGAACCACCGAGCGTTTCATCGCCGCCGCGGAGCGGGCCGGGTTTGGGTGGATTGCCGATCTCAATGACTGTGGGCCGGAGCCGGTTTCGGGAGTGGGGGCCGTCCCGCTCAATATCGTCGACGGTGTGCGTATCGGGTCGGGTGCGGGATATCTGATTCCGGCGCTGAGCCGATCGAATCTGACGCTACTGGCGCAGACGCGAGCGGTGCGATTGCGCTTCGCCGGCGCCGTCGCAGTGGGTGCCGACGCGATCGGCCCGCAAGGCCCGATCACCCTGACCGCCGATCGGGTCGTATTGTGCGCCGGGGCAATACAAACGGCGCATCTGCTGATGCTTTCCGGCGTCGGCGAAGAGGAAATGCTGCGCGCCGTCGGGGTGCCGCTGGTCGCGCCGCTGCCGGTGGGAACGTCTTTCAGCGATCATCCCGAATGGGTATTGCCGACGAATTGGACGGTGGCCCCCGGCCGCCCGGTGCTTGAGGTCGTTCTCAGCACGGCCGACGACCTTGAGATCCGGCCTTATACGGGCGGATTCGTCGCGATGACCGGTGATGGCACCGCGGGGCACGCCGACTGGCCGCATTTGGGGGTCGCGCTCATGCAGCCGCGCGCGCGCGGCCGCATCACGCTGGCCTCCCCGGACTACGCCGTGGCGCCGCGGATCGAACATCGTTACGACAGCGAGCCCTCCGATGTCGAAGCGCTGCGCCGGGGCAGTGAGCTGGCCCGTGAATTAGCCGGCACCGCAACATATGTCGGGACGCCCGTGTGGTCCACCTCGCAACATCTCTGTGGCACCGCCCCGATGGGCGGCCGGGGCGACCCCCGCGCCGTCGTTGATCATGAGTGCCGGATCTATGACACCGAGAACCTGTGGGTGATCGACGGCTCCATCCTGCCCGCGATCACCAGCCGCGGGCCGCATGCCACCATCGTGATGATTGGGCACCGGGCCGCCGAATTCGTTCGGTGAAGCCGGCCGGTCCGGCCGCCACGCACCGCGGGCCGCCCACGGGACGGCCCGCGGGCGGCCCTACGAGCGGCATTCATGCGGTCCACGTAGATGGCCACGACAAGTGGCGGTGCGCGCGCGGATATGCGTCAGGCGCTGACTATTGCGTCGCAATATTCGTGGACGGCACGACAGCCATCTCGGCGGTTGAGTCACCGTGCGTGTTCTTTACCGATTCCTCCCTTCGTTGCTGCTGCGAAAACCGTTGGCAGTCTGTACATCACGTCCGCATCGGAGGTGAACGCTGCCGCGCCACCACCATGGAGACCGGCCATCGGATGCCCAGCCGGCGGCCGAGAGTCGGGCGCGGCTGCCGCACTGGGTCGGCGGCCACCATGGTGCGCACTCGTCGCGGCCGTCGCCGGCGGGCGGGATTTTCACACGTGGCGTGCCGAACCGGCGCGCTTGGCCGCTGTAGGCGTATCCATTCGGCCTCCACAATCGCCGCCGCCTCGATCACCGCGGGGCACACCGGCTCAGTCACGCCTATCAACATCACATCCACCTCACCTGGCGAGATGACCTGCACTTTGTCGATATACATCTCTGATACCAGAACGCAGCGACGTTTTCAAGTGCCGCCGGCGATGTCATTCACGTCGAAGGGGCTGTCGGACAACAGCATTGGGTCGACGGGTCACGCCCGCCGCCGGCGAGAGGCGATCCTGCGCACCGGTCGCAGCTGCCGGCCGTCGCGTCCGGGGGCCCAAAGCCCGATCAGGACCGCGGCGACGGCAACGATCACGGCCAGCACGGTCGTGGAGGCGTGCAGCGCCGTCAGGAACGCCGACTTGCTGAGCTCGGCGAGCTGGCCGCCCTGCGGGCCCAGCTTGCCGGCCACCTCCACCGCTTGGGCCAGCGAGTCGGTGGCCGGGCCGCGAACCGGCGCCGGAAAGCTCAGCAGTCGTGGTGCCAGCTCGTGGGAATAACTTCCGGCCAGGATCGAACCGGCCACGGCGATTCCCAACGCCCCGCCCATCTCTCGCGAGGTGTCGTTCACCGCGGAGGCGACCCCCTGCTTTTCGTCGGCGACCGCGCCCATGATCGCCGACGTGGTTGGCGCCGTGCAGAACCCGATGCCGGTGCTGAGTATCAGGGTGGGCCAGGCCAGATCCAGGTACGTCGAATGCAGATCGAGCACGTGCATGCACCCGAAGCCAACGGCCATCACCAGCGTGCCCAGCACTATGACAAGGCGCAGCCCCAGTCGGGGCAGATACCAGAACGACAGCGCCGAGAAAATGCCCAGCGGCACCATGAAAGGACCAAAAGCCACGGCCGTCATGAGCGGGGAGTAGCCCATGATCTGCTGGACGTATTGCATGCCGAGATAAAAGAACCCGAAGGTGGCGCCGAAGAGAATGACGATCGTCGCCACCCCCGTGGCGAATCCGGGATCGGCGAAGAGCCGGACGTCCAGTAGCGGATGCGGACGCCGAAATTCGACGGCGCCGAAAGCCGCGGCGATGACCGCGCCCGCGACCAAGCCGCCCCAGACCAGCGGGTCGCCCCATCCGCGGTGGGGCGCCTCCAGGATCGCGGCGACGGCGATCGCGACCGCCGCGCCGATCAGGACCGCGCCCAGCGAATCGATCCGGGGCGCGTCGCTGTCACGCGACGATGCGACGGTGCACCCCAGGGCGAAGATCACCAACCCCGCCACGCCCAGTGACCAGAAGATCGCATGCCACTCCCAATAGCGAAGCAGCAGGCCAGAGCCCAGCATGCCGAGGACACCGCCGGAACCGGCCGTCCCGGCCCAGATGCCAACCGCCTTGGTGCGCTCCGCTTTTGGATAAGCCACGGTCAGTAGTGACAGTGTCGCGGGCATCACAAAGGCGGCGCCGGCCCCGGCCAGTGCCCGGCTCGCGATGATCTGCGGCGGACTGTGCAACAACGCCGGGGCCATCGAGCCGGCCGAGAAAACCGCCAACCCGATCAGCAGCGCCCCGCGCCGGCCGTAGCGGTCGCCGATCGCCCCGGCCGGTAACAGCAGGCACGCCAGCGCCACGGTGTAGCCGTCGACGATCCAGTTCAGCTGCGACTGCGTCGCCGAGGTGGCCACCGCAAGGTCTCCCAGTGCAGTGTTCAACGCGGTCATCGACGCGACAACGAGCGCCACCCCCATGCAGGCGACGGCCAGCGTCCAGGTCTGAGCCCGGCGGGTGCCGCCGATATTGACCTGGTCAGTACGCTGATTGGGCCGGGCCAGGGTTTCGACCATAGGACGCGCCTCCTCGTGGTGGCGTTCGGATATTCGAGACCAATAGTCTTGTAGGTAGACCAATAGTCTTGTTCCCAAACGCGGGAGGTGGACCGCAATGACCGAAGGGTCTACCGATCCCCGCCCGGCGCGGTCCCGGGCTCGTTTGCTCGAAGCGGCGACCACGCTGCTGCGTTCCGGGGGACCCAGCGCGGTGACCGTCGATGCGGTCACCCGTACCGCCAACGTCGCCAGGGCCACCCTGTATCGCCACTTCCCGAGCGGAAACGACTTGCTGGCAGGGGCGTTCAACAGCCTCATACCGCCGTCACCGACGCCGCCGGCGCAGGGTTCGCTGCGGGATCGGCTCGTGGCCGTCGTGCTGGCCCAGGCCGAAGCGGTGGCCCAGGCCCCTGCCGTGATGACCGCGATGTCGTGGCTGGCCCTGGGGCGGGACCTGGAGGGCATGCCGGAGCCCCGTCACACACACGACAGCGCCGCGATCACCACGCTGCGGGAGCGCATCGCCCAGCAGTACGCGGCGCCGTTCGACGGCATATTCGATAGCCCGGAGGCCGCCGAGCTGGGCGAAGTGGACCGGTCCCGGGCCATCGCCCTGCTCATCGGCCCCCTGGTGCTGGGACGCCTGTCCACCCTGCCCGACTTCGACTACCGCGAGTGCGCCCTGGCGGCGGTCGACGGTTTCATGCACGTTCAGCGAGCGCAGCACAGGTCTGGCGCGACGAGCATCGAATCGGCGGGTGCTTGAGGCCGCCGATCGGTGTGCGCTTGGGTATTTCGGCCGCCCGAAAAGGGTGCTGACCAGTGCGTTGAGCCATAGACGAAGCGAGGCCCGCAAGCTCTGCCCGCGATTTGGGCCGGGATTTTGTCGGGGCCATGATCTAGGGCATACTGTTCAGGTTGCCTTGGGGCAGGTTTACGCCTGGCCGGGCATACGACCAGCGCCCAAAACGGGCGCGTCCGGTCCCATCCTTGGAGCGCGACCAATTCCGTCTTGGAATTAAGCGCGACAAGGCTGCGTGAGGGTGACACACCCGACCGCGGGGGTCGGTGGACCACGACAGGTAAACAGCGGCGCAGTATCCGGCGCAACGCTCGATCGGCCAGGGATTGGCCCGGTCCGATCGGCGCGCCGGGGGCACGTGAAGGACAGATTCCGAGTCCGAACACGGATTCAAGTGGAGTGAGGGTAGGAGAAGCGTGGCGGGACAGAAGATCCGCATCAGGCTCAAGGCCTACGACCATGAGGCCATCGACGCGTCGGCGCGCAAAATCGTCGAGACGGTCGTCCGCACTGGTGCCAGCGTCGTAGGGCCGGTGCCGCTGCCGACCGAGAAGAATGTGTACTGCGTCATCCGCTCTCCGCATAAGTACAAGGACTCGCGAGAGCACTTCGAGATGCGCACGCACAAGCGGTTGATCGACATCCTCGACCCGACGCCGAAGACGGTCGACGCGCTGATGCGCATCGACCTGCCGGCCAGTGTCGACGTCAACATCCAGTAGGAGATTGGTAAGAGCAATGGCGCGAAAGGGCATTCTCGGTACCAAGCTGGGCATGACGCAGGTATTCGACGAGAACAACAGGGTTGTGCCGGTGACGGTGGTGAAGGCGGGGCCGAACGTGGTGACCCGCATCCGCACGCCGGAGCGCGACGGCTACAGCGCCGTCCAACTGGCGTACGGGGAGATCAGTCCACGCAAGGTCAACAAGCCGGTGACCGGTCAGTACACCGCGGCGGGCGTGAACCCGCGCCGGTACCTGGCCGAACTGCGGCTGGACAACCTGGACGCGGCGGCGGAATACGAAGTCGGCCAGGAGCTGACCGCAGAAATCTTCGTCGACGGCAGCTATGTCGACGTGACCGGGACCTCCAAGGGCAAGGGCTTCGCCGGCACCATGAAGCGCCACGGGTTCCGCGGTCAGGGCGCCAGCCACGGTGCCCAGGCGGTACACCGCCGGCCGGGCTCCATCGGCGGCTGCGCCACTCCCGCCCGGGTCTTCAAGGGCACCCGGATGGCGGGCCGGATGGGCAACGACCGGGTGACCGTCCAGAACCTGTTGGTGCACAAGGTCGATACCGAGAACGGCGTGCTGCTGATCAAAGGTGCGGTCCCCGGCCGTACCGGCGGTCTCGTCATGGTCCGCAGCGCGGTCAAACGAGGTGAGAAGTAATGGCGGAACAAAAGCCACTCAAGATCGACGTCAGGACGCCGGACGGCAAGGTCGAAGGTTCCATCGAGCTGCCGGCCGAGTTGTTCGACGCCCCGGCGAACATTGCGTTGATGCACCAGGTGGTGACCGCGCAACGGGCGGCGGCTCGCCAGGGCACGCACTCCACCAAGACGCGCGGCGACGTCAGCGGCGGTGGGCGCAAGCCGTACCGGCAGAAGGGGACCGGCCGTGCCCGGCAGGGTTCGACGCGGGCCCCGCAGTTCACCGGGGGCGGTGTCGTGCACGGCCCCAAGCCGCGCGACTACGCCCAGCGCACACCCAAGAAGATGGTCGCCGCCGCGTTGCGCGGCGCACTGTCTGACCGGGCCCGTAACGGGCGCATCCATGCGGTGACCGAACTCGTGTCGGGCCAGACGCCGTCCACCAAGAGCGCCAGGGCGTTTCTGGGCACGCTGACCGATCGCAAGCAGGTGCTGGTCGTGATCGGCCGCAGCGACGAGGCCGGCGTCAAGAGCGTGCGCAACCTGCCCGGTGTGCACATCCTGGCGCCCGACCAGCTCAACACCTATGACGTGCTGCGTTCCGACGACGTGGTGTTCAGCGTGGAGGCACTGCGCGCCTACATTGCCGCGGCGACACGCAGCGCGGCTGACGACACGGATGTGGAGGTTTGCACCTGATGGCGACCATCACTGACCCCCGCGACATCATCCTGGGCCCGGTCATCTCGGAGAAGTCCTATGGGCTTCTCGACGACAACGTGTACACCTTTGTGGTGCATCCCGATTCGAACAAGACGCAGATCAAGATCGCTATCGAGAAGATCTTTTCCGTCAAGGTCGCGTCGGTGAACACCGCGAACCGGCAGGGCAAGCGCAAGCGCACCAGGACCGGATACGGAAAGCGCAAGGGCACCAAGCGGGCCATCGTCACGCTGGCGCCGGGTAGCAAGCCGATCGATTTGTTCGGAGCACCGGCCTAGCCGCCGCGAGAGAAAGACCTGAATAGACATGGCAATTCGTAAGTACAAGCCGACGAGCCCCGGCCGTCGTGGCGGCAGCGTTGCCGATTTCGTCGAGATCACTCGCTCGGAGCCGGAGAAGTCGTTGGTGCGCCCGCTGCACGGTCATGGGGGGCGCAACGCGCACGGCCGGATCACCACCCGTCACCGCGGCGGCGGGCACAAGCGTGCCTACCGGGTGATCGACTTCCGCCGCAACGACAAGGACGGCGTCAACGCCAAGGTCGCGCACATCGAGTACGACCCCAACCGGACCGCGAACATCGCCTTGCTGCATTTCCTGGACGGTGACAAGCGCTACATCATTGCCCCGCAGGGTCTCTCGCAGGGCGACGTGGTGGAGTCGGGCGCGAACGCGGACATCAAGCCGGGCAATAACCTGCCGTTGCGCAACATCCCGGCCGGTACCGTGGTCCACGCCGTGGAGCTGCGCCCCGGTGGTGGCGCCAAGCTGGCGCGGTCGGCGGGGTCGAGCATCCAGTTGCTCGGCAAAGAGGGCAGCTACGCGTCGCTGCGTATGCCCAGCGGTGAGATCCGCCGCGTCGACGTACGCTGTCGCGCAACCGTCGGCGAGGTGGGCAACGCCGAGCAGGCAAACATCAACTGGGGCAAGGCCGGTCGCATGCGCTGGAAGGGCAAGCGCCCCTCCGTGCGTGGTGTGGTGATGAACCCGGTGGACCACCCGCACGGTGGTGGCGAGGGCAAGACCTCCGGTGGCCGGCACCCGGTGAGCCCGTGGGGCAAGCCCGAGGGCCGCACCCGCCACCCGAACAAGGCCAGTAACAAACTCATCGTCCGGCGCCGGCGCACCGGCAAGAAGCACGGTCGCTAGGAAGTTCAGGAGTAGCACATGCCACGCAGCCTGAAGAAGGGCCCGTTCGTCGACGACCACCTGCTGAAGAAGGTGGACGTGCAGAATGAGAAGAACACCAAGCAGGTGATCAAGACCTGGTCGCGGCGTTCGACGATCATTCCGGACTTCATCGGCCACACGTTCGCCGTCCATGACGGACGCAAGCACGTCCCGGTGTTCGTCACCGAGGCGATGGTCGGTCACAAGCTTGGTGAATTCGCGCCGACACGCACCTTCAAGGGACACATCAAGGACGACCGGAAGGCCAAACGGCGATGACCACAACTGAATTCCCATCGGCGGTGGCCAAAGCACGGTTCGTGCGGGTGTCGCCGAGAAAGGCGCGCCGGGTGATCGACCTGGTGCGCGGCAGATCGGTGGCCGACGCGCTCGACATCCTGCGCTGGGCGCCGCAGGCGGCCAGTGAACCGGTGGCCAAGGCGATCGCCAGCGCCGCGGCGAACGCGCAGAACAACAACGGGCTGGACCCGTCCACCCTGGTGGTCGCCACCGTCTACGCCGACGAGGGGCCCACCGCCAAGCGCATCCGGCCACGCGCCCAGGGACGCGCCTTCCGGATCCGCAAGCGCACCAGCCACATCACGGTCGTGGTGGAGAGCCGGCCGGCCAAGGACCAGCGGGCGGCGAAGTCGACCAGGACTCGTCGCGCCGAGGCCAGCAAGGCCGCCGCGAAAGCGCCGGCCAAGAAGGCCCCAGCGAACAAGGCGCCCGCCAAGAAGACGCCCGCTAAGAAGGCGCCGGCCAAGAAGGCGGCCAAGGCCGCGGAAGCCGGTACGACAGCTCCTGAGACTTCTGAAGCGAAGGGAGGCTCAGAATAGTGGGCCAGAAAATCAATCCGCACGGCTTCCGGCTTGGCATCACCACGGACTGGAAGTCCCGCTGGTACGCCGACAAGCAGTACTCCGAGTACGTGAAGGAAGATGTCGCGATCCGGCGGTTGCTGTCCACCGGCCTGGAGCGCGCCGGCATCGCCGATGTGGAGATCGAGCGCACCCGCGACCGGGTTCGGGTCGACATCCACACCGCGCGTCCCGGCATCGTCATCGGTCGTCGTGGCACCGAGGCGGACCGGATTCGCGCGGACCTGGAGAAGTTGACCGGCAAGCAGGTCCAGCTCAACATTCTTGAAGTCCGAAACCCGGAGTCGCGAGCACAATTGGTCGCCCAGGGGGTCGCCGAGCAGCTGAGCAACCGGGTGGCGTTCCGCCGCGCGATGCGCAAGGCCATCCAGTCGGCGATGCGTCAGCCCAACGTCAAGGGCATCCGGGTGCAGTGCTCCGGCCGGCTCGGCGGCGCGGAGATGAGCCGCTCGGAGTTCTACCGCGAGGGCCGGGTGCCGCTGCACACGCTGCGCGCCGACATCGACTACGGCCTGTACGAGGCCAGGACGACGTTCGGCCGGATCGGCGTGAAGGTGTGGATCTACAAGGGCGACATCGTCGGTGGCAAACGCGAACTGGCCGCCGCCGCTCCCGCGGGTGCCGAGCGTCCGCGCCGCGAGCGGCCGGCCGGTGCGCGTCCGCGACGCAGTGGCGCGTCGGGGACCACGGGCACCAGCACCGAGGCCGGACGGGCCGCCAGCGCCGAGGAAAGCACTGCGGCCGCCGCACCCGCCGCCGAGGCTGCGCCTGCGCCAACGTTGGAACCGCAGAGCACGGAGAGCTGAGTCATGTTGATTCCCCGCAGAGTTAAGCACCGCAAGCAGCACCATCCCCGTCAGCGCGGCATCGCCAGCGGCGGCACGACGGTGAACTTCGGCGACTACGGCATCCAGGCTTTGGAGCACGCCTACGTCACCAACCGGCAGATCGAATCCGCGCGTATCGCCATCAACCGGCACATCAAGCGTGGCGGCAAGGTGTGGATCAATGTCTTCCCGGACCGGCCGCTGACCAAGAAGCCCGCGGAAACCCGGATGGGTTCCGGTAAGGGATCCCCGGAGTGGTGGGTGGTCAACGTCAAGCCGGGTCGTGTGCTGTTCGAACTGAGCTATCCCAATGAGCAGACCGCCCGGGCGGCGCTCACCAGGGCAATCCACAAGTTGCCGATCAAGGCACGCATCGTGACCCGAGAGGATCCGTTCTGATGGCAGTGGGAATTTCGCCTGGCGAACTGCGTGAGCTCACCGACGAGGAGCTGACCGAGCGCCTGCGCGAGTCCAAAGAGGAGCTGTTCAACCTGCGCTTCCAGATGGCGACCGGACAGCTCAACAACAATCGCCGGCTCCGCACGGTGCGTCAGCAAATCGCGCGCCTCTACACGGTGCTGCGCGAACGAGAACTGGGCCTGGCCTCAGGGCCTGAGGGTCCCGACGGTAAGGAATCGTGATGGCAGAAGCGAAGGCGCCCGCCAAGGCCGCCCGAAAAGCGGCCCCGAAAGCCGCCACCAAGCAGGCCGCTTCGGATGCCGGGTCGAAAGACAAAGGCCCCAAGCACACCCCGCGCACACCCAGGACGCGGGGCCGGCGCAAGATGCGCATCGGTTACGTGGTGAGTGACAAGATGCAGAAGACCATCGTGGTGGAGCTGGAAGACCGCGTGCGTCACCCGTTGTATGGCAAGATCATCCGCACCACCACGAAGGTCAAGGCGCACGACGAGAACAGCACCGCGGGCATCGGCGACCGCGTCTCGCTGATGGAGACCCGTCCGACGTCGGCGACCAAACGCTGGCGGCTCGTCGAAATCTTGGAGAAGGCGAAGTAGTCAGCAGGCAACGCGGCAGCGCCCGAGACCCGGTGGTCTCGGGCGTTTGCGTTTGGCGAGCGTAGCGCCACGGCGAAAAGAGGCCGGAATTTTCGCCGCGGCGTTACGCTGGGCGCGCCGGTCTTCAGCTGGTAATCCGCTACGAGAGTAAGGCTGGCTTATGGTGACTGGGCCGACAGAGTTCAACGGCAAGATCGCGCTGGATATTCGCGACTCCGAACCGGACTGGGGGCCGTACGCCGCGCCGACCGCGCCGGAGAACTCGCCGAACATCCTCTACCTGGTCTGGGACGACACCGGCATCGCCACGTGGGACTGCTTCGGCGGCTTGGTGGAGATGCCCGCCATGACGCGCATCGCCGAGCGCGGTGTCCGCCTGTCGCAGTTTCACACCACCGCGCTGTGCTCACCGACGCGGGCCTCACTGCTGACCGGCCGCAACGCCACCACGGTGGGCATGGCCACCATCGAAGAGTTCACCGACGGGTTCCCCAACTGCAGCGGACGCATTCCGTTCGACACCGCGTTGCTCTCCGAAGTGCTCGCCGAACGCGGCTACAACACCTATTGCGTCGGCAAGTGGCACCTGACACCGCTCGAAGAGTCCAACCTGGCGTCGACGAAGCGCCACTGGCCGACATCGCGCGGCTTCGAGCGTTTCTACGGGTTCATGGGCGGCGAGACGGACCAGTGGTATCCGGACCTGGTGTACGACAACCACCCGGTGAACCCGCCGGGGACGCCCGAGGACGGCTATCACCTGTCGAAAGACATTGCCGACAAGACGATTGAGTTCATCCGTGATGCCTTGGTGATCGCTCCCGACAAGCCATGGTTCAGCTATGTGTGCCCGGGCGCCGGCCACGCGCCGCATCACGTCTTCAAGGAATGGGCCGACAAGTATGCCGGCCGGTTCGACATGGGCTATGAGCGCTACCGCGAGGTGGTCCTGAAAAACCAGAAGTCGATGGGTCATCGTGCCGCCGGACACCGAGCTGTCGCCCGTCAACCCCTATCTCGATGTGCAGGGGCCAGAAGGCCAGCCGTGGCCGCTGCAGGACACGGTTCGGCCGTGGGACTCGCTGGGCGCTGACGAGAAGAAGTTGTTCAGCCGGATGGCCGAGGTCTTCGCCGGCTTCTTGAGCTACACCGACGCTCAGATCGGCCGGATCCTGGACTATCTCGAGGAATCCGATCAACTGGACGACACCATCATCGTGGTGATCTCCGACAACGGCGCCAGTGGTGAAGGTGGCCCGAACGGTTCGGTGAACGAGGGCAAGTTCTTCAACGGTTACATCGACACCGTCGAAGAGAGCATGAAGCTCTTCGACCACCTCGGCGGGCCGCAGACCTACAACCATTACCCCATCGGGTGGGCGATGGCCTTCAACACGCCCTACAAGCTGTACAAGCGTTACGCCTCCCACGAGGGCGGTATCGCGGACACGGCAATCATCTCTTGGCCCAATGGGATTGACGCGCACGGCGAGGTCCGTGACAACTACGTCAACGTCTGCGACATCACCCCGACGGTCTATGACCTGCTAGGCATGACACCGCCGGAAACCGTCAAGGGCATCGCGCAGGAGCCGTTGGACGGCGTGAGTTTCAAAGCCGCGCTGGCCGATCCGGCCGCGGACACCGGCAAGCACACCCAGTTCTACACCATGCTCGGTACCCGAGGCATCTGGCGTGACGGCTGGTTCGCCAATACCGTGCATGCGGCCACACCGGCCGGTTGGTCGCACTTCGACGCCGACCGTTGGGAGCTGTTCCACATCGAGGCCGACCGCAGCCAGTGTCACGACCTGGCCGTGGAAAACCCGGACAAACTCGAGGAACTCAAGGCGCTGTGGTTCTCGGAGGCCGCCAAATACAACGGGCTGCCGCTGTCGGACCTGAACATCGTCGAGACGATGATGCGGTCCCGCCCCTACCTGGTCGGCGAACGGCCAAGCTACACCTATTATCCCGGCTGCGCGGACGTCGGCATCGGCGCCGCGGCCGAGATTCGTGGCCGGTCATTCTCGGTGCTGGCCGATGTGACGGTGGATACCGCTGGTGCCGAGGGCGTGCTGTTCAAGCAGGGCGGCGCCCACGGCGGGCACGTGCTGTTCATCCAGGACGGGCGTCTGCACTATGTCTACAACTTCCTTGGTGAACGGCAGCAGATGGTTTCGTCGTCCGACCCGGTGCCGCCGGGCAGACGTGTGCTCGGCGTGAGCTATTCACGCACCGGGACCGTGGCGAACAGCCACACGCCGCTTGGTGACGTCACGTTGTTCGTCGATGACGTCGTCGTCGGCGCTCTTGCGGATGTGCAAACCCACCCCGGGACCTTCGGCCTGGCGGGTGCCGGCATCACCGTGGGACGCAACGGCGGGTCGGCGGTGTCCGACCGCTACAAACCACCGTTCGTGTTTACCGGTGGCACCATCGCCGAGGTTACTGTGGACCTGTCCGGCCGTCCCTATGAAGACGTGGAATCCGAAGTTGCGCTGGCGTTTTCGCGCGACTGAACCGGTGAAGCGGTACCGTGCGGCGGCGCTCGGCACGGCGGCACTGCTCTGCCTGTCCGCAGGCCTGGCCGGGGGCTGCGACAAGACCACCGGCGGCACCGCCAGGGGGACGGCTACGTCGACAACCTCCGCCGCGCCGAGGTTGTCCGACGCGGCCGAGCCGGTGCCCGGGGTCGTGGCCACCCTGCCCGACCACATTCCACCCAACGCCCTGGTGTGTTTTCCACCGCCGCCCGCCAACGGAGTCATGACCAGCGCTTCGGTGCCGGACCCGGTCGCGCCGAGGATCACGGTCGCGCTGCCGGACGGCTGGCGTTCGGCGCCCGGCACCGGCGATGTGGCATTGACGTCGACGGGACCCGACGGCATGTCGGTGCGGGTCACCATCACCGCGACCGACCTCGATCCCAGCGGGGCGTTCTTGCGCTACGCCTCCGAACTGCGCACCTCGGGGCCCGGCGTCAAGGTCACCGTCGCGGCGGCTCCGTTCTGCGGTTACAGCGGCCAAGTGCTGAGCGGTGCCGGGGGCTCTACGGACTTCGCTGACCGCATCACCCACATCTGGACGAACACCAAGGCATATCTGGTGGCGATCCACGTGGAGGGGCCCGCGGGCGCGCCGGGCTTTGCCGCGGACAAGTCCACGGTGCTGCAGCAGTTCGCGGTCATCATCCCCTGAAATGGCGTTTACCTGCTAGCGTCTGGCCCCTGATATCTCAATGACCGCCACCCCGCCGCCCTCCGGTAGCCGCGGACCGCAACTCGCGATCCCTTTTGGGGTGATCACGGTCCTCCTCGTCATCTACCTCCTGTCGCTGTTCGCCGTGCATTTGCTGGCCAAGTCGGCGCCCGCGCTCCCCTCGGTGGATCTGAGCAAGGTCGAAGCCGAGGACAGCGTGGTGCAGGTGCGCCTGGAGAAGCTGGATACCGTCGGAAACCGCCTAACGGTGAATGTGCTTGTCTATCCCAAGGATTCGTTGTACGACAAAAACCTTGGCGTGCTGACCACTGACGCGTCGGTGCGTTTGTATCCCGAGAATTATCTGGGCGACCTGCAGTATCCGGTAGGTAAAGCGCCCGCGCAAGTCAGCACGACGATCGAGGCACGGCGATCCCGCCAACTGGCCATTTGACTCGTACAAAACCCAGGTGATCGCCGCCGACGTGTTCACCGGTTCCGGCCAGGACCGGGAAAAGACCCCGGCCCGGGTCGAGGCGACCGGAAAGATGGACGGCTGGGACGCGCCTGTCACCCGGATCCACGATCCCGAAGACCCCAACCCGGACGTCCAGGATGACGTGGTCATCACCTTGAAGAGGTCGAAGGGCCGCTGATCTTCGACGTCGGCGTCTGCCTGGTCCTCATCGCCCTGCCCGTCCTGGCGTTGTGGGTGGCCATCCCGATGGTGTTGGGCAGGACGTCGTTTCCCCCGCCGTTCATCACCTGGTACGGCGCGGTGCTGTTCGCGATCGTGCCGTTGCGCAACATCCTCCCGGGCAGCCCGCCCTACGGCTCCTGGGTCGACCAAGCCATCGTGCTGTGGGTGTTGATCGCGCTGGTTGTCGCGATGTCGTTGTTCATCTTCGCCTGGTGGCGGCACCGCGATCGAAAGACGCCGCAAAAGATGTAGCGCCGGGCCGGGCGGCTAGTCCGAATTCGATTCCTGCACAGGGCCAATCGCGTCGACCGCGCTCGAAACCCTGGTCTGGAAGTCCGGCGACAGCGGGATGCAGCCGATTTTCGCGAGGTCGAGCTGGCCGGGACCGATCGCCGCCTGCAGGAACGCCTTGACCGCCGTGGCCACGTCGACGTTGGGGTAGGTGGAGCAGACGATCTCGTAGGTGGCCAACACGATCGGATAGACATCGGGTTGGGCCGGGTTGTAGAACGACGAAAGGTCGAGCACGAGGTCGTTGCCGTTGCCGATGATTTTGGCGCCGGCGATGGTCTTGCCGACCGTGTCGGTGCCGATGCGCACCGGGCGTAACGATCTGCGGCTTGCCGGGTTTTGATCTCGGCGGCGAATAGTCCTTGCTCGAGCGCGAACGATAGTTCGTTGTAGCTGATCGCGCCCTCGGTGGCTTTCACCGCCGCGGAGGTGCCCTTGTTGCCCGCCGCGCCGATGCCGATGCCGCCGTTGAAGTTCTTTCCGGTGCCCTTATTCCAGGCGCCTCCAGAGGCGGCCCGCAAGTAGTTCTGGAAGTTCTCGGTGGTGCCGGACGCGTCGCTGCGGTAGACCACGTGGATGGCCTCCGGCGGCATGGACGCGTTGAGCGAAGTGAGGGCTGGGTCGTCCCAACGCGTGATTGTGCCGTTGAAGATCCTGGCCAGGGTGGGAGCGTCGAGCACCAAGGAGTCAACGTTGTTGAGGTTGTAGGTGATGGCCGTGGGGCCGAAGACCACGGGTAGGTTCCAGGCGTCGGCACCGCCGCACCACCGTTTCGCGGCGGCGTATTGGTCCCCGGACAGTGGGATGTCAGATCCGGCGAAATCGGTTTTGCCGGCGAGGAAGTCGCTGATTCCCGATCCCGAACCGTTGGCGGTGTATCTGAGGGTCTGGCCGGAGCAGGCCTTGCCGTAAGTATCGACGAACCGGCTCATTGCATTGGCTTGCGCGGTCGACCCGCTGGCGACCAGGGCTTGCTTGCCGCCGCAATGCACCTTGGCGCCGATGGCGTAGGCCAAAGTGGGGCGGTCGTCGCTGCAGGCCGAGAGCGCCAGGGCGGCCGCGGTGACCATGAGTATGGCGAGGTGGCGCTTCACGTTGACCGCCACAAATGTCGACATCTACAGCGCCCGGATTAACACCCGGTGAACTGGCCTCGGCCACGCGGAGCCGTACCGTCATACCCTGTAGCCGTGCTCACCGAATTGGTTGACCTGCCGGGCGGATCATTTCGCATGGGCTCGACCAGCTTCTACCCGGAAGAAGCGCCGGTCCATACCGTGACGGTGCGTCCCTTCGCTGTGGAGCGGCACCCGGTGACCAATGCGCAGTTCGCCGAATTCGTCGCCGCCACAGGCTATGTCACGGTCGCCGAGCAACCGATCGACCCGGCGCTGTATCCGGGCGCAGACCCCAACGACCTGTGCCCGGGCGCCATGGTCTTCCGCCCGACGGCGGGACCGGTGGACCTGCGTGACTGGCGGCAGTGGTGGGCCTGGGCGCCCGGGGCCAGCTGGCGGCGTCCGTTCGGGCCCGATAGCGATATCGCAGACCGAGCCGAACACCCGGTCGTGCAAGTGGCCTATCCCGACGCCGCCGCCTACGCGCGGTGGGCCGGTCGCCGGCTGCCGACCGAGGCGGAGTGGGAGTATGCCGCCCGCGGCGGAACCACGACGACCTATCCGTGGGGCGACGAGCAGACGCCCGGCGGCCGGCTGATGGCCAACACCTGGCAGGGCAGGTTCCCGTACCGCAACGACGGTGCGCTCGGATGGATGGGGACTTCGCCGGTGGGAACGTTTCCCGCCAACGGATTCGGCCTGGTCGACATGATCGGCAACGTCTGGGAATGGACCGCCACCGAATTCTCCGCGCATCATCGGCTCGATCAGCCGCCGAAGGCCTGTTGTGCGCCATCGGGCCCAGACCCCACCGTCAGCCAGACATTGAAGGGCGGTTCGCACCTGTGCGCGCCCGAGTACTGCCATCGCTATCGTCCCGCGGCCCGGTCGCCGCAATCGCAGGACACCGCGACCACCCACATCGGATTCCGTTGCTTCAGCGATCAGGACCGCGCGGTAAGCACGGGTATTCGCTAGCATCGAACCCCGTGTCGACCCGAGCGCCGGCTGCGCCTCGGCCGCGCAGAAACCGTCATCGCCGTCTATGCCCTGTCGTTGGTCGGCGTCCACTTCCTGCAAAAGTCCGGGGCCCCGCTCCCTCCGCTGGATCTGAGCCAGGGCGGGGGCGATGCGACCATCGTGCAGCTGCGGGTGGAGGAGCTGAAGCCCACCGCAAATCGCCTCACGGCGTCCGCCCAACACCGCGCCGCGCGCATCGCCACCGAACGCCACCACAACCGAAAGGCCCGCACCGCCCCGTCGGCCGAGTGCTTCACCCACACCGGGCCCGCCCCACCTGGCAACGACGACGATCCACCACCGTTCTAGGTGCGGGATCTTCACATAACCGGCTGGTCAGCGGGCGGATCCTGCTTGGCCCACTGTCCGACGACGGGCACGCCATCGCTCTCCAGCCCGGTTTGGCCGCGAATTTGGCTCTGAGCTGGTCGTCACCTAGACTCTAGGGGTTGCCTTGGGCAGACCTCGGCTGGTGCGCGTAAGCGGTATCGGCCCCGCGTGCCCTTCGGTGACAAAGACCGCGCACGTCAGGTTGTTGGTGGGTCATGCTCGCCGATCGCTCACTGAGGTGAGTCCTCCTGCCGTGCACACGCAACCAGGTCAGGAGATCGAGTGATTCAGCAGGAATCGCGGCTGAAGGTCGCCGACAACACCGGCGCCAGGGAGATCTTGTGTATCCGGGTGCTCGGCGGTTCGTCGCGACGTTACGCCGGCATCGGTGACGTGATCGTCGCCACCGTCAAGGAGGCCATTCCCGGCGGCAACGTCAAGCGCGGTGAGATCGTCAAGGCCGTGGTGGTGCGCACTGTCAAGGAGCGCAGGCGTCCCGACGGTAGTTACATCAAGTTCGACGAGAACGCCGCGGTGATCATCAAGCCCGACAACGACCCGCGTGGGACGCGTATTTTCGGGCCGGTGGGCCGCGAACTGCGCGAGAAGCGGTTCATGAAGATCATTTCGCTGGCCCCGGAGGTGTTGTAGGTGAAGGTTCATAAGGGCGACACCGTCCTGGTCATCGCGGGCAAAGACAAAGGGGCCAAGGGCAAAGTCCTGCAGGCCTACCCGGACCGGAACAGGGTGCTGGTCGAGGGCGTCAACCGCATCAAGAAGCACACCGCGATTTCGACCAACCAGCGCGGCGCGCGGTCGGGCGGCATCGTGACGCAGGAAGCCCCGATCCACGTCTCCAACGTGATGGTGGTCGACTCCGACGGCAAGCCCGCACGGGTCGGCTACCGGGTGGACGAGGAGACCGGCAAGCGGGTCCGTATTTCCAAGCGCAACGGCAAGGACATCTAGACGTGTCAACCACGGAAAGTACTGTCAAGGTGCAGCCGCGCCTGAAAGAGCGCTACCGCAGCGAGATTCGCGACTCGTTGCAGAAGCAGTTCGGCTACGGCAACGTCATGCAGATCCCCACCGTGACCAAGGTCGTCGTCAACATGGGCGTCGGCGACGCGGCGCGGGATGCCAAGCTGATCAACGGCGCGGTCAACGATTTGGCGGCGATCACCGGACAACGGCCGGACATTCGCCGGGCGCGGAAGTCCATCGCGCAGTTCAAATTGCGCGAGGGCATGCCGATCGGTGCTCGGGTCACCCTGCGCGGAGACCGGATGTGGGAGTTCCTCGACCGTCTCACCTCGATCGCGCTGCCACGTATCCGTGACTTCCGCGGGCTTTCGCCCAAGCAGTTCGACGGTGTCGGCAACTACACCTTCGGGCTGGCCGAGCAGTCGGTCTTCCACGAGATCGACGTGGACAAGATCGACCGGGTCCGCGGCATGGACATCAACGTCGTCACCTCGGCGACGACCGACGACGAGGGGCGAGCGCTATTGCGGGCCCTCGGCTTTCCGTTCAAGGAGAACTGAGCACATGGCTAAGAAGGCACTGGTCAACAAAGCCGCACGCAAGCCGAAGTTTGCGGTCCGCGGCTACACCCGCTGCAGCAGGTGCGGCCGCCCCCGCGCGGTTTTCCGCAAGTTCGGACTGTGCAGGATCTGCCTGCGCGAGATGGCGCACGCGGGCGAGCTGCCCGGCGTGCAGAAGAGCAGCTGGTAACGGCTAGGGCTGCAGAGACCAACCCAGAACAGGCGCGCGATAGGCCCGGTCCGGGAACCACCGCGAGGAAGGTACCAACGCTGTCATGACGATGACGGACCCGATCGCAGACTTCTTGACACGTCTGCGCAACGCCAATTCGGCGTATCACGACGAGGTGACGTTGCCGCACTCCAAGCTCAAGGCAAACATCGCCCAGATCCTCAAGAGCGAGGGCTACATCAGCGACTACCGGACCGAAGACGCTCGGGTCGGCAAATCACTGATCGTTCAGCTCAAGTACGGGCCGAGCCGGGAGCGCAGCATCGCAGGGTTGCGCCGGGTGTCCAAGCCGGGCCTGCGCGTGTACGCGAAATCCACCAACCTGCCGCGGGTGCTCGGCGGCCTGGGGGTGGCGATCATCTCGACCTCCTCGGGCCTGCTGACCGATCGTCAGGCGGCCAGACAGGGCGTGGGCGGCGAAGTCCTCGCGTACGTGTGGTAGTGGGAGAGGCAGCGTAAACAGATATGTCGCGTATTGGTAAGCGTCCGGTTCCGGTTCCCGCCGGAGTCGACGTAACGATCGATGGACAGAACGTCTCGGTGAAGGGGCCCAAGGGCACCCTGGAACTGACCGTCGCCGAGCCAATCACCGTGGCGCGCGACGACGATGGCGCGATCGTGGTGGCCCGTCCCAACGACGAGCGGCACAACCGCTCACTGCACGGGCTTTCCCGCACGCTGGTGTCCAACCTGGTCACCGGTGTGACGCAGGGGTACACCACCAAGATGGAGATCTTCGGGGTCGGCTACCGGGTGCAACTCAAGGGCTCCAATCTGGAGTTCGCGCTGGGCTACAGCCATCCCGTGGTGATCGAGGCCCCGGACGGCATCACGTTCGCGGTCGAGTCGCCCACGAAGTTCTCGATCTCCGGGATCGACAAGCAAAGAGTCGGCCAGATCTCGGCGAACATCCGCCGTCTGCGTCGCCCCGACCCGTACAAGGGGAAGGGCGTGCGCTACGAGGGCGAACAGATCCGCCGCAAGGTCGGAAAGACAGGTAAGTAGTCATGGCGCAAACAAAAGCTGACACCGCCGCGCGAAAGCCGTTGGGGCAGAGCATATCCGCGACTCGGCGGGTCGCCCGGGTGCGCAGGCACGCGCGACTGCGCAAAAAGATCACCGGTACCCCGCAGCGTCCGCGGCTGGTGGTGCACCGGTCCGCGCGACACATTCACGTGCAACTGGTCAACGATGAAAACGGCACCACGGTGGCCGCGGCGTCGTCGATCGAGGCGGACGTGCGCGGCCTGCAGGGCGACAAGAAAGCCCGCAGCGTGCGGGTGGGCCAATTGATCGCGGAGCGTGCCAAGGCCGCCGGCGTCGACACCGCGGTGTTCGACCGGGGCGGGTACACCTACGGCGGACGGATCGCGGCGCTGGCCGATGCCGCACGCGAGAACGGATTGAGTTTCTGATGACAATGGGAAGGACCGCATAATGGCGGAACAGTCAGCCGGCGGCCCCGAGGCCCGCGGCGACAACCGCGACTCACGCGGTGACCGCGATAGCCGTGGTCGGCGCGACGGTGGCGGCCGTGGTCGCGACCGCGACGGCGACAAGAGCAACTACCTGGAACGGGTCGTCGCCATCAACCGCGTCTCCAAGGTGGTCAAGGGTGGTAGGCGCTTCAGCTTTACCGCGTTGGTCATCGTGGGCGACGGCAACGGCATGGTCGGCGTCGGCTACGGCAAGGCCAAGGAAGTGCCGGCCGCGATCGCCAAGGGAGTGGAGGAGGCGCGCAAAGGCTTCTTCCGGGTCCCGTTGATCGGCGGCACCGTCACGCACCCGGTGCAGGGTGAGGCGGCCGCCGGCGTCGTGCTGTTGCGTCCGGCCAGCCCGGGTACCGGTGTGATCGCCGGCGGCGCGGCACGCGCGGTGTTGGAATGCGCCGGGGTGCGCGACATCCTGGCCAAATCCTTGGGCAGTGACAACGCGATCAACGTGGTGCACGCCACCGTCGCCGCGCTCAAGCTCCTGCAGCGTCCCGAGGAGGTGGCCGCTCGCCGCGGCCTGCCCATCGAGGACGTCGCCCCGGCCGGAATGCTCAGGGCGCGACGGGAAAGTGACGCGGTCGCCGCGGCGGCGGCCCGAGAGGCCCAGACTTCAGGGACGCAACCATGAGCACGCAACTGAAGATCACCCAGGTGCGCAGCACCATCGGGGCGCGCTGGAAGCAGCGCGAGAGCCTGCGCACCCTGGGACTGCGACGGATTCGCCATTCGGTGATCCGGGAGGACAACCCGCAAACCCGCGGCCTGATCGCGGTGGTCAGCCACCTCGTCGAGGTGGAGCCGGCCGAGGCGCAGGCCGCAGGCACCGGAGGTAAGAAGCAATGACGATCAAGCTGCACGACCTCAAGCCCGCGCGGGGGTCGAAAACCGCTCGCACCCGGGTCGGTCGCGGTGAAGGCTCCAAGGGCAAGACCGCGGGCCGCGGCACCAAGGGCACCAAGGCCCGCAAGCAGGTCCCGGTGACCTTCGAGGGCGGGCAGATGCCGATCCACATGCGGTTGCCCAAGCTGAAGGGTTTCCGGAATCGGTTCCGCACCGAATACGAGATCGTCAACGTCGGTGACATCAACCGGCTGTTCCCGCAGGGCGGTTCGGTCGGTGTCGAGGAACTGGTGGCCAAGGGCGCGGTCCGTAAGAACGCGTTGGTCAAGGTCCTCGGCGACGGCAAGTTGACCGTGAAGGTCGACCTGTCCGCGCACAAGTTCAGCGGCAGCGCCCGCGAGAAGATCACCGCAGCGGGGGGCTCGGTAACCGAGCTGTGATCAACCCAGCCGCGGAATCACCTCCGCGGCAAGGCGTTCCATCTGCTCGCGGTTCTCGGCGACGTCGGGGCCGACGGGATTGAGCAGCAGCAGCTGCGCGCCCGCGCCGATCACCTCGCGCAGCCCGGCGGCGACGTCGTCGGGCGTGCCGGACACCGGCACGTCTTCGATCCCGTCCGTCTTGCCGTAGATGCGTCCCAGCCCGGCGAGCACCCGTTCGCGGGCCCGCGCCGCGTCGTCGTCGATCATCAGATAGACCCGCTTGCCGATGGTGAAGTGGGCGGGATCTTTGTGCTGCTCGTCAAGCTCGCGGCGCACCACCTCGACCGCCCCGGCGAACGCCGCCGTGGTCGACGAGCCGGCGCCCAGGAATGAGTCGCCGTGGCGCACCGCCCTGGCCAAAGCCTTGGGAGCAAGGCCACCGAACCAGATCGGCGGGTGCGGTCGCTGCACCGGCTTGGGCTGGATGGGCAGGTCGTCGACGTCACGGAACCGGCCGTGGAAGGCCACCCGCGGTTCATCGGACCAGGCCGCTTTCATCAGTTCCAGGCCCTCGGTGAAATACGAGATATAGGTGGCCTTCTCCACGCCGAAGGCTGCGAACTTGCGAGACCCGCCGCCGGACCCGACACCTATGTCCAGCCGACCGTGGCTGAGCCGGTCGACGGCGGTCACCGCCGCGGCCAACTGAAGCGGCTCATGCAATGACGTCACCAACACCGCGACCCCCAGGCGCAGCCGTTCGGTGCAGGCCGCGCAGTACGCCAGCAGCTCCAGCGGCGCCAGTAGGGGCGCCGCGCCCACGGTCTGCTCGAGGACCCAGCCGCCCTCGAACCCGAGTTCCTCGGCACGCGCAAGAAAGGAACGCAGCCCGGCGGCGTCGAAGCCGTCGTAGTCGAACTGGGGGATAGCGATGGAGAACCTCACCCGACCACCGTACGGCGCCCGATCGGTACTCTGCAGATATGTTCGCGTTCATGCCCTCGATTGCCGGTGTCTTGAGTGTGGGGGACATCCGCGCGCTGGCCGGCCGCATCGATACCGCGCGCCACCACGGCGTGCCGAACGGCTGCGTGCTCGAGTTCGACCTGCGTTCGGCGCCGCCGGAGACGACGGGGTTTGACCCGCTGGCGATCATCACCGGGGGAAGCCGCCCGATGGCGCTGCGCGACATGGTCGACGCCATCTACCGCGCTGCCAAGGACCCGCGGGTCGCCGGGCTGATCGCCCGTGTGCAGCTTGCGGCGGCGCCGCCGGCGGCGGTGCAGGAACTGCGCGAGGCCATCGTCGCCTTCAGTGCCGTCAAGCCGTCGCTGGCCTGGGCCGACACCTATCCGGGAACGCTGTCCTACTACTTGGCTTCGGCGTTCGGTGAGGTCTGGATGCAGCCCTCCGGGAGCGTCGGACTGATCGGCTTCGCGAGCAACGCCACCTTTCTGCGCGCAGCACTGGACAAGGCGGGGATCGAAGCCCAGTATCGTCGCGCGCGGCGAATACAAGTCGGGAGCAAACCGTTTCACCGAGCACGGCTTCACCGAGGCCGACCGCGAAGCCCTTACCCGGATGTTGGAAAGCCAGCGACAACAGGTGTGGCAATCGGTCGCCGAATCACGCAAGGTGAACGTTGGTGATCTCGATGCATTGGCCGACCGGGCTCCGCTATTGCGCGATGATGCCGTGGCCTCCGGTCTGGTCGATCGCATCGGTTTCCGCGATGAGGCCTATGCCCGGATCGCAGAAATGGTTGGAGTGGAGGGTATTTCGCCCGAGCAATGTGACTCGGATGAGGCTCCGCCGCGGCTCTACCTGACGCGCTACGCCGGTGCTGCCCGGTCCCGGCTGGCCCCACCCGTGCCGTCGGTTCCCGGCCACCGGTCCAAGCCGACGCTGGCTGTCGTCACCGTCGACGGCGAGATCGTCAACGGGCGCGGTGGACCTCAATTCCTGTCACTCGGCCCTTCTACCGCCGGTAGTGACACCATCGCGGCGGCGTTGCGGGAGGCTGCCTCCGACGACTCGGTGTGTGCGATCGTGCTGCGGGTGGACAGTCCCGGCGGCACGGTCACCGCATCGGAGACCATTTGGCGTGAGGTGAAAAGGGCTCGCAAACGTGGCAAACCAGTGGTGGCGTCGATGGGTGCGGTTGCCGCCTCTGGTGGCTATTACGTCTCGATGGGCGCTGACGCGATCGTGGCCAATGCGGGGACGATCACCGGTTCGATTGGTGTGTTCGCCGGAAAGCTGGTGCTTCGAGATCTGATGGAGCGCCTGGGTGTCGGGTCAGATACCGTGCGCACCAATGCCAATGCCGATGCATGGTCGATCGACGCGCCGTTCACGCCGGGCCAGCGGGCCAACCTGGAGGCGGAGGCGGACCTGTTATACAGAGATTTCGTGGAACGGGCTGCCGAAGGCCGCAACTTGACTACCGATGCGATGGATCATGTTGCCCGGGGCCGGATCTGGACCGGCGCCGACGCGCTGGAGCGCGGCCTGGTCGATGAACTCGGCGGTTTTCGAACCGCCGTGCGCCGGGCCAAAGTCCTGGCCGGCCTGGATGAGGACGCCGACGTCCGCATCGTCAGCTATCCGGGCGGCTCGCTGCTGGACATGGTGCGGCCCCGAGCCTCGTCGCAGCCGGCCGCCGCGTCGCTGCCGGATGCGCTGGGCGCGCTGCTTGGCCGCACGGTTGCCGGCATCCTGCACAACGTCGAGCAGACGATGAGCGGCGGTGCCAGTGTGCTGTGGCCGGGGAAGTCGCGCTTCTGAGCGGTCGCTATTCGTGCAGGCTGCCGCTGATGAAGATGATTTCACCGAGCGGGTCGTCGTTTTCCGGGGCGGGTACCTCGATGCCGTTGCGCCGGAACAGCTCCGTTCGGGCCACACCCTCCACGCTCCACCCCTTGGCCGACAGGTAGTCGACGACGTGGTTGCGTTCGCCGGCATAGACCAGCGATGCCATGTCGATGTCCACGCCGTGCTCCCGGAAGGCACCCGAGGCCTCCCGCACCCGATCGGCGTCGAAGTCCACGATGCCCGGCACGAATTCGGTGGCGACGGTGCTCCCGGGCACGCTGAGCGCGGCGATGTCGTCGAACAGCCGGTCCTGGGCGTCCGGCGGCAAGTAGATCAGGAGGCCTTCGGCCAGCCAGGCGGTGGGAGCCGTGGTGTCCAGTCCGGCTGCCTTGAGCGCGGTGGGCCAGTCCGCGCGCAGATCGATGGGCACGGTGCGCCGGGTCGCGGCGGGCTCGGCGCCGATACCGGCCAACGTGGTGGTCTTGAATTCGATCACCCGTGGCTGGTCGATCTCGTAGA
Source organism: uncultured Actinomycetota bacterium (assembly GCA_963800315.1). Taxonomy (GTDB): domain Bacteria; phylum Actinomycetota; class Actinomycetes; order Mycobacteriales; family Mycobacteriaceae; genus Mycobacterium. The sequence goes on from CAWDAS010000009.1 coordinate 529,614, forward strand.
CCACCGTGCCGGACGGCCACGGTAACCGGTAGGCGCGCGAGTCCAGCCCGGACGCGAGGATCACCGCCTGGCGCACCCCGGCGCCGGTGGCGTTGATGAAGTAGTCGTCGAAGTACCTGGTGCGCACCGCCATTCCATCGATCATCGCCTGCATCCGTATCGGCGAAGCGTTCTCGACAGCACTGAAGTCGAGGTCGCCGTCCATCATCTTGGTGAAAAGATCCACCCCTACCGCGCGCACCAGGGGCTCGGCGAACGGATCGTTGATCAAGTTCCGGGGGTCCTTGGTCGCCATGGCGCGCCCGGCGGCGACCATCGTCGCGGTCGCGCCCACGCTGGACGCCAGATCCCATTCGTCATCGTGAGCGCGTGACATGAGGAGACCCTAGCCCAGGATCGCGGCGACGTAGCTCATGTCGCCGAAGGCATCGGTCAGCTCCTCGGGGAAGTCAAACCCATTGCGCGCGTAAAGCTCCCTGGCGGGATGGGTGGCCACCCGCCAGCCGTGGGTGCTCAGGTAGTCGACGACGACGCTGCGCTCACCCTGGTAGAACAGGTCGGCCGCGTTCAGGTCGAAACCGGCGCGCCGCCACCGCTCGGTGATGCGCTGGATGCGCTCGTTGGTGAAGGCGTTCGGGTCGGGTACGTGTTCGGTCGCCAGCCTGCTGCCCGGCGCGCTGAGCGCGGTGATGTGGTCGAACAAGCGGTCCTGGGCCTCCGGGGGGAGGTAGGGCAACAGCCCCTCCGCGCTCCATGCGGCCGGCTCGTTGACGTCAAAACCATGTTCCCGCAACGCGGCCGGCCAGTCATCACGCAGGTCGATGCCGACCGCGCGGCGTTCGGCGGTGGGCGCGGCGCCGAAGTCGGTCAGCGTCGTGGTCTTGAACTCGATGACCTGCGGCTGGTCAATCTCATAGACCACCGTGCCCGCCGGCCACGCCAGGCGGTACGCCCGGGTGTCCAGGCCGGAGGCCAGGATCACCGCCTGTCGCACACCATCGGTGGTGGCGCCGGTGAAGAAGTCGTCGAAAAACCGTGTCCGCACCGCGATCTGCTCGGTTCTGGCCTTGCGGTTCAGCAGCGGGTCGTCGTCGAAATTGAGCTCTCCGTCGATGATGCGGACGAAGGGATCCAGGCCCACGGCCCGGACCAGCGGATCGGCCAGTGGATCGTCAAGAAGCGCTCCCGGCCCCTGCGACGCCAGCGCACGGGACGCCGCGACCATGGTCGCGGTCGCCCCGACGCTCGACGCCAGATCCCAACTGTCACCCTCGGCGCGTCCCTTACTCATGGGTGGCGCTCACGTAGAGCACGTCGCCCATGCGCATGTCGTCGTCCTCGAGGGGCGGAAGTCCGTTGGCCACGAAGAGATCCCGAATGCTGGCGCCGTCGAGTAACCAGCCACGGTCCGTCAGGTAGGAAGCCGCCTCGTTGCGGTCGCCGAAGTAGACGAGCCCCGCCATGTCGATCTCGAAGCCGTGTGCACGCCAGCGTTCGGAGATGGTCTGCATGCGTTGCTTCATCTTCTCCTCGTCACCGGGTTCGGGGTTGGGTGCGCTTTCGGTGGCCAGTCGGCTGCCCCGTGCGCTCAGTTCGGTGATGGTGTCCAGCAGGCGGTCCTGTGCCTCCGGCGGCAGGTAGCCCAATAGGCCTTCGGCGCTCCACGCGGTCGGCTGGGCCGGGTCGAACCCGGCGGTGCGCAGCGCGGTGGGCCAATCGTCGCGCAGATCGACGGCCACCACCCGCCGGTCGGCGGTGGGCGCGGCGCCCAGGTCGGCCAGCGTGCGGGACTTGAATTCGATGACCTGCGGCTGATCGACCTCGTAGACCACCGTGCCCGCCGGCCACGGCAGGCGGTACGCGCGAGAATCCAGGCCGGACGCCAGGATCACGACCTGCTTGATGCCCGCCTCGGTCGCCCCGACGAAGAACTCGTCGAAGAACTTGGTGCGCACCGCCATGTTGTCGGCCATGCGCGACATGGCGCCGGTGGATCCCGTTGCGCCGTCGTGAACGTCGTTCAATTCGGCCGGGTCCTGTTGGCCGCTCGCCAGTCGGGCCAGCAGGTCTACGCCGACGGCGCGGACCAGCGGCTCGGCGAACGGGTCGTTGATCAGCGGACGGTCGGCGCGGGTCGCCACGGCGCGGGCCGCCGCGACCATCGTCGCGGTCGCCCCCACGCTGGAAGCCAGGTCCCAGGTGTCGCCCTCGTGCCTGGTGGAAGCCATGTTTCACCCCTATTGGGAGATAGTTAATCTAATATTTAGCCAATATAACAAGCTTTCCCCACTGTACGCTTCCCGCGATTCGCGGCAACCTTGACGGATGGCGTACGCGGCCGCGGGTAAACGGGTGCTCATCACGGGGGCCTCCTCGGGGCTGGGGGCGGCCCTGGCCAGAGCGCTGGCCGCGCAGGACGCGGTGGTGGGGCTGATCGCCCGCCGACGGGATCGGCTGGCGGAGGTGCTGGCGGACTGCCGGCGGACCTCGCCGGAATCGGCGATGTGGGTGGCCGACCTGGCTGACAGCTCGGCGGTCGGCGAGCTGGCGCTACGGGCGTGGGATGCGCTCGGGGGCATAGACATCCTGATCAACAACGCCGCCATCCCCAAGCGCCGCGCGGTGACCGCCCTGGATCCCGGCGAGGTCGAGGACGTCATGCGGGTCAACTTCTTCGCGCCGATGCGGCTGACGCTGGCCCTGTTGCCGCTGCTGCTGGCGCGGGGATCGGGGCTGATCGTCAACGTGTCCAGCGTTGGCGGCCGGCTCGGGATCATCCACGAAACGGCATACTGTGCAAGCAAATTCGCGCTGTGCGGCTGGAGCGAGGCGATGGCCGTCGACCTGCACGGCAGCGGGGTCTCGGTGAAGCTGATCGAGCCCGGCCCGGTCGACACCGAGATCTGGGATCAGCCGGGCAGCGAGGAGCCAATTTACCAGGGACCGAAGGTGGCCGCCGGCGAGGTGGCCGACGAAATCATCGCCGCCCTGGGCAGCGACCGCTTCGAACACTACGTGCCGGACATGAAAGCGATAGTCGACGTGAAGAACGCCGACCTGGACGGGTTTATCGCGGGCGCGGCGGGGATGGCAAAGCGATGAGGGCGCTGGTTTACGGCGTAGCGCCGGAGCCCTTCGCGGCTCCCTCCTGGGAGGGCGGGGTCGCCAACGAGCTGACCGCCAACCTCGCCCGCACCCCCACCGCCCTACGGGAGGTGGCCGATCCGCAACTGCCGCATCAGGATTGGGTGATCACCCGGCCCCGGCTGACCGGCATCTGCGGATCGGACTCCAAGCAGATCCTGATGGACTTCGGCGAGGGCGACGCCGACAACGCCATGGCCGCGTTCTGCTCGTTCCCGCAAGTCATGGGCCACGAGGTGGTCGCCGACGTGGTGTCGTTGGGCCCCAAGGCCCGCGGGCTTGAAGTCGGGCAGCGGGTGGTGCTCAACCCGTGGCTGTCGTGCGGGCCGCGTGGCATCCAGCCGCCCTGCCCCGCCTGCGAGGCCGGCGACTACAGCCTGTGCTGGAGCTTCACCGACGGCGACATCAAGCCCGGCATCCACACCGGGGTGTCCGCCGACGTGACCGGGGGGTACGCGGAATTGATGCCGGCGCACGACAGCATGCTGTTCGGCATTCCCGAGTCGATTCCCGACGAGGCGGCGGTGTTCGCCGACCCGTTTTCGGTGTCGCTGCACGCGATCACCCGCCACCCGCCGCCCCGGTCCGGCCGGGCCCTGGTGTACGGGGCCGGCTCGCTGGGGCTGTGCGCGGTCGCGATCCTGCGGGCGCTCTATCCGGGCGTGGCGGTCGCCGTGGTGGCCCGCTTCCCGGCGCAGGCGGAACTGGCCCGGCGTTTCGGTGCCGCGGTGGTGCTGGCGCACGAACCGCGGTCGGCCGTGATCGAAGAGCTGGTCGCCTGGGGCGGTGGCCGGCTGCGGCACCCGCTGCTGGGTCTGCCGATGGCCCACCCGGGGGCGGTCGACGTCGTCTACGACACGATCGGCAAGCCGGAGACCTTCGAAGTCGGGGTGCGTGTCCTGGCCTCCCGGGGGACGCTGGTCAAGGCCGGCGTCCACGCGCCCGGCCGGTGGGAGTGGAGCCCGTTGTACTTCAAGGAGATCGCGCTCGTCGGGTCGAACGCGTTTGGGGTCGAGGAGGTCGAGGGTCGCCGCCAGCACGCCATCGCCCACTATCTCGATCTGGTGGGCGGCGGCCGGGTTGACTTGCGCCCCATGCTGACCCACACCTTTCCACTGCAGCGGTGGCGCGACGCCTTCCTGGCGATCGCCAACCAGGGCGAGAGCGGCGCGGTCAAGGTGGCGTTCGACCAGCGCTAGGCCGGGCGGGTGGCGCGGTAGTAGTTCAATCGCCCGAGAATGCGGTGCCGCTCCGATGCGACCTGGGTGCAGTCGAATCCGGCCGCGGTCAGCAGTCGGGGAATCGCGTCGCCCAGGTTGCCCGCCGCGTGGTGGTTGTGCCGGATGAGCCGCCCCAGCAGGCCGTGGTCGCCGGTCATGTCGCCGCCGATATCGACCAGCTGCAGCCTGCCGCCGGGGCGAAGGACCCGGAAGACCTCGGCCGCCGCGGCGGTTTTCGCGTCGTCGTCGATATGGTGCAGCATCATCGACGACAGCACCCGATCGAACTCGCCGTCGGCGTAGGGGAGCCGTTCGGCGTAGCCCCTGTCGAAGCGGATCCCGTCCGCCTTTCGTCGCGCCCTGTCAAGCGCTCGCGGGTCGGGATCGCATCCAATCACCTCAAGGTGAGGATGGGCGCGTTTAGCCTGAATGATGAGATTGCCGGTGCCACAACCGATTTCCAGGATGCGGTGGCAGTCGGCGAGCTCGGCCTGCGCGATGAGAGCCTGGTGGACCCTTTTCATGCCCAGCAGGCGGGACAGCACGTCGTAGCAGGGGAGCAGCGCGTCGTGGCCGGCGGCGGGCAGGTAATCATGTGGATGATGCTTCGTCACAGAATCCATGGTGAATCACTGCATCAGCAGACAATTAGGTGATCATCGGGGAAAGTTGGATTATTTTTGGCTGCATGACACAGCCGGCTCGGATGGTCCGCCACCGCGGGGGCGTGCCGATCTATGCATACCGGACCGATCCGGACACGCCCCCGGTGTCGGTGGTGCGGCCCGGCCCCGAGGATTTCGTCGAACGCGGTCGCCACATCCACGACTTTCCGGCGCTTTGGTACCTTCCCGCGCCCGGGCTGGTCCACGTGGCGGCCGCGGGCCAGGTGCTCGACCCGGGCGGGCTGGACGACTTGGATGCCGGGGTCGCGGTGTTCTTCGATCCCGCCGCGCTGGGCGAGGACGGGCGGTCACCGTGGCCGGCTTGGCGGGCGCACCCGCTGCTGTTCCCGTTTCTGCACGGGCACGCCGGCGGGATACTGCGCCTGGAGGTGCCCGCGGCCCGACGGTCGGCCTGGGACGCCGCGATCGGTGCGATCGAAGCCGAACTGTTCACGCGGCAGGACGGTTATCGGCAGGCGGCCCTGGCGCATCTCACCCTGTTGCTGATCGATCTGGCGCGGTTGGCGGGTCCGGCGGTGGCCGAGCTGCGGCGCAGCGGGGAACCGCTGCTGGCCGAGGTCTTCGCGGTGATCGACCACCGTCATGGCGGACCGCTGTCGCTGCGCGACGTGGCGCGCGAAGTCGGCCTGACGCCCGGACACCTGACCACCGTGGTGCGCCGCCGCACCGGTCGCACTGTCGGCGAGTGGATCATCGAACGCCGGATGGCCGAAGCCCGCGGGTTGCTGGCCGAAACGGATCTTCCGATCGGAGAGGTCGCCAGGCGGGTCGGGCTGCCCGATCCCGGCTACTTCAGCCGGCTGTTCGGCCGGGCGCACGGTGCCTCGCCCCGCGAGTGGCGCGGCCGGCCGGTCCCGTAGTGCGTCACAGCGATTCGATGTCCAGCCAGCGGTCGACGTCGAACCCGTCGGCGACCGCGCGGATGGTCGCGCCGCCGCGGCCGGGATAGTGCGCGGGAATCACGGCCGCTTTCGCCCGGGCCGCCTCGGTGAAGATCCGGCGGCGGGTCACCGCCGCGGCCGAGGGGTCCACGTCAAAGGCGCAGGCGTCGGCGGGGCGACGCAGTTGCAGCGGGCTGTGGGTGAGATCGCCGACGAAAACCGCCGGCCGGCCCGCGTCCAGCCACAGCACCGAGGAGCCCGGCGTGTGTCCGGGGGCGGGTCGCAGGCGCAGCGACGGACTGATCTGGTAGTCGTCCGACCATTGGACGAGCTGTTCTTCGACGGGTAACACGCTGTCTGCGAACACGAGCCGGTCACCGCGCTGCTGGGCCTCTTCGTCCGCGGTGCGCGGCGCTCGTCTCGCCGCGGGCCCCTCGGGGTGGAAGTGCCGGTAGTCGGCGGCCGCCACCACGTACCGGGCGTTGGGGAACGTCGGCACCCAGCCGCCGGCCTCGAGCATGGTGTTCCACCCGACGTGGTCGGAGTGGATGTGGGTGTTGACCACCACGTCCACGGCGTGCGGGTCGATGCCCGCCGACCGCAGCGCATCGAGGAACCCGGTGTTCAGGTGATCCAGGGGCGGCATGTGCGGGCGCTGCCGATCGTTGCCCACCCCGGTGTCCACGACGACGGTCAGCCCGTCGACCTCGATGACCCAGCTTTGCACCGCGATGTGCCACCGATCGGTGTCGGGGTCGAAGAAGTCCGGCGCCAGCAGGTCGGCGTTGTCCCGCCACCCCGTCGGCGGTGTTCGGGGAAAAGCCTTGGTGTCCAACGAGAATCGGAGCTCGACTACCCGCGCAACGGTCGCGCGGCCGAGCCGGAACCGGTGCATCAGGCGTTGGTGCGCAGATAGCCGTAGACGGCAGCGAAATTCCGGTTCACGTCCTCGGGAATCGGACACGGGCCCACCGAGAGCCCTTGCGCCCCAGACGATTTGGGCGGTCCGCTCCACCAGGGCGGTGACGTGCAAGACCTTGTCGGGCCGGGGTCCCACGGCCACCAGGCCGTGGTTGGCGATCAGGGCGGCGGCGCGGCCCGCCAAAGCCTTGACCGCGTTGGCCCCGACGTCGGGCGTGCCGGATGCGGCGTATTCGGTGCACCGCACGTCGCCGCCGCAATACACCGCGAACTCGTCGATACAGGCCGGAATCGGCTCGTGCGCGATGGCGAACATGGTCGCCCACACCGGATGACTGTGAATGACGCTGCCGATGTCGTCGAACGCCTGGTAGCAGGCGAGGTGCAGCTTCATCTCCGACGACGGCGACCGGCCGTCCGCGGCGTGCAGCACGGCGCCCTCGGGGTCGACCACCACCAGGTCGTCGAGCGCCATGTCGCCGTAGTCGACCGACGAGGGCGTGATGACGATGTTGCCGTCAAAGCGCCGCGCCGAGATGTTGCCGGCGGTCCCCTCGACGAGGCCGCGGCGCAGCATGTCCTTGGCCGCGGCCAGCACCGCGGTCTCCGGGTCGGCGACGGATTTCACGGATGTCATGGCCCAAGCACCTCCGGGTTGACGATATGGGCGGGCGTGTCGCCGGACAAGAGCGCTGCCAGGTCGTCGGCCACCATCCGCGCCTGCCGGGCCTCGGTGTCCCAGGTGGCGCCCCCGATGTGCGGGGTCAGCACCACGTTGGGCATCCCCACCAGCGGGTGATCGGTCGGCAACCACTCGCCGACGAAATGGTCCAGCCCGGCGGCGGCCACCTTGCCGGCGCGCAGCGCCCCGACGAGCGCATCGGTGTCATGCAGCTGAGCCCGGGCCGTATTGAGGAACACCACGCCGTCGCGCATGGCCGCGAACTGCTCGGCACCGATCATGCCGGCGGTGTCGTCGGTGACCGGGGCGTGCAGGGACACGACGTCGGCCTCGGCCAGCAACTCGGCGAGGCTGTGGCGGGCGTCGTCGTTGTACGGGTCGTGCGCGATCACACGCAGGCCCAGCCCGGACAGCCGCCACTGCGTGGCGCGGCCGACGGCGCCCAGCCCCACCAGCCCGGCGGTGCGTCCGGCGATCTCGGCCAGCCGCGGAACCGCTGATAGGGGATGCTGCCGTCGCGAAAGACGTTGCCGCTGCGCACATCCGCGTCCGCGGTCAACAGGTGCCGGGTAACGGCCAGCAGCAGGGCCACCGTCATCTCGGCGACCGCGTCGGCGTTGCGGCCCGGGGTGTTGAGCACCGGGATGCCGGCCGCGGTGGCACCGGCGATGTCGACGTTGTTGGGGTCACCGCGGGTCGACGCGATCGCGCGCAGACCCAGCTCGAACACGGGCCCGCGCACCGAGTCGCTTTCCACCACAACGACATCGGCGGCCTCGGCGGTGATCCGGTCGGCGAGCTGCTCGGGGCTGTAGATGCGCAGCGGCCGCTGGTCGATCCAAGGGTCGTACACCACGTCGGCGAGCTGCCGCAGCCGGGCGAACCCCTCGCCGCGCAGCGGGGCGGTCACCAGCGCACGCGGTCTTGACGTCACGAATGCCAATGCTGGCGTACGGTGACGCCCGTGTCACGCAAAGACGTCACAATCGGCATCGACATCGGCAGCACCGCCGTCAAGGCGGTGGTCGCCGACGCCGATGGCCACGTGACGGCGCGGGTGCGGATCGGCCACCAGTTGCGGGTGCCAGCCCCCGACCGGCTCGAGCACGACGCCGACGAGGCGTGGCGGCGGGGGCCGTTGGCGGCCTTCGACCAGGTGCGTCGGCTGCACCCGGGGCCCGATGTCCGGGCGGTGGCCGTGTCGGCGATGGTGCCGTCGCTGACCGCCGTCGATGCCTCGGGCCGGCCCACCACGCCGGGCCTGCTGTACGGCGACGGCCGCGGCCGGGTGCCCGGCGCGGGCCCCGAACAACCGGCCCAGCCGCTCCCGTCCGTGGGCGAGACGGCCGAGTTCTTGCGCTGGACGGCCGGCCGGGCGCCGGGCGCGGCCGGGTACTGGCCGGCGCCGGCGGTGGCCAACTACGCTCTGGCGGAGGAGCCGGTGATCGACTTCGCTACCGCCGCCACCGCGTATCCGCTCTTCGACGGGACCGGCTGGGATCCGGCGGCGTGCGCCGACTGCGGCGCGGGTGTCGAGCAGATGCCGCGGGTGGAGACGATCGGCGCGCCGGCCGGGCGGGTGCGGGGGACCGGGGCCGTGCTGGGGATCGGCGCCATCGACGCCCTGTGCGAACAGATCGTGGCCGGCGCCGACCACGACGGCGACGTGCTGGTGCTGTGCGGCACCACCCTGATCGTGTGGACGACCATCCCGGAGGCCCGGCAGGTGCCCGGCCTGTGGACCATCCCGCACACCGCGCCTCAGAAGAGCCAGATCGGGGGAGCCAGCAACGCCGGTGGGCTGTTTTTGGGCTGGGTGGATCGCGTTGTCGCACCGGCCGATGCGACGGCGGTGGACCCCGGCCGGGTGCCGGTGTGGTCGCCCTACATCCGGGGGGAACGCACGCCATTCCACGACCCGGATCGTCGGGCGGTGCTCGACGCCCTGGACTTGACCCACGACGCCGCCGCGCTGCGCCGCGCCGCCTACGAGGCGTCGGGCTTCGTGGTCCGTCAGCTCATCGAGCTGAGCGGGGCCCCGGTGTCACGCGTCATCGCGGCCGGCGGCGGCACCCGGGTCGGGCCGTGGATGCAGGCCATCGCCGATGCCACCGGGCGCCCGGTGGCGGTGTCCGGGGTCGCCGAGGGAGCGGCGCTGGGAGCGGCCTTCCTCGCGCGGATCGCGGCCGGTCTGGAAACCACGATCGCCGACGCTTCCCGCTGGGTCGCCACCGAGCGGACCGTCGAGCCCGATCCCGCCTGGGCGGTCGCGATCGAGGACCGCTACCAACGGTTTCTCGAGCTGGGTGTCCGCAGATGTGGCGCGATAGCCCCCTCATCGTTCTAGGCTGGTGCAATGACCGACCACGACCGCAAGGCCGCCCGACGAGAGATCGCGGACGCGCTGCTGAAAGCCCTCGAACGCCGGCACGAAATCGCCGATGTCGTGGTGGAATCCGAGAACAAGGAGGCCGCGGTCGCCGCGATCGTCAGCTTGCTCGACACGTCCCGCGCGGCCGCCGAAGCGGTGATGGGCATGTCGTTCGATCAACTGACCATTGATTCACGCAAGAAGATCCTCGTCGAGCTGGAAGACCTGAACAAACAGCTGAGCTTCACGCTGGGGGAGCGGCCGGCAAGCTCGGGCGAGACGCTGGAGCTGCGGCCCTTTTCCGCCGCCCAAGACCGCGACATCTTCGCCGCGCGCACCGCGGAGATCAAAACGGCCGGCGACGGATCCGGGGTGCCGGCCGGCGACCTCGAGGACGAGATCATCGCCGCGCTGCGGCGCGTCGACGACGAAGAGGCCGCGTGGTTCGTGGCGATCGATTCGGGGCAGAAGGTCGGGATGGTGTTCGGTGAGCTGGTCCATGGCGAGGTGGACGTGCGCATCTGGATTCACCCCGAGCACCGCAAGCGGGGTTACGGCACCGCCGCGCTGCGCAAGTCGCGCTCGGAGATGGCGTGGTGTTTCCCCGCCGTCCCGATGGTGGTCCGCGCGCCGGCGGCGGAACCTGCCTAGCGGCGAGCCCGCCTAGCGCAGCGTCGCGGTGACGGCGATGATGTTGCGGAGCTGGGATTCCTCGTCGTCGGGAAATACCAGGCCGTAATCGGCGAAGAGCTCACGCCGCGGCCGGGTGGTCAGCTGCCAGCCCCCATCGGTCAGATAGTCGACAACGTTGCTGCGCTCGCCGTCGAAAAACAATCCCGACAAGTCGATGTCGCAGCCGACTTTCGCCCACCGCTCGTTGAACTGCCGCGCGCGTTCGATCATGGTCCGGCCCGCATCCCCATGGAATTCGGTGGCCAGCATGCTGCCGGGGGCGCTGAGCCCGGTGATGTTGTCGAACAGGCGGTCCTGCGCGTCCGGCGGCAGGTAAATCAGCAAGCCTTCGGCGCTCCACGACGTTGGTTGCGTCACGTCAAAACCACTGCGCCGCAACGCTTGAGGCCAGTCCTCGCGCAGATCGATGCTGACGGTTCGCAGGTCCACGGACGGGGCGGCACCCAAGTTCGCCATGGCTGCGCTCTTGAACTCGACGACCTTGGGCTGGTCGACCTCGTAGACCACGCTCCCGGGCGGCCAACTCAGCCGGTAGGCGCGCGCGTCGAGGCCGGCGGCCAGGATCACCGATTGGCGAACCCCGTCGCGGGCGGCGTTGAGGAAGAAGTCGTCGAAAAAGCGGGTGCGCACCGCGATCGAGTCGGTCTCCGTCTGCAAGTCCCGCTCGCCGCCGTCTCGCGCCGCCGGGGCCACTTCGCCGTCGACCAGGCGGCGGAAGAAATCCAGGCCGACCGCCCGTACCAACGGCGCCGCGAACGGGTCGTTGATGATCGGGTTGGGCGCCTCGCTGGCCAGTGCGCGGGCGGCGGCGACCATCGTGGCCGTGGCGCCCACGCTGGAGGCCAGGTCCCAGCTGTCTTGGTCACTGCGTGTCACGGTGCTCCCATTTACTTAGCCAATGCAACGAGCAAGCCAAACTTTACGCCACGCGCCTGACGACGTCCCGTGTCTTTTCGGGTGCCGCCCCATGGCTCCCAAAAAGGGCCCCCAACGGCCCTTCGCCGGAGGAGCCCAGACCAGCTGTTAGTCTCGTACACGGTTTATCGCGCGACGCCGTACGTCCTGGCCTGCGGGTGTTGGGCGCGTGATGCAGGATGGCCCCCCGGCTGCGCAGGAGGAAGAGTGCTTTCGGCTTTCATCTCATCGCTGCGAACAGTCGACCTGAGACGGAAGATCCTCTTCACGCTTGGCATCGTCGTCCTCTACCGGCTCGGCGCCGCGCTGCCGTCGCCGGGCGTCAACTACCCCAACGTCCAGGAGTGCATCAAAGAGGCCAGCGGCGGGGCGGCCGGGCAGATCTACTCGCTGATCAACCTGTTCTCCGGTGGAGCGCTGCTGAAACTGACGGTGTTCGCGGTGGGGGTGATGCCCTACATCACCGCAAGCATCATCGTGCAGCTACTCACGGTGGTCATCCCGCGCTTCGAGGAGCTACGCAAAGAGGGTCAAGCGGGCCAGTCGAAAATGACTCAGTACACCCGCTACCTGGCCATCGCGCTGGCGATTTTGCAGGCCACCAGCATCGTGGCGCTGGCCGCCAACGGCGGGCTGCTGCAGGGCTGCACGCTGGACATCATCGCCGACCAGAGCGTCTTCACGCTGGTGGTCATCGTGATGGTGATGACCGGCGGGGCGGCGCTGGTGATGTGGATGGGTGAGCTGATCACCGAACGCGGCATCGGCAACGGCATGTCCCTGCTGATCTTCGTCGGCATCGCCGCGCGCATTCCCTCCGAGGGCAAGACCATCCTGGACAGCCGCGGCGGGGTCGTCTTCGCCGCCGTCTGCGCGGCCGCGCTGGCCATCATCGTCGGTGTGGTGTTCGTCGAGCAGGGCCAGCGCCGCATCCCGGTGCAGTACGCCAAGCGCATGGTGGGCCGGCGCATGTACGGCGGAACGTCGACCTACCTGCCGCTCAAGGTCAACCAGGCTGGCGTTATCCCGGTCATCTTCGCGTCGTCGCTCATCTATATCCCGCACCTGGTCACCCAGCTGATCCGCAGCGGCAGCGGCGGCGTGGGAAACAGCTGGTGGGACAAGTTCGTCGGGACTTACCTGTCCGATCCCAGCGACCCCGTCTACATCGGCATCTACTTCGGTCTGATCATCTTCTTCACCTACTTCTACGTGTCGATCACGTTCAATCCCGACGAGCGTGCCGACGAAATGAAGAAGTTCGGCGGTTTCATTCCCGGCATCCGACCGGGCAAGCCGACCGCCGATTACCTGCGTTATGTGCTGAGCCGGATTACCCTGCCGGGCTCGATCTACCTCGGCGCAATTGCGGTGCTGCCCAACTTGTTCTTGTCGATCGGCAATGGCGGAGCGGTGCAGAACTTGCCGTTCGGCGGTACTGCGGTTTTGATCATGATTGGCGTCGGTTTGGATACGGTCAAACAGATCGAGAGTCAGCTCATGCAGCGCAACTATGAAGGGTTCCTCAAGTGAGAGTCGTTTTGCTGGGGCCGCCCGGGGCGGGTAAGGGGACGCAGGCCCAGAAGCTCTCCGAAAAGCTGGGAATCCCGCAGATCTCCACCGGCGAGCTGTTCCGCAGCAACATCGAGAATGGGACCAAACTCGGCCTGGAGGCCAAGCGTTACCTGGACGCCGGCGACCTGGTGCCCTCGGACCTGACCAACCAGCTCGTCGACGACCGTCTCCGCGATCCGGACGCGGCCAAGGGCTTCATCCTGGACGGGTACCCGCGCTCGCTGCAGCAGGCCAAAGCGCTGCACGAAATGCTCGAACGCCGCGGCACCGACATCGATGCGGTACTGGAGTTCCGCGTCTCGCAGGAGGAGCTGCTGGAGCGGCTCAAGGCGCGCGGCCGCGCCGATGACACCGACGAGGTGATCCTCAACCGGATGAAGGTCTACCGCGACGAGACGGCGCCGCTGCTGGAGTACTACCGCGACGAACTGAAGACCGTCGACGCCATCGGCACGATGGATGAAGTTTTCGCCCGCGCGCTGCGAGCCCTGGGCAAGTAATCATGAAACCGCTGGCGCGGCTGCGGGGCCGCCGGGTCGTGCCGCAGCGCAGCGCCGGCGAACTCGACGCGATGGCCGCGGCCGGCGCGGTCGTCGCGGCCGCGCTGCAGGCGGTGCAAGCGGCCGCGGTGTCCGGGGTGTCGACCCTGAGCCTCGACGAAATCGCCGAGTCGGTGATCCGGGAATCCGGTGCGACACCGTCGTTTCTGGGCTATCACGGATACCCGGCGTCGATCTGCGCGTCGGTCAACGAGCGGGTCGTACACGGGATTCCTTCCGCCGCAGAGGTGTTGGCCCCCGGCGACCTGGTGTCCATTGACTGCGGCGCGGTGCTGGACGGCTGGCACGGCGACGCCGCGATCACCTTCGGGGTGGGCACCCTCGCGCCGGCCGATGCGGCGCTCAGCGCTGCGACCAGGGAATCACTCGAGGCCGGAATTGCGGCGATGGTCGCCGGTAACCGGTTGACCGACGTCTCGCATGCCCTCGAGACGGGTACGCGCGCGGCCGAGGCGCGGCACGGGCGGGCGTTCGGGATCGTGGAGGGCTACGGCGGCCACGGCATCGGCCGGCACATGCACATGGACCCGTTTCTGCCCAACGAAGGCTCACCCGGGCGCGGCCCGCTGCTGGCCCTCGGGTCGGTGCTGGCCATCGAACCGATGCTGACGCTGGGAACGGGAAGAACGATGGTGCTCGATGACGAGTGGACGGTAACCACCGCCGACGGGTCACGCGCGGCACACTGGGAACACACCGTCGCGGTCACCGAAGACGGGCCGCGCATCCTGACCGCCGGGTCGGCGACTTGAACTAGCCGCGATCGCAAGCGCGGCGAAGCCGGGCGCGGCGGGTCGCGGCCATTGAACCGAGCGCCCACTCGACTCGTGTCAGTAGTCGGAGGTGATCGAGTGGCTCGGGTTGCTGGCACTTGGAGAGCGTCGGGGGCTGCCGAAGCCGCCCTGATGAAGGCGCTCTACGACGAGCATGCCGCGGTCTTGTGGCGTTACGCGCTCCGGCTGACCGGGGACCCGAGCCAGTCCGAGGACGTCGTCCAGGAGACGCTGCTGCGGGCATGGCAGCATCCGGAAGTCGTCGGCGACACCGAGCGGTCCGCGCGTGCGTGGTTGTTCACCGTCGCCCGCAACATGATCATCGACGACCGGCGCAGCGCGCGGGTCCGCCACGTCGTCGGTTCGACGGACGAAGCGGGCGCGCCGGAGCAGTCCACGCCGGACGAGGTGAACGCGGCGCTGGACCGGCTGCTGATCGCCGACGCGGTGGCCCAGTTGTCCGTTGAGCACCGGGCCGTGATCGAGCGGTCGTACTACCGCGGTTGGACCACCATGCAGATCGCCGCAGACCTCGGCATTGCCGAAGGAACGGTGAAGTCGCGATTGCACTACGCCGTCCGGGCGTTGCGGCTCACTCTGCAGGAACTTGGAGTGACCCGATGAGGGCTCCGATTACTTGAGGGGTGACAAGGAGATGGATGAAATGAGGACGTTGCCGTGGGACCTGGGTCCCCCGGGTGACCGCTACGCGACGTGGGATGCCGCATATGTCTTGGGGTCGTTGTCCGCCGACGAGCGCCGCGAATTCGAGACGCACATGGCCCACTGCCCGGGCTGTCGGGACGCCGTCGCCGATATGAGCGGCGTGCCGGCCCTGCTTTCGCGGCTGGACCGTGCCGAGGTGGCCGCGATGAGCGCGCCCGGCGGTGCTGAGTCGTTGCCGCCGACACCGGAGCTATCGCCGGACCTCTTGCCGACGTTGTTGGCCACGGTGCGCTGGCGCCGGCGCCGCACCCGGGTGGTGAGCTGGGTGGCCTCGTGTGCCGCGGCCGTGGTGCTGGGAATCGGCGTGTTCCTCGGTGTGCACGGGTACTTCTCGGCCCATGCACCGCAGGTGACCGCCTCCGCCGAGCCGATGGCCCAGGTGGGGACCACGCTGCTGACGTCGACGGTGCAGGTGGACAGCCAGCACTGGGGGACCTCGATCAACCTGACGTGCGTCTGCCTGGCTCCGTTGACCGCGCACCATGACACGCTGGCGATGGTCGTGGTGGGTCGCGACGGCAGCCAGACCCGGCTGGCGACCTGGGTGGCCGATCCCGGCCACACCGCGACGCCCGCCGGCAGCATCTCGATGCCGATCGACCAGATCGCCGCCGTGCAAGTGGTGGCCGCCGACAGCGGCCAGGTGCTCCTGCAGCGTTCGATGTGAGGCCGGGAGCGAACGTGTTTGGCCGCGAGCGTTCGCTTCGGGTCATGGTGGTGGGCGCCGGTGTCGGCGGCATTTCCGTTGCCCGCGGATTGTTGCGGGACGGACATGACGTCACCGTCTTCGAGCAGCGCCCGGCCGTGCAGGCAAGCGGTGGTGCGGTGACGATCTGGTCCAACGGTGAGACGGTCCTGCGGCAGCTGGGCGTCGAGATGGACGGGGCGGGGCAGCTGCTGTCCACCGTGCGGGTCGTCACCTCCACGGGGCGTCCGCTGGTCACCCTCGATGTGACCGCGATGGTCGACCGGCTGGGCGCACCCGTTCGGATGGTGCCGCGACGGGTGCTGCTCGAGCGGCTGCTCGAGCGCTTTCCGGCCGGGCGCATCCGCTGCGGCTCCCGCGCCATCGCGCTGGTTACCACGCGCACCGGGGTGCGGGTCGAGTTCGACGACGGCGGCGCGGCCGAGGGGGACGTGGTGATCGGCGCCGACGGCCTGCACTCGATGGTGCGGGAGCGTGTCGGCGCGCGGGAGGCCAGGCCCACCGGCTGGTGCAGCTGGCAGGGCTTGGTCACCCTTCCGGAAGTCCCGGACGAGCGCGTCGCATTGATGATCATCGGCGAGCACGGAAACCTCGGCCTGTGGCCGGCTGGAGGCTCCGATGTGCAGTGGTGGTTCGACTTGCCGTGGTCGTCCGACTTCGTCCGGCCGCAACATCCGCTCGACATGATCCGGTCCCATTTCGCCGGGTGGTCCGCCCCGGTCGATCGGGTGCTCGCGACGCTGACCGACGACCATCTGGCCCGCTCGCCCTACCCGCATTTCCGGCATCCGATTCCCCGCGCGGGCCGGGGCCCGGTCACGCTGCTCGGCGACGCCGCGCACACGATGCCGCCCACCCTGGCCCAAGGCGCCAACCAGGCGTTGCTGGACACCATGGTGTTGTGCAAGGCGCTGTCGAATTGCCGGCCCGCAAGCAACGGCGGCGGCGCCGACTTATCCGGCGCGCTGCGCTGGTATGAGAAGACCAGGCGCCGCAAGGTCGCGGCCGTGTCCCGGGTGGCGTCGCTGCCGGTGTCACACGGCGAGTCGGTGCTGCGGCCGGCGGCACTGATCTCGGACCGGCTGCAGACCTCGGCGCTGACGATGTTCCTGCGTTGGACGAGTCACCCACGGATGTCCGCGGAGATCAGCCGAGACCTGGAGGCAGCGACGACATGATCATCGAACTACGCGATGTGGTGCGCGAGTACCGGGTCGGCGGTCAATCGGTCCGCGCGCTCGACGAGATCACCGTGCGGCTCGATGGCGGGCAGTTCGTGTCGGTCGTCGGGCCCTCCGGGGCGGGCAAGAGCACGTTGCTGCATCTGCTCGGGGCGCTGGATTCCCCCGACTCCGGGTCGATCACGTTCGATGGCGAGGAGATCGGCCGCCTCGCCGACGAGCAGCAGTCGAGGTTTCGCCATCACCGGGTGGGTTTCATCTTTCAGTTCTTCAACCTGTTGCCGACGCTGTCGGCCTGGGAGAACGTTGCGGTCCCCAAGCTGCTCGACGGCGTCCGGCTGGGCAGGGCCAAACCGGACGCGGTGCGGCTGCTGGAGCGGGTCGGTCTCGGTAACCGAACCGAGCACCGGCCGGCGGAACTGTCCGGCGGCCAGATGCAACGGGTCGCGGTGGCGCGCGCACTGATGATGGACCCGCCGCTGATCCTCGCCGACGAACCAACCGGGAACCTCGACTCGGCCACGGGCGCTTCAATTTTGGGGCTCCTCGCCGAGGTGGCGCACGACGACGGCGGCGGTCGGCTGGTGGTGATGGTGACCCACAACCCGGATGCCGCGGCAGCGACGGATCGGGTGATCACCCTGCAGGACGGCCGGGTCGGTTCCGACGTCACGGCGGTTCCGGTGTGAGACCGCGGTCGGTGATCACTTCCGCGGCGAGCAGGTTACGCGTATTCAGTGTGCGTGAGCTCGCGGTGCACCGACGCCGCACGATCGCATCGATTGCCGTAATGGCAGTGTCGGCAACGTATTTGGTCGCGGTCTTCGGCATCTTCGGGTCGATCACCGGATCGGTCAACCGGCTGGCCGACGGGATAGCCGGTGTCGCCGCGCTCGAGGTGTCGGGCATCACCGACGCCGGATTCTCCGACACGATACTGGCCGACGTGGCCGCGGTCCCCGGCGTCGCCACCGCGGCACCGATGATACGGACGTCGGCGTCCACGGCGTCGGGGCCGGTGCTGCTGCTCGGCGCCGACGCGAGCACCGCCGCACTGCGCAGCGCCCTAAAGGACGCGTTCAAAGCTGGGGCGCGACCGTTGCAGGCGCCGTCCTCGACGCCGAACGGCGTCCAGGTCGGGCCGCGTGTTGGTTATGCGAAAGGCCAGACGTTCCACCTGGGCTCGGGTTCGGTCAGCGTCACCGAAGTTCTCGCGGGCAAGCAATTCGCGGATCTCAACGGCGGCCACTACGTGCTCGCGCCGCTCGCTTTGGCGCAATCCGTCACCGGCCGCCAAGGTCAGCTCGACTCGATACTGATCACCACGAAACCGGGCGCCGACCTGGCCGCGGTCCGCACCGCTGTCACCGCCGCGGTGAACGGCCGCGCGATCGTCGCCGACCCCGGCGTCCGGGCCGCCCGCGCCGGCGACGGCGTCAAGCTGATGAACTACATGGCCCTGCTCGGCGCGGCGGTCGCCCTGGTGGTGGGCGCATTTTTGATCTATACGACGGTGACGATGGCGATCACCCAACGCCGGCCGGTCATTTCGATGCTGCGCGCGATCGGCGGCCGGCGCGTCACCATCGTAGGCGACATGCTGGCGGAGGCGGCGATTCTCGGGCTGGTCGGCGGAGCCATCGGGTCGGGCATCGGAATCCTGGCGGGGCACCTCGCCATTGGCCGGTTGCCTCCCGCGATGACCCAGGGGTTGGAGGCGCGCGTCGAGTACTGGTTGCCTGGCTACGCCATCCCGCTCGCGCTGGCGGCGACGGCGGTCACCAGCGTCGTCGCCGCGGCAATGGCCGCACGGCAGGTGTACAAGGTTTCGCCGATCGAAGCGCTGGCCCCGGTCGGCGCCTCGGCCGCGGACGTCGTGCCGCGCTGGGTGCGGATCGCCAGTGGGGTGGGCGCCGTCGCGGTGTTCGCGGTGTCGTTCCTGCTCTTCATCGACTTTCGCGGCACCTTCGCCTTTGTCGCGATGGCCGCGCTGCTGGGCGCCCAGATCGCCCTTGGCTTCGCGCTCTCCGCACCCATCGTCAAAGCCACGGCCGCAACGGCGCGGCGGCTCGGCTCGTTCGGGGCGCTGGCGGCGGCGACGATCGAACGCGCGCCGCGGCGAGTGTGGGCCACCGTGATGACCGTGCTCATCGGGGTGGTCACCACCGTCGTGATCACCGGTACGAACGCCGACATGATCCGCTCGGCCCGCGGCATATTCTCGTCGGTCGCCGATGTCGACGTGTGGGTGAGCGCCGACCCGCCCGACAGCTATCCCACCGACGTTCTGCCGCAAGGCCTGAGCGAGAAGGTGGCCGCCGTGCCCGGCGTGGCAGGGGTCACCGAGGGCGCGTTCGGCTTCGCCGTCATCGGCGGAACCCGCGTCCTGCTCGACGGGCTCTCCGGCGGAACCCACGATCCGCTCTTCCGCACGCTCGATGAACGGATTCGCGCCGAGGTGCTCGCGGGCCGAGGCGTGGTGCTCACGCAGAATCTGGGCAAGGCCCTGCATGTCCGGGTCGGTGACCGACTGCGGCTGCAGACGCCGCACGGGCCGCGGGACACGGCCGTGCTGGCCGTGGTGCCGTTCTTCTCGACGGTCATCGGCACCGTCGGAATCGGTCTCGATCAGATGCGGGCATGGTTCGACCGCCCGGCAGCAACGACACTCCAGATCGCCGCGGCCCCGGGCGTGGATCCCAAACGTCTGCTGGCCGAGGTCCGCCGCGTGGTCCCGGCACCCGACCACGTGTACGACGGTCGCACGGCGCTCGCGGGACTCGAAGCCCCGCTGCACCAAAGTATGTTCATCGCCAACGCGGTCTGGATCATCGTCGTGATGGTGGCCGCGGTCGCGCTGCTCAACACGTTGACGCTCTCGGTACTGGAACGCCGCCGCGAGATCGGTGTGCTGCGGGCCATGGGGTCCAGCCGCCGGTTCACCCTACGGACGGTCCTGGCCGAGGCCGCGGGAATAGGTATCGTGGGCGGCGTTTTGGGGCTTTCGTTCGGCCTGGCCGACCAGTGGCTGTTCAGCCTCAACAGCGGGGACATCATGAATTTCCAGGTCGGCTTCCGGCTCAGCCCGATGGCGCTCGCCTTCACCGTCGGGGCGCTGGTGATCAGCGTGCTCGGCTCGGTGCCGCCCGCGCGCCGCGCGGCCCGCCTGAACATCATCGAGGCCATCAGCGTCGAGTAGCAAAGCCTTGCAGATGGGGTTTGCAGGGGAAGGGCACCGGCGTTCGCGGGACGCTGCGCAGCGCCGTGGTATCGAACCCGGCCGCGGCAATGGCCTCGCGGGTTCGCCGGTTCGGTTCGCAGCCGGCGGCCAGCCACGACCACGGCCTGGCGATGAGGTCTTGCCACCGGCCCGTCGCGCCGTCCCCGCGCACATGCTCGAGGACGACCAGCCTGCCCCCGGGGGCAAGTACCCGCCGGATCTCGGCGAGGGTGGCGGCCACATCGTCGACCGAGCACAACACCAGACCGCTGTGTACCGAGTCGAAACTGTTGTCCGGGAAGGGAAGTGACTCACCGGTCCCGTCGACGATCTCCACGACGATGCCGTGCCGGCGGGAGCGCTTGGCGGCCATCCGCCGGAACGGCGCCTCGGGCTCCACGGCGGCGACCGACGTCACCGCCGCGGGAAGAAACATCAAGTCGGTTCCCGGACCGAGGCCGATCATCAGCAGCCGCCCGGTCGCGTTGCTCATCGCCTCCCGGCGATACCGGTGATAAAACAGCCGGTCGAAGACCGGCATGCCGAGGCGGTACACGTAGGGGAAAACCGGATTACGAAACTTCATCTCCCACCCGGAAGCTGCCCAGATCCATTCGGAAGGGCGGATATTCGTCGTGCATCAACGACACGTACACGGCCACCCGGTAACGCCAGCGAACGATGCCCATGAGGAGGTCGAACATCCCCTGCGAGATGGTCCCGGTGCACAACAACCACACCGCGTTGAAGACGCACAGTATCTGCAGCAGCGGCTCCATCGCCCAGCACAGGAGTATCTGCGGGATCGCCAACACCCACCACTTCACCGCCCAGTTCGTCAGCCGTTCCGGATAGTCGATTTCCAGATCGCCCGGGTAGCCGGGTCGGGATGCCAGTGTGAAGGGCGGGTACTTGTCGGTGGTGTTCATCGGGAATCGGTAATTCATCACGCGCCACGACCAGCGCAGCACCCCGACGTTGAAGTCGAAGATCGGGCGTGGATAGCGCCCGGTGCACAGGATCGCGGCGCCGGCGACCACGGTCAGCAGCGGATACACCAGGTACAGAAGTATCAAGATGGGATAGTGCGGGAGGGCCAGCACGCACCACTTGACCAGCCAGAGCCAGCGTGAGGGCGCGTCGATGGCGGCTCGCACTCGTACCGGATCGTCCGGGTCGCTCACCGGTTGCATGCCGGGCACTTCCTCACTTCGGCGTCCCGGTCAAGCAGCTTACTAGCGCCGGTTGTGAACCGATCACGTCTTCGGCTCGTTTTTGCAACAAGGGGTCAATTCACGGCCCTTGAGACGTCAGGAGCAGCGTCAGCACATGTTGGGCAGGTACCGGGTGGTCGACCACATCGTCGGGCACCTCGCGGCGCTCGGAGTCGACCACGTCTTCGGCGTCGACGGCGCCAACATCGAGGATTTGTACGACGCCGCCCATTTCCGGCCCGAGATCAGCGCGGTGCTGGCCAAGCACGAGTTCTCCGCGGCCACCATGGCCGATGGGTACAGCCGGAGCGGGGCGGGGCTCGGTGTGGTGGCGGCGACCTCGGGTGGCGGGGCACTGAACCTCGTTGCGGGCCTGGGCGAGTCGCTGGCAAGCCGGGTTCCGGTGCTGGCTCTGGTCGGTCAGCCCGCCACCAGCATGGACGGCCGGGGAAGCTTCCAGGACACCAGTGGGCGAAACGGATCGCTGAACGCCGAGGCGCTGTTTTCGGCGGTATCGGTGTTCTGCGAGCGGGTGCTCACGCCGGCCGACATCGTTTCGGCGTTGCCCCGGGCCATCTCCAAGGCGCGCACAGGCGGCCCGGCGGTGTTGTTGTTGCCCAAGGACATCCAGCAGGCAGCCATCGGGTATGGCGCACCGGGCCTGCGACCGCAGCCGGCGCCGATCGGCAACCCGGGCCCGATCGTCGGTGAATTGCGCCGCGCAACCGGCCAGGTCACCATCATCGCCGGCGAGCAGGTGGCCCGCGACGACGCCCGGGCCGAGCTGGAACAGCTGCGCGCGCTGCTGCGCGCGCGGGTGGCCACCGTCCCCGACGCCAAGGATGTCGCCGGCACACCGGGATTCGGGTCGTCGTCGGCGCTGGGGGTGACCGGTGTGATGGGCCACCCGAGCGTGGCCGCGGTGGTGGCCGCCAGCGCCGTGTGCCTCATTGTCGGCACCCGGCTGCCGGTCACCGCGCGCAGCGGCCTGGACGACGCGCTGGCGGCGGTGCGCACGGTTTCGATCGGTTCGGCGCCGCCGTATCTTCCGTGCACCCACGTGCATACCGACGACCTGCGTGGCTCGCTGCGCATGCTGACCCAGGCGCTCTGCGGTACCGGGCGGCCGACCGGCCTGCGCGTGCCCGACGTGGTGCGGCGCACCGAAATGACACCTCCGCCCGCGGCCGGACCGGGCGTGCGGTACCGCGACGCCATGGCGGTGCTGGACCGGGCCCTGCCCGACGGGACCGACATCGTGGTGGACGCCGGCAACACCGGCGCGGCGGCGATCCACTATCTCCCGGTGCGGCGGGACGGCAGGTTCGTGGTCGCGCTCGGCATGGGCGGCATGGGATACAGCTTCGGCGCCGGGATCGGGATGGCGTTTGGGCGCGCGAACACCGATCGGCCCGGCGGCCGCACCGCGGTGATCGCCGGGGACGGCGCCTTTTTCATGCACGGCATGGAGGTGCACACCGCGGTGCACTACCGGCTTCCGGTGACCTTCGTGTTGTTCAACAACAACGCCCACGGGATGTGTGTCACCCGCGAGCAGCTGTTCTATGGCGACCGCTACAGCTACAACCGGTTCGGCCCCAGCCGGTTGGGGGCCGGCGTTGCGGCGATGTTTCCGGGACTGCCGTCGGTGGACGTCGCCGACGTCAACCGGTTCGCCGCGGCGCTGCGCATGGCGCTCGACGTCGACGGACCGGCCGTGGTCAGCGTCGAATGCTCCGCCGACGAACTGCCGCCCTTCGCGCCGTTCCTGACGCAATCACCGGCCGAACCTATTACGGCGCACGTCCCGATCACAGAGGAGGACCTTGTCCATGTCATTGCCCGCGCTTGACGACATCGTCAGCCACACCGGCACAACAGAGCCCATCGACGGGCTGACCCGGATCGAGACCAGCCCCCGGGAGCGGGCCACGCCGATCATCATGGAGATGATGCGGTCGGTGTACCCGCACGATCAGGTCTTCGGGGAGTACTGCACCGTCAACGATTACATCGACTGTCCGCCCGACGAGTTGTACCAGTACCTGGCGGACACCCGCAGCCTCGAGGAGTGGACCTACAGTCTGCGCGGCTTCACTCCCACCGACGAGCCGGGCTTGTGGCTGGCCCACGACCGGCTCGGTTCGGAGACCGAGATCTACACCCGCACCGTTGCGAACGAGGTGTCCCGCACCGTCGATTACCACTGCGCGTGGGACCAGGGCAAGCACCTGTGGATGGTCTATCTGATGCGCGTCATCGACGCCGCGATCGTCCTCGACAAACCCGGATCGGTTGTGCTGTGGACCAATTGCCACCACCCGTTCTACGACAACAACCCCTATCCGGAAACCGCGCCGCCGCAGCGCCCGGTGTGGGTGGGGGATTTCTGGGACATGTTCGGCGCCGGCCACCTGCTGGAGATGAAGAACCTCAAGGCAATCGCCGAGTACCGGCACCGCAACGGCCTGCCGGTGACCCCGAAATGGATGAGATGAGACCACTATGAGCCAGCCGAGCGTCAGTCTGATCGACGTTTCCACCTATCTCCCCGGCGAGCCGATCGGCGCCGAGTATTACGCGCAATTCGCCGAATCCGACGACCTGCGGGACAACGTGATGTTCCGCGCGCCCAAGTTCCGCCATCACGTCGCACCGGACGAGAGCGCGGTCGACATGATCGAACGGGCCGCGCGGGCCTTGATCGAACGGCACGGCCACGATGCCGTCGAAGGTGCCGACGTCTTGATCACCCACACCCAGGTGCCGGACATGGGATTCTACGGTGCGGGCGGGGGCATAGCCCACCGGCTGGGCATGCGGCCGTCGTGGGTGCTGGACCTGAACAACGGGGGATGCGCCGCGTTCGTGTTGGCGCTCAACGTGGCTCGCAAGCTTCTGTCATCGGGCGAAGGGCGCACCGCACTGATCGCTATCGCGCAAAATGCGGCCGGCCAGTTTTTCGATCAGCCCACGGTGCGCCGCAAGGCGCAGTCCGCGGTGCCCGGCGACGGCGCGGCCGTGGGCCTGGTGGCGGTGGGCGACCAGTCACCCATTCTCGACGTCGAGTGCCGCACCTACGGCGAATACGCCGGTGAAATGACGCTTTCCTACGACCCGCCCCGCAAGTGGTGGGCGGCCGGGCCCGGCGAGGGCAGCATCGGCTTCACCGAAGGCAAGATCACCAAGGTGCTGGCCCGTGGCAACCGGCAGGTTCCCGAAGTCGCGCTGGCGGTCTGCGACCGGATCGGGTTATCCGCCAAGGAGATCGACTTACTGGTGACCAATCAGCCCAACCGGGCGTTTCTGCGCAACTGGCGGGAAGCGCTGGAACTGCCTCCCGAACGTCACCGGGACACCTTTGAGGAGTGCGGCAACCTGTTCGGCGCCGGTATCCCGGTCAACCTGGATCGCGCCATCTCCGACGGTCAACTCGGGGCCGGTGACGTGGTCATGATGGCGGCCTTCGCCCACGCGGGCGACTTCGCCGGTGCGGCGGCGGTCCGCTGGGGCGGGCGACGCTGATGCAACCGGTCCCGAGTCCCGTCGCCGAGGTCGACGACGGGCTGCCCAACCCGATCGATCCGTTCGCCCTGTCGCTGAACGAGAATCCATTTCCGCCGCTGCCCGCCGTGCGGTCGGCCTTGATCCGTTCCGTCTCCGCGGCCAACCGGTATCCGGAGTTCCTGCCCGAGCGGCTACGCGGCTTGATCGCCGGCCAGACCGGCGTCCGGGCCGGCCAGGTTGTGCTGGGTGCCGGCGCGACGGGTGTGGTGCTGCAGGCGCTACAGGCATTGACCAGTCCGGGCGACTCGATGGCCATGGCGTCGCCGACCTTCGACGGTTATCCGATCGTCGCCAAGATGGCGCGGCTGACCACGCTGACCGTTCCGCTCGATGAGCGCGGCCACAACGATCTCGACGGACTGGCCGATGCGGCGGCCGGTGCCCGCGTGGTGGTGGTGTGTCGGCCGCACAACCCCACCGGGACCCTGGAGCCCACCGCCGACCTCTTCCGGTTCCTGCGCCGGGTGCCGCGCGACGCGATCGTGCTGCTGGACGAGGCCTATATCGAATTCGCCGCGCCCGAACACCGGATCGACGTCTCGACGTTGGTGAGGCGATTCCCCAACGTGGTGGTGGTGCGCACGTTTTCCAAGGCGTACGGGCTCGCGGGATTGCGGATCGGCTACGGGCTGGCGTCCGACGAACTGGCCCCGGCTTTGTGGTCTCAGCAGCTGCCGTTCGGCACCGCGATCACCAGTTTGCTTGCGGTGGCGGCCTCCTATGATTCCGAAGACCAACTGCTGCAACGGGTTCAGTCGATCAACGCGGAACGCCGCTATCTCCGGATGCGCCTGAGCGGATTGGGGATTCACACCACCGACGCGCATGCGAACTTCGTGTACCTGCCTTCGGGTGGGCAGGACCGGCCGTGGCAGGAGGTCTTCGCCGGCGGCGCACCGCATGTCCGCCACTACGCGGACGGCGGCGCGCGGATCACCGTGGGTAACCGCGCGTCCACCCTGGCGGTGCTGTCGGCGATAGGAAAGGCCACGGCTGCGCGCCAAGTGCGGTAAGAAAGGGCGTGGCCGCCTCACAACCTCAAAATCGTGATCCGATCGCCGCGGCGCGAACAAACTGGGAGCGCGCCGGGTGGGGCGATGTGTCGCAGGGCATGGTCGCGGTGACCTCGGTGATGCGTGCGCATCAGATCCTGTTGGCCCGCGTCGAGACCGCGCTGCGCCCCTATGACCTGAGTTTCTCCCGGTTCGAGTTGCTGCGGCTGCTGGCGTTCAGCCGGACCGGGGCGCTGCCGATCACCAAAGCATCCGACCGGCTGCAGGTCCACGTCACCAGCGTGACCCATGCAATCCGCCGGCTCGAGGCCGACGGGCTGGTTCAGCGCGTGCCGCACCCCACCGACGGGCGGACGACGCTCGTGCAGATCACCGATCTCGGCCGCTCCACGGTCGAGGACGCTACCGTCACGCTCAACGAGCAGGTGTTCGCCGACATCGGAATGGGCGCCGAGGAGTCGCAGGCGTTGGTGTTGTCCATTGAAACGTTGCGGCGCAACGCCGGAGACTTCTGACTCAGCTGTCGCGCAGCATTTCGATGACCGCGCTGAAATCCAAGGCGCCGTGGTCGGCGGCGAACTTGGCGTAGATCTCGGCGGCGTGGCTGCCCAGGGGCGCCGACGAACCGGTGGAGGACACCGCGTCCATCGCCAGGCCCAGGTCCTTGTTCATCAACGCGGTCGCGAAGCCCGGCTTGAAGTCGTTGTTGGCCGGTGATGTCGGCACCGGGCCCGGCACCGGGCAGTTGGTGTGCACCGCCCAGCAATTGCCGGTCGCGCCGGTGATGACGTCGAACAGGGACTGCGCCGACAGTCCGAGCTTCTCGGCCAGCACGAACGCCTCGCCGATGGCGATCTGCTGCACGGCCAGCACCATGTTGTTGCACACCTTGGCGGCCTGCCCCGCCCCGGCCGCGCCGCAGTGAATGATTTTGCCCGCCATGGGTTCCAGCACCGGCCGCGCCCGCTGTAGCGCGGTCTCGTCGCCACCCACCATGAACGCCAGCGTCCCGGCGACCGCGCCCTTGACGCCGCCGGAGACCGGCGCGTCCAGCTGGGCAACACCGTGCGATTCGGCCAGCGCGTGCACCTCCCGTGCGTCGTTGACCGAAATCGTCGAGCTGTCGATGAACAGCGCGCCGGAATCCGCGGCCGGCAGCGCCCCGCCGTAGCAGCGCTTGACCACCTCGCCGTTGGGCAGCATGGTGATGACCACGTCGGCCCCGGCCACCGCGTCCGCGGCGCTGTCGAACGCCGTAACGCCACTCGAGGCCGCCACCGTCACCGCCGTGGGTGCCGGGTCATACCCGCGCACAACATGGCCGGCCGCAACCAGATTCGCCGACATGGGTGCGCCCATGTTGCCCAGCCCCAGGAACGCAATCGTCGTCATCGGTGTCCTCTTAAGCGGTTGCGCGGAATCTCGCGGCCTCGGACCGACCGATGACCACCCGCATGATTTCGTTGGTCCCTTCCAGGATCCGATGCACCCGCAAATCGCGGACGATCTTTTCCAAACCATACTCGCGCAGGTACCCGTAGCCGCCGTGCAGCTGCAGGGCGTTGTCGGCGACCTCGAAGCACGCGTCGGTGACGTAACGCTTGGCCATCGCGCACAACTCGACCTTGTCGGCGTCGTCGGTGTCCAACGCATGAGCGGCCCGCCACAACATCATTCGGGAGGTCTCCAGGCCGGTAGCCATGTCGGCCAGGGTGAACCGGATGGTCGGTTCGTCGAGCAGGGGGGAGCCGAACGCCTGTCGTTCGCGAACGTAGGCTCCGGCCTTGTCGAACGCGGCCTGCGCGCCGCCGAGCGAGCACGCGGCGATATTGAGCCGCCCGCCGTTGAGGCCGTTCATGGCGATACCGAAGCCGGTGCCCTCGCCGTCCGCGCCGCCCAGCATCGCGTCGGCGGGCACCCGGACCCCCTCCAGGATCACCTGCGCGGTGGGTTGCGCGTGCCAACCCATCTTCTCTTCCAGCGCACCGAAACTCAGCCCCGGGGTGCCCTTTTCGATGATGAAGGTCGAGATGCCGCGGGGGCCGTCGTTCCCGGTTCTCGCCATCACCACGTACACATCCGAGGCCCCGGCGCCGGAAATGAACTGCTTGACGCCGTCCAACACGTAGTCTGCGTCTTTCCCTGAGCCTTGCCGGACGGCACGGGTGCGCAACGCGCTGGCGTCGGAGCCGGCCCCCGGCTCGGTGAGGCAGTAGCTGGCGATGACGTCCATCGACGCCAACCGTGGCACCCAGGCCTTGCGTTGTTCGGGGGTGCCGAAGGTGTCGATCATCCACGCGCACATGTTGTGAATGGACAGGAACGCGGCGGTCGTCGGGTCGGCGATGGCCAATTGCTCGAAAATGCGGACCCCGTCGAGCCGGCGCAGTCCGCTGCCGCCGACGTCCTCACGGCAGTAGATCGCCGCCATGCCGAGTTCGGCGGACTCGCGCAGCACGTCCGTCGGAAAGTGTTTCGCGGCATCCCATTCCAGGGCGTGCGGGGCGAGGCGCTTGGCGGCGAACGCCGCGGCCGTCTCGGTGATCACCCGTTCGTCGTCGTCGAGGATAAAAGATGCCATGAAGCAATAAGCCCTAATTCATTGTGGGAATGACGAATTCGGCACCGTCTTTGATGCCGGACGGCCACCGCGAGGTGACGGTTTTGACCTTGGTGTAGAACTGGATCGACGCGGGGCCGTGCTGGTTGAGGTCGCCGAAGCCGGAGCGCTTCCAGCCGCCGAAACTGTGGTAGGCCACCGGGACCGGGATCGGCACGTTGACGCCGACCATGCCCACCTGCACCCGCGAGACGAAGTCCCGGGCGGTGTCGCCGTCGCGGGTGAAAACCGCCACGCCGTTGCCATACTCGTGCTCGGACGGCAGCCGCAGGGCCTCTTCGTAATCGTGGGCCCGCACCATGCAGAGCACGGGTCCGAAGATCTCGTCGGTGTAGATCGACATGTCGGGGGTGACGTGGTCGAACAGGGTCGGACCGATGAAGAATCCGCCCTCCAGGTTTGCGTCGCCGAACGTGAGGTCGTCGCTGGCCCGCTCCCGGCCGTCGACGACAATCTCGGCGCCGGCTTCCACACCCTGGGCGATGTAGTCGCGTACCCGTGCCAGCGCGGCCTCGGTGACCAAGGGACCGTAGTCGGCCTTGGGGTCCAGGCAATGGCCCACCCGCAGGTTGTTGATCCGCTCAACGAGCCTGGCGCGCAACCGTTCCGCGGTTTGCTCACCGACCGGCACCGCGACGCTGATCGCCATGCAGCGTTCGCCGGCGCTGCCGTACCCGGCCCCGATCAGCGCGTCGACGGCCTGGTCGAGATCGGCGTCGGGCATCACGATCATGTGGTTCTTGGCGCCGCCGAAGCATTGCGCCCGCTTGCCGGTCGCCGCGGCGCCCGCATAGATGTACTGGGCGATGTCGGAGCTGCCGACGAAACCGACGGCCTTGATGTCGGGGTGGTTCAGCAGGGCGTCGACGGCTTCCTTGTCCCCGTGCACCACCTGGAACACGCCGGCCGGCAGGCCCGCCTCGAGGAACAACTCGGCCAGGCGCAGCGGGACCGACGGGTCGCGCTCGCTCGGCTTGAGCACGAACGCGTTTCCGCACGCCAGCGCCGGGCCGGCCTTCCACAGCGGGATCATCGCCGGGAAGTTGAACGGGGTGATGCCCGCGACCACGCCGAGGGGCTGGCGCAACGAGTAGACGTCGATGCCCGAACCGGCGCCCTCGCTGTATTCGCCCTTGAGCAGGTGCGGAATCCCGATGGCGAACTCGATGACCTCGATGCCGCGCTGGATGTCACCGCGCGCGTCGGGCAGGGTTTTGCCGTGCTCGAGGGACAGCAGCTCGGCGAGCTCGTCGGTGTGGTCGTTGACCAGTGCGACGAACTTCATCAGGACGCGGGCGCGCCGCTGCGGGTTCCAGGCGGCCCAGTCTTTTTGGGCTTCGACGGCCGACGCGACGGCGGCGTCGACGTCGGCCTTGCCGGCCATCGGGACCTGGGCCTGCACCTCGCCGGTGCTGGGGTTATAGACGTCGGCGGTGCGGGTGGACTGGCCGGCGGTGCGCTTCCCGTCGATGAAGTGCGGGATGTGTGTGGTCATGGGGTGTCCTCGAGTGGCGTGCGGCGCGTAAAGCGGATACTTGGATATCCTAGTAACTGCCCGCAACGCTGACAAGTGGGCAAGCTTTGACACCCGTAGGCGCTATGGCGTTCATTGAGACGTTGGTGTCTGAGACACCTGGCGAAGGGAGATCCTAGGCGGCGATAGCGCCGCCCAAGCTGCAGCGACAGCGACTAGGTACAACTACGCGGTATCGGGGATTCCGGAGTCGGCTGATCTGCAGCGGCACGGTGACTAGCGTCGCAAGGGACTCGCGAAAGATTGGATTCGTGTCATCGTCAACGACTAACGGCCAGAGTTATCCCAGGCATTAACCGCACGATCGGCGGATTTCGCCAAGCAGTACGCAAGATCGCGTGGTCATTTGCCGCGCAGTCCGTCGATGAACCGCTGCGTTTCGTCCCAGGTGGGCAGGAGGCCGGAGGTGCGCAATCCTTCGAAGCTGGGTGCGGCGGCATCGCGGTCGGACAAGCTGGGGGCGGCGCCATTGACCAGCGGCCAGTCGATTGCCAGCGCCGGATCCGTCGGGCAGATGGTGTGCTCGCGCTGCGGGTTGTATTCAGACGAGCACAAATACATCACCGTCGAATTGTCTTGGAGCGCAAGAAAGCCGTGCGCCAAACCTTCGCAGAGGTAAATCGAGCGGTGGTCCAAGTCGTCGAGCAAGACCGAATCCCACTGGCCGAACGTCGGCGAGCCCACCCGGATGTCGACGACAACGTCGAACACCGCGCCGGACACGCAGGTCACATACTTGGCCTGGCTTGGTGGCACCTGGGCGAAGTGCAGGCCACGCAGCACGCCCGCCGACGAGACCGAGCAGTTGGCTTGCCGGACGTCCAAGCGATGGCCGGCGAAGGCTTTGAACTCGTGGTCGGTGAGCCATTCGAATAAGTGTCCGCGGGAGTCGCCGTGAATCGTGGGGGTGATTTCCCAGGCGCCCGGGATGTCGAGTTCGCGAGCTTTCATCTCACTGACCACGTCCTTCGTAGCGGGTCTCCACGGCGTCCTTCAAAGGGCGCCACCAGGATTCGTTGGCACGATACCAGTCGATGGTCACACTCAGCCCCTCCTCGAAGTCCGTATGCTTTGGTGCCCAACACAATTCGTCATACAGCGTGGATGGGTCGATGGCGTACCGCAGGTCGTGTCCGACGCGGTCGGTCACGCGGTCGAAGTCGTCGGGGTCGCGACCCATCAGCGAAAGCAGCGTGCGCAGCACCGCCAGGTTGTCGCGCTCGCCCTCGCAGCTGATCAGGTAGGTCCGGCCGATCTGGCCCTTTTCCAGGATTTGCCGCACGGCGCTGTTGTGGTCGTCGACGTGGATCCAGTCGCGCACGTTGGCTCCGCTCCCGTACAGCTTGGGTCGCCGGCCGGTGAGCACGTTGGTGATCTGGCGCGGGATGAACTTCTCGACGTGCTGATACGGCCCGTAGTTGTTGGAGCAGTTGGAGATCGTCGCCCGGACCCCGTACGACCGCACCCAGGCCCGGACCAGCATGTCGGCGGCGGCTTTGGTTGCCGAGTACGGACTCGACGGGTTGTAGGGCGTCGACTCGGTGAATCGCTTCGGGTCGTCGAGTTCCAGGTCGCCGTACACCTCGTCGGTCGAGATGTGGTGCAGCCGTACACCGTGGCGTCGCACTGCCTCCAGGATGGTGAACGTCCCGACCACGTTGGTGTGCAGGAATGGTCCCGGGTTGTCCAGAGCGTTGTCGACGTGGCTCTCGGCGGCGAAGTGCACGACCGCGTCGGACTCGGCCACCAGCCGCGAGACCAGCCCGGCGTCGGTGATGTCGCCCTCGATCAGCGTGATGGCGTCGTCGACGTCGGCCAACGACTCGCGCCGGCCCGCGTAGGTCAGGGCGTCGAGCACCGTCACGGCGTCCTCGGGATGCTCGTGGACGGTGCTGTGCACAAAATTTGCGCCGATGAAGCCGGCGCCACCGGTGACCAGCAGGCGCATGGTCAAACCCTAACCGAGCCGCTCGGTCAGCCTGCGGCAGTCAGCCCCAACGGCCCGGCCAGTTCGCCTAGCGCAGGCAACAGCGTGCCTTCGTCCCAGCCGCCGAGCACCTGGATCGCCACATGGTCGGCCCCGGCTTCCAGGTGTTCGCCCAGGCGTCGCGCGATGGACTCCAGGGTGCCGTAGGCCACCACCGCGTCGATCAGCCGGTCACTGCCGGGCTTGCGCACGTCGGCCTCGGTAAACCCCAGCCGCAGCCAGTTGTTCACGTAGTTGCTCAGGCCCAGATAGTGCTCGACGATCCGGCGGCCGACTGCGCGGGCTTCGGCGGGGTCGGTGGTGAGCACCACTTTGTGCTCCGGCGCCAGGAACACAGTGTTTCCGACCAGTTGGCGGGCCGCGGCGGTGTGCTCCGGAGTGGTCAGATACGGGTGCGCGCCGGCGCTGCGCCGCGCGGCCAGCCGCAACACTCTGGGCCCGAGCGCCGCGAGCACCCGGCGACTGGTCGGCACCACCGCCGCGTCGAGTTCGTCGAGGTAGCTGACCAGTGCGTCGTACGGCTTGACGTACTCCTGGGTGTGCTCGGGGTGGCCCACCCCGACGCCCAGCAGGAACCTCCCCGGGTGGTCGCCTTCGATGCGCGCGTAGGACTCGGCGACGGCCGGCGCCGGCGCGGACCAGATGTTGACGATCCCGGTGGCCAGTTGCAGCGACGTGGTCTGGGCCAGTGCGGGATCGACCCAGGCCAGATCGGCGTCCGGCGATCCGCCGATCCAGGCCGCGCCGTAGCCCAGCGCTTCGATCCCCGCGGCCAGCTCGGGCGTGATGGAGCGGGTGGCCAGGAACACGCCAAACCGGCCCAGGTCGGGTTTGAGTGAAGCCGCCTCGGTCATTCAGGTCCCCCTCCGCTTCTTCAAGGCTGGGTCAGCCCGAGCGGCCCGGCCAGTTCGGCGAGCGCGGCCACCAGGTTTTCATCTTTGGTGAGGACCTGCACGGGCACGTGGTCGGCGCCGGCGTCGAGGTGCTCGCCCAGCCGCGCCGCGATCTGGTCCGGGGTGCCGTAGGCGACCAGGGCGTCGACCAGGCGGTCGCTGCCCGGCCGGGTGATCTCCTCGTCGGAAAAGCCCATCCGCTTCCAGTTGTTGCGGTAGTTGGCCGAGATTGAAATAGATGTCGAGCGCCTTGCGGCCGACCGCACGGGCCTTGTCGGGGTCGGTGGTCGGCACCACCTTGTGTTCGGGCGCCAGGAACGCCGACGGGCCGATGAGCTCCCGGGCCCGGGCGGTGTGCTCGGGGCTGGTCAGGTAGGGATGCGCGCCGGCGCTGCGTTGCGCGGACAGCCGCAGCACCCGCGGACCCAGGGCCGCCACCACGCGCCGGTGCGCCGGCACGCCGTGCTCGTCGAGCTTGTCCAGGTAGTCCACCAGGGCGTCGTAGGGCTTGCGGTACTCGGTGTGCGCCTCGGGATGGCCGACGCCGATGCCCAACAGGAAGCGGCCCGGGTAGGCCTTGTCGATGCGGTGGAACGATTCGGCGACCGGTCCGGCGGCCGCCGTCCAGATGTTGACGATCCCGGTGGCCACCCACAACGTGGTCGTGGCTTCCAGGATGGGCTCCACCCAGGCCAATTCGGCGGGCGGCGAGCCACCCACCCAGACGGCCCCGTAGCCCAGGGACTCGATCTCCTTGGCTTGTTGGGGTGTGACGCCGCGTCCGAACGATCCGAACCGGCCAAGATTGGGCTTAGTCGCTGTGGGATTGGCATGAGCATCGGTCATGGTGTCTGAAACCGGGGCTGCACTGCGGCTATTCCGGCAGGCTCACGTCGACTGCGGGCGGCACCTGTAGGGGGATCAACACGATGAACCGGGTGTCGCCCGGCACCGATTCCACCCGCAGGTCCCCTCGATGCTTTTTGACGACGATGTTCCACGCCAGGTCCAGCCCCAGGCCGGTGCCTTCCCCGACCGGTTTGGTGGTGAAGAACGGCTCGAAGATCCGCCCGCGAGCGTCCTCGGGGATACCGGGCCCGGTGTCGCAGATCTCGATTCGGGCCAGCTTTTCCCCTTCCCTGCGGGTGCGGATGCTCAGCGTGCCGCCCGCATCGCCCATCGCCGCGATCGCGTTGTCGATGATGTTGGTCCACACCTGGTTGAGATCGCCAGGGTAGCAAGGGATTTCGGGAAGTGTCGGGTCGAATTCCTTGACCACGGTGATGGGTTTGCCGTCCGTGCCGGTGTCTTTCCCCAGCCGGGCGGCGAACATCACCAGCGTGCTGCGCAGCAGCTCGTGGACGTCGGCAACCTGGAACGGGGCGCGGTCCAGCTGGGAATACTGTTTGGCGTCGGCGACCAACGCCGAAATCCGTTTGCTGGCTTCGCAAATCTGGTTCAACAGCAATTCGCTTTCGATGGTGTAGGCCAGCCACCGGATCGCCTTCTCCAGCGAGGTCGACGCGTCGAGATCGTCGGCGGCCGCGGAAATCCGTTCCAGCCAATCGGTATCGATGCCGCCTTCGACGAGTGTTGGCGCGATGTCCCACCCGCCCTCGATGCCGTGGCCGTCGAGCCACTCGCCGACGGCGTCCTCGCGGTCGCTGATCTCGATCGCATTCAGGTGCTGCACCGTCGACTTCGCGACCTGCTCGGCGACCTCTTCCTGCAGCCGCACCAGGGCGCGCAACGCCTCGGGACTGACGGTGCCGTCGGCGAGCATCGCCAGTTTCTGCCGCATCCCCGCGACCCGGTCGCGCAGCTCGGCGGCGGCGCGTGCGGTGGCGGCCGCCGGGTTGTTCAGCTGGTGGGTCAGCCCGGCCGACAACTGGCCCAGCGCCAGCAGCTTCTCCCGGTTGTCGATGATGCGGCGGGTGCGCTCGGTGCCGACGGCGATCCCGTCCAGCAGGTGGACAGCCATCGGGAACTGGTCCTGCATGAAGCGGGCGAACGCCGGCGCCTCCATCACGAAGAACCGCGACGGTTTGGTCACATGCACCGACGTGCTGTAGGCCTGCTGCTGCTCGCCGGTGAACGCCTGCCACGCGCCGCAATACACGCCGCGCTGCGAGGTTCGGTTGGTTTCGATGTCTTGACCGCCGGAGAGCTTGGACATCACCAGCTCCCCCTCGATGAGGACGTAGAAGCAGGTCGCCGGTTCGCCCTCGACGCAGATCGGTCCGGGCTGGTAGCGCTCGATGCGCCCGTCGGTGCACAACATCGCCAGCTGCTCGTCGGTCAGCGCCTCGAACAGGAACAGGGTGCGCAGCTCGTCGGGCTCGCACGGCGTTGCGGTCATGGCCCTTCCTAGCTCTCGGCCAGGTAGCGGTGGACCAGCATCACGGCCATCGACCCCTCGCCGACCGCCGCCGCGACCCGTTTGGCGGACGAGGACCGCACGTCGCCCGCGACGAACACGCCGGGCACGCTGGTCTCCAGGTGGTGTGGTGGACGGTCCAGGGTCCAGCCGCAGACATTGCGCAGATCCGGGCCGGCGAGGATGAAGCCGTGGTCGTCGCGGGCCAGCACCCCGTCCAGCCACTCGGTGCGCGGTGCGGCGCCGATGAAAATGAACATCCGGCCGCAGCCGACCTCCTCGGTGTCGCCGGTCCGATTGTCGATGAGGGTCAGCTTCTCGAGGTGGTCGGTTCCCGTGGCGCGGTGCACTTCGGTGCAGGTGCGAACCGTGATCTTGGGGTTCTGCTCGATCTGCTGAATCAGGTAATGCGACATCGACGCCGCCAGCGACGCGGCGCGTACGACGATGGTCACCGAGCTGGCCTCGCGGGACAGATGCATGGCGGCCTGGCCGGCCGAGTTGGCCCCGCCGATCACGTACACCTCTTCGTCCTTGCATTCCGACGCGATGGAGGTGGCGGCTCCGTAGTAGACGCCGCGGCCGGTCAGCTCGGTGCACCCGTCGGCCGCCAGTTGGCGGTAGGCGACCCCGGTGGCCAGGATGATGGCGTGCGCGTCGATGGAGCCGCCGTCGGCAAACCGCACGGTGCGGGCGCACCCGTTGACTTCCAGCGCGGTGGCGGCGCGGGCGGTGATCAGCTCGGCGCCGAACTTCTCCGCCTGCCTGCGCGCGCGGTCGGCCAACTGCCCGCCGGACACCCCGTCGGGAAAGCCGAGGTAGTTCTCGATCCGCGAGCTCTGGCCGGCCTGGCCGCCGGTGGCGGTGCGTTCGATGAGGACCGTGCGCAGCCCCTCGGAGGCGCCGTAGACGGCCGCGGCCAGCCCCGCCGGGCCGCCGCCGATGACGACCAGGTCGTAGAACTCCTGCGACGGCGTGGTGGTCAGGCCCAACGTGTCGGCCAGCTGGGCGTCGGTCGGTTCGACCAGGGTGTCGCCGCGTTCGGTGACCACGACCGGCAGCCGCAGCCCATCCTCGCCGGCGGCCTGCAGCAGCCGCTCGCCGGCCGGCTCGTCGGCCAGGACCCAGGTGTAGTAGAGACCGTTGCGGGCCAAGAAGTCGCGGACCTGCCAGGACCGGGCCGACCAGCGGTGCCCGATCACCTTGGTGTGCGGGATGCGGATGTTCCGGGGCCAGCCGCCACGCCTCCAGCAGCGCGTCGACGACCGGATACAGCTTCTCTTCGGGGGGATCCCACGGCTTGAGCAGGTAGTGGTCGAGGTCGACGACGTTGATCGCGTCGATGGCGGCGTGGGTGTCGGCGTAGGCGGTCAGCAGTATCCGGCGCGCGGCCGGGTAGAGGTCCATGGCCTGTTCGAGGAATTCGATGCCGGTCATCTGCGGCATCCGGTAGTCGGCGATGAGCATCGCGACCGTTTCGCCGCGCAGTTTGAGCTGCTTGAGGGTTTCCAGGCCCTCGGGGGCCGATTCCACACGCACGATCCGGTGGTCTTCGCCGTAATGGCGGCGCAGGTCCCGGGCCACCGCCCGGGATACCGCGGGATCGTCGTCAACGGTCAGCAACACCGGCTTGCGTGGCTGCGCATCAGGGTTGGGGGGGCTGGTCATCGGCGTTAAGTATGCTCTTGTCGGGCGCCATTTGGCGGGCCGAGCCGGCCGCCCGGATTCGCTTGCAGCGATTTTGGCCAGGCCCAATGACCAGGTATTGTGGAACAACGGTGCGGCATCCGCGCCGGCTCTTGTGTGCCCAGTCCTAGGAATTTCCTGTCACCGGCTCACGTTTGAAGCCGGTGACACTGTTGCGCCGATCCGGGCGCATTACAAAACGAGAATACGAACGAAACCAAAGACGAGGATTTTTAGAAAACTTATGGCCAAGAAGGACGGCGCCATCGAGGTCGAGGGCCGCGTGGTCGAACCGCTGCCCAATGCGATGTTTCGCATTGAGCTGGAGAACGGCCACAAGGTGCTCGCCCACATCAGCGGCAAGATGCGGCAGCACTACATCCGCATCCTGCCCGAGGACCGGGTGGTGGTGGAGTTGTCTCCCTACGACCTGTCCCGGGGCCGCATCGTGTACCGGTACAAGTAGCCAGGCCCGAACCACACCACCGACGAGTAGACAAGAACAGGATCGAACAGCCGTGAAGGTCAACCCGAGCGTCAAGCCAATCTGTGACAAGTGCAGGGTGATCCGTCGGCATGGGCGGGTCATGGTGATCTGCTCAGATCCACGCCACAAGCAGCGTCAGGGCTAGTCCCCGGACATTCGGACCCGACGCAACCGACAACTGAATGCAGACCTCCCAGCACCAGTGAGCGGCTGGCATCTCTAGAGATGGGCCCGCTCATCCACGCCCGGACGGAGGCCGGGCCCCGCACCAAGTGGGGAACGGGCTGGGAACAGACCTCCGCTTAGAAAAAGAGGAAACGCCACCTATGGCTCGACTAGTAGGCGTCGATCTGCCGCGCGATAAGCGGATGGAGATCGCGCTGACCTACATCTTCGGCGTCGGCCGCACCCGCTCGAACGAGATTCTGGCGGCCACCGGCATCGACAAGGACCTGCGCACCAAGGATCTCACCGACGACCAGCTGACCCACCTGCGTGACTACATCGAAGCCAACCTCAAGGTGGAGGGTGACCTGCGCCGCGAGGTGCAGGCCGACATCCGCCGCAAGATCGAGATCGGCTGCTACCAGGGTCTGCGGCACCGCCGCGGCCTGCCGGTGCGCGGCCAGCGGACCAAGACCAATGCGCGGACCCGCAAGGGCCCCAAGCGCACCATCGCCGGCAAGAAGAAGGCCAGGTAACCCGATGCCACCAGCAAGAAGGCAGCCGCGGCGGGTCCCAAGAAGGGGCAGAAGACCCGCCGGCGCGAAAAGAAGAACATCCCGCACGGCGCGGCCCACATCAAGAGCACGTTCAACAACACGATCGTGACGATCACCGACCCCCAGGGCAACGTCATCGCCTGGGCGTCGTCGGGTCACGTCGGCTTCAAGGGATCGCGCAAGTCGACCCCGTTCGCCGCTCAGCTGGCCGCCGAGAACGCCGCACGCAAGGCCCAGGAGCACGGCGTGCAGCAAGGTCGACGTGTTCGTGAAGGGCCCGGGCTCGGGCCGCGAGACCGCGATCCGTTCGCTGCAGGCCGCCGGCCTGGAGGTCGGCGCGATCTCCGACGTCACCCCGCAGCCGCACAACGGCTGCCGTCCGCCCAAGCGCAGAAGGGTCTAGAAGGGTCTAGGAGACAATCATGGCTCGTTACACCGGACCCATCACCCGCAAGTCGCGCCGGCTGCGCACCGACCTGGTCGGTGGCGACCAGGCGTTCGAGAAGCGTCCCTACCCGCCCGGCCAGCACGGCCGCGCGCGGATCAAGGAAAGCGAATACCTGCTGCAGCTGCAGGAGAAGCAGAAGGCCCGCTTCACCTACGGCGTGATGGAAAAGCAGTTCCGCCGCTACTACGAAGAGGCTTCGCGGCAGCCCGGCAAGACCGGTGAGGAACTGCTGCGGATCCTGGAAAGCCGGCTGGACAACGTCGTGTACCGCGCCGGGCTGGCGCGCACCCGGCGGATGGCCCGCCAGCTGGTCAGCCACGGGCACTTCAGCGTCAACGGCGTGCACGTCAACGTCCCCAGCTACCGGGTGTCGCAGTACGACATCATCGACGTGCGGGACAGGTCGCTGAACACGGTGCCGTTCCAGATCGCGCGGGAGACGGCGGGCGACCGCCCGATCCCGAGCTGGCTGCAGGTGGTGGGCGAGCGCCAGCGCATCCTGATCCACCAGTTGCCCGAACGGGCACAGATCGACGTGCCGCTCACCGAGCAGCTGATCGTCGAGTTCTACTCGAAGTAAGCGCAGTTTTCCGCCGCTGCGACCGCACCGGCGGGTCTTGACGGCATCAAATAGCGGGTGCCGAGAAGGAGAAGAAGAAACACCATGCTGATCTCTCAGCGACCCACACTGTCCGAGGAAATCCTCACCGACAGCCGCTCCCAGTTCGTCATCGAACCGCTGGAGCCCGGATTCGGTTACACCCTGGGCAATTCGCTGCGCCGGACGCTGCTGTCGTCGATTCCCGGCGCGGCCGTCACCAGCATTCGCATCGACGGCGTGCTGCACGAGTTCACCACCGTGTCCGGCGTCAAGGAAGACGTCACCGCGATCATCCTGAACCTCAAGAGCCTGGTGGTGTCCTCCGAGGAGGACGAGCCGGTCACCATGTACCTGCGCAAGCAGGGTCCGGGTGCGGTGACCGCGGGTGACATCGTGCCGCCCGCCGGCGTCACGGTGCACAACCCCGACATGCACATCGCGACGCTGAACGACAAGGGCAAGCTCGAGGTCGAGCTCGTCGTCGAGCGTGGCCGC
Organism: uncultured Actinomycetota bacterium; assembly: GCA_963800315.1. Classification (GTDB taxonomy): domain Bacteria; phylum Actinomycetota; class Actinomycetes; order Mycobacteriales; family Mycobacteriaceae; genus Mycobacterium. The sequence continues at coordinate 569,512 of CAWDAS010000009.1, forward strand.
GGCTACGTCCCGGCGGTGCAGAACCGCGCGTCCGGCGCCGAAATCGGCCGGATCCCAGTCGATTCCATCTACTCGCCGGTGCTCAAGGTGACCTACAAGGTGGACGCCACCCGTGTCGAGCAGCGCACCGACTTCGACAAGCTGATCCTGGACGTGGAGACCAAGAGCTCGATCACCCCCCGCGACGCGCTGGCTTCCGCGGGCAAGACCCTGGTCGAGTTGTTCGGCCTGGCACGCGAACTCAACGTCGAGGCCGAGGGCATCGAGATCGGGCCGTCGCCGGCGGAGGCCGACCACATCGCGTCGTTCGCGCTGCCGATCGACGACCTGGATTTGACCGTGCGTTCCTACAACTGCCTCAAGCGCGAGGGCGTGCACACCGTCGGTGAGCTGGTGTCGCGCACCGAGTCCGACCTGCTCGACATCCGCAACTTCGGTCAGAAGTCCATCGACGAGGTGAAGGTCAAGCTGCACCAGCTGGGACTGTCGCTCAAGGACAGCCCGGCCAGCTTCGACCCGTCGCAGGTGGCCGGCTACGACGTCGCCACCGGCACCTGGTCCACCGAGGGCGCCTACGACGACCAGGACTACGCGGAAACCGAACAGCTCTAACAGCTTTGGAAATCTAGACAGGAGCGTCAGCAATGCCCAAGCCCACCAAGGGCCCCCGCCTCGGCGGGTCGTCTTCGCACCAGAAGGCCCTTCTGGCCAACCTGGCCACGTCGCTGTTCGAGCACGGCCGGATCAAGACGACCGAGCCGAAGGCGCGGGCGCTGCGGCCGTACGCGGAGAAGCTGATCACGCACGCGAAAAAGGGCACGCTGCACAACCGTCGAGAGGTGCTGAAGAAGATCCGGGACAAGGACGTGGTGCACGCCCTGTTCGAGGAGATCGGGCCGTTCTTCGCCGACCGCAACGGCGGCTACACCCGGATCATCAAGGTGGAGGCGCGCAAGGGCGACAACGCTCCGATGGCCGTCATCGAGCTGGTCCGGGAGAAGACGGTGACGTCGGAGGCCGATCGGGCACGCCGGGTGAAGGCTTCGAAGAAGTCCGACGCGCCGGTGGCGGCCGCGGCGGCGCCGCAGGCGGCCGTCGAGCCCGAGGCGGCTGTCGGCCCGGAGGCCGACGAAGTCGCGGCGGTCGCTGAGCCCGCCGAGGCCGAAGCCGCCGAGGCTCAAGCCGCCGAGGCCGAGGCCGAGGCCACGGACGAGGCCGAAGGGGCCGGCGAGGATTAGTGAGGACGTCCGTCTGCGGCTTGACATCGCCTACGACGGAACAGGTTTCGCGGGCTGGGCAGCACAGGCCGGCCAGCGCACCGTCGCCGGAGTTCTCGACGAAGCGCTGACCACGGTCTTCCGCACGCCGGTGCGGCTGCGCGCGGCCGGGCGCACCGACGCTGGAGTACATGCCACCGGGCAGGTGGCCCACGTCGACGTGCCGGTCGACGCGTTGCCGAATGCCTACGCTCGCTCGGCCCGCCCCGCCGATCCGGAATTCGCGCCACTGGTGCGGCGCCTGAGCAGGTTCTTGCCGCTCGATGTCCGTGTCCTCGACATCGCCCGGGCGCCAGCGGGTTTCGACGCCCGGTTCTCGGCGCTGCGGCGCCATTACGTGTACCGGCTGTCGACGGCGCCCTACGGTGTGCAGCCGCAGCAGGCGCGTTTCATCACCGCCTGGCCGCGCGATCTGGACCTGGGGGCGATGAACACCGCATCGCGAGACCTGCTGGGATTGCACGATTTTGCGGCGTTCTGCCGTCATCGCGACAATGCCACCACCATCCGCGACTTGCAGCGGTTCGAGTGGTCGCGCGACGGTGACGCGATCACCGCGCACGTCACGGCCGACGCGTTCTGCTGGTCGATGGTGCGCTCCCTGGTCGGGGCGCTGTTGGCCGTGGGCGAACACCGGCGTCCGGCCTCGTGGTGTCGCGAATTGCTCGCCGCCACGGACCGGTCCAGCGCCTTCGCCGCCGCACCCGCGCATGGCCTGACGCTGATCGGCGTCGACTACCCGCCCGATGACCAGCTGGCCGCGCGGAACGTGATCACCCGGGATCTGCGGTCGCGCTAGACCCTGCCCGCGACGAAACTTGCGGCCCGACTGGTCAGCCCGGGGACGTAACCCGTGTGCGCCGCCCACTGGTCGCCATTCGAGCAGATCGGGTCGCCCTGGTTGCACAGGTCGATGGTCTTGCCGTCGAATTCCGGAGTGAGCGCGCTCATCAGCCCACCCGCCCGGCCGGACGGATTCCCGAACAGCGCCACCGCGGCGACGTGATCGGCGGCATCGGCCGGCAACGGGTTGGAGAAGCCGAGGCCGGGCAGCGGTGCGGCGGTGACGATGTCGATGACGGCGGCACCCTGTGAGTAGCCGCCGAGCACCAGCTTCGTGTTGGGGCAATCGTTGGCCATCTGCTGGACGTGGTTGCTGGCGTCGTTGGCGCCGTCCGCCGCGGCCAGAAAGTCCTTGCTGGCCGGGTAGTTCACCCCATAGGACCCAACGCTTTTGCCGGTGTCCTGGCGCAGTGAGCTGATGAAGGCCCCGCCCACCCGCCCGACACCGGGCGGCTCGTCGGTGCCCCGGGCGAAGACCACCTCGACGCCGGGGCAGGACGCCCAGGCGAGCGGCACCAGCTTCGGTACGACGAAAAACGCTGCCGCCGCAATGAACGCGGCGACCACGACCAGTCGGATAAGCCTCACAAATCGATGTTACGGGCCCGCTGATCGCGCTCCGGTAACGATTTAGACCAGGGGAGCTTGCGGGGACGGCGTAATGGACGTGGTCGGCGCCGGAACCGTGCCGCCGTGGATCGACGGGCTGGACCCGGGTGACTGCGGGCCGGCGACCGGCGACTGCGGGCCGTACCCCGGCGTCTGCGGGCCGTACATCTGCGGCGGACCGAAGCCGAACACCGGCTGGCCGGTCCCCGCCATCAGCCTGGCCGCGACAAACGTCGCCGCCTGGGTGGTGTACACCGGGACGTAACCCTCGGTGTGTCCCTCCAATCGTTGCCCGGGCCCGCGTGGCAGATCGGGTCGGTGGGGTTGCACAGGTCGATCACCTTGGAGCTGAACAGCGAGCTCTGGGTGGCCAGCGATTGGCCGGACCGGTCGGCCACATCGCCGAAGACCGCGACCGCTGCGACGTTGCTCGCGTATTCGGGCGGCAGCGCACTGCCCCAGCTGATGCCGCCGATGGGAACACCGCTCACGATGTCGATGACGTCGGCGCCCTGCGAGTAGCCGCCGAGGACGATCTTGGTGTTCGGGCAGGACGACGCCATGGACTTGACGTGGGACACGACGTCGTTGGCGCCGTCGCCGGTGTGGATCTGCAGCTTGCTGGCGTTGTAGTTCACGCCGTAGGTGCTGATGCTCATGCCGTGGGTCTGCTGGCGCAGCGCGTCGACGAAGGCGTCGCCCACGCGGCCGAGACCGGCGGGTTCGTTGGTGCCGCGGGCGAAGACGACCTGGGCGTCGGTGCAGTCGTCGGCGGCCGCGACCGGGGTCGCGGCGGGGGTGACGAGCCAGGCCGGCGGCGGCGACCAGTGCGGCGGCGCCGAGCAGGCCACGGGTGCGGTGAGGAGTCACCCCGGGAATTTTACCCGCGGTCGGCCGGGACGGAAAATTCGCTGACCTGTGGATAACGCCTCCGGTGGCGTTGGCCGGCCCGTTAACGTGGGCAAACGGGATTCACACGCCTTGGGGGGTCAGTGCCGCTTCAGCCGACCACGTGGCTGCGCGTCAGCGGCTATCGGTTCCTGCTGCGCCGCATCGAGTGCGCGTTGCTGGGCGGGGACGTTCATGCCGCCGGCGGACGCGTGCCAGGCCGGCCGGCGGCTCTGACGATGGGCTGCGTCCTGGCCGCCATCGCCATCGGACCGCCGCGCTTCTTGGTTTGCTGCAGCCGCAGGCCGCGCTGGATGGCGCGCAGATCGTGATGGGAAAGGAGTCCGGAGCGCTGTACGTCCGCGTGGGCGAGACCTGGCATCCGGTGCTGAACTTGGCCTCGGCGCGACTGATCGCCGCGACGGCCGCCAACCCGCGGCCGGTGCGCGAATCCGCTTTGGCCCGCACGAAACGCGGCCCGCTGCTGGGCATTCCGGGTGCACCGCAGTTTCTTGGCCAACCGCTGTCGGCCGACGAATCGTCCTGGACGATCTGCGATACCGACGGTGCCGGCGCAACGACGGTCGTCGTGGACCGCGCCGAGGGCGCGTCGGTCCGCCGTCTTACCGCGGGGGAAGCCATCCTGGTTGCGCCCGCCCCGGGTTCGCCGGCCTACCTGCTCTACGACGGGCAGCGGGCGGTGGTGGACCTTTCCGATGCCGCGGTGGTGCGGGCGCTCAGGCTCGAGGGCCGCGCCCCGCGGCTGGTGTCCCAAACGTTGCTGAACGCCGTCCCCGAGGCGCCGCCGACTCGCGGCTCCCCGGATCCGCGGCGCGGGCGGTGCGGCGTCCGGGCTACCGGGATTGCCCGTGGGCAGTGTGCTGCGCATCACAGGCGGCGATGGTGACGAGTATTACGCCGTGCTGACCGCCGGTGTGCAGCGGATCGGGCGGGTGGCCGCGGATCTGCTGCGGCTCGCCAACTCGCAGGGCACCGCCAACGTGGTGACCGTGGCGCCCGACGCCATCCGCGCGGTTCCGATCGTGGACACGCTGCCGGTGGCACGTTTCCCGGACCGCGCGCCAACGCTGCCCGACGGTGCCAACACGTGGTGCGTCGCATGGGAAACGGGGCAATCCGGCCGGACCGGCGTCGCGTTCCTGGCCGGAAACCGGCTGCCGGTGCCGACCGGTCAGACGCCGGTCACCCTGTCGCAAGCCGACGGCCGGGGGCCCGCGCTGGACGGCGTGTACCTGCCACCCGGCCGGAGCGCCTACGTGCGCGACGGTCAATCAGGCGGCACCCGATACCTGGTCACCGATACCGGGGTGCGATTCGCCGTGCACGACGACGATGCGGCGCACGACCTCGGCCTGCCGACGCCCTATCCGGCGCCGTGGCCGGTGTTGGCGGTGCTGCCGGCCGGACCGGAATTGAGCACACAGGACGCGTCAATCGCCCGGGACTCTGTCGCGCGAACCCCGTAACCGACCCCGGGCGGCGCCGGTGGCCAGGGCCACCGCCAGGGCGATGACGCAGAGGGCGGCGCCGCGCAACGCGATGTCCCGGGTGTGCGGATTCGGCGGCGTGGCCGGCGGTGGTGCGCCGATGGGCGCCGTCGCCGGTCCGGGAGCGGGCGGGTCGCCGGCCGGGCTCGCGTCGGTGCTGACTGCGGCCAGGGCATCGATGGTGCCGTTGCCGACGCGCGGGTCCCACCCGGCGGGCGGGTGATGCGCGGTCGAGGTGATGCGCTGCATCACCTGCCGTGCCGTCAATGCCGGAAACCGGGCCCGGATCAGCGCGGCCAGCCCGCTGACCACCGGTGCGGCAAAGCTCGTGCCCGATACGGGTTCCGATCCGAGCGACCGCACCGCCTCCCCGGGGGCGGCGACATCCACCCACGGCCCGGCCAGGGTGAATGCCGACGGTGTTCCGTCGGGGCCCACCGAACCGACGGTGAGCACAAAGTCGTCGTACCACGCCGGGCTGACCGCGACGGTGACGGTCTGCCAGGTGGCATCCGGCCGCTGAGGCGGACACTGTGCGGCGCCGCCGGTGTTGCCGGCAGCGGCCACGATGACGGCATTCTTGACGTCCACGGCATAGGCCAGCGCGGCGCCCAGCGCCCGGTCCTTCAGCGCCGACGCGGCCGGAGCGCATGCAACCGAGGAGATGTTGATGACCGACGCGCCGAGATCGGCGGCCGTGCGAACGGCTTTCGCCAGGGTGTCGACGTCACCGACGCCGGGGTGGGACCGGTCGCCGGCGGGAGCGAACTTCGCGCTGGACTGGCGGATGCTGATCAAGGTGGCCTCGGGTGCCACCCCGCCGAATCCGTCGTCTTCGGAATCGGCTGCAGCAGCAATGATTCCGGCTACCAGCGTGCCGTGTGCGTCGCAATCCTGAGTACCGTCGCCGGTGGACACATAGTCGCCGCCGGGCACCACATCGGGCAACCGGCGGTGCCGCGAGACGCCGGTATCGATGACGGCGATCCGTTGACCCGCGCCGCGGCTGAGTTCCCAGACGCGCGACGGGTCGGCGAGGCCCATGAGCCGATCACCGTGGGACCCGGGCTCCTCCGTCACCGTGGCGCAGACCTCCCGTTGCACCGTCGGCCACGGCGGTGCCGGCAATGCCGGCTCGGGCAGCCACCTGTCGTCGATCTCGGGTGGCGAAACCGCTTGCGCCGATGGCGTTCCCAGCTGGGAGAGCGCCGTCAGCGCGGACACCGCCAGTAGTCGTGCTACGCGTGCGGTGTTCACAGAAGATTCAAACCGCGAACCGCGCCGTATAGCCCGCATATCCCGCAGGTCAGCGGCACCATGGCGACCAGTGCCAAGAATTCCAGCACCTCGATGCCGCGGCGCACGAAGGGTGCGAACGATATCGCCGGGGTGATGAAGCCGAGGTACATCGCCGCCGCGGACAGTAGCGCTGTCGCCGCTGCGATACCTGGCCCGTGTTGCGGCAGCCGCCAGGCGGAGACGGCGAAGGTTGCCGCCACGACGGCGGTTCCGCTGACGACGAACACCAGCATCCGTCGGCTGTCGCCACAACGGGAGCGCAGCAGCAGCAGGCCGCCGGTGAGTGCGCCAAACACGATGCAGCACAGGCGGTGCGCGCCGGCGAGCACGGTGACGAGGGCGCCGACGGCGGCCGACGACGAGTACGCGGCGACCTGGGTGACCAGCCACGTGTCGGCTTGGAGCGCCTTGGCGGCCAGGCAGGTTGGGATCGGATCGACGCCTTCGGCGTCCGGTTGAGGCGACAACCCGGCCAGCACGATCGCAATTCTCGGCGCCGCCCCGAGTAGCCCGAGGAATACCAGCGCGGAAGCCGCACCCACCGCGCGCACCGGCGCGGCGGTGATCACGCCCACCAACGCCGCCGCGGCGATGAACATCGCGACCGACGCCGCCGCGCTCAGGGTGCAAGAGCCGCAGCCCGATGCCCGCGCCGCCGACACCGAAACGACGCCTGCCGCGGTGGCGGCAAGTAATACGTGCGGGAAGCCGGGGGCGCCCGGCACCACCAGAAATCCGGCCACCGCCGCGAATACGGTGGCGATCACGCTCAGCGTCAGCGCGGCGACCGGAGCGCGGTAGGTTCGGCACGCGATCACCGCACCCGTCGCGGCGACGACGCCGGCGAGTGCCGTGACCCCGGCGGTGACGCCGAAACCCCGGGAAGCGCTGGCGCTGAAGGCGGTCCGTACCAGCGCCAGCGCCCCGCCGCCGGTCAGGCAGACCGCCGCCACCGCGCCGCCGAGCCGGGCCGCTTGCCGACGTGCGGTCCGTATCCCTGGCCGGACGGCCGCGTCGAGCGCTGCCGACACGGCCTCGGCCGCGTCGTCGTAACGGGGTTCGGGCTGGCGGCGCGGCGGATTGACTCATCAGCAGGACCGCGCCGTCGTCGATGCCGTGCTGCGCCAACGTCAACGACGGATCCAACGTTGAGGCGCCCGGCAGTGACAAGTGGTAGCGCGTCGCGGCCACAACGCTGCGGGGTTCGCGGACGTTCAGGATGTCGACGATCGACGGGATCAGCACGGCGACGGGAACAGAGGCGGGCAGTGCCACGTCGACGACGGTGGCGCCGGAATGAATCGACGCGCGACACAACCCCGGATCGGATGCAGGCAACGGTGACCCCTTCGGTCGGATTACCGGGACGATAGCCAGTTTTGGCCGCGCGGATATTTCGCTGTGCACAGGTGACTTGTCGTCGAATCTGGCGCTGCTTACGGTCATCGACCGGGGAGGGAGAAGATGGGTCGGGGTTTCGTGCCCGTGGCGCGGCGGCCACCGCCGGCGGTGGCGACTGCGGACGTCACCGTCGAGGCGCCGCCCGAACTGTCGTCACCGCCATCGTCCGGCCCGCTGCGGGGACTGTTCACCGTCGTGATGCCCGTGGCAAGCATCGGGTTGATGGCGGCGATGTATCTGTCGGGATCGGCCCACGCGCGCGGTCCCATGTTTATCGCTTTCCCGGCCATGATGCTGATTTCGACGGCGGCTACGGTGCTGGCGGGACGTGCCCGCCGACCGGGCCGCGACGTCGACGCCATCCGCGGCGAATATTTTGGCTACCTGCGCGGGCTCCGCGAGACCGTCGCCGATACCGCTGTGGCACAGCGGTCTTCATTGCTGTGGTGTCATCCCGATCCCGACACGCTGTGGACATTGATCGGCGGTCCGCGGATGTGGGAGCGGCGGCCCGCAGACCCCGACTTCTGCCTGGTTCGGGTTGGCGTCGGCGCCCAGCCGCTTGCCACCCGGTTGGTGGCCCCGCAGACCCCCGCCGGCAGGCCTTCGGATCCGGTCACCGCTGCGGCCTTGCGTCGCTTCCTACGCACCCATTCGGCGGTCGTCGCGCCGATCGCCATCGGCTTGCGCGGAACCGCCCTGGTCACGATCGACGGTGATGCGGCCGCGGCACGCGGTCTGCTGCGCGCGGTGATCTGCCAACTCGCCGTGCTGCACCCGCCCGATCAGCTGCTGGTCGTTGGCGCGATCAGCGACCGCAATCGTCCGCACTGGGAGTGGCTGAAATGGCTGCCCCACAATCAGCATCCCACCGCGGTCGATGCGCTGGGGTCCGTGCGGATGGTGTACCGCAACCCGGTGGCGGCACAACACGCGCTCGCCGATCTGGTCCTGCCCCCGGTGGTCATGGTGGCCGACCTGGACGAGGGCGCCGCCGAGATCGCGAGGGTAACCACCCTCGCAAGCCGGAACCGGCCGCCCCGGCGCGCCGTTGACGATCAGGCACGACGGCCAGGCCCAGCCGCTAGGGTGTCCCGATCGGCTGGAGCCGCTGGATGCGCTGGTGTGTGCCCGGCGGCTCGCCGCGTACCGCGCCGGCGCGCCCGCTGCGGGAAGCGGCGGCGTGGGGTGGCCGGGCTTGGCCGGACTGGTCGATGTGCTCGAGTGCGACCCGATCGCCCTGTGGGGCAGCCAAGACCACCCCGATCGACTGCGCATCCCGATCGGCACCACCGTCGAGGGCGCGCCGCTGACGCTGGATATCAAGGAGGCCGCCGAAAACGGTATGGGCCCGCACGGAGTTTGCGTGGGCGCCACCGGGTCGGGCAAGTCGGAGCTGTTGCGGACTATCGCCCTGGGCATGATGGCGCGCAACTCCCCCGAAGTGCTCAACCTGCTGCTCATCGACTTCAAAGGTGGCGCAACGTTTCTCGACTTTGCGGCCGCGCCGCACGTGGCGGCGGTCATCACCAACCTCGCGGACGAAGCCCCCCTGGTCGCCCGGATGCGCGACGCCCTGGCCGGAGAGATGAACCGGCGCCAACAGCTGCTGCGGACCGCAGGCCACGTCAGCATCGCGGCCTACCAGCGTGCGCACCGGCCCGGCGCCCCGATGGTCGGCGCCGCCCACCCTCTTCGTGATCGTCGACGAATTCTCCGAATTGCTCAGCCAGCATCCCGACTTCACCGACACGTTCGCGGCGATCGGCCGGCTCGGCCGGTCGTTGGGTATGCATCTGCTACTGGCGAGCCAGCGGCTTGACGAGGGACGACTGCGCGGACTGGAGGCCCACCTGTCCTACCGGATATGCCTGAAGACGCTGTCGCCCAGCGAATCCCGCACCGTGCTGGGGACGCTCGACGCGTACCAACTACCCGACACGCCCGGCGCGGGTTTTTTGCGCACCAGTGGCGGCGACGTTACCCGCTTTCAGGCCGCTTTCGTTTCGGGGCGCCTGCGGGCCGGCGCGCCGGGTTGCGAACCCGCTGGGGCGGCGCCTGCAGTGCGCGTGTTCAACACCGGGGCGGCGGGAACGACCGGCCCGGCGGTCGAGGCGGGTGGACCGCCCGCAACGACCGTCCTGCAAGCCGTCCTGGACCGGCTGTCCGGACTCGGACCGCCCGCGCATCAGGTCTGGCTTCCCCCGCTCGGGCCGGCGCCGCAATTGCACACCCTGCTGGGCGAGGCCGTCCGGCCGCCGGCCGCGCTGGTCGTCCCCATCGGTCTCGTCGACCGCCCCTTCGAGCAGTGCCGGACTCCGCTGACGGTCGATTTGTCTTCAGCCGCGGGCAATGTGGCGGTCGTCGGGTCCCCACAATCGGGCAAGTCGACGGCGCTGCGCACCCTGATCACCGCGTTGGCGGCCACCCACGATCCGGGGCGGGTGCAGTTCTACTGTCTGGACTTCGGCGGCGGGGCGCTGGCCTCCCTACGAGCAATGCCACACGTGGGCGCGGTCGCCGGCAGGGCCGAACCAGCGCTCGTCCGGCGGATCGTCGCCGAGTGCGAGTCCGTCGTCCGCTGCGCGGGAGGCCATCTTCGCGGAACACGGCATCGATTCGATGCGGCCAGTACCGCCATCGGCGTGCGGATGGCGATCCGTTCGGCGACGTGTTCCTCGTCATCGACGGCTGGGCGAGCCTGCGCCGGGAGTTCGAGGCTGTCGAGGAATCGGTCACCGCCCTTGCAGCGCAAGGGTTGTCGTTCGGCGTGCACGTGATGTTGTCGGCATCGCGATGGGGCGAGGTCAGACCGTCCCTGAGGGATCAGATCGGCACTCGCATCGAACTGCGGCTCGGTGATCCCGCCGACTCCGAACTGGACCGCAAGGCGGCGCAGCACGTGCCCCATGACAGACCTGGCCGGGGCATTTCGCGCGACGGGCTGCACATGGTGATCGCGTCGCCCGTCGCCGAAATCCTTCCGGGTGACACGGCGGCACCGGCCATACCGTTGCTGCCCGAGCGCGTCGACCACGACACCGTCATCGGCCGAGCCGATGCCAGCACCGGCGCCCGAATCCTGCTGGGCCTCGAGGAGCGCCGGTTGCAGTCCGGTGCCAATCGATTTCGAACGGGACTCGCACGTGCTGATCCTCGGGGACAACGAGTGTGGGAGAACGGCGACGCTGCGGACGCTGTGTCGCGAGGTGGTGCGGACGAACAACCCCGCGGAAGCTCAACTGCTGATCGTCGACTTCCGGCGCTCGCTGCTGGGGGTCATCGAGTCGGAACACCTTCGCGGCTATGCCATGTCGCCCAGCGCGCTGGGGGCCCTGCTGCCGGGCGTGCTCGAGCTATTGCGGCGGCGAATGCCGCCTCCGGACACGAGCCAGGCGCAGCTGCGGGCCAGGTCATGGTGGTCCGGACCGGACATCTATGTCGTCGTCGATGATTACGATCTGGTCGCCACGCCAGCGGGCAACCCACTGGGCGCGATCGTCGAATACCTGCCCTATGCAAAGGATTTGGGGTTTCACCTGATCGTCGCCCGGCGTTCCCGCGGTGCCGAGCGCGCGATGTTCGAGCCACTGCTGGCGGGGCTGCGTGATCTCGGTTGCCTGACGCTGATGATGAGCGGAAGTCCAAGTGAGGGTGCATCGCTCGGTGCGCCACGCCCGGCGCGACTGCCGCCGGGGCGTGGCGTCCTGACCGCGCGGGGCCGGCGACGAACAGCTCGTCCAGGTCGCCTGGAGCCCTCCGTGACCGGGCACCGCGCGATCATCGAGGCCGGGCCCGGCACGATCCGCCGGTTGTGTTGTCGCACAGACACCGTCACCGACCACGCAACGTCAGAGAGGTCACGGGCGGCGCTGGACGGGATAGACGATCCGGTGGCGCTGGTGGGCGAGCGCCCGGTGGCGGTCGATTCGCTGTGGAGCGCAGCGCTGGGCTCGGCGCTCGGTGACGGCCCGGACATTCACAACGCGCCGGTGCTGGTCCATCCGTCGTGGTGGTCGTCGTCGCGGGTCGGCGTGCTGGTCGGGGCGGCGGCCACCGTGTCCGGTGAGGTGCGGGCGCGGCCGCGGTCGTGGCTGCTGGCGAGGGCATCCGATGCCGTCCCGGAAGCGACCGCGGTCGTGGAGATCGCCGAGCGGTTGGTGGTGATCAGCGGTGCGCGGGGCATCGTCGCGCTACCGCGCGGGAGCGGACCGCATCCGCTCGCCGGGGAGGTCGCGCGCGCCGTCGCGGGACTGGCCGCGGCGGTCGTGGTGATCGACGCGCCGAGCACGATCGCCGGGGCGCCCGCGCTGGCGACGGCGATCGCCGACGCGGTGCGCGGCCGGGCGCGGAAGGTCGTGCAAATCGACGATGCCCGGCTGGCCGGGCTGGCCCGAGTCGGCCCGCCCGGCCAGCCCGGCGCCGGCCGAGCCGACCCAGCCCCGCCGCACCGCACGCGGCCCGGGCTTTCGGCCAGGTTCGCGGGTGCTGGGCGGGCTCGCCGGGCCGCCGCGCTCGTCCTGGCCGGGGCGGCGCCGGCGGTGGTCTCGGGTGGCGGACGGGGGGCTACCCGAGCGGGTGGAGACCGCGCCGACGACCTTTCTCGTGGAGGGCCGGGTGGCGCTGACGGTGCCGGCGGACTGGCCGACGCAACGGGTGCTCGCCGGCCCCGGCTCGGCGCGAGTTCAGGTGACCTCGCCATCCGATCCCGAGGTGGCGTTGCACATCACGCAGTCGCCGGTCGCCGGCGAGACGCTGAGCGGCACCGCCGACCGGTTGAGACGCGCGATCGACGCGGCGCCCGCCGGGGTGTTCGTCGACTTCAATCCGTCCGGAGTCAGCGCCGGCCGGCCCGCGGTGACCTACCGCGAAGTGCGCGCCGGCCATCACGTGCGGTGGACGGTGTTGGTGGACGGGCCGGTCCGGATCAGCGTCGGATGCCAGAGCCGGCCCGGCGATGAGGACGCCGTCCGCGGCGTCTGCGAGCAGGCGGTGCGATCCGCCCATGCGCTCGGATGAACGCCGAGACTGGGCGGAACCTCATCGGTGCCGCCGCGGTCGTATTAGATATGACGGCACCGAACACACTGAGCACCGACTTCGACCTGATGCGGTCGGTCGCGGCTACGACGGACGCCCGCAACGAGGAGATCCGGGCGATGCTGCAGACGTTCATCGGCAGCATGAGCAGCGTGCCGCCGTCGGTGTGGGGCGGCATCGCGGCCGCGCGGTTCAAAGAGGTGGTGGATCGCTGGAACGCCGAGTCGCTGCGGCTCTACCACGTCCTGCACGCCATCGCGGAGACCATCCGGCACAACGCGGCCACCCTGCAGGAGGCCGGCCAGAACCATGCAAACCACATCGCCGCCGCCAGCGGACACCTGTGAGTCGAGAGGATCCCGATGGACCCGGTGCTGTCCTATGACTTCAGCGAAATCGACTATTCGGTGCGTCAGGAGATCCACACCACGTCGGCCCGCTTCAATGCCGCGCTGGACGAGTTGAGATCACAGATCGCGCCGCTGCAGCAGCTGTGGACCCGCGAAGCGGCGGCCGCCTACCAGGTGGAGCAGGTGAAGTGGCATCAGGCGGCGACCGCGCTCAACGAGATACTGGTCGACCTCGGCAATGCGGTCCGCGACGGCGCGGAAGAGGTGGCCGACCGCCGACCGGCGGGCGGCCGGCGTCTGGGCACGATAGCCGCGCACTTGGCGGTGCGGCACCCGGATTCTGTGTGGTCCCGGCGGGGGAGAGCCGCCGGGACCACACAGTCATTTTGACCTGCGGGGATGCGGATCGGTAAGCTGCTCGGTTGGCGTGCGGTACGCCGGGGCCTCGGGTCAATGTCGGTCGCCGAGACCAACCCCACCGCGTCACGCCTGACCGATACCCGGTCACACCGGGATCCACCTCGAGAGAAGAAGGTAAGCGCTGTGCCCACCTATGCGCCCAAGGCGGGTGACACCACGAGGTCGTGGTATGTCATCGACGCCACGGACGTGGTGCTTGGCCGCCTTGCCGTCGCGGCGGCCACCCTGCTGCGCGGTAAGCACAAGCCGACGTTCGCCCCCAATGTCGATGGCGGTGACTTCGTCATCGTCATCAACGCCGACAAGGTCGCCATGAGCGGCAACAAACTGCGGGACAAGCTGGCCTTCCGCCACTCGGGGTATCCCGGCGGCCTGCACAAGCGCACGCTCGGCGAACTGATGCAAAAGCACCCCGACCGCGTCGTCGAGGACGCGATCGTGGGCATGTTGCCCAAGAACAAGCTCGGCCGTCAGATCCAGCGCAAGCTGCACGTCTACGCCGGCCCGGAGCACCCGCACAAAGCACAGCAGCCGGTTCCGTACGAGATCAAGCAGGTGGCGCAGTGACCGAAACAACCGAAGCCCTAGACGACGTCGCGGCCCCGGCGGATCCGGCGGCGCCGGCCGACGCCCCGGCCGCCGCGCCCGCCCCTTCCTACGTGTTCGACCGGCCGATCCAGACCGTCGGCCGCCGCAAGGAGGCCGTGGTGCGGGTGCGCCTGGTGCCCGGCACCGGCAAGTTCGACCTCGACGGACGCAGCCTGGAGGACTACTTCCCCAACAAGGTGCACCAGCAGCTCATCAAGGCCCCGCTGGTCACCGTCGACCGGGTGGAAAGCTTCGACATCTTCGCGCACCTGTCGGCGGCGGCCCGTCGGGTCAAGCCGGTGCGCTGCGTCTGGGCATCGCCCGGGCGCTGATCGTGGCGTCGCCCGAGGACCGGCCCGCGCTGAAGAAGGCCGGCTTCCTGACCCGGGACCCGCGTGCCACCGAGCGCAAGAAGTACGGTCTGAAGAAAGCGCGTAAGGCGCCGCAGTACAGCAAGCGCTGATCGGCGGGGTCGCTTTCTGGCGGCGACCGCGCATCTTCCTGGGCATCATTGTGCGCAGTCCCCGGCGTGTCTGCGCACAAACGCGCCCCGTTTCGGTCAGAAAAGAACGGGCACGTTAGGTGTCAGACCGTCAACTGTGAGAGGTTTGTCCGCATGGGTCGACTATTCGGCACCGATGGTGTCCGCGGAGTCGCCAATCGCGAGTTGACCGCTGAGCTGGCGCTGGCACTGGGTGCCGCGGCGGCGCGGCGCCTGGCGAGCTCGGCCAGCCCCGGGCCGGCGGGTCGCCGTGATCGGTCGCGATCCCCGGGCCAGCGGCGAAATGCTGCAGGCGGCGGTGATCGCCGGACTGACCAGCCAGGGCGTCGACGCGCTGCGGGTCGGGGTGCTTCCCACGCCCGCGGTGGCGTACCTGACCGGCGCTTATGACGCCGACTTCGGCGTGATGATCTCGGCGTCGCACAACCCGATGCCCGACAACGGCATCAAGATCTTCGGCCCGCGCGGCCACAAGCTGGACGACGGCACCGAGGACCAGATCGAGGAACTCATCGGGGCCGAGCCCGGATTGCGGCCGGTCGGCGCCGGGATCGGCCGGGTCATCGACGCCGAGGACGCCGCGGAGCGCTACCTGCGCCATCTCAGCAAGGCCAGCACGCTGCGGCTCGACGGCCTGACCGTGGTGGTCGACTGTGCCCACGGCGCGGCGTCGTCGGTGGCGCCCCGCGCCTACCGCGCGGCCGGGGCGCGCGTCATCGCGATCAACGACGACCCCAATGGGCTCAACATCAACGACGGCTGCGGGTCGACGCACCTGGATTCGGTGCGGTCGGCGGTCGTTGCGCACCGCGCCGACCTGGGCCTGGCGCACGACGGCGACGCCGACCGGTGCCTGGCCATCGACGCCAACGGTGAACTCGTCGACGGCGACGCACATCATGGTCGTGCTCGCGCTGGCGATGCGGGAGGCCGGCGAACTGGTTTCGGACACCCTGGTGGCCACCGTGATGAGCAACCTCGGGCTGCACCTGGCCATGCGCTCGGCCGGCATCGCCGTGCGCACCACCGGCGTCGGTGACCGCTACGTGTTGGAGGAGCTGCGGGCCGGCCACTACAGTCTCGGCGGCGAACAGTCCGGGCATATCGTGATGCCCGCATTGGGCTCCACCGGCGACGGCATCGTCACCGGGCTGCGATTGATGAACCGCATGGTGGCGACCGGTCTGCCGCTGGCCGAGCTCGCCTCGGCGATGCAGACGCTGCCGCAGGTGCTGATCAACGTGCAGGTCGCCGACAAGGCCACCGCCGCCGCCGCGCCCGCGGTGCGGTCCGCGGTCGGGCAGGCCGAGGCCGAACTGGGTGACACCGGTCGAATCCTGTTGCGGCCCTCGGGAACCGAACCGATGATCCGGGTCATGGTCGAGGCGCCGCAAAGGGATGTCGCGCAACGGGTCGCCACCCGGGTCGCCGAAGCGGTGAGTGCCGCGGGCTGATCGCCCCGGAACCCCGACGCGCCGCCGGGCGTCGGATTAGGCATGAGACAACGCGCTTTTGCCAGCACCGAGGTGGACGTCGCCGCGGTGCACAGGGTTGCCGACTTATTCGGCGCCGCCGCCGATCTCATCGACGGCGCGGTGCGGGGCCAACTCGCCATGCTGGCCTTCGGTGGGGCCGGTGCCGGCCGGGCGTACACCGCGCGCGGTGATGCGCTGCGGGACGAGCTCGAGCGGGTTGCGGCCGAGCTTTCGCAGTGGTCACGGGCTTCCGTTGAGATCGCCGCCGCGCTGCGGGCCGGCGCGGATCGCTACGCCGAGGCCGAACTGTATGCCGCGGCCCGGATCGCCTGATCGTGGCCGACCGGCTGGACGTCGCCGACCGCCTCGCCGAGGGCCGGCCGGCCGTCGAGCACACCCAGAGCTACGTGCAGGCGTGCCACGCCCTCGGCTACCACCATCCCGACCTGACGGCGCACCCCTTTCAGATCCGCGACTGGTACGACAGCGAAGAGGGCCTGGACCTGCGCGCGCTCGACCACGATTGCGCGCAACTGCGGGCGGCGGAGGCGGCGGTCGCCGAGGCGTTGCGCACCCAACGCGCGCAGGTCGGGCAGCTGGCCATGGCGTGGACGGGGCAGGGCGCGGACGCGGCGGTGCGGCTTTTGCAGCATCATTGCGACGCCGCAAACACGATGGCCACCGAGCTGCGGGCGGCGGCCCAGCGGTGCGAATCACTGCGCGACAACCTGTGGTATCTGATCGACGCCAAGGTCGCGACCGCCATCGCCGTCGACGAGCGCACCCGGGCGCAGCGGCAGGCCTGGTTGACCGCGGCCGCGGCGATCACCACGGGGGCGGGGGGTCGGGCCGGCGCCGAGGAGGTGGTGCGCCAACAGGTAATGCCCTACGTGGACAACGATATTCGCCTCGACTGGCTGTCCGCGATGCGTTCGACATCCGACGGTGTGGCGACGTCGTACGACATGGTCACCGACAGGATGGCCGCCGCGCCGACCGCGCGCTTTGAGTTTCCCGGTGACCTCGGGCCGGATTACCCACCGGCGCAGCGGGTCTCGCCAGCCACTCCGGCGTTGGCCGCGGCGGTCACGCCGGCGGCTGCTGCTCCCGGCCCGCCGATAGGTCCGGCTCCGGCGCCGGCCCCGCCGCCGGCACCGGGCACCGCCGCGCTGGCACCGGACTGGGGAACCGCGCTCGGTGATGTCTCCGGCCTGCCCGCGGGCGATCTGGGCGGCGGGTCAACCGGCATCGGCGGCCTTGCCGGGCTGGCCAGCCGGATTGTCGAGGCGATGGGTGATCTGATCGGTTCGGCGGCCGGCGAAGCGGACGGTGCGAACCCCTTCGACCCGGATGCGATCGACGAGGATCCGTTTCACCCGGACGACGGGCACGACGCCGCGGACACCGGGCCCGATGAGCCGGACAAGACGGACGAGGTAGACGACGACACCGACGACGCCGAACCCCCCGACGACACCGCAGCCGCCGAACCCGCCGACGGGCCGCCGCCGGCGGCGGGGCAGGCACCCCCGGATGCCGTGGCCGCGCCGGCTCCGGCCGCCGCGCGAGTCCCCGGGCCGCCGCCGCTTGCCGCGGCGCCGGCCGGCGAACCGGTGCCTCCGGCGGACGACGGATCAACACCCTGCGAAATCGCGGCCGACCAGCTTCCGCAGGCGGGTCAATGATGGCTCAGGACGTTCGCAGCTGGAGCGCTTCCTCGACGAAGCGGACGGATTCGTCGTGGTCGGTGGCCAACGGGCTCACCAAAAGCGTTGTCACGCCGGCCTCGGCGAAGGCGGCCAGGCGCTCGGCGACATACCCGCGCGGTCCCACCAGCGACATGCCGCGTACCAGTTCGTCGGGCACCGCGCTGATGGCCTCCTGTTTCCGGCCGGACAGGTAGAGCTCCTGGATCCGGTCCGCGACCTCGCCGAACCCATAGCGAGTCGCCAGGCTGTGGTAGAAGTTGCGGCCCTTGGCGCCCATCCCGCCGAGGTACAGCGCGAGCTGCGGCTTGCCCCAGGCCAGCCGCTCCTCGACGTTGTCGCCGATGGCCAGCGACGCATGCACCATCACGTCCAGCGGCCCCAGGGCGGGGTCGCGTTTGGCGGCACCGGCCGCCAGCGCCTCGCCCCACACGGATGCGGCCTGCTCCGGAAGGTAGAAGACCGGCTGCCAGCCCTCGGCGATCTCCGCGGTGAGCTCGACGTTCTTCGGGCCCAGCGCGGCGATCGTTATCGGGATGCGTTCGCGCACCGGGTGATTGATGAGCTGCAGGGGCTTGCCCAAACCCGTCCCGCGGTCCGCGGGCAACGGGATCTGGTAGTGCTTGCCGTCGTGTTGCAGCCGTTCTCGGCGCCACACCTTGCGGCAGATCTCCACGACCTCGCGGGTGCGGCCCAGCGGGGCGTCGAACGCGACGCCGTGAAACCCCTCCATCACCTGCGGCCCGGAGGTGCCGATCCCGAGCCGGAACCGCCCGTCGGACACGAAATCCAGGCCCGCTGCGGTCATCGCCAAAAGCGACGGCGTGCGGATGTAGAGGGGAAACACCCCCGAGGCCAATTCGACGGTGGTCGTCTTGGCGGCCAGATACCCGAGCTGGCTCACGGCGTCGAAGGAGTACGCCTCGGCCACGACCGCGACGTCGATGCCGGCCTTCTCGAGTTCAACGACGCGCTCCACGCCCTCGTGAAAGCCGCCCGAATAATCCAGAGCGATCCCGATTCGCACCAACGAGAGATACCACGACCACGCCCGCGCGCCGCGACGGGGCGGTCCGGCACCGCCCGTCTCACCCCGCCGAGGTGCCCGTCCAGTACTCCGCGAACCGTTGACCGTCGCCGGCAAGCCGCAGGATGTCGTTGCCGGTGAACCTGGCCGGCTCGTCGTGGCCGTCGCGGGTGCCGACCCAGCGGGCCGCGACCCAATCCCCATCCCGCAGCGGACCGATCTGAATGGAAAAGGTCAAGTCCGGCATCATGTTTCGCGTCTGCTGGACGACCCGCTGAAGTTCCTCCGGTCCACGTACTTCGCGGTCGGGCCAATGCCCCACGAAGTCGTCGGTGACGATTTCGGCCGCTATCGGACGGCCGGCCCAAAGCTCGTTGATCCAGCGCTCGTACAGCGTTTGTACAGTCGGCATGGTGGGCGATTACCCACACGCCGCCGCCGCATCACTTCAGCAGCGCCACGATCTTCTCTTCGAGCGGGATCGGCGCGGCCTCGGGATCCACCGAGTCCGTCTTGGGCAGGTGCACCTCCGGATCGGCGAAGTCGCGATAGGCCTTGTCACCGCCGAGCGTGGCCAGCAGGTAGCCCGTCAGCAGCGCCCGGACCGAGCGCTGGGTGCGTCGATGGGAGCCGGCCAGCCCGAACGCCTTCGCCAGTCGACGGCCCTCCACCAGCCCGCGGGGCTCGGCCTTGCTGACGATGCGCAGCGTGGACTTGTCCCAGGCGCGGGAAAGCGCCAGCGCGTTGGAGTTGAGGGTCGTGGGATCCCCCGGCGCGGTCAAGATCACACCCGGGACCTTCAGCGTGGCCGCCGGGTCCTCGGCCGGGGGCCTGGTGACGGTCGGGAACAGCGCCGCCACCGCCGCAGGCTTGGCGGGCATCCCGGCAGCGGCGAACACCGCGGCCGAGCCACCGAAACCATGGCCCACCACGCCGAGCTTGGCGGGATGCACGCTGATCTTGCCGGGCCCCAGCCGCACCCCCGACACGATGTCGAGGGCGGTACCGAGGTCGAAGGCGAAGTTGAGCACCGACGGAGCCAAGCCCCGCTGGGTGTCGGGAGCGCCGGCCACGATGCCCCACGACGCCAGATGCTCGAGCAGACCCGAATAGCGAGCGGTTCCGGTGAGCCAGTCGTGACCGAAGGCGACGCCGGGCAGGTTCAGCCCCGATTCGGGGGTGTACACCACTCCCGGCAGGCCGGCGAAGGCCAGGTCACCACGCAAGACTCGGTGCGGGCCGCGGCGGCTGAGGGTCGCGACGAGCTTGCGGATGCGGGCCACCCGTCGACGTTAGCGCACCGCCCGCTTACGCCGTGACCTCGATGACCCCCACCCGCCACAGCACCGCGTACACCTGGCGCAGCGGAATGCTGAGCAAGCGGGCGGCCGCGTCGACCATCGGGTCGCCACCGCCGATGGGCGGTCGCGGACGCCGTGTGGCAGCCCGCCTGGGCCGCTGGGGCGCCGGCTGTAGCTCCAGCGCCGGCGCGGGGGGCCCGGCGAGGACATCGTCGTACAGAACAGCAGTCATGATTGTCTCCTCAAAAGATGGCGTGGGGCGGATACGAGACCCGCTGCAGAATTTTCTATTAACAGTTATTAACGTTCAGCCATCCGGCGGTTTACGCATTCCTTCAATTTTCGCTCAATCCTAATTAATGGCGCGCGTAAATACCGCTTTTTTCGGGTAGCTGCACTATCGGCATTGATGAGTGATGAAAACTGATTGCTAAAGAGCATTCGCGGTTGCGCAGCGGTCCACGCTAAGACGAAGATCCCGGTAAAACCCGTATTCGCCTGGAACGTTTGCTTCAAAACCGTGCGCAGTCGTGGTCAGGCGGGCGTCAAGAACGTCGTCCTTTCCGCTGGCTTCGGTGGTTGCCAGCCTTCCGATATTCGAAAGTTTAAAGCGAAGCCCCGTGGCTGCGATGAAGTAGGTGAAAACGCCACAAATACATCAGGTGAAAAGCATTTCTCACGTTTATGAAGTCGGCATGAATGGGAAAAAGGGCCGGGGCGGATGAGCCCCGGCGGGCGCACCGACTGTGCTGGTCAGCCCCGTGCAGCCGTCCCTGCCGGGACGGCTGCACTACCCTGGGCAGAATGTGCGGAATTGTCGGCTACGTCGGGCAGCAGCCCGCGTGCAAGGTCGTCATGGACGCGCTGCGGCGGATGGAGTACCGCGGTTACGACTCCTCGGGAATCGCGCTGGTCGACGGCAGCGGCCCCGCCGGGGGCAGGCTCACCGTGCGCCGTCGCGCCGGCCGGCTGGCCAACCTGGAGGAGGCGGTGGCCGAAACGCCGCCCGCGTCGCTGGCCGGCACCACCGGGCTGGGCCACACCCGCTGGGCCACCCACGGGCGTCCCACCGACCGCAATGCGCACCCGCACCGCGACGCCGCCGGCAAGATCGCCGTCGTCCACAACGGCATCATCGAAAACTACGCAACGCTGCGCCAGGAGCTGGAGGGCCAGGGCGTGGAATTCGCCAGCGACACCGACACCGAGGTCGCGGTGCACCTGGTGGCGCACGTATACCGGCACGGCGCAACGGCCGGCGATTTTGCCGCGTCGGTGCTGGCAGTGCTGCGCCGGCTCGAGGGGCATTTCACGCTGGTGTTCGCCAATGCCGACGAGCCCGGGACCATCGTCGCCGCCCGCCGCTCCACGCCGCTGGTGCTCGGCATCGGCCAGGGCGAGATGTTCGTCGGCTCCGACGTGGCCGCGTTCATCCCGCACACCCGCGACGCCATCGAACTCGGCCAGGACCAGGCCGTGGTGATCACCGCGGACGGCTACCGGATCACCGACTTCGACGGCAATCCCGACGTCGAATACCGCCACTTTCATATCGACTGGGACCTGGCCGCCGCCGAAAAGGGCGGCTACGAGTACTTCATGCTCAAGGAGATCGCCGAGCAGCCCACCGCGGTGGCCGACACCCTGCTGGGGCATTTCGTCGACGGCCGGATCACCCTCGACGAACAGCGACTGAGCGACCAAGAGTTGCGCGAGATCGACAAGGTGTTCGTGGTGGCCTGCGGCACCGCCTACCACTCCGGACTGCTTGCGAAATACGCGATCGAGCACTGGACCCGGCTACCGGTGGAAGTGGAGCTGGCCAGCGAATTCCGGTACCGGGACCCGGTGCTGGACCGCAGCACCCTGGTGGTCGCCATCTCGCAGTCCGGTGAAACCGCGGACACGTTGGAAGCCGTCCGGCACGCCAAGGATCAGAAGGCCAAGGTGCTGGCCATCTGCAACACCAACGGCTCGCAGATCCCCCGCGAGTGCGATGCGGTGCTGTACACGCGCGCCGGCCCGGAGATCGGCGTGGCTTCGACCAAGACCTTCCTGGCGCAGATCACGGCCAACTACCTGGTGGGGCTGGCGCTGGCGCAGGCCCGCGGCACCAAGTATCCCGACGAGGTGGAGCGCGAGTACCGGGAACTGGAGGCGATGCCGGACCTGGTGGCCCGGGTGCTCGCGACGATCAAGCCGGTCGCCGCCCTGGCCTATCGATTCGCCCAATCCTCGACCGTGCTGTTCCTCGGCCGCCATGTCGGCTACCCGGTGGCGCTGGAAGGTGCGCTCAAACTCAAGGAATTGGCCTACATGCACGCCGAGGGGTTCGCCGCCGGCGAACTCAAACACGGCCCGATCGCGTTGATCGAAGACGGCCTACCGGTCATCGTCATCATGCCTTCGCCCAAAGGCCAGGCCACCCTGCACGGCAAGTTGCTGTCCAACATCCGGGAGATCCAGGCACGGGGAGCGGTAACGATCGTGATCGCCGAAGAGGGCGACGATACCGTGCGGCCCTATGCCGATCACTTGATCGAAATACCTTCCGTCTCAACACTTCTGCAGCCGCTGCTGTCCACCATTCCGCTTCAGGTGTTCGCCGCGTCGGTGGCGCAGGCGCGCGGCTACGACGTCGACAAGCCGAGAAACCTCGCCAAGTCCGTCACCGTGGAATAGTCACCGTGGAATAGGAAGTGCCGCTTCGCCCGTAAGGCGGCGGGCGCGCGGCCGTTGAATTACATTCCCCTCCTAGGGAAGCATCTCCGCGCTCGGTGGCGGGGAGGGCCGGTGTCGAAATGGGGACGAAGGATGCGAACGGCGGTCATGAGGTGGGGCATGGCCGGTCTGGTCGCGGCCGTCGTCGGCGCATACGTTGGGACGGTTGCGCTCTACGCCAACAGCAGTGCGGGCCACTCTCAGGCCGAAGCCCCGGCCGTCACCGACGAGACCACGGTGATCATGGACGTGCAAGAAATCCAGTCGAACTACAGCGTGCTGGTTGCCAACCTGACCATTTCCCCGGCATCCACGCTGGTGGACCCGGTGGACCACCATCTCAACGAAGACCTCAGTCTCCGAGTCAGATCCGTCGCCACACCCACCCGCCGCACCTGGACGAAGGGCATGCTGCCCGGCACTTTCCCCGTCCCGTTGACGCTTGCCGGCGAGATCAACCGGTGGCCCTTCGACCACTACCACTCGGGACCGGTCGAGGTCGAGATCTTCCACGGCGGGCAGGCCGTACCCGATCGCATGCCGGTGAAGTTCATCAACCACCTCTCCGGTTGGGATGTCGGTGCCAGCAGGGCTCACGACGTCGGCCCGTACCGAGTGACGTTGCGGCGCTCACTGAGCGCGGCGGCGTTCGGTCTGGTCATCCTCGGGGTACTGATCGCGATCGCCGGCCTGGGCATCTTCGTCGCGATTCAGACCACGCGTAACCGGCGAAAGTTCCAGCCGCCCATGACAACGTGGTACGCGGCCATGCTCTTCGCGGTGATGCCGCTGAGAAACGCGCTTCCCGGCTCCCCGCCGTTTGGCGGCTGGATCGACGTCACCATCGTCCTTTGGGTGCTCGCCGTCTTGACGATCTCGATGCTGCTCTACATCAACTGCTGGTGGCGACATTTGAGAAACGATGCCCCCGCCGCGGCGAGTCCCGCATCGTCGCCATCGACCGCCTCGCGCCGATAGGAGTCGCCGCTTATGAGACTCGGCCTCATCGGTCAGGTGATCTTGTTGGTTGCGGCCTATGTCACCGCGATTGCGCTCTATGCCCACAGCGCGTGTGGCTGCCCGCATCAACTCACCGAAGGCCAGCCGACCGCCGACGGGACCACGGTGACCGTCGATTTGGTGGAGCTGCAGCCGACGAAAGGCGTGCTCACCGGCAACGTCACCCTGGTACCAGGGCCCGAACTGATGGATCCGGAAACCCACGGTCTCAAAGAAGACCTCAGTTTCCGTATCCACTCCGTGGTGACACCCACCCAGCGCAGCTGGTCTAAGGGCATGGCGCCGGGCATGTTTCCGGTCCCGCTGACCATTGCCGGTGACCCCCTGAGTTGGCCCTTCGATCGCTACCATTCGGGGTCGGTCACGGTCGACCTCTTCCGCGGTGCCGCGCAAGTACCGGAGCAGGTGTCGGTGACGTTCGTCGACCGGATTCCCGGCTGGAGGGTGGACATCCCCGGTGCCGGCAAAGGCGATGCGCCCGGGCCGTACCGGGTGCAGTTGCACCGGTCGCCCAGCACGGCGGCGTTCGCCGCGGTCGTCATCGGCGTCTTGATCGCGCTCGCCGGGGTGGGCATCTTCGTCGCCGTCCAGACCATGCGTGACCGGCGCAAGTTCCAGCCGCCGATGACAACCTGGTATGCGGCAATGCTCTTCGCGGTGATGCCGCTGCGCAACGCGCTTCCCGATTCGCCCCCGATCGGATCGTGGATTGACGTCACCGTCGTGCTGTGGGTCATCGTCGCGTTGGCGGTCTCGATGCTGCTCTATATCAACTGCTGGTGGCGGCATCTGAAGGACGACGTCCCCGCCCCGGCGAACCCCGCGCCGGCGGACCCGGCCCCGGCGGACCCGGCCCCGGCGAGTAGCTGACCCGCGGCGAGCCTGTTTGCCGCCCGAGATGTACTGCGCGGCGCAACGCGTGCGAAGGTTGATGTCGTGGCAAATGCATCAGTGCGGGCACGCTTGCGCCGGATGGGGCTTGCGGTGTGGCATTTCGTCAGCGGCGCGCCGCTGACCTACGGTTGGTTGCTCGCACTGATGATCACGACGATCATCCAGACCCAGCTCACCGGCAGGCAGTTGAATTCGATGCTGCTGCACCGCTCCACCAACATTCACGGATTGGGCAGGGATCCGCTCGATGTGCTGTTTTCCAGCCTGCTGTGGATCGACGGCAAGAACCTCGAACCGTATCTGCTGCTGTTCACGTTGTTCCTGGCGCCGGCGGAGCATTGGCTCGGTCAGCTGCGCTGGCTCACCGTGGGATTGAGCGCCCACATCGTCTCCACCTATTTCAGCGAGGGCGTGCTCTACTTTGTCATCGAGGAGCACCATGCGTCGGAAAGGCTGGTGCTGGCCCGCGACATCGGGGTCAGCTATTTCCTTGTCGGCGTGATGGCGGTGCTGACCTATCACATCGTGCGACCGTGGCGCTGGGGCTACCTCGGGGTGCTGTTCCTCATCTTTGGCTTCCCGCTGATCGCGATGGACCGCGTCGAGCTCAACTTCACCGCGATCGGGCACTTCACCTCGATCCTCGTCGGCCTGTGCTTCTACCCGCTGATCCGCACCAAAGACGGCAGGCAGTTGAGCCCGGCGCGGCTCAAGGCCATGCTGCGGCGGCGCCGTTCCCCCGAGGTATCGACCTGAGGCGGCGCGCCGGTGCCCGAGCGCGCGGGTGACGTAGCCGAGCGTGGCGCCCGCATGGAATGCTGGCGGTGATGCGGCACTACTACTCCGTTGACGCCATCCGCCAGGCCGAGGCGCCGCTGCTGTCCAGCCTGCCCGAGGGCGCACTGATGAAGCGCGCGGCGTTCGGGCTGGCCACCGAGATCATCGGCGAGTTGACCGCCCGCACCGGCGGGGTCGCCGGCCGCCGGGTGTGCGCGGTCGTCGGCTCGGGGGACAACGGCGGTGACGCCCTGTGGGCGGCGACGTTCCTGCGCCGTCGGGGCGCGGCGGCCGACGCGGTGCTGCTCAATCCCGAGCGCACCCACCGCAAAGGGCTGGCGGCCTTCACCAAGTCCGGCGGCCGCGTCGTTCAGAGCGTTTCGCCCACAACGGATCTCGTCATCGACGGGGTGGTGGGCATTTCCGGGTCGGGCCCGCTGCGGCCGGCGGCGGCCGAGGTGTTCGCCGCCTTGAACGGGCCGGGCGGTGCCCGCGTCCCCGTCGTCGCCGTCGACATCCCCAGCGGGATCGACGTGACGACCGGGGCGATCACCGGTCCCGCGGTGCACGCCGCGTTGACCGTCACCTTCGGCGGCCTCAAGCCCGTGCACGCCCTCGCCGACTGCGGCCGCGTGGAGCTGATCGATATCGGGCTGGACCTGCCGGACACCGACGTGCGGGGTTTGCAGGCCGCCGACGTGGCCGCGCGCTGGCCGGTGCCGGGCCCCGACGACGACAAGTACACCCAGGGCGTCACCGGTGTGATGGCCGGGTCGTCGACGTATCCCGGCGCCGCCGTGCTGTGCACGGGCGCCGCCGTCGCGGCCACGTCCGGCATGGTCCGCTACGCCGGCAGCGCGCACCGCGAGGTGCTCTCGGTGTGGCCCGAGGTGATCGCGTCGCCCACCCCGGCATCGGCGGGGCGGGTGCAGGCCTGGGTGGTCGGGCCGGGGCTGGGCACCGACGACGCCGGGGCGGCGGCGCTGTGGTTCGCGCTGGAGACCGACCTGCCGGTGATCGTGGACGCCGACGGGCTCACCATCCTGGCGGCCCATCCCGAGCTGGTCGTCAGCCGGAACGCGCCGACGGTGCTGACTCCGCACGCCGGTGAATTCGCCCGGCTGGCCGGCGCACCGCCGGGCGACGACCGGGTGGGCGCGTGCCGCAAGCTCGCCGACACGTTCGGCGCCACCGTGCTGCTCAAGGGAAACGTCACCGTCATCGCCGACCCCGGCGGCCCGGTCTACCTCAACCCGGCCGGGCAGTCCTGGGCGGCCACCGCCGGCTCGGGCGACGTGCTGTCCGGGATGATCGGCGCGCTGCTGGCGGCGGGCCTGCCTGCGGTGGAAGCCGCCGCGGCCGCGGCCTTCGTGCACGCCCGCGCGGCCGCGCGCTCGGCCGCCGACCCGGGCCCCGGTGACGCGCCCACCTCGGCGTCGCGCATCGTGCCGCACATCCGAGCCGCCCTGGCCGCCCTGTAGCAGCAAGCCCACCAGAAAGGATTCGCCGTGTCCCGCAGCCATCCGTCCGTGCCGGCGCACTCGATCGCCCCCGCCTACACGACCCGCCTGTTTACCGCGCCGATCCCCGCGCTGCGGCTGCCCGACGAGTCGATGGACCCCGAAGCCGCGTACCGATTCATTCACGACGAGCTGATGCTCGACGGCAGTTCGCGGCTGAACCTGGCGACCTTCGTCACCACCTGGATGGATCCCGAGGCCGGGAAGCTGATGGCCGACACCTTCGACAAGAACATGATCGACAAGGACGAATACCCGGCCACCGCGGCCATCGAGCAGCGCTGCGTCTGCATGGTGGCCGACCTGTTCCACGCCGAACACCTGCGCGACGACGACCCTTCGAGCGCCTGCGGGGTGTCCACCATCGGCTCGAGCGAGGCGGTGATGCTGGGCGGGCTGGCCATGAAATGGCGGTGGCGCCAAAAGCTCGGGCCCAAAAAAGACGCCTGGAAAGGCCGCACCCCCAACCTGGTCATGGGCTCCAACGTGCAGGTGGTGTGGGAGAAGTTCTGCCGCTACTTCGACGTCGAACCGCGCTACCTGCCGATGGAGGAGGGCCGCTACGTCATCACCCCCGAACAGGTCGTCGACGCCGTCGACGAGGACACCATCGGCGTGGTGGCGATCCTGGGCACCACCTACACCGGCGAACTCGAGCCCGTCGCCCAGATCTGTGCGGCCCTGGACAAGCTGGCCGCCGGCGGCGGCGTCGACGTCCCGGTGCACGTGGACGCCGCCAGCGGCGGCTTCGTGGTGCCCTTCCTGCACCCGAACCTGATCTGGGACTTCCGGCTGCCCCGGGTGGTGTCGATCAACGTCAGCGGGCACAAGTACGGGCTGACCTACCCCGGCATCGGCTTCGTCGTGTGGCGCAACAAGGAGCACCTGCCCGACGAGCTGGTGTTCCGGGTGAACTACCTGGGCGGCGACATGCCGACCTTCACGCTGAACTTCTCCCGCCCCGGCAACCAGGTGATCGGCCAGTACTACAACTTCCTGCGGCTGGGCCGCGAGGGCTACACCAAGGTGATGCAGAGTCTGTCGGGGACGGCACGGTGGCTGGGCGAGCAGCTGCGGGTGAGCGACCACTGCGAGCTGATCTCGGACGGCTCGGCGATCCCGGTGGTCGCCTTCCGGCTCGCCTGCGACCGCGGGTACACCGAGTTCGACCTGTCCCACGAGCTGCGGACCTACGGCTGGCAGGTGCCCGCGTACACCATGCCCGACAACGCCACCGACGTCTCCGTGCTGCGCATCGTGGTGCGCGAGGGGCTGTCGGCCGACCTGGCCCGGGCGCTGCACGACGACGCCGTCTCGGCGCTGACCTCGCTGGACAAGACCAAGCCCGGCGGGCACTACGACGCCCAGCACTTCGCGCACTGACCTGTTCGAATGCGGCTTGCCGGCCCGGTTCTGGGACAATGATGGCCGTGGCCGTTACGCCGATATCCCTGACGCCCGGCGCCCTCGCCGAGGCTGTGGTGGACCTGGGCGCCATTGAGCACAACGTGCGGCTGCTGTGCGAGCACGCCGGCCGCGCGCAGGTGATGGCTGTCGTCAAGGCCGACGGCTACGGCCACGGCGCCACCCGGACCGCCCGCGCGGCGTTGGCGGCCGGAGCGACCGAACTGGGAGTCGCCACCGTCGACGAGGCGCTGGCGCTGCGGGACGGCGGGATCACCGCCCCGGTGCTGGCCTGGCTGCACGCCCCCGGCCTCGACTTCGGGCCCGCACTGCTGGCCGACGTGGAGATCGCCGTGTCCGGCGAGCGCCAGCTCGACGAGCTGCTGGAGGCGGTGCGCCGCACCGGCCGGACCGCGACGGTCACCGTCAAGGTCGACACCGGGCTGAACCGCAACGGCGTGCACCCCGCGCAGTACCCGTCGATGCTGAAAGCGCTGCGCCAAGCCGTCGCCGAGGACGCCATCGCGCTGCGTGGGCTGATGTCGCACATGGTGTACGCTGACCAGCCGGACAATCCGCTCAATGATGTTCAGGCCCAACGGTTCACCGACATGCTGGCGCAGGCGCGCGCCGCGGGCCTGCCGGTCGAGGTGGCGCACCTGGCCAACTCCTCGGCCACCATGTCTCGTCCCGATCTGGCCTTCGACCTGGTGCGGCCCGGTATCGCGGTCTACGGCCTGAGCCCGGTGCCCGACGCCGGGGACATGGGACTGGCGCCGGCAATGACGGTGAAATGTGCTGTGGCGCTGGTAAAGTCGATTGAGGCCGGGGAAAGTGTGTCGTACGGGCACACCTGGACCGCGCCGCGCGACACCAACCTGGCGCTGCTGCCGATCGGCTACGCGGACGGGGTCTTCCGGTCGCTGGGCGGACGCCTGGACGTGTTGATCAACGGCAGGCGCCGGCCCGGAGTCGGGCGGATCTGCATGGACCAGTTCGTCGTCGACCTCGGCCCCGGGCCGATCGATGTGGCCGAGGGCGACGAGGCGATCCTGTTCGGGCCCGGCACCGCCGGCGAACCCACCGCGCAAGACTGGGCCGATCTGCTCGGCACCATCCACTACGAGGTGGTGACCAGCCCGCGCGGACGCATCACCAGGACCTACCGCGAGGCGCACACCGTTGAGCGCTGACAAAAGCCGCAGGCGGCACCGGGGGAGGGCATGGCTTGCGGGAGGTGCCGGGCTGACCGCCGTCGCCGCCATCGTCGGCGCCTCGGCCCGTCGTTCGATCATCCAACGCGCCTCGGGAATCGAAGATCCTTATGCCGACGAGGATTTCGACAGGCTCGAGGACGACCGCAGCTACGTGGTGACCACGCCCGACGGGGTGTCGTTGGCCGTCCGCGAGGCCGGCTCGGTGGACGCCCCGCTAACCATGGTCTTCGTCCACGGCTTCTGCCTGCGCATGGGCGCGTTTCATTTCCAGCGGACGCGGCTGCCCGATCGATTGGGTCCGCGGGCGCGGATGGTCTTTTACGACCAACGCGGGCACGGGCGGTCCGGTGACGCCGCGCCCGAGAGCTACACGCTGACCCAACTCGGCAAAGACCTGGAAGACGTGCTGAAGGTAGCCGCACCGCGCGGGGTGGTCGTGCTGGTCGGCCACTCGATGGGCGGGATGACGGTGTTGTCGCACGCTCGCCAGTTCCCCGACCAGTACGGGCGCCGAATCGTCGGCGCCGCGTTGATTTCCTCGGCGGCCGAAGGGGTTTCCAGATCGCCGCTGGGCGAGGTTTTGAAAAACCCGGCGCTGGAGGCTTTCCGGTTCACCGCGCGGTCCGCACCCAAGCTGATACACCGCGGCCGCAACGTGTCGCGCTCACTGATCGGCCCGGTCTTGCGGGCCGCGTCCTACAGCGACCTGCACGTCAGCCGGAGCCTGGACGCGTTCTCCCAGCGGATGATGAACGGCACCCCGATCCCCACCCTGGTCGAGTTCCTGGATGCCCTGGAGGAGCACGACGAAACCGCCGGGCTGTGGACGTTGCTGCGGATCCCGACAATGATCGCGTGCGGTGACCACGACCTGATCACCCCGGACGAATATTCGCGGAAGATGGCGGCGTCCCTGCCGTTGTCGGAGTTGGTCATCGTCTCCGGGGCCAGTCACCTGGCGCTGCTGGACAAGCCCGACGCCATCAACGACGGCCTGGTGCGGTTGGTCCATCGGGCGACCCCGCGCAGGACGGCGCTCGCGATGCGGCGGGTGCGGGAACGGTTCCGGCATGGCTGACCGCGGGGTTGGCACGGCCACGCTGGAACGCGTCGAGGACACGGTGGCGCTGGGATCGCGGCTGGGTCAGCAGCTGCGCGCCGGCGACGTGGTGGTGCTTTCCGGTCCGCTCGGCGCGGGAAAGACCATGCTGGCCAAGGGGATTGCCGCAGCGATGGACGTCGATGGTCCCGTCACCTCCCCGTCGTACGTGCTGGCGCGGGTGCATCCGCCGCGGCGGCCCGGCACCCCGGCGATGATCCACGTCGACATGTACCGGCTCCTGGACCGGCGAGGCGGCGCCGACCTGCTCGCCGAGCTGGACTCGCTGGACCTGGACAGCGATCTCGACGACGCGGTCGTCGTGGTGGAGTGGGGCGAGGGTCTGGCCGAGCGCCTGGCCGAACGTCATCTCGACGTCCGTCTGGAGCGCCTGAGCCACTCGGACGTGCGGATCGCGAGCTGGGAGTGGAACCGCGCATGAGTCTCGTCTTGGCCCTCGACACCGCCACCCCGGCGGTGACCGCCGGCATCGTCCGGCGCAACGATCTGTCCGTGCTGGCCGAGCGGGTCACCGTCGACGCCCGGGCGCACGCCGAACGGCTCACCCCGAACGCGGTGGCCGCCCTGGCCGACGCCGGCCTGGCGATGGCCGACTTGGACGCCGTCGTGGTGGGCTGCGGGCCGGGCCCGTTCACCGGCCTGCGGGCCGGGATGGCCACCGCAGCCGCGTACGGCCACGCGCTGGGCGTGCCGGTATACGGAGTGTGCAGCCTGGATGCCATCGGCGTGCGGACCACCGGTGAGGTGCTGGTGGTCACCGACGCCCGCCGCCGCGAGGTCTACTGGGCCCGCTACCGCGACGGGGTCCGCACGCACGGTCCGGCGGTCAACGCCCCGGCCGACGTCGACCCGGGCCCGGCGCGGGCAGTGGCAGGCTCACCGCTGCACGCGGGGATGTTCGGCCTGCCCACCTGTGAGCCGGCCTGCCCCACGGCGGCCGGGCTGGTGGCCGCGGTGACCGACTGGCCGGCGGACCCGGCGCCGCTGGTGGCGCTGTACCTGCGCCGGCCCGACGCCACACCCCTGGCGGCGCGCCAATGACCGCCCCCAGTGAGCCCGTGACCCTCGGCGCGTTGACCCCCGCCGACGCGCGGCGGTGCGCCGAGCTCGAGGCACAGCTGTTCGACGGCGACGACCCGTGGCCCGCGGCGGCCTTCAACCGCGAGCTCGCCAGCCCGCACAACCATTACGTGGGCGCGCGTGCCGGCGAAACCGTGATCGGTTACGCGGGCATCTCGCGGTTGGGCCGCACCCCGCCGTTCGAGTACGAGGTGCACACCATCGGCGTGGACCCGGCCTACCAGGGCCGCGGCATCGGCCGCAGGTTGCTCGATGCGCTGCTGGCGTTCGCCGGCGGCGATGTGGTCTACCTGGAGGTCCGCACCGACAACGAGGCGGCCATCGCGCTTTACCGCAGCGTGGGGTTCACCCAGGTCGGGCTGCGCCGGCGGTACTACCGGGCCAGCGGTGCCGATGCCTACACGATGCGACGGGAAGCCACATGACCAGCGCC
This sequence comes from uncultured Actinomycetota bacterium, assembly GCA_963800315.1. Taxonomy (GTDB): domain Bacteria; phylum Actinomycetota; class Actinomycetes; order Mycobacteriales; family Mycobacteriaceae; genus Mycobacterium. Next base: position 601,932 of record CAWDAS010000009.1, read on the forward strand.
GGCGACGATGCAGAGGGGAGCGATGAGGAGGAGCGGCGCACATGACCATAGTCTTGGCCATCGAAACCTCCTGCGACGAAACGGGAGTCGGCATCGCGCGGCTGGACTCCGACGGCACCGTGATGCTGTTGGCCGACGAGGTGGCATCCAGCGTCGACGAACACGTCCGCTTCGGCGGCGTGGTCCCCGAGATCGCCTCCCGAGCGCACCTGGAAGCGCTGGGCCCCACCATGCGCCGTGCGCTGGCGGCGGCCGGCCTGGAGCGTCCCGACATCGTCGCCGCCACCATCGGGCCCGGGTTGGCCGGCGCCTTGTTGGTCGGGGTGGCGGCGGCCAAGGCGTACGCGGCGGCCTGGGGGGCGCCGTTCTATGCCGTCAACCACCTCGGCGGGCACCTGGCCGCCGACGTCTACGCACACGGACCGCTGCCCGAGTGCGTGGCGCTGCTGGTGTCCGGGGGACATACCCACCTGTTGCATGTGCGTTCGCTCGGTGAGCCGATCATCGAGCTGGGCAGCACCGTCGACGACGCGGCCGGCGAGGCCTACGACAAGGTGGCGCGGCTGCTGGGACTGGGTTACCCGGGCGGCAAGGTGCTCGACGAGCTGGCTCGCACCGGTGACCGGGACGCCATCGCGTTCCCGCGCGGCATGACGGGCCCCGCCGACGACCCGTACGCGTTCAGCTTCTCCGGGCTGAAAACCGCGGTGGCGCGGTATCTGGAGAGCCACCCCGATGCTGCCACCGCCGATATCGCGGCCGGGTTCCAGGAAGCGGTCGCCGACGTGTTGACCCGCAAGGCGGTGCGCGCGGCCACCGGGCTGGGCGTGTCCACCCTGCTGATCGCCGGCGGCGTGGCCGCGAACTCGCGGTTGCGGGAGCTGGCGGCGCAGCGGTGTGCGGCGGCCGGCCTGACGCTGCGGATACCCAGGCCGCGGCTGTGCACCGACAATGGGGCGATGATCGCGTCGTTCGCGGCGCACCTGGTGGCCGCGGGCGCGCCCCAGTCCTCGTTGGACGTGGCCAGCGACCCGGGCTTGCCGGTGGTAAAAGGCCTGGTCACCTGATCGCTTGTGGCGAACACGCGGGAAGCAACGGACCGCCCTTGAGTGCTAGCACTCTCATGTATAGAGTGCTAGGTGGCAATCGGACGGTCCCCCTGTGCCGGCACCCGCGACGACGGTTCGAGGGCACGGCCGAATGCCAGACCTGACAATCGGACGGTTCGGGGCACGCCCCGGCCGACCGCCCAACTCCAGTCCGGGGCGCTTAGCCCCGGACCCGAACAACCAAGTGGAGGGCTCCCATCGTGGCGAAGGTGAACATCAAGCCACTCGAGGACAAGATTCTCGTGCAGGCCAACGAGGCCGAGACCACGACCGCGTCCGGTCTGGTCATTCCTGACACCGCCAAGGAAAAGCCGCAGGAAGGCACCGTCGTCGCAGTCGGCCCCGGCCGGTGGGACGAGGACGGCGAGAAGCGGATCCCGCTGGACGTGTCGGAGGGTGACACCGTCATCTACAGCAAGTACGGCGGCACCGAGATCAAGTACAACGGCGAGGAATACCTGATCCTGTCGGCGCGCGACGTGCTGGCTGTCGTATCGAAGTAAAACCGTGTTCCGCCCCGGCGATCCCCGTGTGCAACCACGGGGATCATCCGGGGCGGATGCGTTGATAGCGGGTGAAGGAGCCTGATGAGCAAGGTTATTGCGTACGACGAGGCCGCGCGTCGCGCCATCGAGGCGGGCGTCAACACACTCGCCGACGCGGTCCGGGTGACCCTGGGCCCGCGCGGTCGGCATGTGGTGCTGGCCAAGGCATTTGGCGGACCCACGGTCACCAATGACGGCGTCACGGTCGCGCGCGAGATCGACCTGGAAGACCCGTTCGAGAACCTGGGCGCCCAGCTGGTGAAGTCGGTGGCCACCAAGACCAATGACGTGGCGGGCGACGGCACCACCACCGCGACCGTGCTGGCGCAGGCGCTGATCAAGAACGGCCTGCGCCTGGTCGCCGCCGGCGTCAACCCGATCGAGCTCGGCGTGGGACTGAGCAAGGCCGCCGACGCGGTGTCCGAGGCGCTGCTCGCGGCGGCCATCCCGGTGTCCGGCAAGGACGCGATCGGGCAGGTGGCCACGGTGTCGTCCCGCGACCCGCAGATCGGTGAGCTGGTCGGCGAGGCGATGACGAAGGTCGGCACCGACGGCGTGGTCAGTGTCGAAGAATCCTCCACGATGAACACCGAGCTGGAGTTCACCGAGGGCGTGGGTTTCGACAAGGGCTTCTTGTCGGCGTATTTCGTGACCGACTTCGACGCCCAGCAAGCGGTGCTCGACGACCCGCTGATCCTTTTGCACCAGGAGAAGATCAGCTCGCTGCCCGACCTGCTGCCCATGCTCGAGAAGGTCGCCGAATCGGGTAAGCCGCTGTTGATCATCGCCGAGGACATCGAGGGCGAGGCCCTGGCGACGCTCGTCGTCAACTCCATTCGCAAGACGCTGAAAGCGGTCGCGGTCAAGGCGCCGTTCTTCGGCGACCGGCGCAAGGCCTTCCTCGAGGACCTGGCGGTCGTCACCGGTGGCCAGGTGATCAATCCCGACGCGGGCCTGCTGCTGCGGGAGGTTGACACCGACGTGCTGGGGTCGGCCCGCCGCGTGGTGGTCAGCAAGGACGACACGATCGTCGTCGACGGCGGCGGCCCCAAGGAGGCCGTTGCCAACCGCATCAAGCAGCTGCGGGCGGAGATCGAGGCCAGCGATTCGGACTGGGACCGCGAGAAGCTGCAGGAGCGGCTGGCCAAGCTGGCCGGCGGCGTGGCCGTCATCAAGGTCGGTGCCGCCACCGAGACCGCCCTCAAGGAACGCAAGGAGAGCGTCGAGGACGCCGTCGCGGCCGCGAAGGCCGCCGTCGAGGAGGGCATTGTCGCGGGCGGCGGGTCGGCGCTGATTGGGGCCCGCACGGCGCTGACCGACCTGCGTGGATCGCTGAGCGGCGATCAGGCGCTGGGTGTCGACGTGTTCTTCGACGCTTTGGCTGCACCGCTGTACTGGATCGCCAGCAACGCCGGGCTGGACGGCTCGGTCGTGGTCAACAAGGTCGGTGGGCTGCCCCCCGGGCATGGACTGAATGCGGCGACGCTCAGCTACGGTGACCTGGTTGCTGAGGGTGTCGTCGACCCGGTCAAGGTGACCCGGTCCGCGGTGCTCAACGCGGCGTCGGTGGCCCGGATGGTGCTTACCACCGAGACGGCGATTGTCGAGAAGCCCGCGGACGACGAGGACGACCACGGCCATGGCCACGGCCACCATCACTAGGTAAAGCGGTGACGAAACACCCCGGTCCCAGCGGCCGGGGTTTTCGTGTCTCCGCCGGTCATGGGGATTTAGTCTCCCGGCATGGACCGTATCTGGCAGTGGGCGTGGGATCAGTACAGAGCGAGGTACTCGTGGGCGATCTTCGCGATCAGTGTTCTCGTGGTGCTACCGATCTGGCTTGTGTCGTCGATAATCATTACGGCTTACGAGCACTCCGATCATTATTTCGAGACGGCTGCAGTGACCGTTGTCGCCGTGCCGGTGGCTGTGTACGCCACTGTTCTTCCTGGCCTAGGCCGAATCCACTCTGTCGAGCAGTGGGCGGCGGGCCAGAAGGTCGATCCGGCAACAGCCCTGGAGGACACCTATACGTACGTTCGCGAGGCGGTTCTCCGAGGCGTGGCTGTCACCGCTGTTTGGGCTGCCGTGCTTTCTGTCGTTGTCGGTGCGATCGCGGGGGCGACCTGTTCGCGGCTTGTCCAGTACGGCATATGGGGTGCCGTCCTCGGAACTGCCACCCAGGCCGCAAGCCACAGCTTTGTGGAAGCATCGCTTCGGCCATCGCGAGTCGCACTGGCTGGTGATACGGGGATCGGTGATTCCCTGCCCCGCTCACGTCCGACTTTTGCAGCGTGGTCCAGCGTATTCATGGTCAGCGTCGCGTTTGTGTTCGCCCTCGCGGGCGCGATGCTGGGGGCAGTGTTTCATCGGGTCAGTGAGGTTCCCTTATTCGCCGTCGTGATCGCCTGTGGATTGGCGTTTGGCATGGGGGTGCCGATCACGCTCGCCTCCGCGTTTTCACCGTCCTTGCAAACCGTTCGCGACCTCGCCGAAGGAACTGAACGTGTGGCGGCGGGTCTTTACAGCCAACGTCTGCCTGTGGTTCAAGACGATGACCTCGGCGCGCTCGCAGCATCGTTTAATCGCATGCAGGCGGGTTTGGCTGAGCGGCGACGACTTCAGGCGGCGTTTGGAACCTATGTCGACCCGGCCCTCGCCGCACGGCTGCTTGAGCAGGGTAATGATGTGTTCACCGGGGAGCGCCGTGAGGTGACGGTGATGTTCGTCGACATCCGCGACTTCACGCCGTTCGCCGAGGCGCACACCGCTGAGGAAACCGTCGCCCGCCTCAACGCTTTGTTCGAGATCGTGGTGCCCGCCATCGTCGACGCCGGCGGGCACGTCAACAAGTTCCTCGGCGACGGCGCACTGGCCGTCTTCAATGCCCCCAACGATCTTGCCGATCATGCCGACGCCGCCGTAAGCGCAGCGGTGTTGATTCACCGTCTGGTCGCCGAACGGTTCGGCGGCGCGCTGCGTATCGGCATCGGGATCAACACCGGTGTGGTGATCGCCGGCACCATCGGTGGCGGAGGCAAGCTTGAGTTCACCCTGATCGGCGACGCCGTGAACGTGGCTGCTCGCGTCGAGCAGCTGACCAAGGCGACCGGTGACGTAATCCTCCTCACTTACCAGACCGTCGACGCCCTGGTTTCTCGACCGCGCGGACTCACCGATCGGGGATCACACGCCTTGAAAGGTAAGTCGGCCGAAGTCCGAGTCTTCGGCCTCGAGCCGCGGCTTGATGCCTTTGCGTCGCCTCGGCCGAATGGCTTACATCAGTGACCACGGAGACGGCGGTTGTCGACAAGCCGCCCGGGACGAAGACGACCGCCACGCTCACGGGGCGTTTGCGTGTGTGTCGCAAACTGGCGCTCGCGGTCGGTGCTGGCGTCCCGAAGACATCCACTGGCAGGATCGGAGAAGTTCCAGCTGCGCGAGCACGCCATCAGCGCCGCGGCAATAGAGTGAGGTCAACGCGATGGAAGAACCGCTGCTGCTGCAACACCGCGATGATCGTGGCGTCGTCACGCTGACGCTGAACCGCCCCCAGGCCTTCAACGCGCTGTCCGAGGCGATGCTCGCAGCGCTCGCCGACGCCGTTGACCCGCTCGCCAATGACGAAGGGGTGCGCGCCGTCGTGCTCGGGGCATCCGGGAAGGCCTTCTGCGCCGGCCACGACCTGAAGGAAATGCGGGCCGAGCCTTCACTTGAGTACTACCAGCGCCTGTTCGCACAGTGCACAGCCGTGATGCTTTCGATCCAGCGCCTGCCGGTCCCGGTGATCGCGCGTGTCCATGGTCTGGCGACTGCTGCGGGCTGCCAACTCGTCGCGATGTGTGACCTCGCGGTGGCGAGCGATGACGCGCGCTTCGCGGTCAGCGGCATTAACGTCGGGCTCTTCTGCGCGACCCCGGGAGTGGCGCTGTCGCGCAATCTGCCACGTAAAGCCGCCTTCGAGATGCTCGTCACCGGAGAATTCGTCTCTGCTGAAGATGCGCGCGTGTTGGGGCTGGTCAACAGGGTGGCAGCGCCCGCAGCGCTGGATGACGAGGTCGAGGCGCTGGTAGCGCGCATTGTTGCGAAGCCGGGTGTCGCGGTCGCAATGGGGAAGGCCCTATTCTACCGCCAAATCGAACTCGGCATCGAGTCCGCCTATGAGGATGCAGGCGCGACGATGGCCTGCAACATGATGGATCCGAGCGCGCTCGAGGGCGTCCAGGCCTTCGTTGAGAAGCGCCCGCCCAGCTGGTCGGCGGCGCAGGCATCAAGGACGTAGCTTGGCAGTCGGCTGGCCGCGTGTGGCTGTAACCCAACACCACCGAGACGGCCGTCGTCGAGAAGCCGGCTGAGGAGGAGGAGGAGCACTCGGGGCATCACCACGGGCACGCTCATTAGTCATTTGGCGTGACGGAGCACCCCCGATTCGTCGCCGGGGGTGTTTCGTAATCGGGCCTGGCCCGCAAAAGGCATGCAATGGAGCTCCGAGAACGTGCTAGACGGCGCCTCACTGTGCCAAGGCCGGTGTCCGGTCGGTTGTATGGCGGCTACCGGTAGATCCGGGAAGCGACTTGTCCGAAGGGTCAGCGTGCCGGTTTTCGCTGGCCGCGTTGGACAGCTCGGCCGCCCCCGGGTGCCCTACCCCTCCGCGGTGACGCGTGCGCTAACCGTTAACTATGCATCCTCGAGGAGAGCGCGGGCCACGAGATCGATCAATGCGGCCCGCGCCCGTCGGTCGCTCCACCCCCGGTCGACGGTGAGCGAGCGGTACGGCCCAGTGCTGTGGCCAAGCGCCCACCATAGGTCCACCGCATCCTCGACCGAAACCCGCAGCCGCCCTGCCTCTGCGAGCAGCTGCACGAGCCCTCGAAGGTCGTTGCGCCGGCGGCGTTCGAGCTCGTCCTGAAGCTCGGCGATCTCTGGATCTGATACGGCAACTGAGCGCACGATCTCGTCGATCGGCGCAACGCGGCGGAGAACGTCACGAGTGGCGTCGGTCATCAACTCGAGTCGGCGGCGCTGATTGGGCTCGGCCTTCACCCTCGCAAGCCAGTCCCCGTTTCGCCATGCGTCGGTGCTCGGTGCCCCAGCGGACACCTGCTCGACCACCGCACGCAATACGTCTCGTTTGGTGCCGAAGACGGCGTACACGGTCTCAGGCGACACCTCGGCGTCCGCGGCGATCTGCGCCATCGTGGTCGCCGCATAGCCGTTCTCGATGAACGCAGCCGTCGAGGCGTCGATGATCGCCGCCCGGGTTGCCTCACGCTGGCGCGCGCGCGCCACGGAGCGGTATTGCCGACGAGGCTTGACTTCCTCACCCATTTCGATAAAGTTCCACTGTATTCATTCCATTACGACTGGAATCAAGGAAGTGCATCATGGCATTCCACCACGTAGCAATCGCGACGAGCAACCTCGACGAGGCACACCGGTTCTACACAGAAGCAATGGGTTTCCGGCTAGTCCATGTCGAAGCAGGCGACGCCCCCGAGGGCGACGCCTGGTTTCGACACGTCCTCTACGACACCGGCGACGGGTCGCTGCTCGCTCTGTTCGATCTACACGGTGACCGCTACGTCGGCATGGATCTCGCCATCTCGCGCGGCCTCGGCCTGCCGAACTGGGTGAACCACATCGCGTTTGGCGCTGACGACTTAGCCGGCCTCGACGCGGCACAGGACCGTTGGCTGACACATGGCTTGGACGTCATGCGCGTCGACCACGGCATGACGATCTCGATCTATACCCACGACCCCGACGGCAACTTCATCGAGCGCAGCTGCTGGGTGAATCGGCCCCGCGCGGCCAGCGCGCAGCTGGCGGAGTCCTTGTTGCGCGACCCGAACCCGCCGCGCACGAGTCCGCTGAAGATCGAATTCTTCGCTGCGCGAGGCGAACCGGTGCCGTCGACGTAACCCTGTAAGGGTAGGCCTCCACCGGTGGCATGAACAAAAGCGGTCGGTCAGTCCAGCGCCACCGGCATACCATCGGCGTCCGTCCCCACCGACGAGCCGGTGCGGTGGTACATCTTGCACGACTGAGACGGCGATTGTCGAGAAGCCCGCGGACGACGAGGACGACCACGGCCATGGCCACGGCCACCATCACCACTAGGCAAGCATTGCGAAACACCCCCGGTCTTTGGCCCGGGGGTGTTTTCGTTAGGGCGCGATGGCCTTCCTTCGCCAAACTGAAGCCATTGCGCGGGCCCGGCGTTTCGTCGCAGAGATTTATGTGTCGCGGCCATGGCCTACCGCGTTTCCGCTTATGGCGACCCGCGGGATCGGCTCTGCCTCACCACAACCCGGCGATGAGGATGCCCACACCGGCCACGATCGACAGCGAAAGGGACACCAACAGAAAACTGACGAACCCTTCCTCAGCCGCTGAGGCCTCGTGATCGCCCGCCGCGATCGGAGCGAGTTTGCGGCCGGCACCCCATACCGCTGCGAGCAGCGTCGCCAGCCAATTCGCGTAGGCGGAGTACACGATGAGCACCACCGCGCCAACCCCCCAAACGTTGGGCAAGTCGAGGTGTGGCCAGAGCAGACCAACCAGCACGAGAAACATGCCGTTGAGAACGGCCTCGAGGTGGCTCGACAGCGCCATGCGCGGGTTCTTGCACGCCGGCACGGCCAACCCGGTGAGCAGGCCGATCAGGAACAGAACCAGCCCGAGCGTGAACAGCACCGTCTGCATGTTCCGAACAGTATCGGCGCGCAGCCCAATTGAGCTGGCTTTTCCTATCGGTCGCGGTTCGGTGTGTCAGCCGGGAGGAAGGCTAGGCGGCGTTGTCACCGTCGTGGTCGGCGTGGACGTGACGGTCGGGGTGCTGGTGACCGTGACGGTGCTCGTGCTCGTGGACGGCGGTGGCACTTCGGTCGTGGTGGTGCTCGTCGTGACGCTGGTCGTCGTCGTGGTGGACGAGGTTGTCGTCGCGGCCGCAGCGGCAATCACACCGCAGGCCACCCGCTTGCCCGATTCACCGGTGGGGCTATTGCCGAGGGTGTCCGGGTCCTGGTGGATGACCAGCGCGGTGCCGGAGCTATTCCGCAAATCCGCGGCGTTGAACGAGCTGGTGGTGGTGACGAGTTTCGCCGAGCCGTCGGGGCGCACCTGCAACGCGGTCAGCTCGCCGCTGGCGGGATAGCCGGTGTGCCCCGGCGCCTGGTAGACGCCTCCCGCGGAGTCGAAGTCCCCGGCCGAATTCGCCTCGCACTTGCCCACCGAGTGGATTTGCAGCCCATGGAAACCGGGGGTCAGCACCTGGTTGGGGCCGGCTTCCACGGTCACCGTCGCATAGCCGTTGGCAAAAGCGAAGGTGGCGTTGGCGACCGGATTCCCGTCGGTGCTCTTCAACTGCGTGGTCATCGTCTCGGCGCCCGGCGGCGAACTGGTGGACGGCGACGTAGTGGGTTGGCTACTCCGCTGGTTCGCGCACGCGCCCAACGGCGCGACGGTCGCGGCAAGCAGCGCGACCGCACAGGTTAGACCCTTGCTCATTGGCGGTGCGTACCCGAATTGGCGAAGGCCGAAACGATCGGGAAGGATGAATCACCGCTTGCGGCTCAGCGCGTCGGCGCCGAGGGGGGCACACGCGCGCGGGTACTTGTCGTGGGGGACTTGCTGGAAGGTGTAGAAACCTGTCAGGCCGACCGGCGGATGCCGCGGGGGCGGCCGATGTCGCCCTTCAGCAACAGGTCGCGCTCGGATTCGGACAGGCCGCCCCAAACCCCGTACGGCTCACCGACTTCCAGCGCATGCGACCGGCACTCCTGGATGACCGGGCACTGCCGGCACATCTCCTTGGCGCGCTGCTCGCGTTGCATGCGGGCGCGGCCACGCTCACCATCGGGGTGGAAGAACATCGACGAGTCAACACCGCGGCACAAGCCCTGCAGTTGCCAGTTCCAGATGTCGGCGTTGGGGCCAGGTAGCTGCTCCGGCTGTGGCATGGTTCCTTCCCTCTCTGCACGGCACGCCCAGATGTCAGGTTCGCGAAGCGTCCGAGAAGCGATTGTGCAACTGAAATTGGAGTGGAGTCACCGATGACTACCCGTCATCCGTAGACGTTAGGGAGACAGTGAATTTCCGTCAATAGCCACTTAGCCCAGCAAAGTATATACGCGTTGGAGGAGAATTAACTCCGCGTTCATCTGCGAAGCATTTGCGGAACGGCGACCGTGTTACCAGGCGCTTGACCGAATCGCGATTCCCCAGCTCAGCGCGGAGGGGTGGGGAAGGAAAAATGAGTACCTAGGCTAGGGTGATTAACAGTTCGGTAACACGAAGACCACAAACTGTTTACTACTATTGCCGTGTTTGAATCTCGTCACACTTTCGTGATTGAGCGGGAGCTGGCCGACGCTGCGTTCGGGGAGCAGCCCGGCAGCTGGCCGCTGCCGGCGGCGACGACGGCAAACGAATTGTGGCTGCGCGCCGTCGCGGCCGGCGGGCAGGGCCGCTACGGCAGCGCCTACCGCGACCTGGCGGTGCTGCGACGCGGCGGTCCGGGCGGCCGGTTAGCCTCGTTGGCCCACAGCACGCAGGCATCGTTCCTGCGCCAGCTCGGCTGGCACGCGGTGGCGCGGGGCTGGGACGGGCGTGCCCTGGTACTGGCCGGCACCGACCCCGAGGCGCGCGCCGATGCCCTGATCGGGCTGGCGGCCGACGCGCTGGGCGTTGGCCGCTTCGCCGCCGCGGCGACACTGTTGGCGCGCGTGGCAGAGGTGCTGGCGCCCGGGCCGGTGGTGCCCGACCGGCTCGCAGTGCGCCGTCGGTGGGTGGCCGCCGAGCTGGCGATGGCCCGCGCCGACGGCGAGATCGCCGTCGGCCACGCCGCCGAAGCGGTGGAGCTGTCTCGGGCCATGGCCGTCCCGTCGGCGCGACACCGAGTCAAGAGCGAGGTGGTGCTGGCCGCCGCCCTGTGCGGCGCGGGCCGCGCCGAGCGCGCCCGCGCGGTTGCCGATTCGGCACTGGACACCACCGGCCGGCTGAAACTCCTACCGCTGCGATGGGCCTTGGCCTGCTTGCTAATTGATCTCGGAAGCGTGACGTTTTCGGCACAACAGCTGTCCGAAATTCGGGATATCTGCGCAGGCCAGGTGCGGCGCGCCGGTGGGACGTGGCGTTCCGCTTGAAACGGCCTTCCGCCCGTTATTGTCAAGGCGTCAGTTAGCCCGTGATGTGTCCGGCTCGTAACGTTGGAGATACCGCCGTCGATGACAATTCCAGGAGAACGTCTCGACGCTGTGGTTGCCCAGGCCGTAACTGGAGACCGCAACGCACTGCGGGAGGTGCTGGAGACCATCCGTCCGATCGTCGTGCGATATTGCCGGGCGCGAGTCGGCACGGCCGAGCGGGGTGGTCTGTCGGCGGATGACGTGGCACAGGAGGTGTGCTTGGCAACCATCACGGCGCTGCCGCGCTACCGGGATCGGGGACGTCCGTTCCTGGCGTTCCTGTACGGCATCGCGGCCCACAAGGTCGCCGATGCCCATCGGGCCGCCGGCCGCGATCTTGCCTATCCCGCCGAATCGCTGCCGGAGCGCCGGTCGTCCGACGCGGGCCCGGAACAGCTGGCCATCGAGTCCGACTCGGTCGGCCGGATGAGCGAGCTGCTGGAGATCTTGCCCGCCAAGCAGCGGGAGATCCTGATCCTGCGGGTGGTCGTCGGCCTGTCCGCCGAGGAGACCGCCGCCGCCGTCGGCAGTACCACGGGAGCGGTACGGGTGGCCCAGCACCGTGCCCTGACACGGCTCAAGTCCGAGATTGTTGCGGCGGGTGACTATGCCTGATTTCGGTTATGCACGCGGCGGCGAGCCGGCGTTGGACGAGTTCGCCCGCACCGACCTGCTCCTCGACGCGCTCGCCGACCGCCGGCCGGTGGGCATCGAGGATCCCGACGTCGATGCGCTGGCCACCCTGCTGGAGGACTGGCGCGACAACCTGCGGTGGCCGCCGGCCAGCGCACTGGTGTCCCCGGAAGAGGCCGTCGAGGCGCTGCGCACCGGGATCGCCGACCGCCGCCGCGGTCGTCGTGGCCTGGTCGCGATCTGTTCGATCGCCGCGACGCTGTTGGCGTTGAGTGGCTTCGGCGCCATGGTGGTCGAGGCCCGTCCCGGCACCGCGCTGTACGGGCTGCACGCGATGTACTTCGAGCAGAAGCGGGTCAACGAAAACCAGGTCATGTTGTCCGCCAAGGCCGATCTGGCGAAGGTCCAGGAGTCGATCGACCAAGGCCAGTGGGTCCAGGCCCGGAATCAGCTGACCGAGGTCACCAGCATGGTGCAGTCGATCACCGACGCGGCCAGCAAACAAGACCTGATGAACCAGGTGAACCTGCTGAGTGCCAGGATCGAGACGCGCAACCCGAATGCGACGTTGCCGGTCCCCGCCTCGATGACACCGCCGGCCCCGTCGGCCAGTCCCTCCGCGAGCGGGTCACCAGCCTTGTCGTCGAGCCCCGCCCCGGCCCAGTCGTGGAGTCGGCACCGCCATCACGGCCAGCCACCGGATCCGTCGTCGGTGGGGCCGGACGCTCCCTGAGGGCCGGTGCGCTCAGTGCCGGCGGTGAGACCCGTCGGCGTCTGACGTCGCCTCGTTGAGCGAGGCATCGGCGTATCCCCGGCAGTAATCCCACGTCACGTAGGCGTCCGGTTCGGGGTCATAGGCGGGCTCGTGCGGACGTACCGTGCCGTCGATCAGCAGCTGCAGCAGGTTGGCACGCAACATGTCCCAGTCGTGATAGTGGTCTTGCTGGCATTCGTCGCAGCACACCACCAGTCCGCGAATGCCCTTGTGCGCCAACAGGGCCTCATAGACGGCCAGGTCGGCCAGGTCGGCCTCGACCGCCAGTCGCTCCTGCTGATCCAGGGGCTGCCCCGGCTCGACGGCTTCCAGCGCCGCCGACGGGTCGCAGGGGTCGTCGGCAAACGGGTCGGGCGGCAAACCCGGTGGGAGGTGGTCACGCACGCCACTAGCCTACGCAGCCGGGCAGGGATAACGCCAGCAGAGAGCTTCCCGCCATTTCCGCGCGATGGCGTCCGCGGCACGCCCACACAAGCGGGTCCCGGCGACGGGCGAGCCGATAGGATGGAATCCTCAGTCCGCATGGTTTGGAGGGCTCCACCGATGACACGCGGCATGTCCCATCTCGACGAGAGCGCCGACCTCGTCGTCAGCCCCTACCTGCGCGTGGGCGGCCTCATCGACGATCCGGTGCCCACCGGGGGCGACAACCCGCACAAGATCGCGATGCTGGGGCTTACCTTCGACGACGTCCTGTTGTTGCCCGCGGCCTCCGACGTGGTTCCCGCCACCGCGGACACCTCCAGCCAGCTGACCAAGAAGATCAGGCTCAAAGTGCCGCTGGTCAGTTCGGCGATGGACACGGTGACCGAGTCGCGGATGGCCATCGCGATGGCCCGGGCCGGCGGCATGGGTGTGCTGCACCGCAACCTGCCCGTCGCCGAGCAGGCCGGCCAGGTCGAGATGGTGAAGCGCTCGGAGGCCGGCATGGTCACCGATCCGGTCACCTGCCGGCCGGACAACACCTTGGCCCAGGTCGACGCGCTGTGCGCGCGGTTCCGGATCTCCGGCCTGCCGGTGGTCGACGATTCCGGCGCGCTGGTCGGCATCATCACCAACCGCGACATGCGCTTCGAGGTCGACCAGACCAAGCAGGTCGCCGAGGTGATGACCAAAGCCCCGCTGATCACCGCCCAGGAGGGGGTCAGCGCCGACGCGGCGCTGGGCCTGTTGCGGCGCAACAAGATCGAGAAGCTGCCCGTCGTCGACGGCCACGGCCGGCTCACCGGGCTGATCACCGTCAAAGACTTCGTCAAGACCGAACAACACCCGCTGGCCACCAAGGACAGCGACGGCCGGCTGCTGGTGGGCGCCGCCGTCGGCGTCGGTGGTGACGCCTGGGTGCGGGCGATGATGCTGGCCGACGCCGGGGTCGACGTGCTGGTGGTCGACACCGCGCACGCGCACAACCGGCTGGTACTCGACATGGTGGGCAAGCTCAAGGCCGAGGTGGGCGAGCGGGTGGAGGTGATCGGCGGCAATGTCGCCACCCGGTCGGCGGCCGCGGCGCTGGTCGAGGCCGGTGCCGACGCGGTGAAGGTCGGCGTGGGACCGGGGTCGATCTGCACCACCCGGGTGGTGGCCGGGGTGGGCGCACCGCAGATCACCGCGATCCTGGAGGCCGTCGCGGTGTGCGGGCCGGCGGGTGTGCCGGTCATCGCCGACGGGGGACTGCAGTACTCCGGGGACATCGCCAAGGCGCTGGCCGCCGGCGCCTCCACCGCCATGCTGGGCTCGTTGCTGGCCGGCACCGCCGAGGCGCCCGGCGAGCTGATCTTCGTCAACGGCAAGCAGTTCAAGAGCTACCGGGGCATGGGGTCGCTGGGCGCCATGGCGGGCCGGGGCTCTGGTGGGTCATCGGGCAAGTCGTACTCCAAAGACCGCTACTTCGCCGACGACGCGCTCTCCGAGGACAAGCTGGTGCCCGAGGGCATCGAGGGCAGGGTGCCGTTCCGCGGTCCGCTGTCCTCGGTGATCCACCAGCTCACCGGCGGGCTGCGGGCGGCGATGGGGTACACCGGCTCGCCGAGTATCGAGGTGCTGCAGCAGGCGCAGTTCGTCCGGATCACGGCCGCCGGGCTCAAGGAGAGCCACCCGCACGACGTCGCCATGACCGTCGAAGCGCCCAACTACTACGCACGCTGAGGCGACATGGTCGAGATCGGCATGGGCCGCGTCGCCCGGCGCACCTACGAGCTCAGCGAAGTCAGCATCGTCCCGTCCCGCCGCACCCGCTCGTCCCAGGACGTGTCGACCGCCTGGCAGCTCGATGCCTACCGGTTCGAGATCCCGGTGATCGCCCACCCGACCGACGCGCTGGTCTCGCCCGAGTTCGCGATCGAACTCGGACGGCTCGGCGGGCTGGGCGTGCTCAACGGTGAAGGGCTGATCGGCCGGCACACCGACGTCGAGGCCAAGGTCGCCCAACTCGTCGAGGCGGCCAGCAAGGAGCCCGAACCCTCGGCGGCGATCCGGCTGCTGCAGGAGCTGCACGCCGCGCCGCTGAACCCGGACCTGCTGGGCTCGGCGGTCGCCCGCATCCGCGAGTCCGGGGTGACCACCGCGGTGCGGGTCAGCCCGCAGAACGCCCAGTGGCTCGCGCCGGTGCTGGTCGCGGCCGGCATCGACCTGCTGGTCATCCAGGGCACCATCGTCTCGGCCGAGCGGGTCGCCCGTGATGGGGAGCCGCTGAACCTGAAGACCTTCATCTCCGAACTCGACATCCCGGTGGTCGCCGGCGGCGTGCAGGACCACCGCACCGCGCTGCACCTGATGCGCACCGGCGCCGCGGGCGTCATCGTCGGCTACGGCTCCACGCAGGGCGTGACCACCACCGACGAGGTGTTGGGCATGCGCGTGCCGATGGCCACCGCGATCGCCGACGCCGCCGCCGCGCGGCGCGAATACCTGGACGAGACCGGTGGCCGTTACGTGCATGTGCTGGCCGACGGCGACATCCACACCTCCGGCGAGCTGGCCAAGGCGATCGCCTGCGGCGCCGACGCGGTGATGCTCGGCACGCCGCTCGCCGAGGCCGCCGAGGCGCTCGGCGAGGGCTGGTTCTGGCCGGCCGCCGCCGCGCATCCGTCGCTGCCGCGCGGGGCGCTGCTGCAGATCGCCGTCGGCGAGCGCCCGCCGCTGGAGCGGGTGCTGGGCGGCCCGTCCGACGACCCGTTCGGCAGCCTCAACCTGGTGGGCGGCCTGCGCCGGTCGATGGCCAAGGCCGGGTACTGCGACCTCAAGGAATTCCAGAAGGTCGGCCTGACCGTCGGTAGCTGATGATCGGCCGCCGAGCGACACGCCAGCGTGGCGGGACGGCGGGGCGCAGGCTGCTGGCTTGTTACCCGCGGGTAAGGCCATACTGGTGCGATGAAGCCGGATTACGACGTCCTGATCATCGGTTCGGGTTTCGGGGGCAGCGTCAGCGCGTTGCGGCTGACGGAAAAGGGCTACCGGGTGGGCGTATTGGAGGCCGGCCGCCGCTTCTCCGACGAGGATTTCGCCGAGACGTCCTGGGACCTGCGCAAGTTCCTGTGGGCGCCGAAGCTGGGCTGCTACGGTATCCAGCGCATCCACCCGCTGCGCAACGTGATGATCCTGGCCGGCGCGGGAGTGGGCGGCGGCTCGCTGAACTACGCCAACACCCTCTACGTGCCGCCCGAGCCGTTCTTCGCCGACCAGCAGTGGTCGCACATCACCGACTGGCGCGACGAGCTGATGCCGCACTACACGCAGGCGCAGCGGATGCTGGGCGTGGTGACGAACCCCACCTTCACCGATGCCGACCGCCTCGTCAAGGAAGTCGCCGACGAGATGGGATGCGGCGACACGTGGGTGCCGACGCCCGTCGGCGTGTTCTTCGGCCCGGACGGCACCAAGGCGCCGGGCAAGACGGTGCCGGACCCGTATTTCGGTGGCGCCGGGCCGGATCGCACCGGCTGCCTGGAATGCGGTTGCTGCATGACGGGCTGTCGCTACGGCGCCAAGAACACATTGCTGAAGAACTACCTCGGGCTTGCGGAATCTGCTGGAGCACAAGTGATTCCGATGACGACGGTGAAAGGTTTCCAGCAGCGCCCCGACGGGTTGTGGGAGGTCCGCACCGTGCGCACCGGAAGCTGGTTGCGCAGGGACCGGCGCACGTACACCGCCTCCCACCTCATCCTGGCCGCCGGCACCTGGGGAACCCAGCACCTGCTGTTCAAGGTGCGCGACAAGGGCAGGCTGCCTCGGTTGTCCGACCGGCTGGGCGTGCTGACCCGCACCAACTCCGAGTCGATCGTCGGCGCCGCGCGCCTGGAGGTCACCCCGGATCTCGACCTGACCCACGGGGTGGCGATCACGTCGTCGATCCACCCGACGCCGGACACGCACATCGAACCGGTTCGCTACGGCAAGGGTTCCAACGCGATGGGGCTGCTGCAGACGCTGATGACCGACGGCCCAGGTTCCGGGGGCACCGACGTGCCGAGGTGGAAGCAGTTGCTGCAGCAAGCCGGCGAGGATCCCCGCGGCTTGCTCCGGTTGCTCAACGTCCACCAGTGGAGCGAGCGAACCCTGATCGCGCTGGTGATGCAGCACCTGGACAACTCGATCACCACCTTCACCAAACGCGGGAAGCTGGGACCGTTTAGTTGGCGCTGGTTCTCCAGCAAGCAGGGGCACGGCCAGCCCAACCCGACCTGGATCCCGGTCGGCAACGAGGTGACCCGGCGCATCGCCGCCAAGATCGACGGCGTGGCCGGCGGCACCTGGGGCGAGCTGTTCAACATGCCGCTGACGGCGCACTTCCTCGGCGGCGCGGTGATCGGCGACAGCGCTGAGCACGGGGTCATCGACCCCTATCACCGGGTCTACGGGTATCCGACGTTGTTCGTGGTGGACGGGGCGGCGATCTCGGCGAACCTGGGGGTCAACCCCTCGCTGTCGATCACCGCGCAGGCCGAGCGGGCCGCCTCGCTGTGGCCGAACAAGGGCGAAAACGACGAGCGGCCGGTGCAGGGCCAGGCGTACCGCCGGCTGGACCCGATCCCCCCCGCGCACCCGGTGGTACCCCTCGACGCACCGGGTGCGCTGCGCTGGCTGCCGATCGATCCGGTCAGCTCGGTCAGCTGACCGTTCAGCTGGCGATCGCCTCGAGCGGTCCGCCGCGGACCACCCGGCTGCGCTCCCCGTGCACGTTGACGGGCACATCGCCCATCAGGGTGACCCGATGCATCAGCCGGGGCTGGTCGTCGTAGTCGTCGACGGCCCGGTGCTGGGTGGCCCGGTTGTCCCACATGGCCACATCGCCCGGCGCCCAGCTCCAGCGAATAGTGTTCTCCGGCAGTGTGATTCGACGTTGCAGCAGTTCCAGCAGCGCGTTTGACTCGTGGCCGTCCAGGCCGACGAAGCTGCGCACGAAATCGCCGGCCAGCAGCGTGCGTTCACCGGTTTCCGGGTGCACCCGCACCACGGGATGTTCGGTCCGGAAGTCGGGCTTCTCGAAGGCCTGGCGGAACGCCCGTTGGTTGTCGGTCATGGACAGCATCGATTCGGCGGTCACGTAGTCGTAGCGGTTGGTGTGCAGCGCCCACAGGTTTTCGGTCAGGTTTTTCAGCGGTTCGGGCAGGTGCTGGTAGGCGGCGGCGGTGTTGGTCCACAGGGTCGACCCGCCATACCGGGGCAGGGTGACCGCGCGCAGGATCGAGGCCGCCGGATAGTTCGCGGCGAACGTGACGTCGGTGTGCCAGCGGTTGGCCGAGCCGTACTCCGAGTCGATCGGGGTGATGACCGGCGCGTGCTTGGCGGCGAGCGCCCCTGCGGCCGGGTGGCCGATGGGCGTGCCGAGCAGTCCGGCGAATGCGAGCTGCCCGTAGTCGTCGAGATGGTGCTGGTGGCGGAAGAAGATGACCTTGTGGGCCAGCAGCGCCCGGCGGATCTTCTCCACCGCGTCCGGGGCGAGGTCGCCTCCGAGGTGCACGCCATCGACCCGGGCGCCGATGCGGCTGCCCAGCTTGGTGACGGTTATCTGACCTGTCATTGTCGTCGTCCTTGGCTCAAAACGGGTGTAGCCAATTGACTACATCAGCTAGTGTAGTCACATGACTACAAAATCGGCAAGGGGGTCGCACGAAATCCCCACCGGGCGGGACGAGGTGGTGGCCGCGATCCTGGCGGCCGCGACCGATCTGTTCGCCGAGCGGGGCCCGGCCGCCACGTCGATCCGCGACATCGCCGCCCGATCCAGGGTCAACCACGGGCTGGTGTTTCGCCACTTCGGCACCAAGGACAACCTGGTCGGTGCCGTACTCGACCACCTGGGCGCCACGCTGACCGATCTGCTGCGCTCCGAGGCGTCCGCCGATGCGATCGACCGGGCGCTGGACCGGCAGATGCGCGTCATGGCCCGCACCGTGCTCGATGGGTATCCGGCCGGGCAGCTGCAGCAGCGCTTTCCCAACATCGCGGCCCTGCTCGACGGGGTGCGGCCGCTGTACGACGACGACTCCAAGGCGCGGCTGGCGGTCGCCAACGCCCTCGCGCTGCAATTCGGTTGGCGGCTGTTCGCGCCGATCCTGCGCGCGGCGACCGGGATCGAGCTGACGGATGCCGAACTACGCCAGGTGGTCGCCGGCGAAGTGGCGCGAATCGTCGAACCGCACTGATCTGCCGGAGCTGGCCCGGCGGTGCAGCGGCTCGCGGCCCGGCGGTTGCTGCGGTGGCGGCAGCAGTGGCTTGCGGGGCCGCACCGCGATGGTCGTCGGCGCATCGGTGTTCAACGTGAGTTCCGCGCCGGCGTGCCGGATCGTCAGCTCGCCACCGGGCCCGTCGCGCAGCGTGTAGGTGACGTCGGAGTGGTTGACGTCGGCGGTCAGTCGGAAATCCCGCCACCGCAGCCGGAACCGCAGCCGCGAAATACCATCGGGCAGTCGCGGCTCCAGCGACAGGATGCCCTCGTCGTCGCGCAGGCCGCCGAAGCCCCCCACCAGCGCGGTCCAGGCGCCGGCGAGCGAGGCCATGTGCAACCCGTCGCGGGTGTTGTGGTGCAGATCGCGCAGGTCGATCAGCGCCGGCCTCGTAGGCGTAGTCATGGGCCAGCTCCAGGTGGCCGACCTCGGCGCACATCACCGCCTGGGTGCACGCGGACAGCGACGAGTCGCGCACCGTGCGCCGCTCGTAGTAGTCGACGTTGCGGGCCTTCTGCTCGGGCGTGAACGCGTGGCTGCGCCACTGCATCGCCAGCACCAGGTCGGCCTGCTTGATCACCTGCGCGGGGTAGAGCCGCACGTACGGGTCGTGCAGCAGCAACGGGTAGGAGTGGTTCTCCTGGAAGTCCCACTCCGCGAGCGTGGTGAACCCTTCGCACTGCTGATGGACGCCCAGGCCCGCGTCGAAGGGGATGTTGACGGCGTCGGCCGCGTCGCGCCAGGCGGCCGTCTCCTCGGTGGTGACTCCCATCGCCTCGGCCGCCTCCGGGTGGCGGACGCAGGCGTCGGCGGCGGTGTGCAGGTTGTGGGCGGCCATCAGGTTGGTGAACACGTTGTCGCGGACGACCGCGGTGTACTCGTCGGGACCGGTGACGCCGTCGAGGTGCCAGACGCCGTGCCGGTCGTGGTGGCCCAGGGACAGCCACATCCGGGCGGTCTCGACCAGCACGGCAAGGCCGCAATGCTCCTCGAATGTGTCGTCGCCGGTGACGATGCGGTAGCGCTCGAAGGCCATGGCGATGTCGGCGTTGATGTGCCAGGCGGCGGTGCCGGCCGGCCAGTAGGCCGAGCACTCTTGCCCGCGGATGGTTCGCCAAGGGAAGCTGGCGCCCTCCAGGCCCAACTCGGCCGCGCGCTCCTTGGCCAGGTCCAGGGTCGACGCCCGCCACCGCAGCGCGTCGGCGACCGCGTGCGGTGCGGTGTAGGTGAGCACGGGCAGCACGTAACTCTCGGTGTCCCAGAAGGCGTGGCCGTCGTAGCCGGTTCCGGTGAGCCCCTTGGCGGGGATCGCGCGCCGTTCGGCGCGCGCGCTGGCCTGCAGCAGGTGGAAGAGCCCGAATCGCACCGCCTGCTGGGATTCCGGATCGCCCTCGACCTCGACGTCGGCGCTGTCCCAGAAGTCGTCGAGATAGGCGCGCTGCGAATCCAGCATCCCCTGCCACCCGCTGTAGCGCGCGCTGTGGATGGCGGCGGCGGCCTGGTCGCGCAGCGCCGGACGAGAGCGCATGCTGGACCAGCCGTACGCCAGGTACTTGACGATGCGCAGCTTCTGCCCGGCGCGCAGCCCACAGATCACGGTGGTCCGGGCCAAATCGTCGCGCGCATCGGTGCTGAACTCGACCCGCCCGGGAACGTCGATCTCGTGGTCCATCGCCGCCGACATCATCAAGGCGCTGCTGCGGGTCCGGTGCATGAGAAGCGCACCGGTGTCGGTGTTTTCGTGATCGACGGCCACCAGCGGGTTTTCCAGGATCGCCGACACCCGCGGGTCCCCCGAGGTCTGCGGTTGGTCCTCGTTGGTCACCAGTTCGGATTGCACCGTCACGCGCACGAAATCGTCGACCGCCTCGACGACGTACTCGATAGCGGCGACGCCGCGCTGGACCAGGGACACCAGCCGGGTGGACACCAGCCTGACTTGCTTGCCCGCGGGTGAGCGCCAGTGCGCGCAGCGGGTCAGCGTGCCGGCGCGCAGGTCGAGAATCCGCTCGTGGGAGAGCAATTCGCCGTAGCGCACGTCGAACGGCTCGTCCTCGACCAACAGGCGGATGATCTTGCCGTTGGTGACGTCGACGAGCGTCTGGCCGGCCTCCGGGTAGCCGTACCCGGCCTCGGCGTAGGGCAGCGGGCGGATTTCGTAAAACGAGTTCAGGTAGGTGCCCGGCAGGCCGTACGGCTCACCCTCGTCGAGGTTGCCGCGCAACCCGATGTGCCCGTTCGACAGGGTGAACAGGGATTCGGACTGGGCCAGCAGGTTGAGGTCGAGCTGGGTTTCGCGACAGATGCCACGGGTCGACGGGGAAGGCTTCGTCGGTGATCATGACGCCAGCAACTCGGCGAGGTCGCTGACCACCACGTCGGCGCCGCTGCGGCGCAGTTCGTCGGCCTGGCCCACCCGGTCGACGCCCACCACGAAGCCGAAGTTGCCGGCGCGGCCGGCCGCCACGCCCGACAAGGCGTCTTCGAAGACGGCCGCGGCGTCGGGGGCGACGTCGAGCAATTGCGCACCGCGCAGGTAGGAATCGGGGGCCGGTTTGCCGGCGATGTGCTCGTCGCGCAGCGTGATGCCGTCCACGCGCGTGTGGATGAAGCGATCCAGGCCGGTGATCTCGAGGACCTGGCGGGTGTTGGCGCTCGAGGACACGACGGCGACACCCAGACCCGCGGCGCAGACCGCCTCCAGGTAGCGCCGCGATCCGTCGAACACCTCGACGCCGTCCTCCTTCAAAACCTTCTGGAACATGTCGTTCTTGCGGTTACCCAGGCCGTATATCGTCTCGGCGCCTCCCGCGTCGTCCGGGCTGCCGTCGGGAAGGTCGATTCCCCGGCTGGTCAGAAAGGACCGGACCCCGTCTTCGCGTTTCTTGCCGTCGACGTATTCGCGGTAGTCCTCCGCCGCGTCGAAGGGGACGAACTTTTCTCCCGTGCGGCTGGCGCGATCGGACAGGTAGGCGTCGAACATGGCCTTCCACGCTTTGTTGTGCACGCTGGCGGTATCGGTGAGCACCCCATCGAGGTCGAACAGACAGGCACGCACCTTCTCTGGCAGACCCAACGCTGGACTCACCGGGGGACCTCACTCTCGGGCTCGGCTGACTAATGCGGCGATACCCACTCCACCATGCCGACATGTATGTCGCCAGCGATCACCGGGTCTTTCGATGGCCGACCGGACGCCGGTCGGCCAGGGTATTGCTTGCGTGAGCGGGCCGACGACGCCAACCGGGCGGTCGCCGGCAGCCACTAAGCTGACTGCCGTGACCACCGCTCCCGATGTGACCGGACCGCCCAGCCGGCCGGTGCTTGTCGTGGACTTCGGCGCGCAGTACGCCCAGTTGATCGCCCGCCGGGTCCGGGAGGCCCGGGTTTTTTCCGAGGTCATCCCGCACACCGCGTCGATCGAGGAGATCAAGGCCCGCGATCCGGTAGCGCTGGTGCTGTCCGGCGGGCCGGCCAGCGTCTACACCGAAGGCGCCCCGCAAATCGATCCGGCGCTGTTCGACCTCGGGTTGCCGGTGTTCGGCATCTGCTACGGGTTCCAGGCCATGGCGCAGGCGCTCGGCGGGACGGTGGCCCACACCGGAACCAGCGAGTACGGCCGCACCGAGCTGAAAGTCCTTGGCGGCGAGCTGCATTCGGGACTCCCCAGCGTTCAGCCGGTGTGGATGAGCCACGGGGATGCGGTCACGGCCGCACCGGACGGATTCGACGTGGTGGCCAGCAGCCCGGGCGCTTCGGTGGCCGCCTTCGAAAGCCGGGACCGGCGCCTGGCCGGGGTGCAGTACCACCCGGAAGTCATGCACACCCCATATGGACAACGGGTGCTCAGCCGCTTTCTGCACGACTTCGCCGGGCTGGGGGCGGACTGGACGCCCGCCAACATCGCCACCGCGCTCGTCGAGCAGGTGCAGGCCCAGATCGGCGACGGCCACGCGATTTGCGGGCTGTCCGGCGGGGTGGATTCCGCGGTGGCCGCCGCGCTGGTGCAGCGCGCCATCGGCGATCGGTTGACCTGTGTCTTCGTCGACCACGGACTGTTGCGCGCGGGGGAGCGGGCGCAGGTGCAGCGCGATTTCGTGGCCGCCACCGGCGCCAACCTGGTCACCGTCGACGCGGCGGAGACCTTCCTGCGGGCGCTGGCGGGGGTGACCAATCCCGAGGGCAAACGCAAGATCATCGGGCGGCAGTTCATCCGGGCGTTCGAGGGTGCGGTGCGGGATGTTCTGGGCGACAGTGCCTCTGGTAGAGATATAGAGTTCCTGGTGCAAGGCACCCTGTATCCGGACGTGGTGGAGTCCGGTGGGGGCAGTGGTGCCGCGAACATCAAGAGCCACCACAACGTCGGTGGCCTGCCCGGCGACCTGAAATTCAAACTCGTCGAGCCGCTGCGGCTGCTGTTCAAGGACGAGGTGCGCGCGGTCGGGCGGGAGTTGGGTCTGCCGGAGGAAATCGTTTCGCGCCAGCCCTTTCCGGGGCCGGGTTTGGGCATCCGGGTCGTCGGTGAGGTCACCGCGCAGCGGCTGGACACCTTGCGGCGCGCGGATTCGATTGCGCGCGAGGAGCTGACCGCGGCGGGCCTGGACAACCTGATCTGGCAGTGCCCGGTGGTGCTGTTGGCCGACGTCCGCTCGGTCGGGGTGCAGGGCGACAACCGCACCTACGGACACCCGATCGTGCTGCGGCCGGTGTCCAGCGAGGACGCCATGACCGCCGACTGGACCCGGGTGCCCTACGAGGTGCTGGAGCGCATCTCGACCCGCATCACCAACGAGGTGGCGGAGGTCAACCGGGTGGTGCTCGACATCACCAGCAAACCGCCCGGCACGATCGAGTGGGAGTAGCCAGCCGACCCGCGCGGGTGCGCGGTGAACCCCTTGTCACAGCTGCCACATCAGTCCCCGGACCGGGCGGCGTCCGACTTGCCCGCCTAACAGCGACAATTACCCCGGCAACCGGATTTGTCGCGGTGAGGCGGGCAAAAAGGTTGTCGCCTTCCGGAGAGACAGCTGTGGCCGATGTGGCGCACGGGGAAAGGCTGGACCCATGACCACACTCGACGTCGGCGTCTACGTGCCGCAAATGGGGTTTACGTATTCCGACGTGCTGCACCGCGCGCGGCGGTGCGAGGAACTCGGCATCGGCTCGGTGTGGCTGTACGACCACATGTACGGGCCAGGCGCGCCGGCCCTGCCGTCGCTGGAGGCCTGGACCCTGGCGACCGCGCTGCTGGCGCGCACCGAACGGCTGCGCGTCGGACACATGGTGCTGTGCAACCAGTTCCGCCACCCCGCGGTGCTGGCCAAGATGGCCACCACGCTCGACCAGATCGCGGAAGGCCGGCTCGAACTCGGGCTCGGCAGCGGCTCCATCGCCGACGAGCACCAGCGAATGGGGTTGCCCTGGGGCACCTTCCGCGAGCGTTCGGAACGGCTCGGCGAAGCGCTCGAGATCCTCACGCAGGCCTTCGCCGACGAGCGGATCGACTTCGCGGGCACCCACTACGCGGTCAGTGACATGCCGATCGTCCCCGGGGGGGTGCAAAAGCCGCGCCCGCCGATCGTCGTCGGCGGCGTGGGGGAGAAGTTCACGCTCCCGCTGGTGGCCCGGTACGCCGACGTGTGGAACGTGCCCACGTATGCGCTGGGCGAGCTGGAGCGCAAGCGCGACGTGCTGCGCGCCCGCTGCGCCGACATCGGCCGCGACCCGGACGAAATCGTGTTGTCGGTCGAGGCCGTCATGGCGCTCGCACCCGACGACGCGGCGCTGCCCGAGGTTCGCGCTGTGGCCGAAAAGCGCTTCGGTGCACCGGCTTTCGGGCTGCACGAAGGAGGTCTGGTCGGCACCGCGCCGCAGATCGTGGACCGCATCCAGGAATTGGAGGCGCTGGGCTTCCGGCAGATCGTGCTGTTCACTCACGACCGCGCCACCGACGGGACGCTGGAGCTGCTGGCGTCGCGGGTGATCGGAGCGCTCTAACCCGCCACGACGTCGCGCCTGCCGTAGGCGACCGTGGCCGCATCCCAGTTCCCGCCCGCTTCGTCGACGAGCCGGCGCGCGACGTCGATATCGCCGGCGCCGGCGACCAGGATCAGGGTTTGGTCGGTGGTGACCGAGCCCGACGGCAATCGTTGGTGGGCGGCCGCGTCGGCCGCCAGCGCGTCGCGGAAGCGTGCGGCGTCGACGCCGGGCGCGCCGACCAGGATCGCGTCGGCTTCGGGCGCCCGCTGCGGCAGGTAGTCGAAAGTCAGCACCGTGTGCTGGTGGAACTGGCGGCGCAGCGCCTCGGCGGCGGTGTGCGACAAACCGGCGGTGCCGCACAGATGAAATTCGCGCGAGCGCTCGTAGGTGACCCGCTGTAGTCGGGGCGACCAGGTAAATCCGTCGAGCAGGGTCGATCCCGCCACCGTCTCACCGGTGTGGGCCAGCGTCGCGTCGGCCCGGACCTCGAAGAGCTGCAACCCGTCCTGCAGCTGGGCGGCCGTGTCCGAACTGGGATCGGTAATGACGGCGGTGTTGTCGGTGGCGAAGAGCTCCGCGGGCTGACAGGGCGCGGCCGCACTTTTCGCCGCGAAAGTGCCGCCAAAAAGCACCATCAGCACCACCAGCACCGAGCGCATAAAGCAGCCTCTCACGTCGCTTGACGGTTGTCAGAGGGCGGGTGTTTACTCGGCGATAATCGAACATATTTTCGAATATAGGAACCCAGTATGACTTCGGCTTTCGCCTCCGGCCACCGCCGGGAAACCCGCGCCGAGCAGCTCGAATCGCTCCGCCGGCGGATGGCTGTGTTGTCCGGGAAGACCTCCGGGAAGGCCTCCGGGAAGGCCGTCCCCCGCGCCGATGACCTGCTGCCGGAATCGGAATCCCAGTTGGCGCTCCCGCAGTGGCTTGCGGATTCGCTGCCGGTGCCGTTGCCCCGGGGGACGGTAGCGGTGCTCTTGGGGGCCCGGTCGCTGTTGTTGAGCATGGTGGCCGCGGTCACGGCGGCGGGGGGCAACGCGGCCATCGTCGGCCAACCGGACATCGGGCTGCTGGCCGCCGGGGAGCTGGGGGCGGATCTGAGCCGGCTCGCGGTGATACCGGATCCCGGCACCGATCCGGTGGAGGTGGCCGCGGTGCTCGTCGACGGCATGGATCTGGTGGTCCTCGGGCTGGGCGGGCGCCGGGTGCCGCAGACCCGGGCGCGGGCGGTGGCGGCCCGCGCCCGCCAGAAAGGCTGCACCCTGTTGGTCACCGACGGCGACTGGCAGGGGGCGCCGACGCGGTTGGCGGCCCGGGTCTGCGGCTACGAGATCACTCCAAGTCTTAGGGGCGTGCCCGCCCCGGGATTAGGGCGGATAAGCGGGGTGCGGCTACAGGTCAGCGGGATGTGTGCGGGACGGACGGTTGACCGCGCGCGGACGGGGTGACGCGATGTCGCGGGTGTTGGCGATCTGGTGCATGGACTGGCCGGCGGTCGCGGCGGCGGCCGCGGCGGGCCGGCCCCCGACGGCACCGGTCGCGGTCACGTTGGCCAACCGGGTGATCGCCTGTTCGTCGGCCGCCCGTGCGGCGGGAGTGCGGCGGGGGCTGCGCCGCCGGGAGGCGGCGGCCCGCTGCCCGCAACTGCACGTCGCGACCGCCGACGCGGACCGCGACGCCCGCTTCTTCGAGGCGGTGATTGCGGCGGTGGACGACCTGGTGCCCCGCGCCGAGGTGCTGCGGCCCGGGCTGCTGGTGTTGCCGGTGCGCGGGCCGGCCCGCTATTTCGGGTCCGAGGCCCACGCCGCCGAGCGGCTGATCGATGCGGTGGCCGCAGCCGGCGCCGAGTGTCAGGTCGGGATCGCCGACCAGTTGTCCACCGCGGTCTACGCCGCGCGGGCGGGCCGCGTCGTCCGGGCCGGGGACGACGCGAAGTTCCTGTCGGTGCTGTCGATCCGCCAGCTCGCCGCCGAGCCGAGCCTGTCCGGCCCGGGGCGGGAAGAACTGACGGACCTGTTGTGGCGGATGGGGATTCGCACCATCGGGCAGTTCGCCGCGCTGTCGGCCACCGACGTGGCCTCCAGGTTCGGCGCCGACGGGGTCACCGCGCACCGGCTGGCCCGCGGCGAACCGGAGCGGGGACCGTCCGGGCGGGAACCGCCGCCGGAACTCGAGGCCGTGCTGGACTGCGATCCGCCGATCGACCGGGTTGATGCCGCGGCATTCGCCGGGCGCTCGCTGGCCGGCGCACTGCATCAGCGGCTGATGGCCGCCGGGGTGGGGTGCACGCGGCTGGCCATTCACGCGGTCACCGAGGCCGGCGAAGAACGCAGCCGGGTGTGGCGGTGCGCCGAGCCGTTGACCGAGGACGCCACCGCCGACCGGGTGCGCTGGCAACTGGACGGGTGGTTGAGCAGCCGGACCGCGCGCGATCCCCGGCCCACCGCCGCGGTGACGCTGTTGCGGCTGCAGGCGGTGGAGGTGGTGTCCGCCGAGGCGCTGCAGTTGCCGTTGTGGGGCGGTCTCGGTGAGGAAGACAGGCTGCGGGCCCGGCGGGCGCTGGTGCGGGTGCAGGGCCTCCTCGGCCCGGAGGCGGTGCAGGTGCCGGTGCTCTCCGGTGGCCGCGGGCCCGCCGAGCGCATCACGCTGATCCCCCTGGGCGACGAGCCGGTGCCGCGGGCCGACCCGACCCTGCCGTGGCCCGGCCAACTGCCCGAGCCGGCGCCGGCCGTGCTGCTGGACGACCCGGTGGAATTGCTTGATGCCCAAGGTAATCCGGTACGGGTGACCGGCCGGGGGATGTTCTCCGCCGATCCGGCGCGAATGGTCCTCCACGGTACCGACGAGCGACTGTGCTGGTGGGCCGGCCCGTGGCCGGTGGACGAGCGGTGGTGGGATCCCCAGCCGGGGACCGGACAGGGAAGCCGTACCGCCCGCGCCCAGGTGATGCTGGAAAGCGAACGCGCGTTGCTGCTGTGCTACCGGCAGCGGCGCTGGTATCTCGAGGGAAGCTACGAGTAAGGTTGCGCCCCGGCGCTATCCGGTGGGACGCAGCGCGTCGGGCGTCAGGTCCTTCAGCGACGGATACCCGTCGACGGCCATGATCAGGTCCGCCTCGGCCAGCAGGGAGCGCAGGATGTGCACGACGCCGTCGACCCCGCCGAGCGCCAGAGCGTAGGCGTAGGGGCGGCCGATCCCGACCGCGGTGGCTCCCAGCGCGAGGGCCTTGATGATGTCGTCGCCGCCGCGGATCCCCGAATCGAACAACACCGGCAGCCCGTCGGCGGCCTCGACCACCCCGGGCAGGCAGTCCAATGTGGGCAGCCCGCCGTTGGCCTGGCGGCCGCCGTGATTGGAGCAGTAAATGCCGTCCACACCAATGTCCTTGGCGCGGCGCGCATCGTCGGGATGGCAGATGCCCTTGACCATCAGCGGCAGCTTGGTCTCCGCGCGCAGCCACTCCAGGTCGTCCCACCGGAACGGGCCCCCGAAAATCGGCAACTTGCGCACCGCCGCCTCGGTGGCATCTTCACCCGGTTGCAGGCCGGCCCGGAAGACCGGATCGCTGGTGTAGTTGGCCAGACAGCCGCTGGGCACCTGGGGGTAATTTCCGCCGCTCAGGTCGCGGGGCCGCCAGCCGGTGACCCAGGTGTCGAGGGTGACGGCAATGCCCTTGAAGCCGCAGGCCTCGGCGCGGTGCACCAGGCTGGCGGCCATCTCCCGGTCCGGGGGCGTGTACAGCTGGAAAAACGCCGGGGTGTTGCCGAGCGCGGCGGCGAGATCCTCCATCGGATCGGAGGTCAGGGTTCCCACGAAAAACGGCACGTCCGTGCGGACCGACGCCCGCACGCAGGCCAGATCGCCGTGACCGTCCTGGGCGCACACCCCGATCACGCCGATGGGCGCCATGAATACCGGCGACGGGAACCTCACCCCGAACAACTCGATGGACATGTCGCGCCGTTCGGGGGCGATCCCCATGCGCGGATACAAGCCCCACCGTTTGAATGCCTGGCAGTTGGCCCGCTGGGTGTGCTCGTCACCGGCGCCGCCGGCCACGTATCCCCGCACCTTCGGGGTCATCGCCGCCGACGCCTTGGCCTCCAGCTCCTCGAACCTGATCGGGTACTGCGGCGCATCGCCGTGTAGCGATTGGTCGTACAGCTCGTTTTGGTAATCGGCGAAAGCCATGCTGAGTGCATTACCCAGCGGCCGGCTCGCCAAACGAGCGGCCGCCTCCCGCCTGTGCGGCGCGTACTCGCTGCGCTCGGGCCATCAGCCCGCGACCGCCGGGAA
Source organism: uncultured Actinomycetota bacterium (assembly GCA_963800315.1). Taxonomy (GTDB): domain Bacteria; phylum Actinomycetota; class Actinomycetes; order Mycobacteriales; family Mycobacteriaceae; genus Mycobacterium. The sequence goes on from CAWDAS010000009.1 coordinate 631,128, forward strand.
GCGCCCCGATCACCGTGCGGGCCAGCCGGTCCAGGCCACGGACGGCACCGGTGCGGGGCGCGTTGCCGGCGTTCAGGTCGCGGGCGCACAGCCCGGCCCACGTCAGTGCGACGACACCGTCGACGATGCCCGCCCTGGCCCGGTCGCGGTCGACCGCCGCCAGACCGAACGCGGTCAACGCGTGCACGGAATCGACCCACACGCCGGCCGCGAGCTTTTCCGGGCTGGGATTGATACCCGACAGCAACGTCTGGAGCAGGTGACGCGCCCCCAGGATCCGGGCGACGACGAGCGCCTTGCGGTCCACCCGCACCCCGTGCACCCGGGCGAGCACGGCGGCCGGGGCGATCACCAGCGCTGCGCCCCAGGTCACGCGCATGAGTTCAATGCGGCGAATGTTCATGTGCTATCAGTTACCCGGCGTGCGAAGGACCCAACCCGTTCAATGAACCGGTCGAAGAATGCCTCGGGGTCTCCAGTTTTCAGGTCAACACCGATCAGCGCGTTGGGTTCTCGGCGCCCCGACCAGTCGGTCACCGTCATGGCGCGGGTCAGGGTCCCGGCCAGCTCGATGTCCACCGTCGCCGGACGGGTCGTGATCAGGCCGGGATCCAGCGCGACGGCGGCGGCCAGTGGATCATGCAGGTGCGCCTGGTATCCATGCCCGTTGTCGTGGTAGGCCTCCAGGTAGAACCGCATCGCGTCCTCGAGCACCCGGATCAACGGGTTGGATGCGGTCGACCGGGTGCCGCGTTCGTCGCGCACGCTCATCACCGCCCCAGAGGCTGAAGTCGACCCGGCCGCGGCCGCCAGCCGCGCGAGGTGGTCCGGGGTCATCGCGACCTTGCGGGTCAGATCCAGGCCGCACAAAATCGGAAGCTGCCGCGGCGCAGGGTTTTTCATCGACCACCCGGTGAGCACCTCGGCCGCGGCCTCGGGGTCCACGCTGATGTTCCATTCCGCCACCGGCGTGGTGTTGCCGCGGTGGTCATAGGAGCCGCCCATGATCACCAGCCGGCGCAGCAGCGTCGGGAGTTCGGGTTCGGCGCGCAGCGCCAGCGCCAGATTGGTCGACGGGCCGGTCGCCACGCCGATGAGCTCACCGGGAAAGGCGTGCGCCGCGCGCACCCAGGCCGTTGCCGCGTCGTAATCGGTGAGCCGGCAAGCGGCCGGCGGCAGGTCGGCATACCCCAGTCCCCGGGGGCCGTGGACCTTCGAGGGCAGGCGCATCGGGCCGGTCAGGGTTTCGGCGGAACCCCGCGAGACCGGCACGCCGGTGGCCCCGCACAACCCGAGCAGACCCAGGTTGTTCTCGCAAACCTGTTCTAGCGCAACGTTTCCACCGGTCGAGGCGATCCCGACCACGTCGGCGTCGGGGCTGGCCAGCAGGTAGACCAACGCCAACGCGTCGTCCACGCCGGTATCGACGTCGATGAAAACGGGCGCGTTCATCGCGGTCAGGATACGCCGGGCCGGGGATAGGCTGGCACGGTGCCCAAAACGCCCGAACCCCCCAAAGACGACTTGACGCCGCACTTCGACGACGTTCAGGCGCACTACGATCTGTCCGACGACTTCTTCCGACTGTTTCTTGACCCGACCCAGACCTATAGCTGCGCATACTTCGAGCGCGACGACATGACGCTGGAAGAGGCGCAGATCGCCAAGATCGATCTGGCGCTGGGCAAACTGGGGTTACAACCCGGGATGACGTTGCTCGACGTTGGCTGCGGGTGGGGCGCCACCATGATGCGCGCGGTGGAAAAGTACGACGTCGACGTCGTCGGTCTCACGCTGAGCAAGAACCAGGCCGAGCACGTCGAACAATTGATCGCGAAGTCCGAAAGCCCCCGCTCCAAGCGGATCCTGCTGCAAGGATGGGAGCAGTTCGACGAGCCCGTCGACCGGATCGTCAGCATCGGCGCCTTCGAGCATTTCGGTCATGAGCGCTACGACGCGTTCTTCACCATGGCGCATCGCGCGCTGCCCGAAGATGGGGTTATGCTGCTGCACACGATCACCGGGCTGCACCCCAAAGAAATACAGCAACGCGGCCTGCCCATTTCGTTTACCTTCGCTCGATTCCTCAAATTCATTGTCACCGAGATCTTTCCCGGCGGACGGTTGCCCTCGATACCGATGGTGCAAGAGCATGCCACCGCAAACGGGTTCACTGTCACCCGCGTTCAGTCGTTGCAGCCGCACTACGCCAAGACGCTCGACATGTGGTCTGCTGCGCTGCAGGCCCGTCAGGATCGGGCCATCGAGATTCAGTCCGAGGAAGTCTACGAGCGATACATGAAGTATCTGACCGGCTGCGCCGAGATGTTCCGCATCGGATACATCGACGTCAACCAATTCACGTGCGAGAAGTGATCACCAATGCACGCCGGGCACCAACCGCACCACCCGTTTGACCCGTCTGGGGATCCCCAGACGGGTGACGGCGCGGGCCGGGTGCTTCGGCCGCCGCGGCAGCGGCGGGCGCCCACCGTCGGTCGGAGGGCCGGAGTGCGCCGGCGAAACTCCGCGCGCCGCCGCCGAATCGGGGTAGCCCAGGTACAGCTGGTGCAGGATCCGCCGCGACAGCCGGGGTGCGAAATAGTGGCCGGCCTCGGCCAGCGTGCCCAGTGGGGGATCGATGCGCGCCGGCTTCTCCACCAGGCCGCGCACCACCATCGCCGCCGCCCGCTCGGGGCTGATCGCCGGCACCGGGTTGAGCCGGTGTGACGGCACGATCATGGGGGTGGCGACCAGCGGCATGTGGATGTTGGTGAACGTGATGTGGTCGGACAGCGTTTCCGACGCCACCACGTCGGCGAACGCATCCAGCGCCGCCTTGGTGGGCAGATAGGAGCTGTACTTCGGATTGCGGGCCTGCACGCCGGCGCTGGAGACGTTGACGACGTGACCGAACCGGCGCTCACGCCAGTGCGGCAGCAGCGCCAGCACCATCCGCACCGCGCCGAAATAGTTGACCGCCATCACCCGCTCGTAATCGTGCAACCGGTCGGTCGAGTTGACCACCGAGCGGCGGATCGACCGACCGGCGTTGTTCACCAGGTAGTCGACGTGGTCGAACCGGCCCAGGATGTCTTTGATGGTGTGCTCCACCGAATCCGAGTCGGTGACATCGCAGGTAAAGGCGTGCGCGTCGCCGCCGCCCGCGCGGATCTCGGCGACCAGCTGATCGAGCGCGGCGCCGTTGCGGGCCAGCGCGAACACCGTTGCGCCACGCTCCGCGACGGCGATCGCCGAGGCGCGCCCGATGCCGCTGGATGCGCCGGTGATGATGACGTGCCGGCCGTGCAGCGGCCGTTTCGGATCGTCACGGCGCGCACGATCCGGGTCGAGGTGTTCGGCCCAGTAGCGCCACAGCTTGGGCGCGTAGGCGGAAAACTCGGGCACCTGGATCCCGGTGCCGCGCAGCGCTTCCTGAGTCCGCTCGCTGCAGAACGTGGGCGCCAGATCCACCAGGTCGAACACCTCGGCGGGAATGCCCAGCTGCGTGGCCGCCATGTTGCGCAGCACGCGGGCCCGCCCGCGCACCTTCAGCACCGGGGCGGCCACCGAGCGGGGCAGGGCCCCGCGCACCGCCGGCAGCCCGGCCGCCTTGGCGACGCCGCGGTAGATGCCGCGCAGGCCAATGGTTTTGAGGTCGGTGAGGTGAAACGTCCGTCCGTCGCAACCCTCGGCGTGCATCAGCGCGACGAGCGCGTCGACCACGTAGTCGACCGGCACGATGTTGGTGCGCCCGGTGTCGGGCAGCAGGATCGGCGTCACCTTGGGTAATACGGCCAACATCGACAATATGCCGAAGAAGTAGTAGGGCCCGTCGACCTTGTCCATCTCGCCGGTGCGGGAATCGCCCACCACCACCGCCGGGCGGTAGATGCGGTGACGCAGGCCGGGGGCCGAGCGCACCAGCAGCTCGGCCTCGAACTTCGTCTGGTGATACGGGGTCGGCAACCGCTGGCCGACGTCGAAGTCGTCCTCGGTGTACTCGCCGGGAAAGTCACCGGCCACGGCGATCGACGACACGTGGTGCAACGTGGCGTCCAGGCGCAGGGCCAGCCCGATGACCGCGCGGGTCCCCTCGACGTTGGTGGCCCGCTGTTCGGCCGCGCCGGCGGTGATGTCGTAGATCGCCGCGCAGTGCACCAGATGATCGATCTCGCCCAGCTCGGCGACGGTCTCGTCGGTCAATGCGAGCTCGGTCAGGTCTCCGACCAGTGGTTTTGCCCGCTCGCCCCACTCGGCCGCCAGCTGCTCGAAGCGTCCCAGCGACCCCCGCCGGACCAGGACCCACACCTGCGCGTCGGGCCGGGCGGCCAGCAGGCGGGACACGACGCGGCGACCAATTAACCCGGTACCGCCGGTAACGACATAGCGCATGCAGTCATCGTGGCGGTTGGCTACCGCACCCGTCAACCACCGATCAACTGCGGAAGTCGCGGATGCCGTCCCAGTCCACCAGCGTCCAGCCGTTGACCGGGTTTCCGGTGATCACCACGCGGCCGATGTTGGGCAGCGGGTGGCTGGTCGCCAGGCTGTCCTTGCCGTTCTTGGTGTTCATCAGCGTCCAGTACATGATGGCGTACAAGTGCGAGAACACCACCGGGTCGTGGTGGCCGCTGTGGTAGATCTTCTGAATCGCCGCGCTGAATCGCTCGTTGAACTCGTTCCCGTTCGCCCCACCCGGGACGCTGTCCTGCCGATCCCCGCGCAGCCAATCCGCCGGCGCCAGCAGGTACGTCCGGGAGCCCATCGACTCCGGTTTGCCGTCGTACCAGCCGGCGTTGATCTCCCGCAGGCCGGGCAGAACCTGCACTTGCTTACCGAGCTCGGCTGCCAGTGGGGCGGCGGTTTGCTGCGTCCGCACCATGGTGGAGGCGTAGACGCTGTCGTAGTCCTTGTGGCCGAGTTGGTGGGCGACCTGTTCGGCCTGCCCCTTGCCCTCGGCGGTCAGCCCCGGGCCCGGCACCTCGGTGTTGATCCTCTCGTCGGCGTTGGCCTCGGACTGCGCGTGCCGGATGAACGTCACCGTGATGTTGCGCGCCTGCGGTGATCCGCCGCAGGCGCCGACGATTACCGTTGCGGCGAGCGCGGCCACTGCTTTCCAGATCGTCCTGCGCTTGGGCATACGAATAGCGTGCCCTGCTGAGGGCGTCGGTGGGAAGGGTTTGCGATGGTTGGGTGCAGAAAATCCTCGAAAGGAGACTCCTGATGGCGATTGACCCGAGTGCCGTCGGCGCGAAGACGGACCCGATGCTTTTCGAATGGGGCGACCGGGAGACGCTGCTCTACGCGCTCGGTGTCGGCGCCGGCCTCGATGACCTGTCGTTCACCACCGAGAACAGCCACGGCGTCACCCAGCAGGTGCTGCCCACGTACGCGGTGATCTGCTGCCCGGCCTTCGGGGCGGCGGGCAAGGTGGGGAGCTTCAACTGGGCCATGCTCCTGCATGGTTCGCAGGAGATCCGGCTGCACGCGCCGTTGCCGGCCGCGGGAAAGCTGTCGGTGGTCTCCGAGGTCGCCGACATCCAGGACAAGGGCGAGGGCAAGAACGCGATCCTCATGCTGCGTGGCCGTGGCACCGACCCGGAAACCGGGCAGCTGATCGCCGAGACGCTCACCACGCTGGTCATCCGCGGCGAGGGCGGGTTCGGGGGAGTGCCGGGCCAGCGGCCGGTCGCACCGGAGATTCCGGACCGCGAGCCCGACGCCCGGGTCGCGCTGCCCACCCGAGAGGATCAGGCGCTGATCTACCGGCTGTCCGGTGACCGCAACCCGCTGCACAGCGATCCCTGGTTCGCCCGCGAGATGGCCGGGTTTCCGAAGCCGATCCTGCACGGGCTGTGCAGCTACGGCGTGGCGGGCCGGGCGCTGGTAGCCGAGCTCGGCAAGGGAGTCGCGGCCAACATCACCTCGATCGCGGCGCGCTTCACCTCGCCGGTGTTCCCCGGCGAGACACTGACCACGCTCGTCTGGCGCACCGAGCCGGGCAAGGCGGTGTTTCGGACGGAGGCCTCCGGCGCCGAGGGTTCCGGGGCCCGGATCGCGCTCGACGACGGGGCCGTCGAATACGCCGAGGCCTAATCCCCGCGGGCGGCACCGAGCCGACGAGCCAGCCGGTCGGTGAACTCGCCCACCCGCGCCGGACTGTCCAGCGCGAACAGCGCGGCGGTGGCACGGTCGCCGTCGTCGTAGTGCCGCACCAGGATTGGTACCCCTTGGACGGGTCCCGCGCGCACCGCGTCGAACGCGTCCTCATCGGTGATGTCGTCGCCCAGGTAGACCGGCGTCAGCGAGCCCGCCCCGGCCTCGGGTAGGTGATCGATCACCCAGCGCAGCGTTTTCCCCTTGTCCCAGTCCAGATCCGGACGCAGCTCGATGACTTCGCGGCCGGTGGTCACCCGGAGCTCATCGCGCCGGCCCGCGGCGCGCACCGCGGCCGCCACTTCGCCCACCCGGTCGCGGGCGGCGTTGCGGTAGTGGGTGGCAACGCCAAATCGCTTGTGCTCCACCACGACACCCGGAATCGACCCGAGTCGCTCGCGAAGCTCGCCGGCCGCCTGCTCCAGCACCGGGATGGCTGCCGCGGCGGCCTCGTTTTGGTGGTGCGTTCCGTCGGGCGCGGTCAGCTCGAAGCCGTGACTGCCGGCGTACCAAATGCCAGGCACCCCAACGCGTTTGGTCACATCGGCGAGGTCTCGTCCGGACAGCACCGCGACCGGGCACTGCGCGGCCAACATCTGCAGCGCCTCGGTCGCGCCGGCGACGGGTGTGGCCGCGTCCGGATCGTTGACGATGTCGCTCAGCGTGCCGTCGAAGTCGAAGAACATGGCCGGCCGCCCGGCGGCGACGTCGTCCAGCGCCGCCAGCGCGTCGGGCAGTTGCGACATCCGCTTATCCCCGGTGCGCACGGTGACCTCGCGCAGGTCGGCGATCACGCTGTCGGCGCTGCCCAGCGCCTCGGGCCGGCCCGCCCGGTCGAGACCGATCACCAGCGCGAACCCGCCGGCGCGTGCCGAGTCGACGCCCGCGTCGTCATCGGCGACGACGACGCACCGGCCCGGCCGCACGGCCAGGCGCTCGGCCGCCCCGACCGGATCCCCGGCCCCGAATTCCGCGACGCCGAGCCCGATCTCTTGGAGTTGCCGGACCAGCGGATCGGCGCCTCCCGCCGCGGCGCCGCGGCCGAACAACACCGCGTCGTGGCGGCGGGGATCGATGATGACCGGCCCTGACTTGCGCATGACCAACCTTCTCACGGTGGCCGGCCCCGCCGGGACCGGGTCAGTGACGTGCTTGTTCCGGGCCGAACGGCCGGGCCCTCGAAGCGCGCCCGGCGAACGCCCGCGACGAACGCCTGCGCCGGTGATCCCGGCCGAACAGCAGCACGGAGTCCTGGCTGAGCGCGACCAGCCGCGCCGCGCCGAGCTCGATGCCGGCGGCGAGCTGTCTGACGTCGAACGCGGCGTCGTCCTCGGCGGTGATGCCGAAGACCAGCTCGTCGCCGTAGTTGAGCACCGCGATCCCGGTGCCCAGCCGCGTGGCGGTCGGCGGAATCGGCAGCAGGCGCTCCATCGTCTGGCCCAGTAGCCGCAACCGGCGGCGCGGCCCGGCCATGTTGGTCGCCAGCGTCACGATGCCGCGCTGCGGGAGCCGCGCCAGCACGTGAATGACGGTGCTGCGCAACATCGTTGGCAAGGAATTGAGCGCCGACTCCACGATGGATTGCGGGCCGTCGGATCGCGTGGCCCCGCTGTGCACGGTCCGCAATCGCTGCACCGGGTCGTCGTGGTCGACCGGCAGATACGGCAGCATGGCCGAACGGACCGACGCGGGCACCAGGGTGCGCAGGGAGTCCGCCCGCGGCACTTCGCCGCGGGCGAGCAGAACGGTGCGGAAGCCCTCGGTGATGGCGGCGAGCGCCACGTCGTCGGCGGTCACACCGAATTTGCGGCAGACACCGTCCACGTCGGCGATGGGCATGCGCACCGTGGTGTACCGGCGCAGGGCGGTGACCCGGTCGATCGGCGACGTCCGCATCGTCGGCCAGATCGCCCCGACGACGGCGCCGGCGACCGACGAGGCGCGCCACAGCGCATCGATCCAGCCCTGGTTGTGCGGCGGTGGCGGCGAAACCTGTTTGGCGCCTGCAGGGTTGGCGAATGTATCGGTGCCGGCGTCGTCGCAGAGCCTGGTGAGCAGATGGGCGGCCGGGTCGCCGTCGAGCAGGCGATGATGGGTTTTCATCAGGATCGCCCACCGGTTGCCTTTGAGCCCGTCGATGATCCAGCACTCCCACGGGGGCAGGTCCGGGTCGAGGGGGCGCTCGCACGCATGGGCGATGGCACCGGACAACTCGTTCTCATCGCCCGGGCGGGGAATCGCCACTCGGCGCACATGGTGGGCGAGGTCGAATTCCGGACAGTCGATCCACTCCTGGTTGACCGAGTGCGGCCGCAGCAGCTGGGTGCAGCGCGGGATCGACAAAATCCTTTCGGTCAGCAATCTTTCGAGCAGTTCGTGATCGGGCACCGCTCCGTGGACGATGGCGACCGCGCCGGTCGCCAAGCTCGCGTGCCGATCCGGATCGTGCGCTCTGATGAAAGCCGTATCCAGTGTCTGCACCATGCTGAGCCCCCGCCGCCAGTTTTGCCCTCGTACCAGTCTCTGGGCGGTGCGTCACGCGCGGTAGGCCCGCAACGTTAAGAACGTGTTGGGAAGTTGAAGATATGTTTAACAACCCGTCTCGTATCGAACATACATTCGATACACTGCGGGGGTGGGCTGGTTTAACGGGCCGCCGAGCTGGGCGGAGATGGAGCGGGTGCTCGACAGCAAGCCGCGCCATGCCGGGGCTGGGCCGGCTGGGGCCGCGGGCCCGGCTGAGGACGCCCCCCTGTCGGCCAAGCGCGCGGCGTACCGGCCACCGGATGACGCTGCGACGGCCCGCTCGTCCGTCGCTCATTCCGTTTCCTACGCCGAGCTGCACGCGCATTCGGCGTTCAGCTTCCTGGACGGCGCCAGCACGCCGGAGGAGCTGGTCGAGGAGGCCGCCCGGCTGGATTTGCGTGCCCTGGCGCTCACCGACCACGACGGCCTGTACGGGGCGGTGCGGTTCGCCGAAGCCGCCGCCGAACTCGACCTGCGTACCGTGTTCGGCGCCGAGCTGTCGTTGGGGGCGGGTGCCCGCACCGAGACGCCGGATCCACCGGGCCCGCACCTGCTGGTGCTGGCCCGCGGTCCGGAGGGCTACCGGCGGCTGTCGCGGCAGCTGGCCGCCGCGCACCTGGCCGGCGGGGAGAAGGGCAAACCGCGCTACGACTACGACGCCCTGACCGAGGCCGCCGGCGGGCACTGGCACATCCTGACCGGCTGCCGCAAAGGTCATGTGCGCCGAGCGCTTTCCGATGGGGGGCCGGATGCGGCGGAACACGCGCTGGCCGACCTGGTGGACCGGTTCGGCGCGCACCGGGTCAGCGTCGAGCTGACCCATCATGGCCATCCGCTCGATGACGAACGCAACGCGGCGCTGGCCGGGCTGGCCCCGCGCTTCGGGGTCGGCGTCGTCGCCACCACCGGGGCGCATTTCGCCGGGCCGTCGCGCGGCCGGCTGGCCATGGCGATGGGCGCGATCCGGGCCCGGCAGTCCCTGGATGCCGCCGCCGGGTGGCTGGCCCCGCTGGGTGGGGCGCACCTGCGGTCCGGGGAGGAGATGGCCCGGCTGTTCGCGCAGCGCCCCGACGTGGTGACGGCCGCCGCCGAGCTCGGCGAGCAGTGCGCGTTCGGGCTGGCGCTGATCGCGCCGCAGCTGCCGCCGTTCGACGTGCCCGCCGGGCACACCGAGGGCAGCTGGCTGCGGCAGTTGACGATGGCCGGGGCGCGTGACCGCTACGGGCCGGCCGAGCACGCGTCACGCGCGTATGCCCAGATCGAGCATGAGCTGAAAGTCATTGCCCAGCTGCAATTTCCGGGCTACTTCCTGGTGGTCCACGACATCGCCCGGTTCTGTCGGGAGAACAACATCCTGTGCCAGGGCAGGGGGTCGGCCGCCAATTCCGCGGTCTGCTATGCCCTCGGTGTCACCGCCGTGGACCCGGTGGCCAACGAGCTGCTGTTCGAGCGCTTCCTGTCGCCGGCCCGCGACGGGCCGCCCGACATCGACATGGACATCGAGTCCGACCAGCGCGAAAAGGTCATCCAGTACGTCTACGACAAGTACGGCCGGGATTATGCCGCCCAGGTCGCCAACGTCATCACCTACCGGGGCCGGATCGCGGTGCGCGACATGGCCCGCGCCCTGGGCTTCTCGCAGGGCCAGCAGGACGCGTGGAGCAAGCAGATCGGCCACTGGAACGGGCTTGGCCCCGACTCGAAAGGGCAGTCTGCTGATGTCGAGGGCATTCCGCAGCCGGTGATCGATTTGGCGAACCAGATCCGGAATCTGCCGCGGCACATGGGTATTCATTCCGGCGGCATGGTGATCTGCGACCGGCCGATCGCCGACGTGTGCCCGGTGGAGTGGGCGCGCATGGCGAATCGCAGCGTCCTGCAGTGGGACAAGGACGATTGTGCGGCAATCGGTTTGGTGAAGTTCGACCTGCTGGGGCTGGGCATGCTCTCGGCGCTGCACTACGCCATCGACCTGGTGGCCGAGCACAAGGGGATCGAGGTGGACCTGGCCCGGCTCGACCTCTCCGAACCGGCGGTGTACGAGATGCTGGCCCGCGCCGATTCCGTCGGCGTGTTCCAGGTGGAGTCGCGGGCGCAGATGGCCACCCTGCCCAGGCTGAAGCCGCGCATCTTCTACGACCTGGTGGTGGAGGTCGCGCTGATCCGTCCCGGGCCCATCCAGGGCGGCTCGGTGCACCCCTACATCCGGCGGCGCAACGGCGTCGACCCGGTCACCTACGATCACCCGTCCATGGCACCGGCGCTGCGAAAGACGCTGGGCGTGCCGCTTTTTCAGGAGCAGCTGATGCAGCTCGCGGTCGACTGCGCCGGTTTCACCGCCGCCGAGGCCGACCAGCTGCGGCGCGCCATGGGCTCCAAGCGTTCCACCGAACGGATGCGCCGGCTGCGCGGCCGGTTCTACGACGGCATGCGAGCACTGCACGGCGCGACCGACGAGGTGATCGACCGGATCTACGAAAAGCTGGAAGCCTTCGCCAATTTCGGCTTCCCGGAAAGCCACGCGCTGTCCTTCGCGTCGCTGGTGTTCTACTCGTCGTGGTTCAAGCTGCACCACCCGGCGGCGTTCTGCGCGGCGCTGCTGCGCGCCCAGCCGATGGGCTTCTATTCGCCGCAGTCGCTGGTGGCCGACGCGCGCCGGCACGGCGTGGCGGTGCACGGCCCGGACGTCAACGCCAGCCTGGCGCACGCCACCCTGGAAGATGCGGGGAACGCCGTCCGTCTCGGGCTGGGCGCCGTGCGGCAGATCGGCGACGACCTCGCCGAGCGGCTGGCCGAGGAGCGAAAAGCCAACGGCCCGTTTGCTTCCCTGCTTGACCTGACCACCCGGCTGCGGCTTTCCGTGCCGCAGACCGAGGCGCTGGCGACGGCCGGGGCGCTGGGCTGCTTCGGCATGTCCCGGCGGGAGGCGCTATGGGCGGCCGGGGCGGCGGCCACCCAGCGGCCGGACCGGTTGCCCGGGGTGGGCTCGTCGTCGCACATCCCGGCCCTGCCCGGGATGAGTGAGCTGGAGCTGGCCGCCGCCGACGTGTGGGCCACCGGCGTCTCCCCGGACAGCTACCCGACGCAGTTTCTGCGGGCCGACCTGGACGCGATGGGGGTGCTGCCCGCCGAGCGGCTGCTGAGCGTGCCCGACGGTGATCGCGTGCTGATCGCCGGCGCGGTCACCCATCGGCAGCGCCCCGGCACGGCCCAGGGGGTGACGTTCCTCAACCTCGAGGACGAGACCGGGATGGTCAACGTGCTCTGCACGCCGGGGGTGTGGGCGCGGCACCGCAAGCTGGCGAACGCGGCGCCGGCGCTGGTGGTGCGCGGTCAGGTGCAAAACGCCAGCGGCGCGGTCACCGTCGTCGCCGAGCGGTTGGGCCGCATCACCCTGGCGGTGGGCTCGAAGTCCCGCGACTTCCGCTAGGCCTTCGGCCGGGACGCGCTAACCCGTCGGCGTCGTCCACACCTTGGTCGGGGTGATCAGCAGTCGGGTGCTGTAGGAACCTATCGCCTCGGTCAGGCCGAACTTCGCGGCGTCCGCGCTGTACTTCGCCCAATACGGTTTGTCCGACCGGCAGTCGACGCCGGTGGCGTCCACCGCCGCGATCCCGCCGACGACGATGATGCCGCCGCCATTGCCGTCCGAATCCAGGTTCAGGCTCACGTGGGGACGCGCCCTGATGTGGGCGACCTTGGCCGCCTGCGGCATCGAGTACACCGTCAGCTTGGTGCCGTCGAAATAGAACCAGATCAGCCGCGGAACCGGTTGCCCGGATTTGGCGACGGTGGTCAGCCACCCATAGTGGTCGGACTCCAGCCTGCCGGAAACTTCTTGTGTCAGTTCGACGCTCATGGCACCCGAATATAGGCCGGGTAGTCTCGCGGACATGACCCTCAACCTGTCCGTCGACGAAGTCCTCACCACCACCCGCTCGGTCCGCAAACGTCTCGACTTCGACAAGCCGGTGGGGCGCGAGGTGCTGATGGAATGTCTCGAACTGGCGCTGCAGGCGCCCACGGGTTCCAATTCGCAGGGCTGGCAATGGGTGTTCGTCGAGGACGCCGAGAAGAAGAAGGCGATCGGCGAGGTCTACCTGGCCAATGCCCGCGGCTACCTGGCCTCGCCGGCGCCGCAATACGGCGAGGGGGACACGCGGGGGGAACGGATGGGCAAGGTCCGCGATTCCGCGACTTACCTCGCCGAGCACATGCACGAGGCGCCGGTGCTGCTGGTTCCCTGCATCGAGGGCCGCGAAGACAAGACACCGCTGGGCGGCGTGTCGTTCTGGGCCTCGCTGTTCCCGGCGGTCTGGAGCTTCTGCCTGGCGCTGCGCTCCCGCGGACTGGGTTCGTGCTGGACGACGCTGCACCTCCTTCGCGACGGCGAGCGGCAGGTGGCCGAGGTGCTGGGCATCCCCCATGACCGGTACAGCCAGGGCGGGTTGTTCCCGATCGCCTACACCAAGGGCACCGACTTCCGCCCCGCCACCCGGCTGCCCGCCGGGCAGGTCACGCACTGGAACAACTGGTAGCTACGCCCCTGTCGCGTAGCCGTGCTGGCGCCAGGCCTCGTAGACGGCGACCGCCGCGGCGTTGGACAGGTTGAGCGACCGTCGGCCCGGCAGCATCGGGATGCGCACCCGCTCGGTGATGTGCGCGTCGGCCAGCGTCGCCGCGTCCAGCCCGGTCGGCTCGGGCCCGAACATCAGCACGTCGCCGGGGCGGTAGCCGACGTCGGAAAACGATGTCGGCGCGTGCGAGGTGAACGCGATCACTCGCGGCTGGCGCCAACGCCTCCCACGCCGCCCGCAGCGACGCGTGGACGGTGACCGACGCGAGGTCGTGATAGTCCAGCCCGGCCCGCCGGAGCTTGGGTTCGGACAGGTCGAACCCCAGCGGCTCCACCAGGTGCAACTCGCAGCCCGTCGCCGCCGCGGTCCGGATGGCGTTGCCGGTGTTGGGCGCGATGCGGGGGGAAACGAACATCAGCTTGAACACAACGCGATAATGCTCGCATGGTCGAGCAGAGCGTGTGGATGCGCAAGGTAGCTGCCGATCCCGGACATTCGCACTGGTACATCGAGCGCTTCCGGGCCATGGCCCGCGCCGGTGAGGATCTGGCCGGCGAGGCCCGCTTCGTGGACGCGATGGCGCCCCGCGGCGCCCGCATCCTCGATGCCGGCTGCGGCCCCGGCCGGTTGGGCGGGTATCTGGCCGCGGCCGGTCACCACGTGGTCGGTGTCGACGTCGACCCGGCGCTCATCGAAGCGGCCGAGCACGACCACCCCGGCCCGCGCTGGCTACTCGGCGACCTCGCCGAGCTCGACCTGCCCGCCCGCGGCATCGTCGAGCCGTTCGACGTCATCGTGTCGGCCGGTAACGTGATGACGTTCCTCGCCCCGAGCACCCGCGCGCAGGTGCTGGGCCGGCTGCGCGCCCACCTCGCCCGCGACGGTCGAGCGGCGATCGGCTTCGGCGCCGGCCGGGACTATGAGTTCGCCGAGTTTCTCGACGACGCGGCGGCTGCCGGGCTCGCGCCCGACCTGCTGCTCTCCACCTGGGATCTGCGGCCGTTCACCGAGGACTCCGACTTCCTCGTCGCGCTCCTTCGGCCGGTATAGGCCCACCGGCCCCTACCGGGTGTGTCTGCCGTCAACCGACGTACCGGACCCGTTTCTTGTTGCTGATAGCGATGATGAGCCAAACCCAAGCCCATCCCCCGCATAGCGGGAATGTGAGCAGTGTGAGGATGAAATGCAAGGCGTGGTTTGGCCCTTCGACATACGTCAAGGGATGGGCCCGCTGCATAGCCACGGGCGCGAAATGCTCCGTCCAGGCGGTGCCGTCCCAGTAGCGTTGGCCGGGTGCGCCGCTCGGGTCCGGGTACCAGCCGGACGGGGGTGTCGGCGAAACGGTCATTATGGTCCTCCCACCTGGGGAACATACAGGGTGGTAGTTCACTGGATTGCTCCGAATTGAGCACAAGTCGCATTCGGGCGTCTTAACCCGATGGAACCAGTCGGTACCTGCTCAGTAACGATTCTGGTGACCTGGGCCGCGGGCTGTCATACTCGTCGGATCGCCACATGTACACGCTCGCGCTGTCTGCGCGGGACGGGTGGAATAAAGCAGGAAGTTTCATGAGCCTCTCGTTTGTTTCAGCGCTGAGTGTCAGCGCAGCGGCCGGCCGCGCGGCCGCGACACCATGACCATGTTCGCCCGCCCGGCCGGCCCGGCCGAGGCGGTTCCGTCCGGGTCCGCACGAATCCGCGCCGCCGAAGCGGCGGCCAAACGCCCGCCGGCCTGGTCGCTGAGCAACTGGCCGGTTCGGTGGAAGGTCCTGGCGATCGTGCTGGTCCCGCTGGTGTTGGCGACGGTCTTCGGTGCCTTGCGCGTCGACGGCGCGATGGCCAACTCCCGCGGTCTGCGGTTGGTTGCGGCCCGCGCCGACGTGGTTCCGGTGATCACCAAGTACATGTCGGCCCTGGATGTGGCGCTGCTGGCCAGTTCGTCCGGGCGTGACGTCGAGGGCGCCAAGAAGAACTACGAGGCGCGCAAGTACGAGTTGCAGACGCGGCTGGCGGACACCGACGTGACCTCCGACGTCCGATCGGGCGTGAGCACCCTGCTGGGCGACGGCCAGGCGCTGGTGGACAAGGTGACCGCCAACACCATCGGTTTGCGGGACAGGGTGACCACCTACGCTCCGCTGCTGTTGACGGCCGAGAACGTCATCAACGCCTCGGTGCGCGTCGACGATGAGCAGATCCGCGCCCAGACCGAAGGCTTGAGCCGGGCGGTCGGGGCCCGCGGGCAGATGACGATGCAGAAAATCCTGGTGACGCGCGGCGCCGACCTGCCCGAGCCACAACTGCGGACATCGATGATGACGCTGGCCGGCACCGAACCGTCGACGCTGTTCGGCATGACCGAGGTGCTCGGCGCCGGGTCGCCCGAGGCCAAGACGCTGCAGCAGCAGCTGGTGAACCGGATGGCGATCATGTCCGATCCGGCCAGCCTGCTGGTGGACAACCCCGAGCTGCTGCGCTCGATACAGGCCACCGACGAGATCGCCGAACAGGTCATCAGCGACACCACCTCGTCGGTGACGAAGTCGGTGCATGCCCAGGCCACCGATCGGCGCGACGCCGCGATCCTCGACACCGTCCTGGTGCTGACCGCCATGGTGGTCGCGCTGGTCATCGTGTTGCTGGTGGCGCGTGCCCTGGTGCGGCCGTTGCGCCTGCTGCGTGACGGCGCGCTCAAAGTGGCCCACACCGACCTCGAGGACGAGATCGCCCGGGTCAAGGCCGGCGGCACCGAGCCGACCCCCGCGCCGCTGCCGGTGTACACCACCGAGGAAATCGGCCAGGTCGCGCACGCCGTCGACGAGCTGCACACGCAGGCCCTGCTGCTGGCCGGCGACGAGGCACGATTGCGGTTGCTGGTCAACGACATGTTCGAAACCATGTCGCGGCGCAGCCGTTCGCTGGTCGACCAGCAGCTGTCGCTCATCGACCGGCTGGAGCGCAACGAAGAGGATCCCGAACGGCTGGACAACCTGTTCCGGCTGGACCACCTGGCGGCCCGGCTGCGCCGCAACAGCGCCAACCTGCTGGTCCTGGCCGGCGCACAGCTCGCGCGCGACCAGCGGGACCCGGTGCCGCTGGCGACCGTGATCAGCGCCGCGGTGTCCGAGGTGGAGGACTACCGGCGCGTCGAAGTCGGCGAACTGCCCGACTGCTCGCTGATCGGCGCGGCGGCCGGCGGTGCCATCCATCTGTTCGCCGAATTGATCGACAACGCCCTGCGCTACTCGCCGCCGACCACCCCCGTCCGGGTGTCGGCCGCGCGCGGCGGCGACGGGGGAGTGGTGCTGCGCATCGCCGATTCCGGCTTGGGCATGAACGACACCGATCGGCGGATCGCCAACATGCGGCTGCAGGCCAGCGGCGAGGTCAGCCCCGACCCCGCTCCTGACAATGCCCGGCACATGGGTCTTTTCGTGGTCGGCCGGATCGCCGCCCGGCACACCATCCGGGTCGGGCTGCGCGGCCCCGCCGCCAACGAAACGGGCTCGGGCACCACCGCCGAGATCTACCTGCCGCCCACGGTGCTCGAGGCGGTGGCCGCGGTCGAGCCGGCGGCGCCGCGACACATCCGGGCGGTCTCGTCGCCCAGGCCCGAACGCGCCACCGCGGCAATTACCCAGGACGCCCGGGAGGACGCCGACCAGCGCGCCACCGGGCCGCAGCCGGCGGCCCGGGCCGCCGGCGAAGGGTCCGGAACCCCGATCACGCTGTTGCCCCGCCGCAATCCGGGTTCCAGCGGCATCACCGAAGTCCCGGCCCCGCCCGCCGAACCGCAACCCCGGCGGGAGCTGCCCACCCCGTGGTGGGAGAGCGCGCCGAAGACGGCGCCGGAGTCAGCACCCGCGCCGGCCCAGCCGCCTCGAGCGGCCTCGGACACGTCGGCGTTCTTCGCCGCGCGCTCGCGCGACGCCGACCAGCGGGTGGATCCCCCGCCCGCCAAGCCCGCGCCCGCCCCCTCGAAGGCCCCGACGGGTCCGGCCGACGACGACGTGATCTACCGGCGGATGCTCTCGGAGATGCTGGGCGATCCGCACGACCTGGTGAACAGCCCCGACCTGGACTGGCAGTCGGTGTGGGACCGTGGCTGGACGCTGGCCGCCGAGGCCGAGGACCAGCCCGTCGAGACGCGCACCGCCGACCACGGGCTGCCGGTCCGCACCCCCGGCGCCCGGTTGGTGCCTGGCGCGGCCAACGGGACCGCCTTCTCCGAGCCGGATGAGCCCGTCGAGCAGGAGCAAGCGGCCAACGGCGTATCCGAGTCCGGGCGCGAGTCGCAGCACGCGGCGATGGCGCGGGACCCCGAAGCGGTCCGCGCGTCGTTCAGTAGCCATTTCGGTGGCGTGCGCACCGGACGGTCGCACGCCCGCGAATCGAATCAAGGGCCGGATGCGCAATGACGTCACCCGACAACTCGCTGGACTGGCTGGTGAGCAGGTTCGCCCGCGAGGTCCCCGGCGTGTCCCACGCGTTGCTGGTGTCCGTCGACGGGCTGCCCATCGCCGCCAGTGAGCACCTGCCCCGGGAACGCGCCGATCAACTGGCCGCCGTGGCCTCCGGGCTGGCCAGCCTCGCGACCGGCGCCGCGCAGCTGTTCGAGGGCGGCCAGGTGCTGCAGTCGGTGGTCGAGATGCAGCACGGATACCTGTTGTTGATGCGCGTCGGCGACGGCTCCCATCTGGCCACGCTGGCCGCGGCGTCGTGCGATATCGGCCAGATCGGCTACGAGATGGCCATCCTTGTCGAACGGGTGGGCGGCGTGGTGCAGTCCACCCGCCGGTCCACCGTCCCGTGAGCCGAGATGGACGCACCCGAGCCCCGGCCCGCCCCGCGTAAGGCGAATCTGGTCCGTCCATACACCCTGACGGCGGGACGGACCGACACCGACGTCGACCTTCCCCTGGAAGCGCCGATCCAGACGTTGCAGTGCGGGCTGGCTCACGAGTGGCAACCCAACGACACGAGAGGCAAGATCATCCAGCTGTGTGTTGACAGTCCGTCGGTCGCGGAAATCTCGGCCCGGCTGGATTTGCCGCTCGGTGTCACGCGCGTCCTGGTCGGCGATCTGGTGCTGTCCGGTTACCTTCGGGTGCACAAAACGTTGTCCGAGCGTTCGACCCGCGATGAGCGCCACGAACTCATAGGAAGGACCCTGCGTGGGTTACGAGCACTCTGACGTCCGGCGCCCACGCGTCGACGAAGATCGTCATCGCGGGCGGGTTCGGTGCCGGCAAGACCACCTTCGTCGGGGCGGTGTCGGAGATCATGCCGCTGCGCACCGAAGCGGTGCTCACCGACGCCTCGACCGGCGTCGACGCTCTCGAGGCCACCCCGGACAAGCGGACCACCACCGTCGCGATGGACTTCGGCCGGCTCACGCTGGACGAAGACCTGGTGCTCTACCTGTTCGGGACCCCGGGCCAGCGCCGGTTCTGGTTCATGTGGGACGACCTGGTGCGCGGCGCCATCGGCGCGATCATCCTGGTCGACTGCCGGCGGCTGCAGGACAGCTTCGCCGCGGTCGACTTCTTCGAGCACCGCAACCTGCCGTTCCTGGTCGCGGTCAACGAATTCGACGGCGCGCCGCGCTACCCCGTTGCCGAGGTGCGCGAGGCGCTGACCCTGCCCGCGCACATCCCGGTGATCACCGTCGACGCCAGGGATCGCCGGTCGGCGACCGACGCGCTGATCGCGGTGAGCGAATACGCGCTGGAAACGCTGGCCGCGAGCTGACCGCGCTCGACGGCGCCCTCAGCGTTTGAGCCGGATGTGCCAGCGGACGAAGCCGGCGTAGCCCAACGACAGCAACGCGAGCATGAACATGTCGAACACCAGGATGTGTTTGGAGTGCTGCCAAATCGGGTCGTTGGTCGGGATCTGTTTGACCTTCACCAGCGCCGGAAAGTCGATCGAGGCCGCGCCCGCGGCGTAGCCCCAGCGCCCGGGTGTCAGCCAGGCCAGCTGCTCGAGGCCGAAGCGCTGGTAGACCGGGATCATCCCGCCGGAGAGCACCAGCTGCGCCATGATCGCCACCACCAGCATCGGCGTGATCTGTTCGTTGGACTGCGCCAGGGCCGACAGCAACAGGCCGAGGATCGCCGACGCGACGCAGGTGGCGGCGACGGTGACGAACAGCGACAGGGTGCTATCGCCGAAGAACAGCGCGGGCTCGGTCGGGGCGCCCTTGCCGAACCGCACGATCAACGTCGCCACCGCGGCCTGGCCGGTGGCGAAGACGGCAGAAGACCGCGATCTTGGCCAGCAGGTAGGCGGTGGTGGACAGCCCGACGGCCTGCTCCCGCCGGAAGATGGGGCGCTCACCGATCAGGTCACGGATGGTCAGCGCGGTGCCCATGAAGACGGCGCCGATGTTCAGCAGCACCATGATGTACTGCGGCTGCGTGGGCGCGGGGCCGAGCGGGTCGGCGGGCCCGAGGCCGGGATTGGAACCCTTCACCGTCAGCGACAGCCCGCCGATGAGGAACGGCAGAACCGCCAGGAAGATGGTGTAGCCCCGGTCGGATATGACGAGCCGGACCTGACGGCGGGCGATCGTGGAGAGCTGCCGCCACAGGTCGGTACTGCGGTGGCTCGCCCAGGTCCGCCGGGCTCTGCGGGGACGGCGGCCGTGCAGGACTGCTGGCTGCGCTCCTTGAAGCGGCGGTTGGCCTCGTCGGGATCGGCGCCCACCTTGGCGAAGATGTCGGCCCAGTTGCGGGTGCCCATGGCGGCCTCGACCTGGTCGGGCTGGCCGCAGAACGCGGTCTTGCCGCCAGGCGCGATCAGCAGGATCTGGTCGCAGACGTCCAGGTAGGACACCGAGTGGGTGACCACCAGCACCACGCGGCCCGCGTCGGCGAGCTGGCGCAGCATCAGCATGACCTGACGGTCCAGCGCCGGGTCCAGGCCGGAGGTCGGCTCGTCGAGCAGCAGCAGCGAGGGCTGGGTGAGCAGCTCGAGTGCCACCGAGGCGCGTTTGCGCTGACCGCCCGACAGCTTGTCGACCCGGGTGTCGGCGTGCTTGGTCATGTCGAGCTCTTCGAGCACCTGGGCGACGACCTGGGCCCGCTCCTCTTTGCTGGTGTCGGGCGGCAGGCGCAGCTCGGCGGCGTAGTTCAGGGCCTGGTTCACGGTGAGCTGGCGGTGCACGACGTCGTCCTGCGGGACCATCCCGATCCTGCTGCGCATGGACGCGTATTCCTTGTGGATGTCGTGACCCTCGAACGTCACCGCTCCCGAGGTGGGGTTGGTGTACCCGACGATCAGCCGCGACAGCGTGGTCTTGCCGGCCCCGGACCCGCCGATGATGGCCGTCAGCGTCCCGGGCCGGGCGGTCAGCGAAATGTGGTCGAGCAGTTGCTTGCCTGTCCACGCTGAAGCAGACCGAATTGACCTCCAGGCCGCCGGTGCGGGTGGCGGCTTCGGTGCGGCGGACCAGGGTGTCGCCGGTGAACACCAGGTCGACGTTGCCGATGGTGACCACGTCGCCCTCGGTCAGCACCGCCGACCCGACCCGGACACCGTTGACGAACGTTCCGTTGACGCTGTGCGCGTCGCGGATTTCGGTGCCCAGCGGCGACTCGATCAGAAACGCATGGTGGCGCGACGCCAGCACGTCCTGGATGACGATGTCGTTGTCGGTGGCCCGGCCGACGGTCAGCGCGCCGGCCGGCTTCTGCAACCCCCCGGACCGCGACGGCATCAGGGCGTGCATCATCTTCGTCGCCAGGTTCGCCACCTCCGGCGGCTTGGCGGCGCTGGGCGGTGACATCTGGGTCGGCGGCGAGGCGTGCGAGGACGCCGACGGACTTCCGGCCGGCATCTGCCGGTGCGGTGGGTAATGGGGCGGCGGTGGCCGCCGGGGGGGCGGGCGGCCGCGGGCCGGCGCCGGGATGCATCCGTTTGCCGTAGGGCGGTGGCGGGGGCGGGCCCGGCCGCGGGCGCGGCGGCGGTGGCGCGCTGCGAACCGGGCCGGGCGCGGGGCCGGGGCCGGGCGGGGCGGCTGCCGGTGCCGCCGACCACGCCGTTCCGTGCGAGTGCGCCGCCGCGGGGATGCCCATCGACTCGGTCTTGCGGCGGGCGCCCCGCCATCCCCTGGTGGCGCCCGACCTCGAACCTGAGCATGGGTCCGTCCGGGTTGCCGATGTTGAGGCACTGGCCGTCGTGGATGTCGACCACCGGCACCCGCCGGCCGTTGACGAAAGTCCCGTTGAGCGAACCGTTGTCGATCGCCAGCCACCTGCCCTGGTCGAAGCGCAGCAACAGGTGGGCTCGCGAGATCAGCGGGTGTGTGATGCGGATATCGGCGCGCAGATCGCGCCCGACGACGACGTCATGGCCTGCGGCGAAGGTGCTCTCCGACCCGGCATGGCGAACGGTCAACACGGGTTGGGGTGGTGCACTCATCGCATCAACTCTATCTCGTGAGCCTATTCCTACCGCGGCGGCGTCGGGTGCCCCCGTGACCACGCAGTGGGTGCGGCTGTAGATCGTGGGCATGCACCGATTGCAGTGCGTACACGCCGAACGCACGCTGTGGGCGGCGCCGTCGGCCGCGATCCGGTTGATCAGATCCGGCTCGGCCAGCAGCGCGCGGGCCATCGCGACGAACTGGAATCCCTCCGCCATCGCCAGGTCCATCGTTTCCCGGTTGGTGATGCCGCCGAGCAGGATCAGCGGCATCGCCAGCTCGGCCCGGAACAGCTTGGCGTCGCCCAACAGGTAGGCGTCCCGGTAGGGGTACTCGCGCAGGAACTTCGTGCCCGTCATGCGCATGCCCCAGCTCAGCGGCGGCTTGAACGCGCCGGCGAACTCCTTGAGCGGCGCGTCGCCGCGGAACAAATACATCGGGTTCACCAGCGAGCTGCCCGCCGTCAGCTCGATCGCGTCCAGCCCGCCGTCGTCCTGCAGCCATTTGGCGGTGGTCAGCGACTCCTCGGTGCCGATGCCGCCGCGCACACCGTCGGCCATGTTGAGCTTGGCGGTGACCGCGATCGGCGCGCCCTCCTTGTCCACGGCGCGACGAACCGCCATCACCATCCCGCGGGCGAGCTTGGCCCGGTTTTCCAGCGATCCGCCGAACTCGTCGTTGCGCCGGTTGATCAGCGGAGACAGGAACGCGCTGGCCAGATAGTTGTGGCCCAGATGGATTTCGACGGCGTCGAAACCGGCCTCGATGGCCAGCCGGGCCGCGTTGGCGTGCGCGGCAATCACGTCCTGGATGTCCTCGCGGGTCGCCTTCCTGGCGAACCGCATTCCGATCGGATTGAAGAACCGCACCGGCGCCAGCGCCGTGGCCTTGTTCGACTTGGCGTTGGCCACCGGGCCGGCGTGACCGATCTGCGCGCTCACCGCCGCGCCCTCGGCGTGGATGGCGTCGGTGAGCCGCCGCAACCCGGGCACCGCCTCCGGGCGCATCCAGAGTCCGGTGCCGTCGGTGCGGCCGCCGGGGGAGACGGCGCAATAGGCGACGGTCGTCATGCCGACGCCGCCGGCGGCCGGCCGGCGGTGGTACTCGATCAGGTCATCGCTCACCAGCGCGCCGGGTGTGCGCGCCTCGAAGGTCGCGGCTTTGATGGTGCGGTTACGCAGCGTGATCGGGCCCAGCTTGGCCGGTGCCAACACGTCCGGAGGGGTAGACATATCGGGAGCGTGCCAGACTGTCTGGCGTGGGCGCAATCACACTGGACGGCAAGGCCACCCGCGACGAGATCTTCGTCGACCTGAAGCAACGGGTGGCCGCGCTGACCGCATCGGGTCGCACGCCGGGGTTGGGCACCATCCTGGTTGGTGACGACCCCGGCTCGCAGGCCTACGTTCGGGGTAAGCACGCGGATTGCGCCAAAGTCGGCATCACGTCGATCCGTCGCGATCTGCCCGCCGATATCAGCACCGCCACGCTCCACGAGACCATCGACGAGCTGAACGCGAACCCCGACTGCACCGGCTATATCGTGCAGCTGCCGCTGCCCAAGCACCTGGATGAGAACGCGGCGCTGGAGCGGGTCGACGCCGACAAGGACGCCGACGGCCTGCACCCGACCAACCTGGGCCGGCTGGTGCTGAGCACTCCGGCCCCGTTGCCGTGCACCGCGCGCGGCATCGTGCACCTGCTGCGGCGCTACGACGTCGAGATCGCCGGGGCGCACGTGGTCATCATGGGCCGGGGCGTGACGGTCGGCCGCCCGTTGGGGCTGCTGCTGACCCGCCGCTCCGAGAACGCCACGGTGACCTTGTGCCACACCGGAACTCGCGATCTGCCCGCGTTGACCAGGCAGGCGGACATCATCGTGGCCGCCGTCGGGGTACCGCGCATGCTGACCGCCGACATGGTGCGTCCGGGCGCCGCGGTCGTCGACGTCGGTGTCAGCCGCACCGAGGACGGGTTGGTCGGAGACGTGCACCCGGACGTGTGGGAGGTGGCCGGCTACGTGTCGCCGAATCCCGGCGGTGTCGGACCGCTGACCCGCGCCTTCCTGCTGACCAACGTCGTCGAACTGGCCGAGCGGGAATGAGCGCGCCGGCCATGATCCGGGTCCAGTGGCCGATTGTGATGGTGGGCCTGATCTTCGTCACGGCGTTCGCGCTGGCGGGCGCCAACTTCTGGCGCCGTGGTTCGCTCCTGATCGGTATTGGTGTCGGCGTGGCGGCGATATTGCGCTTGGTGCTGTCCGACGAGCGCGCCGGGCTTTTGGCGGTGCGCAGCAAGGGAATCGACTTCGTGACCACCGCGGTGGTCAGTGCGGCGATGGTCTACATCGCGTCGACCATCGATCCGCTGGGCACCGGTTAGAATCCCGGGATTTGCCCCGCCATTCCCGGAATCTGGCCGGGCATTCCTGGGATCTGGCCCGGCATCCCCGGGATTTGGCCGGGCATCCCGGGCATCCCCGGCAATTGCGGGACGGCGCCGGACAGGTTGCCGCTGGCGATGTTCGCCATCGCCTCGGGGCAGTACATCTGTATCGCGATGGTGGTGAACATGCTGGCCATCTGCGGGGACATGCCCTTGTTGGCGACGCTGGAAGCGGCCGCGGCGAAGTTGCCGCCCGGCTGGGCCAGCATCGGGCAAACGGATTGACCCACGGCCATCGCGTTGCCGGGTTCGCCGAAGTCGACCCCCGCGTGGTTCAGCGCGTCGATGAAGCTGTCGTCGACGTTGTCCGCATCGGCCGGCGCCGCGAACGCCGCGGCCACGGTGAGCAGGCCGGCGGCCGCGGCCAGCAACCGGATGGTCATGGGCTGGTGACGAAACAACCAGATCCCGCGCCGCGTCAACAATGCCATCACGCCAGCCTCCGTTCTCGGGAGTGCACGTTGGCGCACTCGAATCACCCTAGGAACTCTGAGCTATCACGGTCACGTTTGCGACACGGCGGGATAAAGGTTCGCACAATAAGCGTTTCGTAAGGGCGGGATGGCCGGCGCGTCGATTATTAGGCCGCGCAACGCGACCCGGCCATCGGGCAGCGGTCCGGCGGATCGACGCCACACTGTGATCCGACACGGGCGAGGACACCGGAATTTCGGCTGCCAAATGGTCCAGAATCCGGCTCATGACGACGAATCACAGCCGTCCGCCGGACCTTTCCATGCAGAAGGGCGTCTCGCGCCAGGCGTTTCTTCGCGGCGCCGTTTCGATGTTGGCGACCGGAGCGGTTTTCGGAACCGCCCGGGCGGCGGCCGACCCGGGGAGCGGCTGGGGCGGCCTGGCCTCCTCCATCGGCGGCCGGGTTTTGTTGCCGGGCAACGGTGTTCAGTTCTCCACGGGCAAGCAAGTCTTCAATTCCTTCTATAACAGCACCAACCCCACCGCCGTCATTGCGGTGTCCTCGCAGGCGGACGTGCAGAAGGCGCTTGCGTTCGCAACGGCCAACAACCTCAAGGTTTCTCCGCGTGGCGGTGGGCACTCGTATGTCGGTGCCTCCAGCGCCAACGGCACGATGGTGCTCGACCTGCGTGGTCTTCCCGGGGGCGCCAACTTCGTTGGCGGCAGCGGCAACGTCACGGTCACCCCGGCAACCAATCTGTATGCGGTCCAACAGGCCTGCGCCTCCGCTGGGCGCGCGGTCCCGGTGGGCACCTGCCCGACCGTCGGTGTCGGCGGACTGGCGCTCGGTGGCGGGATAGGGGCCGATGCCCGGCACGCGGGCCTGACCTGTGATGCGCTGCAGTCGGCCACCGTTGTGCTGCCAAGCGGCGATGTGGTCACCGCCTCCGCCAATGACAATCCGGATTTGTTCTGGGCGCTTAAGGGTGGCGGCGGAGGCAATTTCGGCGTGACGACGTCAATGACCTTCTCGACCTTCGCCACCGGGGACCGCGATCTCGTCCGGCTCGAGTTCCCGCCGTCATCGGCGGTGCAGGTGCTCACCGGCTGGCAGTCCTGGCTGGCGGGAGTCGACCGGAACACCTGGGGAATGGTCGATCTTTCGGTCGGTTCCTCCCAGGCCAATTGCCATCTGTTGGCGACCTGTCCCGCCGGCACCGGCTCGGGCGTGGCCGGCGCGATCAAATCTGCGATTGGTTTGGCGCCCAACGCAGTACAGAACAAGACGCTCAGCCATATGGACCTGGTGATGTATCTGGCCGGTGGCAGCTCGACAAGTGCGCCCCGCGCGTTCGTGGCCGGATCCGATGTCGTCGGCCCCATGACTTCGGACGCGGCCCATGCCATTGCCACCGCGATCGGACAGTGGCCGGCCGCGGGAGCGGGGACGGCGTCGGCGCTCGTGGACCCCCTGGGCGGCGCGGTCGCCGACGTGTCCCCGGCGGACACCGCGTTCCCGTGGCGCACCCAGTCGGCCGTATTGCAGTGGTACGTCGAGCCCGCAAGCAACGGGGTCGCCGCCGCCAACAAGTGGATAAGCTCCGCGCACCAAGCAATACACCAGTTTTCGGTGGGCGGATACGTCAACTACCTCGAGGCCAACACCGCGCCGGCGCGCTACTATGGCTCAAACCTGTCGCGGCTGACGACCGTCCGCCAGAAGTACGACCCGAATCGGGTCATGTTCTCCGGGCTCAACTTCTAGCTAAATCACGTGCGTAACTTTGGTTTCAGTGCTTTCTGGGCTTTCTGGGCACGGATTTTTGTCGGTGCCCTCCGATAGCTTCGGGGTGTGAGTGTTGACCGCGATGCGTTGACAGCGGACTTCGACGCGCTGCAGGCCGCGTTCGACAAGGCCGCCGCGCCATGACTGCGAATCGCTCACCACCCCCGAGCAGCTAGCGATGTTGGAACGCTGGGAAAAGCTGCGCCGCCGCATACCGGCCCCCGAACACCGGCTGATCAATGCGGTGGCCCGCCAAGCCACCCCAGAAGAGCTGGGCGGCAAGCTGTCCCATGCGATCGCCGAGTGGACGCTGATCGGCCGCGCCGAGGCCGCCCGGCGCATCCGCGAAGCCGCCGACCTCGGCCCGCGGCGCGGACTGACCGGCGAACCGTTGGCGCCGGTGCTGGCGGCTACCGCCGCCGCGCAGCGTCAGGGCACCCTGGGGCCCGGGCAGGTGGCCGCGATCCGCACGTTCTACCACCAGCTGCCGGGCTGGGTCGACCAGGCCACCCGGGAGCAGGCCGAAGCCAAACTGGCCGAAGAAGGCACCCGGTTTCGCCCCGAACAATCCCCCGCAAGCGGGCGGTACCCCCACGCCGAGCTGGCCGCCACGCTGGCCGATTGCCTCAACCCCGACGGCATCTACCGCGACGAGGATCGCGCGCGCCGGCGCGGTGTGACCCTGGGCAATCAATGTTCCGACGGGATGTCGGAGCTGCGTGGCTGGCTGACCCCCGAAGCCCGCGCCACCCTGGAGGCCGTGTGGGCCAAACTGGCCGCGCCGGGCATGTGCAACCCGCTCGACGACACCCCCTGTGTGGACGGCGCGCCCTCGCAGGAAGCGATCGACCGTGATGCCCGCTCGAGCCGGCCAACGCCACCACGACGCCCTGCTGGCCGCGGCGCGCGCCGTGTTGGCCTCCGGCGAGCTCGGCAACCACAACGGGCTACCGGCCTCCATTATCGTCACCACCACCCTGGCCGAATTGGAAGCCGCCGCCGGACGCGGCCTCGCTGGAGGCGGCACCCTGCTGCCGATGAGCGACGTGATCCGCCTGGCCCGCCACGCCCGCCACTATTTGGCGATCTTCGACAAGGGCAAGGCCCTGGCGCTGTATCACACCAAGCGGCTGGCCTCCCCCGGGCAGCGGATCGTGTTGCCGCGACGAGGAGCTGTACGCCGAACACGCGAAACTCGTTGCGGCAGCCACGCCCCGAACTTGCCGGGTGCAGCGGCGTGCGGGATGCGTGCCTGGCCGTAGGCGTGTCGCAGGCCGGCTACTACCGGCGGCACCGCGTCAGCCCGGCACCTGAGCGGCCGACGCCGATCCCGCACCGCGAACGGCCGCAACCGCGTGCCCTGAGCGCCCAGGAGCAGCAGGCGATCCTCGACGTGCTGCACAGCGACCGGTTCGTCGACATGTCCCCGGCCGAGGTGTGGGCCACGCTGCTCGACGAAGGTGTCTACCTCGGCTCGCAGTCGACCTTCTATCGGCTGCTGCGCCAAGCGGGCGAGGTGCGTGAGCGCCGCGCCCAAGCCACCCATCCCGCGAAGGTGAAACCCGAACTCGTCGCCAACGGCCCAAATCAGGTGTGGTCGTGGGACATAACGAAATTGCTCGGCCCAGCGAAATGGACCTACTACTACCTCTACGTGATCTTGGACATCTATTCCCGCTACGTCGTCGGCTGGATGGTCGCCAGCCGTGAATCCGCCGCGCTGGCCCAGGTGCTGATCCGCCAGAGCTGCGCCAAGCAGGCAATTGGCCGTGACCAGTTGACCATCCACGCTGACCGTGGCTCATCGATGACCTCCAAACCGGTGGCATTCCTGCTCGCCGATCTCGGCATCACCCAGTCGCATTCGCGACCGCACGTCTCCAACGACAACCCGTTCAGCGACTATGCCGAGGGCGTGGTTATGCCGAGTGCGGATCGGGGTGCCCGGGTTCGTGCTGGCCGGAGTGCTGCGGTCGCCTGAACCGTTCGGGATAATCAGAGGCTTTCCAGGTAGGCGAGCAGGGTGTCCGGTGGCCGGTAACGCCTGGTGGTCGCCTCAGTTTGCGTCGTGCGATCGAGTGCACGCCGTTTGACGGCGAGGTCGGCGTGCATGTAAATCTGCGTTGAGGCGATGCTTTCGTGGCCGAGCCAGAGCGCGATCACCGAGATGTCCACGCCCGCTTCGCGCAAAAACATGGCCGAGGTGTGCCGCAGGGTGTGGGGGGTGACTCGTTTGCCGGTCAGCGATGGACATCGTGCCGCCGCCGCGGTCGCGTATTTCGTGATGAGCCAGCCGACCGTGTCGGTACTTAGCGGTGTCCCGTTGCGGCTGGGGAACAATGGTGAGTTGGGTTCGCCCGGGTGCTCGGCCGACCATTCGCGCAAGACGGTGACGGTGCTGGTAGTCAGCGGGGTGGCTCGTTGCTTGCGGCCTTTGCCGTGACAGCGCACATGCGGGCCGGTCGATAGCGCCAGGTCACCGCGTCGCAGTCCGGTTAGTTCGCTGACGCGTAAACCGGTTTGGATTGCCAAGGTCAACAGGGCGTGGTCTCGGCGTCCGAGCCAGACGTCGCGGTCGGGGGCGGCCAGCAGCGCCTGAACCTCGTCTTTGGTGAGGAAGGAGACGATAGCTCGTTCGAATCGTTTCTGCGATATCGCCAGCACCCGCGCGATCACTTCGGCGTGTTCGGGATGTTCAAGCGCGGCGAACCGGAACATCGAGTGGATCGCCGCGAGGCGGGCGTTTCGGCTGCGAATGCTGTTGTGCCGCTCGGTTTCCAGGTAGGTGAGGAACGCTGCGATGGTCGAGGCGTCGAGATCGGTGAAGTCCAGATCGGCCGGGGTGATCTTCTTGCGGTCGGCGACGAACACCAGCAGCAGCCGGAACGCGTCTCGGTAAGCAGCAATGGTAGCGGGGCTGGCGTAACGCTGGGTCGCGAGCCGGTCGGTGAAGAACTTCTGCAGTGTGGGGACGACGGCGCTCATGAGAGTTCTCCGAGGAATCGTTCGAGCCGCCGGCCGACGATGGCAAAGAGTTCGGGTGACGCCTCGAGATACCAATAGGTGCAGGCCGGATCACTGTGGCCAAGAACAGCCGACAGCAACGGGATCTTGGAATCGACATCGGCGCCGTGCTGATGCCAGTCGCATAGCTGACGGACGGCATAGGAATGCCGCAGATCATGGATGCGGGGCCGGGCCCGTTGTCCACGTCCGGTCAGCCCAGCCCGATCGATCAGACCGGGGAACGTTGCGTGCATCGAGTCCTTGTTCATCCGGGTGCCCCAGATCGACACGAACATCGACGGCGACAACGGTTTCGGGAACCTAGACCGGTCGACCATGGCGAAATAGCGGTCCAGGGCCTGGATCGTTGATTCGTGCAGAGGCACTGTCCGGCTGCCGCGTTTGGCATGTCGGACGCACAGCAGTAGTCGTTTGCGGTCGAGGTCGGAGCGGTCGAGAGCGAGTGCTTCACCCAGCCTCAGGCCGGTCACACTCAACAGCCCGATGAACGTCTCGTAGGTCGCCGCGCGTAGGGCTGGTTTCAGAGTGCGTGCGACAGCCATCAACGCGGCGACGTCGGCGTCGGAATAGATGTAGGGCGCGACCCTGTGCTGTCGAGCCGGTAGCAGGTCGTGGGGCGGAACCTCGGTCGCGGGGTCGATGGTGTGCAGGTATTCGGCGAACCCGCGCACGATGTTCAGACGTTGACGCCACCAGACGGGATCGGTGTTCGCGGGTAGTTTCGCCCAGACCAGGGCCAGCTCGGTGGTCACATGGTCGGCGCCGTGGTGGTCCAGGTAGTCGAGGAAGCCGGGTAACAGCCATCCGGCGTCGACGAGTTTGAAGCCCAAGCCGCGGCGCAGGGCGAGGTATGTGGCGGCGGCAGCTCGCAGGTCGGTCATCGCGCACCGGGCCAGGGTCGCGCCAACTCGGCGGTCAGCCCCGCATCGATGGTCGTGTATGACCGCGTTACCGCCAACGTTCGATGCCGCATAAGCTGCGCGATCTCGCTCCACGGCGCACCGTGGAGCACAAGCTGGGTCGCGGTGCCGCGCCGGAACCGGTGAGCGCTGATGGCCGGCAGCCCGGCGCGACGGGAGACACGGGTCGTCACGTCACCCACCGCGATGCCGGTCAGAGCGCCTTCCGCGGCTCTGACCTTCACGAACAGCGCCCGGCATCCAGGCGGAACCCGGCGGTAACCATCACGAAGATAGACGGCGATGGTTTCGCCGACGTCACCAGGGAGCGGCACGAGTTCGTGGCGGTTGCCCTTGCCGTGGATCGTGATTTCGCCACGGCGCCAATCGATGTCATCGACGGTCAGGTTGGCCACCTCGCCGCGACGCAGGCCCAGCCGCCACAACGCCGTCAGGATCGCGTAGTCACGCAGCCCGACATCAGAACTACGGTCGCAGGCGGCCAGCATCCGCCGGAATTCGTCCTCGCTGACCGCGGGCGCCAGACTGGGCCGGTGCCCAGCCACTTTAGGCAACGCCGCGGCCAAGTTGGTGGGAATCGTGCCTGACACATGCAGGAACCGCAGCAACGACGCCAACGCGGTCACGGTTTTCTTCGACCAGCCGATGCTGGAACGTCCACACACCGCCACCATGTATTCGGTGACTTCCGCCGCCGACAGCTGGGCCGGATCAGCGTGACGGTTCAGCACATCACGGCAGAAGTGTTCGGCCACAGCCAGATAACTGCCAATCGAGCTTTCAGCGAGCCCGCGTTCGAGGGTCAGGAAGTCTCGATATCGCCCCAGAATCTCACCCGCCGGATCGGTCCGCGGAACCTCGGGCGGTACCACCCCGATCTCGCGGAGATACGCCAGGAGAAGCGAGAAATTCGCTGCCGACACCAGGGTCGAGCGGCCGGCCCGCTGACGAGCCAAAACCAGGTCGCCGATGCAGTCGGCATCCACGTCGCGGACGCCCAGGCGGTGCTCACCCAGCCAGCGGTTCAACGCCCTCAGCCGACGGACCTGCCACTGGACGGCATCTGGCCCGTAGCCGCGCCGTTCGAGCTCTGCCCGGAATCCGGACTCGTGCACCGTCAATGGACCGCCGAGACCTCTGGCGCGCCGGTTCATGCCGCCTCCTCTATCGATGAATTCGTACAGAGAAAGCGTCAACCCGTCACACGATTATCCCGAACGGTTCAGGCGACCGCAGCACTCCGGCCAGCACGAACCCGGGCACCCCGATCCGCACTCGGCATAACCACGCCCTCGGATAGTCGGTCGTGTCCTGAATTCGGTGTAAATGGGGCCGGGCGTAGGTTCTGCTTCGAGAACCGCCAAGTTATCGAAGAAAGGACCCACGCCCGTGCCTGCACGAGTATCCCCGACTGACCGTGTTCGCGCCAAGATCGACGAGCTGTTCGCCTCGGATCGTGAGTTGTCCGAGATCCTGGAGGAGGTGGCCCGGCTCGGTGCGCAGTTGCTGATGCAGGCCGCGCTGGAGGCTGAGGTGACCGAGTTCCTCGGCCGGGAGCGCTATCAACGCGCCGCCGTGACGCCGGATGCTCAACCCGGGGCGCGCAATGGCTATCGGCCGGTGTCGGTCAAGACCACCGCCGGGCCGGTCACCTTGGAGCGGCCCAAGCTGCGCGCCACCACCACCACGTTTGCCTCGCGTCTGTTCGGCAAGCACGTCACCAAGACCAACGCGCTGGAATCGCTGGTGATCGCGTCGTTTGTGCGCGGGCTGTCGGTGCGCGATGTCGAGGCCACCCTCGCCGACGCGCTCGGTGATCAGGCCGCGATCTCGAAATCAACGGTGTCGCAAGTCTGCCAAGCGATCAAGACCGAGTACGACACCTGGGCCAAGCGCCGCCTCGACGAGGTCGTGCTGGACTACCTGTTCCTGGATGCCTCGTTTTTCCGGATGCATCCCGGCTCGCCGGCCGAACCGGTCCTGGCCGCTGGGGCGTGACCACCGACGGCAAGCCCGTCTTCGTGGGCCTGGCCCCCGGCTCGGGCGAGTCCACTGATGCCTGGGCCGATTTCTTGACCGATCTCACCGAGCGGGGGCTGGCGTGTCCGCTGCTGGTCGTCTCCGATGGCGCCCGCGGCCTGATCGCCGCGATCGAGCAGGTCTTCCCGGCCGCGCTCAGACAACGCTGCCTCATACATCGGCTGCGCAACGTGCTGGCCAAGATCCCCGCCGGCATGCAAGCCGAGATCCGCGACGGCTACTGGGCCGCCTTTGACACCGACGACGCCAACACCGAGCCTGGCCCGCGGATGGTTGAACTCATCGACGCGCGGCTGAGCGCGTTCGCCGCCCGCTACGCCGCCACCTACCCGGCAGCGATGAAGATCCTGGAGACCGATTCCGCGGGCCTGACCGCCTATCTGCGGTTCCCGGCCGAACATCATCACCGCATCCGGCACTCGAACTTCATCGAACGCACCTTCGGCGAAACCCGTCGCCGCGCAAAGGTTATCGGCCGTTTCCCCGGGGAGACCAGCTGCATCAGCATCGCCTGGGCCGTGCTCGACCGCGCCTCCCGCGGCTGGCGCGGACTCGCCATGACCCCCGCCGGGCTACGCCACCTCCAAGACCTGCGCCGCAGCCTGCTGCAACCACCCCAGCAACTGCGACCCCGTCACACCCCCGAGGTCGCTAACAGCACCACCGAAACCGTCAGCGCCACCGCGTAACATCACCCACTGAAGCCGGAATCTCCGCTCACCGATTTACACCGGACTCCGGACGCCACCTGCATAGTCGCTGTTATCCGGAATTCCGGATAACAGCGAGGCGCAGTTCAAGACACTGAAGTACCGGCCCGACTTCCCCGGCCGGTTCACCTCGATCGAGGCGGCACGCGTGCACTGCCAACACTTCTTCCCTTGGTACAACGAGCAACATCGCCACACCGGGCTGGCACTTCACACGCCCGCCGACATTCACTACGGCACCGCCGAAATCACCCGCGAGAAGCGCGCCGGCGTACTCGATGCCGCCTACGCCGCCCACCCGGAACGCTTCGTCCGCAAGCCACCCCGGCCACCCGAGTTCACAACCGAAACATGGATCAACCGGCCCGACAACACCGAGGAGGCTACTCAGATAATTCTGCTGACCGGTGCCTCAAACAGGTTGACAGATTCCGCACGGGGGTTTTGCCATGACACCCGTATTTCCTTTCATTCACCTTGCCGGTGCCTCAGTTCAATGGTTTGGCCGAACTCTCGGCCATGCACAACGGCATCAACGATAAATGGGCCGCGCACAAGTTGGGCGATTCATCCCTTCACGCGGGCGATGCACTGGCCTAGCTCGACGTTGCCTTCCATGTCCAGCCGGGCAGGTCCTGGAGCCGATGTTCGCGATCCGCTTCAAGGGTGGCCTTCCAGTGCTTGGCGCGTTGCTTTCCGACCCACGCACCGAGCTGTAGCCATCGACCGCGTACAAGTACGGCACTCGGGCGTCACCGTGACGTTTGACGTAGCGCAAAAGTTGGCGGAACCCTCCTCACACCTGTCGGCACGGCTGTCCCACGTCCAGCCGGGCAGGTCTTGAAGTCGGCGTTGGCGGTCGGCGTCAAGAGTGCCCTTGGCATGATTGACGCGTTGTTGGATAACCCACGCACGAGCCGGTAGTCATCGACCATATACGAGTGCGGCACTCGGGCGTCACCCTGACGTGTGACGTAGCGCAAGAGTTGGCGGAACCTCCTCCCACTCGTCGGCGTGGGGGTCCCATGTCCAGCCGCGCAGCTTCTGGAGTCGGCGTTGGCGGTCGGCGTCAAGAGTGCCCCTGTCATGGCCGGAGCGTTGGTTGGAGACCCACACACCTAGCCCATACCCATCGACCGTGTACGACTGCGGGACACGGGCATGGCCGTTGCGTTCGATGTAGTGCACGAGTCGGCGGAACTCCTCCCACCAGTCGGCGTGGGGGTCCACGTCCAGCCGCGCAGCTTCTGGAGTAGGCGTTGGCGGTAGGCGTCAAGGCCGCCTGTAAAGTGCGTGTCGCGTTGCCTACGGACCCATGCACCGAGTTGGTAGCCGTCCACCGTGTAGGACTGCGGGACGCGGGCGTCACCGTGGCTTTTCACGTAGTCCAGCAGTCGGCAGAAACCTTCCTCCCACAGGTTGGCGCGTGCCTTCCATGTCCAACCGGGCAGGTCCTGGAGTCGCTGTTGGCGGTCGGCGTCAAGGGTGCCTCTTGACTGGAAGCTACGTTGAGTGCCGACCCAGTGGCCGAGCTTGTAGCCATCTACTGAGTAGGACCTCGGGACGCGGGCATCACCGTGGCGTTCGACGTAGTCCAAGAGTTGGCGGAAACGCTCTTCCCACTGGGCTGCTTGGGGGTGCCATGTCCAGCCTGGTAGTTCCTCGAGTCGGCGTTCGCGATCGGCGTCAAGGTCGCCTTCAAAGTGCGTGGTGCGTTGCTTGTGGACCCAAGCACCCAGTCGGTAGCCATCGATGCTGTAGGTCGTCGGCACGCGGGCGTCGCCGTGGCATTCGACGTAACGCAGGAGTTGACTGAGGCCGTCTTCCCACTGTGCTGCAACGGCGTCCCATGTCCAACCGGGCAGTTCTGGAGTCGGTGTTCGCGGTCGGCGTCAAGGGTGCCTTTGGAGTGGCTATGACGTTGCACGGTGACCACTGACCGAGCTTGTAGCCATCGATCGTGTACGAATGAGGGACGCGGGCGTGACCGTGGTGTTCGACGTAACGCACGAGTTGGCTGAAGCCCTCCTTCCACAGGTTGGCGCGTGGGGTCCATGTCCACCCGGGCAGATGCTGGAGTCGGCGTTCCTGATCGGCCTCAAGGGTGCCTCTGTCGTGGCGGCTACGTTGGACGGCGACCCACTGACCGAGCTTGTAGCCATCGACCGTGTAGTACACCGGGACGAGCGTGTCACCGTGGCGTTCGACGTA
Organism: uncultured Actinomycetota bacterium; assembly: GCA_963800315.1. Taxonomy (GTDB): domain Bacteria; phylum Actinomycetota; class Actinomycetes; order Mycobacteriales; family Mycobacteriaceae; genus Mycobacterium. Next base: position 666,371 of record CAWDAS010000009.1, read on the forward strand.
ACGCAGGAGTTGGCTAAAGCCGTCCTCCCACTGGGCTGCCACGGCGACCCATGCCCAGCCTGGCAAGGCTTCAAGCCGGTGTTCGCGGTCAGCGGCAAGAACGCCCCTAGAGTGGAGGGCGCGCTGGTTATTGACCCACTGACCGAGCTTGTAGCCATCGACCACGTAGGACGTCGGGACGCGGGCGTGACTGTGGTATTCGACGAACCGTTCCAGCATCCCGAACCAGAACTCCCACGAGGCGGTGGTCTGCTCGACGAGGCGCACATCGAACGCGCGGGCGAAATCGACGGCGCATACATTGGGGATGTCAACATGAATCTTGGGTGGCAGTCGCACCGTGCCACGGCTGCCACCCCATAGCCGTCCGAGCATACGGCGCACGTCATCTAGTTGTTGGGCCAGCACTTCATCGTGTGCGCGCAGTGCCAGCAGAACGTCCCAAACTGGCTTGAATGCCGAGTTATCAAGGACCGCATCGGGATTCGGCTCATCGGTGTCGATGAAGACAGGGATGACGATGGTGCCGGTGGCCTTGCCGTGGGCAAGCCGGATGGCGCGACCGACAGCCTGGGCAATGTCGATTTCTGATCGTTTTGGGTCGATGAAGGCCACGCCGTCTAAAGTGGGCACGTCAATTCCTTCGGTCAGGCAACGTGCATTGGAAATCAGTCCGCGCTCACCCTCACCAACCTCGCTAAGACTTCGCAGCCGACGCTGACGATCATCGGCTGGCATCGTGCCGTCAACATAGGCGGTCCACGAATAGTCTGGTCGCTGACCTGCGGGCATCCAGTCGATCACTTCCGGCAGCGAAGCGGCGAAATCCTTGGCACGCTTGCGAAGTCTGTGGAAGGTGATGACGCGGCGCAAGTTGTAGCGACGCATCGCCTTGGCGAGGCCGATTTGTCCAGCCACCACGCGAGCGTCGGTCACTTCCTTGCCGTCAATGCTGATAAACCAACCATTTTCGGCCCAATCGCGATAGGTGGCGTTATCGACGCCGATGATGGCGACTTGGTAGTCGGTGAGCAGGTCACGCTCAATCGCCTCCCGAAAAGTGAGGCGATGGAACAGCTTCCGAATTTTCCTCGTCGTCGATCGAAGCGAACTCAAAGCCAGCGTCCTTAGCTGTCTTCATGGCACGAGTGGAGTAGATGCGCGGAGTAGCGGTCATGAACAACCGACGATGAGCCTTGATGTTCTTGTTGTCCAGGATGGTGGCGAACTCCGACGAATCGGCGGCGGCGCAGCGGTGAGCTCCGTCAGCGATAGCCAGATCGAAAACTGGGATGCGTCTCAGCTTGAATGCCTTGGCAATCTCCGGCGACGACTGGTAGGTGGCGAACACGACACGTGGGCCAGAACGCCGACGCAAGAATGTCGCGATCTCCTGAGGGTCGGTCGTGACCGGGAAGCCCAGATCACTCGTGCTCGACACCGGCATGTCTTCGTCGTCCTTGGAGACTGTCTCGTCCGAGCACACCGGAAGAAAGTCGAAGTTCTCCGTTTTGTTTCGCGTCCATTCGCTAATCGTTTGCTTCATGAGTTGCAGCGAAGGCATTAACACGAGCGTGCGTTGAGCAGCCAACTTTTCGCGAATGAACAATGCGACCAGGGTCTTGCCGGTCCCGCAAGCCATGATCAGTTTCCCACGGTCGGCGTGCTGAAAGCCGTTCACCACCTTGTTCATCGCTTCACCCTGGTAAGCCCAGCGGCCTTTTGGCTCCTTCGGCGGCAGCCGACGCGCACGCAGATCAGAAGGTGAAGCAGGCCAGTCGATCTCGACAGCATCAAGATCGGCGCGGCCCAAATGTCCTACTGGAATTGCCTGGGCACTCATCGTGTTTCGGGCTGTGGGACCAATGTGGTCACTCGTCGCGATCAGCAGACGGTACGAGAACTGTGAACGGTTCGACCCGATAGGAAGGTATCGACATCGCCTTTGGTGACCCAATAAGCCGGGCCGTAAGCCTTAGCCTGAATCGCCCACAACGTTCCGTCGCGGTGCTGAGCGACGAGGTCGATACCGGCTTCCTTCTTCGGGTACGACCGGCCAGGCCAGTCCTTCCACAGCCACACGCGGGCAAGCTGACTCGCATAGAACGGGTTGTGCTCCAAGTACCACTTGCAGATGCGTTTGAACTGCTTGCCCCGAATGTTGTCGTCGGGGTCCAAGTGCTCGAAAAGGGCAGCAAAAGTAGTCACTCTCTCAACCCGTTTCCAGTCCATCGCTACTCGGAAAGATGCTCAGAACTTCTCATTGGCCTTTCCATTTGGCCACATCTTCAACGTGGATTGACCAATCGGTGCTGTCCGGATTTCGTGGCCGCTGCCCCCCATGCTTGGCGAGGTACTTCTGAAAATCGGTATAGATGGTGTTCTGCAGCGACCAGGCAGGTACGACGTAGTACTCAGGTGGTTCTGCGCTCAGATCGACCATCACCCAGAACGTTGTTTCATCTACAGGCTTTTCGCGTGGCTGCCCGTCACGGGTGCTCACTACCAGCGGCTCTGGTGGTTCTTGGTTTTGACTTGGATGCCGATAAACCGTTTGTGCTCAACATCGTTGGCGAGGATATCGATCCCTTGCCTATTGCCGGGAGTCACCACAGCATAGCCTCCACGGCGGCTGATCTCGGCGGCAACGAAGTATTGACCGGCATCGCGGACCTGCTGGGTCTTCAATTTCGTGTGCGCCATGTGACTCAGTGTCCCTCCTACCTTCCGACTCAGACCACCTTGGTGTGAGGTTGTAGCCGACAGCCGGGTTGTTCGCGTTCGGCTCGCGGATGAAGTGGCGCTCCATCGCGCGGACCTCCGAATCGGTGGCTGTCTCCGACCCCCAGAGGATCTCCTTGCGGACGGTTAGGTCTAGCCGATGCTCTGCGAGGTCTGCGGCGATCCGGTCTTTGCCGCTGGGCTACCGAAGCAGGAAATTGCGCCGGTCAGATCCATGCCGACGTAAATTTTCCCGTTGGAGTAGGTGATCTTGTAAACCTGCTTGCGTGGCAGCGCGTCGGAATCACTTCGGCTCAAGCGATTTGAAGTATTCGGTTTGGATCGCCACATCCTCAACGGTTCTCGGCGTGGTAGTCACTCCGATCTCATACTTCTTGAGTAGCTCGCACAGCCGGTCGCCGTCGATGAGGTCGACCGGTGGTGCGCCATCGCGGCGAGACTCCGCATTGGCATCGCTGGTGAACGTTCCGGTCGTGATCAGAAGACCCTTCTCGCCCCGACCGGCCATCGCCCCTCGGAAGTCCCTAACCGCAGACGCTCCGACACTTCCCTTGTACCGCTTGCACTGAAAGAAAACCGGGAAGGTGAGAAGTTCCATCCGATAGTCGCCACGGCCATCAATTCCGCCGTCGCCACTTCGGCCCGTAACAACTGGACTCTGGACGCCAGCTTCTCTGAGGAGCCGCTGGGCCAAGCGTTCGAATGCTTGCGGTGACATACCGATCAGGGTGTCGAGAAGCTCATCCTTCCAAGCTTCCTCGGCCTCGGCCTCGGCCTGGTCAATCCCGTTGTCTAGGAGGGATTGGGAACCCTTCTTCTTCTTCTTCGGACCCGACTTGCGGAAGGACGCGAGGTATTCGGACCGCAGCTTTGGGATTTCCTCCTCGGTCACCGTCTGCCCGTTCTCGGTGACCGACCAGACCCCGCGCTGGCTGTTCGTCAGCAGACCCATGCCCTTGAGGTACGTCCGCGCCCATGCAAGTCGGTATTGCACCTCGGTCATCGGGCCGTCGCCGTGAAGCACACTCTGGACTTCGGGCGAGAAGTTCTCTCGGTCGATGACGGCGGCATCGAGTTCAGCGATGGAGGCGGAACCTCCAAGAGCGATGACAGCCTGCAGAGCAGGCCAGAGGAAGAACTGGTAGGGGGGCACCTCGACGGTCATGGGTATCAGCCCTCGTTTGCGCCCGGCGGTGCATCAGGTGCCGCCGGTAGTGCTTTCGGCTCTGATGAGATGACCACTCGCTCAAACAAACGGCCGAATTCAGTCGCCTGCAAAACGCCCTTCGCGTAGTCGATTCGCTTGAAGTCGTCGGTGTCGAACTCTTCTCGCGCTGCCACCACCAGTGGAGTCGTTTCTGCCCACGAATACTGCCCTTCGGCCGTCATGTATGTCCCATAGGTGACGGTGACCAGACCTAGGCGCACCCAATTATCAACGAACATAGCCCGCTCCGGAGCGGCAACCTGCTTGCCGTCTCGCACCCAATTGAGGATATGGGTTGCCAGGGGTCCGTATCCCTCTGCTGGCGTATCAGCGGAAGTGGCCGCTTTCCGGCGGATCTCAATAATCGGCAGCTGGCCAAGCTTCAACACAGCGGCGAGCGATTCGGCCTCAGATGCGTCGAGTTGCTTGATGACGTCCGCAAACGATGGGTGCGCCGCATCTCGCACGCGCTTATCGGAAGCTGCTGCAAGCAGATTCAGGAACATCGCCTTCAGTTGCGGCTCGTCCAAGGTGAAGCCAAGACCCAGCATGGCTGGACCGGCGACAGAGGATCGTGGGGTAACGATTTCCTCTTCTGGAACATCAGCCAGCCGGTCAGCCATATCGTCCTCGAATTGACTGTTGAAGTAGTCACGCGGCGCTCCCAACAGCCTCGCGAGAGGTCTCACGAGTTGCAGTCGGATATGTTGCTTGACCGCGACCCGCTTAGCGTATATGCGCGCCGCAGGTTCGAGAGCCCCAGATTCCTCAGCGATCTGCCGCAGAGCCGCGACTTCCTTCTCGTCGTCGGCCAAAGCCTTCGCAGCAGACTTGGCTACAGCGGCGGCACCCTTGATCGCAAGAGGCTCAATCCCCGACCCTGACATCTCCGACTCGTCCTCTGTCATACCCCGACATCCTTTGGCATCAGGTCGACGCCTGGGTGACCTTGAGTTCGACATACCCGGCGCTGAATTCCCCGCGTCGGTGCTCAATCAGCGCAGCGCGTTCCTCCGGGCTTCGCCGTTGCCACCACCCGTCGAGTTGTGCGCGCTGCTCGTCGTCCAGGGTCATCCATTCCGAGGATATCCGCCGCGTCCGCGTGCTGGTGAGCGCTGGCGAGTGCTGGCAGAAAATCGCACGCAGATCGCACGGCACCGCTGACAGACTCGACGAGAATAGCCTCCTAGCTGCGTAATCCTCCTGTCGGGCTGACAGGATTTGAATGTGCTCAACTACACCGACGCGGACAGCAGGCAATGGCGGCGCACCGGCAGCGGTCAGTCTGTGCGGTCCAAGTCCAGAGGCCGAGCGAGGGAAGGGCTGGTTGTCACGACGATGTCACAACTCATCGAAAACTCACTCGCTAAATCCCATCGGACGGCAACGGACCCAGCGGACCTAGGCACACGCATTGCTGCAGGTTAGAAGGTGAATTGAGCCGCCGCACACGGGCACTCAGCGGACGCCCGCAAACGGCTGCAAACGGGTCGGATCAGCCTCCGGAGCAGAAGGCCGCAGGCTTGCCTTCGGGGTTGCCCGGCGCGCAGACCTGCGGCGGGTCGTCGACGCACGCCCGGCTCATCACCGGGGGTTCCACCTTCAAGGTTTGCCAGGCGTCGCGAGGTTTGCTGTGTCCGTTTGGCACGTTCTTGGCACGGCGGTCGAGGATTGAGCGAAAACATGCTTTGACATGCGACGCAGAGGGTGCCCCCGGCAGGATTCGAAGCTGCCGACAGGGCATCGTGCCTGTAGTGCATTACCTCAACGTACTGCCAAGGACCGCGGCTGCTCGGCACCCGGTTGCACCGTGCCCGGCTACTACTGCGAGGTGCATCACGTCACCGACTACGCCCAATGCCGCACCACCGACATCAACGCCCTCACCTTCGCCTGCGGGCCCCACCACCGCATCCTGAAACCCGGCGGCTGGACCACCCGCAAAAACCAAGAAGATGACACGCAATGGATCCCACCCCCACACAAAGACCGAGGCCAACCCCGCACCAACAGCTTCCATCACCCCGAAAAACTGCTACGCGGCGACGGGGACGACGACGAGTGGTAGCCGCCGTCAGCCGCCCAGTGTCGCGCGGATGCACACCGTGACGTAGGGCAGCGCCAGACCGTTCGAATTGGCCAGCGCCGGATGGGTGGCCAGCAGCTCGCGCACCTGATCCAGTGTCTGGGTGCGGACCTCGGTGGGCGAGGTGATGCAGTAGCTACGCGAGGACACCAGGTCGATCAGCGCCTGCGGCGTAAGGTAATTCGTCCACTCGACCTGATGGCGCTCCGGGTCGGTGAACGACGTGGACAGTGTCACGTCGAAGCGGCCCCCGTCACCATCGCTACCGATGATGCGACCCAGCTCGCGCACCCAGCCGAGCCGTTCGTCGCGGGTGTTCCACACCAGGCCCAACCGCCCGCCCGGCCGCAGCACGCGGGCCACCTCGGGAATCGCCCGCTCGGGGTCCACCCAGTGCCAGGCCTGCGCGACCAGCACGGCGTCAACGGAGTTGTCCGGCAACGGAATCTCTTCCGCCGTGCCCAGCAGCGCACGGGTCTCCGGCAGCGAGGTGCGCAACATCTCCAGCATGTCGGGAATCGGGTCGACGGCCACCACGTCCAAGCCGCGTTCCACCAGCCGGGCGGTCAGCTTGCCAGTGCCCGCACCCAAGTCCAGCACCTGGCGCGCGCCGCGCGGCAACAGCCAGTCGATGGCCTCAGGGGGATAGGACGGGCGCCCTCGCTCATAGGCTGCGGCCGCCGAACCGAACGAAAGGGAGCGGTCGTGGCGAGAGCGGGTCACCGTTGTCACGCGCCTTCCTTCTCGGCCAATTCGAGGGTCTTGCGGATCATCTCGCTGACTGCCTCGAATTCCATCAGGAACCCATCGTGGCCGTAGTTCGAGTCGATCACCTGCAGGCCGGCGCAGCCGGGTAGCAGTTCGGCCAGTTCTTCCTGTAAACGCAGCGGGTAGAGCCGGTCGCTGGTGATGCCACCGACCACGACCGGTACCGGACAGCCGCGCAGTGCATTTTGCACCCCGCCGCGGCCACGGCCCACGTCATAGTCGTTGACCGAAGCGATCAGGGCGACGTAGCTGCCGGCGTCAAAGCGGTTCACCAGCTTGTCGCCCTGGTATTCCAGATAGCTTTGCACCGCGTAGCGGCCGCCGTTCGCCGGGTCCTCGTCGCCCTGGCAGGCGTTGGAGAACCGGGTGTCGAGCTCGAGCTCGCCGCGGTAGGTCAGGTGGGCAAAGCGACGGGCGATGGACAACCCGACATCCGGCGTGCGCCCGGTGTCGTGATAGTCGCCGCCCTGCCAGTTCGGGTCGGCCTTGATGGCGTCAATCTGGGTGGTCATATGAGCGATCTGGTCGGCGGTACTGCGAGCGCTGGTTGCCAACAGAAGCCCGGCCCGGACTCGGTCCTGTTGGCTGACCATCCACTCCAAAGCCCTTGAGCCGCCCATGGATCCGCCGACTACGGCGGCAACCTGCTTGATACCCAGTGCGGCCAGCGCGGCGACATCCGCCTCCACCAGATCCCGCACGGAAATGTGCGGAAACCTAGAGCCCCACGGCTTTCCGTCCGGCGCAAGCGAGCTGGGCCCGGTGGAGCCACTGCAGCCGCCCAAAACATTGGTGGCTACCGCGCACCAGCGGTTGGTGTCGATCGGAGCGCCCGGCCCGGCCACCCCGTCCCACCAGCCGGCCGTGGGATGTCCGGCCCCGGCCGGTCCGGTGATGTGCGAGTCGCCGGTCAGCGCGTGCAGCACCACCACCACGTTGTCACGCGTCGGCGACAACTCGCCCCAGCGCTGGATGGCGATACACACGTCGTCGATCACCGCGCCGCTTTCGGTGGTCAGCGAGCCGATGTGGACGAAGCCGAGCTCACCTTCGGCCGGCAGCGTTTGGGTGGGGACTTCGAAGATCGTCATGGCGGGGCTCCTCAGAACGCGGCCACAGCTTGCGGGTCTTTGCCGACGCTGGAGGCTTGGGCGGCACCGTATTTGCGTGCCGCGGCGAAGCCGAGCTCCAGGTCGGCAAGGATGTCGTCGATGCCCTCGATGCCGACGGCGAGTCGCACGAGGCCAGGGCTGACACCGGTGCTCAGCTGCTCGGCCGGGGACAGCTGAGCGTGGGTGGTCGACGCCGGGTGAATCACCAGGGACCGCACGTCACCGATGTTGGCGACGTGACTGTGCAGCTTCAGCACGTTCACGAACGCCTTCCCGGCCTCGATGCCACCGGCTAATTCGAACGACAGGACCGCTCCGGTTCCCTTGGGCGCCAGCGTCTTCGCCCGCTCATGCCAGGGCGAATCGGGTAGCCCCGCGTAGTTGACCGAGAGCACGCCGTCATGGCCGGACAGGAACTCGGCGACGCGCTGCGCGTTGGCGACGTGGCGCTCCATGCGCAGGCTCAGCGTCTCGATGCCCTGGGCCACCAGGAACGCGTTGAACGGCGACGCGGCCGAACCGAAGTCGCGCAACAGTTGCACGCGCGCCTTGAGCGCAAACGCCGGCGGCCCGAGCTCGGCGTACACCACGCCGTGATAACTCGGGTCGGGCGTGGTGAACCCGGGGAAACGGCCCCGCGTCCAGTCGAAAGTGCCCCCGTCGACGATGACGCCGGCGATCGCGGCCCCGTGCCCGCCCAGGTACTTGGTGGCCGAGTGCACCACGATGTCGGCGCCGTGCGCGAACGGCTGGATCAGGTACGGCGTGGCAACGGTGTTGTCGGCGATCAGCGGCACCCCGTTGGTGTGGGCGACCCCGGCGACCCCGGGGATGTCCAGCACATCGATCTTCGGGTTGGAGATGGTCTCGCCGAAGAACGCCTTGGTGTTAGGCCGCACCGCGGCCTGCCACGAGTCCAGGTCGTCGGGGTCTTCGACGAAGCTGACCTCGATGCCGAGCTTGGCCAGCGAATAGTGGAACAGGTTATAAGTGCCGCCGTAGAGCCGCGGACTGGAGACGATGTGATCCCCGGCACACGCGAGGTTCAATATGGCGAATGTCTCAGCGGCCTGCCCGGAGCTCAAAAAGAGCGCGGCCACCCCGCCCTCGAGCGCGGCGATGCGCTGTTCGACGACATCGGTGGTCGGGTTGCCGATCCGGGTGTAGATGTTGCCCGGCACCTCGAGGCCGAACAGGGCGGCGGCATGTGCGGTGTCGTCGAAGGTGTACGACGTCGTCTGATAGATGGGCAGGGCGCGGGCGTTGGTGGCCGGGTCCGGGTGCTGGCCGGCGTGCACCTGCCTGGTCTCGAACGACCAGTGCGCGGCCGGATCGGTGTCGTCGGTGCTGGTAGCGCTGTTGTCGGAGCTCACGAGGGTTTGCTTTCTGCTTGGAAATGGGCGAATCGGGTATCGGGGGTACTGGCAGCCGCACGGGACGTCACCTCTGATGACGTCGACCGGCGGCCGCCGGCTAACAGCGACACACGGCTCGACACATAAGCCGATCCGAAAGAGGAAGCCGACCCCAAGGAGCTGGCCAGATGCGCATTACGTGTCCCCTCTAGTCAGGGGTCCGTTATGGCGGACCCGCGCTTGCCGCGCAGCCTGTGGCTACTAGACCTGGTCATCACCCGGGGCACCCCACCGCGGTTGGAGGGTTGCCGGCCAGCAAGCCGGGGCTTAGCGCTGGCACTCATGACCAATACGAAGATTAGCTTATTGTGCCGGTTCTTTGCCAACTCCGGTGGCCTCACCTTCCCGCGGGGCCCGGCGAAGGCTGCTAGTAGGCTTGCCTCACGAGCAACCGCTCGCCCACGTTCCCCGCTCGATGGAGGATGCGGACACTGATGTCCAACGAAGCCAAGATCAAAGTCGAAGGCCCGGTAGTAGAGCTCGACGGTGACGAGATGACCCGCGTCATCTGGAAGCTCATTAAGGACATGCTGATCAAGCCGTACCTCGACATCAACTTGGAGTACTACGACCTCGGCATCGAAAACCGTGACCGCACCGACGACCAGGTCACCATCGACGCGGCCTATGCCATCAAGAAGCACGGCGTGGGCGTCAAGTGCGCGACCATCACCCCCGACGAAGCCCGCGTCTCCGAATTCAACCTGAAGAAGATGTGGCTGTCGCCCAACGGCACGATCCGAAACATCCTGGGCGGCACCATTTTCCGCGAGCCGATCGTGATCTCGAATGTCCCGCGGTTGGTTCCCGGCTGGACCAAGCCGATCGTCATTGGCCGCCACGCCTTTGGTGACCAGTACCGGGCGACGAACTTCAAAGTCGACAAGCCCGGCACCGTCACATTGACCTTCACCCCCTCCGACGGCAGCGAGCCGATGGTGCACGAGGTGGTGACGATGCCCGAAGAGGGCGGTGTCGTCATGGGCATGTACAACTTCAAGGAATCCATCCGCGACTTCGCCCGCGCCTCGTTCGCCTACGGCCTGAACGCCAAGTGGCCGGTGTATCTGTCCACCAAGAACACCATCCTCAAGGCCTACGACGGCATGTTCAAAGACGAGTTCCAGCGCATCTACGAATCCGAATTCAAGGACAAGTTCGAAGCCGAGGGGCTGACCTACGAGCACCGGCTGATCGACGACATGGTTGCTGCCTGCCTCAAGTGGGAGGGCGGCTACGTGTGGGCCTGCAAGAACTACGACGGCGACGTCCAGTCGGACACCGTGGCGCAGGGCTACGGCTCACTGGGGCTGATGACGTCGGTGCTGATGACGGCCGACGGCAAGACGGTCGAGGCCGAGGCCGCGCACGGCACCGTGACCCGGCACTTCCGCCAGTACCAGGCCGGCAAACCGACCTCCACCAACCCTATCGCCTCCATCTTCGCCTGGACGCGCGGACTGCAGCATCGCGGCAAGCTGGACGACACGCCGGAGGTGATCGATTTCGCCCAGACGCTCGAGGACGTCGTCGTCGGCACGGTGGAGAGCGGGAAGATGACCAAGGACCTCGCCATCCTGATCGGTCCGGATCAGGAGTGGCAGAACAGCGAGGATTTCCTCAACTCGATCGCCGAGAACCTGGAAAAGGAGCTGGCTAACTAGCCGGCGGGCGGTTGCCCGACGATTTGTCGACGGCCCGCGAGGCCGCGGTGCACGAGTCGAGGAACTCGGCGATCACGTCGGTGACGCGTTCGGGTGCCTCGAACATCGGAACGTGCCCCACCCCGTCGAGCACGGTGACCTGGTGGTCGCCGGGCAGGTGGGTGGTGAAGTGCCGGGTGAACCTGGGCGCCGGGATGATTCGGTCCCTTTCGCAGATCACCAGGTGCGCCGGTACCGCGTTCTCCGCCAGTTCCCGCAATCCGTGCAGCAACGTCGCCTTGACCAGCAGCTGGAAGTAGGCGGGGCAGTGCGCGACGTCGTCGATGCAGCCCAGCAGCTGTGCGTCGCTGACGCCGTCCGGCGATGCGCTGATCGCGTAGGTGGCTAACCGGCGGCTGAACGGCAGGCGCAACACGCGCGGCCCGAACAGCCAGGCCAGCACCAGCAGCGGGACACCCAGGATGAACTTGGCGATCACCTCGAACTTGGCCGGGCTCCAGCGGTGCCAACCACCGGCCGGGGCGATCCCGATGACGCTGCGTGCCCGCCCCCGCCGCTCCAGTTCGAAGGCCACCCAGCCGCCCAGGGAGTTGCCGACGATGTGGGCGGTGTCCCAGCCCAGCTCGTCCATCTGGCGCTCGACGTGATCGGCCAGCACCGCCGACGACAGGAACCAGGTGCCGGCGGGCGGCCCGCCGTTGTGGCCGGCCATGGTCGGGGCGAAGACCTCGTAGCGGCCGGTGTCGGCCAGCTGCCGGGCCACCGTTTCCCACACCGCCTGGGACAGGAGGAACGGGTGCAGCAACAGAACCGGCTCTCCGGAACCCAGATGAATTGGCTGACGACTCCCCATAACTGCGACCATAAATGCGGTACCGGCGGTACTGCAAGCGAGCGGCCGGTGGGTGCAGGGCGGGCGGCCCGGCGTGAAAAGATCGGGACATCATGAGCACCGCTACCGGATCCAGCCGGATTTTCTCCGGCGTGCAGCCCACTTCCGATTCGCTTCACCTCGGTAACGCTTTGGGCGCCATCTCCCAGTGGGTCGGGCTGCAGGATGACCATGACGCGTTCTTCTGCGTGGTCGACCTGCATGCCATCACCATCGCGCAGGATCCCGAGGCGCTGCGACGCCGGACCTTGGTCACCGCCGCCCAATACCTGGCGCTGGGGATCGACCCCGCCCGCAGTACCGTCTTCGTGCAGAGCCATGTGCCCGCCCACACCCAGCTGGCGTGGGTGCTGGGCTGCTTCACCGGCTTCGGGCAGGCGTCGCGGATGACGCAGTTCAAGGACAAGTCGACGCGTCAGGGCGGCGACTCCACCACCGTGGGCCTGTTCACCTACCCGGTGTTGCAGGCCGCCGACGTGCTGGCCTACGACAGCGATCTGGTACCCGTGGGTGAGGATCAGCGCCAGCATCTCGAGCTGGCCCGCGACGTGGCGCAGCGCTTCAACAGCCGGTTCCCGGACACGTTCGTGGTTCCCGACGTGCTCATCCCGAAGGTGACCGCCAAGATCTACGACCTGGCCGACCCGACGGCGAAGATGAGTAAGTCGGCGGCCACCGATGCCGGGTTGATCAACCTGCTCGACGCCCCCGCGGTCTCCGCCAAAAAGATTCGCTCGGCGGTCACCGACAGCGCACGCGAAATCCGGTTCGACACCGAAGCCAAGCCCGGCGTCTCCAACCTGCTCACCATCCAGTCGGCGGTGACCGGGGTGGGCATCGACAAACTCGTCGACGGTTACACCGGCCGGGGCTACGGCGACCTGAAGAAGGATACCGCCGAGGCGGTCGTCGAGTTCGTCGGCCCGATCAAGGCCCGGGTCGACGAATTGATGGCCGACCGTGGCGAATTGGAGGCGGTGCTAGCGGCCGGGGCGCAGCGCGCCGAGGATGTGGCCGGCAAGACCGTTCGGCGGGTCTACGATCGGCTGGGGTTTCTTCCGCAACGGGGGTAGCAGGTTTCAGATGAGCGAACCGGGCAAGCCAGGCATCTTTGATCGGCTGCGGGCCCGGTATGGATGGTTCGATCACGTCATCCGCGCCTACCAGCGCTTCAGCGACCGCAACGGCGCCTTCTTCGCGGCCGGCCTGACGTACTACACGATCTTTGCGCTATTCCCGTTGCTGATGGTCGGTTTCGCGGCCGCCGGGTTCACCCTGTCGCTGCGGCCCGAGCTGGTGAGCATGATCGAGCACCGCATCAGGTCAACGGTGGCGGGCGATCTGGGGCAGCAACTGGTGGACCTGATGTATTCGGCGATCAAGGCCCGCACGTCCGTCGGGGTGATCGGCCTGACCACCGCGGCCTGGGCCGGGCTGAGCTGGATGACGCACCTGCGGCAGGCGCTGACCGAAATGTGGTCGCAACAGGATTTCGACGGACCGGGTTTCGTGCGCAGCAAGATATCCGACCTGTTTGCGATGTTGGGCACGTTCCTGATGAGCCTGGCCACCATGGCCCTGTCCGCGCTAGGGCATGCCGCGCCGATGGCCGCGGCCCTGAAATGGCTTGGCATACCGGAGTCCTTCGTCTTCGACTGGATCTTCCGGGCCATCTCGATATCGGTGTCGGTGCTGGTGTCGTGGCTGCTGCTGACCTGGATGATCGCCCGGCTGCCGCGGGAAAAGGTGAGCTTCGTCGACTCGATGAGGGCGGGATTGATGGCCGCGATCGGGTTCGAGTTGTTCAAGCAGGTCGGCTCGCTCTACCTGCAGAGAGTGGTGCGCAGCCCGGCCGGCGCCACGTTCGGGCCGGTGCTTGGTTTGATGGTGTTCGCCTACATCACGGCGTACCTCGTGATGTTCTGCACCGCTTGGGCGGCAACCACATCGACGGACCCACGCGCCAAGCGGGTTGAGCCGCCGCCGCCCGCGATCATCGCCCCCCGGGTGCAACGAGACGAGGGCCTCGGTGTGCGCCGGACGGTGACCGCGATGGCCGCGGGTGCCGTTGGTGCGCTGGCACTTTCGCGGGTCACCCGCCGGCTTCGTTATCCCTCGGGCCCACCCGCCAGTCGCCGCGGGCCATGACGGCGGTGACCCGTAAATCACGGTCCAGCACGACGAGACTGGCGTCGTGGCCGGCCCGCAGGCTGCCCACCCGCTCGAGGCCCAGCGCGCGCGCCGGCGTCGCCGCGGTGGTCTGCACGGCGGCGACCAGGCCCGCCATCCCCGCCGCGGTGCGAAAGAGTTGATCCATCGTGGCCGTGCCGCCCGCGATCGTTGATGTTCCGCGTACCCGAGCCACGCCGGAGACCACGTCGATGGGCACCGCGCCCAGCGCAAAGGCGCCATCGTCACGGCCGGCCGCGGCGATGGCGTCGGTGACCAGGGCGACTCGCTGCGCACCGGCGGCCTCGACCACCGCGTGCACCACGGCCGGGTGCACGTGCACGCCATCGGCGATGAGCTCCACGGTCACGCGCGGGTCCCGCAGCAGCGCGAGGGCCGGGCCGGGGTCGCGGTGGTGCAGCGGTGGCATCGCATTGAACAGATGGGTGCCGACGGTGGCGCCCCCATCGATGGCTTGGGCGGCCTGTTCGTAGGTCGCACTCGTATGTCCGAGCGCCACAACCACTCCCGCGTCGAGGAAACGACGGATCGCCTCCCGCGCTCCGGGCAGCTCGGGGGCCAGGGTCACCATCCGGATCGCACCGCCGCCGGCGGCGAGCGCGGCGTCGATCTCGGCGGGGTCCGGATCACGCATCTGGGCAGGGTCGTGGGCTCCACAGCGTGCCCGGCTCATCCACGGGCCCTCCAGGTGGATGCCCGCAACGACGCCCCGCGCGGTGGCCGCGGCGAGTGCACGGACCCCGGCGAGCAACCCGGCGGCCGAGGTGGTGACCAGGCTGGCGAGCGTCGTCGTGGTGCCATGCCTCAGGTGAAAGGCCGCGGCCTCGGCGATGCCGTCGGGGTCGGTGTAGGAGGCCCCGCCGCCGCCGTGCACGTGCATGTCGATAAAGCCGGGCACCACGGTGCAATCCGGGAAGTCGTGGTCCGGCGCCCGGGGCGGTGCCCCGGCCCCGCAGGAAAGGATCCGACCGCCGGACGTCTCGAGCCAACCGGGCCGGCACAGCAGTTCGTCGAGAACCATGGTGCCCGCACGGATCAGGGGCATGGCTTTTCCCAGCTGCCACCGTTTTCCCAGAAGTGCCGGATCTCCTCGAGCTGACGGCCCTTGGTCTCCGGCGCGTACCGGTAGACGAAACCGAAAGCGACCGCGGCGAGAATCGCGAATACCGCGAAAGCCCCCGTGCCGCCCAGCGAATGCAGCATGGTCAAAAACACGGCGGCGATGATCGCGTTGGCCACCAGGTTGGAGGTCAGCATCGTGCTCGACCCGATGGATCGCAGCCGCGACGGGAAGCTTTCGCTGGCGTACACCCAGCCCAGGGAGCCGAAACCCGCGGTGAAGCCGAAGATGAACAGCACAATGCCGGCGAACCCGAGAATCGCGCCACCGGAACCCCGGGCGAACACGGCCATCAGCACCACGTCGGCGACGATCATCAAGGCGATGCCGGACAACAGGATTGGGCGCCGGCCCAGCCGGTCGACGAGCAGCAGCGCGGTGCCCACCGCCGCCAGGCCGGCGACCTGCACCAGTGCCGGCAACCCCAGCAGCGCGAAATTGCCGGTGAAACCCATGGCTTCGAAAATCCTCGGGCTGTAATAGATGATCGCGTTGATGCCGGTGATCTGGATCAGAAAGCCGAGCGTGATCACGAACATGGTGGCCCGCAGATACGGTCGGCGCAGCATCTCGGACATGCCGCCCCCGAAACCCGCTGAGCCCTCGCCCAGGGCGCTGCCGATCTCGGCGAGCTCTTCGTCGGCGTTCGTGGAGGGTTCCACGCGCAGCAGTGCGGCGCGGGCATCGTCCACCCGGCCCTTCAGCAGGTACCACCGTGCGGTATCGGGCATCCGAATGACCAACGGCAGCAGCAGCATTGCGGGCACGACGGCCAGCCCCAGCATCCACCGCCAGCTGTGGGTGGCGGCCAGCAGGTAACCGCTGAGATAGCCGAGGATGAGTCCGCTGACGATCGTCAGTTGGTAGGCCGTCAGCAGCGATCCGCGCACCGCCGCGGGAGCTGATTCCGCCACGTACACCGGGACGACCACCACCGTCACGCCGATGGTCAGCCCCAGCAGGAATCGCGCCGCCAACAGCATCGGCAGCGACACCGAGAACGCGGCCAGCAGAGCGAATGTCGCGTAGGCGGCGAGGATCAGCACCACCGACCTTTTTCGCCCGATGGCATTGGTGAGCACGCCGGCGCCCAATGCCCCGACGATCTGGCCGATCACCGCCATCGTCGTCAGCAGTTCTTGTTGCCGCGTCGTGAGCCCGAAGTTCTCGGTAACGAAGAGCTGGGCGCCGGCGATGATGGACAGGTCGTAACCGTAGATGACGCCGACGCTGGCGGCGGTGAGTCCGACCCGCAGGCCCTGCAACCCGGGCCTAACGATGCTGCGGCCGGCGGTTCATCGCGCGTGCGACCATGATCAATCCAAACACAATGAACGCGCCGATCACCGCCACGCCCACCCGCACCGGCAGCGCGTCCGCCGACGGCATGATCCCGGCGGCCTGGGCGCCATTGGCTTGCCGGTCGGCGGCGCTGTCCCGTTTGGCGGGCAGCAGCGAGGGATCGGGTTCGATCAGCGTGCCGACCTGGGTGCCCGGCGGGGTGGCAAACCCGTAGTCCAGCAGGTGCGCCGCCTGTTCCCACGGGGCGATCGGCTGCCGGGTGCCGTGCAGCAGCACCGCCACCAGCCGCCGCCCATCGCGGTTGGCCGCGCCCACGAAGGTCTGGCCGGCGTCGTCGGTGTAACCCGTCTTGCCGCCCAGCGCGCCCGGGTACTTGTAGAGCAGCTGGTCGTCGTTTTCCAACTCGTAGCCGGGACTGTCGCCGTGGCCGGGGAAGTCGAACGTCCGCGTCGCGACGATGTCGGCGAAGATCGGGTTTTGCCAGGCGTACCGATAGAACAGCCCGATGTCGTAGGCCGAGGTGCTCATGCCGGGCCCGTCCAGCCCGGAGGGCGTCGCCACCCGGGTGTCCCGGCCGCCGAGCTTGGCGGCCAGCACGTTGATTTTCTCCACCGCGGTCGGCATCCCGCCGAGCTGCATGGCCAACGCGTGCGCGGCGTCGTTGCCGGAGTGCATCAGCAGCCCGTGCAGCAGTTGGTTGACGGTGTACATCCCGCCGCCGTCGACGCCGACCTTGGTGCCTTCGGCCGCCGCATCCTCGGCGGTGCCGGGCACCGACTTGTTCATGGGCAGCGTGTTGATGGACACCATGGCGACCAGCACCTTGATGACGCTGGCCGGGCGGTGACGGCCGTGCGGGTCCTTGGCGGCGATGACGGCGCCGCTGTCGAGATCGGCCACCAGCCATGCGTCGGCGGAGACGTCGTTCGGCAGCGGCGGCGTGTCGGGCGCGGCGACGATGCCGCAGCCGCCGAGCGCCTCGCCGCCGACCGGCTTGGGGGGCACGGCCAGCGGGATCGGCGGGTCACCGGCTTGGGGTATTTCTGACGAGTCGACCGCGGGCGGGGTGTTCACCTTGAAGGGGCAGCCGGCCGGCGCGGCGTTGGGTTCGGCCCGTGCGAGCGGCGCACCCAGCCCGGCCGGGGCGGTCATCAGGAAAACCGCCGCTGCCAGGCATGACGCGGAGCGTAAGAAGGTCATCGTTTGGCAGACTAGGCGATTTCCGGCCCGATTGCCGGGAGCCGCGCTGTGACTGGTGGGACGGAAGTTGCCGGCGCTAGAGCCGCTTCCAGGCCTCGGTGAGCACGTCGCGCACGATGGACTCGATGGTGTCGAACTCGGCCTGACCGCTGATCAGCGGCGGCGCCAGCTGGATGACGGGATCGCCCCGGTCGTCGGCGCGGCAGTACAGGCCGGCCTCGAACAGCGCGGGCGACACGTAGCCGTGCAGCAGCCGCTCGCAGTCGGCGTCGCCGAGGGTCTCCTTGGTCGCCTTGTCCTTGACCAGTTCGATGCCGTAGAAGTAGCCCTCGCCGCGCACGTCGCCGACGATGGGCAGGTCGTGCAGCTGCTCCAGGGTGGCGCGGAACGCCGGCGCGTGGTGCTTGACGCGGTCGTTGAGGCCCTCGCGCTCGAAGATGTCGAGGTTGGCCAGCGCCACGGCGGCCGACACCGGGTGGCCGCCAAACGTGTAGCCGTGCGGGAAGACCGTCTTGCCGTCGTTGAACGGCTCGAACAACCGCTCGCTGGCGATCATCGCGCCGATCGGTGAGTAGCCCGACGTCATTCCCTTGGCGCAGGTGATCATGTCGGGCACATAGCCGAAGTCGTCACAGGCGAACATCGAGCCGATCCGGCCGAACGCGCAGATCACCTCGTCGGACACCAGCAGCACGTCGTATTCGTCGCAGATCTGGCGCACCCGTTCGAAATAGCCCGGGGGAGGGGGGATGCAGCCGCCCGCGTTTTGCACCGGCTCCAAAAACACCGCGGCGACGGTGTCGGGGCCCTCGAACTCGATCGCCTCGGCGATCCGGTCGGCCGCCCACCCCCCGAAGGCTTTCTCAGTGCCGGCGTCACCGGCTTTGTACGGCTCGGGCGCGCGGTAGAAGTTGGTGTTGGGCACCCGGAAGCCGCCCGGGGTGACCGGCTCGAACGGCGCCTTGTACGACGGCAGCCCGGTGATCGCCAGCGCGCCCTGGGTGGTGCCGTGGTAGGCGATCGACCGCGAAATCACCTTGTGCTTACCGGGTTTGCCGGTGAGCTTAAAGTACTGCTTGGCCAGCTTCCACGCGGTTTCGACGGCCTCGGTGCCGCCGGTGGTGAAGAACACCCGGTTCAGGTCGCAGGGCGCGTAGTGGGCAAGGCGCTCGGCGAGTTCGAGCGCGGTCGGGGTGGCATACCCCCAGAGCGGGAAGAAGGCCAGCGTCTGCGCCTGGCGGGCCGCGGTTTCGGCGAGTTCGGCGCGCCCGTGGCCGACCTGGACGACGAACAGCCCGGACAACGCGTCGAGGTAGCTCTTGCCGCGGTCGTCGAAGATGGTGACGCCCTCGCCGCGGGTGATGATCGGCGGCGTGATGCCGGGGCCGTGCCGAGCGAAATGCAGCCAAAGATTTCCAGTCATGTTGGTCGCGAGCGTAGCGCCAAAGCGCGCCGAACCTGGCCGGGACGACCTTCCGATTCCCCGCAGTTCTTCCTACGATCGGTAGTAGGGCCGGTCGGAGGGCGTTGTGAGGAGGTATGGTGCGCTGGCGCGGTGTTCATCACGTGGAATTCGCGGTCCTGGACTACGACGGTTCCCTCGGTTTCTACGACGCGATGCTCGGCTGGCTGGGATACACGAGCTTTTCCACACTCGACATCGACTATCGGTCGACCTATTACATGACCCGCTTCCTCACGCCGCACAGCTACATCGGCATTCAGCCGGCGCGCACCGGGCAAAAGCTCGTCCACTCCGATCAGGCCGTCGGGATCAACCACATCGCGCTGTGGGCCCGCAGCCGGCGAGAGGTCGATCGCTTTTATCGCGAGTTCCTGACCCCGCGCGCAATACCGGTCACCGACGAACCCAAGGCGTATCCGCATTACTGGCCCGGCTACTACGCCGTCTTCTTCGACGACCCGATCAACGGCATCCATTGGGAACTGGCGTGGCTGCCGAAAGTTCCCTCGCCACGCCAACTTTGGGCGTCATATCGTGCTTTCGCTTCCATTGCGTCGGACCGGGCGGACTTGCCCGACTCGGTGCCCGGCCTTGCCCGGCGGGCCAGGCGCGCCTTGCCGTCCCGGCGGCCGCTGTGACCGCCGGGCGCGATTGCGTAGGCTCTCGGTCATGACCTCGGCGCAGGGGGTCCGCGAATTCGAAGATCTGCGGCCGCATCTCATGGCGGTCGCCTACCGGCTGACCGGCACGGTCGCCGACGCCGAGGACATCGTGCAGGAAGCGTGGCTGCGCTGGGACTCCCAGGATCCCGACAAGGCAGCAGAGATCATCGACCTGCGGGCCTGGTTGACCACCGTGGTGAGCCGGATCGGCCTGGACAAGTTGCGGTCGGCCGCGCATCGGCGCGAAACCTACACCGGCACTTGGCTGCCCGAGCCGGTGGTCACCGGCTTCCCAGGTTCTCAAGAAGCGGATCCGCTGTCGGCCGTGGTGGCCGCCGAAGACGCCCGGTTCGCGGCGATGGTCGTGCTGGAGCGCCTGTCCCCGGATCAGCGGGTCGCCTTCGTGCTGCACGACGGGTTCGCCGTGCCCTTCGCCGAGGTGGCCGAGGTGCTGGGGATCAGCGAGCCCGCCGCCCGGCAGCTGGCCTCGCGGGCCCGCAAGGCGGTCGCGGCGTCGCCGCCGCCCAAACCCGATCCCGCGCATGACGAGGTGGTCGGCCGGCTGATGGCCGCCCTGGCCGCCGGCGACATGGACGCCGTGGTGGCGCTGTTGCATCCGGACGTGACCTTCACCGGCGATTCGGATGGCAAGGCGCCCACCGCCGTTCAGGTCATCCAGGGAGCGGACAAGGTGGTCCGGTTCATGTTTGGGCTGGCGCAACGCTACGGCCCGGCGATGTTCACCTCGTCCGCGGTGGGACTGGTCAATGGGGAACTGGGCATTTACACCGCGGGCTGCCCGGCGAGCGCCGGGTATCGCGAGATGCTGCCGCGGATTACGGCGATCACGGTGCGCGGCGGAAAGGTCTGCGCCCTATGGGATATCGCCAACCCCGACAAGTTCACCGGGTCTCCGCTGCGGCCTCGGTGATCCACGGAACGCGGCAGGCGTCACCGGAATTGAAGCCCTGCTCGGTGATGCCCAGTGCGGTGTTCATCCGCGCCCGCATGTTCTCCAGACCGATCTGATAGGTCAACTCGATCACCCCGGCGTCGCCGAAGCGGGCCCGCAGATCGGCGACCTGCTCGTCGGTGACGGTGTGCGGGTCGGTGGTCATCGCGTCGGCGTAGGCGATGGCGGCGCGCTCGTCGTCGGTGAAGGCCGTTGAAGTGGCGTAATTGTCGATCCCCTTGAGCCGCTCGATGTCGAGCCCGTCCAGGCGCTGCAGCATGGACCCGAAGTCGACGCACCACGAGCAGCCGACGGCGCGGGCCGTCCAGAACACCGCCAGCTCACGCACGCTGGCCGGCAGCATCCGCGACGCCCGGTCGACCATCGTCTCGTGCACGGCGCCGGCGACCATCAGCTTGCGATGGTGCGCGGCGACGGTGAAGGGCTCCGGCACCTGGCCGTAGCGCCGCCGGGCGACGCGATACATGGCGCGCGTCAGCAGCCCGGCGCGCTTCGGGGAAAGGGGCTCGATGCGTGTTTTCTGTGCCATACCCATCGGACGAGGCAGCCCGCGCGAACGTGACGGTGGCGTCACGCTCGGCGCCGAATGTGACGGCAGCGTCACGCTGGGCGGCGTGACCCCGCTCAGCGCGTGAACATCAGCGCGCGCTTGACCTCCTGGATCGCCTTGGTGACCTCGATGCCGCGCGGGCAGGCCTCGGTGCAGTTGAAGGTGGTGCGGCAGCGCCACACGCCGTCGACCTCGTTGAGGATGTCCAGGCGCTCGGCGGCGGCCTCGTCGCGGCTGTCGAAGATGAAGCGGTGCGCGTTGACGATCGCCGCCGGACCGTAGTAGCTGCCCTCGTGCCAGAACACCGGGCAGCTGGTGGTGCAGGCCGCGCACAGGATGCACTTGGTGGTGTCGTCGTAGCGGGCGCGATCGGTCTGGCTCTGAATGCGTTCCCGCGTCGGCGGGTTGCCGCTGGTGATCAGGTAGGGCTTGACCGCGCGGTAGGCGTCGAAGAACGGTTCCATGTCGACCACCAGATCCTTCTCCACCGGCAGCCCGCGGATCGGTTCGACCGTCACGGTCAGCTGCTTGCCCGCCTTCGCGGCAGCAGGTCACGCATCAGCACCTTGCAGGCC
The DNA here is from genome assembly GCA_963800315.1 of uncultured Actinomycetota bacterium. GTDB lineage: Bacteria > Actinomycetota > Actinomycetes > Mycobacteriales > Mycobacteriaceae > Mycobacterium. Next base: position 688,294 of record CAWDAS010000009.1, read on the forward strand.
AGCCGGTTGACGCCGTTGATGCGCATGGCGTCCGAGCCGCACACCCCGTGGGCGCAGGAGCGCCGGAAGGTCAGCGTCCCGTCCAGGTAGCTCTTGATGTAGATCAGCAGATTGAGCAGCCGATCGCTGGGCAAGCAGGGCACCCGGAAGCTCTGCCAGCCACCGGTTTCCGCGAAGGCGTCGGGCTGGTCGGGGTTGAACCGGGCGATCTTGAGGGTCACCATCACCGCGCCCTCGGGGATCGGCGGCAACGGCGGCTCCGGTCCCCGGTCCACCTCGACGTCGACGCTGTCGGCCATCAATACTTCCGTTCCTTGGGTTCGTAGCGGGTCTGCACGACGGGCTTGAAGTCCAGCGCGATGTCGCTCAGCAGCTCGCTGCCCTGCTTGTAGGCCATGGTGTGGCGCATGTAGTTGACGTCGTCGCGGTTCGGATAGTCCTCGCGGGCGTGCCCGCCGCGGGATTCCTTGCGGTTCAACGCGCCGACCACCGTGGCCTCGGCCAGCTCCAGCAAAAAGCCCAGCTCGATCGCCTCCAGCAGGTCGCTGTTGAAGCGCTTTCCCTTGTCGTGCACGGTGATTCGGGAATAACGCTCCTTCAGCGCGTGGATGTCCGTCAAAGCCTGCTTCAGCGTCTCCTCGGTGCGGAACACCGCGGCGTTGTTGTCCATCGTCTGCTGCAGGGCCCCGCGGATGTCGGCGACGCGTTCGTTGCCGTGCTCGGAGAGGATGTCGCCCACCCAGCCGACGACCATCGCCGCCGGATCCGGCGGCATGTCGACGAAGTCGTGCCCGCGCGCGTAGTTGGCCGCGGCGATGCCGGCCCGGCGGCCGAAGACGTTGATGTCCAGCAGCGAATTGGTGCCCAGCCGGTTGGCGCCGTGCACCGACACGCACGCGCACTCGCCGGCCGCGTACAGGCCCGGCACGGTGGAGGTGTTGTCGGCCAACACCTCTCCGGTGACGGTGGTGGGGATGCCGCCCATCACGTAGTGGCAAGTCGGGTAGACCGGGACCAGCTCGTGCACCGGGTCCACGCCCAGGTAGGTCCGGGCGAACTCGGTGATGTCGGGCAGCTTGGCCTCGAGCACCTCCTCGCCCAGGTGGCGGACGTCGATGTAGACGTAGTCCTTGTGCGGGCCGGCGCCGCGGCCCTCCAGCACCTCCAGCACCATCGAGCGCGCGACGATGTCGCGCGGCGCCAAATCGACGATGGTCGGGGCGTAGCGCTCCATGAACCTCTCGCCCTCGCCGTTGAGCAGCCGGCCGCCCTCACCGCGCACGGCCTCGGAGATCAGGATGCCCAGCCCGGCCAGGCCGGTCGGGTGGAACTGGTGAAACTCCATGTCCTCCAATGGAAGCCCCTTGCGGAACACGATCCCGATGCCGTCACCGGTCAGGGTGTGCGCGTTGGAGGTGGTCTTGTACATCCGGCCCGAACCGCCGGTGGCGATCACCACCGCCTTGGCGTGGAAGACGTGGATCTCGCCGGTGGCCAGCTCGTAGGCGACCACGCCGGTGGCCACCGGGCCGCCCGGGGTCTGGGTGAGCACGAGGTCGAGCGCGTAGAACTCGTTGAAGAACTGCACGTCGTGCTTGACGCAGTTCTGGTACAGCGTCTGCAGGATCATGTGGCCGGTGCGGTCGGCGGCGTAGCAGGCCCGGCGCACCGGGGCCTTGCCGTGGTCGCGGGTGTGTCCGCCGAAGCGGCGCTGGTCGATGCGGCCCTCGGGGGTGCGGTTGAACGGCATCCCCATCTTCTCCAGGTCGAGCACGGCGTCGATGGCTTCCTTGCACATGATCTCCACCGCGTCCTGGTCGGCGAGGTAGTCGCCGCCCTTGACGGTGTCGAACGTGTGCCACTCCCAGTTGTCGTCCTCGACGTTGGCCAGCGCGGCGCACATGCCGCCCTGGGCGGCGCCGGTGTGGCTGCGGGTCGGGTACAGCTTGGTCAGCACCGCGGTGCGCACCCGGGGCCCGGCCTCGACGGCCGCCCGCATCCCGGCACCGCCCGCGCCGACGATCACCACGTCGTATCGGTGTTGGGAAATCACGGGTCAGCCTCCGATGTTCGGGTCGAAGGTCAGCACCACGTAGGTGCCCAGCACCAGCGTGAACCCCATGGACAGCAGCAGCAGGCTATTGAGCCAGAACCGGGTGCTGTCCTTGCGGCTGTAGTCGTCGATGATGGTGCGCAGGCCGTTGCCGCCGTGCAGCTGCGCCAGCCACAACAGCGCCAGATCCCAGAACTGCCAGAACGGTGAGGCCCAGCGCTGCGCCACATAGTTGAAGTCGATGCGGTACACGCCGTCGTCCCACATCAGCATGATGAACAGGTGCCCGATCGCCAGGAACAGCAGCGCGACACCGGAGAACCGCATGAACAGCCACGCGAACTTCTCGAAGTTGGGGATCCCGGTGCGGCGGCGCGGGGAACGCGGATTGCCCAGGCTGGCCGGGCGGTCGTGGCTGCGCTGGCGGACCGGGGCTACCTGGCCCCGGCCGAGCTGCAGGTCGGGGGAGCTCATCGGAGGTGCTCGGCGATGTGGATGCCGGTCACCACGCCGGCCGGGACCATGAGCAGCAGGAAGACGATGCCGACGATCCAGAACATCAGCCGCTGATAGCGGGCGCCCTGCGACCAGAAATCGATCAGGATGACCCGAATGCCGTTCAGCCCGTGAAAAAGCACCGCGGCGACCAGGCCGTACTCCATCAGGCCGACGATCGGCGTCTGGTAGTCGTGGATCACCGCGTTGTAGGTCTGCGGGCTCACCCGCAGCATCGCGGCGTCCAGGACGTGGAGGAACAGGAAGAAGAAGATCGTCGCCCCGCTGATGCGGTGCAACACCCACGCCCACATGCCGGGGTCGCCCCGGTACAGGGTCCGTGGGGGCCGCCGCTTGCGCGCCGACGCCAATCCCGTTGCCGGATCCGCGGTTGTCGCCTGCGTACTCACCCCAGTCCTCACCGCCTTCCGGGAACGTGCTGCGACGTCAAGCCAAGCAATTCAGACTAGCTCGAATGAGATGGCGTCCGCGCCGACCGGCCGTCGGGCGAACTGCCGTGTCGGGGTTAGGGTGACTGTCGTAATTCGCCCATCGGTGAGCGGAGTTGCGGTATGCCCGATATCGACTGGAATACGCTGCGGGACAAGGCAATCCATGCAGCGCGCGGGTGCTTATGCGCCGTATTCGCGATTCCGGGTGGGTGCGGCCGCGCTGGTCGACGACGGCCGTGTGGTCACCGGATGCAATGTGGAGAACATCTCATATGGCCTTGGTCTCTGTGCCGAATGCGGCGTGGTGTCCGCCCTGCATGCCACGGGTGGCGGCCGACTGGTCGCGCTGGCGTGCGTGAACGCGCACGGGTCGCCGGTCATGCCGTGCGGGCGATGCCGCCAGGTCTTGCTCGAGCACGGCGGCCCCGAGCTGCTGATCGATCACCCGGACGGGCCCCGCCGGCTTGCCGATCTGCTGCCCGAGGCCTTCGGTCCCGAGGATCTGGCCGGGGCATGAGTTCCGCCTTCGATGCGCCGACGGTGATCAGGACCAAGCGCGATGGCGGCCGGTTGTCCGACGCCGCCATCGACTGGGTCATCGACGCCTACACCGACGGCCGGGTCGCCGAGGAACAGATGGCGGCGCTGTTGATGGCGATCTTCTGGCGCGGCATGGACCGCGGCGAGATAGCCAGGTGGACGACGGCGATGGTGGCGTCGGGCGAATTGATGGACTTCCGCGACCTGCGCTCGGGCGGCACGCCCGGAAAAGCACTGCCCACCGTCGACAAGCACTCCACCGGTGGCGTGGGAGACAAGACCACGCTGGCGTTGATACCCATCGTCGCCGCCTGCGGCGCCGCGGTGCCCAAGGCGTCCGGCCGCGGGCTGGGCCACACCGGCGGCACCCTGGACAAGCTGGAATCGGTCGCCGGCTGCACCGTCGCGCTGTCCAAGGCGCGGGTGCGCGAACAACTGTGTGACGTCGGCGCCGCGATCTTCGCCGCCGGCCAGCTGGCGGCGGCGGACAAGAAGCTCTACGCGCTGCGCGACATCACCGCCACCGTCGAGTCGCTGCCGCTGATCGCCAGCTCGGTGATGAGCAAGAAGCTGGCCGAGGGGGCGGGCGCGCTGGTCCTCGACGTGAAGGTCGGCGCCGGGGCGCTGGTGGAATCGGAGGCGCAAAGCCGCGAGCTCGCGCACATCATGGTCGAGCTGGGCGCGGCCCACGGGATGCCCACCCGCGCGCTGCTGACCGACATGAATTCCCCGCTGGGCGCGACCGTCGGCAATGCGCTCGAGGTGACCGAGGCGCTGGAGGTGCTGGCCGGCGGCGGCCCACCCGACGTGGTCGAGCTGACGTTGCGGCTGGCCGCGGAGATGCTCGAGCTGGCCGGGATCGACGACCGCGATCCCGCTCAGACGCTGTGCGACGGCACCGCGATGGACCGGTTCCGGCGGCTCATCGCGGCCCAGGGCGGCGATTTGTCGGTAGCGTTGCCAATCGGTGCGCATTCCGAGACCGTGACCGCCGGCCGGGGCGGCACAATGGGCGATATCGACGCGATGGCAGTGGGTCTGGCGGCCTGGCGACTCGGCGCGGGGAGGTCCCGTCCGGGCGAGGCCGTGCAGTTAGGCGCCGGTGTCAGGATTCACCGCCGCCCGGGGGAGCCCGTCGCGGCCGGTGAGACGTTGTTCACCCTGTACACCGACACCCCGGAACGCTTCGCCGCCGCGATGGCCGAACTGGACCGCGGCTACAGCGTCGGCGACACACCACCGGCGCCGCGCCCGCTGATCATCGATCGGATCGCCACGTGACAAACCTGGAACTAGCGCAGATCAGCAAGGCGCCCAAGGCCCTGCTGCACGACCACCTCGACGGCGGGCTGCGCCCGTCGACCGTGGTGGACATCGCCGGGCAGACCGGCTACGACGAACTGCCCAGCACCGACGTCGAGGAGCTGGCCACCTGGTTTCGCACCCGGTCGCACAGCGGCTCGCTGGAGCGCTACCTGGAGCCGTTTTCGCACACCGTCGCGGTGATGCAGACAGCCGATGCGCTGCATCGCGTCGCCTACGAGTGCGTAGAAGACCTGTCCGCCGATTCGGTGGTCTACGCCGAAGTGCGGTTCGCGCCGGAGCTGCACATCGACCGGGGGCTGTCGTTCGACGAAATCGTGGACGCCGTGCTCGCGGGTTTCGCCGACGGCGAGAAGGCCTGTGCCGGCGCGGGCCATCCAATCGTGGTGCGGCTCTTGGTCACCGCCATGCGGCACACCGCGGTGTCGCGGGAGATCGCCGAGCTGGCGATCCGCTGGCGGGACAGGGGAGTGGTCGGATTCGACATCGCGGGGGCCGAGGCCGGCAACCCGCCGACGCGGCACCTGGACGCGTTCGAGTACATGCGAGACAACAACGCGCGGTTCACCATTCACGCCGGTGAGGCGTTCGGTCTGCCCTCCATCCATGAGGCGATCGCGTTCTGCGGCGCGGACCGGCTGGGTCACGGGGTGCGCATCGTCGACGACATCGACGTCGTGAAAGAAGGGGGGGCCGACGGGGAAGTGCGGTTGGGCAGGCTGGCATCGATCTTGCGGGACAAGCGAATTCCGCTTGAGCTGTGTCCCAGCTCGAACGTGCAGACCGGCGCCGTCAGGAGCATCGCCGACCATCCCTTCGATCTGCTGGCCCGCACGCGGTTCCGGGTCACGGTCAACACCGACAACCGGTTGATGAGCGACACCTCGATGAGCCTCGAAATGTCCCGGTTGGTCCAGGCTTTCGGCTACGGATGGAGTGACCTCGAGCGGTTCACCATCAACGCGATGAAATCGGCATTCATTCCGTTCGACCAACGGCTGGCGATCATCGACGAGGTCATCAAACCGCGGTATGCGGTATTGATCGGCTAATTCGGCGCGCGCCTAGGCCAGCCCATAGAGCGCCACCGCAACACCACCAAAAACGAGGGCGAGCGCCGTCATTGCGTGGTGCCGGTCTCGGATCCAGCGCCTGATCCGGTCAAGCTGGGGATCAATGCGCGGTCCAACGACTACATAGGCCAGCACGGGTGCGGCGACGGTTGAACTTGCCAGGGCGGCATAAAAGACGATGGCCGTCACCGCCCCGACGGACGTCAGCCGGACGGTTGCGATCTGCGTTCCCGCGGCCGCGCTGGCCGCGAGCACCTTCGGGTTGGCCAGCATGGGAAACATCCCTATCGCGGCGGCAATGGCCGGAGTTATCCTGCCGACCCGTCCTTCCCAATCCGTCTCAGTGGCCGCATTGGTGCGCCGCCACCACAGCCTCGCGCCAAGCAGCACGAGCGCCGCGCCGGCGGCCACGACCAGCCAGTCGCTCCAGGCGGGTGCGGGCCCCTGGAGGTGGTCGAACAACCGCGGGACGCGCATGAATGCCGCCGTCATCGCGGTCAGCGAAATCAACCTACCGGCCAGATAGGCGATGCTGGAGGAGTGGGGCCGGTCGTTGTGAATGAGCAGAACCAACGCCACCACAATGGGTATCGGTGACAGCGCAACCGCAAACGCCGGCGCGGCCAGCTTGGCCAGCATCAGGCCCGAAAGACCGAACACGTCAATACCTTCCAGGATCCTGCGTGGGGACCGAGCTTAGCGCACGAGCGCCGCCCGCCCGGCTATCGGGCGAGCGGCGCTCCTCCGGCCGGGTTACCGGGGCAGTCGGGTGCCGCGACGACGCCCCACCAGGGACTCGTAGATGGCGATGAGGACGACGGCCGCGCCGACTCCGACGAAGAATGGGATCCAGGCGATTCCACCGTTGGCGTTGTGGTATCCGAACTGGCTGGCCACCGCCGAGCCGATCAAGGCTCCCACCGCGCCGATGACAACCGTCATGACCATGCCGACGTCCTGCTTACCGGGCATCACGAGACGCGCCACGAAACCGATGAGCGCGCCCACAACGATGGCCAGGATTATCGATCCGATCATTTCCGCTCCTGTCGTAGCGGCGCCCGAGGTAGGCGCCGTCTTGGACACGAGTTCCCCGAATCGGTGGGCGCATAACACACTTCGCCGGATCGGTTCGGTCGGTGTGGGCCGGCGCCGACCGCCGGCGCCGGCGGGGCAGTGCGGCGGCACGTCCTGACGAATACTGTGGCTGGACATGAAGGTGCCCCTGCTGGGCCCCGTGTCGCTCACGGGCTTCCAGAACCCGTGGTTCTTCTTGTTCCTGCTGGTCGTGTTGTTGGTGGTGGGAATCTACGTCGCGCTGCAATTCGCGCGCCGCCGCCGCGTGCTGCGGTTCGCCAACATGGACGTGCTGCAGCGCGTCGCGCCGGCGCACCCCAGCCGGTGGCGCCATGTGCCGACGATCCTGCTCGCGACGTCGTTGGTGCTGCTGACCACGGCCATGGCCGGGCCGACCTCCGACGTGCGGATTCCGCTGAACCGGGCGGTGGTGATGCTGGTCATCGACGTCTCGGAGTCGATGGCCGCCACCGACGTCGCCCCGGACCGGCTGACCGCCGCCAAGGAGGCGGGCAAGCAATTCGCCAACGAGCTGACGCCGGCCATCAACCTGGGGTTGGTGGAATATGCGGCCAACGCCTCGCTGTTGGTGGCGCCCACCACCAACCGGGAGGCGGTGAAAGCGGCCATCGACAGCCTGAAACCGGCGCCGAAAACCGCGACGGGGGAAGGCATCTTCACCGCCTTGCAGGCCATCGCGACGGTCGGCTCGGTGATGGGCGGCGGCGAGGGCCCGCCGCCGGCGCGGATCGTGCTGGAGTCCGACGGCGCCGAGAACGTGCCGCTGGACCCCAACGCCCCGCAGGGAGCCTTCACCGCGGCGCGGGCGGCCAAATCCCAGGGGGTGCAGATCTCGACGATCTCGTTCGGCACGCCGTACGGCACCGTGGACTACGAGGGCGCCACCATCCCGGTGCCGGTGGACGACCAAACGCTGCAGGAGATCTGCAAGATCACCGACGGCCAATCCTTCCACGCCGACAGCCTGCAATCGCTCCAGCAGGTCTACGCGACGCTGGAGCGCCAGATCGGGTACGAGACCGTGAAGGGCGACGCCAGCCTGGCCTGGATGCTGCTCGGCGCCGCCGTCATGGCCGGCGCCGTTCTGGCCGGTCTGTTGCTGAACCGCAGGCTGCCCGCCTAGCTCAGGTCGGCAGCTGCCGGTTGACCACCAGCGCCAACGCCGTCGCAAGCAGGGCGGTGAGCACACCGAGGCGCAGCCACCCGGAGCTGCCGGGTCCGGCCACGGTGCGATAGCCGATCTCGTTCTCGATGGCGTCGTAGTCCTTCTCGAGCTCGTCGATGTTGGTGGCGGTGTAGGCCTGGCCGCCGGACAACCTGGCGATCGTCTTCATCTGGTCCGTCGAAACCGGGACCGCGACCCGCTGCCCATCCATCTCGATCTCGCCGGTCTTGGTTCCGAACGTGATCGTCGAGATGGGCACGCCCTCGTCCTTGGCCAACCGTGCCGCCGTGTAGGCCCCGTCATGGGGATCGCTGGGGTTGGACGGCTTGTTCTCGCCGCCGTCGGAGAGCAGCACGATGCGGCCCGGCGGCGGGCTATCGCCGCCGGCGATGGCCGTGGCCCCGATCGCGTGCAGGGCGGTGAAGATCGCTTCACCGGTCGCCGTGCTGTCGCCGAAGTCGAGCTTTTTCAGCGCATCGACGGTCGCCTGATGCTGCGGGGTCGGCGGCACCAGCAGGTAGGGGGTGCCCGCGAAGCCGACCAGTCCGAGGTTGATGCCCGGCGTCAGTTGACTGGCGAACTGGCTGGCCGCCTGCTCGGCGGCCTTGAGCCGGTTGGGCTGGACGTCGGTCGCCCGCATGGACTGCGACATGTCGATGACCAGCACGATGACCGCGCGGTTGCGCGGGATGCGCATGTCGTGGGTGGGGGTGGCCAGCGCGATGGTCAGCAGGGTCAGGCAGAGCAGCGATACCGCGAGGGGAAGGTGGCGCCACGGCGATTGGGGCACGTTCGCCTCGGTGAACCGGCGCAGCCGGCGCCGGCGCCGGGCCTGGACCAGGACGTAGACGGCCAGCAGAGCCAACGGGACCAGACCGAACAGCAGCATGCCCGGGCGTTGAAAGCCGTACAGGGGTAACGGGCCGATCCCGGGAAGCGACACCCGCCAGTAAAAGGGACCGGCGAGGGCCCGTCAAACGCGGGCTATTCGCGCCCTATTCTCGCCTGAGCCGCCCCTCGACGAATTGCTCCAATTTCTCCCACTCCCGTACCGCCGCGGCGTACGGGGGTGTGGGCTTGGCGACCGAGTCCGGCTCCAGCACGTAGGCCACCAGCTTGCCCAGGGGTCTGCCGGTCTCGAGCGTTTTGTCCACGGTGGGATCCTCGGAGTAGTCGCCGATGTCGCGGAGCAGCTCGACGGCCAGGTCCAGCTGGTCCCGATCCACGGCGTCCGGTCCGTCGGCGAAATCGTCGGCGAGCCCGCTGAGCACGTAGATGTTGTCGTCGGTGACCTCGACTTCCAGTGAGCCGTCGGTCGCGGCGGTGCGGATGTCGTCGTAGGTGCTCAAGTCGGCCAGGTCGTGGTCGTGCTCGTCGGCGAGGTAGCGGGCCAGCGCCCGTTCGGAGCTGAACACGCTGATCCGTCCGTTGCGGCCCAAAAAGATCGGCCGATCGTCCAGGTAGCAGCGCAGCGTGTAGAGGGTGCCCGAACTCGTCATGATCCGGACGGGGTCGATGCCCACCTGCACCCAGAAGCCCTCCTCGCCGCCCAGCACGACGGTGTCGTCGGGCGCCCGGACTTCGGCGTCTTCCTCCGCTTCGGCCTCTTCCTCGCTCTCGGCGTCGTCGGCTTCGTCGGTGTCTTCGGCCTGGTCTGCTTCGGCGGCCTCCTCGTCGGCGTCCGCGTCGGCGGCGTCCGGGGCGTCCGGCTCGTCTTCCGCGTCTTGCAGGCGCTCTTCGGCCAGCTCATCGGCGGCCTTTTCGGACAGCGCGGCATCGACTTCGGGGGTGGCGACGATGTCGTCGATCGCGGTCAGCACGTCGTCCCAGCTGCGCGCGATGACCTCGGCGATCGCATTCCAGCGCTTGTGACCGGCCTTGCCGGTGAAGTGGTCGATCCCGCCCGACACGGTGCCCAGGCTCGGGTTGCCATTGAAGAACTTCGACACCGCCGCCAGCTCGCACACCGACCCGATGGACGACACGATCGACAGCGTGCCCGCCAGCGCGGCCACCGACTCCTCGGTCGGCTTCTCCGACACCAGCTCCTCGACCGCGACGAGATCGAACCGGTTGTCCTCGACGGGTTCGAACCGGTGGGCGTGCGCCGAGGTCAGGTCCTGCCACGCCGGGTGGTCGACCAGGTCGTTGTCGGTGCCGGAGCGCACGAACGCGACCAGGTCGGCGACGGACTCGAAGCCGAACAGGTCCTCGTCCTTGCCCAGGAAGGCTTCCCACTCGTCGCCGGCGTCACGCCAGCGGGGTGCCCAGATGGTGTAGCGGTCACCGGCCGACAGGCTCAGGCGGATCGGCACGAGGTCAGCAGCCATGCGGCACACAATAGCGACGACCGGCGAGCGGGACCGGAGAGGCTAGCCCCAGATATCGGTGATGACCGGAGCGTTGGCCGCATAACCCGTTTTGGGCAGCCCATACATCTGCTCGAGCGTGGACAGCACGTTGTAGTGGCTGATCTGCTCGGTGTAGGTGCCGGGGCGGACGTGCGCGCCGTAGAACACCGTCGGGATCAGGTTGCGGCTGGAGTTGTCGTCCTCGTCCCAGGTCACGATCAGCAGGCTGTTGTTGGCCACGGCCCAGTTCGCGTACCCCGACAGGTTCTGGTTCAGCCAGGCATCGCCTTGGGCGATCGAGCCGTCGTGCATGTTGTTGTCGTTGTTGGGGATGACGAACGACACGGTCGGCAGGCTGGCGTAGTTGTTCATCGGGAACGCCGAGAACGGCAGCGACGTCGTCGGCGGCACATTGGTGAAGTTGGCCCACGGCACGTGCTTGCGGGCGTACTTGCCCGCGCTGCACACCGGCGAACCCACCGCGGGCAGGCCCTCGGAAAATCCGGCGAATGTGTAACCGGCCGCGAGCAATTCGGACGCCAGGTTGGGGGCCGCGCCGGCGTTGACCGGGCACGAGTCCGCCGTCACCCCGAACGTGCTGCCGGCGAACAGCGCCAGGTAGTTCGGCTCGCTGGGGTGTGTTTCGGCGAACGACTGGGCCATGTTCGCGCCGCCCGCGGCCAGCGCGTTGATGAAGGGCGCCGACTTGTTGCCGATGATCCTGGCCTGGGCGCGGTTCTCCTCGATCACGATGACCACGTGCGCCGGCTGCGGAAGCGCGGCCGCCCGCAGCGCCACGCGCGGGCCCAACGGGCCGGCCGCCACCGCGGCGGTCAGCGCGGCCGCGCCGACCAGCCGCAGGGCCCGGTACGCCCGGCTTGCCAACCCCGTTCGACGCCGCACCCGGGGAGTATATGGGCGCGGCCGGCGGGCCGACGGCGCCGACGCGAGCGTGTCAGCGCGGCTTTAGCCGATCGTTATATAAGGTCAAACCCCGTGGAGGTGCGCGTCGTTGACCACCCGCTGGCGGTAGCCCGGCTCACCACGTTGCGCGACGAACGCACCGACAACGCCGGCTTCCGGGCCGCGCTGCGCGAGTTGACCGCGATGCTGGTCTACGAGGCCACCCGCGGTGCGGCCCGGGAGACCTTCCCGATCCGCACCCCGCTGGCCGAGACGCTCGGTGTGCGACTGGCCAACCCGCCGCTGCTGGTGCCCGTGCTGCGCGCCGGGCTGGGCATGGTCGACCAGGCGCTCGCCCTGATACCGCAGGCCCGGGTCGGATTCGTCGGCGTCGCCCGCGACGAGGAAACCCACCGGGCGCACGGGTACCTTCAGACGCTGCCCGACGACCTGACCGGGCTGCCGGTGATGGTCCTGGACCCGATGCTGGCCACCGGCGGTTCGCTGAAACACACCATCGGCCTGCTGCACAGCCGCGGGGCCGTGGACATCACGGTGTTGTGCGCGGTGGCTGCACCGGAAGGCGTTGCGGCCCTTGAGAAAGCGGCGCCTCAGGTACGGCTGTTCACCGCGGCCGTCGATGACGGGCTCAACGAGATCGCCTTCATCGTGCCGGGTCTCGGCGACGCGGGCGACCGGCAATTCGGGCCTCGCTAGCCCGGCCGTCAGCCCCGGCCCCAGCTGCCGACCTCCGAGACCAGCTCGTCGCGCAGCCCGCGCGCCCGCTCCCGCGCGGCCCGCAGCTCGCCGGTCACCGAGCAGCGAACCTCCGCATAGCACTTGAGCTTCGGCTCGGTTCCCGACGGCCGCACCGCCACGCGCACCGACGCGTCGTCGTCGCCGCCGGTGAAAATCAACGTGTCGGTGATATCGGTGGTGTCAGAAATAGTGGTGTCAGAAACAGAGGCGGGGAACCCGGCCAGCCGGCCCGGCGGGGCCGCCCGCAGCCGCCGCATCAGTTCGGCGGCCTCGGCCGCGTCGGCGACCGGGCGCGACACGGCCGCCACGTCGTGCACGCCGTAGCGCCGGGCCAGCTCGTCGAGCACCGCGGGCACCGAGCGTCCCGCGCCTTGCAGCGCGGACACCAGGTCGCACGCCAGAACCGCGGCGCTGATGCCGTCCTTGTCCCGCACGGCGTCCGGGTCGACGCAGTGCCCGATCGCCTCCTCGTAGGCGTACACCAGGGTGCCGCCGGGCACGTTCGCGTCCGCGCGCGCCAGCCACTTGAAGCCGGTGCGGGTTTCCACGTGGACCGCGCCGCGGTGTGCGGCGATCGCGGCCAGCATCCGCGACGACACCACCGTGCTGGCCACGACTGGCGTTTGGCCGGGCTGCCGGTGCGAAAGAATGTAATCGCCTAGCAGCCAACCGGTTTCGTCGCCGGACAACATCCGCCAGCCCGAGGCGGTGGGTATGCCGACCGCGCATCGGTCGGCGTCGGGGTCCAGCGCGATCGCGACGTCGGCCCCGACCGACGCGGCCAGGGCCAGCAGCGCGTCCGTGGCGCCGGGTTCCTCGGGGTTCGGAAACGCGACGGTGGGGAAGTCGGGGTCGGGTGCGAACTGTGCCGCCACGGTGTGCACGTCGCGGAATCCGGCGCGCCGCAGCGTCTCGACGGCCACCGCGCCGCCCACCCCGTGCAGCGCCGTCAGGGCCACCCGCGCCGGACCGGCGGCGCGGCGCACCCGGGCCGCACGCTCGATGTAGCGCTCGACCAGGTCGGTTGCGGCGGGTGCCACGGGCGTGCGGGGGATCTGGTCGGCCGGGGGAGCGTCGGCCATCGCCGATTCGATCTGGCGGTCGGTGGGGGAGACGATCTGGATGCCGCCGTCGAAGTACACCTTGTACCCGTTGTCGGCCGGCGGGTTGTGCGAGGCCGTGATCTGTATCCCGGCGGCCGCGCCGGTGCGGCGCACGGCGAACGCGACCACCGGCGTCGGCACCGGGTGGGGCAACAGAAGCACGGAAAAACCTTGGGCGGCAAGCACTTCGGCCGTCACGGCGGCGAAGGCCGCCGAGCCGTGCCGGGCGTCGCGCCCGACGACCACGGTCGAAGCCCCCAGGCCGTGCAGCTTGAGCACCTGTGTCACCGCCCAGGTGGCGCGCGACACCACCGCGACGTTCATGGCGTCGGGTCCGCCGCGCACCGGGCCGCGCAGGCCGGCGGTGCCGAAGGCGAGCGGGTGGGCGAACCGCGCGGCCAGCTCCCCGGGGTCACACGCGGCCAGTTCGGCGGCCGTCGCCGGGTCGGGATCGTGCGCGATCCACTCCTCGGGCGTCATGGGAGTCAAAACTGGGCGATCCGCTCGATAATGGTGGCCAGCAGTGCGCCCATCCGGCTCGCCGAGGCGGCACCGGCGGCGAGCACCTCGGCGTGGCTCAGTGGCTCGCCGCTGAGCCCGGCGGCCAGGTTGGTCACCAGCGACACGCCCAGCACCTCGGCGCCGGCCGCGCGGGCCGCGATGGTCTCGTGCACCGTCGACATGCCGACCAGGTCGGCGCCCAGCATCCGCAGCATCGCGACCTCCGCGGGTGTCTCGTAGTGCGGCCCGGGCAGGGCGGCGTAGACCCCTTCGGTGAGCCCCGGGTCGGCCCGGCGGGCCAGCTCCCGCAGCCGCGGCGCGTAGGCGTCGGTCAGGTCCACGAATTGCGGCCCGACCAGCGGCGAGCGCGCGGTTAGGTTCAGGTGGTCGCTGATCAGCACCGGCTGGCCGATCGCCAGGTCCGGGCGCAGCCCACCGGCGGCGTTGGTGAGCACGACGGTGCGCACGCCCGCCGCGCACGCCGCCCGCACCGCATGCACGACGTGGCGCAGGTCATGACCCTCGTAGGCGTGCACGCGGCCGACCAGCACCAGCACCCGGTGGCCCCCGATGGGCATCGACAACAGCTCGCCGCTGTGCCCGACCGCGGTCGGGGGCGCGAACCCGGGCAGCTCGCCCTGGGGCAGCGCGGCGGTCGGGGAGCCCAGCGCCGCGACCGCCGGCGCCCAGCCCGACCCCAGCACGACGGCCACGTCATGCTCGGCGACCCCGGTGCGCTCGGCGATGACCTGCGCGGCCCGCCTGGCGAGTTCGTCGGGATCGGGTGCGGGGTCGCTCACAGTGGGGGAACCTAGCACCGATCGCGAGCGCCGGGATATGTGATTATCTGCCACATGGGTATTCGTAGGTGGCCGGTCGTCGGCCTCATCGTCGCGGTTGCAGTGTCGGTGGCTACGGTCGCGAGCGGCCCGGCGCCGACCGCGGCAGCCGACTGTCCCGATGTCCAACTCATCTTCGCCCGCGGGACCGCCGAGCCGCCCGGCCTGGGGGCCGAAGGCGACGCCCTGTTCGCCGCGTTGCGACCCGCCCTCGGCTCACGCAGCCTCGAGGCTTATGCGGTGAACTATCCGGCCAGCTACAACTTCCTGACCACCGCCGACGGCGCCAATGACGCACGCGACCACATCGCGCAGATGGTCGACCAGTGCCCGGCGACGCGGCTGGTGCTCGGTGGCTTCTCGCAGGGCGCGGCCGCGGTCTCGATGCTGGCGGGGGTGCCGCCCCTCGGCAACACCGTCGGCGACATCGGCTCGGCCCCCGCACTGGATCCCGGCCTGGCCGGCAAGGTCGCGGCGGTCGCGGTGTTCGGCAATCCCGGCAACCGCTTCAACACGCCCCTTTCGTCGACGGGTCTGTTCGCCGGACGTGCCATCGACCTGTGCAGCCCCGGTGATCCGGTCTGCGTCGTGGGCGGTCGCGACCGGGACGCGCACCACGACTACGAGTCACCGCCCTACCCCGGCCAGGCGGCGGGATTCATCGCCGGACTGGTCTAGGCCTCAGACCCTCAGGCCAGTGCGCGTCGGTGAGATACTGCGAGAATGCCCACCGCTACGTTGGACGCCGTCGAGGAACTCGTGCGGCGACGTGGCGCCGATCTCGTCGAGCTGTCGCATGCCATCCATGCCGAGCCCGAGCTGGCGTTCGCCGAGCACCGCAGCTGTGCCAAGGCGCAGGCGCTGGTGGCCGAACGCGGTTTCGAGGTCACCGCGCCCGCCGGTGGACTGGACACCGCCTTTCGCGCCGACTTCGGCAGCGGACCGCTGGTGGTCGGGGTGTGCGCCGAATACGACGCGCTGCCGGAAATCGGACACGCCTGCGGCCACAACATCATCGCGGCATCGGCGGTGGGCACCGCGCTCGCGCTGGCGGAGGTGGCCGACGAGCTGGGCCTGCGGGTGGCCCTGCTGGGCACTCCCGCCGAGGAGGCCGGGGGCGGGAAGGCGCTGCTGCTGCGGGCCGGGGTGTTCGATGACGTCGCGGCGGCGGTGATGGTGCATCCCGGGCCGACCGACATCGCCGCGGCCCGCTCGCTGGCGCTGTCCGAAGCGATCGTGGATTACCGTGGCAAGGAATCGCATGCGGCGGTCGCGCCGCACCTGGGCATCAACGCCGCCGACGCCGTGACCGTCGCGCAGGTGGCCATCGGGGTGCTGCGGCAGCAGCTGGCGCCGGGCCAACTGGTCCACGGCATCGTCACCAATGGCGGGCAGGCGGTCAACGTGATCCCCGGGCACGCGACGCTGCAGTACGCGATGCGGGCGCTCGAATCGGATTCACTGCGAGAGCTGGAGGGCAGGATGTACGCCTGCTTCGCCGCGGGCGCGCTGGCCACCGGCTGCGAGTACCAGATCGACAACCCGGCGCCGCCCTACGCCGAGCTCACGCCCGACCCGTGGCTAGCCGACGTCTTCCGCGAGGAGATGCGCCGGCTCGGGCGCGAGCCGGTGGCACGCGAGATCGAGGCGGCGCATCCGATGGGCAGCACCGACATGGGCAACGTGACGCAGGTGATGCCGGGGATCCATCCGATCATCGGGGTCGACGCCGGCGGTGCCACGGTCCACCAGCGCGCCTTCGCCGCCGCGGCCGCCGGGCCCAGCGCGGACCGCGCCGTCGTCGAGGGCGCCATCATGCTGGCGCGCACGGTCGTGCACCTCGCGCAGACGCCCGCCGAGCGCGACCGGGTGATGGCGGCGCACGAACGGCGGGCCCACGCATGAGCCTCGCCGACACCGCCCAATCCTGGCTGGCCGCCCACGGCGACCAACTCATCGAGTGGCGCCGGCACATCCACCGCTATCCCGAGTTGGGCCGGCAGGAGTACGCCACCACCCAGTTCGTCGCCGAGCGGTTGGCCGACGCGGGCCTCAAGCCGCGGGTGCTGCCCGGCGGAACCGGGCTGACCTGCGACCTCGGCCCCGAACACGAGCCGCGGATCGCGCTGCGCGCCGACATGGACGCGCTACCCATGGCCGAGCGGACCGGGGTCCCGTACGCCTCCACCATGCCCAACGTCGCGCACGCCTGCGGGCATGACGCGCACACCGCGATCCTGCTCGGCACCGCGCTGGCGTTGGCGTCGGTGCCGGAGCTGCCGGTCGGGGTGCGGCTGATCTTCCAGGCCGCCGAGGAGCTGATGCCCGGCGGTGCGATCGACGCCATCGCGGCCGGGGCCATCGGCGGGGTGTCGCGGATCTTCGCCCTGCACTGCGACCCCCGGCTCGAGGTCGGCAAGATCGCGGTCCGGCACGGCCCGATCACCTCGGCCGCCGACCAGATCGAGATCACGCTGTATTCGCCCGGCGGGCACACGTCGCGGCCACACCTGACCGGCGACCTGGTCTACGGCCTGGGCACGCTGATCACCGGGCTGCCCGGCGTGCTGTCGCGCCGCATCGACCCGCGCAACGGCACCGTGCTGGTGTGGGGCGCGGTCAACGCGGGGGTGGCCGCCAACGCCATCCCGCAGACCGGCGTGCTGTCCGGCACCGTGCGCACCGCCAGCCGGCAGACCTGGGTCGCGCTCGAGGAGATCATCCGCGAGACCGTGTCCGCGCTGCTGTCCCCGCTGGCCATCGAACACACGCTGCAATACCGGCGGGGCGTGCCGCCGGTGGTCAACGACGACGTCTCGACCCGCATCCTCACCCACGCGATCGAAGCCATCCACCCCGCTGCGCTGGCCGATACCCGCCAGTCCGGCGGGGGTGAAGATTTCTCCTGGTACCTCGAGGAGATCCCCGGCGCGATGGCGCGCCTGGGGGTGTGGTCCGGGCAGGGGCCGCAGCTGGACCTGCACCAGCCGACGTTCGATCTCGACGAACGGGCCCTGGCGATCGGACTGCGCGTGCTGGTCAACATCGTCGAGCAGGCGGGCGCCCTCTCGTTGACGTAGTGCGCTCGCCGAAACGTCAGGGGCCGTTCCCCGGGCCGACGTTGTGGGCCGGTCGGGTCCGCAGATGGTGCACGTAATCGGCCGGCGCCCCGGCGATTTCGGCGGCATCGGCCATCACGCCCAGGTATCGCGCCGACGGCAGGCCGCCTTCCCAGGCGTCGAGCACGTAGAGCCACGCCAGCACGGGATCGGTGTTGGTGTCCGACGCGATGCGCTCCACCCGGCATCGGATCTTCTTGTGGACGCCGAACTCCGAGCCCTCCCAGCGGTCGAGGTTCTTCTCGTCGGCCGGCGTCATGTCGTACAGCACGACGAACACGCTCGAATTCGGATCCTCGACGACGGTGGCCAGCGCGCCCTCCCAGCCGATGTCCTCGCCGCCGAACGTCAACCGCCACCCGTGTAACCAGCCGGTTCCGGCCATCGGGGAGTGCGGTGCGCGCTTCAGCATCTGCTCGGGATCCATGTTCGACCCGTAGGCGGCGTAGAGCGGCACGGGGAAAGCTTAAACGGCACGCGCTGGCGCGGTCTGCACCCGACGTTCTCGCCGCCCTGCACGCTGCACCGTGGCACCGATAGGTTAGGGCTGTGGTGACCCGCATCGTGATCCTCGGCGGCGGCCCGGCCGGTTACGAAGCCGCCCTGGTCGCCGCCACCTCGCACCCCGATACGACCCACGTCACCGTGATCGACTCCGACGGCATCGGCGGGGCCGCCGTGCTGGACGACTGCGTGCCGTCCAAGACATTCATCGCCTCGACGTGGCTGCGCACCGAACTGCGCCGCGCGCCGCGGCTGGGGTTCGACATCGACATCGAAGACGCCAAGATCTCGCTGCCGCGGATCCACGCCCGAGTCAAAAGCCTGGCCACCGAGCAGTCGGCCGACATCACCGCGCAGCTGCTCAGCATGGGCGTGCACGTCGTCGCCGGCCGCGGCGAGCTGATCGACCCCACGCCCGGGCTGGCCCACCACCGCATCAAGTCGACCGCCCCCGACGGCACCACCAGCGAGCACGAAGCCGACGTCGTGCTGATCGCCACCGGAGCCAGCCCGCGGATCCTGCCGTCGGCGCGGCCGGACGGCGAGCGCATCCTGACCTGGCGGCAGCTCTACGACCTGCAGGCGCTGCCCGACCACCTCATCGTGGTGGGCTCGGGTGTCACCGGCGCCGAGTTCGTCCACGCATACACCGAGTTGGGCGTACCGGTGACGGTGGTCGCCAGCCAGGATCGGGTGCTGCCCTACGAGGACGCCGACGCCGCACTGGTCCTGGAAGAGGCGTTCGCCGAACGCGGCGTCCAGCTGGTCAAAAACGCCCGCGCTGCGTCGGTCAGCCGCACCGACGCGGGGGTGTTGGTGACCATGACCGACGGCCGCACCGTCGAGGGCAGCCATGCACTGATGACGATCGGGTCGGTGCCCAACACCAGCGGACTTGGCCTGGAACGGGTCGGCATCGAGCTGGGGCGCGGTAACTACCTGACCGTGGACCGGGTCTCGCGGACATCGGTTCCCGGTATCTATGCCGCCGGCGACTGCACCGGCCTGCTGCCGCTGGCATCGGTCGCGGCCATGCAGGGCCGGATCGCGATGTATCACGCGCTGGGTGAGGGCGTCAGCCCCGATCCGGTTACGCACGGTGGCGGCGACGGTGTTCACCAGGCCCGAGATCGCCGCCGTCGGGGTGCCGCAGTCGGCGATCGACGACGGTTCGGTGACCGCCCGCACCATCATGCTGCCGTTGCGCACCAACGCGCGGGCGAAGATGTCGGGGCTGCAACAGGGTTTCGTCAAGGTCTTCTGCCGCCGGTCCACCGGCGTGGTGATCGGCGGCGTGGTGGTGGCGCCGATCGCGTCCGAACTGATCCTGCCGATCGCCGTGGCCGTGCAAAACCGCATCACCGTCAACGAGTTGGCGCAGACGCTCGCCGTTTACCCCTCGTTGTCCGGTTCGATCACCGAGGCCGCTCGGCGGCTGATGGCGCACGACGATCTGGACTGAAAGGACCCCCAAAAGGCTAGCCTTGGTGAAGCACCGCCCTACTGACGAGTAACCGACAGGAGTTTCCCAGTGAGGAGTCCTCTGCCGTGAGCAACCCGATTCAGGCACCGCAGAGCGCACAGACCTGGGCGGCTTCCTCGCTGGGACCTTCGCAACGTGCGTTGGCCTGGGAACGACTCGGTGCCGAACAGTTCGACGTGGTGGTCATCGGCGGCGGCGTGGTGGGCTCTGGGTGCGCGTTGGACGCCGCCACCCGCGGGCTCAAGGTGGCGCTGGTCGAGGCGCGCGATTTCGCCTCGGGCACGTCGAGCCGCTCGTCGAAGATGTTTCACGGCGGGCTGCGCTACCTGGAACAACTGGAATTCGGGCTGGTGCGCGAGGCGCTCTACGAGCGTGAGCTGTCGCTGACCACGTTGGCGCCCCACCTGGTCAAGCCGATGCCGTTTCTGTTTCCGCTGACCAAGCGGGTGCTGGGAACGTCCTTACATCGCCGCGGGCATCTTTCTTTACGACCGGATGGGCGGCGCGAAATCCGTTCCGGCGCAGAAGCATTTGACCCGTGCCGGCGCGTTGCGATTGAGCCCGGGTTTGAAGCGCAGCTCGTTGATCGGCGGAATCCGCTACTACGACACCGTCGTCGACGACGCCCGGCACACCATGACCGTCGCGCGCACCGCCGCGCACTACGGCGCGGTGGTGCGATCCTCCACGCAGGTGGTGGCGTTGCTGCGCGAAGGCGACCGGGTGACTGGCGTGCGGGTGCGCGACTCCGAGAACAGCGCGATCACCGAAGTCCGCGGCCATGTCGTGGTCAATGCGACTGGGGTGTGGACCGACGAGATTCAGGCATTGTCCAAGCAGCGCGGGCGATTCCAGGTACGGGCGTCCAAGGGCGTGCACGTGGTGGTGCCGCGGGACCGGATCGTCAGCGACGTCGCGATCATCCTGCGCACCGAGAAGTCGGTGATGTTCGTCATCCCATGGGGCACCCACTGGATCATCGGGACCACCGATACCGATTGGGACCTCGACCTGGCCCACCCCGCGGCCACCAAGGCCGACATCGACTACATCCTCGGCACCGTCAACACCGTGCTGGCCACCCCGCTCACGCATGCCGATATCGACGGCGTGTATGCCGGGCTGCGGCCGCTGCTGGCCGGGGAAAGCGAGGAAACCTCCAAGCTGTCGCGGGAGCACGCCGTGGCGGTGCCCGCGCCCGGCCTGGTGGCCATCGCCGGCGGCAAGTACACCACCTACCGGGTGATGGCCGCCGACGCGATCGACGCTGCCGCTGAGTTCGTCCCGGCCCGGGTGGCGCCGTCGATCACCGAGAAGGTGAGGCTGCTGGGCGCCGACGGCTATTTCGCCCTGGTCAATCAGGCCGAACACGTGGCCGCGCTGCAGGGCCTGCACCCATACCGGGTCCGCCACCTGCTGGACCGCTACGGCTCGCTGATCGGCGAGGTGCTGGGTCTGGCCGCCGACGATCCCGACCTGCTCACCCCGATCAAAGAGGCGCCGGGCTACCTGAGGGTGGAGGCCGTGTACGCCGTCACCGCCGAGGGCGCCCTGCATCTCGAGGACATCCTGGCCCGCCGGACGCGCATCTCCATCGAGTACTCCCACCGCGGCGTGGATTGCGCCCGGGAGGTTGCCGAAGCGGTTGCCCCCGTGCTGGGTTGGACCGCCGAGGACATCGAGCACGAGGTCGCCAACTACACCGCGCGGGTGGAGGCCGAAATCCTGTCGCAGGCCCAGCCCGACGACGTGTCGGCAGACGAGTTGCGGGCCAGCGCACCGGAGGCGCGCGCCGAACTCCTCGAGCCGGTGCCGCTCAATTGAGGAAGCGGTGAGGGCAGCGCCCCTTCCCGTGCGGGACGGGCTCGGCCCGGCGCGGGTGCGCCTGCACGGCGGGCCGGTGTTGGCCGAGCTGATCGCGCGGTTCGGCGCGGAGGTCCGCGAGAAAGTCCTGGCCGGGGAGGTCGTCGACGCCGACGGAGCGGTGGTCGACGAGGCCACGGTGCTGGCCGCCGGGTCGAGTGTCTACCTCTATCGGGCGCTGCCGGAGGAGGTGCCCGTCCCTTTTGACATCCCGGTGCTTGATCGCGACGCGAACACGGTGGTCGTCGACAAGCCGCACTTTCTTGCCACCATGCCGCGGGGCCGCCACGTCGCGCAGACCGCGCTGGTGCGGCTGCGCCGCGAACTGGGACTGCCCGAGCTGAGCCCGGCGCATCGGCTCGACCGGCTGACGGCCGGGGTGCTGCTGTTCACCACCCGGCGCGAGGTGCGCGGGGCCTATCAAACGATGTTCGCCCGGGGCTTGGTGACAAAGACGTACCTGGCGCGGGCCGCCGTCGATCCGGCCCTGGTGTTGCCGCGGGTGGTGCGCAGCCGGATCGTCAAGCACCGGGGACGGCTGCAGGCGGTCTGCGAGGCGGGGGCGCCCAACGCGGAGACGCTGGTGGAGCTGATTGCGCCGGACGGCCTGTACCGGCTGACGCCGCGCACCGGACGCACCCACCAGCTGCGGGTGCAGATGGCCTCGCTGGGGCTACCGATCGACGGTGATCCGTTGTATCCCAACGTGATTGACGTGCCGGCCGACGACTTCAACGCGCCACTGCGGTTGCTGGCGCACCGCATCGAGTTCGACGATCCACTGACCGGGGTGGCCCGCGAGTTCGTCAGCGGCCGGCCCGGCCCCTGAGCCTCGGGGTTTGGTCGCCGCCTCCCGGCATACCTCGGGGCCCGTGCGAGTCGCCGATCCACGTGCTGATGATGGCCGAGGTTGGCGCGCCGCTCGCCCCGATCCTGCTGTGCGAGGTCAACCCGCTGGTGTTGGCGACGATACTGGCGGCTCGGCTGTTTGCGCTGGCGCGAAGTCCGCGAGCTGGTCGGCTGCGCCTATTCGCGCGACGCGCGGCGGCTGCGTCACCAAGGTGGACCGGATGCCGGGCTGACATTCTTGTCACCGCCGGGTGGCATACTCGAATGTATGTTCGATGATGTGCGGGCCCGGTTCGACGAGTTGGTCGAGCGGCATTATCCGTCGAAGACGTCCGAGTCGGCGGCGTTGGTGGCGCGGATCGGGACGTCGGCGCGGGCGGAGAATCGGGCGGCGGCTGCGCAGTTGGTCGCGGTGGGGGAGTTGTTTGCTTATCGGCTGTCGCGGTGTGCGGAGACCGAGGAGTGGGCGATCGACACGATGGAGGCGGTGGCCGCCGAGGTGGCCGCGGCGTTGCGGATCAGTCAGGGGCTGGCGGCCAGCCGGGTGCGCTATGCGCGGGCGATGCGTGAGCGGCTGCCGCAGGTCGGTGCGATGTTTGCGGCCGGGGAGATCGACTTTGCGACGTTCACCACGATCGTGTTCCGCACGGATTTGATCACCGATCCCGACGTGCTGGCCGGCGTGGATGGGCAGTTGGCGGTCAAAGTGCCGCGCTGGCCGTCGCTGAGCCGGGGCCGGCTGGCCGGCTATGTCGATGCGATCGTGGCCCGCGCCGATGCCGAGGCGGTGCGCCGGCGTAAGGAGCGGGCGGCCGATCGGGAGGTGTGGATCGGCGATGTCGGTGAGGGTATGGCCCACATCCAGGGCAGTCTGTTCAGCTCGGATGCCCATGCGCTCGACAACCGGTTGAGCGCACTGGCCGCCACGGTGTGTGCCCGCGATCCGCGCAGCCGTGAGCAGCGGCGCGCCGATGCGCTCGGCGCGCTGGCTGCCGGCGCGGACCGGCTGGGCTGTCGGTGCGGGCGCGCGGACTGCGCCGCGCGGGCGCGACGGGCGGCGGGCCCGGTGGTGGTTCATGTGCTCGCCGAGCGGGCCAGCCTCGAGGGCACCGGCGCGGCCCCCGGATCCGAGGTGCGCGCCGATGGCCTGGTTCCGCCCGAGCTGATCGCCGAACTGGCCACCACGGCCAAACTCGTCCCGCTGGCCCACCCCGGTGATGCCCCGCCCGAGCCGGGCTATGTGCCGTCCCGGGCGCTGGCCGATTTCGTGCGCTGTCGCGACATGACCTGCCGCTGGCCCGGCTGTGACAAGCCGGCGTGGGCCTGCGATCTGGACCACACCATCCCCTATGCCGCCGGCGGGCCCACCCATGCCTCGAACCTGAAGTGTTATTGCCGCACTCACCACCTGCTCAACGGCTTCACCCAACTCAGTCCGCCACGTTTCCGCCGCTGTCGTTGCACCGATGGTTTCGTCGTTGTGATCCAATCTCGGGTAGTCGGCGGTGTCTAAGAAATCGTGGGTTCGCTTCGGTGTTCATAGTCGTGGTAATGCTTCGGATCACGACCTCAAAGGCAGCGAAAACCAGTTACAGGAGCGGTAGCGTCATTGGTTACTGGCTGGGCTGTCGACGGTATTTGCCACCCCAAGTACTCGGCAACGCACCAGCGGCGATGTGACGGGAGACAACCATGAAGCACTGCATCGTCGGAGGACTGGCTGCCGTGCTGATGGCCGGAGGGCTGATCGCCGCAGCGCCGCCGGCCAACGCCGGCTGCCAGTACGGAGGACTCGGCGTTATCAGCAAGTGCGATGGACCCGTCCAGCCTGACGGCACCTGGCAACGTTGCGTGGCATTTGCCAACTGGGTGCCTAGCGGCGCCAGTTCCTACCTAGTGCCCGACAGGCGCTGCGATTTGATGGGTCCTGACCAGCACCCTTGGGATCTCGCCTTCGCTGACCCACCGGCGCACATCGACGACTGAGCCGGGAACCCTTCGCGAAAGGCGAGAACCATGAGCCAGGCTCTTCGCCCGTCCCGGTGAAGCGTACTTTGGCCAGTCGGTAACATCATTTGGTCAAAACCTTTTGGGGGTGGCGGGATCAGCAGCTGGCTGACGGCACCGTGATCCTGACCGCCCCCTCGGGGCGCACTTTTGTGACCACGCCCGGCAGCGCGCTGCTGTTCCCCTCGCTGTGCGCGCCGACCGGCGACCTGCCCGCACCGGCGCCCCGCACCGCCGAAACGTGCAGCCAGCGCACCGCGATGATGCCGCTGCGCACCAGGACCCGCGCCCAACACCGCGCCTCGCGCATCGCCACCGAACGCAACCACAACCGAATGGCTCGCACCACCCGCCGCGAGCAGCGCGAGGCCTACAGCCTCGGGCCGGGCGACGCCGTCGGTGACGGTGAGCCGCCGCCATTCTGACCGCGTGAACGCCGCCCGATCGGGTAGCCCGCGGCTATGGACATCACCGCCACCTTCGTGGGCAACGCGACCACGCTGATCACCGCAGGCGGGTTGACGTTGCTGACGGATCCGAATTTTCTGCACCGGGGCCAATGGGCCTACCTCGGCTACGGGCTGGTGTCCAAGCGGCTCAGGGAACCGGCGGTGCGCGTCGACGAACTTCCGCCGATCGACGCAATCGTGTTGTCGCACCTGCATGGCGATCACTGGGACAGGGTGGCGCACCGGGGTCTCGACCATGGACTTCCGGTCGTCACCACCCCGCACGCCGCCAGACGGCTGCAGCACCGCGGCTTCGTCCACGCACTCGGCCTGCCGACGTGGCAGCATCACGTGATCACCAAGGGCGCGATGACATCAACCCTCACGTCACTGCCGGGACGTCATGCGCCGGGGATGGAGTCAGCGGCTGCTACCGCCGGTGAGGGGCACCATGCTGGAGTTCGCTCCGATGACGGTTCGCCGCGACGCCGGCTCTACATCTCCGGCGACACCCTGCTCATCGAGGAGCTCAACGAGATCCCGCGCCGGTTCGACCCGATCGACCTCGGCCTGCTGCACCTGGGTGGGACTCCGGCTGCAGGCCGGCCGGCGACTTCCGTCCGGGCTGACCGTAACCATGGACGGCCGCCAGGGTGCGGACCTGGTGGCGCTCCTGACCCTGCCGAAGGCGACCCGATCCATTTCGATGACTACGGCGTCTTCGCATCACCGTTGGCCGACTTCACGCGCGAGATGCAGCGGCGCGGCATGACCGACCGCATCATCGAGCTGAGCCGCTGCGCGTCCGTGACCGTCTGAAGCGCCCCCGCCCTGGCCCGTCGGTTGCTGGAAAACGCCCATGGGGCGGTAACTGCTCTGCAAGCCGGCGTCCTGGGTATATCGTTCGAACCATCCATTCCTCGCACGAGGAATGGATCTGGGCCGGATTTCAGAGTGTCGATGCGTAATGTTTCCGGGATCTTTGCGGCCTGGTCAACACAAGTTTGCTGGGGAGTTCTCAGCGTAGGCAGTGTGGAGGTGTCATGGACGTCTTAGCACCCCCCGAGGTCACCTCGGCGCTCATTTACTCAGGGCCTGGAGCGGGTTCGCTGATCGAGGCCTCCGGTGCCTGGCAGCAACTGGCCGTCGAGCTGGAGAACTCGGTTGCCGGTTACGCCTCGGCGCTGTCTTCCCTCATCGAGTCCTGGGACGGCCCGTCCGCGTCGGCGATGGTCGCGGCCGTCGAGCCCTACCTCGTCTGGTTGCGCTCCACCGCGCAGCAGGCCCAGCAGATGGCCACGTCGGCGGAGGCCGCCGCGGCGGCATTCACCACCGTTCGCTCGGCGGTGGTCCCCCCGCCGGTGGTCACCGCCAACCGGACCCGGCTGGCGCAGTTGCTGGCCACCAACCGGTTCGGGACCAATACGGCGGCGATAGCCCAAACCGAACTCCAGTACCAGGAGATGTGGGCGAACAATTCGGCGGCGCTGAGCAGTTATCAGGCCGCCTCGGCACAATCTACGAACCTCCCGCAGTTCTCTTCCCCGCTTGCGATATCCGATCCGACGGCGACGGCCAATCAGGCCAGCGTGGTGCCAACGACTTCCGCTGCCACCTCGGCGTCGGTCGACACTGGCGTCGTCGTTCGCGCTGCCCCAGGCCGCGACCGCGTTCGACCCCAACGGCAGCTGGTTTGGACTGGCGAACACCTGGGGGAACCAGTTCATCTCGTCCGGATTCCCGATCAACCTGCTCAGCTATCTGGCTCAGTCCAGTTCGGCCCAGGCACTGCAGGGTGTGAACGGCGAAGTCGGTACGGGCCTGGCCGAGGGGATGGCGGCTCTGCCGTCGGGAGTCGGGGGGTTGGGCGCCCTGGGCAGCGGACTGGGAGTGGCAGAGGGAGCCGCAACCACGGCGTCGGTGGGTGTCGGGGTGTCGGTGGGCAAGCTGACCGCGCCGCCCGCGGTGGTCGGGCTGTTGCCGGCTACCCAGGTTCAACTTGCATCGGCGGCGTCGCCGCTTCCCGCGGGGGAGTCCGGGTTGTCCTCGATGCCGATGATGCCGCCGATAATGCCGCCGCCGGTCTCCGCGGGCAGCGGTTGGCGCAAGCGCAAACAGCCGAAGTACGAGGACGCGGCATTGGGCGCCGAATTCAAGGGCAAAGTGATGCCTCGATCGCCATCGGCGGGATGAGAGCCGCAATGGCGCCCCAGGACTACGGACGCCGGATGCCGCCGGGGGGTAGGTCGGCAGCGAGAAGCAGCAGGGCGCCGAGATGTCCTGTCGCTTAACGCATTCGGTAACCGCTGTCAGGGTTGACGCGCCACGCCGGGCCTGTTCAGTCTCTTTCCCGGGGGGGTAAGGGGTCATGGACTTTGGGATGCTGCCCCCCGAGGTCACCTCGGCGCTGATTCACTCCGGACCCGGCGCGGGCTCGCTGATCGCGGCTTCCGGCATGTGGCACGAGCTGGGCACCGAGTTGGAGGACGCCCTTCGCGGCTATGCCTCGGTGTTGTCTGCACTGACCGAGGCCTGGCGCGGTCCTTCGGCGATGACGATGGCCCAAGCCGTGCAGCCGTACCTCGCCTGGTTGGACGCCACCGCGCAGCAGTGCCAGCTGATCGGCTTCTCGGTGCAGACGGTGGTGGCCGCGTTCGAGCTGACTCACTTCACGGTGGTCCATCCCTCGCTGGTCGCCGCCAACCGCGCCCTTCTGGCGCAGTTGCTGGCCACCAACTTTTTCGGGGTGAACCTTCCCGCGATCGCCGCAACCGAGGCCGAGTACCAAGCCATGTGGGTGAACAACTCGGCGGCGATGTATAGCTACGAGGCGACCTCGGCGAGCGCCGTCGTGCCGACGCAATTCGCCTCGCCGCCCCCGATCACCGACCCGACGGGCGTGGCCGCCCAAACCAGTGCGGTCTCCACCGCCACCACTGCCTCTCCGACGGCAACGGCATTCCAGTCGACGGCCTTGACGTTCGCGCCAGTGCTGACCCAGACCGCTACCCCGTTCGACCCTAATCAGGGCTGGTTCGGATTGGCGAACACCTGGGGGAACCAATTCATCGCGGGTGGATTCCCGGTCAGTCTGCTCAGCTATTTGGCGCAGTTGACGTCCGCCCAGGCGCTGACGGGTGTGAACGCCGATGTCGGCGCCAGCCTGGCCGAGGGGGCGGCGCTGGGCGCGGGCGAGGGGGCGCTGGGCGGGATCGGCGCCGCCGGACTGGGACTGGGAGAAGCTCCCGCGGCGGCGCTGGGTGTCGGGGTGTCGGTGGGCGGGCTGACCGCGCCGCCCGCGGTGGTGGGGCTGTTGCCGGCTTCCCAGGCGCCGATACAGCTCGCGTCGGCGGCATCGCCGCTTCCCGCAGCTGAGCCCCGGCTGCCCATGCTGCCCCCGCTCATGCCGCCGCCGCTCTCGAAGGGCGGCCGGCAGCGCGACGGGCGGGACTACGAAGATGTCGAGTACGGGTGGGAACTCCCCGGGACGGTCATGCAGCGGCCACCCTCGGCGGGATGAGCATGACTACCCGGCTTTCGGAGGCTGCGGCTCGTCCACGGCGAGGGTGAAATAGCTTTCCTCTTCCTGCACGAAATGCAGCCGCAGCAACGCGTACAGCCCGTACAGGCACGCGAGCAGGTCGTCGACCTGCTCAACGCCGATGGTGCCGCCGCTTTTCGCCAACTCCAGGTGGGCGCCGATTCGGTCGGAAAGCCGCTGTATCTCGGCGTGGGTCCGGCTCATCGTGGCGGTGGCCTCGCCGGTGCCCAAGGGGTGGGCCAGTGCGGGGTAAAGCTGTGTCTCCTCGGCGCGTTCGTGGGGCAGGATCCGGTCCCTGAGGACGGCGTGCGCGCGGCTGATCGCCTGCAGCGCAAGCCGATCGGGAGCGGCGGCTAACCGGTCGGCGGCTTCCCGCAACAGCCCGATGGTGTCGCGCAGGTCATCGTGTTCGGCATCGAAGCGCCGCAACATTCGTTCGGTGGATGCCGGAAGGTCGACCTCGCTGTCCGGGTTGCCGCGCAGCGCGCGCAGCGCATTACCGATCACGGCGACGTCGATGCCCTCTTGCAGCAGCGCGCCGGCGGCCGGCGGCAGCCATCCGATCGCGGCGACAGCCATGGCGGCCAATGAAAGCCCCATACCGGCGACGGCGCTCTGCACGGCGATGCGCCGTGACCAGCGGGCGATATCCATCGCGTCGGCAAGACGCTCCAGCCGGTCGGTCGTCAACACGATGTCGGCGGCCTCCGAAGAAGCGGTGGAACGGCGGGCACCCAGCGCCACACCGACGCTGGCCGCCGCCAGTGCGGGAGCGTCGTTGACCCCGTCGCCCACCATCACGGTCACCGCGCGGTCGCTTTCGGCACGCACCGCGGCGACCTTGTCCGCCGGGCTTTGTTCGGCGTACACCTCGTCCAGCCCCAACACGGCGGCGACCTCGCGGGCGGGCGCCGCGCGGTCTCCGGTGAGCATCACCAACCGATTCAACCCCGCGCTGCGCAACCGGCGTACGGTTCGCGGCGCATGGCGGCGCAGCGGGTCGCGCAACAGCACCGCACCGGCCGGTCGCCCGTCGACGCTGACCCAGGCGATCGCGGCGGTGTCCAGCAGGGCCCGGTTCACCGCCGCCCGGGCCCATTCCGACGACGCGGAGTCGTGGCCCAGTTTGCCGACCTGGACGCGCTGACCGTCGATCGTGGCGGTGACGCCGCGCCCGGGTTCCTCGACCACCTGGCTGGGCAGCGACAGGTCCAGGCCGCGGCTTCGCGCTTCGGTGACGATCGCCTCGGCCAACACATGCGGGGACATCTGATCGACGGAAGCGGCCAGCCGCAGTATCTCGATCGCGTCGCGGCCGGGTGCCGTCGCGACGTCAAGCACGGCAGGATGTCCCGTGGTCAGCGTCCCGGTCTTGTCCATCACCAAAGTCGTTGCGCGGCCCAGGTTTTCCAAAGCGCCCCCGCTGCGGATCAGCACTCCACGACGCGAGGCCCGCGACAGGCCCGACACGATCGCTACCGGCGCGGCAAGCAGCAGCGGGCACGGCGTCGCCACCACCAGCACCGCGACCGCCCGCACCGCCGACCCGCTGGCCAGCCCCGCCCCGCCCGCCGCCAACAGCGTCAGCGGCAAGAACCACGCCGCGTACCGGTCGGCCAGGCGCACCACCGGTGCGTTCTGCGCCCCGGCCTGCGCCGCCAGGCGCACGATCTGTGCGTAGGTGCTGTCGGAGGCGGCGGCGCTGGCGTGCATCTCAAATGCGCTGCCCGCGTTGACCGCCCCGCTGCGGACCGGTTCGCCCGCGCCGCGCTCCACCTGCAGCGGTTCGCCGGTCAGCACCGACTCGTCGAGCACGGCCGGTTCGCCGGCGATGCGCCCGTCCACCGGCACCACTTCAGCTGGGCCGACGACCAGCAGGTCGCCGACGGCCACCTCATCCAGCGCGACCATCGTCACCGCCGACCCCACGCGGCGGCGGGCGAACCGCGGCGCGTGCTCGAGCAGCGCGCGCAAGTCGTGGGACGCGCGCCGCGCGGCCGCCGCCTCCAGGGCCCGCCCACCGGCCAGCATCACCGCGATCAACGCACCGGCGAGATACTCGCCCACCAGCAGCGTGCCCACCAGCGACAACACCGCGATCAGGTCGACCCCGACCCGGCCGCGACGCAGGGCGACCAGCACCCAGCCCACCGCGGGAAGCACCGCGACCACCGTGCCCGCGATCCAGCAGCCATCGGCAACGCGCCGGGCGCCGGCCAGCCAGGCGGCCCCGCCGGCGGCCAAGGCGCCGACGGTCAGCGCGACCAGGACCGGCTCGAGCAACTGGGCCAGCCGCGCCCGCCATCCTCCGGCACCGTCCATACGTGCCAGCGTGGCCCGGCTTTCCCCCCCCGACTAGGGCCGGAAGTCGCATCAGCTAGAGACCCAATTGAGGACTCAGGTCACTAGCGGGTGCCGCACGGTCCGGTGAGCATCATGGGCGTGACCGATACTTCCCCACCGGGTGCGCCGTGGTCGATGCCCATTTCCACCCTCACCGGTGACCCCGTCGCGCGGGTCGCGGCCGACGCCACCGTGGCCGACGCGGCCAGGGCCATGGTTGCCCGCGACGTCGGAGCGATCGTGGTCGGTGACGACGCGCGGCCCGCCGCTCTGGTCAGCGAGCGCGACGTTCTTCGCGTCGTGGCCGCCGGAAGGGATCCGGCGGCCGTGTCGGCCGTCGATGTGGCCAGCTCCAAACTGGTGTGGTGCGACGCCCAGGCGCCGGTGCACCAGGTGGCGGCCCGGATGACGGACCACTACATCCGGCACGTGCTGGTCGACCGCGATGGCGCGCTGGCCGGCATCGTGTCGGCTCGCGACCTGCTGGGCGTGTACAGCGCCTGCACCGCCGACCTCGATCTCGATTCGGCGTGAAGCGCCGATCCGTTGCCGCGCTGGTCGGTGGGAGCCTCGCCGGTCTGACCGGGTGGGATCTGCTGCAGCGCCGGCACACCATCCTGCGCAACTACCCGATCATCGGGCACCTGCGCTTCCTGCTGGAGGCCGTCGGCCCCGAGTTGCGCCAGTACATCGTCACCGACAACGACGCCGAACGGCCGTTCAGCCGCGACCAGCGGCGCTGGGTGTACACGTCATCGAAGTCGGCCGACCGCTACTTCGGCTTCGGCACCGACAACGACCTGGAACGGGTCCACAACTACCCCATCATCAAGCACGCGGCCTTCCCCCTCGCGGCGCCGGTGGGCGAACCCGGTCATCCGGACCCGTCCGTGCCGCTCCCAGCGGCGAAGGTGCTCGGCGGCGCCCGGGGCCGGGCCAAGGCGTTGCGGCCATCGTCGGTGGTCAACGTCTCCGGGATGAGTTTCGGGGCGCTGGGCGGCGCCGCCGTCACCGCGCTGAACAAGGGCGCGGCGCTGGCCGGGGCCCTGCACACGACCGGTGAGGGCGGGGTGTCGCCGTACCACCTGAATGGTGGCGATCTGGTCTGGCAGATCGGCACCGGCTACTTCGGCTGCCGCGATGACGACGGCGGGTTTTGCCTGCCGCGCCTGATCGACCGGGTCGCGGCCACACCGTCGATCCGGGCCATCGAAATCAAACTCAGCCAGGGCGCCAAACCCGGCCTGGGCGGCGTGTTACCCGGCGCCAAGGTCACCCCCGAAATCGCCGCCATCCGCGGCGTCCCGGCCGGCGTGGACTGCAAAAGCCCGCCCGGCCACTCCGCGTTCCGTGACGTCGACGGGCTGCTCGAATTAGTGGAAACCATTGCCGTCGAGACCGGTTTACCGGTAGGCATCAAGTCGGCGGTCGGGGAGGGGCGGTTCTGGCTGGAGCTGGCCGCGCGGATGGCCCGCACCGGCACGGGCGTGGACTTCGTGACCGTCGACGGCGGCGAGGGCGGCACCGGTGCGGCGCCGCTGGTCTTCAGCGACCACGTCGCCCTGCCCTTCAAGTGGGCTTTGCCCCGGGTCTACCGGGCCTTTGCCGAGCAGGGACTGCACCACCAGGTGGTGTTCATCGGCTCCGGCAAGCTGGGCATCCCGGAGAACGCGCTGCTGGCCCTGGCCGCGGGCTGCGACATGATCAACGTCGGCCGGACCGCCATGTTCGCCATCGGCTGCATCCAGGCCCAGCGCTGCCACACCGGCCGCTGCCCGTCGGGCGTCGCCACCCAATCGGCGTGGCTGCAGCATGGCCTCGACCCCGACCTGAAGGCGGTGCGCTGCGCCAACTATCTGGCCACCCTGCGCTTCGAACTGCTGGCGCTGGCCCGCGCCTGTGGCTACGTCCATCCCGCCCTCGTGCCGCCGGATGCCATCGAACTGCTCGATGTCGACCTGAAGACGGTGCAAGTCAACGATTTACTGGACTACCGGCCCGGTTGGGGCCTGCCCGGCCCGGCCGACGTCGCGGCGATCACGGCGCTGATGGGTTCCTGATGGCCGAGCCGGCGATCGACGTGGCGCAAGATGAATTTGCGGACTTCGCTGACCCACAGCACGGTGCTGGCCAGCGCTATGCACACCAGCCACTGCCCCAACGACAGGGGCGTGGTGGTGAAGGCCGTGTTGAGGAAGGGCAGCTGAACGACGGCCACCTGCAGCAGCGCCGACAGGGCGATCGCCGCCCATAACCAGCGGTTGGCGAAGAACCGGCGGAACGCGCTTCGAGTCTCGGAGCGGGCGTTGATGGTGTTGATCAGCTGCGCGATCACCAGCACGGTGAAGCCGGCGGTGCGGGCGGTGTCGATGGAGGACGGCATCGGTCCGTCGGGCGCATACAGGTGGATCGTCACGAGGGTCGCGGCCGCCACGGCCGCGCCGATCACGACGATGTTGTTCCACATCCGCGCGTCGATGACCCGATCCGATACCGAGCGCGGCGGCCGGTTCATCAAGTCTTCGGTCTGGGGGTCCACCCCCAATGCCAGGGCCGGCGCGCCGTCGGTGAGCAGATTGATCCACAGGATTTGGGTGGCCAGCAGGGGCAGCGCGAGGGTGTCGCCCCGCGACAGACCGATCGCGCCGGCCAGCACGACGCCGAAAAAGACGGTGAAGACTTCTCCCATGTTGGAGGACAGCAGGTAGCGCAGGGACTTCTTGATGTTCGAGAAGATGCCCCGGCCTTCGCGGATGGCCGCCACGATGGTCGCGAAGTTGTCATCGGCGAGGATCATGTTCGCCGCTTCCCGGGCGACTTCGGTGCCGCTGCGGCCCATGGCGATGCCGATGTCGGCCGATTTCAGCGCGGGCGCATCGTTGATGCCCTCGCCGGTCACCGCAACGATTTCGTGCCCGGCGTGCAGTGCGCCGATGATCCGCAGTTTGTCCGCCGGATCGACTTGGGTGTACTGCGAGTGCTGGCGGACCGTTTCCCGGAGCTGGTCGTCGTCCAGGGCGGCAAGCTCGGCGCCGGACACCGCCGACTCCTTGTCTTCGATACCGAGCTCGCGCGCTATTCGCGCGGCCGCGCGGGGATGGTCGCCGGTGATCATCACGACCCTGACCCCGGCGCGGCGGGCGTCGGCGATGGCCGCCGCCGCTTCCGGGCGAGGTGGATCGGTGATACCCACCATGCCCAGGTACACCAGGCCCCCGGTGTCGGGCGACCGGGACGCGACGGCCACGGGGTGCAGAACGTCACGGGCGAGCCGTTCGGCATCGCCCCGGATCGCCGCCCGTGTCGAGTCGTCAAGCAGGGCAAGCCGGTCACCGATCTGCAGGTGCGTGCAGCGGTCGAGCACCTCGCCGGGATCACCGGTTGTGACCAGGGTCGGCGTCGGCCGGTGTCGCGGGCCGAGCTTCCGTTGGGCCACCAGGAAGGCGGCGTCGAAGGGATCGCCCTCAACGATCCACTGGCCGTCGCGCTCTTGGAGCCCGGCATCGCCGGCGGCGGTACCCCCGTCGAGCACCAGCGCGGCTTGGGACCACAGGTCGTCCCCCTCGGGCAGGGGGACCCCGCCGCGCTCCAGCCGGCCCTCGGGCCGGTGCCCGGCGCCCGTGACCGTCACCTCGCCGACGGGGGTGACGATCCGCACGATCGCCATCTCCCCGGTGGTGAGGGTGCCGGTCTTGCCCGAGCAGACCACGGAAGCCGAGCCCAGGGTTTCGGCGGACGACAGCTCCTTGACGATGGCGTTCTGGCCGGCCATCCGCCGCATCCCCAGGGCGAGCACGATCGACATGATGGCGGGGAGCCCTTCGGGCACGGCGGCCACGGCCAGCGAGACGCCGAGCAGCACGGCCGTGACCACGTCGTGGGCGTCGTGGATGCCGAAGACGAGGAAGATGGTCGCGATCACCACCACGGCGATCGCCAGCACGGCGATCCCCAGCACCCGGCTGGCTCGGGCAATCTCGCGCTGCAACGGTGTCGCCTCGTGGTCGACGATGCGCACCAGGCCGGCGATTTGACCCGTCTGCGTCGCCATCGCCGTGGCGGTCACGACTGCCCGCCCGGCACCCTTGGTGACGGCGGTGCCCTTGAAGACCATGTCGACCCTGTCGCCGAGCGCCGTTGGCCCCGCCAGGGTTTGATCGTCTTTGCCGACGGGTTCGCTTTCACCGGTCAGCGCGGCCTCTGACACCTCCAGCCCGGTGGTCGACAGCAACCTGGCGTCGGCAGCCACGGCGTCGCCCTCTGCCAACAGCAGCACGTCGCCGGGCACCAGTTCGCTGGCGGGGACGGTGCGTTCGACTCCGTCGCGGACGACCGTCGCCGCGGTCGCGGTCATCCGGGCCAGGGCATTGACCGCGCGCTCGGCATGGGTTTCCTGCAGGTAACCCAGCAACGCGTTGAGCGCGACGATGACACCGATCACCAGGGCATCCACCGGCCAGCCGGTAGGCCCCTCGGCCACCCAGACGGCAAGTGAGGCGAGCAGGGCGGCGAACAGCAGGTAGATCAGTGGGCTGCGGAACTGGGCGAGTAGCTTTCGCCACGCCCGCACCGGCGCGGCGCTCTCGATCTCGTTTGCGCCCACCACGCGGAGTCGATGGGCGGCCTCCTGCCCGGTCAGGCCAAGCACCGGGTCGGTATGGAGACGTTCGGTGACGACGGGCGCGTCCAAGAGAGCGGGATCAGGGTCGACCAACGCGGTCTTCACCGAGAGAGCCTGCTCCGCCCGGTCCCGCGACCGGACGCTCATCGGGTGATTACCTCACGATGCTTGGCGACGGGAATCTGGGCGGGTCTCGATCATGCGGTTGCGAACGAGGTGCTCGACGAGGATGGGAACGAAGGTCTGCACGGGTGCGTCGACGAATTGTGCGGCGCCCTCCTCGCACCACTGGTTGATCTGAGCGGTCCGCTGCGCGTCGCCAAGGCCCTCGTGGCGGGCCAGTTTGTCGGCAACGTCGGCCACCGACCGCGCCACGCGGTTGGCCGGCGCGGCGTCGGCGTCGGCGGGTATTCGCGCCTCCGCCAACGCTTGCCGGGCGGCCCCTTCGTCGGCATCCGGCCGGATCACGTGCAGCGTGACGTGACGACCGTCCTCCCCGATCAGGATGACGGTGGTCGGCTCGTTACTGGTGAAGCCCAGCAATTCGATCGTGTGGCCCGCGATTTCGGCCAGGGGCGGTGTCGCGTCCCAGCCGTTACGGCGGTAGCCGACCATCATCACCCGGCCCAGCCGCTCGGACACCGACGCCACCAAGCCCGGCAGCTCGTCGACCAGGTTGGTCGACCGCGGCCACCAAGCCCCGTCGAGATGCTCCGATACCGAACGATAGGGCTTGAGCTGCAACCGATTTTCCATCTCATCCATCTCCCTAGCAACAATAAGACCACCCTGGCCGACCCGCGACCGGGACGGGTGGACGGAGGGTGTATCAAACATGAACAACAAGCATCCGCAACCATTTTCGAGGTGTGGATCACACCTGCGGGCCGCCCGCGATCCGGCGCTGCATGGACTCGGAAGCCCGGAACAGCAGGTCGGGAGCAACCGCCGACAATGAACTGGCCACCGTAGCGGCCAGCAGGCCCTGACCCCAGGCTAACGGGTCCACGGGGGTGCAGCCGAACACGTGGCTGAGCCCCGGGGTGCTGACCACCACCACCAGTGCGCCGAGGGAGCCGACCGACGTCAACACCACCAGCGGGGCTCGCGAGTCGACAAGAGTCTGGGCAAGTTGCGTGCCGACCAATGAGATCAGCGCGACCGTCCCCGCGCGGCGTCGTGTGCCGGTCACGCTGGCCATCGTCCAGCCCAGAGTGGCGCCGATCGTGGTGGATGCACCACGAATCCCGATCGCCCGCCACATCGCCGCCTCGTCGCGGTCGACATCGGCGGTGCCCTTCTGCGGGCTGACGGCCAATGCGGCGGCGGGCAGCGCGTCGGTCAGCATGTTGACCAGCAGCATCTGACGGGCGTTGAGCACCGAGCGCCCGGTCACGATGGTGGTGAGCAGCGCAAAGCACACCTCGCCGAGATTCCCCCCCAACAGCATCGACACCGCCGACTGGACCCGCCGCCAGAGTTGCTCGCCCTCGTCGAGGGCGTCCAGTAGCGCCTCGATCCGCTCGTCGAGCAGCACCACGTCGGCCGCGGTGCGGGCCGCATCGCTGCCGCGCGCCGCCACCCCGATGCCCACGCTGGCCGCCCGGATCGCGGCCGCGTCGTTGACGCCGTCACCGACCATCGCCGTGACCAGCCCGGCCCGCTCCAGGGTCTGGACCACGTCGATCTTGTGTTCGGGCGTCATCCGCGCGAACACCAGCCGCGACTTGACCGCCTCGGTCCGCTGGTCGGCCGACAGCGCCTCCCAGTCGCTGCCGGTGATCACCTGCTCGGTGGCCACGTCCATGCCGAGCTCGCGGGCGATCACGGCCGCGGTCGCCGGGTGGTCGCCGGTGATCAACCGGACGCCGATGTCGCGCTCGGCGAGCGCCTTGAGCAGCGCCCGCGCCGTGGGGCGCGGGGTGTCGGCCAATCCGAGCAGGCCGATCGGGGTGAGCCCGGACGTGCACAGCGTCTCGAAGTAACCGGGATCCGTTGCGGCGCGGGTGGCTTCGTCCGCGCTGAGCCGGCGCTCGGCCACCGCCAGCACCCGCAACCCGTTGGCCGTCATCTCGTCGATCCGCTGTGTCAACGGATGGTCGTCGTCGAGCAACGCCGACGAGAGCACCTCGGGGGAACCCTTGATGGTCAGCCAGGTACCCACGAGCGCCGCCGCGAACGGGCGACCGGACTGAAACGGCAGGACCGCGTCGCGTGTCTCCCGCGGTTGCGGCGGCGATCCGTCACCCCGGAGCCCGGGGTCGTCGGCAGCCTGGTGGATCGCGTCGTCCGTGGCATGCTCCACCCGGTGGGTGTGCCGGGCGTAGCTGGTGCTTACGGCCGCGTCCAGCACCTGTCCGGGGGCGAAGCCCGCCAGCGGGTGTACCTCCTTGACGGTCAACCGATTTTCGCTCAGCGTGCCGGTCTTGTCGAAGCACACCACGTTCAAGCGGGCCAGTGCTTCCACCGAGTGCGGGTTGCGGATCAGCACCGATTCGCCGGTGAGCCGGCGCGCCGCGGACAGCTGGGCCAGCGTCGCCACCAGCGGCAACCCTTCCGGGATGGCGGCGACGATCAGCGTGACGGCGCCGGACACGGCGTCGCGCAACGGGGTGCCCCGCGAGATGCTGAGCAGCCCCACCAGGCTCCCGCCGGCCACGCTGAACGGCAACGCCCGGCGGGTGATGTGCCGCAACTGCCGCTGCAGGCCGATCTCCTGCAACTTCCTGGGGGCCATCGCCAGCGCCCGCCGCATCTCCGAGCGCGAACCGACCGCGGTCACCACGGCCACCGCCGTGCCGGCGACCACCGTGGTGCCGGCGTAGAGCATGCAGGTGCGTTCGGCCAGTGGGGCGCCCGGCGTGGGTTCGGTCTGCTTGCCCACCGGCAGTGACTCGCCGGTCAGGGTCGATTCGTCGACTTCCACGTTCGATGCGTGCAGCAGCCGGGCGTCCGCGGGGACCACCTCGTCGGCGTGGACTTCGATGATGTCGCCCATCCGCAGCCGCTTGGTTGGCACCTTCTCGCGGCGCTGCGCGTCCAGCGGGCCCACCCGCCGTCGCGCGGGCGGATCCTGCACGGCCAGCAGGCGATTCAGCGTGCGCTGGGCGTGCAGCTGCTGCTCGGCCGACAAAGCGGCATTGACCACCAGGACGCTGCCTACCAGGACAGCATCCAGCGCCGAGCCGAGCAGTGCGCTCGCCAGTGCGCCGGTGGCCAGCAGCGGGGTGATGGGGTCCGCCAGGTCGCCGCGCATCTCGTCGGCGAAATCGCGGATGAGTCCCCACGAGGCCACGCTCGCGCCGTGCAGCGTGCGAACGGGTGCCAGCTGTTGCCACCACGCGGATGCTTCCTGCCGATGTTCGTCCGGCGGGCGCGGCAGCAGCCGCTGCACCTCGGCAACCGGCAGCGCGTGCCAGTCGTGGCTGGTTTCGGGCTCCGGCAACGGATCCCGAAGCACCTTGATGGCCGCCCGGTATCCGAACCACAGGCTGGCGACCATGCCGACATTGACCGACGCCGAACCGCGCCCGGGCACACCGGGAATCAGCATCAGTGCGCCGATCGCCGAAGCCGAGGCAGACAACCGGACGGCGCTGTCGGTGGCGGCGCGTGCGGCGGGCAGCGCGTGCAACAGCCGCCAGGCGCCGGCCAGGTCCTTCGCGATCACGTCGGCACCCCAGGGCGGGCAACGCCCGTCCCGGTGCACGCCGATCGTGACGTCGGACCGGTGTGCGGCCCGCATGTCCGACGTGGTCAATAGCGCCACGGTGGCGCCGCCGGCCTTCAGTTCCGCGACGGCCGACGCCACCGCGTGGTCGATAGACTCGCCTGGCTCGCCTGTGGGATATAGCTGGTCGAAACCTTGTGCCAGCGAACGCAATCCGTCGTCATCGAGGGAATAGACGCGCGGCTGCGACTGCCGCGCTTCGGTGAGCACCGCCGCGGCGAACGGGTCGCGAACCGGGCTGATCAGCGCCTCACCGGAGCCGCCGGCCCCGGCGATGTCGGCCAGCCGGTGCCATCCGGGTTCAAGACCGTCATTGCCGAGCGCGGCCCGAGCCGCTTCCCAGGCGTGGGTCCGTGCCGAATTCTCCACGCCCAGAACGCGACTGACCATCAATTCGTCGGTGTACAGCGCGCGCGGATCGATCATGATTGCGTCAATCCGGTCGAGCGTCCGCAGGACACGGGGGCGCAGCACCAGCGCGTCGTGACGAACAGCCAGGCCGCGACCCATGGTGCAGCCGAACGCCTCGCGGACGGTGCGCAACGGCTTCGGGACGGCGGCCAGCGCGGCGGCGCCCGCCGTGTCGGGGTTTCCTGACAGCACCCCGACTACGGCGGCGGCGCCGATACCCGCCAAACCGACGCGGTTGGCATATCGTTCGGCGGGACCGTCGGGCGGAGCCGGACGGCTCCCGGGCGTCCAGGCCACGTCATCCGGCACCGGCTGGCCCGCCAGCTCGGGCTCATGCCGCAACCACGTCATCCGACCGTTGACCGCCTCGGCCGCCAGCATGGTGCGGGTGGCGGCCTCCGCCGCCGCCGCCGTGGGTGACAGCGTCAGCGCGGCCGTCGCGGCGTTGACGAGACCGAACAAGACGTCGGTGCCCTCCGGCCCGAGGCGTCGGTCCAACTCTCGGCGCAGCCGCGGCAGGTGGTCTGCCACGGTCGGCGGCACGGCCACCAAGTCGGGCAGTCGGGGCAGGCGCAACAGGCTGCCGGTCAGCGAAAGTCCAAGGCTCACAGTGGCTGCCGTGGCCGCCACCATCCGGCCCATCAGCAGCGCGTCGTCACCCGGCAGGCTGACGGGGTGGTGCCGCCCGGCGCGCGTTCGGTCGCGTCGTTCGACGTCGGCGACAATGCGGCACAGCTCGGTTGCCGAGGGTCCGTCGTCGTCCACGGTGACTACCAGTCGCGCCAGGGCGCGGTTGAGGACGGCCTGCCGGACGCCGGGCGCCGCCCGGGCCGCGGCCACTACGTCGGCGGCGATCATCGAGGCGTGTTGGCCGTCGAGACCGCGCACCTCGATCCAGCGTCGGGGACCGTTGCTGCTGCTACGCCGTGCCGGCGGCCCGCCTATCGCCTCGATCGCCATGCCCGTGGCCGCGCGCGTCAACGCCGCAACGTCCGGCACGGCACGGGTCAGTGACCTGCCTACGCTGGCGGCGACGTTGCCACCCAGCAGGTCGGTGCTGGCCGCCGTCCCCGCGACGACGGCGCGCATCGGTGCTGTCAGCAGGCCGAAACCTGACAGGCCACGTCGTGTGCTCACCGTGTCTCCCGGCTCATTGGAAATGTCCGAGTGTCCTCGGCACCGCTGTGCTGATAGCCGAAGCGTAACCGGCTACGGCGCCGTGGGGGAGGTGCCGTTTAGGCCCCTGTTCGGGTGGCTTTCGTCCCTTGTGAAAAGTTGTCGGATTCGCCACCGTTGCGCTATGCGAACCGCTTATCTCGCCCAGCTCGCCGAGTTGACCACCCAGCTGGGAGAGATGTGCGGCCTGGCCGGCGAAGCCATGAAGCGCGCAACCCAGGCCCTGTTGGAGGCCGACATCGACGCCGCCGACGAGGTGATCGCTGCCCATGAGCGGATGGTGGCGATGCGCACCCGAGCGGAAAAAGAAGCGTTCGCGTTGCTGGCGTTGCAGCAACCGGTGGCCGGCGACCTGCGGGCCGTCTTCAGCGCCATACAGATCATCGCCGACACCGAGCGAATGGGTGCGTTGGCCGTACACGTAGCCAAGATCGCCCGGCGGGAGTATCCAAAGCGGGTCCTTCCCGAGGAGGTCCGCGCTTGTTTCGCGGACATGGCCAAGGTGGCAATTGCCCTGGGCGACCGCGCGAAACAGGTGCTGATTACCCGCGACCTGCAGCAGGCCGCCCAACTGCACGAACAAGACGACGCGATGGACAAGCTCTACCGGCATCTGTTCGGGATACTGCTGGATCGAGAATGGAAAGACAGCATTCCCGTCGCGGTGGACGCGGCGTTGCTCGGCCGCTTTTACGAGCGTTTTGCCGACCATGCCGTGGAAGTCGGCCGCCGCGTCGTGTTCATGGTCAGCGGCGAGCTACCCGCCCAGGACGAGATATCCACCTACTGAGGGCCGCCGGGTACCCGAGCTGAGAGGATGGCCCGGTGCAGGTCGCGCCGAATATCCAAGGTCGTCTCTGGCGCGACGGTCGGCCGCAGGACGGCTTCGAGTTCGCCAAGGTATCCAGCTACCTGCGCGAGCACGACACCCTGGTGTGGCTCGATTTGTGCGATCCGGACCACGACACCTTGCGCGACCTGGCAACCGAACTCGGCCTTAACCATTGGGCGGTCGAAGACGCCGTGGCAGCAGCAGAGCGCGTTAAAGCGACCGCATACGAAACTCACACTTTCTTCACCGTCTATGCCGCGGACGTGGCGGGTGAGGCCGCCGACGATTCGCAACGAATCCTGTCGATGCACCGGATTTCGGCGTTCGTGCTGCCCCGGGGTTTGATCACGGTGCGGCTGGCCCCCGACTTCGACATGGCGCAAGTCGTCCGGCGATGGCAGGAAATCGGCGGCCAACAGTACGGCGTCAGTGCGTTGGTTCACGGATTGCTCGACGTCGTGGTCGACAGCCATTTCGCGGCGGTCGAGGCGCTGGACGAGTGCATCGAGGCCATCGAGGACGAGCTGTTCGACGGCAAGGCGCCGACGGCAAGCTTCCAGCGCCGGACGTTTCGGATGCGCAGAGACCTCGTGAATCTGCGCCGGGTTGCGCTGCCGATGCGGGAGGTCGTCAACTCCATCCAGCACCACCGCGTCGAAATCGAGGCCGCCCCGGAACTCGACCCGCTCTACGCCGACCTGTACGACCACGTACTTCGGGTATCGGAGTGGACGGAGTCGCTGCGCGACATAATCACCACCATTTTCGAAACCAATCTGTCGCTACAAGACGCGCGGCTGAACACCGTCATGAAGAAGTTGACCGGCTGGGCGGC
Organism: uncultured Actinomycetota bacterium; assembly: GCA_963800315.1. GTDB lineage: Bacteria > Actinomycetota > Actinomycetes > Mycobacteriales > Mycobacteriaceae > Mycobacterium. The sequence continues at coordinate 730,712 of CAWDAS010000009.1, forward strand.
CATCATCGCCGTCCCGACCGCGATCACGGGTTTCTACGGCCAGAACGTGCCCTACCCGGGCTTCGGAACCGCCGCGGGATTCCTGGCCAGCAGCAGCCTGACGCTCGTCCTGATGGTCGGGCTGTACGTGCTGTTCCGGCGACGCGACTGGCTGTGACCGGCAGGTGGCAGAAAGTCGAACAACTGGTTTTGCCGGTGCGAACGGGCGGATCGCATGACATCGTTGACGCCTGGGTCGCTTCGGCATAGGAGACTTCCGCGATGTCGTTAACGCCTGTTGCGCCGGACTCCGCGGCCCTGAGCACGCAGCGCGTCGCCGCGGCCCCGGCCGACGAGGTCCTGCGCTGGTTGGACAGCTCGGCGGCCGGACTGTCCACCACCGAGGCCTCCGCCCGGCTGGCGCGCTACGGCCTGAACGCGGTGCGGACCCATCACGTCAATGCCCTTGCGGTGCTGGGCCGTCAGCTGCGCAGCGCGGTGCTCATCCTGTTGGGCGGCACCGCGGTCGTCTCCTACTTCCTCGGCGACCAAATGCAGGCGACCATCATCGGCATCATCCTGGCGGCCAGCATCGGCCTGGGCTTCGTCAACGAATACCGGGCCGAGCGCGCAGCCGCCGAGTTGCATGCGGGAGTACACCACAACGCCGTGGTGCGCCGCGACGGGGGATTCGTCACGCTCGCCATCACCGAGCTCGTTCCGGGCGATGTGATTCGGCTGTCGCTGGGCGAGGCCGTACCCGCCGACGCCCGGCTGCTCGAAGTCAGCGGATTGGAATGCAACGAGAGCATCCTGACCGGGGAGTCGACCGGCTCGGAGAAAACGGCGCAACCGGTGCCCGCCGGCAGCGAGCTGGCCGAGTCAACCGACCTCGCTTTCATGGGCACCATCGTCAGCGCCGGTGAGGGCACCGGAGTGGTGTACGCCACCGGCAGAAACGCCGAATTCGGGCGCATCGCCGCGGGTTTGGACGAACATCCCCCCGAGACCGGATTCCAGGTCGGGCTGCGCCGGTTCTCCTACCTGCTGCTGCAAGTCGCGATCGCGCTGATGGTCATCATCTTGGCCAGCAACCTGTTGCTGGCCAAACCGATCATCGACTCCGTGCTGTTCTCGCTGGCGATCGCGGTCGGTATCACACCGCAACTGCTGCCCGCCGTCGTGAGCACCAGCCTCGCGACCGGCGCTCGGCAACTGGCCAAGGTCAAGGTCCTCGTGAAGCGATTGGTGTGCATCGAAGACCTCGGTGACATCGACATCTTGATCACCGACAAAACGGGCACCTTGACCGAAGGCCAAATCAGCCTGGTCGACACGATCGACCCCGCCGGTGCGCACAGCGACTCGGTCCGGCGCCTAGGGCTAATGGCCACCGATGTGGACCCGGAAACCGGTGGGGTCAGCGCCAATCCGCTCGACGCCGCGCTTTGGGAGTCCGGCCAGCCACAGCAATTGGTGGGCGGCGCCGTGCACCGAATCGCGATGCTGCCGTTCGACCATGAGCGCCGGGCGATGTCGGTGCTGGTGGATGACCAAGGGAAACGGGTGCTCGTGGTCAAGGGCGCGCCCGAACAGGTGCTGGCCCGATGCCAGCTGACGGCGGCGGCCGCACAAGATACCCTGGCGGCCTTGTTCGACGCGGGGCGCCGGGTGGTGGCCGTGGCCGCCAAACCCGCGGCCGAGCTCACGGCGATCACCCCCGGCGACGAACGCGATCTGATGCTGGCGGGGTTTTTGGTTTTCGCCGACGAACCCAAAGCCGCCGCACGCCAGTCCTTGTCCAAACTGGCCGAGCTTGGTATCGAGCTCAAGATCGCCACCGGGGACAATCCGCGGGTCGCCGAAAAGGTCTGCGCCGATCTGGGTTTGGCGTCAAAAGGCACCATCACCGGCGCACAGCTGGATCCCCTCGATGACGAGGAGTTTGCCGAGGCCGCACAAAACCACACCATCTTCGCGCGCATCTCCCCCGAGCAGAAGGCGCGGCTGATCGCCTTGCTGCGACGCACCGGCCGGTCCGTCGGCTTCCTGGGTGATGGCGTCAACGACGCGCTGGCATTGCATGCGGCGGACGTGGGCATCTCGGTCGACAGCGCCACCGACGTCGCCAAGGACGCGGCCGACGTGGTGCTGCTGGAAAAGGACCTCGGCGTGCTGGCCACCGGTGTGGCCGAGGGCCGGCGGATTTTCGCCAACACCATCAAGTACGTGCTCATGGGCACCTCGAGCAACTTCGGCAACATGTTCAGCGCCGCCGCCGCCTCGGCGCTGTTGCCGTTCCTGCCGATGCTGCCCAGCCAGATCCTGCTGAACAACCTGCTCTACGACTCCTCGCAGCTGGCGATTCCGAGCGACCGGGTCGACGCGGAGCAGCTGCAGGCGCCATCGCATTGGAACGTCGCCTTCATCCGCCGATTCATGCTGATTTTCGGCCCGATCAGTTCGCTGTTCGACTTCCTGACCTTCGGGTTGATGCTGGGCGTGCTGCACGCCAACGCCATCGAGTTCCGTACCGGCTGGTTCGTGGAATCGCTTGCGACCCAGACGTTGATCATCTTCGCGATCCGCACCCGGATGGTGCCGTTCTTCCGGAGCCGGCCCAGCGCTCTGCTGGCAACCACCGCGCTCACCATGGTCGTCATCGGCGTGGCGCTCACGCTTTCGCCGCTGGCGCACACCCTGGGCTTCCGAGCGCTGCCGTGGCAGTTCTTTACCGTACTCGGCGGCTTCGTCGTCAGCTACCTGGTTTTGGTGGAGCTGGCCAAGATCATGTTCTACGCCGAGCCGGTGCGCCTTGTCGGACAGCCACGCCGCACCCGCGGGCATGCCCACCGCGTGCGGCGACGCGCCGCACGCTTCCATTACATCAACGGTGTTTCGCCACGCGCCCGGCGTGCGCGCAAGTAATCTCCCGATTCATGGGCGAAGAAAACGCATTGGTCATCGTTGCCGGTTATCAGGATCTCGATTCCGCCCGCGGGGATTTCGAAACGTTAGCCGATCGCGCCAAAGACAAGCACATCGCGTTGCGGGGCGCGGTGCTGGTCGGCAAGGACGACGAGGGCAATCCCGTTCTGGTGGACACCGGCAACCGTCTCGGCCGGCGGGGGGCCGCGTGGGGCGCCGGCGCAGGCCTGGCCGTCGGTCTGTTCTCCCCGGCGCTGCTCGCCTCGGCGGCCGTGGGGGCCGCGGCCGGGGCGCTGGCCGGCACCTTCGCCCACCACCGGATCAAGAGCGGCTGGCCGACAAGATCGGGCAAGCGCTGGCCGCGGGCAGCGGCGTGATCATCGCCGTCGTGCCGGCGCAGGGCCGGCTGGCGACCGAGCGGGCCCTGGCCGGATCGCCGATGAAATCTGTTGCCGAACTTAGCTCTTCGACGCTGCGCAGCCTGGGGGCGGCGCTGGAAGAGGCGATGGGTAAGTTCAACCCGGACCGCACCAAGCTGCCGTTGCCGCCACCCGGCTTCGGTGGAACGATCGGTCGCACCATGGCCGAGTCGGTCGGCGACTGGACGATCGTTCCCGGGCCCAGGGCCCCCGACGGCGCACCCAATGTGTTGATCGTGCTGATCGACGACGCCGGGTTCGGCGGCCCGGAAACCTTCGGCGGCGCCATTCGGACGCCGGCGCTGACCCGAGTGGCGCAAAACGGCTTGGCCTACAACCGCTTTCACCTCACCGCGGTCTGTTCGCCGACCCGCGCGGCGCTGCTGACCGGGCGCAACCATCATCGGGTGGGCTTCGGATCGGTGTGCGAGTTCCCCGGCCCCTTCCCGGGCTACTCCACGGTCCGGCCGCGCAGTTGCGCGTCGCTGCCGCGCATCCTGCGCGACAACGGTTATGTGACAGGCGGATTCGGGAAGTGGCACCTGACCCCGGACAACGTCCAGGGGGCGTCTGGGCCGTTCGACAACTGGCCGCTGGGCTGGGGGTTCGACCACTTCTGGGGGTTCCTGTCCGGCGCCGCGGGTCAGTACGACCCCATCATCACTCAGGACAACACCGTCATAGGTGTTCCGCAGGGCCCACGTGCCGGGGAGGACGGTAAGCCCTACTACTTCCCCCGACGACCTCACCGACAAGGCCGTCGAATGGCTGCACGGCGTGCGGGCCCAGGACACCGAGAGGCCGTGGCTGATGTACTACGCGACCAGCGCCACCCACGCGCCGCACCACGTGTTCAAAGAGTGGGCCGACCGCTACCGTGGCCAGTTCGACGAGGGCTGGGACGTGTACCGCCGCAAAACCTTTGAGCGACAGAAGGAGATCGGGATCATCCCGGCCGACGCCGAACTCACCGAGCGGCCCGAACTGTTCCCGGCGTGGGACGGCCTGTCGGACAACGAGAAGAAGCTCTATGCCCGGCAGATGGAGGTGTTTGCCGGCTTCTCGGAAAACGCCGACTGCAACGTTGGCCGGCTGCTCGACGCGATCGACGATCTCGGCGAATCCGACAACACGCTGATCTTCTACATCTGGGGCGACAACGGCGCCAGCATGGAGGGCACCACCACCGGGTCGTTCAACGAGATGACGTTCCTCAACGGCCTGCTGCTCGACGCCGACCATCAGCTCGAGCTCATCGAGCACTACGGCGGCATCGAAGCGCTGGGCGACGAGTTCACCGCGCCGCATTTCGCGGCGCCGTGGGCGCACGCCGGCAACACGCCGTTTCAGTGGGGCAAGCAGATGGCCAGGCACCTGGGCGGCACCCGCGATCCGATGGTGGTCGCCTGGCCCGCCCGGATCGCCCCGGACACCAAGGCGCGTTCCCAATTCGCCCACTGCATCGACATCGCGCCGACGGTGTTGGAGGCCATCGGTTTACCGGAACCGACCCATGTCGACGGGATCGAACAGGAGCCCATGGACGGCACCAGTTTCACCCATACCTTCGGCGACGCGGCGGCCGAGGAACGTCACACCGTGCAGTACTTCGAGAACTTCGGCAGCCGCGCCATCTACAAAGACGGCTGGTGGGCGTGCGCGCGGCTGGACAAGGCGCCGTGGGACCTGTCGCCGCAGACGCTGCAGCGGTTCGCGCCCGGCAACTACGACCCCGATGACGACGTGTGGGAGCTCTACTACCTACCCGACGACTTCTCCCAGGCCAACGACCTGGCGGCCGAGCGCCCCGACAAGGTCGCGGAGCTCACCGAACTGTGGTGGGCCGAAGCCGAAAGCAACCGGGTGCTGCCGCTGCTGGGCGGGCTCGCGGTGATGTTCGGCAGCCTGCCGCCGCTGCCCACCACCGCCCGGTTCACCTTCAAGGGCGACGTGCAGAACATTCAGCGCGGCATGGTCCCGCGCATCTTCGGCCGTTCCTACGCGATCGAGGCGCGGCTGCGCATCCCCGACGGCGGGGCGCAGGGGGTGATCGTCGCCAACGGCGACTTCATCGGCGGTTTCGCCCTGTGGGTCGACGAGGAGCGGGGGCTGCATCACACCTACTCCTACCTGGGCGTGGACACCTACCATCAGGTCTCCACCGAGCCCCTCCCCACCGGCGACGTCACGGTCAAGATGCTGTTCGAGTCCGCGCGGCCGGTGCCGGGCTCCGGCGGCCGGGTGACGCTGTGGGCCAATGGTCGGTGCGTCGGCGAGGGTGAACTGGCCGCAACGGTGCCGATGGCCTTCACCTCCTACGCCGGGATGGACGTCGGCCGCGACAACGGCCTGGTGGTTGACCGTGACTATGAGGACAAGGCGCCTTACGCGTTCACCGGCACCGTCGAGGAGGTCGTCTTCGATCTACAGCCCGTGCATCCCGACGCCGAGCGGGCCTTGCACGAACACGCGTCGGCCCAAGCCGTTGGGCGGGGCGCCGCGGGCTGAGCACCGGCTAGTGCATGACGTCCGGCGAAGACAGGCCGTACTGGATTCCCTGCTCGATTTTCTCGGTAAGCACGGGGCTGCCGGGTGGAGCCGTCTCTTGGCAGGCGCAGCTGAGGGTGCTGAAGGGGTTAGGGTCGGCGCTTGCGGAGGCTGCGGTCCAACCGGTGGCACCGAGAGCGATAGCAACGCCGACCAAAAGTCTCGCAATCACTTGGTGATTCTCCCCGCATAGGTTGCGGATTCGAGTTTACGGCAACTGTGTCACGGGGCCGTCAACCGCTTGTTAACTCTCAGCGCGCGGCAGTGTATTTCGCGCAGTACGCGCGGATGCTCACGCCGACGAAGTAGCCGGCGTGATAGCCGTCCAGGTGACTGGTGTTCAGCACGTCGTTGGCAACCTGTTCCGGCGTTTCGCCGAGATCGAGTTCGTGGCAGACCAGGTGGCCGGAGTTGATCGCGGTTTCCCGTGACTCGTAGGTGATGCCCTTGGCGGACAGCGCGGCGATGAAAGCGTCATCGTTGTTCGGGTCGGCGTGCGCGGCCGGGGCCGCCGCCAGGAAGCCGAGCAGCACGACCAGGGTGGCAACGCCGCCGGCCAGCAGCGATGGCAAGTGCCCAGGCTTGCCTATCTGGGTGCTTGTCATTTTCTGATACTCCAGCGGAACAGAAGTGCCGCTCGTTGCCGACGGCAGGGCCAGTGCGAATGCTCGCACGTTGCAGCGTTGCACAATGAGAGACTACTGATAATGCGATTGATGCCACAGGATGCGTTGCGTCGTCGTCGGCGACGCTTTACCTACCCGCCGTCGACGCGTCGCGCTGCCGTCGGCCGCCATTCACCTGCGGGCCCTTGCCAATCGCCCACGGTAATTTGACGACATGCCATACGCGCGCTGGTTGCCGCTCGCTGTTGTGGCGGCATGCGTGGTGGCCTGCGGCGCCCAGCAGGTGTCGGCGGCCAGCGCGCGCGATGCGTCCGGCAGCTTTCGTTCCGGCGGCATGGACCGGACCTACACGGTGCATGTGCCGCCCGGGGATCCCGTCGGTTTGGTGCTCAGCCTGCACGGCGGCGGTGGCACCGGGATCGCGCAGCGGGGCCTGACCGGCTTTGATGCCGTCGCCGACGCCCACAACCTGGTGGTGGTCTACCCGAACGGTTACGACAGGAGCTGGGCCGACGGGCGCGGGGCGTCGCCGGCGGATCGTCGTCATGTCGACGATGTGGGGTTCCTGGTGGGGCTGGCGGGCAAGTTGCAAAACGATTACGGCATCGCCCCCGGGCATGTCTTCGTCACGGGGATGTCCAACGGGGGCTTCATGTCCAACCGGCTGGCGTGTGACCGCGCCGACGTCTTCGCCGCGATCGCGCCCGTGGCGGGCACGCTGGGCGTGAGCGTGGCCTGCAATCCGTCGCGACCGGTCTCGGTTTGGGAAGCCCATGGCACCACCGATCCGCTGGTGCCGTTCAACGGTGGGGCGGTGCACGGCCGCGGCGGGCTCAGCCACGTCATCTCGGCCACCAACATGGTGCAGAAGTGGCGTTCGGCCGACGGGTGCCACGGCGATCCGTCGGTGCAGGTGCTGCCCGAGGTCGGGGACGGCACCGTCGTGCGCCGCACCGATGCCACGGACTGTGCGGCGTCCACCGAGGTCGTCTTCTACCAGGTTGACAAGGGCGGGCACACCTGGCCTGGCGGCAAGCAATACCTGCCCAAGGCGATCATCGGACCCACCACCCGCGCGCTCGGCGGGTCGGAGGCCATTGCCGAGTTTTTCCTCGCGCACGCCCGCGACTAGGCCATCGCGTCAGCGCTGGCAGGACGGGCACCAGTACGCCACCCTTTCCCCGGTGTCGTCGTAGCGGATGCGGGTTCCGCAGCGGCGGCAATTCTGTCCGGCTCGACCGTAGACCCACAGCTGCCGTCCCGCCCGGGTGTCGCCGGTGGTGCACCGGTTCCAGCGGAAGCGGTTGAGCCACAGCATGTCCCGGGCCCGGGAGACCAGCCGATGTGGATCGGTGACCGCGCTCACCGGCGCGGTCGGCAGGTGTCCGCTGAGGAAACACAGCTCGTTGCAGTAGACGTTGCCGATTCCGGCCAGCACCCGCTGGTCCAGCAGGGCCTCGGCGATCGGCCGGTCGGGGTGTGTCCTGAGGTTGGCGGCCGCGACCGCGGCGTCCCAGTCCTCGCCCAGCGGGTCGGGCCCCAGGTGCGCGACGACGCCGCCGTCCCGGTCCCGCTCCAGGATCTGCAGCACGCCCAGGTCGACGCCGACCGCGCGGACGGTACCGGCCTCGAGGACGATCCGGGCCCGGTGGTCCACCCGCACCGGACGCTCCCCGACCCGCCAGCTGCCGTCCATCTTCAGGTGCGAGTGAATGCTGGCCCGTCCGACCCGGATGAACAGATGCTTTCCCCGGCTGAGCACCTCGTCCACCACCTGGCCGGTGAGGTCGACGGTGGCGAATTGCGGTACCCGGACGTCGCAGCGGGTCAACGTGCGCCCGAGCAGGTGCTGCCGCAGCACGGCGGCGGTATGCCAGACGGTGTCGCCTTCGGGCATGGTTACCGCAGCCGCATCCCACGTGGTGTGCGGACGAAGCCGGCTTCGGCGAGCCCGGCCAGCGTCGCCGCGTGCCGGCCGCCCGCGCCCGGGTGCAATGCCGGCACCCCGTCGACGCGTTCGACCAGGAGCGACGCCACGCGCCGGGAGGCGACCAACTCGGCCAGCGCCGTGGCCGCCGAGTGGTGGGCCGCCGGGTCGTCGGTGAAGGTCAGCAACGACCGTCCGCCGCGCTCCAAAAACCAGGCCAGCTCGCCGTCCACCAGCACGACCAGCGCCCCGGCCTTGCGGCCCGGGCGTGCCGGGGGGCCCTCGGAGCCCGGGGCCGGCCAGGGCAGTGCCGCGCCGTACGGGTTGGCCGGGTCGGCGGCGGCCAGCGCGACCGCCCGGTATTCCGGCCGCTGCGGGTCGACCCCATCGGTGTAGCTGCGCAGTTGGTCGACGGTCGACGCGACGGCGAACTGCGCGCCGCCCAGCGACTCGACGAAATAACCGCGCTGGCACCGGCCGGCGTCCTCGAAGCTGCTCAGCACCTTGTACAGGGTGGCGAACCCGCCGGGGATGGCCTCGGCCGCCACCGCGCCCCTGGTCAGCACCCCGTGGCGGCCGAGCAGCAGCTCGGCCTGGTAGTGCGCGCGGACCGTGGAGTCCGGCTCGGGGGCCGGCAGCGCCGACCACCGGCCGGCCACGGTCGGGTCGGTGGTGCGCGATTGCGCGTGGGCGACGCTGTATCTGCTCAGGCGCGGCGGGCGATGCGCCCGGTGCGCGGGCGCCGAACGCCTGCGGGCGCCCGCCCCGCTCAGCAGGGCGCGCACCGGCGCGAAGGTGTCGCCGGTGACCCAGCCGGCCCAGATCAGCTCCCACAGCGCGGCTTTGAGCTCCGCCGATCCGATCTCACCCGGAAGCCCGCCTGCTTCGAGCTGGCGGAAGAAGTAGGCGCCGCCGCCCGACAGCGTGTCCAGGATCGCGCGGTGGGTATCGGTGAAGTCGAGGTCGGTGGGCCCGGCCAGCGTCAACGGCGCGGAATCGCCCACGTGCAGCGCGACCCAGCCGTCGCTGCCCGACATCGATCCGGTCCCCGACCAGGTGACCTCCCCGCTGGCCAGCAGCTCGTCGAGCAGCGCGGGCGAATAGTCCCGGACCCGCGGGGCCAGCACCAGCGGTTCGATCGCGGAGGCCGGCAGCCGGACACCGGCCAGCTGATCGATCACCGAGAGCAGCCCGTCGAGTCCGGAATGCCCCGAGGCCGACGACGTGCCCACTTGGTGCCAGGCGGGCAGGAACCGCGCGTAGGCGGCGGTGCTCACGGGCTCCACCTGTGCGCGCAGCGCCGCCAGCGAGCGTCGCCGCAGGATGCGCAATACGTCGGCGTCGCACCACTGCTCGCCGGCGGCGCCGGCGGTGACGTCCGTGGCGGTGACGAAGTCCCCGCGCACCAGCCGGCCGTCGGCGGCCAGCCGGCCCAAGACGTCGGCCGTCACCCGCAGCCCCAGGCCGAACCGGGCGGCGGCGTCGGAGGTGGTGAAGGGAATGTGGGTGCGCGCATAGCGGCCCAGCAGGTCGCCCAGCGGGTCGGCCACGTCCTCGGTGAAGGCGGCCGGCACGCCCAGCGGAACCGCCGCCCCGACCCCGTCGCGCAGCCGGCCGATGTCCTCGATGGCCACCCACCAGCGGCGGCCGGCGAACGACACCGGCAGCGCGCGCCGGGCGGCCAGCAGGCCCTCCAGCCAGCCGCTGACGTCGTCGACGCTGGCCCGGGCGGCGACCTCCTCGTTGGTCAGCGGGCCCAGGAGCCGCAGCAGGTCCGCGACCGCTTCGGCGTCGCGGGCGGCCCGGTCGGGCGCCAGATGCTGCAACTGTCTGCCGGTCGCGGCGATGACGTCCGGATCGAGCAACTCGCGCAGCTCCACCCGGCCGAGCAGCTCGGCCAGCAGCGTGCTATCCAGCGAGAGCGCCGCGGCCCGGCGCTCGGCCAGCGGGGTGTCGCCCTCGTACATGAACGCGCCGACGTAACCGAAGAGCAGTGACGCCGCGAACGGTGAGGGCCGCACGGTCTCGGCTTCGAGCACCCGCACCCGGCGCCCGGCGATGCCGGCCATCAGCTCGACCAGGGCCGGCACGTCGTAGACGTCCTGCAGGCATTCGCGGACGGTCTCCAGCACCACCGGGAAGTCGGGGTATTTGCGGGCGACTTCCAGCAACTGGGCCGCGCGCTGCCGCTGCTGCCACAGCGGCGAGCGACGGCCGGGGTGCCGGCGGGGCAGCAGCAGGGCCCGGGCGGCGCACTCCCGGAACCGCGACGCGAACAGGGCCGACCCGCCCACTTCGGCGGTGACGTTCGCGTCGATCTCGTCGGCGTCGAAGACGAACAGGTCGGCGCCGGGTGGGGTGTCCCCGATGTCCGACACGGTGTCGGGCAGGCGCACCACGATGCCGTCGTCGGAGGCGGTGGGCTTCTCGTCGAGGCCGTAGCGCTCTCGTAGCCGCCGGCCCACCGCCAACGCCAGTGGCCCGTTCACCCGCAGCCCGTACGGCGAGTGCAGGATCACCCGCCAATCGCCGAGCTCGTCGCGGAACCGCTCGACCAGCAGGGTGGCATCGGTGGGCACCACCCCGGCGGCGGCGCGCTGCTCCTCGAGCAGCCCCCACAGGTTGTCGGTGGCGTAGGCGTCGAAACCCAGACCGGCACAACGCTTGTCGAAGGCACCGCGCTTGAGCGCGGCCAGCTCGCCGGTGAACGCGCCGAGCGCGGCGCCCAGCTCGGCGGGGCGGCCCACGCCGTCACCCCGCCAGAACGGCAGCCGGGCGGGCTGCCCCGGGGCGGGGATCACCAGCACCCGGTCGTGGGTGATCTCGGTGATCCGCCAGCTGGTGGCCCCCAGCGAGATGACATCGCCGGGCCGGGACTCGTAGACCATTTCCTCTTCCAGCTCGCCGACCCGCGACGGCTTGTCGGCCCCTTCCCCACCGGTGGCGAGGTAGACGGCGAACAGCCCGCGATCGGGGATGGCGCCGCCGGAGGTGACGGCCAGCCGCTGTGCGCCCGGGCGCGCGGTGAGCGTGCCCGTGTCGCGGTCGTAGACCAATCGCGGCCGCAGCTCGGCGAACTCGGTGGACGGATACTTGCCGCTCAGCAAGTCCAGGGTGGCCTCGTAGAGGCTGCGCGGCAGGGTCGCGAACGGGGCGGCCCGCCGCACCGTGTCGAACCACCGGTCGGCGTCCAGCGGCTCGAGCGCGGCCGCCGCCACGGTGTGCTGGGCCAGGATGTCGAGCGGGTTGGCCGGTACCCGCATCGTCTCGATCTGGCCGGCGAGCATGCGCTGCACGGTCACCGCGCAGCCGATCAGGTCGGTGCGGTGCTTGGGGAACAGCACGCCGCGCGAGACCTCGCCGACCTGGTGGCCGGCGCGCCCGATGCGCTGCAGCCCGCTGGCCACCGACGGCGGCGCCTCCACCTGGATCACCAGGTCGACCGCGCCCATGTCGATGCCCAGCTCCAGGCTCGAGGTGGCCACCACCGCCTTGAGCACCCCGCGTTTGAGGTCCTCTTCGACCAGGGCGCGCTGCTCCTTGCTGACCGAACCGTGGTGGGCGCGCGCCAGGATCGGCTCGGCGCCGTAGGTTTGGCCGCTACCCATGATGTGTGCCGGTGCGCCCCCGGGCACCCCCCGGTTGGTGTCGGTCGACGGCGGGATGCCGCACCGTTCGGCGTGGATTTCGTTGAGCCGTGCGGTGAGTCGCTCGGCCAGCCGGCGCGAATTGGCGAACACGATGGTCGAACCGTGCGATTCGATCAGGTCGACCAGGCGGGCCTCCACGTCGGGCCAGATGCTGTTGTCGGCCAGGTTGGTCATGTCGGGCACCGGCACTTGCACCGCGAGCTCGAGGGTCTTGGCCGCCGGCGGCGCCACGATCGTCGTCCGGGAGTGGCCGGACAAGAACCGGGCGAGCTCCTCGGGCGGACGCACGGTGGCCGACAGCCCGATCCGCTGGGCGGGCCGGCCCGCACGCAGGTCTTGTGACAGATCCTGGAGCCGCTCGAGCGACAGGGCCAGGTGGGCGCCGCGCTTGCCGGCGGCGATGGCGTGGATCTCGTCGACGATCACCGTCTGCACCCCGGCCAGGGTTTCCCGCGCCGCCGAGGTGAGCATCAAAAACAGCGACTCCGGGGTGGTGATCAGCACGTCGGGCGGCCGGGTGATGAGCTGGCGGCGCTGCGCGGGCGGGGTGTCACCGGAGCGGACCCCGACGCTGATGCCGGGCGGCGGCATGCCGCGGCGGTGCGCGATCCGGGTGAGTCCCGCCAGCGGGGTGCGCAGGTTGCGCTCGACGTCGACGGCCAGCGCCTTGAGCGGGGACACGTAGAGCACGCGCGTGCCGGCCCGGGCGCAGGGGCGGTCGGGCGCGCCCGCCAGGTTGTCGATTGCCCACAGGAACGCGGCAAGCGTCTTGCCGGATCCGGTCGGCGCGATCACCAGGGTGTTGTCCCCGTCGGCGATGGCGTCCCAGGCCTGCGCCTGGGCGGTGGTCGGTCCGGCGAAGGTGCTGGCGAACCACTCCCGGGTGACAGCGCTGAACCGGCCCAACGGGTCAGCGCGACCGGATCCAGAACGAGTGCCCACCTAGCCATCGTGCCAACGGACACCGACAGAAGCCATGGCGCCGCGCGCCGCGCGGTCGGCTATTGCGGCACGTGCCGCGCTGTCGCGATTGCCTCGGCCAGTTTGGTGGGGATCTCCGGCACCCGCGCGATGGCGTCCAGCAGCGTGTGCGCACATGCATCGGCGAGCCGCTCGGGGTCGGTGTTCGGATCAATGATCCGCTGCCGGCAGATCTCGAACGTGAACGCCAGCCAGCCGTGCAGGACCACCCGCAGGTCCCGCTCGACATGGGGTGCCAGCGTCCGTCCCGGGACCGAGGTCACCACCTCGTTGACCCGGGTCATGATGTGTTCCATCTGCTTGTTCTTGGCTTCGTCGTCGATGCCTAGCAGAACCGGGTCGGACCGGCCCAGGCCGACGTACGCGGCCCACGCGGCCTCCGGATTCTGTTGGTGGTAGGCCATGTAGGCCAGCACACCGGCCCGGATCTCTTCGAACATCGTCATGCCGGAGGGCGGCGGGGTGTTGGTGGCCGCATACAGCCGATCGGCCTCGTCTTTGACCACCGCGGCGAAGAACGCCCGCTTGTCGGGGAAATAGTGATACATCAGCGCCCGGGACACTCCGGCACGCTCGGCGATCTCGTCGATGCGGACCTCGTCGTAGGGTCGCTTTCCAAATACTTCTGCCCCCAAAGCGAGCAGCTCGGCGCGCCGATCCTCGGGGGATAACCGCCTCCTGGCTGTCGGCATGCGTCAGATAGTACGCACCGGTCATGAGACGCCGGCCGCACTGCGCCCATTTGAATTGCGGAGCCGGGCGTGACGTCGAAACTCAGCCGGTTTGCCCCGGTTTGCCACCGGGTATGTGATCCCATGTGCGTGCCTCGAGTACCAGCTGGATGTGAGGGCGAGGATGCAGAAAGCAGACGAGCGACCGAGTGGTGATCGCCTGGGCCAGGAAGGCGGCGAGGTGCATGCCGCCATCCGGTTCGCGGTCCTGACTGCGGCCGCCGCGGTCGGGTTCCTGGTGATCGCCGCATTGTGGGTGAGCACCTGCCCGGGCACCGGCGTCGACACGGCGGCGTGCGGCCCGCCGGAGCGGACGCTGCTGGCGTTCGGTGGCCCGATGATCCTGCTGGCCGGCGGGCTGTGGGCGTTCTTGCGCACCTACCGCGTGTGGAAGGCCAGGGGTATCTGGTGGGGATGGCAGGGCGCCGGTTGGTTCTTGTTGACGCTGATGGTGCTGATGGTCTCCATGGGGGTGGCGCCGATCGCCGGCCCGGTGCTGGCCCTGTGAGCCGGCTTCGTCGGGGGGTCGTGGCCAGACCTCTCGCCAACGCGTTCGGCGAGATCTACCGTTGATGGTGCAACCCATATTGAGCTGCGAATAACGTCTGAAATCCTCGGAGAGGAGCAGACATGGGAGACACCTATCACGACCCCATCGACCATCTGCGGACCACGCGGCCCCTCGCCGGCGAGTCATTGATCGACGTACTGCACTGGCCGGGCTATTTCCTGGTTGTCGCCGGCGTCATCGGGGCTTGCGGCAGTCTTGCGGGCTTCGCCACCGGACATCACCACGAGGGCATGACCGCGGGCCTGATCGCGGTGCTCGCCACCACGTTGGGCCTGGTGTGGCTGGCCGTGGAGCACCGGCGGATACGCAAAATCGCGGATCGCTGGTACGCCGAACATCCCGAGGTGCGCAGGCAGCGACCGGCCAGCTAACTACGGCCGTCGGGAAATTTGCCGGAAATCCAAATTGCCCAAATTTGGGATTACCGGCCTTTCGGAGTGGGTATCAGGTCTGCACCATGATGAGTGCCGAGCGGTCTGCGTTAACGTGGTCCCCCCATCATCGGGGACAACATCACGAACACACCGACATAGATGCCTACCGCGAGAACAATCAATACGGCCAGCGTGACCCCGGCGACTACCGCGACGCGCTCGACTCGGCGCGCCCGGACTGTGTCGGTCGTGTCACGCCCGTCCTTCCCGGCCGGAATACCCGGCGGCGACCATGACTAACCGGCTCGAGCGTACGGTCCACGGCGGGCTGCGGGGCAGTAGTAGTGTCAGTCAATCATTGCCGGGAGACCATATGAACGATGCGGGATTGCGCACCAACAAGCGTCAGCGCGGCCACCGCGCCGTCGAACTGCACGTGGCGGCACGCCTGGAGAACCTCGCGATGCTGCGCACGCTGGTCGGTGCCATCGGCACCTTCGAGGACCTGGATTTCGATGCGGTGGCGGACCTGCGGCTCGCGGTGGACGAGGTGTGTACCCGGTTGATCCGGTCGGCCACTCCGGATGCGACGCTCGTCGTCGTGGTCGACCCGCAGGAGGACCAACTGGTGGTGGAGGCTTCCGCGGCGTGCGACACCCACGATGTGGTGGCCCCCGGCAGCTTTAGTTGGCACGTCCTGACGTCCTTGGCCGACGACGTCCAGACCTTCCGCGACGGACGCGAACCCAACGAATCCGGCAGTATCTTCGGCATCACACTGACGGCGCGACGGGCGGCCTCCAGCAGGTGACGTCTCGCCCTACCGGCGGTTCGGTCTCGCGCCCGAACGAGTACGCCGATGTCCCGGAGATGTTCCGTGAGTTGGCCGGTATCGCGGCCGACTCCATGGAATTTCAGCGCCAGAGGGACAAGATCGTCGAACGGTGTCTGCCGCTGGCCGATCACATCGCCCGGCGGTTCGAGGGCCGCGGCGAACCGCGCGACGACCTGGTGCAGGTGGCGCGGGTCGGCTTGGTCAACGCGGTGGTCCGCTTCGACGTCGAGGCCGGATCGGATTTCGTTTCCTTCGCGGTGCCCACGATCATGGGCGAGGTCCGCCGGCACTTCCGCGACAACAGCTGGTCGGTCAAGGTTCCGCGACGCCTGAAGGAACTGCACTTGCGGCTGGGCGCCGCGACCGCCGATCTGTCGCAGAAGCTCGGCCGGGCGCCGACGGCAACCGAACTCGCCGCAGAGCTCGGGATGGACCGCGACGAGGTCGTCGAAGGACTGGTGGCGGGCAGCTCCTACAACACCTTGTCCATCGACAGTGGTGGCGGCAGCGATGAGGACGAAGCCCGGGCGATTGCCGACACCCTGGGCGACGTGGACACCGGCCTGGACCGGATCGAGGATCAAGAGTCGCTGCGCCCGTTGCTCGAGGCGCTGCCCGAGCGGGAACGAACTGTCTTGGTACTCAGGTTCTTCGAGTCGATGACGCAGACGCAGATCGCCGAGCGGGTCGGCATCTCACAGATGCACGTGTCCCGGCTGTTGGCCAAATCGCTAGCGCGGCTGCGGGACCAGCTGCAGTAGGGCACGCCGCGGCGACCCTGCGTCTTCGATCCCAAGCGACTCCAGCAGTGGCTCCGCCTCCGGTGTGGTGACCGGCAGGGTGCCGTCGGGGTCGCAGACACGCAGCAACCGCGAGACCGCGGGGCTGGGCACCATGGCCCACGACGCCTGGGCGGCCGAGCACACCACGTTGATCCGGTGCAGGGCCGAAAACCCTGCAGTACCAATGAATTTCAGGTGCCGCAGGTCGAGGACCACTCGCTTGGACTGCCGGATGCTGCGCTGCACGTAAGCGGCGAGCTGATCGGCGTTGGCGGCGTCGAGCTCACCGTCGATGCCGATCACGGTTCCCATCGAATTCAGGCGAGCAGTGAACTGCGCCGTGCGGCTTTGTTGCCAAGATTGGGCCACAGACATTGCTGACTCCATCCAGTAGAGGAGGATGTGCGGAAACGTCATGGGGGAGCACTGACACTGCGAGCGGGAGTTCCATTGCCCCGCGTCCCCGACGTAATCCGGGCGGCTGTGAACTCAACCTGTCACAAACCCTACCCGCGCCCGCCCGGGCCGACAACGTTTAGCGCGTGATTCAAAGGATGCCCGGCTTGAGGGCCGGTTACCCGGCCCCCGCCGTCACTTGATCTCGGCGAGCACCGTGCCCTGGGTGATCGCGGCGCCGGCCTCGACGGCAAGGCCGGTGATGGTGCCGTCCTTGTGCGCGGTGACCGGGTTCTCCATCTTCATCGCCTCGAGAACCACCACCAGGTCGCCGGTGGCGACCTCCTGCCCCTCCTCGACCGCGACCTTGACCACGGTGCCCTGCATGGGCGCGGTGACCGCGTCGCCGGAGGCAGCGGCGCCCGCATGCGCCCCGCGCTTGCGTGGCTTGGGCTTCTTGCGGACGACACCGGCCGGGTCGGCAGAACCATTAGCCAAGCGCGAGATCACCGGGCAGCGACACCTCGAGCCGGCGGCCGTCGACCTCGACGACCACCTTCTGCCGGGGCCGGGCGTCTCTCCTCGTCGAGGGGTTCGCCGCGCGGTGAACGGCTCGATCGGTGTTGTCCCACTCGGTCTCGATCCAGCGGGTGTGCACGGAGAAGCCCTCGTCGTCGCCGATGAACGCCGGGTCGGAGACCACGGCACGGTGGAACGGGATGACCGTGGCAAGCCCTTCGACCTGGAACTCGTCCAGCGCGCGCCGGGCGCGCGCCAGCGCCTCGTGCGCGGTTGGCGCCGTACACGATCAGCTTGGCCAGCATCGAGTCGAACTGGCCGCCGATCACCGAGCCGGTCTCGACACCGGAGTCCAGCCGCACGCCGGGGCCGGCCGGCGGGTGGAACTTGGTCACCGGGCCGGGGGCGGGCAGGAAGCCGCGGCCGGCGTCCTCGCCGTTGATCCGGAACTCGAAGGCGTGGCCGCGCGGCGTGGGATCCTCGGTCAGGTCCAGCTTCTCGCCGTTGGCGATGCGGAACTGCTCGCGCACCAGGTCGATGCCCGCGGTCTCCTCGGTGACCGGGTGCTCGACCTGCAGACGGGTGTTGACCTCGAGGAACGAGATCAGCCCGTCCTGGCCGACCAGGTATTCGACGGTGCCCGGCGCCGTAGTAGTGCGCCTCCTTGCAGATCCGCTTGGCCGACTCGTGGATCTCCTTGCGCTGCGCGTCGGTCAAGAACGGCGCCGGCGCCTCTTCCACCAGTTTCTGGAAGCGGCGCTGCAGCGAGCAGTCGCGGGTGCCCGCGACGACGACGTTGCCGTGCTGGTCGGCGATCACCTGCGCCTCGACGTGGCGGGGCTTGTCCAGGTAGCGCTCGACGAAGCACTCACCGCGGCCGAACGCGGCCATGGCCTCGCGCACCGCCGACTCGTACAGCTCGGGGATCTCCTCGATGGTGCGGGCGACCTTCATGCCCTTGCCGCCACCGCCGAAGGCGGCCTTGATCGCGATCGGCACGCCGTACTCCTGGGCGAAGGCGACCACCTCGTCGGCGTCCTTGACCGGGTCGGGGGTGCCCGGCACCAGGGGAGCCTGGGCGCGGGCGGCGATGTGGCGGGCGGTGACCTTGTCGCCGAGGTCGCGGATCGACTGCGGGCTGGGGCCGATCCAGATCAGGCCGGCGTCGATCACCGCCTGGGCGAAGTCGGCGTTCTCCGACAGGAAGCCGTAGCCGGGGTGGATGGCGTTGGCGCCCGATTTGGCCGCCGCGTCGAGGAGCTTGCCGAAGTCCAGGTAGGACTCCGCGGACGTCTGACCGCCCAGCGCGAACGCCTCGTCGGCCAGCCGCACGTGCGGCGCGTCGGCGTCGGGTTCGGCGTACACCGCCACGCTGGGCAGGCCCGCGTCGCGGGCCGCACGGATCACTCGGACAGCGATCTCGCCGCGGTTGGCGACGAGCACCTTGGAGATCCTCGAGCTGGCGTGACTAGCCACTGCGCCTCCTGTTTGGCATATCTGCACAGACTAAATTCTGCGGGCTTCTCTAAGAGAATTTCTTACAACGGTGTCGGGGGAAGTCTAAGCGGCGCGCCGTCAGGCCGATGAAGCCGGTCCGGAATTCGCCGGTCATTGCGAGGTCTCGCGCAGCCGCCGCTTGATCCGGGCCAGCATCGCCGACATGCCGCGCAGCCGCAGCGGGCTGATCAGAGCGGCCAGGCCCAGGTCGGTGTAGAAATCGTCGGGCACCGCCAGGATGTCGGCGGCGGGCTGCTCGTCGAGACCGGCGGCCAGGATCGACGCGAACCCGCGGGTGGTCGGCGCCTCGGCGGGCGCGCTGAAGTACAGCCGCACCCGGTCGCGGGTCGCTGGCGTCGACGTGCAGGAACAGCGGGGTCTGGCACTCCGGCACCGGCTCCATCGCCTGCTTCTTCGAGCTCGGCGCGGCAGCGCCGGGCAGTTCGTCGGCGAACTCCAGCAGCAGCTGCAGCTTGTCCTGGCCCTGCACTTCGGCGAAGTCGGACACCACCTCGGCCAAGGGTGCGGGCAGGCTCATCAGCCGGGCACGTCTCCCGGCGCTTCACCGGCGACGATCGGCACGCGCACGGTGTTGCCCCACTCGGTCCACGACCCGTCGTAGTTGCGCACCCCGGGCTTGCCCAGCAGATGCGTGAGCACGAACCAGGTGTGGCTGGACCGCTCCCCGATGCGGCAGTAGACGATGGTCTTGTCGTCGGGGCTCGATGAAGCCGTAGAGCTCCTCGAGTTCCTCGCGGCTGCGGAACCGGCCGCTCTCGTCGACCGCCTTGGCTCCACGGGATCGACCGGGCGGTGGGGATGTGGCCGCCGCGCAGCACGCCCTCCTCGGGGTAGTCGGGCATGTGGGTGCGCTTGCCGGTGTACTCCTCGGGCGAGCGCACGTCGATCAGCGGCTGGTGGCCGAGGATTGGCCAGCACGTCGTCCTTGTACGCGCGGATGGGCTCGTCGTTGCGCTGCGACGACCGGGATAGCCGGTGGACGTCTTCGGTCGGGACGTCCAGGCGTGGTCTCCCGGCGTTCGGCGAGCCACAGGTCGCGCCCGCCGTTGAGCAGGCGCACGTCGGGGTGGCCGAACAGCGTGAAGACCCACAGCGCGTAGGCGGCCCACCAGTTGCTCTTGTCGCCGTAGATCACCACGGTGTCATCGCGGGCGATGCCCTTGCGGTCCATCAGCTGCGGCGAACTGCTCGCCGTCGATGTAGTCGCGGACGTGCGGGTCGTTGAGGTCGGTGTGCCAGTCGATCTTGACCGCGCCGGGGATATGGCCGACGTCGTAGAGCAGGACGTCCTCGTCGGATTCGACGATCACCAGACCGGGCGCGCCCAGGTGAGCGGACAGCCAGTCGGCGGTGACCAGCCGTTCGGGGTGGGCGTAACCGGTCAGAGTTCGGGCTGGGATCGAAGGGTAATGCCACGGGACCGAGCCTACCGCTGGGATTGCGAGCGCACCGTGGAGCGTCCGCGCCGCGACACTGAAACGGTTGCGGCGACGCGCCCCGATGCGGGCCCGCAATGGTTTATCTCTGGCGGTCCGCGGCGTTGGCGTCCCACACGGCGGCCACCGACAGGCCCATCCGCCCCAGCAGCGAGCGCAGCAGCGGCAGGCTGACGCCGATCACGTTCGACGGGTCGCCCTCGATCCCGTCGACGAACCAGCCGCCCAGCCCGTCCAGGGTGAATCCTCCCGCCACCCCCAGCGGTTCCCCGGTGGCGACGTAGGCCCGCAGCTCTTCCTCGGTCGGCGCGGCGAAATGCACCGTGGTACAGGTTGATTGGACCTCTCGATGGGTGATCGCCCCGTCGCTCAGCCGCAGCAGGCAGTGGCCCGTGTACAGCCGGCCGGACCGGCCGCCGATCAGGCGCCACTGGCGCAGCGCGGCGTCGGGCGATCCGGGCTTGCCGCACAGCTGGCCGTCGAGGTAAAGCATCGAATCACAGCCGATCACAACGCAATCCGCCGTGACGGCGGGCTCTAGATCCGGCGGCCACCCGTTCGGCCTTGGCCCGGGCGAGCGCGCAGACCGCGTCGGCGGGCGATGCGGCCGGACCCAGTTCGGCGAGCAGCCGATCTTCGTCGATGCCGGACACCCTGACCAGCGGGTCGACCCCGGCTTGGCGCAGCACTTTGAGCCGGCCCGGGGAGGCCGACGCAAGCACCAGCCGGGTCACTGCTTCATGTGGGTCATCTGCTGCATGGTGAGCCGCTGGTAGTTGGACATCCCAAAACGCAGCCGGTCGACCGCAAGCCCCCAGCGGGTCCGCTCGGGTTGCGGTGGCTCGGGGGCGCGGCCGATGCCGGACAGCACGGTGAGCAGCGCGGCCAGCTCCGCGTGCGTGGGTCGCCCCTTGAGGATCTGGATGTGCGGCTCGTGCGGTTGCGCGGTGGCTTCGGTTGTCGGTGAACCGTTTTCGTCTGTCACTTGGGCCGAATTGTTCGTCTCGTTCCCGTCACTCGCTTCGCTCGTTCCGCTCACTCGACTCACAGTGGAATGTTCCCGTGCTTCTTGGGCGGCAGGTGCGAGATCTTGCGTTCCAGCAGCCGCAGCGCCGTGCCGATGTAGCCACGGGTGTGCGACGGCGGGATCACCGCGTCCACGTATCCCCGCTCGGCGGCGACGTAGGGGTTGACCAACGTGTCCTCGTACTCCTGCTGCAGCTGCAGGCGCAGCTCGTCGACGTCCTTGCCCTCCTTGGCGGCCTCGCTCAGCTGCTTGCGGTAGACGAACCCGACCGCGCCGGAGGCGCCCATGACGGCGATCTGCGCCGTCGGCCAGGCGATGTTGACGTCGCAGCCCATGTCCTTGGAGCCCATGACGCAGTAGGCGCCGCCGTAGGCCTTGCGGGTGATGACGGTGATCTTGGGGACGGTCGCCTCGCCGTAGGCGAACAGCAGCTTGGCGCCGCGCCGGATGATGCCGTTGTATTCCTGGCCGGTGCCCGGCAGGAAGCCCGGGACGTCCACCAGCATGACGATCGGGATGTTGAAGCAGTCGCAGGTCCGCACGAAGCGGGCGGCCTTCTCCGAGGCGTTGATGTCCAGGCAGCCGGCGAAGTGGGTCGGCTGGTTGGCGACGATGCCGACCGGCCGGCCCTCGATGCGGCCGAACCCGACGACGATGTTCTGGGCGTAGCCGTTCTGGATCTCGAGGAACTCGTCGTCGTCGAGGATGCGGGTGATCACCTCGTGCATGTCGTAGGGCTGGTTGGGGGAGTCGGGGATCAGCGTGTCCAGCTCGACGTCCTCGGCGGTCAGGTTGTCTTCGATTGCGCCCTCGAGCACCGGCTCGGCGTACCGGGGCGGGTCGGTGGCGTTGTTGGGCGGCAGGTAGCTCAGCAGGTCGCGCACCCAGTCGAAGGCGTCCTGCTCGCCCGACGCGACGTAGTGCGCGGTGCCGGACTTGGCCATGTGGGTGTGGGCGCCGCCGAGCTCCTCCATCGTGACGTCCTCGCCGGTGACGGTCTTGATGACGTCGGGCCCGGTGATGAACATCTGGCTGGTCTGGTCGACCATCACCACGAAGTCGGTCAGCGCGGGGGAGTAGACGTGCCCGCCGGCGGCGGCGCCCATGATCAGCGAGATCTGCGGGATGACGCCGGAGGCCAGGATGTTGTTGCGGAAGATCCGGCTGTACAGGCCCAGCGAGACCACGCCCTCCTGGATGCGGGCGCCGGCGCCGTCGTTGATGCCGATCAGCGGACGGCCGGTCTTGATCGCCAACTCCTGCACCTTGACGATCTTCTCGCCGTACACCTCGCCCAGGCTGCCGCCGAACACGGTGGCGTCCTGGCTGAAGATGCACACTTCGCGGCCGTCGATGGTGCCGTAGCCGGTGACCACGCCGTCGCCCAGCGGCTGGTTGTTCTCCAGGCCGAAGTTGGTGCTGCGGTGTCTGGCCAGGGCGTCGAGCTCGACGAAGGAATCCTCGTCCAGCAGGGCATAGATGCGCTCGCGGGCGGTCAGCTTGCCCTTGGCGTGCACCTTCTCGACGGCGTCCTCGCCGACCGGGTGCAGCGACTCTTCCCGGCGCTTGTGCAGCTCGGCCAGCTTGCCCGCGGTGGTGTGGATGTCGATGGTGTGCTCGGCGGCGGGCTCGGCGGTGTGGTCGGTAACGCTTGTCATGGGACTCGATGTTATCGGCAGGCCCCGCGCCGATGTTTAGGCTGGGCTCCAGTGAGGAGATTTCCGTGACGGATTCCGATCTGCTCCGGCCACCGCTGGATGCGGCCGCGCTGCGGGCCGAGCTGATCGGCACCGGGCTGGGGTGGCGCCAACTCGACGTCGTCGAGCAGACCGGATCCACCAACGCCGACCTGCTGGCGCGGGCGGCATCGGGGACCGACGTGGCGGGGACCGTACTGATCGCCGAGCACCAGACCGCCGGTCGCGGGCGCCACGGCCGCGGCTGGTCGGCCACCCCGCGCGCCCAGATCACCATGTCGGTCGGCGTCAGCGTGGTCGACGTCCCGACCGGCGGATGGGGCTGGTTGCCGCTGGCCACCGGGGTGGCGGTCGTCGACGCGGTGGCCCCGCTGCTGCAGGGGACCGGGATCGAACTGGGCCTCAAGTGGCCCAATGACGTGCTCGCCGGGGGCGGCAAACTGGCCGGCATCCTCGCCGAGGTCTCGCGCCCGGTGGTGGTAATCGGCCTGGGGCTCAAC
The DNA here is from genome assembly GCA_963800315.1 of uncultured Actinomycetota bacterium. Lineage (GTDB taxonomy): Bacteria > Actinomycetota > Actinomycetes > Mycobacteriales > Mycobacteriaceae > Mycobacterium. The sequence goes on from CAWDAS010000009.1 coordinate 754,155, forward strand.
GTGACTCAGGCCCCCGAGGGGGTCAGGGGAGCGACCTCGCTGGCCGACCTCGGCGTCGCCGCGCCCGACCGCGGCCGGCTGGTCTGCGGCCTGCTGACCGAACTCGGCAGGCGGGTCGTGGCCTGGCGGGCCGCGCGCGGAGCCGACTGGGGGCTGGCGGCCGACTACCGGGCGCGCAGCCTGACCGTCGGCACCCGGGTGCGCGCCCACCTGCCGGGCGGCAAGGAGGTCGTCGGGACCGCGAGCGCCATCGACGATCAGGGCCGATTGTGTCTTGAAACGCAAGGCGGGAGCGTCGTGGTCTCGGCTGGTGACGTGGTGCATTTGCGCAGCTAGTGTCTGCGGGCATGAGCTACCCGGATAACGTCCTGGCCCCCGGCGAGCAGGTTGTCGTGCACCGCCATCCGCACTGGAACCGATTGATCTGGCCCGTCGTGGCGCTGATTCTGACGACCGGACTGGCGGCGTTCGGGTCCGGCTACCTCAACTCGACGCATTGGGACCAGCTCGCCAAGAACATCATTTACGGCGTCATTTGGGGGATCTGGTTGGTGATCGTCGGCTGGCTGACGCTGTGGCCATTCCTGAGCTGGCTGACCACCCACTTCGTGGTGACTAACCGGCGGGTGATGTTTCGCCACGGGGTGCTGACCCGGACCGGCATCGACATCCCGCTGGCGCGGATCAACAGCGTCGAATTCCGGGACCGGCTCTTCGAGCGGATGTTTCGCACCGGGACGCTGATTATCGAGTCGGCGTCACAAGATCCGTTGGAGTTCTACAACATTCCGCGGCTGCGCGAGGTGCACGCGCTGCTGTATCACGAGGTCTTCGACACCCTGGGCTCGGAGGAGTCGCCCAGCTGAGCGAACCGGCTGGCCCGCCGGTTGCGCCAGGCCTGCAACAGCGTGACGTTGCCCTCCTCGATCTCGTCCTCGAAGATTTCGGCGATACCGCCGGCGGTGAGGGCGGACTCCAGCGCCTTGTCGGGGTTGCGGGCGAACTGGTCGGGAAACACCCAGCGCCGGAACGCCCAGAAGCGGAACGCCATCTGCAGCAGGTTGCCGATGATGTAGGCCGAGATGAAGTCGGCGATGTTTTCCACGGTGAGTGTCACCATCGGCTCGCGCAACTGCAGGACGTAGCTGGAGAACCACAGCGGCGCCATGCTCAGCACCACCCCCACGCCGCTGAACGCGAAAAACAGCAGGGCCTCGTGGTGGCGCTCGCGGCCGCCCCGATCACGGAAGCTCCACTCCCGGTTGAGCACATACGACGCGATGACCGCGACGATGCCGGCGATGACCTTCGCGGTCACCGGCTTCGACTCGAGAATTGTCAGCTTCAGGGTGTAGAAAATCGCCGAGTCGATGATGAACGTGGTGCCCCCGACGATGGCGAATTTGATGAGCTCATGGTGGCGCAGCAAATACGGCTGCATGACCGCAGGTAGGCGCGCGATTGTGGCTTCGGCGAAGGACACAAGTCGTCAGTGTACGGACGGACACAAAATCGATGCAAAATCGTCGATGACGATTCGACGTCACCGCCGGTCAGCACCCCGCCCGCGCCATGACACCATGATGGCCGTGCCGAGTACACGCCCGCCCGGGACCGCCCCACGAGTCGCCATGGTCGGCGCCGGTCAGCTGGCCCGGATGACCCATCAGGCCGCGATCGCGCTGGGGCAGACGCTGCGGGTGCTGGCCACCGCCCCCGACGAATCGGCCGCGCAGGTGGCCCCCGACGTGGTGATCGGCTCGCACACCGACCTGGAAGACCTGCGCCGGGTGGCGGCCGGCGCCGACGTGGTGACGTTCGACCACGAGCACGTCCCGACCGAGTTGCTGGACAAGCTGGTCGCCGAGGGTGTCAACGTGGCGCCGCCGCCGCGGGCGCTGGTGCACGCGCAGGACAAGCTGGTGATGCGGCGGCGGCTGGAGGCCCTCGGCGCCCCGGTGCCCCGCTACGCGGGCATCGAGAGCGTCGACGAACTCGACGCCTTCGCGCGGCGCATAGACGGCCCCGTGGTCGTCAAAGCGGTCCGCGGCGGATACGACGGGCGCGGGGTGCGGATGGCCCGCGACCCGTTGCACGCCCGCGAGATTGCGGCCGCCCTCCTGGCCGATGGGGTGCCGGTGCTGGCCGAGGAGCAGGTGAACCTGCGCCGCGAATTGTCGGCGCTGGTGGCGCGGTCCCCGTTCGGGCAGGGCGCGGCGTGGCCGGTGGTCGAGACGGTGCAGCAGGACGGGATCTGCGTGCAGGTGATCGCGCCGGCACCCGAACTGCGCAAGGAGGTGGCCGCCGCCGCCCAGCAGCTGGCCTTGCGTCTGGCCGCCGACCTGGGCGTCGTCGGGGTGCTCGCGGTCGAGCTGTTCGAGACGCGCGTCCCCCGCGAGCGGGAGGGACCCCCAGGCGCCCTGCTGGTCAACGAGCTCGCGATGCGGCCGCACAACTCCGGGCACTGGACGATGGACGGGTCGCGCACCAGCCAGTTCGAGCAGCACCTGCGCGCGGTGCTGGACTATCCGCTCGGCGACACCGACGCCATCGCGCCGGTGACCGTGATGGCCAACGTGCTGGGCGCCGCCCAGCAGCCCGCTATGACGATGGACGAGCGGCTGCACCACCTGTTCGCACGGATGCCCGACGCCCGGGTGCACCTGTACGGCAAGGAGGAACGGCCCGGACGCAAGATCGGGCACATCAACTTCGTCGGCTCCGACATGGCGGGGCTGGCAGCGCTGCGCCAACGCGCCGCGCTGGCGGCACACTGGTTGTCGCACGGGCAGTGGACGGACGGATGGGATCCACATGACTGATCAAGCCCGAGTGGGTGTGATCATGGGCAGCGACAGCGACTGGTCGGTGATGGCCGACGCCGCCGAGGCGCTGGCCGAGTTCGGCATTCCGGCCGAGGTGCGGGTGGTCTCGGCGCACCGCACGCCCCAGGTGATGTTCGACTACGCCCGCGGCGCGGCCGACCGCGGCATCGAGGTGATCATCGCGGGCGCCGGCGGCGCCGCCCACCTGCCCGGCATGGTGGCCTCCGCGACGCCGTTGCCGGTGATCGGGGTGCCGGTGCCGCTGGCACGCCTGGACGGGCTGGACTCGCTGCTGTCGATCGTGCAGATGCCGGCCGGTGTTCCGGTGGCCACCGTCTCCATCGGCGGGGCACGCAACGCCGGCCTGCTGGCCGTGCGCATCCTGGCGTCGTCCGACCCGGCGCTGCGGGCCCGTGTCGTGCAGTTCCAGGCCCAGCTGGCCGAGAGCGTGACGGCCAAGGATGCGGCGCTGCAGCGGCTGCACGGTAAAGTTACCGACGAGTAGCCCGGCAGAGCGCTAGGAGGCTGAGATGGCTGGTTGGGCCGGAAACCCCACGTTCGATTTGTTCCAGCTGCCCGAGGAACACAACGAATTGCGGGCGGCGATTCGCGCGTTGGCGGAGAAGGAGATCGCTCCGCACGCCGCCGACGTCGACGAGAATGCGCGGTTCCCCCAGGAGGCGCTGGACGCGCTGAACGCGTCGGGCTTCAACGCCGTGCACGTGCCGGAGGAGTACGGCGGCCAGGGCGCGGACTCGGTGGCGGCCTGCATCGTGATCGAGGAGGTGGCCCGCGTCGACGCGTCCGCGTCGCTGATCCCCGCGGTGAACAAGCTGGGCACCATGGGCCTGATCCTGCGCGGCTCCGACGACCTGAAGAAGCAGGTGTTGCCGTCGATCGCCGACGGCACCGCGATGGCGTCCTACGCGCTGAGCGAGCGGGAGGCCGGCAGTGACGCCGCGTCGATGCGGACCCGGGCCAAGGCCGACGGCGACGACTGGATCCTCAACGGCGCCAAATGCTGGATCACCAACGGCGGCAAGTCGAGCTGGTACACCGTGATGGCGGTGACCGACCCGGACAAGGGTGCCAACGGCATCTCGTCGTTCATGGTGCACTGCGACGACGAGGGGTTCACCGTCGGGCCGAAAGAGCGCAAGCTCGGCATCAAGGGCTCCCCGACCACCGAGCTTTACTTCGAGAACTGCCGCATCCCGGGCGACCGGATCATCGGCGAGCCGGGCACCGGGTTCAAGACCGCGCTCGCGACACTGGACCACACCCGCCCCACCATCGGCGCGCAGGCGGTCGGCATCGCCCAGGGGGCCGTGGACGCCGCCATCGCATACACCAAGGAGCGCAAGCAGTTCAGCCGCCCGGTCAGCGACAACCAGGGCGTGCAGTTCATGCTGGCCGACATGGCCATGAAGGTGGAGGCCGCGCGGCTGATGGTGTACTCGGCGGCCGCTCGCGCCGAGCGCGGCGAATCCAATCTCGGCTTCATCTCCGCGGCGTCGAAGTGCTTGGCCTCCGACGTCGCGATGGAGGTCACCACCGACGCGGTGCAGCTCTTCGGCGGTTACGGCTACACGCAGGACTTCCCGGTGGAGCGGATGATGCGCGACGCGAAGATCACCCAGATCTACGAGGGCACCAATCAGATTCAGCGGGTGGTCATGTCGCGGGCGCTGTTGCGCTGACTTCTCTGCCGGCCATTTTCGAAAAGCCCGGCCGCACCGCATAGGATCTCCGTCGGCAACCATTCGGGGTGGTAACGCCATACGAAAAGTCAGCGTCGGCGCACCGGCTATCCAGCCGGAACGCCCTCTTCGAGCAAAGGGTCTCACCGCGGCCAGGGGGTCTTGAATGCAGAACGTGACTTCCCGTGCGCTTCGTGGATGACCGGAATGTGATGCCCGTGCGTGCTGCTGTTGCCGAGGCAGCGAGCAGGCAGTCGTTGTCGTTGCTCCTGGTCGAGGACGACCGCGCCGATGCGCTGCTGGTGGAGGAGCTGATCGCCGACGCGGTCGCCGACATCCGGTTGGTGTGGGCGCAGTCGATGGCGCACGCCGAGCGCGCGCTGGCCACCGCCCGCCCCGATTGCGTCCTGCTGGACCTGCACCTGCCCGACGCCCGCGGGATGGAGGCCCTGGACCGGATCGCCAGGCACGACGCCACCATTCCGGTCGTCGTGCTCACCGGGCTGAACGATGAGGACTTCGGGGCTTCCGCGGTGGCGGCCGGCGCCCAGGACTACCTGGTCAAGGGTCGTGTCGACCCGGAAATGCTGCGGCGCGCGCTGCTGTACGCCATCGAGCGCAAACGCGCCGAACTCATCGCCGCTGACCTGCACGCGAGCCAGCTGCGCGCCCGCGAGAACGCGCTGCTCGAACGCGGCCTGCTGCCCTCCCCGCTGCTGCTGGACAACCCGGGCGTCGACATTGTCGCCCGGTACCGGCCGAGCCGAGAGGGGGCCTTGCTGTGCGGGGACTTCTACGACGTCGTCCAAACGCCCGACCGGATCGTCCACGTCCTGATCGGTGACGTCGCGGGGCACGGCCCGCACGAGGCGGCCCTGGGCGCGGCGTTGCGGATCGCGTTCCGTGCCCTCACCCTCGCCGGGGTGCACGGTGTCGAACTGATGCGTCAGCTGGAGCGGGTGCTGCACTCCGAACGCACCGGGACCGGGATTTTCGCGACCGTGCTCAGCCTGGAGATCCCGGCGGACAGCCCGCGCGCCACCGTCATCCGCGCCGGCCACCCCGGGATGCTGCGGCAGAGCGGCGGCACCGTGGACTGGGTCGAGCCCCCGGGCGGGCCGGCGCTGGGCCTGCGGGCCGACGACTGGCCGCAACACGAGCTGGACCTGCCCACCGGTCACGGCCTGCTGCTGCTGACCGACGGGCTCTTCGAAGGCTATTCGGGTCACGGCGCCCAGCGTCTCGGCGAGGACGGTCTGCTCGTGTTGGCCCGGTCGCACGCGCGCCGGCCCGGCCCGGAGTTCGTCGACGCGCTCATCGACGGCGCCCAGCAGCTCGCCCAGCCGCGCGGCGGCCTCACCGACGACATCGCGGTGCTGCGCGTCGAGAGGACCGCGAGGTGACCCGTTTGTTGCGTCGCCTGCTCCCGTCGCAGCTCACCGTGCGGGGCTGGCAGGCCCTCTTCCTGACCGTCATGGGCGTGATGGTGCTCGCCGGTGCGGTGGTCGGGACGGTGCTGCTGAACCGCACCGACGCGATGTCACGCGAGCTCACCGACAACATTCAGCCGGCGCGGGTGGCGGCCTGCCAGCTGCAGGCGGCCTTGCGGGACCAGGAAACCGGCATCCGCGGGTACCTGATCGCCGCGGACCCACAGTTCCTCCGGCCGTACTACGACGGGCAACGCGCCGAACGGGCGGCGGCCGAAGAAATCCGGCACCGCCTCGGCCGGCGTGCGGACCTGACCGGTGATCTGGAGGCGATCGAGAAGGCCGCCGCGAACTGGCGGGCCAGCTATGCCGAGCCGGCCATCGCGAGCGTGAACGCGAACGATCTGAAGGCCTTCAGCGGCCGGGCGGCCGAGCGCGGCAAAGCCGAATTCGACCATTTGCGAGCGCTTTTCGATACCCAGAACGCGCACCTGTCCGCGGCCTGGTCGCATGCCACCGCCGAACTCAAACACACCGACGCCTGGCGCGACCGGGTGCTGGCCGCAATGGTGTTGGCGTTTTTCGCCACGGCCGCCGCGCTGGGATTTTTGGTGCGCGACATGGTCGCCCGCCCGCTGGCGAAGCTGGCCGCGGCATGCCGGCGGATCACCGAGGGCAACTTCGATGAATCGATCACGCCCCCGAAGCGGCCCAAGGACGTCCGCGATATGGCCATCGACGTGGACAACATGCGCAGGCGAATCGTCGAAGAGCTCGACGTATCGCGTTCGGCCCAAGCGCTGCTGGACGAGCAGACGCTGGAATTGCGGCGCTCGAACGCCGAACTCGAGCAGTTCGCCTACGTCGCGTCGCACGATCTGCAGGAGCCGCTGCGTAAGGTCGCCTCGTTCTGCCAGCTGCTGGAGAAGCGATACGGCGACAAGCTCGACGAGCGTGGCGTCGAATACATCGGATTCGCGGTCGACGGGGCCAAACGCATGCAGGTGCTGATCAATGACCTGCTCACCTTTTCCCGGGTCGGCCGGCTGGGCACCTCGGAGTCCGTGGTGGACCTCGACGCAACGGTGGATGCCGCCGTGTCCAACCTGGCCGCGGCCATCGAGGAATCGGGCGCCGAGATCGTGCGCCCCCAGCAGCCCCTCCCGCGGATCGTCGGGGATCGGATGCTGCTGACGATGTTGTGGCAGAACCTGATCGGCAACGCGGTGAAGTTCCGCCAGGACGATCGCCCGCCCCGCGTCGTCATCGAATGCCAACGGGGCACCGGCACGCACGACGGCCAATGGTTGCTGAGCGTCACCGACAACGGAATCGGCATCCCGGAGGAGTTCGCCGACAAGGTCTTCGTCATCTTCCAGCGCCTGCACGGCCGAGAGGTGTACGCGGGCACCGGTGTCGGCCTTGCGCTGGTCAAAAAGATCGTAGAGCACCACGGGGGCACCGTCTGGATCGACCCGTCCCACGCCGAGGGAACTCGGTTCGAGTTCACCATTCCCGTCCCGGTGGACGCAGCAGACTCAACCGTTGTGGAAGGAGCGCACGAATGACATCGGCCGGTAGAGCCATCGAAATCCTGCTCGTCGAGGACGATCCGGGAGACGAGCTCATCACCCGAGAAGCGTTCGAGCACAACAAGCTCAAGAACAGGCTGCACGTCGCGCACGACGGGGAGGAAGGCCTGGACTTTCTGTACCGGCGCGGTCAATACGCCGATGCGCCGCGGCCCGACCTCATCCTGCTCGATTTGAACCTGCCGAAATACGATGGCCGCCAGCTGTTGGAGAAGGTCAAGTCGGACCCGGACCTGGCTCGCATCCCGATCGTCGTGCTCACCACCTCCTCGGCCGAGGAGGACATCCTGCGCAGCTACCAATTGCACGCCAACGCCTACGTCACCAAGCCGGTCGACCTCGATCAGTTCGTCAACGCGGTCCGGCAGATCGACGAGTTCTTCATCCAGGTGGTCCGGCTCCCCAACCTGTGACGGGGCGCTAGCCCGAGATCGTGGCGATCTGGGCATCGGACAGCTTGACCACCGCGGACGGCAGCGGCTGGAAGTGCACCTCGTCGAGGAACGAGGCGCCGTTGCCCTCGGTCACCGCCCAATGCAGAAACGCCTGCACGGTCTGGGCGGTGGCGTCGTTGTTCTGGTGGTCTTTGACAATGGCGTACTCGTAGTTGACGATCGGGTACCCGTCCGGGGCGGAGCCGTTGATCAGCGAGATCGCCTGGTTCGCCGGGGTTTTGGTGAAGCCGGCGGCCGCGGCCTTGATGCTCTTGGCGTCGGGCAGCACGAAGTTGCCGGACGCGTTGCCCAGCTGGGCTTTGCCCAGTCCGCGGTGGTTGGCCTGGTCGAGGTAGCTGATCCCGATGTAGGCGACGCACCCGATGCTGTCGGCGCAACCGGCCACCATCCCGCCGTTCCCCTTTTGACCCGACGCGCCGGGCACGGCGGGAAAGTCGACGGTGGTGCCGAAGCCCGGCGACCTGCCCCAGCCGTCGGGGTCCTGCTTGGACAGGTACTGGGTGAACCGGAACGTGTCACCGGAACCGTCGGAACGGTGCAGCGGAACCACCGGAATCGGCGGCAGGTTCACCCCCGGGTTCAGGGCGGCGATCTGCGGGTCGTTCCAGGTTTTGACCTCGCCCCGATACATGGCCGCCAGCACCTTGCCGTTGAGCTTGAGGTGCTCGGTGACATCGGGCAGGTTGTAGTTGATCTGCTGCGCGGAAATGGCCAACGGGATGTTCAGCAATCCCCGGTGCGCGGCCATCTCGGTGTCGGACAGGTACGAGTCGGAGGCGCCGATGTTGACCGTCCCGGCCGCGGCTTGTGCTATTCCGGTGGCCGAACTGGTGTCCGCGGTGCTGATGGTGACGTTCGAGTACTTCTCGTGAAAGGCCGGGCCCCACGCGTCGAACAGCGGGTAGAGCAGCGTGCTGCCCGTTTCCGACAGCGCTACGGACGAGGTCGCGGGGATGGTGTACGGGCTGCCGGAGTCACCCGGGCGGGAAGAACCGATCGCCGACTTTGAACTGCACGCCGCCGCGGCCGCGACCAGCAACACGGTGGCCGGCACGGCCAACATCGTGCGCAAACGAACCTTCACCTCGATACCTCTCTGCATCCGCGTCACTTGCCTCGCAACAGGACATCGCCGCCATAGCGGTATTCGGAGACCTTGTCGATTCGGGGTGTGCAGAAGGGTCGTCTCAGCCGACGCGGTCGGTCCCGGCACGGAGGTGACCGATACCGGCGCCACTGGTTTGGCCGTCGAGCTGCTCCCCCATCAAGGCCCGATGCTACTTGCTCGCAGCGCGGCCGGGTCGGGTGGCGGCTGGACGGCCGGCGTCGGCTACGCGTTGCCGGTGGTGAGGTACAGCTCGTTGTGCTGCCCGGCCGACGGTGGGGGATCGGTGGCCACGGCGTCGAAGCTCGAGTAGCGCGCCGGCATGCGGACGACCGCGACGGCCCCGGTGTCCGGGTCGCCACCGCCGACCTGCAGGGCGAGCTCGTTCTCGGCGAACAGCGGGGTGTCCACGACCTGCTTCCAGGTGTAGGCCAGGCAGGCCATCAGCCCGCCCTCCTGCAGCAGCTCGACCCATTCGGCCGCGGTCTTGGCGGCCAGCGCGGACTCGAGTTCCTCGGTCAGCTCGGGGTAGTTGAGGGCCCGCGCGCGCTGGTCGATGAATCGCTCGTCGTCGAGCAGATCGGGCCGGCCGATGAGCTCACACAGCTTCTTCCAGTGTTTGGGCACATACGCGCTGATCACCAGGTACCCGTCGGCGGCCTTGAAGGCGTCCGATGGCTGGGTGGCGAAGCCGACGCCCTTGCGACGCTTGGGCTTTGCGGCCGAATCCGGTTTGGGGGCATCGGTTGGCTTGTTCAGGTGAATGGTGAGCTGGCCCGCCTGCAGGTTGACCGCGACGTCATACATCGCGACGCGGACGATGTCGGCCACCCCGTGGCGCTCGCGGTTGAGCAGTGCGGCCAGCACCGCCTGGGCCAGCACGTGACCGCTGGCGGCGTCGACGAGCTGGAACGGGATGATCTGCGGCTTGCCGGTCGGGGTGGGCATCCCGGTGGTCATGCCCGCCTCGGCGGCGACCATCAGGTCGACGCCCGGCCGGCTGCCGTGCGGGCCGTTGCCGCCGTAGGCCGAGAGGCGCGCGTAGATGAGCCTGGGGTTGCGGGACCGCAGGTCGTCGGGACCCAGACCCATGCGTTCCATGACGCCGGGCCGAAACCCTTCCAGGACAACGTCGGCGGTATCGGCCAGCCGCAGTATCTGCTGCTTGGCGGCGTCGGCGGTCAGGTCGACCGCCACCGACTTCTTGCCCCGATTGTGCGGCAGAAACAGGGTGGGCAGCGGCGGGCGGCCGGGAAGGACCGCGGTGATCTGCCGGGCCGCCTCACCGTCGGGGGCCTCGACCTTGATGACCTCGGCACCCAGATCGGCCAGCACCTGTCCGGCCAGCGGCCCGGCGATGTTCTGGGTGAAATCGAGCACCCGGAATCCGTCAAGCGGCTTGGCGGGCTTGCTGTTTGGCATGTGGGGTGCTCCTTTAACCCGCCTCGTGCAATACCGCGGTGCAGTAGTAGTTGCGACCGAAGGGGGCTTCTTGACCGTCGGGGCCGTCGGTGGACTGCAGCGGAAAATCGTTGTCGGCCAACAGTTCGTTCAGTGGTGTGCGCACCGGTTCCCAGCCGCGCTCTTCCAGGTAGGCCGCCACGTCGTTGTGCTCACCGGGGAAGCCCAGGTTGTCCAGCTCGACATCCAGGCCCTGCTCTTGCCACTTGGCGATGGCGGCGTTTAGTGCCTGCTGATTGGCCTCCGAATTCAGAAAGACCTCGGCCACCAGCCGGCTGCCGTCGGCGCTGAGCTCGGTGATGTTGTCCAGCAACCGATCCTGGGCCTCCGGCGGCAGGAACCCGAGCAGGCCCTCGGCGGCCCAGGCGGCCGGCCGCGCGGTGTCGAACCCCGCCTGGCGCAGCGCCGACGGCCAATCGTGGCGCAGGTCGATCGGCACGGCCCGCACCTCGGCCGTGGAATTGGCGCCGAGCTCGGCAATGGTCACGGCCTTGAAATCGATGACCTGGGGCTGGTCGATCTCGAACACCGTGGTGCCCGCCGCCCAGGGCAGCCGGTAGGCGCGCGCGTCGAGGCCGGAGGCCAGGATGACCACCTGGCGGATTCCCGCCGCGGCCGCGCGGGAGAAGAACGTGTCGATGTAGCGGGTGCGGGCGGCCAGCATGTCGGTCATGCGTTGCATGCCCCACGGGGCGCCGGGGACGTCGACGTCGGCGGAGTCGAGTTCGCCGCCGGCCCACCGGCTGAAGAAGTCCACCCCGACGGCGCGCACCAGCGGCTCGGCGAACGGATCGTCGATCAGCGCGTCCCGGGTGGCCCGGGCCCGTCCCGCGGCCACCATGGTGGCGGTGGCTCCCACACTGGTCGCCAGGTCCCAGGTGTCGTTGTCGGTGCGCCCCATCGAAGAAAGCCCCTCTCGTTCTACTGATCAGCCAGATTACGGGGACTCCGGCGCCGTTCGGGGCTCGGGTGTCGAGTGCACGCGGGGACCGATGGCCCCCGCCGATGGTGGCGTTGCGCCCTTATCGCCGGCGCCCCCCGTCGGCCGACACGACCCGGCTCGGCGCCGGGCTCGGTTACTCGGACACGGTTGGGCACGCCCCCGGTGTTGAAGCCTGCGAGATCGCCCCGTTGCCGCTACCCTCGCGCAGGTGACCAGCTCCCCGATCGTCACCGGACAATGCGGTGGCGCCGCGACGCGGGACGCGCAGTGGCAGGCCGGCGCCGGGTGGGCGCGCCGGCTGGCCTGGGTCAGCCTGGCCGTGCTGCTCGTCGAGGGCGCCATCGGGCTGTGGCAGGGCTTGGCGGTCGGCTCGGTCGCGTTGACCGGGTGGGCGCTCGGCGGCGGTTCCGAGGCGCTGGCCAGCGCGATGGTGCTCTGGCGCTTCACCGGTGAGCGCACGTTGTCGCCGACCGCCGAGCGGCGCGCCCAGCGCGGGGTCGCGGTGTCGTTCTGGCTGACCGCCCCCTACATCGCCGCCGATTCGGTCCGGCACCTGGCCGACGGCCACCATGCCGACACGTCGGTGATCGGCATCGCGCTGACGGCGCTGGCCCTGGTGCTGATGCCGATTCTGGGCTGGGCCAACCACCGGGTCGGCGCGCGGCTGGGCTCGGCGGCCACCGAGGGCGAGGGGACCCAGAACTACCTGTGCGCCATCCAGGCCGCCGGGGTGCTGGCGGGCCTGGGCATCACCGCCGTGTGGTCCGGCGGCTGGTGGTTCGACCCCGTGATCGGGCTGGCCGTCGCCGCCATTGCGGCCTGGCAGGGTGTGCGCGCCTGGCGCGGCCAGGACTGCGGCTGCTGAGCAGGTCAGTCCAGCCGGTAGCGGATCAGCCGGGAGCTGTTGGCCACCACCGCCACCGACGACGCGTTGTGCAGGATCGCGGCCAGCACCGGTGACAGCGCCCCGCCGGCGCCGATGGCCAGTCCGGCGGCGTTGACGGCGATCGACATGCCGTAGTTCTGGCGGATGACATCCACGGCCCGGCCGCCCAGGTCGCGCACGTCGAGCAGGCGGTGCAGATCGTCATTGGCCAGCGCCACATCGGCGGTCTCGACGGCGACGTCGGTGCCGGCCAGGCCCATGGCGATGCCGATGTCGGCGGCCGCCAGCGCGGGCGCGTCGTTGACCCCGTCGCCGACCATGCCGACGACGTAACCGGCGTCCTGCAGCTCGCGCACCACCTCGAGCTTGTCCTCGGGCATCACCTCGGCGCGCCACTCGTCGATGCCGAGTTCGGCGGCGACGGCCGCGGCGGTGTCCTGATGGTCGCCGGTGAGCATCACGATTCGGCGGACTCCGCCGGCCCGCAATTGCGTCAGCACCTCGGTGGCCTCGGGCCGCACCTCGTCGCGCAGGCTGATCAACCCGACCAGCGTGCCGTCGACGGCGAGCAGCAGCGGCGTCTCGGCCTGGCGGCGCAGCCTGTCCACCCATCCCGAGGCCTTCTTGGAGACCTTCACCTTCTCGGCCCGCAGCAGCGAGGGACTGCCCAGCAGCAGGGTGCGGCCGTCGGCCCAGGTCCGCATGCCCAGCCCGACCAGCACCTCGCATTCCTCGTGCGGCGGGATGCTGATGCGGCGTTCCTCGGTCGAGCGGATCACCGCTTCGGCCAGCGGATGCCGGGAGTGGATCTCCGAGCTGGCCGCGTACGCCAGCACCTGCTCGGGCTCCCAATCTTTGTGCATGGCAATGATATTGGTGACCACCGGGCGCCCGACGGTCAGCGTCCCGGTCTTGTCGAACACGATGGCGTCGACCCGGCCCGCCTGCTCGAGGTGGGATCCGCCCTTGATCAGGATGCCGCGCCGCGCGCCGTTGCCGATCGCGGCGCTGATCGCGGTCGGGGTGGACAGGCCCACCGCGCAGGGGCAGGCGATCAGCAGCATGGTCATCGCGCGCCGGACGTCCCCGGTGACCAGCAGGGTGAGCGCCGAGACGACGAACGAGGTGGGAACGAAGCGGCGGGAGAAGTTCTCGCCGACCGTCTGGATGGGAGCCCGGTCCTGTTGTGCTTCTTCGACCCTGCTGATGATGCGGCCGATGGCGGTCTGGTTGCCGACGGCGCGGTCGCGCGCACCACCAGGCGCCCGCGCACCACCACCGAGCCGGCGTGCACGTGGGTCCCGACCACGACGCTGACGGGCAGGTTCTCCCCGGTGATCGCGGACTGGTTGACGATGGCCTCGCCGTCGATGACCTCGCCGTCCACCGGGATCGCGACGTGGTCGTGAACCACCACCTCGTCGCCGATCTGCACGGTGTCGATCGGCACCTGGACCTCGGTACCCGCATCGGGCCCCTCGGTCAGCCGGATCCATGCCGTGTCCTGGTTGCCGCGCAGCAGCTCCGAGATGGCCCGCCGGGTCCGGCGCAGCGTCAGGTCCTGCAGGTACTCGCCGATGTTGAGCAGCCACAGCACGGTCAGCGCGACCACGTTCTCGCGCAGGATGAGGCTCGCGACCGTGGCCGCCGAGACCAGCGCATCGGTGCCGGCCTTGCCCGAGCGCAACGAACCCAGCGCGCCGCGCAGGAAGGGGTAGCCGGTGAAGATGGTGACGCCGGTGGCGACCGCCCGGCCGCTGGGACCGAGCAGCGGCGGTCTGGCGAACACATAGCGGCGCACGCCGAGCAGGGCCAGCGCCGCGCCGCCGACGACCATCCGCAGCACGTCGGCGTTGCGGATCTCCGTCGAATGCGGCGCGCGCGCCGGGATCAGCTCGGCGGCGACGTGCGCGGCGCCGCCGATCGCCGCCAGCACGGCGGCGCGGTCGGCGCGCCGGGGCGAGTACCAGACGACGACGGAGCCGGTGCGCGGGTACGCGTGCACGACCCGCACCCCGTTCTCCTTGGCGACGGCCTCCTCGACCGCGACCGCCCGCCGGGAGTCGCCGCGGACCCAGTCGATGGTGACCCGCATGCGTCCGGCCGCATCCGAAATTACTGCCAGGGCGGGATCGTCGGTCGCTTCGGTTTCTTCGGTAATCGCCTGGGTCATGTCGAGGGGATCAGTGGTCGTGGTCGTGGGCTTCGCCGACGGCGGGGGTGGGCGCCTCCTCGCCGATGCGCTCCCGGGCCTCGGCCATCACGTCGGAGATCTTGAGCCGGGCCGATTCCGCGGCCTCCTCGGCCTTGCGGGTGCCGCGCAGGCCCAGCTCCGCCGCCGACACCGCGGTCTGGTGCAGCGGCGCCCTCTTTGCGGCCTTGCGCACCAGGTCGTAGGCCGCCGCCCCGACCACCCCGTGCACCACCAGGGTGCCCGCCTTCGCCAACAGTCCGTACGCCGCCATTCCTGAACCTTCCTTGTCGTTTTCGGCCGTTGGCCCGACGCTAACATCGAAATATCGCGATATCAACATGTATCGACGGATGGATGTTGGCGCGGCCCGACAGCCCCGGCTCACAGCACCCGGGTGACTTTTTCGGTTTCGATCCTGCGCGGCAGCGCCGACGGGTCGGGGTTGGCCACCTGCACCAGCGACGCGCCGGCGGCCATGACCGCCAGCAGGCCGTCCACCAGCTCGGCCGGCCGCGCCCACGACGCGCTGGAAAGCACCCGGTCGCCGGGCGCCAGACCCCGTGCGGACGCGGAATCCCGGCAGGCGGCCAGGATCTCGTCGACCGTTTGGCCGGCCAGGGCCGGACCCGGATGCCGTTCGGGAACGATCTGGTCGCCGTGCACCCGCACCGCGGTGGCGTAGTCGGTGACGCCGATCGGCAGGTCCGGTACGGGGCGGCCGAACGGATCCAGCGACAGCACCGCCACCTCACCCCCGATACCGCCGTGCTCACGGCGGTATCGGCCTCGTCCAGCCGCTCCGCGGTGCACAGCGCCAGGTCGGCGGGGCCGTCCAGCACCGCCTCGGCGCCGATCCACCACACCCCGAACAGCACCGCCGCCGTCTGCCAATGCGCCGGCAGCAGGACCGCGACCCGGCTGGCCGGCCCGGCGCCCAGCTCGTCGCGCAACAGGTTGCCGGTCTTGGCGGCCCAGTTGGCCAGCGTCACCGCGGACAGCTCGATGCGCTCGCTCGTGGCGTCGTCGTAGTAGGTGATGCGCGGGCCGACCGGGTCGGCGCGCAGCATCGGGTCCAGGATGGCGCCGGCCAGCGTGCTCAGTTGATGCACTCGGGCTTGTCCGAGCCGGCGGTCAGGATCGGCGACGGCGGCGGCACGTTCGGGTCGTCGGCCGAACCGCCGCCCGACGACCGGGCCGGAACGATCGACCCACCACCGGAGAGCCCCGAGCCCGGTCCGCTGTAGTCGTTGGCCAGCACCACCCGCACCGCGCCGGGCGCGATCGAGGCGTCGGCGACGACCGGCAGCCCGCCCAGCTCTTTGGCGACCTGCTGCGCGCCCAGGTCGTCGTCCTTGGCGGCCCGCACCTGGCTGCCCTGGACGTGGCCGCCGTCGTAGTTGCCGACCGGGCCGGTGCCGAACCCCTTGGAGCTCAGGACGTCCGACACCGCCGCGGCCAGTCCGTTGATGTCGGTGTCGTTGACCACGCTGGCGGTGGTCTTGGCCGGGTTGTAGGCCAGCTCCTCGGTCTTGCCCTGATCCTGGTCGTGCAGGAGGCCGCCCACCCAGTCGGCAACCTGGTGCGGGTCCACCCGCACCACGCTCTGCATCCCGTCGTCGCTCCAGCCGGCCCCGTCGAGCACCGGGATGGTGGCGAAGGCCACGTTGCCGCCGGCCAGCTGCTGCAGCTGCTGCACGAAATCCATGATGTCCCAGCCGGACGAGAGCACCACCGACCGCTGGACCGCGGCCTCCAGCCGCTTCAGCGTGGCGGGGCTGGACAGCGTGCTGCCCGGAGATGACCCGGTGCGCCAGCGCGGCCATCACCGCCTGCTGGCGCACCACCCGGTCCAGGTCGCCGCGGGGCAGTTCGTGGCGCTGCCGGACGAAGCTGAGCGCCTGCCAGCCGCTGAGCTTTTGCGGCCCGGCCGGAAAGTCGGCGCCCGAGAGCGGTTCGAACACCGGCTCTTTGAGGCAGACGTTCACGCCGCCGAGCGCGTCGGTGATCAACGCGAACCCGAGCAGCCCGATCTCGGCGTAGTGGTCGACGGTCACCCCGGTGAGCTCGGCGACGGTTCTGATCAGGGCCTCCCGGCCCGCCTCGGTGCCCTGTTTGGCGGCGTCCTCGAGGGAGTCACCGGCTGTGACCAGGCTCACCCGCTTGGCTTCCCTGGTTTGGCCATAGACGCCGTTGATCTTCGTCTTGCCCAGGCCCGGCGCCGCGACGTAGGAGTCCCGGGGGATCGAGATCGCGGTCGCCGACTTCCCGTTGTTCGGTATCCGGACCAGGATGATGGTGTCGGTGTTCGTCGCCTCCTCGTCACCGGCCCGCAGGGCCGCCAGCTCCTCGGGGGTCAGGGGGTTGCCGTGCGCATCGGTGCGGCTGTCGAGGCCGACCAGCAGGATGTCGATCGCGCCGTCGTCGCCGCCCTTGCCCAGCGAGGGCGCGGACATGTGGAAGATGCCGTCCTGGAAGGACCGGACGTTACTCCACGCGATCCCGGTGCCGAGGACGACCAAAACGGTCAGCGCGGTGGCAACCACACGAACCACACGGTGCACAGGCATCCCACTAGGTTACTTGTGGCACAGCCGCTTCGCGGGTAGCCAACGGCGGCGTGCCAAACTCGATCCCATGTCAGGCAGGATCGTGATCACCGGCGCGGGCGGGCAGTTGGGCAGCTGTTTGGCGGCGCTGGCCAGCCGGCCAGGGCCGCGACGTGCTGGCATGCACGTCGTCGCAGTGGGACATCACCGACCCCGCCGCCGCCGAGCGGATCCTGGGCGGCGATGCGCGCGGCGACGTGGTGATCAATTGCGCCGCATACACCGACGTCGACGGCGCCGAGAGCGACGAGGCGGGGGCGTACGCGGTCAACGCCGCCGGCCCCGAACACATCGCCCGGGCCTGCGCGCGGGCCGGCGCCCGGTTGGTCCACGTCTCCACCGACTACGTGTTCGGCGGCAACGTCCAAGCGGACTTCGGTGGCGCGGCACCCCGTCCCTACGAGCCCGGCGACGACACCGCGCCGCAGGGGGTGTACGCCCGCAGCAAGCTGGCCGGCGAGCGGGCCGTGCTCGCCGCGCTGCCGGACGCCCGGCAGGGGATAGTCGTCCGCACCGCCTGGGTCTACACCGGCGGCACCGGCAAGGACTTCGTCGCCGTCATGCGCCGGCTGGCCGACGGCGACGGCCCGATCAACGTCGTCGACGATCAGACCGGGTCACCGACCTACGTCGGCGACCTGGCCGCCGCGCTGCTGCAGGTGGTCGACGACCGTGTGCCCGGTCCCATCCTGCACGCCGCCAACGAGGGCGCGGTCTCCCGCTTCGGGCAGGCCCGCGCGGTGTTCGAAGAATGCGGCGCCGACCCGGCGCGGGTGCGGCCGGTCAGCACCGCGGAGTTTCCGCGGCCGGCGCCGCGGCCCGCCTACACTGCGCTGGGCAGCCGGCAGTCCGCCGCGGCGGGACTGAAGCCGCTAAGGCCATGGCGCCCCGCGCTTGTCGCGGCGCTGGCGGCGGGCAGCGCTTCCGCGGCCGATCGACCGTTACCCTCTACGCGTGACTGACGTTCTGCCGGTCGTGACGGTGACCTACTCGCCGGGCCCGCACCTGGAGCGCTTCCTGGCCTCGTTGTCGCTGGCCACCGAGCGCCCGGTGGCCGTGCTGCTGGCCGACAACGGCTCCACCGACGGAACCCCGCAGGCGGCGGTCGAGCGCTACCCCAACGTGCGGCTGTTTCCCACCGGGGCGAACCTCGGCTACGGCACCGCGGTGAATCGCGCGGTGGCCCAGCTGAACCAGGACTCCAACGACGACGGGGACTGGGTGATCGTGGCCAACCCGGACGTGCAGTGGGGCCCGGGCAGCATCGACGCCCTGCTGGACGCCGCCAGCCGCTGGCCGCGCGCCGGCGCGCTGGGCCCGCTGATCCGCGACCCGGACGGGTCGGTGTATCCGTCGGCGCGCCACCTGCCCAGCCTGATCCGCGGCGGCATGCACGCGGTCGTCGGGCCCTTCTGGAAACGCAACCCGTGGACGGCGGCCTACCGCCAGGAGCGGCTGGAGCCCAGCGAGCGTCCGGTCGGCTGGCTGTCGGGATCGTGCCTGCTGGTGCGCCGGTCGGCGTTCGGTCAGGTCGGTGGATTCGATGAGCGCTACTTCATGTACATGGAAGACGTCGACCTCGGCGACCGGCTCGGCCAGGGCCGGCTGGCTGAGCGTGTACGTGCCGTCGGCCGAAGTGCTGCACCACAAGGGCCACTCCACCGGGCACGACCCGGCCAGCCACCTGGCGGCGCATCACCAGAGCACCTATATGTTCCTGGCCGACCGGCACGTCGGGTGGCGGCGCGCCCCGCTGCGCTGGACACTGCGGGTGTCCCTGGCGGTGCGGTCGCGGCTGATGGTGCGCAACGCGCTGCGCAATTCCCGGCGACAGAAACTGGCAGAAGGGCGGCACTGAGTTGGCAACTTCCGACGTCGACGCCGTGGTCCTGGTCGGCGGCAAGGGCACCCGCCTGCGCCCGCTGACGCTGTCGGCGCCCAAGCCCATGCTGCCCACCGCGGGGCTGCCGTTCCTCACCCACTTGCTGTCGCGGATCGCCGCGGCGGGCATCGAGCACGTGATCCTGAGTACCTCGTATCGGGCGGCCGTGTTCGAGGCGGAGTTCGGCGACGGGTCCAAGCTGGGCCTGCAGATCGAATACGTCACCGAGGAGCGACCGCTGGGAACCGGAGGCGGCATCGCCAACGTCGCCGACCATCTGCGTCACGACACCGTGCTGGTCTTCAACGGCGACGTGCTGTCCGGCCTCGACCTGGGCCAGCTGCTGGATTTCCACCGGACCAACCACGCCGACGTCACCCTGCACCTGGTCCGGGTGGGCGACCCGCGCGCGTACGGCTGCGTGACCACCGACGAGGAGAACCGCGTCGTCGCCTTCCTGGAGAAGACGCAGGATCCGCCGACCGATCAGATCAACGCCGGCTGCTACGTCTTCGAACGCGCAATCCTCGACCGGATCCCGCGCGGCCGGGAGGTGTCGGTGGAACGCGAGGTGTTCCCGGCCCTGCTGTCCGACCCCGGCGTCAAGATCTGCGGCTACGTCGACGCCAGCTACTGGCGCGACATGGGCACCCCGGAGGACTTCGTTCGGGGATCGGCGGATCTGGTGCGGGGCATCGCGCCGTCACCGGCGCTGCGCGGCCACCGCGGCGAGCAGCTGGTGCACGACGGCGCGGCGGTGTCGCCGGGCGCGGTGCTGATCGGCGGCACGGTGGTCGGGCGGGGCGCCGAGATCGGCCCCGGGGTCCGGCTGGACGGCGCGGTGATCTTCGACGGCGTCAAGGTCGAGGCCGGCAGCGTGATCGAGCGCTCGATCATCGGCTTCGGCGCCCGCATCGGTCCGCGGGCCCTGATCCGCGACGGGGTGATCGGCGACGGCGCCGACATCGGTGCGCGCTGCGAGCTGCTGCGCGGCGCCCGGGTGTGGCCCGGCGTCGCCATTCCCGACGGCGGCATCCGCTACTCGTCCGACGTCTGAGGCCCCGGCCCGGGTGTGACCGCACAGTCACGTTCGTGGCCGAGCGTGACTGTGCCGTCACGTTCGGCGGCTATCGCGCGAGGGCCCGGGATACCAAGTACGCCAACGCGTGATCGGTGCCGTCGGGCAGCGCGCCGGCCGGCCACCAGCGCAGGTCTTCGGACTCCTCGCTGATCGCGATCTGCGCGCCGGCCGGAGCGCGCGCGACGAACTGCAGATCCAGGTGCCGCGTCGGCACGCCCAGCGAGCACGTGACCGGATGGACGTGCACCGCGGCCAGTTCTGGCTCCATGCGCAGGCCCGCGACGCCGGATTCCTCGGTGGCCTCGCGCAACGCCGCGGCGAGGATGTCGGCGTCGTCCTCGTCGCAGTGCCCGCCCAGCTGCACCCAGCGGCCCAGGCGGGGATGCAGGGTCAGCAGCACGTGGCCGCCGGTGTCGTCGAGCACCAGCGCCGAGGCGGTGACGTGGCCCGGCACGCACTCGCGCCGGCAGGCGTCCTCGCGGGCGTGCACGAAGGCCAGCACGGCGTGCCGCAGGGAATCCTGCTCCGGATCGGGCGCCCGCCACTCGGTGAGGACCGCGATCGCCGACCCGCGAACGCTCACCGGGAGCCCCGTCGCGTCCTGCGATCCCGCAGCGAGATCCACGCCGCGCGACACTGCGTCACCACCTCCGCGGAGAACCCGAGTCGCTCGATCAGCACCTGGCGGTCGACGAGGTCGAGCGCCTTGTCGAGCTCGCCCGCCTTCACCAACAGGTCGACCTCGCAGGCGAGTTCGGCGCTGGCGTGTGCCGGTGGGGGGACGGGAAGCTGCTCGGCCTCCGCGGGTTCCAGCTCCAAGATGCCCCCGCCGTAGCTGCGGCCGATGATCTCGGCGAAGGCGAACGTCACGCTGTTGTGGAACACCGCGGCCAGGGCGGACGTGTCCACCGGCGCGACCAGCCGGACCCGGTGCACGGTGTCGGTGCTGGTCGCCGCGGCGGCGTTGACGGTCAGCCGCGGCGCCAGATGGATCTGGCGCAGCAGGAACAGGTCGGGCGTCCACAACGACGGCGTGGTCCACCACGGCTTGCGCAGCGAGCACTTGTAGCCCCGGTGGACGCCGGCGGCGACGCCGGCGTCGATGTGTGCCAGCAGCGCGGGATCGGCCGGGTCGCGCGGCGCGTTGAGCAGCCAGCTGCGGCGCCCGGCGGCGACATCGCTTGCCCGGCAGTCGATGTCGTAGACCAGCCCGGACAGTTGGGCACTGCGCGAGACCAGCGGCACGCAGTGGGGGAGCAGTCCCAGCTCGCGGGCCTGGGCGTCGGTGAGGGTGAAAAAGCTGTTGCGGCCCGTCACGATGCCCACGTCGACCTCGGCGATCGACCCGAGCCGGATCATGGCGTCGGATCCCTTGAGCGTGCGCAGCAGCCGGATCGCGGCGGGATCCAGAAAATACTTGGTCCATTTCTCGTTCTCGTGCAAGGGCGCGGGCTCAGCGGGAAGACGCTCGACGTCCAGGTCCACCCCGGCCAGTGCGCCGGCGTCACTGAGGTGCACCGTGCGGATCCGCGCCGGGCCTTGCCCGGCGACCCCGCAGAACAACACGACCTCCTGCAGTACGCCGTCGAACAGCAGGCGCTCGAACGTCAGCAGTGTGATGCCGCGGAATCTGCTCAGCAGAAATTCACGCAACTGCGCGGCATAGGTGACCTGGAGCAGCTCGGCCGGCAGCACCAGGCCCACGCGTCCCCCGTCGCGCACCAGCACCGTGCTGGCCACGACGAACGGGACCCAGGCATTGGTCAGCCGGGTCGGGCGCAGACCCTCGCGCGTCATCAGCGCCAGGGCCGGGTCGCGCTGCTCGGACGCCCAGTTGCCGAAGCGGATGTAGGGCGGGTTGCCCGCGACCCCGTCCCAGCCGCCGGCCTGCGCCGTGGCCAGCCAGCTGAACAGGTTCCCGGCGTCGACGGGGGCGAAGCCGCGCGACTTCGCCGCCTCACCCGCGATGAGCTCCACGCCCTGGGCCTGGTCGCTGAGCTTGGCCAGCTCGCGCAGGATCGCGCCGTCGCCGCAGGCGGGTTCGACGATCTTGGGTCCCGCCGCGCGAACCCAGCCGGCCAGGAACCGGGCCACCGGCGCCGGCGTGTAGTAGCCGCCGCGGACCTTGTCGGGCGACGCCGCCGCCTTGCCCGCGAACGTCCTCATGGGGACCAAGTATTACTTGCGGATCAACAAATCCCCGGTGTCGACGGGGCCGCGTGGCCCGGCCGGCTCGGCGGCATACCCGATCGCGATGGCGCCCAACGGCTCCCAGTCGGCGGGCAGCCCGAGTTCGGCGCGGACCAGCTCGGCGGCGAAAATGGTGGACCCGATCCAGCAGCTGCCCACCCCCCGCACGGCCAGCGCCACCAACAGGGCCTGCACCGCCGCTCCCACCGCGACGGTGAACATGGTGTGCTCGGCATCGGTGCGGGCGGCATCGGGATAGGCGTGGGCGCCGTCGGGGACCAACATCGGGATGACGACTTCGGGCGCGTCGTAGAGGATCTGGCCGCGCGCCACCCGCCGCTGGATCGACTCCGCGGGCCTGCCGTCACCGGCGAGGTCGCGGCGCCACTTGTCCTTCATGCGGTCCAGCAGCCGGATGCGGGTGGCCTCGGTCCGCAGCCAGACGAACCGCACCGGCCAGGTGTGGTGGGGGGCCGGTGCGGTCAGCGCCTCGGCGACGGCGGCTTCGACCAGCTCCGGCGGCACCGGCTCGGCGCTGAACCGGCGCACCGACCTGCGCAGCGACTGGGCCTGCCGGCGACCCATGTCGAGCGCCTCGGCGGTGCCCAGCCAGAACAGGTCCTCCTCGCCGGGCCGCAGCAGTTGCCGGGCCGTCGACCCCTCGTCGGCCGTGATGTTTCGCGGCAGCCCGCGCACCACGGCGACCGGCATGGCGGTCAGTTTGCCCTTGACGAGGTCGGCCGCCGCGGCGATCTCGTCGGCGACCGCGACCTCGGTGACCAGCAACTCGTTGCCGTACCGGTCGACGGCGCCCGAATAGTTGTGTAACACCGCCAGGCCGGCCGCGCCGACGGCCGCGTCGGTCTGGCCGTTGCGCCAGGCGCGGCCCATCGTGTCGGTGATGACCACGGCGGCGTCGACGCCGAGCCGTGCACGCAGCCCGGCGCGCAGCGCCGCGGCGCTGGCGTCCGGGTCGACCGGCAGCAGCGCCAGTTCGTCGCGGCCGACGTTGGATCCGTCCACGCCCGCGGCGGCCTGCACCAGGCCGAGCCGGTTCTCGGTGATCAGGGTCCGGCCCTTGCGGGCCAGCACGCGGACCGCCTCGGCGTCGACCAGCTTGCGCCGGAGCCGGTCCCGCTCCTCGGGATCCCGGGGGGCCGGCACCAGCCGGCCCTCGCATTTGGACACCACCTTGCTGGTCACCACGACCACGTCGCCGTCGCGCAGCCAGGGTGCGGCCGCGGCGACGGCCGCACCCAGATCGTCGCCGGGCCGGAATTCTCCCAGCCCGGCCACGGGCAGGATCTCGATCGCGGCGGCGCTGCCGTGTTCGCCGGGCGGCGTGGCGCCGGGGCCGGTCACGCCGCCACGCCCGCAAGGTCGAGTCCGGCGCTGACCATCTCGGCCGTGGCTTTCGGGTCGGTCATCAACAGCGGCACCGAGCGCACCGCGACCCCCTCGATGTCGGCCCGGTCGCCCTCGTGCACCAGCCAGTAGTCCAGGATCCCGGTGCCCCGACGCGCCCCGTAGTGCCGGCCGACCGCCTCCGCGGTGGACTCGACCCCGATCACGGACAGGCAGGCATCGGCCATGCCGCGCAACGGCTTTCCACCGATGATCGGGGAGTAGCCGACGATCGGGGCGCTCGCCGCCCGCAACGCGCCGCGGATGCCGGGGACGGCCAGGATGGCGCCGACGCTCACCACGGGATTGGACGGCGCCAGCAAGATGACGTCGGCGCCGGCGATGGCCGCCGCGGCTTCGGTTGTGGCGGTGGCCGATTCGGCGCCGATGAAGGCGAAACTGTGCGTGGGCACCCGGGCCCGGTAGCGCACCCACCACTCCTGGAAGTGGATCGCCCGGCGGCTGTCGTCGGCCGGATCGGTGATCACCACGTGGGTCTCGCAGCGGTCGTCGGTGGCCGGTAGCAACCGGGCGCCGGGTTGCCAGCGGTCGCACAGCGCCGTGGTGATCTGTGACAGCGGGTAGCCGGCGTTAAGCATCTGGGTGCGCACCAGGTGGGTGGCCAAGTCGCGGTCGCCGAGCCCGAACCAGTCCGGCTGCACGCCGTAGCGCGCCAATTCCTCTTTGGCGTGCCAGGTTTCGCCGCGGTGACCCCACCCGCGCTCCGGGTCGACGCCGCCGCCTAAGGTGTACATGCAGGTGTCCAAATCCGGGCAGACGCGCAATCCGTGGATCCAGGCGTCGTCGCCGACGTTGACGACCGCGGTCAGCTCGTGGCCGTCGGCTTCGGAGCCTGGGCGCGGTTGCGTCTGGAACTGACCCAGCCCGAGCAACTGTTGAACACCCAGCAGGAAGCGGGCGCCGCCAACCCCACCGACCAGAACGGTGACCTTCACTTGACCCTCACAGGGCACGACAGTACTGCCCGACGGCGAAGCCGTGGCGGGCCCGGTGACGCCGGACTCCGAAGCGAAGTCGGGGGCGATGTGATCGACACGCCGAAGGCCCAAAACAACAGAAACGCCGAAATTCGATCACGAGATGATATGGAAATGCGCCTTAGTGCTTGACCCGGCAGATCAACCCGTGTCTAATCACATCAGTGTCATTTCCCGGTTGGCCGGCCGGTTCCGGTGTCGCAGACCGAGATTCGATCACATGTTCGAATTGTCTGTACATCAGAAAAGTGGGAATCACTCACTCTCCCAATCAAGCTGAGGAGGCGGACGACCATATGTCTTACGAACATCTTCGAGGCGTTATGGCGACCACGTCGCACACCAGTATCGGCTCGGCACCAACCGGCCCCGCCCGGCCCCACTTGAGCGTGGTTCCCGATGCGCCAGTCGCATTCGAGCCCGAGCCCATCGTGGAGCCGGTCGCCGACCAATGGCAGGACCGTGCGCTGTGCGCGCAAACGGATCCCGAGGCCTTCTTTCCCGAAAAGGGCGGTTCCACCCGCGAGGCCAAGAAGATCTGCCTGGGCTGCGAGGTGCGTCATGAGTGCCTGGAGTACGCCCTCGAGCATGATGAGCGGTTCGGCATCTGGGGCGGTCTGTCCGAGCGTGAGCGCCGCCGCCTCAAGCGCGGCATCATCTGACGCGCGCCGCAACAAGCTAGTCGTCGTCGATCGTCGGGTCGATGACCGAGGGCTCGACATCGAGATAGATGGCGACCTGAGCCACCAGGATCTCGTGCAGCAAATCGCCCAGCTCGACGGTGTCTTTAGCCCGTCGCTCAATCGGCTTGCGAAACAAGACAACTCGTGCCCGCGTGACGTTACCGCGGACGTCGACGCCCGCCGGGATCAAGCGGGCCAGCGGGATCGGCCCGTCGGCTATGACCTCGGGCGGCCACTGCACGCTGTCGGGGTCCTTGGCGGCGAGGCGCGGAATTTCATCGACCGCCACGTCGAGCTCCGACAGCTTGTCCCGCCATCCCCGCTCGATGGGTTCGTAGGCCTCCAGCACCGCCATGTCGAATCGCTCGGCCCGGCTGCGCCACCCCGGCACCGTCGGCGGCAGCAGCGGACCCCGCATGTCGCGGCCTCTGCGGGAGGCCCGGTGGGCGGCCGATGCGCCCGGGGACCTGTCTTTGCGCGGGGAACTGCGCGAATCGCCCACGCGCCGATGGTAACGGTTGGACGTCGGGGGGCGAGCCGTTGCGCGTGTCCGGCGCTTCGGCGGCGTTTGTGCACGATAGCCTTTCGGTCGTGAACGTTCCCCGTCGCTGCTGCCGGCCCGGGTGTCCGCACTATGCCGTGGCGACCTTGACGTTCGTCTACTCGGACTCGACGGCGGTCATAGGCCCACTCGCCACCGCGCGCGAACCGCATTCGTGGGACCTGTGCGTCGGCCATGCCGGACGGATCACCGCGCCCCGCGGATGGGAACTCGTGCGCCACGCCGGCCCGCTTCCCGCCCATCCCGACGAGGACGACCTGGTCGCCTTGGCGGACGCGGTGCGTGAGGGCGGCCCGGGCGATCGGCAGGTCTCCTACGGTGGCGCCGGCATGCCACTAAACGGCTTCGACGGCTTCGCCGATCCGCACCTTCAGCACGCCGGGGCCCAGGCCACCGCGCCCAGCAGCGGCGTGCTCGCACCACCCGAGCATCGTTCCGGCCGGCGCCGCGGGCATCTGCGGGTGCTGCCCGATCCCACCGAGTAACGCCGCGCGGCGATCACGCACCGCCCGCAACCGGTATTTGCCCCGGGCCGATAGGCTGGCGGCCAAGAGGCGAAGTAATCGATGGCGTCAGGAGGCCCCCGCATGTCTCGGCCCGCCGCGACTGTGCACCGCGTCGTCAAGGCGTACGACGTGCGCGGGCTGGTCGGCGTAGAGCTCGATGAGCCGCTGGTCACCGACCTGGGGGCGGCCTTCGCCAGGTTGATGCGCGGTGAGGGCGCCCGGCAGGTGGCGATCGGGCACGACATGCGGGACAGTTCGCCCACCCTGGCCGCCGCCTTCGCGGCCGGGGTGAGGAGCCAGGGCCTGGACGTGGTGCGCATCGGCCTGGCCTCCACCGATCAGCTCTACTTCGCCTCGGGGCGGCTGAACTGCCCCGGCGCGATGTTCACCGCGAGTCACAACCCGGCGGCCTACAACGGGATCAAGCTGTGTCGGGCCGCCGCCTTGCCGGTCGGCGCCGAGAGCGGATTGAGCGTCATCCGCGACGAGGTGATCGCCGGGGTCGAACCCTACGACGGGTCGCCCGGAACCGTCACGGACCGCGATGTGCTGGCCGAGTACGGGCAGTTCCTGCGTTCGCTGGTGAAGATCTCCGGGCGGCGTCCGCTGCGAGTGGCCGTGGACGCCGGCAACGGGATGGCCGGTCTCACCACGCCCGCGGTGCTGGGACCGATCGACTCGATCACCTTGTTGCCCCTGTACTTCGAGCTCGATGGCTCGTTCCCCCATCACGAGGCCAACCCCCTGGATCCGGCCAACCTGGCCGACCTGCAGGCCTATGTGCGCGACACCGGCGCCGATCTCGGGCTGGCCTTCGACGGTGACGCCGACCGCTGTTTCGTCATCGACGAACGCGGGGAGCCGGTGTCGCCGTCGACGGTGACCAGCCTGGTGGCCGCCCGCGAGCTGGGCCGGGAGATCGGGGCCACCATCATCCACAACGTGATCACCTCGCACGCGGTGGCCGAAATGGTCGCCGAGCGCGGCGGCACACCGCTGCGCTCTCGGGTCGGGCATTCCTATATCAAGGCGTTGATGGCCGAAACCGGCGCGATCTTCGGCGGCGAACACTCGGCGCACTACTACTTCCGGGACTTCTGGGGCGCGGACTCCGGGATGCTGGCCGCGCTGTATGTGCTCGCCGCCCTCGGCGATCAGGACCGGCCGCTGTCCGAGCTGACCGCCGACTACCAGCGCTATGAATCCTCCGGCGAGATCAACTTCACCGTGGCCGACGCCGCCCGGTGCACGGACGCGGTGCTGAAGTCGTTCGGCAGCCGGATTCACTCCATCGATCACCTGGACGGGGTAACGGTCGACCTGGGCGACGGCAGCTGGTTCAACCTGCGCAGCTCCAACACCGAGCCGCTGCTGCGGCTGAACGTGGAGGGCCGCAGCGCCGAGGATGTGGACGCGGTGGTTTCCCACATCAGCGCCGAGATCGCCGCCCAGTCGGCCCCCGCAGGGGCCACCCCGTGAACGCGACCCGGACGATCGATCTGGAAGACACCGAGGGATTGCTCGCCGCGGACCGGGAGGGACTGCTGCGGGCCGCGTCCTCGGCCGGCGCGCAGGTGCGCGCGATCGCCGCGGCGGCCGAGGAGGGCGCACTGGACGCCCTGCGGGCCGACGACCGTGCCCGCAGCGTCATCTGGGTGGCGGGCCGCGGCCCGGCCGAGACCGCGGGGGCCATCCTGGCCGCGACCTGGGGTGGCTCCGCCTCCCAGCCGATCGTGCTGGCCGCGGAGGCGCCACCGTGGGTGGGCCCGCTCGACGTGCTGATCGTCGCGGGCGACGATCCCGGTGATCCCGCGCTGGTCTCCGCGGCCGCGACCGGGGTGCGCCGCGGCGCGCGGGTGGTCGTGGCGGCGCCATACGAGGGCCCGCTGCGTGACTCCACCGCCGGCCGGGCCACGGTGCTGGCAGCCGCGGTTGCGGGTTCCCGACGAGTTCGGGCTGTGCCGATACCTGGCCGCCGGGCTGGCCGCCGTGCAGACGGTCGACCAACGACCCAGCATCGATCTGGGATCGCTGGCCGACGAGCTGGATGCCGAAGCGCTGCGCAACAGCGCCGGCCGTGAGCTGTTCACCAATCCGGCCAAGACGATTGCCGCGCGGATGACCGATCGCCGGGTGGCGCTGGTCGGCGACTGCGCCGCCACCCTGGCGCTGGCCCGGCACGGCAGCTCGGTCCTGCTGCGGATCGCGCACCGGGTGGCCGCCGCGACCGGGCTGATGGATGCCGTCGTGGCGCTGCGCGCCGGGATGGCGCGATCCGGCGGACGCACTCTTTCACGACGAACAGATCGACGGGCCACTGCCGGAACGGTTACGGGTGCTGGCGCTGACGCTGTCCGCCGAGCGGACGGTGGTGACGGCCCGGGTCGCCGGGCTCGACGACGTCTACCTGGTCGCCGCCGAGGACGTGACCGCTGCGTCCGATGCGTCCGGGGGTCCACGTACGTCGGCCGGGGCCGGGAGCGTCGAGCAACAGCTGGCAGTATTGGCCGTCCGGCTGGAGATGGCCGCGGTTTACATGCAATTGGTGCGGGGATAGAGAGAAAAGTGGAACTGCTTCGCGGGGCGTTGCGAACGTACGCGTGGGGGTCGCGTACCGCCCTCGCCGAATTCACCGGGCGTCCGGTGCCGGCGGCACACCCGGAGGCCGAGCTCTGGTTCGGCGCGCACCCGGGTGACCCGGCGTGGCTGGAGACCGACAACGGCGAAATCTCGTTGCTAGACATGCTGGTCGCCGACCCGGAGGGGCAGCTGGGTCCCGGATCGCTCGCCCGGTTCGGTGACGTGCTGCCGTTCCTGGTCAAGGTGCTGGCGGCCGACGAGCCGCTGTCCTTGCAGGCTCACCCGAGCGCCCGGCAGGCGGCCGAGGGATACCTGCGCGAGGAGCGGCTGGGCATCCCACTGACCTCGCCGGTGCGCAACTACCGCGACACGTCACACAAGCCCGAGCTGCTGGTGGCGCTGCAGCCGTTCGAAGCACTGGCCGGATTCCGGCAGGCGGCCCGCACCACCGAGCTGCTGCGGGCGCTGGCCGTCTCCGCCCTCGACCCCTACATCGATCTGCTGAACGACCAGTCCGACGCCGACGGTCTGCGCGCGCTGTTCACCACCTGGATCACCGCGCCGCAGCCCGACATCGACGTGCTGGTGCCCGCCGTGCTGGACGGCGCCATCGCCTACGTCAGCTCCGGCGCCACGGAGTTCGCGGCCGAAGCAAAGACGGTGCTGGAACTCGGCGAACGCTATCCCGGCGACGCCGGGGTGCTGGCGGCGCTGTTGCTCAACCGCGTCAGCCTGGCCCCGGGCGAGGCGATCTTCGTGTCGGCCGGCAACCTGCACACCTACCTGCGTGGGTTCGCGGTGGAGGTGATGGCCAACTCCGACAACGTGTTGCGCGGCGGCCTGACCCCCAAGCACGTCGACGTGCCCGAGCTGCTGCGGGTGCTGGACTTCGCCCCGACCGCCGAGGAAAAGCTGCGGCCGCACATCCGCCGCGAGGGCTTCGGGCTGATCTATGAGACGCCGACCGACGAGTTCGCGCTCGCGCTGCTGGCGCTCGACGGCGAGTATCTCGGCCACGAGGTCGACGCCTCGTGCAACCACGAGGGCCCGCAGATCTTGTTGTGCACGGAGGGTTGCACGACGGTGCACGGCAAGTCCGGGTCGCTCACGCTGAAACGCGGGATGGCCGCCTGGGTCGCGGCGGACGACGCGCCGATCCGGCTGGTCGCGCGGGAACCCACCAAGCTGTTCAGGGCGACGGTAGGGCTGTGACTAGTCCTGGTGGTGGCGACCCGCTTCGCCCGGCACTGCCGCGCTCGCGATCGCCACGGCCCGCCGCCGATCCTTGGCGGCCTGCCGGCGTTCGCCCAGCCACAGCCGAATGTTGTGGGCCATGGCGCGGCCGATGATGCGCGGCGGCGGGATCATGTACAGGCTGTCCAGCAGCGAGAACCGGCGCAAGAACCATTCCGCCAGAACGGGTTCGGTCTCGGCGGCCCCGAGGAATTGGTCGAACAACGCGCCGGACGGCCGCCACCACCACGGGATGGCCCCCTTGGTGGCGGCGTGATGGAAGGTGATGTCGCCGACGGCGTTCATCATCCACACCGGCAGCGTGGTCCGGGCGGTGGCCCGGTTCAGCTCCGCGGCCAGGTGGTCGTCCGGGAATTGCAGCGCCCGTCGCAGATGACCGGCCTGCAGCGACGTCATCGTCATGCCTTGCCCGAAGGTGGGGTTGAAGCTGGCCACCGCGTCACCGAACGGGACGATGCCCGCCGGGAAGTCCTTGAGCTTGTCGTAGCGACGCCATCGGCTGGCCGGAAAGGCGTGGAACGCGGGGTCGCCCAGCGGTTCGGCCTGTGTCAGCGCGGCGTTGAAATGGGCCGGCAGCAACTCCTCGGCCAGCGCCAGCATCTCGGGGAACGTCCGCGGTGGTTTGGCGCCGGCCACCCCGAACGTGGTGAGCACCCAGGCACCGCCCTCGTAGCCGAGCATGCCCAGCCCCAGCGACTGGTCGTGGGAGGCGCCGGCGACCACCACCTTCTCCGCGATCAGGCCGTTCGGGATGCGGAAATGGTGGGTGGCGTAGTTGATGCCGATGTCCACGACTTCTTCGGCCGGTCGCGCAAATCCCCACTGCGTCAACCACACCGGCAGCCGGGTGCCGCGGCCCGCCGCGTCGACGACGAGGTCGGCGGTGACGAACTCGGGCGCGGTGCCATCGGCATCCAGCAGTACGCCCGTCACCCGTTGGCGCGCCGGGTCGAAGCGCGGCTCGGCCACGCAGCGGCGCACGATCTCGACGTTGGCGATGTCGTCGACCCGGCTGCGCAACTGCCACTCCAGCTGGGGGCGGCTGGGGACGTAGGCGGTGAATTCGTCGCGCAGCGTGCGCCCCGTCCCGAGCACATGCCCGGCCGCGCCCAGGTATATGCCGTCCGGCCGGTTCGCAAGCATGGGCACCCCCGCGGCCACCATGTCCCGCAGCAGCCCGGGAAACAGGCTTTCGAATTCGATCGCGCCGCGGGCCATCAGCAGGTGCAGATGGCGATCCTGCGGCACCGCCGCGCGGTTCGACGGGGCGCCCGGTAACTCGTCGCGCTCGTAGACGGTCACCCGCGAATAGCGATCCGACAGCACCCGCGCCGCGCACAGACCGGCGATGCTGCCCCCGATCACCACCGCGTGGTCTCTGGTGCCTCTTTTGCTATCCGCCATCTCCGCGGGGTACCCAGTACTGTTGCGGTCCAACGGGACCCCGCGAGTAGGGAAAGGGCGTTGCATGGCCAATAGATGGCGCACCAAGTCGGTCGAGCAATCGATCGCCGATACCGATGAGCCGGACACCCGCCTGCGCAAGGACCTGACCTGGAGGGACCTGGTCGTCTTCGGGGTCGCGGTGGTGATCGGCGCGGGTATTTTCACGGTCACCGCGTCGACCACCGGCGACATCACCGGCCCGGCCATCTGGGTGTCGTTCGTCATCGCCGCGGGCACGTGCGCGCTGGCGGCGTTGTGCTATGCCGAGTTCGCCTCGACGCTGCCGGTCGCGGGTAGCGCCTACACGTTCTCCTATGCCACCTTCGGGGAGTTCCTGGCCTGGATCATCGGCTGGAACCTGCTGCTGGAATTGGCGATCGGCGCCGCCGTGGTGGCCAAGGGCTGGTCGAGCTATCTGGGCACGGTGTTCGGATTCGCCGGCGGCACAGCCAGATTCGGGCACGGTCAGCTCGACTGGGGCGCGCTGCTGATCGTCGCGGCGGTGGCCACCCTGATCGCCCTGGGCACCAAGCTGTCATCGCGGTTCTCCGCGGTGGTCACCGGCATCAAGGTCGCGGTGGTGGTGTTTGTCGTGGTGGTCGGCGCCTTCTACATCAAGCGCGCGAACTATTCGCCGTTCATTCCGGAGCCGGAATCCGGGTCCGAAGCCAAAGGGATCGACCAGTCGCTGCTGTCGCTGCTGACCGGGGCGCACAGCAGCCATTACGGTTGGTACGGCCTGCTGGCCGGGGCATCGATCGTCTTTTTCGCGTTCGTCGGCTTCGACATCGTGGCCACCATGGCCGAGGAGACCAAAAACCCGCAGCGTGACGTCCCCAGGGGAATCCTGGCGTCGCTGGGCATCGTGACGGTGCTGTACGTGGCGGTCGCGATCGTGCTGTCCGGGATGGTCTCCTACACCCAACTCAAAACGGTCCCGGGCCGCGGTCAGGCCAACCTGGCCACCGCGTTCACCGCGAACGGGGTGCACTGGGCGAGCAAGATCATCGCCGTCGGGGCGCTGGCGGGACTGACCACCGTGGTGATGGTGCTGATGCTCGGCCAGTGCCGGATCCTGTTCGCCATGGCCCGCGACGGGCTGCTGCCGCGACAGCTGGCCAGGACCGGGTCACGCGGCACCCCGGTGCGGATCACCGTGCTGGTGGCGGTGCTGGTGGCCGTGACGGCCTCGGTGTTCCCGATCACCAAGCTCGAGGAGATGGTCAACGTCGGAACGCTGTTCGCGTTCGTCCTGGTCTCGGCCGGCGTGATGGTCCTGCGCCGGACCCGGCCGGACCTGGAGCGCGGCTTCCGGGCCCCGTGGGTGCCGGCGCTGCCGATCGCCTCGATCGCCGCGTGCCTGTGGCTGATGCTGAACCTCACCGCGCTGACCTGGGTCCGGTTCGCCGTCTGGCTGGCGGTGGGCACGGCGATCTACGCCGGCTATGGCTACCGGCATTCGGTGCAGGGCCGGCGGGAGGCGGGCGAGCGCGAGTCGGTCGCCGCGGTGGCCGGCGATCCGGGCAGGCGCGTGCGATAGCGCTTTACAAAAGCACGCTCTATGTCTAGACAGGAGACGCAGAGCCGGTTATTGTCAACCTCAAGGTGGCGTGACTCACAAGGAGGTTTGGCAGATGACCACACTCGAACCGCAACTAAGCCAAGGGCCCGACGTGGCCCCCGAAGTGGCCCCCGACGTGGCCGAAGCGCCGGTCTGGCGGGATAAGAAGCGACACCTGTGGCTCATGGGACTGATCGCCCCCACGGCCTTGTTCGTGATGCTCCCGATCGTCTGGGGGTTGAACCAACTCGGCTGGCACGCTGCCGCGCAGGTGCCGCTGTGGATCGGACCCATCCTGCTCTACGTCCTGTTGCCGATCCTGGACTTGCGCTTCGGGCCCGATGGGCAGAACCCGCCCGACGAGGTGATGGAACAGCTGGAGAACGACAAGTACTACCGCTACTGCACCTACGTCTACATCCCGTTCCAGTACCTCAGCGTGATCGTGGGTGCCTACCTGTTCACCGCCTCGAACCTGAGTTGGCTGGGGTATGACGGCGGGTTGGGCTGGGCCGGCAAGCTGGGCGTGGCGCTCTCGGTCGGCGTCCTCGGTGGCGTCGGCATCAACACCGCGCACGAGATGGGGCACAAGAAGGACTCGCTGGAGCGGTGGCTGTCCAAGCTCACCCTGGCGCAGACCTGCTACGGCCACTTCTACATCGAGCACAACCGCGGTCACCACGTCCGGGTGGCCACGCCGGAGGACCCGGCGTCGTCCCGGTTCGGGGAGACATTCTGGGAGTTCCTGCCGCGCAGCGTGTTCGGCAGCCTGCGCTCGTCGTTGCGGCTGGAGGCGCAGCGGCTGCGCCGGCTGGGCCGCAACCCGTGGAACCCCAAGACCTATGCGTCGA
This sequence comes from uncultured Actinomycetota bacterium, assembly GCA_963800315.1. Taxonomy (GTDB): domain Bacteria; phylum Actinomycetota; class Actinomycetes; order Mycobacteriales; family Mycobacteriaceae; genus Mycobacterium. Next base: position 788,350 of record CAWDAS010000009.1, read on the forward strand.
ACGACGTGCTCAACGCCTGGCTGATCTCGGTGGTGTTGTGGGGCGCGCTGATCGCGATCTTCGGGCCGGCGCTGATCCCGTTCGTCATCATCCAGGCCGCCTTCGGCTTCAGCCTGCTGGAGTCGGTCAACTACCTGGAGCACTACGGGCTGCTGCGGCAGCAGAACTCGGCCGGTCGCTACGAGCGCTGCACGCCCGTGCACAGCTGGAACTCCGACCACGTGGTCACCAACCTGTTCCTGTACCACCTGCAGCGCCACAGCGATCACCACGCCAACCCGACCCGGCGGTACCAGACACTGCGCAGCCTGGAAGGCTCGCCCAACCTGCCGAGCGGGTATGCGTCGATGATTTCGCTGACGTACTTTCCGCCGCTGTGGCGCAAGCTGATGGACCACCGGGTGCTCGAGCACTACGACGGCGACATCACCAGGGTCAACCTGCAGCCGCGCCGCCGCGAGAAGCTGCTGGCCGCCTACGGGGCCACCCAATGATGGCCAGCTATGCCTGCCCGGTCTGCCAGTACGTCTACGACGAGGCCAAAGGCGAAGCCAGGGAAGGCTTTCCGGCGGGCACCCGCTGGGAGGACGTTCCCGACGACTGGTCCTGCCCGGACTGCGCGGTGCGCGAAAAGATCGATTTCGAACAGATGGGACAAGACGCATGAGTGACTACAAGCTGTTCCGCTGCATCCAGTGCGGCTTCGAGTACGACGAGGCGCTGGGCTGGCCCGAGGACGGCATCGAGCCCGGAACCCGTTGGGACGACATCGGCGAGGACTGGAGCTGCCCGGACTGCGGCGCGGCCAAAGCCGACTTCGAGATGGTGGAGATCGCCCGTTCGTGAGCAGTATTGTCGCGCCTGTGAAGCGGATGCCCTACGCCGAGGCGTCGCGAGCGCTGCTGCGCGACTCGGTGCTGGACGCGATGCGCGACCTGCTGCTGGCCCGGGACTGGTCGGCCATCACGCTGTCGGACGTGGCCCGGGCGGCGGGGGTCAGCCGGCAGACCATCTACAACGAATTCGGCTCGCGGCAAGGCCTGGCGCAGGGCTATGCGCTGCGGTTGACCGACCGCCTGGTCGACACCGTGCACGCCGCGATAGACGCCAACGTCGGCAACATCTATGAGGCGTTTCTGCAGGGCTTCCGCGACTTCTTCGCGGAGTCGGCGGCGGACCCGTTGGTGATCTCCCTGCTGACCGGCGTCGCCAAGCCCGACCTGCTGCAGATCATCACCACCGACAGCGCGCCCATCATCACCCGGGCGTCGGACCGGCTGACGTCGGCCTTCACCCAGAGCTGGGTGGCCACCAGCGACGAGGACGCCGGCGTGCTGGCCCGCGCCATCGTCCGGCTGGCGCTGAGCTACGTGTCGATGCCGCCCGAGGCGAACCTGGGGGCACCTCCCACCGAAGGTGGGGGAGACGTGGCGGCGGACCTGGCGCGGCTTATAACGCCCTTCGCGGAGCGGCACGGCGTCGTCAACGTGCCCTGACCCTTCCCCGACCGGGGGCCGGATCGACCGGCGACTACAGTGGCCGAAGAACATACCTAGGCTAAGTACCGCATGGTTCGGGTTAGCACCGAAAAGCACTGAAAAGGATGAGAAACGCTATGACGACGACAGAAAACGCGCTGATCCCCGACGTTCGTAACGGCATTGATTTCAAGGTCGCCGATCTGTCGCTGGCGGATTACGGGCGGCGCGACATCGAGCTCTCCGAGCAGGAGATGCCGGGTCTGATGTCGCTGCGCCGTGAGTACGCCGACGTACAACCGCTCAAGGGCGCGCGGATTTCGGGCTCGCTGCACATGACGGTGCAGACCGCGGTGCTCATCGAGACCCTCGTCTCGCTGGGGGCCCAGGTCCGGTGGGCGTCGTGCAACATCTTTTCCACCCAGGACCACGCCGCGGCCGCGGTGGTCGTCGGCCCCTATGGCACCCCGGAGGAGCCCAAGGGTGTCCCGGTGTTCGCCTGGAAGGGCGAGACGCTCGAGGAGTACTGGTGGGCCGCCGAGCAGATGCTGACGTGGCCCGACGAACCGGCCAACATGATCCTCGACGACGGCGGCGACGCCACGATGCTGGTGTTGCGCGGTGCGCAGTTCGAGAAGGCGGGCGTGGTGCCCCCGGCGGACGACGACGACCCCACCGAGTGGAAGGTCTTCCTGGAGCTGCTGCGCAGCCGCTTCGACACCGACAAGAACAAGTGGACGAAGATCTCGGAGTCGATCAAGGGTGTCACCGAGGAGACCACCACCGGCGTGCTGCGCCTGTACCAGTTCGCCGCGGCCGGTGACCTGGCGTTCCCGGCGATCAACGTCAACGACTCGGTGACCAAGTCCAAGTTCGACAACAAGTACGGCTGCCGCCACTCGCTGATCGACGGGATCAACCGCGGCACCGACGTGCTGATCGGCGGCAAGAAGGTGCTGGTCTGTGGCTACGGCGACGTGGGCAAGGGCTGCGCGGAGTCGGTCAAGGGCCAGGGCGCGCGCGTCGTCGTCACCGAGATCGACCCGATCAACGCGCTGCAGGCGCTGATGGAGGGCTACGACGTCACGACGGTCGAGGACGCGATCGGCGAGGCCGACATCGTCATCACCGCGACCGGCAACAAGGACATCATCACGCTGGCGCACATGAAGGCGATGAAGGACTACGCGGTGCTGGGCAACATCGGTCACTTCGACAACGAGATCCAGGTCGCCCAGCTGGAGCGCTCGGGCGCCACCAAGGTGAACATCCGGCCGCAGGTCGACGTGTGGACGTTCGGTGACAGCGGCAAGTCGATCATCCTGCTCTCCGAGGGCCGGCTGTTGAACCTGGGTAACGCCACCGGTCACCCGTCGTTCGTGATGAGCAACAGCTTCTCCAACCAGGTGATCGCCCAGATCGAGCTGTGGACCAAGAACGACGAGTACGACAACGAGGTGTACCGGCTGCCCAAGCATCTCGACGAGAAGGTGGCCCGCATCCACGTCGAGGCGCTCGGCGGCCAGCTGACCAAGCTGAGCAAGGACCAGGCCGAGTACATCGGCGTCGACGTCGAGGGCCCCTACAAGCCGGACCACTACCGCTACTGAGCCGGGCGCCTAGGCTGGCGCCGTGCTGATCGCGATCGAGGGGGTCGACGGCGCCGGCAAGCGGACGTTGACCGACGGGCTCAGCCGGGTCTTTCGGGGCGCCGGGAAGTCGGTGGTCACGCTGGCCTTCCCGCGTTACGGGCAATCGGTGACCGCCGACATCGCGGCCGAGGCGCTGCACGGCCGGCACGGTGACCTGGCGTCGTCGGTCTATGCGATGGCGACCCTGTTCGCGCTGGACCGCGCCGGGGCGGTCGAGCAGATCGAGGAGCTGCGGCGCGGCCACGACGTGGTGATCCTGGATCGCTACGTCGCCTCCAACGCGGCCTACAGCGCCGCGCGCCTGCGCGAGGACGCGGCGGGGGAGGCGGTCGCCTGGGTGCACGAGCTGGAATACCGGCGGCTGCGGTTGCCGCCGCCCGACTGGCAGGTGTTGCTCGCGGTGCCGGCCGAGCTGGCCGGGCGGCGGGCCCGCCACCGCGCCGAGAACGAGCCGGGCCGGGCGCGCGACAGCTATGAACGCGACGACGAACTGCAGCGGCGCACCGGTGCGGTCTACGCCGAACTGGCCGCGGCGGGGTGGGGCGGACGTTGGCTGGCGGTGGACGCGGACGTCGATCCGGGCCGGCTGGCGGCGACTCTGACGGCTCCGGACGGGTGAATTTGAGGGTATTTGCCGCTATCAGGTAAGAAACGCCCGTGTGGCGCCCCAGTTTTGTCCCGATCTGGTGACACCATGGACTCCATGAGGCAAAGGATTTTGGTCGTCGATGACGACGCTTCGCTAGCCGAGATGCTCACCATCGTGCTGCGTGGGGAGGGTTTCGACACCGCGGTCATCGGTGACGGCACCCAGGCCCTGACTGCGGTGCGCGAATTGCGCCCCGACTTAGTGTTGCTGGACTTGATGCTGCCCGGCATGAACGGCATCGACGTGTGCCGGGTGTTGCGCGCGGACTCCGGCGTTCCGATCGTGATGTTGACGGCCAAGACCGACACCGTCGACGTGGTGCTGGGCCTCGAGTCGGGCGCTGACGACTACATCATGAAACCGTTCAAGCCCAAGGAGCTGGTGGCCCGGGTGCGGGCGCGGCTGCGGCGCAACGACGACGAGCCCGCCGAGATGCTGTCCATCGCCGACGTCGAGATCGACGTACCCGCGCACAAGGTCACCCGCAATGGCGAGCAGATCTCCCTGACACCGCTGGAGTTTGACCTGCTGGTGGCGTTGGCGCGCAAACCGCGGCAGGTGTTTACTCGTGATGTGCTGCTCGAACAGGTGTGGGGATATCGTCACCCGGCGGACACCCGCTTGGTGAACGTGCACGTCCAGCGTCTGCGGGCCAAGGTGGAGAAAGACCCCGAAAACCCGACCGTGGTGTTGACCGTTCGAGGAGTGGGTTACAAGGCCGGACCTCCGTGATCCGTCCCGGCGACGACGCATCGCGCCGCGGTGCTGAGGAGGGGCGCCGGTGGTCTTAGGCTCGCGGCGACGCACTCGAAGCCGCTGGGGTCGCTCCGGCCCCATGACCCGCGGCATCGGTGCGTTGAGTCGGGCCGTGGGCGCTGCCTGGCGCCGGTCGTTGCAGCTGCGGGTCGTGGCGCTGACGCTTGGGCTGTCGTTGGCAGTGATCCTGGCGTTGGGCTTCGTGTTGACCAGCCAGGTCACCAACCGGGTGCTCGACGTGAAGGTCAAGGCCGCCATCGAGCAGATCGAGCGGGCGCGCACGACCGTCAGCGGGATCGTCAACGGCGAGGAGACGCGCTCGCTGGACAGCAGTCTTCAGTTGGCCCGCAACACGCTGACATCCAAGACCGATCCGGCCTCGGGCGCCGGCCTGGCCGGCGCCTTTGACGCGGTGCTGATGGTGCCCGGCGACGGGCCGCGCGCGGCGACCACCGCCGGGCCCGTCGACCAGGTGCCCGCGTCCCTGCGGGGCTTCGTCAAGGCCGGCCAGGCGGCCTACCAATACGCCACGGTGCACACCGACGGTTTTTCCGGACCGGCACTGATCGTGGGTTCGCCGACGTCGTCCCCGGTGGCCAACCTGGAGCTGTACTTGATCTTCCCGTTGAAGAACGAGCAGTCCACCATCATCCTGGTCCGCGGCACGATGATCACCGGCTTCGCCGTCCTGCTGGTGCTGCTGGCCGGGATCGCGCTGCTGGTGTCCCGCCAGGTGGTGGTGCCGGTGCGGTCGGCGTCGCGGATCGCGGAGCGGTTCGCCGAGGGGCACCTGTCCGAGCGGATGCCGGTGCGCGGCGAAGATGACATGGCCCGGCTGGCGGTCTCGTTCAACGACATGGCGGAGAGCCTGTCGCGCCAAATCACCCAGCTCGAAGAGTTCGGCAACCTGCAGCGCCGCTTCACCTCCGACGTCAGCCACGAACTGCGCACCCCGCTGACCACGGTGCGGATGGCCGCCGACCTGATCTACGACCACAGCGCCGACCTCGACCCCACGCTGGCGCGGTCCAGCGAGCTGATGGTGAACGAGCTGGACCGGTTCGAGTCGCTGCTCAACGACCTGCTGGAGATCTCGCGGCACGACGCCGGCGTGGCCGAACTCTCGGTGGAGGCGGTGGATCTGCGCACCACGGTGCGCAGCGCGCTGGGCAACGTGGGTCACCTGGTCGAAGACGCCGGCATCGAGCTGCTCGTGGACCTGCCCGAGGAGGAGGTGATCGCCGAGGTCGACACCCGCCGGGTGGAGCGGATCCTGCGCAACCTGATCGCCAACGCCATCGACCACGCCGAGCACCAGCCCGTGCGGATCCGGATGGGCGCCGACGAGGACACGGTCGCGGTCACCGTGCGCGACTACGGGGTGGGGCTGCGGCCCGGCGAGGAGAAGCTGGTGTTCAGCCGGTTCTGGCGGGCGGATCCCTCCCGGGTGCGCCGGTCCGGCGGCACCGGGCTGGGCCTGGCGATCAGCATCGAGGACGCGCGGCTGCACCAGGGCCGGCTGGAGGCCTGGGGCGAGCCGGGCCAGGGCTCCTGCTTCAGGCTGACGCTGCCGTTGGTGCGTGGCCACAAGGTCACCACCAGCCCGCTGCCCATAAAGCCGGTTCCGCAACCGGCCCCGCCGCCGGCCGGCCCCGAGCGCAAAACCCGCCAACGCGAGCACGCCGAGAGGACCGGGTGATGCGGCGGCTTTTCGTCGCGCTGCTGGCGGTGCTGCTCGCCGGCTGCGCGGGGGTGCCCAGCTCGTCGGCCCCCCAGGCCATCGGCACCGTCGAGCGCCCGGCACCGTCGAACCTGCCCAAGCCCACCCCCGGCATGGACCCCGACGTGTTGCTGCGCGAATTCCTCAAGGCTACGGCCGATCCGGCGAACCGGCACCTGGCGGCGCGGCAGTTCCTCACCCAGTCGGCATCCAACTCCTGGGACGACGCCGGTAGCGCGCTGCTGATCGACCACGTGGTGTTCGTAGAAACCCGTGGCGCCGAACGGGTTTCGGCCAGCATGCGGGCCGACATCCTGGGGTCGCTGTCCGACATGGGGGTGTTCGAAACGGCCGAGGGCGTGCTGCCCGACCCCGGGCCGATCGAGCTGGTCAAAACGTCGGGCGGCTGGCGCATCGACCGCCTGCCCAACGGGGTGTTCCTGGACTGGCAGCAGTTCCAGTCCACCTACAAGCGCAACACGCTGTACTTCGCCGACCCGACCGGCAAGACCGTGGTTCCCGATCCGCGTTACGTCGCGGTGCCCGACCACGATGCGTTGGCCACCGAGCTGATCTCCAAGCTGATCGGCGGACCACGGCCCGAGATGGCGCACACGGTGCGCAACCTGCTCGCCCCGCCGCTGCGGCTGCGCGGACCGGTGACCCGGGCCGACGGCGGCAAGAACGGGATCGGGCGCGGTTACGGCGGCGCGCGCATCGATCTGGAGAAGCTGTCCACCACCGACCCGCACAGCAGGCAATTGCTTGCCGCACAGATCATCTGGACCCTGGCCCGGGCCGACATCCGGGGCCCGTATGTGATCAACGCCGACGGCGCCCCGCTGGACGACCGGTTCACCGACGGGTGGACCACCTCCGACGTCGCCGCCACCGACCCCGGGGTGGCCGACGGCGCCGGGGCCGGGTTGCACGCCCTGCTCAACGGCTCACTGGTTTCGCTGGACGGGCAACGCTCCACCACCGTGCCCGGGGCATTCGGCAGGATGGGCGACCAGACCGGGGCGGCGCTGTCCCGCAACGGACGTCAGGTGGCGTCCGTGGTGACGCTGCACCGCGACGCCCCCGACGTGGCGGCGTCCCTGTGGATCGGCGATCTCGGTGGCGAAGCGGTCCAGTCGGCCGACGGGCACAACCTGTCCCGGCCCAGCTGGTCGCTGGACGACGCGGTCTGGGTGGTGGTGGACGGCAACAATGTGCTGCGGGCGATCCAGGAAACCGCGTCGGGGCAACCCGCCCGGATCCCGGTGGATTCCGCGGGGGTGGCCAGCAAGTTCCCCGGGCCGATCACGGATCTGCAGCTGTCCCGGGACGGGACGCGTGCCGCGATGGTGATCGGCGGCCAGGTGATCCTCGCCAGCGTCGAGCAGACCCAGGCCGGGCAGTACGCCCTGACCTACCCGCGGCGGCTGGGTTTCGGGCTGGGCAACTCGGTGGTGTCGCTGTCCTGGCGAACCGGCGACGACATCGTGGTGACCCGCACCGACGCCACGCACCCGGTGTCGTACGTGAACCTCGACGGGGTGAACTCCGACGCGCCGGCGCGTGGCCTGCAGATGCCGGTGACCACGGTCGCGGCCAACCCGTCCACGGTCTACGTCGCCTCTCCCCAGGGCGTGCTGCAGTATTCGGCGTCGGCCGATGGTCAACAGGGCTGGTCGCCGGTGACCGGGTTGGCGGTGCTCGGGGCGGCGCCGGTCCTGCCGGGCTGAGATTGCCGCCGGGTATTTCCGTCACCCCCGCCCGCCACACTGGCGGACGTGCTCGACCTCATCCTGCCGCTGGAGTGCGGCGGCTGCGGGGCGCCGTCGACCCGCTGGTGTGCGGCCTGCGGCGGGGAACTGGCGGTGGCCGCGGATCAGCCGCACGTGGTGAGCCCCCGCGTCGACCCGCAGGTGCCGGTGTTCGCGCTGGGCCGCTACGCCGGCGCCCGCCGCCGCGCGATCCTCGCGCTCAAGGAGCACGGCCGCGGCGACCTCGTCGCGCCGCTGGCCCGCGCGCTGGCCGTCGGTGTGCATCGGCTGCTGTGCTGGGGGATCGTCGATTCCCCGCTGACCGTCGTGCCCGCCCCGACCCGGCGCGCGGCGGCGCGCCGCCGCGGCGGTGACCCCGTCACCCGGCTGGCCCGGTCCGCGGTGGCCGGTCGCCCGGACATCACCGTCGCCCCGGCGTTGCGGATGAAGGCGCTGGCCCGCGACTCGGTGGGCCTTGGCGTGGGCGACCGGGAGCGCAACATCGCGGGCCGGGTGTCGCTGCGCGGTCAGCTGCTCACCCACTTGGGCACCGAAGTCATCGTCGTCGACGACGTCGTCACCACCGGGGCGACGGCCCGCGAGTCGGTGCGGACCCTGCGGGCGGCCGGGATCCGGGTCGCCGCCGTGCTGGCGATCGCGGCGGCGTGAACCCGCCGAACCCGTGACCATGCCAAGAGGTTGTGAAGAACTCGCAACAGCTCGGGGAAATTAGTGGCATCCCCAGGCGAACACGAGCTAACGTCGACACCAACCTTCGATGACTCCTTGGTCTGACTCAGTGGTCGCGATTTCCCAGGTTGAGACCCCGCTCGTGGGAAGGGGTGAGTATTCGACACCTTGCACCGGCGGGCTGCCTGCGGCGGTGGCCATTCCCACACCGCTCTAACCCCCGTCGTTGCGTCTCGGACAATCGGGCACGCAGGGCGCGTGCGACGTGAAAAGAGGAACGAATTGTCAGCTATGTCAAGGCCCTCCGTGGATTCCGGTCAGTTCGTGGGCCAGCCGCCCGCAGAAACCGACGGGCAGGCCGAACCGACAGCCAACGCCGAAGTCGTGTTCAAGGGCCGCAACGTAGAAATCCCCGATCACTACCGCCTCTACGTCTCGCAGAAGCTTGCCCGCCTCGAGCGCTTCGATCGCTCCATCTATCTCTTCGACGTCGAGCTCAAACACGAGCCCAACCGGCGGCAGCGCAAATCGTGTCAACGCGTGGAGATCACCGCCCGCGGCCGTGGCCCGGTGAGCCGGTCGGAGGCCTGCGCCGACAGCTTCTACGCCGCGTTCGAGTCCGCGGTGGACAAGCTGGAGAACCGGCTGCGCCGCGCCAAAGACCGTCGCAAAGTCCATTACGGCGACAAGACCCCGGTTTCGCTGGCCACCGCCACCGCGGTCGTGCCGCCACCGCTGCAGGAACGCATGCCGGAGCCGCCGGCCGACCACGACGGTGCGGAGACGGACCACGAGCCCGGGCGGATCGTGCGGACCAAGGAGCACCCGGCCACGCCGATGACCGTGGACGACGCGCTCTACGAGATGGAACTCGTCGGACACGACTTCTTCTTGTTCCACGACAAGCAGACCGAACGGCCCTCCGTGGTCTATCGTCGGCATGCCTACGACTACGGGCTGATCAGGCTCTCCTGACGGGTCCTCAGGCGGCGACCCCCAGCGCCCGGCGGTGCCGCGCTTGCGGTCGCCGCTACGGCGGCCATTACGGGGTTGTCACCTACCATGGGAGTCGCCTCGTAGAAGACTCCTACCAACAGGGGACATAGCTGTGCTGTCGAAGTTGCTGCGCCTCGGCGAAGGTCGCATGCTCAAGCGTCTCAACCGGGTGGCTGACTACGTCAACACCTTGTCCGACGACGTCGAGAAGCTCACCGACGTCGAGTTGCGGGCCAAGACCGATGAGTTCAAGAAGCGGCACGCCGACGGAGAGAGCCTCGACGACCTGCTGCCCGAAGCCTTCGCGGTGGCCCGCGAGGCGGCGTGGCGGGTGCTCGACCAGCGGCCCTTCGACGTGCAGGTGATGGGCGCGGCGGCGCTGCACTTCGGCAACGTCGCCGAGATGAAGACCGGTGAAGGCAAGACCCTGACCTCGGTGTTGCCGGCCTACCTCAACGGCATCGGCGGCGAGGGCGTGCACATCGTCACGGTCAACGACTACCTGGCCAAGCGCGACAGCGAGTGGATGGGCCGCGTGCATCGCTTCCTCGGCCTGGACGTTGGCGTGATCCTGGCCCAGATGACCCCCGATGAGCGTCGGGTGGCATACCACGCCGACATCACCTACGGCACCAACAACGAATTCGGCTTCGACTATCTGCGCGACAACATGGCCCATTCGCTGGACGACTGCGTCCAGCGCGGACACAACTTCGCCATCGTCGACGAGGTCGACTCGATCCTGATCGACGAGGCCCGCACCCCGCTGATCATCTCCGGGCCCGCCGACGGCGCCTCCAACTGGTACCTCGAGTTCGCCCGGTTGGCGCCGCTGATGGAAAAGGACGTCCACTACGAGGTTGACCTGCGCAAACGCACCGTCGGCGTGCACGAAAAGGGCGTCGAGTTGGTCGAGGACCAGCTCGGCATCGACAACCTCTACGAGGCCGCCAACTCGCCGCTGGTCAGTTACCTCAACAACGCGCTGAAGGCCAAGGAGCTGTTCACCCGCGACAAGGACTACATCGTGCGCGACGGCGAGGTGCTCATCGTCGACGAGTTCACCGGTCGCGTGCTCTACGGCCGCCGCTACAACGAGGGCATGCACCAGGCGATCGAGGCCAAGGAGCACGTCGAGATCAAGGCCGAGAACCAGACGCTGGCCACCATCACGCTGCAGAACTACTTCCGGCTCTACGACAAGCTCGCCGGGATGACCGGCACCGCCCAGACCGAGGCGGCCGAGCTGCACGAGATCTACAAGCTCGGGGTGGTCAGCATCCCCACCAACAAGCCGATGATCCGCACCGATCAGTCCGATCTGATCTACAAGACCGAGGAAGCCAAATACATCGCGGTGGTCGACGACGTCGCCGAGCGCTACGAGCAGGGCCAGCCGGTGCTGATCGGTACCACCAGCGTGGAGCGCTCGGAGTACCTGTCGCGCCAGTTCCAGAAGCGGCGCATCCCGCACAACGTGCTCAACGCCAAATACCACGAGCAGGAGGCGCAGATCGTCGCCGTGGCGGGCCGCCGCGGCGGGATCACCGTCGCCACCAACATGGCCGGCCGCGGTACCGACATCGTGCTGGGCGGCAACGTCGACTTCCTCACCGACCAGCGGCTGCGGGAGCGCGGGCTCGACCCGGTGGAGACCCCCGACGAGTACGAGGCCGCCTGGCATTCCGAGCTGCCGATCGTCAAGGAGGAGGCCGGCAAGGAGGCCACCGAGGTGATCGGGGCGGGCGGCCTGTACGTGCTGGGCACCGAACGGCACGAGTCGCGGCGCATCGACAACCAGTTGCGTGGGCGCTCCGGCCGGCAGGGCGACCCGGGGGAGTCGCGCTTCTACCTGTCGCTGGGCGACGAGCTCATGCGCCGGTTCAACGGCGCCGCGCTCGAGACGATGCTCAACCGGCTGAACCTGCCCGACGACGTGCCGATCGAGGCCAAGATGGTCACCCGCGCGATCAAGAGCGCCCAGACCCAGGTCGAGCAGCAGAACTTCGAGATCCGCAAGAACGTCCTCAAGTACGACGAGGTGATGAACCAGCAGCGCAAGGTGATCTACGCCGAGCGCCGCCGCATTCTGGAAGGCGAGAACCTCAAGGAGCAGGCGTGGTCCATGGTCCGCGACGTGGTCACCGCCTACGTCGACGGCGCGACCGCCGACGGCTACGCCGAGGACTGGGATCTGGAAGCGCTGTGGACGGCGCTCAAGACGCTGTACCCGGTCGGGATCGATCACGTGACGCTGACCCGCCAGGACGGGGACTCCGACTTCGAGGACCTCAGCCGTGAGGAGCTGCTCGAGGCGCTGCTGGCCGACGCCGAACGTGCTTACGGCGCAAGGGAAGCCGAGCTCGAGGAAATCGCCGGCGAGGGCGCGATGCGGCAGCTGGAACGCAACGTGCTGCTCAGCGTCATCGACCGCAAGTGGCGCGAGCACCTCTACGAGATGGACTACCTCAAGGAGGGCATCGGGCTGCGCGCGATGGCGCAGCGCGACCCGCTGGTGGAATACCAGCGCGAGGGCTACGACATGTTCATGGCCATGCTCGACGGCATGAAAGAGGAGTCGGTCGGCTTCTTGTTCAATGTCACCGTCGAGGCGGTGCCCGCCCCACAGGTCGCCCCGATGGAAACGCCGGAAGGGCTGGCGGAATTGGGGACGTCTTCCGCCGGTGCCGAACCGGCCGACGAACAGGGCGCCGCCACATCCACAGCGGTGCGGGAAGAGGCCCCAAGCATGTTGCGCGCCAAGGGGATCGACGACGAGGCGCCCGCCCTGACCTATTCCGGGCCGTCGGAGGACGGTTCGGCGCAGGTGCAGCGCAACGGCGGTGACGCGGACAAGACGCCGGCCGGTGTCCCCGGCGGCGCCAGCCGGCGCGAGCGGCGGGAAGCCGCACGGCGCCAGGGTCGCGGCGCCAAGCCGCCCAAATCGGTGAAGCGGCGCTAGAGGTCGCGCCCAGCCGCCGCGGATTTGAGGCAGCCGCCTCGTGCGCCGGGGCGGCCGGGGCACGGATCATCTATGCATGACCGAAGCGCGCACCCCCACGGATCAAGGTCTGGATCGCCGAGAGGCTCGACCACGGCGACCGCACCGCAGCCCGACCGAATCCCGACGTCATCGATGCGGCGGCGTCCCTGGGGGGATCAGTCCGGCTGTCGTGGCGAGACCCGTTCCCACCAGTTAATGGTTTCACCGTCGGCTGTCATCCGATCGAGGGCGTGAGCGATCATCTCCATGTGTGTTCCACCACCGGACCAGCAGAATTTCCACAGCTCCCGAGCTGCCCGGTGATAGTGGTGGATCGTCTCGTCGACTGTGTAGGCGTCGACCTCGCCGGCACGGTAACCGTCGATCGCACTCGCAATGTAGTCGATGAGTTCACCCAACCGTGCCTCGTGATAGCAGGCCACGGCCTCCCTGGCGGCCTGGCGTTCGGCCTTAGTCCCCACAGCGCGAACGATACCCACCAACGCGCCGCCTTCTCCCGCTGACCGCGGCCGGTACAGTCCTGCACAATGTTGGTCAGCGACACCTCAACCATTCCCGGACCTGCCCGACGACGGTGCTAAATATTTAGATCATCAGAGCATTCGGTCCGCTATGCTCGAAATATCGATCATTTGTACACTTCGATCTCGTGATCGAAATATTGATCATTTAGCATGATCGGTCGTATGATCGAAATATGTATCATCCTGTCCCGCTCGTCTACGACACCGCCGAACTCGGCGAACACGTGCGGCGCGCGCGCCAGGCTAGAGGCTTTCACCAGGACGAGCTCGCTAATCGTATCGGAGTCACTCGTATGACCATCTCCCGTCTCGAGCGGGGGGAATCTGTCAGCATCGACATAGCGCTGCGCGCGCTGTCGGAGTGCGGCATCGCGCTCGCGCTAGTGCCGAAGTTTTCCCGAGTGACGGTAATCGATGGCACGTAAGGCACTTGACGTTTGGTTGTACGGCATCCACGTCGCCAGGCTGAGTGAGCCACGCCGATTTCGCCTGCGTTTGGAATTCACCGAGGAGGCGCTCGACACCCTCGGTGAGGGGAGTCGAGTCCTGTCTTTGGCATTGCCCGTCTCACGACAGCCCATCCAGGACAGGAACGGCGTGTTGCAGGTGTCGGCGTTCATCGAAGGTCTTCTGCCAGAGGGCAACCTGCGCCGTCACATCGCCACCGAGGCTGGCGTACCAGTCAACGACACGATGACGCTATTGGAACGGGTAGGTGCGGAATGTGCCGGCGCTGTCCAGATCCTCGCCGACGGCGCAAAGCCCGGTCCCGGCCAAGTCCGCCGGTTGACCAAGCAGGAGGTCGACAGTCTTATCGCGGACCTGCCGACCTATCACCTGCCCAAGGGCGCCACACCACAGGCATCGCTAGCCGGCATTCAGGACAAAGTGCTGTTGGTGGCTCTTCCCGACGGCGGCTGGGGCTGGCCTGAAGCCGGCGCGGCCTCGACGCATATCATCAAGCCCGAGCCACTCGGCGGCGCCGTGAAACATCTCATTCAGACGGAAGACTGGGCGTTACGAGTGGCGCGCGGGGCAGGCATAAATGCTGCGGAGTCGCGTTTAGAGCGGTTCGAAGAGCGCGAGGCCATTGTCGTTGTCCGCTATGACCGAAGCCCTGAAGGCAACCGGCTGCATCAGGAGGATTTCTGTCAAGCGCTAGGTCTCGATCCTCAGGCCAAGTACGAGAGCACCAGCGAAGCAGCCCGTTTGGGGTCGAGGCTACGACGCATAGCGCGCGCGGCCGCACCAAGGGCGCTGGACCCCGACGGGTTTCGGTTGGCGTTGCTGAAGGCTGCGACGTTTAACGTCGTGATTGGGAACGCTGACGCTCACTCCAAAAATTATTCGGTGATGATCGGTCGCGATGGGAGCGTGTCGATGGCTCCGATCTATGATGCCGCCCCAGTCATGTACCTGGATCCCGCCTTCAAGGGCACAGGTCATGTGATCAACGGTAAGACGAGTATCGACAACATCAATGTCGATGACCTGACTGCCGAAGCGGCATCTTGGGGCATGGGGGTGCGGCGAGCACGTGCGGCGGTACGGTCATGCATCGAGCGCGTGTACAGCTCGGTCGAGCACGTCGCGCTTCCATCGGGAGCCGAGTCGGTCAAGTCGAACCTTGATCAATTGTGGAACCGGCGCTCGTGGCCGATGTAGCGCTTTGAGGTGACGCGTCGTGCGACGTCGGTGATCGTGCCCGGTTGTACGGCGACGGCTTTAAGGAGTCGCAGGCGTGCGCGAGGGGCATGCGCCAACCAGGTCGGGATCGCGGTCATGATCGGGGTGCGCCGCTGGCTCGACCGCATGAGGCGTTTGCCCCAAATCGAGACTCCGCCACGGCCACGTCGGCTGCGCTGCGGAACGGAATAGTCAATCCTGACTAGCGCCCGGCCGGCAAAGTTGAGGCAAACGACCTATATGCCCACGATCCTGCGCGGCGGACACTTGGCCCATGAAGCGTTACTTGACGATCGGTTATGGCGCCGCGGCGTACCTGCTGTTTCTTGCGGCGTTCTTGTATCTCGTTGGTTTCTTGAGCGGCATCTGGGTGCCGCGCACCGTCGACCACGGGCTCCCCGCGCCCATCGGCCAGGCGGTGCTCGTGGACGTGTTGTTGGTCGCGGCGTTCGGCGTCCAGCACAGCGTCATGGCGCGGCCGGCCTTCAAGGCGTGGTGGACGCGGCTGGTGCCGCCGTCGATAGAGCGCAGCACCTACGTGGTGCTGTCGAGCGCCGTGCTGGTGCTGCTTTACTGGCAGTGGCGAACGTTGCCGGCCGTCATCTGGGATGTGCGGCAGCCGCCGGTGCGCCTGACGGTGTGGACGCTGTTCTGGCTCGGCTGGGCGATCACACTTGCCGCGACCTTCATGGTCAGCCATTTCGACCTGTTCGGCCTGCGCCAGGTGTGGCTTGCCTGGCGCGGAAAACCCTACACCCACATAGGTTTTCACGCCCGATGGCTCTACCGGCTGGTGCGCCACCCGCTCATGCTCGGCTTCCTCATCGCCTTCTGGGCGGCGCCCACCATGACGGCCGGACACCTGCTCTTCTCGATGGCCATGACGGGCTACATCCTGATCGCGGTGCGCTTGGAGGAACACGACCTCGTCGCAGTACTGGGAGACGAATACCATGACTACCGCGAGAATGTGTCGATGCTGGTACCCCTGAAGCGCCGGCCGCGCCGGCAGAAGACCGGAATGGCGGGCCAGCACTAACTTTCGAGTAGCTTGGCGATCCGTTCCAGGGTGGCGGCCATGCCCCTCTCGGTCTGCTCGGGTATCGAGCCGCGGGTGATCATCCGCTTCTGCTTGTCCTGCGACACGTCCCAGCTTTCCCGTACCAGCGTGCCACCGGCGGCGGGGCTGAGCTCGTAACGCCAGATCCGCCCACCGAGCAGGCCGCCCAGCGCGGTGGTCTGCCAGGCGATGCGGCGGTCCGGCTCGTACTCGATGACGGTGTTGGTGGTGCGGTAGGGCAAGAACAGCGTCTCCTTGCGCCCCCGCATCGCCATCCCGAACCGCGCGCCCATCGACAAAGGAACCGATTTCTTCCCGGCGTGATTCACCGACTCCGACCCGTCGAAGCTGGCGTGTTTGCCGGCGTCGGCCAGCAACGTGAAGATCTGGGCGGGCGGTGCCTTGATCACCCGCTCGACGCTGAGCGTGTTTCCCTGCATCCGCCTACGGTAGCCACGGTCAACCTGCAAGGATCAACGGTATGGATGTCAAGGAGGTGTTACTGCCGGGCGTCGGCCTGCGCTACGAATACACCGATCACAAGGGCGACCGGATTGGCATCATCGCGCGGCGCAGCGGCGACTTCGACGTTGTCGTCTATGCCCGCGAGGACCCCGACGAGGCCCGGCCGGTCCTGCACCTCAGCGACGAAGAGGCCGAAGCCGTGGCCCAGATCCTGGGGGCGCCGCGGATCGCCGAGCGGTTCACCGAGCTGGCCCGGGAAATACCCGGCCTCGAAACCGGGCAGGTGCACATCCGCGCCGGCAGCCCCTTCGTGGACCATCCGCTGGGCGACACCCACGCCCGCACCCGGACCGGGGCGTCCATCGTCGCCATCGTGCGCAACGAGGAGGTGCTCGCGTCGCCCGGCCCCGCCGAAGTGCTGCACGCCCAGGACGTCCTCATCGTGATCGGCACCCAAGACGGCATCGCCGGCGTCGAGCAGATCATCGACAAGGGCTGAGCTGGTGCAGGTTTCGGGGGCGCTGCTGTTCGAACTCGGCGCCCTCCTGGCCACGCTCGCCGTCTTGGGCGGGGCCGCACGCCGATTCGCTTTGTCCCCCATCCCCGTGTACCTGCTGGCGGGCCTGGCGCTGGGCAAGGGCGGCATCTGGCCGGTGGCCGCCGCGGGCAACTTCATCACCCCGGCCGCCTCCCTCGGCGTGGTGTTGCTGCTGCTGACCCTGGGTCTGGAGTTTTCCGTCGCCGAGTTCGCCAGCAGCCTGCGACACCACCTGCCGTCCGCGGCTGTCGACATCGTCCTCAACGCCACCCCCGGCGCGGTCGTTGGCTGGCTGCTGGGATTGGACGGCGTCGCCATCCTGGGCCTGGCCGGCGTCACGTACATCTCCTCGTCGGGCGTCATTGCGCGCCTGTTGGGGGACTTGCGCCGGCTCGGTAACCGGGAAACGCCGTCGGTGCTGTCGGTGCTGGTTCTCGAAGACTTCGCCATGGCGGCCTACCTGCCACTGTTCGCGGTGCTGGCGTCGGGCGGCGGCTGGCTGCGCGGCGTCGTAGGCATGGGGGTCGCGGTAGTCGCTCTTGTCGCGGCGTTTGCCGCCTCGTACCGCTGGGGCCACCATGTCGGCCGGCTGGTGGAACATCCCGATTCCGAGCAACTGTTGCTGAGGGTGCTGGGGGTCACCCTGATGGTGGCGGCGCTGGCTGAGATCCTGCACGCGTCGGCCGCCGTGGGTGCTTTCCTGGTCGGCCTCACGCTCACCGGTGAAACGGCGGACCGGGCCCGCAAGGTGCTCGGCCCGTTGCGTGATTTGTTCGCCGCCATCTTCTTCCTGGCGATCGGTTTTTTGGTCGACCCGCACGAGCTGATTCCGGTGCTTCCCACGGCACTGGCGCTGGCCGCGGTGACTGCCGTAACCAAGGTGGCCACCGGGATGTTCGCCGCGCGGCGCGACGGGGTGGCGCGGCGAGGGCAGCTGCGCGCGGGCACCGCGCTCATCGCCAGGGGCGAGTTCTCCCTGATCATCATCGGATTGGCCGGTGCCTCGATCCCCACGGTCGCGGCGCTGGCGACCGCGTACGTTTTCGTCATGGCGATTGTGGGTCCGGTGCTGGCTCGTTACACGGGGGGCCCGGTGGCGGCCGGCGCGGGGCCCGCGCATTGATCGGCGCCGGCGGTCAGCCGATGTGCAAGGCCACCACCAGCCACCGGTGTCCGCCGCCAGACGGCACCTGTTCCACGCGACAGGCGATCGCGTGGAACCGGTCTCCGCGGCTATAGGAGCCGAAGACCTCGGCCGCGGACTGGGGGTCGCGGTGTCCGGCGGCTTGCAGGCGCATGCGGCGCAGCACCGCGGCGCCCCCGTGCCCGGCGGCCGCCCGGCCGACCGCGATCACCGAGTCGACCAGGCTGGGTGCCAGCATGGGACGCAGCTGGGCGGCGGGGCGGCGGCGGTCGAGGACTTCCAGCACGCGACGCAGTGCGGCGTCGGCGAACACCGCCGCCTGGTGCAACTGGGCGGGCATGGCGTTGCGCGGCTCGGCGGTCGGTTGCCGGCCGGGTTGCCCGCCGTAAGACCGGCGCGGGGCGTGCGCGCTGTGGCGGCGCCTCGGCGCTTGCGATGACTGACGGCACGCGGCGACGTTGCGTGGCACGTCCCGTGTCGGCGGCTCGTAGTCGACGACGGGTATGACGGCGAATGCGCCGGATCCGTTCGCGACAGGACTAATGTTCAACGCGCACTCTCCAATCCTTCGGTCGGGCCGGAGCCTGCTGGAGAGTGGCAGACGTGGTCAGTCAGTGGTCATCATGGCACAACTCGCGCCCGCGCGTACCCGCGCCGAGCTGTGCGGTGGTCGGACGATTACCGTGAGCCAGACATCGGTCCCGCTGCGCATTGGGCGACGAATTGACAAGGAGGACAGCGCCGTATGGTGACCCGCCTGTCCCCGTCGGACGCGTCCTCCTACCGGCTGGAGAACAGCGCCACCCCGATGTACGTCGGCTCGCTGTCCATCCTGCGCCGTCCGCGCGCCGGGTTGAGCTACGAAACCTTGCTCGCCACCATCGAACAGCGGCTGCCCCAGATACCGCGCTACCGGCAGAAAGTCCGCGAAGTGCGGGTCCCGGGCGCCCGGCCCGTGTGGATCGACGACAACGACTTCGACATCACGTATCACGTGCGGCGGGCGGCGTTGCCCTCTCCGGGCAGTGACGAGCAGCTGCACGGGCTGATCGCGCGGCTGGCCGCGCGGCCGCTGGACAAGTCGCGGCCGCTGTGGGAGATGTACCTGGTCGAGGGTTTGGCCAAAAACCGGGTCGCCCTTTACACCAAGTCGCACCAGGCGTTGATCAACGGCATGTCGGCGCTGGAGATCAATCACGTCATCGCCGATCGGACCAGACGGCCGCCGCCGTTCCCCGAAGACATCTGGGTACCGGAACGCGATCCCGGTAACACCCGGTTGGTGCTGGGTGCCATCGGCGATTGGGTGGTGGGGCCGGGCACCCAGCTGCAGGCGGTCGGGTCGGCGATCACCGGGGCCGTGACGAGCCAGGGCGAGTTCCTCGATGCCGGGCGCCGGATCATCGACTTCGCGCGCACCGTGGCGCGTGGCACTGCGCCGAGCAGCCCGCTCAATGCCACCGTTTCGCGCCATCGGCGGTTCACGGTCGCTCGGGGCAATCTCGCCGATTACCGCGCCGTGCGTGCGCGCTATGACTGCGACGTCAACGACGTGGTGCTGGCGGTGATCGCCGGCGCGCTGGGTAACTGGCTGATGTCGCGCGGCGAGGCGGTGTCACCGACCGCGACGGTGCGGGCGATGGCGCCGCTGTGGGTCTATGCCGATGACCAGCTCGACGCGACCGGCCCCGGTCAGACGATTCGCCAGGTGATGCCGTTCCTGGTTGACCTGCCGGTGGGGGAGCCGAACGCGGTGGTGCGGCTCTCACAGATCGCGCATGCCACCGAGTCGAACCCGACGGCCGCCCGCCTGGTCGACGCCAGGACCATCGTCACGCTGTCGGGATTTGCCCCAGCCACCCTGCACGCCATGGGGATCCGGGTTGCCACCAGCTTCCCCAGTTTTTCCAAGCGGACTTTCAACCTGTTGATCACCAACGCGCCGGGGGCCCAGTCGCAGATGTACGTCGCCGGTACCAAGTTGCTGGAGACCTACGCCGTGCCACCGCTGCTCCACAATCAGGCGCTGGCCGTCAGCGTGACGTCGTACAACGGCATGCTGTATTTCGGGATCAACGCCGACCGCGAGGCGATGAGCGATGTCGACTTGTTACCGGGCCTGTTGAACCAAGCGCTTGCGGAGCTGTTGGAAGCTTCCCGGTAGTAGTCGCAGGTGAAATTTCCTGCGTGGATCTATCATTCCTTGATGTGAGCACCGCGACAAACGACGGCCAGTCGGTAAGGGCGAAGAATAAGAAATCGCATTCGCCGGCCCTACGCAAGATTCCCGACGCCGTCTACCAAGCCGAGTTGTTTCGGCTGCAAACGGAATTCGTCAAACTGCAAGAGTGGGTGCGGCATTCCGGCGCCCGCGTCGTGGTCATCTTCGAGGGTCGGGACGGAGCCGGTAAGGGCGGCGCCATCAAACGGATCACCGAATACCTGAATCCGCGGGTGGTCCGCATCGCGGCGTTGCCCGCGCCGACGGATCGGGATCGTGGACAGTGGTACTACCAGCGCTATATCGCGCAGTTGCCCGCCAAGGGTGAAATCGTTCTCTTCGACCGGTCGTGGTACAACCGCGCCGGCGTCGAGAAGGTCATGGGATTTTGTACGCCGCAAGAATATGTGCTGTTTTTGCGGCAGACGCCGATCTTCGAGCAGTTGCTGCTCGATGACGGGATTCTGCTGCGTAAATACTGGTTTTCGGTTTCCGAGGCCGAACAGCTGCGCCGGTTCAAGGCGCGGCTGAATGATCCCGTCCGGCAATGGAAACTGACCACAATGGATTTGCAATCGGTGTACCGGTGGGAAGACTATTCGCGCGCCAAGGACGAGATGATGGTGCACACCGACACCTCGTTCAGCCCGTGGTACGTCGTCGAATCGGATATCAAGAAGCACGCACGGCTGAACATGATGGCCCACCTGCTGTCCACGATCGACTACCGCGACGTGGAACGGCCCAAGGTCAAACTGCCGAAACTTCCGCTGCCGAGCGTGAGTTACCAACGCCCGCCGCGCGACCTGGCGACCTATGTCGACGATTACGCGGCCACGTTGATTGGGGATTGAGCCATCCAGGTCTACATCCCGGCCACTTTGGCGATGTTGCAGCAGCTCGTCGACGACGGCTCGTTGTGGCCGGTCAACGGCACCGCGTTCGCGGTGACGCCGGCGTTGCGCGAGGCATACGCGGAGGGCGACGACGACGAGCTGGCCGAGGTGGCCTTGCGTGAGGCGGCGCTGGCATCGCTGCGCCTGCTGGCGGCCGACGCGGGGGGCGCCACAGCACCCCTGCCGCCCCGGCGCGTGGTGCTGGCCGCCGAGGTCGACGACGTCACGCAGCGCCCCGATCTCGACGATGCGGTCGTCCGGCTGGGTGCGCCCGTCCCGCTCGACCGGGTGGTCGCCGCGTACGTCGACAACGCCGGCGCCGAGGCGGACGTGACGAAGGCGCTGGAGGTCATCGATGCCGCCGATCTGGGGGACGAGGATGCCGAGCTGACCGTGGGTGACGCGCAAGACCACGATCTGGCCTGGTATGCCAATCAGGAGCTGGCGTTCCTGCTGGAGCTGCTCTGAGCAGGGCCGGCCTGGGTACGGTACCGTAGGTTACGGCAGCGTAGCCTTTAAGCGGAAGCCAAACGCCGCAACGTGAGCAGGAGCTTCCTATGAGCAAATCATCGTCGCCGATCAGCGCCAACGTCGTCGACACCAAGCGGTCCGTCGTCGCCGGCGCGGACCGGCATCCAGGCTGGCACGCGCTGCGCAAGATCGCCGCGCGCATCACCACGCCGCTGTTACCCGACGACTATC
Source organism: uncultured Actinomycetota bacterium (assembly GCA_963800315.1). Lineage (GTDB taxonomy): Bacteria > Actinomycetota > Actinomycetes > Mycobacteriales > Mycobacteriaceae > Mycobacterium. The sequence goes on from CAWDAS010000009.1 coordinate 810,282, forward strand.
TCCACCTGGCCAATCCGCTGTGGTCGGCGCGGGAATTGCGGGGCCGCATCCTGGCCGTGCGGCGCGAGACGGAGGATTCCGCCACGCTGGTCATCAAGCCTGGTTGGGGCTTCAACTTCGACTACCAGCCGGGCCAGTACATGGGCATCGGGCTGCTGATGGACGGGCGCTGGCGGTGGCGGTCGTATTCGCTGACGTCGAGCCCGGCCGTCGGCATGTCCGGATCGGCCAAGACCGTGACCATCACGGTGAAAGCGATGCCCGAAGGGTTCCTCTCCACCCACCTGGTGGCCGGCGTGCGGCCCGGGACCATCGTCCGGCTGGCCGCGCCGCAAGGCAACTTCGTACTGCCCGACCCCGCGCCGCGGTCGGTCCTGTTTCTCACCGCTGGATCTGGGATCACGCCGGTGATGTCGATGCTGCGAACTCTGCTGCGCCGCAACCAAATTGGCGACATCATGCACCTGCATTCGGCGCCCACCGAAGCCGAGGTGATGTTTCGCGCCGACCTGGCCGCGCTGGCGGCCGACCAGCCCGGCTACCGCCTACAGCTGCGCGAGACACGCACCCAGGGCCGGCTCGATCTTGCCCGGCTCGACGACGAGGTGCCCGACTGGCGCGAGCGCCAGAGCTGGGCCTGCGGGCCGGAGGGCATGCTCGCCGCGGCCGAGAAGGTCTGGTCGTCGGCGGGTGTCCGGGACCGGCTGCACCTGGAGCGCTTCGCGGTGGCCAAGGCCGCGCCCGCCGGAGCCGGCGGCACGGTCACCTTCGCCCGGAGCGGGCGGACCGTTGCCGCGGATGCGGCGACGTCGTTGATGGACGCGGGCGAGGGCGCCGGTGTGCAGATGCCCTTCGGCTGCCGAATGGGCATCTGCCAGTCGTGTGTGGTTAGCCTGGTGGAAGGCCACGTCCGCGATCTGCGCACCGGCGCCGAACACGATCCGGGCACCCGGGTACAGACCTGTGTGTCGGCCGCCTCGGGTGATTGCACGCTCGACATCTAAAGGCTACTCACAGGTAACCTACGGATTCGTAGGTTACGATAGCGTAGGTCAGTCACCGATTGCATGACCGTAGGGAGGCAAGACGATGGCTATCACTGACGTCGACGTATTCGCCCATCTGACCGACGCCGACATCGAAAGCCTGGCCGTTGAGCTCGACGCCATCCGCCAGGACATTGAAGACTCTCGCGGCGCGCGGGACGCGCGCTACATCCGTCGCACCATCGCCGCGCAGCGCGCGCTGGAGGTGGCCGGCCGGCTGCTGCTGGCCGCCAGTTCGCGGCGTTCGGCCTGGTGGGCGGGGACCGTGACCCTGGGTGTGGCCAAGATCGTGGAGAACATGGAGATCGGCCACAACGTCATGCACGGCCAGTGGGACTGGATGAACGACCCCGAGATCCACTCCTCGACGTGGGAGTGGGACATGAGCGGGTCGTCCAAGCACTGGCGCTACACCCACAACTTCGTGCACCACAAGTACACCAACATTCTCGGGATGGACGACGACGTCGGCTACGGATTGCTGCGCGTCACTCGCGACCAGCGCTGGAAGCGCTTCAACGCCTTCAACCTGGTGTACAACACCCTGCTCGCGCTCCTGTTTGAATGGGGCGTCGGCCTGCAGCACGTGGAGCTCGGCAAGATCGCCAAAAAGCGGATGGACCAGGACGACGCCCGGCAAAGGACTGAGGAGTTCCTGGCCAAGGCCGGCCGGCAGGTCTTGAAGGACTACGTCGCCTTCCCGGCGCTGACCGCGCTGTCGCCCGGCGCCACCTATACATCCACGTTGAAGGCCAATGCGCTCGCCAACGTGATCCGCAACGTGTGGGCCAACGCCGTCATCTTCTGCGGCCATTTCCCCGATGGCGCCGAGAAATTCACCAAGACCGACATGATCGGCGAAACGAAGGGCCAGTGGTACCTGCGCCAGATGCTGGGCAGCGCCAATTTCGAGGCCGGGCCGGCGCTGCGGTTCATGAGCGGGAACCTGTGCCACCAGATCGAGCATCACCTCTATCCCGATCTGCCGAGCAATCGATACGCTGAGATCTCGGTGCGGGTGCGCGAGGTGTGCGACAAGTACGACTTGCCGTACACCACAGGCTCATTCCTGTTGCAGTATGCCAAGACCTGGCGCACCCTGGCCAAGTTGTCGCTGCCGAACTCTTACCTGCGCGACGACGCCGACGATGCGCCGGAAACCCGCAGCGAACGGATGTTCGCCGACCTGGAGCCCGATTTCGCGGGCATCGATCCGGCGACCGGCCGGCGGCGCGGGCTGAAGTCCGCGATCGCCGCGGCGCGCGGCTGGCGGCGCCGCAAGCGGGCCGCCGAGCAATCCGAACGGCCGGACCTGGCCGCCTAGAGTTTTCCACCGAACGTGTACTCAGGGCGAAATCTCGGGCTATTTTTCGCCGTGGGTGCACGTTCGGCGCGGCCAACGGCCTAGCTGGCCACCTTGGTGGCCAGCGCAGCCAGCTTGGCGTCGAGTTTCTCTGCGGCGCTGAGTAGTTCGGGGTTCGGCTCGACGACCATCAGCGATGACGGCTTGACGTAGGTCAGGCTGCTGCCGTCCCCCTCGTCGGCGAGCAGCAGCTCGACCGGGGCGAACAGGCCCGCGGTCACATCGTGGCGCAACATCGTGACCGCGATCAACGGGTTGCCGAGGATCACCCGCAACGCCTTGCGGTCGATGCCCGCCTTGGTGATCCAGGCGCCGTGGTCGACCAGGCCGAACAGCATGAATCCGCTTGGGCCGACGTGAAATTCGACCCGCTCCCGGTAGGACTGCCAGCCATCGGCCCCCGTAGCGATGTCGTTGATCGGCACCGGACGCTCCCCGATGTCGGCCAGCAATGCGGCGAGCAGTGCGTCGTAGCTCTTGGCGCTGTCGTAGCAGACCCGCACACCGTCGAAACGGGTTTCGGTTGCTGGCATCGCGCTAGTCGAGACGCTCGATGATGGTGGCGTTGGCCATGCCGCCGCCCTCACACATGGTCTGCAGCCCGTAGCGTCCGCCGCGCTGGTGCAGCGCGTTGACGAGCGTGGTCATGATGCGGGCGCCGCTGGCGCCCAGCGGGTGGCCGAGCGCGATCGCGCCGCCGTTGACGTTGGTCCTGGCCAGGTCGGCCCCGGTGTCGTGCGCCCAGGCCAGCACGACCGGCGCAAAGGCCTCGTTCACCTCGAACAGGTCGATGTCGGCCAGCGTCAGCCCGGCGCGGCGCAACACCTTCTCGGTCGCCGGAATGACCCCGGTCAACATGTACAGCGGGTCGGAGCCCACCACGGTGGTGGTGTGGATTCGGGCCAGCGGGCGTAGGCCCAGCTCCTTGGCGACGTCGCTGCTGGTGATCAGGACGGCGGCGCTGCCGTCGGACAGCGGCGACGAGTTGCCGGCCGTGATCGACCAATTAATCTGAGGGAAGCGGGCTTTCATCGCCTCGCTGTAGAACGCGGGCTTCAACCCGGCCAGCGTCTCGACCGTCGTGCCGGGCCGGATGAATTCGTCGGTGGCGAGCCCGGCGATCGGAATCAGCTCGTTGTCGAACAACCCGTCCTTGGTGGCGCGGGCCGCCTTGTCGTGGCTGCCGGCGGAGAACTCGTCGAGCTGGCTGCGCGAGAAGCCCCACTTCGCGGCGATCAGTTCGGCGCTGATGCCCTGCGGCACCAGGCCGTCGGGGTAGCGCCGCGTCATGTCCTCGCCGAAGGGATTGCTGCCGGGCAGCACCGAGGTGCCCATCGGGACGCGGCCCATCGACTCGACGCCAGCGGCGACGACGAGGTCGTAGGCGCCGGAAAGCACGCCCTGGGCGGCGAAGCTGATGGCCTGCTGGCTGCTGCCGCACTGCCGGTCGATCGTGACGCCGGGAACCGACTCGGGGAACCCGGCTCCCAGCAACGCGTTGCGGGCGATGTTGACCGCCTGGTCGCCGACCTGGGCGACGGCACCGGCGATGACGTCGTCGACCCGCGCCGGATCCACGCCGGTGCGCGCCACCAGCTCGCGCAGGCTGTGCGCCAGCAGGTCGGCGGGCAGCACGTCGTGCAGCGCGCCACTGGATTTGCCCTTGCCGATGGGGGTGCGGACGGCTCCGACGATGACGGCGTCGCGGTTCATGGCTCCTCCTTGAGCTGAGTATGAGACTCTGTACCCAGCTATAACACCTAGGTATGCTGAAAGCAACCTAGATCGGAGGGTGATCTTCGTGACAATGCTGCAGGGGCCGCTGGCCGACCGCGAGGCCTGGTCGGCGGTTGGCGAGTGTGCCATCGAGAAGACCATGGCGGTGGTCGGGACCAAATCCGCGATGCTCATCATGCGTGAGGCCTACTACGGCACCACCCGGTTCGACGACTTCGCCCGCCGGGTGGGCATTACCAAGGCCGCCACCTCGGCGCGGCTGGCCGAACTGGTGGAGCTGGGGCTGCTGACGCGCCGGCCCTACCGGGAGCCCGGGCAGCGCAGTCGCGACGAGTATGTGCTCACCGAGGCCGGCGTCGAGTTCATGCCGGTGGTGTGGGCGCTGTTCGAGTGGGGTCGGCATCACCTGCCGGGACGCAACCGGCTCCGGCTCACGCACCTGGGCTGCGGCGCCGACGCCGAGGTCCAGATTCGTTGCACCCAGGGGCATTTGGTGCCCCCCGACGAGCTGGGCATGCGACTGGCTAAGTCTGGTTGAACGCGGCCAGCAGCCGCCGCGCGGCGGCGACGCGCCGGGCGGCCGGCCCGGACAAGGCGTCCAGCGCGCATTCGGGATCGGCCGGCGGGCCCATGTGTCCGCAGCCGCGCGGGCAGTCGGCAATCGCCTCGGCCAGGTCCGAAAACGCCATCAGCACGTCGTCGGGCTGGATGTGGGCCAACCCGAACGAGCGGATGCCCGGGGTGTCGATCACCCAGCCCGAACCCGCCAGCGGAAGCGCCACCGACTGGGTCGAGGTATGCCGTCCCCTGCCCATGTCCGTGACCTCGCCGACCGCCCGATCCGCCTCGGGGACAAGGCGATTCACCAGCGTCGACTTGCCGACCCCGGAATGGCCCAGCAGCACGGTGATCTTGCCGGCGAGCAGGTCCGCCACCGCCAGCAAGGGGTCGTCGCGGCCCGCGACCACCACCGTCAGATCCAGGTCGACGAACTGTGCGGCGAACGCCTCCGGCGCGGCAAGGTCGGTCTTGGTCAGGCACAGAATGGGGTGCAGCCCGCCGGCGTAGGCGGCGATCAGCGTCCGGTCGACCAGGCCGGTGCGCGGCGGCGGGTCGGCCAGCGCCACCACGATCAGCAGTTGGTCGGCGTTGGCGACCACCACCCGCTCGCTGGGATCGGTGTCATCGGCGGTGCGCCGCAACACCGTTCGCCGTTCTCCCCGCCGCACGATCCGGGCCAGGGTGTCGGGCCGCCCGGACAGATCGCCCACCACGTCCACGTTGTCACCGACGACGATCGGGGTGCGGCCCAGCTCGCGGGCCCGCATGGCGGTGACCCGGCGGGCGGGGTCGCCGCCCAGCACGCACCCCCACCGTCCGCGGTCGACGCTGACCACCATGGCGGCCACGGCGTCGGCGTGCTCGGGGCGGGTCTTGGTCCGCGGTCGCGAACCGCGTCCGGAGCGGACCTTGACGTCGGACTCGTCGTAGTCGCCGGTCCTCAACCGCCGGTCTCTTCCAGCATGCGCGCCCACAGCCGGGGAAAGTCCGGGAGCGTCTTGGTGGTGGCGCCGATGTCGTCCACCTCGACGCCGGCCACCCGCAGTCCGACGATCGCGCCGGCCATCGCCATCCGGTGGTCGGCGTAGGCGCGCCAGACGCCGGGCCGCAGCGGCGTGGCGGTGATCACCAGGCCGTCGGGCGTTTCGGTGCAGTCGCCGCCCAGCCGATTGATCTCGGCGCTCAGCGCGGCCAGTCGGTCGGTTTCGTGGCCCCGCAAATGGGCGATGCCGGTCAGCCGCGACACCGATCCCGGGCTGGCCAGGGCGGCCAGCGCCGCCACCGACGGGGTCAGCTCGCCGACGTCGCGCAGATCGACGTCGAACCCGGTGTAATCTCCCGACCCCCGCACCTCGAGGAACGAATCGGTCTGGGTGACAACGGTATTCAACTTGCTCAACACGTCCAGGATGTTGTCGGCGGGTTGCACGCTGGTCGCGGGCCAGCCGGTGATCCGCACGGTCCCGCCGCTGACCGCGGCCGCGGCCAGGAACGGGACGGCGTTCGTCAGGTCCGGTTCGACCGCCCAGTGCCGGGCCGCGACCTTTCCGGCGCGCACCTGCCAGCGGTAGGGGACCGAGTCGTCGACGTCGACCCCGGCCTGCCGCAGCATGGTCACCGTCATGGCGATGTGCGGGGCCGACGGCAGCGCCGGACCGGTGTGCTGTACGGCCAGGCCGTCGGTGAACGACGCCGCGCACAGCAGCAGCCCCGAGACGAACTGCGACGACGCCGAGGCGTCGATGGCCACGGTGCCCCCGGCGACCGATCCGCCGCCGTGCACCCGGAACGGCAGACCGGTGCCCTCGATCCGCACGCCCAGACCCCGCAGGGCATCCAGCAGCGGTGCGATCGGCCGGGCCCGGGCTTGCGCGTCGCCGTCGAACTCCACCACCGCGTCGGCCAGCGCCGCCAGCGGCGGAACGAATCGCAGGACCGTGCCCGCCAGCCCGCAATCCACGCGGGCGCCCGGGCCGGGCGCGATCCGTCCGCCGACGGTCAGGTCGGAGCCGGTCCCCTCGACGCGCAGGCCCAGGGCGCCCAGCGCCCCGATCATCAGGTCGGTGTCCCGGCTGCGCAGCGCCCCGCTGATGGTCGGGGCGCCTTGACCCTGCGCGGCCGCCAGCGCGGCCAGCACCAGCGCCCGATTGGTTTGCGACTTGGAACCGGGAACGGTCACCGTCGCGTCCACCGGTTGCGGTGCGCGGGGGGCCGGCCACATGCTCACCGGTCCATCATTGCGTGTCGCCGCGTTCTGCCACCAATAGGACTCTGTGGCTCTGCCACCATGGGAGGTATGTGCGGACGGTTCGCGGTGACCACCGATCCGGCCCTGTTGGCGCAGAAGATCAAGGCGATCGACGAGGCCACGGCGGCCGGCGCCGCGGCGACGGCCCCGAACTACAACGTGGCGCCCACCTCGACCATTGCGACCGTGGTCAGCCGCCATGCCGAGCCCGACGACGAGCCGGCGCGGCGGGTGCGGCTGATGCGGTGGGGTCTGGTCCCGCCCTGGGTGAAGGCCGGTTCCGACGGCGCGCCCGAGACGAAGGGGCCGATGCTGATCAACGCGCGCGCGGACAAGGTCACCACGTCGCCCGCCTTCCGGTCGAGCGCCAAGTCCAAGCGGTGCCTGATCCCGATGGACGGCTACTACGAGTGGCGCGTCAATGCCGACGCCGCCGCGGGTAAGAAGTCCCGCAAGACGCCGTTTTTCATGTACCGCGACGACGGCGAGCCGCTGTTCATGGCGGGGCTGTGGTCCGTCTGGAAACCGGCCAAAGGGGGCTCACCGCTGTTGAGTTGCACGATCATCACCACCGACGCGCCCGGCGAGCTCGCGCAGATCCACGATCGGATGCCCTTGGTGGTGCCCGAAAGCGACTGGGACCGCTGGCTGGACCCCGACGCCCCGGTGGACGAAGAGCTGCTGGCCCGCCCGGTCGACGCGCACGGCATTCGCATGCGCGAGGTGTCGACGCTGGTCAACAACGTCCGCAACAACGGGCCGGAGCTGCTCGAGCCGGCCGGTCCGGAGCCCGAGCAGGCCACCCTGCTTTAAAGCGACTTCAGTTGCTGAGCACCAGGCGCCACGCGCCGGCGGCCGTGCGGTCCGGAACGCACCAGAAATTGGTCCAGTTTCCCGGCGTCGTCGCCTTCACGCCCGGGCCGGCGTCCTGACAGGCCTCCCGGGTCGGATAGCTGCCCTCGGTCTGGATCGTGTCGGCGTTGCCGATGCCCACTCCGGTGATCATCAACCCCGCGACAGCCAGCACACCGGCCGCGACAATCGTCTTGCCGCGTCGCTTCATCTCCATGAGCGCGAGCGTAACGCCACGGCGAGAAACCGGGGCCGGTTTCACCAGGGCGTTACCTCGCCGGTCAGCCAGCCGGACATCCGCGACCGGTCGGCCGCCGCCGCGCCGTCGAGCCCGTCCCGGAGAAACTCGAGATCAAGGGGGCGACACTCGCGCGCGATGCCAAATTGTGTCGCCGCGGACATTTTTTTGAGGTCGATTCTGGTTGGTGATATTCACATGACGAATAGCACTCAGACGGTTTTTGAGGGTCCACTGCAGCAGCTTGCTCGCAGCGCGTGGCAGTTGCTTCTGCTCATCGGTGTGGTGGCCGTGGCACTCGGTGTCATCGTGCTGGCCTGGCCAGGCAAGACATTGTTCGTGGCGGGTGTCCTGTTCGGCATCTACTTGGTGGTCTCCGGAATTGGATATGTGTTTGCCGCTTTCGGCACCCACACCGGTGCCGCAATGAGAGTGCTGACATTCCTGACCGGCGTCGTGTCGTTGGTGCTGGGTTTCTTCTGCTTCCGCGACAAATTCGAGGCGGTCACGCTCTTGGCGTTGTGGATCGGCATCAGCTGGGTGTTCCGCGGGATGACACTGCTCGCCGCGGCGCTGTCGCTCGACCACATGCCCGGCCGCGGCTGGCAGGCGTTCTCCGGCCTGATCGTCATCATCGGTGGCGGCGTGATGATCATTTCCCCGCTCAACTCGATCGCGGTCCTGACCCTGGTCGCCGGCTGCTGGCTGATTGTCATCGGCATCATGGACGTCGTCTCGGCGTTCCAGGTTCGCGGTCGCACGAAGCACCTCGCGGGGACTCCCGGCGCGGCCTGAAGCCGCTGAATGCCGGAGGGTCCTACGCCCGGATATCCGCGGTGACCGCGCCGGTCCGGCCGCCGCACCCGCCAAGACCGGGCGCAAAGGTCCCCCTCACCTGTAGCTGGCCATCTGCGTCGAGTGGACTGTGCGTTCTCGGAAACCGGGAACCGGGAACGATATTGCTATTCAGGCCCGGCGTTGAGCCGCCATGGCGGGTTCCGGCGGTTATCGCCAGCGTCGAACAGGCATAGGTGGTGACCGTCGGGATCACGTAGCCGGGCCTCTCGCCATAGCCAAGGCATGTCGGCTGGCATGTGATCGAACTTGACAGTCGCCTCCTGCAGACGTTTGCACTCGTCATCGAGATCGCCGGTTTCGAAGTAAATCGTGACCTTTTCGTCGGCCGGCACAGCGTCGACGTGCTCAACAGAAAAAGTGCCTTCCCCCGAGGGGCACTCGAAACGGAGGTAGTCGTCCGTCTTGACGATCAATCTCAGCCCCAATAGCAGATAGAACCGCTCCGATCGCGCCAGATCGGTAGCCCCGACCGTGATCTGATTCAAGCGCATAGCGCCACTGGACCACGACGATCGTCGTGCCGGCAAGCCCGGCGGCCGCGAGACCAGGCCGGAACTACCGCCCGGTGTACCCCGGCGGGTTGACTCCGTCCACCCAGAAATCGACGCCCAGTTGGCCACCGGGCACGCAGTCGTAGACCGACAGATCGGTGACGCCGGATTCCACCAGCACGTCCTCACACAGCAGGGTATTGCCGGTGTACTCGCGGGCCGGCTTGGTGAGGACGACGTAGGCCGCGTCGGAATACACCTCGGGCTTGCGGGCCCGGCCCATCGCCTCGTCACCGCCCAGCAGGTTCTGCACCGCCGCGGTGGCCACCAGCGTGCGCGGCCACAAGGTGTTCGACGCGATGCCCGCCTCGCGCATCTCCTCGGCGATGCCCAGCGCGCACAGCGTCATGCCGAACTTGGCCATCATGTACGCGGTCGGCTTCAGCCACTCCTTGCCGAGCAGCACCGGCGGCGACAGCGTCAGGATGTGCGGGTTCTCCCGGCCCTTCAGGTGCGGGATGCACGCCTGCGAGACGGCATAGGTGCCGCGCACCTGGATGCCGTTCATCAGGTCGAACCGCTTCATCGGCACCTCGGTGATGGACCCCAGGTTGATCGCCGACGCGTTGTTGACGCAGATGTCGATGCCACCGAACTGCTCGACGGTCTTGGCCACCGCGGACTCGACCGACTCGGGATCGCGGACGTCGCCGACGATCGGCAGGGCCTGCCCGCCGGCTTCTTCGAGCTCCTTGGCGGCGGTGAACACCGTGCCCGGCAGCTTCGGGTGCGGTTCGGCGGTCTTGGCGATCAGGGCGATGTTGGCGCCGTCCTGCGCCGCCCGTTTGGCGATCGCGAGGCCGATGCCGCGACTGGCGCCGGAGATGAACATGGTCTTGCCCGCAAGGGACGTGGCGTGGGACATGGCGTCACATTAACGCCCGGCCCGAGCCCGGCGGAGTGGGGTACCGACGCGCCGGCCTTGCCGGTGGAAATAGCAGGGTCGCCGCCGCTGTTAAATGAGGCGGTCTCTGATGCGGGCGCCACGCACCCGGGCGGACACTGTCGGTAGCAGCCTCTAGATTGGGAGGAGCAGTCTGGTGTCAACGGCGACGAGCTTGTTGGCGGAGGAGCAGTTGGCTTGCTTCCGTGCGAGTCCGGTGGTGCTTTCGATGCTCCCCGGTAACACCGCAGCAGAAGGGACCGGGGTAATCGACATGGCCGATTCTGACGATGGGCTGGACGGCGTCACAGCAGCAGAGAGCCCCGAGTCCGCGGCGCATGAGGAGACGGACGCGGAGCTGACGGCGCGCTTCGAGCGCGACGCGATCCCCCTGCTGGACCAGCTTTACGGCGGTGCGCTGCGCATGACGCGCAACCCCGCCGACGCGGAAGACCTGCTGCAAGAGACGATGGTGAAGGCCTACGTGGGATTCCGCTCGTTCCGGGCCGGCACCAACCTCAAGGCGTGGCTGTACCGCATCCTCACCAACACCTACATCAACAGCTACCGCAAGAAGCAGCGCCAGCCGGCGGAGTATCCGACCGAGGAGATCACCGACTGGCAGCTGGCGTCCAACGCCGAGCACTCGTCCACCGGGCTGCGCTCGGCCGAGGTCGAGGCGCTCGAGTCGCTGCCCGACAATGAGATCAAAGAGGCGCTGCAAGCATTGCCGGAGGAGTTCCGGATGGCGGTTTACTACGCCGATGTCGAGGGTTTCCCGTACAAGGAGATCGCCGAGATCATGGACACGCCCATCGGGACGGTAATGTCACGGCTGCACCGCGGCAGACGCCAGCTGCGTGGGCTTTTGGCCGACGTGGCCAAGGAGCGGGGTTTTACCCGCGGTCAACAGGCGCACGAGGAGGTGTCGTCATGAGCCGCGCCGGCGACGATGCAGTGGGGGTACCGCCCGCTTGCGGGGGACGAAGCGATGTGGTGGGGGCACTCCCCAGCTCTGCGGGGACCCCACCCGCTAGCGGGGGAGAGCGGCGCTCATTGAGCGCGTCTTCCAGCCCGGCCGACCCGCGCGCCGACGACAGCGATTCCCACGGTGGGGTTGGCTGCGCGGAAGTGATCGCCGAGGTATGGACCCTGCTCGATGGCGAATGCACGCCGGAGTCCCGGGAGAAGCTGCGCCGGCACCTCGAGGACTGCCCCGGGTGCCTCAAGCATTACGGGCTCGAAGAGCGGATCAAGGCGTTGATCGCCACCAAATGCAAAGGCGACAAGGCCCCCGAGGGCCTACGCGAGCGGCTCCGGCTGGAAATCCGGCGGACCACCATCATCCGGCGCACGCAGTAGCGGCCCGCTACGAGTTGGGCCGCTTGCCGTGGTTGGCCTTGCTGTACTTGCGGTCGCGCTTCTTTCGGCCACGTTTGGCCATGGTGGAAAACCTCCATTGATTGCTCGTCAAACCGGGCGCTCGGCACCGGCCACGTTGCCGTCCAGTCTCTCACGGGCTGTGGTTCGGGCATGGTCGGCCCCGTGCACCGCGGTCCCGGCCCGTCCTGTGGTTCGATATACAGGAGCCTGATAAGAAGCTTGATGGACCAGCAGCCAGCCTGCACGAATGGCCGAAACGAGTGGGGTGAAGATGGCCGAGGATGTGCGCGCCGAGATCGTGGCCAGCGTGCTCGAAGTCGTTGTCAACGAGGGTGACCAAATCGGCAAGGGTGACATCGTGGTGCTGCTGGAGTCGATGAAGATGGAGATTCCCGTCCTGGCCGAGGTCGACGGCACCATCAGCAAGGTCAGCGTGTCGGTGGGCGATGTCATTCAGGCGGGCGACCTTATCGCGGTGATCAGCTAATCGTTGGACCGATTCCACCTGGTGCCGGGGATGACTCGGGGAGTTAATTGATGTCAACTCTCGGTGACTTGCTTGCCGAACACACCATGCTGCCCGGTAATGCGGTGGACCATTTGCATGCCGTGGTCGGGGAATGGCAGCTGCTCGCCGACCTGTCGTTCGCCGATTACCTGATGTGGGTTCGCCGCGACGACGGCGTGCTGGTGTGTGTGGCGCAGTGCCGGCCGAACACCGCGCCCACGGTGCTGCAGACCGACGCGGTGGGCAGCGTCGTTTCCGACGATCGGCTGCCCCTGATCACCGAGGCGTTCTTCTCCGGTACCGCCACGTGGGATCACGATGGCGGCCAAGAGAATTCGTGGCTCCCGGGCCAGCGCATCGGGGCGTCCCCGGTACGGTACGGCGAGCAGGTGGTGGCGGTGCTGACCCAGCACCAAACCGCCGGGGCGGCCGACCGCGCGTCCGGTCAGCTGGAGACCGCATACCGGGAGTGCGCCAGGGACCTCGTGTACATGCTGGCCGAGGGCGCGTTTCCCGACGTGGGGGACGTGGTCATGTCACGCTCCACCCCCCGGGCGGGCGACGGCTTCATCCGCCTCGACGTCGACGGCGTCGTGGCCTACGCCAGCCCCAACGCGCTGTCGGCCTACCACCGGATGGGCCTGACGACCGAGTTGGAGGGCCACCATCTCATCGAGGTGACCCGTCCGCTGATCGCGGACCCGTTCGAGGCTCAGGAAGTTGCCGAGCACGTGAGCGATTTGGTGGCCGGCGGCAGAAGCATGCGGATGGAGGTCGACGCCGGGGGCGCCACGGTGCTGCTACGGACGCTGCCGTTGGTGGTTCACGGCGCCAGCACCGGCGCCGCGGTGCTGATCCGCGACGTCACGGAGGTCAAACGCCGCGACCGCGCGCTGATATCCAAGGACGCCACCATCCGGGAAATCCACCACCGGGTGAAGAACAACCTGCAAACCGTGGCGGCGCTGCTGCGGCTGCAGGCCCGCCGGACGGTCAACGCCGAAGGCCGGGAGGCCCTGATCGAGTCGGTGCGCCGGGTGTCGTCGATCGCTTTGGTGCACGACGCGCTGTCGATGTCGGTGGACGAGCAGGTGAACCTGGACGAGGTGATCGACCGGATCCTGCCGATCATGAACGACGTGGCGTCGGTGGACCGGCCGATCCGGATCAACCGGGTCGGAGACCTGGGCGTGCTGGACTCCGACCGCGCGACGGCCCTGATCATGGTGATCACCGAGCTGGTCCAGAACGCCATCGAGCACGCGTTCGATCCGGCGGCCGAGGAAGGGTCGGTGACCATTCGCGCCGAGCGGTCGGCGCGCTGGCTCGACGTCGTCGTGCACGACGACGGGCGCGGGCTGCCGGAGGGATTCAGCCTGGACAAGTCCGACAGCCTGGGCCTGCAGATTGTGCGCACCCTGGTGTCGGCGGAACTCGACGGCACGCTGGGCATGCGTCAGGCCCGGTCCCGCGGCACCGACGTGGTGCTGCGGGTACCGATCGGCCGACGGCCCCGATTGATGCTGTGAAGCAGCACAACAGTGCGGCCCCGACAATTGTCGGGGCCGCACTGTTGCAGACTGCGTCAGACTCCGCTGCGGGCCTTCGTCCGGGCGTTGCGACGCTTCAGTGCGCGTCGCTCGTCTTCGCTCATGCCCCCCCAGACGCCCGAGTCCTGGCCGGTGTTCAGGGCCCAGGAGAGGCACTCCGTGGTCACCGAGCACCGATTGCAGACCAGTTTCGCGTCAGCGATCTGTGCCAGCGCCGGGCCGCTGTTCCCTACCGGGAAGAACAGCTCCGGGTCTTCGTCGCGACAGACCGCCTTGTGGCGCCAATCCATACGTTGTTACTCCTCACTGAGTGCGCAGCAAGGCGCACGGCCATTTTTCTTCGGCTATTAACGCGTGCACAAGAAAAGGGTCCGCACCCCTACATGAATTTCTCTGCATGCAACCTTTTGATCGTTTCACAGGCTCAACAGATGTCAATAGTGCTGAGTTACCTCGTGGGCTATCTCACTTTGACCATCTCGTAGCCGGGTCCTAACTCCGTTGTACTACACTGGCGGGCTACTTCCCACCGGAAAACCTCGCCGGCCGGCGCTTCGGCTACCCGTTACCGCAGGTCGGTGGCGTTTTTGTGGGGCGGGGCGACCACCGCCAGCGCGTCCGGGACCGCCCTGAACGTCATGGCCTCGCGCACGCCCAGGTAGTCGCCGTCGAACTGGCAGGCGACCGGGCCCCCGGCCGAGGTGACCCGCAGGCAGGGCACGTCGTCGTCGGTGATGAGGTGCTCGAAGGCAAACTTGGGCTGTTTCGCGAACATCTGCCGCACGATCCGCAGGGTCGGGATCGTCTTCAGGCCGGTGGGGGCGAACACGCCCAGCCCCGACTCGAAGCTGCAGCCGGGGTTGGTCCAGACCGGGCGGTCGTTCGCGAAAGTCCACGGGCTCGAGTTCGACACGAACACGAAGCTCACTCCCGAGATCGGTTCGCGGCCGGGAAGTTCGAGCCGCAGCATCGGTTCGCGGCGCGTGTAGCCCCACACGGCGGGCACCGCGGCACGGATATAGCGCCACGCCGTGACCTTGCCGCCCTTGTCGCGTTCGGCCTCGACCGCGGCCACCACCTCGGCGTCGACGCCCATTCCGGTGTTGAACACGGCCCATCGCTCGCCACAGTCGATCAGCCCGATGCGCCGCCAGGTGTGGTGACGGCGGTAATCGTCGAGCAATTGGATGAGCTGGTTGGTGGCCGCGACCGGGTCGCGGGAGATGCCCAGCGATCGCGCCAACACATTCGCCGAACCGCCGGGCACCACGGCGACCGCCGGCACCGGGACGTCCACGGTCGAACCGGGGCGGCCGAGCAAACCATTGACCACCCCGCTCACCGTGCCGTCGCCGCCGTGCACGACGACCAGGTCGACGCCGTCCGCGGCCGCTTTTTGCGCAAGTTCGGTGCCGTGCCCACGGTGGTTGGTGTGCTCGACGGTCAGCTGCAGGCGGCTCTTGAGCGCGTGCGCCAGCAGATCGCGACCGGCCGGGGTGGTGGAGGTGGCGGTGGGGTTCACGATCAGCATGGCGCGCATGAGCCCCGAGCCTAGGCCGTGCGACGATGCGGGCCGGGGAGCGGCCTGAGGAGAAGCGCGGCCATTGGGCCGAGCGGTGTCGTCAGGGCCTGATGTGGAGCCGGTCGGCGTGACTACGCTGACGCTGGTGACAGTCTTCCGTCGCCGGGGCGTGCTGCCGCCCGCCCCGGCCGCCGTGCGTGCCGCCGGCCTCATCGTGGCGGTGCAGGGGGCGGCGGCGCTGGTGGTGGCCGCGGTGCTGGTGGTGCGGGGGATCGCCGGGGCCGACCAACGGGTGGTCAACGGCCTGGGTACGGCGGTGTGGTTCGTCCTCGTCGGCGGTGTGGTGCTCGCGGCCGGACGCGCGCTGATGGTCGGCAAGCGATGGGGCCGCGGGCTGGCCGTGATCACCCAACTGCTGCTGCTGCCCGTGGCGTGGTACCTCGCGGCGGGGTCGGACCGGCCGGCGTTCGGGATTCCCGCGGGCGTCGTGGCGCTGACCGCGCTGGGACTGCTCTTCAGTCCCGCGGCGGTGCGCTGGGCCGCCGGCGGCGATCACGGCGATGCCGCCAGCTCGGCCAACTCCGGGCCGGACAGCCGGTAGGTGGTCCACTCGCGCTGCGGCGTCCCGCCGATCAGGTCGTACAGCGCGATGGCGTCGGCATTCCAGTTCAGCACCGCCCAGGACAACCGCGTGTAGCCCTTGTCGAGGCACTCGCCCGCCAGCGTTGTCAGCAGCGCGCGAGCCAGGCCGCGGCGGCGAAACGTGGGCCGCACGAACAAGTCTTCGAGGTAGATCCCGGCCACACCGTCCCACGTGGAGAAGTTGACGAACCACAGCGCCATCGCGGCGATCTCGCCCTGCACTTCCGCGACGTGTCCGTGCACGGCCGGGGGATCGCCGAAAAGCGCGCGCCGGATTTGAGTTTCGGTGACCGTGCATTGATCGGCGGCGTGCTCGAATGCGGCCAGCGCGTGGATCATGTCGGTGATCGCGGCGGCGTCGTGCGGCCGGGCGCGGCGGATGTTTCCGGTCATTGCCCGACTTCCAGCGCATTGAGTATGGTGGCGAATTTCGTTGTGGTTTCGGCGACTTCCTCGTCGGGGTCGGATTCGGCGACGATGCCGCCGCCGGCGCGCGCGAGCGCGCTGCGGCGGTCGGCCGACAGCTGTGCACACCGGATGGACACCACCCATTGGCCGTCGCCGCGGGCGTCGCACCAGCCCACCGCCCCGGCATAGAAGCCGCGGTCACCCTCCAGCTCGGCGATGAACTCCGTCGCCGCCTTGGTCGGCACCCCTCCCACCGCCGGAGTGGGATGCAGCGCCAACGCCAAATCGAGTGCGGTGGTGGATTTCTCGCGCAGCAGACCGCTGATCGGTGTGCACAGATGCCACACGGCCGCGGTGCGGCTCAATTCTGGCTCGGGGGCGATGGCCAGCTCGTCGCACAGCGGCTCCAGGGCGGCCCGAATGGTCTCGATGACGAGCTGATGCTCGTGCCGGTTCTTGGCCGAAACCGCCAGTCTCGCGCCGTTGGCGGCGTCGGCGTCCGGCTCGGCCGCGCGCGGGGCCGACCCGGCGAACGGCCGGCACACGACGCGGTCGCCGCGGCGTTCCACCAGAAGCTCCGGGCTGGCGCCCACCAGCGCCACGCCTGCGTAGTCGTCGCCGGCGGCGGTCAGGTCGACGAGGTAGCCGTAGGCGGTCGGGTCCGCGGCGATGAGCCGGCGCAGGATGGCACGGGCGTCCAATGGAGCGTCGGCCACCAGCCGCAACGCGCGCGCCAGCACCACCTTGCGCAGCGGGTTGTCGGCGGCGGCGAGCGCAACGCAGGCCCGCTGGACCCGGTCACGGTAGTCGGCCGGTGGCGGGACAGCGGCGGCGACGTGCACCGGCGGCAGCGGGCCGGTCGGCCAGTTGGGCGGCCCGTCGGTAACGTGCACGGCGTCCGGCACCAACAGCGCCGCCGGCCTTTCCACGTCAAACGGCAACGCGCCCAACACTATTGGCGCCGACCCGGAGCGCAGGGCGGCTTGCGCGGCCGGCAGGTCGCAGTAGCGTCGCCGCACCCGGTCGGCAACCAGAGTCCTTTTCGGTCCGCACAGCGCGAACGGCGGTTCGCTGAACGTACTCACCCGTGTGCGAGCGCCTGCGGGCGGCCGGTCAACCCGAGCGCGGCGAGCTGTCGCACGCCATGCTCGAACCCGCACACCGCGACCGAGCCGGCGACCATCCAGAAGCGGCTGCCCTCGACGAGCGGCAGCTCGACCCAGCGGGTGATCACCGAGCGGGAAAAGTGGCTATGCCCCACGAACACCACGTCGCGTGAGGCCATCTGCTCCAGCGCGAATGCGACGGCCCGATCGGCGCGGTCGCTGACCTGCGCCACGGTTTCGCCGTCGGGGCAGCCGTGCGTCCAGACCAGCCAATCGGGAACCGATTCCCGGATCTGCGGGGTCGTCAACCCTTCGTAGGAGCCGTAATCCCATTCGGCGAGCAGGGGAGACACCTCGTCGATCGCGAGCCCCGCCAACTTGGCCGTGGTCATGGCCCGTTGCCGCGGGCTGCTGATCACCAGCGGGTCGGCGAGATCCAGTTCGCGCAGGACCCGCCCGGCGAGCTCGGCCTGGAGCCGGCCGTTGTCGGTGAGGTCGAGATCGGTCCGGCTAGTGTGCTGGCCGGATTTGGACCACGCGGTTTCGCCGTGGCGGAGAAGGACCAGTCGGTGGTTGTGCACGCCCATGCCGCCCAATTCTGCCGGACAGGTGATGTGCCGGTCGCACGGCGCATTCGGCTGGCGAACATGCCAGGATGGCGTTGTGACCAAAACTCGGATATTGGCGGTGGCCAACCAGAAGGGCGGCGTAGCCAAGACGACGACGGTTGCCTCGCTGGGGGCGGCGATGGTGGAGGAGGGGCAGCAAGTGCTGCTCGTCGACCTCGATCCGCAGGGGTGCTTGACCTTCTCCCTCGGCCAGGATCCCGACAAACTCCCCGTGTCCGTGCACGAGGTGTTGCTCGGCGAGGTCGAGCCCAACGCGGCCCTGGTCGAAACGATGGAGGGCATGACGCTGCTGCCGGCCAACATCGACCTGGCCGGCGCCGAGGCGATGCTGCTGATGCGGGCCGGTCGCGAATACGCGCTCAAACGCGCACTGGCCAAGCTGTCCGGCCAGTTCGATGTGGTCATCATCGACTGCCCGCCGTCGCTGGGTGTGCTCACCCTCAACGGGCTGACGGCCGCCGACGAGGTCATCGTGCCGCTGCAGTGCGAGACGCTCGCGCACCGCGGCGTCGGCCAGTTATTGCGCACGGTCACCGATGTCCAGCAGATCACCAATCCGGAGCTGCGGCTTCTCGGCGCGTTGCCGACGCTGTACGACTCGCGCACCACCCACACCCGCGACGTGCTGCTCGACGTCGCCGACCGGTACAACTTGCCGGTGCTGGCCCCGCCGATTCCGCGCACGGTGCGGTTCGCCGAGGCCAGCGCGTCGGGTTCGTCGGTGATGGCCGGACGCAAGAACAAGGGCGCCGCGGCCTACGGCGAATTGGCGCGCGCGCTGCTCAAGCACTGGAGAACCGGCAAAGCGCTGCCGACCTTCACGGTCGAGGTCTAGCCGTACTACCCCAGCGCCACGACCTGATCGCCGCGCTGCTCGAGTACCCGCGACCCCGAGACGGCCGGGACCACGGCGGAACCGCTCGGCGCCCGGTGCACCGGGATGTAGCGCTCGTTGGCGCCGGTGATCGGGTCGTAGACGCCGATGGCGTCGGTGACCGGCACCAGCAGCCGCCCCGCCATCATCACGCCCGGTCCCAACGGGGCCGCCGTGTCGCCCGCGGCGATGGTGTAGCGCAAAGTCAGATTGCCGGCCTCGAAGACCATCAGCGAGTCGCCGGTCCACCACGTCACCAGGCTGCCCGTGCGGGAGACCGCCGCCGAGCGCGACGGTGGGCCGGGCAGCAGCGTGCTCGACACCGTGGTGCCGGTTTCGTCGACCACCTCGACCCGGGGCCGGGGTGACGGCAGATACACGGCGGTGTTGTTGTCCCAGACGGTCAGCACGCGGGCGCCCGAATCCGGCTTGATCCCCGGTTCCTGCACCACCTGTTGCTGGGGTTCGTCGTCTTCTTTGCCCGGGCGCAACAGCACCAGCCGCAGGTCCGGCTGATTCACGCAGCTTTCCAACACCGACACCGCCGACGAGCTGGCCGCCGCCGACACCAGCGTGCATCCGGAATGCAGCCCCCGAGCCGGCGGTTTCACCCGGGCGTCCGTCTCGCCGTAGGCCAGCATCCGGACCATGTCCGAGCGCCACAGCTCCAGCCGGGTCTCGCCCACCGACAACACCGTCATGCCGTCGGAGGAGAGCTGGACGTGCGGATCGGCGTAGCCACTGCGGGCGGGACCGCGCCGGCCGGTGGAGCCGTCAAGGGTGCTCACTTGCCCGCAGCCGCGGTCGTCCCGGTAAACCGCGACGGCGTAGTGGTACAGCCAGGAGACCCCGCACAGGTCGCTGTCGCGGGCATAGCTCCAGCGGGACTCGCCGGTGCCGGGGTCGCGCCCGTCGACCCGGCGGCCCTCACCGGTGGCGACCGTCCCGCCGACCGCCACGGGGGCGGTGGTGATGGGGCTGGCGGCCGTCCACAGCTGAGTCAGGGTCGTCGGCACTTGGCGGGCCGGAGTCGGGTTGGGTGCCGGTACGGCCGCCGGCCGGCTCTGGGTGGCGCGGGCGTCGCTGGTCCACCAGATCAGCGACGCGGCGGCGGCCACGACGACCGCGATCGCCACGGCGGCCAGGATATCGCCCCTGGTCCGGCGCTCCGGTCTGACCATGCGCCGGCGCGGAGCTCAGTTCGCGTTCGCGGTGGCGTCACTCGGCTTGCGGCGGCGCCGGCGGCGCCGGGCGGTCTGGGCGTTACCCGGCGGGGAGCCGGACGGCGTCTCCGCGGCGGCTTCACCGTTGCCGCTGCCGCCCGCCGCATTGCCGTTCGGGTGCCCGGTGACGGGTTGGCCGCCACGGGTGCGCCGCCGCGCGCCGGAGCGCGTGCGCCCGGACTTCGCCGTGCTCGTTTCGCGTTCGGCGTCGCGCCGCTTGGCCGGTGACTTGCGCGCCGCACCGACCGTGCCGCCCGCCCCGGCAGGGATCCCCAACTCGTCGTACAGGTGCGGCGAATTGGAGTAGGTCTCGGCCGGGTCGGGGGAGTCCAGGCCCAGCGCCTTGTCGATCGTCGACCAGCGGACCAGCTCGTCCCAGTCCACCAACGTGACCGCGACCCCGGTCTTGCCGGCGCGCCCGGTGCGACCGATCCGGTGCACGTAGGCCTGCTCGTCCTCGGGGATCTGGTAGTTGATGACGTGGGTGACGTCGTCGATGTCGATGCCGCGGGCGGCCACGTCGGTGGCGACCAGCACGTCGATCTCCCCGGTGCGGAACGCCTTGAGCGCCTTCTCACGGGCGGCCTGATTCAGGTCGCCGTGCACGGCCCCGACCTTGAAGCCGCGTTCGGCCAGGTCGTCGGCGACCTTCTGCGCGGTGCGCTTGGTGCGGGTGAAGATCATCGTGGCGCCGCGGCCGTCGGCCTGCAGGATCCGGCTGACCAGCTCCACCTTGTCCAGCGCGTGGGCGCGGTAGACGAACTGCTCGGTGGTGTCGTGCGTGGCGGCCGAGTGCGGGGCTTCCGCGCGGATGTGGGTGGGCTGGTTCATGAAGGTGCGGGCCAGCGTGATGATGGGCCCCGGCATGGTGGCCGAGAACAGCATCGACTGCCGCTCTTCGGGGATCTGGCGCAGGATGCGCTCGATGTCGGGCAAAAAGCCCAGGTCCAGCATCTCGTCGGCCTCGTCGAGGACCAGCATCGACAGCCCGCCCAGCTGCAGGTGGCCCTGCTGGGACAGGTCGAGCAGTCGGCCCGGGGTGCCCACCACCACGTCGGCGCCGGCGCGCAACGCGTCGATCTGCGGTTCGTAGGCCCGCCCGCCGTAGATGGAGACGACGGACAGTCGTCGGCCGTCCTCGGCGGTCAGATACCGGGCCGCGATGGCCAGATCCTCGGTGACCTGCAGGCACAGCTCCCGGGTGGGCACCACGATCAGGGCGCGCGGGGTGCCGTTGAGCGGCCGCGCGCCGGTGCCGGCCGTGATGCGCTGCAGCAGCGGCACCCCGAAGCCGAGGGTCTTGCCCATGCCGGTGCGGGCCTGGCCGATCACGTCGTCGCCGGCGAGCGCCAGCGGCAGGGTCAGTTCTTGGATGGCAAAGGGATGTTCGATGCCCTGTTCGGCGAGGGCGCGGACGATTTCGTCGCGAACGCCGAGTTCGGCAAAGGTCAGTTCAGTTGTCTTCGTCAGTGTGGTCATACGTGGGTGAAGTGCCTTTCGGTGACATATCGGTATGGGTCGGTGCTTCTCTGTTGCGGTCACGCGCGCACCAGGTCCGACTCCGAATACGTCGCCGAATCGCGAGCCCCCGGCCAGTTCGGGCGGGGCTCAGGCCCGGGTGGGCCAGCTGTGCACGCACATTTCCCAGATAGCGGCTGGTAGACAAACGGGAAGAAATACAGCCGCTATCTATATGCATGATAGCTGGTCGACAGCTGGCTCCCATTTAGCGCTAAGCCCGGCGACTAGAGTGTTGCCATGACCCAGCCCACCTCCGCCCATCAGGTGGACGATTCGCCAGCCCCCCGACTGTCGGCCGATCACCCGGGCGTCAACGAGTTGTTCGCGGTGCTGGCTTACGGCGAGATCGCCGCGTTCTACCGGCTGACCGACGAGGCGCGGATGGCCCCTGACCTGCGTGGACGCATCTCGATGGCGAGCATGGCGGCCGCCGAGATGCAGCACTACGAGCTGCTGCGCGACGCCCTGGAACGTCGTGGCGTCGACGTGGTGTCGGCGATGTCGAAGTACGTGTCCGTGCTGGAGAATTACCACCGGCTGACGATGCCGAGCACGTGGCTGGAAGCGTTGGTGAAGACGTATGTCGGTGACGCGCTGGCCGCCGACTTGTATCTGGAGATCGCCGATGGGCTGCCCGACGAGGTGGCCGACGTGGTGCGGGCGGCCCTGTCGGAAACCGGGCACTCCCAGTTCGTCGTCGGTGAGGTGCGCGCCGCGGTGACCGCCAGCGGTAGGCAACGCAGCCGGTTGGCGCTATGGGCGCGGCGGCTGTTCGGCGAAGCGATCACGCAGAGCCAGTACGTGCTCGCCGACCACGACGAGTTGGTGGACCTGGTGGTCTCGGGCGCCGGCGGTCTGGGCCAGCTCAACGCGTTCTTCGACCGCCTGCAGCAGACCCACGACCGGCGGATGCACGAACTCGGCCTGAGCTGACCGTCAGCGGGTGCAGGTTGCCAGGTTCCCGTTGTTGGCCGACGCGACCACCGGTTGGCCGGCGGCGTTGGTGATCGAGCAGTTGAGCCGGCCGTAGAAGCTGGTCGCGACGACCGATTCGGTCTGGACGCCGGGATTCAGGACGATCACCTTCGACCACGGCAGCGCCACGTTGAATTCGGTTTGCGGGTAGCCCCGGGCGTCGGTGTAAACGACGTTCACCAGGTCCAGCAGCTGCTTCGTCCCGGTGACGTTGTAGAACACCGTGCGCGGGTTCAGCGCGGCCGCCGGCGGCAAGGCGGTGGGGTACGCGGGCGGCGCCGCGGTGGGTGTCGCCGTCGGCGCGACGCTGGGCGCGGCGCTCGGGGTGGTCACGGTGGTGAACGTCTCCGGCGGCAGCGGGGTCGTGGTGTGAGACGCGCGGGGCGGGGCGCTCGTCGTCGCGACGGCCGCGGAGGTCATCGTGCGGGGAGCCGGCGCCCCCACCGTGGCCTTGGTTGACGCGCTGTCGCCGCTGTTGATGATGACGGCGGTCGCGATGGCGCCCAGGGCCACCACGGCGCCGAGAACTGCCGTGGCGGGGCGCAATCGGGAATCGGCCGGCCAGCCGGTCCAGCGGGAGTCGTCGTCGCCGTCATCGAGGTAGAAGTCGGCTTCGTCGGTGCCGTAGCTCTCGTCGTCGGGGTAGTCGTAGTCGCGAACCTCGTCGCCGAGATGGGACAGTGTGGTACCCATGGTGCCGACGTTACGTATGTGAAAAGCCGGACCGGGGTGTCGCGCGGCGGTGCGTGATGACCTGGAAGCGAATCGTTACCTGCGCGCGACACGATTTCGCTGACCGCGAACCGTGCGGGGCGGGCGGTCCGGGATGCGCGCTCAGCCGCGTCCACTAGCCTGCTGATGAGTCTGCGACTGCACTGCCAACGGAAGGGGTGACCGTGGAGGTCAAGATCGGTATTACGGACAGTCCGCGAGAGCTGGTCCTGTCCAGTGCGCAGACACCGGCCGAAGTCGAGGAACTCGTCAGTGCCGCACTGGGTGACGGATCGGGTCTGTTGAGGCTGAGCGACGAGCGGGGCCGTCGCTACCTGATCCACAGCACCAGGATCGCCTACGTCGAGATCGGGGTCGCCGACTCGCGCCGAGTCGGTTTCGGGATCGGCGCCGAGGTCGCCAAGCTCACCGGCAAGGCCGCTAAGGGCGAGTGAGCGGCACGTGTGACAGTCCGCCCCAGGCGAACTGAACGGTGCCCTCGACGGCGTCCGACTTGGAGATCGGACGGTCCGAGTCGAGCCAGTATCTGGCGCAGTCGACGCTGATGCCGACCAGGCCCACCGCGATCATCCGGGCGCGGTGCGGGTCCAGCCCGGAATCGGCGCTGATCAAGTCGAACACCGCGTCGATGCACGATTCGGTGGCGACCCGCACCTGCGCGGCCACCTCCGGTTCGGTGACGTAGTCGTTCTCGAAGATCAGCCGATAACCCTGGCTGTCGTGCTCGATGAAGTCGAAGAACGCCTGCACCGCCTCGTGCAGCCGCTGCCGGTTGTCGGTGGTGGTACACAACGCCTGCTGCACGCCCGAGACCAGGTTCTCGACATGCCGGGCGAGCACGGCCAGGTACAGCTCAAGTTTGCTCGAAAAATGTTGATACAGAACGGGTTTGCTGACTCCGGCCCGGTCGGCGATCTCGTCCATGCCGGCCGCGTGGAAGCCGCGGTCGACAAAGACATCGCTGGCGACGATGAGCAATTGGCCACGACGCTCATCCCGGGGCAACCGGTTGCCGCGCCGGTTCGCGGGTGCGATGCCGTCTGCCGGCCGACCCCGGTCGGCCGGTTTGACGGCACGCCGTGGCGCTTCCTTGGCGAGTTCGCTCATCGAGTCCTCATCTGATTTGTCGGCAACCGGGCGACCGGCCGCGCGGCTCGTTGCACAGACCTTACTACCCGCGACGTCGTCGTGACCGTCGTCGCTGCGTGCGGGGGTGCTTTCGGGCGCGCCAAGGGCTGCCCGCGCGCCTGCTGTGTAATCCTGGGGAAATGACGTTCCAGCGGCCCACGCGGGGCACCGGCCCAGTTCCGGTGCTGCGCGACGAGTGGCGAGAGCCGCTTCGGGCGCTGCGCGACCCGATCGCCGGGGACGCCGGACGACCCCGGGCCGACCGGGACCGCCCGCGCCAATGGCGCAAACAGACGTGGCTGGGACGGTTCGTCTCCATGTACGGCTGGCGTGCGTACGCGCTGCCCGCGCTGGTGGCGCTCACCGCGTTGGTCATCTACCAGACGGTGACCGGCGCGGGCACCCCGCAGCCGACGGCCAGTCAGCCCATCCAGGAACCACCGGCGATCGGCGCGGTGGGCACCGCCATCATCGACGCACCGCCGCGCGGGCTCGCGGCGTTCGACGCCAATCTGCCGGCCGGAACGCTGCCGGACGGCGGCCCGTTCACCGAAGCCGGGCGACAAGACGTGGCGCATCGTGCCGGGCACCACGGCGCAGGTCGGCCGGGGCACCGCCAAGGTGTTCCGGTACACCGTCGAGGTGGAGAACGGCATCGACCCCACCATGTTCGGCGGCGACAACGCATTTGCGCAGATGGTCGATCAGACGCTGGCCAACCCCAAGGGCTGGACGCACAACCCGCAATTCGCGTTCATCCGGGTCGACGGAACCACCGGGGGAAATCCCGACTTTCGGATCTCGCTGGTGTCTCCGGTCACGGTGCGCGAGGGCTGCGGGTACGAATTCCGGCTGGAGACGTCCTGCTACAACCCGTCCTACGGGCCGGACCGCCAGGCGCGGGTCTTCATCAACGAGGCGCGCTGGGTTCGCGGGGCCGTCCCCTTCGAGGGCGACATCGGTTCCTACCGGCAGTACGTGATCAACCACGAGGTCGGTCACGCCATCGGATACGTGCGCCACGAGGCCTGCGACAAGCAGGGCGGCCTGGCGCCGGTGATGATGCAGCAGACGTTCTCCACGTCGAACGACGATGCCGCCCAGTTCGACCCCGATTTCGTCAAGGCCGATGGCAAGACGTGCCGATTCAATCCCTGGCCGTATCCCGATCGCCTAGGCCCGTGTGCCGCAGTCTCGACGCCGTCGCCCCGACCGTCCACCGAGGTAGCCTCGGACGTGGAGAATCGCGCGGCTAGTCAAGGAGATGTGGGGTGTCGACATCGTTGCCGCCTCTGGTGGAGCCGGCGCAGCAGCTGACTCGCGACGAGGTGGCCCGCTACAGCCGCCATCTGATCATTCCCGACCTCGGTGTGGACGGGCAGAAGCGGCTCAAGAACGCCCGGGTGCTGGTGATCGGCGCGGGCGGGCTCGGGGCGCCGACGTTGCTGTACCTGGCCGCGGCCGGGCGTCGGGCACCATCGGCATCGTCGATTTCGACGTCGTCGAGGAGTCGAACCTGCAGCGCCAGATCATCCACGGCGTGGCCGACGTCGGGCGGTCCAAGGCCCAGTCGGCGCGCGATTCGATCGCCGCGATCAACCCGCTGGTCGAGGTGCGTCTGCACGAGTTCCGGCTGGATTCGGGCAACGCCGTCGACCTGTTCGGGCGGTACGACCTGATCGTGGACGGCACCGACAACTTCGCCACCCGGTATCTGGTCAACGACGCCGCGGTACTGGCCGAAAAAGCCGTACGTGTGGGGGTCGATCTACCGGTTCGAGGGCCAGGTCTCGGTGTTCTGGGAGGACGCCCCCGGCGGCCGGGGCCTCAACTACCGCGACCTCTACCCGGAGCCACCGCCCCCGGGCACGGTGCCGTCGTGCGCCGAGGGCGGCGTGCTGGGCATCATCTGCGCCTCCATCGCCTCGGTGATGGGCACCGAGGCGATCAAGCTCATCACCGGAATCGGCGAACCGCTGCTGGGCCGGCTGATGATCTACGACGCGCTTGCGATGAGCTACCGCACCATCACGATCCGCAAGGACCCGCGCCGCACCCAGGATCACCGAGCTGATCGATTACGAGCAGTTCTGCGGTGCGGTGTCCGAAGACGCCGCCCACGCCGTCAGCGATTCCACGATCACGCCGCGCGAGTTGCGCGACTGGCTGGACTCCGGCAAGAAGCTGGCCCTGATCGACGTTCGTGAGCCCGCGGAGTGGGAGATCGTGCACATCGACGGCGCCCAGCTGATCCCGCAGTCGTCGATCGACTCCGGTGCGGGTCTGGCGAAGCTGCCGCAGGACCGCATGGCCGGTGCTGTACTGCAAGACCGGCGTGCGCTCGGCCGCACGCGCTGGCCGCGCTGAAGAAGGCCGGATTCTCCGATGCGGTGCACCTGCAGGGCGGCATCGTGGCGTGGGCGCAGCAGATGCAGCCCGACATGGTGATGTACTGACCCGATGCGACAGTGCTGGTCCGGCGGCGACCCGCCGCGCCCGGCTTCGCCGCGCTTGCGGTCGCCGCTGATCGGCTCGTCTAGGCTACCCGTGTGAATGTCGAACCACCGCCGGAGCATGTGCTGGCGGCGTTCGGTTTGACCGGTGTGCAGCCCGTCTCGTCTGGGAGCCAGCTGGGAAGGCGGCTGGCGATGCGGCGAAGTGGTCCTGTCGATGGTGGCCGACCACGCCCGCGCGGCGTGGTCGGCCCGGGTGCGCGAGACGTTGTTCGTCGACGGCGTGCGGCTGGCCCGGCCGGTCCGCTCGACCGACGGGCGCTACGTGGTGTCGGGGTGGCGGGCGGACACATTCGTCGCCGGCACGCCCGAGCCCAGGCATGACGAGGTCGTCTCGGCGGCGGTGCGTCTGCACGAGGCGACCGGCAAACTGGAACGCCCACGATTTCTGACCCAGGGTCCCACCGCCCCCTGGGGGGACGTCGACATCTTCATCGCCGCCGACCGCGCCGCGTGGGAGGAACGGCCGCTGGCCTCGGTGCCCCCGGGCGCCCGTACCGCCCCGCCCAAGGCCGACACCCAGCGATCGGTGGAGCTGATCAACCAGCTCGCCAGCTTGCGCAAGCCGACCAAGAGCCCCAACCAGCTGGTGCACGGAGACCTATACGGGACAGTGCTTTTCGTGGGCACCGCCGCGCCCGGGCATCACCGACATCACCCCGTACTGGCGGCCCGCGTCGTGGGCGGCGGGCGTGGTGGTCGTCGACGCGCTGTCCTGGGGCGAGGCCGACGACGGACTCATCGAACGCTGGAACGCGCTGCCCGAGTGGCCGCAGATGTTGTTGCGGGCGTTGATGTTTCGCCTCGCGGTGCATGCGCTGCACCCGCGGTCGACCGCCGAGGCGTTCCCGGGTCTGGCCCGCACCGCGGCCCTGGTCCGGCTGGTGCTCTAAGCTCCGGGCGGGAATTCGTAACGGAGTTCGCCCAGCGCCACCCTGCCGTCGGTGGCGAGCACCCCTTCGGCGCGCAGCAGCTCCAGCTGCCGCGTCCTCAGGTGGCGCGCGGGGCGCCCGGACGCGGTGATCACCCGGTGCCACGGCAGGTCCGAGGAGTCGGTCCGCATGATCCAGCCGACGATGCGCGGGCTGGAAAGCCCTGCGGCAGCGGCGATGTCGCCGTAGGTGGTGACCCGGCCGGGCGGAATGGCGGCGACCAGCGAACGCACCCGCTCGACCTGCTCGTCGGTCACCGGCGCCACGATCAGCGGGCTTCCAAAAGCTCGCGCGTCAGCGCGGCGACTTCGTCGGGCTTGGCGTAGGGCACCATGTGGTTGCAGTCGAAATCCAGCAGCCGGAAATCGGATCCCAAGCGCCGTTGCAGTCCGGCGATGAGGTGGTCGCTGACGTACGGCGGCGAGGTCCGCTTCGCCCGCACCAGGGTCGTCGTCGTGCCGGCCGGCGGCAGCACGACATCGCGGGCCAACTCGCTCCAGTAGGACATCATCGCCGGCAGGCTGACGCGCCAGCCGTACCGCCCGCCCGGCAGCTTCACCAGGTGCTCGTCGATCTCGGCGTCGAGCAACGCCGGGTCCACGTCCGACCAGGAGCCGGTCACCTTCTCCATGCGGGCTTCCCCGGCATCGGGGTAGTCGGGGGAGGACAGCATCGCCTCGGCGATGTCGCGCATCCACGCCCCGTCCAGTCCGACCGCCGGGTCGAGGAGCAGCAGCGCGGCAACCCGGCCCGGGTGCGCCGCGGCCAGCTGCATCGCCAGCGCGCCGCCGAACGAGTGGCCGATCACCAGGACCGGCGTGTCGGCCTCGCCCTCGAGTAGCGCGGCCAACGCCGCGACGTTCGCGTCGATGGTCCACGGCGCCGCCCAGGAGGACCTGCCGTGGCCGAGCAGATCCGGTGCGGCGATGGCGATCTCGGGAAGGTAGCCGGCCAGGTGCTGCCAACGCTGCCCGTGGCCGGTGAGGCCATGGATCGCCAGGATCCGCACCGGATCGGGCGGGCCGTAGCGGTGCACATGAAGATCAGCGCTCACCCGTCGATGGTGCCAGTTGCCCCCGCGGGTGCCGCCCGGTGGGCGGTCGGTCGGGGCGCCGTTGTGCCCTCAGCGATCGTCCTCCCACCCGTCCTCCGCGGGGACGATGTAAGCCTGCTCGATCACGTCGGCCTCGTTGGCATCGCGATCCCCGGCGGTCAGGTACTCGGTGTCCAGGCCGACCTCGTCGTCGAAATCGGCGGGCCGCAGTTGTTCCACCGCGTCGCCCTCGGGCGCTTCGTCGATGGGAAAGCCCCGATCCGCGTCCTTTGTCATCCGAACCCCTCCTAACGTTGGTGGGTTGCTCGCGGCCTCCAGGGTAGGAGCCGGTGCCGGTGCCGGTGGGGCCGACTTGTCAGACCCCGGTGATTTCATGCAGCCATGTCATACACCTGGGAGGGCGAGGCGCGTGCCCTGCTGACCCCCGGCCTGCGCGGGCAGGTGCTTATCCTGGGCGGCCCGGGCACCGGTAAGAGCAGCCTGCTCGTCGACGCCGCGGCCGCCCAGATCCGCGCCGGTGTTGACCCGGAATCGGTTCTGCTGCTTACCGGTTCCGGCCGGCTCGGGATGCGCGAGCGCAGTGCCCTGACGACGGCGCTGCTCGGGGCGGGCGCCCCCGGCGGCGGCCGGGCCGCCATTCGCGAGCCGTTGGTGCGTACCGTGCACGGCTACGCGTACGCGGTCTTGCGCCGGGCCGCCGAGCGTGCCGGAGATGCCCCGCCGCGGCTGGTCACCAGCGCCGAACAGGACGTCGTCATCCGGGAGCTGCTGGCCGGCGACCTCGAAGACGGACCGCGGGCGGCGGTGTCGTGGCCGGCCCAGCTGCGGCCCGCGCTGACGACCGCCGGTTTCGCCAGCGAACTGCGAAACCTGTTGGCCCGCTGTTTCGAACGGGGGATGGGCCCACAGGAGCTGGAGCGGCTGGGCCGCCGGTGCCGGCGGCCGGAATGGACCGCGGCCGGCCAGTTCGCGCGGCAGTACGAGCAGGTGGCGTTGCTGCGGGCGGCCGTCGGGACGGCGGCGCCGCAGGCGACGGCCCCGGCGCTGGGCGCCGCCGAACTCGTGGGTGCGGCGTTGGACGCGTTCGCGCTCGATCCCGAGCTGCTGGCCGCCGAGCGCGCCCGGATCCGGCTCCTGCTGGTCGACGACGCCCAGCAACTCGATCCGCAGGCGTCGCGCCTGGTGCGGGTGCTCGCGGCGGGTGCCCAACTGGCGCTGGTAGCCGGGGATCCCAACCAGGCGGTCTTCGGCTTCCGGGGCGGCGACCCCGCCGGGCTGTTCGCCGACGATGCACCGTCGGTGACGCTGACCGTGTCGCATCGCTGCGCCCCGGCGATCGCGCGCGCCGTGAGCGGCGTCGCGCGCCGGCTGCCCGGCGGCAGCGGCGGCAGGCAGATCGAAGGCGCCGGGGCCGATGAGGGCTCGGTCACGGTGCGCCTGGCCGCATCGGCGCACGCGGAGGCGACGATGATCGCCGACGCGCTGCGGCGGGCGCACCTGATCGACGGCGTGCCGTGGTCGCGCATGGCGGTCATCGTCCGGTCGGTGCCGCGGGCCGGCTCCCGGTTGCCGCGCGCGTTGGCCGCCGCCGGCGTGCCGGTCGCCGCACCCGCGGCCGGCGGGCCGTTGGCCGAGGAGCCGGCGGCGCGGGCGTTGCTCACCGTGCTGGCAGCCACCGCCGATGGGCTCGACGGTGACCGGGCGCTGGCATTGCTGACCGGACCCATCGGCCGCGTCGACCCGGTTTCGCTTCGGCAGCTGCGCCGCGCGCTGCAGCGCGCCCACCCCGGCCGCCGGGGGATTTCGCGGATCTGTTGGCCGAGGCGCTGTCCGGCGACGCCCCGTCGGCCGGACCGCCGTTGCGGCCGCTGCGGAAGGTGCGCGCGGTGCTGGACGCGGCCGCGCGCTGCCACGGTGCGGGTCAAGACCCGCGCTACACCCTGTGGGCGGCCTGGCGCCGGTCCGGCCTGCAGCGCCGCTGGCTGTCGGCCAGCGAGCGGGGCGGCCCCGCCGGTGCCCAGGCCACCCGGGACCTGGAGGCGATGACGGCGCTGTTCGACGTCACCGATCACTACGTGTCCCGCACGGCCGGTGCGTCGTTGCGCGGACTCGTCGAGCACGTCGCCGCGCTGCAGCTGCCGGGCGTGACCCCCGCGCCGGTGTCCTCGGTGGAGCAGGTCAGGGTGCTCAGCGCGCACGCCGCCCTGGGACACGAATGGGATCTGGTGGTCATCGCCGGTGTGCAGGAGGGGTTGTGGCCCAACACGGTTCCGCGCGGCGGTGTGCTGGGCACCCAGCGGCTGCTGGACGTGCTGGACGGTGTCACCGAGGACGCCTCAGCGCGGGCGCCGCTGCTGGCCGAGGAGCGCCGGCTGCTGGTGGCCGCGATGGGCCGGGCCCGGCGCCGGCTGTTGGTGACGGCCGTCGACAGCGACACCGGCGGCGCGGGCGAAGAGGTGGCACTGCCGTCGGCGTTTCTTCACGAGGTCGCGCAGTGGGCCGACGGCGAGGTCGACGCCACCGACCACGCCGCCCTGCAGCCGGTGTCGGCGCCGCGAGTGTTGTCGGCGGCGGCGCTGGTGGGCCGGCTGCGCTCCGTGGTGTGCGCGCCGGACGGCGCCGTGGCCGACGCAGCCCGCGCTTGCGCGGCAACGCAATTGGCCCGGCTGGCCGAAGCCGGTGTGTCGGGGGCCGACCCGGCCGGCTGGCACGGCCTCATCCCGGTCAGCACCGCCGAGCCGCTGCGGGGCGGCGATGATGCCGTCACGCTGACGCCGTCGACCCTGCAGACGCTCAACGACTGCCCGCTGCGCTGGCTGGCCGAACGGCATGGGGGAGCCAACCCGCGCGATCTGCGGCCCGCCATCGGCTCGGTGCTCCACGCACTGATCGCCGAACCGGGCCAAACCGAAGCGGAGCTTCTGGCCGGGCTGGAGCGCGCCTGGAAGCACCTGCCCTTCGACGCCCACTGGCATTCGGCCAACGAGCTGGCGCGGCACCGCGCGATGATCCAGGCGTTCGTCGAGTGGCGCGCGCAGACCCGGGGTGCACTGACCGAGGTGGGCGTCGAGGTCGACATCGACGGAACCCTCGGGACCACGCGCGGCGACGGCGGCGCGGTCCGGCTGCGCGGCCGAGTGGACCGGCTGGAGCGCGACGCGGCCGGCCGGCTGGTGATCGTCGACATCAAGACCGGGAAATCACCGGTCAGCAAGGACGACGCGCAGCAACACGCTCAGTTGGCGATGTACCAGCTGGCGGTGGCCGAAGGCATGATTGCCGCCGGCGCCGAGGACAGCGAGCCGGGCGGCGCGCGCCTGGTCTACCTCGGCAAAACCGGGGCCGCCGGTGTCGTCGAACGCGAGCAGGATCCACTGACGACGGCCGCCCGCGACGAATGGCGCAACGCGGTCCGGGTGGCCGCCGACGCGACGGCCGGGCCGGAGTTCATCGCGCGCCGCAACGACGGTTGCTCGCACTGCCCCGTCAGGCCGTCCTGCCCGGCTCACGCGGAAGGGTCGGCGCCGTGAAACCCGAAGCCCGCTACAGCCCGACCGAATTGACTTGCGCGCTGGGGATTTTCCCGCCGACCGCCGAGCAGGCCGCCGTCATCGCCGCCCCGCCCGGGCCGCTGGTGGTCATCGCCGGCGCCGGCGCCGGCAAAACCGAGACGATGGCCGCGCGGGTCGTGTGGCTCGTCGCCAACGGCTACGCCGAACCCGGCCAGGTGCTCGGATTGACGTTCACCCGCAAGGCCGCCGGCCAGCTGCTGCGCCGCGTCCGGTCCCGGTTGTCCCGGTTGGCCGGTATCGGCTTGGGTGCCCGGCGGCCGGCGCCGGTCCCGAACCGGCCAGCGCCCCGATGGTGAGCACCTACCACGCGTTCGCCGGCTCGTTGCTGCGCGACTACGGGCTGTTGCTGCCCGTCGAGCCCGACACCCGGCTGCTCAGCGAGACCGAGCTGTGGCAGCTCGCCTTCGACGTGGTCAGCGGATACCGCGGGGAGCTGCGCACCGACAAGACCCCGGCCGCGGTCACCTCGATGGTGCTGCGGCTGTGGGGTCAGCTGGCCGAACACCTGGTGGACACCGACCAGCTCCGCGATACCCACGTGGAGCTGGAGCGGCTGGTCCACGCCCTGCCGGCCGGCCCCTACCAGCGCGACCGCGGCCCCAGCCAGTGGCTGCTGCGGCTGCTGGCCGCCCAGACCGAGCGGGCCGAGCTGGTGCCGCTGCTCGACGCACTCGACGCAGCGGATGCGCGCCGCAAAGGTGATGGACTTCGGCGTGCAGATGGCCTGCCGCGGCGCGGCTGGCCGCGGGCATCCCGCACGTCGGTCAGGACCTGCGCAGCCGCTACCGGGTGGTGCTGCTGGACGAGTACCAGGACACCGGGCACGCCCAGCGCGTGGCGCTGTCGGGCCTCTTCGGTGGCGGGGTGGACGACGGGCTGGCGCTGACCGCCGTCGGCGACCCGATCCAGTCGATCTATGGCTGGCGCGGCGCCTCGGCGACCAACTTGCCGCGGTTCACCACGGACTTCCCCCGCTCCGACGGCACCCCGGCGCCGGTCCTCGAGTTGCGGACCAGCTGGCGCAACCCGCCGCGGACGCTGCAGGTGGCCAACGCGATATCGGCGGAAGCGCGGCGCCGATCGGTCGCGGTGCACGCGCTGCGCCCGCGCCCGGACGCCCCGCCCGGCACCGTCCGCTGCGCCCTGCTCCCCGATGTGCAGGCCGAACGGGAGTGGATCGCCGACCAGCTGCACGCGCGATACCAGCGGGCCCAGGCCGACGGGGCCGCCCCGCCGACCGCGGCGGTGTTGGTGCGCCGCAACGCCGATGCCGCACCTATCGCCCAGGCCCTGCGCGCCCGCGGGATTCCCGTCGAGGTCGTCGGGCTGGCCGGCCTGCTGTCCATCCCCGAGGTCGCCGACGTCGTGGCCATGTTGCGGCTGGTCGCCGACCCGACGGCGGGCGCGGCGGCGATGCGGGTGCTCACCGGCCCACGATGGCGCCTCGGCGCCCGGGACGTCGCCGCGCTGTGGCAGCGCGCGCTGGACCTCGGCGCGGGGGTGGGCGGCGGCGCGGCGTCCTCGCCCGAGTCGATCGCGATCGCAGCCGGTCCGGACGCCGACACCGCGTGTTTGGCCGACGCGATCTCCGATCCCGGGCCGGCCGGCCCGTATTCGGCCGCCGGATATCAGCGCATCGCCTCACTGTCCGGCGAACTGAGCGCGCTGCGCGCCCACCTTGGCCATTCCCTGCCCGACCTGGTCGCCGAGGTGCGCCGCGCACTCGGCGTCGACTGCGAAGCGCGGGCCGCGGCGACCGGCGACGCGGGCTGGGCCGGCACCGAGCATCTCGACGCGTTCGCCGATGTCGTCGCCGGCTACGCCGAACGCACCAGCGCGACCGACGCCTCCGCGACCGCGTCGGTGGGCGGCCTGCTGGCCTTCTTGGACGTCGCCGAGTCGGTCGAGAACGGATTGTCGCCGGCCCCGCTGGCGGTCGCCAGAGAGCGCGTGCAGGTGCTCACCGTGCACTCCGCGAAGGGCTTGGAGTGGGAAGTGGTGGCGGTGGCACACCTTTCGGGTGGGATCTTTCCGTCCACCGCATCGCGGAGCACCTGGCTGACCGACGCCGCCGAGCTGCCGCCACTGTTACGCGGTGACCGCGCCGCGGCGGGAGTGTTGGGCATCCCGGTGCTCGACACCTCGGACGTCACCAACCGAAAGCAGCTGTCGGACAAGATATCCGAGCATCGTCGCCGGCTCGAGCAGCGGCGCATCGACGAAGAGCGACGATTGCTGTACGTCGCCATCACCCGCGCCGAAGACACCCTATTGGTGTCCGGCCATCACTGGGGCTCCACCGGGATCAAGCCGCGGGGCCCGTCGGACTTGTTGTGCGAACTCAAGGAAGTGATCGACCGTTCGGTCGCGGCCGGCGATCCGTGCGGGGAAGTGGACCACTGGGCACCCGCACCGGCCGAAGGAGAACGAAACCCCTTGCGCGACAGTGTTGTCCAAGCGGTCTGGCCGGTCGATCCGCTGGCGGCGCGTCGCGGCGACGTCGAACGCGGGGCGGCGCTGGTGACCCGGGCGATGTCGGCCGGCGCGACCGAGGCGGGCCCCGACGTCGACGACTGGTCGGGCGACGTCGATGCGTTGCTGGCCGAGCGGGCGCGGGTTGCGGAACCGCCGGCGCCCACCCGGCCCGGCCAGGTGTCGGTCAGCGGTCTGGTGGAGCTGGCCCGCGACCCGGCGGGCGCTGCGTTGCGGTTGCTGCACCGGCTCCCCGCCCGCCCCGACCCGCATGCGTCGTTGGGCAACGCCTTTCACGCGTGGGTCCAGCGGTTCTACGGCGCCGAGCTGTTGTTCGACCTTGGTGACTTGCCGGGCGCGGCGGACGCCGAGGTCGGCGATACGTCGGAATTGGCCGCACTGCAGGCGGCGTTCGTCGAATCCCCGTGGGCCGCCCGCACTCCCATTGCCGTCGAGGTGCCGTTCGAGATGCCGATCGGCGATACCGTGGTGCGCGGCCGCATCGACGCGGTGTTCGCCGACCCCGACGGCGGGGTCACGGTGGTGGACTGGAAGACCGGCGAGCCGCCGCACGGACCCGAAGCGATGCGACACGCGGCCGTCCAGCTCGCCGTCTATCGCCTGGCCTGGGCCGCCCTGTCGGGGCTCCCGGAATCATCGGTGCGCACCGCTTTCTATTACGTGCGTGCGGGCACCACGGTCGCCCCCGGCGTACTGCCGACTCCCGCCGAGCTGGCGGGGCTGTCCGCCGGTTACATTTGAGTCGTGCGGGTCGCGTGCGTTGGAGTTGAGCCGATGACGGACCGCCGTGCCCAACGGTAGGTCCCGGAAATTGAGCGGTCTGGATGAAACGCTGACCGCGCAGGCCGGCCATCAGCTGGTCGGCCATGTGCGCATTCCCGAAGATCTCGGCAGCCCCATCCGGGTCATCGCCCGCCGCGTGGTCTTCGCGCTGGTGGTGTTGTTCGCCGCGGCCGTCATCGTTTACGTCGACCGCGGGGCCTACCGCGACGTGCGGGGCGAGCCGCTGACATTTTTGGACTGCCTGTATTTCTCCGCGGTGTCGCTGTCGACGACCGGCTACGGCGACATCACCCCGTACACCGAGGGCGCGCGGTTGGTCCACACCCTGATCTTTACCGCGCTGCGCATCGCGTTCCTGGCGGTGTTGGTCGGCACCACACTCGAAGTGCTCTCCGAGCGGTCCCGGCAAGGGTGGAAGATCCAGCGTTGGAGGAGCAGAGTGCGCAACCACACCATCGTGATCGGCTATGGCACCAAGGGCAAAACGGCGATCGCCGCCATCCTCGGTGACGAGGCCGCCCAGGGCGAGGTCGTCGTCGTCGACACCGATCGGACCACGCTCGAGAACGCCGCGACCGCCGGCCTGGTCACCGTGCACGGCGACGCCACCAAATCCGATGTGCTGCGGCTGGCCGGGGCCCAGCATGCCGCCTCGATCATCGTGGCCACCAGCCGCGACGACACCGCCGTGCTGGTCACCTTGACGGCGCGCGAGATTGCGCCGAACGCCAAGATCGTGGCCTCGATCCGGGAGGCCGAAAACCAACACCTTTTGCGGCAATCCGGGGCGGACTCGGTGGTGGTCTCCTCGGCGACCGCCGGCCGGCTGCTCGGGTTGGCCACCACCACGCCGAGCGTCGTGGAGATGATCGAGGACCTGCTGACTCCAGACGTCGGGCTGGCCATCGCCGAACGCGAAGTCGAGCAGACCGAAGTCGGCGGATCGCCGCGGCACCTGCGCGACATCGTGCTCGGTGTGGTGCGCGACGGCCACCTGCTGCGCATCGGCGCACCCGAGGCGGACGCCGTCGAGGCCAACGACCGCCTGCTCTACATCAAGACCGCGGGACACTAGGGCTCGGCGTGGACTTTCGGCTACGGGATGTTCCGTTGCTGTCGCGCGTCGGTGCCGACCGGGCCGATCAGCTACGCACCGACGTCGAAGCGGCGGCCGCGGGATGGGCGGACGCGGCGCTGCTGCGGGTGGATTCGCGCAGCCAGGTCATGGTCTCCAACGGCCGGGTGGTGCTGGGCGCCGCGGCCAAGCTGGCCGACAAGCCGCCGCCGGACGCGGTATTCCTGGGCCGCATCGAGAACGGCCGCCACGTCTGGGCCATCCGCGGTGCGCTGCAGGCATCGGAGGAGCCGGACGAGCAGGCCGAGGTGGTACACCTGCGTAGCCTTGGGACGCCCTTTGACGACACCAGCAGCCAGCTGGTGTCGTCGGCCGTCGCGCTGCTGAATTGGCATGACAGCGCGCGATTCAGCTCGGTGGACGGCTCACCCACGAGACCGGGCCGGGCCGGCTGGTCGCGAGTCAACCCAATCACCGGTCACGAGGAATTCCCGCGCATCGACCCCGCGGTGATCTGTCTCGTCCACGACGGCGGCGACCGCGTCGTGCTGGCCCGCCAGACCACGTGGCCGGAGCGGCTGTTCTCGCTGCTGGCCGGATTCGTCGAGGCCGGTGAGTCTTTCGAGGTCTGTGTCGCCCGCGAGATCCGCGAGGAAATCGGGTTGACGGTCCGTGACGTGCGTTACCTGGGCAGTCAGCCATGGCCGTTCCCGCGTTCGCTCATGGTCGGCTTCCATGCCGTGGGCGACCCAGCCGAGGAGTTCTCGTTCAACGACGGCGAGATCGCCGAGGCGGCCTGGTTCGGCCGCGACGAAGTGCGCCAAGCGCTGGCGGCCGGCGATTGGTCCAGCACGTCGGAGTCGAAACTGCTGCTGCCCGGGTCGATTTCGATCGCCCGCGTGATCATCGAATCCTGGGCCGCGATCGACTGACCCGCGCCGCTACTTGATGCGGTCGGTGATTTTCTGCAGGATCGTCTCCGCGACTTGCTCCGTGGGTTCGATACCGTCCACGCCGACGGACGCCAACACCGCATTTTTCACCCGATAGGCGTGGCTCCATCGCGCGGCGTTGAGCTTCAACGTCGTTGAGTCCGGCTTGGTCACGGTGAAGTTGTGGGCGTTGTCGTGCAACGACGCACACTGGTTGAGCTATGAATCCAGTTGGGCGAGGGCGTCACGCGCGGCACCCGCGTCCCGGTACACGGCGACGGCCTGGGTGACCTCGTTGATCGGGGCAATCCCGCCGGGCCTGAGGTCGTCGGTCGTACCGCTGTACGCGACCGCGCGGTACTCCTTCCAACCCGCGGTGAAGGTGACGTCGCTGCTTCCCACCGCCCCGCATGGGCCCGTGCCGGTGAAGCTGCCCGGCAGGGGGCGGTGCCGGTCCGCGTAGGCATATGGTTCGAGACCCTCGAAATTGGTGATGTGACGCGCGTCTTCGAGGCTGACGATCAACGATTCGGCGTAGTCGTGTTCCGCGGGAAAAGCGCCCGAGTCGATCGGTGGGTGCAACCCACGACCACGGCCGCGGCGCTACAGGCCAGCACTGCGGACAGGGCGGCAAAAGCCTTGTGCAAGAACGCAAGACGCCCGATTGAGCGTCTCGGCACAGCGGGGACCGCCCGGACACTCAACGCCATGGTCAGTATCGTAAGCCCGCCCCGTGGCCATGCTGAGCACCAAATTGCGCCGGCGCCCGCTTCCCCTCAGCCGCCGGCTTCGGCCAGCTTCGCCTTGACCTCAGCCGCGCTGGGGTTGGTCATTGTGGACCCGTCGGCGAACTTCACCGTCGGCACCGTCCTGTTGCCGTTGTTGACCGAGCTGACGAATTCCGCGGCCGCCAGATCCTGCTCGATGTCGACCGCTTCGTAGGAAATCCCGTTGGACTTGAGCACCGTCATGAGCCGATGGCAGTAACCACACCATGAGGTCGTGTAGACGGTGAGCGCAGGATTGGTCATAGCCCGTTAACGTAGCCCGGCGACGATGCATTCCGCGAAGCGGGATGCGGAGAAGCCGGGCAATCGGGGGAGCCCGGCGACGATGCGTTCCGCGAAGCGGGATGCGGAGAAGCCGGGCAATCGGGGGAGCCCGGCGACGATGCGTTCCGCGAAGCGGGATGAGGAGAACGGGATGAGGAGAAGCCGGGCAACTCGCCGACGCGCGCTGGGCGCGGGCGCGGTTTGTCGGCCGCCCCTGCCACTATGGACGCCATGCCGATGGTCGCCGAACCCCTGACCGCCGGGCTGGACGAAGAGCAGCGCGAGGCCGTGCTGGCTCCGCGCGGGCCGATCTGTGTGCTCGCGGGCGCCGGAACGGGCAAGACCCGCACCATCACGCACCGGATCGCCCAGCTCGTCGCGAGCGGCCATGTCGCCGCCGGCCAGGTGCTCGCGGTCACCTTCACCCAGCGGGCGGCGGGGGAGATGCGCGCCAGGCTGCGGGCGCTCGACGTCGCCGCGCGCACCGACGCCGGTGTCGGCGGGGTCCAGGCCCTGACATTTCACGCGGCCGCCCACCGCCAGCTGCGGTATTTCTGGCCGCGGGTGATCGGTAACACCGGTTGGCAGCTGCTCGACACCAAATTCGCCATCGTGGCCCGGGCGGCCAACCGCACCAGGATGAACGCCAGCACCGATGACGTGCGCGACCTGGCCGGTGAGATCGAGTGGGCCAAGGCGTCGCTGATCGGCCCCGAGGAGTACCCGGCCGCCGTCGCCGCCGCCGGTCGAGACATCCCGTTCGACGCCGCCCAAATCGCTGGCGTCTACGCCGCATACGAGGCCCTCAAGGTGCGCGACGAGTCGGTGACACTGCTCGATTTCGACGACCTGCTGCTGCACACCGCGGCCGCGATCGAAAACGACGCCGCCGTGGCCGAAGAGTTCCGGGACCGCTACCGCTGCTTCGTCGTCGATGAATACCAGGACGTCACGCCGCTGCAGCAGCGGGTGCTTGCGGCCTGGTTGGGCGATCGTGACGACCTGACGGTCGTCGGCGACGCCAACCAGACCATCTACTCGTTCACCGGCGCCTCACCGCGGTTCCTGCTCGACTTCTCGCGGCACTATCCCGACGCCACCGTGGTGCGCCTGGAGCGCGACTACCGGTCCACCCCGCAGGTGGTGTCCCTGGCCAACCAGGTGATCGCCGCGGCCCGGGGCCGGGTGGCCGGCAGCAAGCTGCACCTGTCCGGCCAGCGGGAGCCGGGCCCGGCGCCGTCGTTCCACGAACATCCCGACGAACCCGCCGAGGCCGCCGCCGTCGCGGCGTCGATCGCGCGGCTCATCGACGCCGGCACGCCGCCGTCCGAGATCGCCGTGCTGTACCGGGTCAACGCGCAGTCCGAGGGCTACGAGGAGGCGCTGACCGAGGCGGGCGTCGCCTATCAGGTTCGCGGCGGCGAGGGGTTTTTCACCCGCCAGGAGATCAAACAGGCGCTGGTGGCACTACAGCGGGCAGCCGAGCGTGGTGCCGACGGTCCACTGCCCGAGGTGGTGCGCGCGGTCCTGGAACCGCTGGGGCTGACGTCCGAAGCACCGGGCGGCACCCGCGCCCGGGAGCGCTGGGACGCGTTGACCGCACTGGCCGAATTGGCGGACGACGAAGTGGCGCAGCGTCCGCAGCTGGACTTGGCGGGGCTGGTGGCCGAGCTTCGGCTGCGCGCCGACGCGCGGCACCCACCGGTGGTGCAGGGGGTTACCCTGGCGTCGCTGCACGCCGCCAAGGGGCTCGAGTGGGACGCGGTGTTCCTGGTGGGGTTGGCCGACGGCACGCTACCCATCTCGCACGCGTTGGCGCACGGCCCCGAGAGCGAGGCCGTCGAGGAAGAGCGCCGGCTGCTCTACGTCGGAATTACCAGGGCCAGAGTGCATTTGGCGCTGAGCTGGGCGCTGTCGCGCAGCCCGGGCGGTCGGCAGAGCCGCAAGCCGTCGCGGTTCCTCAACGGCATCGCGCCCCAGGCGCGGGTCGATTCCGCACCGGCCAGATCGCGGCGCAACCGGGGCGCCCCGGTGCGCTGCCGGATCTGCAACAAGGACCTGGCCAGTGCCGCCGCCGTCATGCTGCGAAGGTGTGAGACATGCGCCGCCGACGTCGACGAGGAGTTGTTGCTGCGGCTCAAGGCGTGGCGGCTGGACATCGCCAAGGAACAGCAGGTGCCCGCCTATGTCGTCTTCACCGACAACACGCTGATCGCGATCGCCGAGCTGCGGCCCGACGACGAAGCGGCGCTGATTGCGATCCCGGGGATCGGCGCCCGCAAACTGGAACAGTACGGGCCGGACGTGCTGCAACTGGTCCGTGGCCGCTGAACGGACGAACGCGCCGGTCAAAAAATCGGTTGTGGCTACCGAGGGTGAGCATTTACCCTCAGTCAGGCGCTTAGAGAGGAGGGTGGCCGCGATGAGCAACGACGCGTTCGGTGCAGGCGTGGCTGCCGCGGTGCTTGCCGCGAAGACCTCCCCTGCCGCCCACACCGCCGCGCCGGCGGCAGCGGCCAAGCATGCCGCCGCCGCGTCCGTGGACCGGGGCCATACCTAAGCGCTACGTAGCCAGCCCGGTTTTCGCCCAGATAGCCACGGACCCGACGTCACAAGGATCCGTGGCCACACTCGTTGGGTCGACACCTTCCCACCCTGGTCCGGATCACCGCCAAGGACAGCAATCCGACCAGGAAGCAGGTGGACAGGACATGTCAGTCCCTAGACAGACGCTGCCGTGTCACGCCGGGGATCCCGATCTC
The DNA here is from genome assembly GCA_963800315.1 of uncultured Actinomycetota bacterium. Taxonomy (GTDB): domain Bacteria; phylum Actinomycetota; class Actinomycetes; order Mycobacteriales; family Mycobacteriaceae; genus Mycobacterium. The sequence goes on from CAWDAS010000009.1 coordinate 851,988, forward strand.
TGGTTCGCCGAGGCCCCGGCCGACCTGCAGCGTGCCAAAACGCTGTGCGCGGGTTGCCCGGTCCGGCGCCAGTGCCTCGCGGCGGCATTGGATCGGGCCGAACCCTGGGGCGTGTGGGGCGGCGAAATCTTCGACCGGGGCTCGATCGTGAGTTACAAACGTCCGCGCGGGCGTCCCCGCAAACACGGGGTCGCCGCCTAGGTCGCGAATTAGATGACGACGCTGTCGGGCTCGGCGAAACCGGGGATCAGTTCCTCCGACAGCGCCTTGATCGGCACATGCGCATCCAGCTGGCACAGGATGGCGGCCACCGACGCGATGACCCGCATCGGAATGGCGAGCTTGGGCGGCAGGTCCATCTGCCGGGCCGTCTTGATCTGCGACACCGACCGGTCTATCTGGCTGTAGGTCATGCGCTGCAGCCACTTACGGGTGTAGTGGAAGACGTCGACCTCGATGGGCTCGACGTACTGGCGCAGCATCTCATCGATGTCGCGCACCGACACCTGCTGCCCCGTTCTGAATGAAGCCGACCTTCTCCATGGTCGGCAACAGCAAGTCGTAGTTCTTGTCGCGGGCCAACCGGATCGTCATCCCGAGCTCGATGGGATAGCCGCCGGGCAGCGGTGCGACGGCACCGAAGTCGATGACGGCCATCCGGTCGTCGGGCAGCAACATGAAATTCCCCGGGTGCGCGTCGCCGTGCAGCATGCCCAGCCGGCGCGGCGCATCGAAGGTGAGTTCCAGCAGGCGGGTGCCGATCAGGTCGCGCTGCGCGGACGTTCCGTGGCGAATGATTTCCGCCATCGGCAACCCGTCGATCCACTCCTGGACCACCACCTTGGGGGCGCTGGCCACGACGTGCGGTATCGCGAAGTGCGGGTGGCCCTCGTACGCCTTGGCGAATGCGCGCTGGTTGTCGGCCTCCAGCCGGTAGTCGAGTTCCATCTCGGTGCGCTGGATCAGTTCGTCGACGACGCCTTGGACGTCGGCGCCCGGAGCGAGCTGCTTGAACACGCTGATCATCCGCTGCATGGTCTTGAGGTCGGCGCGCAGCGCCTCGTCGGCACCCGGGTACTGGATCTTGACGGCAACCTCGCGGCCGTCGGACCACACCGCCTTGTGCACCTGGCCGATGCTGGCCGAGGCCACCGGGATGTCGTCGAAGGAACTGAACCGCTCCCGCCACTTTGTGCCCAGCTGTGCGTCCAGCACCCGGTGCACCTTGGCGGCGGGCAGCGGCGGGGCGTCCTTCTGCAGCTTGGTCAACGCCTCGCGGTAGGGCTCGCCGTACTCCTCGGGGATGGCGGCCTCCATCACCGACAGCGCCTGGCCCACCTTCATCGCTCCGCCCTTGAGCTCGCCCAGGACGGTGAACAACTGGTTGGCGGCTTTCTCCATCAGCTCGGCCTGGACTTCGTCCCTTGACCTGCCGGTCAGCCGTTTACCGAAGCCGAGCGCCGCCCGACCGGCAAAGCCGACCGGGATGCTGGCCAGCTTCGCGTTGCGCGCGGCGCGGCCGCGCTTGATGTCTGCCACATGTCCATCATCCATGACGGTCAGCACCCCGCGCGCTTGATCTTGGCAACAACTGAGCCCGGGGCGCGGCGCGCACGGACCGAGCCTCGGTGAACGCGGGCTGAACGGGACGACCCGTGTAACCCTTTGCGTCGCCGTGGCGGGCGGGGAGCCATAGGTTGTCCCTCGCAGGCTGCAATCCCGCAACTCGCCGAAACGCATCCGAAGGGTGGTACCGACACAGCCATGGCAGCAAAGCAATCGCAGCACGACGCCGCCGAGGCCCTGTTCAGGGCGATCATCGAAACGCTGGACAAGAACCGCGACGACCGCACCCTGACCGCGGACATCCTCGAGGCGCTCGCCAGGGCGTATGCATCGGTGGCGACGAACGTCCCCGAACAGGGACGCCTCGGGTAGCGGCCCCGCCTCAGCAGGAGCACAACGGATGCCTGGTCCACTGACGCGCGACGATGGCCCCGGCGCCCAGGTCGAACTCCAGGGTGGCGTTCAGCGTCTGGGGCGGCCCGGGATCGGCGAGCGCGTCTCGTCCGCGCACGGCCGCTATCACCCGGTTGACCTGGCTGAGCGCCAGCGCCGCCGTCGCCAGCAGGGTGGCCCGGTCGGCGACCCCGACCGTCTCCCTCAGCTGCGCGGAGATGGCCGGCCACCCGGGGTCGCGGTCCCTGCGGTGTAAATCCGCGCACCCCAGACAGCTGGTCACGCCGGGGATCACCAGCGGACCGACCAGGCCCGTGCCGTCGCGGACCCGCACCGGAAGGTGCGCGACGCCCTGGCCGTGCAGATCGCGCACCATCCGCGGGTCGGCGACCAGGTAGTCCGACAGCACCACCAGATCGACGGCGCCGGCCGACACCGCGGCGTGCGGCTGGCTGCTGCGCGCAACCCGGGCTCCCGAGCAGCGCAGCGCCTCGGCCAGCAGCTCCGACAGTGGCCCGCGACCGTGGATCCGGATCGAGGCCGCCCGGCCGCGTCCCTGCCCGCATTCGGTCGCCACCCCCGCGCCGACCAGTTGGGCGACCAGGTCGCTCAGGCCGTCGGCGTCTTTCAGGCCGCGGTCGAGGGCCCGCCGCTGCAGCTCGGACAGCGGGGTCGGTGATCGCATGGATCGCAGCAGGGTGGCCAGCTCCGCCGCGGCCAGACCACCCGGTGGCCGGACCAGCACGGCGCGGCGGGGATCCCAGCCCACCTGCACGGCACCGTCGGGGCGCAGCAGCACCGGCATCGCCGGGTCGAGCGCATAGAGGGGAAGCACGGCCGGCGACACGAGCCGAACTGTGCCAGGCCGGGCCGGACCCCGCGCTCAGTTATCCACAGGGCCGCCGTCGGCGCCGGGGTCATCCGCTCGAGTTTGGCGATCGCCTCGATCGTATTTGGCGATTGGTTGATTTTGCGTAAACCAGAATTGCGCTTGACTCGCAATTGTCGTGCAGCAGGTTGCGCGCAAAGGTGAATTGATCAGCAAGTCTTCGACGGTAATCTGGTATGAGTCCGGGAGGGGTGGCAATGCTTGTCGGTAGCGGTTCGCGACATGGCGAGATCCGCTCCGCTGATCGGTGCGCGAAGGATGCGGTTGGCCAGCGATCGCGACCGGTATGGAGATGCGGTGCAGCTGAAGCATCTGAGCATCGGTGAGTTGGTTGCCGGGGCTGGCGGTGATCCATGGGAGATCAACCGGACTCTGCAGGCGGGCCAGCCGGGGCAGATCTCCAACCTGGCCAACGCCTTTCATGCCGCTGGGCGCTCCACTGCCGAGGCCGAGCATGCCTTCGAGCTAGCCCGCAACCGCTTCGACGCGGCCTGGAATCACCAGAACGGTGATCACCCCATTAACGACTCCGCTGAAGTGCAGCGGGTGACGAAATCCCTTGGGGCGCAGTCCGAGCAGTTGCCCAAGGTCGGTGCGGATCTGGAAAATATCGCCGCCGCGTTGGCCGAGGCGCAAAAAACCGGTGCCGCAGAGATCGCTACCTTGGAAGGTCAGTTGGAGCAGCTCGATCATCTGATCGATTTGGCGATGCTGGATCTGCAGGACCACCCTGACGCGGAGAGCCAGCAAGAGCTGCATGCAATCATCAGGGCCCTCAAAGCCGCTGCGGTTAACGACACCAAAGATGCACTCGACCAGCTGAATTCGACACGCAATGGCTATTCGGCCACTCTGCAAAACTCGCTCGGAAATTTGCGAGCTGACGGATATGACCCGAAGCCCCTTGAGCCGGTGGATGCGCAGGACAAACCCGAAGAGATTCAAATACCGCCGCCGAACACAAAGCCCGAAGACGTCAAGCGGTGGTGGGAGTCCCTTAGCCAGCAACAAAGAGATCAGTTGATCGCTCAACATCCGCCCGAGCTGGGCAACCTCTACGGAATCGACACCGAAATCCGAGACAAGGTCAACCAGGCGGTGATGAATTACGACATCGCCCGCGTTCAAAACGCCGCTGCACAAGACCATGTGGGCGTCGACCAGGTGACCCAACACCCGGAACTGTTCGGCCTGACGCCATCAGCCATCACCCGCTACAACAACGCGCTACAGACGCAGAATGGACTCAAGACAGACGGGACCAATCCCGATGGCACCAAAAATCCGGTGTTCCTGCAGACCTACGATCCCGAAGCTTTCGGCGGTCGAGGCAGAGAAGCCATCGCCATCGGCAACCCCGACAAGGCCGACAACACCACCGTGCTCGTACCGGGGACGGGCAGCAGCGTGCGCGACGGCTATCTGAGTCACACGGACGGACGAAACTTATACAACGAAGCTCAACGAGCCGATCCCAACAAATCAAATTCGGTTCTGGTGTGGATGGCATATCACGCCCCCGACAGCGCGCTCGACCCCCAGATTGGGCAGACAACGCTTGCGAGAGACGGAGGAGGTCTGCTCGCCGGAGATGTCAATGGTCTCGGCGTAACCCGCCAAGGAGGAGCCTCCCACGTAACCGTCATCGGCCATTCCTACGGCTCTACAACGGTGGCCGACGCCGCAGCGGGCTCCGGGATGCACGCCAATGACGTTGTGCTCGTCGGCTGTCCAGGAACAGATCTTGCCCACAGCGCCGCCGACTTCCACCTCCCCGAAGGCGGACACATATACGTGGGCGCTGCATCCACGGACCCGATCACCCACCTTGGCGGCATTCAAGGGCACCTGCCTGGGACGGGGGTCACCATCGGCCTCGGTAGCGACCCAGCCGTCGAAAGCTGGGGTTCGACACGGTTCAAAGCCGAAGCCCCAGGCCTGACCTTCCCGCTGAAGGATCACAGTTCCTACTTCACACCCGGGAACGAATCGTTGTTCAGCATCGCCGACATCGCATCCGGTCATGGTGACGCATTGGCGCACGACAACATGACCGCACAGCACCGCGGCACCTACTGGCTCCCCGATGAATTCGACCCAGAGGCGCTTCGACGCCCGACAGGAGGCCACTACCATTGAAAAATCGATGAACACCTTGAAGAGGATCAACACCGTGTGGCGTTCGGTGGTTGTCCTCACTGCAGCGGGGGCGCTAGCCCTCGCACTTCAATCCTGCAGCAGCATAAGGAATCTGACCGAAGGGGTACCTAACCCGATGACTCCTGAACAATCCAAGGCCCAAGTGGTCAGTGCGGCACGAGAGATCGCCACGACTCTGGGACTCAAAGGAGTCTCGGCCCATTTCAGCCGTGACTCTTGTAACGACCAGGCTGTCGCCCCTTTCCGAGGAATCGTCGGGCTCGCCTACGACCATGCGCCGACCCTGGAAGCATCCCAAGCTGAGATCCAGCAGATGATCGCGGTCCTCAAACAACACGGCTGGGGAGGGCCAGGAGACTTCCACACCCATGCCTCCGCACTGAGCAAACAGGGCGTCACGGCAGTCTTCGATCCTTACTCCCCAGTCCAGAACTCAGGAGGATCAATCACTATTTACGGCGAATGCCGAGACATGACCACGAAGGCGAACACGCTGCCCGAACCGGTACCACAAGATCAGTTGGCGTGATGCCCTGACTCCCCTAACGAGCTCAGGCCTGGGAAGGGTTCTTCCCCGTGCGAACCGATTCGCGGAGCTTAGGCGCACATGGCCTGCGCGTAATTACCCCTTGTAACTGCCCAAACAGCTAATCACGCCGGGGATCACCAGCGGACCGACCAGGCCCGTGCCGTCCCGGACCCCTACCGGAAGGTGCGCGACGCCCTGGCCGTGCAGATCGCGCACCATCCGCGGGTCGTCGGCGACCAGGTAGTCCGACAGCACCACCAGATCGACGGCGCCGGCCGCTACCGCGGCGTGCGGCTGGCTGCTGCGCGCAACCCGGGCTCCCGAGCAGCGCAGCGCCTCGGCCAGCCCCACCTGCACGGCACCGTCGGGGCGCAGCAGCACCGGCATCGCCGGGTCGAGCGCATAGCGGGGAAGCACGGCCGGCGACACGAGCCGAACTGTGCGAGGCCGGGCCGGACCCCGCGCTCAGTTATCCACAGAGCCGCCGTCGCTCCTCCTAAGTGCGGCTGATGGCGCTTCCGGTGGGCTCCACGGCTTCCGGGGCAACTCGGAGGCGATGGCAACCTCAGGGCGCTACGGGAAGCTCACCTTGATGGCTGGGGCAGTAGACGTCCACTGATGCGGTGACGAATCTGACCGCGGTCCTCCTCACGCGAGTGGACAAAGAGCGTAAGGACGGATTGTCCCCATACGCGCGGTTCATCATGTCGGTCACCACGCTCTCAACCGGGGCCCCGCCATCGAGTTGGCCACAAATTTCATGGGCATGGTCGACGAGCCCCGACACGTTATCGATGGCGGGAATCTGCTCTTGTTGGAGCAGCGCCAGAAACTGATCCTGCTGGCTTGGGTCGGCGCCTGCCGCGCCGGCGCAAATAATTGCGGCGGTCAGCACCGCCGAGACGCCAACCAGAGCGTCTGCGAGGTTGGTGATGCCGGTGCGCACGGCAGGATTTCCATTTCTTCGGTGTCACCTGCTCGACATCTCATTTAATCGACACCCAGCGGTAACAGTGGAGGCGTCTGCGCCTGCAACGATGGCTATCGTAACTGGTTGTGGCCGTGAATCACCACTGGACTTTCGCGCAACCCGCAGACTAGGGGCATGGCGCGACGGCCATGCAGGCGTATGACCGCATGGGAACATAACAGTATGGCGCCCTCGAAGACGATGGCTATGCGCAGACGGCGAATACGTGCCGAGTATGTGGTGATCACCGCCTTGATAGGCACCGCCTCGAGCGTGGCGGTCGGGGCACAGTTGGCGGTGACGGCGTGGCCCCGATCGGAGTGGGCTCATACCGCGGCGCTCACCGCATTGATCGGACCCGCCCCCGTGGGGGAGATTACGCCTGAGCCACCGATCCCGGCGCCGACGGCAAATCCGGTCGCGCCGCCTGTCGCGGCACCGCCAGCTCGAGCAGAACAACCGCTGTCCCCCCCGCGGCGGCCGGCGGCACCCGCACCGCAGCCGGCGGCACCCGCACCACAACCCGAGGCACCCGCACCGCAGCCGGAGGCGCCTCCTCCCCAGCCTCCGCCGCGGGGCCACGTCCAGCTCGCACCATGAGGCAAGAATTCCAGATCGCGCACCATGCGGGAGTCGGCAACCAGGTAGTCCGAGAACACCTCGAGCTCGACGTCGGTGGGTGACACCGCGGCGTGCGGTTGGCTGCTGCGCGCGATCCGGGCCCCGACCAGCGCCGGATCGACGCGGCCCGACCGCGGGAGCGCCGGCATTCAGCGTCTGCCAACCCGCCGCGCTCAGTTATCCACAGGGCCGCCGGCGGCGCCGGGGTCGTCCCGCTCGAGCTTGGCGATCGCCTCGTCGATACCGCTGGTGTCGCCGCCGATGACGCGGTCGATGAAGCCGGCCGGCTCGTCGAGGTCGGTGGCGTCGGGCAGCAGATCCGGGTGTTGCCAGATGGCGTCGCGGGCGTCGGCACCGGCGGCCTGGGTCAGGCGCTCCCACAGCGCGGCGGCTTCCCGCATCTTGCGGGGCCGCAGCTCCAGGCCGACGAGCGTCGCAAAGGTCTGCTCGGCCGGGCCGCTGCTGGCCCGGCGGCGGCGCAGCGTCTCGCTGAGCGCGGCCGCACCCGGGATCCGATCGCCGAGGGCGGCGGTGACCACCACCTGCACCCAGCCTTCGATCAGGGCCAGCAGCGTCTCGAGGCGCTCCAGCGCCTGCTCCTGCGCCGGCGTCGCCTTGGGCTCGAATACTCCTTGCCCCAGCAGGTTTTCGATGGCCGCCGGGTCGGACAACGTCGCCGGATTGAAGTCGCGGGCCAACTCCTCGATCCCGCTCATGTCGATCTTCATGCCCATCGCGTAGGCCTCGACGGCGCCCAGCAGCTGGCTGGACAGCCAGGGCACGTGACTGAACAGCCGGTGGTGCGCGGCCTCACGGGCGGCCAGGAAGGTCAGGATCTCGCTGCGGGGCTGCTCGAGCCCGGCGGCGAAGGACTCGAGGGCGTCCGGCAGTATCGCGGCCACCCCTTTGGGTCCCAGCGGCAGCCCGATGTCGGTCGACGTCAGCACCTCGCGAGACAACCGGCCCAGCGCCTGGCCGAGCTGCGAGCCGAACGCCATGCCGCCCATCTGCGACATCACCGCCAGCAGCGGGCCCGCCATGCTCTTGGCCTCCTCGGGCAGCGACGACGCCCACACCGTCGAAATCTGCTGGGCCATCGGGTCGCACAGCCGCTTCCAGGTCTCCAAGGTGTTGTCGACCCAGTCGGTGGGGGTCCAGCCCACCGATTTGGTGGTCCCGGCGGGCAGTGCGGTGGCGCCGTCCAGCCAGGTTTCGGCCAGGTGCACCGCGTCGGCGATCGCCCCGGTGGTCGGGGCCGGGATCGGCGCGACGAACCCGATCGAGCTGGACGCGACCCGTCGCGCCAATTCGTAGTTGACCGGCCCCGAGCCTTTGCCGCCGGCCGTGACGGTGCCCGCGCCGCTGAACATCTGGCCCAGCTGGGTGAAGATCTGTCCCAGGTCGCCCATGCCGAAGTCGCCGCTCATGCCGAACGCACCGAACGGATCGGACGCGCCCGAACCCGAGTCGGGATCTTTCTTCCGATCGTCGGGGTCTTCTCCAGAGGAGAAGCCGAAGGGCAGGTCGGCCATAGCCCCAACGGTACTCACCGCCGGGTCGGAACGCGTGCTCCCGGGTCAGCTTGTAGCTGAACGGGGCGCCGCGGGCCCCGTCTAAGGTAAGCGGCGTGAACAGGCGGATTCTGACCTTGATGGTCGCGCTGGTGCCGATCGTGGCCTTCGGCGTGTTGCTCGCGGTGGTGACCGTGCCGTTCGTGTCGCTGGGCCCCGGCCCCACCTTCGACACCCTCGGTGAAGTCGACGGCAAGCAGGTAGTCGCGATCGAGGGCACCCTCACCCACCCGACGACGGGCCACCTCAACATGACGACGGTGTCCCAGCGCGATCAGCTGACCCTGGGCGAGGCCCTGACGTTGTGGCTCTCCGGACAGGAACAGCTGGTGCCGCGCGACCTCATCTACCCGCCGGGCAGGTCGCGGGACGAGGTCGACAAGGCCAACAACGCCGATTTCAAGCAGTCCGAGGACAGCGCCGAGTACGCCGCTTTGGGCTACCTGAAATACGCCCCCGCGATCACGGTCGCCAAGGTCAACGACCCCGGTCCGTCGGCGGGCAAGCTGAAGTCCGGTGACGCCATCGACGCGGTCAACGGCACCCCGGTGGCCAACATCGACCAGTTCACCGGGCTGCTGAAGAACACCAAACCCGGCCAGGTGGTGACGATCGACTTCCGCCGCAAGAACGCGCCGGCCGGCGTGGCGCAAATTACGCTCGGCGAGAACAAGGATCGTGACTACGGCTTCATGGGCGTAGCGGTGCTGGACGCGCCGTGGGCGCCGTTCGTGGTGGATTTCAACCTCGCCAACGTGGGCGGCCCCTCCGCCGGACTGATGTTCAGCCTGGCGGTCGTCGACAAGCTGACCACCGGTGACCTGGCCGGGTCGAAGTTCATCGCGGGCACCGGCACCATCTCCGCCGACGGCAAGGTGGGCCAGATCGGCGGCATCACGCACAAGATGATCGCCGCCCATGCGGCCGGGGCCACGGTTTTTCTGGTGCCCGCGAAGAACTGCTACGAGGCGAGTTCGGACAATCCGTCCGGCATGAGCCTGGTGAAGGTGGAGACCCTCAGCCAGGCGGTAGACGCTTTGCACGCGGTCACGTCGGGGGGTCAGCCACCGCGCTGCTAGCGAGCCGGGATCGCAGGTCGTGGCAATGCGTAGAGTTGTCACCGTCCAGGAATCGAATAGGGAGCGTAGCCAGTGGGGATGCGACCCACCGCAAGGATGCCGAAGCTGACTCGGCGTAGCCGAATTCTGATCCTGATCGCACTGGGTGTGATCGCTTTGCTGCTCACGGGTCCGCGACTGATCGACGCCTACGTCGATTGGCTGTGGTTCGGTGAGCTTGGCTACCGCTCGGTGTTCAGCACCGTGCTGGTGACCCGCTTCGTGGTGTTTTTGGTGGCCGGCGTGATCGTGGGCGGCATCGTGTTCGCCGGGCTCGCGGTGGCCTACCGCACCCGTCCGGTGTTCGTGCCGAATAACGACAACGATCCGGTGGCGCGCTACCGCGCCGTCGTCATGTCCCGGTTGCGACTGATCGGCATCGGGGCGCCGGCGGCGATCGGCTTGCTGGCCGGCATCGTCGCCCAAAGCTATTGGGTGCGCGTCCAATTATTCATGCACGGCGGGGATTTCGGCATCCGGGATCCCCAGTTCGGCAAGGACCTCGGCTTCTACGCGTTCGACCTGCCGTTCTACCGGCTGCTGCTCAGCTACGTATTCGTGGCTGTTTTCCTAGCGTTTGTGGCCAACCTGTTGGCGCACTACATCTTTGGCGGCATCCGGTTGTCGGGCCGCACCGGCGCGCTGAGCCGCTCGGCGCGCATTCAGCTGGTCACGCTGGTCGGGATGCTGGTGTTGCTCAAGGCCGTTGCCTATTGGCTGGACCGCTATGAGCTGCTGTCGCACACCCGCGGCGGAAAGCCGTTCACCGGCGCCGGATACACCGACATCAACGCCGTGCTGCCGGCGAAGCTGATCCTGATGGCGATCGCGCTGATCTGCGCCGCCGCCGTATTCTCCGCGGTCGTGCTGCGGGACTTGCGGATTCCCGCCATCGGCCTGGTGTTGTTGCTGCTGTCGTCGTTGATCGTGGGCGCCGGCTGGCCGTTGATCGTCGAGCAGATCAGCGTCAAGCCCAATGCCGCGCAGAAGGAAAGCGAATACATCAGCCGCAGCATCACCGCGACGCGCCAGGCCTATGGCCTGACGTCGGACGCGGTGACCTACCGCAATTACAGCGGCGACGCGCAGGCCACCGCACAACAAGTCGCGGACGACCGCGCGACCACCGCCAACATCCGGCTGCTCGACCCGACGATCGTCAGCCCGGCCTTCACCCAGTTCGAGCAGGGCAAGAACTTCTACTACTTCCCCGACCAGCTCTCCATCGACCGGTACCTCGACCGCAACGGCGCCTTGCGCGACTATGTCGTCGCGGCCCGTGAGCTCAACCCCGACCGGCTGATCGACAACCAGCGTGACTGGATCAACCGGCACACCGTTTACACCCACGGCAACGGGTTCATCGCGTCGCCGGCCAACACGGTGCGCGGAATCGCCAACGACCCCAACCAAAACGGTGGCTACCCCGAGTTTTTGGTCAACGTCGTCGGCGCCAACGGCAGCGTCATCTCCGATGGCCCGGCGCAACTGGACCAGCCGCGCATCTACTACGGGCCGGTGATCGCCAGCGCGGCCGCCGACTACGCGATCGTCGGTCGCAACGGTGCCGACCGCGAATACGATTACGAGACCAGCACCGACACCAAGAACTACACCTACACCGGGCTCGGGGGAGTCCCGGTCGGTGACTGGCTGTCGCGCAGCGTGTTCGCCGCCAAGTTCGCCGAGCGGAACTTCCTGTTCTCCAATGTGATCGGGTCCAACAGCCGAATCCTGTTCAACCGTGACCCGGCGCGCCGGGTGGAGGCGGTGGCGCCGTGGCTGACCACCGACAGCGCGGTGTACCCGGCGATCGTCAACAAGCGACTGGTGTGGATCATCGACGGCTACACCACCTTGGACAACTACCCGTACTCCGAGCTGACGTCCCTGGAGTCGGCGACCGCCGACTCCAACGAGGTGGCATTCAACAAGCTGGCGCCCGACAAGCAGGTCTCCTATATCCGCAATTCGGTGAAGGCCACGGTGGACGCCTATGACGGCACCGTCACGCTCTACGAACAGGATGAACACGATCCGGTGCTGAAAGCCTGGATGCAGGTGTTCCCCGGCACCGTCAAGCCCAAGAGCGACATCACCCCCGAGCTGGCCGAGCATCTGCGTTATCCCGAAGACCTGTTCAAGGTGCAGCGGATGCTGCTGGCCAAATACCACGTCAACGATCCCGTGACGTTCTTCTCCACGTCCGATTTCTGGGATGTGCCGCTGGATCCGAATCCGACGGCGAGCAGCTATCAGCCGCCGTATTACATCGTCGCGAAAAACATTGCCAAGAACGATAATTCGGCGGCATACCAGTTGATCAGCGCGATGAACCGGTTCAAGCGCGACTATCTGGCCGCCTACATCAGCGCCAGCTCCGATCCGGCGACGTACGGCAGGATCACCGTGCTGACGATTCCGGGCCAGGTCAACGGTCCAAAGCTGGCCAACAACGCCATCACCACAGACCCGGCGGTGTCCCAGCAACTTGGGCTGATCGGGCGCGACAACCAGAACCGGATCCGGTGGGGCAACCTGCTCACCCTGCCGGTGGGCCAGGGCGGGCTGCTCTACGTCGAGCCCGTCTACGCCTCACCGGGCGCCAGTGATGCCGCCTCGTCGTACCCGCGGCTGATCCGGGTGGCGATGATGTACAACGACAAGATCGGATTCGGCCCCACGGTGGGTGACGCCCTCACTGGTTTGTTCGGTCCCGGCGCGGGTGCGGCCGCAACGGGGATCCAACCCACCGAAGCCGGTGGTGCGCCGCAGGCCCCGGCCGCGAAGCCGCAGACCCCGGCCGAGTCGCCGGGGTCGCCGCCGCCTTCGGCGGTGCCGCCTGCTCCCGACGGCTCGGTGACGTTGTCGCCGGCGAAATCCGCCGCCCTGCAGGAAGTCCAGTCGGCGCTGGGCGCCGTGCGAGACGCCCAGAAGAAGGGCGATTTCGCCGCCTACGGTGCGGCGCTGCAGCGGTTGGACGACGCGATCACCAAGTACAACAACGCCAAGTAGGTTCTCGGCGGCTGTCGCGAGGGCGCGTCTCTGCACAGTGACACGTCGTCCCGGGTGGCATTCTGCGCGCCTTCGCGCGGCGTCCGCGCCGCCAGACGCTGAGGTGGTCGACGAATACCCGCCGGAGGCTTTCGGCGCTGCCGGCGTCGAGTGCGGCAAGTCAGGACGACACCGCTGTTCAGCGCGCGATTTGGCCGCTGTGTCAGACGTTGGGTAACCTGGCATTCACCAACGCGGGGTGGAGCAGCTCGGTAGCTCGCTGGGCTCATAACCCAGAGGTCGCAGGTTCGAATCCTGTCCCCGCTACCAGCGGAAATGGCCCCAGAGGTGCGACCTCTGGGGCCATTTTCATGCCGATTGGACACGGATTTGGACACATTAGCTAGGTTTACTAGTTAACTGACCTGTCGCCTTCGTCAACTGGATCCCACCTTTTGCCGACGATAAATGTGGCGCCTTGCTCCGCGGCGTTTCGGTCATCGTTTGCTAGCAATGTAGCTTTACTCGAAAGCTCGCTGCTTCGCGCCGGTCTACGTCAAGATGGAAAGCGCCGAGTGGAATGACATGCTGCGGTGGTCACAAAGGGTTATCGACCTGGCCGACGGTGACCCGTCTAAAGGCAACCTCATTTACGGGTCTCCATTAGCGCTCGCCTTCGCGGCGCGAGCTATTGCCCGCTATTGCCTGGGTCGTCCTGGATGGCGCGACGACCTGCGGCACGGTCTCGACCTGGCCCGCAGCGCCGACCCCACGTCCTACGCCACGGTCGTCGCCTACGTGTATTTCGTCGGGGTAGCGGTTGGGGTGCTGAGGCCCCGACGATTCTGCGATGCACGAGGTCGAAGCTGCCCGACGGATTGCCGAACGATCCGGCGATGACCTCGCGTTGTCGGACACCCAGATGACGCTGGGCCTTGCGCTATTGCTGCGCCAAACGGATACGGAGCGTCACCGCGGACAGATGCTGCTGGCCGAGTTTCTACACGGGGGACACAACCTATGCGAGTTATCCATCGTGGATGTCTACTTGGCGCGGGAGAGGGCTCGGCATGGAGGTCGCGATGACGTCATAGGGCTTCTGCGTGCCGCGGTCGACCATCTGTTCTGCGAGGGACAGCTATTGTTGTGGGGCATTCCCGCGACGGGTGCTCTGGTGGAGACACTGCTCGACCCCGGGGCCGACGCTGATGTAGTCGAAGCCCAGGCGGCGATAGAACGGTTAGCGGCGGCACCAGCCGATGAGGGTCTGGTGATACGCGAGATCTGGCTACTACGGCTGCGGGCTCTGCTGGCCCGCGCACGCGGTGACGAGACCAGCTATCGCGATTATCGGGATCGCTACCGCGACATGGCGAGAACGCTTGGCTTCCAGGGTCATATCGCGTGGGCCGAGGCGATGCCGTGACCGCGACGGGGTTGGTGTGCTCATCGTGTGGTATCGAGCTGCCGCAAAACGCGAAGTTCTGTTTGGAGTGCGGTGCGGCGGTGTCGACAGCGGCGAAACCCGCTGAGTACAAGCAGGTCACGGTGCTGTTCGCCGATGTTGTTCATTCGATGGACATCGCGGTGACAGTCGGGACCGAGCGGCTGCGCGAGATCATGGCGCAGCTGGTAGCTCGGGCCGCTGCTGTCGTGAAACGTTACGGCGGCACGGTGGACAAGTTCACCGGTGACGGGATCATGGCGGTGTTCGGGGCGCCCTTTGCGTTGGAAGATCATGCGATCCGAGCGTGTTTGACAGCGTTGGAAATACAGCAGGAAACTCAAGGCCTTGCGGCGCAAGTCGAGCGCAACGACGGCGTCACACTGCAGCTTCGGGTTGGGCTTAATTCGGGTGCGGTCATCGCCGGTGAGATCGGTACGCGTCCCTTCGGGTACACCGCGGTCGGGGAGCAGGTCGGGATGGCGCAGGGAATGGAGTCGGTGGCATCGCCGGGTGGGGTGATGCTCAGCGCCTCGACTGCCCGGCTCGTCGAGCACTGCACTGTGCTGGCTGAGCCCGAGAAGGTGCACATCAAGGGCAGCAATGCTCCGGTGCTGGCCCGTCGACTGCTTGGCATGGCCGACGGGCATGAACGACGTGGCTCCCCGCAAGGGGTGTTGGTGGGGCGTGAGCTCGAGGTCGCTACGCTCAGCGGGCTCTTGCACCGATCAATGAGTGGCCGCGGATGTGTGGTTTGTCTCGCCGGACCGGCGGGCATCGGGAAGACGCGGCTCGCTGATGAGGTGGCCGCGATGGCCCACGGTCGTGGTGTTGCGGTGTTTTCCGTTGTCTGCGAATCGCATGTCAGCGATGTCCCGTTTCATGTGGCGGCGGGGCTATTGCGCGATGCCGCCGGAATAACCGGGCTCGATGATGAAGAGGCGCGCGCACAGGTGCGCGCCCAGGTGCCCGATGCCGGCGATGAGGATGTGCTGCTGCTTTATGACCTGCTGGGTATCGCCGATCCCTATGTGCCGCTTCCAGCCATCGATCCCGATGCACGGCGTAGGTGCATCGCGGGGCTGGTCGCGTAAACACCCGTAGTGGGGCGTCAAGGGAGCTACTCAGATTGCATGGGATCGATGTGCTAGCAGACGGTTTCGCCAGTTAGTTCTCGGGCGGTAGCACGCCCGCCCGTCGAACACTACCGTGCGGATCGCGACAGCATCTCGGTAATTCCGCGCCCGTCAGGCGTCGGTCGCCACAGGAACATCGCTGCTCAGCTACTTAGCGCATCTACTGATGATATGTAATTATGTCAAGTAAACGGGGAAAGGCTCGCGGCAGTTCCTGCAGGCGATCGTGGTGACCGGCCGTGTCGAGGTGGGTCCGAGTGGCGTCGGGCGGTGGCGCTGACCGTACCGACGATGCGGGGCCGTCCGAGGTTGCAGATCGGAACGTGTGATACGGGGCACCGCGCTGACATGAGGTGCAGACGGACCGCGGGATAGCGGCATGGCTGATTCCCTCGGCCTTTCAAGGCGTCGCACTGCAAACCATGCACGGCCAACACACGGCCTCGAAGTCGGTACTGCGGTCACCGTCGATGCCACTGAACCCCTGATCGCTGTGATGGCCCCAACGTGCGAAGGCGGGTCAAGAGGCAACGGTGTCTTGCGCTCGGAAGACAAACCAGTGGGCGCGGCTGAGCCGTTGCTTGCCGACAGACCCGTGGTGGTTCGCGTCGCGCGGCGGACGGACGGTTCACCTGCATCAGGCACTGGACTCCCTTGGAAGATCGCGCACGCGTGACGACGCCGGAAGCCAGCAACCGCATTTCAGACAAATTTTTCGAAGGAAAGCGCCGTGGTTCGAGTTCCCTTAGCTCCTTCGACTGGAAATGCGGTTTCACGGTCCAGACTTTCGAGCGTTTTGACGACAACCGCGTCGACGTCCGGCCGGCGGAACCGCCGTCTGGACAAACTCGACCTGGGGGCCATGGCTTCCTGAGGTGGCGTGGCAACTAGCGAGCCAGTCCGAGGAACACCATTAAGGACCGCTCGATGTCCGCCATGAGCGCCGAGGGCGCCCGACCGATACGCGCGCCAAGGTTTGACCGGCGCACGCTCGTGATCTTGTCGATCATCGCGAAGCTGGGCTCGGTGATCTTTGTCGCCTCGTCGTTGGGCACGGCGACTCTGGATATCGGCGTGTCGGTGACGGTCGTGGTCAGCGGGATGACGACGACCGAATCTGTTGCCGAAAACAGGTCGTCCTGGACGATGATCGCCGGGCGTGGCTTGGCTGCGTAGACACCGCCGGAGACGGTCCACAGCTCGCCACGATTCACGTGTCGTCGTCCAGCGAACCGAGAGCGGAGATCGCCTCGACAAACTCCATGTCGTCGCTGTGTCGGTCAGCCTCCGCGAGCGCCAGCGCCTCGCGGTGTGCTTCAGCGGCGAACTCAGCTGAGCGGACATCGGGCACCCACACCTGGATGGGGCGGTAGCCCCGCAGGCGCATGCGCGCGCGATACTGGCGGGCTCTTCGCGTCGATGAGCTCATGTTCCGAGTGTTTCATGAAACGCTTATTGCATGCAACGCATGTTGTGCATGCCACTCACACAAGACCAACCGGCGTGAAAGCCCGAGGTTAACGGCTTCATTCCCCGAGTGTTCTTCGTTCTTAGGTCGCCGCACTTCTTGCCTGCCGACCACGCCTGGTGCGTGGCCACCGAGGTCGACGAAGACTAACTTTCATCGGGGGCTTACACGAAATCGTCAACGAGCTCTGCGCATCCGAGGTGTTCGAGGTCTCGAGGTTGCACCCGACGCCCCGTTTGAAGATCTCGTGAATCGTTAACCCGCGCCCCACCGCCGGCTTGCGGTTGCTCGGGAATGATCGCCGTGGCTTTGCCTCGGTGGGCGTCGACGCGTCAGGGGCGGGGTCACGCCGTCAATTCAACGGCGCTGTAACCGAAGTCGGCGACGATGCGCAGATTGCCGCCCAGTGCGGCCGCGTCGGACTGCAGCGTGCCCAGCTCTGTGGTCGACATTTCCGTCGCACCGCGACGATCCTCTAAGGCGCCGATGTTCGAGACGTATTCGGTCCTTACTCGACTTCCCCTTCCGCTACGCTTGAATGCGGCTCAAGCGGCCTCGGTACTGGTGGAAGCTTTCCCGGCAGAGTGCTGGCTCGCTGCAAGCGTTACCGGCGATCTTTTCGAGCGGCTTGCCGACCTCGGCATTGTCGGCGGATCGGTCTATGACGCTCTCGTCGGCCATGCCGCCTCGACGAATCGGCGCATCCTGCTCACCCGTGATCATCGAGCAGAGCGCACATATCGCTTAATCGACGTGCAATACCAGTTCGTCGACTGACCACTTGACCGCACAGGTCGGCGCGCCTGCCGCAAGTTGTCGGACCCCTTCGGAAGACTTCGGCGCATGAGCAGTCGCAACCGCGAGAAGCGGGCAGCCAAGCGCAGGAACCGGCGCCGGGCAGCCCCGAACCACGAGCGCGTCGGGCCCGATCCGGGACCGGATCGCGCGATTCTCCTCGAAAGCCTTGTCGTGGCATTGAGCACGGCTGCCTCCTGCTTTCCCGACCACGCGCCGCGTCATGCCTGCGAACTGCTGCGCGAGTTCGCGGCCTTCGCGCGCGAACTCGACG
Source organism: uncultured Actinomycetota bacterium (assembly GCA_963800315.1). Lineage (GTDB taxonomy): Bacteria > Actinomycetota > Actinomycetes > Mycobacteriales > Mycobacteriaceae > Mycobacterium. Next base: position 869,916 of record CAWDAS010000009.1, read on the forward strand.
TCGCGGCTGACCTTGCCATGAACGAAGCCATCAGCGCCGCGTGGAAGCACGGCTGGCAACCGTCCGACTTGCACGAAATCGCCCGCCGCGAACTGAAGCCCGCGGAGGTCCGCTACCTTGACGAGGCCATCGTCGGTGAGAGTCGGCGCTACGCGCCAGCGACATTGCACCCGGATTGGCGTGCCGATATCGGCAGGCTCTCGGCGGCAGTCGGCGCAGGTGCACAACCGCCCCAGATGTGGTGCTGGGCGGCGTCGCACGGGATCGACCGGCGCGAAGCCCTGGCCGTCGTCCTCAAACTCCTGAATCTTCTCGGCAGACTCCCGGTGCTCGAGGTGCTCCTGCCGCTGCCTGGCGCGCACCGGCACGCGGCAACGGTGGTGAACGATGCTGACGAAAAGGCTCTCGGCAAGGTCCGCGCTCTGCTGGCAAAAGCCGAAGCCACCGAGTTCCCGGACGAGGCGGAGGCCCTTTCGGCCAAGGCCCAGGATCTGATGAGCAGGTACTCGCTGAACGAAGCGCTGGCCCGCCGCGACCGTGGCAGCAAGCCGGCTGCGGCTGCGCGACGGATCTGGATCGAGAACCCATACGCCACCGCCAAGGCGACGCTGGTGCAAGTGGTCAGTGGGTCCAACCATTGCCGTGCGGTGTTTGCCGAGCGCCTCGGATTCGTCACGGTCATCGGCTGCGAAACCGATCTGAATCTGGTCGAGCTGCTCACCACGTCGCTGCTCGTGCAAGCCAATCGAGCTATGCTCAGCGCGGGACGCCGCGGTAGCACGCAAGAACGTTCCAGGACATTTCGCCACTCGTTTCTCGTCGCGTACGCCCAGCGCATTGGCGAACGGCTCGACGGCGCGAGCGCATCGGTCACCGCGGAGGTCAAGCGGGACGCTCGACTGCTTCCGGTGCTGGCGGCCAACAGCCGGGCGGCCGACGAACTCACTTATCGCCTGTTCCCGTCGACGGTGCCGCGCTCGGTGGCAGTGTCCAACGGTGCCGGCTGGGGCGCCGGCCGCGCGGCGGCGAACATGGCCGTGCTCGACGCACGCGATTCGATAGCCGGGTAGTCGCGCGCCTACAGACAGTCTTCAGCTACTGTCGCCGCGGCGCCGATCGCGGGAATGCCAGCCTCCCTGTCGGTGGAGCGAACAGTGAGAACCCGCCCGCTTGCGCGACACCCAGCAGCAGGTCAGAATATTGACCTATGGCCGAGGTTATGCCCTTCTCAGAAGCGAAAGCCCACCTGTCCGAACTGGCCGAACGCGTCGAACTGGAGCATGCGCGTTTCCTCGTCACGCGCAACGGACGGCCGTCATTCGTACTGGTGAGCCCCGAAGATCTCGACGCACTCGAAGAGACGCTCGACATCCTGCGGGATCGCGAGCTTGTCGCCTCGCTGAAGCGATCGCAAGAAGAGGCCGCTCAGGGTAGATCGCGGCCTTTGCCGTCTGCGTGAGTTCTGCGCCGAAGGACCCGTACGAGCTTCGCATCACTCCTGAGGGACTCCGTCACCTGGACCGTCTCCCGGCGAAGATCCGCGACGCAGCGCTGGCCGCGCTACATGGCACCATCCGTGAAGACCCGCACCGGCTCGGCAAAGCGCTGGTCGGCGAACTCGCCGACCTTTTCTCGGCGCGACGAGGCGACTACCGGATCGTCTACAGCATCGACGACACGGCCAAGACCGTCATCGTGCACAGGATTCAGCATCGAGCGTTGGTGTATCGCCGACGATGACCCAGATCCGCGGACTGCGGCGACAGTGGCTCCCCTTGGCATGCGTTGCACAGATCAGAAAGAGGCGGTCTTCCCGGCGAGCGCGCCTGAACCTGTCGGTGGGATTCTCTACTGTCTCGGTGATGGACTATGCGGCGATCGACGCGCTGCGGGAACGACACCCCGCTTGGCGACTGCTGCGTGCCGGCAACTCCGCACTGATCCTCTCCTTCCTCGGGGAGTTTTTCGTCGAGGACAACCGCGGCGCCTGCCCGGCAAGCGAGGTCGCGGCGGAGTTGGACGCCCACCTACATGCGCTGAACGCTGAAATCTCCACCGAGAACGGGGAGGAACGGTTTCCGAAGGACGCGCGGTCCTATCTGGAGGACTGGGCGGCCACCGACGCCGCGTATCTGCGGCGGTTTTATCCGCCTGGCGACGACGAAGTGCACTATGAGGTCACCCCGGCGTTCGAGAAGGCTTACGCGTGGGTGATGAGCCTCAAGGGCAGGTCCTTCGTGGGGACCGAGTCCAGGCTGCACACCGTGGTCGAGCTACTGCGACAGATCGTGCACGGAACCGAAGTCGAACCCGACGTCCGGTTGGCCGAACTGCGCCGCCGCCGCGACGAACTCGATGCCGAGATCGCCGCCGTCGAGGCCGGCGTCGTTACCGTGCTGGACGCGACCGGGGTCCGCGACCGCTACCAGCAACTCTCCGCGACCGCGCGGGAACTGCTCGTCGGACTTCCGCGAGGTTGAAGAGAACTTTCGGCTTCTCGACCGTGCCGCGCGAGAAAAGATTGCGGCATGGGATGGCTCCAAGGGCGAACTGCTTGCCGAGTTGGTCGGAAGCCGCTCCGAGATCGCCGGCTCGGACCAGGGGCGCAGCTTCCAGTCGTTCTACGACTTCCTTCTCTCCGAATCGCGTCAAACCGAACTTGCGCGAGTTGCTCGCGAAGGTGTCAGCCCTCGACACGATTGAAGCCGATCACCGCATTCGCGGCATTCACCACGACTGGTCCGAGGCTGCCGATCGGGCGCAGCGCACGGTCCGCCAGATTTCCGAACAACTGCGCCGCTTCCTCGACGACCAGATCTGGCTGGAGAACCGGCGCGTTCTAGACCTGGTTCGCTCGGTGGAAGGCGTTGCCATTGAGCTCCGCGACAATCCCCCGATCTTCGGGCTCGACGTCGATCAGCCGGGCATCGAAATTGCGCTGCCGTTTGAGCGCCCGCTCTACCAACCACCCGTGGCGGTGACGGTTGAGAGCCGAATCGTGGCGGCCACCGAGGAGGTCGACGCTGAGCTCCTCTTCAATCAGACGTTCGTCGACCAGGCGCGTCTGGTCGAGATCGTCCGAAGCGTTCTGCCCGAGAACTCCATGGCTCTGTTGTCCGACGTGATCGCGATGCACCCCGTCGAGCAGGGCGCGGCGGAGATCGTCGGCTACCTCGCGCTCAATGACGAAGACGTGACAGTCGATATGGATGACACAGACGAGACTTTGCTGGAGTACTCCGACCCGGCCGACCCGAAGATTACCAAGCGAGCGAGGCTGCCGAAAGTGACGGTGAGGCGGCGATGAGCAATGAACACGCAGTCGCTAGCGCGATCATCCGGTTGATGCAGGGTGTCGTCTACCGCGAATCGGACGAGGACACCTGGCTGACACTGGAACGCCTGGGCGCCGGTGTCCGAGACCATTTCGCCACCATCGGCGTCGACGTGGTCGTCGATGACGCCGAGGGCTATGCCTACCTTCGCTCCCGGCCCGAGGAAGATGGCGATGAGGCGCTCCCGCGTCTGGTGCGACGGCGCGCACTGACCTACAACGTCAGCCTGCTGCTGGTGTTGCTGCGCAAGCGGCTCGTCGAGTTCGAGACGGCCGGCGGCGACGGCCGGCTGGTCCTCACCACCGATCAGATCGTTGAGATGCTGAGGCTCTTTCAGGCCGAGTCCACCAATGACGCGCGCGTCGTCGACCAGGCCGAGACGACGATCAACAAGGCGCGCGAACTCGGCTTTCTGCGGCAGCTACGCGGCCAAACCGACCATTGGGAGGTGCGGCGCATCCTCAAGGCCTACGTCGACGCCCAGACCTTGTCGGACTTCGCGGCGAAGCTGCGGGAGTATGCCGGAGCGGCGGTCGGCGATGAGTGACGGACTCTTCTCGATGGTCGGACTCGGGGATACCCGAAGGGCCGGCTACCGGCTCCAGTACGCGGAGGTCTTGAACTGGGGCACGTTCGACTCCCAGGTCTGGCGGTTCACTCCCGATACCGAGACGGCGTTGCTCACCGGGGATATCGGCTCCGGCAAGTCGACGCTGGTCGACGCGCTGACAACGTTGCTGATGCCGTCCCACAAGGCCGCCTACAACAAGGCCGCGGGCGCAGAGGCCAAGGAACGCACCCTGCGGTCCTACGTCGAAGGCCACTACAAGTCCGAGCGAAACGAGGCCACCGGACGGTCGCGTGCCAAGGGCCTGCGCGAGAACAGGCGGGCCTACTCCGTGGTTCTCGGGGTGTTCACCAACCACGGCTACGACGAGACGGTCACCCTGGCGCAGGTCTTCCAGCAGCGCGAAAGCACCGGGCAGCCCTACCGCTTCTTCGTCACCGCAACCAAAGCGCTCTCGATCGCAACGGATTTCGCCGACTTCGGCACCGACCTACGCGATCTTCGCAAGAGGCTGCGCGCCACCGGGGCGGAGATCTTCGACGAATTCCCCAAGTACGCGACCTCGTTGCGCCGCCTGCTCGGGATCCGATCGGAGCAGGCGCTCGAGCTGTTTCACCAGACCGTTTCGATGAAGTCGGTCGGCAACCTCAATGACTTCGTGCGCGACCACATGCTGGAACCGAGCGACTCGACTGAGCGGGTTCGGGACATCATCGCCCATTTCGACGACCTGACCAAGGCGCACGACGCCGTCAAGCGTGCGCGCGAGCAGCTTGAGGCGCTCGATCCCGTCGTGGTGACCGCGGCCAAGTACGACGCCGCACTCGCGGAGCGCGAGTCGTTGGAGCGCGAGCGATCCGCGGTCCGGCTTTTCGTCGCCGAGCTTCGCTCCGGTCTGCTCGGCGACGAGATCGCCCAGCTGGAGGCCGAGGGTTTGGGCCTGTTGAAGGAGCAGGACGCCGCTAAGGCCAAGGAGCAGAAGCTCAAACACGAACACGACGCCCTTATCGAGGAGCGCGCCAGGGCCGGCGGGGACCGCATAGGCGAGTTGGAGCGACTCACCGAGGAGGCCCGTGCCCAGGCCCAGAGCCGCCGTCAGGCCCGGACGCGGTTCGATGTCGCCGTCGCCGAATCCGGGCTGGAACCGGTCCTCGGCAGCGAGGGCTTCGCGGCCCTGTCCGCGCTGGCCTCCGCCGAGCGGTCGCGGCTCACCGCGGAGAAGGGAGCGCTCGATGCGGCCACGGCCGACGCGATCGGGCGGGAGAGGGATTTTCAACGGCAGTGCGGCCTCGTCTCCGAGGAACTCACGAGCCTGGAGCAACGCACCAGCAACCTGCCCGTCGAGCAGGTCGAGGTGCGCGCCGAGCTGTGTACGGCCCTCGGGCTGACGCCGGACGACCTTCCGTATGCGGGGGAACTGCTTGACGTGACCGAGGAGCACGCCGAGTGGCGGGGCGCCGCGGAGCGGGTGCTGCGAGGGTTCGCTCTGTCGCTGCTGGTGCCCCAGCAGCACTACGACGCCGTCGCCGGATGGGTGAACGGCCGAAGGCTCACGTTCCATGCGCGCGGCGGCAAGCCAGTCGGGGCCAAGCTTGTCTATGAAAGGGTTGCCAGACAACGGGTTCCGCTGCAATCGCCGGGGCACGAGGGGCTTTGGCTCGCCGACTGCATCGAGGTTAAGGACGGGCCTTTCCATCAGTACCTCGGGCGACGAGCTGACGAAGCGGGCCGACTACCGATGCGCGCCGAGCCTTGAGGAGTTCCGCCGCCAGCGGCGCGCCGTGACCCGCGAGGGTCAGGTGCGTTCGGGTGAGCGCCACGAGAAGGACGACCGGCACCGCGTCGACGACCCCCGTCGCTGGGTCCTCGGCTGGGCCAACGAGCGGAAGATCGCCGCGCTTCGCGACGAGCTCGCCGGGCTGGAGGAAAAGCTCGCGACGGCCGCCACCAAGTTGGCGGGGCTCGATGCGCAGCGGGATGCGGTGCAGGCTAAGCTGCAAGCCCTCGCCCGCCTCGAGGAATACCACTCCTGGAACGACCTCGACGTCGATGAGGCCCAGGCGCGCGCACACGACCACGACGCCGAACGCGTCCGGCTGCTGGCCGGCTCTTCGCGACTGGAGGAGATCGCGCGGGCCCTCGCCGACAACGACGAGCGAGGCCAAAGCCGTGGGGGAGTCGATCGACGAGCTCACCGGCCGGCTCGCCACCACGGCGGTAGCCAAAAGGCAAGCGGAGCAGGACAAAGAAGCGCGACGATGAGTTCATCGCGGCGCAGCCAGATGACGAGCTGGCGGTCGCCCGCGCGTCGTACGCCGCCCTCGACGAACGCCTCGGAAAGAACCGCCCGGTGCGGGCGGCGGACTGCGCCGAGGCGGAGGTAGCGCTGTCGGCGGATCTCCATCGGCGCATCGAGCGCCTCACCGGCCAACTCAACGGCCATGCGCTGAACCTCGGCCAGTACATGAGCGAGGTCTTGCGTCGCTGGCCCGAGCTTCGCGCGGACATGGACGCCAATGTCGATGCCCGCCAAGACTTTCTGGTGTTCCGCGATCGCGTCGCGACCGATGATCTCCCGCGTTTCGAGGCCGAGTTCAAGGAGCAGCTCAACAAGAACGCCATCCAGGAGCTGGCGGGCTTCAACAACTGGCTCAACCGGCAGGCGTCGGCCATCGACGAGCGCGTCGACCGCATCAACGACGCGCTGGGCGCGGTGCCCTACAACCGGGGTCGCTACATCCGGCTGGAGAAGGAGCCCACGACCAACCAGGACATCGCGCAGTTCCGTTCGGACTTGCGCAACCTGACGAACGACAGCCTCGCGATCGACGGCGACCAGTACTCCGAGCAGCGCTTCGGAGACGTCAAGCGGATCATCGAGCGCTTCCGGGGCCGCGACGGCTACGCCGAATCCGACAAAACCTGGACCCGGCGCGTCACCGACGTGCGCAACTGGTTCGTCTTCTCCGCGTCCGAGCGCGATGCCGAGACCGGTGATGAATGGGAGCATTACAGCGATTCCGACGGTAAGTCCGGCGGTCAGAAGGAGAAGCTCGCCTACACGATCCTCGCGGCCTCCCTTGCTTACCAGTTCGGCCTGGAGTGGGGCGCCGAGCGGTCGCGCGACTTCCGGTTCGCGGTCATCGACGAGGCATTTGGGCGCGGCTCGGACGTCTCGACGCGCTACGCGCTGGACCTCTTCGCGGCGCTCGGGCTGCAACTCCTCATCGTCACGCCCCTGCAGAAGGTTCACGTCATCGAGCCCTACGTCAAGGCGATCGGCTTCGTCGACAACCCGAGGGGAACCTTCTCTCGGCTGCAGACGATGACCATCGAGGAGTACCGGACACGGCGCGACGGACGGCGGTCGTGAGTGCCGGGTGGACTACGCCGCACGACATTGCCGCGAAGGTAAGACGACGGTGGGACGACGGATCGCTGCTGCGCGCCCACGCCAACGGCGATCCCTTTCAGCCGATCGAAGTGCCGCTGCGCGGCCCCAAACCGTCGCGGGTCGGTGACGACGTCGCCGCCGCGCGCGAGTGGGTGGCCGCCCTCGATGCCGGCCGTCGCGACGACAGCCGATATGCCCTGCAATGGCGGGCGATCGGTGGCCGACAGATCGGCCGCAACCTACTGCCCGTCCGTGCGGTGGTGTCCTCGATCGAGCAGGTTTGGGCTTTGTTGGGCGTGACGCCGATGGTTCGCCGATTCGACGACCTCCTCGCCCTGGCGGACCGGCATCCGCCGGTTCGCGAGTGGATCGTCGGCCATCCGCATCGCGCGCTCGAGCTGGGACACGAGATGCCGCAGCTGATCGCTGCCTATTTTTGGCTCGACAGCCACCGTCAATCGCAGCGATACCTTCGCGAGATCAGCGCGCCCGGCGTTGACACCAAGTTCGCCGAGAGGCACCGCACGGTCCTGGCCGCGATGCTTGGCGTTTCATCGACGGCCTCCGGGTTCTTGGCCGATCTCGGTCTGCGATGCAAGCCCGGATTGGTGCGGCTTCGGCCCTCGCCCGCATTGGGTTTCCCGGGGCCGACGCTGACTGAGCTGGCGGTGCGTTCCGAGGAGTTGGCACAGCTCACTGTCGAACCGCGTATAGCGGTAATCGTCGAAAACGAGATCAGCTACCTGAGCGTCGATGTCCCCGAAGACGGGATTGTGTTCTGGGGGAAGGGCTTCGAAGTCGACAGCATAGGCCGGCTGCGATGGCTGGCCGAGGCTGACGTCCTCTACTGGGGAGACATCGACACTCACGGATTCGCCATTCTCGACCGCCTACGGGCGCGGCTCCCGCGAGCGCGGTCGGTGCTGATGGACCGTGACACGCTGCTGGCTCACCGCGACCGTTGGGTGACCGAAGACCACCCTGCGAAGTCGGTCCTGACGCGACTGACGCCTGACGAGTACGACCTTTATTCGGAACTGGTCGGAGACGGGCTGGGTGAACGAGTGCGCCTCGAACAGGAGCGAATCGACTGGCATTGGGTCGAGCAACGGCTACCGGCAACCCACCGCGGTCGGATTTGATTGCTCGTCGGATTGTGGCCAGAAGCGATTGGGGTCGGCGCTGCGAGAGGGTCCGGCAAGAATTGGCGACGTCGATTCAGGTTGTGGTGCCGGGCGGTGGCGAGGACGGTACCGCGAAGTGGCGGTCTGCTTGGTTCTTTAGCGCGCGGTGAGCGGCGCGCCGCGACTCCTGCTCTGCGCCCCCGGGATTTGCCCGGGTCGTCATCAATTCTCGGCGTGGTGGCCACGGATTTGGCCACATAACACGGTGAAAACGATCCGAACAAGCGCGACAGGGTGAAACAGGCGGCACGGAATGACGGCAATTAACCTGCAGATATGAGACCGATCGCAACGTGAGAGACCGCGACCGGCTAGCTCATAACCCAGAGGTCGCAGGTTCGAATCCTGTCCCCGCTACCAGCGGAAATGGTTCCCGGAGATTTCTCCGGGAGCCATTTTCATGCCGGATGGACACGGATTTGGACACATTAGCTAGGTTTACTAGTTAACTGATAAGTCTACTTCGTCGGTTGGATCCCACTCTTTGTCGATGAGGAATGCGGCCCGCTGCGCCGCGGCGTCTCGGTCATTTGTTTGCCAAAGCGCGGTTTTGCACAGGGTCAAGTCCAGGGACGTCGTATACCTCGTCCCTGGACTTGACCCAGCACGTTGTAGGCCAGGTTCAACACATGATCGGACTCGTGATACGGCGGATGCACCTTCAACAGGTCCAGACCCTCATCGAGCTGCCCGGCCAGCGCCAGCTCGGTCACCAGCCGACGCGCCGCGGCGATCCCACCAAAACAAGTGGCGTCGAAGTTGGCGCCGACCTCGTTGGACATTTTCTCCGAGCTCAACATCGGCACCGGCCGCGCACTCCAATGCCCCGCCCGCCCGTGACGCGCCGCCACCCCGCGCCGCCGCCGCGCGATGTCCCGCCGAGTCTGCTCCTACGCTATCTATCTTGTTCACCAGAAAGGGCTTCTCTGCCCGGGCTACGTTTAAGTCGTAAACCCGGGCGGGGTACGGCTTTTCCCTATCCAACCCAGCCGACACGCTTGCTGAAGGACTAGGGGAACAACCCGCAGGGGAGGCCGAAGCACGGCGGGGGTACCGCTGGAGGAGTATCCCCTTCCCAAATACTGCGATCAGGGCCGCCAACATTGCCCTGTCCCCAGGCGACGACCCACCAGGTGTGGCAGACACTCCAGTCCCAATCTACGTTGACCCCCGGGGAGCCCGGGCCGCCGTTCGGTCCGGGCGAGCCGGCGACCCTGGGTTGCCCTGGGCACCAGGTATATGGGCCGTTGGGGAGGGCCTGGGCGGTGCCTGCGGCCAGCCCCAAACCGGCGACCGCCACGCCGCCCGACAACAGCGTCCCGGCAATGATCCGCTTCAGGTTGTGGGTGGTGTTCATGCTGTGTTTCCTTTTTTCATGCGCCGCCTCGCGTGGCGTCGTCGTGGCAAGTACACCCGGGCCGGTTCGCTACCGATCCCAGCTCGTTGCTAACACCACGATTCCTGGTCTTGTAGACCTCGCATTCTTCCCCCGCGTGAGCAGGGAAGACTCATAAATCGAGAGGGGTCTGCCGCACGAATAGGTGACACCTGAGATCGCAGCCGGGCCGTGATGCGCCGACGTTGACGCGGCGGAGAGGCAAACAACGGGGGCGCTCAACCCTGGCCGTTTTCGTGCTCATGCCGCTTGGTCGCGGCGGGCCCGGACGACCTTGTGGGGCACCTGCATGAGCCGCAGCATTGTCACGAGCGAAAGCCCGCCGATGAGGTTGCCGGCCACGGCGATGCCCAGCAGCTGGGCCCATGTCGCATACCCGAACGGCGCTCCCGCCAGCAGCCCGGCAAAACACGAGATCGACGACACGATCGAGTGGTTCAGATGCGCCGCGACCAGCAGGAACCCCACGATCACCGCCGGCACCAGCCGCACCGCGGCGGCCTCGGTCGTGTGCTGCAGGTGGGTCATCAGCGTCATGAGCATTCCGCCCAGCACGGCGAGCGCAAATCCCCGCCACGACAAGCCGACAACGAAGTGAGCGTCGGCCAACTGCACGGCGGTCCCGTGCAGTTCGGGGAAGGCGATGGTGATGAGGGCGGCCAAAAGCCAGCAGGCGATCAGGTTGGTGGCAAGGGTGGTGATCCACAGCCGCGCCAACGCATGCCAGCTGCCGGCTTTGGCGACCACGGCGGCGACCGGGACCAAGAAGTTCTCGGTGAACAGCTCACTGCGCGCCATCGACAGCGCGATGAAACCGACCGAAAAGGCCAGCGACCCCAGCAGGATGCTGTGGGTTTCGTGCTCGACGACCAGCAGAGCGAGGAACCCGACACCAAGATCGAGCCCGCCCAGCAGCCCGGTGGCGATCAGCTGAAGCCGCGAACGTCCCAACCGCTGGCGGCCCTCGTCGACGATGCGGTCGAAGGTGCGCTCCGCTTCAAGCGGCGGCACCTGGGGTTGGACCGTCGGCCATCGCGAAAGCCGATTCCGCCGCTGGCCGCCCGCGTGCGCTTCGATCACCTTGGCGCTCATCGTGCGTTTGTACCCGACGCCGCGCGGCGCCAACCATTCCCCGGCGGACACCAAACGGCTCAGCTTGAGCCCGGATGGTCCATCGCGATCAATTTGCGCGAGATCTGCTCGACCGGAATATTCGCGTTCTGCGAGACTTTCACCAGGAGTTGGAACGCGGCAGTAGCGTCAACGTTGAAGCGCTCCATCACGACCCCCTTGGCCTGGCCGATGATGTCTCGGGACTCGAGGGCACACCGCAACTGCTCGGTTTCGGCGATCAACGCCTGCTCGCGCTCGCAATGGTGGGCCTCCTCCACCGCCGTGACGGCCGCGAACGTGTGCAGCAGTTCGGGCAGGGTCCAGGCGTCGGTTTGATCGACGGCGCGCCCCAGCTCGGCGAGCAGGTGCCCGCTGTCGGTGATCTCTTCGACGCGGTGCACCACGCCCACCGTTTCGCCATGGTCGAGCAGCGGGGTGTTGGTGGGGTTCCACACCTTCGGCAGGAATCTGTCCGGTTCGGCGGGGTCGCGGACGTCGTAGCGCTGTATCCGCATGTGGTGGAATTTGCCGCTGCGCAGCACGGCGTCCAGGGAGGCCGCGAGGTTGGACGCGCCGCTGCAGTGGGGATCGCCGGGATTGTCGGGGAACGCGTCGAAGAGGTACTGCCCGGGTAGCTCGCCACGTTCGCGCAGCGTAACGCGCTCGTAGGCCTTGCTGGCCGCCCGAATCCGCAGGTCTGGATCCAAGAGCAGGAAAGAACCACCCGACGAGCGCAAGGCGACCTCCCGGGTGATCAGATCGAATCGGTCTTGATCGCGCATCGTCCCAAATAATTACCCCGCGTCGGCCCCCGAAAAACGTCAGCCCCTCACGCCCCCGCGATGGCGCCTTTCGGCTGGTTGGCGAGTTTTACGTCGCGCCCCGCGCCCGCCGCCATCGAGGCGGCCTCACCGCGAGCCAGCCCCACCGTCGCGACGATCACCGCCGCCGCGGCCACCACCAGCAGCAGCCACTGCGCGCCACCGGCGTCCAGCGTCTCCTTGAGCACGGTAACCCCGAGCACCATGCTCACCACGGGCTTGGCGACGATGATCGTGGGAAGCGAGGCGGTCAGTGCGCCCGCCCGGTAGGCGGATTGGTGAAAGACCATCCCGGCCGCCCCGGCGAACACCCAGGCATAAAACTCGGGTGTGTGCAGCAGGGCGCCGGCGCCGTGTTCGATCACGTCGACGATGCCCTTGGTCAGCACCGCGAACAGCCCCAATAACGAACCCGCTACCGCCGCAAGCAGCACGGCCGCGGCGGGACGATCAGACCAGATCCGGGCGCCCAGCAGGCACAACGCCAGCGTTGGGCCCAGCACCACGGCCACGATGATCCAGCTTCCCAGCGAGCCGTGGGACTGGCCGGCCGCCGGGTCGCCGACGGAGATGACCACCGCCAACGCCGCGGCCAGCAACACCGCCCACATCCACTCCCGGCGGGTGGTCCGATGGCCCGTCATCCGGGCATAGATGGGCAGGGCGAATAGCAGCGCCGTCACCTGCAGCGCCATCACCAACAGCACCGAACCCTTGTCCAGGGCCACGGCGAGCAGGCAATAGCTAGCGACGTCCCCGGCGCCGCCCAGCCACCACCGGCGGTCGCGCAACAACATGCCGAACAACGCCAGGTGGCCGACCGGCTTGTCGGTGACCTCCTGCGCGGATCGCTGGCGGATCACATTGCCGATCGCCGACGCCAGCGCGGCGCACAGGGCGAGAAGCGCCGCCACATCGGTCTTCGACATGGGTACCTCCTCGCAACGTCGGGGCGACAGCGCCGAAACCGCCTCGATCGATTGCTTAACTAATCTAGTCGGGCCCCGCCGCGACGGCCGTCGACGCCCGCTCCGCGCGGCACGACCTCGAATTAAGGTGGCTGGCATGGCCGATTGGACCGCAGCGGATTTGCCGTCGTTCGCCGGACGCACCGCCATCGTCACCGGGGCCAACGGTGGCCTGGGTGAGGTGACCGCCCGCGAGCTGGCCCGCGCGGGCGCCCACGTCATCCTGGCGGTGCGCAACACCGAGAAGGGGGAGGCCGCCGCCCGGCGGATGGCCGGCCCCAAAACCGGCCACGTCGAGGTGCGCCCGCTCGACTTGCAGGACCTGTCTTCGGTGCGGAACTTCGCCGACGGCGTCGACTCGGCCGACGTCCTGGTCAACAACGCCGGCATCATGGCCACCAACTACGGACGGACGGCCGACGGCTTCGAGGGCCAGATCGGCACCAACCACCTCGGCCACTTCGCGCTGACCAACCTGCTGCTGCCCAAGCTCACCGACCGGGTCGTGACGGTGTCCTCGCTGCTGCACAACATCGGCTACATCAGCCTGGGCGACCTGAACTGGCAGTCCCGGCGCTACTCGGCATGGCTGGCCTACGGCCAGTCAAAGCTCGCCAACCTGCTGTTCACCAGCGAACTGCAACGCCGCCTGGACACCGTCGGGTCCCCGTTGCGCGCGCTGGCAGCCCACCCCGGCTGGTCACACACCAACCTGCAGGGCAACTCCGGCCGCAAACTCGGCGACGCGCTGGTCCTGGCCGCCGACCGGATGGTGTCCACCGACGCCGACTTCGGCGCCCGGCAAACGTTGTACGCGGTGTCGCAAGACCTCCCCGGCAACACGTTCGTCGGCCCGCGCTTCGGCCTCTATGGCCGCACCCAGCCGACCTGGCGCAACCCGCGGGCCAAACGGGCAGCCACCGCGGCCGCCCTGTGGGACCTGTCCGAACAGCTGACGGTTACCAAGTTTCCGCTCTGAGGAGCGGATACGTTAACCTGTGCGGGCGTTACGGCCAGGGGGACCTGGGCGGTACCACCCTCCGAAGAGCGATGGACGGTGACCTGCGGATGTTTCTAGGCGTCATCGTCAACCCGCTCGCCCGCAGGAACCGTGGGGCGCCCGATCGCGGTGCCGAGCTACGTCGCATCGTCGGCCCGTGGGGCGAGGTGCACGAGACCGCGTCCGTCGGGGAGCTCCGCACCACCGTGCAGCAGCTTCATCCCCGGGCCACCCACCTGGTGGGCGACGGCGGAGATGGCGCGCTGCACTGGCTGGTCAATGAAATCGAGCGCTGCGAACCAGATCCGGGACGGTGGCCGGTGTTCGTGCCCACCAACGGTGGCAGTGTCAACGCCGTGGCGCGCAAGGCGCGCATCCGCGGGCGGGCCGACGAGATCGTTGGTGCGCTGACGGCCGCCGCCGAGCTGGACCGCCCGCCGCCCGAAGTGCGCCTCGACACGTTGGCGCTCGACGGCGAGACCGCGGACGGCGCGCCCTTCCACCGCCTGTGTTTCGGGCTCGCCGCCGGGGGTGTCGGCAACCGGTTCTACGACAAGTACTACGCCAACCCCGACCATGGCCGCGCGGCCGTCGCCCGAGTGATCGCTCGCACCTTCGGCGACTATGTGGCCGCCAAGGCGGGCCGCGGCCGGGCCGGCGGGCGCGACTACGCCTCGCACCTGTTCGCTCCGACGCGTGCCCGCGTGGTGATCGACGGTGAGGAGGTCCCCACGCGGACCCACCGGCTGCTGCACGCCGGGGCGATCGACCTCCAGATTGGCGGCGGCCTGCGGCTCTTTCCACAGGCGAGCGAACCGGGGGCGCTGCACTTCCAGGCCGGGGAGACCTCACCGTCGAGGATCATCGCCCAACTCCCCATGGCGCTCACCAAGGGCAGGATGCACGGCAGTCGGGTGCGCGACGTGAACGGCCAAGTGATGATCATCGAGGCCGAGGGCGAGCCCCTGTCGCCGATCATCGACGGCGAGCGTTTCGACGGGATCGTCAGGCTGGTGGCCCGCGCCGGGCCGCGCATCCGCGTCGCGCGGGTGCGGTCCTAGCCAGGCGCGGGCGCCCGCGCCAGATCACCGCTTGGATTCGATGCGGCGGAGGATTTGGGCGGACAGCCGATGGTCGCTCACCAGTTGATCGATGAGCGCGGTGAGAACCTCCTGCCCGGTGACGCGGGCGAGACCGAGGCGGTCGGCGGCGTCTCGCTGCCAGATGTCGAGGGCTCGGTGCTGGGCGGGGGAGAGGTCGACGGTCCTGCGTGTCTTTGAACTGCGGGTCCGTCCGAGGAGGACGGGTTCGGTCGGCGCCGCCGCGACCGTGGGCGTCAGTGGCGCGCCGGCCTGGGTGCGAGATTTGTCGGCGTTGGCTTTGATCCGGTCCGCGAGGCTCATGGTCTGACTCTCCGTGGGAAGCGTAGCTCAGTATGTCAGTACCTCAGTATATGCACGGGTCCCGGGGTTCGCAGGATAATCGTCGCCATTTGTGCGCATGCCCGAGCGGCGAGCTATTTATCGTGCCAGTATTGTTTGCCAGATTACTGCCGATAATCACAACAATTAACATTTCATCGGTTATCGAGTAAGGAAATATCGTCCACCGACTCGTCGAGCCCCCAGAGCGGAGATCCGTAGCTCAGTATTTACGTAATTACGCAGTTCAGCGGCACGAATGAACTGGACGCGGCCATGCTGAGCTACTGATTCCAGTACCTACTTAGAACCGGCATTCGTCGGCTTCACTCGGCAGCTCCGCTGATGCTGTGAAATTAATGTGTGGCACCTCATAATGTCACTATTCGCTTTGCTATACAACGAGTAACGGCGCTACATTGGTGCTATCGATTAATGAAATATTCTGTCGATTTCGGCGAAACCCGACCTGGAAGGGGGTGCCTCCCGCGATGGAGACGCTTATTGACTACCTGCGGATGTGGGAAGCGCGGAAGCCGGATCAGACCCTCTTCCGGTTCGTCGACGTCGACGGCCGCGAGCTCGAGCACCACACCTATCGGAGCTTCGCCGAGCGGACGCGTGAGCTCGCCGCCTACCTCTCCATGGAGGCCGGACTCCGGCCGGGAGAGCGGGTGCTGCTCGTCTACCCGCCGGGGCTGGAGATGGTGGCGGCGTTTTACGCCTGCGCGCGCATCGGGGTGATCGCCGTCCCGG
Organism: uncultured Actinomycetota bacterium; assembly: GCA_963800315.1. Taxonomy (GTDB): domain Bacteria; phylum Actinomycetota; class Actinomycetes; order Mycobacteriales; family Mycobacteriaceae; genus Mycobacterium. The sequence goes on from CAWDAS010000009.1 coordinate 885,872, forward strand.
TCAGCCCTCCGTTGCCCATGGCGTTCGAAGCGGGGCTGGCCAAGCTCGGCTTCATCGCGCGCGACTGCCAGGCCACGGCGGTGCTGTCGACCAAGCAGTTCGAATACGACTACCGCCTGATGCTCGGTCACCGCGACGCCGGACAGCCCTGGCCGGACGCGGCACGGCCGCCGGAGCTGCCGTGGTTTGCGACGGACGGCGCGCAGGACTTTGGCGGCGCGCCCGTGGCGGATACGCCCGGTGAGGTGCTCTTCTTGCAGTACACCTCCGGCTCCACCAGCGACCCCAAGGGCGTGGTCGTCAGCCACGCCAACGTCATCGCCAACGCCTCGGCCTTCTCCGATGAGGAGCTGACGGCGGTCAGCTGGCTCCCACAGCACCACGACATGGGGCTGATCTCGGCCTACCTGTTCGTGATGCTGCTCGGCGGGACCACACACGCGATGTCACCGATCGACTTCCTCGCGCGGCCGTCGGCCTGGCTGCGGCTCATCAGCCAGGCCCGCGCCACCCACTCGCCGGCGCCGAACTTCGCCCTCGAGTACTGCCTGCGCGAGGACAAGCTCCCGGCCGCCGAGCTGGACGGCATCGACCTGAGCAGCCTGGACTGCGTGGTGGTCGGGGCGGAGCCGTTGCGCGCCAAGACCTTTGCCCGCTTCCGGGAGCGGTTCGCCCCCTACGGCCTGCGGCCCGAGGCGCTGACCGGTGCTTTCGGCATGGCCGAGAACACCCTGTCCGTGTCCATCCGCGGCCGCCAGACCCTGGCGCTGAACAAGCGGGCGCTGGAGCGCAACCTCGCGCGCGTCGAAAAGGCCCTGCCCGAAAACAACAACCAGGCCCCGGTGGTCAGCTGCGGCAAGCCGGCCGACGGCAACGTGGTCCGCATCGTCGACCCCGACACCGGCCGGGCCGTGGGCGAGGGACGGGTCGGCGAGATCTGGGTGGACGGCCCCTCCAAGGGCGGCGGCTACTGGAACCGGCCCGAGCTCACCGCGGCAGCCTTCGGCGCCCGAATCGCCGGCGACGACGACCACACCTACCTCCGGACCGGCGATCTCGGCTTCTTCTACGAGGGCGAGCTGTTCGTGTGCGGCCGGCGCAAGGACCTGATCATCGTCCGCGGCGTCAACTGCTATCCCTCCGACATCGAATCCATCGTGGAACGGTCGGCCGGCGAAATCCGCAATGGCTGCGTCGCGGCCTTCGCCGTCGAGCACGAGGACCACGAGGCGCTGGTCGTGGTCGCCGAGGTGCGCGACGAGCACGCGCTTCCCGACGGCAAGTCGCTGGCGCGAGCCATCCGCAGGCACGGCCACATCGATCCGCACACGATCGTGTTCGTGCCGCCGCGCAGCGTCCCCAAGACCACCTCGGGGAAGATCCGGCGCGCAGCGACCCGCGAGCTCTGGCGCAGCGGCGCGCTGCCCGTGCTGGGCAGCTACACCCACCAGCGGGCCCACGAGGTCTTCGAGGCCGGCGCGGGGCCGCTGGCACGGTTCCGCAATCTCATCGAGAGTTACGACCTCACCGGGGAGGAGGACTGTTCCTTCGCGGACCTCGGCATCGACTCGCTGGCCCTGGCGGAGCTGCGCGGGGACCTGCGGGTCCTGCTCGCGGAGCACGGCGCCGGTGAGCTGGCCGATGAGGTCAACACACGTCTGCTCCAGCGCCTGACAGTCGCCGAGTTCTTCGGGCTCGTGCGGCAGTTCGGGGAGGGGGCCGGTCTGCCGCTGCAAGCTCTGCGGCGGGCGCTGGAGCAGGCCTCGGCCGAGTACGAGGAGTACGAAACCGCGCAGATGCGCGCCGACGCGCGGCTGCCGCTGCCGGCGCTCCCGCCGGCGCGGTCCGGCGAGGCGACCGACATCCTGCTGACCGGCGCCACCGGCTTCCTCGGACCGTTCCTGCTGAGCAGCCTGCTGCAGCAGACCTCCTACACCATTCACGCGCTCGTCCGCGCCACCGACGCGGCGCACGGCCTGGACCGCATCATCGCCGGGTTGCACCGGGCCCGGGTCTGGTCCCCGGCGCTGGAGGTCGTGGTCCGGGGCCGGGTCCGCGTGGTCTGCGGGGACCTGGCCGCGCCCCAGCTGGGACTCAGTGACGCGGCGTTCCAGCGCCTGGCGGACAACGTGCACGCCATCGTGCACAACGGCGCGCTGGTCAACTATGTCCGGACCTACGACGCCCTGCGGCCCGCCAACGTGGCCGGCACCTGGGAGCTGCTGCGCCTGGCGATGACCGCGCACCGCAAGGCCTTCCACCTGGTGTCCAGCACCTTCATCTACGGCTGGAGCACCCTGCCGGTGGTCGGGGAATGGGACGCCAACGAGCAGATGAGCGGTCTGGACTTCGGCTACTCGCAGACCAAGTGGGTGGCCGAGCAGCTGGTGCTGGCGGCGCAGCGGCAGGGACTCGATGCGCGCATCTACCGCCCGTCGCTGATCTCCCCGACCAGCGCCGGTTACGGCAGTCAGGAGGACATCCTGGTGCGCCTCACGGCGTTCATGATCGAGCACGGCGTGGCCGCCAACGCGCTCAACCAGATCAGCCTGCTGCCGGCGGACCTGATCGGCGATCACATCGTGGAGCTGATGGGCGTCCCGGCCGAGGCGGGCACCGTCTTCAACATGACCGCGGACGACTACTACAACCTGATGGACGTCACGCGGCTGTTGTCCGAGCGCTACGGGTACCGCTTCACCTACCACGACATCCCGTCCTTCGCCGAGCAGCTGAACCGCCGGTGCGGACCGCGCGATGCCCTGTATCCGCTGGTCGATTTCCTCAGCCGCTCGTCCGCCAAGATCGCGGCGATGCGGGACAAGCGCTACGACAACACCCGCTACCGGCACGCCCGCACGCTGGCCAATGTCCGGCTGCGCGAGCCGGCGCTGTCCGCCACGGTCGACGATCTCGTCCGGTTCCTGCGCGACGAGGGTCTGATCACCGAGGGCGAGACCGAGAAGCGATGCATCGCCTAGCGACCGCAGGGAGTTCAGCATGTTCACTGTCGATGACCAGGCGACGGGCCCGCGCGGCGCCGCGCTAGAGCACGAGCGCGTCGTGCTGCAGGCCCGGGACGTCGAATTCGACTGGGCGCAGCTGCCGTTCTATTACGTGCCCAACGAGGTGTTTGCCACCCACTTCTGCAACGTCCTGCACCTGCTGCTGCCGGCGGGCGAGGAGTTCATCGTCGGTGTGTTCAAGGACGCGTTGCCGCTGATCCGCGACGATCAACTGCGGCGCGACGTGCAGGGATTCATCAGCCAGGAGGCCATGCATTCCCAGGCGCATTCCGGGGTGCTCGACCATTTCACCGCCCGGGGCATCGATCTGACGCCGTTCACCGACCAGATCGCCTGGCTGTTCGGCAAGCTGATCGGCGACCGGCCCCGGTGGAGTCCGCGCCGCCGGCAGAGCTGGTTGGCCGAGCGGGTGTCGATGGTGGCCGCGCTCGAGCACTACACCGCCATCCTGGGCGAGTGGATCCTGGACACCCCGCAACACGACGCCCTGGGCACCGACCCGGTGATGCTGGACCTGCTGCGCTGGCACGGCGCCGAAGAAGTCGAACACAAAGCGGTCGCCTTCGACACCATGAAGCATCTGCGCGCCGGGTACTGGCGGCAGGTGCGCACCCAGCTGCTGGTGACGCCGGCGCTGCTGTGGCTGTTCGTGCGCGGCGTGCGCTTGATGTACTCGGTCGACCCGTACCTGCCGCCGGGGACCACACCGCGCTGGCGGGACTACTTCGACGCGGCGCGTCGCGCCCTGGTGCCCGGACCCACCGAGTTCCTGGGCGTCATCGGCGCCTACTACCGGCCGCGATTCCATCCGTCGCAGCTCGGTGGGGTGGGACGCGCCGTCGATTACCTGGCCAGATCTCCCGCGGCCCGCGCGTCGCACTGAGCTTTTCGGGAAGGACACACACATGACTGCGCCCCACACCGCGGCGGCTCCGACCGCCGTGACCGTGTCGGACGGCGTGTCCCTGGCGGTCCACGCCTACACCGAGATCGACACCCGGCGTCCGACCATCCTGGCCATCCACGGCTATCCGGACAACCACCACGTCTGGGACGGGATCGCCGACACGCTTGCGCACCGGTACAACTTCGTGGCCTACGACGTGCGCGGGGCCGGTGAATCCGGCCGGCCGGCCGGCCGGGCCGGCTACCGGCTGGCCCGGCTGGTCTCGCGACGTCGGCGCGGTGATCGACAGCCTGGACGTGGACGAGGTCCACCTGTTGGCCCACGACTGGGGCTCCATCCAGGGCTGGGCCGCCGTCACCGACGACTCGGTGCGGGGCCGGATCGCCTCCTTGACGTCGATCTCGGGGCCGCACCTGAACTACGCGGGCAGGTTCCTGCGGTCGGCGCGCACGCCCCGTGAAATGGCCGACGTCGCCAAGCAGTTCCTGGCATCGGGATACATCTGGTTCTTCCTGTGCCCCGGCGCGCCGGAGGTGGCGATCCGGTCCCGGCTGGTCACGAAAGTCTTTGCGGCGGTTGAACGTATCGGCCGGCCGGGCACCCCCGGCCCGCGCGGGGCGGCGTACCGGTCGATCGATGACTACCTCAACGGGCTCAACCTGTACCGCGCCAACATGCCGACGCCGATCCTGGCGCCGCCGCCGCAGCTGCCGCAGACAACCGTCCCGGTGCAGGTGCTGGTGGCGGACAAGGACTATTTCGTCTCGCCCGCCCTGCAGCGGTTCACCGGCTCGATCCCGCCCGGCGGCCGGGTCGTCCCGATCGAGGGCGGGCACTGGGTGGTGACGTCGCATCCCGGCGTCGTGGCCCGCCTCACCGGCGAGTGGGTCGACCGGGTCGTCGACGGCGCGGCCGGGCAGCCCGCGGGCATAGGAAATGCGCTGTGACACACGACGCTGTGGGGCAGCAGGCCCGCCGACCTGTACGGTCGCCGCAAGCGCGACCGCATGTACACCGCGTTGTGGGGTGCCGGCGTGCTGTTCGGCGGCTTCGCGTCGGCGTCGCGGTGGAACCCGTCGCGGGTGCTGCCGGCGCGGCGGACCATCACCGCGGTGGTCACCAAGCGCGAACCGCTCACACCCGACGTGGTCGCGCTGACGCTGGCCGACGCGCACGGCGGATTGCTGCCGTCCTGGACACCCGGGGCGCACATCGACATCCGGTTGCCCTCGGGACGGCGTCGGCAGTACTCGCTGTGCGGTCCCCCGGGGCGGCGCACCGACTACCGCATCGCGGTGCGCCGGATCGCCGACGGCGGCGGCGGGTCGGCGGAGCTGCATGACGCCGTCGAGGTGGGCGACACGTGCGAGTTCGACGGCCCCCGCAACGCCTTCTATCTGGTCACCGACGAGCACGACGTGCTGTTCGTGATCGGCGGTATCGGGGTGACGCCGATCCTGCCCATGCTCCAGGTGGCCCAGCAGCGCGGCATCGACTGGCGCGCCGTCTACGCCGGACGGCGCCGCGCCGACATGCCGCTGCTCGACGAGGTGGTGGCGGTGGCGCCGGATCGGGTCACCGTGTGGGCCGACGACGAGCGCGGCCGCATCCCCACCGCGGCCGAGCTGCTGGCCGGGGCCGGGCCGGCGACGGCCGTCTACGTGTGCGGGCCGACCGGCCTGCTGGAGTCGGTGCGCGCCGCGCGCGACGAACACGCCGACGCGCCGCTGCACTACGAACGGTTCGGTCCGCCACCGGTCGTCGACGGCGTCCCCTTCGAGCTGGAGCTCGCCCGCTCGCGGCGGGTGCTGCGGGTGCCGGACAATCGCTCGGCGCTGGCCGTGATGCTCGATCGCGACCCGGCCACCGCCTACTCGTGCCAGCAAGGTTTTTGCGGGACCTGCAGGGTCAAGGTGCTGGCCGGGGAGGTCGACCGCCGGGGACGCACCGCCGAGGGCGAGGACGAAATGCTGGTCTGCGTGTCGCGGGCGCGAAGGCGATCGCGTGGTGATCGACGCCTGAGTATCGAAAACGCCGGCCCCGTCGATCCACCGTTTTCGACCTGGGCAACTGCAGAATTGCGGCGTGCAGGGTCCGCCACCTCGATCGCCGGCGCGGTGGCGGCGCGCACCCAGCCCGCGGCGGAGGCCCCCAATCCCGTCGAGACCGACAACCGCGGGGCTTAGCGCTCCGGACCCGGGTGACCAAGGGCCCTGGGGGCAGGGACCTCAGGGGTCCCGCGAGCACTACCGAAGGACTTCCGGCCGGTTCCGTTCGGCCCTACAGGCGACGACAAAGCAGTGGTCGGATAAACGCTGAAGGCCGATCAAGGAGGCTGTGATGAGGTTGACAGCAGCTCACCACCTGCCGTTGCGGTGGCAGCGTCGGCAATCTGCACCGCCGAGGACGATGTACTGGGTCACCGATTGCTTGCACACCGGGCGCACGGTACGGGTGCCCGGTGATGCGATAGCGCCCGTAGTGTCGGCGTGGCTGGCAGAGCTTGGTGCCCACAGCCCGTTGGCCGATGATCTGGCACGAGCGGCGTGCGGGGGCGACTGGGCGGCCGCCTACGCCGTCGCTGACCAGTTATCGGTTGCCGTGACCATTGCGGTCACGGCGTAGCGGCAGGGCGGAATTCGCCGTGTTGCGCGCCCACCGGTATTGGCCCAAAGTCCCTTTGCCTAGAGCCGTCGTACTCTCGCGGGGCCGGTCTCGCTGCGCCATCGTGGACACGAACACGCTTCACCGAAGGGGACAACCATGAACGCGCGGTTTCCGGATTCCGGCACGGTCCGGACGGCCCTGACTTTGGCGTCGCGTGCGCCTTCGGTGCACAACACGCAACCGTGGAAGTGGCGGGTCGATGCGGCCAGCCTGCATCTCTACTCCGACGCGAGCCGCCAACTGCCCAACATCGACCCGGACGGGCGGGACCTGATGCTGAGTTGTGGTGGGGCCCTGCATCACTGCGTGGTGGCATTCGCGGCAGTCGGCTGGCGATCCAAGGTGACCCGGTTGCCGAACCCCGCCGACCCGACCCACCTCGCCGCGATCGAACTTTCGCCCTACCCCGCCGATGCCCTCGACATCGCGCTCGCCGCGGCGATACCGCGGCGGCGAACCGATCGGCGCCGCTACAGTTCGTGGCCGGTGCCGGTCAGCGATATTGCCGCGATGGCCGCCCGGGCCGCCCGACACGGGGTAACGCTGTGCCAGGTCGAAGACATCGACAACCTGCATGAGATTGTCGCCCAATCGGTCCGGGAGCACTTGAACCGCGATTACCTGGCCGAGCTCACCCAATGGAGTGGGCGCTACGCGTCGGTCGCGGGCGTCCCGGCCCGCAACACGCCGGTATCCGATCCGGACGCGAAGATCCCGGGCCGCCTCTTCGCCGGTCCGGCGCTGGCCATGCCGGTGGACTCCTCCCCGGCCGACGACAATGCCGTCGTGCTCGCGTTGGGCACCCGAAACGACGACCGGCTGGCACAGCTCCGCGCCGGTGAGGCGACCAGCGTGGTGCTGCTCACCGCGACATCGACGGGGCTGGCCACCTGCCCGGTCACCGAACCACTCGAGACGCCCGGAACGCGGGCCGCGGTCCGCTCCGACATCTTCGGTGACGCCAACTATCCGCAAATGCTGCTGCGGGTGGGCTGGGCGCCCATCAACGCGGATCCCCTGCCCGCGACACCGCGGCGTGAACTCTCCGATTTCGTCGAGTGGCGGACCGATCATGACCACAAGGTTGCCCAATAGCGACGAAGATAGCGAAGTCGGTGCGGCCAAAGGAAGTTGCGATGCAAACGTTCACGCTGGACCCGGGCTCCTGGCGAAGCGCCCGCATCTTCGGCCGAAATCCGCTGCTGCGGCGCAGCGACCGCATCGAGGCACTGGTCATGTTGGTTGCGCTGCTGGTGTCGCTGATCGCGATACCCGTCGCCGGTGTCGTCGGCTTGGTCACCTACGGTGCGCGCGATCGCGTCTACATGCAGGAAGCCCACGAGCGACACCCGGTCCTGGCAACCGTCGGTGACACCTGGGTCGAGGACCTGGGTGTCACCGTCGTGCAAGCGAAATGGCCGGCGGCGGCCGGTGAGCGCGTCGGTCCGCTGCAACTCACCGGCCGGGTCAAAACCGGCGACCGGGTCGAAATCTGGGTGGACAAGCGCGGCGACCCGGTGGTCCCGCCCACCCCGGCTTGGCTCGCGGTGGGCGAGGGGGTCGGCATTGCGGTGGTGACGGCGCTGGCCGTGGGTGTTGGGATGGCCGCCGTGGTCGCCGCCGTCCGGTCACGCCTGGATCGGGCGCGTGACGCGGCGTGGGAGCGCGACATCAGATGCCTCGCCGAAGCCTCGTAGCAGGTGGCCGGAAGAAAAGGCCGTGACCCGTCCCGAACCCCTGTACAGCACAGGCGAGTTAGTCGATGATGTGTCGGTGAGCGGACATGTCGAAGATTCCAATGCCGCACTGTTCGACGCGGCCGCACTGGACCGCCTCGTGCAGGTCTTGATCGAGCGTGGTTATCGCGTCGTCGGTCCGACGTTGCGCGACGACGCGATCGTGCTCGACGAGCTCGAGTCGGCCGCCGACCTGCCGTGGGGGTGGGGCGTCGAGGTGGGACCCGGGCAGTATCGGGTGCGCCGGCGCGAGGACGGTGCGGCGTTCGGGCATTCGTCCGGGCCGCAGTCGTGGAAGCAGTTCCTGCACCCCCCGCGGCGCCGGTTGTGGGCGGGCAGCCGCGACGGGTCGGCCACCGCCGAATCCGACGAGGAGGTCCCGCGCTATGCGTTCCTCGGGGTCCGCGGATGTGACTTGGCCGCGATGGCGACCCTGGACGGGGTGCTCGGGCAGGGTCCGTTTCCCGACAACTCGTTCGTGCGGCGGCACCGACAGACCTTCGTGGTCGCGGTCAACTGCACCGAGCCGGGCGGGTTGTGCTTTTGCACCTCGATGGGCACCGGTCCCGCGGCCGGGCCGGGCTACGACCTGTCGCTCACCGAGCGCGTGGACGGTGACGCGGTGACCTACCTGGTCGACGTGGGCACCCCCGAGGGCGCCGACGTGCTGGCCGCCATACCGCACCGGGCGGCCGACGGCGCGGAAATCGGTTGCGCCCGAGACGAGGTGGCGGCGGCGGCGCAACGCATGGGCCGCCAGATGCCCGACACCGACCTGCGGGACCTGCTGGTGCGATCACGCGAATCGCCGCAGTGGGAGGAGGTGGCCAGCCGGTGCCTGACGTGCGGCAACTGCACGATGGTATGCCCGACCTGCTACTGCACCAGCACCGAGGACGTCAGTGATCTGACCGGTGAGCACGCCGAACGCTGGCAGCACTGGGCGTCCTGCTACGAGTTCGATTTCACCTACGTGCACGGCGGCGGCAGCGTGCGCCAGTCCGGCGCGTCGCGCTACCGGCACTGGCTGACCCACAAGCTGAGCAGCTGGCACGACCAGTTCGGCATGTCGGGCTGTGTCGGCTGTGGGCGGTGTATTGCCTGGTGCCCCACCGGCATCGACATCACCGAAGAGATGAACAAGATGGCCCGTGATGACTGAGGCGGCGATCGGCTTCGCGCCACCGTCGGCCATGGCGCCGCGCCCGTACCAGGTCCGCAGCCGCGTCGTGGAGAGCCCCGATTCGGCGACGTTGTGCCTGGAACCAGTGGGCGAGGTGCTGCGGACGCCGCAGCCCGGGGAGTTCATGATGCTCTACGCGTTCGGCGTGGGGGAGGCGGCGATCTCGATCAGCGGCGACCCGACGGTTATGGACGGCTCGATCACGCACACCATCCGCGCCGTCGGGGCGGTGAGCCGCGCCCTGCACGACGCGCAGCCGGGCGCCATCATCGGCGTGCGGGGCCCGTTCGGCACCACCTGGGGGCTCGACGATGCCGCGGGAAGGGATCTGGTCATGGTGGCCGGCGGCGTCGGGCTGTGCCCGCTGCGCCCGGCGGTGCTGGGCGCGCTGGCCCAGCGGTCGCGCTACGGCAAGGTGATGTTGATCGTGGGCGCCCGCTCGCGCGCGGACTTCGTGTTCGCCGCCCACCTGGAAAAATGGGCCGCCGACCCGCAGATCGAACTGCACGTCACCGTCGACGTTCCGGTGCAGGGCTGGCGCGGCGAAGTGGGGCTGGTGACCGAGCCGCTGCGCCGGCTGGCGCTGCAGCCCGACCGCACCACCGCGTTCCTGTGCGGCCCGGAGCCGATGCTGCGGTTCGGCGCCGACGCCCTGATCGCGAAAGGCATTGCCGCCCAAAATATTCGGGTGTCGCTGGAGCGCAACATGCAGTGCGGGATCGGACTGTGCGGCCATTGCCAATTGGGCCCGTTGCTGGTGTGCTGCGACGGGCCCGTCGTTGGTTACGACGTTGCGGGGCCCCTGTTGCGAATCGAGGAGCTGTAGATGAGTCCCACCCTGGCCGTGTGGAAGTTCGCTTCCTGCGACGGTTGCCAGTTGACTCTGCTCGACTGCGAGGACGAGCTGCTGACGCTCGCCGACCAGGTGGAGATCGCCACCTTCGCCGAGGCGTCCAGCTCGATGGTCGGCGGGCCCTACGATGTGTCGCTGGTCGAGGGCTCCATCACCACCCGCCACGACGAGCAACGCATCCGCGAAATCCGGGCGCAGTCAAAGGTTTTGGTCACCATCGGCGCGTGCGCGACGGCGGGGGGCGTGCAGGCGCTGCGCAACTTCGCCGATGTGGCCGAGTTCGCCTCCGTCGTCTACGCCCACCCCGAATACATCGACACGCTGGCCACCTCCACGCCGGCGTCCGCGCATGTCACGGTCGACTACCAGCTGCCGGGCTGCCCGATCGACCGCGGCCAGCTGCTCGACACGCTGGCGGCCCTGCTGATCGGGCGCAAGCCGCGGCTGCCGGCCAAGACCGTGTGCACGGAGTGCAAGATGCGCGGCGTGACATGTGTGCTGGTCGCCGACGGCACCCCGTGCCTCGGACCGGTGACCCACGCCGGCTGTGGCGCGTTGTGCCCCAGTCATCGTCGCGGCTGCTACGGCTGCTTCGGTCCGTCCGCGACGCCGCAGACCGCGACGCTGATCCCGCTGCTGCGCCGCGACGGCATGTCCGACGGCGATGTCGACCGGGTGTTCGCGACGTTCAACGTGGCCAGTTTCGCCGAACACCGGCGCGCGCGGTGAACCCGTCGACCCGCACGCTCAGTGTCGGGACGCTCACCCGCGTCGAAGGGGAGGGGGCGCTGCACGTCGCCCTCAAAGACGATGTGCTGGAAAGCGTCGAACTCAACATCTATGAGCCGCCCCGGTTTTTCGAAGCGTTCCTGCGCGGGCGCGCCCATACCGAGCCGCCGGACCTCACCGCCCGGGTCTGCGGGATCTGCCCGGTCGCCTACCAGGTCAGCGCGTGCAACGCGATCGAAGACGCCTGCGGCGTCACGGTCGACCCGGAACTGGTGGCACTGCGCCGGCTGCTGTACTGCGGCGAATGGATCCACAGCCACATGCTGCACATCTATCTGCTGCACGCGCCGGACTTCCTCGGCTACCCGGACGCGATCGCCATGGCCAGAGACGAGCGCGAGGTCGTCGAGCGCGGGCTGCGGCTGAAGAAGGCCGGCAATGCGCTGATGGAATTCGTTGGCGGGCGGGCGATCCATCCGGTCAACGTGCGCCTGGGCGGGTTCTATTCGGTCCCCAGCCGGTCGCAGTTCGCGCCGCTGGCCGAGCAGTTGCGCCGCGCGCTGGACGAGGCGCTGGCGACCGTCCAATGGGTGTCCGGGTTCGATTTCCCCGACCTCGAACTCGACCACGAAATGCTGGCGCTGAGCCAACCCGGCCAGTACCCGATCGAGAACGGCGTCATCGCGCGCGACTCCGGGCCGGTGTTTCCGGTGGCGGACTTCACCGAGCATGTGCGCGAGTCGCAGGTGCCGCATTCCACCGCGTTGCACGCCAGCCTCGACGGCGGTCGGCATTTGACCGGACCGTTGGCGCGCTATTGCCTGAACTCCCCGGCGCTGTCACCGATCGCGGCGCAGGCGGCCGCCGCGGCCGGGCTTGGGGCCCAATGCCGAAACCCGTTCCGCAGCATCGTCGTCCGCGCCGTCGAGGTGGTCTACGCGATCGAGGAGGCGCTGCGCATCATCGGCGACTACCAGCGGCCGTCCCGGCCCTTCGTGGACGTCCCGGCCCGCGCGGGCATTGGGCACGGCGTCAGCGAGGCGCCTCGCGGCCTGCTCTACCACCGCTACGAAATCGATGACGGCGGGCTGGTGTCCGCGGCCACGATCATTCCCCCGACGTCGCAGAACCAGCCCGCCATCGAAGCCGACCTGGCGCGCGTGGTCTCGGACAACCTGGCGCTCGATGACCCCGCGCTGACCGCCCTGTGCGAGCGAGTGATCCGCAGCTATGACCCGTGCATCTCGTGCTCGGCTCATTTCCTGACGCTGACGGTGCGGCGGGGATGACCCCCGGCCGGGCGGGCGCCGTCGTGATCGGCCTGGGCAACCCGTATCGACGGGACGACGGCGTCGGAGCCGCCGTTGCCGCGGCGCTCGAGGAACTGGCGATGCCGAATGTTCGCGTGCTCACCGGCATCAACGAACCGATGGGCCTGCTGGAGGCGTGGTCGGGAAGCGAGCTGGCCATCGTGGTCGATGCCGCGGTCGCGCCCGGATCGGTGCCGGGCCGGGTGCGCCGCTGCGCCCTGGCCGACCTGGCCGCCACCGGTGCCGGGCTCACTTCGCACCGCGTGGATGTCCCCGGCACCCATGCGCTGGGCCAGGCGCTGGGACGGGTGCCCGGGGCGCTCGTGGTGTTCAGCGTCGAGGTGGCCGACACCGGTCACGGGGTCGGCCTGACGCCGCGGGTCGCGGAGGCGGTGCCAGCGGTGGTCCGGATGGCGCTGGCCGAAATCGACCGCACCACCACCGGCATCGGGGCGGATCAGGCGGGATCGGACGTCACAGCGGCGCCCCGAAGGTGAACCGGCGGCCGGTGACCGACTCGGGAATGATCCGCACGTAGTGCGTCTTCTCCGACGACGTCCACGGCAGCACCTGGGCGCGTTCGGCCTCCCCGAGCTCCTCATCGGTGCGAAGCGAACGCGCGGTGCCCTTGATGATCACGCTCCATCCCCCGGCGACGTTGTGGTCGTCAACCTCGAACAGCACGCGGTTGTTGATCGCGGTGCTGACCAACTTGGTGCCCTCGGCGGTGCGGAACAGCACGGTGCGGCGCTGGACGGCGTAGTTGACCGGGAAGATCTCGGGCTGGCCGTCCACGCTGGTCACCAGCCGGCCCAGCGTCATGCCCCCCAGCAGGTCCCAGCATTCGTGCACGGGCAGGATAGCGGCACCTTCACCGATGAGCGACATCAGCGACCCCCTCGAACAACACGCGGTATGTCATAGCGTCGAGCGTATGGGAGAGAACGGGGCGACGGCGTCGGTCGAAGGTCCCGCGTCCCAGGGACCAAAGTTGCTTGCCGGCGTTTGTTATGGCCGGCTGGTGGCGGTGTGGCGGTGTGGCGCTGGGTGGACCGGGTCGCCGCCCATTCGTCGCCGCCGATCGTGTCCCGCCAGTTCACCGGGAGTGCATCCAGGGCGTCTTTGCCGGCGATGGCGCATGCGGGCCACGATGTGCATCGTGGTGACGCCGTCTGGCCGCGGCCAGTGGCATTGTGGCGCCTGGGATTTCTGTGGCGGAAGTGAGTTACCGGTGCCTAGCGGATCTGCAACACGTCCTGCAACGGTCGCCGCGGCGTCGCCGGCGGCAGCTGCTCCATCGGCGGCGCGATGCCGGCGCGCACCAACACTTGCGGCTCGCCCCGCCGGTCGATGAGCTCGCGCACGACGTCACGGCTCTCGTCCAGCTCGATCAGATGGGTCAACGTACAGGTCGCCATGCCGGCCACCGTGCACTCCAGCAGGACCGTGGACAGCACCTCGCCGCACCGCAACACCTCCGCCCTGGTGTCCTCGGGGGTGGCCAGCACGAGGATTTTCGCCCAGTCCGCCTTGACCTCGCCCCGCCGATCCGCATGGCTCCTGACCGGAAAGCCGCGGGCCACGTCGACCCGCCACCGTTCCCTGTCGGACGCCAGCGCGCTGGGCGGCATGCCTTCGGCCAACACGAACGACGAGGTCCACCATTCGAGCTCGGCGTGATAGTAGGAGTCGTGGCGACGAAGAGCCTCGGTCAGCTCCGACGCCTCGACCAGCCGGGGCCGCACGTCGTCGGGCAGCACCTCGAGGGTCACCGCGGTGTCGTCGAACGTGGCCCGCAGGCCGGGCTCGAACAGGTCCCAGTAGGTGGGACGTCCCAGCGGGAGCCGGTCGGTTCGGCGTTGCAGGATCGCCTCGGCACGGCGGTGCTGGGACTCGGTGACGCGGTCCAGTGGGCTGAACTCGATCGTCGCCACCTGGTCTGAGTCCCTCGCGTCGGGGAAACGCTGGATTTTCGGTTCCCAACCCGCGGCGGTCATGGCGACGCCGAGGTGGTTCAGCACGGCGCCACAGCTGAGGATCGCTTCTCGACCCGAGTAATCGGTGGCCGGCAGCGTGCGCTGCCGGTCGACGTACAGGCGTAAGGTTCCGTCCTCGGCCACCCAGCGCCAGGGCTGGCTGTTGTGCACCGATGGAGCGCGGCAAGCCAGTAGCACCGCCCTTTTGAGCACCTCGATGCCCGGTGTCGTCTGCATGGTGTCACCCCCCTGTCGCACCGTGGTGGCTCACATCGATCTCGAGGCGTTCTTCTCCACGTAGCCGACCACGTCCGCCAGTGTCCGCAGCGACGCGTAATCCGATTCCGGGATGTCGACGTGCAGCCGTTTGTGGATCCCACGCAGGAAGCTCAACCAGTCCATGGAATCGAGGTCGACTTGGTCGCGCAGCAGGACATCGTCGCGAATGTCCTCGGGCTCGATCTCGGGGGCGATGGTGGTCAACACCGACAGGACCACACCACGAGTGTCTGCTTCGCTCATCACATGTCACTTCTCTAGGAGGTCGGGCTGGCCGAGCAGCTCGTTGATCGCCGCCAGGAACAACGCGCCCCGATGACCATCGCTTGCCCGGTGGTCGGCGGCGAGCGTGGCCTGCACGGTGGTGACGACCCGGATCCCGCCGTCGATGACGCAGACCCGCTCGGCCGGCTGGCCGAAACCGACGATGGCCACCTGCGGCGGGTAGATGACGCCGAACACCGCATCGACGCCTTGGTCGCCGAGGTTGGTGACGGTGATGGTCGGGTCCGACATCTCCGAGCTCCGCAGCGAGAAGGAACGCGCCCGCGCCACAAGATCGGTGAGGTCGTCCATCAATTCGTCCAGCTTCTTGTCCGGGACGTCGTGAATGGCCGGTGCGACGAGGCCGCCACCGCGCAGCGATATCCCGACGCCGACGTGAACCCCGGTCGCGGGCTCGAACCCGTCCTCGCGCCAGAATCCGTTGAACTCCGGGTACCGCTGCGCCGCCAGGCCGACGGCCTTCAACAGCAAGACGGCGGGCAGTACCCGTTCATCGATGGAGCGCTGCGCATTTCGCGTCGTCAGCCAGCTCAGCGACTTTTCCAGCGGGATTTCGTCGGCGAGGTAGTAGTGCGGGATCTCCCGCTTGGACCGGCTCATGGCGGCCGCGATCGACTTGCGCATCTGTGCCGCGCGGTCGGCGGCCGTCGGCTTGGCCGCCGTCTTGGCGCTCGGCGGCGCGGCGGGTGCCGCCGCGGCGGCGTGCTCGACGTCGTTGATGGTGACGGCACCCTGCGGGCCGGTGCCCTGCACCGCGTCGATGTCGACATGCAGCGACTGGGCGAGTCGCCGCGCGGCCGGCGATACCCAGCGACGATGCCCGGCGGCGGCCGGCGGGGCTGCTGCGGTCACCGGCGGCGCTGCGGTCACCGGCGGGGCGGTCGCCGGCTTGGTGGCGGCCTTCCTCGCCGGCCGTGGCCGCGGGCGCTGCTCCGGCTGCTCGCCCGGTGCCAGCAGGGTGGCCAATGTCGTTCCCACCTGGACGGTTTCGCCGACGGGGACGAGCAGCTCGCTGACCGTGCCCTCCTGCCAGCATTCGACCTCGACCGCGGCCTTGGTGGTCTCGACGATCGCCACCACCTGGCCCCGCGTCACCGTGTCCCCGGGCTTGACCAGCCACTCGTCCAGGGTGCCTTCGTCCATGTCGGAGCCCAGCGAGGGCATCTTGAATTCGATCATGACTGCTGCCCGAGCAGGCCTTGCACGGCGGCGACGATCTTGGCGGTCTGGGGGAGGGCCGCCTGCTCCATGTGCTTGGCGTATGGCATGGGCACCTCGGCGCTGCACACCCGGGCAACGGGGGCGTCCAGGTCGTAGAAGGCGCCCTCCATCACGCGGGCCATCACCTCGGCGGCCAAACTGCCGGTGCGCCAGGCCTCGTCGACGACGACGGCACGATGCGTCTTGCGGACGGATTCCAGGATGGTGTCGTCATCGAGTGGGCGCAACACCCGTAAATCGATGACTTCGCAGTCGATTCCGGCCAGGGACAGCTCGTTGGCGGCGTCGAGCGCCTTTGGCAGGCAGCCGCCGTAGGTGATCACCGTGACGTCGGTGCCGGGTCGGCGCACGGCCGCCCGCGAGATGTCGGTGGGGGCAAGGGCGTCGACATCCGTCGAGGCGTTGTAGAGCTGGACGTGCTCGAAGATCACCACCGGGTCCGGGTCCGCCAAAGCGGGGCCGAGCATGCCGTAGGCGTCCTCGACGGTGGCCGGGGCCACCACCTTGATGCCCGGGATGTGGGCATACCACGGTTCGAGGCTGTGCGAGTGCTGGGCGCCCAGCTGGCGTCCCGCCCCCGTGGCCATCCGAACCACGAGCGGCACGGAGAACTGCCCGCCCGACATATGGCGAAGGGCCGCAGCGGTATTCACGATCTGGTCGAGCGCCAGCAGGCTGAAGTTCACCGTCATGACTTCGACGATGGGGCGCAATCCGCCCAGGGCCGCGCCGATCCCGATTCCGACGAAGCCCAATTCCGAAAGCGGGGTGTCCCGCACCCGGTCCGGACCGAATTCGTCGAGCAGGCCCTTGGACGCGGCGTAGGTTCCGCCGTAACGTCCGACGTCCTCGCCCATCAGCACCACCCGCGGATCGTCGCGCAAGGCATCGCGCAGTGCGTCATGGACGGCGGTGCGGTAACTGGTCTTCATCGCGCCGACTCCGGAGTCAGCACGTCACGGGCGAGATCCTCGACGTTCTCCCACGTTCCCGCCTCGGCGAACGCCACCGCGGCCTCGATCTCGGCGGCGGCCGAGTCTTCGATCTCCCGCACGTCGGCCTCCGACAGCGCGCCGTCGTGCAGGCACCGCTCGGTGAATAACTGGATCGGGTCACGCTTGCGCCACTGCTCGACCTCGGCTTTGTCCCGGTACAACTCCGGGTCGAACATCGAATGCGCACGGAACCGGTAGGTGCGGAATTCGATGAAGAACGGGCCGCCGGTGTCGCGGACGTGATCGACACCCTGTTGCGCGGCGGTGTGGCATGCCTCGACATCCATCCCGTCGACCGCCAGCGTTGGAACGCGATACGCGGCCGCCTTGACGGTGAGGTCGGTTTGTGACTGTGCGCGCTCCAGCGCGGTGCCCATCGCGTAAAGGTTGTTCTCACAACAGAACAGCACCGGCAGGTTCCACAGCGCGGCCATGTTCAGCGACTCGTGGAAGGCGCCCTCGGCCACCGCGCCGTCGCCGAAGTAGCAGGCGGTGACCCGCTTTTGCTGCAGCATCGCGTCGGCGAGTGCGACGCCCACGGCGAGCGGCAGGCCGCCGGCGACGATCGCGTTGCCGCCGTAGAATCGCTTGGCCGCGTCGAACAGGTGCATCGACCCGCCGCGGCCGCGGGAGCAGCCCTCCTGCTTGCCGAACATCTCGGCCATGATCGAGGTCATCGGGATTCCGCGCAGCAGCGCGTGCGCATGCTCGCGGTAGGTGGCCACGACCGCGTCGTCGTCGGCCAGCGCCCGCAGCGACCCTGCGGCGACCGCCTCCTCCCCGACGTAGAGGTGCAGGAACCCGCGAATCTTGGCCGCGCTGTAGAGTTCCGCGCACTTCTCTTCCATGCGTCGCACGCGGACCATGTCCGACAACAGTTCATGGGCCAGCTTGGTATCGGTCATGACGGCACTCCCTCGGCGTGGCGGTCCGGCTGCCGTTCGATGGTGGAGGTGTCGCCCTCGGGCAGGCCCAGCTCACGAGCCTTCAGCAGCCGCCGCATGATCTTGCCGCTGCTGGTGTGCGGCAACGAATCGACGAATTCGATCTCCTTGGGTGCCACGGTGGCCCCGAGCCGCTTGCGCGCGTGGCCCAGCAATTCCAGTCGCAGGTCTTCGTCGGCGACCACTCCGTTTTTCAGGGTGACGAAGGCTTTGACCATTTCTCCGACGGTGGGGTCGGGCTTGCCGATGACTGCCGCCTCGGCCACCGCCGGGTGATCGGTCAGCGCGCTTTCCACCTCGAACGGACCGATCAAATGCCCCGCGGACTTGATCACGTCGTCCTTGCGCCCGACGAACCAGAAGTAGCCGTCGGCGTCCTTCTTGGCGAGGTCTCCGGTCAGGTAGAGACCGTCGGCGAAGCTGTTTCGGTATCGTTCCTCGGCGTTCAGATAGCCCCGGAACATCGACGGCCAGCCCGGCTTGAGGGCAAGCTCGCCCTCGACGTCGGGTTCGTCGATGACCTCGGCCGTGCCGTCGTCGTCGTGACGCACTATGCAGGCGTCCACGCCGGGCAGTGGCCGGCCCATCGAGCCGGGCTTTATGTCGAACGCGGGTGTGTTGGCGATCATGATGCCGCCCGTCTCGGTCTGCCACCAATTGTCGTGAATTGGCAGGCCCAGCGCCCGCTTTCCCCACCAGACCGCTTCGGGGTTGAGCGGCTCACCCACGCTCGCGACGAAACGGAGCCGGGGAAACGAATACCGCGCGGGCAGCTCGGGGCCCGCCTTGATCAGCATCCGTATCGCGGTCGGTGCCGTGTACCACACCGATACCCCTTGGTCCTGCAAGATCCGGTACCACCGCTCGGCGTCGAATTCGGCTTCGTCGACGATGGAGGTCACCCCGTGCAGCAGCGGGCTGATGATCCCGTAGGAGGTACCGGTCACCCAGCCGGGATCCGCTGTGCACCAATAGGTATCGTCGGGATGCAGATCCAGCGCGTACAGGCCGGTGACATAGTGCATTGCGACGGCGCCGTGTACGTGGATGGCGCCCTTGGGCGTGCCGGTGGTGCCGCTGGTGAAGTGCAGCAACGCCGGGTCATCGGCGGTGGTGGGCTCGATCGGCGCATCCTCGTCGGCCGCGTCCAGCCAGTGCCAGAAGTTGAGTGTGCCATCCGGTGCGGCGTCCCTGTCGTCGTCCACTACGAAGATGTGCCGCACCGACGGCAGGCGATCACGGATTTTCGCGATCTTGCGCTGATAGATCGCCCTGGTGGTCACCAAGACATCGGCCTGGCCGATGTTCACCCTGGTGGCGATCGGCTCGGGCCCGAACGCCGAAAACAAGGGAGAGACAACGCTGCCGTTGCGCAGCGCGCCCAGCATCGCGATGTACAGCTCGGGGGTGCGGCCCATGATCGTGAACACGCGCTTGCCCTTGTCGATGCCCAGTGAGCGCAGCGCGCTGGAGAATCGGGTGGCGAGCCGCCCGAGTTCGGCGTAACTGAGGTCCCGCGTGGTGATCGCCCCGTCCCACGGCGTATCGGTGACGAACCGCAACGCCGTGCGCTGCGCGGCCGGGCCGGATGCCTGCCGGAGGTGCCTGTCCAGGGCGGCGTAGGCGATGTTGCACCTGCCGGGCCCCATGCCCGCGCACAACGCCGGCACGTCAGACCAGCGGAACTGCGCACGCGCGCGCTCGTAATCGGTGAGGTTGGGCCGCACGGAAAAGTCGTGCGGTGTTTTGTGGATGACATCCATCGGGGTTCCTCGGGTCGCTTGGTCGTCTCATGGTTTGCCGCGCCGCCCTTGCCGCAATAGAGACGAAAGTCATCTCTCGGAGCGGTTTGGTCCTTCGGTCAACCTTCCCGGGGACCAAGGACCCTTGGCGTGCGATGGCCGCATGCCGGAGGGTCGGAGAAGGCAGGAGGTTGGACGGTCATGACCCAGACGATGGTCGACATCAAGGTGATCAGGCAGGCGGTGGAGTTGGCGTGCCGTGCCCCGTCGTTGCACAACAGCCAGCCGTGGCGATGGGTGGCCAGCAGTGCGAGCGTCGATCTGTTCGTGGACCCACACCGGATGGTGACCTCGACGGACAGCTGGGGCCGCGAGGCGATCATCAGCTGCGGGGCGGTGCTCGACCACTTCCGTGTCGCGATGGCCGCCCTGGGGTGGGAGATCAATGTCGACCAGTTTCCCAACCCGAACAACCTCGACCACCTCGCCTCGATCGACTTCGCCTCGGCGGATTATGTTGCCGCGGCCCGGCGGGACCGCGCCGCGGCGATACCGCGGCGCAGGACCGATCGACGCCCGTTCCGCGCACCCAGAAACTGGGCGTCGTTCGAGCCGGTGCTGCGCAGCGCGTTCGACAGCGACTGGGCCATCCTTGACGTGTTGGCCGACGACGCGCGTCCCCGGCTGATGGAGGCGTCTCGCCTCACCGAAGCCCTGCGCCGCTACGACGACCTGTACCACCATGAATTGAGTTGGTGGACAGCGCCGTCCAGGGAATCCGAGGGCATACCCGAGGGCGCGCTGGCCAATGAGGCGCACGGCCGCGGGGTCGAGGTGAACCGTCGGTTCCCCACCGATCGGCATGCCCAACGGAGTTCCGCGGAGCCCCACGACGAGGCGAAGATCGTGGTGTTGTCCACGTCCGGGGACACCCGCGCGGACGCCCTGAATTGCGGGCAGGTGCTGTCATCGATATTGCTGGAATGCACGATGGCCGGCCTGGCGACCTGCACCGTGACGCACCTGACCGAGCTGGAGGCCAGCCGTGCCGTGGTGCGCGAACTCATCCCCTCCGCGGCGGTGCCCCAGCTTTTGCTGCGCGTCGGCACGGAACCCGCCGGCAAGGGGGCCCCGGAGCCCACGCCGCGGCGACCCTTGGACGACGTGTTGGAGATTCACCGCTAGCGCGGTTGGTTGGTTGTGTCGGAAAGGAATTGGCGATGAAGGCCGAAGTTGGTGACTGGCTCGTCATCAAAAGCGGGACGCTCGGGCGTTCCGATCTGCGCGGGCTGATCACCGAAGTGCGTGCACCGGGTGGCGAGCCGCCGTACCGGGTTCGATGGCTCGCCACGGGTGAAGAGGCGACCGTTTACCCGGGCCCCGACGCGATGGTCATGACGGCCGCCGACCAGCGAGCCGCCGACGAGCGGGCACGGGCACGGTTTGCGGCCGTGCAAGCCGCACTCGACGAACGCGCGCGGCGCACCTAGGCCGGGCAACGGAAGATTTCTGATGTTGACCGACGCCGACGTCGATGCGCTCGCGTGGCAATTCATGCACTCGGGCTATGCCGAGGATGCCTACGCCGATTGGCCGCTGGATCAACGCCTCGACGGCTTTCTCCGGCACCAGGGGCTGGCCCACCTCACCGAAGACGGCGACGCATACGAGCTGATCCTCAACCGGGTGATGGTCTACATCGGTGCGCTGCGCCGCGGACATTGAGCCGACGAACGACCCGTGAGCACGGGACTTCAGTCCCTATCGCCGATTGCGACGGGCTGGTCGGATGAACGTCATCAACAGTCAATCGGTACCTGCGAGGAGAGACCCATGACCAATCTTTCCGTTCAGCGCCGGCCAAGGTCGCTCTTCCCCGAGCTTTCTGACCTGTTCGCCGGCTTCCCCACCTTGACCGGGCTGCGTCCCGCCTTCGACACCCGCGTGATGCGCCTCGAGGACGAGATGGCGGACGGCCGCTATGTGGTCCGCGCGGAAATCCCGGGTGTGGACCCCGCGAAGGACATCGACGTGACGGTGCGCGACGGGCAACTGACCATCAAGGCCGAGCGCAGCGAGAAGAAGGACTTCGAGGGTCGCTCGGAATTCTCCTACGGTTCGTTCGTCCGAACGCTCTCGCTGCCCGCCGGCGCCGACGAGGACAACATCGAAGCCGCCTACGACAAGGGCATTCTCACGGTCTCGGTGGCGGTGTCGGAGGCGAAGCCGGCCGAGCGGCACGTCCAGGTGAAGTCCGCCGACGAAAAGTGACCGTGGTGCACAAATGACCAGAGCAGCTGACGCCACCCGGCGCTCGCCGCGGCGCGTGTTCCGCGACCGCGGCGAGGCCGGCCGGGTGCTGGGCGACCTCCTCGGCGCCTACCGGGACCGCCACGACGTGATCGTGCTGGGCCTGGCGAGGGGCGGCATACCGGTCGCCTGGGAAGTGGCGGCCGTGCTGCACGCCCCGCTGGACGCCTTCATCGTGCGCAAGCTCGGCGCGCCCGGCCACGAAGAGTTTGCCGTGGGGGCATTGGCGAGCGGGGGCCGGGTCGTGGTCAACGACGACGTGGTGCGGGGCCTGCGCATCACGCCGCAGGAGCTGCGCGCCGTCGCCGAGCGGGAAGGCCGGGAGCTGGTGCGGCGTGAGGCCGCCTATCGCGACGGGCGGCCGCCGGTCGAGGTGGCCGGCAAGACGGTCATCCTGGTCGACGACGGGTTGGCCACCGGCGCAAGCATGCTCGCCGCGGTGCAGGCCTTACGCGAAGCGGAGCCGGCCCACATCGTGATTGCGGTTCCTGCGGCCCCGGAGTCCACGTGCCGGGAATTCGCGGGATTGGTCGACGACGTCGTGTGCGCGAGCATGCCCACCCCCTTCCTCGCGGTTGGCGAGTCGTTCTGGGATTTCCGCCAAGTCACCGACGAGGAGGTTCGCCGGCTGCTCACCACCCCGACGACCGAGGCCGCGGTGCAGACACCCGCCGCGCGGACACCGGCGGAAGTGATCGGCCACGCGGCCATCGATGCGCCGGCCGGTGTCCCGCCGCGTGCGGCGCTTCAGGAGCTGATCGGTGACGCGCGGATCGTCCTGATCGGCGAAAGCTCGCACGGCACACACGAGTTCTACGAGGCTCGGGCCGAAATCACCAAATGGCTGATCGAGGAGAAGGGTTTCTGCGCCGTCGCCGCCGAAGCGGACTGGCCCGACGCCTACCGGGTGAACCGCTACGTTCGCGGACTCGGGGACGACCAAAGCGCCGCCGAGGCGTTGAGCGGCTTCGAGCGCTTCCCGGCCTGGATGTGGCGCAACGTCGTCGTCCGCGACTTCGTCGACTGGCTGAACACCCGTAACCGGCTGCACGCGTCGAACGGTCAACGGCAGGCCGGCTTCTACGGCCTTGACCTGTACAGCCTGCACCGGTCGATGCACGAAGTGATCACCTACCTCGACAAGATCGACCCGAGGGCCGCGGCACGGGCCCGCGAGCGTTACGGATGCTTCGACCACACCGCCGCCGATGACGGTCAGGCGTATGGCTTTTCGGCGGCCTTCGGCGCGGGCCAGTCCTGTGAGAAGGAGGCGATCGAGCAACTGGTCGACCTCCAGCGCAATGCGCTGACCTATGCGCGCAGGGACGGGCTGCTCGCCGAGGACGAACTGTTCTACGCCCACCAAAACGCCCAAACGGTGCGCAACGCGGAGGTGTACTACCGGGCGATGTTCAGCGGGCGGGTCACCTCGTGGAACCTGCGTGATAAGCACATGGCGCAGACGCTGGAGGCGCTGCTGGACCATCTCGACCGCCACCCCGACATGCCGCCCGCCCGAATAGTGGTGTGGGCCCACAATTCTCACGTCGGGGACGCGCGGGCCACCGAAGTGTGGGCCGACGGTCAGCTCACGCTGGGCCAACTGGTCCGGCAGCGCTATGGCGACCAGGCCCGTCTCATCGGCCTGAGCACCTACGCGGGCACCGTCACGGCGGCCAGCGAATGGGGCGGTGTGGCCGAACGAAAGGCGGTGCGGCCGGCGCTGGGTGGGAGCATCGAGGAGCTCCTCCATGAGACGGGCAATCCCGCTTTCCTGGTGTCGGCGCTCGTCAGCTCCCAGGCCGCGGAACCGCTGAGTGCGGTTCGGTTGGGGCGCGCCATCGGGGTGATCTACCGGCCCGAAACCGAACGGCAAAGCCACTACTACCACGTCCGGCCGGCCGACCAATTCGACGCGATGATCCACATCGATCGGACCCGGGCGCTGGAACCCCTCGAGGTCACCAGCCTGTGGATCGCCGGCGAAACGCCCGAAACCTATCCGACCGGGCTGTAGCGATGCCGGCCGAGTGGGCAGCGAGCCGACCCCGAATCGTCACGTTGACGATGAATCCGGCGCTGGACATCACGACGAGCGTCGGTGTGGTGCGGCCGACCGATAAGCTGCGCTGCTCCGCGACCCGTTACGACCCGGGCGGCGGAGGCATCAACGTGGCCCGGATCGCGCAGGTTCTCGGCGCGTCGGTGCTGGCGGTGTTTCCCGCGGGCGGGTCGCACGGTGGCCTCGTCACGAGTCTGCTCAGCGATGCCGAGGTCCCGTTCCGGCGGATTCCCATCGCCGCGCAAACGCGGGAGAGCTTCACGGTCAACGAAACCAGCACCGGCCAGCAATACCGATTCGTCCTGCCGGGACCCCAGCTGACCATCCCGGAACAGGAGCAATGCCTAGACCACCTCCGGGCGGCGGCCGAATCGGCGGAATTTGTGGTGGCAAGCGGCAGCCTGCCGCCGGGCGTAGCGGCCGACTACTATCAGCGGGTCGCCGACATCTGCGGGCGGCTGGGCGTCAAGTTCATTCTGGACACCTCCGGCGGCGGAATGCAGCACGTCCGCAGCGGGGTCTTTCTCCTCAAGGCGAGCGTGCGAGAACTACGGGAATGCGTCGGGCGCCGACTCGTCACGGAGGCCGAGCAATTGGCCGCCGCCCGGGAGCTGATCGACGGCGGTCGCGCCCAGGTCGTGGTGGTGTCCTTGGGTCCGTACGGCGCCCTGCTTGCCACGCCCCATGCGATCCAGCGCTTTTCGGCGGTGCCGATGTCCGGCGGGAGCGGCGTGGCGGCCGGGGATGCGATGGTCGCCGCGATCACGGTCGGCCTCAGTCGCGGATGGCCGCTTGCCAAGTCCGTCCGGTACGGGATTGCTGCGGGCGCGGCCATGCTGACGACGCCCGGCACGGCGGCCTGCGGTCGCGCGGAGGTGGAACGGCTGTTCGAGCAGGCGTCCGAACCCGTGGAGGTCACCGACGTTGGGACGAACGGCATGCCCGCTGAGGCCTAACGACTCCTTCGCCGCGGGTGCCGGCGCAATAACCTGGCGGTGGAGCCGATAAAACTAGTCAGGATTCGACATGAATGAGCTGGATTCGAAGTCGGTGATCGTGGGGGTCAACGGCTCGCAAGCCGCGGTCAACGCCGCCAAGTGGGCGATCGACGAGGCGAGGACCCGACAGCTGCCGCTTCGCCTGGTCTATGTCATCCCTCGCCGTGAGGGGCAGATCGGATCGGCCGCAACCGAGTGGGAGCTCGAACGTGCCGAAACGGCACTGGCCCAAGCGGAATCGGCGGTGCAGAGCGCCGCGATCGAAGGCGGAAAGCCAGTCGAGGTCGAAACGGCGATCCTGTCGGGGGACCCGGCCCAGGTGTTGATCAACCAATCGGCGGATGCGGCCCTGGTGTGCGTGGGCACCGCCAGGCGGGGATGGGCGTCCGATGGCCTGTTGGGCCCGACGGCCGCCGGCCTGGTGGCGCGCGCGCCCGCCCCGGTCGCGGTGATCCGCACCAATCCCGACGGGTCGCCGACCGATCTCGGCGTGATCGCCGTGGTGCTCAACGATGAACCGGACAACGACGAGGTCGTCCACCAAGCCATGGAGGAAGGGCGGCGCCGCCACGCGGCGGTGCGGCAGATCGATCGGCGCATTAACAGCTGGGTGCGGCGTTATCCGGACGTTCAGGTCCAGACCGTTGCGGCGGGGACCGGGACGAAGCCGGGCGAGAAGCACGGCAGCGCCATCGAACTGGCCGTGGTGGGGAGCGCCGACGCCGCCGAGATGGCCGGGTTGGTCACGCCGAACTGCCATCCGATCATCGGCTATCCCGATTGCTCGGTGCTTGTGGTGCGCCACTGAGGGCGCCGCCGAATGACAGAGTCAGCCAGACCCAAGGCGGTCGCCGTCGGTGTCGACGGGTCGAAGGCGGCCATCCACGCGGTGCTCTGGGCGGTTGACGAGGCGGTGAGCCGGGACGTCCCGCTTCGTCTGCACTGCGCCGTCGAGCGGGGGGATACCGCGGGAACGGCGGAGGCCGCGGTTCGCCAGGCACGCATCGCCATTGAAGCCGCGGGCAAGCCGGTGAAGATCGATACCGACATCATCCACGGGCCCGCCGTCGGATCTTTGATCCGCGCGTCGGCGTCGGCGGCCATGGTCTGCGTGGGGGCGGTCGGATTGCGTCACTTCCAACCCGGTCGGGTGGGTTCCACCGCCGCGGCGCTGGCCCTGTCGGCGCGCTGCCCCGTGGCGATCGTTCGGGGCCGCGATGACCGCCGGCGCCCGCCCGCGGAAGGGATCGTGGTCGAGGTAGACGGATCCTCCGACAACGGCGTACTGCTGGGCACCGCCGTCGCGGAAGCCCTGGTGCGCAACGTCGGCATCCAGGTCGTCCTCTGCCGGCACACCCCGCCCGCCGACACCGGCCCGGCGGATGGCGAAGGCGAGCGCCGGGCGCTTGCCGACCTCGATCGCCGGTTGGCCCGCTTCACGCGGCGCCACCCGCAGTTGCGGGTGGAAGCGGTGGTGGCGCGCGGCGGCCTGCTGGAGTACCTGTCCGACCACCACCGCTCGGTGGGGTTGGTGATCGTCGGCGCGCACCACCGCCCGCGGGTGGCCGAACTGGTCGGGCCGGTCGGCAGCGCCGTCCTGCAGGAGGTCGGCTGCTCGCTGCTGATCGTGAATCAGCAGCACCTGTGAGGCCGGACGGTGATGAAGATGTGGGATATTGAATCGGTCGTGGCGTCACCCTCGGCTCGCGCGACCTGCAGGAAGGGCTCGTCAATGGTTAAGGTTTTCCTGGTCGACGATCATGAGGTCGTTCGGCGTGGTCTCGCCGATCTGCTGGCATCCGATCCCGAGCTGGAGATCGTCGGCGAGGCCGGCTCGGTGTCCGAAGCCAAAGCGCGGATACCCGCCCTGCAGCCCGACGTCGCCGTGCTCGACGTGCGGCTGCCCGACGGGAACGGCATCGAGTTGTGCCGCGACCTGGTGTCCGACCATCCCGACCTGCGCTGCCTGATGTTGACGTCGTTCACCTCCGACGAGGCGATGCTGGAGGCAATCCTGGCCGGAGCCAGCGGGTACGTCGTCAAAGACATCAAAGGCATGGAGCTGGCCCACGCGATCAAGGAGGTCGGTGCCGGCAAATCCCTGCTCGACAACCGGGCGGCCGCCGCGCTGATGGCGAAGCTGCGGGGCACGGCGGAGCGCGACGACCCACTGTCCGGGCTGACCGAACAGGAGCGGACGCTGCTCGGGCTGCTCAGCGAGGGCCTGACCAACAGGCAGATCGCCGCGCGGATGTTCCTGGCCGAGAAGACGGTGAAGAACTACGTGTCGAGGTTGCTGGCCAAACTCGGCATGGAGCGCCGGACCCAGGCGGCGGTGTTCGCCTCGAAGCTGGATCAACGGGCGGGCCACCCCCCGCCGCAAACCGACGCGCCACCGGAATAGCGAGGACCGGTATAGCGCCTGCTCGCCGGTTTGCTGGTGGGCACTTTCTTTGCGTCGCCTGTGAGCGGTTGGGCGGCTGCCAAAATAGTACTAAGCTGGGCCGCGGCATCTCGCGTCACGTCCTTGCCGTTTTGGTCAACGCAAGCTGTCGGATAGCTGAAAACGAGGTATCGGGTCGGATGGCCAGCGACGAACGCAGCTCGGCATTTGCTGGACTTGGCCAGCGCGGGCTGGTTAGCAGGATGCACGAGCAGCTCGATGAGCTGCTGGCGGCGCGCGACCAAATGGAGCAGCTGCTCGGATTGTTCGTCGAGATCGGTGCCGAGCTGGACCTCGACGCGACGCTGCACCGCATCATCGCCGCGGCGCGCGAATTGACCTCCGCCCCGTACGGCGCTCTCGCCATCCGCGACCCCGAGGGTGAGCTGCTCTCGTTTACCCACGCGGGAATAGATGCCGACCTGGTTCAGCGCATCGGGCACCTACCGGTCGGTAAGGGATTGCTCAGTTTGTCGCTGCTGGATACGCCGGCCCTGCGGTTGACGGATTTGAGCACCCACCCGGCCGCCGTCGGGTTTCCCGAACACCACCCCCCGATGCGGGCGTTTCTCGCGGTGCCGATCAGCATCCGCGGGATCGTGTTCGGCAACATCTATCTCACCCACGACGATCCTGATCAGGTGTTCTCCGAATCCGACGAGGTCGCCGCCCGCGCGCTGGCGTTCGCGGCCGCGGTCGCCATCGACAACGCGCAGGTGTTCGAGCGCGAGCGGACATCGGTGAAGTGGATGGAGGCCAGCCGCGAGATCACCACCGCGCTGCTGTCGCGCGCCGAGCCACACCGGCGCCCGCTGCAGCTGATTGCCGAAAGCGCCCGCAACCTGACCGATGCCGAGCAGGCGATCGTGCTCGTTCCGGCCGACGCCGACCTGCCCGACGATGAGATGGACACGCTGGTGGTCTCCGCCGCGGTGGGGCTGCACGCCTCAGAGGTGATCGGGCAGCGGGTCCCGGTGGACGGGTCGACCAGCGGCGCCGTGTTCCGCTCCGCGGAGCCGGCGATCACCCAGGGGCTGGCATACCCGATTCAGGCGTTCACCGATGTCGGCCAGCGCCCCGCCATCGTGATGCCGCTGCGTGCCCACGACAGAGCCGTCGGGGTGATCGTCATCGCGCGCGGTTCCGAGCAGCCGCCGTTCAACGAGAGCTACCTCGACCTGGTGAGCGATTTCGCCACCCATGCCGCGATAGCACTGGCCCTCGCGTCGGCCCGCGAGGACACGCGCCGGCTCACCATCCTGGCCGAACGCGAGCGCATCGCGCATGACCTGCACGACCATGTCATCCAGCGGCTTTTTGCCGCCGGCATGGATCTGCAGGGAACACTGGCCCGGGCGCGTTCCCCGGAGGTGGCCGACCGGCTCAACCGCACGCTTGACGATCTCCAAACCATCATCGAGGAGATCCGCACGACGATCTTCCAGCTGAAATCCCCGTTGGGTAAGCGCGGCGATTTTCGGCATCGCATTCAACGAGTCGTCGCCGACTTGACCGAAAACCGGGACATCGTCACCACGGTCCGCATGCACGGACCGATGACCGCGGTCGGCGGCGAGCTCGCCGACCACGCCGAAGCGGTTGCCACGGAGGCCGTCAGCAACGCCCTTCGGCACTCCGGCGCATCGCGGCTGACCGTCGAGATCAGTGTCGCCGACATGTTCATCCTCGACATCGTCGACAACGGCTGTGGCATACCCGCGGACAGTTCGCGTCGCAGCGGCTTGGCCAACATGCAGCGCCGCGCCGAACAACTCGGTGGCACCTGCGAAATCACCAATCCGCCGGAGGGTGGCACCCGGGTGCACTGGGTCGCCCCGCTGATCGATCAGTAACCCGGCGGGACCAATGGCGCACCGGCGAGGTCGTATGACCCCTGCCCAAGCGGGCCGACCCCGAATAGCGTCAGGGACCATGGGCGATCAATCGGTCGGAGCTGCCGGCTACGGCATGATTGCTGGACGGACGCCTGGTGTCGCTGCGTCGCCTGGGTGTCGACGACGCCGAGGCCGTTCTGGCGCTCCATCAACACCTCTCCGACCATGATCGATACTTTCGATTCTTTACGCTGCAGCAGGCGCCGCTGCACGAAGTGGTCGGCAAGCTGACCGAGCCCGCGGCCGGGATCTATGCCCTGGGAGCCTTCGACGCCGACCGGCTGATCGGTGTCGCGCACTACACGGTCGTCGACGACCCGGGCGCCGCCGAAGTCGCGGTTGTGGTGGCCCACGAAGACCATTCGCTGGGTGTGGGCACGGCCCTACTCAAGCGGCTGGCCCCGATCGCCCGGACGCATGGAATTGGCCGGTTCATCGCCGACGTGCTGGGCGAGAATCATCTCATGCTCACGGTGTTCTTCGATCTCGGCTGGCCCTGCAGGCCATCGGGTTACGGATCGGTCCGTCACCTGGAAATCGAGCTTCCCGAGCTCGACGCGGCGCTGGCATAGCGAGGAGTGCGAAATGACTTATGGCACAAAGAGATACGGGATACTCGTGTGCGTCGACGGATCGACGGCATCCGACGCCGCCATAGCGTGGGGGACCCGCGAGGCCCTGCTGCGCGGATCGCCCGTGACGCTGATGCACGTCGTGCCGCCCGTGGTCGTCGGCTGGCCGGTGGGGCAACTGTATGCCGACATTCCCGAGTGGCAGCACGACAACGCGCAGCACGTCATCGATCAGGCCCGCAAGACGCTGAGCGCCGGCCTGGGTGGTTCCGAGCCGCCCGAGATACACACCGAGATGGTGTATTCGGCCGTGGTGCCGGCGCTGATCGAAGCCTCCAGGGATGCGTGGATGATCGTCGCCGGGAGCCAGGGAATGGGCGCGTTGGGCCGGTTGCTGCTGGGCTCGGTCACCGCGGGACTTCTGCACTATGCCCACTGCCCGGTCGCGGTCATCCATTCCGGCGAAGCCGCGGCTCCCGATCCCGGCGCGCCGGTGCTGCTGGGCGTCGACGGATCGCCGGCGTCGGAAGCGGCGACCGCGCTGGCCTTCGACGAAGCGTCACGCCGGGGCGTCGGGTTGGTGGCGCTGCACGTGTGGAGCGACGTGGGGGTCTTCCCGATCCTCGGGATGGACTGGCACGACCGCGAGAAGGAAGGTCAGGAGATCCTCGCCGAACGACTGGCCGGTTGGCAAGAACAATATCCGGACGTGCATGTCGAGCGAAAGCTCTTCGGCGACAAGCCATCCCACTGGCTGATCCAGGAATCCGAACGTGCCCAGCTGGTGGTGGTCGGTAGCCGGGGCCGCGGTGGTTTCCCGGGGATGCTACTCGGTTCGGTCAGCTCCGCCGTGGCGCAGTCGGCGCGCGTTCCGGTGCTGGTCGTGCGTTAGCCGCTGCGCGCCACCAGCACCGAACATCCGGTGCGGCCGGGCGGGTGTGCTGTGATCGGACCGACCAGGCGGGCGACCTTGTCGGCGTCCTCGCTACCCACCACGGCGAGTTGAACGGGTTCCTGTGTGTGCGCCAGAAATTCGGCGGTGCCCCGCCGTGCGGCGGCGGGCTGGACATGCACCTCGGGATACCGCGACACCCACGAACGAAGCCGGTGATCCAGCTGGCGGTAGGGGATCTCGCCCACGCCCCAGCGCCATACCCCCATCGCGAGGATCGGGGCCGCGCGGAGCCGCGCCTCCCGGAAGCCTTCCTCCAGCACCGCGTCGTTGGCCGGCGAGTCGTCCACGACGACGGCGACATAGCCGGAATCCGGTTGCCCGCCTTGGCGGTTGCTGCGCACGATCGCCACCGGGCAATGCGCGTGTCGAGCCACGGCGTCGGCGGTGGAGCCGAGGACCTTGCGGGCCACCCACTCGATGCCCACCGAGCCCAGGCAGATCATCGCCGCGTGCGGTGATGCGTCGAGCAAGGCGCCCTCCGGCGATCCGTGCACGAGGTCGCATTCGACCTTGACCGGCTCGCCCATGGCGTGCAGCGCCGCATCGGCGGCCCGCAGCGAGGCCTGGGCGTACTCGATATCGAGGTTCTCTTCGCCCGCGTTCGCCTGCCGGTCAGGGACGGCATGGATCAGCCGCAGCGGAACGTTACGGCTGGTGGCCTCGGCAAGAGCCCATTTGGCCGCGTTGATCGCCGCGTCCGAGCCGTCAATACCCACCACGATCCGCTGTGTCGCTTGCGGATGGTTCATCGCTTCCTCCCGGCCTGACCACTGGACCGGGAAATCCCGCGTCCACCATCGCAGACACTATTGCGGAGCGCCGCCTTCCAGCAGGGTCGTTCGACCCCCGTTTCTCGGGCAATGGTCACCTCACGCGACCTCGATCGTGTGTCCGGGCGCCAGCTGCTGCACCGAGCCGCGGCATTCGACGGTGACGGGTCGGGCGTTTCTGGCTTCCGAGGTGAGCGCGCCCGTTCGTCCGCTGATCCGCAGGTGTAGACGTTGGCCGCGATACACCAAGGGAAACTCGATCGGGCCGAGCGCTTTCGGCCACTGCGGGGCGAGTATCAGCCGGTCGTTTCGTGTTTCCAGCCCGGTGAAACACCGTTGCAGCAGATCGACGCTGCCGGCCATGGCGGCCAGGTGGATACCCTCCGAGGTGGTGCCGCCCTGGATATCGGCGATGTCGGAGGCGAGCACCTGCACGAAATATCTCATGGCGTGGCGCCGGTGAGCGCGGGCAACAACCCACGAATGGACGAGCGCGCTGAGCGTCGATCCGTCCGAGCTGCGCGCGAGGTAGTAATCGACGGTCTTGGGGATCTGCTCGGGCGCGAAGCGGTAGCCGAGCCGGCCGAACAACCCCAGCAGCTCCTCGGAGGACAGCAGGTAGAACAGCATCAACACATCGGCCTGCTTGGATGCCCGGTAGTTGTTCACGCTGTCGTTCTCGGCTTCCAGGATCCGATCCAGCCGCTGAATGTTTCCGTACCGCTGCCGGTACCCTTCCCAATCCAGCTCGGCCAGTTCGCAATAGCCCTCGAACTGGCTGATCACCTCGTCGTGGAACGGGACGAACATGCGCCGCGTCACGTCATCCCACCGGGCGAGTTCGTCGGTCGTCAGGTCGACCTTCCCGACCAGGTCGAGCCGGTCCCGCAGCGTCAGCAAGTCGAGCGCTTCCATCGCCCGCAGGATCACCCAGACCGCCATCACATTGGTGTATGCGTTGTTGTCTATTCCGTCGAATTCCTTGCCCGGATAGCCCGAATGGAACTCGTCGGGGCCGATGATTCCGCGGATCGTGTAGCGGCGGCGAGTCTGGTCGAAGCCGGCCAAACCCACCCAGAACCGCGCGATCTCGACCAGCATCTCGGCCCCGTAGTCCACCAGCCACTGACGGTCGCCGGTGACCTGGTAGAACTGCCATGCGTTGTAAGCGATTGCGAGACCGACGTGATGGGCGCGCGCACTGGCATCCGGCAGCCATCGGCCGGACTCCGGATTGAGGTGGACTTCCTGGCTCACCTCGCGCCCGTCGCTGCCGGATTGCCAGGGATACATGGCACCGAGATAGCCGGCCGCGCGCGCCGCGCGCCGGGCTTCGGGCAGCCGCCGATACCGGTACAGCAGCAGCGACCGCGCCACGTTCGGCATCCGTACGTTCAGGACGGGGGAGACGAACAGCGAATCCCAGAAGACATGGCCGCGGTAGGCCTCACCGTGCAGCCCGCGCGCGGGGACTCCGGCGTCGAGTTCGGCGGTGTGCGGCGAGATGCTCTGCAGCAGATGAGCCAAATGCAGCCGCAGGACCCGCACCGCGTCGGCGCTGTCGGCCAGGCCGACGTTGCACTGTTCCCACAGCCGGGCCCACGCCCGGGCGTGCTGTTGGTGCAAGTCGGCATATCGGCCGGCCGCGTCGAGGTGCTGGCGCGCGGTGGTCGCCGGCTCCGATATGGCGTTGTCCCGGCCGGTGAAGATGGTCGCGACCTTCTCCAACGTGATCGACTGCCCCGCCGAGAGTTCGACAGCGATGTCGTGTCCGCCGCGGCTGTCTTCCCGCACGAACGCGTACCGCGCCTCGGCCCGCGCGTCGCCGCACCACACCGTGTTGCGCACCCCCACCGCGATTTCGACGCGTGATTGCGACGTTCGCGTCCGCAAGATGACCGATTCGGTCGGGATTTCGTCGATTGCCGATTCGGTGAGGTGGGTGCTCGACAGGGAACGGTAGCGCTCGACCATGGTGTTGCCCACGGCGCCGTCCACGAGTGATCTGAACTCGACTGTCCCGGACCAATTCTCGGCGGTGATCGTGGTCTGCATCGCCAGCACGTGGGGCTGGTGCATGGACGCAAACCGCTGCTGGGTGACGGCGGTGACCTGGCCCGCGCCGTCCCGGAACCGCAGACTGCGAATCCAGGTCGCGTGCCGCAGGTCGAAGGTCTGCCGGTAGAACAGCAACTGGGCGTCGTCAACGTGAAACCATGGCCCGCCGTTGATCCGGAACGTCAGCGACAGCCAGTTGGGTAGGTTGACCAGGCTTTCGTTCTCGATGGTCCGGCCCGCGATCGAGTCGGTCAGCGTGTTGTACACGCCGGCGGCATAGGTGCCCGGGTAATGCGCCTCGGATGCCGCCGCCTCGGGTGCGCAACCGCGGGTGGCGACGTAACCGTTGCCCACGGTGCACATCGTTTCGCGCAGCCGCTCATAGCTCGGGTCATAGCCCTCGTAGACCACTTCCCACGGATCGCTCGCGCTGGCTGCCTCGCCTTCCAGATCGGCCGCCAGTCGTCGGAGGAAGTCGCACACCGCGGACGGACTTTCGAGGCTGAAAAGCGCGGCGGAGGGCCGATCGCCGTCCTCCCGGTGCCGCACCACGATCCCGATGCCGTCGAAGTGGACCGCGTCGAACGCGTCCTCGTCGGTGATGTCGTCGCCGAGGTAGATCGGCAACACGGCGCCCGCGTCGGCGGACCTTCCCTCGATCCGGTCGAGAAGCCAGTTGATCGTTGTGCCCTTGTCCCAGTCGAGGTCTGGGCGAAGTTCGACGACCATGCGGCCGGTGGTGATTCGGAGGCCCTCGGACCGGCCCAGTTTGGCGACCGCCGCGATCACCCGGTCGATGTCTGCCGGATCGGCGTTGCGGTAGTGCACGGCGACGGCAAAGCGTTTGTGCTCCACCAGTATTCCCGAGACGTCATCGAGCGTCTGCGCCAGTTGGGTGGCCGCCCGCTGCAGAGCGCCGATGACGCCGGCGGCGGCGGCGTTGTCATGGTGGGTGCCGTCCGGTGCGGTCAGCTCGAAGCCGTGGCTGCCCGCGTACCAGATCCCGTCGACTTTGACCCGGTCGCGGACATCGCTGAGGTCGCGGCCGCTGATCACCGCCACCGGGCAGAGTGCCGCCAGCGCGTGCAGCGCTTCGGCGGCGCCGTCGACCAGCATGGCCGACTCCGGGTCCTCGACGATGGCGGACAGCGTGCCGTCGAAGTCGAGGAACACCGCCGGTCGCCGGCTTGCCACCAGTTCCTTGAGTTGGCTGTAGACCTGCATCGCATCGGCGACGGTCGACATGGGGGTGCCACCGCGTCGCACCGAGATCTCCGCGAGGTCGGCGACGACGGTGTCGGCGCCGCGCGACAGCATTTCGCCGGCGTGCCCGTTGCGCGCGAGACCGACGACGAGGCCGAAGCCGCCATCGCTGCCGGCCCGTACCCCGGCTCCGTCGCAGTCGATCACCGCGCATCGAAGCGGGCGAACCCCCAGGCGGTTTGCCGTTTCGCGCAGCGGCGCCGCATCTGGCCTGCCGAGAATCTCGGGTTCGTCGACCACGACGTCGACCAGTTGGTCAATTCCCGCGGCGCGCAGCACCTGCGCGCTGTGCCCGGCGGCGGAGTACACGGCGGTCACCACGCCGGCATCGCGCAGACCGCGCAGCAAGGGGATGGTCGAGTCGCGCGCCTCGACGTGGCCCGGCTCCGCCTTGGCGACGACGCAGTCGAGCCCGAGGATCACCGCATCGTGATAGCGCCTGTCGATGGTCGCGGGCCGTTCGGTCACCTTGGTGACGATGCCACGTCAGCGGGTCCGGTCAACCCCCACCGACGCAGGGAGGTCCCATGGCCATGCGGTTGGGGACTAAAGCCTCATGATCGGCGACCGGTCGGCCAATAGCGTTCTGGGTGACGGAGGGAGTGCACAATGTCTGCACCGGTGAACCGCCACGGCATCATCGTCGGCATCGATGGATCGGCGGCATCCAACGCCGCGGTCTGCTGGGCGGCTCGTGACGCGGCGATGCGGCGCGTCCCGCTGACGGTGGTCCACATGGTGAACGCCGCCGTGCCGATGTACCCGGCGATCCCGCTGTCGGCCGGCGTGGCGGTATGGCAGCAGGAGCAAGGTCAGCAAGCTCTCGAACAGGCGGTCAAGATCGCCGAAGACGCCGTCCCGGCGGACCGCAGCGTCGACATCAAAAGCGAGCTGCGATGCTCGACCCCGGTGCCCACACTCGTGGAGATGTCCACAGGGGCGGAGCTGCTCGTCGTCGGTAGCAACGGACGCGGGGCGCTGACCCGGCTCCTGCTGGGATCCGTCAGCTCGAGCGTGGTGCGAAGCGCGCGCTGCCCGGTCGCGGTCATCCGCGACGAGGATCCGCTGATGCCGCACCCGCAGCAGGCGCCCGTGCTGGTGGGGATCGACGGCTCGCCGGCCTCGGAGCTTGCCATCGCCATCGCCTTTGACGAAGCCGCGCGCCGCGGTGTCGGGCTGATCGCGTTGCACGCGTGGAGCGACGCCGACGTCTTCGAACTCCCCGGGGTGGATTGGTCGGCGGTGAAGTCGGAAGCCGAGCGGAGCCTGGCCGAACAACTGGCGGGCTGGCAGGAACGCTACCCCGATGTCACGGTGCACCGTCTCGTGGTCGCCGACCGGCCGGCTCGTCAGCTGATCGAGAAGTCGGAGTCCGCGCAACTCGTCGTCGTCGGCAGTCACGGCCGCGGCGGCTTGAGCGGCATGGTACTCGGTTCGGTGAGCAACGCCGTCCTTCATTCGGCCCGGATGCCCGTCATCGTGGCGCGGCCGTCCTAGGGTCGCCCCACGAAATGTCCACCGCGACCGGCACCGAGCCAGCGACGACGACCGCCGTGCCCTACGTCGACATCCACGAAACCCACACGGGCGTGGTCGTGTTGGCCGGTGACCGGGCGTTCAAGGCAAAGAAGCCGGTGCGCACCGACTTCCTGGACTTCCGTACCCCCGATCAGCGGGAGCGGGCCTGCCGCCGGGAGGTCGAGCTGAACAGCCGGCTGTCGCCCGACAGCTATCTCGGGGTCGCGCATCTCAGCGACCCGGCCGGCGGGCCGGCCGAACCGATCATTGTGATGCGGCGCTACAACGACGACCACCGGTTGGCCTCCATGGTGGCCCCCGGCCACGACGACTCGGTCTACCGCGCCCTCGACGCCATAGCCGTCGTATTGGCCCGGTTTCACCGCGGCGCCGAGCGCAACGGCGCGGTCAACGCCCAGGGCGAGGTGGCGGCGATCGAGCAACGCTGGCGTGAGAACCTGTCCGAACTCAACCGCGAGCGTCGGTGCGTTCCCTGCCGACCAGCTACCGCACATTCAACGCCTCGCCACCCAATTCCTGGCCGGCCGTACGGCTTTGTTCGACGCCCGCATCGAAGAGGGATGCATCGTCGACGGCCACGGCGATCTGCTCGCCGACGACATCTTCTGGGTGGACGGCCACCCGGCGCTGCTGGACTGCCTGGAGTTCGACGACAACCTCCGCTACGTCGACTGCGTCGATGACGCCGCCTTCCTCGCGATGGATCTGGAATTCCTGGGCCGCAAAGATTTTGGCGACTACTTCCTCACGCGCTACGCCGCGGACTCGGCGCATCCCGCGCCGTCGGCGTTGCAGGACTTCTACATCGCCTACCGCGCCGTGGTCAGGGCGAAGGTCGACTGCATCCGGCTCTCGCAGGGACACCCCGAGGCGGCGCAGGACGCGGGCCGTCACCTCGACATCGCCGCCCAGCACCTGCGCAGCGGTGCCGTTCGGTTGGTGCTGATCGGTGGGAACCCGGGAACCGGGAAGTCCACACTCGCCCGCGAGCTCGCCGAAAAGGCGGGGGCGCAGGTGATCTCGACCGACGATGTGCGCCAAGAGCTGCGGAGCGCGGGCGCCATCGGCGGCGATTCCGGTGTGCTGGGCGCCGGACTCTACCGCCCGGACAACGTCGCCGCGGTCTACGAGGTCGCGCTGCACCGCGCCCGACTGTTGTTGAGCGGCGGGCGATCGGTGATCCTCGACGCCACCTGGCGGGATCCGGAGCTGCGCGCGCAGGCTCGCCGGCTGGCCGGCCAGACGCACGCTGCGCTGGTCGAACTCAGGTGCTCGGCGCCGGTGGACGCCGCGGCGGACCGCATCCGCACGCGGCGCTCGGGAACCTCAGAGGTGACTCCCGAGATTGCTGCGGCGCTGGCGGCCCAGCACGCCGGCTGGGACACCGCGCACCTGATCGACACGTCTCGGATGCCCGACGATGCGGTGCGAGAGGCCCACGAAATCTGGACGCGCGCAACGTTTGCTTCGCCACGCCCCGGTGAGAAGGAGTAGGCATGTCAGCGAAAACCGTTGTCAACGCGCATGCCTGCGCCATCTCGTCGCCGTGCGGTGCAGCCAACCGGACCGATCCCGCAGACGTACGGGGGTGGTGGACATGCCAGTGACAATGCCGGAGTCCGGAGTCATTCGGGACGCGGTGATGTTGGCCAGCCGGGCGCCGTCGCTGCACAACAGCCAGCCCTGGCGGTGGATCGTTGACGGCACGAGCGTGCAGTTGTGGGCGGATCCTTGCCGGCTGATGCCCGCCACCGACCACTGGGGCCGGGAACTGACGTTGAGCTGCGGCGCCGTCCTCGATCACCTGCGGGTGGCGATGGCCGCCGCCGGCTGGGACAGCACCACCGAGCGGCTGCCCGATCACTGCCAGCCGGATCACCTTGCCACACTTCGGTTCCGCCGCCTGGATGCCGTAACGGAGGCGCATCGGCAGCGGGCGGCCGCGATTAGTCGCCGCCGCACCGACCGGTTACCGTTCGGCCCGCCGGCCGGTTGGCCCGACCTGTACTCGGCGCTGCGCCACGCGGTGCTGCCGTACGACGTGTTGCTGGATGTGGTGTCCGACGACGAGCGTCCCAGGCTGGCCGAGGAATCCCAGCTCACCGAGGCCCTGCGCCGTTACGACACCTCATATCTGTCCGAACTGCGTTGGTGGACATCGCCGTTCGAGTCCGACGCCACGCATGTGCCGGAAAGCGCGCTGGTGTCCTCCTCGGAAGCCGGCCGGGTCGATGTCGCCCGTGCGTTCCCCCCGGCAGGCGGTGGCCGGCGCCGCGCCGCCATCGAGCAGGACCGCTCGAAGATCCTGGTGTTGTCCACCCCCCATGACGATGCCCGGCTGGGCGTGCTGCGCTGCGGTGAGGCGCTGTCGGCGGTGTTGCTCGAATGCACCGTGGCGGGCATGGCCACCTGCACGTTGACCCACATGACCGAGATGGCGCTCAGCCGCGACATCATCGCGAGGCTCATCGGGACTGCGGGACAGCCGCAACTGTTGATCCGCGTCGGTTCCTCACCGGTGAGCGGCCAGCGCGCCGAACCCACCTCTCGGCGCCTGGTGACCGAAGTTCTGAAGTTTCGCGGGTGATGGGCGATACCGAAAGAGCCCGGAAGGAGGTTTCGCCGATGACTCGGCATTGGCTGGTGATGGAGAGGGCCGGGGACGCAGTCCGGGACCCATTCGTCACGCGATTGGCGGGCGCCGGTCGGCACCTGCCCGAAACCCACCTGACCACAGATGAATTGATGGCGACCACACGCCACAGCACCCACATCGACCTGGAACGGCTGACCGGGATTTACGAACGCCGCGTTTCGGTGGGCGACGAGGATTCCTACAGCCTGGCCACGTCGGCGGCGCTGAACGCACTCGCCGCCGCGGGATGCGACCCCGCCTCCCTGGATGTGGTGATCAGCTGCAGCATCACGAAGTTTCGCGGCGGCCTGACCCAATGGCTCGAGCCGACGATGAGCGGCGCCGTGGCCCGGCGGATCGGGGCACACCACGCGATGACCTTCGACGTGTCCAACGCCTGCGCCGGAATGCTCACCGGGGTAACCATTTTGAACAACTGGATCCGGCAGGGCGCCGTCGAGCGCGGGCTGGTCGTCAGTGGTGAGTACATCTCGCAGCTCGGCCACAACGCGGCCCGCCACATCCGTAGCATCATGAGCAAAGAACTCGCCTCGCTGACCCTCGGTGACGCGGGCGCGGCGCTTGTGCTGGAGCGGGCTCCCGTCGGTTCCGCGGGTATCACCCTCGCCGGCTTCACCACGGTGGCCGACTACAGCAGGCTCTGCCTCGCCTACCCGCGTGGCCACGATCCGGGCGCGCGGATGTTCACCGACGCTCGCGCCATCCATCGGGCCGCGATGGAAAACACCCCGCTGCTGCTGCACGAAGTGCTTGAGGCAGCGGGTATTTCGATTCACGACATCGACCACGTGATCACCCACCAGACATCGGCCCGCGCCATCCGCAAGGGGATGGCACGAATGTCGGAGTCCTTCGGGGACGCGCCCCGCCATGACGCGGTGATCACCGTCGACCGGTACGGCAACACGGCCTCGACGACCCACACGGTGGCGCTCGTCGAGGAGCTGGAGGCCGGGCACATCGCGCCCGGAGAAACGATCGCATTGATCGCGCTGGCCTCCGGCCTGGAGATCGGCGTGGTGTTGATCACCCTGGATGAGGATTTGGTGGGCCGCTATGGGCACAGTGATTGATCGCATCGACATCGCCGCGCCCCGGTGGCGGGACAGGCACAGCGCTTTGCACATCGCCGTCACCGCGGCCAAAACCTGTTTGCAGCGGGCCGGGTGCGATCCGGATGAGTTGGATCTGGTGGTCAACGCCGGGATCTACCGCGACCGCAACATCGGGGAGCCCGCGCTGGCGGCGTTGATCCAGGACGACATCGGGGCCAATCCCGAGGATCCGCACTCCGGCGGCCACGGCACCTTCTCCTTCGACATCGCCAACGGCACCTGCGGCGTCTTGACCGGCGCTGCAGATCGTCGACGGATTCCTGCGGGCACACAGCATCCACCGCGCGCTCGATCGTGGCCAGCGACGCCGATCCGGGCCACGGAATGAGCGAGCACTTTCCGTTTTCGGCCGTCCGGGGCGGCCCTGTTGTGCGGGTGGTCCGACGACGACTCGGCCTCGAGCCGCGTGTCGTGGGTGAACACCGACGGCGACGACGCCGAGGCATTCACCGCGACAGTGGGTTTCGCCGATGCGCGCAACGTCCTGCGGTTCACCGCGGTCGGCCGATATGGATGAGCGATTCGCCGCCGCCGCCGCGCAGGCGGTTCGCGACTGCCTGGACGCCCACTCCGTGGCGCTTGCGGACATCGACATGATCGTCGCCGCCCCCGCCGGGCCGGGATACCGTGCCGCGCTGAGCGGCCAGTTGGGGGTGCCGGTGGACCAGATCGGCGTGGCCGACGACGAACGCATGCACACCGCCGCGCTGGCCGCCGCCCTCGGGCCGCCGCTGCAGAAACTGCCCGCGGGCGCGCAGGTCCTGCTCGTCGCCGCCGGCGCGGGCGGCACCGCGGGTGCCGCCCTGCGTCAGGGATTTCTAAGCGCGCTGAGCAACGAACTCGGCGTAACCGTCGACCGGATCAGCGTCGCTGCCGATCAGCGCATGCATACTGCCGCGCTGGCAGCGGCGTTCGAGCAGCAGGCCGAACGGCTTACGCCGGGCGCCCACATTCTGTTGGTCTGCGCCGGCGCCGGCGTCACCGCCGGTGCCGCCCTCTACCGACAGCCCGCACGCGTCGGATATGCCGCTGATCGTATGGGCCGAGCCGGGGCTCGGTCATGACTGGTTCTACAACGTAGGGTTGCCACGTGACATCCGGCATCAAACGGGTCGCGTTGAGCACCGGCGGCGGTGACGCGCCGGGACTCAACGCGGTCATAAACGCGGCCACCCTGGCAGCGCGGAACCGTGATTGGGATGTGGTAGGGATCAGCGACGGCTTCAACGGATTGCTGTCTCCCGATGACTATCCCGATGGTGGGCTCGTCGAGCTGACTCGAGACAGAGTCCGCGGCATCATCCACCAGGGTGGCACGATCATCGGTACCACCAATCGCGGCAACCCGACCGCTTATCCGGTGCGACAGGGCGACGGAACGTGGACCGAGGTCGACCGCACACCGGAGCTATCGGCCGCTTCAAGGAGCACCGGATCGATGCATTGATCATGGTGGGCGGCGACGGATCGATGGCGATAGGCCACCATCTGCACGAGGCAGGGCTGCGTCTGGTCGGCGTACCCAAGACGATCGACAACGACCTGGACAAAACGACGTCGACGTTCGGCTTCGACTCCGCTGTCGGCTTTCGCATCCCAATGCATCGACCGGCTGTTCACCACCGCGACGTCGCATGGCCGGATCATCGTGGTGGAGGTGATGGGACGCTACGCCGGATGGATCGCCCTGAACGCCGGCATGGCGTCGGACGTGCACGCCATCCTCATCCCCGAGATCCCGTTCAGCCCCGAACCGGTGGCCGCTCTGATCGCCCATCGCGCGCGGCACGGTGCGAAGTTCTCCATCGTCTGCATCGCCGAAGGCGCCCGGCCGGTCGGCGGAGAGTTATCGATCGTGGGCAAGTCTCCGGGGCAGGCCGAACGCCTCGGCGGCATCGGCGCCAAAGTGGCCGCCGAGCTCCAACAGATGACCGGGCGAGAGGCGCGCTCGGTTGTGCTCGGCCACTTGCTGCGCGGCGGTTCGCCCACCTCGGTCGACCGGTTGCTCGGCCTGCGGTTCGGCGCGGCGGCGGTGCGAGCGCTCGACGAAGGAAGAAACGGTGTGATGGTGGCGCTCAACCCGCCAACGGTGGACTACGTACCGCTTGCCGAGGCCACCCGCCGACAGAAGACGGTCCCGCTCGACTGCGACTCGATACTGACCGCCCGCGACATGGGCATCAACTTCGGGGACGAAATGCCCACTCACAGCACGATTGGGCGATGACCGCCAGGCGCGGATGCTGCCGCGGCCACTCCCTTTGGAGGTGCTGATGCAACAACGCCCAGCCGATCCGGGCGGGTATCGGTGGCTCGCGCTGGGGGAGGAAGCGTTACCCCCGGATGAACAATGGCTGGCGCCGGGCGAGGCGGCCAGCCTGGCCGGGATGCGGTATACCAAGCGGCGCACCGAATTCTTGCTGCGCCGGCTCGTCGCCAAGCACGCCATGGCTTCGGTCACCGGCCGGTCCACCGACGCCGCGACACTGGCCGGCATTGAGGTCCGCAATGCGCCCAGCGGCGCGCCGTACCTGTGCGTCGACGGTGTCGCAGTCGAGCTGGGTGTGTCGATCAGCGACCGTGCGGGGTGCGCGATTTGTGTGATATGCCCGACGGGGCCGCTGGCTGTCGGGTGCGACCTGGAGCTGGTGGAGTCGCGTTCGCGGGGCTTCGTCTGCGACTTCCTCACGACGACCGAGCAACGTCTGGCCGGTTCCCGCGGGGCCGGTGACGAGCGCGACGCAGTCGTGAACCTGATCTGGTCGGCAAAGGAGAGTGCGCTAAAGGTGTTAGGTACGGGTCTGCGTCGCGACACCCGCACGCTCGAGGTCACCCCGGGCGTACCGCGCGGTGACGGTTGGGGCACTTTGACGGTACGGGCCGTCGAAGGCACCGTGTTTCCCGGGTGGTGGCGGCGGGAAGGCCGATTCTTGGTGACCGTGGCCACCCGGGCGGTCGCTCCACCGCCTGCCGCCCTCGGCGCCGCTGAGGTGCTGGCACGGGCGGTACCCCGGCATTCCTGGCTGGACCGGCCGCTATACCTGTGACAACCCTCGCTCGAGGGCCTCGATGACGTAGGGCCGCAACGTCTGCGCGCTGATGATCCGGTCCACCGAGCCCACCGCCCGCGCTCGTTGTACGGTGTGGATCCGGTCGAACTCGTCGGCGACTTCGCTGAGTTTCGCGGACCGGACGGCCGCCTTGATGTCGGCCAGTCGGGTCCGCGCCGCACCGGCGTCGGACCCCACAGCGTCACGCACCTGGTCGGCCGCCTCTCGTACCTGCGGATCCTGGGCGGTGCGGGTGTCGACCTCCCGGGCGAAAACGGTGGCAGCCGCCGGCGCACCGCCGATCACGGAGGCGAACGAACCCTCCAGGGCGGCGATCTCCAGCCGCTCGTTGAGCTTCTTGGAGAACACGACGAAAGCGCCACCGTGGTAGCGGGAGACCACCACGAATACGATCGGCCCACGGAAGTTGGTCACCGCACGACCGATCTCGGCGCCGTACTCCAGTTGCCAGCGGCGCATCGACTCCGGCGAGCCGTCGAAGCCGGAAAGGTTCGCGAGCACGACGAGTGGGCGGTTGCCGTTGGCGGCGTTGACCGCACGCGCGACCTTGCGCGACGACTGCGGAAACAGTGTGCCGGAGGACCACGACGACGGGCCGCCCGCCGGCACGAATCCCCGCCGGGGCAGTGTGTGGGATTCGAAACCGATCAGGCACACGGGAATGCCGCCGATGTGCGCGTCCCATACGATCGCGGTCTCGGCGGATCGCCACTGGCCCCAACGCTCGAGCGGCTGGGAGTCCTCGTCGGCGACAGCACGCATGACCGAGCGCATGTCGAATGGTTTCTTGCGTTCGGGATTATGCGTAGCCGAGAAGATGTCGCCGACGGTTGCCATGTCCGAGCCGGTGGTCGGGGCGTGCGGCGAGGAGCGGACATCGCGGTCGGTGGGGTCGGTGGTGGCCCGCCGGCGTGGCGATGCTTCGCCGGGGGCGACGTACGTGTGCTCGTAGTGGCGCAACAGGATGTCGCACGCGTCGGCGAGGCTGGGCGCCCAGTACTGACCCTGGCCGTTGGGTCCCATGATCCGGTCGAAGCCGCCGATGCCAAAGTTGTCCTCGGCCGACACTCCGCCGGAGAAGTCCAGCGCCTGCTTGCCTGTCAGCACCATCGTGCTGGCGGGTGTC
Source organism: uncultured Actinomycetota bacterium (assembly GCA_963800315.1). Taxonomy (GTDB): domain Bacteria; phylum Actinomycetota; class Actinomycetes; order Mycobacteriales; family Mycobacteriaceae; genus Mycobacterium. Next base: position 930,558 of record CAWDAS010000009.1, read on the forward strand.
ATCACCAGGATGCCGCGGGTGTGCATCAGCATGGTCGCCTCGGCGTTCCAGTACGGCTGGGCACCTACGTTCACTCCGGTGACCACGATGTTGACCTCGCCGCCGCGCTGGGTGAACTCGATGAGGCGGCGCAGCACCGCGCCGATCCAGTCCATGTTCTCGGTGCCGCTGTCCATCGCGATCTTCGCGCCGGATGACAGCGTGAACCATTCGACCGGTATCCCCATCCGCTCGGCGAGGTTCAAGCCGGCGATGATCCGGCGGCACTCGGGCTCGGCGACATTGCCCAGCCCGCGGGTGGGATCGCCGAACAGCGCCACTCGGGTCATCCCTTCGGGCATCTTCTCGGTGGCGTTGCGTAGCAGGCCGACGACGATGTTGGCGCTGTTTTGCCCATACGGCCGCGTCACAGCTATGAGCTCGCCGTTTTCGTCGAGGTCGTGCTCGATGAACTCCCCGGTAGGGAATCGTGCCACGGCCTCGGCTTCAGGGGTGAGCATCCGCACGATCTCGTAGGGGTAAGGGACACCGAACCGGTTGGCGCGCAACAGCTTCTGCTGATACGGCGATAGCGGCCTGATCGGCTCGATACCCGGCGGGCTTTCGCGTACGGTGATTCCCCCGCCGAGACCCTCCACGTCGAGCACGCGGTCGCGTCCATCGGGAAGCCGCACTCGCAGTACCACCTTCTCCAGGCCGGCGCCGGCGGCCAGCGGTGCCAGCGACCGGGCCAGTTCGGGCCAGGCATCCCGGGGCACATCCCAGGGGGGACGGACGTACAGCACGATCCGGTTGGCCGCCGGCCGGGTCTTGGCGTCGAACTTGGTCAGTGCTTCCTGCATCGCCGACAGCGCCTCCAGGCCCATCAGCTCCAGCCGCGGGTAGCGCACGTCACCGCTTTCCGAGCGGACAGGGGTGAGGTCGCGCACTTCGGCGAGCGCGAAAAGCCGCTGGTCGGCCGGGTTGTCGCACGCTACGCCGTGGAACACGTATACGTCCTCGGCCGAGCGCAGGCGGCGCAGCGTGAAGTTCGACAGCCGCCACAGGTCCAGACGCTTGGCGAGCATGGGGTGCAGATTGCGGTAGAGCGTCTCTTCGACGAACTGGCCGCCCGATTGGCCATCGCGCTGCCGGTAGGTCATGTGGCTGGTGCGGAAGGACTCCGGCGCGGATCCCTCCAGGGTCGTCACGGTGAGATCC
>CAWDAS010000010.1:0-11082 GCA_963800315.1 uncultured Actinomycetota bacterium
AGGGTGCGACCGGGGCTCCCGAGACCGGCGCCGGCGGAGCCGACGGCATTGCTGGGGGTGCCACAGTCGGCGGGCGCAGGTCAGAGCCGTAGGCCGGCAGGGGTCCGGAAGGAACCGCCGGGCCGCCAGACGCAGGCGCCGGTGGCGCCGACCACGTGCCCCCAGTCACGACGGGCGGCGTGGCTCCGCCGGTGGCCGGCGGGGCCGGCGCGCCGGACGTGGGCGGCGGCGCATCCACCGAAGCGTTCGTCGCGATGAACGCACCCGCGCTGGGTACGGTCGGCGCCACCGGCGGTGCCCCCGGCGCGGGCCCAGCCTGTGGAGGTGGAGCCGCCCCGGCTTCCATCGCATGAATCGCACCCGACGACAGCGACTGCGCGCCAGCACCGGCCGGCTGGCCCGTTGCCATTCCGGAAGCGAACGATTGGCCTAATCCGGTGAAAGGCCTTGTCCTCCAAGGCCCGGCAGCGGCGAATTCCCCACAGGGGCGCTCGGCATCGGTCCTCCGGGACCAGCGGTGGCGAGCCGTTGGTGCGGTTAGTGTGCCGCCGCCAGGCGATGGTGCGGCGTTTCCGGCCCACGACCGAACGCTGCACGGCGATGCTGGCACACCGCCGCCAGAGTCTGCCCACCGTTTCCCTCAACACCACGCGAACGCTGCTGGCGATGCTGGTACACCGCCACCGCCATGTGTCCGACCACCGTGCCCCTCACCTCCACCGATGGCTGACGACGCTGGTGAGGTTGGGGGCGATGATTTCAGGTCGTGCTCGCTAATCGGGCGAGGCGGTTGAACATCCTCGGCATTAAAGCCGTGCTCACGCGCCCACGTCCGGGCGTCACCGCCAACACCTTCGGCATCAAGGATTTTCTGCGTCGCCGCCGTCATCTTGTCTATGGCCGTCAGGCTTGCATTCGCCGCATCGGCGTTGCAGCGCGCTTGAACGGCCTCTACTTCTGTTAACTGTTCCGGCAGCGGCTTTTTCGATGCGAGGATTGCATCTATTTCTCTATTTCCTGCATTCGCTATGTCTGCCAATCGGTTCCGTAAATAGTCGATCGCGTCAGCACCGGAATTAAAGGCTCCCGCCTTTGTCTGGTACTTCTCGGCCAGATCCAAGTGAAACCTTTCGCCCTGCTGGTACCGGGCAATGAGATCCTCTGCCGTATGGCCCTGATTTCGTGCCGCGAGCCCAGTCCACTTGTTACGAAGGTCTTGCGCATATTGCTGCTGCTGCGCGCACGCTTGGTCCCAGTGTTGAGCGGCTGCGCGCAAAGTCGTCGACGGGGCACACCACCACGGCCCGATGAGGGCCGCCGTCCACTTACCGGGTGGGAGGTCAGGTGACACCGCATACCTTCTTCATTGCAGCGTCCTTAACGTTGGCATCGCTGACCGCTGCCCGCCACTCCGGATCGTCACCCCCAGCCAAGCTAGACACGGCGGCAGCATTGCTATATGCCTCAGCAAGAGCACGCGCCGCAGCGCGATCGCTTGGCGCAATCGCTGGCGCCGAATTTATAGCTTCTTCCAGCATTACCGCTCCATTGACGGTAGCTACCCCTGCTAGCTCCGGGCTGGTGCCGTTTGTCTCTATTTGAACCGCACGCGCCGCGAGCTTGTAGACATCACACAACTTTTGGTGCGCAGCCGCAGTTTCCTCCGCGGTATAGGTAGGTGCTGACGACGCGGTTGCGGGGCCCCTGGCTGGGCCGCTCGGGGGCCGTGTTAGTGCCACAACCAGGCTTCCGGCGCTCAGCAGAACGGCGACCGCAGCCAAGGCAATCGCTGGCCATGCGCGTGAGCGCGGCAATGGCTGGATCGCATAAGCAGGTGCCCATCGCGTTGAGCTGGGCGGGCCGACGGGCGGCCCCCCACCAGGAGCTGGCGGCAGGTTCTCCACCATGTGTCCTCCTCATGGTCTGCGAACCCCGTTCGAGGTAATTTGCCAAATATCCATGCGCCTTTCGCTTCAATAGTGGACAGGCAAATGGACGGTGTGCAAATCACTACACGCCGTCATCGCAATAATCCCCTCAACCTCACCCACGGTTTGCCCACATCGTTGACGCAGCGCCGACCATGCAGCATGGCTTCATGGGGTTCATCCAAGTAGTGGTTGGTCACGCATCTAACGGAGCAGGCGGAGTCCTTGTCGTACCCCATAGTCCACCCTTGACCGGCTGGATTGCTAAGGAAGGAGCGCAGCGCTCGCTTGAGCCACGCCGCAATGCCCCCGACGCGATGTCGACCACCGCGCGATCTCATCACGTCATCGGGAATCTACGGCTGTTTGTAATCTCCCCGGAGCGATCAATCGACTTCGCGGTTAGCCGCGACACGCCTACGTACCCGAAGCGCCCCGCACCGCCCGCAATTCATCGGCATTGCGCTCATCCATTGCGGTGAACTCGCGGGCGGCGTGATGCGCCTTGGCGCCGACCGCGGTCAGCGACTGCTGGTGGCCCTGCAGCGTTTTCACGTGCTGGGCATGCGCCGAGCTGACCGCCTCGTGGAACGTATCCGCCGCGGCGAAATCACCGAACATCCCCGACGCGAGCGGTCCGCGCGCGAGGTGATCGGCCCCGTCTCGCGCCCTTCCCCCGGCGCGATGCGATTCGTTGGCGCCCGAGTGCAGCAGGTCCGGCTCGACGAACATCATGGCCCCCTTCGCGCTAGCTGCGGATCAGGCTAGCGCCGCGACCGAGGCCGAACAATTCACCCGAGCCACCCTCACAGAGAACTGGCGCCGTCCGCCAAGCCGTCGCCGTCACTGTCGGTCAGCCGCACGTTCCACTTGCCGTCGCCATCGGTGTCGACGTATCCGGTCATGCCGTGCTCGTCGGCGCACAGCACCCGGTCGGCCACCCCGTCGCCGTCGGTATCGAGCAGCCGATCATCGGCGCGCCCGTGGCCGTCAAAGTCCACGAGCGGACCGCCGGTGTGCTCGACGCCGTCAAGCCCGAGCCAGCGAAGCGGCCCGCCCCGGTCGGCCGCTACCGCCCACGTCCCGGATCCGTCGTCGGTGAAGTAAGCCTCGGGAGTGCCGTCGTTGTCGAGGTCGAGCACGGCGTGATCGGCGAAACCATCGCCATCGAGATCCGCAAGTGCGTCGTCGTGCATCCCGTCGCCGTCGAAGTCCAGGCCGACCGCATCAAGCCGGCCGTCGCCATCAAGATCGAGGTCGGGCTGGCCATGCCACATCGCGGCCGCCCCGTCGTCCCCAGACAAGCAATAGTCCATGCATATTCGGACGGTCGGCCACCGCTACCGGTTCCCGCGCGATTGCCACCAGGCCAGCAGCTCGGCGGTGGCCTCCTCGGTCGACAATGGCCCGCGTTCCAGCCGCAGCTCCTTCAAATACCGCCACGCCTCGCCGACCTGCGGGCCCGCCGGAATGCCGAGCAACTCCATGATCTGATTGCCGTCCAGATCCGGGCGGACCCGCTCCAAATCCTCTTGGGCGGCCAGTTCGGCGATCCGCGCCTCGAGCCGGTCGTAGCTGGCCTGCAGCCGGGCGGCGCGGCGCTTGTTGCGCGTCGTGCAGTCGGCCCGCACCAGCTTGTGCAGCCGGGCCAGCAGCGGACCGGCGTCGGTCACATAGCGGCGCACCGCGGAATCGGTCCACTTGCCGTCGCCATAACCGTGGAACCGCAGGTGCAGATACACCAACTGCGAGACGTCCTCAACCATCTGCTTGGAATACTTCAACGCCCGCAACCGCTTTCGGGCCATCTTGGCGCCGACCACCTCATGGTGGTGAAAACTCACCCCGCCGTTCCGCTCGTGCCGCCGGGTCGCCGGCTTGCCGATGTCATGCAGCAGTGCGGCCCAGCGCAACACCAGGTCGGGACCCTCGTCTTCCAGCGCCATGGCCTGCCGCAGCACCGTCAGCGAATGCTGATAGACGTCCTTGTGCTGGTGGTGTTCGTCGATGGCCATCTGCATGCCCCCCACCTCGGGCAGCACCACCTCACCCATCCCGGTCTGCACCAGCAGGTCGATGCCGGCCACCGGGTCGTCGCCGAGCAGCAGTTTGTCCAGCTCGACGGCCACCCGTTCCACGCTGATCCGGGCCAGCTCGGGCGCCATCTCCTCGATTGCCTCGCGCACCCGCGGCGTGACGGTGAAGCCGAGCTGCGACACGAACCGCGCCGCGCGCAGCATCCGCAGCGGGTCATCCCCGAAGGACAGCGACGGTGCCGCCGGGGTATCCAGCATCCCCTCTCGCAGCGCCGGCAAACCGCCGAGAGGATCAAGGAATTCGCCCGGCCCCGTTCGCGTGAGGCGCACCGCCATCGCATTGACGGTGAAATCGCGGCGGACCAAATCGTCCTCGAGGCGATCGCCGTACCGCACCTCCGGATGACGCGACACCCGGTCGTAGCTGTCGGCGCGGAACGTGGTGATCTCCAGGCGGTGCTCACCCTTGCCGACGCCGACGGTGCCGAATTCGATCCCGGTGTCCCAGAGCGCGTCGGCCCAGCCGCCAAGGATGTGTTGGACCTGCTCGGGGCGGGCGTCGGTGGTGAAGTCCAGGTCGGGACTCAGCCTGCCCAGCACGGCGTCGCGTACCGAACCGCCGACCAGATACACCTCGTGGCCGGCGGCATCGAACGCCGAGCCCAACTCGCGCAGCATGGGTGCGCGCGCGTTCAGGGCGACCGCGGCGGCGGTCAGCAGCTCGGCATCGGCGTCAGGCACGTTCGATCAGCGTAGTCGGACAGCGAGGAAACGCTGGTGTGAGGAGCTCGACAGCCGACACACTTGTTGTGCTCCACCGATTGAAAGGTGAATTGACCAGCCGATGCACAGCAGTAGCGTTATTCGCGACAGTAAGGCGAACGGTGGGGTGACGCGGTGGATCTGCGGTACATAAGCCGGGGCGCGCTGGTCATGTTTGCCGGTGGCGACCCCTGGCAGGTCGACGCCACCCTGCAGAGTGGGCGACCCGCCCAAATTTCCGATCTTGCGCAAGCGTTCCACAATGCGAGCCGGTCCACGGCGGAAGCCGAGGCCGCATTCCGTCAGGCGCGCGACCGCTTCCAACGGTCATGGACGGGCGAGAACGGTGAGAATCCGATCAACGATTCGGCTGAAGTTCAGCGCGCCACCACCACGCTCGGGGTGCAAGCAGCCCAGTTACCCAGAATCGGCGTCGATCTCCAGCGCATTGCGGCCGCCCTCGCCGAAGCACAGCGGTCGGGAAACCGCGAAATTTCAACTCTCGAAAACCAACTGGATGACATCGACGATCAAATTGGTGAGGCCGTCGAGCTGGAGAAGAATCCCCATCTGAGGTTGCGGGAAAGACGGCTCCTCGATCACTACATAAACGGACTTGAAAACCACGCCATAGACGACACCAAGGCATCGTTACGCAAGCTCAACGACATCCGCGATCAGTATGCGCGACACTTCCAGATTTCGATCACCAATCTCCGAAAGCATGACGGATATGACCCTGCCCTAATCGAGGGCATCGACGGCCACCGACCAGAAACTCCGGAGGGCCAGCAGCGCTTGCACAACCAGATCGACGCGTTCAAGCAAGTTTTCGGTCGTGAGCCAACATCGGAGGCTGATTGGGAGACGGCGGCAGCCCTCGACCCGCATACCTATAACCCGGACTTCCGAGGGGTCGGTTCGCGCATCGAGGTGGTGAAGATCCGCCCCGTGCCGGGCCAAGGAGTGGTCCGTGTTTCTCAGTGGATCGAACAGCGGGATGTGACAAGCTTTCCACCTTGGAAACGCGACCTCGGGAACAACAGGGGACCCAGCGCACAGTTCGACCCGGAGGACACGAAGGTCACGACGTACATCGACTACGAGAACGGCATCGTGGTGGTGCGGCAGAATCCCTCCGTTGAGCAGACCTCGACCGGCGGACCCGGCCCCGTCAAGGTCGGTACGCCCAAGGGCAGCGTGACTCAACTTCCTGACGGGGCCGTTCGGATCAAGTTCGACGCCGGCAATCCTTTCGCGCCGAGCATTACGTCCGATCCCACCGGGCCCTTTGCAGGCCATACGGTGACGGTCAACGGTGACCTTGTCTTCACGCCCGGACGGGAAGGTGTGCAAGTAAATGGAACGCGCACTGACTACCCGTCCCTAGAGGTGTATCAGGACCTACCGAATGGCAGCACCCCCACGGTGCTTATAGACCCGGCGCAGTCTGGCAGATCCTGGGGCCCTGCTTTGAATCTGCCTGGGCACCACGACCTTGGCCCGCTCGGTGGCAAGGCGTTTGCGCCGTTCGACAGCAGCGGATGGAATCCGAAGTATGACGTGCCCGCCCCGCTAGCACCCACGGAGTTCGGTCCAGCCACCAGCCCACCGTCGGTGCCTCCGCTAACTATCGGCGGGGCGATCCCGGCTTGACCGCGAAGTCACAGGAAGGCGACAAGGTATGCCAGGTTTTCCCCGGGTAGGTGACCTCGACGCACGCACGTGGCGTACGGCGACGTTGTCGGCGCCGTTCGTTGTACAGCTCGTCTTGGGTCTGCTCCTTGGCGCGATATGGGCGTTGGGGAAGGGGCCGTTCACAACCGAAAGCGGACACAGCGAACGTGCCTTGATGCTCAGCGCCACCATCGTCACGACTCTGGTGTCGCTGTTCTTCAGCGCCGTACTGCTGACATCGCCGTCGCCGCGTAATCGTGGTCTTTCCCTCAGTGTCGCAGGCTCCGCGGCCACTGTGCTGATCGGCGGGGCCTTCTACGCCTACCTAATCCTGCGTTAGAGGTCTGGTAATGGCGACTGAATTGACTGTCAACCGATCGAACGATCGTTACGGACCGCTCGGCTTCGCGGTCACCATGGTGCACATTCTCATCGTGGACCTCACCACCTGGATTTTCATGCCGTACTCGATAGTGCTGGTGCTTCCGGTGGTGCTCATTTATATGGCACTATCCGCCGTGATTGCTTGGCGTCCAGGAAAAATCGGCCAGCTGGGCCGCGGAATGCTGTTCGGCAGCCTGTCCGGACCGCTTTCATTGATCATCTTTGCTGCCGTGTGGGCTATCGCCCACGCGATCGGCCCGATCTGACCGCGCCTCCCCCGCCAGCGGCGAGTATGTCCAGAAGACTGGCCCGTGCCAGTTACTATCGCTTGGGTGTCGGACGGCGAACAAAGCAAACCACGTCGGCGCCGGGGCCGGCGCCGCGGTCGTGGCGGCGCGGGTTCGTCGGAGAACCAGACGAACGGCCAACCGACCGGCGACTCGACGGCCACCAGATCGCGCCGATCCCGGCCGTCTCGCCGCGGCCCGGACCGGCTGCGTACGGTGCACGAAACGTCCGCTGGGGGGTTGGTCATCGACGGAATCGATGGGCCGCGTGACTCGCAGCTCGCGGCGCTGATCGGTCGCCTCGACCGGCGTGGCCGCATGCTGTGGTCGCTGCCCAAAGGCCACATCGAGCTCGGTGAGACCGCCGAACAGACCGCTATAAGAGAGGTCGCCGAGGAGACCGGAATCCGCGGCAGCGTGCTGGCGGCGCTGGGACGCATCGACTACTGGTTCGTCACCGACGGCCGTCGCGTGCACAAGACCGTGCACCACTATCTAATGCGCTTCTCCGGCGGCAAACTGTCCGACGACGACCTCGAAGTCGCCGAGGTCGCCTGGGTGCCCATCCACGAACTGCCGTCCCGGCTGGCCTATGCCGACGAACGCCGGCTGGCCCGGGTGGCCGACGAGCTGATCGACAAGCTGCAGAGCGACGGCCCCGCCGCACTTCCGCCACTGCCGCCCAGCTCCCCTCGGCGCCGTCCGCAGACGCACTCGCGCACCCGGCATTCCGACAAACCGACCACCGGCCGGAAGAACGGTCACGGGCCAGGGCCGTGACCGCGTCGCGACTCTGCTGGGCCGGCTGGTTGCGCTTCGCCGTTGTGGTCGGCATCGTGGCCGGATTCGCACTGCTCACCGGCCCCTTGATGCCCTTCGTGCCGCGCGCCGCCGCCGGCGAGCCCGGAGGGACCCCGTTCGTCCGGGTCCGCATCGACCAGGTCAGCCCCGACGTGGTCACCACGACCAGCCAACCCGTGGTCACCGTCAGCGGCATGGTGACCAATATCGGCGACCGCCCGGTCCGCGACGTGATGGTCCGGCTCGAGCACGCCGCGGCGGTCACCGGGTCGGCGGGCTTGCGCACCTCCCTGGACGGCGACACCGACCAGTACGAGCCGGCCGCCGAATTCTTGACGGTGGCCCCCGAACTGCAGCGCGGGCAACAAGCCGGCTTCACCCTGTCGGCGCCGCTGCGCTCATTGACCAAGTCGTCCCTGGGCATCAAGAAGCCCGGCATCTACCCGGTGCTGGTCAATGTCAACGGCACACCCGACTACGGCGCGCCCGCCCGGCTGGACAATGCGCGCTTCCTGCTGCCCGTGGTCGGCGTGCCCCCCGACGAGTCCGATGACCTGGTGTCCGCCGTAGCACCCGACACTTCCAAACCCGTGTGGATCACCATGCTGTGGCCGCTGGCCGACCGGCCCCGGCTCGCCCCCGGCGTGCCCGGCGGCACCATCCCGGTGCGGCTGGTCGACGACGAGTTGGCCACCTCGCTGGCACCCGGCGGCCGACTGAACATCCTGTTGTCCGCGGCCGAAGTCGCCACCAGCCACGCCGTCGACCCCGACGGCGCCGTCGGCCGCGCCCTGTGCCTGGCCATCGACCCCGACCTGCTGGTCACCGTCAACGCGATGACCGCCGGCTACGTGGTGTCCGACTCCCCCGACGGACCCGATCAACGACCGGGCACCTCGACCCACCCCGGCACGGGCCAGGCCGCCGCGACCGACTGGCTCAACCGGCTGCGCACGCTGGCCCACCGGATATGCGTGGCGCCGCTGCCGTACGCACAGGCCGACCTGGACGCCTTGCAACGCGTCAACGATCCCGGGCTGAGCGCCGCCGCCACCACCGGCGTTGCCAGCATCGTCGACCGGATTCTGGACGTCCCGTCCACCCGCGGAGCCACCCTGCTGCCCGACGGCCCGCTGACCGGCCGCGCGGTGAGCCTGCTCGGCGCCAACGAGAGCACGGTCGCGATTGCCGCCGCCGACCTGTCCGCCCGCAACACCCCCGGCTCGTCGGAACCCGTCGTCGACACGGCACCCCGGCGGTTGTCCCCGCAGGTCGTGGTCGCCCCGTTCGACCCGGCCGTCGGCGCCGCGCTGGCCGCGGCCGGGACCAGCCCCACCGCCCCCACCTACCTGGACTCGTCGCTGACGGTCCGGCTCGCGCACGACTCGGTGACCGCTCGACGCCAGGACGCCTTGGGGTCCATCTTCTGGCACGCGCTGGATCGCGACGCCGCGCCGCGCACCCAGATCCTGGTCCCGCCGGCCACCTGGAACCTGCAGGCCGACGACGCGCAAGTCATCTTGACCGCCCTCACCACCAGCATCCGTTCCGGCCTGGCGGTGCCGCGCCCGCTGCCCGCGGTGATCGCCGACGCCGCCGCCCGCACCGAACCACCGGAGCCCCTGGGCAACCCCACCAAGGCTCGGGGCCGATTCACCGACGACGTCACCGCTGACATCGCCGAGCAGGTCGGCCGCCTGTGGGGCCTGACGTCCGCACTGAGCACCGACGAGCGCACCGGGCTGACCGGCGTCGAGTACACGGCGCCGCTGCGCGAGGACATGCTGCGCGCGCTGAGCCAGTCCGAACCGCCCGACACCCGCAACGGGCTGGCTCAGCAGCGCCTGGCGGTGGTGGGCGGCACGATCAACGACTTGTTCGGCGCCGTCACGATCGTCAACCCCGGCGGCTCCTACACCCTGGCCACCGAGCACAGTCCCCTGCCGTTGGCGCTGCACAACGGGCTCGCCGTTCCCATCCGGGTGCAGCTGCAGGTCGACGCGCCACCCGGGATGAACGTCACCGACGTCGGCCAGATCGAATTGCCGCCGGGCTATCTACCGTTACGGGTACCGATCGAGGTGAACTTCACCCAGCGGGTCGCCGTCGACGTAACCCTGCGGACCCCGGACGGCCTACGGCTGGGCGAGCCGGTGCGCCTGTCGGTGCACTCCAACGCCTACGGCAAGGTGCTGTTCGCCATCACACTCACCGCCGCGGCGGTGCTGGTGGCGCTGGCCGGACGCCGCCTGTGGCACCGGTCCACGGCCAGCCCGATCCCGCCGACCTGGACCGCCCGGACCCGCCGGACGCCAAACCCGCCCCCAGACGCGGCGCGGTGCACGAGATCGACGATCGGGTCGAACAAGAGCACCGCGTATGAACCCTGCCGCTCGGCAGGCCCAACCTCAACGACACCGCCTGCCACCGCCGCCGCGTCACCAGCAGCCCGGGTTCACCGCCGACCGGGCCGCTGCCCCCGTCCCCGCCGGGCTGGACCGTCGACGGCCCGAACTGCCCGACGCCGCCCTGGTCTCCCGGTCCTGGGCGATGGCCTTCGCCACCCTGATCAGCCGGCTCACCGGCTTCGCCCGGATCGTGTTGCTGGCCGCGATCCTGGGTGCCGCGCTGTCCAGTGCGTTCTCGGTGGCCAACCAGCTACCCAACCTGGTGGCGGCGCTGGTGCTCGAGGCGACGTTCGCCGCGATCTTCGTGCCGGTGCTGGCCCGTGCCAAGCAAAGCGACCCGGACGGCGGCGCCGCGTTCGTGCGACGTCTGGTCACGTTGACCACCACGCTGCTGGTGGTCGCGACCGCGCTGTCGGTGCTGGCCGCCCCGCTGCTGGTGCGGCTGATGCTGGGCCGCGCCCCGCAGGTCAACGAGCCGCTGACGACCGCGTTCACCTACCTGCTGCTTCCCCAGGTGCTCGCCTACGGGCTGACGTCGGTGTTCATGGCAATCCTGAACACCCGCAATGTGTTTGGCCCGACGGCGTGGGCGCCCGTCGCCAACAACGTCGTCGCGCTCGCGACCCTGGCCCCTGTATGCGATCGTTCCCGGTGAGCTCTCGGTCGATCCCGTCCGGATGGGCAACGCCAAACTGCTGGTGCTCGGCATCGGAACCACGTTGGGTGTGTTCGCGCAGACCGCGATGTTGCTGGTCGCGCTGCGGCGCCAGCACGTCAGCCTGCGGCCGCTGTGGGGAAT
>CAWDAS010000011.1:0-13580 GCA_963800315.1 uncultured Actinomycetota bacterium
ACGGTGCGACCGGCGCGCCGGAGATCGGCCCCGGCGGGGCCGACGGCATGGCCGGGGCCGCCGTCACCGTGGGTGGGCGTAGGTCAGAGCCGTATGCCGGCAAGGGTCCGGCAGGAACGGCCGGGCTGCCAGCGGCAGGCGGCGCCGACGCCGTCCACGCACCGCCGGTCACGACGGCCGGTGTCACCGGCGCAACTCCGCCTCCGCCGGTCGCTGAGGCCGGAGTGCCAGACGTGGTCGAAGAAGCATCGACCGAACCGTGTGCTGCGCCTGACTCGATACCACCGGCCAAAGACGTGGATGGCACAACCGGTGGCGGCGGGGCCTGCGGCGGTGGTGCCGACCCTTGTCCCATCGCATTTATGGCCCCCGCGGATAGCGATTGCGTGCCGGCAGCCGTCGGCTGGCCCGTGGCCATTCCGGTTGCAAACGAATTACCCAGCGAGTTTGGAGAAGCTCCACCGAAGGCGCCAGTTGGTGACAAACCGCCACCTGCCGGCATTGGCGAGTTCACTAATGGCGCCCCTGGCGCATGTGCGCCGCCTGCTCCATTGAATACCGGCGCAGCTCCGCTGCCATCAACACCAGCCGCCTTGGCGCCCTCGACCCCCATGTGACCGTGGCCACCACCCGCACGCATGCCATCAGCACCAGCACCAGGCCCTCCCGCGCCGCCCAACCCCATGTGACTGTGGCCACCACCACCGGCTCGGTCGATTGCTCTAGCTGGGTCATCAGTGCTGAAACCCTGCCCCTTCGCAAATTCTTGCGGAGACATGTGGATCCCCTCGGAGACGAGGATCTTGCGCGTGGCATCCGAAATCGTGGAGACCGCGGCATCAGACTTGTATCCAGCAAATCCATTAGCCTCGACAATTAGCTTGTCGATTTCAGCGGCTTTTGCCATGTCGGGCTCATTGGAACTTTCGACTTTGGCAATCTGCTGGTTATAGTCATCAGCGATCCCCGTCAACCCCTGCCGAAGGTAATCAACAGCATTAGCACCGTTCTCAAATGCTTCCGCTTTGGTGCGGTATTTCGCGGCCAAATTGAAATGGTAGTTTTCGTCTTCATGGAGGCGAGAGACGAGATCGTCTGCGGTACGTCCCTGATTCCGTGACGCCAGCCTTGTCCGCTGGTTGTGCAAATCCTGTGCGTATCGTTCCTGCTGCTGCTGTTGTGCGCTCCAATGTTGAGCAGCGGCTCTTAGCGCCGCTGACGACTGCGACCACCATGGACCAATCAGCACGGCCGTATACTTTCCCGCTGGCAAATCCCCGGCCATCCTATAGCCCCTCCCGAGAACAGATGCCCCAACGTTCCCACCAAATCGTGGAGGGTATGGCGGGGTGCCGCAAGCCACCCTGCCATATATTTTAGTTCTCTTTGATTATCGACAGATTGCGGCCATGGCGTCGTCAGCTCGATTTACATCGTTCACCGTCCTTTGATAAAGGGGAGACGATGCATCTGTACCACTGCTAACAGCATTGGAAGTGCGGTAGGCGGAGGCCAGCGCCCGTGCAGCATCGCGATCATTTGCGCTCAGCGCTGGGTTGGCCGCGGCCGTATCGAGCATGCCCGCGGCGTTAGCGAGCGCAACACGCGCAAGGGCGGCATTCGACCCGTGAGTATCCACGTCGACGGAATGAGCCGCGAGCTGATACGCCGAACAGAGATCCTTTTGTGCCCTCGCAACCTGCTCAGGCGTGAAGGTCGACGAAGCGGCCGGCGCCGAGGAAGCCTTGCTGCCGGTGGCCGAACTCGGCCGAACAAGGGCAATGACGGCGACAACGAGCGCTGTCACCGCAATGATAACGGCAAGGACATTAGCTACGCGCCCACTCGATAGCGTCCGGGTAGGGTACGTCGGCGGTGTCGGCTGGGCTCCGGTTGGCGGGTAAGGAATCGTCACCCGATCAAGGCTATTCGCCGACCTGCAACAACGTCACGTGAGTCCTCGAAGACAATCCCCCACGCGATCGCTGCCGAGGTTGCACCCGCTCAGTTGTTCCGTGCGATGACTGTGGCGGCCACCATGCCTTGGCTTAGGACGGGCATGGAGGGTGTTATTGATCGCCCAGGGATCGCCTTGGGCCTCGGCCATCAATGCCGGAACGCCATGTACTGGAGTTGCATCGGGAATGCGAGTCGCCGCCGTCGGCCGCGACACGCTTATGTGCCCGAAGTGCCCCGAACCGCCCGCAATTCGTCGGCATTGCGTCGATCCATCGCGGTGAACTCACGGGCGGCGTAATGCGCCTTGGTGCCGACCGCGGTCAACGACTCCTGGTGGCCCTGCAGCGTTTTCACGTGCTGGGCATGCGCCGAGCTGACCGCCTCGTGGAACGTATCCGCCGCGGCGAAATCACCGAACATCCCCGACGCGAGCGGTCCGCGCGCGAGGTGATCGGCCCCGTCTCGCGCCCTTCCCCCGGCGCGATGCGATTCGTTGGCGCCCGAGTGCAGCAGGTCCGGCTCGACGAACATCATGCCCCCCTTCGCGCAAGCTGCGGATCAGGCTAGCGCCGCGAGCGAGGTCGAACAATTCACCCGAGCCACCCTCACAGAGAACTGGCGCCATCCGCCAAGCCGTCGCCGTCACTGTCGGTCAGCCGCACGTTCCACTTGCCGTCGCCATCGGTGTCGACGTATCCGGTCATGCCGTGCTCGTCGGCGCACAACACCCGGTCGGCCACCTCATCGCCGTCGGTATCGAGCAGCCGATCGTCGGCGCGCCCGTGGCCGTCAAAGTCCACGAGCGGACCGCCGGTGTGCTCGACGCCGTCAAGCCCGAGCCAGCGAAGCGGCCCGCCCCGGTCGGCCGCTACCGCCCACGTCCCGGATCCGTCGTCGGTGAAGTAAGCCTCGGGAGTGCCGTCGTTGTCGAGGTCGAGCACGGCGTGATCGGCGAAACCATCGCCATCGAGATCCGCAAGTGCGTCGTCGTGCATCCCGTCGCCGTCGAAGTCCAGGCCGACCGCATCAAGCCGGCCGTCGCCATCAAGATCGAGGTCGGGCTGGCCATGCCACATCGCGGCCGCCCCGTCGTCCCCAGACAAGCAATAGTCCATGCATATTGGGACGGTCGGACACCGCTACCGGTTCCCGCGCGATTGCCACCAGGCCAGCAGCTCGGCGGTGGCCTCCTCGGTCGACAATGGCCCGCGTTCCAGCCGCAGCTCCTTCAAATACCGCCACGCCTCGCCGACCTGCGGGCCCGCCGGAATGCCGAGCAACTCCATGATCTGATTGCCGTCGAGATCCGGGCGCACCCGCTCCAGATCCTCTTGGGCGGCCAGTTCGGCGATCCGCGCCTCGAGCCGGTCGTAGCTGGCCTGCAGCCGGGCGGCGCGGCGCTTGTTGCGCGTCGTGCAGTCGGCCCGCACCAGCTTGTGCAGCCGGGCCAGCAGCGGACCGGCGTCGGTCACATAGCGGCGCACCGCGGAATCGGTCCACTTGCCGTCGCCATAACCGTGGAACCGCAGGTGCAGATACACCAACTGCGAGACGTCCTCAACCATCTGCTTGGAATACTTCAACGCCCGCAACCGCTTTCGGGCCATCTTGGCGCCGACCACCTCATGGTGGTGAAAACTCACCCCGCCGTTCCGCTCGTGCCGCCGGGTCGCCGGCTTGCCGATGTCATGCAGCAGTGCGGCCCAGCGCAACACCAGGTCGGGACCCTCGTCTTCCAGCGCCATGGCCTGCCGCAGCACCGTCAGCGAATGCTGATAGACGTCCTTGTGCTGGTGGTGTTCGTCGATGGCCATCTGCATGCCCCCCACCTCGGGCAGCACCACCTCACCCATCCCGGTCTGCACCAGCAGGTCGATGCCGGCCACCGGGTCGTCGCCGAGCAGCAGTTTGTCCAGCTCGACGGCCACCCGTTCCACGCTGATCCGGGCCAGCTCGGGCGCCATCTCCTCGATTGCCTCGCGCACCCGCGGCGTGACGGTGAAGCCGAGCTGCGACACGAACCGCGCCGCGCGCAGCATCCGCAGCGGGTCATCCCCGAAGGACAGCGACGGTGCCGCCGGGGTATCCAGCATCCCCTGTCGCAGCGCCGCCAAACCGCCGAGAGGATCAAGGAATTCACCCGGCCCCGTTCGCGTGAGGCGCACCGCCATCGCATTGACGGTGAAATCGCGGCGGACCAAATCGTCGTCGAGGCGATCGCCGTACCGCACCTCCGGATGCCGCGACACCCGGTCGTAGCTGTCGGTGCGAAACGTGGTGATCTCGAGGCGGTGCTCACCCTTGCCGACGCCGACGGTGCCGAATTCGATCCCGGTGTCCCAGAGCGCGTCGGCCCAGCCACCAAGGATTTGTTCGACCTGCTCGGGGCGGGCGTCGGTGGTGAAGTCCAAGTCGGGACTCAGCCTGCCCAGCACGGCGTCGCGTACCGAACCGCCGACCAGGTACACCTGGTGGCCCGCGGCATCGAACGCCGCGCCCAACTCGCGCAGCATGGGCGCGTGAGCGTTCAGGGCGACCGCGGCGGCGGTCAGCAGCTCGGCATCGGCGTCAGGCACGTTCGACCAGCGTAGTCGGACAGCGAGGAAACGCTGGTGTGAGGAGCTTGACAGCCGACACACTTGTTGTGCTCCACCGATTGAAAGGTGAATTGACCAGCCGATGCACAGCAGTAGCGTTATTCGCGACAGTAAGGCGTACGGTGGGGTGACGCGGTGGATCTGCGGTACATAAGCCGGGGCGCGCTGGTCATGTTTGCCGGTGGCGACCCCTGGCAGGTCGACGCCACCCTGCAGAGTGGGCGACCCGCCCAAATTTCCGATCTTGCGCAAGCGTTCCACAATGCGAGCCGGTCCACGGCGGAAGCCGAGGCCGCATTCCGTCAGGCGCGCGACCGCTTCCAACGGTCATGGACGGGCGAGAACGGTGAGAATCCGATCAACGATTCGGCTGAAGTTCAGCGCGCCACCACCACGCTCGGGGTGCAAGCAGCCCAGTTACCCAGAATCGGCGTCGATCTCCAGCGCATTGCGGCCGCCCTCGCCGAAGCACAGCGGTCGGGAAACCGCGAAATTTCAACTCTCGAAAACCAACTGGATGACATCGACGATCAAATTGGTGAGGCCGTCGAGCTGGAGAAGAATCCCCATCTGAGGTTGCGGGAAAGACGGCTCCTCGATCACTACATAAACGGACTTGAAAACCACGCCATAGACGACACCAAGGCATCGTTACGCAAGCTCAACGACATCCGCGATCAGTATGCGCGACACTTCCAGATTTCGATCACCAATCTCCGAAAGCATGACGGATATGACCCTGCCCTAATCGAGGGCATCGACGGCCACCGACCAGAAACTCCGGAGGGCCAGCAGCGCTTGCACAACCAGATCGACGCGTTCAAGCAAGTTTTCGGTCGTGAGCCAACATCGGAGGCTGATTGGGAGACGGCGGCAGCCCTCGACCCGCATACCTATAACCCGGACTTCCGAGGTGTCGGTTCGCGCATCGAGGTGGTGAAGATCCGCCCCGTGCCGGGCCAAGGAGTGGTCCGTGTTTCTCAGTGGATCGAACAGCGGGATGTGACAAGCTTTCCACCTTGGAAACGCGACCTCGGGAACAACAGGGGACCCAGCGCACAGTTCGACCCGGAGGACACGAAGGTCACGACGTACATCGACTACGAGAACGGCATCGTGGTGGTGCGGCAGAATCCCTCCGTTGAGCAGACCTCGACCGGCGGACCCGGCCCCGTCAAGGTCGGTACGCCCAAGGGCAGCGTGACTCAACTTCCTGACGGGGCCGTTCGGATCAAGTTCGACGCCGGCAATCCTTTCGCGCCGAGCATTACGTCCGATCCCACCGGGCCCTTTGCAGGCCATACGGTGACGGTCAACGGTGACCTTGTCTTCACGCCCGGACGGGAAGGTGTCCAAGTAAATGGAACGCGCACTGACTACCCGTCCCTAGGGGTGTATCAGGACCTACCGAATGGCAGCACCCGCACGGTGCTTATAGACCCGGCGCAGTCTGGCAGATCCTGGGGCCCTGCTTTGAATCTGCCTGGGCACCACGACCTTGGCCCGCTCGGTGGCAAGGCGTTTGCGCCGTTCGACAGCAGCGGATGGAATCCGAAGTATGACGTGCCCGCCCCGCTAGCACCCACGGAGTTCGGTCCAGCCACCAGCCCACCGTCGGTGCCTCCGCTAACTATCGGCGGGGCGATCCCGGCTTGACCGCGAAGTCACAGGAAGGCGACAAGGTATGCCAGGTTTTCCCCGGGTAGGTGACCTCGACGCACGCACGTGGCGTACGGCGACGTTGTCGGCGCCGTTCGTTGTACAGCTCGTCTTGGGTCTGCTCCTTGGCGCGATATGGGCGTTGGGGAAGGGGCCGTTCACAACCGAAAGCGGACACAGCGAACGTGCCTTGATGCTCAGCGCCACCATCGTCACGACTCTGGTGTCGCTGTTCTTCAGCGCCGTACTGCTGACATCGCCGTCGCCGCGTAATCGTGGTCTTTCCCTCAGTGTCGCAGGCTCCGCGGCCACTGTGCTGATCGGCGGGGCCTTCTACGCCTACCTAATCCTGCGTTAGAGGTCTGGTAATGGCGACTGAATTGACTGTCAACCGATCGAACGATCGTTACGGACCGCTCGGCTTCGCGGTCACCATGGTGCACATTCTCATCGTGGACCTCACCACCTGGATTTTCATGCCGTACTCGATAGTGCTGGTGCTTCCGGTGGTGCTCATTTATATGGCACTATCCGCCGTGATTGCTTGGCGTCCAGGAAAAATCGGCCAGCTGGGCCGCGGAATGCTGTTCGGCAGCCTGTCCGGACCGCTTTCATTGATCATCTTTGCTGCCGTGTGGGCTATCGCCCACGCGATCGGCCCGATCTGACCGCGCCTCCCCCGCCAGCGGCGAGTATGTCCAGAAGACTGGCCCGTGCCAGTTACTATCGCTTGGGTGTCGGACGGCGAACAAAGCAAACCACGTCGGCGCCGGGGCCGGCGCCGCGGTCGTGGCGGCGCGGGTTCGTCGGAGAACCAGACGAACGGCCAACCGACCGGCGACTCGACGGCCACCAGATCGCGCCGATCCCGGCCGTCTCGCCGCGGCCCGGACCGGCTGCGTACGGTGCACGAAACGTCCGCTGGGGGGTTGGTCATCGACGGAATCGATGGGCCGCGTGACTCGCAGCTCGCGGCGCTGATCGGTCGCCTCGACCGGCGTGGCCGCATGCTGTGGTCGCTGCCCAAAGGCCACATCGAGCTCGGTGAGACCGCCGAACAGACCGCTATAAGAGAGGTCGCCGAGGAGACCGGAATCCGCGGCAGCGTGCTGGCGGCGCTGGGACGCATCGACTACTGGTTCGTCACCGACGGCCGTCGGGTGCACAAGACCGTGCACCACTATCTAATGCGCTTCTCCGGCGGCAAACTGTCCGACGACGACCTCGAAGTCGCCGAGGTCGCCTGGGTGCCCATCCACGAACTGCCGTCCCGGCTGGCCTATGCCGACGAACGCCGGCTGGCCCGGGTGGCCGACGAGCTGATCGACAAGCTGCAGAGCGACGGCCCCGCCGCACTTCCGCCACTGCCGCCCAGCTCCCCTCGGCGCCGTCCGCAGACGCACTCGCGCACCCGGCATTCCGACAAACCGACCACCGGCCGGAAGAACGGTCACGGGCCAGGGCCGTGACCGCGTCGCGACTCTGCTGGGCCGGCTGGTTGCGCTTCGCCGTTGTGGTCGGCATCGTGGCCGGATTCGCACTGCTCACCGGCCCCTTGATGCCCTTCGTGCCGCGCGCCGCCGCCGGCGAGCCCGGAGGGACCCCGTTCGTCCGGGTCCGCATCGACCAGGTCAGCCCCGACGTGGTCACCACGACCAGCCAACCCGTGGTCACCGTCAGCGGCATGGTGACCAATATCGGCGACCGCCCGGTCCGCGACGTGATGGTCCGGCTCGAGCACGCCGCGGCGGTCACCGGGTCGGCGGGCTTGCGCACCTCCCTGGACGGCGACACCGACCAGTACGAGCCGGCCGCCGAATTCTTGACGGTGGCCCCCGAACTGCAGCGCGGGCAACAAGCCGGCTTCACCCTGTCGGCGCCGCTGCGCTCATTGACCAAGTCGTCCCTGGGCATCAAGAAGCCCGGCATCTACCCGGTGCTGGTCAATGTCAACGGCACACCCGACTACGGCGCGCCCGCCCGGCTGGACAATGCGCGCTTCCTGCTGCCCGTGGTCGGCGTGCCCCCCGACGAGTCCGATGACCTGGTGTCCGCCGTAGCACCCGACACTTCCAAACCCGTGTGGATCACCATGCTGTGGCCGCTGGCCGACCGTCCCCGGCTCGCCCCCGGCGTGCCCGGCGGCACCATCCCGGTGGTTGGTCGACGACGAGTTGGCCACCTCGCTGGCACCGGCGGCCGACTGAACATCCTGTTGTCCGCGGCCGAAGTCGCCACCAGCCACGCCGTCGACCCCGACGGCGCCGTCGGCCGCGCCCTGTGCCTGGCCATCGACCCCGACCTGCTGGTCACCGTCAACGCGATGACCGCCGGCTACGTGGTGTCCGGCTCCCCGACGGACCCGATCAACGACCGGGCACCTCGACCCACCCCGGCACGGGCCAGGCCGCCGCGACCGACTGGCTCAACCGGCTGCGCACGCTGGCCCACCGGATATGCGTGGCGCCGCTGCCGTACGCACAGGCCGACCTGGACGCCTTGCAACGCGTGAACGATCCCGGGCTGAGCGCCGCCGCCACCACCGGCGTTGCCAGCATCGTCGACCGGATTCTGGACGTCCCGTCCACCCGCGGAGCCACCCTGCTGCCCGACGGCCCGCTGACCGGCCGCGCGGTGAGCCTGCTCGGCGCCAACGAGAGCACGGTCGCGATTGCCGCCGCCGACCTGTCCGCCCGCAACACCCCCGGCTCGTCGGAACCCGTCGTCGACACGGCACCCCGGCGGTTGTCCCCGCAGGTCGTGGTCGCCCCGTTCGACCCGGCCGTCGGCGCCGCGCTGGCCGCGGCCGGGACCAGCCCCACCGCCCCCACCTACCTGGACTCGTCGCTGACGGTCCGGCTCGCGCACGACTCGGTGACCGCTCGACGCCAGGACGCCTTGGGGTCCATCTTCTGGCACGCGCTGGATCGCGACGCCGCGCCGCGCACCCAGATCCTGGTCCCGCCGGCCACCTGGAACCTGCAGGCCGACGACGCGCAAGCATCTTGACCGCCCTCACCACCAGCATCCGTTCCGGCCTGGCGGTGCCGCGCCCGCTGCCCGCGGTGATCGCCGACGCCGCCGCCCGCACCGAACCACCGGAGCCCCTGGGCAACCCCACCAAGGCTCGGGGCCGATTCACCGACGACGTCACCGCTGACATCGCCGAGCAGGTCGGCCGCCTGTGGGGCCTGACGTCCGCACTGAGCACCGACGAGCGCACCGGGCTGACCGGCGTCCAGTACACGGCGCCGCTGCGCGAGGACATGCTGCGCGCGCTGAGCCAGTCCGAACCGCCCGACACCCGCAACGGGCTGGCTCAGCAGCGCCTGGCGGTGGTGGGCGGCACGATCAACGACTTGTTCGGCGCCGTCACGATCGTCAACCCCGGCGGCTCCTACACCCTGGCCACCGAGCACAGTCCCCTGCCGTTGGCGCTGCACAACGGGCTCGCCGTTCCCATCCGGGTGCAGCTGCAGGTCGACGCGCCACCCGGGATGAACGTCACCGACGTCGGCCAGATCGAATTGCCGCCGGGCTATCTACCGTTACGGGTACCGATCGAGGTGAACTTCACCCAGCGGGTCGCCGTCGACGTAACCCTGCGGACCCCGGACGGCCTACGGCTGGGCGAGCCGGTGCGTCTGTCGGTGCACTCCAACGCCTACGGCAAGGTGCTGTTCGCCATCACGCTCACCGCCGCGGCGGTGCTGGTGGCGCTGGCCGGACGCCGCCTGTGGCACCGGTTCCGCGGCCAGCCCGATCCCGCCGACCTGGACCGCCCGGACCCGCCGGACGCCAAACCCGCCCCCAGACGCGGCGCGGTGCACGAAATCGACGATCGGGTCGAACAAGAGCACCGCGTATGAACCCTGCCTCTCGGCAGGCCCAACCTCAACGACACCGCCTGCCACCGCCGCCGCGTCACAGCAGCCCGGGTTCACCGCCGACCGGGCCGCTGCCCCCCGTCCCCGTCGGGCTGGACCGTCGACGGCCCGAACTGTCCGACGCCGCCCTGGTCTCCCGGTCCTGGGCGATGGCCTTCGCCACCCTGATCAGCCGGCTCACCGGCTTCGCCCGGATCGTGTTGCTGGCCGCGATCCTGGGTGCCGCGCTGTCCAGTGCGTTCTCGGTGGCCAACCAGCTGCCCAACCTGGTGGCGGCGCTGGTGCTCGAGGCGACGTTCACCGCGATCTTCGTGCCGGTGCTGGCCCGTGCCGAGCAAAGCGACCCGGACGGCGGCGCCGCGTTCGTGCGACGCCTGGTCACGTTGACCACCACGCTGCTGGTGGTCGCGACCGCGCTGTCGGTGCTGGCCGCCCCGCTGCTGGTGCGGCTGATGCTGGGCCGCGCCCCGCAGGTCAACGAGCCGCTGACGACCGCGTTCGCCTACCTGCTGCTTCCCCAGGTGCTCGCCTACGGGCTGACGTCGGTGTTCATGGCAATCCTGAACACCCGCAATGTGTTTGGCCCGACGGCGTGGGCGCCCGTCGCCAACAACGTCGTCGCGCTCGCGACCCTGGCGGTGTATGCGATCGTTCCCGGTGAGCTCTCGGTCGATCCCGTCCGGATGGGCAACGCCAAACTGCTGGTGCTCGGCATCGGAACCACGTTGGGTGTGTTCGCGCAGACCGCGATGCTGCTGGTCGCGCTGCGGCGCCAGCACGTCAGCCTGCGGCCGCTGTGGGGAATCGATCAGCGCCTCAAGCGCTTCGGCACCATGGCCGGCGCCATGGTGCTCTACGTGCTGATCAGCCAGCTCGGCCTGGTGGTCGGCAACCAAATCGCCAGCACCGCAGCCGCTTCCGGCCCGGCGATCTACAACTACACCTGGCTGGTCCTGATGCTGCCGTTCGGCATGATCGGCGTGACCGTGCTGACCGTGGTGATGCCGCGGCTGAGCCGCAACGCGGCCGCCGACGACACCAAGGCCGTGCTCGCCGACCTGTCGCTGGCCACCCGACTGACGTTGATCACGCTGATCCCGATCGTGGCGTTCATGACCGTCGGCGGCCCGGCGATCGGTAGCGCGCTGTTCGCCTACGGTCACTTCGGCGGGGTCGACGCCGGCTACCTGGGCGCCGCGATCGCGCTGTCGGCCTTCACGTTGATCCCCTACGGGCTGGTGCTTTTGCAGCTACGGGTGTTCTACGCGCGCGAGCAGCCCTGGACGCCGATCGTCGTCATTCTTGTAATCACGGCCGTCAAGATCGTCGGCTCGGTGCTGGCACCGCACGTCACCAACGACCCCAAGCTGGTGGCCGGTTTTCTGGGGCTGGCCAACGGGTTGGGATTTCTGGCCGGCGCGATCATCGGCTACTACCTCTTGCGGCACGCCCTGCGGCCGGCCGGCGGCCACCTGATCGGCGCCGGTGCGGCACGGACGATCCTGGTCACGCTGACCGCGTCGATGCTGGCCGGTCTGGTCGCCCACGTGGCCGATCGGCTGTTCGGGCTGGGCCGGCTCACCACGCACGGCGGCGGTGCCGGATCTTTGCTGCGCCTGTTCGTGCTGGCCATCGTCATGCTGCCGATCATGGCCGCGGTCATGCTCCGCGCACGGGTCCCCGAGGCGCGTGCGGCGCTGGACGCCGTCCGGCGCCGCATCGGGGGCCGGGCGTCGGCGTCCCGCAAATCCACTGTCCTGGATCGATCGTCCGACCGGAACCCGGTCACGTACCCTGAGCAGAGGAATTCGTCCCCGCCTGGGGTAAATGCGGTCCAGGAGCCGATCCCGCGCAGGCCTCCGGAGCGGGCAGCCCGAGCCCGGATAGCGAAAGGACCGGAGGTGACCGACCGCCCAGCGGAGAGCGCCGCGTCCAGCGCCGGACCCGGCTCAGGGCCAGGTGCCGAGTCGTCACGGCCGGTTGCCGACGACTTCCAGCCCGACATTCCAGCCGAGCGGGAGCACGAACCCTCGACGGCGCGCCCGTCCGACCAGCTCAACGGCGACGTGCCGGCCGGGTCCCGCCGCGGGCCCCTCTCCTTTGACGCGCCCCGCGAACGCAGCGGGGAACCGTCCGGTAACTCCGACGATCTCCACCTGGTCCCCGGCGCCCGCATCGCCGGTGGCCGGTATCGGCTGCTGGTTTTCCACGGCGGTGCCCCTCCCCTGCAGTTCTGGCAGGCGCTCGACACCGCGCTGGACCGGCAGGTGGCGCTGACCTTCGTCGATCCGGACGGAGCGCTGCCCGACGAGGTGGTGCAGGAGATTCTGTCCCGCACCTTGCGCTTGAGCCGGGTCGACAAGCCGGGTGTCGCGCGGGTGCTCGACGTCGTGCACACCGGTTCCGGCGGCTTGGTGGTCTCGGAGTGGGTTCGCGGCGGTTCGCTGCAGGAGGTGGCCGACACGGCGCCCTCGCCCGTCGGCGCGGTCCGGGCGATGCAGTCGCTGGCCGCCGCCGCCGACGCGGCCCACCGCGCCCGCGTCGCCTTGTCGATCGACCACCCCGGCCGGGTGCGGGTCAGCATCGAAGGCGACGTGGTGCTCGCGTACCGGCGACGATGCCCGACGCCAGCCGCAGAACGACATCCGCGGCATCGGCGCGGCGCTGTACGCGCTGCTGGTCAACCGCTGGCCGCTGCCGGAGTCCGGGGCGCGCAGCGGGCTGGCCCCGGCCGAGCAGGATTCCGCGGGACAGCCCGTCGAACCGATGTCATCGACCGCGCCATCCCGTTCCAGATATCCGCGGTCGCCGTTCGGGCGGTTCAGGAAGACGGCGGAATACGCAGTGCGTCAGCATTATTGAACTTGCTACAACAAGCGACCGCGGTCGCTGACCGCACCGAGGTGCTCGGTCCGATCGACGATATTCGCCCGCTACATCCGCCGGTCGCGTGTCCATCGGTCGCGACTACGCGACCTTCGCGAGGCGGCGCCGCAACGTGATGATCGGTGTCGGCGCCGGCCTCGTCGTCATCGTGGCGGCCCTGTTGGTGCTGGCGTCGGTGGTGAGCAAGATCTTCGGCAACGTCGGCGGTGGCCTCAACAAAGACGAGCTCGGCCTCAACGGGCCGAACGCATCGACGTCGTCGTCGCCGACCGCTACCGCGCCGGCCGGGAGATCGTCAAGCCCACCAGGGCGACGGTCTTCTGCCCCGACGGCGAAGCCGACAACGCGGGACAGGCCGGTCTAGCCATCGACGGCGACCCGAGCACCTCCTGGGAGAGCGACACCTATACCGACGCCGTCCCGTTCCCCGCCTTCAAGATCGGTGAGGGGCTGATGCTGCAGCTGCCGAGTCCCCCACGGTGATCGGCGCGGTCTCCATCGACATCTCCAGCACCGGGACCCAGGTCGAGCTTCGCTCGTCGTCCACGCCGACGCCGGCGAAACTGGACGACACCAAGGTGCTGGTGCCCGC
>CAWDAS010000012.1:0-106904 GCA_963800315.1 uncultured Actinomycetota bacterium
ATACCGCAGTGTGCAGATTGCGCATGAAATGCACCCGGCAGCGCTGCCATGATGAGCCGGTGAACTGTTGGACCACAGCGGATTTCAACCCGGCGTGGGCATCGGAGATGACCAGATGCACCCCAGCCAGACCGCGGGCCTTCAGCGAGGCCAGGAACTCGCGCCAGAACTCGTAGGACTCGCTGTCACCCACCGCGGTGCCCAGCACTTCACGCGTGCCGTCGATCGACACCCCGGTGGCCACCACCAAGGCCTGAGAGACCACATGCGCGCCCATGCGGACCTTGCAGAAGGTGGCATCGCAGAACACGTACGGAAACGTGGTGTGGGTCAGGCTGCGGGTCCGGAAGGCATCGATCTCCTTGTCCAGGCCCGCGCAGATCCGCGAGACCTCCGACTTGGACACGCCGCTATCGACGCCCATGGCGGTGACCAGGTCATCGACGCTGCGGGTGGAAACCCCGTGCACGTAGGCCTCCATGATCACCGCATGCAGCGCCTTGTCGATGCGGCGGCGCCGCTCCAACAGCGACGGGAAGAACGACCCGGCCCGCAGCTTGGGGATCTGCACCTCGACGTCGCCGGCCGTTGTCGACACCGTCTTGGGCCGATGCCCATTGCGATGCACCGTGCGCCCATCGGTGCGCTGGTAGCGTCCCGCGCCGATCGACTCGGTGGCCTCAGCCTCGATCAACGCCTGCAGTCCGCCGCGGATCAGCTCGGCAAACACCGCGCCAGCATCGGCGGACTTCAGCGCATCGAGCTGGGCGAGCAAGGCAGAATGGTCCTGGGTCATCGCGTTGTGTTCCTCTCGTGAGTCACTTTGGTCGGTAACTCACTGATCACTACGCGATGGCCCACCTCAACACGGTCAACGACACACCAAGGCCCCTCGAGCCCATTCGACCTCAGCCTCGAAATCCCACCACCCCGGGGGACTTACCCGCCGGAGTGAGCGCCGTGGCCACCCTTGCGAAGAAGTCGATGCCGTTCTCCTTGGCTCGCCGCTGAAGGATCTCGCGGTAGGCGGCCTTCGCAACGTTCTGGACGGGGAAGTGCCGGGAAGTGTGGTTGCGGATCGAGTCGATCGTGGCCCAATCTCGCTTGTCGAGTTGGTCATTGTCCTTCTGCAACGCGCGCAGGATCATGGCATAGCTGGCCCCAGTCGCCAACATGCCGTTGACCTTCTTGCGCAGGTGGTCGTTTCGGCAGATGCGGCACCTCGGCTCTATGCGCATCTCATGGAGCAGCGCGGGAAGTTCGATCGAGTCGACGGTCTCGCCGAGAGAATCTGCGACTGTATCAAATACGGTCATTGTTCTATCACTCTCCCAAAAGCGTTGGCGTGGGACCTCACACGTCCAGTGTTACAGCCCGACATGACCCGCGTCGCCGAAGTTCCGGTATAAATACGGTATTTCGCCGTACTTCAGCGTGTCCTTCCACATCTACGGGTGCGCGGGACCTGCGCACTTAATCACCGCATGAAGGCACCTTCTAGCTTTCAAAACTCCCGGCGTGGACAGTGAACTCGCCCGTAACCGGATCGCGGCGCTCACATTCGTACATCTCCTCCACGCCGCATCGACCAGCGGACCCACTCGCTGCGGGCCTCCTCCAGAAACTCCTCGGTGGCGTCGATGTGTCCGATAGCGGCGTAGAACAGCTGCACGCCGGTCTTGGCAACCTCCACGACTGCTTGCAGCTGGAACGCCGGTCGCCATCGCGATCTTCCTGGATGATCTCAAGCAACGCGCCGACTGGCAGGAGCGGCGGAGATGCTCACTGAAGGCATATGCGGCTTGCCACTCCTTCAGGTGATCCGAATAAAGGAATCCATCCTTCTCGTCGAGCCCCTGCTCCTCCCACTTCTTGTACTGTTCCTCGCGTCTTTCGACATGCTCGTTGTAGGCCAAGATCTGCTTGGCGCTCCAATCTGCGAGCCACCGATCCACTTTCGCTTGTTCGGCTCGTTCAGCTGGCGTTGTCATTCGTTCTCTTCCCATTCGTTAGTGCGGATGGTGGTGGCTGATGCTCCACGCGGAGACCTGTCTGCGCTACGCATGTCTGAATGCCCTTTGGCTAGTAAGGCCACAAATCCTCGGAAAGTTCGTCTGGTTGACTGCCGCTGGTCCCGTCCGCCGGATCAGGACAGTGGACTAGCGTGGCGAACCCATTCCCGTAATCGATGGTCGTGGTCACTGGGCGACCGTCCGAGTAGACATCCTGATTCTGCATCAAGACATCGCTCGTGGGATCGTGCAAGAGCGCGACCCACACCCGGGCTTCGAGCTGCTCAAGGGCAGCGTCGATCATCGCCCGGGTGCCACCACCGATGTCTGCCCCGTGAATCAAAGCGGTCAGGCGTCGGAGGTCGCGGGCGACCAGGCCGTAATTGAACTTCCGGTGATCGTCGGCTTTGGCGTTAGGTGCGTTAATAGGAGTCTCCTTCACGTCGCACGCCTTACGGTTGACACGTCGCGAAAAAGCTGGGTGAAGTCAGTGGACAGACCATGCTCCCAACAGAATGGCGGCCAATGTCCCTCGATGTACCGACTGGTAGAGCGGGTGGCTAATCGGATGGGCTGCCCGCCACGTTGGCAGTTAGAAATCGTCGCCCCCCTCGTCGAACAGGAACGACAACTCGGGCGGTGGGCTCTCCTGAAAGTTGTCCTGGGCTTCGGTGCGCTGGGCCCCAGCGTCTTGCATTACCTTGTGCAGCTCGATCACACTCAGGACTTGGTGCCACTCTTGCTTCAGGTGGAAGGCGTCCGAGTAGCGGCTGACATCCACCCGGTCACGGCATGCTGTGATAGCAACGATTGCGGCCTTAATGTCCTCGTACGAGTGTCTAACGAGCATGATGCGGAACGTTTTTGCCCAGCCCCAGGTCCTGAAATCGGTGACTGACTGATCACCGCAGGTTGTGCGGAAATGGGTGAATAGCGAGACCAGCTCGGTGACCTTACATTCCAGCCCAGGGTCTTCAAACGGCTCACCGTAGTTGGCCGTTGATTGATGTTTGGCGAGGGTGCCCCAGTTGATCAACCGCTCACTGGATTTCGGAGGCTGGTTACCCAGGGCCATATCCGCTAGCTCCTCGTAGTAGTCAGCAACCTGCTGAATACGGGTGACCTTTCGGTCGCGCTTGCGGCTTTCGTCATCAACCACGGACGCTGGAAGGTATCCATGGCAGCTGCTGAACAGCCAGTCGGTAACCTCGACAACCTCTTCCAGGGGATGAGAGCTGAGAAGCGTTATCGCGCTGGATAACCAGCGCTCACGCCGTTTCTCACCAACGGAATCCGTTGTCTTCCAACCATGGAGTTTCCGCTCCTGGTTCATTCTGGGCAGTACATGACCCTCAAAGTGCATTACCAGCCAGTAGGCCTGGTCGTAGGTATCCAACAGATTCCTCCACGGCCCAGACTGTCTGGAAGCCACTGGCATTGGTGCTCCAGGTGGTGTCCAGCGGTGTGGATGTGATGGAACTTCTCTTCTTGGCTCTGGCTCCCCCGAGGGGTCCTTGCTGGTGGTGTTTACCCCAGAGGGCCGCAGGCCCTCCCTGGCAACCCCTGGGTATGGGTAATCAACTTCTTGGGTTTCTTCTTCTGAAGAGCTACTAGGTGAAGTAGGTGTAGTGGCGTAAGTACTATTCGCCTGCTCAATATGAGCAGGGGTCTGCTCACTGTGATCATGGGTCTGCTCACCCTCAGCAGGGCGCACGCACGTAGGGATTTGGTACAGATTCGCCTGCCGCCAGTTGTCCTGGAACTGAGGCTCTGACTTCAGCAACCCGGAGTCCCGCAACTTGTCGATGCAGCGCCTGGCGGTGATTCGGGTGATGCCAGCAGTTTTCGCCACCTGCGCGTGGGTCATGCTGGTCCCCTCACCACGGTCGTTGGCTGCCAAGATGGCGTGGACGACGGCGACCTGGGGGCCCATCTTCCGCAGAATGTCGGGATCAAGGGTGATCTCGAAGCATGGAACTGCTCCTTTAATCGGAAGGTGAGGATGTTGCGGGGCCTTCGTTGGCGCGCGGGTCCCGTCCTCTGCCTGGTGGTTCACTGGATCGGCCTCATCTCGTTCGCCTTGATCTCGGCGATGCTGCGGCTATGAGCCTTGACCCGAAAGTCGGCCCCCGACAGGGGGACTTCGATGGACTTCTCGACCAACAGCGACAGCACCGCCGCCCCGTAGCCGGTCTTCACCTCGGCAGCAGCCAGATTGGTCGTCAGGATCGTCGGACGGCCCTCGGACACCCGGATCCGCAGGATGTAGTCGAACGTGGTGGGAGAAAGCCCGTTGGACGCCCGGAACTCCTTGCCGAGGTCATCCAGGCACAGCACCCTGCTGTGCATGAACCTGTTGGCAAAGCGCTTCTTCTCGTCACTGTCACCCCAAGTCGAAGTGAAGTTCTCAACTGCGCCTGCGAAGGTAGTGAAGTAGCACTCGTAATGAAGGCGCACCAAATCCTTGAGGATCAGGTTCGCGATCAGCGTCTTGCCCGAGCCCACTGAGCCCGACAGGAACAACCCCATCCCACGGGCTATGTAGCTTTCGATGTTCTCGACGTAGTCGCGCACCGGTGCCAGCTGGTTCTCGGGGACTTCCAGGTCATCCCACGACAGGCGCTGGTACGCAAGGCCAATGCCTGCATGTGCGTAGTGGGTGGCGAGATACCTCTGCTCTTGGCAGTCGCAGTCATGCGTGGTGCCCTTCCAGGTGTAGTTGCCGGTCCCCTGGCACGTCACGCAGGGGTCCTTCAGTTCGGGGAAGGCCGCCTCTACCCGGTCCAACTCGGCATCGGACAAGAAAATGCGGTTGCGTACCACTTTGAGTTACTCCTTCTCCCGGTTACCGGGGGCTGCTTTCTTGCGGAAGGTAAGGAAAGGCCCAGGGCGTCAACGGATTCGCACTCCAGCGGGTCTGGCGGTGGGTTGGCGGCTCCTGGCGGGGGCCGCCCCCTTCGTTTTCAGCTCTCATCGCCACCCCCGACCATCAGCCCAGTGATGCGTTCACGGGCTTCGTCGGACAGCGGGACCTTCTCCACAATGGTTGCCAGCGTGTCGGCCAGCGCCTTCTCCACGATCTGCGTCCGCTCCTGCCCGGCAGCGGCCATTGCGGCGGCCTCACTGCGCACTCTGGGAGTGTTCGTATTGTGTGAATCGCTCCTGGTTCGCTGATCCCGACCGGGGCACTCTTTTGCAGTCATCACTGATCACCCCGGCGCATCCGTCGAGCCGTTGTCGGCGTCATCGAACCGACTTGCGGGACTGCAGGAATGACGACATCAGCGGGCCGTGCAGACGCGGGGGCTACTGCACAGCGTCTTACGATCTCATCAAGATCGTCCTCGGACAGCATCCACCTCCTGCCAATTTTGCGGCCAGGAAACCGGCGAGCGCGAAGCTGGTCGGCAAGCCAGCGGGGCTGGCAGCCGAGAACGGTAGCCGTCTGATCGAGGGTGAAAAGTGGTGTTGTAGTGGGCACGAGGGCAGCACTCCTGCAGAACGGAACGGACCATTAGCTTTGATGGCCGGTGCCTGCTGTCGTTGCCGTGCAGCCGTCGCTCTCTCCTAGAACGACCCTCGGACGCCCCGCTGCCGATGCAGCGCCCGAAGCACGTCTCGTACATTACCCGCCGTTACGGGCCGATGCAAACCAAAACCTCTGCTGTGCAACTGAACTCGGCGCTTTGTACCCTATAGCAAAGCTATAGTCCGCAGGTCAGGTGGGATCAGGTAGTGGCTGGGCTTTTTCTTTGTGGCTTCCTCTCCGGCCTGAAGGCATCGCCAACGACATCGGTCACTACCCGCGACGCCCTACGGTCCTGATCTAAACAGTTCTAGCGCAATAGATTGCCGATAGCATCGGCTGCCGCTTGTCCAGCAGACCGGTCGAGGTGCCCGTAGACGCGGGCAGTGGTGGCAGCATCGTCATGACCCAAGTGGGCCGAGACGGTCAGCAACGGGACGCCAGCACCCAGCATCCACGAGGCGCAGGAATGCCGGAGATCGTGGATGCGCGGCCGCTTTTCCAGCGGCACCTTGTCCGGGTTCTTGGAGTCCTGAGTCCTGGCTTTGGTCAGGCTCGGCACCCAGACATTGGTGCGCCAGGAATAAATTCGGATCGGCCCACCCTCACTATTGGTGAATAGCCAGTCGTGGCTCACGTCGAGCTTGTCCAGCACCGTGGAGGGCACGTTGATAGTCCTCACCGAGCGCCGGGTCTTGGGCTGGCCGAATTCGTAGCCGGTCTCAGTGCGCTTCCAGGCCTTAGTAATCCTGACCGTGCCATCGATGGCGTCGATGTCGGCAGGGATTAGCGCCGTGGCTTCGGAGAACCGGCAGCCGCTGGCAACGAGGAAGTCAAGAAACGGGTGCCACCGTCCGGTAAAGGAAGCCTTTAACAACTGGTATTCGGCATCGGTCAGGAACACCATCTCCCGGCGGAGGGTGCGGGGAATCCTAACTCCGGCAGCCGGGTTGGCTGAGATCTCTCCGGCTTTGACAGCCAGATTCAGACAGCCGGACAGAAAGCCCAATTTGTTGCTGATGGTCTTGCCGCTGGCACCATCGGCCTGCAGCTTGTTGACCCACTTGCTGATGTCGGTGCGGCTCAACGTCGACAGCGGGATATGGCCGAGCACCGGCTCTATGTCGCGGGTCAGGTACCGGCGATACTCTGCGGCTGTCTTCTTTTCCACCCCAGAAAGCGCGTCCAGGTGTTCGTTGACGTAGCTCTTGACGGTGTGGCCGTCGCCGGGGGTGGTGCTTTCCAGATCTGCACAGCCTCTGCTGGGCCGAGTCGGTTGCAGACAACCTGGAACTTTGCGCCTCGGTGTGGTCGTCGAAAGACGACGAGGTTTGTTTGCCGTCATGGACGTAGAGAACGCTGGTGTAGACGGTGCCGTCCTTGCGCTGGCGGGTGCGAATCAGGCCACGGACCGGGAGCTTACACTCGGGATCTTGACGGCGGTCTTGACGTGACTGCTTGATCCAGTGGTTTTATAGCTCTTACCTGCAGATATTATGTGGAGCTGCCGGGAATCGAACCCGGGTCCTACGGCATTCCCTCAAGGCTTCTCCGTGCGCAGTTCGCTATGCCTCTGCTCGGATCTCCTGGTCACGCGAACTAGCCAGGATGACGATCCCAGTCGCTGTATGGTGTCCCGATGAGTCCCGCGACCGGACTCACCGGTGGATCCCTCTAGCTGACGCCAGGCTCCGGGTCGAGGGCGTTCCCGGTCTGACGGACTAGCTGTCGCTTAGGCAGCGAGAGCGTAGTCGCGCTGATGTGAATCGGCGCTTATCTATTTGCAACGACGCTTACGGTGGTCGGTTGCCTGCACCGGCACGCTTCCCTTGATTCGATGCGCGAAGTCGAAACCGTTCAGCCCCTCGCATCCCCGCCGACTTTCGGCAGGACTACCAATGGTACCCGCCTATCAACCAGCGGCAATGGGATTATGTTCCCGACACTCTGGGGGCCGGGCTGGTCCTAGATCACAAAATTCAGGCGCTCGACAATGCGCCCGGCCAGCTCCGTGTCGCCGCCGAGGTCGATGTCCTGGCTGCGGGACGGGCACATCGGGCGGCCGCCGGCCAGCCTGGTGAATTGCAGTCCGTCCAGCCGGATCGTCGCCGTCGGCTCTTGGCCGCCGAAGTCGTCGACCACCTGGGCCCGGCCATCCACGCTGACGCGGATGCTGCGGGCCAGCGGGCCGGTCAGCTCGAACAGGACGCGAGAGCCCTCGGGCGCCTTCGCCAGCTTGCCCACGACGAAGCCCATGGTGGCCGCGATCTCATCCAGGGACAGCCGCGACGCCGGCCCGTCGAGCTCGTCGTCGGACGACGGCCGCTGCACCCCTGCGCGGATGTCTTGCTCGTGCATCCAGCAGTCGAAGACCCGGATCCGCATGAACCGCCCGTAGGTGTCCATGCCGGCCGGCGTCGGCGAGACGGCGTTCCAGTCGTCGTCGGACATGTCCGTCAGGGCCTTGCGGCGGCTGTCGGTGATGTCCCTGAAGCGCGCCAGCACGGCATCGCCGGGCTCGCCGCTGAGATGGCGCACCCAGCACTCGTTCATCGCCCCGATGTCGTTGCGCACGTGCTCGAGGGCCTTGACGTCGATGTCGGGCTCGGGCGAGGCGACACCCGCCAAAAACGACTCGGTCCCGATGATGTGGGACACCAGTGCCTTTACGTCCCAGCCGGGCAGCGGACTCGCCGCCCGCCAGTCGGCCTCGGAGAACCCCGCCAGCAATGCATCGAGGTCGTCCCACACGGCGAAGAGCCCCGCGAGCACGTCGGACTTGTCGAGCTTGGTGACAGGACGATCGGCCATGAACGGATCCTAGGACGCTCGTGCGTGGCGGCCGGTCACCGCCTCTAGTTTGCCGCGATCATCGCCACGGACCCCATGGCCATCACCATGCCGAGCCCCTGCCAGCGGGTCACCCGCTCGCGCAGCACCACCATCGCCAGCACGACCGTTGCCGCCGGATACAGCGAGATCAAGATGCTGGCCAACGAGAGCAACCAGGTGTGCAACGCCGCCAGCATGGTGACATTGGCGAACGCGTCGAGCAGGGCCACGGCCAGCGCCAGCCGCATCGGCCTGCCCTGCGGTATCCGCAGGTTGCGGCTGGATGCGGCCATAACCAACACCACCGCGGTGGCCGTCAGCCGCGCAAACACCAGCGGCCAGAGTTTGCAGGCGTGTGGCGCCTGATGCAAAAACACCAGGTTCAGCCCCATCGCCGATCCCGCCAGAACCGTGAGCCAGGCCACCTTCGGGGTGAACCGGTACGGCCTGGCGCCCTCGGCGGGCGCCTCCCGGCTGACCAGCACCACCGCGACCAGGGCCAGTGCGACGCCCAGCATGGCCGCCGGGCCGGGCCGCTCCCCCAGGGCCATGCCGACCGCCACGGGCACCGCGGCGTTGAGCACGGCCGCCAAGGGTGAAACCACCGAGATCGGTCCGGCCCCCAGCGCGGCGAAGAACGCCCACATGCCGAATGCCATGCCCACGCCGTACAGACCGCCCCAAAAAACCGCGCCGGCATGAATCGGCCCGCCGACGCAGAGGGCCAGCACACCCAGCAACACCGTCTCGATCGGATACGCGACCAGCATCACGCGCAGCGCGGCTACCCGCCGAGCGGCCACACCGCCCACAAAATCGCTGACGCCATAGGTAACGGCAGTCAGCTGGGCGTAAGCGGCCCCGATCAACTCATGCCCTTGGCTCGGCGGCCCAGCTCACGGACCACTTCCCGCTGGGCATCGCGGCGGGCCATATCCTGGCGTTTGTCGTAGGCGCGTTTACCGCGCGCCAAGGCAAGCTCCAATTTGACTCTCCCCCCGGAGAAGTACACCGACAACGGCACCAGCGCGAGGTTACCATCGCGGATTTTCCCTATCAGGGTGTCGATTTGGCGGCGGTGCAGCAGCAGCTTGCGCTTACGGCGGGGCTCGTGGTTGGTCCAGCTACCGTGCTGATACTCCGGAATGTGCAAGTTGTGCAGCCACACCTCGCCGTCGTCGACGGTTGCGAAGGCATCGGCCAGCGACGCGTGGCCCTCGCGCAGGCTCTTCACTTCCGTGCCCTGCAAAGCCACTCCCGCCTCGAACAACTCGAGGATCGAATAGTTGTGCCGCGCTTTACGATTGGTGGCCACAACCCGTTTGCCGCCGCGCTTGTCGTCCCCCGCCTTCACCCGGCCGGAATGTTTGGCCACAGCTACCGCCGGATGTACAGGCGCAGCGTTCCGTAGGCCGTCAGCCCAGCCATCGACACGCCGAGCAGGAACAGCCACGGGGAGATGTAGAGGATGTCGGCATAGTCCACGCGCGCGATCAAATTGGCTTGGTAGAACTGATTTAGCGCGTTCTCCAGGAACATCGCCCGCACCAGGATCAGTCCGGCGATCGCGATGGCCACACCGATGCCCGCGGCGACCATCGCCTCCACCAGGAAGGGCAGCTGGGTATACCAGCGGCTGGCCCCCACCAGACGCATGATCCCGATCTCGGTGCGCCGGGTATACGCCGCGACCTGGACCATGTTGGCGATCAGCAGGATTGCGCCGACGGCCTGGACCATGGCGACGGCGAACGCGACATCGCTCAAGCCGTCCAGCACCGCAAACAGCCGGTCGATCAGTTCCTTCTGGTTCAGCACCGACAACACCCCGGGCTGGCCCTGCATCGCCGTGTCAAAGTCCTTGTGCTGCTCGGGGTTTTCCAGCTTGACGATGAACGACGCCGGAAACGAATCCTTGCCCGCGACGTCCTTGTACTGCGGGAACTTCCGGATGGCGTCGTCGTAGGCGTCCTGACGGTTGAGGAACCGCACCGATTTGACGTCTTGTCGCGCCTCAATCCGTTCCCGCAGCGCTTTGCATGGGTTGGCATCGCAGGTCGGGTCGTTGGCGGAGACGTCTTCGGTCAAGAACACCTGCGTCTCGACGCGGTCGAGATAGATGGCGCGGGAGTTGTCGGCCAACCGAACCACCAGCAGACCGCCGCCGAACAATCCGATGGAGATCGCGGTCGTCAGGATCATCGCGATGGTCATGGTGACGTTGCGACGAAGTCCGGTCAGGACCTCGTTGAACAGGAAGCCGAAGCGCACTTAGCGGTCCATCCCGTAGACGCCCCGCTGCTCGTCGCGGACCAGCCTGCCCAGCGACAGCTCGACGACCCGCTGACGCATCGAGTCGACGATGTGGTGGTCATGCGTCGCCATCAGCACCGTCGTCCCGGTGCGGTTGATCCGCTCCAACAAATCCATGATGTCCTTACTGGTGTCTGGATCGAGGTTGCCAGTTGGCTCGTCGGCCAGCAGTACCAGGGGCCGGTTGACGAACGCGCGGGCGATCGCCACCCGTTGCTGCTCACCACCGGACAACTCGTGCGGCAGCCGACTGGCCTTGCCGGACAGCCCGACGGTCTCGAGCACCTCGGGGACCACCCGGTTGATCGCATCCCTTCGTTTGCCGATGACTTCCAGGGCGAAGGCGACGTTTTCGAACACCGTCTTTTGCTGCAACAACCGGAAGTCCTGGAATACGCAGCCGATCACCTGGCGAAGCTTGGGGACGTGGCGGCCCGGCAGCTTGTTGACGTGAAACTTCGACAGCCGGATGTCGCCGGTGGTCGGCGTCTCCTCCCCCAGCAGCAGCCGCATGAACGTCGACTTGCCCGAACCCGACGGGCCGATCAGGAAGACGAATTCACCCTTGTCGATTTTGACGTTGACATCGTCGAGCGCCGGACGCGCCGACGCTTTGTACTTCTTGCTGACATGGTCCAGGGTGATCATCACGGCACGCCAGTGTAGCGGTGATTTTCGCCGGCAAGCCAAGTCAACGGGCAGGTGGCGGCGTGGTGGGCGCCGGACCGGGCCCCGGCTGCGGCGCCGGCGGCGGTGGCGCGGTCGGGGTGGTGCTGGACGGGCAGAACGGCGGCGGCAGCAGGCACGGCAGCTGCGGCGGGACGAACGGCGCCGGCGTCGTGGTCGTCGTGACGGGCGGCGGCACGGTGGTGGTCGGGGTCGGCGTGGGCGGCGGCTGCACCCTGGTGCGCGGCACCCAGGTGTAGTTCGGGTCGGGCACGAAGCCCGGCGGCACCACCTGCGGGGCCGGTGGCTTCGCGGCCGGTTCCGGGCGGTAGGTGTCGTAGAGCCACCACACCGCCAGGAACGCCACGATCAGCACCAGGGTCGACGTGCGGACCCGGCCGCCGAACAGGTGGCCGGGCTTGCGTCGTTCCTTGTCGTCGCTGGGCTGCGCGCGACGGCTCAGCGTGAACCTCATCGCTTTTGCACCGAACCCTGGGCTTCGTCCCGGGTTTCCCCTTCAGCGGCCGGAACGCCGGCATCGTCGACCAGGTTCACGGTCGCGTCGGCCGCGGTCACGATGCCGGCGCGGGCGAGTGCCCGGATGACCAGCACCCGCAGCTGACGGCCCGCCTCGAACTGCTTGCCCGGCAGCGTGCGGGCCACCAGGCGCAGGGTGACGGTGTCGAGCTCGATCCTCTCCACCCCCATCACCGTGGGCGCATCCAGCAGCAGATCCCCCAGCATCCCGTCGTCGCGGGCATGCTCGCACTCCTGGTGCAAGACCTCGTTGACTCGGCTGAGATCGGCGCTGGTCGGCACGGGGATGTCCACCACCGCGCGCGCCCAGTCCTTGGACAGGTTGATCGACTTGACGATGTTCCCGTTGGGGACGGTGAAGACCTCGCCGTCGCTGGACCGCAGCTTGGTGACGCGCAGCGTGACCTCCTCGACGGTGCCGGCCGCGTTCTCCGGCGACCCGATCATGCTGAGCTCGACGAGGTCACCGAACCCGTACTGGCGTTCGACGATGATGAAGAACCCGGCCAGCAGATCCTGCACCACCCGCTGGGCGCCGAAGCCCACCGCGGCGCCCAGCACGGCCGCCGGACCCACTAGCGAGCCGACCGGAACGGGCAAGATATCGATGACCTCGTAGAGGACGATGATCCAGATCAGGACCATCGACACCCACGAGATCACCGACGCCAGGGCCTGACGGTGTTTGGTGGCCTCCGAGCGCACCAGCGCGTCGCTTTCGGCGAATCCCAGGTCGAGGTGCTCGGTCACCGCCTTGGCCACCCAGCCGACGAAGCGGACCGCCAGCACCGCCGCGATCAGCACCATGACAATCCGCAGACCCCTGCCGGTGATCCATTCACCGATCTGGCCGCGCCAGAAATCGTGCCAGCGCTGGCTCAGCGATAGGGCAAGAACTGTGGTGTTATTCGTCATCTTTACGGTTGCGCCACCGGATCCCCGCTTCCAGGAATCCGTCGATGTCTCCATCCAGCACGGCCGCTGGATTGCCCACCTCGTACTCGGTTCGCAAGTCTTTGACCATCTGGTACGGGTGCAGCACATAGGAGCGCATCTGATTGCCCCACGAACTGCCGCCCTCGCCCTTCAACGCGTCCAGCTCCGCGCGTTCTTCTGAACGCTTGCGCTCCAACAACTTTGCCTGGAGCACGCGCATCGCCGAAATCTTGTTCTGCAATTGCGATTTTTCGTTCTGGCAGGTCACGACGATACCCGTCGGGATGTGGGTCAAACGCACCGCGGAGTCGGTGGTATTGACCGATTGGCCACCCGGCCCGCTGGAGCGATAAACGTCAACCCGCACATCGCCTTCCGGGATGTCGATGTGATCGGTGGTCTCCACCACCGGGAGCACCTCGACCTCGGCGAACGACGTCTGACGCCGGCTTTGGTTGTCGAACGGGCTGATCCGCACCAGCCGATGCGTGCCCTGTTCCACGGACAGCGTGCCGTACGCGAAAGGGGCGTGCACGGCGAACGTCGCGCTCTTGATGCCCGCCTCTTCGGCATAGGAGGTGTCGAACACCTCGACCGGGTACTTATGTTGCTCGGCCCACCGGATGTACATGCGCATCAGCATCTCGGCCCAGTCGGCGGCGTCCACCCCGCCGGCACCGGAACGAATGGTGACCAGCGCCTCACGTTCGTCGTACTCGCCCGAGAGCAGGGTGCGCACCTCGGTGGCCTCGATCTCGGCGCGCAGCGCCTTGCGCTCGTCGTCCGCCTCGGCGAGCGCCTCGGCGGCGCCTTCCCCCTCCTCGGCCGCCAGCTCGTAGAGCACCGGCAGGTCGTCGAGGCGCCTGCGCAAATCCTCGATCTGCCGTAGTTCCCCCTGGGTGTGGGACAGTTCGCTGGTTACCCGCTGCGCGCGGGTCTGGTCGTCCCACAGATTGGGATCGGAGGCCTCGTGCTCGAGTTTCTCGATGCGGCTGCGCAGACCGTCCACATCGAGCACCCGCTCCACCGTGGTCAGGGTGGAGTCGAGGGCGGCGATGTCGGCTTGACGGTCGGGTTCCACAGCCGACAACGTTACCGGCGCTGTCCTCCGACGTGAGTGCTCAGGGTCACGACCAGCGCTCCAGCGTTTAGCATCGAGTCACAATCGGCTACGAAACGTAAAGGCTCGAGCATGCGCCCCTATCACGTCGCCATCGTCGGCTCCGGACCGTCGGGCTTCTTCGCCGCGGCATCGCTGTTGAAGGCGGCCGAGACGTCGGAAGACATCGACGTAGCCGTCGACATGCTGGAGATGCTGCCGACACCATGGGGACTGGTCCGCTCCGGCGTGGCGCCCGATCACCCGAAGATCAAGTCGATCAGTAAGCAATTCGAGAAGACCGCCGCGGATCCGCGCTTCCGTTTCTTCGGCAACGTGGAGGTCGGTGAACATGTGCAGTGCGACGAGCTCGCCCAGCGCTACGACGCCGTCGTCTACGCCATCGGGGCGCAGTCCGACCGCGCGCTGAACATTCCCGGCGAGGATCTGCCCGGCAGTATCTCCGCCGTCGACTTCGTCGGCTGGTACAACGCCCACCCCAACTTCGAGCACAAGACGCCCGACCTCTCGGGTGCCCGGGCCGTGGTCGTCGGCAACGGCAACGTCGCCATCGACGTCGCCCGCATCCTGGTCACCGATCCCGACGTGCTGGGACGCACCGACATAGCCGATCACGCGCTGGAGTCGCTGCGTCCATGCGGGGTCGAGGAGGCGGTGATCATCGGCCGGCGCGGACCCCTGCAGACCGCCTTCACCACGCTCGAGCTGCGTGAGTTGGGCGAGCTGGACGGGGTAGACGTGGTCGTCGATCCCGCCCAGCTCGAGGGCATCACCGACGAGGACGCGGCCGCGGCCGGCAAGACGGCCAAGCAGAACTTCACCGTGCTGCGTGGCTACGCCAGCCGCGCCCCTCGCCCCGGGCACCGCCGCATCGTGTTGCGGTTCATGACGTCGCCGATCGAGATCAAAGGCGACGGCAAGGTGGAGCAGATCGTGCTCGGCCGCAACGAGCTGCGCACCGATTCCAGCGGGCGGGTGACGGCCCAGGACACCGGGGAGCGCGAGGAGCTACCCGTCCAGTTGGTGGTGCGGTCGGTCGGTTACCGCGGTGTCCCCACCCCGGGGTTGCCGTTCGACGACAAGACCGCGACCATCCCCAACACCGACGGCCGCGTCGAGGGCAGCCGCAACGAATACGTCGTCGGGTGGATCAAGCGCGGGCCGACCGGTGTCATCGGTACCAATAAGAAGGACTCCCAGGACACCGTCGATACCCTGATCGCCGATCTCGCCGGCGCTGTAGACGGACTGCCGGATCGCCCCGAGGACCATGCCGACCAGCTGGCCGAGTGGCTGGCTTCGCGCCAGCCCAAGCTGGTCACCAGCGCGCACTGGGAACTCATCGATCGCCACGAGCGGGCCGCCGGCGAGCCGCACGGGCGCCCCCGCGTCAAGTTGCCGAACGTGACCGAACTGCTGCGAATCGGCCACAGCTGAGGGCGGTCACAAGTTCCTGGAGCGCACGGCCAGAACTGAGCGGCCCGCGCGATGCGCGCCGCACAGCTCGAAACACGACTGCGAATCGGTGACGAACAGCTGATCCGGTGCGTCATTGGCGTCCAGATACCGGTCGATATTCCCGCCTGCCACGACGGACTCGACCCGAACATCGGGGTACAACCGCGTCCACCGGGCGATCCGCCGACCCAATTGCGCTTGCGCCGAACGTTTCTCGTCAGCGTCATCCCGACCTGCGACCGGGGACACCGAAATCGCCCGCAGTGGCACCTGCCGCAGTCGCGCCTCCTCGAATGCGTAATGGAGCGCCACCCCGTTGTCGGCCTGCACGACAACGCTGCCGACGCTCGGGGTTGCCGGCTGGACCACCGGCCGCCGGATCACCGCGACCGGGCAAAGGGCCGACACCGCCACGGCCGTCGCGACGGAGCCAACGCCATCGTGGGCATGTTTGAGCCCGATTGACCCGACACAGATCATCACCGCCGTCCTCGACTGCTCGAGCAGCGCGGTGACCGGCCTGCCCCGAAGGACCTCGGTTTCGATCTTCACCGGTTTCCCGGCGCTCTCGACGGCACGGCGGGCGACGTACAACGCCGAATGGGCGGCGGCGACTCGGGAGCCCGGCACTTCGGTTCCGGACGTATGCGCCGCCTCGATCACATAGACCAGTCGCAGCGGAATGTCCCGGCTCACCGCTTCGTCGACCGCCCAGCACGCGGCGTTGGTGGCCGCTATCGACCCGTCGACACCGACGACGACCGCCGGGGCTTGTTGCAGCATCCCATCACGCTATTGACGAGAACCCCGCTCACCCAGGGGCATTGGTTCCCGAAATGCGGGCCATTGGTCCCTATCAACCGGTACCGGCGAAGTTACCGCTGTCATTGCGGGCAGGCGCGAACTAAGGTTTAGCCCGTATCGCCGCGGGCGATTCGGCGGCGGCGCAGCGATTCCTCGATGGGAGATCTGTGAATGGCCGCTCAACAGTTATCGTCATCGCCGCATCCCGACCGGTCATCGTCGCAACCCTTGGTGGGGCGCGGCTGGCTTCAGGGCGTCGCCTTGGTGATGATCTTCGGCTTTCTGGTGATGGGCATCCTGGCCTACCGGACCTATTCGGCGTCGATGCCGATGCCGAACAAGGTGGTCAACGAATCGGGCCAGACGCTCTTCACCGGCGCCGACATCACCCGCGGCCAGGAGCTCTACCAAGCCCGGGGTCTGATGGAGTACGGGTCGGTGCTGGGCCACGGCGCCTACCTGGGGCCCGATTACACCGCGGAATACCTGCGGATGGCCACCGACGACGTTGCTGATCAATTGCGGGCACAGGGTGTGGCCGAGCCGCGCGATCGGGTGGTCACCGAGTTCAGGACCAACCGGTACAACCCCGCCACCAAGACGCTCGTGTTCACCGACCGGCAGGCCGCGGCGTTCGACCGCATCCAAAGCCACTACGCGGCCTACTTCGGCGAGAACTCGACCAAATACGGGCTGCTGCCGCAGATGATCACCGACAAGGCGCAAATCCGCGACCTGACGGCGTTCTTCGCGTGGACGGCGTGGGCTTCGGCGGCCGAACGCCCCGGCCACAGGTACAGCTACACGAATAACTGGCCGGCCGAGCCGCGGGTGGAAAACGGTCCGACGGCTGCGGTGATCGTGTGGTCGGCGCTCTCGCTCATCGCATTGCTGGGCGGCATCGGCGTGATGTTTGCGGTCTACGGGCGGTGGAGCCAAAAGGTGGGCTGGCACAGCGCCGAGGCATCCACGCTCTCGTTCCGGCAACCCGGCGAGGTCAGCCTGACACCGGCCCAGCGCGCCACGATCTGGTTCTTCGCGATCGTGTCGGTGCTGTTCTTGGCCCAGACGCTGCTGGGCGCGGCGGCCGAGCATTACCGGGCCGACTTGTCGAACTTCTTCGGCCTGGACCTGGCGCGGGTGCTGCCGTACAACCTGGCCCGCACGTGGCATGTCCAGCTGTCGTTGTTCTGGACCGCAGCGGCGTTCCTGGCGGGTGGCATCTTCCTGGTGCCGTTCATCGCCCGCCGCGAGCCGCGCCGCCAGGGCTTGCTGGCGTATGTGCTGCTGGGCGCGGTCGCTTTGGTGGTGTTCGGCTCCCTGATCTGCGAGGCGCTTTCCATCTACGGGGTGATCCCCCAGGGCGGACTGTTCTCCCAGCAGTGGGAGTACCTCGACCTGCCGCGGCTGTGGCAGATACTGCTGATCGTCGGCATGTTCGTGTGGATCGCGATCATCTGGCGCGGCATGCGCGCCAGGCTCAAGGTCGAGTCGAAGATGAACATGCCGTGGCTGCTCTTCTTCTCCGGCCTGGCGATCCCGGCGTTTTACACGGTCGGACTGCTGGCCAGCAGCGGCACGCATTACACCGTCGCCGAATTCTGGCGGTTCTGGGTGGTGCACCTGTGGGTGGAGGACTTCCTCGAACTGTTCACCACCGTGATGGTGGCCTACATGTTCGTACTGCTGGGCGTGGTGCGCGAACGGATCGCGCTGGGCGTGATCTTCCTCGACGTCATCCTGTACTCCGCCGGCGGCGTCATCGGCACCATGCATCATCTGTACTTTTCCGGCACCCCGGTGGAGCACATGGCGCTGGGCGCCTTCTTCTCGGCGGCCGAGGTCATCCCGTTGACCTTCCTCACCGTCGAGGCCTGGGCGTTCCTGCAACTGGGTGCACGCCAGCAGTCCGGCGACAGCAAGCCATTCCCGCATCGATGGGCGGTGATGTTCCTTGTCGCCGTTGGGTTCTGGAACTTCCTGGGCGCAGGCATCTTTGGATTCCTGATCAACCTCCCGATCGTGTCCTACTACCAGATCGGCACCGCACTGACGGCCAATCACGCGCACGCGGCGATGATGGGCGTGTATGGCATGCTCGCGGTCGGCTTGGCGATGTTTGCGTTCCGCTATGTGATCCCGGCCGACAAGTGGCCGGAGAAGCTCGCCCGGGTTTCGTTCTGGTGCATGAATATTGGCCTCGCCT
Organism: uncultured Actinomycetota bacterium; assembly: GCA_963800315.1. Lineage (GTDB taxonomy): Bacteria > Actinomycetota > Actinomycetes > Mycobacteriales > Mycobacteriaceae > Mycobacterium. Next base: position 18,411 of record CAWDAS010000012.1, read on the forward strand.
GGATGGTGTTCGTCACCCTGCTTCCGCTAGGCATCCTGCAGCTCTATCACTCGGTCAACGACGGCTACTTCGAGGCGCGGTCCTGGGCTACATCACCAAGCCCGGCAACGCGGTGATCGAATGGCTGCGGATGCCCGGCGACATAATATTGATCGTCGGCGGTGTACTGCCCTTCGCCTGGATCGCCTGGATCGCCCTGCGCAACTTCCGCTCCGGCTCGACCGTGGACGAACTGCCCGAACATCCGCTCTACAGCGAGTCCGGGTCGAAGGACTGACCGATGACACCGCCGGCTACCTCGGTATGGCTGATCGCCGGGTATTCGCTTGCCCTGCTGGCCATTGGGTGGAGCTTCGACTCGATGGCGCGGCGGGCATCGGTGCGTGCGGCACGATGGCGCACGGGCCAATTCACTTATCGACCCGACCACGACGCCTGGGTGTGTCCGCAGGATCACTGGCTGTGGCCGAGCTCGTTCGATCCGCAACACCGGGTCATGCGGTATCGGGCACTACCGGTGGTGTGCAACAGCTGCCCGGCCAAATCCGGTTGTACGACATCGGATCACGGTCGCGAGATCAGTCGTGACATCGATCCATGGCCGCATTCGGACGCCGGGCGGTTCCACCGGGGGATCGCCTGTTGCGTGGCCGCGTTCGGAGTAGTGCTGCCGTTGGCAACGTTGGTCACCGACCATTCGGCCGCTGACGTACTCGTCCTGGTGGGCACGGTGCTGGTCGTCGTGTTACTCGGTCTCCCGCTCGCCCGCCACCTGTGGAACACCCCGTCCAACGCGCCGGACCACCTCCCGCACCGCACCGCGATCGAGGACCAGGTGGCTGCCGCGATCGACCGGTATTCCACCCGCTGGGGTGGCTGGCAAGCCAAGGAGGACCAAACATCGTGACTACACTCGTGATCGGCGTCATCGCGGTGGGGATTGTGACGCTGACCGTGCTGGGGTTCTTCTCGGCGGCCGTGCTGCGCGAGTACGAACGCGGCGTGGTATTCCGAATGGGCCATGTGCGCCCGCTATATCAGCCCGGGCTTCGCTTCCTGATTCCTTTAGTGGACAAGATGATCCGCGTCGACCAACGGCTGGTGACGCTGACCATCCCGCCGCAGGAGGTGATCACCCGCGACAACGTGCCCGCCCGCGTCAACGCGGTCGTCATGTTTCAGGTCATGGATCCATTGAAAGCGATTCTGGCGGTGGAGAACTACGCCGTCGCCACCTCGCAAATCGCTCAGACGACGCTGCGTTCGCTGCTGGGCCGCGCCGATCTGGACACCCTGCTGGCACATCGCGAAGACCTCAACAGCGACCTGCGCACGATCATCGAGAAGATGACCGAGCCGTGGGGCATCCAGGTCCATGTGGTGGAGATCAAGGACGTCGAGATTCCCGAGTCGATGCAACGGGCGATGGCCCGCGAGGCCGAGGCCGAGCGCGAGCGCCGGGCGAAAGTCATCAACGCCCGGGGCGAACTGCAGGCGTCAGAGGAGCTGCGCGCAGCCGCCGAGACCCTGTCCAAGAGCCCGGCGTCACTGCAGTTGCGTTATTTGCAGACGCTGTTGGAGCTGGGGGCGGACCAGAATTCGACGGTGGTTTTCCCGTTGCCGGTTGACATCATCACGCCGTTTCTCCGGCACCCGGAGATATTGCAGGGTGTCGTCGATGACTTCACCCGTCGGGGCGCAGGAACCGACGGTCGCTGAGCGCCAACCGGAGTGAATCGCGGGCACAACGGTAGTCATGAATGGCATGTTTACGTGGCATTGCCCCGCTATGAATGGCCGGCGAGATTTCACTGAAACACTTTCGCGGAGGCAATAAAACGCATCCACCGCTCGGTGCGCTCTGCGATTTTTGGAGCAACCTCATAACCGAAGGGCGCTTCCGATACCCCGTGCGCATGCCCCGCCTCGACGTTCAGTGCCACGCCGGGCGCGACCAGAGCTGGTCGCACCCCGTTTCGCCATAACACTGCCGATTGCTGCGCGGCTTATCACCTGTACCACGTAAAGGACTGAGATACAATGGATTTCATTTTTCTTGCCCCTGAGGTCAACTCCGCCCGAATGTATGGCGGCCCGGGGTGGGCTCGCTGTTGGCCGCCGCGGGCAGCTGGGACTCGCTGGCCGCCGAATTGGCCACCACGGCCGAGACGTATGAATCGGTGCTGTCGGGCCTGACCAGTTTGGACTGGCGCGGCCCCGCGTCCGAGGCCATGGCCGCCACCGCGGCCCACCACATAGCTTGGCTGGAGACAACCGCGGAGCAGACGAAGTGGACGGCCATGCAGGCCCGGGCGGCCGCGGCGGCCTATGAACTTGCCCATGCGATGACGGTGCCCCCGGCGGCGGTCACCGCCAACCGCGACCAGCTGGTTTCGCTGATCGCGACGAACTTTTTCGGCCAGAACACCCCGGCGATCGCGGCCACCGAGGCACAGTACGCCGAGTACTGGGCGCAAGACGCCGCCGCGATGTACGGCTACGCCGCCGATTCGGCGGCGGCGACGCGGCTGCCGCCGTTCTCCACTCCGCGGCAGACCGCCAACCCGGTGGTGGTGAGCGCGCAGAATGCGGCGGTCAACCAAGCCAATGCTCACGCCGGCGCCCCGGCGTCGCAGGCGCTTTCGGCGGGGCAAACCCTGCCGACGAACGGAATCCTCCCCGAAGACTTCACCCTCGTCGACGGCGTCGCGGCCGGGGTCGCCTCGATAGGCGAAGTCGCCGACCTCGAGGCGTTTCCCGAGGAAACCATCGGTGCCGCGGCTAATTTGGGCCTTCTCGCCGGGCCGGGGACGGCGGTGGCTCCCCCGGCCTTGTTCCCTCCGGCGCTGTTCGCGTCGGCGCCCCAGCCGAACGCCGCATCTGTGTCGGGCCTCGACAACGTCGCCGCGACTCTGGCCCGTGCCAACACCATTGGGGCGATGTCGGTGCCGCCAAGTTGGACGACACCCTCGGGCGGCCCCGTTACGGCATTGCCGGGCAGCGACTTACCCGCACTCCCGGGCACCGAGCTGGCCGGATCCAACACCGGTACGTCCGGCATACCCGGGGTACCGGGTGCAAGAGTCTCGCGAGCCACGTGCGTTGTCCCCCGGTACGGCGCCCGCCTGACGGTGATGGCGCGCCCGCCCGCGGCCGGATGACGCTAGGCCGCGGGCGGCTCGGAGGGCGCAATTCTCCAGTTGTCCGGATTCTTTGCCGAATACAGCACCGGAAACAGCTGGCCGATGGTCGGCCATTGGTCGACGTCCACCGCCATGCGCTGATACACCGCGTGTTCGTTGACGGTGGGTCCGTTGATCACCCCGGCGATGGTGACGAGTTGCTCCCCGGGGATGTCCGGCCGGGGGCTGACCCCGGTCACCAGCAGCGTGCCGGACAGCGTTTCACCGCGGGGCCCCCGGGGCAGAAGCCGCTGGGCAAGAAAGAACCCCAACACGGCTACCAGCAGGAGCAGCAGACCGAATTCCCACACCAGGTCATGGTAGGACTGCTGACATGAGTCGGGACGATCTGACCCTGGCGCTGATGCTCGCCGACCGGGCAGACGCGCTGACTTCCGCGCGATTCGGCGCCCTGGATCTGCGCATCGACACCAAGCCGGACCTGACGCCGGTAACCGACGCCGACCGCGCGGTCGAAGCCGACCTGCGGGAGGTGCTCGGACGCGAACGGCCGGACGACAGCATCCTGGGCGAGGAGTTCGGCGGAACCGCCACCTTCACCGGACGGCAGTGGATCATCGACCCGATCGACGGCACCAAGAACTTCGTCCGCGGCGTGCCGGTGTGGGCGACCTTGATCGCGTTGCTGCACGACGGTGTCCCCGCGGTCGGTGCCGTGAGCGCACCGGCGCTGCAGCGCCGGTGGTGGGCGGCGCGCGGCCAGGGCGCCTTCGTCGCGGTCGACGGCGCCACGCCGCGCCGGCTGTCGGTTTCCTCTGTGGCACAACTTGGTTCGGCCAGTCTCTCGTTCTCCAGCCTGTCCGGGTGGGCACAGCGCGGTGTGCGGGAACGCTTCATCGAGCTGACCGATGCCGTGTGGCGGGTGCGCGCCTTCGGGGACTTCCTCTCCTACTGCCTGGTCGCCGAAGGCGCGGTCGATATCGCCGCCGAGCCGGAGGTGTCGGTGTGGGACCTCGCGGCGCTCGACATCTTGGTCCGCGAAGCGGGCGGGGTGCTGACGGGCCTGGACGGCATCGCCGGGCCGCACCGCGGCAGCGCCGTGGCGACCAACGGCTTGCTGCAGCAACAGGTGCTCGGCAGCCTCGGGCTGTGAAATAGGCAACACGCAGCCCTATCTATCTTACTCCGGAGTAAGATAGGGTGATCCGCATCGCCCCAACGATCGAGGCTGCTGACATGACCGTTTCCGGTTCACCACAGACTGCAAAACCCGCTCGCCCCAAGCGACGCGACCGCAAGACCGGGGTCGGGCTGGCGCCGCGCAAAAGGACGGGGATCGACGTCGCCATCGCGCTGCTCACTCCGCTGGTCGGGCAGGAGTTCCTGGACAAATACCATCTGCGCGATCCGCTCAACCGCGGCCTGCGTTACGGCACGAAGACGATCTTCTCCACCGCCGGCGCGACGTCGCGGCAGTTCAAGCGCATCCAAAACCTGCGCGGCGGGCCGACCCGGCTCAAGTCCAGCGGCAAGGACTACTTCGACCTGACGCCCGACGACGAACAAAAGATGATCATCGAGACCCTCGATGAATTCGCCGCCGAGGTCCTGCGGCCCGCGGCGCACGACGCCGACGAGGCCGCCACCTACCCGCCCGACCTGATCGCCAAGGCGGCCGAGCTGGGCATCACCGCGATCAACATTCCGGAGGACTTCGACGGCATCGCCGCGCACCGCTCCAGCGTCACCAACGTGCTGGTTGCCGAGGCGCTGGCCTACGGCGATATGGGCCTGGCACTGCCGATTCTGGCGCCGGGCGGCGTGGCGTCGGCGCTGACCCACTGGGGCAGCGCCGACCAGCAGGCCACCTACCTTCCCGAGTTCGCCGGCGAAAACGTCCCCCAAGCCTGCGTCGCCATCGCCGAACCGCAGCCGCTGTTCGATCCCACCCGGCTGCAGACCACCGCGGTGCGCACCCCGAGCGGCTACCGCCTCGACGGGGTGAAGTCGCTGGTTCCGGCGGCGGCCGACGCCGAACTGTTCATCGTCGGCGCGCAACTCAACGGCAAGCCGGCCCTGTTCATCGTCGAGTCGTCGGCCAACGGCCTTGCCGTCAAGGCGGACCCGAGCATGGGGATTCGCGCCGCGGCCCTGGGCCAGGTGGAACTCTCCGGGGTATCGGTGCCGCTGGGTGCGCGGCTGGGCGAGGACGAAGCCTCCGACGACGATTACTCGGAGGCGCTGGCGCTGGCGCGGCTGGGCTGGGCGGCCCTGGCGGTCGGCACGTCGCACGCGGTGCTCGACTACGTCGTCCCCTACGTGAAAGAACGCGAGGCTTTCGGCGAGCCGATCGCGCGTCGGCAGGCCGTCGCCTTCATGTGCGCCAACATCGCCATCGAATTGGACGGCCTGCGGCTGATCACCTGGCGCGGCGCCGCGCGCGCCGAACAGGGCCTCACGTGCACCCGGGAGGCCGCACTGGCCAAGCGGTTCGCCGCCGACAAGGGCATGCAGGTCGGCCTGGACGGCGTGCAACTGCTCGGTGGCCACGGTTACACCAAAGAGCACCCGGTCGAGCGCTGGTACCGCGACCTGCGGGCCATCGGCGTCGCCGAGGGTGTCGTCGTTATCTGAGTCGTCATCCGATACGAGCCGAAAGTCCAACCATGGCAATCAATCTGGAACTACCGCGCAAGCTGCAAGCGGTGATGGTCAAGACGCATCAGGGCGCTGCCGAGTTGATGCGGCCGATCGCGCGCAAATACGACCTCAAGGAGCACGCCTACCCGGTCGAACTCGACACGCTCTTCAGCCTGTTCGAGGGCGCCTCGGAATCATTCGAGTTCGCCGGGGCGGGCGCGCTACGCGGCGAGGACGACGGCACGGGCAAAAACCACAACGGCGCGAACATGGCCGCGCTGCTGCAGACCCTGGAGGCCAGCTGGGGTGATCTGGCGATGATGCTGTCGGTCCCCTATCAGGGGCTGGGCAACGCGGCCATCTCCGCGGTCGCCACCGACGAACAGCTGGAACGCCTCGGCAAGGTGTGGGCCGCGATGGCCATCACCGAACCGGGATTCGGGTCGGACTCGGCGGCGGTCTCCACGACCGCGACCCTGGACGGTGACGAGTACGTGATCAACGGCGAGAAGATCTTTGTCACCGCCGGTTCGCGCGCCACCCACATCGTGGTGTGGGCCACGCTGGACAAGGCGGCGGGCCGCGCGGCGATCAAGTCGTTCGTCGTGCCGCGCGACCATCCCGGCGTCACCGTCGAACGCCTCGAGCACAAGCTCGGCATCAAGGGCTCCGATACCGCGGCCATCCGGTTCGACAACGCCCGCATTCCCAAGGAGAACCTCCTGGGCAACCCGGAAATCGAAGTCAGCAAGGGCTTTTCCGGGGTGATGGAGACCTTCGACAACACCCGGCCGATCGTGGCCGCCATGGCCGTCGGCGTGGCCCGCGCCGCGCTGGAAGAAATCCGCAGGATCCTCACCGAGGCCGGGGTGGAGATTTCCTATGACAAACCGGCGCACGTCCAGAGCGCGGCGGCCGCGGAATTCTTGCGGATGGAGGCCGACTGGGAGGCCGGCTACCTGTTGTCGCTGCGCGCCGCCTGGCAGGCCGACAACAAGATCCCCAACTCCAAAGAGGCCTCGATGAGCAAGGCCAAAGCGGGCCGGGTGGCCACCGACATTACCTGCAAGACAGTCGAATTGGCGGGCACCGCGGGCTATTCCGAGCAGGCACTGCTGGAGAAGTGGGCGCGCGACTCCAAGATCCTCGACATCTTCGAGGGCACCCAGCAGATCCAGCAGCTGGTGGTCGCCCGCCGGCTGCTGGGGCTGTCGTCGTCAGAGCTCAAGTAGCAACGGCGTTCAGCTGCGCCCGGGTGTCTTCGTCGAGTTCGATGGAGGTGACGTCCATGTTCTCCTCCAGGTGGCGCACCGAGGAGGTACCGGGGATCAGCAGCACGTTGGGCGCGACGCTCAGCGTCCACGCCAGCGCCACCTGGGCGGGCGTGCGGCCGAGCCGCTCCGCGGCGTCGACCACCACCTGGTGACTCAGCACCGGATTCGGTTGCATGAACGCCGCGCCCAGCGGGAAGAACGGGACAAAGGCGATCCCGCGCCTGGTGCATTCTTCCAGCACCGGGGCCGATGCCCGGTGAACGAGATTGAAAGCGTTTTGCACGCAAGCGATCTCGGTGCGCTGCACGGCATGCAGTAGATGCTCGACCTTAACATCGCTCAGGCCGATTCCGCCGATCAATCCCTCGTCACGGGCGTCGATCATGACCGAAAGCTGGTCGTCGAACAGCTGATCGGGCCCGGCGCTGTCGAACAGCCGCAGGTTGACCGCGGCCAGTTGGTCGACACCGAGGGAGCGCAGATTGGTTTCGATGTCACGGCGCAGGTCGGCGGGCCCGTCGACCGGTAGCCAGGCGCCGGTATCGTCGCGGCGCCCGCCGACCTTGCTGACCAGCGCCAGGTTTTCCGGGTAGGGATGCAGCGCCTCGCGGATCAGCTCGTTGGCGACGTCGGGACCGTAGAACTGGGCGGTGTCGATGTGGTCGACACCGAGTTCCTCCGCGCGCCGCAGCACGGCCAGCGCCTCGTCGCGGTCGCGCGGCGGCCCGAACGCATTGCGGCCGGGCAACTGCATGGCGCCGAAGCCGACTCGGGACACCGAGAACCGACCAAGTGGGAAGGGATCCATACGGCGAGGTTAGCGTCGAGGAATGGACACGTTTCAAGCGCTTGTCGCGCGCCAAGACGGTGATCGGATAACCACGTCGGTCGAGACGCTCAGCGGCTCGGACCTGCCGCCCGGGGAGGTGACCATCCGGGTGCTGTATTCCAGCGTCAACTTCAAGGACGCGCTGGCCGTGACACCGGGGGGCGGCGTGGTGCGCAGCTACCCGGTGGTGCCGGGCATCGACCTGACCGGCGAGGTCGTCGAGTCGCAGTCACCCGACTTCGCGGTGGGCGAGAAGGTGCTGGCGCACGGCTACCAGATCGGCACCGGCCACCACGGCGGCTACGCCGAGTACGCCCGGCTGCCGGCCGATCAGGTGGTGGCGCTCGGCGCGTTGAGTCCACACGAGGGCGCCGCGATCGGAACCGCCGGGTTCACCGCGGCGATGAGCGTGCGGGCGCTGATCGACTGGGGCGTCCAACCCGGCGCCGGGTCGGTCGTCGTCACCGGCGCCTCCGGCGGCGTCGGCTCGGTGAGCGTGGACCTGCTGGCCGCCGCGGGTTATCGGGTGGTGGCCTCGACCGGCAAGGAACGGGCCGCCGGTCTGCTCAAAGACCTGGGCGCCGCGGAGGTGATCGGGCGGCTGCCCGAGGACCCCGATGCAAAACCGCGGCCGTTGGCCAAGGCGCGCTGGGCCGCGGCGGTGGATTGCGTGGGCGGCGCGACGCTGGCCGATGTGCTCAGCGCGGTGGACTACGGGGGGGCGGTGGCCGCCAGCGGCCTGACCGGTGGTCCGGCCTTGCACACCACGGTGCTGCCGTTCATCTTGCGCGGCGTCGCGCTGCTGGGCATGGACTCGGTGCAGATGCCGATCGGGCGGCGCCGGAAACTGTGGGCGTTGCTGGGCGATTCGTTGCGGCCGCGTCACCTTGACTCGCTTACCAGCGACGTCGATGTCAAAGACGTTGTCGGCGTGCTCGATCGGATCCGCGCCGGTGAATTCTCCGGGCGGGCCGTGGTGCGGGTCGCCGGGGGATTTTGAGCTCGCAGTAGGCTGTCGGGCACTGACGACGGAGGTGGCATGCGCGCGGTACGGGTGACTCGGCTCGACGGTCCGGACGCGGTCGAGTTGGCCGACATCGACGAGCCCGCGGGCGACGGCGTGGTCGTCGACGTGCGCGCCGCCGGGGTGGCATTCCCGGACGCGCTGCTCACCCGCGGCCTGTACCAATACCGTCCCGAACTCCCGTTCGTGCTCGGCGCCGAGATCGCCGGGGTGGTTCGATCGGCGCCGGACGGCGTCCACGTGCGGTCCGGCGACCGGGTGGTGGGCCTGACGATGCTGTCCGGGGGCATGGCCGAGGTCGCGGTGCTGTCACCGGATCGCGTGTTCAAGCTGCCGGACAACGTGAGCTTCGAGGCGGGCGCCGGCCTGCTGTTCAACGACCTGACGGTGTACTTCGCGCTCACCGTCCGGGGCCGACTGGCCCACGGCGAGACGGTGCTGGTGCACGGCGCGGCCGGGGGCATCGGCACCTCCGCGCTGCGGCTGGCGCCGGCGCTGGGGGCATCGCGCACCATCGCGGTGGTCAGCACGCCGGACAAGGCGGACATCGCCACGGCGGCCGGCGCGACGGATGTGGTGCTGGCCGAGGGATTCAAGGATGCGGTCAAGGAGCTGACCGACGGCCGGGGCGTCGACATCGTCGTCGACCCGGTCGGGGGCGATCGGTTCACCGACTCGCTGCGCTCGCTGGCCCCCGGCGGTCGGCTGCTGGTCGTTGGCTTCACCGCCGGGGAGATTCCCACCGTCAAGGTAAACCGGCTGCTGCTGAACAACATCGACGTCGTCGGTGTGGGGTGGGGCGCCTGGACGGCGACGCACCCCGGTGCGCTGGCCGAACAGTGGGCCGGACTGGAGCGGCTGCTCAGCTCCGGCAAGCTCGCCCCGCCCGAGCCGGCGGTCTACCCGCTGACCGACGCCGCGTCCGCCGTCGCATCGCTGGAAAATCGCACCGCCAAGGGAAAGGTCGTGCTGCACGTCCGCGACTAGCGCGCTGTGCCGGTCGCGGGGCGCGGGGGCGCGGGGGCGCGGCCCCAGTCGGTCGATCGGCGACACATAAACGCCAGCGAAGACCACCCCCGCAGCGGGCGCAATGGTTTATGTCTCGTGGACACGGCGGCCGGGCCTTGTGCCGGACCAAAACGAAAAGTAATATCACTTTCAGTTTTGGCTTCGTTTGTCCCTGCCCCACACCACCGGGAGCCGCGCCATGGAATCCTTTGTCCACCTGCGAAAGGGCAGGACACCGCGCCGCCTGCACGCCGATCTCGACGGGCTCAAGGACGACGAGCTGGGACGGGGCGGCTTCACCGGCCGGACCGCCAATCTCTACCGCCGCCACGACCCCACCGCCTACCGGTCGGTGGGACCGCTGCGGCCCCTCGACGTGCTGGCCGGCGAACTCAAACCCAGCGACGCCACCGACGCCAACGGCGGGCCCCTGCTGATGTTCGGCAATGCCGACTGCCGAATCCTGTTGAGCCGTCGGCACGAGCCGATGCCGTTCTACACCCGTCATGTCGACGGCGACCTGCTGTGCTTCGTGCACCACGGCACCGGCCTGGTCGAAACCGAGTTCGGGCGGCTGGGCTACCGGGAGGGCGACTGGGTCTACCTCCCCAAGGCGTGCACCTGGCGCCAGGTGCCCGACAGCGAGACGACAATGCTGATGATCGAAACCACCGACGAGTTGCGTGTCCCGCCCCCGGGCGCCCTGGGCCGGCATTTCCCGTTCGACCCGTCCCAGGCCACCATCCCGGAGCCGGCCCCGATCGACGACGACGGCCGCGAGGAATACGAGGTCCGGCTGATCCACCGGCCTATTCAGGAAGGCGGCCCGACAACCCTTTACTACCAACACAATCCGATTGATGTGGAAGGCTGGCGCGGGGACAATTTCGCGTTCACCTTCAACATCGCCGACTACAACGTCGTCACCTCCGACAGCGTGCACCTGCCGCCCACCGTGCACCTGTTCATGCAGGCCACCGGCGTCTACGTGATGAACTTCCTGCCCAAACCGGCCGAAGGCGTCGCAGGCACCGAACGCACACCCTGGTATCACCGCAACGTCGACTACGACGAGATCGCCTTCTTCCACGGCGGCTCCCTCTACGGCATCCCGATGCCACCCGGCCTGATTTCCCATGCGCCGCAAGGGGTTCACCACGGTGCGCCCGAGAAGGCGCGGGAAAGGGCACGCCGCAAGTTCGACGAATACTCGCGCGTCGACTGGCAGGTGATCGCGATCGACACCCGCCGGCGGCTGACCCCGTCGGCCGAGGTGCTGGCCCACGACCTCGGGCAGCACTGATCATGACCGCCCGCCACGAGTACGACCGCATCCCCTATCTCGTTGCCTTCCAGAACCATTCCGGCGTCCGGGATGTCTACGGCGGCCTGGCCGAAATCACCGTGCTGGAAAGCTATCTGCTGAAGCCCAAGGACAAGCCGTCGGACACCGTGCTGGTGTTCATGCACCCCATCGGCGGCGGCGCCTACCTGCCCATGATCAATGCACTCGCCCGGGCCGGTCACCACGTCATCTACTGCAACAGCAGGTTCCGCGGCACGGATTCGGCGCTGCTGATGGAAAAGGTGGTCGAAGATCTCGGCGAGTGCATCAAGGACGCCAAGAAGCGGCTGGGCTACTCCAAGGTGGTGCTGGCCGGCTGGAGTGGCGGCGGCTCGCTGTCGATGTTCTACCAGCAGCAGGCCCAGCACCCGACCGTCACGTCGAGCCCGTCCGGCGACGGACCCGACCTGACCGCGCTCGGCCTGTCCCCCGCCGACGGCATCATGCTGCTCGCCGCGCACATCAGCCGGCACGGCACGCTGACCGAATGGCTGGACGCGTCGATCCTGGACGAATCCGACCCCACCAAGCGCGATCCCGAGCTGGACCTCTACCACCCCGACAACCCCAACCGGCCGCCCTACAGCCAAGAATTCCTCGACCGGTACCGGCAGGCGCAGATCGACCGCAACCGCCGCATCACCGCCTGGGTCAAAGAGAAGCTCGCCGAGTTGAAAGCCGCCGGTCGCCCCGACGAGGAATTCTGCTTCGTCGTGCACGGCACCATGGCCGACCCACGCTGGCTGGACCCGACCGTCGACCCCAACGAACGCACCCCGGGAACGTGCTATTTGGGCGATCCGCAAGTGGTGAACATGAGCCCGGTGGGACTGGCCCGCTTCTCCACGCTGCGCGGCTGGCTCTCGCAATGGAGTTACGACGACGCGCGCGGCGACGGGGTAGCCTGTGGGCGCGATATCGCCATCCCGGCGCTGGTGATCGGCAACCTGGCCGATGACGCCTGCACGCCCAGCCACACCCGACGGCTTTTCCAGGCGATCGGGTACCACGACAAGGAGATGCACGAAATCCCCGGCGCCACGCACTATTACGCGGGCCCCGAGCAACGCGACCAGCTCAGGGCGGCGGTCAATATCGTCACCGACTGGCTGGTCCGCCACGACTTCGCGAGGCCGTGATGGATCCCACCGGGCCGTTGGACGGGATACGGGTGCTCGAGCTGGGCACCCTGATCGCCGGACCCTTCGCCGGGCGGCTGCTCGGGGACATGGGCGCCGACGTGATCAAGATCGAGCCCCCCGGTGCCCCGGACCCGTTGCGCACCTGGGGCCAAGCCGAGCTCGGCGGGCACCACGTCTTCTGGACCGTGCACGCGCGCAACAAAAAAGCAATCACCCTGGACCTGCGAGGTCCCCGCGGCCGCGAGCTGTTCTGTGACCTCGTCGAGAAATCCGACATCGTGGTGGAGAACTTCCGTCCCGGCACCTTGGAGAAATGGGACCTGGGATACGACGTGCTCAGCGAGCGCAATCCGGGCATCATCCTGGTCCGGGTGTCGGGCTACGGACAAACCGGACCCGACGCGCACAAGGCCGGCTACGCCTCGGTCGCCGAAGCGGCGAGTGGACTGCGGCACCTCAACGGGTTTCCCGGCGGTCCGCCGCCCCGGCTGGCGCTGTCGCTCGGTGACAGCCTGGCCGGCATGTTCGGCGCCCAGGGCGCGCTGGCCGCGCTGTATCGCCGCAGCGTCACCGGGCATGGCCAGGTGGTCGACGTCGCGCTGACCGAATCCTGTTTGGCGGTACAGGAATCCACCATCCCCGATTACGACGTGGGCGGTGTGGTGCGGGGACCGTCGGGCACCCGACTCGACGGCATCGCGCCGTCCAACATCTACCGCAGCGCCGATGGCTCGTGGGTGGTGATCGCCGCCAATCAGGACACCGTGTTCGCCCGGCTGTGCAAGGCGATGGGCCGCCCGGAGCTGGCCACCGACGACCGGTTCGCCACGCACGTCGCGCGCGGCCGCAACCAGGACGAACTCGACCACATCATCGGCGATTGGGCCGCCACCCGCCAGCCCGGCGAGATCATCGAAACGCTGTCCGCCGCAGGGGTGATCGCGGGTCCGATCAACACGGTCGCCGAGGTGGTCAACGACCCGCAGCTGCGGGCCCGCGGCATGCTGGTCGAGCACTACGACGAACGCGTCAAGCGGGACGTTTTGGGTCCGGGCATCGTGCCGGTGCTCTCCGAATCGCCGGGGCGCGTCCGCACCGCCGGCCCCGCGCGTCCGGGCCAACACAACGACGAGATCTACCGCGGGCTGTTGGGCAAGACCCCCGCGGAGCTCGAGGAGTTACGCGCCGAGGAGGTGCTGTGATGTGCACCGGCGACGATGCAGAGCGGCAGCGATGAGGTGGGGGCACCTCCCGCTTGCGGGGGAGAGCGGTGCTGTGATCCATGTCGATATTCGCGAGGTGGCGCTGCGCGACGGTTTGCAGATCGAAACGCCAATCCCGTTGTCGGCCAAGCTGGAACTGCTGGCGGCGGTGGCCGCCACCGGGGTGCGCGAGGTGGAGGCGACGGCGTTCGTCTCCCCGTCCAAAGTCCCGTCGATGGCCGACGCCGCCGAACTGGCCGCCCATTTGCACGACTACCCCGACATCGAGTTCTCCGCCCTGGTGGCCAGCCCCAACGGCGCCAAGCGGGCCGTCGCCGCCGGGCTGCGCTCGATCGAATACGTGGTGGCGGCCGATGACACGTTCAGCAAGGCCAACGTCGGGCGCAGCAGCGCGGAGGCGACCGACCAGATCGACGACATCGTCGCCATCGCGCACGACAGCGGCGTGACCGTCGAGGTGGTCATCGCCACCGCGTGGGACTCACCGTTCGAAGGCCCCACCCCGCCCCGGCGAGTGCTCGACATCGCCGCCGCCGCCCGCGACCGCGGAGCCGACCGCCTGTCGATCGCCGATACGATCGGCACCACTACCCCCGGACGGGTGAGTTCGCTGATTGCACAGCTGCTTCCGGTGATCGGCGACATGCCACTGGGCGGGCATTTCCACAACACCCGCGGTGCGGGCCTGGCCAGCGCGTATGCGGCCGTCGGCTCGGGGGTCACCCGGCTGGACGCCTCGGTCGGCGGGCTGGGCGGCTGCCCGTTCGCGCCGGGCGCCACCGGCAACATCGCCACCGAGGACCTGGTCTACCTGCTGCGCGACAGCGACATCGACGTCGACGTCGACCTGCAGGCCGCCATCGCCGCGGCCGGTGTCGCGAAATCGCTTGTCGGCCATGACCTGCCGAGTGCTCTGCTGCGCGCCGGGGACCGGATGCGGGACTGATGCCCGCGCCTGAAACAGGGCGGACCCTGACCGCCAAAGGCCGCCAGACCAGGGCGGCCATCGAACAGGCCGCCCGCAAACTCTTCGCCGAACGGGGCTTTCACGGGACCACGCTGGCCGACATCACCTCGGCGGCGGGAAAGTCACCGGCGGTCTTCTACCGGTACTACGCCGACAAGGAAGACCTGCTGGCCGCCCTGGCGGAGTCGTTTCTGCGCGACGTGGTGACACCGTCCGGGCTGAGCGTTCACCTGCCCAACTCTCCCGATGACGACGCGTTCTTCACCTCGGTGGTCACCGGCTACTGGAACATGTTCAAGCAGAACATCGGCATCATGATCGCGGTCGCCCAGCTGGCGGCCACCCAACAACGTTTCGCGGCCGTCCAGAACGAATTCCGCCGCTTCGGCATGGACATCGTCGCCGCCTCGGTCCGCCGCGCCCAGGAGCAGGGTCACGGCACCGAGCTCAGCCCCCAACACACCGCCGCGGCCATCGCGTTGCTGTTCGAGAACTTCACCACCGTCTTCGTCGGGACATCCAATCTGGGACTACAGATCAGCGACGAGGATGCCATCACCACCCTGTCCACGGTCTGGAAAAAGACCCTGTACGGCGCGTAAGGAGATCAGCATGGACTTCACTCTCCCCGAACACCTTCCCGGCCTGCTCGCCGACATGGACGCGTTCATCGAGGCCGAGATCAAACCGCTGGAACGCGAGCACATCCAGTATTTCGACCGGCGCCGCGAACATGCCCGCACCGATTGGGACAACGACGGCATCCCGACCCGCGAGTGGGAGGACCTGCTCGCCGAGATGCGCAGGCGCGCCGACAAGGCGGGGTGGCTGCGCTACGGCCTGCCGTCATCGCTGGGCGGCCGGGACGGCACCAACGTCGACATGGCCGTCATCCGGGAGCATCTGGCGCACAAGGGCCTTGGCTTGCACAATGACCTGCAGAACGAGTCGTCGATCGTCGGGAATTTTCCGCAGGTGATCATGATGGAGCGGTTCGGCACCGATGAGCAACGGCGGCTCTGGTCCGAAGCGCTGATCACCGGTGAGCGCTCCATGGCGTTCGGTCTGACCGAGCCCCAGCACGGCTCGGACGCGACCTGGCTGGAAACCCACGCCCAACCCGACGGCGACGGTTGGATCATCAACGGCGCCAAGCGCTTCAACACCGGAGTGCATCGCGCCACCCACGACCTGGTGTTCGCCCGCACCTCCGGCGAGCCGGGGCAGGCCCGCGGCATCACCGCTTTTCTGGTCCCGACGGATGCGCCCGGGTTCAGCGTCCCCTACTACTGGTGGACCTTCAACATGCCGACCGATCACGGTGAAGTCCAGTTGACCGATGTGCGGGTGCCGGCCGACGCCGTCCTCGGCGAGGTCGACCGCGGCCTGGAGGTCGCGCAGACGTTTTTGCACGAGAACCGGATTCGCCAGGCGGCCAGCAGCCTGGGCGCGGCGCAATACTGCATCGACCGGGCCGCCGACTACGCCGGCAAACGGATCGTGTTCGGCAAGCCGCTGGCGGTCAACCAGGCGGTGCAATGGCCACTGGCCGAGCTGCAGACCGAAGCCCAGATGGTGCGGCTGCTGGTGGCCTACGCGGCCTGGCACTTGGACCGTGACCACCACATGGAGGTCTCCGACAAGGTGTCGATGGCGAATTACCGAGCCAACCGCCTGGTGTGCGATGCCGCCGACCGGGCCATGCAGATCTTCGGCGGGCTCGGTTACAGCCGGCACGAGCCGTTCGAGCACATCTACCGCCACCACCGTCGCTACCGGATCACCGAGGGCGCCGAGGAGATCCAGATCCGCCGGGTCGCCCAGCGGCTCTTCAAGTTCGGCAAGCGGTGACGGCCACTCACGACCCCGCGGAGTTGGCACCCAAACTCACCCGGGTGCTCGCGACGGTGCTCGGTACCGGCACCACGATCGACAACCTGCGCGCGCTGACCGGTGGCGCCAGCCGCACCACGTGGGCGTTCGACGCCGTCGCCGCCGGGCAACCCCGGTCGCTGATCTTGCGCACCGGGCCCCCCGACGATGTGCACGCCGGCATGGAGCTGGAGGCCCGCGCCCAGGCCGCCGCGGCAGCCGCCGGCGCACCGGTCCCCCACATCCTGGTCGCCGATGATTCGCCCGCCGCACTGGGCAATCCGTTTCTGATCTGCGATGAGATCAAGGGCGAGACCATCGTCCGGCGCATCCAGCGCCGGCTCGACGGCGACGACGGATACGCGCGCCGCACCGGCTTGTTGCGGCAGTGCGCGCAGGCGCTGGCCGCCATCCACCGGGCCGACCCGCAGCTGCCCGGCCTGACCCACGAGGACCAACTCGCGCAATGGCGCGAGCGGCTCGACGGGATGGGCGACACCACCGCCACCTTCGAGTGGGCTTTTCGCTGGCTGGCCGCCCACCGGCCCCGCCCGTCGGCACGCGTGCTGGTGCACGGTGACTACCGGATGGGGAACCTCATCGTCGACGGGTCCGACCTCGCCGCCGTCCTCGACTGGGAGCTGGTGCACGCCGGCGAGGCCTACGAAGACCTCGCCTGGTTCTGCATCCGGGCCTGGCGGTTCGGCGCTCCGACCAGCCTGGGCGCCGGCGGCCTGGGCAGCATCGACAGCTTCCTGCGGGCCTATGAGCAGGCCAGCGCGACTACCGTCGACCGGGTGGCGTTTCACTGGTGGCTGGTGCTGGCCACGCTGCGCTGGGGTGTCATCTGCCGTTACCAGGCGGAGCGGCATTTGAGCGGTCAATTCCGGTCGGTCGAGCTGGCCACGATCGGCCGCCGGGTGTGCGAAACCGAGTGGGACCTACTCGACCTGCTCGAGGCGGGCCCGTGATCGGCGCCTACGGTCGCCCGATCGCGGCCGAACTCGTGGCCGCGGTCGCCGAGTTCCTGGAAACCGACGTCCGGGCGGCAACCGGCGGGCAGGTCAACTTCCACGCCAGGGTGGCCGCCAACGCGCTGCGCATCGTCGAGCGTGAACTCAAGGACGAAAACGAGGCGGATTCCCGTGCCGCGCTGACCGGCTTGGGTTTCGCCGATGAGGAGGGGCTCGCCGCCGCGATCCGGGCCGGCGAGATGGATGGGCGCGCCGACGACGTCGTCGCCTGCCTGCGCACCCTGGTACGACGCCGGCTGGCCGTTTCCCACCCGGGATACGACACGCCGGAAGAAGACAGCGAATAGGAGCTCAGTGCCATGCCCGCTACCGCGCAGACCATTGTCGACGTGGCCGACCGCCTGTTCGCGGCGATCGCGAAGGGCGACTTCGCGGCGGTCGACCGAATGTGGAGCGCTGACATCGCGGTGTGGCGGGTCGGGGGCCGGCGTGGGCCCCGCGCGGCAGACGACAAGGTCCGCGCGCTGCGGGTGATCGACTGGTTCATCGGCGCAACCACCGAGCGTCGCTACGAGATTCTGGACCGCCGGCTCTTCGAAGGCGGCTTCGTCCAGCAGCACATCCTGCATGCCACCGGCCATGCCGGGCAGTCGATCTCGATGCGCGTGTGCATCGTGATCAGGATGGGCGAAGACGGACTGATCGAGCGGATCGACGAGTATTTCGACCCCGCTGAGATCGCGCCGTTGATCGGCTAGCCTGTGCGCGTTCGGCGACTACACAGACGGGGGCGACGATGACGACTCTGGAAACACTGCTGAATGATCCCGACCTGGCCGGCGTGTGGAACCTCGATTCGGGACGCTCGGCCATCACCTTCAAGATCAGAAACATGTGGGGCCTGCTCAACGTCAAAGGCCGGTTCACCGACTTCAGCGGCGATGGCCAATTGACCGGAACGGGAGCGGTTTTCGGCCGGCTCGACATCCGCGCCGCCTCGCTGGACACCGGCATCGGGCGCCGCGACAAACACCTGCGTTCGGCCGATTTCTTCGATGTCGAGCGCTTCGGCGAGATCAGCGTGGTCATCACCGCGGTGCACCCGACGAAGGGCAAGGCCGCCGATGTTCGGGCCGACTTCACGATCAAGGGCATCACCGCACCGCTGCCACTACCCGTCACGATCAGCGAACTGGACGACGGATCGATCCGAATCGCCGGCGAAACCCAGGTCGACCGGGCACAGTTCGACCTGGGCTGGAACCGGCTGCACATGATGGGCGCGACGGCAACGGCGGCGGCCGAGGCCATCTTTGTACGGGCAACCCAGTAAGACCGGGGCGACACCAGTACCATCTGCACCGTGTCCGACTCCTCCATCGCCCTGCGGATCCTGGTCTACAGCGATAACGCGGAAACCCGCGAACAAGTCATGCGGGCGCTGGGCAGGCATCTGCACCCGGATCTGCCCGAGTTGAGCTACGTCGAGGTGGCGACCGCCCCGATGGTGATCCGGCAGATGGACGAGGGCGGGATCGACCTCGCCATTCTCGACGGAGAAGCCACGCCCACCGGCGGCATGGGGATCGCCAAACAACTCAAGGATGAACTCGCGACCTGCCCGCCGATCGTGGTGCTCACCGGCCGCCCGGACGACGCCTGGTTGGCCAGCTGGTCGCGCGCCGAGGCCGCCGTACCGCATCCCCTTGACCCCATCGTGCTGGGCCGCACGGTGCTCGGGCTGCTCCGCACCCCCACCCGCTAGCCTTCGCGCTCCCGCAATCGCCGCACTCACCTGCGGTTATCCGGTCTGCCGCGCGCCGGCACCGTCGGCACCGGCGCGCGCTCATTTGCCGGGATGCAAAACCTAGGCGAATACCCCCACCCCGGCAGAGCACACTCGCCCACGCGACGCTATGTTGAAGGTCACTGTGGCGGCGCCCAGCCAGGTTCCGTCACAGCAGCCCGGCCCCCGCCCGGCCGCAGTACTGGCGGCCCGTACGACGGATCTTGGAGCGAGTTGAACGTCTACATACCCATCCTGGTACTCGGAGCGATCGCCGCGGCCTTCGCCGTGGGATCGGTCGCGATCGCGAGCCTCGTCGGCCCTTCGCGGTACAACCGCTCAAAGCAGGCGGCCTACGAGTGCGGGATCGAGCCCACCGGCAGTCCGGTCAGCGGCCCGCAAGCGGCCAGCGGCCAGCGGTTCCCGGTGAAGTATTACCTGACCGCAATGTTGTTTATCGTCTTCGACATCGAAATCGTGTTCTTGTATCCATGGGCGGTCAGCTACGACGCGCTGGGCACGTTCGCGTTGGTCGAGATGGTGGTGTTCATGCTCACGGTTTTCGTGGCCTACGCCTACGTGTGGCGCCGCGGCGGCCTGACGTGGGATTGAGGTAAGACGTGGGTCTCGAGGAACAGCTGCCCGGTGGGATCCTGCTGTCAACGGTCGAAAAGGTGGCGGGCTACGTCCGCAAGAATTCGCTGTGGCCGGCGACATTCGGGCTGGCCTGCTGCGCGATCGAGATGATGGCAACCGCCGGGCCAAGATTCGACCTGGCACGGTTCGGCATGGAGCGGTTCTCCGCGACGCCCCGGCAGGCCGATCTGATGATCGTGGCCGGGCGGGTCAGCCAGAAGATGGCGCCGGTGCTGCGCCAGATCTATGACCAGATGGCCGAGCCGAAGTGGGTGCTGGCCATGGGCGTGTGCGCCTCCTCGGGCGGGATGTTCAACAACTACGCGATCGTGCAGGGCGTGGACCACGTGGTCCCGGTGGACATCTACCTGCCGGGCTGCCCGCCGCGGCCGGAGATGCTGCTGTACGCAATCCTCAAGCTGCACGAGAAGATTCAGGAGATGCCGCTCGGCGTCAACCGGGAACACGCCATCGCCGAAGCCGAGCAGGCGGCGCTGTCGGCCCGGCCCACGATCGAAATGCGCGGACTGCTGCGATGAGCTCCCCGGACCACGACCCGAAAGTGGCAGCCAGCGAGGTGGGCGGCACTGTCCCGTCCCCCGACGAAGAAGTAATCAACGTGCGCCGCGGCATGTTTGGGATTTCGGGGTCCGGCGACACGTCCGGATACGGACGGCTGGTGCGCGAGATCACGCTGCCGGGCAGCAGCCCCCGGCCCTACGGGGGCTACTTCGACGATGTGGTGGACACGCTGGCCGAGGCGTTGCGGCGCACCGGCATCGAATTCGAAGACGCGATAGAAAAAGTCGTCGTCGACCGCGATGAGCTGACCCTGCACGTACGCCGGGAGAAGCTGCCGCAGGTCGCCCAGCGGTTGCGCGACGAACCGGAACTGCGCTTCGAAATGTGCCTGGGTGTGAGCGGGGTGCACTACCCGCACGAGGCGGGCCGCGAACTGCACGCCGTCTACCCGCTGCAGTCGATCACCCACACTCGCCGTGTCCGCCTGGAAGTGTCTGCGCCCGACGGTGATCCACACATCCCATCGCTGTTCGCGGTCTATCCGACCAACGACTGGCACGAGCGCGAAACCTACGACTTCTTCGGGATCATCTTCGACGGACACCCGTCGCTGACCCGGATCGAGATGCCCGACGACTGGCATGGGCATCCGCAGCGCAAGGACTATCCCCTGGGCGGCATTCCCGTCGAATACAAGGGAGCGCAGATACCCCCGCCCGACGAGCGGAGAGCCTACAACTGATGAGCACAATCACTGACTCGACGCCCGATGGCGGCGCCGCTGAACGGGTCGTGGTCGCCGGCGGCCAGGACTGGGGCCAGGTCGTCGAGGCCGCGCGCAACGCGGACCCCGGCGAACGCATCGTCGTCAACATGGGACCCCAGCACCCGTCCACCCACGGGGTGCTGCGGCTGATCCTTGAAATCGAGGGCGAAACCGTCACCGATGTCCGCTGCGGAATCGGCTACCTGCACACCGGGATCGAGAAGAACCTCGAATACCGCTACTGGACCCAGGGCGTCACCTTCGTGACCCGGATGGACTACCTGGCACCGTTTTTCAACGAGACCGCTTACTGCCTGGGCGTGGAGAAGCTGCTCGGCATCACCGACGAAATACCGGAGCGGGTCAACGTCATCCGGGTGATGATGATGGAGCTCAACCGGATCTCATCGCATCTGGTCGCATTGGCCACCGGCGGCATGGAGCTGGGCGCCATGACGCCGATGTTCGTCGGGTTCCGGGGGCGCGAGATCGTCCTGACCCTGTTCGAGAAGATCACCGGTCTGCGGATGAACAGTGCCTACATCCGGCCGGGCGGCGTGGCGCAGGACCTACCGCCCAACGCCAAGAGCGAGATCGCGGAGGCACTCAAGCAATTGCGGCAACCGCTGCGCGAAATGGGCGATCTGCTCAACGAAAACGCGATCTGGAAAGCCCGCACCGAGAGCGTCGGCTACCTGGACCTGACCGGCTGCATCGCGCTGGGCATCACCGGCCCGATACTGCGGGCCACGGGATTGCCCCACGATCTACGCAAGAGCGAACCCTACTGCGGATACGAGAACTACGAATTCGACGTGATCACCGCCGACACCTGTGATGCTTACGGGCGCTACATGATTCGCGTGAAAGAAATGTGGGAGTCGATCAAGATCGTCGAGCAGTGTCTGGACAAGTTGAAGCCCGGCCCGACCATGATCGAGGATCGCAAGATCGCCTGGCCGGCCGACCTGAAAATGGGCCCCGACGGCCTGGGCAACTCAGAAGAGCACATCGCCAAGATCATGGGCAGCTCGATGGAGGCCTTGATTCACCACTTCAAGCTGGTCACCGAGGGCATCCGGGTTCCCGCGGGCCAGGTCTACACCGCGGTGGAATCGCCGCGCGGCGAGCTGGGCGTGCACATGGTCAGCGACGGCGGCACCCGCCCCTACCGGGTGCACTACCGCGACCCCTCCTTCACCAACCTGCAGTCGGTCGCCGCGATGTGCGAGGGCGGGATGGTGGCCGACCTGATCACCGCGGTCGCCAGCATCGACCCGGTCATGGGCGGGGTGGACCGATGACCGGCCCGCAAGGCCAGCCGGTGTTCATCCGGCTGGGCCCGCCGCCCGAGGAGCCCAACGCGTTCGTCGTCGACGGTGCCCCGCAGTCGTATTCACCGGAGGTGCGGGCGCGACTGGAGGTCGACGCCAAGGAGATCATCGGCCGTTACCCCAACAAGCGCTCGGCGCTGCTGCCGCTGCTGCACCTGGTGCAGGCGGAGGATTCGTATCTGACGCCGGCCGGTCTGGAGTTCTGCGGTGAGCAGCTGGGGCTGACCGGGGCCGAGGTCTCGGCGGTGGCGAGCTTCTACACGATGTATCGCCGCGGGCCCACCGGCGACTACCTGGTCGGTGTCTGCACCAACACGTTGTGCGCGGTCATGGGCGGCGACGCCATCTTCGAGGACCTCAAGGAGCATCTGGGCATCGGCAACGACGAGACCACGGCCGACGGCTCCGTCACCCTGCAGCACATCGAATGCAACGCCGCCTGCGACTACGCGCCGGTGGTGATGGTCAACTGGGAATTCTTCGACAACCAGACACCCGAGTCGGCGCGTGAGCTCGTCGACTCCCTGCGCTCCGGGACGCCCAAGCCGCCCACCCGCGGCGCACCGCTGTGCGCGTTCCGTGAGACGTCGCGGATCCTGGCCGGCCTGCCCGACCAGCGGCCCGACCAAGGTCAGGGCGGCGCAGGTGCGGCCACGCTGGCCGGCCTGCAAGGTGGCGCAGGAGAACGGCATGCAGGCGCCCACCCCGCCGGAAGGCCGGTCATGACGGGCACCCCGGCCACGCCGCTGACCCCCGTCATCAGCCGCTTCTGGGACGATCCCGAGTCGTGGACGCTGGCGACCTACCGCCGCCACGACGGGTACCAGGCGATGCAGAAGGCGCTGGCGATGGAGCCCGACGACGTGATCGCCACCGTCAAGGACTCCGGGCTGCGCGGGCGCGGCGGCGCGGGCTTCTCCACCGGGACCAAGTGGTCGTTCATCCCGCAGGGCGACACCGGCGCGGCCGCCAAGCCGCACTACCTGGTGGTCAACGCCGACGAATCGGAACCCGGTACCTGCAAAGACATTCCGCTGATGCTGGCCACGCCGCATGTGCTCATCGAGGGCGTCATCATCGCCGCCTACGCGATCCGGGCCAGCCACGCGTTCATCTACGTGCGCGGTGAAGTGCTGCCGGTGCTGCGCCGCCTGCAGAACGCGGTGGCCGAGGCCTACGCCGCCGGCTATTTGGGCCGCGACATCAACGGTTCGGGCTTCGACCTGGAATTGGTGGTGCACGCCGGCGCCGGCGCCTACATCTGCGGCGAGGAAACCGCCCTGCTCGATTCGCTGGAGGGGCGCCGCGGCCAGCCGCGGCTACGGCCGCCGTTCCCCGCGGTCGCCGGGCTGTACGGGTGCCCCACGGTGATCAACAACGTCGAAACGATCGCCAGCGTGCCGTCGATCGTTCTCAACGGCGTCGACTGGTTCCGCTCGATGGGCAGCGAGAAATCGCCTGGCTTCACGCTGTATTCGCTGTCCGGGCATGTCGCGCGCCCCGGCCAGTACGAGGCGCCGCTGGGTATCACGTTGCGCGAGTTGCTCAGCTACGCCGGCGGGGTGCGGGCCGGGCATCGACTCAAGTTCTGGACGCCCGGCGGGTCGTCGACGCCGCTGTTGACCGACGAGCACCTCGACGTGCCGCTGGACTACGAGGGTGTGGGCGGGGTCGGCTCGATGCTGGGCACCAAGGCGCTGGAGATCTTCGACGAGACCACCTGTGTGGTGCGTGCGGTGCGCCGCTGGACCGAGTTCTACAAGCACGAATCCTGCGGGAAATGCACGCCGTGCCGGGAGGGCACCTTCTGGCTGGACCAGATCTACGAGCGGCTGGAAACCGGCGGGGGCACCGGCGAGGACATCGACAAGCTGTTGGACATCTCCGACACCATCTTGGGGAAGTCGTTCTGCGCGTTGGGCGATGGTGCCGCCAGCCCGGTGATGTCGTCGATCCAGTACTTCCGCGACGAGTACGTCGCCCACGTCGAGGGGGGCGGCTGCCCGTTCGACCCCCGAGACTCCATGCTGACGCCGAACGGAAAGGCTTAACGCGCCAATGACTTCTGTTTCTGGTGCGGCCAAACCTGAAACCGGCGACGAGGTGCGTCCGCCGGAGATGGTGACGCTGACCATCGACGACAACGAGATCAGTGTTCCCAAGGGCACATTGGTGATCCGCGCGGCCGAGCTGATGGGCATCCAGATCCCGAGGTTCTGCGACCACCCGCTGCTGGAGCCGGTCGGCGCCTGCCGGCAGTGCCTCGTCGAGGTCGAGGGACAACGCAAACCGATGGCCTCGTGCACCACGGTCGCCACCGACGACATGGTGGTGCGCACCCAGCTCACGTCGCCCGCCGCCGACAAGGCGCAGCACGGCGTGATGGAGCTGCTGCTGATCAATCATCCGCTGGACTGCCCGATGTGCGACAAGGGCGGCGAATGCCCGCTGCAGAACCAGGCAATGTCCAACGGCCGCGCCGACTCTCGCTTCACCGACGTCAAGCGCACCTTCGCCAAGCCGATCAACATCTCCGCGCAGGTGCTGCTGGACCGGGAGCGCTGCATCCTGTGCGCGCGCTGCACGCGGTTCTCCGAGCAGATCGCCGGGGATCCGTTCATCGACATGCAGGAGCGCGGCGCGCTGCAGCAGGTCGGCATCTACGCCAACGAGCCGTTCGACTCCTACTTTTCGGGCAACACCGTGCAGATCTGCCCGGTGGGCGCGCTGACCGGGACCGCGTACCGCTTCCGGGCCCGCCCGTTCGACCTGGTGTCCAGCCCCAGCGTGTGCGAGCACTGCGCCTCGGGGTGCGCCCAGCGAACCGACCACCGTCGCGGCAAGGTGCTGCGCCGGCTGGCCGGCGACGACCCCGAGGTCAACGAGGAATGGAACTGCGACAAGGGCCGGTGGGCGTTCACCTACGCGACCCAACCGGACGTGATCACCACGCCGTTGATCCGGGACGCCGACGGGGCGCTGGTGCCCGCGTCGTGGTCGCACGCCATGGCGACGGCGGCCCAGGGACTCGACGCGGTTCGCGGGCGTACGGGGGTGCTGGTCGGCGGCCGGGCGACCTGGGAGGACGCCTACGCCTACGCCAAGTTCGCGCGGATCGTGTTGGACACCAACGACATCGACTTCCGCGCCCGCCCGAACTCGGCCGAGGAGGCCGACTTCCTGGCGGCCCGCATCGCCGGCCGGCGCAGCGTCAGCTATTCCGACCTGGAATCGGCGCCGGTGGTGCTGCTGGTCGGGTTCGAGCCCGAAGACGAGTCGCCCATCGTGTTCCTCCGGCTGCGCAAGGCGGCCCGCAAACACGGGCTGCCGGTGTACGCGGTGGCGCCGTTCGCCACCCGCGCGCTGGTGAAGATGTCGGGCACGCTGATCAAGACCGTTCCCGGCGCCGAAGCGGCGGCACTGGACGGGCTGGCCACCGGCGACGTGGGTGACCTTTTGTCCACCCCGGGCGCGGTGATCATGGTCGGGGAACGCCTGGCCACCGCGCCGGGCGGACTGTCGGCCGCGGCCCGGCTCGCCGACGCCACCGGGGCCCGCCTGGCGTGGGTCCCGCGCCGAGCCGGCGAGCGCGGCGCGCTGGATGCCGGCGCGCTGCCCGCGCTGCTGCCCGGCGGCCGCCCACTCGACGACGACACCGCCCGCGCCCAGGTTGCCGCGGCGTGGCACGTCGCCGAATTGCCTTCCGGCAGTGGACGAGACGCCGACGCCATCCTGGCCGCCGCCACCGACGGGACCCTGGGCGGCCTGCTGGTCGGCGGAGTGGACCCCGACGACTTCGCCGACCCCGAGGCGGTGCTCGCCGCGCTGGACGGCGCCGGATTCGTCGTCAGCCTGGAGCTGCGGCACAGCGCCGTGACCGAGCGCGCCGACGTGGTGTTTCCGGTCGCCCCGACGACGCACAAAGCCGGCGCCTTCGTCAACTGGGAGGGCCGCTACCGCGCGTTCGAGCCCGCGCTGCGCGGCACCACCCAGCAGGCCAGCCAATCCGACCACCGGGTGCTCGACGCGCTGGCCGACGAAATGGGTGTCTACCTGGGGATGTCGACCGCCGAAGGGGCTCGCGCCGAATTCGCGGCGCTGGGCAACTGGGACGGCGAACCTGCGGCTGGACCCGATATCGCGACCCCTGCCCGTAACGGGCCTGAAAAAGGACAAGCCGTGTTGACCGGCTGGCGGATGCTGCTGGACAACGGGCGACTGCAAGACGGTGAACCGCACCTGGCCGGTACCGCGCGCAAACCCGTGCTGCGGCTGTCGGCCGACACGGCGGCCGAGATCGGCGCCGCCGACGGCGACACGGTCACCGTCAGCACCCCGCGCGGATCGATCAGCCTGCCGCTGGTCGTCACCGACATGCCCGACCGGGTGGTGTGGCTTCCGCTGAACTCACCGGGCTCGGCGGTGCACCGGCAGCTGGGCGTAACGCTGGGCGCCGTCGTGCGGATTGGAGTGGGCTCATGACCGGACTGACCGCCTTCGGCCACGACCCCTGGTGGCTGGTGCTGGGCAAGGCGCTGGCCGTCTTCGTGTTCCTCATGCTGAACGTGCTGGTCGCGATCCTGCTCGAGCGCAAGCTGCTGGGCTACATGCAGCGGCGGCCCGGCCCCAACCGGGCGGGACCGTGGGGCACCCTGCAGAGCCTGGCCGACGGAATCAAGCTGGCGCTCAAAGAAAGCATCACCCCCGGCGGGGTCGACAAGTTCGTGTACTTCGCGGCGCCGGTCATCTCCACGATCCCCGCGTTCACCGCGTTCGCGTTCATCCCGTTCGGCCCGGAGGTGTCGGTGTTCGGCCATCGCACCCCGTTACAGCTGACCGACCTGCCGGTCGCGGTGCTGTTCATCCTGGGGCTGTCGGCGATCGGGGTGTACGGCATCGTGCTCGGCGGCTGGGCGTCCGGTTCCACCTACCCGCTGCTGGGTGGGGTGCGCTCGACCGCCCAGGTCATCTCCTACGAGGTCGCGATGGGGCTGTCGTTCGCGGCGGTGTTCCTCTACGCCGGCTCCATGTCGACGTCACAGATCGTGGGCGCCCAGAACCGGGTCTGGTACGTGTTCCTGCTGCTGCCGTCGTTCATCATCTACCTGATCTCGATGGTCGGTGAAACCAACCGCGCGCCCTTCGATTTGCCCGAGGCCGAGGGCGAACTGGTGGCCGGATTCCACACCGAGTACTCGTCGCTGAAGTTCGCGATGTTCATGTTGGCCGAGTACGTCAACATGATGACGGTCTCCTCACTCGCCGCGGCCATGTTCTTCGGCGGCTGGCATGCTCCCTGGCCGCTGAACATGTGGGCGGGCGCCAACACCGGATGGTGGCCGGTGCTCTGGTTCACCGCCAAGATGTGGACGTTCCTGTTCATCTACTTCTGGCTGCGCGCCAGCCTGCCCCGGCTGCGCTACGACCAGTTCATGGCGCTGGGCTGGAAATTGCTGATCCCGGCCTCGCTGGTCTGGGTGTTGATCGCGGCGGTGATCCGCACGCTGCGCAACCAGGGGTATACGCATTGGACCCCGATGCTGGTGGTCAGCAGCATCGTCTTCGCCGTGGCGCTGGTGCTGCTGCTGCGAAAACCGTTCACCGCCCCCAATATTCGCGCGATGGAACGCCGGCTGCGCCGCCAGGCCAAGCAACTCCCGGGCGCTGAAGGCATCACGCCGGCATTCCCGACACCGCCGCTGCCGATGAAGTCCCTGGCGGCCGCGAGCAAGGAGAAAGTACGTGGCTAAGTTCTTAGACGCGGTGGCCGGATTCGGCGTGACGCTCGGCTCGATGTTCAAAAAGCGCGTCACCGAGGGGTATCCGGAAAAACCGGGCCCGGTCGCGCCCGGCTATCACGGCCGTCACCAACTGAATCGGTACCCGGACGGCCTGGAGAAGTGCATCGGCTGCGAGCTGTGCGCGTGGGCCTGCCCCGCCGACGCGATCTACGTCGAGGGCGCGGATAACACCGAAGAGCAACGGTTTTCGCCGGGGGAACGCTACGGCCGGGTCTACCAGATCAACTATCTGCGTTGCATCGGCTGCGGCCTGTGCATCGAGGCCTGCCCGACCCGGGCGCTGACGATGACCAACGACTACGAGATGGCCGACGACAACCGCGCCGACCTGATCTACGAAAAGGACCGGCTGCTGGCCCCGCTCCTGCAAGACATGCTCGCTCCCCCGCATCCCCGGGCACCCGGCGCCACCGACAAGGACTACTACCAGGGCAACGTGACCGCGGACGGGCTGCGCGAATCCGAGCAAGCCGGAGGAGCCCGGTGACCGCGTTGACCGGCCAGCTGCTGGCCACCGACACGATCATCCGCACCTCCACCGGTGAGGCCGTGGCGTTCTGGGTGCTGGGCGCGCTGGCGCTGGTCGGGGCGCTCGGCGTGGTGATGGCGGTCAACGCGGTGTATTCGGCGATGTTCCTGGCGATGACGATGATCATCCTGGCGGTGTTCTACATGGTCCAGGACGCGCTGTTTTTGGGTGTCGTCCAAGTCGTGGTCTACACCGGCGCGGTGATGATGCTGTTCCTGTTCGTCCTGATGCTGATCGGCGTGGATTCCGCGGAATCGCTGAAGGAGACGCTGCGCGGACAACGCGTCGCCGCCCTTGCCGCCGGTGTCGGGTTCGGCGTGCTGCTGGTCGCCGCGATCGGCAACGCGGCGAGCGGCGGTTTCACCGGACTGACCGCCGCCAACGCCAACGGCAACGTGGAAGGGCTGGCGGCGCTGATCTTTTCCCGCTACCTGTGGGCGTTCGAGCTGACCAGCGCGCTGCTGATCACCGCGGCCATCGGGGCGATGGTGCTGGCGCACCGGGAACGTTTCGAGCGCCGCAAGACCCAGCGGGAACTCTCGGAGGAGCGGTTCCGGCCCGGCGGCCACCCCACTCCGATGCCCAGCCCCGGCTTCTACGCACGCCACAACGCGGTGGACGTGGCCGCGATGCTGCCCGACGGCTCGTACTCGGAGTTGTCGGTGTCACCGATGCTGCGCAGCCGCGGCGCCGACGGCGAAGAGATCCCGCCGCGCGAACCCAGCCCAAGCCTGTCGCAGGGCGGAGCGTCATGAATCCGGCGAACTACCTGTACCTTTCGGCGCTGCTGTTCACCATCGGGGCCGCGGGTGTGCTGTTGCGCCGCAACGCCATCGTGATGTTCATGTGCGTCGAGTTGATGCTCAACGCGGTCAATCTCGCGTTCGTCACGTTCGCCCGGATGCACGGCCGCCTGGACGGGCAGATGATCGCGTTCTTCACGATGGTGGTAGCCGCCTGCGAAGTCGTCGTCGGCCTGGCCATCATCATGACGATTTTCCGTGCCCGTAAATCGGCGTCCGTCGACGACGCGAACCTACTCAAAGGCTAAGAACGCCACGATGACTCACTTCACCTGGCTGCTGGTGGCACTGCCATTGGCGGGTGCCGCGATCTTGCTGTTCGGCGGCAGACGCACCGACCCGTGGGGGCATTGGCTGGGCTGCGCCACCGCGGTGGCGGCGTTCGGGGTCGGCGCGACGCTGCTCGCCGACATGCTCGGCCGGGCCGGCGACGACCGCGCCATCCACCAGAGGCTGTTCACCTGGATCCCCGTCGGCCGGCTGCAGGTCGACCTGGGGCTGCAGATCGATCAGCTGTCCATGTGCTTCGTCCTGCTGATCACCGGGGTCGGCTCGCTGATCCACATCTATTCGGTCGCCTACATGGCCGACGACCCGGACCGCCGTCGTTTTTTCGGCTATCTGAACCTGTTTTTGGCCTCGATGCTGCTGCTGGTGGTCGCCGACAACTACGTGGTGCTCTACGTGGGCTGGGAAGGCGTCGGCCTGGCGTCCTACCTGCTGATCGGGTTCTGGTATCACAAGCCGTCGGCGGCCACGGCGGCCAAGAAGGCGTTCGTGATGAACCGGGTCGGCGACGCGGGTCTCGCCCTGGGCATGTTCTTGATGTTCGCCACCTTCGGCACCCTGTCGTATGCCGGCGTGTTCGCCGGGGCGCCCGGGGCCAGCCGCGGTGTGCTGAACGCGCTCGGGTTGCTGTTGCTGCTGGGCGCCTGCGCCAAGTCCGCGCAGGTTCCGCTGCAGGCCTGGCTGGGTGACGCGATGGAAGGCCCCACCCCGGTCTCCGCGCTGATCCACGCCGCCACCATGGTGACCGCCGGGGTGTACCTGATCGTGCGGTCCAATCCCCTCTACAACCTGGCGCCCGGCGCGCAGTTGGCGGTGGTCATCGTCGGTGCCGTCACGCTGTTGCTCGGGGCGTTCATCGGCTGCGTCAAGGACGACATCAAACGCGCGCTGGCCGCATCGACGATGAGCCAGATCGGCTACATGGTGCTGGCCGCCGGCCTGGGCCCGGCCGGTTACGCCTTCGCGATCATGCACCTGCTCACCCACGGTTTCTTCAAGGCCGGCCTGTTCCTCGGCTCCGGCGCGGTGATCCACGCGATGGACGAGGAACAGAACATGCGTCGTTACGGCGGCCTGCGGGCCGCGCTGCCCATCACCTTCGCCACGTTCGGCCTGGCCTACCTGGCGATCATCGGTGTGCCGCCGTTCGCGGGTTACTTCTCCAAGGACGCCATCATCGAGGCGGCCCTGGCCGCCGGCGGCGTGCGGGGCTACGTGCTGGGCGGGGCCGCGCTGCTGGGTGCGGGCGTCACCGCGTTCTACATGACGCGGGTGATGCTGATGACCTTCTTCGGCAAGAAGCGTTGGGCCCCGGGCAGTCATCCGCACGAGGCGCCGAGCCTGATGACGTGGCCGATGATCCTGCTCGCGTTCGGCTCGGTGTTCTCCGGCGGCCTGCTGGCGGTGGGCGGCACCTTGCAGCGCTGGCTCGAGCCCGTCGTCGGGGTCCACGAAGAAGTCACCCGCGCCGTCCCGGTCTGGGTCAGCTCCGCCCTCGCGCTGGGTGTCGTGGCGATCGGCATCGTCGTGGCCTACCGGATGTATGCCGCCGCGCCCATCCCGGCGGTGGCCCCGCTCGCGGTGTCGCCGCTGACCACGGCCGCCCGCAAGGACTTCTACAGTGACACCTTCAACGAGGAGGTATTCATGCGCCCGGGCGCCGAATTGACCCAGTCGCTGGTCGAAGTCGACAACGCGGGTGTGGACGGCTCGGTCAACGCGCTGGCGGCGCTGGTGGGCTGGACCTCGAATCGCTTGCGGCGGACGCAAACCGGCTTCGCCCGCAACTACGCGTTGTCGATGCTGACGGGCGCGGTGCTGGTGGCCGCGCTGATCCTGGCGGTGAAACTGTGGTGAACGGGGCTTTCCTCAACGACGTTCCCTGGCTCAGCGTGCTGTGGCTGGTGCCACTCGCGGGCTCCGTGCTCATCATCCTCCTGCCCCCGGGCCTGCGACAGCTGGCCAAGTGGACGGGCCTGGTCTTCGGGGTGGCGACGCTGGCGGTGGCGATCGTCATCACCGTCGGCTTCAAGACCGGGGGCGCGACCTACCAATTCGTCGAAAGCCAGCCGTGGATACCGGCTTTCGGCGCCGGCTACTCCCTGGGCGTGGACGGCATCGCGGTGGTGCTGGTGCTGCTGACCGTGGTGCTCATCCCGGTGCTGCAGATAGCGGGCTGGAACGACGGCGGCGAGCGGAGCCGGGGCGTGCACGCCTACATCGCGT
Organism: uncultured Actinomycetota bacterium; assembly: GCA_963800315.1. Taxonomy (GTDB): domain Bacteria; phylum Actinomycetota; class Actinomycetes; order Mycobacteriales; family Mycobacteriaceae; genus Mycobacterium. The sequence goes on from CAWDAS010000012.1 coordinate 50,543, forward strand.
TGACCCTGGCGATCGAGTCGATGGTGCTGATCTCGGTGATCGCGCTCGACGTGTTGCTGTTCTACGTGTTCTTCGAGGCCATGCTCATCCCGATGTACTTTTTGATCGGCGGCTTCGGCGGCGGGCCGGGCCGGTCGCGCGCGGCAGTGAAGTTCCTGTTGTACAACCTGTTCGGCGGGCTGATCATGCTGGCGGCGGTGATCGGGCTGTATGTCGTCACCGCGCAGCACGGTTCGGGCACCTTCGACTTCCGTGACATCGTGGCCGGCGTGGCCTCGGGCCGCTACGGCGCCGACCCCGCGGTGTTCAAGGCGCTGTTCTTAGGATTCATGTTCGCGTTCGCGATCAAGGCCCCGCTGTGGCCGTTCCACCGCTGGCTGCCCGACGCCGCGGTCGAGGCCACACCGGCGACCGCGGTGCTGATGATGGCGGTGATGGACAAGGTCGGCACCTTCGGCATGCTGCGCTACTGCCTGCAGCTGTTCCCCGACGCCTCAACGTATTTCCGGCCGCTGATCGTGGTGCTGGCCGTGATCGGGGTGGTCTACGGCGCGGTGGTGGCCATCGGCCAGACCGACATCATGCGCCTGATCGCCTACACCTCGATCTCCCACTTCGGGTTCATCATTCTGGGCATCTTCGTGATGACCAGCCAGGGGCAGAGCGGATCGACGCTGTACATGCTCAACCACGGGCTGTCCACCGCGGCGGTGTTCCTGATCGCGGGCTTCCTCATCTCCCGCCACGGCAGCCGCAGGATCGCCGACTACGGCGGGGTGCAGAAGGTGGCCCCCGTCCTGGCCGGCACGTTCCTCGTTTCGGCCATGGCCACCCTGTCCCTGCCCGGCCTGGCGCCGTTCGTCAGCGAATTCCTGGTGCTGCTGGGCACTTTCAACAGGTACTGGCTGGTGGCCGCGGTCGGCGCGACCGCGCTGGTGCTCTCGGCCGTCTACATGCTGTGGCTGTATCAGCGGGTGATGACCGGGCCGGTGGCCAGCGGCAACGAACGCATCGGTGACCTCAAGGCGCGGGAATTGATCGTGGTCGCACCGCTGATCGCGCTGCTGATCGTGCTCGGGATCTACCCGAAGCCGGTGCTGGACCTCGTCAATCCGGCCGTCGAGAACACCATGACCACCATCGGCCAGCATGATCCCGCGCCGAGCGTGCCGGCGGGTACTGGCCTACCCCGGACAGCCGAAGGACCGCGATGATGATCCTGCCCACCCCCAGCATCGAGTACTTCCTGTTGTGCCCGATGCTCATCGTGTTCGGCGTCGCCGTGGCGGGCGTCCTGGCAGAAGCGTTCTTGCCCAGGCGCATTCGCTACCACGCCCAGGTGACGTTGGCCCTGGGCGGGTTGGTCGCGGCTTTCGTCGCGGTCATCGTGGTGAGCCGATCGGTGCACGGCTCCGGCCGTGCCGCGGTGTTGGACGCGGTGGCCATCGACCGACCGACGCTGTACCTGCAGGGCACCGTGCTGCTGGTCGCGATGATGGCGGTCATCTTCATCGCCGAGCGGACCCAGACCAAGACGGAACACAAGGTTGCCGTGGGGGCCGGGGTGGCAGGCTCGGGCGGGCTGGATTCCTTTACCCCGCAGGCGTCCGCGGTTCCCGGCAGCGACGTCGAGCGGGACGCCGAGCGGGCCGGAAGTGCCCAGACGGAGCTGTTCCCGCTCGTCATGCTCTCCGTCGGCGGCATGATGGTGTTTCCCGCATCCAACGACCTGCTGACGATGTTCGTCGCGCTGGAAGTCCTGTCGCTGCCCCTGTACCTGATGTGCGGCCTGGCCCGTCACCGTCGCCTGCTGTCGCAGGAAGCGGCGATGAAATACTTCCTGCTGGGCGCGTTCTCGTCGGCGTTCTTCCTCTACGGCGTGGCCCTGCTCTACGGCGCGACCGGCACCCTGCTGCTGACCGGGATCCGCGACGGGCTGGCCGGGCGCAGCGACAACCCGATGGCGCTGGTCGGCGTCGCGCTGCTGTCGGTCGGTCTGCTGTTCAAAGTGGGTGCGGTCCCCTTCCACTCGTGGATCCCCGACGTCTATCAGGGCGCGCCCACCCCCATCACCGGGTTCATGGCGGCGGCCACCAAGGTCGCGGCGTTCGGCGCGCTGCTCCGGGTCGTTTACGTCGCGCTGCCCCCGCTGCACGATCAGTGGCGGCCGGTGCTGTGGACGATCGCGATCCTGACCATGGCGGTGGGCACGATCACCGCGGTGAACCAGACCGACGTCAAACGGATGCTGGCCTATTCGTCGGTCGCCCACGTCGGTTTCATCCTCACCGGTGTAATCGCCGACAGCCCCGGCGGGCTTTCCGCCACGTTGTTCTATCTGCTCGCCTACAGCTTTTCCACCGTGGGCGCGTTCGCCGTCGTCGGCCTGATCCGCAACGCCGACGGCGTGGAAGACGCAACCCTGGCGCACTGGGCGGGGCTCGGGCAGCGCTCACCCATTGTGGGCGTGATGTTCTCGATGTTCCTGCTGGCCTTCGCCGGTATCCCACTGACCAGTGGATTCGTCAGCAAGCTCGCCGTGTTCAAGGCCGCCGCCCAGGGCGGCGCGGCGCCACTGGTGATCGTCGGTGTGATCGCCAGCGGGGTGGCCGCCTACTTCTACGTGCGGGTGATCGTGTCGATGTTCTTCACCGAAGCGACCGACGACACCCCACACGTGGTGACGCCGGGCATCTTGAGCAAGGCCGCGATTGCGGTATGCGCCGCGGTCACCGTGGTCTTGGGCATCTTCCCGCAGCCACTGCTTGACCTGGCCGACCACGCCGCCCAGCTGCTGCACTAACTCCAGAACGGCCGCGTGGCCAGCAGATAGATCGCCAAGGCCGCCAGCGGCGCGACCAGCGGCAGCCACGGCAACTGCAACGGGAACGCCGTCGCAACCAGGCCCGCGGACGTAAAGCCAACGGCGCCGAACGCCGTGGCCCAACTCGCCATGGCCGCGCCCACCGCGTGGCGGCACACCAGGTAGGCGGCGGCGCACAGCCCGGACAGCCCGACGAGCGCAAGCGGCGGGCCCGACAGCGTGATGGTGGCCACCGACAGCAGTACGGCAAGCGTTGCCGCGGGCCGGAATACGATCCCCACCGCCACCGCGGCCAGGGCCGCCGCGCACGCGGCGACCACCGGTCCGTGCGACCCGACGGCGGCCGCGCCAACCATCAGCGCGCCGAACCCCGTCGAGAGCACCGACGGCCCAAGCCGCGCCGAGGAGATCATGTCGCGATCACCCCCGAAGCCGTCCGCGCATCCGACGGCGGCGGTCCGGCAGCACGCCCATCGAATGCTCCAGGCCGCTGTCCGGACGCCACGACACGATGTCGACGCCGACGGTGGCCATGTCGCGATACATGGCCGAGCGCTGCAGGGCCCACATCCGATCCACCAGGGGATCCTGCTTACTCTCGAACGGGGAGCTGTCGAGTATGTCGACGGCGATCACCACGTGGCCGCGCCTGCGAAGATCGATCAACGCCAGCGCGAATTCGGTGTCGAGCAGCGTGGAGAACGCGATGACGATGGCGCCCGCGGGAACCGCCGCCCGCGGCGCCAGTGTGCCCGTGGTGTTTTCGAACCGGTCGCCGGCGCCGAGCACGGTGTCGAGGACCCGATAGAACTGGCGCTGTCCGATGTCGGCGCCGAGCCAGCGTGGGCGGTTGCCGCCAAGGGTGACGATCCCGGCGCGATCGCCGTGCCGCAACGCGGTCTGAACCACCTGCGCCGCTCCGCGTACCACGCGTTCGGTGGCGGCGCTCGCCGGACCCGCCGGCTGCGGATACGTGTCGATCAGCACCACCACGTCGGCGGCGCGGTCGGTCAACCGCTGCGTCACGTGTAGCTGGCGGCGGCGCGCGCTCACCGGCCAATTCACTGCGCGCAGTTGGTCACCGGGCACGAAGGGGCGGATGTCGGCGTATTCGACGCCGGGGCCGATGTGCCGGGTGAGGTGGGCACCGAGACGGTCGAGCAACTCGGTCTGCGGGATGGGCGTCGACTGCGGCGGCGTCAGCGGGAACACGATGACGTCGGCGGCGGCGACGGTGGCCGTCCCCATCAGGAGCCCACCGCGCGCGATCACGTCGACGCGGACCGGGATGGCATACCTCCCCCAGCGCGGCGCGGTTGCCACCACCGTTTTCGCTTGGCCGGCATCGGATTCGGCGACGTCGAGCTGCATCCCCTCGACGCCCGCTACCCTGACCTCGATCGCCGACGACCCCGCAGCCGCGCCCTCGTCGGTCGCCCACACCCGGAGCCGGGCCTGATCGTTTTCGAAGCAGCGCTGCGCATCGGGGTCGCCGCACACACGGATCGTGGGGACCGGCCGCTGCCAGCTGAGCGAGCACAGCACGCCGAGCAGCGGCGCCACGAAGGCGACCAGCTGCCACTGCCCGCCGATCACCGCAACCGCCAGCACGACGCCCGCACAGGTGGCGATGGACCGCGTCAAATACGAAGCGCGCCAGCGAAACTCGACTTCACGACTGTGGATCACGCCGGCTCATCCGGTCCCCGCTGGCGGCCCGCTGGTGCGGGGAACCGGCAATCGGCGCAACAGCTCTCCGATGACGTCGGCGCCCTGAATCTTGCGCACCCACATCTCCGGACGCAGGGTGATCCGGTGCGCGACCGCGGCGATGGCGAGCGCCTTGACATCTTCGGGGATCACGTAATCCCGGCCGAGCAACAGCGCACGGGCGCGGGCGAGCTGCACCAGGTCGAGCTCGGCGCGCGGGCTGGCGCCGACCGCCACCTGCGGGTGGTGCCGGGTGGCGTTGGCCAGCGACACCACGTAGTGCAGAACGTCCTCGTGCACGGTCACCTGCTCGACCGATTCGCGCATCGCCAGCAGATCGTGGGCATCCACAACCTGATTGACCGTGGGCTCGGCCGACCCACGGTCGAGGCGGCGGCGCAGCATCGAGGTCTCGTCGCGTTCCGAGAGGTAGCGCAGTTCCAGCCGGATCGCGAACCGGTCGAGCTGCGCCTCGGGTAGCGGGTAGGTGCCCTCGTACTCGATCGGGTTGTCGGTCGCGAGAACGATGAAAGGCTCTGGCAGTTTGTGGGTTTCGCCGTCGATGCTCACCTGGTTTTCGGCCATCGCCTCCAGCAGCGCCGCCTGGGTCTTGGGCGGCGTGCGGTTGATCTCGTCGGCGAGCAGCAGATTGGTGAAGATGGGTCCGGCGCGGAACGCGAAGCTGCCCGACTGCATGTCGTAGATCGTGGATCCGAGCAGGTCCGCGGGCAACAGGTCCGGCGTGAACTGCACGCGCGTGAATTGCAGACCCAGCGCGGCGGCAAAGGATCTCGCGATCAGCGTCTTGCCGAGACCGGGCAGATCCTCGATGAGCACATGGCCGCGGGCGAGGACGGCGGTGAGGATGAGCGTCAGCGCGGAGCGTTTGCCCACCACCGCGCGTTCTATCTCGTCGAGCACCGCCTCGCAGTGTGCGGTGGTCATACCAGCTGGCATGGCGGCCGGCAGTGTCATACCTGCTCCAACTTTCGCAGAATCTCCTCCAGCGTTCCCCGGCCGGGCCCGGGCCGGCGGTCACCGCTGCGCGTGATGTTGTTCGGATTGACCCATTCCCACAGTTCGGAGCCGAAAAGCATCCGGCCGGTCGCCTGAAATGCGGCGGGGTCTTTGGATTGCTTTTGGCCGGTCGCGATTTGGTAGCGCCGGGCGAGCATCGGGCGCAGATGCCGGTCCCAGTCCGCCCGGGTGGATTCCGACCACCGGATCGTCGTCTCGGTGGTGGAAAGCCAGCGGCGCAACGAATCCCCGATGTCGTCGGTGTCCGGCTCGGCAGCCGGCTCGGGTCCGCGCCCCAGGACGCGACGGACGTTGAGCAGCACCAGGGCCAGGGCAAGACCCGAGGCCGCCAACACGAAACGGTGATCGCGCTGTGTCAGCGCCAACAGCTCTATCCCGACGATGAAGCAAATGCCCAGGGCGATAATCCTTTTCATACGACGCTTCGTGCCCCCAGCTCGTCGAGGACCAACTGAAGGACGCGCACCGCCACGTCGCGGTGGTCCTCGTTCATCACGTGCGGACTGAATCGCGCCTCGGCGAACAGATTGACCAATTGCACCGCGTTGTCGGCGTGCAGCACCTGGTGGTCGACTGCGCGGGCCAACACCTCGGTCGGGGTATCGAAGTCCTGGGGCGCGGCGCCGGGAACGTTGGCGAGCTCGCGTTCCATCGCGGCGTAGCAGGCGATGATCGCCTCGCGTGGTTCCCGGCTGAGGTCGGTCATCTCCGCCAGCCCACGCTCGGCCGCCCGAACCAGTGACTCCGAACGCGTGGGCGGTGCCGGTGACTCGACGTGCTCGTCGGCGATGATGCCCGAGGCCGGCGGGCGCCACCGTCGGCGCCACAGGGCCACCGTCCCGGCGACGAGGATCACCAGCATCGGGACCGTGCTGGCAAGCAGGATTCCGAACATGTCCCCGGTGTCGCCGCGCGGATGCTGCCGCTGCCCGGGCGGGGCGGCGCCGTGCGCGGACGACCCGGCGCCGGTGTCCGGCGTGGGCGCGGGCGGCGCGCCACCGTGTCCGGCCAGGAACTGGTTCAGCAGCATCACCAGCAGCAGCCAGGCCACGATCACGCCCACCCCGATCAGCAACACCCGCCAGCTCGGTCGGCCCCTGCCGGTGCCCGGCAGCTCCGACAGCTGACCGACGTGTGGCGCCTCCGCACGCGGATCGCGCAACCGCGCGATCACCGCCGCAGCCAGCAGCGCGAGCGTTACCCCAAGGGCCGCTATCACGAAGATCAGCGCCGCCCGGCTGTTGCCCGGCTCGCCGCGCACGGTGCGGGCCGGCGCCGGCAGGTATCCGCGCAGCGCGGCGGCGACCACGAGCAGCAGCACGATCAGGGCGACGACCCGCCCCGTCGGCTTGTCCATCCCAGGCATTGGCACACCACATCGACCGGTTGCCTGGCCGCTGTTGCGGCACTGGCTTGCCTCATGGTGGCACGTCAGGCGGGCAGTTATCCACAGTCGGCGGTTCATCCACAGCTGCGCGTTCCGCCGGCCTGGTATCGAATATTTGTTCGATAGACTTGGCGCCGTGGGTCTCCCGATGAACGCCGAGCAGGCACAAGAGCGGATCAGCGCTGCTCTTGACGCGATCGATGCCGCCCACCACGTTTTGCGCGAGACCTCCTCCGATGTGGTGGGCAACGACTTCCGGCTCGACGTGGCCGACCGGCTGGAGACCCAACACCGCACCAACCGGGGCCTGATGTATCGGTTCTTCGCGGAGATCGCCGACCCGCCCGACGGCACGGGGTTCGTCCCGAAGGTGCGCGACGCGCTGTGGGCGCGGCTTCGCATCACGCCCAAAGAAATCACGCGCCGGTTCAAGGTGGCCGCCCGGATCCGGCCGAGGCGGTCGCTGACCGGTCCGCCGCTGCCGCCGCAGCTGCCGGCGTTGGCGGCGGCCGTTGCCGAAGGTGCGGTCGGCGACGACCATGTCCGGGCGGTATGCGCGGCGCTGGATACGTTGCCGTCCTGCGTCTCGCCCCCCGATGCGGCCGACGCCGAGCGGACGCTGGTGCAGCACGCGACCAAGCTCGACGCCGGGGTGGTCGCCAGGCTGGGTCAGCGCATCGCGGACTACCTCAACCCCGACGGCCTGTTCACCGACGACGACCGCGCCCGTCGCCGCGGGCTACGCCTCGGCCCCCAGGGGCCCGACGGCATGTCGCGCCTGTCGGGACTCCTTGACCCCGAGGCCCGCTCGTACTTCGAAGCCATCGAGGCGGCGGTGCGGCCCGGCCGCCACCAGCCCGATGGCGCGGAGCCCGCGGCGCGCGACGACCGCACACCGGCGCAACGCTGCCACGATGCGTTGAAACTCGGCCTCGAAACCGCCATCGCCTCAGGCGAACTCGGGGTGCACCGCGGCCATCCGGTCACCGTGGTCGTCACCGCCACATTGGCCGAACTCAACCGGGCCGCACACGCCGCCGCCGACTCGTCGGTGCCGATGCCCGCTCCCGCGCGCACCGGCGGCGGCTCGCGGCTGCCGATGTCGGATTTGATCCGCTTGGCCGCCAAGTCGATTCATTATTTGGCGGTGTTCGACGACCACACCAGTCGGCCACTTTATCTGGGGCGCCAGAAGCGCATTGCCAGTGCCGACCAGAGGCTGATTTGCTATGCCCGCGACCGCGGCTGCACCCGGCCCAATTGCGTCGAGCCGGGTTACCGGTCCGAAGTCCATCATGCACCGGACTGGGCGCACGGCGGCCGAACGGATGCGGACGCGTTGTTTTTCGCCTGCGGTTGCCACCACGACGCGGCAAGCCGGGGCGAGTGGCGCACAGTGGTCACCGACGGCGGCCGGCTCGGCTGGACCGACGGCAACGGCCCGCCCCAAATCAACCATGCTCACCACCCCGACGAACTCCTCCGCGGCGATCCCGACCCGCCGGATGGAAAGCCGGATTAGTCCCGCTCGAAAGGCCGGAAGCTGCCGTCGAGAACCTGCAGATGGCCGATGGTTCGTCCGGTGACCTTGCCGGCGTCGACCAGAGTCAACTCCACCGCGGCCCGGGCGAATTCATCCGCCGAGGCGGTGTCGGCGAAGTCCCCGGCGTAGTAGGCGAGGCCCGGCGTGAGGATCGGTTTTGACGGCGAGAGCGCGTTCACCGCGATGTGGTGGTCGGCGAGATCGAAGGCCGCGCACTGGGTGAGATGCTCGAGCGCCGCCTTGGAACCGCCGTACCCGGGCAGCACCCCGCCGCTGCGATCCGGGTACGGCCCGTCGCCGGGCAGCCTGGACGCGACCGAGGTGACGTTGACAATCGAGCCGCCACCCGCCTCGATCATGTCGGGGCACGCCAGTTGCATCAGCTCATAGGCGGCAAAGACCGCGATGTCGAAATGCCGGCGATATGCGGCCAGCGGCGTACTGACGAATCCCGGCCAACCGGGCTTGCCGTCGGCGGCGGCTCGCTTGGCCGCCGCCCCGGCGGGCTTGGCCCGCGGTTCGGCGCCGGGTGCCGGCGGGCGGCCGGGCGCGGTAAAGGCGGCGTTGTTGACCAGTATCGTGATGGGGCCCAGGGCATCCCGGGCTTCACCGACCAATCGGGCGACGTCGTCGCGGTCGGTCAGGTCGGCCCGGATTGCCGCCGCCCGCCCGCCCGCCGCCTCGATGTCGGCGACCGTCTCTCCGATGGTCCCCGGCAATCGGTCGTCCCAGACCCGTTCGGTGCGCCCGGCGACGGCCACGGCCGCGCCCTCTGCCGCCAGCGCCAGCGCGATCGCCCGGCCCAGCCCGCGGCTGCCGCCGGTGACGATCGCGGCACGTCCGGCAAGCCGCCCCGTCATCCCGTCACCCCGTGCACGACGATGGCACTGGTCTGGTCCACCCACGCGTCGTCGAGCTTTTCTTCCGGGCGCAGCAGCATCCGCAGCATCGTCGCTCCCCCAATCAACTCGATCAAGCGGTCCGGGTCCACGTCGGGATGCGCCTCGCCCCGCTCGACGGCCTCGCGCAGCCGCACCCGCACCGCGGTGAACAGGTCGACGAACCGCGACATCACCCGGGCGTTCAGGGCGGGGTCGGCCGTCATATCGGCCACCAGACCGGGCAATGCGGCGCGAACCACCGGGGTGGTGAACACGTCGCGGGTGGCCTCGATCATCATCCGGACATCGGCGGCGATGTCGCCGGCCGGCGCCTCCAGGGCGGTGGGCGCCGTCGGGAAGGCCGCCTCGTGCACCAGTTCGGCCTTGCTCGACCACCGGCGGTACAGTGCCGATTTCGTGGTCCCGGCGCGTTCGGCGACCGCGGCCAGGCTGAGATTCGAATAGCCAATTTGGACAAGCAGTTCCGCGGTCGCCGATAGGATGGCCGAGTCGATGCGCGGGTCCCGCGGGCGGCCGGCGCCGGGGGTCTTGTCAAGGGCGGACGGGTCTGCTTTCATAACGCTACCTACCGTATCGTAATTGCCGCGACGAAGTCTCAAAGGATGGAGGCACCCGTGGCCACTGAACCGGTGCTCGATAACGTCGACCGACTTCAGCGCTCCAGCCGCGACGTCACCGCCCTGCCGGCGGTGATGTCGCGCTGGCTGTCCACCGTACTGCCGGGCGGGGTGAAACCCGACGTGACCGTGGAAAGCGGCGTGGACTCGACGGGCATGTCGTCAGAAACCATCATGCTGACCGCGCGCTGGCACCAGGATGGGCAGCCGATCGAGCAGAAGCTGGTGGCCAGGGTGGCACCCGCGACCGAGGACGTGCAGGTCTTCCCCACCTACCGGCTCGACCACCAATTCGAAGTAATACGTAAGGTCGGCGAACTCACCGACGTCCCGGTTCCGTCGGTCCGCTGGCTGGAACCCACCGGCGACGTGCTGGGCACGCCGTTCTTCGTGATGGACTATGTCGACGGCGTGGTGCCGCCCGACGTCATGCCCTACACGTTCGGCAACAACTGGTTCGCCGACGCACCTGCCGAACGGCAGCGCGAATTGCAGGACGCCACCGTCGGCGTGCTGGCCAAACTGCATTCGATGCCCGATGCCGCCAACAAATTCGCCTTCCTGGCCGAGGGCCTCGGGGCCCGCGGGGGAGAGGACGATACCGCGCTGCGCAGGCACTTCGACTGGGTGCGGTCGTGGTACGACTTCGCGGTGCCCGACATCGGCCGGTCGACGTTGCTGGAAAGAACCTTCGCCTGGCTGCAAGACAATTGGCCGGCCGAAGTGGCCGCGCGTGAACCCGTGCTGCTGTGGGGTGACGCGCGGGTGGGCAACGTGTTGTACCGCGACTTCCAACCCGTGGCGGTGCTGGACTGGGAAATGGTGACGCTCGGGCCCCGCGAGCTCGACGTCGCGTGGATGATCTACGCGCACATGGTGTTTCAGGAACTCACCGGCCTCGCGGGACTGCCCGGCCTACCCGAGGTGATGCGCGAAGACGACGTCCGCGCCACCTATCAGCGGCTTACCGGGGTGAAAGTCGGTGATCTGCACTGGTTTTACGTCTACTCGGGCGTGATGTGGGCATGCGTGTTCATGCGCACCGGCGCACGACGGGTGCACTTCGGCGAAACCGAGAAGCCCAGCGATGTGGAATCGCTGTTCTACCACGCCGGATTGATGAAACGTCTTATCGGAGAGGACCAGTAATGCTCGGACCGCTCGACGAGTTCCCGGTACATCAGATTCCCCAGCCCATCGCGTGGCCGGGCCCCTCGGACCGCAACTTCTACGATCGCTCCTACTTCAACGCCCACGATCGCACCGGGAACATCTTCGTGATCAGCGGCATCGGCTACTACCCCAACCTCGGGGTGAAGGACGCCTACGTGCTCATCAGGCGCGGGGACACCCAGACCGCGGTGCACCTTTGCGACGCCATCGACTCCGACCGGCTCAACCAGCGCGTCAACGGCTACCGGATCGAGGTCAACGAGCCACTGCGCAAACTGCGGCTGGTTCTCGACGAAACCGAGGGCATCGCAGCCGATCTCACCTGGGAGGGCCTGTTCGACGTCGTCCAGGAACAGCCGCACGTGCTGCGGTCGGGCAATCGGGTGACGCTGGACGCGCAGCGCTTCGCCCAGCTGGGCGCCTGGAGCGGGCGCATCGCCGTCGACGGCGAAGAGATCGCGGTCGACCCCGCCGTCTGGATCGGCAGCCGCGACCGGTCGTGGGGCATCCGGCCGATCGGCGAACCGGAGCCGGCCGGCCGGCCCGCCGACCCGCCGTTCGAGGGCATGTGGTGGCTCTACGTGCCGATGGCGTTCGACGACTTCGCCATCGTGCTGATCATCCAGGAGGAGCCTAACGGCTTCCGCTCGCTCAACGACTGCACCCGGGTGTGGCGCGACGGCCGCGTCGAGCAGCTGGGCTGGCCGCGGGTCAAGATCCACTACCGCTCCGGCACCCGCATCCCGACCGGGGCGACGATCGACGCGACCACGGCCGACGGCACCCCCGTTCATTTCGACGTGGAGTCCAAGCTGCCGGTTCCCATCCATGTCGGCGGCGGCTACGGCGGCGATTCGGACTGGCTGCACGGCATGTGGAAAGGCGAGAAATTCGTCGAACGGCTCACCTACGACATGACCGACCCGGCGATCATCGCGCGCGCGGGCTTCGGCGTGATCGACCACGTCGGCCGCGCGGTATGCCGCGACGGCGACGGCGACCCGGTGGAGGGCTGGGGTCTCTACGAGCACGGGGCGCTGGGCCGTCACGACCCGTCCGGGTTCGAAGACTGGCTGACCGTCGCGCGTTAGGCGGCGACGTTGGGCGCTTTTGCCCTATGAAAGCCGCGCAATGAGGTTCACTAGAGCCCGTGACAAACCCGCCGTGGAGTGTCGACGTTGTCGTCGTCGGCGCAGGCTTTGCCGGCCTCGCGGCGGCCCGCGAGCTGACCCGCCAGGGCCATGATGTGGTGGTATTCGAGGGCCGCAACCGGGTCGGCGGGCGGTCGTTTACCGGAAGCGTCGCCGGGCTGCCGGCCGATCTGGGCGGCACTTTCGTCGGCCCCACCCAGGACGCCGTGTTGGCGCTGGCGGCCGAACTCGAGGTCCCGACCACGCCGACACACCACGACGGCAACAATGTGATCCGCTGGCGCGGCTGGACGCGGTCGTACCGTGGCACCATCCCCAAGCTTTCGCTGACCGGCCTGCTCGACATCGGCCGGTTGCGTTGGCAGCTCGGAAGGATTGCCCGCGCCATCCCGGTGGCCGCCCCGTGGGAGGCGCGTCGGGCGCGTGAGCTCGATGGCCTCTCGCTCGGCGAATGGTTGCGGTCGGTGCACGCCACCGCCTCGTCGCGCGACCTGCTGGCCATCGTGGCGCGGGTGACCTGGGGGTGCGAACCCGACGACGTGTCGATGCTGCACGCCGCCCGGTATGCGCACGCCGCCGGCGGCCTGGACCGGCTGCTCGACGTCGAGAACGGCGCCCAGCAGGACCGCTTTCCCGGCGGCACCCAGCAGATCGCCGAGGCCGCGGCCGCGGAACTGGGCCCGCGGGTGGTGCTGGGCGCCCCGGTCCGCCGCATCGAGCGGCACGGCGCGGGCGTCACGGTCACCACGGACGTCGGCGCTGCCGAGGCCGGGTTCGTCATCGTCGCAATTCCGCCGGCCCATCGCGCGTCGATCGAATTCGCTCCCCCGCTGCCCGCGGAGTACGAGCAACTCGCCAACCATTGGCCGCAGGGCCGGCTCAGCAAGGCCTACGCGGCCTATTCCACACCGTTCTGGCGGGCCAACGGGTTTTCCGGCCAGGCGCTATCCGATCAGGGCCCCGTCTTCATCACCTTCGACGTCAGTCCGCACGCCGACGGGCCCGGCATCCTGATGGGCTTCGTGGATTCGCGCGCGTTCGACTCGCTACCCGGTGAGCAGCGCCGCCGCGACGTATTGCGCTGCTTTGCAACGCTTTTCGGCGATGACGCGCTCAAACCACTTGACTACGTTGATCATCGCTGGGGCGCGGAGGCCTTCGCGCCGGGCGGTCCCACCGCGGCGGTGCCGCCGGGGTCGTGGACACGGTTCGGGCCGTGGTTGCGCGAGCCCGTCGGACCGATTCACTGGGCGGGCACCGAGACCGCGGACGAATGGACCGGCTTTCTCGACGGGGCCGTCAGGTCCGGCCAGCGGGCGGCCGATGAGATCAGCGCCCTGCTATGAACTGATCCGGCGGATCCGCAGGTCCTGGCCGACCGATTCGGCCAGCGCCCGCAGCCGGCGGTTCACCTCGCGCGGGTGTTCCAGCATCGAGCAGTGGCCGCCGGGCAATTCGACCAGCCCGACGACGTTGGGGGCGGTGCTCGCGATCCGCCGCGATTGGCTGATGGGTGTCAGCCGGTCGCGCTCGCTGCCGATGACCAGCGTCGGCACCGTCAAACCGTCCAGGCTGAGATAGCGCGACCCCAGCGCGGCGACGAGCATCCGCGCGCAGCCGGCGCGCCCCGCGGGCGAGGTCTGTTCGAAGAAATCATAGACAAGCCTGGCGACGCTGGGGTCGGCGTCCTTCCCGACCGCCAGCATCGCGACCACCTGGCGACTCGGGATGCGGGCGGCGCCGGGGACCGGAAACCCGCCGAACGCGTTGATCAGCCCGCGCGCGGCCAGGACTCGAGCCGGCGACAGCCCGTTCGGCACCGACAGCAGCTTCACCTTGCGCACCAGGTCCCCGGTGGTGGTGTTGATCAGCGCGACCGCGTCGGCGCGCCGGCGGACCTTGTGCTGGTAGCGCGCCGACCAGGCGGCGATGGTGATGCCCCCCATCGAATGGCCGGCCAGCACGGCACGCTCGGGTGGCGCCAGCGTCGCATCCAGCACCGAATCTAGATCGGAGGCAAGGTGTTTGAGGCTGTAGTTCTGCCGGTGGGGCACTTCGCTGCGCCCATGACCGCGGTGGTCGAATGCGATGACCCGGTAGTCGGTGGCCAGGTCGGCGATTTGGTGTGCCCACGCCCGGATCGTGCAGGTGATGCCGTGCGTCAATACGATCGGATAGCCGTCGCGCGGCCCGAATACCTCCGCATGCAGCCGGGTGCCGTCGGCCGCGCTGACGGGCACAGTTTCGCTGGGAGGCAACACATCGGGGAAGGGATCTACCGTGCGGGCCGGTCGTCGAGCACTCATCGCCGCTCCCCCCTTGGACGCGGCCCCGTTGCCGCAGTAAGGATGCATCGATTTTACCGTGAAGTCCGCACCGAATCCGGGATATCCGGAACTCGGTCGCGATGTGGGACGCTGACTGCCGTGTCCCCGATGTCCCGTCGGGATTTCTTCGCGGCAACGACGGTAGTCGGCGGCGGGCTGGCGGCTGCCTGCGCGACGAATGACCCACCGCGCCCGGACACCGAGTCGGTCATCGTGGTGCGGCGCCGTCATGGCGGGCTTGTCCGCCGCACGCAGCCTCGCCGACGCGGGGTGGCCGGTGCGCGTGCTCGACAAGGCGCACGCACGGCTGGCCACGACCGACTATTACGGATGGGCAAAGCTCGCGGTCGATCCACGACTAGGGCCGCTGCACTACGAGCCGCTGCACTACGACAGGACGACCTGGCGCAGCTTCGTCGACCGGGCGCGCGACCGGGTCGACGGTGGGAGCCTGGGCGCCGCGGTGCGGGCCGCGGCCGGGGGCTGTCCGACTCGGACCGCGCGCAGCTGGCTTTTTACCTTACCACCGAGATCGAGGACGAGTACGCCGCCGACGCAGACCAGCTCTCCGCCAACACTTTTGACAAGGGTGACTACGCCGGTGGCAATCAGGACGTCATCACCAGCAGTTACGAGCCCTGCCCAGGCTGCTTGCCGATGGGCTGCAGATCGTGCTGCATACGCCGGTAACCGCTGTCGCGCAAGGGAATGAGTCGATGACCGTGCGGGCCGGTGACCGGTCTTTCCAGGGACCCGCCGCGATCGTCACCGTTCCGCTCGGAGTGCTGAAAGCGGGTGCGGTCACCTTCGATCCACCGCTGCCGGATGGGCACACCCACGCGGTGAATGCCCTTGGCTTCGGCGCACTTTCCAAAAATTTCTTCCGCTTCGCCCGGCGGACCTGGGCCGTGGACAACGCCTTTTACCAGTACATCGGCGCCGACGGCGAAGCTTGGGCGCAGTGGTTCACCCTACCGAGCGACGCGGGGCCAATTGTGTTGGCCTTCAACGCCGGTGATCGCGGACGCTCGGTGGAGTCGTCCGCACCGCAGGCTCTGCTGGCCGGCGCGCTGCCCATCGCGCGCCGGCTTTTCGGCGACGCCGCGTCGCTGGTGCAGGTCGAAACGTCGAGTTGGACCCTCGACCCCTACGCGCGCGGCGCCTACTCGTTCCACGCGCCCGGCTCCGGCCTCGATGGCCGGCGCCGGCTGCAGGAACCGGTCAGTGACCCGCTTTACCTGGCGGGCGAAGCCGTCGGCGTCAACAATCCCGCCACGGTCACCGGCGCGGTAGTCAGCGCTCGGCACGCCGCGACGCAACTGATGGGCCGATTGAGCGGTTAGCGACCCGCCCTGCACTGCGGCTCGGGCTGGCGGGCCCGGCGGCGTGCCCGGGTGACCGCCGCGATGCGCTCGAGGGCCTCGGGGAGCGAGTCGACGATGGGTAAGCCGTGGTCGGGGATCACGTCGGTGAGCCGGCGCAGCGCCGCACCGGTGACCACGCGGCAGAGTATCCGGGTCCGTCGATGTTCCTCGGTGACGGTCTGCAAGGTTTCCAGCCCCGCGCTGCCCAAAAAGTCGATGCCACTGAGATCGAGGATCAACGGGGCCCTCAGCCGCGAAAAGCGATGTATTGCTTGGGATACCGCGTCGGCATTGGACGCATCAATTTCCCCGTCGATGCGCAAAATGGTGGCGGTGTGGCGGGCATGGACATTCAATTGCGCACCCGCGCAGTCGATTTGGTAGCGGCTGCGCGGCTGGCCCAGCAGCCTGGGCGCGCGCGCGTCTAAAGCAGTCATGTGAATTGCGCCCTTCGAGAGTGGTAGTGGTAACCAGGGAGCGACGACGGTGTCCCAGTGACGCCCGTTAATACCGGCAGCCGTGGACTCGACCTCACAGCAGCCTACCGGCAACGGCCACCGGGAGCGTAGCGAAACGACGACAGGGGTGAGTCCGTGTCAACTGAAATTACAGCCCGAGCAGGGCGTTTCGCTTGTCGCAGGCGTCGAATCGGCTGCCGGATGTTCATTTTGTGACTTCGCACACCACGATCCGGTTGCGTGTCATCCCGGGCGTGACGACAGGAACCAAACGCGAACGGCGCAAGTCGAATCTGTCTCAATAGTGAAACGCTAAGGTTTCAAGTGCGTTTCGCAATCAAGACCGCGAGGTTTTATGCCGCAGTGTGGTGTGCGGGCTCTGGCCGTACGTCTGCCGGTACAGCACCGCGAACCGGCCGGTGTGTGCAAAGCCCCAGCGCTGGGCTATTTCGGTGACGGTGATGCTCGACGGGGCTCCGGCGATCAGCTCTTGATGCGCGCGGCTGAGACGCACGCGACGCATGTACTCCGTCGGCGTGGTGCCGAGCTGGCGGCGGAAGAGATACTGGACCGCCCTGGGCGTCAGGTGCACCGCGGCCGCGACGTCATTGATGCCGATGTCCCCTGCGGCGTGACGATGGATGAACGACACGGCGTCCTTGAGCGTCGCCGGGAGTGCGGGCTCGGCGGCCGGATTCTGCTCGGTCACGTTGGACGGGTAGCACTCGAGCAGCGCGCCGGCCAGCAAGGAGGCCATCCCCGCCACCACCAACGGCTGCTGTGCGGTGTCCGCGCAGGCCAGGGTCATGGCCACGTAGTCCAGCGCGCGATGCCAGGCGCGCACGGCGGCGCGCGAGCGGGGGCGCCAATTCAGGAACTGGGGCTGTTGCGCTAACGGCGCGTGCCCGTCCGCGGCGACCTTGTGCAGCACGTCGGCCGACAGGCTGACCACGTCGAACCGTGCGCCGTTCAACTGCAGCAAGCACGACATGCCGTGGGCGACCAGGACCGGGAAATCGACGGTCGCGACCGGCCCCCCCGCGACGCTCAGCGATCCGGCGCGAGGCTGGATCACGACCACCGTGTCGGCGGCGGGAATCTCGAGGGCCGTCCGACCCTGGATCATCACCTCGTCGAGCGTGAGCCCTCCCGCCACACAGCGCCGATGGGAAACCGCCGAGCGGCTCATGAGCCCGCTGAGCCGCCAGCCCGGGGTATAGGCGCCGGCAAACAACTGGCGCGCGGCCTTGGGCTCGACGGTGCGGAATTGTTCGTAGTGCACCGCGGCGGCGCTCGGCAACCGACCCGACTCGCCGCCTTGGGCCGGGCGGGCGGGGCAAATGTCGGTCCGGGCGGGGTTGAGCGGTCGGCCCGGCGCGCCGACCACCACGCTGGGTGCGGTGTTGTCGGTGCTGCTCGTCATCGTTGTCATAGCCGACCCCTACAACGCGTTTTGCGCGCCGCTACCATTGCATCACCGCGCTGCCGCCGACTGCAAATCTTGCGGCAGCCAATCGTGCGGGGTGACCTGTCGATAGATGTTGCACGCGTCGAGCGCGATCCGGTCCCAGGCAAACCGTGACAACGCGTGACTGCGGCCCGCCGCACCCATGCTCTCGCACTGAAAGCTCTGCGCGAGCAGGCTTCTCAATGCGGCCGCCAACGCCGCGGGGGTTTCCCGGGATAGCATGAGGCCCGTGACGTTGTCGATGACGGCGTCGTTCAGCACACCTACCGGCAGCGCGACCACGGCCACGCCACTGGCCATGGCCTGCAACGCCGATGTCGCGCGGGGTGGCCGCCGGGGTGTGCACGCGACCACGTCGGCGGATCGGATCAGCATCGGCAATTCACCGCCTGGGACCGTGCCCGCCAGGCGGACCCGGTCGGCCACCCCCAGCTTTGTGGCGAGATGGTGAAGCTGGGCGCGGGCCTGATCGTGGTCGGGGTTGCTGGCATCGGCTTCCGCGAGAATCAGCTCGGTACCCGGAACCTTGGAAAGGGCCGCGATCGCAATGTCGAAACCGTGGCATGGGAGCGGATCGGGCGCTACGCAGACGACGCGATGCAGGTCGGTACGGGTGAGCGCCGGACCGATCGGACTGTAGCGCTCGACGTCGACGCCGCCCGTCAAGGCCGACACCCGGGCCCGGCTGCGACGTAGCCGGGCCAATGCGTCGACGTCGGCGCCGCTCTCCCCGGTCACCCACGTCGCGCTGCGCGCCAGTAGCGGCTCGACGCGGTTGCGTTCGCTCCCGTCCTGCGCGCCGCCGCGGCCGCCCGACGTCGCCGCCAGCCCCGGGAAGCTCTGCACGGTCGGAATTTGCCGCCGCCGGGCGGCCAGTTGAGCGGCCAGGCCGCCCAACCACCCGTACGCGTGCACGACGTCGGGTTGCTCCGACGACCACTCCCGCTCCAGCGCGGCCGACCAGTCCCCGGCATAGGGCAGCACCTCCGAGGGCGACGCGACCGTGCGGGGACCGGCGGACACCGCTAGGGTTCGGTAGCCCTCGGTGTTTGCTGTCGCGGATCGCCGGCCGCGTCGCCTGACGCACATGGTGACCTCGTGCCCCCGGGCCGCGAGCGCGGTGGACAGTTGCCGAGGGTCGTCATCGACGAGGTCGTCGCCGCCGACGATTGCGATCTTCACCAAAACCCCCTTTGACGTCGGAGTCTCGCCGTGCTTTTGGCGTGGTGGCGTACCCGATTGGGTATCCGCTGAAACGGTGGCCGCCGCGCCACGCTTCGTTCCACGCACCGGCGTTTCGCATAACGGATACCTCACCGTGGGCTAAAGCAATGGATCGCCGCCGGGGCTGCGGCGCGGCCATCGACGGGTGGACACTGACAAGGTGGCGACCGAAGCGCATCGCCCCGTCATCGATCTGGTAGCCCTCCTGGCATCGGCGGGCGGTTTGACTGCTTTGTCGACCGTGTTGCGCGATTTGCCCACCGAGCTTCCGGCCGCGATCGTCGTGCAACAACATCAAAGAGCGCACGACAGCGCGCTGGCCACGATCCTGCGCCGGCAAACGGCGCGTCGCCTCGATTGGGCACACGACGGGCAGGCCCTCGCGAAGGGACGGGTGGTCGTCTGTCCGCCGGGAGTGCACCTGGAACTGACGCCGCAGGGCCGCTGCCGCCTGCGCGCCGTGCGCGATGTCGGGGAGCGGCGCTTCGACCTGTTGCTGGTCTCGTTGGCCAAGTCGTATGGACCGCGCGGCGTCGGGGTGGTGTTGTCGGGCTCCGGGCTGGACGGCGCCGCGGGCACCGCGGCAATGAAGCAGGCCGGGGCCCTCGTGATCGCGCAAAGCCCGGACACCGCCCAATACCCGTCGATGCCGATGGCGGCCGCGCGGGCTGGTGCGGACCTGGTGTTGCCGGTGCACGAGATCGGCTTCGTGTTGGCCGGCATCGTCGAAGGCGCCCCCCTTCCCGACCGGAAACCGGACCGCGCCGGCGCCCGCGGACCCTCAGCGCAGACCGTCGCCGCACCGGGTGACGGTCGTCCTGAGGGCCGGCTGAGCGACGAAATGAACAGCGCGCAAGGCCGCGCCGAGTATGCCCGGCTGCGCACCGAAGAGCTTCGCCGCCGGCGCCAGGACCTGTCGGCGGGATTCGGCGCCACCGCGCAGACGGTGAACGCGGCGCGGCGCAGGGCAGAGGAAGCGCGGCGCCGCGCGGAGCTGGCTCACCAGGCGGCCGAGGAAGCGGCCGCGCGGCGGGGCACTGAGCGACGCCCCTAAGCCGGTGCCTGACTGACCACCTCCATGAGGAGCAGCGCGCCCCCGACGGTTCCCCCGCTGGAACGAAACGACGTGCAGATGACCCGCACCCGGGCCGGTCGCCCGCGCCGATTCACCGCGTCCACCACCGTTTCACCGGAGCTGTCCGCATCGACGAATGCGTTCCCGATCATCGGCCGCACGGTGTCCAATGGCAGCCCAATGTCCAGTGCGGTCAGCCTGGTCCCGGTGGCTTCGTCGGACCGCAGCCCCCACAGCTCCTCGCAGCCGCGGTTCCACAGGATCACTTTCATCTCCCGATCCACCACGACCATGCCCATCTGGACCGAGTCGATCAGCGAATCCAGGAAGTGCTTGGCGTCGTTCAGCTCCAGGGTGCGTTCCCGCAACATGTCGTTGATGCTGTGCAGCTCGTCGTTGGTGCACTGCAGCTCCTCGTTCATGGTCTCGAGTTCCTCGTTGGTGGATTGCAGCTCCTCGTTCGTGGTCTCGAGTTCCTCCACGGTGGACTGCAGTTCCTCGTTGGTGGTCTCGAGTTCCTCGTTGGTGGACTGCAGCTCCTCGTACGCCGCCTCCAGCTGGTGGTTGGTCTGCACCACCTTGTCCAGCAGGGCGCGCGTCGCGGTGACGTCGAAGAACACGATCGACACGCCGAGCAGGCCGTTCTCCGCGTCGACGAGCGGGTTCACGTGGATCTCCAACCACACCGTCTCGGCGCCGGGTCGCTGCCATTTGACGTCCTGAATTCGCGCCGAACGCCGCTCCACCTTGGCCTGTTCCAGGTAGGCACGCAGCTCGACCGGCCGGTAGGACACTTCGAGGTCGCGCAGCAGCCGGCCGATGTCGCGGGCCGAGAGGCCGAAAATCGCCTCCGCCTGCTGGTTGATCATCGCGACGGTGTCCTCGCCGGTCACCACGATCTGGGCGACCGGGCTGGCGCGAAAAGCCAAGTCGCGCACCGTGGTCAGGCCCGGCAGCTCCGCCTGGCGGTCGTAAAGCGCCGCCGCCGGATCGTGGCGATCCATCCCGCCGTGGCTTCCGGCCGCCTTGCGGAAGATCCGGTGCTTGAGGTTGAGCGGAGTGAACCGGTCGCCGTGACTGAGCAGCATCTCGGCGTGGCCGAGGAACAAGGTGCCCTGCGGGGCAAGTGCGAAATGTAAGCGGCTCAAAATGTTGCGCTGCGTCTCGGCGTTGAGATACATCAACGTGTTGCGACACACCAGCAGATCGACGCGCGAAATGGGCGCATCCTTGACCAGATCGTTGCGGCCGAAGATCACCGCGCGGCGCAGATCCTTGTCGAACACGTAGCGGCCGTTGACCTTTTCGAAATAGCGCGTCAACAGGTCCGGCGGCACCGATTCGACGGCCTTGGCGTCGTAGGATGCGGCGCGTGCCTGGGTGAGCGCATCCTCGTCGATGTCGGTGGCGTAAATCTTGACCCGCTGCCGGAACGCGTCGGCCCCCAGCGCCTCGGCGAGCAGCATGGCCAGGGTGTAGGCCTCCTCCCCGGACGCGCACCCCGCGCTCCACACCCGGATCGGGTCGCTGGGACCGCGCTCGGCCAGCATCCGCGGAATGACCTCGGCACCGATGTACTCCCAGGCCTCCGGGTCGCGGAAGAACGTGGTGACGTTGATCAGGATGGTGTTGAACAGCAAGGCGAATTCGTCGGGGCTGGCTTGCAGGAAGTCGAGGTACTCCTCGAACGAGGTGTAGCCGGCCTGGTCCATCCGATGACGGACCCGGCGCATCAGCGACGTGCGCTTGTACCCGGTGAAGTCGAAGCCGCGGGCGTCACGCAGGTAGCGCAACAAGGCTTCGAAAGCCTCGTCAGTCGTGGAGTCCATGCATGTCCCGTCCGAGCACCGGTTCACCGAAGGACTCGAACACTACTCGCGGGCTCAGAGCCGGTTTTCGCGACCGACCAGAGCCCAGACAGTCTTGCCCGATAGCGTCGGGCTGCTGCCCCACGCTCGGCTCAGCGCGGAGACGATGGCCAGGCCGGACACGATTTCGGCGCCGCGATACGCATCTTCGTGGCGGCCCGGGAGCTGGTCACTGCAATCCTCGACCGCGACGGTGACGGTGTCGTCATAGCTCTCGACAATCAACACCGGTGCGCTATGGGTGTGGTCGAGGACGTTTTCGACGAAGACGGTCGCCACCGTGGCCGCGACCGGAACCACCGCACGGCTGTCCCATGCGGTGAGCCAATCGGTGACGACGGCACGGGCCAGGCCGAGGCTGCCCCGGGAACGCGGAAGCTCGGTGCGGGCCCGCCGCCGCAGCGGTAGCGACTCGCCGCCGACGGCGTCGAGCGCCGCCTCCCGGCCGGCATGCACCGGCACGTATCGGGTGACGCCGCCCTTGGTGATGGCCCGCCGCACCCGCGGGTCCGCGCACACCAAGTAGATGGGCACGTCCGGCCAGACGCTGACGTGCCAGCGGGCGCTGGTGAACACCGTCCAGGCCGAGGGTGACGGCGCGGTCAGCCGGTTGACGTCGACGACCACGGCGCGAGGCTCCTCCAGCGCCGCCTTGATGACCGTGTCGCGCAGATACCGATAGGAGGAGCTGTCCAGCACGCCATCGGCCACCAGGATGGGCACATCCGGCTGCGTGGCGACGTCGGTGCGGACGACCGCCCGTTGCTTAGCCACCGGCATCACCGCCGGGAGGGGCACTGCGCGACAAGCGCTCGCTCAGCACGGCCAGGGCCCCCTCGGCCTCCTCCGCCAGGGAATGATAGCGCCGGGCGAGCATCCCGGGACCGGCCTTGTCGGCCAGCGTCCGGGCCAGGTTGGCCTTCTCCCTCAGGCTGCGCACGGCGACCCACAGGGCGCCGTCGATCTCGACGTCCCGCGCGGTGAGCAGGGCGTCGGCCGTCCAGGCGTGGCCGACATGGCAGCGGAAGTGGCCCTCGGTGACGGACATCAGCGAGCCGTTGCAGTCGGGGCAGGTGTACCCGGAGGGCGCACCGAGTTGTTGGGTGTCGAAGTCGGTTGAGAACCGGGACGCCATGGCGATACGGTTCTCGAGTTGGAGCGACGCGTCTGGTTTCATGGCCGGGTCCTCGATATCTCTCGCTGCGACAACTCCTTGAGGATTGCGCCGATCTCGGCCGCAGCGGCCTGGTGATCCACCACGCCGGCCTCCAGTGCGTTGGTCGGCATGGCCGGGAACAACGCGTCCTCGGGCGATTGGCAGATGGTGACGCCGCCGCGCGAGCGGATTGCCGCCAGCCCCAGCACCCCGTCATCGAGCGCTCCGGAGAGCAGCACGCCGATCGCTTGGGGCCCGAACGTCACGGCCACCGAACGGAACAACGCGTTGATCGCCGGCCGATGCCCGTTCTCGCTGGGCCCCTGTGACAACGCGATGTGCCCGTCGGCGACCAGCAGGTGGCGGTCCGGACGGCTGACGTAGATGTGTCCCGGTCGCAGCGGCGCGCCGTGCTCGGCGGTGACCGCGGGCAACGGCCCGCTGCGGTCGACGATGTGGGCCAGGACGCTCGGCGCACCGGCGGGAACGTGCAACACCATCAGGTAGGCGTACGGCACGTCCGCCGATAAGCCGGCGGCCAGCCGCGACAGGGCTTCGACTCCCCCCGCGGAGGCCCCGATCGCCACCACGGCGCGCAGGTCGTCGTGTTCGCTCGTCGCCTCAATCACCACCCTCGACTACCCCCATCAATCGTAGGTAACCCATGGGCCGATGGATAGTTGCGCGGCCCTTCCGTTTGCGCCGGTCGGGCGGTGGTACCCCACAGGGTCGACTACGGGTATGAAAGGAGCGCTATGGGCACCGACCACACATCCGATCCAAAGCAGCGGGACCTGGAGGCGGCGCGGTTGCGGCGGGACGCCAGCTACCTCACCACCCAGCAGGGAGTCCGCGTTGACCACACCGACGACGCGCTGACGGCAGGTGAGCGGGGACCCACGCTGCTGGAGGACTTTCATGCCCGGGAGAAGATCACCCACTTCGACCACGAGCGCATCCCCGAACGGGTGGTTCATGCGCGCGGGTCGGGGGCCTACGGCTACTTCGAGCCCTACGACAATGGGCTGGCCGACTACACCGCCGCGAGGTTCTTGACCACCCCGGGCAAGCAGACGCCGGTGTTCGTGCGGTTCTCCACGGTGGTCGGCTTCCGCGGTTCGGCCGACACCGTCCGCGACGTGCGCGGGTTTGCCACCAAGTTCTATACCGAGCAAGGCAATTACGATCTGGTGGGCAACAACTTCCCGGTGTTCTTCATCCAGGACGGCATCAAGTTTCCCGACTTCGTGCACGCGGTGAAACCCGAGCCGCACAACGAGATGCCACAGGCGCAGTCCGCGCACGACACCCTGTGGGACTTTGTCGCGCTGCAGCCGGAAACCCTGCACACCATCATGTGGCTCATGTCGGACCGGGCGTTGCCGCGCAGCTACCGCATGATGCAGGGCTTCGGCGTGCACACCTTCCGCCTGGTAAACGACCGCGGTGAAGGAACTTTCGTGAAGTTCCACTGGACACCCCGGCTCGGCGTGCACTCGCTGATCTGGGACGAAACCCAGAAGATCGCCGGCAAAGACCCCGATTTCAATCGGCGCGATCTGTGGGAGGCCATCGAGGCGGGCCAGTACCCCGAGTGGGAGCTGGGCGTCCAGCTGGTGGCCGAAAAGGACGAGTTCAACTTCGACTTCGATCTGCTCGACCCGACGAAAATCATTCCGGAGGAACAGGTTCCGGTTCGGCCCGTGGGAAAAATGGTGCTGAACCGCAACCCGGACAACTTCTTCGCCGAGACCGAGCAGGTGGCCTTTCACACCGCGAACGTCGTACCGGGCATCGATTTCACCAACGACCCGTTGCTGCAGTTTCGCAACTTCTCCTATCTGGACACTCAGCTGATCCGCCTCGGCGGCCCCAATTTCGTGCAGCTGCCCATCAATCGGCCGGTGGCCGAGGTTCGCAACAACCAGCACGACGGCTACGGGCAGCATGCGATCCCGCAGGGCCGCTCCAGTTACTACAAGAACAGCCTCGGTGGCGGATGTCCGGCGCTGGCCGACGAGAACGTATTTCGTCATTACACGCAGCGGGTGGACGGGCAGGCGATGCGAAAGCGCGCCAAGTCCTTCGAGAACCACTACAGCCAGGCGCGGATGTTCTGGAAGAGCATGTCGCCAATCGAGGCCGAGCACATCGTGGCCGCATTCGCCTTCGAGCTCGGCAAGGTCGAGGTGCGCGATATCCGCGCCGCGGTGGTGGCCCAGCTCGCCCGGGTGGACCACGACCTGGCCGGCCAGGTCGCGGCCAAGCTGGGACTGCCCTCCCCGGCCCGCGAGAAGGTGGACCACGTGCCCGCCTCACCGGCGCTCTCGCAGATCACCGATGCCGGCGACACGATCGTGTCGCGCAAGGTGGCCGTGCTGGCCGCCGATGGCGTTGATGTGGTGGGGACGCAGCGCTTCATCGAGCTGATGGGCAAGCGCGGCGCGGTGGTCGAGGTGTTGGCCCCCGTCGCCGGTGGCAGCCTCGAGGGCGGATCGGGCGGCGAACTGCCCGTCGACCGGGCGTACACGACGATGGCCTCGGTGCTCTACGACGCGGTCGTGGTGGCGTGCGGACCGCGTTCGGTGGCAACGCTTTCCGACGACGGCTATGCCATGCACTTCGTCACCGAGGCCTACAAGCACCTCAAGCCGATCGGCGCGTACGGCGCCGGCGTCGACCTGCTGCGCGAGGCGGGCATCGAGAACCGCCTCGCGCAGGACACCGACGTCGTGAGCGATCAATCCGTCATCACCACCACGGCGGCCGCCGACGAACTCCCGGACCGCTTCGTCGACGAATTCGCCGCCGCCCTGGCCCAGCACCGCTGCTGGCAACGGCGCACGGACCCGGTGCCGGCCTAGCGGATCGTCCGCGACCCCCGTTTTGTTTTCGGTACGGCCATCCCGGGCATCCTGGCTTTGGTGTTGGAGGGTGTCTCATCGCACACAGGAGGATGACCATGCCGAACTCATCGATCAAAAACGAGAAGTTATACCAGGATCTCCGCAAACAGGGCGACTCCAAAGAGAAGGCGGCGCGGATTGCCAACGCGGCCGCGGCACGCGGGAAATCCTCGGTCGGGCGTAAGGGCGGTAAGTCCGGATCGTACCAGGACTGGACCGTCCCCCAATTGAAAAAACGCGCCAAAGAACTTGGTATGTCGGGCTATTCCAGCCTGACGAAGGACAAACTGGTCGCAAAACTGCGTAACCACTGAGGCCGTCAGCCGGCCAGGCCGAGCCGGTCGGCCAACACCAAGAAGGCGACCGCGTAGTCGTTGTCCGCGGTCCGCGTCCTGATCCGTGCCCAGTCGAGCTGTTCGCGGACCGCGCGCACGGCGGGGAGCAATTTCGCGAAGTCGCAGTGATGCTCGCTCAGGGCGCACAGCTGCTGGGTGAGCACCATCGTGGGCGGTAGCACCGGCATCCGGATCGCCAGCACATCGTGCTGTTCGGCGCAGTCCAGCGTGCTCCGCTCCACGCGCACGCCGTTGAGCCGGTGCAGCACATCGACGACCGTGTCGCCGGCGCGGGCCTTGAACAGCCAGTCCTCCGCGGGGCGCTCGACGGCGAATCCGGCGTCGGTGAGGGTGGCCACGGCGGTCGCCACGTCGGACTCTGCTACGACGAGATCGACATCGTGGCTGGGTTCGGGCGCGCCGTAAGCCCACAACGCGTAGCTGCCCGCCAGTGCGAACCGCGGCCCGTTCTCCTTGAGCGCCGACGCGGCACCGCGCAGCGCCTCCCGCAACGGCGTGTGCGCGGACGGGCCGGTGGTTGTCTGGGTGGGTGTCATCGTGCCTAGGCCATACCCCGCCCGGGGGATGGGCAACCGGGCGGTCCGGGACGCCAACCGGTACACCTGTTTGACTTGCGCCGATTTGGGCAAACCCTCCGACATGTCAGCCCCCGTGCGCCGCGCGTATGACGCGGCCGCCGTCGTGATCCCGGCCCGCAACGAGCGGGCGAAGCTGCCGGCGTGCCTGCGCGCGGTGCTCACGGCCGCCCTGTGCGCGCCGATCCCGGTCACGGTCGTGGTGGTGCTCGACGACTGCGATGACGGCAGCGCGGAGTTCGCCGGTGAGTATGGGCCCGACGTGCACTTCATCAGCGTCGACGCCCACAACGTCGGAGCGGCGCGGGCGGTCGGCTTCGGCTACGCCCGCTCACTGCTCCCCGAGGGTGCCGAATGCTGGTACGCCACCACCGATGCCGACAGCCGGGTGGACCCCGGTTGGCTGGTGCATCAGCTCGGGCTCGGCGCGGACATGGTCCTGGGCGTGGTGCGGGTCACCGATTGGCGCCACCACGGCGCCGGGGTCGCCGAACGCTATCTGCGGTCCTATCAAGCGGACCCCCGGTCCGCGGACGGCCGGCACGAACATGTGCACGGCGCCAACATGGGGTTCAGCGCCAAGGCCTACTGGCGTGTCGACGGCTTTCGCACGCTGTCCTCCGGCGAGGATGTCGACCTGGTCGAGCGATTCGAGGCCGCCGGCTACTGCATTCACCGCGACACCGAGCTGTCGGTCATCACCTCGGCGCGCCTGAAGGCCCGGGCGCCGCACGGATTCGCGCATCACCTCAGGCAACTGGGGAGATCGGCGGCGGGTGATTGCGTGTGACGGCGGGGCTGGTCAAGCACTGGCTGGACTCGGGGCGACTCGAGTTGCCACTGCCCGCGTCGGGGCGTAGCGCCGAGCGCTGGCAGCGCCTGGCGCAACTGGCCGAGGACGACATCGTGGCGGCGCGGGTCGCCGAGGCCCACGTCGATGCCGTGGCGATACTCCACGAGTTGGGCGGCAAACCCCCCGAATCGGGTCAGCTGTGGGGCGTGTGGGCGGCCGAGGCTCCCGACGCGGTGCTGACGGCCACCTGGGTCAGCGGCGGCGCGTTCACGCTGAGCGGCACGAAGGTGTGGTGCTCGGGTGCCGGATTCTGCACCCATGCGCTGGTGACCGCCCGGCTCGACGACGGAAGCCGGGGGTTGTTCGCGGTCACGGTGACCGATCCCGCCGTGAAACCGTTGCCGAGCACCTGGTGGAACGCCGGGATGGCGGGCAGCGACACCCGGCCGGTGCAGTTCACCAATGCGCAGGCCGTCGCTGTGGGCGACCCCGGTGACTATCTGGCCCGGCCCGGGTTCTGGCACGGCGCCATCGGCGTGGCCGCCTGCTGGCTCGGCGGTGCGCGTCGGGTCGCCGACCCGCTATACCGTTGCGCCGGAAGCCAATCGGCCGATGCATACTCACTGGCACACCTTGGCGCCGTGGACGCCGCGCTGGCCGCCGGTGAAGCGATCCTGGCCGCGGCGGCAATGCAGATCGATTCCGATCCCTTCGACCGGGCCGGGACCGCTCAACTGCTGGCCCGCCGCGTGCGCTCGGTCGTGGAACACGCCGTCGACGAGTCCATCACCCGCACCGGCCGGGCCCTGGGGCCGGGCCCGCTATGCCAGGACGGACGGCACGCCCAGCGGGTCGCCGACCTGACCATCTATATCCGCCAAAGCCACGCGGAGCGCGACCTGGCCGAGCTCGGACGGCTCGCAGGCCAACAGCATTGAGACGCCCGTGAGGACCGTCCCGACAGGCAACTGCGCCCGGTTCGCGGCCAAGCCGCTGACCCACAGCGGCACTCCCCTGCCGTTGTGGCTCGCCGCCCTGGGCCGCTCCCCCCTGCCGCCACTGGATCTCGCCGGGTGCCCATGCCTGGTCGTCGTCGCCCCCCACCCCGACGACGAGACCCTCGGCCTGGGCGCCACCACGGCGCAACTGGTCGCCGCCGGTGTCGACGTGCGGGTGGTATCGGTCAGTGACGGCGGCGCCGCACACCCCGGTGCGACGTTGCCGGACCGGCGGCGTTTGGAGGCCATCCGCAGACACGAATTGCGCAGGGCAACAAACATTTTAGGAGTCGATCCGCCGGTCTCGCTGGGTTTGCCTGACGGTGAGCTGGCCGCCCACGAGGATAGGCTGACCCAGCTGCTCGCGGAAATCCTCGACGCCGCCGGCCCCGGGACGTGGTGTGCCGCCACCTGGCGGGGCGACGGGCATCCCGATCACGAGGCGGCCGGACGCGCCGCGGCGACGGCGTGCGCGCGCACGGGTGCGGTGCTGCTGGAATACCCGGTGTGGATGTGGCACTGGGCCAGCCCGGCCGACCCCGCGGTGCCGTGGGATCAGGCGTATTCGGTGCCGGTCTCCGGCTGGGCGGTCGATCGTAAACGCCTTGCCGCGCAACGCTATCGAAGCCAGTTCGAGCCGAACGCGGGCGCACCGGCGCCCGTGGTACCGGCGTTCGTGCTGCAACGGCTGCTGGCGGTGGGCGAGGTGGTATTCCGGTGACCGCCCGGCTATCCTCCCGGCTACCCGACGCCTACTTCGACCGGATATACCTGGGCAGCGAGGATCCGTGGCAGCTGTCGACGCGGTGGTACGAGCAGCGCAAGTACTCCATCACCATGGCGCTGCTGCCGCGGCGCCACTACCGGCACGCGTTCGAGCCGGGTTGCTCGATCGGCACTCTGACCGAGCGGCTGACCCGGCGCTGCGAGCACGTGACCGCGGTGGATGTGGCGGATGCGGCGGTGCGCGGCGCCGATGTTCGGCTGCGCAAGGCCGGCTGCCGAGACCAAGTGACGTTGACCCGCTCCTCCCTGGACGCGGCGTGGCCGCCCGGGCCCTTCGATCTGCTGGTGCTCAGCGAGGTCGCCTACTATCTGGAAGCCGACACCCTGGCCACCGTGTTGCGTCGCGAATGCCCGCGGCTGCAGCCGGGGGCGACCGTGGTTGCCGCGCACTGGCGCCACACCGTGGCCGATTACCCGCTGACCGGTGACGCGGCCCACGCCGTCATCGCGCAGACGCCCGGCCTGACCGCCCTGGGCTGTTACCGAGACCGCGACGTCGTCATCGAGGTGTTCGACACGGGCGACGGCCGGTCGGTGGCGGCCCGCGAACGGGTGCCGGGGGCCGGGTAGGCACGATGCGCGTGGCGACCTTCAACATCCTGCACGGCCGCACCGTCGGCGACGGGGTGAACCCGCAGCGGCTACGGGCCTGCGTGCACCGCCTCGATCCCGACGTGCTGGCCCTGCAGGAGGTCGACTTCCAGCAGCCGCGCTCCGATCGCGCCGACCTCACCGCGGTGGCCGCCGAGGCCATGGGCGCCGTGGAGCACCGGTTCGTGGCCGCTATCGCCGGTACCCCCGGGGCGACCTGGATGGCCGCCACCGGCCACGAGCAACCCGGGGCCGCGGCCTACGGCATCGCGCTGCTGTCCCGATACCCCGTGGCCAGTTGGCAGGTAGTGCGCCTGCCCCGGATTCCCGGGCGGTTCCCCATGTACCTGCCGGGGCCGAATAAAGTGATGATCGTCGACGAGGAGCCGCGCGCGGCGGTCATCGCGCAGCTGCGCACCCCGATGGGGGGCCTGACGGTGGCCAACACGCACCTGTCCTTCGTGCCCGGCTGGAACCGGCGCCAGCTGCGCCGACTCATTCACGACCTGCGGGGCTTCCCGGGTCCGCGGCTGCTGGCCGGGGACCTGAACATGACATCGAAGACGGTGCGCCGCTGGTCGGGCATGCGGGCGCTGGCCGTCGCGGCAACCTTTCCCGCCGACACACCCGACCGCCAGCTCGACCACATCCTCACCGACGATCAAAGCCTGCGTGGCGGCACCGTCCAGGCCGAGCTCATGCCCATCTCCGACCACCGGCCCCTAGTGGTCGACCTCGACCGCGGGTGAGCCGATCTACGGGTGGTGGCCGCCCGCCCAGCGCATGGCGCCCATCCGGCGTTGGACACGCTGGACGTCGTTGACGGAGGGCAGCTCGTCGGTGACCCGGGTGATCTCCACCCCGACGTCCACGCTGCCGATCGAATAACGCTGCGGCACAAAGAGTTTCCTCGCGATGGTGGTGATCTCGTCCTCGGACACCCGGCGCGGCAACACCGCCAACAGCGGCGCGTAACCCACGGTGGGTGCGCCGCCCGGATAGCCCGCGCGCAGAAACGCGACGACATTCGACAGCCGTGCGACCAGACCCATCTCTCACCTCGCTACCCCGCCCGCACGCTAGCACCCAGCGGGCGGTTTGCCTGGGATAACCCGACGCGGCGGTTTGAAACATCAAGCGCGCAAAGGGGCCCGGCCCATGCTCGGGCCGGACCCCTTCTCGGATCCCTTCCCAGTCGACCTACTGGTTTTTCTTCTCGCGTTCCTCGGCGGCCTCCGCGCCGGCCCGCGCGGACTCGGCCTCGGCCTCCTTCTTGCCCGCGTCGCGCTGGGCGTCGGCCTTGTCCTGCTGCGCCTGGCCCTCTTCGACCAGGTCGTCGCGACCGGTGACGGCTCCGCCGACCTCCTTGGCCTTACCTTTGATGCCCTCGACGGCGCCCTCGACCGCTTCTTGTGGTCCGCTCTTCTGGTCTCCCATGGGTCGACCTCCCTCTCGATGGTTACCAAGCTTTCGTTCGTTCGCATCTAAGACTTTCCCGCACCCGGTCCCGTCAAACGCCCCCGGCACAACCCGGCCCGGTCGCCCCTGCTCAACGGCGTGTCATGTGCGCGCAATCACGCGTGTGCCAGGCGGCCGCACGGCGGGGGCCGACGTTGCCGACGTGGAAGTGCTTAGCTCGCGGACGGATTCGTTGTTTGGGCGACATTTTCCTGGGTAGTAATAGCCGGCAACTACGGAAAGCGGGTGAGGCCACTGACCACCATCGCCGTGATTGGGGCGACCGGTACGGCCGGATCCCGGGTCGTTGCCAGGCTCAGGGCACGCAACATCGCGGTCGTCGAGATCTCCCGCGCGCATGGCGTGGATCTGCGCACCGGGCACGGTCTATCCCGGGCGCTCAACGGCGTCGATGTCGCCATCGACGTGTCCAACCCCAGGCCCCCCGACGGGTCGTCCGACATCATCCAGACGCTGGCCGCCGCGGCCCGCAACACCATGGGCGCGTGCGCCGCGCAGGAAGTGCAGCGACTGGTGGTGTCCACGATCGCCGGCATGGAAGACCCGGTGTTGGACGGGCTCTCCTTCTACGAAGCCAAACGGGCGGCGAAAGAGATCCTGCTCGACGGCCCGGTGCCGACCACGATCGTGAAGTCCACGCAGTGGTACGAATCCGCCACCGACCCCGCCGCGGTGAACTGCGAAGACGGCGAGGTGATCGTCCAGGATTGGCTGATCCAGCCCATCGCCGCCGACACCGTCGCCGACGTGCTAGTCGAGGCGGCCCTGGGGCAGACCCACACGCCGCGCACCATCACCGGTCCCGACGCCATCCGGCTGCCCGACCTGACATCGAAAGTGCTGGCCCGCCAAGGCGATAGCCGCCGCGTGCGCGCCGTGCCGCCCCCGGTCGCTCCGCTCGCCACCGGGGCGCTGTTGGCTCCGGATCGCGCGGTGGTCGTCGGCCCCGACGTCGACACCTGGCTGCACACCCTGCCACCGGCCGGCACGGACGACGGTGCCGCGCGGGACGGCGGCGGGAAACCGGTTACCCCGGTGGGCAGGCCGGATTTATCGGGTGTGTGACGCCCATTGCAGGTCACGGTTGCGTCACGATCGACCTCACGAATCGATAAGAATCCGCCCGCTTTTCTAAAGAATTGGCGAGCCGATGCGGGTGTTCGCTGAGCAAACCCCCTCGGATCGCCGTACCGGGCGGTCGGCGGCCCGCAGGTACGCCCTCAGCGAAACGCCTGCCGCTGTTCACTTCGGCTACGTTGGTTTTCGAGGATCGGGAGCCTCGGTCAAGCATCAATTCGGATAAATTTCGAAGGACAACACTGATCATGAAAATCAGCAGTATCGTCGCGTGCCGGCGGGTGGCCGGCATCACCGCCGGCTGTCTGCTCGGGGGAATGGCCATGGGCATTGTCGGCGCACCGTCGGCAGCCGCTGTGCCCGACTGCAGCCCGGGCGGCGTGCACGCCACCGTTTCCTCGGTGGAGGGCTCGGCGCAGCAGTACCTGGCCGCGCACCCGGGCGCCAATCAAGTGGTCACGGCCGCCTACGGCCAGCCCCGTGGGGAGGCCGCGTCCAACCTGCGCAGCTATTTCACCGCCCATCCCCAGGAGTACTACGACCTGCGGGGCATCCTGGCACCGATCGGCGACACGGAACGGCAGTGCAATGTCACCGCCCTGCCGCCGTCTCTCGAGTCGGCCTACCAGGAGTTCATGGCCGGCTGAGAGTCCGCCGGACACGACCCGCCACAGCGCCGTGGCGGGTCGTTCCGCGTCCGGCCGTGGGCCACGTGTGAACGGCGCAACCAGCGGGTAATTGTGCAGTCAGCCACGGTGACACTGGAGGGCGATGATGCGGCTGCGTCGTAGCGTGCTCGACAAGCCGGGGATCACCCGCAAGCGCCGGGGCAAGGGCTTCGCCTACTACGGGCCCGACGGAAACCTGCTGTCCGACCCGGAAACCTTGCAGCGCATCAAGGATCTGGTGATTCCGCCGGCATGGAAGAAGGTGTGGATCGCGCCGTATCCCAACGGCCACATTCAGGCGGTCGGCGTCGACGCGGCCGGGCGCCGCCAGTATCTCTACCACTCCGCGTGGCAGCAGGAGCGAGCCGAAGAGAAATTCGACCGCGTCGTGGAACTGTCCACGCAGTTACCGGCATGGCGCGCGGCCATCGCTAACGACTTGGCGCGCAAGGGTTTAACCCGCAAACGGGTATTGGCGCTGGCGCTGCGCCTGCTGGATCGCGGCTACTTTCGCGCCGGCTCCGAGCAGTACGCCGAGGAACATGAGTCCTACGGGCTGGCCACGCTGTTGTGCGAGCATGTGCGAGTCCGCCGGGACGCGGTCGAATTCGACTTTCCCGCCAAGAGCGGCGTGCGCCGCACCGTGGAAATCGAGGACCCCGAAGTGGTCCGCGCGGTGGGTGCGCTGATGCGCCGACCCCACCGCTGTGACCGATTGCTGATGTGCCGCACCGCATCCGGGTGGGCGGAAGTCCGGTCCGACGATCTCAACGCGCGGTTCAAGGAGCTGGTCGGCGACGACTACACCGTCAAGGATCTGCGGACCTGGCATGGGACGGTATTGGCCGCCGCGGCCTTCGCCGCGGCCGACCCGCCCGTGTCGCGGCGCGTGGCCAAGCGCGTCGAGGCGGCGGTAATGCGAGAGGTCGCGGCGGAGCTCGGCAATACCCCGGCGGTGGCCCGCGGATCGTATGTGGACCCCCGCGTGGTCACCGGTTACGAGCGGGGCATGACCATCGCCGCGGCGACGCGTCGGGCCGAACGCGCCGGTGAGCCGGACGCGGCCCAGGAAATCCTGGACAAGGCAACGCGCCTGCTGATCCGACGAGCCGCCAAGGGCACTTCCACGCTGCTCAAAAGCGCCTGAACAGACCCCTGAACAGACCGAGGAATAACGGTGGAGATTTCGGGTAATCCAGGGCGTGTGGGAAGCGCTAAAGCCGCCCACGCGGGCCTGATTGCACACGTCGGCCTGATTGCCCGCGGGGAGAAACGACCGACGGCCGCCGGCCGTGACGTCGAGTTCCCGGGCGGCAAGCACAGCAGCAAAGTTCGCCCCGCCACGGCCCAGCGACCGGCCGTCGGACGTAGCGAACGGGCTGGCGCCCTTTCAACATCACCCGAACCGGCTGTCTAGGAGGAAATTAATGTCCAAACAAGACGTCGCAGACTTTCTGCTGGAGCGTTTGCGGGCATGGGACGTTGAGCACGTGTTCGCCTTTCCGGGTGATGGGATCAACGGGATCCTCGCCGCATTCGGGCGCGCGGACAACAAGCCCGAGTTCATTCAGTCCCGCCACGAGGAGATGAGCGCCTTCGAAGCGGTGGGCTACGCCAAGTTCACCGGGCGGGTCGGGGTGTGCATGGCCACCTCGGGTCCGGGCGCGATCCATCTGCTCAACGGCCTCTATGACGCCAAACTGGACCACGTCCCGGTGGTGGCGATCGTCGGTCAAACCAACCGCAGCGCCATGGGCGGGTCCTACCAGCAAGAGGTCGACCTGCTGACCTTGTTCAAGGACGTCGCCAGCGACTACGTCCAAATGGTCACCGTGCCCGAGCAATTGCCCAACGTACTGGACCGGGCCATCCGGGTGGCGATGACCCAGCGTGCCCCGACGGCCTTGATCATCCCGTCCGATGTGCAAGAGCTGGAGTATTCGCCCCCCACCCACGCGTTCAAGATGGTGCCCTCCAGCTTGGGCATCGAGTGGCCGACGGTCGACCCCGACGACGCCGCCATCAAGCGCGCGGCCCAGGTGCTCAACGACGGCAAGAAGGTCGCCATGCTGGTGGGGTCCGGCGCTACCGGGGCTCGCGATGAGCTCATCGAGGTCGCCGATCTGCTCGGCGCCGGCGCGGCCAAGGCGCTGTTGGGTAAGGACGTGCTTTCCGACGAATTGCCCTGGGTCACCGGCTCGATCGGGCTGCTGGGCACCCGGCCCAGCTATGAGCTGATGCGGGACTGCGACACCCTGCTCACGGTGGGGTCCAGCTTCCCCTACACGCAGTTCATGCCCGAGTTCGGGCAAGCCCGGGCGGTGCAGATCGACATCGACGGCCGGTTCATCGGCATGCGTTACCCCTACGAGGTGAATGTGGTTTCCGATGCCAAGGCCGCGCTGCGGGCCCTGATTCCCCACCTGCGCCGCAAGGAGGACCGCGAGTGGCGCGAGACCATCGAGTCCACCGTGGCCCGCTGGTGGGAAACCATGGAGATGGAGGCGAAGGTCAGCGCCGATCCGATCAACCCGATGCGGTTGTTCTCCGAGTTGTCCCCGCAGCTGCCCGACAATGCCATCGTCACGGCCGATTCCGGTTCATCGGCCAACTGGTACGCACGCCAACTGAAGTTCCGCGGCAACATGCGCGGATCGCTGTCGGGGAACCTCGCCACGATGGGCCCGGGTGTGCCTTACGCGATCGGCGCCAAGTTCGCACATCCGGACCGGCCGGTCATCGCGTTCGCCGGCGACGGCGCCATGCAGATGAACGGCATGGCCGAGCTCATCACGGTCAAGCGGTACTGGCAGGAGTGGGACGATCCCCGCCTGATCGTGGCGATCCTGCACAACAACGACCTGAACCAGGTCACCTGGGAGATGCGTGCCATGGCCGGCGCACCGAAATTCGCGGAGTCGCAAAACCTTCCCGATGTCGACTTCGCGGCGTTCGCGGCCGGGCTGGGCCTTAACGCGTTGGCCATCAAGGACCCCGAGGAACTCGCGGACGCCTGGCGCAACGCGCTGTCGGCCGACCGTCCCACCGTGCTGGACGTCTACACCGATCCCGACATGCCACCGATTCCGCCGCACGCCACCTGGGATCAGTTCAAGGCGGCCACCACCGCGGTGCTGTCCGGCGACGAGGACCGGGTGGGCTTCGTCAAGGTGGGCCTGAAGACCAAGGCGCAGGAGTTCATGCCACACAAGAAACATTGACCGGCGAGCTCTGACGCCGGGTCTTCCGCCGCCTCGTGGCGGTCACATGGACAACCAGCGACAACCAGCTGAGATCTCGACGAGGAGTGGGCATGACCGTCAAGGGGCCGGACCGGACACCGACGTTGTACGAGGCGCTGGCCGCAGACCTGCGCGACAGCGTGGACGGCGAGGTCCGATTCGATCCCGGCTCGCGCGCGACCTACTCCACCGACGCGTCCAACTACCGGCAGGTCCCCATCGGCGTGGTGGTGCCGCGCACCCCGGAGGCCGCGGCCGACGCCATCGGCGTGTGCCGCCGCCACGACGTGCCGGTGTTGTCCCGCGGCGGCGGCACCAGCCTGGCCGGGCAGTGCTGTAACGCGGGGGTGGTCATCGACTGGAGCAAGTACTGCACGCGGATCGAGTCCTTGGACACTGAAGACACCGAAGCCGGTGTGGCCGTGGTGCAGCCGGGCATCAAGCTGGACGCGCTCAACGACCAACTGGCCGCGTCCGGCTGGATGGTGGGCCCCAAGCCGTCCACTCACGTCAGCTGCACGATCGGCGGGATGATCGGCAACAACTCGTGCGGGTCGACGGCCCAGGCGTACGGCAAGATGGTCGACTCGGTGCGCCGGCTCGAGGTGCTCACCTACGACGGGGTGCGGATGTGGGTCGGCCAGACCGACGACGAGGAGTTCGCCCGCGTCGTCGAGGCGGGCGGTCGGCGCGCCGAGATCTACCGCGGGCTGAAGGACCTGGCCGAACGCTACGCCGACGACATCCGCTCGACCTATCCCGACATCCCGAGGCGCGTCTCCGGCTATAACCTCGATTCGCTGTTGCCGGAGAACGACTTTCATCTGGCCAAGGCGTTGGTCGGTTCGGAGAGCACGCTGGTCACGGTGCTGCGGGCGGAACTGTCGCTGGTGCGGGTGCCCGCGGCCAGCGCGCTGGCGGTGTTGGGCTTCGACGACATCTTCGTGGCCGCGGACGCGGTGCCCGAGGTCCTCGAGCACCGACCCGCGGCGCTGGAGGGCCTGGATCACCGCCTGGTGGCGCTCGAGCATTCGCGGCGGCTGGCCGAAAAGGCCTTGCGCCAGCTGCCGGACGGCACGGCCTGGCTGATGGTCCAGCTGGACGGTGACAGCCAGGAGGAAGCCGACCGCAAGGCCAAGTCGATGATCGACGCTCTGCGGCAAAAGTGCACCGGCACCACGGTGCTGGATGACCCCAAGCGCAAAAAAGAGGTCTGGGCCGCGCGCGAGGCCGGGCTGGGCGCCACCGCGTATCCGCCCGACGGCCCGGAAACCCATGAGGGATGGGAAGATGCCGCGGTACCGCCGGACCGGCTGGGCGACTACCTGCGCGACTTCCGCAAGCTGCTGGACCGCTACGACTACGGAACCGCCTCGCTCTACGGGCATTTCGGCCAGGGCTGCGTGCACACCCGGATTCCGTTCGTGCTGTGGACCGCGGAGGGAATCGCCAAATACCGCGAGTTCGCCGAGGAATCCGCGCGGTTGGTGGTGAACTACGGCGGCTCGCTGTCCGGCGAGCACGGCGACGGGCAGTCGCGCGGGGAATTGCTTCCCATCATGTTCGGCGAGCGCATCGTCGGGGCCTTCGAGCGGGCCAAGGCGCTGTTGGACCCGCGGAACCGGATGAATCCCGGCAAGGTGGTGCATCCCTACAAGCTCGACGAAAATCTGCGCCAGGGAGTGGATTACCGTCCGGCCGAGCCCGCCACCATGTTCGCTTACCCGCACGACGAGCACCGGTTCTCGCGGGCGGCCCACCGTTGCGTGGGGGTGGGCAAGTGCCGCGGGGACGAATCGGGCGTGATGTGCCCCAGCTACCGCGCCACCCAGGAGGAGGAACACTCGACCCGGGGGCGGGCGCGGCTGCTGTTCGAGATGGTGCAGGGTGACGTCATCACCGACGGCTGGCAATCCACCGCCGTCCACGATGCCTTGGATCTCTGCCTGGCCTGCAAGGGTTGCCGCAGCGACTGTCCGGTCAACGTCGACATGGCGACCTACAAGGCCGAGTTCCTGTTTCATCACTACCGGGGTCGTTTCCGGCCGATGGCGCACTACTCGATGGGCTGGATCCCGCTCTGGGCCCGGCTGGCCGCGGTCGCGCCGCGGGCGATCAACACGGTGACGCGCACGCCCGGATTGTCGACCCTGGTCAAAAAGGCCGGCGGCATCGACGTTCAGCGCGAGTTGCCGCAGTTCGCCGACCACAGGTTCACCAGCTGGTTTTCCCGCCGCCCCGCCGGTGCCGCCGCGCCGTCGCGGGGGCGGGTGGTGCTCTGGCCGGACAGCTTCGTCAACAATTTCCAGCCCGAGATCGGCAAGGCCGCCGTCGCCGTGCTCGAGTCGGCCGGGTTTGCCGTCGAGGTCCCGCGCCGAACGGTGTGCTGCGGCCTGACCTGGATCTCCACCGGCCAGCTACGCACCGCCAAAAGCGTTCTGCGGCGCACCCTTAGAACCCTGGGTCCCGCGCTGAGGGCCGGCACCCCGGTGGTGGTGCTGGAGCCGAGTTGCGCGGCGGTGTTCCGGGCCGATCTGCCCGAGCTACTCCACGGTGACCAGGACGCGCACCGGCTGGCCGACCAGACCTACACCCTGGGCGAGCTTTTGGCGAATGAGGCGCCCGATTGGCGACCGCCCCAGGCCACCGCAAGCGCGGTCGTGCAACAGCATTGCCATCAGCATGCGGTCCTGGGCTACACGCACGAGCGCAAGCTGCTCGCCGACGCCGGGGTGGAAGCCGAAGTTCTCGACGCCGGATGTTGCGGCTTGGCAGGCAATTTCGGCTTCGAGAAGGGTCACCACGAGGTGTCTGTCGCCTGCGCCGAAGACAAACTGATGCCGGCGCTGCGCGCCGCCGGTCCCGATACGCTGATGCTGGCGGACGGATTCAGTTGCCGCACCCAGATCACCGAACTCGAATCCAGTTTCCGGCCCCTGCATTTCGCCCAGGTCCTGGCGGCCGCCTTACAAGCGGGCTAAGCACGATGAGCTAAGCGGCGAGCCCGGAATGCGCGGCGCGCAGGTCATCGACGAACAATCGGTAGGCCTCGTCGTGTCGGTCGCTGCGGTCGCGCAGTATCGCCGACGGATGCACCGTGGCCACCACGATCGGCCGGGGCGTGAGGTCCACGCCGGCCGACGAGGGCAGCGGCAGGGCCTGCCCGCGCTGCATGGACACCCGAAAGGCCGCTCCCAGCAAGGATTGTGCGGCGGTCGCACCCAGGCACACGATCACCCGCGGCCGCACCGCCTCGATCTCGGCGATGAGCCAGGGCCGGCATGCGACGACTTCGGTGCGGCTGGGTTTCTGATGGATCCGCCTTTTGCCGCCCTCGCGGGTGAACTTGAAGTGCTTGACCGCGTTGGTCTCGTAGCGCAGCCGCGGATCGATGCCAGCCTCGTCGAGCGCGCGGGCGAGCAGCCGTCCGGCGGGGCCGACGAACGGCTCACCCGCGCGGTCCTCCCGGTCCCCCGGCTGCTCGCCCACCAGCATGATCGGCGCTCCGGCCGGCCCGCGCCCGAACACCGTCTGGGTGGCGTTCTCGAAGAGCGGGCAACCGCGGCAGCGCCGGGCCGCCGCGATCAGCGCGTCGAGCCCGCGATCCTCGGGTAGGTAGCGGTCGGCGCCGGTCGCCTTGGCTGCGGTCACCACAGCGCCCGCCGCGGCCGCGCTAGCCCTTGCCGACGATGGCGTCGCGGGCTCGGTCGATCATCGCCGCGAACGGGCCTGCCACCAGGTTGGCCGCCTGCGATTCGACGCCGGCGTGCGGCCGGGTCGGCGCGATTGCCTGGGCGAGCGCGGCGGCGCGGCCCATTCTTTCCAGCTCGTCGCCGCTCAGTTCCTGGCCCAGCTTGGAAAACTCGTCCCGCTCCTCCTGGGTGGCGTGCTCGACGACCGCGTCGCGCAGCTCGGTCAACTGGCGGGTGAACTCCTCGCTGTCGACGTCAAGCTTTTCCAGTTTCTGCAGGACCGTCTTGGCCTCGTGTTCTTCGTGCAATCGCTCGTCGACCACCACGGCGCCGTCGGAGATCTTCCGCTTGGCCCGCGGATGGACGATCTCCTCTTCGGCCGTCTCGTGGACGGCGAGCAGCCGCCGCAGTTCGACGAAGGCCTTTTCGCGTGCCTTTCCGGACGCCGACAACGTCTCGGCGAACAGGGACTTGATCTGCTCGTGCTGGTTCACGAGAAAGTCGACCACATCGGTGGGCGACGTCATGGCGGTCGAAGCCATCGTGGTCCTCCCATCTAGTCATGGATTGTCCTGGTTTCCGCGCGCCGGGCTGTGGCGCGCTGCCCATCGGGCTACCCGGCTCCCCCGGCCACCAAACGAGGTGCGGCGGCCGCACGAACCGGCAGGTGTGGTCGGGCCGGCATCGGGTATCTCCTCGTAAAACCGGTGAAAGGGGTGAGCGATCGTGCCCGCTTGCGCCGGCCGGTGGACGCGGCCGCTGCGGCGCCTGGGGGCGGTCGGCACGCTCGTCCAGGCGGTCATCGTGGCGGCCGGCTGTGCGGCGCCGGGAGCGTCGCTGGAAAGCGCGCCCGCCGTCCTGGTGTGGCCAGTCGGTGCGGCGCTGCACCAACCCGTGTGGTCCTATCGGATGCACACGCTGGTCGCGCTCACCGACGACCAGCGGCTGGCCGAGGTCAGCCCCGGGACCCACCGCGACGATGCCAAGACGCGGTTGTCGGCGCCCCTGGCGACCGGACGCAACCTGCAGATCAGCCGCAAAGACGATCGGGTCGTGTTCGTGCCGCAGCCCGGGCGCGGCCGGGTCGCCGTGGTCGACCTGGACAGCCTGCGCCAGGTCGCCGATTTCGACGCCGGCCCGGCACCGGCCTACCTCAGCGAAGACGCGGCGCTGCCGGTGCTGCTCGCGCTGTCCGCGGACGGGAGGTCGGTGACACCGGTCGATCAGTACGGCTTCCGCAAACTGCCCACCGCCGGGCTCTCCGGTGACCCCGCCGACACCATCGACGGGGCCAACCGCGGCCGCGAAATCCAATACCACGCCTATGGGGCGTCCGGGATCCGTCACTACAAGGGCCCGTCGTCGCCCCCCGCGGAGCGCGGCTCGCTGAGCATGGACGTCGCGGTCTCGGCGGGCGACGGCACCGTGGTGACCCGCAGCTACGTGGCCGGCCACGACGACAATGTGCTCTACGCCGTCGACGCGGGCCGCGGCGGAAGCGGATTGACGGTGCTGGCCAGCGCCCGGCTGCCGGCACCGATCCGCGCCCTGGGCACCGACGACACCCGGATCTACGCCGCCACCGAACACGAGATGGTGGTGCTGGGCACGGAGAGCTTCACCGGATTCCCGGAACGGAAGATCCCGGTGATCCGCGTCATCGACTACCGGTCGGCTCTGCCTCCCGACGCTTTATCGGCGCGCGTCTCGGGCATCGCCATGGGGCCGCAGCGGGTGTATCTGACCCTGGCCGACGCCCCCTATGTGGTCAGCATTGCCAAACCGCACGTGTGACGACCTCGGCCCGGCGCCGGCCGGCGTGGACTACATTCGCGGACAGGACCCGGTGGCGAGGAGGGCGCTGGCGTGACCAACCCTCAAGATCCCTACGGAT
The DNA here is from genome assembly GCA_963800315.1 of uncultured Actinomycetota bacterium. Classification (GTDB taxonomy): domain Bacteria; phylum Actinomycetota; class Actinomycetes; order Mycobacteriales; family Mycobacteriaceae; genus Mycobacterium. The sequence continues at coordinate 92,885 of CAWDAS010000012.1, forward strand.
ACAACCCGTTCACCTACGATCCGCTGGGCCGCGTCCCGCCCGCCGACCCCGCGATGACGCCGCCACCGGTCTTCACGCCCCCGCCCGCACCGCCGCAGCGCCCGCCGGTCAACACCTTGGCGACGCTGTCGCTGGTGTTCGCGTTCGTCTTCGCGCCCGCGGGCGCGATCCTCGGGCACCTGGGGCTGGCGCAAATCCGGCGCACCGGCGAGCCGGGCCGCGACCGCGCCCTGACCGGACTGGCCCTGTCGTATGTGGTCATCGCCGCTGACCGTGGTCGCCCTGACCGGATGGGCGACGCTGACCGCCTCCACGTCCCGGCAGACCGCGGCGCCCGCGACCACCACGACCACGACGTCGCCGGCGGCCACCGTCGCGCCGGAGGCGATCGCCGCGCTGTTGCCGGGCGCCGACGCCCTCAAGAACATCACGGCGGATCAGAACCTGGAGGCCGGCACGACCTGGGACCACCCCGACGCGTCCTTCAAGGAGGGCACCATTGACCGCACGGAGTGTTGGGGCAGCGTTACCCCCGGCGCCCCGGATGTCTACAGCGTCGAGCCCCTTTCCGGCTACCGCGCGGCGGAGTTCTCCGACACGCGCAGCTTCCTGAAGTCGACCCAGGTCATCGAAGCGGTCGCGGCATTCGGTGATCCGGCCACGGCCCAGTCGCAACTGGCGAAGCTGCTGTCCGGGTGGCGCCAATGCGGCGGGACCACCGTGACCGTCACGATGCCCGGCGGGCGGCCGGTCGTCTTCGCGGTGGGCGCTCCCGCCGATGCCGGCAACGGCGTCAGCACCCTGGACCTGACGCCCAAGGGAGTGCAGATGCGCTCGGCCCGCGCGATCGCGACCAGGGCCAACGTGGTCATCGACCTGTCCGTGTCGTGCAGCGGCACCACCGACGGTGAGCGCCCCCGGCTGGCCGCGGTGAGCATCGCCAAGTACATCCTCGGCAAGATCCCCGCCTGAGCGCGCCGGCCCATCAGTAGGGTGGGCGGAATGAAATATCTCGACGTCGACGGAGTCGGACGGGTCAGCCGGATCGGCCTGGGCACCTGGCAATTCGGGTCACGGGAGTGGGGCTACGGCGAGGGTTACGCCTCCGGCGCCGCCCGCGACATCGTGCACCGGGCCCGGGCCCTGGGCGTGACCCTGTTCGATACCGCCGAGGTATACGGGCTGGGCAAGAGCGAGCGGATCCTGGGCGAGGCGCTGGGCGACGAGCGCGCCGAGGTCGCGGTGGCCAGCAAGATCATGCCGGTCGCGCCGTTTCCCCCGGTGATCAAGCAGCGTGAGCGCGCCAGCGCGCGGCGGCTGGGGATCGACCGCATCCCGCTTTACCAGATCCACCAGCCCAACCCGGTGGTCCCCGACTCGGTGATCATGCCGGGCATGCGCGACCTGCTGGACAGCGGCAAGATCGGCGCCGCCGGCGTGTCCAACTACTCGCTGGCGCGCTGGCGGAAGGCCGACGCCGCGCTCGGCCGGCCGGTGATCAGCAACCAGGTACATTTCTCGCTCGCCCACGCCGGCGCGCTGGAGGACATGGTGCCCTTCGCCGAGCGCGAGAACCGCATCGTGATCGCCTACAGCCCGCTGGCGCAGGGGCTGCTGGGCGGCAAATACGGCCTGGACAATCGGCCCGGCGGGGTTCGCGCCGTCAACCCGCTGTTCGGCACCGAGAACCTGCGCCGGATCGAGCCGCTGCTGCAGACGTTGCGCGATGTGGCCGGTGCACGTCGACGCCAAGCCGGCTCAGGTGGCGCTGGCCTGGCTGATCAGCCTGCCCGGCGTCGTCGCCATTCCCGGCGCGTCCAGCGTCGAACAGCTCGAGTTCAACGTCGCCGCCGCCGACATCGAGCTGCCCGCGGCCGCCCGCGACGCGCTCACCGGCGCGGCCCGCGCCTTCCGGCCCGTATCCGGCGCACGCTTTCTCACCGACTTGGTCCGCGAGAAACTGGGCCGCTAGGACTGTGCCGAGTCGGCGAACGCCGCGGCGGCGGCGGGGGCGCCCCGGGCCACCACCAGCGGCATGGACGTCGCGGCGTCCGTGCGCAGGATCGTGTGCACCACGTCGATCAGGTCCTCGACCGGCATCAACTTGCCGGGCATGCAGCCGCGGGACGACCACAGCGGTACGGCCTTCATGGCCAGGTCCATGTCCCAGCCGACGTTCATCCCCGTCGCCGCGTCGCCCTCGCCGCCGGCGCACTCCCCGACGATGAGGTTGGTGAAGCCGATGTCGGGGTGTTCGGCCCGCCATGCCTCCACTAGCCGCTCCAGGGCCGCCTTGCTGACGCCGTACGCTCCCAGGCCCGGCCAGGGCGGCCCGAACGTGCCGGCGTCGGAGGAGAGGTAGACCGCCTTGCCCGCGGCGGCCGTCAGGTGCGGCACCGCGGCGGCGGTCACCAGCGCCGCGCCGATGACGTTGGTGTCGAAGATGCGCCGCCACGTTTCGGCGTCGGTGTCGACCATGCGGACCAGTGGCCCGACGGCCGGGGTGTAGATGAGGTTGTCGATGCCCCCGAGCGCGGCAACGGCGGCGTCGATCGCCGATCGGCACGACGCCTCGTCGGTGACATCGCATTCGATGGCCACCGCGCCCGGGCCGGCGTCCTGCGCCGCAGCCTCGATGCGCTGCCGACGCCGGGCCAGCAGCGCGACCTGATCGCCGCGTTGCCCAAGACCGACACCGATGCAGCGCCCGAGGCCACTGGAGGCGCCCACCACGACTGTCCTTGACATATTTGCCCTCTCCTGTAACGAGCCACGCCCTCGCGTGCAACCTACCGGATCGCGGTGTGACGCTTGCCTAGATACGGACGACGGCGTTCCTGTCGCCCAACTTGGCCTGGTACATGGCCGCATCCGCGCGGGCCGTGATCGAGGAAACGGACTCGCCGGGCAGGGCAATCGTGGCGCCGATGCTCAGGGTCGCGCGCAGCGCGTTGCCGGATACGTCGATCGGTTCGGCGGCATGACGGCGGATCTTCTCGGCGATCTGGGCGATCTCGTCGATGTGGTGGATGCCGGGCAGCAGGACGAGCATCTCGTCACCCCCGGTCCGGCCCACCGTGTCCCCGTGCCGGACGCATTCGCGGATTCGGGTTGCCAGGGTGGTGAGCACCAGGTCGCCGACGGCGTGTCCCCACGTGTCGTTGATGTCTTTGAAGTGGTCGACGTCGCAGAACAGGACGCCGACGTACGTTCCGGGGGGTCCCGGCCGCTCCACCGCGGACTCCAGGCGGCCCATCGCCTCGGCGCGGTTTGCCAGCCCGGTGAGGGTGTCGAACCGCGCCAGCCGTTCCAGTTGCTGTTCCGCCTCGACCCGGTCGTCGACGATGCGCAGCGCCGCGATGAGCCCATCGGTGTTGCCCTCGCCGTCGACGTAGGCCTTGCCGTGGCCATCGATCCAGTGGTACGTGCCGTCGATGGAGCGGCCCCGGAATCGCTGGAGGACCGAGTCGCCGCGGGCGATCCTGCGCAACGCGGTTGCGACGGTCTCGAAGTCGTCCGGGTGGATGTGGCGCCGGAAGTCGGAGCCGATCCACCGCGCGGGCGGCGCCCCGAGGGCGGCCTGCACGGACGGCGAGATCCATGCCACCTCGCCACCGCGGCGGTGAACGACGATGTCTACCGCGTTGTCGGCGAGGATGCGATAGCGCGCCTCGGCGTCGGCGCGTTCCCTGCCGAGTAGCTCCTTCTCGATCAGCAGTTTCCGCTCGCGCTGGGTGAAAAAGAAGGTGACCGCCCCGACGATTGCGGTGCCCAACAGGATCGAGAAGGTCCATCCCGCTTGCTCGCCCAGGCCGAGCCCCAGGAAAATCGGCCTCGACAGCGAATATTGTGCGCGAATTACGCAGGCGATATTGCAGAACAGCAGACCCAGCCGCAGCAAGCGGTCATCCGCGCCCGTCGGCGGGCAGGCCTTGGAGCACCACGGCGGTGTGGGCGTCCACGGTGAGCGTGGCCGCCGCGGGCAGCTCGTTGGCCGCCTCCTGCGCTTCGGACCCGGTGTGCACCGCGATACGCCACGCAGCGCCGAATTCCTTTGGGGGCAAGGTGAACTCGATGGGCTCGTAGTGGGCGTTGAAGCACAACACGAACGAGTCGTCGAGAACACGCTGGCCCCGGGCATCGCGTCCGAGAATTCCGTGACCGTTGAGGTACACCGCGACGTATTTCGCGAAACTCGCGCCCCAGTCCTCCTCGGTCATCTCCGTACCGTCGGGGGTGAGCCAGGCGATGTCGGGCAGCCCGTCCTGGCCGCGGCGGCCCAGCGGCTTGCCGGAAAAGAACCGGCGCCTGCGGAACACCGGGTGCTCCGCGCGCAGCGCCGACACCGCGCGGGTGAATTCCAGCAGACCGGCGTCGGCGCTGGCCCAGTCGATCCAGGTGAGCTCGTTGTCCTGGCAATAGCCGTTGTTATTGCCGTGCTGGGTGCGACCGAGTTCGTCGCCGTGGCAGATCATCGGCACACCCTGGGACAGCAGCAAAGTGGTGAGGAAGTTGCGCTTCTGGCGGGCGCGCAGCGCGGTGACTTGCGCGTCGTCGGTCGGGCCCTCGGCGCCGCAATTCCAGGACCGGTTGTGGCTTTCGCCGTCGTTGTTGTCCTCGCCGTTGGCCTCGTTGTGCTTCTCGTTGTAGGAGACCAGGTCGCGCAGCGTGAATCCGTCGTGGGCGGTGACGAAGTTGATCGAGGCCACCGGGCGGCGCGCGGTGTGCTCGTAGAGATCGGCCGATCCGGATAGCCGGTAGGCGAACTCGTCGAGGGTGGCGGGCTCCCCGCGCCAGAAGTCCCGCACCGCGTCGCGGTACTTGCCGTTCCACTCGGTCCACTGCGGCGGGAAATTGCCCACCTGGTAGCCACCCGGGCCGACGTCCCACGGTTCGGCGATGAGCTTGACCTGGCTCACCGTCGGATCCTGTTGCACGAGTTCGAAAAACGTCGCCAGGCGGTCCACGTCGTAGAACTCGCGGGCCAGCGTCGAGGCCAGGTCGAACCGGAAGCCGTCGACGTGCATCTCGAGCACCCAATAGCGCAGCGAGTCCATGATCAGCTGCAGCGCGTGCGGATGCCCGACGTTGAGGCTGTTGCCGGTGCCGGTGTAGTCCATGTAGTAGCGCTTGTCGTCGTCGACGAGCCGGTAGTACGCGGCGTTGTCGATACCGCGCATCGACAGCGTCGGGCCCAGGTGGTTGCCCTCCGCGGTGTGGTTGTAGACCACGTCGAGGATGACCTCGATGCCGGCCTCGTGCAGGGCCCGCACCATCGCCTTGAACTCCTGCACCTGCCCGCCCGCCGACGAGGCGCTGGAGTATTTCGGGTCGGGCGCAAAGAACGCAATCGTGTTGTAGCCCCAGTAATTCGAGAGCCCCTTGTCGATCAGGTTGGAGTCGTTGGCGAAGTGGTGCACCGGCATCAGCTCGATCGCGGTGACACCGATGCTTTGCAGGTGCTCGATGATCACAGGGTGCGCCACCGCGGCGTACGTGCCACGCATCTGCTCGGGAATGTCCGGGTGCGTCTGCGTCAGGCCCTTGACGTGCGCCTCGTACACCACCGTGTCGGCGTAGTGGTGGTCCGGCGGCCGGTCGTTGCCCCAGTCGAAGTAGGGGCTGATCACCACCGACTTGGGCATGCTCGCCGTGGAGTCCTCGTCGTTGCGGCTGTCGGGGTCGCCGAAGTTGTAGCCGAACAGCGACTGGTTCCACTCGAAATTGCCGTCGATAGCTTTCGAATACGGGTCCACCAGAAGCTTATTCGGGTTGCACCGCAGCCCCGCCTGGGGCTCGTGGGGGCCGTGCACACGGTAGCCGTAGCGCTGGCCCGGTTCGATGCCCGGAATGTACGCGTGCCAGACGAATCCGTCGACCTCGGGTAGCGTGACCCGGCTCTCGGCCCCGTCGGCGTCGAACAGGCACAACTCCACGCGCTCGGCTACCTCGCTGAACACGGCAAAGTTGGAGCCCGCACCGTCATACGTCGCGCCCAGGGGATAGGCCCGCCCCGGCCACACCTCACCGGTGGGCGTCGGAGCGGGGGCTTCGGCGGTGGTCATGGCGCATTCAATACCCTAGCGACGCAGCCGTCAAACCGCGGGCCCTCTACGCTGCGGGATGACGCTGCCCGCGGTAGGTGGAAATGCTTTGCGTCACAGGACTTTGTCGCCCGAGGCGGCTTTGTCGCCGGTCACGGCTTGAGCATCACCTTCACCGCGCCGTCCCGCTTTTTCTGGAAGATCTCGTAGCCGTGCGGGGCCTCGTCGAGGGGCAGCACATGCGTGGCGAAGGTGTCGACCCCGAGCGGGTCGTCGTCGGTGAGCAGCCCCATGATGTCACCGACCCACCTCTTGACGTTGGCCTGACCCATCCGCAGGGTCACTTGCTTGTCGAAAAGGGTGAGCATCGGCAGCGGGTCGGCCGCCCCGCCGTACACGCCGATCAACGAGATGGTGCCGCCGCGCCGCACGATGTCGATGGCCGAGTACAGGGCGTTCAGCCGGTCCACGCCGGCGGTTTGCATCAGCCGCTTGGCAACCGCATCGGGCAACACCGCGGTGGCCTGCTGGGCCAGCCGCGCGGTCGGCGAACCGTGCGCCTCCATGCCCACCGCGTCGATCACCGAGTCGCTGCCCCGTCCCTGCGTGAGGTCGCGGACCGCATCGCCCAGTGGGGTGTCGAGCCGCCCCAAATCGATGGTGTGGATGCCGCGCTGCGCGGCGCGGCCCAGCCGTTCGGGCACCAGGTCGACCGCGATCACCCGGTAGCCGAGATGGTCGGCGATGCGCGCGGCCATGTCCCCGATCGGGCCCAGGCCGAGCACGGTGACCGTGCCACCGTCGGGGATGTCGGCATAGGCGACCGCTTGCCACGCGGTCGGCAGCACGTCCGACAGATAGACGAAGCGCGAATCCGGCGGTCCCTCAGGGACTTTGATGTGGGTGAACTGCGCCTGCGGGACGCGCAGCAGCTGCGCCTGACCGCCGGGGATTTCGCCGTACAGCTCCGAATAGCCGAACAGCGCCGCGCCGGTGCCCTGCGCACGCACTTGGGTGGTTTCGCACTGGGTGTACAGCTGCTTGTCGCACATGTAGCAACTGCCACAAGAGATTTGAAACGGGATGACGACTCGGTCGCCGACCCGCAGCTCACCCGTCTCCGGACCGACTTCGCGGACGATTCCCATGGGTTCGTGACCGAGAATGTCGCCGGGCTTCATGAACGCGCCGAGGACTTCATACAGGTGCAGGTCGGACCCGCAGATGTTGGTCGAGGTGACTTCGATGATGGCATCGGATGGCTCTTCGATCTTCGGGTCGGGCACCGACTCCACGCGCACGTCCCGCTTGCCGTGCCAAGTGACAGCCTTCATGTGCACCGCACATACCCGCCTGGCGTTGGTTAAAACGCCGACCGCCGGATGCCCGCGGTGTCGAGCGCGCCGAGTACGGGTATCACACTGTGGTGAGCGAGCGCGGAGTGATCATTGTCGGCAGCGGGCCGGCCGGGGTGGCGGCCGCGGAGTCGTTCCGCGCGTACGACGCCGACGCGCCGGTGCGGATTCTCAGCGCCGACGTCGACCTGCCTTATGCCCGACCGCCGCTGAGCAAGGAGTACCTGCGCGGCAGCACCGATGACGTCGCCCTGCATCCCGCGCGGTGGTTCGACGAGCGGGCGATCGAACTCGTCAACGGTGCGGCGGTCGATCGGGTGAGCCTCACCGAGCGCGCCGTGTACGTTGGCGATGAGCGATATTCGTTCGGCAGCTTGATCTTGGCCTGCGGCGCCGCACCCGTGCCACCGCCGTTTCCCGGCGGCGGACGGGCCCTGCAGCTACGTTCGCTGGCCGATGCCGCCGCGCTCCGCGAGGCGGCCGGCGCCGCCGACTCCGCCGTGGTGATCGGCTCGGGGTTCATTGGCTGCGAGGCCGCCGCGTCTTTGGCGCTGCGCGGCGTCCCGGCGACTTTGGTTGCCCCGGAACAGCTTCCACAGGAAAGGCGGCTAGGCCGCGAGGCCGCCGGTCGGCTGCGGGATCTGGTGGCCGCGGCGGGCGCCCGCCACGTCGGCGCGGTGGCCGTCGAAGAGATCACCGAGGCCGGGGTGCGGCTTGACGACGGCGTCACCATCGACTGCGACCTGGTGCTTGCGGCGACCGGTGTGGCGCCGCAGAGCGGCGTGGCCGCCGAGGCCGGGCTGCGGGTGCGCGACTCCCGGGTCGTCGTCGGCTCCGACATGGCGACCGCGGCTCCCGGCGTGTATGCCGCCGGTGACGTCGCGCTGGCGAAACACGAAGTCGCCGGACGCCATCTGGCCATCGAGCACTGGCAGGACGCGGCCGAACAAGGCGCCATCGCCGGCGCCTCGGCGGCGGGCCGGCGCACGAGATGGGATGGGGTGCCGGGATTTTGGACCTCGATCGGCGACGCGACAGTGAAGTACCATGCCTGGGGCGACGGCTACGAGCGCTGCCGGATGATCGACCATCCCGACGGCTTCACCGTCTGGTACGAGGCCGGCAACGCCGTGGTCGGCGTCCTCACCCACAACGCCGACGACGACTACGACCTCGGCGAGCGGCTGATCACCGAGCGCCGGCCCGCGCCGGTGCCCATGCGCTGAGGAGAACTCGGCCGCACCCGTCAGTGCCGGCGATGCTTGAGCGGATGATCGCTGTCGATCAGTGCTTTCGCGATGTCGAGCAGCTTGATGTTCGATTGTTGCGATAGGCGGGCGAGGAGCTGGAACGCTTCGACGGCATCGAGGTTGTAGCGTTCCATGACCACGCCCTTGGCCTGACCGATGATGTCCCGGGACGCCAGGGCGCTGCGGAACTGGTCTTGCCGGCGCAGCATCGACCACGCCAGCGCGATGTGGGTGGCGAAAATGCCGCCGATCTCCGCTGATTCGTCGGTGAACGCGTGCGGAGGGTCGGCGTAGAAGTTCAGCGCGGCCATCGCGCCGCGGTCCACGAACAACTCGTAGGACAGGATGGAGCGGATCGGGGTCTGCTCGAGGGCGTGCCGTTGATAGCGCGGCCAGCGCCCGTCTGTGCTCAGGTCGTCGACGTGCATGACATGGTGTCGCCAGGCGGCCGATAAGCACGGGCCTTCCCCGAACCGGTGCTGGATCTCGTCCAGCACCATCGGATAGCGATGCGTGGCAACCACGTTGGTAACCGCCTTGCTCTTCTCGGCCAGGGTGATCCCCGCATACTGGCAGCCCGCCACGTGCCGGACGCCCCTGTCGATGAGTTCCCGCAGGCCGGCCCTGGTCTCGGCTTGATCGCGGTCCAGGCTGGCCACCAGCTCGGCGAGCTGAGCGACGACGGTGCTGGAGCCGTCCCGCATCGCGTCACCTCCTCGACAGGGTGCGACCCTACCCGCGCGCGGCGGCAACCCACGTTGATCCGGCTGCGGCCGGACCCTGGCATGGCGTTGCCTCATTTCTGTCATGGTGCCGACGATATTGACAATGTCTACCCCCAGAACGAAGGGAATTAGCCAATTAACGAAGTGGGGGCGCGGGCCACGAAGCGGGGCATCGACGCGCCGGCTCAGCCTTCGGCCGACTGCTGGGCCATCGCGTAGGCGAGCTGGAGAAAGTCCGCGCCGGCCAAGACGGTGAAGACGCCGGCGATCAGGCGGGTGAATCGCGGCGCGAAGACCAAGCCGATCGCAAAGCCGGTCGCGACCCACATGTCCAGACAGAACGGGCACGTCAACAGCTCGCCCAGGCTGTGCCGCAGCGAGCCTTCCTGCCGGACCTCCTCGTTGACCTCCGCCGGCCCGCCGGAGCCCGCGTAACGGGTGAACGGCGCGCGTAATGGACTCGTCACCGCGTCCTTGGTCAGCGTCCGCGAAAGCTTGTGGGTGCCGAGGGTGACCGTGACGAGGTCTTGCACCCGCCACCGCGTGGGCAACCTGCGCCCGCTGACCGCCGCGAGCACCGTCGCGACCGCCACCAGGACGCTGTAGATGGCCAAAACGACGAGGTAGCCGCCCAGCGGCCGGGGATTGTCGCCCCGGTAGGCGTCCGCTTCCTGCCGCGCGCCATCGACCGCCTGGGCACTGGCGTCCGTCAACTCTCCCATTGCAACTCCTTACGGGTGTTTGACCGGCACTGCAGGCTGATTACCCGATGTCGGTCGGCGCAATCGGCGGTCCGGCCCGCGCGCGGGCCGGCGGAGGCAACTCAGGCGTTGTCCCCGTCGTTGGTGGCCGCCTCCATGAAGTTGGCCGTCCTGACCGCGTTCCGCAGGGTGCGGTTGGTCGACTGCAGGTCGGTGTTGGCCGCGGACAGCGTGGCGTTGTCGTCTTCGAGGTCGAGGATCCGGGCGATGCCGGCCAGGTTGATCCCGGCGTCGACGAGTTCGCTGATGCGCCTCAGCCGGGCCAGGTCATCGGCGCTGTAGCGCCGGGTCCCGCCCCCGCTCCGGGCCGGCCTGAGCAATCCGTAGCGTTCGTAAAGCCGCAGCGACTGCACCGCGATGCCGGAAAGTTCGGCGGCCACCGAGATGCCGTACACGCCATGATCGGACGCCGGAGCGCTGGGCTCGCCGCGGCGCTCGGTCATCGCGTCACTCCTTAGCTGAATGGCTCAGGAAACCTGTTTATCACACTTGCATCATTGTGTCGATAGTGCTATATCAAAGCTATGTCGCAAGACATAGGTAATAGGACCAGGCCACGACCATAGATCGGAGTGAGAGGTGACCGCCATGCTGATGCGTAGCGACCCGTTCCGTGAACTCGACCGCTTCGCCCACCAGGTACTCGGTACGGCCGCCCGCCCGGCGGTGATGCCGATGGATGCTTGGCGCGAGGGCGAGAAATTCGTCGTCGAGTTCGACCTACCCGGCATCGATGTCGACTCGCTCGACATCGACATCGAGCGCAATGTGGTGACCGTGCGCGCCGAACGACCCGCCGTCAACCCCGACCGCGAGATGCTGGCCACCGAGCGGCCGCGGGGCGTGTTCAGCCGCCAGCTGGTGCTCGGTGAAAACCTCGATACCGACCGGATCGAGGCTTCCTACCGGGAAGGCGTGTTGAGCCTGCACATTCCGGTGGCCGAGAAGGCCAAGCCGCGCAAGATCGCCGTCGGCCGCGGCGACGGACCCAAGGCCATCAACGACGACGCCGCGCCGCGGGAGGTGATCAACGCCTGACAACCCGGCGCCGGGCGGCGACCGCGCTGGCACGGGTTGTGCCTGCCTCGTGGCCGCCGCCCTCCGCCGGCGCGGCGCTCATCCAACGTTTGTCCGGTAAACCCAACGGAGGCCAGGTGCACGATGGCATTCGGACTCGATGGCCAAACGGCCGATGTCGAACAAGCCTTGACCGGAGGCACTGCGCAACCGGCGGGCTGGTTCAAGTTCTACTTCACCGACCAGCGGTGGGAATGGTCTGACCAGGTGCAGCGGATGCACGGGTACGAGCCCGGCACCGTCACGCCCACCACCGATCTGGTGCTCTCCCACAAGCACCCCGACGACCGCGGACACGTCGCGGCCACGATCGACCAGATCCTGCACACCCGCCAGGCGTTCAGCACCCGCCACCGAATCATCGACACCGGCGGAAACGTGCGGCACATGGTCGTTGTCGGCGATCGGCTCTTCGACGACCACGGCGACGTGATCGGCACGCACGGGTTTTACATCGACGTCTCGCCGACGCCCGAACAGGTGCAGGAGGACTTCGTCACCGCGAGGCTGGCCGAGATCAGCGAAAACCGCGCCAGCATCGAGCAAACCAAGGGCATGCTGATGCTGGTTTACAACATCAGCGACCACGCCGCGTTCAACCTGCTGAGATGGCTGTCCCAGGAAGCCAACATCAAGCTGCGTGCGCTGGCCGAGCGGATCGCCGAAGACTTTCGGGGCGCCGGCCTGACCCCCAGCACCCAATCGGAGTTCGACCACCTGTTGATGACCGCGCATCAGCGTGTCAGCCGACCCGACGGCCGGTCGTTGCGTGAGAGCGGGGCCGCCGAAACCCGTTGAGCGACAAGCTTGCCCGCGTTCAGGCGCCCGCCGCGTCCCGGTTGGCCGGCCTTTGCTCCCGCCGGTGGGTGCGGCGGGCCGCAACCAGCTGCGCCACCCCTTTCTCGATTCCCGCGGCCAGCGCCTCGATGTCGGGTGCCGCGTCGTAGTCGGCGGTGATGCCGAAGACGAAATTGTCAGCGTAGCTGACCATCGCGATGCCGGTGCGCACCTGCAGCGCGATCGGGGGAACCGGCAGGATCTCCAGCACCCGGCGGCCCAGCAGTCGCTGTTGACTGCGCGGACCGGGGACGTTGGTGGCCAAGGCGACCACCGCTCGTTGCGGCAAGCGGGAAAGCAAGCGAATCGCCCACGCGGACAACGCAAACGGGAAGCTCTTGGCCGCCAGCACCACCGCGCTGCCGCCTTCGCTCTGACCGCTGGCCTTGGCGTGGGTGAGCCGTTCGTGCACCGCCCGCAGCTGCCGCACGGGGTCCTGCTCGTCGACCGGCAGTAACGGCAGCATCGCCGAAACCTGGTTGTCGGCGACGTTGAAATGGTTTGCCGCGCGGACCGACACCGGAACCAGGGTGCGTAGCGAGTTGCGGCCGGGACGCTCTCCCCGGCCCAGCAGAACCTCACGATAACTGTTGGTAATCGCGGCCAGCGCCACATCGTTCAGCGTCACCCCGAACGCCCGAGCAACGTTCTGCATGTCGGTCAACCGGACCCGGGCCGCGCTGTAGCGACGCATCGTCGTGACCGGCCCGTGCAGCGACGAGTCCGGGGCGGGGCGCAGCAGGCTGGCCGCCAATTCGGCGACGCCCACCCCCGCATGTTCGGCCGCGGTCGCCGCGGCGAACACGCTTCGGCCGATCCCGCTCACCCAGCTCAGCGGGTTCAGGCTCACCCCGGGCGCACCCGGGTTCGGCGGGACCGGCGTCTTTGCGCCGTGAATGTCCGTGGCGAAGGTGCGGCCTCCACCGTCGTCGCTGAACTTCGACAGAATCTGGGTGGTCGCGATGCCGTCGGCGATGCAGTGGTGGATCTTGGTGAGCACGGCCCACCTGTTGTCGCTGAGCCCCTCGATGATCCAGCAGTCCCACAGCGGCCGCTCGCGGTCGAGCCGGTGCTCCATCAACGCCGCGATCATTTCGAACAGTTCGGCGTCCCCACCCGGGTGCGGCAGGGCGACGCGATGCAGATGGCGCGCCAGGTCGAAGTGGGGGTCGTCCACCCATTCGGGTGGCCGCAGATCGAGCGGATGGGTCCGCAGCACCTGCGTGCAGCGCGGGATGGTCGCCACCCGTTCGGAGAACGCGGAGACGAACTCGTCGTAGCCGGGCATCGGCCCCTCCACGACCGACACCCCGCCCACGGCCAGGCTCACGTGCGGATCGGAGTCTTCGATCTCCAGGAATCCGGCGTCCAGTGCGGTCAGCTGCTCCATCCCGCCACTGTCCACCGCCGCGGCGCCCGCGATCAGGGCCGGAAGTCCTCAGCTTCGGGGCCGAACGAAAGCTGTATGGCCGCACAATCGGTCATATCGTCGGCCGGGTGGCAGCCAACGGAGTTCGCGGCAACGCGGACGCGGCGGCGGGAAAGGAAATCCCACCCCGCGGCGATGTGGCGGCCCTACCCGACCTATTGCATGGACAGTCACGCGCGGGCCCGGTCCGCGATCGCCGCCCGGTGTACGTCGACCTGATGCCACCGTGCAACGCCGGATGCCCGGCCGGGGAGAATATCCAGGCCTGGCTCGCCCACGCCCGCGCCGGACGTCATGAGCAGGCCTGGCGCCAGCTCGTCGCCGACAACCCGTTCGCCGCGATCCACGGCCGGGTCTGCTACCACCCATGCGAATCCGTCTGCAACCGAGCACATCTGGATGCCGCGGTCTCGATTCACGCGGTGGAGCGGTTCCTCGGCGACACCGCCCGGGACAGCGGATGGCAGTTCGAGCCACCCCCGCAACCGACGGGCAAGCGTGTCCTCGTCGTAGGAGCGGGGCCCAGCGGCCTGTCGGCCGCC
>CAWDAS010000013.1:0-939576 GCA_963800315.1 uncultured Actinomycetota bacterium
CGTCACCTCGGCGATATCAAACTCGCACGGGCTGGGCGTCGCGGATCTGGTTGTGGTGCAGCCCGGTTCGATTCCCATCACCACCAGCGGCAAGGTCAGGCGTGCGGCGTGTATCGAGCACTACCGCCATGGTCGGTTCGCCCGGTTGGACGCCTGACCAATACCGTCAGAGCGCGCCGCGAACGCCATGGGCTCGCCGGCGAGTACGGCGTCGGTCTGGCCGGCGGTCACGACGTTGTTCAGCCCGCTGGACGCTGAATGCGTTAGGTGTAAGCGTTCCCGGCGCCAACGCCGGCGACGTCGTGGCTGTGCTTGGCCGCCGGAACCGGCGTCGGTGCCGCCCGCGATCTGCTGACGTCCGAGAGTTACCCGTTCGAAGTACAGGGAGTGCTAACACCATGACAACAGCCTGCGTGGCTGTGTACACCAAAAGGGGTTAAGCGCCACGGATTTACAGAACGACGGCTGCGCAAAGCACGTTTGCTGTAGCGTACCCCGCTATGGGGGCTGGCTCTCATCGACCCAGAGCGGACACTATTTCGCTGGAGGACATTACTCGCAGAATTAGCGACCCGGATGCCCGTCATACCGACCACGCTGTAAGTACGAGAAGGTACTTGCCCACTTGGCTGCCGCCTCGCTTGATCGCCGCGATTGTCGCGATCGGCAGCATGGAGCTGATGGCGGCGATGGAACTCACGATCGGAGTCGTGGCGCTTCCTAGGGTTCAGAACGACCTGAACCTGTCGACCGCAGGGCGGAGCTGGGTAATATTCGCCACCCTGCTGACCGCCAACGGATTGATGCTGGTAGGCGGTCGTCTGGGTGACACCATCGGGCGCAAGCGCGCCTTCATGATCGGGGTCGTGCTGTCCACCCTCAGCTCGGTGATGTGCGGTATCGCCTGGAACGAGGGCATCCTCATTTTGGGCCGGCTGCTGAAGGGCGTAGCTATCGCGATCCTCGCGCCGACCTGTCTAGCGCTGGTGGCTACCACGTTTCCGAAGGGTCGAGTACGCAACGCCGCGACGGCGGTGTTCGGCGCGATGGTTAGTCTCGGCTCAGTGACGGGCCTGGTGGTGGGCGGGGTACTCACCGATGTGTCGTGGCGGCTGGCGGTTTCTGTGAGCGCCCCGATCGGGCTGCTGGCGCTCTACCTGGCCCGCACTGCACTGAGGGAAACCCAGAAGGAGCGGATGAAGCTCGACGCCACCGGGGCCGTGCTGACCACGTTGGGCTTTACCGCGGTGGTTTTCGGCTTCTCGATGGGGCCGGAGAAGGGCTGGCTGTCGGCCACCACGATCGGTGCAGGTGTGGCGGCCCTGGCCGCGTTCATAGCCTTCGCGGTGGTGGAGCGCAGGGCGGAGAACCCCGTCGTGCCGTTCGATCTGTTCTTCGACCGCAACCGGCTGGCCACGTTCGCGGCCTTGTTTCTTACCGGTGGGGTGATGACAACCCTGATCCTGCTGGTCACCGTGTATGTGCAGGACATCATGGGCTACAGCACGCTGCGTGCGGGCGTCAGTTTCATCCCGTTCGCCATCGCGACGGCGATCGGGATGGGTGCGTCCTCGCGGCTGGTGATGTCGTTTCCGCCGCGGCTGGTGGTGATTTCCGGTTGCATGCTGGTGCTCGGCGGCGCGCTGTACGGCTCGACGCTCAACCGCGACGTGCCGTACTTCCCGAATCTGGTGCTGCCGATCGTGGTCGGCGGTATTGGTGTCGGCATGATCACCGTCCCGCTTGTGCTATCGGTGATCGCGACCGTTGGCTTCGACCGGATCGGGCCCACCTCGGCGATCGCAGTGATGCTGCAGGGCCTCGGCGGGCCGCTGGTGCTGGCCGTCGTCCAGGCCGCCATCACATCGCGCACGCTATCCCTGGGCGGCATCAGCGGGCCGGTGAAGTTCATGAACGCCGCCCAGTTGCACGCGCTGGACCGCGGCTACACCTACGGCCTGCTGTGGCTGGCCGGGGTGGTCATCCTGCTCGGCGGGGTGGCGCTGCTCATCGGCTACACCGCGCAGGACGTGGCGCGGGTGCAGGAAGCCAAAAGCGTCGGGGAGCTGTAGCTCGTCGCCAAAGTCCCCGACAGCAAACCCGCTGAGCGCGGCTGCGCAGCGCTGGTGATCGCCGCTGTGCTTGTCGAGTGGACATGGGGGCAAGGTTCACGCCTCCACCGCCGTCGGCTCAGCGAGGACAACCCAACGTACTGCCTTTGGTCTGGGCGGCGGCTGAAGGATAGGCGGCTACTTAACTTCTCTTTTCGAACGTACAGCGGCGACGGCCACGGTAACCTCATGCAGGTGATTGAGACGTCCATTCCGGCTGTGCTGCGCGAGCGTGCCAGTCTGCAGCCCAATGACGCAGCGTTCGTGTTTATTGATTACGACCAGGACTGGGACGGCGTCGCCGAAACCGTGACGTGGTCGCAGGCGTATCAGCGAGCGCTAAGCGTTGCGCAAGAGGTCCGGCGTTATTCCTCGACCGGTGATCGGGCTCTGATATTGGCACCGCAGGGCCAGGACTACATCGCTGCATTTCTGGGAATATTGCAGGCCGGGCTTGTCGCAGTTCCGCTTTCGGTTCCAATGGGTGGCGCCCATGATGAGCGTGTTAGTTCGGTGTTTCGCGATGCGTTGCCCTCTGTCGTTCTCACGACGTCCGCTTGCATCGACAGTGTCAACGCGTACGCACAACCGCAGCCAGACGGCTCCGCCCCAGCAGTTGTCGCGGTCGATTTGCTCGGCCTTGACTCCTCGAGGGGCTCCAGCGCCACGCACGAGAATCGCCCGAGTACGGCGTATCTGCAATACACGTCCGGGTCAACCCGACGGCCCACAGGGGTTGCGATTTCATACAGTAACCTCGTAGCCAATTACAAACAGCTGATGGCCGACTATTTTGCGGACTACGGAAATGTTGCCCCGCCAGACACCACTATTGTGTCGTGGCTGCCGTTCTATCACGACATGGGTTTATTTCTGGGAATTTGCGGACCGATACTGGGCGGATTTCGCAGTGTGTTTACCAGTCCGGTCTCATTCCTGCAGCGACCAGCCCGCTGGATGCAACTGATGGCGAGCAATAGTCGCGCTTTCTCGGCGGGACCTAATTTCGCCTTGGAATTGACGCTACGCCGAACATCGGACGAGGACATGGCCGGGCATGATCTCGGAGACGTCATGAGCATCTGCCCCGGTAGCGAACGGATACACGCGGCGACGGTACGGCGCTTTACTGAGCGGTTCGCCAAGTTCAATCTCCCCGACACGGTGCTTCGCCCCTCGTATGGCCTCGCGGAAGCCACGGTGTACGTGGCGACCCGCGTGCCGGGTCAGCCACCAGAAATTGTCCGCTTCGACTCCGATGAATTGTCCGCTGGCCGTGCGAAGCGGTGCGGCAGCGGCGGGACCGCGCTGGTCAGTTACGGGGTGCCGCGGTCACCGGTGGTGCGGATCGTCGACCCTGAGACCAGGACCGAGTGTCCGGAGGGAACGACCGGCGAGATTTGGGTGCACGGCGACAATGTCGCATTGGGGTATTGGGGGAGACCTCAAGAGACCGAGCAGACGTTCCGTGCGAAGCTTGTCGATCCTTCGGCGGGCACACCCGAAGATCCTTGGCTGCGAACCGGAGATTTGGGTTTCCTGTCTGACGGCGAGTTGTTCATCATGGGCCGCATCAAGGATCTTTTGATCGTGTACGGGCGTAACCACTCTCCCGACGACATCGAGGCCACGATCCAGGAGATCACGCGGGGCCGGTGCGCGGCGATAGCGGTTCCCGATGAGAAGACCGAGAAGCTCGTCGCCATCATCGAATTCAAGAACCGCGGCGACTCCGAGCAGGATGCGACGGATAAGCTCGTCGCCGTCAAACGTGAAGTCACCTCGGCGATCTCCAACTCGCACGGTCTCAGCGTCGCAGACCTGGTTCTGGTGCCACCTGGTTCGATTCCCATCACCACCAGTGGGAAGATCAGGCGAGTGGCGTGTGTCGAGCAGTACCGGCACGGTCAGTTCGCCCGCCTAGACGCTTAGGCAATACCGCGAGCGAGGTGGGCGGTGGAGGCCACGGTAACGTGACGCAGGTGAGTGAGTCGTCCATTCCTGCTGTGCTGCGCGAGCGTGCCAGTCTGCAGCCCAATGACACAGCGTTCACGTTTATCGATTACGACCAGGACTGGGACGGCGTCGCCGAAACCCTGACGTGGTCTCAGGCGTATCGGCGAACGTTAAATGTTGCACATGAGCTCAGCCTTTGCGCGGCGACCGGTGACCGGGCGGTGATATTGGCACCACAGGGGCTCGACTACATCGCCGCGTTTCTGGGAGCGTTGCAGGCCGGGCTCATCGCAGTTCCGCTTTCGGCTCCTATGGGCGGCGCCCACGATGAGCGGGTTCACTCGGTCCTGCATGAGACATCGCCCTCGGTCATCCTCACGACTTCCTCAGTCGTTAGCGATGTTGCCAAGTACGCCCAGTCGCAGAACGGTGAACCCGGTCCATCAGTCATCGAGGTTGATTCGCTGGACCTGGACTCTAGAGCGGCGGTCGACAGGGGCGGTAGTCGGCCCAGTACTGCCTACTTGCAATACACGTCCGGGTCGACCCGTCGGCCCGCCGGAGTCATGATCTCGTATAGGAACGTTCTGGCCAATTTCCAACAGTGGATGCACGATTACTTTGCTCATGTTTCGTCGCCAGACATGACTGTGGTGTCGTGGCTGCCGTTCTATCACGACATGGGTTTGATGCTGGGAATTTGCAAACCGGTTCTGGGCGGACTTCACACGGTGCTGATGAGTCCAGTGGCGTTCCTGCAGCGGCCAGCGCGCTGGATGCAACTGATGGCGAGCAATAGTCGCGCCGTCACGGCAGGACCGAACTTTGCTTTCGAACTGGCGGTGCGAAAAACCACTGACGAGGACATGGCCGCACATGATCTTGGAGACGTGCTGGGTATCGCCAGTGGTAGCGAACGGATACACCCGGCGACGGTACGGCGCTTTACTGAGCGGTTCGCCAAGTTCAATCTCCCCGACACGGTGCTTCGCCCCTCGTATGGCCTCGCGGAAGCCACGGTGTACGTGGCGACCCGCGTGCCGGGTCAGCCACCAGAAATTGTCCGCTTCGACTCCGATGAATTGTCCGCTGGCCGTGCGAAGCGGTGCGGCAGCGGCGGGACCGCGCTGGTCAGTTACGGGGTGCCGCGGTCACCGGTGGTGCGGATCGTCGACCCTGAGACCAGGACCGAGTGTCCGGAGGGAACGACCGGCGAGATTTGGGTGCACGGCGACAATGTCGCATTGGGGTATTGGGGGAGACCTCAAGAGACCGAGCAGACGTTCCGTGCGAAGCTTGTCGATCCTTCGGCGGGCACACCCGAAGATCCTTGGCTGCGAACCGGAGATTTGGGTTTCCTGTCTGACGGCGAGTTGTTCATCATGGGCCGCATCAAGGATCTTTTGATCGTGTACGGGCGTAACCACTCTCCCGACGACATCGAGGCCACGATCCAGGAGATCACGCGGGGCCGGTGCGCGGCGATAGCGGTTCCCGATAAGGAGACCGAGAAGCTCGTCGCCATCATCGAATTCAAGAACCGCGGCGATTCCCAGCAGGATGCGACGGATAAGCTCGTCGCCGTCAAGCGTGAAGTCACCTCGGCGATCTCCAATTCGCATGGTCTGGGCGTGGCGGATCTGGTTCTGGTGCCACCTGGTTCGATTCCCATCACCACAAGTGGCAAGATCAGGCGAGCGGCGTGTGTCGAGCAGTACCGGCAGAATCAGTTCGCCCGCTTGGACGCTTAGGTATTAGCGCGAATTAGATTCCGAGGGCCGTATGACATTCGGGCAGGAATTCGATCCGCTCCGGGAAGCAGCGCAACGCAGCCAGCGGAATGTCGTAGTACGCCGCGACGTTAGCGGCGACACCCTGGTAAGTCGTGCTGGCCACCTGCGGGGTTCCGCGCGTGCCGTTCAACGTTGTGGCACAACGGGTTCGCCACTTCCGCTCACATGCGCAGCCGTCAGGTTCGATGGGCGATTGATTCATTAGTCAACAACTCATAGTGTGCTGGTATGTCGGACGGCGCGGTGGCGCGGGCATTGGTGCTGGAGGCTCCGCGCAGGCTGGTCGTCCGCGAGTTGGCGGTGCCGGCGGTCGGCGACGACGACGCGCTGGTGCGGGTCGTTGCCTGCGGGCTGTGCGGGACCGACCATGAGCAGTACACCGGCGAGCTCGTCGGCGCATTCGCATTCGTTCCCGGCCACGAGACGGTCGGGACGATCGAGGCCATCGGTCAGCAGGCGGCACAGCGCTGGGGTGTGGCCGCCGGCGACCGGGTAGCCGTCGAGGTATTCCAGTCATGTCGCCGATGCGCAAACTGCCTCAGCGGTGAGTACCGGCGCTGCGTACGGCACGGCCTCGCCGACATGTACGGCTTCATCCCCGTCGACCGCGAGCCCGGGCTGTGGGGCGGCTACGCCGAATACCAGTATCTGGCGCCCGACTCGATGGCGTTGCCGGTGCCCGACGGCCTCGACCCGGTGGTGGCCACCTTGTTCAACCCGCTGGGTGCTGGAATACGCTGGGGCGCAACAGTTCCTGGTACCGGTCCCGGCGACGTCGTCGCCGTGCTCGGGCCCGGCATCCGTGGCCTGTGCGCTGCCGCGGCGGCGAAAGAGGCCGGTGCCGGGTTCGTGATGGTGACCGGGTTGGGCGCCCGCGACGCCGACCGGTTGGCGCTGGCGTCCAAGTTCGGAGCCGACGTGGCCGTCGACGTCGCCGTCGAGGATCCGGTCGCCGCACTGACCAAAGTGACCGGCGGGCTCGCGGACGTCGTCGTCGACGTAACCGCCAAGGCGCCAACGGCGTTCACACAGGCGATCGCGCTGGCACGTCCCGCCGGGACCGTCGTTGTCGCCGGCACCCGAGGTTTCGGCACTGGCGCTCCGGGGTTTTCGCCCGACATGGTGGTATTCAAGGAGCTGCGCGTTATCGGCGCCCTCGGCGTAGATGTCACCGCCTACCGCGCCGCGCTTGATCTGCTGATGTCCGGTCGCTACCCGTTCGAAAGCCTGCCCCGCCGCTGCGTGCGCCTCGAAGACACCGAGGAATTGCTGGCTACCATGGCCGGTGAACGCGACGGTGTCCCACCAGTACACGGAGTGCTCACGCCATGACAACAGCCCGCGTGCCCAAATTGCCGCTCGACGAGGCCAAAGCCGCGGCCGACGAAGCGGCCGTGCCCAACTACATGGCCGAACTCAGCATCTTCCAGGTGTTGCTGAATCATCCGTCCCTGGCGCGCGCCGTCAACGACCTGCTCGCCACCATGCTGTGGCACGGTTCCCTCGACCCACGCTTGCGCGAGCTGGTGATCATGCGGATCGGCTGGCTTACCGCCTGCGACTACGAATGGACGCAACACTGGCGGGTTGCTACCGGGCTGGGTGTGACGGCCGACGATCTCCTCGGCGTGCGCGATTGGCAGGGATACGACGGCTTCGGCGCCACCGAGCGCGCGGTGCTGGCGGCCACCGACGATGTATTGCGCGACGGTGCGGTCAGTTCTGAGAGCTGGGCGGCCTGCGAACGTGAACTGCAAAGTGACAAAATGGTTCTCGTCGAATTGGTCACCGCTATTAGCGCATGGCGAATGATCGCATCGATTCTGCACAGTCTCAAGGTGCCGTTGGAAGAGGGCGTGTCCAGCTGGCCACCGGACGGCCGGTCACCGTAGATCTCACACGATCCGGTAGGTCTGCACCGCGTGGGCGACGACGTTGCCGTCGGCATCGGTAGCGGTGATCTCGGTGAAGGTGAGTTCTTTGCGCCGCCGGGTGGTGCGGGCATGAAACAGCAGGTCGCAGCGCTTGGCGGCGCCGGTGTACTGGATGCTCATCGCGACGGTGGAGGCGCGCATGCCCTTGTCGAAATTGTGGTTCGACCAGGCAGCGGCCGCACCGGCGGTGTCCATCACCGACGCGATCACGCCGCCGTGAAAGTAGGTGCCGTCGTTGGTGAGGTCCTCCCGGAAGGGGAGCCGAATGGTGACGTCGTCGGGCTCGTAGCTCTCAAACGCGATGCCGAGCCCGCCGATGAACGGTGTGTTCAGCATCAGGTCGCGCACCGCCTGGCGGCGCTGGTGCTGCTCTTGAGAGGTCAACGGCTCAGCCATGAATCGCAGATTACCGTAATCGATTGACACATCAATCAATAACTTTTAGCGTCGTGCAAATGCGAACCAGAGTTGCCGAAATGCTCGGCGTCGAATTCCCGATATGCGCTTTCAGCCACTGCCGCGATGTGGTGGCCGCGGTCACCAACGCCGGCGGATTCGGCATCCTCGGCGCTGTCGCGCACAGTCCCAAGCGGCTCGAGAGCGAGCTGACCTGGATCGAGGAGCAGACGGCGGGCAAGCCCTACGGGGTCGACTTGCTGTTGCCGCCCAAGTACGTCGGCGCCGAGCAAGGCGGGATCGACGCCAAGCAGGCCCGGGAGCTGCTGCCCGAGGAACACCGCGCGTTCGTCGACGACTTACTGGTCCGCTATGGCATCACGGCGCCCGCCACGGAACTTCGCGCATCCGCCGGCGGGCTCAACATCTCGCCCAAGGGCTACGAGCCGCTGCTTGACGTGGCCTTCGCCCACGACATCCGGCTGATCGCCAGCGCGCTGGGCCCGCCGCCGGCAGATCTCGTCGAACGTGCCCACGGCCACGACGTGCTGGTGGCCGCACTGGCCGGGACCACGCGGCACGCGCAGCGGCACGCGGCCGCGGGCGTCGACCTGATCGTCGCGCAGGGCACCGAGGCCGGCGGCCATACCGGCGAGGTGGCGACCATGGTCTTAGTCCCCGAGGTGGTGGACGCGGTTGCACCGGTCCCGGTACTCGCCGCGGGCGGGATCGCCCGCGGTCGCCAGGTCGCCGCGGCCCTGGCCCTGGGCGCTGAGGGGGTGTGGTGCGGGTCGGTGTGGCTGACCACCGAAGAAGCCGAGACGCCCCCGGTGGTCAAGGACAAGTTCTTGGCCGCCAGCTCCTCGGACACCGTGCGGTCGCGTTCGATGACCGGCAAGCCGGCGCGGATGCTGCGCACGGCCTGGACCGACGAATGGGAGCGGCCGGAACATCCCGACCCGCTCGGAATGCCGTTGCAGACGGCGCTGATCACTGAGCCGCAGGTGCGGATCAACCAGGCGGCCGCTCATCCGGGAGCCAAGGCTCGTGACTTGGCCACCTACTTCGTCGGCCAGGTGGTCGGCTCGCTCGACCGGGTTCGGCCGGCGCGCGCCGTGGTGCTCGACATGGTCGAGGAGTTCATCGACACCATCGGGAAGCTCGAGAGCCTGGTTGAGAGGTGAGCACCACGACCCGCCGGCGCCGCGCGGTGAGCGACGAGGACAAGTCGCAGCGGCGCGACGAGATCATGGCGGCTGCTAAAGAAGTGTTCGCGGACAAGGGTTTTCACGCGACAACGATCGCCGACATCGCCAAGCAGGCCGGCTTGGCCTACGGCTCGGTCTATTGGTACTTCGACTCCAAGGACGAGCTGTTCCACGCGTTGATGGCGGTCGAGGAGAGTGCGCTGCGTAACCATGTCGCGGCGGCGCTGGCCGGACTTGGGCCGGCGCAAAACGTCGGGCAAGAGGCGACGCTTCGCGCCGCCGTGCGGGCGACGCTGGAATTCTTCGAAGCCGACAAGGCCACCGTCAAGCTGCTGCTCCGCGACCCTTATGCGCTTGGTGAGCGATTCGAAAAGCACCTCGGTGGGATCTACGAGCGGTTCATCGACGACATCGAAACCTTCATCATCGCCGCCCAACACCGCGGCGAGGTGGTGGCCGCCCCGCCCCGAATGGTCGCCTACACGCTCGCGGCGCTGGTCGGGCAGCTGGCACACCGGCGCCTGAGCACCGACGACGGGGTCACCGCGGCTCAGGTCGCCGACTTTGTGGTTGCGCTGGTCTTCAACGGGTTGCGCCCGCGGGGCGGCGGATAGACCAGGGGAATGTTCGGCAAACACAAAATGAACGGCCGGTGTTGACCGCATCGGAGCCATACCCCCAGGTCAATGACGTAAAGCTGGTTAAGACCTGTGTGCGCACCCCATAAAAGCGTAAAGATCCACCAAACACGGCACGGGGGTTTGACCCCGTCGGGCTCGTCGTGCATTATCGACCGGGTAAGCACCTCGTTAGGTGAGGCGTCTACACGAATACAGGCCACTGACCCCGAACGTCGAAAGACGCCCCGGGTCAGGACAGCTCCTCCCGGCTTAAGGGTTGAGCCCAGGTGGCTTCCGGGATACCGGACACGTCGTGTGGTGTCGAAGCTCTGACGAGTGGGGTGCGGATTTCCGACAGTCGTCGGGTTTTCGCTCCTGCGCTGCGCATAGATCGTGTGCGGATAACCGCGTGCGTCGTGACCGCGAGGAGGTGAGGGACGTATGAGTTCCAGTGACAGTCCGGATCGAAGTCCGAACTTTGTTTCGTCCCGACCCGTTCTCCGGCGCGACATTCTCAGCTGAGTTGTCGCAACGCTAAGGGCCTTGTCGGCCAAGCGTTCTGGGATCGGAACCCCTCCGGGACGGGACACGTCAGTCCATGTAGTCCTGTTTTGGAAGTCCGGCTAGGAGGCGACCATGACCACAGCCCTGTACGACGACGTGGTAACCGTAGCGCCCGCCCGCCCGCTGAAGGTGGTGCGCGACACCGACACCTTTCCGGCCACGCCCCAGGCTTCGGGGCCCAAGAAGGTTCCGCGCCGGGTCGTCAACCAGCTTTTCGCCGGCGGTGACCCGCTGGTGGACGGCGCGACTCGGTTGCTGAGCATCCCGCTGCGCCACGTCTACGCGGCGCTGTACCGCGTCGGTGTGCTCGAAGTCCAGGCATAGTCCGATGGGCACCGACCGATCGCGGCTCCAAGGGGCTGCTTGGCTGCGGACGTAGTTCCGCCGCTTGGCAACCCCTTGGAGCCGCTTCAGTAGAATCGACGCAACGGCACCGATCCGGCCATCACCGGGGAGCCTTCGGAAGAACGGCCAGCGCGGCCCAGTAGAACCGAACGGGTAGGCCCGTCACAGCCGTAATCGAGCGGCCACGCGCAAGCGCGGCAAGCGGGGTGGTACCGCGGCGCTCGCGCAGTTCGCGCGTCGTCGTCCCTGAATCGACAGCAGTGGCACAGGAGACGACGCACATCGTGACCGACTCGAATGCGGGTCAAGCCGACCCCAAGGCTTACCCCAAGCCGGCCGGCGGGGCCCCGGACTTCCCGGGGCTCGAACTCGAGGTTCTCGACTACTGGGCCCGCGACGACACCTTCGCGGCCAGCATCGCCCGCCGCGACGGCGCCCCGGAGTACGTGTTCTACGACGGGCCGCCCTTCGCCAACGGGCTGCCACACTATGGGCACCTGCTGACCGGCTACGTCAAAGACATCGTCCCGCGGTACCGCACCATGCGCGGCTACAAGGTGGAGCGCCGCTTCGGCTGGGACACCCACGGGCTGCCGGCCGAACTGGAAGTCGAACGCCAGCTGGGCATCACCGACAAGTCGCAGATCGACGCCATGGGCATCGCGGCGTTCAACGACGCCTGCCGGGAGTCGGTGCTGCGCTACACCGACGAGTGGCGGGCCTATGTGACCCGCCAGGCCCGCTGGGTCGATTTCGACAACGACTACAAGACGCTCGACCTGCCCTACATGGAGTCGGTGATCTGGGCGTTCAAACAACTCTGGGACAAGGGCCTGGCCTACGAGGGCTACCGGGTGTTGCCCTACTGCTGGCGCGACGAAACCCCGTTGTCCAACCACGAATTGCGGATGGACGACGACGTCTACCAAAGCCGGCAGGACCCGGCGCTCACCGTGGGCTTCAAGGTGGTCGGCGGCGATCTGGACGGGGCCTATCTGCTGGTGTGGACGACGACACCGTGGACCCTGCCGTCCAACCTCGCGGTCGCCGTCCACCCCGACGTGACGTACGTCGAGGTCAGGGCGGGCGACCGCCGTTTCGTGCTGGCGCAGCCGCGGTTGGCCGCCTACGCCCGCGAGCTCGGGGAAGAGCCCGAGATCCTGGCCACCTATCGCGGGGCGGACCTACTCGGCGCGCGATACGTTCCGCCGTTTCCGTACTTCATGGACACCGCGAACGCATTCCGTGTGCTGCCAGGCGATTTCGTCACCACCGAGGACGGTACCGGGATCGTGCACATGGCGCCCGCCTACGGCGAGGACGACATGGCGACCACCGAGAAGGCCGGCATCGTGCCGGTCACCCCGGTCGACGCACGGGGCCGCTTCGACGCCACCGTCGGCGATTACCAGGGGCAGCACGTCTTCGACGCCAACGCCCAGATCATCCGCGACCTGAAGAACGGGACGGGCGCCGCGGCGGCCAACGGCGCGGTGCTGGTCCGGCACGAAACCTACGAGCACCCCTACCCGCACTGCTGGCGCTGCCGCAACCCGCTGATCTATCGCGCGGTGTCGTCATGGTTCGTCGCGGTCACCGAGTTCCGGGACCGCATGGTGGAGCTCAACCAGCGGATCACCTGGTATCCCGAACACGTCAAGGACGGCCAGTTCGGCAAGTGGCTGCAGGGCGCCCGCGACTGGTCGATCTCACGAAACCGCTACTGGGGCACCCCGATCCCGGTCTGGAAATCGGATGATCCCGCGCACCCGAGGATCGACGTCTACGGCAGCCTGGACGAGCTGGAGCGCGACTTCGGGGTGCGGCCCACCAACTTGCACCGGCCCTACATCGACGAGCTCACCCGGCCCAATCCCGACGACCCTACCTGCCGCAGCACCATGCGGCGGATCCCCGACGTGCTCGACGTGTGGTTCGACTCGGGCTCGATGCCGTACGCCCAGGTGCACTATCCCTTTGAGAACCGTGACTGGTTCGACGGCCACTACCCGGGCGACTTCATCGTCGAATACATCGGCCAGACCCGCGGCTGGTTTTACACCCTGCACGTGCTGGCCACCGCGTTGTTTGATCGCCCCGCGTTCAAAACGTGTGTGGCGCACGGCATTGTGTTGGGCTCCGACGGCCAGAAGATGAGCAAGTCGCTGCGCAACTACCCGGACGTCGCCGAGGTGTTCGACCGCGACGGCTCCGACGCCATGCGGTGGTTCCTGATGGCCTCGCCGATTCTGCGCGGGGGCAACCTGATCGTCACCGAGCAGGGCATCCGCGAAAGCGTGCGGCAGGTCTTGTTGCCGCTGTGGAACGCCTACAGCTTTCTGGCCCTTTACGCACCGAAAGTCGGCAGCTGGCGCACCGATTCGTCGCATGTGCTGGACCGCTACATTCTGGCCAAGCTGGCCGCGCTGCGTGCCGACCTCACCGCGGAGATGGAGAGCTGCGATATCTCGCGGGCCTGCGAACACCTGCGCCAGTTCACCGAGGCGTTGACGAATTGGTATGTGCGACGGTCACGTTCCCGGTTTTGGGAGGAAGACCCCGACGCCATCGACACCCTGCACACCGTGCTGGAGGTGACCGCGCGGCTGGCCGCTCCGCTGCTGCCGTCGGTCACCGAGATCATCTGGCGCGGTCTCACCGGCGGGCGCTCGGTGCACCTGACCGACTGGCCCGAAGCGGGCCAGGCCCCCGCGGACCCGGACCTGGTCGCCGCGATGGACCGGGTCCGCGACGTGTGCTCGGCCGCGTCCTCGCTGCGCAAGGCCAAGAAGCTGCGGGTGCGTTTGCCGCTGCCGAAACTGACGGTCGCGGTGGAGAATCCGCAGCGGCTGGAGCCGTTCGCCGACCTGATCGCCGACGAGCTCAATGTCAAGCGTGTCGAGCTGACGGACGCGATCGACACCTACGGCCGGTTCGAACTGACCGTCGACGCCCGGGTGGCCGGGCCGCGGCTGGGCAAGGATGTGCAGGCCGCCATCAGGGCGGTGAAGGCCGGCGAGGGCGTCGTCAACCCGGATGGCACCCTGAGCGCGGGTCCCGCGGTGCTGCAGCCCGACGAGTACAGCTCCCGGCTGGTGGCCGCCGACCCGGAGTTCACCGCGGCGCTGGCCGACGGCGCGGGTCTGGTCGTGTTGGACGGCACGGTGACCCCCGAGCTGGAGGCCGAAGGCTGGGCCAAGGACCGGATCCGGGAGCTGCAGGAGCTGCGCAAGTCGACTGGGCTGGACGTGTCCGACCGCATCTCCGTGGTGATGTCGGTGCCCGCCGGGCGGGCCGACTGGGCGGCGACGCACCGCGACCTCATCGCCGGGGAGATACTCGCCACCAGCTTCGAATTCGGCGAACCCGCGGACGGCGTCGACATCGGTGACGGCGTCCGGGTGAGCATCGCGAAAGCCTGAAACCGCGAAAGTGCAACGAGCGACACGTTTCCCGAGTAGTGCCGTCGGTGCCTGCACTCTCGCGCGCGTGTCGGAGGCTCATGGCACTGTGCTGCCATGGGGACGGGGACACCATTCGTCGGCACCGAGGTAGTCGAGTCGGGCAAGCTGACCGAACGCGAGTTACGCCGGCGCTCCACGCGGATCTACCGCAATGTGTACCACCACCGCGACCGCGGCTTGACCGCGAAGGATCGGGCGGTGGCGGCATGGCTGTGGTCGGGCAAAAGCGCCGTTGTCGCCGGCAACTCCGCGGCCGCGCTGCTCGGCGCCGAATGGGTTGACCCGCTCGCACCGGCTGAACTAATCAGCGGTCGCAAACGTCCACCGCCACTGATCATCACCCGCAATGAGACGCTGCTGGCGGGCGAGGCCACGGTGGTCGACGGCATTCCGGTGACGTCACCCACCCGCACCGCATTCGACCTGGCCCGGCGGCCCGGGTTGCAGACCGCGGTCATCCGGATCGATGCCTTGGCGCGAGCTACCGGGATGGCGGTCGACGACGTAAAGCCGCTGATTGTCGCGCATCGCGGCGCTCGCGGTATGAAGCAACTGCGCCGGGCGCTACCGCTGGTGGACGCGGGAGCGGAGTCGCCACAAGAGACGAGGACCAGGCTTGTGCTGATCGCGGGCGGATTGCCCAAACCGCAGACTCAGATCGTGGTGCAGAACGAATGGGGCTGGGTGCTGGCGCGGATAGACCTGGGGTGGGAGCAATGGCGTGTCGGTGTCGAATATGACGGCGCACAACACTGGACTGACCCACGCATCCGTGCCAACGACATCGAGCGCATCGCCGAACTGGAGCGGAGGGGCTGGCGCATCATCCGAGTGAGCGCCGACCTGCTGCGCAATCGACCGGACGTCCTCGTCGAGCGGGTCGCGCACGCCCTATCGTCCGCGGGCTATCCAGTAAACCCGCGAAAGTGCAACTAGCAACATGTTTCCCGATAGGCAGCGTCCGTAGTTGCACTTTCGCGGGTAGAGCAGGTCGGTCGACCAATAGCATCGACAGGCGTGGAGTCCCGTTGGGTGCTGCACCTGGACATGGACGCGTTCTTCGCCTCCGTCGAGCAACTCACCCGGCCGACCCTGCGGGGACGGCCGGTGCTGGTCGGCGGTCTGGGCGGGCGCGGCGTGGTGGCCGGCGCCAGCTACGAAGCGCGCGTGTACGGCGCCCGCTCGGCCATGCCGATGCACCAGGCCCGCCGCCTGATCGGCGTGACCGCGGTGGTGTTGCCGCCGCGCGGTGTGGTCTACGGGGTGGCCAGCCGGCGGGTCTTCGACACCGTGCGCGGTGTGGTGCCCGTCGTCGAGCAACTGTCCTTCGACGAGGGCTTCGGCGAACCGCCCCAACTCGCCGGGGCGTCGGCCGAGGACGTCGAGGCGTTCTGCGAGGAGCTGCGCCGGCGGGTCCGGGACGAGACGGGGCTGATCGCGTCCGTGGGCGCCGGCTCGGGCAAGCAGATCGCCAAGATCGCGTCCGGCCTGGCCAAACCCGACGGCGTCCGGGTGGTCCGGCGCGCCGAGGAGCGGCCGCTGCTGGCCGGCTTGCCGGTGCGGCGGCTGTGGGGCATCGGCCCGGTCGCCGAGGAGAGGCTGAATCGGCTCGGCATCGAGACGATCGGCCAGCTGGCCGCGCTGACCGAGGCCGAGACGGCCAACATCTTGGGCGCGACGATCGGGCCCGCGCTGCGCCGGCTGGCCCGCGGCATCGACGATCGCCCCGTGGCCGAGCGCGCCGAGGCCAAGCAGATCAGCTCCGAGTCCACCTTCGCCGTCGACCTGACCAGCCTGGAGCAGTTGCGCGAGGCCATCGACCCGATCGCCGAGCACGCCCACCATCGGCTGCTGCGCGACGGCCGCGGCGCCCGCACCGTCACGGTCAAGCTGAAGAAATCCGACATGAGCACGCTGACCCGGTCGGCGACGTTGCCGTACGCGACCACCGAGGCAGGCGCGCTCGTCGCGGTGGCCCGGCGGCTGCTGCTGGATCCCCGCGAGATCGGGCCCATTCGTCTACTGGGCGTGGGGTTCTCGGGATTGACCGACGTGCGCCAGGAGTCGCTGTTCCCGGACTTGGAGCTGTCGATGCTGGAGCCGCACGCTCAAACCGCCGAGACGGAAATGTCCGCGATGTTCGCGCCGGGCCCCGAGACGGAGGGGTGGCGGATCGGCGACGACGTCTCCCACCGCGACCTCGGGCACGGCTGGGTTCAGGGGGCGGGGCATGGGGTGGTCACCGCACGGTTCGAGACCCGCAGCACCGGCCCCGGCCAGGCCCGCACGTTTGCCGCCGATACCGGCGACCTCGTCGCCGCCAACCCGGTCGATTCCCTGGACTGGCCGCACTACCTGGGCGCGCTGCAGGCCGATGCGCCGTCAGCCCCACCGGGCGACGACGTCGGCGACCGGTAGCTGCGCGGCCAGCGCGGCCATCACCAGCACCCGGGCCTGCGGCGGCCGCAGCCTCGGCACCAGCACCGCGCCGGCGGCCGCCATGTCGTGGCCCGGGCCGTAGCTCGCGCCGACCCGCCCGCCGGGGACCCGGGTGGACACCGCGACCACGACCCCGGCGCCGCAATGGCGCCGCACCGCGTCGACCACGGCGCCACCGGCGTTGCCCGAACCCAACGCTTCGAGCACCACGCCCTGCGCGCCGGCGGCCACGCACGCGTCCAGGGCGACCGCATCGCCCCCCAGGTACGTCGCCACGATGTCCACCCGCGGTGCCGCGGCCGCGCTCAGATCGCCGGCGTACGGCCGCGTCTTCGCGCCGGTCAGCGTCACGCCGCCGGTCACGGTGCCCAGCAGCTCACCGGCGAAACCGCTGAGGTCCTGGGTCGCCACCTTGTTCAGGCCCAACGGCTGCAGCACCCGGCCGGCGAAACAGACCAGCACCCCGAGCTCACGGGCTGCCGGGCTGGCGGCCACCGCCAGGGCGTCACGCAGGTTGGCCGGACCGTCGGCGTCGGGGGCGTCGGCGCCGCGCATCGCGCCGGTCAGCACCACCGGGGCGCTACCGGCGTAGGTCAGCTCCAGCCACAGCGCGGTTTCCTCCAACGTGTCGGTGCCGTGCGTGATCACCACGCCGTCGGCGCCGTCGTCGACCGCCGCGCGCACCGCGGCGCGGATCCGATCCCAATCGGGCAGCGTCAGCTGCGAGCTGTCCAGCGCCAGCACGTCGACGACACTGACGTCGAGCCCCGCGCCCAGGCCCGCCGTCAGGTCCGCGCCGCTGTAGGCGGGCCGGTGCACACCGTCGGCGCCGGTCGTGGTCGATATCGTGCCGCCGGTGGCGACGACGGTGAGCCGCGACATAGTGGCATCATCGCGCAACGCCGCCCGCGGACATCGGCTGGCCCGCGTCGGCGGTAGGGGATGATGAGAGGGTGCCCGAGGAACCAACGACATCCGCCGAACCGGTGACCTCAGCCGAGGAGCCACAAACCCCGCACAAACCGCCCCGGCGGCTGCGCCTGCTGCTGTCGGTCGCCGGGATCGTGCTGATCCTGGACATCGTCACCAAGGTGCTCGCCGTCAAGCTGCTGCCCCCCGGTCAGCCGGTCTCGATCATCGGCGACACCGTGACCTGGACGCTGGTGCGCAATTCCGGTGCCGCGTTCTCGATGGCGACCGGCTACACCTGGGTGCTGACGCTGATCGCGACCGGCGTGGTGGTCGGCATCTTCTGGATGGGCCGGCGGCTGGTGTCGCCGTGGTGGGCGGTGGGCCTGGGAATGATCCTCGGCGGCGCGATGGGCAACCTGGTCGACCGCTTCTTCCGGGCGCCCGGCCCGCTGCGCGGCCATGTGGTCGACTTTTTGTCGGTCGGCTGGTGGCCGGTGTTCAACGTCGCCGACCCGTCGGTGGTGGGCGGCGCCATCCTGCTCGTGGTGCTGTCGGTCTTCGGCTATGACTTCGACACCGTGGGGCGGCGGAAGGCCGACCGGCGCACCAATGACTGACCGTTCGATGCCCGTTCCGGAGGGCCTGGCGGGCATGCGCGTTGACGCCGGTCTGGCGCGCCTGCTGGGGCTGTCCCGCAGCGCGGCGGCGGCGCTGGCCGAACAGGGCGGTGTCGAGCTCGACGGCGTCCCGGCCGGAAAGTCCGACCGGCTCGCCGGCGGCGCCTGGCTGCAGGTGCGGCTGCCCGAGGCGCCGGCGCCTTTGCAGAACACGCCCGTCGACATCGAGGGGATGACGATCCTTTATTCCGACGACGACATCGTCGCGGTGGACAAGCCCGCGGCGGTGGCCGCGCACGCGTCGGTGGGCTGGACCGGGCCCACCGTCCTGGGCGGCCTGGCCGCCGCCGGGTACCGGATCACCACCTCGGGCGTGCCCGAGCGGCAGGGCATCGTGCACCGCCTCGACGTCGGCACCTCCGGGGTGATGGTGGTGGCGCTGTCCGAGCGCGCATACACCGCGCTCAAGCGGGCGTTCAAGTACCGGACGGTCGACAAGCGCTACCACGCGCTGGTGCAGGGCCATCCCGATCCGTCCAGCGGGACGATCGACGCGCCGATCGGCCGGCACCGCGGCCACGACTGGAAATTCACGGTCACCAAGAACGGCCGGCATAGCCTCACCCACTACGACACCCTGGAAGCCTTCGTCGCCGCCAGCCTGCTCGACGTGCATCTGGAGACGGGCCGCACCCATCAGATCCGCGTGCACTTCGCCGCGCTGCATCACCCGTGCTGCGGCGATCTGACCTACGGGGCCGACCCGACACTGGCGAAAAAGCTTGGCCTGGAACGCCAATGGCTGCACGCGCGGTCGCTGTCATTCGCCCATCCGGCCGACGGCAGGCGGATGGAGATCGTCAGCCCCTATCCGCCGGATCTGCAGCACGCGCTGGACGTGCTGCGAAACGAGGGCTGATCACCCGGGCTTGCGGGCCTCGACGAGGACCCGCGTCGAGTGCGCCACGAAGGGGCCCTCGGCCTCGATCCGCCGATGGAGTTCGGCCAGCTGCTCGTGGTAGCGCCGCACCGAGAAGTCGGGCACCGTCCAGATCACCTTGCGCAGGAAGTAGATGACGGCACCGACGTCGAAAAACTCGACCCGCATCCGCTCCATACGCATGTCCACGACCTGCAGTCCGGCGGCTTGTGCCTGCGCGCTCTGGTGGTCGGGGTGCAGCTCGGCCCATTTCTCCGGTTGCGGCCCGATGAAGTACTCGACCAGCTCGGCCATCGTGGCGGGTCCGATCTGCTGGGCGAAGTAGGTGCCGCCCGGCCGCAGCACCCGCGCGATCTCGCTCCACCGCACGTCGACGGCGTGCCGGCTGGTCACCAGGTCGAACGCCGCGTCGGCGAACGGGAGCCGCGGCCCGTCGGTCGCGACCACCACCACCCCGCGCGGGTGCAGGAGCCGGGTCGCCAGGGCCGCGTTGGGCGGCCAGGATTCCGTCGCGGCCATGGTGGGCGGGAATTTCGCGGCACCGGCGAGCACCTCGCCGCCCCCGGTGTCGAGGTCGCAGGCGGCCGAAACGCCGGCCAGGCGTTGACTCATCTGGCGCTGATAGCCCCACGAGGGGCGTTCCTCGGTGGCCCGCCCGTCCAGCCAGGAAAAATCCCAACCGTCGACGCTGACCGAATCGGCCTCGGTTATCAGGTCTTCGAAGGTGCGGCCCATGGGAGGCATGCTAGGCAGTCAGGGCGCGCGGCAGACGAGTTTGGCCGCGCGCGACACGCCGAGATTGCCGTCATGGTCGTGATCGGCACCGCAGGCACAGCCGCCACGGCAATCTCGGGGCAGGCGCAAACCGCGTTCAGACCTTGGTCGGCTCGCCGGACGCGATTTCGGGGGCCAGTGGCGCGATGGCACCGAGTATTTCGGTCACCGTCGCGGACGAAACGCCGGCCGCGGTGAGCGCGTCGGCCAGGTGCCCGGCCACCAGGCTGAAGTGATGCATGGTGATCCCGCGGCCCTGGTGTACCTGCTTCATCGGTGCGCCGGTGTAGGGCTGCGGACCGCCCAGGGCGGCCGCGAAGAACTCGGCTTGCCTGCCCTTGAGGCGGCTCATGTTCGTGCCGGTGAAGAAGCCGGACAGCTGGGCGTCGGCAAGCACCCGAACGTAGAAGTCCTCCACCACGACCTCGATCGCCTCCTGCCCGCCGACCCGGTCGTAGATGCTGACCGGCACGGGTTTACGGAAGCGTGCCAGCATTTTCATGACCTCGATTGGAACATTTCGGCGTTGCCCACCAGTTAGTGCGCGATCACGCGTGGATTACTGTGCGTAACAACCGGATTGCTCACCCGTGGCGACCGCTGGCGGTGCCGTGTGAGCAGCGCGCCGGTGCGCATGATGGCAATCCGCGTCGAGTCGGGGGTGTGATGTCCTAGGTTGGGTGCTATGACGCACGTCACATTGTCCGCACAGCCTCGCAAGGCGGTCCTGGTCAACGGGCAGGCCATCCGCGGTCGGGGGACCATGAGCAGGAGCGAGACCGATGAATCTTGGTGACCTAACGAACTTGGTGGAAAAGCCGATCGCGGCGGTGTCCAACATCGTCAACACGCCCAACTCGGCGGGGCGATATCGACCGTTCTATTGGCGCAATGTCCTCGATGCGTTGCAGGGCCGCACCCTGCGCGACGCCGTCGAGGGCGCGGTCGTCCTGATCACCGGGGGCTCGTCGGGCATCGGGGAGGCCGCCGCCAAGAAAATCGCGGGTGCGGGCGGCGCGGTGGTGCTGGTCGCCCGCACCAAGGAAAACCTCGACAAGGTCGCCGACGAAATCCGCGGCGACGGCGGGACCGCCCATGTTTACCCGTGCGACCTGTCCGACACGGACGCCATCGCCGCGATGGCCGACCAGGTGGTCGACGACCTCGGCGGCGTCGACATCCTGATCAACAACGCGGGGCGGTCCATCCGCCGCTCGCTGGAGCTCTCCTACGACCGGATCCACGACTACCAGCGCACCATGCAGCTGAACTACCTGGGCGCGGTCCAGCTCATCCTCAAGTTCATCCCCGGGATGCGCGAGCGCGGCTTCGGGCAGATCATCAACGTCTCCTCGGTCGGCGTGCAGACCCGCGCCCCGCGCTTCGGCGCCTACATCGCCAGCAAGGCCGCGCTGGACAGCCTGTGCGACGCGCTGCAGGCCGAAACCGTGAACGACGGCGTGCGCTTCACCACCGTGCACATGGCGCTGGTGCGCACGCCGATGATCAGCCCGACCACCATGTACGACAAGTTCCCGGCGCTGACACCCGACCAGGCGGCCGGGGTGATCGCGGATGCGATCGTGCACCACCCGCGGCGGGCCAGCTCGCCGTTCGGGCAATTCGCCGCCGTCGCCGATGCGGTCAACCCGGCGGTGATGGACCGGCTGCGCAACCGCGCCTTCACCATGTTCGGCGACTCCGATGCCGCCAAGGGCGGCGAATCAACAGACGACACACCGCAATTCGACAGACGGAGCGAGACGTTTGTGCGGGCGACCCGAGGGATACATTGGTGACATCATGAGCCTGCCGAAACCCGACAATCAGAGCACCGTCGTCATCACCGGCGCCTCCTCAGGCATCGGCGCCGAACTGGCCCGCGGGCTGGGCCGGCGCGGTTTCCCGCTGCTGCTGGTCGCGCGGCGCCGCGAGCGCCTCGACGAACTCGCCAACGAGGTGGGCGAGGAATACTCGATCGCGGTCGAGGTGCTGCCGCTGGACCTCGGCGAGGGGCAGGGGCGCGCAAAGCTGGCGGACCGGCTGCGCAGCGAACCGATCGCCGGCCTGTGCAACAGCGCAGGTTTCGGCACCAGCGGGGTCTTTCACGAGTTGCCCGTCGAACGGGAGAGCGCAGAGGTCACCCTCAACGCGCTGGCGCTGATGGAACTCACCCACGCTGCGCTGCCCGGCATGGTCGAGCGCGGGGCCGGGGCGGTCCTGAACATCGCGTCGATCGCCGGGTTCCAGCCGATGCCGTACATGGCGGTGTACTCGGCCAGCAAGGCCTTCGTGCAGACCTTCTCCGAAGCCGTCCACGAAGAGCTGCACGGCACGGGGGTGTCGGTGACGGCGCTGTGCCCGGGCCCGGTGCCCACCGAGTGGGCCGAGATCGCCAACGCCGAGCGGTTCAGCATTCCCATCGCCCAGGTGTCCCCGCGCGACGTCGCCGAAGCGGCCATCGAAGGGATGCTCGCGGGCAAGCGCAGCGTGGTGCCCGGCATCGTGCCCAAGGTCGTCAGCACGGGCGGCAGGTTCGTGCCGCGCAGCGTGTTGTTGCCCGGGATCCGGATCGGCAACCGGCTCCGCGGCGGGCCCAACCACTGATGGCGTCCGTTGACATGACGGCCGACGTGCCGATGAGCCCGCAGAAGATGTGGGACCACGTGTCGGACCTCTCGGACCTGGGCGAGTGGCTGGTGATGCACGAGGGATGGCGCAGCGAGCTGCCGGACGAGCTCACCGAAGGGACCCAGGTGGTGGGCGTCGCGCGCGCCAAAGGGTTCCGGAACCGGGTGACGTGGACGGTGACGACGTGGGACCCGCCGCATCGGGTGGCGCTGTCGGGATCGGGCAAGGGCGGCGCGAAATACTCCGTCACGCTCACCGTGCGGGCCACCGACGACGGGGCGGCCCTCGGTCTGCGGCTCGAGCTGGGCGGGCGGGCGCTGTTCGGTCCGGTGGGTTCGGCGGCGGCCCGCGCCGTCAAGGGGGACGTGCAGAAGTCGCTGCAGCAGT
Organism: uncultured Actinomycetota bacterium; assembly: GCA_963800315.1. Classification (GTDB taxonomy): domain Bacteria; phylum Actinomycetota; class Actinomycetes; order Mycobacteriales; family Mycobacteriaceae; genus Mycobacterium. The sequence goes on from CAWDAS010000013.1 coordinate 23,092, forward strand.
TCGTCGAGCTGTACGGGTAATCGCCACCGACTTAAGTGGCGACCCGCTGCGCCCGGCTCCGCCGCGCTTGCGATCGCCACGGGCAAGACACACTTCGCGACACGCCCGAAACCCGTCGGTCCGCGGTCATAGACTGGCGTCCCTATGAACCAGTCGTCCTTCGTGCACCTGCATAACCACACCGAGTACTCGATGCTGGACGGTGCCGCGAAGATCACGCCGATGCTCGACGAGGTGCAGCGGCTGGAATGCCCGCGATCGGGATGACCGACCACGGAAACATGTTCGGCGCCAGCGAGTTCTACAACGCCGCGACCAAGGCCGGGATCAAGCCGATCATCGGTGTCGAGGCCTACATCGCGCCGGGATCCCGCTTCGACACCCGGCGCATCACCTGGGGGGATCCCGGTCAAAAGGCCGACGACGTGTCGGGCAGCGGCTCGTACACGCACCTGACGATGGTGGCCGAGAACGCCGCCGGGTTGCGCAACCTGTTCAAGCTGTCCTCGCTGGCCTCCTTCGAGGGCCAGCTGAGCAAGTGGTCGCGCATGGATGCCGAGCTCATCGCCGAACACGCCGAGGGCATCATCATCACCACCGGCTGCCCGTCGGGCGAGGTGCAGACCCGGCTGCGGCTGGGGCAGGACCGCGAGGCGCTGGAGTCGGCCGCCAGGTGGCGCGAGATCGTCGGGCCGGACAACTACTTCCTCGAGCTGATGGACCACGGGCTGTCCATCGAACAGCGGGTCCGCGAGGGCCTGCTCGAGATCGGCCGCAAGCTGGGCATCCCGCCGCTGGCCACCAACGACTGCCACTACGTCACCCGCGACGCCGCGCACAACCACGAGGCGCTGTTGTGCGTGCAGACCGGCAAGACGCTGTCGGACCCCAACCGGTTCAAGTTCGACGGCGACGGCTACTACCTCAAGTCGGCCGCCGAGATGCGCCGGCTCTGGGACGACGAGGTGCCCGGCGCCTGCGACTCCACGCTGCTGATCGCCGAGCGGGTGCAGTCCTACGCGCGAGGTGTGGGAGCCGCGCGACCGGATGCCGATCTTCCCGGTGCCCGAGGGGCACGACCCGGCGTCCTGGCTGCGCCACGAGGTGGACGCCGGGCTGCGCCGGCGCTTCCCCGACGGTCCGCCCGACAGCTACGCGACGCGCGCGGCCTACGAGATCGAGGTGATCTGCGGCAAGGGCTTCCCGTCCTACTTCCTGATCGTCGCCGACCTGATCAACTACGCGAGATCGGTGGGCATCCGGGTCGGCCCCGGCCGCGGGTTCTGCCGCCGGATCGCTGGTCGCCTACGCCCTGGGCATCACCGACATCGACCCGATCCCGCACGGGCTGCTGTTCGAGCGGTTCCTCAACCCCGAGCGCACCTCGATGCCCGACATCGACATCGACTTCGACGACCGCCGCCGCGGGGAGATGGTGCGCTACGCCGCCGACAAGTGGGGTCACGACCGGGTCGCCCAGGTGATCACCTTCGGCACCATCAAAACCAAAGCGGCGCTGAAGGATTCGGCCCGCATCCACTACGGCCAACCCGGCTTCGCCATCGCCGACCGGATCACCAAGGCGCTGCCGCCGCCAATCATGGCCAAGGACATCCCGCTGTCGGGCATCACCGACCCCAACCACGAGCGGTACAAGGAGGCCGCCGAGGTCCGCAGCCTGATCGACACCGATCCCGACGTGCGCACCATCTACCAGACCGCGCGCGGCCTGGAGGGCCTGATCCGCAACGCCGGCGTGCACGCCTGCGCGGTGATCATGAGCAGCGAGCCGCTCACCGAGGCCATCCCGCTGTGGAAGCGCCCGCAGGACGGGGCCATCATCACCGGCTGGGACTACCCGTCGTGCGAGGCCATCGGCCTGCTGAAGATGGACTTCCTGGGCCTGCGCAACCTGACGATCATCGGCGACGCGATCGACAACATCAAGGCCAACAAGGGAATCGACCTCGACCTGGAATCCCTGCCACTGGACGACAAGCCCACCTACGAACTGCTGGGCCGCGGCGACACCCTGGGCGTGTTCCAGCTCGACGGCGGGCCGATGCGCGACCTGCTGCGCCGCATGCAGCCCACCGGGTTCGAGGACATCGTCGCGGTGCTCGCGCTGTACCGGCCCGGGCCGATGGGCATGAACGCCCACAACGACTACGCCGACCGCAAGAACAGCCGCCAGGCGATCAAGCCGATCCACCCCGAGCTCGCCGAACCGCTGCGCGAGATCCTGGCCGAGACCTACGGCCTGATCGTCTACCAAGAGCAGATCATGCGCATCGCGCAGAAGGTGGCCAGCTACTCGCTGGCCCGAGCGGACATCTTGCGCAAGGCGATGGGCAAGAAGAAGCGCGAGGTGCTGGAGAAGGAGTTCGAGGGCTTCTCCGAAGGCATGAAGGCCAACGGATTCTCACCCGGCGCCATCAAGGCGCTGTGGGACACCATCCTGCCGTTCGCCGACTACGCGTTCAACAAGTCCCACGCCGCCGGCTACGGCCTGGTCTCGTATTGGACCGCCTACCTCAAGGCCAACTATCCCGCCGAGTACATGGCCGGCCTGCTGACCTCGGTCGGCGACGACAAGGACAAGGCCGCGGTCTATCTGGCCGACTGCCGCAAGCTGGGCATCACGGTGTTGCCGCCGGACGTCAACGAGTCCGGGCTGAACTTCGCCTCGGTGGGTGCCGACATCCGCTACGGGCTGGGCGCGGTGCGCAACGTGGGGGCCAACGTGGTGGGCTCGTTGATCCAAACCCGCAGCAACAAAGGCAAATTCACCGACTTCTCGGACTACCTGAACAAGATCGACATCTCGGCCTGCAACAAGAAGGTCACCGAATCGCTGATCAAGGCCGGTGCGTTCGATTCGCTGGGCCACGCCCGCAAGGGCCTCTTCCTGGTGCACACCGACGCCGTCGACTCGGTGCTGGGCACCAAGAAGGCCGAGGCGATGGGGCAGTTCGACCTGTTCGGCGGCGACAGTGATGATGGCGGGGGCCCCGGGGACCCCGTGTTCACCATCAAAGTGCCCGACGACGAGTGGGAGGACAAGCACAAGCTGGCCCTGGAGCGGGAGATGCTGGGCTTGTACGTGTCCGGGCATCCGCTCAACAGGGTGGCACACCTGCTGGCCGCCCAGGTGGACACCCACATCCCGGCCATCCTGGACGGCGATGTCCCCAACGAGACCCAGGTGCGGGTCGGGGGCATCCTCGCGTCGGTGAACCGGCGGGTGAACAAGAACGGGATGCCTTGGGCGTCGGCTCAATTGGAAGACCTCAACGGCGGCATCGAGGTGATGTTCTTCCCGCACGCCTATTCCACGTACGGGGCCGACATCGCCGACGACGCGGTGGTGCTGGTCAACGCCAAGGTGGCGATCCGCGACGACCGGATCGCCCTGATCGCCAACGATCTTGTGGTGCCGGACTTTTCGACCGCGCAGGCGGACCGGCCGCTGGCGGTCAGCCTGCCCACCCGACAATGCACCTTCGACAAGGTGAACGCGCTCAAGCAGGTGCTGGCCCGGCATCCGGGGACTTCACAGGTGCATCTGCGGCTCATCAGTGGGGACCGGATCACCACCCTCGAACTGGACGCATCGCTGCGGGTCACGCCGTCGCCGGCGTTGATGGGCGACCTCAAGGAGCTGCTCGGCCCGGGGTGCCTGGGCAGTTAAGCGATGCCGAGCGTGAAACCAGTCTCACGCTCGTGGCCGAACGTGAAGCCGGCTTCACGTTCGACGGGCCAGGGAGTTCAGAACCGGTAGCGCAAGATCCGCGCCTTGCGTGCACCGGCCTTGAACCTCCCGGATACCTTGGTAGCCAACCGAATCCACCCCGGAAACAGCTCCACCTCGGGAGCGTGTGCCAGGCTGGTCTCCTCGACCAGCCTCAACCGCGGGGCCCACGACTCGGGCACCCGTGCGTCTTTGAACCCCGCATAGCCCCATTGGCTGCCCACGTGGGAGAACATCCGCTGCGGGGCCAGCTTCACCGCGACCCTGCTGAACCAGCCGATGCGTCCGTAGTCGTTGAAAGCCAGCTCGCCCGAGCCGAAGTACTCGGTGACGTGGCGGAAGACGCCGACAATTATCGGCTCGGACAGAAACGCGAACAGCCCGTCGGCGATCACCATGGCAGGCCGGTCGATGGGAATGGAGTCGGTCCAAGTGCGATCCGCCACCGAGGCTGCGATCGAGTGGGCGTGTTCGCTCGCCGGCATCACCTGGTTGCGCAGTCTGATGACACCCGGTAGGTCGACGCTGTACCAATCGACCGTGGCGGGCGGGCCGACGCGAAACGGGCCCGTGTCCAGCCCTGCGCCGAGGTCCACGACAACGGCATCGGGATGTTCTGCGGTAAACGCCCGCACCCGATCGTCGAGCATCTTGGCGCGCAGCGCCGACTGGCACACCACACTGGTGGGTATGCCAAGCGCGGCGAAGTCGTAGTCGATCTTGGCGACGATGTCGTCGGCGAGCGTGTCACCGAGAATCGGCCGTCGCCATCGGCTGTCCAGCGCTCGGGCGTATTGGGTCAGCAATGCGGTCTGCTCAAGCGGGGAAAGCCCGCTGACGTCTAAATCAGAATTCACGTTCTCCGAACCTACTCGGCAGCGGTCGACACCAAGCGGGGCAGCTAGGGCAGCGCGGTCACGCTCACGGTGCCGTGCGGCCGCGGCAGTCCTGCATCGGCGATGCTGCGGATTAACCGCTGATCGGGCCGCCCGGGCCGCACGAAGCCTCGAACGAGCACCGCTGCGGCGCTGCAGCATTGCAGAACGGTGGGGAGCGGACGGCGTCATTGTTCGACTGAGTCATGGCAGGTCCACACGGACGATGACGCTGTCGGCCCACACCCCGCGGGCACGCGCGCGCCGCAGCTTCTCGCGGACGCCCAGGTCCGGGTGCACGTTGGTGACGCCCGGGATCTTGATCAACGGCACGATGTTCCACTGCCACCCATAGCGCTCGTGCAGTACACGGTTGGCCCGCTCGGCGTCGGCACCGGACAGGATGGTGGCGCGGCCCGCCACGGTCATCGCGGCCGGGCGGACCCGGCCCCGGTGATCGCATGCGGCGAGTTCGACGTCGCGGCGCGACGACAGCCTTCTGGTCTTGGGGCCCAGCTTCGTCCGGAATACCAACCCCTCGCCGTCCAACGCGAACCAGATCGGGGTATCGACGGGTGTGCCGTCGCGGCGGAACGATCGAAGCAAGGCGTAGCGGGCACCGCTCAGTTCGGCGAGTGGATGGTTGTGCATGGCCCCAGTCAACGACTTAGAGTTGACTCGAAGTCAAGCATCGAATCTCCGGGAGGTCCGATGGCCGCGAGCCTGACGATCGGCGAGGTGGCGCGCGAGGCCTGCATCGCGGCGACGACCCTGCGCTACTACGAGCACATCGGCCTGGTGCCGCCACCGGCGCGGCGGGGCGGTCAGCGCCGCTACGACGCCTCGGTTCTCGCCCGGCTCGAGGTCATCCGGCTGTGCAAATCGGCGGGCTTCTCGCTCGACGAGATCCACCTGCTGTTCGCCGATGATGCGCCGGGGCGGCCGGCCAGTCGCGCGCTGGCCGAGGCGAAGCTCGCCGAGATCGACGCGCGGATCGCGTCGCTGGGTCGGGCGCGTGAGGTGATCGAGTGGGGGATGCGATGCACGTGTCCGTCGATTGACGCGTGCACGTGTGGGATTCATACTGCGTTGCCCGCCTGAGCCAAGGAGCACCGATGAGTCACCCGCATCCCGTCGCCGTTCAGAACTTCTCCCACGTCTGCATCGGCGTCTCCGATATCGAAGCCTCGCTGGCGTTCTACACGGCGGTGTTGGGCATGGACGTGGTGTTCGACGTGGAACTCGAAGGGGCCGCATTGGACTCGGTGACCGGCGGGGCAGCGCGGCAGGGGCGTATGGTCGGCGGGCTGATCGGCGGCACCATGGTCGAGCTGCTGTCGTTGGGCGCGGTGCCACCGACCCCGAGCGGCCCGCATCTGGGCTACACCAACATGTCGTTCCGCGTCGACGACCTCGACGCGACCTACGACGCCGTTCGACGCGACCACCCCGACGTCCGGGCCGACCCGGCCGTCGACATCGGCGGCGTGCGGATGTTCTTCATCTACGATCCCGACGGCACGCCCATCGAGCTGTTGGAGCTGCCCGGCGGCGTGACCAGCACGCTGCAGCTCTGGCGCCCCGGTACCTGAAACCCGTCCCGTGCCCCCCGGCACGGACGTACGCTCACGGAGGGCAGTACCGGTCCGCCGAGGAGGACGGAAATGACGACAACCGAACGTCCGGCCACCATGTGCGAGGCATTCCAGCGCACCGCGTCGATCGACCCGGACGCCGTCGCGCTGCGCACCCCCGGCGGCACCCAGACCCTGACCTGGCGGGAGTATGCGGCGCAGGTGCGCAAGGTCGCCGCCGGCCTGGCCGGCCTGGGGGTCCGGCGGGGGGACACGGTGTCGCTGATGATGGCGAACCGCATCGAGTTCTACCCACTCGAAGTCGGGGCCCAACACCTGGGCGCCACTTCTTTTTCGGTGTACAACACGCTGCCCGCCGAGCAGCTGAGCTACCTGTTCGACAATGCCGGCACCAAGGTCGCGATCTGCGAGGAGCAGTACGTGGACCGCATCCGCGCCAGCGGCGCGCCGATCGAGCACATCGTCTGCATCGACGGCTCGCCGCCGGGCACCATCTCGGTGGACGAGCTGTACGCCGCCGCGCGGGACGATTTCGACTTCGAATCGACTTGGCGGGCGGTGCAATCCGATGACATCGTCACGCTCATCTACACGTCCGGGACCACCGGTAACCCCAAGGGCGTGGAGATGACCCACACCAACCTGCTGTTCGAGGGGTACGCCCTGGACGCCGTGCTCGGCATCGAGTTCGGCGACCGGGTCACCTCGTTCCTGCCGTCGGCGCACATCGCCGACCGGATGACCGGCCTGTACGCCCAGGAGATGTTCGGCACCCAGGTCACCGTGGTGTCCGACGGGCGCGCGATCGTGGCCGCGTTGCCCGACGTCCGGCCCACCATCTGGGGCGCGGTGCCCCGGGTATGGGAAAAGCTCAAGGCCGGAATCGAATTCATGGTCAGCCACGAGGCGGACGAAACGAAACGGCAGGCCTTGCAGTGGGCGCTGTCGGTGGCCGCCAAGCGCGCCGCGGCCCTGCTGGCCGGCGAATCGATGCCGCCCGACGTGGCCGCCGAATGGGCGCGGGCCGACGAGTTGGTGCTGTCCAAGCTGCGCGAGCGGCTGGGCTTCGGTGAACTGCGGTGGGCGCTTTCGGGAGCGGCGCCCATCCCCAGGGAGACGTTGGCGTTCTTCGCCGGCATCGGCATCCCGATCGCCGAGGTGTGGGGAATGTCCGAGCTGAGCTGCGCCGCCACCGCCAGCCATCCCCGCGACGCGCGCCTGGGCTCGGTCGGCAAACTGCTTCCCGGGCTGGAGGGCAAGATCGCCGACGACGGCGAATACCTGGTCCGCGGCCCCCTGGTGATGAGGGGCTACCGAAAGGAACCGGCCAAGACCGCCGAGGCGATCGACGCCGAGGGCTGGCTGCACACCGGGGACATCTTCGACGTCGACGAACAAGGCTATCTGCGAGTGATCGACCGCAAGAAGGAGCTGATCATCAACGCGGCCGGAAAGAACATGTCGCCGGCCAACATCGAGAACACCATCCTGGCCGCCTGCCCCATGATCGGCGTGATGATCACGATCGGTGACGGGCGACCGTACAACGCCGCGCTCCTGGTCTTCGACGCCGACTCGGTCGGACCGTACGCGGCCCAGCACGGGCTTGACTCCTCGCCCGGCGCCCTGGCCGCCGACCCGCGGGTGATCGCCAGGATCTCCGCCGGAGTGGCCGAGGGCAACGCGAAACTATCCAGGGTGGAACAGATCAAGCGGTTCCGGGTTTTGCCCACGTTGTGGGAGCCGGGCGGCGACGAGATCACGCTCACCATGAAGCTCAAGCGCAAGCCGATCATGGCCAAGTACGCCGCCGAGGTCGAGGACCTCTACGCACCCGAGCCGCATCCGGAGGTCCACGAGCCCTCCACGGCCGCAACGGTGCAGCCGGCGTGAGCGGGGGACCGGGGACGACGGCCCGCGAGTTGGCGCGGGTGGGCGTCCGGAAACTGTTGCAGCGCAGCGGGGTTGTCGACGAATCGAGCGCTGCGCTGCCGACCGACCCGGCCGAGGTCGCGCAGCTGTTGGGCGCGCCGATGGTTTGACGAGCGGCTGGCCACGCTGGCCACCGAGGCCGGCCGCGACCTGGGCAGCGTGCGCGCCGAGGCCGCCGGCTACCTGCGGGAGATGGCGGCGTCTCTGGACGAGCGGGCGGTGCAGGCCTGGCGCGGCTTCAGCCGCTGGCTGATGCGGGCCTACGACGTGCTCGTGGACGAGGACCAGATCGCCTATCTGCGCCGGCTGGACCGCAAGGCCACCCTGGCGTTCGCCTTCTCGCACCGCTCCTATCTGGACGGCATGCTGCTGCCCGAGGCGATCCTGGCCAACCGTCTCTCGCCCGCGCTGACCTTCGGCGGCGCCAACCTGAACTTCTTCCCGATGGGCACGTGGGCCAAGCGCACCGGCGCGATTTTCATCCGCCGCGAGACCAAGGACATCCCCGTGTACCGGTTCGTGTTGCGCGCCTACGCCGCGCAGCTGGTGCAAAACCACGCCAACCTGACCTGGTCGATCGAGGGCGGCCGGACCAGGACCGGCAAGCTGCGGCCGCCGGTGTTCGGAATTCTGCGCTACCTCGCCGACGCGGTCGACGAAATCGACGGCCCCGAAGTGTATTTGGTGCCGACCTCCATCGTGTACGACCAGCTGCACGAGGTGGAGGCCATGACCACCGAGGCCTACGGCGCGGTGAAACGGCCGGAGGACCTGCGCTTCCTGATCCGGCTCGCGCGCCAGCAGGGCCAGCGGCTGGGCCGGGCCTATCTGGACTTCGGCGAGCCGGTGCCGCTGCGTAAACGCCTCGAGGAGCTGCGCGCCGACGAAGCCGGGACCGGCACCGAGATCGAACGCATCGCCCTGGACGTGGAGCACCGGATCAACCGGGCCACGCCGGTCACGCCCACCGCGGTGGTCAGTCTGGCGTTGCTGGGCGCGGACCGCTCGCTGTCGATCAGCGAGGTGCTGGCCACGGTGCAGCCGCTGGCGAGCTACATCGCGGCACGAAACTGGACGGTGGCCGGCGCGGCGGACCTGACCAATCGTTCCACGATCCGCTGGACCCTGCACCAACTGGTCGCCTCGGGCGTGGTCACCGTCTACGATGCCGGCACCGAGCCGGTCTGGGGCATCTGCACCGACCAGAATCTTGTCGCGGCCTTCTACCGCAACACCGCCATTCACATCCTGGTCGATCGGGCCATCGCCGAGATGGCGTTGGTGGCCGCGTGCGAGTCGAGTGGCTCGATCTCTCCGAGGATGGTGCGCGACGAGGCGCTACGCCTGCGTGCGCTGCTGAAATTCGAGTTCCTGTTCTCCGCGCGCGCACAGTTCGAGAAGGAGCTGGCCGACGAGATTCATCTGATCGCCCCGGTAGCCGATACCACCAAGACGCACTGCGCGGCCGACGTGCGGCGGCTGCTCGAATCGGCCGACGTGCTGCTGGCCCATCTGGTGTTGCGTCCGTTCCTGGACGCCTACCACATCGTCGCCGACCGGCTGGCCGCATACGAGGACGAATCGTTCGACGAGGACGCCTTTCTCACCGAATGTCTCGAGGTGGGCAAGCAGTGGGAGCTTCAGCGCCGCATCGCCAACGCCGAGTCGAGGTCGATGGAGTTGTTCAAGACCGCGCTGCGGTTGGCCCGCCACCGCGAGCTGGTCGGCGGCTCCGATAACACCGACGTCGCCAAACGCCGGCAGCAGTTCGCCGACGAGATCGCCACGGCGACAAGGAGAGTCAACGAGATCGCGGAGCTAGCCCGGACGCGGTGAGCTCGCTTTAGGTCTCCTCGATCGCGGTATTGCCGAATCCGATGTGGCTGCGGATCGGGGGAAGATCCGCGGTGGTGGCAAAGCCCGGCGGCGCGGTGCAGATCGCCGGGACGGCGTTGAGCACCTGCAGGGCGGTGGCCACGTTGGCCGAGCGGACGTGTTCTTCCATGCTGGCGGCACGGGTGAAGCTGGCGAGGGTGAAGAAGTGCGTGCGCATCGACGGATCACCCTCGATGGTCAACGTCCAGCCGTGCGCGGGGGCGGGCCAGTGCGCCGGATATTCCCCGCCGACGGTCCAGAGTGTTTCGATCTCGACCAGCGTCTCGCCGCTGCGCCGCCCCGACCAGTTCCACCGTTGGCCCGCAGTGGTTCCCGCGCGCAGTAGGTGGTCGAAGATCTGATGGTCTTCCAGGGCGGGGACGGCTTCGACGGCGGCGGTCACCTCGTCGATGCCCGCGTTCAAGGCGTCGGCGAGAAACCAGACCTGTTCGGTGAACAACCCACTGTTGAAGGCCAGGAATTCGCTGGCCGTCGGGCTGATGTGGTCGACCGGCTGACCAAAGGCCATGTTGTCGAACGTGATTGAGGTGCTTTCGTACGCCGACCAATCCGCCCGCTCCTGCAGCGATACCTTCTCGATGGTGCGGCTCATGCCCGACAACGCCAAAGGTAAAACACCGGAAAGGTTTCCGGGATTCAGACCGCTGCCGTGCACCGTGCTGCGGCCGGTCCAGCACGCTTCCAGCAGCCGGTCGCGCTCGGCCGGCGTGATGCGTTGCGGGTGGAACAGGAACGCCGTCGTGGCGACGTTCTTGCCGCTGGCCAGAATGGCACACACGTCATCGACGCTGGCGTTGCGTGGCGTGTAGAGCACGCAATCGGCGTCAAGCGCCAGGATTTCGTCGGCGTCGGTGGTGGCGGTGACCCCGATCGGCCTGCGGCCGACAAGGGTGCCGATGTCGGTGCCATGCTTGGCGTGGGAATACACCCGCGCGCCGACGATCCGCAGATCCGGCCGGTGATCAAGGATGGTGGTGAGCATCTCGCCGCCCACCGCGCCGGTGCCCCAGGCGATGATGCGGTATGGCCGTGAATGAGGCACTGGGGCGCCACCTTGCGTCTCGACGGAGTGACGGTCAACCGGACCGTCAGGAATGCAGGCTATAGCCGGACCGCCGGGGCGTCTAGGCACTGATGCACGGTGTCTAGAGCGTCCGCCCGGACCGGCGCTTCACCTGCGCGGGATGGCATCGCAACGGCCCAGCACCAGCGGTCACCACAGCGCACCAATTGCAGTTTTCGCACTGCGCTAGGCCAATGTGGCGCGATGTCTGTGGCCTGCTGTGCCACCGACGCGGACCTAGCTTCATGTGACTCCCGTCACAAACGGGAATACCCCTAGGGGTACCCAGCATTACTGCATTCTAGAGGTAATCAACGATCTCAATCCGCAACACCATGCTCTGCGCGGGACGATCCCGGGGTCTTGGGCCGACGAGCGAAGGAAGGATGCCATGACGACAGACACTCAAGAGCTCGTCTTCAGCGCGTCGGTAGCACTGCCGTTGAAGCGCAAGAGGGGCACAGTGATTTCGTCAAATCATTGGTTGGCCGACGCGTCTCGCGTTGTGGCCGCGTCGATGCGTCGCGTGCTCCTGACGCCAATAGGAGTTGGACGTCCGGCGCGCAAAAGCCATTCAGCGCGCCTCGGCTATCTCGAGCGCTCCCTCATGGCTCGCGAAGCGTACCGGCTCTAAGTACCTGCTTGAGACATTTAGAGTTGAGGCTCGTCGTGTTCGGTGGCAACGATCGTCGATAGCGCGTTCGGTCGCGCCCAATGTCCCTCGAGTGAGGGCCAGGCACCGCCGTAGTACGGCAGCAGGCTCTTCAAACCGTCGGTGGTGGCAACACCCGTTTCGTCGAGTAGGCTACGGCCCGCCGCCTCGGCCAGAAAGTCAACGGGTCGTCTTGGTCGACGTGCTTACTGGAACGGCCGTATCGGGCATGTCGGGCGCGAGTAGGCGGAGCTGCCCGGAAAGTGCGCCGACGCTTCTGGAGTAGTTCGAGACGCCTGACGCGCCGGGTCCGCCACCGTGGCGCAAGCCCGCGGGCGGCCAATTGGGCATGGTGTTCGTTGCTCATGCGTGGTCTTTCGCCGGTTGAACTGCGGTGGCGGCAAATCCGGCCGGGGGTGGGGACGGGTAGTTCGCCGCTGGCCGCGTAGTCGTATCCGTCGGGTCGCACGGCTAGGAGCCCCCATCTTTGGTCTGAAGCGGTTGTACCCTTCTTCAACACGATGAGCCGTTTCAGGCTAGGGCACATCGAGCGGCTTGGTGCCGTTGGGGATGCTAATGTCCTGGGCACCAACGGATAACACGCGGGATATCCATGGGGTACGAATCCGAGATGCTGGAAGGACGCGTCGACCAGCGAATGAGGACCCGATGAGTGAGCAGCCAGGCGGGCAAACGCGTGCGCTGATCGGGTTCATTACCCGCGATAACGCCCCGCAGATCAGCCCGGCGCCGATTAACCGGACGTGGATGACGCAGATACGCGAAGGTTGGCCGAATCGGTGTTTGCCGATGCTCATCGCCAACCAGAGCGGCTGGGAAATCCGCAATCCGTGCGCGTTCACCGCCACGTGGATGGGTGGGGATGACAGCATGAGCGTGATGGTCGCACCCGATAGGCGCGATTCCGATCAGTTCCTGCCTTCCGGCCACTTCGGTCACGGCATTTTGACCTGGCATCTGCCGATGCTGTTTCGCACTCCGGCGGGCTACAATCTCCTGGTCCGCGGGCCGGCGAACTATCCCAAGGACGCCGTGTCACCGTTAGAGGGCATGGTCGAAACCGACTGGACCAACGCGAGTTTCAGCATGAGCTGGAAATTCACCCGGAAACTGATGCCGGTGCGCTTCGAGGTCGATGAGCCGATCTGCATGATCGTCCCGCAGCGCCGAGCCGAGCTCGAAGAGTTCGCCCCCGAACTCAGGCACCTCGACTCCGATGAAGATCTGCGCCGCAAGCATGAGTTCTTCCTTCGTTCACGTGACGAGATAGGCAGAGTCCAGGCAGCGATGGACGCCGCGGGAGAGCCCATACCGTGGCAAGGCGACTACACGCGGGGCAGGCATGCCGACGGCGATGCGGGGGCGCCCGATCACCAGACCCGCCGTCACCTTCGTTCGTTCGGTCGGGACGATCCCGAGGCGGCGCAGTAGCTCCGTTTCCGGACCGGACCACGGCCGTAAAGTGGCGGGTATGCCGCTTTCAGGTGAATACGCACCCAGCCCGTGGGACTGGTCCCGCGAACAAGCCGACAAGTATGCCGCGTCCGGGGGAACCCAGGCCGCGGACATGAAGGGCAAGCCCATCATCCTGCTGACCACCGTCGGAGCCAAGACCGGCAAAATCCGCAAGACGCCGCTGATGCGTGTGGAGCACGACGGGCAGTACGCGATCGTCGCCTCGCTCGGCGGTGCCCCGAAGCATCCCGTGTGGTACCACAACGTGAAGAAGAACCCGCGGGTTGAGCTGCAGGACGGCTCCGTCACCCGCGATTACGACGCCCGCGAGGTGCTCGGCGACGAGAAGGCCGTCTGGTGGGAGCGTGCCGTCGAGGCCTGGCCGGACTACGCCGAGTACCAGAAAAAGACCGACCGCCAGATTCCGGTGTTCGTGCTGACCCCGGTGAGCTGAATCGCCCTGGTGGTGGCATGGCACCATTAATCGGTGTCCGCTGAACTGAGCCGGAGCCCGAGCGCCCCGAAGGCTGCGCCGCTCGGCGCTGCGGACATCGACGCCGCGGCGCAGCGGATCGCCCCGGTGGTGACGCCGACCCCGTTGCAGTTGAGTGATCGGTTGTCGGCGATCACCGGCGCGCAGGTCTATCTCAAACGCGAAGACCTGCAGATAGTGCGCTCCTACAAGCTGCGCGGCGCCTACAACCTGCTGGTGCAGCTCTCCAATGAGGAGCTGGCCGCGGGCGTGGTGTGCTCGTCGGCGGGCAACCACGCGCAGGGGTTCGCCTACGCGTGCCGGATGCTGGGGGTGCACGGCCGCGTCTATGTGCCCAACAAGACGCCCAAACAAAAGCGTGACCGGATCCGCTACCACGGCGGGGATTTCATCGAGCTGATCGTGGGCGGCACCACCTACGACCTGGCCGCTGAGGCCGCGCTGGCCGACGTCGAACGCACCGGCGCCACCCTGGTACCGCCGTATGACGATCTGCGCACCATCGCCGGCCAGGGCACCATCGCCGTCGAGGTGCTCGATCAGCTCGAGAACGAGCCGGACCTGGTGGTGGTCCCGGTGGGCGGCGGCGGCTGCATCGCCGGCATCAGCACCTACCTGGCCGAACGGACGACGAACACGGCGGTGCTCGGCGTCGAGCCGGCCGGGGCCGCGGCGATGATGGCCGCGCTGGCCGCCGGCGAACCGGTGACGCTGGACCATATCGAGCAGTTCGTCGACGGCGCCGCGGTCAAACGGGCCGGAACCCTGACCTACGCCGCGCTGGCAGCCGCCGGCGACATGGTGTCGATCACCGCGGTCGACGAGGGAGCGGTGTGCACCGCGATGCTGGACCTCTACCAGAACGAGGGCATCATCGCCGAGCCCGCGGGCGCGCTGTCGGTCGCGGGTCTGCTGGAAGCCGGCGTCGAGCCCGGCGCACGCGTGGTGTGCCTCATCTCGGGCGGCAACAACGACGTCTCGCGCTACGGCGAGGTGCTGGAGCGCTCGCTGGTCCACCTCGGCCTCAAGCACTACTTCCTAGTGGACTTCCCACAGGAGCCCGGCGCGTTGCGCCGGTTCCTCGACGGTGTGCTCGGGCCCAACGACGACATCACCTTGTTCGAGTACGTCAAGCGCAACAACCGGGAGACCGGTGAGGCGCTGGTGGGCATCGAGTTGGGGTCGTCGGCCAACCTGGACGGCCTGCTGGCGCGGATGCGCGCGACCGACCTGCACATCGAGGCACTCGATCCCGGTTCACCGGCATACCGGTACTTGCTCTAGGGCGCTTCCCTCGCCGCAAGCGTGCGCGGTTGTACGCGTTGCACGGCGTGTCGTCGTGCAAACACGCACCCTCGGCCGGCTACAGGTAGTCCGGCAGCGGGATAGCGGAATCCAGGTCGCCGGCGGGCACCGGGGGTCCGGCCGTCACGCTCAGCGGCACCACGCCCGCCCAGTGCGGCAGGGGGCGGTCCTGCGGATCGTCAACCGGCCCGCCGGTGCGCACCTTGGCCGATACCTCGAGGAGGTCGAGGGCGAGCACCCCGGTCGCGGCGAGCTCGCGCGGGTTCGGGGCCCTGCAGTCCGCGGCGCGCCCGGGCGCGATGTGATCGAGCAGGCCGCGCAGGGCCCGCGCTTTCTCCACCGGATCCTCGACCGGGCGTGCCGCGCCCACCACGACCACCGAGCGGAAGTTCACCGAGTGGTGCATCGCGGCGCGAGCCAGCACCAGCCCGTCGACCAGAGTGGCGGTGACGCACACGGGCAGGCCCGCCCCCGATGCTGTGGCCGCCTTGGCGGCGAGCATCGGGCCGCCGCCGGTGGAACCGTGCAGGTAGAGCGTCTCGCCGAGGCGAGCGTGCGTCGTGGGCAACACCATGGGCCCGCCGGCGCCCAGGTAGCCCAGGTGGCAGATGAGGGACTCGTCCAGGATGCCGTGGACGGTCGCGCGGTCGTAGCGGGCGCGCTCCCGGTAGCGGGTGGGCGTCGTGCGTGGGGTGGGGTGGTAGCCGGTTTCCATGAAATTGCCTTAGATATTGTTCTAGTACATAATTGCTTCCATGCCAGTACAAATGAGCATAGCCGGGACGGGCATGGAATCGATAGCCGCCAGCATCGAAGAGGCAATCTCGGCCGGCGCCCTGGCGCCCGGCGCTGCGCTGCCGCCGGTTCGGGAACTCGCGGTCCGGCTCGGCGTCAACCCCAACACCGCGGCCGCGGCCTACCGGCTGCTGCGCGCCCGTGGGGCGGTCGAGACGGCCGGGCGGCGCGGCACGCGCGTGCGGCACCGGCCGGCGACGACCCCCCGCTCGCTGCTGGCGCTGGACGTGCCCGCGGGTGTGCGCGACCTGTCGACGGGTAACCCGGACCCGGCCCTGCTGCCGATCGCGAATGCCTCCCTGCCCAGGGCCGGCCGCCCGGTGCTGTACGGGGAACCGGCGATGTCGGCGGGGTTGGTCGAGTTCAGCCGGCGCGCGCTGGCCGCGGACGGCATCCCGGCCGACCACCTGGCGGTGACCAGCGGTGCGCTGGATGGCATCGAGCGCGTCCTCACCGCGCATCTGCGCCCCGGTGATCGGGTGGCCGTCGAGGATCCGGGCTGGGCCAACCTGCTCGACCTGCTTGCCGCGCTTGGGCTTTCGGTTGAGCCCGTGCGGGTCGACGACGACGGACCGCTGCCCGCCGACCTGGCTCGGGCGCTGGACGGCGGCGCGCGCGCACTGATCATCACCAATCGCGCGCAAAACCCGACCGGCGCGGCCCTATCCGCGGACCGGGCCGGCGCGCTCCGGGAGTTATTGGGCCGCCGCGCCGATGATCTCCTGCTTATCGAAGACGATCACTGCGCCGGCATCGCCGGGGTGCCACCGCGCACCCTGGCCGGCAGCACCCGCCATTGGGCGTTCGTCCGGTCGGCGTCCAAGGCCTATGGTCCCGACCTCCGCGTCGCCGTCCTCGCCGGAGACACCCGCACCGTCGAGCGGGTGCACGGCCGCCTGCGGCTTGGGCCGGGCTGGGTGAGCCACCTGCTGCAGGATCTGGCCGTCGGCCTGTGGTCGGACGGGGCGGCGGCGCGGCTCGTCGCCAGGGCCGAGGAACAATACACCGGCACCCGTCGCCGGTTAGGTGCCGCGTTGGCCGAGCGCGGCGTCGTGGCCCACGGCCGCTCGGGGCTCAACGTGTGGGTCCCGGTGCCGGATGAGACGGTCGCGATCACCCGGCTGCTCAACGCGGGCTGGGCGGCGGCCCCGGGCACCCGGTACCGGATCGGCACGCCCGCGGGCATCCGCATCACCATCGCCGATCTGACCGCCCACGAGATCGATCCACTCGCCGACGCAGTCGCCGAAGCGGTGCGCAGCGTCGGACGCCGCAGCGTGTAGCTGCGTCAGATCCCGGGGCCGGTCCACAACACCGCCACGGAAACGTCCGAGCGCATGTTGGGGCCGGTGCGCGGAGCCGACATCGGGCCTTGCGACGTTCGAGGCCTCGGTCGCGGTCTGCTAGGGACTTGGCGCATCGTCTTCACCAGGCGGCGAGCCGGCCCGAAAATGCCCATGCGCGTCGCCCTACTGCCGAATTGCAGTGATGCCGTGAAGGCACGCCACCGGTTGGAAGGTAACGATTTGGTGGCGGAATCCGGGGGCGGGTCGGGCGATAGCTCGGCATGAGTCATGGGCGGATCATCGGCGGTTGCCCGCGCGGCCGCGAGTCAGTTATCCACAGCGCACGATGGCGAACGAATGGCCGTCCAGGTTTGTGCTATCGGCATCGGTGGTCGGCTCACCCCACGCGAGCACCACGTCGCCGGTGACCGGCACCTTCACCGGCTCGGCTCCCAGGTTGCACACGATGCGTAACCGGCCGCGGGACAGGGAAATCCAGCGCTGGTCTTCGTCGTAGTCGATCACCAGGCGCTCCAGCCAGGGGTCGGCCATGTCGGGGTCGTGGCGGCGCAGGGCGATCAGGTCGCGGTACAGGCGGTGCAGGCGGGCGTGGTCGCCGCAGCCGATCTCGTCCCAGTTCAGCTTGGAGCGGGCGAACGTCTGGGGGTCCTGCGGGTCGGGGATCTCGTCGGCGTCCCAGCCGTGCTCGGCGAACTCGGCTTTGCGCCCCTCCGCGGTGGCCCGGGCCAGCTCCGGTTCGGGATGCGAGCTGAAGAACTGGAAGGGGGTCGACGCCGCATACTCCTCGCCCATGAAAAGCATTGCGGTATAGGGCGTGCCAAGCGCAAGCGCGGCTTTGACCGCCAGCTGGCCGCTGGTCAGCTGCTGCGACGGGCGGTCCCCCAGGGCCCGGTTGCCGACCTGGTCGTGGGTGCAGGTATAGGCGACCAAGCGGGTGGCCGGAATAGCGCCGGTGTCCAGCGGGCGCCCGTGACGACGGCGCCGGAACGACGAATAGGTGGCGGCGTGGAAGTAGCCGTGGCGCAGGGTGTGCGCCAGCGTGGCCAGCGAGCCGAAGTCCGCGTAATAACCCTGGCGTTCGCCGGAGACCGCGGTGTGGATGGCGTGGTGGATGTCGTCGGCCCATTGCGCGGTGAGCCCGTAACCGCCGCGATCGCGGGGGGTGATCAGCCGCGGATCGTTGAGGTCGCTTTCGGCGATCAGCGACAGGGGACGGCCCAACCGCTGTGACAGCCAGTCGGTTTCGGCGGCAAGCTCCTCGAGGAGGTGGATTGCGGTGGTGTCCACCAGCGCATGCACCGCGTCCAGCCGCAGGCCGTCGGCGTGGAAGTCGCGCATCCAACGCAGCGCGCATCCGATGATGTAGCGGCGCACCTCGTCGGAGTCGGCGTCGGCGATGTTGATCCCTTCGCCCCACGGGTTGCTCGCCGACGACAGGTACGGGCCGAAGCGCGGCAGGTAGTTCCCCGACGGGCCGAGGTGGTTGAACACCGCGTCGATCAGCACCCCCAGACCGCGCGCATGGCAGGCGTCGACGAACCGGACCAGGCCGTCCGGGCCGCCGTAGGGTTCGTGCACGCTGTACCAGAGCACCCCGTCGTATCCCCAGCCGTGGGTGCCGGCAAAGGAATTGACCGGCATCAGCTCGACGAAGTCGACCCCGAGATCGACCAGGTAGTCCAGCTTTTCGACGGCGGCGTCGAAGGTGCCGGCGGCGGTGAAGGTGCCGAGGTGCAGTTCGTAGATGACGGCGCCCTCAACCGATCGGCCCGGCCACTCGCCGTCGGTCCAGCTGGCCCGCGAGGCGTCCCACAACTGCGAGCGTTCGTGCACACCATCGGGTTGACGGGCCGAGCGTGGGTCGGGCAGCACGGTCGGATCGTCGTCGAGCACAAACCCGTAGCGGGCGTCCGGCGGCGCCTCGATGTCGGCGTGCCACCAGCCGTCGTCCGTGCGCATCATCGGGTGCATCCGGCCGTCGACGTCGAGGCGCACCGACTCCGGCTTGGGCGCCCACACCCGGAATTCAGTCATGGTGGCGCTCCAGCAGCACGACGGGCAGGTCGGCGAACAGTTGGGCGGCCGATGTCGGTCCGTCCGCGACGGCCCCGGTGAGTGCGTCCTTCCAGGTGCCCTCGGGTAGCGGCAGCACGGTGTTGCCCCATCCCGTGTCCTGCAGCCGGACCGTCCAGCGGGTCACCGCGACCACCACGTCCGCGCCCCGGCGGAACGCCAGCACATGATCGCTGGCCTCTCCGTTGGCCAGCACGGGAACGTAGTCGCCGCCGGTGAAGCTGTCCGGGTGCGAGCGCCGCACCCGCAGCGCGGTGGTGACGACCCGGATCTTGGGATGCTCCAACGCTTTCAGCGCGGCGCGGCGGGTGGCGTAGTCGACGGGCCGACGGTTGTCGGGGTCGACCAGGCTGTCGTCCCACAGCTCGGTGCCCTGGTAGACGTCCGGTATCCCGGGCACGGTCAAGGCGAGCAGCTTCTGGGCCAGCGCGTCACTGGCGGCATGCGGGTTGAGTTCGGCGACGAGTCCGGTCAGCTGCCCGGCGACCGGGCCGTCGAGTATGGTGTCCAGCCACCGGTGGACCGCGCCCTCGAACGCGGCGTCCGGGTCGTGCCACGAGGTATGCCAGGCCGCCTCGCGGATGGCCTTCTCGGTGTAGCCGTGCAGCCGGTCGCGCAATTCGCCGGTGACCTTCCCGCTTTTGGGGCCGCTGAGCGGCCACACGCCGAAGATGTTCTGCCACAGGAACTGCCCGGTCGCCGGGTCGGGCGAGGGGGCGCGGATCTCCCAACGACGGACGAACTCGGTCCACAGCGACGGGACCTGGGACAGCACGCCGATGCGGGCCCGGACGTCCTCGCCGCGTTTGGTGTCGTGGGTGGTCAGCGTCGTCATGGTGTGCGGCCACACCCGGGCGCGGGCGGCGGCGCGGTGGTGAAACTCCGCCGCGCCGACCCCGAAGCGGTGCGGCTCGCCGCCCACCTCGTTGAGCGAAACCAGCCGGGCGTCGCGGTAGAAGTAACAGTCTTCGGTGGCCTTGGCGGTCACCGCACCGCAGAGCTGCTGCAGCCGGGTGGCGGCCTCGCCGCCGCGCGCCAGCGCCGCGGCGAACACCTGTAGCGCGGGCCCCAATTCCGGTGCCGCGGCCTGGGTCTCGGCCAGCGCCGTCGGCAGTATCGCGGCCAGTCCCGGGTAATCACAGCGGTACACGTCGAGATGGGTGAGCAGGGTGGCCACCGCCTCGGGCAACAGCGGATGGTCGGCGCCGGCGCTGGCCGCGATGCTGCGGCGCAGCCGGCGCAGTTCGCTGGCCAACGTGTCGGTGGCCACGCGGATCTTGAGGTCGGCCAGCATCTCCGGCATCGCGTCGTAGTCCACTCCCGCCGACTCGACGAGCGCGGTGAGCGCCGGGGCCCCGTCCGGATCGACGAAGACACCGCCTATCTCCCGCAACACGTCGTAGCCGGTGGTGCCGGCCACCGGCAGGGTCGGTTCCAGCGCCTCGTCGACGGCCAGGATCTTCTCGATCACGATCCAGGCCCGGGGGCCGACCAAGTCGCGCAGCCGCGCCAGATAGCCGCAGGGATCGGACAGACCGTCGGGGTGGTCGATGCGCACGCCGTCGACGAGTCCCTCGGCGAACCACCGGGCGACCTCGGCGTGCGCGGCGTCGAACACCGCGGGATCTTCCTGACGCAGCCCGGCCAGCGAGGTGATCGAGAAGAAGCGGCGATAGCCGCAGACTCCGTTACGCCACCCCACCAGCCGGTAGTGCTGGCGGTCGTGCACCTCGGGCCCGGTGCCCGCGGCGGTGCCGGGTGCGATGGGCAGCGCCAGATCGCCCAACCGCAGCAGCTCCCCGTCGACCTCCAGGTCGGCGACGTCGTCGTCGGAACCCAACACCGGCAACACGATGCGGCCGTCCTCGTCGAGATCCCAGTCGATATCGAAATACGTTGCGTAATCCGATGATCGACCGTGCCGCAGGACGTCCCACCACCACGCGTTCTGGTCGGGCCGGTCGATCCCGACGTGGTTGGGCACGATGTCGACGACCAGGCCGATGCCACGCGCCCGGGCCGCCGCCGACAGCCGCGCCAGCCCGTCGGGACCCCCTAGCTCGGCCGACACCGTGGTGGGGTCGGTGACGTCGTAGCCGTGGGTGGACCCGGTGGCCGGGGTCAGGATGGGGGACAGGTACAGGTGTGACACCCCGAGGTCGTCGAGGTAGTCCAGCAGGTTTTCGGCGTCGGCGAGGGTGAACGCGAATCCACTGGAGGCGCCACGCAGCTGCAACCGATAGGTGGACAGAATGGGTAAGGCCATGCGTCACAGGGTCTTACGCAGCACGAGCAGTGAACGCGCGGGTATGGAGATCGTCTCGTCCGCGTTCACCACCTGGCCGCCATCGTCTTTGACGCCCACCGGGTCGTTGGTGTCCAGCTCCACGGTCCACTCTTGCGCATAGTCGCGGTGCGGCGTCACAAACTGCACCGGCTGGTCGTGAGCGTTGAAGCACAACAGGAATGAGTCGTCGACGACGCGCTCACCGCGGGCGTTGGGCGCGGCGATGGCCTCGCCGTTGAGGAACACCGCCACGCACTCGTGCAGGCTTTCGTCCCAGTCCTCGCGTGTCATTTCCTGGCCGGCCGGGGTCAGCCAGGCCATGTCGCGCACCTCGTCGCCGCTTCGGATCGGCTCGCCCTCGAAGAACCGGCGCCGGCGAAACACCGGATGGTTCGTGCGCAAGGTGGTCGCCTTGCGGGCGAAGGCCAGTAGGTCCGAATTCTTGTCGACCAACGACCAATCCATCCAGGACAATTCGGAGTCTTGGCAGTAGACGTTGTTGTTGCCGTTTTGGGTGCGGCCGATCTCGTCGCCGTGCGCGATCATCGGCGTGCCCTGGCTGACCATCAGGGTGGCCCAGAAGTTGCGCATCTGGCGAGCCCGCAGGGCGACGATGTCGGGGTCGTCGGTGGGACCCTCGACACCGCAGTTCCACGACCGGTTGTGGCTTTCCCCGTCCCGGTTGTCTTCGCCGTTGGCCAAGTTGTGTTTTTCGTTGTAGGAGACCAGGTCGCCCAGCGTGAAGCCGTCGTGGGCGGTGACGAAGTTGATGCTGGCGCTGGGACGGCGGCCGGTCGCCTCATACAGGTCCGACGACCCGGTCAGCCGGGACGCGAACTCGCCCAGGGTTGCGGGCTCGCCCCGCCAGTAATCACGCACAGTATCGCGATACTTCCCGTTCCACTCGGTCCACAAACCCGGGAAGTTTCCGACCTGGTAGCCGCCCTCGCCGACATCCCACGGTTCGGCGATCAACTTGACCTGGCTGACGATCGGATCCTGCTGAACCAGGTCGAAGAATGCGCTCAATCGGTCGACGTCGTGCAGTTCGCGGGCCAGGGTGGCGGCCAGGTCGAAGCGGAATCCGTCCACATGCATGTCGGTCACCCAGTACCGCAGGGAATCCATGATCAGCTGCAGCACGTGCGGATGGCGGGCGTTGAGGCTGTTGCCGGTGCCCGTGTAGTCCTTGTACAACCGCAGATCGGTGTCCACCAGCCGGTAGTAGGCGGCGTTGTCGATGCCGCGGAAGTTGATGGTCGGACCCAGGTGGTTGCCCTCGGCGGTGTGGTTGTACACCACGTCGAGAATGACTTCGATACCGGCCTCGTGGAGGGTCCGGACCATGGTTTTGAACTCGGCGACGCTGGCGGTGCGGTTGGCCGCGTACTGGGTGTGCGGCGCGAAGAAGCCAAAGGTGTTGTAGCCCCAGTAGTTTCGCAAGCCCAGATCGAGCAGTCGCGAGTCGTGCATGAACTGGTGCACCGGCATCAGCTCGATGGCGGTGACGTTGAGCGACTTGAGGTGATCGATGATCACCGGGTGGGCCAGCCCGGCGTAGGTGCCACGCAGCTCTTCGGGGACGCCGGGATGGGTCTGCGTCATGCCCTTGACATGGGCCTCGTAGATGACCGTCTCGTGATACGGGGTGTTCGGCGACCGATCATATGCCCAGTCGAAGAACGGGTTGATCACCACGGTGGTCATGGTGTGGCCCAGCGAGTCGACCCTCGGGGGAGTTCCGGGATCGGCACTCTCGGCGTTGGGGGCCTCTGGGTTAACGGCCTTCAGGTCGTAGGAGAACAACGCCTGGGTGAAGTCGAAATCGCCGTGGAAGGCCTTGCCGTACGGGTCGAGCAGTAGCTTGCTGGGGTCGCATCGGTGGCCGGCCGCTGGATCGAAGGGCCCGTAGACGCGAAACCCGTAGCGCTGGCCCGGGGTGATGTTAGGTAGATAGGCGTGCCAGACGAAGCCGTCAACCTCCTCCAGGGGGATCCGCGATTCGCTGCCGTCGTCGTCAATCAAGCACAACTCGACACTTTCGGCGATCTCGGAGAACACCGAAAAGTTGGTGCCGGCACCGTCGTAGGCGGCGCCGAGCGGGTAGGGGGTCCCCGGCCAGACGGTGGCGAGTCTGGGTTGCTGATCACCGGTAGCGGCGGCAGCGGCGCCTGTTTCTGAGGCGCGATGGTTCGACGGCATCAGATGAGCCTATCGGCGGTCGCGCTGCCCAGCGCGGGCTACCACCAGCCCGTGGTGGCGGCTATCTGGCGGCCCAGTTCGTCGGTCATGGTCCGCACGTAAGTGGGCGACAGGTGATGGGCGCCGTGGTAGATCAACACGTTTCCTTCGGCCGCACGGCAGACCTCGGCACGGCACACCGAGTCGGACATGTCAAGCGGCTTGAGGATGGGGAACCGGTCGACGAAATCAAGAGTGGGATTGCGGTCGGCCAGTACGTCGGAGCGCTTGATCCCGCACGACTGCGAGTTCCCGCCCTTGGCAAGGCAGTCCGCGGGGTCGAACGGTTTACCGTTCTTGACCAGCCACGGCGTGTCCCGCATGGCGAGCACGGGAATGTTGTTGTCGGAGAACGTTTGCCAGATCCCGATGTAGGTTCCCGGCATCACGTCGCCGGGTTTGATGTTCCACGGCCGGGTCGATGTGGTGAACACGTAGTCGGGATGGTCGTCGACGAGCTTATTCATCGTCCGCTGCACCCATAGGCGGCACTGCGGGTATGGGGCGTTGTTGCCCATGATCAGCGGAACTTGTGCGGTCGACAGCGGGCAGCCCATCTTGAGGTACGTCACCACTTTGAAGTGGTGCAGCTTGCCGAGTTGGTCCAATGCGGCCAGCCAGTGCTCGGCGTGCGACCCGCCGGCCAGCGCGATGGTTCTGGCGGCGGCCACATCGCCGTAGTTGCAGTTGATCACCGCGGGATTGAGGAAGTCACTGATGCAGCCCTGCCTGGTGGAGGCCGGCAGGTCCTGCTTGACCTCCAGGACCGTGGGCCGCATCGGCAGCGTGGGCACCCGCACGTGCTCGGTCAGGGCGTGCGCGCCCGGATAGTCCTGCGGGTTGAGCACGCTGAGTTCCTTGCCGGCCGCCCGCAGGACCGTGACGTGCTGACGCCACGTGAACGAGGTTGCGGTCAGCGCCACACCGAGCAGCACGATCGCCGAGCCCAGCGCCATGGTCGGCCTGGGCACCCGTGCCACCCAGGGGGCGGATGCCCAGGATGCCGCCTTGCCGGACGCCCGGTACCGCAGGGGATCCTCGACGAGCCGGGTGGTCAGGTACGCCAGGAGTCCGGAAATCAGCAGCAGCGCCGCGCCGTCGACGAAGTTGGCGTGCCGGTGGCCCGTAAAGGAAAGCCAGAAGATGAGCAGCGGCCAGTGCCACAGATACAGCGAGTACGCCATCGCACCGAGCGCCACCAGTGGTCCGGCCGCCAGCAATCGATTCGGCAGCGGCATGCGATCACCGGGATCGACGGGCAGGTTGGCCCCGGCGAGGATCATCAGCATGGTGGCCCCGACGGGCACCAGTGCCCACGGACCGGGGAACTCCTGCACGCCGTTGATCAGGGCCCCGCAGGACAGGATCGCGGCCAGCGCCACCGCGGCCAGGGCGGTGCGCAGCCACCTCGGCCAGCGGACGTAGGGCACCAGCGCACCCACCAGGGTGCCCAGCAACAACTCCCAGCCGCGCGCGAAGCTGTTGTAGTAGGCGGTGCTTTGGTTGTCCTGATGGGCGACGATCGCGTAGACGAAGGACGCCACGGTGAGCCCGGTCAGCACCACCAAGAACACGGTCCGCAGGTAGGGGGTCTGTCGGCCCCGGGACACGCCGCGAAACAGGTAGGCGCACCCGGCTATCAGCAGCAGGAAGGCGATGTAGAACTGGCCCTGCACCGACATCGACCAGATGTGCTGCAAGGGGCTGACCGCCTCGCCGGCCCGCAGGTAGTCAGAGGCGGTGTTGGCCAGCTCCCAGTTCTGGTAGTAGCCCAGGCTGGAAAGGCTTTGATCGGCGAAGGTCTCCCAACGGGTCTGCGGCTGCACCGCGATGGTGAGTACCCCGCAGCCGGCCAGCACCACGACCAGAGCCGGAACCAGGCGGCGGATGAGCCGGATCACATCGGCCGTCGGCGACAGCGAAACGGCCGGGTTGAGCGCGGCGCGCAGGATCTTGCCGCCGAAGAAGAACCCCGATAGCGCCAGAAACACATCCACGCCGCCGGACACCCGCCCGAACCAGATGTGGAACATGGCGACCAGCGCGATCGCGATACCACGCAAGCCGTCGAGGTCGTACCGATAAAAGCCCGTGGTGGGGGCTCCCTTGGCGACCGGTTTCGCGGCGGCGATCGGGGGAGTAGGCGGTGACAGGGTCTGCATGATCGACCGCTAATTTACCGAAAACCGCCACCCGCTCCCGAATTGCGCGCGGCGTGGGAGCAAGTGGCGGCTGTTCGAATGAGGGTGCGACCGCGGCGGGAAGAATTACCGCACGATCGCGGCGGGCGCCTGTTGCACCGGCACCTGTTGCGTCGGCACCTGCTGCAAAGGAGCCTGCTGGGTGGGCACCTGCTGCAGAGGGGCCTGCTGGGTGGGCACCTGCTGCACCGGCGCCTGCTGGGTGGGCACCTGCTGCAAAGGAGCCTGCTGGGTGGGCACTTGCTGCACCGGCAGCTGCTGGACCGGCGCCTGTTGCAAGGGCGCCTGCTGGGTCGGGACCTGCTGCAAGGGCGCCTGCTGGGTCGGGACCTGCTGCAATGGTGCCTGCTGCGTCGGCACCGGCTGGGTCCCCAGCACCCGGACCAGGTAGGGCGTCATGCCGTTGCTGCGCACCGGAGACACCTGGACCACGTCGCCCACCTCGAGCATCTGCCCGTTCCCGAGGTACATCGCGACGCTCTGGGTGCCCTCCGGACCGTAGAAGATCAGGTCGCCCTTGCGTGCCTGCTGCGGCAGGATCTTCTGGCCGACCCGGTACATCTCGCCGGAGGACCGCGGCAACTTGATCCCGGCGCCCGCGTAGGCGTACTGCATCAGCCCCGAGGCGTCGTATCCGACGGTGTTGATGCCCGTGCCCTTGCCACGGGTGGGGCCGGTGATACCGCCCCCGGCCCAGGAGAACGGCACACCCCGCTGGGAGAGACCGCGCGCGATCACGACGTCAGTGACCTGCTGGTAGTCCATCGGCCTGGTGCCCGGATCCGCGGCCGCTATGCCAAGGGCGGCCACCATCGGGGCCACCAGGATGACCAGACCGACCGCGAAGGCGTAGATGCGTTTCATTGGGGTTCCTTCCTCGGGCCTTTGTGCGGTGACTTCGCGCATCGGCCGCTTTTCCATGACTCGCGCGACGGCCTCTCCGTCGGGGCCGTCGCCGCGGGCATGGTGCTTGGAGGTGAACTGTCGGGGGTCAACCCGGCTTTATTCACACCAGTCACTACAGCCACTGTGGCAACAGAAGTGGGCGGCCGCCAGGCCATCGAGGGATTTTTTGTCGTACCGTGACCGGACGGTGACTGGCGCCCCCAATTCGGTGTGCGCAGTTGTGATTTCGGTCTCAGCTATGCGTCGGATCGCGCGGTCTGCGCTACCGGCGCGGCGGTGTGCTCAGAGCCAATACCGTTGGCTGAACATGGTCAGCATGGAGCCGGCCACGGAGCTCACCATGATCAGCGCCAGCGCCAGCACCGGCCAGAAGGACATGTACCAGCCCTTCAGCAGCGAAACGACCGGTCCGACGACGGCGGCGGCAACCGCCGCGCCGAGACCGCCCCAGACCACCGGGTGGATGTAGAAATCGAGCCCGAACGGCACCGGACCACAGGTTTCGTCCTCGCACACGGCGCCGAGGAAGCCGAACAGCCGTCCCGGCCATGTCGTCGCGGTGGCCAGGATGACCAGCAGGGCCAGCAGGACGACGGTGCACACGACGTCCCATGCCGACAACCGCAGCCGAAGTACCCGCGGCGCCTCCTGGTCATAGTCCACCGGCGCGGAGCGGCCGTGGTCACCCGCGCCGGGGTCGTCGGGCTGATGCGGCGTGGCCATGCCGTCCCATGCTTCCCGACGGCCGGGGATTGTGCGACTCGGCTGCTTTACCCTCGATCACTATGCCTGCGGCGAGGGCCGGGCTGACGCCCGAGGAGATCAGCGCGATCGACGCCGCGCACCTGTGGCACCCCTACAGCACCATCGGCAGCGAGTCGGTCGCCCCCCTGGTCGCGGTTGCCGCCCGTGGCTCCCGGTTGACGCTGATTCGCGACGGCACGCCGACCGAGGCGCTCGACGCCATGAGCTCCTGGTGGACCGCGATCCACGGACACGGCCATCCGGTGCTGGACGCGGCGCTGACCAACCAGCTGGGCACCATGAACCACGTCATGTTCGGCGGGCTGACCCACGAGCCGGCGGCCCGGCTGGCGCAGCTGCTGGTGGAGATCACGCCGGCGGGTCTTCAGACGGTGTTCTTCAGCGACTCGGGGTCGGTGTCGGTGGAGGTCGCGGTGAAGATGGCGCTGCAGTACTGGCGCAGCGGTGGCCGGCCCGGCAAGCGGCGGCTGATGACCTGGCGGGGCGGCTACCACGGCGACACCTTCACCCCGATGAGCATCTGCGACCCCGACGGCGGCATGCACTCGCTGTGGACCGACATCCTGGCCCGGCAGGTGTTCGCCCCCCAGGTGCCACGCCACTACGACCCCGCCTACACCGCGGCGTTCGAGGCGCAACTGGCGCAGCACGCCGCCGAACTGGCAGCCGTCGTGGTCGAACCCGTCGTGCAGGGCGCCGGGGGCATGCGCTTCCACGACCCGCGGTACCTGCGGGACCTGCGCGACATCTGCGACCGGCACCGGGTGCTGCTGATCTTCGACGAGATCGCCACCGGCTTCGGGCGCACCGGCGAGCTCTTCGCCGCCGACCACGCCGGGGTGAGCCCGGACATCATGTGCGTCGGCAAGGCGCTGACCGGCGGCTACCTCAGCCTGGCCGCCACCTTGTGCACGACGGACATCGCGCACACCATCAGCGCCGGCGAGCCGGGTGCGCTGATGCACGGGCCCACGTTCATGGCCAATCCGCTGGCCTGCGCGGTGTCGGTGGCCAGCACCGAACTGCTGCTCGGCCAGGACTGGCGGTCGCGGGTCGCCGAAATCGCCGCCGGCCTGGCCGCCGGGCTCGAACCTGCCCGGGCGCTGCCCGGGGTGACCGATGTGCGGGTCTGCGGTGCCATCGGCGTCGTCGAATGCGACCGGCCGGTCGACTTGGCCGTGGCCACCCCGGCGGCGCTGGACGGCGGCGTATGGCTGCGCCCGTTCCGCAACCTGGTCTACGCGATGCCCCCGTACGTCTGCCCGCCCGCCGAGATCGCCCAGATCACCGCGGCGATGGTCGAGGTCGCGCGGCTCACCGGCTCTCGTAGGCTCTAGGGCGATGAGGGCACCGATCGAGTTGTCACCGCTGGCCTGGCTGGAGGAGGCGGAGCGGCGGCGCCGCGCGGCCGGGCTGCGCCGCTCGCTGCGGCCCCGTCCCGCCGTCGCGACCGAGCTGGACCTGGCCTCCAACGACTACCTCGGGCTGTCCCAGCACCCCGACGTGATCGACGGCGGCGTCGCCGCGCTGCGCATGTGGGGCGCCGGGGCCACCGGGTCCCGCCTGGTCACCGGCGACACCGAACTGCACCAGCAGTTCGAGTCCGAGCTGGCCGACTTCGTCGGCGCGTCGGCGGGATTGCTGTTCTCGTCCGGATACACCGCCAACCTGGGGGCCGTCGTCGGGTTGTCGGGGCGGGGCGCGCTGCTGATTTCCGACGAGTATTCGCACGCCTCCCTGGTCGATGCCTGCCGGCTGTCGCGGGCCCGGGTGGCGGTGACGCCGCACCGCGACGTCGGCGCCGTCGACGCGGCCCTGCGGTCACGCGACGAGGAGCGCGCCGTCGTCATCACCGAGTCGGTGTTCAGCGCCGACGGCGCGCTGGCCCCGCTGCGCGAGTTGCACGAGGTGTGCCGCCGCCACGGCGCGCTGCTCGTCGTCGACGAGGCGCACGGCCTCGGCGTGCGCGGCGGCGGGCGCGGGCTGTTGCACGAGGTCGGGCTCGCCGGCGCGCCCGACGTGGTGATGACCACGACGCTGTCCAAGGCGCTGGGCAGCCAGGGTGGGGCGGTGCTCGGCCCGGCGGCGGTGCGCGCCCACCTGATCGACGCGGCCCGGCCGTTCATCTTCGACACCGGCCTTGCCCCGGCGGCGGTGGGCGCGGCGCGGGCCGCGCTGGACGTGCTGCGGGCCGAGCCGTGGCGACCGGACGCGGTGTTGCGCCATGCCGGCGAGTTGGCCTCGATCTGCGGCGTACCCGAAGCCCCGCACTCGGCGGTGGTGTCGGTGATCCTGGGCGAACCGGAGGTGGCGCTGGCCGCCGCGACCGCCTGCCTGGATGCCGGCGTGAAGGTGGGCTGCTTCCGGCCCCCGACCGTGCCCGCCGGCACATCGCGGCTGCGGCTGACCGCGCGCGCGTCCCTGGACGCCTCCGAGCTGGAGATCGCGCGCCGGGTGCTGACGGATGTGCTCGCAGGGCTTGCCTAGGCCACGCCGTTGACCGTCCTGGTCGTCACGGGAACCGGCACCGGGGTCGGCAAGACGGTCGTCACCGCGGCGCTGGCCTCGCACGCCCGTCGGGCCGGCATCGACGTGGCGGTGTGCAAACCGGTGCAGACCGGCACCGACAGCGGCGATGACGACCTCGCCGAGGTGGCCCGGCTGTCCGGTGCCACCGCGCTGGCCGGGCTGGCCCGGTATCCGCAACCACTCGCGCCGGCCGCCGCGGCCGAGCGGGCCGGGAGGGCGTTACCCGCCCGCGAGGAGCTGCTGCGGCTCATCGCCGGCCTGGACCGCCCCGGCCGGTTGACCCTGGTGGAAGGCGCCGGCGGGCTGCTGGTCGAACTCGCCGAGGGCGGCGCCACGCTGCGCGACATCGCGGTCGAGCTGGATGCCGCGGCGCTGGTTGCGGTCGGCGCGGAACTGGGCACCCTCAACCACACCGCGCTGACCCTGGAATCGCTTGCCATGCACAAGGTTTCGTGCGCCGGATTGGTCATCGGCGCGTGGCCGCGGCGGCCCGGGGTGGTGGAGAATTCGAATCGGTCCGCGTTGGCCCGCCTGGCCCCGGTGCGGGCCGCCCTGCCCGCCGGAGCCGGATCGTTGAATGCCGCGCAGTTCGCGGAGATGAGTGCGGCCGCGTTCGAGCGCGACTGGGTCACCGCGCTGGTCCGCTGATGGTCCATTCGATCGAGTTGGTCTTCGACGGTGACACCGAGGCGGCGATCCGTCGTAGCTGGGCCGACCTGGCCGCCGCCGGGATCCCCAGCCAGGCGCCGGCCAGCCGACCGCACGTGACGCTGGCCGTGGCCGACCGCATCGCCGCCGACGTCGACGAACTGCTGGCTCCGGTGAGCGCTCGGCTTCCGCTGGACTGCTCGATCGGTGCGCCGGTGTTGTTCGGCCGGGGCAACGTGGTGTTCGCGCGGCTGGTGGTGCCGACCGGCGACCTGTTGGCCCTGCACGGCGAGGTGCACCGGCTCTGCCTGCCGCACCTGGAGCCCGGGCCGATGCCCAACAGCCTGCCCGGCCGGTGGACCCCACACGTCACGATGGCGCGCCGGGTCGGCGGCGCCCAACTCGGGCGTGCGGTGCGCATCGCCGGACGGCCGGCGCAGTTCGATGGCCGCTTCGCCGGTCTGCGCCGCTGGGACGGACCCAAGCGGGTCGAGCACCCGATCGGCTGACCGCAGTTTGGTCAGGTGCCGACGGCTAACCTAACGTGAACACGGTTTCGGCGTCCGCAAAGCTCGGACCCGCTCAAGGCGAAAAGGAGTACTGGGTGACTCAGGCGGCGACTCGACCAGGCACCGAAAGCCACGACACCGACATTCTGGCGGTAGCCCGGCAGCAGGTGCTGGAGCGCGGCCAGGGTCTGAGCCGCGAGCAGGTGCTGCAGGTGCTGCGGCTGCCCGACGAGCGGCTCGACGACCTGCTGGCGCTGGCCCACGAGGTGCGGATGCGCTGGTGCGGCCCCGAGGTCGAGGTCGAGGGCATCATCAGCCTGAAAACCGGCGGCTGCCCGGAGGATTGCCATTTCTGCTCCCAGTCGGGTCTGTTCACCTCGCCGGTGCGCAGCGCCCGGCTCGACGTTCCCGGCCTGGTCGAGGCGGCCAAACAAACCGCCAAGTCCGGTGCCACCGAGTTCTGCATCGTTGCCGCGGTGCGCGGGCCCGACGACCGGCTGATGGCCCAGGTCGCGGCCGGCATCGAGGCGATCCGCAACGAGGTCGAGATCAACATCGCCTGCTCGCTGGGCATGCTGACCGCGCAGCAGGTAAAGCAGCTCTCGGCGATGGGCGTGCACCGCTACAACCACAACCTGGAAACCGCCCGCTCGTTTTTCACCAACGTCGTGACCACCCACAGCTGGGAGGAGCGCTGGCAGACGCTGTCGATGGTGCGTGACGCCGGCATGGAGGTGTGCTGCGGCGGCATCCTGGGCATGGGCGAGACCCTCGAGCAGCGCGCGGAATTCGCCGCCGAGCTGGCCGAGCTGGGACCGGACGAGGTGCCGCTGAACTTCCTCAACCCCCGGCCCGGCACCCCGTTCGGCGACCTCGAGGTGATGCCGGCCAGCGAAGCGTTGAAGTCGGTGGCCGCCTTCCGGCTGGCCCTGCCCCGCACCATCTTGCGGTTCGCCGGCGGCCGCGAGATCACCCTGGGCGATCTGGGCGCCAAGCAGGGCATCCTGGGCGGCATCAACGCCGTCATCGTCGGGAACTACCTGACCACACTCGGCCGTCCCGCCGAATCCGACCTGGAACTGCTCGAGGATCTGCAGATGCCCATCAAGGCCCTCAATGCCAGTTTGTAGGCCAGTTTGCAGCCCCCGCAGCGGCTAGGTTGGAAGCTTGTGGCTGGCGATCTGGGCGCTCCGGTCAGCGCCGGCGTCTACAACGTCTACACCGGGGAATTGGGGGGCACCGCAGTGCCGACAGCGGCCCAGTTGGGTCTTGAGCCGCCGCGGTTCTGCGCCGAGTGCGGACGCCGGATGGTGGTTCAGGTCCGTCCCGACGGCTGGCGGGCGCAGTGCTCCCGGCACGGACAGGTCGATTCGGCCGACTTGGAGGCGCAACGGTGACCGAACAGGCAAGGCCCGAGACGTTCGCGCCCGACGCCGCCCCGCGCAGGTCGCGGGTGCGCACCGTCGTGATTGCCGGGCTGGGTTCCTCGGTGACCGGGCTGCTGCTCGGTGGGCTGTGGGCCTGGATCGCACCCCCGATCCACGCGGTGGTGGCGATAACCCGCGCCGGGGAGCGGGTTCATGACTATCTCGGCGACGAATCCGAGCACTTCTTCGACGCGCCGTGCCTGATGCTGGGCCTGCTGACCGTGCTGGCGGTGGTGACGTCGGTACTGGTGTGGCAATGGCGTGCGCGCCGCGGTCCGGGGATGGTCACCGCGCTGTCGCTCGGCATGGTGACGGCCGCCGCCGTCGCCTCGGCGGCGGGGGCCTTCTTGGTTCGGCTCAGCTACGGCGCACTGGACTTCGACGCGGTGCCGCTGCCCGGAAACGGGTCGGTGGCCTATGTCATCCAGGCGCCGCCGGTGTTCTTCTCCGACGGTCCGCTGCTGGTGGCAACGACGCTGCTCTGGCCCGCCGCTACCGCCGCGTTGGTCTATGCCGTGCTCGCGGCCGCCAACGCCCGCGACGACCTGGGGGCCCTCCCGGCGGCCGACCACCCCGTCGACGCCCCGGAACCGCAGACGTCCGTGTCATAGCGGACGGCGGTGGATCTTCCTGCCGAACACGACCTTGGCCGCGATCTTGACCAGGCGGGCCATCCCGACGTAGGTCATCGGGTTGAACATCGTCGGCCAGGTGGTCCTGATGAGGTGGTCGGTCAGCGGTCGGCGATCGAACCGGTCGGTGAGCCAGCGAAGCGTCATCGGGGACGACAGCGGGTGCAGGAGCATGTGCTCGTTGAATGCGTCCCGGTGATAGGTGACCCGGGTGCCGCCGGCCGAATACGCGTCGGCGAGCACGTCGATGTCGTTGACGTCGATGAGGTAGTCGTGCACGGCCTGCACGATCAACACCGGCGGCGTCGGCACCGCGGCGCCCAGCTTGATGTTGTCGAAGACGTACGTCACCTCGGGCGTCGAGAGGATCTTTTCCAGTGGCTCGTCGAGGTAGTCGCCCATGTCCTTGCCGGCCATCCGGACCACCGCTTCCACGGTCGTCATCTTCTCCAGCGACTCCAGCAGGGCGCGCCCCTCCTCGTTGGTGTGCTCTTTGATGAGCCGGTCCAGGTCGGGGTAGATGTGGGCGAGCGCGGCCACCACCAATGCGGGCAGACCCGCCAGGAAGCCGCCGTTGAGCCTGCGGAAGGTGTGGCCGAGGTCGCCGACCGGTGATCCCAGCACCGCCCCGACGACGTCGAGTTCGGGCGCGTACTCGGCGCACACCTCGGCCGCCCACGCGCTGGCCAGCCCACCGCCGGAGTATCCCCACAGGCCGATCGGCGCCGCCGGCGACAGGCCGAGGCGTTCCGAGCTCAGCGCGGCCCGGACGCCGTCCAGCACGCGGTAGCCAGGCTCGTACGGCGCGCCCCACAGGCCGCGGATGCCTTCGTGGTCGGGCACCGACACGGCCCAGCCCTCGGCGACCGCGGCGACGATCAGAAACAGCTCGAACTGGCCGATCGAGCCCAGGGCCTTCGCCCTGCGCCGCAGCGCATAGGACGGAAAACAGCGCGAGGACATGGCGTCGATCGCGCACTGGTAGGACAGCAGCGGGCAGGGACGCTCGGGCGCAAGGTCGGCGGGGACGATCACCGTGGTCGCCGTCGCCTCGGGCTCGCCGTTCATGTCCATCGTCCGGTAAAGCAGCTGGACCGCCCGCACCGGCTGCGGGATCAGCCCCAGAAACGCCAGCTCGACGTCGCGCGAGCGCAGCACCGTCCCGGGCTCGGCGTGTTGATAGCCGAGCGGCGGCTGGTAGAACGGGTCGTCGGAGGGCAGCAGCGGGCGCACTTTGCGCTGCAATTCCTCATGTTGCGGCCGGCCGATCCACTCAGCGCCGCGCTTGCCTGCCAGATTGCCGAGTTCAACCATTAAGGATCCCTTCTTGGCCAACCGGCATTCTCGCCCATGAACGGCTGGTAACCAAAGCGTAATCGCCGCACTGTGAGCGACTTCTCGTCGGCGCGGGCGGGTCGGATGCGCCACTGGAGTTAAATGGGGTCCGCGCCACCCGAAGACGCATTAGGCCAGCTTAGCGGTGTTCGTCCGGTGTTCGTCAGGGCTGGCCGGGCGGCCGCAGCGCGGCGAACTCGTCGGTGACCCGCAGCCGGGAGTCGGTGAAGTGGTACAGGGCCGCCGGGCGCCCGCCGCTGCGACCGGACTGCGCGATGGTCCCGGTCGCCTTGATGACGCCGCGACGGACCAGTACCCGTTGCAGATTTGTCGCGTCGACCTGATGTCCCAGTGCGGCGCTGTAGATGTCGCGAAGCGTGGACAGCGCGAATTCCTTTGGCGCCAAGGCAAACCCGAGGTTGGTGTAGGACAGCTTGGCGACCAGCCGGGTGCGGGCGTGGGTCACCATCGGGCCGTGATCGAAGGCCATCGGCGGCAGGCAGCTCACCGGATGCCAGCGGGTGTCCGGCGGCAGCTCGGGCCGGGCGGGGGAGGGCACCAGTCCCAGGAAGGTCGAGGCGATCACGCGGGTGCCCGGCACGCGGTGCGGGTCGGAGAACACCGCCAGCTGCTCGAGATGTGCCAGCTCCTTGAGATCGACCTTCTCGGCCAGTTGGCGGCGGACCGAGGTGATCATGTCCTCGTCGTTGCGCAGCCGACCGCCCGGCAGCGACCAGGCGCCCCGTTGCGGGTCCTTGGCACGTTGCCATAACAGCACGTTAAGCTGCGGTTTCTGTGTTCGGGGTCCCCCCTTAACCTGCTCGGCGACCTGGCGAACCTGGAACACGACCGCGAGCACTTCATGAGCGGTGCTACCATGGGCCATGTTTTCGATTATAAGTCGAAAACCTGTAGGCCGAAAGGAGCCGCCATGACGGTGCTGAATCGCATGGACACGCTCGCAGCAGACATGATTGCCGACATCACGAATTCGCCCACCGGCTACGCCGGTGTGGCCGGTGATGAGCAGTGGGCCGCCGAAATTCGCCGACTGGCGCGGTTGCGCAACGCCACCGTGCTCGCGCACAACTACCAGCTGCCCGCCATCCAAGATGTCGCCGACCATGTGGGGGATTCGCTGGCGCTGTCGCGGATCGCCGCCGAGGCGCCCGAGGACACCATCGTGTTCTGCGGCGTGCACTTCATGGCCGAGACCGCCAAGATCCTCAGCCCCGACAAGACCGTGCTGATTCCCGATCAGCGGGCCGGTTGCTCGCTGGCCGATTCGATCACCCCCTACGAGCTGCGCGCCTGGAAGGACGAGCACCCGGGCGCCGTCGTGGTCTCCTACGTCAACACCACGGCGGCGGTGAAGGCGCTCACCGACATCTGCTGCACCTCGTCCAACGCGGTCGACGTGGTCGAATCCATCGACCCCGACCGCGAGGTGCTGTTCTGCCCGGACCAGTTCCTCGGGGCGCACGTCCGGCGGGTGACCGGCCGCACAGAACCTGCACGTGTGGGCCGGTGAATGCCACGTGCACGCCGGCATCAACGGCGACGAACTCGCCGACCAGGCCCGCGCGAATCCCGATGCCGAACTCTTCGTGCACCCCGAATGTGGTTGTGCCACTTCGGCTTTGTACCTGGCCGGCGAAGGCGCCTTCCCGCCCGAACGGGTGAAGATCTTGTCCACCGGCGGCATGCTCGACGCCGCCAACTCCACGCACGCACGCAAGGTGCTGGTCGCCACCGAGGTCGGCATGCTCCATCAGTTGCGCCGGGCGGCGCCGCGCGTGGACTTCCAAGCCGTCAACGACCGCGCGTCGTGCAAGTACATGAAGATGATCACCCCCGCGGCCCTGTTGCGCTGCCTGGTCGACGGTGCCGACGAGGTCCACGTCGATCCGCACATCGCGGCGGCGGGCCGGCGCAGCGTGCAGCGAATGATCGAAATCGGGCAGCCCGGCGGTGGCGAATGATCGGCCGCCCCGACTGGACGCACACCGCCGACGTCGTCGTCATCGGCACCGGCGTCGCGGGTTTGGCGGCCGCGCTGGCCGCCCATCGCGCCGGCCGCAGCGTCGTCGTCCTGAGCAAGGCGGACGAGGCACGCGGGGTGACCGCGACCCACTACGCCCAGGGCGGCATCGCGGTGGTGTTGCCGGACAACCCGGAAAACGGGGATTCGGTCGACGCCCACGTCGCCGACACCGTGGTGGCGGGCGCGGGCCTGTGCGATGCCCGGCGCGGTGTACTCGATCGTCGCCGACGGCTACCGCGCGGTGGCTGAATTGGTCGGTGACGGAGCGCGATTCGACGAATCGGCGCCCGGCCGGTGGGCGTTGACCCGCGAGGGCGGACATTCGCGGCGTCGCATCGTGCACGCCGGGGGCGACGCCACCGGCGCCGAGGTGCAACGCGCGCTCGACCACGCCGCGCGCATGCTGGACATCC
Organism: uncultured Actinomycetota bacterium; assembly: GCA_963800315.1. Classification (GTDB taxonomy): domain Bacteria; phylum Actinomycetota; class Actinomycetes; order Mycobacteriales; family Mycobacteriaceae; genus Mycobacterium. The sequence goes on from CAWDAS010000013.1 coordinate 60,242, forward strand.
GCACCGGCCACGTGGCGCTGCGCGTGCTGCACGACGGCACCGCCGTGACCGGCGTGCTGGTCGGCAACCCGGACGGGTTCGGCATCATCAGCGCGCCCTCGGTGATCCTCGCGTCCGGCGGGCTCGGGCACCTCTACGGCGCGACCACCAACCCCGAGGGCTCCACCGGCGACGGAATCGCCCTGGCCCTGTGGGCCGGTGTCGCGGTGAGCGATCTGGAGTTCATCCAATTCCACCCGACCATGCTCTACAGTGCCGGCGCCGGCCAGGGGACCGGCAATCGGCGTCCGCTGGTCACCGAGGCCATCCGCGGCGAGGGCGCGATATTGGTTGACAGGCAGGGCAATTCGGTTACCGCCGGCGTCCATCCGATGGGCGATCTGGCGCCGCGCGACATCGTCGCGGCGGCCATCGACGCGCGGCTGAAGGCGACCGGCGATCCGTGCGTGTTCCTCGACGCGCGCGGCATCGCGGACTTCGAGATCCGGTTTCCCAACGTGACCGCCTCGTGCCGCGGCCGCCGGCATCGACCCCGTCCACCACCCCATCCCGGTCGTTCCGGGCGCGCACTACAGCTGCGGCGGGATCGTCACCGACGTCTACGGGCAAACCGAGCTGCCCGGGCTCTACGCCGCGGGCGAGGTGGCCAGGACCGGGATGCACGGCGCCAACCGGCTGGCATCCAACAGCCTGCTGGAGGGCTTGGTGGTCGGCGGCCGGGCCGGGAAGGCCGCGGCCGCGCACGCGATGGCCGCCGGGCGTGACCCGGCCGGATGGCCCGAGCCGATCGTGCACACCGCACCCGAGCGCGGCGACCTGCAACGCGCGATGAGCCGCGACGCCTCGGTGGTGCGCGACGCCGCCGGGTTGACCCGGTTGTCGGACGCGCTGTCGGGGCGGGCCCGCGCCGTTGCGGGCCGCCGCGATTTCGAGGATGTCGCGTTGGCCGTGACCGCCCGGGCGGTGGCCGCCGCGGCACTCGCCCGCACCGAGAGCCGGGGCTGCCATCATCGCGCCGAGTATGCCGACGCCGCCCCGGAACACGCCCGCAGCAGCGTGCTGCGGCTGGCCGGCGACCAGAACTCGGTGCGGGTGGAGGCGCTGGCGGCGGTGGGGTGACCATGCTGTCCGACCGCGAACGCAGCGCCGCTCGCGACATCATTCGGCGCGGCCTGGACGAGGATCTGTGCTACGGACCCGACGTCACGACGCTGGCGACGGTGCCCGCCGGCGCGGCGGCCACCGCCGCCATGGTGCCCCGCGAGCCCGGGGTGATCGCCGGGGTGGACGTCGCCCTGCTGGTGCTGGACGAGGTGCTCGGCGCCGGCGGGTACGAGGTCGTCGACCGCGCCGAGGACGGCGCCCGGCTGCGGCCGGGCGAGTCACTGTTGACGGTGCACGCGGACACCCGCGGCCTGCTGACCGCGGAACGCACCATGCTGAACCTGATCTGCCACCTGTCGGGGATCGCCACCACGACCGCGGCCTGGGTCCAGGCCGTGCGCGGCACCAAAGCCAGGGTGCGCGATACCCGCAAAACCCTGCCCGGCCTGCGGTTGCTGCAGAAATACGCGGTGCGCGTGGGCGGCGGCGTCAACCACCGGCTGGGGCTTGGCGACGCGGCGCTGATCAAGGACAACCACGTGGTGGCCGCCGGATCGGTGGTCGACGCGCTGCGAGCGGTGCGCGACGCCGCGCCCGAGCTGCCGTGCGAGGTGGAGGTGGACTCGCTCGAGCAGCTGGACGCGGTGCTGCCGGAAAAGCCGGAACTGATCCTGCTGGACAACTTCCCGGTGTGGCAGACCCAGATGGCCGTGCAGCGCCGCGATTCGCGGGCACCGGCGGTGCTGCTCGAGTCGTCCGGGGGGCTCAGCCTGGACAACGCGGCGACCTACGCCGCAACGGGGGTGGACTACCTGGCCGTCGGCGCGCTCACGCACTCGGGGCGCGCACTCGACATCGGCCTCGACATGTAGTTCGCCCCGCGCAGGGTGAATCCTGGGCGGAACCCTGCGGCGTGTCGCAACCCTGGATTCACCCCGAAAGCCGTCAGCTCACAGTCAACGACCTGTCTCAGGAGATGTCGCCGACGAACACCCCGATCCGGCGCAGCTGCATGCGGGCCAGCCGCGGCAGGTCCGCACCGTCGGAGCCGGCCGGCAGGATCCGCGGATTGGTGATGTGCACCACGCGGTTGCGGCTGAATTGCACGTCGGCTTCGCCGGCGGCCAGCACGTTCTTGACCCAGTTCGTCTTGCCGTGGCCCAGCGCGATCGCCAGCACATTCCCCTTGCGGTAGGGGGTGATGATGGTCTCGTAGGCCTTGCCGGACGTGCGACCGCGATGCTTGATGGTCGCGGTCCCGGGCAGGAAGCGGGCGATCGGCTTGACCGCGGGGTTGAAGTACTTGATCTGAAAACGCTCGAACCAGGGCGGGAACATCATGGGGACACCGGGGGCGTTGTTGGGATGGTCCTTGGCTGACATGGCGGCTCCCTGAGTTGCGGGCGGCGGGTATGGCCTCGTTACCGGCACTGTACCGGTCGGATATCCACTTGAGTTGCTCTGGGACAATGGGGGACGTGAACACCACACCGACGTCGCCGATGGCCCGTATCGACCTGCGGGGCGTGGAGTTGACGGCCGCCCGATTGCGGTCCGCGCTGCCGCGCGGCGGGGCCGACGTGGACACGGTGCTGCCCACGGTGCGGCCGATCGTGCAGGCCGTCGCCGAGCGCGGGGCCGAAGCGGCGCTGGAGTTCGGGGCGTCGTTCGACGGGGTGCGCCCCCCGTCCGTCCGGGTGCCCGACGCGGCGCCGGCCGCGGCGCTGGCGGCGCTGGACCCCGATGTCCGCGACGCCTTGCAGGTGATGATCGAGCGCACCCGCGCCGTGCACGCCGGCCAGCGACGCGCCGACGTCACCACCACACTCGGGCCCGGCGCGACGGTGACCGAGCGGTGGGTTCCCGTCGAGCGGGTGGGCCTGTACGTGCCGGGGGGCAACGCCGTCTACCCGTCCAGCGTGGTGATGAACGTTGTGCCGGCGCAGGCCGCCGGTGTCGAGTCGCTGGTGGTGGCCAGCCCGCCGCAGGCCCGGTTCGAGGGCCTGCCGCATCCGACCATCCTGGCCGCGGCCCGGCTGCTGGGCGTCGACGAGGTGTGGGCCGTGGGCGGCGCGCAGGCCGTGGCGCTGCTGGCCTACGGCGGCACCGACACCGACGGTACGGAGTTGGCGCCCGTCGACATGATCACCGGCCCCGGCAACATCTACGTCACCGCCGCCAAGCGGCTGTGCCGCTCCCAGGTCGGGATCGACGCCGAGGCGGGGCCGACCGAGATCGCCATCCTGGCCGACTACACCGCCGACCCGGCGCACGTGGCCGCCGACCTGATCAGCCAGGCCGAACACGACGAGATGGCCGGCAGCGTGCTGGTCACCCCCAGTGCAGACCTGGCCGCCGCCACCGACGCCGAAGTGGCCGCCCAGCTGCAGACGACGGTGCACCGCGAACGGGTGACCGCCGCGCTCGGCGGGCGCCAATCGGCGATCATCCTCGTCGACGACCTGGACGCCGGGATCAAGGTGGTCAACGCGTACGCCGCCGAGCACCTGGAGATCCAGACCGTGGACGCGCCGCAGGTGGCCGGCCGGATACGTTCGGCCGGAGCGATATTCGTCGGCCCGTACGCGCCGGTGAGCCTCGGCGACTACTGCGCCGGGTCCAACCACGTGCTGCCGACCGGCGGCTCCGCCCGGCACTCCAGCGGCCTGTCGGTGCAGACGTTCCTGCGCGGCATCCACGTCGTCGACTACACCGAAGCGGCCCTCAAGGACGTCTCCGGCCATGTGGTCACGCTGGCCAAGGCCGAAGACCTGCCGTCGCACGGCGAGGCGGTACGGCGGAGGTTCGAACGATGACCGGACCCGACGGGTTGAAGCCCACGTTGGACGACTTGCCGCTGCGCGACGACCTGCGCGGCAAATCGCCCTACGGCGCACCGCAATTGGCGGTCCCGGTGCGGCTGAACACCAACGAGAACCCGCACCCGCCCAGCAAGGCCCTGGTCGACGATGTGGTGCGGTCGGTGCGCGAGGCGGCCGCGGACCTGCACCGCTACCCCGACCGCGACGCGGTAGCCCTGCGTCGCGATCTCGCCCGCTACCTCACCGGCCAGACCGGCGTCCCGCTCGGCGTTGAAAACCTTTGGGCCGCAAATGGTTCCAACGAGATCCTGCAACAGCTGCTGCAGGCGTTCGGCGGGCCGGGGCGCAGCGCGATCGGGTTCGTCCCGTCCTACTCGATGCACCCGATCATCTCCGACGCCACCCGCACCGACTGGCTCGAGGCCGCCCGCGCCGACGATTTCAGCCTCGACCTGGACAAGGCGGTGGCCGCCGTCGTCAAACGCAAGCCCGATGTGGTGTTCATCGCCAGCCCGAACAATCCGTCCGGGCAAAGCGTTTCGCTGCCGGATCTGCGCAGGCTGCTCGACGTGGTGCCCGGCATCCTGATCGTCGACGAGGCCTACGGTGAGTTTTCGTGGCAACCCAGCGCGGTGGCGCTGGTAGCCGAGTATCCGACCAAGCTCGTCGTGACCCGCACCATGAGCAAGGCGTTCGCCTTCGCCGGGGGCCGGCTGGGGTACCTGATCGCCACACCGGCGGTGATCGAGGCGATGCTGCTGGTCCGGCTGCCGTACCACCTGTCGTCGGTCACCCAGGCCGCGGCCCGCGCCGCGCTGCGGCACGCCGACGACACCCTGGGCAGTGTCGCGGCGCTGATCGCCGAACGCGAACGCGTCGCGCAGGCCTTGACCCGCATGGGCTTTCGGGTGATCCCGAGTGACGCGAACTTCGTGCTGTTCGGGGAGTTCGCCGACGCGCCGGCCACCTGGCAGCGCTACCTGGACGCCGGCATCTTGATCCGTGACGTGGGCATCCCCGGCTACCTGCGCGCCACGACGGGACTGACCGACGAGAACGACGCGTTTTTGCGGGCCAGCGCCCAGATCGCCGACACCGAGCTGGCACCAGCGACCCCAGTAGGAGCCCCGTGACCACCACCGAAACCGGAAAAGCGGCGCGGCGCGCCCGTATTGAGCGCCGCACCAAGGAATCCGACATCGTCGTCGAGCTCGACCTCGACGGCACCGGGCAGGTTCACGTCGACACCGGTGTGCCGTTCTACGACCACATGCTGACGTCGCTGGGTACGCACGCCAGCTTCGACCTGACGGTGCGCACCAAGGGCGACGTCGAGATCGAGGGACACCACACCATCGAGGACACCGCGATCGCGCTGGGGCAGGCGCTGGCGCAGGCCCTGGGCGACAAAAAGGGCATCCGGCGGTTCGGGGACGCTTTCATCCCGATGGACGAAACGCTGGCCCACGCCGCGGTCGACGTGTCCGGCCGGCCCTATTGCGTGCACACCGGGGAGCCGGATCACCTGCAGCACACCACCATCGCGGGCAGCTCGGTCCCGTACCACACGGTCATCAACCGGCACGTGTTCGAGTCGCTCGCCATGAACGCCCGCATCGCGCTGCACGTCCGCGTCCTGTACGGACGCGACCCGCACCACATCACCGAGGCGCAGTACAAGGCGGTGGCCCGCGCGTTGCGTCAGGCGGTCGAGCCCGATCCCCGGGTGTCGGGCGTGCCGTCCACCAAAGGCGTTCTGTGACACAACGATCCGTCGTCGTCCTGGACTACGGCTCAGGCAATCTGCGGTCGGCCCAGCGTGCGCTGCAGCGGGTCGGTGCGTCGGTGGAGGTGACCGCCGACGCGGAAGCCGCGGCGGCCGCCGACGGCCTGGTCGTGCCCGGCGTCGGCGCGTTCGAGGCCTGCATGACCGGCCTGCGCAAGATCGGGGGCGAGCGCATCATCGCCGAGCGGATCGCCGCCGGACGCCCGGTGTTGGGGGTGTGCGTGGGGATGCAGATCCTGTTCGCCCGCGGCGTCGAATTCGGGGTGGAAACCATGGGCTGTGGGCAGTGGCCGGGAGCCGTCACCCGGCTGGACGCCCCGGTGATCCCGCACATGGGCTGGAACGTGGTCGATTCCGGCGCCGGGCAGTGTCCTGTTCAAGGGGCTGGACCGCGACACCCGCTTCTACTTCGTGCACTCCTATGCCGCGCAACGGTGGGAGGGTTCCCCGGAGGCGGTCCTGACCTGGGCCACCCATCAGGTGCCGTTCCTGGCCGCGGTCGAGGATGGGCCGCTGTCCGCCACCCAATTTCACCCGGAAAAGAGCGGGGATGCCGGTGCGGCCGTACTGAACAACTGGGTTGAGGGGCTTTAGGGATGCCACTGATTTTGTTACCCGCGGTCGACGTGGTCGAGGGCCGCGCCGTGCGCCTGGTGCAGGGCAAGGCGGGCAGTGAAACCGAGTACGGTTCGGCGCTGGACGCGGCGCTGGGTTGGCAGCGCGACGGGGCGGACTGGATCCATCTGGTCGACCTGGACGCCGCGTTCGGGCGCGGCTCCAACCGCGAATTGCTCGCCGAGGTGGTCGGCAAGCTCGACGTCCAGGTCGAGCTGTCCGGGGGAATCCGCGACGACGAATCCCTGGCCGCCGCGCTGGCCACCGGCTGCGCCCGGGTCAACCTGGGCACCGCGGCCTTGGAGAACCCGCGGTGGTGTGCCCGCGCGATCGGCGAGCACGGCGACAAGATCGCCGTCGGGCTGGACGTCCAGATTCTCGACGGCCAACACCGGCTGCGCGGACGCGGCTGGGAAACCGACGGCGGCGAGCTGTGGGAGGTGCTGGAACGCCTTGACGGTCAAGGATGTTCGCGATACGTGGTCACCGACGTCACCAAGGACGGCACGCTGGGCGGCCCCAACCTGGACCTGCTGGCTTCCGTCGCCGAGCGCACCCAAGCCCCGGTGATCGCCTCCGGTGGCGTGTCCAGCCTGGACGACCTGCGCGCGATCGCCACGCTGACCGGCCGGGGCATCGAGGGAGCCATCGTGGGCAAGGCCCTCTACGCCGGGCGGTTCACGTTGCCGCAGGCACTCGCCGCGGTTCGGGGGTAGCGCGCGATGGACCTGGGCGCGCTGGTGGAGAAGGCGGCGGCGATCCTCGACGACGCGACCGAGCCGTTCCTTGCCGGCCACCGCGCCGATTCGGCCGTCCGCAAGAAGGGCAACGACTTTGCCACCGAGGTCGATCTCGCGATCGAGCGGCAGGTGGTCGACGCGCTGGTGGACGCCACCGGAATCGGCGTGCACGGCGAGGAATTCGGCGGCCCCGACGTGGGCTCGCCGTGGGTGTGGGTGCTCGATCCGGTGGACGGGACATTCAACTACGCGGCCGGGTCCCCGATGGCCGGGATCTTGCTGGGTCTGCTGCACGACGGTGACCCGGTGGCCGGGCTGACCTGGCTGCCGTTCATCGATCAGCGCTACACCGCGGTCGTCGACGGCCCGCTGCTGAAAAACGGTGTGCCGCAGCCCGCACTCGGTCCCGTCGTCCTGGCGGACTCCCTCGTCGGCGCGGGATCCTTCAGCGCGGACGCGCGGGGCCGGTTCCCGGGGCGCTATCGAATCGCGGTGCTGGAGAACCTGAGCCGGGTGTCGTCGCGGTTGCGCATGCACGGTTCCACGGGCCTGGATCTCGCCTACGTTGCCGACGGAATCCTGGGTGCGGCAATAAGTTTCGGTGGCCACGTGTGGGACCACGCCGCCGGGGTCGCGCTGGTGCGGGCCGCGGGCGGCGTGGTCACCGACGTGACCGGCGAACCGTGGACCCCCGGGTCGGATTCGGCGCTGTCCGCGGGGCCCGGCGCACACGCCGAGATCCTCGAGATTTTGCGCAGCACCGGCCGACCGGAGGACTACTGAGATGTCGGGAAGTAACGGTCTTGCGGTACGGGTGATTCCCTGCCTGGACGTCGACGCCGGGCGAGTGGTCAAGGGCGTCAACTTCGAAAACCTGAGGGACGCGGGCGATCCGGTGGAACTCGCCGCCGCCTACGACGCCGAAGGAGCCGACGAGCTCACCTTCCTGGACGTGACCGCGTCCTCGTCGGGCCGGGCCACCATGCTCGAGGTGGTGCGCCGCACCGCCGAGCAGGTGTTCATCCCCTTGACCGTGGGCGGCGGGGTGCGCACCGTGGCCGACGTCGACATGTTGCTGCGGGCCGGGGCCGACAAGGTGTCGGTGAACACCGCCGCGATCGCCCGGCCCGATCTACTGGCCGAGATGGCAAGGCAATTCGGCTCGCAGTGCATCGTGCTGTCCGTCGACGCTCGCACCGTTCCGCCCGGATCCGTGCCCACGCCGTCGGGCTGGGAGGTCACCACGCACGGCGGACGCCGCGGCACCGGAATAGACGCCGTCGAGTGGGCCGCCCGCGGCGCCGACCTGGGGGTGGGGGAGATCCTGCTGAATTCGATGGACGCCGACGGTACCAAGGCCGGGTTCGACCTGCCGATGTTGCAAGCGGTGCGGTCGGCGGTCACGGTGCCGGTCATCGCCAGCGGCGGCGCCGGGGCGGCCGAACACTTCGCGCCCGCGATTGCCGCCGGTGCCGATGCGGTGTTGGCGGCCAGCGTTTTTCACTTCCGGGAACTGACCATCGGGCAGGTGAAGGCGGCCATGGCCGCAGAAGGGATCACCGTGCGATGACGCTCGACCCGCGGATCGCCGCCCGGCTGAAGCGCAATGCCGAAGGCCTGTTCACCGCCGTGGTGCAGGAACGCGGCAGCGGTGACGTGCTGATGGTCGCCTGGATGGACGACGCGGCGCTGGCGCGCACGCTGGAAACCCGTGAGGCGACCTACTATTCGCGGTCCCGGGCCCAGCAATGGGTCAAGGGAGCGACCTCCGGTCACACCCAGCACGTGCACTCGGTGCGATTGGACTGCGACGGCGACGCCGTGCTGGTGACGGTGGATCAGGTCGGCGGCGCCTGCCACACCGGCGACCACAGCTGCTTTGACGCCGACGTACTCCTGCGACCCCCCGACTGACCGGGCCTAGCGTGATTCCATTCCGCCGACTGTGGGTGATATGTACCAAAATCCCTTGAAATCCGTGCATAACCCCCACACTCGGTGCGCGTAGGAGGCCGAGTCGGCTGTCCTCTGGTGTCGGTCAATTAACGACTCAGTACAACTAGCCGGGCCTAGGGCGTGTCTGATAAATGGCGAGTCCAGGCCACGACGGCGTTAAGGACGGCTGCGGCGCGGTAGACAGTGGCGAGCTTGTCGTAGCGAGTCGCTAGTCCTCGCCATTGCTTGACCTCGCAGAAGCGCCGCTCAACGATGTTGCGCCCCTTGTAATCCTCTGGGTCGAATGCCCGTGGACGTCCCCCGGTTGATCCGCGACGTTTGCGATGGCCTTGCTGGTCGGCGGGTTCAGGGATCACCGCGCCAATGCGGCGACGCCGCAGCAGTGTTCGGTTGCGGCGCGACGAGTAGGCCTTGTCGGCGCGGACCCGATGCGGTCGGGTGCGGGTGCGACCGCCACGGCCGACGCGTAGATGACTCAGCAAATGCTCGAACACCGGATTATCGCCGGCTTGGCCCGCGCCGACAAGGATCACCAAGGGCAGCCCGTGGCCGTCGACGAGCTGATGAATCTTGGTACTCAGCCCGCCGCGCGAGCGACCGATGCCGTGGTCAGGCGGCTCGGCGTGCGGATTCGTGTAATTCGACCCAGCCCCCTGTGTGGCGGGTGATGTTTGTGGCGTGCTGATGGGCGCGCGCGATCGTGGAATCTAGCGCCACCGCCCAATCGATGACCCCGGCCTGTTCGGCAGCGGCCAGCAACCGGGCCAGCACCACATCCCAGGTCCCCTGGGCACTCATCCGCCGGTGCCAGGTCCAGATCGTCTGCCACGGCCCGAACACCTCGGGGACATCGCGCCAGGCGATCCCACACCGATACCGGTAGATGATGCCCTCCACCATTTGCCGGGCATCGCGAAAAGGCCTGCCCTTGCGGCCCGTTCGAGCCGGCAACAAATCGGCGATCAACTCCCACTGACCATCAGAAAGCAACTGAAAACGCGACATACCCTAAGCCTCAGGCACAACACCCGAAACACTTGTCAGACACGCCCTAGCCGTTAGCCACACCCAGCCCGTTGGCCGCGGCTATCGCCGCGCGGGCCCATTCCCGCTGGTAGACGGCTGGCCCGATGCGGTCGCGACGGATCCTCTCCACATCGATCGCCGTTCCGTTGAGCAGCGCGCCCGGCACCCGGAAGGAAAAGGACGGTTGCCCGGTGGCGATGGCCAGCATGGCGTCGGTGCCGGTGAAACCGTTGGCGCGCATGGTGCCCTCGGCCCAGCGGAGCGGCAGCAGGCCGCCGAAATCGTTGACGTACACCACCCACAGCTTGGTGCCGCGCTCGTTGTAGAGCTTGTTGACCGCCCCGTCGACCGCGGCGTACTCGAGAGGCCCGAGCACGCCCGACGCGTCGGTGACCTGGCTGGACAGCTTGATCGACGGCGCCGCCGGTTCCGGCCCGGCGCTGCTGGCCGGCGGCGCGGCGGAGGGCGACGGGGCGCCGCTACCGGGCTGGTTCTTGTCACCGCCCAGCAGCCGGACACCGACCACCGCGGCGACCCCGACCAACACGACGGCGACGAGGGCGGCCACCCACGTCGCCGGCCCGAATCGGCGGCTGCGCGCCGGCGGCGTCGCGGACGACGGGGCGGGGCGCGCCGCCAAGACCTCCGTCGGAGCGGCGATGACCTCGGTGGGGCCCGCGGCGTCCGGCCGCCCCGCGAGCGCGGCCGCGAAATCGGCGCACGTGGCATACCGGTCGCCGGGCTGCTTGGCAAGCGCCCTGGCGATCACGGGGTCGAGTTCGGCCAGCTCGGGCCGCCGCTCGCTGATCCGCGGCGGCGGGGCGGACAAGTGCTGGCTGATGACCACCGCCGGATTCGAGTGGTGAAACGGCGCGGACCCGGTCAGCAGGTTGTAGGCGGTGCATCCCAGCGCGTACTGGTCGGCGCGCGCGTCGAGATCGGCACCCTGCAGCTGCTCGGGTGAGCAGTAGGCGGTGGTGCCCACCAGCATGTTCGTCGCGGTCAGGCCGCTGATCTCACCCAGCTCGCGGGCAATGCCGAAATCGGCCAGCAGGATCCGGCGCCGGGGGCCGGGCGAGGCCCGCTGGGAGCCCAGCAGGATGTTGGCGGGTTTGACGTCACGATGCAGCAGACCGCGCGAGTGGGCGTAGTCGAGCGCGTCGGCCACCGCCGAGATGATCTCGACGACCTCCGCTTCGGGCATGCCCGACGGATACCGGTCGCGCAGCAGCCGGGCGGCGTCCGTTCCCTCGACGTAGTCCATCGAGATCCACAGTTGCCCCTCGAATTCACCGCGGTCGTGGATGCCGACGATGTGCTCGTTGTACAGGCTCGCGGCCAGATCGGCCTCCCTGTTGAAGCGTTGGCGGAATTCGTCGTTCCCTGTCAGCTCCCCGGGCAGGATTTTCAGGGCGTCGCGGCGGGGCAGCCGTGGGTGCTGCGCCAGATACACCTGACCCATGCCTCCGGCGCCCAGCCGCCGGACGATGGTGTAACCGGCGAACACGTCCCCCTCGTGCAGCCCTTCGGCGTTCGGCATGTGAGCATGCTACTGAGGCACTGCCTGCGATAAACCAGAATTCGCTATGCGCCCGAGGCATCTCGACTCGCCCGGCCGGAAGCCATGAAAGAGAATGGCGGTCGATGTTAAGACGGGTGTCCTGGACCGCCGTGGTACCCGTGCTGGCCGTCGTCGTGCTGGCATTGATCTGGGGCGAGCGCCTGGGAACGGGGCTGGTCGTGCTGGCGGCGGCGTTCCTCATCGGTGCGGTGTTGGCCGCCGTGCACCACGCGGAGGTGGTCGCGCACCGGGTCGGCGAGCCGTTCGGGTCGCTGGTGCTCGCGGCCGCGGTGACGGTGATCGAGGTGGCTCTCGTCGTCGAGTTGATGGCGTCCGGCGGTAGCGAGGCGGCGACGCTGGCCAGGGACACGGTGTTCGCCGCGGCGATGATCACCACCAACGGGATTGTCGGTTTGTCGCTGTTACTGGGTTCCCGGCGCTACGGCGTGACGGTGTTCAACGCCGAGGGGAGCGGAGCCGCCCTGGCCACGCTCACCACCCTGGCGACGCTGAGCCTGGTGCTGCCCGCGTTCACCACCAGCGGCCTGGGCAAGGAGTTCTCGCCGGGGCAGCTCACCTTCGCGGCGGTCGCCTCGCTTCTGCTCTACCTGCTTTTCGTCTTCACCCAGACGATGCGGCATCGCGACTTCTTTCTGCCGGTCGCGCAGAAGGGGCAAAAGGGCCTGTTCGAGGACGAAAGCCATGCGGACCCGCCCAGTCGCACGGCGGCGCTGGGCAGCCTGGGGCTGCTGCTGGTAGCCCTGGTCGCGGTGGTGGGCCTGGCCGAGCAGGAATCGCCGGCCGTCGAGCGGGCGGTGACCGTGGTCGGCTTCCCGCAGTCGTTCGTCGGCGTGGTGATCGCAACCCTGGTGCTGCTGCCGGAAACCCTCGCCGCGGCGCGTGCGGCGCGGCAGGGCCGCATCCAGATCAGCCTGAACCTGGCCTACGGCTCGGCGATGGCCAGTATTGGGCTCACCATCCCGGCGATCGCGCTGGCATCGATCTGGCTCCGGGGACCGCTGGTGCTTGGTCTGGGACCCATCCAGTTGGTGCTGCTGGCGCTCACCGTCGTGATCAGCGTGCTGACCGTGGTGCCCGGCCGGGCGACCCGGTTGCAGGGCGAGGTGCACCTGGTGCTGCTGGCCGCCTACGTGTTCCTGGCGATCAGCCCCTGACCGCTAGGCGCGGCCGCGCAGCGTTTCCAGCGCCTTGTCGGCGTGGGTGTCCATGTTGAACTCGCTGGAGATCACGTTGAGCACCGTGCGGTCGGTGTCGATGACGAAGGTCGTGCGTTTGACCGGCATCAGCTTGCCGAGCAGGCCGCGCTTGACGCCGAACTGGGTGGCAACGGTGCCGTCGGTGTCCGACAGCAGCGGGTAGTCGAAGCTTTGCGCGTCGGCGAACTTGGCCTGCTTGGTCACGGGGTCGGCGCTGATGCCGACCCGGCCGGCCCCGACCGCGGCGAATTCTTGCGCCAAGTCACGGAAGTGGCACGCTTCCTTGGTGCAGCCGGGTGTCATCGCGGCCGGGTAGAAGAACAACACGACGGGCCCGTCGGAAAGCAGGTCGGTCAGCTTGCGCGGCGCTCCCGTCTGATCGGGAAGTTCGAAGTCCGCGACGGTGTCACCAGGTTTCATGGCCGACACGCTACGCCCCCGTCGACGTCAGGCTGGGCCGGAGCACATCAGCCCGTCTGGGAGGATGGTTCGGTGCACGCCCACCTCGCCGCGACCACCTCACGAGAGGACTTCCGCCGGTTGGCGGCCGAGCACCGTGTGGTCCCGGTGACCCGCAAGGTGCTGGCCGACAGCGAAACGCCGCTGTCGGCCTACCGCAAGCTCGCCGCCAACCGCCCGGGGACTTTCCTGCTGGAATCCGCCGAGCACGGTCGGTCGTGGTCACGGTGGTCGTTCATCGGTGCGGGCGCGCCGTCGGCGCTGACCGTGCGCGACGGCCACGCGGTCTGGCTGGGTGCCGTGCCGCAGGACGCGCCCACCGGTGGCGACCCGCTACAGGCGCTGCGGGAAACCCTCGAGCTGCTGGCCACCGCGGCGCTGCCGGGGCTGCCGCCGCTGTCGGGCGGCATGGTCGGGTTTTTCGCCTATGACCTGGTGCGGCGCCTGGAGCGGCTGCCCGAACTCGCCGTCGATGACCTCGGCCTGCCGGACATGCTGCTGCTGCTGGCCACCGACGTGGCGGCGGTCGACCATCACGAGGGCACCATCACCCTGATCGCCAACGCCGTCAACTGGAACGGCACCGACGAGCGGGTCGACGAGGCCTACGACGACGCCGTCGCCCGGCTGGAGGTGATGACGTCGGCCCTGGGCCAGCCGCTGCCGTCGACGGTGGCCACGTTCAGCAGGCCCGAGCCGCGGTATCGCGCGCAGCGCAGCGTCGAGGAATATTGCAAGATCGTCGATTACCTCGTCGAGCAGATCGCGGCCGGCGAAGCCTTCCAGGTCGTGCCCTCGCAGCGCTTCGAGATGGACACCGGCGTCGACCCGATCGAGGTGTACCGGATGCTGCGGGTCACCAACCCCAGCCCCTACATGTATCTCCTGCATGTGCCGAATGATGCTGGTACCACGGACTTTTCGATCGTCGGCTCCAGCCCGGAGGCGCTGGTCACCCTCGCCGAGGGTTGGGCGACGACGCATCCAATCGCCGGAACCAGGTGGCGCGGGCAAACCGACGAAGAGGATCAGCTGCTGGAAAAGGAGCTGCTCGCCGACGAGAAGGAACGCGCCGAGCATCTGATGCTGGTCGACCTCGGCCGCAACGACTTGGGCCGGGTGTGCGCGCCGGGCACCGTTCGGGTCGAGGATTACAGCCACATCGAACGCTATAGCCACGTCATGCACCTGGTGTCGACGGTGACCGGAATGCTCGGCGAGGGCCGCACCGCCCTGGACGCGGTGACGGCCTGCTTCCCCGCCGGCACGCTGTCGGGCGCACCGAAGGTCCGGGCCATGGAACTGATCGAAGAGGTGGAGAAGACGCGCCGCGGCCTGTACGGCGGCGTGGTCGGCTACCTCGACTTCGCCGGCAACGCCGACTTCGCGATCGCCATCCGCACCGCGCTGATGCGCGGCGGCACCGCCTACGTGCAGGCCGGTGGTGGCGTGGTGGCCGACTCCAACGGCCCCTACGAATACACCGAAGCGACCAACAAGGCGCGGGCGGTGCTCAACGCGATCGCCGCCGCCGAGACGCTGACCGCTCCGGATGCGGGCCGCAATGGCTGAGACCCGCCCAGACCGCCGCCGGCTGAGCGGCCGGCTGACGATCGGGATAGCCCAGGTGCTGCTGGTGGTTGCCGCGGCGGCGCTGTGGGTGGCGTCGCGGCTGCCGTGGGTGGTGATCCGGTCGTTCGACGGGCTGGGTCCGCCGAAAACGGTGACCTTGTCCGGCGCATCATGGTCGACGGCGCTGCTGCCGTTGGCGGTGCTCATGCTGGCTACCGCCGTCGCCGCGATCGCCGTGCGCGGCTGGCCGCTGCGGGTGCTGGCGGGCCTGCTGGCCGCGGCCAGCCTCGTGGTCGGCTATCTGGGCGTCAGCCTGTGGGCGATCCCGGACGTGGCGGTGCGCGGAGCCGACCTCGCCCATATCCCGGTGCTGACGCTGGTGGGAAGCGAGCGCCGGTACGGGGGCGCGAGTGTCGCCGTGGCCGCCGCCGTGTGCACCCTGATCGCCGCCGTCATGTTGATGCGGTCGGCTTCCCATTCGCGGTCGGGGGACGTGAGCACGACAAAGTATGCGGCGCCCGCGACGCGCCGGTCGATTGCGCGACGTAACGACGACGACGGGGCGATGCTGGAGGGGCCGGCGACGCCGGAGATGTCGGAGCGGATGATCTGGGACGCGCTTGACGAGGGCCACGACCCGACCGAGCGGCCCCGCGAGTCGGACACCGAGGGTCGGTGACGGACCGCGAGCCGACGGCCGCTACCCTTCATTCACGTCGTCGCGATCGGCTGGGGAATGGCTTGGCGGCCGGAGGGCGACGGTGGGTGACAGGGCGAAGGGAAACGACAGGCATGAGTCCGGCAACCGTGCTTGACTCCATCCTCGAGGGAGTGCGAGCCGACGTCGCCGCGCGCGAAGCCCTGATCGGCATGTCAGAGATCAAAGCCGTCGCCGCGGCCGCGCCACCGCCGCTCGACGTGATGGCCGCCCTGCGGCAGCCCGGTATCGGCGTCATCGCCGAAGTCAAGCGCGCCAGTCCGTCGGCCGGTGCATTGGCGACCATTGCCGATCCGGCAAAACTGGCCCGCGCCTACGAAGATGGCGGCGCTCGCGTCATCAGCGTGTTGACCGAAGAGCGGTGTTTTAACGGCTCGCTCGACGACCTCGATGCGGTGCGTTCCGCGGTCTCCATACCGATCTTGCGCAAAGACTTTGTCGTGCAGCCGTATCAGATCCACGAAGCCCGCGCGCACGGCGCCGACATGTTGTTGCTCATCGTGGCCGCGTTGGACCAGTCGGCATTGGTGTCGATGCTGGACCGTACCGAATCACTGGGCATGACAGCGCTTGTCGAGGTGCACACCGAACACGAAGCCGACCGGGCGTTGAAGGCCGGCGCCAAGGTCATCGGCGTCAACGCGCGTGATCTCGCCACGCTGGAGGTGGACCGGGATTGCTTTGCCCGCATCGCTCCCGGGTTGCCGAGCAACGTGATCAGGATCGCCGAGTCCGGGGTGCGTGGCACCGGGGACCTGTTGGCGTATGCCGGCGCGGGCGCTGACGCCGTATTGGTCGGTGAAGGTCTGGTCAAAAGTGGTGACCCCCGCGCCGCGGTTGCCGACCTGGTGACCGCCGGTACCCATCCGTCCTGTCCGAAACCGGCTCGTTAGTCGCTGAGTCACTTCAAGAGCCCCGCGCTGAAACGTTGAACACGATGAGCCATCCCCGCGTTGAGCCTTGGTGATGGTGGACGTATCCCGCCCGGACCTTCCGCTTCCGAGTGCAGCCATCGCCGAACCCACCCGCCACGATCCCGACGCGGGTGGCCATTTCGGCGTTTATGGTGGTCGCTACGTCGCGGAGGCGCTGATGGCGGTGATCGAAGAGGTCACCACCGCCTACGAGAAGGAACGTGTCGACCAGGATTTCCTGGACACCCTGGATTACCTGCAGGCGAACTACGCCGGCCGGCCCTCGCCACTGTACGAGGCGCGCCGGCTCGGCGAGCATGCCGGCGCGGCGCGCATCTTCCTTAAGCGAGAAGACCTGAACCACACCGGTTCTCACAAGATCAACAATGTGCTCGGTCAGGCGCTGCTGGCCCAGAGGATGGGCAAGAGGCGGGTGATCGCGGAGACCGGAGCCGGTCAGCACGGTGTGGCGACCGCCACCGCCTGCGCGTTACTCGGCCTGGACTGTGTGGTCTACATGGGCGCGGTGGACACCGCGCGGCAGGCGCTCAACGTGGCGCGGATGCGGCTGCTGGGCGCCGAGGTGGTCTCCGTCGAGACGGGCTCGAAGACGCTCAAGGACGCCATCAATGAGGCGTTTCGGGATTGGGTTACCAACGCCGACAACACCTACTACTGCTTCGGCACCGCGGCGGGGCCACATCCCTTTCCGACCATGGTCCGTGATTTTCAGCGGGTCATCGGCCTCGAGACCCGGGTGCAGATTCAGGCTCAGGCGGGCCGGTTGCCCGACGCGGTCGTGGCCTGTGTCGGTGGTGGATCCAATGCCATCGGAATTTTCCATCCGTTCATCGATGATCCCGGGGTCCGGCTAATCGGATTCGAGGCGGCCGGTGACGGTGTTGAAACCGGCAGGCACGCCGCGACATTCACCGGTGGTTCGCCCGGGGCGTTTCAGGGATCGTTCTCCTATTTGCTGCAGGACGAGGACGGTCAGACCATCGAATCCCATTCGATCTCAGCGGGTCTGGATTACCCTGGGGTGGGTCCAGAACACGCGTGGCTCAGGGAGACCGGACGTGCCGAATACCGGCCCATCACCGATTCGGAGGCGATGGACGCGTTTCGACTGCTCTGCCGGACGGAGGGCATCATCCCGGCCATCGAGTCCGCGCACGCGGTGGCCGGCGCCGTGAAACTGGGTGTCGAGCTGGGGCGGGGTTCGGTGATCGTGGTGAATCTGTCGGGTCGCGGTGACAAGGACGTCGAGACGGCCGCCGAGTGGTTCGGCCTGTTGGGGCCCGGCGAGCGATGACCGTGGAACAGAGCGAGGCAAGCAGGCTCGGGCCGATCTTCGATCTGTGCCGCAAAGACAATCGTGCCGCGCTGATCGGTTACCTGCCCACCGGTTACCCGGATGTGGCGACGTCCGTGGACGGGATGATCGCGCTGGTCGAATCGGGCTGCGACATCGTCGAAGTGGGTGTGCCCTATTCGGATCCCGGCATGGACGGTCCGACCATTGCCCGGGCCACCGAGGCCGCGTTGCGCGGGGGAGTGCGGGTGCGGGACACGCTCGCCGCGGTCGAGGCGATCAGCTCGGCCGGCGGGCACGCTGTGGTGATGACGTACTGGAATCCAGTGCTGCGGTACGGGGTTGACGCATTCGCGCGGGATCTGGCGGCGGCGGGCGGGCATGGCCTGATCACTCCCGACCTCATTCCCGACGAAGCTGGACAGTGGCTGGCGGCAGCTGAGGAGCATCGGTTGGATCGGATTTTCCTGGTGGCGCCGTCCTCGACGCCGCAGCGGTTGGTGATGACGGTCGAGGCGTCGCGCGGGTTCGTCTACGCTGTGTCGACGATGGGCGTAACGGGGGCGCGTGACGTGGTGTCGCAGGCGGCGCCGGAATTGGTGCGTAGGGTAAAGGCGGTGTCTGACATACCCGTCGGTGTGGGACTGGGCGTGCGGTCGCGGGAGCAGGCCGCGCAGATCGGCAGCTACGCCGACGGCGTCATCGTCGGTTCGGCCCTGGTGTCGGCCTTGGGCGACGGTGGTTTACCCGCGGTGCGCGCGCTGACCGAGGAACTCGCCGCCGGTGTTCGGCACAGGGTGTCGGCCCGATGACCCCGATGGTGCCCACGTATTTCCCCAGCCCGCCGCAAGGTGTCTGGCACCTCGGGCCGTTGCCCATTCGTGCCTACGCGTTGTTCATCATCACCGGCATCGTGGTCGCACTGCTGATCGGCGACCGGCGCTGGGAGGCCCGCGGCGGGCAGCGCGGCGTCATCTACGACATCGCGCTGTGGGCCGTGCCGTTCGGACTGGTCGGTGGCCGGCTGTATCATCTGGCGACCGACTGGCGGACCTATTGGGGTCCCGGCGGCGCCGGGTTCGGTGCGGCGCTGCGAATCTGGGACGGCGGCTTGGGCATCTGGGGCGCCGTGGCGCTCGGATGCGTCGGCGCGTGGATCGGTTGCCGACGTCGCGGGATTCCGCTGCCGGCCTTCGCCGATGCGGTTGCCCCGGGAATCGTGTTGGCGCAGGCCATCGGCCGGCTTGGCAACTACTTCAACCAGGAGCTCTACGGCCGCGAGACCACGCTGCCGTGGGGCCTGGAGATCTTCTACCGTCGGGACCCGGCGGGCTACGTTGACCCGCATTCGCTGGACGGTGTCTCGACGGGGCAGGTGGCACTCGTCGTGCAGCCGACGTTCCTGTACGAATTGATCTGGAACGTTCTGGTTTTCGTCGTATTGATCTATGCGGACCGACGTTTCACGCTGGGTCACGGGCGACTGTTTGCGCTCTACGTGGCGGCCTACTGCGTGGGGCGGTTCGGCGTCGAACTGCTGCGCGATGACACCGCCACCCACATCGCGGGCATCCGGATCAATTCATTCACATCGACTTTCGTGTTCATCGGAGCCGTGGTGTACATCATGGTGGCGCCGAAGGGCCGCGAGGCGCCCGAGAGCCTACGCGTCACCGATCACGTTGCCGAAGAGCCCAACGGAATTGGGCCGGAACCCGAGCCGTCCGATGAGCCCGCGACTATGGCTTCGGCTGAGACGACCGAGCCGGCTGATTCGGTGGAGACGGTCAAAGCCGCCGAAGTGGCCGAAACCGCGGAGCTCGAGGCGGTCGAGCCGGAGACGGGAGCGGCCGCGGCGGAGTCCGAAGAGGCCGAAGCCGAAGAGGCCGAAGCCGAAGAGGCCGAAGCCGAAGAGGCCGAAGCCGAAGAGACCGAAGCCGAAGAGACCGAAGCCGAAGAGGCCGAAGCCGAAGAGGCCGAAGCCGAAGAGACCGAAGCCGAAGAGGCCGAAGCCGAAGAGGCCGAAGCCGAAGAGGCCGAAGCCGAAGAGACCGAAGCCGAAGAGACCGAAGCCGAAGAGACCGAAGCCGAAGAGCCCGAAGCCGAAGAGCCAGCCGAAGAGCCGAAGCCGAAGAGCCCGAAGCCGAAGAGACCGAAGCCGAAGAGAGCCGAAGCCGAAGAGACCGAAGCCGAAGAGACCGAAGCCGAAGAGACCGAAGCCGAAGAGACCCGAAGCCGAAGAGACCGAAGCCGAAGACGACCGAAGCCGAAGAGACCGAAGCCGAAGAGACCGTAAGCGACGAACCCGAGGCCGAAGAAGAGGCAGAAGAAGCCAAGGCCGCGGAACCCGACACCGACGAGCCCGTGGCCGCGGAACCGGAAGTCGAGGAGCCGGCGGCGGAAAGCGAATCCGATACCGAAGCGGAAGGGCTCGAAGCGGATTCCGAACCGGAACCTGCGCAGGAACCGGACGCAGCGTCGGTCGCCGAGAACGACACCGGCACCCCGCGCCGGTGGCGGCTGCGACTGAGGAACCGGCAGTCGGACCGCTAGCGATCTGGCATGCTGAAAAATGTGACCGATTCGTCACCGCGTGGTGCCGCCGAAGCCGGCGCGGCCTGGCGTCGTCATCGGCTGTACACCGCGATCGGTACGGGCGCGGTGCTGGTCGGTGCGTTGGGCTATGTCGGACTGGCCGATCCGCACAACCCGAACTCGGTGTATCCGCCGTGTCCGTTCAAATGGCTCACCGGCTGGAACTGCCCCTTCTGCGGGGGGCTCCGGATGACCCATGACCTGCTGCACGGTGACCTGATGGCCAGCCTCAACGACAACGCCTTCGTTCTCGCCGGGATCCCGTTGCTGGCCCTATGGGTGCTGGTACGCGGCCTTTATCGCAAGCCAGTGCTGCCGATACCGGCGGTGGTGACGATCGTGGTCGCGACGATCGCCTGGACGGTGGTGCGTAACCTGCCCGGTTTTCCGCTGATTCCGACAATTTTGAGTGGATAGCCACACCCGTCAGCGGGGGCCGCGGTGTCCCCACGCGACTATGCTGGGTCGGCGTGAGTAGACGCGGGAAGATCGTCTGCACCCTTGGCCCTGCAACCAATACGGACGAGCTGATTCCGGCGCTGGTCGAGGCCGGAATGGACGTCGCGCGAATGAACTTCAGCCACGGCGACTACTCCGATCACAAAGCCGCCTACGAGCGGGTGCGCGCCGCCTCCGACACCACCGGCCGGGCCGTCGGCGTGCTCGCCGACCTCCAGGGCCCGAAAATCCGGCTGGGCCGCTTCGCCACCGGCCCCACCTACTGGGCGGACGGGGAAACCGTACGGATCACCGTCGCCGACTGCGAAGGCAGCCACGACCGAGTCTCGACGGCCTACAAGAGGCTGGCCAAGGACGCCGTGGTCGGCGACCGGGTGCTGGTCGACGACGGCAAGGTCGGATTGGTGGTCGACGGTATCGAGGGCGACGACGTGATCTGCACGGTCACCGAAGGCGGCCCGGTCAGCAACAACAAGGGCATGTCGCTGCCCGGCATGAACGTGTCCGCACCGCCCCTGTCGGAGAAGGACATCGAGGACCTCACCTTCGCGCTGGAGCTTGGCGTCGACATGGTGGCGCTGTCGTTTGTGCGCTCGCCGTCCGACGTCGAATTGGTGCACGAAGTGATGGATCGGGTCGGGCGGCGGGTACCGGTGATCGCCAAGCTGGAGAAGCCGGAAGCCGTCGACAATCTGGAGGCCATCGTGTTGGCGTTCGACGCCATCATGGTGGCCCGTGGCGACCTGGGGGTCGAGCTTCCGCTGGAAGAGGTTCCGTTGGTGCAGAAGCGGGCCATCCAGATGGCCAGGGAGAACGCGAAACCCGTCATCGTGGCGACCCAGATGCTCGACTCGATGATCGAAAACTCACGACCGACACGGGCCGAGGCGTCCGACGTCGCCAACGCCGTGCTGGACGGAGCGGACGCGCTGATGCTGTCGGGGGAGACCTCGGTGGGGAAGCATCCGCTGGCGGCGGTCCGGACGATGTCACGAATCATCTGCGCGGTCGAGGAGAACTCCACGGCCGCCCCGCCGCTGACGCATGTGCCGCGCACCAAACGCGGGGTGATTTCCTACGCCGCCCGCGACATCGGCGAGCGACTCGACGCCAAGGCCCTGGTCGCCTTCACCCAATCCGGGGACACCGTCAAGCGGCTGGCCCGGCTGCATACCCCGCTGCCGCTGTTGGCGTTCACCGCATGGCCCGAGGTGCGCAGCCAGCTCGCCATGACCTGGGGCACCGAGACGTTCATCGTCCCGATGATGACATCCACCGACGGCATGATCCGCCAAGTCGACAAGTCGCTGCTGGAACTCGGTCGCTACAAGCGCGGTGACCTGGTGGTCATCGTCGCCGGCGCGCCACCTGGCACAGTGGGGTCGACCAACCTGATCCATGTGCACCGGATCGGGGAGGACGACGTATAGCCGGGCACTTGAGGTAACAGGAGACGCCGCGATCAACATCAATTCCGATTTCGAGGAGCTGCTGGAGGTACTCGACCTCAACCGCGTCGCCGACGACCTGTTCATGGGGTCTCATCCCAGCAAGAACCCGATGCGGACGTTCGGCGGTCAGCTCATGGCGCAATCGTTCGTCGCAAGCAGCCGCACGCTGACCCGTGACCTGCCGCCCTCGGCGCTGTCGGTGCACTTCATCAACGGCGGAGACACCGCCAAGGACATCGAGTTCCGCGTGACCCGGCTGCGCGACGAGCGTCGCTTCGCCAATCGGCGGGTCGACGCGCTGCAGGACGGCATGCTGCTCTCCTCGGCGATGATCTCGTACATGTCCGGTGGCCGCGGCCTCGAACATGCTGTCGAGGCGCCGCCCGTGGCCCCGCCGCACACCCGGCCGCCGATCAGCGAGCTGTTGCGCGGCTACGAGGACACCGTCCCGCACTTCGTCAACGCCTTGCAGCCGATCGAGTGGCGCTATACCAACGACCCGGCCTGGGTGATGCGCGACAAGGGCGAGCGGCTTCCGCATAACCGGGTCTGGGTCAAGGCCGGGGGCGTGATGCCCGACGACAAGGTGCTGCACACCGCGGCACTGGTGTACTCCTCGGACACGACCGTGCTGGATTCGGTCATCACCACGCACGGGCTGTCCTGGGGGTTCGACCGCATTTTCGCCGCGTCCGCCAACCATACGGTGTGGTTTCACCGCCACGTCGCCTTCGACGATTGGCTGCTGTATTCGACGTCGTCCCCGGTGGCGGCCGATTCGCGCGGACTGGGCACCGGGCATTTCTTCGACCGCTCGGGGCAACTGATCGCCACGGTCGTCCAAGAGGGCGTGCTGAAATATTTTCCGCCCGCCCGCCGATAGACAGTTGCGGAATACCCGCAGGACACCCGCCCGATTTGGGCCCTATCCGGCCGCGATCGGGCGTAAGTTACCACTAGTCGGGTATTCGGTGCGGAGGCGTAAACGCCCAGCTGAACGTCAGCGCATCGGGAGGTGACTGTGAGCGGGCCGTTGGTGGATGTCGCAGCAAAACCCCGCGCGCGCGAACGCGTCGTCGTTCCCGTTGATTCGCTGGCCGCCCGGTTGATCGGTGCCCTGGCTCTGCTGTGCGCGGCGTGCTGGCTGATCGAGATACTTGCCCGTCACCACGACCAGCCGAACTGGCAGTACTCCGACCGCTTGGCGTGGTCGCTGACGGTTCTGGCCGCGGTGGCCTGGATCGCTCGCGGCGTCTTCCTGGGCCGTCCGGTCACGGCCATGCACGCCACCGCCGCCGGGTTGTGCGTGCTGGCGGGGCTGGGTCTGCATGTGCTGTCCTTCGACCTGCTCGGTGACCTGGTGATCGCCAGCTCCGGCCTGGTGTTGATGTGGCCGACGACGTCGCATCCGCGGCCCGAAGACCTCCCGCGCGCCTGGAAGTTGATCAATGCCACCAGCGCCGACCCGCTGGCACCGTTCACCATGCAGACCGGTAAGAGCTTCCACTTCAGTGCGGACGGCAGCGCGGCGCTGTCCTACCGGACGCGCATGGGTATCGCGGTGGTGGGCGGCGATCCGATCGGTGACGAGACGCGGTTCCCCGACCTGGTCGCCGACTTCGCCGCGATGTGTCATACCCACGGCTGGCGGATCGCGGTGGTGGGGTGCAGCGAGCGGCGGCTGCCGCTGTGGAACAACCCGGCGGTGCTCGGCCAGTCGCTGCGGGCGGTGCCGATCGGCCGCGACGTCGTCGTCGACGTGCCCGACTTCGACATGGTGGGACGCAAGTTCCGCAACCTGCGGCAGGCGGTCAAGCGCACGTACAACTGTGGCATCACGACCGAGATCGTGGCCGAGCAGGGACTGAGCGCGGAGCAGCTGGCCGAGCTGACCGAGGTGGTGCGGGAGTCGTCCAAAGGGGCGCACAGCGATCGCGGGTTTCACATGAACCTCGACGGTGTGCTGGAGGGCCGGTTCCCCGGGATACAGCTGATCCTGGCCCGGGATGCCTCGGGGAAGGTGCAGGGATTCCACCGGTACGCGACCGCCGGCGGTGGCAGCGACATCACCCTCGATGTGCCGTGGCGCCGGCGCGGGGCCCCCAACGGGATCGACGAACGGCTCAGTGCCGACATGATCATGGCCGGCAAGGGCAGCGGCGCCCGCCGACTATCGCTCGCGTTCGCGGCCTTTCCCGAAATCTTCGCGGACAAGAACCGCGGTCCGATGCAGGCCGTCTTCTATCGGTTGATCCATGTCCTCGACCCCTTGATCGCCCTCGAGTCGTTGTACCGATACGTCCGTAAGTGGCACGCGCTCGATGCCCGGCGCTACGCGCTGATCTCGATGACGCAGATCGTTCCGCTGCTGTTCGTGTTGTTGTCGCTGGAGTTCATGCCGCGCCGGCGCCACCTGTAACGCGGTCAGGCGATTCGCAGCTCGCGGCAGCGCATTCCGCTGGGCAGGTGATGGGTGGCCACCACCACCGTCCGGTCCGTGGACATCAGGCCCGGGTCCGGGCCCAGAAGATCCCCTAGGACGCGTTCGGCGTCGCCGGCGTCGAGGTGCTCGGTGGGCTCGTCGAGCAGGACGATCCCGGCTGGCGCGATCACCGCCCGAGCCAGCAGCAGCCTTCGGCGCTGGCCGGCCGAAAGCGCTTGCGCGCCACCTGTCAGTACCGTCGACAAACCGTGGGGCAGGCCGGCGAGCCAGTTACCGAGCCCGACCGCGTCCAGTGCCGCGATCAGCTCGTCGTCGGTGCGGTCTCCGCAGGCGACCAGCAGGTTGTCACGGACGGTGGTGGCAAAGACGTGGGCGTCCTCGGCGAAAAAGCTTACGGCGCGGGGTAGCTCGTCTTCATCGAAGCGGCTCAGGTCGGTTCCGTCCAGCATCACCCGCCCGTCCAGGGGCGGCAGCAGCCCGGCGAGGGTCATCAGCAGCGTCGTCTTACCGGAGCCGCTGGGGCCGGTGATGGCCAGCCGCGCACCCGGCGGCAGGTCCAGCGTGACGCGGGTCGAGCGCGTTCCGTCGGGGTGACCGGAGCGAAGATCACAGGATAAGCGGCCGGTGCCCACAGTTTTGGGCGTCGACCCGGGTTCACGCATCCGACGGTCGTCTGCCGTCAGGTCCAGCAGCCGGCGGGCGGCGATCCGTGACCGCGTCAACTGGACGGCGGCGGCCGGCAAGGGCGTCATCGCCTCGAACGCGGACAGCGGCAACAACATCAGCACGGCCAGGGTGGTGGGCGCGACCGCCGATGCCAGGCCGATCCCGGCCACCACCGCGCCGAGCACACTGGCCCCGATCGCCGCGGTGGGCATCGCCTCGGCAATCGCGGCCGGCCGGGCGGCCGCGTCGAGGGCATCACCCCAGGCGCGTTGGCGGCGCCCCGACTCGGCGATGACGTCGGGGAGCGCGCCGGCGACGCGAAGCTCGGGCGCGTGTTCGAGGGCGATCATCGCCGCGGTGTCGCGTTCGGAATGACGTTGCCGGGCAAGGTCTTCCTGCGTCGCCGCCGCCGCGCCGGCGAGCCGGGGCGCGACCAACCCGGCCATCAGCAGACAGAGCGCCAGCACCGCAGCGGCCGGCAAGGAGATGACCGCGACCACCGCGGTTGCCGCCAGCGCCAAAACCGCCGCGACGCCGATCGGTACCAGGGCGCGCACCAGCACGTTGGCCAACTCGTCGACGTCGGCGCCCACGCGCGCCACCAGCTCACCGCTGTGCAACCGGACGGCGGTCGCCGCGGGTCCGCGGGCCAGCCGGTGGTAGATCTGCGCCCGGGCGGTGCCGGCCGCGCGCAGCGCGGTGTCGTGCGTGACCAGCCGCTCGCAATAGTGCAGCACGCCACGCGAAATCGCGAACGCACGCACCGCGACGGCCGCGACGGACAGATCCAGCACGGGTGGCATCTGCCAGGCCCGCGTGATCAACCACGCCGAGACACCGGCCAGGGCCAGCGCGCTGCCCAGCGAGAGCACTCCCAGCGCGATGGCCGCCACCAAGCGGGGCAGCCGCGGGCGCAGCAGCCGTGCAGCGGGCAGGAGGGGATCAGACCGGCGCACGGCGCACTTCCGCGGCGGCGGTCACTTCTATGACCTGGTCGCCGATGGCGAGGACCGGCTCGCGGTGGCCGACCACGACCACGGTCGCACCGGCACGGGCACGCGCGACGATGGCCCGCAAGACGCGGTCCTCGGTGTGGGCGTCCAGGTGCGCCGTCGGCTCGTCGAGCAACAGCACGGCGGCGGTTGATCCGAGCGCCCGCGCGAGGCCCAGCCGTTGCCGCTGTCCCAGTGACAGTCCGACACCGTCGCGTCCGAGCGGGGTGTCCAGTCCATCGGGCAGCTCGGCCAGCACGGTATCGAAGCCCGATGCGGCACAAGCCGTTTCATTGTCTTCGAGCTTCCCGAGGAGCGCCAGGTTGTCCCCGATCGTGCCCGGGACGAGCACCGGGCGTTGCGGCAGCCAGACCAACTGTCGCCACCACGCGGTCGGCTCCAGGTCGGCGACATCGACACCGGCCGCCGTGACCCGGCCCGACGACGGCGCGGTGACCCCGGCGACTGCCTGCAGCGTGGTGCTCTTGCCCGCGCCGTTCCGTCCGGTCAGCACCGTTACCGAGCCGGGTTCGATCACCGCGGTGAGGTCGCGCGGCGCGTGGCCGTCGCGGCCGTAGACGCTGAGATTGTCGAGCCGGATCTGGGCGCCGCGCGCGTCGACCAACCGGGTTCGGGGCTTCGCGGCGGCCGGCTCGCCGATGAGTGCGAATGCCTTGTCCGCGGCGGTCCTACCGTCTTGCGCGGCATGGAATTCCACCCCGATCCGGCGCAGCGGCCAGTAGACGTCCGGTGCCAGCAGCAGCACCGTCAGGCCGGTGGTCAGGCTCATCTCGCCGAACACGAGGCGAAACCCGATCCCGACCGCGATCAACGCCACGCCCAGCGTGGCCAGCAATTCCAGCACCAGTGCTGACAGGAAGGCGATCCGCAGCGTCGCCATGGCCGAGCGACGGTGGGCGGCAGCGAGTTCGGCAATTCGGTATTCGGGCCCCCGGGCGCGTCCCAGCGCCCGCAGCGTGGGGATGCCGGCGATCAGGTCCAGCAATCGGGCCTGCAGGGTGGTCATGGCCTCCAGGGCCGCCGCCGATCGGTCGGCCGTTGCCAGCCCGATCAACACCATGAAGATCGGTATCAACGGCAGGGTGATGACCACGATCACAAAAGATTTCAGGTCGTAGACCGCGATCACGGCGACCGTCGCCGGGGTCAGGATTGCGGCAAGCAGCAACGTGGGCAAATATCCGGTGAAATAGGGACGTAGGCCGTCCAGGCCGCGGGTAACCACCAGCGCGGCCGCGTCCCGCTGGCCGGCCAGTTCACCGGGCTGCCGGGCGGTCACCGCCGCCAGCACCTGACCGGACAGATCGGCGATCACCGCGTTGGTCCCGCGTTGTCCCAGGCGCGCCTGCACCCAGTGCGCCAGCGTACGAACGGTCCACAGCCCCAACAAGACTGCCAACGGTGCAATCCAGATGCGCACGCTGTGCGCCGGGGGATGGGCGACGACGCGGGCGACGACGCTCGCCAGCACGACGGCCGAACCGATCGCGCAGCCGGAGATCACCACCCCGCAGCCCACCGCGGCGAAAAGATACCGGCGTAATGCCGGCGATGCCCGCCACAGTCGCGGGTCCACGGGCGCCCGGTTTGCGGCTGGCGGGGTGTTCTTCCCGGTCAGGACGGACGCCTCGCCAGACCGATCGGCGGCGGTATCCGATCGGCCGAGAGCCGTTGCCGGAACACCCAATAGGTCCAGGCCTGATATACCACCGTCAGCGGAGCCATGATCGCCGTCACCCATGTCATGACCTTGAGGGTGTACGGCGTCGACGAAGCGTTGTGAATCGTCACGCTCCACTGCGGGTTGAGCGTCGAGGGCACCAGGTTGGGATATAGCGCACCGAACAACAGAATCACCACGGCGGCAACCACCGTCGCCGTGCACGCGAACGCCCAGCCGTCGGATATGCGCCGCCACACCAACAGCACCGCCGCCAGCTGCGCCACCACCGCGACGGCCAGCACCAGCCAGGTCCAGTTTTTGCCGTATGCCAGCTGGGTCCAGAGCCCAAAGATGCCAACAACTCCGGTGACCGGAAGCGATAGCCACACCGCGAGCCGGTGCGCGTCGTCGCAGATGGCTCCGGAGGTCTTCAACGAGATGAACACCGCGCCGTAAAACAGAAACAATCCGGCGGTGGCCAAACCGCCCAGCAGCGTGTAGCCGTTGAGCACATCGGTGATCGACAGGTGGACCTGGCCGTCGGCGTCCACCGGGAGGCCGCGGACCAGGATCGAGAAGGCGACGCCCCACAGCACGGCGGGCAGCCACGACCCGGCCGCGATACCGAAATCGGCCCAGCCCCGCCACTTTGTGTCATCGATCTTGCCGCGCCACTCGATCGCCACGGCACGCAGGATCATGCCGAGCAGGATTGCCAGCAGCGGCAGGTACAGCGTGGAGAACACGGTGGCGTACCAGCCGGGAAATGCGGCGAACATGGCTGCGCCGCCCACGATCAGCCATACCTCGTTGCCGTCCCAGACCGGCCCGATGGTGTTGAGCGCGGTACGGCGGATGGGTTCGGACTCACCGATGCCGACGCGGGCGAGCGGTTCCATCAACATGCCTACGCCGAAATCGAAGCCGTCCAAGATGAAAAAACCGAGGAACAGCATTCCGATGATGCCGAACCACAACTCTTGCAGTCCCACCGGTCAGCTCCTTTCCAGCTAGGCCCTAATAGGCGAACGACAGCGGCGCTACCTCGTCGTCGCTGGGCGCCGGGGGCGGCGCCGGTTCCGCGTCGTGCTCGAGTGGCCCTTCGGTGATGTAGCGCTTGAGCAGAAAGAACCAGATGACGGCGAGGACCGCGTAGACGAGGGTGAAGGTCAGCAGGGAGGTGACGACCATGCCGGAGGTGTTGTGTGAGACGGCTTCGTGGACGGTGAATCGCACCTGTTGATCGCCGGTGGGGTTGGGCGCGACGATCCATGGCTGGCGGCCCATCTCGGTGAATACCCAGCCGGCGATGTTGGCCAGGAACGGTGTGGGAATGGTCACCAGCGCCAGCCAGGAGAACCACCGCTGTCCGGGGATCCGGCCGCCCCGGGTGAGCCACAGCGCCACGAGCGCGAACAACACCGGGATCGCCAGCAGCCCGATCATCGCGCGGAACGACCAGTAGGTGACGAACATGTTGGGCCGGTAGTCGTTTGGTCCGAATCGCTGCTCGTAATCGTGCTGGATGTTGCGCACGCCCTGCAACGTGACGTCGTTGAACCGGCCTTCGGCGAGGAAGGGCAGCACGTAGGGCACCTGGATGACACCTTTGACGCCGTCACAGTTGTTGTGCCGGCCAACCGTCAGGATGGAAAACTCCGGATCGGTTTGGGTGTCGCACAGCGTTTCCGCCGACGCCATCTTCATCGGCTGCTGAACGAACATCAGCTTGCCCTGGCGGTCACCGGTGAAGAACAAACCGACCGCGGCGATCAACACCACCCAACATCCCAGGATGGCCGCCGGGCGGAACATGGTGCGAGCATCCGATTCAGCGGCGGGGTCGGCGGCCGTGGCATTGCGTGAACGCACCAAAAACCATGCGCTGACCGCGGCGACGAACGTCGCGGCGGTCGCCAGCGAACCGGCCACCACATGTGAAAAAGCAGCCCGCGCAGTGTTATTGCTGAGCAATGCCGCGATGCTGTTCAGCTCGGCGCGGTGCGTCGCCGGATTGTAGTGCGCGCCCACCGGGTGCTGCATGAACGAGTTCGCCACGATGATGAAGAACGCCGACGCGTTGACGCCGAACGCGACTATCCAGATGCACGCCAGGTGGATCAGCTTCGGCAGCCGGCTCCACCCGAAGATCCACAACCCGATGAAGGTGGACTCGAAGAAGAAGGCGAACAAGCCTTCCATGGCCAGTGGCGCGCCGAAGATGTCCCCGACGAAACGGGAGTACTCGGACCAGTTCATGCCGAATTGGAATTCCTGGACGATCCCGGTGGCCACGCCCAGGGCGAAGTTGATCAGGAACAACTTGCCGAAGAACTTGGTGAGCCGGTACCACGCGGTATTACCGGTGGCCACCCACACCGTCTGCATGACGGCGAGCAGGGGAGCCAAGCCGATCGTGAGCGGCACGAAGATGAAGTGGTAGACGGTGGTGATACCGAACTGCCACCGCGAAATATCGACGACATTCATGCGTCATCTCCCAAGCCTGCGAAGGCCGATCAACGGCTACGACAGAGTGTAGTAGACGGGTCGGGGCGGCGCTACCTTCGGCCGCCTCAGCCGGTCAGCGTTGTGGACGCCTTGCGGATGCCGAACGACGACACGATTTCGAACACGCCGATGACGATGAACCAAACGCCAACCACCATCGCCAGGATGGCAATCGATTCGAACGGCGATGCCAGGACGACGATGCCGGCGAGCAGGCTGATCACGCCGACGAAAATCGACCAGGCTCGTCCAGGCAGAGTCGGGTCGCTGATTGCCGAAACGGTCGTGGCCACCCCGCGGAAGATGAATCCGATGCCAATCCAGATGGCCAGCAACAGAATTGCGGTCAGCGGATCCTTCCCGAAATGGCGGAACGCCAGCACCGCCAGGATGAGCGACGCGGCCCCGCTGATGAACAGCAAGATGCGGCTGCCGGCCGAAACATGCAGGCTGGACGCGAAGATCACCTGTGCGATGCCGGTGACCAGCAGGTAAATGCCGAACAGAATGGCGGCCAGCAGGATGCTTCGTCCGGGCCACACCAGCACCAGGACGCCGAGGACCAGCGACAGAATTCCCGATAACAGAGTGGATTTCCACAGATGCGGCAACAAACTTGGAACGGGGGCGGATCCAGGAGTAGTTTGCATGGCCGCAGTCTGACACAAACGCCCGTTTTGGTATAGGGCATTTGGGTTTACACGTGGGCCGTGCGCGGTTCGTCGGCTAGCAGATCGCTGGATTCGTCGGCCACCTTGCGGCCGATCAGGTACCAGGTGCGCATGAGCCCTTTGCCCTTGACCTCGATCCGGCCGCGCTCCTGCAACACGAAATCATCCTTGAGGCGCTCGTACATCGCCTCGGGCAGCTGAATTCGGCCCGCCGAGTCGGTGGACTCCATCCGGGACGCGACGTTGACCGCGTCTCCCCACACGTCATAGAAGAACCGGCGCGAACCCACGACGCCGGCAACCACCGGTCCGCAGGCCATGCCCACCCGAAGCGGTACGGAATGACCGTGCCGATCCTTCAGTCCGGCTGCCACATCGGCCATGTCAAGCGCGAAGTCCGCAAGCGCCTGGGCGTGGTCGGGCCGCGCGCGCGGAACTCCGCTGACCACCATGTAGGAGTCGCCGCTGACTTTGATCTTCTCCAGGCCGTGCTTGTCGACCAGTTCGTCGAACGCGCCATAGAGGCGGTCGAGAAATCGCACCAGGTCGGCCGGAGCCGTGCTGCTGGCGCGCTCGGTGAAGCCGACGATGTCGGCGAACAAGACGGAGGCGACGTCGTATTTGTCGGCTATGACGTTGCGGTCGGACTCTTTGAGGCGGTCGGCGATGCTGGCCGGCAACATGTTGGCCAGCAGGGCCTCGGACCGCTCGTACTCGGATTCCATCACGGCCTCGGCGCGCTGCGGTGTCACGCAGCGCGAACCACACTGTCACAAACACCATCACCCAGGCGGAGACGATCGTCACCACGAAGGTCGTGGACTGTGCCCAGGCCGGCTGCAGCCCGGTGTCGCGGGGGACCGCGAACTCCAGCGCAATGACGAGGCCGGCGGCGACCACGGCCAGGCTTGCCGCCAGGACGATGTGCTCAATGCCCAGTAGTAGCAGGATCAGACAGGCCCCGACCAGGAAGAAGAACTGGGCGCCCGCACCCGTGCCCACGTCCCAGCAGCTGGTGAAAATCGAGACGTAGGCCGCGCCGATAAAGGTAAGCGGCGCAACCAGCTCACCGAAGCGGTGCAGCCACGGCACGCTCGCGAAAATCATCGCGGAGGCGGCGTTGCTCGAGATGAGTTGCCACGACCACGATCCCGTGACTACCTGCAGGGTCACGAAGCTGGCGCTGACCAGCACCGCCAGCCACGCCGTGATGTTGAGCACCCGGGCCCGCCGTGCGGCGCTGTCCGCGTAGTGCCTGTTGCGATCGCGCGTTTGAGCCTGCACCGCGGCCACGCAATCCGGGCGCTTCGACGTGCCATCTGAACATCGCGGTGGGGCACCACACTTCTTGGCCGCCACCCTCACAGCGTAACCGCTGAGCACGGTATTTGTCGGCTGCCGGGATCAAGTCGGTTCGAGGTGATCGGGTCGCGTTCGCCTCGGCTACGAGAAACTTCCGCGGGTCAGGTGAAATTCGTCATAGAAAAACCTTTTAGGCAGCAATGTCGCGGCGTACGAATCCGATTCGCCACTAAACAAATATTCGCCTGGGCTCTTTACCGCGTATCCACCTGGACTAAGGGAGTGCGTTATGGCAGGTCTCGGCAGGAGAATCGGCCCGCCGTTGTTCCTGGCGCTCACGGCCGTGGTAACGAATGGCTGTTCCGGCGGCTGTAATTACAGCTTCGCTGCTGCGGGTCGAGGGCGACTCCATGGGGGACAACTACACGCGCGTGTATTCGGCGCCCTCCCAAGAACAGGTCTGCTTCGCCCGGTCCATCTGGGATTAGGTGAATCACACCGTCTTCAACCGACTTTGACCACGGCCGCCTGCCGGCGGTCATCGTGCGATTCGAACCCACAGTGGACGGCTTGGGGTCGTAGGACAAGTAGCAAAGTGATGGCATTACTGCCGTGCCGTGCCTGCGCGTGACAAAGAAAATTGCGTGGAACCCAGTCCATATTATGCGCTTTTCGCATAATCGAATAACGCCGATGGGGCACAATTCATACCGCTGACAACCATCCGGCGTTGTGAACAGACCGCTGGGTCAGTGAAACCGCCGGAATGAATACTGCAGAGCTGGAATCTTGCGGAATTGACGACGTCATGCAGGAGGATATTTCCGCCTGCCATGTAAACGCTGGGTGCCCTCGGTGGGATTCGAACCCACACTGGACGGGTTTTGAGTCCGTTTCCTCTGCCAGTTGGGATACGAGGGCTAGCCGGCCTCCTACCTTAGAGGCAGCCTCCCACCATAGAGGATTTGGTTCGCGCAGCCGTCTCACAGCCCCCGAGGTCGCTGGTCTAAGGCGTTCGGGACACAATGTCCGTCATGACAGGCCCCACGACCGACACCGACGCCGCTGTGCCGCGCCGGGTCCTGATCGCTGAAGACGAAGCGCTGATCCGACTGGACCTGGCCGAGATGCTGCGAGAGGAGGGTTACGAGATCGTCGGTGAGGCCGGCGACGGGCAGGAAGCCGTCGAGCTGGCCGAGCAGCACAAGCCGGACCTCGTGATCATGGATGTGAAGATGCCGCGCCGGGACGGGATCGACGCGGCCTCGGAGATAGCCAGTAAGCGCATCGCGCCGATCGTCGTGCTGACCGCGTTCAGCCAGCGCGACTTGGTCGAGCGGGCCCGCGACGCCGGGGCGATGGCCTATCTGGTGAAGCCCTTCACCATCAGCGACCTGATCCCGGCCATCGAATTGGCCGTCAGCCGGTTCAGCGAGATCACCGAGCTGGAACGTGAGGTGGCGACCCTGTCGGACCGGCTGGAGACGCGCAAGCTCGTCGAACGCGCCAAGGGCCTGCTGCAGACCAAACAGGGCATGACCGAGCCCGAGGCGTTCAAGTGGATTCAGCGGGCCGCCATGGACCGGCGGACCACCATGAAGCGGGTGGCCGAGGTCGTCCTGGAAACCCTCCACACCGAGGAATAATGCGCTCGAGCGTCGAGTGTGCACGCATGGCTTTGGCTGTGAACTCATGGCGGCGACACGCCGACTGGTGCCGCCGAGGTTTCACACTGGCCAGGGTTGGCGCCCTCAGCGGGCCACGATCACCGATGACCCGTGTCCGAACAAGCCCTGGTTGGCCGTGATGCCGACGGTGGCGTTCTCCACTTGCCGGCCGGTGGCCTGACCGCGCAGCTGCCAGGTGAGCTCGCAGACCTGGGCGATCGCCTGGGCGGGGATGGCCTCGCCGAAGCACGCCAGCCCGCCGGACGGGTTGACGGGGACCTTGCCGCCGAGGGTGGTCGCACCGCTGCGCAGCAGCGCCTCGGCTTCGCCCCTGGGGCACAGCCCCAGATGCTCATACCAGTCGAGCTCGAGCGCGGTGGATAGGTCGTAGACCTCGGCCAGGCTCAGGTCTTCGGGCCCGACGCCGGCTTCCGCGTACGCCGCGTCGAGGATCTGATCCTTGAACACGCGCTCGGGTGCGGCCACTGCCGCGGTGGAATCCGTTGCAATATCAGGCAATTCGGGCAAATGCTGCGGGTAGCGCGGCGTGACGGTGCTGACCGCGCGCACCGAGGGCACGCCATGCAGGGACCCGAGGTGCTCCCGAGCGAAATCCGCGCTGGCCACGACCAGGGCCGCCGCGCCGTCGGAGGTGGCGCAGATGTCCAGCAGCCGAAGCGGGTCCGAGACCACGGGGCTGGCCAGCACGTCTTGGATCGAGTTCTCCTTGCGGTAGCGGGCATTCGGGTTGTTGAGCCCATGCTTGGAGTTCTTGACCTTCACCCGGGCGAAATCCTCGAGCGTGGCGCCGTAGAGGTCCATTCGCCGTCGCGCCAGCAGCGCGAAGTACACCGTGTTGGTGGCGCCGATGAGGTGGAAGCGCTGCCAGTCGGGGTCGTTCTTGCGTTCGCCCCCCACGGGCGCGAAGAAGCCCTTCGGGGTGGTGTCGGCGCCGATCACCAACGCGACGTCGCAGAACCCGGCCAGGATCTGCGCCCGCGCGCTCTGCAGCGCCTGCGACCCGCTGGCGCACGCGGCATAGCTCGAGCTGACCGGCACGCCGTTCCAGCCCAGTTTCTGCGCGAAGGTGGCGCCGGCGACGAATCCCGGATAGCCGTTGCGGATGGTGTCCGCGCCGGCCACCAACTGGATCTGGCGCCAGTCCAATCCGGCTTCGCGCAGGGCGGCACGGGCGGCGGCCACCCCGTATTCGGTGAAGTCGTTGCCCCACTTGCCCCAGGGGTGCATTCCGGCGCCGAGAATGTACAGCGGTTCGGGCGCGCGCGTTGTCATGCGATCCTCCACGCGTGGACGACGCGCTCGACGCCGTCATCGTCGACGAACAGCGGCATGGTGGTCAGCTCCATCTGCATGCCGACCTTCAAATCGGCGGCCAGCGTGCCCTCGACCACCTTGCCCAACACGATCAGGCCCTCGTCGGCCAACTCCACCGCGGCGACGGCGAACGGCTCGAAGGGATCCGGTGATGGATACGGCGGGGGCGGCGCGTAGCGGTTCTCGGTGTAGCTCCACAGCGTTCCGCGCGTCGACAACGCGACCGCATCCAGCGTGTCGCTGGTGCAGGCCGGGTTCGGGCAGTTGTTCTCACGCGGCGGGAAGACATACGTGCCGCATTGCGGGCATTTGCCGCCGATCAAATGGGGGTTGCCTGCACTGTCGGTGGCGAACCATCCATCGATCGCCGGTTCTTGGCGGATGACCTCTGACACTGGGCCAGCGTACCCAGCGGGCGCACAAAACTGAAACGTGTTGCAGTTCCGAAGCGGCGCGTGGGCCGTCGCACCCGGTGCTTAGAGTGAGAGCCGTGACTGCCGCGACATCCGCTACCACCAAGGCCGGCGAGGACCAGACGAAGCCGACGCTGATGTTGCTGGATGGCAATTCGCTGGCGTTTCGGGCGTTCTACGCGCTGCCCGCCGAGAACTTCAAGACCCGCGGCGGCCTGACCACCAACGCGGTGTACGGCTTCACCGCCATGCTGATCAATCTGCTGCGGGACGAGGCCCCGACCCACCTCGCCGCGGCGTTCGACGTCTCCCGGGAGACGTTCCGGTCCGAGCGCTACCCGGAGTACAAGGCCAATCGGTCGACGACGCCCGACGAATTCCGGGGTCAGATCGACATCACCAAGGAAGTGCTGGGGGCGCTGGGCATCACGGTGCTCGCCGAGCGGGGATTTGAGGCCGACGACATCATCGCGACGCTGGCCACCCAGGCCGAGCACGAGGGCTACCGCGTGCTTGTCGTCACCGGTGACCGCGACTCGCTGCAATTGGTCAGCGACGACGTGACCGTGCTCTACCCGCGCAAGGGGGTCAGCGAACTGACCCGCTTCACCCCCGAAGCCGTCGTCGAGAAATACGGGCTGACGCCCCGGCAGTATCCCGATTTCGCCGCGCTGCGCGGTGATCCCAGCGACAACCTGCCCGGCATCCCGGGCGTTGGTGAGAAGACCGCCGCCAAATGGATCGTCGAATACGGCTCGCTGCAAGGGCTGGTCGACAACGTGGATTCGGTGCGCGGCAAGGTGGGGGACGCGCTGCGCGCGAATCTGGCCGGCGTGGTGCGCAACCGTGAGCTCACCGACCTTGTTCGCGACGTTCCGCTCGCGCAAACCCCGGACACGCTGCGGCTGCAGCCGTGGGATCGCGACCACATCCACCGGCTCTTCGACGACCTGGAATTCCGGGTGCTGCGTGATCGCTTGTTCGACACCCTGGCCGCCGCTGGGGGGCGTGTGCCGGAGGTCGACGAGGGATTCGACGTGCGCGGCGAGGCGCTGCAGCCCGGCGCGGTCGGGGGGTGGCTGGCCGCGCACGCCGGCGACGGGCGCCGCTGCGGGCTGGCCGTCGCCGGCACCCATCTGCCCTACGCCGGGGACGCCACCGCGCTGGGCATCGCCGCCGCCGACGGGGATGGCGGCTACCTCGATACCGCGACGTTGACACCCGACGACGAGGCCGCGCTGGCCGGCTGGCTGGCCGATCCCGCCAAACCCAAAGCGCTGCACGAAGCCAAGCTGGCCATCCACGACCTGGCGGGCCGCGGCTGGACGCTGACCAGCGTCACCTCCGACACCGCGCTGGCGGCCTACCTGGTGCGGCCAGGGCAGCGCAGCTTCACCCTGGACGATCTCTCGTTGCGCTACCTGCGTCGTGAGTTGCGCGCGGAAACTCCCGAGCAGCAACAGCTTTCGCTGCTCGATGACGTCGACGGGGTGGACGGGCAAGCCGTGCAGACCCTGGTGCTGCGGGCCCGGGCCGTGATGGACCTCGCCGATGCGCTGGACGCCGAGCTGGATGGTATCGACTCCACCGCACTGCTGAGCGACATGGAGCTGCCGGTTCAGCGGGTGCTGGCGGGCATGGAAAGTGCCGGCATCGCCGTCGATTTGCAGCTGTTGACCGAGTTGCAAAACCAATTCGGCGACCACATCCGCGACGCCGCCGAGGCCGCGTACGCGGTGATCGGCAAGCAGATCAACCTGGGCTCGCCCAAGCAGTTGCAGACGGTGTTGTTCGACGAGCTTGGCATGCCCAAGACCAAGCGGACCAAGACCGGCTACACCACCGACGCGGACGCCCTGCAATCGCTGTTCGACAAGACCGGACACCTCTTCCTGCAGCACTTGCTCGCCCACCGCGACGTCACCCGGCTGAAGGTCACCGTTGACGGGCTGTTGAACGCGGTGGCCGACGACGGCCGCATCCACACCACGTTCAACCAGACGATCGCGGCGACCGGCAGGTTGTCGTCGACCGAACCCAATCTGCAGAACATCCCGATCCGCACCGACGCCGGCCGGCAGATCCGGGACGCGTTCGTCGTCGGCAACGGCTACAGCGAGCTGATGACCGCCGACTACAGCCAGATCGAGATGCGGATCATGGCGCACCTGTCCAAGGACGAGGGTCTCATCGAGGCGTTCAACACGGGGGAGGACCTGCACTCCTTCGTCGCCTCCCGCGCGTTCGGCGTGCCGATCGAGGAGGTCACCGCCGAGTTGCGCCGCCGGGTCAAGGCCATGTCGTATGGGCTGGCTTACGGGTTGAGCGCTTATGGGCTGTCCACTCAGCTCAAGATCTCGACCGAAGAGGCGAAAGTTCAGATGGACCAATACTTCGCCCGATTCGGTGGGGTGCGCGACTACCTGCACGCCGTGGTGGAACAGGCGCGCAAGGACGGCTACACCTCGACGGTGTTCGGCCGCCGCCGCTACCTGCCCGAACTGGACAGCAGCAATCGTCAGGTGCGCGAGGCCGCCGAGCGCGCGGCGCTCAACGCGCCCATCCAGGGCAGCGCGGCCGACATCATCAAGGTGGCGATGCTCGAGGTCGACAAGGCGATCAAAGAGGCCGGTCTCTCCTCTCGGATTCTGCTGCAGGTGCACGACGAGTTGTTGTTCGAAATCGCGCCCGGGGAGCGCGAACAGGTGGAAGCTCTGGCGCGCGAGAAGATGGGCGGTGCCTATCCGCTTGACGTCCCGCTGGAGGTTTCGGTGGGCTACGGTCGCAGCTGGGATTCAGCGGCGCATTAGGGCTACTTGAAAGTCTGACGTGACCCGGCACCCGCGTGTGGTCCGCCGGGTTTGATCGGCCCTCGGGTACTTTCATGAGCTTCACGGTTACGTCTGCACTCATCATGTCTTTGGTAATCGATCATTTTGGCTGGCTGCGTCTGGATTCGCACCCCATCACCCCAGGACGAGCCCTGGGTGGCCTGCTCTTGGTCTGTGGGGTTGTGCTCGTTGGCAGGTTTTGACCGATGAATGCATTGGCGCAAGGACGATAACCGGGCTGATGACGAAGACGAACGGCCAATGAAGTGGCGAAGAATTGTTTTTCGTAACGACGGCGTCGCGCGACGGCGATCGAGATCGATGTGGCGCCGGTTCCGCGCAGGACGCCTGTTTAACCTGGCAAAATCCGGGTCTTGAGACGGATGCCGCCCGCGACACGCTGCGCAGACGCCAGCGGTCTGCAGGACTTGACAACCGCGCCCTACTCCTTCGGCAATTGGTCAACCGTGACCGAGTTTGGCCAGCGTGTGCCCTGTCGAGTAGCCTCGACGGGTAAATCCCAATTTTGTCCCTACGACCCAACCTGTCCGGAGCAACCCACCACATGCCGAGTCCCGCCGTCACCTCGCCGCAAGTAGCCGTCAACGACATAGGCTCCAGCGAGGACTTTCTTGCCGCAATAGACAAAACGATCAAGTACTTCAACGATGGCGACATCGTCGAGGGCACGATCGTCAAAGTTGACCGGGACGAGGTGCTCCTCGACATCGGCTACAAGACCGAAGGGGTCATCCCCGCCCGCGAGCTGTCCATCAAGCACGACGTCGACCCCAACGAGGTCGTTTCCGTCGGCGACGAGGTCGAAGCCCTGGTCCTCACCAAGGAGGACAAAGAGGGCCGGCTGATTCTGTCCAAGAAGCGCGCCCAGTACGAGCGCGCCTGGGGCACCATCGAGGCGCTCAAGGAGAAGGACGAGGCCGTCAAGGGCACGGTCATCGAGGTGGTCAAGGGCGGCCTGATCCTCGACATCGGTTTGCGCGGCTTCCTGCCGGCATCGCTGGTGGAGATGCGACGCGTCCGCGATCTGCAGCCGTACATCGGCAAGGAGATCGAGGCCAAGATCATCGAGCTGGACAAGAACCGCAACAACGTGGTGCTGTCCCGGCGGGCCTGGCTGGAGCAGACGCAGTCCGAGGTGCGCAGCGAGTTTCTCAATCAGCTGCAGAAGGGCGCCATCCGCAAGGGTGTCGTCTCGTCCATCGTCAACTTCGGCGCGTTCGTCGATCTCGGCGGTGTGGACGGCCTGGTGCACGTCTCCGAGCTGTCCTGGAAGCACATCGACCATCCGTCCGAGGTGGTCCAGGTCGGCGACGAGGTCACCGTCGAGGTGCTCGACGTGGACATGGACCGCGAGCGGGTTTCGTTGTCGCTCAAGGCGACCCAGGAAGACCCGTGGCGGCACTTCGCCCGTACCCACGCCATCGGCCAGATCGTGCCGGGCAAGGTCACCAAGCTCGTTCCGTTCGGTGCGTTCGTCCGCGTCGAGGAGGGCATCGAAGGGCTGGTGCACATCTCCGAGCTGGCCGAGCGCCACGTCGAGGTGCCCGACCAGGTGGTCGCCGTCGGCGACGACGCGATGGTCAAGGTCATCGACATCGACCTGGAGCGGCGCCGGATCTCGTTGTCGCTCAAGCAGGCCAACGAGGACTACACCGAGGAGTTCGACCCGGCCAAGTACGGCATGGCCGACAGCTACGACGAGCAGGGCAACTACATCTTCCCCGAGGGCTTCGATCCCGAGACCAACGAGTGGCTGGAAGGCTTCGACGCCCAGCGCTCCGAGTGGGAGGCCCGCTACGCCGAGGCCGAGCGCCGGCACAAGATGCACACCGCGCAGATGGAGAAGTTCGCCGCGGCCGAGGCGGCCGGGCACGACGAGAACGACCAGTCGCCGGGCAACGGCGCGCCCCAGGAGAAAGCGGCGGGCGGGTCGCTGGCCAGCGATGCCCAATTGGCCGCGCTGCGGGAGAAACTCGCCGGCAACGCGTAACTCTCGTCTGGTCGCGTTCACTCAATGCTGCGTATCGGGCTGACCGGTGGCATCGGCGCCGGCAAGTCGGCGCTGTCGGCCACCTTCGCGCAATGCGGGGCGGTCATCGTCGACGGCGATGTCATCGCGCGCGAGGTGGTCCAGCCGGGAACCGAGGGGCTGGCTTCGCTGGTCGACGCCTTCGGTGGCGACATCCTGCTGCCCGACGGGTCGCTGGATCGGCCGGCGTTGGCCGCCAAGGCTTTCCGGGACGACGAGGCGCGCGCCAAGCTCAACGGGATCGTGCACCCCTTGGTGGGCAAGCGCCGCGCGGAGATCATCGCGTCGGTGGCTAATTCTTCCAAGGATTCCGTTGTCGTCGAAGACATTCCGCTGCTGGTGGAATCCGGCATGGCGCCCCTGTTCCCGCTGGTGGTCGTGGTGCACGCCGACGTCGAGGTGCGGATCCGACGGCTGGTCGAACAACGCGGCATGTCCGAAGACGACGCCCGCGCCCGGATCGCCGCACAGGCCACCGACGAACAGCGCCGCGCCGTTGCCGACGTATGGGTGGACAACTCGGGCA
Source organism: uncultured Actinomycetota bacterium (assembly GCA_963800315.1). GTDB lineage: Bacteria > Actinomycetota > Actinomycetes > Mycobacteriales > Mycobacteriaceae > Mycobacterium. Next base: position 101,643 of record CAWDAS010000013.1, read on the forward strand.
GCCCCGAGGAGCTGGTTCGGCGCGCCCATGACCTGTGGGACAACCGGATATCGCCGTTCGCGCACAACCTGGCTGCCCGCCGGGTTGCCCGGGCGGCGGCGCGGCTGGTCCCGCCCGATCCGACGTGGCCGGACCAGGCGCGGCGAATCCTGGCAAGGTTGCAGAGCACGTGCGGGCACCGGGCGCTGCGCGTCGACCACATCGGGTCCACCGCCGTGCCCGACCTTGACGCCAAGGACGTCATCGACATCCAGGTCACCGTCGAATCACTGGCCGCCGCCGACGAACTCGCCGAGCCGTTGCTGACCGCCGGTTATCCCCGCATCGAGGGGATCACCGGGGACGTCGTCAAACCCGACGCCCGCAGCACCGTTGACCGCTACGACCATGCTGCCGATCCGGCGTTGTGGCACAAGCGGATTTACGCCTCGGCGGATCCGGGTCGGCCCACCAACGTGCACGTCCGGGTGGACGGCTGGCCCAATCAGCAGTTCGCCCTGCTGTTCGTCGACTGGCTCGCCGCCAGCCCCGATGTGCGCGCCGACTACCTGTCCGCCAAGCGGGCGGCCGAAAAGCGCGCGGGCGGTGACGGTGCCGACTACGTCGAAACCAAAGAGCCGTGGTTTTTCGACGCCTACCGGCGGGCGTGGGACTGGGCCGACTCGACCGGCTGGCGGCCCTAACTGGATAGTGGTGCGCCGCAGGCCAACACGCCATTCATCGGGTCCCCCTCCCCGTGCCTGGGGGAAACCATTTGATCGATTTCCGTGGCGACGGTGTCGTCCACGTCGATCTCGCAATGCACCTTCGCCGAGTAGGGCCAGTGCAGCACCACCTGCATGCCCGCCTGCTGCGGATCGGCGAGCACCTCGTTGGCCTGGAAAACCTGGCCCGGCATCGCGCTCAACGGGGCGCTGTCCTTGTGGCCGCCGTCGACCACGAACGTGGCTTGGCTGCCGGGGGCGACCCCGTCGATCCTGGCGACATAGGTGATGTTGTGCATGTCCGCTCGCGCGATGGCCGGACTCCATTGAGCGCCGCCCGCGATCAGCATCATCGCGGCGATCGGCATCCACCTGCGTGTGCTTGGCCTCATAGATGCTGACCTTACCGCTCGACATGATTGCCTCACCAGGCGGTTTTTGTCGCCGGTTCGCGGCCTCAGGGCTGGCAGCGGGGACACCAGAACGACGTTCGGCCGCCGACCCGACCGCGTGTCAGACGGGCGCCGCAGCGCGGGCAGTGTGGGTCCGGCTCGTCGCGTGCCCCGGTGAGCCACCGCGGCAGTCCGGGCACCCGGCCGTGCCGCACCGCGGTGCCCAGCACCTGGGTCATCGCGCGATGCAACCCCTTGAGGTCGTCGTCGTGCAACTCGGTCCCCGGGCGATCGGGCCGTATCCCGGCCCGCCAGCAGGTCTCGTCGACGAGCAGGTTGCCCAGGCCGGCGATCACCGACTGGTCCATCAGGGTCGGCTTGATCCGCCCCCGGCGCCCCGCCAGGACGTAGCGGAACGTCCGCAGGCCGATGCCCAACGCATCGGGACCCTGCGGGCCCGTCACGTGGGCGACATCCTCCTCGTCGTCGGCCAGCCATACCCCGCGCAATTTCCGGAGGTCGGCGTACCGCAGTTCCCCCTTGTCGAGCACCACCGCCAACCGCTCGTTACCCACTTCCTCGGCACCGTCGGCGGCATAGTACGGATGACCCGTCATCCCGCTGTGTACCAGCAGTGTCGGGCCGTCGGTGGGCAGCACCAGCCACTTGCCGTGCCGGCGTGGGACAGCGAAGCGGTGACCGGCCAACCGGCGCCCGAGGGCCTGGGCGGTGGTGTTCCGCAGCACGCCGGGATCGGACACCTGCACCCGCCGAATCCGCCGGCCGGGCAGCGTCTCGGCCAGCTCCCGCCGAAATCCTTCCACGTCAGGCAATTCAGGCACGAAGCCCCGCCAGTCGCCGCAGCGGCCCGGTCAGGGATCGGGCGTGCCGGGACATGTCCGCCCAGGGATCGCGTTGGCCGGCCAGCCGGCGGGGAAGATCGCGGATGGTGAATCGGTCCGCCCGCAAGCCGCGAGCGTCCAGCTCGTCCCACTCCAGCGGCGTGGCCACCGGGGCGCCGGCGCGGGCCCGGACCGAATACGGCGCAACTGCGGTCTGCGCGTAAGCGTTTCGCATGATGTCCAGGTACACCCGGCCGCCCCGCTTTTCTTTGCGGGCTTCGAGGGTGCGGTGGGCGGCGTCGTCGGCGACCACGACCTCCGCGACGTCGCGGGCGAACTGCCGGGCGGTGTCGAAATCGGCTTCGGCCCGCAGTGGCACCACGACGTGCAGCCCGCGCGACCCGGTGACTTGCACGTAACAGGTGAGCCCGAGGTCCCGCAGCACCCCGGCGGTCGCGTGGGCGGTCGCCCGCACCACCGCGAAGTCGCCGTCCGAGGGATCCAGGTCGAAGACCAGTCGGTCGGGGCTATCCAGCCGGCGCCGCCGCGACTGCCAGGCGTGCAGCGTGACGCCGTTCTGGTTGGCCAGCCATTGCAGCGCCTCCCGACGTTCGGCCACCGGATGCACCACCGTGCCGCCCACCTTGGTGACCTCGACACGGCCCATCCAGTCCGGCAGTGAATCGGCGAAATCCTGTTGGAGAAAGCCTGGTTCGGCGATGCCGCGGGGAAACCGCTGCACGTTGAGCGCCCGGCCGCGCAGGTGCGGCAGCATCGTGTCGGCCACGTCGCCGTAGTAGTCGGCAAGATCGCGTTTGGTGATGCCCGCTTGAGCCGACGAGCCGGGAAACAACACCCGGTCCGGGTGGGTGATCTCGACGCCGATGCGGGGCATCAGGGCGTCTCCCGCACGACGTCTGCGGGGTCCTTGTCAGTGCGCACGCCCAGGTAGCGCGGATGGCGCAGCTTTCCGTCCCGCGTCCACTCGGTGAAACCGATCTGGACCACCAGCTCGGGGCGCACCCACCGGACGGCGGCTTCGCGCCTCAATCCGCGGGTGAACGGCGGTGTGTCCCGCGCGATCGCCGACAGCCGCGCGTGCAGGCGGTGCAGCGTGGCCTCGTCGAAGCCGGTGCCCACCTTGCCGGCGTAGACCAGGTCACGCCCGTCGTGGTAGCCCAGCAGCAGCGCGCCGAATTCGACTCGGCTGCCCTTGGGGCTGGTGATAACCGCCGACCACGAACTCCTGGTCGTGAACACATTTGAATTTCAGCCAATTGCCCGAGCGGCGGCCGTCATACGGCGAGTCGGCCAGCTTGGCGATCACCCCTTCATCGCCCCGCTGGCATGCCGCCCGGTAGGCCGCTATCCCGTCCTCGACCCGGTGGGGGGTGTAACGCAGCGGACCGTTGAACTCAATTGCCCTGCGCAACAGCCTCTTTCTCGATATCAGTGGTACATCGAGCGTCGACTTGCCGTCGACATGCAGCAGGTCGAAGAGGTAGTAGAAGACGCGGACCGGTGATGCACGGGCCGCCTCGGGGTCGGTGATGCCCAGCCGGCCCTGCAGCCGCGCGAAGCTGGTGCGGCGGCCCTGGAACGCCACCACCTCGCCGTCCACGACGAAGCGAGTGGTGTGCTGGGCGGCGAGCGCGTCAACGAGCTCCGGGTAGGTTCCGTTGAGTGGCTGGCGGTTTCGTGACAGCAGCCGCACCCGGTCGCCGTCGCGAAAAGCCAGGCAGCGCATGCCGTCGAACTTGCGCTCGAAGATCCACCGCGGATCACAGAACCGCTTGTCGGTCAGGGTGGCCAGCGTGGGGGATCGCCAGTCGGGCATCGGCTCGTCGTGCAGCGTCTCGCGCACCGGGGCGGGCAGACCGGCGAAGTACGTCATGACAATTCGTCCGGGTCGTTGGTCCCGTGGGCGTCCTCGTAATGTGCGCCGCGCATGCCAGAACGTTACCCGCCGGCAACGCGGAAGAAACGGCGCCAATTTCGGTCGTTACGCGTGCGTCGATCCCGCAGCTGGCTGCGCGGCGGTGTCGGGCAACAGATAGCGTTCCTCCACCGCGCGGACGAGTTGATGGCGTACGCGCTCCAGGTCGGCGGCGTGGCGGGCCAGCACTTCGTCCTCCCAGGCCGCCATCTGCTTTGCGAAGTCCCGGTCGGCGATGGTGTCGTCCAGCCAGCGCGAGAAGTCCCCGCGATGGAGATGGTATTGCAGGGCGTTTTGATCGAGATGGCCTAGCGCGGTGTGGAATTCTTGCATCGTCGCGGCGGGCTGAATGTATTGGCCGCCGGTCGAATGAAAATAGAACCGGCGCTCGTTGGGGAGGCGGACGTCGGCATATTTGTGGCGGTGGCGCACATGTTCGGTCTGGCGGTCCGCGATGGTAAACGCGCGAGCGGGCCCCCAGCCGAATCGCACCGAAGCTCGCCGCTCCGAGACTATGTTCGCCCCCACGTGGTCGTCGCTAAGCGTCAAGACCACATCGCTGCTGTCGATCTCGTGGGCGGGCAGCGAAGCCGGTGCGAACGATGACAACACGTAGCCGCCGCGTCGCGCCCAGTGTGCTTCCTCATCGGTGCCGAGCAGATGCGCCTCGTCATAGATCACCCAGTGTGGGAATCCGTGGTGTTCGCGGTGCGCTTCGGCGGTCGCCCGGAGTCGGTGCAGATATTCCCGCTTGGTTGGTTCGGCAACCCTGGACATGTCCACCACCATGCTGGAATGCGGAGACAGCCTATTGACGAGTTCGGTCGGTTCGGACAGATGGTTGCCGCCGTCAACAACCTGCACCTCGCTGAGCTGCTGCAATTGCACGTGGTCGCCTTCGGGGTCGATGACAAGGACGCAGTAGTGAGCCAGGATCCATTGCTCGGCCATCAGGCCAACCAGGTAACTTTTTCCCGACCCCGCCGGACCGGTAATGAGGATGCGGCCCTGGCTCCCGGGAACTCGGGTGGGCGTCCGGTCGTCGAAGGTGCCGATGTCGATCCATCGCCGCGGCGGGCACCAGCGTTGCGCCCCGGAAAGATACGGGCCGGTCAGCAGTCCGGCGACGCCAAGGCCGTCCGGCTCCTCGAGGACCAGATCGGCGCGCCGGCGCACCGATGCGATGGCGTTCGACACCGCGGCGCCGATCTCTGCAATGCCGAACATCGACAAGTCGTTCTCCGCGTCTCCGACCGCTATGGCGTTGTGCGGGGACAGGTTCACTTCCGCCAATACGGCTTGCAGTCCAGTGCCTTTGGTGACGCCGGCCGGCAGCACCATCAGCGCGGCGCGGTTACGCACGATCTGGCAGTCCAATCCGAGCTCGCCGATCACCTCGATGACGGTCCGGGCGTGCTCGCCGTCTGCGGCCACCAGCACCTTGCCGCGACGGAAGGGCACGCCACGCTCGGCGAGCGCAGCGTCGAGGGCGCTGTCCACCGGTTCCGCCAGCGCGCACACGTGTCCGTTGACCGCCATCACCGCACCGTTTTCGAATACCTGCGCGTCGAAGCGTTCGGCGATGTGAGGAAACTCGGCCCGCAATTCCGCTTCGATGCGACCAGTGACCAGGACCGCCATCAGTCCCTGTTGTCGGGCTTGATCGACCGCTTCCACCGCCGGGGGAGATGGCTCGCCGTCAGACGCCAATGTGCCGTCGAAGTCGATGGCGATCACCTGGAAAAACGTCACGTCGCCCTTCCGTTTGGCGTCAAGCTGCGGCACCAGCCCGGTCCATCCCCAACCAGGCTGGCTTGGCATGGGTCCGCAGTCTCGCCTGCCAGTACGGTGTTCGGGTCATGTTCGGCGGGAATCCATTTGATGACGTTGTCGCGGTCGGTCGTCATGCCGTGTAGATGTTCTCGCCGCCGGCGTGCATGATGTCGAGTGCGGTGGTCACGGCTTCTCTCCGTTGGTAACTGCTGGCGTGTCACTGTCTGGTAGCGCCGAACCTAGGGCGCCGGACCGCGGATCCATAGGGCCGTTAGACCTTGGTTGGAACGTCGAGCCAGACCATCGGGCCGAAGATTTGGCCCGCGGATGACGATTAGCGCCGAGGATTAGCGGGTTGAGGAGAGCGGCGACCACGTCAATGCGCCCACCCCGTTGCGACCCGCTCTCGACGCATTCACGGTGGCCGCCTCCGTCGTTTTGCTCACCGTCACCGTGCTGACTCGATGCTGGGGCTGATGGGTTGGCGGGCTACCGTCCTCGCCAGGTGAGTCGCATGCCCACCCCGGCCAGCCAGCGCGACAGGTCGTAGCCGTTCCGGGCCAGCCCGTCGACGGCAGCCACGGCGCGCCGGACGGCCCGCTCGGCGACCTCGGGGGTCAACAGGCCGTGCCGGACGGCATCCAGCAGCTCGTCGACATCGGCCAGTTCCGCCCCGGTTCCGGAGCGGACCTCGATGTCCAGGTAGTGGTCTTCGGAGCGCCAGGCGTCCGGGCCAGGCGTGTATTCGCCCACGTCGAGGTAATAGTCGTGATCGCGTTCGTAGCCCGGGTTGAAGTGAAAAACCGTGGCGCGCAGGCCCAGCGACGGCAGCAGCCACGACTCGAGGTAGTGGAACTGGGCCCGGCCGGGGGTGGGCCGGGCGAGGTAGAGCCCCCACGGATGGACCGCGTACTCGTCGACCGCCCGGACTATGCCTTTGGGATCGGTGTTGGTGCGGGCGCGCAGATCGAACGTCTCGTGCTTCGGCGGATGGATGCTGCCACCCTACCGGCGCAGCCGGATCTTCCACCGCGCGAAGCCGGCGTAGCACAGCGCCAGCGCCGCCAAAGCCACCAACGGCAGCTGGTCGCGGGTGTCGGCTCGTCGAGGATCAACAGCGACGGCCCGGTGAGCAGTTCCAGGGCCCGCGTTTGGTCAGACGGAGCTCCACGCCTCCGGAAGCTCCTGCGACCGGCCGGGCACCTCGGCGTTCGCCATGACCACGTCGAACGACCGACACCTGCTCCAATGCGATCCCGTCAGCCGGATCTGGGCCCGCCCCGCCGGATAGCGCGAGGGGGGGATTGTCACTCCGGGACACGTGTCGGTGGACGGCTCTACCCTGTTGGCATGGCTTTTGCCACCGAACACCCGGTAGTCGCTCATTCGGAGTACCGCCCAGCCGAAGAGGCCGTGCAAGGGTTGGTGCGCGCCGGCGGCCGCTTCGAAGTGGTCAGCCCGCACGCGCCCGCCGGTGACCAGCCGGCCGCCATCGCCGAGCTGGAGCGCCGGCTCAGGGCGGGGGAGCGCGACGTGGTGCTGCTCGGCGCCACCGGCACCGGCAAGTCGGCCACCACGGCCTGGCTGATAGAGCGGCTGCAGCGCCCCACCCTGGTGATGGCGCCCAACAAGACGCTGGCCGCGCAGCTGGCCAACGAGCTGCGGGAGATGTTGCCGCACAACGCCGTTGAGTACTTCGTGTCGTACTATGACTACTACCAGCCCGAGGCGTACATCGCGCAGACCGACACCTACATCGAAAAGGACAGCTCGATCAACGACGACGTCGAGCGGCTGCGGCACTCCGCGACGTCGGCGCTGCTGTCGCGCCGCGACGTGGTCGTGGTGGCCTCGGTGTCGTGCATCTACGGCCTGGGCACGCCGCAGTCGTACCTGGATCGTTCGGTGGAGCTGCAGGTCGGCAGCGAGGTGCCCCGGGACGCGCTGCTGCGGCTGCTCGTCGACGTCCAGTACACCCGCAACGACCTGTCCTTCACCCGTGGTTCGTTCCGGGTGCGCGGCGACACCGTGGAGATCATCCCGTCCTACGAGGAGCTCGCGGTGCGGATCGAGTTCTTCGGCGACGAGATCGAAGCGCTGTACTACCTGCACCCGCTGACCGGTGAGGTGATCCGCCAGGTCGACTCGCTGCGGATCTTCCCGGCCACCCACTACGTGGCCGGCCCGGAGCGGATGGCCCACGCGATCTCGACGATCGAGGAGGAGCTGGCGCAGCGGCTGACCGAACTGGAGGGCCAGGGCAAGCTGCTGGAGGCGCAGCGGCTGCGGATGCGCACCAACTACGACATCGAGATGATGCGCCAGGTCGGGTTTTGCTCCGGCATCGAGAACTACTCGCGCCACATCGACGCTAGGGGCCCGGGCTCGCCGCCGGCGACGCTGCTCGACTACTTTCCCGAAGACTTCCTGCTGGTCATCGACGAGTCTCACGTCACCGTCCCGCAGATCGGCGGCATGTACGAGGGCGACATGTCGCGCAAACGCAACCTGGTCGAGTACGGATTCCGGTTGCCGTCGGCGTGCGACAACCGCCCGCTGACCTGGGAGGAGTTCGCCGAGCGCATCGGTCAGGCGGTGTATCTGTCGGCCACCCCCGGCCCGTACGAGCTCAGCCAGTCCAGCGGCGAATTCGTCGAGCAGGTGATCCGGCCCACCGGCCTGGTGGACCCGAAAGTGGTGGTCAAACCGACCAAGGGACAGATCGACGATTTGATCGGCGAGATCCGCAAGCGCACCGACGCCGACGAGCGGGTGCTGGTCACGACGCTGACCAAGAAGATGGCCGAGGACCTCACCGACTACCTGCTGGAGATGGGGATCCGGGTGCGTTACCTGCACTCCGAGGTCGACACGTTGCGGCGGGTGGAGCTGCTGCGTCAGCTGCGCCTCGGCGAGTACGACGTGCTGGTCGGCATCAACCTGCTGCGCGAGGGTCTGGACCTGCCCGAGGTGTCGCTGGTGGCGATCCTCGACGCCGACAAGGAAGGCTTCCTGCGGTCGTCGCGCAGCCTGATCCAGACCATCGGCCGTGCCGCCCGGAACGTCTCCGGGGAGGTGCACATGTACGCCGACACGATCACCGAGTCGATGAAGGAGGCCATCGACGAGACCGAGCGGCGGCGCGCCAAGCAGGTCGCCTACAACGAGGCCCACGGCCTCGACCCGCAGCCGCTGCGCAAGAAGATCGCCGACATTCTGGACCAGGTTTATCGGGAGGCCGACGACAGTGACGCCGTGGGGATCGGCGGCTCGGGACGCAACGCGTCGCGGGGCCGGCGCGCCCAGGGGCAGCCCGGCCGCGCGGTGAGCGCCGGGGTGTTCGAGGGGCGTGACACCGCTCACATGCCGCGGGCCGAATTGGCCGACCTGATCAAGGACCTCACCGAGCAGATGATGGCCGCCGCCCGTGATTTGCAATTCGAGCTGGCCGCGCGGTTCCGCGACGAGATCGCGGACCTGAAAAAGGAACTGCGAGGGATGGACGCCGCCGGCCTGAAGTGACTTTGCTGGGGGCGAGGATCGCTGACGCCAGTCCGGGCCAGCCCATACGGTGGAAGTGTGACCGACACGGCGACGATCACCGGCGGCTGGCGCGAGCTGCTCGGCGGCAGGTATCTGAGGACCTCCGTCGTGCTGGCCGGCGGGGTGGCACTGTACGCCACCAACGAGTTCCTGACCACCAGTTTGTTGCCCAACACCGTCGCCGAGATCGGCGGCAGCCGGCTCTATGCCTGGGTGACGACCCTGTACCTGGTCGGGTCGGTGGTCTCGGCGACCATGGTCAATCCGATGCTGCTGCGGGTGGGGGCGCGTTCGTCATATCTGATGGGGCTGGCCGTGTTCGCGGTCGCGTGTCTGATTTGCGCGGGAGCGCCCAACATCGAAATTCTGATAGCTGGACGCGCCCTGCAGGGTGTGGCCGGGGGCCTGCTGGCCGGCCTGGGTTATGCCGTGATCAACGCCGCTTTGCCGCGCTGGCTCTGGACGCGGGGTATGGCGCTGGTGTCGGCGATGTGGGGCGTGGCCACGGTGGTCGGGCCCGCGACGGGCGGCTTTTTCGCGCAGTTCGGCTTGTGGCGATGGGCCTTCGTGGCAATGGCGATCCTGACCGGCCTGATGGCCATGCTGGTTCCGGTTGCGCTGGCCGCCGGCCGGGGCGAAGTGAGCGCCGGCATGTCGGCGATGAAGGTGCCGGTGTGGTCGCTGGTGCTCATCGGCGTGGCCGCGCTGGCCGTCACCGTCGCGGGGATTCCGCACAACATCATCGCGACCACCGGGCTGCTCGCCGCCGGCGTGGTGCTGGTCGGCTTGTTCGTGATCGTTGACCGGCGGCAGCATGCGGCGGTATTGCCCCCCAGCGTGTTCGGGCCTGGACCCCTGAAGTGGATCTATCTGACCATGGGGGTGCTGATGGCCGTCGCGATGGTGGACACCTACGTGCCGCTTTTCGGTCAGCGGTTGGCACATCTGAGTCCGATAGCGGCCGGATTCCTCGGCGCGGCACTGGCGCTCGGCTGGACGGTCAGCGAGATCGTCAGCGCGTCCTCCGAGAACCCGCGAACGATCAAACGGGTGATTGCGGCCGCGCCCATGGTGGTGGCGTCGGGTTTGGCGCTGGGGACGGTTGCTCGGCACACTGCGGCGTTTGGCTGGACCGCCGGGCTGTGGGCGGTGGCGCTGCTGGTCGCCGGCAGCGGAATCGGGATGGCCTGGCCGCATCTGTCCGTGCTCGCGATGGCCTCGGTCGACGACCCGGCCGAAGGCGGCGCCGCGGCCGCGGCGATCAACACCGTCCAGCTGATTTCCGCGGCGTTCGGTGCGGGCTTGGCCGGCGTCGTGGTGAACACCGCCAGGGGCGGCGATGTGATGGCGGCCCGATGGTTGTTTACGGTGTTCACCGCGTTGAGCGTTGCCGGCCTGGCGGTTGCCTACGGCGCGACCCGCGGCGCCCGCCGGGTGCGCCGCGTAGAGAGCGTGCGCTGAGCTCGGTCCGTCCCGTCCGTTGTCTGCGGGACGCGCCGACCGCCATGCCGACCCCGGCCGATTCCCAGACAGGAAGCCGGTCTCCCGGGCGCGCGGCGATCACCGTGTTGACTTGACCACCTGGGAGTAATGGAACTGCCAGCGTTCGACGATGTGGAACCCGAGGTAGCCGGGGAATCGATAGGCCGGGGCGCGCCCGAATACCCCGGGCGGCAACGCTCGCCCGGCTTGATGATCGGGAAGCGACGCGTCCTTGTTGGTGATGGTCCAGATGGTGGAACACTTGTTGATTTTGGCCGTCACCAGCCACACGGCGACGTGGCCGTCCCACAGGGACCCCACCGAGGGCCCGTAGGCGCCGCGTTCGACGTCGATCAGCGTCCGGAAGGCGCCCGGCCGGGTGGCCAGCAGGGCGCGGATCGGGCCGGGCCGCCAGGGCACGGTGTTGTCCACCATCAGACAGTCCCCGGGTGCGGCGTGCGAACCGATCAAATCGGCCACCTGGCTGTAGTCCCAGCCCTCTTTGGCGTACGGCCAGCGCTGGGTGAACAGGTAATTCGGCACCGCGGCGACGGCGAATGCCAGGACCACGCCGGCGATGGGCCACGGCCGGCGGGCGACCGTAACGATGCAGACGGCCAGGACGACGGCCGCCGCGGGCGCGGTGAAGATCAGGTAGCGCGGGTAGTAGATCGGTTCGCTGACGGCCGAATAGACCACGACCAGCGCGGTCGGGATGACGATCCACGCCGAACACAAGCCCAGTAGCCGGCGCAGGTCGCCGGCGGGGGGCCGCGCACCGGCCAGCCGGGCCACGACCGCCGCGACGATGACGACGGCGGACAGCACGGCGAACGGAACGCTGTGGTCGAAGTACTGGCGCAGGGTGATGTCGAAGGCGTAGTGCCAGCTGACCGGGTAGATCCAGTTGACCTGCCACACCTGACCGTGGGCGAACAGGATGAACGGCATCATGGCGCCGACCGCGACGGCCGAGGTGACCGCCCACCAGATGACGGGAGACGTGCGGGACTTTTTCGCCGTCAGCAGCGGCAGCGTGGCGGCGTACACCGGCACCAACAGCACCAGGTTGAGGTTGAGCAGCACCGACAGCATCAGCGCCAGCGCATAGCAGAGCCACCACCGCGGCCGGTTGCGCCGGACGGCGACGACGAGCAGCACCGTCAGCCAAACGGCCGCCGCGGCCGCAAAGGCGTACGAGCGCGCCTCCATACCCGCCCAGGTGGAGCGGGGCAGGATGGCGAAAATGGCACCCGCGCACACCGCGGTCGCCCGGGTGGAGAACTGTCCGGTGAACACCGTGACGCCGGCGGCGGCCGCGCCGATCGCCAGCGCGCTGGGGGCCCGCGACCAGAATTCGGTCGGCGGAAATATCGCGAACCAGCCGTGCATCAGCAGGTAATACAGCCCGTGTACTGCGTCGATGTGGCCCAGCAGCCGCCACAGTTCGGGCAGCGTCCGGCTCGCCGAGGCCGAGATCGTCGCGCCCTCGTCGAACCACAGCGACGGCCTGTTGGCCCAGGCGCAGCTGATCACGGCGGCGGACACGGCGATCACCCACGGGTCGGGCAACCCGCGACGCGGTGCCGGCGCGGGCTCGGCAACGGCGTCCGCGGTGCGTTGCTCAAGGGCGGGCATGGACATTGTGCTAGTCACTGTAGGGCCGGGGCGGCGAACCGTGTCACCAACCGGCCCGGTCTATGTGCGGTCCGTGCATCCATTTCGCGCGAAAAGGTCTGCAATGCAAGGCCTTACGCCGTGGGCACGCCGATTTGAATGGTTTGTCATCGACGATATTGTCCGTTGCCGCAGCGTGGCCCCGCAAATGCTGGCCGCGCCGCGCCACGCGGTGTCTGTAATAGAGCTCCATCTGGATTCGGCAAACGCGATACTGTTTTGGGTTGGCTGACCAACCGAAACTGGGAGGGTAAATGGGCGCCTATCGAACCGTGGTGGTAGGAACCGACGGCTCGGACTCGTCGATGCGTGCGGTAGACCGGGCGGCGCAGCTCGCCGGGGCGGACGCCAAGTTGATTATCGCGTCGGCGTACCTGCCCCAGCATGAGGACGCCCGGGCGGCCGACGCGTTGCGCGAAGAAAGCTACAAGGTGTCGGGCACGGCGCCGATCTATGCGATTCTGCGCGACGCCACGGAGCGTGCCCACGCGGCTGGCGCGAAGAACGTAGAAGAGCGACCGATCGTCGGAGCTCCGGTCGATGCGCTGGTACAACTCGCCGAGGAGGAGCAGGCCGACCTGCTCGTGGTCGGGAATGTCGGCTTGAGCACGATCGCCGGCCGGCTGCTGGGCTCGGTGCCGGCCAACGTGTCGCGTCGGGCCAAGACCGACGTGCTGATCGTGCACACCACGTCCTAGCCAGGTATTGGCGGGTCCTGGGGTTCTACCAGCCCCGCGCGCGCCATTCGTCGAGGTGGGGACGCTCCGCGCCCAACGTGGTGTCGTCGCCGTGTCCGGGATAGACGACCGTGTCGTCACCGAATCGGTCGAAGATCTTGGTCCGCACGCCGGTCAACAGCGACTCGAAGTCCGCCGCTTTGGTCGTCCGCCCGACACCGCCCGGGAACAGGCAGTCGCCGGTGAACAACTGCGTGACCCCGCCCGTCGCGGGCCCATCGAGGGCCAGGGCGACCGATCCCGGGGTGTGCCCGCGCAGGTGGATGACGTCGAAGGTCAGCTTGCCGATGTGCACCGTGTCGCCGTCGGCCAGCAAACGGTCGGGCTTGACCGGCAGCGGTTCGGCGTCGATCTCGTGGGCGGCGGTGGGCGCACCGGTGGCGGCGGCCACGGCCTGCAGTGCCTGCCAGTGGTCGAAGTGCTGGTGGCTGGTCACGATCAGCGACACCTTCGGCGCGTGACTACGCACCAGCTCGATCAGGTCATCGGCGTCGTTGGCGGCGTCGATCAGCAGGGTTTCTCCGGTTTCGGAACATGTCACCAGGTATGCGTTGTTGTCCATGGGGCCGACGGACGCCTTGACGATCGTGACGCCGGGCAGGGTGCGCCGGGCGGCGGTGCCAGGGTCGACGTGTCCGGTGTAGTTGTCGTCCAGGGTTGTCATGTGCGCCACGTTACTGGTCCGGCGCGGCTTGTCGGTGGGGGCACATAGCATGGAATGCGCCGCGCGCAATGCCGGCCTGCGCACGTAAGAGTTTCAGTGAAAGGGGCAGCGTGGCCGACCGCCTCATCGTCAAGGGCGCCCGCGAGCACAACCTGCGCGGCGTCGATCTCGACCTGCCCCGGGACGCGCTGATCGTCTTCACCGGGCTGTCCGGATCGGGCAAGTCGTCGCTGGCGTTCGACACCATCTTCGCCGAGGGGCAGCGCCGCTACGTCGAGTCGCTGTCCGCCTACGCCCGGCAGTTCCTGGGCCAGATGGACAAGCCGGACGTCGACTTCATCGAGGGTCTGTCGCCGGCGGTGTCCATCGACCAGAAGTCCACCAACCGCAACCCGAGATCCACGGTCGGGACCATCACCGAGGTGTACGACTACCTGCGGCTGCTCTACGCGCGCGCCGGCACCCCGCACTGCCCGATCTGCGGCGAGCGGATCGCCCGCCAGACGCCGCAGCAAATCGTCGACCAGGTGCTGGCGATGCCCGAGGGCACCCGATTCCTGGTGCTGGCGCCGGTGGTGCGCACCCGCAAGGGCGAGTTCGCCGACCTGTTCGAGAAGCTCAACGCCCAGGGTTACAGCCGGGTGCGGGTCGACGGCGTGGTGCATCCGCTGACCGATCCGCCGAAGCTGAAGAAGCAGGAAAAGCACGACATCGAGGTGGTGGTGGACCGTCTCACCGTCAAGGCCACCGCCAAGCAGCGGCTCACCGATTCGGTGGAGACCGCGCTTAACCTGGCCGACGGCATCGTGGTGCTGGAATTCGTCGACCATGAACACGGGCGCGCCGCATCGCGAGCAGCGGTTCTCCGAGAAGCTGGCCTGCCCCAACGGCCACGCGCTGGCGGTCGACGACCTGGAGCCGCGGTCGTTCTCGTTCAACTCGCCCTACGGCGCCTGCCCCGAGTGCAGCGGCCTCGGGATCCGCAAGGAGGTCGACCCCGACCTGGTGATCCCCGACCCCGAGCGCACGCTGGCCGAGGGCGCGGTGGCGCCATGGTCGACGGGGCACACCGCCGAGTACTTCATCCGGATGATGGCCGGGCTCGGCGACGAGCTGGGCTTCGACGTCGACACGCCCTGGCGCAAGCTTCCGGCCAAGGCGCGCAAGGCGATTCTGGAGGGCTCGGACCACCAGGTGCACGTGCGGTATCGCAACCGCTACGGCCGGACCCGGTCGTACTACGCCGATTTCGAGGGCGTGCTGGCGTTCCTGCAGCGCAAGATGGCCCAGACCGAATCCGAGCAGATGAAGGAACGCTACGAGGGCTTCATGCGTGACGTGCCCTGTCCCGGAGTGCCAGGGCACGCGGCTCAAGCCGGAGATCCTGGCGGTGACGCTGGCCGCGGGGGACAGGGGCGCCAAGTCCATCGCCGAAGTGTCTGAGCTGTCCATCTCCGACTGCGCGGACTTTCTTCAGCGCCTTACCCTCGGACCGCGCGAGCAGGCGATCGCCGGGCAGGTGCTCAAGGAGATCCAGTCGCGGCTGGGTTTCCTGCTCGATGTCGGGCTGGAGTACTTGTCGCTGTCCCGCGCCGCGGCGACGCTGTCCGGCGGTGAGGCCCAACGCATCCGGCTGGCCACCCAGATCGGGTCCGGCCTGGTGGGCGTCCTCTACGTGCTCGACGAACCCTCCATCGGCCTGCACCAGCGCGACAACCGCCGTCTCATCGAAACCCTCACCCGCCTAAGGGATTTGGGGAACACGCTGATCGTCGTGGAGCACGATGAGGACACCATCGCCCATGCCGACTGGATCGTCGACATCGGCCCGGGGGCGGGCGAGCACGGTGGCCAGATCGTGCACAGCGGAACCTACGGTGAGCTGCTGGCCAACAAGGCTTCGATCACCGGCGCCTACCTGTCGGGCACCGAAGCCATCGAGATGCCCGCGATCCGGCGCCCCGCCGACCCGCGGCGTCAACTCACGGTCGTCGGTGCCCGCGAGCACAATCTGCGCGGCGTCGACGTGTCGTTTCCGCTCGGCGTGCTGACCTCGGTGACGGGCGTGTCCGGCTCGGGCAAGTCCACATTGGTCAACGACATCCTGGCGGCGGTGCTGGCCAACCGGCTCAACGGCGCCCGGCAGGTCCCGGGTCGCCATACCCGGGTGACCGGGCTGGACCACCTGGACAAGCTGGTGCGGGTCGACCAATCGCCGATCGGCCGTACGCCGCGGTCCAACCCGGCTACCTACACCGGGGTGTTCGACAAGATCCGCACCCTGTTCGCGGCCACCACCGAGGCGAAAGTCCGCGGCTACCAACCGGGCCGGTTCTCGTTCAACGTCAAGGGCGGTCGCTGCGAGGCCTGCACCGGTGACGGCACCATCAAGATCGAGATGAACTTCCTTCCCGACGTGTACGTGCCGTGCGAGGTGTGCCAGGGCGCCCGCTACAACCGGGAAACCCTCGAGGTGCACTACAAGGGCAAGACCATCTCCGAAGTGCTGGACATGTCGATCGAGGAAGCGGCGGAGTTCTTCGAGCCGATCACCGGCATCCACCGTTACCTGCGCACCCTGGTCGACGTCGGCCTGGGTTATGTGCGGCTCGGCCAGCCCGCGCCGACGCTGTCCGGTGGCGAGGCGCAGCGGGTGAAGCTGGCCGCCGAACTGCAGAAGCGCTCGACCGGGCGGACCATATACATCCTCGACGAACCCACCACCGGCCTGCATTTCGACGACATCCGCAAGCTGCTGAACGTCATCAACGGCCTTGTCGACAAGGGCAATACGGTCATCGTCATCGAACACAACCTGGACGTGATCAAGACCTCGGATTGGATCGTCGACCTGGGCCCGGAGGGCGGGGCCGAGGGCGGCACCGTCGTCGCCGAGGGCACGCCGGAGGACGTCGCCGCGGTGCCGGAAAGCTACACGGGCAAGTTCCTCGCCGAGGTCGTCGATCGCGCCGGGCCGTCGGCTCGCCCCGCGCGGCGGTCGGGCCGGCGCCGCAAAGTCAGCGCCTGATAAGCCTTCCGCGACACATAAACTGTGGCGGCGACCCGCACCGGGGCGGGTCGCAGTGGGTTATATTTCGCGCCGGTCAAGCCTCGTCGGTGCGCATCGATTCACGAATCTGTGCCACGCGTTCTGCCGCCGCGCGCTGGCGCTCTTCGTACTGGTCCTCGATGCGGCGGCCCCCTTCGCTGTCGGCGTCGAGTTCTGTTGCGCCGAGCGCGGTTCCATATCGAGTCTCGATCTTCTCGCGGACGAAGTCGAAGGTGGGAACGCCGGTGCTGTCGTACCCGGTGTCGGGCTGCGGGACTGGCGCCGTGGGCGGCTCCGGCGTGGTGGGCCGCGCCGGCGGGGCGGCGTCGGGCGTGTTCGCTTCGTCAGCCATGTCGCCACGCTACTGCGCGCGCTACCCGGTGGCGCCGCTGGAGTGCTGGGCGGGGATCACCACCGGGGTGGAGACCGCCGCCGGGCGGGGCGCCTCGGGCAGGGCGGCGCGCGGGACCCCCGGAGTGCCGATCTGGCCGGCCAGCCACGGCAGCGCGGCCGCGAAGGCCCGGTCCGCGAAGGGCCAGTCGTGCTTGCCGGGCTGGGGGACTACCGCGCAGTCGATCCCGTTGGCACGGCTGAGCGCACACAGCGAGTAAGCGGCCGCCGTCTGGTTGCCGGGGTTGTCGGCCGCCTCCCGCCCGGCGAGACGGATGGCGCCGCTGTCGTTCATGGCGAGGTCACGGCGCGGCGCCGGCGGACCGTCCGAGGAGATCGCGAACCAGCCGGCCACGTCGCGGTACGGCCCGTGCCGGCTGATCACGGTGGTCGGGTCGAATGCCGCCCAGGCGTCGGTGTTTCCGCCGAACAGCCTGGCGATGGTTTGGGCCCTGTTTCCGGCGTTCGGGAAGAAGTCGCCGGCGACGTCGACGAACGCGCTGAACATCTCGGGATGCATGACCGTCAGATCCAGGGCGCAGGTCCCGCCCATGGACCAGCCGGCGACGCCCCAGTGGGAGCGGTCGGGGCTGACGCCGAAATTGGAGACCATATAGGGCACCACGTCTTTGGTCAGGTGGTCGGCCGCATTGCCGCGAACCCCGTTGACGCATTCGGTGTCGTTGTTGAAAGCGCCGCCGGAGTCCACGAACACCAACACCGGCGCCTTGCCGGCGTGCGCCGCCGCGAAGTCGTCGATCGTGTTGATCGCGTTGCCTGCGCGAGTCCAGTCCGCGGGGGTATTGAACTGCCCGCCGATCATCATCACCGTCGGAAGGAGCGGCGGTGGGCTGTCCCCGCAAGCGGGTGGTGCCCCCTGGCGAACCATTCAGGCGGCAGGTAGACGAGCTCCCCCCGGTGCTTGAAATGCGATGCGTCCGAGGGGATCAACACCGGTATCACGGTGCCGTGCGGTGGCCGGGCCCCCTTGGCGGCCATCGCGGTGACCGTGGCTCGGTCGGTCTGATCCGGCAGCGGGCCGGAGGTGAGCTGATTCCAGGCGGACTGCACGGTGGGGAAGTAGCCGACCCACAAGTTGAGCATCAGCGCCGTGCTGAGCAAACACAACGGCACGGCCAGCACCGCCGCGCCACGCCGCCAGCGCCGCGCGGTGCGCCAGCCCATAACCAGCACCGCGAGCCCCATGCCGGTCAACGCGATCCAGAGCCACAACGCCGCCGGCGCAGGGTCTTCGGACAGGCCGTGATCGACGATGTACCAATGCGTCACATAGGCCGCGGCGCCGCCGGCCAGCGCGGCCGTCGGCAGCCACACCGCCCGCCAGCGACGCGACCGCCAGCCGACGGCCAGCGCCAGCACCACCGCGGTGACCGCCTGGAGCGTTGTCGGCACCCAGCCATGCATCAGGGAGATATGACCACTCGCCAGCAACTGCGCCGTGGCATCGTTCGTCGACGCTGTCACGTGAATCATTGTGATCTATCGTTAACCGGCCTGGAACATATTCGCCGAATGTTCACCGTGCACCGGCCGGGATCCCCGGCCCCGGCTAATGCGGCTTGGCCAGCGGAAACGGCAGTGTCTCGCGGATGCTGCGACCAGTTATGAGCATGACGAGCCGATCGATCCCCATCCCCATCCCGCCGGTGGGCGGCATCGCGTATTCCATGGCTTGCAAAAAGTCTTCGTCGAGCTCCATCGCCTCGGGGTCGCCGCCGGCGGCCAGCAGCGACTGCTCCTGCAGCCGGCGCCGCTGCTCGACCGGATCGGTCAGCTCGCTGTAGGCGGTGCCGAGCTCCACCCCCCACGCCACCAGGTCCCACCGCTCGGCGACACCGCGCTCGCTGCGGTGTGGCCGCGTCAACGGCGACACCGAGGTCGGAAAGTCGATGTAGAACGTCGGCCGCTCGGTCCGGTCCTCCACCAGGTGCTCGTACAGCTCGAGCACCACCGCGCCCGCATCCCAATGCGCCCGGTAGGGGATGTGTGCGGCATCGGACAGCTTGCGCAGCGCGGCCAGCGAGGTGTCCGGGTCGATGCGCTCGCCCAGCGCCTCTGACACCGCGTCGTACACGGTTTTGACCGGCCAGACGCCGGAGATATCGACCGGTTCGAGGCGGACGTCGGCGCCGTCGCTGCCGGCGCGCGGGCGCAGCACGAACTGGTCACCGTGAGCGGCCTGGGCGGCGTTCTGGATGAGCTCACGACTGCCGTCGATCCACACCTTGTAATCGGCGTGCGCCTGGTAAGCCTCCAGCAGGGTGAACTCCGGGTTGTGGCAGAAGTCGACACCCTCGTTGCGGAACGCCCGGCCCAGTTCGAATACCCGCTCCACGCCGCCGACGCACAGCCGCTTGAGGTAGAGCTCCGGGGCGATGCGCAAGAACAGGTCCATGTCATAGGTGTTGATGTGGGTGACGAAGGGGCGGGCGGTGGCACCCCCGTGGACCTGCTGCAGGATCGGCGTCTCGACTTCGATGAATCCCTTGGCGAACAGCGTTTCTCGCACCGAGCGCAACACGCCGCTGCGGGCCTTGAGCAGCTCACGCGACTCGGGATTGACGGCCAGGTCGAGATAGCGGGTCCGCACCCGCGCTTCGGGGTCGGTGAGCCCCTTCCACTTGTTGGGCAACGGCCGCAAGCACTTCCCGACCATCCGCCAGTCGCGCACGATCAGCGAGCGGGTTCCGTTTTTACTGAAACCCATGTGTCCGGTCACCTCGACCAGATCGCCAAGATCGATGGCCGCGGTGAAATCGGCGATCCGACCCTGCTGCAGGCGTGAATTATCCAGCAGCACTTGTATTTCCCCCGACCAATCACGCAACTGGGCGAACAAGACCCCGCCGTAGTCGCGTATCCGCAATATCCGTCCGGATACCGACACGGTTTCCTGGTCGTCCGCGTCCAGCGCTCCACCGACCGTGTGGGTGGGCGGGGATCCCACCGGGTAGGCATCAACGCCGCTGCGCAGCAAGGCTTTCAGCTTGGCAAGGCGCACCCGCACCTGCTCGGGGAGACGGGATCGCGACTCCAAGGCGTCGTCGTCGTCGTCCTGGCGACGCAGCCCACTCACATCGGGCGCCGAACCGTCCTGATGCAGCAGTCCGGACTCCACCAACCTGGTTGGCACGGCCGGGTAGTGGCCGGTATGCACCTTGTCCCGCCGGCTGAACGGCAAGACGAGGAAGCCTTCGGCGATCACCGAGGCGACGCCCACCCGGGGAATCAGCCGCGCGTCCTCGTAACAGGAGTAGCGCGGAATCCATTCGGGTTGGTACTTCATGTTCGATCGGTACAGCGTCTCCAGCTGCCACCACCGCGAGAAGAACAGCAGGAAGCCTCGCCACAGGCGGGCGACCGGGCCGGCGCCGAGTTGGGCGCCCTGTTCGAACGCCGACCGGAACATCGCGAAGTTCAGTGAAATGCGGGCGATACCCAGGGTTTCGGCGTTCAGGGCGAGCTCGCTCACCATGAATTCGATTGTGCCGTTGGGGGATTGGGGGGAACGGCGCATCAGGTCCAAAGACACACCGGTGGTCCCCCAGGGGACCAGCGAGAGCATCGCGACGACCAGCCCGTCGCGGTCCGTGGCCTCCACCAGCAGGCAATCCCCGTCAGCCGGATCGCCGAGCCGGCCCAGCGCCATGGAAAAGCCGCGCTCGGTTTGGGTGTCGCGCCAGGTGTCGGCGCGCGAAATGGTGTCCGCCATCTCCTCGGCGGAGATGTCGCGGTGCCGCCGGATGCGGACCGCCAGCCCGGCCCGGCGCACTCGGGTCACGGCCTGGCGCACCCCGCGCATGTCCGGGCCGGACAGCCGGAAATCGTGCGGTCCGCAGAATCGCTTCGTCGCCCAGCTCGAGGGCGTTCAGTCCGGCTTCCCGATAGATCTGCGCTCCGTGCGTACTGGCGCCCATCACGCCCGGCGCCCAGCCGTAGGTCTGGCACAGCCCCAGCCAGGCGTCGACGGCTTGCGGCCAGGCTCGCGGGTCGCCGATCGGGTCGCCGCTGGCCAGGCAGACGCCAACCTCGACCCGGTAGGTGATGGCGGCGCGGCCGCTCTGCGCGAACACCACCGACTTGTCGCGCCGGGTGGCGAAATAGCCCAGGGAGTCGTTCTTGCCGTACAGCTCGAGCAGCCCGCGGATCGCGGACTCGTCCTCACCGGTCAGCGCGTTTTCGGCGCGTTGCGACTGGAAAAGCACGATCGTCGCGGCGATGAGCGCGAGCGCGCCGAACAGCCCGAAGATGGCGTTGAGCAGAACGTGCGGCCGTCCGGTGAACAGCGTCGGGGTCGACGAGGGAGAACCCGACGACCCGGTTGACCACGTACCAAAAGCGGGAGTCCGGCGCCAGGGTGCCCGGGAACATCTCGACCAGGCCCCAGGACGCCAGAATGCCGATCACCCACCCGGCGACCAGCACCGCGGCCGCCTTGAACAGGGCGGCCTTGCGGACCTTGGCCCAGAACTGCCGATAGGCCAGGACCAGGAGCACGATCGACGACGATGTGCGCCGCAAAACCGAGGTTCTCGCCGAAGGACTCGGCCGCGGTGTTGTCCGCCCGCGGCGATATCGGCGGCGTTCAGCCCGGCGGCGAGGATCATGTTGCCGAGCAGCAGCACCCAGGCGATGCGTTTGCGCGCCGTGAGGGCCGCGGCCAGCAACGCCAGCACGAACGACCAGGCGATGCTGGTGTCGGGGAAGTTGAACAGGTAGTCGTTGATGAATTCCCGCGGGACCTTGATCAGCCACCGGATCAGAGGGGACACGCTGGCGACCAGTGACAGGGTCGCGATGACGCCGACCGTCCAGCCCGCCGCCGCCGGTACCCACCGATACCGGGAGTTCGGCTGGCTGCCCGAACGCGGGCCGAAACGGGACGTAGTGAGTGTCACAGACCGCGAGGATATTCCCTTCACCCATGAAAATCCTGACGAAGCGCCAAGCGCCACCAAGGGCGGTTAGCCGGGTTGGCCGCAGCGGTGTAACACGGGCCCGGCGGCCGTCCGGCCGCGCAGACGTGCTGGAAGCCGCGCCACGGCTGCTAAACTGTCGACTGCGACCATCCCGGTGAACGCCGGGGACAGTTAAGTGGAGTCCCACTCCCACCGCTAGCCGCGAGATTAGGTTTCAAGCCTCTTTTCTGGCGACACGGTCCGGTCACAGGCATCGTGGATGCCTGTTCCGCGGGTAGCGCGGGCGGCTTGACGGGTTCAAGTCGCGATCGGTCGGCATTGGGCCCTGCTTGTGCAGGGCTTTTTTGCTGGTGGGGTGGATTTCCACCGCTGAGCCTCCGACGGGCGTGGGGACTGGCCGCCACCGGATAACAGAAGCCCAACAAGGGAGGCCCCATCAGCACTGAGACCCGCGTCAACGAGCGCATCCGCGTACCTGAAGTCCGATTGATCGGCCCCGGGGGAGAGCAGGTAGGCATAGTGCGCATCGAAGACGCACTGCGCGTCGCCGCGGACGCCGATCTCGACCTTGTTGAAGTCGCCCCCAACGCCAGACCGCCGGTCTGCAAGATCATGGACTACGGCAAGTTCAAATACGAGGCGGCGCAAAAAGCGCGTGAGTCTCGCCGCAATCAGCAGCAGACCGTCGTCAAAGAGCAAAAGCTGCGACCAAAGATCGACGATCACGATTACGAGACCAAGAAGGGCCACGTGATCCGCTTCCTGGAGGCGGGATCGAAGGTGAAGGTCACCATCATGTTCCGCGGACGTGAGCAGTCGCGGCCCGAGTTGGGCTACCGATTGCTACAGCGGCTGGGCGCCGATGTCGCCGAATACGGCTTCGTCGAGACGTCCGCCAAGCAGGACGGCCGCAACATGACGATGGTGCTGGCGCCCCATCGCGGTGCGAAGACCCGCGCCAGGGCGCGGCATCCCGAAGGGCCCGGGGGCGGCGCGACACCGGATTCCGATGCGGCCGCGTCACCGAACTGACCAACAAAGACAGCACAACGTAGAAGCAGGGGAAGCATGCCCAAGACCAAGACCCACAGCGGGGCTTCGAAGCGGTTCCGGCGCACCGGTACCGGCAAGATCCTTCGCGAGAAAGCCAACCGCCGGCACTTGCTTGAGCACAAGCCGTCCACGCGGACTCGGCGGCTGGAAGGCCGCACCACGGTGTCGGCCAACGACACCAAGCGGATCAACAAGCTGCTGAACGGCTGACCCTCAACGGGGCCGAGCGCGGCGACAAACACCTGACCATTAACGTCTGAACGAGAGTAGGAACACCCATGGCACGCGTTAAGCGGGCGGTCAACGCCCACAAGAAGAGGCGCAGCATCCTGACGGCCTCGAAGGGTTATCGCGGCCAGCGCTCCCGGCTCTACCGCAAAGCTAAAGAGCAGCAACTACATTCACTGAACTACGCCTACCGCGACCGCCGCGACCGCAAGGGTGAGTTCCGCAAATTGTGGATCTCGCGGATCAACGCGGCCGCACGCGCCAACGACATCACCTACAACCGCCTGATCCAGGGGCTGAAGGCCGCGGGTGTCGAAGTGGACCGCAAAAACCTCGCCGACATCGCGATCACCGACCCCGCGGCGTTCACCGCGCTCGTCGAGGTCGCCCGCGCCGCGCTGCCCGACGACGTCAACGCGCCCTCGGATTCGGGAGAGGCTGCCTAGCACGGCGACGATGCTGCGCGCCGCCGATGCTCACCGAACGTTCGGCCAGGGTCGTCGCTGCGGTCAAATTGCATCGCCACGTCGGCCGCCGGCGGGCGCGACGGTTTCTCGCCGAAGGCCCTAACCTCGTGCGGGCCGCGTCCGTTCGCGGCCTGGTTCGCGAAGTCTTCGTCACCGACGTCGCGGCGCGGCGGCATGCGTCCTTGCTGGCTTCGGTTGGCGCGGGGCAGGTGCACCTGGTCACCGAGCGCGCGGCAAAAGCGCTCTCCGACACCGTTACCCCCGCCGGACTGGTCGCCGTGTGCGACATGGCGGAGACCCGGCTAAAGGACGTGCTGGCCGGCCCGCCACGGCTGGTCGCCGTTCCCGTCGAGATCGGCGAGCCCGGCAATGCCGGCACGCTCATTCGCCTCGCCGACGCCATGGGCGCGGGCGGCGTGATCCTCGGCGGGCCGGGCGTCGACCCGTACAACGGCAAGTGCCTGCGCGCCTCGGCCGGCAGCATCTTCTCGATTCCGGTCGTGGCCGCGCCGGACGCGCACGCCGCGGTCGGCGCGCTGCGGGACGCGGGCTTGCAGGTGCTGGCCACCACGGTGGACGGCGAGACGCGCCTCGACGAGGCCGGGGAACTCCTGGGGCGGCCGACGGCCTGGTTGTTCGGCCCCGAATCACGCGGTCTGCCGGGCGAAATCGCCGAAGCGGCGGACCACCGGGTGCGCATCCCGATGGCCGGCGGCGCGGAAAGCCTGAACGTGGCCGCCGCCGCGGCCATCTGTCTCTACCAGAGCGCGACGGCGCTGGGCACGCTCAAGCGGCCTTAGCCTTGCTCCGGCCGCGGGCGGGCCGCAGGCCGGCGATCGACAGGGTGCCATGCACCAGTGATCCCGCGCGCTCCATGAGGAACTTGGCCGGATCCAGCGGGCGGGCCCGCGGGGGAAAGTAGTGCATCGGCAGCCCGCGGCGGTCGCGCGGCGGCGCCATGAACGGCGGGGCCTCGACCAGCGGCGCGTCGCTGGGCAGCCGGCCCTCGGCGCGGCGGTAGGCGGCGAGCGCGCGCGGATGCAGCCGGATCTCGTCGGGCACCGCCAGGAAGGCCAGCTCGACCGCCTTACCGAACAGGCGCAACAACACCTCGTCGCCCTGCGTCCAGTGCATTCCCGCCTTCTCCCGGACGGCGGGTTCGAACAGCCCGGCGGCGATCCAGCGCTGACCGGCCACCATCGGCTTGAACAATTGGTCCCAGACCGGCGTCGGCATCGGCACGAACTTGGGTTTGGGAATCCGGATCCGGAAGATGTCCAGTGTCGCCCGGTTGATTTCCAGCTCCTCGCGGCAGACCCGGTCCCAGTACTCCTGGAATTCCTCCCACGAGGTGGGCACCGGCCGCATGCTCATCCCGTACATCCGATACCACTGCACGTGCTCGTCGAACAGCTGCCGCTTCTCGGCGTCGGTCAGGCCGCCGCAGAAATACTCGGCCACCTTGATGACGAGCATGAAAAACGTGGCGTGCGCCCAGTAGAAGGTTTCCGGATTCAGGGCGTGATAGCGACGCCCCGAGGCGTCAACACCCTTGATGGTGCGGTGGTAGCTCTTGATCTGCTGGCCGGTCCGGGTCGCCCGGTCACCGTCGTAGACGACGCCCATGATCGGATACACCGACCGGGCCACCCGCTGCAGGGGCTCGCGCAGCAGGATCGAATGCTCCTCGACGCCCGCGCCCAGTTCCGGGTACATGTTTTGCAGCGCGCCGATCCACACGCCCATCATGCCGGTACGCAAATCGCCAAAATACTTCCACGTCAGTGAATCTGGTCCGAGTGGATCAGCGGATGTAGTCTCGCAAACCTTCGATGTACCAGTCATCGCGGACTCCTACTCCTAGTGCACTGACGATAACTTTGACAACGCATGTTGTCTACGATCTCGGCCGTGGGCACGCGAGGGTGTTATCGAGCGTCCACCCGGATGTGCCACGGCAGTGATCGGGCCGTGATCGGGTGGTCCGTTGCG
The DNA here is from genome assembly GCA_963800315.1 of uncultured Actinomycetota bacterium. GTDB lineage: Bacteria > Actinomycetota > Actinomycetes > Mycobacteriales > Mycobacteriaceae > Mycobacterium. The sequence goes on from CAWDAS010000013.1 coordinate 127,512, forward strand.
AGATGGAACACAGCCGGAGCGACCGTCGTTGCCTGCCTCCGCGAAAAACAAATAACCTGGCCAGGTGGAACTCGCGCGTCGCGATCCGGGCTCGGGCGAGCCCGGCCAACCGGCGGCTCCACCCACCTCACCTCCGGACTCGGGAGGGCGTTCGCCGGTCTCGGTGCACGGCGCGACGCAATGGCTGCGCGGCAGGAACCACAGCCGCGGGGCGGTGGAGCTGATCCGGCGGGCGCGCCAGCTGTTGCCCGGAGATCCCGAATTCGGCGACCCGCTGTCCACCGCGGGCGACGGGGGTCCGCGCGCCGCGGCCCGTGCCGCCGACCGGTTGCTGGGGGATCGCGATGCGGTGTCGCGCGAGTTCAGCCTGGGGGTCCTGCAGGTGTGGCAGGCGCTGACGGAAGCGGTGTCCCGGCGGCCCGCCAACCCGGAGGTGACGCTCGTCTTCACCGATCTGGTCGGCTTCTCCACGTGGTCCTTGGAAATGGGTGACGAGGCGGCGCTCGCCTTGCTGCGACAGGTGTCGCGGGCCATCGAGCCGCCGCTCCTGGACGCCGGCGGGCACATCGTCAAGCGGATGGGCGACGGAATCATGGCGGTGTTCGGCGATCCGACGATCGCCGTGCGGGCGGTGCTGGCCGCCAAGGAGGCGTTGAAATCGGTCGAAGTGGCGGGCTTCACACCGCGGATGCGCGTCGGCATTCATACAGGTCGGCCGCAGCGGATGGCCGCCGACTGGCTGGGTGTCGACGTCAACATCGCCGCCCGGGTTATGGAACGCGGCACCAAAGGTGGAATCATGGTGTCGAGCTCGACGTTGGATCTGATACCGCAAAGCGAATTGGACGCGTTGGGCGTCGTCGCCAAACGAGCACGTAAACCGGTGTTTGCCCACAAGCCCGCCGGGATGCCTGCGGATCTGGCGATCTACCGCCTCAAGACTCGTAGGGAATTGACAGCTACCGATGACACCGATGAAGCAAATTCGTAGGCATAGTAGATGCCAATGATTTGGGGCATCCTGTCCCGGCTGGCCCGGGTCCGATTCACTGTGGGCTACGCGGCCGTCCTGCTCGCCATCAGCTCCGCCATCCTGGTCCTGGGCCCGCACGCGCGCGACGTCGTCATTGAGCGCGCCAGCACCAACCTGCACAACCTGGCCCATGGACACCTGGGCACCCTGGTGGGCAGCGCGCTGGTCGTCGACGCCGGTCCGCTCTACTTCTGGTTGCCCTTCCTGACCTGTCTGCTCGCGCTGGCGGAGCTGCACCTACGCACCATCCGGCTGGTCGTGGCGTTTTTCGTCGGCCATATCGGCGCGACGTTGCTGGTGGCCGCAGCCCTTGCCGCGGCGGTGGAGTTCGGCTGGATGCCGGTGTCGATCACCCGGGCCAGCGACGTCGGGATGAGCTATGGCGCGCTCGCCGTGCTCGGCGCGATGACGGCGGTGATTTCCGGCCGTTGGCGCGCGGCATGGGTCGGCTGGTGGGTGGCGGCGGGCATCGCCACGGCGATCATCGGTGGGGACTTCACCGACGCCGGTCACACCGTCGCCGTCATCCTGGGTGTGCTGGTGTCCGCGCGATTCCGGCAGCCGGTCCACTGGACCCCGGTGCGGCTGCTGATGCTGGCCGCGTCCGCCGGATTCGGGTTCCTGCTCCTGGCCCACCACTGGGGCACCATGGCCGCCGCGCCGGCGTTCGGTGTCGTCGGCGGGTTGGCGGCCCACAAGATCGCCCAGCTGATCAGGGCACGCAGTTCGCTCTCGGCCCTGGTGCCGGGGGACGGGGACGCGCTGAGCGGCCCCCAGCCGGCCCTGGCCGGCTAGGGGACCTGGACCGGCCGTGCGCAGGCCTTGCGGCCGGGCAAACTCCTGAGCGCCCGGCGGGCGGCATCCATCGAATCACTATGATCGGCACTTGCGTCACACTCGTGGCCGCAACCCGATCCCGTCTGCCCAGCCTCGTCAGCAAGGAGAGTGTCGCCGCGTGGGTGATCAACCCGTCGACCTGTCGCCGGAAGCCTTGGCCGACGCGGTCAACGCCGCCCGGCAGGCCATCGCGCGCGCCGGCGATCTCGACGCGCTGGCGCGGATCAAGACCGAACACCTCGGTGACCGCTCGCCGCTGGCGCTGGCGCGGCAAGCGCTGGGCGCCGTCGCCAAGGCCGAGCGCGCCGACGCCGGCAAGCGGGTGAACAGCGCGCGCGCCGAGGCCCAGCGCAGCTACGACGACCGGCTGGCGACGCTGCGCGCCGAGCGCGACGCGGCGGTGCTGGCCGCCGAGGGCGTCGACGTCACCCTGCCGTCGACGCGCCAGCCGACCGGCGCCCGGCACCCGATCACCATCCTGGCCGAGCACATCGCCGACACCTTCATCGCGATGGGCTGGGAACTGGCCGAGGGGCCGGAGGTCGAAACCGAGCAGTTCAACTTCGACGCCCTGAACTTTCCGGCCGACCACCCCGCGCGCAGCGAACAGGACACCTTCTACATCGCCCCGGAGGACTCCCGGCAGCTGCTGCGCACCCACACCTCGCCGGTGCAGGTACGCACCCTGCTGGCCCACGAGCTGCCGGTCTACGTCATCTCGATCGGCCGCACCTTCCGCACCGACGAGCTCGACGCCACGCACACCCCGGTCTTCCACCAGGTCGAGGGCTTGGCGGTGGACCGCGGCCTGTCCATGGCGCACCTGCGCGGAACCCTGGACGCGTTCGCGCGCTCCGAGTTCGGTCCCGCGGCGCGCACCCGGATCCGGCCGCACTTTTTCCCCTTCACCGAACCGTCCGCCGAGGTCGACGTGTGGTTCGCCAACAAGAAGGGCGGCGCCGACTGGGTCGAGTGGGGCGGCTGCGGAATGGTGCATCCCAACGTGCTGCGGGCCGCGGGCATCGACCCCGAGGTCTACTCCGGCTTCGCCTTCGGGATGGGACTGGAGCGCACCCTGCAGTTCCGCAACGGCATTCCCGACATGCGCGACATGGTCGAAGGCGACATCCGGTTCTCGCTGCCGTTCGGGGTGGGTGCCTGATGCGCGTTCCCTACAGCTGGCTGCGCGAGGTCGTCACCGCCGGCGCCCCGGGCTGGGATGTCGCCCCCGGCGATCTCGAGCAGACGCTGGTGCGCATCGGCCACGAGGTCGAAGAGGTCGTCACCCTCGGCCCGGTCGACGGTCCGCTGACCGTGGGCCGGGTGACCGGCATCGAAGAGCTCACCGAATTCAAGAAGCCGATCCGGGCCTGCCTGGTAGACGTCGGCGCGGAGAAGCAGCAGGAGATCGTCTGCGGCGCAACAAATTTCGCGGTCGGCGACCTGGTTGTGGTGGCACTGCCCGGCGCCACGCTGCCGGGCGGATTCGCCATCACCGCGCGCAAGACCTACGGCCGCACTTCCGACGGAATGATCTGCTCGGCGGCCGAACTCGGTCTGGGCGTGGACCATTCCGGCATCCTGGTGCTGCCGCCCGGAACCGCCGAACCCGGGGGCGACGGCGCCGCGGTGCTGGGCCTGGACGACGTGGTCTTCCACCTGGCGATCACGCCCGACCGGGGGTACTGCATGTCGGTGCGCGGCCTGGCCCGCGAGGTCGCGTGCGCCTACGGCCTGGACTTCGTCGACCCGGCCGACATCAAGCCGCTGCCCGCCGCCGGTGAGGCCTGGCCCCTGACCGTGCAGCCCGACACCGGCGTTCGCCGGTTCGCGCTGCGCCCGGTCACCGGGATCGACCCCACCGCCGTGTCACCGTGGTGGCTGCAGCGACGGCTGCTGTTGTCGGGCATCCGCGCGACCTCCCCGGCCGTGGACGTGACCAACTACGTGATGCTCGAACTCGGCCACCCCATGCATGCCCACGACTGCGGCCGCATCAGCGGGGGCTTCGACGTGCGCTTCGCCCGGCCCGGCGAAACCGTCGTCACCCTCGACGACATCGAACGCCGGCTCGATCCCGCCGACGTGCTCATCACCGATGCCGTGGCCACCGCGGCGATCGGCGGGGTGATGGGCGCGGCCAGCACCGAAGTCCGCGCCGATTCCACCGACGTGCTGCTCGAGGCCGCGGTGTGGGACCCCGCCGCGGTGTCCCGCACCCAGCGCAGGCTGCACCTGCCCAGCGAGGCCGCCCGCCGCTACGAGCGGGGCGTCGACCCGGCCATCTCGGTGGCCGCGCTGGACCGGTGTGCCACGCTGCTCGCCGACATCGCCGGGGGAGCGGTGTCGGAGGCCCTCACCGACTGGCGGGGTGATCCGCCAGTCGGCAACTCGGTCGCCGATTGGGCTGGGTCGCCGATCCGGATCGCCGCCGATCTGCCCGACCGCGTCGCCGGGGTGGGATACGCCCCGGGCACCACCGCCACGCGGCTGTCCCAGATCGGGGCGACCGTGGTGGAGCGAGGGCGGCACGTTGACCGTGACGCCACCGAGCTGGCGACCCGATCTGCTGCAGCCCGCCGACCTCGTCGAGGAGGTGCTGCGGCTGGAGGGGCTGGAGGTCATCCCGTCGGTGCTGCCCTCGGCCCCGGCGGGCCGGGGGCTGACCGCGGTGCAAAAGCGTCGCCGCGCCATCGGCAAGTCGCTGGCCCAGTCCGGATACGTCGAGATCCTGCCGACGCCGTTTTTGCCGGCGGGCGTGTTCGACACCTGGGGGCTGCCGGCCGAGGACCCGCGACGCACGACGACGCACGTGCTGAACCCGCTGGAGGCCGACCGCCCGCAGCTGGCCACCACGCTGCTGCCCGCCTTGCTGGAAGCGTTGGTGCGCAACGCGTCTCGCGGCCTCGTCGACATCGCGCTGTATGCCCTGGCACAGGTGGTCCAGCCGACCGAGGAGACTCGCGGCGTGCGGCCCATCCCGGTGCACCGGCGGCCGACCGATACCGAGATCGCCCTGCTGGACGCGTCGTTGCCACGGCAACCCCAGCACGTCGCCGCGGTGCTGGCCGGCCTGCGCGAGCAACGCGGACCGTGGGGCCCCGGCCGGCGGGTCGAAGCCGCCGACGCGTTCGAGGCGGTGCGGATCATCGCCCGCGCCAGCGGGGTCGACGTGCGGCTCCGGGCGGCCCGGTACCTGCCCTGGCATCCGGGCCGGTGCGCCGAAGTCCTCGTCGGGGAAACGGCCGTCGGTCACGCGGGGCAGCTGCATCCGGCCGTGATCGAGCGCGCCGGCCTGCCCAAGGGCACCTGCGCCGTCGAGCTCAACCTGGACGCGATCCCCCTCGGCGAGGCGTTGCCCGCGCCCCGGGTGTCGCCGTTTCCGGCGGTGTTCCAGGACGTCAGCCTGGTGGTCGCCGCGGACGTGCCGGCTCAGGCGGTGGCCGACGCCGTCCGGGAGGGCGCCGGCGAACTGCTGGAAGACCTCCAGTTGTTCGACGTGTTCACCGGTCCGCAGATCGGCGAGGACCGCAAATCGCTGACCTTCGCCCTGCGGTTCCGGGCGCCGGATCGCACGTTGACCGAGGACGACGCCAGCGCGGCCCGCGATGCCGCGGTGCGGCGCGCCGCCGAGGCGGTCGGCGCTGAACTGCGCACCTAGAATGAATTTGCAATGTACTGCATAACCATGCAGAATCGGCGAAATGGCCGACGCGTTGAAAGTGGCGGTTGCCGGTGCCAGCGGCTACGCGGGCGGTGAGATTCTCCGGCTACTGCTCGGGCATCCGGCCTACGCGGATGGCCGGCTCACCATCGGTGCGCTGACCGCGGCGGCCAGCGCCGGCAGCACGCTCGCAGAGCACCATCCGCACTTGACGCCACTGGCCCAGCGCGTGCTCGAACCCACCGAGCTGGATGCGCTCACGGGCCATGACGTGGTGTTCCTTGGCCTGCCGCACGGCCATTCGGCCGCACTGGCCGAGCAGCTCGGTTCCGAAACCCTGATCATCGACTGCGGCGCCGACTTCCGGCTCACCGACGCCGCCGCCTGGGAGCGGTTCTACGGATCCGCGCACGCCGGCAGCTGGCCTTACGGGCTGCCGGAACTGCCCGGCGCGCGCGAGCGGCTGCGGGGCGCGCGGCGCATCGCGGTCCCGGGCTGCTACCCGACCGCGGCGCTGCTGGCGCTGCTGCCCGCGGTGGCCGAGGACCTGTCGAGCCCGCCGTCACCGTGGTCGCCGTCAGCGGCACCTCCGGCGCGGGCCGCGCGGCCAAGACCGACCTGCTGGGCTCGGAGGTCATCGGCTCCGCGCGGGCCTACAACATCGCGGGCGCCCACCGGCACACCCCCGAGATCGCCCAGGGCCTTTCGGCCGTGGCCGACCGCGACGTCACGGTGTCGTTCACCCCGGTGCTGATCCCGACGTCCCGCGGCATCCTGGCCACCTGCACCGCGCGCACTCAGGCGCCGCTATCGCAGCTGCGGGCGGCCTACGAAAAGGCCTACGACGACGAGCCTTTCATCTACCTGACTGCCCGAGGGGCAGCTGCCCCGCACCGGATCGGTGATCGGCAGCAACGCGGCGCATCTCGCCGTCGCGGTGGACGAGGCCGCAGCGACGTTCGTGGCGATCGCCGCGATCGACAACCTGGTCAAGGGCACCGGCGGCGCCGCGGTGCAGTCGATGAACCTGGCGCTGGGCTGGCCGGAAACGGAAGGCCTTTCGGTGGTCGGGGTGGCGCCATGACCCAGACCGCGGCGGAGCGGCTGCTGCGCGAGCAGGGCATCACCGCCCCGGCGGGCTTCCGGGCCGCCGGAATCGCCGCCGGCATCAAGGCCTCCGGGGCCCGCGACCTCGCCCTGGTCTTCAACGAAGGCCCCGACTACGCGGCCGCCGGCGGTGTTCACCCGCAACAAGGTCAAGGCCGCGCCGGTGCGCTGGACGCAGCAGGTGCTGACCACCGGGCAGCTGCGCGCGGTCATCCTGAACTCCGGCGGCGCCAACGCCTGCACCGGGCCGGGCGGTTTCCAGGACACCCACGCCACCGCCGAGGCCGTCGCCGCCGCGCTGTCGGACTGGGGCACCGAAACCGGGGCCATCGAGGTCGCCGTCTGCTCCACCGGGCTGATCGGTGACCGGTTGCCGATGGACAAGGTCCTCGCCGGGGTGCGCGCCATCGTGCAGGAAATGGCCGGCGGCCTGTCCGGCGGGGACGAGGCGGCCCAGGCCATCATGACCACCGACACCGTGCCCAAACAGGTTGCGCTGCACCATCCGAACAACTGGACGGTGGGCGGCATGGCCAAGGGCGCGGGCATGCTGGCGCCGTCGCTGGCCACCATGCTCTGCGTGCTCACCACCGACGCGGCCGCCGATCCGGCGGCTCTGGACCGCGCGCTGCGCCACGCCGCCGCGCGCACCTTCGACCGGCTCGACATCGACGGCAGCTGCTCCACCAACGACACCGTGCTGCTGCTGGCGTCGGGGGCCAGCGGAATCGCCCCGCCGCAAGCCGATCTCGACGAGGCGGTGCTGTCGGTGTGCGACGACCTGTGCGCACAGCTGCAGGCCGACGCCGAGGGCGTCACCAAACGCGTCACCGTGACCGTGACCGGAGCCAGCTGCGAGGACGACGCGCTGGTCGCCGCCCGGGTGATCGCCCGCGACAGCCTGGTCAAGACCGCGGTATTCGGCTCGGACCCCAACTGGGGGCGGGTGCTCGCGGCCGTCGGGATGGCGCCAATCGCCCTCGATCCCGACCGAATCACGGTGTCGTTCAACGGGTTCCCGGTGTGCATCGACGGAGTCGGGGCCGCCGGCGCCCGGCAGGTGGACCTGTCGGCGGCCGACATCGACATCACCGTCGACCTCCGGATGGGCGACGCCTCCGCCGCCGTGCGGACCACCGACCTGTCGCACGGCTACGTCGAAGAGAACTCGGCCTACAGCTCATGACCGTCAACGTCGACGCGCTGCCCACCGCAGTCAAAGCCCAGGTGCTGGCCGAGGCCCTGCCCTGGCTCAAGCAGTTGCACGGCAAGATCGTCGTGGTCAAGTACGGCGGCAACGCCATGACCGACGACACGCTCAAGCACGCCTTCGCCGCCGACATGGCGTTCCTGCGCAACTGCGGCATCCATCCCGTCGTCGTGCACGGCGGCGGCCCGCAAATCACGTCCATGCTGCGGCGGCTCGGCATCGCGGGCGACTTCAAGGGCGGCTTCCGCGTCACCACGCCGGAGGTGCTCGACGTGGCGCGCATGGTGCTGTTCGGACAGGTGGGCCGCGAACTGGTCAACCTCATCAACGCGCACGGACCCTACGCCGTCGGCGTGACCGGCGAGGACGCCCAGCTTTTCACCGCCATCCGGCGCAGCGTCAACGTCGACGGCGTGGCCACCGACATCGGCCTGGTCGGGGACGTCGCGCACGTCAACACCGCGGCGCTGCTGGACCTGGTTGCGGCGCGCCGCATTCCGGTGGTGTCGACGCTGGCCCCCGACGACGACGGGGTGGTGCACAACATCAACTCCGACACGGCCGCGGCGGCGCTGGCCGAGGCGCTGGGCGCCGAAAAACTGTTGATGCTCACCGACGTCGAGGGCCTGTACACGCGGTGGCCGGACCGGGAATCGCTGGTCAGCGAAATCGACACCGCCACGCTGGCGCAACTGCTGCCCGCGTTGGAGGAGGGCATGATCCCCAAGGTCGAGGCGTGTCTGCGGGCCGTCACCGGCGGCGTGCCCAGCGCGCACATCATCGACGGGCGGGTCAACCATTGCGTGCTGGTGGAGCTGTTCACCGATGCGGGTACCGGCACCAAGGTGGTGAGCGCGTGACGGCGACGATGCAGTGGGGGCACGCCCCCACGAGTGGGAGGTACCCCCACCCGCCCGCGGGGGACGCAGCGATGAAGAGGAGCGGCACCGTTGATTAAGACGCGCGCCGACGAGCTGCGGCACCGCTGGGACGCCGTGATGATGCACAACTACGGCACCCCGCCGCGTCGCGCTGGCCAGCGGTGACGGCGCCGTGGTCACCGACGTGGACGGCAAGACCTACCTGGACCTGCTCGGCGGCATCGCGGTCAACGTCCTGGGCCATCGCCACCCCGCGATCATCGAGGCCGTCACCCACCAGATGGCGACGCTGGGCCACACCTCCAACCTGTACGCCACCGAGCCCGGCGTCGCGCTGGCCGAGGAACTGGTTGGGCTGCTCGGGCCTGGAAAAAATGCGGCGCCGGCCCGGGTGTTCTTCTGCAACTCCGGCACCGAGGCCAACGAGCTGGCGTTCAAGCTGTCCCGGCTCACCGGGCGCACGAAACTCGTTGCCGCGCAAGGCGGTTTCCACGGTCGCACGATGGGATCGCTGGCGCTGACCGGTCAGCCGAGCAAGCAGGCGCCGTTCGCCCCGCTGCCCGGCGACGTCACCCACGTGCCGTACGGCGACGCCGACGCGCTGGCCGCCGCGGTCGGCGACGACACCGCCGCGGTGTTCCTCGAACCGATCATGGGGGAGGGCGGCGTCGTCGTCCCGCCCGAAGGGTATCTGGCCGCCGCGCGCGACATCACCGCGCGGCACGGCGCCCTGCTGGTGCTCGACGAGGTGCAGACCGGAATGGGCCGCACCGGCGCCTTTTTCGCCCACCAGCACGACGGCATCACGCCCGACGTCGTGACGATGGCCAAGGGTCTCGGCGGCGGACTGCCCATCGGCGCGTGCCTGGCCGTCGGGCCGGCCGCCGAACTGCTGACGCCCGGCCTGCACGGCAGCACCTTCGGCGGCAACCCGATCTGCACCGCCGCGGCGCTGGCGGTGTTGCGCGTGCTGGCGGCCGACGACCTGGTCGGGCATGCCGAGGTGCTGGGCAAGTCGGTACGCCAGGGCATCGAGTCGCTGGGCCACCCGCTGATCGACCACGTCCGCGGCCGCGGATTGCTGTGGGGCATCGTGCTCACCGCGCCGCGGGCCAAGGACGCCGAGGCGGCCGCGCGGGACGCCGGATTCCTGATCAACGCCGCCGCACCCGACGTCATCCGGCTGGCGCCGCCGCTGATCATCACCGAGGCCCAGCTCGACGGCTTCATCGCCGCCCTGCCGGCGATCCTCGACAGCGTTGGGAGCGCGGTGTGATTAAGCATTTTCTGCGGGACGACGACCTGTCGCCGCACGAGCAGGCCGAAATCCTGCAGCTGGCCGCCGAATTGAAGAAGGACCCGCTGCGCTGTCGCCCGCTGGAGGGCCCGCGCGGCGTCGCCGTCATCTTCGACAAGAACTCCACCCGCACCCGGTTCTCGTTCGAGCTGGGCATCGCCCAGCTCGGCGGGCACGCCGTCGTCGTCGACAGCCACGTCACCCAGCTGGGCCGCGACGAGACGCTGCAGGACACCGCACAAGTGTTGTCCCGCTACGTCGAAGCGATCGTGTGGCGCACGTTCGGGCAGGACCGGCTGGAGGCGATGGCCTCGACCGCGACGGTGCCGGTGGTCAACGCGCTCTCCGACGAGTTCCATCCCTGCCAGGTGCTGGCCGATCTGCAGACCATCGCCGAACGCAAGGGCGCGCTGAACGGCCTGCGGCTGTCCTACTTCGGCGACGGCGCCAACAACATGGCCCATTCGCTGATGCTCGGCGGCGTCACCGCCGGCATGCACGTCACCGTCGCCGCCCCCGAGGGCTTCGCGCCCGACCCGACCGTCCTCGCGGCGGCCGGGCAGCGGGCCGCGGACACCGGCGCCTCGGTCAGCGTGACCGCCGACGCCCGTGCCGCCGCCGAGGGCGCCGACGTGCTGGTCACCGACACCTGGACGTCGATGGGCCAGGAGGCCGACGGGCTGGACCGGGTCGGGCCGTTCCGGCCGTTCCAGGTCAACGCGCAACTGCTCGGGCTGGGCGGACCCGGAGGCGATCGTGCTGCATTGCCTTCCGGCCCATCGCGGCGACGAGATCACCGACGAGGTGATGGACGGGCCGGCCAGCGCGGTGTGGGACGAGGCCGAGAACCGGCTGCACGCCCAGAAGGCGCTGCTGGTGTGGCTGCTGGAGCAGCGCTCATGACCCGATCGAAGGCGACGGCCGAGACCACCCGGGCCGGGCGGCAAGCCCGCATCGTGGCGATCCTGTCGTCGGCATCGGTGCGCAGCCAAAGCGAGCTGGCCGCGCGGCTGGCCGGCGAGGGCATCGACGTCACCCAGGCCACGCTGTCGCGAGACCTCGAGGAGCTGGGCGCGGTGAAGCTGCGCGGCGCCGACGGCGGCGTCGGCGTCTACATCGTTCCCGAGGACGGCAGCCCGGTGCGCGGGGTGTCCGGCGGCACCACCCGGCTGTCCCGGCTGCTGAGCGAGCTGCTGGTCTCCGCCGACGCCAGCGCCAACCTCGCCGTGCTGCGCACGCCGCCCGGCGCCGCCGACTATTTGGCCAGCGCCATCGATCGGGCGGCGCTACCGTACGTCGTCGGCACCATCGCCGGCGATGACACCGTCTTCGTGGCCGCCCGAGAGCCGATGACCGGCGCCGAGCTGGCCGGCGCTCTCGAACGCCTCACCGAACGTAAGGAGGTTGGTTGATGTCAGAACGCGTCATCCTGGCGTATTCCGGCGGTCTGGACACCTCGGTGGCGATCAGCTGGATCGGCAAGGAGACCGGCCGCGAGGTGGTGGCGGTGGCGATCGACCTCGGCCAGGGCGGCGAAGACATGGAGGTCATCCGCCAGCGGGCACTGGACTGCGGCGCCGTGGAAGCCGTCGTGGTCGACGCCCGCGACGAGTTCGCCGAGGGCTACTGCCTGCCGACCGTGTTGAACAACGCGCTGTACATGGACCGCTACCCGCTGGTGTCGGCGATCAGCCGGCCGCTGATCGCCAAGCACCTGGTGGCGGCCGCCCGCGAGCACGGCGGCGGCATCGTCGCGCACGGCTGCACCGGCAAGGGCAACGACCAGGTCCGGTTCGAGGTCGGCTTCGCGTCGCTGGCACCGGATCTGCGAGGTGCTGGCCCCGGTCCGCGACTACGCCTGGACGCGGGAGAAGGCGATCGCGTTCGCCGAGGAGAACGGCATCCCGATCAACGTCACCAAACGCTCGCCGTTCTCCATCGACCAGAACGTGTGGGGCCGCGCGGTGGAAACCGGCTTCCTGGAACACCTGTGGAACGCCCCCACCAAGGACATCTACGCCTACACCGAGGACCCCACCCTGAACTGGAGCACCCCCGACGAGGTCATCGTCGGGTTCGAGCGCGGTGTCCCGGTGTCCATCGACGGCAGTCCGGTGTCGATGCTGGGCGCCATCGAGGAACTCAACCGCCGGGCCGGCGCGCAGGGGGTCGGGCGCCTCGACGTCGTCGAGGACCGGCTGGTGGGCATCAAGAGCCGGGAGATCTACGAGGCGCCGGGCGCGATGGTGCTGATCACCGCCCACGCCGAACTCGAACACGTCACCCTGGAGCGGGAGCTGGGCCGGTTCAAGCGGCAGACCGACCAGCGCTGGGCCGAGCTGGTCTACGACGGGCTGTGGTACTCGCCGCTGAAGACCGCGCTGGAAAGTTTCGTCGCCAAGACTCAGGAACACGTGTCGGGGGAGATCCGGATGGTGTTGCACGGCGGCCACATCGCGGTCAACGGCCGGCGCAGCGACGAATCGCTGTACGACTTCAACCTGGCCACCTACGACGAGGGCGACAGCTTCGACCAGTCGGCCGCCAAGGGCTTCGTCTACGTGCACGGGTTGTCGTCCAAGCTGGCCGCCCGCCGGGACCTGCGGTGAGGTGAGGCACCCGTGAGCACGCGCGAGGGCTCGCTGTGGGGCGGCCGGTTCGCCGACGGGCCGTCGGACGCGCTGGCCGCGCTGAGCAAGTCCACCCATTTCGACTGGGTGCTGGCGCCCTACGACATCATCGCCTCGCGGGCCCACACCGTGATCCTGTTCCGGGCCGGGCTGCTGACCGAGGAGCAACGCGACGGGCTGCTGGCCGGATTGGACAGCCTCGCCGAGGACGTCGCCGACGGCAGCTTCACGCCGCTGTTCACCGATGAGGACGTGCACGCGGCACTGGAGCGCGGACTGATCGACCGGGTCGGGCCCGACCTCGGCGGGCGGTTAAGGGCCGGACGCTCGCGCAATGACCAGGTGGCCACCCTGTTCCGGATGTGGCTGCGCGACGCGGTGCGACGGGTCGCCGCCGGGGTGCTCGACGTCGTGACCGCGCTGGCCGACCAGGCCGCCGCGCACCCGACGGCCGTCATGCCCGGCAAAACCCACCTGCAATCCGCCCAGCCGGTCCTGCTGGCCCACCACCTGCTGGCCCACGCCCACCCCCTGCTGCGCGACGTGGACCGCATCGTCGACTTCGACAAACGCGCGGCGGTGTCGCCGTACGGCTCGGGAGCGCTGGCCGGCTCGTCGCTGGGGCTCGACCCGGACGCGATCGCCGCGGAGCTGGGTTTCCCGGCCGCCGCCGCCAACTCCATCGACGCCACCGCCGCCCGCGATTTCGCCGCCGAGGCCGCGTTCATCTTCGCCATGATCGCCGTCGACCTGTCGCGGCTGGCCGAGGACATCATTTTGTGGAGTTCGACCGAATTCGGTTATGTCCGGCTGCACGACTCGTGGTCCACCGGCAGCTCGATCATGCCGCAGAAGAAGAACCCCGACATCGCCGAGCTGGCCCGCGGCAAGTCCGGGCGGCTGATCGGGAACCTGGCCGGGCTGCTGGCGACGCTGAAGGCCCAGCCGCTGGCCTACAACCGTGACCTGCAGGAAGACAAGGAGCCGGTGTTCGACTCGGTGGCCCAGCTGGAGCTGGTGCTGCCGGCGATGGCCGGGCTGGTGGCCAGCCTGAGCTTCGATGTCGAGCGGATGGCGGCGCTGGCGCCGGCCGGCTACACGCTGGCCACCGATATCGCCGAATGGCTGGTGCGGCAGGGCGTGCCGTTCCGGTCCGCCCACGAGGCCGCCGGGGCCGCCGTGCGCGCCGCCGAGCAGCGCGAGGTCGGGCTCGACGAGCTGACCAACGACGAGCTGGCCGCCATCAGCCCCGAGTTGACGCCGCAGGTCCGTGAGGTTTTGACGATCGAGGGGTCGGTGGCGTCGCGCGATGCCCGCGGCGGCACCGCGCCGATTCGGGTCGCCGAGCAGCTCGAGGCCGTCCTGGCCGAAGCTGCCGAGCTCGGGCACCGGCTGCGGGGCGGCGGATGAGAGGACTTTGGTTTCTGTGCCGGGCAGTGGCAAGCCGACTAAACTTCCGGCTGAAAGCGATCCGGCCGAACCATTCGGCCCCGATCTTCGTTACCAAGGGGTGGGAGCAATGAGCGTCATCGCCGGAGCGTTCGGTGCGTTGCCACCGCACCGCTATTCCCAGCGAGAGCTCACCGACTTCTTCGTCAGCATCCCGGAGTTCGAGGGCTACGAAGACATCGTTCGGCAGCTGCACGCCAGCGCCAAGGTCAACAGCCGCCACCTGGTGCTGCCGCTCGAGCAGTATCCCGCGCTGACGGATTTCGGCGTCGCGAACCGCATCTTCATCGACAACGCCGTGAACCTGGGCTGCGAGGCGCTTTCCGGCGCGCTCGACGAGGCGGGCCTGCGATCGCAGGACCTGGACGTGCTGGTCACGACCACGGTGACCGGTCTGGCGGTCCCGTCGCTGGACGCCCGGATCGCCGCCCGGCTGGGGCTGCGCGACGACGTGCGGCGGGTGCCGCTGTTCGGCCTGGGCTGTGTGGCGGGGGCGGCGGGCGTGGCCCGCGTGCACGACTACCTGCGGGGCGCGCCGGACGGCATCGCGGCCCTGGTCTCGGTCGAGCTGTGCTCGTTGACCTACCCCGGCTACAAGCCATCGCTGCCCGGTCTGGTCGGCAGTGCGCTGTTCGCCGACGGCGCCGGCGCGGTGGTGGCCGTCGGCGAGCGGCGCGCCGAACAGGTTGCCGCCGCGGGACCCAGCATCCTCGATTCGCGCAGCCAGCTCTACCCCGACTCGCTGCGCACCATGGGCTATGACGTCGGCGCCGGCGGATTCGAGCTGGTGCTGTCGAAGGACCTGGCGACCGTGGTCAGGCAGAACATCGAGCAGGACGTCACCACGTTCCTGTCCGCGCACGGCCTGGGCACCACCGACATCGGCGCCTGGGTCAGCCACCCCGGTGGTCCCAAGATCATCGAGGCCATCACCGAGAGCCTCGACCTGTCGCCGCAGGCGCTCGAACTGACCTGGCGTTCCCTCGGCGAGATCGGCAATCTCTCGTCGGCTTCGGTGCTGCATGTGCTGCGGGACACCATCGCCAAACCACCGCCCAGCGAAAGCGTCGGGCTGATGCTCGCGATGGGTCCCGGATTCTGTTCCGAACTCGTGTTGCTGCGCTGGCATTGATCGTTGGTCTTCACACCGCTACCGCCGGTCCGGATGCGGAAGTACCGCAGTGAGTGACACGAGAGGCTGCGCCCGATGAACGGCAACCAGGAAGAGCTCGTCAAGGCTCTCCGGGCATCGCTGAAGGAAAACGAGCGGCTGAAACGCGAGAACCGCCAGTACCTGGCCGCGTCCACCGAGCCGGTGGCGGTGGTGGGCATGGCCTGCCGGTATCCGGGCGGCGTGGATTCCCCGGAAGCCTTGTGGGAGATGGTGGCCGACGGCCGCGACGTGGTCTCCGACTTCCCGGCGGACCGCGGCTGGGACCTGGCTGGGCTGTTCGATTCCGATCCCGACGCGGTGGGCAAGTCGTATGCCCGCTGCGGCGGCTTCCTGGCCGACGCCGCCGACTTCGATGCCGCGTTCTTCGGGATCGCCCCCAGCGAGGCGCTGGCGACGGATCCGCAGCAGCGGTTGCTGCTGGAGGTGTCCTGGGAGGCGTTGGAGCGGGCCGGGATTGATCCTTTTGCGCTGCGCGGCTCGGCGACGGGGGTGTTCGCCGGGATTTTCCACGGCTCCTATGGGGGCCAGGGGCGGGTGCCGGGACACCTGGAGCGCTACGGGCTGCGCGGGTCGACGCTGAGCGTGGCGTCGGGCCGGGTGGCGTATTCGTTGGGGTTCGAGGGCCCGGCGGTGTCGGTGGACACCGCCTGTTCGTCGTCGTTGGTGGCCATTCACCTGGCGGCGCAGTCGTTGCGCTCCGGCGAATGCGACCTGGCGCTGGCCGGCGGCGTGACGGTGATGGCGACCCCGGCGATGTTCATCGAGTTCAGCCGGCAGCGCGCGCTGGCCGCCGACGGTCGCTGCAAGGCGTACGCCGGTGCCGCCGACGGCACGGGGTTTTCCGAAGGCGTCGGCGTGCTGGTGCTGGAGCGGCTCGCCGACGCGCGGCGGTCGGGTCACCCGGTGCTGGCGGTGCTGCGCGGATCCGCGGTGAACCAGGACGGCGCCTCGAACGGGCTGGCGACGCCCAACGGGCCGTCGCAGCAGCGGGTGATTCGGGCCGCGCTGGCCAACGCCCGGCTGGGCGCGGCCGACGTGGATCTGGTGGAGGGACATGGGACCGGCACCACGCTCGGGGATCCCATCGAGGCCCAGGCGCTTTTAGCGACGTACGGGCAGGACCGGCCGGAAGGCCGGCCGCTGTGGCTGGGGTCGATCAAATCCAACATGGGGCACACGTCGGCCGCGGCGGGCGCCGGCGGGGTGATCAAGATGGTGCAGGCGATCCGGCACGGGGTGATGCCCCAGACCCTGCACGTGGATGCGCCGACACCGCATGTGGATTGGTCGGCCGGCGCGGTGTCGCTGTTGACGGACCCTCGCCCGTGGCCGGAGCTGGACCGGCCGCGCCGAGCGGGGGTGTCGTCGTTCGGAATCAGCGGCACCAATGCGCACGTCATCGTGGAGCAGGCCCCACCGGAGACGGAAAGCGTTGCGGCGCCGGGCGATGACGCGGTGGTGCCGTGGGTGCTGTCGGCGCGATCGGCCGACGCGCTGGCCGGCCAGGCGGCGCGGCTGCTGGCACACGTGAGTGCCAATCCGGATTTGCGCGTGGTCGACGTGGGCTGGTCGCTGGTGTCGACGCGGTCGCTGTTCGAGCACCGGGCGGTGCTGGTGGGTGCCGACCGCGAGCGCCTCCTGGGTGGCCTCGCCGAACTGGCCGCCGGCGAGCCGGGCACGGGCGCGGCCGTGGGCCGGGCGCAGCCGGTGGGCAAGACGGTGCTGGTGTTTCCCGGCCAGGGCTCGCAATGGGCAGGCATGGGAGCCCAATTGCTGGACACGTCACCGGTATTCGCCGAGCACCTGCGCCGCTGCGACAAGGCGCTGGCCGAATACGTGGAGTGGTCGTTGATCGACGTGATCTGCGGGGTGCCGGGCGCACCCGGGCTGGATCGCGTCGACGTCGTGCAGCCGGCGCTGTGGGCGGTCATGGTGTCGCTGGCCGAGCTGTGGCGCTCGATGGGCGTGGTCCCCGATGCTGTGATCGGCCATTCCCAGGGCGAGATCGCCGCCGCCTACGTGGCGGGAGCGCTCTCGCTGGAGGACGCCGCCCGGGTGGTGGCGCTGCGCAGCCGGCTGTTGGTGCAGCTGTCGGGCGCGGGCGGCATGGTCTCGTTGGCCTGCGGCCTGCCGCGGGCCCAGGAGTTGATCGCCGGCTGGGGCGACCGGTTGAACATCGCCGCCGTCAACGGCGTTGCGGCCGTGGTGGTCTCCGGCGAGGTGGGCGCCCTCGCCGAGCTGATGCGGCGGTGCGAGACCGACAACGTTCGTGCCCGAAGGATCGACGTCGACTACGCATCCCACTCCGGGCAGGTCGACGCGATCCGCGCACCGCTCGCCGACGCGCTGACCGGTATCGAGCCGCGTTCTTCCTCGGTCGCCTTTTTCTCCACCGTGACCGGCGAGCGCATGAACACCGCGGAGTTGGATGCCGACTACTGGTATCGAAGCATCAGGCAGACGGTGCAATTCGAGCGGGCGGTGCGCGGCGCGTGCGAATCCGGGTATCGGGTGTTCATCGAATCAAGCCCGCATCCGGTGTTGATCGCGGCCGTCGAGGAGACCCTGACCGACTGTGACCGCACCGTCGGACACGACGTGTTCATCGTTCCCTCGTTGGGCCGCGACGACGGTGCTTTGCAACGGTTTTGGCTCTCGGCGGGGCAGGCCCACGTGGCCGGCGTGCCGGTGGACTGGCGGGCGGCGATTGACGGGTTCGGCGGCCGGCGCATCGAGCTGCCGACGTACGGGTTCGCGCGGCAACGCTTTTGGTTGACGCCGGGCGCGGAGGGGCGCGGCGATGCGGCAAGCCTGGGTCTGGTAGCGGCCCGGCACGGGCTGTTGGGCGCGGTGGTGCAGCGCCCCGATTCGGGCGGGGTGGTGCTGACGGGCCGGTTGTCGACCGCGGCGCAACCGTGGCTGGCCGATCATGCGGTGGCGGGCACGGTGT
Organism: uncultured Actinomycetota bacterium; assembly: GCA_963800315.1. Lineage (GTDB taxonomy): Bacteria > Actinomycetota > Actinomycetes > Mycobacteriales > Mycobacteriaceae > Mycobacterium. Next base: position 145,744 of record CAWDAS010000013.1, read on the forward strand.
TGTTCCCGGGGGCGGGGTTTGTGGAGTTGGCCATCCGCGCCGGCGATGAGGTCGGCTGCCCGGTGCTCGAGGAGCTGACGTTGTCTGCGCCGTTGGTGCTGCCGGCCGCGGACGGCGTGCAGCTGCAGCTGGTGGTCGGTGCGGCCGACGAGTCCGGGCGTCGCGAACTGTCAGTGTATTCCGCTGGGGGCCAGTCGGATTCGGAATGGGTGCTGCACGCCCAGGGCCTGTTGCGCGCCGAGTCGATGGCGCCGGCCGGGGATCTGTCGGCCTGGCCGCCGGCGGGGGCGACGGCACTGGACGTGGCCGACGCGTACGGGCGCCTGGCCGAGCGCGGCTACCAGTACGGTCGGGCGTTCCAGGGTCTGCAGGCGGTGTGGCGGCGGGGAGCCGAGATCTTCGCCGAGGTTGCCGTGCCGGAGGACGCGGGTGTGCAGGCCGGCGGGTTCGGGGTGCATCCGGTGCTGCTGGACGCGGCGCTGCAGGCGATCGGTGTGGCCGCTGGAGAGGCGGGTGCGCAGGCCCAGACGGTGTTGCCGTTCTCGTGGCAGGGCGTGGCGCTGCACGCGGCCGGGGCGACGCGGGCGCGGGTGCGGATAGCGCCCGCGGGCGCCGGAGCGGTGTCGGTGGACCTCACCGATGGGGCGGGGCTGCCGATGTTGTCGGTGCGGTCGCTGGTGATGCGCCCGGTGTCGGCCGCGCAGTTGTCGGCGGCCACGGCCCCCGCCGAGGGCTTGCTGGCGGTGGAGTGGTCGCCGATCTCCCGGGACGGCACCGGTATTGGCGAAGCGGCCGCGGTGTGGGAGCCGAAGACGTCCGGGCCGGACGTGGTGCGGGCGGTGCACGCGGCCGCCACCGAGGCCCTGGGCGTCCTGCAATCCTGGCTGGGCGGTGAGCGAACCGGGATGTCGGTGGTGCTGACGCGCGGGGCGGTCGCGCTCGCCGGTGAGGACGTTTCGGACTTGGCCGCCGCCGCGGTGTGGGGACTGGTGCGGTCGGCGCAAGCCGAGCATCCGGGCCGAATCGTCTTGGTGGATTCCGACGGGTCCGTGGATGTGCAATCGATAATCGGCTGCGACGAGCCGCAATTGGCGATCCGCGACGGCGCGGTCTACGCGGCACGGATCAGGCCGGTCCGCACGGGTTCGGTGTTGCGGCTGCCGTCGGGCGACTGGCGGTTGGCCCCCGGCAGCGGGGGCACCCTGGAAGATCTGGTGGTCGGCCCCTGCCCGCGGGTGGACCTGTCCGCCGGTCAGGTGCGGGTCGCGGTGGCCGCGGTCGGGGTGAATTTCCGGGATGTGCTGGTGGCGTTGGGCATGTACCCCGGCGGCGGTCAGTTGGGGGCCGAAGGCGCCGGCGTGGTCGTCGAGGTGGGCCCGGGCGTGACCGGGCTGGCGGTCGGCGATGCGGTCATGGGACTGCTGGGGGTGGTCGGTTCCGAAGCGGTGGTGGACGAACGCGTGGTGATTCCGGTGCCGGCAGGGTGGTCGCTGACGGAGGCCGCGGGGCTGCCGGTGGTGTTTTTGACGGCGCTGTACGGGTTGTCGGTGCTGGCGGGCGTACGCGCCGGTGAGCGCGTCCTGGTGCACACCGCCACCGGCGGGGTGGGCATGGCCGCGGTACAGCTGGCGCGGTCCTGGGGCGCGGAGGTGTTCGCCACCGCGAGCCGCGGCAAGTGGGAAACGTTGCGGGCGATGGGTTTCGACGATGACCATATCGGCGATTCGCGGACCCTGGAATTCGAGGAGAAGTTCCTGGCGGCCACCGGCGGCGCCGGGGTCGACGTGGTGCTCAATTCCCTGGCCGGCGACTTCACCGATGCGTCGTTGCGGCTACTGGTGCCCGGCGGGCGTTTCATCGAGATGGGCAAGACGGACGTCCGCGATCCCGACGCCATTGCCGAGCGGTATCGCGGCGTGCAGTATCGGGCCTTCGATCTGATGGAGGCCGGCCCGGACCGCACGGCGGCGATGCTGGCCGAGATAGTGGGATTGCTGACCAACGGCGTGCTGCGACCCTTGCCGCTGAAAACCTTTGACGTGCGGTGCGCTGCGGCGGCGTACCGGTTTGTCAGCCAGGCCCGCCATATCGGCAAGATCGTGCTCACCGTTCCCAATGGGCCCGGCCGGATGCTCAGTGGGTGCGGCGGTGGGCTGGCCGGGAGCAGCGTGGTGATCACCGGCGGCACCGGGATGGCCGGCTCGGCGCTGGCTTGCCACCTCGTCGACCGCTACGGCGTCGCCCATGTGGTGCTGGTCAGCCGCGCCGGCGCGGAGGCCGCGGGAATCGCCGAGCTGGTGGAGCGGCTGGAGGGCGCCGGCGCCCGGGTGTCGGTGGTGGCCTGCGATGTCGCCGACCGCGACGCGGTGGCGGCAATGCTGGCGCAGCTACCGGCGGACTATCCGCTGCGCGGCGTGATCCATGCCGCCGGGATTCTCGACGACGGGCTGATCTCCACGTTGACCCCGGACCGGGTGGATGCGGTATTGCGGGCCAAGGTCGATGGTGCCTGGAATCTGCACGAGCTGACCCAGGATATGGATTTGTCGGCTTTTGTGGTGTTTTCGTCGATGGCCGGCATCGTGGGCACACCGGGTCAGGCCAATTACGCGGCGGCCAACAGTTTCCTGGACGGACTGGCCGAGTACCGGCGCTCCCGTGGGCTTCCGGGTGTGTCGCTGGCGTGGGGGCTGTGGGAACAAGCGTCGGCGATGACGGCGCACCTGGGCGACCGCGACAAAGCCCGGATGAGCCGGATGGGGCTGGCGCCACTGTCGACCGAGCAGGCGTGCGAATCGTTCGATACCGCACTGCTGGTCGATCGTCCGGTGCTGGTCGCCGCCCGCCTGGATCGGGCCGCGTTGTCCGACAACACCGCCGCGCTGCCGCCACTGTTGCGGGAGCTGGTTTCCCGACCCACGCGGCGCGTCGTCGACGACACCGATGCCCGGGCCTCGATGACCGGTCTGACCGCGCGCCTGCACGGCCTGAGCCCCGAGGCGCGGCTGCGCGAGTTGGTCGACCTGGTGTGCGGCAACGCCGCCACCGTGTTGGGGCTGCCCAATCCCGCCGACATCGACGCCGCCCGCGCGTTCCAGGAGCTCGGCTTTGACTCGCTGACCGCCGTGGAACTGCGCAACCGGCTCAAAACCGCGACCGGGCTTACCCTTCCTCCCACACTGATCTTCGACTACCCGACGCCGGCGCTGCTGGGCGCACACCTCGACACGCAACTGGCCACCCACGCGGCGGGTGAGGCCACCGACGGGGGCCCGAATCCGATGGCCCGCTTCAACGACATCGCCGGCGAACTTCAGGCGCTACTGCGGCAGGACTGGAACGCCCAAGACAGGGCGGCGCTCGGCGCCCGCCTCCGCAATCTGCTCGGCGCCTTCGCCCCTGACGATCACCCCGACGACGAACACCTCGACGACGACCTCGATGCCGCCAACGAAAGTCAACTCTTTGCGATCCTCGATGAAGAACTCGGCCGCTGATACCCCGCCAGGAGTCGCCATGCCGAGCACCACGAAGCACGTCGACTACCTGAAACGCCTGACGGCGGATCTCAGGCGGACCCGCCGGCGCCTCTCCGAGCTGGAGGGCAAGCTGTCCGAACCGGTGGCGGTGGTGGGAATGGCGTGCCGCTATGCGGGCGGAGTTGATTCGCCGGAAGCCTTGTGGGACTTGGTGACCGAGGGCCGCGACACCGTGTCTGATTTTCCGGCCGATCGGGGCTGGGATGTCGAGGGGTTGTACGACCCGGATCCCGATGCCGCCGGAAAGATGTACACGCGGCAGGGCAGCTTCCTGCGGGACGCGGGCGACTTCGACGCCGGGTTCTTCGGCATCGGGCCCAGCGAGGCCCTGGCGATGGATCCCCAGCAACGGCTGCTGCTGGAGATCTCCTGGGAAGCATTGGAACGCGCGGGCATTGACCCGCTCGCGTTGCGGGGTTCGGCGACGGGGGTGTTCGCCGGGGTCATCCACGCCGGGTACGGCGGCGAGGTCAAGGGCGAGCTGGAGGGCTACGGCCTCACCGGCTCGACGTTGAGTGTGGCCTCGGGCCGGGTGTCGTACGTGTTGGGGCTGGAAGGCCCGGCGGTGTCGGTGGACACGGCGTGTTCGTCGTCGTTGGTGGCCATGCATCTGGCCGCGCAGTCGTTGCGTTCCGGGGAATCCGATCTGGCGCTGGCCGGGGGCGTCACGGTCATGGCCACGCCCGCCGCCTTCGTGGAATTCAGCCGGCAGCGCGCGCTGGCCCCCGACGGCCGGTGCAAGGTGTACGCCGGTGCCGCCGACGGCACTTCGTGGTCGGAAGGCGCGGGGGTGCTGGTGCTGGAGCGGCTGGCCGACGCGCGCCGGTTGGGGCATCCGGTGCTGGCGGTGCTGCGGGCTTCCGCGGTGAACCAGGACGGCGCCTCCAACGGTTTGACCGCACCGAATGGGCCGTCACAGCAGCGGGTGATCCGGGCGGCGTTGGCCAACGGCGGCTTGACGGCGGCGGAAGTGGACATTGTCGAGGGGCACGGAACCGGCACCGTGCTGGGCGATCCCATCGAGGCCCAGGCCCTGTTGGCGACCTACGGGCAGGACCGGCCGGCGGACCGCCCCCTATGGCTGGGATCGATCAAATCCAACATCGGTCACACGTCGGCGGCGGCGGGGGTGGCCGGGGTGATCAAGATGATCGAGGCGATGCGGCACGGCGTGATGCCGAAGACGCTGCACGTGGATGAGCCGTCGCCGCATGTGGATTGGTCGGCGGGGGCGGTGTCGTTGCTGACCGAGGCGCAGCCCTGGCCGGACCGGGGCGGGTTGCGACGGGCGGCGGTGTCGTCGTTCGGGATCAGCGGGACCAACGCGCACGTGATCGTGGAGCAGGCGCCCCTCGAGACGGAAAGCGTTGTGGCCGAATTCGATTCCGGCGCTGCGGTCGTGGCGTGGGTGATATCGGCACGCTCGGCCGCCGCGCTGGCCGGTCAGGCGCGGCGCCTGCTGGCGCACGTTGACGCCGACGAAGGCCTGCGGACCGCCGACGTGGCCTGGTCCCTGGCGACCACCCGCGCCATCTTCGAACACCGCGCGGTGCTGGTGGGCCGCGATCGCGAGGCCCTGACGACGGGACTGGCCGAAGTGGCCTCCGGGGAGCCCGGTTCGGCGGCGGCGGTGGTCGGGCGTGCGCGGTCGGTGGGCAAGTGCGTGTTCGCGTTTCCCGGACAGGGTTCGCAGCGGTTGGGAATGGGCGCGGAGCTGTACGCACGCTTTCCGGTGTTCGCCCACGCTTTCGACGAGGTCGTGGCGGCGTTGGATGACCATCTGCGGCTGCCATTGCGTGAGGTGATGTGGGGCACCGACGCGGATTTGTTGGAAAGCACGGAGTTCACCCAGCCGGCGTTGTTCGCCGTCGAGATCGCGTCGGCGGCGTTGTGGCGATCCTGGGGTGTGACACCGGATGTGGTGATGGGCCATTCGGTGGGGGAGATCGCCGCCGCCTGCGTGGCCGGCGTGTTGTCGCTACCCGATGCGGCGAAGATCGTGGCGGCCCGGGCCGCGTTGATGGCTCGGCTGCCGGGCGGTGGAGTCATGGTGGCGGTGGCCGCCAGCGCGGCCGAGGTGACCCCGTTGCTGACCGAAGGCGTCAGCATCGCGGCGGTCAACGGCCCCGATGCGGTGGTCCTTTCCGGTGCGCAGGCCGCGGTGGATGCGGTGGCGGATCGGTTGGCGGACGGCGGTCACCGGGTGCATCGGCTGGCGGTTTCGCACGCGTTTCATTCCGCGCTGATGGAACCCATGCTCGAGGACTTCGCTGCGGTACTGGCCGGCGTCACCGCGAGCGAACCGCGGATCGCCTTGATTTCCAACCTGTCCGGGCAAGTGGCCGAGCCCGGGTATGGGTCGCCCGAGTACTGGCTCGAGCATGTGCGCCAGCCGGTGCGTTTCGTCGACGGTGTGCGCTCGGCCGAGTCGCTGGGCGCCGATGTGTTTGTGGAGGTCGGCCCGGGCGGGGCGCTGACGGCCGCGGTGGAACAGTCCCTGACCGTCGAGGGGGCGACCTCGGTGGTGACCATGCCCAAGGACCGCCCCGAAGTGGCGTCGCTGCTGACCGCGGCCGGGCGGTTGTTCGCCATCGGTGTCGGCGTGGACTGGCCCGCGGGGTTTGCCGGCCTGAACGTCCGGCACGTGGAGTTGCCAACGTATGCCTTTGTGCGGCGACGGTTTTGGTTGCCGGCCGAGTCGGTGGGCTCCCGGGACGTGGGCAGCGTGGGCCTGGTCGGCGCCGAGCATGCGCTGCTGGGGGCGGTCGTGGAGCGCCCCGACTCCGGTGGGGTGGTGTTGACCGGCCGACTCTCGACGGCCGCGCAGCCCTGGTTGGCCGACCACGCGGTGGCCGGGACCGTGCTGTTCCCCGGGGCGGGCTTCGTGGAGCTGGTGCTGCGGGCCGGTGACGAGGTCGGCTGCCCGGTGATCGAGGAGTTGACCTTGTCGGCGCCGCTGCTGCTGCCGGCGGCGGGCGTGGTGCAAATTCAGGTGGTGGTGGATGCCGCGGGCGAGGACGGTTCCCGCGCGGTCGCGGTGTATTCGCGTGGCGCCCACTCGGAGTCGGGATGGGTGCTGCACGCCCAGGGCGCGTTGAGCGCCGCCCCGGCCGCGCCGGGCGCCGACCTGTCGGTGTGGCCGCCCGTGGGCTCGGTGCCGGTCGACGTGACCGGCGCCTATGACGGGCTGGCGGGGCGTGGTTACGGGTATGGCCCGGCGTTTCGGGGACTGCGTGCGGTGTGGCGGCGGGAAGCCGAGATCTTCGCCGAGGTCGAGTTGCCGCAGCACGCGGGCGCGCCGAGCGGCTTCGGGATCCACCCGGTGCTGTTGGACGCGGCGTTGCACGCGCTGGGGGTGGCTGACGAACGAGCCGAGGCTGTTTTGCCGTTCTCCTGGCAAGGGGTGTGCCTGTATGCGGCGGGGGCCTCGCGTGTCCGGGTGCGGTTGGCGCCCGTCGGTACCGGTGCGGTGGCGGTGGAGCTGGCCGACCCGTCGGGGCTGCCGGTGTTGTCGGTGCGGGAGCTGATCACGCGTCCGGTGTCGGCCGAACAGTTGTCGGCGGCTCGTCCCGGTGGTGGCGAGCTGTTGGAGGTGGTGTGGTCGCCGGCATCGTTGCCGGGCAACGACGTTGGTGGCGAGGTGGTGGTGTGGGAGCCGCCGGCCGCCGGCGGCGGTGTCGCGTCGGTGTACGCCGCCACCCACGCGGCACTCGGCAGGTTGCAGTCCTGGTTGACCGGCGCCGAGGCCGGGGTGTTGGTGGTGCTGACCCGTGGGGCGGTGGGGTTGGCCGGCGAGGAGTCCCCCGATCTGGCCGGCGCGGCGGTGTGGGGCCTGGTCCGATCCGCACAGGCCGAGCACCCAGGCCGCATCGTGCTGGTCGATTCCGATGGATCCCTGGACCTGGAAGCGGTAATCGGTTGCGGTGAACCGCAAGTGGTGGTGCGCGGCGGCGTGGCCCACCAGGCCCGGCTGAAACCGGTGAGCGCGCGCCCGCTGTTGCGGTTGCCGGATCCCCCTGCCGCGTGGCGGCTGGCCGCCGGCGAAGGCGGGACGCTGGAGAATCTGGCGGTGCAGTCGTGCCCGCAGGTGGAACTGGCCGCCGGTCAGGTGCGGGTGGCGGTGGCCGCGGCCGGGGTGAACTTCCGTGATGTGTTGGTGGCCTTGGGCATGTATCCCGGCGCCGCACAGTTGGGCGCCGAGGGCGCGGGGCTGGTGACCGAGGTCGGCCCCGGCGTGACGGAGTTGGCCGTCGGTGACACGGTGCTGGGGATATTGGGCCTGACGGGTTCGGAGGCCGTGGTGGACCGGCGGTTGGTGGTCCGCGTGCCGCAGGGTTGGTCGCTGGTGCAGGCCGCGGGCGTGCCGGTGGTGTTTTTGACGGCGTACTACGGGTTGTCGGTGCTGGCCGGGCTGCGCGCCGGGCAGCGGGTGTTGGTGCACGCCGCGGCCGGCGGGGTGGGCATGGCGGCGGTGCAGCTGGCCCGGCACTGGGGCGCGGAGGTCTTCGCAACCGCCAGCCGTGGCAAGTGGGATACCTTGCGCGCCATGGGGTTAGACGATCAACACATCGCCGATTCGCGGACGCTGGAGTTCGAGAAGAAATTCTCCTCCGGCACCGACGGTCATGGGGTCGATGTGGTGCTCAATTCCCTGGCCGGCGACTTCACCGATGCGTCACTGCGCTTGCTGGGCCCCGGCGGGTGCTTCATCGAGATGGGCAAGACCGACCTGCGTGACCCCGACGCCGTCGCCCGGGATCATCCCGGGGTGGGGTATCGGGCGTTCGATCTGATGGAGGCCGGCCCGGACCGCATCGCGGAGATGTTCGGCGACCTGATGGCGCTGTTTTCCGCCGGCGTGCTGGCGCCGCTGCCGGTCAAGGCGTTCGACGTGCGTTGCGCCGCGGAGGCCTACCGGTTCGTCAGCCAGGCCCGCCACATCGGCAAGGTGGTGCTGACCATGCCCGGCGGGCCCGCCGGGCTGGCCGGGGGGACGGCGTTGATCACCGGCGGGACGGGCATGGCGGGTTCGGCGCTGGCGCGCCACCTGGTGGCCCGGTATGGGGTGCCCCACGTGATGCTGGTCAGCCGCGGCGGTGAGCGGGCCGACGGGGTGGCCGAACTGGTGGCCGAGTTGGGCGAGGCGGGGGCGACGGTCTCGGTGCTCGCCTGCGATGTCGGCGATCGGGACGCCGTCGCGAACTTGTTGGCGCAGGTGCCGGCCCGCTACCCGCTGCGCGGGGTGTTCCACGCGGCGGGGGTGCTGGACGACGCGGTGATCGGCTGGTTGACACCGGAGCGCATCGACACGGTGCTGCGCTCCAAAGTCGACGGGGCCTGGAATCTGCATGAGTTGACCCGGGATATGGATCTGTCGGCGTTCGTGGTGTTTTCGTCGATGGCGGGAATCGTGGGCGCGCCGGGCCAGGGCAACTACGCGGCGGCCAACAGTTTCCTCGACGGTTTGGCGGCGTACCGCCACGCTCGCGGGCTGCCCGGCCTGTCGATGGCCTGGGGAATGTGGGAGGACGCCTCGACGATGACCCAACACCTCGGTGATCGCGACAAGGCCAGGATGAGCCGGGTCGGGCTGGCCGCGCTGCCCACCCGGGACGCCCTCGGGCTGTTCGATGCCGCCCTGACCGGTGAGCAGGCGGTGGTGGTGGCCACCCGCCTCGACACGGGCGCGCTCGCGCGCAACGGCGCCGCGTTACCGCCCCTGTTGCGCGAGTTGGCCACTCGTCCCACCCGGCGGGTCCTCGACCACACCGACATGGTGTCGATGACGGGCCTGCGGGCGCGGCTGCAGGGCCTGACCCCCGAGCAGCGGCAGCGCGAGTTGGCGGAGCTGGTCTGCAGCAACGCCGCCACCGTGTTGGGTCACAGCGCCGCGGACGTCAACGCCGAGGACGCCTTCGGTGACCTCGGTTTCGATTCGCTGACCGCCGTAGAACTGCGCAACCGGCTCAAAATCGCCACCGGGCTGACGCTTTCGCCCACGCTGATCTTCGATCACCCCACGCCGGCCGCCCTGGCCGAACACCTCGACACCCAACTGGCCTCGGCAACCACCGGCGGCGGCGCGCCCGATCGTCTGGCTCGCTTCAACGACGTCGCCCGCGAACTGCAGGCGCTGATCGACCAGCCCGACTGGAACCCCGACGACAAAACCCAGCTCGTCACCCGCCTGCAGAACCTGCTGAGCACGCTGACCGGCCCGCCGCCGAGCGCCTACCCCGTATACCCCGAATACCCCGACGAGACCTTCGACGACGACATCAACACCGCCACCGAAAGCCAGCTCTTCGCCATCCTCGACGACGAACTCGGCCCCTAGCATGACCGACGTCGCGATCATCGGGCTCGCTTGCAGGTTTCCCGGCGCCGCGAGCCCGGGCGAATTCTGGCGGCTCATCCGCGACGGGGGAGAAGCCACCCAGTTCCCCGATGCCAGCGCGGAGTTCGACGCGGACTTCTTCAATCTGTCGCCACGCGAGGCCGGTGCGATGGACCCGCGGCAACGCTTGGCGCTCGAACTGGCGTGGGAAGTGTTCGAAGACGCCTCCGTGGTGCCGGAAGCGATTCGCGGGCAACAGGTTTCGGTGTACCTGGGAGCGATGTCCGACGATTACGCCGTCCTGACGTTTCGCGACGTCGCGGACAACCTGGATCATCACTCGTTCGCCGGCATCAGCCGGGGCATGATCGCCAACCGGATCTCCTACGCCTTCGGGCTGCACGGACCCAGCATGACCGTCGATTCCGGTCAATCGTCTTCGCTGGTCGCGGTGCACCTCGCGTGCGAAAGCCTGCGCGCCGGCCAGTCGCCGCTGGCGATCGCCGGGGGAGTCCACCTCAACCTCGCCGACGAAACTGCGCTGCTGGAACGGCAATTCGGCGCGCTGTCGGCCTCGGGTCACACTTATGCGTTCGATCGACGCGCGGACGGTTACGTGCGGGGCGAAGGCGGTGGCCTGGTGCTGCTCAAGCCCCTGCCCGCCGCGGTTGCCGACGGTGACCGCATCCACGCCGTCATCCGGGGAAGCGCGGTCGGCAATGCCGGGCACAGCGGCGGGGGCCAGACGGCGCCGTCGGCCACCGGTGAGGCCGACGTCATCCGGCGCGCAATGGCCGACGCCGGCCTGGACAGTCGCGACATCGACTACGTCGAGGCGCACGGCACGGGCACCAGAATCGGCGACCCCGTCGAGGCGAGGGCGCTGGGCGAGATCTTCGCCGGGCGCCGGCATCGCCCGGTGCGCGTGGGATCGGTGAAGACCAACATCGGCCACGCCGGCGCCGCCGCGGGGATCGCCGGCCTGCTGAAGGCGGTACTGGCGATCGAGAACTCCACGATCCCGCCCAGCCTGCACTATGCCAGCCCGAATCCCGAAATCGACGTGAAAAGCTATGGCTTGCAAGTGAACACCACGCTGGAGCCGTGGCCGGAGCCGGACGGTCCGCGGCGGGCGGGGGTGTCGTCGTTCGGCATGGGCGGCACCAACGCGCATGTCATCGTGGAGCAACCCCCGATGCGACCGGAAACCGCGGTGGCCGAGCGCGACGAGCCGGTAACGGTGTGGGCATTGTCGGGCCGCTCCGAGCGGGCCCTGGTCAACCAGGCGCAGCGGTTGCTGGCGCACCTCAGCGAGCACCCGGACCTCGCCGCGGCGGACGTGGGGTGGTCATTGGCGGCGACGCGCTCGGTGTTCGAGCATCGGGCGGTGCTGGTGGGCGGCGACCGCGCCGCGCTGATGGACGGGCTGGCCGCTTTGGCGGCCGGCGAGCCGGGCCCCGGTGTGGCGGTGGGCCACGCGAAGCCGGCCGGCCAGACGGTGTTCGTGTTCCCCGGCCAGGGCGCGCAGCGGCTCGGGATGGGACAGCAACTGTATGGCCGGTTTCCGGCGTTTGCGCGGGCTTTCGACGAGGCCGCCGCCGCGTTGGACGGGCAGCTGCGCCGACCGCTCAAGCAGGTGGTCTGGGGTGCCGACCCAGAGGCGTTGGAGGACACCGAGTTTGCGCAGCCGGCATTGTTTGCCGTCGAGGTGGGACTGGCCTCGCTCTGGCGGTCCTGGGGCGTGACGCCCGATGTGGTGCTGGGTCATTCGGTCGGCGAAATCACCGCGGCGCACGTCGCCGGCGTGTTGTCGCTCGCGGATGCGGCAACGATCGTCGCGGCCCGGGGGCGGTTGATGGCCCAATTGCCCGCCGGTGGGGTGATGGTGGCGGTGACCGCCGGCGAGGCCGAGGTGGCGCCGTTGCTCAGCCAGGGTGTCGGCATCGCGGCGGTCAACGGCCCCAATTCCGTCGTGCTGTCCGGTGCGCAAGCCGCGGTGGAGGTCATCGCGGATCGGCTGGTGAGCATGGGCCGACGGGTGCATCGGCTGGCCGTCTCGCACGCATTCCATTCGGCGTTGATGGAGCCGATGCTGGAGCAATTCGCCCACCTGATGGCCCACATCGAGGCCCGACCGCCGCGGATGCATGTTGGTATCCAACGTGTCTGGCCAGCCCGCCGGGGCCGGGTACGGCTCGGCGCAGTACTGGGTGGACCATGTGCGCCAACCCGTGCGGTTCCTCGACGCCGTGCGCGCCGCCGAGGCGATGGGTGCGGCGACGTTTCTCGAGATGGGTCCCGGCGGCGGTCTGAGCGCGGCGGTGGACCAAGCACTGACCACCCAGCGGCCGGTCTCGGTGATCAGCATGCCGAAGGACCGGCCCGAAATCGACGCGCTGCTCGGTGCCGCCGGGCAATTGTTCACCTCCGGTGTGGGGGTGAACTGGCCGGCGGTGTTCGACGGTTCGGCGGTGCATCGGGTGGAGTTGCCCACGTACGGCTTTGTCCGGCAGCGCTTTTGGCTAGGCGGCGGGGGAGACAAGGAGCCTCCCAACGTAACTCGATATCCGGACCCGGCTGGACAGTTGGGCGGGCTGCCCCCCGACGAGCAGCGTCGCCGGCTGGTCGAGTTGGTATGCGAGCACGCCGCGGCCATTCTCGGGCATCCGGGCGGCCACGCCATCGATCGCGAGCGCGCCTTCGGCGACCTTGGATTCGACTCACTGACCGGGGTCGGGTTGCGTAACCGTCTGACAACGGCTACCGGCCTGGCCTTGTCGCGGACGCTGGTCTTCGACTATCCCACGCCGGTGGCGCTGGCCGATCATCTTTATCGACTGCTGCACGACGATTACCGCGAACCCGACGACGAAGAGGTCTGGTCGCTGCTGAGAAAGATTCCGCTGCGCGAACTTCGACGAACCGGATTGCTCGACAAGCTGTTGTTCCTCGCCGACGGGACCGCGGCGCCCCCACCCGAAGCGAAAGCCGGTGCGGACACCATCGATTCGTTGAGCCCCGAGGCGCTGATCGCGATGGCGCTGAACCCAAGCGAAGAGGACGAGGCCAAATGACGAAATCGGCGCTGGCGGGCTTGATTACGTGTGCGACCGGGCACCGCAATACGACATATGTTGAATAGTCAGCGTTTTGCGCGGTCACCGGGGACCGCCTAAACTTTTGGCATCAGGTGGATTTTCGGTCTGACCTGGTAGGACTCGAGAGAGTAGGGCATTGAGCGTCATCGCGGGTGTGTTCGGCGTGTTGCCAGCGCATCGTTATGCCCAGAGCGAGATCACCGACCAGTTCGTCGATTTCCCCGCGCTGCGGGAGCACGCGGACGTGGTGCGGCGCCTGCACGCCGCCGCCAAGGTCAACAGCCGCCACTTCGTGCTGCCGCTGGAGCGGTACGCGTCGCTGACCGACTTCGGCGAGGCCAACGAACTCTTCATCGAACACGCCGTGGAACTCGGCTGCGAGGCGTTGCTGGGCGCGCTCGACGAGGCGGGGCTGCAACCGCAGGACATCGACATGATCGCCACCACGACGGTCACCGGCGTCGCGGTGCCGTCGCTGGACGCCCGGATCGCCGGGCGCCTCGGCCTGCGCCGGGACGTGCGCCGGGTACCGCTGTTCGGGCTGGGCTGCGCGGGCGGCGCGGCGGGGGTGGCGCGCCTGCACGACTATCTGCGTGGCGCGCCCGACGGCGTCGCGGTCCTGGTGTCGGTCGAGCTATGCTCGCTCACCTTCCCGACGGTCAAGCCGACCGTGTCCGGCTTGGTCGGGACGGCGATGTTCGGCGACGGGGCGGCCGCGGTGGTGGCGGTTGGCGAACGCCGCGCCCAACAGGTGTGCCCCGCCGGACCCGACATTGTCGATTCGCGCAGCCGTCTGTATCCCGAATCGCTGCACATCATGGGATGGAACGTCAGTTCGGCCGGGTTCCAGCCCGTGCTGCATCCGGAGCTGACAAATTTGATCGACCGGTACCTGGCCGACGACGTCAACGCGTTCCTGACCGGGCACGGGCTGACCAAGGACGACATCGGCGCCTGGGTGGCTCATCCCGGTGGTCCCAAAGTCATCAACTCGATCGCCAAGACCCTCGAGCTGCCGCCGGAGGCGCTGGAGTTGACCTGGCGCTCGCTGGGTGAGATCGCGAACCTGTCGTCGGCCTCGGTGCTGCACATCTTGCGTGACACCATCGCCAAACCGCCGCCCAGCGGAAGCCCCGGGCTGATGCTCGCGATCGGGCCCGGGTTCAGTTCCGAACTGGTGTTACTGCGCTGGCACTGAGTGCCGCGACCTCGACGGTCAGTCGCGGGGCGGTCAAGCCGGCGCGGGCACGTCATTTGAGTCGTTCGGCTGCCATGACGGACCGCGCTGCTGATCATCGGTTCCAAAGTGCGGCTATGCCCTGACTTGGCTCACGATTTGAGGTTCGCGTTAGTGGCAGCGGGTTGACCTGTTGTTTTTCGGTGTGGGCTGCTGGGGTCGGGGCACTGAAGTGGGGGCTGGGGCTGCCCTGGTGGCCAATGTGGGCATCGTGAAGAGCGCCTTGGGCGCGACCGCGGTGTAGATCGTGTGGTTTTTTCCGACGTGGATCGCTGAGGTCGAGCACCGTGGTTGGGCGCAGGATGGAGCGTAGGTGGGCGTGCTGATGGCTGCAGTGGGGAGCGTTTGGGGGCCAATCAGGTTGTCCGGCTTGGCCATGGTGACGGTCCCACCCCAGGCGCGGTTTGGGCGGCCGGGATTTGTCGTACCCGGCTGCGAGGATGGGGTTATGTCTTCGACCGCATCGTTGGGCTGTGCATCGTTGAGCTCTGGGGCACCGCGCCCTGGCCAGCGCGTTGAGGTGCTGTTCGAGGAGTTGGCGGAGTTGGCCGGTCAGCGTAACGCGATTGATGGGCGCATCGTGGAGATCGTCGCCGAGTTGGATCGCGACGAGTTGTGCGGGGCCACGGGCGCGCGGTCGGTGGCGGCGTTGGTGGCCTGGAAGTTGGGCTGGTCATCGGCAAACGCCCACTCGATCACCACCGTCGCGCGCCGGCTTGAGGCGTTTCCGCGCTGTGTGCAGGGGATGCGGGAGGGTCGACTGTCGCTGGATCAGGTCGGTGTCATCGCGGCGCGGGCGGGTGAGGGATCTGATGAGCATTATGCGGAGTTGGCGCGGGTCGCCACGGTCAGCCAGCTGCGCACCGCGGTCAAGCTGGAACCGCGGCCGGCACGCGATGCTCGGCCGCAGCCGCAGCGCTCGATCTCCAAGACCTCCAGCCAGGAGTTCAGCTGTTGGCGGATCACACTGCCGCACGCCGAGGCGGCGAAGTTTGACGCGGCACTGGCCTCTCATCGTGATGCGCTGATCGCCGAGTGGAAGCACGATCGCGGCACTGGGGAGCGCGCCTCAGAGATCGCGGCGCCGCCACCGGGCACTATCGAGGCGTTTATGCGGCTGGTCGAGGCCGGGTGGGATGCGGAGGTCGCGCGGCGGCCACACGGGCAGCACACCACGGTGGTGGTGCACGTCGACGTTGCCCAGCGCGCCGCCGCGCTGCATCTGGGTCCGCTGCTCACCGAGGCCGAACGCCGATACCTGACCTGTGATGCCACGTGTGAGGTCTGGTTCGAACGTGACGGCGAGGTTATCGGCGCCGGCCGTGCGACCCGCCAGATCAACCGGCGGCTTCGCCGCGCGCTCGAGCACCGCCAGCCCACCTGTGTGGTTCCCGGCTGTGGTGTGACCCGTGGTTTGCACGCACACCACATTCGGCACTGGGAAGATGGTGGCCCCACCGAGTTGGCCAACCTGGTGCTGGTGTGCCCTTATCACCACCGGCTGCACCACCGGGGCGTCATCGCCATCACCGGAGCCGCGGTCGATCCCCTCGTCACCGACAGCGCTGGGCGACCGCTGAGCGCAGGATCGCTCGCGCGTCCGCCCACCCTTGCCCCGCCCGCCGTCCCGCCGTGCCCCGGGCCCACCGGCGAGCGCGCCGACTGGTGGTGGTACGAACCTTTTCAGCCACAGCCACCACCAACAAACAACTAGCTTGGCCAGCGGCATCGTGTCGACGCCGAAACGGGTTGGGGCATAGAGAATTCCGTTGGCGCCACCCCGCCGCCGACCCGATACCCAGGGTCGGCGACCTGGACGGTCAGTCCCGGGGCGGTCAAGCCGGCGCGGCACGTCATTTAAGTCGTTCGGCTGCCATGACGGACCGCGCTGCGTGTTCGCCGCTTTCCACGGCGCCTTCCATGTAGATTGGCCAGCTGCTGCGTTCGGCCCCGGCGAAGTGCGCGCGGCCAAGACGATGCGGCAACGATCGGCGGAACTGGGTGAACCGCCCAGGTGACAGGTGTGCGTATGTGCCGCGGGTGAGGCGGTCCTGCGGCCAGGACACCACCTCGATGTGTTCAACGGTTTGGGGATTGGCGCCGAAACCTCGGCACAGATCTTCGGCGAGCGTGCCGGCGTCGAGCCCCTCGGCGTTGGGTAGGGCGAAGCCGTAGAGGACCCGCCGGGTGCGCCAGCCGGTGACGACCACGCCTCCTCCAATGAGTGCCGTGGCGTCGAGGGGCCGCCGCGGTGTGACGACGACTGCGACCTTGGTGGCCTGCCCGTAGCGAATGCCGGCGTTGGCATCCCGGAGGGGTTCTGGCAAGGCCGGGGTGAAATCAATCCGAGGCAGGGCGGTGGTCGGCACGGCAATGATGGCGTGGTCGCCCTCGATAACGTCACCGTTACCGACACGCACCGCCACACCAGCCTCATCCAGCTCGACGGCGGTGGCCGCTGCTGAGAGGTGGACGCGCCCGGTGATCGTGCCGCCTAAATAGGCGCACAGCGCACTGGTGCCCTCAACGATGTGGCTGGCGCGACCCACTTCCCCGACCATAAATCCATAGGCCCCCTGCTCGCGGCGGAGCAGTTCGGCGAATTCCAGCAGGGAGATATCGCCGAGATCGGCGCCGCCAAACAGCGCACCGATCAGACAGTTCACGAGGTAAGGGACAACACTTGAACCTCGGAGCACGTCGAGCCAGTCGGCTACCGATTGCGAATCAAGTTCGGCGCGTTGGGATTCGATGGCGGCGGCAACACACAGCGAACGAAGGCTTGCCGAACCGAAAAGAACACGCCTCAGCACGAGGAGGTCAGTGAGGGCGAGGCGGGGAACGAGCCGCCCTATCTGATCCTGCGGCCGTCGCCACCGGATCAGGCCCACGGCGTAGCGATCGCGGGCGAGGTGCAATCCGGCGCGGGCGACAAGCGTACGCATACGTCGATGGTTCTGCGAGATGAATTGAGCGCCAAGCTCAATGACATCACCACCGATTGGCCGGGATCTAGAGCGGCCGCCAACTTCGTCGCGGCCCTCGAGAACGACCACTTCATGACCGGCGTCGGTCAGATGTAGGGCCGCGGTGAGGCCGGCAAGCCCCGCACCGACAATGACGACTCTCATGCGCGCACCTTCCCCGCCGGTCGAATCGCCATTACTATAGCACTAGGCAATAGTTGCACTAGGAAATAGAATCCAAACCATCCACGTCAGGCTGCTTCGGCAACCGGTACGGCGCGTCGGTCTCACCGTCGAGGCTCATTGAGAGGGGTCGTTGTGTTGCAAGAACTTACGGACCTGCCTGCCGGCATTCAGGCCCTGGAGGCAATCGGGACGGTGACATCGGACGACTACGAGCGGGTCTTTGCGCCGCTGATCGATCGGGCGCGACGAACGGGACGTCGGATGCGGCTGCTCTACCAATTCGGCCGGGCCTTCGAGCGCATCACGCCGGGTGCGCTATGGGCGGACGCCCGACTTGGGTCGAGTTACGTGCGGGTGCTCGACGGCTGCGCTGTCGCGAGCGACGTCGGCTGGATTCGGGCGCCATCGCGCGGCATCGGCGGGTTTATGCCATGCCCGGTACGGGTGTATGACAACGACGAACGCGATGACGCGGTCGCCTGGCTGGCCTCGCTCCCGGGCCGCGCTGACGTGTCGGTCCGGGACATGGCCAAGGCGTATATCGGTGGATCACTCGCCGCGGTCGCAAGCCTTGGTGGGCTCGTCATCTCCAGGGGCGGCAAGCACCGCCACGGGACGGTCTGACGCAAAGCGGTACACGTCGTGGTGGTCAGGCGGCTCGTATGCGGCGGTGCGCCCCTTGCTCGAGCCCACGCATGCCACCGTTTCTAAGGCTGTCTTCGCGATCCGATCATTCGAGCAGCTCCGAGAGCTCCAGCCAGCGGCCCTCCGTCGCGGCGACCTCGTCTTCCAGCCCGCGCAGCTCCTGGGTCAGCCGGGTGATGCCCACGTGGTCCGACTGGTCGTGCTGGGCCAGCTCGCTGTGCTTGTCGGCGATCCGGTCGGCCAGGCGCGCGAGCTGACGGTCGACGGCGGCCAGCTCCTTTTCGGTGGTACGGCGCTGCGCACCGGACATCGCCTGCGACTCGACGCGTGCCGGCGCCGACGGCTCGGCCGTGGTGCTCGCCCGATGCGCGGCCAGCCGCAGATACTCGTCGACGCCGCCGGGCAGGTGGCGCAACCGGCCGTCGAGAATCGCGTACTGCTGGTCGGTGACCCGCTCGAGCAGGTATCGGTCGTGCGAGACCACGATCAACGTGCCCGCCCAGGAGTCGAGCAGATCCTCCATCGCGGTCAGCATGTCGGTGTCGACGTCGTTGGTCGGCTCGTCCAGGAGTAACACGTTGGGCTCGGACAACAACGTCAGCATCAGCTGCAATCGCCGTCGCTGGCCGCCGGAGAGTTCACCGACGCGCGCGGACAGCTGGCCGCGGCCGAACCCGAGGCGCTCCAACAGCTGGGTCGGGGTGACCTCACGGCCCTCCACCTGGTAGCCGCCGCGCAGGTTGCCCAGCACGTCGGCGATGCGGTCACCGGCGAGGCCGTCCAGCGCCTCGCTCTGCTGGTCGAGCACCGCCAGTTGAACCGTCTTGCCGCGTTTGACGCGCCCGGCGTCCGGCGCGATGGCCCCGGAGATCAATTTGAGCAGCGTCGACTTTCCGGCACCGTTGGCTCCGACGATGCCGGTGCGTTCCCCAGGGGCGATCCGCCATTCGATGTCGCGCAGCACCGGGCGACCCTCGAACGAGACCGACACGCCGAGCAGATCGATGACGTCCTTGCCCAGCCGCGCGGTCGCCAGTTTGGCCAGCTCGACCGTGTTGCGCAGCGGTGGCACGTCGGCGATCAGCTGGTTGGCGGCCTCGATGCGGAACTTGGGCTTGGAGGTCCGCGCCGGCGGCCCGCGGCGCAACCAGGCGAGCTCCTTGCGCATCAGGTTCTGTCGCTTGGCTTCGGCGGCGGCGGCCAGCCGGTCCCGCTCGACGCGCTGCAGCACGTATGCCGCGTAGCCGCCCTCGAACGGCTCGACGATCCCGTCGTGCACCTCCCAGGTCGTGGTGACGACCTCGTCGAGGAACCAGCGATCGTGTGTCACCAGCAGCAGGCCGCCGGTGTTTCGCGGCCAACGTTGTTGCAGATGGCCGGCCAGCCAGGTGATGCCTTCGATGTCGAGGTGGTTGGTGGGTTCGTCCAGCGCGATGACGTCCCAATCGCCGGTCAGCAGCCTGGCCAGCTGCACCCGTCGCCGCTGGCCGCCGCTGAGCGTGCCAACCGTCGCCTCCCAGTCGAGGTCGGCCACCAGCCCGCCGACCACGTCGCGAACCCGCGCGTCACCCGCCCACTGGTGCTCGGGCTGGTCACCGACGAGCGTCCAGCCCACGGTCCGCAGCGAGTCCAGGGTGTCCGCCTGGCTGAGGGCACCGACCCGTAATCCGCTGCGCTGGGTGACGCGGCCCGAGTCGGGGTGCAGCTGCCCGGTCAGCAGCCGCAGCAGGCTGGACTTGCCGTCGCCGTTTCGCCCGACGATCCCGATGCGTGCGCCGTCGTTGACGCCGAGCGTGACCGACTCGAAGACCACCTGAGTGGGATATTCCAGATGTGCGGCCTCGGCCCCCAGTAGATGCGCCACCGGCCCGACCCTAGCGCGGCGACGATGACGGCCGGAACGGCCGGAGGAGGAGCCGCGCAATTGGCCCTAGCGCGGCGACGATGACGGCCGGAACGGCCGGAGGAGGAGCCGCGCAATTGGCCCTAGCGCGGCGACGATGATGGGTGTTTCGGCAATCGAGATCGACGCTAGCGTGCTGGTCACTCGCACTTCTTCGCGCGGACGTCAATCTCGATGAAACCGGAACGGCCGCGGCGGGATCATTCGAGAGTCAGCAAGGCGTGGTCGATTTGGCTGCGCGTCTGGGCCGACGCTGCGCTGGCCAACGCGTCGAGGAATCGATCGGCGACCTCGCGCAGCTTGAGCTGGCTTTCCTGGGAACGCCACACCAGGATGTCGAAGGCGCGGTCCGCGGAGATGCCGTAGCCGGCCATGAGCACGCCCTTGGCCTGCTCGATTCGGGCGCGGGCGCCGGCCACCGACGAGAGCACGTCGCTGATGTCGGATTGCAGCGACTCGGTCACGTCAACGTAGAAACCGGACGTGCCGATCAGCGCGCCGGTGTCGTCGACCATCCGGTCGCCCGCGACGACGACCCAGTGGGTGCGTCCGGCGGTGTCGATGATGCGGTGTCGACTGCTGAACGGCTTTCCCTGCAGCACGCGGGCCAAGACGGCCGCAACGCGTTCGCGGTCTTCGGGGTGCTTGTGTTGCAGCAACAGCTCCGTGGTCGGCTCGACCGCTCCGGGCTGGTAGCCGTGCATGCGCGCCACCGCATCGGACCATTCCCAGCGCTCGCCGTCCAAAAAGAACCGGAACCTGCCGACGCGCTGGGGCTCGCCCGGACCCAGCACCAAATCGATCGCGCTCGGGTCGTCCTCGACGTGGTCAGACATGAGCGCCTCGGACAGCTCGGAACCGTCCCGGCGCACCCCGTCCGGACGCCGAACATCTTCGTCTTCGGAACTCACCGCCATTGCGCGTTGCCTTTCTCGCCGACCGCATCATTGCCGTTGGTTATTGTTTCCGAGAACCACTTTCGGGCGCGTTTAAGCCTGATTGCGAGAGCGCACCAGCAAGCGGGGTTGGCGCCGCTGCCGGTCAGGCCACCAGGTACCGCTCGGCGTCGCCGAATTTGAAGTCGAGCCCCAGCCCGGGCCGGTGCTGGTCCGGCCGCAACGCGCCGCCGTGGGGATCCAGGGCGCCGTCGAAGAGCATCTGCTCGATGCGGTGGTGATCGTGAAAATATTCCAGGTGCCGCAGGTTCGGGACCGCGGCGGCGACGTGGGCGTGCAGGTTGGGCGCGCAGTGTCCGGACACGTCGACGTTGTGGGCGGCGGCCACGGCCGCGTCGCGCAGCCAATCGCTGATGCCGCCGCAGCGGGTGACGTCGATTTGCAGGCAGTCGACGGCGTCGGCGGCCACCATCCGCTTGAAATAGACAAGGTCGTAGCCGTATTCACCGGCGGTGACGTCGGGGGTCACCTGGTCGCGGACCTCCTTGAGGCCGGCGAGGTCGTCGGAGGAGACCGGCTCTTCGAACCAGGTGACGTCGTGGTCGGCCATGGCGTGGGCCACCCGAATCGCCTGCTTGCGGTGGTAGGCGCCGTTGGCGTCCACGTACAGTTCGGTAGCGGGCCCAATCACCTTGCGCGACAATGCGATGCGATGCAGGTCGCGGCCCACCTCGGAGCCCCACGACTCGCCGATCTTGATTTTCACGCGCGGGATTTTCCACTCGTCGACCCAGCGTTCGAGTTGGGCGCGGGTGGTGCGGTCGTCGTAGGTGGTGAAGCCGCCGCTGCCGTAGATCGGCACCTCGGCATGCACCACGCCGAGCAGTCGGCACACCGGCAGGTCCAGGAGCTTGCCCTTGAGGTCCCACAGCGCGGTGTCGATCGCCGAGATCGCGCAGGACGCCAACCCGGGGCGCCCATTGTTACGCATGGCCTTGACCATCGACTCCCACAGGCCGCCGATGTCCAGGGCGCCGCGTCCGGTGAGGGTGCCGGCGAGCGGCCCGGTGATCAGCGCGCGGCAGGCGGCGTCGGCGTAGGTGTAGCCGATCCCGCGCCGGCCGCCGGCCGCGACTTCGACGAGCACCAGCGTGGTCGACGACCAGGGCAGGGTGCCGTCGGCCTCGGGTGCGTCGGTGGGGATCTCGTAGGCGTGCGCGGTGACCTCGTCGATGCGGACGTCGACGTTCATCGCGGTCGCCGGCGGGCCGCGCGGGCCGCGAGCAGCGCACCGATTCCGGCGCTCAGCGCGCTCGTGCCGCTGACGACGGGGTGCTGGGAGGCCCACAGCTGCGGGCTGTGGGCGTGCGACTTGCCGTCGAATCCGCCGTGCGCACCGTGATCGGTGCCGGGCTCCTGGTCGAGCGGCTGCCAAAGGTTATACGGCTGTTCGCCGTTGACGCGCTCCTTGGTCTGCTGGGAGTCGTAGCCGGTGCGGCCCAGGTAGCGATCCAGCAGCGGTGCGACAAACTTCTGCCCGATCAGCGTCACCGCGGTGCTGTCGCCGACCCAGTATTGTTTGCGCTCCGGATGGTCGGCGGCATACAGGACGCCGCGGGCGGCGACCTCGGGCTGATAGATCGGCGGTACCGGCTGGGGGTGCCGGGGCAGGCGGGACAGCACCCAGGAGAACTGCGGAGTGTTGACCGCGGGCATCTGCGCCACGGTGATCCGCACGTTCGAGCCTTCGTGGAACAGTTCGCAGCGCACCGATTCGGTGAACCCGTTGATGGCGTGTTTGGCGCCGCAGTACGCCGACTGCAGCGGGATGGAGCGCTGGCTGAGCGCGGAGCCGACCTGCACGATGGTGCCCCGGTCGCGCGGCCGCATTTTCGCCAGCGCCGCCATGGTGCCGTGGACGTACCCGAGGTAGGACACCTCGGTCACGCGCTTGAACTCCTCGGCGGTGATCTCGCTGAACGGCGCGAACACCGACGTGAAGGCGACATTGACCCAGACGTCGATGGGACCGAAGGCGGCTTCGGCCTCGTCGGCGGCGGCGGCGACGGCCGCGTAGTCGGCCACATCGGTCGGGATGGCCAGCGCCTTGCCGCCGCCGGACTCCACGTCACCGACGGCCCCCTGCAGCCCGGCGGCCCCGCGAGCGAGCACGGCGACGTTGGCGCCACGCTTGCCGAATGCCTGTGCGGTGGCGCGGCCGATGCCGGCGCTGGCTCCAGTGATCACCACGTTTTGTGTCATCAGATTGCCTTTCGTTCGGTTGGAGGGCTAGTCGGGGTGACTGGCGTCCTCGGTGAGGGTGGCCGTGCATTCGAGCAGCAAGGCATGCGCGAACGCTTGCGGCATGTTGCCGCGCAGCTGGCGCTGGGTGACGTCGTATTCCTCGCAGAACAGTCCGGGAGGGCCGCACGCGGCGCGATTGCGTTCGAACCAGCGCATCGCGCAATGACTGTGGCCCTGCTGGTGTTCGGCCAGCGCCATCATGAATCCGCACAGCACGAACGCCCCCTCGGCGGCGCCGAGGTCACGCTCGTCGTGGCGGAAGCGGTAGACGAATCCGTCGTCGGTGAGTTGCCTGCGGACGGCGTCCAGGGTGGCGCGGGTGCGCGGGTCGTTTCCGGGCAGGGCGCCGCGCACCGGTGGCAGCAGCAGCCCCGCGTCGACTCCGGCCAGCTGGGGGCTGCGCTGCCAATATCCGGCCTCCGGATGCAGGCTGTGGGTGGCGGTGTCGGCCAGAATCGCGTCGGCCAGCGAACTGCACGCGACGAGTTCCGGGCTGGGGCCGGCCAACTCGGCGATCCGGCGCAGCCCGGCCACGCAGGACAGCCGGGAATGCGTCCAGTGCCGGTTGTCGATTTCCCACATCCCGGCCTCGGGCTCCTGCCAGCGCTTCTCGATGGCGCCGATCGCGGTCTGCACCGCTTGCCAGCCATCGGCATCGAGCCGGTCGGCGCGTCCGGCCGTGGCCAGCAATTGCAGGGCCTCACCGAAGGCGTCGAGCTGAAATTGCTGGTTGACCCAGTTGCCGAGCTTGTCTTCGCCGCCCGGATAACCGGGCAGATCCAGGGTCTCCTCGGCGGGCACGTAATCGCCGCTGACGGTGTAGGCGGGTTTGAGGTTCGGGCCGTCCTCGAGCAGCCGGGCACCGACGAACTGGACCGCGCGGTCGAGTAACTCGGTCGTTCCGGCCGCCGCGGCGCCCATCCCGGCATAGGCCTGGTCCCGGATCCAGGCGTACCGGTAGTCGTAGTTCCGGTTGGTGTGGGCGCGTTCGGGCAGGCTCATCGTGGCGGCGGCGACCATGCCGCCGGCCGCGCTGGTCAGTCCGCGCAGCACCGCGTAGGCGTGGTGCCCGTCGCGCGGGGCGACGACGCAGTTCAACTCCGGCAGGCTGCGGTGCCAGGCGGCCACGGTGGCTTCCCAGGCGAGGTCGGGGTCGGGCGGTTCGTCGGGCAGCGCGCCTTCAGACAGCTCCAGCACCAGATCGTGGTGCTGCCCCTCGTCGATGGTGATCTCACCGGTGAGCAGTTCGCTTTTGCCGTCGGCCGCCCGCGCGGTCCGCGCGTCGGGGCAGCCAGACCACCGCCAGTGCAGCGGGCCGGATCTGCCGCTCCAGACGCGGTCGTGGCGGGTCAGCCGGCCCGGACCGTCGCGGCCGAACCCGGCGCGCGGTTGCAGCAGCGCCCGCACCCGTCCGGTGCCGTGACAGCCCAGGATGCGTCGCAGCAGCACCACCCGGCCGGTATCGCCGGGAAAGGCCAGCGCCTCGCGGCATTCGACCGTGCCCCCGTGGGTGATCCAGCGGCTATGCCAGATCAGCGTGCCCGGCTCGTAGAAGCCGCCCCACACGTGGCGGAGTTCGGTCGGCGTGATCGCATACATTCCGCCGCCGCCGATGAGGCTGGAGAAGACGGCGTCGGAATCCCAGCGCGGCGCGCACATCCAGGTGACCTCACCCTGCGGCCCGATCAGCGCGCCGCGCTCCCCGTCGGCGAGCAGCGCATACTCGCGCAGCACCCGCGGCGGGAAGGCCGCCTCGAGGTCGATCTTCTCGTCAGCCATGGGCCTGCGCCCTCGCTGCCCGGCCCGCGTCGGTGTCGATCTTCCCGGCCGCCAGCCGCTCGGCCAGCCGCGCGGCCAACGCCATGATGGTCAACGCCGGATTGGCCGAGCCCTGCGTGGGACACACCGACCCGTCGGCGAGGAACAGGTTCGGCACGCCCCACACGCGCTGGTCCGAGTCGACCACCGAGTTGTCCGGCCCGGTTCCCATCCGGGCGCCGCCGATCAGGTGGGCGTAGCGCTGGATGGTCAGCACGTCCTGCGCCCCGGCCGCGTGCAGGATGTCGCCGATCACCTTCGTGGAGTAGTCCATGTTGGCCTTATCGTTCCCGCACAGCGTGTAGTCGAATCGCGCCACCGGGATGCCGTAGGGATCGGTCGCTTCAGCCCCTGACGCCAGGGTGACCCGGTTGTCCGGCCGCGGCAGCAGCTCGTTGAGCACGCCGATGGTCGCCCAGTGGTTGTAGTCGCGCATGTACTCCCGCAGCGCACGGCCCCAGTGCCCGTCGGCGAGCACGTGTTCGGCCCAGCCGATGGGCAGCGGCGAAACGGTCTGGATGGAAAAGCCGCGGGCGAACCCGCGAGACGAGTCGGTCTCGTAGAACTGTTCGGAGGACACCTCCGGCGGGGGCGCCTTATACATCCGCAGCTCCTCGGGCCACCGGCCCGCCGACTGGGTGGCGCCCTGCACCATCACATAACGCCCCACCTGATCGTCGTTGTTGCCCAACCCGTTCGGGAAGCGTTCGCTCACCGAGTTCAGCAGCAGGCGGGGGGTTTCGATGGAATACCCGGCGATTGCCACGGCCTTGGCCCGCTGCAACCGCTCGGTGCCGCCCGCCTCGTCGTAGTAGACGACCCCGCGCGCGGCGCCCGCGTCGTCGAGTTCGACGCGGGCGGCCATGCTGTTGGCACGGATCTCCACGCCGTGGTTCAGCGCGTCGGGCAGATGCGTGACATAGGGGCTGGCCTTGGCGTTGACCTTGCAGCCCTGCAGGCAGTATCCGCGATAGATGCAGTGCGGACGGTTGCCGAAGGTGCCGTTGACGATGCCGACCGGGCCGACCCGCATCTCGATGCCGAGCTTGAGTGCGCCGCGCCACAGTTTGGCCGCCGCGCCCGAGATCGGGTGCGGGGACTGCGGGTAGCGATGCGGGTAGCCCCAGGGCCAGTTCTGGCCGGCGACCGGCAGCTCGGCCTCGAGGCGCTCGTAGTGGCGGCGAATGTCGTCATAGCGGATCGGCCAGTCCGCCCCGACACCGTCGAGGGTGTAGGTCTGCAGGTCGCTGGGATGGAACCGCGGCGTGTAGCCGGCGTAGTGGACCATCGAGCCGCCCACCCCGCGCCCGGAATTGTTCTTGCCCAGCTCGACCGGGTCGTCGCCGCCGATGATGCGCTTCTGCGTCCAGTACAGGTCGTGGGAGCCGGCTTCGTCGGAGACCCAGTCCTCGTCGGGGTGCCAGAACGGGCCGGCCTCCAGGATGACGATGCGCCAGCCGGCGCGCGCCAGGCGCTGCGCGAGCACCGAGCCGCCGGCGCCGGCCCCGACGACCACGAGGTCGACCTCGTCGTCGTCGCGGTAGCGGCGCATCGTCTTCTCGCCCGGCAGGTCGCGCGAATGCACGTCGAGCAAGAATCGGGAGTCGTTGCCGACCGGCCCGATCGCCCCCTTGAGCAGGCCGCGTAACAGGTCCATCAGACCTCACCGCTTTCGACGACCCGGACCGGATCCTCGTCGGTGGCGCCGCGGGTCTCGAACGGTTCGCGCGCGGCGGCCGAGCCGGTGGCGCCACCGATGCGCATGAAGCCGCGCGGGTAGGCGGGCCCGCCGAACCCGATCTCGTTCCATGCCCACGGGTGGGAGTAGAAGCCCGACAGCACCATGCGCATGCACACCGACCAGGCGCGCTTGACGTTGAGACGCGACCACGTCCCGCCGTCCAATTGGGCCCGCGAGAACTGGTCGATGATCGCCTCGCGCGTGTCACGGTCGGCGGCGGCGAAGGAGTCCTTGCCGTAGCGGCTGGAGGCCGTCTCGTCGAGCCCGAGCAGCACCAACCGCCACGTTTCCCGGTCGTCGGGCATGTCGGCGTACTGGTAGCCGTCGAGCCGCCCGGCGGCGAGCTTTTCGTCGACGGATTCGGCCACCGGCACGCGCGGCTCGGCGTCCTGCGCCAGCACCGTGTCGCAGAACGCGCGCAGGCACGGCTCCTCGGCCTCGGTGAAAAACCGCAGCGGACCGGGCGGTTCCAGCCGGGCCAGCACCACCTTCTTGGTGGCTTCGTCCCACGAGTCGACCGTCTCGAGCACGTCATAGTCGGGGTAGCGCCCGATCATCTGGGGTGTGGTGCCGCGGCGTTGCTTCGGCAGCCAGGACGGGTGCGGCGGTTGCCGGTCCGGGCGCAGGTTGGGCAGATGGTCCGGGCGTGAGGTATTGGCCATGGGTGCCCGCCCTCAGCGTTCGCGGCGCAGAACGGCGGCCAGCAGCCCCATCCCGCCGACGATGCACATCAATCCCGGCGCGGCGATCGGCGGCCCCATCGGGACGTTGTAGGAGGCGTTCTTCCAGCCGCCCGGCTTGCGTGCCACCCCGCGGGCGTGCAGGTACTCGCCGAGCAGTCCGTTGGCCGTGTAGACGCCCGCGGTGATCGGCAGCCACACCTTGGCCCACCGTCGGGAGAAGACGCCGCCGATCCCGGCGACGACCACCGGGGGAGTGACGATGACCGGGCTCCACATCATTTTGTTGCCGAAGCTGGCCTTGTAGTGCTCGATGTAGATTTCCGCCGTGGTGACCAGCGCACCCACCGCCGTCATCGCCGATAGCGAACGCTCGAAGCGGCCGTGCGAGACGTTGTAGAGCGCGCGGTCGACCAGATGCTCCGCGTCGCCGATCCATTCCCCGTGACTGCCGGCCTTGCTGGCTTTGCGCCGGCCGTTAGCTAGCAACATCGTGTCCTCCTCCTATGGGGCCGCCTCACACTCACGGTGGAAGGAAACCGGCTCTACGGCCACCGGCCGACATGACGGCCCGAGATGGCTGTCCAGAGAACTGGCAAGGCGCCCAGCTGTGTGTTTCAACTGAGGTGGCCCCGACGACGTGTCGCGACCATAGCGCGTTCCGTCGGGTACCCGGTCGCCGTCTGGTTAAACCGTCAAACTGGTTCTGCCGGCGTTGTTCCCGCTGCAAGGGGGCGGTCGGCCGCGCACGCCGCAGTCGCCGGGGCCGCCGGGCATCCCCGCCCGAGCAAACCGCCTGACCAGAACCGCGCACCCGCCCGATGTGCCATGATGGCGAAGCTGTCTAGAGGTAGGGAGCAGCGGTGGATCTGAATTTTTCGATGGTCACACGTCCGGTCGAGCGGCTGATCGCCACGGCGCAGAATGGGCTGGAGGTCTTACGGCTGGGGGGCTTGGAAACCGGCAGTGTTCCGTCGCCCTTCCAGATCGTCGAGAGTGTCCCGATGTACAAGTTGCGGCGGTATTTCCCGCCCGACAGCCGGCCGGACAAACCGCCGGTGGGCCCGCCGGTGCTGATGGTGCACCCGATGATGATGTCGGCGGACATGTGGGACGTCACCCGCGAGGACGGCGCGGTGGGGATCTTGCACGCCAACGGGCTGGACCCGTGGGTCATCGACTTCGGCTCACCCGACAAGGTCGAAGGCGGCATGCGCCGCACCCTCGCCGACCACATCGTCGCGCTGAGCCAGGCCATCGACACGGTCAAGGACGCCACCGGCAGCGACATCCATCTTGTCGGATATTCGCAGGGCGGCATGTGGTGCTACCAGGTCGCGGCCTACCGGCGTTCGAAAAGCCTGGCCAGCATCGTCACCTTCGGTTCGCCGGTGGACACCCTGGCCGCCTTGCCGATGGGCATCCCGGCGAACTTCGCCGCACCCGCCGCCAACTTCATGGCCGACCACGTCTTCAGCCGACTGGCCATCCCAAGTTGGATGGCGCGCACCGGTTTTCAGATGATGGACCCGCTCAAGACCGCCAAGGCGCGGGTCGACTTCGTGCGTCAGTTGCACGACCGCGAGGCGCTGCTGCCGCGCGAACAGCAGCGCAGATTCCTCGAACGCGAAGGATGGATCGCGTGGTCGGGTCCGGCGATCTCCGAATTGCTCAAGCAGTTCATCGCGCACAACCGGATGATGACCGGCGGCTTCGCCGTCAACGGGCAGATGGTTACGCTCACCGACATCACCTGCCCGGTGCTTGCTTTCGTCGGCGAGGTGGACGACATCGGGCAACCGGCGTCGGTGCGGGGCATCCGGCGGGCGGCGCCGAACGCCGAAGTCTACGAATCCCGGATCCGCACGGGTCATTTCGGTCTGGTCGTCGGATCCAAGGCGGCGCAGCAAAGCTGGCCCACGGTCGCCGAATGGGTGGAGTGGCTCTCCACCGGCGGGGACAAGCCCGACAGCATCGACCTGATGGCCGATCAGCCCGCCGAGCACACCGACAGCGGCGTCGCGCTGAGCTCCCGGCTCGCGCACGGCCTCGGGGAAGCCTCCGAGGCGGCGCTGGCGCTGGCGCGCAACGCCGCCAACACCGTCGTCGTCGGCCAACAAGTCCATGCGCACGCTGGCCGTCGAGACCTACCGGACGTTGCCGCGGCTGGCCCGGCTCGGACAGCTCAACGACCACACCCGGATTTCGCTGGGGCGCATCATCGACGAACAGGCCCACGACGCCCCGCAGGGCGAGTTCCTGTTGTTCGACGGTCGGGTGCACACCTACGAGGCGCGTGAACCGGCGCATCAACAACGTCGTGCGCGGCCTGATCGAAGTCGGCGTGCGGCAGGGCGACCGGGTGGGCGTGCTGATGGAGACGCGGCCCAGCGCGCTGGTCGCCATCGCGGCGTTGTCCCGGTTGGGTGCGGTCGCCGTGGTGATGAAGCCGGACACCGATCTGGCCGCGTCGGTTCGCCTCGGGGGAGCGACCGAGATCCTGACCGACCCGACCAACCTGGACGCGGTGCTGTCGTGCGACCGCCATCTGCTCAGGCAGATACTGGTGCTCGGCGGCGGGGAGTCGCGGGATCTGCACCTGCCCGACGACAGCGACGTCATCGACATGGAACGGATCGACCCGGACGCCGTCGAGCTGCCCGGCTGGTATCGGCCCAACCCCGGGCTGGCGCGGGATCTGGCGTTCATCGCGTTCAGCGCGGCCGGCGGCGAGCTGGTGGCCAAGCAGATCACCAACTACCGGTGGGCGGTGTCGGCCTTCGGGACCGCCTCGACCGCCGCGCTGGACCGCCGCGACACCGTCTACTGCCTGACGCCGCTGCACCACGAATCGGCACTGCTGGTGAGCCTGGGCGGCGCGGTGGTCGGCGGTACCCGCATCGCGCTGTCCCGCGGTCTGCGACGCGGATCGGTTCGTGCAGGAGGTACGGCAGTACGGCGTCACCGTGGTGTCCTACACCTGGGCCATGCTGCGCGAGATCGTCGACGATCCCGCGTTCGTCCTGCACGGCAATCATCCGGTGCGCCTGTTCATCGGTTCCGGTATGCCGACGGGACTGTGGGAGCGGGTCGTCGACGCATTCGCGCCCGCCCACGTCGTCGAGTTCTTCGCCACCACCGACGGACAGGCGGTGCTGGCCAACGTGTCGGGCGTCAAGATCGGCAGCAAGGGCCGTCCGCTGCCCGGCGCCGGGCGGATCGAGCTGGGCGCCTACGACGCCGAGCACGACCTCATCCTGGAGAACGACCGTGGCTTCGTGCAGGTCGCCGAGCCCAAGCAGATCGGGGTGCTGCTCGCCGCGTCCAACGGCCCGATCGATCCGACAGCGTCGGTAAAGCGGGGAGTGTTCGCTGCCGGCGACACCTGGATCTCGACCGAGTACCTGTTCTACCGCGACGACGACGGGGACTTCTGGCTGGCGGGCCGGCGCGGCTCGACGGTGCGCACCGCGCGCGGGCTGGTCTATGCCGAGGCGGTCACCGACGCGCTGGGCAGCGTCAACGGCGTCGACCTCGCGGTCACCTACAACGTGCCGGTGGGCGACCAGGAGGTGGCGGTATCGGCGGTGACGCTGCTGCCCGGAGCCAGCATCACCGCGGCCGACCTGACCGAGGCCGTCGCCAAGATCCCCGTCGGACACGGCCCCGACATCGTGCACGTGTGCCCGGAGCTGACGTTGAGCGCGACCTACCGTCCCGACCGTCAGCGCCCTGCGCGCGGCCGGAATCCCGAAGTCGGGACGCCAGGCGTGGTACTTCGACGCGCACAGCACCCAGTTCCGCCGGCTGACTCCGACCGCTGCGGTCCGAGCTGAGCGGCGCGCGCTGATGGTCGACGATTCGCTGCTGAGCATCCTGGTCTGCCCGGCCGACCGGGGCCCGCTGCTGCTCGTCGACTCCGGCGACGGCGAGCTGCTCTACAACCCGCGGCTGCGGCGCGCCTACCGCATCGAAGACGGCATCCCGGTGCTGCTGATCGAGGAGGCCCGCGACGTCGACGACGACGAGCACGCTCGGCTCATGGCCCAGGGACGTCCGGCAGCTCCCCAGTGAGGTAGCGCTGCAGGTTGGGCGCGATGGTGCGCGCGACCTGCTCGGCCGGCAACGACGCGAACGGCTCCAGTTGCAGGATGTAGCGCGCCATCACCACGCCCACCAGCTGCGACGCGACGAACTGGATGCGGATGAGCCCGCTGCCCGGGGGATCGTCCACGCGGGTGCCGACTTCGACCGCGATCACGTCCTGCAGGAACGTGCGGAACAGGTTGACCTCCGAGCCGGCCAGGATTGACCGCAGCGTGGCCATCAGTCCGGTGCCCAGCTCGGAATCCCACAGCGGCAACAACATCGACGGGATCGTGTGGCCGAGTTGGTCGACCGGGACGTCACGCAACGGGCGGAGGATGTCCATCGGGTCGATGGGGACGCGAATGGCGGCGGCGAACAGTTTTTCCTTGGTGCCGAAGTAATGGTGCACCAGCGCCGAATCCACCCCCGCCGCCGCGGCCACCGCGCGTATCGACGTATTACGAATCCCATTGCGGGCGAATAATTCTCGAGCGGATGCCAGAATCCGGTCCCGGGCGTCGGAGCCGCCCGCCGGTCGGCCCGGCCGCCTGCGCGCCCTGTCGGTGGCCGGCACGCTAGGGCGTCCGCCGCCGCAACGTTGCCGCGGCCAGGCACAGCGCGGCGAGCGCGAACCCCAGCACCACGACGATGTCGCGCACCGCGATGAAGGTCAGCTGCGGATGGGCGTCCACCTGCTGCAGGGCCTCCAGGGCATAGCTGGCCGGCATGACATCGCTGATCCACTGCAGCCAGTGCGGCATCACCGCGCGCGGCACGATGATGCCGGCCAGCAGCAACTGCGGCACCATCACCATCGGTATGAACTGCACGGCCTGAAACTCGGTGCGGGCGAACGCACTACACAACAGGCCCAGCCCGACCCCCAGCACGGCGTTGACGATCGCGATCACGAACACCCACGCCGGGCTGCCGGCCGTGGTGAAGCCGAGCAACCAGAACGACACGATGCACGCCAGAGTGGCCTGCGCCGCCGCGGCGACCGAGAACGCGGTCCCGTAGGAGATCAGCAAGTCGAGCCGGCGCAGCGGGGTGGTGAGGATGCGCTCCAAGGTGCCCGACACCCGTTCGCGCTGCATCGTGATGGCGGTGATGATGAACATGATGAAGAACGGGAAGAGGCCCAGCAGGATCAGGCACGCGGTGTTGAACGGGGACGGGGTGCCGGGCCGATGCGGGACGTTGTCGAACATGAAGTACATCAGCGTGATGACCATCAGCGGCACCAACAGGATCATCGCGACGCTGCGGTGATCGGCGGCCAGCTGGCGCAGAATCCGCGCCGTCGTGGCCGTGTAGTCCCGCAGCGTCAGCCCGCTGCGGGCATGGTGGTGCGCCGGATGATGGACAGGAACGCTTCCTCCAGTGACGTGCATCCGGTTTCCTTTCGTAGTCGGTTCGGCGTGGTGTGGGCCAAAAGCCGGCCCTCGCGCATCAGCAGCAGGTCGCCGCAGCGGTCGGCCTCGTCCATCACGTGGCTGGAGACCACCAGCGTGGTGCCGCGCCGCGCCAGCGCGTCGAACTGCTCCCACAGCTCGACGCGCAGCACCGGGTCCAGCCCGATGGTCGGCTCGTCGAGCACCACCAGGTCGGGCCGGCCAGACCAGCGCGCAGGCCAGGGAGACCCGGGTCCGTTGCCCGCCCGAGAGGTTGCCGCACCGGGCGGTGCGGAAGTTGTGCAGGTCGACCGCGTCGATCACCTCGTCCGCCGCCTGGGCGTCGGACCCGTAAAGCTCGGCGAAGTAGCGGACGTTGTCGATCACCCGCAGATCGTTGTAGATGGTCGGGTCTTGCGGCAGGTAGCCGACCCGGTGCCGCAGCCAGCGGGTTCCGGCGGGGTGGCCGAGCACGGTCACCGAGCCGCCGGTGACGATCTGTGTTCCGACGATGCAGCGCATCAGCGTGGTCTTGCCGGATCCGGACGGGCCGAGCAGGCCGGTGATGGTGCCGCGGGCGATCTGCACGGAAAAATCTTGCACCGCAGGCGCTTTGCCGCGAATCACGTTCAGGTGCTCGATCGTGATGGCCGGCTCGGCGCCATCTCGCAGTAATTCATCACTCGATGAACTCATCATATGATGAATATTCACCCGCGCGCGGGGATTGTCAAGGGGCTAGTGTCGTGCGACGCGGTCTCTTCGAGATTGACGTCGGCGCGAAGAAGTGCGAGTGACGAGCACGCTAGCGTCGATCTCGATTGCCGAAACACCCCATTCGCTGCCAACAAGCGCGCCAGCACAGGGTCGACGAATTAACGACCCAGGACACCAGTCGCTCAGCGTTGGTCGGATTCCGGGCGGCGCAACGGCAGATGCCCGTGCACGCCCTCGGCGTAGGCGGTTTCGGCGTGCTGCGTGAGGTCGACACCCGTGGTCTCGTCCTCGGCGCTGAGCCGGAAGCCCATCACCCGGTCGACCACCTTCGCGAGCACGAACGACACCACGAACGCATACAGCGCGACGGTCGCGATCGCAAGCGACTGCTTGCCCAGTTGGCTGAAGCCGCCCCCATAGAAGAGGCCCTGCGGACCAGACGTCATGACCGCGGTGGCCAGCAGCCCGATCAATGACACCCCGACCACGCCGCCGACGAAGTGCACGCCGACCACGTCGAGCGAATCGTCATAGTTGAGACGAAATTTCGCGCTGATCGCGAACGAGCACACGATGCCGGCCGCCAGGCCGACCACCGCCGCGCCGAGCGTGTTGACGGTGCCGCACGACGGGGTGATGGCGACCAGCCCGGCGACCACACCGGAGGCCGCGCCGAACGTGGTGGGTCTGCCGTCGCGGATCTGTTCGACCGAGAGCCAGCCGAGCATGCCGAGGCAGCCGGCGACGAGCGTGTTGAGGAAGATGGCCGCGGCGGTTCCGTTGGCGGCCAGGGCGGAACCAGCGTTGAAACCGAACCAGCCGAACCACAGCAGGCCGACACCGAGCAACACGAGCGGCAGGTTGTGCGGCCGCATGGCGTCCTTCTTGAAGCCGAGGCGGGGGCCGACTACCAGCGCCAGGGCCAGGGCGGAGGAACCGGACACGATCTCGACGACGAGGCCGCCCGCGTAGTCGAGCACGCCCAGCTTGGCCAGCCAGCCGCCGGGGCCCCACACCCAGTGCGCGACAACCGAATACACCACGATCGTCCACACCGGGACGAACACCATCCAGGCGGCGAACTTGGCGCGGTCGGCGATCGCGCCGCTGACCAGCGCGGCGGTGATGATCGCGAACGTCAACTGGAACGTGGCATAGAGCAGTTCGGGAACCGTGCCGTGGGCGGTGGCGGGCGTGATGCCCAGCATCCCGAGGTGCCTGAGGTTGCCGACGAAACCGCCCGCCCCGTCTTCGGAGAAGGCGATCGTGTAGCCGACGAGCAACCATGCCACCGTGACCAGCGGGATGGAGATGAAGCTCATCATGATCATGTTGAGCACCCCGGTGGTGCGGACCATGCCGCCGTAGAAGATGGCCAGCCCGGGGGTCATCAGCAGGACCAGTGCGGTGCTGGCCAGCAGCCACGCCGTGGCGGCAGGGTCGATCGCATGCATTTTCAGGCTCCTTCGCCACGCGGCAACCGGGATACTGCCATGTTTGCGGTGCCGATAGGTTCGGTGGGTGGTGGCGAGCCAGCTGTTGGTCGATCCGGTGGCGGCCGCGCACCGACTGCTCGGCGCCACCATCGCCTGCCGCGGCGTCAGCGCCATCATCGTCGAGGTCGAGGCCTACGGCGGGGTTCCCGACGGTCCCTGGCCGGATGCCGCGGCCCATTCCTACCGCGGCCGCAACGGCCGGAACGCCGTGATGTTCGGGCCCCCGGGGCGGCTGTACACCTACCGCAGCCACGGGATCCATGTCTGCGCCAACGTTTCCTGCGGGCCGGACGGAACCGCCGCGGCGGTGTTGCTCGGGCCGCCGCCATCGAGGACGGCACCGACGTCGCGCGCGCCCGCCGCGGCGAGCTGGTTCGCACCGCGGCGTTGGCGCGCGGCCCCGGCAACCTGTGCTCGGCGCTGGGAATCACCATGGACGACAACGGGGTTGACGTGTTCGACCCGGACAGCCCGGTGGCCCTGGAACTGCACGAACCGCTGACCGCCGTGGCCGGCCCGCGCGTCGGGATCAGCCAGGCCGCCGACCGGCCGTGGCGGTTGTGGCTGGCGGGGCGGCCGGAAGCGTCGGCCTACCGGCGAAGTCCGCGGGCGCCCGCCCCGGGCGCCAGCGACTAAAGTCGGCGGCGATGTCTTCCGGGATCCTCGACGAGCTGGGCTGGCGCGGGCTGATCGCGCAGTCCACCGACCTCGACGCGCTGGGCGCCGAAGCGCGGCGCGGGCCGCTGACCGTGTACGCCGGCTTCGACCCCACCGCGCCGAGCCTGCATGCCGGGCACCTGGTGCCGCTGCTGGCGCTGCGCCGGTTCCAGCGCGCCGGCCATCGCCCGATCGTGCTCGCCGGCGGCGCAACCGGCATGATCGGTGACCCGCGCGACGTCGGCGAGCGCAGCCTCAACGAGGCGGACACGGTCGCCGAGTGGACCGGGCGGATCCGCGGACAGCTGGAACGCTTCGTCGATTTCGACACCTCGCCGACCGGCGCGATCGTCGTCAACAACCTGGACTGGACCAGCCCCCTGTCGGCGATCGAGTTCCTGCGCGACGTCGGCAAGCATTTCTCGGTCAACGTGATGCTGGACCGCGACACCGTGCGCCGGCGGCTGGACGGCGAGGGCATCTCCTACACGGAGTTCAGCTACATGCTGCTGCAGGCCAACGACTACGTCGAACTGCACCGGCGCTTCGGCTGCACCCTGCAGATCGGCGGCTCCGACCAGTGGGGCAACATCATCGCCGGTGTCCGCCTGGTCCGCCAAAAGCTCGGCGCCAGCGTGCACGCGCTCACCGTCCCGCTGGTGACCGCCGCCGACGGCACCAAGTTCGGCAAATCCACCGGCGGCGGCAGCCTGTGGCTGGACCCCGCGATGACCACCCCGTACGCCTGGTACCAGTACTTCTTCAACACCGCCGACGCCGACGTGATCCGGTACCTGCGGTGGTTCACCTTCCTGTCGGCCGACGAGCTGGACGAGCTGGAGCGGGCGACCGCCGAGCGTCCGCAGCAGCGTGCCGCCCAACGGCGGCTGGCCCGCGAGCTGACCGTGCTGGTGCACGGGGAGGCGGCCACCGAGGCGGTCGAGCACGCCAGCCGGGCGCTGTTCGGGCAGGGCGATCTGAACCGCCTGGACGAGGCGACGCTGGCGGCGGCGTTACGCGAGACGTCGGTCGCCGAGCTCAAGCCGGGCGGCCCCGACGCGATCGTCGACCTGTTGGTCGCCAGCGGCCTGTCGGAGAGCAAGAAGGCCGCGCGCCGCACGATCAGCGAGGGCGGGGTGTCGGTGAACAACACCCGCGTCGACAGTGACGAATGGGTGCCGCAGCCCTCGGACTTCCTGCACGGCCGATGGCTGGTGCTGCGCCGCGGCAAACGCACGATCGCCGGAGTAGCACGGGTGGACGGCTAGTCCGCAGCTGCAAAACGCGCAAGTGCGCAAACCTTTACCTCACCGTGTCGCCCACGTGACACTGGGTGGCCACTGTTGTCACGATGATTTGCACGACGCGCATGCGGCTGACCGTCCTGCGGATTCTGGGTGCGATCGCGGGCCTGGTCGCCCTGGCGGCGACGCTGTCGGCGCCGATCCGCGCCGACATGTTGGGCAACGCATTCCTGTCGGCGCTCACCAACGCCGGCATCTCCTACACCCAGCCGGCCAGCACCACGGCGCTGGGCCAGTCGGTGTGCCCGATGCTGTTCGCGCCGGGCGGGTCGTTCGATGCGGTCGCCGCCAAAATGGCCGACGGCAGCGGGATGTCCTACGTCACGGCGGGCAAGTTCACCATCGTCGCGATCGCCACCTACTGCCCGGCGGTGATCGCGCCCCTGCTGTCCGACCGGCTGCAGGCCTAGTCGCTGGGCTGCCCGTATTGTCAGCAGCGTGGTCGACGACAGGCGGGGGCGCAGCGGCGAACGGGGACCGCGCTCGGCGCCCGGTGTGTGGTCGGGGCCGGGCCGCGCGCGACCGAGCCAGCCGCGGAACGCCGACCGAACCGCCCAAGACCAGCGCGCGCCCTCCGACGAGCCCCCGATTCCGCCGGGGGTGGAGGCCCGGCAGCTGGCACCCGAGGTCCGCCGGGAGCTGAGCACCCTGGACCGTGTCACCGCCGACGCGGTGGCACGCCACCTGGTCGCCGCCGGCGAGCTGCTCGACGAGGACCCCGAGACCGCGTTGCGGCACGCCCGCGCGGCGCGGGGCCGGTCCAGCAGGATCGCCGCGATCCGCGAGGCGGTCGGCATCGCCGCCTATCACTGTGGCGATTGGGCGCAGGCGCTGGCCGAGTTCCGCGCCGCCCGACGGATGGGCAGCAAGTCCCCCCTGCTGGCCCTGATCGCCGATTGCGAACGCGGACTTGGCCGTCCGGAGCGGGCGATCGAACTGACCCGCGGACCCGAGGCGGCCCAGCTCAGCGGCGACGATGCCGACGAGTTGCGCATCGTCGCGGCCGGCGCGCGCGCGGATCTGGGCCAGCTGGAACAGGCGCTGACCGTCCTGAACACGCCGCAGCTGGACCCGGCCCGCAGGGGGTCGACGGCCGCGCGGTTGTTCTACGCCTACGCCGACACCCTGCTGGCGCTCGGCCGCGGCGACGAGGCGATGCACTGGTTCCTGCGTTCGGCGGCCGCCGATCTCGAAGGCGTCACCGATGCCGAAGATCGGCTCAGCGAGCTTGGCTGACGTGAAGACCATTGCGGCGCAATACGATTGCCTGCTGGTGGACCTGGACGGAACGGCGTTTCGCGGGCGCCGGCCCACCGAAGGGCGCGGTGCAGGCGCTCGCCGAGGTGCGCAGCCGCACGTTGTTCGTCACCAACAACGCCTCCCGCAGCGCCGATGAGGTCGCGGCGCATCTGACCGAACTCGGCTTCACCGCAACCGCCGAGGACGTCGCGACCAGCGCCCAGAGCGCGGCCCACCTGCTGGCCGATCAGTTGCCGCCGGCGTCGCGGGTGCTGATCGTGGGCACCGACGCGCTGGCCGACGAGATCGCCGCGGCCGGACTGCGTCCGGTGCGCCGCTACGACGACGACCCGGTCGCCGTCGTGCAGGGCCTCTCCACGACCATCGCCTGGCCGGATCTCGCCGAGGCCGCGCTGGCCATCCGCGCCGGCGCGCTGTGGGTGGCGGCCAACGTCGACCTCACGCTGCCCACCGAGCGCGGCCTGCTGCCGGGGAACGGATCGATCGTGGCCGCACTGCGGGCGGCGACCGGCGCCGAGCCCCGGGTCGCGGGCAAACCGGCCCCGGCGCTGCTCGTGGACGCGGCCGCCCGGGGCGATTTCCGTGCGCCGCTGGTGGTCGGCGACAGATTGGACACCGACATCGAGGGCGCCAACGCCGCCGAGCTGCCCAGCCTGCTGGTGCTGACCGGGGTCAATTCCGCGCGCGACGCGGTGTACGCCGAGCCCGCCCAACGGCCCACCTACATCGGCCACGATCTGCGATCGCTGCACCGGGACGCCGAGCTGCTGGCGGTGGGACCGCAGCCGGGCTGGCGCGTCGAGCCCGGCGCGGGCGCGGTGACGGTCAGCGCCAACGGCGCCGACGACGGGGACGGGTTGTCGATCGTGCGGGCGGTGGCCAGCGCGGTGTGGAGCGCGGACCGCCCCGCTGAACCCGGGCGGCCGGTCCGGATCGAGGGCGCCGACGAGCGGGCCCGCACGGCGCTGCAGCGCTGGTCCCTGGCGGACAGCGACTAACGTGGGTACGCGATGACTATCGATCCTGATCAGATTCGCGCCGAAATCGACGCCCTGCTCGCCCAGCTGCCCGACGCCGGCGACCTGGACAACCCCGAAAAGGTGCCGACGCTCGCAGGAGCTCGAAGACATAGCACGCCGCCTGTCCGAGGCGCACGACGTGCTGCTGGCCGCGCTGGAGTCGGCGGAGAAGGGTTGAGTGCGATGGCGCGACGTGCCCGCGTTGACGCCGAACTGGTTCGGCGCGGCCTGGCCCGATCCCGCCAGCAGGCCGCGGAGTTGATCGGCGCCGGGAAGGTGAGCATCGACGGACTCCCGGCGGTCAAGCCGGGCACCGCGATCGCGATCACCGCGGCGCTGACCGTCGCCGCCGAGGGCGAACGCGGCTGGGTTTCGCGCGGGGCG
This sequence comes from uncultured Actinomycetota bacterium, assembly GCA_963800315.1. Lineage (GTDB taxonomy): Bacteria > Actinomycetota > Actinomycetes > Mycobacteriales > Mycobacteriaceae > Mycobacterium. The sequence continues at coordinate 185,414 of CAWDAS010000013.1, forward strand.
CACAAGCTGATCGGTGCGCTGGACACCTTCGAGATCCCCGTCGCCGGCCGCCGCTGCTTGGACGCCGGCGCTGTCTACGGGCGGGTTCACCGAAGTGCTGCTGGACCGGGGGGCCGCCGAAGTCGTCGCCGTCGACGTGGGATACGGCCAGCTGGCGTGGTCGCTGCGCAGCGATCCGCGGGTGACCGTGGTCGAGCGGACCAACGCCCGTGACCTGTCGCCCGAGGCGATCGGTGGGCGGGCCGACCTGGTGGTGGCCGACCTGTCGTTCATCTCGCTGGCCACCGTGTTGCCCGCGCTGGTTGGATGTGCTTGGCCGAGCGCGGATATCGTTCCCATGGTGAAACCGCAGTTTGAGGTGGGCAAGGGTCAGGTCGGTGCCGGCGGGGTGGTGCACGACCCCGGGCTGCGCGCCGACGCCGTGCTGGCCGTCGCCCGGCGCGCCGGGGAACTGGGCTGGCACACCGTCGACGTCACCGCCAGCCCGCTGCCGGGCCCGTCGGGCAACGTCGAGTACTTCCTGTGGCTGCGGGCCGAGACCGAGCGGGGGTTGTCCGGGGATGGGTTGGTGGGGGCCGTGCGGCGCGCCGTGGCGGGAGGTCCGCAGTGACGTCGCCGACCGATCACCGCACCGTCTTGATGGTGGTGCACACCGGCCGCGAGGAGGCCACCGAGACGGCGCGCCGGGTGCAAAAAGTATTGGGCGACAATGGGATTGCGCTTCGTGTGCTGTCGGCGGAGGCGGTCGACCGCGGCCCGCTGCATCTGGCTCCCGACGATGTGCGGGCCATGGGCATCGAGATCCAGGTGGTCGACGCCGACCCGCAGGCGGCCGAGGGTTGCGAACTGGTGCTGGTGCTGGGGGGCGACGGCACGTTCCTGCGGGCGGCGGAGCTGGCCCGGAACGCCGGTGTTCCGGTGCTGGGCGTCAACCTCGGCCGCATCGGCTTCCTGGCCGAGGCCGAGGCGGAGGCCATCGACCGCGTGCTCGAGCACGTCGTCGCCCGTGACTATCGGGTGGAGGACCGCCTGACGCTCGACGTCGTGGTAAGCGAAGCGGGCCGCGTCATCGACCACGGCTGGGCGCTGAACGAAGTGAGCCTGGAAAAGGGCCCGCGGCTGGGGGTGCTCGGCGTGGTCGTCGAAATCGAAGGCCGTCCGGTGTCGGCGTTCGGGTGCGACGGGGTGTTGGTGTCTACGCCCACCGGATCTACCGCCTATGCGTTCTCCGCGGGCGGCCCGGTGCTGTGGCCGGACCTCGAGGCAATCCTGGTGGTGCCCAACAACGCTCATGCGCTGTTCGCCCGGCCCATGGTCACCAGTCCCGACGCCACCATCGCGATCGAGATCGAGGCCGACGGTCACGATGCCCTGGTGTTCTGCGATGGCCGCCGGGAAATGCTGATCCCGGCCGGCAGCCGGATCGAGGTAAGACGATGCGACACGGCGGTGCGCTGGGCGCGCCTGGACAGTGCGCCGTTCACCGACCGCCTGGTGAGTAAATTCCGGTTGCCGGTGACCGGCTGGCGCGGCAAGTAACGGCGCACTCACGGTGCTGATGGAATGCTGACGGAACTGCGGATCGAGTCGCTGGGCGCCATCAGCGTGGCCACCGCCGAGTTCGACCGCGGCCTGACGGTGCTGACGGGGGAGACCGGCACCGGCAAGACCATGGTGGTCACCGGGCTGCACCTGCTCGGCGGTGCCCGCGCCGACGCCACCCGGGTCCGATCGGGCGCCGACCGTGCGGTGGTCGAAGGTCGTTTCACCACAACCGATCTCGACGATGCGACGGCGGCCCGGCTGGACGAGGTGCTCGACTCCTCGGGCGCCGAGCGCGATGAGGACGGCAGCGTGATCGCGCTGCGCTCGGTCAGCCGCGACGGACCCTCGCGGGCCTACCTGGGCGGCCGCAGTGTGCCGGCCAAGTCGCTGAGCGGGTTCACCGCCGAGCTGCTCACCCTGCATGGGCAGAACGACCAGCTGCGGTTGATGCGGCCCGAGGAACAACGCGGTGCGCTGGACCGCTTCGCGGGCGCCGGCCCGGCGTGCGAGCGTTACCGGAAGCTGCGCGACGCCTGGGGGTCGGCGCGGCGCGACCTGATCGACCGCCGCAACCGGGCCCGCGAACTGGCGCAGGAGGCGGATCGGTTGAAGTTCGCGCTCAACGAGATCGACACCGTCGACCCGCAACCCGGCGAGGACGACGCGCTGGTCGCCGACATCTTGCGGCTCTCGGAGCTGGACACGCTGCGCGAGGTGGCGGCCGGCGCGCGCGCCGCGCTGTCCGGGGAGGTCGACGACGTGTCCGGCGGCGCCGCCGCCGACAACCTCGGGCGGGCACGGGCGGCACTGGAGTCGTCCGATGATGCGACGCTGCGGGCGCTGGCCGAGCAGGTCGGTCAGGCGTTGACGGTGGTGGTGGATGCGGCCGGCGAACTGGGCAACTTTCTGGACGAGCTGCCCGTCGACGCCAGTGCCTTGGAATCCAAGCTGGCCCGGCAGGCGCAACTGCGCACCCTGACCCGCAAGTACGCCGCGGACATCGACGGGGTGTTGCGGTGGGCGTCCGAATCCCGGGCGCGCCTGGCGCAACTGGACGTCTCCGAAGAGGGCCTGGCGGCGGTGGCGAAGCGGGTCGATGAACTGGCGCACGAATTGTCGGACGCCGCAGCCGATCTCGGCAAGTGCCGGCGCAAGGCAGCCAAACGACTGGCCAAAGCGGTCACCGCGGAGCTGACCGGCCTGGCGATGGCCGACGCCGAATTCACCATCGACGTGCACACCGACGTGGCGGAGCGGGACGACCCGGCCGCCCTGATGCTGCCCTCCGGCGAGCTGGCCCGCGCCGGCGGCGACGGCGTCGACCACATCGAGTTCGGCTTCGCGGCCCACCGCGGGATGACGGTGTTGCCGCTGGCCAAGAGCGCGTCCGGCGGCGAGCTGTCCCGGGTGATGCTGGCGCTGGAGGTGGTGCTGGCGGGATCCGCGTCGGGCACCACGATGGTGTTCGACGAGGTCGACGCGGGCGTCGGCGGCCGGGCGGCGGTACAGATCGGGCGCCGGCTGGCGCGGCTGGCCCGCACCCAGCAGGTCATCGTGGTCACCCATCTGCCACAGGTCGCGGCCTACGCCGACGTGCACCTGGCGGTGCACAGCACCGCGGGCAAGGGCGCCAGCGGGGTGCGGCGCCTGACCGGCGACGACCGGGTGGCCGAGCTGGCCCGGATGCTGGCGGGGCTCGGCGAATCCGACAGCGGCCGCGCGCACGCCCGCGAACTGCTGGACGCGGCGCAAAGGGACGAGATCTAGAGGGCCGAGCGTCGTTCGAGACCGTTTCGGGATGGGCCTGTGACTAATGGGACTCTAGATAACTTCTGAGGCTGATGTTACGGCGCGCCTCCCCGCGTCACCCGCGCTTCACCGACAGAATCCCCCCCATGAAGATGTCAGGCCTGCTAACCCGTAACACCTCCCGGCCCGGCCTCGTCGGCACCGCCCGGGTCGACCGGAACATCGACCGATTGCTGCGCAGGGTGTGTCCCGGCGACATCGTGGTGCTCGACATTCTGGACCTGGACCGCATCACCGCGGACGCGCTGGTGGAAGCCGACATCGCCGCGGTCGTCAACGCCTCACCGTCGGTCTCGGGCCGCTATCCCAACCTGGGTCCGGAGGTGTTGGTCAACAACGGGGTCACCCTGATCGACGAGGCCGGACCGGACATCTTCAAGAAGGTCAAGGACGGCGCCAAGATTCGCCTCTACGAAGGCGGGGTTTACTCCGGCGACCGCCGGCTGGTCCGCGGCACCGAACGCACCGACCACGACATCGCCGACCTGATGCGGGAGGCCAAGAGCGGACTGGCCGCCCACCTGGAGGCCTTCGCCGGCAACACCATTGAGTTCATCAAGAGCGAAAGCCCGCTGCTGATCGACGGCATCGGCATCCCCGACATCGATGTCGACCTGCGCCGCCGGCATGTGGTGATCGTCGCCGACGAGCCCAGCGCCGAGGACGACCTGAAGTCCCTCAAGCCGTTCATCAAGGAGTACCAGCCGGTGCTCATCGGGGTGGGCAGCGGCGCGGATGTGTTGCGCAAGGCGGGGTATCGCCCCCAGATCATCGTCGGTGACCCCGACCAGATCAGCACCGACGCTCTGAAGTGCGGCGCCCAGGTCGTGCTGCCCGCCGACGCCGACGGCCACGCGCCGGGTCTGGAACGAATCCAGGATCTCGGTGTCGGGGCGATGACCTTCCCTGCCGCGGGCTCGGCGGTTGACCTGGCCCTGCTGCTGGCCGATCACCACGGCGCCGCGCTGCTGGTGACGGCCGGCCACACCGCCAACATCGAGACGTTCTTCGACCGGACCCGCGCGCAGAGCAACCCGTCGACCTTCCTGACCAGGCTGCGGGTCGGGGAGAAGGTGGTGGACGCCCAGGCGGTGGCCACCCTGTACCGCAACCACATCTCGGCGGGCGCCATCGCGCTGCTGGCGTTGACGATGCTGATCGCCGTCATCGTCGCCCTGTGGGTGTCGCGCACCGACGGCGTGGTGCTGCACTGGATCACCGACTACTGGAACCACTTCTCCCTGCTGGTGCAGAAGTGGGTGACGTAGGTCTTTCGGGGACCGTGCCCCGATGATCTCGCTACGCCAACACGCGTTGTCGCTGGCCGCCGTCTTCCTGGCGCTGGCGGTGGGCGTCGTGCTGGGTTCGGGCTTCCTGTCGGACACCCTGCTGTCCAGCCTGCGTGACGAGAAGAAAGACCTGTCCGCCCAGATCAGCGGGCTCAACGACCAGAAGAACGTGCTCAACGAAAAGCTCAGCGCGGCAAACAATTTCGATACGCAACTGGCCGGCCGGATACTGCACGATGCGCTGGGCGGCAAGTCGGTCGTGGTGTTCCGCACCCCGGACGCCAAGGACGACGACGTCGCCGCGGTGTCGAAGTTCATCGGGCAGGCCGGCGGCGCGGTCACCGGAACGGTGGCGCTGACGCAGGAGTTCGTCGACGCCAACTCGGCCGAGAAGCTGCGGACCGTGGTGAACTCGTCGGTCCTGCCCGCCGGGCAGCAGCTGAGCACCAAGCTCGTCGACCAGGGTTCGCAGGCCGGCGACCTGCTCGGCATCGCCCTGTTGATCAACACCAACCCGGACGTCCCGCCCGTCGGCGACCCCGAGCGCGACACCGTGCTCGCGGCGCTGCGGGACACCGGCTTCATCACCTACCAGCCCGCCGATCACCTGGGCGCGGCAAACGCCGCGCTGGTGGTGACCGGCGGCGCGTTGCCCCAGGACGCCGGCAATCAAGGGGTGAGCGTGGCCCGGTTCTCGGCGGCGCTGGCGCCGCACGGCTCGGGCACCCTGCTGGCCGGGCGCGATGGTTCGTCGACCGGGGGCGCCGCCGTCGCCGTGGCCCGGGCCGACGCCGGCATGTCGTCGGTGATCAGCACCGTCGACGACATCGACGCCGCGCCGGGGCGCATCACGTCCGTGCTGGGCCTGCATGACCTGATCAACGGCGGCCATATCGGGCAGTACGGCACCGGTCACGGCGCCACTTCGATCACGGTGCCCCAGTAGCGGGCGTGTTCCCCGCGGCACAGCGTCGCGGATGTTAGGGTGGGTTTCCGTGGGTCGGCAGGCCCAGCTAGTTAATCGCTAGAAAATCTTCAAGCCCTGCCCGTCTTCACGGAGGTCGCCTGTTGCGTAAGCACCCACAAGCCGTCACCAAGCACCTCTTCGTCAGCGGTGGCGTCGCGTCCTCACTCGGGAAGGGTTTGACCGCCAGCAGCCTCGGCCAGCTGTTGACCGCCCGTGGGTTGCACGTGACGATGCAAAAGCTCGATCCCTACCTCAACGTCGACCCGGGCACGATGAACCCGTTCCAGCACGGCGAGGTTTTCGTCACCGAGGACGGCGCCGAGACCGACCTCGACGTCGGCCACTACGAGCGCTTCTTGGACCGCGATCTGTCCGGCTCGGCGAATGTCACTACCGGACAGGTTTATTCGACCGTCATCGCCAAGGAACGACGCGGCGAGTACCTGGGTGACACCGTCCAGGTGATCCCGCACATCACCGACGAGATCAAGCGACGGATCCGGGCGATGGCCGAACCGGACGCCGAAGGCAACCGCCCGGACGTCGTCATCACCGAAATCGGCGGCACCGTAGGCGACATCGAGTCGCAGCCCTTCCTGGAGGCGGCGCGGCAGGTCCGTCACGACCTGGGCCGCGAGAACGTCTTCTTCCTGCACGTGTCGCTGGTGCCCTACCTGGCCCCGTCGGGCGAGCTCAAGACCAAGCCGACTCAGCACTCGGTGGCCGCGCTGCGCAGCATCGGTATCACCCCCGACGCGCTGATCCTGCGCTGTGACCGCGACGTTCCCGAAGCGCTGAAGAACAAGATCGCGCTGATGTGCGACGTCGACATCGACGGGGTCATCTCCACCCCCGACGCGGCGTCGATCTACGACATCCCGAAGGTACTGCACCGCGAGGAACTCGACGCCTTTGTGGTGCGCCGGCTCAACCTGCCGTTCCGCGACGTCGACTGGACCGAATGGGACGACCTGCTGCGCAGGGTGCACGAGCCGCAAGAGACCGTACGTATCGCCTTGGTAGGCAAGTACGTCGAGCTTTCCGATGCCTACCTGTCGGTGACCGAAGCGCTGCGTGCCGGCGGCTTCAAACACCACGCGAAGGTCGAGATGCACTGGGTGGCCGCCGACGACTGCGAGACGGCCGGCGATATGGCGGCCGCGCTGGACGACGTGCACGGCCTGCTGATCCCCGGCGGTTTCGGCATCCGCGGAATCGAGGGCAAGATCGCCGCCATCCGCTACGCGCGCACGAGAGGGCTGCCGGTGCTGGGCTTGTGCCTGGGCCTGCAATGCATCGTGATCGAGGCCGCCCGCGCAGCCGGGCTGACCCAGGCCAACTCCGCCGAGTTCGACCCCGACACACCCGATCCGGTCATCTCCACGATGGCCGATCAGCTCCATATCGTCGCCGGGCAGGCCGATCTCGGCGGCACCATGCGGCTGGGCGCCTACCCCGCAGTGCTGCAGCCGGATTCGATCGTGGCCCACGCGTACGGCACGACGCAGGTGTCGGAACGACACCGGCACCGCTACGAGGTCAACAACGCCTACCGCGACAAGATCGCCGAAAGCGGCCTGAGATTTTGCGGGACCTCACCCGACGGCCACCTGGTGGAATTCGTCGAATACCCGCCAGACGTGCACCCGTTCATCGTCGGCACCCAGGCCCACCCGGAGTTGAAGAGCCGGCCCACCCGGCCGCACCCGCTGTTCGCCGCGTTCGTGGGGGCGGCCATCGACTACAAGTCGGGCGAGCTGCTGCCGATGGACATCTCCGAACACTCGCCCAACGGCACCCAGCGATCGAGACAGCGCTGCGCGGCCGCTACCCGAGCCCGCGACCCGTGGCTGAACACGTCTTCGAGACGGCGTCATCCGAAACGCTGTATACCGGAAAGATTTTCGCGTTGCGCAGCGACCGGGTGCGGATGCCCGGCGGCACCACCGCGGTGCGCGAGGTCGTCGAGCACTACGGGGCGGTCGCCGTCGTGGCGATGGACGACGACAACAACATCCCGATGGTCTATCAATATCGCCACGCTGTGGGCCGCCGGCTCTGGGAGCTGCCCGCCGGGTTGCTCGACGTCGCGGGGGAGCCGGCGCATCACACGGCGGCCCGGGAGCTGCAGGAGGAAGCCGGCCTGCGGGCCAAAACGTGGCGGGTGCTGGTCGATCTGGACTCGACCCCCGGCTTCAGCGACGAATCGGTGCGGGTCTATCTGGCCACCGAGCTTAAGTGAGGTGGACAGACCGGAAGCGCATCACGAAGAAGCCGACATGACGTTGCAGTGGTATGCCCTCGCCGATGCCGCCCGCATGGTGCTCAGCGGTGAGATCGTGAATGCCATTGCGGTTGCCGGGATTCTGGCGGCGCACGCCGTGTGCGCGGGGCTGACCGAGCCGCGCCCGGTGGACAGCCCCTGGATCGACAAGCCGACGGCGTTCGTCGCGCGAAAGGCCGCGCGATGACAGCCGTGGCCGCCCTGGAGACACAACTGCAGGGCTACCTCGACCATCTCACGATCGAGCGGGGCGTGGCCGCGAACACGTTGAGTTCCTATCGCCGGGACCTGCGCCGCTATCGCAAGCACCTGGCGGACCGGGGGATTCACGATCTGGCCAAGGTCGGCGAGGACGACGTCAGCGAGTTCCTGGTGGCGCTGCGGCGCGGCGATCCCGATTCGGGGGCCGCGGCGCTGTCGGCGGTGTCGGCGGCGCGGGCCCTGATCGCGGTGCGCGGCCTGCACCGGTTCGCCGCCGCCGAAGGCCTCGCCGAATTGGACGTGGCGCGGGCCGTCCGGCCGCCGACACCGGGGCGCCGGCTTCCCAAAAGCCTGACGATCGACCAGGTGCTGGCGCTGCTGGAGGGCGCCGGCGGCGACAGCCCGTCCGACGGCCCGCTGACGCTGCGCAACCGGGCGCTGCTGGAGCTGTTGTACTCGACCGGGGCACGGATCTCCGAAGCCGTCGGCCTCGACGTCGACGACATCGACACCCAGGCCCGCTCGGTGTTGCTGCGCGGCAAGGGCGGCAAGCAGCGGTTGGTGCCGATCGGGCGGCCCGCCGTGCAAGCGCTGGACGCCTACCTGGTGCGCGGGCGCCCGGAGCTGGCGCGCCGGGGGCGCGCGACCCCCGCCATTTTCCTCAACGTGCGCGGCGGGCGGCTGTCGCGGCAGAGCGCCTGGCAGGTGCTGCAGGACGCCGCCGAGCGCGCCGGGATCAAGTCGGGGGTGTCGCCGCACATGCTGCGGCACTCCTTTGCCACGCACCTGCTGGAGGGCGGCGCCGATGTCCGGGTCGTGCAGGAGTTACTGGGGCATGCGTCGGTGACGACGACGCAGATCTACACGATGGTGACCGTGCACGCGTTGCGCGAAGTGTGGGCCGGGGCGCACCCGCGGGCGCAGTAGCCCTAGCCCAGGTATTCGGATTCCAGCACCAGGTCGGCCATCAGTGTCTGGTATTCGGCATGCGCCTTGTGCTCGGCGGTGTTCCACCGCGTGCCCTGCTGCTCGCGCATGTAGTGGCGGTACTTCGGCGCGCCCGGCAGCTTGACGTTGTCGGCGACCACGATGGTGCCCGGGTGCAGCCAGCCCCGGTCCAGGATGCTTTGCAGGTCGGCCAGGTAGGCGTCCTTGTCGTGGTCGAGGAACACGAAATCAAGTGTCCCCGAGGCGAACCCGTGCTCGTTCGCGAGCGCGTCCAGGGTGCGCCCGCCGTCACCGATGGTGCCGACGACACACGTCACCCGGTCGGCGACACCGGCGTGTTCCCAGATCCGCCGCGCATTGGCGGCGTTGGCCTCGGCCAGTTCGACGGAGTACACCCTGGCGTTGGGGGCGGCCCCGGCGATCCGCAGCGCACCGTAACCGCAGTAGGTGCCCAACTCGAGCGCCAGGGCGGGATCGGCGCGCCGCACGGCGGCGTCGAGGATCAGCCCCTTTTCGTCGCCGACGTTGATCAGGATCGATTTCTCGTAGGCGAACTTGTCGATGGTGGCCAGCACGTCGTCGATGTCGCCGGCCCGGGCGTTCTGCAGGACGTAGTTGACCGCGGCCGCTTCGCGTCCGTCACCGATCTGTCCGGTGGTGGTGATGTTGCGCGCGCCGGTGGCCATGCGCCAGACCGACCATCGCAGCAGGGGTATCCGTCGCCTGAGATCCATAGCAACCACCCTAATTCCCGGGCCAAGACTGGTGCTGGTGTGACCAGAGTTAATGGTGCGTTTCACCCACAACTTTTCAACATTTTGGCTGGTAAATTGCCTGCGGGTCGCCCGGCGTAGGCGGGCGAAGCCGTTACACTTTGCTGCGATGTTCACCTCCCGAACACCCTCGCCATGACCGACCAGCCGAGCACCGGCGTCGAGCTGGGCCTGACCGGACGGCCGCCGCGGGCGATCCCGGAGCCGCAGCCGCGCACCTCGCACGGCCCGGCCAAGGTCGTTGCGATGTGCAACCAGAAGGGCGGCGTCGGGAAGACCACGTCGACGATCAACCTGGGCGCCGCGCTCGCCGAGTACGGCAGGCGGGTGCTGCTGGTGGACATGGACCCGCAGGGCGCGCTGTCCGCGGGCCTCGGCGTCCCGCACTACGAGCTGGAGAAGACCATCCACAACGTGCTGGTGGAGCCGCGGGTGTCGATCGACGACGTGCTACTGCAGACCCGGGTCAGGCACATGGACCTGGTGCCCAGCAATATCGACCTGTCGGCCGCCGAGATCCAGCTGGTCAACGAGGTGGGCCGCGAGCAGACCCTGGGCCGGGCGTTGCACCCGGTGCTCGACCGCTACGACTACGTGCTGATCGACTGCCAGCCGTCGCTGGGCCTGCTCACCGTCAACGGCCTGGCCTGCGCGGACGGCGTGGTGATTCCCACGGAGTGCGAGTTCTTCTCGCTGCGCGGGCTGGCCCTGCTGACCGACACCGTCGACAAGGTGCGCGACCGGCTCAACCCGAAGCTGGAGATCAGCGGCATCCTGCTGACCCGGTACGACCCGCGCACCGTCAACGCGCGCGAGGTGATGGCCCGCGTCGTGGAGCGGTTCGGCGACCTGGTGTTCGACACCGTCATCACCCGCACCGTCCGATTCCCGGAGACCAGTGTGGCGGGTGAACCCATCACCACCTGGGCCCCGAAGTCGACCGGCGCTATCGCCTACCGCGCATTGGCCCGCGAGTTCATCGACCGATTCGGCGCGTGACGGGCAGCGCCAACGGTCATGCCCCACCCAGGAACGGCTTTCGGGTCCGGCTGACCAACTTCGCGGGGCCGTTCGATCTGCTGCTGCAGCTGATCTTCGCCCATCGCCTCGACGTCACCGAGGTGGCGCTGCACCAAGTCACCGACGACTTCATCGCGTACACCCGCGAGATCGGCGCCGAGCTCGAGCTCGAGGAGACCACCGCGTTTCTGGTGGTCGCCGCGACCCTGCTCGACCTCAAGGCCGCCCGGCTGCTGCCGGCCGGGCAAATCGACGACGAAGAGGATCTGGCGCTGCTGGAGGTGCGTGACCTGCTGTTCGCCCGGCTGCTGCAGTACCGCGCGTTCAAGCACGTCGCCGAGATGTTCGCCGAGCTGGAAGCCGCCGCGCTGCGCAGCTATCCGCGCGCGGTGTCGCTCGAGGAGCGGTTCAACGACCTGCTGCCGGAGGTGATGCTCGGTGTCGACGCCGAGCGGTTCGCCCAGATCGCCGCGATCGCGTTCACCCCGCGGCCGGCCCCGACGGTGTCCATCGGGCACCTGCACGAGCTGACGGTCTCGGTTGCCGAGCAGGCCGGACAACTGCTGGCCATCCTGGAAGCGCGGGGCAGCGGGCACTGGGCCACGTTTTCTGAGCTGGTCGCCGACTGTCAGGGGCCGATGGAGGTGGTCGGCCGCTTCCTGGCGCTGCTCGAACTGTATCGAACGCGGACGGTAGCATTCGAGCAACCAGAGCCGCTTGGCGTGCTCCAGATTTCGTGGACGGGGGAACGTCCGACCGACGAAGCGTTGCAAGAAGTGCGGGACGAGTCATGAGTGAAGAGCTGCCTGAGGTCGATCTCGACGTCGATCTCGATGCCGGCATCCCCGAGATCGCCGAGGCGGCACCGATGGACGCCGAGGAACTCGGGTCCGTGCTGGAGGCGCTGCTGTTGGTGGTGGACACCCCGGTGAGTGCCGAGGCGCTGGCCGCGGCCACCCAGCAACCCGTCTACCGCATCACCACCAAGTTGCAGCGGATGGCCGAGGAACTCACCGAACGCGACAGCGGCATCGACCTGCGCCAAAACAGCGAGGGCTGGCGGATGTACACCCGGGCCAAGTTCGCGCCCTACGTGGAAAAGCTGCTGCTGGAGGGCGCGCGGTCCAAGCTCACCCGGGCCGCGCTGGAGACGCTGGCCGTGGTCGCCTACCGCCAGCCGGTGACCCGTGCCCGGGTCAGCGCGGTGCGCGGGGTCAACGTGGACGCCGTCATGCGCACCCTGCTGGCCCGCGGCCTGATCACCGAGGCCGGGGTCGACGAGGACACCGGGGCGGTGACGTTCGCCACCACCGAATTGTTCTTGGAGCGGCTGGGTTTGACGTCGCTGGCCGACCTTCCCGATATCGCCCCGTTGCTTCCCGACGTCGACACGATCGAGGACTTGAGCGAATCTTTGGACAGCGAGCCACGTTTCATCAAACTCTCGGGTGGCGCGGCGCCCGAGCAGGCGCTGACGTTCGACGTGGATCAGGATTGATGGTCGACACTCAAGGGGTCCGCTTACAAAAAGTGTTGTCCCAGGCGGGGGTTGCGTCGCGGCGGGCCGCCGAGAGACTGATCCTGGACGGGCGCGTCGAGGTGGACGGACGGCTGGTCACCGAGTTGGGCACCCGCGTCGACCCGGACGCGTCGGTGATCCGCGTCGACGGGGCGCGGGTGGTGCTCGATGAATCGCTGGTCTACCTGGCGTTGAACAAGCCGCGCGGCATGCACTCGACGATGTCCGACGATCGGGGCCGGCCGTGCATCGGCGACGTGGTCGAGCGCCGGGTGCGGGGCACCAAGAAGCTGTTTCACGTCGGGCGGTTGGACGCCGACACCGAGGGGCTGATCCTGCTGACCAACGACGGCGATCTGGCGCATCGATTGATGCATCCGTCGCACCAGGTGCCCAAGACGTACCTGGCGACGGTGGCCGGGTCGGTGCCGCGCGGGTTGGGTAAGAGGCTGCGTGCGGGCATCGAGTTGGACGACGGTCCGGCGCGGGTCGACGATTTCGCGGTGGTGGACGCCATTCCGGGTAAGACGTTGGTGCGGCTGACGTTGCACGAGGGGCGCAATCGCATCGTGCGCCGCCTGCTGGCGGCCGCGGGTTTTCCGGTGGAGGCGCTGGTGCGCACCGACATCGGTCCCGTGTCGCTGGGCGAGCAGCGTCCGGGCAGCATCCGGGCGCTGAGTCGCGACGAGATCGGCCAACTGTACAAAGCGGTGGGCCTGTGAGCGCAACGAGTGACGGGAGTGCAGCGAACCATCAGGCTGTGAGTTCTGACGTCGTGGTGGCCATCGACGGTCCGGCCGGAACCGGAAAGTCCTCGGTATCCCGGGAATTGGCGCGCACGCTGGGGGCGCGCTACCTGGATACCGGGGCGATGTACCGGATGGTCACACTGGCGGTGCTGCGCGCAGGAATCGACCCCGCCGACGCCGATCCCGTCGGCCGGATTGCCTCCACGGTGCAGATGTCGGTGGACTACGACCCCCGCGGGGACCGTTATTGCCTTGCCGGGGAAGATGTTTCGACCGAGATCCGCGGCGACGAGGTCACCGGAGCGGTCTCGGCGGTGTCGTCGGTTCCGGCCGTGCGCGCCCGGCTGGTCGAGCTGCAGCGGGCGATGGCCGGGGGCCCGGGCAGCGTCGTCGTCGAGGGCAGGGACATCGGCACCGTCGTCCTGCCCGACTCGCCGGTGAAGATCTTCTTGACCGCGTCGGCCGAAACGCGCGCCCGGCGGCGCAACGACCAGAACGTCGCGGCGGGGCTGGCCGACGACTATGACGGCGTGCTGGCCGACGTCCGCCGCCGCGACCATCTGGATTCGACCCGGCCGGTGTCGCCGCTGCGCGCCGCCCCGGACGCGGTGGTGGTCGACACCAGCGACATGACCGAGGCGCAGGTGATCGCTCACCTGCTGGAGTTGATCAAGCAACGAAGCGGGGCGCTGCGGTGACTCAGGACGGCACCTGGACCGACGAAAGCGACTGGGAATCCGGCGGATTCGACTTCGAAGAGCAGGCCGAGGCGGGTCCGGCACCCGTGGTGGCGGTGGTGGGCAGGCCCAACGTCGGCAAGTCGACGCTGGTGAACCGGATCCTGGGCCGCCGGGAAGCGGTGGTGCAGGATGTTCCCGGCGTCACCCGGGACCGGGTGTCCTACGACGCCTTGTGGACCGGACGCCGGTTCATCGTGCAGGACACCGGGGGATGGGAGCCCGACGCCAAGGGCCTGCAGCAGCTGGTGGCCGCGCAGGCGTCGGTGGCCATGCGCACCGCCGACGCGGTGATCCTGGTGGTCGACGCCACCGTCGGTGCCACCGCCGCCGACGAGGCCGCCGCCCGCATCCTGCTGCGTTCGGGCAAGCCAGTTTTCTTGGCCGCCAACAAGGTCGACAGCGACAAGTCCGAAGCCGACGCGGCGGAGTTGTGGTCGCTGGGGCTCGGTGAGCCGCACGCGGTCAGCGCCATGCACGGCCGCGGGGTGGCCGACCTGCTCGACGAGGTGCTGGCCATGCTGCCCGAGGTGTCCGAAGTGGCGCCGGCCCCGGGCGGTCCGCGGCGCGTGGCGCTGGTCGGCAAGCCCAACGTGGGCAAGAGCTCGCTGTTGAACAAGCTTGCGGGTGACCAGCTTTCGGTGGTGCACGAGGTCGCCGGGACGACGGTGGATCCGGTCGACTCGCTCATCGAGCTGGGCGGCTCGATGTGGCGGTTCGTCGACACCGCGGGGTTGCGGCGCAAGGTCGGCCAGGCCAGCGGCCATGAGTTCTACGCCTCGGTGCGCACGCATTCGGCCATCGACGCGGCCGAGGTGGTGATCGTGCTGATCGACGCGTCGGAGCCGCTCACCGAGCAGGATCAGCGGGTGTTGTCCATGGTCGTCGAGGCCGGCCGGGCGCTGGTGCTGGCGTTCAACAAGTGGGACCTGGTCGACGAAGACCGGCGTGAGCTGCTGGAGCGGGAGATCGACCGCGAGTTGGTGCAGCTGCGGTGGGCGCAGCGGGTCAACATCTCCGCCGAGACGGGGCGGGCAGTGCAGAAGCTGGTGCCCGCGATGGAAACCGCGCTGGCGTCGTGGGACGCGCGGATCGCGACGGGCCCGCTGAATGCCTGGCTGAAGGAGGTGGTGGCGGCCACGCCGCCGCCGGTGCGCGGGGGCAAGCAGCCCCGCATTCTGTTCGCCACCCAGGCCACCGCCCGGCCGCCGACGTTCGTGCTTTTCACCACGGGCTTTCTGGAGGCCGGCTACCGCCGCTTTCTGGAGCGGCGACTGCGCGAAACGTTCGGCTTCGAAGGGTCGCCGATCCGGATCAACGTGCGGGTGCGCGAAAAGCGGGGAGCCAGGCGGCGCTGAGCGCGCCGTCGAGTGCGCGTCTAGGGCTTCGCGTGTGAAGCCACGGCGGCGACACGCCGACAAGTGGCGCCCGCTGTTCACACTCAGCCCCGAACTTATATCCCGCGATGCGGGAGGTAAAAACTGTATCACAGGAAATATCGTTGACTTTGCGCTCGATCCATCCCTAGAGTCTCTCGTAAAACGGGTTATATACCCGCATCGTGGGACTTATTGGAGGCACGGTGAAGACGCCGCGGTTCAGCGTGGAAGACAAATCGATATTGATCACCGGTGCGAGCGGTGCGCTGGGCAGTGTGGCCGCCTCGGCGCTGGCCGAAGCGGGCGCCCGGCTGACGCTGGCCGGCGCTAACGCCGCGGGCCTGGCGCAGCTCGTCGACGAAGCCGGTATCGAAAACGCCGCGGTGGTCGCCCACCGCCCGGATACCCCGGCCGACGCCCGGGCCATGGTCGAGGCGGCCGTCACTCGGCACGGTGGACTCGACGGGGTCTTGGTGGCGTCCGGCACGAACCACGTCGCGCCGATCACCGAGATGGCCGTCGAGGACTTCGACAAGGTGATGGACGCCAACGCGCGGGGCGCCTGGCTGGTGTGCCAGGCCGCCGGACGGGTCCTGCTCGAGCAGGGCAGCGGGGGCAGCATCGTGTTGGTGTCCTCGGTGCGCGGCGCGCTCGGCCACCCCGCCGGTTACAGCGCCTATTGCCCGTCGAAGGGGGCCACCGACCTGCTGGCCAAGTCGCTGGCAGCCGAATGGGGTCCCGAGGGCATCCGCGTCAACGCGCTGGCGCCGACGGTGTTCCGGTCCGAGCTGACCGAGTGGATGTACGCCGACAACGACAAGGCCCGCGCCACCCGCGAGGCCACGTTCGCCCGAATCCCGTTGCGCCGCTTCGCCGAACCGGAAGACTTCGTCGGCGCACTGATCTATCTGCTCAGCGACGCCTCAAGCTTCTACACCGGTCAGGTGATGTATCTGGACGGCGGGTACACGGCGTGCTGAGGACACCAGACGGCTTTGACCGCGCGGCCGTCGTCGGTGCGGGGCTGATGGGCCGCCGCATCGCCGGTGTACTGGCCGCCGCCGGACTCGAGGTCGCCCTCACCGACGCCAACGGCGCGGTCCTGGCCGCCGCGGCCGCCGAGGCGCGCCGGGTCGCCGGTGCCGAGCGCGGGTCGGTACGGGCCGAGGCCGACCTGGCAGCCGCGGTGGGCGATGCCGATCTGGTCATCGAGGCCGTCGTCGAAGACCTCGGTGTCAAACAGAAACTCTTCGCACAGCTGGGCGCGCAGGCGCCGGCGGCGGTGCTGGCGACCAACACCTCGGTGCTGCCCGTCGGCGTCGTCACCGAGCTTGTCGACGACGGCGGCCGGGTGATCGGCACGCACTGGTGGAACCCACCCGATCTCATCCCGATCGTCGAGGTGGTGCCCGCCGCGCGGACCGCCCCGACGACCGCTGATCGCGTCGTGGCGTTGCTCACCCGCGCGGGCAAGACGCCGGTGCGGGTGGGGCGCGACGTCCCGGGTTTCATCGGCAACTGGCTGCAGCACGCGTTGTGGCGGGAGGCCATCGCGCTGGTCGCCGAGGGTGCCTGCGACGCGGCGACGGTGGACCTGGTGGTGCGCAACACCATTGGGCTGCGGCTGGCGACGCTGGGCCCGCTGGAAAACGCCGACTACGTCGGCCTGGACCTCACCCTGGCCATTCACGATGCGGTGCTGCCCGGCCTCAACCGCGATCCGCACCCCAGCCCGCTGCTGCGCCGCCTGGTGGCCGACGGCCAGCTCGGCGCGCGCACCGGGCGCGGCTTCCTGGGCTGGCCCGCCGGGGCCCGCGAGCGCACCGCCGCCCGGCTCGCCGCGCACATCACCGCACAACTCGCACACGCCGGAAAGGAAACGTCATGAGAATCGCCTGGCCGCTCGGTGAGGCCGAATCCAAATTGCAGTTCTACGACCTGTCGCATCCATGGGGTCATGGTGTGCCGGCGTGGCCGTACTTCGAGGACGTCAAGATCGAACGCCTGCACACCATGGCCAAAAGCCGGGTCCTCACCCAAAAGATCATCACCGTCATGCATTCCGGCACCCATATCGACGCGCCCGCGCATGTGGTCGAGGGGACGCCCTTCCTGCACGAGATTCCGCTGAGCGCCTTCTTCGGCACCGGGGTCGTCGTGTCGATCCCGAAAAAGAAGTGGGAAGTGGTCACCGCCGAGGATCTGGAAAGGGCCACTCCGCAAATCCGGCCAGGCGACATCGTCATCGTCAACACCGGCTGGCACCACCACTACGCCGACAGCGCCGAGTACTACGCCTACTCGCCCGGCTTCTACAAGGAAGCCGGCGAATGGTTCGCGGCCAAGGGCGTCAAGGCGGTCGGCATCGACACCCAGGCGCTGGATCATCCGCTCGCCACGGCGATCGCACCGCACGGGCCCGGCAAACCGGTCGGAGGCCTATTGCCCTGGGCGGTAGCCGAATACGAGGAGGAGACCGGCCACAAGGTGCTCGACGACTTTCCCGAGTGGGAGCCGTGCCACCGCGCGATCCTGTCCAAGGGCATCTACGGATTCGAGAACGTCGGCGGCGACCTGGACAAGGTAACCGGTAGCCGCGTCACCTTCGCGGCCTTCCCGTGGCGTTGGGTCAACGGTGACGGCTGCATCGTCCGGCTGGTGGCGATCGTCGATCCCACCGGTACCTACCGGATCGAGACGGGGGCCTGATGAACGTGACCCGGGCAGCCGAAGCACCCGTCTACACCGCGCCGCAGCATCACGACGTGCACACGGTGCGCCTGCAGGGCCACGAGGCCGGCCACACCGAGCGGTTCTGGGTCGGCCTGTCGACGTATCGGCCTGGCGGGCTCGCCGAAATGATTGCGGCCGGTGAGGAAACCGTTTATGTCGTGCTCGACGGCGCGGTGGTGATCACCACCGAGCGGACCGAAATGGTGTTGGGCCGGCTGGACAGCGTGCATGTCGCCAGGGGCGAGATGCGGTCGATCCACAACCGATCCAGTCGTGACGCGGTGCTGCTCGTGGCCATCGCGCACCCGCAGGAGGTCTCCCCATGAGTGTCGTCATCACCGTCGCGCCCACCGGGCCCATCGCGACCAAGTCAGACAACCCGGCACTGCCCACCTCAGCCGGAGGAGATCGCGGTCGCGGTCGAGCACGCCCACCGGGCGGGTGCCGCGGTGGCGCACATCCACCTGCGCGACGAAAACGAAAGGCCCACCGCCGATTTGGGCATCGCGCGACGGACGCTGGATCTGATCGCCGAACGCTGCCCGATCCATGATCCAGCTGTCCACCGGGGTCGGGCTGGCGGTGCCGTTCGAGGAGCGCGAAAAGCTGGTCGAGCTGCGCCCACGGATGGCCACGCTGAACCCGTGCTCGATGAGCTTCGCCGACGGGGAGTTTCGCAACCCGCCGTCGGCCGTGCGGCGGCTGGCGGCGCGGATGCGTGAACTCAACGTCAAGCCGGAGTTGGAGATCTATGACACCGGGCACCTTGAGGCATGCCTGCGGCTGTGGCAGGAAGGCCTGCTGGCCGAACCATTGCAGTTCAGCATCGTGCTCGGGGTCCGGGGCGGGATGGCCGCCACGGCCGATAACCTGCTGACGATGGTGCGCCGGCTGCCGCCCGGGGCGATCTGGCAAGTCATCGCGATCGGCCGGGCCAACCTGGAACTGACGGCGATGGGCCTCGCCTTGGGCGGTAACGCCCGGACGGGCCTGGAGGACACGCTGTATCTGCGCAAGGGTGAGCTGGCGCCGGGCAACCTGCCGCTGGTGTCGCGCACCATCCGGCTTGCCGAAGCGCTGGACCTGCCGGTCGCCTCCGTCGAAGGGACCGAAGCCCTACTGCAGCTGTCAGGAGACCACCCATGAGTGTCACGGCCGAAGAACGAGACGTCCGCGGCGGCGGCATCCAGGTCATCGCCCGCGCCGCCGAGATGATGAGGGTCCTGCAGGCACACCCCGGCGGCCTCAGCCAGGCCGAGATCGGCGAGCGCGTGGGGATGGCGCGCTCCACGGTGAGCCGGATCCTCAATGCCCTGGAGGACGAAGGTCTGGTGGCGTCGCGCGGCTCCCGCGGGCCATACCGGCTCGGCCCGGAGATCGCGCGGATGGCCGGCACGGTACGGCTCGGCGTCGTGACCGATATGCACCCGTTCCTGACCGAGCTGTCCCGCGAGCTGGACGAGACGGTGGACCTGTCCATCCTGGACGGGGATCGGGCGAGTTTCATCGATCAGGTCGTTCCGCCGCGGCGGCTGCGTGCGGTGAGTGCGGTGGGGGAGTCGTTCCCGCTGTACTGCTGCGCCAACGGCAAGGCGCTGCTGGCCTCGCTGCCGCCCGAGCAGCAGGCCCGGGCGTTGCCGAGTCGACTGGTGCCGCTCACCGCCAACACCATCGCGGATCGGGCGATGTTGCGTGAGGAACTCGCGCAGGTCGTCCGGGACGGGATCGCCTACGACCGCGAGGAGCAGACCGAAGGCATTTGCGCGGTGGGCGCGGCGCTGCGAGGGGTGGCCGCGCAACCGGTGGCGGTCAGCGTGCCGGTGCCCGCGCAGCGGTTCTACGGCCACGAAGACGAGCTCGCCCAGGCGTTGCTGGCCTGGACTGCGAAAGTGAGCGAGTGGTTCGCGGCTGCGGAGGACAAATGACAAAGTCGTTGCGCGACAAGCTTGTTGGCGCCCGGGAGCTGGTGTCTTACGTCGAACGGGATAGCCTTGATGGCCCGGTCAGATACCCGCACGGCGCGGATGCGCAGGGCCTGATCCTGTATACCCTGGACGGTTACATGTCCGCGCAGATCCAGTCGTCGGGCCGGCCGAACTACGACCGGGCGGTGGCCGGTGGCGGCAGCAGCGAGCAGGCGGCAGCCGCGGCGTTGGGATACCTCGCCTACAGCGGACGGTACTTCGTCGACGAGTCGACCGGCGACATCCGTCATGAGGCGAAGCTTTCCCTGGTGCCGAACTACCTGGGCAAGCTGCACCTGCGGCACAGCGATCTCGACGGGGACAAGTTGACCCTGTCGTCCGAGCTGACGCTGTCCGATGGGCGGACGGTGTACTCGTCGTTGCTGTGGACGCGGGCCAGGCGTTCCGAGCAGGTCGCGTAGGCCTTAGCCGGGCATCGGTCCGTCTGCGGTAGGCTTTCGACCTGCCGCCGGTGGATGCACTGGCGACCGCGGGCTGTGGCGCAGTTTGGTAGCGCACTTGACTGGGGGTCAAGTGGTCGCAGGTTCAAATCCTGTCAGCCCGACCAGAGTTAGCGCAGTTCAGAGTTGTTTTTCAGACAACGGATTCCTTGGCATTAATCGGCTCGGTGTCCCCGTGTCCCAAGAATGTCCCAAGGCGATCGAGCGAGTGGGTCAGCAGCGGGCCGCCGTCAGCCGAACAACGATGCGCCAACTGCCCGCAGTTCGTCGGCCTTGGCGTCGGAGTAGCTCGACAGCGACACCGCCGGGTCGTGGCCGTGCCACGCCGCCACGATGTGCACCGGGTGACGCTGATCGAGCATCAGGCTGACGCTGGTGTTCCGCAGACCCTTGAGGTGGATGCGACGTAGGCCGGCCCGCTCGCGCAACCGCTGAAACTCATCGCTGTACCACTCATGCCGGACCGGCGTGCCCTCCTCATGCACGGCGATCAGCCGGTCATCGGACCATGTGACGCCCAGCGCCAGCGCCTCGGCCTTCTGCCGGGTCTTGAGTGCCCGGAGTGCCTCGGCCAGCTCGGGCGGTGGCGGGAGGTCACGACGCGAACGCGGGGACTTCGGCAACCCCTCGTCGGTCTCGGTGCCAACGGCCACCCTGCCCGCCGCACCCGCAGTGCGCGCGCCGCACCCGCAGTGCGTCGGCGTCGAGGTGAGACCACCGCAGTCCGAGCACCTCGGAGCGGCGCAACCCGTAACAGGACAGCAACCAGCACGCGAACAGGCGCTCGTCACGCACCGACTCGCGAAAAGTCTCGACCTCGGCGACGGTCCACGACTTCGCGGTCTCGGCGTCCTCGTCGGTAATCGCGTCGGTGGGCCACTCGACCAACGCAATCACGTTGCGCGGCAAGGTTCCCTGATCCACGAGCGACTGCACGACCATGCCGAACGTGGTCAGCGTCGAGCGCACCGTGACCGGTTTGACGCCGCGCGCGACCGTGTCCGCTGAGGGGGACTCGGTGAGGGCGTAGACCGCCCGGCGGGGCCGGGTGACCCGCCCAGCGCGGATGAGGCCCGATAGGCAGGTGTGCACATCCTCATTGGGGAACGCCGCCGCGATGGTTGCCGCCGAGACACCCTCGGGGTGCCGGCCGATCAGCTCGGCCACCCGGCCTGAAAGGCTGCCGTGTCTGTAGTTCCTGGGGGAGCGACGGCCCTGCGTCAGCATCCACTCGAGGCCGCAATCGTTAACCGTGCCGCCCACCGCATTAGGTATCGCCGCCACAAGCTCCTGTTGACGCAGGCAAAATGCTCAGGACGGGTCGCAATATTGCAGCATCTGGCCCGAACTATTGGAAAGCTCTCGCCGCAGTTTCGGTGTCAAGCCGTGAGGCCGGCAAGCATGACCCCGAACAGGCGTACCCGTGGATCTCCGGGCAGAATCAGGTAAATGTCTGGTCCGGTGTTCGATTAGCTGGAGGGCACGTCGAACCACTGCTGGACGCCGCCGTGGTTCCGACATGCACGGTCTCTATCGTGGTTGTAGCAGTAGGTGCCGTCGTTACAGACGCCGGTTGCACCGGGCGGCGGAGTCGGGGTGGGTGTCGGACTCGGTTGTGCGGCTGCGGATGCAGCCAAAGCCGTGCTTAAAACCAGCGCGCTGACTGCCAAAAGCGGAAACTTGATGATATGAACTCAACTCCTGCCAATCCGGCTTGGTGGTTACCCTAAGCTATGGCAGTTGACCGCTCATCTGTAGGGCCGTTTGGCTCTGCTTGCCGACTTTGGACTTCACCCGCAGTCTAAATCCAGACTTCTGCACGCCGGCTGCAAACGTTTGCCGCGAGCCTCCTAACGTTGTATGCGGACTTCCAATCCTGTTCGCCCGACGACCATCTCACTGGAATCGGTGTGGAGCTCTCGGAGCCGCACTAGCAGGGGTGGAGTATCGCGCCTCTCAGATCCCGGCTACATGGGCGAGTTGACCCACGAGGGCGGTGACCAACATGGCGAGGCCGCCACCGAAAACGACGCGCAGCGCGGGTCGAGCAAGTGCCGTTCCAGCGATCCAGGCGCCGAGGATACCGCCGATGCTGCGGCCGCCTGCAGCGGTCGGGCGGCCGTGATCTGGGAGTGTCCGAGTTCGTCACGTAGGTGTGAGGTTAAGGGGTCGGCATCGTGAAGTGCTTGGGCGACTTGACGTGCCAGGTCCTCGGGCAGGCCGCGGTCGCGGTAGATGCCGGCCAGTTCGGCGAGTTCGGCGTCCGGGTTGGTGGCCAGTTCACGTTGTTCTTTGGCGCGGTCAGCGCGCTCGACGTCGACTTGTGAGCTGACCCAGACGTACTCGCCGGCGGCCATGGCCATCGAACCTGCGGCCAGCCCGGCAATGCCTGCGGTTAGCACCGTGGCTGCGGCGGCGCCGCTGCTAGCTACACCTACCATCAGGCTGGCAGTGGACACCAGGCCGTCGTTGGCGCCGAGCACGGCCGCGCGCAACCAACCAGCGTGTTCGCCGCGGTGGACTTCGGCGTGGGGGTTGACCATCTCAAAAAAGTTCACTAGACACCTCAGATCGCTTGTCGGCTCGTACGGCACGGTGGCACATCGATCGTCAGCTAGGGCACAACGCCTACGCGCCCGACGACTTACGCCCCACGAGGTTCGCACGGGCCTTTCGACCTGCCAGGCAAGGCATTGCGACCCTACATGCCGCTAGTTGCAAAATGATCGACTCATTGTGACTTCCCTTCGCCACCGACTCCGCGGCCCGTTACGGCGGTGGTGATGTGGGTTTGTACGTGGAGAGGATTTGGTGCTGATGGGCGCAAGGGACTCTACGGGCCTGTGGAGGCTGTCGCGGCTTCGCCTGCTCACCGAACCGGTCCTTGTTGTACTCACGGTGGGTGCGCTGGCCGCTGGCGGGATCGCTTGGCTGGTCGGACGGCGCGATATCGCCGACGGCTGCTGGATCGCCGGCACCGTGCTCGCGGTGCTGCCGGCGTTGGTGTGGGTTGTGGTGGCGTTGCGCCACGGGCGGCTCGGCGTGGATGTCATTGCGGTGCTGTCGCTGGTGGGCACGCTGCTCGTTCACGAGTATCTGGCTGGGGCATTGATCGCGGTGATGCTGGCCGGCGGCCGGGCGCTCGACGCGGCGGCTGCGCGGCGTGCATCTCACGATCTTCGGGCCCTGCTGGAGCGGGCGCCACGTTTCGCACGGCGACGTGTCGGCACGCAGGTCAGCGTGATCCCGCTGGACGAGGTGGCCGTCGATGATCTGCTGGTCGTCGGCCCAGGCGAGGTGGTGCCGGTGGACGGCCGCGTTGTCGACGTGGTCGCGGTGCTGGATGAGTCGGTGTTGACCGGTGAGCCCTTGCAGGTTGAACGCGGTGTTGGTGAACCCGTCCGTAGCGGTGTGGTCAACGCCGGCGGCGCGTTTGAACTGAGCGCCACCGCAACGGCCGATGACAGCACCTACGCCGGCATCGTGCGCTTGGCGCAGCAGGCCGGCGCCGAAAACGCGCCGATCGTCCGGTTGGCAGACCGTTACGCGGCGTGGTTCTTGCCGCTGGCGCTGCTACTTGCTGGCGCGGCGTGGCTGGCCAGCGGCTCAGCCGTGCGAGCGGTGGCCGTGCTGGTCGTTGCGACCCCGTGCCCGCTGCTACTCGCGGCACCGGTCGCGATTGTCTCGGGGTTGTCGCGGGCTTCTCGTGCCGGAGTGATTATCCGCAGCGGCGGCGCGTTGGAAAACCTCGGGCATGCAACGACTTTGGTAATGGACAAGACCGGCACCCTGACCATGGGACGCCCGGTGGTGGTCGACGTGGTCGCCGCACCCGGGGGTAACGCGACCGAGATCTTGCGGCTGTCCGCATCGGTGGATCAGTTTTCCCCGCACGTGCTGGCAGAAGCCATCGTGACCGAAGCGCTCGCCCGCGGCCTCCAGTTGTCATTGCCTGCCGATGTGCTCGAGGAGCCGGGCCGCGGCGTCTCCGCCACCATCAATGAGCGCCGGATGACCGTCGGAAAGCTGCCCGCTGACGCGGTGACCAGTGCGTGGGCGCGCGGAGTGGTCAATCGGGCCCGCCTGGACGGCGCAGCGATCGCGTGGGTGTGCATGGAGGGTGAGCCGGCCGGTGCGGTGTTGTTGCGGGACCCGCTGCGCCGCCACGCGCCTCGCACGGTGCGGCGGTTGCGCGCGGCTGGCCTAAATCGGTTGGTGATGCTCACCGGCGACCGCGCCGAGCCGGCGCGCGAAGTAGCCACGGTACTGGGACTCGACGAGGTCTACGCCGAACAGACCCCGGCCGACAAAGTCGCCGCGGTACGCACCGAACGCGACCGCGCGGTGACGGTGATGGTGGGCGATGGGATCAACGACGCGCCAGCGCTGGCGGCCGCGACGGTGGGTGTGGCGATGGGCGCTCGGGGGGCCACTGCGTCCTCGGAGGCCGCCGACGTCGTGTTGACCACTGATCGTGTCGACCGGCTCGCCGATGCGATGGATATCGCGCGTTGGTCGCGGCATATCGCCGTGCAAAGCGCCGTCGTGGGCATGAGTCTGTCCCTGCTGGCAATGGTGATCGCCGCGCTGGGCTGGTTGCCGCCGGCGGCGGGGGCGCTGCTGCAGGAGGGGATCGATGTCGCCGTGATCCTCAACGCGCTACGGGCCCTGCGCGGTAACCCGGCCACCGAGGTAGTCTTGCCCGCCGGCACCGAGCAGATGTTGCGCCAGTTCGCCGGCGAACATGAGGAACTGCGCGACACCCTCGGACAGCTGCGCGACAGCGCCGATCTGCTGGCCGCCGCTCCCGATGCCGCGGCACTGGAATCGCTGACCACCGCGAGTCGTCTTCTCACCGACCGGATCCTGCCCCATGAACGCGCGGAGGAAACCCAGCTCTATCCGGCGTTGGCGCGGCCACTGGGCAGCGACGAGGCTACCGCCACCATGAGCCGCACCCATGCCGAGATCCTCCGGCTCGCCGACCGTATCGGCACGCATCTGAGCCTGGCCCAGTCGGCCGGCGCGATCCAGCAAGACCAAGTTGATGACCTGTTGGCGTGCCTCTATGGTCTGTACACCCTGCTGCGACTGCACTTCGTCCAAGAAGAAGAAAACTACTTCACCCTTACCGAGGACGAGCCCGCGACGCCCGAAACCACCCAAACACCGGGGCCATCACAGCCAGCCGACCGCGCGGTGACGCGCTGAATCGACCACGATGGGCCCGATCAGCGGTGTTTTAACCGGGATCTTGGTCGCGGTGATTGTCGCGGCGATGTGGCTGACGCACAACCAAAACCGGCTGCAATCCGCGGTTACACGATCGCGCCACGAGGTTCAGCGGTTAGCGAGCAGGCTTCTTGGCCACCGCGGGCACCGTGAAATAGGTTGGGCAACGCGGCTATTGGGTGGATCCGCGTTGGCCGTGCTGACCGTCGGCCTGATAACTCTATGTGGTCTGTCCGCGCTGTTGGAGTATGTCTCCGACAGTGTGGAGGATTACGACGGAATCGCCTTGGTGGACAGGCCCACTGTGGCGTGGTTGGCCACCCACCGCGAGCCCGTACTGACCGCGGTGATGCGCACTTTCAGCGTGGTGGGCAGTCCGATTTCAGCGACGGCGGTAGCTGTGATCGTGTGCTCGGCGGTGGCGTGGCGGAGCCGTACATGGTTGCCGGTCGCGACTGTCGTAATTGGAGTGGCGGGGTTCGCTTTGGCCGCAACCGTTGTCAAGCTCGAGGTGGCTCGTCAGCGCCCGCCGTTGCCCTACGCGGTGATTGCGGTCGATGGTTATTCGTTTCCCTCTGGGCATGCCCTGGGCGTTACGACCGCAACGTTGATCGTGGCATGGACCGTCGCGCGCTGGTTGATCCACTCGTGGAATGGCCGAATCGCGTTGTGGATGACCGCGATCGTGATCATCGGTGGTGTGGGCTTCTCGCGAGTGTATTTGGGTGTGCATTACCCCAGTGATGTGATCGCTGGGTGGCTGCTCGGTGCGATTTGGGCCGGTGCACTGCTGACGTGCGCCGGATTGTGGGGCCATGTCCGCGGTGGCCAGCGAGCAACAACGCCCTCTGCACAAGGTGCCTGAGCGATAGCGCACTGCGGTGCGGCGGCTGCGTTTGCCCACAACGCCAACCGAGCTGCACGTCGGGGCGCCACACAGTCGGTGCCGGTGGGCGCCAAGCGAGGGTAGCCAGTCCTTGGAGCACAAGGTCAATCGTTGTGGTGACCGAGGTCGTGAAAATCGAGGACTTCAGCCCGCGGTGTCACCGATGCGCTTTGGTGGATCATCTTGGCGTGTATCGGGTTGCGGAAGGGGGACAAGGACGATGAGCGTGCTGTTCGGCCTACCGGCGCACCCGTTGTTGGTTCACCTCACGCTGGTCGCGATCCCGCTGGCCGCGCTGCTGGCCATGGTGGTCGCTGGGTTTCCTCGCGTTCCGGGCCTGATTAAGGCCACCACCTTGGTGCTTGGCGCGCTATCTGTGGCGTTGGTGCCACTGATGGAGTTCTCGGGCAAAGCCCTGGAAGAGAAGGTGCCCGACTCGGCCGCCGTGGAGCGGCACGCGCAACTGGGTGAAACGCTGCTGCCGTGGGTGATCGGCCTGCTCATCGCGATCGTGGCGGTTCTCGCGACCGACCGGTGGCTGCGACCGGCACGGCCGGGCGGTTCCGCCACGTCGGGGGTGGGGCGTTTCCGCGCGGCTAGCCGCGCGGTGACGGTCAGCGTTGCTGTGGCCGCGATCGCCGTCGCGGGGGGCACATTCGTGCAAATCGTGCGGATCGGCCACAGCGGCGCGCAGGCGACCTGGTCCAGCCCAGGCGCCGCGACTCCTGGCTCGACTCAGGTGGACCGCGGTGAGCACGCGAGCCCTGAACATTACAACCGCGGCGAGCTTATCGATTCCCCACCCGAATCTCGCCACCTCGCCACGTATTAGGAGAACATTGAAATGCGCTACGCAAAATCGCGAGCCGCTGCGTGCGCGACCGCCGCGCTCTTGTCGCTCCTGGCCTGCTCGCACCACACCGCCACGCCGGCACGCTCGCCGCTGGCCGCTTCGACACGCGCCAACGCACTGTCGGCGATGCACGGAGAAGCGATGGCACACGCGAAATACCTGGCCTACGCGGCGCAGGCCCAGCAGGCCGGACGCGGCCAAGCCGCCCAACAATTCACCAGCGCCGCCCACACTGAGCTGTTCGATCATTTCGCCCGCGAAGCCGACCTGATCGGGCTGGGCGGTGACATCGCAGCCAACCTGCGCGACGCGATTAGCGACGAGACCAACCAAGCCACGATGTATCGGAACTTCGCCAAACAGGCCAACGCGGACCACGACACCGCGGCCGCGGCGTTGTTCACCGTCCTCGGCGACGATGCAGCCACTTGCGCAAAGGACTTCACCACCGCGCTGACCGCCGTTACCGGTCCCGTTGGCGCGGCGACGGTTCCGGCCGGGGCGCACCCGGCCGTCGCGGCTATCACCGCCGGCCAGCCGCAGTCATCGGGGACCACGTTGGCCAACGTGCGCACGGCGATGCGGAATGAAGCCTTCGCCTACGCCAAGTCCATGCGCTACGCCGATCAGGCCCGCCGAGACGGAAATCCGGCGGTAGCGCAACTGTTCACCAACACCGCCAACATCGAACTGAACTCACACTTTGCCGGATTGGCGACATGGGCCGGGCTCGTAGCCACTGACACCAACACCAATCTCATCGACGCGATCAACGGCGAACAGCACGAGGCCGACATCATGTACCCGGACTACGCTCGCCAAGCCGAGCAGGCCGGAAACGCTCGGGCGGCCAGTCTGTTCCGCGAGATCGCCGGTGACGAAAAGGCCCATCAGCAGGCGTTCCAGGGCGCGCTGACCGCATCGTGAGCCAACGCCGCGTGGCTGCCGCCAATACGGCGGGTACACAACCGTGGAGCGCTATGCCGTTCTGCGAGATTGCCGAATCCATCAGGGCGCCGAGGTGAACCCGACCGGTGGGCGAACGGTTCCGGCGAGCTTTTTCCGCGCATCGTGGGACGCCTACCGGGCCGCGCGGGAGGGCGAAGAGGGTATTGCTCGACGACAGCAACAGCGGCTCGGCGACATCGTCGCCTACGCGCGCACCCACTCGCCCTACTACCGCCAGCTTTATCGCCGCGTGCCCGAACCGTTTTCGAATATCAGCCAATTGCCCGCGGTGACGAAGGCGGAGCTGATGAGCCAGTTCGATGACTGGGTGACCGATCCCGCAGTGACCACAGCGTCCGTGGAGGCGTTCCTGTCGGATCCGGGCAACATCGGGCGCGACTACCTCGGGCGCTACGTGGTGTGTACGACCTCCGGTGCGACCGGCATTCCGGCGATCCTTTTACACGATCACCCCGCGTTAATCATCTACAACGTGCTTGGCTACATCCGCTCGCTGCCGGTGGTCTTCCTCAACCCGCGGCGCATGTGGGCACTGCTGTGCGGGCGCGGACGATTGGCCGCGGTTTTCGTCACCGGCGGCCACTACCTGGGCAACACCATGATGGCCCGTCGGATCCGGAAGATGCCGTGGCGGGCCAGAATGCAGCGCATCTTCTCGGCCCTAGCACCGGTGGGGGAGCTGGTGGCCGACCTCAACGCTTTTCAGCCGGTCGTGCTCGGTGGGTACCCTAGTGCGCTGGAAACGTTGGCGCGTGAGCAGCAAGCTGGCAGGTTGCACATCCACCCGGTGTTGATCACCGCCGCCGGCGAAACGCTCACCACAGCGCAACGACACCTGGTTGGCGATACGTTCGGCTGTCGAGTCGGCAATTATTACGGATCCTCGGAAGCTGTCGGGCTCACCTACGAATGCGCCGCACAGCGCCTGCACGTCAACAGTGACTGGTACATCGTCGAACCCGTCGACGAGCATCACCGCGCCGTGCCGCCCGGGCAACTGTCGGATGGCGTGCTCGTGACGAACCTTGCCAACAGGATTCAACCGATCATCCGCTATCAGATGGGCGATCGAGTCGCCATCGACCCGCATCGGTGTAGCTGCGGGAGCCCTTTCCCAGCGATTGACGTCGTCGGCCGCACCGACGACATCCTGACTTTTCAAACGCCACAGGGCGACTCGATCCATATCCTGCCGCTGGCCATCGCAACGGTGGCGGAGGAGACCCCCGGGGTGACCGGCTGCCAGCTCGTCCAGCGCACAGCATCGAGCCTCACCGTTCGCCTCCGCACCGAAAACACAGAAGACGAGCAAGCGGTATGGGCGGCAGTCCGAAAACGGCTGGCGGCGTTTCTAGCTGAACACGGCGCAACCACCGTCGCGATCGAGAAGGCGGCCGAACCACCTGCCCAGCATCCGCGCAGCGGAAAGTTCCGGCAGGTCTACTCTGAGCTCACGGCGCAGCCCAGCGGCGTTGACTGTTGACACGTCGTCGAAATCCGTTCGGCCGCGACACCTCTTTCACTCGTCCGGCGGATTGTGTTTGGTCACACGATTGCCAACGGGCCAGGGTGCGCGTCATCGGACCAGCGACCGGGCGATCCGCCCAGTGGCCCAAAGGCCGTAGAGCGCCGCACGCTGGGAGACCAAACCTGAAACGGGTGCGAGGACCACGTGGCGCAGACCAGCCTCGCCGAAGACTCGCAGCTTGGCCGCGATCTGTTGTGGTGAACCCCACAACAGCGGTCCCTCGGTCATCACAGCGTCCGGCACGGCGGCGATGGCCTCTTTCATCGTGGTGCGGTCGTAATGGTCCGGTATGAAGTCAACGAGCGGATTAAAATTCTCCCCGAACGGGTGCGCGACGCCAGCCTGCTGCCACACTTCGGCGGGAGCCATGAGCCCTAGCGCCCGGATGACCCTGGTGTCCAGCATGGTCCGCGCTTCCTGCTCGGAGGAGCCGACCACCATAAAGCGGTGCAGTGCCGGCGTGATCGCGGCAGCGTTTCGGCCGGCTTGGGCGGCCGCTGCTCGCACCGTCGCCAGCTTGGCCGCATACTCTCGCGGCGAGCTCACCGTCGTGGGATACCACCCGTCGCCGTAGCGTCCGGTCAGTTCCAGCATGCGAGGACCGTGCCCGGCGATCCAGATCTGCGGTACCCTACCGCTCGGGGGTTTGAGATCCATCCTCGCGCCATCCAGCCGATAGTGCTTGCCTACGAAGGTGATTGGCCCGGGTGTTGACAGGCACCGCCGAATGATCTGCAGGGCCTCTTCTAGGCGGCTGACCGGTTGGGCGGGGTCCAGCCCGTACGGGTCGAGGTTCATCCGCTCGCCCGCGCCGATGCCCAGGATGGGTGGGCGCGTCGTGAGATGCGAGAGCGTCATCATGGCCTGTGCGATCAGGACGGGGTGGCGTCGGATCGGCTCGGTCACCCCGACGCCCAAGCGCAGTCGCCCGACGCGCGACGCAAGGTAGCCGAACAGAACCTGGTAGTCGAAAAACTCGTGCGGAGTTGACCGTTGCCCGGCAAGCCAGGTCAGCTCCTCGTCCCAGATGGCGCTGGGAAAAACGTTCTGAAAGTGGTCGATGAGCATTACGGAGTCCAACCGCATCGCCCGAGCCCCGAGGAGAAAGGCCCGCAGAGCGCTCAGTGGGGGCTGCGTGCCGATTTGAAGCCCCACCGCGATCCCCGACGTCTTCATGGCGACATCATCACTCTTTCTTGCCGCGGGGCGGCCCGGGCGCAGCCATTCCGCTCGCACAGCGGCTGCCGGCACCCCGGTGGGTGTCAATGACATATGTACTGATGCGGCTGCTCCACAACATAATTGGGCGTACGATGGCGCAACGACTGCGTCGTGTTGCGGCCTGCCGCTGGCCCATCACCACATACGAAAGGGCCGGTTCACCATGATCGGGCGGGGACAAGTCGGCGCCGAACCGGACACCATGGGGGCAAAGGAACACCTCGCGGATCAGCGACATGTCGACCCCCCCTTGTCGCCAATGGCGGTGCCGTTCGTGCCGCGCGGCGCGAATGCCACGGCATGCAGCCCACCGCTAACGTTTCGCAGCTGCTCCTCGGTGGCCGGCCACGGCCAGCCCATCAGCTTCGCCTGTCCCCACGCGATGATCCGATGCCGAGCCCTGAAGCGCTTTTCGAGCTCGACGATTTCCTCGGCGTCAAGGAAGCGCTGTCGGGGCTCGTACCGCTGTAGACCGATCTCGACTTGGGCGGCCGGCGCCACGCTGATGTTGCGGAACCACTGGCTGTCGCCCCATACAGAAATCACGGTGGCCTCACGCGTGCGATCGTCATAGCGTTGAACGTAAAGCACCGTGCGGTAGCGCTTACCGGTGCGACGGCCGACATGGGTTAGCACCAAAAGCGCGTGCCCAGCGGCCCACCCCAGCCGGATTCGCCACAGAACCTGCAAGACGCCACCAGCGGCCGCGACTGTTCGTTTCCAGACGGCGCTTACCGACCGTCTGCCGGTGCGCGCGCCGTCCGGGTTCTTGCGGGTTTCTAGTGCCATGGTCGGTCGCTCACGTTGGTGCGGAACACTTTTCGACTCGTACGCGACATCATGCGCACCGCCAACGACATCCAACTAGGGCCATTCGTCCCCAAAGCAGTTCGCTTACGGGTCCAGGTGCGATCAAAGGCCTGTGTCGTCAGGACTTGTGACCCTGGTGCGAGTGCCGCTCCCCACGACACGACTTGGTATGTGCCGACGTTGCGGACGCAGCCCGGGTTGGCTGGCCGATAAACAATCGGCCCGGTTCTGATTGAGGTGATGGGTGTGCGCGACAGAGATCAGCGGCTTGCGCAATGAGGTGGAGCACCGGCAGCGATATGAGGAACTGACGATTACCTCCACAGGCGTTCCGATTGTGCTCTCGGTGTGGCGCGGCCGTTCGGGCGGCCCATTGACGGTGTACCTGCCCGGAGACGATCACGCTCCCGCTCTGCTAGAAAGAGTTCTGCGATGACCGTGGCGCCGAGGGCATCACCGTCGTGGGCCTGATGCCGAGGGGCACGGAAAGATCTCGTCGGGTTCGACACCGACCACCATCTGTTGTTCAACGAATGCCTGCCTCAGGTACTGCCACGGGTTGTCGAACTCATCGCAGGCCTCGATGCCCAACAGCCGGCCCAGCTGAGGACCGCGTTCCCTAGCGGCTAGGGACTTCGGGCCCTAGCAACCTGGTGCATGGACATCGACACTGGATTCGCAATTGAGGTCGTCGTGGCCTGAAGGGACCCGATGAATGCCAACGTGCGTGCCTTCGACCAATTCATTCTGGGCATGCTGAACCTACGCAGCAAGGACAGCGGTCGCGAACGAGAAAAGCGCAAACGCCGCATCGCTTCAAGTGCGCCCGAAGGTCCGGAAACACTGATCCCGCAAGATCGTCACTGACCTTGCGTAGTGAAAGGAAGTACAACATGAAGCGCGAAGTCTGCAAATTCTTCTCCGGATCATTTGCCGCGCTGGCCTACGTCCACGCCGCGTATGCCGTGGCGACAGATCGCGGCATCATCAACGAGCCCGTCTTCCTCGGCAGACGGTGGGGTGTCGGATACATGTGGGCCGAGGCCGCTGTTTACTCTGCGGTCAGTCTGGCACTCGGGTACGTCGGGTGGATCTCCAAACCTCAAGAGCAGCTAAAGAAGTCGGCAACGTTCGCGATGGATGGGCAAAGCAAGCAACCTGTGGGCGCAGGCACCGAGTCCCAACTCGTGGCCCGCTGAGTCATGTCGAAAAGCTCGGCGGCAGCTCGGCTACTGCTCGACCAGCTACCCGACGAACGCAGTCGCCGCGTTGTTCTCGTATCGCACTGCCTCTTGAATGAGAACACCCGTTACGCGGGCGGAGCTACGCGCCCCGGTGCCGTGGCCGAAGTCCTCGATGAACTGACGGCTGCGGGTTACGGCATCCATCAGCTGCCGTGCCCCGAGCGGCTGGCTTGGGGTGGCGTGCTCAAACGCCACAGCCTGCGGCTCTACCATTCCAAGGGCAAACCGCTGTATACGGTGCGCGGTGCACTGCTCAGCGCATTCGTTTGGTGGACCAAGATCATCTACCGCCGTCTCGCGCGGCAAGTCGCACGCGATGTGGCAGATTACCAGCACGCTGGCATCGCGGTCGGCGGCGTTGTCGGGATCGGCGCGTCTCCGTCCTGCGGGGTCATGACCACCCTTGATCTGCGTGCCTCACTGGAAGTGGTGGCAGCCTGCCCGGCGGCGGCTTTGACACGAGATGTCATGAACGAGCAGGCCGTCTTGGGCTGCCGCCGCGCCGGCGAGGGCCTGTTCATCAAGGCCCTCGACCGCGAGCTGAAACACCGCCAACTGACCCTGCCCGCACTGGAGCATGACCTCGCCGCCGAGCTGCGCGGCGACCGGCAGGCGGTGCTCACGACCCGAACACCCCGGACGCTGGGCACCACCAGGCGGCACCCACACATCCCTATCAAAGGTGCTGCTGAAGCCGCATCGTTCGTACCCAAAACACGGCCCAAATAAAGGAAAGTTTGGTCATGTTCATTCACAAGCACTTGGGTGGCGCCGCTGTCGCGGCTGCGGCTCTTTTCGCTGTCGGGACACCTGCAATCGCCGGCGCCATCTACCCCGGCGTCCCAGAATGGTATGCACAGGCCAAAGTGCACTTCGACAACACGAGGAACTATATGCAGGCGGTGATCGATGCGATCAACGCCAACGACCTCGCCGCTACGCGGTCAGCGTGTTCATCGGCCCACGACGAATTAGCCGGCAACCTCCAGGCCCACTTGCCCACGCCGGACCCGGCACTGACTACAGCGTTGCAGTCAGAGATCGATGACGTTCACACCGCGATGCACATCTGCATGTCTCTTGGGCCAAACAGCACCTCAGCCGATCTAGAGCGAGCCGATTCGGTTATGCAGCAGGCAAGTCTCCACATGAAAACTGTCGACGCCATTCTGGCCACAGACCTAAGTTGAGGGCGCAGCCCCCTGGCGTCCGTCGCGGCGGTCACAATCGGATCGACCGTATGCCTGTGAGCCGCGCGAGGGGCCTGCGGCCCGATGAACCGGTATCCACAACTACCGACCGCCCCCAATCAGTTTGTAAGAAAACTGTTGCCGTAGAACGGGTTTGGACGCCAGAATCCTCAAGCGCCCGGCAAATGTTCGGAAGCAGGTGGCCGGTGTCGTCGCTTGTGATCGGCGCCGCATTGCAGGTCGCGGCGGTCGAGGTGACGTTCTTGGAGAGAGACCGTGTCCGACACCGTCTCGTTGAGCCAGGCCCAGTGGCGCGTCGCGATCACAATGGCGCCGGCAATAGAGACGTCTTGTCTTGAGGCTGGTCGCTATGCACACGTGACGCCTTGCTAACTGCATACGCGAAATCACTTGGTAACGAGCATGACTCGACGGATTTGACCACGCCCTTTGGTTGTGGCCAGGTTTCGTGGCTGCATTCGTGTGAGCCGAACAGTCGCAGCGATGATCATCTCGGGTGCCGGACGAGCCTCGATGCAGGCTTTGAACTCGCGGCTAGATCGCGGATCCATGTGTGCGCAGGTCACGGCTGCTCTTGCCGGCGGAATTCGAGGGCTAAAGACCCCTTGTCCGCTGCCCAAAGGCCCTCATCTCACTCGTGGCAGCCGCGGCACACTCGGGTAGCTGGGCGCGAGTTGTCGTGGCCAGAACGCCGAAATGAGGGGGCGCGTGCCACGAGACATCTCCAAGCTGATCGGCAGTCAGCTAAGCATTCGCGCGCCTGCCGCACCGATCCGGGCAGATGCTCGACCGCACTCGGCCCTGCGCTGATGAGTTCTGATCAACCCCCGCCCGACGAGGTCGAAACGGTCGGTTTCCA
This sequence comes from uncultured Actinomycetota bacterium, assembly GCA_963800315.1. GTDB lineage: Bacteria > Actinomycetota > Actinomycetes > Mycobacteriales > Mycobacteriaceae > Mycobacterium. Next base: position 220,605 of record CAWDAS010000013.1, read on the forward strand.
TTCGGGAAAGTTCGACCTTTACGGCCGGCTGCGGTACCAGGCCAACGACGCGCCGACCGTCGTGTTGCTCTGCGGGCTGGGTTTTCACACCTTCGAATACGAGCCGCTCGCCATCGAGTTGGCTCTCCGAGGCCTAAACTCGCTCAGTTTCGACTTTCGTGGACATGGCCGTAGCAGCGGACCACGCGGAAGGTGGACGCTCGACGAACTCGTCGCCGACGCCTCGGCGGCAATCGACTTCTTGCACCAACGCCACGGCGGCCCGGTCGGGCTGTTCGGCAACAGCCTCGGCGCGATGATCGCGATAATGGCCGGCGCCCGCGATGCGCGCGTCATCGGTGTCGCCGCGGCCAACACTCCGGCGCGGGCGACCGAGTGGGCACTCACCACACCCCATCGCCGTGCGCTGTTCGCCCTGCTGCAGCTCATCGCGCCAGTCGCTCCGATCCGGATCAGTGTCAACCCCTTCCTCAAATACGAGCAACTGATCGACGACCCCGCGTGGCTCTCGATGATCAGACGCGATCCGCTGATCACCGACGCCAGACGCCTCTCCGCGCCCACCTTGCGCGCCCTGCTCCAAACGTGGGACGGCACGGAAGCGACGCGCGTCCTGCACAAACCGCTGCTGGTTATCCAAGGACGGAACGATCATCTTCAACCACCACGGCAGTCGGAGCTGGTCTATGACGCGGCCAATGAGCCCAAGCAGTACAAGCTCGTCGACACCGGTCACCTCCCACACCTTGAGGCGCCGACCATGCTCGCCGAAATTCTTAGCGCATGGCTATTCGATATCAGCCGGTAATGCTCATGGATGCGGCGAATGAAGCCACTATCAGTGGTGAAACTACCCAACTGGGACCATTTTGGGACCGCACGCTCTGCGCGGTGCCGAACAACCTGCGCGTCTGTGAACGTCATACGCAGACACCAAAAACTCGCAAGCTTCCCACCACCTGCGCAAACGCGTTACCGCTACTTACTGGGGGTCAAGTGGTCGCAGGTTCAAATCCTGTCAGCCCGACCAGAAAAAGAGGCTTTGGCCTGCGATAACGCAGAGTCTCAACCCAACCGTCGCGTGACGGGTCGACCGCCCCGGGGACCAGACCAGCGCCGGCGCCGAGGTCGACGGACTCATTCCGGGATGTTTCGGGCAGTTCGACTGCACGTCATGCACGCTATGCGCGCCCATACACGTTATCCGGCTCAGCCGGGGTGGTTTCCGTGTGCCGAAGTTGTCCGCTGGTCAAGTGGGGTGGTGGCACATAAGTCCTATCAGTGTCTGACGCGGGTCAGGGAACCCGTCTCGATTTTGTCAGCGAGTGACGGCCTTGGCCCGGCACGGTTGGGCGACCGTACGGCGCGCTTCGTGAAGCCGCCGGCGAATGACTTCCGGCATGGCTGAGGCTTTCACTTCCCGCCGAGTGCACTACGCGCCAATGCTGCTGCCGCTGGACTCACGACATCTCGCCGCGCCCGGGTGACGGGCTGGTCCGTCACGTTGACCAGGACTTGGTGGACGGGGAGTTGGCGCAGGGGCGACTCGGAGATAGACCGACCGTCGGAGTAGCGCCAGCCGAGTTCGGCCATCAGCGCCGTCATTTTGTCGAATGGCAGTCTGGAACCGGCCGAAGCCGCCGCAAAGGCCAGCATCAGCAGGGTGGCCTGCTCCTCAAACTTCGCGTCGGACTTGGGAATCAACCGACCGGCCATATGCTCCCACAGTCTGTCGGCGTCACGCTGGGCCGCTACGCCAGCCTTGGTCAGCAATAGCGTGCCCTTGTGCTTGCGCAGCAGCCCCATCCACTGCACGCCTTCGCGGAACCGCAGCAGTGGGTAGCATTGGACCTCGCGGTTGTGCTTGCCAATCCAATCATTCATTACAGGAATGACTTTCGACGCTTCCTCGACGTCAGCCGGCTTGAGGTATCCGGCGGTCGTCAACGGAATGCCGCCGTCTTTGGCGCGGTCCAGGAACCACTGATACGCCCGGAGGTTGTCGGCAACAGCGACCGTGACCAGCGGTCGCGCACCGGCCAGCGTGAGCGCCGCCTTCGTCAGGTCGTCGCCATACGGGGTGTAGGTGAGCCGATGAACCAGGTCGACCAGGCGCACGTCGATGCCTGCCTCACGCAGCACGAAGTACGCGTCGCCGAACCCCTTGTTGACCCGTTCCGGCTCGAACAGCGCGGGGTCAGGGAGCACCTCGGAGAGGCTGTCGGCATCGACCAGATGCCCGCAGTCTTCTGGCGGCGCGGCTCGCTCACCGTCGACGACAACCGCTGCGGGACAGTCACTCTCGGCGGGAAGAACTTCTTCGAGACGCAACATCAGCTCCCAGTTGTCGCCGTAATCGTAGAGGTAGTGCAGGACATCGCCGGGCTCACTGAGGGTTTCGTCGAGTCGAGTCTGGGCGGCGGGCAGGCCGTCGTCATCTTCGGGCCACTCCTTGCTGTCCACGTCGTACGGGCACAGGAACACCTGGCTGTGGTGGTCGGAGGCGCTACCGCCCAGTGAGAAGCGATGCAGGTGCGAGTCGGTCCAGTCGAACGCCACCTGCAGGACCTGGTGCAGCAGGTCCAGCGTCAGGTTCGAGCGCAGGTCCAGCCGTCGCCAGATCGGGGGATCGCTGTCATCGAGGTGCACCCGGACCCGGTAGACGACGACATCACGCCGGCGCGCGCGACGCAGATCGGGCCGCGACACCGGTTCCGGCACCAGACGCAGGTGCGGACCCTCGCTCATGCCGCCCACCTTAGAGCGGTCGCCAAGTCAATCGGGCACCATGTCGGTATGCCGTTGTCGGAGAGCGTGCTGCTCGAGGTGGCCGGTGACCGGAGCTACGCCCGAGGCGAGGACTACGTCCGCTATGTCCGAGGACTCCGGATCACCGCCGAGAAAGCCTACGCGTCGGTCCAGGCCAAGCGGGTCTACACCGTGGAGCTTGACTGGTCTGGTCCGCAACCTGATGGTTTCTGCACCTGCCCGCACGCCGCCGACGGCCACTTCTGCAAGCACCTGGTCGCGGTCGGACTCGCCGTGATCGACAGCGGCGCCGTTGACGACGCCACTCCGGTGGAATCGGCGCTGGAAGCGACCGTGCAGGCGATGGATGTCGACGAGCTGCGCGAACTCGTCATGACCCTCGCTCACCGCGACGGCGAAGTGCGCCGCATGCTGGGGGTTCGCGCCACAGCCGCATCCGGTGATGACACGACCGCCAAGGCCGAGTTCGAAGCCTATGTGCGTAACGCCCTGGAATTCCGCGGATTGGTCGACTATCGCGAGTCCTACGCGGTCGCGGAAGCGGCCAGTCAGGTACTCGCTGAGCTTGAGCGCCATCTGAACGCAGGGTCCGCCGAAGTTGTGCGGCCGGCCCTGCTGTGCGCGTTGACCCTGCTGCGCACGATTACCGAGCAAGCTGACGACTCGTCGGGGGCGATCGGCGGTGAATGCGAGCGGGCTGCCGATTTGTACGCGCAGGCATGTCGACTGGGTGAACCAGACCCAGCAGAACTCGCTGCGTGGTTGGCGACGTTCCGTGCGACGTCGCCGGGATGGCCGACGCTGCTGCTCGCCGATTTCGCTGACGCATTCGACGACCATGCCTTCAAGATCTACCGCGCGGCGGTCGCGGACTTGGACCGCCAGAACGCAGGTCGCGATCACTGGAGCCGGTTTGAAGTCGACGCCATGTTGCTGGAGCTCGCCGATCACGACGGCGACGTCGATCGAGCTGTCGACCTGCTGAACGAACGCGAGCACCCGCAGTACGGTGCGATCATAGCCCGCTTGCGGGAAGCGGGACGTGACGACGAAGTAGTGAGCTGGATCGATCGGGCGGTTGCCGAAGGCCGCATCAGCGGTCAAAGCGGCGGTAATGACTACTGGCTGAGCCCATCTGCCGTAGCCGAGACTTACCGGGGCCTCGGCCGCATCGACGACGCGATCGCCGTTCTGCGCAACGATTTCGTCAGGCGGCCTACGGTCCATGCCTTTAGGTCGTTGCTGGACTTTGCCGCCACGATTGGTCGCGCCGATACCGAACGCACCTGGGCGCTCGACCACGCGCGAGAACTCGCTTGTGACTCCGGCTCGGGGTCGGTCCTGGTCCAGCTCGCCCTGAGCGAGGGAGACGTGGGCGCCGCCTGGGAGGCTGCCGACCGTTACGGTCCCGGATGGGCATGGCAGGAACTCGCTACGCAAGGCGCGGAGGCACGGCCGGTAGCCGCTGCAGATCTGTACCGGCCGCAGCTCGAGAACGACCTGCAGCGTCCCAACACCAGGCTCTACCCGGGCATTGCTGCGACGCTGGCAACGATGGCTAAGCTGTATGAAAGAGGCGGTCGCAGTGCAGATTTCGCGCTGTACATCGCCAACGTCCGGCAAGAGTACGGCAGGCGCCCCTCGCTGATGAAGGCGCTCAAGGCGAAGGGACTCTGAGCGACCCCACTCGCTGGGCGAGCGTGCGACGACGAGCTGCGTCGACCTACACCTGTAGGGACATCGTCAATCCGGTGATCGCCATTCTCGTTGCCCTACTTCTGTCGCATTTACTGCCGCCAGCGCTCGCCGAGTGCCTTCGCCGCTGTGGATACCTTCATGACCAGGCGACGCTGGCGGTTGTGGACGGGAACGAAGTGGTAGTGCTCGTAGAAGGATTGTGCTTCGTCGTCGATGGCGTCAACAACGATGAGCCGGCCGCCGCCGATTTCGGATGCGGCCACGGCTTTGCCTAATGCGTCGAGGAGCAGCTGCTCGCCGTATCCCTGACCCCGCAGCGATGTGTCGATTGCTAGGCGTGCGATCAAGTATCCGGGTATGCGGGAATAGCCGCCTGCCATGGATCCCGAAACGCCGTCGTCGTTGCGCACTACCTCGGTGGGGCAGATGGCGAAATAGGCGCTGACTTTCGGTTCGCCGAGCGGGGTCCACACGTAGACGTGCGCGACCCCGCTACTATCCGCGCGACGAGCATGGCCGATGAGCCAGGTATTCAGCGACTCTTTGCCGCAGTCGAATCCTTCCAGCGCGTGGTCGTCACTGAGTCGCGCGGACTCGAACATTGTTCAGCGCCTTAAGAAGACGGCTGGTTTGCGTGCGGCTGCCGCCAGCCGCGGCGCATCGTCGGCAGCATCCAGCGAGGACATCAGTTTGTCGAACTGTTCGGGCTCCATTGCCGTCACCAGTTCCTGACGCAGGATCTCTTCGGCCCGTTGCATCGCCGCTTTCCGTACGAACTCCGACGTCTGCTCATGGACAAGGTTGGCGGCGCGCTGGATGCGGTCCAAGGTCGCTTGCTCCGCGCGAAGCTCGATGCGCTTCGTTTTGCCTGCCATGGCGAACCTCCTTTGTCTTTCTTCAATCGCCTGCTCGCAGACATCGACCAAACAACTGTACGGTAACTGTACGTACAACGCTATCAGGGTTGTGGCAACCGCTGGCGGCTGGGGACCACGCTGGGACCACACGTCATGCGAGATGCTGAACGATCTGCGCGTTCACGAACGTCCCGCATGACGCCGCCAGCACAATAATCTGCAGCGACCTGCGAGAACGTGCTACCGCTACTTACTGGGGGTCAAGTGGTCGCAGGTTCAAATCCTGTCAGCCCGACAGAGTTTTAGCAGCTCAGATGATGTTTTTGTGTAACCGCACTTCTGTGAGTTTCTGGAACTTGTCTCCGGTCAAGGGGTGGCAGGCCTTCTGGCGACGGACATTAGTGGTACCATTTCTTGTACTACTCCGGACGAAGGCGGCGGCATGGCAATCACAGCCAGTGAGGCGCGGAAAAACCTGTTCCCGTTGATCGAAAAAGTCAACGCTGACCGCACTCCGGTGGAGATCACCTCCAAGGCCGGCCGAGCATTCCTTGTTGCCGCCGACGACTGGGAAGCATGGCAGGAAACCGCCTACCTGTTCCGTTCGCCAGAAAACGCGCGTCGGCTTCTCGATGCCGCTGCCGCCCTCGACGAAGGTCGGGGTATGCGGACCGATCTCGACCTGGCGGAGTGAACATTGTCTTTGCACCTCAGGCGTTGGAGGACTACGTGCACTGGCAGACTGCTGATCGGGCGATTCTCAAGCGGATCAACAAGCTCATCAGCGAGGCCCGCCGTTCGCCCAACGAAGGCATTGGCAAGCCTGAGCCACTGAAGTATGGGCTGTCGGGAGCGTGGTCCCGCCGTATCACCGAGGAGCACCGCTTGGTTTATCGGGTCGTGGGTGAGGATTTGCAGATCCTCCAGGCGCGGTACCACTACTGACTATCGCTGAAAAGTCGAAGTCGAAGCCGGTCGAAGAGTCAGTGAATCTGCACCCCAGCCGCTGACCGGGTCCACCCGAATCGACAGGTCCGCGTTGTCGTGCGCGTCGTTCTGTGGCGGTCTCGTTTTCGCCGACTTCCCGGAAAGGTGGCCTCACAGATGCTCGAGGCTATAGGGCCGGCCTGCCGCCTCGATGAGGCCTGTCGCAAAGCGCAGTTCGCCGGATTGTCTAGAATATACCAGCTTATATATAATCCGGACTATGGCGTTGAGTATCAAAGACCCCGAGGCCGACCGGCTGGCCAGGGAACTCGCAGCTCGGACAGGCGAGACTTTGACGCAAGCGGTGGTGGTCGCGTTGCGGGAACGACTCGCCCGCGAGACCGGCCGCACCAGGGCCATTCCGCTGCGTGAGGAGCTCGCCGCGATCCGCCGCCGCTGCGCCGCCTCACCGGTGCTCGACACCCGATCCGCGGATGAGATTCTCGGCTACGACGAGCGCGGGTTGCCTGCCTGATGGTGATCGACACCTCTGCGCTAATCGCCATGCTCAACGATGAGCCGGAGGCGGAACGGTTCGAGGCGGCTGTGGAAGTGGACCCCGTTCGGCTCATGTCGACGGCGTCGTATCTGGAGACGGCGATCGTGATCGAGACGCGTTTCGGTGAACCGGGGGGACGCGAGTTGGATCTGTGGCTACATCGCGCCGCGGTCGACCTCGTTGGCGTCGATGCCGACCAAGCGGACGCCGCTCGAGTCGCCTACCGCCTGTATGGCAAGGGACGCCAGCGCGCCGGCTTGAACTACGGCGATTGCTTCTCCTACGCCCTGGCGAAGGTCAGCGGTCAGCCTCTCCTCTTTAAAGGGGACGACTTCGCACGCACCGACATTGGCGTGGTTCTCGCTGGCTGAAGCGACTGCCTCGGCTTCGGCACGCTCGATCGCCTCCGCCTCGGGCTAGATGCCTTGGCGCTCAGAGCGCTTGCGTGAGTGAGATGCGCAAGACCGACTCCCTTGACCCACTGGGTATCTCGCAATACCGGATCGCCAAAGCGATCGACGTGCCCCGCCGCATCAACGAGATTGCGCACGGCGAGCGCGGCATCGGGTGTTGAGTGCAGGCCCATTCTGCGTCCCGCCCGGTGGGTGCTCCTCATCCGCCACTGTGGCTCGGGCGGGCCTTGATCGCGTCCTGGGAGATGTAGACATCGAATTCGCCGGGCGCAGAGATGACGGCGTTACCGTATGCCGCGCGAATGAACGGCTTGGTCCACCACTTGCGCTCGTGCATGTCGGCGAAAAACCTTCCATCACCGCCGTTCAGCATGATCTGATGCTGTGTCGGCGAAACCCCGTCGAGGCGCTCACCAAAGAGACGGGTCACCTTGTAACCGGAATGCACGCCGAGGACATTCACCCAGTGCTGGAGTTCGACGACGTCGGCTTGGAGCACCCACATGTCGCCTTCGATCTGATAGGTGTGGTGGGTTTGTGTGTTGCCCTGATCGTCATAGAGGGTGAGATCCACACTGAGGCTGTGCGGGGCGTTGCCGATCGGCGTCGCCGCGACGTGGGCGGCTTTGACTTCGCCCGTCAGGCCCAAGTAGGTCTGCACAATCGTGACAAACCAGAGCACGAGAATCGAAACAACCAGCAGCGCAACGCCACTGATCGCGCGTCCCGGTCGGATCCGCAGTCCGTACCGGCGCGGTGCCTGCGCCGCCGGCTCGCGGTTGGATTGCATCACCCGGCGGCGCCCGACCACCGACGACACCAACATCAGCACAGCGCCAATCGCCAGAACTGCGAGCACAATCTGCAGCGGCCCAAACTGCTGAGGGAAAGTCATACCGTAGAGGTACCCACTGAAGCGCCGAAATAGCAACCACGCGGCCAGGGGCGAGCGCCCTGCCCTCGCCCGGCTACCACCCGATCGACCCCGGAATGCCTTTGAACGGGCCGACGACCCAGCTGGTGACCCAGCCGCCGTAGAAGCCGCCGGGCTGCGGAACGACCTCCTCGCCGTTGACCGTACAGCGGTCGACGAGCGCGGCCATCACCGCGACCGCGCCAGCGATCGGCTCGAAACCCGCGCTGGGGCTCAGGTAGCTCCATGCCGCTTTGGGCGCAACCCGCTTCTCGGTCACCAGGTCGTAGTAGCTCGCCTGGCCCTTCCACTCACACCACGACGACCCCGACGCCTCGCGCAGCACCCCTGCGGCGCTAAAGGCATCGCGGGGCAGGTAATACGTTGGCGGGTGGCTGGTTTCCAGCACCCGCCACGCGCGGCTGGTGGAGGCGATGGTCTTCCCGCCCAGCTCCACGGTGATCGAGCCGGCGAAGGGCTCCAGCCTTGGGGGGCGTGGGTAGTCCCACACCGATTCCTGCCCGGGGCCAGGTTGGGCAGGGTTTGGTCGGATCGTCATCGCTGCTGGCTTGCCGTCACTTCTCCACGATATGCCCGACATGGCCGCACCGGGTGCCGGTGGTGCATCGGCCAGGCTGGCAGGGGGAGTTGTCAGGCCGCCGGCATCCCGCGCGCCGCCGTCAAATGCCCCACGGGCAGCAGAACGGGGTTCTACCTCGGGATCGGCGGCACACCCGCCGCGCCGGTGCCTTGGGCACGTGGGCGAGACCATCAGGGGGAAGGGGATCCGTACAGGCCCGGACCGGTGATGCGGAGCTGCCCTAGGAAAGAGCGAGCGGACACATACGCGGCCTCGATCAACGCGGCGGTGTGGGTGAAGTCAGGTGGCGACAGCAGTCTGGGCGGTGGGCCGGGAAGGTACACGACCGGAATTCCGGCGGCGATGACGGGAGCCTCGAGCACGCACTGTGCCCGCATCGACACCATCGCCCAGTAGAGCAGAATGTCGGCGATGGTGTCGGTCGAACCCGGCAGCTGGCCAGGAAAGTTGCAGTCGAGCACCACCAACGAGCGTGCCCCCATCTCGACCGCTTGGCGCATCGGGACGTTGGCCACCAGACCGCCGTCGTAGAGCTGGTGGCTGTCGAGGTCGACAGCTGGGTAGATACCCGGGACCGCCGCGCCGGCCAGCAGGGCGGGCAGCAGGGGACCGTCACGCAGGACGTATGGCCGAGCGGTGGCGATATCTGTCGTGACCGCGGCGAACGGCAGTGTCAGATCGGCGAATGTCGTTGCCTGCCCGATGAAGTCGGTGATCACCGCGGCCAGTCCGGTGTTGGGGAACAGGTGCGTCCTGACTTTCTGCAGCAGCAGGGCCTGGGCGAGCAAACCGCCCGGGAACACCTGGTCTCGCGTCATTCGTGCTCACACGTGCGAGAGCCGGTTCACCGCACCCTTCGGGTCCGCGGCGATGACCGCGCCGTTGAGCGACCCAACCGAGGTTCCGGCGACGAGATCGGGGGTGACCTCAAACTCGCTGAGCGCCTGAAGCATGCCCACCTGGATCGCGCCAAGGCTGGCACCTCCGCCAAGCACGTAGCCAACCGGTCGGGGCAGCCCGTCCAGCCCAGGCACCTGACCGTCCATCCCATCAGAGCACCCACTCACAACGGCCGGGCCGGACAACACTTCGCTGCGGTACGTCGCCACACGTGGAACATCAATAATGAAGACCCCGCGCAGTCGACGGCTGGGCTGCTTGACCTAACCGGCGGGTACCTCGTCGGTCCAGACCCTGAAGCTCGTCAACGTGTTGGGGCCGAACGTGTTGCTGAGTGCGACGTCGGCGGCGTCGCGGCCGCGTGCGATCAGCACCCTGCCGATGCGCGGGGTGTTGTGGCGCGCGTCGAAGGTATGCCATTGCCCGCCGAGAAACACCTCGAACCAGGCGGAGAAGTCCATCGGATCATCCACCGGCGGCACACCGATGTCGCCGAGATATCCGGTGCAGTAGCGCGCCGGGATGTTCATGCAGCGACACAAGGCCACGGCAAGGTGCGTGAAATCGCGGCAGACACCGGTCCGGTCGTAAAACGCTTCTAGCGCCGTCCGGGTCATGCGCGCGTGCTCGTAGCCGAACGTGAGATGTCGTTGAACGAAGTCGCAGATCGCCTGAACGCGGCCCCATCCCGTTGGCGCCTGCCCGAAGAGATTCCACGCCGTCTCGGACAGTCGATCGGTTTCGCAATACCGGCTGCCGAGGAGGAAGGTAAGCGTGTCCTCGGGCAGGTCCGGCACCGGGATCTGTTGTGCCTGGGGAACAATGGCGTCGGGGAGTCCGGTGTCGTTGACGAGCACATCGGCCGAGACGCGCATGCGGCCCGTTGGCGCAACGACGCGGGTACACCAGTTGCCGAAGTCGTCACGGTAGGCTGCCATCGGGACCGGCGGGTCGAACACCAGGTCGTCACGGCCGACCAGATCGGACACGCGGGTGAAGTGGACGTTGAGGTTGAATATCATCGGGGTGGGCTGCGGGCAGTCGTAGATCATTTCGAAGCCGACGCGAATTTGCATACCTAGTCTCCGTTTCCGCCGGGTGAGCTCATGGATGGCTCCCGGCGTCGGTGGTCGGGTGGATCCTGGCTCGGGCCGGCTGGGGCCGGGCGTGAATCATGTTGCGCCCAGCCAGCACTTGCCGTGCGTAACGAATCGATCAGTTTGCGCCGCAACGCGGCCCAGCGTCGGCCCGCGGCAACAACGATGTCCTGGTTGACTTCCAGTTCGATACCGACGTAGTCGCTCTGCGCGAAGCGCACCCGCAAGTGCGAGGTCAACCCGTCTCCTTTGCCGGCATAGGGGTAATTACGGCGCACGCGAAGTTCCGGAGCCAATCGCGCCAGTACTTCCTTCCAGCCGGCGCACGCCTGCGCCTCCCCGTGCCGCGCGGGGTGGTAGAGCAGGCCCACATCGGCACCGCGCACCTTGCCATCCAGCTCCGCGGTAAAGCTGTGTGACGAAATGTGGATCACGCGATGCCCGCGCGCTACCGCTTGCCTGACGAGACGCTCCACCTGCAGGCGATAGGGCCAGTAATGCTGTTCGGCGATCTGCGCCCGGGTCTCGACCGGCGCGCCGCGGGTCACCGCCGAAAATAGTTGTGGGTGGCCGATCGAACGGTTGAGATCGATCAGCAGACGGCTGATCGTCGAAGCCACCAGGGGCGCCCCGAAGGCACTGGCGAGCGCCTTCGCCATGACCAGCGACCCGGCATCGTAGCCGCGGTGAGAATCCAGCAGCGCCTGTTGCCCCCGAAACAGACCCCGATAGGACGCGGGCACGCGGTTACCGCCGTGCTCGCAGGTGATGATGAACGCATCCACCGTGACAACCCGTCACCACTGCAGATCGGGCAAATGGCGAAACACTTGACGCACACCTTCGCCCCATTCCTGGCTGAGGGCGGTGAAATAGGGATCCCCCTCGTCGAATCGCCGCCGCCACTGCACTTCTAGGCTGTCCCGTTCGTAGCAGATCAGGTCGATTGGCATACCCACCGACAAGTTGCTACGCATGGTCGAATCGAAGGACACCAAGACACACTTCGTGGCGTCTGCGAGGGGCGTGTGTTGCGTAAGTACGCGGTCGAGGATCGGCTTTCCGTACTTGGTCTCACCGGTCTGCAAGAAGGGGGTGTCGGTCCCCGCCTCGATGAAATTGCCTTCGGCATAGGTCCGGAACAGCCGTATCGGCTCGCCGAGGATCTGCCCACCGACGATGAACGAGGCGTCGAAGCGGAGTTTGTTCTCTTCCAGGTAGGCACCGTCGCGCTTCTCGATATCGCGCGTCGCATCGGAGACGAGCCGCACGACGTCGAACATCGTCCCGGCGCCCAAGACATTGTCGGCCGCGTCGCCGTCAGTGCAGCGCTGCGTCAAGACGCTGATGACGGCCTGCGTTCCGGCCAGGTTTCCCGAACTCAGCAGAACGATCACGCGGTTGCCGCGACGCTCGAACACCGTCATCTTGCAGAACTTGGCGAAGTTGTCGACTCCGGCATTCGTACGGGAATCCGAGGCGAAAATCATTCCCTTGTCGAGCATCACGCCGATGCAGTACGTCACACGAGGCACCTTCTGTGCAGTCGATTCCCCGTTCACACGGCCACCAGCCTGACACCGATGGCGGACACGCAGGTGAGCAATTCCCGATCCAGATTTAATCCGGGCCGGTGCCTTCGCGAACACTCAGCCTACGCCGCAATGCAACCATCACGCCGTCCCCCCGGCCGGGTCGCTGTGACCCTCGGGTTTGTCCGGGTGCAAAGCGTTAACTGCTTCGCCGACCGAGGCGAACAAGTGGTCCTCACCGATCCGCGCCAGTAAGCCGCTTCGCGCCAGGCCGGCGCGGACCGTTTTGTTGGTTCTTGCCACCGCGAAGGAGGCGCCACTGCGGCCGAGTTGGTCGAGGATCCGGCGCAATGCGCGCGCTCCGGTGTAATCAACATCGGTCATTCCCATCGCGTCGAGCACGACGAGCCGAAGTGAGTGACCTGCGCGCTCGATCGCGGCGGTCAAGTCGGTACTGAAATGACTGGCGTTGGCATACCAGAGGGGTGTCGCGAACTGCACCACGAGGACCCCGGGAACCTCGAGGGCTGGCTCGGTGCCGTCGAGCGGGACCCAGCTGGTGGTCGAGGGGATGCGGCCCAGGACGTGCAGGTGCGGGCGGGCGCTGAGGCGGGTGCGGTCGAGGATGGCCAGCGCGACCGCGACGGTGATGCCCTGTTCGACGCCGACGAGTGCGACCGTCAGCAGGGTGATCAGGGCCAAGCCGAATTCGAAACGGTCGTAGCGGGCGATGTCGACGAGATCGTCGATGTGCAGGATCCGGGTGGCGATGAAGATCAGAATCGCCGCCAGGGTCGCCAAGGGCAGATTCTGGAGCAGGGCGGTGGCCGGGACCAACAGCACCAGGGCACCGGCAGCAGCCAGTCCGGCCACCTGGGTCCGTCCGGAGGCCGAGACCACGGCGGCGGTTCGTGGCGGGCTTGCGTTCACCGGGAAGGCGCCGACCAGGCCAGCGACGATATTGCCGGCGCCGACGCCGAGGAAGTCGCGATTGATGTCCACCTCATATCCGCCCTCGTCGGCGAACGCGCGGGTCGTCGCCGCGGTCTGGCTGACGATCACCAGGGCGACGACGCCGGCGATCGGCGCGACAGCGACCAGCACCGACCAGGACAGCCCATGCAGCCCGAGGTGCACCCCGCCGTGGGCCAGCGCCCCCAACACCGCCACCCCGTGGGCGTGCAGATTCAACGCACCCACCAGGATCGTCGAGCCGATCAGCCCGACCAGCGCCCCCGGAAGTCTGCGATCGACCCGATCCGCGAGGAACACGACGGTGAACACGCCGACCCCGATGCCCAGGGCCCACCCGTTGATTCGATGCAGGTCGCTGATCGCGGCGCCCACCCGGTGCAGTGTGCTGCCGCTGGCGCCCGGCAGGCCGAGCAGGTCGGGTAGCTGGTGCACCACGATGATCACCGCAACCCCGCCAAGGAATCCGCTGATGATCGGCGCCGACAGAAACTCGGCGATCCACCCGAGCCGCAGTAGCCCGACCAGGGCCACCACCATGCCGACCAGCACCGCGAGGATTCCGACCAGCGCCACGTAGTCAGGGGAGATGGCCGACACCACGGCGGCGATGCCCACGGCGAACAGCGGGGCGATGGTCGAATCGGCGCCTACCGACATCTGCGGGTTCGATCCCAACAGCGCGAACATCACGCTGCCCGCCACAAACGCGTAGAAGCCGGTGATCAGCGGCATCTCGGCCAGCCGGGCGGTGGCTAACTGCTCAGGCACCGCGATCGCCAGCAACGTCAGCGCCGCGCCCAGGTCGCCGATCAACCACGAGGATCGGTAGCCGTGCAGTGAGGACAACAGCATCGACCGCGCCCCCAGCACCCGTCGGGTGAACGCTGCCGCCGACCGCATCGACCCATCATCGCAACAAGGTAATGAAACGGGACAACCTTCATGCATCAACGACAGCGGCACCCGCAGCGCGGTTGCGTCAGATCACACGACTTCACCGAGACGGGACAGCAGGGTGCCAGGTCAACTGCGAAGAGTGGCAACCGTATTGCTAGTGACCTTGGGCCCTGGTTACGAGCGTCCTGCGGTGGGATCTTGACATTGGCCGCACCGATGTTGGGCAGTACGAGTTGGGCGCTGCCGACCGCTTCGACGCGCTACGAGAGGGTAGATCATGAGCACGGCGACCTATGTCCGTTTTTTTGAGGAGTTCGGCATCGAGGACGTGCCGCTCGTCGGCGGGAAGAACGCCTCGTTGGGCGAGATGTTCCAGAAGCTGTCGGACCAGGGTGTGCGCGTCCCGCACGGGTTCGCCATCACGGCTGAGGCGTATCGCTACATGCTGGATAAGGCCGGCGCGTGGGATCGTCTGCACGCCGAGCTCGACGAGCTCGACCCGGCCGACGTGACTGCGTTGGCGCGTAAGGGCGCGCGCGTCCGCGAGATCGTCTACGGTGCCGGGCTGCCCGAGGACCTGGCTGCCGAGATTCTGGATGGCTACCGCAGGCTTCAGCAGGAGTACGGCGAGGAGGTGAGTCTGGCGGTGCGGAGTTCGGCGACCGCCGAGGACCTGCCGACGGCGAGCTTTGCCGGCCAGCAGGATTCGTATCTGAACATCAAGGGCGCCGAGAGTCTGCTCGATGCGTGCCGCCGTTGTTATGCCAGCCTGTTCACTGATCGCGCCATTCATTACCGAGTCGACCAGGGTTTCGACCACTTCAAGGTCTCGCTGTCGATCGGCGTGATGAAGATGGTGCGCTCCGATATCTCTTCGTCGGGGGTGATGTTCTCCATCGACACCGAGTCGGGCTTTCGCGACGCCGTGCTTGTGACCGGCGCTTATGGGTTGGGCGAGAACGTGGTTCAGGGTTCGGTCGATCCTGACGAGTTCTACGTCCACAAGCCGACCTATCTGGCCGGCCACCGCACCGTGTTGCGCCGTTTGATCGGGGACAAGGCGGTCAAGATGATCCTCGTCGAGGGGCAGACGAAGTACACGACCCGCAACATCCCCACGCCCAAGGCCGACCGCGCTCGGTTCTGCCTCACCGATGAGGACGTCTTGGAGCTGGCCGGCTACGCGTGCACGATCGAGGCGCACTACGGGCGGCCGATGGACATGGAGTGGGCCAAGGACGGTCTGGACGGAAAGCTCTACATTGTGCAGGCCCGCCCGGAGACGGTGGCCTCCCAGCACAGCGCGACGGCGCTGGAAACCTATGTGATCGAGGGCCGCGGCGAGATAATCGCCGAGGGCCGCTCGGTCGGCGAAAAAGTCGCCTCGGGAATAGCGAGACGGATCGAGAACCCCACTCACCTGTCCGAGTTCAAGCCCGGCGAGGTACTGGTGGCCGACACCACCACGCCCGACTGGGAGCCGGTCATGAAGATCGCCGCGGCGATCGTCACCAACCGCGGGGGACGCACCTGCCACGCGGCGATCGTCGCCCGCGAGCTCGGCATCCCGGCCGTGGTCGGCACCGGCGACGGGACCACCAACGTGCCCGACGGCGAGGTCGTGACGGTGTCGTGCGCCGAGGGCGACTCGGGGCGGGTGTACCGGGGCGAGGTGGCCTTCCACGTGGACCGCGCCGAGGTGGCCGACATGGAGCGGCCGCGCACCCAGATCATGGTCAACCTCGGGAACCCCGACCTGGCCTTCAAGACGTCGTTCCTGCCCAACGATGGGGTGGGACTGGCCCGGATGGAATTCATCATCAACGAGTACATCAAGGTCCACCCCCTGGCCTTGCTGCACCCGGAGAAGGTCGACGACCCTGAGGCTCGCCGGACGATCGAGCATCTGACGCAGGGCTACGCCGACGGAGGCGCGTTCTTCGTGGAACGCCTCTCGGAAGGAATCGGCACGATCGCTGCCGCTTTCTGGCCCAAGCCGGTGGTGGTGCGGATGTCGGACTTCAAGACCAACGAGTACGCCAGCCTGATCGGCGGAGCAGCCTTCGAGCCGGCCGAGAGCAACCCGATGCTGGGCTTTCGCGGCGCCTCGCGCTACGCGCACCCGGCCTATGCCGAGGGCTTCGCGCTCGAGTGCCGCGCGATGCGACGCGTGCGCGAGCAGATGGGCTTGACCAACGTCGTGCTCATGCTCCCGTTCGTGCGGCGCATCGCCGAGGCGGACCTCGTCCTGCAGACGATGGCCGACCTCGGCCTGCGGCGGGGCGAGAACGGTCTGAAGGTGTACGCGATGTGCGAGATCCCCAACAATGTGATCCTGATCGATGAGTTCGCCAAACGCTTCGACGGCTTCTCCATCGGCTCCAACGACCTGACGCAGCTCACCCTAGGCGTGGATCGTGACAGCGAGGTCGTCGCGTTCGACTACGACGAACGCGACGAGGGTGTCAAGGAGATGATCCGCCTCGCGGTGGAGGGCTGCCGCCGCAACAAAATCCATTCGGGACTGTGTGGACAAGCGCCTTCGGACTACCCCGACATGGCCGAGTTCCTGGTCCGGGTCGGCATCGATTCGATGAGCCTTAATCCCGACACGGTGGTCAAGACCACCCGCCAGGTCCTGCAGGTGGAGCAACAGCTGGCACCCGCCCGGTAGAAGATGCCGACCCCCACCCGTCGATGCGGGAGCGGGCGGGCGCGCCTTGTCACGACGACGGTGCGGCCGCGCCACCCTGGTCGCCCAGCAACTCCGTCTTTGCCTCCGTCAGTTCGGCTTTCGCCGCGGCGTCGACCTGCGGGTACTGCGGGTTGAGATCCCGCAGCGTCTCCAACAGCACGGCGGAAGTCGACAAGTGGCTGAACCACTTGTGGTCTGCGGGGATCACATGCCACGGCGCCCAGACGGTACTGGTGTGGCTGAGCATGTCTTGAAAAGCCCGTTGGTAGTCGTCCCAAAACGCGCGCTCGCGTAGATCGGCGACCGAGAACTTCCAGTTCTTCTCGGGTTCGTCGATGCGTTCGAGGAACCGGCGCGCCTGTTCGCTCTTGGAGACGTTGAGAAACAGCTTGACGATGACGGTCCCGTTATCGGTGAGATAGCGCTCCCAGTCGTTGATGTCGCGATACCGCCGCTGCCAGATGTCCCCGGCGTCAAGCATCGCGGTGCGTGGCCACAGCGTCTCAGGATGCACACGAGTGATCAGCACGTTCTCGTAGTGGGACCGGTTGAACACCGCGATGCGGCCCAGTTCCGGCAGCGACCGTTGATGGCGCCAGAGGTAGTCGTGCGCCCGCTCCGTCGCCGACGGCGCCTTGAAGCTGTACACGTCGACACCTTCGGGGTTGAGGCCGCTCATGACGTGCTTGATCGTGCCGTCCTTACCGGCCGCGTCGATCGCCTGAAGGATGATCAGCAGCGAGCGGTCGGCCCGGGCGAAGAAGCGGTCCTGCAAATCCAGCAGCTCCGCCTTGGCGTCAGCCAAGGCGGCGGCGTGGTCCTTCCTGAGCCGCTTCTCGTGGCGGCCGGGATCGAAATCCTTGGCCATGTCCACCTTGGACCCCGGCTTCACCCGAGTAGCCTCCGCCAGGCGTTTCCAGAGCGCCGACAACTTCGCCTCCTGGTTGTGTCCTATGCCCATCGCCGGGTGCCGCGTGTGCGGGGCAACAATCACTGGCAGCCTCGCAGAAGTTGCAGCACAAGCGATTTCGACAGCTGGAGGCACGTTGCCGTTGCGCGGCCAGCAGGATCGAGCCGGCGGTCAGGAATGCGGGCTTCTTGCGGTCGAGGGCATCGATGGGCAGGCCGGCGGCGCAGAGTAGCAGCACCCGGGCGAGCGTGCTGTACGTCGAGTACGGGATGACGAGCAAGTTAGCGCACACATCCTCGCCGCTGACTGTCATTACATGTTGCCGTTTGTGTTCCCATCCCGACCAGTTGATGTTGGGCGGTCGCTGCAGAGGTGGCCAGTTCACGTTGATGGAGGTGACGTCTCCCAGCAGGGGAGTCAGGACGGCGACAAGACGGGGCAGTTCGTTGGTGATGCGGTCTACACGTGGCCACCACGCGCCGTCGATGTCGCGGCCGAGGTCGCGAGCCACCGATAGCCGGATGGGATTGGCATGGCCCTGATCTCCGAATGGACGGGTCATCGGAGATATCGCAGTCGACACGACGTGCGCCGGATGATCACGGTCACACGCTTGGTGCGCGCGCAAGCCGGGCTTGAGACGTCTAGTTGTGGCTTGATGGTGAGGGCTGCGCAATCCATGGGCGGTCTTTCACGGTTGGCGTCGACCGCCCCACGGGCGCCGGGCGGTCAGAGGAATCACATTGCCCGCGGATGTCATCCGCTCCGACGGCGGCGGTGGACCACCGCTGACAACGAGACGGCTCACGTTTGACACTACGTTAAGCACGCCTTTCAGCGGCACAATGGTGGCGGTCAGGTGAACAATGGCGGGCCGCGGTGGCACTTACTGGTCTGACTGACTGACTGTCGGCGCGGGGCGCGGATCGAGCGTAGTGTGACAGCAAAAGAGGGGATGGGCGATATGCGCATACAGAACTGGTGCGACGCACCCCAGATTCATCCGTCGCTAATCCGGGTCGGGGACGTCATCGGCACGGTCAAACCCACAGATTTGCGCTACACGGTCAAGCTGATCAGCGGGCCGCAGAAAAGCCCGGGGCAGTGGACATTTTTCGGCCGCGACGACGAGGGCCTGCAGCACACCAGCACGTTCGGAGAAGACGAGTTAGTTCGCAGGTACGCCAAAGCATCGTGACGGCGTCCTGAGCCAGCCAGCGCGCCCCGGTGGACCGCTGAACTATGCTGCCGCACAACGCAACCCCTATCCCGCAGGCGCCAGTTCGCGACTAGACGCACCCGTCACGCTCAACGCCCTGTGGCGGCCGCGGCAGGTGGTGACCCGCGATTACTCGCGCACCTGGCGATTGACGAGACCCGTAACGAACCGGGAATCGATCTCTTCACCTCCGTCGCCGGAGTAGACGCGATAGCGCTCGGTCTCCGTGCTCTCCCCGCCCGAGCGTCTGTGCGTGACGCTCATGGTGCGATCGGCAGTGTGCGTGACTTTGATCCAGTTGCCAGACTTCGGATCTTGGAGCATGTCACCCTCCCGGATCTCCGACAGCGGCACCCGCTCTATTGCGTGTTCCGAACTCATTACTCTCCCGGATCGTCGTGATGGGTCGGCTGCATCCACCCTGGGGTCATCCCTGCGGTGATCACCTTGAGGATTCCCCGGCCAACGGAATCGGTCAATCACCGATTTGCCGGCGGCTGATCGATCGGGGGCTGAGACGGCCGCTGCGCGCCATGGGCGGCCGACTCGTACCGGTGGCGGCGTCGCACTCGTCAAATCTCTCCAACTGGTGAAGGGTGGGGGGATGACGTTGCTGCTTGGGCTCTCGGGCACCGTCGGAGCTGCCCCAATCCTGTTCGGTTAGATGTGGCGATCCACCAGCAGCTCGTGGCGGCCGTCGACGGCCGGCGTGGGTTAGCGGCCGCCGACCGTCTGTGCGAGGCCTGCGTGGTCCTTCTCGACGTAGACGCAGCCACGATTTCGCTCGTTTTCGACGGCGCGAGCAGCGGAACACTGGGATCCAGCGGCGAGCCTGCGCGGATGTACGACGAGTTGCAGTTCACGCTCGGCGAGGGACCCTGCCTGGACGCGGTTAAACGGCGGATTCCGATTCTGGTCGTCGACCTCGCCGATCCCGGAGAGGCACGGTGGCCCGCGTACCGGCCCGCCATGCTGGCCCACCAGATCAGAAGCGTCTACGCGATACCCGTCGTGGTGGCCGGCGAATTCGTCGGCGCCCTCGACCTCTTCCGCACGCAGCCGGGCCGGCTGCCGGACAACCAATTGGTCGGCGCGGTCGCCGCCGCAGAGCTCGCGGGCATTCCTCTGCTGGACCTGCTGGGCATGGACATGCAGGCTGCCGTCGCCGACCCACACAGCGATGCCTGGGCGGAGCTCAACGTGCTGAGCCGCGCGGAGGTCAGCCAAGCCACCGGCATGCTCGTCGCCCAGCAGGAGGTTGAGCCGGCCGAGGCCCTCGTCCGCTTGCGCGCCCACGCGTACGTCACCGGCCGCAGCGTCACCGACGTCGCCCGCGACATCCTCGACCGTCGACTCACGCTCGAGGCCGACTGATGCGGACTTACCCGACAGAAACAGTTCAGGAAGGAGGGCAACGTGACTGACACCCCTCGTGAAACCCGCGTGCTGAACGCCGTCGTCTCGCTCGTCGACAATCTGCTCGACGACTTCGACGTTGTCGACCTGATGACCGGGCTCACCGAACGCTGTGCCGAGCTGCTCGACATCGAGGCCGCGGGATTTCTGCTTGCCGACCCGCTGCACCAACTCCGCTTGCTGGCCGCCACCTCCGAACAGGCCCGCGAACTCGAACTCTTCCAGCTACAAGCCGACGAAGGCCCATGCGTGGACTGCTACGCCACCGGCCAGCCCGTCTCGATCGCCGACATCCGTCGGGCAACGGAGCGGTGGCCGCGGTTCGTTCCCGCCGCGGTCGGGGCCGGCTTCGTCTCCGTGCACGCCGTCCCGATGCGCGCCGCGGGCATCGTCTTGGGCGCACTCGGGTTGTTCGGCACGAGCCCCGGCGAACTCACCGAGGCCGACCTGCTGGTCGGCCAGACCCTGACCCACATCGCGTGCGTGGCGCTCCTCCGGGAACACCCACCAACGCCCTCCACCGTCATGCCGCAACTGCGCTCGGCGCTGACCGGCCGCGTCATTATCGAGCAGGCCAAGGGTTTCCTCCGCGAAACGCTGGATGTATCGGTGGAGGAGGCGTTTCACCTGTTGCGCCGCTATGCGCGGGCCAACAGCCAACACCTGACCGACGTCGCCCGCAGATTGATGACCGATCGGCATTCGCGCCCGGCGCTGCTGGCAGAGTTCGCTGACCTCCTGGCCGCGCCGCCGCGATGACGGGTTCAGCTGCGCCGCGCGTGGGCGCGCCGCACGGCGTCGTCGACCAGCCGCGCGGCGACGGCGTGCAGCTTGATGTTCTCGGTTTGGCTGATGTGGGCGAGCCGTTCGAAGGCCTCGTCGGCGCCGACACCTGACCGGCTGCGGATGATGCCGACCGCCTGATCGATCACTGCGCGGCTGTCCAACGCGCGCTGCAATCGACTCGTCCGTTCCTGGGTGCTGGCCAACAGCTGCGCGTTATACACCGCCACGGCGGCGGTCCTGGCGAACTGAGATCCCAACGCCACGGCGTGCTCGCCGAACGCGTCGCGGGTTTTGGCATAGGCATTGATCGAGCCGATCACCCGGTCGCCGACGATCAGCGGCAGGGCCAGCGCGGAGTGCACCCTCATCCGGGCTACCCGGCCACCGAAGTGCGGCCAACGGTCGTCACTGCCCAGCGATCCGCTCACGGCGGGTCGGCGCGACTGCATACACGTGATGCATGGCCCCTCGTACAGCTCGTCGTACTGAACATTGTCGATCTCGTGGACAAGTAGCTCCGTCGCGGCCCAGGTCTGGACGCTGGACATGCTGTGCCCCGGGTCGATCATTGCGACGCCCACACCGTCCGCACCGGGAATCGCCTGGGCCGCGAACTCCGCCACGTCCCGAAGAAGGTCGATCACCCCGTGGGCACCGGCCACAATCTCGGCCACGCCGCGGAGCCCGGCATACAATTCGGCCTCATCTGCTTCCAGTTGGGTAGGGGAGAGTTCGGGCGGCGCGTCGCGACCGGGCTGGGCGTCGAAGTCGGTCAATATCCCCCCTCCCCGTGCACCCTCGGTATCGACAAACCTACTCTTCGCCGCGTCCGGCGAGTCAGTCGACGAGCGCCAACGTATGGGCGCGCCGCAGCTTCCCCGAAGGCGTCTTCGGGATCAAACCCGGCTCGAGCACAACCACGCTGCGGGGCCGGACATCGACCTCGGCAACCACCTCATGGGCCACTTGATGCTCTATCCGGCGGACCTCGGCGGGATCCTGCCAATCGTTGGACTCCACGGCGACCGCGAACGTCTCCCGCGAATGCCCGGTATCCAGGCGCACCGCCACGGCGCAGCCGGGCCGGACCCCGGCGACGCGCCCGGCGGCACGTTCGATGTCGGTCGGGTAGATGTTGCGGCCGGCCATGATGATCACGTCCTTGACCCGGCCGCAGACGACGACATGGCCGGTCTCGGTGAGGTAGCCGAGGTCGCCGGTGTCATACCAGCCCTGGTCGTCCTGAGCCGCAACGAAACCGGCCATCGTCACGTAGCCGGCCGTCACCGGTTCACCGCGCACTTGAATGACGCCGACGCCCCGCGCGGGCAGGAGAGCGCCATCATCGTCGACGACGCGGGCCTCCAGCCCCTTCAGCAGACGGCCAAGCGTGGTCAGTCGCCGGGTTTTTCCCTTGGTCGCCGGAACAGCCCGGTGCAGCACGGCGAGCAGGTCTGCGTCGACCTCATCGATCATCATGCCCGCGCCGCACTCGGAGAACGACACCGCCACGGTCGTCTCGGCCATGCCGTAGGCCGGCAGGATCGCATCCGGGCGTAACCCGAACGGCCTGCCGGCTTCGCAGAAGTCTTCGACGTCGGCGGGTTCGACTTGTTCGGCGCCCGACAGCGCCCAGCGCAGGGTGGACAAGTCGAACTGGCCGGGCTGGGCCAGCTTGCGAAGGCGCCTGGCGAACAACGTGTAGGCGAAGTTCGGCGCCGCGGTCATCGTGCCCTTGTATTTGTCGATGAGCTTGGCCCACAGCAGGATGTCGCGCAGGAAGTCCATCGGAGTGACCTTGACCAGCTCGGCACCGAAATACATTGGCACGGTTAGGAAGCCGGTCATGCCCATGTCGTGGAAGAGCGGCAACCAGCTCACGATCACGTCGCTGTCGATGTCGACGTTTGCCCCGATGAACATCGCCTCGGCGTTGGACACCACGTTGCGATGTGTGATCTGTACGGCCTTGGGCGCTCCGGTCGACCCCGAGGTCAACTGGAGCAGCGCGACATCGTCGTCATCGGTCTCGACCGGATCGATCGGGCTGCTGTCGAGGAGCCGCTCGATTATCAGCACTCGCATACCCAGCTGGGACAGCAGTGGGGCTGCGGCCATGAACGGGTCCGAGATGACGACCGTTTTGGCGCCGATCATCTTGATGACGGCGGTGGTCTCCTCGGCCCAGCGTCCAAGATCGGTGCGCGGGGTGGGCTGGTGGAGCATAGTGAGGCTGGCGCCGCGCATCCAGATGCCCTGGCCGGCCGGCGCGATCTCGGCCGGAGCACCGGCCAGCACCGGGACGGCATCACCGGGCCCGACGCCGGCGGTGGCCAAGCCACCCGCGATCCGACGGGCGCGCTCATGCACCTCGCTCCAGGTATGCCGGACGGGACAGTCCGGCTCCCCAGTGACCAAACCCTTCGAACTGGACGGAGCGGTGCCATACATCGTTTCGGTGAATTTGCTCAAGGCCATTCCTTTGGCTACGGGGCGGCGCCGCGATTGGCATTCGGCCGTGCGGCGGGGTGTTTAACTAACTACGGACCCGCATGCACGGGTGCAGCCGATGCGTTGGTGTTGCGGCGCGAAACTCTCGACGGGATTGCGAGCGCGCCAGCATTTCTGATGTCGCCGCGCTAGGAGTGCCGCCCGCCGGGGAATGAGGTGGACGATGACTGCAGCGGCAAAGCGTGCCCTCTTCACGCACACCCCAGGTGTTGTTCGCTCCGATCGAAGCGAGGTCTCGAGCAGGTCGGACACGCTGACGGTACATACTCGCGGGCAATCGGCCAGCAAGGCGCGCCGATGTCGCGGACCGATGCAGCGACCAAAGCTCACCGGACTCCGTCAGGGGCAATCCGAAAAGAACAACCCTTTGACCTTCGAATTAACCGGGTGTGCGGTCACATGACGGCGGGGATCTCTTACAGATCGCCACCGGACGTTTCCGGGGGCTGCGGAGTCAACCGTGATGAACCATACAGGTCATTCCCGCTGCCGCTGAGTGCAGCCGCAGGAAGCGCCACCCGGGCCGCCACTCGCTTTACGATTCCCTCCTCGGCGGTCAAACTCTGATGCCGCAGTCACGGCCTTCTCTCGGTTCGCTCTGTGAACGGCGAACCTTGCCCTGGCGGCAAGTTGTTTTCAGGTGACCGACCAGCCAAACGACTCGGGCGGCTCCTCATGCCACATACTCGCGGTTTGCAGGATGCGTTCGGCGACAGCGTCAATGGACGCTCGAGCGCTGTCGCCATTGACGCCGCCATGTGGAATCGGGAAGATGAACCGGCCATTCTTTCCCCATTGCCAGACCGCCGCGAAGTCTTCGCGGCCGAGGGGCCGAAAGATGACTTCGGTTCGGGCATCTTTGAGCACGACCTCGAGCCACGTGGCATACACAACCCTCTCACCGCTGATCAGGTGCGGCTCGTTGTTGACATGCACCTCACCTGCAGCACCAAGTCTGGTGCGAAGGGCCTGCGCGAGCGGCTGCATCAGCTCGTGCTCGAATTGGTCTGCTTGGTCTTTTTTCATTCCCGGTCTTTTTTCATTCCCGCGTCTTTTTTCATTCCCGCTCCTTGGTCAGCCGTTGGAAGGCGGCTGCACCGTTCTGACCCGAGAAGTCGACGCGTGTGTTTTCGCGTAGTCGCCATCGGCGGCCCTACCGGACCAGTAGCTGTCAGGTGTTGCCGATGGGTCTGGCCGGTCTGGCCCATTCAGCGATGCCATGTCCTCGACGAACGACCGTTGTGCTGCCGGCTGGCGGGATTCCCATGGCCGGAATGCATAACTGCCTTCGGCCGCAACCATATTCCGCATACCGTTGCGGCGAGGATACCTAGGGTGATCTATGTCTGTTCGTGGCTTCACCGCTAGCCCTTCGCTTGGCAGCGGATCCCATCATGCCCGGGTGTGTCCCAACACGGCTAGGGCCGTAAGTCCCCATCCAGGGTGCAGGGCCTGCGGCTCGGCGAACCGTGAGGGCACATCGGCCGCGACGCGATCGCGCAGCCCGCCCGGCGGGTCTATGGGCGCGGCCTGGGCATGCGGACCATCGGCTCTTGAGTCGGTGACCTTCGGCCGTATGGGCCGACCGCCGGCGCCGCCTAGCGTCAGGTTGGCATAGCGACCGAATAATGAAACAGATTGGGGAGATTCGGATATGAACCAAAGCGCTGAGAAGAAAACGGTAGCGCCTCGAGCCGTGGAACTGGTCGATGAGGTGCGTGACTCGGCCAAGGCCGGACAGGAGGCCGCGACCAAAGCTTTGCGTAAATTCCGTGACACTGTCGATCAAGCCATTCCTGAGTCCGTACAACCGTTGCGCAAGAAAATCGTTGACGCCGCTATCGAATTGGCTGACCAGCTCGTCGACGCGCAGTACAAGTTCCACCGCAGCATTGTGCGCGGCGCGGACCGGGTGCTGAGCAAGTCAGACGATGAGAAGGAGTGAGCGACCGCCGCGTGCATCGCATTGTCGAGATCGGCTGTGGTGTCGCTAACTAAGCAGCAGACCGCGCTGGCCTTCGGTGCCTGCTACGGCTGGGGTTCGCCCCGGCCGTAGTCAAATTTCATCGATACCCGCTATCCGGCTGCTGTGCAGCAACTATCGGCGACTCTGGCTCTAACGAAGTGCAGCTTGTGCGAACGAACTATGTTGTGCCTTAACGTTTCCCGTCACGAAACAATGCATCAGTGGCCGCGGCGCGGCGGGCAGTCTTGACGTGCTTGTCGGCGCGCTTCTCCTTCAATGACTTTCCGGACTTCTTGGTCATTGTTTGTCGAGGAGACTTATCGGACATCGGTGGCCCTTTCATCATGGGGCCTGGTCGGTCCCGCTTCGCCGACTGTACCTCATGGCCGGGATCTTCAGGCGTCGCGCCGACGCCCTGGCAAGGTGTACCCTCAAAGGAGTTGGAAATCCAGGCAGTCCGGGCTAAGGCAGCCTTAACGTCGCTGACCGCACTGAGCAACCGCTCACGCTGGGCACGCGGGTGACCACCTCTAGCTGGGATTACCTTGAGCGCTTCGTTTAGATTTCCACTGTTGATGGATTCCCCTGGGGAACAGGGGTTTTCTGACATACCGAGTTTCGGCATTCTGAGTACGTATCCACCGGCACCGTACGGGCTGGCGACGTTCAGCGCTGTTCTGGCCCACGGGTTGAGCACCAATGGCGCCGACGTCAGCGTCGTGCGGGTGTCCGACGGCTCGCCGTCCTCAAGTACCCGTGTGGTCGGAGAGCTGGTCAACGGCTCCGCGGCATCCGTCGCAGCATGTGCCGAGTTGCTGAACCGGAGCGACGTCGCTGTCATCCAGCATGAGTTCGGCATCTACGGAGGCGTAGACGGCGACGAAGTCGTGGAGATCATGGACGGACTGCGCGTCCCATCAATCTTGGTCGCTCACGCCATTCCCAAAGACCCTACGGCACACCAGCATTCGGTCCTCACGGCCCTCGCCGCGCGGGCAGACCAGGTGATCGTGATGTCGGAGGCGGCCAGCCAACGGCTGCGCCGGGGCTTCGACATCGACCGCCGCAAAGTTGCCACCATCCCGCACGGCGCGACCGTTCCGACGAAGGCCCCCTCCGTTCGGAGTGGTCGACCCATCGTGTTGACCGGTGGCCTGCTGGGGCCTGGCAAGGGCATCGAGCGGGTGATCGAGGCGATGAGGTCCCTTAACGATCTGCCCGGCCGCCCGCGATACCTGGTGGCCGGCCGAACGCACCCGAAGGTGCTGGCCGCGGATGGGGAGGCATACCGCAATGCCCGAATAGAACAGGCGCGGTGCAGCGGTGTCGCGGATTCGGTGTGCTTCGATACGGGTTACCGCAACCTTCCCATGCTGACCGCCCTGGTCCAGTCCGCGGCGGTCGTGGTGTTGCCGTACGACTCGACCGATCAGGTCACCTCCAGTGCTCTGATCGACGCCGTCGCGAGCGGCCGCCCGGTCGTGGCCACCGCGTTCCCGCACGCTGTCGAGCTGCTCGCCAGCGGGGCCGGCGTGGTCGTCGCGCATGACGATCCGGATGCGCTGGCTTCGGCCCTGCGCCGGGTGCTGACCGAGCCGCGCCTCGCCGGTGCGATGGCGGCCGAGGCCAGGAGATTAGCGTCCGAGATGGGCTGGCCAATCGTCGCGAATGCGTATCTGCGGCTGGCGCATCGGGTCCTCGCCCAGCAACGGGTACCGGTATGACCGCAACGTCACCAGCTCCGATCTTCGATCACCTGCTGCGGCTGACGGACCGTCGTGGCACTTTGGTGCAGGCACGCCGCGCCGAGCCGCTGCCCGAGCACGGTTACTGCACCGACGACGTGGCGGGGGTGCTTGTTGTCGCCACCCGAGATCATGGCCCCGACCGAATGCTGAACGGTCTGGCCGGTGTTGCGTTGCGGTTCTTGAACGAAGCACAGGCGCTCACCGGCGCTTGTCGCAACCGAATGGACAGCACAGGGAACTGGGCCGACGAGCCGGCACTAGAGGACGCCTGGGGGCGGTGCATCTGGGGTCTGGGGACCGCGGCCGCGCACAGTAATGTCGCCTGGACCCGCCAGTCCGCCATCATGCAGTTCGAGCGCGCCGCTCAGCAGCGGTCGGCATGGCCGCGCGCGATGGCATTCGCGGCGCTCGGTGCTGCCGAACTCCTCACCTTCGACCCGACACACCACGCAGCCCGCGCACTGCTCACCGACTATGCCTCTTCGGTGCCTGCACCGAACGGTGACCTCGGGTGGCCGTGGCCCGAGCCGCGATTGAGCTACGCTAACGCCGTTGTGCCCGAGGCGATGATCGCTGCCGGTGCCGTGCTCGCCGACACCACCCTGCGTCGGCGCGGTCTCGAGCTGTTGGCGTGGCTGGTCGCATTCGAAACGGCAGACGGCCATCTGTCGCCCACCCCCGTTGGGGGCAGAGGTGCCGAGGACGCCAGACCCGGGTTCGACCAGCGGCCCATCGAGGTCTCCACGCTCGCCGATGCGTGCGCGCGCGCCGCCGCCGTCGACGCCGACCCGATCTGGCCCGCCGGCGTCAGGGCCGCAGCGGCCTGGTTCATGGGTGACAACGACGCGGGAGAGCCGATGTGGGACCCGGATACGGGTGGCGGATACGACGGCCTGCACGCGGCCGGCGTGGACAATAACCAGGGTGCCGAGTCGACCCTGGCGGTGATCTCGACTCTGCAGCATGCCCAACGTTTACTATTGTGCCGCAATGACTTTTGATTCGATACGCGCTCGCCACGCCTAGCCCGCGACCATGTGGCCGGACCATCCGTGTCATGGAGATCAGATGACGGCCGAATGAGACGATGCCCGGAATCTCATGGCCCGAATCGCGATAAGCCAAAATTCAGGGGATTCGGGTGGAAAGACACCTGCGTACTTGCGGCCCCTGGATAGCTTTCCACCTCAGCTTGAATGCATGATTTCGCGTACCCAAAAACCCCCGGGGCCGACAAATAACGGGATCCTGCGTATAGAAAACAGGAAGGTCCCAGGCAGCCCCAGGGATTTTCGTACCGAGCCCCTAGGCGGGGCTCACTCCCACTGCCTGAGGACCTTTAGGCCCCTGGGCGATCTCAAACTGCACCCGCTGATTCTCCTCAAGGGAACGAAAACCGTCGCCCTTGATTTCTGAGTGGTGGACGAACACATCTTTTGCGCCGCCGTCAGGGGCGATAAAGCCGAAGCCTTTTTCGCTGTTGAACCATTTCACGGTTCCCTGTGTCATACTAACTTCTTCCTTTTTCCAAGTAAGCGCAATTGGCTACGCTCACGACCAACCATACCATAAATAAAGCCAAAAGGGAGACGGCCCGAAAAATGCCGGATGGACCTTCGGTGAATGATTTTTAGTGTACTGGGTCCGACTCAATGCGGTGCGACGATGATAGGACCGGCCGCGCTTGGCGGCACATTTATCTCTCAGCGACTTTCCTGATTTCTTAAATAATGGCTTGCCGGGGAGATTCGTCAGACATCGTGGCCCTTTAATATGGGGGCCTGTGTTGGTCCCGGTCCACAAAGTGTACACCCCCTGGGTCGCGTCGCCCAGGTGTATCCAGCGGGAGCCAAGTGCCGGACCCTGCGGGCGGTGGCGGGTTAACCGGCGATTCGCACCGCGAGGCCGATACCCCCGGGGGGTGTGACGCGGGCGTAGCTACGGCAAGCGAGGGTCGCTGATCGCCGTGTGGCCGGTGGGGGGAACCAGGAAATTTAACAAAAATCGATCCAGCGTGAGCCGCGCCGCAATATCACAGCGTCGATTGCTCCGAACGCCCAAAGTCCGAAGCGCATTCGCGGACGCGTTGCCGCAGCGCCCCCGCATTAAACGGTTGTGCTGACGTATAGACATCGCTCAAAAGGCGCCGCGCCTCCTCCTCGGAGCTCGACGGCGATAGCACGAACAAGACCGCGTCACGATTATGCGTACCCAATAGGTAAATCGTGTCACTGAAGACCAGCCGGTAGGGATTAAGCGAAACCATTTCGTTGCGGCGAATAATTCGCGTCGGCGCGGGCGACCACCCGTTCGGGTCATAAACGACTCGGTGCACGGTGCCAATCCATAAACCGAATACAGCGAGTAAGTCGGGTAGCTCTGAGCTCAGGTCCAAGCTCTTTGGCCACCAAACGCCATCTACGGCGGCGCGGGTATTGTCGCGTTCACACAGCGCCAATCGGGTCATGTTTGAAGGGGGGGAGGAAACATGCGCCACCGTGACGCTCCCGTCTACTATTTTGCTATCGCAGACGGCTGCCGAAGGGGCGGCACTCGACAAACCCACGATATCTTCAGCATAACCCGTTGCCGGCGAGACCGAGGCACGAATCGCAGGTCGCACGTTCGACTGTTCCTCCCGGGAGCGAGGCGCCGCCGGGCTGGACCCGGGCTGGACCTTTGTCAAGACCGCGCTGGGCGATGAATCGGCCCAATTAACATTCCCACCGGTAACATTCCCACCGGCAACGACGTGAAGCTGATGGCACGTACCAGGGCCGCCGGATACACGGCAACGTGCCGAGTCGGGCTCAGGACCGGTGCACTACAGCATCGTGCGCCGGTGAACCAAGACCGCCCATGCGGCGGCACATGAGCAGGCGTAACGTCGCTAGAGGGTTGTTTCGTTGTCAGGCTGGCCTCGGTCGTCATCTCGCGGACGAGATCACGGGCAATGCGATTCCGCCGTCGGCCGACTCGCGGGCCGATCGCTTCTAGCTGCGAAGGGTTGTCCCATGAATCGCGCAGATCGGTTGGATGGTTCCGTTGCGCCGCAACAGGATTGGATAACTGACGAAGTCGCCGACTCTTTGGGGTTCGAGAGGGCGATTGCCCCCGCGGCAGAGCCAACGTCGCGCATGGCAAGTCCGCCGGCGATGCGGCGGCTGGCGAGCCCGGTGCGGCTTACTCTGGCTTCCCGGCTTGGCAACGAGATCGATGGAGCATGGTGGCCGCGGACCGTGCTGATCTCGCGAGAACTGCCTGACTTGGTATCTGTTTTGGACCTCCGTTTAGGTCGGGTCATCGACATCAACGTCAACTGGTCATCGTTGCAACGCCCGCCGGATCTGAACTGGGACGGTTGGCGGGGTATTCATCAACACGTCATGACGGTTGTCAGCCGCAAGGCGCGAGCGAACCTGCTGATCGTTCCGTACCGAACCGGTACGGCCCTTGCGGTAATGATCTTGCGCAGGGCTGCCGGCCTCCCGATCTATCCGGCGCACCGCGACTCCCGCGCATTTCAGGCTGCCGGCGACATTGTCCGCATCGCCCGAGGCGAGAGTGGCTAACACGGGCCACGCAATGCCGGGGGATTGGACACGGAGTCCAAATCGATTGAGGTGCGTTGATTCCCGATAACTTTGCGCGATAGCCGCCCGCATGGGTCTAGACGCGCATTTCACTTTCTTCCGCGCTGCTCATAAGCAGGCCCTCGACGGGCGAGGCATTGTCTGGGCTGGCTGCGGTCATCATGATTGCGTGTGCCTGGTCTGGCTCGGCACGCGGGGAAACGACCAGTAGCACGATCTTGTTGCGATTGAGCCCGAGGACTTCGACGGTGCTGACGGGCTGGCGGCGATACCCGTCGAGCCGTACGGTGCGTCCCCCGATCGCGAACTTTGCCGGTGGCTTTGCCCATTCGTTCATGTTGTAGATCACGCGGCCAATCGGCCCGAGTCGAACTGACAGCACCGACACCAGATCCGGTAGCTCCGCCGTAAGGTCCTCACTGTGCGGCCACCATGCCCCATCGACATATCCGCTGTGCGGCGCCTTGGGCTTCAGTCTCAAGCGCGGGGTGTGTTCCGGTGGGGTATGCCGGCGCCCAACTCCCGTGTGTTCCTCGTTTAGCGTCACAACGACGCTCCCGTCTCGGCCGCGAAACCGGCCAGATCATTCGAATCGGCGACGAGATGGCTTTGAATAGTCAGGTACGAAGTATCGCCGATGATTCCCACCGTACTCGGGTGGTCCATAACAAGCCATGGCAAGCTGATGGTCCTCATTAGCCGATCGGCGCGCGTTCTCAGCGGATGGAAACGAGTTGGTCGATCGAATCCCAGGGTAAGTCGCCGTCGACGACGGCGGTCACCGCCAGCTGGTTCAGCGTGATCGCGCCTTTGTGATTGTCGAGGAACGCGGTGTCGGAGGCGTCACGACCGGTGGCTATGCGCACCAGGGTTTGCCGCGGCGCCAGCAGCGTCGCATCGACCACCCGCCATTGCCCCTCGACAAAAGCTTCGGCGACCGCGTGAAAGTCCATCGGTTGCACCCCCGGCGCGTACACCGACACCAGGCGGGCCGGGACGTTGACCGCACGCAGCAGCGCCACCACCAGATGCGCGTAGTCGCGGCACACACCTTCGCCGGCGAGCAGAGTGTCCACCGCCCCGTCGATCGGATCGCTTGAGCCGGGCACATACTTCAGCCGGGTGCCCACCCACGAGCTCACATTCTCCAACAGCGTCGCCGAGTCACCGTAGGTGCCGAATTCGGTTGCAGCGAAACCGTAGAACTTGTCGGCCTCGGCGTAGCGGCTGGGTCGCAGATACATCGACAGGTCGTAATCGGTCACCGGTGCCGGATCGGTCTGACCCATGATCGTGGCCGCGTAGTCGACTTTCAGTGTGCCCACCGCCGCGTCGAACTTGTGGATGCG
Organism: uncultured Actinomycetota bacterium; assembly: GCA_963800315.1. Lineage (GTDB taxonomy): Bacteria > Actinomycetota > Actinomycetes > Mycobacteriales > Mycobacteriaceae > Mycobacterium. The sequence goes on from CAWDAS010000013.1 coordinate 252,936, forward strand.
GTTGCCATGCACGCCGCTGATCTCCACGGGCTGGACGGGCCTTCCGTTCAAGACGAAGCGCAGCGATTCGAAGACCTGAGTGCGTGGATGCGGGGCAACAGCAATCTGAAACTCCAGCGTCGTCGGCGCGGTGATTTCGACTTCGATCTCGGCGCCCACTTCGCGTCTCATAGCGTGATAATGCGTCAGTCTTTCCGGATCCGCCAGCCGTGCGGCGGAGCCGGGTCGGGATGGCGTGTTCCCTGCACATGCGTCCGCCAGACCCGAACCGGGGGACCCCGGCACCGCCAAGATGCCGAAATCGTCGGTGCCGCCCCAGTGGATCGTCAGCGCGTCCGCCCCGCCCGAGATCATCGTCGCCCACCAGCACCGCGGGAGGTGGTCCGTGTGCAATCTTCTATCTTTGCCGCATATGGCATACCCTGGGAGCCAGCGACCGATTTGGGCAGGTTGCGTTCGTAGTCTGTTGCTAGATGGCCGTTGGTGCGCAACTGTGGTGTTAAGCAGTCAGCATCAGGCCGGCCGCCGTCGAAACTTCACTGTGTGTGCAAACGCAGCACGGCTCTTCGATAGAACCGGTAATCGGGCACGGCCCGTCGGTCTTGATGCCCCCTCGCCGGTCCGTCATGAACTGCAGGGGTTAGTCGATCCATGGCCCGGCGGCCCGATCTAGGAGGGACCGGGCCAGCGGCGCGTTGGTTGCTAGCGTCCCTTCGTTCCAGCCCAGATTCGATTAGTGTGAAACACACATCGGCGGTATTCCGTTGTGATCGTTCTGGGTCATGTCGTCGCCGATTCGAATAGTTGGCCGGTATCGCGGTCAAGACGGGGGAGCGTCGCGATGACAGCCGGTAGTGGGGACCTACGCCCGACCCAGGCGGTGGTCTTCCCGTCGTCTTTCCCCTGCGGCCATCGCACCTCGCACCATAGCTTAGGGACAACACGACTATGACAAGTGACGACCGAGTGTTCAAAGCGTTCAGCGACTTCGGTATCGACGACGTCCCGACCGAGGCGGCGGTTTCGCGACGTATGCTTCGTCGACTCGAGGACATTGACAATTCGACAACCGTCGGCCCCACTACCGTGGCTGCGCGTGCCGCCTTGGCGTCCAGCGTCGTCGCACATGCCGTGATCGAACTCGAGAATCAACTCATCGAATTGAAGAAGCAACTGGCACAAGAGAAGTGAACAATGCGGCACCGACGAATTCGGTGCCGGCCGGTGGAGTGATTCTGTCCGCATCACCGTGGGGCGTGTTCGTTAGCGATTTTGGCTCAAGAGGTTTCGTTGGGAAGGGGGTGCGCTGATGGTTATGCGATTGTCGGGGACCGATGCGCTGTCGCTGCACACGCAGAGCTCAGAGATGCCTGCGCACACGGTTACGCTGGTGATCATCGATGCGTCCGATCAGCTCAGCCACCAGCGGCTACACCAACTGGTAGCCGCTTCGCTGCCGCAGCTGGCACGATTTCGCAGCCGACTGGTGACCAAGCCGCTGGGTGTGGGGCAGCCCGTGTGGGCAGAGATTGACGACTACGACCCTTCTCCGCAAATTCATTGCGCAACGGTTCGCGCACCCGGAGGCCGGCGCGAGTTCGCCGAACTCATCGCCGACTTGAGTACCGGGCGACAGGATTGCCTTAGCCGACTGTGGGAAGCCTGGAGTATCAACGGACTGGCCGGCGGCCGGTGGGCGTTGGCGGTGAAGATGTCGCCTGCGCTGAACGACGGGGCCGCAGGGGCAGCGTGCGTATGGCCGCGGCTGCTGACTACCGAGCCGCACGCCGACCCGGCCAACAATCTGCCGACCGAGCCGAGCTTGGGCTCGGCGCCTTCCGTCGGCGACCTCGTTACCGATGTGATGACCGAGATCGTCGAAAACCATGTCGCCGGAATGTGGTTGATGGCCGACGCGGTATCTGGTGTGCTGCAGGCCGTAAATGGTCGGCTGCTCCGCATGCGCGAAGGGGACCCGATGGCCCCGGTGGCGTCGTCGATGAGCGGGCCGGTGCCGCACACAGTGTTCAACGCGCCGCTGACCAAGCGGCGTGCAGTGGCCTTCGCCTCGATCCCTCTGGCAGACGTGAAGACGGTCAGCAACGCGTTCGGGGGCAGCATTACCAACGTTGTGCTGGCTGCCTGCACACTGTCATTGCGCGCCTGGCTGCAACGGCACGACAAGGTGCCCGACCATCCGCTGCTGATGCGGATGCCGTTCGAGCTGCCAGCCACGGATCCCCCCAGGGCTGGCAGGGCTTTGACTGTCGGGCGGCTTCGCATCCCGGTACACCTCGACGACCCGGTGCAGGTAGTCGCCAACCTCCATACCGCCACCGAAAGACTGAACGCAATCCGCAGCCGTGGTAACAAAAATGCTTCGCCCACAGTCGATTTAGCGACAATGGCATCGCTTACCCCGCCGACCGTGGCTCGCGTGGGTATGCAGCTCTACACCCGAACAGGCCTGCGGCGCCAGCTCAAGCCGATCTGTCACGGCAGTGTCTCGTCCACGGCCGTTGAGCTGGTGCCGGCATACTGTGCCGGCACCAAGGTCGTCGGCATGCATACCGTGGTGCCACTAGCGGAAGGCAGTGGGTTAAGCATCGCGCTGACCTCCCGCGGTGACGAGCTGGATGTGAGCGTGTGTGCCTGCCCCGACAATGTGCCCGCGGTCGACGATATCGCGACCGGGATCGCGCAATCTGTCGATGTTCTGTTGGCGGCCGCACAGGAATCTCCTCGCGGACAAGGCCGTTCCGTCGTTACCGAGATGACGTCACACCCCGCGAATCGTTCACCCGGCAGGGCCTATTGACGGTTCAAGTGGTGCTGCCGGCATGACCGGGCTCCGTTGACGCCTGACGTACAACGTCAGGTCGCAAGCCTCCGGGGCGGTCGTTTGCGCGGTCCACCCGGGCCGTTTCGCTTTGTAGGCGTGACTCTTGGGTTTGGGCGCAGAGCTCTCGCGACGATGCGCGTTGTTCTTCGCAGCGTCGGAACAACTTGTTGAGGTCTTCCCGCGTAGTGACGTGACCCGTTGTGTGCTCGTGCACTGCTCATCCACCCTTTCATTTGTGGCACCGGGTGCGGATGAGGTGCGAGCGTCAATCCGGTCACTGAGACGTCGATGGCAGCACACAGCACGGGCCCAAGTCGTCGCCGCTGCCTTAACCGGATCGCTCCAATGTACCCGCTATTCCGGGCGACGAACCACCGTCGGATTGTCATGCACCAGCTGACGGCATGTGGCCTGCGTTGCGTGGGCGTCCACAGCGTCGTGGCGTTCGAGTCCCCGGCGCTAGGGGCGATCGCAGAACGCCACGCACAGTGCTGAAGGGGGGATGGGCACCCATCGCAGTTGTCCATCGGCCTTGCGCTCGCAATATATCGGGCCGCCGTTCCCCCATAGTTTCGCGCCCTCCGGCGAGCACTGCTTATAAAAATCGGTATCGGCATGCGCCGGGCTGCTTCCAAGGAGGATCGCGATCGGAGCCATCGCCGTCAACATCGCCAAGCCGACGAACCTCAGTGCCTTCATGATCCACGCCTTCCTTTAGCAAACAGCGCCAACGGCAAACTTGACGATACAAGGAAATGCCAGGGAGCAGGAGGGGAGGCCTACCCCCGGGCCTCCCGGCCGGCGACGCTCAACTCGGTGAAAGCCGCTGGCGTGTTGGACGTAACGACCATTGCGCCCCGGCAGGGGTACGTCACACTCACCGCCTGGGTCTACGCTCAAAGCGGCGCAAGGAAAGGTACGCGATGTTCGCAGCGTTCGGATTCGAAGCCCTGGGCGTAGTCGTCGGGGACATGTATTTCGTCGACCCGGCCCCGCTCGCCGGGCAGGAAACTCCGGAACGGGGAGTCAGACTCGAACTCCGCCTCGTCGATCGGGCCGAGCCCCAGGGGTCGATCTACGCCGGCGTCCCGATCGCCTTCACCCGTCCGGTGTGGCGGGTGGACCTGTTCGGGTCCACGGAGAGCCCGCCCGGGACGCTGGACCGGGCCCATCACCATCCCCGTTTCAACGGTTGGGAACCCGGACGCCGGCATTTCGTCCCCGAGCTGACAGCCGACCCGCTGCCTTGGCTGGCCGATCAGTTGGCCGACCCGGCCGCCGTGTTGGCCCGGGCGGGCGTCGATCCCGATGAGGTCAGCGAAGCCGACAAGGCCGGACTGGCCGCGGTTGCTCCCCAGATCATCGCCGCGGTGAAGCGGTTGCTCGACGGCGTGCGGGACGGGGAATTGGCCCCGGCCCCCGCCGAGCCGGTCGCTGCCGCCCGCACCGGTTGGCTCTGATCACGGTCCCGGCGGGGGTCGTCCGATCCGGAAGGCGCCGGCCACAAGTTCTGGCGGAAAGGGTACGCCCGGTGGCGACGCCGTCGCGCGGTACGGATCAGTCAGTGCGGGGCCGGTAAAGGTAGTGCAACACAAGCGCGGTGACCACGCCGTATCCGACGTGCGGGATGACGTCGCTGATCCAGCCGACGAGGCCCCAGGTCCGCGGGTCGGTCACCCGGAGAAAGGTCATCGGTGCATTGGTGCCGATCAGCGCAAAGGTGGTGGCGGCCAGCGTGACGACGGCCAGGCTGGGCCGCCAACCGAGCGCGTACGCGAGCCCCAGAATGATGCCGATGCCGATGCCGGCGGTGTATCCGGTGAGCGCGCCGAGGCCGGAGAGGCGGGCGGCCAGGGTGTCGTCGCTGCCCGGCACCGTCATGTGAATCAACTTCGCCAGGGCAGTGACGGTTCGTTCGGGCGTGGTGCTGGCCGGCCTGCCCCGCACCGCCATATCGAGGTAGGTGATCACATTGAGCGTGGTGGTCCCGGCGGCGCCGGCCGCCGCACCAATCAGCAGTCCCGGCCAGACACGCGTCATGCGTTGCTCACCGATGCCCCCGGGTTGTCATGGCGCCTCCGCGATGATCACCGTGTGTCCGCGCCGGCCGACCGTGACTTCGGTGCGCGAGCGCAGTATAAGCGCACGCGGATCGGACTGGATGCCGTTGTCGATGCGGGCCTTTGACGACACGACCCGACCGGATCAGCCCCAGCTCAGCGGCAGCTCCTTGAGCGCAAAGCTCTTCGACGGGAACTTGATGTCGGGGGTGTAGCCCGGCGGCAGTTCGAAGTCGGGGATCTGATTGAGCCAGTCCTCGATGACCACGGTCAACTCCATCCGCGTCAGATGGGACCCGATGCAGCGGTGTGGTCCACCGCCGAATCCCCAGTGCCGGTGCACCTTTCCGTCCATCACAGGGTCGTCGGTGGAGATCGCGTCGCTGCTGTCGCGGTGCCATCGCCGAGTCGTGCCAGCGCTCCGAAGATCCACAGTGGCATGAATGTAGAAAACGAGTCTGGGAGAGCAACGCAAGCCGCCTGTGAAAATGATCAAAGTGCTTGTGCCGCAGCGGAGCGTCTGCGCGCCGGCGTCACGGCCGGGTAATCATTACCCGGTCTGATTCACGATCACGCCGGCGGCGTCGGGCTCATGGATCCGATGTAATAGGTTTCCCGCCCGGATGGGTATCCGCCGCCGTCGGTGGCGATGTGCACATGGTCGTAATGATTCAGGGTTTCGTTGCCGTAGTTCGCCGTCCAGCTCGGCGCGCCGATGCCCGGGTACAGCTTCTGCCGCCAAATCACGTGGAGGATTCCCCATCGTTTCGCATTCGCCAGGGCATACCCGGCGATCTGGTTGCCGAGCTCGATGCCCTCGGGGGTGTGATAGTTCGGGATCATCACGTCAATCGCCAACCCGTTGGGATGCCACGGCAAAGGATCCTGCCGGACTCCGCCAATGGTGGTTATCTGTGGAAAGAGCACGCTGATCGCGCGGGCCGCCCAAATGGTCTTGACCTGTAACCCCTGCTCCGGCACGACGCCGGCGGGCAACGAGAACCGGAAATCCTGGGCGGCGGCCGGCGCGTTCGCGGCCATCAATTCCGCCTCCGCGGGAGTGGCCGTGTGCGTCGCGGCGGCCGGTGCTGGCGAGGGAATCGTTTGCGCCGCAGCCGGAGTCACAACGCGGCGCGGGGGCTCCTTGCTTTGGGCGTAGACCATGGCGGCGGAGACGACGAGCGAGACCGCGATCGCCAACCACCGGCCCCGGCCATTGGCTAGCGCGTCTTTGCCCACGAACAGCACTTTACTGTCGGGAGCGACGCGTGTGGTGATGTTGAGCCATGTTTTTGTTTGAGCGTCGATTCTCTTGACGACGGCGGTCACGAACGGCCGACCGTCCTAAACTGGATCTATTCCATTTGTGTATCCGGGTCCAAGATTAGCTGTTGTTAAGCACGCGACAAATCAGCGAGAACGCGTGCGTGACAGAGAAAAGACCAGCGATGCACAAGGTCACCGAGGATTGAACTTTCCGCTATCGCAAAAGAATCTCCCGATTCTCACTTATTGACATGGGCTCGGCGGGGGTGCCGATCGGTGCCCCCGGTGCCCGGGGCGGCGTTGTTTGTGCTCGATGGCTGGTTGCGGCCGGCGCCTGAGGGTGTGGTCGGGGAGTTGTATGTGGCCGGTGCCGGGGTCGGTGTGGGGTATGTGCGCCGGGCGGGGTTGACCGCGGCGCGGTTTGTGCCCTGCCCGTTCGGAGCACCCGGATCGCGGATGTATCGGACCGGGGATCTGGTGTGTTGGGGTGCCGATGGGCAGCTGCGCTATCTGGGGCGTGCCGATGAGCAGGTCAAGATCCGCGGGTATCGCATCGAGCTCGGCGAGATCCAGGCCGCCCTGTCGCAGCTGCAGGGGGCCGCCCAGGCGGTGGTCATCGCCCGCGAGTTCCGTCCCGCCGCCAAGCGTCTGGTGGGTTACATCACCGGGTCTGCTGATCCGGGGAGCGCGCGCGCCGCGCTGGCCCAGCGGTTGCCGGCCTACATGGTCCCCGCCGCGATCGTGGCCCTCGAGGCGCTGCCGTTGACCCCCAACGGCAAACTGGACACCCGCGCCCTGCCGGCCCCGGACTACCACGACGGCGAGCACTACCGCGCCCCCACCAACCCCACCGAAGAAATCCTGGCCGGCCTCTACGCTGACGCCCTGGGCATCGACAAAGTCGGCACCGAAGACTCCTTCTTCGACCTCGGCGGCGACAGCATCTCAGCCATGCGCCTCATCGCCGCCATCAACACCCAACTCGACACCAACCTCTCCGTACGCACCCTCTTCGAAGCGCCCACCGTTAACGGTTTGGTCAACGGCTGGGAACGGATGGCGCTTCCTCCGAAGAAGTCGTTCCCGTCCAGACGCTGAAAGAGGGCACCGGCATCCCGCTGTTCTGCGTCCATCCCGCGGGAGGGGTGAGTTGGCCCTATCAGGTCCTCGGTAATCACCTGGACTGCCCGATCATTGGAATTCAACAGACCCCACAGGGCAAGGGAACCGAACCTCAGTCGATTTCGCCAAATGGTGAAAAACCATGCCGACAACATCCAAAAGGCTTACCCCTCCGGGCCTTACAACCTTATCGGCTGGTCCTTCGGGGGTGTCGTCGCCCACGAACTCGCCATCGAGCTCCAGCGACGTGGATGCAGGATCGGCCGGCTCATCCTCCTCGACGCCCAGCCCGAGCTCGACAGCAGCGTCACCCTGCCGGAAGACCAGGCGCTAGGGGAGAGGCACATCCTCGAAGAGCTCTTGCGGGTGCATGGCATGGGTGCGCCCGACCGGGGTGAGTCGCCCACCTACGAGCAGATCGAAGAACTAGTTCGCGCGCGAGGCGCGATAGAACATTCTCGATTCAAAGAGCTGCTGGGTCTGCTCGTGCAAAACCTCCATAACAATATCTCCCGCTATCGCACCCACGAGCCGCGTGTTTTCCAGGGCGACGTGCGGATATTCGCTGCGGTGGGAGACCAGCCCGATCGCGGTCCCTTCCTTTCCGAAAATTGGCGACCCTACATTTCCGGGAACATCGTCATGTACTCGGTTGGCTGTCCGCACAACGAGATGCTGACTCCCGAATCGGTCGGCAGGTACGGCAAACCACTCAACCGCCTGCTGGTCCGTGTGGAACGCCAGCTTGAACTGGCCCCGATCGGACGGTTCGACGTGGCGCGCCGCGACGACGACGAGCTCGGTGGGGAGCGCGCCGGGTGACCCGCGCTAGGACGGCGAGTCGGCGGCCGAGCGCAGGTATTGCGGGCAATAGGAAGCCACCGAAGCGCTGATGATGTATCCCGCTGACTTCGCGGAAAGAGTCGTGCCCTTGATGATGGACAACACCAAGTTGGCTCGCGATTGCCCCTTGTCCAGTCCCGCGCACACCATATGGCCCGTGGCGATCGCCTGGTCGCGGTCGTTCACGACGATTCCTTTTTGCTGAAGTAACGCGATGTACCCGTCATCGGTTTGATCCGCCGCTGCCGGCGCCGCGGCTAGCACTGCGGCGCCGGACAGCACGAAGGCGCCGATCATCGACCACTTCCCGGCAACTACCTTCGGTCGGGACATGGCCTCCCTCCACGCGCGCAGTGGGCTCTCGGTTGAGCACGGTGGCTGCACATTAGCCGAAATCGAGACATCTTTCTCGCCGGCAGCCCGTCGCGCTACACCTCCCCATTCTGCTCGCGTTCCCCCACGCCACCAAGCGGCCCGGCGCCGACACCGGAACGCGTCACCGGCGGCCGCGATCCGGGCATCGGCAGCCGTGGAGCGACAACGGGTTTCATGTCCCCGGTCGCCCCCCGCCATGCTGGGCGCCGACGTCGGCGCGCACCAAGGTTGGCCGTCGACGGTCGTTCCGGCGTCCAACAAACTTCCGGCGGCCGCCGCGCGCGCCCCGGAATCGGCCCCGGTAGGGTCGAAGAGGTGTGCGGAGCCACCGGTGAGGTGCGACTCGACGGCCGAGTCCCCGACGTAGCGGCGGTGTCAGCAATGGCTGGCGTGATGTCGCGTCGGGGACCAGATGCGGCGGGTGCCTGGTCACAGGGCCGGGTCGCTTTCGGCCATCGTCGCCTGAAGATCATTGACCTGACCGAGGCCGGCGCTCAGCCGATGGTTGACGCCGACCTCGGGCTGACCATCGCCTGGAACGGGTGCATCTACAACTACCAGGACTTACGGCGCGAACTCACCGGGCACGGCTATCGGTTCTTCTCGCACAGCGACACCGAAGTTTTGCTCAAGGCCTACCACCACTGGGGCGACGACTTCGTCACGCACCTACAGGGCATGTTCGCGTTCGCCATCGCCGAACGCGACAGCGGCCGGGTGCTGCTGGGCCGGGACCGGCTCGGCATCAAACCGCTGTACATCACGGAGGACAGTCACCGGATCCGGTTCGCCTCGACGCTCCCGGCGTTGCTGGCCGGCGGCGGCGTCGACACCCGGATCGACCCCATCGCGCTGCACCACTACATGACCTTTCACTCGGTGGTCCCGGCGCCGCATACCATCCTGCGCGGAGTCCGCAAGGTGCCGCCCGCGTCGCTGATCGCCATCGAGCCCGACGGCCGGCGCACCGCCAGCACCTACTGGACGCCCGCCTTCACCCGCGACGAGAGCCGCTCGGACTGGTCGGAACGCGACTGGGAGGACGCGGTGCTCTCCGCGCTGCGACTGGCGGTCCAGCGCCGGCTGGTCGCCGACGTGCCGGTCGGCTGCCTGCTGTCCGGCGGCGTGGACTCCAGCCTGATCGTGGGACTCTTGGCCGAGGCCGGCCAGCACGGGCTGTCGACCTTCTCCATCGGCTTCGAGTCGACGGGCGGCGTCGCCGGCGATGAATTCCGGTGGTCGGACATCGTGGCCGAACGCTTCGGCACCAACCATCACCAGATCCGCATCGGCACCGACCGGATGCTGCCCGCGCTGGACCAGGCGATCGGCGCGATGAGTGAGCCGATGGTCAGCCACGACTGCGTCGCCTTCTACCTGCTCAGCCAGGAAGTCTCCCGGCACGTGAAGGTCGTGCAGTCCGGCCAGGGCGCCGACGAGGTGTTCGCCGGCTATCACTGGTACCCCCCAATGGGTTCGCCGGCCGCCGCCACGCTCGAGGGTGCGGTCACCGAATATCGCGGCGCATTCTTCGATCGCGACGCGGTGGGGGTCAGGGACTTGTTGGGGCCTGCCTACTTGGCTGACGGCGACCCCAGTGAACGCTTCGTCACCGAGCACTTCGCGCGCGCCGGCGCCGAAACTGGCATCGACCGCGCATTGCGACTCGATACGACGGTCATGCTGGTGGACGACCCGGTCAAGCGGGTGGACAACATGACCATGGCGTGGGGCTTGGAGGGCCGGGTACCGTTCCTCGACCACGAGGTGGTCGAACTCGCGGCGACCTGCCCCCCGGAGTTGAAGATCGCCCACGAGGGCAAGGGCGTCCTCAAAGAAGCGGCGCGGCGGGTGATTCCCGCGGAGGTCATCGACCGGCCCAAGGGGTACTTCCCGGTGCCCGCGCTGACCCACCTGGAAGGGCCCTACCTCGATCTGGTGCGCGACGCCCTGTACGCGCCGGTTGCCAAGGAGCGCGGGCTGTTTCGCGCGGAGGCCGTCGACGCGCTGCTCGAGGACCCGAACGGCAAGCTGACCCCGCTGCGCGGCAATGAGCTCTGGCAAATCGCCCTGCTCGAGCTGTGGTTGCAGCGTCACGGTGTGACGGGGCCGGTGGGATGACCGCGATCGGTCCCTCCGGGGACCACACCGAGGCGATCACGCTCGGCCTGCACGACGCCTCGCCGCCGGACCTGGTGGACGCGATGGCAAAAAACGTCGAGCTCGAATTGGGTTGGGGCCGACTCATTTTTGGTCAGACGTTTGCCGATTCCGGCCAGCTGGTCGAGGCGCTGCGCCGGGAAGGGCCGGGGCGCCGCGACATCTGCATCTATGCGCGCGAGTCGCACGTGGTGGTCGCCGAAGCGCCGACCGAGCTGTTCATCGACCCCAGCCATACCTATCGGTTGCGCTTCACCGATTCATCGGAACAGGACAGCCTGGCACCGTCGCCGCTCGGCGTGACCGTCCGCACGCTGGAAAGCCCGGACGATGCCGATGCCATGAACCGGGTTTACGTGCGGTGCGGAATGGTCCCGGCGCGGGTCGATGTGATCTGGGACAACCATCTGCACGTACCGGCGGTGAAATATCTGCTGGCGGTGCGCGACGAGGACGGCGCCGTGGTGGGCACCGTCACCGGCATCGATCACGAGTTGCTGTTCTCCGACCCCGAGCAGGGGTCGAGCCTGTGGACCCTGGCCGTCGATCCGGCCGCCGGGCTGCCCGGCATCGGTGAGGTCCTCACCCGGGCCTTGGCGGAGCACTTCTGCGGCGCGGGCCGCGCCTACATGGACCTGTCGGTGGCGCACGACAACGCCGCCGCCATCGGCCTCTACGAGAAGCTGGGTTTCCGCCGGGTGCCGGTGCTGGCGATCAAGCGCAAGAACGCGATCAACGAGCCGCTGTTCAGCCCGCCGCCGGAAACGATCGACGATCTCAATCCCTACGCCCGGATCATCGCCGACGAGGCGCTGCGTCGCGGGATCTGGGTGGAGGTCCTCGACGCCGAAACCGGTGAGATGCGGCTGATCCATGGGGGCCGCAGCGTGATTACCCGTGAGTCGTTGTCCGAGTTCACCTCGGCGGTCGCCATGTGCCGGTGCGACGACAAGCGGTTGACGCGCCGCCTGGTTTCGGAGGCGGGCATCATCGTGCCCCGCGCTCGCCTGGCGACCTTCGACGACGACGACTACGCCTTCCTGGCCGAAGTCGGGGAGGTCGTCGTCAAACCGACGCGCGGCGAGCAGGGCAAGGGCATCACCGTGGGCGTCAGCGCCGACGACGGGCGCGACGAGCTCGCCGCCGCCGTGGCGCGGGCGCGGCAGCAATACCCAGAGGTGCTGATCGAGCAGCGGGTCGAAGGCGCCGACCTCCGGCTGGTGGTGATCGACGGGCGGGTCGTTGCCGCCGCGCTGCGGATGCCCCCGGAGGTCATCGGCACCGGGGAGCACAGCGTGCGGGACTTGATCGCGGCCGAGAGCCGCCGACGCTCCGCGGCGACGGGTGGTGAGTCCCGCATCCCGCTGGACGACCTCACCGAGGCGACGGTCGCCGAAGCCGGCTGGCGGCTGGACGATGTGCTGCCCCAAGGAACTCGGCTCATCGTCCGCCGCACCGCCAACCTGCATCAGGGCGGCACGATCCGCGATGTCACCGCCAGCGTGAACCCGGAACTCTGCCGGGTGGCCGTGACGGCCGCCGAGGCCATCGGGATCCCGGTGACGGGCATCGACCTGCTGGTACCCGACATCGCCGGAACCGAGTACGCCTTCATCGAGGCCAACGAGCGGCCGGGGCTGGCCAACCACGAACCACAACCCACCGCCGCGGCCTTCATCGACTTTCTGTTTCCCGGCCAGCCCGGCCAACCACCGGCGTGGACCCCCGAGGAGTCGCGCGCCGACCGTGGCTGAGGCTTGCGATGCGCCTCGCTTGGGTAATTCTGAAGATCACCCAGATAGGAGCCAGATGAGCGACACGGTGCAGACCGGGACCATCACGACCCACGTGCCGGCACGGTTGGACCGGCTGCCCTGGGCGCGATTTCACTGGCGGGTCGTCATCGGTCTGGGCGGCGTGTGGATCCTGGACGGACTCGAGGTCACGATGGTCGGCAACGTGTCCTCCCGCCTTACCGAAAAGGACAGCGGCATCGGGCTCGACCCCGCACAGATCGGCGTGGCGGCGGCGTTCTACATCACCGGGGCCTGCCTGGGCGCCTTGTTCTTCGGTCACCTGACCGACCGATTCGGCCGGCGCAATCTGTTCATCCTGACCCTTGCGGTGTACCTGACGGCCACCGTCGCGACCGCGTTCGCGTTCGCGCCCTGGTATTTCTTCATCGCCCGCTTCTTCACCGGCTCGGGCATAGGTGGTGAATACGCCGCCATCAACTCGGCGATCGACGAGTTGATCCCCGCGCGCGTGCGCGGTCGCGTGGACCTGGTCATCAACGGCACCTATTGGCTGGGTTCGGCCGCCGGCGCGGCGGGCGCACTGGTCCTGCTGGACACCTCGAACTTCCCGGCCAACATCGGGTGGCGGCTGGCCTTCGGCATCGGCGCCATTTTCGGCATTTTCGTCCTGCTGGTCCGGCGCAACGTCCCCGAGAGCCCACGGTGGTTGTTCATCCATGGGCGCGCCCACGAAGCGGAGCGAATCGTCGGCGAGATCGAAGCATCGGTCCGGCAGGAGACCGGCGAACCGCTGCCCGAGCCACAGGGGCGCCAGCTCAAGATTCGCCAGCGGCAGACGATTTCGTTCCGGGAGATCGCCAAGGTGGCGTTCACCCTGTACCCGCGGCGCGCGGTCCTCGGGCTGGCCCTGTTCGTCGGGCAGGCGTTCCTCTACAACGGTGTCACCTTCAATCTCGGCACCCTGCTGAGTGGGTTCTACGGGGTGCAATCCGGACACGTGCCGCTGTTCTTCATCGTGTGGGCGCTCAGCAATTTCGCCGGCCCCCTGCTGCTGGGCCGGCTGTTCGACACCGTCGGCCGCAAACCGATGATCGCCACCACCTACCTCGGATCCGCCGTGGTGGCCGGTGTTCTCGCGGTCCTGTTCGTCACCCAGACCGGTGGTGCCTGGACCTTCGTCGCCGTGCTGGCGGTCGCGTTCTTCTTGGCCTCGGCGGGTGCCAGCGCGGCGTACCTGACCGTCAGCGAGATCTTCCCGATGGAGACCAGGGCGCTGGCGATCGCCTTCTTCTACGCGCTGGGAACGGCGATCGGCGGCATCACGGGCCCGCTGCTGTTCGGCCAGTTGATCAATTCCGGGCAGCGCGGCCTGGTTGTCTGGTCGTTCATCATCGGCGCGGCGGTGATGGCCGGTGCGGGCCTGGTCGAACTGTGGCTCGGGATCGCCGCCGAACAACGCCCGCTGGAAGAGCTGGCCCTGCCGTTGACCGTCGCCGACGCCGAGTAACGTTCGCGGTCATGCCGTCCCAGGAAGCCATCGCGCAGACCGTCCATCGCTATCTCGAGCTCGTCGCCAAGGGCACCGCCGAGGATGTTCTGGCCCTCTACGCCGCCGATGCCACCATCGAGGACCCGATCGGTTCGGACCTGCGGCGCGGCCACGACGCGATCCGCGAGTTCTATGCGGGATTCCAGGATGCCCAGAAGGAGACCGAACTCGCCGAGCTGCGGGTGGCCGGCAGCGAGGCGGCGTTCTTGTGGCACCTCGTGCTCGACGCCGGCGGCACCCGCACCCGAATCTCGCCGATCTCGATGATGGCGTTCGACGAGGAGGCCAGGATCACCTCGATGCGGGCCTTCTGGTCGCCGTCCGACGTGCAAATCGGGTAGCGGACCCCGGGGGAACGCGCGCTGATTCCGCGTGAGACCGCGATACGTCGATGTCTCACGTTGGAAACCGCAGCGGTCCTCCCGTTGACGCCGCCGTAACAGGTTTGCCATCGAATGTTCCTAGGGTGAGTCGGTCCACCTTCCGTCGAGAACCATGGTGGATCCCCCCAGCGATAGGAACTCCATTGAGCGGAAACGCGGTCCGCCTGCAGGCGATTAATAACGTCGAGGCATATGTCCCCCCGGCCATCAGCTTCGTCCCCGGTGAAACCCCAGGCCAGATCTTCGGCTCCAATGTCTTCACCAAGGCCGAGATGCAGGCCCGGCTGCCCAAATCGGTGTACAAGTCCATCGTGGCGACCATCGACAAAGGCGCCAAGCTTGACCCCGCGGTCGCCGACACGGTCGCGGTAGCGATGAAGGACTGGGCGCTGGAAAAGGGCGCCACCCACTACGCCCACGTGTTCTACCCGATGACCGGCCTGACCGCGGAGAAGCACGACAGCTTCTTAGAACCCGTTTCCGACGGGCAGACGCTCGCCGAGTTCGCCGGCAAGACCCTGATCCAGGGCGAGCCCGATGCCTCGAGCTTCCCCTCGGGCGGGCTGCGCAGCACCTTCGAGGCACGCGGCTACACCGGCTGGGACGTCACCAGCCCCGCCTACGTTCTGGAGAATCCGAACGGCAACACACTGTGCATCCCGACGGTGTTCGTCTCGATGACCGGTGAGGCGCTGGACTACAAGACACCGCTGCTGCGCAGCCAGCAGGCCATGGGTGTGCACGCCGAGCGCATCCTGAAGCTGTTCGGTCACCAGGACCTCAACAAGGTCGTGTCGTTCTGCGGGCCCGAGCAGGAGTACTTCCTGGTCGATCGGCACTTCTTCCTGGCGCGACCCGACCTGGTCAACGCCGGCCGTACCGTGTTCGGCGCTAAGCCGCCCAAAGGCCAGGAGTTCGACGACCACTACTTCGGGGCGGTGCCCGAGCGTGTCCTGGGCTTCATGATGGACACCGAGCGGGAGCTGTTCAAACTCGGCATTCCCGCCAAGACCCGGCACAACGAGGTGGCCCCCGGCCAGTTCGAGATCGCGCCGATGTTCGAGCGGGCCAACATCGCCTCCGACCACCAGCAGCTGCTGATGACGGTCTTCAAAACGATCGCCAAAAAGCACGGCATGGAATGCCTGTTCCACGAGAAGCCCTTCGCCGGTGTCAACGGGTCGGGCAAGCACGTCAACTTCTCGGTGGGCAACTCCGAGCTGGGTTCGCTGCTGGTGCCCGGGGACACGCCGCACGAGAACGCCCAGTTCCTGGTGTTCTGCGCCGCGGTGATCCGCGCCGTGCACAAGTTCGCCGGGCTGCTTCGCGTCTCGGTCGCCTCGGCCACCAACGACCACCGTTTGGGCGCCAACGAGGCACCGCCGGCGATCATCTCGATCTTTTTGGGCGAACAGCTCGCCGACGTGTTCGAGCAGATCGCGAAGGGCGCGGCGACGTCGTCAAAGGGTAAGGGCACCATGATCATCGGTGTCGACACGCTGCCGCACCTGCCGACGGACGCGGGCGACCGCAACCGGACCAGCCCCTTCGCGTTCACCGGCAACCGCTTCGAGTTCCGGGCGCCGGGCTCGGGGCAGACGGTCGCCGTCCCGATGATCGTCCTCAACACGATCATGGCCGACTCGTTGGACTACATGGCGACGATTCTGGAGAAGGCGGTCGAGGACGGCGAGAACTTCGATATGGCCGTGCAGAAGCTGCTCACCGAGATCATCACCGAACACGGCGCGGTGGTGTTCAACGGGGACGGGTATTCGGAGAACTGGCAGATCGAGGCCGCCGAGCGCGGCTTGCCGAACCTCAAGACCACGCTCGACGCGATTCCGGAGCTGATCAAGCCGGAGGCGGTGGAAGTCTTCGCGAAATACGGCGTGTTCAATGAGCGCGAGCTGCACAGCCGCTACGAGGTGCGGCTGGAGCAGTACGCGCTGACCATCGCGGTGGAGGCCAAGCTCACCCTGGAGATGGGGACGACGGTGATCCTGCCGGCCGCGGTCCGCTACCAGACCGAGCTGGCGCAGAACGTCGCGACCGTGAAGGCCGCCGGTGTGGAGCCGAGCATGGCCGCGCTGGAAGCGGTTTCGGCTCCGCTGGCGGATCTGGAAGCGGCGCTGACGGCGTTGCGGGCGGCGTTGTCGGACCACTCGGCGGAATCGGCGCTCGACGAGGCCAAGCATGCTCAGGCGGCGCTGCTGCCGGCGATGGACGCGGTGCGCGCCGCCGCCGACACGCTGGAAGGCGTTGTGGCCGACGACTTGTGGCCATTGCCCACCTACCAGGAGTTGCTCTACATCCTCTAGGGGGCCGGGCTACCCGATCAGCTTCGTCAGCCAGGTCGGATCCTGATAGTTCACCGTCGTGGTGCCGTCCCACACGAACGGCGTGGAGTTGGCGCCCAGCCCGGTCAGCGTCGCGTAACCGTTCGCGGCCTTGGTTTTAGCCGTGCCGAGATCGTCGCCCGACTTGATGCAGGTGATGACGCCGGCGTCGGCGCCGCCGGTCTTGGCCAGTTGCGCCAGTTCGCCATCGGTGCGGTCCTCGGCGCCGTCTTCCTGGGGCTGGAAGTTGCTGGCGAACAGGCCGGAGTAGAAGTCGGCGTAGACCGTGGGGTCGTTCTGCGCCGCGACGCAATACGTCGCCGCCACCGCGCGGGTCGAGTAGTTCTTGCTGTGCGACTTGTCGTCGAGAAAGTTCAGCAGGTGATAGCGCACCGCGAGCTTCTTGTTGTTCACCGCGGTGTCGATGTCGCTCGCATTCGATCGGATGAAGCTGCCGCAGGGCGGGCAGATCGGCTCGTTGAAGATGTCGATTGTCATCGCCGCGGCCGAACTGCCCACGTACACGCCGTCATCGAGGACCCGCAGCGCGACGGCATCCGGCGGCGGGGGTGTCGGCGTCGGCGCCGGTGGCGACGGCGACTGCCACGGTCGCACGACGACGAGGACCAGGCCCACGGCGGCCAGCACGGCGGTGGTGGCCACCCCGACCCATAGCCACGGCTTGCGCCCGGCCCGCGGTGGCGGGCCCCACGGCGGGGGCACGCCGGTGCCGGCGGTCCCCGGGGTCCAGGCTGGAGCGCCGGACCACCCCGTCGGCGGGGGGACCGGGCCACCGGTGGCCAGCGGTGCTCCGGACGCCGAGGGCGCGGGCCACTCCGGGCCGGCCGGCGGGGCAAACGCGGGAGGTGCCTGCGCCATCCCGCTGGGCGGCCGGCCGGCGAGCCCGGACGGCAGCCTGGCCACCTGGCTGCGCTGCAGGATGTCGGTGGCGCGGTCCTGGTCGGGCGCCGCCAGCGCCGCATAGGCGGCCGCCGACAGGTCGCCGCAGGTGGCGTAGCGGTCCGCGGGGTCTTTGGCCATGCCCCGCGCGATCACGCCGTCGAAGGCGGCCGGGACACCGGGGCGCGCGGCGCTCGGCCGGGGGATTGGCTGGTGCAGGTGTGCCCCCATGACGCTGACCTGGTCGCCGGTGTAGGGCGGGGACCCCGTCAGGCACTCGTATAGGACGCATGCCAGCGCGTAGATGTCGGCCCGGTGCGTGACCTCCGAATCGCTGAACCGCTCCGGGGCCATGTATTTGACGGTGCCGACGGTGGTGCCGAACTGGGTCAGCTTTTCGTCGGAGGAGGTCGCGCTGGCGATCCCGAAATCGACCAGGTAGGCGAAGTCGTCGGCGCTCACCAGAATGTTTTCCGGCTTGACGTCGCGATGCAGGACACCGGCGGCGTGGGCGGCGTCGAGGGCCGAGCCGATCTGGCGCACAATCGCCACCGCCCGCGGCGGGGTCAGCGGCCCGTGCTGCTTCACCGTGCTGGCCAGGTCCTTGCCGTCGATCAGGCGCATGTCGACATAGAGTTGGCCGTCGATCTCGCCGAAGTCGTGGATCGGCACGACGTGCGGTTCCTGCAGCCGTCCCGCGGTGCGGGCCTCGCGCTGCATGCGGGAGCGGAATACGGGATCGCTGGACAGCGTCTGGGACATCAGTTTGAGCGCGACGACCCGCTCCCGGACCGTGTCCTCGGCTTCGTAGACATCACCCATGCCGCCGCGACCGACCAGCCGGCGCAGCCGGTACGGCCCGAGCTGCGAACCCTCCCGCGAATCCGCGGTCGTGTCACCCATCCCGACTCCTCACCCGCCAACGGCTCCGCAACCGACCGCCAACGGCCCCGCGCGCCCGGTCAGTGCCTGCGCGGATCCCGAGTATTCGGTGGCGTGCCAGGCATAAGGCTAATCGGTGCGACGACCGCCGGGCACGGCGAATAGCGAAAGCCAGCTAATTCGGGACAAGGACGCGGTAGCCGTCGTTCACCACGGCTCAGCGGAGTTCGTCGTCATCGGGAGTGTGTTCGGTGAGCCCTTCGCGCGCCAGCGCCCGGACGAACCCGAACGCCTGCACCCCGGCGGGGCCCGGATTTTCGGTGATCCAATCGTTGATCTTGCCCAGGGCGTTGGCCAAGTCGTCGCGTTTGACCCGTACCAGGTAGGTCATGCGGTCGTCCCCGGGATCGTCACTGGATTCGGCAACGGCGACCGGATGCTTGAACGCATACGCGATCCCATGCACGGCGTCGTGGTTCAACGCCCACTGAAGTTCGCTGGGCCGCAACCGATTTACCGCCAGGTTGCGGTAGTCTTTGTCGTCGATTGAATTGCTCATATGGCCTCGAGAGCGTGGACGGCGCGCAACTGAAGGTGATGCCGCGCAGGCGATTCGATGAAGGTTTCGACCCGGACAACTCTCATCATAAGAAGCGCTCGCAGTGGCTGCATGCCGAGCGATCGTGCCCGCAACTCCTCAGCGGCGATACTTCAGAAACAGGTAGTCGTCGCACACCAACGCATGCGCGAGCCGCATCGTGACCGGTGCGGGCAGCGCCGACGACAGGCGTTGGCCGACGGGCTGGCTCGCGGCGAGTAGGGGGGCCAGCGTCACGCAGATCTCCGTGACGGCATCGGCCGCCACCAGTTCGTCGAGCACGGTCGGACCGCCCTCGCACAGGATGCGGTGCATGCCGTGCGCGCGCAGCAACGCGACCGCCCGCGTCACGTCCACGGCGTCCTCGCCGGCCACCAACACCCGCCGCCGTGGGTCGTCGGTGAGCCGGCGGCGCTGCGCCGACCGCGCGCAGGTGAGCAGGATCGGTGGCTGGTCGGGGTCGCCGAGCAGCCTGGCCGGCAGTTCACCGCTTCGGCTGATCACGGCGATCGGGGGCGGCGCCGTCCGCCCCTCGCGGTGCCGTTGATCCCGCTGCGCATCGGTGAGCCGCACCGGCCCATAGTTCTCGGCGCGCGCGGTGCCGGCGCCGACCAGCACGACGTCGGCGTAGCCCCGCAAAATCTTGAGCAGCTGTTGATCGGTGGGACACGACAGCGGACCGGCGCGACCGCCGAAGGCGGCGGCGCCGTCGGCGCTGAAGATCATGTTGGTGCGCACGCCGTCCGGGGGATCGGCGTAGAACGCGGCCAGTCCGGTGATGCCCGCGACGGCGCCCACCCGAGGAGACTCGGTCACGCTCAGGCCTCGTGGCCCGGCTGCAGGTTCCGGACGTCGCCGAAGGACACCCATTGCTCCAGCTCGTGCGGCGGGCTGCCGCCCACCGGCGCCAGCAGGTGCCCGACATGGTCCCCGAGCGAGAAACGATCGAGGATCTCGCCGACGAACCAGGCCGCGGCGTCGTCGAGAATCGGCATCTGCGCGGGGCCGCGGTGCCAGGAGCAGCGGTCGAACTTGTTGATCGTGTCGCCGGTCTGGCTGCCAAAAAGCTCCACGGTGTCGAGGTGGTCGTGGTCGAACACGTGCACGGCCAGATGGGTGGCGTCGGCGGCCACCCGGTAGGTGTGGTTCTTGGTGGACAGGCCGACCAGAAAGCGCGGTGGGTGGATGCTGGTCTGGCTGGCGAAGCCCACCAGACAGCCGGCCATGACGCCGCCGGCCTGCGTGGTCACGACGTACATCGGATAGTTGAGCAGCGCGACAAGCTTCTCGAACGGTTCAATTTCTGGCTCGGCCACCCGCTCAGTCTTCCCGTTCGCGCCGCGGGGGAATCGCATTGCCGCGAGCGTGGCGCGCCATGGCCCCCTCGGCGCCGCTGCGCCTACGGTGTGCAGCAGGTTTCCTCGGGTTCGTCGGTGTTGGCTCCGAAGGTGTCGGAATCGGCGAGGACGGTGTAGACCTCCCAGCGTTCGCCGCCGGGGCCGGTGACCCAGGCTTTGTCCTGCGCGGCGAAGCAGCAGGTGGTGTTGAGTTCCTCTTCGGTGCGGAGCCCTTGTTCGGTGAGACGGGTGATTTCGGCATGCACGGTGTCGCTGGAGGCGACTTCCACCCCCAGGTGGTTCAGGGTGCCGCCATGACCCGGGTTCTCGAGCAATACCAGTTTGAGTGGGGGCTCAGCGATGGCGAAGTTGGCGTAACCGGGTTTGACTTTGGCCGGTTCGCTGTTGAACAGCTTGGAGTAGAACGCGATTGCCGCGTCGAGGTCGTCGACGTTGAGGGCCAGCTGTACGCGCGACATGATGGGTCCTTCCGTTGGTGCGGCTATGTGGTTGCGGCGGGCAGGAGTTCGGTGATCAATGCCTGGACGCGACGGGCGATGTCGTCGCGGATGGCGCGCACGGTGGCCAGGGGTTGGCCCGCCGGGTCGCGAAGTTTCCAGTCACGGTAGGACACCCCGGGAAAGTAGGGGCAGGCGTCGCCGCAGCCCATGGTGATCACGATGTCACTGGTTTGTACCGAGTCACCGGTGAGGACTTTGGGGCCGCACGTGGTGATGTCGATGCCGAGTTCGGCCATGACCGTGATGGCGACGGGATTGATTTGATCGGCGGGTTCCGTTCCGGCGGAGCGGACTTCAATGCGGTCTCCGGCCAACCGGCTCAGCAGGGCGGCGGCCATCTGTGAGCGTCCGGCGTTATGAACGCAGACGAACAGGACGCTGGGTTTGCCGTCCATCGGCTCGGGCTCCTCAGTTTGGTGGGGCAGGAAACAGCCGGGCGCGCAGCGCCAGGGACACGTAGACGAGGCCAACCAGCACGGGCACTTCGATCAGCGGTCCGACGACTCCGGCCAGGGCTTGCCCGGATGTGACGCCGTAGGTGGCGATGGCCACCGCGATGGCCAGTTCGAAGTTATTGCCGGCGGCGGTGAACGCGAGGGTGGTGGTGCGCGCGTAGCCGAGCCGCAGTGCCCAGCCCAGGGCGTATCCGCCGGCCCACATGACCGCGAAGTAGGCCAGCAGCGGGAGTGCGATGCGGGCGACATCCAATGGCCGCGAGGTGATTTGGTGACCCTGCAGGGCGAACAGGATGACGATGGTGAACAGCAGGCCGTACAGGGCCCACGGCCCTATGCGGGGAAGGAAACGGGTCTCGTACCAGTGGCGGCCCTTGAATCGTTCACCCAGCCGGCGCGAGGAGTATCCGGCCAGCAGCGGGATGCCGAGGAAAATGAGCACGGATTTGGCGATCTGCCATGGGGACACGTCGATTCCGGTTTGCGGCAGGCCGAGCCAGCCGGGCAGCACCGAGAGGTAGAACCAGCCCAGCACGGCGAACATGACCACCTGAAACAACGAGTTCAACGCGACCAGAACGGCCGCGGCTTCGCGGTCCCCACAGGCGAGGTCGTTCCAGACGATGACCATCGCGATGCAGCGGGCCAGCCCGACGATGATCAGCCCGGTACGGTACTCGGGCAGATCCGCCAGCAGCAGCCAGGCGAGGGTGAACATCACGGCGGGCCCGATCAGCCAATTGAGCAGCAGCGAGGACACCATCAACTTGCGGTCCGCGGTGACCTCGTCGAGCCGGTCGTAGCGAACCTTGGCCAGCACCGGGTACATCATCACCAGCAGTCCCAGTGCGATGGGCAGTGAAATGCCTTGTACCCCAACCACACTCAGGGCCGACCCGAGGCCGGGAACCAGCCGGCCCAGCAACAGGCCGGTGGCCATTGCCGCACCGATCCATACCGGCAGGAACCGGTCGAGGATGGACAGCCGGGTCGCGACCGCGCCCGGGGCAGGCGCAGTCGAGGTGTCCGTCACTGCTCACACCCGGCCGCGGTCGCCGATGGGCGATCGTCCACACGCAGGACGGACGAAAGCCGCTGCAGCGCCGACGGAATCACCGAGTAGTACACCCAGGTACCCCGCCGCTCGCAGTCCAGCAGGCCGGCCGAGCGCAGCAGCTTGAGGTGATGGGAAATCGTCGGCTGTGAAACGTCGAAGGTCGCCGATATCTCACAAACACAGGCCTCACCGCCGGGGTGGCTCGCGATGAGGCTCAACAGGCGCAGGCGGACCGGGTCGCCCAGCGCCTTGAACATCGCCGCCAATTCGCCGGCCTGTGGCGGGTCCATGGCGGCCGCTCCCAGCGTCGGGCAACATTCGAGCTGATTTGACATACATCTATATAAGCATCCATCGAATCAACTCGCAACTGCTGTGGTCCCACCAGCACGTGATCAGCCAATGTCAGTGCAACGGATTGTTTTCCCGCACTCCGCCGTACATGCCCCAGCGGACGATCCACGGCATCACCACGCGGTCAACCGACCACGACGGGAAGCGGAACGCGTGGCCGGAGGGCAGGAACACCTCCAGCCCGTCGGGCTGGATACCCAGCAACGAGCCCCAGCGCCGCCCCGGCGCCCGATACGTGTGCAACGGTCGGCCCGCGAACTCGGCGCGGACGTTGCGGGCCACCAGCGCGTCGCCGCGATTACGGGCGGAGCTGCGCAACGGGTCGGTCGCCGCGACGTCGCCGACCGCGAAGACGCCCGGGTGGCCGGGCACCCGCAGCTGCGGGGTCACCCGCACAAACCCGCGCTCATCGAGCAACTCCGGCGGCAGCCAGTCGGTGTTGGGTCGCACCCGCCCGATCGCCCACAGCACCGCATCGGCGCAAGCCGGCGGTTGTCCGGTGCTCCAGCGAACGGGTCCGCTGGCAATCTCATCGGACGGGGAACCGTTGGGCGCCACGGCACGGTGGCCCGGATGCACCCCGACGCCCAGGTCGGTCAGCCGGCCGCGTAGGCGTTTCCATGCCCGCGGATGATGCCCCTGTAGCGCGCGCTCGCCGGGGAAGTAGAGGTCAATGCGCTTGTCCGGCCACGTGGTTGCCATGTTGACGGCGCTGCTGACCGCGGCCGCGCCGCCGCCCACGACGATGATCGACGCGGCGGCGGCGAGCCGCTCGTGCGCGGCGCGCAGCCCGGCGCCGATGTCGGCGAGACCCTGCAGCGTCGGCTGACGCCAGAAGCCGTTGGCGACTCCAGTCGAGATGACCAGCGCGTCGTACTCTTCGGCCATCGGCGTGCCGTCCGCGTACCGGCCAAACACGGTGCGGGCGGCGAGGTCCAGTCCGGTCAGCGCGGCGTGCACCGTTCGCACCCGGTCCAGGCGGCGGAACTTGTCGAACGGAACCCAGTAATCGCGGGCCCAGTCGCCGGGCCGGGAGAGCCGGACGCCAAGTTCCTGGCCGCTGACCAGCGCCGGCTTGGCGGAGATGCCGACGACGTCGGCGTGCCGCGCCAACCGGATCGCGGTCAGGACGCCCGCGTCCCCCAGTCCGGCGATCACGACGCGCTGGCGTTGCATGACACTCTCCTGGCTGGCACAAACCGCGGACCGACTCGCTCATCGATTCGGTTGCTCGGCGCCGTGTAATCGGCCCCGCCCAGGTATGGTCGCACGGACAGCCGCTTTGCTGGAAAGCACATGTTGGAGAATCAGACGTCGATGGACCCACGCGTGGGTGCTGCCGTGCGCGCCGCGGCACTGCCTGGGCGCCCCGTCCCGCCGCGGCCAAACGCGCCGCGGCCAGTTTCGAGCGCAGCCTATGGCCGGCGCTGGGCGCCGAGATCCGCTGGGCGTTCACGCCGCCGCGCACCTGGCTAATGGGCGTGGTGGCCAACCTTTTTCTGGCCGCGGCGTGGTTGCTGATCCAGCCGTTGAACTTTGGCAGCCACCGCCACCACAACTGGGCGGTCTTGGTGGGCGTCTACTTCTCGTCGTGGATCCTCGCCGACGTCACCACCACCAACTTCCTTGGCGCCGATCATTACCGCGTTCGACAGGCCCTTTCCAGCGGGGTGCCCATCTGGCGGATCCTGGTGCTCAAAAACCTGGCCCTGCTCGTGATCGTCGGGCTGCCCACGCTGGTGACGGCGATGGCGCTGACGCTGTGGCTGCAAACCCCTGGGCAGCTGGCCATCACGATACCGACCGTCGCGGTGCCCCTCGTGTCCTGGCTGGGGCTGGGCAACCTCATCTCGGTGCTGCACCCGGTGAGCGCCGAGCCGTTGATTCGGCGGTGGCGCCGGCGTCGCGACGGGTACCGCACCGGTAGCTGGCTGCTGGCCCTGACGCTGCCGTATGCGCTGTACTACATTGCCGACCTCATGGCCGGGGTGGAACATCGCGTGCTCTGGCAACAGCTGCCGACATTGATCTGGCCGATTTTCGGGCGCGACACGAAGAGCTTCGTGCATCGGGCCACCGCCGTCGGGGTGTGGGCGGCGGGCACGGTCGCGGCGATGTGGTGGGTGCGCCGGCGCGGGCTGCAGATCAGGTGATGGTCAAGGCGCGCCGGTGTTTACATGACGACGTGGCCGGCGTCGACGGGTATCGACACGCCCGTCACATAGCGCGCCCGGGGGCTGACTAGCCACAGCACCGCCTCGGTAACGTCCTGCGCCTCGACCAACGGCGTGTCGGGCAGCAGGTTTTGCGAGATCGCCGGATTCGGGTTCTCCATCATCCGCTTGACGACGAAGTCGTTGAGAATCATCGGGGTCGCGACGCCGCTCGGATGCACCGAGTTGACTCGAATCTGGTGCGGCGCATACGCATTGGCCGCCGAGCGCATGAGCCCGACCACGCCGTGCTTGGACGCCGCGTAGGCGAACATCGCGGCGCTGCCGTCACCACCCCGGCCGGTCAGCCCCTGCGACGAACTGACCAGGACCACCGATCCGCCCCGGCCCTTGCTGATGATCGAGGGCACCGTTGTCAGCAGCGTGTTCCACACGCCCTTGAGGTTGGTGTCGACGATCGCGTCGAATACCGGCTCGGCGCGGGGCTGGGTGTCGCCGATCGCCACCACTCCCGCGTTCGCGATGACGATGTCGATGTCACCGAGATCGTCGATACCGGCCCGCACCCCGGCTTCCAATTGCGCCAGGTCACGGACATCGGCGATGACGGGCACCGCCCGGCGGCCCGCGGCCTGGACCAGCCGTGCGGTTTCGTCGAGGTCGGCTTTGGTCGCCAGCGGGTAGGGGATGGCGTCGATGTCGGCGCATAGGTCCACGACGATGATGTCGGCGCCCCGCTCGGCGAGGGCTACGGCGTGGCTGCGGCCCTGGCCGCGCCCCGCGCCGGTAATCACGGCGACCGTGTTGTCGAGTTCGCCCATGGCTAGACCTCCATCCCGGTGCCGGTTTCCTTTTCGGCGAAAGCGACCAGGCGCCCGGCCGTCTCGTAGTCGCACGCGAGTTCCGAACGCCCGATCAGCACCGGGCCGCCGCGCAGCCCGAATTTGCCGCTGACCCCGACATAGCTACCCGGCGGCACGGGCTCGCTGATGCAGTACAGGGTGGGCGCCGCGCCCTCATCGATGTCGTTGCCCAACCGGTCGGCCACCGCCTTGACCGTTCGGTGAGCCAACGACAGCAGCGGCGAGTCGGACAGGTGCGACAGGTTCGAGGCCACCCAGCCCGGGTGGGTGAGCTGGGTGACGATCGGCGACCCGGCCGCGCGCAGCCTGCGGTCCAGTTCCAGCCCCCACAACATGACCGCCAGCTTGGACTGCGCATAGGCGCCCAGCCTCGTCCAGTGGTGCTGGCGCAGGTGCAGGTCGTCGAGCCGCAGTTTGGCCGAGCGGTGCGCGTCGGAACCGACGTTGATGATCTGGGCACGCACCCGTGGCAGCAGCAGATTGGTCAGCGCGAACGGTCCGAGCAGGTTGGTGCCCAACGTCATCTCGAATCCGTCGACCGTGTCGGTGCGGCGGTCGGTCAGCGCGCCGGCGTTGTTGATCAGGATGTCCACGTCACCGTCGATCAGGTCCGGAAACGCGCGCACCGACGACAGGTCGGCGAGGTCGAGCCTGACCACCGACGTCGAGCCGGCGGCCGCTGATCTCTGCGCCGCGCGTTGCGCGCCGAGTTCGGTGTTGCGCACGGCCAGGATCACGTGGGCGCCGGCGTTGGCCAGCGCACGCGCCGTGCCCAGGCCGACGCCGTTGGTCGCCCCGGTCACGATGATCCGCTTGCCGGTCAAGTCGCCGAGCCGGCCCGGCGTCCACGGTGATGTCACGGCGACAAGAGTAGTGGTCCGTTCTATGAAAGTTGGGTCGGCTCTGCCACCATGGTCTCGACGGTTGCCAGGCGGGAGTGAATCGGAACGTGA
Organism: uncultured Actinomycetota bacterium; assembly: GCA_963800315.1. Taxonomy (GTDB): domain Bacteria; phylum Actinomycetota; class Actinomycetes; order Mycobacteriales; family Mycobacteriaceae; genus Mycobacterium. The sequence goes on from CAWDAS010000013.1 coordinate 279,726, forward strand.
GTGACAGCGCCATAGAGATCACCAACCTGATCTACACCTACGCCGAGCTGCTGGATGCCGGTGACCTGGACGCGGTGGCCGAACTCTTCGCTCACGGCCGAATCTGCGGCGTCGAGAACGGCCCGCCCGAGACGGTGTTCGCCGGGAGCGCCGCGGGTGCGCCAGATGTACGAGATGGCCACCCGCATCTACGAGGACGGCACCCCGAAGACCAAGCACAACACCAGCAACGTGCAGCTGCACATCGACGAGGACGGCGGCACCGCCGCGCAGCACGTCCTACTACTGCGTCACCCAGGCCACCCCCGAACTGCCGTTGCAGGTGATCGTGACCGGGCACTACAAGGACACCTTTCACCGGCTGGACGGTGTGTGGTGGTTCGACACCCGCACGATGTTCGTCGACCAGGTCGGCGACGTCAGCCAGCACCTGAAGTTCTGAGCGCGTGGACCCCTCAGGCTCCGTTGACGACGCCTTCGAGCTGGCGACCGTGCTGGCCGACGCCCAGCGCAAGGAGGCGCTGACCGATTGGGGGCCCGGGGAATTCGAACGCCCGCTGGGCGTGCTGCTGACCGACTACGCATGCCGTTTCCAAGGCCGACCTCAACGCGATCGGCATCCACATCCTGCGGTCGGGCATCGTGCACAGCCTGCGCATGCGGCTGCGCGCCCAGGAATGGATCCGCCGCCATCCCGAGATCCTCGACGAGCGGGTGGCCGCGCCGATCGTCGTCGTCGGCATGATGCGCAGCGGCACCACCTGCTGCAGCGCCTGCTGGCCGCCGACCCGCGGTTCCGCTGCGCCTACGGCTGGGAGGTGGTCGAGGTCGCGCCCGCGCCTGGACCACCGGTTCTGCCGGTGTCGATCCCCGGATCGCGGTCAGCGAAGCCGCGCGAGGCGAAGTCGCGGGAGCTGGCACCGGAATTGTTCGCCATCCATCCGATGTACGCGCGGGAAGCCGAGGAGGAGATCGTCTTCCTGGCCGACGCGTTCCTGTCGCATGTCCCCGAATCCGGTGCGCACCTTCCGGTCTACCGGTCCTGGATCGACGAGCAGGACTTCGCCCCCGCCTATGACTACCTGCACCGCATGCTGCAGTTCCTGCAGTGGCAGAAGCGGCAGAGTTTCCCGAAGGGGAATGCCCGCGTCAGCGCTGGGTGCTCAAATCGCCTGCCCACCTGGGCTATCTGGACGTGCTGCGCGCGCAATTTCCCGACCTGCACGTCGTGCACATGCACCGCGACCCGCGCACCACGATCGCCTCAGGGGCCAGCCTGAACGCGACCCTGCACGCGATGCACGCCGACACCGTCGACCCGCACCGGGTGGGCGCCCAGTGGCTGCAGCGGATGGGCTGGACCAACGACCGGGCGATGGCGAGCCGGGACGGCTGGGCAGACGACGCGGACCGCGTCACCGACATCGCGTTCGACGACGCGGTGGCCGACCCGATCGGGCAGGTGGCGCGCGTCTACGACGCCGATCGGCCTGCCGCTCACCGCCGAGGCGGAAGACGCGATGCGCCGCTGGCTGGCCGAACGCCCCCGCGAGGTGCCGCGCCCGCCCTACGCACTGGAAAACTACGGCCTGCGTCCCGAGCAGGTCGACGAGCGGTTTACGTTGTACAAGAAGCGTTTTCGAGAATATCTCAGAGAGTGAGGAACGGTTCATGCCGGACGACCCCGTCGCGACGGCATCCCAGCACGAACAGGAACTGGCCGCGCTGGAACTGATCGAGCACCCGACCGTCAAGGCGGCCTACCGCACCGTGGCGGAGACCTGGCTGGGCCGGGCCAAGGCGTCGGACGCCATGCGGGAGCGGTTCGACGATGCGTTCGCCGAAGTGATGTTCTCGGCGGCGGTGTGGTCGTCCAACCAGGACAAGCTGCGGCCCGAAGGTCAGCTGCATCACCCGGCTGGCCCACCCCGTGGACGGCCGCGCGCATCCCCGGATCGCGTTGGGGCATCGACAATCCCGACAGCGTGTACCGGGTGATCCCGATATCGGGCGAGGAACGCTACGAGATCCGCGGCCGGGTCGGCGAGCACCGCATGACCGAGAACTACTTCACGCTCTGGGACGCCCACATGGGCACCGTCGACGTGCTCAACGGCCGGACCATGCAGGTCGACTCCGACGGCAGCTTCACCATCACCGTCGACGCCGAGCCCGCCGGCGGGCGGCCCAACCACGTGCAGACCACGCCCGCAGGCGCACGAGTTCTACATCCGCGACGTGCTGCTGGAATGGGGCCGCGACGACCCCAATCACCTTGACGGTGCAACGGCTCGGCGGCCCGCCGGCGGACGCCGGCGCGCACCCTCGACGAGCAGGCCGAGGCGACCGCGGCGATGATGGCGTATTTCGCCGACTTCACCGGCAAGCTCAGCCACGGCGTCTACAAGATGCCGGCCAACCAATTCAACCTGGCCTGGTCGGCCGACAAGGTCGGCGCGATGCGCAACCAGGTGTACGTCATGGGACGCTTCGACCTCGACCGACGACGAGGCGTTCGTCGTCGACCTCAGCGACGGCGGCGCCGAGTACTTCACCGTGCCGCTGAGCAACATCTGGGGCACCACGCTGGACATCGTCGACCGCACCGGCAGCCTCAACAAGGCGCAGTCGGTGGCCAGACGACGACGGCACCTACACCTACGTGATCGCGCCGACCGACCCCGGGCGTGGCCAACTGGATCGACTCCGACGGCCTGCGCGAAGGCATCCTGACGCTGCGGATGGCCGAATTCGGCGCGGCCGGCCCGCGCGAGGACCTCGGCGCCCGCGGCCGGGTGGTCAAGCTGGACCGGCTCGGACGCCGAGCTGCCGCACCTGCCGCGGGTGAGCGCCGCAGCAGCGGGCGGCCCAGCTCGCCGAGCGGCGCGCCGCGTACCTGCGGCGGCTGCCGGAAGGGACGGCCTGAGATGGCGCGCTGGCTGATCACCGGATGCTCGACCGGCTTCGGCCGCGAGATCGCCCGCGCCGCACTGCAAGACGGCCACAGCGTCGTGGTGACCGCGCGGCGGTCCGACGCGGTGCGCGGACTTCGTCGACGAATTCGGGGACCGGGCCCTGGCCGTCGCGCTCGACGTCACCGACGCCGGCCAGATCGCGGCGGCGGTCGCGCGCGGCCGAGGAGGCGTTCGGCGGGATCGACGTCCTGGTCAACAACGCCGGCCACGGCTACCTGTCCGCGGTGGAGGAGGGCGAGGACGCCGAGGTGCGAAAGCTGTTCGACGTCAACTACTTCGGTGCGGTCGACATGATCAAGGCGGTGCTGCCGGCCATGCGGGCCCGCGGGTCGGGCCACATCATCAACATCTCGTCGATGACCGGGCTGGTGGCCAACCCGCCCAACGCCTACTACTCGTCGACGAAGTTCGCGCTGGAAGCGGTGACCGAGGCGCTGGCCACCGAGGTCGCGGCCGCTGGGCATCAAGGTGACCGCCGTCGAGCCCGGCGCCTTCCGCACCGATTGGGCGACGCGATCGATGAAGGAGTCGGGCAGCCCCATCGCCGACTACGCCGACGTGGCGGCGCGCAAGGACCTGATCAAGCAGTTCGCCGACCACCTGCCGGGCGACCCGCGCAAGGTCGCCGAGGCGGTGCTGATGGTGACCAAGCTCGACGAGCCGCCGCTGCGGCTGCTGCTGGGCCGCGACGTGCTCAAGGCGATGCGCGACAAGATCGCCGCGACGGCGGCGTCGATCGACGAGTGGGAGTCCGTCACCAAGGATGTGAATTTCCCGGCGACGTGACCGGTGTCCCGGCCAGCGGTCGGCGTCCCGCACTCCTTCGGCCCGTATTGCTAACCTGGCCGAATGGACGTCCAAGTGGACTCGACCAGCGGAAACCCGGCCAAGGCGGCGCTTGCCGCCACCAGTTGGGCGTTGCTGGGCATGATGTCCTACGAGGAGGAAGTCTCGGGCTACGACCTCAAAAAGTGGATCGACTGGAGCGTCGACCTCTATTACTGGAGCCCGTCGTACAGCCAGATCTACACCGAGCTGAAGAAGCTCGAGGGCCTGGGTCTGGTGACGTCTCGCGTCGAGCGCGACGAGGGCACCCGCAGCCGCCGGCTCTACAAGATCACCCCGGCCGGGATGGCCGCCGTCACCGACTGGACCAACAATGCCCCGGTGGACCCGCCGGTGCTCAAGCACAGCGTGCTGCTGCGGGTGACGTTCGGCCACCTCAGCAATCCGGCGCGGCTCAAGGAATTGCTGGCCGAGCATGTGGCGTACGCGGAGGCCCGGCACCGCAAGGCCGTCGAGGACGCCGAGGGCGCCGAGGCCGAACCCGCCTGGGCGTACTCGGTGATCGCGCTGCGCTGGGCGGCCAAGTACTACGCCGCCGAGCGCGAGTTCGCGCTGGAACTGATGAAGGACATCGACGGGGCCGAGGCCATCATCCAGCGGGCCCCCAAGGGGGGATACGGGAAGCCGCGCACCACACCGGGCTATTGGCGCGAAGTGGAAAAACAGGTCGAGGCCAGACGCAAATCCGACTAGCCCTGATGGTGGCGGGCCGCGTCGAGGGCCGCGATGTAGCCGTAGACCAGTCCCTGCGCGATCGTGGCGCCCGCGCCCGGGTAAGTGGTGCCGAACGCGTTGGCGGCTGCGTTGCCGATCGCATACAGGCCGGGGATCGCGCTGCCGTCCTCGCGTAGCACCCGCGCCTTTTCGTCGGCTTTCAGGCCGCCGCAGGTGCCCAGGTCGGACAGCACCATCTTCACCGCGTAGAACGGGCCGTTGAGCAACGGACGCAGGTTGGGATTGGGCGTGATCGTCGGGTCGCCGTAGTAGCGGTCGTAGGCGCTGCGGCCGCGGCCGAAGTCGGGATCGCGCCCCGCAGCGGCGTTTTCGTTGAACCGGGTCATGGTCGCGGTGAATTCCGATACCGGGAGGCCGATCTTCGCGCCCAGCTCGGCGTGGCTGTCGGCGCGTGCCGCGATACCCGCGTCGTACCACGGCCGCGGGATTCGCATGCGCGGAAACAGTTCGGCGCCAAAGACATAGCTGTTGCGGTATTGCTGGTCGAAGACGATCCACATGCTTTCGACGCGCTTGCCCGACCGCTCCAGTTCGAGCAGGCGCTGCCCGAAAGACATGTAGTCGGCCGACTCGTTGGCGAACCGGTGGCCGTTCTGGTCCACGATCAACGATCCGGGCAGCGATCGTTCGGCCAGCATCACCGCGGGCGCCTTGCCGGGCAGCGGTGCGATGGCGGGAAACCACCATGCCTGGTCCATCAGCGCGATGCCGGCGCCCAGTTCCTGTGCCGCGCGGATCCCGTCGCCGGTATTGGATTCGGCGCCCATGCTCAGGTTCGCGCCGAGGGATTCGGACTGAAATTTCCACCGCATGTCCATGCTGTGGTCGAAGCCGCCGGTGGCCAGCACCACCCCGCGCCGCGCGGTGATCGTCACCTCGCGTCCGTGGTGGTGCACGACCGCGCCGGTCACCCGGGCACCGTCGCCGGCGAGGCGCAGCAGCGTGGTGTCGGTCCACACCGGGATGCCGGCGCGCAGCACACCCGCGAACATTCCGGCCATCAGGCCCTGGCCGCCCGCCGCGTAGCGCCGACCCAGCAGCCGGCCGCCGAAGCCCTGCGCGACCCTCTTGCCGAACGTCGGAATGCCCTTGCGCGGGACCCGGGTCACCAGGTTCATCCAGCGGTAGTCGGCACCGGTCGTCGGTATCGAGACGCCGGCCTCCAGCACGCCGGGCCGAAGTCGGGTGCGGTATTCGCCGAGCGTCGACGTGTCGAACGGCTGGCACTCGCAGGTGCGGCCCGCGGCGCTGCCGCCCGGTTCTTCCGGGTGGTAGTCGGAGTAGTCGCGGGCCCAAAAAAGCCGCAGCGGGGTGGTGCGGCGCAGCATGTCGACCGTCGCGGAGACGTGCTGCAGAAACCCAGCCGATCGCTGCGCAGGCGCCGACCCGGCGACCACCGATTCCAGATAGGTGGCGGCGCGTTCGGCGGTGTCGCCGGCGCCGGCCTCGCGCAGCACCGGCGAGGCGGGCAACCACAGCGCGCCCCCGGATCGGGCGGTCGAGCCGCCCACGTGGGACGACTTTTCCACGATCAGCACCGACAGCCCGCGTTCGTGGCCGGCCAACGCCGCGGCCATGCCGGTGCCGGAGCCGATCACCAGCAGATCAACCCAGGTATCGGCCACCGGAAGCCCGGCGGGGATCGTCGTGCTGTGCGGGGTCACGGTGAGAACGGTATGCCGGGGCGACACCGCGCCGGCAGAGCCCTCCTGATGAGCGGAACAAACCGCCCCTATCGAGCGGCGTTGGCGAGGACCACAATCATCCCCAGGTGGCTGGCGTGCCGCGCGAGTCCCGCGCCGATGCCGGCTCCGGCAGGGCGATGACGGCGACGCCGCCCGAGAACGGATTCACGCGTATTGCAAAGCGGGACGCGCGGGCCGCAATGGCCGCAACGGCTGCAGGGTCGGCGCAACCCGCGGTGGCCCGTCCTCCAGGTTGCGCCAGATGCCCATGGCGGTCATGCGCACCGGCGCCGCGGTCAGCCGCTGATCGAACATCATGTGACTCAGCGGACCGCACACCGACACCGCGGCCATCGCCTCACCGGGGCTTCCGATCGGCGCTGCGACACAACCGAACCCGAGCAGCGATTCCTCGCGCTCGAACGCGACACCGCGGGCGCGCACCTTAGCCAGTTCGACGGCCAGGTGGGCAGCGCTGGCGATCGAGTATTTGGTCTTGCGGGCCCGCAGATCCACCGCGTCGTCCTGGTCCGCGTAAGCCAGGATCGCCTTGCCGACCGCGGTGCAGTGCGCGGGCACACGACCGCCCACCCGGGTGGGGATCCTGGAGTCGCCGATCTTGTCGAGGTAGACGACGTCGGATCCGTCCAGGACCGCAAGATGCACGGCCAGCCCGGTGGCGCGGCGGTGAACTATCTGGCTGCCATATTCCTATTAGGAATATCTGTTTGTGCCACAACCGCAGCCAAATCCGCGAGCGTAACCTCACTGCGAATTTCGAGGCGCTCTTTCGCAGTGGCGTTACGCTCGCGAAACCCGAGCGAAGTCAGCCCTTGGCGGCCGAGCGGCCCGCGCGTCGGCCGTAGAAGCTGCCGTCGCCCAGCGAAACGCCGCTGGCGTACCCCCAGGCGGCCAGCCCGGCCGCCGACCGGCCCGCCGCGAAAAGGCTCGGGATGGGCTCGCCGCTGACGTGCAGCACCTCGGCGTCCAACGTGGTGGCCAGCCCACCCAACGTGAAACCGCCGGTGCACTCGCGCAGATCGACCGCGCCGACGGGGGAGCCGATCGGCTTGACCCACTCGGGCTTCTTGTGCAGCAGCGGATCCTCGCCGCGCGCGGCGCCCTCGTTGTAGGCGGCCACGGTGGCTTGCAGCGCACCGGGCGCCAGGCCCATGTCGCGCTCCAGGTCGGCCACGGAGTCGGCCACCCAGGTCGCCGGTCGCAGCATGAACTTGGGCGACCACGAGGCCATCGCCTCCTCCTGGGCGTCGCCGTCGATGATCAGGTACGCGGTGTTGTCCTGCTGGTACAGCGTCAGCTGCCCGATCCGTCCCGGGTAGGTGTCCTCGGTGACGTAGCGCTGGCCGCGGCCGTTGACCAGGATGCCGCGCACCAATTGCTGGGGATCGATGAAGATCGCGACCTCGGTGGCGTCCATGTGGGCCAGGTCGGCGCCCAGCGCCTGGGCCATCCGGATCGCCCGCCCGTCGTGCTGTTCGATCGAGGCGGCCGGGCGGCCGGCGATGCGGGGCGCGAACCGCGCCACCATCGCGTCGTTGTAGGCGAAGCTGCCGGTGGCGAGCACCACCCCGGTGCGCGCCCGAATCGACATGTCATCGCCGTACTGCCGGGCGCGGATGCCGACCACTCGGCCGTCGGATTCGACGATCAGGCGCTGCACCCGCACGTCGTACAGCGCCCGTGCGCCGGCCGCGGTGGCCGTTTCGACGAGCGGCTTCATCAGCATGTAGCCGGCGCTGGCTTCGCCCTGCTTCTTGTTCGCCATCTGCGGGACGTGCCCGCGCGGGGCGGGGGAGGCGATGGTGTTGAACGGGTAGGCGTTTTCGCCGCCGCTGTACATCAAGCCCTGGTCGCCCATCGGCTCCCAGCCGGGCTCGGCGAAGAACTCCGCCTTGAACGGCACTCCGCAGCCCACGAGCCAGTCGAAGTGGGCGACACTGCCGGCGCAGTAATCGGCGATCCGCTGCTCGTCGGCGCCGGGCCCCATCGCGACGTTGAGGAACGCCGCCATGTTGTCGACGGAATCGTCGAAGCCACAGGCCTTTTGCAGCGCGGTACCACCGCCGAGGTAGATGAATCCGCCGGCCATCGCCGCCGCGCCACCCCAGGACCCGGTGCGTTCGGCCACTAGGACGTCGGCGCCGGCGCGGGCCGCTTCCACCGCGGCGGCGGCACCGGCGACGCCGTAGCCGGCGATGACGACGTCGGCCTCATGGTCCCAGGAGGTGACCGACGCCGCCGGCAACGGCGTTACGCCGGAAAGAACACTGTCGTCGGGCGTCATAGCCGCATGGCCGCGGGCATCTCCCCGACCCACTGGTGGCCCCAGTAACTGTCGGCGGTGATTTCCTCTGCCGTGTAATAGGTTTCGTCGACCCGCATGCCGTCGGTGCCGAATTCGATGTCCCAGTCGCCGGGCGCGCGGACGTAGAACGACACCATCTTGTCGTTGGTGTGACGCCCGAGCGTGGAGGACAGCTGGAACCCCTCGGCGTTGATCCGGTCCAGCGCCTGCCCCACGGCATCGAGGCTGTCGACCTCCACCATGATGTGCACCAGGCGGGGGTCGCGCTGGTGTGCGGCCGGGACGATCGCCAGGCTGTGGTGGCGCTCGTTGATGCCGAGGAAGCGAACCCGGACCGGGCCGAACTCCTTGGGCAGCGGCACCCGGAACGCGCCGCGGGAACGGAAACCCAGGACCTCGGTGTAGAAGTCGAACAGCCCGCCCGGATCGGTGGCGGGCACCACGACGTGGCCCATGCCCTGATCGCCGGTGACGAATTTCGCGCCGAACGGGGTGCACCACTGGGCTGTGGTCAAGCACCGCGCCGTGAAACACCTCCAGCGTGGTGCCGGCCGGGTCCTCGAAGGTGATCACCTCTTCCACCCGGCGGGCCTCGGCCTCGTCGGTGGACAGCTGCTTGAACGGCATCCCGGCGGCGTCGAGGGTGGCCTTGACCCGCTGCAGCGCCGGGTGGTCGCGCACTTCCCAGCCGACGGTGAGCACCCGGTCGGTCTCGCCGGGCACCACGATGAGCCGGGCGGCCCGCTCGTCCATGCGCAGGTACAGCGCCGAGGGATCGGGTCCCTTGCCCTCGGCGAAACCCAGGGCTCCGAAGGCGAACTGGCGCCAGCGGTCGATGTCGGCGGTCGAAATGAGTGATGTAGCCAAGGCTTTTCAGGTCGGTCACGTTCGATGCTCCTAGTTTGGCGCTAAATCAAAGCCCGCAGCGGGCCCTCGGGCGGATCGATGCCCAGCGAACTCAGCGCCGACGCGTGGTACGTGGTGCCGGGGACGTGGATGGCATGCAGGTGGCCGACGTGCACGTCGCGCCAGTAGCGCTGCAGCGGCTTGTCCATCCGCGCCGCGTTGCCGCCCGAGCGGGCGAAGATCTCGTCGACCGCCGCGACCGCGCGCCACACGGCGCGGACCTGGGTGCGGCGGCCCGCGGCGCGGTCGGCGAACGACACCTCCTTGCCGGCGGCAACCATGTCATAGATGCGGTCGGCGTTGGCCAGCAGTTCCTGGCGGGCGGCGTTGATGTCGGCCGCGGCCTCGCCGATGGCGTGCATGACGTACGGGTCGTCCTTGATCGCGGTTCCGGTGGCGCCGACGCGCTCCCGCTGATAGTCCAGGTGCGCGGCGAGCGCCCCCTCGGCGATGCCGATCGTCGCCGCGGAGATACCCAGCGGGAACATCGTCGACCACGGCATCAGATACAGCGGCTCGGTCATGCCGGCCTCACGCTGGGCGGTGCCGTCCATCACCTTGGTCGCGTCCATGGTCCGGTAGGCCGGAACGAATGCGTCCTTGACGATCACGTCCTTGGAGCCGGTGCCCCGCAGCCCCACCACATTCCACGAGTCTTCGACGATCTCGTAGTCCTTGCGGGGCAGGATCATGTGCAGCATCTGGGGCGGCATCAACGGGATGCCGTTGTCGTCGCCGAGCATGGCGCCCAGGATGATCCAGTCGCAATGATCGGTGCCCGAGCTGAACTGCCACCGCCCGTTGAAGAGGTGGCCCCCGTCGACGGGCTTGGCCACCCCTTGCGGCGCGTACGGGGAGGCCATCCAGGTGTCGACGTCGTCGGCCCAGACCTCGGCGGGCACCTTGGGATCGGCGTAGGCCAACTGGTACGGGTGCACGCCCACCACGCCTACGATCCAGCCGGCGGCCGGGTCCAGCGCCGCGGTCGCCATCACGGTCTCGGCGAACTCGCGGGGGTGGGCCTCGAACCCCTGGTAGCCCTTGGGCTGCAGCAACCGGATCAAGCCGGCCGCCTTCATGTTCTTGACGGTCTCGTCGGTGAGCCGGCCGATCCGCTCGGCTTCGGTGGCCTGATCACGCAACTGGTCCGCCATGGCGACGACCCGGTCAAGTACCCGCTCGCTCATTTTGTTCGTCCTAACGTGTGGGGGCGTACTAATGGTCTACCGCAGTCCATGCGCGAATCGAAGGCAATCCCGGTGAGCGGACGGAAATGCGGTCAGAACTTGATCTGAAGATCGGCGCTCGACTGGGCCGCAGCGGGGGCCCTCCCGGCGTGTTCGGCTTCGGACCCGCGGCTCCTTGAGGACCCGAAGAGGGAAGTGAGGCCTGCTCCCACTGGACGAAACATCCACTGTTCAAAGCTATCGGCAGGACGGACAATGACGATTGTCGCATTCTCATAGAGGAGATCATTCATGGCCGGGCCTGAGACACCTTCGCGCTACACCGTCATTTCCGCGGACACTCACGCCGGGGCTGACCTCTACGACTACAAGCCCTACCTCCCGCAGGCGCTACACGACGACTTCGATGCGTGGGCCAGGACGTACGCGAGCCCGTTTGACGATTTGATCATCGCCACCGCGAAGCGCAATTGGGACGACGAATTGCGGATTTCCGAGATGAATGACGACGGGGTGGCGGGGGAGCTATTGCTCCCCAACACCGTTCCCCCCTTCTTCCCGACGTCGCCGAACATCACCATCTCGCTGCCGCAGACTCGAGAAGAGCTCGAACACCGATGGGCGGGCGTGCAGGCGCACAACCGCTGGCAGGTCGACTTCTGTTCGCTGGCGCCGGCGAGGCGGCGAGGACTGATCCAAGTCTTCCCCAACGATGTGGACGCCGCGTTAGACGAAATACGTTGGGGGAACAAACAAGACTGTTTGGGTGGAGTGTTGTTGCCCGCGGTGTCGCCGGGCGACCCCAACGTCGCTCCGCTGTTCCACACCCGCTATGAGCCGATTTGGGAATTGTGCAGCCAACTCGATCTCACGATCGTGCAGCACGGGGGCCCCGGCAGCCCGGCGATGCCCATGGACCAGCCGGCATCGAATGCGGTGCTCATCACGGAGATGGCGCTGTGGGCCCAGCGCACCCTCGGGCACCTGATATTGGCGGGGGTGTTCGAACGCCATCCCACGTTGCGGTTCGTACCCACCGAGCAGGGCACGCTATGGGTGCAACAGCAGCTGATGACCCTGGATGCGATGGTGCCGACGCTGAAGGCGGAAGCCGGCAACCGCACCTACGGCATGTTCGGTGGTTCTTCGGTCGATGGGTTAACCCTGACACCCAGTCAGTACGTTCAGCGGAACTGCTACCTGGCCAGCGAATTGACCCCCTTCGAATCAGCCATGATCGATTTCATGGGCGCTGACCACATACTTTGGGGAAGCGACTACCCCCACGAGGAGGGCTTCGCTCCGCATTCGAAGCTGGCCATCCGTTGGGCACTACAGAACCGATCCGAGGACGAATGCCGAAAAATTCTCTCCGAGAACGCGGCTCGGTTGTACCGGTTCGACCTCGACGCGCTGGCGCCGATCGCAGCCGAAATCGGCCCGACGGTGGCTGAAGTGCACACGCCCCTTGGGGATACCGGCTATCGCGCTCCGGCGGCGTTTGGCTACCGCCCCTTTGAAGGCGGACTCGCGCTGAAGCGACTCGCCCCGCAACGGCTGTAAAGGCATGTGCTCGTGGCTATTTCGGCGGTCCACATTAGCCCACGCTCGAACTACTAGCGCGACAGGAAGGCCAGCACCGCGCTCTCGAACGCCTCCTTGGCCTCGATCATCGCCCAGTGCCCGGAGTTGGGGAAGATGTGCAGCTCCGCGTTGGGGATGGTGCGCATCGGGATCAGCGCCATGTCGGGCGGGCTGACCCGGTCGTCGCGGCCCCATGTCAGCAGGGTGGGTGCCGCCAGCTTGTGCATCACGGCCCACGGCTGGGGCCGGTCGGAGGCTGCCATCGCGGCATTCATCGCGGCGAACGCCGCCCTGCCGTACATGCGGCGCGCGGCGGCCAGCGTCTCGGGATCTGTGGCCAGCCCCCACCGTTCCTCGATGAGTTCGTCGGTGATCAGCGCCTGGTCGTAGACCATCGACTTGAGCCAGTCGACCAATCGTTGCCGGGTGGGGTCCTCGACGAACTCCTGCAGCAGCCGGATGCCCTCACTGGGGCTGGGGCTGAAAATGTTGGTTCCGATGCCGCCGATCGTCACCAGCCGGCCGACGCGGTCCGGATTGCCGATGGCGAAGTTGATGCCGACCCCGCCGCCCATCGAGTTGCCGACGATGTGGACCTTGTTGACGCCGAGGGCGTCCAGGAACGGCGGCACGGTGCCGAACGCGGTGACCATGGGGTGACCGCCGAAATCGTCACTGACCCCGAAGCCGGGGAACTCCAGCACCAGGCAGCGGAAGTGCTCGGCGAAGGTGGGCAGTAGCCCACGAAAGTTGCGCCAGCCGGTGACCCCCGGGCCCGAGCCGTGCAGGAACAGCAGCACCGGTTGCGAGTCGGCGCCGCAGTCGTAGTAGCGCAAAGCGCCCTTTGGAGTGCCGATTTCGCGCAGGTCTTGCTCGACGACGGGGAACGCAGAACTGTTGGCCACGGATGTCACCCTGCCATGCCCCGGCGCGGAGGCGCCGCGGGGTTCCGCTGACCGGGCCGCGTCGCTGGGGTCAGCGCGCGCCGCGCCCGGGCTCGCCGCAATTCAGCAATTCTTTCAGGGCCACGGGGAAGGCGTCGGCGAGCTCCCACAGGTCCGGAACCAGGTCGGGGCAGGAGATGATGCCGACACCGAGTCGGCCGTTCAGCGACATCACGGTGACGTTGAGTCCCGCGCCGGCGATGATCGGCCCCAGCGGATACATCCCGTCGAGCCGGCAGCCCAGGAAATACAGCTGTTCCTGTGGCCCGGCCACATTGGACAGAACCATGTTGTGCGGCGGTTTTTCGGGCAGCGGGATCCGCGGGAGCAACTTCATCGCGGCGCCGAACATGGTCTGGCCGGTCACCTGCGTCCAGTCCTGCAAGAGGGCCGGACCCATGGAAGCGGCGTGGTCTTTCGCCGCGGCGTTGCGCTCGGCGATGGTGCGCAATCGTTTGGCGGGATCGCCGATGTGGGTTTCCAGCCGGCACATCATCCACGTCGTCTGGTTGCGACCGGGCCGGTCGGACTTGTCGCGAACCGACACCGGCACACTCGCCACCATCGGGCTGTCCGGCAATTCCCCACGATGCTGCAGGAACTGCCGCAACGCACCGGCGCACAGCGCGGTCACCACGTCATTGACGGTCACCCCGAACCGGTTCTTGACCGTTTTGACGTCCTCGAGGTCGACGTCGGTCAACGCGACGTTGCGGCGGCGGGTAAAAGGACCGTTGAACGCCGTCGGGGGCGCCGCGAACGGGGCGGCCATCGTGCGCCCACCGCCCCGGGCGCGCAGAATCGTCTGTCCCAGCGTTGCCGCGGTCGCCGGCAGGACCCTGGCCAGGCGCCATGGTCGCAGCGCGGCCCCGACCAGTCCGGACGCGGCGATCTGCAGGGGACTCGCCCCGCGGGTTCGGGCGGCCGGTCGGGGCGGTGGCGCGTCCGGCACCGCGGTGCACAACTGCGCCAGCAGGTTGGCGCCGCCGACCCCATCCACCACCGCGTGGTGAGCCTTGAGGACGACGGACAGCGCCTCCTGGCGGAGCCCTTCGATCACCCACATCTCCCACAGCGGTTGATCGCGGTCGAGCGCCAGGCCTGCGATGTGCCCGCAGATGTCCGCTAACTCCCTACGGCCCCCCGGCGCTGGCAGGGCGACTCGGTGCAGATGACGCGTGAGGTCGAAGCGTTCGACGTCGACCCAGACCGGATGGTCGAAGTTCAACTGGTTGTCGGCCAGCTTGAGGCGGAATTCGGCGATGCCGTCCACGCGTGCCGACAGCGCCGCCCGGAACCGGTCGAAGCTGTAGCCTCCCGGCGTCGTCGCGGGGTCGAGTTCCATGACACAGCAAATGTTCAACGGCTGTGTCGGCGATTCCAGGTACAAAAAGAAGGCGTCTAGCCCACTGAGTCGCTGCATGCTTGCTCGTCTCGTTTGTGCCACCCTGACCGCTGGTCACGATGACCGATGGTCACCTTTCGGCCCTTGCCAGCACGCGGGCTAGGCACGGCCGCCGTCTGGTGGTGCGCTCTACGGTGTAACCGCTAGGCGGGATTCGGCAAACATCGGGCCGTGCTTTCCACGAAAGTTCACGCTCCGTTGACGTCGCGCGCGGGAATCAGCTGCGGGGTGGTTGCCCGGCCATGACCGAGCCGGCGGCCGCCCAGTCCGTTGCGACCTTGCGATGCTTGATAAACCAGGCGTCACCCGCGGGGACCAGGACGTCGCGATAACGGCCGGCGTGGTCCAGCCCGATGTGGGTGACCACGGTGAAATACGACGAGACGTGCGCCTTCTCGGGCGCCAGGCTGGTGAACAGGACGTTGGCGACGTGGTGCCGGACGAGGGGTTTGACGTGCGCATTGGCGGCGGCGTTGCGGGTGACGCCGCCGAGGAATGTGATGATTTCGGAGCGCCCGCGCAGCGGCTCGAAGCCGCGAACCTCGAGGATGCCGTCCGGGCAGAAGGTCGCCGCGAGGTCCTCAAGCCGGCCGGCGTCCCCCGACCAGTTGTACCGCGCCAGGGTGTCGCGGATCTGTTCGCGCGCGACTAGTTGCCACATCTCCACCGTTTGCGACTCCTCGGCCCGACCGCCGCTCGGCCTGTGTATCGGCGGTTCGTTGTGTTGGATTACCAGCCTAGGGAAGCAACACGATAGGGGACAGCCGGGCATCGATGTCAGGTGAATTGTTGCTGATCTCGTTGGACGCCAAGGCGATTGAGCCTCGCGAAATCATCGGGGCCCAGGGACGCGGTCCACCGGCTCGTGAGTTTGCGGTGGCGGCCCGCCCACCGGCGGTGACTGTGGTGAGGGCAACTCCCCGTCGGGGTTCCGCGGAGGGGCCGGACGGGGAATACCGGAACCGAGTTTGCGGACGCTGCTCGAACCACCTGATGCGCGATGCGGAGGAGACACGTCGGACAAAAGCGGTCCCGAGGAGGCCGTCGAGGGCCTCCTCGAGGGAGTCAAAGGCAAGGCCAAAGAGGTCGCCGGCGCGGTCACCGGCCGTGACGATCTGATGCGGGAGGGGCAGGCGCAGCAAGACAAAGCCGACGCGAAGCGCGAAGCGGCCAAGAAAGAAGCCGAGGCGGAGAGCGCCCGAAAATCGGCCGACGTCAGTGAGGCTCGCCAGAAGGCCCAGCAGTAGGGGATTGATCGATGGCCCGGTCCGCAAGGGACCGGGCCATCCCTTTCTCCCGACCGCAGATTCTGCCACTTCCGCTACCGGCAGTAGCGGAATAAAGTGTGTGCATGGCGACCGGCGAAGACGGCAGGCACCTGCGCACCTGCCCCCTGTGTGAAGCCATGTGCGGCTTGGAGATTCACGTCGAGGACGGGAAGGTCGCCAGCATCCGTGGCAACCGCGACGACGTGTGGAGCCGCGGTCACTTGTGCCCGAAGGGCGTGTCGCTGGCCGCACTGCACGACGACCCGGACCGCATCCGCCGCCCGATGATCAAGGTGGACGGGCGCTGGCAGGAAGTCAGCTGGGACGCGGCGTTTCGCCGCTGCACCGAGTTGCTGACGCCGGTGATCGCAAAGTACGGGATTCGCGCGGTCACCGCCTACACCGGTAACCCGCTGGCACATTCGTTCTCGCTGGCCCGTTACGCGGGCGTGCTCATGGGCATGTCCGGGATGCCGGTCACCTATTCGCCAGGAACGGTCGATCAGTGGCCCAAGAACCTGTCGTCGCATCTGATGTACGGCCTCTGGTGGAACTTTCCGGTGCCCGACATCGAGCGCACCGACCTGCTGGTGATCATGGGCGCCAATCCCGCCGCGTCGCAGGGTTCACTGCTGGCCGCACCGAACGTGATGGGCCTGATCGACGCGATCCGCAAACGGGGCAGGGTGATCGTCATCGATCCGGTGCGCACCCAGACCGCCGTCCGCGCCGACGAGTGGCTGCCGATCGTGCCGGGCACCGACGCCGCGCTGCTGTTGGCCGTCGCGCACACGCTCTTCGACGAGGACCTGATCGATCCGGGGCCGCACGTCGACGGTGTCGACACCATGCGCCGGGTCGCCGCGGAGTGGCCGCCAAGCCGCGTTGCCGGTGTCACCGGCATCGACGAAGACCGCATCCGGCGCCTGGCCCGCGAGCTTGCCGGCACCGAGAAATCGGTGGTGTACGGCCGAATCGGCCTGTGCAATCAGGAGTTTGGCAGCCTGGCCAGCTGGTTGGTCGACGTGATCAACATCTTAACCGGGCATTTCGACACCCCCGGCGGCGCGATGTTCCCCAAGCCGGCGGCGTGGTCGATCACCACCCAGCCGCTACCCGGCCTGGAAGACGGTGCGCCCGAGTTCGGCCGCTGGCATACCCGGGTCCGCGGCGCCAAGGAGGTCCTCGGCCAGGCCCCGGTGTCGTGTATGGCCGAGGAGATCGCCACCCCGGGCGACGGCCAGCTGAAGGCGCTGATTACGGTCGCCGGCAACCCGGTGTTGTCCACGCCGGGCGGTGACCGGCTCGACGAAGTGCTGCCGATGCTGGAAGCGATGATCTCCGTTGACCTTTGGCTGAACGAGACGACGCGTCACGCCGATGTGATCCTGCCCGGGCTGTCCCCACTCGAGCAGCCCCACCATGACGACCTGATTCTGCTGTTCGCGATTCACAGCATCGCGAATTACTCGGCACCGGTGTTCGACCCGGGCGATCGCCCGCACGAGTGGGAGATCCTGATCCGGTTGACCGGGTTGTGCACCGGCACCGCGGCCGAGGACGTCGACGTCGCGGCGATCGACGACGGCTTCTTCGATTACCTGGCCTTCACCCAGGGACTCGACGGCGCGGAAATCCGCAAGCTTTACGACCATGGGGGTCCGGAGCGGATGTTGGATCTCACGCTGCGGACCGGGCCTTTCGGGGACCGGTACGGCGAGAACCCGGGTGGCCTCACGCTGGACATGCTCAAGGCCAATCCGAACGGGATCGACTTCGGCCCGATGGTGCCGCAGCTGCCCGACATCCTCGGCACCGCCGACAAGAAGATCCGGCTTGCGCCCCAGTACCTACTCGACGACCTGCCGAGGCTGGCCGCGCGCATGGAACGGCCCGCCGAGCCGTTGGTGCTGGTGAGCCGCAGGCATCTGCGATCGAACAACACCTGGCTGCACAACGTGCCGGCGCTGATGAAGGGCAAGGACCGCTGCACGCTGCTCATTCACCCCGACGATGCGATCCGTTGCGGTATCGCCGACAACGACGTCGTGACGGTGAAATCGGAGGCCGGCGAGATCAAGGTGCCCGTCGAAGTCACCGACGCGATCAAACCCGGCGTGGTGTCGATGCCGCATGGCTGGGGACATGGCAAGCCGGGCACCCGCATGTCGGTGGCCAACAGCACACCGGGCGCCAATACCAATGTCCTTTCCCCGCCGACGTTTATCGATGAGCCCTCGGGCAACGGCGTGCTCAACGGCATCCCGGTGACGGTGAGCTGAACCGTCGCTGGTGGTTGTTGTCCCTACACGCATCCACTGACGCTGATACGCCGCCCGACATTGGCGCACACGTTGACGTTCGGTGGTGGCGGTGGCGGGGGCGGCGGATAGTCCTCCGGCAACGGGGCGTAAACGGATGGCGGGGGAGCGTAGGGAGCGACCGCGTCGGCGACGTTGGTGCATCCGCTCACCGAAACCCGCCGCCCGGCATTGACGCACACGTCCGCACGCGCCACGCCGGAAGGCTGGACGATGGCGAACACTTCTGGAACGGCCGTGGCCGCCAACGCCGCGATCACCACTGCGGCCGATGGTCGCTTCCACGAAATCATCGCGGTCTCCTGGGCTCCGGTGCTGGGCGTATGAGAGCTCAGCGGTATGGCCGAGACTACAGCGGTCGCGGCATTTCCACCGCCATTGCCGGTTACCGGCAGACATTGGAATGTGTTTGAGGTCACCGGCGCGGTGGTTCGATGAACCGCAGCAGCGCGATTGCCGTCTGCACAGGCATGACTGCAACAACGTATTCCACATCGCCGCACCGGGCCGCCCGCCGTGGCCATGGCGCCCCGCACATCGCCGGAACGGCGGTGGCTTTCACACCGCACCGGTACAACCAGGACGAAGTCGCCCGCGAGCTCACCGAATTCACCGATCCGGGTTTCCTGCGCTTCGCGCAAACCGCCGGGGTCGACCAGCGCAGCCTTGCGTTACCGCTGTCGCGTTACCCGCATTTGAGCGGCTTCACCGAGGCGAATGACGCCTACCTCGAGGTCGCCGTTGACCTCGGTGAGCAGGCAGTGCGGTCGGCGCTGGCTGCGGCCAACATCGACCTTCGCGAGGTGGACGCCATCGTGACGGTCTCGAGCACCGGAATAGCCGTGCCCACCATCGATGCGCGGCTGATGTCACGACTCGGCCTGCGGCCCGATATCAAGCGCGTCCCGCTGTTCGGGCTCGGGTGCGTGGCGGGGGCAGCCGGGATGGCCCGCGTTCACGACTATCTGCGCGGCTACCCGGGGGATGTGGCGGTGCTGCTGTCGGTTGAACTGTGCTCGCTGACCCTGCAGCGTGACGACACCTCGATTCCCGCTCTCATCGGTGTGTCGTTGTTCGGCGACGGCGCCGCCGCCGTGGTGGCCACCGGAGCGGATCGAATCACATTGTCCCCCAACGGAGAGCAATGCCCACGCGTTCTCGCCACCCGCAGCCGCGTGATCGCCGAAACCGTCGACGTCATGGGGTGGAACGTCAGCTCCAGCGGATTTCAGCTCGTGATGTCCCGTGACGTCCCGAAGATGGCCGACGAGTACCTGCGCGGGGAGGTCGACCGCTTCCTGGCCGATCACGGTCTGACCATCGCGGACATCTCGGCCTGGATCTGTCACCCCGGCGGCCCCAAGGTCCTCGATTCGATCGAGAACGCGATAGGCCTGCCGCCGGAAGCGTTGGCCCACAGCCGAAACTCCATGCGGGAGAACGGCAACATCTCCTCGGCGTCCGTGCTCGACGTGCTGCGCCGGACCCTCGCCGAGCCGCCCCCCGCAGGTGCCCTCGCGGTGATGCTTGCGATGGGTCCCGGTTTCAGTTTCGAGCTGCTGCTGCTGCAGTGGTGACGGGGGCCGACACCATGTATTACCTGTTCATCCTCGCTATCGGTGTTGAACGCCTGGTCGAGCTGGCCATCGCCCGGCGAAACGCCCAATGGTCAATTACGCACGGGGGCAAAGAGTTCGGTCGCGACCGCTATCCGGCGATGGTCAGTATGCACGCCCTGCTCCTGGTCTCGTGCGTGGTGGAAACCTGGACCCTGGGCCGGCCCTTCATCCCCTGGCTGGGATGGCCGATGTTCGCGGTCGTGGTGCTCAGCACGGTCGTCCGTTGGCGCTGCGTGAGCGTGCTCGGCAAACACTGGAACCCAAGGCTGATCGTGATCCCGGGTGCACCGCTGGTGCGGCGCGGGCCCTACCGCTGGGTGCGCCACCCCAACTACACCGCGGTGGCCGCCGAGGTGGCCGCCTTGCCGCTGGTGCATTCGGCGTGGCTGACGGCGATCGTGTTCAGCTGTGCCAATGCCCTGGTGCTCACCGTGCGAATCCGGGCGGAGAACGCCGCTCTGGGATATGCCTGAGCGATCACGGCGCGATGGGCCGATTCGTCCATTCCCGACCGGGCCGGCGCGACGAGCGGAACCAGCCGCCCGCCGCGCCGGTGCCGCCGTCGGTCGGGATGGTGTGGCCGGTGACGAACGCCGACAGGTCCGAGGCCAGGAACAGGATCACGCGGGCCTGATCCTCGGGATGGCCCATCCGCCCGACCGGCACCCATTGCGGCCACTGCCGCTGCTCCTCGTCCGACAGCCACCGTCCGTAGGGCACCTGGAGGGACTCGGTGACGTCGGGGGCGATCCCGTTGACCCGCACGCCGTCGCCGCCGACCTGGACCGCGAGACTGCGCGTGAATCCGATGACGGCCGCTTTGAAGGCGGCGTAGACGGGATCTTCCGGGTAGCCGCGCAGCCCTTCGACGGACGAGACGTTGATGATCGCGCCGGAGCGCCGGTCAATCATCGCCGGCAGGAACGCGTGGGTGACAACCAACACGTGGTGCAGGTTGATCCGGTAGAGCTCTTCCCAGAGCCGCGGGTCGGTGTCGACGAAGTTTCCGGGGTGGCGCAGCCAGTGGCCCACGTTGTTGACCAGCACGTCCACCCGGCCATAGCGCTCCAGCACCGACCGCGCCAACACGGCGACCTGATCGGCGTCGCGGACATCGGTGACAACCGCCGACGCGGATCCGCAGGTCGCGGTGATCTCTTCGACCGTCCGTTCGGCGAGCTCGGGGTCGATGTCGGCGATCACCACGCTCGCGCCGTGCCGGGCGAACAGCCGCGCGGTCGCCGCGCCGATACCGCCACCGCCGCCCGTGACCACCGCGACCCGGTCGGCCAGTAGGGGGCCGGTCTGCGCCTGCTCCATGCTCATATCTTGAGCCACGCGGTGAACTGCGCTCCGCGGTAGTACCCACTTCTCCGCCGGCAAAACGTGAGGAACGTGACATTGGCGGCGGATTTGCCCGCCGTTTTCCCGCTCCGGGAGCGGGTATTCCGAGCGGCATCTAGGAGCTGATGCCAATGACGACGACGGGTCCGGATCGCTTATTGCCAAGCCAGGCAATTAATCGGCGAATTCACCATCGCCATAGTCCGCAATCGGTTGCCGTTTCGCTTGCCAGCCGGTTGATCGTGAAAAACGCGGTGCGGGCGTGGGCCATTCAACCGAATTTCCACTGGCCGTTGGAATACGTCGATGGACTCGCGGGCATGATTCCACGTCTGCCCTCCTCAGCGCATATTCAACCGATACGGCTGGATAATTGCTCCGCAGAATGGGTTCGTGCGCCCGGCGCGTCCGCGCGACGCGCGATCCTTTACTTCCACGGTGGCGCGTTTTTGACCTGTGGCCTGAACACCCATCGTTCAATGGTGACCCGGTTGTCGAAAGCCGCGGATGCCGCCGTGCTCACGGTCGGATACCGAAAACTGCCGTCACACCAAATAGTGGATGCGATCGAAGACGGAATGAGTGGGCTTCGCTGGCTGCAGGAGCACGGTTTCGACGGTGACCGCGTCGTCGTGGCCGGTGACTCGGCCGGGGGATACCTGGCCTTCATGACCTCGCTGTTGGCGATTCGCGATGAGATCATGAAGCCGGCCGGCATCGCGACGGTCTCACCCTTCACGGATACGGACCCGGCGCGAAAACTCCGGCACCGCAATGCACGCAGGTGTTCCATGTTCACCCGTGGGGCGTTGTCGATGTTCGCTCGATACCTCAGCCAGGCAAAGCTGCTGGAGGAGCGGGGCAGTTCCGCCGGCCGGGTCGCCGCACCGGTGGACGCCGAGTTGTACGATTTGCCGCCGGTCACCATCCATGCGAGCTCGGACGAGCTGTTGCTCCCCGACGCCGAGATCATGGCGGAGCGCCTGGAGGCCAGTGGAGTCCGGTGCGATCTGCACCTGTGGGACGGGCAGATCCACGACTTTCCGTTGGCCGCCGATGTCTTGCCCGAGGGAAGGCGAGCCCTTCGCTACATCGGCGATTTCGTCAAAGACGTCACCGGGGCAACCGGTCGATTGTCCGACACCGGGGAAAAGGACCGTTGGCGCCATAGCTTGCGCAGCGCTGCGGCCGTGGGATAACGAGGCTCGCTAAAGCTGTTGCAGCACAGAACTATTCGATAACCGCTAACCACCGGGCTAATACTCGGTGGCCTCAAGCTCCGAGTCGATGAGCATAGTTTCGCGCTGCTCCTGCCAGTCGGACGCGGCCGCCTCCAGCGGCACCCCACCGTCGTGGTCGTCGTCGGGTGGGAACGTCGGCCGTTCTTGCTGGACGGCATGGGCGAGGGGCACGCCGGCGGGGACACGGCGTCGCCTCCGGGCACGGACCGCGGGCTACCCGTTGCCGTGCCGTCGGAAACGGCTGCTGCCGCAGGTCGCCGGCTGCAGAGCCGGCCGGCGGATGTGGAATCTGTTCCCCGCCGACGATCCGTCAGCCCGAATTGCGCCGCGGCCGATACAGTTGCACCTCATGAGCCGACCAGCCCCGCCTGTGCTGACCGTGCGGTACGAGGGATCCGAGCGCACCTTCGCCGCAGGCAACGATGTAGTCATCGGGCGCGACCTGCGCGCAGATGTCCGCGTCGCACACCCGCTGATTTCCCGTACGCACCTCATCGTGCGATTCGACCAGGGCCGATGGATCGCCATCGACAACGGAAGCCTCAACGGGCTGTTCGTCAACAACCGCCGCGTGCCGGTCGTCGACATCCAGGACGGCCTGCGGGTCAACGTCGGCAACCCCGACGGTCCGGCGTTGACCTTCGAGGTCGGCCGTCACCAGGGTTCGGCCGGGCGGCCCCCGTTGACGACGTCGATACCAATCGTCAACGCGCCAAGCGGGCCAAGCGGGCCGGTGCCGCAGGGGCCGCCGCCCGGGGCGCACTGGCCGGGTCCGCCGCAGCAGTCACCGTCGGCTTCGTTCCGCCAGCCCGCGCATCCGCCCAGCGGGCCGCAGCCGAGCCACCCGTCGGAGCCGCAGCCGCGGTACCCCACCGGCGGGCAACCGGCCGCACCTGTCGCCGGCCATCCGGTCACACCGCCCAGCGGACCCCAGCAGGCCCCACCGATCTACCGGGCGCCCCCGGCGAACATGCCCCCGGTCGCCCCCGGAGCGCCCGCGGCCCCCGAGACGAGCCGCATCGGCGGTGACGGCGCAAACATCGCGACGTCGATGATGCGGATCCTGCGGCCGGGCAAGTCGCTGGAGTCGATGCCGGGCGCGATCAAGATCGGCCGGGCCAACGACAACGACATCGTCATCCCCGAGGTGCTGGCGTCCCGCCACCACGCCACCCTGATCCCGACGCCGGGCGGCACCGAGGTCCATGACAACCGCAGCATCAACGGCACCTTCGTCAACGGCGCGCGGGTCGACTCGGCGCTGCTGCACGATGGCGACGTCGTCACGATCGGCAACATCGACCTAATCTTCGCCGACGGCACGCTGGCGCGCCGCGATGAGGCCGCGACCGCGACCCGCACCGGCGGCCTCGACGTGCGTGGGGTGACGTGGACGATCGAGAACACCAAGACACTGCTGGACAACATCTCGCTGGGCGCGCAGCCCGGCACCCTGACGGCCGTCATCGGTCCCTCGGGGGCGGGAAAGTCGACGTTCGCCAGGTTGGTGGCCGGGTACACGCACCCGACCACGGGCACGGTGGCGTTCGAAGGCCACAACGTGCACGCCGAATACGCCTCGCTGCGTAGCAGGATCGGCATGGTGCCGCAGGACGACGTGGTGCACGGCCAGCTGACCGTGCAACAGGCACTCATGTACGCCGCCGAACTGCGGCTGCCGCCGGACACCACCAATGACGACCGCGCCCAGGTGGTGGCCCGGGTGCTCGAGGAACTCGAGATGACCCAGCACATGCACACCCGGGTGGACAAGTTGTCCGGCGGCCAGCGCAAGCGCGCCTCGGTGGCGCTGGAGTTGTTGACCGGACCGTCGCTGCTGATCCTCGATGAGCCGACCTCGGGTCTGGACCCGGCGCTGGACCGCCAGGTCATGACGATGCTGCGGCAGCTGGCCGACGCTGGCCGGGTGGTGCTGGTGGTCACCCACTCGCTGACCTACCTGGACGTCTGCGACCAGGTGTTGCTGTTGGCCCCCGGGGGCAAGACCGCGTTCTGCGGACCGCCCAGTCAGATCGGTCCGACCATGGGCACCACCAACTGGGCCGACATCTTCAGCACGGTCGCCAGCGACCCGGACGGGTCCAAGGCACGGTACTTGGCGCGGACGGGTCCGCCCCCGCCACCGCCCCCCGCGGAGAGACCCGCCGAGTTGGGCGATCCGTCCCGGACGAGTCTGTTCCGGCAGTTCTCCACCATCGCCCGGCGGCAGATCCGGCTGATCATCTCCGACCGGGGCTACTTTGTCTTCCTCGCCCTGTTGCCGTTCATCATGGGTTCGCTGTCGATGTCGGTGCCCGGCGACGTCGGCTTCGGTGTCCCGAACCCCATGGGTGCCGCGCCGACCGAGCCAGGGCAGATTCTGGTGCTGCTCAATGTCGGCGCGGTGTTCATGGGCACGGCGCTGACGATCCGCGACCTCATTGGTGAGCGCCCCATCTTCCTGCGCGAGCAGGCCGTCGGCCTGTCGACCACGGCGTACCTGCTGGCGAAGGTCTGTGTCTACTCGGTGTTCGCGGTCGTCCAATCGGCGATCGCGACCGGGATCACCGTGCTGGGCAAGGGCGGGCCGACCCAGGGCGCCGCGGCGCTCGGCAAGCCGGCGCTGGAGCTGTTCGCCGACGTCGCGTTGACCTGCGTCGCCTCGGCGATGCTCGGGTTGGCGTTGTCGGCCATCGCCAAGTCCAACGAACAGATCATGCCCTTGCTGGTCGTGGCGGTCATGTCGCAGCTGGTGTTCTCCGGCGGCATGATTCCCGTCACCGGACGTATCGGGCTCGATCAGATGTCCTGGGCCACGCCCGCGCGCTGGGGTTTCGCGGCCTCGGCGTCCACCGTCGACCTGACGAAGTTGGAGCCCGGTCCCCAGATTCCGAGAGACTCACACTGGGATCACAACGCCGGCACCTGGTGGTTCGACATTGGCATGCTGGCGCTGCTGAGCATTTTCTACCTCAGCTTCGTGCGCTGGAAGATCCGCCTCAGGGGTGGCGGCTGACCGCCCGGCCGTCAAGCCCCCTTGCGGACCACCTGGTCGGCCGCCGCGCGCATGCGGTCGGACAGTTGCAGCAGGCCGTGCTCGCCGACCCCGTGCGGCAGGGTGTACGCCAGCTGCCGTAGCTCAACGGCATAGTTGCGCAGCTCTTCGCGGAGGCGAGTCTCGACAGTGGGCATGACTTCTCCCTGTGGCTGGCCGGGCACGATGGCAAGATTTTCGCAGCCCGGCCACACAACCGCGATAGCCCCGGTGTGTTTTAACGGGAGTTTGACAGCGTTTTTACAGTGCCGGCATCGTATCGTCACTGGCCTTCTGGAGGTTTCACCCGGTCCATGCGTACCGGGATGCTCGCCGCTCGGGCAGCCGGGAAGTCACAACGGCTAAGGGGGATCCGCGCCGGGTGATGATTCGGTGGGGTAATCGAACTGAACGCGTAGCAGCGCGGCCTGGCGGATGATCCCGTCTGGTGACGCGGTGGTGCCGCCGTCGGTCGTAACGTAGGCGACGCGGCCGTGATCGCCGGTGCCGCGTCCCCATGCCGCGCTGGACGGGCCGACGAGGGTTTCGTCGAACGGCTCGCCGGCGATGTGGTGGACTTCGCTGCCGTGCCGCGGTGAAAGCGGCACGCGGTCGATGGTGTTGGCGCGATGTCGTGTGACGTAAGCGAATCCGGCGTTCTCGTCGATGCAGAAGTCGTCGGCGTTGTCAACGGCTGCGATGAACTGCGGCGGGCCGGCCGGGTTGAGGGTGGCTGGATCGACGGGGACGCGCATGAAGACTTTTTGCGCGGTTGACGTGTAGTACAGGTAACCGGTCGGCGTGCCGTAGCGAAGCCCGTTCACGCCCGGTTGCGGTGGGGGAGGCACGCCGCTGTCGGGGTCGAAAGCCATTGTGTCGTCCGATAGCCACACCCGGGCCACCGCGATGCGACCGTCGTCGGCGAGGTCGACGCGCCAGATGAGTCCGGCGAAGCAGTCGGCGATCGCCAGCACGTTGGGCCCGAGTAGGCAACTGCCGTTGAGGGCGCGGACACGGTCATCGAAGGTATATACGATCTCCGGCGATACCGGAATTTGCGGACGCCAGTCAGTGAAATCGATTCGGGCCAAATGCGATTCGTGGGTGGTATAGCCCTCGGTGAGGTTGATGATGAAAACATCGGGCGCGACCTCAGCGATGCCGGTGACCGGGTCATCGAAGGTGTGCACCAGACGGGTTCGACCATTGCGCCGGGATTTGCGGGCGGAACGCACCAGAGTTCTTTGTGCACCACGTCGGTGACGAGGATCGAGTTGTCCGCGCGCACCGCGAGGTTTTCCAGGAAATACCACTGCGGAAAGAACGCGACCGGGGTCAACGTGACGGCGGGCAGCGGGTGCGTGGCCATGTCTACTGATCCAATCCCACGGCGTTGGCGGGCACGTCGAAGGCGGTCAACGTCATACACACCATGGTGAACCAGCCCAACAGAACCGCAACGTCCACGATCCCCGCGTCACCAAGCAGCTCCTTGGCGCGGCGGTACAGGCCGAGCGGCACGATGCGCGCGGCCATCAGGGCCGACGCAAGCTCGTACACCACTTGTTGGCGTGGATCATGGAACGACGTTGGCAGCCCGGCGATCATCGCTTGAACGCACCGCGGGTCCAGGTGCCCGTCCCGCTCGCCGATGATCTCGTGTTCGTAACTAGCGTAGGGGGCTGCGCCACCGGCCGTTGACGATGATTGTCGCGATTTCGATCTCAGCCTTCGTCAAGGTGGACTCGCGTTGAAAGTACGCGCCCGTCGGCACGATCGTGTTGGACAGCGCGGCGTTGGCAAGCCAGATTTTGTGCGGGCCCGGCACCAGTCCCCGCAGTTTGCGGGTGAACTCGTAGGCCTCGCGCACCTCCGGTGACATTGCATCGACTGGTGTTTCGACGAACCGGCCGAACGTGCCGAAATCAGATGCGTCACTCACGGTTGGTCTCCTGCGGTTGGTGGTAAACGGTACGAGTTGTAGAGCAGTACCTGACCAGCATTACCGCGGTGACGGGTCTTCGAAACCGACGTCGTCTAGGTGAGCCCGCCGGCCACCCTCTCAGCTCACCAGCGTGGTCGAGTGCGGCGGCCGAGAGTGGACGCAGCCGTCATCCGGTTTGCGGCGCGATTCGATCACGGGTGCGCCGCCACAAACGTTTGGTTCGACACGCCAGCGGCCAGCGCTTCGACATCAAACGGCTGATCCAGCCGGGCGCGAAGTTTCGCGGGGTCGGTGAGAAGGCGGATCTCGGCGGTCTGGCGGGCAAACAGTCGTCCGAAAAGCGGGTAAAGCCGCCGCATCAGCGCCCGCTCCGCACGGGTGCAGCGCGCCGCGCAGTAACCGACGTGGCCCAGCTCGTCGGTGAGGATCTCGGTGTAGAGCAGCTCAATCCGTGCGGCGACGTCCGGTTCGTCGGCGAACAACTCGGCGCCGATGCGGCGCAGCTCGTCGAACATGATGCAGCCCGCCATTTCGGCCGCACCGACGAACAGGAAACCGAACCGTTCGGGCAGGAACACCTCCATCTTGACGAACTGGCGCATCACGAACGGTGGCACCACCACCTGGAACGGGAGCCCGAATATGTCCAGGACGTACGCCAGCAACCGGGTGTGATAGTGCTCCTCGAGCGCGAGATACACCCGCTCGGGCGGCTGGTCCTCGCCGCCGATGCGCCCGTAGGTATCGCCCAAGTCCACGCCGAATCGTTCCGCTTGATTCAGCTTCGCGGTGGCCAGTAAGAACAGCATCTCGGGGGGCAGCCCCGGCTGGGGCCGGCGGCGGCGCAGATTATGCATGAACACGTGCCGATCGATGGAATGGTCCGAGCGGACCGGATCAGCCCCCAACGACTCGAAAAATTCCTCGCGATTGGCCAGCCGGCGGTGCAGCAGGTCGGCAACGCCATCGCGCTGCGTCAGGTAGTCGCGGTAGCCCTCGATGCCGGTGCCGCTCATGGTTTCTCCATTCCTCCGACGATCGTCTTCACATATCGGTCGAGTAGCGCCGCCCGGGCCCGGGGCGCGGTGGTGCCGGTGGCCAGCAACGCGAACAGCCCGGTCAAGAAGATCACCCCGAGTTGTCCCGCGTCGGCGTCCCCGGAGACCCGTTGTGCGGCCTGGGCTTGGATGATCGCGGTGATGACGAACCCGGCCAGGGGGTGCTCGGCCAACTCGTTTTCGACGGGCCTGGTCGCGGAGAAGTGCAGGCCGAGCATGTCCCGGAAAACCACCGGACCCAACCGCTGCTCCGCATCGAGTACCTCGCGCACCAGACGCTTGAGCAGCGACAGCAAATCGGCGGACCCGGCGGCCTTGGCGCCGAGTTTCGCGACGATCCTGTCCTCCTCGGCGCGTTCCAATTCGATGAGCACATGCTCCTTGGTGGGGAAGTGGAAATAGAACGTCCCCCGCGCCACGCCGACGGCCGCCGCGATCGCCGCGACGTCGGTGCCGGCCAAACCCGATCGGCCGATCTCGGCCACCGCGGCGTCGAACAGGCGCGTCCGCGTCTGAAGCCGTTGCGCCTCTCTCGCGCTGGCGACCGGTGCGGCAGCTGCCGGGGGAGACGACGTCGAAGGCACGGCAGCAAACGTACCCCGTTTCACTGGCGACCGTCAATGACGGGTGTCAACGAATGCGCCGCGCGCAGCGTGGGCGCGAAAACCCATGCGCAGTTTCGCCATCGGGTTACGCTGACGCTGCCCGGTGAAAGGTGAGGTACGACGTAATGGACTTTGAACTCGACGCCGGTCAGCGCGCGTGGCTGACCGAGGTCCGCGAGTTCCTCCACGACAACGTCACCGAAGAGCTCAAGGCGGAACTCGCCGCGCACGACCTCGAGCTTCCCGACGGCGAGGTGGCGCGCTTTCGCCGCAAGATCGGGGCAAAAGGCTGGTTCGGGCTGAACTGGCCACGCGAGTATGGCGGCCTTTCAGGCGACGGAGACCTGGGCGCCACGCACCTGCATCTGCTGATGAGCGAATTCGAATATTGGGGCGTGCCCGGACCCGACCTGACCGTGACGTCGGTGGCGCCGATGATCATGCGGCACGGCACCGAAAAGAACAAAATCGAATGGCTGCCCCCGATCGCCAGGGGGCAGATGATCTGCGCCGTCGGCTATTCCGAGCCCGACGCCGGAACCGATTTGGCCAACCTGCGTACCAGTGCGACCCGGGATGGCCAGGAGTGGGTGATCAACGGCACCAAGATCTGGAACAGCGGTGCCCAGCGCGCCACCCACGAATGGCTCTGCGTGCGTACCGATCCGGACGCCGTTCGCCACCGCGGCATTTCCGTCATCATCGTTCCGATCGACAGCCCCGGCGTCG
This sequence comes from uncultured Actinomycetota bacterium, assembly GCA_963800315.1. GTDB lineage: Bacteria > Actinomycetota > Actinomycetes > Mycobacteriales > Mycobacteriaceae > Mycobacterium. Next base: position 309,483 of record CAWDAS010000013.1, read on the forward strand.
AGATCCGCCCGCTGTACGCCTGGTCGGGCTACCGCACCAACGAGGTGCACTTTCGCGACGTGCGGGTGCCGGTCACCAATCTGGTGGGCGAGGTCAACCGCGGCTGGACATACATCACGGGCGCGCTGGATCTCGAACGTGGCGCGTTGACCAACCCGGGCGATCTTCGTCGCGCCGTGGTGGAGTTGCGTGAACTCGCAGTCCGGCCGCGCCGTGACGGCACGGTGCCGGCCGACAGCGCCGCGCTCCGGCGCCGGCTGGTGCAGGCCGAGGCCGACGTGGCGGTGGCCACGCTGATGGGCTACGAGGCCGCGTCGATTCTGGACAGCGGCGTCATCCCCACCGTGGAAGTCAGCGTCGAGAAGGTCTTCACCAGTGAGCTGCGCCAGCGCATCGCCGACCTGGCGCTCGACCTGCTCGGCCCGGACGGCTTGTTGGCACATCGCAGCCCACAGGCGCCGCTCACCGGCAAGTTCGAGCGGCTGTACCGGGCGGCCCCGTTGATGCGTTTCGGCGGCGGGACCAACGAGGTCCTGCGTGACATCATCGCCCAGCGGGGCCACGGCATGCCTTCGTATGGACGCTGACGGAAGTCGATGAGAGCTATACCAACCGCTGAGCAGCGCGAGTTCGCCTCGTCATTGCGCGCCCTGCTGGAGGCGGAGTGCCCGGTGGGTCTGGTGCGCGCCCTGGGCGAACCCGGCGCCGATCGGGGCACCCCGATGCTGTGGAAGGCGCTGGCCGACGCCGGCGTGTTCGGGCTCGCCATTGCCGAGGAGTACGGCGGCTCCGGCGGCTCCCTCGACGATCTCGCCGTGTTCTACACCGAAGCCGGCCGGGCCCTGTGCCCGACGACGGTGCACAGCAGCGTCCAAGCCGCGCTGGCGATCGACCAGCTCGGCTCCGCGCACGCCAAGACCGTGTGGTTGCCGCCCTTGGCAAGCGGAAGCGTGCGCGGCACCACGGCCTTGGGGAGTGCCCGGGACGCCGCCGTGGTTTCGGCCGTGCTGCGGGCGGAGCCCGTCGCCGGCGGCTGGCGGCTGAGCGGAACCGCCGACTACGTCGCCGACGCCGACGTCGCCGATGTCATGGTGGTTTCCGCTGCCGCGGCCGAGCGGACGCTGGTCTTCGTCGTCGGCTGCTACGCCACCGGCGTGACGATGGAGCCCCTCGCCATGGCGGGCGGGCATCGGGCGTCCACGGTGCGCTTCGACGACGTCGCCGTCGCCGCCGAGGCGCTGCTCGACGACCATCCTTCCGGGGTGGCCGAGCCGGCGCTGCGCCGGGTGGCCAACACGGCGGTGGCGTTGGGGTCGGTGGACCTGGTGGGCATCGGGCAGGCCGTGGTGGACCGGACCGTCGACTACACCAAGCTGCGCCACCAATTCGGTCGGCCAATCGCGTCGTTTCAGGCGGCCCAGCATCTGGTCGCCAACATGCACATCGCCCTGGCCGCGGCGCGATTGGCCGCGCACGCGGCGGTGTTCTGGATCGGGCGCGGCCACCCGGCGACCCGGGAAACGGCCATCGCACGCATGCACGCGGTGACCGCGGCCAGGCTGATCACCCTCGACGCCCACCAGTTGCACGGCGGGATGGGCTACGTGACCGAGACCGACCTGCACCTGTGGACCGAGCGGGCGAGGCTGGGCTCCACGCTGGGTGGCGGAGCCGACGTCGCCGCATCCTGGCTGGAGGAATGCATGACCGAAGAGGAGGGCCGGTGAGCCCGAATGAACGATGACACCCTGATCGACGCCGAGTCCGCGTCGCGAGTGGGCACCGTCGCCGCGACCGCGACCGGCGAGGTGAACCGGCGCGACTGGCAACGATGGGCGGCGGCGGTCGGCGACCACAACCCGTTATGGTTCGACCCGGACTACGCCCGGGCCAACGGCTTTCGCGACATCATGTGCCCCCCGTTGTACCTGCAGTACGCCGTGCTCGGCGTTAGCCACCTCGAGGGGCTGCGGCCCGACGGCTCCTCGGGCGCGGTCTCGGGCGGCCTCGCGTTTCCGCGTGCCCCCAAGCGGATGGCCGGCGGGGAGAGCTTCACCTTCCACTTGCCGGCCTATCACCGCGACGACATCGAAATGGTGCGCACCATCGAGTCGATCGTGGAAAAAGACGGCCGCTCAGGCAAATTCGTTCTGGTCACCTGGCACACCGTGTACCGCAATCAGCACCGCGAGCTGCTTACCGAAGCGTCGACGTCGATGATCGCCCGCCCCTAGGAGCGCCATGACCGATCAGCAGGTGTTCTATCAGCCCTTCTTCGAAGACGTCGCGGTGGGGCAGCAGATGCCCCCGCTGACCGTCACCGTCGACGAGACGCAGATGTTCTTCTTCAGCGCCGCCACCTACAACGGACACCGCATCCATTACGACAAGGAGTGGGCCCGCACGGTGGAGGGCTACGACGACGTGCTGGTGCAGGGCCCGCTGCAGGCCGCGCTGCTGGCCCGGGCCATCGGGGACTGGATCGGCGGACGCGGACGCCTGGTGTCCTTCTCGGTGCAGAACCGGGCCACCGCGTATCCGGGCGAATCGCTCAGCTTCGGTGGGGAAGTCACCGGCAAACGCCTCACCGGACGGGGCGCCGGGCTGGTGGATCTTGACATCGCCGGCCGCCGCGACGCCACCGTGCTGATGCCCGGAACGGCAACGGTCGAACTGCCCCGGCGCGGATCGCCGTCGTGACTGGGCTGCGCGGCGAAGCGGCAATCATCGGCATCGCCGAGTTGCGCGCCGAACGACGTCCGACCGGGCCGCCGCTGTTCACCCTCGACCAGTACGCGCGGCTGGCCAAGATGGTGATCGAGGACGCCGGCGTCGATCCCGGCCGCGTCAACGGCCTGCTGACCCACGGCGTCGCCGAGTCCGCGATGTTCGCGCCGGCCACGCTGTGCGAATACCTGGGCCTACCGCTGGATTTCGGTGAGCGCGTCGACCTCGGCGGGGCCACGTCGGCGGGAATGGTCTGGCGGGCCGCGGCCGCCGTCGAGCTCGGCATCTGCGACGCGGCCCTGGCCGTGGTGCCCGGGTCGGGGGCGCAGCCACTATCCCAGCGCAGGCCCGCGCCGGACCCGAATTGGTATGGGGCATCGTCGAGCAACTACGGGTCGCCGCAAGCCGAGTTCGAAATCCCCTACGGGAACGTCGGCCAGAACGCGCCGTACGCGCAGATCGCGCAGCGGTACGCGGCAGAGTTCAGCTACGACGCCGCCGCGGTCGCCAAAATCGCGGTCGACCAACGCACCAACGCGTGCGCGCATCCGGGCGCGATCTTCCACGGCACCCCGATCACGACGGACGACGTCCTCGCCAGCCCGATGATCGCCGACCCGATCCACATGCTGGAAACCGTGATGCGGGTACACGGGGGAGCGGGCGTCTTGATCGCCAACGCCGATATCGCACGGCGCGGTCGCCACCGCCCGGTGTGGGTCAAGGGCTTCGGCGAACACATCGCCTTCAAGACCCCGACCTATGCCGAGGACCTGCTGCGCACGCCGATCGCGCGCGCCGCCGAGAAAGCCTTCGCGATGGCCGGGCTGGGCCGATCCGACGTCGACGTCGCGTCGATCTACGATTGCTACACCATCACGGTGCTGATGAGCCTGGAAGACGCCGGTTTCTGCGCCAAAGGCGAAGCCATGAAGTGGATCACCGAACATGACCTGACCCACCGCGGTGACTTTCCGCTCAACACCGCGGGCGGTCAGCTGTCCTTCGGCCAGGCCGGCATGGCCGGGGGCATGCACCACGTCGTCGACGGCGCACGGCAAGTCATGGGCCGGGCCGGTGACGCGCAAGTGCGCGACTGCCACACCGCGTTCGTCACCGGCACCGGCGGCATCATGAGCGAGCAGGTGGCGCTGCTGGTGCAGGGCGACTAGCCATGATCGCGCACCCCCTTCCCGAGCCGACACCCGTGTCGCGGCCGTTCTGGGACGGCCTGACACGGCACCGCATCGTCGTGCAGTACTCGCCGTCCCTGCGGCGCTACGTGTTCTATCCGCGCACCCTCGCGCCCGGAACACTGGCCGACGACCTGGAATGGCGCGAAATCGACGGTGCGGGAACGCTGTACACGTTCACGGTCGCCCGCCGGCCCACCGGCCCGCCGTGGACCGACGCGGTGCCGCAGCTGCTCGCGGTGGTGCAGTGGGACGCCGGGCCACGGATCAGCACCGAATTGGTCGGCGTCGACCCGGGCGACGTCCGGATCGGTATGCGGGTCGAGCCGGTGTTCTACGATCTGCCCGAAGACGGGATCACCTTGCTGAAGTACCGGCCGGCATGAGAGGCGGACATGGACGACGGCATTGACGGCGGTGTGCGGGCGATGTTGCGCGAGTTGAACGCCGGGTTTCCCGCCGTCGAGACCATGACCGCCGCGGAGGCCCGCGCCGCCGTCGCGGAGCGGCGCGTGCCCGTCACCAACATCGACGACGTGCGCAGCACGACCGAGCATTCCGTTGCGGGCGCCGCCGGTCCCATCCCGGCGCGGATCTACTACCCGCACGGGGAGCCGGGCGGGAACCGCCCCGGCGTCGTGTTCTACCACGGCGGGGGATTCGTGTTCTGCGACATCGAATCCCATGACGGCTTCTGCCGCGCGCTGGCCCGCGGCAGCCAAGCCGTCGTCGTGTCGGTCGGCTATCGCCTCGCCCCCGAACACCGGGCACCCGCGGCCGCACTGGACGCCTTCGCGGCATTCCGCTGGGTGGTGGACCACGCCGCCGAGCTCGGCATCGACCCGACCCGGACCGCCGTCGCCGGCGACAGCGCCGGCGGCAACCTCGCCGCGGTCACCGCCATCCTGTGTCGCGAGCGAGGAGTCGCCTGCCCCGTCGCGCAGGTGTTGCTCTACCCGGCCATCGACCCCTCGTTCGATACCGACAGCTACCGCCGCTACGCCACCGGGTGCTTCAACACCCGTGCCGCGATGCAGTGGTACTGGGACCTCTACCTGGGTGATGGAAATCCCTGCGCGCCCGCCTATCTGGTGGCCCCGGCCCGCGCGGACTCGCATGCCGGGCTGCCGCCCGCGGTGCTCGTCACCGCCGGCCTCGATCCACTGCACAGCGAGGGCTGCGACTATGCCCGCCGGTTGGCCAGCGCGGGGGTTGCGGTGGTGCACCGCGACTTTCCGGGTTTGTTCCACGGCTTCATGACCATTCAGTCCTTTCCTGCGGCGGCGTCGGCGCGCGAGCTGATCTGCGCCGACCTGCAGGCACTGCTGCACCCGGCGCGCTGCGGGTCCAGATGACCGACGCCACCGACGTCACCGACGTGATCGTTATCGGCGCGGGGTTCGCCGGGCTCTACGCCGTGCACCGGGCCGCGTCGGCCGGCCTCTCGGTGCTCGGCATCGAGGCGGCCCCCGAGGTGGGCGGCACCTGGTACTGGAACCGCTATCCCGGCGCCCGCTGCGATGTGGAAAGTGTCGACTACTCCTACTCATTCGACGAAACGCTGCAGCGCAGCTGGACCTGGAGCGAGCGCTTCGCCGCCCAGCCGGAGATCCTGGCCTACCTGTGCCACGTCGCAGACCGGTTCGATCTGCGACGCCACTACCGATTCGGTGTCGACGTCGTCGGCGCGGTCTTCGAGCGGGGTCGCTGGCAGGTCCGCACCAGCGCGGGCCGGACGCACGCCGCGCAATTCCTGGTGTGCGCGACGGGTTGCCTATCGGCGGTGAACCGGCCGGACATCCGCGGTATCGACGAGTTCGGCGGAGACGTCTACTTCACCGCCGCCTGGCCCCGAACGGATCCGGACCTGCGCGGCAAGCGGGTGGGCGTGATCGGTACGGGTTCCTCTGGCATTCAAGCGGTTCCGATCATCGCCGCGCACGCCGAGCGGCTGGTGGTCTTTCAGCGCTCGGCGAACTACAGCATCCCCATGCCCAACCGCCCATGGTCGGCGGAGGAACAGCGGCAGATCCAGGAGCGGTACCCCGAGCGACGCCGGGCCGCGGCTTACGCGTCCGCGGGCACGCCGCACGGCACGTATCACAAGAACGCCGTCGACACCGAACCGGAGGAACGCGTCACGGCCTTGTGGCAACGCTGGCGCGAGGGCGGGGTCCTGTTCGCGAAGACGTTCCCCGATCAGAACGCCAACCTGGCCGCCAACGACATCGCCCGGGAGTTCGCCGAGGAGCGGATCCGGGAAATCGTCGCCGATCCCGTCGTCGCCGCCGACCTCATCCCGGTCGATCACCCGATCGGGACGAAGCGGATCTGCACCGACGCAGGTTATTACGCCACCTTCAACCGCGACAACGTCCGGCTGGTGAACCTGCGCCGTGAACCCATCGAGGCGATCACCGCCGCGGGGGTCCGCACCAGCGACGCGACGTATCCCTGCGATGTGCTGATCTTCGCGACCGGCTTCGACGCGCTGACCGGCGCGCTGACCCGCATCGACCCGGTGGGCCCCAGGGGAACGCGGCTGCGTGAGATCTGGGCCGACGGCCCGGTGACCTTCCTCGGCCTGATGGTGCCGGGCCTGCCGAACCTGTTCACCATCAGCGGCCCGGGCAGCCCGTCGGTGCTGGCCAACATGGTGTTGCACGCCGAGGTGCAGATCGACTGGGTCACCGAGCTGATCGAGACGGCCCGCCGGTGCGGGGTGAGCGAGGTCGAACCGCGCCGCGATGCCGCCGAGGCCTGGACCGAGCACGTCACGCACGCCGCCGATCGGACCTTGTTCCCGAAAGCGGCGTCGTCGTGGTACCTGGGTGCCAACATCGAGGGCAAGAAACGAACGTTCATGCCCTACGCCGGGGGATTCGGCGCCTACCGGCGCCACTGCGACGAGGTGGCGCGCCAGCAGTACGCCGGCCTGGTGCTGACGACCATCAGCCAGTCAGGAAAGTGACAGCGGTGCCGGAAACAGTTCAACAGCTACTGCGGCAGCGCCGGCACGACGACACCCCCGCCGTCGTCCGCGACGACCGGATCTGGACGTGGCGCGAACACCTCGCCGAGGCCGAAGCGGAGGCCGCCGCGCTGATCGCCCTCGCCGATGCGGCGCGGCCCCTGCACGTCGGCGCCGTGCTGCCCAACTCCCCGGCGATGCTGCGTGCGATGGCGGCCGCCGCGCTGGGCGGCTACGTCTTGTGCGGCATCAACACCACCCGGCGCGGGGAGGGCCTGCTGGCCGACATCCGGCGCTCCGACTGCCAGATCCTGCTCGTCGACCGCGAGCACCTGCCCCTGCTGGACGGCCTGGACCTCGCCGGGATCCAGGTGATCGAGGTGACCGGGAAGCGCTACGCCAAGGCGGTCGCCGCGGCACCATCCCTGGTGCCCCACCGCGAGGTCACCGCCACCGACACCCTGATGATGATCTTCACCTCCGGCACCAGCGGTAATCCCAAGGCGGTTCGGTTCGCGCACGGGATGGCGATCATGTGCGGGGCCAGCCTGATCTTCCAGTACGGCGTCACCGCCGGCGACGTCTGCTATCTGTCGATGCCGCTGTTTCACTCCAACGGCGTCGCCGCCGGGTGGGCGGTCGGCATCGGCAGCGGCGCCACCATGGTCCCGGTCCGGTTCTCACCGTCACGCTTCCTCGACGACGTGCGCCGCTACCGGGTGACGTACATGAACTACGTCGGCAAGCCGCTCGCGTTGCTCTTGTCCACCCCCGAGCGCCCCGACGACGCCGACACGACTTTGCGGGTGGCATTCGGCAACGAGGCGACCGATCGCGACATCGCCGAGTTCGCGCGGCGTTTCGGCTGCCGGGTGGTGGACAGCTTCGGCTCCAGCGAGTTCGCGGTGATCGTCGTCCGCGAGGACGGCACCCCGCCCGGCTCGATCGGCAGGCCGTATCCCGGTGTGAGCATCTACAACTCGGCGACCCTCACCGAATGTGCCGTCGCGGAATTCGACGAGCACGGCGCAATCACCAACTTCGACGAGGCGGTCGGCGAGCTGGTCAACACCCAGGGCGCGGGGCCGTTCGCCGGCTACTACAACGATCCGGCCGCCACCGCCGAGCGCATGCGGCACGGGATGTACTGGTCCGGCGACTTGGCCTACCGCGACGCCGACGGCTGGATCTACCTCGCCGGCCGGACCGCGGATTGGATGCGGGTGGACGGCGAGAACCTGGCCGCGGCGCCCATCGAGCGCATCCTCGAGCGGTTGCCCGAGCTCAGCCAGGTGGCGGTCTATGCGGTGCCCGACGACCAGGTGGGTGACCAGGTGATGGCCGCGCTGGTGCTGCGCGACGGTGCCCGGTTGGAACCCGCCGAGTTCGAGAAGTTCCTGGCCACCCAACCCGACCTGTCGCCGAAGGCGTGGCCGCGGTACGTGCGCATCAACGACGACCTGCCGACGACCGCGACCAACAAGATCCTCAAGCGTGCGCTGATGACCGCCGGCGCCAGCGCACAGGGCGGTGTGTTGTGGACGCGGCCCGCACGGGGAACTACCTACCGCCCGGCCGGGTGACGACTTGGCCGGTTCAGGGGCGGGCTTGGTCCGGTTCAAGGGCCGGCGCGGGCGCTTCACCGAACCGCGCCAGTACGAGCGTTCCGGACACCGCTACGGCAAATCCCACGATGACCATCCAGCCCAGGCCGTCGCGCGCCCGGTCGCCCAGCCACACCACTCCGACGAGCGCGGGCGCGATCGTTTCACCGACTACCATCCCGGCGACGGCCGTGGTCACCGATCCGCGATGGAGGGCGGAGGTCAGCAACAGAAATCCCGCGGCCCCACCCGCGGCCGCCGCGTACAGCGCCGGGTTGGTGTAGAAGGAGCGTTTGGTGGGATCGAGCACGTCGATCAGGCGCACGCCGACCTCGATGACCCCGAAGCCGCTTCCGGCGGCCAAGCCCAGCGCGAGCGCGCGCGGGCGGTCGGGCAGTCGACCTGCGGCGGCACCGGCGATGAATATCGCGGCCACCACGCCCCACAGCGCCCAACCGAGTCCGGCCGGGGCATGTCGGAAGTGCGCGGGCCCGGCGGCGAGAGCGAGCACCACGAGGCTGACGCAGACAACGCCCACGGCCGTCCATTCGGCCGGCGACAGCCGCGTCGACAGCACCCATGCGGCCACGATGCCGGTGACTGCGATCGAGGCAGCCAACGCCGCGGCGACAACATAGATCGGTACCAGGCGCAGCGCGGCCACTTGCAGCAGAAAACCGAGGCCGTCCAGGCCGACACCGGCGAGATAGCGCCACTGCCGGGCGGCGCGCGCCAGCAACACGGTGTCGACACCGGAGCCGCTGCCGGCTTCCACCGATCGCGTCGCCGCCGCTTGCCACACGGACGCCGTTCCGTAACAGACCGAGCAGCCCAGCGCGAGTAAGAAGCCGACCAGCACATACCGACAATAGGCGTCACACTGGCCCGCACGCGTTGCGCAGCGACGTGTTCACTTCGCGGACCGGCGGGGGAGCGGGTTCAGACCAATGTTTGGGCGGTTCGCCCGATGGGCACGTCAGACGTACGCATAGCACCAGCTCAACACCAGATCCCACCCCGCAGTAGTGAACGGCTATGCGTGCCTAGTGCGCCCACTTTGCGTCTGTCTAACGTTGAGCTACAACAAGATTCAATCCGATGTTTAAAGTGAGTGCACATCTGTGTACTCTCGCGACATGGCCGAACGCGGCGCTCAGCCACACGTCCCCCGCGGGCGTCGGCTGCTCCTGCGCGCCGTGCGGCGATTGTTCAGTCCGCTACAGCCGGACGATTACCTGGAAATGATCAATCCGCTGTGGACCACCAAGGAACTGCGCGGGAGGGTCGAGCGAGTCGAGCCGCAGGGCTCGGAAGCGGCGAGCGTCCTGATCCGGCCCGGGTATGAATGGCCTGGTCACAAACCCGGCCAGTATGTCCGGCTCGGCCTGGTCATCGACGGCGTCTACCACTGGCGTGCCTATTCGCTGACGTCGGATCCCGCACCGGAGGACGGACTGATCAGCGTGACACCCAAGAGGGTGGACGGCGGCGTCGTGTCGCCGTATCTGGTGCAGAAAATTCAGCCCGGGGACTTGGTGCGGCTCGGCGAGATCGAAGGCGTGTTCACGCTGCCCGAGCCGTTCCCGGCCAAGATGCTGTTCATCAGCGCGGGCAGCGGCATCACGCCGATCATCAGCATGCTGCGCAGTCTCGATCATCGCGACGAACTGGGCGATGTGGTGGTCATCCACTCCGCACGCACCCGCGAGCAGGTCATGTTCTTGTCGGTGCTCGATGACCTGGACGGCCGCCACGGGGGCATGCGGGTGGAGTTGCGCCTCACCTCCGAGCGTGGCCGGCTCGCCCCGAGTGACCTGGACGAAGTGTGCCCGGACTGGCGCGACCGCGAGGCGTTCTGCTCGGGTCCGGGTGACATGCTCGACGCGCTGATCGAGCACTGGGAAAGCCACGGCGATCGGGACCGCCTGCACTTCGAGCGATTCCAGCCCAAGATCGGCGGCGACGCCAACGCCGGGGAGGGCGGCCAAGTGTCCTTCCTCGACAGCGACAAGACCGTCGAATGTGACGGCCGCACATCGATTCTCGAGGCCGGGGAACGGGCCGGCCTCAACCTCGCCTACGGCTGTCGAATCGGAATCTGCCATACCTGTGTCGGGACGCTGAAGTCGGGCAAGCTGCGTGACCTGCGCTCAGGTGAAGTGATCGAACCTACCGAACAGGACGTCCGGATCTGCATCAATACCGCCGAAGGCGACGTGGAACTTGAATTGTGATGAAAGGAGCGGCTGGTGACAACTGCCGTGCAAAGGGACGGGACAAACCCGCTCACCCGCTTGGGCGAACAAGAATTGGAAAAGCTCGCGAAGGAACTCGACGCGATTCATGACGAGGTGTTCGCCGATCTCGGCGAACGGGACCGCCGCTACATCAAAACGGTCATTTCGGTACAGCGACAGATCGTCGTGGCCGGCCGGGTGCTATTGCTGGCATCGCGGTCCAAAACCGCGTGGGTCCTCGGTACGGCGTGTCTGGGTATGGCCAAGATCCTGGAGAACATGGAAATCGGCCATAACGTCATGCACGGCCAATGGGATTGGATGAACGACCCCGATATCCATTCTTCGGTCTGGGACTGGGATACCGCATCGACCGCCGAGGCGTGGAAGCACTCGCACAACTACATCCATCACACGTTCACCAATATTCTGGGCAAGGACAAGGACCTCGGCTACGAGATCATGCGGATCGACCCGAATCAAAAGTGGGCTCCGCGATATTTGTTCCAGCCGCTTTACAATTTGCTGCTCACGATCCTGTTCGAATGGGGTGTGGCCGTACACGATATGGACATCGACGCCATCCGCAGGCACGAGAAGCCATGGTCTGAGGTGCGGGAGGATCTTAAGGGCATCGGTGTAAAGGCCCGCGCGCAGGTCATCAAGGACTACCTCGGCTGGCCGCTGATCAGCGCCGGCGCCTTCGGGCTTGTCCAGCTCGCCCTGCGGGGCCGGATCCAACAGCCCGCCGAATCCCGCCTGGGCAGGACGCTGCGGAGGGTGTCGAACAGGGGCCGCCTCGGCGCCGCGGCCACCTTCCTCGACAAAACCCTGCCCGGCGTGGAAAGCACCTACCTGCGGACCCTGGGTGCCGACGCCCTGGCCAACGTCATCCGCAACGTGTGGGCGCACGCCATCATCTTCTGCGGTCACTTTCCCGATCAGACCTACACCTTCACCCCGGAAGAGGTGGAGAACGAAACACGCGGCGGCTGGTATCTGCGCCAGTTAGTCGGCGCCGCGAACATCGAGGGCGGCCCGCTGTTCCACATCATCAGCGGCAACCTGGGTTACCAAGTGGAGCACCACCTGTACCCCGACATGCCCAGCAGCCGGTATTCGGAGATCGCACCGAAGATCAAGGACATCTGCGAGCGCTACGAGCTGCCCTACAACTCCGGCCGCTTTTCCAAGCAGTGGCTCATGGTGCACCGCAGCATCTTCCGGTTGGCGTTCCCCGGCGGCAAGCCGCGGCCCAAGCCCGGGCCATACCGCGGCCAGGACGGCCGGTCGGTGCGGGAGCGGCCCAGCGAGGGCACCCGGTTCCGCGAGCGTGTTCCGGCCGAACACCCGGTCTCGGGCCCGGAGCACGAGTACGGCGGCGTCGAGGTGCAGCCGCCGCCTCGGGGCGAGGACTGACGAGCACCGGAGGCGCTGCCGCCGAGCGTGGGCCGTGTGGACGAATTCGACTGGCGGTTTTCGCGATTAGGGCCCACACTCGGCGCGGATCCTCGCGCGGATCCTCAGATATGAACGATTTTCCTCGCCCGGTCGTGGATGATCATCGATGGTGCAGCGCATCCCTGATCCGGGCAACGACATCGAGCCGACCAGCGACGGGGCCGACTACGGCTATCCCGCGGGGCTGTGGCGCACGCTGGACAAGCATCCGCCGCCCGGTGTCGGGCGGGCCCAGCGATGGCGCAGCCCGCTGCGGGGGCCGTGGCTGACGTCGGTATTCGGCTCGGTGCTGTTGGTGACGCTGCCGATCGTCGTCATCACCGGCCTGCTGTCCTACATCGCCTATGGACCGCGGTTCGGTCAGGCCATCCCCGGCGATGTCGGATGGCTCAAGCTACCGACGTTCGATTGGCCCACCACCCCGTCGTGGTTGTATCGGCTGACCCAGGGACTTCACGTGGGACTCGGGCTGGTGCTGATCCCCGTGGTGCTGGCCAAGCTGTGGTCGGTGATTCCCCGGCTGTTCGCGTGGCCGCCGGCCCGGTCCATTGCCCAACTGCTGGAACGGGTTTCGCTGCTGATGCTGGTCGGCGGCGTACTGTTCGAAATCGTGACCGGCGTGCTGAACATCCAATATGACTACATCTTCGGGTTCAGCTTCTACACGGCGCACTACTTCGGTGCCTGGGTGTTTATCGCCGGATTCGTCATGCACGTCGCAATCAAGATGCCGCGCATGTGGTCCGGTCTGCGTTCGATGTCGCTGCGCGAGGTGCTGCGCACCGGGCGTACCGACACCCGCGCGCAGCCCTGGGAGCCCGACGGCCTGGTCGCGGCCAACCCCGGCGCCGCGACGATGAGCCGCCGCGGCGCGCTGTCGCTCGTGGGTGGGGGAGCGCTGTTCCTGGCGGTCCTCACCGCGGGCCAGACGCTGGGCGGCTTCACCCGTCCGGCCGCCCTGCTGCTGCCCCGGGGACGCACCCGCGGGAACGGTCCCACCGACTTCGAGGTCAACCGGACCGCCGCAGCGGCCGGCATTTCCCCCGCGGACACCGGGGAACGGTGGCGGCTCATGGTGCGCGGCGGCCCCCGACCGGTGGTCCTGGACCGCGCCACGCTGCTGGCGATGCCGCAGCACACCGCGGTGCTGCCGATCGCCTGCGTGGAAGGCTGGTCGACGACCCAGACCTGGACGGGGGTACGGCTGGCGGAGCTGGCTCGCCTGGCCGGCGTGCCGGTGCCGCAGTCGGCGCGGGTGTCGTCGCTGGAGCGCTCCGGCCCCTTCGGCAGTGCCACGCTGCAGGGAAACCAGGTGTTGTACCCCGACGCGTTGCTGGCGCTGCGCGTCAACGGCACCGACCTGTCGCCGGATCACGGCTTTCCCGCGCGGATCATCGTGCCCGCAATGCCCGGCGTGCACAACACCAAGTGGGTGGCCTCCATTGACTTCCGGACGAGTGCAAATGCGTAGCGCGCTAACGGGTTTCGGCCGGCTGTATGGATCGCACCCGCTGCATCTGCTGACCCTGGTCGCCGGATTCGCGCTGTTCGGCTACGTGCTGGCCACCTTCAAACCGGTCACGCTGTGGAACCCGCAGGTGTGGTGGCAGTCGATCATCGTGTGGTTCGCCGCGGCCGTCATCGCGCACGACCTGGTGCTGTTTCCCGTTTACGCGTTCCTCGACTCGTTGCTGTCGCGAACCCGTGTCCCGCCCCCACCGGTGCGCGCCCACCCGCGGGTTCCGGTCCTGAACTACCTCCGGGTTCCCGCGCTGGGCGCGGGTTTGACGCTGCTGGTGTTCCTTCCCGGCATCATCAAACAGGGAGCCCCCACGTACGTCGCCGCGACCGGTCAGAACCAGGACCCGTTTTTGGGTCGGTGGCTGCTGTTGACCGCCGCGATGTTCGCGGTCAGCGCCGGGCTCTATGCCATCCGCGTCGCGGTTGAACGTCGCCGACGCGATCTTGCCCACCTCGTGGCCGCGTTAGACGACGTCGCGGCCGGGCCTGACCTGCCTGCCGGAGAGCAGGCGTAGGCGCCGCGCGCAGTACTCGGTGTCGGAGATGGCGCCCTCGGCCTGCAGGTCGAGTTCCCTGAGGCGCTCGGCAAGCGACGGTCCGGACGGCGGAAGGGCTGGCCCGGCGGTGGGTTGCGGGGCGTCCGGCTTGATGCTCCACCCCGCGCCGAGGCTGGCCAGGCGCAGCGCGAACAGCAGGCCGACGGCCGTGATCGGCAGCCCGAGGTAGAGCATCCACCCCAATGGCATGCCGGCTCGGCTCAGCGCGACATAGCGCCATAGCAACAGGACGGCGACCATCCCGCCGGCCACCACCACGACGACCTTGGTTTTCATCGCGTACACCTCCGGGAAGTTCGCCGCAGTACGCAGCGCTGGTGGGGCAAGTGCAAACCGGCTGGACCGCTACCGATCCCAATACCGGGTCTGCCCGGAAAGCCGGGTTTTATGCGCCGCGACCCCTGCTGGGAAGATCCTCGTGGACGTCTTGGAGTCTTCTCGGAGTTCGGCGCGGATGGGTGCGCCCCTCGAGGCGGGAAACTAAAGTCGCAGTATGACGATTCCCAGAGTTAGGACAGCTGCCCGGCTGTGCGCCTGTGCGGCCGCGCTTGTCTTGGCTTTCGGGGGGTCGCCGCTGTTCGCAACGGCAGCCACGGCTCACGCCGCTCCGTCCAGCCTGACGTCGGAGCCGCCCCCGCCGGCCCCCCGCGGCGCCCTGCCGGTCCAGCCCGTGGGCGGTGGCGGCTGCATTATCGGCCTCAATTGCGGCTGTCTGCACGGTTGCCACCGGCCGCACCACCGTCCTCCGGACGTCGCCGGCGATCCGCAACACGCCGTTCCCCCTCCCGTCCCGCAGAATCCGTAGCCTTTCCGGTAGCGGCGGTTCCCGACTGGCGGCCGCGGAGCTTACCTATCATTTGGTCATGAGCGCCGGTGGCTTGGACGCCGTGGGCTCGCCGGCATTCACCGACGAGGACGCGGCGCGGTTTCGTGCCGCGGGCTGGTGGTCCGATTCAACGCTGTCGGACGCGGTCCGTCGTAACGCGCAACGGTCACCGAATCGCCCCGCCTATGTCGACTATCCGGGCAAGTTACTGACCTGGCACGAATTCGACCATGCGGCAAGCGCTCTGGCTGGGCAGCTGACCGGTGTCGGCGTTACCAGGGGTGACCGCGTCGCGGTATGGCATGGCGATTCGGCGGCCATTCACGTGCTGTTCGTTGCGATCGAACGCTGCGGCGCCGTCGTCGTGGGCATCGGCGCGCGCGCCGGCACCCGCGAGGTCGCCGCGATATTGCGCGGTGCGCAGCCCCGCATCCTGATCAGCGATCAACAGCGGGGCGGTGCCGCGGCGGGGGTGGCCGACGGGTCGGCCGTGGCCACGCTGATCCTGGACCAGCTGCGGCTCGACGTCGAGGTACAGCCCAAGTTGGTAGCGATCGAGTCGCAGCTCGGTCCCGACGATGTCTTCCTGATCAACTCCACCTCGGGGACAACCGGGCTGCCCAAATGCGTGGTGCACACCCAGAATCGCTGGCACTACTTTCACCAGAAGGCCGTCGCCAACGGGCTGCTGACGTCGGACGACATATTCTTGCCGGTCATTCCCACGCCGTTCGGCTTCGGAATCTGGACCAGCCACACCACCCCGATTTATCTCGGCGCCACCGCGGTACTCCTGGAACGGTTCACCGCGAGAGCGGCGTGCGAGGCAATCGCCCGGTACCGGCCCAGCGTGTTGTGCTGCGTCAGCACCCAATTGACCATGCTCATGGCCGACCCGGGCTCCCGCGATCACGACCTCAGTTCGTTGCGGGTCGTCTTTGCCGGCGGGGAGGCGCTGCCCTACCGGCCAGCGGCCGAGTTCGAGGAGCTCACCGGGGCGAAGATCTTGCAGTTCTACGGCTCTAATGAGACCGGGCTGCTCAGCGCGACCACGGTCGAGGACTCCCGCGACCGGCGGCTGCGCACCGGGGGCCGGATCGTGACCGAAATGGCGGTCCGGCTCTTCGACGGGGACCGGGACGTCACCGAGACGGGACGGGGCCAGCCCGCGTGCCGGGGCCCGGCGACCAGCCTCGGCTACCTCGGCGGCACCGATCACGACAAGCTGTTCAGCCCCGACGGGTGGATGCGCATGGGTGACATCTGTGAGATCGACGCGGACGGCTACCTCAGCGTCACCGGCCGAACGTCGGATTTCATCCTGCGCGGCGGCAAGAACATCAGCGCCAGCCAGGTGGAGGACGCCGTCGTTACCCACCCCGCGATCGCCCTGGCGGCGGCGGTCGCGATGCCCGATCCGGTGTTCGGTGAAAGGGTTTGCCTTTACGCCGAACTCGCCGACTCGGCCACCATCGAGCTGCCCGAACTCGTCGAACATCTGTTGGCGCTGGGCGTTTCCAAGGAACTGTTACCCGAACGGCTCATCGTCGTCGACCACCTTCCTCGCTCTTCCGGCGAAAAGATAGCCAAAGGCCGACTCCGCGAGGATATTCGAGCCAGAATGGAGGGAGATCATGAACGCTCCTAACGCACGCCGCGGCGGCCTGGAGGTCTGGGCGCCCTCGGTCGTTCCCCCGATCGGCGTCGAGCTGTCCGACGAGCAGGCGCTTGCCGTGGCTTTCCGCCACCTCGCGGGCGTCGGATTCGTGGAGAACATGGCCGGGCACATCACGTGGCAGCTCGATGGGCACACGGAGATGCTCGTCAATCCGTGGGGCCTGTGGTGGGCCGAACTCACCGCATCCGATATCTGCGCGGTGGACGGCGACGCCCGGGTGGTTCGCGGTCGGTGGGACGTCACTCCTGCGATCCACATCCACACCGAGCTGCACCGTGTCCGGGATGACGCCCGCGTGGTCATCCACAACCATCCGTACTACGTCTGTGTGCTCGCCGCGCTGGGCCGGCTGCCCGAGTTGGTGCACCAAACCGGATCGCTCTTCCTCGACGACCTGTGTCTGGTCGACGCCTACGACGGCGAGATCGACACGCCCGCGCGCGCGGCCGAGCTCGCCGCCCGCATCGGCGGCGCCAACCTGACGATCCTGGCCAACCACGGTGTCATAGCTACCGGCCGCAGCCTGCCCGAGGCCGTCTACCGGGCGGCATCGATCGAGAGGGTCTGCAAGCTGGCCTATGACGTGCTCCTCACCGGCACGGAGCCGGTGGCCATGAAGTGGTCGGACATGGCCGGTATGCAGCGGTCGCTGATCGAGCGCGCCGCCGACGTGTATTGGGCCGGGGCGGCGCGGATGACCATCAAGGCCGACCCCGATGTGCTCAGGTGAATCTCGGGTCGTCCCGTGTGAACCCGGGGTGGCGACACGCCGACCGGCGTCGCCGCCACTTCGCACTGAAGGCCGTCTCGCCCGGCAAGGAGGCTGAAGCGTGAAATCGATCGACGAGCTGGCTTCCAATCTGAACTTCACCACCGCGCAGACCGGTGACGAGCGTTCGGTCACGTTCCTGCCGGATCCGCCCCGGGCGCCACGCCGCTACACGGTGATCTCGGTCGACGATCACATCGTCGAGCCGCCGGACACCTTCACCGGACGGCTTCCGCGAAAGTTCGCGGACCGGGCGCCGAAGGTCGTGGACACCGAACACGGCGGGCAAACCTGGGTCTACGACGGGCAGGAATTGCCCAATGTCGGGTTCAACGCGGTGGTCGGACGCCCGGTGGCAGAGTACGGCTTCGAACCCGTGCGATTCGATGAAATGCGCAGGGGCGCATGGGATATTCATGAACGCGTCAAGGACATGGACCTGAACGGCATCTATGCCTCGCTCAACTTCCCCTCATTCTTGCCGGGCTTCGCCGGCCAACGGCTACAGCAGGTCACCAAGGATCGCGACCTCGCGCTGGCCTCGGTGCGCGCATGGAACGACTGGCACCACGACGTGTGGGCGGGGTCGTATCCCGAGCGCATCATCGCCTGCCAATTGCCGTGGCTGCTGGACCCCGAACTCGGCGCCAAGATGATCTACGAGAACGCCGAACGCGGCTTTCACGCCGTCACGTTCAGCGAGAACCCGGCGATGCTGGGGCTGCCGAGCATCCACTCCGGCCACTGGGACCCGATGATGGCGGCATGCGCCGAGACCGAAACCGTGGTGAACCTGCACATCGGATCGTCGGGTTCCTCGCCGTCCACCACCGAGGATGCCCCGCCCGATGTGCAGGGCGTGCTGTTTTTCGCTTATGCCATTTCCGCGGCCGTCGACTGGTTGTACTCCGGGCTGCCCAGCAGGTTTCCCGCTCTCAAGATCTGCTTGTCCGAAGGTGGGATCGGCTGGGTTGCCGGGCTGCTCGATCGACTCGACCATATGCTCAGTTATCACGCGATGTACGGAACCTGGCAGGCGCTGGGTGAGCGGTTGACGCCCGCGGAAGTCCTCACCCGCAACTTCTGGTTCTGCGCGGTCGAGGACAAGTCGTCGTTCGTCCAGCGAGACCGGATCGGCGTGGACAACATCATGCTGGAATCCGACTATCCGCACTGCGACTCGACGTGGCCGCACACCCAACAAACCATCCACGAGCAAATCGGCGACCTTCCACCGGACGTTATCCGTAAGTTCAGCTGGGAGAACGCCTCTCGGTTGTATCGCCACCCGGTGCCGATCGAAATACAGCGGGACCCCGAGGCATTTTGACGCCGGGAAAAGTCGACTTCAGTTCGGTCCGCTGGGGCTCGGTGGAATGGACCAACCTCGTCACGCTGTACCTGCGTGCGTGTGAAAGCCGTTCGTCACGACCGATTCTGGGTGACAGCGTTGCGGCCGAGGCAGTGGACCGGATCCACTACGACTTCAAGCGAATTCGGCGGACCTCGTTTCCGGCGTCGAACCAGTACCTGGTCGCACTGCGCGCCAAACAGCTCGACGATTGGTGCGCCGCGTACCTGGAGCCCCATCCCGACGCCGTCGTCCTACACCTGGGGTGCGGCCTCGACGGCCGCGCGTTCCGGCTCCCCGTGCCGTCTTCCGTGCTGTGGTTCGACGTCGACCAGCCCGATGTCATCGAGTTGCGCCGGCGGCTCTACGACGACACCGAGCGGTACCGGATGATCGGCTCGTCGGTGACCGACTCCGCGTGGCTGGACGAGATCCCGACCGGCCGGCCTACGCTCGTCGTCGCCGAGGGTCTGCTGATGTATCTGACCGAGGGCGAGGTCCGGCAACTGCTGCAGCGGTTGACGGACCGATTCGGCCACGGCGAGCTGCTCTTCGACACGCTCTCGGCGCTGGCGCCCTTGCTGTCGAAGGTCTTCACCAGGGGCATCATCAAATGGGGTATCCGTGATGTCCGCGAGCTCCAAACCTGGAACCCACGCCTGCGATTCCTCGAACAAAGGCCGGCACTGACCGGCTACGAGAAGATCCAATCGACTCCGGTGCGGTTGATCTACGCGTTGACGTGGTCGACGCCCGGCCGCACCTACGACGTACTCAACCGCTTCGAATATGGATAGGGATCAGCGGTTGTCCAGCGCCCGCAAGGTTAGTCACCGGCAAACTCCTGTCATTTGCTGTGCGGAAACCGGCCCGACTCGCTAGCGTCGAATCACCAGCGACGAGCTGGCCTCTCCCACGCCGACGGCCTCTGGTACCTGTACCTGCGCAACTAAATCCATCCGCAATTGTCGCACTCGGCACCCGGCCCGGCCGTTCAGAGTTCGGAAGCCAGCCGTCGCAGGATGTCGGACGCGGGTTCGGCCGTGGCATGCCGGTAACCGGTGCCCGCCCACAGATGCACATAGTCGGGCTTTCCCGCCGCGGCCGCGGCCTTGCGCAGCGGACTGGTCAGGTGATGGATGGCGGGGTAGCCCAGCGGTGCCTCCGCCTCGTGCGCATCGATGAACGCGTTGCGCAGGCCACGGGCCGGCCGACCGGTGAAAGCTCGGGTCAGGACGGTCTGGGTGCGAGCGGGATCGGTGAGGGCCGCCCGGTGCGTCGCTGACGCGCCGCTTTCCGTCGCACGCAGCAGGACCGTTCCGACCACGGCCGCCGTGGCACCGGCACGGATCACCTCCGCGACCGCCGCGGGCGTGGCCAGACCACCCGCGGCAAGCACCGGCAGCGGCACGGTCGCGACGATCTGTGCGACGAGGTCGACGAGCGGGACCGGCGTCAACGGCCGCTGCGGGGACAGCGTGCCGGAATGTCCCCCGGCCGCTGCCGCCTGCACCGTGAGCATGTCGACGCCGGCGTCGCGCGCCTGCGCCGCCTCGTCGGGCGTGGTCACCGTCTGGACCACAACGCTGTTGACCCGTTGCAGCGCGGTGATCACGTCGTGCGGCGGAATGCCGAAGGTGAAGGACACCATCGGAACCGGGTCGTCGAGCAACAGCGCGATCTTCTCGTCGAACTTGTCGTTGTCCTCGATCGGCTCCGACGGCAACGTCAGACCGAACTGGTCGGCCTCCCGCTGAACGATTGCGGCATACGTCTGGTAGCCGTCCGGGTCGACCGGTACCGGGTTTGGCGCAAACAGGTTGATCCCGAACGGGATTCCTTCGGCGCGAACGCTCTTGATCTCGGCTTCGACGGCCTCGACGCTCTTGTAGCCGGCCGCCAACATGCCCAGGCCGCCCGCGCTCGTCGCGGCCGACACCATCGCCGGCGTGGTGGGCCCGCCCGACATCGGGGCGGCAACCAGGGGAACCGACATCCCAAACTGTGCCAACATATCAGCGTCCTTCGGTATCCGGTGCGGCAAGCCCACGATAGCGCCGCCGAGGCCAATGCGCCGCCGCCGTTCCATCCGGGCGCCGGACCTGACAGGATGCTTGAGCGTGAAGCGGCCCAACTTTCTGGTCATCGTGGCGGACGATCTCGGATACTCCGACATCGGCGCATTCGGTGGCGAAATCGATACCCCCAACCTCGATCGGCTGGCCCACGCGGGCGTCCGATTCACCGACTTCCATTCCGCCCCGGCCTGCTCACCCACCCGGGCGATGCTGTTGACCGGAACCGACCACCACATCGCCGGTATCGGCACGATGCTCGAGGTTGCGGCCCCGGGTTTCCGCGGCGCGCCCGGCTATGAGGGGTATCTGAACGACCGCGTCGTGGCGTTGCCCGAGCTGCTGCGCGACGCCGGGTATCTAACCCTGATGTCGGGCAAGTGGCATCTCGGCGACACGATAGACACCTCGCCCTGGGCGCGCGGATTCGAGCGCTCATTCGCCTTGCTGCCGGCCGGCGCCAGCCATTACGGCGGCGCGGCGTCCGGCGGCTTCTCGCCGGCCCCAACGCTTTACACCGAGGATGATCGGTTCGTCACGGTCGGGGACGACTTCTACTCGTCGGACTCCTACACCGATACGCTGCTGCGGTATTTGCGTGAACGCGCCCCCGACGAGGACCGGCCGTTCTTTGCCTATCTGCCGTTTCAGGCGCCGCACTGGCCGTTGCAGGCACCCGACGAATCCATCGCCAAGTATCGCGGCCGCTACGACGCCGGGCCGGACGCCCTCCGGGAGGCGCGTCTGGCGGCGCTCAAGCGGCTCGGGCTGTGCCCGCCCGATGTCGCCGCGCACCCGGTCGTGGCCGATGGCGCGCCGGAGTGGGCGGACATGACGGCCGAGCAGCGCGCGCTGTCGGCCCGCAGCATGGAGGTCTACGCCGCAATGGTGGACCGGATGGATGACAATGCCGGCCGGGTGATCGACTATCTGGCCGACACCGGCGAGCTTGACGACACGGTCGTATTCTTCTTGTCCGACAACGGCGCCGAGGGCGCGATCGTCGAGGCGATGCCACTGCGCGGCGCCCAGATCGCCGCGCAGATCGAAAAGTATTGCGACAACAGCCTCGACAACCTCGGCCGCCCCACCTCGTTCATCTGGTATGGCCCGCGCTGGGCGCAGGCCGCCACCGCGCCGTCGCGCCTGCACAAGGCTTTCACCACCGAAGGCGGGATCCGGGTTACCGGCTTCGTCAGCTGGCCGGGCTTCACCCGTCAGCGCCAGATCTGCACGGAGTTCAGCACCGTCATGGACATCGCCCCGACCGTGCTGGAACTGGCCGGGGCCACGCACCCCGGCACGGCCTACCGCGGCCGCGAGGTGGCACCCCTGCGCGGCCGCTCACTGGTGGCGTACCTGTCGGGCGCCGCGGAAACCGTGCACGACGCCGACACCAGCACGGGCTGGGAGCTGTTCGGCCGCCGCGCCATTCGGCATGGGGACTGGAAGGCGCTCTACCTGCCCGCGCCGTACGGTCCGGGCGGCTGGCAACTGTACGACCTGGCGTCCGACCCGGGTGAGATCCACGATCTGGCCGCCGCACACCCCGACAAGCTGGCCGAACTCCTGGCGCTGTGGGACCGCTATGTCGAAGAAAGCGGCGTGCTCCTCGAGGCGGCCTCGGTGTTCGACGCCGAACTCTAGCCTTGGCGCCGGCCTCTATGCTTGAGCGCTAATGGTTGAGACAACCACGTGCGCGATCGTAGGCGGCGGCCCGGCCGGGATGGTCCTGGGGCTGCTGCTGGCCCGGGCGGGCGTGCACGTCACCCTGCTGGAAAAGCACGGCGACTTCCTGCGCGATTTTCGCGGCGACACGGTCCACCCGACCACGATGCGGCTACTCGACGAGCTGGGCCTGGCGGAGCAGTTCGCGGCGTTGCGCTACAGCGCGATTCGCAAGGGCCAATTCGAGTCGAACGGGCGCTCGGTGACCTACATCGACTTCGAGCGGCTGCGCCAGCCCTATCCGTTCATCGCCATGGTGCCGCAGTGGGACTTGCTGAACCTGCTCGCCGAGGCCGCCCAGGCCGAACCGAACTTCACGCTGCGGATGAACACCGAGGTCACCGGGCTGCTGAGGGACGGCGGCCGGGTTGCCGGGGTGCGCTACCAGGGGTCCGAAGGGGTTGGCGAGTTGCGGGCGGAGCTGACCGTCGCGTGCGACGGCCGCCGGTCCATAACGCGTCAGGAAGCCGGGCTGAAGGCGCGCGAATTTCCGGTGAACTTCGACGTGTGGTGGTTCCGGCTGCCGCGCGCGGAAGATACGGAGTATTCGTTCTTGCCCCGGATCGGTCCGGGCAAGGCCCTGGCCGTGATTCCACGCGAAGGCTACTTCCAAATCGCATACATCGGCCCGAAAGGCAGCGACGCCCAGTTGCGCGCCCGGGGCATCGAGGCCTTCCGCCGCGACGTTGCCGCGTTGTTGCCCGATATGCCCGGGTCGGTGGCGGCGCTGTCCTCGATGGACGACGTCAAGCACCTCGACGTCCGGGTGAATCGCCTGCGCCGCTGGCACATCGACGGGTTACTGTGCATCGGCGACGCGGCCCACGCGATGTCTCCGCTGGGTGGCGTCGGGATCAACCTGGCCATCCAGGATGCCGTCGCGGCCGCGACCTTGTTGGCCGACCCGCTGCGTCAGCACCGGGTCACCGGGCGCGACCTCGCCGCGGTCCGCCGCCGCCGCTTGTTTCCCACCGCGGTGACCCAGGCGGTGCAACGCGTGTTGGGACGTGGCCTGGCCGGCCCGCTGCTGCGGGGCACGGCCCCCAGTCCGCCGGCGGCGCTGCTCGGCCTCGTGCAGCGGTTGCCGTGGCTGTCGGTGGTGCCCGCTTATTTTGTCGGCGTGGGAATCCGGCCCGAGCACGCGCCGGCGTTCGCCCGTCGGGGATCCGGCGGCCGCGATGGCTGAGCCCGGCCCGCCGCACCCGGTGCGGATCGGCATACTGGGCGCGGCCCGCATCGCGCCGTTGGCACTCATCAACCCGGCCAAGGAAAACGCCGACGTCGTCGTTGCCGCGGTGGCGGCCAGAGACGCTTCGCGTGCGCGGTCCTTTGCCGCCAAACATGGGATCGCCGCCGTGCACGAGGGCTACGACGCGCTGATCGCCGACCCGGACATCGACGCGGTCTACAACCCGCTGCCAAACGGTTTGCACGGCAAGTGGACTCGGGCCGCACTGGCTGCCGGCAAACACGTGCTGTGCGAAAAGCCGTTCACCGCCAACGCATCCGAGGCCCGCGAAATCGCCGAACTGGCGGCGAATTCGGACCGGGTGGTGATGGAGGCCTTCCACTATCGCTACCACCCGCTGACCCTGCGCGTGGAGGAAATCATTGCCTCGGGCGAACTGGGCGCCCTCAGGCACGTGGAGGCCGCGCTGTGCTTCCCGCTGCCGAAGTTCTCCGACATCCGCTACAACTATTCACTCGCCGGCGGCGCGACGATGGATGCCGGGTGCTATGCCGTCCACATGGCCCGCACCTTCGGCGGTTCAACCCCGGAAGTCGTTTCGGCCCACGCCAAATTGCGCGATCGGCAGATCGACCGGGCCATGACGGCCGAGCTCCGGTTCGCGGGCGGCCACACCGGCCGGATCCGCTGCTCGATGTGGTCGGCGCGCCTGCTGCAGATCAGCGCTCGCGTGGTCGGCGAAGGCGGGGAGGTGCGCGTCGTCAACCCGGTCATGCCACATATTTTCCATCAGCTTTCGGTCCGGTCTTCGCCGAACAGGAGGCGGGTGGAGCGTTTCGGGCGCCGCCCCTCCTACGCGTACCAGCTCGACGCCTTTGCCGCGGCGGTGCTGCGCGGGGAACCGGTCAAGACCACCCCGGGCGACGCGATCGAGAACATGACCGTCATCGATGCGATCTACCGCGCCGCCGGCCTGCCGCTCCGCTACCCCGGCTGAAGTGCCGTCAGCAGGCGCCGCGCGGCCTCGACGCACGGACGCAGCCGATCGATGGGGCTGACCCCGGCCAGCGCCAGTGACCTCCTTGGCACCTCGAGTTCGATCACGACGTCGGGCGGTAGCACGGAAAGGATTTCGCGTAGCGGTAGTTCGCCCTCGCCGGGCACCATGCGCTCGAACATGGCTTCCTCCAGGTAATTGTCGAGGCGTGGCCGCAGTGTCGCGTCATTCAGTTGGGCGTAGCCGATGTAGCCGGGGTCGACGGCCGCAAGGTCCGCGGCGCCGGACCCGGAACGCACCAGATGCATGGTGTCGATCAACAACCGAAAGTCGTTCCGCCCGACGTGTTCCCGGGCGGCCAGCGCGGTGGGTAAGTCGCCGACGGTCAGGCCGGGCACCGGTTCGACGACCGTCTGGATGCCGCGCTGGGCGGCAAGCTCCGTCAGGGCGGCGAACTGGTCCAACGTGCGGGGGAGATCCGGGTCGAGGCTGACCACGTTGATCCGGTGAACCCGCAGCCCGGCCAACACGTCGAGATCGGCGGCGAACGACCGCACATCGGCGCCGGGCAGCACCAGGAACCCGTCGCCGAGCGAGATGGCGACGCCGCGGTCGTTCATGGCCGCGAGCAGCTGCGTCCGCAGCGCGGCGTCGTCCTTGAGGGAGAAGGGCGGGTAGCCGAGCGGCACCAACGGCATTCCCTGCAACGCGATCGAGACGTACCGGCAGCCGAGGTCGGCGGCGAGGTCGACGAGATCCACTGGGGGAAGGCCGAACACGCTGAGCATGCCGATACCGAGCCGGTCCATTTTCGCTCCAGTGAAGACCCTGTTGACGCCCTGCACACGTTACCGGCCGGAAGGAATTGCAGCGCCGTCGCTTGGCCGGTGAGTCGGTTTCATACTTCGTTGGAGCGGGTATCCGGCCACGTAATAGCTGCTCATGGCGGGCCGCGCGGCGGGGAGGGGACCGATCGAGATGAACCTCAAGAGAATCGCGGGTACGGTCACCATGGCCGGAGCGTTGAGCGTTGCGGCATGCTTCGGCGCCGGTATGGCGCAGGCGCGCCCTGGCCCGGTGCCTCCGCCCGTTCCGCCGGGTCCGCACATCGTCAATAACGGCCACGGGAATCCGCTGCCGCCTGGACAGGTCAAGCGGGTTTGCCCCTGGCAGTCGCCGCCCGGGCATTGGGTTGGTGGCCCGCACGGGGTTCCCTGCACCTAAGGTCGGGTGTAGGCCCGCCGACCTTTACGGCACTATAAATGTAGAGTAATGTCCGGGCCGAGATCCCGGCATGGACAAACGACGAAAGCCCAATCCCGCCGAGCGCCGCCGCGACCTGTGCGATGCGGCCATCCGGCTATTGGCCGACGACGGCGCCAAGGGATTGAGCCATCTCAAGGTGGACCGCAAGGCCGGCGTGCCGGACGGCACCACCTCGTTCTACTTCCGTACCCGCTCCGCGCTGCTGCGTGCGGTGGCCGAGCGGCTGGCCGAGCTGGATCTCGCCGAGCTTCAGGCGGTTGCGGACAGCTCCGACCCGCGGGGCGACGATCCCTCGCCGTCGCGGTTGTCACAGGTCGTCATTCAAGCCGGCAGCGAGCCCCGGTTGTTCCGGACGAAGGCCCGCTACGAGCTGACCATGCAGGCCACGCGTGATCCGGCGCTGGCCGCGATCCTGCAGCAGGCCACCGACGGATTCACCAAACTGCACCGGGAAATCCTCGTCCAGCTCATGCCGCGCGGCGCCGAACTCGAGCCGGCCGTGGTCGAGGATCTGAGCAATGTCACCCTGACCTTCATCAACGGCCTGCTGCTGCGGTGCGCGCATGGCGACCGGGTCGTCGACAGCCCCGAACAACTCGACGGGATCTTGTCGGCCATCGCCGCCGGCATCCTCAGGAGCCCGCAGCGGGGCGGCCTGACCGACCTCCGTGGCCAGCGCACTTCCACGGCATCCGGCTGAGCGAGCCGGACGCGTGCAAATCAGCGGAGGGTTCCGCGGCCCGGGGTCTTGCCAGACCCTTCGCCGTATGGTTCTCTACGAGAATAGAGTAAGCCGACGTTCGCGGGGTCATATTTCAGCCGGGCCCGTGCGGTTGGCAGACCAACATTTAAGCGGAGTGTATAAATTGCCCGAACCGAATCCGGCGCTGTCACACTGGCGGCGTCAGCGCTGGTGCAGGCGGTACGGGTATCCGGGAATGCCAGCGGCAGGAGGATTTTCGTGACGGCGAGCACCGATAGCCATGTCCGTTTTGATCCATACGACGTCGGCCTCATCGCCGACCCATATCCCATGTTCGCGCGTCTGCGCGACGAAGCGCCGCTTTACTACAACGCCGAATACGACTTCTTCGCGGTAAGCCGATATGCCGATGTGAATAAGGCGTTGGTCGACCACGCCACGTTCAGCTCCGCCCGGGGCGCCATCCTGGAATTGATCAAAGCCAACCTCGACATCCCGTCGGGGATGCTGATCTTCGAGGACCCCCCGATCCACGACGTGCACCGCAAGCTGCTGTCGCGCATGTTCACGCCCCGCCGGATCGCCGCGCTGGAGCCGATGATCCGCGACTATTGCGCACAACTGCTGGATCCGCTGGTGGGAACGGGCCGCTTCGACTTCGTCAGCGACCTGGGCGCGCTGATGCCGATGCAGGTGATTAGCTCGCTGCTCGGCATCCCCGAGGACGACCGGGTATACATTCGCGACCGCGGCAACGCCCAGCTGCGTACCGAGGCCGGCAAACCGATGGACGCCGCCCAGCACGGCCTGTCCGTGGGGGAGCAGTTCGAGGCCTACATCGAGTGGCGTGCCGAGCACCCCTCCGACGACATCATGACTGAGTTGCTCAACGTCGAGTTCATCGACGAAAAGGGCACCAAGCGAAAGCTGACGCGCGAAGAGATTCTGGTGTACCTCAACGTCGTCGCCGGGGCGGGGAACGAAACCACGACGCGGCTGATCGGTTGGGCCGGAAAGGTTCTCGCGGAATACCCAGATCAGCGTCGCGACCTGGCCCAGCATCCCGAACTCATTCCGCAGGCGATCGAGGAGCTGCTGCGCTACGAGCCGCCCGCCCCGCACGTCTCGAGGTACGTGACCCGCGACGTCAGCCTGTACGACCAGACGGTGCCCGAAGGCAGAGTGATGATGATGCTCATCGGGTCGGCGTGCCGCGACGAACGTCAATTCGGGCCGGATGCCGGCGAATTCAACATCCATCGGTCCGTCCGCCCGCACCTGACGTTCAGTGTGGGCACGCACTTCTGTCTGGGTTCGGCGCTGGCGCGCCTGGAGGGCCGCATCGCTCTCGAGGAAATCCTGAAACGATTCCCCGAGTGGGAAGTCGACCTGACCAATGCCAGGCTGAGCCCGACGTCGACGGTGCGGGGCTGGGAGTGCATGCCGGCTCTGGTGCCGAGATGACCGGCCGGGTCGAGGGCAAGGTCGCGTTCGTCAGCGGTGCCGCGCGGGGTCAGGGCCGCAGCCACGCCGTGCGGTTGGCGCAGGAAGGCGCCGACATCATCGCCGTCGATATCTGCGCACCGGTCGACAACGTGGTCTACCCGCCGTCGACGCCGGCCGACCTCGCAGAGACCGCCGATCTGGTCAAGGGCCACAACCGGCGAATCGTGACCGCCCACGTCGACGTCCGCGACTACCACGCGCTCAAGTCCGCGGTGGACAGCGGCGTGGAGCAGCTCGGCCGGCTCGACATCATCGTGGCGAACGCGGGAATCGGCAACGGCGGCAACAAGCTACACAAGATCCGGGAGAACATCTGGCAGGACATGATCGACGTCAACCTCTCCGGCGTGTGGAAGACCGTGAAGGCCGGCGTCCCGCACATCATCGACGGCGGGCGGGGCGGCTCCATCGTGCTCACCGGCTCGGTCGGGGCGATGAAAGCCCTTGCCCACACCGGCCATTACGTGGCGGCCAAGCACGGCGTGGTGGGCCTGATGCGTGCCTTCGCCGTCGAGCTGGGCCAGCACCGGATTCGGGTCAATTCGGTACACCCGAGCCAGGTCAACACGCCGATGACCATGAACGAGGTCACCTTCCGGCTGTTCCGCCCCGACCTGGAAAACCCCGGGCCGGAGGACTTCGCCCCGTTCTCGCAGATGACGCACACGTTGCCGGTGCCCTGGGTGGAAGCCACCGACATCAGCAACGCCGTCCTGTTCTTCGCCTCTGACGAATCTCGTTATGTCACCGGCGTTTCACTGCCCGTCGACGCGGGTGCTTTGCTCAAGTAGGCACTAACTCAATCAAAGTTTGGAGAAGGCCATGCCGGAGTACGACTACGAAAAAATGAAGAAGGAAGCCGAGCAGTACATCAACTTCGAGAAGGACAAGAAGAACCGGATCGCCTACATCACCTTCAATCGCCCCGAGGAGCTCAACTCCACCACCCTGGGCATGCGGCAGAACTACGCCGATCTGATCCACAAGTGCAACGTGGACGACGACGTCAAGGTCGTCGTGATCCGGGGCGAGGGCGAGGATTTCGGTAGCGGCGGCGACCTGCCCGAACAGCGCGGAATGCTGGAGAACCCCGGCATGCCACTGCTGCACGAGCTGGCGATCAACGACGACGATGTCAAGTACCCACCGGGCGGCTCGTACCGCTACCTGTCCACCGTGACCGACTTCTATGCCAAGGCCCGCGCCGGGAACCGGCCGCTGCAGGAGCTGCGCAAGATCAGCATCATCGAGGCCAAGGGCTACTGCTACGGCTGGCACTTCTACCAGGCCGGCGACGCCGACCTGGTGGTCGCCTCCGACGACGCCCTGTTCGGCCACCCGGCCTTCCGGTACGTGGGATGGGGGCCACGCCTGTGGTGGTGGGCCGAGACCATGGGCCTGCGGAAGTTCTCCGAAATGCTTTTCACCGGGCGGCCGTTCAGCGCGAAGGAGATGTACGAGTGCGGCTTCGTCAACAGCGTGGTGCCACGGGAGAAGCTGGAAGAAGAGACGCTGAAGTATGCGATGGCGTGTTCGCGCTCGCGTCCCACGGACACGGTCGCGGTGCAGAAGACCTTCCTGGAGCTGTACAAACAGCACAAGGGCGAATACTTCGGCAGCCTGCTCACCGGAATGGTCGAAGGCATGCTGCCGATGATCGCCAACGATCAGGAAAACGAGGTCGACCTCACCGAGGGCACCTTCAACAAGGGCCTCAACAACGTGGTGAAGGACAACGACCTGAACTTCCCGCCGGAGTGGCGACTGAGCCGCTCGGGACGCAAGAAGCCCTGAGACCGGTTGGCGGGACCAGGCATGTCGGCGCTGAGGGGATTCAGGGTCGTTGAGTTAGCCGAATCTGTCGCGGGGGAGTACTGCGGGAAGCTGCTCGCCGACTTCGGCGCCGAGGTCATCAAGGTCGAGGCGCCCGGCTGCGGCAGTCCGACCCGCGCCATGTCACCCATCGTCGGCGACGGTTGCGAAGGCAGTGGGCTGTTCGGCTATCTCAATACCAACAAGCAGTCCGTCATGCTGGACGTCACCTCGGAGCCGGACCTCGCGCGCATCCACGAGCTCATCGGCACCGCGGACGCGGTGATCGAAGACCGCACCGTGGGCTGGGCCGATCGGCATCCGAGCGTGGTGTTCTGCTCGATCACCCCATTCGGCCAAGGGTCGGCCGCCGAGTTCGAGAACGCCAAGAGCATCAACGTGTTCCACGCCAGCGGCTGGGGTTATCACACCCCGAGCCATGCCGACCCGGACAAGCCACCGCTGCAGGGGCCGGGCCGATTCCTCGCCGACTACGAAGCGGGCGTGGACGCGGCGCTGTGCGTCGCGGCGACGCTGTTCGGGCGTCTGCATACCGGGCGGGGTGAGTTCATCGATGTTTCGCAGCACGCCGTGCTGGTATCGCGCGCTGACTGCATCCTGGGCCGCTTCATCACCGGCGAGGTGACGGCCGAAGGCGGTCGCGGCGACTACGATCAGGCCGGCCCGGCGGCGTTTTTCGGCTGCGCCGATGGCTTCGTCTACCTGTACATGACCAGCCGTGCCCACTGGCTCGGCCTGAAAAAGCTCATGGGTCATCCGGAATGGCTGGAGGGTTTCGAGGACGATTGGCTGGAGTTCTCGGTCACCGCGGAGAAGGTCGCGGCATTCCAGCGGGGATTCGCGGCGTGGGTGCGCGACCTGCCCAAAGAGACCGCGGCCGACCGGGCCCAGCGTCTTGGTGTGCCCCTGGTTCCCGTCAACGGTGCCGCGGATCTGCACCGCTCGCCGCAGTATCGCCATCGCGGCTTTTTCCAGTGGGTGCACCACCCGGTGCTCGGGGCTGCGGAATATCCGACCGTGCCGTACGCGTTCAGCGCGTCGCCGGCGCAAATCACCTCCGCCGCACCCGCCCTCGGCCAGCACACCGCCGCGGCGCTGGACCGGCTCGGCGCCGCGCGCACACCGCCGGCGGCAAAGTCGGCACAGCTCAAAGCGCCCAGGGATCGGCGCGGGGGCCCGCTGGAAGGGGTGCGGGTTGTCGAACTCACCAAGGTGTGGGCCGGGCCGTACGCGGGCAAGCTGCTGGCGATGCTGGGCGCCGAGGTCATCAAGATCGAAACCGCCGGCAATCCCGAGGAGATGCGCGCCTACGGCGGCACCGACATCAACCACGCGCCCTACTTCTTGAGTATCAACCCCGAAATCCTCAGCGTGGACCTCGACATCAAATCGGCCGAGGGCATGGCGCGGTTGCGTGAGCTGATCGCGCGGAGCGACATCGTCCTCAACAACCTGCGCCCGGGAGCCATGGAACGCCAGGGCCTGGGCTACCCGCAGCTCAAGGAGATCAAGCCGGACATCATCTCGGTGTCGATCAAGATGTGGGGCAACGACGGGCCGCTGGGGCATCAAACCGGCTATGCGCCATGCTTTGCCGCGCTGGCCGGGCTGGCCTCGCTGGTCGGCTACCCCGGTGGGCCGCCGCTCGGGTCGAGCATGCGCTACGGCGACTCCACGGTCGGCGCGGTGGCAGCGTACGCCGCGGTGGTGGCACTGCTGCATCGAGAACTCAGCGGCGCGGGGCAATTCGTCGACGTGTCGGCAGTGGAGACGCTGTCCTCGATGATCGGCGATTGCCTGCTCGAACAGGCCCTGACCGGAAAGCTCCTCGGCCCGAACGGCAATCACCACGCGGACCTGTGCCCGCACGGCTGCTACCCGTGCGCGGACGGCGGCTGGGTCACGGTGGCCGTCGCCGACGACGCCGAATGGCGACGGTTGTGCGGCGTGCTCGACGCCCCTTCACTGGCCGAGGATCGCCGCTACGCCACCGCCGACGCGCGCCACCGCCACGCCGAGGCGCTGGACGCCGACCTCGCGCAACGGACCCGAAACCACGATGCCGAGCGGCTCGCCCATCTGCTGCGGGCGGCGGGCGTGCCGGCGACCAAGAGCGCCACCTCAATCGACGTGATCAGCGATCAACGGTTGTGGGACCGCGAGCTGTATCGCTTCGTCACGGATCACCGCGAAGGCCAACGTCCGATACTGGGGCCCTCCTGGCGGATGGCGCGCGCGCCCACCCGGATCGCTTGCGGCGCGCCGGACTTGGGCGAGGACACCGACTACGTCTTACGCGAAATATTGCGCGTCGGTTCACAACTGGGAGGCAGGGCATGACGCCAGCACTGGCGGGTACCTTGGCACATACCACAGCCCTGGTCACCGGGGCCAGCAGTGGTATCGGAGCGGCAACGGCGAAAGCGCTTGCCGCGCAGGGCGCCGCCGTGGCCCTGCTCGCTCGGCGCGCCGACCGGTTGACCGAGTTGCAGGCCGACATCGAATCCGCCGGCGGCACCGCGGTGCCGGTCCCCGCCGACGTCAGCGACGCCGGGCAGGTAGCGACCGCCGTCGAGCGCGCCGTCGCGGAGCTGGGACGGCTCGACACCGTGGTGAACAACGCCGGGCTGATGCAGTCCAGCCCGGCCGCCGAGGCGCGCCTGCAGGACTGGGATGACATGGTGGCGGTCAACGTGCAGGGCGTCCTCTACGTCACCCGCGCGGCGCTGCCGCACCTGATCGACGCAGCCGCCGACTCACCCCGCGGGGTGGCCGATTTGGTCACCATCAGCTCGACCGCCGGGTGGGTGGCGCGACCGAACACCGCCGTCTATTCGCTGACGAAATTCGGCGTGAACGCGTTCAGCGAGGGCATCCGGCAGGAGGTACTCGGCAAGCGGGTTCGCGTCGGCGTGGTGGGGCCGGGAACGGTTGATACGGAGATCTTCAGCCATCTGCCCGCGCCGTCGCGGGAGGCCTTCGAACGCCAGACCGGCGGCATGGTCAAGTTGCGGCCGGAGGACGTCGCCGACGCGGTGCTGTTCATGGTGACGCGCGATCGCCGCGTGGCGGTCAATCACATGCTGGTGCGCGCGGCCGAACAGACGTGGTGAGCGCGCATTGGGTCACCGGCGACCGGCATGGACTGGCGTTCCCGGCCGACCCGGCGACGTTGCGAGCGGCCGGGGCGCGGTTTCTCACGGAAGCGTTTTGGGCCTCGGGCGTGTTGGGGGACAACAGCGTCGCGCGGGTTGCCGGTTTCCGCGAGGTCGGCGGCGGGAGCACGGGACGCAAGGTGGTGCTGTCGGTCGAATACGACAAGCCCACACCGGATCTGCACACCGACCTGTTCGTCAAGTTCTCCCGCGATTTCGACGACCCGGCGCGCGACCGGGGAAGGACGCAGATGGAGCCGGAGGTCCGCTTCGCCACGTTGTCACGCGCCCCGGATTTTCCGATCGCGGTGCCGAGCGTGCAGTTCGGCGACTACCACCGCCAGACCGGCACCGGGATCCTGATCACCGAACGAATTCGCTTCGGCGTCAATGGGGTCGAGCGTCAATACCACAAGTGCCTCGACTACGAGATGCCCGAGCCGCTGGCGCACTACCGCGCGCTGCTGACCGCGCTGGCCCGCCTTGCCGGCACCCACCGCTCCAGGCGGCTGCCCGCCGATCTCACCGCCCACTTCCCGCTCGATGTCGCCGCCGCGACGGTCGGAGAGCGGGCCCCGCTGACCGCCGACCGGCTGGACCGGCGGGTGACCCGGCTGGTCGAGTTCATCGACACCCATCCCGGGCTGGTGCCCGCCAACATCGGCTCAGCGGAGTTCCTGGCCCGGCTGCGCGACGAGGTACCGCGGGTGGCCGAGCACGAGCATGCGGTTGCCCGCCTGCTGGCCGCCGACGGTGACTATGTCGCCCTGTGCCACTGGAATGCGAACGTCGACAACGCCTGGTTTTGGCGAGACGCCGACGGGGCGCTGCGCTGCGGGCTCATGGATTGGGGCTGCGTCGGCCAGATGAACCTGGGCATGGCCCTCTGGGGAGCCATGTCCGGCGCGGAGACCGAGATGTGGAACCACCATCTCGGCGAATTGCTGGACCTTTTCGTCGAAGAGGTGCACGGCTACGGCGGGCCCGCGCTCGACCCGGATAGGTTACGCCAACACACACTGCTGTACGCGGCGGCGATGGGGGTCGCGTGGTTGCTGGATGTACCGGCATTGCTCCGCAAGCGATTCCAAGCGATGCCGAACAGTCGCAGGCATCCGCTCATCAGGAGCGACGAGGGCGTGCGCGCACCGTTGCAAATGCTGTCAAACCTGCTTTTCCTGTGGGAACGGCATCGCGTAGGGGATCTGCTGGACGCCGCTCTGGCCGATCCGGACCCCGTGGGTTAGGGCCCGTCGTCGTCCCCGTCGTCGCGCAGCAGTTTTTCGGGGTGATGGAAGCTGTTGGTGCGGGGTTGGCCTCGGTCCAGGTGTGGGGGTGGAATCCATTCCGTATCACCTTTTTGGTTCTTGCGGGTGGTCCAGCCACGGGGTCGCAGGATGCGGTGGTGGGGCCCGCAGGCCAGGGTCAGGCCCTTGATGTCGGTGGTACGGCACTGGGCGTAGTCGGTGACGTGGTGGACTTCGCAGTAGTAGCCGGGCACGGTGCAGCCGGGCGCCGAACACCCACGATCCTTGGCGTACAGCACGATCCGCTGGCCGGGTGAGGCCAGGCGTTTGGTGTGATAGAGCGCCAGGGCCTTGCCCTTGTCGAAGATCGCCAGATAGTGGCGGGCGTGGCGGGCCAGGCGGATCACGTCGCTCATGGGCAGCAGGGTGCCGCCGCCGGTGAGGCCGCGTCCGGCGGCGGCTTCCAGCTCGGCCAGGGTGGTGGTGACGACGATGGAGGCCGGCAGCCCGTTGTGGGTGCCGAGCTTGCCGGAGGCTAATAGGGCTCGGCAGGCCGCGTTCAATGCGTCGTGGTGGCGTTGGCCGGCCGAGCGGGCGTCCCGTTCGATGGCCTGCTCGCTGGGACTGCCGTCCACGCAGGGGCTTTCGTCGTCGGGGTTGCACATGCCGGGGGCGGCCAGTTTGGCCCACACGGCTTCCAGGGTGGCGCGGGCTTCCGGCGTCAGCCAGCCACGCAGCTCCGACATCCCGTCGGAACATTGGTTGCCCAGGGTCACACCGCGGCGGCGGGCGCGGTCTTCGTCGGTGTAGGTGCCGTCGGGGTTGAGGCAGTCGGCCAGGGTGGCGGCCAGCTCGCTGAGTTGTTCGGGGCGAAACCGGGTGCCTTCGTCGGCCAGTTTGGCTTCGGCCTGCTCGCGGGTGGCCTGGTCGACCCAGCCGGGCAGCTGGTGGTAGAACGTGCGGATCGCGGCCACCTGCCCGGGTCCCAGGGTGCCCTGACGCTGCCGCTCTGCGGTGGCGGCCAGCACCGGTGCCAGCGGTTCGCCGGTCAGTCCGCGCCGCGGCCCGAGGTCGGCGGCCTCGCGGATGCGCCGGGCTGCCTCGGCGCGGCTGATCAGGGTGGCTTCGGCGATCGCATGGGACAGCGTGCCGCCCAGCTCTTCTGGGGTGGCCTGGCGGGCCACCGCATTGATCAGCCGGTGTTCGGGGGCCGGTATGCGGCGGCGCAGCTTTTCCCAGCGTTCCAACATCGCTAGCTGCTCGGGGGTGGTCAGCGATTCGCAGTCATGGGCGGCGGCCTTGTCGAACGCGGCCACCAGCGCGTCGAAGTCCGCCGTCAACGCCTCGCGGTCAACACTCACACCCCGAAACTATCGGAGCCCACCGACAAAAAACGGCGCCCAGAAACCACTGAAACTAAAGTTACGCAAGTGATTTCAGCGATCTGGCGCCGACGGACCGGCGGTCAGCACGTCGGCGCCGTCGTCGGTGATGTGGACGGTGTCGCGGCGAAACACCGCCCCATCGCCCTCTTGCCACACGTAGCCGGTGATCGCCAGCACCATCCCCGCGTCCAGGACGTCGTGTTCGCCGGCAGCCGACAGCGTTTCGGACACGACGGGCGGATCGAAACCCAGCCCCAGGCCGTGCGCGACGGGCATGGGCGGCAGCGGCTCGCCCGCCGCCCCGTAGGCCGCGAGTAGCTCACGGGTGTCGGCGCCCGGACGGCAGGCGGCGATCATCTTGTCGTACAGCCCATTCGAGCGGTCGAACAGCTCTCGGGCCGAACCGCCCACCGCATCGCCCGCCGGCCACGTCCGGCCCACCTCGCCCACATAGCCGTTTGCGAGCGCGCCCGCCGCCACCGCAACGAGGTCGCCCGGCCGGATCTCGGAAACGCCCGCGCGTCGCCACGGGTGCTCGCGTGAGGTGATCCACGCGGCGTCCTGGGTGGCCGGCGTGCTCACCCCGCCGGCGGCCATCGCCTCCAGCACCACCCCGGCCACCGTCTGCTCGGTCATTCCCGGCCGCGCTGCGGCCAACCCAGCGGCGAGGCCACCCTCGGCCACCCGAAGCGCCGGGCCCATGGCCGCGATTTCGTCGGCGGTCTTGATGCGCCGCGCGGCGCGCATGGCCGCCTCGGCGTCAACGATTTCGGCGTTGGGAAAGGCGTCCGGCAGCAGTGCGGCGAAGGTGGGGGTGATCGCGTCGGTGCCGACCCGCAGCGCCGCTTCGGCCCCGTCGATCTTCCTCAGCACATCGATCAGTGTCATCGGATTCCAGGCCAGCCCATAAAGGTGGTCGCGGCCGATCTCGTCGGGAACTCCCTCGTCGTCGGTGCTGTTGAGGTAAATCTCGCCGGTGGAGCGCACCAGGACGCACATCGGACCGAACGGTCGTGTTCCCGCTATCCACAGTTGCGGCGCGCCGGTGACGTAACGAATGTTGGCCTGCCTGCCCAGCACCACGATGTCGAGGTCGTGGGCCTCCATCTGGGCCAGCGCCCGTTCCCGGCGGCCCATGCGCAATACCCGGGCGTCGGGCAGGACTTCAGTCGCCATAGGGGGAGTAGGGGTAGTCGGTGATCGGCGTGTAGCCGTCTTCGGTGACCACGATGATCTCCTCACTGCGGTAGCCGCCGGTGCCGTCCTCCCACACCACCGGTTCGAGCACCAGCACCATGCCGGGTGGAAAGACGAAGTTGTCATCGAATTCCTCGCCGAGATCGGTTCCGATCATCGGGGTTTCGGCGGGGTAGGTGCCGATGCCGTGGCCCAGATAGAAGTGCGGCAACCACGGCTTGCGGCCGCCATTCGCGGCGATCGCCGCCCGTGCCAGATCTCCCGACGTGGCGCCCGCCTTGGTCACCGACAGCACGGCGTCCAGGATGGCCCGCCACTGCCGGAATTGGTCCTGCTGCCGAGGCGTGGGCCGCTCACCGACGACCCAGGTCCGGCCAAAGTCCGAACAGTATCCGGCGTAGGTGATGCTGATGTCGGTCCACAGCACGTCGCCGGCGGCCAGTTGCCGATCGGTGGGCAGCAGCGGCAGCGCGAGATCGCCGTGCGTGGTCCACACCCCGGCTTCCCGCGAGCTGGGCATCACCTGCCAGATGGCCTCGAGCATGTTGGTGGTGGCGCCCAGCTCGAACGCGCGGCGGACCAGGGTGGCGGAAAGGTCGATCTGCCGCACGCCCGGCGCCAGCGCCTGCTGCACGTCCACGATGGCCTGCTCGGTGATGCGCGACGCCCGGCGGAGACAGGACAGCTCATCGCGGGTCTTCACCAATTGCGCCGCCCCGACGACGATCGCGGCGTCCGACGGTGGGCCGCCGGAGAACAGCTCGGGCGCCGCACGTCGCATCGCCCCGGTCAATTCGTCGACGGCGACGGCGGCCCCCGGGGGGATCAACCCGGCCAGCTCGGCGGCGAAACGCTCTACGCCGTGGTCGAATTCGAGGTACACCGGCCCATGCACGTGGTCGTCCGGCACCGGCGGCGCCGACGCCGCTCCGCTGCGGAACGGCAGGAAAAGGTGCGGGTGTTCGTCATCGGCCAGCACGACCGCGACCGGGCGTTCGACGTGGGAGAGGCCCGCGTCGAGTAGTGGCCAGCTGGCGCCCGTCGCATAGGTGACGTAGCCGTTCATCGAGAGGATCAGCGCGTCGACGCCCTGGTCGGCCATCGCGGAGCGCAGCCGCGCGCCGATCTCGGTGCGCATGCGTGCGAAGTCCGGCTCGTCCGGGATGTCGATCGCGGCGCCACGGGCGGCGAGCGAGTTCGTCATATGCCCAGGAACTTTCTGACGTTGCCGCCGACGACGCGGGCGGCATTCTGCGGACCGAGGGCCTCGACCACCGCGGCCAGCGACCGCTCCGAGTAGCCGAATGTGCTTTCGTTGTGCGGGTAGTCAGACGACCACATGACCCTGTCGATTCCGATCTCGTCGATCTGGCTCAGGCCCAGACCGTCCACCATGAACGAGGCGCACATGTGCGTGTCCCAGTAGTGGCGGACATCGTGTTCGGGGTGGCGTCGCAGCATGTGCCGGTAGGACGCCAGGACGTGTTCGGCGTCTTGCAGGGCCGGCGGGATCCAGGCGATGCCGCCTTCGGACCAGCCCACCCGCAAGCGGGGATGCCGATCGAGGATGCCGCCGAAGATGTACTTGGAGAACATTTCCCGGAACGAGTCGATGTTGACCATCATGGCGACCGCGACACTGTTGACCTCGCTGGGACACTTCGGCTGGCTTTCGCCGATGTGGTGGGTTACCGGCAGTCCGGAGTCTTCGATCTCGTCCCAGACCGCGCTCATCGCCGCACTGGAGAAGTCGATGACGCGGCCGTTGTCGTCGTTTCCCGGATTCAGTGGCATCAAGAACGTCTTGAGTCCCAGCGACTTGAGCTCCGACAGCGTGCGGCGGGTCCCGCGCGGATCCCACCAGTTGATCAACCCCACTCCGTAGCAGTGACCGTCCGAGCGCTCCTGAACGTCGGCGATGTGTTCGTTGTAGATCCGGAAGATTCGCTCGCGCAGGTCCTTATCGGGAAAGTGGAACAACGCCAACACCGCGTTGGGGAATACCAGTTCCTTGTCGACGCCGTCTTCGGCAAGCTCGCGGACGCGCGCGTCGATGTTGTTGCTGGCCGCGCCGGCCAGGTCGTCGTATTGCATGAGCACGGCGCTGAAATCGCCGACCACCATCGATTGTCCGGGGCGGCCGAGCAGATACGCGCCGTCCTCATACCAGATGCGCGGCGCCTGGCCCTTCAGGTCGTCGGGGAAGCGCTCATAGAAGATGTCGTCGGCCACCGAGATGTGGTTGTCGGCGGAGAACACTTCGGTGCCGGGCGGCAGGCCGGTGGTGGCCGTTGCCGCGTGACCACGGCGATGCTTGGGCGCGCCGATCATGCCCTCCGGGTACACGGCCTGGGTCTGAGGTGGCATCATCGCCCCTTTCCTCCGATCACCTGACGTTAGTCCCCTAACCTGACGCCGGTGAGTTCTTCGGAGAGCTGCCACAGCCGGTTCGTATCGGCCTCGCTGCGCGCGAGCCGCGGGACGCCGGCGAATGTGACTCCGCCCCCGGCGGTTTCGTAAAAGCCGCGTGGACCGTAGTAGCGGCCGCCCTCGGCGTCCGGCGAAACCGCCGCGTAGAGGGTCGGTTTGATGCCCTCGTCGACATCGAGCCACATGAACGGCAGCAGCCGCCATGTCAATTGGGTGAACCGCGCCCGCAGCGTCGGTTTGTCCCGGCCGTACGACGCGCCGCTGAGCAGGTTGGTCTTGCTCAGGCCGGGGTGCGCGGCGTTGGACATGATCCCCCAGCCGCTCCGGGCGCTGCGTCGCTCCAACTCGACGGCGAACATCAGCTGCGCCAGCTTGGCGATGCCGTACGAGCGCATGGGCTGATAGCCGCGTCGGGCGTTGGGGTC
Organism: uncultured Actinomycetota bacterium; assembly: GCA_963800315.1. Lineage (GTDB taxonomy): Bacteria > Actinomycetota > Actinomycetes > Mycobacteriales > Mycobacteriaceae > Mycobacterium. The sequence continues at coordinate 349,514 of CAWDAS010000013.1, forward strand.
GTCAAAATCCAGGTTGCGCTGAGTGGCGGCGATGCTGCTCACGGTCACGACGCGTGCGGATTTCGCCGCGCGGAGCAGGGGGAGCAGGTGCCCGGTCAACGCGAAGTGCCCCAGATGGTTGGTGCCGAACTGTAATTCGAAGCCGTCCCGGGTTTCCTGGCGCTCCGGCGGTGTCATGACGCCGGCGTTGTTGATGAGGATGTCGATCGGGCGGGCCGCCGCGGCCAGCTCTTCACCCAGCGCCGACACGCTTTTCAGCGATGACAGGTCCAGCTGTCTGATGGTCAGCTTGGCTTTCGGTATCTCGCGGCGAATGTCGGCGATCGCGCTTTCGCCCTTGGCCCTGCTGCGGACCGCCATGCTGACGTCGGCACCGGCGGCCGCCAAGCTTCTCGCCAAGCCGAATCCGAGACCGCTGTTGGCGCCAGTCACCAGTGCCAGCCTGCCCGACAGGTCCGGCACCCGCAGCGTCAGGTCCGGCTTCACGTCAGGCAAAATTTCACCATGTCACGGGAAGCTCGTAGACGCCGTAGGCCAGCGTGTCGTGTTTGAACGGAAGGTCTTCCAGCGGAACGGCAAGCCGCAGCGTCGGAATGCGGCGCAGCAGGGTGGGCAAGACGATCTGCAATTCCATCCGGGCCAATTGCTGACCCACGCACTGGTGGCGGCCGTAGCCAAACCCCACGTGCGGGCCGTCCTCGCGCCGTAGGTCCAGCCGGTCGGGATCGGGGAATTGGCGAGCGTCCCAGTTCGCCGGCGCAACGTCGAGGATGATTCCCTCACCCGCGCGGATCGTTTCACCGCCCACCTCGATGTCCTCGACGGCGATGCGCCGCTGACCGGTCTGGATGATGCTCAGATAGCGCATCAGCTCCTCGACCGCGGTGGCGACCACCTTCGGGTCGTCGGCGTCGCGCATCAGTGCCCGCTGATCGGGATGCTCGAGTAGGGCCGCCACACTCAGGCTGATCATGTTCGCGGTGGTCTCGTGACCGGCGATGAGCACGCCGAGGGCCAGTTGCGTGGCCTCACGCACGCTGATCTCTTCGGCGTTGACCCGCTCCGCGAGGTCGGACACCAAATCCTCTGAAGGACTTTGCATCTTCGCCCGAATCAGGTTGGCGATGTATTTGGCCAACGAGGCCGCGCCCTTGGCCGTGTCCTCTTCGGTCGCGTAGCGCCCCGTGCCCCGTTGAGCTTGTTCCTGGAAGAAATCCGCGTCCTCGTAGGGGACGCCCAGCAACTCGCTGATGACCAGTGACGGGACCGGAAGGGCCAGCGTGCTGACGATGTCACCCGGATTGGGGCCGTTCAGCAGGGCGTCGATGCGATCGTCGGCGATCTTCTGCACGGCCGGGCGCAGCGCTTCGACCCGCTTGAAGGTGAACGGCTTTGACAGCATCCGGCGAAAACGGGTGTGCTCCTCGGCGTCCGAGGTAAAGACCGAACGTGGCCGCTTGTGCACCGTTGCCAGCATTCCTTCGTTCCAGTGCGGATATCCCGGCAGCCGGTCGTCGACGCTGGTGCGCGAGTCGGTGAACAACACCCGTATCGCCTCGTAGCCGTGGATCAGCCAGGGCGTGCTGCCGTCCCAGATCCGGACCCTGCTCAGCTGTTTGTCGGCATTGAGCTCCAACACCTTGGGCGGCGGGGCGAACGGGCAACCGGCGGCGCGCGTCATCGGAAATTCCGGGATATCGGTGGCGGTCGAGATATCGGTCATCGCGCTCCTCGGTTGGGTGGCCTGCGTGCTTCGTCGGGTAACTGGCCGCTCACGGCGCCCACATGGACCGGCGCCCGCCACAGCCCGACGATCGCGTCGATCAGCCCCTCACCGGCAACCGGCCACGCCGAACGCGACCGTGGCCCGTGCTCGGCCAGCGCGCCCTCATGCTCGGCACAGGTGTGCATGAGCAGATTGCGCACCATCACCATCCGCTCGGAGCGCACTCGCCTGGGCAGGTCGGGAAGGCAGCGGTTGATGCCGTCGAGCGTCCGCACCAGCAGCGGTGACGTCAGCGCGTCCTTGGTGACGACGTGGCGATAGGTGGGATCGGCCATGGCCTGGGCGGCGAACCGTGCATACCAGCTGGGCGTGCCCAGCGCGGCCAGGTGATCGGTCAGTGGGCGCACCAACGCGCCCACCCAGTCGCGTAGGTCGGTGGAATCGCCGACGGCGGTCAGCATCTGCGCGCGCAAGTCCTCGATCGGGTCGCGGTGCTTGCTTTCGATGGCCCGCAGCAGGTCGGTCCTGGTCCCGAAGTGATAGCAGGCCGCGGCGTTGTTGCCCTGGCCGGCGGCTTCGCTGATCTGCCGGTTGGACACGGCGTACATGCCGCGCTCGGCGAACAACACTTCGGCGGCCGACAAGAGCGCCTCACGGGTGCCCGTCGACCTGTCGGAGCGAGCGACCCGCTCGGCGGTCATGGGCTCAGTGAACACCGCCGGCTTCATTAAATCAAGCAGTTTATTTAACGGTCGAGCGGCTCCGGCGGATCGATGCGCCGCGCGGCCCGCGCCGCGCCAGGACGTCGGGCCCGAAACCCGCGGTGGTCAATGCGATTTCATCCGTTTGATCCGCCCGCATGACACCGGCTGGGATTAGAGTCAGCGCATGAATCCGCTGCAGCGGGTGGTTCGAAACCCGACGGTCTACCGCTGGCTGGTCCCGCGCGGGTGGCCGATCGTCGAAGGTCTCGAATCCCTGCTCCGCTTGGCAACCGGCGGGCGGTTCGGCGTGCTGGACCTGGTCGGCCTGCCGGGTGTCCAGATCACTACCTCGGGTCGCAAAACGGGTCTCGCCCGCACCGCCACCGTGCAGTACGTGCCCACCGGGGACGGGATGTTGGTGGTCGGCTCCAACTGCGGCCGCGAGCGCCATCCGGCGTGGACAGCGAATCTCGAGGCCAAGGAGCGGGTCACGGTGCGGAGGCGCGGCCAACGTTTCATCGCGACGGTGCGGCCGCTCACCGGAGGGGAACGCGACGAAGCGTGGGCGACGGTCGTGGCGCACTGGCCGAACTACCGGATCGCGCAAGAGTGCGCCGGGGCGCGCCGATTCCTGTTTCTGCTCACGCCGACCGCGTGATCCGGTTCGCGCACCGGCGAGTCGGTCAGCCGGCGAGCCATTTCTTGATGGCCGCGTCTTGCTTTTGGCCGACATCGGTCACAAAGTCGGGTGGCACAAGCACATCGGGGGGCCGTCGAATTCGACCTCGGCGAACGCTTTCCCCTCGGTGAACAGCAGTACGGTCACTCCCTTGGCGCCGTCGGGCGAGGGCCCGGAGATGGTCGTGCCGCCGCTCCCGATCGCGATGGGTTGGGGTATGCCGTGGACATAACCGTCCCGCGTCGCCTTCGCCGATTCCAGCGCGCTGACCGCGGCGGCAGGGTCCGGCAGGATCTGGATGCTGTCGACGATCACGTGGGTGCGGTCCTGGTTGCTGAACGTGGCGGTAACGCCCGGTTGGCCGGCCGGGTTGTTGGTCGGCGGGCCGGCGGTGAAGGTTTCGGGCGCGTTGATGTCGTCCGCCTGGATCAGCAACGCCGCGTAGTCCGGCGCCGACGTCGTCGTCGTGCCGTGACCGGCCGTCACCGACGTGGTGGGGCGCGGGCTCGCCGGCGAGGGCTTCGCACCGCTGCAGCCGGCCACCGCCCGGTCAGGGCGGCAGCCACGGCCACCGCGACGGCCGGCATCGGCGCAGTCCTCTTGGCCGCCTCCTTCACGCCGAAGGCTTGACAACTTATCAGCAAATCATCCGGCCGATGCCCGCACCGCACGCCCGGGCACAAATCGCGCTTGTGAGCCCACAAATGCGGATGTCTTTTCGCGGCAGCGCGGACGGGTAACCATTCGTCATTGCCGATAGCCGAGGAGAAGACGGTGACAACGATCGCCATGACGCAGACCACAACGATGTGGGGCAAGCGCGGCGACATGATCGTGCGGGCGTACCTGCCGTACAACGCCGAACCGCCGCCGGCGGTATTGGCCGCCGGCGACATCACCCCGATCGAGGCGTTCTATGCCCGCAACCACGGCCCCATTCCCAATATCGCGCCGCAGCGGTGGCGGCTGACCGTCGACGGCCGGGTGGATGAGCCGGTGTCGCTGACGTATGACCAGCTGACCAGGGACTTCGACCAGCACAGCGTGGTGGCGACCCTGGCGTGCGCGGGGAACCGGCGTGCGGAGATGATGCGCGCGCGACCGATTCCGGGCCAGGAGCCGTGGGCCCACGGGGCGATCTCGACCGCGGACTGGCACGGCGTTCGGCTGGCGGATGTCCTGGCGGCCGCGGGCGTGCATCGCCAGGACGGACTGCACGTCGCTTTCCGGGCGGCGGACGTCTCGCAGGCGGCGCGGCCCGTCCAGCCCTACGGCAGCTCCATCACGTTGACCAAGGCCATGTCGCCCGAGGTTCTGCTGGCCTGGCAGATGAACTCCGGACCGCTCCCACGCGCCCACGGTGGCCCGGTGCGGGTGGTGGTGCCCGGATACGTGGGTGCCCGCAGCGTCAAATGGCTGACCGGCATCACGGTCCAACCCACGCCGTCGGACAGCTTCTTTCAGGCCCACGATTACCGCATCCTGCCCCCGGACGCCGATCCGGAGGCGGCCTCTCCCGGCGATGGCATCCCGCTGTCGTCGCTGGCGCTCAACTGCGACATCCTTCACCCCATCGACGACGACCGGGTGCCGGCGGGGCGGCTGACCATCCGGGGCTACGGGATCGCCGGCGATGGCCGCGGCATCGAGCGGGTGGACGTTTCCCTCGACGACGGCCACACCTGGCGCCAGGCCGATCTGCATCCGGCGCCCGGCAGATGGTCATGGCGCCGGTGGTCGCTGACGGTCAACGTCGCACCGGGGCCCCTCCGCATCACCGCCCGTGCCTTCGACGACACCGGCGCCGCGCAGCCGGAATCGCCTGCCTCGCTGTGGAATCCGCGCGGCTATGGCAACAACGCGTGGGCCCGCGCCGCGGTGCGCGTGCTGTGAGCGGACAGTCACTGACCTGCGTGGGCCTTCTTCAGGTGGGTCAACTCGCCGCCCCAGACCGACCGGGCGCCGGCGTCGCCCACGCGGTAAATCTGGATCATCGAGGAGATTCCGACGGTGAGGACCACGATCGCGACGATGATGTGGGCGGCCAGGTGGCGCCCGCCGGATCGGCGTTCGGCGACGCGAAGCGCCACCAGAGCGAGCGCAACCACCAGCAGCGCGCCCGAGAAGTAGATCATCAGGCTGCCGCGCTCCGCGTGCTCGTTCAAGATGGGTGTGGCGGCGGTCCGCCGGTCATAGAGCCATTGCCCGGCGTTTATGGTGATCGGCGTCAAAACCATTGTGGCGGCGGCAAGTAGCAGCGTGAGCCACACCAGCTGGCCGCGTCGTGCGGCCGGCCATACGCCGCACACGATTTCCAGCAGCGCGGTCAGTGGCGCGAGCACCAACACGAAATGCAGCAGCAGGGCATGGGCCGGCATCCCGTTGACGATGTTCATAGAACTCCTCGGCTGGTATGCGACGCTCGCAACCATAGCGCCACAGCTGCCCGCCGATCAGCCGCCGAGCCCCTTCTTGACGGCCGCGTCTTGCTTTTGGCCGACATCGTTGACGAAGTCCGGCGGCGCCAGCGTTTCGGCCGGCCCGTCGAATTCCAGCGTGACAAACGCCCTGCCCTCGGTGAACAGCAGTATCGTCACGCCCTTGCTGCGGTCCGGTGAGTTCCCCAACAACATCGTTCCGCCGGTTCCCACATTGGCCGATTGCGTCGTCGGGTCCTTGATGGCGTCACCGGGTTGACCCTTGGCCGCGTTCAAGGCGTTGGTGGCGGCCGCGGGATCGGCGAAGACTCCGATGGTGTCTTTGATGATGTGGCTGCCGTCTTCGTCTTTGAACACCGTCGCGGCGCCCGGTTGGCCGTTCGGGTTGACCGTCGGCGGGCTGGCCGTGAAGGGCACCGGGGCATCGATGTCGCTCGCCTTGATCAACAAGCCGGTGTAGTCGCTCGGTTGGGTCGGCGCCGGCGATGTTGCGGTCGAGCTGAGGGTACCGGCGGCCGAGGTGGTAGCTCCCGGCTTTGCTGACGTGGACTTCGCCGGCGTCGAATTGCTGCCGCAGCCGGTCACCGACACCGTGAGTGCCGTCGCCGCGGCGACGCCCGCGAGCACCGTCCGGGAAATCCTCGATCGCATCGCGCCCCCTTCCAGGCCCCTGCTGGCGACACAGTTCCATGCATTACCGAATCGCACAGTACATCGGCTCGGCTGGGCGTGTCGCCGAAGGTCCCGGCGGCGCGAAGGGTTACTCCAATTGATCGCGCAGGGTGCGCAGGGTGTTGGCCAGGATGCGCGACACCTGCATCTGCGACACTCCGATGCGCTCCGCGATCTGGCTTTGCGTCATCGATTCGAAGAACCGCATGCGCAAAACCTCACGTTCCCGCTGGGGGAGCCCGGCAAGCAGGACGCGCAACGCTTCCCGGTTGGTGATGTGCTCGATTTGCGGGTCGATGCCGCCGACCGCGTCGGCCACCAATCGAGGTGTGCCCGAGCTGTCCGCGCCGAGCGGCGCGTCCAGGGAGTCCAACCGGTAGGCGTCGCCCGCGACGAGGCATTCGACGATCTCCTCGTGCGGAACGTCCAACACGCGGGACAACTCAGCCGCGGTGGGCGCGCGCCCCAACTTTTGCGCGAGATCCGCGGTGGTTCGGCTGATCTGGACGTGTAACTCGCGCAATCGCCGCGGTACGCGCATCCCCCAGCTGTAGTCGCGAAAGTAACGCCGGACCTCACCCATCATGGTGGGAACGGCGAACCCGATGAAGCTGGGTCCCTTGGCGGGGTCGAACCGATTGACGGCGTTCATCAGTCCCAGACGTGCCACTTGGATCAAGTCGTCCAGGCCTTCGCCCCGACGCGCGAAGTGACTGGCCACATGGTCGGCCAGCGGCAGGCATCGGGACACGATGAGTTCGCGTTGCCGGGCGTACTCGTGCGATTCGGCGGGCATCTTGCGCAATTCGACGAACATCTCGACCACGTCGTCGTAGGAATCGTCGGTTTGCTTGTTGGCGGCTGGGGCTGGACGGGTCGCGGCTATTACGTCGGTCATAGGCTGCGGTGCCTGGCTCGTAACCGGCGCGTCGGGTAAACGACAGCGCACGAAGAGGTTTGCATTAGTTGGCACACTTCCTCTGAGTCGTGTGTAGCGGCACGGCGGCTGTGTGTGCACGGTCGCCTGCACTGCACGCGTATCCGCAGGACGCGTCGTTTATCCGGAGCGCGCACGCTACAAAAAAGGAAGGTGACTCAGGCCTTGTCGCCGGAGCCATACTGAGCCCAGTAGCCGTGCGGCTGACTGGCCGCTTTGAGCTAAACGGCGACTGTCCATAACGGACTTCAGTGGTAACTATACGCCATCGCGTCTGCCCGCGATAGGCAGGCCGAAATCGGTACGGGGCGCTCTCCCCATACTTGACCCACACTTGGCGAGGGGCACCGACCGGCGCCATGGCAAACAATGATGGCCGACGGGCCGCGCCCGGGCCCGGGGCACATCGATGGGCGTTGACATGCGCGCACCGGCCGCGCGTCGGCCGGGGCCGGAGGGCCGCGCCCGGCGGTTCCGCAAACCTTCCCGCGGCCGGTCATGTCCCGGTAGCCGCCGCGCTGGTGCGGGTTTGCTCGCGCCGGGTGCGGGGTTCGCCGGCCGGAAATGCTTGACGTCGGTTCTCATTTCGGTCGCGGGTGGGTACTGTTCGGCTAATGTGTGCAACCCACCCCCGGCCGCGTGACGCCGAAAGGTGGCGAGAACGTCTCGCGCACAAGGATTTACGGCCCTCATGTCGGTGAGCCGGGCCCTGCTCGCGGGACGCGGCGCGGTGGTGTCCGGCGGCAGCCGTGGGATCGGCCGCGCCGTTGCCGAGCTGCTCTGCAGCCTCGGCGCGGGCGTGGTCGTCAACGGGCGTGACGCCGGGGCCGTGGAACAGGCCGTCGCCGCAATCACGGCGTCGGGCGGGCGGGCCACCGCGGTGGTCGGGCCCGCGGACGACGAGCGCATTGCCCGCGCGCTCATCGACGAATGCAGGACCGAGTTCGGGCGGCTGGACACCCTGATCAACTGCGCCGGGATCGCCGAGCCTCCCGGCTCCTCGATCCTGAACATCTCGCCCGACGAATTCGACCGCCTGATCGATGCCCACCTCGGAACGGCGTTCCAGACGTGCCGGTCCGCCGCCCGCGTGATGGCGTCGCAGGGTCACGGGGCGATCATCAATACCGGCTCGGTGGCCTTTTTGGGCGACTATGGCGGCACCGGCTATCCGGCGGGCAAGGGCGCCGTCAATGGGTTGACGATGGCCATCGCCGCCGAATTGAAGTCCTTCGGTGTGCGGGCCAACGTGGTCTGTCCCGGCGCCAGGACCCGGCTTTCCACGGGCGTCGAGTACGAACAGCACATCGAGGACCTGCACCGCCGCGGTTTGCTCGACGAGGTCACCATGCGAGCCTCACTGGATAGCGCTCCGCCCGCGTTCGTCGCCCCGGTCTACGCCTACCTGGCGAGCGACATGGCGCGTGATGTCACGGGCCAAATCCTGGTCGCGGCAGGGGGATTCGTCGGTAGCTTCGATCGCCCGGCTCCGCGCGTGTTGGGTTACCGCGATCATCATCGCGCCGGGCCGTGGTCCGTCGAGGACCTGCACAAGATGATCGGCGCCGCGGCGGCCGCGCGATGAGCGGGGCCGGTCACCGGGTGTAGCAAACTCCGCGAACGGGGCGTGCCCGCCGGGGTGCCGGTGTGCCGGCCGGGTCCCGCCGACCGGCTGAAGTCGCACGTTATTCATGTGCGCGCCGGTGCTTCGGCCTACGCTATCCGGGAACCGCAGGAGGGTTTGACAATGCAACCGAATCCGCTCGACCCCATCGCCAGCGAACGGCTGTCACACGCCGGACAGGTGTTCACGTCCGACCTGTCGATCAATGAATTCGCATTGCTGCACGGGGCCGGGTTCGAACCGATGGAACTCGTGATGGGCGTCTCGGTCTACCACGTGGGCTACCAGTTCACCGGGATCAGGCAGCAATCTGAGCTGCCGGTGCTCACCGACGCCACCTACCGGGCCCGCTGGAATGCGATGTCCCGAATGCAGGCCGAGGCCGACTCGCTCGGGGCGGACGGAGTGGTCGGTGTCCGCCTGGAATGGCGCCATCAGGGCGAGGGCGAGCACCTGGAGTTCATTGCCGTCGGCACCGCGGTGCGGTACGCCGAGAAGCCCGGGGCATATCGACGCCCCAACGGGCAAGCGTTCACCAGCCACCTGTCCGGCCAGGATCTGACGACCCTGTTGCGATCCGGATACGCTCCAGTCGCATTCGTCATGGGCAACTGCGTGTTTCACGTTGCGGTGCAAGGGTTCCTGCGAACACTGAGCCAGGTGGGGCGCAATGCCGAGATGCCGCAGTGGACGCAGGGCAGCTACCAAGCCCGCGAGCTGGCGATGTCACGCATGCAGAGTGAGGCCGAACGCGACGGCGGAAGTGGCGTCGTCGGTGTGCATTTCGCCATTTCGAACTATGCGTGGGGCCATCACACGGTCGAGTTCTACGTGGCGGGGACGGCCGTGCGCCGCACCGGTGAGGCGCAAACGCTGACACCGTCGTTCGTCCTGCCCATGACCGATTGATGACGGGTTTCGACCAGGGACGCGTCAGCCGGGCCATCGGGGCGGCCCTGGCCGGCCCGGGGGGAGTCGCGCTGGTGCTGCGGGTTTTTTGCGGAGTTCCGGGGGTGATCCGCACTCCGGCGCGGCGGGGTTTCTTCCGGTCGCAACCCGAACGCGTCCAGATCGGCGACTGGCGCTACGAAGTCACCCCGGACGGCCGGCTGAGCGCTGCGCACCTGGTGAACGACATCGTCCTCGCGGAGGAGGTGCTCGCCGCCGGCGCCGTCGGTCCCCACATCGCCCGCGCGCTCGGGCAGGTGGTGAGCAGTTACGGGCCCACCATCGTCCCGAATGTCGATGCCGCCCTTGAGGTTCTCGAGGTCGGGCCCCGCTTCTGACGTCGGTCTGGCCACGGTTCACTCGGCGCCCTGCGGTTGTGTCTGGTCGATGGCCACCACCCACCGGCTGAACCTCCACGCGCCGCGCTGCTTGACCGCGGTGAAGTCGTAACAGCCGGTCAGGTCGGGGGTGGGCGTGCCCCCGTCCTTGACGGCGAACACCTGGACGTAGCAGTGCCCGGTCGCCTCGGTGGCGTTCTGGCTGGAAAACCAGAACGAGTTCAGCGCGTGACGGCGCTGGTTGTGCTCGGCCGCGAACGTTTGTTTTCTGGCTGCCAGCAGGCTCATCACCGTGTCGATGTCCCCCGACAGCGTGGTGCCGTCGTGCAGCAAGACGAGTTCCGGCGACTCGGTGAACAACGCGCGAAACGCGTCGAGCCGGTTTGCGTCGTAGGTGTAGGCGTAGGCGCCGAACAGGTTGATGATCGCCAACCGATCGGCGACATCGAAGGCCGCACTTCCGACGTCCCCGATCGGTGCGGGATGCCCGCCCACCGTCATGAGAGCCTCCTACGCGCCAGCTGATAGCCGACCGGCAGCGAAATCGGCCGCCCGGTCCACCATCCCCGCCTCAACGTACTGCCGGTGCGCAGCGGGGTTTCCCGCGCCGGAACAGACCGGATCGCCGGGGACGCACAACTCGACGGTCTTGGCCGCGTACAGCGGACCGATCGTTACCGGCGGCTCGTTGATGATGCTCATAAACTGGCTCGACGGCTTTCCGAACAGTGCAACCGCGGTGACGTGGTGGGAAACCTCGACCGGCATCGGCTGCAGCGCCCGTACGAGGTGGGCGCCATCCGGCACCGCGCTTTCGGTGACGAAACCCATCACCGCCGCGCCCTGGGAGTATCCGCCCAGCACCATCTTGGTCCAGGGGCAGGCCGAGGCCATCTGCTCGACGTGCTCGCCGGCGTCGGTGATGCCGTCGACGGCCGTGGGAAAGTCCGTGGTGGCCGGATAGTTGACCGGATAGACACCCAGCGACTTCCCGCCGACATGCGCGCGCAGGGTATCGACGAAGCTCTGGCCGACCCGGCCAACGCCGGGAGGCTCGCTGGTGCCCCGGGCGAACACCACCTCGACGTCGGGGCATGGCTCGGCGGACGCCGATGGCGGGGGCGCGATCAGCGGCAGCCAAAAGGGCGTAACCGCAGCACAAATCAGAGCGATGGGATGGGCCTTCACAGCTGGATCGTGCCACAGGGCGACGGCGTGCGCGCGTTATGCGTCCGCACCCCGGACCGGGCGCCGCCGCGCGTCACCCCCGGTGCCGGTGGACGAATGAACTGGCGGAGCGCAGCACACCGCGAAACGCGTAGGCGGCGGTGACCACGGACAGGACGATCAGCAAGATGAACATCGGCAACCAGTTGGCCCTGCTGTGGTCGACGTCCCACCAGATGACGGTGAACAACAGCGCGCACACCAAAAGCACCAGGTCTCGCCAATTGCCCTGGTAAGACAGTGCGGCCTTGCGCAACGCCCGGCTCCTGTCGGCCGCGTCGACCAGATCGTCGATGCGGTCGTCGATGGTGCGTTGCAGCTGAGCGCGCCTGTCGGCGGCCTCCGGTGGGAGCCGATCCAGCAGGTCCATGTCCTGCTTGAGCAATCCCCGATAGTCCGGTCCTTTGAACTGCCCGGCGGCGATGGCCAACATCGCACCGCCGACGACCGGCGCGCTGTTGAGTGCGATTTGGCCCATACCCACCACGTCCGCTCCCTTCTATCGGTCGTCGTCGACGTCGGCTCATCGAGGTCGTATCAGGACGCTCGGGAGGGGCGCCGCCGCGTTCGGGTTGGCTCGGGGCCGCGCAACGCGTCCATCGCGCGCACCAGTTGTGGATGGGCGATCGCCGGCCCAAGCCACCGGGTGAGATAGCGCCGGAGGTCGGCACCAGTGCGCGGCGGCCGACCCGGATCGGCCAGGAACGAGTGCAGCACCCGCAGGCAGAATTCGTTCAGTTCGTCCAGGGCGGCATCATCGAAACCGTAGCGCTCCCAATCGATGTCGTAGCGGTGCAACATCGACCGCCCGAACGCCAAGGCGGTGTCCGAGACGATGGAGACCTTCTGGCCGCCGCGGCGGCGCTGACTGAGCACGAAGTCAACCTGGTTGTCGCGGGCCAGCTCCTCGATGGCGAATGCCATCCCCTCGGTCAGTGCCGTGACCGGGTCGGTGACGCCCTTGATCCGGGCGGCCAGATGGTCCAGGAAGCCATCGGCCGACCGCATCGCGGTTGCCACCAGTAACGCCTCGGTCCCGGGAAAGTACCGATAGACGGTCTGTCGGGTCACCCCGAGGGCCCGCGCCACGTCAGCGATCCGCATGGCCGAGCCGCGCTCGTCGATGATCCTGTCGGCGGCGTCCAGGATGCGTTCGATCGCCTCCTCGTCGGAGGCGGGCGTGTTGCCTGCCCAACCGTGGCTGCGCACGCTAACGACCGGCAAACCCGAAGTCGGTGATCCGCACAGCTGGATCATAGCGTCTACCGGGTGGCGATCCGCGCTGGCGAACTCGCCGGGCGAGGCGGCCCGACCGGCGGTCGCGTCCCTGCCCGGTAAACGCGACGAGACACTATTTGCACTATGTATGATCACTGCACCCGTTCGCCGAGCGCCGGCGCGCAGAAAGGTCCAGCCATGCACTACGACACGGTGATCACGAACGGACGCTGGTTCGACGGCACGGGCGCAGTCCACGGTGTATCTGAACAGTGTTGACGCGGGCGACATCTTCGGCGGGCAAGGCGTCGGCCGCGCTGGGCAACGAGAGGTTGGGCCAGTTCTTGCGTTCGGGCCACCGATCCCCGACGCTGGCGGCGACGGCATAGCGGATCGCTGCAGGATCGCTTGCTGCACTGCTGCTTTCACGAAAACGGGGCGCCCAGGATCAGGTCGACCGCCGCGTCAAGCTGTCCCGCGATCTCGGGAAAACTGACGAACCGTGCCGTCATCAGCGCGCCGGCGAACGTCATTTGCAGCGTGGACTTCACCGAGCGCGGCCACCCGGGGCCCAGGGCCGCCCCGATCCGCCGGGACACCTCCTCGCCGATCTGGTCCCGGATCGGCGTGACCGCCGGATCGTCGGCCATCAGGGCCGCGCCGCACGCGGCGGTCAGCTCGGGCTCGTCGGCGACGACCACGGCCATGTCGCGCAACGTCGCGCTGACCCGCGCCCTGGTCGTGTCGTTGACGTCGGTATGCAGCGGCAGGGCGCGCAGGAAACGCAGATACACCGCCGCCACCAGCGCGCTCTTGGAGGGAAAGTAGGTGTAGGCGCTGGCCGGCGACACCCCGGCGCGAGTCGCAACCGCGCGCATCGTCAGGTTCGCGTAGGACGATTCCCGCAGCTCCTGCAGGCCGGCATCGAGAACCTTGCGGATGGTCTGCCCCGGCCGACGGTCCGACCGGCGGGCCGCGCCGAAGCCGGCGGATAGACCGGGAAACACCGGGGAGGGCGCATCGTTGGACACTGGTCCAGTGTAGAAACGGGTTTGGGCCGCAGCTAACTTCATGCCGAAATACCGTCTAGAGTCACGCCCATGGCCGAAGCGGACCGGCGTCGCTGGGACGAGCGGTACGAGGCCGAGGGCCCGCCATCGGTGAACGCGATTGCGCCGCCTAGCGTTCTGGCGCCGTACGCGGACGTGTTTCCGACGACGGGACGGGCCCTCGATCTGGCCTGTGGGCACGGACTGGGTGCGGTCTGGCTGGCGCTGCGCGGGCTGGACGTCCTGGGCCTGGATGTTTCGCCGGTGGCGGTCGGCCAAGCGCGGGATCTGGCCCGGCGCAGTGGGGTTGGGGATCGCTGCCGTTTCGACGTCGCCGATCTGGACGACGGCCTGCCCGCCGGGCCGGCCGTCGATGTCATCCTGTGCCACCGGTTCCGCGACCCCGGCCTCGACCCGGCGATCATCGGGCGCCTGGCCCCGGGCGGACTGCTGGCGATCGCCGTCCTCAGCGAGGTGGGCGCCGCCCCGGGGCCGTTTCGCGCGGCGGCCGGCGAGCTGCCGGCGGCGTTCGCGCAACTCGAATCGGTCGCTGCCGGGGAGGGCGACGGCCACGCCTGGCTGCTGGCCCGCGCGTCACGCCCGCCCGACTGAAGACCATTGGGGGACAGAGCTTTTGGCGGTGCCGAAACGTCGGCGGCGGCGGAATTTCGGCACGGCCGGGCTTCCGCCGGTAACGGCGCTCCGATGTTGCGGCGTCCGGTAATGTCACCCGCATGGAGCGGCGCGTCCTGGAAGCGGTCATTTATGAACGCGAACCGCCGATTGCCCGGATCATCCTGAATCGGGTCGACAAGGCCAACACCAAGGATGCGGTCCTGGTCACCGAGGTCGACAGTTGCCTGCACGAAGCCGACCGGGACAGGGAGATCAAGGTCGTCATCCTCAAAGCGAACGGCAATGGGTTCTGCGGCGGGCACGTGGCCCGCTGGGGCCCCGACGAAAACCCGTATCCGGATTTCGGGAACACGTTCGAGGACCTGTACAAGGGCACCGCCGACCTGTTCCTGTGGCCCACCCTGTATCTGTGGGAGTTTCCCAAGCCGACGATCTCCGCGATCCACGGCTATTGCATGGGAGGCGGGATCTATCTCGGGCTGCTGACCGACTTCTGTGTGGCATCCGAGGACGCGTATTTTCAGATGCCGCTTGCCCAGAGCCTGGGAGAACCCGGCGGCCACACCATGATCGAGCCGTGGCTGCTGATGAACTGGCACCGCACCATGGATTGGCTGTTGCTGGCGCCGACCCTGTCCGCCCAGCAGGCACTGGACTGGGGGTTGCTCAACCGGGTGGTGCCGCGCGACGACCTCGAGAACGTGGTCGAGGAGATGGCGCACAAGATCGCCCAGATCCCGTTGACGACCCTGATGGCGGTCAAGAACAACGTGAAGCGTGCCTGGGAATTGATGGGCATGCGGGTGCACCTGCAGGTCAGCCACATCCTGACGAACATGGTCGGGGCGGCGTCCGACGTTGCGGCGCGGCGGGCCGAGCTCATGCAGTCGGGCATGAAGCCGCGCGAATTCGTCGGCCGTGACGAGCCCGACGACGCGGACAGCTAGCGGCTCATCTCGCCGGCGACCCTGCGGCCGGCGGCGTGCCGGGCGGCCACGTAACCGAACACCATCGAGTTAGCGATGCTGGCGCCGGCGCCCGGGTAGGTGCGGCCCATCACCGTGGCGGTGGTGTTGCCGGTGGCGTACAAGCCCTCGATCACCCGGTCCCGCTCGTCGAGAACCTGTGCGTGCTCGTTGGTGATGACACCCCCGCACGTCCCGACGTCGGCCGGTAAGACCCGGGTCGCGTAGTACGGAGCGCGGTGCAGCGGGCCGATCGCGGCGTTCGGCCGGTGGCCGGGATCCCCGAGGCAGTCGTTGTATGCCGATTGGCCGCGCCCGAAGTCCGGGTCCAGGCCCTTGGCGGCGAAGTGGTTGAACCGCTGGATCGTCCGCGCCAGCTCGTCGGCGGGAAGATCGAGCTGGCGGGCCAGGTCGGCGATGGTGTTGCCGCGCTTGACCGCACCGCTTTCGATCAGCCCCGGCGGCAGGTGTCGCTGTCGCTTCAGCGGATTGGTGCTCGTGACGTATCGGCGCACGTATCCGTCGTCGAAGATCATCCAGCAGGGCACCGCCTTGCTGGCGTACATGGCCTTGCCCACCTCGACGTAGGAGTTGGACTCGTTGCAGAACCGACGGCCGGTCGAGTCGACGTAGATGGCGCCGGGCCGTTGCCGGCCCGAGCCCAGCGACGCGGCGGCGGCGCCGCCGTTGGCGATGAAAACCGAGGGCAGCCACCACGCCTCGTCCAGCAGATCGGTTTTCGCGCCCAGGCGCATCGCCGCCTGCAGCACCTCGCCGGTGTCGCCCGCGTTGGCGATCGACCACTGGGCCTCGTTGGGCTGGTCACCGCTGTACCGCCGGCGCATCTCCTTGTTGTGGCCGAAGCCGCCGGCGGCCAGCAGGACTCCCTTGCGCGCCTCGACGTTCAGCGGTTCGCCGTCGCGGGTGATGCGGACCCCGGCGACCCGGCCATCCTCGACGATGAGGTCGTCCATCGCGGCATTGGTCCACAGTGGGGGGTGACCGTCACTGAGATCGATCAGCGCCTTGAGCAGCTGAGCGATGAGTGAGGCGCCATTGGTGAGGATGTGACGCCGGCGGGCCCGCGCCGCCGCCGTACGCGCAAACACCTTCGCCGCCAACGCGAATGCGCGGGGCGAACGGTTGAAATACTGCACCGAGCGCAGTTCGTTGGTGAGCACGACATACCCATAGTTCTTGGCCAGCGGCGGCTGCACCTTGTCGCTCCAGTCGCCCAACTCCGCGGCATCGAACGGAATCCCTTCGATGGCGCGTCCGGAGGCGTTGCCGCCCTTGTGGTTTGGGTAGTAGTCACTCCAGCCGGCGCACCGGATCAGCCGAACCCCCTTGCGGGTAAGGAAATTAATCATCTCGTAGCCCGCGGTGAGAAACATCTCGCGGCGCTCCGATGAGGAGGCCGCGCCGATGTCACCGACCACGTCGGCCAGGTACGCCAGGCCGTCTTCGTGTGAATCCGCGATGCCCTCGGCGCGCATCAACGGGTTGTTCGGCAGCCAGGCAATGCCGCCCGACAGCCCCGTCGAACCGCCCACCAGCGACTGCTTCTCGACGATCAGGGGCTCCAGCCCACAATCGAGGGCGGCGAGCCCGGCGACCATGCCGCCCCCGCCGCTGCCCGCGATGACCAGATCCACGGAGCGGTCCCACGCGGTGCTCATCGTGCCTCCCCGATGACACCCTGCGTGAACCCCAGGTCGACGACCGGCACGTCGATGGTGGTGTTGGTCTTCTGGATCGCGGGCACCAGCGTGTCGTGCGGCAGGCCGGCCAAAAACCCGTCGATGACCCGCTCGAAGTTCGAGATCAGCCCCTCGATCTGGTCGGACAGTCGCATGTAGTCAAAGCCCTTGGAGTGCAGCCCTTTTTGCTGGCGTGGCAGGTTGGAGAAGTCCTGCGCCGGGATCGGCGGCCAGCGCGGGTCGTCCGGCGCCATGGGCTGCGGTGGCATCGGCCGCCCCGCGGAAACGTCCGAGGGGAGACGGGTGAGCGACCAGATCTCGAACAGCGTGTCCTCGGGTCCCAGCGGGCGGATGCGGTACGACGAGGCGCTGCTGTAGGTGGGCAGGATGAAGTAGTGCGGGAAGCAGAACCCGATGGCGTCGGTGATCCCGCGGCGGATCAAGTCGTTGAGGTCCGGCATGGCGCTGCCCCGGGACCGATGCCAGCCGACGACCGCGTCGTTGAGGGCGCTGCGCCAGGCGGTCATCGCCTCGGCCGGGTCGGAGGGCAATTCGAGGTGCTGCAGCCCCTCGGCGATCCGGATGTCGTTCTCGTGGGTCATGCCGCCCATGCCGGTGCCGAGCGTGCGCATGAAGTACAGGCTGCTGGCGATGACCGGGTGCACCCCGGGGGCGGCGCCGGACTGCGCGGCCGGCAGCAGCTGCGGATGGGTCTGGGGGACGTGATAGCCCTCCATGAAGGCGGCCGTCGCCAGCTTCCAATTGACCGGAAGCCGGCACGATTGCCACCACTCGACCCGCAGCGATTCCACCTTCCAGGCGTCGTAGATCGACGCGAACGGCTCCAGGCAGTCGCGCAGCGCGGGGGCGTTGTCATCGAGGTTGATCCACGCGCATCCGCCCCACAGTTCGCAGCGGACCGAGACCAGTCGCAGATCGTCGGGGCGCAGGTTCGCCTCGGCGAAGGCCTCGGGCCGGGCCACGAACGTGTTGTGCCCGTCCAGGCCCCAGCACCACCCGTGGAAGGGGCAGACGAAGGTGCGCCGGGATCCACAGGAGCCTCTGCCCTCCACCAGCTTCACCCCGCGATGGCGGCACGCGTTGTGGTAGGCGCGCACCGACTCGTTGTCAATGCGGACCACGATGACGGACTGGTCGAGGATCTCGTACTCGACGAAGTCGCCCGGCTTCGGGATCTCCTCGAGGCGGCACGCCATCTGCCACACCCGCGGCCAGAACGCCTCGGCTTCCAGCGCGTAGAACTCCGGGTCGTAGTAGCGCTGCTTGGGGATCCGATCAACGGTCGCCACGGCCCACGGCACCGGTAGCGGTGTCGCGTTCCGCGTCCGTACCGGACCCCTCGGCGAATCCGTTTCAGCAGCCATGTCGCCATCCCTTCACACGATCCGCGATGCCCGCCCCCGCCAGTAACGTTCCCGGATGCGTCTCTTGTAGAGCTTTCCGTTCGGGTCTCGCGGCAACTCCGGGTCGAATTCGACCGTGCGCGGGCACTTGTAGCCGGCCAGGTGGGCCCGGCAGTAGGCGATGAGCTCGGCCTCGAGGTCGGGCCCCGGCGAGACGCCGTCGACCGGTTGTACGACGGCCTTGACCTCCTCGCCGAACTCGTCGTGGGGAACACCGAAGACCGCTGCGTCAACGAGTTTGGGATGCATGACCAGCAGGTTCTCCGCCTCCTGGGGGTAGATGTTCACCCCGCCCGAGACGATCATGAATGTCGACCGGTCGGTCAGGTACAGATACCCGTCGTGGTCGACGTATCCCATGTCGCCCAGGGAGCGCCACCCGCGTTCGTTGCACACCGACGCGGTCTTGGCCGGATCCTTGAAGTACTCGAAATCGGGTCCGCCTTCGAAGTACAACTCTCCGGGTTGCCCGACGGGGACCTCGTTCCCGTCGTCGCCGATCACGTGCACCGGCGTCATCGGTTTGCCCACCGAACCGGGGTGGGACAGCCATTCCTCGGGCCCGATGGTGGTCCCGGCGAATCCCTCGGTGCCCCCGTAATATTCGTGAATGATCGGTCCGAACCAGTCCATCATCCGATGCTTGACGTCGACCGGGCAGGGGGCGGCCGCGTGGATCACGCACCGCAGGCTCGAGACGTCGTACCTCTCGCGTACCGCCGGGGGCAGCTTGAGCATGCGCACGAACATCGTCGGCACGAACTGGGCGTGGGTGACCCGGTGGGTTTCGATCAGCCGCAGGACGGTCTCGGCGTCGAACTTCCCCATCATGATCGACGCGGCGCCGACGCGGTTGACCGCCATCGTGTAGTTCACCCCGGCGGCGTGGTAGAGCGGGGCGGGGGAGAGGTACACGCTGGACGGGCTCATCCCGTACTTGTGGATCAGCGCCATCTCCAGCACCGCCTGCGCCCACGAACCGTTGCCGTCGGCCGGAAGCCGCCGGCGGACGGCCTTGGGCCGTCCGGTGGTACCCGAGGAGTAGAGCATCTCCGATCCGTCCGACATCGGCGGCGCACCACCCGCCGTGCCCAGGGCGTCGTCGTAGCAGCACCAGCCGGGCAGCTGGCCCCCGACGGCCAGGTGGACCTCCACGCGCGTGTTGACCGCATGGACATGCGCGGCGAGTTCACCCATCGACGCGTCGACGACTACCGCCTTGGCCTCGGAGTCGTCGATGACGTAGGCGACCTCGTCCGGCGTGAAATGGGTGTTGACCGCGGTGTAGTAGAGTCCGGAAAGCTGGCAGCCCCAGGTGATTTCGAAGAATTCGGGTCTATTCGGCAGCACCAGCGCCACGCCGTCGCCGCGCCGCAACCCGGCACCGTGCAGGACGGCGGCCACCTTGGCGGCCCGCGCGTGCAGTTCGCCGAACGAAACGGTGCCGTCGTCGGTGATCAGGGCCGGCGACTGCGCGGCTGTGATCGCGTGGTCGGCGATGTTCACCAGCGGACCTTCAAAGCCTCGAAAAGCTATGTGGCCGCGGCGCCGTCGGTGGGCGAGGCCGCCGCGGCCGCCTGGCGCCGGGCTTGTTCGGACGGCAACACCTTGTCCTTGAACACCTGCTGGATCAGCTCCTGCACGTCCTTGCTGACCGAGGCAAGCGCGACAAGGTCATTGGAGCTCTGCCAGTGCACCCGCATGCCCATCAGTTCCCACGCCCGCTTGAGGTTGGCCTTGGTCGCCAGCAGCGTCGTCATCGGCGCCCGGGCGATGTGGCGGGCGATCGCCTCCACCCGGTCGCCCAGCTGTTCGCGCGGGACCACCTCGTTGACCAGACCGAACTCGAGCGCCTTCTTCGCGTCGATCACCTCGGCGAGGTACAGGTAATAGGCCGCGCGGCGCCAGTTCATGAACACCCACGGCTCGATGGAGCACTCACCCGAGGGCATCCCGAAGCCCTGCAGCGGGGGGTAGGAGAAGTAGGCGTCCTCGGCGGCGATGACGATGTCGGTGGTCAGCCCGTAGTGGGTGCCCCCGCCGACGCAGTAGCCGTGCACCTGGGCGATCGTCGGCTTGGAGAATTCCCACAGGTTCAGCACCGGCTTCACGAACAGGTCGGTCTGCGGCTTCCACGGCGTGCCCATCACCTTGGCGCCCTCGACGAACGCCGGGTAATCGACCGCGTTGTTGCCGATGGCGTGACCCGAGCAGAACCCCTTGCCGTTGGCCTTGAGGATCAGCACCTTGATGTCGTAATCACGGTCCGCGTCCAGCAATGCGGCGTCGACTTCTTCGGCCAGCTTCTGGTCCTGGGCGTTGGCCTTCTCCGGCCAGTTGAGCGTGACGCGGGCGATGGGACCTTCCTTTTCGTAGATGATTCTTTCGCGGGTCTCGTTGAGATCCATGCCCTGGCCTTTCGCTCTCTGTTTATGAAGTGATGACGCCGATTTCGGCGCCGATCTGGTAGGTGGTTCCGACCCGGCCCGTCCATTGCACCGTGCCCGATGCCCCGGCTTCGACTTCCTGTTCGGCCTTCTCGGTGGCGATCACGTAGATCGGCGTGCCCACGTCCACGTGCTGCCCAGCGTCGACGAGTAGGCCGGTCAGCTCGGCCTCGGAGACGGCAACCGAGACCCGCGGGATGCGAATGACGAAGTCAGCCATGCGCTTCCGCCCGTGTCGCGCTTGCCAGGGTGCGCTGTGCGGCCGCCACGATGCGCGCCGGGGAGGGGTACACCTGCGCCTCGAGCGCCGCCGCGGCCGGGTTGGGGACGAACCGTGCCGCGACCCGCTCGACGGGTGCGGCGAGCTCCCCGAACAATTCGGTGTGCAGGATCGCGGCGATCTCTGCTCCGGGGCCGCCGAATTGGACCGCATCGTGCACGATGACGGCGCGGCGGGTGCGGCGGACGGAGGCGACCACGGTGTCGACGTCCAGTGGGACCAGGGTGCGTAGGTCGACGACCTCCGCGCTCACGCCGTGTTCGGCCAGCGTCGCCGCGGCGGTCAGCGCGTCGTGCACGCAGCGTCCATAGCTGATCAGGCTCACGTCGGTGCCCGGTCGCTTGATGTCGGCCTGCCCCAGCGGAATTGCAAACCCGGGTTCGGTGGGGACGGGGCCCTTCTTGCCCTGCAGCCGGATCGTTTCGATGAACAGGCAGGGGTCTTCGTCGAAGATCGCGGCTGTCAGTAGGCCTTTGCCGTCGCGCGGGGTGGCGGGCACGATCACTTTCATCCCGGGGATGTGCATGAACCACGCCTCGAGGCTCTGCGAATGCGTCGCACCGGTGGCGAGCCCGGCGTACACCTGGGTGCGAATGGTGATCGGCGCACCCGTGCGCCCTGCGGTCATGAACCGCAGCTTGGCGGCATTGTTGATCAGCTGGTCGGCGGCGATGCCGATGAAATCCATGATCATGATCTCGGCGACCGGCACCAGGCCGTCGATGGCGGCGCCGATCGCCGCGCCGACGATCGCGGCCTCCGAGATCGGCGTGTCCAGGACCCGGTCGCGGCCGTACTTCGTCGACAATCCCGCGGTCGGCCCGGACGCGCCGGGGTCGGCGATGTCCTCGCCGAGCAGGAACACCCGGTCGTCGGCCGCGAGCGCCTCGTCCAGCGCGAGGTTGAGCGCCTCGCGCATCGTCATCTCTTTGTCTGCCATCGTCTTTTCCCGCGGGGCCTCACACCGGGAACTTGATCGGGGCGGCGTACACGTCGCGGTCCAATTCATCGAGCGACGGGGAGTCCGCGGCCAGGACGGTGCGCAGCGCCGTTTCCACCGCCGCCAGCGCCTCGTTGTCGATCCGGTCGAGCTCGTCGGCGCTACAGATGCCCGATTCGGAGAGGTGGTCGCGGAACCGCGGCACCGGGTCGGCCGCCATCGCCGCGGCCAGTTGGTCTTTGGGGATGTACGGCATCCGGTCACCGAAGTAATGGCCGCGGAAGCGAAACGTCACGCACTCGACGAAGGTGGGGCCGCCGCCGCCGCGCGCCCGCTGCAGTGCGGAGTCCAGCGCCGAGGTGACCGCCAGCGGGTCGTTGCCGTCGACGCGTACGCCCGGCATCCCGTATCCGGCCGCCCGGTCGGCGACGTGGGCGAGCTTCATGGTTTGCGACGTCGGCGTCATCTCGGCGTAGAGATTGTTCTGGCACAAGAAGACCAGCGGCAGGTCCCAGAGCGCGGCCATGTTGGCCGCCTCGTGAAATGAGCCGGTATTCGTGGCTCCGTCACCGAAACTGACCAGCGTCACCCGATCGAGGCCCTTGCGTTTCGCGGACATCGCCAGCCCCACGGCCACCGGTGGTCCAGCCCCGACGATCCCGGTCGAGAGCATCACGCCCTTGCCGGGATTGGCGATATGCATGGTGCCGCCCTTGCCGCGGCCGGCGCCGACGATGCGGCCCATCATCTCGCCGTAGATCTCCTCGAGTGGCACACCCTTGCCGATCAGGTCGTGCAGCCCGCGGTAGGTCGTCACCAACTGGTCGTCGGGCCGCAGCGACACCCCCATGGCGGCGGCGATGGCCTCCTGGCCGCGCGACGGCCAGTAGACACACATGAACTCCCCGGTGCCGATGCCCTTGGACAACCGATCGTCGGCCGTCTTCATCAGCACCATCAGCGCATACATGCGGCGCTGCGTATCGGGGGAGTGGTCGTGATTCACCTTGCCCGCCAATCGCTCTCGCCGCGCTTCAGCACGCGCCCGACCACGGTTTGACCTTGAGGAAGCCACCGGCGTCGACGCGTAACTGCTGACCGGTGATGTAGCGGGCCGCGTCGGAGGCAAGGAAGACCACGGCCTCGCTGATGTCCTCGGGTTCGACGTAGGGGATCGGCATCGCCTGGACCACCGGGAAAACCGGTTCGGCGTCCGCACGGGTGGGGTTCTGCAGGTCCGGCCGGAACGCCCGGTACATCGGTGCGCTGTGCAGCATGTCGGTGTTCACGTTCGTCGGGTGCACGGCATTCATCCGGATGAAGTGGGGAGCCAGGGCCAGGGCGAAGTCGTTGACATAATGTGCCGCAGCCAGTTTCGCGAAGGCATAACCGGCCCCGCCCGGCCCGCCGTCGATGCCGGTGGTGTTCATCGACGACATGAACGCCGCATTGGATCCGGTCACGATGATGGACGCGCCGGCTTGCAGGTGTTTGAGGCTCGCGTGCACCAGGTTGAGGACGCCGACCAGGTCCACGTCCACGGCGTCGGCGAAGGCTTTCGGCGGCAGGCCCGCGGTGAGCGGGCAGATGCCGGCGTTGGCGACCACGATGTCGAGGTGACCGAACTCGGCGACGCCCGCGTCGATCGCGGTGGCCAGCGCCGCCCGGTCGCGGACGTCGGCGATCGACGTGAACGCGCGCTGCCCCTCCTTTTCGACCAGCCGCGCCGTCTCGTCGAGATCCTCCGGCCGGGCCAGGGGGTATTCGTTGGTTTCGATGTCCGCGCACAGGTCTACGCCGATGATGTCGGCGCCTTCCGCGGCCAGCATGCGCGCATGCGAACGTCCCTGACCGCGCGCGGCGCCGCTGATCACGGCCACCTTGCCCGCTAGCCTGCCCATCGCCCGCCCTTCGCCGTTGTCCTATGTCCACGATCCACGTTGGGCCTGAAGGCGTTTCATCAGCGCGAGGGATGTCAGCGACGGCGATGCGCCACGCGGCGAGCATCGGAATCGGACCAACACGGTCGGCTCCATCGCATCTCTTCCAGAAAAATCGCGCTGACCTGCAGCCGGGCTATCACTACGCCCTAGAGTAGCTAGAATACCTAAAATAGCAAGGATATGGTGGCGACCTAGGGGGTTGACGGTGTCTGGTGCGCGCGGTGGTGTCCTCCACGGAGTGCGGGTGGTCGAGTTGGCGTCGTGGACCTACGTGCCGTCGGCCGGTGCGGCCCTGGCGGACTGGGGCGCCGATGTCATCAAGGTGGAAGGCGTCGCCACGGGTGATCCCGGGCGCGCGCTCGTCGTCGGCGGTTTCACGCGGGAAGCGGCCCGTCCGGACGCCGACTTCATTCTCGAGCTGGGCAACCGCGGCAAGCGCAGCATCGCCATCGATATCAAGTCCGAAGTGGGCCGCGATCTGTTCGGCCGGCTGCTAGCCAGCGCCGATGTGTTCCTGACCAATTGGTTGCCCGGCGCGCTCGAGCGCGCCCGGCTGACGGTCGACGACGTCCGCTCGTTCAACCCGTCGATCATCATCGCGCGCGGTACCGGGCTGGGGATGCGCGGCCCGGATCGGGATCGGGGCGGGTTCGATGCCGCCACGTATCTGGCGCGCGGCGGGGTCGCGTACACGCTCACGCCGTTTGGCAGCGAAACGCCCGCCGTCCAGGGCCCGGGTTTCGGTGACCTGCAGGGTGGGGCAACGCTGGCCGGTGGCGTCTGCGCGGCGCTGTTTCACCGGGAACGGACCGGCGAGCCGACGATTGTCGATTCCTCGCTGCTGGCCCAGGCGATGTGGGCCATCGCGCCGTCGATTTCGGCAGCCGACTTCTTCGATATCGACGGCATTCCGGGCGCGCCGCCCGGGTTGGCCATCAACCCGCTTGTCAATAGGTACAGGACCAAAGACGGCAGGTGGATTCAGCTGGTGTTTCTGCAGCCCGACAAATTCTGGGCCGGCTTCTGCGTGCGCATGGGTCTGCCGGAGTTGGCCACCGACGAGCGATTCGTGCCGTCGAACAACCTGATAGCCAACGCGGCGGCGGCGACCGAGATCGTGGCGAATGCCTTCGCCAGTCGTGACCTCGCGCACTGGCAACGGGTGCTCGAGGATGAACCCGGCGTCTGGGGCGCCCTGGCGACGCCCCGGGAAACCCTCAACGACCCGCAGGTGGAGCCCAACGGGTACGTGGTGACCAACGTCGACGACCATGGCGAGAAATACCGGATCGTCGCCGCGCCCGTTCAATTCGACGAAACTCCGCCGGCCCCGGCCCGCGCACCGGAACACGGGCAGCACACCGAAGAAATACTGCTGGAGCTCGGCGTGGACTGGGACGACATCGCCAGGGCGAAGGACCTCGAGGCGATCCTGTGAGACCGGCGGTCATCGCGCCGCGGCGGCCTTGCGGGCGGCGATCTTGGCGCGTACGGCAGTCATGTCCAGCGCTTTCACCTGGGTGATCAGGTCCTCCAGCACGGCCGGAGGCATCGCGCCGGCTTGGCTGTAGACCAGCACCCCGTCCCGGAAAGCCATGATGGTGGGGACCGAGCGGATGCCCAGCCGGGCCGCCAACTCGGGCTGTTGCGCGGTGTCGACCTTGGCGTGTACGACATCGGGATGCTGGGTCGCCGATCGGTCGTAAATCGGCGCGAAGGCCCGGCAGGGCCCGCAGTACGCGGCCCAGAAGTCAACTAACACAAGTGGGTTGTCGACGATGGTGGACTCGAACGTGTCCTGCGTGAGGTTGGTTGTGGTCATCATTCTTCCCTCCGACTCGGGTGTGTGCCCGTGACAACCGATACGGGAGGGGGTATATTCCGGGTATCGATACCCCCCTGGGTACTATGTCGGTAACCCGAGGATACGGAGGATCCAGTGATCAATGATCAAGACAGCATCGCCGCGGTGCTCAACCGGCTGCGCCGCGCGCAGGGACAACTTGCCGGGGTGATCTCGATGATCGAGCAGGGCCGCGACTGCAAGGACGTCGTCACGCAGCTGGCCGCGGTGTCGCGGGCGCTTGACCGTGCCGGGTTCAAGATCGTGGCGACCGGATTGAAGGAATGCGTCACGGGTACCACGGCCAGCGGGGCCGCACCCCTGAGCGAAGCCGAATTGGAAAAGCTGTTCCTGGCGCTTGCCTGAGGCAAGCGACCCGGGATTCGACCAAGAATGGAGAACGTCGTCATGGATATCGCCCTTTCGACCTCGCTGCAGACCACTTTCGAAGACGCGGTGGCGCGGACCCGCGAAGCACTCGCGGAACACGGTTTTGGCGTACTGACCGAAATCGACGTTAAGGCCACGCTGAAGGCCAAGCTCGGCCACGAGATGGGGGACTACCTCATCCTCGGCGCCTGCAACCCGCCGCTGGCCCATCGGGCGATCGAGGCGATGCCCCAGATCGGCTTGCTGCTGCCGTGCAACGTCGTCGTGCGCACCGACCCCGACCACGCCGGGACGGTGCTCGTCGAAGCCATGAATCCCGGCCTGATGGTGGAGGTCACCGGCGCGCCCGCGCTGCGTCCCATCGCCGAAGAGGTCGCCGGCAAGCTGCAAGCGGCGATCGACTCGCTCCGGCGGACCTCGCCGGTGGCCGCCGGCGAATAGCCGCGGCGGCCACGGGGGCGTGCCCCCGGCCGATGGCGCATATACCCGCGGGGGTATATGATGGCGGTATGTCCGACCATCAGCATCGCCAGGTCCTGGAAGACCTACTGCCCCAGCATCGCGCGCTCCGCAAGCAGATTCCCGAGGTCTACCAGGGTTTTGCGGCCCTGAGCAGCGCCGCCTTCACCGATGGAGCGCTCAGCCGCAAGACCAAAGAGCTCCTGGCGATGGCGATCGGGGTGGTCGAGGGTTGCGACGGATGCATCGCATCGCACGCCCAAGCGGCTGTCCGCGCCGGTGCCACGCCGGAGGAAGCCGCCGAGGCCATCGGCGTCACTTTCCTCATGCATGGTGGCCCGGCCACCATCTACGGTGCCCGGGCGTACACGGCGTTCTGCGAATTCGCCGAAGCCGAGCAGTCCTAGCAAGCGTCGGTGAAAACGGCGCCGCGCCAGTGGGCCGAACCGCCGAAGGACACTATCTGTGAGGACCAAAGTCATTGCGTGCCAATTAGGTGCTGACGTTGGGCGCCGCCGGTCGTAGGTTTTTGTGCGAGGAGCACACCAATGACTGCATTCATGCGTCCCAGCGACGCCTTCACCTGGGCAATGGAAAGCGACCCCCGGCTGCGCTCGACCGTGGTCACCGTCATCCTCCTGGATCGATCCCCGGACTGGGACCAGGTGCGGGAACGATTCGATCTGATCAGCCGCAAACTACCCATGTTCCGGCAGCGCGTCGTGGGCTCGCCGCCGCCGACCCCGCCACGGTGGGAGTACTACCGGGATTTCGACCTGGACTACCACCTGCGGCGAGCCGCCGCCCCCCCGCCCGGCACCCTCGACGACGTCCTCGAGATGGCCAGGGTGGCCGAGATGCAGGGCTTCGACCGGGCGCGGGCGCTTTGGGAGACAACGTTCGTCGACGGCCTGGAGAACGGTGGCGCGGCCGTGATCTGCAAGTTCCACCACGCTCTCACCGATGGGGTCGGCGGAGTCCAGATCGCGATGAACCTGTTCGACCTTTCCGAAGACCTCTACCGGCGCGAACCCCTGCCGCCCGCACCGACGCTATCCGGGCCATCGTTGGCGAGCGGGTACCGCGACACCCTGCGCTACGACACCGGCTTGGTCGGTGGCGCGTTGACGGGTGCCATCAAGTGGGCGCCGCGCTTGATGTACGACAGTGTCCGGCGGCCCGCTGCCACGTTTCGATCGGCAGCGGCCACCGCGGCCTCGGTCTACCGAACGGTTCGGCCGATACGACGGCCCGGATCGCCATTGGTGACCGAGCGCGGCCTGGTCCGTCGCCTCGGGGTGCATCAGGTGCCGATGCCACTCTTGCGGGAAGCCGCGCACCGGTGCGGTGGCGCATTGAACGACGCGTTCGTCGCCGGCGTGGCCGGCGGGCTGCGCCTGTACCACGAGAAGCACGGTGTCACGGTGGGTGACCTCCACCTCACCATGCCGATCAGCCTGCGGACACAGGACGATGAGATGGGCGGTAACCGGATCACACTGATGCGGTTCGACATACCCGTCGGCGAGGCGGACCCTGCGGCGCGAATCAGGGCGGTACACGAGCGGGCCGGCGCGGTACGTAGTGAAAGATCGCTGCCCTACACACAATTGATCGCCGGAGTTCTCAATCTTTTCCCCCGGTGGTACATCGGATCGGTCCTGCGTCACGTCGATTTCCTCGCCAGTGACGTGCCGGGTGTCCCCGTACCGGTCTTCCTGGGCGGCGCCGCGGTTCGCGCGCAATACGCGTTCGGCCCGACGATCGGCGCATCAGTCAATGTCACACTGCTCACCTACGTCGACACGTGCGTACTGGGCATCAACGTCGACACCGCCGCAATACCGGACTATGACGTCTTCCATGACGCCATCGCCGCCGGCTTCGACGAATTGCTGTCCTTGGCACATTGATTCGGGTCGGCTAGCCGAGGGTTAGCGGGTGGTTCCGAAACGGTCACAGCCGCGTATCGATCTCGACGGTGGTCTGGCACAACGCGATCGATCCGCAAATCATGACACAGTGCGCCTTTGAGGATTGCGCCGCGACGATGCGTAGCACACGGGTTTCCTCGTCCGCTATGCGAGTAGCGGATCTCGTTACGGCGCAGCAGGAGGTATCCACAGCATGACGGCGAACTGGGTCCCCGCCCAGACTTCGTGGGGCCCGCACTCTGGTCGCATCCTCGATACAGCGCGCGGCATTCTCATCGGCCTTCGCCGGTGCCGCGCGGATGCGGCCTTCGACGAATTGCACAGCGCGGCACTACGCCACAAGGTGCCGGTGTTCGCCATGGCGTGGGCCTTGGTCCACCTGGCGGGCGATGGCGACAAGACGCCCAGCTTCATCGATGCGCAGTCGGCGGCCCGGCACGAGTGGGGTCCACTGTTTTCCGCCGCCGCGGTGAGCTGCTGAGGGGGGAGATTAAGACGTTGGGACGGCCGCGCTCTCGAGGGGTAACGCGGCCGTCACCAACCTCCCCAATGCCGATGCACCACAAGGGCTTTGCGCGCGCTCAACGGCCGGTGCCCATCACTCGGCCGACGGCCGCCACGTCCCGGCCAGGGCGGCTTCTACCTCGCGGCCCAACACGGAGAGACCGTGGCGCTCGATATCGTCGAAATCTTGTGCGGCGACGGTGCGGCGAAGCCGCGCCAGTTGGCCCGCGATCGCAGATTTCTGTTCGGGGTTGGTGACTTGCCAGGCGACTTCACGCAGCAGAATGAACAACCGGGCGAGCACGGAGGGATCGTCGGCGCCGTATCGGCGCGGCTGGGCAACGGCCAAATCCAGCAGCTCGGTGAACTTCGGCTGGCGGATCACCGCTCGCGTCACGCCGTCGCGACCCAGGGCCTTGTAGTCCAGGCGGCGCCGTACGAGGTTACATAGCAACGCGGAGCTGTAGCCGAGCGCATGAACGGCGGTGGTCGGGTCGTTGACCCCCGGGGACAGCGCCTTGACGGCCACATCGGTCAATTGGCGCAGCCCGTAGCCCACGTCCTGAACCGGGGTGCGCTCGGTCGCGGTGCGCATGGCGGCCGGCACGCGTTCGCCGAGCTGCTGGAGCCGCTTTCCCTCCAGGCTCTCGCGGGATTCGCAGGACCAGGCAACGGCCAGCGGATCGCCGGCGATCAGCCAGTCACCGGGCGTGCGAATGACGAAGACCACCGCGTCGGCCTGCACCGCGGCCGACGCCAACGCGTCTTCGTCGATGTTGACCAGGAAGCCCGTGGCGGGCCCCACGATCAGCGCGGCATCGGGGGGCGGCTGGGGCCGCGACGGTGGCTCGTCGGCGGAATCCATGGTCGCGAAACTGTGGCTTCCCGCCGAAACGGCGTTCCCGCAGACCGTGTGCATCATGGTTTCCACCCGGATCTCGCGGACCAGATGCGCCAGGAAGAACACCAATGCGACGACGCTGAGCAGCGCCAGCACCGCGGCAAGGCTGACCGCGATGTGTGGTACGGCGTAGACCGTCTGGCGTGGCCCGTTCTGGATATTCTTCAACACGGTCAGCGCATAGGCGAAGGTAGCCAAGAAAAGTGCCATCGTGGTCTGCACGAACCGGTCGCGGGCGAAGGTACGCAGCAGCCGCGGCGAGTACTGGCCGCTGGCCAGCTGCAGCGTCACGACCGTCAGCGAGAACGTGAGCGACGTGACCGTCATCATGGCGGTCGTGATGGTTCCCAGCAACTCGCGCGCGTCATCTATGGTGCTGCCCGATAACAGGCGCACGTGCGGCAGTGCGTCACCGATTGCCCGGTCGAGTGCCGGCACAGCCAATCCCGCTCCGATTGCGAAAACCACGCCGAGCAACGGCACGGGCCACAGTCGGGTGAGCAATGCGTCGCTGACCTGACTGCGCCATTTGATTGACGGCACACGACCTCCGCTGCATCTCTTGGCGTCCGGGTAACGACTACCTCCGATCGCCTATTTTCGGCCCCGGCATCGAGGTATTCCCGGTTTCAGCGGTTCAACGCATCCAGACGGGCGAGTCGGCCGCTGCGCGCAACGCCGCGACGATGCGCTGCTCCTTCTCGCAAAAGCGGTCGGTCGGCGCCGGCACCGAGATCGCTACCACGTTGTCGCCCACCGCGCGTCCGGCAATGGCCGCCGCCGAGATGCCCGGGGTGTGCTCATCGCGATCGAAAGCGATTCCGGTGCGCCGAATCTCGGCGACCTCGGTCCGCAGCCGCTCGGCGATTTCTGGGCCGAACCGGGTCAGCGCCGCCTCGGCGTCGGTGTCCTCGAGGGTGGCAAGGGCCGCTTTCCCGTTGGCGGTCGACTCCAAGGGGAATCGGACGCCGACGGCCGAGACCGCACGGAGGCGGTGCGACGATTCGATCTGGTCGACGAACCACATGCGCTGGCCGCGCAGTATCGACAGGTCGACCGTTTCGCCGTCGCTGGCACGCGCCACCCGCTCGATCGTCGGGCGGAAGATCGCCGAGATGTGCGCCCCGTCGGCCCTGCCGAAACCCAGCAGGCGTTCCCCGAGCGCAAAGCGGCCCTGCGAATCGACACTGGCCAACCCGACCTCGACCAGGCCGACCAGCAACCGGCGGGCCGTCGACTTGGCCAGTCCCAGCCGCTCGCCAAGGTCGACCAGGCGTAGCCGCCCCGGCTCGGCGGCGATCTCGTCCAGCGCGGCTGCGGCCCGACGTAACACCTGGATGCCTTCGTCGCGACCAGTTGGCAAATTTTCCCCCGTTGGCGGCACCGTTCCACTATAGTGTTCCGCATCGCGGACCTACAAGGACCGAAATGTGGATCGGAGGAGCCCTAGATGGGCGCGCTACCCGCCGGGCGGCACTTTTTTCGGGGCGATGACGGCTACGAGGCCGCCCGCCGTGACACCGTGTGGCACCAACGGGTGCCCGACCGCTACCCGGAGGTGATCGTCCAGGCCGTCGACGCGGACGACATCGTCGCCGGGCTGCGCTATGCCAGGGAGAACGGGCACAAGGTCAGCATCGTCTCGGGTGGGCACAGCTTCGCGGCCAACCACCTCCGCGATGGCGCGGTGCTGCTCGACGTCAGCCGCCTCGACCACGCCACCATCGACGCCGAAAACAAAACCGCCGTCGCCGGACCGGGTAAGGGCGGCAGCCTGCTGATGGCCGACCTCGAGGCCCAGGGCCTGTTCTTCCCCGGCGGGCACTGCAAGGGCGTCTGCCTCGGCGGCTACCTGCTGCAGGGCGGGTACGGCTGGAACAGCCGCATCTATGGCCCGGCTTGCGAGAGCGTCATCGGGCTCGACGTCATCACCGCCGACGGCGAAAAGATCCACTGCGACGCGGAAAATCACCCCGACCTCTACTTCGCCGCCCGCGGGGCCGGCCCCGGCTTTTTCGGCGTGGTCACGCGTCGTATCACCTCAAGCTGTACCCGCGCCCGGCCGCCTGCGGCACCAGCGTGTACGTCTACCCGTGGGACGTCGCCGACGAGGTTTACACGTGGGCCCGAAGCATCAGCGCCGAGGTGGACCGCCGCGTCGAGATGCAGGCGATCGCGACCCGCAGCGCCCCGGAAATGGGTATCGACGGCCCGGCCATCATCTTCGCGTCGCCGGCGTTCGCCGACACCGAAGAGGACGCCGAAAAGGCCCTCGCCATCTTCGGCACCTGCCCGGTCGTGGATCGGGCGGTGCTCAAAGTTCCTTATATGCCAAGTGATCTGCCCACCTGGTACACCGCGGTGATGACGCACTACCTCGACGATCACCGCTACACGGCGGACAACATGTGGACCTCGGCGTCGGCTGAGCAGCTGTTGCCGGGCATCCGCGGGATCCTGGACACGATGCCGCCCGCCCCGTCCCACTTCCTCTGGCTGAACTGGGGCCCGTCACCGGCCCGCCAAGACATGGCCTACAGCATCGAAGACGAGGTGTACCTGGCCCTCTACGGCTCCTGGAAGGACGCCGCCGACGATGCCAAGTACGGTGACTGGTCGGGCTCCAATATGGCCGCGATGTCCCACCTGGCCACCGGCATTCAGCTCGCCGACGAGAACCTCGGCCAACGTCCGGCGCGGTTCGCCACCGACGCGACCATGGAACGCCTCGACAAGGCGCGCGCCGCCTATGACCCCGATGGTCTGTTCAACAGCTGGGCGGGACGACTCTGATGACCACCGACCTCTACCTCGGCTATCGCAACGACGACGCGAACACCCCGTTCGGCAAGTTCTTCAAGCCCGAGATGGCGCCGCTGCCAACCCATGTCGTCGAGGCGCTGCAACACGGCCCACAGGGCGGGATGGCGTTGCCGGCGTTCGAGGACGCCGCCCGCGTCGCCGACGGGGGATACCAGCAGACGGAAAACGGCTACGGAATCCTGGAAAACGGCAGCTATCAGGTGTCGGTCCGCACCAACATGCCAGGGGTCACCCCGGCGATGTGGTCATGGTGGTTCGGCTGGCACGGCTGCGACACCCGCCGCTACAAGCTGTGGCATCCGCGGGCGCACCTGTTCGCGGAATGGAAGGACGGAGACGACACCGGCCGTGCGGGCGCCCGGCGCTACATCGGCCGCTGGTCGTTGATCAGCGAATACATCGGCTCGACGATGCTCAACGGCGCGATCCAATTCGTCGAACCGGCCACCATGGGCTGTCCCCCCGACAGCGACGACGCGGTGGCGATCTGCGCGCGGCTGGGGGCCAGCGATGCCCCGGTGGACGTGGGCTGGTTCATCCACCACGTTCGCTCCACCCGCGACGGGTCGGAGATGCGGTCCCGGTTCTGGATGGGCGGACCGCACATCGCCGTGCGCAACGCCCCCGGCGTGGCGTCCCGTGCGGTGCGCCCCATCGCGGCCCGGATATTGGGCAATCCGGAAACCAACGGGCGCAACCTGTTGGTGCACTGCGCGCAGGAGATGAATCACCTGGCGAGTTTCCTGCCCGAGCTTTACGAACTCTTCGGCAACGAATAGCGGCCCCGTCAGCGCGGGTGGGCGAATGCGGGCGCGACGAATCGTTGCACGAGATGCTGTTCGGCGCGGTCATCCTCGACGGGCCAGTACATCAGCGCCAGCACCACGCGGACCACCCATTGCGCGGCATGCGGGTCACCGCTGGTGAGTCCGGCGAGCTCGGTGGCGAAACCGCCCACTATCGGCGACGCGGTGATCCAGGCCATGTCGTCGGCACCGCGCACGGAGGCCAGCATCAGCTGGGCCAGCGGATCGGATCGAATCAACTTGAGCGCCAACACGATCGCGGTGACGACTCGCTCCTGCCCGGCCAGTTCCCCGACGCCGGCGCGCACGCGCTCGATGATGCGGGCGGTGGCGCGGGTAAGCACGGCGTCCCGGATCTCGGCTTTACCGCCCGCGTGCCGGTAGACCGTCGCGCGCGAACAGTGCACCCGATTCGCCAGCGTGTCGATGTCCAGCGCGTCCAGGCCCCCGGTGCGCGACGAGGTCGGTGGCCGCCGCATAGATGCGTTCGGCGGCGATCGCGCGACGGTCGCCACCGACGAGCCAGTCTTCCCGAGGCACGGGTCAGACGTCCGACCGGGCAAGATGCATGGCAACCCTCTTCTCATCCTGAGACAAGATCAACAGCTTATCTCAGCGTAGCCGCAGGTCGTAGGCCTGCGGTGAGACGGCATCAGACGACGCGGGTCGGTGCCAGTATCAACCTCGCCGGCGGCGTTGACCTGCAGGTATGCGGCGGTCACGCTGGGCGGGTGAGTGCCCTCGACGAAGCCGCCACGTTTTTCGGTGCCGAACACCTGCAGGATCCGTACCCGCTGTACGCGCGCATGCGCGCCGCCGGGCCCGTGCACCGGATCGCCGATTCGGATTTCTATGCCGTCTGCGGTTGGGATGCGGTGAACGACGCGATCGGCCGCCCCGAAGACTTCTCCGCCAACCTGACCGCGACCATGACGTACACCCCCGAAGGCGGCATCAAACCCTTCGAGATGGACCCGCTCGGCGGGCCGACCCATGTGCTGGCGACAGCCGATGACCCGGCCCACGCGCTGCACCGCAAGCTGTTGGTGCGCCACCTGGCTGCCCGGCGGATCCAGGCCATGGAGCAATTCGCCGCCCACACCGCGGACCGGTTGTTCGGCGCCGCCGTGCGGGACGGGCGCATCGAATGGATGGGTGCCATGGCCAACCGGCTGCCCATGATGGTGGTGTCCGAACTGATCGGCCTGCCCCCAGCAGACGTCGCCCGGCTGGTGGACTGGGGATACGCGGCCACCCAGCTGCTCGAAGGGCTGGTCAGCGACGAGCAACTCGCCGCCGCGGGTGTGGCCGTCCTGGAACTCACCCGCTATATCAACGAGCAATTCGGGCGGGCCGCGGCCGATCGGCCCGACAATCTGCTCGGCGAGCTGTCGGCGGCCTGCGCCGCGGGGGAGCTGGACCTCGTCAGCGCCCAGGTGATGATGGTGACGTTGTTCGCCGCCGGCGGAGAATCCACGGCGTCGTTGTTGGGCAGCGCGGTCTGGATGCTGGCCAACCGTCCCGACATCCAGCAACGGCTGCGCGAAAACCCCGACCTGCTACCGCCGTTCATCGAGGAGACGCTGCGCTACGAGCCCCCGTTTCGGGGCCACTACCGGCACGTGCGAAACGACACCGCCCTGGCCGGTGTGGAGCTACCGGCCGATTCGCATCTGTTGCTGCTGTGGGGCGCGGCCAACCGCGATCCCGATCACTTCGAAATGCCCGGCGAGTTCCGCCTCGATCGCGCCGAAGCCAAGGGGCACATCAGTTTTGGCAAGGGAGCGCACTTCTGCGTCGGGGCGGCGCTGGCCCGCCTGGAAGCCCTGATCGTCTTGCGCCTGCTGCTCGACCGCACCTCGACGATCGAGGCCGCCGAGGTCGGGCGGTGGTTACCGAGCATCCTGGTGCGCCGCCTCGAGCGTCTCGAGCTGGCGATCGCCTGAGGCGGCCTCAGCCCGGGGGTGGCAGCTCCCGCGGCGCGTCGGATGAGCGCAGTTCGGACGGTCCGTCCCGCGTCGTCAACTCCCGTTCGCCGTATTCCGCCGGCCCGAGCGGCAACGACGAATGACCGGCGTGGCCATCGACCTGTCGACGGGGGCGCCGGCCGCTGTCTGCGCGCGATGACTCGACGAAATCGCCGGCAGGGGAGGGGGTTTCGGTGATCGTCACCGTGCGGGTGCGCCTGAGCGCGAAGGTGATCTCCTCGACCTCTTCGAAGACGTGACGCGCGGTGCGCAGCGGCGCGGTGGTGGTGTCGATCACCCGCGCCACCACCGGCGGGACAAGCGGGCGAATCCAGCGGGCCGCGGCCCTGGTGGCGTCCGGTATCGAGGGGATCAGCGGCGTGCCGCGGTCGCGGTGGGGCTCGACGTCGCCATCCGATGCGACCGGCGCCGGCAAGCCGGCGCTCGGCGCCGCACCGGGAAGTTGGGTAGCCGCCAGGCTGGCCGCCTCCGCTTCCGCGGCGATCGGCAGATACATCTCCTCGACCGGCTCGGCGGGGCGCTGCGAGGCCGCGCGCAGCGGGGCATCGAACGCTTCCAGGACCCGCCGACGCTGGTGTTCCCGGTCGATTTCCGTCTGGGCCTCGATGGCGAGTCGCGCCTGCGTCAGTTGATGCTCGGCCCACAGGATTTGCGCTTCGCGGCGAACCTCGGCCCGCTTGATCGCGAGCGCGGTGTCGGCCTCGATTTCGGCGCGGTCGCGCTCCGCGCGCGCCCTGGCACGGCGATCCTGCGATGTCTCGCCGCGCCACAGCCCCAGCACCAGCGGGACGAGGTAGAGCAGCACGCACAACGCCAGGGTCAGCAACCGCAGCAGCAACGCCCCGATGCTGGCGGACGTCAGCTCGTTCATCGCGACCCACCGCGCGCCGAAGCCGCGGCCGGCAGCTGCGAGCACGCCCCGGCGTGCCGCGGACACGGCCTGCTGCTCGCGGGACATCGCGGCGTCCAACTTGGGCGCTTGGCGCTCGCGCGCCGCCAACGCCTTGTCCAACTCCTGCTGCGCGTCGGCGAGAAGCTCATTCGCCGTTCGTGTTTCGGGCCCGGCCCCGGGGACCCCGGTGATGCGGGTCTGGGGGCAATCCGGTGTGGGGTGGTATTCGCAGCGCGCCACGACCAGGGCCTTGTCTTGGCGCTGACGGGCCTGGTCGACGACCGCGTCGAGCGCGTCGCGCGCAGCCCTGGTTTGTTGCAACGATGCCGACGCCTGCGCGACGGCCGGCACCGAGTCGGCGTCGCGCAGCGCGCGTTCGTCGAGACGCTGGTCGATCGAGCTGGAAAGCAGCGCCAGCGCGGTCAATTCGCCGACGACGACCCCGACCGCCGCCGCGACCGCCGCACGTCCGGCGACGCCGGGCCACGTCCGGCCGGTCCCGGTGGCGGTGCCGCGGGTGACCGCGCCGACGAGCAGACCGAAGAGCAAGGTGAACGGCACGATGGCCAGGACTGGCCAGTGTGCCGACTCGCTCACCACCACGCTCGAAACGAGCCAGGCCAGCACGGCTCCGAACAGGACGACCGCGCCGCCGACGGCGTGGGCAGAGCGCTCGTGACGCTCACCGAGTTCGCGCGAATGCCCGCCTCCGAGCCAGGTAAAGAGCTCTCCCACCCGGGCCGAGCGCCGCTCAGTACGTTGCTGGGCGCACATCAGACTCCCTCCAAGCCATCAAGCCTCCCAGGCCGGCCACCGGCACACCGAATCGAGGGGCCGCCGATGTGGTGCGGTTCACAATCGGAGGCGTGAAATTCCCGCGACGCGAGCGGATCAGCGACGGTTCCAGGAGGTGACGTGAGACGGTATAAGCCTATGCAGAACCACGATTATGTCACCTACGAGGAGTTTGGCCGCAGATTCTTCGAGGTCGCCGTGACTCCCGAGCGCGTCGCCGGCGCGTTGTCCGACATCGCCGGCAACGAGTTCGCCATGGAGCCGATCGCCCAGGGACCGGGCAAGATCGCCAAGGTCAGCGCGAACGTCAAGATTCAAGATCCACAGGTCACGCGCCGCCTGGGGGACAGCATCACGTTCGTCATCCACATCCCGCTGTCGATCGACCTGCTTGTCGACCTCTGGGTCGACAAGCAGCGGTTCGTGGTCTCGGGCGACATCGCGTTGCGCGCCACGGCGCGGGCGGCGGAGCCGCTGCTGTTGATCGTCGACGTCGCGAAGCCCCGGCCCTCCGACATCACCGTCAACGTGGCGTCGAAGTCCATCCGCGGCGAGGTGCTGCGGATCCTGGCCGGCGTTGACGGCGAGATCCGGCGTTTCATTGCCCAATACGTCGCCGACGAAATCGACGCACCGCATTCGCAAGCCGCGCAAATCATCGACGTGGCCCACCAGCTCGAACAGGTCTGGCCCTAGCAGCCCGCGGCAACGCATAGCCCCGGCTCCATCGGGGTATGCAGGTGGACAAGTTCTGCCCATCCACCGATGGTGGGCGACATCGTCTCGGGAGGAGCGAGAAAACTTGGCACGCGTGGATGTTTCGGTGTCGTCGGATGTGGACCCCGCCGCGGCCTGGAAGCTGGCTTCCGACCTGCGCCGATTCGACGAGTGGATGACGATTTTCGCCGGCTGGCGGGGGCCGGTTCCCGAGACGGTCGAGGAGGGCACCCGCGCCTCGGCGTGCATCAAGGTCAAGGGCTTCCGCAACGTCATTCACTGGACCGTGACCCGATACGACGAGCCGAAATCAATTGAACTGCAAGGTCGCGGCCGCGGCGGGATCCGGCTCGCGGTGGCCATGACCATCAGCGGCGAGGGTTCCGGAACGAATTTTCATCTCTGCGCCGACCTCACCGGCGGTTTGCTCAGCGGGCCGATCGGCGGGCTGGTGGCCAGGGTGATCCGGTCCGACGTGCGCAAGTCGGTCAACAACCTCGCGAACCTGCGGTGACCGCTATCGGGCCGGGTTGCTGACCAGCGACTCGCGCTCCGCCTGACGAATCCGCCTGCGGTCCATCGCAAGCCAGGACAGGCCGGCGCCGAAGGCCAGCAGGGCCACGATCGCGGCCATAACGCCCGCGCCGGCCTCGCCGAGAGCGAAATTGGCCACGCACACCGCGAACGCCAACACGGCGAGCACGACGACGGTGCGCCCGGGCGTTCGCGTCCGTTCTGCAGTCCCTTCCGTTTCCACCACTTCCTGGTGCTACCCGGAATGCCTTCGAGGCAAACGCCTTCGAAGCAAACGACTTCCAGGCCAACGACTTCGAGGTGAGTCGGCTAGCCCGGGTCGCGTGGCAGCAGCCGACGCACCGGGCGGGTCTCGATGGCGTTGATGGTCAACGCCCGGCGACTGATCCGCCACCGGTCGGACAGCTCGTACTCGTCGTCGTAGCGCAGATGCCACACCACGTCGACCAGTTCACCGTCGCGCCGGTTCCAGTGATGCGCGATGCACGCAATGCGTCCCGTAGCGGTTCCCGCCCGCGGGGCTTCGTCGTAGACCTCACCGATGATCGCGTGCTCGGTGCGGGCGACCGACGCCACGCTCGCGACCGCCGCGGCGATGGCCTCCCGACCGCGATGCGAGTGGACCGGCGTCAGCGCGCCCGGCGGCTCCGGCACGGCCAGTTCGGCCTGGTCGGTGAAAAGCTCTGTGACGGCGCTGAATTGGTGGTCATCGACATTGCCCGCATATCGGTGCACCAGATCGCTCAGCGCCATCCGGTCTTCGGCCGACAAAGTCATGGCGCCGCACACCGGCTCACGGGGCCAGGGACAGCCGTTGCGCACATGCCGACAACAAATCCTTGGCCTGCTCAATGTCTTTGGTCGGCGGCATGGCCAATACAATCCGGTCGGCGCCCTGATCGATCAGGCCGCCGGCGCGCTCGGCGTCGATCTTGGTGACCAGATGGCCCAGCGACACCTCGAGGGCCGCCGGATCACGGCCGGCCGCCGACGCCTCGGCACGCATCAGCGCGATCAGCGACGCCAACTGCGGGCCGGCCACCCCGAGCGGTTGGAATCCGTCGCCGAGGCGCCCGGCGCGGCGCGCCGCCGCGCGGCTGTGCCCGCCGATGTGAACGGGAAGGCGTTCGCCCGCAACGGGTTTGGGGTAGCACATGACGTCATCGAAGCTGAAGAACTCGCCGTGGTAGGAGGCGCCGTGGGGCCGGTCGGCCCACAACGCCCGCAGGACGGCCAGCTGCTCGTCGGTCCGCCTGCCGCGGCTGTCGAACTCGACACCGCATGCCTGCAGCTCTTCCTTGAGCCATCCCACGCCCACACAGAGCCGCAGTCTTCCGCCCGACAAGCGCGTCCACCGTCGCGGCCCTTTTGGCGAGCACCACCGGATGGTGATTCGGCAGCACCAGCACCCCGGTGGCCAACCCGAGCCGACCGGTGTGACCGGCCAAAAAGGCCAGCAGATCGAGCGGGTCGGGGATGGGGCAGTCGGCCGTCAGTCCGACGCGTCCGGAGCTGTCGTACGGGTAGACACTGTCGTACCGGGTGACCAGCACGGTGTGTTCGACCACGACGATCGATTCGAACCCGCACAGTTCGAGGTGGCCCGCGAAGGCCACCATCCAGTCGGGATCCGCGGTCACACCGTCGGCAACCGGGGCCACGACCGAGACCTTCATGGTGTTCGAAGCTAACAGGTGCCCCTCTTCGATGGCCGCGGGCGTGATCGCCGCGCGCACGGCGTCGGCCAGCGTGGCCGCCCGGCCGTCGGTGAACACGTCCTCGAGCAGCACCGGGCGGCCGTCGGGACCGGTCAGCGGTACCCGCCAGTTGGGATATTCGTCGGTGGTGCCCGGCTGATTTTGGGTCCGGCGGTCACCCACCGCGTCGGTCAGCGCCACGCCCAGCAGCCGCGAGGGCGTCCGGCCCAGGTATCGATACAGGGCAAGGATGATCAGCTCCGGGTCGTCCTCGCCGTCCTCGAGCAGCCCAACCCGGCGCAGTTCGGCCATCCAGGCCGCCAACTCGGCCCGGTCGGCTGCCAGTTCCTCCGCAACCGGGCGGGTCAGCAATCCCAGGGATTCCCGCAGCCGCACGTGGTCACCCGCCAGGTAGCCGGCGGTCGGCGGCAGGTCGTGGGTGGTGACCGAGGACAGGCAGTACTCGCGCCAGCGCTCGGCCGGCAAGGGACCGCCGTTGCCGTCGCGGTCGAGCTCGAACCACAGGATCGAGGTGCCCAGCAGGCCCCGCAGCAGCAGGTAGTCGCGCACCCAGGGTTCTACGGTGCCGAGATCCTCGCCGACGACGAGCGGCCCCGGCGCGGTGCGCTTCCAGGGCCACGATGCCGATCATCGCCTCGTGGTCGTAGCGCACATAGGTGCCTTCGGTGGGCGGTGCGCCCTTCGGAATCCACCACAGCCGGAACAGGCCGATGATGTGGTCGATGCGAACGCCGCCGGCATGCCGGAGCACCGCACGGATCAGCGCGCGAAAGGGCCGATACTCCTCCTCGTCCAGCCGGTCTGGCCGCCACGGCGGCTGCGACCAGTCCTGCCCAAGTTGATTGAACTCGTCCGGCGGCGCACCCGCGGTCACACCCAGCGCCAGCACATCCTGCAGGGCCCACGCGTCGGCGCCGTTGGGATGCACGCCTACGGCCAGGTCATGCATGATGCCCAACGCCATTCCGGCCCGTAATGCCTGCGACTGCGCCGAGGCGAGTTGCTCGTCGAGTTGCCACTGCAACCAGCGATGGAAGTCGATGGCGGCGGAATTCTTCTTGACGAACTTGGCCACCCCGGCACCGCCGGGATGCTGCAGCGATGCCGGCCAGGAATGCCAATCGCCGCCATACTTCTCGGCCAGCGCGCACCAGGTGGCGAAGTCGTCGAGCGCGCTCCCTTCCCGGTCGCGGAAGGCCGCGTAGGCCAGCTCCCGACCCGCCGACCGCGGCACCGCATGCAGCAGTTTGAGCGCTTCGCGTTTGGCCGCCCACGCGCTGTCGCGGTCGATGGCGTCGAGCCGCTGGGCCCGGCGCTGCACGTCGGAGCGCAACCGCCGCACCCGGCTGCGCTTGATCAGGTCGGCGAATTCGGGAATTGACTCAACGCGAAGATAAATCGGATTGATGAAGCGCCGCGAGGTCGGCAGATAGGGCGACGGCTCCATACGGCGGGCCGGCCCGGAAAAGCCGGCCGCGTGCAGTGGATTGACCAACAGATAGTCGGCGCCATGGCGGGACGCCGACCATACCGCCACGTCGGTCAGATCGACCAGATCGCCGACACCCCACGACTGTCGGGACCGCACGCTGTAGAGCTGAGCGGCCAGACCCCACGCGCGGCGTGCGCCGAGTTGCTCCGGCAGCCCGAGCCAATCCGGCGTCATGATCAGCGCGGTGCTGGTCTGCGAGTCGCCGGAACGCAGATGCACCCGGTGATAGCCCAGCGGCAGGTCGGTGCGGCACAACGAAGCTGGCCTCGCCGACCCACCGCCCGTCCAGCTCGAACGGCGGGGTGAAATTGTCGACCTGTTGGACGCCGCCGCGCACCGTGCCGTCCTCGAGCTGCAACCACACCTCAGCGGGCGCACCGTGCGTCACGTGCGCCCAGAACCGGGTCGGGGCGCCGGTGCGCCCGACGATGGTCGCCGGCAGCCGACGCGCCCAGTAGGACCGCAGTTTTGCGGTCAGCGCCACGTTGCGCTCCTGTTCGGTGCCGGCCGCCACGCCGAGCGCGGCCAGCACGGCCAACAGCGTGTCTTCGCAGACCGGCACCCGCCGGCCGGTCCAGTCCTCGTACTCGGTTGCGATGCCGTATCTGCTGGCAAGTTCGACCAGCGAGGGCGCGAGCTCAGTCATACGCCCATCTTGCTGTCCGGATTCCCCGCGCGCCGCTTCGGCCCGTCGCGGTCACCGGCGGGCGTACCCACCACCGATCCGGGCCGGGTGCTCGACAGGACGAATCGGCTGATCGCCACTACGATTCCCTGGGGAAGCACGAATATCCGGTCGGGGGATCAGTGGGGAAACACCGAAGCGCCAGTTCAGTGGCGCCGCGCGCGGCCGCTTACCGGTGACGCCGCCAGGTGAGAAGGGCCGGAGTCGAGTACGTATCAGGATGTCGAAGCGAAGGCGACAGCGCCGCGTGGCGAGGTCCGCGCGGGTGCCTTACCGTTGTCACTGGTTGTAGGGGCAATTCGCGCCGGATCAGTTTTGAGGGACAATGTCCAGGCGTTCTAGCAGACCGGATGGTGAAATAACGTGGCGGAAGAGAGTCGCGGGCAGCGCGGGTCGGGGTATGGCCTCGGGCTGTCGACGCGGACCCAGGTAACCGGCTATCAGTTCCTTGCTCGCCGAACCGCGATGGCGCTGACGCGGTGGCGCGTCCGCATGGAGATCGAGCCGGGCCGCCGCCAGAACCTGGCGGTGGTGGCGTCGGTCTCCGCGGCGGTGGTGATCTGCCTGGGCGCGTTGCTGTGGTCCTTCATCAGCCCGTCCGGTCAGATCAACGAGTCACCGATCATCGCCGACCGCGACTCCGGTGCGCTCTACGTCCGGGTCGGGGACAGGCTGTACCCCGCGCTCAATCTGGCGTCCGCGCGCCTGATCACCGGACGGCCGGACAACCCGCACCTGGTTCGGTCCAGTCAGATCGCCACTTTGCCGCGCGGCCCGCTGGTGGGCATCCCCGGGGCACCGTCGAAGTTCGGGCCCACGAGTCCGTCCACCTCATCCTGGCTGGTGTGCGACACGGTGGCCTCCTCGACCGGTGCCGGGGCGCCGTCCGGGGTGACGGTGACGGTGATCGACGGCACCCCGGACCTGGGCAACCACCGGCGGGTGCTGACCGGGTCGGACGCGGTGGTGCTGAAGTACGACGGGGACGCCTGGGTCATCCGCGAGGGACGCCGCTTGCGGATCGACGCGACGAACCGGTCGGTGCTGCTGCCGTTGGGGCTGACCCCGGAGCAGGTCAGCATGGCCAAGCCGATGAGCCGCGCCTTGTACGACGCGCTGCCGGTGGGGCCCGAGCTGACGGTGCCGCAGGTGCAGAACGCCGGCGGTCAGGCGTCCTTCCCGGGGGCCCCCGGCCCAATCGGAACGGTGATCGTCACCCCGCAAATCAGTGGGCCGCAACAGTATTCGTTGGTGCTGGCCGACGGCGTCCAGACGCTGCCGCCGCTGGTGGCCCAGATCCTGCAGAACGCCGGGCCCGGCAACACCAAACCGGTGACCGTGGAACCGTCCGCGTTGGCCAAGATGCCGGTGGTCAACAAACTGGATCTGTCCGCCTACCCCGACTCCCCGCTGAACGTCATGGACATCCGCGAGAATCCGGCGACCTGCTGGTGGTGGCAGAAGACCTCCGGGGAGAACCGGGCCCGCGTGCAGGTGATCTCCGGGGCGACCATTCCGGTGGCGGCCAAGGACACCAGCAAGGTGGTGTCGCTGGTGAAGGCGGACACGACCGGCCGGGAAGCCGATCAGGTCTACTTCGGCCCGGAGTACGCGAACTTCGTGGCCGTCACCGGCAACGATCCCGGTGCGAAGACGACGGAATCGCTGTGGTGGCTGACGGATGCGGGAGCCCGCTTCGGAGTCGACGACACACGCGAGGTACGTGAGGCGTTGGGCTTGAAGACGAAACCGAGCCTGGCGCCGTGGGTGGCGCTGCGGCTGCTGCCCCAGGGTCCGACCTTGTCCCGAGCGGACGCGCTGGTGGAGCACGACACCCTACCGATGGATATGTCCCCTGCAGAGTTGGCGGTACCCAAGTGAAACGTGGTTTTGCACGGCCCACCCCGGAGAAGCCTCCGGTAATCAAGCCGGAGAACATTGTCCTTCCGACGCCGTTGAGCATTCCGCCGCCGGAAGGCAAGCCCTGGTGGCTGATCGTGGTCGGCGTCGTCGTGGTCGGCCTGCTGATCGGCATGGTCGCCATGACCTTCGCCAGCGGTTCGCACGTGTTCGGCGGCGCCGGCTCG
Organism: uncultured Actinomycetota bacterium; assembly: GCA_963800315.1. Taxonomy (GTDB): domain Bacteria; phylum Actinomycetota; class Actinomycetes; order Mycobacteriales; family Mycobacteriaceae; genus Mycobacterium. Next base: position 393,977 of record CAWDAS010000013.1, read on the forward strand.
ATTTTCCCGATCTTCATGATCGGCGGTGTCGCGATGATGATGTTCGGCGGCCGGTTCGGCGGTCAGCAGCAGATGAGCCGGCCCAAGCTGGACGCGATGCGCGCCCAGTTCATGCTGATGCTGGACATGCTGCGCGACACCGCGCACGAGTCGGCCGACAGCATGGACGCCAACTACCGGTGGTTCCACCCGGCGCCCACCACGCTGACCGCCGCGGTGGGATCGTCGCGGATGTGGGAACGCAAGCCCGACGGCAAGGACCTCAACTTCGGTGTGGTGCGGGTCGGCGTCGGCATGACGCGCCCCGAGGTGACCTGGGGGGAGCCCCAGAACATGCCGACCGACATCGAGCTGGAGCCGGTAACCGGTAAGGCGCTGCAGGAATTCGGGCGCTATCAAAGCGTCGTCTACAACCTGCCCAAGATGATCTCGGTGCTGGTCGAACCCTGGTATGCGTTCGTGGGCGATCGCGAGCAGGTGTTGGGGTTGATGCGGTCAGTCATCTGCGAGCTGGCCTTCTCGCACGGGCCCGATCACATGCAGATGGTGGTGGTCAGCTCGGATCTGCAGGAATGGGACTGGGTGAAGTGGATCCCGCACTTCGGTGATTCGCGGCGCCACGACGCGGCGGGCAATGCGCGGATGGTCTACAGCTCGGTGCGTGAGTTCGCCGCCGAGCAAGCCGAATTGTTCGCCGGCCGTGGGTCTTTCACGCCGCGGCATGCCAGTTCATCGGCGCAAACTCCGACGCCGCACACCGTGATCATCGCCGATGTCGTGGACCCGCAATGGGAGTACGTGATCAGCACCGAGGGTGTCGACGGGGTGACCTTCTTCGACTTGACCGGCTCTTCGATGTGGACGTCGGTGCCGGAGCGGACGTTGCGGTTCGACGAGAAAGGCGTGATCGAGGCGCTGCCCCGCGACCGCGACACCTGGATGGTGATCGACGAGAAGCCGTGGTTCTTCGCGCTCACCGACCATCTCAGCGTCGCCGAGGCGGAAGAATTCGCGCAGAAGCTGGCGCGCTGGCGGCTCGCCGAGGCCTACGAAGAGATCGGACAGCGCGTAGCCCACATTGGTGCGCGTGACATCTTGGCGTACTACGGAATTGACGATCCGGGCGACATCAACTTCGCCGAGCTGTGGGGCAGCCGGACCGATACCATGGGCCGGTCGCGGTTGCGGGCGCCCTTCGGAAATCGCTCCGACAACGGCGAGCTGCTGTTCTTGGACATGAAGTCACTGGATGAAGGCGGCGATGGGCCGCACGGCGTCATGTCCGGGACGACGGGTTCGGGTAAATCGACGCTGGTGCGAACCGTGATCGAATCGCTGATGCTCAGCCACCCGCCGGAGGAGCTGCAGTTCGTGTTGGCCGACCTCAAGGGTGGGTCGGCGGTCAAGCCGTTCGCCGGGGTGCCGCACGTGTCGCGGATCATCACCGACCTGGAGGAAGACCAGGCGCTGATGGAGCGGTTCCTCGATGCGCTGTGGGGCGAGATCGCCCGTCGCAAGGCGATCTGCGACAGCGCCGGCGTCGACGACGCCAAGGAGTACAACTCGGTGCGGGCCAGGATGCGCGCACGCGGCCAGGACATGGCCCCGCTGCCGATGCTCGTGGTGGTCATCGACGAGTTCTACGAATGGTTCCGGATCATGCCGACGGCGGTCGACGTTCTCGACTCGATCGGCCGGCAGGGCCGCGCCTACTGGATTCACCTGATGATGGCATCGCAGACCATCGAAAGCCGCGCCGAAAAACTCATGGAGAATATGGGTTACCGGTTGGTGCTGAAAGCGCGTACCGCCGGGGCGGCGCAGGCGGCCGGCGTGCCGAATGCGGTGAACCTGCCGGCCCAGGCCGGTCTGGGCTACTTCCGTCGCAGCCTGGAAGACATCGTTCGGTTCCAGGCCGAGTTCCTGTGGCGCGACTACTTTGCCCGTGGGCTCACGGAGGATGGGGAGGAGGCGCCGGCGTTGGTGCACACCATCGACTACGTGCGCCCGCAGTTGTTCACCAATTCGTTCACCCCGCTCGAGGTCAGCATCGGTGGGCCGGATGTGGCCACCCCGGCCGTCGAGCAGAATGGCGAGACGCTCGAGGTGGAGGCCGCCGCCGCGCGCGAGGACGAGGACGTCGAAGGGATCCGGGTGCCGAAGGTCGGCACGGTGATCATCGATCAGCTGCGCAAGATCGACTTCGAGCCGTACCGCTTGTGGCAGCCGCCACTGAACCGGCCCGTCGCCATCGACGATTTGGTCAACCGGTTCCTCGGTCACTCGTGGCAGCAGGATTATGGCTCCGCCAGGAACCTGGTGTTCCCGATCGGCATCATCGACCGGCCGTTCAAGCATGACCAGCCGCCGTGGACGGTTGACACCTCGGGACCCGGCTCCAACGTCCTGATCCTGGGCTCCGGTGGTTCGGGCAAAACCACCGCGCTGCAGACCCTGATCTGCTCGGCCGCGCTGACGCATACGCCCGACCAGGTCCAGTTCTACTGCCTGGCGTACAGCAGCACCGCGTTGACCACGGTCGCCCGGTTGCCGCACGTGGGCGAGGTGGCCGGTCCCACCGACCCGTACGGCGTGCGTCGCACGGTGGCCGAACTGCTGGCGTTGGTGCGCGATCGCAAGCGCAGCTTCCTCGAGTACAGCATCGCCTCGATGGAGGTGTTCCGGCGGCGCAAGTTCGGCGGTGAGCCCGGTCCGGTACCCAATGACGGTTTCGGCGACGTCTACCTGGTGGTGGACAACTACCGGGCGTTGGCCGAAGAGAACGAGGTGCTCATCGAGCAGGTGAACGTGATCATCAACCAGGGCCCCTCGTTCGGGGTGCACGTGGTGGTCACCGCCGACCGCGAATCGGAGCTGCGGCCACCGGTGCGCAGCGGTTTCGGTTCCCGGGTCGAGTTGCGGCTGGCCGCCGTGGAAGACGCCAAGCTGGTGCGTTCCCGGTTCGCCAAGGATGTTCCGGTCAAGCCGGGCCGCGGCATGGTCGCGGTCAACTACACCCGACTCGACGCCGACCCGCAGTCCGGCCTGCACACGCTGGTGGCGCGGCCCGCGCTGGCCAGCACGCCCGACAACATCTTCGAATCCGACAGCATCGTCGACGCGGTCGGTCGGTTGGCGAGCGGCCAGGCCCCGCCGGTGCGCCGGCTGCCCGCGCGGTTCGACGTCGAACAACTTCGGGAGCTGGCCGCACGAGACACCCGCCAGGGTGTTGGTGCGGACGGAATCGCTTGGGCGATCTCGGAATTGGACCTCAGCCCGGTCTATCTCAATTTCGCCGAGAATGCGCACCTGATGGTGACGGGCCGGCGCGAATGTGGGCGTACCACGACGCTGGCCACCATCATGTCCGAGATCGGCCGGCTCTACGCGCCGGGGGCGAGTGCCGCGCCACCGCCGCCGGCCGGGCAGCCGTCCGCGCAGGTCTGGCTGGTCGACCCGCGTCGTCAGCTGCTGACCGCGCTCGGTTCGGACTATGTGGAGAGATTCGCCTACAACCTCGACGGCGTGCAGGCGATGATGAACGACTTGGCCGCCGTGCTGGCCGGTCGTGAACCCCCACCGGGGCTGTCGGCGGAAGAATTGTTGTCGCACTCGTGGTGGAGCGGCCCGGAGATCTTCTTGATCGTCGACGACGTCCAGCAGCTCCCAGCGGGTTTCGATTCGCCGCTGCACAAGGCCGCCGCCTGGGTGACCAGGGCCGCCGATATCGGGTTGCACGTGTTCGTCACGCGCACATTCGGCGGCTGGTCGTCGGCAGGCAGCGACCCGATGCTGCGGGCGCTGGCCCAGGCGAACGCGCCGCTGCTGGTGATGGACGCCGACCCCGACGAGGGCTTCATCCGCGGCAAGATGAAGGGAGGTCCGCTGCCCCGGGGTCGTGGCCTGCTGATGGCCGAGGACACCGGCGTGTTCGTGCAGGTGGCAGCCACCGAGGTGCGCAAGTAGTTGCCGGGCTGGGATTGGCCGGGGCCGACCCGGTCAGTCCCAACTCAGCGGCAATGACTTCAGGGCGAAAGTCTTTGACGGAAAGTTGATGTCGGGGGTGTAGCCCTCGGGCAGCGTGAACTCCGGAATCTGCTTGAGCCATTCTCCGACGATCACAGTCAGTTCTATCCGGGCCAGGTGAGAACCCAGGCAGCGGTGCGGTCCGCCGCCAAATCCCCAGTGCCGGTGCACCTTTCCGTCCATCACCAGCTCGTTGGTGGACCACGGGTCGTGGTCGTCGCGGTTGACGGCGGCCATGCACAACCGCACGGGTGTGCCGGGAGGCAGCACCATGCCGCCGACGTGGACGAATTCGGTGGTGATTCGCGGCGCTACCGGTGCCGAAGGCTCCAGCCGAACGATCTCTTCGATGAAAACCCGGATTTGCTTGGGGTTTTCGCGAAGCATCGCGCGCAGTTGCGGCTTGCGGGCCAGTTCGAACAAGCAGAACCCGATCGCCGCGGTCACGGTGTCCAAACCCGCCAGGATCAACAGGTGGCTCATGCCCAGCAACTCGAGGTCACTGAAGTTGCCCTCGCTGTTCATCACCTGCGACAGCATGTCCGAACCGGGATGCTGCCTGCGTTGCTGGATCACATCGGCCAGATAGGCCAGCAGTTTGTGCCCCTGCTCGAGGTCTTCCCGAGTCATGTACGGCTTGTCGGCGACGATGGCGTCCTTCCAGGCGATTACCTGACGAAGGTCTTCCAGCGGCAGGCCGTAGAGGTCGAGGAAGACCTGGAAGGGATACAGCCTCGCGAAGTCGGCCATCGCCTCGCACTCACCCCGGCTGGCGAAGGCCGCGATCATGTCGGCGGCATGGCGCTCGAGCACCGGTCGGGACTTGCTCAATGCGTGCGGGCTGAAGAACGGTTGCAGGATCTTGCGGTACCGGGTGTGCTGCGGCGGGTCGAATGCCAGCGGCACCACGGGCAGCGGGCTGCCGGGCGGCTGAAGCACCGTCGACGAGAAGACCTTGGGATTGCGTAGCGCGGCAAGCACATCCTCGCGGCGCGTCAGGTAATAGTGGCCGTTCATGAACACCACCGGCCCGGCGTCGCGCAGTGCCTTCCATCCGACACCCCGGTCGGCGGCCATCGGCAGCTCGGAGTATTCAAGCCGCGGTAGGTGGAACGTGCCCGGCTGGCTTTCGCCGAGGGTGCTCATGCGCTGTGATCTCCGCTTGTCTGTGTTTTTCCTCGGCAATTTCCGACGCAGCCACGTCGAGCTTTGGAACTTTCTCGTCACCGGTTTCTGGCGGCACACCAATATCGCATGCACAACAGGTGTTTACGCGGCCGGGCCTAGGTCGGCAACGATCTTCTACACTTTACCGACCGACTAATCTCGGTATCGATTCATTAGCTGCGATCTTGCTGATCCTGCGGAGCCGTCGAGGGAGGGAGCCTTGTGAGGGTTCGTCTCGAAAAGTCGAAATGCGTTGGGCACGCCCAGTGTTACGCCGTCGATCCAGACCTGTTCCCCATCGACGACTCGGGCTATTCGATCCTCGAAGAGCACGAGGTGAGACCCGAGGATGAGCAATTGACTCGCGACGGTGTCGCTTCCTGCCCGGAAATGGCGCTGATTATCGAAGACGACTGACGGCGCAACGTTGCAAGCGGACTTATGACCCAGGCCACCGGTGGCGGCCGACTGAGCTGAACCCATAAGCAAACTGCGGATGAACAGTTAGTTGTCCGACAAAGAACAGTGGGCCTCCGGAGACCGGGAATGAACAATAGTTGGCTTGGAATGAACAGTGGTTGCCTTGGAATGAACAGTTGGGATCGCCGGTCGGCGTGTCCAGTATGACCAACTAATGTCTTTGGCGAGCGGCAGTTCAGCCACAATCGAGCTGTCGCTCGGTTGTCGCTGACAGCGGGGGGAATCGAGACAGAATGTGCATGCAGTTCCTGATCAGAGGTCCAGGAATGATGTTGGCTGGACCACCTGTGCGGGCACAGCCAACGGGTGCACCCGAATGCGCCGGCTCGCCCGATGACTGGTTGTTTGCTGGCCGAACGGTCCGAGTCAACTGTAACTACGCTGTGACTAAGCTGTGAGAGGCCCTTCCCCCATGCGATCAGCGGCCCAGCCCGTCACGATTGATCACGAGATCGTGGCCGCGGCCGCCAATGGTTCCTATGTGACAGCCAAGACGGCCAGCGCGATCACGGCCAAGTTAGGAGGACACGGTGTTTGACTTCGGGGCGTTGCCGCCGGAGATCAATTCCGGTCGCATGTATGCGGGTCCGGGAGCGGGGCCGATGATGGTTGCCGCGACGGCCTGGGAGGAGCTGGCGGCGGAATTGGGTACGGCGGCGAGTGGCTACGGTTCGGTCATCACGGAGTTGACGAGTGCGCCATGGGTGGGGCCCACGTCAACATCGATGGTGTCGGCGGTCATGCCGTATGTGAGCTGGCTGAGTGTTCTTGCCGCTCAGGCGGAGGATACGGCCAGTCAGGGCCGGGCGGCCGCGGCGGCCTATGAGGCCGCGTTTGCGATGACGGTGCCCCCGCCGGTGATTGCGGCTAATCGGGTGTTGTTGATGACGCTGATCGCGACCAATTTCTTCGGGCAGAACACTCCGGCGATCGCGGCCACCGAAGCCCAGTACATGGAGATGTGGGCCCAGGACGCGGCAGCGATGTATGGCTACGCCGTGTCGTCGGCGGTCGCGTCGCAGTTGACCGCCGTTTACCTCACCGCCGAATACCACCACCCCGGACGGCGTGGCCCACCAGGTTCGTCGCGGTCACCCAAGCCACCGCCACGCCGGCGGGCAACTCCGCGCAGACCACCGCGACCACGACCTCGCAGCTGGTCTCCGCCACCGACAGTGCCTCAGGCTCTGCAGCAACTTCATCGCTGGCTGTGACAGCCACTTCACCCAGTACCGGCGTCGCGCTGCAGACGATACTTCGACTACTTCGACCATCGACTGGCAGACGCTCAACGATTTCGACACCACGTTCCTCAAGAACACTCTGCAGGCCTATTTCGGGGTGGGCGTCGCAAACTTCGGTTGGTCGATCGGGCAGCAGTTGACCTTCGGTCCTGGTGGATCCACGGTCGGTTCGGGCGGTGCCTGGTTCCCGACGCCGCAGTTCGCGCAATTGGGGCTGGGCAATCTGGGCGCGGGCGGCGGAGCGGTGACGGCCAGTGCCGGCGAGGCCGGCCGGATCGGGGTGTTGTCGGTTCCGCCGCATTGGGCCACGCTGACCTCGCAGGTAAGCCCCGCCGTCAGCGGAGCCGAGGGCGCTCCGGTCGAAGTCCATGCCGCCTCGGCGACCACCCCGCCCGGCAACGCCCTGCTGCGCGGAGTACCGATGGCCGGCGCGGGCCGGCGCGGCGCGGCCGCCGGCTACGCCAACAAATACGGATTCCGCTACAGCGTGCTGACCCGCCCACCCTCGGCCGGATAGGGCGAGCTCTAGATGAACATCAGTTGTCCACTAACGAACAGTCGGCACTAGGGAGGCGCACACCGCTTGGTCCATTTAGTATCACCAGCAAGCTATCGCTGGAGTGAGCTTCAACAGCAAACCGTTCCCTAAAGGCCGTCAGGTCCGAAGGTTGAGGAGGAGTTTCCATGTCGTTTGTCACTACGCAGCCAGAGGCGTTGGCGGCTGCGGCGGGGAGTTTGCAAACTATCGGCTCGGCGTTGACCGCGCAGAATGCCGCGGCGGCGGCCCCAACGACGGGGGTGGTGCCGGCGGCGGCCGATGAGGTGTCGGCCCTCACGGCGGCGCAATTCGCTGCGCACGCGCAGATGTATCAGGCAGTCAGTGCGCAGGCGGCGGCGGTCCACGAGATGTTTGTCAACACCTTGAGCATGAGCTCGGGGTCGTACGCGGTGACTGAGGCGGCCAACGCGGCCGCGACGGGTTAAGGGGTCAATGGTGTTGGATTTTGGGGCGTTACCGCCGGAGATTAATTCGGCGCGGATGTACGCGGGTCCGGGGTCGGGGTCGTTGATGGCAGCGGCGTCGGCGTGGAACGCGCTGGCCGCTGAGCTGAATGCGGCGGCGCTGGGCTATGACAAGGTGATCACCGCGCTGAATAGCGAGGAGTGGTTGGGGCCGGCGTCGGCGTCGATGGCCCAGGCGGTGACCAGCCGTATATGACGTGGATGACGTACGACCGCCGCGCAGGCCGAGCAGGCGGCCATCCAGGCGCGCGACGGCCGCGGCCGCCTACGAGACCGCGCTGGCTGCCACGGTGCCCCCGCCGTTGATCGCGGCCAACCGCGCCCAGGTGATGCAGTTGATGCAGACGAACGTGTTGGGGCAAAACACCCCGGCGATCACGCAGTTGGAGGCCCAGTACGGCGAGATGTGGGCCCAGGATGCCACCGCGATGTATAGCTACGCGGGTCAGTCGGCGACGGCGACCAAAGTGACGCCGTATACGTCGGCGCCACAGATCGCCAACCCGGCCGCCCAGGCCACCCAGGGTGCCGCGGTCACGAGCGCAACAGCCACCTCGGCGGGCGCACGCGCAGTCCACGTTGTCGCAAACGGTGCCCCAGGTGCCCACCGCGCTGCAAAGCTTGCGGCGCGCACCACACGGTCCGTACCGCGCGCGCCGACTCGACCGTGGCGAGCCCACCGTCGCCCAGTCCACTTCGGGATCTCGTGACCGCCTATCGCCCCTTCTCCAGCTTCTTCTACAACACCGAGGGTCTGCCGTACTTCAGTGTCGGTATGGGCAACTTCGGTGTGCAGATGGCCAAGACCCTGGGGTTGATCGGCGCGCCGGCGTCTGCGGCCGCCAAGGCCCTGCCCGGGCTGGGTGGGTTGGGTGGTCTGCTCGGCGGCGGTGCCGGGGCGGTGCACCCGGCGTCGGCTTGTTGGGTAATGCGGCCTCGATCGGGGGCAAGTTGTCGGTGCCGGTGTCCTGGACCGGGGCCAGTGCGCGCCGGCGATGAGCCATGCGGCGATCCCGGTCAGCACCGTCAGCGCGGCCCCGGAGGCCGCCGGCGGGCCGGGCAACCTGCTGGGCGGTATGCCATTGGCCGGCATGGGCTCCGGCAGGGCCACGCCGGCGCCGGACCCCGCTACGGATTCCGCCCCACCGTCATGGCCCGACCACCGTTTGCCGGATAACCGCCACTGCCGATCGCCCGCCAGTCCGAGGTGTCGGCCGGTCGATGACCGCCGAGTCGAGGTTGACCGCGGTTGCCGTTAGCGGTTCGCCGCGACGCCGCGCAGTGCGGGTCGCGGCGCGGCGGAATGGTTTTGACCATCGCGTTCCTGGAGCCAGGGCGCTCTGTCCGGCCGGTCGCTGGGCCCCGCGGCGGGAGTTAATCGACCACTAGATTTTTATCCGGCCGGCCGTGGCCGCGGCGTCCGCGAAGACGTTCACCAGCAGGTTTCGCCGACCGGGATGACTACTGTTTGCTGTGACCGTCCTGTGAGGGACGACAAGCGAGGTCAGACGCTGTTACTGTGGCGTTACCGAAGGTGAATTCGTGGTACCCCTGCGTGAACAATTGCGAACAGGCGGCTTCGAGATCAGCTTCTGGTTACGCCGTCATCTACTCTCTTCGAGAGAGTGGGGATTGACCTAGGAGGGAATCAATTATGTCGTTCGTGACCACACAGCCGGAGGCGTTGGCTGCGGCGGCCGGCAACCTGCAGGCCATCGGTTCGACCATGAGCGCCCAGAACGCTGCTGCCGCGGCCCCGACGACCGGGGTAGTGCCGGCCGCCGCCGACGAGGTGTCAGCGCTGACCGCGGCGCAGTTCGCCGCCCACGCGCAGATGTACCAGGCCGTCAGCGCCCAGGCCGCCGCGATCCACGAGATGTTCGTGAACACCCTGTCGACCAGTTCCGGCTCTTACGCCGCGACCGAGGCCGCCAACGCAGCCGCTGCCGGCTGACCGGACGGCGGTTTCAGGGCTTGGGATGGGCCTCCGCCGACGTAGGTTTCAGCGTAACCGCCCAGCAAACGATGATCCCAGGACCCGTTAACCGAACTGAAAGGGCACCCGGGAATGCAATGCACGCTCCGTCAAATCAAACGCCGCGGTTCGGGTTTGACGTCCGATCTCACCGTTTACTTACGCCCGGTGGCCGCCGGCTGACGGGAAGGGGGGATCATCAATTTGCATTCGGCCCGGCAGTTGCGCCAGAGCGTAACCGGTCCGGCCATCGTCGTATCGCAACCGAGTATCTGAGTAATTACGTATTAAGGAGACAGCCACATGGCAACACGTTTTATGACCGACCCGCACGAAATGCGGGCGATGGCGGGGCGCTTCGAGGTGCACGCCCAGACCGTTGAGGACGAGGCCCGCAAGATGTGGGCGTCCTCGATGAACATCGCCGGCTCGGGCTGGAGCGGCCAGGCCCAGGCGACCTCCTACGACACCATGGGTCAGGTCAACCAGGCGTTCCGCAACATCGTCAACATGCTGCACGGGGTGCGGGACGGTCTGATCCGCGACGCCAACAACTACGAGCAGCAAGAGCAGGCCTCGATGCACATCCTCGGCAGCTAGCGCGGTAAATCCGGGCTGCGTACCATTTCGGACATTAGGAGAACACCGTTATGACAATCAATTACCAGTTCGGCGATGTCGACTCGCACGGCGCCCTGATCCGCGCCCAGGCGGCGTCCCTGGAGGCCGAGCACCAGGCCATCGTTCGCGATGTGCTTGCTGCCGGTGACTTCTGGGGCGGTGCCGGTTCGGTGGCGTGCCAGGAGTTCATCACCCAGTTGGGTCGCAACTTCCAGGTGATTTACGAGCAGGCCAACGCCCACGGGCAGAAGGTGCAGACCGCCGGCAGCAACATGGCCAGCACCGACAGCGCCGTTGGGTCCAGCTGGGCCTAACCCCAACTTCAGGCGCGGCAGCACACCACCCGCCGGTGTGCTGCCGCGTCCTGTGGTTACCGAGCACTTTGACCCCTTGAGGTATTGATGGACCAACAGAGCACCCGCACCGACATCACCGTCAACGTCGACGGTTTCTGGATGCTCCAGGCACTCCTGGACATTCGGCACGTCGCCCCCGAGCTGCGGTGCCGGCCCTTTGTCTCTACCGACTCGAGCGACTGGCTCAACGAGCATCCCGGAATGGCGGTGATGCGCGAGCAGGGCATCGTCGAGAACGACCAGGTAAATGAGCAGGTGGCCGCCCGGATGCGGGTGCTCGCCGCGCCCGACCTCGAAGTCATCGCCCTGTTGTCCCGCGGCAAGCTGCTGTACGGCGTGGTCGACGACGAGGAGCAGCCTCCCGGTTCGCGCGACATCCCGGACAACGAGTTCCGGGTGGTGCTGGCCCGCCGCGGCCAGCACTGGGTGTCGGCGGTGCGCGTCGGCAGCGACATCACCGTCGACGACGTCGCCATCGCGGACAGCGCCTCGATCGCCGCACTGGTGATCGACGCGATGGAGTCGATCCACCACGCGGAGCCGGCGGCGATCAACGCGGTCAACGTGCCGCTCGAGGAGATGCTCGAAGCGACGAAGTCCTGGCAGGAGTCGGGCTTCAACGTGTTCTCCGGCGGAGACCTGCGGCGCATGGGCATCAGCGCCGCCACGGTGGCGGCGCTCGGCCAGGCCCTGTCCGACCCGGCCGCCGAGGTCGCGGTGTATGCGCGTCAGTACCGGGACGATGCCAAGGGCCCCAGCGCGTCGGTGCTGTCACTGAAGGACGGTTCCGGTGGCCGCATCGCGCTCTACCAGCAGGCGCGGACGGCCGGTTCGGGGGAGGTGTGGCTGGCCATCTGCCCGGCGACCCCGCAGCTGGTGCAAGTGGGCGTCAAGACGGTCCTGGACACGCTGCCTTACGGGGAATGGAAAACCCACAGCAGGGTGTGACTTCGGTCCGAAACATGAAGTTCACCAATGCCTTTGCGTACAACATGCGACTGAGCATGCGAACACGGCATACTTCCCTAAGGGCATTAGCAAATCTCAATCCAGTGTCACCACCACAACTTTTAATCGCAAGGCGAGGCAGATGAAATTCGAAATGGTCCAGCTGCACTTTCCGCGGGGCGCCTCGGGAAGTGACTTGGCATCGGCTCCCGCGCGGCTGCCGGCACGGGTTTACACATTCACCACGGTAGGGGGTGCAGGGCGATGACTGCGGTAACCACGGTAGTTGAAGCGCCACAGCCTGACGTTGAGGGAATCTCACAGCCTCGGGCGGTGGTGGTCGGCGTCATGGCCGGCGAGGGTGTCCAGGTCGGGGTCCTGTTGGACGCCAACGCCCCCGTCTCGGTGATGACCGACCCGTTGCTGAAGGTGGTCAACAGTCGGCTGCGGGAACTCGGTGAGACGCCGCTGGAGGCCGCGGGACGCGGCAGGTGGGCGCTGTGCCTGGTCGATGGCACGCCGTTGCGGGCCACCCAATCCCTGGCCGAGCAGGACGTCTACGACGGCGACCGGTTGTGGATTCGCTTCATCCCGGACACCGAGCACCGCTCGCAAGTCATCGAGCACATCTCCACCGCGGTCGCGGCGGATCTCAGCAAGCGGTTCGCCGCGATCGACCCGACCGTTGCGCTGCAGGTCGGCGCGTCGATGGTGGCGATCGGGGTGACGTCTGCGACGGGTCTGCTGGGCTGGTGGCGTTGGCACCACAACTCCTGGCTGCCGACGGTCTACGCCGCGGTCATCGCCGCCGTGGCGTTGGGCGTTTCGGTGCTGCTGCTGATGCGTGCCCGCACCGACGCAGGATCGGCGCGTCGGCGACATCATGCTGCTGAGCAGCCTCGCGCCACTAACGGTCTCCGCGGCGGCCGCGCCGCCCGGCGGGGTGGGATCCCCGCACGCGGTGCTGGGCTTTGGGGTGCTCACCATCGCCGCCATGCTGGCCTTGCGCTTCACCGGACGCCGGCTGGGCATCTACACCGCGATCATCACCGTCAGCGCGGTGACGGCACTGGCGGCCCTGTCGCGCATGGTCGCGATGACCAGCGCGGTGACGCTGCTGACCAGCGTCGTGCTGCTCTGTGTGTTCTGGTCTACCACGGCGCACCGGCTCTATCGCGCCGACTGGCCGGCATCCGGCTGCCCGTGTTCCCGTCGGCCACCAGCCGGTGGGTCTTCGAGGCTCGTCCCGACCTGCCCACCACCGTGGTGCGCTCCGACGGCGGCCCGCCCGTGCTGGAGGGGCCCGCGTCGGTCCGCGACGTGCTGACTGCAGGCCGAACGCGCCCGCTCGTTCTTGACGGGTCTGCTGATCGGGCTGGGCGTGCTGATGGTGGTCTCGCTGAGCGCCTTGTCCGATCCGCACACCGGGCAGCGCTGGCTGCCGCTGCTGCTGGCCGGCTTCAGCGCGGGGTTCCTGATGCTCCGCGGTCGCTCCTATGTCGACCGCTGGCAGGCGATTACCCTGGCCGGCACCGCTGTGTTGATCGTCGCGGCGGTGGTGGTGCGGTACGCGCTGGTGTTGCAGTCGCCGCTCGCGGTCTCGGTCAGCGCGGCGATCTTGGTTCTGCTGCCCGCGGCGGGTCTGACCGCGGCGGCCGTGGTGCCCAACACCATCTACAGCCCGATATTCCGCAAATTCGTCGAATGGATCGAATACCTCTGCCTGATGCCGATATTCCCGTTGGCATTGTGGTTGATGAATGTCTATGCAGCAATCCGCTACCGGTAGCGGCCGGGCGTGGCGTGGTCGCGCGGCCAGTGCGACCATCGCCGCTGCCTTGCTAGCCTCAGGCGCCCTGGCAGGACTGCCACCCGCATACGCCATTTCGCCGCCGACGATCGATCCGGCCGCCGTGCCGCCCGACGGTCCGCCCGGACCGCCGGCGCCGATGAAGCAGAACTCATACTGCACCGAGGTCGGCGTGTTGCCCGGTACCGATTTCCGGTCGCCGCCGAAGTACATGGACATGCTGAACATGCAGGAGGCATGGCAGTTCGGCCGTGGCGCCGGCGTGAAGGTGGCGGTCATCGACACCGGGGTGACTCCACACCCCAGGTTCCCGCACCTCATCCCCGGCGGTGACTACGTCATGGGCGGGGACGGGTTATCGGACTGCGACGCGCACGGCACGCTCGTGGCGTCGATGATCGGTGCAGCGCCCGCGAGCGGCGCCGTGCCGCCGGCCGAGATACCGCGCAAGCCGGTGACCATTCCCACGACGGAACCGCCCCCGAAAGCGCCGCCGCCGCAGACGGTGACCCTCTCACCGCTGCCGCAGACCGTGACGATGGTTCCGCCGCCGCCGAAGGAAGAACCTCCGCCGCCGTTCGGGCTTCCACCGGCTCCTCCGCCCCCGCCACCGCCCGCTGCCGGGCAGCCGCCCCCCGCGGGGCAGGCTCCCGCCGGGCAGGCTCCGGCGGTCAGCCGCGGCGGCGGCACGGTGACGATACCCAGCTACGCCGGCGGGCGGCGGGTGGTCGGGGTCGACAACCCGAACGATCCGCGTCCACTCGACCCGGCACCCAGTCCACCACCGCCGCCGCCCGCGCCTCCCGCGCCGGCTCCGGCCAACGACGCCTTCAGCGGAATCGCGCCGGACGTCGACATCATTTCGATCCGGCAGTCCAGTCAGGCGTTCGGCCTCAAGGACGCCTACACCGGCGACGAGGATCCGCAAACGCGGGCAAAGATCGACGACGTCGAGACGATGGCGCGGGCGATCGTGCACGCGGCCGACATGGGCGCGTCGGTGATCAACATCTCCGACGTGACGTGCATGAGCGCGCGCAACATCATCGACCAGCGCGCGCTGGGGGCCGCGGTCCGCTACGCGGCGCTCGACAAGAACGTCGTCATCGTGGCCGCGGCCGGCGACACCAGCAAAAAGGACTGCAAGCAGAACCCGCCCCATGATCCCTTGCAGCCCAACGACCCTCGTAACTGGAGCGCCGTCACCACGGTCGTGACGCCGTCCTGGTTCAGCGACTACGTGCTGACGGTCGGTGCGGTCGACACCGAAGGCCGGCCGCTCAGCGGCAGCCAGGGGCAGGGTTCGACGAGCATGGCCGGGCCCTGGGTGGGCATCGCCGCGCCCGGCACGGATGTGGAGGGGCTCTCACCCCGGGACAACGGCCTGATCAACGCGATCGACGGCCCCGACAACACGCTGCTCGTTCCGTCCGGCACCAGCTTCTCGGCCGCGATCGTGTCCGGGGTGGCCGCGCTCGTTCGCGCAAAGTACCCCCAGCTATCGGCGTACCAAGTCATCAATCGGCTGACCCGGACCGCCCACGCGCCGGCGCGCGGCGTGGACAACCAGGTCGGTCACGGCGTCGTCGACCCGGTGGCGGCACTGACCTGGGACGTGCCCGAAGGCCCGGTGAAGCCGCCGCAGCAACTGTCGGCGCCGCTGAACATTCCGAAACCGGCCCCGCCCCGCGATATGGTGCCAGTGTGGGTCGCCGCCGGGGGCTTGCTCGGGGCGTTATTGATCGGTGGCGGAGTGTTCGGTACGGCGATGTTGATGAAGCGATCGCGGAAACAGCAATGAGTGCGGGGGAGCGACGGTAATGAAGGCCCAGCGCAGGTTCGGGTTGTCCTTGGCGTGGATCCGGGTCACCACGGTGTTCCTGGTCGACATCGTGATCCTGGTGGTGGCCAGCCACTGCCCGGAGTCCTGGCAGGGACCGCATCGCATCGCCTTTTGGGTGGGCGTCGGCCTCGCGGTGCTGGTCACGCTGTTGTCCCTGGTCACCTACCACGGCCTCACGGTGACGTCCGGGCTTGGTCACCTGGCTGTGGGACTGGTCCGCGGATCCGGGCACGGCGCTGGCCGCCGGATGCACCCCGGCGCTCGATTACCAGCGCCGATTCGGGCGTGACAAGGTCGGCGTGCGGGAGTACGAGGGCCACCTGGTCACGGTGATCGCGGTGAACGGCGGCGATGACGATGGGACGGCGCGTCACCGCCATCGGACGTCGCCGACCTTGCTGGTGCGGTCGGTTGCCGAGGGGCTGCGCCAGTTCGATATCCACATCGATGACATCGACATCGTGGCGGTGAAGGTGCGCCGCGGCGGCAACGCCGCCGAATTGTCGAAGCTCGACGACCTGGGGCCCGGGGAGTGGGACCTGGTGAGCGATCAGCCGGCCTCGTATGTACGCCGCACCTGGCTGGTGTTGCGGATGAACCCGCAGCGCAACATCGCCGCGGTCGCGGCCCGCGATTCGCTGGCGTCGACGCTGGTCGCGGCCACCGAACGGCTGGCCCAGGATCTCGACGGACCGACATGTGCGGCCCGGCCGCTGACCGCCGAGGAGATCGCCGAGGTGGACAGGGCCGTGCTGGCCGATCTGGAACCCACGTGGAGCCGCCCCGGCTGGCGCCGCCTCAAGCATTTCAACGGCTTCGTGACCAGCTTCTGGGTGACGCCGTCGGACATCACCACGGACACGCTGGATGACCTGTTTGCGATCCGACACCGATCGCCACCGTGCTGACGCTCCGGCTCACCGCTAGCGCCGGCCGGCCCGAGGTGTCGGCTTGGGTGCGCTACCACAGCGACGGCACGCTTGCCCAGAGAGGTGTCGGCCGGCCTCAACCGCCTCACCGGACGCCAGTTGGCCTCGGTGCGCGCCAGCCTGCCCGCCCCGGCGACGCGCCCGCTGGTGGTCGTCCCGAGCCGCCCGCTGTACGACGACGATGAACTAGTGCTGTCGGTAGACCAGATGCGGGAGAGCCCGGCCGGCGCGCCCGCAGCGCAATGACGCGGTCGCAATCAACCGCTGAGGGTGCCCGTAACGCGATGGTCGCCGGGCTGCTGGCCTCGGGCATCTCGGTCAACGGGCTGCAGCCCAGCCACAACCCGCAGGTCGCGTCGCAGATGTTCACCACGGCCACCAATCTCGACCCGGAGATGTGCGATGCGTGGCTGGCGCGAATGCTGGCCGGGGAACACAGCATCGACGTGCTTGCCGGGGCGTGGTCGTCGAGTCAGGACCTTCGGCTGGGAAACCCGCCGGCTCGGCGTCACCGACCTGCAGTTTCGCCCCGAGGTCTCCGACGGGTTGTTCCTGCGGCTGGCGGTCACCAGCGTCGAGTCACTGGCATGTGCGTACGCCGCCGTCCTGGCCGAAGCGAAGCGCTACGAGGAGGCGGCGGAACTGCTCGACGGCGTCGACCGCGCCAGCCCTTCGAGGAGGAACTGGTCAACTACGTGCGGGGCGTGCTGTACTTCCGCACCGGACGCTGGCCGGACGTGCTCAGCCAATTCCCCGAGGGCAAGGTGTGGCGTCAGCCCGAGCTGAAGGCCGCGGGCGCGGCGATGGCCACCACGGCGCTGGCGTCGCTGGGTGTCTTCGAGGAGGCGCTACCGGCGCGGCCAGGACGCCGTCGAAGGCGGACCGGGTGCCGGGTGCGGCCAACATCGCCCTCTACACCCAGGGCATGTGCCTGCGGCACCTGGGCCGCGAGGATGAGGCCGTCGAGCTGCTGCGCCGGGTGTATTCGCGGGACCCGAAGTTCACCCCGGCCCGCGAAGCGCTGGACAACCCCAACTACCGGCTGATCCTGACCGACCCGGAAACGATCGAGGCCCGCACGGATCCGTGGGACGCCGGACAGCGCGCCGACCCGCGAGCAGACCGAGGCCGCTCGCCACGCCGAAGAGGCGGCGAAGTACCTGGCCGAAGGCGACGCCGAGCTCAACGCGATGCTTGGCATGGAGCAAGCCAAACGCGAAATCAAGCTCATCAAGTCCACGACCAAGGTGAACCTGGCGCGCGCCAAGATGGGGCTTCCGGTGCCGGTGACGTCGCGCCACACCTTGTTGCTGGGGCCGCCGGGAACCGGCAAGACGTCGGTGGCGCGGGCGTTCAGCAAGCAGCTGTGCGGGTTGACCGTGCTGCGCAAGCCGCTGGTGGTGGAGACGAGCCGTACCAAGCTGCTGGGCCGGTACATGGCCGACGCGGAGAAGAACACCGAGGAGATGCTCGAGGGAGCGTTGGGCGGGGCGGTCTTCTTCGACGAGATGCACAGCCTGCACGAGAAGGGCTACGCGCAGGGTGACCCCTACGGCAACGCGATCATCAACACCTTGCTGCTGTACATGGAGAACCATCGCGACGAGCTGGTGGTCTTCGGGGCCGGTTACGCCAAGGCCATGGAGAAGATGCTCGACGTGAATCAGGGTCTGCGGCGGCGCTTTTCGACCGTGATCGAATTCTTCAGCTACACGCCGGACGAGCTGGTCGCGCTGACCCGGCTGATGGGCCAGGAGAACGAGGACGTCATCACCGACGAAGCCGCCGAAGGTCTATTGCCGTCGTACACCAAGTTCTACCTCGACGAGACATACTCCGAAGACGGCGATCTCATTCGCGGCATCGATACGCTCGGCAACGCCGGCTTCGTGCGCAACGTGGTGGAGAAGGCCCGCGACCACCGCAGTTTCCGTCTGGACGACGAGGACCTCGACGCCGTGCTGTCCGAGCGACGTCACCGAATTCAGCGAGTCGCAGCTTCTGCGGTTCAAGGAGCTGACCCGCGACGACCTCGCCGAGGGCCTCAGCGCGGCCGTGGCCGAGAAGAAGCCGACATAGCTCGAGCCACTCCCGCCGGTTAGCCGAAAAGCGTTTTCGCGCAGCTAGTCTCACCCGAGCTCATACCCGGCAGCGACGGGATTGGCGTTGCGGCGACGGGAACCGTCGCGACCATTCCGCGGCCGCGTTTGACTCTTGCGGCTTCCGGTGTCACCATGACTTCTGCATGCACCTCGCTAGGTGAGGCGTCTGCACGGATACAGGCCACTGACCTCGAACGTCGAAAGACGCCCAGGGTCAGGACAGCTCTTCCCGGCTTAAGGGTTGAGCCCAAGTGGCTTCCGGCATTGGTTAGGCCGGATACGCCGTGTGGTGCCAAAGCTCTGACGAGAGGGGTGCGGTGTCCAGGTATTTTGCCTGGCCGTCCTCCCCATGTGCGACGTATGGCATCCCCGTATGCCCTGGCCGCGAGGAGGTGAGAGCGAGATGAGTCCTGGCGATAGTCCGTATCCCAGATCGACGACCATTTCGTTGCGATCCGACCCCGGCCTGCTCTCCCTAGCCTGAATCGGTTCGATTCCGCGGCGTCCGTTCGCGCACATCGCTTCGCGTGTGCGTGCGCACCGATGCGCGGAAAGTAGCCGCGGGAGTGGCGAAAAGGCCTGTGTTTGATCCCTTTTCGTGAGGAGAACTCCCGATGTCTTGTTTGATCGCGCGTCCGCAACCAGAGGCGACGGCGGCTTGCCGGTTGACCGGCTTTGGCTCCGCGATCGCCACAGCGGTATCGGCCTCAACCGCAATACGATTCAGCGCTCATGGCGTCACGCAACAGACGGTGGGCGCCCAATCGATGACCGTTCACGAGCTGGGCACCGCGATCTTGCGCGCAGGTATCAGCTCGTATGCGGCCATCGAAACCACCAACACGCTCGCAACGAGCGCAATGAGGGAGTAACCATGACCGCAGTACTGGACTTCGCAATGCTGCCACCCGAAGTCAATTCCGCACGCATGTACGCCGGGGCCGGTGCGGGCCCTATGCTCGCGGCCGCCTCGGCCTGGAATGGGCTGGCCGCCGAATTGCGTTCGGCCGCACTGTCGTACGGCTCGGTGATCACGGCGCTGACGAGCGAGGAATGGCATGGTCCCGCCTCGGCGGCGATGGCGGCGGCGGCGACGCCGTACGTGGCGTGGATGAGCACCACCGCCGTGCAGGCCGAGCACACCGCGGCGCAGGCCGAGACCGCCGTGGCCGCCTACGAGGCGGCGTTCGCGGCCACGGTGCCGCCGCCGGTGATCGCGGCCAACCGTGCGCAGCTGGCGGCGCTCGTTGCCACCAACGTCCTGGGCCAGAACGCACCGGCCATCGCGGCCACCGAGGCGCAGTACGCCGACATGTGGGCCCAAGACGCCGCCGCAATGTACGGCTACGCCGGCTCGTCGGCGACGGCCACCCGGCTGACCCAGTTCACCGAGCCGCACCAGACCACCGCCCCCGGCGGGCTGGCCGGTCAAGCCGCTGCGGTCACGCAGGCTACCGGCACGTCGGCGGGCACTCAGCAAGCGACGCTGTCGCAGCTGAGCACCGCCGTGCCGAACGCGCTGCAGAGCCTCGCCACGCCGGGCGGGTCGACCACATCGACGTCGTCGGGCTCGGGTCTCGCGTCGATCCTCGACCCCAACAGCAACTTCTGGAACACGATCACCTCGACCGGGGCGATCAACCCCGCTCAGGTCGTACAAGCCGTGACGAGCTCGACGTTCTTCGGGGCCGGCGCCGGCGCCATGAGCGACGTGGCGAGCCAGGCGTCGCCCCTGGCGACGGCCGGCCTGGGGGCGGGCACCCAGGGGCTCTCCGGGTTGACGGGCCTGGGCGGCGCGGGCTCCTCGGTGTCGGCGGGCCTGGGCCGAGCCTCCCTGGTCGGCCCGCTGTCGGTGCCGCCGAGCTGGACCGCGCCGGCACCACTGGCCAGCCCGTTGGCCTCCACCTTGGGAGGCACCCCGATGGTCGCTCCGCCCCCGGCGATGGCGGCCGGCATTCCCGGAATGCCGATCGGCGGCATGGCCGGCCAGGGATATGGGCGCGCCGTTCCGCAGTACGGGTTCCGTCCCAACTTCGTGGCACGCCCTCCCGCCGCCGGCTGACGCTTGCTGTCACCGGCGCCTACGCGGCAGCCGACACAAACGTCTCCAAACCGTGCTCAGACAAATGGGCCGGTGCCCCCACCAACTCGCCAAGGCCTGATGCAAGGACGGCGCGCAGGGCCGGACGCCAAATACCTTGCCGCACAACACAGCTGCCGTCGGCGAACCGACGCTGCGGAGACCGCGGGGGCGTGGGACAATCACCGACTATGAGACTGCTGCTGGCGCTGGTTGGCGTTTCGGCTGTGCTGGGTCTCGCTCCGCCCGCGTACGGTGACCCGACCATGGACGGCAACGACCAGGCCGGCTTCCTTGCGTCGCTGCGGAGTGCGGGCATCAGCTATACCACCCCGGATGCGGCCGTGCTGTTCGCCAAGGCGGTGTGCGAGTCCATGGGAAACGGCGAGCGGGGCCCGCAGATGCTCGACGAGTTGAAGACCGAAAATCCCGGACTCACCACCGCCAACGCAAGCTCGTTCTTGGCGATCGCGGCGAAATACTACTGCCCGCAGCAACTCAATATGAGATAGCCGGGCCGGCCAACGGATCACGCCGCTCGCACCGATTGGCGCCGGCGCAACCGATTGACGGCCGGGAGGTTGCGCGCGCGTGACCGCAATGCGTTCGGTTGGGCTGCGGTCCATCTACCGTTCATCTACGGCTGGTTAGCTGCGCCCGGCGGCGGATACTAAGCGTTGAGCCCCGGGGGAAGGAGTGTGCCGTTGCAGACGCTGAGCGTGGCGGATTTCGCGCTCCGGCTTGCGGTGGGAGTGGGCTGTGGCGCCCTGATCGGGCTGGAGCGGCAATGGCGGGCACGCCGGGCCGGCCTGCGCACCAACGCGCTGGTCGCCGGTGGTGCGACCCTGTTCGTGCTGTACGCGGCCGCCACCACGGACACCAGCCCGACCAGGGTCGCGTCCTATGTCGTGTCCGGCATCGGTTTTCTGGGCGGTGGGGTGATCCTGCGCGAGGGAGTCAACGTCCGGGGCCTCAACACCGCCGCCACCCTGTGGTGCTCCGCGGCGGTAGGTGTGCTGGCCGCTTCGGGACACCTGGTGTTCGCGTTGATCGGCACCGCCACCGTCATCGCCATCCACGTGTTGGGGCGCCCGCTCGGCCGGCTGATCGACCGCGACAACACCGGGGACGAAGACGAGAGCCTGCGGCCCTACCTGGTGCAGGTGGTTTGCCGCCCGAAGAACGAGAAGTATGCCCGCGCCCAGATCATCCAGCACGCCAGCAGCAACGACCTCACGCTGCGGGGAATCCACACCGGGCACCCCGGTGAGGACGAGGTCACCCTGACCGCGCATGTGCTCATGAACGGCGACGCCCCAGCCCGCTTGGAGCGGTTGGTGGCGGAGCTGTCCCTGCAACCGGGAGTCCGCGCGGTGCAATGGTATGCCGGCGAAAACGCACAGCCGGACGATGGTCGCTAGGGGCGGGGCTGCAACTCCGGCGCGGCCGCGGCCAGCAGCTCGGCGCGGTGGCCGGTCAACGGCGGATAGATCCGCCGGGTGTTGATGGTCCGCTTGGTCTCCTTGGCCTCCGCACCGTTCGACACCACCACCCGGTCCCACCCCTCGGTATAGATCGCGCCGGCCGGGCCGAGATCCAGAACCGTGACATACCACGGGATCCGGAGCGCCAGCATCGGTTCCCTGCACAGGTCGCTGATGACGTTGTAGCCGGCGTAGCGGCCCATCGGGCGGCCGTGCTGGCACGACATCACCGAGACGTGTTCGTCGTCCATCCGCGCGGCGGCCACGTCCCCCGCGGCGAAGATCGCGGGCACCCCGGCTACCCGCAGATAGTCATCGACCGGCACCCGGCCGAACCGGTCGCGCGCCACCGGCAGCTGTTCGGTCAGCGGGCTGGACCGCATGCCGGCGCACCACACCACGGTGCCCGCCGCCAGGCGTTCACCCGAGGTCAGGGACACGCCGCGCCGGCTCACCGCGGCCACGCCCACACCCGTCCTGGACTCGACGCCGTTGGCCGCCAAAGCCCGTTCGATCACCGGGCGCGCGGAGGCGCCCATATCGCTGCCGATCCGGCTGCGGTCCAGCAGCACCACCCGGGGGGCGACGCCGCCGTGCGCGAACAGCCGCTCCAGCCTGTTCGGCAGCTCGCAGGCCAGCTCGATGCCGGTCAGCCCGGCCCCGACCACAACGACCGTGGCCGCCGCCACCGTCGGGGGACCGTCGGCAAGCCGGCGCAGGTGGTGGTCCAGCGCCCGGGCACCGTCGTAGGTGTCGACGTCGAAGCCGAACTCCCGCAGGCCGGGTATGGCGGGTTTGAGCACCTCACTGCCCGACGCCAACACCAGCCGGTCGTAGCCGTATGTCACCCCGTCGGATGCGGTAACGGTGCGCGCGTCGGGGTCGATCGCGGTCACCTTGGTGGCGACGTGTGCGACCCCGACGGGGTCGAGCAGGTCGGAAAGGGGGATGCGGCAGGCGCTCAGATCGGCCTCATAGTTGCGGACCCGGATGTCGTGGAAGGGTTGCCCGCTCAGCACGGTGACGTCGACCGCGCCCGCCGGGATGGCGAGCTCGTCGAGCCGGCGCGCGGCGCCGAGCGCCGACCAGAGCCCGGCAAACCCGGAGCCGATCACCACCACGGCGGTCAACCGCTCACCTCAATCTCGAACGGGGGCGGCCAGTGCACCCGACCACCGCGGAAATTATCCCGGCATGAGCCCCGGTCAGGGCCGCATGCCGGACCGAAAGCATCGAATGTCGCGCCGGTCGTCGTAATCTTGTGTCTGTGAGTGCCCTGTCCGATTTGCTGGCCGCGCTGCCCCCGCAGATGCGGGACCCCGTGCTGTTCGCGATTCCGTTCTTTTTGTTGCTGTTGACCCTGGAATGGACGGCGGCGCGAAAGCTGGAAAACATCGTCGCCGACGCCGCCGACCAGTCGAGGCCGGCATCCGGGGCGTACCTCACCCGCGACTCGCTGGCAAGCCTTTCGATGGGGCTGGTCTCGGTGGGCACCACCGCCGCCTGGAAGACGCTGGCCCTCCTGGGCTACGCGGCGATCTATGCGTATCTGGCGCCGTGGCATCTTTCGGCGACCCGGTGGTACACGTGGGTCATCGCGATTGTCGGGGTTGACCTGCTGTACTACAGCTACCATCGCATCGCCCACCGGGTGCGGTTGATTTGGGCGACGCACCAGGCCCACCACTCCAGCGAGTACTTCAACTTCGCCACCGCGCTGCGCCAGAAGTGGAACAACAGCGGCGAGATCTTGATGTGGACGCCGTTGCCGCTGTTGGGGCTGCCCCCCTGGATGGTGTTCTTCAGTTTTTCGGTCAGCCTGATCTACCAGTTCTGGGTGCACACCGAGCGGATCGACAAGCTGCCGCGGCCGTTCGAATTCGTCTTCAACACGCCGTCGCATCATCGGGTGCACCACGGCATGGACAAGGTGTATCTCGACAAGAACTACGGCGGGATCCTCATCATTTGGGACCGGCTTTTCGGCAGCTTCCAGCCCGAGCTGTTCCGGCCGCATTACGGCCTCACCAAGCAGGTCGACACGTTCAACATCTGGAAGCTGCAGACGCGCGAATACGTCGCAATCGCGCGCGACTGGCGATCGGCCAGCCGGGTGCGCGACCGGCTCGGATACGTGTTCGGCCCGCCGGGATGGGCGCCGCGCACCGCGGACCGCACCGGGGCTTCCGTCTCCCTGGCGACGTCGGCGTAACGCCAGCGCTGGACCGCGCGAAGACTTCTGCGTAACGGAAAGTAACGCCGTAGTCTCAATTCGGTCGAGATTTCGGCATCGACGGATCGGAGTTCATGGTGCGTCGCCTGGCACTGCGTGCATTCGTCGCGTCCATCACGGTCGTAGCGCTCATGTCCTGGGCTTCACCCGGGACGGCCAGCGCGGACCACCCGGTTGTGTATCCCGGCATGGAGATTGTGCAAGGCAATCGCTTGTGCACGTTGGCCTACGTCGACCCGGCCCTGAAAATCGCGTTCACCGCCGGGCATTGCCGCGGAGGCGAGGGAGCGGTCGCCGATAAGGACCGCAACATCATCGGCCATCTGGCCGCCTTCCGCGACAACACACCCAGCGGCACCACCGTCACGACCGACCAGGTGATCAGCGACTACGAGGCGATCGTGCTGGACAACGACGTGACCGCCAACAGCGTCCTGCCCGGGGGGCGCCAACTCGTCTCGAACCCGAACCTGACGATTGCGCCCGGACAGCCGGTCTGCCATTTCGGCGTGATCACCGGCGAAACGTGCGGGACGGTGGAACGGGTCAACAACGGCTGGTTCACCATGTCCCACGGCGTCCAAAGCCAGAACGGCGATTCGGGCGGACCCGTCTACCTGGCCGCCCCGGGCGGGCCCGCGCAGATCGTCGGCATCTTCAACAGCATGTGGGGGGACTTGCCCGCGGCGGTGTCCTGGCGGGCGGCCTCCGAGCAACTGCGCGAGGATCTCCCCATGCCGAGCAACCCGCCAGTGGGCCAGGTCAGCCAGCGGCGTCCAGCTTGAACACCGGGATCGTCGCAGCGCCGGCCAGCAGCTGCTCATCGCTGCTGTCCGGGGTCAACCCGCCGACATAGTCTTTGACCTGCCAATACCACCTGGCCAAATAGCGCCGTAACAGCTCGGGTTTGGCCGAATCGTCCACCTCGCTGACCCGAGCCGCCGGCTGCGCCAGCGTGGGCCCACCTCGACGACACCAGCGGCCCTGACGTTGCGCGCCCACTGGGTGTTACCGCGCGGCGAGACCAGATAGTCGACGCCGTCGACGGTGAGCAGGTTGATGACCACCTTGCGCTGCTTTCCGCTGGTGCGGCCGCGGACGCGCAGCGCCTGGGTCCCGGCGATGCTGATCCCCATCTCGGCAAGCCAGCGGATTGCCGCGTTGGCGGCCCGCGCGGCCCGGTTCGGCTCTTCGTATCGAGTGGTCATGGGGCATCCTTTCGCCGGTACTACCGAGAGCACCGCTCTCATTAGGCGTCAGGCTGCCACAGTCCTGGCCCGAAAGCAAGAGCGGTGATCTCGTTTGTGCCAGACTGGCCACGTGGGCAAACGCCGGGAATCGCGCGAGCAGATCGAGGCGCGCATCGTCGAGCTCGGTCGCCGCCAGCTGGTGGAGCGCGGCGCGACCGCGTTGTCGCTGCGCGCGATCGCCCGCGACCTCGGCATGGTGTCCTCGGCCGTGTACCGGTACGTGTCCAGCCGCGACGAGCTGCTGACCCTGCTACTGGTCGATGCCTATTCCGACCTCGCCGACACGGTGGATAAGGCCCGCGAGAGCGTGGGCGAGCTGTGGAGTGACGATGTCATCGCCATCGCGCGGGCCGCACGGCGCTGGGCCGTTGCGCATCCGGCGCGCTGGGCCCTGCTCTACGGCAGTCCGGTGCCCGGCTATCACGCGCCGGCGGAGCGCACGGTGCCGGCCGGTACCCGAGTGGTCGCGGCATTCTTCGACGCCGTGGCCGCCGGGATTGCCACCGGAGACATCCGGCTCACCGATGACGTTGCCCCGCAACCGATGTCGTCGGATTTCGAACGAATTCGGCACGAATTCGGCTTTCCCGGCGACGATCAGGTCATCGCCAAATGCTTCCTGCTCTGGGCCGGGGTGCTCGGTGCCATCAGCCTCGAGGTGTTCGGGCAGTACGGCACGGACACCCTGACGGCCCCCGAAGAGGTCTTCGACGCTCAGCTTCAGCTGCTGGTGGGCGTGCTGGGTCAGCACCGATAACGAATTAGAACGTGTTCACCCGGCACTTCGCTGGCCGGCGCCGTCGCTCACGGCAAAGTATTTCCGCCCCTTTCTGGCGGCCGACCGGCTCGACTATCCTGCGAGGCGATGACCTCTTCCCGTTCAATCGCCGACGCAGATCGCCTGGGTCACCCCCGACCTGGAACGCACCGAAACGGCCCTCACCGGCCTTTTAGGTGTGAAGAAATGGGTGCGCATACCCGACGTGCACTTTGCTCCGGACACCTGCAGCTACCTTGGCAAGCCGGCCGATTTCGTCGCCAGCATCTCGCTGAGCTATCTCGGCGACATGCAGCTGGAACTGATCGAACCGGTCCGTGGCGATAACATCTATAGTGACTTTTTGCGGGATAGTGGGCCGGGTCTACACCACATCTGCATCGAGGCCGAGAGCCCCGAGCAATTCGACGCGGCGTTGGTCGAGGCCGCGGACATGGGCGCCAAGGTGGTGCAGCAAGGCGTGATGCCCGGCGGTATCCAATTCGCCTACGTATCAGCGGCACAGGCGGCGGTGCCGTTCGTGGAGATCGCCTACATCTCGCCCGAGATGCGGGCGTTCTACGACTACATCAAACAGGAGCAGCGGTGAGCCGCGCCAGCGACGACGCAGTGGGGGTACCCCCAGCCGCGCAGTGGCGAGGGGGACGCAGCGATGTGGGGGTACCACCCGCTTGCGGGGGAGAGGAGTGGCGCCAATGAGCACGGAAATTCCGGCAACGGTCAACGCGGACGACGTGACGTCGTTTTCCGATGACGTCGACGTGGTGGTGATCGGCTTCGGCATCGCCGGCGGCTGCGCGGCGGTTAGTGCGGCCCAGGAAATAGGGGCCGGTGCGAAGGTACTGGTGCTGGAACGCGCCGCCGCGGCGGGCGGCACCACTTCGCTTGCCGGAGGACACTTCTACCTGGGCGGGGGAACGGCGGTCCAGGAAGCGACCGGTCACCCGGACTCGCCCGAAGAAATGTACAAATACCTGGTCGCCGTGTCGCGGCAGCCGGATCACGCCAAGATTCGCGCCTACTGTGAGGGCAGCGTCGAGCATTTCGACTGGTTGGAAGACTTGGGTTTTCAGTTCGAGCGCAGCTACTTTCCGGGCAAGGCGGTGATCCAGCCCAACACCGAGGGGCTGATGTTCACCGGCAACGAAAAGGTATGGCCGTTCCTGGAGAAGGCGGTGCCGGCGCCACGCGGCCACAAGGTCCCGGTGCCCGGTGACACCGGCGGCGCCAGCATGGTGATCGACCTGCTGCTCAAGCGCGCCGCCAGCCTGGGCGTGCAGATCCGATACGAGACGGGCGCCACCGAGCTCATCGTGGACGGTTCGGGCCCAGCGACCCGGGTGGCCGGCGTGACGTGGAAGCACTTCTCCGAAACCGGTGCGATCAAAGCGAAGTCGGTCATCATCGCTGCCGGAGGATTCGTGATGAACCCGGACATGGTGGCCAAGTACACACCCAAACTCGCCGAAAAACCGTTCGTGCTGGGCAATACCTACGACGACGGGCTGGGCATCCGGATGGGAGTATCGGCCGGCGGCGCAACCCAGCACATGGATCAAATCTTCATCACCGCGCCGCCGTACCCGCCGTCGATTCTGCTCACCGGGGTCATCGTGAACAAGCTCGGGCAGCGGTTCGTCGCCGAAGACTCCTACCATTCCAGGACTTCCGGGTTCATCATGGAGCAGCCCGACAGCGCCGCGTTTCTCATCGTCGACGAGGCGCACCTGGAGCATCCCAAGATGCCGCTGGTTCCGCTGATCGACGGGTGGGAAACCGTCGCGGAGATGGAAGCGGCCCTTGGCATCCCGGAGGGCAACCTGGCGGCGACACTGGACCGATACAACACCTACGCCGCGCGCGGTGAAGATCCCGATTTCCACAAGCAGCCCGAATTCCTTG
Source organism: uncultured Actinomycetota bacterium (assembly GCA_963800315.1). Taxonomy (GTDB): domain Bacteria; phylum Actinomycetota; class Actinomycetes; order Mycobacteriales; family Mycobacteriaceae; genus Mycobacterium. The sequence continues at coordinate 422,228 of CAWDAS010000013.1, forward strand.
CGCCGCAAGACAACGGGCCCTGGGGCGCGTTCGACATGTCGCTGGGCAAGGCGATGTACGCCGGATTCACCATCGGCGGGCTGGCCACCTCCGTGGATGGCCAGGTGCTGCGCGAGGACGGCACCGTGGTGCCGGGCCTGTACGCGGCCGGGGCGTGCGCATCCAACATCGCCCAGGACGGCAAGGGCTACGCCAGCGGCACGCAGCTCGGGGAGGGCTCGTTCTTCGGCCGCCGCGCCGGAACGCACGCGGCCGGACAGGCCGGGGGCGCGCAGGCGCGATAGGGCACCGCGCCGGAACGCACGCGGCCGGACAGGCCGGGGGCGCGCGAGCTTAGCCTGCCGAAATGCTTTGCGCGGTTTTACACCCGCACGGGTTCTTTCTCCACCGGGCCCAGCCGCCACGGGCCGCCGCCCAGCAATTGCAGCTGTTGTGCGTGGTGCTGCTCGACGGCGGGTCGATGACTGACGCTGACCACAACGCACTCGGGCAGTTCGGCACGCAGCAATTGGTAGACCGCGAATTCCAGGCCCACGTCCATCGCCGAGGTGGCCTCGTCGAGGAAGACCGCCTTGGGCTTGGTGAGCAGGATGCGTGCGAATGCGACGCGCTGCTGCTCACCGGGGGAGAGCACCTTGGCCCAGTCGTGCTCCTCATCGAGCCGGCCGATCAGCGGCGCGAGAGCCACCTTGGAGAGCACCTCCCGCAATTCGTAATCGGAGATGTCCTCCGGCGAATTCGGGTAACACACCACCGTCCGCAGATCGCCCAGCGGCACATACGGCAACTGCGACAGGAACATCGTCGCGTTGTCGCCCTCCGGACGGCACAGGGTCCCCGAGGCGTACGGCCACAATTCGGCCAGACTGCGCAGCAGCGTGGTCTTGCCGGCCCCCGAACGCCCCGTGATCACCAGCGTGTCGCCGTCGCCCAGCTGCACGTCCAGCGGATCGATGAGCCGGTCGCCGCCCGGCGTGCGCACTTCGACGTCGCGCAACTCGACCGTCGCCTCTTCGCTCGGTTTGACCAGCATGGTCGGCAGCGCCCGGCCCTTGGAGTTGGCGTCGACCAGGCCGTGCAACCGGATGATCGCCGCCCGGAAGGCCGCGAACGCGTCATAGTTGTTGCGAAAGAACGACAGTGAGTCAGAAATATTGCCGAATGCCGTCGCGCTCTGGCCCACGTCACCGAAGTCGATCTGGCCGGCGAACAGCCGCGGCGCCTGGATCACCCACGGCAACGGGACAATCGCCTGCGACATCGACCAGTTCCATCCGTTGAAGATGATGGTCCGGCGCACGAACTTGCGGTAGTTGTCGATGATCGGCGTGAAGCGCCGCCACAGTTGCGCCCGCTCGACGCGCTCGCCGCGGTAGAAGCCCACCGCCTCCGCGGCGTCCCGCAAGCGCACCAGGGCGTAGCGGAACGCGGCGTTGAGTTTCTCATTGTTGAAGCTGAGCCGAATCAGTGGATGGCCCAGCCAGATCGCGACGACCGTCGCGATCATCACATAGATCAGGACGGTCCAGAACATCGCGCGCGGGAACTGGACGCCCAGAATATTGAGATCGCCCGACAGGTTCCACAGGATCGCGGCGAAGGAGATCACCGAGGCCACCGCGTTGACGGCGCCGAACAGCAACGTGCTGCCCGTCCCGTTGGACGGGATGTTGGGGGTGCCGCCGGCGTTGGCGGTGAAGATGTCGACGTCCTGCTGGATGCGCTGGTCGGGGTTGTCAATGGTGTTGTCGATGAACAGATCCCGGTAGTAGGCCTTGCCGGCGAGCCAGTCGTCGGTGAGGTTCGCGGTCAGCCAAATGCGCCAGGCGATGATGAACCGCTGCGTCAGGTAGATGTCGACCATGAACCGGATGACATACAGAGTCGCCAGCACGCTGAAAGTCGCGATCGACATCCAAAAGCCATGAATCCCGGATTGTTTGACCGCGTCATCGCCGGCGGCAACGCCCTGCACCGCTTTCTGCACCGCCGTGTACAGGTCGTTGCCCTGATAGCTGAGCAACACCAGCAGACGCACCGACAAAAGCACCGACAACAACAGCACGCCAAGCATCAGCCACACGCGGACGCTGTGCGCCCCGACGAAGTAGCCACGGGTGATCCGCCAGAACTGCTGGCCCCACGGGGTGAAATGCCGGAAGGCGACCAGCACGACGAACAGGCAGACCGCGCTGATGACCCACGCCATGGCGACCCACCGCAGGGAGTCCATGGTCGCCGCCGACCAGTCGATCGATGGCTTGAACGGCTTCGGGCCCATGGTCGGTTCTCCTTACGGTCGAGGCGTCCAGGGTGTTCCTCAACAGAAATCCTTCGGCGAAGGTACCCGAAGGTTCTGGCTAGGCTGCGGTTATGAGTACCGACGCCCTTTCCACGCAAACAGTGCACGCCGGCCGGTTGATCGCCCGGCGGCTGCGGGCCAGCGGCGTGGACACCGTCTTCACGCTGTCCGGCGGCCACCTGTTTTCCTTCTACGACGGCTGCCGCGAGGAGGGTATCCGACTGGTCGACACTCGCCACGAGCAGACCGCGACCTTCGCCGCCGAGGGCTGGTCGAAAGTGACGCGGTCACCGGGCGTGGCCGCGCTCACCGCGGGGCCGGGCGTCACCAACGGGATGAGCGCAATGGCGGCGGCGCAGCAGAACCAGTCGCCCCTGGTGGTGCTGGGCGGGCGGGCGCCGGCGGGGCGGTGGGGCATGGGCTCGCTGCAGGAGATCGACCATGTGCCGTTTGTGGCGCCGCTGGCGCGGTTCGCGGCCACCGCGCAAGCGCCCGAGGCCGTCGGCCGGCTCGTCGACGAGGCATTGCGGGCCGCGATGAGCGCCCCGTCGGGGGTGGGGTTCGTCGATTTCCCGATGGACCACGTGTTCTCGGTGTCGGAGGATGACGGCCGTCCCGGGGCCCTGACGGACCTGCCGCGGGGGCCGGCTGCGACCGGGGCCGCCCTGGACCGTGCCGCCGGCCTGCTGGCCGCGGCGAAGCGGCCGGTGATCATGGCAGGCACCAACCTGTGGTGGGGCCATGGGGAAGCGGCGCTGCTGCGCCTGGCCGAGGAACGCGGGATCCCGGTGCTGATGAACGGGATGGCCCGCGGCGCGGTGCCCGCCGACCACCCGCTGGCGTTCTCCCGGGTGCGCGGAAAGGCGTTGGGGGAGGCCGATGTTGCGCTCATCGTCGGCGTGCCGATGGATTTTCGGCTGGGTTTCGGCGGGGTATTCGGGCCAGAGACCCAACTCGTGGTGGCCGATCGTGTTGAACCCGAGCGCAGCCATCCCCGACCGGTCGCCGCCGAGCTCTACGGCGACCTCACCTCGACCCTCTCGGCGCTGGCCGGCGCGGGCGGGACGGACCATCGGGACTGGGTCGATGAGCTGCGGGCGGCCGAGACCGCGGCACGCGGGCAGGAAAAGGCCGAGCTCGCCGAGGACCGCATCCCGCTGCATCCCATGCGGGTGTACGCCGAGCTGGCGCCGCTGCTGGACCGCGACGCCATCGTCGTCATCGACGCCGGCGACTTCGGGTCCTACGCCGGCCGGGTGATCGACAGCTATCTGCCGGGCTGTTGGCTGGACAGCGGGCCGTTCGGCTGCCTCGGCTCCGGCCCGGGTTACGCCCTGGCCGCCAAGCTGGCCCGCCCGGACCGCCAGGTCGTTCTGCTGCAGGGCGACGGCGCCTTCGGGTTCAGCGGCATGGAATGGGACACCCTGGTCCGGCACAATGTTCCGGTCGTATCGGTGATCGGCAACAACGGGATCTGGGCCCTGGAGAAGCATCCGATGGAGGCCATCTACGGCTACTCGGTGGTGGCGGAATTGCGTCCCGGCACCCGCTACGACGAGGTGGTGCGCGCCCTGGGCGGCCACGGCGAGCTGGTGGCCGCCCCCGCCGAGCTCCGGCCCGCGCTGGAGCGCGCTTTGGGCAGCGGCCTGCCCGCCGTCGTCAATGTGCTCACCGACCCGAGCGTCGCCTATCCGCGCCGATCCAATTTGGCTTGACGGCCCCGCCGGCCCGCGAGCGCGCCCTGGGGTCCCCGCTTGGCAGGGGATTGCACGCCCGAGCACGGCGTGTCGCGGACAAACACGCGCGCTCGCCCGGGTGGGCGGCTCGCGTACCGTTGACCTGTGCCAAAGACCACCCGCGCTCAACCCGGCCGCCTGAGCAGCCGATTTTGGCGACTGCTCGGCGCCAGCACAGAAACGCACCGCAACCGATCGCTCGCCCAGGTCACCGACTCAGCCGAATACGACGACGAAGCCGCCGGGCTTACCGACGCGCAGCTGCGCAAGGCGACCGGCCTGCTCAAGCTCGACGACCTGGCCGAGTCCGAGGACATTCCGCAGTTCCTGGCGATCGCCCGGGAAGCCGGCGAGCGGTCGACGGGGTTGCGGCCCTTCGATGTTCAGTTGCTGGGGGCGCTGCGCATGCTGGCCGGCGACGTGATCGAGATGGCCACCGGTGAGGGCAAGACCCTCGCCGGTGCGATTGCGGCGGCGGGCTATGCGCTGGCCGGGCGGCACGTGCACGTGGTGACCATCAACGACTACCTGGCCCGCCGGGACGCGGAATGGATGGGTCCGCTGCTGCAGGCCTTCGGGCTGACGGTCGGCTGGATCACCGCGGAGTCGACCAGCCAGGAGCGCAGGGCGGCGTATGACTGCGATGTCACCTACGCCTCGGTCAACGAGATCGGCTTCGACGTGCTGCGCGACCAGCTGGTGACCGACGTCGACGACCTGGTCTCGCCCAATCCGGACGTGGCCCTCATCGACGAGGCCGACTCGGTGCTGGTCGACGAGGCGCTGGTCCCGCTGGTACTGGCCGGCACCACGCACCGGGAGACACCGCGGCTGGAGATCATCAAGCTGGTCGGTGAGCTGCAAGCGGGAACCGATTTCGACACCGACTCCGACAGCCGCAACGTCCACTTGACCGACGTCGGCGCGCGGAAGGTCGAGAAGGCGCTCGGCGGCATCGACCTGTATTCCGAGGAGCACGTTGGCACCACGCTCACCGAGGTCAACGTCGCCCTGCACGCGCACGTGCTGCTGCAGCGCGACGTGCACTACATCGTCCGCGACGATGCCGTGCATCTGATCAACGCCTCCCGGGGGCGCATCGCGCAGCTGCAGCGCTGGCCGGACGGCTTGCAGGCCGCCGTCGAGGCGAAGGAGGGCATCGAGACCACCGAGACCGGCGAGGTGCTCGACACCATCACGGTGCAGGCGCTGATCAACCGCTACACGACCGTGTGCGGCATGACCGGCACCGCGCTGGCCGCCGGTGAGCAGCTGCGCCAGTTCTACAAGCTCGGTGTGTCGCCAATCCCGCCGAACAAGCCCAACATTCGCGAGGACGAGTCCGACCGGGTCTACATCACCGCCGCCGCGAAAAACGACGCCATCGTCGCGCACATCGCCGAGGTGCACGAGACCGGGCAGCCGGTGCTGGTCGGCACCCGCGATGTCGCCGAGTCCGAGGAACTGCACGAGCGGCTGCTGCGCCGCGGGGTACCCGCCGTGGTGCTCAACGCGAAGAACGACGCCGAGGAGGCGGAGGTGATCGCCGAGGCCGGCAAGTTCGGCACGGTCACGGTGTCCACCCAGATGGCCGGGCGCGGCACCGACATCCGGCTCGGCGGGTCCGACGAGGCCGACCACGACAGGGTCGCCGAGTTGGGCGGTCTGCACGTCGTGGGCACCGGGCGGCACCACACCGAACGGCTGGACAACCAGCTGCGCGGGCGGGCCGGACGCCAGGGCGACCCCGGGTCGACGGTGTTCTTCTCCAGCTGGGAAGACGACGTGGTGGCGGCCAACCTCGATCGCAACAAACTGCCGATGGAGACCGACGGGGACGGCCGGATCGTCAGCGCCAAGGCGGCCGGGCTGCTCAGCCACGCCCAGCGCGTCGCCGAGGGCCGGATGCTGGATGTGCACGCGAACACCTGGCGCTACAACCAGTTGATCGCCCAGCAGCGCGCCATCATCGTCGATCGGCGAAACACGTTGCTGCGCACCGCCGCCGCGCGCGAGGAGGTCGCCGAACTGGCGCCCAAACGCTACCAGGAACTGTCCAAGGAAATCTCCGAAGAGCACCTCGAGAAGATCTGCCGGCAGATCATGCTCTATCACCTGGACCGCGGCTGGGCCGATCATCTGGCCTATCTGGCCGACATCCGCGAAAGCATCCACCTGCGCGCGCTGGGCCGGCAAAACCCGCTGGACGAGTTCCACCGGCTGGCGGTCGACGCGTTCGCGTCGCTGGCCGCCGACGCCATCGAGGCGGCGCAGCAGACGTTCGAAACCGCCAACGTCCTCGAGGAAGAGCCGGGGCTGGATCTGTCCAAGCTGGCCCGGCCGACGTCGACGTGGACCTACATGGTCAACGACAACCCGTTGTCCGATGACACGCTGTCGACCCTGAGCCTGCCCGGGGTGTTCCGCTAACGGCCGCCGCCGCTGTGCGGAGCGCACCGTCGCCGCGTTAAGGTCACGGCTCATGGAGCCGGTGCTTCCGCCCAACCGGGTGCTGACCGTACCCAACGCGCTGAGCGCCGTCCGCCTGGTGCTCATCCCGGTATTCGTCTACGCCCTGCTGTTCGCGCACGCCAACGGCTGGGCGGTCGGGATTTTGATGTTCAGCGGCGCCTCGGACTGGGCGGACGGCAAGATCGCCCGGACGCTGAACCAATCCTCACGGCTGGGCGTCCTGCTCGACCCGGCGGTCGACCGCCTGTACATGGTGGCGGTGCCCGTCGTGATGGCGCTGGACGGGATCGTGCCGTGGTGGTTGGTCATCGTCCTGCTGACGCGCGACGGGCTGCTGGCCACGACGCTGCCGTTGCTGCGGACGCGCGGCCTGTCGGCGCTGCCGGTGACCTACATCGGCAAAGCCGCGACCTTCGCGCTGATGTCGGGTTTCCCGCTGGTGCTGCTGGGCACGTGGGACGCGTTGTGGAGTCGGGTCGTGGGAGCCTGCGGGTGGGCGTTCCTGATCTGGGGGATGTATGCGTACCTGTGGTCGTTCGTGCAGTACGCGGTGCAGATGACGCTGGTGCTGCGCCGGATGCCCAAGCTGGAACACGGTGCGGGTCAGAAGGCGGCTGACCATGGCTGACACGGACCGCGTGCTGGGCGGCTATGACCCCAATGCCGGGCGCGCGGCGCACGTGGCGTCGCGGCCGGAGCTGATCCCGGTCCCGTCCCTGCTGCGTGCCCTGCTGTCGGAGCACCTGGATCCCGGGTACGCCGCGGCGGCCGCCAAGCGCGGCCACGCCGAAACGCCGCGGAGTCCGCGAGAACGCGCCTTCGGTTGGCTCTGGCAGGCGTTGGCGGCGCTGCTGATCGCCACGGTCTTCGCCGCCGCGGTCGCCCAAGCCCGCTCGGTCGCCCCCGGGGTGCGCACCGCGCAGCAGCTGCTGGTGCGCAGCGTGCGCTCGGCGGAAGCCGCCGCGGGCAGGCTGGCCCAGCGGCGCAGCAGGCTGTCGAGGCGGGTCGACGATGTGCAACGCCGCGCCCTGGCGGACGACGCCGAGGGTCAGCGGCTGCTGAGCCGCCTGGACGCGCTCAGCCTGGCGGCGGCCAGCACCCCGGTGATCGGGCCCGGTCTGAAGGTGACCGTGACCGATCCCGGTGCCGGCCCGAACCTTTCCGACGTGTCCAAGCAGCGGGTCAGCGGCAGCAGGCAGATCATCCTGGACCGCGATCTGCAGCTGGTGGTCAATTCGTTGTGGGCCAGCGGCGCCGAGGCCGTCGCCGTCGGTGGCGTTCGAATCGGGCCGAACGTGACCATCCGGCAGGCCGGCGGCGCGATCCTGGTGGACAACAGCCCCACCAGCAGCCCGTATGCGATCCTTGCGGTCGGACCGCCCCAGTCGATGCGAGACGTCTTCGACCACAGCGCTGGGCTGCAGCGTCTTCGGTTGCTGGAGGTCTCCTACGGTGTCACCGTGACGGTGAATGTCGCCGACGGTCTGTCGTTGCCTGCCGGATCGATCCGGGATGTCAAGTTCGCCAAGCAGATTGGGCAACAGTGAGAAAAGTCCCCGCAGCACACAACCAACTGCGCCGGCCGCGGACGGGAAACCGCGCATGATCGGCATCGCCGCGCTGGCCATCGGCATCGTACTGGGCTTGGTCTTTCACCCCGCCGTCCCGGAAGTGGTCCAGCCGTATCTGCCGATCGCGGTGGTCGCGGCGCTGGATGCGGTGTTCGGCGGGCTGCGCGCCTATCTGGAGCGGATCTTCGACCCGAAGGTGTTCGTGGTTTCGTTCGTGTTCAACGTCTGCGTGGCCGCGTCGATCGTCTATGTCGGTGATCAGCTGGGCGTGGGGACCCAGTTGTCCACGGCCATCATCGTCGTGTTGGGTATCCGCATCTTCGGCAACGCCGCCGCGCTGCGGCGCCGCTTGTTCGGGGCATGACCGGGATGAGGTCAGCGTGAGTCAGGACGATCCCAGCTCCGGTGACGGCGCGCAGCGTGGCCGCCACGAACTGCCGTCGAAAGGTCCGCGCCCGGAGATCGGGTCGGTGCGCCGGACGGGATTGTCCGGTTTTGTGCGGGGTGGTCGCTCCCGCCTGGTCTTCGGAACGCTGGCGGTCGTGTTGTGTCTGCTCCTCGGGATCGCCATCGTCACTCAGGTGCGCCAGACCGACTCGGGCGATTCGCTGGACACGGCGCGGCCCGCGGACCTGTTGTTGCTGTTGGATTCGCTGCGCCAGCGCGAAGCCACACTCAACACCGAAGTGGGCGAACTGCAGAACACGCTGAATTCCTTGCAGGCGTCCGGCAACACCGATCAGGCCGCCATCAAGAGCGCCCAGGACAGGCTGGCGGCGTTGTCCATCATGGTCGGCGCGGTGGGCGCGACCGGATCGGGTGTCACCATCACGATCGACGACCCCGGCCCCGGGGTTTCGCCCGAGACGATGCTCGACGTGATCAACGAGCTGCGCGCCGCCGGCGCCGAGGCGATCGAGATCAACGATGCACACCAGTCCGTGCGGGTAGGTGTCGATACCTGGGTAGTGGGTACGCCTGGTTCGCTGACCATCGACGGCAAGACCCTGTTGCCGCCGTATTCGATACTCGCGATTGGCGATCCGCCCACGCTGGCGGCGGCGATGAACATCCCCGGCGGCGCCGAGGACAGCATCAAGCGCGTCGGCGCCCGGATGTCCGTCCAGCAAGCCGACCGCGTCGACGTGACCACCTTGCGACAACCAAAACCGCACCAATACGCTCAGCCCGTCAAGTGAGCACCGCCGGACCAAGAACAGGATTACTCGTGAGCGATATCCCGCCCGATTTGCACTACACCGCCGAGCATGAGTGGGTTCGCCGAACCGGCGACGATACCGCGCGGGTCGGCATCACCGACTTTGCGCAGTCGGCTTTGGGCGATGTCGTTTTTGTTCAGCTGCCCGAGGTGGGCGCCGAATTGACCGCGGGCGAGTCCTTCGGCGAGGTGGAGTCGACGAAATCCGTGTCGGACCTGTACGCCCCGGTCACGGGCACGGTGTCCGCGGTCAACGGCGATCTGGAAGGGAGTCCGCAGCTGGTCAACTCGGACCCGTACGGGGCCGGGTGGCTGCTGGATGTGCAGGTAGGCGACGTCGCGGAATTGGAGTCAGCCATCTCGTCGCTGCTGGACGCGGAGGCCTACCGCGGAACACTGACGGAATGACGGTGCTAATGTCCCTGCATTGCGATGCGAGCAAGGGGTGGGAAGGCCGGTAATTCGGTGTCCGATAGGCGGGTGGTGGGCACATTGGAGACCAGCGCGCGGTACCGTCGACACATCGGCACCTAAAAGCAGCAGACAGCGACAGATCGGCAGTACCGGGCGAATAACCTAGTGGGAAGCCGGCCGAGCGGCCCGGTCAGACAACGCCACAGCGGCCAGTGAGGAGCAGCGCGTGACGGACATGGACTCAGGAAGTCCGCAAGACCAGACCTCTGACGAAGTCACGGTGGAGACGACTTCTGTCTTTCGTGCCGACTTCCTCAACGAATTGGACGCACCCGCGCAGGCGGGCACCGAAAGCGCGGTCTCCGGCGTCGAAGGACTGCCGGCGGGCTCGGCGTTGTTGGTCGTCAAGCGCGGACCGAACGCCGGATCGCGGTTTCTGCTCGACCAGCCCATCACGTCGGCCGGTCGGCATCCCGACAGCGACATCTTCCTCGACGACGTCACCGTCAGCCGTCGCCACGCCGAATTCAGGTTGGAAAACAACGAATTCAACGTGGTCGACGTCGGCAGCCTCAACGGCACCTACGTCAACCGTGAGCCCGTGGACTCCGCGGTGCTCGCAAACGGCGACGAAGTGCAGATCGGCAAGTTCCGCCTGGTTTTCTTGACCGGGCCCAAGCAAGGTGACGACGATGGAGGATCTTCGGGCCAGTGAGCGCACCCGATAGCCCGGCACTGGCCGGGATGTCGATCGGGGCGGTCCTGGAGCTGCTGAGGCCGGATTTCCCCGATGTCACGATCTCCAAGATTCGCTTCCTGGAGGCCGAGGGACTGGTCACGCCGCAGCGTGCCGCGTCGGGATACCGGCGGTTCACCGCATACGACTGCGCCCGGCTGCGGTTCATCCTCACCGCGCAGCGCGATCACTACCTACCGCTGAAGGTCATCAGGGCGCAGCTGGACGCCCAGCCGGACGGCGAGTTGCCGCCCTTCGGATCGCCTTACACCGGCCCGCGATTGGTGTCCGTACCCGGAAGCGGGGAGGCCGATGTCGAATCGGACACTGGAATCGGCGCGGTGGCGCTAGCCGCACCCGCGTCCGGCTGAGTCGAGAAGATCTGCTGGAGCGATCGGGGGTGGACGAGGAGCTGCTGACGGCGCTGCTCAAGGCCGGGGTGATCACCACCGGCCCGGGCGGTTTCTTCGACGAGCACGCCGTGGTCATCCTGCAGTGCGCGCGGGCGCTGGCGGAATACGGCGTCGAGCCCCGGCATTTGCGTGCCTTCCGGTCGGCGGCCGACCGGCAATCCGACCTGATCGCCCAAATCGCCGGGCCGGTAGTCAAAGCCGGTAAGGCCGGCGCCCGTGACCGCGCCGACGACCTGGCGCGCGAGGTGGCGGCCCTTGCCATCACGTTGCACACCTCGCTCGTCAAATCTGCCGTTCGCGACGTTCTGCATCGCTGAGGACTAGACTTCGTTCGACAGCTTGGCTTTCGATGGCATGGCCACATTCCGGCCGCGTCGCCGCGCCGAGAACCAGTCGAACACGGCAGCATGTGCGGAGGGCAGACACAGATGGGTGAAGTTCGTGTCGTCGGCATTCGCGTGGAGCAGCCGCAGAACCAACCGGTGCTGTTACTGCGCGAAACCAACGGTGACCGGTACCTACCGATTTGGATCGGACAATCTGAGGCCGCCGCCATTGCGCTCGAGCAGCAAGGTGTGGAACCGCCCCGCCCACTGACGCATGACCTGATCAGGGATGTCATTGCCGCTCTTGGGCATTCGCTGAAAGAGGTGCGGATCGTCGACCTGCAGGAAGGCACCTTCTACGCCGACCTGGTTTTCGACCGGAACATCACGGTATCGGCGCGGCCCTCGGACTCGGTGGCGATAGCTTTGCGCGTCGGGGTTCCGATCTATGTCGAGGAGGCCGTCCTCGCCCAGGCCGGGCTGCTTATCCCCGACGAGAGCGACGAGGAGGGTGGCACCGCCGTCCGGGAGGACGAGGTGGAGAAGTTCAAGGAATTTCTCGACAGCGTGTCGCCGGACGATTTCAAGGCCACCTGACAGGCGCGGCCGGCCCCGCCCGGGGCGGGCCGATGACGCGGGTCCGACGTGCCCCGCCCGAGGTACTACCCTGGAATCGATATCACGGATGCATCTCATCTCGTACCGTGATGTCGACACGCCTGGCGGTTAGCACCCTCAGTAAGCCCGGCGGCGGCCATACTTTGATCACGACTTAAGGCGCGGCAGCTATCGAACAGCGTAAGCTCTCTAGCACTCGGGCCTGAGCAAACGTGGCTGCGGTGCAGCCAGTGACGCAGCTAGTAGAGAGCGCGATCGGCGAGAGGAACCACCGTGAGCGAGCAGCCACGTCAAGAACAGCTGGACCTAGCTGACCCCGCGAACGCCGCAGGCGACGACGACGGCGTCGCCGGGCCGAGTGCGCCCGTGCAGCCCGGACTGTTCCCCGACGACTCCGTGCCCGACGAGTTGGTGGGCTACCGCGGGCCCAGCGCTTGCCAGATCGCCGGAATCACCTACCGCCAGCTGGACTACTGGGCGCGCACCTCGTTGGTGGTTCCGTCGATCCGCAGCGCCGCCGGATCGGGCAGCCAGCGGCTCTACTCGTTCAAGGACATCCTGGTTCTCAAGATCGTCAAGCGGTTGCTCGACACCGGCATCTCGCTGCACAACATCCGGGTTGCGGTGGACCATCTGCGCCAGCGCGGCGTCCAGGACCTGGCCAACATCACCCTGTTTTCCGACGGCACCACGGTCTATGAGTGCACATCGGCGGAAGAGGTCGTCGACCTGCTGCAGGGCGGGCAGGGCGTGTTCGGGATCGCCGTGTCCGGCGCCATGCGCGAGCTGACCGGCGTGATCGCCGACTTCCACGGCGAGCGGGCCGACGACGGCGAGTCGATCCCGACGCCGGAGGACGAGCTCGCGTCCCGGCGCAAGCATCGCGACCGCAAGATCGGCTAGCCAGGCCGTGCGCATCGCCGCGGCGGTGTGCGCGCGGGGGTGCGCGGGTAGAGTCGGGGGTGCATCGCCCTCGTGCGGGAGAGTTCCGGGACCGCCAGTCACGGACGCCGAAGGAGCAACACCTCTCCGTCAACCTCTCAGGCACCAGGACCGCGCGGGTTCCGATGCCTCTGGAAAGCGGTGAGCGGTCCGTCCGGCTCACCCGCCCATGGGGAAAGGCAGCCCACCGCGCGGTGATCGGGTTGTCGAAGCTCTCAGGCGCCCGGCTCGGGTCGACGACAGAGGGAGAGGACCGCAACGCGCGCTCATCGCGCGTCGCGGTCCCGCCGCATGTCAGGAGTCGCAGTGCTGGAACAAAACACCCCAAAGATTCAGGGCGGTTTCGCAGGCCGCCACCTCGGCCCGGACAGCCGGGCCGTGGCGACGATGCTCGGCGTCATCGGCGTCGATTCGCTCGACGAGCTCGCGGCCAAGGCGGTGCCGACGGGCATTATCGACCGGCTCGACGCGGACGGGATCGCTCCGGGTCTGGACGCGTTGCCGCCGGCCGCCAGCGAGACCGAGGCGCTGGCCGAGCTGCGGGCGCTGGCCGACGCCAACACGGTGGCCGTCTCGATGATCGGGCAGGGCTACTACGACACGCTCACCCCGCCGGTGCTGGTGCGCAACGTCTTGGAGAATCCGGCCTGGTACACCGCCTATACCCCCTACCAGCCCGAGATCAGTCAGGGCCGGCTGGAGGCGCTGCTGAATTTCCAGACGATGGTGGCCGACCTCACCGGACTCGAGGTCGCCAACGCGTCGATGCTCGATGAGGGCACCGCGGCCGCCGAGGCCATGACGTTGCTGCACCGCGCGGCCCGTGGCGCGTCCAACCGGCTCGCCGTGGACGCCGATCTGTTCACCCAGACCGCGGCCGTGCTGGCCACCCGGGCCCGGCCGCTGGGCATCGAGATCGTCACCGCCGACCTGCGCCACGGCCTGCCGGACGGTGAGTTCTTCGGCGTCATCGCCCAGTTGCCCGGCGCCAGCGGCCGGATCACCGACTGGGCGGCGCTGGTCGCGCAGGCCCACGAGCGCGGCGCACTGGTCGCCATCGGCGCCGACCTACTGGCGTGCACGCTGCTCACCCCGCCCGGCGAGATCGGCGCCGACGTCGCGTTTGGCACCACCCAAAGATTCGGTGTGCCAATGGGATTCGGCGGTCCGCATGCCGGATATTTGTCGGTGCACGCCAAGCATGCCCGCCAGCTTCCCGGCCGGCTGGTCGGCGTGTCCGTCGACAGCGACGGGGCGCCGGCGTATCGGTTGGCGTTGCAGACCCGCGAACAGCACATCCGCCGGGACAAGGCCACCAGCAACATCTGCACCGCACAGGTGCTGTTGGCGGTGATGGCGGCCATGTATGCCAGCTACCACGGCGCCGACGGGCTGTCCGAAATCGCCCGCCGCGTGCACGGTCACGCCGAGTCGATCGGCGCGGCGCTGGGCGATGCGTTGGTGCACGACGCCTACTTCGACACCGTGCTGGCGCGGGTGCCGGGCCGGGCCGGCGAGGTGATCGCCGCGGCCAAGGCCAAGGGCATCAACCTGTGGCGGGTGGACGACGATCACGTGTCGGTGGCCTGCGACGAGGCCACCACCGACGAGCATGTCGCCGCGGTGCTGCAGGCCTTCGGGGTGGCTCCCACGTCGTCGGCCGGCAAGCCGGCCGCCGCGACCATCGCGACCCGCACGTCGGGATTCCTGACCCATCCCGCGTTCACGCAATACCGCACCGAAACGGCGATGATGCGCTACCTGCGCACGCTGGCCGACAAAGATATCGCCTTGGACCGCAGCATGATCCCGCTCGGCTCGTGCACGATGAAACTCAACGCCGCCGCGGAGATGGAGCCGATCACCTGGCCGGAATTCGCGCGCCAGCATCCGTTCGCGCCGGCCTCTGACACCCCGGGGCTGCGTCGCCTCATCGCCGACCTGGAGAGCTGGCTGGTGCAGATCACCGGCTACGACGCCGTCTCGCTGCAGCCGAACGCCGGTTCGCAGGGCGAGTATGCCGGTCTGCTGGCGATCCACGATTACCACGCCAGCAGGGGCGAACCCCACCGCGACATCTGCCTGATCCCGTCGAGCGCGCACGGCACCAACGCGGCGTCGGCCGCCCTGGCCGGGATGCGGGTGGTGGTTGTGGCCTGCCGCGAGAACGGCGACGTGGACCTGGATGACCTGCGCGCCAAGGTGGCCGAGAACGCCGACCGCCTGGCGGCGCTGATGATCACCTACCCCTCCACGCACGGGGTGTACGAGCACGACGTCGCCGAGGTCTGCGCGGCCGTGCACGACGCCGGCGGCCAGGTCTACATCGACGGCGCCAACCTCAACGCGCTCGTCGGGCTGGCCCGGCCGGGAAAGTTCGGCGGCGACGTCAGCCACCTGAACCTGCACAAGACGTTCTGCATCCCGCACGGGGGCGGGGGCCCGGGCGTCGGGCCGGTGGCGGCGCGTTCGCACCTGGCTCCGTTCCTGCCGGGTCACCCGTTCGCGCCCGAGTTGCCGCAGGGCCACCCGGTGTCGTCGGCGCCGTACGGGTCGGCATCCATCCTGCCGATCAGCTGGGCCTACATCCGGATGATGGGCGCCGACGGCCTGCGGGCGGCGTCGCTGACGGCGATCACCTCGGCCAACTACATCGCCCGGCGGCTCGACGAGTACTTCCCGGTGCTCTACACCGGCGAGAACGGCATGGTCGCGCACGAGTGCATCCTGGACTTGCGGCCGATCACCAAGGCGACCGGGGTGACCGTCGACGATGTGGCGAAACGCTTGGCGGACTACGGGTTTCACGCGCCCACCATGAGCTTCCCGGTGGCCGGCACGCTAATGGTGGAGCCGACCGAGAGCGAAACCCTGACCGAGGTCGACGCCTTCTGCGAGGCCATGATCGCCATCCGCCGCGAGATCGACCGGGTCGGTGCGGGAGAGTGGCCCGTTGACGACAACCCGCTGCGCGGCGCGCCCCACACCGCCGAGTGCTTGTTGGTTTCCGAATGGGAACACCCCTATACCCGGGCGGAGGCCGCCTATCCGCTGGGCAAGAACTTCCGGCCCAAGGTGTGGCCGCCGGTGCGTCGCATCGACGGCGCCTACGGCGACCGCCACCTGGTGTGCTCGTGCCCGCCGGTGGAGGCGTTCGCGTCGGCCGGCGGGTAACCGGTCAGCCGAACCGCTCGACGATCGCCGCGGCGATCTCCTCGGGTGCGTCCTCCTGGATGAAGTGCTTGGCGTCGGGCAGTTCGACGACGACGTGGTCGGCGAACGTCGCGCGCATCCGCGGAAGCGTAGGGCCGGGCCGGAACGCGAAGTCCTTCATCCCCCAGACCAACAACGCGGGCTTGGCACCCAGCTTGGCCGGCACCTCGCGGGCAAGCTGCCCCAGCAGGGGGCGGGCGGCCAGGATCTGCTTGGGCATCTCGGCGACCCCCTTGCGCGCGTCGGGACGGGGCTGCACCGCCCGGTAGTGCTGCATCTCCGCCGCGCTGAGCCGGTGCGCGGTTCCCGCCGGGACCAGTCGTTCGACGAAAAAGTTGTGCTGCAGAATCGCGTATTGCATTGGCGGGCTGGACATCACCTGGCTGAAGACCTTGGTGGTCAGCGTGTCCGCCGGCCAGAACCAGGTGTTGCCCAACACGATGCCGCGCACCCGGTCGGCCCGTTCCACGTCGACCGCCATGCTGATCGGGCCGCCCCAGTCCTGGCCCATGCTCAGGTAGCCATCCAAGCCGAGGTGGTCGACGAACTCGCCGACCACCCGGGCGTGCTCGTCGATCTTGTATCCGAACCCCGGCGGCCGATCCGACAGCCCGAAGCCGAGGTAATCCGGTGCGACGCAACGGAATCGGTCGCGCAGCGCGATGATGATGTTGCGGTACAGAAAGCTCCACGTCGGGTTGCCGTGGCACAACAGCAGCGGGGGGCCATCGCCCTCGTCGATGTAATGGAGGCGCCCCTGCGTGCTGTCGAACCAGCGCGATTCGAACGGATACAGTTCGGGGTCCGGGGTGAAATCGATGCTCATGGCGCTCCTTAGCTCGCGCTCACGATGCTATCCCCGGAGCGTGATCAATAGCGGCCGAAGGCCAGGGCCACGTTGTGCCCGCCGAACCCGAACGAGTTGTTGATCGCGTACCGGTAATCGCCGGGCCGCGGATCACCCGCCACCACGTCCAAGTCGATCTCCGGGTCGCGGTTCTCCAGGTTCAATGTCGGCGGGACGATCTGATCCCGCAGCGCCAGCACGGTCAGGATCGCTTCCACCGCGCCCACCGCCCCGACCGAGTGGCCCAGCGCCGCTTTGGGCGCATAGATCGCCGGCTTGTTGCTGCCCAGCGCGTTGTTGATGGCCTTGCTCTCGGCCAGGTCACCGACCTGGGTGCCGGTGGCGTGGGCGTTGACGTGGTCGATGTCGCCGGGGGTCAGGCCCCCCAGCTGGATCGCCCTCGTCATCGCGTAACCGGCCCGTTCCCCGTTCGGGTTCGGGGCCACCATGTGGAAGCCATCGGAGGTGACGCTGGCGCCCATCAGCCGGGCCAGCACGTTGGCGCCGCGGGCCTTGGCGTGCTCCTCGGTCTCGATCACCATCAACGCGCCGGCCTCGCCGAACACGAAGCCGTCACGGTCGCGGTCGAACGGCCGGCACGCACCGGGCGGGTCATCGTTGTTCGTCGACATCACGATGCGCATGTTGGCGAACGCGGCGATGGGCACCGCCTCGATCTTGGTCTCGACGCCGCCGCAGATTGCGATATCGGCCTCCCCGAACACGATCTCCTGCCAGGCCCGCGCGATCGCTTCCGAACCCGACGCGCATGCCGACACCGGCGTCAGCACACCGGCCCTGGCGTGCCGTTCCAGCCCCACCGCCGCGGCCGCCGCGTTGGGCGCGTACTTCTGCACGACCAGCGGCGAGATCGCCTCCCGCCCGCGGGCCCGCAGGTCGTCGTAGCTGAAGACCAGTTCCTCGCCCGAGCCGAACCCGGTGCCGACGGACACCAGCAACCGGTTGGGGTCGACCTCGGGTGAGCCGGCGGTGTCCCACACGCGCCGGTTGAGAATGGTCGACATCCGCTGCAGGTAGCTCGTCCTGCGCAACTCGGCCGCGGTCAGCTCGCTGTCGAATTCCTCGAGCAGGTGCCCGCCGATGCGGACCGGCAGGTCGAACTCCGCCACGAACGGGTCATCGAGTTCGCGGATGCCGCTTTGCCGGTCCAGCAGCATCTTCCACGTGGTCTCCGCGTCGGTCGCGACCGCTGTCGTCATCGCAACGCCGGTGACGACCACGTTGGGGAAGGCCTTTCCGGTGACCAGCTCTGTCATTGCTTCGCGAATTGTCCTTTCCTGCTTGCTTGTGCGCAAGCAGATAATTCGTCGCCACGGTCAATTACCTGGCGGCGGCGAGCGCCGGGTGCGCGCAGGCGAACTATGGTATGTGAAAAATTCGTCGTCATGGCCCCTTCGAATGCCGCCAAGAAAAAACATCGGACGGGGCCCTGCACACTGCAGGTAATGCGTAGGCTGTGAAATCAACCTTTCGGTAGCTTACCGTTAACGGGTGATTCGACCCCGTGGGACACGGGCAGCGCGTCGGGCCGTAGTCCTCCGAACATCAAGCGCAGCACGGTGATTCGCTTGGCCACTAACTTAAGAAAGTAGTATAAGTCTTCGTGTTTCGGCCAATCGTTCGCTCCCGTCCAAGCCATTCGGCGGTTGGGCGCTTCAATACCCACGATTGGCAAATAAAACATCATTCGCGGCGATCGGCGCCCCATGCGGCGTTCGAACACTCGCCGGTTCGGGTGAATCTGTATGGCCCGAGGAACATTTCTTCTTGTCCACCGACAATATTCGCGGTGGCCGGCGCGCACTCAGCTCAAGTAGGTGTTGATCGCCGCGGCGAGGTCAGGGGAGGCCGAGGTGCCGAGGTTATGGTAGCCACCGCCGCTGAGCTGCGCGACCGCTTCCCAGGTCGCCCGGTCCGGATCGGCCCCGAAATCGATGACGTTCACCGCGATCGGCTTGGCCGGGTCCGCGCTCTTGCGGATGAAATCCTGCAGACCGGGCCCGTCCAGGGTTTGGTCGGTGTGCGGGCCGGAGGTGATCACCAATATCGAGTTCGTCTGGCCCGCATGGTAATTGGTCTGCATGTCTTGGTAGACCAACCGCAGTGTGGTGAACGAGACCTCGCCGCCGGGCGACGAATACTGCTTGTCCAGCGCGGCTATCAGCGCCGCCGGGCGTGGCTGCCCGTTGACCGGGTCGGCCAGCGGCCCGCTTTTTACTTCCGAGCGGCCCTCGTGGCCGTCGAACGTCCACAGCCCCAGCACCGTAGTGGGCGGCAACGCTTTGATCTTGTCCTCGAGCGCGGCGATCACGTTCGCCAGTCGGGTTTTTCCGCCTTCCTGCATCGGCATCGACTGGTCGAGCATGATGGTGGCGGCCACTCCGCTCGACGGGGCGGCCATCGCTTCGGCCAGGGTGGCGCGGATCGCGTCGTCGCCCACCGACAGCGTGGACGGCAGCGCCGGGAAGTCGGTCACCGGGCTGCTGGGCGGCTTGACGCCGTTGACCCGGAAGCCGGCTTCGGCCAGTTTGGCCAGTTGGTCGGGCTTGTGCATGAACCGGGCGAACTCGCTGGCCGCCGAGGTCTGCTCCTGCGTCAGCCAGGAGCCGCTGAGCAACACCGTCGGATAGTCGGCGACCGGCACCGGCCCCGCCGGTAGCCAGGACGCCAGCGTTTTCTTGGCATCGGACAACGACTGGCCGCGCTGAAACAGGTGCTGCTCGGTGGTGATCACCGCGTGCACCGGGGCGGTCGCCACGTCACCGGGTTTGAGCAGCGTGTTCATCGCCTCCGCGAGTGACTTGTCCGCCAGTTTGGGTTGTGCGCTCAGCAGCGCGCGCACGGCGCCGCTGCCCTGGGTGACCGGCGCGGCGGGGGGCGCCGACGCGGCCGCCACCGCCTCGCCGGCAAGAAACGATGCGTCGCCGTTGCCGTTCATGGGCAGCGCCAGCCGCAGCGATCCCCACGCCGGCAAGTTCAGTTCGGCTAACGAGTTGGGCGTGCTCTGCAGCCGGGGTAGTGCCGCCCAGTTCTGGTTGGCCAGGGCCTGCTGCGAGTTCCGGGCGGACGGCGAGGACCACCGGCGAGGTCACCAGCGAGCGGCTGTCGGTAATGGTCTTCTGGCCGGTGGCCGCGGCGAGCCGCGCGGCGGAGATCGAGCTGCCCGGGATCCACAACGCCGGCTGCCCGCCCAATTCCGCGGGCCACTTGCCAATGAAGCCGTTGAGCACGGCCTCGGAGCCGGCGGCCTTGACGCTCGCCACCATGCAGTGGTCACCGACCGGGCCGGCCGACGAATTGTAGTTTTCCGCGAATTGCTGCACCGGATCCGCGATCGACGGGTCGACGACGACGGCGACCGTTTCCTTGCCCCCCACACAGCGCCCCGCCGCCTGGTGCGAGCGGTTGGACAACGCGTCACCGAAGAAACTCCACAGGATCACGGTGCCCACCACCACGACCACCGCGACGAGGGCCACGATCACGCCGATGCTGACGCCCCGGCGCCCGCCCTCGCTGCGGTGGCCGCCCCGCCAGTCGCCGAGCCCGCGGTGCCCGGTGCGCAGCAGGGACCGGGGCGGTGAAGTCGTCGCGGCCGGTGGGCGCGCCGGGAAATCCGGGTACTCGTCGGCCGCACCGGCCGCGAACGAGTCCTCGTCGTCGGGGTCGGGCTCGTCGGGGTAGGGGCCCTCGTCCGCGTACGGGTCGGCCCACTGGTCGCGAGCGGCGTCCCCGTGGCGGCCGGTGTCGTCGGCCGGGTACCGATCGCCGGCGCCGGCTTCGTCGGCGGGCTCATCGACGGAGTCCTCAGGGTCGGGCATGCTGTGCCTACCCATGGTGGTTTCCGCCGCCTTTCAATCGACTCATCTGGTGAGGTGGGGTGAACTCGGCGCCGAGTCTAGTCATCGGCCGCAGGACCGCATATCGCCCGATTCAGGCACCGGCGCCGGCGCGGGCCTTGAACTCACGCCGACGGCGATGCAGGATCGGCTCGGTGTAGCCGTTGGGCTGCTGCGTTCCCGACAAGATCAGCTCCTGGGCGGCCAGGAAGGCGATGCTGTCGTCGAAGTTGGGCGCCATCGGCCGATAGGCGGGGTCGCCGGCGTTCTGCTGATCCACCATCGGCGCCATCCGTTCCAGGCTGGCCCGGACGTCTTCGCTGGTGATCACGCCGTGACGCAGCCAGTTGGCCAGCAGCTGGCTGCCGATCCGCAGGGTGGCGCGGTCCTCCATCAGGTCCACGTTGTGGATGTCGGGCACCTTCGAGGATCCGACGCCCTGGTCGACCCAGCGCACCACGTAGCCGAGGATGGACTGGCAGTTGTTGTCGACCTCCTCGCGGATCTCCTCGGGGGCCCAGGCCAGCTCCTTGGCCAGGGGGATGGTCAGCAGCTGCTCGATCGTCGCCCGCCTCTTGCCTTCCAGTTCCTTCTGCACCGCGATGACGTCGACCTGGTGATAGTGCATGGCGTGCAGGGTGGCCGCGGTCGGCGACGGCACCCAGGCCGTGCTGGCGCCCGCCTTCGGCTGGCCGATCTTCTGCTCGACCATGTCGGCCATCAGCTCGGTCATCGTCCACATGCCCTTGCCGATCTGGGCGTGACCGGCGAACCCGGTGGCCAGGCCGGTGTCGACGTTGTTGTCCTCGTACGCCAGGATCCAGGGCTGGCTCTTCATGGTGCCCTTGCGCACCATCGGGCCGGCCTCCATGGAGGTGTGGATCTCGTCACCGGTGCGGTCCAGGAATCCGGTGTTGATGAACACGATCCGGTCGGAGGCCGCCTTGATGCACGCCTTCAGGTTGACGGTCGTGCGGCGCTCCTCGTCCATCACGCCGACCTTCAACGTGGTCTGCGGCAACCCCAGGACGTCTTCGACCCGGCTGAACAGCTCGGTGGTGAACGCGACCTCTTCGGGACCGTGCATCTTCGGCTTGACGATGTAGATGGACCCGGTGCGGCTGTTTCGCAGGGGCCCGTTGGCCCCGTTGTTGTCCGAGCTTTCCTTCAGACCGTGGATGGCGCACACCCCGGTGAACAGCGCATCCATGATGCCCTCGAACACCTCGTTTTCTTCGCCGTCGCCCTCGCTCGACAACGATCGCGTCGTTGGTCATCAGGTGGCCCACGTTGCGCACGAACAGCAGCGCTGCGGCCGGGCAGGACGAGCTCGCCCCCGTCGGGGGTGGTGTAACGGCGGTCCTGGTTGAGCACCCGGGTGAACGTCTTGCCGTCCTTGTCCACCTCGGCGGCCAGGTCGCCCCGGTTCAGGCCAAGCCAGTTGCGGTAGGCGCCGACCTTGTCGTCGGCGTCGACGGCCGACACCGCGTCCTCGAAGTCGACGATCGTGGTCACCGCCGACTCCAGCACGACATCCTTGATGCCGGCGCGGTCGGTCTTGCCGATCGGCGAGTCGGGGTCGATCAGGATCTCGATGTGCAAACCGTTGTTGACCAGCAGCACCGACCAGTCGGGGGAGCCGAGCTCGCCGCTGTACCCGACGAACTTCTCCGGGCTCGCCAACCCGGTGGAATCCTCGCCGAGGGCGACCTGCAGCTGGTCGTCGACGATGCTGAGGCCCGTCGCGTCCGCCCACGAACCCGACGACAGCGGCGCCGACTCGTCGAGGAACTTGCGGGCATAGGCGATCACCTTGTCGCCGCGGACCTTGTTGTAGCCGGTGCCCTTTTCCGCGCCGTCCTCTTCGGGGATGACGTCGGTGCCGTACAGGGCGTCGTAGAGCGAGCCCCATCGGGCGTTGGCCGCGTTCAGCGCGAACCGGGCGTTGGTCACCGGCACCACCAGCTGCGGGCCGGCCGTCGTGGTGATCTCCGGGTCGACGCCGGACGTGGTGATGGTGAAGTCCGCGGGCTCGGGAAGCAGATAGCCGATCTCGGTCAGGAACTGGCGGTAGGCCTCCGCGTCGATCGGCTCGATCACCCGCTGCCGGTGCCACTTGTCGATCTGGGCCTGCAGCTCGTCGCGGCGGTTCAGCAAATCCTGGTTCTTCGGGGTGAGGTCGGTGACCACCTTGTCGACGCCCGCCCAGAAGCTGTCCGGGTCGATATCGGTGCCGGGCAGGGCCTCGTTGTTCACGAAGTCGTAGAGCACTCGGGCGACGCGCAAGTTCCCCGCCGACACGCGATCAGTCATGTTTCTCCTCCATAATGGGCCTGCCGAGGCCCGCCCGCATTGTTGTCAGCCTACCGAGCAGCAGCCTGGCGAGCGTTATCCGCCCGACCCACCACAGCAGGTCAGGCCGCGCTGGCAGCGCCAACGATGGCGCCGCGGCGAGCCCCGGATCGATGTCGAGCAACGCACCAACCGCGCGCCAGGGATCCTCTGCTCTCCAGCACTTTCTTCGACTGGTAGCCGTTGGAGATCATACGGGCGCGCCCGACGGCATCCCGCGGCCAGTATCCCTACGCGTCGCGCATCGTCCCGACGAAGTCCGCGACCAGGTCCTCCATCGCCACCATCCCGACCACTTCGCCGCCACCGGCCCCGTCCCGGTCGGTCACCAGCGCCAGATGGCTGTTGCTGCGGCGCATCCGGGACAGCGCATCGGCCAGCGGCAGCGACGCGGGCACCCGCGGCAGGCGGCGCACCATCGTCAGATCGATCACCGTTCGGGGGTCGTCGCCGAGCGTCAGCACGTCCTTGATGTGGACGTAGCCGATGAACTCGCCGTTGGCGCCCGCCACCGGGTAGCGGGAGTAACCGGTCTGGGCCAACGCCTGCTCGACCGCACCGACCGTCGGCCCCGCGCCCGCGGCGACCACCGGCACCGCGCGGACGGCGGCGAGCGGCACCATGACATCGCCGACCACCCGGGTGCGAATCTGCAGCGCCCGGGTCAGCCGGGTGTGCTCTTCGGGATCCAGCAGCCCTTCGGACTCGGATTCGGCGATCATCTCGCTCAGCTCGACGGGGGAGACCGTGATCTCGAGTTCCTCCTTGGGCTCGACGCCCAGCGCTCGCACCACCAGGCTGGCGCAGTTGTTGTAGAACACGATGAACGGCCGCGCGACGCGCACGTAGGCCAGGTACGACGGGACCAGCAGCATCGCGGTGCGCTCCGGACCGGCCAGCGCGATGTTCTTCGGCACCATCTCGCCCAGCAGCACGTGCAGCGTCACCACGATGGCCAGCGCGATCGCCAGCGACAGCGTGTGCTGCACCGCCGGGTGAACGCCGGCCAGCCCGAGGGGACCGCGCAGCAGATTGGAGACCGCCGACTCGCCGATCCGCCCGAGCAGCAGCGAGGCGGCGGTGACGCCCAGCTGGGCGCCGGCCAGCATCGACGGGAGCTGCTCGCCGGCGCGGATCACCGTGACGGCCCGCGCCCGGCCCTGCTCGGCCAGGGCTTCGAGGCGGTCGCGGCGCGCCGAGATCAACGAGAATTCCGCGCCGACGAAGAACGCGTTGACCCCGATCAGCAGGATCGCCAGCGCCACGCCCAGGGTGTCGTTCATCGGTGGCCGCCCCAAGCGTGGGGCTCGCCGTGGCGACCCAGGTCGATCAGCTCCAGCGAGTCGATGCGGCGGCCGTCCATCCGCATCACCCGCGCCTGCCAGCGCATCGAGGTATCCAACAGCCCGTCGGCATCCAACGCGGGCAGCCTCACCGTTTCGCCGACCGCCGGGATATGGCCGAGTTCGCGCAGCACCAGCCCGCCGATCGTCTCGTAGGGGCCTTCGGGGGCGCGGAATCCGGTGGCGGCGGCCACCTCGTCGATGCGCAGCAGGCCCGACACCCGCCAGCCGCGTGCCGGCCGCCACCACATCGGGTGTGGCGTCGTCGTGCTCGTCGCGGACGTCGCCCACGATCTCTTCGATCAGGTCCTCGACGGTCACCATCCCGGCGGTGCCGCCGTATTCGTCGACGACCATCCCGATCTGCAGTTTGTTGGCGCGCAGTTCGGCCATCACCGCGTCGCCGTCCAGGGTCGACGGCACCACCGGAACGGGTTGGGCGATCGTGGTCAGCAGCGTGTGCGCGCGATCCGCCACCGGAATCGCGAAGGCCTGTTTGACGTGCACGATGCCGACGGTCTCGTCCAGATCGCCGTCGACGATGGGGAAGCGGGAAAAACCGGACTCGGCCGCCGCCGCGATCAGGTCGGCGACCGTGTCGTCGGTCTGCAGCGCCTCAATTTTCGACCTGGGCGTCATCAGTTCCTCGGCGGTCCGGGTGCCGAACTGCAGCGACCGCCGCACCAGGGCCGCGGTGGCGGGGTCCAGGGCGCCGCTGCGGGCCGACGATCGCACCAGTGACAGCAGTTCCTGCGGTGACCGGGCCGACCGCAGCTCCTCGGCCGGCTCGATCCCCAGCCGGCGGACGATCCAGTTCGCCGCGCCATTGGTCAGCCGGATCGCCGGGGTCAGCAGCGACGAGAACAGCAGCTGGGCGCCCACCACGGCGCGGGCGGTGGACAGCGGTCGCGCCACGGCCAGGTACTTCGGGACCAGCTCGCCGAAGACCATCGACACCGACGTCACGATCACCAACGCCAGGATGGCCATGATCACGTCGCCGGCCCGGTCGGACAGCCCCATCGCGTCCAACCAGGGGTGCGGCAGGTCGCCGACCATCGGATCGGTCAGGTAACCGGCCGCCAGCGTGGTGACCGAGATACCCAGTTGGGCACCCGACAACTGAAACGACAGCCGCTGCTGGGCCCGCCGGATCAAGCGGTCGCGGCGCGCCCCGCGGCGGGCGTTGGCCTCCACCGCGCTGCGGTCCAGGGTCGTCAGCGAGAACTCGGCGGCGACGAAGACCGCGTTGCACAGGATCAGCAGCGCGATGGCCACCACGCTGATCACGGCGACGGAGGCGTTCATGATGACGGGCTCGGCCGCCGCTGCGTCCGGAAGGCCGGGCTCAGCATGGGGTCCCGACGCGTGCCTGCGGCACGTCATCCCTTTCGCTCGATGCCGGGCGGCGCTTTGCTGCCCGACTGAAATTCACATGGTAGCCAAGAGGGTCAGCGGACCCGGAACGCTCGGCGGTGCCCCCGCATTCGTCGTCACCACCCCGAGGGCAGCGGATGACCCTCGGCGAACCCGGCGGTGGACTGCACCCCGATGACGGCCCGCTCGTGCAGCTCCGCGAGGTTGCCCGCGCCGACATAGGTGCAGGTGCTGCGCACGCCCGAGGCGATGTGATCGATCAGGTCCTCGACGCCCCCGCGGTCGGGGTCCAGCCCCATCCGCGACGTCGAGATGCCTTCCTCGAACAACGCCTTGCGGGCGCGGTCGAACGCGGCCTCGGTGCCGCTGCGGGCGACCACCGCGCGCTTGGAGGCCATGCCGTAGCTCTCCTTGTAGGGCTGGTCGTCCCGGTCGCGCATCAGGTCGCCGGGCGACTCGTACGTGCCGGCGAACCACGACCCGATCATGACGTTGGAGGCCCCGGCGGCCAGCGCCAGCGCCACGTCGCGGGGATGGCGGACCCCGCCGTCTGCCCACACATGGCCGCCCAACGCCCTTGCCGCCGAGGCACATTCGACGACGGCCGAGAATTGCGGGCGCCCGACCCCGGTCATCATCCGGGTCGTGCACATCGCGCCCGGTCCGACGCCGACCTTGACGATGCTCGCCCCGGCGCCCAGCAGGTCGCGCGTCCCCTCCGCCGAGACCACGTTGCCCGCCGCCAGCGGCACGCCCAAGTCCAGCCCCGAAACCGTCTGGATCGCCTCCAGCGTCTTGACCTGATGCCCGTGTGCCGTGTCGATGACCAGGATGTCGACACCGGCCTCGACCAGGGACCGGGCCCTGGCCCCCACGTCGCCGTTGATCCCGACGGCCGCGCCCACCCGCAGCCGCCCGCGCGCGTCGGTGGCCGGGGTGTACAGGCCCGCGCGGATCGCCCCGGTGCGGGTCAGCACCCCCGCCAGCGTGCCGTCCGCGTTGGTGATCACCGCGACCCCGATCGGGGCGTGCTCGAGCAGGTCGAAGATCTTGCGCGGGTCGGTGCCCGACCGGGGCGGTGACGAAGTCGGTCATCGCGACGTCGCGCACCCTGGTGAAGCGGTCCACGCCCAGGCAGGACGATTCGCTCACCAAGCCGATGGGACGCCCCTCGAAGGCCACCACGGCCACACCGTGCGCCCGCTTGTGGATCAGCGCGGTGGCATCGGACACCGAATCGTCGGGCTCCAGCACCACCGGGGTGTCGAGCACCAGGTCGCGGCTCTTGACGAACTCCACCGTGTGCCGCACCGCCGGGATCGGAAGGTCCTGCGGCAGGATGACGAGGCCACCGCGGCGCGCCACCGTCTCGGCCATCCGCCGTCCGGCCACCGCGGTCATGTTGGCGACCACCACCGGGATGGTGGTGCCCGAGCCGTCGTCGGTGGACAGATCGACGTCGAAGCGCGATGCGACCTCCGACCGGTTCGGCATGATGAAGACGTCGTTGTAGGTCAGGTCGTAGCCGGGTCGATGCCCGTCCAGAAACCTCATCGGCCTCGCCCCAAACTCATCAAGCCCCCTTACGCGTCGCCTGTCCCGCCGCTAGGCGGGCACCTCGGTGCGGTCTCCGCTCCACAGGGTATGGAACTTCTTGCTCGGATCCTCGTCGGTCCGCCCGTACGTGTGCGCACCGAAGAAGTCCCGCAACCCCTGGGTCAGCGCGGCGGGCAGTCGCTCGGTGCGCAGCGCATCGTAGTAGGAGAGCGCCGAGGAGAATCCCGGAATCGGAATACCCAGCTGGGTGGCGGCCACCACCACGCGGCGCCAGCCGTCGATCGCCGACTCGATGGCGCTGCGGAAATACGGCGCGACGATCAGCGTGGCCAGGTCGGGGTCCTGGTCGTATGCCTCTTTGATGCGGTTGAGGAACTTCGCCCGGATGATGCAGCCGCCGCGCCAGATGGTGGCCAGGTCACCGGGGGTGATGTTCCAGTCGTACTCGGCGCTGCCGGCCTGAATCTGGTTGAACCCCTGCGCATACGCGATGATCTTCGATGCGTACAGGGCCTGCCGGACGTCCTCGACGAACTGATTGGCTTCCCCGGAGTTCGAGCTGGCTTTGGCGCCCAGCTCACCTGACGCCAGCCCGGTGGTGGCCTTGCGCTGGGCCACCGAGCCCGACAGCGCCCGGGCGAACACGGCCTCGGCGATGCCGGTGACCGGAACACCGAGGTCCAGGGCCGACTTCACCGTCCAGCGGCCGGTGCCCTTCTGCTCGGCCTCGTCGAGGATGACGTCGACGAGCGGCTTTCCGGTCTTGGCGTCGGTCTGGCGCAATACCTGCGCGGTGATCTCGACCAGGAAGCTGTCCAGGTCGCCCTTGTTCCACTCGTCGAACACGTCGGCGATCTCGCCGGCGGTCTTGCCGAGCCCGTCGCGCAGCAGCTGGTAGGCCTCGCCGATCAACTGCATGTCGGAGTACTCGATGCCGTTGTGCACCATCTTGACGAAGTGGCCGGCACCGTCGGGGCCGATGTGGGTGCAGCACGGCACCCCGTCGACGTGGGCGGAGATCTCCTCGAGCAGCGGGCCGAGCGACTTGTACGACTCGGCCGGCCCGCCCGGCATGATCGACGGGCCGTTCAGCGCCCCCTCCTCACCGCCGGAAATCCCGGCGCCGACGAAATGCAGCCCCCGCTCGCGCATCGCCTTCTCGCGCCGGATGGTGTCGGTGTAGAGCGCGTTGCCGCCGTCGATGATGATGTCGCCTTCCTCCATGGCGTCGGCGAGCTCGTTGATGACCGCGTCGGTGGGATCACCGGCCTTGACCATGATCAGCACCCGCCGCGGCTTCTCCAGCGCGTCGAGGAACTCCGCGATGGTCTCCGACCGCACGAACTTGCCCTCGCCGCCGTGCTCGTTGAGCAACGCGTCGGTCTTGGCGATCGACCGGTTGTGCAGCGCGACCGTGTAGCCGTGCCGGGCGAAATTGCGGGCGATGTTCGAACCCATGACGGCCAGGCCGGTGACGCCGATCTGTGCGGAAGCGGTCTTGGAATTCGGGGGAGTATCCGGCGAACTCATGTCTTGCCTCTCGGGTTGGAGAACGTTGCACAAGGATTTCCGACACACTGTGGCACAGCGGACTGGCGGTCCTCCAAGGTGTTTGCCTTGCCTGGCGCTAGAGGTTGAACAGTCGCCGCAGCTCCGTCAGCCACGGTACGGCCAGCGCCACGGTGGGCACCACAAAGACGGCCGCCGCGGTCAGGTAGGCGGCCGCCGACAGTGCCAGGCTGTTGCCCCGTCCGGACAGCCGGCGCACCCGTAGGACCGTGCAGGTCCCGCCGACGGCGAGGGCACCCGAGGGCGCCCGCCCGGAGGCGCAGGCAACCAGCGCCCGGGCCAGGGGAGCGCGACCGGTCGCGCGCACGGCGGCGTCATCGGCGAGCAGCTCGACCAGCAGTTGCACGGCGCGCAGCGCGTTTGCGCTGCGGACGAGCCGCGGAAAGGCGGCGTGCACCGCGGTGAATGCTTCCAGCACCAGGTCGTGCCTGGCGCGCAGATGCGCCCGTTCGTGGGTGAGGACGGCGGCGACTTCGGCCTCGGTGAGGGTGTTCAGCGCCCCCTCGCTGACCACCACGCGGCTGCGCACACCCGGCAGGCAGTAGGCAAGCGGTTGGGCCACGTCCAGGACCCGGAGGTCCCGGGTGCGGGCGCACGGCTCGCAGCGGGCCGCGCCGTGCCCCACCCCGACCAGATCGACCACCATCCGGTGATGGGCCCGCCGGCGCCGATTGGCGATGGCCACCCGGACCACGGCGATCATCAGCCGGGCGCCGACCAGCACGGTCAGCGCGAAGACCCCGAGGTATGCCCCCCACAGCGGCCACCCGAGCCGGCCGGCGGCGCCGA
This sequence comes from uncultured Actinomycetota bacterium, assembly GCA_963800315.1. Classification (GTDB taxonomy): domain Bacteria; phylum Actinomycetota; class Actinomycetes; order Mycobacteriales; family Mycobacteriaceae; genus Mycobacterium. The sequence continues at coordinate 451,884 of CAWDAS010000013.1, forward strand.
TGATGCTCGCCGTGGGCCGCCCGTCGGGGCCGGGCATCAGCAAGCGGGTGGCGATGGCAATGCCGGCGCTGAACGCGGAGAGGACCGCGGCCAGCGCGATGGCCTGCCACAACACCATTGCGGCGCGCGGAGCGCGCAGGGGCCACGTCGCTCGTGCCAGCAAGGCCGGCGCCGGGCCGGCAAGCAGCACCGCGAGGATGGTGAAGGCCAGCGCGGACACGCTGCTAGTCTCCCTCAGTCCTCCGCTGGAGCGCCAGCAGAAGGCGCGTTACGTTGGGTCGCTTCCAGTTCGGCCAGGGCGCGGCGAAGCGCCTCGGCCTCATCGGCGCCGACGCGCTCCACGAAATGCACCAGCGCGGCCTGCCTGCCCCCGGAATCCTCGGCCTGGGCCAACGCATCCACCATGAGCCCGGCGACCAGTTCGTCACGGCCGTGCACGGGCGCGTACCGGTGGGCCCGATCGTCACGGATCTGGGAGACCAGATTCTTCTTGGCCAACCGCTGCAGCACGGTCATGACCGTCGTGTAGGCGAGCTCGCGTCGCGCCGACAACGCCTCGTGGACTTGGCGAACGGTTTGGGCTTCCGGAGTGGACCACAGGTGATCCATGACGGCGCGCTCCAGATCTCCCAGCCGCGTCAGTTTGGCCATAGTTCGTTCATCTCCTAAAGCGTCGGAACAAGCGTACTCCGGCTTACTACCGACGGTCGTACGGCAAGCCGCGAAGGCGGTCGCACATCGATACTTGCAAACTTAGGGCAGCCTTGCCTATTCTGAATGCGGTCGAGCGACAATGACCGCGGCAGAGTCCTGAGGGCTGCAGTGACCCCCGGTCTACTCGATCGGCGAGCCCCGTGCTTCAGTGCACGGGGCTCGCCCGTTTCTGCGGGCGGCCGCACCGTCTCGCCTCCGACGATGGTGTAGACACGTGAACGTGCCACCGCCGCCGGAAGCGACCATCCCGCCGAATTCTCGAGCGCCCTTCGACAGCGAGTTGGGGCTGCAGTTCACCGAACTCGGCCCCGACGGCGCCCGCGCGCAGCTCGAGGTCACGCCCAAGCTGTTGCAACCGATGGGCCTCGTGCACGGCGGTGTCTACTGCTCGATGATCGAGAGCATGGCCAGCGTCGCCGCCTATACCTGGCTGAATACGTCGGGCATCGGCGGAAACGTTGTGGGCGTTAACAACAACACCGATTTCCTGCGCTCCATCGGCTCGGGGATGGTCTACGGCAGCGCCCAACCCATTCACCGCGGTCGGCGCCAACAATTGTGGTTGGTCACGATCACCGACGCCGCGGACCGGGTGGTGGCCCGGGGCCAGGTGCGGCTGCAGAATCTCGAGGCGCAGCCGGACACCGGCTGAGCGGCGGCCGGGGTGTCGAAATCGCCGTCACTTTGGCGTGGCAAGATCGCAGAACATGCGCCTGACGCCGCACGAGCAAGAGCGACTGCTGTTGTCTTATGCCGCCGAACTGGCCCGCCGCCGACGCGCCCGGGGCCTGCGGCTGAATCACCCGGAGGCGGTTGCGATTATCACCGACCACATCCTCGAAGGGGCACGCGACGGCCGCACCGTCGCCGAGCTGATGGCCAGCGGTTGCGACGTGCTCGGCCGCGACGACGTGATGGAGGGGGTCCCCGAAATGCTGGACGACGTGCAGGTGGAAGCGACCTTCCCGGATGGCACCAAGTTGGTCACCGTCCACCACCCGATCGCATGATTCCCGGCGAGATTCTTTACGGCAGCGGCGATATCGAGATCAACGAAGGCGCGCCGCGTCTCGAGGTGGAGATCGTCAATACCGGCGACCGGCCGGTACAGGTCGGCAGCCACGTCCACATCCCGCAGGCCAACGCGGCGCTGGCGTTCGATCGCGCGGCCGCCCACGGCTATCGGCTGGACGTCCCCGCGGCGACCGCCGTGCGCTTCGAACCCGGTGTGCCCCAGCACGTGCGGCTGGTTCCGCTGCGCGGACGGCGCGCAGGTGCACGGGCTGACGTTGGATCCTCCCGGACGGCTGGACCGCTGATGGCCGGGTTGTCCAGGGAGCGCTACGCGCAGCTGTACGGTCCCACCACCGGCGACCGCATCCGGCTCGCCGACACCGACCTGCTCGTGGAGATCACCGAAGACCGCAGCGGGGGACCGGGACTGGCCGGCGACGAGGCGGTGTTCGGCGGCGGCAAGGTGTTGCGGGAATCGATGGGCCAGGGCCGCACCACCCGGGCCGAAGGTGCGCCCGATGTCGTGATCACCGGCGCCGTGGTCATCGACCATTGGGGGATCATCAAGGCCGACATCGGGATTCGTGACGGCCGCATCGTCGCGCTGGGCAAGGCCGGCAATCCCGACACCATGTCCGGGGTTCACCCGGATCTGGTGGTAGGGCCGTCCACCGAGATCATCGGCGGCAACGGCCGCATCGTCACCGCGGGCGCCATCGACAGCCATGTGCACCTGATCTGCCCGCAGCTGATGCCCGAGGCGATCGGGTCCGGCGTCACCACCATCGTCGGCGGCGGCACCGGGCCGGCCGAGGGCACCAAGGCCACCACCGTCACCCCCGGCGCCTGGAATCTGGGCCGGATGCTCGAAGCGCTGGACGGCTGGCCGCTGAACTTCGCGCTGCTGGGCAAGGGGAACACCGTCAGCGCCGAGGCGCTGTGGGAGCAGTTACGCGGCGGCGCTTCGGGTTTCAAACTGCACGAGGACTGGGGGTCCACCCCGGCGGCCATCGATGCCTGCCTTACGGTCGCCGACGCCGCGGGGGTACAGGTGGCGCTGCACACCGACACCCTCAACGAGATGGGGTTCGTCGAGAACACCCTGGCCGCGATCGCGGGACGCTCGATCCACACGTATCACACCGAGGGCGCGGGCGGCGGCCATGCACCCGACATCATCAGGGTCGCGGGCGAACCGAATGTGCTGCCCAGCTCCACCAACCCGACCCGCCCGCACACGGTGAACACCCTCGACGAGCACCTGGACATGCTGATGGTCTGCCATCACCTCAACCCCGCGGTGCGCGAAGATCTGGCCTTCGCCGAGAGCCGGATCCGGCCGTCGACCATGGCGGCCGAGGACGTGCTGCACGACATGGGCGCGATCTCGATCATGGGCAGCGACTCGCAGGCGATGGGCCGCGTCGGCGAGACGGTGATGCGTACCTGGCAGACCGCGCACGTGATGAAGCGGCGCCGCGGCGCGCTGCCCGGCGACGGTGCCGCGGACAACAACCGAGTCCGGCGCTACGTCGCGAAATACACCATCTGCCCGGCCATCGCGCACGGCCTGGATCACGAGATCGGCTCGGTGGAGGTGGGCAAGCTCGCCGACCTGGTGTTGTGGGAGCCGGCATTCTTCGGGGTCCGCCCGCACGCGGTGCTCAAGGGCGGCATGATCGCCTGGGCGGCGATGGGTGACGCGAATGCGTCGATTCCGACCCCGCAGCCGGTGTTGCCGCGGCCGATGTTCGGCGCCGCCCCGGCCACCGTGCGCGCGACCTCCCTGCATTTCGTCGCCCCGCAGGCCGTCGAGGCCGGTTTGGCCGAACGGCTCTCGGTGACAAGGCCGTTGGTCCCGGTGAAGGATGTCCACGGCGTCGGTAAGGCGCAGTTGCCGCTCAACGACGCGCTGCCCACCATCGAAGTGGATCCGGACACCTTCACCGTGCGCATCGACGGCGAGGTGTGGCCGGAGCAGCCGGCGGCCGAACTGCCGATGGCCCAACGCTATTTCCTGTTTTGAGGCAAATGTCCTCGCTGGCAACGCTACTCACACTGGCCGATTCGCGACTGCCGACCGGCGCTCACGTGCACTCCGGCGGCGTGGAGGAGGCGGTCACCAGTGGCCTGGTGACCGATCTGGAGACGTTGGACGCCTTCTTGCGCAGAAGGATTCGCACCCAGGGACTGGTCACCGCGTCGATCGCGGCGGCGGTTCAGCGGGGTGACCTCACCGCCGACGAGGCCGATCGGCAGACCGATGCCCGCACGCCGTCCCCGGCGGCCCGGCAGGCGTCGCGGGGTCAGGGCCGCGGGCTGGCGCGGCTGGCGCGGCGGGTCTGGCCGGACGGCCGCTGGGACGGGATCGGCCCCCGCCCACACCTTTCCGTCGCGGCCGGGCGGGTCGGCGCCGTGAGCGGGTTGAGCCCCGAGCAGAGCGCGCTGACCATCGTCTACACCACGATGACCGGCTCGGCGACGGCCGCGCAGCGGCTGTTGGCGCTGGACCCGGCCGACGTGGCGGCGCTGACGTTCCGGCTCGCGGATTTGTGTGAACGCACCGCCACCGAAGCGACCGCCGGACTGGCCGACCTGTCCGACCCGCTGCTCGATACGCTCGCACAACGGCACGCCGAGCGCGAGCGTCCTTTATTTGTGTCCTGAAAGCTCCCCGCCCCGCCTATCGCCGCGGTACGGCGTCGGCGTGGGGGGCGTCGCTGTTGGTGTGGGCCCGCGTGAGGACCAGGTACACGATGCCCAGCCCGATGACGGTCGCCGACAGCAGCAGGATGATGTAGTCGTCGTACCAGGGCTTGTAGGGTTCGCGCGGCCAGGACAGATTGACGATGGCCGCGACGCCGTAGACCAGCGCCCCGATGTTGACCGGCATTCCCCACCGGCCCAGCCGGTACTTTCCGGTCGGTTTCCAGCCCTTGAGCCGGGCGCGCAGGGCCGCCAGCACGACCATCTGGAACCCGATGTAGACCCCGACCGAACCGAAGCTGACGAGTTTGGTCAGTGCGTCGCTGGAGATCAGCGACCCGATGATCAGCAGGGCCGGGATGATGACCGCGGTCAGCAGCGCATACGGCGGCACGTGGCGTTTCTGGTCGAAGTGTTTCAGCAGCCGGGACCCGATGATCATGTCGTCGCGGCCGTAGGAATAGATGAGCCGGCTGGCGGCGGCCTGCAGGCTCAGCGCGCACGATGTGAAGGAGATCAACACGACGCAGAGGACGGCCTTGGCCCCCAGGCCGCCGAACGCCGCTTCCAGGACCGTGTCGATCGGATCGTGGTCCTTGCCGCTGATCACCGCGCCGAAGTCGGTCACCGACAGGACCAGGCTCAAGCAGACGAAGGCCGCCGCGGAGCCGCCGATGTAGATGGTGCGGCGCATCGCCTTGGGGATCACCAGGCCGGGGTTGCGGACCTCCTCGGCCACGTCGCCGCAGGCCTCGAACCCGAAGAACTGGTACAGGGCGATCAGGCTGGCGGCCAGGAACGCGTAGGTGAAGCTGTGGTGGCCTTCGGCGCCGAAGCTGTGGAACAGCACGCCGAGCCCGTGGTGGCGCTGGGTGCACAGCAGCCAGACACCGACCACGATGGCGCCGATGAGTTCGGCGCTGAACCCGAAGATCGCGAAGTAGCTCAGCATCTTGGTGCCGGTCAGGTTGATGACGGTCGCCAGCGCCAGCATGACGAGCGCGCACAGCACCGTGGCGTGTGCGGAGGACTTGAAGCCGAACACGTCGGCCACGTACGGGCCCGCGCCGTAGGCCGCGTCCGCCAGCAGCGCCAACAGCGTGAACATGTAGACCCAACCGGTCATCCACGCCCACTTGCGCCCCCAGAGGCGGCGCGCCCAGGGGTAGACGCCACCGGCCACCGGGAATTGCGCGACCACCTCGCTGAACACCATCGCGACCAGCAGCTGCCCGACCCCGGCGATCAACAGGCTCCAGATCATCGGCGGCCCGGCGGTGGCCAGCGCGAACGCGAAGACCGTGTAGATACCCACCACCGGTGACAGGTAGGTGAAGCCCAGCGAGAAGTTCGCCCATGGGCTCATGTCCCGCCGGAAGTCCGACTGTAATCCCAGCGCCTGCAGCTGGGCGAGGTCCTCGTCGTCGTGCCCCGCGTCAGCGCCCGGCTGGGGCCGGGCCCGGATCCGGCGATTGCTTGCGGCTTCAGATGTCGCGTTGATGGCCAAAGCGCTATTCCTCACTTCTCAGCCGAGTGGATGGCACCCGCTTCCACTCGGCGGCATGTCACAGACCAGGTGTGCCTACGGTTCCTGCCACAGCGGGCAGCGATCGGCGACAGCATCGCTAGTGGCCCTTCGCCTCCTTAATCAAGGTCGCCGCCGTGCGTTTGAGCACGTCGCGCTGTCTGGTTACGTCGGCGATCGCCCTGCGCAGCTGGTCGAGTTCGTCGCGTTCGCTGACCACGCCGTCGTCGTCCACGGCCGCGCTCGGCTTGACCCAGCGGGCCGCCGGGTCCTCGCGCATGTCCGACTCGCCGGGTATCGCCGCGACCACCTTGTGCCGCGCGCCGGCTCGAAGACGGCCCTGGTCGCCGCGTGGCGCGTTGACGACGCTGGCCACCGGGCCCATCGGGGGCACGCCCCCGTAGAAACCTCCCGGTCCGCCGACCCCGGCCTGCGGCAGCCCGGCGGCCGGCAAGGGCGACGCGGTGGCGGCCAGCCGGACCGCCGGGGAGGAACCCCACGACTGCGGCACCGACAGCTTGCCGACCGAGGCCGCCTCGCCCAGGCCCGCGGACACCCCCGCGCCCGGGCCGTACGAATCGGCCAGCGCCGACCCGACCCCTCCGGCGCCGGACACCTGCGACGCCGCGCTCACCGGCGCCGAAAGCGTATCGACCAGCGGGTTCCAGGCCGCGGCCACCGGCGGCGCCAGGGTCAACATCGCGCCGGACGCGTCGAAGTTCAGACCCTCGGAAAGGATCTGATAGCCCACGGTGTTCTCGCTGAAGTTGTTGAACAAGTCCAGCAGCGAACCCGACGACCCGGCCGACGACCCCGACGGTCCGGCGGAGGACTTCTGCAGCAGGCCGGGGATGTTCGAGAGCGTCGACGTGGCTTTCGAGCCGCCCGAGGCGACCGCCTGGGTGACCGCGGAGCCTTGGTTGCTGGTCCCGGACTGGTTGGTGGTCTGGGGCGGTGAGCTAAACGGCGTCAGCTTGGTCGCCGCCGCCGAGGTCCCGGCGTAGCCATACATCGCCGCGGCGTCCTGGGCCCACATTTCGGAGTACTGCGACTCGGTGGCCGCGATCGCGGGGGTGTTCTGGCCGAGGACGTTGGTGGCCACCAACGACGCCAACAAGGCCCGGTTGACCTCGATCGCCGGGGGCGGCACGGTGGCCGCGAACGCGGTCTCGTAGGCCGCGACCGCCGACCCGAGCTGGCCGGCGGTCTGCTGCGCCTGCGCGGCGGTGGTGTTCATCCACGACACGTATGGGGCCAGGGCGGCGGCCATCGCGCTCGAGGACGGGCCCACCCAGGGACCGCTCGTAAGCTGCGATGTCACCGTTCGGTACGAGGCCGCCGCCGAGCTCAACTCGGCCGCCAATTTCTCCCACGCTGCCGCGGCCGTCACCAACGGTCCCGCGCCCGCGCCCGCATACATGCGCGCCGAGTTGACCTCCGGGGGCAAAGCCGCAAAATCCATGGTCACAGCATCGCCTCCTTGATCAGGCGGGCTGCGGCGTCGCGTTCCGTCGCCGCCTCGGCGATCTCCTTGCGCAGCTTCTCGAGCTCCTCGCGTTCGCGTTCGCTGAGTGCGCTGGCGACGTGCTGGCGGGTGCGCTGCGGCTGTGCCGGCCGGCCGGCGGTCTTCTCCTCGGCGCTCGATTCGCCGGCCATCGCCGGGACGACCTTGTGACCCGAGCCGGATCGAGCCCGGGACTGGTCGCCCCTCGGCGCGTTGACCAGGCTGCCCACCGGCGGGATGCCGCCGAAGAATCCCGGGGTGGACGCCTCGGCCGCCGGCAGGCCGTTGAGTCCGGCGCTCGGCAGTGGCGTCGCGCTATCGGCGAGTCGGATCGCCGGGGCGGAGCCCCACGACTCCGGCACGGAGAGCTTGCCGACCGAGGCAGCCTGCCCCAGCCCGGCCGAGACCGATCCGCCCGCCCCCGAGCCGGACGAACCCACCAGGGTGGTGCCCAGCCCGGCGTCCAGCGGAGTCACGTCACCGGCCACCGCCGTCGCGGCCGGCACTGCGAGCCCGTACAGCCCGCCCAACAGGGGCGTGATACCGGAGGCCGTGAACAGGGGGCCACTGATGACGAGCGCCCAGTTGCCCACGTTCTCGGTGAAGGTGTTGAGGCCGGATCCGCCGTTGGCGCTGAACAGGCTGCCCAGCCCGGGATCCAGCCCCGATGAGCTGAGCGGCCCCGCCGAGAGATTTTGCAGCGCGTTGGGCACCACCGCCATCTGGGTCACCGTTGACTGCGCGGTTCCGGCCGCGGAGCCGGTGGCCTGGCTGACCGCGGCGGCCTGGTTGGTCGTCCCGGCCGGGGAGGTGGTCTGCGGCGCCGGGGTAAACGGCGTCAGCTTGGTCGCCGCCGCGGAGGCGCCGGCGTAGCCATACATCGCCGCGGCGTCCTGGGCCCACATCTCGGCGTACTGGGCCTCGGTCGCCATGATCGCCGGGGTGTTCTGCCCGAGCAGGTTGGTGGCCACCAACGACGCCAACAAGGCCCGGTTGACCTCGATCGCCGGGGGCGGGACGGTGGCCGCATACGCCGCCTCGTAGGCCGCGACCGCCGTCTGCAGCTGGCCGGCGGTCTGCTCGGCCTGGGCCGCGGTGGTGCTCATCCAGGTCACATACGGCGCCACCGCGGCGGCCATCGACCCCGACGAAGGACCGACCCACGGCCCGCCGGTCAGCTCCGACACCACCGACCGATAGGCCGCGGTCGCCGAATTCAACTCCGCCGCCAAGGCCTCCCAGGCCGCGGCCGCCGCGACCATGGGCCCGGCACCCGCGCCCGCATACATCCGCCCGGAGTTCACCTCCGGCGGCAACACCGCGAAATCCACTACTGACCCCCTGTACCGAGCCGGACCGGCACCAACTCCTTGGTTCCGGGCCGTGGGCTCGACTCGAGACATGGCTTGGTGCTGGGTCTCGCGCGCCATGGGTTGCGCACGAACCGTGCGGCCCCAGCTGTCGACGTCGCCGCACCGACGTATCGGAAGTGGCGCTGCCGTCTAGGTTTCCGCATGACTGCACGGATAGTTACAGGTCAATCTGTAACTACTCTGGTTAATTCCTGAAGATTTGCTGAAAACGGGCCGGGCCGGACGGCTCCCGATCCGCTGGCGCGCCGATCCGGCCTGGGGGAAGACGACCTTTTCGATCACCGGAGCGGCCCTCGTGGCCGCTCCAAGCGGCACCCGACGGCCACGGCGCGTGGTGCCGAGACCGCTTATCCGAGAGCACTTGCAGTGATTCTGCGATGCGATTGCAACACCGCCAGATCCTGGTTCGCCCGGGCCGTGGGGCCGTTGACTTTTGCGGTCCCGGCGCACCGCTGGGTGCGCGCCGAACGCCGCCCACCGCCCCATGGTGGCGCGCAACTAATTTTGCTATGTGCTGCGGTAGCAAGCTCAACCGACGATTCAGCTGAATCGTCGGCGATCGGCGGGCTGCCTACGACGCCGGGCGTCGGTGACAGTAAGCACTTCGGCGGCGCGACTTCACAGCGGGGGGCGCCGCGCTGTGAAGTCAGCGACGTTAGGCGAGTGGTGGCGACCGGGTCCGGGCATGGGTCCACCCAGCCCTCAGACACCTGAGGGCCTTGCTGATCCGGTAGGCGACGTTCATAGCTCTATCGGGAAGGACCCGGTTAGTCGGAGTACGGCCCCCAGGCGTGCCGCTTGAGCGCGGCCGGTTTCTTGCCGAGTTTGCCGGCCCGGACCATGACGGCCAAGCTGTCCAGGATCACCCGGCTGCTCATCAACGCGGTCTGCTCCGCCCAGTCATAGGGCGGGGAGCACTCCACCACCTCGATGCCGTTCAGTCCGGGTTCGGAGATCAACCGGATCAGGTTGAGAGCCTCGCGCGGCAGCAACCCACCCGGCTCGGGCCAGCCGGTGCCGGGGACGAATCCGGCGTCGATGACGTCGATGTCGAACGACAGATACACCGCCTTGGCGTCCTTCCACGCCGTTTCGAGCGCGACTTCGGCGATCTTTTCTATCCCGACGCGCTCTACGTCGCCGACCGTGATGACGGTGCTACCGCGCTGCCGGCCCACCTGGACGCCCGCGCGCGGCGCCTGCCACCCGCCGATGCCGATCTGTACCAGGTTGGTGGCCGGCGCGTTTTTGATGTTGGTGGCGTGGAACCACGGCGTGGTGTGCATCCGCTCGTCGAGGTCGGTTTCCTGGGTGTCGACGTGGCGGTCGAAGTGGATGATGCCCACGTTGCCGTCCAGGTGGGGGGCCAGACCCCGCACGGTCGGATACCCGATCGAGTGGTCGCCCCCGAGGACCACCGGGAACACCCCCTGGGAGACCACGTGGGCCATGGCCTGGCTGATTTGGTCGAACGACTTCTCGATGTTCGCGGGAATGGTCAGCACGTCGCCGATATCGACGATGTTGAGCTGTTCGCGCAGGTCCACGCCCAGCTCGTAGCAGTAGGTGCCGAACAGGTTGGTCGAGCGGCGGATCCCGGTCGGTCCGAACCGGGTACCCGGCCGGTAGGTGGTGCCCGCGTCCAGCGGTGCGCCGAAGACCGCCACCTCGGCGTCGGAGACGTCGTGCACATCCTCCAGGAACGGCGCCTTCAGGAACGTTCCCCGTTCCCCGGCGAAGTGCGGCAGCTCGCCGCGGGAGAAGGTGGACAGCGTGCGGTCGTTGATCGTGGGGGCGGCTTCCAGCCCGTGGGAGATACATCGGTCGATTTCTTCGCGGTGCCGGCGGGTGGGTAGCTCCGCTTCGACCTGCTGTGCCCATTGGCCTTCACGATTGGGAATGTCGGCTTGTCCGGCGAACGGGTTGATCACCACTGTTTCCTCTCGTCGAGAACCGAATCACGGCGGAGGATGCCCTGGTTACCGGGATCTAAGCGAGGAAAAGTCCACAGGTTTTGTTTTGGCGATCCGGTGTGCCAGGCATCCAGCACTCACCGTCTTGTCGCTGTCCGGGTACGGCGAACTCGTCCGGGCGGCCCCTGTGGCGCGCCACGGTATAAGGTACCTGCTTGCCCTGGGACTCCCAAGTTGACCCCACGGCCTCCTGGCCGACTTGTCCGCTTTCGTGCTCGATAGGCTGGCGAAAAGCGCCACGCCGAACGCGAGCGGTCCCCGATCGCTTCCCGAAAGGCCACTCATGCCAACACCTCCCACGCCCATCCGCACGGCCACACCGATCGGCCCAAACGGGTCCGCCGGCCGGGGGAGCCGTTGCGCATCGGCGTCGGCGGCCCGGTCGGGTCCGGCAAAACCGCGCTGGTCGCCGCGCTGTGCCGGCAATTGCGCGATGAGTTGTCGCTGGCGGTGCTGACCAACGACATCTACACCACCGAGGATGCCGACTTCCTGCGCAAGCACGCGGTGCTGCCCGATGACCGGATCGCGGCGGTCCAGACCGGCGGTTGCCCGCACACCGCGATCCGCGACGACATCACCGCGAACCTGGACGCGATCGACGACCTGATCGCCGCCCACCACGGCCTGGATCTGATATTGGTCGAATCCGGCGGCGACAACCTGACGGCCACGTTCTCGTCGGGTTTGGTGGACCAGCAGATCTTCGTCATCGATGTCGCCGGTGGCGACAAGGTGCCGCGCAAGGGTGGTCCCGGGGTGACCTACTCGGATCTTTTGGTGGTCAACAAGATTGACCTGGCCCCACTCGTGGGCGCCGACCTGCGGGTGATGGCCGACGATGCTGCCGCCGTGCGCGCAGGCCGCCCGACGGTGCTGCAGTCGCTTGACCAAGGACCCCGCCGCGACCGAGGTGCTGGCATGGGTCCGCGCGCAACTCCGCGAGGCCGCCACCGTCTGATGCGGTCCCACGCGCTGGTGGTCGCATACCGGGACCGGTTGCCGCGAATTCAGTGCGGCGGCGGTGTGGCCGCCCGCTGCACCGCGCCGGACACGATCCACCTGGTCTCGACGGCGGCCAACCCGCTCGGCGGCGACACCATCGACATCCGCGTGATCGTCGAACGCGACGCCAGCCTGAGGCTGCGCAGCGCGGCCGCGACCCTGGTCCTACCCGGAGCCGGCAACGCGACGTCGCACGCCCACTGGCAGCTGGAGGTGGCCGGCAGCCTCGACGTCGACCTGGAGCCGACCGTGGTCGCCGCCTCCGCCCGTCACTTGTCCAGCACGGCGTTGTTCTTGCGCGGCGATGCCCGGGTGCGCGTCCGGGAGCGGGTTCAGATCGGCAGATCCAATGAGCGAGAGGGATTCTGGTCGGGGTCGCTGCACGCCGACGTCGACGACCGACCGCTGCTGCGGCACCGGATGGAATTGGGCGCCGGATCGCTGGCCGACGACGTCATCGCGGCGCCCCGCGCCGCGATCAACGAATTGCGTTATCCGGCTGAGGCTTTCGCAGACATCTCGATCGACGCAGGGTCGACCCTGCTGACGCTGGCCGGTGGCGGGACGTTGAGCACGTGGCAGGCCGACCGGCTGGCCGGCTAACTTGCCCGTCTGGCCGCGGGGCGCTTCGCTTCGGCCGCCGCGACCGCCAACTGCTCCAGGCGGGTGCGGGCGAACGCCTGCTGCTCGGTGATGGTCAGCTGGCCGCGCCGGGTGCTCAAGAAGGTGACCGTCCACGACAGCAGCGTGCTGACCTTGGTCTTGAACCCGACCAGGTAGACCAGGTGCAAGACCAGCCAGGCGAACCAGGCGAACAGGCCACTGAACTCGACCGGACCGATCTTGGCGACCGCGGAAAACCGCGACACCGTGGCCATCGAGCCCTTGTCGAAGTACTGGAACGGCTCCCGCTCGGCGGGGTTGGCACCGTCGAGTTCGGCTTTGACCGTGCGGGCGACGTACTTGGCACCCTGGATGGCGCCCTGCGCCACTCCCGGCACGCCTTCGACGGCGGCCATGTCGCCGATGACGAACACGTTGGGGTAGCCGGGGAGGGACAGGTCGGGCAACACCTTGACCCGTCCGACCCGGTCGAGCTCGACGGCCGACTGCTCGGCAAGATCACTGCCCAGCCCGCTGGCCGACACCCCGGCGGACCAGACCTTGCAAGCCGATTCGATGCGCCGGACGGTTCCGTCCGAGTCCTTGACCGTGATGCCGTTGCGGTCGACGTCGGTGACCATCGCGCCCAGCTGAATCTCCACGCCCATCTTCTCCAGCCGGGCCGCCGCGCGCTGACCCAGCTTCTCGCCGAAGGGCGGCAGCACGGCCGGGGCGGCGTCCAGCAGGATCACCCGTGCCCGGGTGGAGTCGATGTGCCGGAACGACCCCTTCAGGGTGTGAGTGGCCAATTCCGCTATCTGCCCGGCCATTTCAACCCCGGTGGGCCCCGCACCGATGACGGTGAACGTCAGCAGCTTGGCCCGGCGTTCCGGGTCGCGGGACCGCTCGGCCTGCTCGAACGCGCTCAAGATGCGTCCCCGCACTTCGAGCGCGTCATCGATCGACTTCATGCCGGGAGCGAACTCGGCGAAATGGTCGTTGCCGAAGTAGGACTGGCCGGCCCCGGCGGCGACGATCAAGGTGTCGTAAGGCGTTTCATAGGTGTGGCCGAGCAGGTCCGATACGACGTAGCGGCCGTCCAGATCGATATGCGTGACGTCACCGAGCAGCACCTGGACGTTGCGCTGCCTGCGCAGCACCACCCGGGTGGGCGGGGCGATGTCGCCCTCGGACACGATGCCCGTCGCCACTTGGTACAGCAGGGGCTGGAACAGGTGGTGGGTGGTGCGAGCGATCATCTTGATGTCGACGTTCGCGTGCTTGAGTTTCTTTGCCGCATTGAGCCCACCGAATCCCGACCCGATGATGACGACTTGATGGCGACGCTCGGGTCCAGCTGTGGTTTCTCGCTGGGGGCTCATGGTTTAGCTGCTCCTGACGGGGGCTCCTAGGCAGGCGATTCCGTTCGCCACCACGGTAGTCACGGAGGTACCCCTAAACCCAACCCGCGAGCATGTGTTGTTCACAACACTAACGTTGTGCAGCCACTAAACCGCCTGCTGGTGCGGGAGCCTGTGGCGCAACTATCAGGCGCTCGGGTGATGCCCCGCGACAACCCACCGGCGTGGTCACTGGTTTGGCGAGGGATCGCCCAAGCAGTGGTCGTGGCCGGCTTGCACCGTCCCGCCGCCGGCGACCGCCAAGGCGGCTGCTTCCGCCGCATCGGCCGTGGGGCCCCAGCCGCCGAAGTACCTGGTGCCCGCGCTGTTGAGAACAAGCGCGACGCACCCGCCCGGCCCGCCGCTGGCGAGCAGGCGACAGTCGCTGACGTTCTTGCGACACGATTCCATCGCCTTCTTTTCGGCTTCACCTTGACTGGCTGCTCCGTCGGCGATCTTGATCTGCCCGGTGGAGTCCGACATCGCCATCGCGATCCAGTCGTTGCCGGCATGCGCGACCGGCGCTGCCGCGAATGCCACACCGCCGATCACGATCGCAACTGCTGCGTGTTTTTTCATGGCCTGACCCCCGGCCCTTGTCCTCTTCCGCTGCGCCGTTGTGACGCAGATAACCACTATGGCACGGCGAGTACCACCACGCGACGCGAACAAAGTCCTGCTCATCGCCGCTCGGGGCGCGTCGCGCCGCGGTGCTACAGCCCGACCACCGGGCGCAGGGCTTGGCCGGCGGCGGTAATGACCCCGGGTGTGTAGAAGGGCAGGTTGATGATCACGCTGTCGATTCCGGCATCGATGACCTTGGTTTTGATCTGGTCGGCGATGGACTCGGCGTTGCCGATCACCATGCGCTGGACCATCTCCGCGGGGACCTGGCCGGGTTTGGCGTTGTCGTCGATGAGCACCGTGGTGAGCGTGCTGGTTTCCAGCGTCGCCGGGTCGCGGCCGATCTCCTCGCACCGCTGTTGCACCACTTTGAGCTTCGCCGGCAGTTCGTCGAACCCGGCGATGACGTTGAGGTGGTCGAAATGCCTTACGGCGAGCGGGATCGTCTTCTTCTCACCGCTACCGCCGATCATCAGCGGAATGTGGTCGCGGAAGCGTGGGTTCGCCAACGCCTCGCTGGCGTGATACCACTTGCCGGAGAAGGTCGCTCGCTCGCCCTTGATCATCGGCAGGATGATCTGCAGGGCCTCGTCGAGCCGGTTGAACCTGTCGGTGAAGGTGCCGAACTCGAATCCGAGCTGGTCGTGCTCGAGCTGGAACCAGCCGGTGCCGATACCCAGAATCGCCCGGCCCTGACTGACCACGTCCAGCGTGGTGATGGTTTTCGCCAGCAGGGTCGGATTGCGATACGTGTTGCCGGTCACCAACGTGCCCAGCTGAACCCGTTCGGTGGCGGTGGCCAGGGCCCCCAGGGCGGTGTAGGCCTCCAGCATCGGCTGATCGGGGTCGCCGAGCATGGGCAGTTGATAGAAGTGGTCCATCACGAAGACCGAGTCGAATCCAGCCGCTTCGGCCTCGCGGGCCTGGGCAAGGACGGTGGGGAAGAGCTGCTCTACCCCGGTGCCGTAGGAGAAGTTGGGAATCTGCAGACCAAGTCGGATAGCCACACTAGCTACCGTAGCGATCCGCCGGGCGTTGGAAAATGGGTCTGGAAATGCTCAGCCGAATTGGGCCAGCGCGCCGTGGCTGACGTGCAACGTCTGGCCGGTGATGTGACGGGCCGCGGGGGTGGTGAGAAACAGCGCCAAGCGGGCGACCTCGGCGGCGATCGGCTGGGGGGTTCGTGACAGGCCGTCATAGCCGGGCGTAGCGCTGCGTCCGCTCGCCACGGCATTGACCGTGATCCCACGAGTGCCGAAAACGCCGGCCTGTCCGGCAATCCAATTCGACAGTGCGGCCTTGATCGCGGCGTCGACGCTGCCCGCCGGCGGGTTCTCGGTCACCACGCTGATGATGGAGCCGCCCGAACGCAGGTGATCGCCCACGGCCTGCACCGTCAGCACCGCCGAAAGTACCGTCGCATCAAGTGCATTGCGCCACGCTTGGGCCGTGTCGGAGAGCGAGTAGGCACGCGGGTCGCCGGCGTCCCAGGACGGCGCGGGCACGTTGATGATGGTGTCCAGGTGATGCGGAAACAACCCGCGAACCGATTCCAGGCCGGCCGCCTCCGTGGTGTCACACACGATCGCTTCCACGTCCAGTTCCTTGGCCGCGATCTCGAGGTCGTCGCGGCGCGCACCCACGAGGGTCACCCGGTGACCGCCATCGCGAAAGCCCTCGGCTACCGTGCGCCCCAGCTCCGTGTCTCCGCCAGTGACCAGCACCTCCACTGCGATGACCTCCTCGTGTTCAACGTTGAACCCAGACCCGGGCGGTTTCACCAGCTGGGATCTCGGCGTGTTATGGCGTCAATCCCGATCAATGTTACTGGACAGTAGCTAATCGGGGAAATTCCCGCCGCCGCGACGCGCGGACGAATACGTAACTATTTGGGCGTTGCGGTCCGCGGCGGCACCCGGGCTTCCGCATCTGCGTCCGGCTAAGGTTCATCCATGCGTCGAAGCGGAGCCGTGGCCGTTTTGGTGTCGACGATGCTGGTGACCGGCCTGGTCGGGTGCAGCCCGAGACCGCCGTCGGCGTCACCCACCAACGCATCGATCGTCGTATTCGCCGCGGCGTCGCTGAGACCCGCGTTCACCCGGATCAAACAGCAGTTCACACACGACAATCCGGGCGATCAGATCGAATTCGATTTCGCCGGGTCCTCGGAGCTGGCGACGCAGTTGACGCAGGGCGCGACGGCCGATGTCTTTGCCTCGGCCGACACCGCGCAGATGGGCACCGTCGCCAAGGCGGGATTACTGGCGGGCGATCCGACGAACTTCGCGTCCAACACCTTGGTCATCGTGACCGCGCCGGGCAACCCGAAGAAAATCGGATCCTTTGCCGACCTCGCCAAACCGGGCCTGAAGGTGGTGATCTGCCAGCGGCCGGTGCCGTGCGGGTCGGCGACCCAGCGGATAGAGGACGGCACCGGGGTGCACCTGAACGCGGTCAGCGAGGAACCCAGCGTGACCGACGTCCTCAACAAGGTCACCAGCGGTCAGGCCGACGCCGGTCTGGTCTATGTCACCGACGCCAACAGCGCCGGCGGCCAAGTCGCCACCGTCAACTTTCCCGAGGCCGCCGGTGCGGTGAATGTCTATCCCATCGGGGTGCTGAAGGGCGCCCCGAACCCGGCGGTGGCGCAGAAGTTCGTGGACCTGGTGACGTCCGACGGGGGCCAACAGATCCTGGCCCGGTCCGGCTTCGCCAAGCCCTGATCGCCGATCGTGCACCGGCCGACGGATCTGCCCCGCTGGGTGTATGCCCCGGCGGCCGTGGGCACGGTCTTCGTGGTGCTGCCGCTGCTGGCCATCGCCATCAAGGTCGACTGGCCGAATTTCGGGGCGCTGATCACCAGTTCCTCGTCGAAGACGGCGCTGCTGCTGAGCCTGAAGACGGCCACCGCGAGCACCGCGCTGTGCGTGCTGTTCGGCGTGCCGATGGCGCTGGTCCTGGCCCGCAGCACGGCGCGCGTGGTGCGGTTGCTGCGACCGCTGATCCTGCTGCCGTTGGTGCTGCCGCCAGTGGTGGGCGGGATCGCGTTGCTGTACGCGTTCGGCCGGCTCGGCTTGATCGGGCGGTACCTGGAGGCGGCCGGTATCAGCATCGCCTTCAGCACCACCGCCGTGGTGTTGGCGCAGACCTTTGTCTCGCTGCCGTTTTTGGTGATTTCGCTGGAAGGCGCCGCGCGTACCGCGGGAGCCGACTTCGAGACGGTGGCGGCGACGCTGGGCGCGCGGCCCAGCACCGTCTGGTGGCGCGTCACCCTGCCGCTGCTGCTGCCGGGGATGGCGTCGGGGGCGGTGCTGGCGTTCGCCCGCTCGCTCGGGGAGTTCGGCGCCACCCTGACTTTCGCCGGTTCCCGGCAAGGGGTCACCCGCACGCTGCCGCTGGAGGTCTATCTGCAGCGGGTGACCGACGCCAACGCCGCTGTGGCGTTGTCGATCCTGCTGGTCGCGGTGGCGGCGGTGGTTGTGCTGGGCCTGGGGGCCCGTCGGCTAACCGGGACGGACACCAGATAGCCGCCGGTCGGCCGGGGGTCAAACGAGTTACCAAGTGCTCTTACCGCCTCCTGTCAACTCGATGAGGATGGGCTGAGGCACCTTCCGATCGGATACCCCTGGGGGTACTGTGGCGGAGGTCGATCCGCATCACCTTTGCGGCCTGGTCCGACCAAGGAGCATCAATGGCACGAGTCGTCATCCTCGGCGCCGGCATCGCGGGACACACCGCCGCGCTGCACCTGCGCCGATGGCTACCCCGCAAGCATGAAGTCGTCGTGATTTCCCCAAACGCCGACTGGAACTGGATCCCGTCGAACATCTGGGTCGGCGTCGGCCGCATGGACGCGCGCAAGGTGCTGATTCCGCTCGGGCCGATCTATCGGCGCAAGGGCATCGTCTTCCACCAGGCCTTGGCCACCGCCATTCGCCCCGAGGGGACGGGCGAGCAGTCGTCGCCGTCGGTGGACTTCACCTACACCGACGAGCAGCACCGCGGACAGAGCGCCTCCATCACCTACGACTACTTGATCAACGCCACCGGCCCGCAGCTGAATTTCGCGGCCACGCCCGGCCTGGGACCCGACGGCCACTCGTATTCGGTGTGCACCGCCGACCACGCCGTCGAGGCCGCCAAGGCGCTCGAGAAGGTCATCGCCAAGCTGAAGACGGGTGAAAAGCAGCGCCTGGTCATCGGCGTCGGGCACGGCACCTGCACCTGCGAGGGCGCGGCGTTCGAATACACCTTCAACGTCGAGCACGTGCTGCGCGCCGCCGGCGTGCGCGACCTCGCCGAGGTCGTCTACCTCACCAACGAATACGAGCTGGGCGACTTCGGCGTCAACGGCATGAGCTTCGTCGACAAGGGCTTCGTGCAATCCAGCCAGCTGTGGACCGAGTCGCTGTTCCGCGAGCGCGGCGTCAAGGCCATCACGCAGGCCGCCGTGCACGAGGTGATGGAGGGCAAGCTGCGCTACGAGCAGCTCGATGGCAGGGAACACGACCTGGACTTCGACTTCGCGATGCTGCTGCCGCCGTTCAAGGGCGCCAGCCTCGCCGCCTACGACAAGGACGGCAACGACATCACGTCCACCCTGTTCGCGCCGTCGGGCTTCCTCAAGGTCGACGCCGACTACTCGGGCAAGCCCTACGACGAGTGGGCCGCCGAGGACTGGCCGCACACGTATGAGTCCCCGGCATACCCGAACATCTTCGCGCCGGGCATCGCCTTCGCGCCGCCGCACCCGATCTCCAAGCCGCGCAAGAGTCCCAGCGGAACGGTGATCGCCCCCAGCCCGCCGCGCACCGGGATGCCGTCGGGCATCATGGCCAAGACCGTCGCCGAGACCATCCGTGACCGCATCGAACACCCGGAGGCCGCCGCCCATCGCGCGTCGATGGCAACCATGGGCGCGGCGTGCGTCGCCTCGGCCGGCACCGGCTTGCGCAAGGGGTCGGCCGCCGCGATGACGATGTTCCCGGTCGTACCCGACCCGGTGCGGTATCCGCAGACCGGCCGAGACATCGCCGGCACGTCCGGCGAACTCGGCCTGGCCGGGCACTGGATCAAGATGCTGCTGCACTACATGTTCATCTATAAGGCCAAGGCCAGGCCCCTCTGGTGGCTGATCCCCGAGTGAAAGGCGCACCCATGGATCCCACGGAAAGTGACGGCATCGACTCGGAGGCCAACGTCCGGACCGCCGAACGCATCGCCGACGCCCCGCTACCCACCAGCGCGACGCTACGGATGCGGCAGAACCTGTTCGTGCAGGGTTGGCGTTTTGCCCGCATCAATCTCAAGATGATGAGGATCATCTTCAGCGGACACGACTGACCCGGGGACCGGGTCGCCGACTAGCCGTCAGCCAGCCGACGCGAGGTAGCCGGAGCCATGAGCGAGTTGCAGCTTCGCGCGGTGGTCGCCGACCGACAGCTGGATGTGGAGTTCTCGGTGTCGGCGGGCGAGGTGCTCGCGGTGCTCGGCCCCAACGGTGCGGGCAAATCGACCGCCCTGCATGTCATCGTCGGGCTCCTTCGTCCCGACCGTGGGGTGGTGCGCCTGGGGGACCGGGTGTTGACCGACACCGCGGCCGGGGTGAACGTGCCGACGCACGACCGCCAGGTGGGACTGCTGCTGCAGGATCCGTTGCTGTTCCCGCACCTCAGCGTTGCCGCCAACGTGGCTTTCGGACCACACAGCCGCGGCGGCCTGTTTCGTTCGCCTCGCGCCCCGCACAAAGCGGCGGCGCTGCGCTGGCTGCGCGAGGTGGACGCCGAGCACTTCGCCGGCCGCAAACCGCGTCAACTGTCCGGTGGCCAAGCCCAGCGGGTGGCGATTGCGCGGGCGTTGGCTGCCGAACCCGAGGTGTTGCTGCTCGACGAACCGCTGGCCGGGCTCGACGTCGCCGCGGCCGCGGCCATTCGGGCGGTGCTGCGCGGCGCGGTGACCCGCAGCGGCTGCGCGGTCGTTCTCATCACGCACGACCTGCTGGACGTGTTCACACTGGCCGATCGAGTGCTGGTGCTCGAATCGGGGAAGATCTCCGAAATCGGTCCGGTACCCGACGTGCTCACCGCGCCACGAAGTCACTTCGGTGCCCGCATCGCCGGCATCAACCTGGTCAACGGCACCATCGGCGCCGACGGCGCACTACACACCCGCTCCGGCGCGCGCTGGCACGCGACCCCGGCGCAGGAGCATCGCGACCGGCTCTCGCCCGGGGAAAGTGCCATTGCGGTATTCCCGCCGACGGCGGTGGCGGTGTATCGGGACGAGCCGCATGGCAGCCCCCGCAACACCGTTGAAGTCACCGTGGCAGAGATGGACATCCGCGGATCCGCGGTCTTCGTGCGTGGCCATCAGCAGGCCGACGGCGCACCCGGTCTGGCCGCCGAGATCACCGTCGATGCCGCCGCCGAGCTGAAGCTGACACCCGGCGAGCGGGTGTGGTTCTCCGTGAAAGCCCACGAAGTGATGTTGTATCCGGGAGTGCGCCGCGACGACCGTTGATTGCACATCGACAACATTGGTAAAACCGCACTGCAATAGTCCGCAATGCTCCTTGCGTCACAGCCGTAACACGGTAGGTTCGTCGCCATGGATCAGGTGGAACCCAACCCGACACGTCGCAAGGGCCTGTGGGCGACGCTGGCGATTGCCGCGGTGACCAGCGCCGGTGCCGTCTCCATCGCGTTGCCGGCCACGTCGAACGCCGATCCGGAGCCCGCTCCCGCGCCCCCATCGACCGCCGCCGCAACGCCCGCGCCGGCACCCGCCAGCCCGCCGCCGGGGCAGCCGGCACCCGGTGATCCCAACGCGGCGCCGCCACCGCCACCGCCGCCGGTCGACCCGAACGCCGGGCGGATCACCAATGCGGTGGGCGGATTCAGCTTTGTGCTGCCCCCCGGTTGGGCGGAGTCCGACGCCTCCCACCTCGACTACGGCTCGGCGCTGCTCAGCAAGATGACCGGACCGCCGCCACTGCCCGGCCAACCGCCGCCGGTCGCCAACGACACCCGCATTGTGCTGGGCCGGCTGGACCAAAAGCTTTACGCCAGTGCGGAAGCCGACAACGCCAAGGCCGCCGTCCGGCTCGGCTCGGACATGGGCGAGTTCTTCATGCCGTACCCCGGCACCCGGATTAACCAGGAGACCACCCCGTTGACCGGGGCCAACGGCATCACCGGAAGCGCGTCGTACTACGAGGTCAAGTTCAGCGACGCGGCCAAGCCGAACGGCCAGATCTGGACGGGCGTAGTCGGCACGCCCGCGGGCACCGGCGGACCCGCGCAACGGTGGTTTGTTGTGTGGCTGGGGACCGCGAACGACCCCGTGGACAGGGGTGCGGCCAAGGCGCTGGCCGAGTCGATCCAGCCCTGGACGCCCCCGCCGCCACCGCCGGCCCCGGGAGAGCCCGCGCCGGCGCCACCCGCCCCGGCTCCGGCACCGGGCGCACCCGCGGGAGAGGTCAGCCCTACGCCCACACCGACACCCCAACGGACCTTGTCGGCCTGACCCCCCGGTCATCGCCTGCGCTCAACGCCTCGTTGGCCAACCGTCTCCGATTCGGCACTTATTTCGTTACGCAAACCGGGTATACCGGGATGACGGCCCAGCAAAGGCCTGGGCTTTGCCAGCGATTGCTAGGAGACCCGCATGGACGTCATGGCAGCTACCGAATATCTGGCCCGCTCAAGCACCCTCACCAGCGTCGGCTGGATCGGTTACATCATCATCGGTGGGCTGGCGGGTGCACTCGCCAGCAAGGTCATGCGCGGCAGTGGGGCCGGCATCGTGATGGACATCGTGATCGGCATCGTCGGTGCGCTGATCGGTGGCTTCATCCTGAGCTTCTTCGTCGACACGGCGGGCGGCGGGCTCATCTTCACCTTCTTCACCGCGTTGCTCGGCTCGATCCTCCTGCTCTGGATCGTTGGGATGATGCGACGGACCTAGCCGCGTTGACCCGTTGCGGCCGTGGCCGTTAGCGGCATGATGGGTTGATGGCAGCACCGACGACGCCCACGTCAATGCGCGCATGGCGAGTGCGGCGGCCCGGACCGATGGACACCGGCCCGCTCGAGCCCGTCACCGCTGACGTGCCCCGGCCGCAACCGTCCGAGTTGCTGGTCGCCGTCCGGGCGTGCGGGGTATGCCGCACCGACCTGCACGTCACCGAGGGAGACCTCCCCGTGCACCGCGACCGGGTGATCCCCGGCCACGAGGTGGTGGGGGAGGTTGTCGAGGTGGGCTCAAAAGTAGGCGAGGAGGCCGGGGACGGGTTCCGGGTGGGCGACCGGGTGGGCATCGCCTGGCTGCGCCACACCTGCGGCGAGTGCAAGTACTGCCGTCGCGGCGACGAGAACCTGTGCCCCAACTCCCGCTACACCGGCTGGGACGCCGACGGCGGGTACGCCGAATTTGCCACGGTCCCGGCCGCTTTCGCCCACCACCTGCCGGACGGTTATAGCGACAGCGAGCTTGCGCCATTGTTGTGCGCCGGCATCATCGGCTACCGTTCGCTGCTCCGCGCCGAGCTGCCGCCCGGTGGACGCCTGGGCCTGTACGGCTTCGGCGGCAGCGCCCACATCACCGCCCAGGTCGCCCTGGCGCAGGGCGCCGAGGTGCACGTGATGACCCGCGGCGCCGAGGCGCGCGAGCTGGCTTTGGAGCTTGGCGCCGCCTCGGCACAGGGCGCGGCGGATCCGCCACCGGTGCCGCTGGATGCCGCGATCCTGTTCGCACCCGTCGGCGACCTGGTGTTGCCCGCACTGGAAGCGCTGGACCGCGGCGGCACGCTGGCGATCGCCGGGATTCACCTGTCCGACATCCCGAGCCTCAACTACCAGCGCCATCTGTTTCAGGAGCGCCAGGTCCGCTCGGTCACGTCGAACACCCGGGCCGACGCGCGGGCGTTTCTCGACTTCGCCGGTGCGCATCGCATTCAGGTGACCACGCCGGAATACCCGCTGGGACAAGCAGATCGAGCGTTGACCGATCTCAGCGCCGGCCGCATCGCCGGCGCGGCGGTGCTATTGGTGTGACGGGGGCCGCCGCAACCTCAGGTAGACAGGTGCCAGACCAGCGCGGCGGCCAGCGCACCGAGTCCGTTCAGTGACCAGTGCAGTGCAATCGGCGCGATCAGGCTGCCGCTGCGCCGGCGCAGCCAGCTGAAGACGAATCCCGCCGCTCCGGTGGCCAAGACCGCCAACGTCACCCCCGCCAGCATCCCCGCGATGCCGCCGCCGAACAGCCGGGTGAAGCCGACATTGCCGCGGGTCAACCCCAGCGACGTCGCGACATGCCAGAGGCCGAAGAGCAACGAGCCCGCCAGGGCGACCCCGCGAAATCCCCAGGCCCGATTCAGCGCGCCGTGCAGCACACCCCGGAACGCGAGCTCCTCGGGGATGACCGTCTGTAGCGGAATGACGACCATCGACGCGATCAGTGCGCCCGACACCGTGGCGTAGTGGTTGTTCAGGAACATCGGCCGGGTCATCGGTAGCAGCACACCGAGCGCGATCACCGACGCCACGACGGCCACGGCGGCCAGCGCATAACCCAGTCCGGACTTCCAGTGTTCGCGGCCAAGGCCGAGATCGGCCCAGCCCAGCCCGCTGCACCGCATCAAAAACACCAGCCCGACGGCGGCGGCCGGCACGGTGGCGACGCTCGCCCATGGGGTGGTGAAGTGCGCGATCAGGTTGGTCACCACCAGCACCGCGACGACGACGGCGATGTCGAGATGGATCCGGAACCGATGCAGCAGCGAAAGCTGCGACACCAGCGGGTGAACGTCGGCGGTACCGGTGGTGTCGTGCATTCGGCAATCCTACCGGCGACCGGGGGCGCCCGACGATTTCGCGACGTCACGGCGCCCGGCCGGCGGACCCGGGATGCGGCAATCCGCAGGTATCGCGTTTAGCCGGGGCTTCAGTGGGCAGCTTTGGTAGCGGGGCCAGGGTCGTCCGCCGCCACCGAGGCGGCGGTCGGTTGACTATTCCGGGGGCGTGAAGAAGTGGACTACGCAGCGTTGCCGCCTGAGATCAACTCGGGCCGGATGTACGCGGGCCCCGGAGCGGGGTCGCTGCTGGCGGCCTCGCGGGCATGGAACGCGCTGGCCGCCGAACTCTATGCCACCGCGCACTCCTTCCAATCGGTGACCACGGGGCTAGTGGATGCGCCGTGGCTGGGCCCGGCATCGGTGTCGATGGCGGCTGCGGCCGCCCCCTATGTGACATGGCTGCATGCCGCCGCCGCACAGGCCCAGCGGACGGCCACCCAGGCGACGATGGCGGTGGCCGCCTACGATGCCGCGTTCGCGGCGACGGTGCCCCCGCCGGTGATCGCGGCCAACCGTGCCCAGCTGGCGAGTTTGGTGGCCACCAACGTTTTGGGGCAGAACACCCCGGCCATCATGGCCAACGAGGCCCAATACGCCGAAATGTGGGCCCAGGACGCGGCCACCATGTACGGGTATGCGGCCAATTCGGCGACCGCCGCAACGATGAAGCCCTTCACCTCA
This sequence comes from uncultured Actinomycetota bacterium, assembly GCA_963800315.1. GTDB lineage: Bacteria > Actinomycetota > Actinomycetes > Mycobacteriales > Mycobacteriaceae > Mycobacterium. The sequence goes on from CAWDAS010000013.1 coordinate 476,859, forward strand.
CCGCCACAAACGACGAACCCCGCAGGGCAGACCGGCCAGGCCGCCGCGGTCGCCCAAGCCGCCCGCACACCGGCCGGCACGTCGACGCAGACGCTGTCCCAGTTGACTTCCGCGTTGCCCAAATCGCTGCAAAGCCTCGCGTCGGGCGGGCCGTCCGCGCTGGCAACCTCCGCGTCGACCGCTGACCCTCCGTCGATCGGGACCGTCCTGTCGAGTGCGGGGGATGCCTTCACGTTCTTGAGCGGGCTGGCTTTCATCGCCAGCGGGGTCTTGTTCATCATCCCCCCGACCATCTCGCTAGCCACGTCGAACTCGAGCAAGTCGTCGTGCGGCAGTGGCAGCGGAGGCCCGCCGCGGGCGGCGGTGGCTCCTCGGGAAACGGCGCTGCGGGGGGCCCTGCGTCCGCGAGCGCTGCCACCCAACAGCCGACGGGGTCCCCCGCATCCGAGTCGGCCAGCGTGGGCCGGTCGGTACCGATCGGCAGGTTGTCGACTCCGCCCAGCTGGGCCGAGGCCGCGCCGGCGCTTCGATCGGCGGCCAGGGCACTGCCCGGTGCCGGCCCGGTCGGTTCGCAAGGTTCGGGGGGCGAAGGCGTCGGCGTCTGGCCCGGCGCGATGGGGCCGGCGGGCCTCACGGCCGCCGCGGCCGGCGGTGGCGGCGCGGCGGGCAGTGGCTGGGCCGCGCAGCGCGCGGGCGTCGCGCAGCGCCAGGGTGGGGCCCAATTGCCGTTCGGCTACCGCCCCACGGTGCTACCGGCGGTGGCGCACGAGGCGAGCCCGCGCGAAGGCACCGCCGCCCGGGCGGCGCCGGCCGCCCAGGCCGGTGACGGCCCGCCGAGCGAGAGCCTGCGTGATGAGATCAACTCGCTGCGTAAGCAGATCGCCGACATGGCGATGGAGCGCGATGTGCTGATGCGCTCGGCCGCAATGTGGGCCCAGCAGGCGGCGGAGCGAGCCGACACCTAAGCGGAGCTAGCTGTTCGACTCCCGGGTCGGATGGTCGTCTCGCTCCCGTCACTCACTACGCTCGTTCCGCTCACTCGACTCCCGGGTCGGATGGGTCGTCTCGCTCCCGTCACTCACTACGCTCGTTCCGCTCACTCGACTCCCAGGTCCAATTGGCGATCTGCGGGTCGTCCTCGCCGTGCTCCCGGGTGTAGCTGCGCGCGGCCAACCGGGCGTCGACCATCCGCTGCCGCAGCACGGCTGCCCGGCTGGCCAGCCCGTCGACTCGGTCGATGACGTCGATCACCAGGTGGAAGCGGTCCAGATCGTTGAGCATCACCATGTCGAACGGCGTCGTCGTGGTGCCACGCTCCTTGAAGCCCCGCACATGGAGGTGCGGGTGAACCGTGCGGCGATAGGTGAGCCGATGGATCAGCCAGGGATAGCCGTGATAGGCGAAGATGACCGGCTTGTCGGGGGTGAACAGCGCGTCGAACTCCCGGTCCGGCAAGCCATGGGGATGCTCGGATTCCGGCTGCAGCCGCATCAGGTCGACGACGTTGACCACCCGAACGGCCAGCTCGGGCAGTTCGCGCCGCAGGATGTCGGCGGCGGCCAGGGTCTCCAGCGTCGGGACGTCCCCGGCGCAGGCCAGCACAACATCGGGTTCGCCGGTGGCCGTGCTCGCCCACGGCCAGATGCCCAGGCCGCGGGTGCAGTGCGCGATCGCGTCGTCCACGTCCAGGTAGGCCAGCTCGGGCTGCTTTCCGGCGACGATGACGTTGACGTAGTCGCGGCTGCGCAGGCAGTGATCGGCGACCGACAGCAGCGTGTTGCCATCCGGCGGGAGATAGACGCGCACCACCTCCGGCCGCTTGTTGGCGACCAAGTCGATGAATCCGGGATCCTGATGCGAGGCGCCGTTGTGGTCCTGGCGCCAGACATGAGAGCTCAGTAGGTAGTTCAGCGACGCGATCGGCCGCCGCCACGGCAATTCCCGGCTGATGGCAAGCCATTTCGTGTGCTGGTTGAGCATCGAGTCGACGATGTGCACGAACGCTTCATAACAGTTGAAGAAGCCGTGCCGGCCGGTCAGCAGGTAGCCTTCCAGCCAGCCCTGGCACAGGTGCTCGGAGAGTACCTCCATCACCCGGCCGTCGGCCGCGAGGTGCTCGTCGTCGGGTCCTATCTCGGAGAGCCACACCTTGGCGGTCGACCCGTAGACGGCGTCGAGCCGGTTGGAGGCGGTCTCGTCGGGCCCCATGAGGCGGAAACGGTCCGAGTTGCGGGCAATCACATCTCGCAGAAAAGTGCCCAGCATCCGGGTGGCCTCGTGGGTCTCGGCGGCCGGCCGTGTCATCGGCACCGCGTAGTCGCGGAAGTCCGGCAGGTCGAGGTCGTGCAGCAGCAGCCCGCCGTTGGCGTGCGGGTTGGCGCTCATCCGGCGATCACCTCGGGGCGCCAGCGCCCGCAGCTCGGGACGCAGGCGGCCGCCCGCGTCGAACAACTCCTCGGGTCGGTAGCTGCGCAACCATTCCTCAAGCAGCGCGCGGTGTTCGGGGTTGTCGTGCGTCTCGGCGAGCGGAACCTGATGCGCCCGCCAGGTGCCCTCGACCTTCTTGCCGTCCACCACCTTCGGCCCGGTCCAGCCCTTGGGGGTGCGCAGCACGATCATCGGCCACACCGGTCGCTGCGTCTGGTTGCCGCCGCGCGCGGCGCTCTGGATGGCCGCAATGTCATCGAAGGCGTCGTCGAGCGCGGCGGCCAGCTGCTGGTGCACCGCGGCCGGGTCGTCACCGGCGACGGTGATGGGCCGGTAGCCGTAGCCGCGCAGCAGCGCCTCCAACTCGTCGTGCGGGATGCGGGCCAGCACAGTCGGGTTGGCGATCTTATAGCCGTTGAGCGCCAAGATGGGCAGCACCGCGCCGTCCCTGGCCGGGTTGAGGAATTTGTTGGAGTGCCAGCTGGCGGCCAGCGGTCCCGTTTCGGCTTCGCCGTCGCCGACCACGCAAGCCACCACCAGATCCGGATTGTCGAATGCCGCGCCGTAGGCATGCACCAGCGCATAGCCGAGTTCTCCGCCCTCATGGATGGAGCCCGGCGTCTGGGCCGCTACGTGGCTGGGGATACCGCCGGGAAAGGAGAACTGGCGGAACAGCTTTCGCAGCCCCTCGGCATCTTCTTCGATGCCGGTGTAGACCTCGCTGTAGGTGCCTTCCAGGTAGGCATTGGCGACCAGCGCGGGCCCGCCGTGGCCAGGCCCGGTCACGTAGATGAGGTTGGCGTCGCGGTTGCGAATGATCCGGTTCAAATGCGCATAGATCAGGTTGAGCCCCGGCGTGGTGCCCCAGTGTCCGAGCAACCGCGGTTTGACGTGTTCGGGCGACAGCGGTTCGGTCAGCAGCGGGTTGTCCAGCAGGTAGATCTGGCCGACCGACAGATAGTTGGCGGCGCGCCAGTAGGCATTGATCAGGTCGAGTTCGTCGTCGGTAAGGGGAGCGGTGGTCGCGGTTTCTAGACTCACCCCGTCGATTGTCCGCGCCCTGGTGAACGGCGCCCTGCGGCGGTGGTCACTCTTCGCCGCGAGCCCGGGACTCGTAGGCCTTGCGCTTGTCATTGTCGACGTCATCGGTGAAGACATGCTCGCCCCCGAGCATGCGGTTCAGCCCCTCCGACAGCGCGCGCGGCATGAACTTCTGCGACGCGATGATCGCGCCGGCCAGCTTGGTGACCCGCACCCGCGGCCTGGGGCGGGCTACCAGCTCGACGACCGCGTCAGCGATGTCGGTGGGCTCGGCGTTTTTGATTCCCTTGGCCCCGGAGGTGCCGGCGATGAGTTCGGTGTTGACGAAGGTTGGCATGACCACCGAGAACTTCACGCCGTCCCGGCGGTATTCGATCCTGGCCGCGTCGGTGAAGCCGATCACCGCGTGCTTGCTGGCGCAGTAGGTGGCCGCCCCGGCGATATACGTCTCCCCGGCGAGCGAGGCGACGTTGATGACGTGCCCGGATCCGCGGGGGACCATGCGCTGCACGGCCAGCTTGCTGCCCAGGATCACCCCGTAGACGTTGATGTCCAGGATGCGACGGGTGACCGCGTCGGGCTCATCGACGATCCGGCCCAGCGGCATGATGCCCGGCGTTGTTGACCAGCACGTCGATCGGCCCCAGTCGGCGCTCGACCTCGTCGAGGAAGTCCGAGAACGAATGCCGATCGGTGACATCGAGTTTGCCGTAGACGTCGAGGCCCAGCTCGGCGCCGGACTCCTTCACCCGGACCTCGTCGATGTCGCCGATCGCGACCTTGGCGCCGAGGTTGTGTAACGCGGTCGCGGTGGCCAACCCGATTCCCCGGGCGCCGCCGGTGATCACGATGACCTTGCCGCGGATCTTCACGCCGATGGATGCCGTGTCTGCCATGTCCGTCCCTTCAGATCGTCGACGGGTGTCAACTAGGCAATTCGGTAAGCACAGCACTCGAAGCGATGCTGCGCAAATAGCCCCGGTAGATACTGCAACGATGACCGGGGTGCGGGCGGCCGTCCCAGCAGATGCCGACGACGTGGCCCGCGTACACGTGCGGTCGTGGCAGTCGGCATACCGGGGACTTATCGCCCAGGAATACCTCGACAGTCTCAAGCCTGAAATCTGGGCGAGCCGATACACGTTCGGCCGCAGGGGGCTGCAGATGCCGTCGACTCTGGTCGCGGTCGACGATTCGACGATCTGCGGCCTGGCTACCACAGGTCTGTGCCGCGACATCGACTTACCGAATTGCGGTGAGCTGACGGCGATGTACGTCGATCCCGCATATCTGCGCACCGGCGTTGGGCGTTTGCTCATGACCGCTGCCCGGAAGCGGCTACGCCTAGTTGGCCTGACGCAAGCTGTGCTGTGGATGCTGGACGGGAACGTCAACGCTCGGCGGTTCTATGAACGCGACGGCTGGTGGCTCGACGGCGCATGCCGCACAGAGACTTTCGGCAACATCAGAGTGGAACAACTGCGCTACCGACGTACGCCGCTCTAGCCCAAGCTACGACCAGTATTCATTCATCGGTTGAGCGTATTTGTCGTTGTTCGTCAGTGGGGGAAGTTGAAGGGAGTCCTCGATGGTGCGCAGCAGGCTGTAGTGGCTGTTGTAGTTGGTGGCAACGATGTGGCCTTGGCGCATACCGGAGTTCGGTGATGGGATGACGATCATGGGGACGTGGTTGCCTTCGTTGCCGATGCCTAGTGACAGGTTGTCGTAGTCCTCGTCCCACGTGATGAAGATGGCGCTGCGCTGCGTTTGGAATGCGGGCGAGTTCAGGATCGTGGGTAGTGTGTCCGCGAGGAACTGGTCGCCTGCCTTGATGTTGTATTGATGATTCGTGAGCAAGCTGAGTATGAAGGCGATGTTGACAGGGCCTTCCATGTTGTGGTTTTCGTCTGCAGCGAACCAGACGTAGTTCGGGGTGGTGGCGGTCGAGGCGAGATCGGTGGCCATCCGCTGCAGTGGCAGCACGTGTGCCTGGCAGCGAGCCGGGTTGGAGACGATGTCGTGGAAGGCGAGAAATGGTAGTTCGCCGGGGGTGTAGGGACCCGCGGACTGCGTGAAACATGGGGCGGGCATGGATTGCTCGTAGGCGGCCCACCCCTTGCCCGCACTCTCGATGTTGTCGGCCAGGTTGGGTGCGTCGAAGCAGTCCATCGCGCAGTTGTAGTTGAAGCCGAAGTCGGATCCGCCAAGGATCGGGTAGTAGTTCGGAAGGCTGGGATGGGTTTGGGCGAAGTAGTTCGAGCCGTATCCGTAGTTGTTGATGAGGCCGTTGATGTACGGCGCGTTGCGGCTGCCGACGATGTCTTTCACGCCATGGTTCTCTAAATAGATCATGAAAACGTGGTCGAGAGGGCCGACTTTCGACGCTGGTGGTGTGGGTGGCGGTGGGGGAGGCAGTGGGGCGCCGACAGTGAACGAAATGTTGTCGGCGTAAGCATTGTTGTAGTTGCCGATTACCGGGTTGCTGTCTTTGAGTGTCACCACCACTCGTGCGCTGCGGGTACCCGCGGGAATCATCCCAGAGGTTTCGCGTTGGAGCAGTACGGTTTTCAACCGGCGTTTTAGCACGCCCACCGGCCCGATCTTGCCCGTGCCCAGCTGCGACTGGTCAGCCGCCAGGAAAGTAACGGTCACCGATGCTGCGGACGGGTCTTCTAGGAAACCTCCGAGCCATCCGCTCAGCCTGTAGGGCACGGTGCCGGTGTTGATTTGGGGCGCCGCACCGGACAGATCGACGGTTTGCGTGAGTGAGGCGGTGGCCACATTTCCACCGCCGAAGAACTGTACGGCGCCGTCCGGGGGCCCGTTCTGAGGGCGCGGAAACCCTAGGAACGCCGGCAAAGTTGGGCCCGGCGACCCGAGAGGCCACGGCAGACGGCGCAGGGTGCCGTATTTGATCACGGTCGGTGTGCCGGTCACGGTCCAGCCCGGCACCGTCACCGAACTGTATCCCGACAATGACGGGTCGCCGAACTCGGCGTCGGGATTGACTAACAAATTCGAGCTCATCACCGGAGCGGGGTCGACGGCCCGCGCGGGCGCGTTATCCGTCGACAAGATCAGCAGAGTGACTCCCGCGAGCGCACCGGCCACACGGCAAAAGCGACAGAACATTCGGCCATCCTCTGCGGTTGAGACGCCGCGCATTGCTCCGTAGATGATGGCGCACTGCCCCTGGTACACCTACGTTGTTGCGCAAACCGATATCAAGGAGTTGCCCTTTGGTTACCGAGTCAAAGAGGCGATCTCAGGCGAAATCGTGTAAGGGCTTGTGTTGTGCCCATCCGGAATTCGGCGATAGCCGGCATCGCGGTGAACGGCATGCGGCTCTAGGTGGTAGGCGAAAATACCGACGCTCAGTGATATTCGAGATGCCGTCGGTTCGAACCCATTGCTAGACAGCGGGTCTGACCGCTGGCGTTGATCAGTGCAGGGCAAGCCACGCCAGGCTGGCGCCGCCGGCCAAGGCGCAGTAGATGGCGAAAGGTGTGAGGGTGCGGGTTTGGAAGTACCGGGTGAGATAGCGCACAGCAAGGTACGCGCTGACGAACGAGGCGATACTGCCCACTAAAACTTGGCCGTGGATCCCGGTTCCGAGAGGCCCGAATAGATCGGGAATCTTGTGTACCCCGGCGGCCAAGATGATTGGTGTCGCCAGCAAGAAAGAGAAGCGGGCGGCATCTTCATGCGATAGGCCGCGCCACAGGCCGGCCACAATGGTGATGCCGGAGCGGCTGATACCGGGGAACAGGGCAAGGATCTGTGCGGAACCGATCAGCACACCGCGTGGCAGGGGTAGTTGGGAGAGCCGATTGTCGACCGCCTCGCCAGTGTGTGCGGGTTCCTCAGCGGCCGACGCCGTGTCTTGGTCGGGCGCGGGTGCGATTTGTCGGCGGAGCACCTCGCCCGCGTACAGGGCGATCCCGTTGAGAAGTAGGAAGACCGCCGCCGGGATGGGCTTGCCGAGTGTGGTGCGAAAGAGTTGTTCAAGGGCCAGCCCGGCCAGACCGACCGGGATGGTGGCCGCCACGATCAGCCAGGCCAGCCGCTCGTCGGGCGTCTGGATCCGGCGATGCCACAGCGATGAGAAGAATCCCGCCACGATGCGCAACCAGTCACGCCAGAAGAAAACCAAGAGGGCGGCGGCGGTGGCCACATGAAGCCCGACGATGAAGGCCAGGTAGGGCGATTCGGGCGCGGTGACGTCGAGGTCGCGGGCCCAGCGTCCGCCGATCAGCGCCGGCACCAACACCGCATGCCCCAGGCTGGACACCGGGAACAGCTCGGTGACCCCCTGGAACGCGCCTACTACGACGGCCTCGACATAGCTCAGGTGCGCGCTCATGCGGTGGGTGCCTCCATCGGCTGGTCTCGACCGGTACGGCCTCGCGGATTGGTCTGTGACGATAGCCGACGCCATCCCCACCCGCTTCCCCGACCAACGGTTACGCCCTACCCGACCGGTGATGCACCGAATCAGCTTGCCCCGTTGGCATTTGAGGAGTAGGGGCTTGCGAGCGTGGTGGGCACGGCGGGCGGGTACGGTGTGCAGATGGTTGACGGGTTGCTCGAGACCCTGCGCGTCCTCGATTTGTCCAGCGGTGTCGCCGACACAGTGACCCGCCTGTTCGCCGACCTGGGTGCCGACGTGCTCAAGGTGGAGCTCCCCGGCGGCAGCCCGGGCCGCGACGCGTTGCCAACGCTGGCCGGTGCGAGCATCGATTTCGCGGTGCACAACGCCAACAAACGCAGCGTGGTGCTGGACCCACTCGACGACGGTGACTGTGACCGGTTTTTTGACCTCGCCGCCGGCGCCGACATCGTGGTGGAAAGCGGTCTGGTAGGGCAGGCGGCGGCGTTCGAGACCTCGGGTGCGGAGCTGGCCGCGCGCTATTCACACCTGGTGGTGCTCTCGGTCACCGACTTCGGTGCGTCGGGCCCGCGGTCGTCGTGGAGTGCCACCGATCCGGTGCTGTATGCGATGTGCGGCGCGCTGGCGCGATCCGGCCCCACCACCGGCGCCCCCGTGCCGCCGCCGGACGGCATCGCCTCGGCGACCGCCGCCGTGCAGGCGGCGTGGGCCGCGCTGGTTGCGTACTACAACCGGCTGCGTTGCGGCGCGGGCGATTACATCGATTTTTCGCGGTTCGACGCCGTCGTCATGGCGCTCGACCCGGCGTTCGGGGCGCACGGGCAGGCCGCGGCCGGTGTCCGCCGCCCGGGGCGCTGGCGGGGGCGCCCGAAAAACCAGGACGCCTACCCGATCTACCCGTGCAAGGACGGCTACGTGCGGCTATGTGTGATGGCGCCGCGGCAGTGGCACGGACTGCGGCGCTGGCTGGGGGAGCCGGCCGACTTCCAGGACCCGAAATACGACGTGATCGGCGAACGATTCGCGGCCTGGCCCGAGATCGGCGCGCTGATTCGGCAGCTGTTCGCCGAGCAAACGATGAAGGACCTGGTGACCGCCGGGCAGCAGCATGGGGTGCCGATCGCCGCGGTGCTGACGCCGTCGCAGATCCTGGACTCGGAGCATTTCCGGGCGGTGGGCGCCATCACCGAGGCGGAGCTGGCCCCCGGCGTGCGCACCACCGTGCCCACCGGATATTTCGTCGTCGACGGGCGGCGGTCCGGCTTTCGGTCGCCGGCGCCCGCCGCCGGAAGTGACCAACCATGCTGGCTCGGCAATCCGGCGGTGGTGCCATCGCCACCGGGCAAAATCGGCGACTATCCGTTTGCGGGGCTGCGCATCCTCGATCTGGGCATCATCGTCGCCGGCGGCGAACTGAGCCGGTTGTTCGGCGATATCGGCGCCGAGGTCATCAAAGTCGAAAGCGCCGACTATCCCGACGGCCTGCGGCAAGCCCGCGTCGGCGACCCGATGAGCGAGTCCTTCGCCTGGACACGCCGCAACCATCTGGCGCTGGGACTGGATCTGCGCAGTGTCGAAGGCAAGGAGATCTTCGGCCGGCTGGTCGCCGGGGCCGACGCGGTGTTCGCCAACTTCAAGCCGGGAACGCTTGCCGCACTCGGGCTTTCCTACGACGCACTGCATGCCATCAACCCCCGGATCGTGCTCGCCGGGAGCAGCGCGTTCGGCGAGGAGGGGCCATGGAGCGCCCGCATGGGGTACGGGCCCCTGGTCCGCGCCACCACCGGTGTCACCCGGCTCTGGACGTCCGACGACCCCGACGGCCGGGCCGACACGGCACGGCATGCCTTCTACGACGCGACGACGATCTTCCCCGATCACGTGGTGGGCCGGGTCGCCGCCATCGCGGCGCTCGCGGCGCTCATACATCGTGACCGGACCGGCGGCGGGGCCAACGTCCACATCGCGCAGGCCGAGGTCGTGGTCAACCAGCTCGACACGCTGTACGTCACCCAGGCCGCACTGGCCGCCGGCGTTTCCTGGGTTCGCGAAGACACCAGCCTGCACGCCGTCTGTCCGTGCGCAGGCGATGACGAATGGTGCGTCGTCTCGATCCGTTCCGACGACGAGTGGTGGCTGGCCGCATCCGTTTTCGACCACCCCGAATGGGCCGACGATGCACGCTTTTCGACGGGCGAGGCGCGGTTGGCCAACCGACACGAATTGGTGGAGCTGGTGTCCGCCTGGACCCGCACGCGCACCCCCGCGCGGGCCAGCGAGCTGCTGCAAGCGGCCGGCATACCGGCCGGACCGATGAACCGTCCGCCCGACGTGCTGGAGGACCCCCAGCTGAGGTCGCGAAAGCTCTACTGCGACATGACTCATCCCCTCATCGATCGTCCGCTGCCGGCGGAGACGGGGCCCGCACCGTTTCGCAACATTCCGCCGGCCCCGCAGCGCCCGGCGCCGCTTCCGGGCCAGGACACCGGCGAGGTGTGCCGAAGGCTGCTGGGGATGAGCCCCGAACAGACCCAGCGGCTGATCGCCGACCGCGTCCTGTTCGGCGCCGACTGACCCGCCGGCAGCGCCCGTCGACCGCCAGATCCATAGCCACGCTAAATTCGTCGTATGACCGTGGACCCCAGGACACCGGTGTTGGTCGGCTATGGCCAGGTCAACCATCGCGACGAAATCGACCCCGAGTCGCCCTCCGTCGAACCGATGGACCTGATGGTCGCCGCGGTCCGGCAAGCCGCCGATTCGCGCGTCATCGAGGCCGTCGATTCGATTCGGGTGGTGAACATCCTGTCGGCCCACTACCGCGACCCCGGGCTGCTGCTCGGCCAACGGATCGGCGCGACCGACTTCACCACGTTGTACAGCCCGGTCGGCGGCAACGTGCCGCAGTCGCTGGTCAACCAGGCCTGCCTGGACATCCAGCGGGGCCGGGCTCAGGTGGTGCTGCTGGCCGGTGCCGAGACCTGGCGCACCCGCAGGGGACTGCGCGCCAAGGGCGGCAAACTCGTGTGGACGGTACAGGACGAATCCGTCCCGGCGGCCGAGGTCAGCGGCGACGACGTCCCGATGGCCGGCGACGCGGAGATCAGGATCCACCTGGACCGGCCGGCCTACGTCTATCCGCTGTTCGAGCAGGCGCTGCGGGTTGCCCGGGGCGAGTCGATCGAGCATCACATCCGGCGCATCGGCGAGCTGTGGGCACGCTTCAACGCGGTCGCGGTCGACAATCCGAACGCGTGGATCCGCACCCCGATGACCGCCGAGGAAATCGGCCGGCCCGGTCCGCGGAACCGGATGATCAGCTGGCCGTACACCAAGTTGATGAACTCCAACAACATGGTCGACCAGGGCGCCGCGCTGATTCTGACCTCGGTCGAGCAGGCCACCCGCCTGCAGATCCCCGCCGAGCGTTGGATTTATCCGCACGCCGGCGCCGACGCGCACGACACCCCCGCCATCGCCGAGCGTGACGAGCTGCACCGCTCCGCGGCCATCAGGATCGCCGGCGCGCGGGCGCTGGAGCTGGCCGGCCTGAGCATCGACGATGTCGACTACGTCGACCTGTACTCCTGCTTTCCCTCCGCCGTTCAGGTGGCGGCGGCCGAACTGGGGCTGAGCGTCGACGATGCCACCCGCCCGCTCACCGTCACCGGCGGGCTGACGTTCGCGGGCGGTCCATGGAGCAACTACGTCATGCATTCCATTGCCACCATGGCGGAGTTGCTGGCGGCCAATCCCGGCCGGCGCGGCCTGATCACGGCCAACGGCGGCTACCTGACCAAACACAGCTTCGGCGTGTACGGCAGCGAGCCACCGGCCGAATTCCGTTGGGAAGACGCGCAATCGGCGGTCGACCGAGAGCCGACCCGGGACGGCCTGGTGGAGTGGGAGGGCGTCGGCACCGTCGAGGCATGGACGACGCCGTTCGACCGCGAAGGGCAACCGGAAAAGGTGTTCCTGGCTGTGCGCACGCCCGACGGGTCGCGCACCCTGGCCGTGATCGGCGATAGCGTCGCGGCGCACGCGTCCGTGCGTGAAGATATTGGTGGCGCCAAGGTTGCCGTCGCCGCGGACGGCAACGCGACGCTGCAGTGACCCGAGCCGACGGCATCAGGCCAGGTCAACGCACCGTTCGCAGGGTAACGGTCGCGGAGGCCATGCCGACTTGCCTATTGTTTAGTCTGACGTTGGGGGAGGTGAGCCCAGGTGCAGGTCCTGGTTACCGACGCCACCGGCGCACTCGGGCGACTGGTTGCACGCCAACTGGTCGCTGCCGGCCACACCGTCAGCGGCATTGCTGAGCGCCCGCACCCCTGCCTGGACCGCAACGTTGAGTTTGTTTGCGCGTCGCTGCGCGACCCGGTCCTGCAAGAGCTCACCGACGAAGCCGATGCGGTGGTCCACCTGGCCCCGGTCGACACAACCGCCCCCGGCAGCGCCGACATCGACGGGGTCGCGCACGTGACCGATGCGGCAACCCGTGCGGGTGCCCGGCTGCTGTTCGTGTCGCAGGCCGCGGGTCGGCCCGAGGTGTATCGTCCGGCCGAGGCGCTGGTGACCTCCAGCTGGGTACCGAGCCTGGTCATCCGGATTGCGCCGCCGGTCGGCCGCCAACTCGACTGGATGGTGTGCCGGACCGCGGTCACCCTGCTGCGCACCAAGGTCTCGCCGCGGCCGATGCGCGTGTTGCACGTCGACGATCTGGTGCGTTTTTTGGTGCTGTCGCTGAACTCCGACCGCACCGGCGTCGTGGACCTCGCCACCCCGGACACCGTCAACGTGGTCACCGCATGGCGGCTGCTGCGATCCGTTGACCCGCGCTCCCGGATGCATCGGGTCCGCAGCTGGCCCCAGCTCATTCCGGAGATGAATATCGCCGCGGTGCAAGAGGACTGGGCATTCGAGTTCGGTTGGCACGCGCTCGACGCGGTCGCCGACACCGCGCGTGGACTTGTCGGCCGCCGACTCGATGCCGCCGGCGCGATCAGCCATGGGGGTCAACTGCCGCTTCCCGTGGAGGTTCTCCCGCGCCCCCAGCCGCCGGACGAGTTGCCCAGCCCCGCCCCGGAGGGCATGGAAGGCGAATTCGACGACCGGATCGACCCGCAATTCCCGGTGTTCAGCGCGACCAGCCTCGTCGAGGCGCTGCCCGGACCGTTGACCCCGATCACGCTGGACGTCCAGTTGAGTGGTCTCCGCACCGCCGGTCGGGTGCTGGGTCACATGCTTGCGCTCGGCGGTGTGGTGGGCGACGAATGGGGGAGCAGGGCCATCGCCGCCTTCGGTCACCGGCCCTACGTCGGGGTATCGGTCAACATCCTCGCCGCGACGCAGCTGCTGGGCTGGGACCAGCACGCCGTCGCCCGGGACGCTTTGGTCGGCCGGCCCCAGGTCAGGGACCCCCTGCCGTTCGGTGAGCCGGCACTGGCACGGGGAGCGCGTGGGTCGCTGGCCAAAGCGGTCGTTGCGGGACGGTCACTGGCCCTGCTCCGCCATCTCCGGTCCGACACGCGGGCCTACAGCGCCGCCGCCGAGGCAGAACACCTCGACGCCGCCGGGCTGGCGTCGCTGCCGCAGGCCGGCCTGGAAGTTCGGGTTCGGCTGCTGCGGGACCGCATTCACCAAGGCTGGATCCTGACCGCGCTGTGGCTGATCGATTCCGGCGTCACCACGGCGGCGCTGGAACGCACGCAAGCCGGGCACCACGTCGCCGGGATGGGCGCGATCATGGAAAGCTCCCGCATCGCAGCAGAGACCGCCGAGTTGGCGGCGCTCCTGCGCGAAGATCCGCCGTTGTGCGCGTTGGCCCGGGAAGGCAACCTCGCCAGCATCCGCGCGCTGTCTCCCCAAACCGCCGCCGCCGTGGATGCCGCCATCGGCCGGATCGGACACCGGGGGCCGGGGGAGGCCGAGTTGTCCACCCCGACGTTCGGTGACGACCCGGTCATGTTGCTGGCGGTGGCCGCTGCAGCCGCCACGGCCGATGCGACCCCCGCCGAACCGGCGCCACCGGCGACGCTGGCCCAGCGGCTGGCCGCCAGTGCCCGCAGTTCGCGGGAGCTGGCCCACGACACCACCATCCGGTTCACCCACGAGCTCCGGACGACGTTGCGCGAGCTGGGATCTCGGCGCGTCGCCGCCGACCTGATCGACGCCGTCGACGACGTTTACTACCTGACTTGCGACGAACTGGTCACCATGCCGACGGACGGCCGGCTGCGGATCAAACGCCGCCGCGCCGAGCGGGAGCGCTTCCAGGCGCAGCGCCCACCCGACGTCATCGACGGGGCGTGGACTCCCGTCGACCAGCACCACGATTAACCCAGGAGTTCACGCAAATACAGCGCGTTGCGCACCGCGTGGCCGCCCAGGTCATTGTTGAAATACATCCACACGTCCTTGCCGTCGTCGTTCCACGCGGCGAGCCGGTCGGCCCACCGCCGCAGCTGATCGTTCGAGTAGCAGCCGGCATAGATCGCGTCCTGATCCGGGCCGTGCATGCGGACGTACACCAGATCGGTGGTCGCCCGCGGCACGCACACCAGCCCGGCACCGCTCATCACCACGTAGGCGGCGCGGTGGTGTTCGAGCAGCGCGTACACCGCGGGGTCGTTCCACGTCGGATGTCGCAGCTCGACGGCCACCCTGATCGACGCCGGCATGCTGCGCAGGAAAGAGTCCAGGCGCGCGTCGTCGCGCTGCTGTTCGGGGTGCAGTTGGACGAGGAGCACGCCGCGGTGCTCACCCAGCACATCCCAGCAGCGGGCAAACCGCTCGATCCACGGTTCGGGCGAGGCCAGCCGGCGATAGTGGGTGAGCCCCCGATGCGCCTTGACCGACATGGTGAAGCCCGCCGGCAGCTGATCGCGCCACGCCGCGAACGTCGCGTCCTTCGGCCACCGATAGAAGCTCGCGTTCAGTTCGACGGTGTCGAAAACCTCGACGTAGCGTGACAATCGGCGCGCGGACGGCAGGCCGGGTGGGTACAGCACATCCACCCAATGGTGGTAGGACCACCCGGACGTGCCGATCCGTACGGTCAACCGGTCACCTGGTGGCGCACATCATCGTCGAGCGACACCCTGATGAGGGCGGCGGCCAGCTGCGCATTGCCTTGCGGCGCAAGGCCTCCCAACCTTTCCGCCTCGGTCGGCAAACCCAGTTGCTTTGCCGCGGCGGCGGCACGGTCGTCGAAGTAAGGCCCCACCCAGGGCCACACGTCTTGTACCTCACGCAGGTAGATGTCGGCGCCGGTGTCGCCGATTCCCTTGAACTTCTTGAGCATACGTTTCGCGGCGGCGATGTCGTGCTCGCTACGATCGGCGAGCTCGCGCAGATCGCCGGAGTATTCGTCATCGACGAGCCGGGCCATCTCGGTCAGCCGGGTGGCCGAGCTCTCGTCGTACCGCACGTAGTGGGCACGACCGAACGCGTCGATCATCGTTTGCCGATCCGATTCCAGCACGGCCTTTGGCGTGCGCAGGCCTGCCTTGAACAGCTCGCGGGCGGCGCTCATGGCGATGGCCGCATCGATCGGCTTGCTGGCCAGCATGCACACGACCAGAAGCTGAAAGAGCGGCATCGGCTTGTCTTTGATCTTGATGCCGGCTTCGGTTGCATACGTGGTGCCGGCGACCTCGAGCAGCCGCCGCACTGTTTGCTTCGGCTCGTCCATGACGCACCGCTTACCCGAAGCCTGACTCGGCAAACCACACCGGTCACTTGGGCGGCAGGGCGCGCGCGTAGCCGACGCCGCGGGTGACCCAACTTTGTAGCTGTCGTTTGGTTTGCACTCCGGCGGCGTCGACATGCAGCCAGCCGCGGACTTCCCGGGTGGCCATCACCATGGGGCTGACGTGGTCGCGTTCGGCTAGCTTGTCGCTGTCGCGCGGCGGCACCCGCACCAGCAGACCGCCCCGGCCACTGGCCGCCACGGACATGTTGCCGTTGATCAGAAACGCGAGACCGCCGAACATGCGTTTTTCTTCGACGCCCCGCTCGGAGGCCAGGAGTTCGCGGAGCCTGTTGGCCAGGTCTTCGTCGTAGGCCATGGGCCGGTGTCAGTCCAGATCGACCCGAATAGTCAGCAGGTCGCTGCCCATCAGGCGCACCACCGCGCTGTTGAGGCGGGGCAGGTTGCCCAGCCGCTGCAGCGGGTCGTCATCGGGCATCAGGTGGGCGGTCCCGTTGCGCCACTGGCCCGCCGAGTGCGCACCCGGACGGCCGGGTTGGCCTTGATGTTGCGGACGTAGTCGGAATGCTCGCCGTGTTCGGAGACCATCCAGAATTGGTTGTCCACCACGCGCCCGCCGACGGCGGTGCGCCGCGGCTGTCCCGATCTTGCGGCCGATGGTCTCGAGCATGGTGACCGGCAGCTGCCGGCCTACCGGGTTGACTACCAGCTTCTGGACGCGGTGCACTATCTGCCGTTTGAGATCCACGGATCCATTCAACGCCGAGCGTGACCCCACTGTCACGCTCGGCGCCGAACGTGACGGCAGCGTCACGTTCGCGGCTTGGGATCAGGCCGCGCGCGGACCGTAATCGACGACGAGCTGGGTGGGCCCGGAAATTCCGGTCACCGGCTTCCACGCACCTCCGGCGGCGCGGCGCGGACGGCCGATCGTCCGCGTCAACACGGTCAGCGCTTCGGCGAGCTCGACGCGCGCGAGATGCGCCCCGAGGCAAAAGTGCGCGCCGCCACCTAAGGTCAGCATCGCGGGCGGGGCAGGGCGCGTGAGGTCCAGCCGGTCGGGTGCGTCGTAGACGGCGGGGTCCCGGTTGGCCGCGGCCGTGTTGGCGAAAACCGGTGTGCCGGCCGGTATCACGACGCCCCCCAGGCACACGTCCTCGACGGGTATGCGCAGGGTCTTCAGGATCACCGGTGAGTGGCGCATCGTCTCTTCGACGGCGCGTGCGGCCAGCTCGGGGTGTGCGGCGAGCAGCTCCCACTGGTCGGGATGGTCGCAGAACGCCTGCACGGCGGCGGCCAACTGATTGCGCGTGGTGTCGGTTCCGCCGTTGAGCAGGATGAGGGCCAGGTTGACGAGCTCCTCGTGGGTGAGCCGGTCACCTTCGTCCTCCGCCCGGATCAGGTCGGAGATCAGATCGTCGGACAGGCGCCGGCGGCGCCGCGCGATCAGCTCCCGCAGGTATGCGTCGAACTCGTGCCAAGCGGTCAGGATCGCCGTCTCGTGGTGGGCGACCTCCCCGCCGAAGGCGTGGCCGATGTGATCGGCCCAGCCGGCGAACAGCTGCCAGTCGGCGCGCGGCGCGCCGAGCAGGGCGCAGATGATCGGCACCGGGTAGGGCCGGGCGATGTCGGCGACGATGTCGCAGCGGCCCGCGTCGCGGTACGGCGCGATCAACCCGGTGATGACGTCGGCGCACGCCTGCCGCAGCCGCGCGGCCGCGCGCGGCGTGAAGGCCGGTGACACGAGGCGGCGCAGCCGGTGGTGCTCGGCACCGTCCAGGCTGATGATCAGCCGGCAGACCCGGTCCCACACCGGTCCTGACGTGATGCCCTGCACGGCAAGGGCCAGGCCGCGGGGCATGGTGAAGCGGGAATCGCGCAGCACGGTCCGGACCAGGTCGTAGCTGAGGATCTCGGGGCCCAACGGGCCCTGCGCGAAGGGCCCGCGCTCATGGGCGCGCCGGATCGCCTGATGGACATCGTCGATGGTGTCGGCGGCGTCGTAGGCGATGGTGGGCAGTTCCAGCTCTCTGATGGTGGGCAAAGCGTGCGTGGTCATGGCGGTGCTCCTGGTAGTCGGGTCGGCGTCGACTATCCGGGCGCGACGACGGCCGGAGCATCGGCCGAATGGCCTAACCGACCGGACGGGATGACAGCGCGTCGGGATCAGCAATTCGGCTGATGAATTGCGGTGGCGGTGCGCCACATGCTGGCTAGCATGAGCGAAATCGACGAAAGCGACGTGAGCGTGGCCGAGGTGTTGCCCACGGGACAGTGACGCTGCTGCTCGCCGACGTCGAGGGCTCGACGCGGCTGTGGCAAACCGCTCCGGACGACATGGCCGACGCGGTCGCGCGGCTCGATCGCGCGCTGAGTCGGATCGTCGCCGAACATCGGTGGCGTGCGGCCGGTCGAGCAGGGCGAGGGCGACAGCTTTGTCGTGGCCTTCACCAGCGCCGCCGATGCCGTCGCGTGCGCCCTGGACATCCAACGGCGCCGAACTGGCGCCGATCCAGGTGCGCATCGGGGTGCACACCGGGGACGTTCAATTGCGCGACGAGGGCAACTACATCGGAGCCACGATCAACAAGGCCGCCCGCCTGCGCGATCTCGCGCACGGCGGGCAGACCGTGCTGTCGGGCGCCGCCGCCGAACTGGCCGCGGACGGCCTCCCGGCCGGCGCATGGCTGGTCGACCTCGGCACCCACCGGTTGCGGGACCTGCCCCGCCCCGAGCGGGTGGTGCAGCTGTGTCATCGGGACGTGGGGGTGGAGTTCCCGCCGCTGCGGGTGACCGATGACGCCGCCACGGGCTCACTTCCCGCGCAGTTGACCAACTTCATCGGCCGGCGCAACGAGTTGACGGAGCTGCGAAAGATCCTGTCGGACAACCGTTTGCTGACTCTGACCGGGGCCGGCGGGGTGGGCAAGACCCGGCTGGCGCTGCAACTGGCCGCGGCGGTGGCCGGCGAATTCCCCGGGGGCGCCTGGTGCGTTGACCTGGCGCCGATCCCGCATCCGGACGTGATCGCGGTGACCGTCGCGCTGACACTGGGCCTGCCCGATCAGCCGGGGCTGTCCACCGTCGACAACGTCGTGCGGTTCATCGGCGACCGGGCCATCTTGCTGGTGGTCGACAACTGCGAGCACCTGCTCGACGCAACGTCCTCGGTCATCACCGAACTGCTCGGGCGATGCGCGAATCTGAAGGTGCTGGCCACCAGCCGTGAGCCCCTCGGGGTCGCCGGCGAGGTGAGCTGGCGCGTCCCGTCGCTGTCCGTCGACGACGACGCCGTCGCCCTGTTCACCGACCGCGCGAGACGAGTGCGGCCGGATTTCCGCGTCACCGACGACAACGTCGGCGTGGTGCGCGACCTGTGCCGGCGCCTCGACGGCCTTCCGCTCGCCATCGAGCTGGCCGCCGCGCGGGTGCGCGCCCTGTCGCTGCCCGAGATCGTGGCGGGCCTTAACGACCGCTTCCGGTTGCTGACCGGCGGCTCCCGGACGGCCGTGCGTCGCCAGCAGACGCTGCACGCCTCGGTCGATTGGTCGCACACCCTGCTGACCGACGAGGAAAGGACGCTGTTCCACAGCACCGCCGTGTTCGCGGGTGGATTCGATCTCGACGCCGCGTGTTCGGTCTGCACGGGCGGACAGGCCGAGCGCTTCCACGTCCTCGATCAGCTGACCCTGCTGGTCGACAAGTCGCTGGTGGTGGCCGAGGAGGGACGGCTGGGAACGCGCTACCGGCTGCTCGAGACGATCCGCCAGTACGCCCAGGAACACCTCGGCGCATCGGGCGAAGCCGACACGGTGCGGGGCCGCCACCGGGACCACTACCTCGCGATGGCCACGGCGCTCGACGCGCCACAGCGCACCGACTACGAGAGGCACCTCGACCGGGCCGAGGTCGAGATGGACAACCTGCGCGCCGCGCTGGGCTGGTGTCTGGAGACGCACGATATCGAGCCGGCGCTGACGCTGGCGTCCGCGCTGGTGCCGCTGTGGCGCTCGCGGCTGCGCATCCGGGAGGGCCAGGCCTGGTTCGACACCGTGTTCGCTGACGTGTCGCCCGACGACGGTGCGGCGGTCGACCGGGCGGTATGGGCGCGGGCGCTGGCCGATGCCGCGACTCTGGGCACCTGGCTCGGGGCCGACCACAGCCTGGAGCTGGCGGAGCGCGCCCTGGCGATCGCCCGCGAGCTCGACGACCCGGCGCTGCTGGCGCGCACGCTGACGTCCTACGGGTTGATCGCCGGCTACAGCTCGGCCAGTGGGCCCGAGGCGCGGGCCTGCTTCGAGGAGGCCGGCCAACTTGCCCGGGAACTGGGCGACTTGTGGCGGCTCAGCCAGATCTACGCCTGGCAGGCGTACGCCGCCATCAGCGCCGGGGACGCCCGCGCGGTGCGCGCCGCCGCGGAACAGGGGCGCGACATCGCCGCGGCCATCGGCAACGCATTCGATTCGCGGGAGTGTCGGCTGGGCCTCGGCTGGGCGCTGCTGATGGAGGGGGACGTCCCTGGCGCGGTCGCGCAGTTTCGGCAGGTGCTCGCTGAGGCGGAGGAGGCGCGGGCCCTGTTTCTGGCCCCGGCTTGCCTGCACGGCCTGGGGTCGGCGCTGGCATACGCCGGTCAGGTGGGCGAAGCACGCGCCGCGGCGCAGGCCGCGATCGCCGCCGAGACCGACGTCGGGGGCTCCATGCAGGGCATCGGCCATTCTGCGCTGGTGACGGCTGAGATGGCGGCGGGGGACCCAGAGGCGGCTCTCGCCGCCAGCAAAACGGCGTGGCAGCAGATGAGTCCGCAGGTCATCCTGGCGGCCGGGCAACGGGTCCGCAGCGCCGAGGCGGCCGCAGCCCTGGGCGATTCGGAAACGGCGCGTGCCTGGGCCGACGAAGCGATGGCGGTCACCGCGGGCTGGCACATGGCCTACGGGCTGGTGGTGCGGGCCCGCACATCACTGGCGCAGGGCCGCCCGGGCGACGCCGAGCGTGACGTCCAACGGGCACTTGCCTGCATCGCCGAATCCGGGGCCTATCTGCAACTGCCCGACGCCCTCGAGTGTTTGGCCGCCGCCGTCGGCGATCGGGGTGCCCATGGCGAGGCCGCGCGGTTGCTGGGAGCGGCCGCGGCGATCCGGCGCAGCGGCGGAATGGTGCGATTCGCGACTCACGAGGCAGACTACTCATCGCTGCTGGCAAGGTTGCGGGAAGCGCTGCTGCCCAACGAGTTCGAGTCCGCCTGGGCCGAGGGCGAGGCAATGGGCATCGACGACGCGATCAACTACGGAACGCGAGGCCGGGGCAATCGCCTGCGCCCCGACACGGGCTGGCCGGCACTGACACCGGCCGAACTCGATGTGGTGCGACTGGTGTGCGAGGGGTTGGGCAACAAGGAGATTGCCGCGCGGCTTTTCATCTCCCCGCGGACGGTTCAGGCCCACCTGTCGCACGTCTTCACCAAACTCGGCCTGTCCTCCCGGGTGCAGCTGGTGCAGGAGGCGGCTCGGCACGGCTGACAAGATGCCGGCCGCCCCCGGTCCGCGTCGAATCAGGCCGCAGCCGCGGTGGCCTCCGCCAGCGGTTCCAGCGCCTGCGCGACGATCTCGGCGACGTCGGTCATCGGCCGCACGTCCAGCGTGTCGAGCACCTCGGCGGGCACATCATCCAGATCGGGCTCGTTGCGCGGCGGAATGAAAACCGTTGACAGGCCCGCTCGTTGGGCGGCCAGCAGCTTCTGCTTCACCCCGCCGATCGGCAGCACCCGCCCGTTCAGCGTGACCTCGCCGGTCATGCCGACGTCGGAGCGCACCTGACGCCCGGTGGCCATCGACACCAGCGCGGTCACCATCGTGACACCGGCCGACGGGCCGTCCTTGGGCACCGCGCCGGCGGGCACGTGCACGTGGATGCGCCGGTCCAGCGCTGCGGGATCGACGCCCAACTCGGCGGCGTGCGAGCGCACGTAGGACAGCGCGATCTGCGCCGACTCCTTCATCACGTCGCCCAGCTGACCGGTCAGCTGCAGGCCGGGCTCGCCGTCGGTTGCCCCGGCCTCGATGTAGAGCACGTCGCCGCCCAGGCCGGTGACGGCCAGGCCGGTGGCCACGCCGGGCACCGCCGTGCGTTCGGCGGACTCGGGCGTGAACCGCGGGCGGCCCAGATACTCAACCAGATCCGGTTCGTCGACGGTGATCGGTTCGGCATCGTCCGCCAGCTTCGTCGTCACCTTGCGCAGCGCCTTGGCCAGCAGCCGTTCGAACTGCCGCACCCCCGGCTCGCGGGTGTAGTCGGCGGCGATCTTGCGCAGCGCGGCGTCGGTGACGGTGACCTCGTCGTCGGTCAGCGCCGCCCGCTCCCGCTGCCGGGGCAGCAGGTAGTCGCGGGCGATGGCGACCTTGTCGTCTTCGGTGTAGCCGTCGATGGGCACCAGCTCCATGCGGTCCAACAGGGCCGAGGGGATGTTCTCGATCACGTTGGCGGTGGCCAGGAACACGACATCGGACAGGTCCAGGTCCAGATCCAGGTAGTGGTCGCGGAACGTGTGGTTCTGCGCCGGGTCGAGCACCTCGAGCAGCGCCGCGCTCGGGTCGCCGCGATAGTCGGAACCGACCTTGTCGATCTCGTCCAGCAGCACAACGGGATTCATCGATCCCGCCTCGCCGATCGCGCGCACGATCCGGCCCGGCAGCGCACCCACGTAGGTGCGCCGGTGCCCGCGGATCTCGGCCTCGTCGCGCACACCGCCCAGGGCGACGCGCACGAACTTGCGGCCCAGCGCCCGGGCCACGCTCTCACCCAGCGACGTCTTGCCGACGCCGGGGGGACCGGCCAGCACCATCACCGCGCCGGAGCCGCGACCGCCGACCACCTGCAGCCCGCGCTGGGCGCGGCGGGCACGCACGGCCAGGTATTCGACGATGCGGTCCTTGACGTCGTCCAGCCCGTGGTGGTCGGCGTCCAGGATCTCGCGCGCTGCCTTCAGGTCCGCCGAGTCCTCGGTCCGCACGTTCCACGGCAGGTCGAGCACGGTGTCCAGCCAGGTGCGGATCCAGCCGCTTTCCGGGCTCTGGTCGCTGGAGCGTTCCAGCTTGCCGACCTCGCGCAGCGCGGCCTCGCGCACCTTCTCGGGCAGCTCGGCGGCCTCGACCCGGGCCCGGTAGGCTAATCTTCGGGGCCCGTCCGGTCCCACCTCGCCCAGTTCCTTGCGGATGGCGGCCAGCTGCTGGCGCAGCAGGAACTCCTTCTGCGTCTTCTCCATGCCCTCGCGCACGTCCTCGGCGATCTTGTCGTTGACCTCGACCTCGGCCAGGTGGGCGCTGGTCCAGTCGATCAGCACCCGCAGCCGCTCGGCGACATCAACGGTCTCCAGCAGTTGCCGCTTCTGCACATCGGTCAGGTACGACGCATACCCGGAGGTGTCCGCCAGCGCCGACGGGTCGGTGAGGCTGTTGACGTAGTCGACGATCTGCCAGGCCTCGCGCCGCTGCAGCATGGCCAGCAGCAGCTTCTTGTATTCGGCCGCCAGGGCCTTGGCTTCGTCGGTGGCCTCGGCCTCGGTGACCTCGGTCACCTCCACCCACAGCGCCGCCCCGGGTCCGGATGCCCCCGCCCCGATCTGCGCCCTGCGCTCACCGCGCACGACGGCGGCGGTGCCGCCCCCGGCGATGCGGCCGACCTGCAAGATCTTCGCGATCACCCCGTGGGACGGGTAGCGGTCCTCGAGCCGGGGCGCGATCAGCAGCTGCCCCGAGTCACTCGCCTGAGCAGCGTCGATCGCCGCCCGCGCGGCGTCGTCGAGCGCGATCGGCACGACCATTCCGGGCAGCACGATGGTGTCGGTGACAAACAGCACCGGCACTGATTTGGCTTCAGCCATCGATCCTCAATCCTCCAAAAAGTTGAGTCTGCTCGGCTTAACCCAGCTGGCGGCCGGTTTGTTCCCGCGACCAACGGCCCTTGCGATCAGTACGAACGTTTTTCGATAATCGGCCCGTGTCCCTGACACATCCCGTCTCGCCCTCCCTCGACCCGAACATCCTCGAGTCCGCGGCCAGAGACCTCGCGCCCACCGGCGCGATCACGTTCCTCGTCGACAACGACGCGGTCACCTATGCCGTCGACGGCCCCACGATCCGCGTCGATGAGGGCCGGGGCGACGGCGACGTCGTCGTGCGCCTGTCCCGACCGGCCTGGGACGACATGGTCGGCCAATTCCGCACCGTCATCAACCTGCTGCTCAGCGACGACCTCGCCTTCGAGCGGGGAGGATTCGAGCAGCTGGCCGACTGGGACCCGATCCTGCGCTACCTCCATGCCGGCGTGCCACCCTACGATCCGGCGAGGGCGGATCTGCAGGGGCGCGACCCACTCGCCACGTTCACGCTCGATGCCGGCGACGCCGAGCTGGCGGCGCAGTTGCAAACGATGGGCTACCTGCACGTCAAGGCGGTTTTTGGTGCCGACGAGATGCGCGAGGCCAACCGCGAGATCGACCGCCTCGCGGCCGAAGCCCGTCCCGGGGACGACCGGTCCTGGTGGGTCAGCGCCGAGGACGGCAGCGACGTCCTGTGCCGATTGGTTTACGCGACGTTGCGCTCGCCGGTTCTGGCCGCCCTGGAAAACGACCCCCGGGTGCGCAGGCTCGGGACGCTCATCAACCCCACTTTGCGCGCGGCGCCCGACCGGATGGAAGGTACCGCGGTGTTGCTCAAAGTGCCGGGAAATACCAGCGGGCTATCCAACATTCCCTGGCACCAGGACTGCGGCATGGGTGGGCACGCCATCATGTGCCCCACGCTCAGCGTCGGCATTCAACTCACCGGCTCGGACTCCTCGACCGGCAATCTGCAGGTGGTTCCCGGCAGCCACGGCCAGGCCATTCATTACCGGTGGGAGCAGCGGCTCCAGCAGGTACCGGTGGTGAGCATCGACACGGCGCCCGGTGACGTCACCGTCCACATCCAAGATCTGATGCATGCCTCGCCCCGGCCGACCGGCGCGGGTGGGCGCCGCACCATGTACGTCGCCCACTATCCGCCACAGCTCTGGCACTACGTGGGACCCGGCCAGGCCTACAACGACCTGGTGCGCAACCGCACCGAACAGGTCGCGCGCCTGCAGTAGCCGTCACTGGCGGCACCGAGATTGCCGCCATGGTCGTACCCGGGCTGCTGATCACAGCCATGGCGGCAATCTCGCCGGTGCGGGCGACGGCGCGCGCCTGCAGTAGCCGTCACGCCGTCGGATCGGGCCCCAGTCGCCGCAGTTGCGTCACATGCTTGGGCGAAAGCTCCTCCAGGCACGTCACGCCGAGCAGCGCCATCGTGCGGAGCACTTCACCCTCCAGGATCTCGATGGCGCGGTGGACCCCCGCCTCACCGCCGGCCATCAGCCCGTAGAGGTAGGCCCTGCCGACCAGCGTGCACCGGGCGCCCAGCGCGATCGCCGCCACGATGTCGGCTCCGGACATGATGCCCGTATCGAGCAGGATCTCGGTGTGCTCGCCCAGCTCACGGGCCACCGTGGGCAACAGGTGGAACGGCACCGGCGCCCGGTCCAATTGCCGGCCACCGTGATTGGACAACACGATGCCGTCGACGCCGCGCTCGACGACGGCACGAGCGTCGTCGAGCGTCTGGATACCCTTCACGACCAGCTTGCCGGGCCAGCGGGCCTTGATGAACGCCAGATCGTCGAAGGTGACGCTGGGGTCGAACATGGTGTTCAGGTACTCGCCGACGGTGCCCGACCAGCGATCCAGCGACGCAAACGACAACGGTTCGGTGGTCAGCAGGTCGAACCACCAGCGCGGGTGCGGCAGCGCGTCGAGCACGGTTCGCAGTGTCAGCGACGGCGGGATCGACATCCCGTTGCGGGCATCGCGCAACCGCGCGCCGGCGACCGGAACGTCGACGGTGACCAGCAGCGTGTCGAATCCCGCGTCGGCCGCCCGCTGCACCAGCGCCATCGAGCGCTCCCGATCCCTCCACATGTACAGCTGAAACCACTTGCGTCCCTGCGGTACAGCGGCCACCAAATCCTCGATCGCGGTGGTGCCGAGCGTGGACAGCGCAAACGGGATCCCGGCCCTGGCCGCCGCGCGTGCGCCGGCGATCTCGCCCTCGGTGTGCATGAGGCGGGTGAAGCCGGTCGGTGCGATCCCGAACGGCAGCACCACCGGCTGGCCCAGCACATTCCATCCCGCGCACACATTGGTGACGTCGCGCAGGATTGTCGGGTGAAACTCGATGTCGCGGAAGGCCTGTCGGGCGCGCGCGATGGACAGCTCGCCCTCGGCGGCGCCGTCGGTGTAGTCGAACGCGGCCCTGGGCGTGCGCCGTTTGGCGATGCGCCGCAGATCCTGGATGGTCAGCGCGGCATCCAGCCGGCGTTTGGTGCGGTCGAACTCCGGCCTCTTGAACTGGATCAACGGCGCCAGGTCGCGCACCCGGGGTAGCCGTCGTTGGACCGCCATGTGTGCAACCGTAGTCGTATGGAATCAGCAAGCGACCCCTTCGATCTGAATCGCTTCCTGGAGGCGCAGGCTGCGGTGTATCCCCACGTCGTCGCGGAGTTGCGCGCCGGACGAAAGCGCAGTCACTGGATGTGGTTCATCTTTCCGCAACTGCGCGGCCTGGGCAGTAGCCCGATGGCGGCCCGTTACGGCATCTCCTCGCTCGAGGAGGCCGGCGCCTATCTGCACCACCACGTCCTCGGCCCGCGATTGCACGAGTGCACCCAGCTGGTCAACGAGGTGCAAGGACGGTCGATCGGGGAGATCTTCGGCTCGCCCGACGACCTCAAACTGTGTTCGTCGATGACGCTGTTCGCCCGCGCTACCGGCGACAACGAGGATTTCCTCGCGCTGCTCGACAAGTACTACGACGGCCGGCAGGACGAGTTGACCCTGTCCCGCCTGACGGATCCCTAGACCGGGCTCAGGATCCGCCAGCCGTCGGCCTCGACGACCACTTCGTCCACGACGTCTTGCGGCGGTGCGGCCGATCCGCCGATCACCTGGGCGCGCTCGGCGCCCACCTCCGACAGCGCCAGGCGCAGCGGCTCGTCGCCGATGTTGAGCGCCACCAGCAGGGCATTCTCCCCGTTGCGGGCCTCGTAGACGTAACGCCGGTTGTCCAGCCGCAACGCGGTGGTCGACGCTGTGTGCAGCCATGGATGGCGGCGACGCAGTCCGACGAGGTACTGGTGCAATGCCCACACATCGGCGCCGAAGGCATCCAAAGGCTTTGGGGGAGAAGCGAACTCGGGCCGCACCGCGTCGTCACCGCCGTATCTTTCTTCCTTGACACCGCGGAACCCGAGCTCGTCGCCGGCGTACACGCTGGGCACGCCGCCGACGGTCAGCAGGAGCACCAGCGCGTGCGCCAGGTGCTTGGCGTTGGTGAGCTGGCTGGCGATGCGCGTGACGTCGTGATTGCCGATGAAAGTCAGGGGGGCGAAGCGGGTCAGAAATGCGTTGTGGCGCTGCAGCGCCCAGTCCAGCTCGAAAAAGTTGCCATCGTTGAGGCTGCTCCAGATCGCCTTCCACAACTCGTATTGGGTCGCCGAGTCGAACGTGGCCGCCTCCACCACTGCGGCGTAGTCGCCGTGGATCAGCTCGCCGACGAACCAGGCCTCCGGGTACCGCTGCCGCACCCGGGGCAGGGTCGACGCCCAGAATTGTTGCGGCACCGTGTACGCCGCGTCCAGGCGCCAGCCGTCGGCGCCGCGCCCCAACCAGTGGGCCATCACGTCGACGGTGTAGTCGATTACCTCGGGGTGGTCGTGGTTGAGGGTGATCAGCTCGGAGTGGCCCTCGAACGTGTGAAAACTGCCCGGGCGTCCACGAAACCAGCGCGCGGCACCGGCGTCGTGTCCAGCCTCGCGATAGCGCGGGAAGTCCACGCCGACGTGATTGAACACACCGTCGAGCAGGATGCGCAGCCCGCGGCGGCGCGCTTCGGCAACGAGGTAGTCGAAGTCACCGTCGTCGCCAAGGCGCGGATCGATCCGGTAGTGGTCGGTGGTGTCGTACCCGTGGGTGCGCGAGGCGAAGATCGGGCCCAGTGCGACGCCCGATGCCCCCAGCTCGATGGCGTGGTCGAACCAGTCAACGAGCCGCCGCAACCGGTGTTCACCGGGCTGCGGCGGCTCCGCTGACTCGGCTGTGGGGTGCGCGCCGACGAACCCCAAAGGATAGACCTGCCACCAGATCGCGTGTTCGATCCAGGCGATCAGCCGACACCAGCCAGTGTCTGGGAGGCGACCATCGCTTGTGCCACGCCGGAAACGATCGCCGCGGCCTTCAATGCCTCCTGCACGGTCTCCCGGCTCACCCCCGCTTCGCGCAGCGTGTGCTCATGGGAGGCCACGCAATCGGGGCACCCATTGATCGACGACACCGCGAAGCACCAGAGTTCGAAGGTCGCCTTCTCCACGCCCGGATTGGCGATGATGTTCATCCGCAATCCGGCACGCAGATCGTCGTATTGGCCCCCGAGAAAGCCACGGCCACGGTAAAACACGTTGTTCATGGCCATGATCGATGCCGCTCCCAGCGCCGCGTGATACGCCTCGGCGGACAGGATGTCGGCCGCTTCGGCACCAATCTCGCTGAGCACCTGCGTATTCCGCGTCGCGGCCGCACAGGCCAGCAGGGTGCCCCACAGCTGTTCCTCGTTCAGCTCGGTGCTGCGGGTGATCGACCCCAGGTTGAGCTTGAGGTCCTTGGCGTACTCAGGCAGGGCTTCCTTGAGGTTCTCGACGCTCATTTCGCCTTCCTTTCGGGCTCTCCGATTACGCGGAGGCCTTGAGCAGCTCGGCTGCGTCCAGTGTCGGGTCGCCCTTGCGCCAGTTGCAAGCGCACAGCTCGTCGGATTGCAGCGCGTCCAGCACCCGCAGCACCTCCTCGACGTTGCGGCCCACGGAACCGGCTGTCGCCGAGACGAATTGGATCTCGTTGTTCGGGTCCACCAGGAAGGTCACCCGGTCGGCGACGCCGTCGTCGTTGAGCACGCCGGTGGCCAGGCACAAGTTCCCGCTTGATGTCGGAAAGCATCGGGAACGGCAACTTCTTCAGGTCGTCGTGCTGTGCGCGCCAGTTGAAGTGCACGAACTCGCTGTCGATCGAGACACCCAGGACCTGGGCGTCGCGGTCCGCGAACTCGTCGTTGAGCTTGCCGAACGCGGCGATCTCGGTCGGGCACACGAAGGTGAAGTCCTTGGGCCAGAAGAACACCACGCGCCACTTGCCGGGGTGGTCCTCGTTGGTGATGGTGGCGAAGTAGTCGCCAGGTTGCTTGGCGTCGACCTTGGACAGATCGCCGGCGATCAACGCGGTGAGCTGGTAGTCGGGGAACTGGTCGCCGATCGTCAGCAAAGGCATGTCGCTCCTTTTATCTGGATTTACTCAAGATTAGCGTGCTGCCACCATACTGCCGCGGGGCCGGTTTGAAGTAAAGGTGATATTTCCCACTACACTAATAGGCATGCCCGATAAGAGTTATCAGCCGACCATCGCCGGGCTCCGGGCGTTTGTGGCGGTTGCCGAGCGGCGGCAATTCAGCGGTGCCGCAACCACTCTCGGTGTCAGTCAATCGACGTTGTCGCAGGCGCTCGCGGCGCTCGAGGCCGGCCTCGGCACCCAGCTCGTCGAGCGGTCGACGCGGCGGGTGTTCCTGACGACGGAGGGGGCGGAGCTGCTGCCGCGCGCCCAGGCCGTCATCGAGGCGGTGGACGAATTCGCCGCCGCGGCCGCGGGGTCATCCGATCCACTGCGGGCCGACATGCGCCTGGGGCTGATTCCCACCGTAGCGCCCTACGTGCTGCCGACCGTGCTGGCCGGGCTCGCCGAGCAAGTGCCCGAGCTGACGTTGCGGGTGGTGGAGGATCAAACCGAACGACTGCTCACGGTGCTGCGCGAAGGGGCATTGGATGCCGCCCTGATCGCCCTGCCCGCCGCTGCCGTCGGACTCACGGCGATCCCCATCTATGACGAGGATTTCGTCCTCGCGCTGCCCCCCGGGCACCCGTTGTCGGGCAAACGTCGGGTGCCGGCGACGGCGCTGGCCGAGCTGCCGCTGCTGTTGCTGGACGAGGGCCACTGTTTGCGCGATCAAGCGCTCGACGTCTGCCACAAGGCGGGCGTGCGGGCCGAGCTGGCCAACACCCGGGCGGCATCGCTGGCGACCGCGGTGCAATGCGTGACCGGCGGCCTGGGTGTGACGCTGATTCCGCAGAGCGCGGTGCCCGTCGAGGCGACGAGAAGCCGGCTCGGGCTCGCGCAGTTCGCCGCGCCCCGCCCGGGGCGGCGGATTGGGTTGGTTTTTCGTTCGTCGAGCGGTCGCGACGAGTCCTACCGGAAGCTGGCTCGGACCATCGGCACATTGATCAGCCGGGAACACCAGGTGCGGCCGGTCAAGTAGGTTCGCCGTATGGAGAAGGTCATTGCCGTGCTGATGCGTGCCGATGCGGACGAAGAGTGGTGCGTTCGTCAGCGTGGTCCGGTCGCCGATGCGCTGCTGGAGCTGGGTCTGCCCGGGCTCGCGGTCAACGTCCGCGATGACGCGGTGCGTCAGTCACTGATGACGCTGACGACGCTGGATCCGCCGGTTGCCGCGGTGGTGAGCATGTGGACCCAGCAGTGCTACGGCGACCAGATGACCGCGGCGCTCGACATCCTGGCCAAGCAATGCGAGCAGCTGGGCGCGTACCTGGTGACCGAGTCGGTTCCGCTGCCCGCGCCGGCGGGCCAACCCGGAGCTCCCACACCGGGTTTGGCCAACATCGCGCTGCTGCGCCGTCCAGCCGACATGGACCAGGACACTTGGCTGACCCGGTGGCAGCGCCACCACACCGCGGTGGCGATCGAGACGCAATCAATCTTCGGCTACACCCAGAACTGGGTGGTCCGAGCCCTCACCACGGACGCACCGGGAATCGCGGGCATCGTCGAAGAGTTGTTCCCCGCGGAGGCCATCACCGATCTCAAGGCGTTCTTCGGCGCCGCCGACGACAACGACCTGCAGCACCGGCTCGGCCGGATGGTCGCCAGCACATCGGCCTTCGGAGCCAACGAGAACATCGACACGGTGCCGACCAGTCGCTACGTCTTCGCGACACCGTTCGGTGAGTGAGGAATCGACATGACGACACTGCGCGACGCCGTGGCGCTGGCGGAGGCGGAAAACGGCCTGGCGGTGGTGTCCACCATTCGCGCCGACGGAACGGTGCAGGCGTCGCTGGTCAACGTCGGCCTGCTGGCGCACCCCTCCGGTGGTCAGCCCGTTCTGGGCTTTACCACCTACGGCAAGGTCAAGCTGGCCAACCTGCGGGCACGGCCGCAGCTGGCCGTCACCTTCCGCAGCGGGTGGCAGTGGGCGACCGTGGAGGGCCGCGCGGAGCTGGCCGGTCCGGACGACGCGCCGCCGTGGCTGGCGGACGCCGATCGGCTGCGGCTGCTGCTCCGCGAGGTCTTCACCGCCGCCGGGGGCAGCCACGACGACTGGGACGAGTACGACCGGGTGATGGCGGCGGAGCGCCGCGCCGTGGTGCTGATCGCCCCGACCCGCGTCTACAGCAACGGCTGAACTCGTTAGGCTGCAGCCGTGACGCTGCAGATCGATGACGAAAACCGGGTGCGCACCCTCACGTTGAACCGGCCGGAGGCGCTGAACGCATTCAACGAAGCCCTCTACGACGCCACGGCCGAAGCGCTGCTGGCCGCCGCCGACGATCCGCAGGTCGCCGTCGTGCTGCTGACCGGCACGGGCCGCGGCTTCAGCGCCGGCACCGACCTCGCGGAGATGCAAGCTCGCATCACCGACCCAGGTTTCCAGCCCGGAAAGCACGGCTTCACCGGGCTGATCGACGCGCTCAGCGCCTTTCCCAAGCCGTTGATTTGCGCCGTCAACGGCGTAGGGGTGGGCATCGGTGCCACCATCCTCGGCTACGCCGACCTGGCGTTCATGTCGTCGACCGCGCGCCTGAAGTGCCCGTTCACCAGCTTGGGCGTGGCGCCCGAAGCGGCGTCGTCGTATCTGCTGCCGCAGCTGGTCGGCCGGCAAAACGCCGCCTGGCTGTTGATGTCCTCGGAATGGATCGACGCCGACGAGGCTTTGCGGATGGGCCTGGTGTGGCGAGTCTGCGATCCCGAGGACCTGCTGCCGCAAGCCCGTCGGCACGCGGAAATCCTTGCCGCCCGGCCCATCTCGAGCCTGATGGCCGTCAAGCACACCATGATGGAGCCGGTCCGCCCGGAGATCGCCGCGGCCAGCGCACGGGAGAACGCGCATTTCGCCGAGCTGATGGGCGCACAGGCCAACGCCGCGGCCCTGGCGGATTTCAACAAGCGCTAGTGCGCCCTAGCGGCTTCCAAGCTGGTTGAGGCCGCGATGATCGCCCGCAGCGTGCGCCGGCAGCGCCCGCAGTCCCCGCCGGCCCCGCACGCGGCGGCAACCTCTTTGGAGGTGGACGCACCCTGCGCCACTATGTCCGACACGGTCTGGTTGGTGGCCCCGACACACAGGCATACGTACATCAGCACACCCCCCGCACGCCGGCAACATTCCCGTCGTCGAAAGCTTTCCCAGGCGAAGACAATTCGTCCTGGCACACGAGATCCCGGGTCATCGGGAGTCCCGGTGAAGGTGCCAACCGAACGCGTCGCATATTAGTGGAGTCTAACCTAAGTTGTTTAGTGGAGTCTAACCTTACTTGCTGAGGTCTGGGTCACTCTGGCGACGCGCGCCACGCACTGAGCGCAGCCATACCTTGCTGGAAGATTCCAGGCTGGCATGGCAAAGTGCCAGTACAGCCCGGTGCGGTGGGCACCAGCCCAGCTCACCTGCCGTGCTTGGACGCGACTGTCTTCACACGCCGAGGAGTGATCATGCAAGGTGATCCAGATGTTCTGCGCCTGCTCAACGAGCAGTTGACCAGCGAGCTCACCGCCATCAACCAGTACTTCTTGCATTCCAAGATGCAGGACAACTGGGGGTTCACCGAGGTGGCCGAGCACACCCGCGCGGAGTCATTCGACGAAATGCGACACGCCGAAGCGATCACCGATCGCATTCTGCTGCTCGACGGGTTGCCCAACTACCAGCGCATCTTCTCGCTCCGCATCGGGCAGACGCTGCGCGAGCAATTCGAGGCCGACCTGGCCATCGAATACGAGGTGATGGACCGGCTCAAGCCGGGCATCATCATGTGCCGGGAAAAGCAGGACAGCACCAGTGCCAACCTGCTGGAAGAGATCGTGGCCGACGAGGAAAAGCACATCGACTACCTGGAGACCCAGCTGGAGCTGATGGACAAGCTCGGCGTGGAGCTCTACTCGGCGCAGTGCGTCTCCCGTCCGCCGAGCTAAGCGTCGGTTAGGCCCGGCGGCCGACCTCACTGCCCCGCCGGACCGCCTTGCTGCAGCAGTTAGATTGCCTTTCGTTAACCCTGGGCACCCGTTAGCAACGGTCGCCGACGGAAGGCAGGCATGACGAGCCCGACAGCAGTTCGAGCCAGTTCATCGACGGACGCCCCGCCCGGCAGCGCGCCGATCAGCCCGCAACGCCGCAACCTCATCTTCGTGGCGGTCGTGCTGGGCATGCTGCTCGCGGCGCTGGACCAGACGATCGTTGCCACCGCGCTGCCGACGATCGTCGCCGACCTGGGCGACGCCGGCCGTCAGTCCTGGGTTGTCACCAGCTACCTGCTGGCGTCGACGATCGTCACCGCGCTGGCCGGCAAGCTCGGGGATCTGTTCGGCCGCAAGCGGGTGTTCCAGGCCGCGGTGGTGTTCTTCGTCGTCGGATCGGTGTCGTGCGGGCTGGCCCATTCGATGGCCATGCTGGTGGGGTCGCGCGCCCTGCAGGGGATCGGCGGCGGCGGAATCACGGTCACGGCGAGCGCGCTGATCGGCGAGGTGGTCCCACTCCGGGAACGGGGCCGCTACCAGGGCATTCTGGGCGCGGTCTTCGGTGTCACGACGGTCGTCGGGCCGCTGCTGGGCGGGTACTTCACCGACTATCTGACCTGGCGGTGGGCGTTTTGGGTCAATGTGCCGGTCTCCGTGGTGGTCATCTTCGTGGCGGCGGCGGCGATTCCGGCGCTGAGGTCGGCGACCAAGCCGGTCATCGACTACGCCGGAATGACGTTCATCGGTCTCGGCGCAGCCGGGCTGACCCTGGCCACCAGTTGGGGCGGCACCCTCTATCCGTGGGGATCGCCCACGATCATCGGGCTGTTCGTCGCCGCCGTGGCGGCACTCGCCGTCTTCGTGGCCGTGGAACGCCGTGCCGCCGAACCGATCCTGCCGATCCGCTTGTTCGGCAGTCCGGTGTTCACCGTGTGCTGCGTGCTGTCCTTCGTCGTCGGCTTCGCCATGTTGGGCGCGATGACGTTCCTGCCGACGTATATGCAGTACGTGGATGGCGTCTCGGCAACCACCTCGGGCCTGCGCACGCTGCCCATGGTCGTGGGGATGCTGCTCACCTCGACGGGCAGCGGCACCATTGTCGGCCGGACCGGCCGCTACAAAATCTTTCCGGTGGCCGGCACCGCCCTGATGGCCCTGGCGTTTTTCCTGATGTCGCGGATGGACCCTTCCACGTCGGCGCTGCTGCAGTCGGTGTACCTGCTCGTCCTGGGCGCCGGCATCGGACTGTCCATGCAGGTGCTCGTCCTCATCGTGCAGAACACCTCGAATTTCGAGGACCTGGGGGTCGCCACCTCCGGTGTGACGTTCTTTCGCACCATCGGAAGTTCGTTCGGCGCAGCCATATTCGGCTCGCTTTTCGTGAACTTCCTCAACAGCAGGATGGGCCCGGCTCTGGCTGCCAGCGGCGCGCCGGCCAGCGCGGTCAGTTCCCCGGGCGCCCTGCACCGGCAGCCCCACGACGTGGCCGCGCCCATCGTGGCGGCGTACGCCGAGTCGCTCACCCAGGTGTTCCTGTGGGCGGCGCCCGTCGCCCTGGTCGGTTTCGTGCTGGCGATGTTCCTGCGCGAGGTGCCGTTGCGCGATATCCACGACAGCACAGTCGATCTCGGCGACGCGTTCGGGATGCCGACCACCGAAACGCCGGAACAGATGCTGGAGAACGCGATCGCGCGCATGTTGCGCGGCGAGCCCGGTATGCGGCTGCGCAGCATCGCCATGCGAGCCGATTGCCGGCTCGACGTCGCCGGGCTGTGGGGAGTTCTGCGGATTAACCGCTACACGCAGATCTATGGGACGGCCCGGCTCACCGACATAGCCAACTACCTGCGGCTGCCGTTCGAGGTCCTCGAACCCACCTTTTCGCACCTGGTCGCGGCCGGTTACGCGCGGCGCGACGGCGACGAATTGTGGCTGACGCCCGCCGGGGCCCAGCAAGTCGGTTACGTGCACTCGCTGCTGCTGGCCTGGCTCGTCGACAAGTTGGCCCGCTCACCGGGCTTCGCGGGCCGGCCGGACCGCCGCCAGGTGCAAGAGGCGCTCGAGCGCGTCGCGCATCGAGTTCTCGCTCAACGCGATTGGGATGACGAGCGGCCGCCGACGGGTATCCCGCAGGCCGGCGTTACCGCCGGCGGCTAGCACTTCTGCTCCAACAACCGCGGCGCCGGCGTAGCATCACACGCCATGAGCCGAATCGGAACATTCGCCGACGACGACATCGCCGGCTGGTTCGCCAAGTCTCCTGACCTCGGTGGCGCGCTGGGTGGCTTCAGCCAGGCGGTCTACACCAAGAACCGGCTGCCGCTGCGCACCCGCGAACTGGCCCGCGCGGTGATCGCCCACAACAACGAGTGCATCGTCTGCGTCAACACCCGCGACGCCGACGGGCCGGCGGCCGGCGTTGACGAGGAGTTGTACGAGCACGCGCCGGAATGGCGCACCTGGCCCGGCTACAGCGAACAGGAGCGGCTGGCGGCCGAGTTCGCGCACCGCTTCGCCACCGAGCACACCGCGCTGCGCGACGACGAAGACTTCTGGAAGCGCTGCGCCGAACAGTTCTCCGACGAGTTGCTCGCGGACCTGGCCATCTCCTGCGCGCTGTGGATCGGCATGGGACGGGTGTTGCGGACCCTGGACATCGGCCAGGCCTGCAAGCTGACCTTGCCCAGCCGCGCCTAGCCGCTACCGCGTGACATCGCCGCTGGGTCCCGTGACCGGGCCGGTGCACGCTGCGGGCTGGCCGCCATGACGGGCACCCCCCTGGCCGCCGCGGCGATAGCCCAGCTGGAGGCGGAGGGCGTCGACACCGTCATCGGCACCGTCGTGAACCCCGCCGGGCTCACCCTGGCCAAGACGGTCCCGATCCGGCGCACGAACACGTTCGCCGAGCCCGGCCTGGGCGCCAGCCCCTCCTGGCACGCCTTCGCCATCGACCAGAGCGGCATCGCCTTCACCGACGACGTCGGCGTCGTCGGCGATCAGCGCCTGCGCATCGACATGTCGGCTTTGCGCATCGTCGGCGACGGGTTGGCCTGGGCGCCCGCCGGATTCTTCGAGCAGGACGGTACGCCCGTTGCGGCGTGCAGCCGGGGCACGCTGCGGCGGGTCGAAGCCGCGCTCACCGACGCCGGCATCGAGGCCGCGATCGGCCACGAAATCGAATTCCTGCTGGTCGACCCGGCCGGTGACCGACTGCCGTCGGTGCTGTGGGCGCAGTACGGTCTCGCCGGCGTCCTCGAGCACGAGGCGTTCGTCCATGATGTCAATGTTTCGGCCACCGCGGCCGGCGTCGCGATCGAGCAATTCCACCCCGAGTACGGCGCCAACCAGTTCGAGATCTCGCTGGCGCCGCAGCCGCCGGTGGCCGCCTCCGACCAACTGGTGCTGATGCGGCTCATCATCGGCCGGGTGGCCCGCCGCCACGGGCTGCGCACCAGTTTCTCGCCGACGCCATTCGCCGGCAGCGTCGGATCCGGTGCTCACCAACACTTTTCGCTGACGATGCCCGAGGGACCGCTGTTTACCGGCGGCACGGGCGCGGCGGGCATGACCCCCGCGGGGGAGAGCGCGGTGGCGGGGGTGGTGCGCGGGCTGACACAGGCGCAGGGCGTTCTGTGCGGATCCATCGTGTCCGGCTTGCGGATGCGGCCGGGCAACTGGGCCGGCGCATACGCGTGCTGGGGCACCGAGAATCGTGAGGCGGCGGTGCGGTTCATCAAGGGCGGGCCCGCCAGCCCGTACGGCGGCAACGTCGAAGTGAAGATCGTCGATGCCTCGGCGAATACCTACCTGGCAACGGCGGCGATCCTGGGCCTGGCCCTCGACGGGATCAAAAGCCAAGCCGTACTGCCGCCGGAGATCACGGTCGACCCGGCACTGCTGTCCGATTCCGACCGCGACCGCGCCGGTGTCGTGCGCCTGGCCGAGGCGCAGGAAGACGTGATCGCCGACCTCGACGATTCCGCGCTGCTGCGGGGCATCCTGGGCGACGCGGCGGTCGACATGGTGGTCGCCGTCCGCCGGCTGGAGCAGATGCGCTACGGCGCCCTCGACGCCGAGCAGCTGGCGGACAAGTTCCGCATGGCCTGGAGCGTGTGACCGGGCTTGCCATGGTGTCTGACTCCGGCCTGGCGCGGCACATCGGCGGAATTGCGCTGATCGATCAGCACGTGCACGGCTGTTGGTTGGCGGCGGGGGACCGGGGACGGTTCGAGAACGCACTCAACGAGGCCAACACCGATCCGATTGCGGACTCCGGCTTCGACTCACAACTCGGCTTCGCCATCCGCGCTCACTGCGCCCCCATTCTGGGCCTGCCCAGACATGTTGAGCCACAACTTTATTGGGAGCGTCGCAGCCAGTTCAGCGAGCAAGAACTGGCCCGCCTATTCCTGCCGGCCGCCGGCGTGAGCGACTGGCTGGTGGACACCGGAATCGACGGCGACATCGCCGGCCTCGGCGACGTGGCCGAGCTGTCCGGCAACCGGGCTCACGAGGTCGTCCGTCTCGAACAGGTGGCCGAGCAGGCGGCCCGGGCGCCCGGCGATTACGCGACGGCCTTCCAGGAGATCCTGCGCGGGCGTGCGGCCACCGCGGTGGGCACCAAGTCGGTACTGGCCTACCGGGGCGGGTTCGACGGCGACCTGAGCGAGCCGTCGGCGGCGCAGGTCGCCGAGGCCGCCGCCCGGTGGCGCGACCGCGGCGGCACCCGGTTGCAGGACCGGGTCCTGCTGCGTTTCGGGTTGCATCAGGCGCTGCGGCTTGGCAAGCCGCTGCAATTCCACGTCGGCTTCGGCGATCGGGACTGCGATCTGCACAAGGCCAATCCGCTGCTGCTGCTGGACTTCCTCCGGCGGTCCGGCAGCACCCCGATCGTGCTGCTGCATTGTTATCCGTACGAGCGTGAGGCCGGGTATTTGGCGCAGGCGTTCAACCACGTGTACGTGGACGGCGGATTGAGCGTGAATCATCTGGGAGCCCGAGCGCCGGCGTTCATCGCGCGGCTGCTGGAGATGGCGCCGTTCGGCAAGATCCTGTACTCGTCGGACGGATTCGGCCCCGCGGAACTGCACTTTCTCGGCGCGGCGTTGTGGCGCAAGGGTATCCACCGAGTGCTCAGCGAATTCGTCGACGGCGGCGACTGGTCTGAAAGCGACGCGATCCGGGTGGTCGACCTGATCGCCCGCGACAATGCCGCCCGCCTCTATCGCGTTTGACCCCTGGCGACACCGGGGTATACCGGCGGTTATGCCGACGGTGGGGGACGCCTTGGAGTGGGCTCGCGAGCGCGTCGCCTCGTGGGTCCCCAAAGCCGACCTGGACCAGCGCGACCCGGACTACATCCGCGACCAGCTGCCGGGGACGTGGCTGCTGGCCTCGTTCTACTTCAGGGCCGACGTGCGGGGCCTGGACCGGATCCCCGCCGACGGGCCCGTGCTGCTGGTCGGCAACCACAGCGGCGGCAACGTGCCCCCGGACACGTTCGTGTTCACCCTTGCGTTCTGCTCCTACTTCGGCGTCGAGCGGCCGTTCTACCAGCTGGCCCACAACCTCGTCGTCTCCGCACCACCGCTGGGCTGGTTGCGCAAGTTCGGCACCGTCGCCGCGAACCCCGAAAATGCCCGGCTCGCACTGGAATCCGGAGCAGCGCTGCTGGTCTATCCCGGCGGCGACTACGAGGTGTTCCGTCCGTCGTGGGAACGCCACAAGGTCGACTTCGGCGGCCGCATGGGCTACGTGCGGCTGGCCCGCGAGACCGGCGTGCCGATCGTCCCCGTGGCCAGCGTGGGCGGCCAGGAAAGCGCGTTGTTTCTCAACCGCGGGCAGTGGCTGGCCAAGCTACTGATGGCCGATAAG
Source organism: uncultured Actinomycetota bacterium (assembly GCA_963800315.1). GTDB lineage: Bacteria > Actinomycetota > Actinomycetes > Mycobacteriales > Mycobacteriaceae > Mycobacterium. The sequence goes on from CAWDAS010000013.1 coordinate 515,712, forward strand.
CTGCTGCGGCTCAAGAGCATCCCGATATCGCTGGCGCTGCCATGGGGCCTCAACATCAGCGACCTGGCGGGTCACATCCCCCTGCCCACGAAGGTGGTGATCGAGGTGCAGGAGCCGATCGACGCCGACGGTGACGACCAGGCCGTGCACGACAAGGTGCTGGCCAGCCTGCAAAGCGGCGTCGACCGGCTGGGCGCCGAACGGCGATTCCCGGTGATCGGCTGATGCGAGTCGAACGCCGGTGCGTCATCAACACGGACCGGGGCGCGGTATGGAAGATCGTCGGCGACCCGGACTGCTACCCGTCCTTCATGTCGAACCTGGAGCGATGGGAGCCGTCGAACGACGTGCATCGCGGCGTCGGCGCCCGCTACACCGTGCACTGGAAGATCGGCTCGGTGCCGGTTGGCGGCCTAATCGAGGTGGTCGAATTCGACGACGACCGCGACGTGGCCTGGGTCGGCATCACCGGTGTCACCGTGCGGGGCAGGATCCGGCTGCGCGATGCGAGCAACGGCCGAACGAAGGTGACGTTCCGGTTGTCGTATCAGGCGCCCGGCGGAATCCTTGCGTACATCGCGGACCGGATCGCCGCGCGTCAGGTGGGCCGCACGCTGTCGCGGACGTTGAAGAACCTCAAGCGGCTTGCCGAGTCGTAGCGGGCAGATCCCAGGCCCCTGAACGCAGAACGAAACCACTGACGGGCGTAGTTCCGCCACTCATCTGACCGCGTCCGTGCGACGACACGCGCCCGCCGAGGTGCGGGGCGCACAGGCAGCCGCGATTAGCGTCCATACAGCTCCGCGGCATAAACTCGCGCAGGTGGGATCGGATGAGCTAGCTTTGCTAGCGCATTCGACCCGGAAGAAGGCAAAGAAGCCAGCATCAGCGACTATCAGAACTGGGCCAATGAGATGCAGGGCTATGCCGCCCGCGTCAAAGCTCCGAATCTAGCCACCCATGCTCGCCGCTTGGCAGATGAAGCTAACGACATGGTCGGCCTCGTGAAACAGGTCCGGTCCGATACCTCAGTGCCGGCCAACCCCAATACCCCGCCACCGTGGACGCAACCATACGCTGACCTGAGCAAGCAATTCCACAGCGACTTAACGGCTTTGGACAGTGCCTGTCCCGGGACCTGACGGGCACCGGCGGATACGATGTGGCTGACCCTGCTCAAAGTGCTGCTCATCGCGTGGCTGGCGACTGCCGTAGTAGTCATGGCGGTAGTGGGCATCCGTCAATCACGACGCAACCGCAGCAATCCGAACTGGTCAAGAAGAGGCGCGCAGCCAGGATTCGAGGCATCAATTCGTGGGAACATGCCCGGACCCCGCTCCCTGAATGGATCGACTGGGACGGTGACACCCCCGAGCCTGACGCCAGGGACTGACCGGCAGGCTGGCTAGCAGATTCTGGCGTGCGGTCACCAATGACAGCGGTACTATTCGCCGGGTGCGCTGACGGTCGGGGAAACTGACGCGGAAGCAGGTGTGTCACCGCTTGAATCAGACCAAGGCTGACGCGTCAAAAACCCAGCTCGTGTCGGCATTCGCCAGGTTCTCGAAGTGGTTCGGGGGAGCGAAGGCAACCAGGCTGTTCATGTCCCAATAGTCTTTCCAGACCGTGACCTTGCCGTCGACCACTTTGTGCACGGTGACGAACCTCAGCACGCCTTGCTCGCCCGTCGCGAAAGTCCAAGTCTCCGAGTGCTCATAGAGGGCGTCGGGGCCGTTGGACACCAACACACCGTCGTGGTTCTCATAGCCCGCCAGCGGCTCGAGCCCCATCTTGAGCCGTTTGACGATGTCGTCCGGCCCGCGCGCCGACAACGCCGGGACCGGCATGTCGACGTAGAGGCAGTCCTTTGCCAGGAACGTCTTGACCGCATCCCAATCGCGCCGCGAAAGTGCCTGCCATAGCCCGAGTACGACATCATCGACCGCAATCGCAGAAACCTGTGTCATAGCGGTCAATAAACCCCGTTGCCGGACGGGTGTCAACCACCTAGCCGTCGAGCGCGGCCATCGATCGCGCCGGTCCCAGCACCACGGGCAGCGACGACCAGCCCCGCAGCACCCGCGTGTCACGCCTGCTTCCGGTACCCGCGGCGCGCGCCTCGGGGAATCGCTCAAAGAACGTGCGCAGCCCAACTTCGCCCTCGGCGCGCGCCAGGGCGGCGCCCAGACAGAAGTGGCGGCCCCCGGAGAACGCCAGATGCTTTCCGGCATTGGGCCGTTCGATGTCGAAGCGGTGCGGGTCGGGGAACACCGACGGGTCCCGGTTGGCGGCGGCCAGGTACACCAGCACTAAATCACCTTGCTTGAGCCGCCTTCCGGCCACCTCGACGTCCTTGATCGCCAACCGCGCGGTCAGCTGCACCGGCGACTCCAACCGCAAAATCTCTTCGACGGCGTTGGGCCACAGCTCGGGTCGCCGGGACAGCGCGTCCAGGTGCTGGGGCGCATCCAACAGCAGGCGAATACCGTTGCCCAACAGGTTCACCGTGGTTTCGAAGCCGGCGGCCAAGACCAGCCCCGCGATCGCCTGCAGCTCGTCCTCCGTGAGATAGGTGTCGCCAGAGCCACTTTCGGACATCTGGATCAATTGGCTCATCAGGTTGTCGCTCGGCGCGCGACGCAATTGCCCAAGGTGGCCGCCGAGCCAGGCGCTGAATCCGGCGAGACCCTCTTGCACGCTCCGGTACTGGCGCCAGGGCAACCCGATGTCCAGGCTCGGCGCGGCCAGCTCACCGAACTCCAGGACGCGCCGCCGATCCCGCTCGGGCACGCCGAGGATTTCGCTGATGATGGCGACGGGAAGTTGCGAACAGTACCGCCCAACGATGTCGACCACCCCGGGCTGCCCGGCCAGCTGATCGAGCAGCTCGACCGCGGTCTGCTCGACCCGATCGCGCAACGCGGCCACCGCCCGGGGAGTGAACACCGCCGACACCATCTTGCGGTAGCGGGTGTGGTCCGGCGGCTCGACGGCCAACAATGAGGGCGCGCGCAGCGGATGCAGCAGGTCGTCGCGAGTGCGGCGCTCGAGCCATCTCAGCGGTGCCGGCAGGTTGGACCCGAACACCAGTACCCGGAAGTCGTCGGAGCGCAACAGCTCGTGGGCGACCGCGTGGTCGGTGGTCAGATAGTTGAACCGGCCCTTCACCAGCGGGCCCTCGGCCCGAAGTTCGTCGTAGTAGCGGCACCGGGTCAGCGGCCACCGCGGGATCGGCGATCAACCTGGCCAGCGCCTCTCCCCGCCGCAGGCCCGATCGACGCGAGGCCCCGGATGAATCCGTGCATCGCCAACCAGTGCAATCTTTCCTTCACCGGTCCTCCATCGCTCAGGGGATCGTCACCAAGCGTAGGCCGCGCTCAAGAGCGGGTCAGCAATCGGCGACGATCTTGAAGTCGGTCATCACCACTTTGTTGGGGTCGCTGCTGTTGATGCCGTAGGCGCTACCGCTGATGGTGTACGCCTCCTTGGTGACGTCGGCACGCGCGTCGCCCACCCCGCCTTCCCAGAAGCTGCCGGTGAAGCCGTCGACGTTGCGAATCTTCACCCACTGAGGGATGGCCCGGTAGCCACTGAGCAGCACCACGGCCTCAACCGAGCCGTCGTGGTCGCGGATGTCGATCGTCCGGTAGGACTGCTCCTGGCTGCACGCGGGGGGACGCGCCATGTGAGTGGTGCCGGCGATCGTCAGGCGGGCGGCCCGAAGGGGCGTTGTCTGGGTTCCCGCGCACCCCGCGACACCGCCGGCCACGGCTAAGACGAAACCAACTGCGAGCATCCGGTTCGGCATCGGTCGCCTCCTCACTGCCGCTTCGGCATCATCGCGGGCAGGGATTTGAGGATGCGCCCGCGCACGAATTCCGGGCTGAGCCCCTTGACCAGGTCGATCACTCGAATGCTCTTGGGCACGTACCAGTGGAGCCGCTTCGGATGGTGGTAGGCCTGCCATGCGGCCTCGGCGACGCTGCTCGCGGGCATCAGCCGCAGCATGCCCTTTTTGGGCGCGGTGGCCCGCAGCTCGTCGGCCGTCATCGGCGCCCCACCATCGTCGGAGTGGTTGGTGGTCGTGGTGAGGATGGCGGTGTCGATCAGACCGGGTAGCACGTCGGCGACCCGCACCCCGTGCCGTTGCCACTCCACGCTCAGCGCCTCGGTCAAGCCCTTCACCGCGTGTTTGGTCGACGAATAGACCGCCAGGCGCGGCATGCCGTAAGTCCCCGACGACGACGACGTGGAAAACATCAGACTGCCGGGCGTCCTCTTGAGGTAGGGCAGCGCGCCGTAGGCGCCGGTCAGCACCGCTTTGTAGTTGACGTCGACGAGGCGCATGGTGGCCTCATACGGCACGTCCTCGAACCAGCCGGTTTCGCCGATCCCGGCGTTGTTCCACATCATGTCGAGCCCGCCGCCGGCGTTGCCGGCACAGAAGTCGGCCAGGGCACCGTCCAGGGCGGCCTTGTCGGTCACATCAACGACGCGGATCCACAGCCGATCGCTCACCGAGCTCGTCCTGCAGCGTCTTCAGGCCCTCGTCGTTGCGGTCCACCGCGCCCACTCGCCACCCCTTGGCGTGGAAGAGCTTTGCCCCCTCGCGGCCCATGCCACTGCCCGCGCCGGTGATGAAGACCGACTTCACGTTGCCTCAGCTCGTCTCGACCACATCTTTGATGCGGTTCAGCGTCTTGGTCATATCACGGATGTTGCGGCGCTTGCGCAGAAAGCCGCCCAACAACCAATACACGCCGAGCCACGGTGCCGGGTTGAGGTGAAACGACTCGGTCACGTCGGTGCCACCGTCGGCGGGTGCCAACCGGTAGTGCCAGTTGTTCACCGCCCTGTCGCCCAGCAGAACCGCGAATCCGAATTCGCGACCGGGTTCGCACGCGGTGACCTTGCACGTCGTCCAATACACCGGCCCAATTTCATTCCGCCGAACGTGGCCCCGGAATTTGGCGCCGAGGGCCGGGCCTGTCGCACCACCCAGCCACTCGGCCTCAAAGACTTCCGGGGAGAACTTTCCGGTATTGCGGACATCTGCAATCAGATTCCAGATCTTGTCCGCGGGTGCCGCCATATGGACCGTCGCCGAACCTTCCATGGCCTGATCCAAGCACATGCCGGCACCGCGTCATAGACCACACGCGGCCCATCATCCGTGCGGGATGGCCGCCTGAATGATCCCGTTGATGATCTCCTTGATGCCCTGTGCCGGATGCGAATACCACCCGATCGGAAGGCCCGAGTCGGCGCCGCACTTCGGCCACGGCTCGACACCCTCCTGGGTGAAAACCCGGTTGGCAACAGCGATTTGCTGCTCCCTGGATGCTGCCGCCGGGTTGCCCACACCGCCGTATCGAGCCCACGTGTCCGGCTTGAATTGCAGGCCACCGTAGAAGCCGTTCCCGGTGTTGGCATGCCAGTTCCCGCCGGATTCGCACTGGGCGATGGTGTCCCAGTTGGGACCGGCGACGGCACCGGCCACGCCCGTGGGCAAAGCGAGCGAAGCTGCAATGAACCCGCCCACCACCGCGGCCTTGGCGAAAGGCTTGCGGAAATTTCTCATGCCCAGAATTTCGGCGGGCGTGTCCAAAGCGTTACCCATTTGAAAATGCCGCGAGATATGCCATCCAGCTGGGGAAATGCCCTAATCGCGCGGCAATTGAGAACTTTAGAAATCGGTGAGAGAAAATTAAATTATCGCTGGCAATACGTCCGGGTCGCCGCCGAGAGAGCCCGTTGATAAAGACCGTCCAGTTGGCGGGCTCGGATGACGGCACTCCTCGCAGCGTCGAGTTGCACGGCGCATCCCGGTGACTGCAACAAGTCCCAGCTGCCCACGAACTGGGCCAGCATCGTCTGGTTGAGAGTGTCGATCGAGGACCGTGACGCCGACAGGTCCGGCGAACCGGCCGGCGCGCTGTCCGGGTTCAGCTTCCAGTCCGCGAACCGGCTGTACTCGATGGCCGCGGTGGCGTTGATCTGGTCATCGAAAACGCGGGTGACGTAAGCCGGGTCGACGCGCTGGCCGATGGCGTCGGCACTCAAATTTGCAAGTTCTTGCTGAACGCGGGCGGGGTCTTCAACGGCGCCATGGGTGCTCCACTTGAAGGCGGCCACCGGCTCGGCGATTTGCAACCGCTGCGCGGCGGCGTCGACCAGCTCGGTCAGCGGGCTCAGACGATCCGCCCGCGCCTGTGGTGCCACCACCGCCGCAACGACGACCAACGCCGCGACGACCACCGCAGCGCCGCCCGCGGCAACCGGGGCGCGGCGGTGCCATGGTCGAGTGCTACCGGGCATGGCCATGATTCTGGCCTGACTTCGGGCCCCGGTCGGCCGGATCGGCCGACTCGGAACTTCGAGCCTCCGCCGTTCGCTCCATCGGAGTTAGCCTGAGTTTGCTGATGTCTGGTATTGCTGAGAATCCCCGCCCCCGCGAGATCGGCGGCAACCGCGGAGAGCGGTTGCCGCTGAAGGGGACCCGCCCGCTGATTGCCGCCACGCTGGCGGTGTCGCTGCTGCTCGGCGGGGCTTTTCTGGTGATAGACCGTTTTCACTCGACACCCGCTGACGTCCTCGATCATCCCACCGATCCGATCAACGATGACCAGTCCCGGGCCCAGGTGGTCGAGTCGGCAAAACAGATCGTCGCCCTCACCGGGCTCCGGACGGCGTCGGCGGGTTATGTGTTGATGTCCTGCAAGGACCGCGACAACCCGCCGTATCAGGGCGCGATCTACCTGACCTTCGCCCTGCCCCCCGCGACCCGGGCCGATACCTACCTCCCCGGGGTCGGAGCGACGCTCATCGGCCATGGTTGGGCCGAGGGCCTACCACCCAACAACCACCCGTTCGCCAAGACGCTGTCCAAGGACGGCGTCACAGTGATCATTTATCGCCAGGAAGATGAGCCGAGCCTGGGCGTCCTACGCATCTACGGTCAGTGCCGGAACATGACCGATCACCGCCACGACACAACCACGTGGGTCGATATCACCGAGCAGGTCACCGGGAACAGGTGAGCGGTCGCCCGCTGAAACGCCCTGCTAACGCACCACTGCGCCTGACGGCGTTGTCGTCAGGCGCAGTAGCAACCCCGGGGGCAGGCCGAGAGGGTGATCAGCCGTTCCCAGAGGCGCCCAGGTGGCTTTGCAGGTCGGGCTTCATGGCGTTGAGCTGTGCTCCCCAGTACTCCCAGCTGTGCGTGCCGTTCTGGTCGAAGTGGAACACGGCGTTGTGGCCGCCGGCCGCGTTGTAGGCGTCCTGGAACTTCAGGTTGCTGCTGCGCACGAAGTTCTCCAGGAACTCGGCCGGCATGTTGGCCCCACCCAGCTCCGACGGGGTGCCGTTACCGCAGTAGACCCACAGCCGGGTGTTGTTGGAGACCAGCTTGGGAATCTGCACGGTGGGGTCGTTGCGCTGCCAGGCGGGGTCGCTCGACGGGCCCCACATGTCGCCGGCCTTGTAACCGCCGGCGTCACCCATCGCCAAGCCGATCAGCGACGGGCCCATCCCGCTGCGAGGGGTCCATCAGCGCCGACAGGGAAGCGGCGTATATGAACTGGTCCGGGTGGTAGGCGGCGAGGATCATGGCCGCCGAGCCGGACATCGAGATACCGACCGCCGCGCTGCCCGTGGGCTTGACGCTCTTGTTGGAGGACAGCCACTGCGGCAGCTCGCTGGTCACGAAGGTCTCCCACTTGTAGGTCGAGCAGCCGGCCTTGCCGCAGGCAGGTTGGTACCAGTTGGTGTAGAAGCTGGACTGCCCACCGACCGGCATGATGATCGAGAGACCCGACTGGTAGTACCACTCGAACGCGGGGGTGTTGATGTCCCAGCCGTTGTAGTCGTCTTGGGCGCGCAACCCGTCGAGCAGGTACACCGCGGGCGAGCCGTTTCCGCCGCTCTGGAACTGGACCTTGATACTGCGGCCCATCGACGGCGAGGGCACCTGCAGATATTCGACGGGCAGGCCCGGGCGCGAAAACGCCCCCGCGGTCGCCGCTCCGCCGGCAAGGCCGATCAGCCCTGGCAGCGTGACAGCCGCCGCCGCACCGACTAGAAGCCGGCGCCCCCAGGCCCGGGCCTTCTCGCTCACATCTGTCATACCTGCGCCCCTTGTCGTATGTGATCGTGGTCTCAGGCAGGAATTTACCGTGTGAATAGGTCAAATGTCGATCGGGGCGCGAACGTGTCTCGTTTTTGCATCGCTTTTAATCCGCTAAATTTCCCGGCTGGGATATAGCGCGCCGCAAAGGTCGACCACGCTGACACGCAACCGTCGCACCGGCGCTGCGCCGGAAACGCCAGGCAGCAGCACCACTTGAGTGCTTGGACCCGGGGGGCGGGAGGCGTCCTCGGTAAGCGTCGACGCCAATCGCGGAATAGCTTTTTCCGCACTAGACGCAACGTTATCGAGCCGCCGCGCCCGCGGCGTGCCGCGTCGCTGCGCTTCGTCTGTGAGTTCGCCACCGATATTGAGCCGGCGCACCCGGGCTTGCATTGACCGCGTAGGCTGCACGAAGCAAGCCGATGGAGACACGCTATCTCGGGTCTGGTCCGGCTCTCAGGAACCACCGCAACCAGCGGTTTTATGGTGCGCGCTGGTGCCCTGAGGGTGTCGGGGCCCGGGACCGATTGGGGTACGAAACTTTGGACACGCTACTTGGGGTATCAGTGACGCCGACCTCGGTCGGGTGGGTGCTCGCTGAAGGACACGGCGCAGACGGCACGATCCTGGACCACCAGGAATTGGCGCTGCACGCGGGCCGCGGAGTGCGCGCCGTAAGTACCGCAGAGCAAGTGGCTGACGAGGTGCTGCGGGTCGAAGCGCTGGCGGCCGCGGGCGATCACCACCTGCGGCTGATCGGAGTGACCTGGAATGACGAGGCGGCTGCTCAGGCTGCACTGCTGTTGGAGGCATTGACCGACGTCGGATTCCACAACGTTGTCCCGGTGCGGCTGCTCGAGGCGGTCGAGACCCTGGCGCGGGCCATTGCGCCCGTCATCGGTTACGAGCAGATCGCGGTCTGCGTCGTCGACCATGACTGGACAACCGTTGTCATGGTCGACACCCATGAGGGCGAGACCCAGACGGCGATCAAGCACGTGCGCGGCGGCTTCGACGGCCTGACGCGCTGGCTGACCGGCATGTTCGATCGCAACGGCTGGCAGCCCGGAGGCGTCGTCGTGGTCGGTGCCGACGACGACGTCAACGGGTTCTCGTGGCATCTCGAAAAGACGCTGCCGGTGCCGGTTTTCGCGCAGACGATGGCACAGGTGACCATCGCGCGGGGCGTGGCGCTGTCCGCGGCCCGCAGCACAGACTTCACCGACGAACACTTGGTGGCGCACCACAGCGAGCCCGTCGCGGCGCCCGCGCGGCCGCGGCAATTGTCCTACGCCGGGGCAGTGACGGCTCTGGCTGCCGGTGCGATCACCTTTGTCTGCTCGCTGTCCGTGGCGCTGGGCATTCAGCTCGCCCCGGACAGCGAGCCTGCTCCGCAAAAACACGAGCAACATGCGTCGACGCCGCATATCGCCCAGGGTGTCGTCGCGCCGGTCGTGGTGCCGCCCCCGGCGGTCGTGCCGCCAACTCCCCAGGCGCCGGCACCCGCCGGCGAATCCGTTGCCGAGCCAAACGCACCGGAAGAACCGCAAGACGCTCCCCCCGAAAACCGACCGGGTCCCGATGGGCGGCGGACTTACCTGACCCGGGTGCTTGAGCACATTCCCGGCGACGCCAGTGAGCGGGTGGACGAATCAGCGCCGCACCAGCCGACGCAGCCGTGAGGGGCGCTCAACCGTCTTGGGCGTGAACCGCGGTAAATGACACCTCGACGTCGTCGGCGACTTGGACCGACCCCATCAGCAGCGAAAACGGCTTGATGCCGTAATCCGACTGGCGGACGGTGGATTCGGTAGACATTCGCCAGGAGTCACCGAGTTCCTCTGCGCGAAGGTCGATCACGTGGTCCCGCGTCTTGCCCCGGATCTCGAGTTTTCCGGTGAGGCGGTACCCCTCGCCGGTCTTGTCGATCGCGTGCGCGGTGAACCGGATGGCGGGAAAACGGCCGGCGTCCAATGACTTCAAGGCGTTGCTGCGCACTAGCGCTTTCTCGGGCCCGGACAGCCCTTTGACACCACCCTCGCCGCGCAGCACCTCGAACGAATCGGCCTCGACTTCGAACTCCATGCCGGCGGGTTCGCCGCCGGCCCAGCGCACGGTGGCGTGCCACCGGGTCATCGCGATCGTGAGGCGATGACCCATTCGTGCGGCCCGGCCCGTGACCCCGGTGCGAAGCTGCAACTCACCGTCGGATGCGTCCAGGGTCCACGTGTCGGTCACAGACCGACCCTAAGTCACGTTGTCGGTCGCAGACCGACCCAGTCGCGTTTGTCGGTCGCAGACCGACCCAGTCGCGTTGTCGGTCGCAGACCGACCCCGTCACATGGTGAGAACGGTGCGGTAGTGAGCGCGCCCTTGCTCCATCGCGGCGTAGCCGTCGGCGGCCTGCGAGAGCGGCAGCTCCTCGATCCACGCGCGCACGCCCGACAGGACGGCGAAATGCATTGTCTCTTCGACATCCTTCGCCGTGCCGGACGGATGGCCGACGATGCTGAGTCCCGGAGTTATCAGCTGTATCGGACTGATCGGTAGCGGGTCGGCGGTCACGCCGATGGTGATCAGTTCGCCTTGGGGCAGTAATCCGCCGACCGTTTCGGCCATGGCCGCGGAGTTCCCGGCCGTGGCCAGGACGACCGCCGCGCTGCCCAGGGCCTGCAGCGCTTCGGCGACGTCACCGCTGGTTGAGTCGATGTAGTGATGGGCGCCCAGCTTTCGCGCATCCTCGGCTTTGCCGGTACCCCGGGCGATCGCGATGGTCTCGAAGCCCATCGCCCGGGCGAACTGCACCCCCAAGTGCCCGAGACCGCCGATGCCGAGAATGGCGACCCGATCACCGGGCAGCGCCTTGGTCTGGCGTAGCGCGTGGTAGGTGGTGACGCCGGCGCAGCCCATCGGGGCGGCTTCGACGTCGGACAGTTCGACTGGTATCCGCGCCAATGCGTTGGCCGGCACGGTCACCGATTCCGCATAGCCGCCGGGGTAGTGCCAGCTCGGGACCTTCCCGTTGGCGCAGTGAATGAAAATGCCCTTGCGGCATGGGTCGCAGTGGAAACAGCATCCGCCGAACCACCCGACGGCGACGCGGTCGCCGACCGCAAATCCTTCCACGCCGTCGCCGAGTTCGGCGATGGTCCCGGCGATCTCGTGCCCCGGCGTTAGCGGCCACGACATGTTGGGGAATCCGCCATGCACGAAGGCCCGGTCGGTGCCGCAGATGCCGCAGGCGGTGACCGCTATCCGGACCTCGTCGCGACCCGGGGGCGGCGTATCGACATCGGCAAGCTCCAGGGGCCCGCCCGCGGACTGGATCCGGACGGCTTGATGTGTCGGCATCGGCTTAGCTTAGTGCGCGACAGCTCATTTCGCCGCCACGTCGGTGTGGTAGTCGACCTGCCAGTGCTTGATTCCGTTGAGCCAGCCCGACCGCAGCCGTTCGGGCTTTCCGATGGATTCCAGGTCCGGGATGCCGTCGGCGATCGCGTTGAACATCAGGTCGATGGTCATCCGCGCCAGGTTCGCCCCGATGCAGTAATGCGCACCGGTGCCGCCAAATCCCACGTGCGGGTTTGGGTCGCGCAGGATGTTGAAGGTGAACGGGTCGTCGAACACTTCCTCGTCGAAATTGGCGGAGCGGTAAACCATCACCACCCGCTGGCCCTTTTTGATCTGCACGCCGGACAGTTCGTAGTCTTCCAGCGCGGTGCGCTGGAATGACGTGACCGGGGTGGCCCACCGGACGATCTCGTCGGCCGCGGTGGCGGGACGTTCGTTCTTGAACAGCTCCCACTGATCGGGAAAGTCGGTGAAGGCCATCATGCCCTGGGTGATGGAGTTGCGGGTGGTTTCGTTCCCGGCCACCGCCAGCAGGATGACGAAGAAGCCGAACTCGTCGTCGGAGAGCTTGTGGCCGTCGATGTCGGCCTGGACCAGCTTGGTGACGAGGTCTTCCCCCGGATTCTTCGTCCGCTCGGCGGCCATCTGCATGCCATACATGATGAGTTCGACCGATGCGGTGATGGCGTCGTTGTTGGCGAACTCGGGGTCCTGGTCGCCGACCATCTCATTGGACCAGTGGAAAAGCTTCTTGCGGTCTTCCTGTGGCACGCCCATCAACCCGGCGATGGCCTGCAACGGCAGCTCGCACGACACCTGCTCGACGAAGTCACCGCGACCTTCGGCGGCCGCTTCCTCGACGATGCGCCGGGCGCGATCGGCGAGGTCGCCGCGCAGGCGCTCGATGGCTCGGGGGGTGAAGGCGCGCGAGATGATCTTGCGCAGCCGGGTGTGTTGCGGCGCATCCATGTTGAGCAGGACGAACTTGCCGCGTTCGATCTGCTCGCCGACCGTGCCGTCCTTGTAGCGCGGCAGCGCGGTCTTCTGCAGGCTGGAGAACACATCACTGCGCAGCGAAATCTCCTTGACGTCCTTGTGCTTGGACACCACCCAGAAGCCGCCGTCGTCGAATCCGCCCACCCCGACCGGCTGCTCGTTCCACCAGATCGGCGCGGTCCGGCGCAGTTCGGCCAGTTCCTCCACCGGCAGCCGCTCGGCGTGGACGTCGGGGTCGGTGAAGTCGAAACCGGGGGGCAGATTGGGAACCGGCTTGGCGGTTGGCTCGACTGCTGGCTTTGTAGTTGACAAGGCGCACTCCTCGGTACGAAGTCTTCTAGTCGTCCTTCTGCAAATAAACCATTGCTGCACCAGCTTGGGAAGCACTCAGAGCAAGTTCGGCACACACGAATTGCAACGTGTTCTTGTCCCAGCGGCGGCGTCCTTTGCCGCGGCAAACCAAACCACCTTGTGGCCCGCGGTCCAACGGATATGCTTTGGTGCAGGTCACCGGCCGGCACTCCGGGGCCGGGGGACACCGACGCGAAGGGGCGAGCATGATTCGCGGACTACTCACCGTCGCCATGATCGCAGGCGGGGCGATCAATTTGGCGCCGTGCGCGGCCGCCGATCCGCATTACGACGGCGACGTGCCGGGCATTAGGTACGACGCTTCGTTGGGCGCACCGTGCGACAACTACGAACGATTCATCTTCGGACGGGGCCCCAGCGGCCAGGCCGAGGCCTGTCATTTCCCGCCGCCCAATCAATTCCCCGCAGCCACCACCGGATACTGGGTGATTTCCTACCCCCTCTATGGGGTCCAGCAGGCCGGCGCGAAGTGCCCGGGCCCGCAAGCGGCGGCGCAGTCGGACGCCGGGCTTCCCATGCTCTGCCTGGGGGCTCAGGGATGGCAAGAGGGATGGTTCACCGGGGCGGGCTTCTTCCCGCCGTCCGGATGACGGATTGAGTCATGGACCGCAATCAGCCTGCACAAGCGGCGATCCCGCGCTGGCTGCGGTTTGTGCTCGTGTCCGACCGCGCGGGGTCGGCCTGGTACATCGGCACGGGGTTCTTTTTCGCCCCGGTGCTGGCCGTGCTTTCTCCGTGGCCCGCGGTCACCGCGGTCCTGTGGGGACTCATCGCTCTGGCCGGGCTGTGGCTCGGGCTGTTGGGGATAGCGATGGCCGTTGGGCTGGCCCGGATTTTGCGGTCCGGCGCCGAGATTCCCGAGGACTATTGGCGCACCTTGGTGAACTACTGACGCGAGTCCACCGCGTCTAGAGTCGTACCAAACGTCCCGCAACGATAACGTCCCGCAACGATAAGGAGACTCCGATGGGCTTCAACCCCAAAGACGCAGTCGACGCGGCCAGGGACATCGCGACCAATGCGGTCGAGAAGGCCTCCGATATCGTCGAACACGCCAGCGACATCATCCGGGGTGACATCTCGGGTGGGGCCAGCGGCATCGTGCAGAACTCCATCGACATCGGCACGTACGCGGTGGACCGGACGAAAGAGATGTTCACCGGCCGAGACGACGCCGACGACGTCTAGCCGCCCTTAGACGGCGGCGGCGGCGTTGAGCTCGTCGAGCCGGTTGGTCGCTTCCAGGTACTCCTGCACCCAGCGCTCGATGACGGTCGACGTCTTCTCCACCTTGGTGAACTGACCGACGACCTGACCGACGGGGTTGAATGCCACGTCGACGGATTCGTTGGGGTACCTGTTCGTGGCCCGCACGGCCATGCCGGAAACCATGTACTGCAAGGGCATGCCGAGCGGCTTCGGGTTTTCCGGCGCCTCCCAGGCCTCAGTCCAGTCGTTGCGCAGCATGCGGGCCGGCTTGCCGGTGAACGAACGGCTGCGGACGGTGTCGCGGCTGCCGGCCTTGACGTATGCCTGTTGCTGGACCGGAGTGTTCGAAGATTCCTCGACCATCAGCCATTGCGAGCCGGTCCACGCGCCCTGCGCACCCAGCGCCAAGGCCGCGGCGATCTGCTGGCCGCTGCCGATGCCACCGGCCGCCAGCACCGGTACCGGAGCCACTTCCTTGACGACCTGCGGCCACAGCACGATCGAGCCCACCTCGCCGCAGTGCCCGCCGGCCTCGCCGCCCTGGGCGATGATGATGTCGACGCCCGCGTCGGCGTGCTTGCGGGCCTGCGAGGGCGAGCCGCACAGCGCGGCCACCTTGAGTCCGGCCTCATGGATGTGCTTGATCATGTCGGCCGGGGGAGTGCCGAGCGCGTTGGCGATCATCTTCACCTTCGGGTGCTTGAGCGCCACCTCGACCTGAGGCGTAGCCGTCGCCTCGGTCCAACCGAGCAACTGCAGGCTGTCGCCGTCGCTGTCCTCGATCGGCACGCCGTGGTCGGCGAGGATCTTCTTGCCGAAGTCGAGGTGCTCTTGGGGCACCATCTTGCGCAGCGTCTCGGCGAGTTCTTCGGCCGAAAGGTGCGAGTCCATGCCCTCGTACTTGTTCGGGATCACGATGTCGACGCCGTAGGGGTGGTCGCCGATGTTCTCATCAATCCAGTTGAGCTCGATCTCGAGCTGCTCGGGCGTGAAGCCGACGGCGCCGAGCACGCCGAAACCACCGGCCTTGCTGACCGCAACCACGACATCGCGGCAGTGGGTAAATGCGAAGATGGGAAACTCGATGCCGAGGTCGTCGCAAATCGCGGTGTGCATGCCTACTCCTGGGACGCTGGCCGAATTGAAACGTGTTCTAGTTTAGTACGGACCGCATTGACGTGGCCAGCCGGTCCTGACCTGCACCCCATTACTACTACCCGTCGCCCCGTGTCCTCATATTGCGCTGCCATACGCCACCCAGAGGACCAGAAGGACCAGCATGCACCCGGCGCACAGGAGGTGATCCCGGCAGATGGACCGCGCCAGGCGCGTCTGTTCCGCCGGACTGTCCGTGCGGCGCCCCAACCGCACCGCGTCGGGCACCGTGTGCGTCAAGGCCAGCACCACCGGGAAGCCGGCGGAAACCGCCGACACCACCAACAGCCACCCGGGGTCATGGCCCCGCCCGGCCTGAAACACCAAAGTGCCCAACAAGATCGCCATCACAACCGCGATCAGCCGGCCCATCGGTCGCGAGGCGGTGGTCGCCCGGTGGTAGTAGCCCGCGACCGAGGCCAGCACGGGCTCGGGTAGATCCGTGGCCGCAGCTCGGTGCCGGAGCACTTGTACGTCGAAGATCAGGTCCATCCACAAGATGGCGAACAGGAATCCGCTGCAGGCGGTAAGTAATGGCGCCATGATGCTCATCCACCTCCGGTTCCGCCCGGCGGGGCGGGCTGCCACTTCGACCCATTGTCGGCCCGCTGGGCACCAGACCGAAACAACTTGCGCCACTTTTGTTTCAGTGGTTTCCGGGGCGGTGAGTTTGTCGGGGGGCGGTCGTAGTATTCGAACATGCTTTCGAGTGGCCGGGAGGAGATCCAGGAGGACGTCGACGCGTTGCGCGCCGTCGTGTCTCGCATCCAGCGGCATTCCTTCGCCGCGCTGACCACCCCGGAGCGGCTCGGGCTGCTGGCCGCGCTCGAGCAGGAGGCGCGACGGCTGCGCGCGCCCGGACATGCCTTGATTAACCAGCTCCTTGCAGACTCCGACTCCGACGAGCTCGGCGGCAAGCTCTCGCATGTGTTGGCCGACCGGCTGCGCATTACCCGCGGCGACGCCGGCCGGCGCATCGCCGAGGCCGCCGATCTGGGCCCGCGCCGCGCACTGACCGGGGAAGCTCTGCCACCGCTGTTGACCGGCACCGCCGCCGCCCAGCGCGACGGCACGATCGGTCCCAGCCATGTGCGGGTGATCCGGCGGTTCTTCGACCAGCTGCCGGGCAGCGTGGACATCGGCACCCAGGAGAAAGCCGAAGCCCATCTGGCCGAGCTGGCCACCAAGCATCGCCCCGACGAGTTGGCCCAATTGGCCGAACGGCTCAATGGCTATCTCAACCCCGATGGCACCTACAGCGACGAGGATCGCGCGCGCCAACGGGGGCTGACCCTGGGCAAGCAAGACCTCGACGGCATGTCAAAGCTGACCGGCCGGCTGACCCCCGAAGCGCGCGCCACCCTCGAGGCGGTACTCGCCAAGGTGGCCACCCCCGGACTGTGCAACCCGGAGGACGACACGCCCGTCGTCGACGGACCGGCCGACGAGGAAGCGGTCCGGCGCGATACCCGCACGCCGTCCCAGCGCAACCACGACGCCCTGAACGCCGCACTCAGGGCGCTCCTGGCATCGGGAAAACTGGGCCGGCACAATGGGTTACCGGCCACCATCATCCTGACCACCACCCTCAAAGACCTCGAGGCCGCGACCGGTAAGGGACTCACCGGCGGCGGCACCCTGCTGCCCATGTCTGACGTGATCCGCTTGGCCCGCCACGCCCACCACTATCTGGCCGTCTTCGACAAGGGCAAAGCGTTGGCGCTGTACCACAGCAAACGGCTAGCCGCGCGCGGGCAACGAATTGTGCTCTACGCTAAGGACCGCGGCTGCACTCGCCCCGGCTGCGACATGCCCGGCTACTGGTGCGAGGTCCATCATGTCGAGGCGTGGGCCAGGACCCATCACTCCGACGTCAACACGCTCACCCTGGCCTGCGGTTCCGACCACGCGCTGGTCGAACCCGGCGGCTGGACCACCCGCAAACGCGCCAACGGCGACACCGAGTGGATCCCGCCACCGCATCTGGACTACGGGCAGCCGAGAACCAATGCGTTCCATCACCCGGAGAATGTTCTGGCAGAAGACGACCCGTAGTCGCCGTGGACTCTTGATCCCGTACCGCGCCAGCGGGTAGCGTAAGGCTGCCCAATTACGAAACTACGCGTAGCGTAATTGGGCTTCCAGTCCACCGAGAGGATCGGCTCGATGCGCAGCCCTTATGCCGGCGAGCCCTTCAGCACGTCGACACCCGAAATCGCCGCGGCGCTCGAGGATGTCAGCATTCCGACGCTCCTGCTTTCGCTCGTACACATCACCGGCGACCCGCGCTTCATCCACGACTTCAAGCAGATGGGCATCTTCCTCAACGAGGTGCAGGGATTCATGTCGGAGGAGGACAAGGCCCGAGCGCGCGCCGAGGCGCTGGCGATGATCACCGATTATCGGGACCGCGGCTGCCCCGAGCCCGAGCCGCTGCGCCCCGAACTCATCAGGGAAATGATGGACTGGGCGGCCTGCGAGCATGTTCCCGACGACTACCTGGCTCTGGTTTCCGAAGAGCTTGACCTCGATGGGGTGGATCCGCGCCGCCCGGCGTCGCTGCCCGCCGAGCGTCCGGCCGAACTTCCGGTCCTCGTCATCGGATGCGGCGAATCCGGCATCCTGGCCGGCGTCCGGCTCAAGCAAGCCAACATCCCGTTCACCATCGTGGAAAAGAACGCCGGTCCCGGCGGAACATGGTGGGAGAACAGCTATCCCGGCGCTCGCGTCGACGTCGCCAACCATTTCTATTGCTACAGCTTTGAACCCAACTACGACTGGACGCACTTCTTCGCCGAGCAGCACGAGCTGCGGGACTATTTCACCCGGGTGATGGCCAAGCATGGGCTGGCGGAGCACGTGCGGTGGAACACCGAGGTCATTGCCGCCGAGTGGAACGACGATGACGGTATCTGGACCGTCTCACTGCGCTCGGCCGACGGTCGGAGCCACACCCAGCGGGCGCGGGCGGTGATTACCGCGGTCGGTCAGCTGAATCGGCCGCATATCCCGGACTTCGACGGTGCCGACACGTTCGAGGGCCCCGCGTTCCATTCCGCGGCGTGGGACCATTCCGTGGACCTGACCGGCAAGCGGGTCGCGCTCATCGGAGCCGGCGCCAGCGGCTTCCAGATCGCCCCCGCGATCGCCGAGAAGGTCGAGCACCTCACTGTCTTCCAGCGCACCGCCCAGTGGATGTTCCCCAACCCGATGTATCACGACGAGGTCGGCGACGGCGTCCGCTGGGCGATGCGCCACCTGCCGTTCTACGCGCGGTGGTACCGGTTCCTCGTCCTGTGGCCCGGCTCCGACAAAGGTCTCGACGCCGCGGAAGGCGACCCGAATTACCCCGATCAGGACTACGCCGTCAGTGAGATCAACGCCGCGGCCCGGATGATGTTCAGCCAGTGGATCGAGAGCCAAGTCGGCGATGACCAGGAGTTGTTGGCCAAGGTGATGCCCGACTATCCCGCCACCGGCAAACGAACACTGCAGGACAACGGGAGCTGGCTGCAAACGCTGCAACGCGACAACGTCGAGTTGGTGCGCACACCGATCCGAAAGATCACGCCCGGCGGCATCGTCACCGAAGACGGGATGACGCACGATGTGGACGTCATCGTCTATGCCACCGGCTTCCGGCACACCGATGTGCTGTGGCCGCTGAAAGTGACCGGCCGCAACGGAATCGACCTGCGCGACATGTGGGGGAGCGGTCCATACGCCTACCTTGGCGTCACGATCCCCGAGTTCCCCAACTTCTTCATCATCTACGGGCCCGGGACCCATCTCGCCCATGGCGGCAGCCTGATCTTCCAGTCCGAATTGCAGATGCGCTACATCGACCAGTGCCTGAAGCGGCTGGTGGAAGCGAACCTGCATTCGGTGGAACCGAAGCCCGAAGCCGCCACCGACTGGCATCAACGGACGCAGACCCAGATCAAGAAGATGGTCTGGGCCCACCCCGCCGTCAAACACTCCTACTTCAAGAACGCCGACGGGGAAATCCACACGGTCAGCCCGTGGCGCCTCAACGAGTACTGGGCCGCGGTGCGCGAACCCGATTGGTCACAATTCTCTGTGCGGCAAAGAAAGTGAGTGCGACAAGGAAAGTGAGCACGCCAACATGCGCACGGTAGTCGTCGATGGACCACGTAGCATCCGGGTCGACACCCGGCCCGATCCCGCGCTTCCCGGCCCCGACGGAGCGATCGTCGAAGTGACCGCGGCCGGCATCTGCGGATCCGACCTGCACTTCTACGAGGCCGATTTTCCGATGCCCGACCCGATCGCACTCGGCCACGAGGCGGTCGGCACCGTCGTCGAAACCGGCCCCGACGTGCGCACCGTCAAGGCGGGCGATCACGTCATGGTGTCGTCGGTGACCGGCTGCGGCGCCTGCCCAGGGTGCGCCACCCGCGATCCGGTGATGTGCCACTCCGGGTTTCAGATCTTTGGCGGCGGCGTGCTGGGCGGTGCACAAGCCGATCTGCTGGCCGTGCCCGCCGCCGACTTCCAGCTGCTGAAGGTGCCCGACGGGATCAGCACCGAGCAGGCGCTGCTGCTCACCGACAACCTCGCCACCGGATGGGCGGCAGCTCAGCGGGCCGACATTCCGTTCGGCGGCACCGTGGCGGTGATGGGCCTGGGAGCGGTCGGCCTATGCGCGCTGCGCAGCGCCTTATTCCAAGGCGCTGCAGAGGTTTTCGCTGTCGACCGAGTCGACGGCCGGCTGGACCGCGCCGCGCAGTGGGGCGCAACGCCGGTCAAGGCGCCGGCGGTTGAGGCTATCCTCTCCGCCACCGGGGGACGTGGCGCCGACGCGGTGATCGACGCGGTCGCGACCGACGCATCCCTGACCGACGCGCTCAACGCGGTGCGGCCGGGCGGCACCGTCTCAGTCGTCGGTGTGCACGACATGAACCCGTTCCCGCTCAACGCCCTGGGCTGCCTGATCCGCAGCATCACGCTGCGGATGACCACGGCGCCGGTGCAGCGCACCTGGCCGGAACTGATCCCGCTGTTGCAGTCGGGACGGCTCGATGTCGACGGCATCTTCACCACGACGCTGCCCTTGGACGAGGCGGCCAAGGGTTACGCAACCGCGGAATCACGCTCCGGCGACGACGTGAAGATTCTGCTGACGCCCTAGCGTTTGGTTGCCGTGATGTACTGGGACCGCATGAAACCGTCGATCTTGACGTCGACGTCCGGCGGGGTCATCCCATAACCGGCCTGCAACTCGAGCGTGTTGCGCAGGGGTTCGACCGCCCATGCGTGCGCGGCGAGCCATTCGGCGGGGTCGGTCTTGGGCTCGTAGGTCAACGCGGAGAAATCCACGTCGCCCGACATGTTGACCCCCGGATGGTTTGCCTCCAGGGCCGCAAGCTGATCGTGGTCCAGTCGTGATCCCAGCGCACCCACGGCAATCCGGCTGCCCGGCGCGCTCAGCCCGCTGATCCGGGTGAAGAGCGCGTTTTGCGCCTCATCAGTCAGGTAGGGCAACAACCCCTCCACGGACCAGGCGCTGGGAGCTTCGACGTCGAAGCCGGCCGCCTCCAACGGCCTCGACCACTCGTTGCGCAGATCGGCGGCGACCTCGATCCTGCGAGCCTTGGGCGCCGCGCCCCGCTCACCCAGCACCCGCGCCTTGAACTCCAGCACCTTCGGCAAATCGATTTCGAAAACCGTTGTGCCATCGGGCCAGTCAAGTCGGTACGCCCGGGAGTCCAATCCGGCGGCGACGATCACCGCCTGTCGTATGCCCGCATCGCCGGCGGCGGAAAAGAAGTCGTCGAAAAACCGGGTCTGCACGCCATAAAGGCGGGGAAAGGCCAGCTCGTCTTCGCCGGTCCCCGGGTTGGCAAGCACGCCCGTGAGATAAGGATCCTGCGAGGCGGCGATGAAAACCTTCGCGAATTCGTCCCGGACCAGCGGCTGCGGGCTCACCGCATGCAGCGCGCGCCAGCCCGCCACCAGCAGGGCGGTGTACCCCACGCTGCTGACGATGTCCCAGTGATCGTCGTCGGTGCGAAGTGACCCGAATTCAGGTGTCGTGCTCACATTCGGGCCTCCCGTCGAAATTCGCCAAACGCAGCCGACCTCACCAACTTACGTCAGAGTTCCAGCAACACAGTCACCGGGCCGTCGTTCACCAACTCGACTTGCATGTTCGCGCCGAACACGCCGGTGTGCACCTCGGCCCCCAGGCTCTGCAATGCCGTCGCGAACGCCGTTACCAGCGGCTCAGCGAGCGAACTTGGCGCCGCGGCGTTCCACGACGGTCGGCGGCCCTTCGCGGTGTCGGCGTACAGGGTGAACTGACTGACCACCAAGATCGGCGCGTCGACGTCGGCCGCGGAGCGCTCGCCGGTGAGAATCCTTAAATACCAGAGCTTTTCGGCGAGCCGGCGCGCCTTCTCGGGATCGTCGCTGTGCGTGACCCCGACGAACGCCAGCAGGCCCTGGCCCTCCGGCCGGATGGCGCCCACCACCTGGCCGTCGACCGACACCGTTGCCGCCGAGACCCGCTGCACCAAGACCCGCATGGGCTCCGATGCTGCCAGGCGCGCTGGGTACGCTCGTCAGGTGTCTGTGCTCGTCGCGTTTTCCGTCACCCCGCTGGGTGTGGGCGAGGGGGTCGGCGAGATCGTCGCCGAAGCGGTTCGGGTGGTCCGCGAATCCGGTTTGCCCAATCGGACGGATTCCATGTTCACCGTGGTCGAAGGCGATACCTGGGAGGAAGTGATGGCTGTCGTGCAGCGCGCGGTCGAGGCCGTGGCCGCGCGTGCCCCGCGGGTCAGCACGGTGATCAAGGTCGATTCGCGAGCCGGGGTCACCGACGCCATGACGCAGAAGGTCGCCTCGGTCGAGCGCTACCTGTCCGACACGTAGGCCCCGCAGCTACGCTTCGACGGAATCCCGGAACGCCCGCTCGGCCGCGTCGCCGTGCACCGCAAAAACCACCCTCCGTAGCGAACTCGCCCGGTGTTGCCGGACGGCGTCGACCATCAGCCGTGCGGCCTCATCGACCGGGAAGCCGCCGACGCCGGTGCCGAAGGCCACCAGTCCCAGGGTGCGGCAACCGAGCTCCTCGGCCCGTTGCAGCGTGGAGCTGGTGGCCCGCGCGATGATCTCGGCCGACGTCGGACCGCCGAGCTCCATCGTCGCCGCGTGGATCACGTACCGCGCCGGCATGTCGCCGGCCGTGGTCTCGACCGCTTCCCCGAGCCCGATCGGCGCCTTCTCGGTCGATTCGCGCTGCACCGCGGGTCCGCCGGCGCGGGCGATCGCCGCGGCAACCCCGCCGCCATGCCGCAGCCGGGTGTTGGCGGCGTTGGTGATCGCGTCGAGTTCGAGCTTGGTTATGTCGGCCTGCAATACCTCCAACTCGATCATCGGCTCATTGTCCTCCCAGCCACGTCCTCCCAGCCCCGTCCTCCCGGGCGCGCCAGTAGGCTCATGCCGGTGAGCGCGCGCGCAGGCATCGTCGTCACCGGAACCGAGGTCCTCACCGGGCGGGTCCAAGACGCAAACGGTCCGTGGATCGCCGATCGCCTGCTCGAGCTCGGCGTCGAGCTGGCGCACATCACGATCTGCGGTGACCGACCCTCCGACATCGAGGCGCAACTGCGCTTCCTCGCGGACGAGGGCGTGGACCTGATCGTCACCAGCGGCGGCCTGGGGCCCACCGCCGACGACATGACCGTCGAGGTCGTGGCTCGCTTCTGCGGCCGAGAGCTGGTGCTGGACGCCGAGACCGAGCAGAAGATCGCCAACATTCTCAAAAAGCTGATGGCGCACTTCAATCCCGGCGACTTCGACGCGGTGCGCGCCGCCAACCGCAAGCAGGCCATGATTCCCGCCGGTGCACAGGTGCTCGACCCGGAGGGCACCGCGCCCGGTGTGGTCGTACCCGGCAAGCCCGCCGTGATCGTGCTTCCGGGGCCACCGCGCGAGCTGCAACCGATGTGGCGCCGGGCCATCGAAACCCCCGCCGCGCAGCAGGCGATCGCCGGCCGGACGATCTACCGCCAAGAGACCGTGCGGATGTTCGGGCTGCCCGAATCGGGCCTGGCCGAGACGCTGCGAGAGGCGGAGGGGTCCGTCCCGGGCTTCGCGACGCTGGAGATCACCACCTGCCTGCGGCGGGGCGAGATCGAAATGGTCACCCGCTACGAGCCCGGCGCCGCCGACAGCTACGCGAATCTGCTGCGGCTGCTGCGCGACCGCCATGGGCAGCAGCTCTTCTCCGAAGACGGGTCCCGCGTCGACGATCTGGTCGCGCGTTTGTTGGCCGGCCACCGGATAGCGACGGCGGAATCGTGTACCGCGGGACTGCTGGCGGCGCGCCTCACCGACCGCCCCGGTTCCTCGGACTACGTGGCGGGCGGGGTGGTGGCCTACTCGAACGAGGCGAAGGCCGAACTGCTGGGCGTCGATCCGGCGTTGATCGAGGCGCATGGCGCGGTGTCCGAGCCGGTCGCCGAGGCGATGGCAGCGGGCGCGCTGCAGCGCTTCGGCGCCGACACCGCCGTCGCGATCACCGGAATCGCCGGCCCGGGCGGGGGACGGCGCAAAAGCCGGTGGGGACGGTGTGTTTCACCGTGCTGCTAGGCGCCCCCGGCGCCGCAGACCATATGGTCACCAGGACGCTGCGGCTCCCCGGCAACCGGTCGGATATCCGGGAACGCTCGACGACGGTGGCGATGCACCTGCTGCTGCGCCTGCTGGGCACGGTTAGTTAGGGTTAGTTAGGTCACGTCACTTCGGTGGGCAGGAAGGAGCTTTCGGCGGTACCGAAGCGAATTCCGGTGGCGTCCTTGCCGATCAACGTCAGCACCGCCACCGCAATCAGCACCGGCACGATGGTCGCCGCCAAGGCAAAGGGGTAACCGTGGGACTCGGCCAGGCGCTCCTGAATCGGCAAATTGAAGGCCGCCAGCAGGTTGCCGAGCTGATAGGTCACGCCGGGGTAGAGGCCGCGGATCGCGTCCGGCGACATCTCCGTCAGATGGGCGGGAATCACACCCCACGCGCCCTGCACGCAGACCTGCATCAGAAATGAACCCAGGCACAGCATCGCCGCGGTGCGCGAGTAGGCGAACAGCGGCACGATCGGCAGCGCCAGCAGCGCGCAGAAGACAACGGTGTAGCGGCGGCTGAACCGTTGTGACAGCGTGCCGAAGACCAGCCCGCCGATGATGGCGCCGACGTTGTACACCACCACGATCAACTTGACCGTCGCGCTGGACAGCCCGGCGCCCTGGTTGACGGTCGCCGTCAGGAACGTGGGATAAACGTCCTGGGTGCCGTGGCTCATCCAGTTGAAGGCCGTCATCAGCAGCACCAGGTAGCAGAAGCGGCGGAAGATCGCCCCGTCGCGCAGCACGTCGCGGACCCTTGTGCTGGTGAGCCGCATCTTGTCCTGCGCGGCCTCCCACACCTCGGACTCCTCGACGCGGTACCGAATGACGAGGCTGATCAGGGCCGGGACGATGCTCAGCCCGAACAACCAGCGCCATGACAACCCCAGCCAATTCATCACCACCAGCGAGGCAACGCTGGCCAGCAGGTAGCCGAAGGCATAACCCTCTTGCAGCAGACCGGAGAAAAACCCGCGCCGCTCGACGGGAACCTTCTCCATCGCCAGCGCGGCGCCCAGCCCCCACTCGCCGCCCATGCCGATGCCGTACAGCAGTCGCAGGATCACCAGCACGGTGAAATTGGGCGCGAAAGCGCACAGGAACCCCACCACGGAGTAGAACATCACGTCCACCATCAGGGGGAGCCGCCGGCCGACGCGGTCGGCCCACAGCCCGAACAACAGGGCGCCGACGGGGCGCATCGCCAGGGTGGCCGTCGTGACGAACGCGACTTCGGCCTTGCTGTGGTGGAACGTCTTCGCGATGTCGGCATAGACCAGCACGACGATGAAGTAATCGAAGGCGTCCATCGTCCAGCCCAGCAGCGCCGCGACAAAGGAATTTCGCTGATCGGCGGTCAACTTCTTTTGAGGACTTTGTGTTGTCACGTCAGCATCGTGCAGTACCGTGCGGGCCGGCGCGAGCCATTTCGGGAGCCATTTCAAGATGCACTGCGCGAGAGTAAGTTCCGGGTACATGCGAATCATCGACGCCGATGGGCATGTTGCCGAGACCTCCTCGCTGGCGGTCGAGGCTCTCAAACGCTGGCCGCAACACGTCAAGCCCAGCGCCGACGGGCGGCTGCGGCTGACCTTCGAGGGCCGCAACTACCCGGAGGATGAAGGTCCCGGTGCCGGCTGCCCGCCCGAGCATGGCATCAGCAAGGCGCCCGACATCAATTGCCGGTCGCCCGAAGGCGTACTCGGCGACGCCGATCGCGATCACATCGACACCATGGTGTTGTATCCAAGCCTTGGGCTATGCGCGCCCACGCTCGAGGACCCCGAGTTCGCCGCCGGATTCGCCCGGCTCTACAACCAGTGGATCGCCGATTACTGCGCGCCGTCGGGTGGCCGGTTGAAGGGCGTCGCGGTCACCCCGATCGAACATGGCCAGGCGGCGATCGATGTCATGACCGAAGCCAAAGAGCTTGGGCTGGTGGCGACCCTGGTCCCGCCGGCACTCAAGACCCGCAACCTCGACCACCCCGACCTCGACCCGTTCTACGCCGCCGCCGTCGAACTCGGGATGCCGCTCGGCATTCACGGAGCCCCGGGGATCCACATGCCGAAGATCGGCGTGGACCGGTTCACCAATTACATTCAGGTGCACTGCATCAGTTTCCCGTTCGATCAGATGACGGCGATGACCGCGCTGGTGACCGGCGGCGTCTTCGAGCGCCATCCGCAGTTGCGGGTCGCCTTCCTCGAGGCGGGCGCGGGCTGGGTCCCGTTTTTCATCGATCGTCTGCACGAGCATTACGAGAAGCGGGGGGATTGGGTCGAGCGCGGCTGGCGCCGCGATCCGCACGAATATCTGGCCGCGGGCAACATCTGGGTCACCTGTGAGCCCGAGGAACCGATCCTGCCCGGGGTGATCGACGTGCTCGGCGCCGACTTCATCATGTTCGCCAGCGACTACCCGCATTGGGACGGCGAATGGCCGGAGAGCACCAAGCACCTGCGAACCCGCACGGATATCAGCGAGGAGTCGCGCGAAAAGATCGGCGGGCTCAACGCGCAGCGCTTCTACAACTTGAACTGAATGGGCTGACTCCGAGCGCACCCGGTGGCAGGATCTTGCGACATGGGTGCTTTTCTGCTTCGCGCGGCATTGACTGGATTTGCATTGTGGTTGGTCACCCTCTTCGTGCACGGGATGCGGTTCGTGGGCGGCGACACGAAGCTGGAGAGGGTCGGCATCATCTTCGTCGTCGCCGTGATCTTCGGTCTGGTCAACGCGTTCATCAAGCCGATCGTCCAGGTCTTGTCGATCCCGCTCTACGTCCTGACGCTCGGCCTCATCCATATCGTGATCAACGCCTTGATGTTGTGGATCACCGCGTGGATCACCGAACACACCACCCACTGGGGTTTGCAGATCGACCATTTCTGGTGGACGGCGATCTGGGCGGCCATCGTGCTGTCGCTCGTCAGCTGGGTGCTCTCGCTGGTGATCCGCGACGTCAACCGGCGTCGCGCCTGAGGCTCAGCGGGCCCACCCCAGCGGTGTGCTGGGTTTGCTAGGGCTCGTCGACGGGATCCGTCAGCCTTGCGCGTAGTTGGGGCGGCAAGAAGATGGCCCCGAGCGTGCCGAGCCCGAGTATGGTTGATTCCTTCAGCCGGTCGATGCGTCGTCGGATCATGCGGGGCCCTTGCAATCTTGCTCTAAAAATGGGCAAGAATGCCCGCAAAATCCGCTTTCTAACGTCGGGTCGACGCGCTCGACCGTGACCGCGTCTCTTAACGCGCGCCGTCGACCAGGCGCACCACGTCGCGCGCGCAACCCCAGGACAGCGTGACCCCGTTGCCGCCGTGGCCGTAGTTGTGGATGCACAGTGCCCGTCCGCCGGCCCGCCCGAGCGGCTCGGCCTGCAGTCGCACCGACGGGCGGTCGGGGCGCAGACCGGTGATCGTCTCTATCACCTCGGCTTGGCCCAGCCGCGGCTCGATCCGGCGGCAGCGACGCAGGATCCGCTCGGTCAGCTCGGGGTCCGCGGTGGTGTCCCAGCGGCCGGGGATGCTGATGCCGCCGCACACCACGCGCCGCGGATGGGGGAAGTAGCAGGTCCACTCCGGTCCGGCGGTCATCTCCAGGAACAGTTCGTGCAATCCGGGGTTGGTCAGCACCACATGCTGGCCGAACAGCGGCCGCACCGTGTCGTCGCCGGTCAGCGCCCCCGCGGCCAGACCGGCGCAGTTGACCACTATCGGCGCGGTGTCGGCGACCTCGGCCAGTGAAGAAACGGGATGCTCTTCGATCTCGCAGCCCGCCGCGGCCAGGCGCCCCGTCAGGTAGTCCAGGTATTGCGGCATGTCGATCATCGGCACGGTGGCGCGAAACCCGATGCCGAAGCCCTCGGGGAGGTCGGCCGCGTCCGCGGGCCGCAGGTCGGGGATCAACATTGCCGCCGACGACATCGCCTCCGTCGCAGTCATCTCGCCCACGGCCATGGCCGGCGCCATTTGCACCCCGGAACCGGGATCCTCGGCCAGCTCCCGAAAGACCTGCAGCGAATGCTCGGTCCAACCGAGAGTGGTGGCGGCCCGCTCCGGCGGCCGCGGGGGCACCCAGACCGCACCCGCCACCGCCGACGTCGTCTGCTGTGGCATCGCGGCCGTCCATACCCGCACCGGCCACCCCGCCTCGGCCAGGCACAGGGCCGACGTCAGCCCGCTGACTCCGGCACCGACCACGACAATCTGCTGCCTACTGGCCACCGCGCCACCGTAGCCGGTAGCCATCAGGCGCGGCCAGGTCCCATCAGGAATGGGGGGGGTGCTGTCCGTTCCCGCCGAGCAGCCCGTTGAGAATGCCGAGCGCGGCTTGCGTGCCCCCGGGCGGTGCACTCGGCGGCGGAGCGGCGTCGGGGGTCAGCTGCCAGGGCTGGCAGCCGGAGGTCTTGAACGACTTGTCCGTCGGCTCGATCCGCACAACCTGCGGCTTCTTGGTCATGGCGTTGTCGATCAGGGCCCCGTCGGGATTGCCCGTCCGCTTCCAGTAGCAGACGCCGTTTTGGACGGGTCCGCCCGAGCTGTAGGTGCCGGGCGCGATGTCGGTCCCGACCGCGTAGATGCCGTCCTTGTCGATGCTCGTCTTCGGTGCCGGTGGCGGCGACGTTGCCGGCGAGCCCGCCGGCGACGGTGCGGGTGAGGCCGCGGGCGCCGGGGACGCGGAGGGCGCCGGTGACGCGGACGGTGGCGACCCGGGCCCCGGACCCGTTGTCGCATCCGGGTCCGCGCCGGCCACGCCGGCCGACGCGGCAGCGCCCGCGATCAGCAGGCCCGCGACGGCAACGCGTGCCGCGATTGATACCCCAGGCTTGGACCCCATAGAAGAGCAGCGTACCGGGCCGAGCGGTCCATTTCACATCGTTACGGCGCCGAAGACGTCTCGAAGGCCCCTAAGTCAGCCGCCGCACCCGCCCCGCGTAGCCCAGCGCGTGCTCGTACGTCTTGAGGTTGTCGCGAGAGATCCTCGCGTGCACTGGGCGTTCGAGCAGGAAGCGCAGTACCGGGTTGTAGGCGTGATAGGTCTCGTGGAAGGTCAGCACCGTGGTGCCGTCGGGCTGCTCCTCGAGCTTGTGATAGCCCTCGGCGCGCGACCACAGCGGCGCGCCGACGGCCACGTAGCGCGATAGCTTGTTGACTTCCGCCTCGGTCACCGTCTCCCACGACCGCGCCCTGCCGCCGGACAACAGGTATTTGGGCACTTCGAAGATGCAGGTGCGGACCAGGCCTTCGCCGGCTTCGTTGCCCTCGTTGAGAATTTCCATGCTGCCGGTCGGCCATTTGAGGACTCGGGGCCGCGGCGCGTCCGGCGGCGCGGGCGGGTGCAGCACCCGCCACACCTTCCTCGGCGGTGCGTCGACGTGAAATCGCACGGTGTAGGACTGCATCAGCTTTCTCCAACAGACTGTTCCCAGGTATCCCAGTAAGTGATGGTCTCCGCGGGCGGCCGCTTGGCCGGCCGGAAGTCGGTGCCGATCGTGTAAGCCACCGGGAACAGCGCCGCCTGCGTGACCGTGTCCGGGATGCCGAGCAGCTCGGCCACCTCTCGTTCTTTGGCCAGATGCATCGTCGTCCATACCGATCCCAGCCCCCGGGACCGCAGGGCGAGCAGGAAACTCCAGCCGGCCGGAATGATCGACGCCCAGGCCGATGCGGCGACCAACATATTCGAGTTATCGATGCGGTTCGCCAGGCACGGGATGACGTGCACCGGAACTTGGCCCAGCGTGTCGGTCAGGCTCAGCGCGCTGGCGTACACGCGCTGTGTCTGCGGGTCGGACGCATCCTTGGCGGCGTAGGCGAGGTACTCGGCGCCGATGCTGCCGTAGATCTCGGCGATGGCGGCGCGCTTGTCGGCGTCAGTGATCACCAGCCAGCGCCAGTCCTGCGCGTTGCTGGCCGTGGGGGCCTGCATCGCCAGCCGTATACACTCGAGGATCACGTCACGCCCGACCGGCCGGGTCAGGTCGAGGCGTTTTCGCACCGACCGGGTGGTGCTCAGCAACTCGTCCACCGAAGCGATGTCCATGCCGTCCTTTCCGACTGCTAGAGGTCGATCGCACAGGACCGATCGACGCCGAGCACGGCCAACGAGCGTCCCAGGCCCAGAAAAACCGCTACGCAGAGCGTCAGATCGAGGATTTCCTCGTCGGAGAACGCCGCACGCAGCCGATCGAAGAAGGCGTCGTCCATTGATGCATGGTCGGTCGCGAACCGCTCGGCGTATTCGATGGCAAGACGCTGGCGCGGCGTGTAACCCAGGTAGCTGGCATAGGCGGCCACGTTGTCGTAGAGCTCCGCCGCGACTCCGGCGTCGAGCACCGACCGCGCGCGAAAATCGGAGCACGCGACGCAGTCGTTGAGCTGGGCGATGCGCATCCTGGCCAGCTCACGCTCGTCGGGCGGCAGAATGCTTTGCTGGTATGCGCCGCGGATCATCCGCTCCACCATGCCGCCGAGTTCCGGTCGTAGCGTCCAGATCATGGCGGCTTCGCCGCCCGGGCCATCCGGCACGTTGAGACGGGCCATCGCGAACTCCTGCCCGGTGACGACGGTTACCGAGTCGAGCAAACCAGATCCTCAACTCGGCTGTCTAGGTCGCTTGCGGGGCCTCATTGCGCATCCGTCAACAAGGCATGGACACCGGCGGCGGTCGGGGTTACTTTCCGTTCGACGCGGTCATTCACGGTGGATCTCCGCGGGCGGGAGGTCTGGGCGTGCTGTTCATGCACGAGGTGCACAAAGTGCGCGGCCGCTTCGAGGACGACTTCGAGGCCGCATTTCGCCAGCGCTGGATGCCCATGCTCGCGGCCGGCGACGACGCGCGGTTGCTGTGGTACACCAACCAGGCGCACGGCAGCGGCCCGGCCTACACCGTGATCACGATGACCGCCGTTCGCGACGGGGCGGCATGGGAACGGCTGACCAAGCGGGTCCAGAAGGGAGATTTGCAGGAGTTCATCCGCAACCTTGACGAATTCCGCCATGACGTCGACGCGAAGCTGCTGGTACCGCTGCCGTGGTCGCCGTTGCAGGAGCTGCGACTCGAAGAGGTGCCAGTCGATGGGCGAGAGCACGAAATGACCCTCTACATGGAAGACACCATGTGGCCCTACGAGGACAAGTTCGAGGAATACATCGATCGTTGCGGTGACGTGTACGCCAGGAACCTCGAGCGGCCGTCGTCGATGCTGAGCATGCACGCCGCATTCCAGCCCGCCCTCGGCAGCCACGTGCGCCGCGAGGTGATCCTGATGCAACGCATCAGCCGCCCGGACGCGCTGCTCGACCTGCTCCGGACCCATATTCCCGCCGAGTACCGCGCCCCCGGGACCTGGATGTACGACGCGCTTGACCTACGCGATCAGTGGACCAGCCGGCTGCTGCGGACCTCCGAGTGGTCACCGTTGTACTGAGCCTTCGATGAACACGGGCGCCATGCTGGAAACCGCCGCGGCGGGCGATCCGGCCCGAATTGCGCTCATCATCGATCGGCGCTCGATCAGTTACGGCGAGCTGGCAGCGACCGTGCGCCACTGCGCCGCCGGCCTGGCCGCCCGCGGTGTGGTTTCCGGTCAGCGCATCGCGGTCGTCGACGGCGGAAGCGTGCTCTCGATCGCGACGTTGCTCGGGGCGGCACGCATAGGTGCCGCGGCCGCGCTGATGAACCCCGCGCTGACGCCGCCGGAAATCCAAGGTCTCCTGAGCGGTGCCGGTTGTGCCGAGGTGGCCGTCGCGGGGCAGCCGTTCGTCGACCGGCTCCGCCAGGCCGGTGCGCCCACGGTGTTGACGGTCGCCGACCTGGTGGACGGTGTCGACCGGTCCGCGTCGCCGAGCGACGAGACCGTCAAGACGGTTGACGCAGTCGATGAGCGGGATGCGTTGATCCTTTTCACCAGCGGCACAACCGGACTCCCCAAGGCCGTCGGTATCAGCGGGCGGCAGCTCAGTCGCCGGGTCAAGGGGATGGCGGCCCCGTTCCGGGTGGATGCCAAGCCGTCGGTGGGGATGATGTGCGTTCCCTTCTTTCATGTGGGAGGCGCGCTGGGCACGCTGGGCAGCCTGTACTCGGGCAACACGTCGGTGATACAGCAGCGATTTGACGCCGGCGAGTGGTTGCGACTCGTGTCGCAGCACCGGGTGACCACGACGTTCATGGTGCCGACGATGCTGCAGCGCGTCCTCGAGCATCCCGACTTCGCCCGCACCGATTTGACCTCGTTGGTCGCCATCGCCTACGGGGCCGCCGCCGCACCCGTCGGTTTGGTGCGCTGGGCGATGGCCGCGCTTCCGCACGTGGCTTTCGCCAACGTGTTCGGGCAGACGGAAACCCTCGGCGCCTACACGACTCTGCTGCCCGACGATCACCGCGATCCCGCCCGCGCGGGGTCGGTCGGTCGACCGCTCCCCGGCGTCGAAGTGCGGGTGGTGGACCCCGACACCGGCGACGACGTCGAGGCGGGGTCGGTCGGCGAGTTGTGGGTGAACACCACCCAGAACGTCACCGAGGGCTGGCTGCGCACCGGTGACCTCGCCCGCCAGGACCGCGACGGCTACATCTTCCCGAGCGGACGGCTGAGCGACACCATCAACCGCGGGGGAGAGAAGTTCGGGCCGATCGAGGTCGAGGATGCGCTGCGTGCCCACCCGGCGGTGCGTGACGTCGCGGTCGCCGGGATCCCCGACGCGGAGCTCGGCCAGCGCGTGGGGGCCGCCGTAGTGGTCCGCGCCCCAGTGACACTCGAGGAGCTACGGTCACACTGTCGCGAGCTGATCGCCTACTTCAAGCTGCCCGAGCGGCTGGCGATCGTCGACAACATTCCCTACAGCTCGACCGGCAAGGTCAACCGCCGGCAGCTCGCCGCGCTGATCGCGGATGACGCCTGAAATCGGGGGTGCCCATGCTGTTTCTGCACGAGACCCACAAGGTGGTCGGCGCGCGCCAAGACGAATTCGAGGCCGCCTACCGCGAGGGCTGGATGCCGACGTTGGCCGCAGAAGACGACGCTCGACTGCTCTGGTACACCAACCACGCCCACGGTTCGGGGTTGTCGTACAACGTGGTGACCATCACCGGCATCGTCGACGGCGCGGCCTGGGAGCGGCTCGCACGCCGAGCCCAAGCCGGTGACCTTCGGCAATGGATGCGCGAACTGGATACCCTGCGCCACGAAGTGGTCGGCAAAATTCTGTTGCCGGTGCGGTGGTCGCCTCTGCAGACGATGGACCTGGCGACCGTGCCCACCGACGGTGCGACCCACCCGTTGACGCTGTTCATGGAGGACACCGGCTGGCCGTCCGCGCCGCTGGACGACTACATCCGCTCCTGGGACGAGATCTACTATCGGCCGCTATCGCGGGCGCCCGCCCGGATGCGGATCCTCGATATCCAGGCATGCTTTCAAGTCGCGCACGGGAGCTATCGCCGGCGAGAAGCGATGCTGTGGCAGAAGATTGAGGACTCCAACAACTATGCCGCGCTCGTTCACCTGCTGACCAACGAGGTCGCCCCGGAGCACCGGGCGCCGGGCAGCTATATGGTCGAAGCCCTCAAGTATCGCGATCAGTGGGAAAGCCGCTTGCTGCGGACCTCGGCGTGGTCACCGTTGTACTGACCGTGCTTCGGCTGCGCGGCCGCCGACGTCAGGCCAGCGGGGCCAGCCCGGAGCGAACGAGCTCCAGGCTTGCGGCCACCCCGGCACCGAGATCGCCGACACAACCCGTCCGACCCCAATCCTCAACGGCGGCAACCAGGGCCGCCGCGAGGACCGATCCCGCGACCTCGGCGGCCAGCTCGATGTTCGCCACATCCGGGTTTCGCTTTTTGACAAAGTCGGTCAACACGTGCGCGAACGAGGACTGCACCACGCGCAGATGGCCGGCGATCCGCTCGGCGCTGATCAGCTCCGCGCGGGCCGCCGCGGCCTGGCGGACCACTTCCAGGTCGTAGGGGAAGGCGGCGACGCTGGCCAGCACCGCATCGAAGAGCGACTCGGCGGGCGGCCGCTGCGCGAGGGCCTCGGCGAGCCATTCCAGGTGCGTCTCGTAGTCCTGGAAGAGCACCGCCTCCTTGGTCGGGAAATGGCGGAAGAAGGTTCGTTCCGTGACGCCGGCCTCCCTTGCCAGCTCGGTGACGGTCACGTTGGCAAACCCTTTGCGGGCGAAGCTCTTTAACGCAGCTCGACGGAGCGCCTCATGCGTCGATCGTCGGCGCAGCTCATGACGGTTGCTGGGCGCGGTCATCTCACCGGTGATCGTAACCGAGCGAGACCGCGGCAGAACTGACATCTTCCCATTATGTCAGTACTGACATATTCTTGCACGCACCGGACCGAGGAAGGGGCAGGGCCAGGACCATGAGCAAGACGGATTACGACGCCATCGTGGTGGGCGCCGGGCACAACGGACTGACCGCCGCGGCGATTCTGCAACGCGCGGGCCTGCGCACCGTGTGCCTGGAGGCCAACACCTACGCGGGCGGCATGGCCGCAACGGTCGAATTGATCGACGGCTTCCGGTACGAGATCGCGGGGTCGGTGCAGTTCCCCACGGCAAGCCAAATCACCAAGGAACTCGGGCTCGACGCACTTCCCGCCGTGGAGCCAGAGGTGATGTCGACCAACATCGGAGAGTCCGGTGAGGAACCGATGGTCTTCTACCGGGACCCCATGCGGCTGATGACCCACCTCGGCGAGAAACACGGCGTCGAGGCCGTCACCGGAATGGCCGAGCTGATCGGCTGGAGTCAGGGGCCCGCAAAGGCCCTGGGCCGCTTCGACGTCCGTCAACCCCCGAAGACCCTCGACGAGATGTATGCCTGCGCGGCCAACGATGCCGAGCGCCGCGCGATCCACGAAATGCTGTTCGGGTCGGCGATGGATGTGATCGACCGCTATCTGCCCGACAAGGACAAGCATGCGGTCATGCGGGGGATGCTGGCGTTCCTGGCGGTCAACTCCACCTACCGGGGACCGTATACGCCGGGGAGCGCCACCTGCCTGGCGTTCGCATTGGCGGTGCCAGACGACAGCACCGCGATGATGACCAAGCTCGAGGGCGGCATCGGCGCGCTCACCGAGCATCTGCGTGAGCTGTTCGTCTCCCACGGCGGTGAGATTCGATTCCGCGCCCGCGTCGAGGAGATCCTGGTCGACCATGCCGCGGTGACGGGAGTGCGGCTGCGGGACGGATCGACGATTTCGGCGCCGATCGTGGTCTCCAATCTGGCGCCGGACGTCACGCTCAACGAGCTGATCGCCCCGGACCACGTTCCGGCAGAACTGGTCTCACGGCTATCCGGACGCGACCACCGCGCGTCGTTCGTGCAACTCCACTTCGCCCTTGACGGGCTGCCCGAATTCGCGCCGCCCTATGAGCTGTTGAACGAGGCCGGCATGCAGCAATCGGTCGGCATCTTCGGCTCTCCGGAAGAGCAACAACTGCAGTGGGAAATTTGTCGGCGGGGGATCGTTCCCGACAACCCCTCGATGGGAATGCAGATTCCGTCCGTGCACGACCCGAGCCTTGCGCCGCCCGGTAAGCACGCCGCCAGCGCGTACGCCTACGCCTTCCCCGTCGAAGCCGACCGCGCGCAGCATGGCCACCTCAAAAATGAGATGGCACAACGTGTCATCGACAAAATCAGCAGGTTCGCCCCGAACTTCAAGGACATCGTCATACGCCACATCACCTTCGCGCCCTACCACATGAACACGATGTTCGGGGCGCCGTCCGGTGACTTCTGCCACGGCCTGCTGCACCCGGACCTGATGGGGCCCAATCGCCCGGGGCCCAAAGGATTTCTGGACTTTCCGCTTCCGATCGACGGCCTCTACCTGGGTGGCGCCGGATGCCACGGCGGCCCCGGGATCACCTTCATTCCCGGCTATAACGCCGCCTATCAAGCCCTCGACGACACGGCCTGAGGAACCCGCGCGATCAGTCCCCAAACGTTCCGGTGAACTGAGCCTGCGCGGTGGTGGCCTGCGTTATCGCCTGCGCCGCTCGCGGGCCGCCCAGCCCGGGGGGCAGATGCAGCGTGGCCGGGAGTTGATACAGCGTGAACCGATAATGATGCACCCCGCTGCCCGGTGGTGGACAGGGGCCGCTGTAGGCGGGCTGGCCGGCGGAGTTCGGCAAGCTCGTTCCCCCGTCAGGCGTCTGCCCGTCCGCCGTGCTGCCGGGGCCGGGAGGTATTCCGATCACGATCCAATGAACATAGGGACCGCGGGGTGCGTCAGGATCGTCGACAACGAGGGCCGCTCCCAGCGGCGCCGACCAGGTCAGCGGTGGTGCCACGTTGGCTCCCTTGCAGGTGTATTGCACGGGGATCGGGGCACCGTCGGCAAACGCGGGGCTGCTGATTGTCAACGGCCCGCCCGCGGGTGCGTCCGCCATGGTCCGGGCAACCGTCGTCACTCTCGGCGCGCGCGGCGCCGTCGTCTGATCGCCACCGTGGCCATTCCAGCCGACTTGCGCCAGCACCAGAGCGGGCGCCGCAACGGCAAATGCGATTCGCTGAAGTGTGGTTACCATCGTGGATTTCATACCGAAAGTGTCGCTGACCGTGGCCGCAGAAAAAAGGGCTCAGCTGGGCCATTATGGACGGTAGCAGCGTGAATGGGCTATTTGCCGCGCTTCTTGATTTCCAGCACCCGTTGGCGCAGTCCCTTGGTGGCAGTGTCCATCAGGCTTTTCGCCCCCTTCCTGACCAGGAATCCCGGCACCGGCATCAACAGGTCCACCGTGAGCTCGAAGCGAACCCGGGTGGCATC
Source organism: uncultured Actinomycetota bacterium (assembly GCA_963800315.1). Taxonomy (GTDB): domain Bacteria; phylum Actinomycetota; class Actinomycetes; order Mycobacteriales; family Mycobacteriaceae; genus Mycobacterium. The sequence goes on from CAWDAS010000013.1 coordinate 552,352, forward strand.
TCCTTCGGGCGTCAGCGTGTAGCGACCCTCTTGCGCGCGTTGTTGCTTGGCGTTGATGAGCGACCAGCTCACTCCATCGTCGTGAACGGTGTACGCCAATTCCTGCTCATCGCTGACGCCCACCAGTTTGACCACTTGCCGAGATCTGCGCGGGTGGCCCTGGTCGTCACGCTCGAGAACGTCCACCTTCCGATGAACGGAGGACCATTCGGCCAACGATTCGAGGTCGAACAGCACATCCATGACCTCGTCGGGTGTCGCTTCGATGACGACCTCGCGGGACTCGGTGATAGCCATGGCAGAGACCATAGCCATTGCGGCCACAATGGAAACCATCTTCCGCCGCGGTGGGCCTACGGCACCAGGACGACTTTGCCGATGTTCTCCCGCGCCGCCAAGATCCGGTGCGCCGTGGGCGCTTCGGCGAACGGCACGGCCGCGTGGACGATCGGGGAGATGGTGCCATCCCGCAGCGCCTTGGCCAGGGGAGTGATCCAGGGTTCGAGGGTGCCGCGATCGTCCCACAGCCGCAACATGTTCAGTCCGATCACGGCTTTGGAGTCCTCGAGTTGAGTGATCAGGTTGAAGCCACGCATCATGGACAAGGCGTGCGGGGCCGCCTTGCGCAGCGAGCGTTTCTCGCCCTGCTGCATCGCCGAAACCCCGTAGCCGACAAGCCTTCCGCCGGGGCGCAACAGCGCGTACGACCGGCGCAGCGACCTGCCGCCGAGTGCGTCGAGCACCAGATCATACGGTTGCAGCCCCCTCCACCAGCCGTCGCGGCGGTAGTCCAGGGCGCGGTCCAGACCCAGCTCGGCCAGCCTCCGGTGTTTTCCGGGAGACGCGGTGCCGTGCACCTCGGCCCCGGCCGCCTTGGCGAACTGGATGGCCGCGATCCCCACGCCGCCCGCGGCGGCGTGCACCAACACTCGTTCGCCGGCGCGCAGCGAGCCGAAGCCGTGCAGGGCCGCCCAAGCGGTCGCGTAGTTGACGGGCACGGCGGCGCCCTGTTCGAAGCTCATCGAGTCGGGAAGCAGCACCGAGTCGCGCGCTGCCACATTGACAATCTCGGCGTAGCCACCGAAACGGGTGCCGGCCAGCACCCGTTCGCCGACACGGTCCGGGTCGACGCCATCGCCGACGGCCTCGACCGTACCCGCGACTTCGTAGCCCACCACCGCGGGAAGTTTCGGCGCGTCCGGATACATGCCGACCCGGGCGAGGTGGTCGGCGAAGTTGACCCCCGCCGCGCGCACCGCAAGCCGCAACTGTCCGGGTCCCGGCGGGCCGGGATCAGGCCGCTGCTGCACCTGCAAGACGGACGGATCGCCACGCTTGGTGATAACGACTGCACGCATCGTGATTCCGCGCCGCGCTAGGAGTAGGCCCGGGCGGCCACCCGCGCGAGGCGGGGGAGCACGGAGTCGCGCCAACCCGGCCCCATGCGCTCAAAGGCCCGCGCCATCCGCTCGTCGTGCAGGCCAAAGCCGCTGTGCTCCAAGAACACTCGGGTCCCGCGCCCTTCCGCCTCAAGTCGCCAGGTCAGCGTCCAGGCTTCTGTGAAGGTATAGACGAAGCGGTGCGGCGGATCGACCTCGAGCACCTTGCACGGTTGCTTGCCATAGCCTGGCATGTCGAGAGTGAATTGGTGACCCACCACCGCGGCCACCTCTCCCTCGGCCCACCACAGCCGCATGAGCTCGGGCTCGGTCAGCAACCGCCACACCTTTGCCGGTGGCGCCGCCACGAATTGATCGAGGCGGATCGTCGCGGGCGTTGACGTTTCGGTCATTCCAGTTCCTCCGCTACTTCTGCCAGCTCGGCCAGCCGGGCACGCCAGAACTTCTCGAATGGATGCAGCCACTCATCCAACTGGGCCAGCGGTTCCGCCGTTAGGCGGTAGATGCGATGGCGGCCCCGCGGCTCGTCGGCCACCAGCCCGGCGTCACGCAGCACCTTGAGGTGCTCGGCGACCGCGGGGCGACTCAGTTCGAACCTCTCACTGAGCTTCCCGGCCGACAGTGGTTGCCGGGAGAGGATTTCGAGCAGTTGCCGCCGCACCGGGTTTGCCAGGGCAAGAAAGACGCGGTCGGTGCTGGCCACGAGCACCAATATATGTCGCACATTTCCGACATGTCAACTCGTTCCGACGCATTGTCGCGGCGGTCGGCGTTATCTTTCGGTCGGTGCATTTCGACTGGGAGCGGCTGACCGACAGCGTCCATCGCTGCCGGCTGGCGTTCTGCGACGTCACGATTGGGCTGGTGCGGGGCGCCAGCGGAGCGCTGGTCATCGACACCGGAACCACCCTCACCGAAGCGGCCGCGATCGACGCCGATATCCAGCAGATCGCCGGTTGTCAGGTGACGCATGTCGTGTTGACGCACAAGCACTTTGACCATGTTTTAGGTTCCTCGGTCTTCGCCGAGGCCGAAATCCACTGCACACCTGAAGTTGTCCGATATCTCTCGTCGGCTACCGACCACCTGCGCGCTCACGCGCTCAGCTACGGCGCTGACGCCGCCGAGGTCGACCGCGCAATCGCGGCGTTGAAGCCACCGGGCCACGGGATCCACGAGGCCGTCATCGACCTCGGCGATCGCACCGTAACGGTCACGCACCTGGGGTGTGGGCACACGACGGCGGATTTAGTCGTGGTGGTCTCTGCCCCGAAAAACGAAGACGACCCACTCGTTATCTTCACCGGTGACCTGGTCGAGGAGTCCGCCGACCCGTATATCGACGCCGACTCCGACGTCGCGGCGTGGCCGGCGACCCTCGATCGGGTGCTGGCCGTCGGCGGGCCCGGGGCCATCTACGTCCCGGGCCACGGGAACGTCGTCGACGGGGGGTTCATCCGTCGCCAGCGGGACTGGTTGGCCCGACGGGCGGCCGCGGGGCCCGGCTGACCGGGGCGGCGCGCGGCTCAGCCCTAGGTCGGTATCCGCCGCCCACGCCCCAAAAGCGTTGCATCACAAGCCTTTGGAGTCGTCGTGGGCCAATTCCGCCAGCGAGGTGATAACAGTTTTGGTTCGGGTCTTTTGACCCCTGATTGAACTGTCCTTCCCGGGGATAGACTCTGGTTCAGGGGAGTCGTGCTGAAGAGGAGCGTAAGCCCATGGCCATCATCGACACGGACACTGAGGTCCGAACATCGTTTGACGACGACGTCGCCGCCACGCAGCGATACTTCGACAGCGCGCGCTTTGCCGGGATCACCCGCATCTACACGGCCCGCCAAGTGGTCGAGCAGCGCGGCACCATCCCCACCGACTACACCGTGGCGCGAGACGCGGCGGCGGCCTTCTACGACCGGCTGCGCGAGCTGTTCGCCGCGAAAAAGAGCATCACCACCTTCGGGCCCTACTCGCCCGGCCAGGCGGTGAGCATGAAGCGGATGGGCATCGAGGGTATCTATCTCGGGGGTTGGGCGACCTCGGCCAAGGGCTCCACCACCGAAGATCCCGGCCCCGACCTCGCCAGCTATCCCCTGAGCCAGGTGCCCGACGATGCGGCTGTCCTGGTGCGCGCCCTACTCACCGCCGACCGAAATCAGCAGTACCAGCGTCTGCACATGAGTGAGCGGCAGCGGGCCGCGGCCAAGGAATATGACTTCCGCCCGTTCATCATCGCTGACGCCGACACGGGCCACGGCGGTGACCCGCACGTGCGCAACCTGATCCGTCGCTTCGTCGAGGTCGGCGTCCCGGGCTACCACATCGAGGACCAACGGCCGGGCACCAAAAAATGCGGCCATCAGGGCGGGAAGGTCCTGGTGCCGTCGGACGAGCAGATCAAGCGGCTCAACGCCGCCCGGTTCCAGCTCGACGTCATGCGCGTGCCCGGCATCATCGTCGCCCGCACGGACGCCGAGGCGGCCAACCTGATCGACAGCCGCGCCGACGAGCGCGACCAGCCGTTCCTGCTCGGCGCCACCAACATGAACATTCCCTCGTACAAGGCCTGCTTCCTGGCCTTGCTGCGGCGCTTCTACGAGCTGGGCGTCAAGGAACTGAACGGCCATCTCGTCTACGCCCTCACCGACGGCGAGTATGCCGCCGCCAACGCGTGGCTGGAGCGCCAGGGCATTCAGGGCCTGGTCACCGACGCGGTCAATGCCTGGCATGAAAACGGGCAGGCTTCGATAGACGACCTCTTCGACCAAGTCGAGTCGCGCTTCGTGGCCGCCTGGGAGGACGACGCCGGGTTGATGACCTATGGCGAGGCCGTGGCCGAGGTGCTCAAGTTCGACCAGAGCGAGGGGGAGCCGGTCGGCATGAGCCCCGAAGAGTGGCGCCAATTCGCCAAGCGGGCCGGTCTCTACGCGGCCCGGGAAAAGGCCAAGGAGTTGGGCCTGAACCCGCCGTGGGACTGCGAGCTGGCCAAAACTCCCGAGGGCTACTACCAGATCCGCGGCGGCATACCCTATGCGATCGCCAAGTCGCTCGCGGCCGCGCCCTTCGCCGACATCCTGTGGATGGAGACCAAGACCGCCGATCTCGCCGAGGCCCGTGAGTTCGCCGAGGCCATCCACGCCGAGTTCCCTGACCAGATGCTGGCCTACAACCTCTCGCCGTCGTTCAACTGGGACACCACCGGCATGACCGACGAGGACATGAAGCGGTTCCCCGAAGAGCTCGGCAAGATGGGCTTCGTCTTCAACTTCATCACCTACGGCGGGCACCAGATCGACGGTGTCGCCGCCGAGGAGTTCGCCACCGCCCTCAGGCAGGACGGCATGCTGGCGCTGGCGCGTCTGCAGCGCAAGATGCGCCTGGTCGAGTCTCCCTACCGGACACCGCAGACCCTGGTCGGCGGCCCCCGCAGCGACGCGGCGCTGCAGGCATCGTCGGGGCGCACGGCGACCACCAAGGCGATGGGCAAGGGGTCCACCCAGCACCAGCACCTGGTGCAAACCGAGGTGCCCAAGAAGCTGCTAGAGGAATGGCTGGCGCTGTGGAGCGAGCACTACCGCCTCGGCGAGAAGCTGCGTGTGCAGCTGCGGCCGCGGCGCGCCGGCTCGGACGTGCTGGTGCTCGGCATTTACGGCAATGGAGACGAGCAGTTGGCCAACGTCGTCTTCGATCCCATCAAGGACCGCCACGGCCGCAGCATCCTCACGGTGCGCGACCAGAACACCTTCGCCGAGAAGCTGCGCCAGAAGCGGCTGATGACCTTGATTCACCTGTGGCTGGTCCACCGCTTCAAGGCCGACGCGGTGTACTACGTCACCCCGACCGAGGACAACCTGTATCAGACCTCGAAGATGAAGTCCCACGGCATCTTCAGCGAGGTCAACCAGGAGGTCGGGGAGATCATCGTCGCCGAGGTGAACCGCCCCAGTATCGAAGAGTTGCTCAAGCCCGACCGGGTGGCGCTGCGCAAGTTGATCACCAAGGAAGGCTAACGAGCGGTCCTTCCGCGCTTGCCCGTCACGCGTGAACGGGCAGGCGGGGTCGATGCCTGCCACATGTCGCGACCACGGCCAGCTCTTTGTCACCACCTTCTCAGCAAAGTTCCTTGGGGCAATAGTTGCACAGGTATACAATTTGGTGTTAACACCCGTGATGCGGATGTAACAAACGACCGGGATGAGGAGGCTGACGATGAAAAGTCGCACGAAGACGGCGATCGGCGCGCTCGGTGGTGCGGCCGCCGTTGCTTTGACGGTCGGATTTGGCGGATTGGGCTTCGCACCGATGGGCGATGGGTCAGCGGTGACGACGCACCCCGCGCCGAGCGTGGCGCAGCACCCCCAGCAAGCGGCGACTCCCGCCGGTAACGGCGTGCATATTGCGACGCTGACCGGTTGCATCGCCGGCGCCAACTGCTAGCCGTCGAACCCCCGTTATCGCGAAAACCCCGGTTTGCGCGGACGCACACCGGGGTAAGGACTAGTGACCGCGTGCAAGTGGCCCGAGTGGAGAACGGGGATTCTGATGAGGTCTGGAGCCAGGACTGCGGTCGCGGTTTTCGGCGGCACAGCGCTGCTTGTGCTGATGGTCGGATGTGGCGGCGGCGGTAACAAGGGGCCGAGCGGCACTACCACGCCCACGACCAGCACCACCCCTTCATCCAGCGCGCCGCCCGCGCCATCGACAACGCCGGGTGCACCGGGCGGCCCGACCGGCGGCGGGCCCAGCGGCGGCGGCGGCAGCATCCCCGGCGGCCCGACCGGCGGCGGCGGGCCCAGCGGCGGCGGCGGCAGCATCCCCGGCGGCCCGACCGGCGGCGGGGGTCCGGGCGGCGGCAGCGGCAGCATCCCCGGCGTCGGTGGTGGCGGCGGCGGACCGGGTGGCGGCGGCGGCTGCGTCGGCGGCGTCTGCGGCGGTTACCCGTGATCGTTTTCCTGAGCCCGCACTAAAGCGGCGACCAAGACTTGCTCCGTAAGTCGGTGGGGCCGGGATCACCCGGCCCCACCGACTGAGCAGGAAATCAGATCGGCATCGAGGCGCTGGCCTATGGCCGGGCAGCCCATTCGAGTTATGGTTCTGGCCAACTCGAATGCAAGGGGACCTCAATGGCGAAGCTCAGGTTCGGATACTTCATCGCCCCATTTCATCGGGCGGGCACAAACCCGACGCTCGCATTACGACGCGACCTTCAGTTCATCGAGCATCTCGACGCCCTTGGCTTTGACGAAGTCTGGTTGGGCGAGCACCATTCGGCTGGCAGCGAGATCATCAGTTCGCCGGAGATTTTCATCGCCGCCGCTGCCGAACGCGCCAGGCGAATCCGGTTCGGCACCGGCGTCATTTCGCTCGCGTACCACAACCCACTCTGGGTTGCCGACCGGTTGATGCTGCTGGACCACCTCACCCATGGCCGGGTGATTGGTGGGTTCGGCCCGGGCTCACTGCCCACCGACTCCGCGATGATCGGGTTGAATCCCACCGACACGCGCGAGCTTCTCGAAACCAACCTCGACATCGTCGTCCGCCTGCTGGCGGGGGAGGTGGTGACGGCCAAGACGCCCACGCACGAGCTCTTCGACGCCCGCTTGCAGCTGGCCCCGTACTCCGACGGCGGAATCCCGCTGGCGGTCGCCGCCGTCGCGTCGCCGACAGGCGCCCGGCTGGCCGGCAAGCACGGCATCGGCCTGCTGTCCATCGGCGCGACCCTGATCGTCGAAGGCTTCGACGCGCTGGCCTATCACTGGGGCATCGTCGAAGAACGTGCGGCCGCGTTCGGCACGCAGGTCGACCGCACGAACTGGAGCCTGGTGGGACTGTTCCATCTCGCCGAAACCGACAAGCAGGCACGCGAAGAGGTGAAATTCGGCATCGAGCCGTGGTTCCGCTACTTCCAAAAGGTGGCCGCGTTCCCGCAGATGACCATGCCGGGGGAGCAGCTGGACGAGATGATCGACGTCATCAACGACAACGGGGCGGGCGTGATCGGCACCCCGGAGCGGGCGCGCGCCCAGGTGCAGCGGCTCTGGGATCAGTCCGGTGGCTTCGGCTGCATGCTGCAGATGGGCCACGAGTGGGCCAACCCGGCTGCCACCAAACGGTCCGCGGAGTTGTTCGCCGCCGAGGTGATGCCGCATTTCCAGGGCCTCGCGCAACCGACCCTGGACGCCGCCGCGCGCGCCGGGCAGATGCGGGACGACCTCGCGCAGTCGCAGCTGCAGGCGGTCGAGCACATGACGAAGAAGTACCAGGACGAAGTCGGGTCGAAATAGGCCCAAATCGACGAGCGGCAGGCCAACAACCCGTAGTCGGGTTGACGTCAAGACCGCGTGCCGCTAGCGCACGCCGTTCGACTCACGCTCGGCCGCCTTCACCAGCCGACCCGCAAAGAACCGGACCGCGCCTCCCAGCGCGGCCCGCATCACCGGTCCCGTTCCGCGAGCTCCTTCGGTGAACGAGCCGGTCCAGCGAATGTCGGTGCCGCCCGCGGCGTTCGGCGTGAAGATCACCTCGCCGGAGTAGTCCTTGGCCGGGCTCGGCGGTCCGATGAGCTTGTAGGCGTGGCGGCGATCCTGCTCGTATTCGGTCGTCTCCTCCTGCACGAACAACGGCCACATCCCCACCTTGCGCACGGCGCCGACCCCGCCCGGCGCGGGATCACCCTGCCGCACCCAACTCGACTGAAAAACGATCGGCTTGGCCCACTTGGACCAGTTGGCACCGTCAGCCACGAGCCGGAACAGCGTCGCTGCGGGCGCGGTACTGGTGCGGGTGATCTCGAAGGAAAAATTCCGGCCCGACATGACCAACTCCTGACAACGATCGGACAACCCTGGATGCCACTCGCGCGTAGGCTACCGCCCGGCCTGCGCCCCGGCCGGGTTGGGTTGGTCGGGTGGCGCCAGGGCCTGCCGGGGGCCGCCCGGTGGGTGTCGACCATCACGGTCGCGGTACCCGGGATGCCGTATCGCCTTGCCTAGACTGCGGTTATGGATGGCGGTTCCGGGCGGCACACTGCGGCCGTCCCTGGGCTGCTGCGGATCGAAGACTGCCTGGACGACGCGGGCGGTATCGCGTTACCGCCGGGTGTAACGCTGATATCGCTGATCGACCGCAACATCGCGAACGTCGGTGACGCCGTGGCGTACCGCTACCTCGACTACAGCCGCTCGGGCGACGGGCACGCCGAAGAGGTGACCTGGACCCAGTTCGGTGTCCGCCTGGAAGCCATCGGCGCGCGCATCCAACAAGCCGCGGGTCGCGGTGAGCGGGTTGCCGTCCTCGCGCCGCAGGGCATCGACTACGTGGCGGGCTTCTACGCGGCGGTCAAGGCCGGGACGATCGCCGTGCCGCTGTTCGCGCCCGAACTACCCGGGCACGCCGAGCGGCTCGACACGGCGCTGCGCGATTCGCAACCCACCGTCGTGCTCACGACGGCCGCGGCGAAGGACGCGGTCGAGAGCTTCTTGGCCGGTCTTCGCCCGCGGACGCCCCAAGTCATCGTCATCGATCAGATACCCGACTCAGCGCGGGAACTGTTCGCGCCCACCGAGGTCGGCATGGACGACGTTTCCCACTTGCAGTACACCTCCGGCGCGACGCGGCCGCCGGTCGGCGTGGAGGTGACCCACCGGGCGGTGGGCACCAACCTGGTCCAGATGATTTTGTCGATCGACCTGCTGGACCGAAACACCCACGGCGTGAGCTGGTTACCCCTTTACCACGACATGGGCCTGTCGATGATCGGCTTTCCCGCCGTGTACGGCGGGCACTCCACGCTGATGTCGCCCGCCGCGTTCGTCCGCCGGCCGCTGCGCTGGATTCAGGCCTTGTCCGCCGGGTCGCGCCGGGGCCGCGTGGTCACCGCCGCGCCGAACTTCGCCTACGAATGGACCGCCCAGCGAGGCCTGCCCGCACCGGGCGACGACGTCGACCTGACCAACGTGGTGCTGATCATCGGTTCCGAACCCGTGAGCATGGACGCGATGCGGACCTTCAACAAGGCGTTCGCGTCCTATGGATTACCGCGCACCGCGTTCAAACCCTCGTACGGCATCGCGGAGGCGACCCTGTTCGTCGCGACCATCGACGCCACCGCCGAGGCGAGCGCCGTGTACCTCGACCGCGAACAACTGGGCGCCGGCCACGCGGTACGGGTGGCGGCGGATGGCCCGAACGCCGTGGCGCAGGTGTCCTGCGGCCAGATAGCCCGCAGCCAGTGGGCGGTCATCGTCGACCCCGATACCGAGGCCGAACTGCCCGACGGTCAGGTGGGCGAAATCTGGCTGCGGGGCAACAACATCGGTCGGGGCTACTGGGGGCTGCCCGACGAGACCCGGTGCGCGTTCGGGGCCAGGCTGCGGTCGCGGCTCACGGACGGCAGCCACGCGGACGGCTCTACCCCCGGCGGCAGCTGGCTGCGCACCGGCGACCTGGGCATGTATCTCGATGGCGACCTTTACGTGACGGGCCGGATCGCGGACCTGGTGACCGTCGACGGCCGCAACCACTACCCACAGGACATCGAGGCGACCGTCGCGGACGCCTCGCCGATGGTGCGGCGTGGATACGTGACGGCTTTCGCGGTGCCGGGCGACGACGCGGGCTCGGACGCATCGAGCCAACAGCTGGTGATCATCGCCGAACGTGCGGCGGGCACCGGCCGTGCCGACCCGGAGCCGGCGATCGCGGCGATCCGGGCCGCGGTCTTGCACCGCCATGGGCTGTCGGTCTCTGACGTGCACTTCCTGCCGGCCGGCGCCATTCCGCGCACCACCAGCGGCAAGCTCGCCCGCAGGGCCTGCCGCGCGCAATATTTGAGCGGCACCCTGGGCGGGCCCCACTGACCGGGCGGAACGCCCAAAACGGCACTGCGCCGCCGCCGCTGACTTAGTCTCCATTCGGAGGCACGACAATGGTTCTCAGGGTTTCGGTGTCGGCGGATTCGATTCGCGGCGACGTGGATACCGGCTATGGAAAGGTCGCCGACGCCTTCCGCGCCAGCTTTCGCGACGGAGCAGAAGTCGGGGCGGCCGTCGCCGTCTACCGCGGCGGGGTCAAGGTCGTCGACCTGTGGGGCGGCTACCGAAACGGGTTGGACAAGGATCCGTGGCAGCCCGACACGATGGTCAACATGTTCTCCACGACGAAGGGGGTCGCCGCCCTCGTGGTCGCCGTGGCGGTGTCCCGCGGACTCCTCTCCTATGACGCCAAAGTCGCCGACTATTGGCCGGAATTCGCGCAAGCGGGCAAGGGCTGGGACAAAAGCGAAGTCACGGTCCGCCAACTCTTGGGACACCAGGCCGGACTGTGCGCGCTGAAACCCAAGCCGGCACTGGCCGACGTGGCCGACCCCGAGCGACTTTCGCCGATCCTGGCGGCCCAGGCACCGGCCTGGCGGCCGGGTTCGCGGCACGGTTACCACGCGATCACCCTCGGCTGGTATGAATCGGAGTTGATCCGCCGCACCGACCCGGCGGGCCGCACGCTGGGCCGGTTCATGGCCGACGAGGTCGTCCGGCCGCTGGGACTCAACTTGCACATCGGCCTGCCGGACTCGGTCGACCGTAACCGCATCGCCCACGTGCACAATTGGGTGCGCGCGGAAACGCTGCTGCATCTGGGCGTGATGCCGCCCGGGTTCGTGGGCGCCTCGCTGAACCCGGTCGGCTTGACGGCACGCACCATCGGGGTCCCGCGCGGCGTCAACCCGTTCGACGGCGACTACAACCGCGACGATGTTCGCGCGGTCGAGATCCCGTCCGCCAACGGCATCGGAACCGCCCGGTCGGTGGCGCGCATGTACGGGAGTGCGGCCTCGGGCGGTGCCGACGTCGGGCTGAGCGCCGACACCGTCGAGGCACTGACGGCCCCGGCGATCCCCCCAAGCGGGGGCGTGCGCGACAAGGTGATGCACGTGGATGTGGCCTATTCGCTCGGCTTCTGTAAGCCGGTCCCGCACTTCGCGTTCGGCTCCTCGGACAAGGCCTTCGGAACCCCCGGCTTCGGCGGATCTTTCGGGTGCGCCGACCCCGATACCGGTATCGGTTTCGCCTACGTCATGAACCGATTGGGCTTTCATCTGTGGAGCGATCCGCGCGAACTAGCCTTGCGTCAGGCGCTGTTTCGCGACGTACTCGGGGTCCGCCCCCAGACTTGACGGGCCGGCCACCAGCGCAACCGGCAACACCCGCTGCACCGCAACCAGGAGGCACGATGGTCGAACCGCCCCGCCAGGATGAAGGGTTCGGCGGGGTCATCAACCCATCGGCCACCGACTCGAGCCCGGTCACACCCTCGATCACCTGTCCGCCCCCCGGCGCACCCAACGTCGTCGTCGTCCTCCTCGACGACGTCGGATTCGGCGCGGCGTCCACGTTTGGCGGTCCGATCCCGACACCGGCGCTGGACCGTGTCGCCGATGCCGGTTTGCGCTACAACCAGTTTCACACCACCGCGCTGTGCTCGCCGACGCGCGCATCGCTGTTGACCGGGCGCAACCACCACAGTGCACACATGGGCACCATCTGCGAGATCGCTTACGGATTCCCCGGTTACGACAGCGTCATCCCGCAGAGCACGGCTACCGTCGCGCAGGTGCTGCGCATGAACGGTTACGGCACCGCACTGTTCGGCAAGGCGCACTTCACCCCGACCTGGGAGACCGGCCCGGCAGGCCCGTTCGACCGCTGGCCGACCGGACTGGGCTTCGAACGCTTTTATGGTTTCCTGGGCGGCGACACCTCGCAGTACGAGCCGGCGCTCTATGACCAGACCACCCCCGTCGAACCCTACCTCGGCCGCGACGATTACCACCTCAGCGAGGATCTCGCCGACAAGGCGATCGACTGGGTCCGCCTGCAACAGACTTCGGCACCGGACAAGCCGTTCTTCCTCTACTTCGCGCCCGGAGCGACGCACAGCCCCCACCAGGTGTGGCCGGAGTGGTCGCAGGAGTTCGCGGGCCGGTTCGACGACGGCTGGGATGCGTTGCGGGAACAAATATATGCCCGGCAGATCGAGATGGGCATCGTTCCGCCCGGCACCGTGCTGACGCCGCGGCCCGAGCAGATACCGGCGTGGTCGGACTACGACGACCGCTACAAGCCGGTGGCCCGGCGCCTGATGGAGGTGTACGCGGGCTTTCTGGCGCATACCGACGCCCAGATCGGACGGGTGATCGACGCCATCGAGGAGTTAGGCCAGTGGGACAACACGTTGTTCATCTACGTCTGCGGTGACAACGGCGCGTCGGCGGAGGGAACGCTGCACGGGGCGTGGAGCTCACCGGCGTTCCAGAACGGGTTGCCCGAGGACCCCGAATGGCTGCTGGAGCACATGGCCGACTTCGGTACGGCACGATGCGAGAACCACTACAACGTCGGCTGGGCCTGGGCGCTCGACGCCCCGTTCCAGTGGATGAAGCAAGTGGCGTCCCACCTCGGCGGGACCCGCAACGGACTGGCCATCTCGTGGCCCCGGGGGATCAGCGCGTCGGGGGAGCAGCGCAGCCAATTTCACCACGTCATCGACATCGTGCCCACCATTCTCGAGGCCGCCGGTATCGAGATGCCCGCGCATCTCAACGGCGTTCGGCAGAAGCCGATCGAGGGGGTCAGCATGCGGTATTCGTTCGACGACGGGGCCGCGGCGGGACGTCGCGTCACGCAGTATTTCGAAATCTTCGGCAATCGCGCTGTGTACCAACAGGGTTGGATGGCATCGTGTTTCCATGGGCGCCTGCCCTGGGTCCGTACCCAGCGCGGCGTCCCGTTCGGTGCGACCGAACGTTGGGAGCTCTACCATCTCGACGACGACTTCAGCCAGGGTGTCGATCTCGCCGGCGAATACCCCTACACGCTTGCCGAGTTGCAGGCCGTCTTCGACGTCGAGGCGCGCAAATACGATGTCTACCCGCTCAACGACGCGACGTTGGCGCGCGCGTTGCCCGCCAACCGGCCCAGCCTGCTGGCCGGCCGCAGCACCGTCACCTACTACGCCGGGCAGCTGCGCATCCCCGAGACTGCGACGCTCGCCTACACCAGCACCTCGTTCGACTTGCGGGCCCACTTGCAGATCCCGCCCGGCGGTGCTCAAGGAGTGGTGATCTGCCTGGGCGGTGCGATGGGCGGGTGGACTTTGTACCTGCGCGAGGGCGTGCCGTACTTTGTCTACAACTATCTGGGCCATCAGCTCACGACGGTGGCGGCGGTTGAGCCACTACCGGAAGGGCCGCTGGTGCTGGGACTTTCGTTCGACTACGACGGCGGGGGACTGGGCAAGGGCGCGTCGGCGTCGCTGCTCGTCGACGACGTCGCGGTGGCCGGCGGCCGGATCGAGCGGACTGTGCCGTTCCGGTTCTCGATGAGCGGCGAAACGCTGGACGTCGGCACCGACACCGGCTCACCGGTCGCGCCGTACGGGCACGGTTTCCGGTTCACCGGCCGAATCGACCGGATCGATGCCACCGTATACCCGCAACCCGCCGACCTCGCCGCGGCGCTCGCCGAGGCGGAAATGCGCGCCGCGCTGGGCGCGCAATAGGCGCGGCATCATGTGGAGCAGTCTTGTCCCGCTGATTCTCGGGAGCGCGCTCGAACCGATCGAGATCGTGATCACGATCATGCTGCTGGGCACGCCGTCCCGCGCCCGGGCGGCCGGCGCCTGGGTCGGGGGACATGTCGGCACGCGCCTCCTTCAGGGGCTGATTTTCGGCACGATCCTGCATTGGGGAAAGCGCAACGCCGATGCGAATCACGCGCACCACTGGATCGTTTCGACCGTCCTCTTGGTGGTGGCCTTGCTGTTTCTGGTCACCGCGGCGCGCGAGTTGTTCGGCGGTGACGATCCCGATGCGCCGCCACCGAAGTGGATGACCATGGTGACGTCGGCGACACCCGCCAAGGCCTTCGTCATCGGCGCGGGCGTCATGGCGGTCTCGGTGAAGGCGTGGGTCTTCACGCTGGCCGCGATCAGCGCGATTGGCGGCGCCGGTCTGGAGCGGACGACAAACGTCGTCACCTATGTCGCCTTTGTGGCGCTCGCCTCGAGCGGCAACCTGCTTGTCGTCGGTCTGGCTGCGCTCTTTCCGGAACGGTCGCGCTCCCTGCTGGACCGGGTCTTGCACTGGCTAGAGCAGCACGACCGGGCCATCATGATCGTTGTGGGCCTGGTGTTCGGAATCTGGTTCGGGATCAAGGCATTGCGCGGCTTTGGAATTTTGTGACCCCTGAACGCCGGCAGCGGCGCACAAATCACACGGGAGGGAAAGCGCCATGAGAGTCGCGCTGACGGTGCTTCTGACGTTGTACTGCCTGCAGTCACTTGCGAAGTTCGCGATCCACTTCGTCGTGCCATACGACAAACGAATTCGCCGGTTGGCCGCGAGCTATCGCCAAGACCACCGGCTGATCAGCCGCTATGACACGATCACTCTGGTCGTGCAGATCACCATGGTGGGCCTCCTGTTTGGAACCCACGCGGATGCGTATAGCTTTCTTACCGGCTTGTTTGTCGGCATGAGCCTCATCCAAGTGTATTTCCACCGGTTCATCCAGCCGCTACCGCCCGACAAGATGCCCGAAAGCCCGCTTCTCCCGGTCAAACTCGTGTCTTATGCGATCCAAGCCAAGCCGGCGCTGGCGTGGCGCGAATATTTGCTGATGTCAATCGCTGCAATTTGGGGGCTCTATGTCGTGATGGCCGACGGTTGGCTCGCCCCCTGACATGGCTACCGATGCGTTTACGTGACTTTGGCCTCTATGACAGCGCCCACGGTCCTCGAGATGATCAATTCGGCCGATTGATACGGATTGTTATGGAGGATCTCGTGATCGAGATGCTGACGGGCTTTGACGACAACGTCGTTGCGTTCAAGTGCCACGGTCGTGTGACGAAGGACGATTACGACACGGTACTGATACCCGAAGTGGAAAAAAGACTCGGGCAGCACGAGAAGCTACGGATCTACTACGAGTTCGCGCCGGATTTCGATGGGATCGATCCCGGCGCCGCCTGGGAGGACACCAAGGTGGGCTTCAGCCACTTCCTCCGCTGGGAACGCATTGCCGTGGTCACAGACGTGGAATGGATCAAGCAGACGATCAGATTTTTCGGTTTCCTGATGCCGGCCGAAGTACGGGCGTTTGCGCTTGCTGAGGCGGGCCAGGCGCGCGAATGGATTGCCGTAACGCAAGCCGCGTGACGACTGGCCGTCGGCCGCTGCGCCCTCGCGTTGGATTGCCGCCTCAGCTGGCAACGCCCCATCTGCTTCAGCTGCCCGCGGAGTATGCGAACAACTCACGCAGCAGGCGTTGAGGCGATTTGCGAAGCACAATCGAGAGAAGGGGAAGCAGGAGGGGAGAGATAGCAACCAGCGCTGAGGTGATGACGACCTCGGCGGGCAGGGACTCCGAAACGGGTACGCCGCGCAACCGCGACCGGGCGGCTTCCAGCGTGTTCGCTGACCGGTTGACGATACTCATGATGAGAGCCACCGTCTCAATATTGCGCCGATCCCGGCGTGCGTAGTACTTCGCCACTTCTTGCGAAATTTCGTCCGGCACCGGGCCGAAGTCGGCCTCGGCAAGCGCCCGCGCATAGGCCAGTGCGCTCCATTTGGCACGATCGAAGGTTGCTGGATCAGCGCCTTCCAATTGTGCGATGTCTTCATCGGAGGCGCCGGCCCGAATAGCCCATTCCTGGTGAACATAGCTGCAATAGCGGCAGTCGTTCACCTGCGCGACGGTCAACATGATCTCTTCGCGGAACGCAGGATCAATCCGGCGAAGTATCCAGACCAGTCCCGCGTGATGAACCAGCGGTCCCAGGCGGCGAATCGCAGCCGCCAGCTCGCGCAACGTATAGGTCTTGCCGGCGCGAACCGGCGCGGTTGTCGTCGCTTTCGTTTTGAACACGCCACACCTGCCTTACGAGTGCAGCCATCTTATCGATCGGCCGGTGCTAGTCAGGAGGGCGGCGTGGCGGCGCGCCGGCGCATCCAGAAGGTGTAAAGCCCACCTATCCCGGCGGTGACCAGACCATAAAGCACAACGGCGCCGAGTTCGTCTGCGTTGGGGAAGTTCGCCGACCTGCAGGCGCCCGCGCAGCGCCGCGTCGGTCTGCCCGGCCTGCGGGGCGGCCCGCAGACGACCGTCGAACTGCTCGGCGCCGGCTCCGTCGAACACGAGACCACCGCCGGCCGCATCACCATCACGTTCCCCGACGCCTTGGACGTATGGCCGGCCTACGCCCTCAAGATCACTCCCACGCCGCGGCGCGCGATCTGAGGTCGCAGCTGGGTCATGGCATCCTGGCCGTGTGGGTCTGCTAATCCGGTTGGTGGAACTCCTGATCGTGCTCCTGCCGATTGCGGGAGTGATCGCCGCCGCGGTGAAAGCGTTCGCCGCCAACAAACGGCGAACCGAGGAACCACGAGATCTCGGTCAAGCGCGCATGCCGGACGATGCCGCCGGGGCAGGCGCCGGCAACAACCAAGCCGCGCAGTGGCGCTCGATCAGACGCGTCCTGCAAGAGCACGGCCGCACCGACGCGCGCTGGCTGGACTATGAACTCGACGTCGCCAAGCTGCTCGACTTTCCGCTCATGACCGACATGCGCGACCCGCTGACGATCAGCTTCCACAAAGCCAAGCTCCGCGCCGATCTGCTACGGCCGATCCAGGCCGAGGATCTCCTCGATGATCGCGACGCGGCGGCGCGATATCTGGCGGCCGTCGAGGACTATGTGACCGCGTTCAACGTCGCCGAGGCCGAGGCGATCCGCCGACGCCGCAACGACTTTTCCCGCGCAGACGAGCAACGGATCACCCGCGCCCAGAGCCTGCTGCGGGTGGCGTCCGACCCCGCCGCCGCGCCCCAGGAACGCCAGAATGCCTACGAGCTGGCCCGTAAAGAACTCGACGGCATCGTCGTGTTGCCCGCCGCCACCCAGGCCAGCATCGAGCGTGGGATCTCCGGTGAGATAGAGCGATAGGGCAGCCGGTGCGCTTCCTCGATGACTTTGTCCTCTTATCGTTGACGGCCGGCTACCGGCATCATTGCGGCATCGCCACTGGCGGCGATGAGAACGATGATCCGCTAGGAGCACGCCATGATCGAATACGACCTGGACACCGAGCATGCCATCCTGGAGGTTCGACCCAAGGCCGCGCTTGACAAGAACGACTTTGTCGAACTCGCGAAGGCCGTTGACCCCCAGATCGAGGCCAAAGGCGACCTCGCCGGCCTCATTCTCAACGCCCCGTCGTTCCCGGGGTGGGACAGTTTCGGGGCGATGGTCACCCACTTCCGCTTCGTTCGCGACCACCAAAAGCACGTCAAGAAAGTCGCCGTTGTCACCGATTCTCATCTCGGGGATGTCGCCGAGCACCTTGCCTCGCACTTTGTGTCAGCCGAGATCCAGCATTTTCCCGCCGGGCAGCTCGAGGAGGCGCGGCGGTGGATCGCCAACGGCTCGTAATCCGTTGAGCCCGCAGGCCACTTCGCATGCCACGATGGTGAGGTGACCACACCACCTGACCCGTCGGCCGCCGAACCCGGTGAGGACCCGGCCCTCGCGGGGTATCCGGTCACTCCACCTCCGCTTCCCGGCCCGGTTACCTTCGACCAGCGCTGGCGAGACCTGGCCTTCGTCCATTGGCCGGTGCGGCCGGAAAGCGTCGAAGGCATGTACCCGCCCGGGACCCGCCCCGACGTGTTCGCCGACGGCATGACCTACGTCGGCTTCGTCCCGTTTATCATGGCCAGCACCAAAGTTGGCTCCGCACTTCCGCTTCCGTATTTCGGCAGCTTCCTGGAGACGAACATCCGGCTCTACTCGATCGATGGCGCCGGCCGACACGGCGTGCTGTTCCTTTCGCTGGAAACGGCGCGCCTGGCCGTCGTCCCCGTCGTCCGGATCGGCGGCGGTATCCCCTACACCTGGGCGCGGATGCGGATGGAGCGGCAGGGGGACCGCATCACGTATCGAAGTGTGCGCCGGTGGCCGCGGCGCGGCCTACACAGCCGATTGACGATCACCGTCGGCGACGTGGTGGAACCGACGCCGCTGGAGGTCTGGCTCACCGCCCGCTGGGGCGCGCATACCCGCAAGGCCGGCCGGACGTGGTGGGTACCGAACGAGCACGGCCCATGGCCGTTGCGCGCGGCGGGCATCGTCGAGCTGGATTGCGAGCTGCTGGACGCCGCCATGGTGCACCCCGCCGGCGAGCCTTTGCGCGCGCTGTTTTCCCCGGGCGTGCGCACCCGTTTCGGCCGGCCCTGCGTCCTCCGTTGACCGCAGAACTCACGGGCAGGTGTATCCGCCGTCGATCACGATGTCGGAACCGGTCATGTAGCTGGATGCGTCGCTGGCCAGATAGAGATAGAGACCGGTGAGTTCTTCCGGTCGCCCCATCCGGCCGAGCGGTATTTTCGGCTCCCACTGGCGGTGATAATCCGCTAACGGCTCGACGAGTTCGGTGCGGATATAGCCCGGGCTGACGCTGTTGACCCGGATGTTGTGCGGCGCAAACTCGACGGCCATGGCCTTGGTCAGGTGAATGACCGCCGCTTTGGAGGTGCAGTAGTGGCCGACCCGCTGCGGGACATTGATGATATGACCGGACATCGAGGCGGTGTTGATGATCACCCCGCCCTGGCCTTGCCGAACCATTGCCCTGGCCGCGGCCTGGGCCGTGAGGAACACCCCGGTGACGTTGGTGGATTGGATGCGCTGGAACTCGTCGGGCGTCATGTCCAGCATCCCGCTCACCGAGACGATGCCGGCGTTGCAGACCGCGATGTCGACCCCGCCCAACTCCGCGGTCACCCGGTCCAGCATCTCGGTGACCTGATCCGGTTGAGTCACGTCGCAGCGAATCGGGACGACCGTGCCCGCGCCGTCGGCCGCGATCTCGTCGGCGACCTGCGCCAAGGCCGCGGCATGCCGTGCGGCGATGGCCACCTGAGCGCCGGCCTGCAGGTATGCCTGGGCGACTTTCCTGCCGATGCCGCTGGACGCCCCGGTCACGAGCGCCCTCTTGCCCTGCAAGTCGAACAACTTCAAGACATTCATTCCGCATCCCTAATCCGAGGAGTGACCTAAATACGTCAAACACGTTCTAGTGTGTCCGCCATGGGCAAATTCACCAGGGCCGAAATCGAGCAAGCCGTCGAGCACTACACCACCGTCGTCGAAGGATGCAGCGCGTCGGGGGACTGGCGACGTTTCGCGGACCTTTTCACCGAGGACGTGGTTTACACCGAGCATCACTACGGGGTCTTTCACGGGCGAGAGGCGGTGCGGGACTGGATCGTCGCCGTCATGGCCCCGTTCCCGCACATGCGATTTCCGTCTGACTGGATCGCCTATGACGAGGACAACGACGCCGTCGTGATCATGATCAAGAATCTGCTCGACCACCCCACGGACCCGAACGGTGACCCGTTCTGGTTCCCGAACTGGACCCGGCTGGTCTACGCCGGCGACGGATTGTTCTCCAGCGAGGAAGACATCTACAACCCCAACCGTGATGCGCCCCGCGTGGTGGCGGCCTGGATGGGAGCCGGCGGCCAGTTGGCGTCCGACGAGATCCTGCAGCCCAGCACCTAGAGCCGCGAGACCCGCCGTCGCCGCGAGCGCACCGCCGACAGCGCTTGCTCCCAGGCGAGCATGGTCGTCGCCGCCAGCTGCGCCGGCTTGATGCTATCCCTGGAAAGTAACGCCGTCGCAGCCGCTTTCGTGGTCGCCGACGCTTTCGACAGGTGACCGGAGTCGTACGGCGGCTGCGGGTCATATTCGATCGCCAGCTGGATCGCCTTGGCGCGGCTCTCTCCGCCGATCTCACCGGCCAGCCACAGCGCGAGGTCGAGGCCCGCGGACACGCCCGCACACGTGACGACGTTGTCCTCGCGCACAATTCGCTCGTCGCCCACCGGCACAGCGCCGAAGGCCTTCAGCGCCGGAACGGTCAGCCAGTGCGATGTCGCCCGCCGGCCCCGGAGTAAGTCGGCGGCCGCCAGGATCACCGACCCCGAGCACACCGACGTCGTCCAGGTGGCGGTCCGATGCGCGTGCCGCAGCCAGTCGAGCAGCGCCTCGTCCCGCGCGTGCACCGGGGTCGACGGGCCGCCCGGCACGACGATTACGTCGGGCGAGGGTGTTTGGGCCAGCGAGTGGGTGGCCCCGATGACCAGCACCCCGGAATCGGCGGTGATCGGCCCGGCCTCGTGCCAGACGAACCGCACCTCGGTGCCCGGCAGGTTTCGCAGCACCTCGTACGGGCCGATCATGTCCAGCGCAGTGAATCCCGGGTAGGCGACGAATGCAATCTGGGTCATGGTGCTGTCCTCTCCAATCAGGCGAAAGCTTTGCGGTATTGATCGGGCGAAATGCCAACGCGGCGAAGGAAATTGCGCCGCATGGTTTCGGCGGTACCGAAGCCGCAGCGGGCGGCGATCGCGACGACGGTGTCGTCGGTCTCCTCCAACTGCCGGCGCGCGGCCTCGGTGCGGACACGGTCGACGTAGTGACCCGGGGCCTCACCGACCTCGGCGGTGAACACCCGGGTGAAGTGGCGCGGGCTCATCGCGGCCCGCCGGGCCAGGTCATCGATGCCGTGTAAGCCGCCCGGCTCGGCCTCGATGGCCTCCTGCACCTCACGGATGGAGGTCCGTTTGGCTCGCGGCATCCACACCGGCGCCGCGAACTGCGTCTGTCCGCCGGGGCGGCGCAGGTACAGCACGAGCCAGCGGGCGACCGTCTGCGCAACCTCGGTGCCGTGGTCGTCCTCGACCAGCGAGAGGGCGAGGTCGATTCCCGCGGTGACTCCCGCGGCGGTCCACACGGTGTCCGAGCTGCGGATGAAGATCGGGTCGGCATCGACATTGATGCCGGGGAATTCGCGGGCCAACCGCCCCGCGAAGGCCCAGTGGGTGGTCACCCGGCATCCGTCCAGCAGCCCCGCCTCGGCCGCAAGAAACGCGCCGGTGCAGACGGTGACGAGGCGGCGGGCATTTCCGGCGATGGCTTTGACCCAGCCCAGGAGCTCGGCATTGGACCGCGCGGTGTCGACACCGCCGCCGCCGGGCAGCACGACGGTGTCGATGGCGTCGCTCGGGTCGGGCAGCGGTGTCGCGGCGAAGGCCAGGCCGGTCGCGGTGGCCACCGTTTGGCCGTCGACCGAGGCCATAACGACGTCGTAGCCGCCGTCGGTCAGGAGTGACGCGCCGGCGAATACGTCATGTGGCCCCACCACGTCGAGCGCCTCCACGCCGGGAAAACCGACGATCACCACCTTGCGAGTCATGAAATTAGTGTTGGCCACACCGAGGCATGTCGTCTACGCCCTATATCCCACCAATTAGGACAGGTGGACCTGACCCGAAGCGGCCGCGGCGGGCTTGGCAGACTGTGCGCATGGCACAGATAACGTTGCGTGGAAACCCGATCAACACCGTCGGCGAGCTGCCCGCGGTCGGATCTTCGGCCCCGTCCTTCACTTTGACCGGTGTAGACCTGGGTGCGGTGAAAAGCGACCAGTTCCGCGGCAAGCCCGTGGTGCTGAACATCTTCCCGTCCGTCGACACGCCGGTGTGCGCGGCGAGCGTGCGGACCTTCAACGAGCGCGCCACCGCAAGCGGTGCCGCCGTGGTGTGCGTGTCCAAGGATCTGCCGTTTGCCTTTGCCCGATTCTGCGGCGCGGAGGGCATCGAGAACGTCAAGACCGCGTCGGCGTTCCGGGACAGCTTCGGCGACGACTACGGCGTCACCCTGACCGACGGCCCCATGGCGGGGCTGCTTGCCCGGGCCATCGTGGTGATCGGCGCCGACGGCAACGTCGCGTACACCGAGTTGGTACCCGAGATCGGGCAGGAGCCCAACTACGACGCGGCCCTGTCGGCGGCGGCCGCCTAGCCTTTCATAGTTCGTTTCACAGCCCGAGTAGCCGTACCGCCTCGGCCCGCATATCCACTTTGCGGACCTTCCCCGTGGCGGTCATCGGGAACTCGTCGACTACGCGCACGTAGCGCGGAATTTTGTAGTGCGCGAGTTTCCCGGTGCAGAAGGCCCGCACGGCGTCGGCGTCGAGCGGCCGGCGGTCCGGTCGCATCTTGATCCAGGCGCACAGTTCCTCGCCGTACCTGTCGTCAGGAACGCCGACCACTTGCACGTCGTCGATGTCGGGATGGGTGTGCAGGAAGTCTTCGATCTCGCGCGGGTACAGGTTTTCGCCGCCGCGGATGACCACGTCTTTGAGGCGCCCGACGATCACGCAGTACCCGTCGTCCCGCATGACCGCCAGGTCGCCGGTGTGCATCCAGCCGTCGTCGTCGATGACCTCGCGCGTCTTGTCCTCGTCGCGCCAATAGCCCAGCATCACCGAGTAGCCGCGGGTGCAGAGCTCACCGGGCTGACCCCGTTTGACGATCTCGCCGGTATCGGGGTCGACGACCTTGACCTCGACGTGTGGATGCGCCCGGCCCACCGTGGCGGTTCTGCGGTGCAGGTCGTCGTCGATCAAGGTCTGACAGGACACCGGGGAGGTCTCGGTCATGCCGTAGGCGATCGCCACCTCCGACATGTTCAGCTCGGCCACGCAACGCTTCATGACCTCCACCGGACACGACGCGCCCGCCATGATTCCGGTCCGCAGCGACGACACGTCGCGGTCCGCCAGATCCGGGTGGCCGAGCATGCCGATGAACATCGTCGGCACCCCGTATACCGCCGTGCACCGCTCCGTCTCGATGGCGGCCAACGTGGCGGCGGGATCGAAACCCGGCGCCGGAATCACCATGGTCGCACCATGGGTCGTGCAACCGAGATTGCCCATCACCATGCCGAAGCAGTGGTAGAAGGGCACCGGGATGCACAGCCGGTCCCCGGGCCCGAGGCCGATGAGCTCGGTAACGAAGTAGCCGTTGTTGAGGGTATTGCGGTGCGACAGGGCGGCGGCCTTGGGCGTACCCGTTGTGCCCGAGGTGTATTGGATGTTGATCGGGTCACCGGGGCTTAGCGCGCTCATCCGGACTCGCAATTGCTCGTCGGGCACCGTCTCGGCACGCTGCCGCAGGGAGTCCCAATCGACGGTCCCCAGAAACACGACCTCCTTCAATTGACGGTCGAGCTCGGGTTCCTCGGACCGTACCTGGTCCACCATGCCGCGGTAGTCCGAGGTCTTGAACGTCGTCGCGGACACCAGCAGGCGCGTGCCCGAATGGCGCAGCACATAGGACAACTCGTGGGTGCGGTAAGCCGGGTTGATCGCGACGAGGATCGCACCGACCTTGGCCGTGGCGTACTGCAGAATCGTCCATTCCGGGCAGTTGGGTGACCACACGGCGACCCGATCGCCGCGCTGGATGCCACTGGCGATCAATGCCCTTGCCAGGCAGTCGATCTCGGCGTTCAGTTCGCTATATGTCCAACGCCGGCCGCCGGCCACGTCGACCAGCGCCTCCACGTCGGGGTACTCCGACGCGGTGCGCTCGAGGTTTGCCCCGACCGTCTCTTCCAGCAGGGGAGTGTCGACCGGGCCCTCATCGTGGGCGTCCAGCGCACCGTACTGCTGGCGCAGACGAGCCTTGATGACCTTGCCATTGGCATTGCGGGGCAACGAATCCACCAGCACGAGACGGTGGGGACGCTTGTACGGGGCCAGGTGCGCTCGGCAGTGCGTCTCGACCTCGGCATCGGTCGGTGGGTCGTCCGGATCGCGCGGCACGATCACCGCCATCGGGGTCTCGCCCCACTTCGGGTCGGGCACTCCGATGATCGCCACCTCGGCGACTTTGGGGTGGGCGGCCAGAACGTTCTCCAGTTCGGCGCTGTAGATGTTCTCTCCGCCCGAGATGATCATGTCCTTCTTCCGGTCGACGACATAAATGTAGCCCTCGTCGTCCCGCCTGACGAGGTCACCGGAATGAAACCAGCCGCCCCGAAAAGCCGCCGCGGTCTCGGCGGCCTTGTCCCAGTATTCCTTCATGATCAGCGGCCCCAGATAGACGATTTCGCCGATCTCGCCCGGTGGAACGTCGTTCATCTGGTCGTCCACGACACGGACGTCGACGTTGAGCATCGGGGTGCCCACCGAACCGATCTTGCGGATCGCGTCGTCACCGCGCAGCAGGCAGGTGATGGGGCTGCACTCCGTCTGCCCGAACGCCGCGACGACCTCGGCCCGCGGGAAGGCGTCGATCATGTCGCGCAGCAACGCCGTTGACGCGGGTGCCGCCCCCCACCAGATGCGGCGGAGGCCGCTGAGATCCCATGAGCGCAGGTTCGGCATGGCGCAGACTTGTTGCCATTGGGCGGGCGTCATCCAGCACGAGGTGACTTCTTCGGCGGCGATGGTGGCCACGGCGGCCGCCGGGTCGAATCCGCCCGAAGGCGGAATGACGACCCGGCCTCCGGCGAGGAACGTCGGCAACATCCCGGAGACGCCCGCGATGTGGAACAGCGGCGCGAGCGCCATCCAGCAGTCGTCGTCACGTCGATGACCGAGTGTGGCGATCACGCTCAGCGCATGCGCAAACAGGTTGCGATGGGTGATGACCGCACCCTTGGGGAAACCAGTCGTTCCCGAGGTGTAGATGATGAACGCGGGCGCCTCATCCGCGACGGTGATATCGCCTGCGACGGTGCCGTTTTGGTCCCAGTCTCGGCCCACCGTGAGCACGTTGCGAACGTAGGGCGCCTTTGTGCGCGCCCGTGCCACGGCGGGTGCGCAGGCGAGGTCGGTCGCCACGACGCTCGCACCGCTGTCGGCCAGCACGTACGCAATTTCGTCTGCGACCAGCCGGAAATTGACCGGCACCGCGATCCCGCCCAGACGCAGCGTGGCGAACCAGACCTCAACGAGCTCGAGGCTGTTGTGTCCGACCACCGCGACCCGATCGCCTGAACGAACTCCGCTCGTGGACAACGCGTTCGCCAGGCGGGTCACCCGCTCGTCCATCTCGGCGAAAGTGCACCGCCGATGCGGATCGACGAACGCGACGTTGCCGGGCCGCACTCGGGCGTGTCGGGCCAGAACGTCGCTGAGCGTGATTCCCGTGCCGGGCGGAGTGCCCATCGCCGCCTTACAGGCCTGCCCGGTCGGCGAGCAGTGCCCGGTTTTGAGCGCTGCTACCGAAGAGCGCCTGGGTGGTCTTGGCCCGGCGGAAATACAAGTGCAGGTCGTGTTCCCACGTGAAGCCGATACCGCCGTGGACCTGGATAGCCGAGCCGGCGCACAGCACGAAAGTGTCCGCGGCCTGCGCCTTCACCAAAGGCGCGGTGATCCGCAGCTCATCCCCGTTAGCGGCGCTCATCGCGGCGAACATCACGGCTGCGCGGGTCGCGTCGATCTCGATCATCATCTCGGCGCAGGCATGCTTGACCGCCTGGAACGAACCGATCGGTCGATCGAATTGCCTTCGGCTTCGGGCATATTCGATCGCCAGCGCAAGGCAGGCCTCGGCACCGCCGAGCATCTCGGCCGCCAGCAGCAACCGGGCCACATCGAGTAGCCGCTCGACCTCGTCGGGCGAACCTGCGGTCAACGGCTCTGCCGGGGCTTGCGACAGCCGCACCTTGGCGACGGGGCGGGTGATGTCGAATGAAGGCAGCCGGACAACCGTCACGCCGGGGGCGTCGGCCGCTACGACGTGGCAGACGACGGTGCTTTCGGGGCCGTTGGCTACCGCTGGGATCACGAACAAGTCGGCGACGTGTCCGTGCAACACGGGGGCGCACTCACCGGTGAGGACGGCACGGCCGTCGCGCCGGTCGGCCCGGACCGTTGCCGTAGCCGGGTCAGCATCTTTAGGGCCGGCGGCCGCAAACGCTCCGATCCGTTCACCCGAGAGCAGGCCGGTGAGCAGGCCCTTGTGCTGCTCTTCGTCGCCCATGCGGAGGACCGCATCGATCGCAAACATGGTCGCCGCGAAGGGAACCGGGGTGAGCGCCCGGCCGAGCTCACCGAATGCGATGGCGGTTTCGACGAGCGTGGCGCCCGCCCCACCGTACTCCGGCGGGGCGTGTAGCGCGGGGAGCTCGAGTTCGCCGCACAGCCGTTGCCAGAGCCGGCGGTCGTGGCCGTCGGCGGCGGCCACCTCACGTACCCGCCCGGGGGGCGCCTGGTCGTGCAGGAAGCCGCGCAGCGATGCGCGCAAGGCTTCTTGTTCGATGCTGTAACGGAAATCCATCTCAGCGCACCGCCTGGGGTCGCGGTTCCTTGGGTAGCCCGAGCAATTGCTCGCCGATCACATTGCGCTGGATCTGCGAACTGCCGGCGTAAATGGTCGCGGCACGCGCATAGAGCAGCTCGTCGGTCCAGCACGCGACCGAGTTGGGCGTGCCCGGTTCCGGGACGATCAGCGCTTCGCCGTTGCCTGGGCCCTCCGGGCTGAGCACTTCGAGCCCGAGGATCTCGGCGGCGAGCTCGGTGTAGCGCTGGAAGTACTCGCTCCAGACGACCTTGCTGATCGCGGCATCGGCGCCGGGCCGCTGCCCGTTGACCAACAAGGTCAGGCCGCGGTAGCCCTGGTAACGCATGATCTGGACGCGCGAATAGCACCACGCCAACGCATCGCGGATGCGCGGATCGGTGTGCAATCCGCGCTCGCGGGCGAGTTCGCACAGCCTGTCGAGATCTCGCCCGAAGTTGATTGCGGCCGTCGTGACCTGTGAGGCGCGCTCGAATCCGAGCAGTGTCATCGCCACCACCCATCCATCACCGACCCGACCGATCACATTGGCGGCCGGCGTGCGGGCATCGGTCAGGAACACCTCGCTGAACGAGGAGTGCCCGGCCGCGTTGACGATGGGCCGGACCACGACGCCTGGCTGGTCCATCGGCACCAGCAGCACCGACAGGCTCGCGTGCTTGGGCCCGTCCGGGTCGGTGCGCGCCAACACGAAGATCCAGTTCGCGCATGCCCCCGCCGACGTCCAGATTTTCTGTCCGTTGAGCACCCAGTCGTCGCCATCGAGCACGGCCCTGGTCCGAACGGATGCCAGGTCCGAGCCCGCCTCGGGCTCGGAGAAGCCCTGGCACCAGCGATCCTCACCGGACAGAATGCGAGGCAGGAAATGTTTCTTCTGCTCCTCGGAGCCCAGCGCGATCAGCGTGTTGCCCAGCAGCTGAATGCCAAGCAGGTCGTTCTCCAACCGCTCCGGCGCGCCCGCACGGGCAACCTCCTCGTCAAGCACCGCCTGCTCTATCACGGAGAGACCGGCGCCGCCGTACTCTTTCGGCCAGGACACCGCTACCAGGCCGCGGTCGGCAAGGGCCTGACGCCACCGGTGCGCGTTAGCCCGTCGCTCGTCGGGCGGCAACGCCCCACCGCCGGACCAATCGGGCGGGAGGTGCCCGGCGAGAAACGCGCGGATCTGGTGGCGGAACGCCTCGGCTTCGGGCGGGTAGTCGGCATCCACGTGCGCTGCCTCCAGAGTTCAGGGGCGCTGTTTGGCCGCGGGCAGGATCTCGGGGGCCATGCGCCAGTCCTCCAGGCCGTTGTCGACCGTGCCGTAGGACAGCTTTCCTCCGGTCACCTCCGCCCAATGCGCATGATTGAGCTGGTGGATGGAAAAGCAGGCGTCCAGCGCCGTGGACAAGCCCATAGCGTCGACGGACTGGTTCACCGACTCCTTGATGAACAGCGCCGTGACCGTCGGCAACTTGGCGATACGGCGGGCGAAATCGACTGTGCAATCTGACAACTCGTCGTTGGGGAAGACCTTGCTCACCATCCCGAGGGCGTGCGCGTTGTGGGCGTCAACCGAGTCGCCGGTGAGTAGGAGCTCCTTTGCCTTGCGCGGCCCGAACTCCCATGGGTGGCCGAAGTACTCCACCCCGCACATCCCGAGCCGGGTCCCGACGACATCGGCGAACACGGTGTCCTCGGCCGCGACGATGAGATCGCAACACCACGCCAGCATCAGGCCGGCCGACAAGACCGTGCCGTGGACCTCGGCGATGGTGATCTTCCGGAGGTTGCGCCACCGTTTGGTGTTCTCGAAGAAGTAGTGCCACTCCTGCCGATGCCGTGACTCCACCCCGCCGCGCGTCCCGCCGTTGCACCGATATGTGGGGTGCTGGTCCGGGCCGGGTGCGCGCTCGCGGACGTCGTCGGTCGAGCCGAGGTCGTGTCCCGCGGAGAACGACGAGCCCGCGCCCCGCAGGATCACCACGCGGACCGAATCGTCTGCTTCGGCGAGTTCGAAAGCGGAGCCCAGCTCGACAAGCATCCCGCGGTTCTGCGCATTCCGCTGTTTCGGTCGGTCGAGCGTGATGACGGCGATCCGGCCTTGGTCGACGACCTCGTATCGGATGTAGTCGAAATCCTGCACGGAATGCTCCTTTCGAGGAGTGGACGAGGCCGCGCGGACATGTCGACGGCAGTGTCCTCGCGCGATTCGGCCGGTTGTCACCGCTCCCAACCGCACGTGGCCGGGCTGACGTGGGTGAGGCTACGCGGCCCAGCCCAAAATGTCCATAAGCGATACGCGTGCTAGAAAACAGAAGCGACGTAAATTCCCATGCCAAATGCATCTTGCGCACGATGATGTATCTTGCTAGTACTGTGTTGTACGTCGCAGCCAATCGATGCGGACCATGCCGAGATGCCGTCTCGGGTTGGGTTCGGTCACTACTGAGGAAGGTTGAAGATGGAGATCGGGATATTTCTCATGCCGGCGCATCCGCCCGAGCGAAACCTCTACGACGCGACGCAGTGGGACCTCGAGATCATCGAGCTCGCCGACCAGCTGGGCTACGTGGAGGCCTGGGTCGGGGAGCACTTCACCGTGCCATGGGAGCCGATTTGTGCGCCCGACCTGCTGTTGGCGCAGGCGCTGCTGCGCACGAAGTCGATCAAGCTGGCTCCCGGAGCGCATCTGCTGCCGTACCACCACCCGGTAGAACTCGCCCACCGAGTGGCCTACTTCGACCACCTGGCCCAGGGCCGCTACATGCTGGGCGTCGGTGCCAGTGGTATC
The DNA here is from genome assembly GCA_963800315.1 of uncultured Actinomycetota bacterium. Taxonomy (GTDB): domain Bacteria; phylum Actinomycetota; class Actinomycetes; order Mycobacteriales; family Mycobacteriaceae; genus Mycobacterium. The sequence goes on from CAWDAS010000013.1 coordinate 581,748, forward strand.
CCGGGCGACTGGGCGCTGTTCGATGTCGACGGGCAAAACGGCGAGCACCGCGAGATGACGCGCGAAGCCCTCGAGATCATGCTGCGTGTCTGGACCGAAGACGGCCCGTGGGAACATCGCGGAAAGTACTGGAACGCCAACGGCATTGCGCCGATGTTCGAGGGGTTGATGACCCGCCACATCAAGCCTTTCCAGAAGCCCCACCCGCCTATCGGCGTCACGGGTTTTTCCGCCGGATCGGAGACGCTCAAGCTCGCCGGCGAGCGCGGCTACCTGCCCATGAGTCTGGACCTCAACACCGAGTACGTGGCGACGCATTGGGACGCGGTGCTGGAAGGCGCCGCACGCAGCGGACGCACGCCGGATCGCCGCGACTGGCGGCTGGTGCGTGAGGTCGTCGTCGCCGAGACCGACGAACAGGCGTTCCGGTACGCCGTCGACGGCATGATGGGACGCTTCATGCGCGACTACGTCCTGCCGACGTTCCGCATGTTCGGCATGACGAAGTTCTACAAGCACAACCCCGCGGTGCCCGACGCCGATGTGACTCCGGAATACCTCGCCGAGAACACCTTCGTGGTCGGCTCGGTCGAGACGGTGGTCGACAAGCTGGAGGCGACCTATGACCAGGTCGGCGGCTTCGGTCACCTGCTGATCCTCGGCTTCGACTACAGCGACAACCCCGGCCCGTGGAAGGAGTCCATGCGACTGCTCGCCGAGGAGGTCATGCCCAGGCTCAACGCGCGCCTCGCGAAGAAACCGGCAATCGCGACCGTCTAGCCGTCGGCGCTCAATCGAAGGGGCACCCTATGGAGGCTCGTCAGATCACCGTCCGGTATTCGGACGGCACGCAGAAGACGATGCCGGTGGGACCGGACCAGTCGATCCTCGAGGCGGCCGAGGAACACGGCGTCGCCATCGTCAACGAATGCCAGAGCGGGATCTGCGGCACGTGTGTCGCCACCTGCGCGTCCGGCGACTACGACATGGGGCGCACCGAAGGCCTGTCCGAGGTCGAGCGCGACGCGCGAAAGATCCTGACGTGCCAGACGTTCGCCAAATCGGATTGCCTGATCGAACTGCAGTATCCGGCCGACGACAATGCGGCGCGGCTGGTCACCGGGCACGGGGTGGTGACCGGGGTGGATCGGGTGTCGGCGACCACGGCGATTCTGCGGGTGGATGTTTTGGCCATGGCCGACACCCTCGTCTACCAGGCCGGGCAGTTCGCCCAGTTGCAGGTGCCCGGCACCGACGCCTGGCGCAACTACTCCTACGCGCATCCCGCCGACGGCCGACACGAACTGGAGTTCATCATCCGGCTGCTACCGCAGGGCGTGATGTCGGATTATCTGCGCGACCGGGCAAAGGCCGGTGACCGCATTGCGTTGCGGTGCAGCAAGGGCGGCTTCTACCTGCGCCCCGTGGTGCGACCGGTGATCCTGGTGGCCGGCGGCACCGGTCTGTCGGCGATCCTGGCGATGGCCGCGAGCCTGGAAACCGATGTCGCACAACCGGTCCATCTGCTCTACGGGGTGACCAACTTCGAGGACCTGTGCAAGCTCGACGAGCTCACGGCGCTGGCAGGACGTATCCCGAACCTGCAGGTGCACCTGATCGTCTCGCGCCCGGACCCGAAGTGGGACGGGCCGGTCGGACTCGTCACCGACCTGCTGGGCGAACACATGCTGGGCAGCGGCGACGCTGACGTCTATCTGTGCGGCCCGGCCGCGATGGTTGAAGCCACCCGAAACTGGCTGGACAACAGGGGTATTCATCGCATCGGCCTGTACTACGAGAAGTTCGTTCCGAGCGGAGGGGCACGCCGGCGCACCCCGCCACACCTGGACTACACCAAGCTCGATCTGACCGATGTGCGCCGCCACGGTCGCGGGACCGCGGTGGTCGTCGGCGGCAGCATCGCGGGAATCGCCGCGGCCAAGGTGCTCAGCGAGACTTTCGAGCGGGTCATCGTCCTCGAGAAGGACGGCCCCCACCGGCGCCGCGAGGGCAGGCCAGGCGCGGCGCAGGGCTGGCACCTGCACCACCTGCTCACCGCGGGACGCATTGAGCTGGAGCGCATCTTCCCCGGCATCATCGACGACATGGTGCGTGAGGGTGCCTTCGACGTCGACATGGCGGCCCAGTACCGCATCCGCCTGGGCGGCACCTGGAAGAAGCCGGGAACGGGCGACATCCAGATCGTCTGCGCCGGGCGTCCGCTGCTCGAATGGTGTGTGCGCCGGCGCCTGGACGACGAACCGCGCATCAGCTACCGCTACGAGTCCGAGGTGGCCGACCTCGTCTACGACCGTGACGCCAACACCGTAGTAGGGGTTGCGGTGGACCGTGACGGTGACCTGGAGGTCATACCCGCCGAATTCGTCGTGGATGCCTCGGGCAAGAACACCCGCATCCCGGAGTTCCTGGAGGGCATCGGAATCGGGTCGCCCGAGATCGAACAGGACATCATCAATTGCTTCTACTCCACCATGCAGCACCGGGTGCCGCCGGACCGGCAGTGGCAGGACAAGGTGATGATGATCTGCTACGCGTACCGACCGTACGAGGACACCTACGCCGCGCAGTACTACACGGACAGCTCACGCACCATCCTGTCCACCTCGCTGGTCGCGTACAACTGCTATTCGCCACCGCGTACCGCGAGTGAGTTCCGCGAATTCGCGAACCTCATGCCGTCACCGGTGGTGGGCGAGAACATCGACGGGCTGGAACCGGCCTCGCCGATATACAACTTCCGCTATCCCAACATGCTCCGGCTGCGTTACGAAAAGAAGCACAATCTCCCGCGCGCACTGCTGGCAGTGGGCGATGCCTACACCAGTGCCGACCCCGTCTCCGGGTTGGGTATGACCCTGGCGGTCAAGGAAGTTCGAGAAATGCAGATCCTGCTGGAGAAGTACGGCCCAGGACATGCCGAGCTTCCGCGCCGCTACTATCGCAAGATCAGCCGGCTCGCCGACACGGCGTGGTTCGTGATCCGCGAACAGAATCTGCGTTTCGATTGGTTGAAGGATGTCGACAAGAAACGCCCGTTCTACTTCCACGCGCTGACCTGGTACATGGACCGCGTCATGGAGCTGGTTCACGACGACCCGGACACCTACCGCGAGTTCTTAGCGGTCGTTCACCTGGTCAAACCACCGGCGGCGCTGATGACACCGAAGGTCGCCGCGCGAGTGCTGGGCAAGTGGGCGCGGACCAGACTGTCGGGCCAAAAGACGCTGATCGCCCTCAACTACGAGAATCGCGAGATACCCTCTGCCGACCATTTTGTCCAAACCGAAAAGATTCCGGTCGGTTTGGCAGGAACCCACACCCATTAGGAGAGCGGTCGAGATGCCACAGACTCATCGGATGCTGAACTGCAGGGGCACGCGGATCCACGCCGTCGAGGATGGCGAGGGACCGCTGGTGGTGCTGGTCCACGGGTTTCCGGAGTCCTGGTACTCGTGGCGTCATCAGATTCCCGCGCTTGCCGCCGCCGGCTACCGCGTGGTGGCCATCGACCAGCGCGGCTACGGGCGCTCGTCCAAGTACCGGGTGCAATCGGCCTACCGCATCAAGGAAATGGTCGGTGATGTCCTCGGCGTCATCGAGGCCTACGGCGAGAAGATGGCCGTCGTCGTCGGCCACGACTGGGGCGCGCCGGTGGCCTGGACCTTCGCATGGCTGCACCCGGACAGGTGCGCGGGCGTGGTAGGTGTCAGCGTGCCCTTCGCCGGCCGCGGTGTGATCGCGCTACCGGGCAGTCCCTTCGGTGAGCGCCGTCCCAACGACTATCACCTGGAAATCGCCGGCGAAGGCAAGGTTTGGTACCAGGACTACTTCTCCGCGCAGGACGAAATCATCGCCGAGATCGAGGAGGACCTGCGCGGCTGGTTGCTGGGTCTGACCTACACGGTTTCCGGGGAAGGCATGATCGCGGCCACCAAAGCGGCCGAGGCGGCGGGCGTCGATCTGGCATCCCTGGACCCGCTCGATGTGATCCGCGCGGGCCCGTTGTGCATGCCCGAGGGGGCAAGGCTCAAGGACGCCTTCGCCTATCCGGAGACGATGCCGGACTGGTTCACCGAAGCCGATCTCGATTTCTATACCGGCGAATTCGAGCGCTCCGGCTTCGGAGGGCCGCTGAGCTTCTATCACAACATCGACAATGACTGGCAGGACCTGGCCGATCAGGCCGGCAAGCCGCTCACCCCGCCCGCACTGTTCATCGGCGGACAGTACGACGTCGGCACCGCCTGGGGAGCCGAAGCCATCGAGCGCGCGGGCGAGGTGATGCCGAACTACTTTGGCACTCACATGGTTTCCGACGTCGGTCACTGGATCCAGCAGGAAGAACCGAAGGAAACCAACCGGCTGGTGCTCGATTTCTTGCGCGGGCTGCGTTAGCGGTAGGTCACGAGCGGCATGGAACTGGTCACCTCGCAATGCGTCGACGGCACCGAATTGCGCCGGGTATTCGGCTGTTTCCCGTCCGGGGTCATCGCCGTTTGCGCGATGGTCGACGGCGAGCCGGTCGGGATGGCCGCCAGTTCGTTCACCACGGTCTCGCTCGTGCCGCCGTTGGTGTCGGTCTGCATCCAGAACAGCTCGACGACCTGGCCGACGCTGAGGGGCCGCGCCACGCTCGGGGTGAGCGTGCTGGCTGAGGACCACACCGGGACCTGCCGGAGCCTCTCGCAAAAGGACGGCGACCGCTTCGCTGGAGTGCGCTGGATTCAGCGGTCCAGTGGGAGCGTGTTCGTTCACGGCGCCAGCGCGTGGCTGGATTGCCGCCCGCACGCCGAGGTCCCGGCGGGCGACCACACCATCGTCCTGTTGGAGATCTGCGCGCTGCGCGCTGACCCCGACACACCGCCACTCGTATTCCACGGCAGTCGGTTCCACCGCCTCGCGGCGGTGGCAGCAGCAAAGGAGCGGACATGAAAACCACCGATGTGCGGGTGCGGCGCGCGATCGCGGCGGTGGCGGCAGGCCGGCCGGTCGTGCTCACCGACGACACCGCACCCGACACCGATGGCCATCTGGTCTTCGCCGCCGACGGCGCTACCCCGAAGTTGCTCGCGTTCACCATCCGACACACCTCGGGTTATGTCCGTGTCGCGTTGCCGGGCGACGAGTGCGATCGGCTGAACCTACCGCCGATGTGCCACACCAACGGCGGCGAGTTCGGTACCGCCGCGCATCGGGTCTCCGTTGACTGCCGCGGGCCGGGCACGGGGATCTCAGCGACCGATCGCGCCCGGACAATCGCGGCACTCGCGTCGGCTGATTCCGCCGCTTCGGATTTCCTTCGTCCCGGTCATGTGGTCCCCGTGCATGCTGGATCCGGGGGAGTGCTGGAGCGGCGGGGGCCGATCGAGGCGGCGATCGACTTGGTCCGCCTTGCGGGGCGGCGGCCGGCGGCGGCACTGTGTGAGATCGTGTCCCGCGAGCGTCCCACCGCGATGGCGCGCCGCCGGGAGTTGTTCGAGTTCGCTGTCGCACACGCGCTGCCCATCGTTTCGATCGGTGAACTTGTCGCGTATCGGCGCCGGACCGAGCCCCAAGTCGTCCGCCTTGCAGAGACGATCCTGCCGCTAAGCGGCGGCGATTCCCGGGTGATCGGTTTCCGCGACGTACACGCAACCGGCCCTGGCGGCGAGCACCTGGCCGTCATCATCGGCACGGTCGGCCCCGGTGTGCCCGTACCGCTGCACGTCCACGTCGAGTGCCTCACCGGGGACGTGTTCGGCTCTGCGGCCTGCCGCTGCGGTGGGGAACTCGACAGCGCGCTGACCACGATGGCGGCGAAGGGTGGTGGCGTAATCGTCTACCTGCGCCCCGCCGGATCGCTGCGCGCGTGCGGTCTCCCGGAAAGCGACTCCCCGGCAGCGGATCTCACCTCGGAGACCGTGGCGTGGATATTGCGTGATCTCGGGGTGTACACCATCCGGCTGTCCGAGGACACGCCGGGCTTCGGCATGGTGATGTTCGGGGCGATACGCGAATACGGTCTGCGCGCGGCGGGTTGAGAAATAGCATGGCCCAACACGATGCTGAGGTGAGTCGATGACCCATCCAGACCTGGCCGGTAAGGCGGCGATCGTGACCGGTGCCGGGGCCGGGATCGGGCTGGCGATCGCGGAAAGACTCGCCACCGAGGGCTGCCGGGTGCTCTGCGCGGACATCGACGGTGGCGCCGCCGACGCCGCTGCGGCGAAGATCGGTGGTGGCGCGGTCGGCCACCGGGTCGACGTGGGCGACGAGCAGCAGGTTATCGGCATGGTCGACGCATGCGTCAACGCATTCGGCGGCGTAGACAAGCTTGTTGCCAACGCGGGCATCGTCCATTTCGCTCCGCTCACCGACACCACGGCATCGGATTTCGACCGCGTGATCGGAGTCAACCTGCGCGGTGCGTGGCTGTGCACCAAACATGCGGCGCCCAAGATGATCGAGCGGGGTGGGGGAGCCATCGTCAACATGTCATCGTTGGCCGGCCTCGTTGGGGCTGGCGGCACCGCGGCGTATGGGATGTCCAAGGCGGGGGTCATCCACCTCAGCCGGATCACCGCCGCCGAGTTGCGCTCAGCAGGCGTGCGATCCAACGCGGTGTTGCCCGCCTTCGTCGACACGCCGATGCAGCAGACCGCGATGACGGTGTTCGACCAGGCGCTCGGGGAGGGGGGTGCGAACACGATGATCGATCGCCTGCAAGGCCGCATGGCCGGACCGGCGGAGATCGCGAGCGTGGTGGCGTTCCTGCTGTCAGACGACGCCTCGATGGTCAACGGAACCGCGCAGCTCGTCGACGGCGGGACCGTCGCCGCTCTCTGGTGAGCTGTCGCGGGCTCGTCACGGCAACTGGCCGAGGAAGTCCAACAGCAGTCGGTTGGTCTCGGCGGGGTTCTCCTGTTGGATCCAGTGGCCCGCACCGGGAATGATGTGACTTCCCCGGTAATCAGACATCTTCTCGTCGGCACGCGCAATCGCCTCGGCGCCCCAGATCGTTGCCACGTCGTACTCGCCGCCGATGAACATCGCCGGCGGCGTCAGCTTCTGATGCTCGACGTCTGCAAGCACCTCCCAGCCGGCATCGACGTTGTGGTAGAACGCCAGACCGCCAGAAAAGCCCGCGCGTTCGAACTCGTTGACGTAGAAGTCCAGATCGTTTTCGGTGAACCACTCGGGCATCGCATCCGGCCAGACGAATGCATCGTCAAGCCTGGCTCCGTCCGCCATGCACAACGGCCCAAAGCGCAGTGCCTCAATCGGATCCGTCGGCACGGAGCCGGCGGCCAGCGCGGTCGCCGCGGCCTCGCCCGACACCGTATACGTCAGTCCGAGAAACCACTTTCGAAGGTCTTCTTCGATCTCGTTGATGATCCCGTCCTGTTCGGAGAAGTAATCTTGGTAGAATGTCCTGCCCGGGCCGGCGAGTTCGATGTGGTAGTCACGCGGACGTATCTCCCCGAAAGGGCAACCGGGCAATCCGATCAGCCCGCGTCCCGCGAACGGAACGCTGACACCGACGACCCCTCGGCACCGCTGCGGGTGCAGCCAGGCGAACGTCCATCCAACCGGGGCGCCCCAGTCGTGCCCGACCACGACGGCCTGTTCCTCGCCGTAGGCATCGATCAACGCTTCGACGTCGGCAACGACTTCGTCGATGCGGTATGCGCTGTTGACCCTGAACTTCGACGACCTTCCGAATCCCCGCTGGTCGATCGCCACCACCTTGTAGCCTGCGTTCGCCAGTGCCGGAATCTGATGGCGCCAGGAATACCAGGACTCCGGAAACCCGTGCAGGAGAATGACCAATGGGCCTGATCCCTGCTCGACCACATGGATGCGTGCGCCGCCGCAATCGACGTTCTTGTGAATCATTGTCACGCTCATTTCTCTGACGCGGGTGATGGATTCGGTGTCGGTAATCGCAAAGGCTTTGCCGCAGAATGTCTTTCGGTGGCGTGCTCCGACATGGCTACTGAGCCACCAGCCCGCCGTCGACGAGCAGCGAATGCCCGGTCACGAAGCTCGACTCATCCGAGCCCAGCCACAGTGCGGAGCGGGCCACTTCCTCGGATGTCGCAATGCGTCCGAGCGGAGTCTGCCGCCCCAGCGATTCACGGAGCGCCGGGTTTTCGTTGGTGATCGTGTCGAGCATCGGTGTGTCGACCATGTGCGGGCACAGGGCGTTGACCCTGATGCCATCGGGCGCGACGTTCATGGCGGTCGACTTAACCAGGCCCACGACCGCATGCTTGCTCGCAACGTACGCGGGTAGCCCGGCGGGCCCGATCACACCGGCCGCCGATGCCGTGGCGACAATGACGCCGCGCCGTCGCTCGATCATTCGCGGCAAGACCGCCCGGATGGTTCTCCAGGTGCCGGTGATGTTGATATCGAGGATCTTGGTGAACTCGTCCTCGGAGTAGGTCCACACGTCTCCGAGGGTCCCGAGGACACCGGCGTTGGCGAATGCGACGTCGATCGCCCCGAGCAAGTCGGATCCGCGATTGACGAGTTCGTCGACCTCGGCAGTGTTCGAAACGTCGCATCGTTGCGTGATAGACCGCTGCTCCTTCGGCCCTCAACTCCGCGGCCGTGTCGGCCAGCCGATCGTGCCGAGTGTCGCCGAGGATCAGCCCGGCCCGCGGGCAGCGGCGAGGCGATGCCGGAGGCTGCCCCGGTCACCAACACCGTCTTGCCGAGATATCGTTCGTTCACGATCGCCGTCCTGGTCGAGATCCTGAAACAGCTTCACTGACACTACCTTTGAGTAGACGTCGGTGTATGTGTGATAACAAGGACGTACAACATCATGCGCAAGCACATCCCACGTCGGCCGGAGGTCAGCCGAAGATCGCGAATACCTTGCGATTCCCGGTAAGCCGGGGTTCGGCGGATCTACACTCTGCACATGACGATTTCGCCGGCCGAGCAAGAGCGGCCGGAGCAGTTCGGTGCCGCTGCGGCGCCTAATGGACTAAAGAACGTGGATGCCACGGGGGTCGATCGCCGGGTCCCGGCCAAGTGCGTGCTGGCCACCCGCGACGGTGAGCTGCCGGGGGCGGACCTGCGCGTCTACCAATTCCATTCGCTTCAGACCCAGGTTCCCCCATTGCGAGATATCGCCGTCATAGCCTGGCACACGCACGCACAGATCGCGCTGCGATGCGGCACCATCCGCAGCAGGACGCAGATGACCCCCGGGGACTTCTCCATCCTGCGGCCCGGCTATGAGTCGGCCTGGCAATGGAGCAGGTCGTTCCAGGCGACCGTGCTGTATCTCCACGAGCGCCGACTGACCGACTTCGCCTCGGAGGTCTTCGACCACCACGTCGACAGAATTGCGATTCGCGAGGCGTTCCAGGTCCAGGATCCGGTCATCCAACACGGAATCGCGACGTTGGCAGCGGAGCTGCGCCAAGACGCCTTCGGAGGTGCGCTCTACAGGGAGGCGCTGCTGACGCAGCTGTGCGTGCACATGCTCCGATACCACGCCGAAACGCGGCTGCGGGCACCCAGATGCCCGGGAGCGTTGAGCGCAGTACAGGCGCGCCAGGTCGCCGAGTACATCGACGGCAATCTCGCGGCGGACCTGTCCCTGCACTCACTCGCCCGAATCACGGGAATGAGCGTGTACCATTTCGCCCGGCTATTCAAGAAGCGCTTCGGTGTTGCACCGCACGCATACGTTCTGCAACGGCGCCTCGCGCGGGCGCATCAGCTCATCCTGCACAGTGACATGGCGCTCAAGGAAGTCGTTGGTGCCACCGGCTTCTGCGACCAGAGCCACATGACCAAGTCGTTGAAGCGCGCATTCGACATGACACCCGCGGAGCTGCGCAAAGTTTCCCGCTGAGCGCAAACCTGTACCAAGATCAGCGCAAGGTGAACCAAGACGCCGTACCGCCACGGTTCGCACACTTCGATCATGACTGGGAAAGACACGGTTCGCTACGGCGGCTTTGGCGGGCGGCGCGCCATCGTGATCGGCGCCAGTACCACGGGCATGGCCGCATCTGCCGTTGTCGCAAGACATTTCGACTCCGTGACCAACATCGACCGGGACCGCCTGCCGCATGAACCGAAATGGCGAAAAGGCGTGCCTCAGTCGCACCACGGCCACATCCTGCTGCGCGGCGGGCAAAACGTTTTCAACCACTATTTCCCGGGGCTGACCACCGACTTGCTAGCCAAGGGCTCGGTGGAAGTCGACATGGCGAACGATATCTGCTGGTACCACTCCGGGGGATGGAAGAAACGTTTCGACAGCGGCCTGACGATGCTGTGCCAAACCAGAGGTTTCCTCGAGCATTACATCCGCCAGCGGTTGATCCAGTTGCCTAATGTGACGATGCTGCAGAACACCAAGGTGCAGGGCTACAGGACAAGCGGCAGCCGCATAACGGGCGTGGAACTCGCCGACGGGACATTCCTGGAGGCGGACCTTGTCATCGACGCGAGCGGGCGCAACTCCGACACCCCGCGGCACCTGTGCTCCCTAGGATTCGACTCTCCCGAAGTCAGCGAGCTCAAGGTCGATATCGGCTATTCCACCACCCTATTCACGCCACCCGATGGCGCCCGCGACTGGAAGGCGATGTTGATCCACTCCCGACCCCCTGCCACCCGGACCGCGGCACTTCTGCCTACCGAAGGTGGCCGTTGGATCGTGACCCTGCTCGGCTGGCAGGGCGACTACGCCGGGTCAGATATCGAGAGCTTCCTCGACTGGACGAAGGGCTTGCCGGTCCCCGATCTGTATGAGGTCCTGCGTGATGCGACCTGCCTGGAAGAGGTCCATCGCTGGCGATTCCCGGCGAATCTGCGTCGCCACTACGACAAGCTGGCGTCGGTACCCGAGGGCTTGGTCGTCGTCGGCGACGCGAACACCTCGCTGAATCCCCTCTATGCGCAAGGCATGTCGCACGGCGCCATTGGAACGAGCATCCTGGACAAATGTCTGAGCGACCAACGATTAGCTGCCGGTGCCGGCCGAATCGACGGACTGTCCAAGCGATTCCATCGTGCATACAGCGGATTTCTCGACGAGTGCTGGTTCACCTCGACCGTAGAGGACTACGGTGCGGTTTCCGCCAATGGGGGTGGTCGGCTGGTGTCGAAACTCGCCAGCTGGTACCTGGGGAAGGTCACCGAAATGACCTGGCGCGACGCGGGTGTCGCCCGGGAATTCATCGACGTGATGCACATGCAGCGCGCGCCGATGACCCTGATGCGACCGTCCGTCGTCATGAAGGCGCTGCTGCCGACCCGCGCATCGGCCCACCAATCCCGGCCGGTGCGCGCCTGATTTCCAGCCATTGCCGGACGAACTGAACTCAGTCCGCTCTGCTGGATTCCGAGCGGCTCGTCAGGATCGAAAGCGCAATGGCGGTGATCTCATCCGCGACGCCCGTGTATCGCGTGAGGTGCCAGGTGCGGACGACGTCATCCACGAAGCTGTCCGCCGCCGCCACGAGCAGGCGGGCCTCTGCGACGCTGGTTTCGGGCACCAGCTTGCGCATGAGATCCGTCCACACGGCCTCACGGTCGGCCTGGTTTCTCAGGTAGGTTTCGCGGACCTCGATGGAGGCATGCGATAACTCGGTGACCGAAACGGCGACGAGATCGGGATCGTCCAGGCTGATGCGGACGCGGCCCTCGACAAGACCGTGTAGACGCTCCGCCGCTGTGTGTTTCGTGCGAAGTGCGCGAATGCACTCGAGGCTCCGCCACTCGTCGAGGCGACGAATGAGCGCATCGAGAATGGCCTGTTTTGAGGCGAAGGACCGGTACAGACCCGGGCCGGCGATTCCCACCCCCTTGCCGATTTCGCTGGTGCTGACCGCCGGATACCCTTTCGCGCGGAACAAGCGGGCGCCCGCGGCAAGCAGGGTCTCGTACCGGGAGAACCGTGCAGCCTCGTCGTCCAGCGGCTCGTCAAGAGGTTCCAACGCGCGAGTGGGAGGTGTCCGTGCCGCTGCCATGCACGCTTGGTACAAAAGGTCTTTCAGTTCATCGCCCGGCAGGCTCAGGTTATGTCTGCCCAGGCTGGTCAGGGTGCTGGACACCGCCCAGGCCCGCAACTCCGTCTGTTGCGGGCCCAGATCGGGCACCTCCAGCAGGACGCTCTCGCGCATGCCGGCGACGATCGCGTTGATGCGCCGCCGGACCTCCGCCCGGTCGCCATCGTGGAGGTAACGGGCCTCGCGCTGCCACAACACCGTCAACGCCCGAGATGCGACGGCCGCGGCGATCAGGTCCGGCAGATCGACGTTCAGCGGCCGCGGTGTCGGCTCCGCCTCGCCATCGGTGAGACGACGCGCGCTTTGGTACTGCTCCTGGCCGGTCCGGATCGCTTCGGCAAGCAACGCCTGCTTGTTGTCATAGTGGCGATACAAGGCACGCGCGGTGACTCCTGCCGCCTCGGCGATGTCCTCCAACTTGACCGAATGGAAGCCACGGTCGATGAAGAGCCCAACGGCCTGTTCCAGAATCTGCTTCTTTCGGTCCTTTGGCCGGCGCTTAACGGGTTGTGCGACGGGCTGCATCGACTTGAACCCCCTTCTCACGCATCGGAGCCCCGAACCTTTCCAGCGGCATCGCCTAAAGCTTCATCCCGCTTTGGCGCTCGAAGTCCGCAAGGTCAAAGTAGTCGCTGAAGCGCGCGATCTTGCCACTCTTGATCTCGAACACGCCGGTCACCGGTAACGTGACTTTGCGCCCGTCGTTCATCGTGAAGTAGTCGACGCGCTCGACGAGCACCAGGCCCGGCTCGGCGGCCAGCGCGACGACATCGAGTTTGGCATCGCAGAACGAGTCCAGAAACGCCTGGAATATTCCGCGGATGCCGGCAATACCCTCGATCGGCCGCACCGGGACATTGTGATAGACCGCGTCACTGGCAAAGCCGCTGCAGATGGTGTCCAGGCTGCGTCCCGGCCAGGAGCCGAGAAAGTCGCGGACCAGTTTCTCGCTGGCTTCCTTGGTGTCGGTCAAGCGAATAACTCCTCGGGCATCACGGCACGATCGTACTGACAAAATACATCATTCAACATGTGTGCACTATTACATCGTGCTTTATTGTAAAGCCTCCTGCCATACGTACGTATCGCCCATAGACATGTCGGCGCCCCGCCCGCCAGCGTCGCGCCCGTCGAGGAGCGCGCTTTCCCCTTCGGGACATCAAGACTTCTCCTTTGGGGTCTGACCGCGGCGTCGAGCCGATGGCCGAGCGCATCCAGGCCGGCAGCGTGTGGATCAACGATGCCCACCAGATCAATTGCCGGCTGCCGTTCGGCGGTTACAAACAAAGCGGAATCGGCCGCGAACTAGGCCCCGATGCGCTCGACGCCTACACCGAGGTCAAGACGGTACACCTGGACCTGTCCGGCGCGCGAGGCGAAACCCTATGACGTCCTGCTCGGCCATGCCGAAACCGGTTGAGCTTCAGCTGAGTTCGGGTACGCTGGCCAGTCTCACGTAGGCTGAAGCGGCCTCCGCGCGATTTGTCGCATTCAGCTTCCGCAGCACCCGCTTGACGTGTGATTTCACCGTGCCCGCCGAGATCACGAGCTCGTCGGCGATCTGCTGGTTGGTCCGGCCGGCCGCCATCAGCCGAAGGACCTCGACCTCGCGGCGAGTCAACATCGCCATCACTCGCGTCTGCACCTCGGCCAATGACCGTGCGGCGGGGCTTCGCTCGATCGGCTCGATCTTGCGCAGGTCCAGGTCGGCGTCCTGCAACGCTCGGGCCGCCTCGTCTGCCGACGCCAGCGCCCGGCGGACCTCCTCATGCTGTCGGCGCATTCGCTCCAACAGAACCGTGCGCTCGTAGGCATACCCGAAGCCCTCGGCGAACGCCCACACCGTGTCGCGGTCGATCTCGTCGACGGTGCGGCCCGAATAGAGCCGTTCGGCATGCAGGAATCCGATCACCGTGCCCGTCGGCATCACCGGTGCCGCCACGTAGGAACGCGTCATCGAGAAATCGACGATCTGCCGGTTGACCCGCGGGTCGTTGCGGGCGTCGCGCACGATCGCGGGCGCGCGACGGCGGATCATCTGCGTTTCGATCAGCATGTGATCCAGCAGCGGCGCCACCGACTGGGCGAACGCGACCATCTTCTCCGCACCGTCGTGGTCGTCACCGAAATATGCCGATTCCATGACCATCCGGCCCTCGTGCACGCGAAAGAGCACGGCGCGATCGAATCCACACGACTCCACCAGTTCTCGCGGGGCCCGGTCGACGATTGTTGCGACATCGTCGACGGCGCGCAGCTTGCTCAAGCCTTCCTGCACAGCCAAAAGCGCAAGGGTGCGCCGTGCCGCGCCGTCTTCGATCAGCTCCCGCTCTAGCGAGGACAGGTCCAACACCGCTTCGAGCGCATTGAGCGCGCGCGCGTCGCCGCGCGCCTCCAACGCGTTGCGCACCACGGTGGCCTTGGCGTCGATCGCCTCGGCGACGACCGCCATCGGGTCGTCGGTGGGATCGACACCGCAATCTGCGAAGGCTTCCCGGTAGTGGCACTCAGCAGCGGATTCCCTGACCGGACGTGATGCCCAGCCGGGATGGTCGCCGTCGGCGAGTGTGCCGAGCGCGGCGGGATCGCGCATATCAACGACATCGGTCACCTTCCTCACTGTCCTCTCCGAGGTGGCTCATTGCGACGGAAAAGGAAAATTCCCCTCGTACGGGAGCAGGAGTCCCCCCCAACGGGGGATCGCTTTGCTGCTGCCGCTGACAGAGGCTGGTCACCATGTCCACCGAGATCGTTTCAGGGACCGTGTCCGCCCTCGAACTTCTGACCACACCAGTCGGCATCGCCAACCCGTATCCGCTCTATGACGAGCTCAGGCCGCTCTCGCCCGTTGCGGGATATCGGGATTGGCCTCCCGGAACCGTGCCCGGCGTCGACGAGCCGGTCACCGCTTGGGCGCTGTTCCGCTACGACCAGGTCTTTGCGGCCGCGCGGGACAGCGCGACATTCTCGTCACGAGACCCTTTGCAGGAGGCCTCGTCGGCGCCGAGCCTGATGCTGGTCAACACCGATCCCCCCAAGCACGAAGTCGAACGAAAGCTGGTCGGACAGGCCTTCTCTCCCCGCCGCGTCAAGCGGCTCGAGGGCTGGCTCAACGAATTGGTTCCACACCTGCTCGAGGATCTCGGCTCCGGTGATGTAGAAGTAATGGGCTTCGCCGCCGAGATTCCCACCCGAGCAATGGTGCGACTGCTCGGATTGCCCGACGGCGACCACGTCCGCTTCAGACGGTGGGCCAACGCGTTCATGCTGTCGTCGACGCTCACCCCGGCACAGCGCGTCGCGAGCAACGAGGAGATGGTGGCGACGTTCGCCACCCGGCTCGCCGAGCACACCGCCCGGTTGGCGGAGCGCGGAGTCGGCTCCCCAATTAATCCAGACGTCGACGATGCCGAGGACCTCATTTCGGCGCTGCTGCGCGTCGAGGTGGACGGGCAACGGCTCACCCCGGAAGAGATCGTCCGGTTCTGTGTGACGTTGGTAGTCGCCGGCAGCGAGACGACGACATTCCTGATCGGCAATCTGCTGCACGCGATGGCGCGCGAACCCGAAGTCACGGCGCGGATTCGCGCCGATCGGACGCTGCTGAACGTCTTTGTCGAAGAGACACTTCGAGTCGACGGGCCGCCACAACGGCTGTTTCGGATCGCCGCCCGCGACGTCGAGGTAGGGGGCAAACTGATCCGCAAAGGGGAGTGGGTGGCGCTATTCTTCGGCTCCGCCAACCGCGACCCAGCCGTGTTCGGTGACCCGGGGCGTCTCGATATCGACCGGCCGAACATTCGCCAGCATCTCTCGTTCGGGCACGGCCTGCACTTCTGCCTCGGTGCCTCACTGGCCCGTTTGGAGGTCCTCGCCGTGCTCAACGCCGTACTCGATCGCTACCAGACGATCGCACTGACCGACGACCCGGGCACCAAGCAGACCGCCAGCCTGCTGACTCACGCGTATGTCCGGCTACCCCTGCACTTGTCATGATCGCCACCATCGAGTCGCGCAACATCGAGGCGACAAAGACGATCTACGCCGCGGTGCCAGCGGGCGACCTCCAAACCGCCCTGGCGCACCTCGATCCCGATGTGCGGATCACCTACTACGGGACCGAAAACATCCCCTATGCAGGCGATTACCGGGGTATCGAGGAAGCACTCACCTTCTTCACCAAAGTCGGACAGGCGATCGAGATCGTCGAGATGGAGGCATGGAAGTTCATCGCGCAAGGTGACGACCTCGCGACCTGGGGCCGTCAGCAGTTCCGGCGATTGGACACCGGACATGAATGGGAATCGGAATTCGCGCACATCATCACGTTCCGCGACGGCCGCTGGTTGCACTTTCGCGACTTCATGAATTCGGCACTCACCTTGCAGGCTTTCACCCGATGAAGGTCCGATGAGGGTCACGGCCGACCGCGAACTCTGCATCGCCTCCGGCACGTGCGTGATGACGGCAGACGCGGTCTTCGACCAGGACGCCAAAGGCATTGTGCTGCTCGTCTCCGATGAGGTGCCGGCCGGCCAAGAGCGCAGGGCGCGAATTGCGGTCAAGCTGTGTCCGTCGGGCGCACTCCAGTTGGCGCCGGAGTCAGCCGCCGACTCCGATTGCGACCTGCGCCACAGTACTAACAAAATACATCATCAATCATAAGCAGCGATTTGCTTGCCTATTTAGGAATATATCGCCGGATAGTATGCGTATTGTCTATGGACATCTGGGGTACAGGCCGCGTACGCTCGCCGGTATCACTCGTCCACTTCGACCTGTCCGGGGGGTCAGCGTGAGCAACTCCACCCAACGACACGTCATCGATTCCACGTGGTCCGCGGAGCAGTTGTTTTCGGTGGGCGGGGATGCGGCCGGGGTCGGCAGTGCAGTCACCCAAACCGCGGTCGATCATGCGGCCGGCCGACCGTACCCAGCTGCGAGTGCGGGCGAGTCGAGGCGTCCTCGCCGCGGCATGCCCGGGCATAGCGGGGTGCGCCCACCTGACGAGCGGACTTGGGGGGCAGACGTGTTGATGTTGGCGTATCCGGCCACCAAGCCGGTCCGGGCGCTGGGCGATTTCTTTGCGATGTCGCTGGACACGTTCGTGCTGATGTTCAGGCCACCTTTCGCCTGGCGGGAATACCTGATCCAGTGCTGGTTCGTGGCACGGGTGTCGACGCTGCCGGGGGTGCTGATGACGATTCCGTGGGCGGTGATTTCGGGGTTTTTGTTCAACGTCTTGCTGGCCGATATCGGTGCCGCGGATTTTTCGGGCACGGGTTGCGCGATCTTCACCGTGGACCAAAGCGCCCCGATCGTGACGGTCTTGGTGGTCGCGGGCGCGGGCGCCACCGCCATGTGCGCTGATCTGGGTGCGCGAACCATCCGTGAGGAGCTTGATGCGCTGCGGGTGATGGGCATCAACCCGATCCAGGCGCTGGCGGTTCCCCGCGTGCTGGCGGCCACCACGGTGTCGCTGGCGCTGAGTTCGGTGGTGATCGCGACGGGCCTTGTCGGCGCGTTTTTTTGCTCGGTATTTCTGATGCGCGTCTCGGCGGGTGCCTGGGTCACGGGTCTTACCACGCTGACCCACCTGGTCGACGTCATCGTCTCAATGATCAAGGCGACACTGTTCGGCCTGATGGCAGGGCTGATCGCCTGCTACAAGGGCATGTCGGTCGGCGGCGGCCCGGCCGGTGTCGGCAGAGCGGTGAACGAAACCGTGGTGTTCGCCTTCATCGTGTTGTTCGTGATCAACATCATCGTCACCGCCGTCGGTGTCCCCTTCATGGTGTCATGAGGTGAATCCATGACGCTCAGCGTTCCGAGCAAAACCTATCCGCGGGTGCAGCGCATGGCCAAAAGCGTTGCCGGTGAATGGAACCGGATGGGCTCGCAGATGCGGTTCTATGTCACGACGCTGGCCGGCATTCCCGATGCCGTCATGCACTACCGGAGCGAGCTGCTGCGGGTGGTCGCGCAAATGGGCTTGGGCGCCGGGACTCTCGCCGTCATCGGCGGAACGGTGGTGATAGTCGGATTCCTGGCGATGACCACCGGCGCGATCGTGGCGGTGCAGGGCTACAACCAGTTCGCATCGGTGGGTGTGGAGGCCTTGACCGGTTTCGCGTCGGCCTTCTTCAACACCCGCGAAATCCAGCCGGGGACCGTGATGGTCGCGCTGGCGGCCACCATTGGTGCCGGGGCCACCGCTCAGCTCGGCGCGATGCGGATCAACGAAGAGATCGACGCGCTGGAGGTGATCGGCATCCGTAGCGTGAGCTATTTGGCGAGCACCCGGGTGGTGGCCGGGGTGGTGGTGGCCATCCCGCTGTTTTGCGTGGGGCTCCTGACGGCCTATTTGGCCGCTCGCGCCGGCACCACCGCCATTTACGGTCAGGGCGCCGGTGTGTACGACCACTACTTCAACACGTTCCTGAGCCCCACCGATGTGCTCTGGTCGTCGTTTGAAGTCGTCGTGGTCGCGCTGACGATCATGTTGGTCTGTACCTACTACGGGTACACCGCGCACGGCGGGCCGGCCGGGGTCGGCGAGGCCGTGGGCCGGGCCGTGCGCGCCTCGATGGTGGTCGCGTCGATCGCGATCGTGATCATGACGCTCGCCATCTACGGCCAGTCCCCGAACTTTCACCTGGCGAGCTAGTGGCATGACTCACGGCCCGGATCGACATCGCCTGCATGACGCGTGGTGGGCGCTGATCCTGTTCGCGGCAATCGGTGTGTTCGTCTTCGTGACGGCGACGTCCTTCACCGGCACCTTCCGTTCCTATGTGCCAGTGACGCTGACGTCGGAACGGTCCGGGCTGGTGATGGACACCGGGGCCAAGGTCATGCTGCGCGGTGTGCAGGTCGGCCGGGTCAGCCGGATCGGCAACGACAAGAACACGGCCAGCTTGCGACTCGAGATCGACCCGGATCAGATCCGGCATATTCCGGCCAACGTGGAGGCACGGATCAGTGCCACCACCGCGTTCGGCGCCAAGTTCGTCGACCTCGTGACACCGCAGCACCCCAGCAGTGCCCGGCTGGCCGCCGGAGCGGTTTTGCATTCGAAGAACGTCAGCACCGAGATCAACACCGTCTTCCAAAATGTCGTCGAGCTGCTCAACATGATCGACCCGGTCAAACTGAAGTCGGTGCTGACCGCGGTGGCCGAGGGTGTACGCGGACACGGCCAACGGATGGGAGAGGCCACCACCGACCTCAACGAGGTGTTGGAGGCGCTCAACGCGCGCCGCGACACCTTGCGCCGGGACTGGCGTTCGGTGAAGAACTTCAACGACACCTATGACGCGGCCGCGCGTGACATCGTGCAGATTCTGAATGCCGCCAGCACCACCAGCGCCACCATCGTGGATCATTCCTCTGCGCTTAATTCCTTGCTGCTCAATGTGATTGGCTTGTCGGAATCCGGTACCAACCTGCTCGGTAGCAGCAGGGACAACCTCGTGGCGTCGGTCAACACCCTCGAGCCGACCACCAACCTACTGCACAGGTACAGCCCCGAGTACACCTGCTTTCTGCAGGGCGCCAAGTGGTATCTCGACAACGGGGGCTATTCGGCATGGGGCGGTGCCGATGGCCGAACGCTGCAACTCGACGTCGCGCTGTTGTTGGGCAATGACCCTTACGTGTACCCCGATAATTTGCCGGTCGTCGCGGCCAAGGGCGGACCCGGCGGAAAGCCGGGCTGTGGGTCGTTGCCGGACGCCACGAAAAACTTCCCGGTGCGCGAGTTGGTCACCAACACCGGGTGGGGGACCGGGCTCGATATCCGGCCCAACCCGGGCATCGGACATCCGTGCTGGGCCGACTACCTGCCGGTGACCCGAGCCGTACCGCAGCCGCCATCTATCCGCCAGTGCATTCCGGGGCCGGCGATCGGGCCAAACCCCGGGGGTCCGCCGTATGGGGCGGCGCTGTACGGGCCCGGCGGGGTGCCGCTGTGGCCGGGTGTCCCGCCCGCTCCCAGCGGCCCGGAACCTACCCCGGCGCCGGTCGAAACGCGTCCGCCGCCAACGGAAACCG
Source organism: uncultured Actinomycetota bacterium (assembly GCA_963800315.1). Taxonomy (GTDB): domain Bacteria; phylum Actinomycetota; class Actinomycetes; order Mycobacteriales; family Mycobacteriaceae; genus Mycobacterium. The sequence continues at coordinate 601,844 of CAWDAS010000013.1, forward strand.
GGCCGCCGCCACCGTGACCACCAAAATACAGGACCAGGAGAGCAGCCATGCGGGAAAACCTCAGCGGCGTCGTGGTGCGCCTCGGTGTCTTCCTGACGGTGTGCGTGCTGACCGCGTTCTTACTGATCGCTGTCTTCGGGCAACTTCGGTTCGGCGAGGGCAAGACCTACTACGCCGAATTCACCAACGTATCCAATCTGCGGGAGGGCAAGCTCGTCCGTATCGCCGGGGTTGAGGTCGGCGAGGTCAAGAAGATCTCGATCAATCCCGACGCGACGGTGCGGGTGGAGTTCACCACCGAGGATTCGGTGACGCTCACCGAGGGAACCGAGGCGGTGATCCGCTATGACAATCTGTTCGGCGACCGCTACCTGGCGCTCGAGGAAGGGGCCGGCGGGCTCAAGATCCTGACTCCCGGTCAAACGATTCCGCTGGCCCGCACCAAGCCGGCCCTGGATCTGGACGCTCTGATCGGCGGCTTCAAGCCGCTGTTTCGTGCCCTGAACCCCGACCAGGTGAACGCCCTGAGTGAACAGCTGCTGCAGGCATTCCAGGGCCAGGGCCCCACGATCGGGTCGTTGTTGGATCAGGCCGCGGCGGTGACGAACACGTTGGCCGACCGGGATCAGCTGATCGGGCAGGTCGTCACCAACCTCAACGTGGTGTTGGGATCGCTGGGTGGGCAAAGCGATCGGTTGGACAAGGCGGTCGTGTCGCTCGCGCAGTTGATTCACGGGCTCGCCGAACGCAAAACCGATATCTCCAACGCGGTCGCCTACACCAACGCCGCCGCGGGCTCGATCGCCGACCTGCTGTCGCAAGCCAGGGCCCCGCTTTCGAAGGTGGTGCACGAGACCGACCGGGTCGCGGGCATCGCGCTGGCCGATCACGATTATCTCGACAACCTGCTCAACACGCTGCCCGACAGATACCAGGCGCTGGTCCGCCAGGGCGTGTACGGCGACTTCTTCGCCTTCTACCTGTGCGATGTGGTGCTCAAGGTCAACGGCAAAGGCGGTCAACCGGTATACGTCAAGGTGGCCGGTCAGGCAACAGGACGGTGTACCCCGAAGTGAAGTCCTTCTCCGAGCGCAACTTGTTGGCCATCGGCGGCGTCGGGATCGTCACCGTTGCCGCGATGGTGTTCGGCGCCTTGCAGTATCAAAAGCTGCCCTTCTTCGACCAGGGTAAACAGGTGTCGGCCTACTTCGAGGATGCGGGCGGGCTGCGGACCGGCAACACCGTCGAGGTCTCCGGTTATCCGGCGGGAAAGGTGTCCGGCATCGCGCTCGAGGGGCCGGGCGTGCTGGTCACGTTCACGGTCGGCGACGGCATTCGGCTCGGAAATCGGACCGAGGTGGCGATCAAAACCAAGGGTCTGCTGGGCAGCAAGTTCCTCGACGTCATCCCGCGCGGGGAAGGCCTGCTGGCGGGGCCCATTCCGATCGAACGCACAACATCGCCCTACCAATTACCCGACGCGCTAGGCGATTTGGCCACCACGATCAGCGGCCTGAACACCAACCAGCTGTCCGACTCACTGGCCACCCTGGCTCAAACCTTTGCCGATACGCCCGCGGGTTTCCGCAACGCCATCCAAGGCGTGGCCCGGCTCGCCCAAACAGTCGATAAGCGCGACGCCCAACTGCGCGGCCTGCTCGACAACGCCGCCAAAGCGACGGGCGTGCTGGCCAAGCGGACCGACCAGATCGTCACGTTGGTGCGCGACACCAATGCCTTGTTGGCCCAGCTGCGCACCCAAAGTGCCGCCCTGGATCAGATCTGGGCCAATATCTCGGCGGCGTCGCGGCAATTGCGGGGCTTCATCGCCGAGAACCGCGAACAGCTGCGCCCGGCGCTGGACAAGCTCAACGGCGTGCTGGCCATCGTCGAAAACCGCAAAGACCGCCTGCAGAAGGCCATTCCGCTGATCAACACCTACGTGATGTCGCTGGGGGAGTCGCTGTCCTCGGGCCCCTTCTTCAAGGCCTATGTGGTCAATCTGCTGCCGGGCCAGTTCGTGCAACCGTTCATCAGCGCCGCGTTCTCCGACCTGGGCCTGGACCCGGCCACCTTGCTGCCCTCGCAGCTGACCGACCCGCCGACCGGCCAGCCGGGTACCCCGCCGCTGCCGATGCCGTATCCGCGAACGGGCCAAGGCGGCCAACCACGGTTGACCCTGCCCGACGCGATCACCGGCAACCCCGACGATCCCCGGTATCCGCTTCGGCCCGAGCCGCCGGCCCCGCCGCCGGGCGGTCCACCCCCCGGGCCGCCCGCGCCGGCCGCACCCGGAATGGGATCCATACCCGAGCCGACCCCGTCACCGGTCTACGTACCGGCGCCGGGTGAGGTGCCGCAGCCCGGGGGGCACCCGTGACGACCAAACTGCGGCGCGCCCGCACCGTGTTGGCGACCGCCCTCGGCTTAATGCTCATCGCGGGCGTCATCGTGGCCATGCGGACCGCCGGCGAATCCGGCCGCACACTCGTGGTCGCCTACTTCGACAACAGCAACGGCGTGTTCGCCGGGGACGACGTGCTCATCCGCGGCGTGCCGGTGGGCAAAATCCTCAAGATCGAACCCCAGCCGCTGCGGGCGAAGATTTCGTTCTGGTTCGACCGCAAGTACAAAGTCCCCGCCGATGCCAAAGCCGCGATCCTCTCGCCGCAACTGGTGACCGGCCGGGCGATCCAGCTCACCCCGCCCTACAGCGGCGGGCCCGCCATGGCCGACGGCGCGGTCATCCCCGCCGACCGCACTGTGGTGCCCGTGGAGTGGGACGACCTGCGGGCCCAACTTCAGCGGCTCACCGAGCTGCTCAAACCCAACCAGCCCGGCGGGGTCAGCACGCTGGGCGCGGTCATCAACACCGCCGCCGACAACCTGCGTGGCCAAGGCCCCACCATCCGCGACGCGATTATCAAGCTCTCACAAACGGTTTCGGCGCTCAGCGACCACCGCGACGACATCTTCACCACAGTGAAAAATCTGTCAACGCTGGTCACGGCGCTGCGCGACAGCGCCGATCTGCTCGAGCGGCTCAATACCAACCTCGCCTCGGTGTCCTCGCTGCTGGCCGACGACCCCAACAAAGTCGGTCAGGCCGCCGAGGATCTCAACGCGGTCGTGTCCGAGGTGCAAAGCTTTGCCGCCGACAACCGCGAGGCGATCGGCACCGCATCGGACAAGCTCACCTCCATCAGCACCGCGCTGGTCGACAGTCTCGCCGACATCAAGCAGACCCTGCACATCAGCCCCACGGTGTTGCAGAACTTCAACAACATTTACGAACCGGCCAACGGAGCGCTGACCGGCGCGCTGGCGGCCAACAACTTCGCCAACCCGATCGCGTTCCTGTGCGGAGCCATCCAGGCCGCCTCCCGGTTGGGCGGCGATCAAGCCGCGAAACTTTGCGTCCAGTACATGGCACCCATTTTCAAGAACCGCCAGTACAACTTCCCGATGTTGGGGGAGAACCTCTTCGTCGGCGCACAAGCCCGGCCCAACGAGGTCACCTACAGCGAAGACTGGATGCGCCCGGACTTCGTCCCGCCGGCCACGAATACGCCCCCGAACCAACCACCGCCACCGGGGCCACCCGCTGCGGTCGTAACCACCGACCCCGCCGCCGGCCTACGCGGCATGATGCTGCCCCCTGGAGGTGGCTCGTGATGACCCGCCAATGGCGCGGTGCGGCGGCCGCCCTGATCATGATCCTGGCCATCACCGGGGTCTCCGGCTGCGGCTGGCGCGGGCTGAACTCGCTGCCGCTGCCCGGCACCCAGGGTAACGGCCCGGGTTCCTTTGTGATTCAGGCGCAAATGCCCGATGTCAACAACATTCAACCCAATTCGCGGGTGCGCGTGGCCGACGTCACGGTCGGCCATGTGACAACGATCGAGCGCCAGGGCTGGCACGCGTTGGTGACCATGCGCCTCGATGGCGACGTCAGCCTCCCGGCCAACGCAACGGCCAAGATCGGCACCACCAGCCTGCTGGGCTCCTACCACATCGAGCTCGGACCCCCGAAAGACCAAGCACCGCAAGGCAGACTACGGGACGGCTCGCTCATTCCGCTGTCTCACGGCGGCGCCTACCCGAGCACCGAACAAACACTGGCGGCGCTGTCGCTGGTCCTCAACGGCGGCGGACTGGGCCAAATCCAAGACATCACCGAGGCGTTGAGCACCGCATTCCACGGCCGCGAGCACGATCTGCGCAGCCTGATCGGCCGGCTGGACACCTTCACCGGCTACCTCAACGAGCAGTCCGGTGACATCATCGCGGCCACCGACAGCCTCAACCGCCTGGTCGGAAAGTTCGCCGAGCAGCAGCCCGTCCTCGACCGCGCCTTGGCGACCATCCCAGATGCGCTCGCGGTGCTCAACGACGAACGGGCCACCCTCGTCGAGGCGGCCGATCGGCTCAGCAAGTTCAGCGCCCTGACCGCCGACTCGGTCATCAAAACCAAAGCAAACCTGATCAACGAATTGCGGCAACTCGGACCGGTATTGGAGTCGCTGGCCAACGCCGGCCCAAGCCTGACGCGATCGCTGAGCCTGCTGGCCACCTTCCCCTTCCCCAACGAAACGTTCCAAAATTTCCAGCGCGGTGATTACGCCAACTTGACCGCGATCGTCGACCTGACGCTCAGCCGGATCGACCAAGGGATATTCACCGGCACCCGCTGGGAATGCCATCTAACCGAGCTAGAGCTGCAGTGGGGCCGCACCATCGGGCAGTTCCCCAGCCCGTGCACCGCCCGCGGCCCGCACGGCACCCCGGGCAATCCGCTCACCCTCGCCTACCACTGGGATCAGGGGCCCTGATGCGCCTGCGCCGCGGAGTCGTCATTCAGCTGGCCATCTTCAGCACGGTCGCGCTGGCCGCGCTGGCAGTGACGTTTCTGCACTTCGCGAAGTTGCCGGCCCTGCTGTTCGGCGTCGGCCGCTACACCGTCACGATGCAGCTGGCCCAAGCCGGCGGACTATATAACAGCGGCAATGTCACCTACCGCGGCACCGAGGTCGGGCGGGTGCAATCGGTACTTCTGACCGACACCGGCGTGCAGGCCGTGCTGTCGCTCAAATCTGGCATCGACATACCCTCCGACCTCAAAGCCGAGGTGCACAGCCAAACCGCGATCGGGGAAACATACGTCGAGCTGTTGCCCCGCAACGCCACCTCGCCGCCGCTGAAAAACGGCGACGTAATACCGCTGGCCGAGACCTCCGTTCCGCCCGACATCAATGACCTACTCGGCGCCGCCAACACCGCTTTGGCCGCCATCCCCCACGACAACCTCCAAACCGTCATCAATGAGTCATACACCGCGGTGGGCGGACTCGGCCCGGAGCTGTCCCGCCTGATCACGGGCACGTCCAACCTGGCCATCGATGCGCGCAGGAATCTCGACCCGCTGGTCGCGCTGATCGACCAGGCACCGCCGGTACTGGACTCCCAAACCCGCACCTCGAATGCGATCGCCGACTGGGCAGCGCAGCTGGCCACCGTGACGAAAGAGCTGCAGACCCATGACCAGTCGGTCGCCGGCACCCTCGACAAGGGCGGCCCGGCATTGGGCGAGGCGACCAAGCTCATCGACCGCGTGCAACCCACCTTGCCGATCCTGCTGGCCAACCTCGTCAGCATCGGCCAAGTCGCGCTGACCTATCAAAACGACATCGAGCAGCTGCTCGTCGTGTTCCCCATGGCCGTCGCCGCCGACCAGGCCGGCATCGTCGCGAACTTGAACACCAAGCAGGCCTACCGTGGTCAATACCTGAGCTTCAACCTCAACCTCAATCTGCCGCCGCCGTGCACGACGGGATTCCTTCCGGCCCAACAGCAGCGGATCCCCACCTACGAGGACTACCCGAACCGACCGGCGGGCGACCTGTACTGCAGGGTGCCACAGGACTCTCCGCTCAATGTGCGCGGTGCGCACAACATTCCCTGCGAAACCGTGCCCGGCAAGCGCGCACCCACCGTGAAGCTGTGCGAAAGCAACGAGCAGTACGTTCCGCTCAACGACGGCTTCAACTGGAAAGGGGACCCCAACGCCACGCTGTCCGGTCAGGACATCCCGCAGCTGCCGCCGGGGACGACTCCGCCAGCGGCGGGTGCGCCTGGGCCCGGTCCGGCGACGCCACCGATCGCCGCCGCTCAATACGACCCGGCCACCGGGACCTATGCCGGACCCGACGGGCGTCGGTACACCCGATCCGACCTGGCCCAAGCCGCGCCGAAGGACAAGACATGGCAGACGATGCTGCTGCCGCCGGGCAGCTGACCCGACCGCGCAAATGCGCGAATCATGAAGAGAGGAAACACGGTATGTCGGTCATAACTGATGCCGAACCAACCGTCGACGGCGACACCCTCGACAACGAGGGCCGTCCTGTCGAGTCCGACAAAGCCGGCACGGACCGTACGCCATCGGTCCGGGAAAAGTGTAAAAAACCCCCCGCGGCGCCGGGACGCGCGACGCTGTTCGGCGTCGTCGTCGTCGTTGCGTTGGCGATGTTGATGGGATGGTTCGGATTTCGTGTGCACCAGTCACATCAGGCACAAACTCAACGAAACCAATTGCTCCAGGTGGCCAGACAGGGCGCGCTGAACTTGACGACCATCGACTGGCACCATGCCGACGCTGACGTGCGCCGCATTCTGGACGGAGCCACGGGGCCGTTCTACGACGACTTCGCCAGGCGATCAAAGCCATTCATCGAGGTATTGACACAGGCCAAGGCGACCACGGTCGGCACGATCACCGACGCCGGGCTGGAGTCGGTGACGGCAGACACGGCCGAAGCGCTGGTGGCGGTCTCGGTACAGACGTCCACCGCCGGCGAAGCCGATCCGGGTCCGCGAGCGTGGCGCATGCGCATCACGGTCCAGAAGGTCGGGGGTCAGTTCAAGGTCTCGAACGTCGGATTCGTGCCATGAGCGCGGTCAAGTCGGCCCCCGCGGCCGAGCACAGCGAGCCCGACGTCGGTGTGGAGACAGCCGTCCGTGCCGGACGGCGTCGGATTCGCTGGCCGCGGGTGATCGCCTACGGGCTGCTGCCCGGGCTGGCGCTGCTGTTGACTTGTGCCGCAGGCTTTCTGAAGTGGCAGGAAGTCTCGGTCCGCGACGCCGCCGCCGCCCGCACCGAATCCGTGCAAGCCGCCAGCGAGGGCACCATCGCGTTGCTGTCCTACCGTCCCGACACCGTGCAGAAAGACCTCGAGGCGGCCCGGCGCCGACTGACCGGTCCTTTCCTGGACGCCTACACGAAGCTGACCAACGACGTGGTGATCCCCGGATCAAAAGAAAAGCAGATCTCCGCAGTAGCCACCGTCCCGGCGGCCGCCTCGATGTCGGCGACCGCCAACCGCGCCGTTGCCCTGCTCTTTGTGAACCAGGCCATCATCGTCGGCCAGGACGCCCCCACCAACACCGCCTCGACCGTTCGGGTCACCCTCGACAAGGTCGACGGGCGTTGGCTGATTGCGCAATTCGACCCCGTCTGAGGCACACCCATGCAGCATCGACTATCGACCCTGTCCGCGCTATTCGCCATGGCGGCCGCAGCCGTGCTCAGCGCAACCGCCGCGCACGCCGACAACAAACGACTCAACGACGGCGTGGTCGCTAATGTCTACACCGTTCAACATCAGGCCGGCTGCACCAACGACGTTAGGATCAGCCCGCAGCTACAACAGGCCGCCCAACGGCACGCCCTCGATATGCTCAACAACCGAAACCTCGATGGCGACACCGGGTCTGACGGCTCCTCCCCACAAGACCGGGCGAATGCCGCCGGATTCCACGGCAAGGCAGCTGAGACCGTGGCGATTAATCCTGCCGTGGCGATCAGCGGCATCGAGTTGCTCAACCAGTGGTACTACAACCCAGCGGATTTCGCGATCATGTCGAATTGCGCCAACAGCCAAATCGGGGTGTGGTCGGAGAACAGCCCCGATCGCACCGTCGTGGTGGCCGTCTACGGGCAGGCCGAGCGACCGGCAACGACACCAGCGCGTGCACCGCAAGCGGAAGCCGCGCCCCCGGTGGCCCTGCCCGAAAACGTTCCCCTTGACCCCAGTCCCGACTACGACGCCAGCGACGAAATCGAATACGGCATCAGCTGGATTCCCTGGATCCTGCGCGGCGTCTACCCACCGCCCGGCATGCCGCCGCAATAGTCGACCGTCCCACGCGCGTCCGAACGCCGGCCGCGGCTACTCCGCCGGTGGTTGGTAGTGCGCCGCGGAGTTCCGCAGCGACCAGATCTGGCTGGGGCACAATAGATTAACCGCGTAGGACACAAGATAGTTGGCCGCGGCCTCGTCGTTTGGCGTCACGTTGCGCTTAACATCACCGATCACGTGGGGGTAGCTTTCACCGGCGACGATCTTGTCGCAGATCCCGTGGCCGTAGCCGACCGCGTCGCTGGCGACCGGGAAGTCGTAGTGACGCCGCACAGCCACGTCATACAGATACTCCACCTCGGGGGCGGGGGCGGCGTGCGCCCACACCGGTAACGCGAACGGTGCTCCGCACACGGCGGCGGCGACGGCGGCGACAAGTGCGCGGGACAGGGTGGTCGCCGAAACTTTCATTAGCGGCTCCAATAAGCGGGGACAGCCGGTTTGCCAGTTAAGACCTTACCGCTCGATACCGCCGCGCGATACGACTCGGAGCCAAGGTCGATGGCGAACGCGTCGACTTCGACGTCAGGACCCGTTCCAGCTAGGGCGAAACCGGTCCCAGCCGATTCGCGGTGGCGGCCAGCACCTCGCGGCACCCGGTCCACATCTGCCTGATGATGTCGGCGGCCGGCGGAAGGTCTTCGATACGCCCGGCGACCTGACCGGTGTTGGCGACGCTGGCGTCCATGTCGCCCTCGAAATAGAGGCGCTGCACCCGTTGCAGTGCCGCAGCACCTTCGCCCGAAGACGTTGCTGCGTCAAGAGTCTCAGCGGCGCGGGTCCGGATGACTCGCATCATCCGTTTGCCGTCGAGGGGGAGTGGCACGGTGGAGGTTTCGTCGGCGGCGAGCACCGCACGCTTGAGGTTGCCGTGCACCGGTGAATCCGCTGAGGCAAGCAATCGCGTGCCCATCTGAACACCCTCGGCGCCAAGGACAAACGCGGCGGCCATGGATCGGGCATCACAGATCCCTCCCGCGGCCACGATCGGCACGTCGACATGTGCCGCCACCAACGGCAGCAACACCATGGTTGACGCTCCGAATCGGTTCTTGAATCCGCCACCCTCGACGCCTTCGACCACCAAACCGTCCACGCCGGCGTCGACCGCTTTCTGGGCCGCGGCCAACGTGCCCACCACGTGGAATACGGTGATGCCCGCATCGTGGAGCCGATCGGTGAACAGCGCCGGGTCGCCGGCCGAGGTGGTCACGAAGCGAATGTTGTTGGCGACGAGGAGATCCACGGTGGCCGGGTCACGGTTCATGATCAGCGCGATGTTCGCGCCCACCGAACCGCCGGTGAGCGCGCCGACCCGCCGCAGGTCGGCTCGACCCTGCACGGACGTGGTTTCGATGACGCCCAGCGCTCCGGCGTTCGACACCGCCGCCGCCAGTTGCGCGCCGGCGATGTAAGTCATCGGCGCCTGGATGATCGGAATGTCGATCCGCGCCAGTTCGCAGACCCGATTGCCGGTGCTCATGAGCCGCGCGGATCCCTCCTTTCGATGAGGTCACGGAAGCTGGCGGCGGGGTAGACGGATGCACCCAAGCTCGCGACGCGATGGGTTAGCGCTTTGTCCGAGGTCACCACCCGAACGTCGCGCGGCCGGGCGTCGGCCGCGACGCGCCGAACGATCTCGTCGTCAGCCGAGTTCGCGGCCGCCCTGGGCGCGTACGCGATCTCGATCACCGATGCGGTGATGGCGGTCGACGGCGGACGCTCGAACACCACCATCACGTCGTCTCCTTGGCTCGACGCCCACCGGTCCAGGCTGTCCACCAGCGCGATCATGGCGCGGGCGCGGTCCTTCCACCACCCATCCGGGCGGCTCCCGATCACATTCATGCCGTCGACAATCCATCGCACAACCCACTACGGTAAGGCGACATCCGCGCATACGGCTGCATTCTTTCCGAAGCCATTGCATGGCAGTCATTTCCAGAGCAAAGAAACAAGGCTGAATACAACCAGCGCGGTCTGCACGAGCAATTGGGGCCACGGCCGCCACGGCGCATCTTGGATGGCGTACGACATCTCTTTGAGCGGTGACGTTTGTGGGGGAGCGGCGCGCTGAGCTGGCACCGGCCGGTGGAACTGGTGGAAATACAACTGGATGAGCGTCGCGCCGACCCACAACCGGCCCAAGAAGCTGACGGGGTCGACACCGCGCCACAACACGAGCACGGCGACCGCCATGGTGAAGGCCGTCAACACGCGATCGGACGCGTTGGTAGCCGACGGTTTATCGCCGTACTGTTTGTCGAGCAGGGCGCGGCGCCGGCGATACGGCAACGCGAAAAAGGCGAGCTTGACGATGGTGTGCAGGCCAAGCACCACCACGACGACGGTGGCAATAGTGTTGAGCATGAGCCCCTCTTTCACGGGATATGCAGCGGCGCGTGATTTTCGGCCGTAGAGCGTTCCGGTGGTTGGTACGGTCACCGGTATCAGTTTCCCCGCTGATGTCGCGCAATCGATGATGGGAAGGGCCGATGACGTCCATAGCCGACACGGATGACCGGGTTGTTCCGCTGGCTCGCGGTATGCGGGATCTGGTGCGGGCCGAAGCCGCCGAATCGGAGCGGATGAGGACCCTGACCCCCGCGATCGTCGACGAGATGTGGGCGACCGGGCTGATGTCCGCGTTCAACCCGGTCGTGGCCGGCGGGGTCGAGCCGTCGTTCGCCGAGATGATCGAAACGTGGATCGAGATGGCTTGGCAGGACGGCTCGTTCGGCTGGATCGGCATCGCCAACATGCCGTCTTCCTTTGCCGCCGCGGCGTATCTGCCCGACGACGGTTTCGCCGAAGTGTTCACGGCGCACGACAACCACGTCACCCTGGGGGGCCAATTCTTCCCCAACGGACAGGGAACCGCCGTCGAGGGTGGCTACCTGGTGAATGGATCCTGGAACTTCGGTTCGGGCATCGGCCACTCCCAATACATCGCCGCCGGATTCCTGCCGATGGACAACGGCGAGATGCGCTGGATCAGTGAAGGCTTCCCCGAAATGCGGGTAGCCGTGATCCCGCGGGACCAGATCAGCTTCAACGACGGCTGGTATGTCCAAGGGCTCAAGGGGACCGGATCCTACGACTACAGCGCCCAGGATGTGTTCGTGCCCGCAAGCCGCACGTTTGAACTGTTCGTGCGCAAGCCATACCGTGGCACCTCGCCGGCCACTCGGATGGGCCTGATGCCGGTCACCGCCGCCGGCCACGCATCGTGGGCGCTCGGTGTCGCCAAGAGCATGCTCGACGATGTCCAGGAGCTGGCGGCGACGAAGTTCCGGATGAGTGACATGGCGTCGCTGGCCAGCCGCCCGACCTTCCAGAATGGGTTGGCGCACCATCGGGCGGCGTGGCGCGCCGCCCGTCTGCTGGTTCTCGATGCGTTCACCGCTGCCGAGACCGCGGTCGCGTCGGGGGAGGAGCTGACTCCCACCTTGCGCGCGGACATGAGGGTGGCGGCCGTGTATGCCACGGACACGGCCCGCGGCTGTGCCGAGTGGGCGCACCTGGTCGCCGGGACGAGTTCGATCCGGGAGGGCAGCCGGCTGGAGCGCGCCTTCCGCGACATCTACACCGGAACCCAACACGCCTTCATCAGCGAAAAGGTGGCCATCGACGCCGCGCAGATCTGGCTCGGCATCATCGAAGACCAGCCCGGGCTATGAGTCCCCGGCGCTTCCGCGAGCGCCGAGTCACACCAAGCGGTCACCCGGTTGCCGGTCGGCGGACTCGTCCCGCTTGCTCTCATCCCGGTTCTCGGTCAGCGAGGAGGCCAGGCTCGGCCCGGCAGCACCACCCGCCGCACCCTGGCCGAGCGAGCCGAGGGAGCTCAGCGGGGCGGTGGCGGAACCGAGCACGGTTGACGCGGCGCCCGCGGCGCCCGGCACCGCCGCTGCCACGCCACCGGGTGCGGCGGCCGGCACCGTCGTCGTAGGTGTCGTCGCTCCGACCCCGTCGATCAACTTGGCCATAAGCGGTGTGCGGGCTGCCGGCCCACCCGCGCCGGGCAGCATCTCCGCGCGCAGCATTCCGGCGCCGACGCCCGTACCCGCCCCACCCGCGTAAGGCTGGCCGGAGAATTGGGCGCCGGCAGTCGTCAACGTGCCGGCGGCCTCGGTGTCGACTTGCGAGTACATGCGGGCGATATCGGTCAACGCCACACCCGCCCGGGCAATCTCCTCCTGAGCCGCCGTGTGCAGGGCCAGCACCGCGGCGCCTTCTGCGGCGAACGCCGCCGCCTGCGCCGAAACCTCTTCGGCCCCGGCGGGAACCAGCGCGGTCACCGCCGCCGACGCCGTCGCGCCGGAGGCCACGCCGCGCGTCGCGATGTCGACCAATTGCAGCCCGATGGCGCCGGCGGCCGGGTCGTGTGACATCGATTCCATGTGTGACGTTCCTTTTCAGGTCAAGCTGCGCCGGACGACCAATCAAGTCTAAGGCGCCGATCGCTCGTCCCGGCGCACCAATCGATCGCGAGGAAGGCCGCGCAGCTGGGCTACGGCCCCAGGGGCCGAGGCACTGTCGTGGTCCCCGAGGAACTCGGGGAACTCGGGCCCATCATTCCCGGGCCCATTTGACCGGGTCCCATCATGCCGCCGCCATTCATCATGGGGCAGGTTCCTGGCTTTCCACCCGGTCGCATCTGACCTGTGTCGTGCCAGCGCCCCGGGCCGCCATAGCCGCCCCAGGATCCGCCCACGAAGGCTCCGGCGAAGAAAACCACCGCGACGACGAACACGACACCGGCGGCGATGCCCACCACCGCCACGGCCTGGCCCAGACGGCTGGGTCCCGCAGTGCCGTTGTCGTGCGTGGATTGTTCGGGCCCGCGAGCGGGTAGGGCTGGCTCGGTCATGTTTTCCAATGATGTCGCACACCCGCCGCCGAAGGTAGGGACCATCGGCCCTAACGGGGACCGGTGACGCCCGCCCCGCGACACCGCACGCATGTTTGCGGCACGAACGCCCATATCGGACCACGGTGGTCGCCTACCATCGGCGCATGCGCGGCTCAAAAATTCTGATCACCGGCCCGACCGGCCAACTCGCCACTCCCATCGCCCGGGCCCTGGCGGCCGACAACGAGGTATGGGGTATCGCCCGCTTCACCGATCCGGCCGCGCGAGAGGGCCTGGAAAAGGCCGGGGTTCGGTGCCAGACGGTAAACCTGGCGGCCGGTGATTTCACCGGTCTGCCGCGCGACTTCGACTACGTCCTCAACTTGGCGGTGGCCAAGAGCGGGGACTGGGACAAGGACCTCGCGGCCAACGCGGAGTCGGTTGGCCTGCTCATGGCTCACTGCCGCGACGCGAAGGCCTTCCTGCACTGTTCGTCGGCGGCCGTCTATGACCCGCCGGGCGATGAACCTCGGGCCGAGTCCGCCGCGTTGGGTGACAACCACAAGTTCTTGTTCCCCACCTATTCCATCTCCAAGATCGCCGGCGAGGTCGTCGCACGCTCGATGGCGCGCGTCGTCGGGGTCCCCACCACGATCGCCCGGCTCAACGTTCCCTACGGCGACAACGGCGGATGGCCGTTCTACCACATGGAGATGATGCTGGCCGGCATTCCGATCCCGGTCCCGCCCGGCGGCCCGGCCCGCTACAACCCAATCCACGAAGACGACATCATCGCGACCATCCCCAAGCTGCTGGAGGTGGCATCCATCCCGGCGACGACCGTCAACTGGTGCGGCGACCAGACCGTCAGCATCCAGGAGTGGTGCGGCTACCTCGGCAAGCTCGTCGGCAAGGAGCCCGTCTTCCAGGAAAGCGAGCAGGCGCTGCGCGGCAATCCCACCGAGGTCGACCGGATGCACGAACTCATCGGCGGCACGAAGGTCGACTGGCAGGACGGGATGCGCCGGATGGCGGCCAAGTTCCATCCCGAGCTGGTCGGGACATAGCCCGAATGGGTTGCCGCACAACCGGCTAGACCGCAGCCAAAATTCGCGATCCTGCCCGTGAAGGCGGGCCTTGACCGCGCCGCGTTCCTAATGCTAAGCAAGTGCTCAGCACCGCGGCGCAGCAGGGCGCTGGGTCGATGAACAAAGGGATCAGATGACGCTGCAGACGGTATTGGACGACATCAGCAAGCGACCCGGGTCGGGCGATGTCATTCCCATCGTCGATCCGGCGACCGAAGAGCCGATCACCGAATTCACCGACTGCGGCGAAGAAGCGGTCAACGACGCCGTTGCGCGGGCAAAGGCTTCCTTCGAGTCGGGCGTCTGGTCCCAGCTTCCGGGCCGCGAGCGGGCCAAGATCATGTGGCGCATCGCGGATTTGATCGACGAACATGCCGACGACTTCGCCCAGCTCGACTCGCTCAACACCGGCATGCCGTTGATGCAGGCGCAGTTGCAGATGTCCACCTGCTCGGAATTCTTCCGCTACTACGCCGGCTGGTGTTCCAAGCTCAACGGCGTCGCCTACGACGTGAAGACCGACGGCATCGCGACGGACGCCTTCGTCAACATGCACGCCTACACCCTCAAGGAGCCCTATGGCGTCGTGGGCCTGATCTTCCCGTGGAACGGCCCGATCTTCAATGCCAGCGCCAAGCTCGCGCCGGCGCTGGCCGCCGGGTGCAGCATGCTCGTCAAACCGGCCGAGGAGACCCCGCTGTCGGCACTTCTGCTCGACCGGCTGGTCCACGAGGCCGGCGTACCCGAGGGTGTGGTCAACCTGCTGACCGGCTACGGCCACACCGCCGGTGCAGCAATCACCGCGCATCCCGACGTCGAGAAGGTCGCATTCACCGGGTCGACCGAGGTCGGCAAGGAGATCGTGCGGGCGTCGGCCGGCAACCTGAAGAAGGTCACGCTCGAACTCGGCGGCAAGTCGCCGGTGCTGATCTTCGACGACGCCGACATGGACAAGGCCATCCTGATGGCGTCCCTGGGCATATTTGTGCACTCCGGCCAGGGCTGCGTGTGCGGATCGCGGATCTTCGCGCAACGCGGCGTGTACGACCGCGTCGTGGAAGGCATTGCGATGATGGCGAATACGTTCAAGCTGGGCGCGCCCAGCGAGGAGGGCTGCGTCAGCGGCCCGCTGATCAGCCAGAAACAGCTGACTCGTGTCATGGGCTTCATCGACGAGGGCAAGAGCGAGGGTGTCGACGTGGTCACCGGCGGCCACCGCCTGGACCGCAAGGGGTACTTCGTCCACCCGACCGTGCTCACCAACGTCGACCCGGGCATGCGGCTCTACCAGCAGGAGATCTTCGGACCGGTGGTCAGCATCCTGCCGTTCGACAACGAAGACGAGGCCGTGGCCATGGCCAATGACACCACCTACGGCCTGGCGGCCACCGCCTGGACCGAAAACCTCGGCCGCGCCCACCGGATCGTCAAGCGGCTGCAGGCGGGCAGCGTGCAGGTGAACTGCCAGTTGGTCTTCGACCACGACGTGCCGTTCGGCGGGCACAAGCAATCCGGCTGGGGACACGAGTTCGGCCGCGAGGGCATCGACATGTACATGAAGACGAAGTCGGTCTGGGCCCAGCTTTAGCCGTCTTTGCCGTAAGGTTGCGGCCATTCCTGAGGTCAAGCTGTCACAGGGAGTGCTGCACTACCGGGACGTCGGTTCCGGCCCGTGCATCCTGCTGATCCACGGCTTGTTCGTCGACAGTCATGTGTGGGATTGGCTGGTCCCGCTGCTGGCCCCGCGGGCACGCTGCGTCATGCCGGACCTTCCGCTGGGCGCGCACCGAACACCGATGGACGGCGACGCCGATCTATCCCCGCCGGGACTGGCAGGACTCATCGCCGAGTTGATTCAGGAACTGCGGTTGCACGACGTTACGCTGCTCGGCAACAACACCGGCGGTGCCCTGTGCCAGATCCTGTGCACGAACCATCCCGAACTCGTCGACCGCCTGGTGCTGACCAATTGCGATGCGTTCGAACGCTTCCCGCCGGCCGCGGTCCGGGCGATCGAGCGCGCCGGCACGCGCATCCCGGGATCCATCGCGGCGCTCGATATTTTTCTGCGTGTGCGTCTGCTGCGGCGCGCGGCGCTCACGGTGGTACCGGTGACGATGCGGCCGCTGCCGGACACGTTGCTGGCCAGCTGGTTCGAGCCGTTGCACGACCGACGCATCCGCGCCGACGTGCGCGCGGTGCTCGGAGGAATTTCTCCGGAGCACACCCTGTCCGCCGCCGAGCGGTTGACGACCTTCGAGCGCCCCGCGCTGATCGCCTGGGGCACCCGCGACCGGTTCTTCCCGCTCAGCGACGCCCGCCGGCTCGCCCGCACGCTGCCGCACGCGCGGTTGGAAACGATCGACGACGCGCGGACGTACGTCCAGGTCGATCAGCCGGAGCGGCTGGCCGAACTCCTCGCGAGCTGAGCTCGAACGCGAAAGTCCCGAACCCGCTCGAGGCCCGGAAACGTGGCGCTAGGTTGCGGCAGAGTCAAGATCCCCTGGTGTAGCGGGTCAGGAAGCCGGTGGCGGCGATCGCGGCGGCGGCACCGATCACGCCCCACAGCACCACCTGGAAAACCATCGACCCGAAGAACCAGCCAAACGGCATCCCGATGTACAGCACCCATAGCAGCCGGAATGCACTCCAAACCGCGAGTGCGCCGGCGCCGATCCCGATGTAGAGGCTGCGTTGCCGGTCGACGCTATTGATCTGTTCTTCGATGCTGGCCGGTACGATCTTCATTGCTGACTTCCTTCTCGTGAGGCGCCGCCGGGTTGGCGTCGTCGTTGCGTGAAGTACAGGCGCCACGGATGGCTACCGATCCCAAGTCGCCCCAGCCGCGGTACCCGCATTCCGCGCGTAAGACAAGGGCACGGTGACACCGGATTAGGGGGAGAACCTCCCTTGTCAGAGGCGGCGAACGTGGGTCAAATCGGAAGCCGAATGATTCACCGGGAGCTCCACGTTGCGGGCACGAACTCTGATCCCGACCGCCGTAGCGGTCACGGTCACCGCTGTCATGGATACGGACCGGTGCGCGTGCGCGATGTTGGCCGCCACATTTGGTATTCCGATCAGGGAAGCGGGGAATGACGGCGATGAACTTGATGAAAATCGGTGAGCAGGTCATCGAATCGCTCCTGGCGGTGGTCGGCATTCGCCGCGGCACCGAAGAGCCGCGATACGCGAGCAGCGAGCTCACCGACACCATCGAAATACGCCGCTACGGTGAGCGGGTCGCCGCGCAGACAACGGTCGTCGCCGACGAGAATCGCGCCCGCAATGTCGGGTTCCGAAAGTTGGCCGGTTATATCTTTGGCGGCAACAACGCCGATCAGGCGATCGCGATGACGGCGCCGGTCAGCCAGCAGTCACAGGGCCGGCAGATCGCAATGACCGCGCCTGTCGCGCAGTCCGCCGATGCGCAGGGTGGCTGGGTGATCCGGTTCTTCATGCCCGCGAAGTGGACGTTGGAAACACTCCCTACGCCCAACGATGATCAGGTCAGCCTGGTGGTGGTGCCGCCCGAGACGGTAGCGGTGCTGCGATTCAGCTGCGACCGTAGCCCCAAGGCAGTTGCCGCGCGTACCGCCGAATTGCGGAAAGTGTTGCACGACAATGGCATCGAGCCTGTCGGAGATGCTGACGCCTGGTTCTACGACCCGCCCTGGACGCTGCCGCCGCTGCGCCGCAACGAAATCGTGATTCCCGTGGACCCAGAGACGGTACCGGCGAACCTGTAGCTCGGAGCGCGAAACGTGCCGGTACGCTGGGTGCCGATGAGTCAGCGAATCAAGGGCAAAGTGGATGGCAGGCCGCTGACCGGTGTTTCGGAGACAGCGCTGTTGACCCTCTACGGCAGGGCCCACCACGCCGGCCGTCCCAACCCGATCATCAATGATCCGATGGCGATCAAGCTCGTCGAGTCCATCGACTTCGACTTCGAGAAGTTCGGCCGCAAAGGCCAGGAAATGGCGTTGCGCTCAGCGGCGGTCGACCGGTGCGCGATCGGATACCTCACCCAACACCCCGATGCGACCGTCGTCGCCCTCGCTGAAGGCCTGCAAACCAGCTTCTGGCGTCTGGGCGGCGCGCTGCCCGATAGCAGATTTCGTTGGGTGTCAGTGGACTTGGCGCCGATCATGGACATCCGACAGCGGTTGCTGCCGCATTCCGCGCGGATCACCCAGTTGGCACAGTCGGCTCTCGACTACTCCTGGATCGATGAGGTCGACAACAGCAAAGGTGTGTTCATCACCGCCGAGGGGTTGCTGATGTATCTGCAGCCCCAGGAGGCCATGGAACTGATCGCTCAGTGCGCCAAACGGTTTCCCGGGGGCCAGATGTTTTTCGACCTGCCGCCGGTCCTCGTCAAGAAACTCGCCCCTAGCGGCCTGCGTTCGTCCGCGCGGTACCGGGTGCCGCCGATGCCGTTCAGCCTCTCGGCCCGTCAGCTGGCGGATCTGGTCGACACCGTACCCGGAGTCCGAGCGGTCCACGACGTACCGATGCCCAAAGGGCGGGGCCTCTTCTGGGGGACGTTGTTTCCGGCGTTCTGGCGGTTCCCACCGACCAAGCCGTTCCGCGGCGCCTACACCCTGGTTGAGTTCGGCTGATCCGCCGCCGGGGCCCGGCCGTCGCTAGCGATCACCGATCTTGACGACGAGCTTGCCGACGTTTTTGCCGTCGAAGAGCATGTTGATCGCCGTCGGCAGCTGCTCGAATCCCTCCACCACCGTCTCGAGCGGCCTGAGCCGGCCGTCCGCGATCAGGCCGGCGATCTCGCTGATCGCCTCCGGGGCACGCCCGAAGTGGTCGAGCACGATGAAGCCCTGCAGTGTGGCGCGCTGGATGAGCAGGTTTCCGAACGCGCGCGGTCCCGGTGGGGGATCGGCCGCGTTGTAGCCGGAGATCAGGCCGCAGAGCGCGACGCGCGCGTGCATGTTGAGCCGCGCGAAGACCGCGTCCATGATCTCGCCGCCGACATTCTCGAAGTCGACGTCGATGCCGTTGGGTGTCGCCGCGGCCAGCTGGGCGGCCCAGTCGTCCGCTCGGTGGTCGACGGCCGCGTCGAAGCCGAGCTCGTCGGTGAGCAGCGCGCACTTCTCGGGTCCGCCGGCGATCCCGACGACGCGCGCGCCGTCGGCCTTGGCGAGCTGCCCGGCGACCGAGCCGACCGCGCCCGCGGCGGCCGAAACAACGACCGTCTCGCCCGGCCGCGGCTTGCCGATGTCCCGGATCCCGATCCAGGCGGTGAGCCCGGTCGAACCGAGCGCGCCGAGATGGGCGCTCGGGGGGACCCCCTCGGCGAACTCGACCGGCGTCAGGAACGATGCGTCCGAAACGACCGCATACTCCTGCCAGCCGAGCAGACCCTGCACGTTCTGCCCGACCGCATAATTCGGATTCTTCGACGCGACGACCTCACCCATCCCCGCCGCGCGCATCACCTCGCCGATGCCGACCGGTGGCAGGTAGCTCGGGGTGTCGTTGATCCACATGCGGTTGGTCGGGTCCAGCGAAATCCAGTCGACGCGCACCAGCGCCTCCCCTTCGCCGAGCTCGGGGACCGCCTCCTCGCTCAGTTCGAAAGTGTCCGGGCCGATGCGCCCCGTGGGGCGTGCGCGGAGGAGGTAGCGGCGGTTTCGATCGGGCATGAGCGCACGGTACCCAATTGGCGCGGGCGGCTCTAGCCTTCAACAAAAGGGTGCCGCTCGAGGTGGAGGTGAGCACGGTGAGCGTGGTGTCGCGAGTAGTCCTGGTGCCGGTCGCCGTGCTGACGTCGGCCCTTTTGTCGGCAACCGGATCCGCAATCGCCGATCCGCCGCCCACTCAGGCGATCACCACTGTGGCCATCGGGCCCAGTGGCCAGCCGATCAACGGTTATCGCGAGGCGCCCTCGCAAAGCAACGTCACGGCGGTCAGCGAATGCACCACCCCGTCGCCCTCGGCGGTGGCCGACAACGTGTACTACTGCTCACCCAGCGCGGCCGATGCCGGCACCTGCTGGCCGTCGACGCCCGGATCGCTGTTGTGCGTGGACAATCCGTGGGACATGCGCGTGCATCGGGTGACCTATGGCGGTGCACTGCCGCCCGTGCGGCCCACGCCCACGCCGGACCCGTTCGCGATGGTTCTCGATGACGGCACGCGGTGCCTGCTTCGCAACGGCGGCGCCTGGGGCGGGCGCGACGACGGATACGTCGGCGTGTACGGGTGCGGCGATCCCAGCGCTAACCTCGCGGTGCTGTGGCTGCCCAGCCAGGGCCCCGGGACCTGTATCGACCGGTCGGCGCCGGTGTGGACGGTCAACGTCGGTCAACTGGGCACACCGGCCACCCACTTTCCGGCGCCCCAGACGCGCGCGGTGGCGGCTGCGTGGTTCGCCGGTGGCAAGGCCGGTCAGTAGGGCCGCGGCGGTGCTGCTATAACGCAACGTATGTCAAACCCCAGGCACTCGATCACTCACGTCTCCGACACAGCGCGGTGGACCGCCCTGCACCGGGCCACCGAATCAGCCCGTCCGGACGCGCTGTTCAGTGACCCGCTGGCAGAACGCCTCGCCGGTGAACACGGTCGGGCCATCGTCGCTGGGGTACCGCGCACGACTCGCAACGGCTGGTGGCTCGTCGCGCGCACCAAGATCATCGACGACGCCATCGCCGAAGCGATCGCCGCCGGCTGTGACCGGGTGCTGAACCTGGCTGCCGGTCTGGACACCCGG
The DNA here is from genome assembly GCA_963800315.1 of uncultured Actinomycetota bacterium. Classification (GTDB taxonomy): domain Bacteria; phylum Actinomycetota; class Actinomycetes; order Mycobacteriales; family Mycobacteriaceae; genus Mycobacterium. The sequence goes on from CAWDAS010000013.1 coordinate 622,712, forward strand.
CCGTATCGGTTGGATCTGCCGCCGGACTTCACCTGGGTGGAAGCGGATTTGCCGAAACTGCTCGCGGAAAAGACACAGCTGCTTGCCGATCAGATGCCGCGATGCCGGTTGACCCGAAGTGCCGTCGACCTCTCCGACCCGCAGGCCCGAGACGCCTTCCTCGACGACGCGCTGCAGGGCGCCACCAAAGCGCTGGTCCTGACCGAAGGCTTGCTGATGTACCTCGAGGACAGTGACGTCGTCGCGCTTTCCCAGGCGATCAAGCGACCCGAGGTTTCCTGGTGGATGCTCGACTTCGCCGGTCCGGGCCTCAAGGCGATGATGAACAAGAAGATGGCCGGCATGCTGCAAAATGCACCGTTCAAGTTCGCGCCCGAGAACGGCTTGGCCTACTTCGAAAACCTGGGCTGGCGGACCGTCGAAGTGGAGGCGCTGTACCTGGCCGCCCGCCGGCTGCACCGGCTACCGATGTTGATGCGCCCGCTTGCCTGGTTGCCCCAGCCGGACCCACGACGCCCCGGTCGCAGGGCCTGGAGTGCGACCGCACTGCTGGCCCGCTGAGCCGCACTCGGCTACCAGACGCGTATCCAGTCGACGAGCATATTCGCCGGATAGGTGCCCGGCCCCGGATCGCCGCCGCCCGACCCGGCAACCGCGAGGTTGAACACCGAAAAAGCGGTGTAGCCGGGGGCGTTGAACGGCCAGTCGGGCAGGGAACTCGCGGGCACGTCGAAGTAGGGCTGCGCGCCGTCGACGTAGTCCTTCCAAAAGCGGATCCCCGCTTCATCCCACTGGGTTCGCCACGTGTGCCAGCCGCTGTCGACCGCGATGTTGTGGGTCTTCCATTCACCGCCGTTCGACTTCGCGTGGACGGTGGTGGCCGCGGGCCACTTGCCGTTGCCGTACCACTCCATGACGTCGATCTCGCCTTCGTCCTGATTGCCCAGCCAGTAGGCGGGCCAGGCACCCGGGGTCAGGCAGTCGAGCTTGATGCGGGCCTCCCATGTGTGGCCGACACCGCCGCGCCACAGGCTTTGCACCTTGCCGCTGTAATACGTGGGCCCGTCCTTCGCCGCACGGAGAACCAGGTTGGATTTGCCGTCGAGGAAGACATTCTGGCGACTGTCGCGGTACTGCCCGATGTTCTCGGGCCGTTCCCAATACGTCGGGTCCTTGATGGTTTCGCGAGCTTGCGCGACCGCCCATTTCGACGAATCGGGGGCCGAGCCCGCCGGGCCGTCAAACTCATCCTGGAATACGTATGTCCCGGTTTGGCCGCTGGGCGCTGCCGGGGGAGGCATCCGACCGCCCGGCGCATCCGGTCGCAGCGGGTAAGCCCGCGCCTCGGGGAGGGGCAGCGCTGCTGCCAGCACACTGATCCCGGTCGTGAGGATCATGCGGCGGCGATCGATCTCCGGCATAAGCAAGCGACGATAGCAGCCGGGACCTGGCAGGGCGGACACGGCAATTTGTCGGCGGCTGCCGCTAACGTTTGGCACCGCCGCCGTCCAACGCGGATGGCGGAGCGGTAGTGGTGCGGGATTACGGCAAATTCATGGCGAATTCTCATGTCGGCGCAGGGTTTGGTCTCAGGATTGGCCGGGCATTCTGAAATCACAAACCGATCACCACTTCGTAGCTTTTGCAGGTTGCGCTGAGAGGAGTTGACAATCGTGGCGGATGCATCGGAAGCAACGGTTATTTTCCTTCAGTCCCATCCGGCATGGATTGCCGCTCAGCGCCGTGCCGACGACCGCAGCGAAGCGATTCGCCGCCACCCCTCGTTCCGCTCCAAGCGGCTTAGTGGCGCGTCACGGGGCGAGGCGGTCCCACTTGTCCGCAGCTTCAAGCTGTACACGAGCAACAACACCCCGGCCTGAGCTGTCCGCAAATTGCCAAATACGTTGTCACAACGCGAATTTTTCGCCGCTGAACAAGTGAATATGTGGGCTCATACCGATCGCAAAGGGGCTGATCGGTGCGAAAAAGCCGCGCCGAACCTCGTTCGGCTCGAATTGGTACGGCAATTTTTTCCGAGCATTTACCCGCATCCTCAGGTAAGTACTACCGTATGTCGTAGCCCTGCCGAAGAAGCTGACACCCTCGATCATGATTGGCCGACTCTCGACGCGGAAGGCTGCGCGCCATCGCCTACGTCGGCATAATGCTCCCGTGCCGCAAACACAGAGGACGAAGGCGCTCGCGAATCCGGCTCAGCCGCACAGCGCACTGCTACACGAGTTGCAGCGCTACGTCGAGGCCCACAATCCCGACCTCGCCGACGTCACCGTGGTGAGCGCGACGGACACCGGTCAGACTGACACCGGCCACAAGCCGGTCCGCCACTGGTACCAGGTCACCTACGAGGCATAGACCGCCACCGCAGCTGAAACCGTTCGTCGCGGTCCCGTAACCGGGCCTGACCCGCACGAAGATGCTTGCATACAACTAACCGCACGCGGACATTGGCACTTGGGTATCGATTGTTGACACCCGTCAATTCGCCCCTAATGTATACAAAATGCGCCGAGCCCTGCGCGCCTATATCGATGACCTCACCACCTATCCGGAGCTCTTCCTGCTGTTCGGCGAAAGCCAGCACATCGCCGCGATTCCCGAAGCGCAGGGCATCGTCTCCAACGCCGACGCGTACGGCAAGACGCTGCTGGCGATCATCGAAGACGGCGCCGCGACGGGCGTGTTCACGCGGCCGTCGTCCTGGGCCGCCGCGAACATGGTGGACAGCTCGCGGGCACCCAGGGGGTGGGGGTGCTGTCGCTCGGCGCCGGCCTGATCGGCGGCAAGAAGTACCTGGCGACGCATGGAACAGGAGATCGAGGAGGACGCCGCCATCGTCGGCACGCCCGACGACATGATCGAGGCGCTGCGCCGCCTGCAGAACGTCACCGGCGGATTTGGCGGGTTTTTGGTGCTGGCCGGCGATTGGGCCGACCGCGAGGCCACGTTACGCAGCTACGAGTTGATGGGCCGGTACGTAATCCCCGAATTCCGAGGGCATTTGGACCCGCTGCGGGCCAGCTACGACACGGTGGTGGCGAAGAAGCGCGACTACGGCGCCCCGGCGATGGCCGCGATCCAAAAAGCCTACGAGGACGCCGGCCAGCGGATGCCCGCGGACCTCAACCCCACGAACCTGCGTTAGTCCTGCATTCCGTACCGGCGCAGCCCTTTACGGTGTGAATCCTGGGCGGCGACACGCCGACGAATCCCGCCCTGAGCTCACACGCGGCGGTAAAATCCCGCCCCGCCGAAAAAGGTCCACGGGCATTGGGGGCGTTCGGCCCTAGTTGGTCCCCGGCGACGGTGCGAGTGTTGAATCGACACGCGATGAACCGCGAGGGGAGACGGGGTTGACCGAGACCACCGACAAGCTGACCGAGTTGCCGATGCCGCAGCTGCTAGCCGAGTTGGACAGTTCGACAGCGGGTTTGACGGCCGCCGAGGCGCAGCAACGACTGCAGCGTTACGGCCCCAACGAGATCGTTGAGCGGCATCGCAATCCGGTGCTGGAATTTTTGGGGTATTTCTGGGCTCCGATCCCGTGGATGATCGAGGTCGCGCTGGCGTTGTCGCTGGCTGCCCAGCATTGGACCGACGCGATGATCATCGGGGTGCTGTTGGCGATGAACGGGTTGGTCGCCTACTTCGAGGAGCACCAGGCGGCCAACGCGATCGCCGCGCTCAAGCAGCGGCTGGCCTCCTCGGCGCGGGTGTTGCGCGACGGCACGTGGCTGACCGTGGCGGTGCGTGAGTTGGTGCCCGGCGACGTCGTCCGGGTGCGCCTCGGCGACGTCGTGCCCGCCGACCTACGGGTGCTCGACGACGTCACGCTCGAGGTGGACCAATCGGCGCTGACCGGTGAGTCGCTGGCCGTCGACCGCGGGCAGGGCGCAGAGTTTGTATTCCGGCTCAGTCCTGGTGCGCGGCGAGGCCGACGCGTTGGTGTGCACTACCGGGGCGTCCTCCTATATGGGCAAGACCACCGCGCTGGTGGAAAGCGCCGGCACCGTCAGCCACTTCCAGCGCGCGGTGTTGCGTATCGCGAATTACCTGATCGTGATCGCGCTGTCACTGGTCACTTTGACAGTCGTGGTCTCGTTGATCCGCGGCAATCCGGTGCTGCAGACCCTGGAGTTCGCGCTGGTGGTCACGATCGCCTCGATCCCGGTGGCGCTGCCGGCGGTGCTGTCGGTGACCATGGCCATCGGCGCACGCCAATTGGCGCGCCACGAGGCCGTGGTCAGCCACCTGCCCGCGGTCGAGGAACTCGGCGGCATCGACCTGTTGTGCTCGGACAAGACCGGCACCCTGACCCAGAACCGCCTGGCGCTCGCCGCCCGCTGGACCGCCACCACCGTCCGTGACGACGAGTTGCTCACGGCGGCCGCGCTGGCCTCGCGCGCCGAAGACAACGACCTCATCGATCTGGCGGTGATGGCCGCCGCGGGCCCGCAGCCACCGGTGCGTGTCGACCGGTTCATGCCCTTCGACCCGGTCAGCAAACGCACCGAGGCGTTGGTGCGCGACCCCGACGGTCGGACGTTTCACGTCAGCAAGGGCGCGCCGCAGGTCATCGCCGCCTTGTGTGACGGTGACGGCGCAGCCGCCGAGGTCAACGACGTGGTGGAACAGTTCGCCACCCGCGGGTATCGATCCCTCGGTGTGGCCAAGACGGACGGCGGCGGTTCCTGGCGGCTGATGGGTGTGCTGGCGTTGGCCGACCCGCCTCGCGAAGACTCCGCGGCGACCATCACCGCCGCCAAGGAACTCGGCATCGAGGTCAAGATGGTCACCGGTGACCAGGTCGCCATCGGCCGCGAGATCGCCCGCCAGGTCGGCCTGGGCGAGCACATTCTCGATGCCGGCATGCTCGACGGCGCTGCTGACGGCGACGATCTCGGCGCCCGGGTGGAAACGACCGACGGTTTCGCACAGGTGTTTCCCGAACACAAATACCGGATCGTGCGGCTGTTGCAAGCCCGCGGGCACATCGTCGGGATGACCGGCGATGGTGTCAACGACGCCCCCGCGCTCAAACAGGCCGACGCCGGCATCGCGGTGTCCGGGGCCACCGATGCGGCCCGCGCGGCCGCCGACGTGGTCCTGCTGGCGCCCGGGTTGTCGGTGATCGTGGCCGCGATCGAACTGGCCCGCGAAATCTTTGCCCGGCTGACCAGCTACGCCACCTACCGCATCGCCGAAACCATCCGGGTGCTGCTGCTGATCACCCTGGCCGTGGTGTTCATGAACTTCTTCCCGGTCACCGCCGCGATGATCGTGTTTCTGGCGCTGCTCAACGACGGCGCGATCCTGTCCATCGCCTACGATCACGTGCGCGGCTCACCCAAGCCCGTCAAGTGGGACATGCGCACCGTGCTGACCATCGCCACCGTGCTGGGCGTCATCGGAGTCGTCGCGACCTTCACGCTGTTCTTCGTCGCCGACAAGGTCTTTGGCCTCAGCCACGACGTGATCCGCACCATGATCTACCTGAAGTTGTCGGTCGCCGGCCAGCTGACCATCTTTCTGACCCGCTCCCGCGGACCCTTCTGGTCGCGGCCCGCACCCGCACGGCTGCTGCTGGGCGCGGTCATCACGGCGCAAACCATTGCCACGCTGATCGCCGTCTACGGGGTGGCGATGACCCCGCTCGGGTGGCGCTGGGCCGGTGTCGTGTGGGCCTACGCGGTGGTGTGGTTCCTGTTCAACGACCGGGTCAAGCTCGCCGCGTACCGTTGGCTCGACCATCGTCGCGCCGTGCACGCCCAATCCGCCGGCACACCAGGCTGATTCGACCAGCGTGATCGACTAGAGCCTGCTGGCGACAAAGTCGGCGGCCTGGTTGGCCATACCCGCATCGATGTACGCATTGGCCAGATGTTGTGGCCAGTTTTCTTTCCAGGCGTTCGGGTCGGCCGGGTTGCAGATGGGGTCGGCGCCGTGGCACAACTCGATGGTCCGGTCGTTGTAAGTCGGGTTGAAATTCGTGATCGGACCGACCCACTGGCTTCCGTTGCCGAACAACGCGACGGCAGCAATGTGCTGGTCCATGCCCGGTGGGAGGGGGCTGTCGAAACCGAAAGCACCGATGGGCGCCGCGAGCACCACGTCGGTAACCGCCGCGCCGAGGGAATAGCCACCCAGCACGAGCCGCGTGTTAGGGCAGTTGTTGGCCACGTCTTGAATGTGGCGGCTCATGTCGTTGGCGCCGACGTCCACCTCCGTGTTGGCGGGGTACCTCACGGCGTACACGCCGACGTTCTTGTTGACCTTGGATTGCAGCGCGCTGATGAAGGCATTGCCCAGCACGCCGGGACCGGGTGGCTCGAGTCGGCCGCGGGCAAAGACGACCTGCACCGGTGGGCAACTTGCCGCGGCGGCCGGTCCCACGGTTCCTGGCAGTACGGCCGCCAGCACAGCTCCGACCAGGCCGAGGACGACCCACCGGCGGGCAAACAAAGCGTGCACAGCACGATGGTAAGGCGACGACGCCGAAGCCGCTGGCCGGCCGGCGAACACATAGCTGCCACAAAGGCGTCGACCACCTTGTCGACGCTGAGAAGCCGACCGATAGGTTCGCACCATGAGCAGCACCGACACCAGTTCAGCCGAGCGCGTGTTCGCGCTGGCCGAGCAAACGCAGGGTTTCATGCCGGCCGACGAGGGGCGCGCGCTTTACGATGCCGCGCTGCGGTATCTCGACGGCGGGGTCGGTGTCGAAATCGGCACGTATTGCGGCAAATCCACGCTGTTGCTCGGCGCGGCGGCCCAACAAACGGCCAGCGTGCTCTACACGATCGACCACCATCACGGTTCCGAGGAGCATCAGGCCGGCTGGGACTACCACGACGCCTCCCTGGTCGACGAGGTCACCGGGTTGTTCGACACGCTTCCGACGTTTCGTCGCACGCTCGATGCCGCCGGGCTGGACGACCACGTCGTTGCCATCGTGGGCAAATCCCCGGTGGTGGCCAAAGCCTGGCGGTCGCCGCTGCGGTTGTTGTTCATCGATGGCGGACATTCGGAGAACGCCGCCAACGAAGACTTCGACGGATGGGCGAAATGGGTCGCCATCGGCGGCGCGCTGGTCATCCACGACGTCTTCCCCGACCCAAAGGACGGCGGACGTCCGCCCTATCTGATTTACTGTCGCGCAATCGACTCCGGCGAGTTCCGCGAGGTTTCGGCCACCGGGTCGCTGCGGGTGCTCGAGCGGATCAGCGGCCCGGCCCGCTGACAACGCATTCGCAATCAAAGTCGGTCTGCAGGCCCATCGGCAGCCCGTCACCGCGGAAAATTCCAGCGCCCGCAGTGCTGTTCGACAGCGCGTCGGCCGCCAATATCATCGCCGCCCCCGTCCAGGCGGTGCGCTCTTCGGGCCACCGCTTTCCGTCCGCGAACACCAAACCGGTCCAGTAGGAGCCGTCATCTTCGCGCAGGTGGTGCATCGCGGCGAATTGCCGGTGGGCGGCTGACCGGTGGCCGATGGCGTCCAACGCCATCACCAGCTCGCATGTTTCGGCACCGGTCACCCAGGGCCGGTCGTCCACGCATCGAATCCCAAGGCCGGTGACCACAAAATCGTCCCAGCGCCGCTTGATTCGCGCCGCAGCGGCCGGGCCCCTCAGCGCACTACCGAGGATGGGGTAGTACCAGTCCATCGAGTAGCGGTCCTTTTCGGTGAACACCTCCGGATGCGCGGCGATCGCGTGGCCCAGGCGGCCCAGGGCCAGTTCCCACTCGGGCTGCGGTTCCCCGACCAGGGCGGCGAGCGCCAGGGCGCACCGAATGCTGTGGAACACACTGGCGCAACCGGTCAGCAGGGCCTCCGGAACAGGTCCGTCGTCACTTCGGGCCCAATAGATCTCGCCGTAGCCGACCTGTAGGTCGATCACGAAATCGATCGCCCGGTGCACCATCGGCCACATCCGCATTCCGAAGGACTCGTCGCCCGTGACCAGCACGTGGTGCCACACTCCGGTGGCGATGTAGGCGCAGAAGTTGCTGTCGCTGTTGGCATCTTCGATAGTTCCGGCACGGAACTGGATGGGCCAGGAGCCGTCGGGCCGCTGGGTACGGCGGCTCCACTCGAAGGCGGCCCGCGCCGGCTCCAGCAGTCCCGCCGTGGTGAGCGCCATCGCGCATTCCACGTGGTCCCACGGGTCGGTATGCCCCCCGTCGAACCACGGGATGGCGCCCGATGATTCCTGCGCGGCGGCGATGGACAGCGCGGTCTGCCGACATTGCCCGGGAGTCAGTACCCCCGGAACTGATGGCGGCTCAGCCCGACGCAACTGAATATCCCAAGCTCGCCTGGCTTGCTGCCGGGTGCGGTTTGACGAAATACATCGCCACGCTCTTGCCCACCAACGGATTCAGTAGCGACTCGGCCAGCTGCGTGATCTTTGGTCGCCGCATCAGGTCCCACACCAGGAGTTTGTGGTATGCGGCCACGGCCGGATGATCGGTGTTGGACACGCCCACGGCGCATTTGAGCCACCAGAATCCGGAGTGCAACGCGTGGGCGTGATGCCCATGCGTCAATTCCATTCCGCCACCGGCGATCTTGTCCCGCAATGCGCTGGCCCGGTAGATGCGTACGTGGCCGCCCTCGTTGCTGTGGTATTCCTCCGAGAGCAGCCAGCACACCCGCTCGGGGAGCCAACGCGGCACGCTGACCGCCAGTGTGCCCCCGACCTTGAGCACCCGGACCAGTTCGGCGATGGCGGCGTCGTCTTGAGGGATGTGTTCCAAGATCTCGGAGGCGATGACGCAGTCGAACGTCTCGTCGGCGTACGGCAGGCTGAGCGCGTCGCCGAGAACCACTTTCGCGGACGCCGTGCCGGGCGCCTCACCGGAGTCGGCCATCGCACGCAGGAGGGTGTCCACGGAGCGCAGTTCGGCGGCGTCGCGGTCGAAAGCGACGACGTCGGCACCGCGCCGATAGGCCTCGAAAGCATGCCGGCCGGCCCCACACCCCACGTCGATGACCTTGCTGGACGGCCCGATGCCAAGCCGGTCGAAGTCGACCGTCAGCATGGCATCCGGCCTCCGCCGGTCACCGTCCGCGCGATCGCCCGCTCATAGACGCGCACGGTTTGCGCGGCAACGGCTTCCCAGCTGAACACGTTGATCGCGCGCTCTCGTCCCGCCTTGCCCAGGTTGCGGCGCTTCTCCGGCGAGTCGAGCAGCTCACCGAGCGCGCTGGTCAGCGCGTCGACGTCGGCGGGGGGCACCAGCTCGGCGCACGCGCCGTCGGTGCCGAGGACTTCGGGCAGCGCGCCCACCCGGCTGGCGACGATCGGGGTACCGCTCGCCATCGCTTCCACCGCGGGCAACGAAAACCCTTCGTAGAGCGAGGGAATGCAGGCCACCTCGGCCGACGAAAACAATGCGGCCAGCTCGGTGTCGGAAAGCCCACTGGTGATGTGGACGATGTCGGAGATGCCGAGTTCGGCGATGAGTTTGTGGGTGGGACCGTTGGGTTCCACCTTGGCGACGAGCCGCAGCTCGAGGTCGCGCCGTGTCCGGAGCCTTGCGACGGCGTGCAGCAGGGTGCGGACGCCCTTGAGCGGGGTATCGGCGCTGGCGATCGCGATGACCCGGCCCGGTTGCCGGGGGCGCGATCCCGGTGTGAACAGTTGGGTGTTCACCCCCAACGGCACCACGTGCAGCCGCTCCGGCGCGACACCGAAATCGGTGACGATGTCGGCGGCCGAGGCCGACGAGACCGTCAACAGGTCCGGGATCTGGCGCGCCACCTGCTGCTGCATGGCCAAGAACCCATACCAGCGTTGCACCAACGGTTTTCGCCACCATCGCGCGGCGGCAAGATCGAGAACACGATCGCGGGTGATGGGGTGGTGCACGGTGGCCACCACCGGCAGACCCGCGTCGGCGATCGTGAGCAGTCCGGTTCCCAGGCTCTGGTTGTCGTGGACGACGTCGAAATCGGCCGTCCGGTCGGCCAGTAGCCGGGCGGCACGCAGCGTGAACGTCCGCGGTTCGGGAAAGCCGGCCGTCCAGGTCGTGAGCAGTTCCAACAGGTCGATGGAGTCGCGAATCTCGCTTGGCCGCGGCACGCGGAACGGGTCGGGCTCCCGATACAAATCGAGGCTTGGCACTTTGGTCAGCCGCACCCGCGGATCGAGCAGGTCCGGATACGGTTGACCGGAGAAAACCTCGACGTCATGACCGAGTTCGGCCAGGCCATGGCTGAGATGGCGCACGTAGACGCCCTGTCCGCCGCAAAAGGTCTTACTACGGTAGGACAGCAGGGCTATTCGCATACTTAACTCTTATCCGCCGGTGAAAACCCCTGAGAGGCGACCCCCTCCATCGCGATCAACGGACTCCCGACCTCCGTGACCGCAAACTGGACATGTGTCCAGACTATAGTTCGATCACCTAATCGAACGCAACGACCTCGAAAGCCGCCGCCCCGCGAGTAAACGATATGGGGGGTGTCCGCCACGCAAAGATCATGCCATTTGGAGCTGCGGGGTCATTGAACCGTTCCGCTCGTCCACGCGTAGAGCTTGATATAGAAAGCTGTACCTACCCGGGGCGGAGGAGCGTTCGAAACACGACGGCTCCGTGCGTGGTGATCGGCGAGCGTGCCGCGCAGTTCGTCAAGGCCGGGCATCAGTTGTGAGCCGGAGCCGCGGCCATCGTTTTGTTACCATCGCGCGGTGCAGGATTCGGCCGGGCCGGGAGGAGGCGGCGGACGGCGATCGCTCTCCAGGCGCGACGTCTTCAAGTATGCCGTCACGCCGGTAGTCCTCGGCCTGGGGACGCTGGCGGGCCCTTTTTGCGGTCCACAAGCATCGGCCGCCAACATGACGCTGGTCGATTTCGCCGAGCGCCGGATCCCGCCGGACGAGATCAAATCGGCGGGCTATGACGGGGTAGTGAACTACGTGTCGGAGTCGCGGCCGGGCGCGGACTTCGAGGCAAAACCCCTCACCCGCGCATACGCCGACGCGTTACGCGCGGCGGGGCTGCACATCGTCAGCAATTACCAGTACGGCAAACCCGGGTGGCCGGATCCGTCCGATTTCACCCGTGGGTTTGACGGCGGCGTGGCGGACGCTCGGACGGCGCTGCGGCTGCACGGCGCGGCGGGAGGCGCGCCCTCGGCGCCTATTTTCTTCAGCATCGATGACGATATCGACCTCAACACCTGGGATAGCGTTGCGGTCCAATGGTTTCGGGGCATCAATTCCGTGCTGGGCGTGGACCGCAGCGGAATCTATGGGCACTCCCGGGCGTGTGGGTGGGCGATCAGGGACGGCGTGATCGGGCGATCGACCAGTGCGGGGCATCGGTGGGCGTGGCAGACGAAGTCATGGTCGCATGGAGAACGAGAGCCGATGGCGGTGCTCTATCAGGAGATCGTCAACAGCCCGTCGAACCCGGGCCCGCTACTGGGCGGCATCAATGTCGACGTGGACGAGGTTCTTGCGCCGGATTTCGGGCAGTGGGATTTGGCTCGATGATCGGGATTCGTCGACGTTCACGAGACGTAAACCAGTGCGACCGTCCACCGGCGTGTCGTGTGTGCAGTTCATATGTCGCGGAACGGGCGGCGCGCCGCACGCTGACCTGACGCACGGCACCCCGCGAGCAGATGGCTCACGGGGTGCCGCGTTGGGTCGCTGCCTGGCAGACCTGGCCCCGGTCCTACTTCAGATCGAATCGGTCGCTGTTCATGACCTTGACCCACGCCGCGACGAAGTCCTCCACGAACTTGCCCTTGGCGTCGTCCTGCGCGTATACCTCCGCGATCGCACGCAGTATCGAATTCGACCCGAAGACAAGGTCGTTCGCGGTCGCGGTCCACTTCGGAGCGCCCGAGACCCGGTCGTGGCCCTCGTAGACGTTCTCCGTGGTCTCCGAGACCTTCCACTGCGTGCCCATGTCGAGCAGGTTGACGAAGAAATCGTTGGTCAACGCGCCCGGCGTGCCGGTGAACACCCCGTGTTTGGTGCCGCCGTGATTGGCACCGAGGGCGCGCATACCGCCGATGAGCACCGTCATTTCTGGCGCGGACACACCCAGTAAGCACGCCCGCTCCAGCAACAGCTGCTCCACCTGACCCTTTTCGCCGGGACGGATGTAATTTCGGAACCCGTCGGCCCGCGGTTCGAGCACCGCGAACGACTCCACATCCGTGGTCTTCTGCGAGGCGTCGGTGCGCCCGGGCGAGAAATGCACCGAGATCTCATAGCCGGCGTCCTTGGCGGCCTTTTCCACCGCCGCGGACCCGGCCAGCACGATCAAGTCGGCGAGCGAGATCTTCTTGCCACCCGACGCCGAGCCGTTGAAGTCCTGCTGGATGCGCTCCAGCACGGGCAGCACCTTGTCCAGCTCCGAGGGCTCGTTGACCTCCCAGTTCCGTTGTGGCTCAAGGCGCAACCGTCCGCCGTTCGCACCACCGCGCTTGTCGGTGTTGCGGTAGCTCGCCGCCGCCGACCAGGCCGTCTTGGCCAGCTGCGGAACGGACAGTCCGGACTCGAGCACCTTCTTCTTCAGCGCCGTCACGTCCTTCTCGTCGACCAGTTTGTGGTCGACGGCCGGAACCGGGTCCTGCCACAACTGCGGCTCGGGGATCCACGGCCCGAGATAGCGCGAGACCGGGCCCATGTCGCGATGCATCAGCTTGAACCACGCCTTGGCGAACGCATCCGCGAGTTCCTCGGGGTGGTCCAGCCAGCGCCGCGTGATCTCGCGGTAGATCGGGTCCTCCCGCAACGAGATGTCGGTGACCAGCATCGTCGGGGCTCGTCCGGGCCCGCCGAACGGGTCGGGGATGGTGCCGGCGCCGGCGCCGTCCTTTGCCACGAACTGCCAGGCTTCGCCCGGGCTCTTGGTCAGCTCCCACTCGTAGCCGTAGAGGTTCTGCAGGAACCCGTTGCCCCACTTGGTCGGGGTGGTCGTCCAGACCACCTCCAGGCCGCTGGTGATGGCGTCCTTACCCTTGCCGGTGCCAAAGGAGCTCTTCCAGCCGAACCCCTGCTGCTCGATCGGGGCGGCCTCCGGCTCCGGGCCGACCAGATCGCCGCTGCCGGCGCCGTGGGTCTTACCGAAGCTGTGGCCTCCGACGATCAGTGCGGCGGTCTCTTCGTCGTTCATCGCCATCCGCAAGAACGTCTCGCGGATGTCGTGCGCGGCGGCGACGGGATCCGGCTTGCCTTCGGGGCCCTCCGGATTCACATAGATCAGGCCCATGGTGGTCGCACCGTATGGCTTTGCGAGGTCCCGTTGTCCCGAATAGCGCTTGTCGGTGCCCAGCCATTCTTCTTCCTCGCCGAACAGGATCTCTTCGGGCTCCCACATGTCTTCGCGGCCGAACGCGAAGCCCATGGTCTTGAAGCCGAACGACTCCAGCGCGCAGTTGCCGGCGAAGGCGATCAGGTCCGCCCACGAGATCTTGTTGCCGTACTTCTGCTTGACCGGCCACAGCAGCCGGCGGGCCTTGTCCAGGCTGACGTTGTCCGGCCAGCTGTTGATCGGGGCGAAGCGCTGGGCGCCCTGCCCGCCGCCGCCGCGGCCGTCGTTGATGCGATAGGTACCGGCGGAATGCCAGCTCATCCTGATGAACAGACCGCCGTAAGTGCCGTAGTCGGCCGGCCACCAGTCCTGCGAGGTGGTCATCACCGACATCATGTCGGCCTTGAGCGCCTCGACGTCGAGCTTGGCGAACTCCTCGGCGTAGTCGAAGTCCGCGCCCAGGGGGTTGGACTGCACCGGGTGGGCGTGCAGCTTGGACACGTCGATCTGGTTAGGCCACCAGTCCTGATTGGTCAGCGGCCGATGCGCCTTGGGCTCGGGGGAGGGGATTACCGGGTTTTCGCTCTCGCTGGTGCTCGCCGTCGTCTTCGCTGGTTCGGGCGGGCGGCTATGGGAGGTATCGGATGACACTGCATTCCTTTCCTGGAGGGGTGATTTGGGCTGCGATCTAGGAGCCTGCAGTGGAACAGTCAGGGCACAGGCCCCAATAGATGACTTCGGCCTCGTCGAGGACGAAGCCATCCAGAACGTTGTTGTCGTCCGACGGGGTAAGACACGGCGCCTCCCCGACGGCACAGTCGATGTCGCCGATGACGCCGCACGAGCGGCATACGACGTGATGGTGGTTGTCGCCGACTCGTGACTCGTAGCGGGCAACCAATCCCGACGGCTGGATGCGCCGCACCAGACCCACCGAGGACAGCGCGTTGAGCACGTCGTACACGGCCTGGCGGGAAACCTCGGGCAGCCCGACGCGCACCGCCGAGAAGATCGTCTCGGTGTCGGCGTGTGGGTGGGCGTCCACGGCCTCCAACACCGCGACCCGGGGCCGGGTCACACGCAGGTCGGCCATCCGCAACTGTTCCGCGTAATCGGACGTTGAGGACACCGGACCAATATGACGCACTTAATTGGACCGAGTCAAGAGTTTATTGTGAAGTAGGGCACATCGTGTGCAGATGGAGAGGCCCCGCCACAGCGCGGCCCGGGCTCCGGCCTGGTCACGTGGGCTTCAAGGCGCTGCCCTTGCGCCACCGATCCCAGCTGAGTGTCCAGTCGCCGTTCTGGGCCAGCGTCAACGGCGGTCCGCCGGTGTTGCGGACTTCGACCACGTCACCCGGCACCGAGAAGCCGTAGAACCATTTGGCGTTGTCGGCGTTGAGGTTCAAACACCCATGTGAGGTGTCCCGGTGTCCCTGGGCCCACACCGTGGCGTTGAGCTGGTGCAGATAGATGCCGTCGATGCTGATCCGGGTGGCGTAGTGGATGGTCTCGCGATAGCCGAGGCGAGAATTCTTGGGCAGCCCGAACGTCGAAGAGTCCATGACGACCGGGTTGCCCTTGTCGAGCACGGTGTAGACACCGGGCGGCGTCCACAGCGAGATGGTCTTCCCGCCGACGTCTTCGGTACCCCCCATCCCCATCGAGGTGGGCATCGTACGGACCAGCCTTCCGTTGTCGTAGACGCTCACTTGCTTGGTGGCATCGTCGGCGATGGAGATGTGCGCGTCACCGATCCGGAATGACACGCGCTCGTCCTCTTGCCCGAATAGGCCGTTGCCCAAGGCGATTCCGTAGATCTTGGCTTCGGCAGTGACGGTCGTGCCCGGGGCGTAGTAGTGCTCTGGTCGCCAATGGGCGTTTTGGTCGTCGACCCAGAACCACGAACCCGCGACCTTCGGGTTGGTGGTCACCTTCAGGTGTCGCTCGGCGGCGGCCCGGTCGGCGATCCGCTCGTCGAAGTGGGCCACAATCACCGTTCCCACGCCGTAGGTGGCGCCATCTCGCAGCGTGGCCTGTGACGTGGTGGTGAGCGAGACCTTGGTCTGGTTGGAGGGGTGCAGCGTCGAGAATGACGAGACTTGAGTGGAAACAACGCCGTTGGGTCCGCGACTGGTGACCGTCAGCGTGTAGGTGCGTCCGTAACCCAGCGGCATGGTGGGCTTCCAGGCCACACTGTCCGGAGTCATGACGCCCGGAATCGACTTGCCCGTTTCGTTGACCATCCGGACGTTGGTCAGCGTCCCCGGATCGGCCTTGACCATCACCTGCCCGACCGGGTCGACGTTCTGCGCATTTGGGCCCGGCGTGATCGTGACCCGCGCCGCCGCAGGCGTTTTCGGGCCAGCCCCCGGGTGGGTGCAGATGCCGCTCGCGCAACGGGACGACAACGCGACCTGTATGACGCCCACCAGTCCGACTATGACGAAGACGGCGAGCAGGAACCGGCGCGGCCAACCGATGCCGAGGATCCGCTGGACCAGCTGATCGCTGTTTTCGGGCGTCACTGAACTGTCGATCCTCGTGTTTCTCTCTTGCCGGCCCGAAGTCGTCTCGAGCGTCGTGGTTACAGATCAGATATCCGCCGGTGCGGATTTCGAAACCGATCGCTGCCTCAGCGTGGCGACTTGATCAGCCACCCGCGACCTGAACGCATCACGTTGAGCGGACAACACGCCACGGGCTACGCCCCGGCCGGGCCCGATTTCTGGTAGACGAGCCAGCGCAACTCGATCGGGGACCGGTCGCGGTCGATGTCGAACACGTCTAGTCCGCTGGCCCACCCCTCGAACCAGCCCGTGGGCGGAAACGTTGCGGACGAAATCCGCGGCCATGTTCATCTGATCGTGCGTGTCCGGCCCGTAGGCAACCGCCTCAAGCCCGGCCGACTCGACGAAGCCAAGTTTGTCGGGCGGGACTGCCATCCGCACTTCATGACCTCGGCGTAGCAGCTCCCGGCCCACGGCGGCGCAGGGTTCGACGTCGCCTCGACTGCCATAGCCGGCCAGCACAAACTCCATCTGCAGAACCACACTCGCGGTGATGCTACAGATGCCCGCGGATACTGCCACCCGGCGCAAGGGTCATTGCTTCAGCGCCCCAGCAGGTGGTTCTTCAGCTTCTCGTATTCCTCGGCGGTCAGCCGTCCCGCATCGCGGAGCTTGGTGATCTCGCGAATCTTGGCCGCGACTCCGGTGACCACCACCCGGGGCTTGACGTGCGGTGCCTCGCCGTCGCGGTCGACCGCCGCGTTGCCGAACCGGGCAACCACCCGCTGGCCGGTGACCTTGCCGCCATCCCCGCCGCCGCTCGACGACCCGGTCATGGCGCGCCCGGTCATGCCCGCCAGTCCCGTGTCGCTGAGCGTGGTGCTCGAGTCGACTTCCAAGGGCGCCACCGCGGCGGAGTCGATACCCGCGATCGGCGACGCCAGCGCGACCGGGCGCACCTCCGGTGCGGGGGCGGTCCACGCCTGCGGCACAGACAATGACCCGACCGCATTGGACTGGGCCAGCCCGGCCGACAGCGTCGGCACCGTGCCCGGGCTCAGGTTGGTGATAGTCGCCGGGAACTCCGTGACGGGCGCCGGTCCGGTCCACGGCCAAATCTCTTCCCCATTCCACGCGCTGATGATGTCATCGGAATGGAAACTAATGAGGGTGCCGGTAGCGGCGATCGGAAGATCAACCGGCCCGGCTATGACAGCGAACGGGGTAAGTAAACCGAGGGTAGCCAGGCTGGACGGCGTGCTGACAAAAATTGTGATCAGGTCGCTCAACGTCTTCAGCGGGTCTGACGTGGCCGCCGGCGCCGCGACCGCCAGGCCCTGCAACGCGTAGGGCACCGCGGAAAATGTTTGTGAGACATCGGACACGATCCCTTGGGCATCACCGGCGGACGCGCTGACCGCTTGGCTGACCGCCGCGGCCTGACTGTCCGGACCGCCCGTGGTGGTGTTCTGCCGCGGTGAAGTCAACGGTGTCAGCGCGGTCGCGGCTGCCGACGAACCGGCGTAGGCGTACATCGCCGTGGCGTCCTGGGCCCACATCTCGGCGTACTGCGCCTCGGTGGCCGCGATCGCCGGAGTGTTCTGCCCGAAGAAGTTTGTCGCCACCAACGCCGCCAGCAGGCTGCGGTTGGCCGCGATGACCGGTGGCGGCACCGTGGCGGCGAACGCCGCCTCGTACGCGGCGACCGCGGTCATTGCTTGGGCGGCAGTCTCCCCCGCCCGCGCAGCGGTGCTGCTCAGCCATTCCACATAGGGTGCGGCCGCAGCCGTCATCGACGCCGACGCGGGGCCCCACCACGGTCCGGCGGTCAGCCCCGCCACCACCGATTCATACGCGCTGGCCGTCGTGTACAGCTCGTCGGCCAGTTGCGCCCAGGCCTGCGCCGCGGCCGACAATGGCGCCGAGCCAGGACCAGCATACATCCGACCGGAGTTGATCTCCGGCGGATACATCCCGAAATCCATTGCGGCGCATTCCTCTTCCTGCAATCGCGGTTCCGCCAGAGTGCGGTTCAGCGACCGAGCAGTCGGTTCTTTTGCTCGGCGTACTCCTCCTCGGTCAGAATTCCCTCGTCGCGCAGCTTGGCGAATTCGCGAAGCTCTGCTGCGACTCCTGTCACCACCGTCCGAGGCGCGGTCTCCTGCGTGCCGGCTTCATCGTCCGTCGCCGCGGATTGCGCGGTTTTGGCCTCACCCGCGGCGGTCGGCACGCGTTGGTCTCCGGGCGCTTTGCCGTCATCCTTACCGGCGCTGGTACCCAGGGTGCCGGCTATGGCTCGCCCGGCCAGACCCGCCAGTGCCATCTGGCCGAAGGTAGTACTCGACCCCAGCGTGGACCCCTCCTCGACCACGCCGGAAGTGGCGGCGGGCAAAGCGGGCAGTGTGTAGGAGATGGGCCGTACCATCGGCGTGGCGATGGTCCACGTCGCCGGCACCGACAAAGTCCCAACCGCGTTGGCCTGGCCCAGACCCGCCGAGACTCTCGAGGGCGGCAACGTACCCAGAGGTAGGTTGGTGAGCGGCGCGGGGAACGCTTTGACCGGTGCCGGCCCAGTGCCCGGCCAACTCTGTTCCCCGTTCCAGCCACTGACGATGTCATCGGTGTGAATACCAGTGCCGTAACCGCCGATGTCGAAGGGAAGGGCCACGAGACCAAGAGTGCTCAGCGGGACGTCGACGAAAATGCCCGCAAGGCCGGCCGGCAGGTCGATGAAGACGGAAACGAGATCGCTCAAGGTATTCAGCGGGCTTGTGGCTGCAGGGGCCAACGGCGCTGCGGTTGCGAAGCTCTGCAACGCGCTGGGTACCGCGGAGAACGTTTGCTGGACCGACGAAACGGCGTTTTGCACGTCGCCCACTGAGGTGCCGGCGGCCTCGCCGGCCGCGGCCGCTTGGTTGGCCGACCCGGTTGGATCGGTGTTCTGGCGCGGGGCGGCGAACGGCGTCAGTGTCGTCGCGGATGCCGACGCACCCGCGTATCGGTACATCGCTGCGGTGTCCTGGGCCCACATCTCGGCGTATTGCGCCTCGATAGTCGCGATTGCGGAGGTGTTCAGTCCGAACAGATTGGTCGCCACCAGCCGCGCGAACAGGCTGCGGTTGGCTGCGACCAGTTGTGGCGGCACGGTTGATGCAAACGCTTCCTCATATGCCGCGACCGCGGCCCGGGCCTGGGTTGCGGCTTCTTCTGCCTGCGCGGCGGCACTGCTGAGCCAACTGACGTAGGAAGCGGCCGCAGCCGTCATCGCCGCCGACGACGGACCCAGCCACGGACCGGCGGTCAAACCAGATATCACCGATCGATAGGCGATTGCGGTCGTATGCAGCTCGGAGGCCAAGCCTTCCCAGGCTTCGGCCGCGGCCACCATCGACTCCGATCCCGCACCGACATACATCCGGCTGGAGTTGACCTCCGGTGGGAACATCGCGAAATACATATCGGCCCCTTAGCTGAGGTTAAGCCGAAAGGCCACGGCAGTGGCCGCATCCTGGCGGGCGCACATGAGCATGGCAGCTCGGATCTCAGATCCGGTGTCGGGAAGCACTACCCGAAACGGGCCTAACGCCTTTGCTGCACGCATCGGATACCCCGACCTTTCCCGTTGCTGACTCCACCCAGTTTGCCGCCTGCAGAATGGCCACCAAAGGCGCTGCGCCGCTTCCTCCGTGATGCAGTAGACGGGCCCCAGTTCTGGACGATCGGTGCAAAATATGCCGCCCACCAGCGCAAAGTGCTAGTCCCCTGCCTAGCCCATTATGCAGCCCTAGGCAGCTTCTGGCATTCGAAATCGATTCTTCGAGGTCGCAATGCTAGACCAACGGGTGGTTGTGAGGAAGTTGTGTCACCAGTCTCGTGTTTCCCCGGATCGTGGACTTGCCGACAGCACCGGATTGCTGGCTACCGCACGAGCCGCGGGCGCCTTGCTTACCGGGTATTGCCGCCGCATTTCGGAAAGCCTGGCGCCACAAACCCCCGAGTGGTCCTCCGCATCGCGCTGCCAGCCGGAATAACCATCCCAACCGGTGACCCGGACGTCGGGTCAGTGGCCGCCTCCTGGTGATTGCTCAAGCGCCCCCGGGCGACTCGTTTACCGACGAAGCCATACTGCACGCGATTACGCGGGTTCTGCGTCGGAGGCGACGCTGACGGCAGTCCCCGCACTGACTCGAGGGCAAAGTCCAAAACTATCCTCTTTACCTCGCGGCGCACCCCGCCGGCGTTCCTGCCGCCTTCACCGGTACGCCGCAAAAGCGGGAAGCCGAAGCCGTCCAATAGCATCAGATGCCGTGGGCAATTGTTTTCGTATAGCCCGGTATTATATTCGTGACTGATAACCAATCGTTAGTGCCGCTGGCAATTGTTTTCATATGACGGAAACCATGGGCGAGTGATCTCACGTCAATACCGGGCTGCGACATATGCGAGGGCACGGCTTTATCCGATATTTGGCGGGCTGACGATGTTACTGTTTGCATCCGATTCCATTGTCTGACCGGATTTCACTAGGCAACATGTTCGCTTCCCGGGTGGTATGCGCGGCCGGCACCGACCTCTGCGGCCCACCCCGGCCGGACCGGACTGCCCGCGCTCGAGCGGTACCTCGCCAATGACCGCAAGATCATCGCGTGGGTCAATTCCGCGCTGATCTGGAATACCAGCGACCAGCGCACCAGGGCCGACCACTTCCTCGTCGTCACGGGCATCGACACCGACAAAGAGACGGTTTACCTCAACGACCCCGGCGCCGATCACGCTGACGAACAGGTCACCATCAAGACCTTCATGGCGGCCTGGCAAACGGGGGAGGAGTCAATCGTTGTCACTACGGCAGCCGGCTGAACACCGCCAGACATTGATTGCCAACGCAATCGGAGAGGAACCAATAACTGCGGACACCCACGTAAGCCTGAAGCGCCACAAATTGGCCCACCCGAAGTCGGCTGATCAGTTCGTGGCAGCTTTTCGGCAGTTTTCCCACTCTTAATATTTGCGACCGTCAAACGCTCATATAATGGCCGAACCATCGATACCGATACCAAAAGAAGGGCATGAAATGTTTCCACCGCGTTGACTGGGCAAACTGGCGATACCCGTGATAGTTGGCGCCGCCCTAACCAGTGGCACTGCGATTGCGCTTGCCGACACCGCTGATGATGCATTCCTCTCTCAAATGCACAAGCTCGGCTTCACCTGGCCGGCTGGAGAAGACTCCACGATCTTCGCGATGGGGCACCAAATTTGTGCGGATCGGATGGCCGGTAAGACGCCCGACGCGATCGCCCAGGACATCCACTCCACCTTGGGTTCGAAGGGCATTTCGTTCGCGGACGTGACGTCGATGGTCAGCGCCGCAGAATCCAACTATTGCCCCGACTAGTTGATTGGTGGTGGACCCCTGCCCGCTGCGGGCAGGTGCTAAAACGCCCCGCCTCCGGGTACAACGGACCACTTCCGAAGATGTGCCCGACCATCAGCGAAACCGTTGCGGCACAAAGCGTAACGACCGGTGGCGCGTTGGCTTTCAGCGCGCAGGAACACTGCGCGTCCCGCTTCGGCACGCCACGGACCGAGAACCGCATATTGTCGAGACAAGTGAATGCCGGGTTTCGAGTGGGGATACGTGGTGGAGGAGCCGACCGCCGTTGCGGGCCTGGCAGCGGCACCGATGCGGGTGGAGAGTTTGCTTCGGTACCCGGTGAAGTCGATGCTGGGCGAATCGGTGAACAGCATGTTCGTCGACCGGCACGGCGCCGAAGGAGACCGGCGGCTGGCACTGGTCGACACCGCGACCGGACACGTGGCCAGCGCCAAGAATGCCCGCTTATGGCGTGGGCTGTTGAAGTGCACTGCCACCGGTGACGCCGGGCGGGTAGAAATCGGGCTGCCTGACGGGACGACTGTCGCGGCCGACGACCCCGGCGTCGATGACCTGCTCTCGCGGCTGCTGGGGAGGCCGGTCCGACTGATCACCCAACGGCCGGACGGCGCGACGCTGGTGCGCCCCGACCCGGAGGGACTGCTCGAGCTCGGGCTGGACGCCGAGGTCGACGGCCGCATCCTGGTGCTCGCCCAGGCCACCCCGGGGGACTCGTTCACCGACGAGGCGCCGCTGCACGCGATCACGACGGCCACCCTCGAGCACATCGGCGTCGAAGCATTACGCTACCGGCCGAATCTGGTGATCGCGACGCCGGTGGGCTACCCGACGTACGCCGAAAACGACTGGGTCGGCGGCGAACTCGCCGTCGGTGAAGCGCGACTGCGGGTGCTGACGGCCACATCGCGGTGCGTCGTGCCCACGCTCGAACATGGCCCACTGCCACGGGCTCCGCAAGCTCTTCGCACGCCTGCGGCTGAGAACCGTTGGGACGCAGGTGGTCCCGCACCGCAGCCGTGCGCGGGCGCCTACCTCGCGGTAGTGCGGGAGGGGGTCATCCGCATCGGCGACCGCGTCACGATTGAGCCTTAGTTGGCAATAGCGGCGAAGTCCACCCACAGGTGTCGCGGACCCCGGAAGATTTGGCTGTGCCGATACGGTGGGGGGTCGACGACCAGTTTCGGGGATTCGACCCGGCGCACGAAGGTTTCCAGCGCCAGGTTGACCTCCAGGCGCGCCAGCGGCCCGCCCATGCAGGTGTGAATCCCGCTGCCCCAGCCGAAGTGCTCGTTGTCCTCGCGTAGCGGATCGAAGTGGTCCGGGTTGTCGAACCGCCGCGGATCCCGATTGGCCGCCGCGTAGATCAGATACACCGCGGATCCCGACGGGATCACGGTCCCGCCCACCTCGATGTCGGCGGTGGCGCTGCGGCTGGGGAAGAACTGCACCGCCGACTGCAGCCGTTGCACCTCTTCAATCGCGCGCGGGATCAGCTCCGGACGCTGTCGCACCAGATCCCAGGAGCCGGGATTGCGCAGCAGCGTCATCACGCAATTGGTGATGGTGTTGACCGTCGAGTCGTGGCCGGCGACCAGCAGCAGCATGGCGTTCGACGTCGCCTCCTTCACCGACATCGGGCCGTCCGGCCCGTTGTCGTGCACCAGCTTGGACAGCACGCCATCGCCCGGGGTCTTGGCGAGCCCTCGCAGCAGGTCGCCCAGATAGGCCAGTAACGCAGCGCTGCCGGCGCGCCCCTTCTCGGCCAGGGCTTGACCCTCTTCGCTGGCGCCCTGCGGGCCGAGGTCCAGACCCATCATGAAGTCGAAGATCCAGGCGTGAAATTTCGGCTCGTCCTCGACGGGTACGCCGAGAATTTTGCAGATGGCAGCGACCGGGATGGGGTAGGCGAAGTTCTCCACGACGTCCATCCGGGTGCCACCGCGGGCTTTCACCTTGTCGAGCAGCTCGTTGGCCAGACGCACGACCAACGGTTCCATGCCGGGAATCAGATCGGGGGAGTGCGGCGGGCCGAAGTGGCGCATCACCTGCCGACGGGCCCTGTCGTGGTCGGGTGGGTCGGAGACGATGATGCTGCGCTCGCGGCCGTAGGATTGCATGTGCGCGCTGCCGGGCTCAGGCTCGGGCTTCTCGACACCGAAATCGACAGGGCTGCGGCCGATGTCGGAGCTGATCCGCGGGTCGTGCGCCAACGCGAGCAACTCGGGGTAGCCGGTGACGACGTAGGTCTTCTCGGCGACTTTCGCCACTGGCGTCTTGCGCAACTCTTTGAAGTACGGGTACGGGTTCGGGCGGTTCTCGAACTTCATCGCCTCAGACCACGCGGTGTCGGCGTCCATCGTCGTCTCCTCGGGTCAGCTTCTCGGGGGCCGGAATTCGGCACCGCGCGAGGTCGGGTCGTGTCCGGTCAGCACCACGTCGGGAACGGCGGTTGGTTCCCGTGAATCGGGGAACCGGGCCGGCATCGGCTCGAAGATGGCGGGGCGGTCGTAACCGGGCGGGGGTGGCGGGAACGGTGCGGATCGCTCGATCAACGAGGCGTAGTACGGCAGCCACTTGCCATGGTTGAACGTCACCGCCCCAACGATGCGGCCCCGATAGCCGTAGGCGGCCGCGAAGCGGCGCTGCTCGGGCGAACCCTGGGTGAACACGATTTCGTCGCCGAACGAACACACCCCGACGCTTTTGATATTGACGCCGAACTGACCGGACCAGAAGGACGGCAGCGGCAGGTGCGGCCGCCGTCCCAGCTCCAGGCTGACCATATTGTTGGCCGCCACCTCGGCGCCGAAAACTGCGTTATCCCAATGCTCTTGGGACATGAACTGATATTCGTACAACACATGCGGGGAGCGCGCTACGTCACCGGCGACGAAGATGTTGTCGGTCACCACCCCGTTGATGTCGAAGGCGCGGCAGCCGGCGTCGCAGGCCACCCCCCAGAACCCGCTCGCCAGCTGGGCACCATCGAGCCATTCCACGTTGCGGATTGACCCCAGTGAGGCCACCACGACGTCGACGTCGACCACGGTGCCGTCGGAGAGGTGGGCCGCGCGGACGTGGCCGTCAGCGTCACCGTCGAGGCCTTGCACCGCCACTCCGGTGCGCAGATCGACCCCGGCCTCGACCTGCATTCGTGCGGCGATGTCGCCGATCACCCCGCCCAGCGCACCGACCAGCGGCGCCTTGCCCCGCTCGGCGACCGTGACCGGAAGGTCGAGTTCGCGGCACACCGAGGCGATCTCCGAGCCCACGAAGCCCGAGCCGACGATGAGCACCCGGCGTGGTTGGTCCCTAAGCGCGGCGGCCAGCTTCGCTGCGTCATCGCAGGTGCGCACGGTGAACAGCCCGTCCAGGGCTGACTCGTCGGGATTGAACCACGGCCTAGCCCTGGTCCCAGTGGCGATCAGCAGCCGGTCGTAATCCACTTTCTCGCCGTTGGCCAACAACACCTGGCGGTTGGACCGGTCCAGACCCGCCGCCGCCACACCGAGCCGCCAGTCCGCATCGACGGGACGCAACCGGGGCAGTTTGGTGTGATCGGCGGGCACCCAGCCCTTCAGCACCTGCTTGGACAAGGGTGGCCGGTCGTATGGTTCGTGTGGCTCATCTCCGATGATCGTGAGTTGGCCACGAAAACCCTTTTCTCGCAACGCTTCCGCCGCACGGAGGCCCGCCAAGGAGGCGCCCACGATAACGATCCGGCCCTCAGCCTTGAATGCGTCAACCAGCTGGCTGGCCAGCGAAGCCGTGCTCATCTGGTGTTTCGATCGGCCGGTGGGTCAACCTCGACAATGATGGCTTGCACCGGACAGGACGCCGCCGCACGCAACACCCGCTGGCGCTGGGAGTCGTCGGGGTTGGGGTCATACGCGAGTGCTTCCTCGCCCACGAGCCGCAGCACATCGGGCGCCAGTGGGACGCACTGGGCGTAGCCCTGGCATTTGTTGAGGTCGACCACCAGCCGCATACCCCGACCTCCGCCCGTCGGCCACATGACCCTCGCGCGAAAGAGACTACTTCGACCGGGCCGGCCATCACAGACATTCGCACATCATGGCCGGGGCGCGGCGCCCGGAGCCTTGCGTGCCTTTCAGGTGCCGACCCGGCGGGGTCAGACTCCCAGATTGCGTACGGCCGTATCCAGGTCCTCGGCTTGCTCGGCCAGCTCACGGCCCGAAAGCTCCTCGCCGCCCGCGCGCTGCACCACATCCCGGCGCGTCGCGACCTGCAGGGCGCCGCGGTATTCCGGCAAATCCAGTTCGGCGGGAGTAGCGACCTCGATGCGGCCCTCGATCACCACCAGGGCGCCGTTGGGCTCCGGGCAGGCGAGCAGTCGCCGCACGTCGTCGACGCGGACCATACTGCGTTGCGAGCCGGTCAACGGCCCGTCACCTGTCACCCACTCCGATCGGTCCTTCTCTGGATTCTCTTGCGGTGCTTGCCCAGCATCGTCGGTCATGGCACTAGGCATGCCCGTTACCCGGCGGGCTAACCAGGAAGTCTCATCGCCCCAGAGCGCCACGCCAACGGCTCTTATGTCTGCGAATGCGGCGTGGGGCTTTGCGCAGATTCCCATTTCGACTCGAGTGACCGTGTCACCGTGGTGCCGGCCGCCATGTCGAGCTGGAATGTTTCGCCGTCGTCGCCCTCGAACGTGATGAGGTATCCCGTGTCGGTGGAGTCTTTGAAGACCACTTTGTAGGGCCGTTCACCAGAGCCGCGGTCGACGGCGATGATGTCGCCAGGGGTGACGTCGTCGATGAGGTCGCTACCGGAGACTTTGGACATAGCGTCGACGGTAGTCGATGGCGCAGCCGCGGCTCGATGGGGAAGCCGCGATAGGCGCTCAGGGCTGCAGGAAGGCTTTGATCGCGCGCCTCTCGTCCATGGCCCGATAGGCCTCGGCCGCGCGTAAGAAATCCGCGACCTCTCCCGTGCCGTCGGTGGGCAAACGCCTCAACGCCACTTGATACCGCACCCGATCGACGGCCGCTGGTCGGGATCGACCGGCCGGCCCGCGAGCACCGCGTCGACCGCGGCAAGGACATCGGCGGCCGTAACGGGAAGATCGTTGCCGGGGCGCGAGTCATCGAGCTGGCCTCGGTAAACGAGCCGACGTTCGCCGTCGAAGACGAACGTGTCGGGCGTGCAGGCCGCGGAGAAGGCGCGGGCGACGGCTTGGGTCTCGTCGTAGAGGTACGGAAACGTCCAGTCGTGGCGGCGAGCCTCGGTCACCATTTGATCGGGTCCGTCCTGCGGATAGGCGACGACGTCATTGCTGGAGATGCCGACCATGGCGACGCCCCGGTCGGCGAGGTCGCGACCCAGCGCGGCCAGGCCGTCTGCGACGTGCTGGACGTATGGGCAGTGGTTGCAGATGAACGTGACGACAAGAGCGGGGCCGGTGAGCTCGTTCACGCTGACCGTGCCGCCGGTGGCCGGCTCGGGCAGCGTGAACGGCGGCACCGGGGTGCCCAGGGCGAGCATGGTGGACTCGGTGGCCATGCCCGCCAGACTAGCGGGAGCCGGCCGTCCGATGACATCAGCTAGACGCGCGCAGGCCCCTGATTGAGCTTATTGGCGGCAAACGTCGCGGCCTGGTTTGTCATGCCGGACTGGATGTAGGAAACGTGCGCCATGATGTTGCCGCCGGCAGAGCAGATGGGATCGTCGGGGGCACACAAGCTGATGGTTTTCGGGGCATACAGCGGGCTGATCGTCGGAAGCGGCTGGCCGCCCCACAGCATGTCGGAGAATCCGCTGGACGGCTCGCCGAAAAGGGCAACAGCGGCGACATGATCGGCCACCGAGGGCGGCATCGCCACGCTGGACAAATCGATCACGGTCGCGCCCTGGGAGTACCCGCCGAGCACCATCTTGGTGTTCGGGCAGCTGGCCAGGGTGCTCTGGATGTAGTTGCTGGCGTCGTCGGACCCCGCCGACGCGCTGTTGTGGTAGTCGTCGTTCGCGGGGTAATTGACCGCGTAGACCCCCACCGAGTGCCCACCGACCTGTGAGGTCAGCGCGTCGACGAAGGCCTGGCCGACGTCGCCGAGGCCGGGCGCCTGGTGGGTGCCGCGAGCGAACACCACGGCGACGTCGGAGCATGGATCGGCAGAAGCGGCGGGACTACCCATCGGCGCGCTCAACAGCGCCCACGTGGTGGCAACGGAGACGCCGATGATCCGGGCAAGGCGGGGTGCACTCATTTCCAAATCCTGACACACGGCCGGCCGCGGTGGTTCCGGCGGCCAGGGTTGCGTTGCGACCGTGGTCGTCGTTGACGCCGTCGCCCCGCCGCCGGAGAGCCCGAGCAGCGCCGAGCGAACCATCCGCGCCTGGCGTGGAAAAGCCAGCAACCGCATCCACTCCGCGAACCGAATTCCTTGGCCCGCAAGTTATTCGGCCAGGGGGGCGATCGTGGTCAGCGGCCGCGCCAGTCGGGTCTGCGCTTCTCGCGCCATGCATTAAGGCCTTCGGCCACATCCTCGGTGGCGCCGGCCACCTTGCGCATGGTCTCACCGAAGCGGACCGACTCGATCCAGCCCATGTCCGCGGTTCGCCACGCCACCTCCTTGGTCGCCCGTTGGGCCAGGGGCGCGGCCTCGGTGAGGGTCCGGGCCCACGCCCGAGCCTCGGCCTGCAGTTCATCGGGTTCGACCAGCTTCCAGACCAGGCCGATCTCCTTGGCGCGCGCGGCGGTCATCGGTTTCCCCGTCAACAGCAACTCCATGGCATTGGCCCAGCCCACCCGCTGCGGGAGGCGAATGGCCCCGACGATGGTGGGCACCCCGATCGACACCTCCGGGAAGCAGAACGTGGCCTCCGTGCTGGCGAGGACGAAGTCGCAGAACAACACCCCGGTCAGCCCGTAGCCGATGCAGGGACCGTGCACGGCGGCGATGGTCGGCTTGAACAACTCCATGCCGCTCTCGAAGCTATTGATTGTCGGCTTCTCCCAGAATGTGCCGCCGAAGGTGCCGACCGTGCCCTCGGCGTCCTTGAGGTCGCCGCCGGCGCAAAAGACGTTGCCGGTGGCGGTCAGGATCCCGACCCACGCGTCCAGATCGTCGCGGAACCGATCCCAGGCCGCGTTGAGGTCCTGCCGTAGCGGGCCGTTGATGGCATTGCGAGCCTCAGGCCGGTTGAGGGTGATGGTGGCGACGTGGTCTTGCAGTTCATAGGTGACGAGGCTCATGGCTGCACCCTAGTAGCGCCGAGCGTGGGCCCTAAGTACGGGAACTGCCGGGTGGTTCGCCCATAGGCCACACGCTCGGCGCCATGCCCGTGTGAGCGCTGGTGGGTTTGCCCCTCCCATTCTCAACATATACGGGACATGGGGGCTTGTGGCAAGCCCCCAGTCGTGCCGCAAAATCGTTGTCCGACGCCACGATTGACCGTGTTGGGGGTGCTGAGTGAGTGATTCGTCGTCGTCCGATGCGTCGCGTGGCGGCGTTGATCATGCGGTGGTGATTGTTGGGGGAGGCCCGACCGGGTTGATGTTGGCGGGTGAGTTGGCGTTGGCGGGAGTCGACGTCGCCGTCATCGAGCGCCGCGCCAGCCAAGACGTGATGGGCGCGCGCGCCGGCGGTCTGCATGCACGCACCATCGAGGTTCTCGATCAACGCGGGATCGCCGACCGGTTCCTCGCGCAGGGGCAGGTGGCGCAGGTCGCGGGGTTTTCCCAAATTCGGCTGGACATCAGCGATTTCCCTACCCGCCACCCGTACGGCCTTGCGCTGTGGCAGAACCGGATCGAGCGCATACTCGCCGATTGGGTCGACGAACTGCGGGTGCCGGTCTACCGCGGAAGTGAGGTGAGAGGCATCGCCCAGGACGGCGCCGGTGTCGACATTGAGGTGGCCGGCGGCCAGATGTTGCGCGCGCACTATCTCGTCGGGTGCGACGGAGGACGCAGCGCGACCAGGAAAGCGTCCGGCATCGAGTTCCCGGGCTGGGATCCGTCAACCAGCTATCTGATCGCCGAAGTCGAAATGGCGCTACGGGCAGACGAACCCCCGACATGGGGCATCCGTCACGACGCACTCGGCGTCCATTCCCTCTCCCGCTTGGACGATGGGGGACCGGTGCGGGTCATGATCACCGAGCGGCAGCTCGAGACCGCCGGCGAGCCCACCTTGCAAGATCTCCGCGAGGGGCTCGTCGCCGTATACGGGACAGATTACGGGATCCACAGCCCCACTTGGATTTCCAGGTTCACCGACATGGCGCGACAGGCCGCTGCCTACCGCGACAGACGGATCCTGCTGGCCGGCGACGCCGCACATGTGCATCACCCGATCGGCGGCCAAGGCCTCAACACAGGTGTGCAGGATGCCGTAAATCTGGGGTGGAAGCTGGCCCAGGTGGTCAACACGACATCGCCCGACGGTCTGCTCGACACCTACCACGCCGAACGGCACCCGGTCGCGGCGCGGGTGCTGCGCAACTCGATTGCTCAAATGGCGCTCCTTCGCCCAGACGAGCGCACCAAGGTGCTGCGCGACACCATGTCCGAGCTCCTCACCATGGACGAGCCTCGCAAACAATTCGCGGCGATGATGTCTGGCCTGGATATCCGTTACGACCTAGGGGAGGGACACCCGCTGCTGGGGCGCCGCATGCCCGATCTCGACCTCATCACCGCGCGGGGCCCGCTGCGGGTTTTTGCCCTGTTGCGCGATGCCCGACCGGTGCTGCTCAACCTCGGTGTGGCCGGCGGTGTCGACCTCACCCCATGGAAGGACCGGATTCGGTTGATTGACGCGGAAACTCTTGGTGACTGGGAGCTTCCGGTGATTGGTGCGGTCCCGGCCCCCGGTGCCGCCTTGATTCGGCCCGATGGATACGTCGCCTGGGCGGGAGACGCCGCCGATCACCAGCTGCGTGAGGCCCTCACCACCTGGTTCGGGCCCCCTGCCGCAGTCGGCCGTTCTTAATCCGGCGGCTCGTCCTCCGAGCCCCGGACCGGGGCGCGTTCGCGGTCACTGGGCTTGCCGGGAACCCCCTTGGCCTCCCGGTCGTCGGCTACCTTCTGTTCGAGCTGATCGACGATGTTCTCCAGCTCCTGAGCGTGGCTTACCGGGTCGTTGTCGGGATTCGTCATATCGCTTTCCATCGATTTGGTCGGGCAACGGCCCTCGACGCTGCGAGCCCGCCGCTATGCCATACCCAATCGTGTCGTCGGTAATCGTCGTGGACAACCGGCCGCTGCCGGGGGACCGATGCGACATGGCGCCAAGGCGGTGGAAGTATCGCAGGAGTGGCCATCAAGAAACCGCAGACCATCTCCTACCCGGCACCCGAGGCACGCCCGCGCCGTCGCGGCGAAGAACCGCTCGACCCGCACGTCATCGTCCTATTCGGCGCGACGGGGGACCTGGCCAAACGAAAGCTGATCCCCGGCCTGGCCTACTTGGACCAATCGGAGCTTGCGCCCCACATCCAGATCGTCGCGACGTCGCTGGAAGAGCTCAGCGACGACGAGTTCCGCGAACTCGCCAAGACCGCGATCGAGTCGTTCGGCACCCACAAGCTCACGGCCGAACAGTGGGCCGACTTCGCGAAGATCATCACTTACGTTCCGCAGGGCGCGGGGCCTGATGCCCTAGCGACCGCGGTCACCGAAGCAGAAAACACCCTCGGTCCAAACGCGCGGCGACTGCATTACCTGTCAGTGCCCCCCAAAGCGGCGCGCGACGTCATCATCATGCTGCGCGATGCGAACCTGGTCGAGCGATCCCGGGTGGTCATGGAGAAGCCGTTCGGCACCGATCTGGCCAGCGCAATCGCGCTCAACGACTTCGTGCACGACACCTTCGACGAGTCCCAGATTTTCCGCATCGACCACTTCCTGGGCAAAGAGGCCGCCCAGAACATCCTGGCGTTCCGCTTCGCCAACGGCCTGTTCGAGCCGATCTGGAACCGCAACTTCATCGACCACATCCAGATCGACATTCCCGAAGCCCTGGGCCTGGATCAGCGGGCCAGCTTTTACGAAGAGACCGGAGCCTATAAGGACATGGTGGTGACCCACCTGTTCCAGGTGATGGCGTTCGTGGTGATGGAGCCGCCCACGGCGCTCGAGCCGTATGCGATCAGCGAAGAAAAGAACAAAGTGTTCCGGTCGATGCTGCCGGTCAAGTGTTCGGATGTGGTGCGCGGCCAGTACAGCGGATATCGCGACGAAGCCGGAGTGGCAAAGGATTCCGACACCGAGACGTTCATCGCCCTCAAGGTCGGCATCGACAACTGGCGCTGGGCCGGCGTACCGATCTACCTGCGTACCGGCAAGAAGATGGCGGAAGGCATCCGCATCATCTCGATAGCGTTCAGGGAGGCCCCCCGCACCATGTTCCCGCCGGGGTCAGGGGTGGGCACTCAGGGTCCCGATCACCTCACGTTCGATCTCGCCGACAACTCCAAGGTTTCGCTGTCCTTTTACGGCAAGCGGCCCGGTCCCGGTATGAAGCTGGACAAGATGTCGATGCAGTTCTCCTCGCAGGAGATCGACACCGTCGCGGATGTGTTGGAGGCGTATGAGCGGCTCATCCTCGATGCGATGCGTGGCGATCACACGCTGTTCACCACCGCGGAGGGCATCGAATCGCTGTGGGAGCGTTCGGAGGAACTACTCACCGACCCGCCGTCGGCCAAAATGTACCAGCCGGGCACCTGGGGCCCCAACGCCATTCACCAACTGATCGCGCCCAACGCATGGCGGCTGCCGTTCGAGCGGGAGTGGCGGGAGGCGAAAAGCTAGGGGAGCCCTACCGGATCAGCGCAACTCGGCACTGAGGTAGCTGATGGCATGGCGAAATTCCTTGAGGATCTCGTTGTCGGGCACGACAAAGCCGTACTTGGCGTACACCTGTTCGGTGGGGTAGTGGGTGACGTCCCAGCCGGTGGCGGCCAAGTGGTCGCCGGCGGGGCGGCGCGCCCCGAGCCACACCAGTTCCGCGACGTCGATATCCAGCCCGTGTTTACGCCAGGTACTGCGCATAGCTCGAGCCCGCTCGTCGGTAAACACGCTCATATCGGTGATGTTTTCGGTGGCCAGCCGGCTGCCCGGCGCGCTGAGCGTGGTGATGTTGTCCAAGAGCCGGTCCTGAGCCTCCGGCGGGAGGTAGGGCAGCAGCCCTTCAGCGATCCAGGCCGTGGGCGCGGTAGTGTCAAAACCGTTGTTGCGCAGTGCTGTTGGCCAGTCATCGCGCAGGTCGATGCCAACGGTACGACGTTCTGCGGTGGGTTCAGCGCCGATCTGGGCCAACGTGTCGCTCTTGAACGCGATGACTTCCGGCTGATCGACCTCAAAGACCACCGTGCCCGATGGCCAGCGCAGCCGGTAGGGCCGCGCGTCAAGTCCGGCGGCCAAGATGACGGCCTGACGTATGCCGGCGCTGGTCGCGGCCTCGAAGAAATCGTCGAAGAACCTTGTGCGCACGGCGATTTGCTCACGGCGCTGTTGCAGGGTCATGGGCGAGTCGTCGTCGTCGAGGGGCAATTCACCGTCCAGCATGCGGACGAAGAAAGGGTGGCCGACCGCGCGCACCAACGGCTCGGCGAACCGGTCATCGAGCAACGGGTCCGGCTCGCGAGAGGCCAGCGCCCGGGACGCCGCCACCATTGTCGCGGTCGCCCCGACGCTGGAGGCCAGATCCCAGCTGTCGTCCTCGGTGCGTGCCGAGCCAAAGGATGACATCGGTTTCTCCCTCCCGGCAGCGCCGCCACCACTTACCTCACCGAATTACTCCACCGAGGTCGAAGCGTACTTTCTGCCTATGCGGAGCTCACATGCACCCGCCGCACGCGAGAGAAGCCCCGAATCAACGACAGGAAGCGAAGGAGTCCATGGCACCGACAATGCGCCCGCGCCGATCCGCCCTCTACCTGCCCGGCAACAAAGCCCGGGCGTTGGAGAAAGGGAAAATGCTGCCCGCGGACGTGCTCATCTTCGACCTCGAAGATGCCGTTGGACCCGACGCCAAAGCCGAGTCCAGGACGAGGGTGTGCGACGCGATCTCGTCGGGGGGCTACCGGCACCGGGAGCTCGTGGTGCGCATCAATGGCCTGGGCACCGAGTGGCACGACGACGATCTGGTGGCCGTCGCTCGTTCGGCCGCCCATGGCGTGCTGGTGCCCAAGGTCGAAACCGGTCAACACGTCCAGGCGCTGGCCGCAATGCTCGAGACGCTCGACGCGCCGGAGTCGTTGCAGCTGTGGGTGATGATCGAGACGCCGCGCTCCTTCCTGCGAGCCGAGGAGATCGCCTCGGCCAGTGATCGATTGGCCGCGCTGGTGGTCGGCACCAACGATCTGGTCAACGATCTGCACGGGCTGCACGTACCCGGCCGCGCACCGGTTGTCCCTGCGCTGTCCTTGGCCGTGCTGGGGGCCAGGGCGGCCGGGAAGGTCATTTTGGATGGCGTGTTCAACGACATCACCGACGAGGGCGGCTTCCGAGCCGAGGCACAACAAGGCCGGGCGATGGGTTTCGACGGCAAGACTTTGATCCATCCTTCCCAAATCGCCCCGGCCAACGACCTGTTCGGTCCGTCGCACACAGAGCTTGCCGACGCCCGCAAGGTCATCTCGGCCTACGAACAGGCTCAGGCGGCCGGGAACAGTGTGATCACGGTCGACGGTCGCATGATCGAAAGCTTGCACGTGCGCAACGCCGAACGGATCCTCGCCCTCGCAGACCGCATCTCCGAAATGGGATCCGCTTCGTAGGCGCTATTTTTTGTCGACTTTGCCGGCGAGCTGACCGGCGACCTTGACCGCCAAATCCGTAGGCTCTTTGCGGATCACGCCGACATCGATCACGACGTTGTTGCGTACGGTCAGCGCGCGCTGGCAGGTCATGGCGATCACGACATTGCCCTTGTCGCTTATCGTCATGGTCAAAGTTGTGCTCAACATTCCGTTGGCGTTGGAGACCGGTCCCACCTGCCAGTCCGTCTGGGGGGTGTCGCCCCCGGCGGGAGTGGTGAATTGCCGGTTGGCGCAGGCGGGCCAGCGCTGGGTGGAGGTGCTGAAGAACGCGCTCGCCTCGTTGGCCGAGGGGAACAACACGAGCACCTGGCCCACCTCCGGGTCCGGTTCATTTGCCTCCGGGGGAAGCGACGCAACCTCGTCGTCGCCGCTAGCCGCGGTGTAACCGCTGCCCGCATAAACGGGGGCCTCACCTGGACCCATCGCGTAGAGGCAATCATCGGGAAATTTCCAGCCGGCGGGCCACTGCTGCTTGGCGTTGTCGTCTTGCAGCTTGTCGGTC
The DNA here is from genome assembly GCA_963800315.1 of uncultured Actinomycetota bacterium. Lineage (GTDB taxonomy): Bacteria > Actinomycetota > Actinomycetes > Mycobacteriales > Mycobacteriaceae > Mycobacterium. The sequence continues at coordinate 657,210 of CAWDAS010000013.1, forward strand.
TTTTCCCTGCTCTTCGAACCGGTGACGCCCAGCGCGTTGTCAACCTCGGCCGGCGTGAGCAACAGGCCTGCCAGTGCCGCTTGCGCGACCGCGGCCCGTGTTGAGGTCGTGGTCGATGAGGCGGGGCCGCTGTCGTTGCCGCTGCCGCACGCGGCAACCAGGATGCCGATTACGGCGGTGGAGACTGCGGCTGTTAGTTGGCGCATGCGTTGCTCATCCGTCGTGGTCGGGTTAGGCCTGAAGCTTCCGCGCGACCCGGCGCATCCGCTATCTAAAGCTGGGAGTGGACGAAGCATAACCGCTAAATCAGCAAATTGCGCATCGCGTTGCCAAATCGGTCGTCAAATAATCCGGCGAGTATTGCTGTATGTTCAGTTGACGGTGGAGGCACAAGCCGCGTCCGTGTCCGGGGCCATGGAATCAGCGCGGCCTCATGCCCTACAGAATCGTTCGCAGAGCAAGGGTTCCAATGGCAACAGAATGCGGGCTACAGCGCGGTGGCGATGCGTCTCCTCGTCGGGGGACGACCCCTATGTCGATAACTAACCGTAAGCCTGCGAAACCGCGTCGACCGGTTCACATTGCCGGTATGCTCCGCCCAGCAAACGGATAGTCGAAGGCGAAGGAGTGTCCGATGCGGCTACACCGAATTCCCCTCGCAGCGATCGTCGCCACGGTGATCGTCGCAGCGGGCTGCTCGAGCGGCACATCGCCGTCGGACTCGAAGCCAAGCGGGACGCCATCGTCGACCCCATCGGCCTCGTCGTCATCGGCGACGCCGTCCTCTGCTGCGCAAGGGCCACCCGACCAATCCACCTGCCTGGACATCTCTTTCGCAAAAGACAATTGATGGTGGCCCAGAAGTCCGAGGATGCGCGCAGGTTCGCCGACACGCTGGAAAAATACGGTCCGCCCGACTCGGTGAAGGCTGCCATCGAGCACTTCGTCACCACCGTGGGCGCCCAACCCACCGACCCCGGCCTCGACGCCAACAGGGACCTGATCACTGGTTGGCTCAAACAGATCTGCCCCGGTGTGAACCCCTGACGCCGACTTCGGCCATCCAGGTGCCGGCTGCTTTACCCTGAAGCGGCAGAAAACGTGTCCATCTGGACGTGCCGTTTTCACTGACCCGCGGTGGGGCGCTGATGGCCGAACTCCCCGGAGAGTCGGCGACCACCGACCGCGCGCTGATTGTTTACGCCGACACCATCGGCTGCATGGTGCGCAGGCTCAAGGACAACGGCCGCCTCGAGATCATTCCCATCGGGACCTTCGCGGCCCGCTGCGGCGCGGGCTAAGTCTGCTGTGGCCGAACGCAATTGGTCAGCGGCGTCCAGCGGTGCCGGGAAACCGACCCGGGTGTAGGCCATCCCGCGTGGTGTTTGCACCCGAAGGTCCAGCCCGTAGCGGTCGACGCCGGTGCACACCGCGGTGTCGGTGTCGGGATAGCCGCCGAACGCCCGGGCCATCGCCGCCAGGGTGTCGGCGTGGTCGGCATTCAGATGCGCGATGGCCCGGGCCGAGGCCGGCGCAACGGGATCCGGCGAAGCAGCGGCGTATTGCTCGCCGGTGGCCGAGTCCATCCGGCCGTATCCGCCCACCCAACGGACCCGCTGAACTGTGAGCACCCACAGGGTGAAATCACTGAAGTCGAGGTAGTAACGGCCAGCGGGCACCGCGTTCAGGTACGCTGCCCGCGCCGCCTCACGTTCGGCGGCCGGGGGCCGGGCGACCATCCCAGCCAGGGTTATTCGGCTGCCGGCCAGTGGGTCGGTATCGGTGGTCGCGGCCACGATGGACAAGCTCGCCCTCGGGTCGCCGGCCAGGTTGCGGCCGTGCTCGGCCAAATCCGATACGCATAGCACCGGCGCCCCACCCAGCAGTCCGTACGCCACCAACGACGCCCACGGGTCGCCTCCGGCGGTCAACGTGGCCAGCGTGGCGGCATTGGTGGCGGCGGCGATGGTGCGGGCTTCTTCCGCGGCGGACGGACGAGCGGGGTTCGTCGGCGGGCGCAGGGGAGGCGGCGCGGACGGTGCATCGCCGGGGTCGCCATGATCGCGAGTCGCCACGAAAGCGAGGCTACTTCATCGGCGATTCCCGGCCGCCGGGCCGACAGTGGGCGCGCTGAGGAGCGTCGCCGACCGGTCCTCAGCTCGAGGCGCTGAGGATCTTGATCGCGAAGATGAGCGTGTCGCCCGGCCGGATTCCGGCGCTGGGCTGACCGTTGGGGTAGCCATCCGCGGAGGTCATGGCGACGGCGACCGTGGACCCGACCTTTTGCCCCGCGATGGCCTTCTGGAAGCCTGGCACGACTCCGCCGAGCGGGAAGTCGACCGGGGCGCCCCGTTCGTAGCTGCTGTCGAACACGGACCCGTCACGTCCGTCGACGCCCATGTAGCAGACGGAGACGCTGGCCGTGCCGGGGACCACCGGTCCATCTCCGGCGTGCAGCGTGTGCACCTGGGTCTGGGTCACGCTGAACGGTGTCGTCACGTTCACGCGCGGCGCTGTCGTATCCGTGGGCCCGGTGACGGCGATGCTGCCGGTGGTCCCGGCCAGTGTCCAGTCAGGCGTTCCACCGTTCTGCGGAGCCGCGGTGGGGCACGAGCCGGCCGCGGTCGCCTTGCCTGAAGCGACGAGCGACAGAACGATCGCCACGGCACAGGCCGCGAACGCGACGGAGGAATACCCGCGAGAGGATTTCACCGCCGTCACGCTACAGCCATTCATTGCACCCCTTCCAGTCGCGTGTCGGGAGATCTCTTGCGCTTGGCGGCGTAGAGGTTGGCATCGGCGGCCGCATGCAGCCAGGCCATGTCGGCGCTGTCGCCACTCTGCGATGCGGTGCCGACGCTCGTGCCCGGGGTGTGCAGCCGAACATCGGCGACGAACTGCTCCGCTGTAGCCGGCGTGGGGCCCGCGCGGTCAACGATGCACACCGCGAACTCGTCGCCACCGAGCCTGGCCAGAACGGCATGTGGGGGCGACAGTTCTCGCCAGCACCCCGCGCAGCGGATCAGGTGCTGGTCGCCGGCGTGATGTCCTTCGGTGTCGTTGATCTGTGTGAAGTTGTCGATGTCGACGGCGATCACCGTGACGTTGACCGCCGTCGAACGGGATCGCGCCAGCAGATCGGTGGTGGCGATCTCCCAGCCCGCGCGGTTGAGGAGCCCCGTCAGTGGGTCGGTGCACGCCGCGGCCACCAGGGTGCGCTTCACCAAGCCGAACGACTCGGCGGCCCCGACGATGGCGATCACGAAGATGGCGTAGTCGAGATACAAGTTGGCCACGTGCGCGATCGCAAGGGCGAGAACAGACGCGCCGGTAAGCGCGCCGACCAGGTGCGCGGCGCGGCGAGTAGAACGCGCGCAGATACATCGCCAGGAACATCGGCGCGATGAGGCATGCGAATTCGGCGGTCATCGAAATGTGGAAGGCCATCACGATGGGTGTGGCCACGATCGCCGCCGCCGTCGCCGGCGCGGGTTTGTCGGGGCGGACGGCCAGCCATGCCAGTGCCGCGAGACCAAGGCCGATCGCCGCGATGCCCCCGGCCGGATTTGCCCGGGCCGGGCCGGGGTGGACCGGAAACAGATTGCCGAATGCCACCCCATAGGTGTAGAGGAATGTGGTAGCGCCCAAGTAGATCCGCAGCAGCCGAATCTGGTGTTCGCCGTAAAAACCATTCCCGGCGTCAGCGCGCAACCGCAATCGATTTCGGCGAGCCCCCCGACGGCCGAGGGGGCCGGCGAAGTTGAGACCCATATCGTCAATGCTCCTGGTCGCACGCACTGATACCGACGCTCGGCCAATTCTGCACTGTACGTCCTCGAAGCGCGCAGAGAAGGGACACGAAATGCAGATGTAAAGCCACCTGACGGCGAATCGCCGCATTACTGCTGCGGTCGTGGGTCAGCAGCTCAGTTCAAGGCAAAAAGACGGAGCGCCATATTCGCATCCGCCGTATGCGCTCGCCGACCATCGCCGATCCGCCTCGGTGAGCAGCCCGCGCACCAACCCGGTGTTGTAGCGGTTTCCGATCTCCGTCCACCGCGTCCAGCCCAGGACCGCTGGCGCATCGACCAGCGCGATGCGACGGCGCCGCGGGTCAATCCTGCTGCGCGCACGATGGCCTCGAGCGCCACGTCGGCGAAACCGTGCTCGGCGAACAACGGCCGGCCGCGGCAATCAGCGCGTCGCGGGTTTCCGCGGCGCGCTCGGCCTGCGTGCGACGAACCTCGTCCATCAGCACTTCGTCACCACCGTGGGCGCCCAACCCACCGACCCCGGCCTCGACGCCAACAGGGACCTGATCACTGGTTGGCTCAAACAGATCTGCCCCGCTGTGAACCCCTGGAGCCGACTTCGGCGATCCAGGTGCCGGCTGCTTTACCCTGAAGCGGCAGAAAACGTGTCCATCTGGACGTGCCAGCCGGGACCGTTCGCCGGGAGCTGACAACCCGGTAGGTTTAACGCGGTTCCTGACAATCCCGAAGGGAGGCACCCGTGCGCCAAACCGCGGCCATGGCCGAGGCCGACCGCGCGTGGATGATCGACGCGCTGCTTGCGCTGCTGCAGACCCCGAGCCCGGCGGGCCGCACGGACGCGGTGATGCAGCTTATCGGCGCCATGTTCGACCACTTCGGCGTGCCGTTTTCGCTGACCCGCCGTGGGGCACTGATGGCCGAACTCCCCGGGGAGTCGGTGACCACCGACCGCGCGCTGATTGTTCACGCCGACACCATCGGCTGCATGGTGCGCGAGCTCAAGGACAACGGCCGCCTCGAGATCATTCCGATCGGGACCTTCTCGGCCCGCTTCGCCGCGGGCGCTCGCGTGCGGATCTTTTCCGACGACCCCGACGATTTCATCACCGGCACCGTCCTGCCGCTCAAGGCCAGTGGCCACGCTTTCGGTGACGAGATCGACACCCAACCCACGGACTGGGAGCACGTCGAGGTCCGCGTCGACCGCAAGGTGCACTCGCAGGACGACCTGGCCCGCCTCGGATTGAAGATCGGTGACTTCGTCGCGCTGATTACCAGCCCCGAGCTCACCGCCGACGGCTTCATCGTGTCCCGTCACCTCGACGGGAAGGCGGGGGTCGCAATCGCGCTGGCGCTGGCCAAAAATTTCTCCGAGAACAAGCTGGTGCTGCCCCACCGCACCATGATCATGGTCACCATCACCGAGGAGGTCGGCCACGGGGCCAGCCACGGCCTGCCCGCAGACGTCGCCGAGCTGGTTTCGGTGGACAACTCCGTGTGCGCGCCCGGCCAGCACTCCATCGAGGACGGCGTGACGATCCCGATGGCCGATCTGCACGGCCCGTTCGACTACCACCTGACCCGCAAGTTGTGCCGGCTCGCCGAGGAGCGGGGCATACCGTTCGCGCGAGATGTGTTCCGGTACTACCGCTCTGACGCCGCGGCGGCCATCGAGGCGGGCGCGGGCACCCGCGCCGCGCTGGTCGGTTTCGGGGTCGACGGCAGCCACGGCTGGGAGCGCACCCACATGGACTCGCTGGAAGCGGCGTACAACCTGCTGCACGCCTGGCTGCAGACGCCACTGACGTTCGCCAAGTGGGACGCCCACCCGTCGGGCAAGCTGCGCGACTTCCCGTCGTCGAAGCAGCCCGCACCGACCGAGCAGTGGGTGCCGCTGTCGCGCGGCGACCACGCCGAACCCGGGGAAGCGTCACCGGGTTCGCACTGGCCGCCCTCTGAAGGCCCGCAGGCCTAGGACGGTTCGCACGCCGGGGGAGCGACGCGCGGCCGCACCGTCGGTGCGTATTTTTGGGATCGGTAAGCGACCGACCCGTGTTCAGTTGGGTAAGCGGCCCCACCACGGTGGCACGTGAGACACAGCCCAAAGGAACACATGGACACCGTTCACACTATGACGCGCATTGTCGGCGCGGCGCTGCTATCGGGCGGTGTCGCGGCGGCCACGGTGGGCCTGGCGGCGGGTATCGCTCACGCCAACGGTGGCCCGTATAACTGGTGCCCGGGGCAATCCATGGACTGGCCGGCGGGGCCGGACACCACGGGCTTGGGGATCCACACGCGGTATACCTGGGATATGAACGTGTGCCATACCTGGTACAAAGTCAGCTACGGGTATGGCAACGTTCCCCGAATCGTCAACGGGACGCCGACGTTGCAGGGTTCGGAGATCTGGGACGGAGATAATCCGCCGCCTCCCAACCCGTCGGGTTTCAATTGCGGCCTGTTCTGGTGCCCGGTCCCGCCGCACTATGACCCGAGATTCCACGGATGAGTCCCGGATACCAGCTTGCCGACTAGCTTTTCGGCGAGCCGGCGGTGGGTGGTGTTCTGAGAGGCGGCAAGTAGCCAGCGGCCGTCGGTGCGCACGGCGATGGTGGTGTTCACCCTTGCGTTGCGCCGGTTCGGTTTCCGCGCCCGCTTGACCACGGTGGCGTTTGTGTGGATCAGCGCCACGTCGGGGGTCAGGAACCGCAATTGAGTGATCTCGGTATCGAGCCGCGACCCCTTGAGGGGCCTTTCGAACAGTGGTGCGTACGCGGCGGCGATCGCCGCGCGACCCTTGTGGTGGCCACCGAGGAAGGTGACGTAGTCGGCGTCCGGGGCGAACACGCTGGCGTAGGCTTCGGGATCCCCTGCGTCCCAGCCCATTACCTGGCGACGCAGCACGTCGCGAATGGCGTCCTCGTCGGCGCGCCGGTCGCTACTCACGACCCGCTCTCCACGGGACGTTGACCCCGGTCACCGGGCGACCGATCTACCGGTCGCAGGACGACCGTGGCGCCGCCCCCCGGCACGTGGGTGATCCCGCGCCGTCGCACCGGTTCGGGTCGCGCCTTGACCGGTTGCGCCGTGCAGGTGTCGAACAATGTGCCGAGCACGATGCGCATTTCGTATTCGGCGAAGGCGGCGCCCAGGCAGCGGCGGACTCCACCGCCGAACGGGATCCAGGTGTATGCCCCGGCGCGCTGCTCGAGGAAACGCTCTGGCCGGAATTGCGTTGGGTCGGGGTAGATGTCGGGTCGTCGGTGCATCAAATAGATCGACGGCACCACCACCACCCCAGCCGGCAACGATGCGCCGCCGACCTCCATCGGCGCCTTGAGTCGCCGGCCCACCAGTGAGAGCACCGGCCACAGTCGTAGCGTCTCCTTGACCACGGCATCGCGGAATTCGTTTTGCCCCGTGCGGATCTCGTCGGTGAGCCTGGCCTGTTGCCAGGGATGGCGGGCGATCCGCTCCACGGCCCAGGCGAGCGTGGTGGCGGTCGTTTCGTGGCCGGCCAACAGCAGGGTCATCAGCTCATCGCGAATCTCTACGTCGCTCATGGGTTGGCCGTCTTCGTGACGGGCCCGTAACAGCATCGAGAGCACATCGCCGCGCTCGTCGAGGCGCTGGGTTCGGCATCGATCGCCGATCTCCGCGTATAGCAACCGGTCAACGCCACCCAACAGTCTGCGAATCACCGCGGCCCTGGTACGCGGCGGCCCGAAGGCCAACAGCAGTTGTCCTCTCATACCTGCCGTCAGGGTCAGCGCGCGGACCAACTCTGCGCGCAGTTGGTCAAGGCGCGGCCCCGCGTTCAGCCCGAACACCGCCCGAAGGAAGACCTCCAGTGTCAGGGCCTGAATGCGGGGGTGTAGGCGCGTCGGCTTGCCGCGGGGCCAGCGGGCGATCTCGGCATCGACGACGGCGCTCATCGTGTCGGCGTAGGACGCAAGCTGGGTGCCGCGAAACGGCGGCATGAGAAGTCGTCGCTGCTGTCGGTGCGCGTCGTCGTCGAGCAGCAGCACCGAGTTCGCGCCGACCACCGCCTTGAGAATCCGGTTGGCTTCTCCAGCGTGCAGCAACTCGGGCGGACCGGTAAAGACTTCCTTGACCGCATCGGGATGCGACACCATCACCCACGGCGGTTCCCCGGCCAACCTCAGGGTGAACACGTCACCATAACGGGCCGCGCAACGCTCCATGAACTCCCAGGGGCGGGCTATCCAGGCGGCGGTCTGAACGGCAACCGGGAGCGGCGGGCCGGGCGGCAGGGTGCTCGTGGCCAGCGCCGCGGTCACGAGAGTCCTCGCGGCGGGTTTGAGCAGGTCCAAGGCGCCATGCCTTGCGAGCGTACATCAAAAATAAGGAATTCATAAGGGGATCGCTTAGATTTTCCTTAATGGCAAAATCGCCGATGTCAGTCAATTCCGCAGCGCGCCCGGCGCGATGATCGTGGTCAAAGCGATAGAAAGCCAGCCAGATGCCTGCAAGCAGCTTCGTGCGTCCAGCGACCCCAGGGGATGCGTGCGTCTGCGCCGCGATCTACCGGCCCTACATCGAGGACACGGCGATCACATTCGAGACCGACGTTCCGACAACGGCGGAGATGGCCGCCCGCATCGCCGCGGCGCGCAACACCCATGAATGGCTGGTCCTCGAGCACGAGGGGGAGGTCACCGGTTACGCCTACGCGCATGCGTTCAACCCCCGAGTCGCCTATCAATGGTCGACCGAGACAAGCATTTACATTGCGACCGACCATCACCGCGCCGGCGGCGGCCGGGATCTTTACGCCCAACTGCTGCGGCGGCTCGCCGAGCGCGGATACCGGCGGGCCTTCGCCGGGATCACCCAACCCAACCAGGCCAGCAATAGTTTTCCTCGATCCTTCGGTTTCGAGCAGGTTGGCCTGTACCGCCGCGTTGGATGGAAACTCGGCCATTGGCACGACGTTGCCTGGATGGAACTCGACCTGCTGGGTGGCGCCGAAGATTACCGCGCCCCAACGCCACTCACCTGATTGGGTGGCGCGCCTTGTGGTTGCGACGACCGGTTCTGCCAGCGGTTGTTACGGCCTTCACCAGAGCGCACTGTGGTTGACGAGCGCGTCGGCGACCAGCCCGACACCGAATACCAGGAACAGCAGCCGCACCGACATCGGTCCGTAGCGGGTGAGGGCGCGCACTAGCCAGCGCTGGATGCGCCTGGCTCGAACGCTTCGCCGCAGCGAAAGAACAAGGATCACCAGCAGGGGAAAAAGGGCGATGAGCCAATAGCCGACGATGAGCAGCGGCCACATCGGCGGTCGCGGGTGCAACGCGGCGATCATGGCCAGGCCGGTCAGGGAAGGCACGGCGGTCGGTGCTTGTCCCATGCCCACCGCCAGCCCCAGCAGTCCGAGCAGCCAGGGACGTTCCCGCATTGCCGCCAACGCCCACCCCGGCGCCGACGATTGGGCGGTCAATGGAAAGAAAGCCAGCGAGATCAGCACGGCTCCGACCACCAGCTCACCCCGAAACCGAATGGCCGGTGTCACGTGAAAGTCAAGAAGATCGGTCAAGAAGCTGAGACCGAGGACGGTGAGGACGCCGAAGGTGGTTGTCACCGCAAACACGCCGGTGATGTAGCTCAAAGCGCCCGGAATCGGCGATTTTCGACGAAGCCGACCGTCGAAGATGACCGCCGAGACAACGCCGACATTGAGGACGTTCAACGAATCGAGAAGCGCCAATCCCGCAAGCGCCAGCACGAGAGTTCCCACGCGCCTGCACCGCCTGTCACTGGCACTCCATTGTCACCGGCGCCCCAAAGACCACCGTGCTTGGCAACCTACGGCATGGATCGCTGATCGAGAAAAATAAGCGAACAGTAAGAAGGTCGGGCAAAGGGCGTGCCACGGTGACGTCCACGATCTCTGCACAGCGGGGGAGAGGTACCGCGCCGTATCGAGCGCACACACCGAAACCCTTTGCGACACGGTGGAAATCCAGCCGCCCGCTGCCGAACAGCCAGATTCGCTTCCGCGGCATTGCTTTTCGATTGGCCGGTCAGCATTGGTCAACCGGTTCGCCGCCGTCGTTGCGAAACGTCCGCGTAGGCTTCCGTTTGCTCGCGAATCGGTCGTTGGCTAACAGTTTTGCAACATGTCCTGCGGCGTCGCGGGTTTGGTCATCACATGGTTGACAATGCGGGACATGACACAACCGCAGGAGCCCGATGTTGGCGCGTGAAATCTCGCGGCAGGCGTTTCTGCGCGGTGCCGCCGGAGCGTTGGCCGCCGGCACGGTTTTGGACCCCGCCCGGGCTACGGCCGCACCCAATACCTCCGGCTGGGAGGGCCTGTCCACCGCCATCGGTGGACAGGTGATACTCCCGACAACGGCGGTCAATTCGGCGCGGCCAAGCAGGTTTTCAACACCAACTTCAACGACTCGACGCCGGCCGCGATCGTCGCCCCCAAATCGCCGGCCGACGTCCAAAAGGCAATGGCATTCGCCGCCGCCCACAACCTCAAGGTCGCCCCGCGCAGTGGGGGACACTCGTATGTGGGAGCCTCCACGGCGAACGGAACCATGGTGCTCGACCTGCGTCAGCTGCCCGGGGATATCAACTACGACGCCGCCACCGGCAACGTCACGGTGACTCCCGCGACTAGCTTGTATTCGCTGCACCAGGCGCTGGCTGCGGCCGGCCGGGGGATCCCGACGGGCACCTGTCCGTCGGTCGGTACCGCGGGGCACGCCCTGGGCGGCGGGCTGGGCGCCCAATCCCGGCACGCGGGCCTGATGCGTGACGCGTTGAGGTCGGCGTCGGTGGTGCTGCCGGGCGGTCAGGCGGTCACCGCGTCGGCGGCCAGCAACCCCGATCTGTTCTGGGGGTTGCGCGGAGGAGGTGGCGGGAATTTCGGGGTGACAACCTCATTGACCTTCGCCACGTTCCCCACGAGCGACGTCGACGTCGTGAACCTCAATTTCCCGCCGCAGTCCTTCGCCCAGGTTCTGCTGGGTTGGCAGAACTGGCTGCGCACCGCCGACCGAAGCAGCTGGGCATTGGCCGACAGCACCACCGATGCGTTCGGCCAGCAGTGCCGCATCATGGCGACCTGCCCGGCCGGGTCGGGCAGCAAGGTGGCGAGCGCCATCGTGTCAGCCGTGGGAATGCAGCCCACCGGGACCGAGAACCACACGTTCAACTACCTGGACTTGGTGAGGTATCTGGCCGTCGGCAACCTCAACCCATCCCCGCTCGGATATGTCGGCGGATCCGATGTTTTTTCCACTATCAGCCCGGGCGCCGCTCAGGGAATCGCCTCGGCGGTCGACGCATTTCCACGGGGCGCCGGCCGCATGTTGGCGATCATGCATGCCCTCGACGGCGCCCTTGCCGATGTGGCGCCGGCGGCGACGGCCTTTCCGTGGCGACGCCAGTACGCGCTGGTGCAGTGGTATGTCGAGACATCGGGTTCCCCGGCGGCCGCCGCCGGCTGGCTGAACGCCGCACACCAGGCGGTGCAGCCGTATTCGGTCGGCGGCTATGTCAACTATCTCGAGGCCAACCAACCGGCCTCGCGGTACTTCGGGTCCAACCTATCCCGGCTGACCGCCGTGCGGCAGAAGTACGATCCGGGCCGAATCATGTTCTCTGGCTTGAATTTCTGACATCGGTACCGCGGCGAAGGTGCGCGATCCGCCGGTGTTGACTGTCCGGCAGTGGCGCCCGGCCATCGCCATCTCCGCTACATCCAAAAAATAACGCTTCTTCTGCCCCCCGTTACCCGCTTCCGAGATGCCGGGAGTCCCCGGGAATCCGACGCTAACGGCGCAGTAGTCGTCGTGTCGGCCCGGACACGCTACTACGAGATCTGTTGAGCCGGTGGGCAGCCTTGACCGATCAGCTCGCGAGCGATCGCTCCAGAGCGGCCAGCGACGCGGCGAGGTAATCCTCAGAGAAAATGGGCATCTTGTCGACGCGGTCCCGGAAATCCTGCGACGTGCCGCTCCAGTCGTAAGTCAGGGTGACGTCCGTGCGGTCGCCGCTCGGGGCGAGGTCGTAACGCCAAAACCAGCCACCCGGACTGTGATTGCCCGCCTCGTCGAGCCCGCCCGGCATCCACCCAATCGCCCGGTCCTTGTCGAACACATTGACCAAGTTGTACGTGACGTAGTCGCCGCCGGCCTGTGTGAGGAACATGTTCATCGCGAACATCTGTCCGGTGGCCGTGATCGGCGCGGTATCCACCGCGTCGCGGACCCAGTCGGTGGGCTCGGTGTTCTGATGGCGGGACGGGTCGGCGAGGACGGCGAAGATCTCGGCCGGGGTGGCGGCGATGGTGCGGGTGACGACGTAACGTCCGGCGGTGACGCTCATGTGCTGCCCTCACTTGTCCCTGGGTCCGTAGGCGGCTGCGATAGCGGCGGAGTCGAGCCACCCCGAGTATGTGGGCCGCGAGGGCCAGCCTTCAGGCGAATCGAGCCATTCCTCTTGGCGGCCCCACGGCAGGATGTCGATCAACCCAAATGTGTGACTGAGTTGCTCGGTGCCTCGCCCGTTCGTGTGCCATGTGCGGTACGCGGTGTCGCCATCGCGTAGGAACACGTTGACCCCGAAGCCGCCGCCGGGCGGCGCGTCCATGTCGGCGGCGAACGGGCTCTGCGATGACGAGTACCACTCCATGCGGTTGCCGACCTTGCACTTGTACGCGAGGGCTTCCTCGATCGGTCCGTTGGTGACGACGACGAACCGCGCGTCGTAGTTATCGAGGAACTCCAGCCGGGTGAATTGCGACGTAAAGCCCGTGCATCCGCTGCACTGCCACTCCGCGCCGTCGGACCACATGTGGTGGTAGACGATCAGCTGCGACCGCCCGTCGAAAACATCGACCAGGCGGATGGGGCCACCTGCACCGATCAGCGTGTAGTCAGGCAATTCGACCATCGGCAGACGGCGGCGTTGGGCGGCGATCGCATCCAATTCGCGGGTGACCGCCTTCTCCCGTTTGCGCAATTCATCGAGCGCGGCGCGCCAGGTTTGCTGATCGACGACGGGCGGCAGGGCCGTGTTCTCGGGGGGCATGGGATCCACCTTTGCTTTCGATTTGTTCCTCTGGAAGGTCTGACTGATGGAGTGTCCGGAATTCATCGGAAGACGGCCGCCGCCGCGGAAGTGTGTGCGCCTTGCACCTTGATCTTGACCCGCATGCCCGGGCTCGGTTCGATGATGGATAGCACGAGGGGAGGCCCATAGTGAGGACGTTCGTTCGCCACCTTGTAGTCATCGCCATGATGGCGTTCGCGTCGATGGCAGCCGTGACGATCGCAACGCCGGCGGTGAGCTCGGCCGACTGCGCGGACGGCGAGTGGTGGGACCCGACGGGGAAGGTCTGCCGACCGCTCGGGGTCGGGCCACAACCCTTGGCGTGCGACCCGGGCCAGTGGTGGGACCCGACGGCTAATGTATGCCGGCCCCTCGGTGTCGGGCCACAACCGCTCGCGTGCGACAACGGGTGGTGGTGGGATCCAGGAGCCAACGTATGCCGTCCACCCGTGGTACCGCCAGGCGGCTAGTACCGCCGCGCGGCTTCCGACAGATCCGCTTAGTAGACGCTGGCGTTCATTCTTTATGCATAGTATGCTCGTAGCCAATAGTGGACGTAATCGTCTACAACCTACCGGCGCACGAAGGCACTATGTACACCGCACCATCGCCCTTTGACGAGCCCACCGCGCCGATCGATGTTCAAACTTTGCGCGACATGGTGGGCGCACCAACGTCGGCAACCGCAAGCAATCGAGCGACGCCCACGAGAGCGGGGCCCGTTCGTCCGTCAGCGATAGGAGTCCTCGCCGGGATCCGGCAGGGGAGCGCATGCCCCTTCAGCGGGTGCCTTGCGCGCGTGCCGCTAACGCGCGGGCAGATTGCACACCAGTCCGGCCGGTAGCCTTACGCGGCATGAACGACTGCGTCGTCGTCAGGGTCAAGCCCGGCAGTCGCAAAGGACCCCTCGTCGAGGTCGGTCCTGACGGAGAGCTGACGATATACGTTCGCGAGCCAGCGGTTGACGGCAAGGCTAACGACGCCGTCACCCGGCTACTGGCAGCCCACCTTCAATTGCCAAGGAGCCGGGTCGAATTGATAGCCGGAACGACGTCACGATTCAAACGGTTCCGCGTGAGCCGTTGAGCGTCGCCTGGCGTGGTGCAGTCAAGGCAGCCCCGGCACCGTCGCTCGTCATGTCACATACCGATGCCCTACTCCGTCTAGCCAGGAGAGATGCAAGCATCCACGGAAGGGTGGCCTGATGAATCGCTTGAGTACGCCGGCGGAGATCTACCTGTTCGCGGTGACAGCGGCCGTGGGGGTGGTCACCGCTGGGATCGGGATCTGGTGCCTAATCGATCCGAATTCCTTCGCCGATGCCGTCGGATTCGATGCGCACCGGCACTTCTTGCATGACGTGGGCGCATTCCAGCTGGGCCTGGGCGTCACCCTGCTACTCGCACTTATCTGGGCGGACGCGCTGGCCACGGCGCTCGCTGGATTCGTCGCGGCGAACACCGTGCACACCGCAAACCACGTCGTGGATCTCGACGTGGGTGGTTCCGTCGCGCAAGCGTGGGTGCTCGGTGTGGTGTCAGTTGCCCTGGCCCTGGCGTTCGTGCTGCGGCTACGCCAACTCGGCTATGTTCTGGGCTCCGTCAGCACGGCAGCCAATCCAACGTTGGCGCCATTCGTCCGCCAGAAGACGGTCAGGCTCACCACCTTTCGTAAGGACGGCACTCCCGGCTCCAGCCCGGTCAGCATCGTGGTGGAAGGCGATCGCGCCTACTTTCGAAGTTTCGAACGGGCGGTCAAAGTACGCCGGATTCGCCGTAACCCGAGCGTCGAATTTGGCCCCGCAACGGCGTCGGGCAAGCCGACCGGATTCGCGCTACGTGGGCGCGTGCGCCTGCTAGAGGGAGCTGAATATCAGAAGGCGGCCCGTCTGCTCCGGCAGAAATATCCTTTCCTGCATGGCGTGCTCGTGCCGTCCGCACACCGGCTCATGCGGTCCAAGTTCGGCCGCACGATCCACGCAGAGGTGACTCCGCTTTCTGAACCTCGGAGCTAGCCAACAATCCGCCAGCATTTCTACGTTGCCGAAGCGCTGACCGTATGACCGATACCAAAATGCAGTACCCAACTCAGTTCTCGGCGACCGCGCACTAACAATGCCCGCCCGCACATCTCGTGGGTTTACGATGTCGCCGTGGCCGATGTGACGGTGGCAATATTCACGTTCACCAGGAACGAAGCGTCCGCCGTAACGGAGTTGCTGGCACGCCTTTACATCGATCTACCGGTGTTCGGAACAACGGTATGGACGCCGACAAAGCAGAGGGGAGCGGCTCTGGAGGGCCGCCTGTCTGACGGCCGGACAGCCAGAGTGGAGCACCATCCACTGAATGCCCAAGGGAATGTCGTTGTAGCTGCCGCTCTCAGCAGGTCGACCCGGGAGAACCGGGCCGACTACTACGTTTTCTACGGCTGCTGCGGAACTGTCGACTCGAAACTGGTTGGTCAGGTGTTTCGGGCCGCAAGGGTGTCACCTGTCATTGGGAGTGGTGGTCGCCTCGCCCGACGGCGAGGTCGTCAAGCTGAAGAACAAATGGATTGTCCGCACGCAACCTAACGAGCAGGCCCCACTTGACGCGATTGAGTTCCGGGCCGGGTCAGCGGGCGCTCCGGGTTCTGTGTCAGGGTTGGACCTTCCCGACGCCCACGTTCTTGCCACCGACAAGGTGATCAAGGTCTCGCCAGGTGTGGCGCCGGTGGTCATGTTCCGGGTGACTAGATGGGGAATGGCACTGTCGCCCATGTGTTCTGCGCATTTCGTGTGGTTCATTGCGCCGGTCACGATCTAGGTAGGCGGATGTGGACAGTGACGTGTCCGCTCGTGTCACGCTCCGCCACGGCATGCCCGACGTGTTCGACTCCATTCAGCCGCACCGACATTGGTGCGCCGTCGCCGGTGAAATTGCGCCACCAATTCTTGGCCTCGGGCATGTTGGCGGCGATCTGAAGGTCGTCGCCCTTGCGACGATACGCCACTGGGATGCTTATCGTGCGCCCAGACCGTCGTCCTGTGTAGGTGATAATGGCGACGTTGCGGCCGACAATGCGGCCGAAGCGCCGAGAGGTCGCCAGCGCTGCGACCGGCGCGTTGAGCAGTGGAGCGGCCCGCATGAGAAGTCGGACGTAGGTGTTGAGCTTCATTCTCCAGTTCCCTTGCTGAGTGATGAGTTGGTGGACAGGGGGGGTCAAATCAGTAGGGCCACACACAACGCGGCAACGGCCATGCCTTGAATTATCGCTCGAGCGTTGATGATTCGGTCCCACTCCTGCTGGAGCGCGCGCGCGTTCACGGGTGTATCGCCGGCCGCGGCGGCCGCGCTGAGCTGCCGATTGATCGGTGCGCTTATCCGCACGTACAGGGCGAGCCATATGAGCAGCAGCGCGACCGCAGTGGCCGCAGCAATCGCCTCGGGCCATCGACCCGCGCTGGCGGCCAGTACGGCGCCGACCGAGGCGGCCGCGCTCCCGATCACTCCGGGAACCGGCAGTCGCCGGTCTCCGAAATGATGCACATTGCCCATCACTGCGACGAGCGCGCGATCATCAGTGGCGGCCACGGCGGGCCGCTGCACCAGAGCGCAGAACACATCGGTGCCATAGATCACCGCCGTGCCCAGCAGCGCGATGACGATGGCCAGTCTGGCCGCCTCGATCACGACGCACCCGCCTCATGCATTCGTGGAGGCACCCCGCCTCGGTGATGATCAGTCGGCCGCGCCTCGGCCCTTGAATTGCCACTGTCGGCCATGTCTTCAACTCCAATCGACCTGGGGGTAGGTGTTAGCAACGCTAACCCCTCCTCGGCGCTGCGTCAATAGCAACACTAGATGTTCTAGCGATGCTAGTATCGGGTATGGCTATCGAAGAACGACGCGCCGGGGAGCGCGCCGCCCGCCACCGGCTGATCCTCGAGACTGCGCGCAAGCTGGCCGAGTCCGAGGGCTGGGACGCCGTCACCACGCGTCGTTTGTCCACAGAGATCGAATACAGCCAGCCAGTGCTTTATAAGCACTTCTCCAGCATGGAAGCCATTGCCGAGGCACTGGCCATCGACGGGTTCGGCGAGCTCGCGGACGCGCTGCGCGCGGCGCCCACCGGCGCCGGCACTGCTGAGAGTCCTTTGATACCGATGGCGCACGCATACGTGTCGTTCGCGCGTGACAACCCGGCTCTGTACGACGCCATGTTCATCCGCGCTACCAGGTTGAGTTTCGCCGCAGAGGACACGCCGGCCTCACTCGTGGAAGCCTTCAACGAATTGCGGGCCGCGATCGCAGCGGTCTCAGGCGGGCGAGACGTGGACACCCTCACCGAGGTGTTTTGGGCTGCGCTACACGGATTGATCATGCTTGATCGCGGCGGACGGTTACGTCCACAACACGACCGCGAGCGTATCGAGCTGCTGGCCACGCAATTTCGGTTGACGCCCTGACTCCGCGTAATCCGGCACGTCACGCCCGACGCGATGTGGCCAGCAAGCGAAGGCTTTTGCCTTCACCCCGCTGCAATCCCGTCGGGTGGGACCACACTGGCCGTCGGAACGCATCCGGTCGCTGTTGCAGCGGTAAATGCAAGGATCGCCGCAACGACGACCTGCCGTCAGCCGAAGGGACTGACCACATGGACTTTGCGTCGCGGCCTGGATCGAGGCAAAATTTCATGACGGTTTCAGTTGAGCAAAGGTACCGCAGCTTACCCGCGATGCGAGGGCCAATATCGCCCGTTTGGCTTTAGTGTTGGCTGCTATGGCCGGACTGGACAATTACGTGAAGCGCTGGCGCACAGCGCTTCGCGTAACCGTGTCGGCATTGATAGTTGCCATCCTCGGACTCGCCATCACCCCCGTAGCTCATGCGGCTGCGGCCACGGCGACGTTGTCGGTGACATCGACGTGGCAGACCGGTTTCATCGCCCACTTCACCATCACCAACTCGAGCACGGTGCCGCTAACCGATTGGAGGCTTGAATTCGACTTGCCGATGGGAGAATCCGTCTCGCACACGTGGAATAGCACCCTTGCACAGTCTGGCACGCACTATGTTCTCACCCCCGCGAATTGGAATCGCATCATTGCACCCGGTGGTTCAGCCACGGGTGGTCTAAGAGGCGTGCTGACCGGTTCCTACTCACCACCGTCGAATTGTCTGCTCAACGGGCAATATCCTTGCACCTAGAGGCCGTTGCCGTAAAAAGCATTGCCGTCCCTTGCTCAGCAGGCAACGTGCGGAAATGCACTCGTATGATGCAATTCCCGAGGGTTCATGTAAAGCGATGCGGTGCCGGCAAGGTCGAGCAGCCAGTGCGCACCGACCCGTAGGTCGAGCGCGTCGTGGACGAGGCCGATCGGTGAGTCGAGGCGCCCCGGAGAAACCTGGCCGAATGCGCCTACCAGTCGGGGCGGGTCGACGACGAGGGCCGACCCCGATTCATCAGATGGAAACGTCGGACTTTACTGGTAACCCGCCGTATTCGATTCCGCCGTATTCCAGCCCCGGGATAAGCACCAAGACGGCGTCTTACAATCTGTAGTACGCTTATGTCTATGGCTGACACGATTACATTCCGGCCAGACGAAGACACCTCGAATGCGTTAGCTGTATTGACGCGTGATGGCACTCCGGTATCAGCCGCCGTTCGAGCGGCACTGATCGATGCAGCGCGACGAAAAGCCACCGCCTCAGTTCGTGCAGAAGCTGAGGCGCTCGCGGCGGACGAGGCCGACAGGGCAGAAGCAGCGCAGGTGCTCCGCGATATGGAGACGCTGCGTGCGTGGTGAGATCTTCCGACTTCGCGCCGCACGGGATAGCCGGGGCCATGAGCAATCCGGCACACGCTATGCCGTCGTCGTCCAGTCCGACGAACTCCCGCTATCAACCTTGCTGGTTGCGCCGACATCGACGGCTGCCCGCGCGGCGAGCTTTCGACCTGAAATCGAGATCACTGGTCGCGCCACCCGAGTGCTGGCCGAGCAGACGGCGGCTGTCGATCCAAGCCGGCTGGGCGAAAGTGTCGGATACCTGAGCCTCGACGACGTGCGCCGCGTCGACGCGGCGCTGCGAATCGTCATGGAGCTCTGAAGGATGACCGCGAGGCAGTTACATTTGGTTTCAAAACCGTTGGGCGACAGTTAAAACGGCGAGTTTACTGGTAACCCTCCATATTCGATTCGTGCATATTCCTCGAAACGCGTCTCCGGCAGGGGAGCGGCGCGGCGAAACGGAAGGCTTCATTACGGTCGGCTACTGCCGCGCTCACGGCCGCGGGCGCGGCGGCCGTAACTGGACTGTGTGTCGCGCGGTGCTGAGCTGAAACTGGCGACCAGCGCGGCATCTACGGCAATTACCCGCCCGCGGTCTGACTTAATGCCAGCGCAGCGGCAAACTCGACAGCCGGACCGCCTCCTCGAGGATAACCGGCGGCACGGACTCAGCATCTAACCCGAACGCGGGGATAGTGCGTAACCATTCGCTGACCAACACAGTCAACGCTGTTTTCGCCAGACTGACGGCCACACAGCGGTGCGGGCCCCCGCCGAACGCCCAGTAGTCCGCCCGCGACCCGTGGCCGTCCGCCATGTCTTCTTGGATGGCCGCCCCTACGCACAGCACGACCCGGGCCCCTGCCGGTATCTCGACACCCGCCACGGTGACGTTCTGAGCGGCCCTGCGGATAATCACCGGGGCCGGCGGCTCGCGGCGCAGCACGTCTTCGACGAATCCCTCAATCCCTGCGGGGTTTTCGCGGAGCGAAGCGCATAGCCGCGGGTCGCGGGCAAGGTCAAGAAACACGAAACCCACCGCGCTCCTAAACGGCGTAATGCCCGCAGCGATCAGCATCTCAACTACCGCGCACGCGTCAGCTTCGTCGAACCCATCGTCACCGGCAACCAACCGGGACATAACACCCGCAATATCAGGGCCGGCGCGGCGCTGCGCGAAAGCCTCCGCCAAATAGGCGAGCATCTCAACTTTTTGCACCAAATCCTCGAAACGGACACCTTTGACCGCGGCCAGAGGCGCCCGCTGGATCGCCCAAAGCGCTTTCTCCCAGCGCAGCAACCTATCCCCGTCTTGCGGCGGCAACCCCAACACTGTGAGAAGAACCTGAGCCGCGAATGGCTCCGCAACATCGGCGATCACCTCACAACTACCCTGCGCGGCGACCGCTTCGACCACCGCCGCGGCCTGATCTTGCAACGCGGGTTGCATCTGTTTCACCGCGGGGGAATTCAATAACGGCTGCAAGATTGCGCGCCAACGCGCATGGTCCGGCCGATCCAAAACGGGGTTAAGCGAAAACACTTCCGGGTTACGCAGCGCTGCGAGCACGTCATCGGCCCGTGTGAGGCAATAGCCATTCATAACCACGCTGTCCTCGATAAACACGACCGGCCCGCGCTTGCGCAGCGCGTCCCAAAGCTCGCTGCGATCCTCTGTGAAGAAATCAGGCAGCAACTTGTCACCGATCGGTGAGAGGTGATCTATCCCAGGCCGCACCTGCGCCGGCACACTCACACATCGCCGAAGTACTCGCGGATCTGGTCGAACTCGTCCAACAGGTACAGCCGCTCCCGCGCACGCCCCTCCCCCCGTAAGGCAACCCGGCGCGCGCAAGCTCACTCCCGGACAGCACAACCGACTCACCAGCTTTCAACGCACGCTCGAACTCACACATCCGGCCTTCAATGCGCCGCCGGTCCCACGACGCCTGCATGGTGTCGATCAGCCGTTGCCGCACACCGCTCGTAGTCGACAGCCGGCGCGGCATCAGGCGCCCCTCCCGCGCCAGCGGATATTCGCCGCACGGCGGCCCTGATTTACGCCACCCATCATACCCGACGCCTCGGGAACATCGGTCTTGATCCGCGCCAACGTCTGGTTGATCGCCAAGTGCAGTTGCCGAAGCTCCCCCAAGCAACGGATTCGCCACCGACTGACCCTGCGACCCGCGAACCATCCGCGGCGCGATGGTTGCGGGCCAGGATGGCGACCGTGTCGCCCGCGCGTAGTCCTTGATCGCGCCACCCGTTCGCGACGGCGTTGGATCGGTCGTCGAGGTCGCAGAACCGCACCGCGCCGCGCTCGTCGATTAGTGCGGTGCGCTGGCCGTGACGGATCGCGGCGACGCTGACCGCCCCCCCGGTGGGCCCGTAGTTCCGCATCGCTTGCGCCATTGCGCCGAGCCGACGAACCGGCATCGGGCGCAGCCCGCCGGCGCGGGCGACGTGTCCGAGCGCCCATGTTTCCTGCCGGATGCGCGAGATGAGTGCGGTGAGTCGGCTCCAGGGCAGCATGACGTCAGACCCGTTGAGCGGGCTGATCGCCCTGGTAGTCGACCTGCCAATGCTTGATGCCGTTGAGCCAGCCGGACCGAAGTCGCTCCGGCGGCGAAAGCGGACGCAAATTGGGCATCTGGTCGGCGATCGCGTTGAAGATCAGGTTGATCGTCATGCGCGCCAGGTTGGCCCCGATGCAGTAGTGCGCACCGGTGCCGCCGAAACCGACGTGCGGATTGGGGCTGCGCAGAACGTTGAACGTGTGGGGATCCTCGAATACCTCGTCGTCGAAGTTGGCCGAGCGGTAGAACAGCACCACCCGCTGGCCCTTCTTGATCTGCACGCCGGAAAGCTCGGTGTCCATTAGCGCGGTGCGCTGAAATGCGGTGATCGGAGTGGCCCAGCGCACGATCTCGTCGGCCGCGGTCTCGGGCCGCATCCGCTTATACAAATCCCACTGATCGGGAAAGTCGTTGAACGCCATCATGCCCTGGGTAATGGAGTGACGCGTTGTCTCGTTCCCTGCCACGGCCAGCGTGAGAACGAAAAAACCGAATTCCGCGTCCGACAGCTTCTCCCCATCAATGTCTGCCTGCACCAGCGTGGTGACAATGTCGTCGCCAGGACTTTTCGCCTTGACGTCGGCCATCTGCATGGCGTAAGCCAGCACCTGCATCGACGACGCTTGGCCGTCGATGTCCCCGTACTCGGGGTCTTCGCTGCCGGTCATTTCGTCCGCCCAGCGGAACAGCTTTGCGCGGTCCTCCAACGGCACACCGAGCAGCTCGGCGATGGCCTGCAGCGGCAACTCGTGGGACACCTGCTCGACGAAGTCCCCGGAGCCGTGCGCTGCAGCGGCTTTGACGATGGCCTGTGCGCGCTCGTTGAGTTCGCCGCGCAGGCTTCCGATGGCGCGCGGGGTGAAGCCGCGGGAGATGATTTTGCGCAGCCGGGTGTGATGGGGGGCGTCGATGTTGAGGATCGACGCACGCGCCATGTCGATGTTCTCGCGCTCCACGTCATCGGGGTACCGCGGGATCGCGGTGTCCTCGTAGGTGGAGAAGACGTCGCTGCGCAGCGATACCCCTTTAACGTCTTTGTGTTTGGTGACCACCCAGAAGCCGCCGTCGTTGAAGCCGCCCTTTCCGATGGGCTGTTCGTTCCACCAGATCGGCGCGGCCTCGCGCAACTGGGCCAACTCGTCGACCGGGAGCCGCTCGGCGTAGATGTCGGGATCGGTGAAGTCGAAACCGGGGGGAAGCTGTGGGCTGGTCATGAGTTGTCCTCAATGATTGATCGACAATAAAGGGGTGGTCCACGACGGTCAGCGTCGTCGTCGCGGTGGTCGCGGCGGCGTCGGCGTCACGAAAAGAGTTCCGCGGATCAACTGTTTGGCGGACTGCAGCGCGGAACGATAGGCAGGTGCAGGCAGGGACGCCGCCTGCTCGGTCAATCCTCGCGCCAAGGCGTAGACGGCGTCGGTGACCCCGTCGGCATCGCAGCCTCGCGGCAACGCCCCGTGGGCGCGGGCGTCGTCGATAATGTCGGCGATGATGTCGCGCAATGGTTCCAGCTCCGCACCCGAGGACCGCAGCGGCCGCACGACGGCGGCCGCCTCGGCGCGGATCGCCCGCTCGAACGCGGCCAGATACGGATACTCCCGCATAAGTTGATCCGATTCGTCGAGCACCGCGGCGAGCCGGTCGACCGTGTCGCCGTCACGCTGACCGGCGGCCCGCAGGCGGGGCAGCGCAACGGCCTCGATCTCGGCCACCGCGGCGGTCAGCAGGTCGGATTTGGTCGGAAAGTAGTTGTACAACGCGGCACTACTCACCTCGGCGGAGCGGGCGATCTCGCGGATCGAGGCCTTGGAATAGCCGACCTCGGCGACGCAGCGCATCGCCGCGGTGAGAATGCGACGCCGCGTCTGCGAACCGTTGGCCCCGACCGGGCGACCCAGCTGAGGCGGCGGCGTCGTCACCGCAGCCCCTCGCGAACCCGAAACCATCCGGTCCCGCCTTCCTAGCTCCGATATAACCGATCGATTAATTATTTTTCACGGTAGTGTCGCTTGGCGCTGCGGTCAAGACTGTGAAGTCCTTGGTGACCGCGGGCAGCACGTCCTCGCCAAGCAGCCGCAGGCTCGCCCACCCAACCTCAAGGGGAAGCCCGCCCATCAACGGGTTCATCACCACTTCCATTCGGCCCGAGCGGATCTGGCCGATGAGTTCATCGGGGGTGAGGATCTCCACGCCGCCATGACGGCGCGGCTGTGCATCGGAGTCGGCGGGCCCATCGTGCGGACGCAGAACCCCCTCGCGTTTCCAGCTGTGGTACTCGTCTGCCTCGTTGGCGAGGTATTCCCTGTAGGACTTCCACGCGGCGTCGGGGTCGTGGCTGAGCAAGGTGACGGTGCTGCCGCTCTCCGGCCGATAGACGATGGCGCGGTGCCCGCGGCCGTCGCACTCCCGCCGGTAGGTGGCTTCCACCTCCGGCATCGCCATCGGCGGAGCGAAGGGCAGCCCGAAGCGGGCGGCACGGCGGGCCGCCGCGTTGCTCATGCCGCCGACAAAGAAGAACGGGCGAGGACGGCTGTGCGGCTTCGGGGTTGGATCGACGAGCTGTCCGTTGTGGACGAACGGTTCAGTGTCCCAAGCCTTGACGAGGACCTCGATGCATTCATCCATCAACTGGCCACGCCGCGACCAGTCCTTACCGAGCGCCGCGTACTCCTCGTGCCGGTAGCCCATGCCGGCGATGAAGCTGAACCGGCCCCGCGACAGGTTGTCCAGAACGGCAATGTCTTCGGCGAGCCGCAACGGTTCGTAGAGGGGGATGAGCAAGGCGTTGACGGTCACCGCCACAGAGGTCGTGCGGGCGATGACAGCGGCTGCCATCACCAGAGGTGAGGGCAGCCAACCGGTGACGGCCAGATGATGCTCCTCGCAACTGATCCCGGTGAAACCGCGCGCGTCGGCGTAGGCGGCCATGTCGAGAGCGGCCGCGTAACGCTCCCCGTGCGTGGCGCCGGGAGCGTTGGTCATGTTCAGCCGCAACGCGGTGACCAGACCCATCACACCACCCCCCGGACGGCTGCGCGACGACCCTTGAGGCGTTTGGTATCGCGGAAGAACGCGATCAAGTCGCCGATGGTCTGTTCGATGGGGCGTGGGTCGTGGCCAAACTCGCACCGGGCCTTGGTGGCGTCGACCCGCGGTGCGTTGAGCACGGTGTCGATCGCCGCGGCGCCGACGATGTCTCGTCGCGCCATCCTGCCCAAGACGTCCAGCATGGGTGCACACGCGCCCAGCACCGACAGCGGAATGGCGGCTCGCGGCTCGCGTTTGCCGTTCCAGTTCGCGGAAATGCGCAGAGCGTCGATGAACTCGGTGAAATGACCTGCCAAAAGGTAGCTTTCACCGGTGCGGCCATGATCGGCAGCGGCACACATACCCAATGCGACATCCCGCACGTCGACCATGTCGAAACCGCCCGTCACGACCACCGGGAGGAGACCGCGCGCCCCCTGCAGCAGCAGCTGATTCAGCCGCACCGGCCCGTAGTCGACCGGACCGACCACACCCGTCGGGTTGACGATGACCCCGTCGAGGCCGCGATCCATCACCGCTCGGAACTCGCATTCCCCTTGCCATTTCGACCGGTCGTAGAGCGGCAGATCCTCGGCCGTCGAGCGTGGAGTTTCCTCCGTGACGGGGCCGTCGTGATGGCGATGATCGAACGCATGCAGCGAGCTGCAGTGCACCATGCGGCGCACCCCGGCTGCGTGCGCGGCTTCGGCGACGATGCGCACCCCCTCGGTGTTCACCTGCCACGCCAGATCGTTGCGCCTGGCCATGGTGATCATCGCCGCGAGATGAAATACCACCTCGACACCGTCGAGGGCGGCGCGCATCGCCGCGGCATCGAGAATGCTGTCGCGCACCTTGGTCAGCCGAAAACTGGCCAGCCGGTTGAAATCGCGGTTGTCGACGACGACGACCTCGTGCCCGCGGCCCAGCAGCAACTCCACCAGATTGAGGCCGACGTACCCGGCCGGTCCCGTGACCGCGACCTTCATCGTCTGGACCTCGAACGACGACACCGTTGTCCACCATCGTGCTCGTGCGTATCCGGCTGCATCAGCCCTCGTCCTTCCGTGGTCACTGTGCGTCGTCCCCGTGATGCCGTCGCTCGGTGTCACGGACGGTGCCCTTGACACCTTTGGCCGCCGCGAACCATGCTATCTAAGCAATCGATCGTTTATATACGCAAGCCCGAAGGGGTGAGTGCACTGCGCCGGCGCAAACGAAGCATGCGGTAGCCGTTGATCGGGAAAGGGAGAGCGATGAGCGAAACCGTCGATCCGCAGTTCGACGTCGTCGTCGTCGGATTCGGCGCTGCGGGAGCCTGCGCGGCGATCGCGGCAGCCGAGAACGGTGCCCGCCAACTATGTCGAGACAGGACAGTGAGCGTCAGGGTTGAGAAGGTCCATCGGCGGGGCTTACTTGACATAATGTCGCTTATCGGCATATCAACCAATGCGAGTTGCGTTTGGCTTTCATCGAGGCCCCCGCCCGAGGCTGGGGCAGCCCCGCAACACTTTTCGGATTCGCCGCCGCCGCAGCCCTGGCACTGGCACTGGCACTGGCACTGGCACTCGTGATGATCTCGACGTCCGACTCTTCACCGATCGCCGATTCAGCGCCGCTAGCGCATCAGTGACCGTCACCTTCTTCTCACCATCAGGATTCATTTTCCTCATCGCCCAGTACTTTCAGGTGCTTCGCGGCCACTCAGTGCTGACTCACCGGCCGGCGCCGTAGCTGTCCACCCCCTGCCTTTTTGGCGGTCGTGCTTATAAACGTCACAGTGACGAATTAGCATGCCCCGCAGGGCCATTGATGATTCGACCTACGACGGCCATGATTCCGGTCAAGTCTGGTAGACCCGGGCACGATCCAATTGGTCGTGAGTTGACCAGCCGCCGTCATCGTCACTCGAATGCCGTTTGGTCGCTCCGCCGCGAAGAGCGAAGCGGCTGACAACACCTGTCCGTCAGCAAGCCAGGCAGCACCACCTCCCCTACGCCCCGCGGAAAACAACTCGCGCACCTGTCGAAGCACCCACCGTTACCAGTTCACTGCGAGTTGCACCTAATGAAAGTGCTCGGGCGCAGATGCGCTATGAAAGTCATCAATCATCAAGGGATCTCAACTATTTACAGCCCTTGGGCCGTGAGCCAGCTGTCAATCCTTTCGGCGACTGCTTGCCATCCTGGCTCAAGCATCATGACATGCCCCATGTCGGGAAAGATCTCCACATCTGCCTGGTAAATCTCCGCCACAGCACACGCGTCCCCGTCGATTCGCGAGCTGTCGTCTTTTGCGCCGAGGACAAGCATCGGTGCTGCCACACGGCGAGCGTCGGGAAGTCGGTTCACCGTTTCTCGTGCAGCGCGTGTGCTCTCAGGCTCCAAACGGGCCACGCAGGACCTGACGATGGAGTCGGGGGTGCGCGCAGAGAACAAGAATTCACGGGCCAAGGCCGGAGTGTTAAACAGATCGGCTGGGTTGCCGAAGGTGTTGGTCCGTAGAACAATCCACGGGTGACGGCGGATCGTGCGGAACGCCCAACGCCGTAATCCCTGCGGTGTGCCGGGCGCCATGAGAACCCCCGCTGGGGCACCGTGCATCTCAAGGTACTTCAGTACGACCCAACAACCCATCGAATGACCGATGAGCACTGGCGGGGAACCCAGCTTGACGACAACAGTGTGTACGTCGTCCACGTAATCGGCAATAAAACAAGATTTGAGAGGCTTGGACAAGCTGCTGGCACCGTGGCCGCGAAAGCTCAGTGCGAGGGCGGGATAACCCTTGTCGGCGAAGAAGTCCAGAAAATGCTCATCCCAGACCCATGCTGTGCTGCAAGCGCCGTGAACAAACAACAGCGGAACCGGATGCGATTCGGCGGCGGAGCCCTTGTCAACAATTACTTCGAGCACAGTTGCCCCTCCGTGCGAGTGCTTCGCTAGCGCGCGACTCCATCTCGAGTCCTTGTCGGCATATAACCACTGCGAGTTGCAGTGCGCCAGAATATATTTCGGCGACATTGCCGTCCCTGTTGTCCCAGCGAGCCGCCGACTGGCACCGCTCGGGCATCGCCCCGGCGCGATCAATGATTCTAATCCAGCTGGCCAGGCCGAGCGTGCTCGCTCCCGACAACCCCCTGTCCTCGAAATACGTCACTGTGACGATCGGGCAATAGACCTCGAAAACAGATCCGCTCATTCCGGATCACCAATTACCTTCCCAGGCCGCGATATCCGCAGCCGGCTTCAGCGCCGGCGGTAGACGTGGGCACGGTGGTTTATGGCAACGATGACGATGGCGTGCTTGTCGTCGTCGATGCGGAATATCACCCGGTAACCGCCGCGGCGGGCGCTGCGGTAAGCCGCCAATTCGCCGCGCACGGCCTTGCTGAGCCGCTGTGGGTCCTCGGCCAGTGGGCCGGTAATGAACTCGACGATTGCCGCGGCAATCTTGCCTGAGAGGCGCCGCAAGTCACGGCGCGCGGACCCGGCTACCTCGACGTGGTACGGGCGCTTCGTTGTGGTCACCGTGGCGGTAGGCCGAACTCGTCACGCAGCGCGTCGCCGTCGACTGTCGAGTTCTCCGAATACTCGCGTTCGGCTGCGGCAATGGTGTCGCGGATCCCGGGCTGCGAAAGCCAATAGACAGTCTCCTGCAGCGATTCGAGGTCGTCGGCCGACATCAGGACGGCGGCAGGTCGGCCGTGCTTCGTGATGGTAATGATGTCGTGTGTGGCTTCGGCGTCGTCGATCAGCGCCGACAGCTTGTCTTTGGCCTCGCCGAGCGGAATCGATCGCATGCGCCCAGCATAGCCATACAACTAGCCGTCGTCTAGCCTGAGATTTGGCTGCCAGCGAAGATGGGTCCACCAAAACGTGCCGACCCCGGCTACCGCGTCCGGCTGCAGCGTCACGCATCGAGCTCGCCCCCACCGTTACCAATTAACCACTGCGAGTTCCGCCCGGGGATCGATCCGCGGCGGGTATGGTCATTGTGCTTACCGGCACGACGAAACACAGGGCACTCGATGGCAACTACCCTGCCCCACAACGCCTTCACCTCGCCCCGGGCGTTGGATCCCGATCTGCGCAGGATGGCCCGGATGCTGCCGCGGGGATACGCATTGCATCGTGGCTACAAATTCCAGCGCGCGCTCATGCGGCTGATCGGTAACGCGGGGCGGCTCCATGATGTGCCAGTTGTCGCGGTCAACGACCAGGTGACGGTTCGCCTGCATCGCCCGGCCAGCCTTGGAGACCGGGCGCCCGCGTTGCTGTGGATCCACGGCGGCGGCACCATCATGGGTCACGCCGCCCAGGACGACAAGTATCTCCGCAAGTTCTCCCGCCTCACCGGCGTCGCGATCGCGGCGGTGGAACACCGCCTGGCTCCCGAACATCCCTACCCCATACCGGTCGAAGACTGTTATGCGGCGCTGCTGTGGCTGGCGCGCCAACCGTGGGTGGACCCGGGTCGCGTCGCCGTCGGCGGGGCCAGTGCCGGTGGCCACTTCGCCGCGGCGGTGGCGCAGCGGGCGCACGATCGCAACGACGTCAAAATCGCCTACCAGATGCTCGTCTACCCGATGCTCGACGATCGCACCGGCGCCAAGCGCGACGGCCCCAAGCGCATCATGTGGACTGAAACCGACAACCAGCTGGCATGGCACTGGTACCTCAACGGGGCCGACCCGAAAGAAGCCGCGCCGGCGCGCCGCGACGATCTATCGGGCCTGCCGCCGGCCTGGATCGGTGTCGGGACGTTGGATTTGTTCTATCAGGAGTGCTTGGACTACGGGCAACGCCTGCGCGAGGCCGGTGTGGCCGTGCACGAGGAGATCGTCCCGGGCGCCTTTCACGCGTTCGACCAGACCGTGGACAAGGCGCCGGCGTCGGTGAAGTTTTTCGCCAGTCAGTGCGATCACCTGCGAAACGCCCTGGCGGCACCCCGCGGATAGCCACCCGCTACGAGCGATTCCCCGGTTCGCTCGCGGCCGAATCGCGCGAAAACCGGCACCTTTGACTGCAAAGTCTGCAGAACGTGCAACTATGGGAGCCATGGCCGATCAGATAGGTCTGCGCGAGCGGCGTCGCCGACAGACCAGCGCGGACATCCGCGACGCCGCGGTGCGCCTGGCGCAAGAGCGTGGATTCGACAAGGTGACCATCGAGGAAATCTGCGTCGAAGCCGGAATCTCGACACGGACCTTCTTCAATTACTTCCCCAACAAGGAGTCCGCGATCGCCTACGGCCCCTCGGACATCCCCGCCGAGCTGGTTGCGGATTTCGTCGCTGCCGGGCCCGCGCCCTATTCGGTGGTGCTGGCGGAGCTGATCACCCTGGCGGGACACCATCTGCGGGACGTACCCCCGAAACGGGAACAGGCCGCCGGCATGCTCGAGCTCGCCAAAACGTCCCCGGCGGTGCTGGCGGCATTCCTGGCCGATCTGGAGCGGTTCCAGAATCACCTGACCGACATCGTTGCCCGCCGCCAGGGAATGCGGCCCGACGACGAGATACCCGCGTTGATCGCCGCGCTGGCGTTGACGGCCGTCCGCTCGGGCATCGAGCGCTGGTCAAGCGGTGACGCCGATGAAGCCGACGACACGCCGATGCCCTACGTCGAGCGCGCCGCAGCACTGGTCAACAGCATCTTCACAAAGTGATCTGAAACACCACCAGCGAACATTGCATGGTGTGCAAGATATGCACATTATGTACTATGCTCATCAGGCGGTACTTCGGGAGCGTTTCCGCATTGCAAAGCACGTGTCGGCAGCTGCCCGCGATCGAGCACACGCGCATCACAGTGGCCGGCGAACACCATTGCGGTGCAACGTAACTCGTGATGCTTCCTGCCCATGAGCTTGTGCGCAGACCACATCACGGTTGGGTGATGAGGAAGGGAATCACCTAGGTGCAGATATCGAAACTTGTGCGCAACGCGTGGTTGCCCCTGCTGATCGTGGCGGTCCTGGTGGTCGGCGGCTTTGCCGTGGTCCGGGTCAAGTCCTTCTTCGGCGCCCACGACACCGGCGTCCTGACCAGCCCACGCCTGGACCAGTCCAAGCCGTTCAAGCCCAAGGTCGTCAAATACGAGGTCTTCGGCTCGGCCAGCCACGCCAACGTCAACTACCTGGACCTGTCCGCCGACCCGCAGCGGGTCGACAATGCGCCGCTGCCGTGGACGCTGGTCCTCAGCACGACCGCCCCCTCGGTCTTCCCCAACCTCTCGGCACAAAGCGACGGTAATCACCTCGGCTGCCGCATCACCATCGATGACGAAGTCAAGGACGAGAACATGACCAACGGCGTGCACGCCCTGACCTTCTGCATGGTGAAATCCGCATGAGCACAAACGTCGACGACGCCCGCACCGACACCATCCCCGTCGCCCAAGAACCGGTGCGGGAAAAGATCCCGCGCCTCATCCGAACCTTCGCCGTGCCCATCATCCTCGGCTGGATCGCGATCATCGCGGTGCTCAACGTCGCCGTCCCGCAGCTGGACGCCGTCGGGAAGATGCGCTCGGTGTCGATGGCCCCTGACGATGCGCAATCGGTCGTCGCGACGAAGCGCATGGGCGCGGTGTTCCACGAATACAAGTCCAACAGCTCCGTGATGATCGTGCTGGAGGGCCAACGACCCCTCGGTGACGCGGCCCACGCCTACTACGACCAGATCGTCAAAAAGCTCGACGCCGACACCAAACACGTTGAGCACGTGCAGGACATGTGGAGCGACCCGCTGACCGGGGCCGGCGCGCAGAGCAACGACGGCAGATGCGCCTATGTCCAGGTCTACCTGGCCGGTAACCAGGGTGAGGCCCTGGCCAACGAATCGGTCGAGTCCGTGCAAAGCATCGTCAAAAGCGTGCCCGCTCCCCCTGGGGTGAAGGCGTACGTGACCGGACCCGCGGCGCTATCGGCGGATCAGCACGAGGCCGGCGACCGCAGCCTGCAGCTCATCACGGCGGCCACATTCACGGTGATCATCAGCATGCTGCTGTTGGTCTACCGGTCGATCGTCACGGTCTTGCTGACGTTGGTCATGGTGGTGCTCGAGCTCTCGGCCGCGCGCGGCATGGTCGCTTTCCTGGGCTACTTCAACATCATCGGGCTATCGACGTTCGCCACGAACTTGTTGGTCACGTTGGCGATCGCGGCCGCCACCGACTACGCGATCTTCTTGATCGGCCGATATCAGGAAGCCCGGGCCATTGGCGAGTCCCGCGAACAGGCGTACTACACGATGTACAAGGGCACCGCGCACGTGGTGGCCGGGTCGGGCTTGACGATCGCCGGCGCGACCTTCTGCCTGCACTTCACCAACCTGCCCTATTTCCAAACGCTGGGGATTCCGTTGGCCATCGGCATGGTGGTCGTCGTCGGGGCGGCACTGACGCTCGGGCCCGCGGTCATTTCCGTGGCATCGCGGTTCCGGCAAACGCTGGAACCCCGCCGGGCCCAGCGCATTCGCGGCTGGCGCAAGGTCGGCGCGCTCGTCGTCCGGTGGCCCGGCCCGATCCTGGTCGTGACGATCGGTGTGGCACTGGTGGGTCTGCTCACCCTGCCCGGTTACCGCACCAACTACAACGACCGCAACTACCTGCCCGCGGACCTACCCGCGAACGAGGGCTACGCGGCCGCGGATCGGCATTTCTCGAAGGCGCGGATGAATCCCGAGGTGCTGATGATCGAGAGCGATCACGACCTGCGCAACTCCGCGGACTTCCTGGTCATTGACAAGATCGCCAAGACGGTCTTCCGGGTCCCCGGGATCGGCCGCGTACAGGCGATCACCCGGCCCGAGGGCACGCCGATCGAGCACACTTCGATCCCCTTTCAGATCAGCATGCAGGGCGTCACCCAGCAGATGAACCAGAAGTACCAAGAAGACCAGATGGCCGACATGCTCAAACAGGCCGACATGATGCAGACGACCATCGACAGCATGGTCAAGATGTCCAGCATCACCCAGCAGATGTCCGACAACATGCACATCATGGTCCAAAAGATGCATGACATGACCATCGACGTCGCCGAATTGCGGGACCACATGGCCGATTTCGAGGACTTCTTCCGGCCCATCCGCAGCTACTTCTACTGGGAAAAGCACTGCTACGACATCCCGGTGTGCTACTCGCTCCGGTCCGTCTTCGACGGCCTCGACGGCATCGACACGATGACCGACGATATCCAGAGCCTGCTGCCCATCATGGACCGCCTCGACGCATTGATGCCCCAGATGGTGGCGCTGATGCCCTCAATGATCGAAAACATGAAGGCCATGAAAACGACTATGCTGACCATGTATTCGACCCAAAAAGGTTTGCAGGATCAGCAGAACGAGGCGCAGAAAAATGCCAGCGCCATGGGCAAGGCGTTCGACGCGTCCAAGAACGACGACTCATTCTATCTGCCACCGGAAACCTTCAACAACGCCGAGTTCAAGCGGGGCATGAAAAACTTCATCTCCCCCGACGGCCACGCCGTGCGTTTCATCATCAGCCATGACGGCGACCCGATGTCGCAGGAAGGCATTTCGCACATCGACGCGATCAAGAAGGCCGCCTATGAGGCGCTCAAGGGCACGCCGCTGGAGGGCTCGAAGATCTACCTCGCGGGCACCGCGGCAATCTACAAAGACCTCAGTGACGGCAACACCTATGACTTGTTGATCGCCGGAATCGCCTCGCTGTGCTTGATTTTCATCATCATGCTGATCATCACGCGCGGTGTCGTGGCGTCCGCGGTCATCGTGGGCACCGTGTTGTTGTCGCTGGGTGCGTCGTTCGGGCTTTCGGTGCTGATCTGGCAGCACCTCATCGGCATCGAACTGCACTGGATGGTGCTCGCCATGTCGGTCATCATCCTGCTCGCCGTCGGCGCCGACTACAACCTGCTGCTGGTGGCGCGGTTCAAGGAGGAGATCTACGCCGGCCTGAACACCGGCATCATCCGGGCGATGGGCGGCACGGGATCGGTGGTGACCTCGGCGGGGCTGGTGTTCGCCTTCACGATGATGACGATGGCGGTCAGTGAGCTGACGGTCATCGGTCAGGTCGGCACGACCATCGGGCTGGGTCTGCTGTTCGACACATTGATCGTCAGGTCGCTGATGACGCCCTCCATCGCCGCGCTGCTGGGCAAGTGGTTCTGGTGGCCGCAACGCGTGCGGCAGCGCCCCGTCCCGTCGCCGTGGCCCTCGCCAACCAAGGAGCCCGAATCCGTAACTGCGGCTACGTGACCCACTCCGGCTGCTCGCCGATGTCTGCCGCGGAGAAGTCCTTGTGTCCCAGGCCGGCGGTGGTGCCGCCGTCCACGACGAACTCCGAGCCGGTGGAGTAGCTGGACTCGTCGCTGGCCAGATAGACGACGAGGTGAGAAACCTCCCGGGGATCGGCGGCGCGGCCCAAGGCAGTCTGGAAGAGGTCGTCGGGAACCCATTCGGTCATCGGCGTCTTGATGAGCCCCGGATGGATGGAGTTCACCCGGATGCCGCTGGGCCCCAGCTCCAGCGCGGCCGACTTGGTCAATCCCCGGACGGCGAATTTGGTTGCGGTGTAACCGTGGCAGGCGATGGTGCCGGCCATGCCCTCAATGGAGGAGATGTTGATGATCGAGCCTCGGCCCGCTTCCTTCATGGGTTTCACCACGGCGCGGATGCCGAGAAACACCCCGGTCAGGTTGATGTCGAGAATCCGCTGCCATTCGGACAGTTCGTAGTCCTCGAGGGTGCCGATGTTGATGATGCCGGCGTTGTTCACCAACACGTCGATGCCGCCGAACTCGGCAAGCGCGGTGCCGACCGCCGAGTCCCACTGCTCGGGCTTCGTGACGTCCAGATGCACATAGCGGGCCGCGTCGCCGACCTCCGCCGCCACCGCCTTGCCCTCGTCGTCGAGGATGTCGCCGAACACCACCTTGGCCCCCTCGCCCACCAGCATCCGCACATGCGAGGCGCCCATCCCCCGCGCGCCGCCGCTGATCAGCGCGACCTTTCCCGCCAGCCGTTCTGCCACCGCATGTCTCCTGTCGTGTGGGTGAGTCCTTAGCACCATACAGATGCCCACAGATGTATGACCAGGGTCCGAGTCACCCCACGACGTCGAAGACCGCCGCGGCCGACGTGACGGCCTTGTCCGCGTTTCCCTCGTCGTGCAGCAGCATGCGCACCCCGACGCGCCCGGGCCCGCCGCCATGCGCCGTGCCCTCGACGCGGAACGGCCCCACCTTGCCGCGCGACATGAACATCACATGCCAGCTGACTACCTGCAGCTTGCGGGTTCCGGCGACCTCGGCCGCAAGGTCGATCGCCGCGGTCTCGAGGACGACATGCTGAGGCCCGATGTGCAGCGCGGCATCCGGCGATGCGAGCTCGGTGCTTAGCTCGGGCAGCACCCAATGACCGTCGCCGCGCCTGCTGGCGCCGAACGCCTGCCACAGCGGCGGCAGATCGGGTGAGTCTTCGACAACCAGCTCGGTACCCGAAACATCCATCCGGTCAAGGCCTTCCGGCGGGATACCGATGATCGCGCCCTGTCCCTCGTTGAAAGCGATCACGCGGTCCGGATTGTCGGCATCGACGATCTTGCATCGCCCATAGCCCATCGTCCGGCCCTGATGCACGATGCCGGACCCCACGATCTCGACCCTGGTGACGTCGTAACCGGGGTCGATGATTTGCACCGACGCGATGACGGGGTTGGGCACCGCGACCATGTCGGTCTGGCAGCCCTCGGGCGATGAGATGGCCAGCGGCGCGACCATGACGCCGCCGGCCTCATTACGCATGTCCCGACGGATGGCGACGGTGTCATCGGTCTCGCCGAGGTTCATCGATGAGTGCTTGCGGCCTATGTAGCGGTAGCTGAGCAGGCCGGTCCAGCGGCGGAACAGCGCGTCGCGGTAGGCGTCGGCGTCGTTGGCCAACTCCCGGATGTCTCGCGGTTGGTCGCTCACTTCCGACCGCCTTCCCTGGCCCTGCCTCGGCGCACCTGGTTGAACGGCACGCCCCGGTCGGCGGCGTACTCGCGCGGAAAGTTCAAGACCCGCTCGCCGATGACGTTGCGCGCCATCTCGGTGGTGCCGCCGCCGATGCTTGCGACCTGGCGGCCCAGGTAACGCGTGCCGATGTCGAGGAGTCGCGCGTCGTCCTCGACCACGGCCGATGTGCCGGCGAGGGCGTAGGCGGTATCGGTCTCGACATCGTGAGCCGCGGCCATGCCCAGCCTGATGATCGATCCCGCGGCGGGCGGCAGGGATCCGCTGACCACGGCGTGGAAGACATGCTCGCTGAGTTGTCCCTGCACCGTCCGGTGAACGAGGGCCCGGCCGACCATCTCCCGGGCGCGTTGGCTCTCCCCCTGGTTGGTCCTGTCGACCAACGACATCAGGTCGATCGAAACATCATGAGCCTCGGCGATTCCCGGCCCACTGGTGTACTCCGAGCCGTCGCCCATGGTGCGGCGCTCGTGGTAGAGCTGCCGCGAGGCGACCTCCCATCCCTGGCCCGGCTGCCCGACGACGGCGTCATCGCCGACGTCGACGTCGTCGAAGAACTCCTCGCAGAACTCGACCGAGCCGTTGACCTGCTGGATGCGGTTGATCGTCACCCCGGGGTGCGCAAGCGGCACCAGGAGCATCGTCAGCCCTTCGTGTTTCGGCGCATCCCAGTCGGTCCGGGCCAGGCACAGGCCATAGTCGGCAGCGAACGCCCACGTGCTCCATGTCTTGGCGCCGTTGATGATCCATCGTCCGTCTCGCCGGTCGGCGCGGGTGATGACGCCCGCCAGATCCGAGCCCCCGCTGGGTTCGGACAGCAGCTGCACCAAGACCTCCTCACCGCGCAACGCGGCCCCGATGTGCGTGCGCTTTTGTTCCTCGCTGCCCATGTCGAGGATCGTTGCGCAGCAGATGGCGAAGGAGGGCACGTTGAGGAGAAGCGGTGTCTCGTAGTTGAGGGACTCGGCGTCGAACGCCTTCTTGTACTCGTAGCCAAGTCCGAGCCCGCCGTACTCCCGCGGAAAGCAGATCCCGGCGAATCCCCCGTCGTACAAGGTCTTTTGCAGTTCGCGGGCGCGCCGCCAGGACGCCAACTCGTCGCGCTCGAGCTGCGCGGCTTTCTCGGGATCGAGTCGCGGCATGTTCTCGGCCAGCCAGGCCCTGGCCCGGCTGCGGAATTCTGCGACCGACTCAGTCACCGGTGACCTCCGCTGTATGGGCGCTGTGTGCTGGGCGACGGTACAGCACCACTGAGCGACTGTACAGCCGGTCGCCACATCGCCACACCGGTTCCCCCGCTCGTTGTGCCCGTGTGCCGACTTACGCGGGTGCCAATGGAGTAGATGTGATCATGGCGGCTGGCCCACACCACCCCTGGTTTACACTTCCCGGGTGAGATGTCACGCCGGCGGGTCTTGATGAAGCACCGATTGAGGAGAGTCCAGCTGCCATGACGCTAGTCGCTGACGACGCCGCCACGTTGCTGGCAATCGAGTCGATAAAACAGCTCAAAGCCCGTTACTGCCGGTATCTCGACACCAAGGACTGGACGGCATGGCGAACAATCTTTGCCGATGACTTCGTCAGCGACACCGCGGAGGCCGGCGGCAAGGTGATCGTCGGCGCCGACGACTTCGTGGCGTTCACGCGCAAAGCCCTCGGGCGCCCGTCGCAGGCCACCGCCCATCAGGTGCACGCGCCAGAGATCGAGCTCACGTCGGTGACGACGGCGCGCGGAGTGTGGGCGTTGCAAGATGTCGTTCGGTTCGGGCGCGGGGTGAGCCTGGTCGGCTACGGCCACTACCACGAGACCTACGAGTACATCGCCGGACGGTGGCTTATCAAGAGTTCCAAGCTAACTCGGCTCCGAGAGGATATCGTCACACCCGTGTTCTCCGTCTACATCTCCGACCGGGTCCGCCGAACGATCACCGGGATCGCCGGCCAGCTGATGGGCCGGGGAGGCACACCATGACCGTCGACACCATCCTGATCACCGGCGCGTTCGGACAAGTCGGCAAGCGCTGCACGCAAATCCTGCTCGAGCGTGGGCGAACCGTCGTCGCGATGGATCTGCGCAACGACAACACGGTCGCCACCGAAAAAGAACTGGCCGCCCGCGCAACCACCGGCACGCTGATTCCGGCCTATATCGATCTCCTGGACACCGCGGCGCTGCGGGCACTGCTCGAAGCCCATCGGCCCCAGGCGATCGTCCACCTTGCCGCGATCGTCTCACCAGCGTCGTACCGCAACCCCGCGCTGGCCAGAAAAGTCAACGTGGGCGGCACCCAGAACCTTCTGACGGCGGCGCTGGAAACCATGGATGCGCAGGCCCGCCCCCCGCTGTTCCTCATGGCGTCCAGCGCCGCGGTGTACGGATCACGCAACCCTTACCGATACCCCGAGCGGATCACCCCGGACACCCCGGTGAATCCCATCGATCAGTACGGCGAGGACAAAGTGCTCGCCGAAGCGGCGATTCGGGCCAGCGGCCTGCCGTATGCGCTGTTCCGGCTCGGCGGAGTCATCTCGCCCGATACCCACACGACCGTCAACAGCGACTCCCTGCTCCTCATGCGATCGATGCCGGGTGACAACCGCATGCACGCGGTGGACGCCCGCGACGTGGCGCTGGCATTCGCCAACGGCGTCGACCGGCAGGCCACCATCGCGGGCAAGGCGTTACTCATCGGCGGCAACGAAACGTATGTGCTCACGCAGCGCGACCTCGAGGACGACTTGATGACGGCGTTCGGCCTGGGCCGCCTTGGCTCCGCCGCCAGCCTGCCCGGCGACCCCGGTGACGACCGCGGCTGGAGCTTCACCGGCTGGTATGACACCACCGAAGCGCAGGCGCTGCTTGACTTCCAGGAGCACGACTGGCACCAAACGCTGGGCTGGGTGGCCGAGTCCCAAGGTCGCGTACGCGTCGTGTTGCGAATTTTGGGGCCCTTGTTGCGGCCCGTCCTGCGTACGGTCCTGAAGCTGCAGCACCGCGCCGACGGACGCGGCCCGTACGCCGATCCGTGGACGCTGATCGAAAAGAAATACGGCTCCGCGGCACTGGCGCACGCCGACTAGTGTCGTGACGCGAAGAACACGGCAGCCTTTCGGATCGAGTCTTCGACCGGTTCGGGTTGCCAGCCGAGTTCGCGTTCGGCCTTGCCGTGGTCGAGCGGCGACATCAGCTCGGCCATGCGCATTCCGACGTAGGCGAACGGCAGGTCGTGGCGCAGCAGTCCCGCCAGCACGTCATTGATCCGCGCGCCCGCGCGAAGCACCGCCATCGGGATGCCGATGCGGGGTGCGCGTCTGCCCACGGCGGTGGCGGCGATCTCGTGTACCTCGCGGACGCTCAGGTACTTGTCCGAAATGATGTAGCGTTCGCCGTCTTTCCCGCGCTCCGCCGCGAGAAGCATTGCCTTGGCGGCATCTTCGATTCCGACGACTTCGGCGGCGTAGCCGAAGTAGAACGGGAACCGCCCCGTGGCGACGCGGGCGAGCAGGGAGCCGTGCGGTGTCGGCGCCCAATCGCCCGGGCCGTAGGTGGTGGAGATGCACATCGCCACGGCGGGCAGCCCCTTGTCCCGCGCGTACGACATCACCAAGTCTTCGCCGGCCACCCGGGCGCCGATGTAGGCCCCGCCCTGATGCCAGTTGTGTGGGTCGTCTTCGGTGACCGGCCTGGTATCGCTGATAGCCAAAGTGCCGGTGGTGCTGGTGTATACGAACTTGTGCAGATCGGCGTCCACGGCTACATCGAGCACGTGCCGCAACCCTTCGACGTTCGTGCGGAACAACTGTGCCGGGTCACGCAGCCACATCCGGGCGTCCACGACGCAGTAGTAGACAACGTCGCAGCCGGCCATCGCCGCCCGCAGGGCGGCAGCATCGAACACGTCCCCATAGCAGCGCTCGACAACCAAATCGTCGATGCCCTTAGTGGAGCTGGTGCGGCGCAACATGACTCGCACGTCGTCACCGGCGGCGACGAGTTCCCGTGTGACGTGTGACCCCAGAAAGCCACTGGCCCCAATCACCAGCTTCTTGTCGCCGCTCATCAGCGGTCGATCCACCCCAT
This sequence comes from uncultured Actinomycetota bacterium, assembly GCA_963800315.1. GTDB lineage: Bacteria > Actinomycetota > Actinomycetes > Mycobacteriales > Mycobacteriaceae > Mycobacterium. The sequence goes on from CAWDAS010000013.1 coordinate 696,557, forward strand.
TTGCGCCTCGGCATGGTGGCCCCCGACGGCGGGAGGGAGCGCGTCGAGCCTGCGCAGTTGGTCGGGAGTCAGTTGCACGGAATCGGCACCGACGTTTTCCTCTATGCGTACCACGCGTTTGGTGCCCGGAATCGGGACGATGTCAGAGCCTTTCGCCAGCAGCCACGCCAGTGCGACCTGGGCGGGCGTCGCGCCGACGTCGGCACTGATGGCCCGCAACTCGTCCGCGCTTTTGAGGTTGCGCTGGAAATTTTCGTCGAAGAATCGTGGGTTGGTCTTGCGGTAGTCGCTGTCGGGAAACCCCTTGTTCGAGCGGATTGTGCCGGTGAGAAAGCCACGGCCCAGCGGGGAGTACGCGACGAACCCGACGTTGAGTTCGCGCAGTAACTCCAGTACCGAGTCTTCGGGATCTCGGGTCCATAGCGAATACTCCGATTGGACGGCGGTGATGGGATGCACCGCATGAGCGCGGCGGATGGTGTTCACCCCGACTTCGGAAAGACCGATATGCCGGATCTTTCCGGCAGTGACCAGCGCGGCCAACGCGCCAATGGTGTCTTCGATCGGGGTCTCGCGGTCGAGGCGGTGCTGGTAGTACAGATCGATGTGATCGGTCGCCAGCCTTTGCAGCGAACCGTCCACGGCGAGACGAATATTGGCGGGGCTGCTGTCGAGGCCGGCACGGCCGGTGTGCGAGATCAGGCCGAACTTGGTTGCCAACACCACCTGATCTCGCCGGCCCCGCAGGGCGCGGGCGACCAGTTCTTCGTTGGTGTAGGGGCCGTAGACCTCCGCGGTGTCGATCAGCGTGACACCCAAGTCGATCGCGCGATGAACGGTGCGGATCGATTCGGCGTCGTCACTGCCGGCGCCGGCGTAGGCCACCGACATGCCCATCGCGCCCAGACCAAGGCGGCCGACCTGCAGATCGGCGAGGCGAGCTTGCTGCATGGCGAATCTCCGTTCTGACGGCCGGGTCTGCGCACCCTGACCACCGAGTACCCTAGCGCGAGTGCAGCCGCGTGAAACGTCCCCCACTCGCCCGGCGCGCAATCTCGCGGTGGACTACTACCGCGTCTCGGGTGTGGTTCTCATCGTGCTGGGCCACTGGCTCGCCGGTTCAGTGACTTACCACAACGGGTCTTTCGGGCGGGAGAACCCGCTTCTGGACATGCCGTGGACGCAGTGGCTGACCTGGATATTCCAGGCGGTGCCGGTGTTCTTCCTGGTCGCCGGCTATGCCGGCGCGGTCTCCTGGACACATCGCTGCGACACCGAAGGCTTCTCGCGCCAGACGTGGCTGCGGCATCGCCTGGCCCGGGTGCTCGGGCCGACGGCGGTGTACGTCGCGCTGGTCTCGGTGGTGGTGGCGGCGCTCGAACTTTACGGCTTGTCCGGTTCCGTGCTCGAGTACGCCGGTTGGGCGGTGGCGATGCATCTGTGGTTCCTCGCCGTCTACGTGGTCGTGGTGTCGTTGACGCCAATTGCGGTTGCGGCACACCGCCGTTGGGGGCTGTGGGTGCCGGCGGCGCTGGCGGTGGCGGTCATCGCGGTAGACGCCGCCTCGGTCGCGGGTCACGTTCCCTACCTCGGCTGGTCGAATTATGTGCTGTGCTGGGGGCTGCTCTATCAGCTCGGAATCGCTTGGCACGGCGGCCTATTAACCGGCTTCAGGCCCGTGCTGCTGGCCACCGGCGCGGCGGCCGTTCTGGCAGTGCTGCTCTGGCTGGGCCCCTATCCGCCCAGCATGATCGGCGTGCCCGGTCAGCCGATCCAGAACACGACGCCGCCCTCCACGGCGATGATGGCGTTCGGATGTGCGCAGGCCGGGCTGGCGGTCGCGCTCGCCCCCGCGCTCAATCGGCTGCTGCGCGCCGGCCGGGTGCAGCGCGTGCTGTCCGTCGCCAACAGCAACGTGATGGCCCTGTACCTGTGGCACATGATTCCCGTCGTCATTGTGGCGATCGTGGGCTACCCGACCGGGCTGTTGCCGCAACCGGTCGAGGGAACGGGGGCCTGGTGGCTGGCGCGGCTGGAATGGGTGGCGGTGCTCAGTGTGGTGGTGGCGGTCGAGATCGCGCTGTTGTGGTGGCAACGGCGCCTTTTCGCGGCCCCGCTGCCCATGCTTGGGGTGCGGCTGGGCGATCGCTGGGGCGAAGTGGTCATGCTGGCCGGCGCCGCGATGGCCGCACTGAGCCTGCACTATTTCGCCTTCGCCGGTTTCGCACCCGACGGTCGCTTTCCGTGGGTGACCGCTTTGGTGTTCGCGGTCGGGACGGCCCTGGTGGCGTTGCGCCCCGCGGCCTCGCCGGCCGCTGATGACTCGAGTGCTTAACCGTGGCCAGGAAGCACGTGCTGAGCTAGCTTGTCGGTGGACAGGCACAGCGAACACACATGCGCGTCGTGGGTCTCGCAGGCCAGGACGTCGGGCCGCTCGTAGTCGTGATGGCAGACGTGGCACGTCAATTGCGCCGCCGACGGGTTGCCGTATTCGTCGTACATGGGCAGGTCGATGCCGTCGTGGCCGCGCCGCAGGTAGTACCGGCCCCTCGTCGCGATGGCCAGGACCGGCGGCATCACCAGCGCGATGACGATGGCCACCAGTGGCGAGTAGGGACGCAGCGCCGCGCCGAGGCCGCCGAAGAAGGCGGCCACCGACAGCCCCGCGGCCAGCAGCATCGACCCGAAGCCCACCGGGTTAAACGCGTACAACATGCCGCGGCGAAACTCGGGCTTCTTCGGCGACAGCTTGAGTAGGTACTTGTTGAAGACGATGTCCGAGGCCACGGCCACCACCCACGCCATCCCGCAGTTGGCATAGAACCCGAGGATGGTGTTCAGGAAGTCGAACATGTCGGCTTCCATCAGGATCAAGGCGATGACGAGGTTGACCCCGAGGAAGACGACGCGCCCCGGGTAATGCTTGGTGACGCGGGTGAACGAATTGGTCCACGCCAGCGAACCGGAATACGCGTTGGTCACGTTGATCTTGATCTGGCTGAGCACCACCAACACCACGGCGAGCGTCAGCGCGAGCCAACTCGGCATGAAGTTGCGGTAGATCAGCAGGAACTGGTGCACCGGCTGGTTGGCCACCGACGTGGAGCCCGCGACTTCGGAAATCAGATACACGGCCAGGAACAGGCCGATGATCTGTTTGATCGCCCCGAACACCACCCAGCCGGGGCCGGCCAGCAGCATCCAGGTCCACCAGCTTCGGGAGTTCGCCGGGGTCCGTGGTGGCATGAAGCGCAAATAGTCGATCTGTTCGGCGATTTGAGCGATCAGCGACAGGCACACGCCGGCCGCCAGCAGGCTGGAGCCGGCGTTCACCGCACCGTGGCCCCCGTGGCCGCCGTAGGCAAAGAACTGGCGAATCGAGTGTGGGTGGCTCACCACCAGGTAGAGAAACGGGATGACCATCAGGATCAGCCACAGCGGCGTGGTCCAAAGTTGTAGTTGGGACAGCACTTTCATCCCGTAGATCACCAGCGGAAAGATGATCAGCGTCGAGCAGGCGTAGCCCAGCCACAGCGGGATGTGCAGGCCAAGCTTGAGACCCTGGGCCATGATGGACCCCTCGAGCGCGAAAAAGATGAAGGTGAACGTCGCGAAGATCACGTTGGTGACCACCGAGCCGTAATAGCCGAATCCACTGCCACGGGTGATGAGATCCAGGTCGATGTTGTAGCGCGCCGCGTAATAGGCCAGCGGCAATCCGGTCAGGAAGATCACCGCGGCAAAGATCCCGATCCCGCACAAGGCGTTACCCGTGCCATAGGAGATGCCCACGTTGGCGCCGATCGCGAAGTCGGCCAGATACGCGATGCCGCCGAGTGCCGAGATTCCGACCACCGCCGTGGACCACCGTCGGTAACTGCGCGGTGCGAAGCGCAGCGTGTAGTCCTCGAGTGTCTCCTTGGTGGCCGTCATGGTGTCGAGGTCGACAACGGCCATCGATGGATTGTCGAGATCTGGCTCGGTTTCCTGCGTCATCCCACTCCTCCGCGCGCGACTACCGGCTGAAAAAATAACCGACGCAGGTAGCCATCAGGTGACGCCGGGCTTCTCGCGGCTGCCGTCCGCAGCTAGCCGTGCCGTCCCGAAGGGGCGCCCCATCAGGTTTCTCCGCTGGTGAGCGCGTGGAAGATCGCCTTTCGGGCTGGGCAGTCTCACAGCAGATTCCCAGCATCGCGGATGTCATTCACTTGTTCGGCTGGCGACCGAAAATTTCCGCGCGAGTGACCGCGGAAGCGGCCCGCCGCCCCGGCCGAGGTCCAGGATCGGGGCCACGTTAGCATGGTTAGGCTAACCTAATTTTGAGGAGGCTTGCCGTGACGGTGACGATGCCGATTGATCCGCACGCGGACGCTTCGCGGCGCGCGTGGCTGCCCTGCCCGAGGTGCCCGTGGGGCCGTACCGCGTGCGCGGAGTGCCGCAGCGACCGCAATTGCGGTGTGCACTGGCAGTACCTGTTGAGCAATCAGGCGACGCGGGTCAACCTGCAATGCCCCGGCTGCACGACCCTGTGGTCAACCGACACACGCCATCGCTGACGCCTATCCGGCGTAATCGAGATCGGGCAGCGGGCGCCGGCAGACGGCCCGGGCGTCGGCGGCGCTGAGCCCGAACAGTCGCAAGACGCTTTCGGTGACGCCGTCGGCCGCGCGGGCATCGTCGCGATCCGGCTCGTCACGCAACAGGTTGCCGAGCCCCAGCAGCGCGCCACCGGCCATGGCGAGGGCCAGTTCGGGGTCGGCGGCGATGTCGCTGTCGAACCTCCCGGCCTTGACGCCGGCCCTGATGTCACGCAGGGCGCGGGGCGCCAAGCCGCGGTCGGACGACAACAGCGCCAACCCGTTGGCCAAGAGGATCCGGCTCCCCTGCGGGTGCCGCCGGAACAGCCGGCCGGTCAGCCGGAAACTGGTGGCGAATGTTTCGGCGGGGTCCTCGATCGACTCGGTGAGCCGGTCCAACATCGCCCCGTGGGCGTCGAGCACGTCGGCGACCGCGGCCTCGAACAACTGCTCCTTGCTGTCGAAGTGGTTGTAGAACGAACCCATCCCCACGTCGGCGGCCTGGGTGATCTCCAAGACCGGCACGTTGACCCTGCCTTCGGCGATCAGCCGCTGCGCCGCCTTGACCAGTGCCGCCCTGGTGCGCTGCTTGCGCCGCTGCAAGCGATTGGGCGGCCCCCCGTCGGGCATCGCGGTCATCCCCAGCAGTATGCCTCACTTATGACGATTCCGTCAGAGTTCTTGACTGAGGGTTATCTCGTATGTGACGATTTCGTCACTTAGCTTTGGGAGACGGGGATGAATCTGACCAAGAGCGCGCACCGGCACTCGCCCAGCCGGCAAGGCCCGTCACCGGGTGAACACCCCGGCCGGTCCCCCAATCCGGTGATCAAAGTCGTCGACATCGCCTGGCTGGAGTTCGAGAAGCCCGACCTGACCCGCGCCGAGGCGTTCGCGCGGTCGTTCGGCCTGCAGACGGCGCTGCGCGGCGGCGGCGAACTGCAGCTGCGCGGCACCCGGGCGGGCACACCCTGCGTGCTACTGCGCCACGGCCCGCGGAGCCGATTCACCGGCGTGGCATTCCGGGCGAGCGACGAGGTGGACGTGCTTCGGCTGGCCGACAAGTTCGGCGCTCCGGCCCGGCCGCTCCCGGACACCATCGGCGGGCTGACGGTTGAGCTGACGGACCCGAGCGGCATGCCGGTGCGCGTTGTCGCCGGGATGCACGAACTACCCGAACTTCCGGACCAACAGCCCCCCGCCCTCAATTTCGGACATGACGCGCGACGCATCAACACCGGCCAACGTCCGCCGCGTGTGCCCGCTCGGGTGCAGCGCCTCGGCCACCTGGTGGTGCAGTCCACGAAATACCTCGAGGCGCTGAACTGGTATCTGGACAACCTGGGCATGATCGTCAGCGATTTCCTGTACTTTCCCGGCCAGCGTGAGCGAGGTCCGACCATGAGCTTCATCCGTTGCGACCGCGGATCGACACCCTCTGACCACCACACGCTGGCGATGGCGCTGGGTCCGGTCAACCGTTACGTCCATTCGGCGTATCAGGTCAGCGATCTCGACGCCCTGGCCGCCGGCGGCGAATACCTCCGGGACCGGGGCTACTCCCGGTCATGGGGAATCGGCAGGCACATCCAGGGCAGTCAGATCTTCGACTATTGGCGAGATCCCGACGGATACCTGTTTGAGCACTTCACCGATGGCGACCTGTTCGACAACACCGTCTCACCCGGTTGGGCGCCCTTCACCGCATCGGGATTAGCCCAGTGGGGACCACCGGCGACGAAAGACTTCCTGGGAACCGATCTCAAAGCTGCTCGCCACGAACTGGTTTCGATGATCACCGCGCTTCGCGCAAACAATGAGTTCGATATCGGCCGCCTGGCCGGCCTCCTGAAAGTACCCACCTCATGACACTTTCCGTGCTGCACACCGGCGATGCCTGGTGGCTCAAGACGCCCCACGGCGCCGCAAAGATCGAAACCACGGCCACCAGCACCGCCGCGTTGCTGTCCGACCGGGCCGCCATCGAGGCCTCGACAGACAGCGGGACCACCGTCGCGATCGACAGCCTGAAATTGGTGTCGCCGGTGACCCGGCCGTGCCGGGTAATAGCGCAGATGACCAACTTCGAGTCACATGTCAAAGACGCGGGCATGGACCCGGCGTCGGTGCTGCTCACCTTCTTCCGCAAAGCGTCGGCGTCAATCAACGGCCCGTTCGACGACATCGTCAAACCCCGGCACGTCAAGCTCTTGGACTACGAGGTGGAGATCGGGCTGGTGATCGGACGCGCGATCCCCCTCGGCACGGCCATTTCCGACACCAACCTGGGCGAGTTCATCGCCGGGCTGGTCGTCACCAACGATGTCTCCGCGCGCGACATCCAACTGCCGCAGACCCAGTTCTACGAAGCCAAGTCGTATCCGACGTTCACCCCGGTCGGGCCGGAGCTGGTGCTGCTGACGGCCGACGAACTCAAGCGGTTCGGCGATCTGCGGCTGCGACTGAGCGTCAACGGCCACGAACGGCAGAATTCACTGGTCGACGGCGACATGCTGTACCGGCCGCTGGAGGCGCTGCAGTCACTCACCCAGTTCCAAGAGCTCGCCCCGGGCGACCTGGTGCTCACCGGCACCCCGGCCGGCACCGCGTTGAGCGCCCCGCCGAAGCCGGTGCAGGTAATCGGCAATCTGTTACCGCCGGCCCTGAAGTGGAAGATGTTCTTCGCGCGCCAGGCCGCCAACACAAAATATCTGCGGCACGGCGACATTGTGGAAGCCTCCGTGGCCAGCGACGATGGGGCCATCGATCTTGGCACGCAGCGCGCTGCAGTCCGATTCGCGTGACCGATACGTCCCGTCGGCATGTTCCGGTCGTCATAGTCGGCGCCGGCCCGACCGGCATCACCGCGGCCACGCTGTTGGCCCAATACGGCGTGGAATGCCTCGTGCTCGACCGGTGGCCGGGCGTGTACCCGCAGCCGCGCGCCGTGCATCTCGACGACGAAATTTACCGCGTCCTCGCCCGCCTGGGAATCGCCGATGAGTTCGCCGCGATCTCGCGACCCACGCTCGGATTGCGGTTGTTGGACAACAAATTTGCGGTGCTCGCCGAGTTCCATCGCGACCCCGGACAGAGTCGGCACGGCTTTCCGCAAGCCAACATGTTCGACCAGCCGGAGCTGGAGGCCCTGCTGCGCGCGAACCTGAAGCGCTACCCCCACGCGCAGTTACGCGGGGACACCGAAGTCACCGATGTGATGGCCGGCGCAGCCTCGATACGCGTCACCTGCACCGACCGCTCCCACGATCGGCATTACCAGGTCGACACCGACTACCTCCTGGGCTGCGACGGCGCCAACAGCATCGTGCGCGCCCACATCGGCTCGGCGATGCGGGATTTGAATTTCCAGCAGCGCTGGCTGGTGGTCGACGTGGGCAGCAACGCCGATCTGCGGCAGTGGGAAGGCGTCCACCAGGTATGCGACCCCGTTCGCGCCGGAACCTACATGCGCATCGGAATCGCCCGCTACCGTTGGGAATTCCGGTTGCTGGCCGGGGAGACCGCCGACGACTTCGCCACGTTGGACGCGTTGCGCCCGCTGATCGCGCCGTGGATCGAGAATGTGGTGTTCAGCGAACTGACTTTGCTGCGGGTCACCGAGTACACGTTTCGCGCGCAAATCGCCGATCGGTGGCGCCGCGGGAACATGTTCATCCTCGGCGACGCGGCGCACCTCACTCCCCCGTTTATCGGCCAGGGGATGGGGGCGGGGATACGGGATGCGGCTAACCTCGCGTGGAAGATCGCCGGCATCCTTCGCGGCTCCCTGGCGGCGGAGGCCCTCGACACCTACGAGCGGGAACGAAAGCCGCATGCACGGAACATGATTCGGCTGGCCCTGGCCGTCGGACGCGCGATGACCGGCGGCGGTCAGGTGGGCGACATGGCGCGGCGCGTGGTGCTCCCCCGGCTTGGGCTGATTCCCGTGCTGCGCGACAAGGTGGTCGACTCCACCACGCCGGCGCTGCATTCCTCTGCGCTGGTGCGCAAATCGCGGCGACCGCACCAGCTCGCCGGCGCACTCTGCCCGAATCCGCCGCTGCCCGATGGCCGACGACTCGACGAGGCGGTGGGCATGGGGTTCGCGCTGGTTTGCACCGCTCGCCCGGCTGCGGCCGATGCAGCGCTGCTGCGGCGGCGCAACGTCGCGGTGTTGTTAGCCCGGCCCGGCAGCGCGCTCGACGCGTGGCTGCGCCGGGGACGCGTCACGGCCGCGCTCGTGCGTCCCGACCGAACCGTCGCGCGAGCCGGGCGCGACGTTGCCGCGCTGTGCGCGTGGACGGCCACCGTCCTTCGGGGCGCGTGACCGTTCAGCTCGTGGCGGACGACGGCCGGGCGACGAGCACGGGTATCCGGACCGAGTGCAGGACCGCGTTGCTCACCGACCCCAGCAGCACGCCGGTCAACCCGCCCCGGCCGTGACTGCCCACGACGAGAAGTTGCGCAGATTCCGACTTTTCGACGAGCTCATGCGCCGGCCGATCACGCACGACGAGCCGGTCCACCGTGACATCGGGGTAGCGTTCCTGCCAGCCCGCCAGACTCTCGGCGAGACTGCGTTCCGCCTCCCCCAGCAGCGCCGGCCAGCCCGATTCCCCGAGCTCGCTGACGGCCAGGTCACTCCACGCGTGCAGAGCGATCAGATCGACGCCGCGACGGGACGCTTCGTCGAACGCAACCTGCGTTGCCAGCTCGGAAGCCGGAGAGCCATCGATGCCCAGCAGAATTGGACGCTGCGGGTCCGGCAGGTCCGCGTCACTGATGACGGCGACCGGGCAACTCGCGTGCCGCACCACGGTCGAACTGACCGAACCGAGCACACCGCGGGCCAGCAACCCTCGCCCGGCGCTGCCCACGACGATCATCTCCGCCTCGTCAGACATCTGGACCAGCGCCAGGGCCGGACTCGAATACACCAATTCCCTCCCGATGGCGACCTTCCGGTCTGTCGGCATCGCATCTTCGGCGATTTTCATCGCATGCATGATGGCCTTTTTGCCTTCGTCTTCCAGGCGCACGGCCAACGAGTCGGGGTATGGAACCGGTGGCCAGGCGGAGGTGGGGGTGGCCACCGCGTGGACCACGGTCAGGGGAACATTCCTCAACGCAGCGTCACGGGCCCCCCAGCAGGCCGCGGCATTCGAGGCGGGCGAGCCATCGACCGCAACGACGATGCCCTTGGTCTTGATAGGTGCTGACATTTGGCTTCCTTCCATCACACCGACGTTATAAACCGATGCGGTCATCGGTCGTGGGGCTTTAGTCACCAACCCTCGGGGCGGAGGACATTTGCCGAGACCAGTTGGGGCGGCGGTAACCCGATGGCCACCAGCTAGTCATGAACGCGCGCGTCGAGCGCCGCGATGGCGATGTTGCCGAGAGCGGGATCCCACCACAATGTTCCCGGCTGAGATCTGGCTGAGATTAGGTTGAGCGACAAGAATCTGACGACTGCGGCGTTAGTGACCAACCGGTTGTGTCACGAAGTCGATGAGTTCTTCGACCCGGCTGATCAGCGCCGGCTCGAGATCGTTCCAGTCGCGCACCCGCGATCGAATGTGCCGCCAGGCCCTGGCGATATCCGCCTGGTCGGCGTGTGGCAAGCCGAGCGCCCGACAGGCCCCGCGCTTCCACTCCATGTGGCGGGGCACCCTCGGCCAGGCCGCCAGGCCAAGCCGTTGCGGCTTCACCGCCTGCCAGATGTCGACATAAGGATGGCCGACGACCAAAGTGTCGGGCCCGCCCGGTCCACGCCGCACCGCATCGGCGATCCGCGACTCCTTGGAACCCGCGACGAGGTGATCGACGAGCACTCCGAGCCGGCGCCCGGGGCCGGGCTCGAATTCCGCCACGATGCCCACCAGGTCGTCCACGCCGCCGAGGTGCTCGACGACGACGCCTTCGATGCGCAGGTCCTCTCCCCAGACCTGTGCGATCAGTTCGGCGTCATGCCGGCCCTCCACATAGATTCGGCCGGCGCGCGCGACCCGGGCGCGGACGCCTGGCACCGCGACCGAGCCCGATGCCGTCCGGCCCCCGGCGGTCGGGGCTGGGCGGCGCGGCGCGGTCAGGATCACGGGGTGGCCCTCGAGCAGATAGCCGGGACCCAGCGGGAAGCCACGGGTGTGGCCATGCCGGTCCTCAAGGTAGATCCGGCCGTATTCCACGCGCACCACGGCGCCCACATAGCCGGTCTCCACGTCCTCGACCACCATGCCCGGCTCGGCGGGGCGCTCGGTCGAGCGCGGCTTGCGCCGCCCGGCCGCCAGTACATCGGTTCCATAGCGATCAGCCACCCGGCAATACTAGGAAGCCCCGCGGCCACAACTCGTTACGGCGCGCCGGGCACCCGAACAACAATGCCGCAAAACGCGATTATGCGGCCCGCCAGCGTTACAGCGCAGCCGAGTGGACACGGGAGGACCCGCTCACCGCAAGCGCGTGGCCGGTGCGCCGCACACTGCCAGGAAATCCGCGTAGTTCCAAGTGCGCAAAAACTGTTGACCCGCCTGCACTCCCCGCTGATACAGTGCCTCGCGTTGCTCTGTGGTGATGTCGAAATCGATCGGACTCACTTCCTCGGCGGGCACGAAGATGGTGCGTCTAACGGTGCACGGGTCGTCGATATAGGCGTTGTCCTGATTGCTCACCAGTGTCTCGATCGCGGCGATCCCCAACGACACCGGCCCATGCACGGGATGGGTGGGCGGGATCCCGGGACGCGCCGACAGCCGGATGCCGAAGGTCGGCCAGCGCGGCTGGGTATCCGGCTGATCGAACAGCTCGACCGGGAAGCCGGACAGCAACCCCCCGTCGACCCACGTGGCGCCGGAGACCCGAATGGGCTGGAACACATAGGGAATCGCCGACGAAGCGTGTACCGCACGCGCCACCGAGAAAGTATCGGGGTCGATGCCATAGGAGCCGAGATCCCATGGGATGCGGACCAGTCGGCGTCGCGACAAGTCACTGGCCGTCACCACCAGCGACCAGGCGAACTGTTCCGACCGTTCCCCGGTGCGCAAGTCGCCGAAGGTGCGCACGCCAAGGTCGCCGAGCAGGCCGGTGAGCAGCCGCTCGAGATAGGCCCCGCGGTAGACGCCGTCGGAAACCAACAACGACAGTCCCCCACCGATCAACGGAACGCGCCCAATCAAGCTGCGATCAAGAAACTTCCGGTAGTCAATGTCGCGCATGACTTCGGCAAGCCGGCTCAACGGTTCCCCGGCAACCTGCAGGGCCGCGACCAGGGCCGCGACGATCGCCCCCGCGCTGGTGCCCGCCACGCGCGGAAACCGGTAGCCGGCGCCGGCCAGCGCGTCCACCGCTCCCACCAGGCCGATACCCCGGACGCCGCCGCCCTCGCACACCAGGTCGGCACGCGCTGTGCTCACGGCCGCCACCCTAGCCGGAACGGACCGGGCTGTGCGCGCACGGCGCGCCGAAACGCCGCCGCGGAGCGGTCAGGAGATGCGGTAACCATCGGTCCCGAAGAAATGCAGGTGTCCGGGTTCTGGGTGCAGGCGCACCCGGCTGCCCTTCTGCGGCGGGTGACGGCCGTCGGTCCGCGCCACGATGGGCTGCTCGATCACGTTGCCGGAGCTGGTGATTCGGCCATAGACGTAGGCGTCTGCCCCCAGCTCCTCAACCACGTCGACTTCCATTTCCACGCCGAGGCTGCCGATCTCGAAATGCTCGGGACGGACCCCGACGACGATCTCCCCCGCCGCACCGGCGACTTCGTGCGGTAGCTGGACGGGCCAGTCCCCCAGTAAGACCGACGAATCCACGATGGGCAGGGTGAACAGATTCATCGCCGGCGAGCCGATGAAACCCGCGACGAACACGTTGGCGGGGCTTCGGTAGAGCTCGCGTGGCGGGGCATACTGTTGCAGCACGCCGTCGCACAGCACGGCGACGCGGTCCCCCATGGTCATGGCCTCGACCTGGTCATGGGTGACATAGACGGTGGTGGTGCCCAACCGCCGTTGCAGTGCGGCGATCTGGTTGCGCGTCTGCACGCGCAGTTTGGCGTCGAGATTGGACAGCGGTTCGTCCATCAAAAATACCTGGGGGCGCCGCACGATCGCCCGCCCCATTGCCACTCGCTGGCGCTGTCCCCCGGAAAGGTCTTTTGGCTTGCGATCCAGATAAGGCTGCAGATCAAGCAATTTCGCGGCAGCTTGCACGCGGTCGCGGATTTCGGGCTTCGGCGTTCTGGCGATTTTCAGCGCGAAGCCCATGTTTTGCGCCACCGTCAGGTGCGGGTAAAGGGCATAGTTTTGGAACACCATCGCGACGTCGCGATCTTTGGGATCGACGTCGGTGACGTCGCGGTCGCCGATGCGGATTCGCCCGGCGTCCAGCGTTTCGAGTCCGGCTACCATCCGCAGCGATGTGGTCTTGCCGCATCCGGATGGCCCCACCAGAACCACGAACTCGCCATCGCCGACCACCAGGCTCAAGCCATCCAACGCCGGACGATCCGTTCCCGGGTAGCGCCGTGTCGCGTGCTCGAAAGCCACCGAAGCCATGATTACCCGCCCAGCCCGGTGACGGCGATACCGCGGACGAAGGAGCGTTGCGCGACTGCGTAAATGATGACCAGCGGCAGCATGATCAGCATCGACGCCGCCATCAGCACCGGCCAGCGAGCCACGTATTCGCCCCGCATCCGGACCAGGCCCAGGGTGAGCGTGGCCAAACTGTTGCGCTGGATCATCAGCAGCGGCCACAGGAAGTCGTTCCACACGTTGACCCAGGTCAGCACCCCGAGCACCATGACCGCCGGCCGGGCGTGAGGCAGCAGGATGCGCCAATAGATCTGCCACGGTGAGCAGCCGTCGAGTATCGCCGCTTCCTCGAGGTCCGTCGGGAGGGTGCGGAAGAACTGCCGCATCAGGTAGGTGCCGAAAGCGCTGCCGAACAAACCCGGCACGATCATCGCCCAGGGCGTGTCGACCCAACCCACCGTCCGCATGAGAATGAATTGCGGGATCACCGTCACCGTCAGCGGCACCATCAACGTGCCCAGATACAAGACGAACAGCGCTTCGCGGCCACGGAATTCCAGTCGCGCGAAGGCATATCCGGCCAATGAACAAAAGAAGACCTGCCCGGCGGTGACGCATCCGGCGTACACCACGGTGTTGAAAAGCATCCGCCAAAACGGCATCAGCGCGAACACCTCGGTGTAGTTCGACCACCGCGGGTAGGCCGGCAGCAGCGTCGGCTCGCTGACCTCGCCCTCTTTCTTCAATGAACCCGATATCGCCCACAGTATCGGGAACAGCGCGCACCAAGCGATGCCGATCAGCGCCGCGTAGACAGTGGCGGCACGGAAGATCGTGCGCGGGACCGCGCCTGTGGACCGCTTACCTGTGTTACCTGAGCCCACGCGACGTCTCCCACGAGCGGCGGTGCGTGAGTTTCAGCTGCACCACGGTCAATACCAGCAGGATGGCGAACATCACCCAGGCCAGCGCGGAGGCATAACCGAATTCCAAAAACGCAAACGCATGCTGGAACAGCATGATGCCCAGGACGTACGTCGCGGATTCCGGTCCGCCGTTCGGGCCGTTGAGGACGTACACCATGTCGAACGCCTGAAACGCGTGGATGATCGAGATGACGACCACGAACGAGATCGCCCCGCGGATCAACGGCACCGTGATCGACACGAATTGCCTTGTCTCGCCGGCACCATCGATTCTGGCCGCCTCGTAGAGGGTTTCCGGAACGCCTTGCATCGCGGCCAGTAAGACCACCGTGGCGAACGGCACGCTGCGCCATACGCTGACCAGGCACAGCGAAGCCATCGCCCACCTCGGGTCGACCAGCCACGGGATCGGGTGGACCCCGATCCAACCGAGCATGATGTTGAGTAGCCCGTTGTCGGTATTGAAGACGAACTGCCACACCACGGCCATCACCACCGAGGAGATCGCCAAGGGCAAAAAGACGACCGTTCGGAAAAAGCCGATGCCCCTGACCTTTCGGTTCAGCGCACCAGCGACCACGAGGCTGATGAGTACGGTCGGCACCACGGTCCCGAGGGTGAAGATGACGGTGTTGCGGATCGCGATGAGAAACAACGGATCCGACGTGAACAGCTCTGCGAAGTTCTTCAGGCCCACGAACTTCGGCGGTCTGAACAGATCCCAGTTCTGGAAACTCATGTACAGCGAGAAGGCCAGGGGGAACAGCATGAACGTTGCCACGGCGATCAGGTTGGGCGCGACGAACAAGCGGCCCGCCCCCGCCCGGCGGCGCGAGGGACCCGGGCTTTTCCGGGCCCTTACGGCGTTGTCGGCAGCGACCGCGTCGACCGGGGTCATGGGCTGCGCAGCACTTCCTCGACGGGGCGGGACAATTCGGCCAGCGATGACGCCGGTCGGGATCCCCGCAGCACGGGCCCGAAGTTGCGGTCCATCAGGGCATTGATCTTTTCCCAGGCCGGAGTGATCGGCAGCCCTTCCGAGTGACTCGGCCCCTCGGTGAGCACACGGAGGTTGCCGACCCTTTGGTGGGCCCTGGCGAATCCGTCCGACTGGAGCGCGGACCGCAGCACCGGCACAAAAAGGCAGGATTCACCGATCATCGCCTGTCCGACCGGGCCAGTCGCGAACTTCACGAACTCCCATGCCTGCTCCTTGCGTTGGCTGGTCGACGAGATGGCCAGTCCCGTGACGCCGATATCGGAACAGGCGGCATGCGGCTTTGGCAGCGCGGGCCCTATCGGCAAGGGAGCGACGTCGAAGTCGAGGCCGTCGGCCCGCATATAGGTCTGGTATCGCCAGTGGCCGCCCAGCGCGATCCCTGCCTTGCCGATTGCGAACAGGTTGGGTGTGGACATCGACTGCGTCTCGGACGCGTTGGGCGCCACTTTGTGCTTGTTGGCCAGGTCGGCATAGAACTGCACCGCGGCGATGAAGGCGTCGTTGTCGAAATTGAAGTGGGCCGGGTTCACGCGCGGGGTGGCCCACGGCACGCCGTTGTTCATGGCGAACAGCCCGGCCGAGTAATACGACGCCCAGGTGTCGACGAAACCCCACTGCATGGCCCGACCCCGTCGGCCCCGTTTGGTCAGAGCGCGTGCGGCATCCAGGAATTCGGCGAAGCTCCACGGCTGCTCCCATGTCGCCGGTGGCGGCCGTACACCGGCCTCGGCGAACAGCCGGTTGTTGTAGAACAGGTAGTTCCCGGACCACTGCTCCGGAAATGCGTACTGTCCCCCGTTGAACGCGAAGGTGTCATACAGCGGCCCGATGCTGTCCGCCTGGAGCGCATCGGCGAACATCTTGTCCTTCGCCAGCAGGGTGTTCAGATCCAGCAACACCCCCCGGGCGGCCAGTTCGGCATAGGTCAACTCCCACGCCATCAACACGTCTGGACACTTGCCGCCGGCGCAAAACGTTGACAGCTGCTGCATTACACCCGGCCCGGACAGCACCGCTCGGACCTTGATGTCGGGATGGCGGCGGCAGAACTCGTCGACGATGCGCATCCGGACATCGCGCTCGTCGGGATTCGCCGCGAAAAAGAAGGTCAGCGCGTCCTCGTCGTCGGGTGCACAGCCAGCAGCCCACGGCGCCAGTGATGCTGCCGTGAGCGCGCCGGCCCCTCGCAGCAGACTGCGCCGTCCGAACGGCTCATCGAGCATGATGCTCCTGAAATGGCCAATGCGGCAGTGTGAGAACGGCCCGACGGATGCGGTCGGCATCGGCGGTGATGTCGACCGTGCGGATTCGATTATCGGCTCCGACCCCGATCAGCAACAAGACCTGCGCGCGCCCGCGCGGGGCGATGACGATGCCGGGGGCCCCATCGATGAGCAGCACGGCACCGGCGCGCGCTCGCTGGGCGAACCGGCGGGTCTCCTCCGCCACCGCCCTGGCACCGCGCAACTCGGTCGGCACGTCCGCGGGGACCAGACTCCGGTCCACCCTGCGCACCACGTCGGGAGCCAGCAGCTCGAGCAACGTGGCGATGTCGCCGCCACGGGACGCCGCCAGAAACGCCTCCACTATTTCGAGGTGTGCTGGCGTGCGGCGGGGCTGGGCGGGTGGCTCGGACTGCAGGCGCCGACGGGCCCGGCTGGCGAGCTTCTTCGCGGCTGCCGGCGACCGGTCCAACAGGTCGGCGATGTCCTCGAACGGCGTAGCGAAAACATCGTGCAGCACGAAGGCAACCCGCTGCGCCGGCGAGAGCCGGTCGAGCACGACCAGCAGCGCGCCGCTCACCGACTCCGCCAGCAGCGCGTCCGCCTCCGCCGGTGCCGACGCCGTCTCGGCAAGCCGGTCCAGTTCGTCGGCCCCGCCGAGCGGTTGCTCCCCACGCCGCTTGCGCGCCCGGAGCTGGTCGACCGCCTCGTGCGCGGTGATCGTGGTAAACCAGCCGGTGAGATTGTCAATGTTGGCAACGGTTTCGGGCTGCGAACGACTGGCCTTGAGCCAGGCCGACTGCACCGCATCGTCGGCGTCGGCCACCGAGCCCAGCAGCTGGAACGCCACGGACCGCAGGTGTCGTCGATCCGCGTCGAAACGTTGCGCGAGAGCCACGAGATCCTTCCGCGCGCTCATGGGTCACCTTTCCTGCATCGGAGTCGTCAAGAAGATGACCAGATCCATCGAACGCTTCGTTGCAAAGGAGACCAACACCATGACCCTAGCGATTGTGCGCCGCAGTGGGTCCTTCGGCCATTCGCCTCGCCGCGGCTAAAACAGCTGCACGACAACGGATTGACGCAGATGAACACCGCATACGTTGCGATCACGCTGATCACCGCGACCGTCACCGCCGGAATCGCCATCGCCGACTTCATCCCCGCCGGATTCGTGCTGGCAAACTCGGCGGAAGTCGGGGTGCCGCGTTCGTGGCTGCCGGCGCTGGGGGCCGCGAAGCTGGCCGGCGCAGTCGGGCTGGTCGTCGGGCTGCTCGGCCTGCCGGCCCTGGGAATCGCCGCCGCCGCGGGACTGGTCCTGTTCTTTGTCGGCGCGGTGACGACTCACCTGAAGGCCCACGTGCTGTACAACATCGCATTCCCCGGTGCCTACCTGTGCCTGTCCGCGGCGTCGCTGGCGCTGATGGCGGCACACTGAGCGCGGCTAGCCGGGCAGCCGATCCCTGATGAGGGCGTCTTGCTTGCGGGCCATATCGAGCGCAACGTCCTCCGGAGCGGGGTCATTCGGTGCGCTGTCGAACTCCAAGTCGACGCCCACTCTGCCCTCGGCGAATGTCACATACGTCACCGCTTTTGAGTTGTCGGGCGACATGCCTACGGCAATCAGTCCGTTCGTGCCCACCTCGAACGGCCGCGGAGGGGCCGTGACGTATTTGCCATAGGACTGTGCGCGCTCTTTGGCCTGCTGCGCGGCGACGGTCGGATCGGTGAAGACAACGACAAGGTCGTCGATGGTGCGGGTGCTGTCGGAGTTGGCGAACGTCACCGCCGCCCCGGCCACGCCACCGGGATTCTGCGTCGGCGGCCCGGTGGTCGCGACGTCGGGGCCGACATCGCTGGCCTGCAGCAGCAGGTAGGTGTAGTCGCCCACCGGCGCAACGCCCGATGACTGCGCGTCCGACGTGGTCGACGCCGGCGAACTCGACGACGTCGTCGCAGAAGACGCCGACGTCGACGAGCTCGACGGGGCAGCGGAATTCTTGCTGCTGCCGCAAGCGGCTACGACGGCCAACGCGGCGGTGAACGCCACTCCGCTGGTGAAGACCCGCACCGCACCCATTGGCTCGCCTCCGTTCAGTGACAGCTATTTGTACGCCACAATCACGTGGACGGCAATACATCGAGTCATGCTGCTGGCAAACTTCGGCCGCCGCGGAACGGAGCGCCGGGATCAGGCGGGAAAAAAGCGGATCCGATTGACCGCGCTGCCCCGCCACGCCACGTCGGCGAACATGATGCCCCGCCCATGACCCGAGTTGAGCGAAACCGTGACCGTGGGCCCCGCGCTGATCACCTTGGTCGGGGCCACCCCCTCGAGCCGCTCCACCAGCTCGGCCAGGTCGAGCGGGTCGCTGTCGCCCAAAGTCATTGCGGCAGTGGCCGATAGCATGCCCCGTGCTGCGCCCACCTCGCCACCCGCGACAGCGCCGAGGAAGGCCTCGACGAGCCTTTTGTGCCGAGCACTCACCCGCCGGAATCCCGTCATGAAGCCGACGGTTCCGCGCAGTCCCTGATTGCCCAACAACCCGCGCGACAGTTGCACTGCGGGCGACACGGCGCGCGATCCGGTGCGCAGCAACTGCAACATCATCGCCGGCAGCTCCCAATAGGCACGAAGTTCGGCAATGTGCCACCGGTCGTTAGCCTCTCGGAGGTCGTAACGCAGGAATGCGGGAATGTACATCGTCACGGCCGAACCCATCGCAACCTCGAGCTCGAGATCACGCAGCACCACGGTGCCGAAGACGATATCGAGATCGCGGTGAAACGTGATGTCGCGCGGGCCGATGAACGTGTCGTAAAAGCGGCCGATCTGCCCATGACCCACGTGCGGCCGCGAGCCCACCGGGTCCTCGATCCGGCCGTCCCCGGTGAACAGCGCCACCCAGCCGGCGCGATCGTGGGCGGCGGCCGCCTGCGGCGACCGCTCGACAGCGGCGAGTAGCTGCTCCCGGTCCCCCGGCGGCGCCATCACGGCCGCCCGACCAACTCGACGCCGGCGGTGCGCATCTCGGCCAGAGCCGCTGCGGCCGAATCCGGCGCCACGGCCGCCGTCAGATCGAGCAGCACCCTAGTGGTCAGGCCGGCCCCGGCCGCATCCTCGGCGGTCTGCCGGACGCAATGGTCGGTGGCGATGCCGACCACGTCGACCGCGTCGACCCCCCGCCGCCGCAACCACTCCAGCAGCGACATTCCGTTCTCGTCGACCCCCTCGAAGCCGCTGTACGCCGCGGCGTGGGCGCCCTTGCGGAAGACCGCCTCGATTCGGGCGGTGTCGAGGTCGGGATGAAAATCGGCACCCGGGCTGCCGGCGATGCAGTGCGGGGGCCAGGACGACGAATAATCCGGCCGCTCGGAGAAATGGTTGCCCGGGTCGATATGAAAGTCCTGGGTGGCGACGACATGCTGGTAGCCCGGGTCGCCGGCCAAATAGTCATTGATGGCGGGCGCCAGGGCGGCGCCGCCGCGCACCGGTACCGAGCCGCCCTCGCAGAAGTCGTTTTGCACGTCGACGATGATCAACGCTCGCACGGGTCCCACCCTATCGTCGGCGGGGCCGGCGCTACAGGCCATCAGCTGGGGCGATGCGCCGAGCGGTTTGTTTGCCGGCCCGCCGGGTAATCCAGCTGCCATGTTGATCCGCAGAATCGCTCGACCCCTGTTGTCGGTTGTGTTCATCGGTCAAGGCGTCGATTCACTGCTGAACCCCAAGGCCGCCGCGGAGGCTGCGGCGCCCGCGGTGGACGGCCTGCAGGCCTTGCCGGATCCGGTGGGCAGCAGCATTCCGAGTGACCCCCAAACATTCGCCCAACTCACCGCGGCCGTGCAAATCGGCGGCGGCCTGCTGCTGGCCAGCGGGAAAATGCCCCGCATCGCCTCGGCCGCTCTGGCGTTCACCGTGCTACCGGCCAACCTCGGCGCGCATATGTTCTGGAACGAGAGCGACCCGCAGCGCAAAGCCGAGAAGCGGCAGGCTTTCCTGGCCGACCTCAGCCTGCTGGGCGGACTCATGATCGCGTCCGCCGATACCGCGGGCAAGCCGTCGTTGGGCTGGCGCGGCCGCCGGGCGGCCGAACGGCTCTCCGGCCGGGTGTCCTCGGCGCTGCCGGGATCGCACGACACGCTCGAGCCCGACTTCGGAGAACTCGGACACCGGATCGCGCACGGCCTGCAGGTCGGCGCCGAGCGCGGCCGCGAGCTGGCCAGCGAGGCGGCCGAAAGGGCCGAGCCATGGGCCGAGGCCGCCCGCAAGCGCGGGGAAAAACTCGCCAGCACCGCCGCCGAAAAGACCGCGCCACTAACGGAGAAGGCCCGTCAACGCGGCGAGAAGCTCGCCACCGAGGCAGCCGAGAAGACCGCACCGCTGGCGGAAAAGGCCCGCAAGCGCGGCGAGAAGCTCGCCAGCACCGCCGCCGAGCGGGCCGAACCCCTGGCGAAGAAGGCGCGCAAGCGCGGCGAGAAATGGGCAGCCGAGGCGGCCGAAGCGGCCGAACCATGGGCCGACGCCGCGCGCAAGAGGGGCGAGAAGCTGGCCGAATCGGCTCGCCAGCACGGCAGCCAGCTGGCCGATCGGGCGCGATAACGAGTCGACGGGCGGCTCATGGCCCGTCGTTGCGCCCTTGCCCGGTGACCGCGCCATCGTGTCGGCGCCACCGGATGTCGCGCCGCAAATACACCGTCCACGACCCCACCACGACTGCGAACGTAACGAGCTGGACACCGATCACCCAACCGGCCGGGTAGATCACCCCGGCGAGGTAGTGGGCGATGAAGCCGTCCGGCGGCAGTGGCGCCATGCCGGCCCGTGCCCGCGCCCAGCGCTCGGCCCAGGTCAACGGGCAATCCACCTGCTTGGCAGCGATGGCCGCCCCCCAGATGACCGCCGGCACATGCAGCCACATCGTGCGCCGCCTGCGCAGAGCGACGAAACCGCCGGCGACGACGTAACCAATGAAGGCGAAGTGCAACACCACGATGAGCACAACCGCGCTCTCGTACATGGCTCAGCCGCCCCTGTGTCGCCGCGACGCCGGGCCCGCCAGGAAGGTCTCGACGATCGCGTCGACGTCGTGGCCCACGTCGACCGTGACACCGGCTTCGTCGGCGCCGAGGGGTTCCAACGCGTCGAATTGGGACCGCAGCAGCGCCGCGGGCATGAAATGACCGGTCCTGGCGGCCAGCCGGCTGGTGATGAGTTCCGGTGAACCGGCGAGATGCAGGCACTCGAGGCGGGGACAGTACCCGCGCAGCTGATCGCGGTATTTCCGTTTGAGCGCCGAACAACTCGCCACGCCGCCGTCGCGGTGGCCGGCCAACCACTCGCCGACCCGGTCCAGCCAGGGTTGGCGATCGTCGTCGTCGAGGGGTACGCCGGCCGCCATTGTGGCGATGTTCACCGGCGGGTGCAGGGTGTCGGCATCCACGAAGGGAACCCCGAGGCGTCGCGCCAGCGCCACCCCCACCGTCGACTTGCCCGAGCCGGAGACGCCCATCACCACGATGGGCGCCGGCGAGCTCACTCGGTCGTCTGGCCGAGGTTGCGGTTCCATTCCACCCAACCCACACCGCTGCGACCGTCCGCCGTGCTGATGACGGCCCAGGCGCGCGGGAATTGGCTCACTCGTCCGTCGGCGGCGACCAGGCGCACCGGCGCCTGGCCGCGCACGTCGACATCGGCGGTGAAGTCGCCCGGGTCCAGAGTCAACGTGGCATTCAGCGGTAAACCATTGGCGTCGAACGACTCTCGCGACGCAACGGTCTGCAGTTCGGTGATGTCGCCGCCGGCGCCCTGAACGTAGCCGATGCTGAATGCCGGTGCCCCCGGGATCCGGATGTTCACGCCGTGCAGATGACTGCCATCGTCGAGGTGCAGCGCGCTCCATATCCAGTCCATGCTCCACCAATCGCGCACCCCCCAGGAGTGATCGCGCTGACCGGGAACCGCGTCGACGCAGTAGCTGGCGTCGCCGATGGTGACGGTGCCCGAGACGGCGCACGGAATCTCATAACGCGTCGTGAGCCGGTACTTGTACGGCGTGCCGTCGGTGGCCCACGCCAGATCCATCGTCATCTCGACCGGGGCACCCGGCTCGCCGCGCAGCAGGGCCGACGGGTCCGGGTAGGCCTGCGCCCGCGCGCGGATGTCGACGCGGTAGGCCTGCAGCGGCACGCTGGCGGCGTGGGCGATTTCGAATGTGTCGGTGCTGACCAGCCACGGGTCGGCCGGCAGCGGGACCTGCGCGTCGACGGCCACCGTCGGCATGTCGGGTCCGCACAGCAGCGCGTGCACCCATGCCGTCCGCTGGTTGGCCACCAGGCCGAGGCGGAACCAGCCGCCCAATCCCTGTGCCGCATCGGCGAAGTCGGCATACCAGCTTTCGCTCCACAGCGGTTCGGTGGTCGGAGTGTGCGCGAGTTCGTCGTCCTCCGCCGGCCGCAGCGGCTCGGGTGCCACCGCCGCGGGCAGCGTGTCCAGCGCGTCGGTGTCGAGCACCTGATCGCAGTGCCGTTGCAGCATCGTCATGAACATCCGGTCGCCCCGCTCGGTGCGCTCCACCAGCATCGAGGAGACGATCGCCATCATCACTCCGAAAAAGCTTTGCCGGCGGACGCCCTCGGCGACGTCGGCGAGGGTGATGGGCGCCCCAGGCCCCAGCGCCTCGTGGTAAGCCCGCAGCAACGCGTCGTGGTTCTCCCGGCGATTTGGCGCCGGCAGCGCGCAGCCGAGGAAGTACGCCAAGTCGGTCAATGCCGGGCCCCAGGAGACGGTCTGCCAATCGACCACCGTCAGCGCGCGGTCGG
Source organism: uncultured Actinomycetota bacterium (assembly GCA_963800315.1). Taxonomy (GTDB): domain Bacteria; phylum Actinomycetota; class Actinomycetes; order Mycobacteriales; family Mycobacteriaceae; genus Mycobacterium. The sequence goes on from CAWDAS010000013.1 coordinate 719,639, forward strand.
CTCCAGCGGTGCCGAACAACATGTTGTCCAGCCGGTAATCGCCGTGCACCAGGCCCTGAATTCGGCCCGGCGCCGATTCCTGGCCCAGATACCCGTCGAACGAGTCCACCAGGCGCTCGCACACCACCCGGTGCTCCGGTGCGATCTGGTCGCCGTAACGGTCGATGAAACCTGCGTAGAGCGGGGCGATCATCGCCTGGTTGAGCGGCGACTCACGATTGAGCCACGGCGCCTCGGCCAGCGAGGCATCCCCCAGCAGCGGCCCCTGCAGTCGCCCCAACTCGACAACGGCGAGCCGGGCCTGTTCGACTGTGGCGCCGGCGATTTCATCGCCGACAACCGCCGGGCCGGCATCACCCAGCAACAGATCGAACACGCCGGTCGATGTGTCGACCGCGGCGTGGTAGCACGGCGCTATCGGCCCGCCCAGGCGGGGCGCCAGGTCTCCGTAGAAGCAGACCTCTCGTTCGTAGAGGCCCAGGGCCAGCCCGGTCTGCCGACTCACCGGATCGCTCGCCGCGACCTTCAGCACCAGCGACTGAGGTCCATTGGGAGGCCTGTCGGAGCCGGCCGCGCCGTCGGCATAGTTGAGCCGCACGCGGTAGCACTCGCTCATCTGCCCGGTGCCGATGCGTTCGACGGTGAAATCGGCGACGGGGCCGGCGCCGATCGCCGCGGTCAGCCAGGAGGCCGTGAGGTCACTGGGTCGTTCGATGACTTGCTCGGTGTCGGCATGCATGAGGCTCAGCGTGCCAGGTCAACGAGCCAAGGAGAAGCCGTGCCATGCCATCCGGCGATGCGGGTGCGGATCGAACTCGATGCGGCTCTTGCGGTCGAAGACCATGACCGCGCGCTCGGCGGTGGTGTAGACGGGCCAGTCATCGCCCGGCACCCCCGTGTGGCTGAACAATCGCCACCGTCGTTGCACCTGGTTGCTGACCCGCAGCGCGGCGCGCCGGTCGGCCGCGGCGGTCAGCAGCGCGCCGAACCTGGTGCGATAGACGTCGAAGACGGCGAGCAACTCGGTGGCATGGGTGGCGCCGAAACCCGACCAGCGCAGCGTCCGCGGAGCGTAGTCGTACCGGTACAGGTAGGTGGGCGCGTGCGTGCCGTGGGCCTCGGCGATCTGCCAGGCCGCCGAACTGAAGGCGAAGTCGCCGCCGAGCTGGATGCACGCCGACCGCCCGGGATAATCGGGATAGGCGGCGGTAATGCGTTCGCGCGCATGCGGTTCGGCGTCGGCCAACAGTTCTTCGACCATCGATTCATTGGTCGGCAGCATTGCCAGGAAGCGAGTGAACAACCGCCCCTCTTCGGCGTTGGTGCCCACAATGAGAGGCGCCCGGTGCGCCCGCCCGCACCGCATCGCCTCGATCGGATCCAACGGCAGAATGTCGTCACCGACGGATGGGCCAATGGGAAAGGCGCCCAGCCTGTCCTGCATACCCTGGTCGATCAGGCGGTGCTGGGCTTCCACCAGTTGGGCCGCGGATACCTGCATCAGCGCATTGGCGGCGTCGTGCCTGCGCGCCCCGAGCAGGTCGGCGAACCGGTTCGCGAATTCGGCTGCGACCTCTTTCGACCGCACCAGGCCCGACGCGGGGCTTTCCGAGATCGCCCGGGCGAACAGCCCTTCGGCGGCGGGCACCGCCAGCAGCGTGGCGGTGATGCACGCGCCCGCGCTCTCTCCGAAGATGGTGACATTGTCGGGGTCACCGCCGAATTCGGCGATGTTGTTCCGAATCCACTGCAACGCCAGCACCAGGTCGCGCAGGTACAAGTTGCTGTCGATGGTGATATCCGGTGTCGACAATGAGGACAGATCCAGACACCCCAACGCACCGAGCCGGTAGTTGACCGAAACATATACACACCCGCGGCGCGCCAACGCGGCCCCGTCGTACAGGGGCGTGGCCGAACTGCCCAGGAAATAGCCACCGCCGTGAATGAAGACCATCACGGGCAACGGTTCGTCCGCCACGGCTTCCGGCGTGACGACGTTGAGGGTGAGGCAGTCCTCGCTAATCGGCTGGTAGCGGCCAATGCCGAGCATGGTGTAACGGCGCTGCTGGGGAGCGCAGTTGGTGAAGCCATGGCAGTGCCGCACCCCCGACCACGGCGAGGCCGGCTGCGGCGCCCGGAATCTCAGGGGTCCCGCCGGGGGCCGGGCATACGGGATGGATCGCCAGCGGTTTACGCCGTCGCGGGTGAAGCCTTCGACCGTGCCGCTGGCCGTGCGTGCACGGACAGTGCGCTGATGCATAACCCGACGGTAGCCGACATGAGGGGCGTAACGCGCGCGCAGTGCCTTAATTCGGGAGCGCGGAGGTTAGCCTGAGTGCATGCGGATCGCCGCGCTCGTCGCAGTGTCGTTGCTGGTCGCCGGATGCTCACACACCGGCGGCGGTCGCTCCGAGCAAACGCCGACGACGACGCAGGCATCGGCGGGGCCGTCCAGCGCCCCGTCGGGCAGCACATCGGCGACTCAGACCGGCGCGCCGGCCGCGGGCGCCGCGATCTCCGACGTCATCGGCTGGATCGAGGCAGGCCACCCCGCCGACCCGGGCCACTATCACGATGCCACCCGCGACGGGGCCACCACGCCCCTCGGTGATGACATCGCCTTCACCGCAATGGCCGGCAAAGTCTCGTGCATGACTGATTCGAAGCACACCGGCACCGCGTTGGCCTGCCTGGTGCAGCTGACCAATCCCCCGCCGCCGCCCGCAACGGCCTACGGCGAGTGGAAGGGCGGTTGGGTCGACTTCGACGGCACGAAACTTCAGGTGGGGCTATCCCGCGCCGATCCCGGTCCGTTCATCAACGGCGACGGGGCGGAGCTGGCGAACGGAGATTCGCTGTCCTTCGCTGATTACCGTTGCCGCGCCGACCAAGCCGGCCTGTACTGCGTGAACTACGCCCACCAGTCGGCGGCACTGCTGCGGCCCGCGGGCGTCGAGCCGTTCGGTTGTTTACGGCCCGCGCCGCCACCGGACGGCGTCGGCACGGCATTCAGCTGTTCATGATGGCCGCGAAGAGCTCGCTCATCTCGTCGGCGGGGCCACCTGGCACGGTGTAGCCCGCTTCGTCGCGGATCTCGCCGAGGTGGTCACGCACCTCTTCGATGGTCAGGGCGGGGCTATAGAAACCCTTCGTCCTGCCGATGAAGAATCGCGCGACATGGCCTGCGCCCACCGTGTAGATCTCTCCGGACACCGGGCACTGCTCGTGCGTCAGGAAGGCCACCACCGGGGCTACCTGCGCCGGGGCTAGTTTCCGGACGTATTGGCCCACAAGTTCTTCCAGAACGGCCTGTGCGGCCGCGTCACTTTCCACGGTCCGCCGGCCGGTTGCGCCGTCGATCGAGTGCGTCAGCATCCGCGTGGCGGCGATCGGGGCTATCGCATTGACTTTGATGCCATGGTCTGCCCCCTCGACGGCCAGCACGCGGGTAAGGCCGATCAGCCCGGTTTTGGCCGCGCCATAGTTGCTCATGCGTTCGGCGCCAAGGATTCCGGCAGCCGAGCAGGTGTTGAGCACCCGGCCGTACCGCTGCTCGCGCATGACTTTCCACGCCGGCCGCGTCACATAGAAGGCGCCCTCAAGGTGCACGTTGACCAGGGGTTCGAGTCGGTCGGCGGTCATCTCTTCGAACGGCGCGTCGCCGACGATTCCCGCATTGTTGATCACGATGTCCACTCGCCCCCAGGCGCGGAGGGCGGTGTCGATGATCGCCTCTCCGCCCTCCGGACTCGTCACGCTGTGGGTATCGGCGACGGCTTCGCCGCCTTGCCGGCGAATCTCCTCGGCGGCGGCGTGCGCCGCCGCGACGTCGGCGCCATCCCCCGTCACCGACCCGCCCGTGTCGTTGACCACGATGCGCGCGCCGCGTGAGGCGAGAAGCAGTGCGTATTGCCGACCCAGCCCTCCGGCGGCGCCGGTGATCACGGCCACCTGCCGGTCGAACCGCAGCTGCATGGTCGTCATCACCAGGTGACCGGAAGCTCTTTCATGCCGTAGATGTCGGCGTCCTTGAACCTCAGCTCTTCCGCCGGTATCGCCAATTTGAGCCCGGGCAGGCGCCGCGCCAGCGTGGCGAATGCGACCTGCATTTCGACTCGGGCGAGGTTCTGCCCGATGCATTGGTGCACCCCGTACCCGAAACCCAAGTGCCCTCGGGTGTTTCGATCGATATCGAAGACCTCCGGGTTGTCGACGAACTCGGTGTCCCAGTTTCCGGCGGGCAGGTTCATCACCACGAAGTCGCCCGCGTGGATCAACTGCCCGCCGAGCACGAAATCCTCGGTCGCCACCCGGTCCACCTGGCTGTGCACGATGCTCAGATAGCGCATGAGCTCTTCGACCACGTTGGCGATGGCGGCGTGATCGTCGGTCGTGGCGAGCCACGCGAAGACATCGGGATGCTGTAGCAGCGCGACCGTTCCCAGCGAAATCATGTTGGCACTGGTCTCGTGACCGGCCAGCATCATGACCACACCCGACATGGTCGCGGTCTCACGGGTGAGTTCGCCGGTCATGACGTAGCCCGTGACCAGGCGGCTGATCAAGTCGTCACCGGGATCGCGCTCCCTGCGCTGCACCAACTCCTGGATGTAGGCATACATAGCCCCAAACGACTCGGCGCGTTGTTCGTCGGTGGTGCTGGTTTGCAGACCCACCGTGGAGTGGTGCTGGAAAAGGCCCAGGTCTTGGGTGGGCACACCCAGGAGCATCGCGATCACCAGTGACGGCACCGGCAAGGCGAAGTCGTCCACCAGGTCGACGGGCGGCCCTTTGTCGATCATCTCGTCAAGGTGCCGATCCACCAATCTCTGAATCTGTGGGCGCATGGCCTCGCAACGCCGGAAGGTGAAGTCGCGGGTCATCATGCGCCGCAACCGATTGTGCTCGGGGTCGTCGATCCGCGCGAACATCACCGGCGTGGTGCTGTCGGGGCCTGCCGGCTTGAGCGAGGCGGGGATGGTGTCAGCGGACAGGCGCGGATCCAACAGCGCGGCCCTGATGTCCTGATAGCGGCTCACCACCCAGGCCGGCCGTCCGTGATACATCGCTCGTCGCAGCCCGGGCTCCCGCCGCCATTGGATGAATTCAGCGGGCGGGTGAAGCGGGCAGTGCGCGGCACGCGGTACGGGTATGACCGGAAGGTCGGTTCCGAAAATTGTTGACATCAGCCGCGATTCCTATTAAGTGTCAGTTATCTGCCAGTTGCATGAGCCTAGAACCGGACCTTGCCGGCAGTCAACTGTCAGTTACGCTGGCGGGATGACAGCCGTTGAGGACCGGCAGTTGCGAGCCGACGCGGCCCGCAACGTTGCGCGGATCCTGCGTGCCGCGCGCGATGTTTACGGCGAGCTCGGCGCGGATGCACCCGTGGAGGCCGTGGCCCGCCGCGCCGGGGTCGGCGAGCGAACGATTTATCGGAGGTTTCCCACCAAGGCCGACTTGGTCCGTGCCGCCCTGGATCAAAGCATCGCCGAGGACCTCACCCCGGTGATCGAAGACGCCCGCCGGAATGATGATCCGGTGCGCGGTCTGGCCCAACTCATCGAGGCGGCGATCTCGCTCGGCGCCCGCGAACGCAACCTGCTGAGCGCGGCGCACCGGTCGGGATCGCTCACTCCGGACATCTCGATCGCGCTGAATCACGCGCTCACGGATTTGGTCCGCCGGGGCCAGGAGGCTGGGCGGGTCCGGGCCGACCTGGTCGCCGAAGACTTGCCACGCCTGATCGCGATGCTGTATAGCGTGCTGTCGACGATGGATTCGGCCAGCGAGGGTTGGCGACGCTACGTCGCGCTCATCCTCGATGCGATCTCGATCGACGAACGCCGGCCGCTACCTCCCGCGCCCGCGTTTCGTTACGCGTCCGAGCCCAACGGCTGGCCGCTGTGAGATTCCGGCCGACCGATCGCTAGCTCGGCAAGCCGTCCTTGACAGCGGCGTCCATTTTTCGGGCCAGGTCGAGCAGGACGTCGACGACAGCTATTTGTATCCGGTGCGGCTGTCGTCCGCAGCGTGAAGGCGAAATTCCCGGGCCGCGGTCAAATGCGCCGCCGGCCGCCCTAACCCAGGATGGCCGTCAGATATCCGGAGGCGTCGCCGAACGAGGTCACCTCGTTGTCGGGTACCTCGAATCCGTGCGCGGCATAGGACTGCTCGGTTGTCTTGATGTCGACCTGCCAGCCGTGCGCACCGAGGTATTCGGCGGCGGTGTTGCGTTCGCCCGTGTAAAACAGCTCGGCGAGGTTGATGTTGGAGCCGACGCGACGGGCTCGCTCGGTGAGCTTTTGGGCCCAGTCTTCCGGGATGCGACGCAGGTCCAAGTGTTCGGTAGCGATCCTGCTGCCCGGAGCCGAGAGGGCGAAGATGTTGTCGAACAAGCGATCCTGCGCGTCCGGCGGCAGGTAGACCAGCAGGCCTTCGGCGCTCCACGCGGTCGGCTGCCGGGGGTCGAATCCGGCCGCCGTCAACGCCGAGGGCCAGTCGTCACGCAGGTCGGTCGCCACGGTGCGGCGCCGCGCGGTCGGCTCGGCGCCCAGGCCGGCCAGCGTCCGCGTCTTGAAGTCGATGACCTCGGGCTGGTCGATCTCGTAAACCACCGTTTCCGCGGGCCACGGCAGTCGGTAGGCCCGGGTGTCCAGGCCCGAAGCCAGGATGACGGCCTGGCGGATGCCCGCACCGGTCGCGTCGATGAAGAAGTTGTCGAAGAAGCGGGTGCGCACGGTGATCTGTTCGTCCATGGCGCGACGGTTGAGCGGGCGACCGTCGGTGCCGTGCAGCTCGCCGTCGATGAGTTTGACGAACACTTCGATGCCCACGGCGCGCACGAGCGGCTCCGCCCACGGGTCGTCGAGCAGCGGATCCGGGCCCTGCGAAGCCATCGCGCGCGACGCGGCGACCGCCGTTGCTGTCGCGCCCACGCTGGACGCCAGATCCCAGGTGTCGTTCTCGGTGCGGGCCATCCGAACCCCTTCTTGCTTTACTTAGGCCATTTAACTGATACGGCCCAACTGTACGTCAGCCCTCCGCCGGACGCCGCGCGTTGACTTAGGACGCCACTTCAAGCACGTGGATTTCGCCCGAAGCGCCGTCTACCTCGACAAGTGCACCCGACGGCAGCACGCGGGTGGCCCCCTGGGCGTCGACCACGCACGGGAAGCCGAACTCGCGGGCCACCACGGCCGCGTGCGACATCGGCCCACCCAGCTCGGTCACCACGGCCGCGGCGTAGCAGAACGCGGCGGTGTATCCGACGTCGGTGACCTCGGCGACCAGGATTTCGCCGGGTTGCAGGTCGTCGATCGTCTCGGGGCGCACGATGCGCACCCGCCCGCGTACCCGTCCCCCGCAGACACCGACCCCGCGCAGGGTCTGCCCGCTGACCAGGGCCGGAGACGACGCCGCCGAAAGCTGCCAGCTTCCGCTGAACACCGTCGGCGGAACGACACTCGCGAGCCTGCGGTGCTCTGCTCGGCGCCGCGCCACCCGGGCCGACACGTCCGCCGGAAGTGCATCGAGTTCGTCGACCAAGAGATAGAACACGTCGTCGGCGGTGTCGAAGACCCCACCCTCGGCCAGCCGGCGCCCGTATTCCCGCAGCAGACCACGCAGCACCCAGTTGGCGCGGACCACTTTGTCGCGGCGGACTTCACGGTCGCGAAGCGGGCGGGCGGCCAGTGCCGCCACGGGCCGGGCCCACCACGGAATCCGCGGCTGCCGTGGCTGGGGCGCCGCGGGTGCGCTCATCGCCCTGGCCACCATCCGGACCAGCAATTCGGGGTCGTCCGCGTAGCTGGTCGACGTCATCTCGAGCTCCGCGGGACCCCGGTGGCCGATCAGGGCCAACTCGGCGAGCACCGCGGCGTGAAACTCCGGCGCCTTCGCCGCCAGCGCGTCAAGACGCGCACCGCTTTCTTCCAGCAGGCAAGTCACGTCCGGGTCACATCGCGCCGCGTGGACCAGCCGCTGCACGCGCGCTCACCAATTCCGGTCCGGCCGGTGCGGCCACGTCTCGCCCGGCCAGACCGCGCAGCAACACGTTGAACGCCGCGCACAGCACGAAGGAGCCCGAGGCCAGCACCCAACCGTGGTGGTCGTGCCGCAAACGCTGGTACGTGTCTTTTGCGTCCAATCCGCGCCGGCAATTACCAACCACATTCTCGGCAAGATCTCGGGATGAGGCCAGATGAGACCGTAAGCTCGATATCCGCATAATGGTGGTTGTAGAGAAACTCGTGCAGATTTCTGCAGTTAAGGCGTCCAGCCACCTGGGCAATACACGTCGATACCGGTTATCGAGGGGAATTGGCAGTGAATAAGCAACCGGCCGCCGCCGTAGAGCTTCCCACCGAGTCGGGGGTAAGCCCGGTTTTGGGTGGGTGGCGTCCGAGGACTGCGCCCGCCGCATTTGCCCCCGAAGACATCGCCCACATCCTTCAATACGTGCGCCACCCGGTTCACGTGGTCCGCGAGGTGGCTAGCGGGCAGCTGGGCCTTGCTATGGGAGGTGAGTTGGTGGGCGCCGGCGCTTCCGAGATATCCCTGGTGGGGACGCTGCCCCCGATGTACCCGGAGTGGTTGGGTGACCGCCAGTTCTGCGAGGCCTGGGGACTCCGTTTTCCTTATGTCACCGGCGCCATGGCTAATGGTATTGCGACACCAACGTTGGTGGTGGCAATGGCCGAAGCCGGCATGCTGGGCTTCTTCGGCGCAGCCGGCCTCTCGTACGCCAACGTGGAACGGGGACTGGCCGACATCCAGGCGAGGTTGGCGGGCAAAACCGGACTTGCATGGGGCGCGAATCTGATCCACTCGCCCAACGAGGTTTCACTCGAGTCGCGTGTCGCCGAGCTATTCATCGCACGAGACGTCCGCATGGTCGAGGCATCGGCGTTCATGAAACTTACTCCTGCGGTCGTCCACTACGCTTTAGCGGGCCTGTCGACCGATCCGGCTGGCGCCATCATCCGCAAGAACCATGTGATGGCGAAGGTTTCCCGCCCCGAGGTCGCTCGCATGTTCATGGAACCTGCGCCGGCAGCTTTGGTCTCGGCGCTCGAAGCGTCCGGCAAGCTGACCGCGCGAGAAGCCGAGCTTTCCCGACACGTGCCGGTGGCAGAAGACATCACGGTCGAGGCCGACAGCGGCGGACACACCGACAACCGTCCGCTGCCGGCACTCTTCTCAGAAATCGTGTTGCTGCGCGACAAGCTGGCGCAGCGGCACGGCCTGAACTGTCGCGTGCGTGTCGGTGCCGGCGGCGGTCTCAGTACGCCGCAGTCTGTCGCCGGCGCGTTCGCGATGGGCGCTGCATACGTGCTGACCGGCTCGATCAACCAGGCATGTGTCGAGTCAGGATTGTCCCCCCGCGCGCGCGGAATGCTCGCTAAAGCCGGAGTGGCGGACGTGATGATGGCCCCCGCCGCGGACATGTTCGAGATGGGAGTGAAGCTGCAGGTACTCAAGCACGGCTCGATGTTCGGCCCACGCGCGAGGAAGCTCTACGAGTGGTACGCCGGCAACCCAAACCTGGGTGCCGTCGTGAACGAACACGGCGCGGAGCTGGAGAAGATTCTTGGCAAGGGCGTCGACGAAGTCTGGGCTGAGACGCGGCAGTACTGGGAACAGCGCGACCCTGTGGTACTCGAACTCGCGACTCGGGACCCGAAGTATCAGATGGCGCTGGTGTTCCGCTGGTACCTCGGCAAATCAAGCCGGTGGGCGATCGACGGCGACCCCGATCGAGTCCTGGACTACCAGATCTGGTGCGGTCCATCCATGGGAGCCTTCAACAGCTGGGTGGCAGGTAGTTATCTGGAGCAGTGTGAGCACCGCAATGTCGACCAAGTGGCGCTCAATCTGCTCGAAGGTGCCGCCCAAATCAGCCGGGCGCAGCAGGCCCGCGCATGCGGGGTACCCGTTCCGGCGAGTGCATTCCATTACACTCCTCGCCAGCTGTTCTTATAGGGTTCTGAATCCTGGTAAAAAGGTGGCTTTACCTAAGATCCTCCTCAGTTGGCTCACAGCGCCGCGCTGGGAAGGTTGCGGGCCACCGAGCTGCGGATTTGCGCCGCGTAGAGCATCCTTGGCCCATTCGTATGTTCGCTCGGCTTTTGCGGTCACGACAGATCCGGTACGTGGGACGCCTAATTGTGCGCAACAGCGTTGATGTGACGTATCGCAGCACACGGGACTATTAGGTGGATGTAGTTTTCGCGCGTTTGCATTATGTGCCCCGAATTCTGCGAAAATTGCAAGCGGGATAGTCAGCAATGGCTTGGAAAGCCAACAACCCCAATCCTGCCGTCAGCCAAAGCACCGCGACATGCCGTCCCGCTGTTGCACCAGCGCAGTCGCCCTTGTGCGCGCCGACGCGGCTCGCGGGCCCGGTAACCATGAAACCTGCCGCATCGGGAGACACCCTGTGCTAAACCAATCCATCCCGTACTGTCAATCGTCAGTGCGGACGGCGGCGCTCTGCCGACGTCTTGTCGGGGCGCTCTGCTCAGCGCCGGGGCGGGCTAGTATAGGGGTCCCGGCGAGCGCTCGACCTGTCTCTCGGCTGGTCGATGCAGCAATTCTGGACGGCCAGTCTTGGATATGGAGCCGCTTCGCCACGATGTTTTCGAGGGGACAATGCACAGAGGAGAACTATGGCGTCCAAACATCCTCCTGTCGCCGTTGTCGGCGTAAGCGCTCTGCTTCCAGGGTCTCCGGAAGCCGAAAGCTTCTGGCGCAATATCGTCGATGGCATTGACCTGTTCTCCGAGGTGCCCCCGTCACACTGGCGCATTGACGACTACTACGACCCCACTCCGGACACGCCGGACAAGGTATACGTCCGCCGCGGTGGATTCTTGCCCGATGTTGACTTCTCGCCAATGGACTTCGGAATTCCACCGAACGTCCTGCCCGCGACTGACACCGCCCAATTGCTTGCGCTGATGGTTGCACAGCAAGTTTTGGAGGACGCCGCAGGCGGCGATTTCTCTCACATTGATCGTGAGCGCGTCAGCGTGGTACTCGGCGCGGCCGGCGCCACCGAATTACTCAACCATATGAGCGGCCGCCTGCAACGGCCGGTCTGGGAACGGACGCTCCGCGCTGCCGGTCTGTCCGAACGTGAGATCGCGGGGTTCAGTGAGCGCGCGATGTCTAGCTACACCCCTTGGCAGGAGAACACCTTTCCCGGACTTCTCGGCAACGTTATCGCCGGGCGAATCGCCAACCGCTTCGATCTCGGGGGTACGAACTGTGTCATCGACGCGGCGTGTGCAAGCTCCCTAGCCGCTCTTGAAGTTGGGCTCCATGAGCTGTATCTCGGCGAATCAGACATGGTGATCACCGGTGGAGTCGACGCCTGCAATGACATCTCCATGTTCATGTGCTTCGCCACGGTTACCGCGCTGTCGCCCACTGGCGACTGCCGTCCCTTTTCCAACCAATCGGACGGCACCATGCTGGGTGAAGGGCTGGCCATGTTCGCGCTCAAGCGTCTCGATGACGCCGAGCGCGATGGCGACCAGATCTACGCGGTAATTCGAGGAATTGGGACGTCTTCGGATGGCCGGGCAAAGAGCATCTATGCACCAAGTCCGGCCGGTCAGGCCAAAGCCCTTCGTCGCGCCTATGCCGCTGCCGGTTACGGTCCCGAAACGGTCGGGCTCGTCGAAGCACACGGCACAGGCACCAAAGCCGGTGATGTTGCCGAGTTCTCCGCACTGCGCGAGGTCTTCCTAGCATCAGGGCGTGAAGACCCGCAGTGGTGCGCACTTGGCTCAGTCAAGTCTCAGGTCGGACACACCAAGGGCGCGGCGGGGGCGTCCGGCCTCTTCAAGGCTGTGATGGCGCTCCACCACAAGACCTTGCCGCCAACCATCAAAGTCGATCGACCCAACCCCCGCCTCGAGATAGAGAAATCACCGTTCTACCTTTCGACGCAGAAGAAGCCGTGGTTGGCCGACAAGGGCGTTCCACGGCGTGCTTCGGTCAGCTCGTTCGGCTTCGGCGGCACAAACTTTCACCTCACGGTCGAGGAGTACACGGGTACCGGCAAGCGCGCGTGGCGATACCGCTCCTGGGATTCCGAGCTGATAGTGCTCGGTGCGCCATCCGCACCGGCACTTTCCGATCAAGCCGCCCGTCTGTCTGCATCACTCGTTGACAGTCCCGACATGCTCAGCTACATAGCACGCAGCACACAGTCCGCGTACGACGCTACCCAGCCGCACCGCCTGGCTATCGTCGCGGACAGCGTTTCGGACTTGCGCACAAAGCTCGATTCACTCGCAGCGAAACTCGAAACATCCTATTCTGCAACATCTTTCAGCTCGCCAACAGGTTACTACTATTCAGCACAACACCCGGGGCCAGTCGCACTGTTGTTTCCGGGACAGGGCAGCCAGTACGTCGGCATGGGCGCTGACATCCCGCAGCTCTACGAGCCGGCACTGTCGCCATGGGAACTTGCCCGTGCAGACCAGTTGAACACCGATCGCGACCTGCATAAGGTTGTCTGGCCAAAGACGGCATTCACCGATGACGAGCGTGCGCTGCAAGCGGCTGAATTGACAACGACCGAGTGGGCACAACCGGGCATCGGGGCCCATAGCTTGAGTCTGCTTTCCATAATCCGTGTTCTTGGCATTGCGCCCGTTGCCGTCGGTGGACACAGCTTCGGCGAGGTCATCGCGCTGCATGCCGCTGGTGTTTTCAGCGAAGACGTTGCGCTTCGGATCGCACGCAAACGCGGTGCGCTGATGGCCGAAGCGGCGACCTCCAGTGACGGAGCGATGTGCGCGGTGCCGGCAACTGTCGAGGAGGTCCGCAGGCTCATCGAAGGATGGGGCCTTTCGGTGGTCATCGCCAACCACAACGCTCCCAACCAGGTTGTGGTGTCCGGCGACACCGCAGCCGTAGCTGACGCGACACAGCGATTTAGCGCGGTGGGCATGAATGCGCGACGCCTTGATGTCGCTACCGCATTTCATTCCGAGATCGTTCGTCCCGCAACGGTTCCATTCGCCTCGTTCCTCGCAGCTATCCCATTTGGCGCGCCGGAGATTCCTGTCTACGCCAACGCGACAGCGCAGCCTTATGGCGGCGACACGCAAACCATACGGACGACGCTTGCCGAACAGATCGCTCAGCCCGTGCGGTTCGCCGAACAGATTCAGGCAATGTGGCGGGCTGGTGCACGCACATTCGTCGAGGTCGGCCCCGGCAGCGTGCTGACAAATCTGGTCGGCAAGTGTCTCGCCGGTGAGGAACATTCCGCGGTATCCCTGGACGTCAAGGGCAGAAACGGCATTCGGTCGCTTTGGACAGGGCTAGCCCAACTCGTGGCAGCCGGCGTCCCGATGAAGTTCGAGGGCCTTTGGGCTGACTACCGCCTTGGTGACGACCCGCGTACTCGTAAGCAGCAGAAGCTGACCCTAAAGATCAATGGATCCAACTACGGAAAGCCGCAGACAAGCGACGAGCCGCTGCAACGGCCAACCGATATCGCGACATCGACTGACCGCAGTCACCACAACGGACTGGGGGCACTCCCGCTTGCGGGGGAAGGACCGAATCGGAGTCCAAATTGGCGCCATCAGAATCAATCGCATTTGTAGCCCACGCAAACACGACGGCGTCTGCTGTCGAACCTTTCGCGCCGGTTCCGGTAGTGCCGAGCGTCGCGCCGGTGACACCCTCACGGTCCACGCCGGTTGTGCCCAGTGGCAATGCTGCTAGTGTCGGCGCGTCTGCCACCGCGGCAATTCCTTCTCCGCCCGTAGCTGTAACTATGGCGCCTCCGCCACCTATCGCACCGTCCTCGGGCGTGCCCGGAACCGATACCGACGTGATAGCGGAGATGGTCGCTGCGGTGGGGAGCTTGCGGGAGACCGTCGACCACCTACAAGGACTGCTAGAAGCTCTGGTGTCGCGGGCCGCGGTGGCTTCACCGCCCGCCGGACCCGAAGTCATCCCCAACGGAAATCCGGCAACGCCCGCACCGCCGACGGTTCCGCCCGTGCACAACGGCACTTCCGACACGCCGGCACCGGCAGTGGCAGTCGCCGCGCCCGCGGCGGTATCGGTTGTCGACGCGGATCTGGTCGCCCAGATGCTCGATGTCGTTGCCGATAAAACCGGTTACCCCGTCGAGATACTCGAGCTGTCAATGGCACTGGAAGCCGACCTGGGCATCGACTCGATCAAACGTGTGGAAATCCTTGCCGCAGTCCAAGAACGGATCCCGGCCCTACCCGACGTCGAGACCGCCACCATGGCCACCTTGGTGACTCTGCAAGAAATCGTCGACTACCTGCAAAACCTCACCACCCCGCCCGTGCACAACGGCACTTCCGACACGCCGGCACCGGCAGTGGCAGTCGCCGCGCCCGCAGCGGTATCGGTTGTCGACGCGGATCTGGTCGCCCAGATGCTCGATGTCGTTGCCGATAAAACGGGTTACCCCGTCGAGATACTCGAGCTGTCAATGGCACTGGAAGCCGACCTGGGCATCGACTCGATCAAACGTGTGGAAATCCTTGCCGCAGTCCAAGAACGGATCCCGGCCCTACCCGACGTCGAGACTGCCACCATGGCCACCTTGGTGACTCTGCAAGAAATCGTCGACTACCTGCAAAACCTCACCACCCCGCCCGTGCACAACGGCACCCCGGTAGGTGGCCGTCTCCCTTTTGAGTTAGCCGGAGCAGCGATCGCCCGCTACGCGGTGCGCGCGATCGCTGCTCCGGCTAGCGGGATGGGAATGCCAGGTCTATATAGCGCCGCCAACGTCGAGATTGTCACAGCCCACGACGGCATCGCCGATGCCTTGGCCGCAATCCTGCGCACACACGGCATTGGCGCCATGGTTGTGACCGAGCCCAGCGCCGAGGCCGAGGCGGTGATCCACCTCGGCGGTCTGCGCCGAACAGCGGGCCGTGAAGCCACGCTGGGCGTCAACCGGGCGGTCTTCGCAGATACCCAACGCGTCGCGGAGCGGTTCCAGGAACGTGGCGGTGTCTTCGTTACGGTTCAAGACACTGGCGGTACCTTCGGCCTGCTCAGTGACCCCGGCCCGCGTGCCTGGGCCGGCGGCATCGCTGCCCTCACCAAGACGGTCGCACAAGAGTGGCCGAAGGGGCAGGTCAAAGCGATCGACATCGCAGTCGAACAGCAGTCTGTGGTTGGCATCGCCGAACACCTCGCTCAGGAGATATTGGCCGGGGGGGCGGAACTGGAAGTCGGTCTGGGCAGCCCGCACGGCCGGGTCACGATCGTCGCGGACGCGAGGCCGGTCACCACGCGCACACCTCGCATCGATCGTCGTGACGTGATCGTCGTGTCGGGTGGAGGCCGTGGAGTCACGGCCGCGTCAATAATCGCCCTGGCAAAGGAGACACAGGCCAGCTTCATCCTGATCGGACGTACCGAACTCGGGGATGAACCGCCTGAGGCGCGCGGGCTGACAACCGATGCCGAACTCAAGCGGGCGCTGGTCGCCAATGCTGCGGCACAAGGGCTTAAGCCGACACCAAGGCAGCTGGAACAACAGTCGCAACGCATCATGGCTGATCGCGAGGTGCGCGCGACCCTGGCCGCCCTGACCGCCGCCGGCTCCCGCGTCCGCTATGCCGCGGCTGACGTGCGCAATTCTTCCCAACTCGGCGCTCTGCTCGACAGTGCGCGGACCGAATTCGGGCCCATCACGGGGTTGGTCCACGGCGCCGGTGTATTGGCCGATGCCCCTTTGCATAAGAAGACTCTCGACGAATTTGATCGCGTCTTCGAGACGAAAGTCGGCGGTCTTTGTGCACTGTTGGACGCAACGGCCACCGATGCACTGAAGCTTGTCTGCCTTTTTTCATCGGTGGCCGCGCGCAGCGGCAACGTCGGCCAAAGCGACTACGCCATGGCCAACGAGGTACTTAACAAGGTGGCGTTGGCAGAACAGACACGGCGCGGGCCAGCCTGTCTTTTTCGGGCGCTGGGCTGGGGACCATGGGACTCCGGCATGGTGACGCCCGGCCTCAAGGCGATGTTCGAGGCCCGGGGCATCTCGTTGATCCCGCTTGCAGACGGCGCACAGGCATTCGTCTCGGAGGTCCTGGACGGTGCTACCGACAGCCTCGAGGTGACCCTTGGAGGCGGCGTATTAGCTCGCCCCCCAACGCATCCGATGCCCATCGGAGGCCGGGTTGCGCGCGTAGTGGCCCATCTGGCGCGGCAGCCATACCTGCTCGATCACCGCATCGAGGGCAACGTCGTACTACCCGTCGTGCAAGCCCTGGAGTGGTTTGTGCGAATGGCGGAAGCATGCCGGCCCGAGCAACGCGTGGACCGTCTTCTCGACCTCAAAGTGCTTCGAGGCGTGACGTTGCATGACTTCGAAAAACATGGTGACCCGATGATGGTGCGCTGCGCGCCGGTGGAAGATCAGCCGGAGCGGCTGACGTGCACGTTGACCGATAGCTCGGAATCAGCCGCCTATTACTCCGCGACAGTCGAAACGGGTTCGGGCGCAGCCGTCGTGCCGAGCGTCTCGACGGCAGCACTGCGCGGTCGCCGGCTGAACCGCGACACCTGCTACCGCAGTGGCGCACTCTTCCACGGCCCCGCGTTCCAGGTACTCGAAAGCGTGGACTGCGGGGACACAAGCGCTACGGCATCCTTGTACGGTGCGACGGCAGCAGGCTGGCGGGGCGAAGGCTGGGCGACGGATCCGGCAGCGCTCGACGGCTGTCTCCAGCTTGCATTGGTCTGGAGCTTTGAACAGCTCGGCCGCACCGTGCTGCCGCTGAAGGTGGGCGAGGTGGTACCTTACCGAGCCGGTGCGCTGGGCGACGGACTTCGGTGCGTGCTCTCCAACGGTGACGTCAGCAACAACCGAGCGGTCTGCGACCTCGACCTCGTCGACGCCGAGAATCTCTTGGTTGCCAGCCTCAAGCGCGTCGAATTGTATCCGTACGGGAGCTGATCCAACGATGCCAGGGAATCGCCTTCCGGTTCCACCCGCCCTGCCCAAAATTACCGAGGCATGGGAGCGGGTGCCGCTGGGCGTAGACCTGGTTGGGCAGATACCGCCGGAGCCGCTGTCGATCAGTTTTGACCTCGGCTCTCAACCGGCCCGCGATACGACGGCTCAATTAGGCGTCAATGGTTTTGGCGCTACGGGGGCACTCCCGCGCCAACAGCGGGCGCCGTCGACGAACAATCTGAAAGCATTGACCCACTATGGAGTCGACAACGGTGCCTACAATGCGGTCCAACCCGCCCGACCCGTCGACAAACAGCTACCCAAACCGACGGTCAAGCGCGCCCCGGTAGGCCTCACGCTCGACAGGGACGGGCTGCGCGTGCATGCCTCGGGCAAGATTTCCGACATCTACGGTCCCGCGTTCGCCGTGCAAGATAACTACCTTCGGCAGGTACGGATGCCCGAACCTCCGTTGTTGCTGGCGGATCGCCTGCTCGGCATTGATGCCGAGCCGGGCAAGAGCGGCACCGGGACCCTGTGGACCGAAACCGATGTTACCGCCAACGCCTGGTGGCTTCACCAGGGTCGGATGCCGGCCGGGATCATGATCGAAGCCGGTCAAGCCGACCTCATGCTGATCTCCTGGATGGGTGTGGACTTCGCCAACAAGAGCGACCGGGTGTATCGCATGCTGGGCTGTGAGGTGACATATCTGGGTGGCTTACCTGAGATCGGCGACACCCTAAGGTTCGACATCCATGTGGACGGCCACGCACGCCAGGGCGACATCCGTATGTTCTTCTTCCACTACGACTGCACGATCGACGGCGTCGAGCGGATGTCCATGCGGAACGGCCAGGCCGGGTTCTTCTCCGACGAGGAGTTGGCGGCACCGGGCGGGATCCTCTGGCGCCCCGAGGATGAGGCCGTCAGCGGCCCTGTGGAATCGACAGGGGTACAAACGTCGCGCACCTCATTGCATCGCGCCGATCTGGAGGCGATGGCGGCGGGCGAAATCTGGCATACGTTTGGCCGAGGCTTCGAGCGCGCAGCCAGCCACACCCGCACACCGCGCATCTCGGGCGGTGACATGCTGTTCGTCGACGAAGTATCCCAGCTGGATTTCTCCGGCGGCCCGTGGGGCCGGGGTTATCTGCGTGCCGTCGAGCACGTCGCTCCCGAAAAATGGTACTTCGCAGGACATTTTAAGAACGACCCCTGCATGCCCGGCACGCTCATGTACGAGGCGGCGATGCAGACGATGGCTATCTACATGACCGCCCTCGGCATGACCTTGGATTGCGACGGGTGGCGCTTTGAACCTGTCCCGTTCGAGACCTACAAATTGGTCTGCCGCGGTCAGGTCACGCCGCAATCACGCGAGCTGGTCTATGAAGTGTTCGTGCGCGAGGTTCTGGCCGGACCCGAGCCCATGCTGTTCGCCGATCTGCTCTGCACCGTCGACGGATTGCCGGCTTTCCACTGCCGGCGTATGGGGCTGCGGCTCTCACCCGGATGTCCGATGGATATGGGCGTCGAAGAGCTGGCAGGATATGTCGAACCCAAAGCCGTCGCCGAAGCCGATGGAGTCAAGTTCGACTACAAAGCGATGCTTGCATGCGCTATTGCCAAGCATTCCCTGGCGCTTGGTCCCCTCTATGAGAAGTTCGATACCCACCGGAGGGGTGCGAGACTGCCAGGTCCGCCTTACCACTTCATGTCTCGGGTCACCGAAGTGGTCGGCGAACTCGGCACCGCGAAGTCCGGTGCGCAGGTTGTCGCGGAGTACGACGTCCCCAGCGACGCCTGGTATTTCGCCGAGAACAAGGCCTCGAACGGGAAACCCACGATGCCCAACGCGGTCCTGATGGAGATCGCGCTGCAGCCGTCTGGCTGGCTGGGCGCCTACGTCGGTTGTCCTCTGGACTATGACGTGGACCTCTTCTTCCGCAACCTCGACGGAACGGGGATACAGCACCGGGAAGTCACGCCCTCGACCGGGACGTTGCGGATCAGGGCCTCGCTGAACAACATCGCCGCGGCGGGCGGAACCATCATTGTGACCTTCGACGGCGAAATCTCCGCGGACGAGGGACTCATCTACACGTTCGACACGGTGTTCGGATACTTTCGCCTCGAAGCGTTGCAGCAGCAGGTGGGGCTGCCGGTCAGCGAGGAGCAGCGATACCTGTTGGAACTGACCTGCGAGTCGCCGGTCGTCGACCTGCGCACCCGCCCGGAGGAATTCTTTGGTCCGGGAGCTCGGCTGGCCGACCCGATGCTTTTGATGCTCGACCGAGTGACGGGCCGTTGGCCCACCGGCGGCAGCGCCGGTCTGGGCAGGTGGCATGGCGTCAAGGATGTCGATCCCGCTGAGTGGTTCTTCAAGGCTCACTTCTACCGGGACCCGGTCCAGCCCGGATCGTTGGGGATCGAGATGCTTTTGCAACTCCTACAATTCGCGATGCTCGATCTCGGCTTGGGCAAAGAGGCTGGACCGTCCGCGCGCTTCGAGCCGGTGGCGCTCCACGAAGCGATGACGTGGCGGTATCGCGGTCAGGTTGTGCCCACGAACAAGCAGATCACGTCGCAGGTGGAGATCACCCGCATCGCGCGCGACGACGACGGCGTCTTGGCGGTCGCCGATGCGTCGCTGTGGGTTGACGGAATACGGATCTACAGCGCAACCAACCTGGGCATGCGTATCACTGGGGGTGAGCAAGACAGTGAATCCCCGCTCCTCAGCGTCACTTCCGCCACGCCGTTCGCTGCCTCGACAACGACGATGGAGACGACCATCGATCCCGCCCGGGACACTTGGGTCGCCGATCACTGTCCCTCGTTTGTCATCCCTTCGCTGCCCATGATGTCGGTGCTGGACCTGTTCGCGCAGGCGGCCGGCCGGGCCGTGGGTGCGGCCAAGGTGGTCGAGATCACCGACCTGCAGCTGGTTCGCTGGGTTATCGTCGATTCGCCAAAGCACCTGCGGGTGGTCATCGAGCCGGTTGAGCCGGGACGCTTTGAGGGTCGTTTGGAAGTGTGGCGAGACGCGCCGAGACCGGAGTTATCGCGCTGGGAGACGCATGCACAGGCCGTAATCGGCACCGCGGACCACTACGAAGGTGCACCGCCGTCTCCGGCTCCGCTGAAAGACACAGTGCCGTTCGCCGACCCGTACGACGGTACCTTGTTTCACGGGCCCGCGTTCGCCACCCTCATGGACGGCGCCCGGATAGGCCGCACCGGTTCGTCCGGGACGCTTGCAGTCGAGCGGTGCAAGGTCCCCGAGGGCCAGCAACAGCCGGGGCTCCTCGACGGCGCCCTGCATATCGTTCCCCACAATGCGATGAGCGTATGGACCACGGACGGTTCAGATGCCAACTCATATTCGGACGCCACGGACCCGCATGTCGGAATTCCGCGGCGGATAATTTGGTCGCGGTTCTACAGCGATGCCCCGATGGAGGGGACAGTTGACGTCGAAGCCCGCTTTGTCGGGTTCGATGACGGCGATGCCCGCATGCCGATCGTCGATCTATGGTTCAGCATCGCCGGTAAGCCGTGGGCCTACATCCGCCTTGTTGAATTCCTGCTGGTCAAGGGGCCTCTCGCTCAGGCTAGCGGCCCGAAGCGACGCGCATTCCTGACCGAGCGACGTGCGGTGCCTGCGATGTCGTTGAGTGATCGGCTGGGCCACGGGGTAGTCACGCTCGATTCGGTGCGCGCAGCAGCGCAGGATTGGCTCAAGGGCACGTTGCGGGTTGTGTACGACACTGACAGCCAAGGCGATTCGCTGATTGCCGACATCGCGACGAAAGAAGCCGTCGCGGACGCCGCTCACAGCGCAATCCACCCATCGCAGGTGCATATCGTTGACGGGCAGGTGAGCTGTCCGTCGCTGCCGCTGGAGCGAGTCTCCGTCGAGGTCGAGCAAACACCCCAGGTTGCATGTCGTGCGAACGCGTCGTTGCAGACGGACTGGGAACCAGTGCGCCGCTGGTCTTACGACAGGTTGGGATTGCAGCAGGGTGGATTCGGAGATCTTCTCCACTGGGCCTTGCTGTCGCGCTACGTCCGACACGTCATCGTCACCGATCCTGCCGCAATAGCGGCGGTTCGAGGCCGCCCCGTATTACTGCTGGGCAACCACCAAGTGCAGATCGAGTCGGTTTTGGGCACGACAATCGCGTCGTGGCTGACCGGAACACCGGTCGCGACGATCGCCCACGTCAAACATGAAACCCGTTGGGTTGGTGATCTCTCGCGGCTTCTCGACGCCATGGCCGGTAAGGGGCTAAGCAACATCCGCTACTTCGATCAGCGAAATCCGCAGCAGTTCTTCAGCCTGGTTGAAGAAATCAAGAGCGATGCCGCCGCCCACGGGGCGTCAACCATGGTGCATGCCGACGGAACTCGACACGTCCGCTCCGGTCAGCGTGTCGAGAGGCTCACCTCCACGCTGCTGGATATGGCGATCGAGGTGTCAATGCCAATTGTGCCGATGTACTTCGCGGGAGGTTTACCTGAAGAAGCAGTGGATCGCAAGCTTGAGGTGCCTTATCGCCATGCCGCACAAGACTATATCTTCGGTCGGCCGATCATGCCCGAAGAGCTGACCGCCTGGACCTACGCTGACCGCCGACGCCGTGTCATGGACGCCATCAACGCACTTGCCCCGTTCAGTGATGCGCCACACGAGCCGAACTACGCTGTGGAGAACCGGATTGCCGCTGCCGCCCCGGGTGCGCCCACCCTTGAGTCGATCTGGGAGTGCTTCGAAGACGCCCTCGATGCCCTCCCGGTGCACTGGCGCGGCACGGTCCACCGTGACCAATAGACGGCGACGAGCCGATCGAATGCATCCTCTGCCGACCGCGGGGCCCGTCTCAGCTCACCGACACGACATCATCACCGGAATCAACCCCCACAGCTGAACTCCAATTGCGGAAGAGCCGGATCGGCGACCGTATTGCGCCGAACGTGCAACCACTGCGAAAAATCGGCCCGCTGGTCGAAATCGCCCGGCTCGCGGGCTGAAACACACTAAGAGTCCAAGCGGGCGAACTCGTTTCGCTGGTATCGCCCCACACAAACCGATCGCCTGATTTTGCCGCTAGTGGTGATCGGAATCGAACCGGGGTCCACTAGTACCAGATCCGCGACCCGCAGGTTGTGCGAGTTCGAGATTGCCGAGGTGACCTCACGCTTGATGTCGGCGAACTTGCGCATCGCATCCTCGTCGGAGTCGCCCCGCTTCTTGACCTCCATCACGACGACAAGCTCGTCCATACCGTCGTTTGGAACGGCAATCGCCGCGACCCGGCCTCTGGTTATCTCCTGGATCGTCGCCTCGATGTCGTCGGGCGCGTGGTTACGCCCATAGATGATCAGAAGATCCTTGATGCGGCCCACGATGAACAGCGCTCCATCGCAGATGAAGCCCAGATCCCCGGTCCTCAGCCAAGGACCTTCGGGTGTGCCGGCCGACGGCTCGACCAGCACGGCGCCGAAGGTACGCTCGGTCTCTTCAGGCTTTTGCCAATAGCCCATGCTGACGTTGCCACCGTGCACCCAGATCTCGCCGGTCGTTCCGTCCCCACACTCGGCGTGGGTCTCGGGATCGACGATCCGTACGGTGGGCGCTTGCAGCGCGGGATACCCGGTTAGTGCTGTGCCGGTCCCGCTTGCGCACCGTTGCGCCTGGCCGGCGGAGAGTTTCTCGGGCTCAAAGTCGACGACCTTTGGTGGTTGACCATCTGTGTTGGTCGCCACATACAACGTCGCTTCCGCGAGCCCGTATGTGGGCCGGACCACCGTGTCACCAAGATTGAAGCGGGCAAATCGCTGCGTGAAGCGTTTGAGAGTTTCGGGGCGTATCCGTTCGGCACCGGGGCAGATGGCTACCACGTTGGCGAGGTCATGCCCGGCCATGTCGTCGTCTGTTGTTTTGCGGGCCGCCAGGTCCAAAGCGAAGTTGGGTGCTCCAGTCGATGCGCTGGGATAGGAGGCCAGCAATTGCATCCACCGGGCCGGGCGCTCCAGGAAAGCCGCCGGGCTGGTAAGCACCGCACGGCATCCCGAGAGCACCGGCTTACAAACGCCCATAAACAAACCCAAGTCGTGATAGAAGGGCGTCCACGACACAATGGTGTGGTCCGGAGGTTCAATGCCTCCGGTTCGCGGAAAATAGGCGGCCATCGAAAACTTGTCATTGGCCTGAAGGTTGGAATAGGAAACCATTACTCCGGCCGGCCGACGGGTCGATCCGGACGTATATTGCAAATACGCAGTGCTTTGATAGTCCTGTTCCCCGGTGTCGAATCGAGCCGGAGCCTCCAAGTCAAGCAAATCGATCTCGATGATCGACAGGGCGGATTTCCCGGGCCGGCGCGTGACATGCCCGGCAATGTCGTCTACGACAGAGGATGTGGTGAGAACGACAGTTGGAGACGCATCGGACAGCACCGAATCAATGCGCTCATCGGCGAACCCACCTAGCGGCGGCGAAAGCGGAACCGCGATGATCCCGGCTTCCAAAGCGCCCAGGAAGGCAACGATGTAATCGAGCCCCTGGTGCGCCAATATCACCGCGCGGTCACCGGGTGAGGCACAAAGCCTGAGCTCGCGCGCGACGTTTCGCACTCGCCGATACAGCTGCGGCCACGTTACGCTTTCGGCGACGCCGGACCAGTCCTGCTGGTAGTCGATGAACGTGTATGCCACGTCGTCGGGCTGCAGGCTGGCGCGCTTACGTAGCAAAACCGGAAAGGGGGTCCCAAGCACGGGCACTAGAGTACCGTGGCCGTCTCCGCTGCACCTAAAGCGGTTAAGTACCTGCCCGTCGCGATAGCCCTCGACAATGCCGCGCGGTAGGTCCCCGGGATGACCACACCATTCTTCGCATGTTAAGGCAGCGGGCCCGTTGCTGTTGGCACCAAGCCGACGTCAAGCCCACCCGCCCGCCGATTTCCAGGCTCGGACACGACCGGGGTTGCCGCGCCCGTTCGCACTGCCAACCCTCGCCACGTGCACGTTGGACATCGCGACTCGGGCGCCAGCGCCGACGGAAGCAAGGGATCGCCGGCGCGGTGCTACGGGTTGACCGCCACCTCGACCCGATGCAGGCCGCAAGCCACAAAATCACTCCGGAGCTACGGCTCACTCTTTATTTTCGAATCAATGGGTGCAACCGTTTGCCGGAAGCGGCGGACGATCAAAGCCCGGTTCGAGCATATGAATTTCGCCCGTAGTGCCGTCGACCTCGACAAGGGCTCCGGACGGCAACAATCGGGTGGCCCCGTGGGCGTCGACCACACACGGGAAGCCGAACTCGCGAGCCACCACGGCCGCATGCGACATCGGCCCGCCCAACTCGGTCACCACCGCCGCGGCGTAGCAGAACGCGGCGGTGTAGCCGACGTCGGTGACCTCGGCGACGAGGATTTCTCCTGGTTCCAGGTCGTCGATGGTCTCGGGCCGCACGATCCGCACCCGGCCACGCACCCGTCCCCCGCAGACACCGACGCCGTGCAGGGTCCCCCCGCTGCTCAGCACCTCCTGCGACGCGATCGAGGGCTGCCAGTTTCCGCTGAAGACAGCCGGCGGGACGACGGCTTCCAGCCTGCGCTGCTCGGCCCGGCGGCGGGCCACCAGCCCCGGCACGTCTTCCGGGAGGGCGTCGAGCTCGTCGACCAATAGATAGAACACGTCGTTGGCGGTATTGATGACGCCGGCATCGGTCAACCGGCGCCCGTATTCCCGTAGCAGCCCGCGCAGCACCCAGTTGGCGCGCACCATCTTGTCGCGGCGCACCTCACGGTCACGCAACTGCCGCACGAACAGCGACGCCACGGGGCGGGCCCGCAACGGGATTCGCGGATGCTGCAGCCGCGGCGCCGGGGGTGCGCTGATCGCCCGGGTCACCATCCGAACAAGCAACTCCGGATCATCGCCGTAGCTGGTCGACAGCATCTCGAGCTCGGCCGGGCCGCGGTGCCCGATCAGGGCCAGCTCGGTGCGCACCGCGGCGTGAAACTCCGGGGCGGCGACGGCCAGCCTGCCAAGGCGATCCCCCGGTTCGGCGAGTAGGCGTAGCACGTCCGGGTCGTGTTGGGCCGCAACCGCCAGCCGCTGCACCGCCTGCACCGATCGCGCGCTGACCAACTCCGGGCCGGCCGGCGGGGCGGTATCTCGCCCGCACAAGCCACTCAACAGCAGGTTGAACGCGGCGCATAGCATGAACGAGCCCGAGGCCAGCAGCCAGCCGTGCACGACGTGATCGCGTGCCAACAGGATCAGGCTGAGGAGCCGGCTGTTGTCAAGGCGGCTGAGGTCATCGCCTGCGAGACGCTCAAGCCGGTCGATGTCGGCGAGGAAAGCCCGGGTGTCTTGCGGCGAACCGGCGCTTAAGCCGATTTGATTGACGCCGACTACCCCCATATTGCGGAAGGTACGCAGTTGCCTTCGAGCCCAGCGTTTTTCCGACGGGGGACGCTCGTCACCGAAGATCGGGAGGGAAGCCACGCTGGGGCCGAAGAACCCGCTCTTGCTGACAAACGTCGCGGGCTTGACGAACGGCATCGTTTCAGCCATGAAATGCGCCGTTGTGATCGCTCCGTACAGCCGATGGGCGAACACCGCCACCATTCGCATCGCGATTTCGCGCTGGATTATCCCCCCTGGCCGCAGCCGCTCGGCGACGCCGACACCGGCAGTTCGTAGGCCGCGAACGGTTACCGACGCCGAGGACGGCGAGAACGGTCCGGGCAGCGCTTCGGACAGGTTGGTGGCCAGGAACGTCGGGAAACGAGGGTCGATCGGGGTGTCGAATTCGCCGTTGAGCCCTTCCGGGCCGACCAGTCTGGGTAGCACCCCGTCGTCGGCGGGCGCGTCGACGGCGGGCGGATCGTCGATGGTGGCCAGCCGCCACGGCAGGGAGATGACCCGCTTGCCCACCGTTACCCGGCCACGCACGCCCAGTGCCAGATCTTCGATGCATTCGTCGGCGTTCCATGCCGGTTCGAATTCCCACAACTCGCTCAGCCGCGAGGTGTCCATCAGAGGGGCGCGTTGGACCAACTTCAGCTCGGAGAGCGAGGTCAGGCGTCGCCGCAGCAGCGCGGCAATCGGGCCGTCCAGCGGCACTATCGGGCGACCGAGTGCGGCGGCGATCTGACGAAACGTCGGAGCACCCGGTGCGGCGAGGTTGACCGGGCCACTTGGTGTTCCGTTGGCCAAGACCGCCCGTGTCAACACCCGCAGCGCGTCGTCGAGGTGCACGACCTGCACGGGGCTATCGGCGGAGCCGTCGGGAAACACCGGCAGCGCGAGCAGTCGGCGCACCCAGTTGTCGACGCCACGACCGACGACGAGCGCGCACCGAATCGCGACCGATTCGACGTCGGAGGCCGCCAACATCTCTTCGGCGCGGGCCTGCTGCATGCCGCCAGCAGACAGCGGGTCCCAAGCGTCGTGCTCGGTGTGTGCGGCCTCGCCCCAGCCATAGACGTGCGCCGACGACGGGAAAACGATGCGCCCGGAACCGTTCTTGGCCATCGCCGCGAGGACGTTGCGGGTGCCCCCGATGTTGACCTGGTCGCTGATGCACTGGTCGGGCCCGGGGTTCTTCGCCCACGCGCAGTGTGCGACGACGTCGGCGGCAGTCACACAGCGCTGGACGGTGGCCGCGTCCCGAATGTCACCCGAGACGAATTCGGCTGTACCCGGCCAGCTTTCGGGCCGGCGGCGTGCGAGCCCGACGACGTCGTGGCCCTGGCTGAGCAACCGGGCGGCAAGCCCACGCCCGAGTACCCCGCTCGCCCCGGTGACCGCGATTCTCACCGACTACCCTTCCTCATCTGCGCCGCTCTGCATCGTCGCGGGCGCGGCTCATGCGCGTCTCATGGCTACTCGTCGTCGTTCAGCAACGCCGCGTTGACCAGGTCGTCGAGATCCATGTCCGCGATGTTCTTCTCGTCGGGGACCGCGCCGGCCGCCGGCTGCTCCCCAGCCCCAACCGCACTGCCGTCGGACTCGGTCGCCAACGCCAGTAAGAGGTCCAGAACTCCCGCCTGGCGGAGACGCTTGACCGGGATCGATCCCACCGCGCGCTGGATTTCGGCTTCCCCGGGTACCGCGGCCGGAGCGACTGGCTCAGACATCCCGACCAGCTCGCGATGAATGTAACCGGCCAGCGCGGCGGAGTTGGGGTAGTCGAAGATCAGCGTCGGCGACAGCGCCAGTCCGGTTGCGGCTTTGAGCCGGTTGCGCATCTCGACCGCGGTCAGCGAATCGAAGCCCAGCTCTTGGAACGCCTGGTCGGGATCGATCGACTCGGGGCTGGCGCTTCCCAGCACGGTGGCGATGCTAGAACGCACCAGCTCCAACAATACTGCGTGTTGCTCGTCGTCGGGCAGGCCTTCGAGGCGTTGCAGCAGCGCCGATTTCGATTTCGCGGCCGCCAACGAATCATCGACCTCGGCGCCGGGTGGTCGCGTTTACCAAGTCAACGAACATCGGCGGCAGCGTGCCCTGATCGAACTTGGCCTGCAGTGCCGCGAGGTCTATGTGGGCCGGCAATAAGAACGGCTCGTCGACGATGAGTGCGGTATCGAACAACTCCAGCGCCTCGTCCGACGACATTGCCAGGACGCCGTCGCGGGCGAAGCGGGCGAAACCGACCGTCGCCAGTCCTCCGGTCATGCTGCTGGCCTGCTCCCACAGGCCCCAGCCCAGCGAGATCGCCGGCAAGCCGTGGGCCCGCCGGTGCACGGCCAAGTCCGTCCAGGAAGGAGTTGGCCGCCCCGTAGTTGGCCTGCCCCGTGGAACCCACCAACCCGGCCAACGACGAAAACAGCACAAACGCCGACACATCCAGATCGCGGGTCAACTCGTGCAGGTTCCACGCCGCATCGACCTTGGCCCGCAACACCGCATCCATCCGCTCGGGAGTCAGGGAGGACACCAGCGCGTCGTCAAGCACCCCGGCGGCATGAATGACCGCCGACAGCGGATGCTGCACCGGGATATCGGCGATCACCTTGGCCAACGCCGCACGATCGGTGGCATCACAGGCCACCACCTGCACCTGGGCACCGGCCGCGCTCAACTCGGCCACCAACTCCGACGCCCCCGGCGCTTCCGGCCCACGCCGGCTCACCAAGACCAGGTTGCGCGCCCCGTGTCGAGACACCACATGACGCGCCAGCGCCGAGCCCGCCATCCCAACGCCACCGGTGATCAACACCGTGCCCGCCGCCCAGGCACCGGGCATCGTCATCACGACCTTGCCGACATGGCGGGCCTGGCTCAAATACCGCAACGCCGCTGGCGCGCGCCGCACGTCGAACGTCGTCACCGGCAACGGCCGCAGCACCTCGGTCTCGAACAGCTCGGCCAAATCCGCGAGTATCTCCTGGATGCGGTCGGCTCCGGCTTCTAAGAGGTCAAAGGCGCGGTAGCGCACCCCGGGGTACTCATCGGCGATGGCCTGCGGATCGCGGATGTCGGTCTTGCCCATCTCCAAGAACACCCCGCCCGGCGCCACCAGCCGCAACGACGCATCCACGAACTCGCCGGCCAGCGAGTCCAGCACCACATCAAAACCACGACAGCCGGTGACCGCGCGGAACTTCTCCTCGAACTCCAACTGCGCGAATCCGCGATGTGGTCGTCGTCAAAACCCATGGCCCGCAAGGTGCCCCACTTGCCCTTGCTGGCCGTGGCGAACACCTCCAAACCCAGATGCCGGCCCAACTGCACCGCGGCCATCCCCACCCCACCCGCGGCGGCATGCACGAGTATGCGTTGTCCCGGCTTGACGGCGGCCAGATCCGTCAGCGCGTAGTAGGCGGTGGTGAAAACGACCGAGATGGTCGCCGCGGCGGTGTGCGACCAGTCAGCCGGCGCCTTTACCAGCAGCCGCTGGTCAGTCACGGCGACCGTTCCGGTGCCTTCGGGGAACAGCCCCATGACTCGGTCGCCCACCGCGAAACGCCCATCTCCCGCGGCGGTTTCGATCACGACGCCGGACGCCTCGATGCCCATCATCGCGTCCGGGTCGGGGTACAGGCCCAGCGCGATCATGACGTCGCGGAAGTTGGCGGCGATGGCCGACAACGCGACCCGAACCCGCCCGGGCCCCAACGGTGCATCGGCGTCGGACATGCGCTCCAACCGAACATCGTCGAACGTGCCGTGACTGCTCATGCGTCAGCCGCCACGGCCCCTCCCCGGGCGGCATCAGCAGACTGCCGATCATAGGGTTGCCGTGGACCCGCGCGGTGTGGACCGTTCCGCCGCGCAGCACCACCTGCGGCTCACCAACCGCCAGCACCGCGGCCACCGCCGAATCATCGAGCGGCGCATCACAATCGACGAGCACCACCCGGCCGGGATGCTCGGTCTGCGCCGCGCGCACCAAACCCCACACCGCCGCACCCGCCAGATCGGTGACGTCCTCCCCTGCCAACGCGACCGCACCCGTGGTCGAGACCACCAGCGTCGCCGCTCTTTTGCGGGCCAAGCAAGTTTGCAGCGCGGCCAATGCTGCACGGGTGGCCGCGTAAACATCCCCCACGACATCACCGGCCATCGGCGCCGATTGGAATAGATACGCCGTGGGCTCGACCTCGATGGTTTCCAATGCTGTTGCATCCCAGTGGAATACCGATACCGGCTGTATGTCTTGTGACGGCTGTGCAGACCAGACAACCTCGAAGAGCTGGTCCGGCGCCGAGTTCGAAGCCGCGGCCAGCAGCTGCAGACCACTGACCGGCCGCGCCACCATCGACGCGACCGACAGCACCGGCAGCCCCAACCCGTCGGCCAGTTCGATCGACATCGAGGCCGGACCCGAACGCAGGATTCGCGCCCGTACCGCCGTCGCACCCGCGGCGTGCAACGACACGCGCTGCCAGGAGAACGGCACCAACACCGAATCCTCGGCGAACTCGCCTTCTTGCGAGGCCAGCACCACCGCGTGCAACGTCGCATCCAGCATGACCGGATGGATTCCGAATCCGGCCACGGACAAACCCGCGTCTGCGGGCAGGGCCACCTCCGCGAACACTTCGTCGCCGCGACGCCACATCGATGTCAAACCCCGGAACGCGGGCCCATACCCGTAGCCACGTTCGGCCAGCCGCTGGTACCCGTCGCCGATGTCCACCGGGACGGCGCCCGCCGGCGGCCACGCCGACAGGTCCGCGCTGGGCTCAACCGATCCCGCACTCAGCACACCCTCGGCATGCAAGAGCCAGGAGGAGCTTGTCTCGGCGCGCGAAAACACCGAGACCGTGCGAGTGCCCGACTCGTCGGGACCACCGACCACGACCTGCACTGCGACCGACCCCCCAGAAGCTTCAGCCGGCAACACCAGCGGCGCAGCCAGATTCAACTCCTCGACGACTCCGCAGCCCACCTCGTCGCCGGCGCGGATCGCCAACTCCACGAATCCCGCACCGGGGAACAGCACCGTCCCACCGACGGCGTGATCGGACAGCCAGCCCTGCACGCCGGCCGACAGCCGGCCGGTCAGCACCACCCCGCCCGATGCCGGCAACTCGACCACCGCGCCCAGCAGCGCATGCTCGCTGACGCCCAGCCCCAGGCCGGCGGCATCGGTGGCCCCGCCGCCACCGGAGAGCCAGAACCGCCGCCGCTCAAAGGCATACGTGGGCAATTCGACGAAGTTGGCCGCTCCGATCACACCGCGCCAGTCGACATCCATGCCGGCGACGAACTGTTGCGCGACCGCGTCGGTCAGCGTCACCGGCTCGGGGCGATCCTTGCGAATCACCGACGTCGTGAACACGACCGCGTCGGGGAGCGATTCTTCGATCGCCGTCGTGAGGCCGCCGCTGGGACCGAGTTCCAGGAAGCGGGTCGCCCCGGCGGAATGTGCGAAGCGGATGCTGTCGTCGAACCGGACCGCTTCGCGGATGTGGCGCTTCCAGTAGGACGCCGACGCGAAATCGTCTGCCGGCCAATTGCCCCGTCACGTTGGAAATGATCGGAATGGTGGCCGCAGCGGTGGCGAGCCCGGCGGCGACCGCCCCGAACTCGTCGATCATCGGGTCCATCAACGGTGAGTGGAAGGCATGCGAGACGGCCAGTCGGCGGACACGGCGGCCGTTGCTGCGGAACCGGTCAGCCACCGCGACCACATCGTCTTCGGCACCCGAAATCACTACGGAGGCCGGTCCGTTGACCGCGGCGATGCCGACCTCGGCGCCCAGCACGGGTCGCACTTCCTCTTCGGTGGCCTGCACGGCGAACATCGCCCCGCCCGTCGGCAGAGCCTGCATGAAACGGCCGCGGGCGGCCACCAGCACCGCGGCGTTTTCCAGCGACAGGACGCCGGCGACGTGCGCGGCCGACAGTTCGCCGACCGAGTGGCCCATCACGAAGTCGGGCCGCACACCCCAGGACTCGAGGAGCCGGAACAGCGCCACCTCGACCGCGAACAGCGCAGGCTGTGCGAATTCGGTGGTGTTCAGCAGGTTCTCGCTCGTGGCCCCACATCACTTCGCGCAGGGGGCGCAGCAGGTGGCGGTCGAGTTCGGCCACGACGGCGTCAAAGGCCTCGGCGAATACCGGGTATCCGGCGTGCAGGCCCATACCCATGCCGAGCAGTTGGGAGCCTTGGCCGGGAAAGACGAAGACGGTCTTGCCGGCCGACGTTGCGGTGCCGCGGATGACCGAGCCGGCCATGTCATCGCTGGCCAACTCATCGAGCCCGGCCAGCAACCGATCTCGATCGGCACCGACCACCACCGCGCGATGGTCGAACGCCGACCGGCCCGCCAACGACCACCCCACATCGGCAACATCAAGCTCGCCGCGGGCCCGCACATGAGCGGCCAGGCGCGCCGCCTGCGACCCGCAACGCCGTCGCCGACTTCGCCGAGACCACCCACGGCAGCACCGGCGGTCTGGGTCTGGGACTCTGCACGACCTGCGCCGGCGGCGCCGCCTCCACGATCACGTGCGCATTGGTGCCACTGATCCCGAACGAGGACACCCCGGCCCGTCGAAGCCGGCCCTGCGCCGGCCACGGCCGCGCCTCGGTGAGCAGCGACACCGACCCCGCCGACCAGTCCACGTGCGGGCTCGGTTCGATCGACATGCAACGTCGCCGGCAACAACTCGTGGCGCATCGCCAAGACCATCTTGATCACACCCGCGACACCGGCCGCGGCCTGCGCGTGACCCATGTTCGACTTGATCGACCCCAACCACAGCGGCTCGCTGCGGTCTTGCCCATAGGTGGCGAGCAGCGCCTGGGCCTCAATCGGGTCGCCCAACATCGTGCCGGTGCCGTGGCCCTCGACCACGTCGACCTCGGCCGCGCTCAATCCCGCATTGGCCAGCGCGGCCCGCAGCACGCGCTGCTGCGACGGCCCATTGGGCGCGGTCAGCCCGTTGGACGCACCATCCTGATTGAACGCCGAACCCCGCACCAACGCCAACACCGGATGCCCCAGCCGCTGCGCATCCGACAACCGCTCCACCACCAGCATGCCGCCACCCTCGGAGAATCCGGTGCCGTCGGCGGCACCCGCGTACGCCTTGCACCGGCCGTCCGGCGGACAGACCGCGCATGCGGCTGAACTCGACGAAGATGTCGGGTGTGGCGTTGACGGTGACGCCGCCGGCCAGGGCCAGGTCGCACTCGCCGGAGCGCAGCGACTGCACCGCCATGTGCAACGCCACCAACGACGACGAACACGCCGTGTCCAGCGACACCGCCGGCCCCTCCAACCCCAGCACATACGACACCCGCCCCGAGGCGACACTGGACGACTGCCCGATCAGCCGGAAGCCCTCGACCGCCTCCGCGGCGCCCATGCCGTAGCCCTGGGCGTACACCCCGGCGAACACGCCGGTGGCGCTGCCCCGCAGCCTGCCGGGCTCGAATCCCGCCCGTTCCAACGCTTCCCAGGACAACTCGAGGAACATTCGCTGCTGGGGGTCCATCGCCAGCGCCTCGCTGGGTGACGACCCCGAAGAAAGCTGGATCGAAGTCGGCGACACCGTCCACGAAGCCACCGGCCCGGGTGTAGCAGGTGCCCGGGACGTCGGGATCCGGATTGTAGATGCCGACGAGGTCCCAGCCGCGATCGCGCGGGAACTCCGACACCACGTCTCGACCTTCGATCAGCATGTCCCACAGGTCGTCCGGGGAGTTCACCCCGCCCGGGATAGCGACACGACATGCCGACGATCGCGATCGGATCGTCGCCAGTGACGCGGACGGCCGGGGTGTGAGCGACCTCTTGCGGCACGCCGGCGAGTTCGGTGCGGATATAGGTGGCGAGGCCGTTGGGTGTCGGATAGTCGAAGATGAGCGTGGGTGAAAGCGCCAGCCCGGTCGCGGTTTTGAGCCGGTTGCGCATCTCAATCGCCGTCAACGAGTCGAAGCCCAGATCCTGGAAAGCCTTGTCCGGGGCGATCGCATCGGCACTGATGGTGCCGAGCACGGTCGCGATGTGCGAGCGCACCAGGTCCAACAGTACGGCATGTTGCTCGGCTTCAGGCAGACCGTGCAGGCGCTGCGCCAGAGCCGATTTCGACTTCGCGGCGGCCAGCGAGTCGTCGACGCGGCGCCGTGTCGGCGCATTGAGCAGGTCGGCGAACATCGGTGGCACCGCGTCCGCGTGCGCGCGCATCACGGACACATCGATACGGGCGGGCGCGATAAACGGTTCGTCGACGATCAGCGCGGCGTCGAACAATTCCATCGCCTCGTCCGACGAGAGCGCCAGGATGCCGTCGCGGCCCAGGCGGGCCAGATCGGCTGCGCCGAGTGCGCCGGTCATGGCGCTGGCCTGCTCCCACAGTCCCCACCCCAGCGAGATGGCCGGCAGGCCGTGGGCGCGCCGGTACGCGGCGAGCGCGTCGAGGAACGAGTTGGCCGCCCCGTAGTTGGCCTGCCCGGCTGACCCCACCACCCCGGCCAGCGAGGAGAACATCACGAACGCCGACAGATCCAGGTCGCGGGTCAGCTCGTGCAGGTTCCACGCCGCGTCGACCTTGGCCCGCAACACGGCGTCGAGCCGCTCCGGGGTCAGGGAGGTGACCACCGCGTCGTCCAGCACGCCCGCCGCGTGAACGACGCCCGATAGTGGCGATTCCGAAGGGATATCGGCGATCACCCGCGCCAGTGCCGACCGGTCTGATGCGTCGCAGGCGACCACCCGCACCGTGGCACCGGCAGCCTCCATTGCTGCGACCAATTCGTCGCAGCCCGGCGCGTCCGAGCCGCGGCGGCTGACCAACACCAGGCTCCGCACGCGGTGGTGGTCCACCATGTGCCGGGCCAGCGCCGAACCGGCCATGCCGGTCCCGCCGGTGATCAGCACGGTGCCCGACGCGAGCCCGCCGGGACCGTCGGGCAGGGTCATCACGACCTTGCCGACGTGACGCGCCTGGCTCAGGTACCGCAGCGCCGCGGGGGCCCGCCGGATGTCGAACGTGGTGACCGGCAACGGATGCAGGACGCCGGCGTCGAACAGCGCGGCGAGATCCAGCATGTACTGATGCATCCGGGCACGGCCCGGTTCGAAGAGGTCGAACGCGCGGTAGCGCACCCCGTGGTACTCGTCGGCGATGGCCTCCGGATCGCGGATGTCGGTCTTGCCCATCTCCAGGAACACACCACCGGGCGAGATCAAACGCAGTGAGGCGTCGACAAATTCGCCGGCCAGCGAGTCCAGGACGATATCCACGCCGCGGCCACCGCTGACTGCGCGGAACTTCTCCTCGAACTCCAGGCTGCGCGAATCCGAGATGTGGTCGTCGTCGAAACCCATGGCCCGCAGCGTGTCCCACTTGCCGCGGCTGGCGGTGGCGAACACCTCCAGCCCCAGGTGCCTGGCCAGCTGCACCGCGGCCATCCCGACGCCACCGGTCGCCGCGTGCACCAACACGCGCTGCCCCGGCTTGGCGTCGGCCAGATCCACGAACGCCATGTACGCAGTGGCGAAAACGGCGGATATGGCAGCGGCTTCAGCGTAGGACCAATCCGCGGGCTTCGGCAGCAGCAGCCGTACGTCACCGGCGGCCAAGGTGCCGCTACCGTCGGGGAAGAATCCGTATACCGAGTCGCCGACCGCGAATTCGGTGACTCCCGGGCCGACTTCGACCACCACGCCGGCGCCTTCGCCGCCGAGCAGCGCGTCGTGCGTGAACACGCCCAGCGTGACCATGATGTCGCGGAAATTCGCCGCGACGGCGCGCAGTGCCACCCGCACCCAGCCCGGCTCCAGCGGTGCGCCGGCGTTGGGAACCGGCTCCAACCGCAGGTTCTCGAACGTGCCCGCAGTGCTCAGTCCCAGCCGCCACGGCCCATCCGCCGGAGGGACCAGCACGTCGTCGAGCGCGCGGTTGCCGCGCACCCGCGGGGTGTACACCGTTGCGGCCCGCAGCAATGTCTGCGGCGCTCCGGCCGCCAGCACCGCGGTGACCGCGTCGGCGTCGAGGGGCACATCCGAATCGACCAGGACGATCCGGCCGGGATGCTCGGTCTGCGCCGACCGCACCAGGCCCCACACTGCCGCACCCGCCAGATCCGTGACGTTCTCTCCCGCCAGGCCCGTCGCGCCCCGGGTGGCCACCACCAACACACCCGAGTCGCGCTCGGTCAACCACGACTGCACGGCACTCAGCGCCAGGTGTGTGCGCTGATGGCTTTGTGTTACCGGATCATTTATGCCGACAATGGATTCGACGGATTCGAACACTTCATAAGGCGTATCAGGGGCTGACCCCGAACGAACAGGCACCGGTGACCAGGTCAGTTCGAAGAGCCGGTCTGCGCCGAAACCCGCCCGAGACAACACCGAGGCCCGCAGCTGCTCCCCGCTCACCGGCCGTGCCACCACCGCGCGCACCGACAGCACCGGTAATCCCAGCCCGTCGGCAAGCTCGATCGAGACAGTGGAATCACCCGCAGGTGCAAGCCGCGCCCGTACCGCCGAGGCCCCCGCGGCGTGCAGGGAAACACCTTGCCACGAGAACGGCACGACCACGTCGGCGAAGTCCGAGCTGCGAGCCTGGTCGGCCACGATCAGGGCGTGCATCGCCGCGTCCAGCAGCGCCGGGTGCATCCCGAAACCGCCGACGCCGCCGGCCGCGTCCGGTAGATTCACCTCCGCGAACACCTCGTCGCCGCGGACCCACGCCGCGGTCAACCCCTGAAATGCCGGGCCGTAGCCGTATCCGCGTGCGGCAAGCCGTTCGTAGCCGTCGGCGGTGTCCACCTTGACCGCGTCTGTCGGCGGCCACACCGACAGGTCCGCTGCGGGCTCAATCGGCTCGGGGCGTTCAGTTGATCCTGCGCTCAGCGCACCTTCGGCGTGGCACACCCAGCCGGAGCTGACATCCGTCCGGGAGAACACCGAGACACCACGCTGACCGGACTCGTTCGCGGGGCCCACGACCACTTGCACCGCAACCGATCCCGAATCCGGCAGCAATAATGGCGCCTGCAACGTCAACTCGTCGACCACCGGGCAGCCGACCTCGTCGCCGGCACGGATCGCCAACTCCACGAAGCCTGTGCCCGGGAAGATCGCCACACCCGACACGGTGTGATCATGCAGCCAGCCCTGGATGCACGGCGACAATCGGCCCGTCATGGCCACCCAGCCCGATGCCGGCACGTCGACCACGGCGCCCAACAAGGCGTGGTCGGTGGTCACCAGTCCCAGACCGGCGGCATCTGCGGCTACCGCCTCAGCGGACAGCCAAAAGCGGCGCCGCTCAAAAGCATACGTCGGAAGCTCGACGAATCCGGCCCCGTCCAGCATTCCGCGCCAGTCCACGTCCACACCCGCGACGAACGCAGTGGCGGCCGACGTCAGGAACCGCTGCAGCCCGCCGTCATCGCGACCCAGCGTGGGCACGACAATCGGTGCGGTGTCATTGCTGTCGCCGCCTTTGGCGCAATCGCTGAAGGTGGCCTCGATCCCGGCGATCAACGCGGGATGCGGACTGGATTCGATGAACGTGCGGTAGCCCTGCTCGCACGCGCTGCGCACGGCCTGGTCGAACTGCACAGTCTGACGAATGTTGCGATACCAGTATGTGGCATCCAAACCTGCTGTGTTCAAACGGCTTCCGGTGACCGTCGAGAAGAACGCGGTACGCGAGGACTGCGGCTCGATGTCGGCCAGTGCTTCGACGAGCTCGCCGTGTATCGCCTCGACCTCAACCGAATGCGAGGCGTAGTCGACGTCGATCCGCCGGGTGCGCAGGTCCAAATCGGCACAGAAGGCCATGAGTTCCTCCAGCGCGGCGACCTCGCCCGACACCACCACCGCCGAGCCGCCGTTGACGGCGGCAATGCCAAGCCGATTCCCATAGGCCGCCAACAGTTCCCGCACCCGGTCGACGCCGCATGCGATCGACACCATGCCACCAGGAGCGGCGAGTGACCGCAACAACTTGCTGCGCAACGTCACTACCTTCGCGGCATCCCGCAATGACAGCGCGCCTGCGACATGGGCGGCGGCGATCTCACCCTGCGAATGACCGATCACGGCATCGGGATGCACACCGACCGACTTCCACAACTCGGCCAGCGACACCATGACCGCAAACAGCACCGGCTGCACCACATCGACGCGGTCCATCCCGGGGGCACCTGGAGCGCCACGCAGGACATCGGTCAACGACCAGTCGACGAATTCGGCGAAGGCTTCGGCGCACGCTTCGATCTGCCCAGCGAATGCCCGTGAAATGTCGAGCATTTCGATGCCCATGCCGAGCCACTGCGAGCCCTGGCCGGGAAAGACGAAGACGTTCTTGCCCGCGGGCGCGGCGGCACCGCGGATTATCGTGGCGGCCGGGTCATCTCGAGCAAGCTCGCCCAGTCCGACCAGCAGCTCCTCCCGATCGCTACCGATGACCACCGCCCGGTGCTCAAAGGTCGCGCGGCCAGCCAGCGTCCACGCGACGTCGGCGACGCCGAGCTCCGGATGGGCGTTCACATGCTCGGCCAGCCGGGCCGCCTGATTCCCTAGCGCCGCAGTGGACTTCGCGGACACTACCCAGGGGACCACCGGCACGCCGGCCGCGCCTGCGGCGTGCTGCGGGCTTTGCTCAAAGGGCGTCTCTTCAATGATGACGTGCGCATTGGTGCCGCTGATCCCGAACGACGAAACCCCGGCACGCCTGACGTGCCCGGCGGCGTGCTCTTTCCATGGCCGCGCCTCCGTCAGCAGCCGAACCGACCCCGCGGTCCAATCCACATGCGGGCTTGGCACGTCCACGTGCAGTGTCGCCGGCAGCATCTCGTGCCGCATCGCCTGCACCATCTTGATAACCCCGGCCACACCGGCCGCCGCCTGCGTGTGCCCCATGTTCGACTTGATCGACCCCAGCCACAGGGGTTCTCCGAGTTCCACCCGATCCTGCCCGTAGGTGGCCAGCAAGGCCTGAGCCTCGATCGGATCACCCAGCATGGTCCCGGTGCCGTGACCCTCCACCGCATCGACCTCGGCCGCCGACACCCCAGCGTTAGCCAGGGCCGCGCGCATCACCCGCTGCTGGGACGGACCGTTAGGCGCCGTCAAACCATTCGATGCACCATCCTGGTTCACCGCCGAACCCCGCACCAACGCCAACACCGGATGGCTCAGTCGCCGCGCATCCGACAACCGCTCGACCACCACCATCGCGCCGCCCTCGGACCAGCCGACCCCATCGGCCGCACCCGCGTACGCCTTGCACCGGCCATCGGGTGCCAGTCCGCGATGCCGGCTGAACTCCACGAACACCGTCGGCGTGGCATTGACCGTCGCACCGCCGGCCAGGGCCAGGTCACACTCGCCGGAGCGCAGCGACTGAATGGCCATGTGCAACGCCACCAACGACGACGAACACGCCGTGTCCAGCGACACCGCCGGCCCTTCCAACCCCAGCACATACGACACCCGCCCCGACGCGACGCTCGACGTCATGCCGGTCAGGCGGTAACCCTCGCTCTCTTCGGCCAACATGCCGTAGCCCTGGACGACGAGCCCCGCGAACACGCCTGTGGCGCTGCCCCGCAGCCTGCTGGGATCGATCCCGCTACGTTCCAGCGCCTCCCAGGACAGCTCCAGCAACAGCCGATGCTGGGGATCCATCGCCAGCGCCTCACTCGGTGCGATGCCGAAGAACGCCGGGTCGAAGTTGGCGACTCCGTCCACGAACCCGCCGGTGCGCGCGTACGACTTGTGGCGCACGTCGGGATCCGGGTCGAAAAGCCCGGCCAGGTCCCAACCCCGGTCGGTGGGAAAGTCCGACATCACGTCGCGGCCGTCGGCAACCATCTGCCACAGGCCCTCCGGGGAGTCGACGCCACCCGGGAAGCGGCAGGACATACCGACGATGGCGATCGGCTCGCTCGACCGCTCCAGCAGCGCACGGTTAGTGCGCTTCAGGCGTTCCACCTGGACCAGCGCTTTGCGCAGCGCGTCGGTCGCATGCTGGAGTTGATCAACCATCACTAACCTCGCCTAACCCTCGCCTAATGCTGGCCGTCTTCAACCGCCGGATGTGGCTCTTGCGCCCAGTTACGGAATTTGCTGCACGAAGCGGCCTCGCAGTTGCTTCGACCAGCGTCGCGCCTGCCTCCGACCAAAGAATGTCGCTGGTGAGTATGGCCAACTCCGACAGGATTGCAAAACGTCCGATACTCCCGGCTGCTAAAGGAGTATCGGCTCGGACACGTGCAACGCCGCGTCCACAAAAGTTTCGACCCGGCCCGCCCGATGCGCTCGCGGGACACCGGTCCCCGGCACACCTGGCCTTTGGTCCATGGCGCGATCGTACCTGGCTACTCAACGATAGTGGTCAGGCGCGTGTCAGTGAAATGCTCGGTGATCGACCGGCCCTGCCGGTGCGGCGCGAGCGACCCGGTCAGACACCGGCTCGGCGCCAGCCATCGGCGGCCCGGGCCGCCCGGATCAGCACGTCGCATAGTTGGCGCAGCTCGGTTGCCCCGGCCCCTTCTTCGAGCGCCATGGCGACATCCTCGGCCGCGCATCGGACCTGGTAGACGCGGTCCGACAGGTCGGCCGCGTCGTCCGCCGACAGCACCACGGCATCGGCGGGCAGGGCCAGCGAAGTCCCCGCACCGCCGCGGTGCAGCGAGGCGCGTTGCTCGTATGCCCGCTGCCGGCAAGACTGCCGGCAGTACTGGCGGCGACGGCCCATTCCGGCATCGGACACGTCTCGGCCGCACCAACGGCACGGCTGGGGATGGGAACGGCGGGCCACGCCTGCCGACTTTAGTCGGGGGTCCGCCACGATCCCGGTATCATGGGTGGTCGCGTCGCGTGCGTCGGCCGTTGGCCCGGGAACTACGCACAGCGTCCTAGCGTTTGCCAAACGGAGAACCGAATCGCCCTACCCGAGCCTGAGCGCTCAGTGGACTAAGAGGAGTAGCACACATGGCTGATCGTGTCTTGAGAGGCAGTCGCCTCGGAGCCGTGAGCTACGAGACCGACCGCAACCACGACCTGGCGCCGCGTCAGATCGCGAAGTATCGCACCGAGAACGGCGAGGAGTTCGAGGTCCCCTTCGCCGATGACGCCGAGATCCCCGGCAGCTGGCTGTGCCGCAACGGCATGGAAGGCACCCTGATCGAGGGCGACCTGCCAGAGCCGAAGAAGGTCAAGCCGCCGCGGACGCACTGGGACATGTTGCTGGAACGGCGCAGCGTCGAAGAGCTTGAAGAGCTGCTCAAGGAGCGCCTGGACATCATCAGGACGCGCCGCCGCGGCTGACCCGGCTAGGTGCGGTTATTGGCGCGGGTGGCCCGAGTCCGCGTCCCCCTGGTCAGTCGCCCCTGGATGCCCCACCGAGTGACTTTGACCAGCGCCTCGGTGATGGTTGATCCGCTCATCTTGGAGACCCCGAGTTCTCGCTCGGTGAAGGTGATCGGGACTTCGGCGATGGTGAAACCGTTGCAGACGGTGCGCCAGGTCAAATCGATCTGAAAGCAGTAGCCCTTGGAGTCCACACCGTCAAGATCGATCGCTTCGAGGACCTCGCGGCGGTAGGCGCGGTACCCGGCGGTGATGTCATGCACGCCGATGCCGAGCGCCACCCGTGAATAGGTGTTGGCCGTCTTCGACAGCGCCAGGCGCCGCCAGGGCCAATTTCGTACCGTGCCGCCTTCGACATAGCGCGAACCGATGGCCAGGTCGGCTCCGGCGTCAACGGCGTCCAGCAGGCGGTGCAGCTGTTCGGGCGCGTGACTGCCGTCGGCGTCCATCTCGACGAGCACCGAGTAGTCGCGACTCAAACCCCAGGCGAAACCCGCCAGATACGCCGCCCCCAGGCCGTCCTTAGCGGTGCGGTGCATGACGTGGGTGCGACCGGGGTCGGCCGCCGCCAGTTCGTCGGCGAGCTGTCCCGTGCCGTCGGGGCTGCTGTCGTCGACGATCAGCAGATGCACATGGGGGCACGCATCTTTGAGCCGGCGGTGGATCACCGGCAGGTTCTCCCGCTCATTGAAGGTGGGAATGATCACCAGGACGCGCTGGCTGGGACGATTGCCCGGGTCCCGGGGCGCCGGCTGGCCGGTGGTCATGTAGCTCCTCTGTGTCGCCCGAAATCAAAAGCCGCGGCCGCCCTCGTCGGGCGGAGCGTCGTCACCGCCGTCCTCCGGCGGCGTGTGGTCCCCGTCCTCCTCGAGCGAAGCGGCTGAGTCGCCCTCGTCGGGAAGAGGTTCGCCCGGGGGCGCACCGGCGTCTTTGGATTCACCCGAGGGCCTAGACCTGAGGCGAATCGGACGCGGGGACCACCCATTGTGCCGTATCCCGGCCAGAATGGCCGCTCCGGCCGCCGCGACCAGGACCCACTGCACGATCTGGCCCCAGCGGGTGGCCGGCGTCAGCTTCGTCTTCAGGCGCACCTGGATGTCCAAATACGCGGGCTCGAAGAAGTCCGTCCGTACCAGTTCGGCGCCGTCCGGCGCGATCACGGCGCTGATCCCGGTGGTGCCGGCGACCACCACATAGCGGTCATGCTCGACCGCCCTGACCTTGGCGAACGCCAGCTGCTGTTCGCTCATGGTCTTGTTGAAGGTGGCGTTGTTGCTGGGCACGGCCAGCAATTGGGCGCCGTTCAGCACCGCCTTCCGCGGGGCCCGGTCAAAGATCACTTCCCAGCAGGTGGCGACGCCCACCGGAACCCCGGCGATGTGCACCACGTCGCTGCTGGTGCCGGGCACCATGTGACCCGCGCGGCCGGCATACCCGGAGAGGTGCCTGAACAGCCACGGCATCGGCAGGTACTCGCCGAAGGGCTGCACGATTTCCTTGTCGTGGCGATCGGCCGGCCCGGTCGATGGATTCCACACGACCATGGTGTTGGTGTAGGCGTCTTGCGCGCCCGGGATGTCGAGGACGCTGCCGATCAGGATCGGCGCGCCGATCGCCGCGGCGGCCTGCGCGATTTCTTCGGCGGCGTCGGCGTTGACGAAGGGGTCGATGTCCGAGGAGTCTTCCGGCCAGATCACGAACTGCGGTTGTGGGGCCAGGCCCGCCCGCACATCCTCCGCCAGCCGCAACGTCTCCCGGACGTGGTTGTCCAGCACCGCGCGGCGTTGCTCGTTGAAGTCCAGGCCCAGCTGCGGCACATTGCCCTGCACCGCCGCGACGGTGACCGTGGGTTCGCCGCCCGAGCCCGCACCGGCGTGCCGGACCTGCGGCCAGACGATGATCGATGCGAGCAACACCAGGCAGATGCAGATACCGGGCAGCAGCACGGCCGGGGGCCCCGGGTCGGCGCTGGCCGGCGGGCGGCCGCCCTGGCTGCCGACCCGCCACCACTTCACGATCTCCAACGCGATGGCCGTCGCGCTGAAGCCCACCAGCATGACCGCCGT
This sequence comes from uncultured Actinomycetota bacterium, assembly GCA_963800315.1. Taxonomy (GTDB): domain Bacteria; phylum Actinomycetota; class Actinomycetes; order Mycobacteriales; family Mycobacteriaceae; genus Mycobacterium. Next base: position 762,517 of record CAWDAS010000013.1, read on the forward strand.
CGAGAGCAGCGCAACACCGCCGAGCTGGACCAACGGCAAGAAGGGGCCGTCGGCCTGGCCGAACGCCACCGATCCCCAGGGAAAGCCCCCGAACGGAAAAAGGGACTTCAACCACTCCTGGGCGGCCCACAGCAGCGCGAACCAGATCGGCCAGCCGGGCAGGCGGCGCACCACGACCGCGAACAGGCCGAAGATGCCGGGAAACAACGCGGACACCGTCGCCAGCGCCAGCCAGGGCATGGCGCCCACCAGGCTGCTGATCCAGGGCAGCAGCGGCAGATAGAAGGCCAGCCCGAACAGGAATGCGTAGCCCACACCGCCGGCCGCTGTCGTCGCGGGATGCGTCAGCACCCAGGCCAGCAACGCCGCGGCGACGACGGCGGCCCACCACCAGCTCACCGACGGGAAGCTGGTCCACAGCAGCAAGCCGCCCGCCACCGCGCACACCAACCGCGCCAGGCGGGGCAGCAGCGCGGCCCGAACGGCGGGCAGCCGCGCTATCGCCGCTGCGCCCAGCCGAGCGGCCAGGCCCGGTCCGTCGGGGGCGGGCGCGGGCCGCTCGGTGGCCTCCGGCGATGCCGGGTGCTCGGTAGCGTCTTCGGGTTCCGGGTCGGCGACGGGGATGGCGGCGGGTTCTTCGTCGCGTTCGGCTTCGGCTTCATCGGCGATCGGGTCGGTGCCCGGGCGGCTTGCCAGGTCGTCGTCCACCGGGTGGACTTCGCCGGCCTGGTCGGGCCGCTTGTTTCGGCCGAACCATTCCCTAGCCATAGATGACAGCGCCTCGATGCACCGTTCGCCGGCACCGCGGCAGGGTGTCGGCCGGGCCCAGCCGCGGCAAAGCCGGTACCCGGGAACGCGGGTCGGTGGACCAGCGCTGGACGCCGTCGCGTGGCGTGTGGACGTCCAGGGCCCCGGCGTCCCAGACGGCGTAGGAGGCCGGCGCCCCGGGCACCAGCAGCCCCGCCTTGTCGTCGCGGACACCGGCCGCCCGCCAGCCGCCACGGGTGGCGGCGGCGAAAGCGGCCCGCGCCGAGATCGCGCTGCCCGGGGTGTGGTGATTGATCGCCGCCCGCACGCTCGCCCACGGATCGTGGCCCGTTACCGGGGCGTCGGAACCTAGCGCAAGGGGCACGCCTTGGGATGCTAACAGCGCAAGTGGGTTGAGTTGACTGCCTCGTCGGACGCCGAGTCGTCGTGCGTACATACCGTCGGGGCCGCCCCACAACGCATCGAAATTGGGCTGCACGCTGGCGATGACGCCCCACTCGCCCAGTTTGGCGGCCTGATCGGCGGTGACCATCTCGACGTGCTCCAGGCGGTGCCCGCATCGGGCGACGGCAACCACCCCCAGCTCCGCGACGACCCGTTCGAAGGCCGCGACCACCGCCGACACCGCCGCGTCGCCGATGACATGGAAGCCGGCGGTCACCTCCGCCCCGGTACACGCGCGCACATGCGCCTCGATGACGTCGGGGTCCAGGTAGCGGGTGCCGACGCGGTCCGGCGCGTCGGTGTACGGCTCGTGCAACCAGGCGGTGCGCGACCCGAGCGCCCCGTCGATGAATAAATCGCCGGCCAGCCCGTGGGCGCCGGTCTCGGCGATGAGCGCGCGGGCCTGCGCGGGCGTGGTCACCGCCTGACCCCAGTAGCCGATCACCTCGACGCCGTGGTCGAGCTGCCGCAGCTGGAGCCAGTCGTCGAGCCCGCCGATCTGCGGCCCGGCGCATTCGTGCACCGCGACCACGCCGGCCGCGGCGAACGCCTGCAACGCCGCGGCCCGGGCCTGCGCGAGCTGTTCAGCGGTCAGCAGGGCGCGAGCGACGGCGCGGACCAGGTGGTGGGCGTCGCCGGCCAGCGGTCGCTCGGCGGTGAAACCGGCCGCCGCCGGCAACTCGGGGACGCGCCGTCGTAGCCCGGTGGAGGCCAGCGCGGAGTGCACATCGACGCGGGCCAGGTAGGCGGGCCGGTCACCCAGCACCGCATCCAGGTCGCCGGTGCTCGGCGGCGTGTTCTCGGGCCACGATGATTCGTCCCAGCCATGCCCCCACACCGGCTGCCCGGGGTGGGAGGCCGCATAGTCGGCGATCATCTGGAGGCACTGTGCGCGCGAGCCCGCCGGGCGCAAGTCCAGCCCGCTGAGCGTCAGACCGGTAGCGCTCAGGTGGATGTGGCTGTCCACGAAGCCCGGTGTCACGAGGCCGCCGTCCAGGTCCTCGACAACGGCGTCCGGGAACTGGCTACGACCGACGTCGTCGTTGCCCAGCCACGCGACGACGTCGCCACGGACGGCCATGGCGGTCGCGTCGGGGTGCGTCGGGCTGTGCACCCGGCCGTTGACCAGCAGCGTCGTGGGCACGTCGGTCACAGGCCAAAACTACGTGCGCGGACGGCCGGGGCAATAGAGCCGGGCAATCAGAGCCGGGCAATCAATCCCAGCCCGGCCGTCCCGGGAACCCACCGCGCACCGGATCGTTCGGCGACGCCGGCCGCGCGATGTCTCTGACATCGATGACCTCGCCGTCGATGTAGTCGGGGTCTTCGGCCGGCCGGGCCTCGGTTCGGGAGGTGGTCACGTAGCTGACCCGCGGTATCCGCCGCTGCAACCGGCGCACGGCCAGGGCGGCCAATCCGGGGCCGGCGATGGCCCGAACCGGCCGCATGAGGAGCAACACGCCCAATGCGGTGCTCACCACCCCCGGGATGAGGACGAGAACCGTGGCCAGCGTGACCAGCGCACCATCGCTCGCCGCGTCCCCCGCAAGCGGGCGGTGCCCCCAGCGCGGATCGGTCAGGCCGAAGCGCAACCGGCCGATCCGGTCGATGAGCTGCCACCCGGCCATCGGGGCCAAGACACCCCACCCGAGCAGGAAGGTCGCCAACAGCACCAGCAGGGTCCAGCCCCAACCGATCGTCGACACCAGCGCAAAGATCACCGCGACTTCGACGACGGCATAAATCAGCAACAGCCTCGACAACATGTCACGCCAACGACTGTGGCTCAGGTCGAAGTTCCCGTGGTGCTGTCCAACGCGATTGCAGTTAGATGACGCTATGACCACGATTCAGATCGACACCCCCGACGGACCGATCGACGCGTTGCTGGACCTTCCCACGGGTCAGGGCCCGTGGCCCGGCGTGGTGGTGATCCACGACGCGTTCGGATACGGCAGAGACAAGGAGTCGACGAACAAGCGCATCGCCCAGGCCGGGTATGTGGCAATCACGCCAAACATGTACGCGCGGGGTGGCCGCATCCGCTGCATCACCCGGGTGATGCGGGAGCTGATGACGCAGCGGGGCCGCGCGCTCGATGACATCCTGGCGGCCCGCGATCACCTCAAGGCGATGCCGGAGTGCTCCGGGCGTATCGGCATCGCGGGCTTCTGCATGGGAGGCCAGTTCGCGCTGGTCATGTCGCCCAAGGGTTTCGGTGCCTCAGCGCCGTTCTACGGCACTCCCCTGCCCCGCAACCTCGACGCGACCCTGCAGGGCGCGTGCCCGATCGTGGCGAGCTTCGGCGGCCGCGATCCGCTGGGTCGGGGCGCGCCGGAGAAACTGCGGGAGGCGATCGCCGACAAGGGCATCGCGGCCGACGTCAAGGTCTACCCCGGCGTCGGTCACAGCTTCGCGAACGCCCTTCCCGCCCAGCCGCTCCTGCGCATCTCCGGTTTCGGCTACGACCAGGCGGCCACCGAGGATGCCTGGGGCCGGGTCTTCGCATTCTTCGGCGAGCACCTGGGAGCGGGAGCGACGTAGGCGTCCATCACGAAATTCGTTGGTATCAGACAGGAGCACGCACACCCGTAGTCGCCCGCTTGACGCGTGGCCGCATCTTGACCGCGAGAGGTTGCATTACGGCTACTGGCGAGCGTGTCGCCGTTTCAGAAACGCAGCCAGTTGGCAAACTGCCGGTATGTTTCGTCCCTCACCAGTTGATCGTCGCCGTCACGGTTGCGCACGTGGCACGGCCGATATGGTCGGTCGCACAGCACAACCTCGACGAACTGAGCAGCATCGCGCCACGTTGACGGCCATGAGATCCGAACCCGAACCGCGTTAGGCGACACGACCGATGCCGGTGGGGCTGTCTGCAAAGCCGGGGCTGACGGAGGCACCCGCAACTACAGAGGTGAGCATCTCTGATGACGGTGCGGCGAAGGGCCGGACGGGTCGGACGGCGCCCTGGCGGCCAAAGCTGTTACCGGTTGATGACCGCCGTTCGATCATGGAGGAGCTGATGGTGGCGCCCTCGGGCGCAGCACTATGGCGGTTCGCAGCCCTGATGTTCCTGTCAAGTCTGGTCGCGTCGATCGGGCTGCTGCAGAGTTCCGCGGCGGTAGTGATCGGCGCGATGATGATCGCCCCGCTGATGGCACCGATCATGGGTATTGCTGCCTGCCTGATCATGGGGTGGGGACACCGGTTGCTGCGTGGGCTTGCGCTGGTTTCGGTGTCTGCGTCAGGTGCCGTCGCGGTGGGATGGGTAACCGCCACCCTGCTGCCCGCCACGGGGACCGGGCTGCCTGCCGAGGTTGTTGCCCGCTCCAGCCCGGACATCCGAGACCTACTCGTGGCGATGGGGGCTGGCGCTGTCGGAGCACTCGCCGTTGTCCACAAGAAGATCTCCATCGCGTTGCCCGGCGTCGCGGTTGCCGTCGCGGTCGTCCCCCCACTGGGGGCGGCGGGCGTGCTGCTCGGGCGTGGGCAGCCGGAGTTGGCCCGTGGCGCAGCCATGCTGTTTTCAACCAACCTGGTCGGCATCGTGGTGATGGCGGCCGTGGTATTCCTGCTGAGTGGCTTGGTCCCACGCGACAGGTTCCACACTCATCGGCCCCAGATCGTCGTCTCGCTGGCTATGGCCGCCGTTAGTGCCGTAACTGTCGCCATGATCCTGACCCCGCGGTTTATCGCCCTCACCGGCCACGCCCGTGATCTCGAGATCGCCACGCAAACCCTGACGAACATGCTCAGCCCCGGCAGCGTCCTCAATCACATCACGGCGTCTGGCAACACGGTCCGAGCCGACATCACCAGCCCTACGTCGCCTCCGCCCGTACAGAACGTGGCCGCCAGCCTGAGTCGTGCTCTGGGGCACCCGGTCACAGCGGAGTTGAGTTGGATTCCGGTGCGGGATCCCGAACATAGTCGACCGGAAACTCCCCAACCGCCCCTGAACGAGTTGGGTCCGGTGATAAAGAGCTGGCTGGTCGCGCAATCCTTGACGCTGCAAGGGCTCAGCTACGAGTCAGGGACGCTGGTGGTCTCTGCTGCCGGACCGTTTCCACCCAAGAAGTCCGCTGACCTGACGTCGCTGATCGACTCGCGATTCAACTGCCGCATACCGGTCAGCCTGGCCTGGACCCGCTCCCCCGGGGCCACCAGGACCGATGACACCGACGCCGCACTCGACGCCGCGCGCGCAACCGCCGCCGCATGGGCTTCGAAACGACAGGACACCGCGGTCTTGAGTACCACCGGGACCGCCAGTGCGATCACCATCACCCTGATCGGGCAGACCAAGCCAGAGATCGACACGTTGCAGGCCGACCTTCAGACCGCCCTGCCGCAGTCCACCATCACCATTCAATGGATTTCCGGCGGCGTGCTGGTCGTGGCGGCGCCCACGCCCACACCGGCGACGGGGCCCAACCCAACGCGTGCGACGGTCTCAGCGACCGCCCGCTGACGCTTGGTCAACGCCACTGCCGCAGGTCTATGACTCAACGACAGTGGCCCACGCCGTGTCCCATACCGCGCGTCGACGGCACCCGCGGACTTTCACGACGCGGGATTTGGGTCCGCTGACGTCAGCTTGTGCGACAAGACGGTTGCGAACGTGTGCGTGTCGCCCGGCCACCGCGCCGATACATAGTCGCCGTCGTCGACGACGAATGCCGGCCGCGAGTCGGTCGGCGTATCCCGGACAATTCCCGAGATTTTGAGCCACCAGTGCCGCGATCCGCGGGCAACGTCACAGAAATCCGTCGGATCTTTAAGTGCCCGAGTAACTTCGGACTGCACCGACATGTATCCGCCGGGCTGGCCGGGCTCCTCGGTATAGGTTCGGTAGTAGTTCGGCTCCCAGAATCGGCTGATCCGCGTCAATCGCCAGGCCAGGCGTTCCATGGCCCACGTCAACGCCGTGGTCTTGCGTCCATAAAGGACCGAGCGACCGGTGCCGGGGTCAACGCTGCGCGCGGCAAGCAGCACGCCGTGACAGATGGCGGCCACGATAACGCCCCGGGCGAAGGCGTCTACGACGAGGCGGTGCAGGATGTCGCTGTCGACGTAGCTGCGCATTCCGCGGGCTCGATGTCCGCCGGGCAACAGCAGCGCGTCGACGCCATCCAGGGCGGCCTGTGCCCACGTGATCGGATGCTGAAACTCCGCTGATTGCAACATGTCCCGATATGCGTCGCGCCCGTCCTTGTTGGCGCGCAGCATCAGCCCGATCATCGGAATGGCGCCCAGCACTGGCAGCCGGGACCAGACGTCGAGTCCGCGGCCGGTCACCATGATGTCGTCGGCAACCCCGGGCATGCCGCTCTCGGTGGCAAAGACCACCCGGTGCCGGTTTCGGGTCAGGACGCGCCAGCTCACCGCGACCTCGGTCGGGTCGAAGTCACGGTCGGGGATCGGGATGAGAACGGTGGTCATCGCTGCCCGCTGGGCGGATTAGCTGTGGGCGACTCTGAGCTCGAGGCCGACGTTGTTTTCCATGCCGCCGCGCAGCTTGCTGAAGAAGTTGAAAACCTTGCCCACGATGCCATACCGCTTTGCGATCGCGTCGTAGACGGCGGCGGTGTGCGAGTTGTCGAGGATGGCGGCGGCGCCCTCGACGGCCTCACTGGTCGGGCGACCTCGCATGGTGCAGGTGGCCAGCGTCACGCGAGGGGTGTTGCGGATCCGCTTGACCTTCCACGACTTTCCCTCGGTGATCACCAACAGTCGGTCGCCGTCAACTGCGGTCCAGATCGGCGTGGGCTTGGGCCGGCCGTCCCGGGTGAAGGTGGTGAGCAGGATGTACTGCGACTTGGCGAGGTCGGCAAAGTTTGGGGTCACGCTGTCAACCTACCGGCGAGCCGACTCAATGCGTTGACATCTCCAGCGGCAACCTGCGATAGTCGGCTGGGTTACGTGAAAATAATATTTTCATTTAAGGGGCACACCGAAACGAGGGAACCGTGCGCGACCCGAAGCAGCCGATGGCGTGGTTGCCCTTCTCGATCGCCGAGGCGGCCCTGTCCCCCGCGCCGGAAAACGGCTGCTCCCTCGGCCTGGCAGAGGCGTGGTCGTATCTCTTGGAGCACCTCCGCGCCGCCGCGGAGGTGGTGGAATCCGACCCGGTGAGCCGAAATCGCGTCGACCTGACCGCGGGAATGCGGCATCTGCTGGTGCTGCTCACCGCGGGCATCGACGAGGTGTTGCGGTTCGATCCGGATCCGGTCCTGTGCGTCCAGCCCACCAGTACCGACGACATCGTGACCTGGGGAATGGAGTGTCCGGACTGCCTTTACACCCGCGCCGTGTTGCATGGCGGGGAGAGTTATCGGCTGTTCGGCAGCCGGGGCACCGCCCGCTACGTCGGGCTGCAGACGATGAACGGCATCGTGGCAACCGCCAACGAACTGGTCGACGAGCTCGAGGTGGATGCCGACGGGAATTTCGAGGTGGTGCTGTCAGCCTCCAGACCAGCCCAAGAGCGAGCGGGAAACTGGATGCGGATCGAGGGCGACCATCCCACGTTGACGGTGCGGCACTTCTTCTACGACTGGGCCACTGAGGTGGCATCGTCGCTGCAGATCGAGCGGCTCGGCGGCGCGGTAAAGGCCAAGGGCCCTTCGGTCGCTCCGGACGTGGCGGTGTCGCGGCAGCTCGTCGCCCTTGGCGACTTCGTCGGGGACAACTTGGCGTTCTTCCTGCAGTTCGGTGCCGCAGCGCCGACGAACGGCTTCCTCCCGCCGATCGACCGCTCCGACATGGGTGCGGCGGCGGAGAACAGGCCGGTGATCGGCCGCTGGGAGCTGCGCCCCGACCAGGCGCTCATCGTCGAGGTGGAACCGCCCGACGGAATCTATTGGAGCTTTTCCATCGGCAACCCGTGGTGGGAAACCATCCATTACGGGCGTCACCAGTCCAGCCTGAACGCCCATCAGGCAGTGGTGGATTCCGACGGCCTGGTGCGGGTGGTGCTGTGCGACGCTGACCCCGGGGTCGCCAATTGGCTCGACGCCGCCGGCCACAGTAACGGCCCGATCATCCTGCGGTGCGTGCGAACCACAACGGCGCCGACACCGACGACCCGAGTCGTGCCGTTCGATGCCATCGATGCGGAGTTGCCGTCGGATACCGCAAGAGTGACCCCCGAGGAGCGGACATCCATCCTCGCGGCGCGTCGCCGGGCGGTGCGCGAAAGGTTCGGACAGTGACCTTCGACGCCGACGAATTGGAGGACGGAGCCCGTGCCGCAACGGGTCTCGAGGATTTCGGTTCGCCGTACTATCGGGAGGGACTCGAGCGCATCGTTGAAGCGTTGAACACCGAGGCCGACCTCAACGACATCGGACGGGTCATCCAGCACGCGACCATCAGCAACGCCCTGATGCAACGCCTCAAGATCGAGGAAACCTACAGCCGCCACCCCGAGATCGACGACCAGGTGGTCGGCGGCCCCGTCTTTGTAATCGGGTTACCCCGCACCGGGACCACAGCTTTGAGCCAACTGGTGGCTGCCGACCCTCAGTTCCGGTCACTGCGGATGTGGGAATCCCAAGCGCCCACCCCGCCGCCGGAGGCTGCCACCCAACACACCGATCCGCGGATCGCGGCGGCCGAGGCCGGCCTGAAGATGCTCGACGACATGTTCCCGCTGATGAAAACGCTGTACAACTCCGAGCCGACGGCACCCACCGAATGCCAAGACCTGATGGGAATGAGCTTCCGCACCTTCCATTTCGACGGTGCCGTTCGCGCACCGGGTTATCTCGCGTGGCTGATGGACTGCGACATGCGCGAGACCTACACGTTTCACCGGCGAGTACTCAAACTGTTGCAATGGCATTGCCCGCCGGTGCTGTGGCACCTCAAAACCCCCGTGCACATGTTCGCCCTCGACGCGCTGGTCGAAGCATACCCGGACGCCAAATTCCTTTGGAGCCATCGCGATCCGGCCAAGGTGATGGGCTCGGTGTGCAGCCTTATCCAGTATGTGCGCAGCTGGAGCAGCGACCGCAACGACGCCAGGGAACTTGGCGCCGAGCAAGTCGACAGCTGGGTTGAAGGTGTGCGGCGGGCGATGGATTTCCGCAATCGGGTGGGCTCGGAAGGTGGCAAAGGCCGATTCGCCGACGTCTCGTTCGCCGATTTGCAAACCGATCCGGTACACACCCTGCAAACCAGTTATGAATCCCTGGGTTTGACCTTTACCGATGCCACCCTGCATTCGGTTGAGCAGTGGGCCAAAAATCACCAACCCGGCTCCCGCGGCGCACACGACTATGACCTGGCCGAATACGGCCTGACCCCCAAAGGCGTTCGCGAGCGGTTCGCGGACTACCTCGCCGCCTACGATGCGACCGCGTGACCACGTGAGCGCAACCCGCACGCGGCGACGCGACAAACTGGGTCCGGACCCGGCAGTGCGCCGCGAGATCCTTGCCGCCGCGTCAACAACTCTGCGCGAGCAGGGAGTCCGAGGACTCAGCATCGAAGCGGTCCTGACACGAGCCGGGTTGAGCACGCGCGCGTTCTATCGGCATTTCAGCTCCAAAGACGAACTGGTAGCCGCGGTCTTCTTGGAGACCGCACGCGTCGAGAAGCAGCGGCTGCAACGCCGAATGACCGACACCACAACGGAGATCGAGGCGGTGGCGGCGTGGATCGACGGACGACTCGACTTGGCCTTCGACGCCAGCATCGGAGCTGATTTGCGGCGCCTGTCGCTGGAGGCTCAATCGCAGACGTTCGCCTCCCCAGGTCTGATCCGGCCCGCATACGCGGAGATACTCGCACCGCTGCGCGACGCGCTGCAGCGCGGCCTGCACAGCGGGATCTTCCACCACATCGCTCCGGTGACCGACGCCCAGTTCATCCACGGTGTGGTGTGGGCGGCCATTGACCGGCAGTGGACGACGGGCGATTGCGACCGCGACGACCTCCGCCGGCGCTGTCTGCGTTTCTGCTTGCGCGGGCTGGGCGTGGCACCGGAGGCGATCGAGCGGGTGTGTTCTGCGTGATCGGAGGAGATTGACGATGGACCTGGGTTTCGCCGGAGCGACAAGCGTGGTCACGGGCGGCAGCAAGGGGATGGGACTTGCCATTGCCGAAACCCTGGCGGCCGAAGGCGCCAGCGTCGCGGTGCTGGCCAGAAGTCGAGAAGCGCTGGATGCCGCGGTGAGATCGCTGCTCGAGGCCGGCGCCCCGGACGCCGTGGGAATCAGCGTGGATATGGCCGACGCCCAATCCATCGCCGACGGCTTCGCCGCCGTTTCGCAGCGTTGGGGACGCCTCAATTGCCTGGTCCACACCATTGGACCGGGCGATGGCTATTTCGAGCAGATGGATGACACGCAATGGGAGCAGGCGTTCGCACTCGGCACCATGTCGGCGGTGCGGTCCATCCGCGCGGCGCTGCCGCTGCTGCGGTCCGCGGATTGGTCCCGCATCGTGACGTTGTCCGCGCACTCTATTCAGCGCCAGAACCCGCGCATCGTCGCCTACACGGCATCCAAGGCAGCATTGGCCAGCGTGACCAAGAACCTGTCCAAAAGCCTCGCCAAGGACGGCATCCTGGTCAACTGCGTCTGCCCGGGAACGATCGTCACGGCCAGCTTCACGGAACAACTCAACGACATCCTCGCCGCCGACGGCCTCGACGCCACCGACCCATGGGATGTCATGACCTGGATCGACAACAACTTTCACCAGCCCTGCGACCTCGGTCGTGCCGGGCTCCCCGAAGAGGTCGCGTCCATCACCGCCTACCTGGCGTCGCGGCGAAACGGTTACGTCACCGGCGCCACGGTCAACGTGGACGGCGGATCGGACTTCGTCTGAGACCCGGAAACTAGCCCTCCAGGTCACCCTCGGTTTCCAGCAGCGCCTGGCGCAGCCCGTCGAGGGTTTCCGGTTGGGGCTGCGCCCACATGCCACGTCCGGCGGCCTCCAGCAGCCGTTCGGCCATGCCGTGCAGCGCCCACGGGTTGGACTCCGCCATGAATTTCCGGTTCTCCGGATCCAGCACGTAGCGCTCGGTCAGCTGCTCGTACATCCAGTCGGCCAGCACCCCGGCGGTCGCGTCGTAGCCGAACAGGTAGTCGACGGTCGCCGCCATCTCGAACGCACCCTTGTAGCCGTGCCGCCGCATCGCCGCCATCCAGCGCGGGTTGACCACCCGGGCGCGAAACACCCGCGCGGTTTCCTCCGACAGCGTGCGGGTTCGGATCGCGTCGGGTCTGGTGTTGTCGCCGATATACGCTGCCGGCGCCTGGCCGGTCAGCGCCCGCACGGTGGCCACCATGCCGCCGTGGTACTGGAAGTAGTCGTCGGAGTCGGCGATGTCGTGTTCGCGGGTATCAGTGTTCTTGGCAGCCACCGCGATCCGCCGGTACTGGCGGTTCATGTCGTCGACCGCTTCGCGGCCGTCCAGGTCGCGGCCGTAGGCGAACCCGCCCCAGGCGGTGTACACCTGCGCAAGATCGGCGTCGTCACGCCAGTTGCGGCTGTCGATCAGCTGCAGCAGCCCGGCCCCGTACGTTCCCGGCTTGGATCCGAAAATTCTTGTGGTGGACCGGCGTTGGTCGCCGTGCTGGGCCAGGTCCGCCTGCGCGTGGGCGCGCACATAGTTGTCGGCAGCGGGCTCGTCGAGGTCGGCGACCAGCCGCACCGCGTCGTCGAGCATGGTCACAACGTGCGGGAAGGCGTCCCGGAAGAACCCCGAGATCCGCACGGTCACGTCGATGCGCGGACGGCCCAGCTCGGCCAGCGGTATCGGCGCGAGGTCCACGACGCGCCGCGACGCATCGTCCCAGACCGGCCGGACGCCCAGCAGCGCAAGGACTTCGGCGATGTCGTCGCCGGCGGTGCGCATCGCCGAGGTGCCCCACACCGACAGGCCGACCGATTGTGGCCACCGCCCGTGGTCGGTGCGGTAGCGGGTCAGCAGCGAATCCGCCAGCGCCACACCGGCTTCCCACGCGAGCCGGGACGGCACCGCCTTGGGGTCGACGGAGTAGAAGTTGCGCCCGGTGGGCAGTACGTTCACCAGGCCGCGCAGCGGCGATCCGGACGGGCCCGCCGGGATGAAGTGGCCGTCCAGGGCCCTCAATACCTGGTCGATCTCGGCGGCGGTGCCGGCCAGCCTGGGCACCACCTCGGTGGCCGCGAACCGCAGCACCGCCGCCACGTCGGCGCTGCCGGTAAGCCGGTCTGCCGCATCGGGATCCCAACCGGCGGCCTGCAGCGCGGCGACCAGCTCGCGGGCCGCCGCTTCGGCGTGGTCGACCGAGGACCGCTCGTCGGTGCCGTCCTCGGCCAAGCCCAGCGCCTGGCGCAGGCCGGGGATGGCGAGCTCACCGCCGAACAATTGCCGGGCCCGCAGGATGGCCAGCACCAGGTCCAGTTCGGCTTCGCCCGTGGGCTTTTGCCCCAGGATGTGCAGCCCGTCGCGGATTTGGACATCCTTGATCTCGCACAGCCAGCCGTCGACGTGCAGCAGCATGTCGTCGAAGGAGTCTTCGGCGGGCCGTTCGGTCAGCCCCAGGTCGTGGTCCATCTTGGCGGCCCGGATCAGCGTCCAGATCTGCTGGCGGATGGACGGGCAGCTTGCCGGGATCCAGCGCGGCGACATTGGCGTGCTCGTCGAGCAACTGCTCCAAACGGGCGATGTCGCCGTAGGTTTCGGCGCGCGCCATCGGCGGGATGAGATGGTCGACGAGCACCGCGTGGGCCCGCCTCTTGGCCTGGGTGCCCTCACCGGGGTCGTTGACGAGGAAGGGGTAGATCAGGGGCAGGTTGCCCAGCGCGGCGTCGGGCCCACAGGCCGCCGACATGCCCAGCGTCTTGCCCGGCAGCCATTCCAGGTTGCCGTGCTTGCCCAGGTGCACCAGGGCGTGCGCGCCGAATCCGGCATCCAGCCAGTGGTAGGCGCCCAGGTAGTGGTGGCTGGGCGGCAGGTCCGGGTCGTGGTAGATGGCAACCGGGTTCTCCCCGAAACCGCGGGGCGGCTGCACCATCAGGATCAGGTTGCCCGCCCGCATTGCGGCGATGACGATTTCACCGTCCGGATCGATGCTGCGGTCCACGAAGAGGTCCCCCGGGGGCGGGCCCCAATGGGCTTGCACGGCCTCGGTGAGTTCGGTCGGCAACGTCGCGAACCACGCGCGATAGTCCTTGGCGGACAGGCGGACCGGATTGCCGGCCAGTTGCCCTTCGGTGAGCCAGTCGGGATCCTGGCCGCCGCGTTCGATCAGGGCGTGAATGAGGGCGTCGCCGTCTTCGGCGTCGACACCGGGCAGATCGCCCACCCGGTATCCGCGCTCGCGCATCGCCCGCAGCAGGGCCACCGCGCTGGCCGGGGTGTCCAGTCCCACCGCGTTGCCGATGCGGGCGTGCTTGGTGGGATAGGCCGAAAACACCAGGGCCACCCGCTTGTCGACCGGGGCGACATGCCGCAGCTGCGCGTGCCGAACCGCCAGGCCCGCGACGCGCGCGCAGCGTTCCTCGTCGGCGACATAGGAGATCAGCCCGTCGTCGTCGATCTCTTTGAAGGAGAACGGGACCGTGATGATGCGGCCGTCGAATTCGGGCACCGCCACCTGGCTGGCCACGTCGAGCGGGGACAGGCCGTCGTCGTTGTCACGCCATTGATTCCGCGGACTGGTCAGGCACAAACCCTGCAGGATCGGGATGTCCAGGGCGGCCAGATGTTCGACGTTCCAGCTGTCCTCGAGACCGCCGGCCGCCGCCGTCGCTGGTCTCAAACCTCCGGCGGCCAGCACGGTGACCACCATTGCGTCGGCGTCGCCGAGTCGTTGCAGCAGTTCGGGTTCGGCGGTGCGCAGCGACGCGCAGTAGACGGGCAGCGGTCGCCCCCCGGCCTGCTCAACGGCCCGGCACAGCGCCTCGACGTAGCCGGTGTTGCCGGCCAGGTGTTGCGCGCGGTAGTACAGCACCGCAATCGTCGGGCCGTCGGTGGTCCCGGCGTTGGGCCGCTCCAGTTCGCCCCAGGTCGGAGTCACCACGGGCGGGATGAACCCGTAGCCCGTCATCAGCACGGTGTCCGACAGGAAGGCGTGCAGCTGACGCAGGTTCTCCACGCCGCCGTGCGCCAGGTAGATGTGCGCCTGCACGGTGATGCCAGCCGCCAGCGTGGACAGTCCGGTCAGCTCGGCGTCGGCGGCCTGCTCGCCGCTGACCAGCACGGTCGGCACCCCGCTGGCGAGCACCACGTCGATGCCGCTCTGCCAGGCGCGGTAGCCGCCGAGGATCCGCACCACCGCGATCGAAGGGCCTGCGAGCAGGTCCGGGAGTTCTTCCTCGGACAGGCGCGACGGGTTGGCCCACCGATAGTTCTTCCCGCTGGACCGCGCGCTGATCAGGTCCGTGTCGGACGTCGACAGCAGCAGGATGGTCGGCTCAGCCATCCGTCATTCGTACCGCAGCACAGTTCAGCTGATTGCGCCGACCATTACGACGTGCTCTCGAGGCCTCGCCGTTGTGATCGGTAGTCCGGGTGGTCAGGGTCTTGTCGGGACGGCTCAACCGATCCCGCATCGCTCGGCCCGCTCCCCCAGCACCCGGTAGTGAGTGATTGTCACCTCGATGTCCTTCATCGGCGCAGCTCCGCAATCCTCCAACTCAAAGTCGTCGCGTACCAACGCCTCGACGGCATGCGATACCACCGCGGCACCCGGTGGTGCCAGGCCCGACACCCGGGTGGCGAGGTTGGCGGCCAGCCCGTACACGTCATCTCGGGTGACGTCCGAATACACGAGCCCGCGGTGCACCCCGGCCCGAACGGCGATGCTCACGCCGAAGCGGCGCTGCGCATACTCACTGAGCTTGCCGACCTCGCGGGTGATCTCCAAACTCGCCTGCACCCCGCGGCGCGCGTCGTTGTGATGCCCAGCCCGATGTCCGAACACCACCAGCAGCCCATCCCCCTTGGTTGAGGCGATGTGGCCCCCATGGCGGTCCACTGTTCGCTGAACGAGATCGCGGTACCCGCCCACCAGCAGCCGATACGGTTCGGGCTCCAAGCGGGTCGATAGCACCGTGGAATCGACCAGATCCGCAAACACGATGGTCAAGCGTCGGATCTCGCCGCGATCACCCGGGGCGGCGGCAGCCAACACGCCTTCGGCCTCGATGTTTCCGCCGTCAACCGCCAACACCTGCTCTGCGAGGGCGTTTGCCGCACCACGATCCCCACGGTTGATGGCCAGCACGGCGCGGTCAAGCAGCTCATCGACCGACCCAGCGGCGCCGCCATGGTGCTTAGAGCGCATCTGACCGTCGCTCATCTTTGTATCGTGTCACCCCCACGGCCTCGGCGTGCGAGAACGCGATGGTCAGCCTCATGTGTCCCGGAAAGACCGGCCGCGTGGGGGCCGCCCCGGTGTTTCCGCACCCGCTGACACGCGAAGTGACACGATAGAAAGGTGAGCGTCTCCCGGCTGCGCGACGCGGCAGACGGCGACGTCGACCCTCCGGGTGTGACGCCGATTGATGAGTTGCTGGATCGGGCAGTGGCGGCTATCAACCGCGGTGATCGGGGGACCGCGACCGCGCTGGCCGGACAGGTGCTGGCCGCCGATCCTGGGAACGCCGACGCCGAGGATCTACTCACCCTCCCGAGCAAAGGTGAGATCCGCCGCTTGACGATCTTATTTGCGGATCTGGTCGATTCCACGGTGCTATCGACCCGGCTGGAGCCCGGCACCTACGGGCTGCTGGTGGGCCTTTACCGCGACCTGGTGCTTGACATCGTGACCCGCTTTGACGGCCATATCAGCTCACCGAAGGGTGAGGGGCTGCTGGCGGTATTCGGCTACCCCACAGCCCATGAGGACGATTTACGTCGCGCGGTGTGGGCGGGTTTGGAAATCAGCCGCGAAGTGGCCGGTCTCGGAGAACAAGTCCGGCACCGTGCCGGAATTGAGATCGCTGCCCGGGTTGGGGTACATCGCGGGCTCGTGTATCTGGATACCGCCCAAGACGATGTCTATGGCCTTGGCGCCAACCTGGCCGCCCGGGTGTCGGGTCTGGCCCCGCCAGGGGCGGTCGTGATCTCGGATGCGGTCGCGCCGTTGATTCGTAACACATTCGAGTTACAGGAGTGTCCGCCCGCCGCTGTCAAGGGAGTCACAGAGCCGATCACTCATCACCGGGTGCTGGGCGAGCAAGCGACCCCGGCCAAATTGGCGCGGGGTCCCCTCGTGGGTCGTGACCGCGAGGTTGGGTGGATACAAAAGAGCTGGGCGGACGCTCAGGCCGACACCTTGACCATTGCCGGAGTGGTATTGCGTGGTGACCCGGGGATCGGGAAGTCCCGGCTGGCGGCTGCGGCTGCTGGATTTGCCGAGGACTCGGGGGCGGTGGTGCTTGAGTTGAAGGGGTCGTCCCTGCACACTGACGCCGGTCTGCACCCGATACGCACCCTGCTGGAACACCGCACCGGCATCAGCCGGCTCACCTCTCAGGCCGAGCGGCTGCGGCTCCTCGGGGCCGAGGTGACGGCCCGCGGCCTGGATCCGGCGAGCACGCTGCCGTTATTGGCGCCGGTGCTGAGTATCGCGCCCGAACACGGATACGAACCTGTGCCGGCCGAGGGCCGCAGACTGTACGAACTGATCAGGCGGGCAGTGCAGGACTATCTGCTGGCCAGCGTGGGTGATGGTGCCGGGTTGGTGATCGCCGAGGACGTGCACTGGTTCGACGCATCAACCATCGAGGTACTCGGCTCACTACTGGCTTCCCACTCTGGCCGGCTGCTGGTAGTCATTACGGGCCGACCCGGTGACTGGCTTCCGCGTGAGTGGCCGGTCGAGGTGATCGAGCTGAAGCCACTGACCGAGGAGCAGACCGACACGCTGATCAACGCCCTGGATCCCGGCCTGTCGGCGGACGATCGAGCGGCCGTGATTGGTCGCTGCGATGGTGTGCCTTTCTACATCGAGCAGGTCGTCGCCGGACTTACCGAAAGCGGAGTGCCAGAGGGACTGTACGAGCCGTTAGTCGCCCGGCTGCGAGCGAGCGCCAACGTGGTTCCGGTCGTGGAGGCTGCCGCGCTCATCGGCCGTCACCTGGACCGCGGCCTGCTGTCCTCGGTGGTCGACCTGAGCGATGACGTCCTCGACGATGTTCTCGACGAACTTGAGGACGCGCTGGTCTTCGAGCCGTGGGGAACCGACGGCTGGCGGTTCCGCCACGAGTTGCTCCGCGAGGTGGCCGCCGAGTTGGCACCGCCAAGCGTGCGCCGCGAACTGCACTCCAAGGTCGCCGACGCGTTGATCAGCAGCGCGGGTGGCGAACCCGACTGGCAGCTGGTGGCTGCACATTACGAGCAGGGGGAGAAGCACGGTGAGGCGGTCTCGGCCCACCAGCGGGCCTCCACAGATGCGAGACGCCGCGGCGCTCTCGGCGAGGCGCGCAGCTACCTAACGCAAGCCCTCACCCAGGTTGACGCGCAGGAGTCAGGGCGTGCCCGTGACCTCCGGGAGATGGGGGTGCGGCTGGAGCGGGGATTTCTTGCCAGCGCCGCCGAGGGCCCGCTCAACCGCGCCACAGCGATCGACTTCGAGCAGTGCCTGCGTTTGGGCGGCTCCGATGTGCGTGAGGACGAGGTGTTCGAAACGCTGCTTGCCCTGGCGGGCTATTACTTCGCGGTCGGCGACCTGCCCCGCTCGACCGCGGTGTTCGAGGCGCTGCGCGCGGGCCTCATCGACGGGCGGGAGTTCTTGGGATCCGTGATAAAAATCTGTGTTGGTATCGCGGCATGGTTGCGCGGCGAATTCCCCGCGGCAAGCGCGCAGATAGAACAGGCGACCGTGGAACTCGCCGCTGCGGGCCGGCCGACGATCGAGGCGATGTGGTTCGCGCCAACGGACCCGATGACCATGGCTCATGGTGTGCTGGCTCTCGACCGGATCGCGCGCGGCGATCTCCCCGGCGCCGAGGTCCAGGTGGCGCAAGCGGCACGCCGCGCCGAAGAACTCAGCTTCCCGCACGGCCCCTTCAGCCTAGGCTTCGCGCGCTTCTTCGAGATTTGGGTACGCATCGAAGCCCGCCAGCTCGATCGCGCGGCTGACCTCGCCACCGACCTAATCGACCACGCCCAGCGGCACAGCTTCGAGGTCTGGGCGCTGTGGGGTGCTGCGCTGCAGGCCACAGTCGATGTCTTGGGTTCGATTGGCGCAGCTGACCCCAACACGCTGGCGGCCCACATCGCGCGTGCGACCGAAGTGGTGGAGACCATGCGCGCAGCCGGGTTGAAAATATACGTCACACTGTTCGAGGGCGCCCTCGGACACTCGTTGGCCGCCGCGGGGTTTCGCGAGCAGGCCCGCGCCCGGCTGGAAACGGCAATCACGCTGGGCTGCGACACCGAAATGCGCTTCTACGACGCCGAACTGTTGCGGCTTCGCGCGCACACCCATACCGACCCCGCCGCCCGGCGTGCGGATCTGGCCGCCGCCCTGGGTCTTGCCCGCCGACAGGGTGCCCACCTGTACGAACTGCGGGCAGCGCTTGATGATTTCGAACTTCGCGGACAACCGGCCCGCGATGTGCTCGTCGACGCGGTCAACCGCGTGCCCGCCGACAGCCCGCTGCCGGAATTGGCACGTGCCCGCCGCATTCTGAACTAACGTCGGCCAGATCACCACGGTTCGCTTTACGCCGATTGGCTTGACGTAGTGAGGGATTCGCCCAGCCGTAGCTGCCAATGGACCGAGGTGGCCGACCGCGCCATCGCGCCGTCGGCCACCCGGCTCTGCCCCTCCGTCTAGCCGGCAGCTACTCGCTTCTTGCCGAAGATTCGTTCCTGCATGGCGGTGTCGCCGTAGGAGTGGGCTTCGATGACCTTGCCCTCGCGGAACGTGTACACATCGGCTTCCTGAGAGGTTTCTCCTCCTGCAGTGACTTCCGTCAGTACTACGACGACATCACCGTCGGCGAGAAAGCTCTTTGTCTCTACCGAGGTGGACTTCTCCGCAAGTTTCCTCAACAGTTCGGTGAGCTCGCCTTTGCCGCGGTGGGTCCCACTGATCATGCTTTCGCCGCCGATCGTCCACTCCACAGTGTCGGCGAAGATGCTCAAAGCAGTCTCGAGATCACCCGCGTTGAAAGCGACATAGCCTCGCTTGGTCGCCTCGATATTCTGATTGGACATCGGAATTCCTTTCCTACCTTGTTGTTACACCCTTCTACGGGGCGCCCTGACAACCTTGACCTCTGCTACTCCGCCTTCACCGAACCGACCATTGCTTCGACTGACCGCACATCGGTTCGCCGACGGCCATTGGTATGTGCAACACGGAGCAGCATCGACGGACGCAGTAGCCGAACCGGTGGGTCGATCATTCCGATCACTCTCATGAATTGCCCGGCGACCACGGGGTCGGTTTCGGCGGCAGTCATCACTCGCTCGAGGTACGCGTTGGTGATTCGCATCGTTAGCGGTCGTGGCCCCACCACTTCCGGAAGGGCGAGGTCGGACCCGACGGCGGTGTGCCAGGCCACCCTGACATCCCTTGCCGAGGCTCGGAAGAAGCGTCGCGGCAGGTCGCGCTGCCCCTGACGCAGACACTCGCGCAGCACCGTCGCTTCGATGGCGGCGACGGTCATGCCTTGTCCGTAGATGGGGTTGAAGCTGCAGACGGAGTCGCCGACGACGAGCAGACCGTCGGGCGTTCGGCTCATCTTGTCGTAGCGCCGCCAGCGGTTGGAGGGAACGCGGTAATGTGCTATCTCGCCGAGAGGCTCGGCCGCTCGAACTGCTTCCAGGGCATGAGCGGGAGCGAAATCGGCTGCGAGGCGGAGCATGTCGGCACGCTGCCTTGGTGGTTCGAGTCCCGCCATGGTGCCGACGGCGAACATCCAGGTGTCGTTTTCATAGCCGAACAAAGCGAACATCTTGGGGCGTCCCGGCTCGGGAAACAGCGCAATCATGTACTCCTCGACGGCCCCGGGTGCGATGCGCAGCAGTTGGCAGGCGTAGGCAAGGTGCACCATCAGCTCGTCCTCCGGGGGACGGCGGTAACCGAGTTCCTCCAGGAATTTCGGCGTCCGCGATCCCCGACCCGTCGCGTCGACCACGAGATCCGCGTTTAGGGTTGTTTCGCGGTCATCGCCGCGGCCCACCACACGCGCCCCGGTGACACGGTCGCGATCCGGCGTCGCCGCCAGGCCGGCGACATCATGATCCTCGAGGATCGTCACGTTCGGAATGGCCCACACTCGCCGGCGCACATGCCATTCGAGGAGCGGTCGGCTCGGAAAAGAGAGCGACGGTGGGTTCGGCGACCTGCCGGACCGCGTCATTTGATGTCCCGCAACGGAAACACAGATCCTCGAGAAGTCCCCGTCGTCCCAGCTGGCGACGTCGCCGGCCGCCAGTTCATCCAGAAACCCGGGGAACAGCTCGTCGAGGATCTGCGTACCGCGCGACTGGATTGCGTGGATCAGCCTGCCCTGGGGCACGCCTCGCCGGTTCACCGGGTCCGTAGGCAAGATGTCGCGTTCGACCACTGTCACGCGGTCATAGAAGTCGGCCAGCACGCGTGCGGCCAGCAGGCCGCCCATACTGGCGCCGAGCACCACCGCATGACTTCTAAGCGTTTCCATAGCGCACCCCAAACGTCGCTGAAAGATGGGCTGCTCGCAGTTTCCAGCGCGGGAGCGGTGGGCGCCTAGAGTAGTTGGCTACTCCACTCCTCGAAGCTGCTGTGGGCCGAGGCAGCGTTAGGCGCTCGTGCCGCGGCAAGGGGCGCATCACGGAGTGATCTTCAGACCGGCTGGCGCACGCCAGGCGGTCCACATCGGTCACTTCTGTTGCTGCGCAAACCCGCTCGCGGCGACTGATGGCACAGTGTGACCACCGTGCGCGAGCCCACATAGGCAATAGCGCCGCCGCGAGCCGGCCAGAGCGAGGTAGGAGCGTGCCTATTGGGGGATTCACCAGCGGTCCCTTATGGGAGCGGGGTCGCGACGAATCTGACCAGTCTCGACGGGGCGGGGCATCATCGGCGGCGCTGACTGGTGTCTCAGGCCTTCACGCCTGGAGCCACCTCACGGCTGCGTACGACCATCGTCGAGGCTTGGCGCGGGCTCTTGAAGGAGCCGGTGACCGACGTACGATCTCGAAATGGCCCAGGCCAAGCAAGCCTCTGACCTGCCCGGCGGCACGGTCACGTTCTTGCTGACCGATGTGGCGGGGTCGACCAGGTTATGGGAGGCCCATCCCCAGGCCATGGAGCAAGCCCTGGCCCGCCACGACCGAATCGTCTCGGAGGCAGTGGCTGCCCACCGCGGGAAGCTTCTCAAGCACAAGGGCGAGGGAGACAGCACCTTCTCGGTCTTTACCCGAGCCAGTGACGCCGCGGCCGCCGCAGTGGCGTGTCAGCGGGCACTGGCTTCCGAGGCCTGGCCCGACGGCGTCGAACTACGGGTGCGGATCGCCGTCCATACCGGTGAGGCCGAGCTCCGCGACGGGGATTATTTCGGTCCGGCCGTCAACCGGACGGCCCGTCTGCGCGGGATCGCACACGGCGGCCAGATGGTGCTGTCTCAGGCGACCGCCGACCTGGTTCGCGACGGTCTGCCGGACCGCGCTGCGCTCCACGACTTGGGCATACACCGGTTGCCCGATCTCGGTCGCCCCGAGATTGTTTACGGTCTCACCCATCCGGACCTCTCGTCAACGTTTCCCCCGCTGCGGTCCCTGGATGCTTTTCCGGGCAACCTGCCGATCCAGCTGACGAGTTTCGTTGGGCGCGAACGCGAATCGAAGTTGGTCGCCGACGGATTGAGATCAGCTCGGTTGGTCACGCTGACCGGCACCGGCGGGGTGGGCAAGACCCGCCTGGCTATCCACACCGCCGCAGACATGGTTGCGGACTACCCAGATGGGGCCTGGCTGTGTGAGTTGGCCGCCGTCGCGGACCCGGCGTCGATGCTGCAGGTCATCGCCGCGAGCCTGGGTCTGGCGCCCGGATCGGGCGCCTTGCAGCCGGCCGACATCCCCGAATTCATCGGCACCCGCCGCCTACTCATGGTGCTGGACAACTGCGAGCACCTGCTCGACGCCACCGCCGGCCTGGTCGAGACGGTGCTGGCCCGCTGCCCGTCCGTGCGCGTCCTCGCAACCAGTCGCGAGGCGCTCGACGTTCCGGGCGAGCGGGTCATCCGCCTGCGTTCGCTGGCCCTGCCCGAGGCGGACGCGGGTCTAGAAGAGGTGGCGCGGGTGGAGGCCACCCGGCTGTTTCTGGAGCGCGCAGCAGCGGTGGGCTCAAAGCTTGAGGCATCCGATGCAGCGGCAATCATGGAGATCTGCCGTCGCCTCGACGGCATTCCGCTGGCCATCGAGTTGGCCGCGGCCCGGGTGATGGCGCTGAGCCCGGCCGAGATAGCCGGTCTGCTCGATGAACGGTTCCGGCTGCTGACCGGGGGACGGCGAGCGGCGCTGGAACGCCACCACACCCTTCGGGCCGCCGTCGACTGGTCCTACTCCTTGCTCAGCGACACCGAACGACCGGTCTTCGACCGGCTCGGTGTCTTCCCGGCGACATTCGACGCCGCGGCAGCCCAAGCGGTTGCGGGCGAGGCGATGGAGACGTGGGATGTCATCGACGCGCTGTCAAGCCTGGTGGCCAAGTCAATGCTCGTCGCCGACAGGACAGCGTCCGGCTCTACCCGCTACCAGATGCTCGAAACCTTGCGTCACTACGCCCGCGAGCGCCTCGACCAAGAAGGGACAGCCGATGCATGCCGACGGCGCCACGCCCAGTACTACGCCGACTTCGCCCGACGGGCTCGGCGGGGCACGCGAAGCGAAGACGACCTGCTGTGGTGGTCGCGCATGCGGACCGAAATTGACAACCTCCGGGCGGCCACGCTGTGGGCACTTGACTCGAGGGTCCACGAGGACAGCGATCTGGCGCTGCGCATCATCGCCGACCTGACCGCGGGCAGCTTCGAAGAATGGGCCGGGGTCTTCGCCTGGGCCGAGCAGGCCGTCGAGCGGGCCGAGCGCGCCGCGCCCGCGTTGAGAAGCGCGGTGCTGGGAGCTGCCTCGATGAGCGCGTTCTATCGGACCGACTATGTCGTTGCACACCGACTCGCCCGCGACGCGCTGCGCAATGCCATCCTCGCCGACTCCCCCTCCCCTGAACTGCCGTACATGGGCCTAATGCTCAGTAGCCGACCCGAGCGGATCCGCGGCATCCTGGCTGTCGGTCTGGCCGCTCTCGACACCGTCAGCGCGGACCTCTTGTCCCGCGCCAGACTGCACGCCGCGGCAGCGGGATCCACCGCCCAGACCGGTGACCTGCAGTTCGCCGCTGCCGAAGCCAACGAGACGCTTCGGATCGGGCACCAGCTGAGCCACCGTTTCTTCATCATGGTCGGGCTATATCTAGTGGCGCTGACCTCGTGGCGCACCGCGTCCGACGACGCCCTCGCCGCCCTGGAAGAGTGCATCGCTCTGGGCGAGTCGTTCTCGGCTAACTGGCGAGGCCGAGCCCTGGCGCTCGCCGCCCAGCTCCGCGCTGGGAAGGGGGACGACGCGGGTGGGATATCCGCGCTGCGCCAGGCCATTACCGAGACCCACAGCTCCGGCGAGCGGACCGGCGTCGCAACCGCATTCGACCGAGGGATCCAGGTACTCGCGTCGACAGGGCGCTACGAGTTGGCGGCCGTCCTCGGCGGGGTCGTGACAAAAGGGGGTGTTCGCCGACACCCACGCCGTGCCGGCCCACGAGCTGCCCGATCGTCAACGCGCACTTGAGCTCATCGAAGCCGAACTCGGCGCCGAACGGTACGCGGCGGCGACCGCCCGCGGCGCGGCCATGACCTACGACGAGGCGCTCGACTCGACCACCCGCGCGCTCGATGTCTTCCTCCGACAACACGGGCCTGCGCCGTGAGAACGGCGATCGAGGATGCCCGGCCCTCATTCTTGGTATCCGTGCGGGCCGTAGCGGCTGATCAGTTTGGCCAGTTCTTGTTGTCAGCGGCTTCGACGTTGACCAGGCCGCTGGCAGCCGCGGTTATGTCATCGCCTCAGCTCGCTGTCTTGAACTCTGCGCGGCTCATCAGCCGGTACGTACGTCGAAATCGGCGAGCTCAGGCTGCCGCAAGAGCTCATGATGGGTCTCCGGCGTCCACGGAAAGAGCTCCGGCAGGCCATCCTTCCCCAGGTACCAACTGCTGCAGCCGGTAACCCAGATCGTCTCAGGCATGGCGGCTTTCATGCGCTCGTTGTATTCCTTGGTGGCAACTTCGGTCGGCGCGACGGCGGACACCGCACCTCCTCGAAGCCGATTGATCCACCACATCGCGTAGTTGGCCTGGTCCTCGGCGATCGGGATCAGGGACTGGTTGCCGATCGGCGAATGCGGGCCCATCAGCATGAACAGGTTGGGGAATCCCGGCACCGCGATGGACCGGTACGCCACCGGGCCGTCGGCCCATGCCTCATCCAACGTGCGTCCACCCTCCCCGATCACCTCGAGTGGGCGCACATAGGCACGGGCGTCGAAACCGGTGGCGTAGACCAGCATGTCCAGTTCGTGCAGGGCACCGTCGGCGGTGACGACGCCGCGGGGCTCGATGTGGTCGATCGGGTCGGTGATCACCTCGACGCCGGGCTGCTGCACGGATCGGTAGAAACGCCCGGCCATCACCTGCCGCTTGCACATCGGCTGATCTTTGGGAGTGAGTTTGGCCCGCAGTTCCGGGTCGCGCACCGAGAGCCGCAGGTTCCATCGGCACTCGGCCTGAACGAGACGGCGCTGCAATCCGGGGCGGATCGGTGCGCGGCCGAAGACCCGCCGGAATATCAGCCCCCAGAACCAATAGCCCAGCGCGTTCAGCCTCGGCCACCGCGACAGCGCCGCCCGGGTCAGCCGTGAGTAGCGCGGATTGGGCATCGGGTAGATCCACTGCGCGGTGCGCTGGAAGACTTTCAGTTGGCGCACGTTTCCGCCAAGCTCCGCGATGATCTGCACGCCGGTCGAGCCGGTCCCGATCAAGCCGATCCGCTTGTCGGCCAGGGAGACCTGATGATCCCAGCGCGACGAATGAAACGCGGGGCCGGCGAACGTCCCGCGCCCACGGATCTCCGGATACCGAGGCACCCGCAGGACCCCGGTCGCGGTGACGAGCACGTCGAACGTCTCCTCACCCCCGGTGGTGGTGAGCCGCCATTTCCCGTCGTCGTACCGGGCGCTGGTGACGGCGACGCCGAACCGGATGTGCGGACGAATGCCGCGTTCGTCGGCCACCTGCTGGAAGTAGGCCTGAATCTCCGCGCCCGGCGGCAGCAGGTGTGACCACTGCGGGTTGGGGCGAAACGAGTACGAGTAGTAGCGCGACGGCACATCGCAGGTCAGACCGGGATAGGTGTTGTCGCGCCACGTGCCGCCGACGTCGTCGGCCTTCTCGAAGATGGTGAACGAGTCGATGCCGGCATCCTGCAGCTTGACCGCCATACACAGGCCCGACATCCCCGCGCCGATGATCGCGACCTTCAGTGGGCGCTTTTGTGCCATCATCACCACCCGACCTCTCGCCGACCTGAGCCGACGGTACCGCCCCGCGCCGGGCTGGAACAGCGATCTTCATATCCCGCTGGAGCGCCGCCGTCGTACCGTGGACACGTGGTCAGAGCCCGCGACACGGACGCCTGCCCGGGCGCGCTGCAGGTGCATCAGGCCGCCGACGGCGCGTTGGCGCGCGTCCGGCTGCCCGGCGGCATGATCACCGCCGCCCAGCTGGCGGCGTTGGCCGCGGTGTCGGGCACGTTCGGCTCCGGAACGCTGGAGCTGACCGGCCGGGGCAACATCCAGCTGCGGGCCATCACCGATGTCGCGGCGGTCGCCGAGGCGATCGGCGCCGCCGGGTTGTTGCCGTCGGCGACGCATGAGCGGGTGCGCAACATCGTCGCCTCCCCGCTGTCCGGGCGGGCTGGCGGGCACCTCGACGTGCGGCCCTGGGTCGCCCAGTTGGACGCGGCGATTCGCGCCGAGCCGAGGCTGCAGGAGCTGGGCGGTCGGTTCTGGTTCGGTCTCGACGACGGGCGCGCCGACGTGTCCGGCCTGCGCGCCGATGCCGGGGTGCAGGTGCTTGCCGAGGGTTGTGCGTTGCTGTTGGCCGGGCGCGACACCGGCGTCCGGCTGGCCGCCGATGACGTGGTCGCCACGCTGATCGAGCTGGCCCTGAGATTCATCACGATTCGCGAAAAAGCTTGGCGGGTAGCCGAATTGGACGACATCTCGATCCTGCTGCCGGGTGTCGAGCTCGGGGCGGGCTTCCCGCCGGTAACCCGTCCCCCGGTGGGGTGGATAAACCAGGATGACGGCCGCGTCACGCTGGGTGCCGCGGTGCCGCTGGGGGTGCTGCCCGCCCGCGTCGCAGAGTATCTCGCCGCCATCGAGGCCCCGCTGGTGATCACGCCGTGGCGCTCGGTGCTGGTGTGCGACCTCAGCGAAGAGGTGGCGGACGTCACACTCCGGGTACTGGCGCCGCTGGGCCTGGTGTTCGACGAGAACTCCCCCTGGCTGAACGTCAGCGCGTGCACCGGCAGCCCTGGGTGCGCGCGCTCGGCCGCCGACGTGCGCGCAGACGCCGCACGGTCGCTGGAGGTGGACATTGCGGTGCATCGTCACTTCGTCGGCTGCGAACGTGCCTGCGGCAGCCCGCCCGCCGGTGAGGTGCTGGTCGCCACCGGAGACGGGTACAGACCGCTCAAGCCTTAGGGTGAGCGGGTGCTCGACTACATCCGCGACGCCGCGGAGATCTATCGGCAGTCGTTCGCGGCCATCCGCGCCGAAGCCGACCTGACCCGGTTCCCCGCCGACATCGCGCGGGTCGTGGTCCGGCTGATCCACACTTGCGGACAGGTCGATGTCGCCGAGCACGTCGCCTTCAGCGACGACGTGGTCGCGCGCGCCGGTGCCGCCCTGCGCGGCGGTGCCCCGGTGCTGTGTGATTCGTCGATGGTGGCCGCGGGGATCACCCTCGCGCGGCTGCCGGCCGACAACGAGGTGGTGTCGTTGGTGGCCGACCCGCGCGCCGCCGAGCTGGCTGCGCGCCGGCACACCACCCGTTCCGCGGCCGGCGTGGAGCTGTGGGCCGACCGGCTGCCCGGTGCTGTGCTGGCCATCGGCAACGCGCCTACCGCCCTGTTCCGGTTGCTCGAGCTGATCGACGAAGGCGTTGCGCCCCCGGCCGCGGTGCTGGGCGGGCCGGTCGGGTTCGTCGGGTCGGCGCAGTCCAAGCAGGAGCTCATCGACCGCCCGCGCGGGATCTCCTACCTGGTGGTGCGGGGCCGCCGCGGCGGCAGCGCCATGGCCGCCGCCGCGGTCAACGCGATCGCGAGCGAGCGCGAATGACGGCCCGGGGCACGCTATACGGGGTGGGACTGGGGCCCGGCGACCCGGAGTTGGTGACGGTCAAGGCCGCCCGGGTGATCGGCGAGGCCGACGTGGTGGCCTATCACAGCGCGCGGCACGGCCGCAGCATCGCGCGCGGCATCGCCGAACCGTATTTGCGTCCCGGCCAGATCGAGGAGCACCTGGTCTATCCGGTGACCACCGAGACGACGGACCATCCGGGCGGCTATGCCGGTGCGCTCGAAGACTTCTACGCGGACGCCACCGCGCGCATCGCCGCACACCTCGACGCGGGCCGCGACGTGGCCCTGCTGGCCGAGGGCGATCCGCTGTTCTACAGCTCCTACATGCATCTGCATACCCGGTTGACGCACCGGTTCGACGCGGTCATCGTGCCCGGTGTCACGTCGGTGAGCGCGGCCTCGGCGGCGATCGCGACGCCGCTGGTGGCCGGCGACGAGGTGCTGTCGGTGCTGCCGGGCACCTTGCCGGTCGCCGAGCTGACCCGGCGGCTGGCCGACGCCGACGCGGCGGTCGTGCTCAAGCTGGGCCGCTCCTACCGCGCTGTCCGCGAAGCACTTTCGGCGGCCGGGCAGCTTGATGACGCGTTTTATGTCGAGCGGGCCAGCACCCCCGGACAACGAATCCTGCCCGCCGCCGACGTCGACGAGGCCAGCGTGCCCTACTTTTCGCTGGCCATGCTGCCGGGCGGCCGGGGGCAGCGGCAATCGGCGGCGGCGGGCACCGTCGCCGTCGTGGGCCTGGGTCCCGGCGACACCGACTGGATGACGCCGCAGAGCCGACGCGAGCTGGCCGCCGCCACCGACCTGATCGGCTATGCCGGCTACCTGGACCGCGTCCCGCTCCGCGACGGCCAGCGCCGCCACCCCAGCGACAACACCGACGAACCCGCGCGGGCCCGGCTGGCCTGTGCCCTGGCCGAACAGGGTCGGTCCGTGGCGGTGGTGTCCTCGGGTGATCCCGGCGTGTTCGCGATGGCCACCGCCGTTCTGGAAGAGGCCAAACAGTGGCCGTCCGTCCGGATCCGGGTCATCCCGGCGATGACCGCCGCCCAGGCCGTCGCCAGCCGCGTCGGCGCACCGCTGGGCCACGACTACGCGGTGATCTCGTTGTCCGACCGGCTCAAGCCATGGGACGTGATCTCGGCACGGCTGGCCGCCGCGGCCGCCGCCGATCTGGTGCTGGCCATCTACAACCCGGCCTCCAAGACGCGAACGTGGCAGGTCGGCGCGATGCGCGACATCCTGCTGGCCCATCGCGAACCCGGTACTCCGGTAGTGATCGGCCGCAATGCGTCCGGACCCGACGAGGACGTCCGCGTGGTACGACTGGCCGATCTCGACCCCGTCGCGGTGGACATGCGCTGTCTGCTTATCGTGGGGTCATCGCAAACCCAGTGGTACTCAGACGATTTCGGTGAGCGGGTGTTCACGCCCCGGCGTTATCCGGCCTGAGCTTGGCCGCGCACCCCGGTTTAACGGCTAGTGATGAGGGTAGTACCCCAAGGTTGGTCGTTCGGTAGGTCGCGCGGACGGTGAAGGGGTGAAAGATGACCGAGAATCCACAAGACGGTGACGACCGAACTCGGCAGACCGACGTGTCACGTCTGCCGTTCACGGCGGGGATAGTGCTGGGCATCTCCGCCGTGGTCACCTTTGTGCTCGGCCTGTACACGATCAGCTCGTGGCAGGGCTGGCTTTTCCTCGGTCTCGGAGTTTTTGTCGCCGCCACCGCGGTGCTGCTTGTCTTGCGCGTGTCCTGGGCGTTATGGGCCGCCGCCATAGCGGCGTTGGCGTCGTTGACGATCTCGGCCGTATGGGTGGCCCTCTACCCGTGGTTCAATATTGCGGCGATCGGGCTTGACCTTCTCGCGATCTATGCCCTGACCCGGACAAAGCTACGGGTGTGGAAAGGCAAAGATCCGCTCCGCACCTAGCCCTGACGTGTGGGTGTTCAGGGAGCGTGGCGAGATTGCCACCATGGTCGTTGCCGATGCCCGAATGACAGCCCTCACGGCAATCTCGGCACCAACGGCGCTAACCAGACCGCGACCTACCGGTCGTCCCGTCCGGGCACACCGTCGACGCCCGCGTACGTCATGCCGTCCGGAGTGGGTTCCCCGCCGTCCGGCCCGTGCGGGCCTTCGCCCGTTCCACTCGCTCGCGGTGGCCGGGTCGCCGCGTCCGCCTCCTCACCCAGCAGGAGGGAACGAACCAACCGGCGCGGTCCGAAGGGCCGAAGCATCTGGCTGGCCGGGCGCGGGACGCACTCGTTGCGGCCACCAGAACCAACGGCCGAGCAGCGCGGCGATCGACGGCGTCATCAACGAGCGAACGATCAGGGTGTCGAACAATAGGCCGAGGCCAATGGTGCTGCCGGCCTGGCCGATCGAGCGCAGGTCGCTGGCGACCATCGACATCATGGTGAACGCGAAGACCAGGCCCGCCGAGGTGACGACGCCACCCGTCTCGCCCATGGAGCGGATGATGCCGGTCTTCAGGCCGGCGCCGATCTCCTCCTGGAACCGCGAGACGAGTAACAGGTTGTAGTCGGAACCGACAGCGAGCAGGATGATCAACCCGAACACCGGCGCGATCCAGTTCAACTCCAGGCCGAACAGGTGCTGCCACACCAACACCGAGAGCCCGAAAGCAGCGCCCAGCGACAGCAGCACCGTGCCGACGATCGCCAGGGATGCAACCAGTGCCCGCGTGATGATCACCATCACCGACGAATATCAGCGTCAGCGCCGCGATTCCGACGATCAGCAGGTCGTACTGGGATCCCGCCTGGATATCGCGGTAGATGGCCGCCGTCCCGGCGAGGTAGAACCTGGCGTCGGTCAGGGTGGTGCCCTTCACCGCTTGATGCGCGGCGTCAAGTTCCGGCTTGACCGCGGAAATGCCCGCCGGGGTGGCCGGGTCCGTGTCGTGGGTGATGATGAAGCGCGCGGCCTTGCCGTCCGGCGACAGGAAAAGTTTCAGACCGCGCTGGAAGTCGGGATTCTGGAAGGCTTCCGGCGGCAGGTAGAAGTAGTCGCCACTCCTCGAGGCGTCGAAGGCCTGGCCCATCGCGCTTGCCGTATCGGTCATCTGGGACATCTGTGTGACCAGACCCGCGAAGCTGCTGTGCATCGTGAGCAGGGTTCCCTGCATGGACTTGGCGACGGCGATGATCGGCGGGAACTGCGCGACCATCTGCGGGCATGATCGCGTCGATGTTGCTGACGTCTTTGATCAGCGTGTTCATGTTCTCGCTGAACTTGTCCACACCGTCGATCGCCTCGAACACCGACCTCGAAGCCCAGCAGGCGGGGATGTTGAAGCAGTGCTGGCTCCCAGTACAAATAGCTGCGGAACGGCCTGCGCGAAGTCGTCGAAGTCCGCCAGATGGTCCCGCATCTCGTCCAGCGTGGCTTGCATGTCGTGCATATCGCCGACCATGTGATGCGTCGTGTTGCTCATTCGGCCCATCAGAGCCTGCATCCGCTGCATCGATCCGATCATGGCGCCGAGATCGTCACTCATCTTGAGCATGTCGGCCGTCCGGTCCCTCATGAACTGAAGGTTCTGCTGTATCGGAATCGATTGCGCGCTGATCTGGAAAGGTATTGAGGTGTGCTCGATCGGTCCGCCCAGCGGCCGGGTGATGCTTTGCACCATCGCGATTCCCGGCGATCGGAACACGTCTTTGGCGAGCCGGTCCAGGATGATCATGTCGCCGCTGTTCCGCATGTCGTGATCGCTCTCGATCATGAGGATGTCGGGATTCATTGTGGCGGCGCTGAAATGGCGCTCCGCGGCCGCGTATCCGACGTTCGACGGCAGGCCTTTGGGTATGTAGTAGCGGTCGTTGTAGCTGATCTTCATGCTCGGCACCATGAGGATGCCGACCACGGCGATCGCGAGCGATGCCGCGAAGACCGGCCCGGGCCAGCGCACGGTCGCGGTCCCGACGCGCCGCCAGCCGCGGGTCTTGATCATCCGTCGCGGGTCGAGCAACCCGAACCGGGTGGCCACGGCGACCACGGCCGGGCGCCGCGGTCATCGCTCCCGCGACCACGACGAGCAACCCCAGCGCGGACGGAATGCCCAGCGCCTTGAAATACGACAGCCGCGCCAGGTGCAGGCAGAAGGTGGCGCCCGCGATCGTCAGCCCGGAGCCCAAGATGATGTGGGAGGTCCCGCGGAACATGGTGTAGTAGGCCGTTTCTCGGTCTTGACCGGCCTGCCGCGCCTCCTGGTAGCGACCGATGAGAAAGATCGCGTAATCGGTTCCCGCCGCGATCGCCAGCGAGGACAGCATGGCGACGACGAACGTCGAAAAGCCCAGCAGCTCGTAGTTCCCGAGCAGCGCGACAAGCCCTCTGGCCGTGCCCATCTCGAAACCGACCATGACGAGAACCAGCAGCACCGTGCTGACGGAACGATAGGCGATGAAGAGCATGATCATGATGACCACGCCCGTGACGCCCATCATTTTGAACATGCTCTTGTCGGCGGCTTCGTTCATGTCCGTGGTCAGCGCTGCCGGGCCGGTGACGTACACCTTGAGCCCTGCGGGCGGCTCTGACTTGTCGACGATCTGTTCGCACCGCTTCGACGGACTCGTTGCCCAGGGTGCTGCCCTGGTCGCCGGCGAGGTTGAGTTGGACATAAGCGGCTTTGCCGTCGCGGCTCTGCACGCCGGCGGCGGTGAGCGGGTCTCCCCACACGTTTTGGACATGCTGCACGTGCTTGGGGTCGGCCTGCAGCTTTTTCACCAAGCCGTCGTAATAGCGGTGCGCGTCCTCGCCGAGTTGCTTATCGCTCTCCAGGACGATCATCGCGATGCTGTCGGAGTTCGACTCGTGGAATTTTGCGCCGATGCGCTTGGCGGCGATCATCGCCGGCGCGTCTTGCGGCGACATCGTCACCGCGTGGTTGCGCGCGACCGACTCGATCGGCGGCACAAGCACATTCAGGGCGACGGTCAGCAGCAGCCACCCGATGATGATCGGCACACGCGAATGTGCGGACGAACCGCATGAATTTCGGCCGCGACGTCGTTGTCGGTGTTCATGCGGCCTTCACCAGGCAGGAAGTTTGGGCGTGGTGTCCGGCCGTGGATCGCTCGTCCTTGACCTCACCGTTGACCGTGATGCGGCACCCGATGTTGTCGCTGTTGCCCTGTGCCACCACGTTGGCGATCACCGCCGGCACCGTCGTCGTGATCGTGTAGGTCCAGGGCAGGCTGGTGAAGTTGGCCTGTTCCGGTTGGGCGTTCTTGTCCAGGTAGCTCACGCTTCCCGTCGTGTCGCTGGGGCCGTAAACCTCGTACGTCACCCGCTTGACGTGAGAGGGCTCGAGTGGTTCGGCGCTGCTGCCGGTCGCGGTGAAGATCTCGTCGGAGCCGAAAGACGCCGCGCAGCCGGTCGACTGCGATACCGCCGACGGGCAACCGCCACCACGACGACCAGTGGTACCCAAGCCCTCCGAAGAAAGGTGGACACGACCGTCTCCTTTCGCTCGTGGCCCGGTCTTCCTGGTACGCAGTCTCAGCCAGCCCCGCCCCAGCCAATAGGGCCATTCGGCCCTGCAAGTGACTGCCTTCGGGCACACATCACCTTTCACTGCACGGCCGGTGCCCGCAAAGTTGCGGCCTGAACCAGCAACTCAAGTTATACCATACCCCCCACGGTATTTTTCCGGACCTGGATCATGGCGGCGGGAAGGAGGTTTTGGTGCATTGGACGGCCGGTGTTGAGCGCGACGACCTGACCGGCTAGCACATGCCGAGCCCGGTCACCCAGTCGGCGGCCTCTTGCACGGTGCCGACGGCCCGCACACTCGCCGGCAGCGGTGGCCGCGTCACCATCACCACCGGAATACCCAGCGCGGCAGCGGCATCCAGCTTTGCCCGGGTCATGTCGCCGCCGCTGTTTTTGGTGACCAGGGCGTCGATGCGATGCTCACGCAATAGTGCGAGCTCGTCGTCGTAGCGGTACGGGCCGCGGGACAGCACCAACTGGTGGTGGCGTGGCAACACGGCACGGTCGGGTTCGGTGACCGCGCGGATCAAGAACCACGCCTCGCCGTGGGCGAAGGCGCGCACACCGGAGCGGCCGGTGGTGAGAAATACCCGTGAATAGTGCTGCTCGGCCACGGTCTCAGCCGCTTTGGTATCCGATTCGACGGTAATGGCAGCACCGGGATCCCATGCCGGGCGGGCCAACACCAGGTGGGGCATTTGTAATTCGCCGCACACCTGCGCGGCGTGCGCCGTCATGGTCGCGGCGAAGGGGTGGGTGGCGTCGAGGACGGCGTCGACGCGTTCGTCGCGCAGCCAGCGCCGTAGCCCGTCGACGCCGCCGAAACCGCCGATGCGTACCGGGCCGACGGGCAGGGCCGGGTCCGGCACCCGGCCGGCCAGCGAGCTGACGATGTCGACGTGCGGGTGCAGGGCTTTGGCCAGCGCCCGAGCCTCGGCGGTACCGCCCAGCACTAGCAGGCGCATCAGTGCCGACTCCCCCTGTTCCGCCCGGTCGAATACAGGTAGCTGTCGGTGAAGCCTTCGGCGGCCAGCACGTCACCGACGATGATGACGGCAGTCTTGGTGATGCCGGCGTCGTGCATTTGCCCGGCGATGTCTTCCAGCGTCCCACGCAGCACCGCCTGTTGCGGCCAGCTCGCGAAAGCCACTACCGCCGCCGGTGTTTCGCGCCGGTATCCGCCCTTTATCAGCTGCGGGACGATGGCGTCGATCTGTGCGGCGGCCAGGTGCAAGACCAGGGTGGCGCCTGACTGAGCCAACGCGGCGAGGTCTTCACCCGGCGGCATGGGTGTCGACAGCGTCGCCACCCGGGTCAGCGTCACCGTCTGCGCCACTCCCGGGACGGTGAGCTCACGTTTTAGGGCGGCGGCCGCCGCAGCGAAAGCGGTTACCCCCGGGACGATTTCGTAGCCGATGCCCAGCGCGTCGAGTCGGCGGCACTGCTCGGCCAGCGCGCTGTACAGCGACGGGTCACCGGAGTGCAGCCGCGCCACGTCGTGCCCGACGGCATCCGCGTCGGCGAGTTCGGTGACGATCTGCTCGAGCGTCAGCGGTCCGGTGTCAATGACTTTCGCGTCGGGCGGGCACAGCGCCAGCAGGTCATCGGGCATGATCGAACCCGCATAAAGGCACACTTCGCACTTCCCGAGCAGCCGTTGTCCGCGGAGCGTGATGAGGTCGGCGGCGCCCGGGCCCGCGCCGATGAAATACACCGTCACTTGGTCACCGCCCATTGGGTGACCGGATACTGCGGGCGCCACCCGGTGAAGGCGCCCAACTGTTCGTCTTGGTGGTGCTGGAAGCGCCGCAGCCGCCCGCCCAGCCGCGAATAGGCCTGCGCCAGCATGGCTTCAGACTCGACGGTGACGGCGTTGGCGACCAGCCGGCCCCCAGGTGACAGGTTGTCCAGGCACGCATCGAGCAGACCCGGCTGAGTCAGGCCGCCACCGACGAAAATGGCCGACGGCGCTTCGGCCCCGTCGAACGCGCCCGGTGCCTTACCGCGCATGTCGATGCTGACGCCGAACGCCGCGGCATTCAATCCGATGTTGGCACATCGCCGTTCGTCACGCTCGAACGCGACCGCACTGCAACCCCGCCAACTCAGGCACCACTCGACGCTGATGCTGCCCGAACCCGCGCCGACGTCCCACAGCCGCTCCCCCGGGCGCGGCGCGAGCGCCGCCAGTGTCACCGCGCGGATCCCGTGCTTAGTGATCTGCCCGTCGTGAACGAATGCGTCGTCGGGCAGGGGCCACATCCGTTCGTCGGGCAGGTAGCGGACGGCGATCACGTTGAGGTCGTCGACGTCCGCGGGCGCGTCCTCGGCCCACTCACGAGCGAGGCCGTCGCGGCGCCGCTCGCCCGGGCCGCCGAGTTGTTCGAGCACGCTGACCTCCGAATCGCCCCGGCCATGTGCATTGAGCAGCGCCGCCAGCGCGCCCGGGGTGGAGCGGTCGCTCGACAACACGATCGCCTGGCCGCCGCGGCGTACTGCGGTGTGCGGCCGCGCGGTAACCAGGCTGATCACCTCGGTGTCGTGGGCGTTCCAGCCCATCCGCGCGCAGGCCAGCGTCACCGAGGACACGTGGGGCAGCACCCTGACATGGTCGGGGCCGTACAACCGGATCAGCGTGCCGCCGATGCCATGCAGCAGCGGGTCCCCACTTGCCACGACATGGATGTCGCCCGCGTGGTCGTCGAGCAATGTTTGCAGTGCGGGCAACATGGGCGAAGGCCACTGCTGGCGCGGCGCCGACACCGTGTCCTCAAGGAGGTCGAGTTGTCGCTTCGACCCGTAAATTACTGTAGCCCTGAGCAATTCGAGGCGCGACGCTTCGCAAAGGCCCGCCATCCCCTCGGCGCCGATACCCACAACGATGATCATCGCGGCATCCTGCGCCAGACGAACTGCGGCAGCAGCCGCATCACGACAGACGCGGGTCCCAGCGCCCACGGGATCCACACCGTGCGCCGGCCCTTAGCGAGCGCACGCGCGGTGGCGGCGGCCACCTGCGGCGGGGTGCTGGGCAGCGGCGCCGGCTTCATGCCCTCGGTCATGCGGCCGATGACAAAGCCCGGGCGCGCGATCAGCAACTCGCACCCCGGTGCCGTGCAGCGCGTCGGCCAAGCCGCTGGCGAAGCCGTCCAGGCCGGCCTTGGCCGAACCGTAGA
Organism: uncultured Actinomycetota bacterium; assembly: GCA_963800315.1. Classification (GTDB taxonomy): domain Bacteria; phylum Actinomycetota; class Actinomycetes; order Mycobacteriales; family Mycobacteriaceae; genus Mycobacterium. The sequence goes on from CAWDAS010000013.1 coordinate 798,855, forward strand.
CGTAGTTGGCGCGACGCACGCGCGCGCCCGCGATCGAGGAGAACACCACCAGCGATCCCCTGCCGGCCGTGCGCATGGCGGCGGCCAGGTGCGTGAGCATGCTGACCTGAGCGACGTAGTCGGTGTGCACGACGGCGACCGCGTGCGCGGCGTCGATTTCGGCGCGGGCCTGGTCGCCGAGGATCCCGAACGCCAGCACCGCGGTGCCGATGGGTCCGTGATCGGCGACGATCGAGGCGACCAGCGGCCCGTGCGAGGCCAAGTCGTCGGCGTCGAACTCCTTGGTGAGCACTTGCACGGCGCCGGCGGCTTTGAGCGTGTTGACCTGGTCGTCGAGCCGATCGGCGGTGCGCGCGGCCAGCACCACCGTTGCCCCGGGCGCCAGGCGCCGCGCGAGTTCGATGCCGATCTCGCTGCGGCCGCCCAGAATCAGTACCGGACCTGCGCCCGTGTCATCCACGGCTGCGATTATCACCTGCGCTAGCGTGGGCGGTGATGGCGAACACCACTACCCGGCTAACCGACGACGCGCTGGCATTTCTGTCTGAACGTCATCTGGCCATGCTGACCACGCTTCGCGCCGACAACTCGCCGCATGTGGTGGCGGTGGGTTTCACCTTCGATCCCAAGACGCACATCGCGCGTGTCATCACCACCGGCGGCTCGCAGAAGGCGGTCAATGCCGACCGCGGCGGCCTGGCCGTGCTCAGCCAGGTCGACGGCGCGCGATGGCTATCGCTGGAGGGCCGCTCCAAGGTCAACAGCGACATCGACGCCGTGCGCGACGCCGAACTGCGGTACGCGCAGCGCTACCGCACCCCACGGCCCAACCCGCGGCGGGTGGTCATCGAGGTTCAGGTCGAGCGGGTGCTGGGATCGTCGGATCTTCTGGACCGGGGCGGGGCGTAACGAACGAAGCTTCCACCGTGGAGCGGGATGAGGCTATCGGGGCTCGAAAAGCGGCTCTCCTTCCGGGTCAGTGGCCGACGCCTTAATTTGATCGATTGTCGCTGTCAGATACAGCGCGAGCTTCTTGAGTTCCGCTGTTCCAGTTACCCTGTCAGCGCTACTGATGGCTACCGTCGAGCCATCGGAGGCGATTAGCGCAAAGCGCTCAACGCCCTCATAACAGCGAGTTTCGATACTAAAATCGGATGGCTTTTCGTTCGCGGAGATTGGCAATCCGACGCGAGGCAAACCTCTTGCGCTCCGGATGGATAGGCAAAATCTCCCGAACAAATATTTCTCGATCGTGGCCATGGATGGAGCAGCTAGAATGAAGCTTTCGGATCCCATTCGATCAGAATCAGTAACAACGTACCAGCCGTCCGGCTTTGTTCCTATCAAAAGTCGAACCTCGCCCATAGATGCCCAAAACACTGCCCGTCCGTCAGACGTACGCGAACTAGGCGTGAGTGCGTAACCAGCCAGCTCGGCCCATTGTTCGAGTCGGGGGGCGATTTCTATGCTGTCAGTCATTCCAACACGCCAATATCAGGATCGGTGAGCTCATCGATTGTCATCGCCCTGCCCTCGGAGTCGAATATTCGTACCTGCAATGAGCCACCCGGTTGTCCTACCCCACGGGCGACCTCCGACACGTCGATAGTCCATTCTTCTGGTAGCTGATTAAAGGTATAAGCGTGGTAGGGATCGCGTAGGGAATTGAGATGGAGCGCCCGCTGCTCCCATGATGCTGGCTGGCCATCTTCCATAACAGCTAGGTACTTACCATTTGTCTTGCCGACTCGATCGAGTAGCGAACCATAATCTCGCAGGTAGGACGCGGCATCCGTGTAGGCGACCCGCGTCCGCGGGACTGCACCGTCGTTAAGAGGAAAATTGGCCCATGGTTGGCCCTCATTGCCCACCTTGTTGAATCGTTCTGCGTATTGCTGCTCGGTGTAAGCGTTTCCTTGCGGATCGCGGCCGAATGGCGCTTCAGGATCACGAATCAGCTTGGCGACGTCGCTGTCGATCTTAGTAGGATCGACTGGATTGTCAGCGAAATCCCAATGGTCAGGCAGCGGTTCACCGTACTGCGGGTCAAGTGGTTCATCCCCTAACCGATGCCATCCGTCGCCGGCGGCGTCATGGGAGTGCACCGGGTCCTGGCGCACACTGCCCGGAGCGTCGCCATGATCAGACCCAGATGGATCTCCGTCGCGGTGCCCATGCGAGTCGCCACCATGCCCCTTATGGGGGTGAGCGCCCGAGCGGCCGCCATCGCCATGCCCCGGCGCACCATCGCCATATGGCGCCGGTAATTCGGCCGGTCGGCCGCCCGGTGGTGTGAAGCGGGGTGCAGCGGATGGCGCCGGCGCTGACAGCGGTGAGTGCGCGGCAGCCGGCGCTGGTCCGGCAGGAGATCCGCCGGGCGAGGCCGGCACCCGGGCAGTGACAGGTTCTGCGGCGTGCGGCTGAATGGCGGGCGGACGTCCGCCGGGCACGGCGGGCGACATCGATGCGTGCGCACCTCCCCCCGGCACCGCCGCCGGATCGCGCACACCACCTGCCGGGGTCAAGGCCGGTTCGTGCGGAGCGATCGGTAGCGGATCATGCTGCCCACCCGCGCGAGGAGAGGCGGATTGCGGCGCTTCCGCCGGCGTAACCACCGGATCGTGTGAGCCATTCGGCGCCGCGGATTCCACTTGGTGCGGCACCGGCTCGACCGGCGCCTCGGGCAACTTCTCCTGCGGCAACGCCACCGGAGATCCCCCGAGCGGAGGCTCGATCTTGGGCAAATCCCGCGCGACGCCTTCAAGGTCTTTGGTCAAACCTGCGCTTGCCGCGCCGATATCGCCCAGTTCACCGCTGGCGGCTGCGACCTCGCCAATCTCACCGGCACGTCCCGCCGCTCCCGCAGCCTCGCCGCCCTCCTCGGCGGCTCGCGCCCCGGCGGCAGCACCTTTAGCGCCGGCGCCGACCTCGCCTACCCCGGGAAGCAACAGCGTCGCGCCGTCGAAGAGGTTCTCCCCCAACCCCAGTCCCGGCCGAGCGGTGCTCCAATCATCCAGGTGCAGTAGCGATTTCAACTGCTGTAGGTTCGCTTCCCCGGCCTCCTGGGGGTTCAGGGAGGCATTGATCAGGCTCCCCTTCCACGCGCTTGTCGCCAAGTCCGACCAGGTGGCCGCGGCACCCTTGGGATCGAAGAGGAACCATCGGGGGTCGAGATCGACCATTCCTTCCAACATGCCGGCAGCGCCCTTGATCACTCCCTCGTTTGCGTTCACCCACGTGTCGAACGCGGTCGCCACCGGGTTACCGACGTCCTCACCCAGAAAGTGGGTGAACTGCCGGCGCATGTATTTCTCGAATTTGACGACCAGGCCGTCGCCGACCTGCATCACCAGCTTGGCGCCCTGCTCGACGGCCCGGGCTTCCCGGCCGAGGTTGTGCAGTACGGCGTTGATGTCCTGAGCGATCTTTTTGATCTCTTCGAGAGCGTCGCCCTCGAAGATCAGCACCACGTCATGCGCCAAGTTGGCCAGGGAACCTAGCCGGTGCAACAGATCACGGATCGCGTTTTGGGCGTGGTCGACCTCGTTGGCGAAATTGTCCAGGGTGGCGGCCAGCCTGCCGCATTGCTCGCCGATGCCCGCGATCTGGGAGCCGATCTGGGACAAGGCCTCATCAATCTTCCCGGCCTCGAGGATGTGCTGGTCGTCGAATAGCGACTTCGAAGCGCTGAGCGCACCCTGCGCCCCGCCCAGGGCCGCACCGAAGCCGCGCCACCGGGCCGCGGCCGCATGCAGGGCCGCCACGTCACCGTCGGGCCACACATCGTCGACCAATGACTCCACCAAGGCCCACAGCAGCGGCGGGGGTTGTCCCGGACCCAATGTGCCCGGGGGCCCGGGGGCGGCGATCGTGGCCGGCTCGGCCGGCGGCCGCCACACACCGGCACCGCCGCCCAACGTGGAGGCCGCTTCGGCCCTCGAATAGTTCGACGCGCCAACCTGTACCAATGCCCCGCTGTGCCGGCACGCGTTGATGGCGGCCGTAGCCGCTTTCAACAGCGACTCGGCCGCATCCTGGTATGCCAAGCCGAACATCTCGCCGGCCATATCGAGTCCGGTGTTGGCCGCAAAACCCGCCACCAAGACGGTGAGATTCGCGGCCACGCCATCGCCGGCGGCAACCACGGCGCCGCCCGCGGCGAACATCGCCTCCGGATCGACCACCAGTGGAGCCACGCGCGGAATTCTCGCCCAGTCCGCCCGTCGCCGCTATTCACCCAAGGGTCGCCCCGCCAAGCTAGCCACCACCCCGGCAGCAGCACAATTCATTCATCAACAGGCGCGCGTGCGGTCAGCGTGATGCGGTGCCGCCCGGGTGCCATCGCCACGGTCGGTCCGGTCGGCTGACCGTCGAGCTGCACGTCCACCCCGGCAGCCAGCCCGGCCAGCGTGACCTGCGCGGCGGTGTCGGTGGCCACCGTGATCGTCGACGCCGGCAAGCCGGCCAGCCCGGCACGCGCGACATCGATCGTCAGCCCGGCGACCCCGTTGAGTCGCAGCGTGAGATACGGCAGCGGCGCCGCGGGCGAACCCACCCGCCAGTCCAGCTCGCTGTACAGCCCCGGCGTGGGATCGAAGTTCAGGACGAACCCGCGCTGATAGTGAACCGTGTGCGTCGGGTCCGGCCGCGCGTACGAACGGGCGTCGACTTCGGCGACGGCCCCGCGTCGCGCCGTCACCGCGGGATCGGCGGTCAGCTCCGACAGCCACCACACCCGATGCGGCCCGATACCCAAGTCGGGCCGCACCAATTGCGGGTACCACGCGAACGTGATGTGCCCCGGATCAGCTTGCCGCAGACGCGGTTTTCATGTGGGAGATCGGGTCCTCGAACTTGTCCTGCAGCACCCAGGCGAGGTGGTCCTCGAGCGGATAGACAGTAAACCGGTGCCGGTAGCCCAGCCGGTCGAGTTCGAGCACCTGCTCGGCGGCCGAGGCGAACGGCACCAGCTCGTCGATCAGCCCGTGCGCGATGACGTAGGGAAGCCAGCGGGCATTCACCAGCAGCTTCCAGGTATCGCCCTCGCGCGCGCACGGCGAGTCCGGGTCGAGGTCGGCCGGAATGTCGACGTCGGGAAGCAGCCGCACACCGCAGGTCGGGCGGGCCGGCCAGCACCACCGCCTGCGAAAACACCTGCGGGTAGGTCAATCCCAGCTTGTAGGCCGCGTAACCGCCCATCGAATAACCCGAGATGACAGTGCGGTTGGGATCGGTGCCCAGCTGTTCGGCCACCCGCGCCCAGACTTCCCAGACGTCGAGTTCCCCGGTGTCGAAGTACCAGGTCGACGGGCCGCGGGCCAGGGGCGTGACCACGACCGAGTCGCGGCCCTCGCACACCTCGTGCAGCAGGCGCGGGTCGATCGCGGCGAACTGGCTCTGCCCGAGCGCCAGCGAATGCAGCAGCAAGGTCAACGGCAGCATCCGCCCCGGCTGGAAACTCGAGGGCAGGCATACCGCATAGGGCTGCACCCGACCGAGGAACTGCGGCTTGGTGCTCAAGATGTCGTCGGTGGCCACGCCCTGGCCCAGCTCGACCGAGGAGACGTACCACCGCGTCGACGGGCCGGTGATGACCGGCTCGGGGGCGGTCCCGCCGGCCGCGAGGCGATCCCACGCCACCTCTACCGCGAACTCCGACACGTCGCCGCGGGTCAGCGCGGCGGCCTGGGCCGCGTCCGACCAGAAGTTCAGGTGCGGCGGCTCTTGCTCGTGGGTGCGAAACGCGACGTTGTAGACGTTGGGCTGCCCGGGCAGCGCGCCACGCTCGGCGGGCACGTCGGCGAACCCATCGCCCGCGGCGTTGGCCAGCCCGGCGGCCAGCCGGACCGTCCAGCTGCCGGCGGGTTGGAGCAGGGACCGCGGCACCCGCGCCAGGAACGTCCGTGATTGCATGTCGACGCTGTGCTCGACCGGCGTGGTGGCCTGCGTGGTCAGGTCGATCAGCGCGGCGCCGCTCGCCGAAACCCGCAGCGCCATGTCGATGCCCGCCGAGCGCACACCCGCGCCGGCCGGCCAGTCGCCCGAACGCCGCCCGGCCCGGCTCGGTGGCGACGGTGAACAGCGCGATCGGTACCGACGCGTCCAGCAGCGTGTTCCAGTCGACCCGCCACCAGGTGTCGGTCGCGGTGAGCCCGATGGCGGCGCGGAAAATGTCGGCACCGTTGCGGGCCGCGGGCCCGTCCGGGTACAGATAGGTGCCGCGCGGCGGCGCCTGAATCTTCAGGTCGCCGATCGGGAGGCCCGTCGCGCCGTGGTCGTCGTAGAGGAAGTCGGTCCAAAACAGCGCGCCGCCGGCCACCCGACCGGCACCGCAGGTGCGCGGAAACTCTTCGCCGAACGGCCATTCCACCGGCGCGGGAAGCCCCGGCTCGGGGCGCCGCGCCGCCGGGGGCGCACTCTCGGGCATTCCGTCGACGACGACCAGCTCGGCCGGTGGCGCGGGCGCCGGGGCCGCGAGGTGCGCCAGGGTGTCGGCAACCTTACGAGTGATGCGGATCGGGAGCAGCGCGAGATCGAGAATTGACACCACCACCAACCTACGCGCCGCGGCCGTCGCGTCGGTCAAGCCACGGGGACCACGGTCAGTTCGTGCGGCCGGTTGTTGACGGCGGTGGCGCCGCCCTCGGTGACGACGACGATGTCCTCGATACGGGCCCCCCAGCGGCCGGGGAAGTAGATGCCCGGTTCGATGGAAAACGCCATCCCCGCGGCCAAGGGCAGGTCATTCCCGGCCACGATGTAGGGCTCTTCGTGAACCGACAGCCCAATACCGTGCCCGGTGCGGTGCACGAAGAACTCCGCTAGCCCCTCCCGGGCCAGCACGTCGCGGGCGGCGGCATCGACCTGCTCGGCCGTCACACCGGGGCGGACCGCGTCAAAGGCCGCGCGTTGAGCCCGCTGCAGCAGCGAATACTGATGCGCCACATCGGGTTCGGGTTCGCCCAGGCTGTAGGTGCGCGTCGAGTCGGAATGGTATCCCGGCTCGTATGTACCGCCGATGTCGACGACGACGATGTCCCCCGGCCTGTAATTCCCGATCCGAATACCCGTGGTGCGGGTCGGCGCCGTGCGGTCCGGAACCCACGATGATGAACGCCACCTCCGAATGCCCTTCGGCGACAATCGCTTCGGCGATGTCGGCGGCCACGTCGGCCTCGGTCCGGCCCGGGACCAAAAACTCCGGCACCCGGGCGTGCACTCGATCGATGGCGGCACCGGCCTTGCGCAGCGCGTCGATCTCGCATTCCTCCTTGACCATCCGCAGCGTGCCGCAACACGTCGGTCGCCAGGACGGGCTGCACGCCGAGCACGCCGGCCAGCGGTAACAGGTGCAGCGCCGGCATGGAGTCGGTGACGGCCGTCGCAGCCGGCGCGCCACCCAGCGCCGCGCCCACCAGTTGGTACGGATCGTCGCCGTCGACCCAATCCTGCACCGCTAGGCCCAGTTCCGCGACGGCCGACCCCTGCAGGGACGCCAGCTCCAGCCGCGGCACCACAATCGTCGGCTCGCCGGATGCCGGCAACACCAGCGCGGTGAACCGCTCGAGCGTCTGGGCGCGCGACCCGACGAGGTAGCGCAGGTCGTACCCCGGGGTGATCACCAGCCCGGCCAGTCCCGCGTCGGCGGTCGCGGCGGCCGCCGCGGCCAGCCTGCGGGCGTACACCGTGGCGTCGAATCGGTGAGAGTCCATGGCAACTGAGGCTAACGTCGCCGTCCGAACGCCGACTAGTTGCGCCGATGTCCCCACTTGGCCAACACCAAGTCGACGTCGGGCGGCGTGAGACCATACCGGCATGCCCGCACCCGTGTTGCTGCTGGACGGCGCCAGCATGTGGTTCCGCTCGTATTTCGGGGTGCCGTCCTCGATCACCGCTCCCGACGGCCGGCCGGTCAACGCCGTGCGCGGATTCCTCGACTCGATGGCCGTGGTGATCACCCAGCAGCGGCCGAGCCGGCTGGTGGTGTGCCTGGACCTGGACTGGCGACCGCAGTTCCGGGTGGACCTCGTCCCGTCCTACAAGGCCCATCGGGTGGCCGAGCCGGAACCGGACGGCGAACCCGACGTCGAAGAGGTCCCCGACGACCTGACGCCGCAGGTCGACATGATCATGGAACTGCTGGACGCCTTCGGGATTCCGACGGCCGGCGCGGCGGGATTCGAGGCCGACGACGTGCTGGGCACGCTGGCGGCGCGGGAACGCCGCGACCCGGTGGTCGTGGTCAGCGGGGACCGCGACCTGCTGCAGGTGGTGTCCGACGATCCGGTCCCGGTTCGCGTGCTCTACCTGGGGCGCGGGCTGGCCAAAGCCGACCCTGTTCGGGCCTGCCGAGGTGGCCGAGCAGTATCGCGTGCCGGAGCATCGCGCCGGGCCCGCCTACGCCGAACTCGCGCTGTTGCGCGGCGATCCGTCCGACGGCCTGCCGGGCGTGCCCGGCGTCGGGGAGAAAACGGCGGCGACCCTGCTGGCGCAGCACGGCTCGCTGGATCGGATCCTGGCGGCCGCCCACGATCCGAAATCGAAGATGGCCAAGGGCCTGCGAGCAAAACTGCTGGCCGCGACCGACTACATCGAGGCCGCCGGTCAGGTGGTGCGCGTGGCCACCGACGCGCCCGTCACCCTGTCGACGCCGACCGACGCGCTACCGCTGGCGGCCGCCGACCCGCAACGCACCGCCCAGCTGGCGACCGAGTTGGGCGTCGGGTCATCGATTGCCCGCTTGCAGAAAGCGCTCGACACGCTGCCCGCGTGACGGCGGGACTACTGCGGCCGGCCGACCTCGTAGGTGCCCTTGTTGTCCTGGAAGGTCACCGTGACGTGCTTTTGCGCGCCGTCGATGCTGACGTCGCAGTCGAACGTGGCGCCCTTCTTGACGGTGGGATTCTGGCCGTGGTTGCACTTGACGTCTTTGACGTTCTTGGCGCCGTAGCCGTTGGTCTCGTCCGAAAGGATCTGCTGCACACCGGACTGGGCCTTGTTGACGTCCAGTTTGGTGGTGACGAAGAAGCCCGGGCTGCCAGAAGCCGAGCACCAGCACGACCGCGATGAGCAGGAAGGCGATCACCGCCGCCCACCCCGGCGATCACGGCCGTGGAGCGCTTCTTGCCCGGCTGCTCGTAGGGCGGGTACTGCTGCGGGTACTGGCCTGGCTGACCGTATTGGCCCGGCTGGCCGTACTGCCCCGGCTGCAGCGTACTGGCCGGGCTGACCATACTGACCGGGTTGCATGTACTGGCCCGGCGCGGCGTACTGGCCGGGCTGAGCGTATTGACCGGGTTGCCCGTAGCCGGGCTGCTGCGGGTACTGCTGCGGTAAGCCTGCTCGGCCGGCTGCTGGTACTGCGGATACTCGGCGGGCGGCGGGTAGGCCGGGGCCTGCCACGTCGCCTCGCTGCTGCCAGGGCGAGCCCACTTGGGTCGGTTCCGAGGACTGATCGCTACCTTGGCCGGGCGGTTGCCACTGCTGGTCGGATCCCTGCGGTCCGCTCATCGTTTCTCCTCAGCCCCTTGTGTTCGAGGCGCAAACTCTCGGCGTTCTCATTACGGGTCTAACGTAGCTCCGGCCTAGCCTACCCGGCGTCAACTGCGACGACGCCGCGCCGAACGTCATTGATGGCGCGCTTGGCGGCGGCGCGCAGCTCGGCGTCGGGGGCGGCGTTGCGGACCTGGTCCAACAGGTCGAGCACCTGGCGGCACCAGCGCACGAAGTCCCCGGCCAGCAACGGGGATCCGGCGCCGCCCGAGTCGGCCGCCGCCAGCGCCGCGGTCAGGTCCCCGGTCCGGGCCCAGCGGTAGATGACATTGACGAAGCCGTCGTCGGGTTCGCGGCTGGGGGCGATCCGGTGCGTCTGCTCGTCGGCGCGCAGCGCATGGGACAGCCTTGAGGTCTGTTGCAGCGCCCGGCGCAGGGGCTGGGTTGGTGCATCGGCGGCGAACGCCGCGCCCGGGCCTTCACCACCTCTGCTCTCGTACAGCACCGCCGAGACCACCGCGGCCAACTCGGCCGGCTTCAACCCCGCCCACGCGCCGGTGCGCAGGCATTCGGCGACCAGCAGGTCGCTCTCGCTGTAGATGCGGGCCAGCAGCCGGCCGTCGTCGGTGACGTGGGGGTCGTTGGCCGGGCCCTGGATGAAGCCGCGCTCGGTGAGCAGCCCGACGATCCGGTCGAAGGTCCGCGCCAACGAGTTGGTGGCGGCCGCGACCTTTTTCTCCAATTGCGCGTTGTCGCGTTCGATGCGCAGGTAGCGCTCGGCCTGCCGCACCTGTGGCCTCGAGGCCGGGGCTGTTGTGCGAGGGGTGCCGACGCAATTGCGCCCGCAACGCCGCCAGCTCCGGGTCGTGGAATGCGCCGTCCTGGTCGCCGCGACCGGCGCCGCGCCTGGCCGGCACGTCCAGCCCGGCGACGGCCGACCGCAGCGCCGACGCCAGGTCCCGCCGGACTCGCGGCTGGCGGTGCTCGACGCGCTTGGGCAACGCCATCGAACCGACCGGCGCCGACGCGCCCGAATAGTCGGCCGTCGAAATCCGCCCCGCCCAGCGGTTTTCGGTGAGCACCAGCGGGCGCGGGTCGTCGCTGTCGCGGGCCGATTCCAGCACCACCGCCAGCCCGCCGCGGCGGCCGTGGGTGATGTTGATGATGTCGCCGCGCCGCAGCGCGGCCAGCGCGTCGCTGGCGGCCTGCCGTCGTTGCAGCCGCGACGCGCGCGACTGCGCGCGTTCCATCTCGCGAGATCCGCGCCCGCAACCGGGCGTACTCGAGGACCGGCGCGTCGGCGCCGCCCAGCTCGGCGGCGATCTCGCCGAGCATCGCCTCGCCGCGCTCGATGCCGCGGACCAGGCCGACGACGGAGCGGTCGGCCTGATACTGGGCGAAGGACTGCTCCAGCAGCCGATGCGCCTGCTCGGGGCCCATCCGGTGCACCAGGTTGATCGTCATGTTGTACGACGGGGCGAACGAGCTGCGCAGCGGGAAGGTGCGGGTGGAAGCCAGGCCGGCCACCGCGGACGGTTCGGTGGTTTCTTCGCTGGGGTTCCACAGCACCACCGCGTGGCCCTCGACGTCGATGCCGCGCCGGCCGGCGCGCCCGGTCAGCTGCGTGTACTCCCCCGGGGTCAGCGGCACGTGCTGTTCGCCGTTGAACTTCACCAGCCGCTCGAGCACGACCGTGCGGGCGGGCATGTTGATGCCGAGCGCCAAGGTCTCGGTGGCGAACACGGCCTGGACCAGGCCGGCGGTGAACAACTCCTCGACGGTGTGCCGGAACGCCGGCAACATCCCGGCGTGGTGGGCCGCCAGGCCGCGCAGCAGCCCCTCGCGCCACTCGTAGTAGCCCAGCACCGCCAGGTCGGCGTCGGCGAGATCGCCGCACCGGTGGTCGATCACCTCGGCGATCTGGGCGCGCTCCTCCTGGGTGGTCAGCTGCAGCGGCGAGCGCAGGCACTGCTGGACCGCGGCGTCGCACCCGGCCCGGGAGAACACGAACGTGATCGCCGGCAACAGCCCCTCGGCGTCCAGGGTCGCGATCACCTCCGCCCGCGCCGGGCGGTCGGTAGAAGCGCGGCCGGCCGGGACCTCCCCGGCCCGGTTGCCGGCGGCGGCGCCAGTCCGACATCCGGTCCGCCTCGCGGCGATGCGCGATGTGGCGCAACAGTTCCGGGTTGACGCGCAGCTCGCGCCTGACGGCAGGCGGGCCGCCGCCTGCCCCGGCCTCGTAGTCGAACAGGTCGAAGAGACGCTTGCCCACCATGACGTGTTGCCACAGCGGCACCGGCCGGTGCTCGTCGACCACCACCGTCGTATCGCCCCGCACGGTCTGGATCCAGCCACCGAACTCCTCGGCGTTGCTGACCGTCGCCGACAGGCTGACCACCCGCACCTCGTCGGGCAGATGCAGGATCACCTCCTCCCACACCGGACCACGCATCCGGTCGGCGAGGAAATGCACCTCGTCCATGACCACGAAGGAAAGTCCTTGCAGCGCAGGCGAATCGGCGTAGAGCATGTTGCGCAGCACTTCGGTGGTCATCACCACCACGGGCGCGTCGGCGTTCACCGACATGTCGCCGGTCAGCAGCCCGATCCGGTCGCGGCCGTAGCGCGCCGTCAGGTCGGTGTGCTTCTGGTTGCTCAGCGCTTTGAGCGGCGTGGTGTAGAAGCATTTGCCCCCGGCCGCCAGCGCCAGGTGCACGGCGAATTCGCCGACCACCGTCTTGCCGGCTCCGGTCGGTGCGCAGACCAGCACACCGTGGCCGTCGCTCCAGCGCCGCACAGGCCCGCTGCTGAAAGCCGTCGAGCGCAAAGGGCAGTTCCGCGGTGAACCGGGCCAGCTCGACCAGCTCGGTCACGCCGCCGCCCCACTGCGCGAGGGTCCGCACTTGTACGCCCAAATCGGCGCGTCACTGTGCAAACACGCGCGCTCGCGAGAAAGGGGTTCAGGTGACATCGTCATGCTGCCCGGCGGTGACCGGCGGCTCCCTGTATCGGTGCGGGCGGCTCGATGACCGATGCCTCGTCGTCGGGCACCACGGCCCGGGCCTCGCGCCTGGCTTTCCGCTTGTCGTGCACGCGGGCGATCTGGATGGCGAACTCGAGGAGCACCGAGAGCGCCATGCCCGAGCGCGGTCATCGAGAACGGATCGGATCCGGGCGTGAATACCGCCGCGAACACGAACATCGCGAAGATCAGACCCCGCCGCCACGACTTGAGCCGCTGGTAGGGCAGCATGCCCGTCATGTTGAGCATGACGATCAGCAGCGGGAATTCGAAGCTGACCCCGAAGACCACCAGCAGGTTGATCAGGAACCCGAAATACCGGTCCCCGGACAGCGCGGTCACCTGCACGTCGCTGCCGACGGTCAGCAGGAAGCCCAGCGCCTTGGACAGCACGAAATAGGCCAGCACCGAACCGGCGACGAACAGCACCGCGGCGGGAATCACGAACGCCACCGCGAAGCGGCGCTCCTTTTGGTAGAGGCCGGGGGTGATGAACGCCCACAGCTGGTAAAACCACACCGGGCAGGCCAGCACGACCCCGGCCGTCAGGCCGACCTTGAGCCGCAACATGAACTGGTCGAACGGTGCCGTGGCCAGCAGCCGGCACTTCCCGTCGGCGCTGATGGAGGCCCGCGCCGACGCTGGCAGCGAGCAATAGGGATGGCGCAACCACTCGCCGAGGCTCTCCAACCCGAAGATCGAATGCGAATACCAGACGAACCCGAAAAGGGTGGTGAGCAGGATCGCGGCCAGCGAAATCAGCAGCCGGGTGCGCAGCTCGGTGAGGTGATCGACGAGCGACATCGTCGCGTCGGGATTGGTGCGGCTGCGCCTGTTACGCGGGTTAAGACGCTTCAGCAAGCCGGAAGTGCGCGCTGAAACCTGGAAACCTTTCACGACGCTCGGTCAGGGGCCCTCGGGCACCGCGACGATGATGCCGGGCTAAGCCGGGCGCGCTTCGGTGTGGCCCTGCTCGCTCGGCGCCGGGGCGTCGACCCGCTGCGACTGCACGGGAGTCGGGTTAGCGCGCGGGAGTGTCGATCGCGGATGCTTCCGCCTTGTGCTCGCTCTGCATCTCGCGGATCTCGGACTTGAAGATGCGCATCGACTTGCCCAGCGACCGCGCCGCATCGGGGAGCTTCTTGGCACCGAACAGCACGATCACCACCACAGCGAGGATCGCCCAGTGCCACGGACTAAGACTGCCCACTTTGATTACCTCCAGACGTCCACCCGATGCTACCGCAGCCGAGTGAACCGCCGGTGTGTCCGCGCCGGGGGCTCAAGCGGTAAGGGCCTGGTAAGCCTGCAGGGCGGCCGCCGCGGCCTCGCGCACCCGCCGGGCCAACGACTCCGGTTCGAGCACCTGCACCGTCGACCCGAAGCCCAGCACCAGGCGGGTCATCCAGTCCTCGGAGGCATAGGTCATCGACCGCCTCGCACGATCCATCGGGCAGCTCGAGCACCTCACGCATCGGGTAGTACTCGAACATCCACGACGCCGAGGGCGCCACCCGCAGCCTGGCCGACGGCAGCGCGGGATCACCGTCGAACAGCGACGTGTCCGGTGGTGCCTGCAGCGCCAGTTCCGGAGGAGCGGCCGGCTCCGGCAGCTCGGTGGCGTCCACGATCCGGTCGAACCGGAACAGCCGGACCCCTTCCGCCTCGCGTGACCAGGCCTCCAGGTAGCTGTGGCCGCCGATCAGCAGCACCCGGATGGGGTCGACGATGCGGCTGGTCAGGGTGTCGTGGGAGGCGGAGTAGTAGTCCAGGGCTAGGGCGTGCCGGTGCCGCACCGCCGTCCGCACCGCGGCCGCGGCCCGGCTCTCGACGGCGGGCTCGTCGACGTCGGCCACCGACGCCTTGGCCTGCTGTCCGACCGCGCCGGCGGCGGCCTCGATCTTGGCGATCGCGCTGCGCGCCGCTGCCGGGTCGACGACGCCCGGGACGTCGGCCAGCGCCCGCAGCGCCACCAGCAGGCCGGTGGCCTCCGGGGACGTGAGCTTGAGCGGCCGGTCGATGCCCGCCGAGAACGTCACCTTGACGGTGTCGCCGGAGAACTCGAAATCGATCAGGTCACCCGGGTAGTAGCCGGGAAGCCCGCACATCCACAGCTGGTTGAGGTCTTCCTCCAGCTGCTTGGCCGACACTCCCAGGTCGGCGGCGGCCTCGGCGCGGGTGATGCGCGGGTTGGCCTGGAAATACGGCACCATGTTGAGCAGCCGGACCAGCCGGGTCGATACGGGTGTCATCAGCGCCGCTCCGTTAAGGCGTCCAGTCCCGCATGGGCGCGCAATCGGTTCAGCACGTCCTCACGCAGGGATTCCGGCCCCAACACCACGGCGTCCGGGCCATAACCGGCGATATCACGCGCCAGCCGGTCGGTGGAGCCGATGTCGATTTCGATCACCTCGCCGTCGCGGCCGCCCAGCCGCCGCTGGGCCATCGACCTGCCGGCGCGGCGCAGCGCGGTGGCACGCCCGTCGGCGACCCATACCTGAGCCCGCCCGCCGGTCGGCACCTCGCTGACCTTCTGCGCCACGATCCTGCCGAGGTCCACATCGTCGGGCACGGTGACCGCGCCGGTCGGACCGACCGGTGTGACCTCGGCGCCGATCCGCGAGAGGCGAAAGACGCGAATGTCGTCCCGGTCACGGTCGTGGCCCACCAGATACCAGCGGCCCTTTTGCGTGACGACGCCCCACGGCTCAACCGTGCGCGTGCTATAGGGCTCGGCCCGCGAGGGCCGGTGCGGGAACTGCACCGCCTGCCGGGAATCGATGGACGACAACAGGATTCCCAGAACATCTTCCGATCCGCGCAGGCCCGGCACGCCGGCCGGCGAAGCGATGGCCACGGGCGCGTCCGGATCGACGTCAACGCCGGCCGCGCGCAGCTTGAGCAGCGCGCCCTGGGTCGCGGTGATCAGTTCGGGTGACTCCCACAGCTGGGTGGCGACGGCCACCGCGGCGGCCTCGTCCGGGGTCAGCTCGACCGAGGGAAGTGCGTAGGTGTCGCGGTTGATCCGGTAGCCCTCGGTGGCATCCCAGGCCGAGACCCTGCCGACCTCCAGGGGGATGCCGAGGTCACGCAATTCGTTTTTGTCCCGCTCGAACATGCGCGAGAACGCCTCGGCGCTGGGGCTGTCCGAATAACCCGCCACGCTGGACCTGATCTTTTCCGCGGTGATGTAGCCGCGGGTCGACAGCAGGGCAATGACCAGGTTCACCAGCCGTTCGACTTTTGAGGTCGCCATTGACGCAAGCCTAGATCGGCGGGCGCGCCAGCGTCTTCCGACGCGCTACATACTGGCGATGAGTCGCTTGACCCGCTCGTCGACCGCACGGAATGGGTCCTTGCACAGCACGGTGCGCTGCGCCTGGTCGTTGAGCTTGAGGTGCACCCAGTCGACGGTGAAGTCGCGCCCCGCCGCCTGAGCCGCGCTGATGAACTCACCGCGCAGCCTGGCGCGGGTGGTCTGCGGCGGGGTGTCGACCGCTTCGGCGATGTCCTCGTCGGTGGTGACGCGCGAGGCAAGTCCCTTGCGCTGCAGCAGATCGAAGACGCCGCGCCCGCGCTTGATGTCGTGGTAGGCCAGATCCAGCTGGGCGATCTTCGGGTCGGACAGCTCCATGTTGTAGCGGTCCTGGTAGCGCTGGAACAGCTTGCGCTTGATCACCCAGTCGATCTCGGTGTCCACCTTGGCGAAATCCTGGCTCTCGACGGCGTCGAGCTGGCGGCCCCATAGGTCGACGACCTGCTCGATCTGCGCGTTGGGCTCCCGGGTCTGCAGATGCTCGACGGCGCGGCTGTAGTACTCGCGCTGGATGTCCAGGGCGCTGGCCTGCCGGCCGCCCGCCAGCCGCACCGGCCGGCGACCCGTGATGTCGTGGCTGACCTCGCGGATGGCGCGAATCGGGTTGTCCAGCGAGAAGTCGCGGAAGGGCACACCGGCCTCGATCATCTCCAGCACCAGAGCCGCGGTGCCCACCTTGAGCATCGTGGTGGTTTCGCACATGTTGGAGTCGCCGACGATCACGTGCAGCCGCCGGTACTTCTCGGCGTCGGCGTGCGGCTCGTCGCGGGTGTTGATGATCGGGCGGCTGCGGGTGGTGGCCGAGGAGACGCCCTCCCAGATGTGCTCGGCGCGCTGGGACAGGCAGAACGTCGCGGCCTTGGGCGTCTGCAGCACCTTGCCGGCGCCGCAGATCAGCTGGCGGGTGACCAGGAACGGCAGCAGCACGTCGGAGATCCGGGAGAACTCGCCGGCCCGCACGATCAGGTAATTCTCGTGGCAGCCATACGAGTTGCCCGCCGAATCGGTGTTGTTCTTGAACAGGTAGATGTCACCGCCGATGCCCTCGTCGGCGAGCCGCTGCTCGGCGTCGACCAGCAGGTCTTCCAGCACCCACTCACCGGCCCGGTCGTGGGTGACCAGCTGCACCAGGCTGTCGCATTCGGCGGTGGCGTATTCCGGGTGGCTGCCCACGTCGAGGTAGAGGCGCGCGCCGTTGCGCAGGAAAACGTTGGAGCTACGGCCCCAGGAAACGACTCGGCGGAACAGGTAGCGGGCGACCTCATCCGGACTCAGCCGACGGTGGCCGTGGAATGTGCAGGTCACACCGAACTCTGTCTCGATGCCCATTATTCGCCGCTGCACGTAATCGAGGGTACTGGTTGTCTGACCAAGAGCGTGAGCAAGCCGCGCCTACGGATTCTGATGAAGTTCCGCGCAGCCCGGTAGCGCCGCTACGCCGGGGCGGCCCGCTGGCGCAAGCACGGCTGGCCGCTTGCAACACCAGCAACATGAACACCACCCGCCCCACCAACTCCGCACCGGGCCGATGGCCGATGCGGCCGGACCTACTCCGAGGACTCGCCGTCGGAATCCGAGGCTTGGCCGTTCGAATCCAGATCCCGCAACAGCGATTCCAGGGTGCCGCGGTTGATCCGCCGGAATGCGCGCCGCGGCCGGTTGACGTCCAGGATGGCCACCTCCAGGCTGCCCACATCCAGGGTGGGCTGATCCCCGTTCGAGCCGTCTCCACCGCCGGCCCGCAGCGCCCGCACGGCGATGCGCGTGGCGTCGCGCAGATCGGCGTTCTCGGCGTAGGAGTCCTTCAGCGCGGCGGTGACCGGTTCGGTGGTGCCGCCCATCACCACAAAGTGCGGCTCGTCGGCGATCGACCCGTCATAGGTGATCCGGTACAGCTCAGGCGGTTTCGTCTCGCCGTAGTGCGCGACCTCGGCGACACACAATTCCACCTCGTACGGCTTGGCCTGCTCGGTGAAGATGGAGCCCAGCGTCTGGGCGTAGACGTTGGCCAACTGGCGGCCGGTGACGTCACGGCGGTCATAGGCGTAGCCGCGGGTATCGGCGAACTGGATCCCGCCGCGGCGCAAATTGTCGAATTCGTTGAACTTGCCCGCGGCGGCGAAGCCCACGCGGTCGTAGAGTTCGCTGATCTTCTGCAGCGACCGGGACGGGTTCTCCGCTACGAAGAGCACACCACCGGCGTAGGCCAGCGCCACCACGCTTTTGCCCCGCGCGATGCCCTTGCGCGCGAGCTCGCTGCGCTCGCGCATCGCCTGCTCGGGCGAGATGAAATACGGGAAGCTCACTTCTCACCCCGCGACTCGCTGTCGGGGCCGAAAGTGTCGGCGCGCGAGCGGCTTTGGATGACCTCGCGGGCCAGTTCGGCAATACGGCTCTCCGCCACGTCGGCCGCCCCCTCGGCGCCGATGGTGACCGCCGTGGGGTAGATGCCGCGGACCAAATCCGGTCCGCCGGTAGCGGAGTCGTCGTCGGCGGCGTCATAGAGCGCCTCCACGGCTACCCGCAGCGCGGAATCGGCGTCGGTGACCTGTGAATACAACTTTTTCATCGACGACTTGGCGAAGATCGAACCCGACCCCACGGACTGGTAACCCTCCTCTTCCAGGTTCCAGCCGCCGGCCGCGTCGAACGTGACGATGCGACCCGCGCCTTCCGGGTCTGAGGCGTGGATGTCGTATCCCGCCAGCAGCGGCAGGGCCACCAGCCCTTGCATCGCGGCCGCCAGGTTTCCGCGCACCATGATCGCGAGCCGGTTCACCTTGCCGGCGAAGGTGAGCGGCACGCCTTCGAGTTTTTCGTAGTGCTCGAGTTCCACTGCGTACAGGCGGGCGAACTCGACGGCGATCGCCGCGGTGCCGGCGATGCCCGTGGCGGTGTAGTCGTCGGTGATGTACACCTTCTTCACGTCGCGCCCGGCGATCATGTTGCCCTGGGTCGAGCGCCGGTCGCCGGCGATGACCACGCCGCCGGGATATTTCAGCGCCACGATGGTGGTGCCGTGCGGCAGCTGCGCCCCGCCGACGCCGGGTTGGGCACTGCCGCCCAGGCGTGCGGGCAGCAACTCCGGCGCCTGGCGGCGCAGAAAATCGGCAAATGACGACAGGTCTACGGCGTGGTTTCTCGAAAGTGCGGAGTTAGCGGACAGAGGATCAGAGAACGGCCAGGTCACTGTCCGCCCTTCTGGACATACGCACGGACGAAGTCCTCCGCGTTCTCCTCGAGGACGTCATCAATCTCGTCGAGCAGATCGTCGGTCTCCTCGGCTAGCTTTTCGCGGCGCTCCTGGCCCGCGGCCGTGCTGCTGGCGAAGTCATCCTCGTCGCCGCCACCCCCGCCACGCTTGGTCTGCTCCTGAGCCATCGCCGCCTCCTGCTTTCTGGTGAAGTTATAACGGCCGTGCCACATTGCCCGCTGGTATTTCTCCACCCTACCGGTCAACCCCGTCTTTCCCCGGTCGAACCGGCCCCCTAGCTTGTCAGTTGCGCCACCAGCTCCGCGGCGCTGTCCACCGAGTCCAACAGCGCTCCCACGTGTGCCTTACTCCCTCGCAGCGGCTCCAGCGTGGGAATGCGGACCAGCGAATCGCCGCCCAGGTCGAAAATCACCGAGTCCCAGCTGGCCGCAGCGATGTCCGCCCCGAACCTGCGCAGGCACTCGCCGCGGAAGTACGCACGCGTGTCCGTCGGCGGGTTGTCGACGGCATCCAAAACCTGATGTTCGGTCACCAAGCGCTTCATCGAGCCGCGGGCGACCAGCCGGTTGTACAGGCCCTTGTCCAGCCGGACGTCGGAATATTGCAAGTCGACGAGGTGCAGCCGCGGCGCCGACCAGCCCAGGTTTTCCCGCTGCCGAAAACCTTCGAGCAGACGCAGCTTGGCGGGCCAGTCCAGCAATTCCGCGCATTCCATCGGGTCACGTTCGAGTTGGTCGAGCACGTGCGCCCAGGTCTCCACGATGTCGGCGGCCCGCGGGTCGGGGTCCCGGTTATCGACCAGCTTCGCGACCCGATCAAGGTAAACCCGTTGCAGCGCAAGGGCGGTCATCTCGCGACCGTCGACCAGCGCGACCGTGGCCCGAAGCGACGGATCGCGGCTGATCGCGTGAACGGCGTGCACCGGCCGGGCCAGCGCCAAGTCGCTCAGGTCGATCCCGTGCGCCGGGCCTTCCTCGATCAAGTCCAGCACCAGCGCGGTCGTGCCCAGCTTCAGATAGGTCGACGTCTCGGCGAGATTGGCATCGCCGATGATGACGTGCAGCCGGCGGTACCGGTCGGCATCGGCGTGCGGCTCGTCGCGGGTATTGATGATGCCGCGCTTGAGGGTGGTTTCCAGCCCGACCTCGACCTCGATGTAATCCGAACGCTGGGACAGCTGAAAGCCGGGCTCGTCACCCGAGGGCCCGATCCCGACCCGGCCGGAGCCGGTGACCACTTGCCGGGACACCAGAAACGGGGTCAGCCCGGCGATGATGGCCGAGAACGGTGTCTGGCGTGACATCAAATAGTTCTCGTGCGACCCGTAGGAGGCGCCCTTGCCGTCGACGTTGTTCTTGTAGAGCTGCAGTTTCGCCGCCCCGGGCACACTGGCGACGTGCCTGGCGGCGGCCTCCATCACCCGCTCGCCGGCCTTGTCCCAGATCACCGCGTCCAGCGGGTCGGTGCACTCGGGCGCGGAGTATTCCGGGTGCGCGTGATCCACGTAGAGGCGCGCACCGTTGGTCAGGATCATGTTGGCCGCACCGACCTCGTCGGCGTCGACCACCGGCGGCGGCCCGGCCGAGCGGCTCAGATCAAAGCCGCGCGCGTCGCGCAGCGGCGATTCCACCTCGTAGTCCCAGCGGGTGCGCTTGGCGCGCTGGATGCCGGCGGCGGCCGCATAGGCCAACACCGCCTGTGTCGAGGTCAGGATCGGGTTGGCGGTCGGGTCCGACGGTGAGGAAATGCCGTACTCGACCTCCGTCCCGATGATCCGTTGCATGGCCTAAGCGTAGGCCCGGTGACGATGCGGCCCGCCAGGCGGGGCGTGGTGGCTACCTCACCAGCACCGAAGCCGTTACGGGGTGCGGATTCCCCGAGTCGGACCACGGCCGACGCGCGGGCCGCAACCTGCCGTGGGGTCATCCGGCATCGACCCTTGTCTGCGCCGCGCGCCCGGCCGCCGGGGTTCGGCGCAGCACCGCGGCTGAAAGCTGGTTCTTGGAGCGGGGTTTGCCCTCGGTCCTGATCGGGCGGGACCGACGGCGAGCCGCGATGTTGACGGCGCCGACCTGAGTGATTAACTTCACCCCGTGTCCGCGCCCGATTCCGACGCCGTGCGTCAACAACCGACCGACCTGTCCGGGAAGCGGTACGGAGAAGTGCTTCTCGTGACCCCCGGCGAGGCGGGCCCGCAGGCAACCGTCTACAACAGCTTTCCGCTCAACGACTGTCCCGCCGAGTTGTGGTCCGCGCTGGACGCCCAAGCCATCGCCGCCGAAAACGGCGCGGCCGCGGCTCTGCTGAACGGGCCGCGCTACTGGTTGATGAACGCCATCGAAAAGGACACTCGGGGCCCACAGGTGACGAAGACCTTCGGGGGCATCGAGATGATCCAGCAGGCCACCGTCCTGCTGTCCTCGATGCGGCCCGCGCCCTACCTGGCCAACAAGGTCACCCGCCACACGGTGTTCGTCTTCAACGCGGGCGAAGAGATCTACGAACTCATCGACCCCCAGGGGCAGCACTGGGTGATGCAGACGTGGAGCCAAGTCAGCGACCCCAACCTGTCGCGAGCCGACCTGCCGGGGCTGGCCACCCGGCTCGACCTGCCGGCGGGGTGGACCTACCAGCCGCGCCGCCTCACCAGCCAGCTGCGGGTGGACACCAGAAGCCGTGCCGCCCAGGTGCTGCAGGACAATCTGACCAACAGCTATTCGCTGGTCACCGACTGACGTCAGCGGCCGCGGTCCCCTACAGGTACTGGCCCAGGTTGGATTCGGTGTCGATCGCGCGCGACGCGCTCGACGACTTGCCGGTGACCAGGGTGCGGATGTAGACGATCCGCTCGCCCTTCTTGCCCGAAATCCGCGCCCAGTCATCGGGGTTGGTGGTGTTGGGCAGGTCCTCGTTCTCGGCGAACTCGTCGACGATCGAGTCCAGCAGGTGCTGGATGCGCAGCCCCCGTTGGCCGGTCTCCAGCACCGACTTGATCGCGTTCTTCTTCGCCCGATCGACGACGTTCTGGATCATCGCACCGGAGTTGAAGTCCTTGAAGTACATGACTTCCTTGTCACCGTTGGCGTAGGTGACCTCCAGGAACCGGTTGTCGTCGATCTCGGCGTACATCCGGTCGACCACCTTCTCGATCATCGCCTTGATGCACGCCGCGCGGTCGCCGTCGAACTCGGCAATATCGTCGGCGTGCACGCGGCAGCAGCTCGGTCAGGTACTTCGAGAAGATGTCTTGCGCCGCTTCGGCATCGGGACGCTCGATCTTGATCTTCACGTCGAGCCGCCCGGGCCGCAGGATCGCGGGATCGATCATGTCCTCGCGGTTGGAGGCACCGATCACGATGACGTTCTCGAGGCCCTCCACCCCGTCGATCTCGCTCAAAAGCTGCGGGACCACGGTCGTCTCGACGTCCGAGGAGACCCCGGTACCGCGGGTGCGGAAGATCGAGTCCATCTCGTCGAAGAACACGATCACCGGTGTTCCTTCCGACGCCTTCTCGCGGGCGCGCTGGAAGATCAGCCGGATGTGGCGCTCGGTCTCGCCGACGAACTTGTTCAGCAGCTCGGGGCCCTTGATGTTCAGGAAGTAGGACTTGGCTTCGCGGGCGTCGTCGCCGCGCACCTCGGCCATCTTCTTGGCCAGCGAGTTGGCCACCGCCTTGGCGATCAGCGTCTTCCCGCAGCCGGGAGGACCGTAGAGCAACACGCCCTTGGGCGGCCGCAGCGCGTACTCCCGGTACAACTCCTTGTGCAGGAACGGCAGCTCCACGGCGTCGCGGATCTGCTCGATCTGGCGGGTCAGACCCCCGATGTCCTCGTAGCTGACGTCCGGCACCTCCTCCAGCACCAGGTCTTCCACCTCGGCCTTGGGGATGCGTTCGAACGCGTAGCCGGCCTTGGTGTCGACCAGCAACGAATCGCCGGGCCGCAGCTTGCGCGGCCTGGTGTCGTCGTTGAGGGCGTCGGGTTCGCCGTCGGGCAAGTTCTCGGCCACCAGCGGCTCGGCCAGCCAGACAATGCGTTCCTCGTCGGCGTGGCCGACGACCAGTGCCCGGTGTCCGTCGGACAAGAGTTCGCGCAAGGTGGATATCTCGCCGACCGATTCGTACGTGCCGGCGTCCACGACGGTCAGCGCCTCGTTGAGGCGGACCGTCTGCCCCTTGCGCAGCGACGGGACGTCGATGTTCGGCGAGCAGGTCAGGCGCATCTTGCGGCCCGACGTGAACACGTCGACGGTGTCGTCGTCGTGCGCACCCAGCAGAACCCCGTAGCCGCTGGGCGGCTGTCCGAGCCGGTCGACTTCCTCGCGCAGCGCCAGCAGTTGCTGGCGGGCCTCTTTCAGCGTCTCCATCAACTTCGAGTTGCGGGACGCAAGCGAGTCGATGCGGGCTTCGAGTTGATGCACATCACGGGCGGAGCGGGTGCCGCCGTGCGACTCCACCGCATCCTCGAGTTGCTCGCGCAGCAGCGCTGCCTCGCGGCGTAACTGTTCTAATTCGGCCTCGTCGCCGCTGGACATGCTTGAATCGCGAGGGGTACCGAATGCTTCAGAACGCTCTGAGCCACCCATGTTGCGCTCCTTTCCCACAACCCCAAATTGGCGCGGTGGATACCTCAACGCTACCGGCGATTGCCGATAGATGTGCGGAGTCAAATACCCACGAAAAGTTAAGACTTTCGTCCCGCTGGTAAATTCGGCCACCAATCGGGCTGATCGAAAGGGCTACCATGACCGCAAAACGCCAAGCCACGGGCGTAGCCGGCGTTGCCGTGGTCGGTGCGGCCGCCGCCGGTGTGACTTCAGTTGCACCCGTTGGTCCGACCGAGAACGCAGCCGCGCCGCAGGAAGCGGGCGCGAGCGCATAGCCTGGCGGACCCACCGGATGCACCGACACCTGTTCGTAACATGCATCGCCGCGGCCCTGGCGGCGATCGCGCTCTCGGGGTGTTCCTCGCATCAACCCAGGATCGCGTCGTCGGCGTCGTCGCCCGCGGTGCCCGTCACGTCGGCTCCGGTCGTCGCGCCGGCCCCGACCGCCCCGTTGCCGGCGCCCGAAGTCCTCACCGACGTACTGAGCCGGCTCGCCGACCCGAACGTTCCCGGCATCGACAAGGTGAACCTCGTCGAAGGCGCGACGCCCGAGAGCGCGGCCGGCTTGGACAAGTTCACCAACGCGTTGCGCGACAACGGCTACCTGCCCATGACCTTCGCCGCCAAGGACATCGCCTGGTCGGACAAGAACCCGTCCAATGTGATGGCCACCATCAGCGTCGACACCGCGCAGGCAAACAACGGCAACTTCACCTTCCCGATGGAGTTCACGCCGTTCCAGGGGGGTTGGCAGTTGTCGCGGCGAACCGCCGAAATGTTGTTGGCCCTGGGCACGTCGCCGGCGCCGACGACTCCGCCGTCCAGTCCGCCGCTGCCGCCGCCGCCCGAACCCGTCCCCGCGCCGGCCCCGGAACCCGGCCCTACCCAGACCCCGCCCCGTTGACCCGCGGAATGTGGATCGGCTGGCTCGAGTTCGACGTGTTGCTCGGTGACGTCCGGTCCCTTAAGCAGAAACGCTCGGTTGTTCGTCCCGTGGTCGCTGAGCTGCAGCGCAAGTTCGGCGTCTCGGCCGCCGAGACCGGTTCGCACGAGCTGTATCGACGCGCGGGCATCGGGATAGCCATGGTGTCCGGTGACCGCAGCCATGCCGTCGACGTCCTGGACGCGGCCGAACGCCTGGTGGCTGCCCATCCCGAGGTGGAGCTGCTGTCGGTGCGGCGGGGCCTGCACCGCAGCGACGACTAGCTGAACTAGCCGTCGCGGCCCTCGCGTTTGCGGCCCAGTGGCGCCGGGGCGACGACGCCCGGCGCGAGCCGTCGCGTCGCGATCAGGAAGGCGGTGTGCCCGCGCATGGAATGCTGCGGCCGAACGGCCAAGCCGACGACGTTCCAGCCGCGCTGCAGCGTCTCCCACGCCCGGGGCTCGGTCCAGCACTGCTGAGCCCGCAGCGCCTCCACCGCCCGCGACAGCTGGGTGACGGTGGCCACGTACACCACGAGCACACCGCCGGCGACCACCAGCCGCGCGACCGCGTCCAGCACCTCCCACGGGGCGAGCATGTCCAGCACGGCCCGGTCGAAGGAGCCGTCGGGCAGATCGGAGTCCGCGACGTCGCTGACGATCAACTGCCAGTTCCCGGGGGCCCGGTCGAAGAACACCGAGACGTTGCGGCGGGCGTGTTCGGCATGGTCGGCGCGCTGTTCGTAGGAGACCACCCGGCCATCGGGTCCGACCGCGCGCAGCAGCGAGCAGGTCAGCGCGCCCGATCCGGCCCCGGCCTCCAGCACCCGGGCGCCCGGGAAGATGTCGCCCTCGTGCACGATCTGCGCGGCATCCTTGGGGTAGATCACCTGCGGCCCGCGGGGCATCGACATCACGTAGTCGACCAGCAGTGGGCGCAACACCAAGAACGGCGCTCCATTGCTGGATTTGACCACGCTGCCCTGTTCCAGCCCGATCACCGCGTCGTGTGCGATCGACCCGCGATGGGTGTGGAATTCGGCGCCGGGAGTGAGGCACATCGTGTAGTGCCGACCCTTGGCGTCGGTGAGTTGGACGCGTTCCCCAACGGTGAACGGGCCGGTTGCGGACACGCGGTCCAGCGTGCCAGCCGACTCGCCGCAACCGGTGCCCGGGGTTGTCGGCGCCCGGTCATAGGCTGCCGTCATGACCGTCCAGCCGGAAGCACCCGCATCGCGCCCGGCTTCAAAACCGGCACTGTCACCGTCGCGGGCCGCGGACTTCAAACAGTGCCCGCTGCTGTACCGGTTCCGGGCGATCGACCGGTTGCCCGAGGCGCCGTCGGTGGCGCAGCTGCGGGGGTCGGTGGTGCACGCCGCCCTGCAGCAGCTCTACGGCCTGCCCGCCGACCTGCGTGGCCCCGACACCGCGATGTCGCTGCTGGGGCCCGCGTGGGACCAGGTGATCGCCGCAACCCCCGAGCTGGGCGGCGAAGTGGACGCCACGACGCAAACCCAGTTGCTGGCGGAGGCCCGGGCCCTGCTGTCCGGCTACTACCGGCTGGAAGACCCGACCCGCTTCGACCCGCAGTGCTGCGAAGAGCGGGTGGAAGTGGAGCTCGCCGACGGCACGCTGCTGCGGGGATTCATCGACCGGATCGACGTGGCCGCCACCGGCGAGCTCCGGGTGGTGGACTACAAGACCGGCAAGGCGCCGCCGGCCGCGCGGGCCCTGGCCGAGTTCAAGGCCATGTTCCAGATGAAGTTCTATGCGGTGGCGCTGCTGCGGTCGCGCGGTGTGCCGCCCACCCGGCTGCGGCTCATCTACCTGGCCGACGGCCAGGTGTTGGACTACTCCCCGGACCACGACGAGCTGCTGCGCTTCGAGAAGACCCTGATGGCGATATGGCGTGCCATCCAATCGGCGGGGCAGACGGGCGATTTCCGCCCCAGCCAGTCGCGGCTGTGCGACTGGTGCCCCCACCAGCAGCACTGCCCGCTGTTCGGCGGAACGCCGCCGCCCTACCCGGGCTGGCCGGAATCCTCACGGACTCAGGGTGTTGCGCATCCCACCGAGCCGGCGGCCTGACTGGCTGCTTGCCGAGGAACACCATGAGGCATTACGCCGCGGCCGGGTGCGGTACGCTGTAGCTAGCGTTGGCCGCCGAATAGGCTGCCGGCGAGTCGTGATCGATTCTTTGCTTTCTTTGCCTCAGACCCCTGCGGGGCGCCGAGTCCAAGATGACCAGGTGCGCCTGCGCAGCCTCGAGTCGCGGCGATCAACGTTGCCAGATGGGCAATCTCGCTACCACCGATGCTTTAGGAAAATTTGAAATATGCTTGAGGACACCACTTTCGCTCACCTCGGGGTGAGCCCACCGCTGGTTGACGTGCTCGCCGCGCGGGACATCCACCGCCCGTTTCCAATACAGATTCAGACTTTGCCGGACACGCTTGCCGGCCGTGACGTGCTGGGCCGCGGCAAGACGGGCAGCGGCAAGACGCTCGCGTTCGCGATTCCGCTGGTAACTCGGCTCAATCCCGGCGATCGGCGGCCCGGCCGCCCGACCGGATTGGTGCTGGCCCCCACCCGAGAACTGGCGACCCAGATCGCCGCGGCCATCGAGCCGCTTGCGACGGCTCGCGGCCTGCGCGTTGTCACGATCTTTGGCGGGGTGTCGCAGCACAGGCAAGTCACCGCCCTGAAGTCGGGGGTCGACATCGTTGTGGCCTGCCCGGGCCGCCTCGAGGACCTGATGAAGCAACGCCTGATCAAGCTGGACGCCGTCCGGGTTACGGTCATCGATGAAGCCGACCACCTCGCCGATCTGGGGTTTTTGCCCAGCGTCACGCGCATCCTGGCGGCCACGCCGGCCATCGGCCAACGAATGCTGTTCTCGGCCACGCTGGATGCGGCGGTCGACGGCCTGGTCAAGCGGTTTCTCACCAGCCCGGTGACGCGGTCGGTCGCAGAACCGATGTCCCCGACTCCCGCGATGACACATCACCTGTTCTGTGTCGACGGGGTAGAGGCCAAGAAGGAGTTGGTGCACCGGTTGGCCGCGGGAGACGCCCGCCGAATCCTCTTCCTGCGGACCAAGCATCAAGCGCGAAAGCTGGCCCGCCAACTCACCCAGTCGGGCATCGCGTCGGTGGAGTTACACGGCAACCTTTCACAAGCCGCACGCGACCGAAACCTGGCCGCCTTCGCCGCCGGACAGGTGCGCGTGCTGGTGGCGACCGACATTGCGGCCCGCGGCGTGCACGTGGACGACATCGAGCTTGTGGTCCACGTTGACCCGCCCCCGGAGCACAAGGCCTACCTGCATCGATCCGGCCGCACGGCCCGGGCCGGCGCCTCCGGTGACGTGGTCACCATCGTGTTGCCCGAGCAACGCCGGGACACCGAGTCGATGATGCGCAAGGCGGCCATTCGTGCCGTGCCCCAGCAGGTCACCGCGGCCTCCCCGGCCATACACGCGGTGGCCGGGCAGACCGCGCCCCGGGCGGCCGACCCGCGCGTCTCGGTGACGGCCCATCGGCCCCACCCGACCGCGGTCGCCCACCACGGCGCCGCCTCGGCGCGGAACAGACGCCGCCGAGCTCGGCGCCCCGCGACGGCTGCGCGATAGCGCGCACGCGCGACGGTAACAACAGTAAGGATGGCCGTTATGACCATGCAGCAGATTCATCCATCGCAGATCCGGGTCGGTGACGTCATCGGCACCATGCCCGCTACCGATCTGCCCTACACGGTCAAGCTGATCGGCGGGCCGCAGTCGGGCCCCCAGCGGTGGACATTCTTCGGCCGCGACGCTGACGGCCTGCAGCACACCAGCACATTCGGCGAGGCCGACTTGGTAAGCAGGTACGCCAAAGCACCATGAGAACGACGTAGTCCCGGCCCGGCTCGCGCCCGGCGACCCGCTAAGCGAGCGGCGACATCTCCTGCAGCATCGTGGGAATGAGCTCGCTGACGGTGGGATGGATGTGCATGGTCCGCGACAGCGTGGTGTATGGCGCTTTGGCCGACATGACGTCCAGGATGGCGTGGATGGCCTCGTCGCCGCCGACGCCGAGGATGGCGGCCCCCAGGATCTCGTGGGTGTCGGCATCCACCACGACTTTCATAAAGCCTTGTGTCTCGCCCTTTTCCACCGCCCGGCCGACCCTGGTCATCGGCCGCTTGCCGATCAGCGCCTTGCGGCCCGACGCGCGGACCTGGTCGACGGTCATGCCGGCGCGTCCCAGCGGCGGGTCGATGTAGAGCGCGTAGGTGGTGATGCGGTCGCTCACGCGCCGCGGGGTCGCGTGGGAATCACCGTCGAGCAGGTTGGCGGCGACGATTTCGAAATCGTTGTAGGAGGTGTGGGTGAAGGCGCCCTTGCCGTTGCAATCGCCCATCGCCCAGATGTGCTCGACGTTGGTCTTGAGCTGGTCGTCGACCACGATGTAGCCGCGGGCGTCGGTCCGCACACCGGCCGCCTCGAGACCCAGGTCGTCGGTGTTGGGGCGGCGCCCCACCGCCAGCAGCAGATGGCTCCCCGCGACGGGCGCGGCGCCGGCGCGCGGAGTGAGCTCAAATCCATTGTCTTTCTTGGTGATTCGCACATCGTCGGCGCCGACGACGATGTCGATTCCCTCGGCGTCCAAGATCTCTTCGACGGCGGCCGAGACGTCCTCGTCCTCGCGGGACGCCAGCCGCGGGCCCCGTTCCACGACGGTCACCCGAGCCCCGAAGCGCCGATACATCTGGGCGAACTCCAGCGCGATGTAGCTGCCGCCGACGATGACGAGATGTGCTGGCACCGTGTCGAGTTCGAGGATCGACACGTTGGTGAGGTAGTCGACTTCGGATAGTCCGGGGATGTCGGGCACCACGGCACGTCCCCCGACGTTGAGGAAGACGCGGTCGGCGCGCAGCGTGTGGTCGTCGACACGCAGCGTGTGCGGATCTCCGAAACGAGCGTGGCCGCGAACGACGGTGCAGCCGTCCATGCCGTTAAGCCAGTCCTCGACGCCCTTGCGGTCGCCCAGCATGATCTCGTCTTTGCGCGCCTTGACTTTCGCCATGTCCACGCTGACCGGCCCGACAGCGACACCGTAGTCCGCGCCGCGGCGCGCCAGGTGTGCGGCGTGCGCGCTGGCCACCAGGGTCTTGGTCGGGATGCAGCCGGTGTTGACGCAGGTGCCGCCGATCAGCTTGCGCTCGACCAGCGCGACGCGCTGCCCGGCGGCCGTCAATCGCCCCGCCAGCGGCGGGCCGGCCTGGCCGGCGCCGACGATGATCGCGTCGAAATGCGCTGTCACAGATGGGCCGTCAGCGCCAGGATCGCGAATCCACCCACGATCGCGACCGCATCCTCGAGCAGCGCGACCGGCAAGTCGCGCCCGCCGATGGCGGCCACCAGCGCCTTGCGGGCGTGATAGCCGCCCAGGGTGCCCAGCACCGCACCGATGACGCCGGCGCCCAGCGCGGTGAACGTCCAGTGCCACGCGGCGCCGATGACGGCGCCGGCGAACGCGCCCATCACGATCCGCGCGGCGAAGACCGGTGGCGCGGTGCGGGCCGGCGTCTTCGGAAGCTTGTCGTTGACCAATTCCGCGACCGCGACAACGGTGAAAATGACGGCCGTGATGACGTTGGCCATCCAGGACGCCCAGGTGCCATGCAGGTTGATCCAGCCGAAAAAGGCGGCCCACGCGACCACGGCGGGAGCGGTGAGCGAACGCAACCCGGCTACGACACCGATCAGTAGAGCCATCAGCAAAACGAGCGCGTGTGTCACGGGGACCCTCCTAGGGGACGCAGCAGCCTAGGCGGACGCTAACACAGCGGGGGGTTACGGACCCGCTATCAGAATCGGCAGAACCTGATGTCGGAAGCCAGGATCGCTTTGGCGCCGATGGCGGCAAGCTCGTCCATGATCTCGTTGACGCCACGCCGGGGCACCAGGGCGCGGACGGCGACCCAGTCCGGGTCGGCGAGCGGGGCGATGGTGGGTGACTCCAGCCCCGGCGTGATCGACGTGGCCTTGTCCAGGACCGAGCGCGGGCAGTCGTAGTCGAGCATCAGGTATTGCTGGCCGAACACCACACCTTGGATCCGGGCCACTAGTTGATCGCGCGCCGCTTTCGTCCTGCCTTCGCCGCCGTGATCGGTGCTTTCGATCAGCACGGCCTCGGAATCACACAGCGGCTCACCGAAGGCCACCAGGTCGTGCAGGCTCAGGGTGCGCCCGGAGCCCACGACGTCGGCGATGGCGTCGGCCAGGCCGAGTTGAACCGAGATTTCCACCGCGCCGTCGAGTCTGATGACGGTTGCTTCAATGCCCCGCTCGGCCAGGTCTTTTCGGACGAGGTTCGGGTAGGCGGTGGCGATCCGTTTGCCGGCCAGATCGGCTATCGCCCAGTCCCGCCCGGCCGGGCCCGCATACCGGAAGCTCGACGACCCGAAACCCAGCGCCAGACGTTCGCGCACCGGGGCGTCGGAATCGCGGACCAGGTCGCGCCCGGTGATGCCGAGATCCAGTTCTCCCGAACCGACGTAGATCGCAATGTCTTTGGGCCGCAAGAAGAAGAACTCGACCTGGTTGACCGGGTCGATGACGGTGAGGTCTTTGGAATCGGTGCGGCGCCGGTAGCCGGCCTCCGCGAGGATCTCGCTGGCCGGCTCGCTCAGCGTGCCCTTGTTGGGAACCGCCACCCGCAGCATGGTCACAGCTTCCGATAGACGTCGTCGAGGGACAGCCCGCGCGCGATCATCAGCACCTGCGTCCAGTAGAGCAACTGGCTGATCTCCCCGGCCAGTGCGTCGTCGGGTTCGTGCTCGGCGGCCAGCCATACCTCGCCGGCCTCCTCCAGGATCTTCTTGCCCAGCCCGTGTATTCCGCCGTCCAGCGCGGCCACCGTCGCGCTGCCGGGCGGCCGGGTGCGGGCGCGGTCGCCGAGTTCGGCGAATAGATCCTCGAAGGTCTTCACGGCCAGCGATTGTGTCACGCCGCCACCAGCAAAGTCACGGCGGTTTCGCTCGGGGACGCCGGATGCGCGCGTCAGACGTTGAAGTACTCGGGGTGGTGCAGGACGAAGGCGTCGGTGGACTGCTCGGAGTGCAGCTGCAGCTCCTCGGACAACGTCACGCCGATGCGGTCGGGCTCCGTTGGAGTCCTCGATCGCTAAGCACGATGCCGTCACAAAACCGTCTCAGAGGCCAGTGCGAACTCACCCAACGAAGGGCTCAGTCCTCCGGGTTGTAGCCGAGGTTGGGGCCGAGCCAGCGCTCGGCTTCTTGCAGGGTCCAGCCCTTGCGCTTCGCGTAGTCGGCGACCTGGTCCTGGGCCATCCGGCCGACCACGAAGTACTGCGACTTGCGGGTGCGAGAAATACCAGCCGCTGACGGCAGCACCGGGCCACATCGCCATCGACTCGGTCAGCTCGATGCCGGTCCGCTCCCGTACGTCCATCAACTGCCAGAGCGTCGCCTTCTCGGTGTGCTCCGGGCAGGCCGGGTAGCCGGGGGCAGGGCGGATTCCCCTGTACTTCTCACCAATGAGTGCCTCGTTGTCCAGCTGCTCGTCCGGCTGGAATCCCCAGAACTCCTTGCGGACCCGTTGGTGCATCCGTTCGGCGAAAGCCTCTGCCAGCCGGTCGGCGATCGACTCCAGCAGGATCGCGCTGTAGTCGTCGACGGCTGCCTTGAACTCCGCGATCTTGTCCTGGCTGCCGAGCCCCGCGGTGACGGCGAAGGCGCCGACGTAGTCAGCCAGACCGGTGTCCTTGGGCGCGATGTAATCGCCCAGCGACCGGTTCGGGATGCCGTCCCGGTGCTCGCCCTGCTGGCGCAGGTTGTGCAACGTGGTCAGCACCTCGGTACGGGTCTCATCGGTGTACACCTCGATGTCTTCAATACCGGAGCCGACCGCGTTTGCCGGGAAGAACCCGATCACCCCGTTGGCAGTCAGCCACTTCTCCTTGATCAGGGTGTCGAGCATCTCCTGGGCGTCGTCGTACAGCTTGCGGGCAGCCTCGCCCGACGTCGGGTTGTTGAGGATGTCGGGGAACCTGCCCTTCATCTCCCAGGCGTTGAAGAACGGCTGCCAATCGATGTACTCGCGCAACTCGGCGAGGTCGTAGTCATGAAAATCCCGCACGCCGAGACCCTGGGCGGGCACCGGCGGCGTGTAGCCGTCCCACTCGATCGGCGTCCGGTTGGCGCGGGCCTTCTCCAGCGTCAGCATCGGCCGCTCGTTCTTCTGGGCGTGCCGTTCGCGAAGAGATGCGTAGTCCTTCTCGGTGGCCTCCAGCAGGGCTGGACGCTGCTTGTCGTCGAGGAGCGCCGCGGCGACCGGCACCGAGCGGGACGCGTCCTTGACCCAGACCACCGGACCGCTACGACGCGGCGCCACCTTCACGGCCGTGTGGGCGCGCGAGGTGGTCGCGCCACCGATCAGCAGCGGGATCTGAAGCCCCTGGCGTTCCATCTCGACGGCGAAGTTGACCATCTCGTCCAGCGACGGGGTGATCAGGCCGGACAGCCCGATGATGTCGGCGCTGTGCTCCTTCGCCGCATCCAGGATCTTCTCGGCGGGCACCATCACGCCGAGGTCGATCACTTCGAAGTTGTTGCACTGCAGGACGACCCCGACGATGTTCTTGCCGATGTCGTGGACGTCGCCCTTGACCGTCGCCATGATGATCGTGCCGTTGGTGTCCTTCCCAGCTGCCGCGCCGGACTCTTCCTTCTCCGCCTCGATGTACGGCAGCAGGTACGCGACGGCCTTCTTCATCACCCGGGCCGACTTCACGACCTGGGGCAGGAACATCTTGCCCGAGCCGAAGAGGTCGCCGACGACGTTCATGCCGTCCATCAGCGGGCCCTCGATCACCTCGATCGGGCGACCACCTGCGGCGGCGATCTCGGCCCGCAATTCCTCGGTGTCGGCATCGACGTGGGCGTCGATGCCCTTGACCAGGGCGTGCGTGATCCGCTCGCGGACCGGGAGGCTGCGCCACTCGGCTGCCACCGGGTCCTCGGACCTTCTCCGAGCTGTTGAACCGTTCGGCGATCTCCAGGAGCCTTTCGGCCGCATCCTCGCGACGGTTCAGGACGACGTCCTCGATGCGGTCCCGCAGCTCGGGGTCGATCGAGTCGTAGGGCACCAGCGCACCGGCGTTGACGATGCCCATGTCCAGGCCGGCCTTGATGGCGTGGAACAGGAACACCGCGTGGATCGCCTCGCGGACGGGGTTGTTGCCCCGGAACGAGAACGACACGTTCGAGATACCGCCGGAGATGTGCACCCCGGGAAGGTTCTCCTTGATCCAGGCGCAGGCCTCGATGAAGTCGATCCCGTAGGTCGCGTGCTCCTCGATACCGGTCGCCAGCGCAAAGCAGTTCGGGTCGAAAATGATGTCCTCGGCCGGGAAGCCGACCTCTTCGGTCAGGATCCGGTAGGCGCGACCGCAGATCTCCTTGCGGCGCTCCAGGTTGTCGGCCTGACCCTGCTCGTCGAAGGCCATCACGACGACGGCGGCACCGTACTTGCGGCACAGCCGTGCCTCGCGGATGAACTTCTCCTCGCCCTCCTTCATGGAGATCGAGTTGACGATCGGCTTGCCCTGCACGTTCTTCAGGCCCGCCTCGATGACCTCCCACTTGGAGGAGTCGATCATCACCGGGACGCGGCTGATGTCCGGCTCGGCCGCGATCAGCTTGGTGAACCGGTCCATCGCGGCGACGCCGTCGATCATGCCCTCGTCCATGTTGATGTCGATGACCTGCGCACCGACCTCGACCTGCTGCAGGGCGACCGACAGCGCGGTGTCGTAGTCCTCGGCCTTGATCAGGTTGCGGAACCGGGCGGAGCCGGTGATGTTGGTGCGCTCACCGATGTTCACGAACAGGGAATCGTCGGTGATGTTGAGCGGCTCCAGGCCCGAGAGCCGGGTGGCCACCGGAATCTCCGGCACCTCGCGCGGCGGCTTGCCCTCGACGACCTTGGCGATCTCGGCGATGTGCGGCGGCGCCGTCCCGCAGCACCCACCGACCAGGTTGACCAGGCCGGCCTCGGCGAAATCGGCGATGTAGCTCGCCTGGCGCTCGGGGGACTCGTCGTATTCGCCGAAGGCGTTGGGCAGGCCGGCGTTCGGGTAGCAGGAGACGAAGGTGTCCGCGATCCGCGACACCTCGGCGATGTAGGGCCTCATCTCCGGCGCGCCCAGGGCGCAGTTGAGGCCCACCGCGATCGGCTTCGCGTGCCTGATCGCGTTCCAGAACGCTTCGGTGACCTGACCGGACAACGTCCGCCCGGAAGCATCGGTGATGGTGCCCGAGATGATCAACGGCCAGCGGCGTCCGCGGTCCTCGAACAGCGTCTCGACGGCGAACACCGCCGCCTTGGCGTTCAGCGAGTCGAAGATCGTCTCGATGATGAGGAGGTCGGCACCACCGTCGACCAGGCCGTTGGCGGATTCGAGGTAGGCGGCGACCAGCTGGTCGTAGGAGACGTTGCGGGCCCCGGGGTCATTGACGTCCGGCGAGATCGACGCGGTCCGCGTCGTCGGCCCGAGGGCACCGGCCACGTAGCGGGGCTTCTCCGGGGTGCTGAACTCGTCGGCGGCCGTCCGCGCCAGTGCGGCGCCGGCGTAGTTCAGCTCGTAGGCCAGCTCGGCCATGTCGTAGTCGGAGAGCGAGATCGCGTTCGCGTTGAACGTGTTGGTCTCCAGGATGTCGGCGCCCGCCTCGAGGTACTCGCGGTGGATCCCCTCGATGATCTGCGGCTGCGTCAGGTTGAGCAGGTCGTTGTTGCCCTGGAGCGCGGTCGGCCACTCCGTGAACCGGTCGCCGCGGTAGCCGGCCTCGTCCGGCCGGTCCCGCTGGATCGCGGTGCCCATCGCGCCGTCGATCACCATGATCCGCTGGCGCAGAGCTGCCGTCAGTTCGTCGGTGCAGTCGGGTCGGATGTTCGGCACGAAGGTCTCTCGGACTCAACGGCGTTCACGTACGTTCCTTCCGTAGCGGAAGGCGTCCTTGACTCTGCCGAGCGTGGCGGATACCGGCGCGGACCGGAGAACCGTTGCAACGCCTCTCGACCAGAAAAGTCTACGTCGTCACCCGACGTCTGGACGCCCAGCTCGACCCGACCCGCTTGGCGATCGCGGTGCCCTTAGGCGCCAGCTCGCGGATCTTGTCGGCAATGTCGTAGTTACCAAGTTTAACCAGATTGCAGCCGAACGCATTTCGTCTCGACCGCGTCGACGCCGGTTGTTGGAGTCGTCGAGGCTGAGGTCAGCCGCCTGCAGCCGGTGCCCATCGCGCCGTCGTCGACCACCCCCCGCTGCGCCAAAGTGTCGAGGATGTCGGTGTCGTAGCGGTGTTCGCCAGCGGCAGCCGCCGCACAAGGACAGTGGCCCTAGGCAAACGCCCAAGAGCCCGCCCAAGGCTCGACCGGTAACGCCGAACATCTGTGCTGAAGGCCGTACGCTGATTTTGTGACCCCGCCCGATGGCCTCCCTAGTGGGAAAGCCGCCCTGCCCGAACTGCACCACACCGTCGTCGTGGCGGCGTTCGAGGGCTGGAACGACGCCGGCGACGCGGCCAGTGATGCGCTCGAGCACCTCGAGGCCATCTGGGAAGCCGACCCGATCCTGGAGATCGACGACGAGGCCTACTACGACTACCAGGTGAATCGCCCGGTCATCCGGCAGGTCGACGGGGTGACCCGCGAGCTGGTGTGGCCTGCGATGCGGATCTCGCACTGCCGGCCACCGGGCAGCGACCGCGACGTCGTGTTGATGCACGGGGTGGAGCCGAATATGCGCTGGCGCACCTTCTGCGCCGAATTGGTGGCCATCGCCGACAAGCTCAACGTCGATACCGTGGTGATCCTGGGCGCCTTGCTCGCCGACACGCCGCACACCCGGCCGGTTCCGGTCTCGGGGGCGGCCTACTCCCCCGACTCGGCGAAACGCTTCGGCCTCGAGGAGAGCCGCTACGAGGGGCCCACCGGCATCGCCGGGGTGTTTCAGGACGCGTGCGTGGCCGCCGGGATCCCGGCGGTGACATTCTGGGCGGCGGTGCCGCACTACGTGTCGCACCCGCCCAACCCGAAGGCGACGGTGGCGCTGCTGCGCCGCGTCGAAGACGTGCTCGACATCGAGGTGCCGCTGGCTGACCTGCCGGCGCAGGCCGAGGAGTGGGAGCAGGCCATCACCGAGATGACCGCCGAGGACGAAGACCTGGCCGAGTACGTCCAGTCGCTGGAGCAGCGCGGTGACGCCGAGGTCGACATGCACGAAGCCCTGGGCAAGATCGACGGCGACGCGCTGGCCGCCGAGTTCGAGCGCTACCTGCGCCGCCGCCGCAAGTAAAAGCGCGCGGCGGCGGCCTACTTTCCGCGCCTAGTCCTTTTTCAAAGACTCGTTGTAGGCGCTGGTGGACCGGCCGAGCGCGAGGACCTCGGCGTCCATCCGGGGCATCAGCTCGGCGGTGGTCTTGCGCATGGGAAATTCGCCGACCGGGGTGGACAGCACCGGCTTGAGCAGTCGGAACAGGCCCACCCAGCGCGGGCAGTAGATGCGGTAGTTGCGGTTCTCGATGCCCTTGACGAAAGCATCGGCGCATTTGTCGACGGTGGTGGTCTTGTTCAACGGCCACGGCAACTTGGCCAGCAGCTCGCCGAATGACGGCAGGTCGGCCTTGGTGTCGCGGACCAGGGCGGTGTCGATCCACGACATGTGCGCCGAACCCACGCTGACGCCGTGGTGGGCCACCTCCAGTCGCAGCGCGTTGGCGAGAATCTCGACGGCGGCTTTCGACGCGTTGTACGGCGCCAGCCCGGGAGCCGCGGCGTATGCCGCCAGCGACGAGACGATCAACACGTAGCCGCGGCGATCGATCAGCGCCGGCAGGGTGGCCCGCACGGTGTGGAAAGCGCCGAGCACGTTGACCTCCAGCACCCGCTTGAAAGCCTCCGGATCGACCTGCCGCACCGACCCGTAGCTGGCGATTCCGGCGTTGGCCACGACGACGTCGATGCCGCCGAAGCGTTCGACGGCCCGGTCGGCGGCGGCCTGCATGGCCGGCAGGTCCCGCACGTCCGCGACCACGGTCAAGACGTGTTCGTCGCCCAGTTCACCGGCCAGGGCGGTCAGCTCGTCCTGGTTGAGGTCGGTCAGCACCAGGTTGGCGCCCTTGTTGCGCAGCCGACGGGCGACCTCGGCCCCGATTCCCCGGGCGCCGCCCGTGATGAAGACGACTTTGCCATGCAGCGATGTCATGGCCGACAAGGTACACCCGCGTCGGCGCCGCTGCGGCGGTTAAAGGTCGACTCCCAGCAATGCATCGATCGCGGTGGCCACCAGCTTCGGCGCGCCGGCATCGTGGCCGCCGTACTCCAGCGCGTCGGTGGCCCAACCATCAAGTGCGGCAATCGCTTTGGGGGTGTTGAGGTCGTCGGCCAGGTACTGGCGCACCCGGGCGATGACGTCGGTCGCGTCGGGGCCGGCCGCCAGCGCGGTGGCGGTGCGCCAGCGCCCCAGCCGGGCCGTCGCCTCCTCGAGCACCTGCTCGGTCCACAGCCGGTCGGCGCGGTAGTGCCCGGCCAGCAGTCCGAGCCGGATGGCCGACGGCGCGGCGCCTTGCGCCCGCAACGCCGACACCAGCACCAGGTTGCCGCGGCTTTTGGACATCTTGTGCCCGTCCCACCCGATCATCCCGGCGTGCACATAGTGGCGGGCGAAACGCCGCTCTCCCCGGACACATTCGGCGTGCGCGGCGGTGAACTCGTGATGCGGAAAGATCAGGTCGCTGCCACCGCCCTGGATGTCCAGGCCGCTGCCGATGCGGCTGAGCGCGATCGCCGCGCACTCGACGTGCCAGCCGGGCCGGCCGGGGCCGAACGGTGACGGCCAACTCGGCTCCCCGTCCCGCGCGGCCCGCCACAGCACGGTGTCCAGTTCGTCGGTCTTGCCGGGTCGGTGCGGGTCGCCGCCGCGCTCCTCGGACAGTCGCAGCATGGTTTCGCGGTCATAGCCCGACTCGTAGCCGAACTGGGGCGTGGCGTCGGCCCGGTAGTAGACGTCGGGGTATTCGCCGTCGACGACGTAGGCCGCCCCCGACGCCAACATCTTCTCCACCAGCTCGATGATTTCGGGGATCGCCTGGGTGGCTGCGACGTACTCGGTGGGCGGCAGGACCCGCAGCGCCGTCATGTCCTCGCGGAACAGGGCGACCTCGCGGTCGCCGAGCTCACGCCAGTCGACGCCGTCCCGGGCGGCGCGCTCGAACAACGGATCGTCGACGTCGGTCACGTTCTGCACGTAGTGCACGTCGTGCCCGAGGTCCAGCCACTGGCGGTGGATCAGGTCAAACGCGACGTAGGTGGCCGCGTGACCCAGGTGGGTCGCGTCGTAGGGCGTGATGCCGCACACGTACATGGCGGCGCGAGCGCCGACCGCGACCGGGCGCACCTGCCGGTCGGACGTGTCATACAGCCGCAGCTCCGGGCCGCGTCCCGGCAGCACCGGAACCCGCGGGGACGCCCATGACTGCATGCCCTCGACTCTAATACGAGGTATTCAGTGCCACTGCCGGCGGATGGCGCCCAGCAGGATCGGCGCCAGCTCGGCGCGACACATCACGAAGTCGGGCAGGTACGGGTCCGGCTGGTTGTAGCGCAGCGGCGAGCCGTCGAGCCTCGACGCGTGCATGCCGGCGGCCATCACCACCCCGGCCGGCGCCGCCGAATCCCATTCCCATTGGCCGCCCGCGTGCACGTAGGCGTCGACGTCGCCGTCGATCAGGGCCATCGCCTTGGCGCCCGCCGAGCCGATCGCGACGGGCTGAATGTGCAGCGTCTGGCGCATGCGGTGCAGTACCGCCGGTGGCCGGGTGGCGCTGACGGCGATGCGGATGGTCTCGGGGATGCCGACGCGCGCGGCGTCGGCGGTCACGGTGTCGCTGCGGTACACCATGTTCCCGCGGGCGGGCAGGGCCACCGCGGCGTCGGTGATCTCGCGCTTGTCGTCGGCCGGGCCGCCGGTGGGTCGCTGCCACAGCGCGATGTGCACCGCCCAGTCGTCGCGTCCCGGGGTGGAGAACTCGCGGGTGCCGTCCAGCGGGTCGATGATCCACACCCGGTCGTGCTTGACCCGGACTAGGTCGTCGTAGGCCTCCTCGCTGAGCACCGCATCCCCCGGCCGCTCGACGCTCAGCCGCCGCAGGATCAGGGCGTTGGCCAGGCTGTCGCCCGCGTCCCCCAGTGCCCAGGGATGGCCGAAACCGATCTCGTCGCGCACCTTCAGCAGCAACTTCCCCGCGTCCGCGGCGAGGTCGGCGGCCAATGCGGCATCGGTCAGGTCGTCCGAGGGGTCAGGGGCGGCCGGGCTCACCGCTTCAGTATCGCCGACGTATCCCCGACGTATCGCCGATGGCGTCCGGCCACGTCCGGCGACAGTGCCGCCTAGAACGCGGGCCACGGGATGGGACGATGCCGGTTCGGCCCCGGCATGACCGGATTGTCCAGCAGCACGAACACGCGCCTGCACAGCGCGGTGATTTCCGCCCGGGTGATGTGCCCGGCGAGTTCGTCTCCCAGTGAGCCGCCGAGGGCCTCGGCGAGTCCGGACACCGACTCCAGCGTTTCGTCGTCGACGGGCTTGCCGGCCCAGCCCCACAACACGGTGCGCAGTTTGTCCTCCGCGTGCAGGCACACCCCGTGGTCGACCCCGTAGACGTGGCCGTCGAGGCCGCACAGGATGTGGCCGCCCTTGCGGTCCGCGTTGTTGACCAGCACATCGAACACCGCCATCCGGCGCAGCCGAACGTCGTCGGCGTGCATCAGGACGATTTCATCGCCGGCGTAGTCGTAGGCCCGCAGCACCGGCAGATAGCCCGGCTGCGGTGTGCCGACGGGAAACAGGTCGATGAGGTCCGGGCCCGGGCTGGGGTCCGAGCCGACCGCGTCACCGGGTTGCTGCACCCACAGCTGCAGCATGCCGGGCCCCGCCGGTCCGTCGCGAATGATGGTGTAGGGCACGATGTTCCAGCCCAGTTGCGTCGACACCAGGTACGCGCCCAGTTCGCGGCCGGCCAGGGTTCCGTCCGGGAAATCCCAGAGCGGTTGTTCACCGGCGACCGGCTTGTAGACGCAGTGCACGGTGCGCTCGGCGAGCGTGGACTCGCACAGAAAGGTGGCGTTGCTGGCTGAGCGGATGCGTCCGAGGACCGTCAGCTCGCCGTCCCGCAGCACCTCGCGGTCGTCACACTCGTTATTCCGGGGGGGCATCGTCAGGCCCGAGCAGCGCACTGCGCCGATAGCCGTTGGTGCGTGCGCAGATGTGGCCCTCGGGGTCCAACGGTTCGTCGCACAGCGGGCACGGCGGCCGCCCCGCTGAGATGACGCGATTGGAGCGCGTGGCGAACTGCCGGGCCGACTCTGGCGTCAAGAACACCCGCACCGCGTCGGGACCCTCCTCGGTGTCGTCGAGCACCACCGACGCATCGAACTCGGCGTCGGTGACGGCCAGCAACTCGACCACCACGGTTTGCGCCTCCGAATCCCAGCCCAGGCCCATCGTCCCGACCCGAAACTCGGCATCCACCGGTGTGATCAACGGGCTCAGATCCTCCACCTCGGCGGGCTCCGGAGGGACCGGAGTGCCGAATCGGCGATTCACTTCGAGCAGCAGCGCGCCGATGCGCTCCGCCAGCACCGCGACCTGTTGCTTCTCCAGCACCACCGACACCACCCGGGAATCGTGCACCGCTTGGATGTAGAAGGTGCGGTTTCCGGGTTGACCAACGGTCCCGGCCACGAAGCGGTCGGGTGTGCGGAAAACGTGGATTGCGCGGGCCATGGCACTTCCAAAATACCGGCAGTTGCCGTCGCCGTGCGATCCCATCCTGGTCCGGTCGTGGCGGGCAGGGCAATTAATCCGTGGACCCGCCGACCACCGCGTCGCTTGCCGGCACTTCCCGCGTTTGGTGTGCTGCCGGCCCGGCCGTGGATGCGCCGTCCGTCTGCACCTTCGACTCGTCCGTGGGTTCGTCCTTGGGTTCGTCCTTCGGAGGGGGCCCCGCCCGCAACGGGGCGGACAGCCGCGCCCCGGTGTGGTTGACATGCAACACAAATGGCCGCAGCTCGGTGTAACGAATCACACTTACCGACCCCGGGTCGACGGTCACGCGCTGGAACCCGTCCAGGTGGATACCGTATGCGTCGGCGACGACCGACTTGATGACGTCACCGTGCGTGCACGCCACCCACAGCGCGTCGCCGCCATGCTCTAGGGCCAACCGCCGATCGTGGTCCCGGACGGCGGCCACGGCCCGCGCCTGCACCTGCGCCAGCCCCTCACCGCCGGGAAAGACCGCCGCGCTGGGATGGGCCTGCACCACCCGCCACAGCGGCTCGCTCGCCAGTTCGCCGATCTTGCGGCCCGTCCAATCCCCGTAGTCCACTTCGGCCAGCCGGTCCTCGACGAGCGGCTCGAGACAGAGCGCGTCGGCGAGCGGCTCGAGAGTGCGCCGGCACCGCAGCAGCGGCGAACTCACCAGCGCCCGGATCGGCAGATCACCGATGCGATCGATCAGCCCGACGGCCTGATCGCGGCCCTTGTCGTCGAGGTCGACGCCCTCGGAACGACCGGCCAACGTGCCGGCGGTGTTCGAGCTGGAGCGGCCGTGCCGCAACAGGATGACCGTCATATCGCGACGCCCGCCCAGCACCACATCGCTGAAACCGCAGTCACGACCACGACCGTACCTGGAGTCAACAACCCGTGACGGGCAGCTAAGGGAGGCGACTAACGCGAAACCGGGACCGCGCGGGCCACCGAGTCGCGCACCGCCGCGGCGAGGCTGCGCTCGTCGGTGAGGTCGATGTCGACTAGCCCGCGGACCGCGGTCGCGACCACGTCGTCGGCCTGCGGAACCGGCCCGGCCAGCCGTGGCCGGTAAACTTCGACGACGAGTGAGCGGTGCTCGATGTGGAATGAAAAGCTGCGTCCGTCACCGACTTGCCCGTAACCGCTGGCGAAGATCCCTGTCGACATGTCCTCGACAGCAAACTCTCCTTGCGCTATGTGCCAGTCGGCGGTGACGGCCATGAACCGACGATACCTCGCCCGTCCGACCGGATGCGTGCAACATGGCTCTAGTCGATGCAAAACCGTTACTTAGAATCTGAGTTTCACCGTCGTTACGCGAGGACCCAATAATTGCTGGCACGACAAGCGCATCGTAAATGGACTGTTCACTGCGGTTTTCTGTGCGTCGTTCTTTTGCTGGCCGGATGTGCGTCGAGCCCCTTGGACACCCTCACCTCGGGCAAGCCGCCGACGATCGAACCGGCGCGCGCGGCCGTGTCGCCACCGGTGACGCAGCAGCCGGCCGGCGCGGTGCGACCGCTGGCCGCCCGGGCCGCGGCGGCGGTTTTCGATCGCGGCACGCACCAGTTGGCGGTCCTGTCCCCCGGCGCCGACCCGGCGGCTCCGGCCGGCCTCACCGTCTTCGGCGACCCGCAGGTCGCGCCGCGTGTGATCCCGTTGCCGGGACCGGCGACCGCGCTCACCGGCGACGGCCGCGGCACGATTTACCTGGCCGCCCGGGGCGGCTACTTCGTGGCCGACCTGACGGCCGGGCACGCGGAGCACGTGGGCGTCGCCGGGGCCGAGCAGGCCGAATTCACCGCGGTCGCGCAGCGCGCCGACGGCAAGCTGGTGTTGGGCAGCGCCGACGGCGCCGTCTACACCCTTGCCTCCGTGCCGCCTGCCAGCGTTGGCCCCGCCCCCGTCGCCGACCGGAACAAAATCTTTGCGCGCGTGGATTGGCTTGTGACACAAGGGAACACGACGGCCGTCTTGGACAGGGGCCAAACCTCGGTGACCACCATCGGCGCCGACGGCCGTGCGCAGCAGGCGCTGCGGGCCGGCGAAGGCGCGACCACCATGGCCGCCGATCCGCTGGGACGGGTCCTGGTCGCCGACACCCGCGGCGGCCAACTGCTGGTCTATGGCGTCGATCCGCTGATGCTGCGGCAGGCCTACCCGGTGCCCCAGGCGCCCTATGGACTGGCCGGCTCGCGCGAGTTGGCCTGGGTATCCCAGACCGCTTCGAATATGGTTATTGGTTACGATCTGTCCACCGGAATTCCCGTCGAAAGGGTACGTTACCCAACCGTGCAGCAACCGAACTCGCTGGCCTTTGACGAGACGTCAGACACCTTGTATGTGGTGTCCGGGGCCGGTGCGGGGGTCCAGGTCATCGAGCGTGCGGCGGGTACCCATTGAGCGCCGGGTCCGCGCCGCGGTGGAGCCGACTGCCCGCGGGATGGGTCACCGAGATGTCCGACGAATACGAGTGGGTGCCACTGCGCCTGCCGCCGGAAGTGACCCGACTCAGCGCGTCGATCCGGTTGTCCATCGAGGCCGAATACCGCGGCTGGGAATTGACCCGGGTGCGGCTCTACAACGACGGCAGTCGGCGAGTTCTGTTGCGCCGCAAGAAATCTCGTCTCGGTAACCGGTGGCCCGACCAGCCGGAACTGTGACGGTGGCCCCATCCCGCGAAGGCGGTCATCGCGTGTACGGCCTGGCGCGGAAGCTGCTCTTTTCGGTTCCGCCTGAGCGCATTCATACGCTGGTGTTCGCCGTGCTGCGCGGCGCCACCGCCGTAGCCCTGGTGCGGCGGGTGTTGCGTCGGCTGCTGGGCCCGGCCGATCCCGCGCTGGCCAGCACGGTGTTCGGGGTGCGGTTCCCGGGACCGCT
Source organism: uncultured Actinomycetota bacterium (assembly GCA_963800315.1). Classification (GTDB taxonomy): domain Bacteria; phylum Actinomycetota; class Actinomycetes; order Mycobacteriales; family Mycobacteriaceae; genus Mycobacterium. The sequence goes on from CAWDAS010000013.1 coordinate 843,192, forward strand.
CGGGCTGGCGGCCGGCTTCGACAAGGACGGGCTGGGGCTGCTCACCTGGGGTGCACTGGGTTTCGGGTATGCGGAGGTGGGGACCGTCACCGCCTACCCGCAGCCCGGCAACCCGGCTCCGCGCATGTTCCGGCTGCCCGCCGACCGCGCTTTGCTGAACCGGATGGGGTTCAACAACCTCGGAGCGGGCGCGCTGGCGATCCGGCTCGCGCGTCACCGACCCGAGATACCGATCGGGGTCAACATCGGCAAGACCAAAGCGACCCCGGCGGCCGCCGCCGTCGACGATTACCGGGCCAGCGCCCGACTGGTCGGGCCGCTGGCGTCCTACCTGGTGGTCAACGTCAGCTCGCCCAACACGCCCGGGCTGCGCGATCTGCAGGCGGTCGAGTCGCTACGGCCGATCCTGTCGGCCGTCCTCGCCGAGACGTCCAAACCGGTGCTGGTCAAGATCGCGCCCGACCTCTCCGATGCCGACGTCGACGACATCGCGGACCTGGCCGTCGAGCTGGGTCTGGCCGGCATCGTCGCCACCAACACGACGGTGTCCCGCGACGGCCTCAAGACGCCCGGGGCGGACGAGCTCGGCCCCGGCGGCGTCTCCGGGCCGCCGGTGGCGCGCCGCGCCATCGAGGTGCTGCGCCGGCTCTACGGCCGCGTCGGTGATCGCCTGGTGCTGATCAGCGTCGGGGGCATCGAGACCCCAGACGACGCGTGGGAGCGAATCACCGCGGGCGCATCACTGCTGCAGGGCTACACCGGCTTCATCTACGGCGGCGGCTTGTGGCCCAAGCACATTCACGACGGCATCGCGCGTCGGCTGCACGAGGGCGGGTTCGCCTCGCTCAGCGATGCGGTCGGCTCGGCGGCTCCCGCCACCGATTAGTCAGGCCGCCCCGTCTTCTTCGGCTTCGTCTTCGTCGTCGCACAGTACATTCAACAAGTTGGTGGAAGGTATTGGTTCGTGGTTGCCCGCGGTCCTTACCCGCGCGCTCTGACCGGCCCGCCGCGTCTCACGTGAGAACGACGAGCAGGGCAACGAACACGCCAAGGATTGCGAATGCGAGCGCCGAGCCGAGCACGAACCGGCCTCCCCGGGTCTTGAGGATGACGAACCCGAGGCGGGTCTCCTGGACGTATCGGTGCCGGGACACCGCCGTGAGCGCGGATATGACGCCGGCGCAGATGAGCGAGATCCCGAGGACACCGGTGACGTCGGCGTGGAAGAGAAGGATGACAGCGATGGCGAAGACGATGCCCAGCCCGACCAGTGTCATCGTGCGCTGCAGGTGGTTGCGCTCGAAGGGGTGCTGGTCCCCCCACAGCTTCCCGGGCCTGGTGTTCATCGACGCTCAGCCCCGTGAAGTGAGGATGAGGACGACGACGCCGGCTCCCGCGAGGAGGATGGCCACGATGCCGAGCAGCGGAGCGCCGAAACCGGGCAACGGCTGGCGCCGCCGCAATGCGCGCTCGGTCGCCCACCAGCGCCGCACACCGAGGCCGCAGGTGCCGAAGGCGATCACAACGAGCCCTAAGGCGAGGATCTCGCTCCCAAACCAGGGGCGCTCGAGGAAGAGCCGGTTGATGGCGACGGCGCCCGCGAGCAGGGTCACCGCGAGCCGCAGCCACGACAGGTAGGTACGCTCATTGGCCAGGCTGTACAGGGGGTCGGGATCCCGCCCCTCGTCGTAGACCCCACGCGGGGAGCGCGAACCGCGCTCCGCGTCGCCGTCGAAGTCCATCACCTCGTTGTCGGCCACCCAGTCACGTTAGCCCTCGGCCACGGCGTTGCCCGCGACCATACGGCTCGGGCAAGCTCACCTCAGTCAGCTCCTCGCTGACCACGAGCCCGTTCCCACCACCCGGGAAATGGCATCGGCCGGCCCCCACCCTCCGAACCCCCCGGCCCGACACCGAAGCGCTCTGATGGAAACCACGCAGGTCTACACCCAAGTGGACGACGGCGAGGCACGGGCGGCGGGAAAGGACGTCACTACCGACGCAGAGGTGATCGCACTTCAGAAGCTGCCGGATCACCGCCACGTGCTCGGCCCTGATCGCCCCGCCGCGCTGGGCTGCCGCGTTGGCAGGCAACAACCTTTCTACTTCTGTTCGTCCATGTCTACTTCTGTTCGTAGGTGCCGTAGGATGACCGCGCGCGCTATCGCGTGCTGGAACAGGTTGAATCCGAGAAAGGCCGGGCTGGCGTCCTCGCTGAGATCGAGCTTCTCGACGTCCACCGCGTGCACCGCGACGTAGTAACGATGCACCCCATGGCCGGCAGGCGGCGCCGCGCCGATGTAGCGGCGCATCCCGGCGTCATTGACCAGTGTCTGGGCGGCGCCGGGCAGGTCACTGCCGTCGCCGGCACCGGCGGGCAGTTCGGTGACGTCGGCCGGCAGGTTGGCCACCGCCCAATGCCAGAATCCGGATGCGGTCGGGGCGTCGGGGTCGTAGACGGTGACGGCGAAGCTGCGGGTCTCCGCGGGGAATCCCGACCAGCTCAGCTGGGGGCTGACGTCTTCGCCGCCGGCGCCCATGATCCCGCTGACTTGGGGCTTTGCCAGCGGCTGTCCGTCGGTGATCGACTCCGAGGTCAGGGTGAATGACGGCAACTTGGGCAGCGCGTCATACGGGTGGGGGCAAGCTCATGGGCGATCCTCTCGTGACGTGATTCGTTTCTTCACTAGCAGTGCGTCAAGAAGTGTGCCAGCACGTCGGTGCCGAACTTCAATGCGTCGACGGGTACCCGCTCATCGACGCCGTGGAACAGCGCGGTGAAATCCAAATCCGGCGGCAACCGCAGCGGGCTGAAGCCGAAGCAACGAATTCCCAACTGCGCGAAGGCCTTCGCGTCGGTACCACCGGAAAGCATGTAGGGCACGGTGCGGCCGTCCGGATCCAGCGCCAGCACGGCGGCGTTCATGGCATCGACCAGGTCGCCGTCGAAGGTGGTCTCATAGGACGAAAGGTCCCTGATCCACTCCCGCGTCACCGCCGGGCCGATCAGCGCGTCGACCTCGGCCTCGAACGCCTCCCTGCGGCCCGGGAGGATGCGGCAGTCCAGCACCGCTTCCGCCGACGCCGGGACGACGTTGACCTTGTAGCCGGCCTTGAGCATCGTCGGGTTCGCGGTGTCGTGCAGCACGGCCTTCAACATGCGCGCCATCGGACCGAGCTTCTCGATCGCCCCCTCCAGATCGGCCGACTCGGTATCGAACACGAGCCCGGTCTCCTCACCGACCGCCGCCAGGAACTGGGCGACGGTATCGGTCAGCACCAGTGGAAACCGGTGGCGGCCCACCCGGGCGACCGCTTCGGCGATCGCGGTGACGGCGTTCTGGTCGTGCACCATCGAGCCGTGGCCCGCCGGGCCCCGCGCGGTCAGCTTCATCCACGACAGCCCCTTCTCGGCCGTCTCGATCAGATAGAGCCGACGCTCTCCCCCGTCGGGCCGCGGCACGGTCAGCGAGAACCCGCCCACTTCGCCGATCGCCTCGGTGACACCGTCGAACAGGTCGGGCCGGTTGTGGACCAGCCAGTGGGCCCCGTAGTGACCACCGTGCTCCTCGTCGGCAACGAACGCGAACACCAAGTCGCGTGGCGGCACGATGCCGGCCCGCTTCAGTTGCCGCGCGACCACGATCATCATGCCGACCATGTCCTTCATGTCGACCGCGCCGCGGCCCCACACGAAGCCGTCTTCGACCGCACCGGAGAACGGATGCACGCTCCAGTCGGCAGGCTCGGCCGGCACCACGTCGAGATGACCATGGATCAGCAGGGCACCACGCGAGCTGTCCCCACCCGGGAGGCGGACGAACACGTTGGCCCGGCCCGGTGCCCCGGATTCGACATATTCGGGCTGATAGCCGGCCTCCGCGAGCTGCTCGGCGACCCACTGCGCGCACTCGGCCTCGCCCCGCGTGGTCTCCGGTTCGCCGGTGTTGGTGGTGTCGAACCGAATCAGCCTGCTGACGACCTCGACCACATCATCGCTGGAGTTGGTGGGCACTTCGGTCTGGGCGGTCACAACCACATTTCCTACCACTGCCCGCGGTGCGGGGCTCGGCAGCCGTGACCCCGGGGCGTCCCAGCAGCTGGGTTGGGAAGGCGCGGACCAATCCGATAGCCTTAGCTGCCAACCCATGCCGGTTTGGTCTTGTCCGAGTGGCGGAATGGCAGACGCGCTAGCTTGAGGTGCTAGTGCCCTACTAATGGGCGTGGGGGTTCAAGTCCCCCCTCGGACACATCCGGCGACACGACTCAAATCGGCCGTCGCCTTGATTCGTCGCAGGTGGGGATCGTAATCAAGACGCAGACCCAGGCTCGCGTACACCTGAGCGCGTTCCGCCTCGGTTGCCTCACCGAGCACCGCTGACAGCCCGCCCAGCTCCTCGACCAACTCGCTGATCTGTGCGGCGGACATGGCGCGGGGCCGCTCGACTCGCTCAAGACGGGCCTTCAGCTCGTCGCGCTCGGCGGTGCGGCGACGCAATGCAGCGGTCAAGTCCTCAACGGCCACACCAGACTCCACTGCGGTAACCAAAGCAGCAACCTCGCCATTCGCCTCGCTGAGCTGGCGCTGCAAGGCGGCGTAGCCAGCTCCCGCGGCCGGGTCCACCTCCTGCCCGCGCGCCAGGTCTTCCGGATCGGCCAGGGTGGCGATCCATTCGTCGAGTCGAGGCGTAACCGCGTCCTCGCGGAGGTAGACCGTACGCGGGTGATCAGCCAGTTCCGCAGGTACAGAACGCGACCTACCCAGCTCACAACGGTAGAGGATGCGCGTTGTTCGCTTCCCGACGCAAGCGGCGCCCCGCATCCGCCGTCCACATACGGCGCAGAACAGCATCCCGCGAAGCGCGTACGGCATCGTCGATTCTCTACTGCAGACGAGACCGCGACCACGCCGCGCCTGCGTGCGAAGACGAACAGCCTGAGCCAAATCATCAGGGATCAGTGCTTCATGAGTGCGGCGCCCTGGTACGACCCAGTCTGTCTGATCACGCCACCGCATCCGTGTCTCATACCCGGCAGCGACATCGTCAGGGTTGACCAGGACCTCGTATTTCTCCTGCTTGCCCCAAACGCGGACACCGAGATATGTCGGGTTGTCGAGTATGGCGCGGATCGCCGAATGAGACCAACCTCGCGGGTCGCGGTGACGATTCCGCACCGGGTCGTATTGGCTCGGCGACGGCACACCGTCGTCGGTGAGCCGTTGCGCTATGTAGCGCAGGCCCGCGCCGCCGGCATACATGCGGTAGATCCGCTCGACGACCGGCGACGTCACGGGGTCCGGTTCGAGGCGGTGAAGTCGCTGCCCGAGATTTGCCTTGGCGGGGTTCGGGTGCGGGCCCGCATCGACGAGCCGATAACCATAGGGTGGTCGACCACCGAGGTATCTGGATGTGTCCTGAGCGAGTGCCGACATCGCCGTACGGACTCGCATCTGGATTCGTGCGCGCTCCCCCTTGCTCATGCCGCCGAAAAGAGTCATCACCAGGTCGTGCGCCTCGGAGCCGGGATCGACCGCTCCGCCGACCTCAGGGACCCACAAGCCAACTCCATAGTGCGTAAGCACCGGGAAAGTGAGCGCGAACTGCGGCCCGTAGAACGCGCGAGCGGGCTCGCCGATCACCACGGCATCGAAGCCACGATCCCTGCCGGTGACATCGGCTAGGAGACGCGACGCCTCAGGCCCTGAAATCAACTCTGCACGAATGTATTCCGGTCCCGGTTCAGCACCGATGTTGGCCGCCGCATCGGCCTGGTATTGCCTCGCGGCCGAACTCAATTCTGCTGCGAATGCGTTCAACTCGGAGGTGGTGTCTCTCACCGACGGCCCGTGGAAAGGCCCGGCGTAGACGGCGATGCGAGCGCTGGCAGCGGCCCAGGTGAGCTGGCTGACAATCACTGCTGCGCACGCCCACGAAACCGCCGGCCGAGCAGGCACATGCCGGCTACCGTCTGCATCGGCGCTGACTGGGCGTCAAAGATTAGTGCAGCCAACAGCGAATTCGGTTACGCGTGTCGTCGTTGCTGCGCTCAGTGGTGACATGTACAAATCATGGCTCGGTGAGTGTACAGTCGGGGTGTGGACGTATCCGTGACCGAGTTGCGCGCGCACCTCAGCGATTGGCTCGATCGAGCGCGGGCTGGTGGTGAGGTCGTCATCACCGACCGTGGGATTCCGGTCGCGCGACTGGCTGCACTGGACAGCGCAGGCACCTTGGAGCGTCTCACGGCCGAAGGCGTGATTGGCAAGGCCACCGCGCAGCGGCCCGTCGCTGCGGGTCGGCCCGGGCCCCGACCGCGACGGCCGGTGTCTGACCGGGTCAGCGACCAGCGGCGCTGACCGGTGCCGCTCGTCTACTTCGACGCCAGCGCCTTCGTCAAACTTCTCACCACTGAGACAGGGAGTTCGCTGGCGTCCGCGCTATGGGACGGCTGCGACGCCGCATTGTCCAGCCGCCTGGCCTACCCCGAAGTCCGCGCCGCACTCGCTGCAGCGGCCCGCAACCACGACCTAACCGAATACGAGCTCGCCGATGCCGAGCGTGGCTTGGAGGACTTCTGGGCCGCGACCCGCCCAGTCGAACTCACCGCGACGGTTGAACAGCACGCCGGCCACCTCGCTCGAGCCCATGCCTTGCGCGGAGCCGACGCAGTTCATCTGGCCAGCGCGTTGGCTGTCGGCGAACCCGACCTGATCGTCGCCGTTTGGGACCGACGCCTGCACACCGGAGCCCAAGCCGCCGGGTGCCAAGTCGCCCCCGCCCAACTCGACCCCTAGTCCGACCGCTCGACGTCAGAGTGGGTCAGCCCGGCATGGACGACGGTCAAGTACCGATTCGCCAGGTCAGGACTCGTGTCGCAGGTGGACAAGTCCCCCCTCGGACACCCTGTGGACACCCCTGTTAGGGCCCGACGCGCCGCTTCGGCGGCGGGTAGACGGCTCTTGCGATCGTCGCCGACAGCCATCCGATTACCCATCCGCCGAATACCAACATGAACGTGTGCCGGGTGGCGGCGTCGGCCACCGACGAAATCCCGGCCAAGATGGCGGCCCACACTATTGCGCAAGCAATGCTGTAGGACGTGTAGGTGTTGAAGCGCCGATTCATTTCGCTATACCTCTCTTGCCACCACCAATTCCCCTCGCGCGCAACATTATCTATTTGACGAGAATCCGGGGGAACGGCTTTCTTGAGAAGCTTGCCCCCGCACGTAGGCTGGAGGGCAACCAATGAACCCACCGAACGGCTTCCTCCGGCGAACGGCGACGCGTAGCTTCCGTGACCGTCGCGAAGCCGGTCGTGCACTGGCCGAGGAGCTGGCGGCCTACCGCGACGACGACGGTGTGCTGGTGTTCGGGCTGGCGCGCGGTGGCGTTCCGGTGGCCTGGGAGGTGGCCGCGGCGCTGCACGCCCCGCTCGACGTGTTCCTGGTGCGCAAGCTCGGCGTCCCGCGCTGGTCGGAGCTTGCGATGGGGGCGCTGGCCAGCGGCGGTGGGGTCGTGATGAACGACGACGTGGTCTCCAGCCTGCGCGTCACCGACGACCAGGTCCGCGAGGTGGTCGCCAGCGAGAGCGCCGAGCTGGCCCGCCGCGAGCACGCGTATCGAGGCGGCCGCCCGGTCGCCGATCCGCGCGGCAAGGTGGTGATCCTGGTCGACGACGGGATCGCCACCGGAGCCAGCATGCTGGCCGCCGTCCGGGCCGTGCGGGCCGCCGGCCCGCAATCGATCGTCGTCGCGGTTCCGGTCGGGCCGGCGTCAGCCTGCCGCGAGCTCGCGCGGGAGGCCGATGACGTGGTCTGCGTGACCATGCCGCCGGGATTCGAAGCGGTGGGACAGGTTTACGACGACTTCCACCAGGTCAGTGACGACGAAGTTCGCCAGCTGCTCAATACGCCGACCGCCTGAGCGCGATTACGTGGCCGGGTCGTCGCCGCGGCCGTCTGCCGGCACCGTCGACTCCTCGGTCGCGTCGCCGTCGGCCCGGGATTCGCCCTCATCCGGGACTTCCTCGGGGTAGTCGACGTAGTTGTCTTCGGCAGCGCCGGCCTCGGCCTCGTCAGGGGCCTCTTCGCCGGCGTCGCGGCGCTGCCGTTCCCGCACCGCGTCGATGATCAACAGCACCACGCCCAGGACACTGGCGCCGATACACACCCACGCCACCAGCTCGTTGCTGGTGACGACCGCGAACACCAACGCGACGAGCCCGATCAGGGCCAGTACCAGCGCAATGATGAGCATCGGTCATCCTCCAGGCGTCGAGCGGGACTGCCAGGTCGTTGCAGGTCTAACACCCCGGGGCTAGTTATTACCCCGATTGAATTGGTCGAACCCGCCCGCGTCGGCGCTGGAGTCGACGGGCGCCGCCGATCCGCGCTGACCGAGCTCTTCCAGCTGGGATTCCAGGTAGGTCTTGAGCCGGGTGCGGTACTCGCGTTCGAAGGTGCGCAGCTGCTCGAGGCGGCCTTCCAGCACCGTGCGCTGCTGGTTGATGGTTCCCATGATCTCCGAATGCTTGCGTTCGGCGTCGGCCTGCAGGGCGTCGGCTTTCTCCTGGGCCTGCCGCAACTGCGTTTCGGAGCGGGTTTGCGCATCGGCGAGCATCGTGTCGGCGCGTTGCCGGGCCTCGGTGACCGTGGTCTCGGCCGTGTGGCGGGCCTCGCTGAGGATCTGGTCGGCGTTGGCGCGCGCATCGGCCAGCATCTTTTCCGACTCGGACTTGGCGGTGCTGGTGAGCCGGTCGGCGGTGTCTTGTGCCAGGGCCAGCACCCGAGCGGCCTTCATGGCCTGTTCCTCGTTGGTTCCCGCGGCCTCCGCGGGCGCCGCCTGGGCCACCTCGGGTTCGGGGACAGGAATCGCCGCGGTGGGTTGGGCTGCGGTAACCGGAGCTCCGCCGCCGGCGCCCAGCTCCCGGTCGAGCTCCTCAATGCGTTGACGCAGATCGGAGTTCTCTTCGATGAGCCGCGTCAGCTCGGCCTCGACCAAATCGAGGAAGGCATCGACCTCGTCCTCGTTGTAGCCCCGCTTGCCGATCGGTGGCTTACTGAACGCCACATTGTGGACGTCGGCTGGTGTAAGCGGCATTGTTTCGTCCCCTCAAGTTCCTGTCGAACGTTCTGGAAAGTGTAGAACGCAGTGCGAGCCGTCGCGCAACTGCCGTCCATCCTGTCACACCAGACGCGACCGTTGCTGGTTAGGCCAATAAATTAGGACCAATTTCAGACATTAAGGCCAATAAAATCCGAAACCTTAGAAATTTTAAATCGCGGGCCCCAAACCGACGCTAAAACGTGGCCGGATCGTCTCTGGGTTGGAAGGCGGCTCCCGCCGCGCCGGACCCGGCTCAGGCCGCGGCGCCGAACGCCAGTTGCATCCCGATGAACGCGACCAGCAGCAGCACCATGATGGACAGGTCGAACCGGACCGCCCCGATGGTCAGTTGCGGGATGAGCCGGCGCAGCAGTTTTACCGGCGGATCGGTGATCGACATGATGATTTCCAGGATCACCACGGTGATACCGGTGGGATGCCAGTCACGGCTGAACGAGCGGATGAATTCGACGACGACCCGAGCGATGAGCAGCAGCCAGAAGATGAACAGCGCAAACCCAAGGATCTGAAAGAACAGCACCAACTGCGAGCCCCGACCTTACCGATGAGATGCCAAGCGCCGCCCACTTTCGCGACGCTTGCCAGCCTACCGACTGTGCGCGTCGGCCCACATCTCGCGTGGTCCTCGCCGAGAGGCAAAACGGGCGGAAAACCGCCGATTCAGGGCACGGCGGCGGTGCCTATTGGTAAGCGTAAAAGCCGGTTTCCGCGATCCGGCGACGCTCCTCCGGGGACACATCGACGTCGGCGGGCGACAGCAGGAACACCTTGGTCGCGACCTTGTCGAAGGAGCCACGCAACGCGAAGGCCAAGCCGGCCGCGAAGTCGACCAGCCGTTTGGCGTCGGCGTTGTCCATCGACACCAGGTCCATGATGACCGGGGTGCCGTCGCGGAACCGCTCACCGATGGTGCGGGCCTCGCTGTAGTCCTTGGGCCGCAGCGTGGTGATCTTCGAGAGCGGATGGCCCTCCTCGAACATCATCGCCATCCGGCGCGGGATCCATCGCCAGCGCTCCGCGGGTGGAGTTGCGCAGCCACGACCCGAAGCGGGGCCTGCTCATCTCGGGCCGGTCGAACTCGCGGGGGTGGACGGAACCGTAGCGGGGCTCCTCCGGCGTAGCCGCCGCGATAACCGCCGGGCGGCGGATAGTCGCCGGGCTCGCCGCGCGGATCGTCGTAGTCGCGCCCTTCAAAACGGCCTTCGTAGCGGCCGTACCCGTCGTCGAATCGCGGACGCGGGAAGCCGCGGGAGGGCGCGCGGTCGTCGTAGTACTCGTCGTCGTAGTCGTCCATCGGGGCCATACCGAAATAGGCCTTGACTTTGTGCAGTGTGCTCATTGCGTTGACCCCTTCTAGCCCCTGAGGTTTCGTGTTGTTCGTGATGAAGATGTGACTACAGTGACTACTCACGGTGACGGTAACGGTCTATGGCCCAATAGCGCGGTACCGACACGCACACACGTCGAACCGTGTTTGACGGCAATTTCGAAATCGTCGGACATGCCCGCGGACAGTCCCACCGCGTTCGGATGCGATTCGAGCACCCGCAGGTGCTCCGATCTGCAGCCGTTCGAAGGCCTCGGTCGGGGTCCCAGCCCAGCGGCGGGAGGGCCATCAATCCGACCAGTTCCAGGCATTTCGACTCCGTCGACCTGCGCGCATACCTGTCGACCGCCCCCGCCGTCGCAATGTCGACGCCGCCGCGCGACGCGTCGCCGTCGAGGCTGACCTGGACGTAGACCCGCAGCGGGTCGGTCGCGACGGCCCTCGGCCAGGGCCGCAGCCACCGCCCGGTCGAGCGCGGTCGACCAGGTGCGCGCTGTCGACCGAGTGAGCGGTGTGCGCCCAATGGGCCACCGACCGAGCCTTGTTCCGCTGAATGTGGCCCACCATGTGCCAGCGCACGCCCGGCGCCGTCCGCCCGCGGGGACGCCGCCAGCAGGCGGGCGACTTCGGCCACCTTCGCCGACGCCTCCTGCTCGCGCGATTCGCCGACGGCGCGACAACCCAATCGGGACAACGTCACCACATCGGTCGCCGGGAAAGAATTTGGTGATCGGCAGCAGTTCGATTTCGGCGACATTGCGGCCCGCCGCTTCCGCGGCCGCCGCAAGTCGCGAGCGCACGGCCGCCAGCGCATGCGTCAATTCCGCTTCGCGGTCGCCTCGATGTTCCGGGTCCGACGTCCCAACCGCCATGGCGGTCACTCCATCCAGACCAGCGATGCCAGGCGCCCGGTCGGCGCGTCCCGGCGATGACTGAACAACGTCGGGTCGGCCACCGTGCACCGTGGGTCGACGTCGATGGACGTGACGCCTAAATCCCTTAGTTGGCAAGCGATTCCGGCTCGAAGGTCGAGGCCGGGCGTTCCGGCCGCAGGTGGTGGTGCGGCTGCCCGGCAACGCCGCGTCGACCTCGTCGGCCATCGCCGCGGGCACCTCGTAGTTGCGGCCGCTGACCGCCGGCCCCAGCAGCGCCGAGATGTCCTCGGCCCGCGCGCCCCGCTCGACCATCGCCTCCACGCGCGCGCGCCACCACTCCCCGCTGGGCGCCGACGCGACCGGCGTGCACCGCCGCCACCACACCGGCGCGCGCGTCGGCCATCAGCACCGGTACGCAGTCGGCGGTCACCACCGCCAGCGCCAGCCGCGGCGTGCTCGTCACCAGCGCGTCGGTGTCGTCCACCGCGGAGTCGCGGGGCGTGTCGACCACCTCGACGCGATCTCCGTGGACCTGGTGCATCCACACCACGCGGTCGGCACCCAGGCCGATGGCGGCGGCCAGCCGGGCCCGGTTGGCGGCGACGGCCGCCGGGTCGTCACCGACATGGTCGCCCAGGTTGAAGGTGTCGAAGGGCGGCGCCGAGACACCGCCCGCGCGGGTGGTGGTCACCCGGCGGATGCGAACGCTCACGTGACCAGTATCCGGAAACTGTTGGCGGCCAAGCCGCCCCGACACCGCGGTCTGTGGCGGATCGGAACCGCGTTGTGACCTCCACCGTCTCAGCGGCGCATGAAGGGCGGCACATCGACGTCGTCGTCATCGCCGCCGATATTCAAGCGTCGAGCCATTGGTGTGCAGCGGCACGCTGACGGCGTCGACGGGCTCGAACAACGTCGAGCTGAGCTTGCCGGCCTTGGCCGACTCGATGCGGTGCGCCCCGCCGGTTTGCTCGCCGGCGTTGTTGCCGATGACCGGCTTGCGGCCGGGTCCGGCGGCGTCGAAGCCCGCCGCGATGACCGTGACGCGCACCTCATCGCCCAGCGAGTCGTCGATGACGGTCCCGAAGATGATGTTGGCGTCCTGGTGGGCGGCGTCCTGCACCAGGGAAGCCGCCTCGTTGATCTCGAACAGACCCAGGTCGCTGCCGCCGGCGATCGACATCAGCACGCCCTGCGCGCCCTCCATCGACGCCTCCAGCAGCGGCGAGTTGATCGCGATCTCGGCGGCCTTGAGCGAGCGGCCTTCGCCGCGCGCCGAGCCGATGCCCATCAGCGCGGTGCCGGCACCGGACATGATGCCCTTGACGTCGGCGAAGTCGACGTTGATCAGCCCCGGGGTGGTGATCAGGTCGGTGATGCCCTGCACGCCGTTGAGCAGCACCTCGTCGGCGCTGCGGAACGCGTCCATCAGCGATACCGCGGCGTCGCCCATCTGCAGCAGCCGGTCGTTGGGGATCACGATCAGGGTGTCGCAGCTCTCCCGCAGGGCGGCGATGCCGGTTTCGGCCTGATTGCCGCGCCGCTTGCCCTCGAACGAGAACGGCCGGGTGACCACGCCGACGGTCAACGCGCCCAGCTTGCGGGCGATGCTGGCCACGACCGGCGCCCCGCCGGTGCCGGTTCCGCCCCCTTCACCGGCGGTGACGAACACCATGTCGGCGCCACGCAGCAGCTCTTCGATCTCGTCCTTGGCGTCGTCGGCGGCCTTGCGCCCGACTTCCGGGTCCGCCCCGGCGCCCAGCCCGCGGGTGGAGTCGCGGCCGACGTCGAGTTTGACGTCGGCGTCGCTCATCAACAACGCCTGTGCGTCGGTGTTGATCGCGATGAACTCCACGCCCTTGAGGCCCTGTTCGATCATCCGGTTCACGGCGTTGACGCCGCCGCCACCGATACCCACCACCTTGATGACGGCCAGGTAGTTATGCGGGGGGGTCATCATTCGTCTTCCTCCCTGGTGGGACTGCGTTCCTTGGTGGAGTTGGGTTCCTTAGTGGGACGGGGTTCCTCCCGGACGCGGCGGCTTTCCGGCTGGCAAACCCTAAACCTCAACCATAGATTTAGAGTTATGTCAAGTAGTTCCGCGCAACCAGAACGGTATGGGTATGGCGCACGCTAACCTCGCAGGCGCGCCGAGGCGCGGCACGCAAATTTTTCCGGTGTCGGGCCTCAGCCGGGCGTAACGGCGATTCCCGCGGCTATTTCACCGTCGGCAGGTCGGGGCTGGACACGTCGTAGGTGCGCCCGGGCTGGGTCAACAACGCGGCGAGCTTTTCGGCCTTCTCCTCGGTCCGGTCGGCGGTCCCCCAGATCACTATTCGCCCGTCGGCCAGCGTCAGGGTGATCGAGGCCACCGACGGGGCCGCGACCCGGCCCACCTGTCCCGCGACCTCGGGACGCAGCGCCGTCAGCACCTGCATCGCGGCCTTGGTCGCCGGGTCGTTCGGCCCGGGATTGTCGACGTCCAGGTAGGGCAGCCCCGGCGGCGGCGGCGCCGTCGCGAAGTCGACACCGTCCCGGTCGAAAAGGTGCGGGCCGTCCGGAAAGTCCTTCACCGCCACCGGAACCCGCTCGACGATGGTGATACGCAGCGCCGACGGGTACTGGCGCTGCACGCGCGCGCTGGCCACCCGGCGGATCGTCGCGACCCGGTCGGCGACCTGGCCGGTGTTGATCTGCAAGCAGCGGCGTTCCCGGCCGCACCCGCGCCACGTCCAAGACCTCCTCGCGGGTCACTTCCCCGGTGCCGACGACGACGATGTTGCGCGCCGACATGGCAGGCGTGAAGTACAGGATCAAGCGCAAGCCCACCCCGAGGATCACCAGCAGCACGGTCGCCAGCAGCATCTTCAGGCCCCGAACGACGCCCCGCACTACGGGTTTGGGCTGGTTCGACCGGGCGCCCGCTGGCCCGGCGTTTGGCCTCGCGGCGGGCCTCTTCGATGGCGGTGGCCCGAGCCTGCGCGGCGCGGCGCTCGGCACGTTCGCGGCGGGCCCGCCGGCGCGGCCCCTCGAATTCGTCTTGATCGGCCGGCGGTTCGACGTCGGGCCCCCCGACGAAGAGCGGTTCGGTGACCGCGCTGTCGGCCGAGCCGTCGGTCACCGGGCCGTCGGTGGGTTCGCCGACCGCGCCCGGATCGACCGGCTCCGCAGCGGGCCGCTCCGCAGCCCGCATCGTCGCCGGGCGATCGGTGGGTGAGGCCTCGCTCGAGCCCGGGTTCGGCTGGGTCATCGCAGCACTCCCGGCCGGCCGGGCGCGCTGCGGTTGGCCCGGACCCGCAGCGCGGTCACGATCTCGGGCGCCAGCAAGGTGACGTCGCCCGCGCCCATCGTGACGATGACGTCACCGGGGGCGGCGGCCGCGGCGACCTGCTCGGCGACCGCGGAGAAATCGGGAAGGTAGCGCACCGGCACGCTGACGTACTCCGCGACGCTGGCGCCGCTGACACCGGCGAGCGGTTGTTCGCGTGCGCCGTAGACGTCCAGGACGAAGACCTCGTCGGCGGCATCCAGCGCACGACCGAACTCGGCAGCGAAAGCCTTTGTCCGCGAATACAAGTGGGGCTGAAACACCACAATGCAGCGGCCGCCGCTGTCCCCCAGCACCGTGCGGACCGCCGCCAGGGTGGCGCTGATCTCGGTGGGGTGGTGCGCGTAGTCGTCGAACACCTGCACCAGCGAGTTCGGGGCCGGGCCTTGTCCCGAGGTCCCGATCAGTTCGAAGCGGCGCCGCACCCCCTCGAAGCCGGCCAGCCCGTCGAGCACGGCATCGGCGGAGACGCCGAGCTGAATCGCGGCCAGCAGCGCGCCCAGCGCGTTGAGCGCCATATGCCGTCCGGGCACCGACAGCCGCATCACGCGCGGGTGGGGTGCTGGGTCCAGTTCCGGGGCCAGCTGGATGTGCGCGACCGCCTCGGTGCCCCGTTGCTCCCACGACAACAAGGTGGCGGCCATCGCCTCGCCGGCCACCGACCCGTAGCGCAGCACCCGAATGCCCAGCTCGGCGGTGCGTTGGGCCAGCGCGGCCGCGCCCGGGTCGTCGGTGCACACGACGAGCGCGCCGCCGGGGGCCAGGCGCTCCACGAAGGCGTCGAACACCTCGACGTAGGCATCGGCGCTGCCGTAGAAGTCCAGGTGATCGGTCTCGATGTTGGTGACCACCGCGACATCCGGCGTGTATTCCAGCAGCGAGCCGTCGCTTTCGTCGGCCTCGGCGACGAAGCAGTCGCCGCTGCCGTGGTGGGCGTTGGTGCCGGCCTCCCCGAGTTCCCCGCCGACCGCGAACGACGGGTCCCGCCCGCAGTGCTGCAGCGCCACGATCAGCATCGACGTCGTCGTGGTCTTGCCGTGCGTACCGGTGACCATCAGCGTGGTGCGCCCGTCCATCAGCTTGGCCAGCACGGCCGGCCGCAACAGCACCGGAATTCCGCGCCGTCGGGCTTCGACGAGCTCGGGGTTGGTCTTCGGGATGGCCGCGTGGGTGGTGACGACCGCGGTGGCGCCGCCGGGCAACAGATCCAGCGACGACACGTCGTGTCCGATGCGGATCAGCGCGCCCCGGGCCCGCAGCGCGTGCACGCCGCGCGACTCCTTGGCGTCGGATCCCGAGACCAGTCCGCCGCGGTCCAGCAGGATGCGGGCGATGCCCGACATGCCGGCTCCCCCGATGCCCACCATGTGTACCCGCTGCAGCTCTTCGGGCAGCGGTTCGGTGTTCACGGGTTTTCTCCGGCCGCCACGCGGGCGAATGCCGCCCGCCGGGCGATATCCAGCGCCGCCTCGGCCACCCGGCGCGCCGCTTCGGGATGCCCAACCCGGGCGGCGGCCGCCGTCATGGCCGCCAACCGCGGCGGGTCGTTCAGCAGGGCACCGACTTGCTCGGCGACCAGGTCCGGCGTCAGGGCGGCGTCGGCGACGAGCACGCCGCCACCGGCGTCGACCACCGGCAGCGCGTTGAGCCGCTGCTCCCCGTTGCCGATCGGCAGGGGCACGTAGATGGCGGGCAGGCCGACCGCCGACACCTCGGCGACGGTCATCGCCCCGGACCGGCAGATCGCCAGGTCGGCCGCGGCATAGGCCAGGTCCATCCGGTCCAGGTAGGGCACCGCGACGTAGGGCGGATCGCCCGGCTGGGGTTGGGGCAGCTCGAGGGTGTTCTTGGGGCCGTGCGCGTGCAACACGGCCACACCCGCGGCGGCCAGGTCGGCGGCGGCCCCGGAGACGGCACGGTTGAGCGACACCGCGCCCTGCGAGCCGCCGAACACGAGCAACACCCGGGCGTCGTCGGCGAAGCCGAAGTGCCGGCGCGCTTCGGTGCGCAGCGCGGCGCGATCCAGCGCGGTGATGGCCGCCCGAACGGGCACCCCGACCACCTCGGCGCGCGCCAGACCGCAATCCGGCACCGCCGAGAGCACCCGATCCGCGGTGCGGGCGCCCACCCGGTTGGCCAGCCCGGCGCGAGCGTTGGCCTCATGGATCACCACCGGGATACGGCGGCGCACTCTCGGGACGCCGCGGGCCGCGAGGTACGCCGGCAGCGCCACATAGCCACCGAAACCGATCACGACGTCGGCGTCGACCGCGTCCAGCACGGCGCGGGTCTCCCGGACGGCGCGCCACACCCGCGGCGGCAGCCGGGCCAGGTCGCCGGAGGGCTTGCGGGGCAGCGGGACCGGCGTGATCAGCTCGAGGTGATAGCCGCGCTCGGGCACCAGCCTGGTCTCCAGCCCGCGTCGGGTGCCCAACGCGGTGATCCGGACCCGCGGGTCGAGGGCGCGCAGCGCGTCGGCGACGGCCATCGCGGGCTCCACATGGCCGGCGGTACCCCCGCCGGCCAGCACGATCGACACGGAACCTACCGACGATGCGGCACCGGCGGGCGAGGGGCTTGCCCCCAGCCCGCCGGCCGGCTTCTTGACCGTGTCGTTCACCCGTAACGCTGACCTTCCAATGCGCGAACGCGCCGTGGCTGACGCTGGCCGGCACCATGACTGGAATAGCGGCCAGATCCATGATGCCTTGATTGCCGCGCGGGCCGGGCGGCTGTCCGGGAGAACGCGGGCCGCAGCGGGGTGTCCGCGTCGCGCGAGCCCTTGCCGGCGGGCTTCGCAGCGGGCTTCCGGCCGCCCTTTCGGGGCGCGGACCCGGTGGCCGGCTGCGGGCGACCGCCCTTGCGTGCGCGGAATGTCTCCAGCCGGGTCGGCACATACGGCTCGGGCAGCGGCAGCCGCAGCAGCCGGTTCACCTTGTCGTCGCGGCCGGCGCGCAACGCGGCCACCGCCTCGGGTTCGTGGCGTGCCGCGCTGGCCATGATCCCGATCATGAAAAGCGTTGCCGCGGTGGAGGTTCCGCCGGCAGAGATGAGCGGCAACTGAATGCCCGTGACCGGCAGCACCCCGATCACGTAGCCGATGTTGACGAACGCCTGACCCAGCACCCACATCGTGGTGGTGGCGGTCAGCAGCCGCAGGAACGGGTCGGCCGACCGGCGCGCGATCCGCATCCCGGTGTAGGCGAACAGCCCGAACAGGACCAGCAGCCCGAACGCGCCGATGAAACCGAGCTCCTCACCGATGATCGCGAAGATGAAGTCGTTGTGCGCGTTGGGCAGGTAGTTCCACTTGGCCACGCCCTGTCCGAGACCGTCGCCGAAAATCCCGCCGTGGGCCAGCGCGAACTTCGCCTGCCGGGCCTGGTAGCCGGTGTCCTGCGGGTCGTTCTCGGGGTTCATCCAGGACCGCACCCGCTCCGAGCGGTAACCGGCGGACATCGCCAAGATCGCACCGGCCATGAAGACCGCCAGCAGCGAGGTGACGAAAACCCGCAGCGGCAGCCCGGCGTACCACAGCAGGGCCAGCAGGATGATGCCGAGCGACACCGTCTGCCCGAGGTCGGGCTGGGCCACGATCAGCGCCAGCGCGATGACCGCGGCGGGCACCAGCGGGACCAGCATCTCGCGCAGCGATGCCCGCTCCATCCGGCGAGCCGCCAGCAGATGCGCGCCCCAGATGGCGAACGCGATTTTCGCCAGCTCGGACGGCTGCATCGAAAAGCCCGCTACCACGAACCACTTACGGGAGCCGTTGGCCAAGTTGCCGATCCCGGGGACGAGCACCAGCACCAGCAGGATGACCGTGACGACATACCCGGTGAACGCGACGCGGCGGATGAACCGCACCGACATCCGCATCGCCAGGTAGCAGCCGATGAGGCCGATGACCGTCCACAGCACCTGCTTGCCGAAGATCACCCAGGCCGATCCGTCGGCGTCGTAGGACCGCACGCCGGACGCCGACAGCACCATGATCAGGCCGAGCGTGGTCAGCAACGCTGTCACGGCGATGATCAGGTGAAACGAGGTCATCGGGCGGCCCAGCCAGGCGCCGAAGCGCCGGTGCGGACCGCGTTCGTCGGCCTTTGCCGCCGCGGGCGCCTTACTCGCCGATGCGTCGGCGGCTTCCGGCGCGTCGGGCGCCTCCGCGGCGTCGGCCTCCCCCTGCTTGGTCGTGGCGGTCTGTGTGGCTTCCTTCCCCCGGCGCAGCAGCCGGGTCAGCGCGTTGCCCACACCCGCCTACCGGAGCGCCGCACGCACGGCCGCCGCGAACGCGTCACCGCGGTCGGCGTAACCGGTGAACTGGTCGAACGATGCACCGGCCGGTGCCAGCAGCACGGTGTCGCCGGGCCTTGCCAACCCGCGGGCCGCGGCCACCACCGCGGTCATGACCGAAGCGCCGTCGTCCCCACCCGAACGTTTCACTTCTGTCACAGCTGTATCAGAAACCACACCCGTCGCATCCATATCAGCATCCTCGCCTGTCACTACTTGGACGACGGGTACATCCGGCGCGTGTCGCGATAACGCCTCTGCAACCTCTTGGCGATCTCGGCCGATGAGCACCGCGCCGACCAGCCTGGACGCGATCCGGGCGACCTCGGCGTCCACCGATGCGCCCTTCAGCAAACCCCCGGCCACCCAGACCACCCGCGGGTAGGCCAGCACCGACGCCTCCGCGGCGTGGGGGTTGGTGGCCTTGGAATCGTCGACGTAGGTGATCCCGTCGGCGACGGCGACCACTTCGGCCCGATGCCGGCCCACCCGGAAGGACGCGATCGCGGCCGCTATTGCCGCGGCGGGCACACCGACACTTCGCGCCAGGGCCGCCGCGGCCAGGGCGTCGAGCACGCCGACGGGGCCCGGCACCGGTATCGATTCGACCGGCACGAGCGCCAAATCGTCGGCAAAGGCGCGGTCGACCAGTTGACCGTCGCGCACGCCGAGCTCGCCGGCGGCCGGTTCGCCGAGCCGGAAGCCGACGCGCACCGGCGCCGCCGCGGTGTCCAGCAATGCCGCGGCCCGGCTGTCGTCCAGCCCGACCACCGCGACCCGGCCGCCCAGCACCCGGGCCTTCGCCGCCGCGTACTCGGCCATCGTCGAGTGCCAGTCCAGGTGGTCTTCGGCGATGTTGAGGACGGCGCCGGCCTCGGGCCGCAGCGAGGGCGCCCAGTGCAGCTGGAAGCTGGACAGCTCCACGGCCAGCAGGTCGGCGGGCTCGCCCAGCACGTCCAGCACCGGGCTGCCGATGTTGCCGCACAGCAGGCTGCGCCGGCCCGCGGCGGTCAGCATGGCGTGCAGCATCGACGTGGTGGTCGTCTTGCCGTTGGTGCCGGTCACCACCAGCCAGCGGCGCGGCGGTCCGTAGTGGCCCGCGGCATCGAGCCGCCAGGCCAGTTCCACGTCACCCCAGACGGGCACCCCGGCGGTCGCCGCGGCGACCAGCAGCGGCGTGGCCGGCGAGAAGCCCGGACTGGTGACCACCAGCGCGTAGCTTTCTGGGTTGTCCGAGACGCGCTGCGCGGCCGCCGAGGTGGTCAGGGTCGTCACGCCGGTTTCGGCGAAGCCGCGCAGCGTGGCCGGGTCGTCGTCGCACAGGGTGGGCGCCGCACCGAGGCGGGTCAGGGCCGCCAGCACCGCCCTGCCGGTCACGCCGCCGCCGGCCACCAGCACGGGCGCGCCCGGCGCCAAGGGGGCCTCCAAGTGTGTGAAGCCGCTCATCAGGCACCGATCGTGGCCAGCCACTCACCGTAGAACAGGGCAACGCCCAGACCGCAGGTGATCGCCGTGAGCAGCCAGAAGCGGATGATCACCGTCGTCTCGGCCCAGCCGGCCAGCTCGAAATGGTGGTGGAAGGGCGCCATCCGGAACACCCGGCGGCCGGTGGTGCGAAAGGCCACGATCTGCAGCACGACGGAGCTGACCTCGGCGACGAACAGCGAACCCAGCACGACCGCGAGGATTTCGGTGCGGCTGGTGACCGATAAGCCCGCGATGATGCCGCCCAGCGCCAGGGATCCGGTGTCACCCATGAAGATCTTGGCCGGGGCGGCGTTCCACCACAAAAAGCCGATGCAGGCGCCGGCCGTGGCGGCCGCGACCAGCGCCAGGTCCAGCGGATCGCGCACGTTGTAGCAGCCCAGCCCCGGTGCGGTGACGCAGGCGTTGCGGTATTGCCAGAAGGTGATCAACACGTAGGCGGCGGTGACCATGGCCATGCTGCCGGCGGCCAGTCCGTCCAGGCCGTCGGTGAAATTGACCGCGTTCGACCAGGCGCTGACGACGACCACGCAGAACAGCACGAACAGCGTCGGAGCCAGGGTGACGGTGGCGATCTCGCGCACGTACGACAGGTCCGCGCTGGCCGGCGTCAGGCCGCTGGCATTGCCGAACTGCAGCGCCAGCACCCCGAACAGCACCGCGGCGGAGATCTGCCCGACCGTCTTGGCCGTCTTGTTCAGCCCGAGGTTGCGCGCCCTGCGGATCTTGATCAGGTCGTCGAGGAATCCGACGCCGCCCAGCACGGTGGCCAGACCCAGTACCAACAGGCCGGACGCGGAGATGCCTTCGCCGTGGAATGCCAGCCCGGCCAGGTGCGTCCCCAGGTAACCGGCCCAGATGCCGGCCAGGATGGCCACCCCGCCCATCGACGGCGTGCCGCGTTTGGTGTGGTGGCTGGGCGGGCCGTCGTCGCGGGTGTGATGGCCGAATCCCTGCTTGGTGAACATCCGGATCAGCGCCGGGGTCAACAGGATCGAGACGGTGACTGCGATGGCGACGGCGATGAGGATCTGTCTCATGCGCGCGCTCCGCCGTCCGCCGCCAGCGCGTCGGCCAGCGCGCCCAGCCCGGCCGCGTTCGACGCCTTGACCAGCACCACGTCACCGGGCTGCAGCTCGGCCCGCAACAACGCCAGGGCGGCGTCGCCGTCGGCCACATTAACGGCTGCTCTATCAGCCTCGGCGCCCCACGAGCCCTCCATGACCGCTCCGTGGTGCATGGCCCTCATCGACCTCCCACTTCCCACGACAACGAGTCGAGACACATCTAAGCGCACCGCGAGCCGGCCGATGCGGTCGTGTTCGGGTATCGCGTCGTCACCGAGCTCGGCCATCTCGCCGAGCACCGCCCAGCTGCGCCGGGGCCGCGCACCGCCCCGGGTACCCCCGTGCGCGATCCAGGCCAGCGCCTGCAGGCCGGTGCGCATCGAGTCGGGGTTGGCGTTGTAGGCGTCGTCGATCACCGTGACACCGTCGGGGCGGGTGGTCACCTGCATCCGGTGCCGCGACACCGGCCCCGCTTGAGCGAGCGCCTCGGCCACCTGGTCGACGGTGGCACCGCATTCCAGCGCGACCGCCGCCGCGCACAGCGCGTTGGTCACCTGGTGGTCGCCGTAGACGCCCAGCCGGACGTCGGCTTGGGTGCCGCGCGCGTGCAGCGTGAAGCGCGGCCTGGCCAGTTCGTCCAACGACACGTCGTCGGCCCACACGTCGCTGGGTCCCGAGCCGGTGTCGCGGGCCCGGCTGACGCGGACCACCCGGGCGGCGGTCACCCCGGCCATCGCCGCCACCGCCGGGTCGTCGACGTTGAGGACGACCGCGCCGGACGGTGGAACGGCTTGTGGCAGTTCGGCTTTGGTGCGGGCGATCGCGTCGCGGGAGCCGAACTCGCCCAGGTGCGCGGTGCCGACGTTGAGGACCACCCCGATCGCGGGCGGGGCGATCTCGGCCAGCGCGGCGATATTGCCGGGATGGCGTGCCGACATCTCGAGCACCAGGTAGTCGGTGCGGTCGGTGGCGCGCAGCACCGTCCAGGGATGTCCCAGCTCATTGTTGAACGACCCGGGCGGGGCGATGACCTCACCCAGCGGATCGAGGACGGCGGCCACCAAGTCCTTGGTCGAGGTTTTTCCCGACGAGCCGGTGATCCCGATGATGGCCAGCCCACCGGCCACCAGCTGGGCGGCCACCGTCTTGGCCAGCTCGGCCAGCGCGGCCAGCACCGCCGCGCCCGATCCGTCGGCGTCATGCTCGAGCACCCCGGCCAGCGCGCCCCCGGTGGCGCGGGGGTGGGGCGTGACCACAACGGCCGGAACGCCCACCGGGCGGGCCGCCAGCACGGCCACCGCGCCGGCCGCGATCGCCGACCCCGCGTGGTCATGCCCGTCGGAGCGGGCGCCGGGCAGCGCCAGGAACAGTCCGCCCGGGCCGACGACGCGGGAGTCGAACTCGACGGTCCCGGTGACGTGCAACCGGGCGGCGGCCTCCGGCGAGACATCGGCGAGCGTGCCGCCGACGATGTCCGCGATCTGGGCGACGGTCAGGTCGATCACTGCCGCGCCCCCTGGGCCTGGAGCGCCTCCAACGCCTGGGCCAGCTCCACCCGGTCGTCGAAGGGGCGGGTCTGCCCGCCGGCGCTCTGCCCTGTTTCGTGTCCCTTGCCGGCGATGACCACCACGTCGCCGGGGCCCGCCCAGGCCACCGCGCGCCTGATCGCCGCGCGCCGGTCGGCGACCTCGACGACCTCGGCGGCGCCGGCCGCCGCGCCGGCCAGGATCTCGCGGCGGATCGCCGCGGGATCCTCGCCGCGCGGGTTGTCGTCGGTGACGACGACGAAATCGGCCAACTCGGCGGCGATCTCGCCCATCGGCGCGCGCTTGCCCGGGTCGCGGTCGCCGCCGGCACCGAAGACCACCGCCACCCGGCGCCCCGGGCCCGCCAGGGCGGTCAACACCGCGCGCAACGCGCCCGGCTTGTGGGCGTAGTCGACCAGCGCGAGAAAATCCTGGCCGCGGTCGATTTGTTCCAGCCGCCCGGGCACCCGGGTCGCCAGCAGGCCGGGCGCCGCCTGCTCCGGAGACACCCCGATCATGTCGAGGATCGCCAGTGCGACAAGGCAATTGGCAACGTTGTAATCCCCCGGCAGCCGGATGCCGACCTGGTGGTGCACGCCGGCGGGGTCGACGGCGGCGAACTGCTGGCCCCCGGCGCCCAACGGGGCCAACTCCGTGGCACGCCAGTGGGCGGGCTGGTCGGTGGCGCTGACCGTGACGGCGTCGCCGGCCCGCTCGGCCATCGCGCGCCCGGCGTCGTCGTCGACGCACACCACGACCCGGCGCGCGCGCAGCGGCGACTCGGGATCGAACAGCAACGCCTTGGCGTCGAAGTAGTCGGCCATGGTGGGGTGGAAGTCGAGGTGGTCGCGCGACAGGTTGGTGAATGCGCCCACGGCGAATCCGGTGCCGTCCACCCGGCCCAGCGTCAGCGCGTGGCTGGACACCTCCATGACCACGGTGTCCACGCCGCGTTCGGCCATCGCGGCGAGCATCGCCTGCAGGTCGGGCGCCTCCGGGGTGGTCAGCGCGCTGGGGATGTCGGTGCCGTCGATGCGGATGCCGACCGTGCCGATCAGCCCTACGATGCGCCCGGCGGCGCGCAGGCCGGACTCGACCAGGTAGGTGGTGGTGGTCTTGCCCGACGTCCCGGTGATCCCGATGACCGACACCTTCTCCGACGGGTTCCCGTACACCGCGGCGGCCAGGCCGCCGAGCACCCTGCGTGGCGCGGGGTGCACCAGGATCGGCACGCGTGCGGTCCCGGAGCCGGCGACCGCGGCCAGCTCGGCGACACCGGCGGCATCGGTGAGCACCGCGACGGCCCCGCGTTCGATCGCCTCGCCGGCGTACCGGGCGCCATGCGTGGCGGAGCCGGGCAGGGCGGCGAACAGGTCGCCGGCCAGCACATCCTGGGCGCGCAGCGTCACACCGGTGACCGGCACGTCGGGGGCGGTCGCGCGGCCGCCCGGGCTGTCGGCCAGGACCGCGCCGGCCTCAGCGGCCAGCGCGGACAGCTGCACGCCCGCAGTGGCGCTGGGGCGGAAGCTAGGCCCGAGAGGCACCGACACCTTCCACACCTCCCTTCGACGCCGCGTGACCCACAGGATCGGCCATGACACCCTATCCAGATGCGGGCGGTCGTGAGGCGTTCAGCCGGAGCGTGTGGCGTTTGCGGCGAGGAATCTCCGGGATCATTTCGATGATCGATCCCCGAAGTCGTCAGCAGGGGCAAGCCGGCTGCTCAAGCACCTTTCCGCCGGCGCAGTAGCAGCGGTCAGGCCATGGTCTTGTTACGCCGCGGCCGCATCGCGAACCTGATCACGCAGGACGGAACGACCTCGAGGGCGCGGTGATCGCGAGCGCGGTACTGCGACGGTGTCTCGCCAACGATCTCAGTGAAGCGCGAGCTGAACGAGCCAAGCGAGGTGGCACCGATCGCGATGCAGGTGTCGGTGACCGACATCCCTTGACGGAGAAGGGCCTTCGCGCGCTCGATGCGTCGCGTCATGAGATAGGCGTACGGCGTTTCGCCGTACGCCGCGCGAAACTTGCGCGAGAAATGTGCGGGCGACATCAGTGCGGCACGCGCCATGGCCGGGACATCGAGGGGCTGTGCGTAGTGGCGGTCCATGTGGTCTCGGGCCCTACGGAGGTGCACGAGGTCGGCGACTGCCTCAGGCGTCATGCCGACCACGGTACGCAACCGGTCGTCACGGTCGAAGCACATGGCCAGGTCGCCCCGCGTTCTAGGTCGGCGCAGCCGCGACACGCATCCTGCACTCAACTGTGTACGGGGTGCCATGTCTATTTCGTCAGGCTTGCGCGATGCGGACGAGGTTGCCCGACGGGTCGCGGAAAGCGCAGTCGCGCGCACCCCACGGTTGCGACGCCGGCTCAGAGAGCACCTCGGCTCCCGAGGCACGGACCTTTTCAAAAGTGGCGTCGACATCATCACAGCGGAAGATCGCAGCCTGCAACGTCCCCTGCGTGACGAGCGACAGCAGCGCGTCGCCCTCGGCCTGTGATCGACCGCCATGCGGCTGGGCCAAGACGATGTCGACGTCTTGCCCCGGGGCTCCGATCGTGACCCAGCGGAAGCCGCCGGAGGCGACATCGTTGCGCACCTCCAGGCCCAGCGCGTCGCGGTAAAAACCCAGCGCCGCGTCGGGGTCGTGCACGGTGATGAACATGGTGGAAACGGTGACTGCCATGCGCCTACCGTAAAGGCCCCGATTGGTCGCCTGCTTCTTCAATCCTGCTCGAAACGTGGAGGCGGGCCTGGTGTCCGGCGGCGAGTCCGTGGACGGGCTCAGGTCGCCTGCAGGATCAGCGGCGGCCCCGGGTCGGGTGACAGCGGGACGTTCTCGCGCTGCATCAGCCAGCCCGCGATGTTGTGGAACAGCGGGGCCGCCGAGTGGCCGGGCGTGCCGTCCGCGTTGCGTTCGGGGTTGTCCATCTGAATCCCGACGACGTAGCGGGGATTGTCGACGGTGGCCATCCCGGCGAACGTAATCCAGTAGACGTTGTCGTAGTAGCAGCCGCAGGCGGGGTTGATCTGCTGCGCGGTACCGGTCTTACCGGCCATCTGGTAGCCGGTCACCCCGGCGGATGGGCCGGTGCCCTGCTGATAGCCCATCGGGTCGCGCTGCACGACGGCGCGCAGGATGTTGCGCACCGTCTGCGCGGTCTGCGGCGACACCACCCGGACGCCTTCCGGGCGCGGTTCTTCGGTCCGGGTGCCATCGGGGGCGATGGTGGCCTTGATGATGCGCGGCGGCATCCGCAGCCCGTCGTTGGCGATCGTCTGGTACATGCCGGCCATCTGCAGCAGTGTCATCGAAAGGCCCTGCCCGATGGGCAGGTTGGAGAAGGTGCTGCCCGACCATTGGTCGATGGGAGGCACCAGCCCCGCACTCTCCCCGGGCAGCCCCACGTTGGTGCGCTGGCCGAGGCCGAATTTGCGGACCATGTCGTAGAAGCGTTCCGGGCCGACGCGCTGAGCCAGCATCAAAGTGCCGACGTTGGACGACTTCCCGAACACCCCGGTGGTGGTGTACGGCATCACCCCGTGCGCCCAGGCGTCGTGGATGGACACCCCGCCCATCTGGATCGAGCCGGGCACCTGCAACACCTCGTCGGGGTTGGAGAGGCCGTACTCGATGACCGAGGACGCGGTGATCACCTTGTTCACCGAGCCCGGCTCGAACGGCGACGACACCGCCGGGTTGCCCAGCTGCTTGTCGCCCTGCCGCCCGATGTCCTGGGACGGGTCGAAGGTGTTGTCGTTGGCCATGGCCAGCACTTCGCCGGTCTTCGCGTCGAGCACGACTGCCGAAACGTTGTGCGCCCCAGAAGCGTTCTTGGCCTGCTGGACCTGCTGCTGAACATAGAACTGGATGTCGTCGTCGATGGTCAGCTGGACGGTCGAACCGTTGACGG
Source organism: uncultured Actinomycetota bacterium (assembly GCA_963800315.1). Classification (GTDB taxonomy): domain Bacteria; phylum Actinomycetota; class Actinomycetes; order Mycobacteriales; family Mycobacteriaceae; genus Mycobacterium. The sequence continues at coordinate 870,147 of CAWDAS010000013.1, forward strand.
CCCGGTGCCGGTTGCGGTAGCTGCCCGGAATGACCACACCGTCGGATCCGCGGTCGTAGGTGACCGAGCCGTCGGTCCCGGAGAGCACCGAGTCCAGGGCGTCCTCCAGCCCGAGCAGCCCGTGGCCGTCCCAGTCGATGCCGCCGATGATGTTGGCCGCCAGCGACCCGCCCGGGTACTGGCGCAGATCCTGCCGTTCGGAACCCACCTCGGGATACTTCTCGGAGATCACGCTGGCGATCGCCGGGTCGACGGCGCGCGCCAGATAGACGAAGTTTTCGTCGCTTTGCACCTTCTTCAGCACCGTGGCGAAGTCCGGCTTGTTGCCCAGCCGCGTCGCCACCTCCTTGGCGATATCCCGCAGCCGCTGCTGGGGGTCGGGGGCGTCCGAGTTCTTCTTCTTGGCCTCCTCCAACTGCTTGCGAATCCGCTTCGGCTGGAACGTCAAAGCACGCGACTCGATGGTGAACGCGAGTTGGTCCTTGTTGCGGTCGATGATGCTGCCGCGCACCGCTTTTTCCACGTCGGTGACCTTGAGCTGCCCGGCCGCCTGGGCGCGCAGGGTGGGGGCGTTCGTCACCTGCAGCACGAACAACTGCGCCGCCGCCACCAGCATCAGCACCAGGATGACCACGTTCCCGGCCCGATGCCGGAAGACGAACGACGCGCCGCGCGTCCCCGCTTGCACGATCTGGCGGGTGCGTCGCTGTGTTGCCGAGTGTCCGCCCGCCACCGCCTCCGGCCGTTCGGCTACGCGGGTTTGCTTGGCTTCCTTCGTCTTTCGGAAACGCCTCGGCTGCGACGCGTCTTTGGCCTGTTGCGGCTTTTGTCGCTTCTTCGGTTGCCGAACGCCCTTGGCTTCCTGCGCGTTACGCGGACCCCGCGTCGATCGCGCGGACTGCGACCGACGTGTCCGCTTGGAGTCACCGCGGCTCACCTGGGAGCACCCGGCGTCGCAACGGCCGCGGCCCCCAACTGCTGGCCGTTAGCGGGCCCTGGGGCGACCGGGACGCCGGGGACCGCGGCCTGGGGTCCGGCCGGCGCCGGCGCCGGTGGCACCGCTTGCACCGGGACGGGCACCTCCGCGGGTGGCGGAGCGGGCGCCTGCACGGCAGGCGGGATGGGCAGTCCCGCTATGGGAACCGAAACTTCGGCGGGCAGCGGGGCGGGCGGTGGCCCCGCCGGGCCCGGCAGCCCCGGCGCCGGCGCCGCACCGGGGAGCTGCCCGGTGACCGGACCGCCGGGCATGCCGGGCAGCGGAGGAACGGTCTGCGTCAGGTGTTGGCCACCCAGCGTCGACGCACCGTCCGGCGCGCGCAGCAGCGCCTCGGGCCCGGACTGGGCCGGCGTGGGCGCGCCCTGAGGCGGCTGTATCCGGACGGGGACCTCGGGAGGGAGCGCCGGCGGTTTGGGGGGCGGCGGCGGACCTTCGTCGGGGAGCTGGGTGTTCAGCGGCGGGGGCGGAACGCCGTCGGCCGGCTTCGGCGTGCCGACGACCACCCAGTTCCCGGCCGGGTCCTGGACCAGGTGGGCGGTGTCCCGGCTCGGGATCATGCCCTGCTTGCGCGCGGCCTCGGCCAGCGCCGGCGCGGACTCCGCTTCGCGCACATCGCGTTCCAGCGCCTCCTTCTGCTGCTGCAACAGCCGGTTCCTTTCGCGGGCGTGACTCAACTGATAGGAGCGCTCGGCAGAGGCGGTGGACAACCACAGCGTGAGGCCGAGGCCCATGCCGAGCGCACCGATGACCAGCACCACGAACGGGACCTTGCTGACCAGGGCCCGGGGCCGCAGGTCGATCGATGTCAGCCGGATGGCCAAACGCTCGGTCAGCCGCGGCCGGACGGCCTTGGGCGCCTTGGCTTTCCGCGCCTTGGCTCGGGCCTTGGCCTGGCTGGTGTTCTTGGGGCGGCCGGGTCGCTCGACCGGCCGGGTGACCGGGCTGGTCTGCGGTCCGGACTTGGGGGCCCGGGCTTCGCGGGTGGGCGCCGAGCTCCGTGGAGGCCGGGCGCGCCGCGACGGCGCGGAATCGGCCGCGGCGCGCCGGCTCTTCCGGGCAGCGCCGTCGCGCCCGCCCCGACGATCGCTGCCGCCGCGACGTTGCGGCGTCTCGCGGTTTGCCTTCATGAGTCGCCTTTCGGAGTAGCTTGCTGTGCTTGCACCCCGCGCCGGATCCGTTGCAGGGCCCGCAATCGCGCCGCGGCGCTGCGCGGGTTACGTTCGACTTCGGCGGGATCGGCGCGCTGCGCGCCGTGCGTCAACGACTGGAATCGCGGCTCATGGCCGGGCAGCTCGACCGGGAGATCGACCGGTGTGCGGGAGGAGACCGCGTCGGCGAACGCCCGCTTGACGATCCGGTCCTCCAGCGACTGGTAGGCCATCACCACGATGCGCCCACCGACGGCCAGCGCGTCCAGCGCCGCCGGCAGCGCGCTGCGCAGCGAGCCCAGTTCGTCGTTGACCGCGATCCGCAGCGCCTGAAAGGTGCGCTTGGCCGGATGCCCGCCGGTGCGCCGGGCCGGAGCCGGAATCGCTTGGTAGAGCAGGGCTACCAACTGTGCGGTCGACGTGAACGGGCTGTGCGCGCGTTGGCGGACGATCTGGGCGGCGATGCGACGCGCGAACCGTTCCTCACCGTAGCGGTGCAGGATGTCCGCCAGGGCCCCCTGGTCGTAGTTGTTGAGGATGTCGGCCGCGGTCAGTGCCGAGGCGGGGTCCATCCGCATGTCCAGCGGCGCGTCCTGGGCGTAGGCGAAACCCCGCTCGGAACGGTCCAGCTGCATCGACGACACGCCGAGGTCGAACAGCATGCCGTCGACGGACTCCGCTGTCGCGTAACCGGATTCGGCCAGTGCCGCGGCCAGACCGTCATAACGGGTGTGTACCAGCGTGATGCGGTCGGCGAACGGCGCCAGCCGGGCCCGGGCGATCTCCAGCGCGCTGGGATCGCGGTCGAGCCCGAGGAGCCGCAGGCCCGGCAAATCGGTCAAGAACCGCTCCGCGTGCCCGCCCGCGCCCACGGTCGCGTCGACCAGGACCGCCCCCGACCCGTCGGCGTGGTGACGGGTCAGCGCGGGCATTAGCAGTTCGACGCAGCGTTGCAGCAGGACGGGCACGTGCCCGACGTCGCCCGAATCATCAGTCACCGCAACGCCTTCCCGGATCTGCCGGCACCGGTCGATCTCCAGGGACAAAGCCGAGATCCCCCGACGGGCGGCGAGGGAGCACGCCCCTGCATCGAGGTCCCTGTCCGAAGTCACGAACCTGGCGTTGGGGAAGTACGCCAGGGTCGGTTCGGGCAGAGGCCACGTTGCACGGGCATGCGCCTCAGATAATGTCGCCGAGTGCTTCATCGCTGGCCGCGGAGAAGTTCTCTTCGTGGGTCTGCTGGTAGTCCTGCCAAGCCTGGGCATCCCAGATTTCGAGGTAGTCGACCGCCCCGATCACCACACAGTCCTTGGAAAGGTCGGCGTAGCGACGGTGGTCGGACGACAGCGTGATGCGCCCCTGCGCGTCGGGATGCTGCTCGTCGGTGCCGGCGGCGAGATTGCGCAGGAACGCCCTGGCCTCCGGATTGCTCCGGGAGGCCTTGCTGGCCCGGCGGGCCAGGTGCTCGAATTCCGCGCGCGGGTAGACGGCGAGGCTGTGGTCTTGGCTTTTGGTGACCATCAACCCCCCTGCCAGTGCGTCACGGAACTTGGCGGGCAGCGTCAGCCGCCCCTTGTCGTCGAGTTTGGGCGTGTAGGTGCCGAGAAACACCAGAATTCACCTCCCGCCCAAAGCGGCTGTGCGTCACCCAAACACTTCAGCCACCATACCCCACAATCCCCCACTTTCACCCATCAGCGGGGTGTCGTCACCGAGTTTTCCCGGTCGTTTTCCACTCAACGGGCTGTAGCTGGTCATCCGCCCAGGGCCGGGGTCGCGTGGCGACGCGCGCGCGAGGACTAGAAACCGCACGTCAGCACGCTGAAAGGGGCCGGTGGGGCGTGGTGGGGAGGCCTAGTGGGGCCCGGTGGGGCTCGAATCCTGTGCCCAAGACTCGGTTCGGGCTCGATTGGGATGCAGAATGGACTCGACACGTCCGCGCCCGGCGGCCGAACGGCCCGAGCCTGCGACGATGGCGCCGAGTCGGCGCCCAGGGCGGGAATCCGACGCGGCACCGCTGCCGCACCGCAGACTCGACGCAAACATAAAAACGGGGTAGCCGATGGGCTACCCCGTTCCGTCCGGGATCGGCGCTAATCGTCGAAGCGGCGGCGGAACCGATCTTCCATCCGGCTGGTGAACGAGCCCCCACCGCCCTTGCTGCGGCGCTGACGCGACGGCCCGGCCGCCGATCCGGGACTATCCGAGCGGCCGGCCAACCGCGGGCCGGTGATAGCAAAGACCACGCCGCCAAACATTACGATGAACCCAAAGACGCTGAGAATCGGGAAGCTTCCGATCATCGTGGCCTTGAACGCGACGCCGGAAACCAGCATCGCGAGGCCGATGACGAACAATGCCGCGCCCTGCAGGCGCCGGCGTGCCGTGGGTGCGCGGAACCCGCCGCCGCGGACGCTCGACGCGAACTTGGGATCTTCGGCGTAGAGAGCGCTCTCGATCTGATCGAGCATCCGCTGCTCATGATCGGAGAGTGGCATTCGTCCCTCCTTGCCGACAGTTGGCGCGTAACTATCGATAGCACGCGGGTGCCCGTTAGGGGGCTACTAAATCAGATGATACGAGGTCAATCTGCGCCGTACCACTGGTTCAGCGGCGATTCTATCTCGGCGGCATCCGGACACCAATGGGAACCGGAACGGCCGTGCGTGCCAACCCGCTTCCCGGCCCGGGGCGGTTCGTCTCGACCGCTCGTCGATCGGCCCCGCACGGGTCCGATAATGGCGGTAGCGCCATGCGGCCAACCGACTGCGCGAAGCCGAACGATTGCGCGAGAGCCGATCAGTGGATGAGGAGGACACCGCGAGTTGGCGATATTCCTCATCGATCTGCGCCCGAACGATATGGAGCGCCGCCTCAGTGATGCCCTGGCGGTGTACGTCGACGCCATGCGCTACCCGCGGGGCACGGAAAACCAGCGCGCCTCGATGTGGCTGGAGCACATCCGGCGCCCCGGCTGGCAAGGGGTGGGCGTCGTCGAAATCGCGGTGGCCGCGGGCGCGGGCGCGCCGGCGCCGTCGGCCGCCGACTTGAGCCACGCGCCGTTGCTCGGCGTGGCCTACGGCTACCCCGGGGCACCCGGGCAGTGGTGGCAGCAGCAGGTCGTGCTGGGCCTGCAACGCGGCGGCCTACCGTCACAAGAGATAGCCCAATTGATGCACAGCTACTTCGAGCTGACCGAATTGCACATTCATCCGCGCGCCCAGGGCCGCGGGCTTGGTGAGGCGTTGGCGCGCCGGTTGCTCGCCGGTCGCGCCGAACGCAACGTGCTGCTGTCCACTCCCGAAACCAACGGCGAGCCCAACCGGGCCTGGCGACTGTACCGGCGACTGGGCTTCACCGACATCATCCGCGGGTACCACTTCGCCGGCGACCCGCGGGCATTCGCAATCCTGGGCCGCGAACTGCCCCTGTAGCCGGCCCGCGACACCCGCGGTGCACAGATCGGATGGCTCGGCGAACCGCCCCACCGGATCTGGCACGATGACCTGGTGCGCGCCAGCCCTCCCCCGCCCCGAACCCGAGGCTTTACCGCCCGGCGGCGCCGCCTGGTGGCCGGCGCGATGTTGCTGCTGCTGGTGCCCCTGGCCACCGGATGCCTGCGCGTCCGGGCGTCGATCACCATCTCACCCGATGACCTGGTGTCCGGGGAAATCGTCGCCGCGGCGAAGCCCAAGACGCCCAAAGACACCGGTCCCCAGCTCGACAGCAACAACTTACCGTTCAGCCAGAAGGTGGCGGTGTCGAACTACGACAGCGACGGTTATGTGGGATCGCAGGTGGTCTTCTCCGATCTCACCTTCGCCGAGTTGCCGCAGCTGGCGAACATGAACTCCGACGCCGCAGGGGTGAACCTGTCGCTGCGCCGCAACGGCAACCTGGTCATCCTGGAGGGCCGGGCGGATCTGACGTCGCTGACCGACCCCGAAGCCGACGTCGAGCTGACCGTCGCCTTCCCCGGCGTGGTGACCTCGACCAACGGTGACCGGGTCGAGTCGACGGTGGTGTCGTGGAAACTGAAGCCGGGCGTGGTGAGCACCATGACCGCCCAGGCCCGCTACACCGATCCCAATACCCGTTCCTTCACCGGGGCGGGCGTCTGGCTGGGCATTGCGTCGTTCGCGGCCGCCGGCGTGGTGGCGCTGCTGGCCTGGGTCAACCGGGATCGTTCCCCGCGGTTCACCGCGCCCGGCGACCAGCCGCCCAGCTAACCGCGCGGGGCCGGCGACCAGTAGGCGAGCATCTCGGCGAAGGTCTGGAACGCGGGCGCGGAAACGCCGTACGTCGCCTCGAGGTGGATGCTCAGCGGAAAACCCAGCTCGGCGACGCCGTCGACGACGCGCTTGTACAGGTCGACCATCAGCCGACGCTTCTCCGCCGGTTCGCTGGCGGCCAGCCTTTTGACGAATTCCTGCTCGCCCGCCACCGCGGCGTTACCCGGGTCCTGAATGAGCCAGTTGATCAGGCCGATGCGGCTCTCCACTTTCGGGACGAAGCCGAACGACAGCAGGATTTCCGGTCGATGATCGGTGCTCTTGGCGAACTCGGTGAGGAAGCCGACGATCGCGTCGGAGTACAACAGCTGGGTCATGCCGTACGTCGCGCCCTGGTCGCACTTGAAGTTGAACCGGCCGTGCTCGCCCTCGCGGGTCGGGATCAGGATCACGCCCCGGTTTGCCAGCAGCCCGCGATAGATCGACAGGGCGTCGGTCGGCGCCACGCCGGAGCCCTCGCCGTCCTGCATCGTGCGGGGAACGCCGACGAAAACCACACCTTCCATTCCGGCATCGCGCAGGTCGGTGAGCCGCGCGCGCAGCGACGGCTCGTCCATAAATGCCGTGACCTGAGTGCACAAGCCCTTGATGCCGGGCAGTTCCGATTTGATGATCGACCAGAAGTCGAGCACATCGAGCTTGGGTTTCATCGCGACCGGCCGGTCGTCGTCCTCGGCGATCATCCCGGGGATCATGACGTGCCGCAGCCGGCCGTCGAGGCCGGCCTCGGCCGAGTACTGCACCACTTTTCGCGCATCCTCGAGTGCCCGTTCCCTGCCATCGTCGCAGTTCGGTGGCACCAGCTCGAGCGCAATGGTGTTGAGGGTCACGCGGTTCCTCTCCAGCAGACGACTATTGCCCGCGGCTTATGGCCGCGCGGCACCGCGCCAGGCCCACAGACTCCCGCCAGCATAGGCGGGGGGGTTCCGTCCGCTTGCGGGGGAATAGTGAGGCAGGCGAAACAACTGGTCTGCACGCGGCGGCGGCCGCGCCTCATGCCGAGATGGTCTTCGCGGCGGCGCCGAATACACTGGTCGGGCCTGGAACACCAAGTCACGCCGAGGGAGAAAGGGGCGCCGCGCTGAGCCCAAAAGCCCCAGCAGCAGCGGCAACCGTCGAGTTGACCGGCGCCGTCACCGACCAACTTCGGCGGTATTTGCACGACCGGCGCGCCGACACGGCCTACATCGGCGACGACTACGGCGTTCTGATCGCCGCGCTGGAAGACTTCGTGCTCAACGGGGGAAAGCGGCTGCGTCCCGCCTTCGCCTATTGGGGCTGGCGCGCCGTGGCCACCAAAGATCCCAATCCCCAGGCGCTGCTGCTGTTTTCCGCGCTGGAGCTGCTGCACGCGTGCGCGCTGGTGCATGACGATGTGATCGACGACTCCTCCACCCGGCGCGGCCGGCCGACCGTTCACGTCCGCTTCGCGGCGCTGCACCGCGACCGGCGCTGGCGCGGCTCGTCGCAGCGGTTCGGAATCTCGGCGGCCGTCCTGCTCGGAGACCTCGCGCTGGCCTGGGCCGACGACATCGTGTTCGGGGCGGAGCTGGCGCCCGACGCGCAGCGCCGCGTCCGGCAGGTCTGGGCCCGGATCCGCACCGAGGTGCTCGGCGGGCAATACCTCGACATCGTCGCCGAGGCCAGCGCCACCGAATCGATCGCCTCGGCGATGAACGTCGACACCTTCAAAACCGCCTGCTATACCGTGACGCGGCCGCTGCAGCTGGGGGTGGCCGCCGCCGCCGACCGCCCCGACGTGCAGGACGCCTTCGGCCGGTTCGGCACCGACCTCGGGGTCGCGTTCCAGTTGCGCGACGACGTGCTGGGCGTGTTCGGGGACCCGGCGGTGACCGGTAAGCCGTCCGGTGACGACCTGCGCTCGGGCAAACGCACCGTGCTGCTGGCCGAGGCGGTGGAGTTGGCCGACAAGTCGGACCCGGCGGCCGCCAACCTGTTGCGGAGCTCGATCGGCGCTCAGCTGACCGACCCGCAGGTCGACGAGCTGCGCGACGTCATCGAGTCGGTGGGCGCCCTGGCCGCAGCGGAGCACCGTATCGCCGAGCTGACCCGCCGAGCGTTGGACATGCTGGCGGCCGCCCCCATCAACGCGGCGGCCAAGGCGGGGCTGTCCGAACTGGCCCGGCTGGCCACGAACCGGTCCGCCTGAACCCATGGAAACTCCGACCACCCCGACCCACACCCCCGCCACCGGCTCACCGGGGACGAAACCCTCTCTTCGAGAAGGATTCTCACGAATACGCACGTTTGCCATCGGCCCGGAATCCGGCCCGGCGAAGTTGGGCGCGCTGGGTTCGGTGCTGATCACCGTGGGCGGGCTGGGCGCCGGCAGCACCCGCCAGCACGACCCGCTGCTGGAGTCAATTCACATGTCGTGGATGCGCTTTGGCCACGGCCTGGTGCTGTCGTCGATCGTGTTGTGGGCGGGCGTGGGTCTGATGTTGATCGCCTGGCTGGCGCTGGGCCGACGGGTGCTGGCCGGCGAAGCGACCGAGTTCATCATGAAGGCCACCACCGGGTTCTGGCTGGCGCCGCTGCTGGTGTCGGTGCCGGTCTTCAGCCGGGACACCTATTCGTATCTGGCCCAGGGTGCGTTGCTGCGCGATGGCCTGGATCCCTATGCCGTCGGCCCGGTCGCCAACCCGAACATTCTGCTGGACAACGTGAGTCCCATCTGGACGATCACCACCGCGCCCTACGGACCGGCGTTCATTCTGGTGGCGAAGCTGGTCACCATGCTCGTCGGCAACAACGTGGTGGCCGGCACCATGCTGCTGCGGCTGTGCATGCTGCCCGGGCTGGCGCTGCTGATCTGGGCCGCCCCCCGGTTGGCCCGTCACCTGGACGCCGACTCCGCCACCGCGCTGTGGATCTGTGTTCTCAACCCGCTGGTGCTGATTCACCTGATGGGCGGGGTGCACAACGAGATGCTCATGGTGGGCCTGATGGCCGCCGGCATCGCGCTGGCCTTCGGTGGTCGCCACGTGCTGAGCACGGCGTTGATCACGGTCGGGATCGCCGTCAAAGCCACCGCCGGAATCTCGTTGCCGTTTCTGGTGTGGGTATGGATGCGGCATCTGCGCGACCGGCGGGGATACCGCCCCGGCTGGGCCTTCGTTGCGGCAAGCGCGATGTCGCTGCTGGTCTTCGCCGTCGTGTTCGGGATCTTGTCCGCCGTGGCCGGCGTCGGCCTGGGATGGCTGACCGCACTGGCAGGTTCGGTGAAGATCATCAACTGGCTGACCGTGCCGACCGGAGCGGCGAACCTGATCCACGCCCTGGGCAGCAACTTCTTCTCGCCCGACTTTTACCCCCTGCTCCGGATCACCCGGTTCATCGGGATCGCGATCATCGCGGTGTCGCTGCCGCTGTTGTGGTGGCGGTTCCGGCGCGACGATCGGGCCGCGCTGACCGGGATCGCGTGGTCGATGCTGATCGTGGTGCTGTTCGTCCCGGCCGCGCTGCCCTGGTACTACTCGTGGCCGCTGGCGGTGATTTCCCCGCTGGCCCAGTCACGTCGGGCGGTCGCGGTCATCGCCGGCTTGTCGACCTGGGTGATGGTGATCTTCAAACCCGATGGATCGCACGGCATGTACTCATGGCTGCACTTCTGGCTGGCCACCACCTGCGCGGTGATTGCGTGGTACAGCCTACGCCGCGCGCCGGGCCCGCGGACCGACGAGGCCGCCGAGATCAGCGCTCAGTAAGCCATCGCTTGCGCCCGCCGCACGACCTCCCGGGCCTGGTGGGCATGCAGGGCGTCGACGGGGCGGGCGTTGTTGAGGGCGTCGCGGCTGCCGTCGCGGGTGACCGTCAGCGACGGATCCGGGGTGAACAGCCAGCGCACGATCTCGGTGTCGCGATAGCCGCCGTCGTGCAAGATCCTCAACAGTCCCGGCAGGCTCTTGACCACCTCGCCGGAATCGGTGAAAAACGCCTGCGGCACCACCAGGGAGCCGTCGCGTCGCACCGCCACCAGATGTCCTTCCCGCAATTGCTGGTGCACCTTGGTAACCGGCACGCCGAGCAACTCGGCAACCCGCGGCAGATCATAGGTGGGTTCGTCGGGATCCAGAACGTCGTCGCCGGCAGGAATACTGCTCACGGCGCAAGTGTAGGCCCTGCTACGCGCATTGAACCCATGTTCTTTCCGCCCGATCACGCCGCCGCACCTACGATGGCCCCGTGGCCGAACCTGGGACGGGGGACCCGTTGGACAGCGCGTTGCTGGATGGCCGCTACCTGATCGGATCCAAGATCGCCAGCGGCGGAACCTCGACGGTCTACCGCGGCCTCGACACCCGACTCGACCGCCCGGTCGCCGTCAAGGTGATGGACTCCCGCTACGCCGGCGATGAACAATTCCTGACCCGTTTCCAGCGCGAGGCGCGCACCGTGGCCCGGCTGAAAGACCCCGGGCTGGTCGCCGTCTACGACCAGGGCCTGGACGCTCGGCACCCGTTTCTGGTGATGGAGCTCATCGAGGGCGGAACCCTGCGCGAGCTGCTGGCCGAACGCGGTCCGATGCCGCCCCACGCCGTGGTGGCGGTGCTCCGCCCGGTGCTGGGCGGGCTGGCCGCCGCACACCGGGCCGGGTTGGTGCATCGCGACGTGAAACCGGAAAACGTGCTGATCTCCGACGACGGCGAGGTCAAGATCGCCGATTTCGGGTTGGTGCGCGCCGTGGCGGCCGCTCAAATCACCTCCACCAGCGTCATTTTGGGTACCGCGGCGTATCTGTCGCCAGAGCAGGTGCGCGACGGCACCGCCACCCCCCGCAGCGACGTGTACTCCGTCGGAATCCTGACCTATGAGCTGCTGACCGGGCACACACCGTTCACCGGCGACACGGCGTTGTCGATCGCCTATCAACGGCTGGACACCGATGTGCCGCCGCCCAGCGCGGCGATCGGGGGGGTGCCGCCGCAGTTCGACGCGTTCGTGGCGCGCGCGACCGCCCGAGACCCGGCCGACCGGTACACCGACGCGGTCGAAATGGACGCCGACCTGGCGGCGATCGCCGAAGAACTTGCGCTGCCGGACTTTCGGGTGCCGGCGCCGCGCAACTCGGCGCAACACCGGTCGGCGGCGCTGCACCACCGTCAGGCGAGCCAGCGCGGACCGACCACGCGACCACCGGGCCCGCCGGGGAACGCACCGGTTCGTCACCCCACCCGCCAGTTGACCCGCGGACCCGGCGACTGGTCCGAGCCGGAACGCCCGGCGCGGCCCGACTCCGAACCCGACGACGACGAATTCGAGCCCATCACAGGCGAATTCGCCGGCATTCCGATAAGCGAATTCGTGTGGGCCCGGCAGCACGGGCGGCGCATGGTGCTGATTTGGGTGGCGCTCGTGCTGGCGGTCACCGGACTGGTCGCGACCGCGGCGTGGACCATCGGAAGCAATCTGACCGGACTGCTCTAGCCGGCCGCTCGCCGTAACGGGTTCAGTCGCGCAGCATCTCGGCGACCAGGAACGCCAACTCCAGCGACTGCTGGGTGTTGAGCCGCGGGTCGCACGCCGTCTCGTAGCGCCCCACCAAGTCCAGGTCGGAGATGTCCTGGGCGCCACCGAGGCATTCGGTGACGTTTTCGCCGGTGATCTCGACGTGGATGCCGCCCGGGTGGGTGCCCAGCGCTCGGTGCACCTCGAAGAAGCCCTGCACCTCGTCGACGATGCGGTCGAAATGCCGGGTCTTGTACCCGTTGGACGACTCGTGGGTGTTGCCGTGCATGGGGTCGCACTGCCAGATCACCTGGTGACCGGTGGCCTCCACCTTCTCGACGATGGCCGGGAGCAGATCGCGCACCTTGTTGTTGCCCATCCTGCTCACCAACGTCAGCCGGCCGGGCTTGTTGTGCGGGTCGAGCCGCTCCACGTATTCCATCGCCAGTTCCGGGGTCATCGTCGGGCCGATCTTGACGCCGATCGGGTTGGCGATCACCTCCGCGAACGCCACGTGCGCGCCGTCCAGCTGGCGGGTCCGCTCCCCGACCCACACGGTATGTGCCGACAGGTCGAACAGCTGGGGCTCGCCGTCGGGGCTTTCCGACAGGCGCAGCATCGCGCGCTCGTAGTCGAGCACCAAAGCCTCATGGCTGGCATAGATTTCGGCGGTCTGCAGGTTGCGGTCGGCCACGCCGCAGGCGCTCATGAACCGCAGTCCCCGGTCGATTTCGGTGGCCAGGGCCTCGTAGCGGGCACCGGCCGGTGAGGTCCGGACGAATTCGCGGTTCCAATCGTGGACCAGGTGCAGCGAGGCCAGCCCCGAGGACGTCAGCGCCCGGACCAGGTTCATCGCCGCGCTGGCGTTGGCGTACGCACGCACCAGCCGCGACGGGTCGTGCTCGCGCACGGCGGCGTCCGGGGCGAAGCCGTTGATCATGTCGCCGCGGTAGGACTTCAGGCCCAGCGCGTCGATGTCGGCCGATCGGGGCTTGGCGTACTGACCGGCAATGCGGGCCACCTTGACCACCGGCATGCTGGCGCCGTAGGTCAGCACCACGGCCATCTGCAGCAGGGTGCGGATGGTGCCCCGGATGTGGGGTTCGGTGTTGTCGGTGAACGTCTCCGCGCAGTCGCCGCCGTGCAACAGGAACGCTTCGCCCTTGGCCACCAGGGCCAGGTGTTCTTGCAGCCGGAGGATCTCCGAGGGCACGGTCACCGGCGGCACGCTCTCCAGAACCGTGCGCATCGCCGCCGCCTGGTCGGCGGGCCAGCTGGGCTGCTGGGCGGCCGGCTTGGCCAGCGCGGCGTCCAGCCGTGCCCGTAGATCCGCCGGCAGCGGCGGCAACGGGGGGAGCTGGTCGATCGGGATGTCGACGGTCCAGTTCATCGGTCCATGGTAACTGGGGCAGGCGAATGCCTGATCAGGGCGAACGTCGCCGCGCAATCACCGAGGGCCAGGGTCGCCGGCCGACGTGATGAGCCGGAACCGACGCAGCTGATCGCGGGCGTCGACCAGCGCGTCGTGGGCATCGCTCGATCGCGGCGGCATCGGGGGGCAGCCCCGGTCCTCCCACAATTGGCGCAGTTCCCGGGTGAACCGGGGCAGCGCCCGCGGCAGGTCGGGCATCGGGCCCCACAACTGGCACAGCGCGACGTGGTCATAGGCCCCCACCCAGGCCCACAGCTCGATCGGTTCGGCGCCCGCGCCGCCGGCCACGCCGAAGAACTCCTCCAGGTCCAGGCGTATCTGCCTGCGCGAACGCCACAACTGCGACGCCGGAGGCGGCAGCTTGGGCAGCACATGAGCTCGCACCCAGCTGCCGGCGCGCTCGGGATCGAATTCGGTGGACACCGCGTAGTACTCGCGACCGTCTTCGGCGACCACCCCGATCGAGATCAGCTCGATGGTGCGGCCATCCTCGATGAATTCGGTGTCATAGAAGTACCGCACCGGGGCGAGCCTAGCGGCCGATGAGGATCGGCTCGGTGTTCTCGGGCGGGGGCGCGGGACGCACGTCGTGGTCCAGCTGGGCATCGATGATGCGTTCGTCCGGCAGCCGCGGGGTGCCGGCGATGGCGCACTGCAAATACAGTTTGGCCCGCACCACCGGGCGGCGCAGGGTTCGTTCCCGCCGCAGCGCGCGTCGCATCTTCTGCGGTTGGGTGGTGTATCGCCAGCGGGCCCAGGGGGCATGCGGGCGCGACAACCGGATCGCGCCGATGACCAGGATCACCACGATGAACATGCCCAGCAAACCCGTCCACACCTTGCCCTTGAGCACCACCACCACGGCCAGCGGCAACGCCAAGGCCATCGCACCGCCCACCGCGGCCCGCAGCGCCACCGAATCGGCGCCGTGCCAGACCGGCAGGAAAAACATCAGCGGATGCAGGCCCATCATCAGCAGCCCGGCCACCGCCACCGCGGCGAAGACCGCGTCCACCGAAGTGCGGCCGTCTTCCGACCAGTAGACGTCGGACAGGTGCAGGATCAATGCGTACTCGTCTAGCACCAGGGCGGCGCCGATACCGAAAAGTGTTGCCGCCAAAGTGTATTCGGGCTCATGTCCATCGATGGAAAGGGTCACCAGCGTCAGCCCGGAAAGCAGTACCAAGACCACCCCGAAGGTCACGTGGTGGATGTGCACGCCCCCGATATGGACATTGCGCGGGTGCCACCATCGGGCGGGGCGGCCGGCCTGGGCGCGGTGGCGGATAAACCGCACGAAGGCTCGCGTGACAAAAAAGGTGAGGATGAAGGCCACCAGACAGCACAGCAGCGGCAGCCGCCCGCCGTCGTGGATGTCGTGGGCGAACCAGCGAGCCATCCTGGGCGCGAACCAATGGAACACTCTTGAAACCTACGCCTGTCTGCGTCGCCGCCGCGGGAGCCGCGCTGCGCCACCTGATCTCGCCCGGGCACCGATTACGCTGTGGTGCGACATGAGCAATTCGCAGGCGCCCGGTGTGGGCTTCCCCGGCAGCAGCCCCGGGCGGGTGTTGGTGTGGTGCCTGCTTTGGCTGCTGGCCGCGGCGGGCCTGGGCTACGTGGCCTGGCGCCTGTTCGGGCACACGCCGTATCGCATCGACATCGACATCTATCAGATGGGCGCACAGGCCTGGATGGACGGCCGTCCGCTCTACCGCGGCGATGTGTTGTTCCACACACCGATCGGCCTGGATCTGCCTTTCACCTATCCCCCGCTGGCGGCCATCATGTTCTGCCCGTTCGCCTGGCTGCACATGCCGGCCGCCAGCGTCGCCATCACGCTGCTGACGTTGGTGCTGCTGGTCGTGTCCACGGTGATCGTGCTGACCCGCCTCGACGTCTGGCACGCCTCGGCGGTGCTGCCCGGGCCGGCGTGGCTGCGGCGGTGGTGGCTCGCCATGGTGATCGCCGTGCCGGCGACCATTTGGCTGGAGCCGATCACGTCGAACTTCGCCTTCGGCCAGATCAACATCGTGCTGATGACGCTGGTGATCGCCGACTGCATGCCGCGCCGCACGCCCTGGCCGCGCGGGCTGCTGCTGGGGCTGGGCATGGCGCTCAAACTCACCCCGGCGGTGTTCCTGCTGTATTTCCTGTTGCGTCGCGACAACCGCGCGGTACTGACCGCGGTGGCGTCTGTCGTGGCGGCAACGCTGGTCGGTTTCGCCCTGGCCTGGGACGACTCGTGGGAGTACTGGACCCACACCGTGCGGCACACCGACCGGATCGGCGCCGCGGCGTTGAACACGGACCAGAACATCGCCGGGGCGCTGGCGCGGCTGGGGCTCGGTGAGCAGCAACGCTTCCTGCTGTGGGTGGCGGCGTCGTTGCTGGTGCTGGCGGCGACCGTGTGGGCGATGCGACGGCTGCTGCGCGCCGGCGAGCCGATGCTCGCGGTGATCTGCGTCGCGCTGTTCGGGCTGGTGGTTTCGCCGGTGTCGTGGTCCCACCATTGGGTGTGGATGTTGCCGGCGGTGCTGGTGACCGGGGTCGCGGCGTGGCGGCGCCGCAACGTGGCGCTGGCCGCCCTCAGCGCGATCGGGGTGGCGCTGATGAGGTGGACGCCCATCGGCCTGTTGCCCAAGCATCACGAGGCGACGGCCGTGTGGTGGCGCCAGCTCGCCGGGATGTCCTACGTGTGGTGGGCGCTGGCGGTCATCGTGGTGGCCGGGCTCGCCCTCGCCGCCCGCGGCGGGACGTCGGACGACGATTCGGCAGCGCAGCGGCTGCGGCCGGTGACTGCCGTCGGTTGATCCGGACTATCCCGCGGCGGTCTCGGGAATCCGGGCGGCACCGTCGGCAGGTTCGGCACCGTTGTGCACTTTGACGCTGGACGCGTAGATGTCCACGTATTCCTGATCGGACAGCCCCATCAGCTCGTAGATCACCTCATCGGTGACGGCGCGCTCGATGAAGCGGTTGCCGGCCAGGCCTTCGAAGCGGGAGAAGTCCATCGGCTTGCCGAGGCGGACGGTGACCCGCCCGAACCGCAACATGTTCGTGCCGGGCGGGTTGACCACATTGGTGCCGATCATCGCCACCGGGATCACCGGTACGCCGGTGTGCAGGGCCAGCCGGGCCAGGCCGGTCTTGCCCTTGTAGAGCCGGCCGTCCGGCGAGCGCGTGCCTTCGGGGTACATCCCCAACAGCTTGCCCTCGCCCAGCAACCGCTCGGCGGTGATCAGCGCGGCCTGGGCACTGTCGGCGTCGGTTCGGTCGATCGGCACCTGACCGACGGCGGTGAAGAACCAGCGCTGGAACCAGCCCTTCAGCCCGGTCCCGGTGAAGTATTCGGACTTGGCCAGGAAGGTGATCCGGCGGCGCACCACCAGCGGAAGATAAAAGCTGTCCATCACCGCCAGGTGGTTACTGGCAAGTATCGCTGGTCCGGAACTCGGAACATGTTCCAAGCCTTCGACTTTCGGCCGGCCGAGCAGGGACAGCAACGGACCGAGCAGAAAGTACTTGAATAGCCAGTACCACATGGCCCTCCCTCTCGCCCGCACCGCCGGTGTCCTGCGCCAACTGTACCCATCCCCACCCGAACCGACCACCTTCTGCTAGCGGGTCACTCCTCGACCGTGACCGGGATGGGCTGATAACGGGTTCTGGTGGCGGTGTCATCGGTGTCGGGCCCGGCGCCGCGGCCGTCGCCGGGCGGTCCGGGCGGGCCGTCCGGGGGCGGCGGTTTGGCGCGGTCCATGTCGTCGACGATGGCGCGGATCACCTCCAGCAGGGCGATGCTGTGGTCGGCGATCACGGTGAGCAGGGGGTGCTGGTCGCCGGTCGCCACCGCGGCCAGTGCGCACACCGGGCACCACACCTGCTGGCACTTGCCGGTCCCGACGCCCTGGCCCGCCGTCAGCGCGGCCGCCGCTCGCACCGCGGGGTCGATCCCGTCCAGGATCGCCTGGGCGAGCCTGCGCAACTCGGGACCGATGTCGGGATGAGCCCCACTCACTTAGGCCACACCTCCGGATCCGGTCGAAATCGGACTGTCAGCTCGCTACCCCGCAGCGCCGCGTCCAGCACTATGCACCGCCGCAGCACGGACGCCAACCGCACCCTGCGCCGCAGCCCACCGGCGCTGACGATCAGGTCGTCGTCGACGCGCCCCAACGTCAGCGAGGAAGGATCGAGCTGCGGCAACGCTAGTCGCATCCGGTATATCGACCCAAGTCCCGATCCGGATTCGAGGTCCACGACCGGCCGCAGCGGTCCGGGCGGTGCCGAGCCGCCGCGACGACGGGCGCCGTCGAGCAGCGCGGCCAGCGCCTTGGGGCCGATCGGCTCGCCGGACAGGTGCGGCGTCAAGACCAGCGCCACCTCGCCGATGGCGGCGTCGAGTTCGTCGAGAACGCCGCGTTGTTCGCCGATGCGTTCGGCGTACCAGCCGAAGGCCGGATGCTCGGGCAGGTTGCGATATTCGTAGGACTCGTCTTCCACCAGCACCTGGTTGATGATCAGCTCCGCGACACGGACGCCCATCAGGGCCAGCGAACCCAGCGTGCGCACCGCCTCGGCGGCCACCACCCGCTCGGGGGTCAGCACCAGGTGCGCGCTGACCAGCTCGCCATCGGTCAGCAACGCGCTGAGTGCGTCCACGCTGGCGCTGACGCGTTCGAGCAGCTCCACCACCGCCGCCGACCGCGCATCGTCGGCGGCGATGGACAGCCGGCGATGGCGCGGCCAGGCCCGCTCGACGTACAGGCCGAAGGTCGCGGGCAACGTCAGCATGCGCAACGCATCCGCGGTCGACGCGCAGTCGACGACGATACGGTCCCATCGCCCCGAGGCGGCCAGCTCGCCGACGGCGTGCAGACCGAGCACCTCCTGCACACCGGGAAGGGCTGAAAGTTCTTCCGGGGCAATGGTGCCCAACTCCGACTCGGGAAACCGCCGATCCAACGTGGCGATCACGTCATGCCACCGGAGCTCGAGCAGGGCCAGGGTGTCCAGCGCCAGCGCGTCCAGGAAACCGCCGCCGGCCTCCGCGTCATCGGCGAGCACCCGGACCAGTTCGCCCCGACCGCTCGGCGGGACGGGAACGCCGAGGACGTCGCCCAGCGAGTGGGCCTGGTCGGTGGACACCACCAGCACCCGCTGCCCCGCGCTTGCGGCATAGACCGCGGTGGCGGCCGCCAGGGTGGATTTCCCTACCCCGCCTTTGCCGACGAAGAGACTGATCCGGGCCGGGGTGGGCGCCCGGAATTCACTGGACTCACTCAGCCTCGACTCGTTTCTTCAGATCCTTCAGGGCGGTGTCGGTCAATCGCCGCTCGGCCTTGCGCTTGAGCAAGCCGAGCATCGGGACGGCAAGGTCGACCGAGAGCTCATAGGTGACGTCGGTCCCAGATCCTCTGGGCTCCAAGCGATATGTGCCTTCCAGGGATCGCAGCAGCGAGCTGGAGACCAGCGTCCAACTGACCGATTGGCGGTCCGCGGGCCACCGGTAGGACATGACCATGGTGTCCTTGAGGACGGCGGCGTCCAGCACCAGTCGGGCCACTTTCGGGTAGCCATCGGCGTCTTTTTCTTGGACCTCGGCTTCCTTGTACTCGGAGATCCATTCCGGATAGGAATCGATATCCGCGATCACCTTCATCACGGTGCCCGGGTCGGCTTCGATGTAGATGGTTTGCGTCGTCTTCTCCGCCACCTGGTACTGCCCTCTCTGCCGAAAAGCGGGTCGATCCCCTAGCGATGCGCGGGACCGACCCCGGGTTTCCGGTCCGAAACGGTACTCTCCGCGCAAACCCGACCCGGCTAAACTACCGGAGAAACCCCGACCGGACGTGACCGTTCCAGTGTCGTCTTGACCTCGAAGGCCATTTTCTTTCCCGCCACCCGGCGGCGGTGCGTCATTTTCGCCAAGTTCAGCTTGGCCAGTTGCCAGGCCGCCACCCCGGTCGGCTCGGCATGCAGGAAGTAGTGCAGCAACACCCCGTCCAGGGACGGCTCCAGCCACACCTCCATGGTGCCGGTCAACGCGCCGGTGATCGCCCACCGAATCCCCTTTTCGGCACGGTCCTCGACGATCTTTAGCCGCAGATCCGGCCACCAGCGCCGCCAGCTCGACTGATCGCTGAGCGCGGCGGCGACGCGCGCGCCGTCGGCCGCCACGAACGTCGCGTCGGCGATCTGGATGCTGTTCATCGGCCCAGCTTCACACACCGGCCCCGACCGCACCTGGCAGGGCAGCTCAGCGCCCGCCGCCGGCGGCCCACCGACTGCCGCCGCGCTGCGCGGACACGCGGATTAGGCTGGGCCACAGCAAGCCGTCCCCCGGGACATGTCACCAAGTCAATCGAGGTCAGCAGAGTGCGTGAGTACAGCGTCCCCGCCCGCTTTTCCGTCGGCGAGCACGACAACGTCGCGGCCGCGGTCTTCGCGCACGAACGCGACGATCCGGGCTTTGTCATCTACCGACGCGAGGTCGACGGCGTGTGGACCGACGTCACCTGCGCCGAAGCGGCTGACCAAATTCGCTGCGCCGCATTGGGGTTGATCTCGCTCGGGGTGCAGGCCGGTGACCGGGTGTCCATCTTCTCGGCGACCTGCTACGAGTGGGCGATCCTGGACCTCGCGATCTTGTCGGTGGGCGCGGTGACCGTGCCGATCTATGAGACCTCCTCGGCCGAACAGGTGCGCTGGGTGCTGCAGAACTCGGAAGCGGTGTTGGCGTTCGCCGAAACCGACGCGCACGCGGCCATGATCACCGAGCTCGCGGCCGACCTGCCCGCCCTGCGCCGGGTGCTGCACATCAATGGTGCGGGCCCCAAAGCGCTCGACCAGCTTGCCGAGGCCGGCGCGCCGGTCGACGCCGCGGAGCTGGCGGCCCGCCTCGAGGCGCTACGCGCCGAGGACCCGGCCACACTCATCTACACCTCGGGCACCACCGGACGGCCCAAGGGCTGCCAACTCACCCATGCCAACCTGCTATACGAGATCCGGGGCACCAAGGAGAGCCTGCCGACGCTGCTGCACGAGGGCCAGCGGCTGCTGATTTTCCTGCCCCTGGCCCACGTGCTGGCCCGGGCGCTCACCCTGGCCGCGTTCGCCAACAAGGTGACCGTCGGCTTCACCAGTGACATCAAGAATCTGCTGCCGATGTTCGCGGTGTTCAAACCGACGGTGGTGGTGTCGGTGCCGCGGGTGTTCGAGAAGGTGTACAACACCGCCGAGCAGAACGCCGCCAACGACGGCAAGGGCCGGATCTTCGCGCTGGCCGCACAGGCCGCGGTCGATTGGAGCCGGGCCTATGAAAACGGCAAGCCGGGTCTGCTGCTGCGCGCCAAGCATGCGCTGTTCGACCGGCTGGTCTACCACAAGCTGCGCACGGCGCTGGGCGGCGACTGCCACGCGTCGGTCTCGGGCGGCGCGCCACTGGGCGCGCGGCTGGGCCACTTCTACCGCGGGGTGGGCCTCACCATCTATGAGGGCTACGGCCTCACCGAGACCAGCGCGGCCATCACCGTCAACCGGGTCGGCGACATGAAGATCGGCACGGTGGGAACGCTGGTGCCCGGCAACAGCTTGCGCATCGCCGAGGACGGCGAACTGCTGGTGCGCGGTGGCGTGGTGTTCAACGGCTACTGGCACAACGAGCAGGCGACCGAGGAGGCGTACACCGACGGTTGGTTCAAGACCGGCGACCTGGGCGCGATCGACGAGGACGGCTTCTTGACCATCACCGGCCGCAAGAAGGAGATCATCGTCACCGCGGGTGGCAAGAACGTCGCCCCCGCCGTGCTCGAGGACCGGCTGCGGGCACACCCGCTGATCAGCCAGGCGATGGTCGTCGGCGATAACAAGCCGTTCATCGGCGCGCTGATCACCATCGATCCGGAAGCGTTCGAGGGCTGGAAGCAGCGCAACCAGAAGGCGGCCGGCGCGTCGGTGGGCGATCTGGCCACCGACCCCGACCTGCTCGCCGAGGTGGACGCGGCCATCAAGGACGCGAACATGGCGGTGTCGCACGCCGAGTCGATCCGCAAGTTCTGCATCCTGCCGGTCGACTTCACCGTGGACACCGGGGAGCTGACCCCGACGATGAAGGTCAAGCGCAACGTGGTGGCCGAGAAATTCGCCTCCGACATCGAGGCCATCTACGAGACGGACTAGCGCTGGGAGCGGCTAGCCCCGCAGCAGATCGGCCAGCCGCGCCGCCAGCGTGTCCCACCGCCACTGCGCCGTCACCCACTGGCGCCCGGCCGTACCCATCGCGGCGGCCCGGTCCGGATCGACCAGTAACTCGATGACGGCATCGGCGACCTGGTGCACCGAGCGGCCGTCGATCACCAATCCGGTCTTGTTGTGCTGCACGGTTTCTGGGGCGCCCCCCGATTTGCCGGCGATCACCGGCACGCCGGTCGCCGACGCCTCGAGGAACACGATGCCCAGGCCCTCCACATCCATTCCCGCGCCACGGGTCCGGCAGGGCATCGCGAACACGTCGGCCAGCGCGTGATGGGTGGGCAGCTCGGCGGCCGGTACGCCGCCGGTGAAGGTCACGTGGTCGGCCACCCCGCAGTCGCGGGCCAACTTGCGCAGCGGCTCGAGATAGGGCCCGCCGCCGACGATGACCAGGGCGGCCCCGTCGACACGTTGGCGGATCGACGGCAGCGCCTTGATCAGCATGTCCTGGCCTTTGCGGGGCACCAGCCGCGATAGGCACACCACGGTGGGCCGCTCCCCCAGCCCGTAGCGGTCCCGCAGCTCCGCCCGCCCCGCCGGATCGGGCCGGAACCGGTCGGTGTCCACCCCGGACGGCAGGTATTCCAGCGAGGCGTTGGGGCCAAGCGCCGACGCGATCCGGGACCGCGTGTAGCGGCTGACGAAGGTGACGACGTCGGTGTCGTCACCGATCCGGCGCAGCACCGATCGGGCGACCGGCAGCATCGACCATCCCACTTCGTGTCCGTGCGTACTGGCCAGCACCCGGGTCGCCCCGGCGCCGCGGGCGCGCTGCGCGAGCAGCGCCAGCGGTGCGGCCGCGCCGAACCACACGGTGTCGATGCCGTTCTCGGCGATCAGCCCACGCATCCGGGCATCCACCGGCGGCCCGGGCAGCATCAGCGTGCCGGGATGGCGCACCACCCGGTAGCCGGCGGTGCGGGCCGCCCGGTCGTGGGCGTCGGCGCCCTTCCATTGCGGCGCGTACACCGTCACCGAGTGTGATCCGGCGGATACCAGCCGGCCGACGAACTCGCCCAGGTAGGACTGGATGCCGCCCCGCCGCGGGGGAAAGTCGTTGGTTACCAGCAGCACCCGGCTCACAGTGGGTCAGGCTAGCGGGTCAGCCACTGGTGCCACTGCACGAGCAGGCCGGCCGGGTCCATGCCGAGGACGTCATGCGCGGCGGTGGGCACGTCGACGTGCCCGACGCCGCAGCTGGCCAGGTAGAGGTCGCGCAGTTTCGTCGTCCCGTAGGTGTCGGCGACGAAACGGGCGAACCACCACGCACGGTCGTATGCCGATGAGCGCTGCGGTCCGGGTCCGTCCAGCTCGGGGTCCGACGGGAGCGTCAGCGGCACCGGCAGTGCATCGGGGGGCACCGGTGTCTGCGGCCGAGCGACGAAATCGGCCACCCCCTCGGTGAGCCAGCGCGGCGCGTCCGGGGCGGTGTCGACGCGTGCGGCATAGTGAAAAAGCTCGTGGGTCAACACTATTCGTAACGCCGGCTCATTCATGTTGGCCGCGCCCGGCGCGAACACGATCTTCTGGCCGACCGCCACCCGGTGAATGGGATCGGTCCGCTCGACGACCGTCACTGCCGCGATATCGGCCCACTGCGACGGCGATCCCCCGCCGGCGGCGGCGCGGAATTCCTCGTTGGTGCGCGCGGCGACCACCGAGATCTCGCGCGACCAATCGGGGCCCCAGAACGCCTCCACCGCCTTGATCGCGGCGCCGATGTTGGCCGCGATCCGCGCCAGCAGCCGGTCGCTCGCCTGGCCGCCGAGGCCGAGCAGCCGGACGGTGCGGTCACCGACGACCAGCGACTTCGCCGCGGCGCTGACCTGGGCGTGGGCGGGCGTGACCAGCTGTGCGGGTCTTAACCGACTGTCGCGGGCGGCGTCGAACGGCACGGCCGCGGCCACCACCAGCTCACCGACGAACAGCCAGGCCAGCAGTATGGAGAGCCGACGACGCTGCGAACCGGTGCGGCTAGTAACGGCGGGCGTCGTGGATCGGGCCCGCGGCATTCATCGGCACCACCCGCACCGGCTGGCCGTAGGTGGAGGAATGGATCACCATGCCGTCACCGACGTAGATGCCGCTATGTGACGCGTCGTTATAGAAGGTGACCACGTCGCCGGGCTGCAGGTCCGACACCGCCACCGGCTGACCGCCTTGGGCCTGCGCCTGGCTGGAGTGCGGCAGCGAGATGCCGGCCTGCTGGAATGCCCACATCACCAGTCCGGAGCAGTCGAATCCGCCGGGTGCGGCGCCGCCCCACACGTAGGGCGAGCCGACCTGGGTCAACGCCGCCTGCACGACGGTGCCGCGGTCACCGCCGCCTGGCGCGCCGGGAGGTGCGAACAGACCGCCGGGAGGCGGCGGTGCCTGGCCCGGTGCTTGCCCGCCGGGTGGCGGCGGGCCGGGCGGCAGCGCGTCGGGCGCGGGCGCGCCGGCCGCGGGGGCCCCTGCCGGGACGGGCCCGGGGTTGGCCAGCGCGGTGCGCTGATCCGCCGTCAACGAGAGGTACTGCGACTTGACGACCGCGATCTGCACCTGCAGCTGACTTTGCTTGGATTGCAGGCTGGCGCGCACCGCGGCGGCCTGCTCGGCCGCGCTCTTGGCGGCGGCGGCGGACTTGGCCGATTCCTGCTCGGCCTTGGTGGCCTGTTCACCGGCCACCTTGAAGCTCGACATCTGCTTGGCCATCTGCGCGGCCATCAAGCGCTGCATGGAGAGCGTGTCGATCAGCCCTTGCGGTGATTCCGCGGTCAGGATGGCGTCCATGCCGTCCACGCGGCCGCCCATGTAGGTCGAGGCGGCGAGCTTGTTGACAGCGGACTGGAACGAGGCCAGGCGGGCCTTCGCCGCGTCCATGGCCGCCTGGTCGTCGGCGTGCTTCTTGTCCGCCACGCGCAGCGCCATCAGCTTGTCATTCAGGTCGAGCTGGGCGCTGTGCATCGCCTCGGTGGTCTGCTCGGCCTGGCGGGACAGCTGGTTGAGCTTGGCCAGCGCA
This sequence comes from uncultured Actinomycetota bacterium, assembly GCA_963800315.1. GTDB lineage: Bacteria > Actinomycetota > Actinomycetes > Mycobacteriales > Mycobacteriaceae > Mycobacterium. The sequence goes on from CAWDAS010000013.1 coordinate 894,742, forward strand.
TCCTCGGCCGGGTCGGCCGCCCCACGCGCGGCAACAGCACCCGATAGGACCGTTAGGCCTGCCAGAATCCCGAGGGCGGAGCGTGTCAGGCCACGCACAACCGGGTACCTAGAGTCAAGCCACAAGATTTTGCTTCCTTAAACGGCCGTCGACAGATGGGCGTCGAACTAGTTTAGGTCTCAAACAGGTTACGAAACGATATCGGCGTTGTCCAAAGCGAGCGGTTAAGAAATTAGAAAGATTTCTGTCATTTTTGTGTGAAAGGCCGCGCGGCGCACCAATCGGCCAGCCATTTTGGGTCGTCGGGAATGTTTTGGCGCACAAGGCGATTAGGCTACACCACACCCGCGATCCCGGTGAATCGGCACCAGTCGCAGGCGTGGCGCCAGGCCGACATCGGCGAGCACTTCCAGCGCGGCCCTTTCGTCCTGCAACAAAGTTTCCGGCACTCCGAGCAACACGCTGACCACACAGTCGCGGCATCCGGGGCCGCGCACCGCGCAATCGTCACAGTCGATCACCACCGGCCCGGGTCCCGGGCCGGTCATGCCGGTGCTGCCGGGTCCATTGTTTTGTGCCATCAGGGTCCGTCCTCTCGGTCTGGCGTCGGCGACGCTCGGTCGGCCGATTCGAACGCTAACGGCCGGCACCGACATCCCTCCCCCGCGATCGCCAGCGATCCGCGCCCGGCGTGGGAGCCCCGCGACTGTCGGTGGGCATGCTTACCGTCGCGGTCATGGGTGCCGGTGGTGCGACTCAGCTGAGTTTCGCCGGATTGGGGACACCTTTCGCGCCCGAAGATCTCCCCTTGCGCGAAACCACCTTCATCGTGGTGGACCTGGAGACCACCGGCGGGCGCACGCGGGGCAGCGAGGCAGCGCCTGCCGACGCCATCACCGAGATCGGGGCGGTCAAGGTCCGTGGCGGCGTCGTGCTCGGCGAGTTCGCCACCCTGGTCGACCCGCAGCGCAGCATCCCGCCCCAGATCGTGCAGCTGACGGGCATCACCACGGCCATGGTGTCGGACGCGCCGACCATCGACGCGGTGCTGCCGATGTTCTTGGAATTCGCCGGCTTGGACCACGGGGCGGTGCTGGTCGCCCACAACGCCGGGTTCGACATCGGATTCCTGCGCGCCGCAGCCCACCGGTGCGATGTCCCCTGGCCCCGCCCACAGGTGCTGTGCACGGTCCGGCTGGCCCGGCGGGTGCTGAGCCGCGAGGAGGCCCCCAGCGTGCGGCTGGCCGCCCTGGCGCGGCTGTTCGCCGTCGCCGCCCAGCCCACCCACCGCGCCCTCGACGACGCCCGCGCCACCGTGGAGGTGCTGCACGCACTCATCGAGCGGGTCGGCAACCAGGGTGTGCACACCTACGCCGACCTGCGCTCCTACCTGCCCGACGTGACCCCGGCCCAGCGCAGCAAGCGGGTGCTCGCCGACGGCCTACCCCGCCGACCGGGCGTCTACCTGTTCCGCGGGCCGTCGGGCGAGGTGCTCTACGTGGGCACCGCCGTCGATCTGCGGCGCCGGGTGAGTCAGTACTTCACCGGCGCCGATCCCCGCCGCCGGATGAAAGAGATGGTCACGCTGGCCGGCGCGGTCGACCACGTCGAGTGCGCCCACGCGCTGGAGGCCGGGGTGCGCGAGCTGCGCCTGCTGGCCGCGCACGCCCCGCCGTACAACCGCCGGTCGCGGTTCCCGCACCGGTGGTGGTGGGTGGCGCTGACCGACGAGGCGTTCCCGCGGCTGGCGGCGGTGCGAACGCCGCGACACGACCGCGCGGTCGGCCCGTTCCGGTCGCGCACCGACGCCGCCGACACCGCCGAGCTGCTGGCCCGCTGCACCGGGCTGCGGACCTGCACCGCGCGGCTGGGGCGCTCGGCCCTGCACGGGCCGGCCTGCGCCGAGGCCGAGGTCGCGCCCTGCCCCGCCGCGCGTGACGCGACGGCCACCCAGTACGCGGCGGCCGTGGCGCGCGCCGCGGGATTGATCGACGGCGCGGACAACAGCGCCCTGGCGGCCGCCGTGGCGCGGGTCAATGCGCTGGCCGCGCGACATCACTTCGAGAGCGCCGCGCGCCTGCGCGACCGGACCGCGAGCGCCGTCGAGACCTTGTGGCGCGGCCAGCGGCTGCGCGCCCTGGCCGCGGTGCCCGAGCTGATCGGCGCCGCCCCGGATGGTCAGGGTGGCTACCAGGTCGCCGTCATTCGGCATGGCCAACTCGCCGCCGCCGGCACCGCCCGGCGCGGGGTGCCACCGATGCCGGTCGTCGACGCCATTAGCGCTGCGGCACAAGCGATTCTGCCCGTAGCGGCCCCGCTGGGCGGGGCGCTGGTCGAGGAAACCGCCCTGATCGCGCGCTGGCTGGCCGGACCGGGGGTGCGCATCGTTCGCGTCGACGGCACCGCAGACGGCGCGGGCTGGGCGTCGCCGCTGCGGTCGGCCGGCGCCTGGACCTCATGGGCGGCGTCGGCGCGCTCGGCGCGGCTGGCCGGCGAGCAGGCGGTTGGCGACTCAGAGCTGCTGGCCGAACCGCACCCATCGCGCGAGCAGCTGTTCGGCCGCGCCGGAGTCGATCGCCGCGCCGGCCCGCCGCAACCCGTCCTCCCACGCCGGCAGCCATTCGGCGCGGCTGGATAGGCCGGCGTGGGCGACGATCGCCCCGGCGGCGTTGAGCACCACGGCGTCGCGGACGGGGCCCCGGGCGCCGCCCAGCACGGCACGCACCTCCGCGGCGTTGGCGTGCGCGTCGCCGCCCAGTAGATCGCCCAAATCGGCTCGGGCGAAGCCGAATCCGGCCGGGTCGAAAGTCAGCTTGTCCACGGTGCCCGCTTGCACCCGCCAGATGGTGCTGGTCGTTGTGGTGGTCAGCTCGTCGAGCCCGTCGTCGCCGTGCACCACCAGCACGCTGGACCGGCGCGCGGCGAAGACCCCCGCCATCACCTCGGCCAGATCCGCGAACGCACACCCGATCAACCCGGCCGGCGGCCTCGCCGGATTAGTGAGGGGCCCAAGGAGATTGAATACCGTCGGTACGCCGATCTCGCGGCGCACCGCGGTCGTGTACCGGTAGGAGGGGTGAAACAGCGGCGCGAAGCAGAACCCGATCCCGACCTCGGCGAGGCTGCGCGCCACCTGGTCGGGTTCGAGGTCGATGCGGACCCCGAGCGCCTCCAGGGTGTCCGCGCCGCCGGATAACGACGACGACGCGCGGTTGCCGTGTTTGACCAGCGGCACCCCGGCGGCCGCCACGACGATGGCCGCCATGGTGGACAGGTTGACGGTGTTGACCCCGTCACCGCCGGTCCCGACGATGTCGACGGCGTCGTCGGGAATCGCGCCGGCCGGCAGCTGCCGCGCATGGCTCAACATGACCTCGGCCAGCTCACCGACTTCGGCCGGGCTGGGCACTTTCATCGTCATCGCCACCGCGAAGGCCGCGATCTGGGCCGGCGTCGCAGCGCCGGCCATGATCTGGTCCATGGCCCAGGCGGCTTGCCCCCGCGCCAGTTCCTGACTCGCCGTCAGCCGGGCCAGGACCCGCGGCCACGACGGCGCGGCCGCGCCCCGGGGCGACCCCGCGGCGAAAGCCTCAGAGGACCCGGATGACTCAGCCACGCGCCGATGGTCCCACGCGGGTGGACCGCCCCCCAACCAGGCCGATACCCATGCGAACGCGACGCGCGAAACATCAAAAGCCGCCCCGGGTGGAGTTCGACAACTACAAAGCGTCATACTTGCGGATGTGACCAGCGCTGCCGGGACCTCAGGTACTGCAATCACATCGCGCATACATTCGCTGAACCGACCCAACATGGTCAGTGTCGGCACCATAGTCTGGCTTTCCAGCGAGCTCATGTTCTTTGCTGGGTTGTTCGCGATGTATTTCACCGCACGCGCCCAGTCCGGCGGGAAGTGGCCGCCGCCGCCCACGGAACTGAATCTGTACCAGGCCGTCCCCGTCACGCTGGTGCTGATCGCATCGTCGTTCACCTGCCAGATGGGCGTGTTCGCGGCCGAACGCGGCGACGTGTTCGGGCTGCGCCGCTGGTATGTGATCACCTTCCTGATGGGCCTGTTCTTCGTCCTCGGGCAGGGCTACGAGTACTTCCACCTGGTGACGCACGGGACCACCATCCCCAGCAGCGCCTACGGCAGCGTGTTCTACCTGGCCACCGGATTCCACGGCCTCCACGTCACCGGCGGCTTGATCGCCTTCATCTTCCTGCTGGTCCGCACCGGGATGAGCAAGTTCACCCCGGCGCAGGCTACGGCCAGCATCGTCGTCTCCTATTACTGGCATTTCGTCGACATCGTGTGGATCGCGCTGTTCACCGTGATCTATTTCATCCGATGAGCCGGCGCGAGATGAACAGGAGTGCTCGGTTGAAGAAACTGGGGTCCATCCGATCCGCCAAGCCGTCCCGTCAGCGGACCGATCGCTCGCGGCGGCGGCTGCGCCGTCGCTTGTCGGGCGGCTTGCTGCTGCTGATCGCGCTGACCATCGCCGGTGGCCTGGCCGCGATACTGACGCCCAGGCCGCAGGTGGCCGTGGCCGACGAGTCGTCCTCGGCCCTGCTGCGCACCGGTAAGCAGCTGTTCGACACCTCCTGCATCACCTGCCACGGCGCCAACCTGCAGGGCGTGCCCGACCGCGGGCCGAGCCTGGTGGGCGTCGGCGACGCGGCCGTGTACTTCCAGGTGTCCACCGGACGGATGCCGCTCATGGCCGGCGCGGCGCAGGCCCCCCGCAAAGAGCCGATTTTCGACGAGTCGCAGATCGACGCGATCGGCGCCTACGTGCAGGCCAACGGCGGCGGTCCCACCGTGGTGCGCAACCCCGACGGCAGCCTCGCGATGCGGTCGCTGCGCGGCGACGACGTGGGCCGCGGCGGGGATCTGTTCCGGCTGAACTGCTCGTCGTGCCACAACTTCACCGGCAAGGGCGGGGCGCTGTCGTCGGGCAAATACGCGCCCGACCTGGGGCCCGCCAATGAGCAGCAAATCCTTGCCGCGATGCGGACCGGCCCGGAGAGCATGCCGAAGTTCTCCGACCGCCAGCTGTCCTTCGACGCCAAGAAGGACATCATCGCGTACGTGCGGACGGTTTCCGAGGAGCGCCAGCCGGGTGGCTACGGCCTGGGTGGATTCGGACCGGCGCCCGAAGGCATGGCGGCATGGATCATCGGGATGGTCGCCGCCATCGGGCTGGCACTGTGGATTGGGGCACGAGCATGAGCGACAGCGAACCCGTTGGCGGCCCTGACACCGGCAAGATCGGCGGGGCAAGCCGCGAACCCAATGAAGCCGCACTGGCCGAGATGTCGCAGCAGGAGCTGGTGGCCCTGGGCGGCAGGCTCGACGGCGTCGAGACGGTCTTCAAGGAGCCCCGCTGGCCGATCGAGGACACCAAAGCCGAGAAGCGTGCCGAGCGCGGGGTGGCGTTGTGGCTTGTGCTGGGCGGTGGCTTCGGGCTGGCGCTGCTGCTGATCTTTTTGTTCTGGCCGTGGGAGTACAAGCCCAAGGACGCCCCGGGCAGCATCCTGTACACGCTGACCACCCCGCTGTACGGCCTGACGTTTGGGTTGTCCATCTTGGCGATCGCGGTCGGCACGATCCTGTACCAGAAACGCTTTATCCCCGAAGAGATCTCGATCCAGCAGCGCCATGACGGCGCGTCCCGCGAGATCGACCGCAAGACCGTGGTGGCGAACCTGGGCGACGCCTACCAGAGTTCCACGATCGGCCGGCGCAAGCTGGTCGGGCTCTCGCTGGGCATGGGCCTGGGCGCGTTCGGCCTGTCCACCCTGGTGGCGTTTGCCGGCGGCCTGATCAAGAACCCGTGGAAGCCGGTGGTGCCCACCGCCGACGGCAAGAAGGCCGTGCTGTGGACGTCCGGCTGGACGCCACGGTACAAGGGCGAGACCATCTTCCTGGCGCGGGCCACCGGCATATACACCGGGGCACCGTTCATCAAGATGCGCCCCGAGGACATCGACGCCGGCGGCATGGAGACCGTCTTCCCGTGGCGCGAGTCCGACGGTGACGGCACCACCCCGGAGTCACAGGAAAAGCTCCGCCAGATCAACCAGGGTGTCCGCAACCCCGTGATGCTCATCCGGGTCCGGCCCACCGACATGCACCGGGTGGTCAAACGCCAGGGTCAGGAGAGCTTCAACTTCGGCCAGTTGTTCGCCTACACGAAGGTCTGCTCGCACCTGGGCTGCCCCGCGTCGCTGTACGAAGAGCAGACCTACCGGATCCTGTGCCCTTGCCACCAGTCGCAGTTCGACGCGCTGCACTACGCCAAGCCGATCTTCGGTCCGGCGGCGCGCGCGCTGGCGCAACTGCCCATCACGATCGACACCAACGGGTATCTGGTCGCCAACGGTGACTTCGTCGAGCCCGTCGGACCGGCATTTTGGGAGCGCACCACAACATGAGTCCGAAACTGAGTCCCCCCAAGATCGGCGACGTCCTGGCCCGCCAAGGCGAGGACATCGACACGCGCTATCACCCGTCGGCCGCGGTGCGCAGACAGCTCAACAAGGTCTTCCCGACCCACTGGTCGTTCCTGCTCGGCGAGATCGCGATGTACAGCTTCATCGTGCTGCTGCTCACCGGGGTATACCTGACGCTGTTCTTCGATCCGTCCATGGCCGAGGTCACCTACCACGGCGCCTACCAACCGCTGCGCGGCGTCGACATGTCCAAGGCCTTCGCCTCGACACTCGACATCTCCTTCGAGGTGCGCGGCGGCCTGTTCGTCCGCCAGGTCCACCACTGGGCCGCGCTGATTTTCGCCGCGGCGATCATGGTGCACCTGGCCCGCATCTTCTTCACCGGCGCGTTCCGGCGGCCCCGCGAGGCCAACTGGGTGATCGGTTCGCTGCTGCTGATCCTGGCCATGTTCGAGGGTTTCTTCGGCTACTCGCTGCCCGACGACCTGCTCTCGGGCATCGGGATCCGGGCCTCACTGTCATCGATCACGCTGGGGATGCCGGTGATCGGCACCTGGCTGCACTGGGCCCTGTTCGGCGGCGACTTCCCCTGCGGCGGTGTGGGATACAACTGCGCCGAGGCAGGCTACATCATCCCGCGCATGTACGCCCTGCACATCCTGCTGCTGCCGGGGATCATCCTGGCACTGATCGGACTGCATCTGGCCATGGTGTGGTTCCAGAAGCACACGCAATTCCCGGGCCCCGGCCGCACCGAGCACAACGTCGTCGGCGTGCGGGTGATGCCGATCTTCGCGGTCAAGTCCGGCGCGTTCTTCGCGGCGATCGTCGGTGTCCTCGGCCTGATGGGCGGCCTACTGCAGATCAACCCGATCTGGAACCTAGGTCCCTACAAGCCATCTCACGTCTCGGCGGGCTCACAGCCGGACTTCTACATGATGTGGACCGAAGGCTTGGCCCGTGTCTGGCCGCCGTGGGAGTTCTACTTCTGGCATCACACCATTCCCGCTCCGGTCTGGGTGGCCCTGCTCATGGGCCTGATCTTCATCCTGCTGATCATCTACCCCTTCCTGGAGAAGCGGTTCAGCGGCGACTACGCGCACCACAACCTGCTGCAGCGGCCGCGCGACGTCCCGGTTCGCACGTCGATCGGCGCCATGGCGATCGCGTTCTACATGGTGCTCACGCTGAGCGCGATGAACGACATCATCGCGTACAAGTTCGACATCTCGCTGAACGCGACCACCTGGATCGGGCGCATCGGGATGGTGGTCCTTCCGCCGGTGGTCTACTTCATCGCCTACCGGTGGTGCATCGGGCTGCAGCGCGGCGACCGCGCGGTGCTCGAGCACGGCATCGAGACCGGCATCATCAAGCGGCTGCCGCACGGCGCCTACATCGAGCTGCATCAACCGCTCGGCCCCGTCGACGACCACGGCCATCCGCTACCGCTGGAGTACCAGGGGACTCCGCTGCCCAAGCGGATGAACAAGCTGGGGTCGGCCGGAACACCGGGTAGCGGCAGCTTCTTGTTCGCCGATCCGGCCGCCGAGGACGCGGCACTGCGCGAGGCGGCGCACAGCTCCGAGCAGCGTGCCCTGACCGCGCTGCGTGAACACCAGGAAAGCATCGTCGGTTCGCCGAACGGCGAGGACGCCGAGCACTAGCCGTCCTGGCGATGCGGGCCGCGTCGGCGGCCCGCATCATCAGCCGAGATCGGCTGCGGCCGCGTGTAACTCGCGCAACGCCGCGCACGCCATGGTGCCCAGGTCTTCGTCCTCGCCCGGCTCGGCCCAGCGGGCATAGGCCGTTTTGAACGCCAGTGCACCGAGTTCCGCGGCCAATACGGCCGTCGGCGGGGGCACGCCGCGCGTTTGGAGCGCGTCGGCCATCGCCGCGGCCAGCCCAATCTGCTTGAGCGCGTTGCGTTCCTGAAGTTCGGTGCTGGCGGCGATCGCGGCCTTCAGCTTGGGCGCGAGCGCGCGATTGAACGACGTGAACGCCGCGGCCGCGGACTTCAGACCGGAGCAGACGGCGGCCAGCGGCGTGGCATCGTCGGGTGCCGCCGCGATGCCCTCGCGGAGCAGCCGCGCGATGGCGTCCTGGCCGGCCGCCAGCACGTCACGCTTGTCCGGGAAGTGGCGAAAGAACGTGCTCTTGGTCAGGCCCGCACGCTCGGCGATCTGCGCAACGGTGGTCTCGTCGTAGCCGCGTTCGTTGAACAGATCCAACGCGGCGGCGACCAAGCGCTCCCGCGCGTCCGGTTCCCAGCGGGCCATCACCCCAGCCTAGTGATGCGACAACGATCCCGTCACTGCTGTATGGTGATGAGACCATAGTCGCATCACCCGAAGGGGTCGCTCCATGCGCGTATTCGTCACCGGCGCCAGCGGCGGAATCGGCTCGGCCGTCGTCTCAGAACTCACCGCGGCGGGTCATCACGTGATGGGGCTGGCGCGATCCGATGCCTCGGCCACGATCATCGGCCGGCTCGGCGCCGAGCCGCTGCGCGGCGACATCGCCGACCTTGACGTCCTGGCCAAGGCGGCCCACGACGCCGACGGCGTCATCTACCTGGCGTTCAACCACGACTTCGCCAATACCGGCGATGCCGTGGAAGCCGAAGCCCGCGCGGTCGCCGCGCTCGGCGAAGTGCTCGCCGGCACCGGCAAACCGCTGGTGCTCGCGGGCGGCACACCGCCCGTGCCGGGGCGTCCGAGCACCGAGGACGACCCCTTCCCCACCGACGGGCCCATGGGCGGCCGCGGCCGCACCGGCCGGGCCGTCATCGATCTCGCCGAGCGCGGTGTCCGATCAGCCGTGGTACGGCTACCGCGGTCGGTGCACGACGCCGGCGGGCGGTACGGTTTCGCCAGCCTGCTGATCCAGGCGGCGCGGGGCGGCGGCGTGTCGGCATTCGTCGGCGACGGCGCGCAGCGCTGGCCCGCCGTGCATCGCGACGATGCGGCGCGATTGTTCCGGCTGGCGCTCGAACAGGCCCCGCCCGGCTCGGTGCTGCACGCGGTGGGCGACGAAGCAGACCCGATGCGTGCGATCGCCGAGGCGATCGGTCGACGGCTCGGTGTTCCCGTCAGATCCGCCCCCGCCGAGAGTTTCGGTGTGCTCGGCTCCATCTTCGCCGTCGACCAGCCCTCCTCCAGCGCACTGACCCGAGAGCGATTCGGCTGGAACCCAACGCGCCCAAGCCTGCTCGAGGACCTGGAAGCGGGCGACTACCCCGAGTGACATGCGCGCGCGTTGCCGGTATCCGGCTAGTGCGGGTCGACCACCCGGCGCAACTGGCGAACGTGCAGCCACTCGACCACCGGCATGCCCGCGGTGACCAGCCCGGCCAGCGCGTATCCGACCCAGGACGGCCCGTCGTGGCCGACGGCCATCAGGTAGGTCGCCGCCGCGACCGCGATCAGCGCGGCACCCATCGTGCCGACCAGAATGACCGTACCGCGCAACCAGATCCGGTCCACCTCCTCGCCGGACCACTCGGTGTCCGGGCTCGCCGCCGGCGTCCTCGGTGACCGGGCCCGCTCGCCGCCGGTGCGCGCGGACGGCGTCCCCAGCCCCGCCGAGGGCCTGGCCGTCCCGCGCGCCGGCGCGGTCATCGCCCGCCCGGCCGGTTCGTCCCGGGCCATCCGGCGGGCCCGCAACAGCACCGGGATGGCCCCGGCGATGATCAGCGCGGAAACGATGATGACGGCATACAGCACCCAGGGAGTTTGCGAGCTGCCGGCCATCTTGTGAAAGCCCCGGCCCAAGTCGACCAGCGCGACGACGGCGGCCACGCTCACCCCCAACACCACCAGCCAGATCGCGGCGCACGCCCCGATCAGGATGCGATCCACCACCTCGGGTGCGACGGTGTCGGCGCCGCGCCGATATGCGGAATATCTGCTGACCATCAGCAACTCGTCTGCGGCGCGTCATTGCTGTTCGACGACAGCACCGTTCCATCGCTGGTCGTGATCGAGCAATTGAGCCTGCTGACCCGGAAGAGGCTCGACGCCTCCACCGAGCCCACGTCGGATTGCGAGATGGGCGTAACGGTCATCGACCACGGGATGTACACGTTGTGCTGTGTGCGCCGCCGGCCGGACGCGTCGACGTAGGTCACCGAGATGATGTCGCCGGGCGCTTTGGTGCCGGTCACCGAATAGGTGACCTGCCGTGGGCCGGCCGGTGTCGTGGTCGTGGGCGGCGGGGCCGCCGCCGTCGAGTTGGTCGCCGGCGGTGGCGGCGCGGGCGGTGGCGGAGGTGGTGCGGGCGTCACCGTCACTGTCTGGGTCTCCGTCGCAGTTGGGATCTCTGTGCTGGGCGGTGGCGGGGGCGGGGGCGGAGCTTTGGTGGTCGTTATCTCGTCTTGCATCGGCGGCGTGGACGGGACGGTGGTGGTGCCGGGGTTGGCAAGCTTGGTGGTGTCGGTGCGCGCGAAGAGCAGCGAGACCGACACCACGAGCGCGATCGCGGCCCCGATGGCGGCGACGCCGACCACCCACGGCCAGCGCGGGGCGCCGTCTTCGTCATCGGAGTCCGATGGCTCGTCGTAGCCCTCGTAGTCATAGAGGCTGAGATCGGCCGGCAGATACGGCCCGGTGATGAAGTGCTCGGACTCCGGGGCCGAGTAGGCCCGCGAGTACGCGTCCGTGTGGCCCGATTGGTCCGCCGGCGCTACGTCGGCGCCGTCCGCGACCGGTTCCCGCGCGCTATCGGCATCCCGTTCGCCGCCGGACTTCGGTTCCTCGGCGGGCGTACTGCCGGAATCCGGTGCGTGACTGACCTCGTCTGCGGAATCGGGTTTTTTGGGATCCCACCCCGGTGGATTCGGCCCGCTCATCCTTGCCTGCCCTGTCCAACTGCGTCACCAGCGCGCGGGACTCCGCGGCCATATCGTGGTGCGCGCGCGTGGATAATTCTCATTGTGCTTGGCAAAACACTACCGAACCGAGAGAGGCAAAGAAGTCCTGGCAAACGGGCCAACGATCACGTGATCTGATTGTGACCTTCGGCGTGCAAATCAGTGCTTTTCGACGCCGACGTAGTACTCAAAGACCAGTCCGGCGACCGAGGCAAGGATGAACGTCACACCGGCGACGATCAGCCACGGCAGCCATAACGCAATACCGACGGCGGTCACCGAGCCCGACAGCGCGATCAGGATCGGCCACCAGCTGTGCGGGCTGAAGAAGCCCAATTCTCCTGCACCGTCGCTGATCTCGGCGCCCTCGTAGTCCTCGGGCCGGGTGTCGATCCGGCGCGCGACGAACCGGAAGAACGTGGCCACGATCAACGCCAAGCCACCGGTCAGCGCGAGTGCGGTGGTTCCCGCCCACTCCTCGCCCCCGGTGGCGAACAGCGCGGTCAGCACCGCGTAAAGCGTCGCGACCACGATGAAAAACCCGGCGATGAATTCGAATAGCCTGGCCTCGATATGCATCAGGTGTCCTAACCTACTGGCGTGCGGCCAATTGACCGCGGCGAGTGTCGAACGGGTGGGTGGTCACCGCGAGCGGGGCCTGGCCGATCGCTTGCAACGCTTCGGCGTTGGATTTTCCGTCGATCCGCTGCTGCAGGTAGGCCTTGAAGTCGTTGGGCGACACCACTCGGACCTCGAAGTTCATCATGGAGTGATAGGTGCCGCAGAACTCGGCGCAGTGGCCGACGAACGCCCCGGTTCTGTTGATCTCCTCCACCTGGAAGACGTTGACGGAGTTGTTCGCCGCGGGGTCGGGTATGACGTCCCGCTTGAACAGGAATTCTGGCACCCAGAACGTGTGCACGACGTCCGCGGATTCCAACACGAATTCGACGCGCTTGCCGGTGGGCAGCACCAGCACCGGTACTTCGTCGGAGGTTCCCAGCGTCTCGATCTTGTCGAAGTTCAGGTAGGTCCGGTCGGCGGTGTTGCGCCCGCGGACCGGTCCGACCAGCTCCTCACCGTGGGCGTCCTTGCCCTCCGGCTTGGACAGCATGGCCTTCTTGCGCGCCGGGTCGGCGCCGTCGTAGGTGAGCGTGCCGTCCTTGAAGTTGACGCTGCGATATCCGAATTTCCAGTTCCACTGGAAGGCCGTGACGTCGATCACCACTTCGGGGTCCTTGGCAAGGTGCAGCATCTTCTCCTGCACCACCACCGTGAAGTAGAACAGCACCGAGATGATGAGGAACGGCGTCACCGTGAGCACCAGCTCCAGCGGCATGTTGTAGCCGAACTGCCGGGGCAGGTCGGTTTCCGTCGCTTTCTTGCGGTGGAATGCCGTCGACCAGAAGATGAGACCCCACACGATGGCCCCGACGATCAACGAGGCGATCACCGCTCCGAGCCACAGCTCCCGGTTGAGGTGGGCCTGCGGCGTGATGCCTGTCGGCCAGCCGAAGCCGAACACGTCCCGCCAGCTGCATCCGCTCAGGACCAGCGCCAGCACGCCCAATATCCCGGCCAGCGCCAGCGGGCGCAGCCGACGGGACAGACCCCGGGGAACGCCTCCAGATCGGCTTCCGAAAAGGCCCCGAAACCTGCCCTGCGACAAACGTTGCGAACTGACCTGCTCGCGAGGTGTCACGTTGGCGCCTCCTGCTTGGATATCGAATACTACGCAGCGTAGACCACGCCGCAGAGCCGAGCGCAGAAACCCCGGCCGGTCCACCCGGCCCGGTCGCGGCGACCTGCCGGGCGCGACCTCACCAACCGCCGCCCAAGTGCGGCATACTGGGGCGCCGTGTGTGGTCTGCTGGCATTCGTCGCGGCCCCGGCCGGCGCCTCGGTAAGCGACGCCGCACGGGCCGACGGCGCCATCGCCCGCGCCTCGCACCTGATGCGCCACCGCGGGCCCGACGAGCCGGGCACCTGGACCGACCCCGGCGCCGACGGGTCGGTCGTGTTCGGCTTCAACCGGCTGTCCATCATCGACATCGCCCATTCGCATCAGCCGCTGCGCTGGGGCCCGCCCGAAGCGCCCGACCGCTACGTGCTGGTGTTCAACGGCGAGATCTACAACTACCTCGAGCTGCGCGACGAGCTGACCGCCCGGCACGGCGCCGGGTTCGCCACCGACGGCGACGGCGAGGCCATCGTCGCCGGCTTCCACTATTGGGGTACCGATGTCTTGACGCGGCTGCGCGGCATGTTCGCGTTCGCGCTGTGGGACACGGTGACCCGCGAATTGTTCTGCGCCCGTGACCCGTTCGGCATCAAACCGCTGTTCATGGCCACCGGCACCGGCGGCACCGCGGTGGCCAGCGAGAAAAAGTGCCTGCTGGACCTGGCCGAGTTGGTCGGGTTCGACACCCGTATCGACGACCGGGCGGTGCAGCACTACACCGTGCTGCAGTACGTGCCCGAGCCCGAGACGCTGCACCGGGGGGTGCGCCGGCTGGAATCGGGCTGCTACGCCCGGATCCGTCCCGGCCTCGCGCCGGAGGTTACCCGCTACTTCGTGCCGCGGTTCGCCGCCACGCCGATCACCCGCGACGCCGAACAGGCCCGCTACGACGAGATCACCGCGGTGCTCGAGGACTCGGTGGCCAAGCACATGCGCGCCGACGTCACCGTCGGGGCCTTCCTGTCCGGCGGCATCGACTCCACGGCCATCGCGGCGCTGGCCATCCGGCACAACCCCCGGCTGATCACGTTCACCACCGGCTTCGAGCGGGAGGGATTCTCCGAGATCGACGTCGCGGTGGCCTCGGCCGAGGCGATCGGCGCCCGCCACATCGCCAAGGTGGTCAGCCCGGAGGAGTTCGTGGCCGCCCTGCCCGAGATCGTCTGGTACCTCGACGAGCCGGTGGCCGACCCGGCGCTGGTGCCGCTGTTCTTCGTCGCCCGCGAGGCCCGCAAGCACGTCAAGGTGGTGCTGTCCGGGGAGGGCGCCGACGAGCTGTTCGGCGGCTACACGATCTACCGAGAACCGCTGTCGCTGAAGCCCTTCGACTATTTGCCGCGGCCGCTGCGGCGGTCGATGGGCAAGGTGTCCAAACCGCTACCCGAAGGCATGCGGGGCAAGAGCCTGTTGCACCGCGGATCGCTCACGCTCGAGGAGCGCTACTACGGCAATGCCCGCAGCTTCTCCGATGCGCAGTTGCGCGACGCGCTGCCGGGGTTCCGGCAGGACTGGACCCACACCGACGTCACCGCATCGATCTACGCCGAATCCGCCGGCTGGGACCCGGTGGCCCGCATGCAGCACGTCGACCTGTTCACCTGGTTGCGGGGCGACATCCTGGTCAAGGCCGACAAGATGACCATGGCCAACTCGCTGGAGCTGCGGGTGCCGTTCCTGGACCCCGAGGTGTTCGCCGTGGCGTCGCGGCTACCGGTCGAGGCCAAGATCACCCGCACGACCACCAAGTACGCGCTGCGGCGCGCGCTGGAGCCCATCGTCCCGGCGCATGTGCTGCACCGGCCCAAGCTGGGCTTTCCGGTGCCCATCCGGCATTGGTTGCGCGCGGGCGAGCTGCTGGAGTGGGCGTACGCGTCGGTCGATTCGTCGCAGGCCGGTCACCTGGTCGACCTGGCCGCCGTGCGCCGCATGCTCGACGAACACCGCAACGGCGTCAGCGATCACAGCCGCCGGCTGTGGACGCTGCTGATCTTCATGCTCTGGCACGCGATCTTCGTCGAGCACCGCGTGGTACCGCAGATCAGCGAACCTCACTACCCGGTGCAGCTGTAGTCGAGGCTCGCGAGCGTAGTGCCACTGCGAAAAACCACGCCGAAAGTCGCAGTGTGGTTACGCTCGCGGGCGATGAATTAGGCCAGCACCGCAACGATCTCGGCGGCCGCGTCGTCGCCGTAGGCGCCGGCCAGCCGGGTCTTCGCGACCTCGTGGTCCCACTTCCACTCCTGGGTGCCGGTGGACTCCAACACCAGCACGGCGACCAGCGAGCCCAGCTGGGCGGAACGCTCCAGGCTCAGGCCCGCGCTGCGGCCGGTGAGGAATCCGGCCCGGAAGGCGTCGCCGACGCCGGTGGGGTCGACCTGGCTGGTCTCGGGGACCACGTCGACGTGGATGGAGGCGCCGTCGGGCTGGACCACGTCCACACCCTTGGGGCCCAGCGTGGTGACCCGCAGCTCGACCTGCGCCATCACCTCGGCCTCGGTCCAGCCCGTCTTGGACAGCATCAGGTCCCACTCGTAGTCGTTGGTGAACAGGTACTTGGCGCCGTCCACGAGGGTGCGGATCTCATCGCCGGACAACCGGGCCAGCTGCTGGGACGGGTCGGCCGCGAAGGGCAGCCCGAGTTTGCGGCACTCGTCGGTGTGCACCTGCATGGCTTCGGGATCGTTGGCGCCGATGATCACCAGGTCCGGCGTACCGATGGCCGAGACGACGTCGACGAGCTTGATGTTGCGGGCCTCCGACATGGCGCCCGGGTAGAACGACGCGATCTGGGCCATGTCGATGTCGGTGGTGCAGGTGAACCGCGCCGTGTGCGCGCTCTCGGAAGTCAGGACGTGGTCGCAGTTGACACCGTGGGTACGCAGCCATTCGCGATAGTCGGCGAAGTCGTCGCCGGCCGCACCGACCAACGCGACGTCACCGCCGAGGACGCCGATGGCAAAGGCGATGTTGCCCGCCACCCCGCCGCGATGGATCACCAAGTCGTCGACCAGGAAGCTCAGCGACACCTTCTGCAGGTGATCGGCCAGCAACTGTTCGGAAAAGCGGCCGGGGAACCGCATCAGGTTGTCGGTCGCTATCGAACCCGTCACCGCGATCGTCACGAAATCTCCACCCTTCGTTAGCAAGGTTACCTAGTTTACCCACGCGTCTCGACCGCCGTTGCGTCCACGGTCTGGGCAACGTTGTGCGCTAGCCTCCCTAGGGAACTCACTCACGTCGCCAGGACCCCGATGCGCGGGCGGTGGCCCGCTCTGGTCCCTCAACCACCGTAGGAGAACCACGATGGCCGGTTCGCACTCGCCGAACCACACTGTCGGCGGCAACGGGCCAACACTGCCCACCGGATCCCAGCCGCTTGAGTTTCCCCATGAACCCGGCGGTCCGGCCTTCGGTCCGGCGCCCCCCAACGATGCGGGACCCGTGCCAGCCAATTATGCCGGGCCAGGATCTCCGCCCGTGCCCTACCCTCAGCGCCGGTCGAAGCGGCGGCTGGTCATCGGCATCCTGCTGGCCCTCGCATTGGTTGCCGTCATGACCGTGGCGATCGTGTACGGGGTCCGCACCAACGGGGCCAATACCGGCGCCACGTTCTCCGAGGGAGCGGCCAAAACGGCGATCCAGGGGTACCTGGACGCGCTCGAGCACCGCGACGTCAACGAGATCGTCCGCAACGCGATGTGCGGCATGTACGACGGGGTCAAAGACAAACGGTCCGATCAGGCGCTGGCCAAGCTGAGCAGCGACGCGTTCCGCAAGCAGTTCTCCGAGGTCGAAGTGACCTCGATCGACAAAATCGTCTACCTGTCGCAGTACCAGGCTCAGGCGCTCTTCACGATGCGAGTATCACCCGCCACCGGGGGCCCGATGCGCGGTCAGCTCCAGGGCATTGCCCAGCTGCTTTTCCAGCGCGGTGAGATCACCGTCTGCTCGTACGTGTTGCGCACCGGGGGCTCGTACTGAGCGCACCCGTCCAGGCGGGCCGGGTCAGTTGAACGAGTCGCCGCAGGCGCACGAACCGGTGGCGTTGGGGTTGTCGATGGTGAAACCCTGCTTCTCGATGGTGTCCACGAAATCAATGGACGCGCCCTCCACATAGGGGGCGCTCATCCGGTCCACCGTCAGGGTCACACCGCCAAACTCCGCGGTCAGGTCGCCCTCCAGCGTCCGATCGTCGAAGAAAAGGTTGTAGCGCAGCCCCGCGCATCCGCCCGGCTGGACCGCGATACGCAGCGCCAGGTCGTCACGTCCCTCCTGGTCTAGCAGGGACTTCGCCTTGGTGGCGGCGGCCTCGGTCAGGATCACGCCGTGCGTCTTGGCGGTCGTCTCGTTGTGCACCGTCATTGCTTCTCCTAGATGCCTCATCGTTAGGTGGGTCCGGTCACGCTCAATCCGGCTGGCTTGCGCCGGGCCCGATCCGCTCGGAAAAAGCCCACAGGATCAACGGTACCTTGCAGGACCGCTATTCCCGAGTCGCGCCGCCACTACAGATGCCAGACCCATGAGCTGATTGGCCGCATCGGCCTGCGCCAGCCGCACCGAGCCGGCGTGGTCGGCGATGGACAGCGCGGCCATGATGCCCGACGAGCGCACTGCCGAATTGTCCAGGCCAACCTGGCCGGCCAGGACGATCACCGGGATCCCCCGCGGCCGGGCCGTATCCGCGAGAAAACCGACCACCTTGCCGTGCAGGGACGGCTCGTCAAAGCGGCCCTCACCGGTGACGATGAGCTCCGCCGCGTCGAGATCGTCGGCCAGGTAGGTGTGCTCCGCGATGATCGCGGCGCCCGACTCGCATCGGCCGCCGAGTGCCAGCAGTCCCGCGCCGATGCCGCCGGCGGCGGCCGCGCCCGGCTCGGCGCCGACGTCCCGCCCCGCCAGCGCCTCCAACAGCAGCGCCCACGCCTGCAGCCGAACCTCAAGCGCGGCGACGGTGGGCGTGTCGGCGCCCTTCTGCGGCCCGAATACCCGGGCCGCCCCCCACGGTCCCAACAGGGGATATTCGGTGTCCGAGGCGGCGATCAAATCCACGTTGGCCAGTCTCTGGCGGGCGGCGTCCAACCCGCCCAGCGCGGCGATCATGCCCTGCCCGCCGTCGGTGCACGCGCTACCGCCCAACCCGACCACGATCCGTTTGGCCCCGGCCCGCAACGCCTCGGCGATCAGCTGGCCCACGCCCGCGCTGTGGGCCGCCATCGCGGTTTCCGGGGTGGGTGGACCGCCCAGCAACGTCAGGCCGCAGGCCTGCGCACATTCCAGATATGCGGTCGCCGAACCCGGATCGAATACCCAGGCGGCCTCCACCATGGTTTTCAGCGGCCCCGACACCCGCAGTCGCCGCGTCTCCCCCAACCGGCCCGAAAGCACCTTGACGAACCCGGGACCGCCGTCGGATTGCGGGGCGACGATGAACCGGTCGCCCGGACGTGACCGGGTCCAGCCGGTTGCGATGGCGGCGGCGGCCTCCACGGCCGACATGCTGTCGCCATAGCAGTCCGGGGCCACCAGGACCAGCATGGCGGGCAACTGGAGACGGCCGGGTGCGAGGCCGATGTCAGCATCATCCGAGGCCATCGACCCGTCGTCCATCACCGGCAGCCATTCATCACTGGTAAGAGTAGGTCCAAGTGCCCTACTGACGCAGGCCTAATAGCAAGGCATTCCAGGCCAATTCCGGGGCGGGCTTCCCGCGAAGTAACCTGGCCACTGTGAAGCTGATGGGCCGTAAGAAAGGCCGGGACGAGGACCCCGACGGGAACGGGGCGGCACCGGCCGCGACGGACGCCGCGGGTTCCGCGGAGACGGCATCCGGCGGCTCGGGCAGGACGGGCCCCAAGGGCCGGCCCACGCCCAAGCGCAACGAAGCCACGCGGAGCGCGAAGAAGGGACCGGTCGCGCCCGCCCCGATGACGTCCTCGGAGGCGCGGGCCCGCCGCAAATCCCTGGCCGGCCCCAAGCTCAGCCGCCAGGAACGCAAAGCCGATCGAACCGCCAGCCGAGCCCGGATGACCGATCGCCGGGAGCGCATGATGGCCGGCGATGAGGCCTACCTGTTGCCGCGCGACCAGGGGCCGATCCGGCGCTACGTGCGCGACGTGGTGGACTCCCGCCGCAATTTGCTTGGCCTGTTCATGCCGGCGACGCTGTTTTTGCTGTTCGTGACGTTCGCCGTGCCGCAGCTCCAGCTCTATGTGTCTCCGGCCATGCTGCTGTTGATGGCGGTGATGACGATCGACGGACTCCTCCTGGGCCGCAAGGTCAGCAAACTGGTCGACGCAAAGTTCCCCAAGAACACCGAAAGCCGTTGGAAGCTCAGCCTTTACGCCGCCGGCCGGGCGTCCCAAATGCGCCGGATGCGCACGCCCCGGCCCCAAGTCGATCGCGGCAGCAGTGTTGGTTGAGCGTCGCCGGAAAGTCGCCTGACACCGGTGCGCACGCTGGTGCTCGGCGGGATCAGGTCGGGCAAGTCCCGCTGGGCGGAAGCAGCCATCGCCCGGGCGCTGCCGGCGGGCCAGCCGGTTCGTTACCTGGCTTCCGGTCTGGCCGGCCAGGCCGATGCGGGCTGGGCGCGGCGGGTGGCGCAGCACCGCGACCGCCGGCCCGCGCACTGGTCAACGATCGAAACCGACGACATCGCAACCCAATTGCGGCAGTCGCCGGGCACGCCGACCCTCATCGATGACCTCGGCGCCTGGCTGACCCGCACGCTGGACCGCAACAACGCGTGGGACGACGGGTCGGTGGCGGGCCCGGTCGACGACGTGCTGGCCGCGGTCGGCGCGTTTGATTCCACGCTGGTGCTGGTCAGCCCGGAAGTCGGGTTGACGGTGGTGCCGGCCACCGCGTCCGGCCGCCGGTTCGCCGACGAACTGGGCAGCCTTAACCAGCGCGTCGCGCAGTTGTGCGATCGGGTCGTGCTGGTCGTGGCCGGGCAGCCGGTGCCGATCAAGCCGTCGGGGACCTGATGCGCTTCGCATCGGTGTCGCCGCCCGATGCGGGCGTCGCCGCGGCCGCCCGCGCCCGTCAAGACACCCTGACCAAGCCGCGCGGCGCGCTGGGCCGCCTCGAGGACCTGTCGGCGTGGGTCGCGTCGTGCCAGGGGCAGTGTCCGCCAAGGCAATTCGAACGCGCGCGGGTGGTGGTGTTCGCCGGTGACCACGGTGTGGCCCGGTCCGGGGTGTCGGCCTACCCGCCGGAGGTGACCGCGCAGATGGTCGCCAACTTCGAGGCCGGCGGCGCGGCGATCAACGTATTGGCCGGCCTGTCCGGGGCGACGGTGCGGGTCGCGGACCTGGCGGTCGACGCCGAGCCGCTGACGGAGCGGATCGGTGCCCACAAGGTGCGGCGCGGCAGCGGCGACATCACCGTCGAAGACGCGTTGACCGGCGACGAGGCCGCCGCTGCGATCGCCGCGGGCCAGGCCATCGCCGACGAGGAGGTCGACGCCGGGGCCGACCTGCTCATCGCCGGGGACATGGGGATCGGGAACACCACCGCGGCGGCGGTGTTGGTGGCGGCGCTGACGAACACCGAGCCGGTCGCGGTGGTCGGTTTTGGCACCGGGGTCGACGACGCCGGATGGGCCCGCAAGACGGCCGCGGTGCGCGACGCCCTGTTTCGGACGCGGCTGGTGTTGCCCGACCCGGTCGGGTTGCTGCGCTGCGGCGGCGGCGCGGACCTGGCCGCGATCGCGGGTTTTTGCGCGCAGGCCGCGGTGCGGCGCACCCCGCTGCTGCTCGACGGCATGGCCGTGACGGCCGCCGCGTTGGTCGCCGAGCGCCTGGCCCCGGGCGCCCGGCACTGGTGGCAGGCCGGTCACCGGTCCACCGAGCCGGGCCATACGCTGGCGCTGGCCACGCTTGAGTTGGAGCCGATCCTGGACCTGCGGATGCGGCTGGGCGAGGGAACCGGCGCGGTGCTCGCGCTGCACCTGCTGCGCGCCGCGGTGGCCACGCTGTCGTCGATGGCGACGTTCGCCCAGGCCGGTGTGTCCGACCGGACAACCTCGTGATCCGTTCGCTGACAACGGCTTTCGCTTTCGGAACGGTCCTGCCCGTCTCGCGTGCCGGCGGGTCCCCGATGGGCCGCGGCGCCATGACCGCGCTGCCGGTGGTGGGCGCCGCACTGGGCGCGGCGGCCGCGGCGGTGACGTGGGGCGGGGCGTGGGCCTTCGGTGAGTCCAGCCCGCTGCCCGGGCTGCTCGCTGTGGCCGCGCTGCTGCTGGCGACCCGCGGCCTGCACGTCGATGGCGTTGCCGACACCGCCGACGGGCTGGGCTGCTACGGGCCGCCCGACCGCGCGCTGGCGGTGATGCGCGACGGATCAACCGGACCGTTCGGCGCCGCCGCCGTCACCCTGGTAATCCTGCTGCAGGGGCTGGCCTTCTCCGCGCTCGGCGCGGCGCAGGCCCCCGTCGGGATCGCGGTGGCGGTGGTGGCCGGGCGGGTGGCCGCGGTGCTGGCCTGCCGCCGGTCGGTGCCGGCGGCCGCCGGCAGCACCCTGGGCGCCCGGGTTGCCGCCAGCCAGCCGGTGCCGGTGGTGGCGGCCTGGGTCGCGGCGCTGCTCGTGGTTTCCGTGGTGGCAGGGCCGCGCCCGTGGCAGGGACCCGCGGCCGTGCTGGTGGCCCTGTGCTGCGGTGCGGCGCTGGTGGCGCATTGTGTGCGCCGGTTCGGCGGCGTCACCGGTGACGTGCTGGGCGCGGCGATCGAAGTGACCACGACGGTCGGCGCGGTGGCGCTTGCGGGGTTGGTCCGCTGCTAACCCAGGCGCGCCATCCAGCCGTGGGTGTCGGCGAACGTGCCGCGCTGGATGCCGGTCAACGTGTCGCGCAGCGCCATCGTCACCTCGCCCGGTTGGCCGTCGGCGACGGTGAACTCGGTGTCGCCGTACTTCACCTGCGACACCGGGGTGATGACGGCGGCGGTGCCGCAGGCGAACACCTCGGTGATCTCGCCGGCGGCGGCTTTCTTCTGCCACTCGTCGATATCGATCTTGCGTTCCTCAACGCTGAAGCCGGCGTCAATGGCCAACTGCAGCAACGAGTCCCGTGTGATGCCCGGCAGCAGCGAGCCGGACAGCTCGGGGGTGACCAGCCGCGCCGTTCCGCCACTGCCGAACACGAAGAAGATGTTCATCCCGCCCATCTCTTCGACGAAGCGCCGCTCCACGGCGTCCAGCCATACCACTTGGTCGCAACCGTTTTCGGCGGCTTCGGCCTGCGCCAACAGCGACGCCGCGTAGTTGCCGCCGAACTTGGCCGCGCCGGTGCCGCCCGGGCTGGCCCGCACGTACTCCGATGACACCCACACGGTGACGGGGCTGATGCCGCCGTTGAAATAGGCACCGGCCGGCGAGGCGATCAGCAGGTAGCGGTATTGCTTGGACGGCCGCACGCCCAGCCCGGGCTCGGTGGCGATGACGAACGGGCGCAGATACAACGCCTCTTCGCCGCCGGCGGCGGGAACCCAGGCCTTGTCGACCGCGATGAGCTGACATAACGACCCCATGAACAGGTCGTCGGGCAGTTCGGGAATCGCCAGCCGCCGCGCCGACGACCGTAATCGGGCGGCGTTGGCCTCTGCGCGAAACGACACGATGGAGCCGTCCGCCCAGCGATAAGCCTTGAGCCCCTCGAAAATCTCCTGCGCGTAGTGCAGCACGATCGCCGACGGATCCAGCTCGATCGGGCCGTACGGGATGACGCGCGCGTCATGCCAGCCCCGGTCGCCGTCGTAGTCGATCGACACCATGTGGTCGGTGAAGTATTTGCCGAAACCGGGCTCGGCCAGGATGGATTCGCGTTCGGCGTCCGTCGCGGGATTTGCCGAGCGCGAAACCGTGAACTCAACCGAGCCGCTGGTCATGGGCCTGATTGTATATCTGCCTGGGATCGGGCTTGCGGGCAGAACCGGTGGCCGTCAACGGGTTTTCGCCGCGACGAACGGTGGACGCACGACTTCGCACTCGACGGCGCGTCCGCGGACGTCGACCGTGACCTGCTGGCCGTCGTCGACGCCGGCGTCGGTGCCGATCAATGCCAGCCCGATGCCGACCTGCAGTGTCGGCGAGAACGTTCCCGAGGTGGTCACCCCGACCGGGGCGTCCCCGACGCGCACCGTCAGCCCGGCCCGGAGCACCCCGCGGCCCACCATCCGCAGCCCCCGCAGCAGCCGGCGCGGGCCCGCCGCTTTCTCGGCCAGCAGCGCGTCTCGGCCGAAGAACGCGCTCTTCTTCCAGCCGACCGCCCAGCCGCAGCGGGCCTGCAGCGGCGAGATGTCGAGCGAAAGTTCGTGCCCGTGCAGCGGATAGCCCATCTCGCTGCGCAGCGTGTCGCGGGCGCCCAGGCCGGCCAGCTCGCCGCCGGCGGCACCGACCGCGGCGGCCAGCGCGTCGAACACCGCTCCCGCGGATTCCCACGGCGGCAGCAGTTCGTAGCCGTGCTCGCCGGTGTATCCGCTGCGGCAGACCCGTACCGGCACCCCCGAGTGGGAGGCGTCGGCGAAACCCATGTAGTCCATGTCGCTGGGCAGGCCCAGCTCGCCGAGCACGTCGGCCGATCGCGGCCCCTGCACGGCCAGCACCGCGTAGCGGCGATGCTGGTCGGTGATCGCCACGCCGGCCGGGGCGGCCGCCCGCAGCGCCTCGACCACCGCGGCGGTGTTGGCGGCGTTGGGCACCAGAAAGATTTCGTCGTCGCCGACGTAGTAGGCGATCAGATCGTCGATGACGCCGCCGGATTCGGTGCAGCACAACGTGTATTGAGCCTTGCCGGGCCCGATGCGGCCCAGGTCGTTGGTGAGCGCGGAGTTGACGAACTCCGCGGCACCGGGTCCACGGACCAACGCCTTGCCGAGGTGGCTGACATCGAACAGGCCGACGGCGTTGCGTGTCGCGTTGTGCTCGCTGACGGTGCCGGCATACGACACCGGCATCAGCCAGCCGCTGAACTCGGCGAAACTGGCGCCGGCGGCGCGGTGGCGGTCTTCTAGCGGTCCGTGGAAAAGCTCGGCTGCATGGCTCACGACACTTCACCCTAATCAGCCGCGGTGACGGGACCGTTAGGGTGATGCGGGTGAGCACAGAACCCGGTTACGCCGCCCCCACCGTCAGTGTCGCCTCCTCGCTGCCGCGCCGCGCCGCGACGTCCACCGTGCTGGTCGTGCCGGTGGTCTCGACCGGCGACGAAGACAAGCCGGGCGCGGTGGTCGCGTCGGCCGAGCCGTTCCTGCCCGCGGACGCGGTCGCCGAGATCGAGTCCGGCCTGCGGGCGCTGGACGCGACCGGTGCCAGTGAACAGGTGCACCGGCTGGTGGTGCCGTCGCTGCCGGTGTCCAGCGTGCTGACGATCGGGCTGGGCAAACCGCGCTCCGAGTGGCCGGCGGACGTCATCCGTCGCGCCGCCGGCGTGGCGGCCCGGTCGCTGGGTGGCGCTGAGGCGGTGCTCACCACGCTGGCAGAGCTGCCCGGCGACGGCGTGTGTTCGGCGGTCGTCGAGGGGCTCATCCTGGGCGGCTACCGGTTCACCGAGTTCCGCAGCGGCAAGACCGCGCCGAAGGACAAGGGCCTGCGCAAGATCACCGTGCTCGCGAGCGCGAAGGACGCCAAGAAACGCAGCGCGCACGGCGCGACCGTCGCGGCCGCGGTGGCCACCGCCCGCGACTTTGTCAACACACCGCCGAGTCACCTCTTTCCCGCCGAATTCGCCAAGCGCGCAAAGGCTTTGGGGGAATCCGTCGGACTCGAGGTGGAGGTGCTCGACGACAAGGCGCTGCAGAAGGGCGGCTACGGCGGGGTGATCGGCGTCGGCCAGGGCTCGTCGCGGCCCCCGCGGCTGGTGCGGCTGATCCATCACGGTTCGCGACTGGCCAAGAAACCCAAACAGGCCAAGCGCGTGGCCCTGGTCGGCAAGGGCGTCACGTTCGACACCGGCGGCATCTCGATCAAGCCGGCGGCGTCGATGCACTACATGACCTCCGACATGGGCGGCGCCGCCGCCGTCGTCGCCACCGTCGCGCTGGCCGCGCAGCTGCAGCTGCCGATCGACGTGATCGCCACGGTGCCCATGGCCGAGAACATGCCGTCGGCGACGGCGCAGCGCCCCGGCGACGTGCTCACGCAGTACGGCGGCACCACGGTCGAGGTGCTCAACACCGACGCCGAGGGCAGGCTCATCCTGGCCGACGCCATCGTCCGGGCCTGCGAGGACAACCCCGACTACCTGATCGAGACGTCCACGTTGACCGGTGCGCAGACGGTGGCGCTGGGGGCCCGGATCCCCGGCGTGATGGGCAGCGAGGAGTTCCGCGACCGGGTCGCCGCGATCTCGCAGCGGGTCGGCGAGAACGGGTGGCCGATGCCGCTGCCCGAAGAGCTCAAGGAAGACCTCAAGTCCACGGTGGCCGACCTGGCCAACGTCAGCGGTCAGCGCTTCGCCGGCATGCTGGTAGCCGGGATATTCTTGCGCGAATTCGTCGCCGACGGGGTGGGCTGGGCCCACATCGACGTGGCCGGCCCGGCCTATAACACCGGCAGCCCGTGGGGATACACGCCCAAGGGCGCCAGCGGCGTGCCGACCCGCACCATGTTCGCGGTGCTGGAAGACATCGCCGAAAACGGTTAGCAAACCGCCGAGCCGCCGGCCACCCGCCGAGCTGGGGGCACCGCCCGCTTGCGAGCGTCACGCTAGCGTGGCGCCGACCGTCGAGTGTCACGCTAGCGTGGCACTCGACGGTCGGAGAGCGAGCCGTCGCTATCTGGTCAGCAGCGAGACCACCGCGCGCCGCACCGCGCGGCGGGGCCAGCCGGTGACGCCGTGGGCGGCCAGCGCGGCGTTCGCCGCGTTGCGCCCGCAGGCGCCGTGCACCGAACCTCCCGGGGTGGCCGACGCGCTGCCCAGATACAGCCCCTCCACCGGGGTTTCGGCCCGCCCCATCCCGGGCGCCGGGCGAAACATCAGCATCTGCTGCAGCTGCGCGGTTCCGCCGTTGAGCGCACCCAGGTGCAAATTGGCGTCGCTGGCCTCCAGGTCGGACGGCCGTTGCACGAACCGGTCGATGACCCGCGAACCGAAACCCGGCGCGTGCTCCTCGATGACCTGGTCCACCGACGTCGGCGAGCCGCTCGGCCGAGCCGTCATCGGCCACATTGCGCGGCAAATGCGTGTAGGCCCAGACACTTTCGGTGCCGCGCGGCGATCTGCTCGGGTCGGCCGTGGTGGTCTGCCCCAGCAGCATGAACGGGTGCTCGGGCACGACCCGGGTGTTCAGGTCGGCCATCCAGCGCACTAGCCCGTCGCCGTCGGCTCCCAAATGCACGGTGCCCGCGCTGTTTAGGCTTTTCGACCGCCACGGGATGCGCTCGCTCAGCGCGTAGTTGACCTTCACCACCGGCGGATCCCAGATGTAGTGCTCAAGTTCGCGAACGCAGCTTGGCCGGTACCGCGTCCGCGGGCAGCATGTCGCAGAACAGGCGCGGCGCGGTCACGTCGGCCACGATCGCCCGGCGCGCCGACACCGTGCGCCCCGCGGTGGTCGCGACCCCGACCGCCCGGCCTCCCCGCACCTGGATGCGGGAAACGTTCTGATCGCACTCGATCTGCGCGCCGGCCCACCGGGCACGCGCCACCAGAGCCGCCGTCAGTTGACCGGACCCCCCGACGGGGACCGGCCAGCCGCAGTCCTGCCCGAGCATCGTCATCAGAAAGCCCATGGCGCCGCTGCCGGGCGCGTCCGGCGGCACGTCGGCGTGCATCGCGTTGCCCAGCAACAGGACCCGCGGCGCCTCGCCATCGAACAACTGGTCCGCCATCGTGTTGGCGGGCTGCACCAGCAGGCGCGCGAGCCGGACCGCATCCGAGGTGCCGAGTCTGCGCAGCAGCCCGATCATGGGGCGCACCGGTGGAAACGGCGCCAGCATGGCATCGAGCAGGGGCGATTTGATTTTCTGCCACAATTCCACGACGCGCCACCAGTTTTCGCCGTCGGAAGGCTCGCGGCGTGCCAATTCCGTCGCGGTGCGGGCGGGATCGCGGTAGAGGATGGGCGGGTCGTCGTCGGTCCCGCTGCGCGGATGGCCCACCACCGCGGGCGCGTGCGACCAGCGCAGCCCGTGGTCCTCCAGGTGCAGCGCCGCCATGGCCGGTGAGGCCACCGTCATCGGGTAGTAGGAGCTGAACAGGTCGGTGACGTAGCCCGGTGTCAACTCGGCGCTGCGCACCGCGCCGCCCGGCTCGGGCTGGGCTTCGAGCACCAGCACGTCCCATCCCGCGTCGGCCAGCATCGACGCGGCGACCAGCCCGTGGTGTCCCGCTCCGATGACTATGGCATCAGCGGCGTCGGCGGTGCCCCGCACGTCACTTCACCTGGCTCGGCTCCAGGCGCTCCGCCAGGGCCGCCAGCCGCAACAGGCACTCGCGGTTACGGGGGTAGAACGCGGCCAGCGCGATGCGATCCGGGATGAGCCCCACCGCTCCCTGCACGGGCACCTCGATCATCTCGACCCGGCAGCCCTGCGGGGTCTCGTGCAGCCGCATCGTTATCCGCGCGGCGCCCAGCGACCCGAGCCGGGCGCGCAGCACCAGTTGGTGCGGCGGATCGCAGCGTTCCACCACCGTCGCGTCGTTGATCACCAACGGCCAGCCGCCGACCGAGTGCCTGATGGAGGAGCCCGGCTCCGGCCAGTCCGGGTCGACGGCGCGCGTCCGGCTGTTGCCCACCACCCACTGGGTGTAAGTCCACCCGTCGGCCATCACATCCCAAACCCGCTGGCAAGGGGCGTGCCACGTCGCGCGTCGCAGTGATCACTTCAGGTCCTTTCGCATCTCGGCTACCGGCCGACGGATACCCGCGGAACGAGGCGCTGTATCCGGTCAACGTCGGGTTTACCGACCACCCCCAGCGGCTAACCTGGTCTAGATCCTTGACGAGGAGGGCGGCATCGTGACGGTGCGACGGTTGATCATCGCGGTGGGTGCCGTGCTGTTGCTGGCCGGTGTGATCGGGCTGCTGGTGCCGGTGTCGGTGTCGGACGGCTCCAACGGCTCCGGGGGTCATTCGATCGGCTGCGGGAACGGCATCGCGACGGACCTCTCGGCGGCCAGAAGCGCCAACGACAACGGCGTGGCCAACATTCCGATCCTCAACCAGGTTGTCCCGCACACCGATTACGTGGCGAAATGCCAGTCGGCGGTCGGCAGCCGGCGCGCATGGTCCATACCGGTGGCGGTGCTGGGGCTCATCGCGGTCGCCGGGGCGCTGCTGGCGGCCCGCCAGGGCGCGCCGCGGTCGGGCAGCTGATCGAGGCTAGATCACCCGCATCCGCGCGGCATTGCGCAGTGCCTGCGGAGCCACGCGGGAAATGCCGTACAGCGCATAGGCTTCCGGCGCGACCGGGCGGATCGGCTTGCTTCTTCTTGACCGACGACAAGATCGCGTTGGCGACCTTGTCCGGACCATAGTGCCGGAGCGCGAACATCTTGCCCAGCTGTCCCCGCCGGCCGTCGACCTGCTCCTCGTCCTTGCCCGCGGGCGCGTCGAAGCGGGTGGCGTTGATGATGTTCGTGTCGATGACGCCGGGGCAGATCGTGGTCAGCCCCGACCCCGGCGGCGTCGAGTTCGGCGCGCAGGCAGTCAGAGAACATGTACGTCGCCGCCTTCGACGTGCAGTAGGCGTTCAGCGACTGCAGCGGGGCGTAGGCGGCCATCGAGGACACGTTGACGATGTGCCCGCCGGTGCCGCGTTCGACCAACCGGCGGCCGAATGACCGGCAGCCGTTCACCACGCCGCCGAGATTGATGTCGAGCACCCGATCGAACTGCGCGGCAGGGGTATCCAGGAACCCGCCCGCCTGCCCAATGCCGGCGTTGTTGACCACGATGTCGGGCGACGCCGTGCTCGGCACTGACCTTCGCCGCGAACGCCTCGACCGCATCGGCGTTGGCCACGTCGAGCGACATAAGCATGTGCGACACCACCGCGGGCGGCGATCTCCTCGGCGGTCTCCTTGACGGTGACGTCGTCGATGTCGCTGACCACCACCTCGGCGCCGCGTGCGGCGAACGCGAGCGCGGTCTCGCGTCCGATGCCGCTGCCGGCGCCGGTGACCACGACCAGCGTGTCGCCGAACTCGCCGCGGGGACGCCCGATCTGCGCGCGCAGCAGCGCCCGGCTGGGCGGCTTGCCGTCGGCCAGGTCGGCGAACTCGCGCACGGCCGCCGCCATCACCTGCGGGTGCGACATCGGTGAGAAGTGACCGGCTTTGATGTCGCGGCGCCACAGCTGCGGCACCCAGCGCGGCGTGTGGTCGTATCCGTATGGCCGCACATATTTGTCTTGGGTGTTGACGATCAGCTGCACCGGCACGTCGACCACCGGCACGGGCCGCCGCCGAAACGATCGGAAGTAGTTGGCGGGGTAGGTCTTCACCGCACGGGCGGCATCCCGTGCCAGGTTGGCCGAGTGATGGATCCGGTCCACCGGGATGTTGTCGACAGCGTTGCGGCGCAGCGCCGGCACCGACAGCGTCAGCCGCAGGAACAGCGGCGCGAGCACCGGTATCGAGAAGAAGACCATGTAGGTCAGCCGCAGCGCCTGGCTGATCGCGCGAGCGAAGGCACGCGGGCGCCAGGGCCGCCGCAGGCCGCTGAAGATGTAGTCGACCAGTTGGTCCTGACTGGGCCCGGAGACCGACGTGAAGGAGGCGACGCGGTCGCGGGCGCCTGCCCGGCTCAAGTACTCCCACACGCCGACCGAACCCCAGTCGTGGGCCAGCACATGCACCGGCCGGTCCGGGCTCAGCTCGCGGATTACCGCGGCGAAGTCGTCGGCGTAACGCGCCATCGCGTACGCGGACACCGGCTTGGGCACCGAGGACAGGCCGACCCCGCGGTTGTCGTAGCGGATGATGCGGAACCGGTCGGCCAGCAACGGGACGACGCCGTCCCACAACACGTGCGAATCGGGGAAGCCGTGCACCAGCACGACGGCGGGCCCGTCGGGTTTGCCCTCTTCATAGACCGCAATGCGCACGCCGTCCGCGCTCTCGGCGAACTGCTGGCGTAACTTGGGCACCTGTTGAATTGTCGGCATCGTTCCTCCCCCACCCCCGGTTTGCTGTGGGGGTCGCCACACCGTAGCAGAGCGCCAAGGGCCTACTCGGGCATTCGAACGCGATTCGCCCTGGCTGTGTGCCGATGCCAAGGCAATGACAGGATAGTTTTGACATTGACTCGGTTCCACGTGCGGTACACCCCGGTGTGGTAAGCCAGAGTCGACCTGCGCCGACCCACGAGCAATCGAGGAGTCAATAGAGATGGCCTTCTCCGTCCAGATGCCGGCACTCGGTGAGAGCGTCACCGAGGGGACGGTCACCCGCTGGCTCAAGCAGGAAGGCGACACGGTCGAACTCGACGAGCCGCTCGTCGAGGTGTCCACCGACAAGGTCGACACCGAGATCCCCTCGCCGGCCGCGGGTGTGCTGAGCAAGATCGTCGCCCAGGAGGACGACACCGTCGAGGTGGGCGGGGAACTGGCCATCATCGGCGACTCCGCCGAGGGGGCCGGCGGCGGCTCCGAGGCTTCGGCGGCACCCGCTCAGGCGCCAAGCCAACCGCAACCCGAGGCCGACTCCGCGCCGCCGGCCCAGCCGGAGCCCCAACCCGCGCCCCCGGCCCAGCCGGAACCCGAGCCCGCCGCGCATTCCGACGGCGGGGCCGCGACCCCGGTGCTGATGCCGGAGCTCGGCGAATCCGTGGCCGAGGGCACCGTGACCCGCTGGCTCAAGAAGATCGGCGATTCGGTTCAGGTCGACGAGCCGCTGGTGGAAGTGTCCACCGACAAGGTCGACACGGAAATTCCCTCCCCGGTGGCCGGCGTCCTGATCAGCATCACCGCCGACGAGGACGCCACCGTGCCGGTGGGCGGTGAGCTGGCCCGGATCGGCGCCGGTTCCGACGCCGGCGCTCCCGCCGCCACCGAACCCCCGCCCGCGCCCAAACCCGAACCCAAGCCGGAACCGGCTCCCCAACCCAAGGCCCAGGCGCAACCGGAGCCCGCAGCCAAACCGGCCCCCGCGCCGGAGCCCAGGCCGCAGCCGGCGCCGAAACCGCAACCCGTGGCGGCGCAGCCCGCCGCGGAGTCCGGCGGCTCGGGCACGAACGGCGTGCCGTACGTGACCCCGCTGGTGCGCAAACTGGCCACCGAAAACAACATCGACCTGGCCGAGGTCATCGGAACCGGGGTGGGCGGCCGCATCCGCAAGCAAGACGTGCTCGCCGCGGTCGAGCAAAAGCAACGGCAACGGCAGCAGGCCGAAAAGGCGCCCGCGCCCGGACCGGCCCCCGCCGCCGCCGCGCCGGCTCCCCCGGCCACCCCCACGCCGGCGCCGGCGCTGGCGCACCTGCGGGGCACCACGCAAAAGGCCAGCCGGATCCGGCAGCTCACCGCCGCCAAGACGCGGGAATCGCTGCAGGCCACGGCCCAGCTCACCCAGACCCATGAGGTCGACATGACCCGGATCGTCGGGCTGCGGGCCAGGGCCAAGGCCGCTTTCGCCGAGCGCGAGGGGGTGAACCTGACCTTCCTGCCGTTCATCGCCAGGGCCGTGATCGACGCCCTGAAGGTTCATCCCAACATCAACGCCAGCTACAACGAGGACACCAAGGAGATCACCTACTACGACGCCGAGCACCTCGGCTTCGCCGTCGACACCGAGCAGGGCTTGCTCTCCCCCATCATCCACAACGCCGGCGACTTGTCGCTGGCCGGACTGGCCAGGGCGATCGCCGACATCGCCGCGCGGGCCCGGTCGGGCGACTTGAAGCCCGACGAGTTGTCCGGGGGCACGTTCACCATCACCAACATCGGCAGCCAGGGCGCGTTGTTCGACACCCCCATCCTGGTGCCGCCGCAGGCCGCCATGCTGGGCACCGGGGCCATCGTCAAGCGGCCGCGGGTGATCGTCGACGAATTCGGCAACGAATCGATCGGGGTCCGCTCGGTGTGCTATCTCCCGCTGACCTACGACCATCGCCTGATCGACGGCGCCGATGCCGGGCGTTTCCTGACCACCATCAAGCAACGGCTCGAAGAGGGAGCGTTCGAGGCCGACTTGGGTCTTTAGAAGGACTTCGAAAACCGTGGCTCGAGCTGGTCATAAGGCCGTCATCGCCATCGCGGGTTCGTCCGGCCTGATCGGCTCCGCGTTGGCCGCCGCGCTCCGCGCTGCCGACCACCGGGTGTTGCGCATCGTGCGCCGGGCACCGGCGAACCCCGACGAGTTGCACTGGAATCCACAGAGCGGCGAAGTCGATATCGACGCGCTGGGCGAAGTGCACGCCGTCGTCAACCTGTGCGGGGTCAACATCGGCCAGCGTCGATGGTCGGGCGCCTTCAAACAGAGCCTGCGGGACAGCCGCCTCGCTCCGACCGAGGTGTTGGCTCACGCCGTCGCCGACGCGGGAGTGGAAACCCTGGTCAACTCCAGCGCGGTCGGCTACTACGGCAACAGCAAGGACCGGGTGGTCGACGAAAACGGCCGCGCGGGAACCGGTTTCCTGGCTCAGCTGTGCCAGGACTGGGAAGCGGCAACGCTGCCTGCCCAATACGGCGGCACCCGGGTGGTGCTGGCCCGCACCGGCCTGGTGCTGTCCCCCGCCGGCGGCGCGCTCGGCCGGTTGCGGCCGCTCTTCAGGTCGGGCCTCGGCGCCCGGTTGGGCAGCGGCCGGCAATACATGTCGTGGATCAGCCTCGAAGACGAGGTGCGAGCGCTGTTGTTCGCCATCTCAGAGCCGTCGCTGTCGGGCCCGGTGAACATGACCGGACCGGCACCGGTCACCAACGCCGAGTTCACCACCGCGTTCGGGCGGGCGGTCAACCGCCCAACCCCGTTGACGCTGCCCGGTTTCGCGGCCCGCGCCGCGCTCGGCGAGTTCGCCGACGAGGGCCTGCTCATCGGTCAGCGGGCCATTCCGTCCGCGCTGGAGCGGGCCGGCTTCCAGTTCCACCACAACACCATTGGTGAGGCGCTCAGCTACGCGACCGCGGGGCGTGACCACGACTAGCCCCGCCAGCCCGGTGACGTGACCTGCGGCAGGGACTCGGCGCCCGGCCCCAAAGCCACGGGTAACCTCGTCCCCGTGACGGGTTCCATCCGGTCGAGTGCGTCCGCGGTCGACGTCCGCCAGCTGGGCGTCGTCGACTACCGGGCCGCCTGGCGGCTGCAGCGCGACCTGGCCGACGCCCGGGTCGCCGGCGGCACCGACACGCTGCTGCTGCTGGAGCACCCGCCGGTCTACACCGCGGGGCGACGGACCGAACCGCACGAACGACCCGACCCAGCCGTTCAGGGCACACCGGTCGTTGACACCGACCGTGGCGGCAAGATCACCTGGCATGGCCCCGGCCAGTTGGTCGGCTATCCGATCATCGGCCTGGCCGAACCGCTCGACGTGGTCAACTACGTCCGGCGGCTGGAGGAGGCGCTGATCACGGTGTGCGCCGACGTGGGCCTGGAGACGATGCGGGTCGAGGGCCGGTCCGGGGTATGGGTGCCGGGCGGCGCCGGGCGGCCCGACCGCAAGGTGGCCGCGATCGGCGTGCGGGTGTCGCGCGCGACCACACTGCACGGGTTCGCGCTCAACTGCGACTGCGACCTGGGCGCATTCGCCGCGATCGTGCCGTGCGGCATCAGCGATGCCGGTGTGACGTCGTTGTCCGCCGAGCTGCACCGCGCGGTAGCCGTCGACGACGTCCGGGCGGCGGTCGCCGAGGCCGTCCGCGCTGCCCTGGACGGCGCCCTGCCGGTGCGGGAACATCCCGTCGCCCGCGTAGCATCGGCGCTGTGACTGTCGCACCCGAGCCCGATGTCGCCGCCGCGGCGGCTCCGCCGGGCCGGAGGTTGCTGCGGCTGGAGGTGCGCAACGCGCAGACCCCGATCGAGCGCAAGCCCCCGTGGATCCGGGTCCGGGCCCGGATGGGGCCGGAGTACACCGAGCTCAAGAGCCTGGTCCGCCGGGAGGGTCTGCACACGGTCTGCGAGGAGGCCGGCTGCCCCAACATCTACGAATGCTGGGAGGACCGGGAAGCCACCTTCCTGATCGGCGGCGACCAGTGCACCCGCCGCTGCGACTTCTGCCAGATCGACACCGGAAAGCCCGCCGCGCTGGACCGCGACGAGCCGCGGCGGGTCGCCGACAGCGTGCGGATCATGGAGCTGCGCTACGCCACGGTCACCGGGGTGGCCCGCGATGACCTGCCCGACGGCGGGGCGTGGCTGTACGCCGAGACGGTGCGCGCGATCAAAGAGCTCAACCCATCGACCGGCGTCGAACTGTTGATCCCCGACTTCAACGGCGAGCCCGCCCGGCTCGCGCAGGTCTTCGCGTCACGTCCGGAAGTGTTGGCGCACAACGTCGAAACCGTGCCGCGCATCTTCAAGCGCATCCGGCCCGCGTTCACCTACCCGCGCAGCCTGCGCGTGCTCACCGCGGCGCGCGACTTCGGGCTGGTCACCAAGAGCAACCTCATCCTCGGCCTGGGGGAAACCGCGCACGAGGTGCGCACCGCCCTGGCCGACCTGCGTGACGCCGGCTGCGACATTGTCACGATCACCCAATACCTACGTCCGTCCACGCGTCACCACCCGGTCGAGCGCTGGGTGCGGCCGGAGGAGTTCGTCGAGTTCGCGCGGCACGCCGAGGGGCTGGGCTTTTCCGGGGTGCTGGCCGGGCCGCTGGTGAGGTCGTCGTACCGGGCCGGACGGCTCTACGAGCAGGCCGCGCGCACCCGCGCCGCGGACGCGGAGCCTGGGCTCCGCAGTTAAATCCGCCCGTCCGTATCCTTGGTGATTATGGCTAAACCCCGCACTGCCGCTGAGAACAAGGCCGCCCGGGCACAGGCGCAGGCCACCCGCAAGGCCGCCGCCAAGGAGCGCCGCGCCCAGTTGTGGCAGGCGTTCAACATTCAGCGCCAGGAGGACAAGCGACTGCTGCCGTACATGATCGGCGCTTTCGTGCTGATCGTGGGCGTCTCCGTGGCGGTCGGAGTGTGGGCCGGCGGACTGACCATGATCACGATCATCCCGTTCGGCGTGCTGCTGGGCGGGCTGGTCACGTTCATCATCTTCGGTCGCCGCGCCCAAAAATCGGTCTACCGCAAAGCCGAAGGCCAAACCGGCGCGGCGGCGTGGGCGCTGGACAACCTGCGCGGCAAGTGGCGGGTGACCCCGGGCGTGGCCGCGACCGGGCATTTCGACGCGGTGCACCGGGTCATCGGCCGGCCGGGCGTGATCTTGGTCGGCGAAGGAGCGGCGGCCCGGGTCAAACCGCTGCTGGCCCAGGAGAAGAAGCGCACCGCGCGGGTCATCGGCGACGTGCCGATCTATGACCTCATGGTGGGCAACGGCGAGGGTGAGGTTCCGCTGGCCAAACTGGAGCGCCACCTCACCCGGCTGCCGGCCAACATCACCGTCAAACAATTGGACGCGCTCGAGTCGCGGTTGGCCGCGCTGGGATCGCGCGCCGGCGCCGCAGTCATGCCGAAGGGACCGCTACCCAACGCCGGCAAGATGCGCGGCGTCCAGCGCACGGTTCGCCGCAAGTAGCTTCAGCTTCGGCTTCAGCGGCGATCGCAAGCGCGGCGAAGCCGGGCGCTGGGGGTCGCCGCCATCGGCTTCAGCGCCGCACCACCGCCGTTCCGGTCAACCGATCCTGCAGGCCGCGCCCGTCGAAGTCGGTGAACAACGCCGGGACGACCGTCCCGACCAGCAGGCCCCGCACCACCGCCCGGCCGATGCCGACCGGCACCCGGCCGTCCACCGTCGCCACCTGCAGCCCCAGCGCCAACTGGCCGGGCGTGAAGCTGAACAACCGCAGCGCCACCACGCCGAGCACGAACCAGATCACCAACACCGCGGTCGCCAACGCCTGCTCGGAGAACACGCCGAACCGCAGGGCCAGCGCCGCCAGGCCGTAGGAGATCAGCCAGTCGATCACCAGCGCGCCCAGCCGGCGGCTCAGCGGCGCCAGCGACCCCGGCCCGCCCTCCGGCAACCCGAGCCGCTCGCCGGGGTATGCGGACCGCGATCCCGGCGTCATCGACCGGCGCCCGGGGTCGGCTCCGTCACCGGCTCGCTCCGGAAGCGGGAAAGAACGGTGCGTGTGGGCACCGGACCAGATACGATCTTGCGGTCCATGGCCCCACAATAGAGCCCGCCGCCGACCCAACCTCTTCCGCGGACGGCATGGTCGCGTAACGTGCGCGCAACACGGGGTTGACTGACGGGCAACATCAGCTTCATAGCGTCAGGCCGCGGATCTCACCAAGTAAAGGAGCATTCTGTGACGGAAATGACGCCCGACGACGTCTTCAAACTCGTCAAGGACGAGAACGTCGAGTTTGTCGACGTCCGGTTCTGTGACCTGCCAGGCATCATGCAGCACTTCACGATTCCGGTTTCGTTTTTCGACGAGAGCGTCTTCGAGGACGGCTTGGCCTTCGACGGCTCGTCGATTCGCGGGTTCCAATCGATCCACGAATCCGACATGCTGCTCCTTCCCGATCCCGCCACCGCGCGCATCGACCTGTTCCGCGAATCCAAGGCGCTGAACATGAACTTCTTCGTGCATGATCCGTTCACCCTCGAGCCATATTCGCGCGACCCGCGCAACATCGCCCGCAAGGCCGAGAACTATCTGATCAGCACCGGGGTGGCCGACACCGCCTACTTCGGCGCCGAGGCCGAGTTCTACATCTTCGACTCGATCAGCTTCGACTCGCGCACCAACGGCTCGTTCTACGAGATCGATGCGATCTCGGGCTGGTGGAACACCGGCTCGCCGACCGAGACTCGACGGCAGCCCCAACCTGCGGCTACAAGGTCCGGCCCAAGGGCGGGTACTTCCCGGTCGCCCCCGTCGACCATTACGTCGACCTGCGCGACAAGATGCTGTCCAACCTGATCAAGGTCGGATTCAGCCTGGAGAAGGGCCACCACGAGGTGGGCACCGGCGGCCAGGCCGAGATCAACTACAAGTTCAACACGCTGCTGCACGCGGCCGACGACATGATGCTCTACAAGTACATCGTCAAGAACACCGCATGGCAAAACGGCAAGACCGTCACGTTCATGCCCAAGCCGCTGTTCGGCGACAACGGCTCCGGCATGCACACCCACCAGTCGCTGTGGAAGGACGGCAGCCCGTTGATGTACGACGAGACGGGCTACGCCGGCCTGTCGGACACCGCCCGCCACTACATCGGCGGGTTACTGCACCACGCGCCGTCGCTGCTGGCCTTCACCAACCCGACGGTGAACTCCTACAAGCGGCTGGTCCCCGGTTTCGAGGCGCCGATCAACCTGGTCTACAGCCAGCGCAACCGCTCGGCGTGTGTGCGCATCCCGATCACCGGCAGCAACCCCAAGGCCAAGCGGCTGGAGTTCCGCTGCCCCGACTCGTCGGGCAACCCGTACCTGGCGTTCTCGGCCATGCTGATGGCCGGCCTGGACGGCATCAAGAACAAGATCGAGCCGCAGGCCCCGGTCGACAAGGACCTCTACGAGCTGCCGCCCGAGGAGGCCGCCAACATCCCGCAGGCGCCCACCCAGCTGTCTGCGGTGATCGACCGTTTGGAAGAAGACCACGAATACCTCACCGAGGGAGGCGTTTTCACGCCCGACCTGATCGAGACGTGGATCAGCTTCAAGCGCGAGAACGAGATCCTGCCCGTTCAGATTCGGCCGCACCCCTACGAGTTCGCGCTCTACTACGACGTGTAGGCCAGCTAACGCGCTGACTTGCGGCGACGTCGCGGACTCGGCCCCTCAGTACGCAGTGGGTACGCAGTAGATTCGAGCGAAGCCATCCGCTCTGTGATCACGGCACCGATCGCCGTGCGGGTGGACTCGTGCAAAGCGCTGTGGGCGTCGGGAACCCAACTGCCGGAGCTCCTCGACGACAACGGCGTTGTCGACCCGGAGAAGGTCACCCAGGCCGTCGCCAAGGCCAAGACCGAACTCGGCATCGACACCCACAAACCGGTGCGGACCGGGCTGCGTTCCGGTGCCGTGCCGCCACAACCGCGCCACGACGGCTGGCGGGCCGCATTCGTTCCCCGCAGCCAGCGGGAGCAGTAGAATCACAACCATCGTCCAGGTGACGTGACCGGCAGTACCCAGGTGGTCGCCGCGACTTACAAGCAACTTGTAACTTCGCGCGGCCATCACTGCCGCAGAATGTGAGTCACCACAATGGCATTCACCCATACCACCGCCACGTCGGCGCCGGCCTTCCGGCCCGACCTGTTCGAGTTCAGCCCCGTCGACGTCATACCCGAAGCCCTGATCCTGCAGTTGTCCACCGTGGCAGGCGCCGTCGAGGGCGACGAACCCAGCGTGCACGTCGGCTACATCGACGACGCCACCGCCGTATTCAAGGCCGAAGGTGCTGATCTCGATGAAGCCCAACCGGGTCTGAACGAGGTCACCATCCACACCGCAAAATTGACGCAGCTGGTCAGGTTGAGCCGCGAGCAGTACTACCAAGGCGGAACCCCCGACCAGTTGGCAATGTCCGTCAACAGGGCCATCGTGCGAAGGTCCGACGTCGCGTTCCTGGCCGAGCCCGCACCCGTAGGCCCAGCGGTCGCACCCATGGCCGGGCTGCTCAACGTCACCGATGTTGTGGAAGGTGGCGAAGTCGCCTCCGACCTGGACGTCATCTCCGACCTGATCGCCACGCTGGAAGACAACCTGGCGGTCCCGACGGCTATCGTGGTCGACCCGCTCGGCTGGTCGGAGATCCGCAAGCTGAAGATCGGAACCGACTACAACGCAACCCTGTTGGGTGCCGGCACCAGCGACGCACAGCAGATGTTGTTCAGCCTGCCCGTCTACGTCAACAGAGGCATGACCGACTACTCCGGTGTGATCGTCGACCGCAGCGCCATCGTCACCGCAGCCGGCAGCGTGCAGACCGCCACATCAGAGCACGCGTTCTTTGGCAGCGACGGCGTAGGACTAAGAG
Source organism: uncultured Actinomycetota bacterium (assembly GCA_963800315.1). Classification (GTDB taxonomy): domain Bacteria; phylum Actinomycetota; class Actinomycetes; order Mycobacteriales; family Mycobacteriaceae; genus Mycobacterium. The sequence goes on from CAWDAS010000013.1 coordinate 933,848, forward strand.
CCACATGGAGATTCGGGCACATCGTCGTGCGTCCGGAGCGGATCGGCAAGTTCACCATCCTCGGACCTGGAAGCTGACCGCCACGTCGAGAACATCCGACCGCACCTATCAGCGTCGCCGGGCACGGCTGAAGCGCGAAGGCGATGTCTGTTGGCGATGCCATCTGCCCATCGACCAGGAGCTGACCTGGCCCCACCCGATGTCCTGGACTTCAGACCACGTTGAGCCGGTAGGCAAAGGCGGCGACAACCGCGGCTTACTCTTGCCGGCGCACTGGAAGTGCAACCTTGCCCGCAATCGCAAGCGGCAACCGCCGATACACCACTCACGGACGTGGTGACCGGCTTGGGCGGAGGGCGCGTTCTCCGCGCCGACACTTAGCAGATTCCTAACAAGTTCTTCGTAGATTGCTACCTTGCCTCTCAGCAGACGACAAGGGGCGCAACGAATGATGGAGTCATGACCCCCTCTTTCCATCTCGTTGGAGACCCCATCGGCGAGCCCGCTGCCGCGTATCTGAAATGCGGTCACTGCCAACGCGTGGTCACCAACGCAACTGCTGAAATTCGGCGGTTTCCCGGGATTGATGTGGTGTGCTGCCGCGACTGCCAATTCGAGCGGCTCACAACACAATTGATCGAGGAGGTGGCGTCCAGCGCCGGTTGTGGCGAATCCGTCGTGACTCCCGCGGCCTGAAACTCCCTCGATTCCCTTGCCCTTACGGTCGTGATGACCGGGTGGGGCGGTGACCCCGACTGACCGCCCGCGCGGCATTCCCAGGCATTGCCGGTTTGCACACACAGTGAAATTTCCACAGGTCAGATGCACACGGTGGGGTATGGCCCGTTTGCTGGCGCGCCGCGGCATTCCTCGCACTTGCTACCGATCTCTCCCCACAGCCGAAAATCCACAGCTGTGAAGTCGCTGTGAACGCGCCCCTTGGGAGGTCCCCGGCTCCACCAGGTACTTCCCCGCCGCGTCACCAGTAATTTGCACGATCGATACCGAATCGCTTAACTTAGGCCGCCGGGATCCAAGTCACACGTACGGGCCGATGTGGCGCACATCCCAGCATCAGGGTAGGCGGTCGCCATAGATGCGGCCGGTACGAAGGATACCTCGTTGTCAGCAAATAGACGGGCCGGGCGGCCCGTAAGTCTTGTGCCCGCGCATAGCGCTCCGAGCCCCGTGGCCGCGGACGATCGCGCTTGGGCCTCGAAAGCGCTTTGTCGAGAAACAGACCCCGATCAAATGTTTGTGCGGGGGGCCAAACAACGTGAGGCTGCGGTTATGTGCCGTCGCTGCCCTGTGTGGCAGGAGTGCGCGGCGGAGGCGCTCGACAACAGGGTTGAGTTCGGCGTCTGGGGCGGCATGACCGAGCGCCAGCGCAGGGCTCTGCTCAAGCAGCACCCCGACGTCGTGTCGTGGGCGGATTTTATCGACAAGCGCAACGCGCGCTCCGTCGGATAAGCACTCGCGGCCGCTAGCTGCTTGGCAAGGGAATCTGTTACAGCTCGGTGGCGTGGAACCGGACCGGAGTCCGGTTCCGGAGTAACCTGCTCAACTGGTGACAATCTCCGCAGACGGTCCTTTGCCGTTGGCCGCCCGCCGGCTGGGCGACGCGGTGCACGCGCTGGCCGACCCGCTGCCGGCGTGGGTCGACGGTAGGTGCCGGTGGTCTGACCCGCTGTACGTGCGTCTGCGTGCGGCCCTGCGCGGCCAGCCGGTGCGGCGTGGCCGTCGGACCCAGCGCTCGCGGTTGCCGTGCAGTGTCACCGCGCTGGCTTGGCTGATCGAGGTCGACGTGACGGTGGCCGGGTGGGAGCCGCACGGTAAGGGCACGGTGGACAGGTTGCACGCGCTGGCCGCGCGTGGCTGGCGGCCGATGGACTGCGATCTGATCGCGGGGTATTGCGACCGGCTGGAGCGGTGGGCGTCGGCTGCGTGCGAGCTGTTGGACGAGACGCCGCGGGTCTACTTGCACAAGCCTTGTCCGCGCTGTGGCGAAGCGTTCGCGTACCGCCGCGATGACAGCGGGGAGCGGAGGCGGACACGGGCGCTGCGGGTGTCGGAGACGGGTTGTACGTGTTTGGCGTGTGGGTCGTTTTGGGAGCCTGAGCGGTTTGAGTGGCTGGCGCGGCTGCTCGGCTGTCCGGCGCTTCCGGCGTGACGGTACGCAGTCAGTACGCAGCGGTTTTTCTCGGGACTTCCGGCTACCGTCAGAGCCAACTCGGTGACCTGCGGTTATCTCGTGCAACCGTCACAGCTAAGCGATGCCAACTGCCTGAACGTAATTCGCGCTGTACTACGACGTATAGGCCGGCTAACCCTCTGACCTGTGCCGCGAAGGGCGGCCACCGCCCTTCGCGGCACGCACTGGGTACGCAATAGTTCCGAGTGAATCCATCCGCTTCACGATCTCCGCACCGATTGCCGAGCGGGTGAACTCATCGGCATCGGGCCACAAATAAATGGTGACGTCGGATATTGGAACTGTCCGAATGCCCGACGACCACGGCGGGCGTTGGCTGATCTCGGCGGCGTAATTGGTCCAGTCTCCTGCGGACAGGCGCTGCCAGGAAACGGCGACGTCGGTGTGGACGCCGAGTATGCGCGCGAGGATCGCGGCGGGGATCTCGCTGGTGAGCTGGAACAGTGCGGTGCTGCGGGCCTGGTTGGGGCGGATCCCGAGGCGGTTCAGTCGGAGTGTGAGCTGGCATGTGCTGATCGGCCGTCCGGGCTGGCCTCCGGGGAGGAGCCAGGGCGAGGGTGTCAGAGAACCGATTGTTGCCTGGCCTTTGCTGTTCGCGACGACCGATCGAGCGATCTCGGCGACGGGCTCTGGCAGCTGGATGGGTGCCGGGCCTAGGTGCCGGCTGACCTGGTTGCTGATGGTGTCGATGGCCATTCGGCAAATGGTGGCCGGGTTCTGTGCGTAGAGACGGGCGGGCAGTCTAGCGAGGCGGTCTTCCGGTTTCAGGCTGCTGTGCGGGAGACGTCGGGCAACGTTCCAGCGGTGCTGGTCATCGAGGGGCTGGGTGGGGCCGGTCCATCGGTGGGCGCGTAGTCGGACACGGATCAGCTTGTTGTTGTGGGCCCAGCGGATGAAGTGAATTCGCCGAACTCGTCGACGCCGCCATCGTCAGTGATCGCTGAACGTCGGGGTCATTTTCTACGACTGCCGGCTTCGTCAGCGGAAAATGGGACATTCTGGACAAGTGGGCGAGGATACCGTCGACGCGCGACTGACCGGCTGGCAGCGGCTGGCCTTGCGCGGCCTAGCCAAGCACGCGGGAAAGCGACCCGGCGAGCCACTGGCGCCAGAAGACTGGATGGCCTATTTCGAGTTCTCTACCACGAAAACCTCACGGATCGCCCACCGCCTGATGCGGTCACTACCAGCCAGTCCTCGTTGCGGCATGTGCGGCGCACCGTTCGCTGGCATCGGTAGCCGGCTGGTTCGACCACTCGGCTATCGGCCCTCGCGGAAGAACCCGACCCTGTGTGCGACGTGTGTCGAACTGGCGCCGCCAGGCGGCATCACGACCGAGGTCGGAGTGTTGTTCGCAGACCTGCGCGGCTTCACCGCGCGTTCGGAGTCGATCACGCCGCAGGAGGCGAGTGCCGTCTTGCGACGTTTCTACGCCGTTGCCGAGGAGGTGCTCTTCCCGAAAGCCATGATCGACAAGCTCATTGGCGACGAGGTCATGGCGCTGTACCTGCCCATCTACGTCGCCGGCTGCTCCTGGTCGCCTGACGACGTCGACCGCCGCACGGTGGCGACCCTCATGCTCGACCACGCCCGCCGGCTGCTCGAAGGGCTCGGTTATGGAGGCTTCAACGGCCCGGTGCTGGAACTCGGCATAGGCCTCGACTACGGCGAAGCGTTCGTCGGCAACATCGGGGGCAAGGACACGGTGAGCGACTTCACGGCTGTCGGTGATGTCGTGAACACCGCGTCTCGGCTGCAATCGTGCGCACGCAGCGGCGAAGTAATGGTGTCCGAACGCCTCGCGCAGTTCCTCGATGAACCGGCGGGACCACTCGAGCATGTCACGGTCAAGGGCAAGCACGAGCCGGTCGCCGCCCAACGGGTGCGCTGGTTCGATACCTAACTGCGGCTGAAGGGGCAAATTGAGCGGCAGCCTAGCGGTAGTCGGATCAAGCCGGGCAACCACGTCGCAGATGACGGAGATCGGATCGCGGTCGTCGCGATCCGGGCATTGCGCGCAGCGGGGCCCTCCGGCGCGATCACGCGTCGAGACATGCCGAAGCTGGCCGCACGCCGCGCAGGGAGCCGGACGCAGGCTGCAGGCCCCGCAGTACCAGTCCTGACCACGACGCTGGAGGGTCCGCATCGGCTTTCCGCACTCGGCGCACACCGGCGGCGAAACCTCCGCACCGGCGTCTCGGAGTGCGATCAGCAGGTCGCCGACGGCCCGTGGCGCCGGAGAGCGCCCATCGGTCAACACGGCTGGGCGCTCGGCAAGAAACGCTGCCAGACGCCGCGATTTCGCTCGCCCACCCGCGACGCTGGTGACGACCGACCTGGCCCGCCCGAGTGCAAGCCGATCATCGACCGCCACGACCAGGTCCGTGATGAACCCGACCGGATCCGAAACCGAGCGGTCGCCGGTGGTCACGGGAGCTCGGCGCCGCGGATGCGCGCCCGCTTGGGCCGCACGTCCCCGATGCCAAGGCGATCGGCGCCGAAGCCGAACCCCACCTGGCCTGACCCCGGTTGATTGATCCACGGTTGATGAGAATCTTAGGCCCAGTTGTGGGCAGGAAGGCTCGATAAGATCATGGCGACGAGGAAGCGGCACAGTCCCGAGCAGATTGTGCGCAAGCTGACAGCGGCTGATCGGCTGTTAGCCGAGGGCAAGGACACCGCGGCGGTATGCCGCGAACTGGTTATCTCGGAGGCGACGTATCACCGGTGGCGTAACCAGTTCGGTGGCCTGAAGGCCGAGGACGCCAAACGTCTCAAGGATCTCGAACGCGAAAACACCACCCTTAAGCGGCTGTTGGCCGATGCCGAGTTGGAGAAGGCCGCGCTCAAGGAGATCGCGCGGGGAAACTTCTAAGCCCGGAACGCCGGAGGGCTGCTGTTCGTCATCTCCAGCGGGTGCTGGGGGTCAGTGAACGGTTCGCCTGCCGCGTGGCCGGGCAACACCGCGCCACTCAGCGCCACGAGCCCACCTCGATGACACCTGAGGACCCCGACGCCGCGCTGCGGGTCTGGCTGCGTACCTACGCCAAGAATCACCCCCGCCGAGGGTTTCGGCCCGCTTACCACGATGCCCGTGGCGAGGGCTGGATCATTAATCACAAGAAGATTCAACGGCTTTGGCGCGACGAGGGGCTGCGTGTGCCGCAGCGGCGGCGGCGAAAGCGCCGGGGCAGTTCGACCGCGCCGCCCGAGGTGATCGCCGATGCTCCCAATCGGGTGTGGGCGGTCGACTTCCAGTTCGATTCGACCACCCAGGGCCGCCCGGTCAAGATTGTCTCGATCGTCGACGAGCACACCCGGGAATGCCTGGGCGGGATGGTCGAGCGCAGTATCACCGGCGAGCACCTGATCATCGAGCTGGACCGTCTGGCCGCCCAACGGGGTACCTATCCGGCGGTGCTGCGGTGTGACAACGGGCCCGAATTAGCATGCAGCGCAATGGCTGACTGGACAGCTGGCCAGGTCGGCTTGCATTTCATCCCACCCGGTGAGCCTC